>NZ_CP018632.1:1422500-6222500 GCF_002215215.1 Granulosicoccus antarcticus IMCC3135 | reverse complement strand
AACGTAGGGCACAGGATGTCGGGTTTTTCCTGCCTGACAATGCTGACGAATCGATGCAGTGTGCGCTGATACTGCCAGTGTTCCAGCGTTTCTTCGCCACTTTTGGAAAACCCGAAATCAAAGATGCTGTCATCGGCAGTTTGCGACAACCAGTACAGACGCAAGTCCAGAACCCTGGCCGCTTCTTCCATCTCTGCCGTACGCAAGGTGCCCAGAGCTGCCAGTGACTCGGTGCCGATGTCATTCTGACCACCTTCGCCTCGATTGGCGCAGGCATAGGAGATATCCAGACCATCGCGAAAGCCCAGTGCGGCCAGCATGGAGGAGACCTCGTCATCAGGGTGTGCTCCCGAATTCATGAATGAGACGCAGGAACGCAGTTTTGTCAGTGCAAAATGCAGTGCGACAATACGCGGCTGTGCGCGTTCTGCATCCAATCGATCGACATCAGCTAATGGCATGGTTCAGATCCCTGGTTCACGAGAGGCTACGAGGTGTAAATAGTTGGTTGATGACAAGTGCTGCACCTCCCTGTGCTGCCGATAGCCAGCCTGATTGGCCTTGCATTATTCGGGGGTATTGTCTGTTTTCACGATGAGCAATGGATTGCTGCGCCAGAGCGATACGATCAATGAGGACTGACAGAACGATATCGGGCAGGGCGCCACCAATGACGACGGTATCCGGATCGAACAGATTCTCGACGACATGAATGGCATGTGACAGTGCCGAGGCTGCGTCAGATAGCCAGTGATCCAGCTCAGGGCTCTGGCTGATGGCCAGTTGTTCGATATCCTGGATACTGTCCACCTGGATGCCCACTTGTTTCAGGCTATGTTGCATGGCGATACGGCTGGCCACCGTTTCCAGTGGTACCAGCTCTGTGGTCGGCATCGTTGCCCGGCTCGCTGGTTGTGGTACCAGAATATGTCCCAGTTCTCCGGCATTGCCGTTGCATCCGCGAAACAGGTCCCCGTCCTGAACAATGCCCAGGCCCAGCCCGGTGCCGAAATAGATGAATGCATAGTTGCGCAGTTTCGCCGCACAGCCGGACACCTGTTCACCGACAGCGGCAGCATTTGCATCGTTCTCCACCAGTACAGGTACGGACAATGTGTGCGAGAACAGTTGTACCGGATCAATGTTTTCCCAACCTGCCAGTACCGACGAAGTATTGGCAAGACCTGTGGGTATGAAAGGGCCAGGCATGACAATACCTGCACCCAGCAACTGTTCCTGCTGTACGCCAGTCTCTTCGAGCATTGAGTGCATCAGGTTGTGCACGCGCTGGCTGATGGCGGCAGGTTCGCAGTTATCCATTTTCAGACGTTTTTTCAGATACAGATCGCCCGTGATATTCAACAGTGCGGCACTGATTGAGCGCGGGCTGATCTCGAAGCCCAGGGCATAGCCACCTTCGGGGTTGAGTTTGTATTGGGTGGCGGGCAGGCCACGTCCATGGCAGATCTGACCGTCCTCTATCAGCAACCCTTCGCTCAGCAGGCTGGCAATGATATTACTGACAGCCTGCACCGAGAGCCCGCTGATGCGCGCTATTTCTGCGCGGCCCATTCGTCGGGAGGTGCGGATCTGACCCAGCACGACGCGCCGATTATGACGACGTGTCTGTTCGGCATTGGACCCGGTGAAAAGTGAGGATTTCAATGGCAGGATTCAATAGTCAGCGAGAAGCGGATTCTTCTCAGGGATAGATATAAACTCAAATCGCTTGTAAGTTCAACTTGATTGAGTTAATAATTGTTCGCAGACCAGTCTCTAATCCGAAGAGGAAGCACAAATGATCAAGGGCAGACGGGTATTCTCATCCGGCATCATGGCGGGTGTATTGGCGTTGGGCTCCAGCATGGCGGCCAATGTTGTACGGGCCGATGTGGAAATCGAATATTGGCAATACTTCTTCGAGGCACGTGTTACGGCCATGGACACGCTGATCAGTAATTTCGAAGCAGCGAATCCGGGTATCACGGTCAAGACCAACCAGTTTCCCTATGCCGATTACCGCACCAAGGTGGCTGCGGCCATTCCGGCAGGTGAAGGCCCTGATGTGGTGCAACTGTTTTATGGTTGGTTGAACGACTACGTCGATGCTGAATTGATTCAACCGTTGCCTGCAGATATCTTCCCGGTAGAGACTATCGACAAGGAATTTTTTCCGATGGTGCAGGCCATGAAGCGCGACGATCAGTATATGGCTCTACCGACGGCTGTTCGCTCATTGGCGTTGTTCTATAACCAACGTCTGTTTGACGAGGCGGGCATCGAAGCACCGCCTGCCAATCTGGATGAACTGGTCGAAATTGCAAAGAAGCTGACCAAGCGGGATGGCGCCGGGAATCTGACTCAGGTGGGAATTACCTCTGGAATGACAGCGCAGGATCACCACTGGTGGCGTGAAGTACTGGTCAGACAATTTGGCGGCAAGCCCTATTCGGATGACCTCAAATCGATAGCTTATGATTCGGAGGCAGGCCTGAAAGCGCTTGAATGGTATGTCGCTCTGGATCAGGAGCACGGTGTGACTGACAGCACTTTCATGGATGAGCCGCAGGCAGCGTTCAAGGCCGGACGTGCTGGCATGCACATTGATGGCTCGTTTCGGATCGGCGCTCTGGATGAGACGCGAGGCTTGAAATGGGGGGTGGCAGAATTGCCAGTGGGACCGGACGGTACACAATCCAACTACTCATCCTATTGGGTTAACGCGGTTACCAGCAAGGCCAAGGGTGAGAAATTCGATGCGGCGCTGAAGTTCATGGCTTACCTGACATCGGATGAGGCCATGCAGATCTGGCTGGATACGGTGGGTGAGTTGCCTGCCAAACCTTCTGCCGCACTGACAGAGAAAAATCAGTCTGACCCCATTTATGGGCCTTTTGTGAAGGGGCTCGGTTATGCGCAGTCAACCGTCTTTGTTGACGAAAGTGGTCAGCGTCAATTGATGACAGATATGGTCAGTCGAATCGAACTGGAAGGGCAATCGATACCAGAGAGCCTGAGTGAGGCCGCTGCGGGCGAACAAGCCATACTGGATGACTTCTACAAATAAGGATCTGTGATAAATCGCATCGGAAACCTGCGCCCATGAGCTTCTACGAAAAACTGTCGGTCAGGCAGAAGCAGACAGTCTGGGCGTGGGGTTTCCTGGCGATCCCCATTATCTTTTATGTGGTGGTTCGCTTCTACCCGACCGTCAATGCCATTATTCTTTCGTTCCAGGAATGGAATCTGCTCGGTGCCAGAACCTGGGCAGGGTTCGACAATTACATCACTCTGTATCATGATCCGGTGTTCTGGCAGGTGTTCCGCAATACCTTCGTCTATCTGTTGATCGGTACACCTCTGAGTCTTGTGCTGGCGTTTATCATTGCCTATCACCTGGATCGGGTCAGATTTCTTCACGGCACCATTCGTGCCCTGTATTTTCTGCCATTCATGACCAGTGCAGTTGCAATGGCCTGGGTTTGGCGCTGGTTCTACCAGCCTGTCCCCATTGGTTTGTTCAACAATATGCTGGCAACGTTCGGCATCTCGCAAATCGCCTTCCTGAATTCCACCACTAATGCTCTGCCTGCGGTGCTGGCACCGGCCATCTGGGCAGGTCTGGGTTTTCAGATCATCATCTTCATGGCAGGGCTGCGTGCCATCCCCAAGACGTATTACGAAGCCGCGCATATTGACGGTGTCTCTGGCTGGACCATCATGTCCGAGATCACCTTGCCCTTGCTGAAACCAACCATTGTCTTTCTGGTGGTGTTTTCCTCCATCGGTTTCCTGCGTATCTTCGATCATGTTTTCAACATGACGACCAACAATCCGGGTGGGCCGCTCAATTCCACCAAGCCACTGGTGCTGATGATCTACGATACCGCTTTCAATTCATTCGATATGGGATATGCGGCTGCGCAGACAGTCGTGCTGTTCGTCATCCTTCTGATCGTCAGCTTGCTGCAGCTGCGCCTGTTGCAGGACCGGTAGACCATGTCAGCAACTGCAGAAGAACTCAAGGTGCGCGCCAGTGCGCAAAGCCTGCTAAAAGGCAGCTCGGCGCCCGTAAAGCGCAGCTGGGGACAATACGTTCGCTGGATTCTGCTATTCGCAGGTGGCGTGCTGATGGTCATGCCGCTGGCTTATATGATGTCCACCTCGTTCAAGTATTCCTTCGAGGTCTACAATCTGAACCTGATTCCCGAGGAGCCTACGCTCGAGAACTATGAGTATGTGCTGCGTGACGGACGCTTCATGCAGTGGTTCGTGAACTCTTTGATCGTGGCGACACTGACGACCATATCCAGTGTGCTATTCGATTCTCTGGTCGGCTATACCTTGTGCAAGTTCCGTTTCAGGGGGCGTTATATCGTATTCATAGCCATCCTGTCGACGCTCATGATTCCCACTGAGATGCTGGTTATTCCCTGGTATCTGATGGCGCAGCAGTTTGGCTGGCTGGATACTACCTGGGGCATCATGTTTCCCGGCCTTATGACCGCATTCGGTGTGTTTCTCATGAAGCAGTTTTTTGAAACAGTGCCGGACGACTTCATTGAAGCGGCCAGAATCGACGGTCTCAATGAGTTGCAGATCTGGTGGATTGTGGCCATGCCACTGGTCAAGCCAGCTCTGGCGGCCCTGGCCATCTTCGTGTTTCTGGGTAACTGGACGGCATTCATCTGGCCGCTGATTGTCACCAACAGTCAGGAGATGTACACCCTGCCTGTCGGGCTGACAACATTCAGCGTCGAACAGGCGGTGGAGTGGGAACTGGTCATGACGGGTGCCGCCATCTCCGTGTTGCCCACATTAGTGGTTTTTCTGATCTTTCAGCGATTCATCATTCGAGGAGTAGTCATGGCAGGGTTGAAGGGATGAGTCCGGACAAATCGGTATTTCCAGACCCTGTCTATCGGGATACGGTGCTTGCGCCGTTGTTCGACGGCGTCAAACAACACTACGCTGGCTCCATGGCGGCCATCAATCAGGCACATTTGCTCATGCTTGCGCGCACGGGCATTCTGGAGGGTCAGTCGGTGCAGGCCATCGCCCAGGCACTGCGGGCAATAGACAATGAGGTGAACGTTGCCGACTTGAACTACACCGGTGAATATGAGGATTACTTTTTCCTGGTGGAATCACAGCTGAAAAAGCGTCTGGGACCGGATATGGGCGGCATGCTGCATACCGCCCGATCGCGTAACGATATGGATCATACGGTTTTCAAGATGGTACTGCGTGAACGCTGCGATCAGCTTGAGGCTCAGTGTTTGCAGCTGGCAGGAGTTATCCATGAGAAAGCTTTGCTTGAGCGCGATACTCTGATCGTGGCCTACACTCATGGACAACCGGCTCAGCCCAGCACCTTCGGTCACTACCTGAGTGCCGTGCTGGAAGTACTGCTGGCTGATATCACACGCTTGCAGCAAGCACGCAAGGCGCTGGATCTGTGTCCGATGGGAGCTGCGGCCATCACCACATCCGGTTTTCCCATCGACCGGGATTGCATGGCAGATCTGTTGGGCTTCACCGCTCCCAAGCGCAACAGCTACGGTTGTATTGCCTCGGTAGATTATGTCACCGGCCTGTACTCGGCCATCAAGCTGATCTTCGTGCATCTGGGGCGAGTCATTCAGGACATGGCGTTCTGGTCGGCCTTCGAAGTGGGGCAGCTCTATGTCCCCAATTCTCTGGTGCAGATATCATCGATCATGCCGCAAAAACGCAACCCTGTACCTATTGAACATATGCGTCACTTGTCGAGCCTGACTGCCGGGCGCTGCGACATGATTGTCAATACCATGCACAACACCCCCTTCACTGACATGAATGACAGTGAGGGTGAAGTCCAGTCAGCGGGTTACGCTGCTTTTGACAGTGGAACCCGAGTGGTGGATCTGCTCAGTGCCTTCATGGCATCGGTGTCCATCAATGAGGTGCGTGTTGCGAGCAATGCTGATGCAGCCTGCATTACGATAACCGAGCTGGCTGATTCGCTGGTGCGACAGGAGGCACTCTCTTTTCGTCAGGCACATGAGATTGCAGCGGCCACGGCCAATACGGTGATTGCCGAAGGCCTGGCTTTACAACAGGGATTTGCCGCGTTCTCCGAGGCCTTCAAGACAGAGACATCCCGTGCATCCCAACTATCGGAAGAGCAATTCATGCAGGCAGTGTCATTACGCAACTTTGTCACGGTCCGCGATCGATTTGGTGGTCCCGCACCCGCTGCGATGGATGAAGCACTGGGGCATTACGGCACACAGATGGCAGAACTGCTGGAGGTGGCAACTGACAGTCAGACAAGACTGGCGGCCGCAACACAGCGACGAGGCGATGCCTTTGATGCATTGCTGGAGGTCTGACAAATGGCAAGTCTGGCACTAAGAGATCTGGTCAAGCGCTACGGCAAGACGCAAGTGCTCCACGGGATCAATCTGGAGGTTGAGGACGGTGAGTTCATCGTGTTCGTGGGTCCTTCGGGTTGTGGGAAGTCAACCACTTTGCGCATGATTGCAGGGCTGGAGGAGGTGAGTTCGGGCAGTATCGAAATCAATGGAGCTCAGGTCAACAACCTGGAACCCAAGCAGCGCAATATCGCGATGGTTTTCCAGAACTACGCTATCTATCCGCATATGAGCGTGCGCAAGAATATCGGTTTCGGACTCCGTACGGCAAAACTGTCGAAGAGCGAAAAGGCGGCACGCATTGTTGAGGTGGCAGCGCTTCTGGGCATGGAAGACTATCTGGATCGCAAACCGGGAGCTTTGTCAGGTGGTCAACGTCAGCGTGTGGCTATCGGACGAGCTCTGGTACGAGATCCGGCGGTATTCCTGTTCGATGAGCCGCTGTCCAATCTGGATGCGCAGCTACGCACACAGATGCGCCTGGAGATCAAGAAACTGCATCAACGTGTCGGTACAACCATTGTATTCGTCACCCATGATCAGGTTGAGGCCATGACGATGGCTGATCGGATCGTGATCATGAAGGATGGTCATATCCAGCAAGTCGGCACCCCGGCAGAGGCGTATCACAATCCGGTCAACACTTTCGTGGCGCAATTCATCGGTGCACCGTCCATGAATATGTTGCCAGGCAGTCTCGACGAACAAGGGCTGACCTTGTGGAACGGTACGCGTGTGCCGTGGAATGTGGCATCGACAGAGCATTCGCACGATGTGATTCTGGGTATTCGTCCGGAGGATCTGATACCGGTAGACGAATCCGAAGCCATGTTGAGTGGGGTCATCACGGTTGTCGAGCCACTTGGCTCTGAAACACTGCTGTATGTCGAGGTCGACGGGATGGAGTTTATTGCCTCCGGACCGGGCAGACAGGCTCCAGAGCCGGGTAGTCGCCTGTTTTTGGGGGCTGCTGCCGAGACCATGCATCTGTTCGACAAGGACAGTGGCGTAGCATTGAGGTGAGTAACACGGGTGTCCTGTCAGCAGGTCGTATTTATTGCGACCTCAATTTTTCGGGCATCGAGCGAATGCCTGTACTGGGGCAGGAAGTATTTGCCGACGAACTGTCATTGCATGCTGGGGGTGGTGCGTTTATCACAGCGGCCTATGTGGCAGCGCTGGGTCGTGCATCGGTGCTGATGGGAACACTACCGGTGCAACCCTTCGCCAGTATAATCGAGCACGAAGCGGTGCAGCGCGGTGTTGGTCTGCACTATTGCTCAATGCCGACACAGGCAGCACCGCAGCTGACGGTCGCCATGTCGATGGCGGGAGAGCGGGCATTTCTGACCAGTCGTCAGGGTGCCGCATTACCGGACAATCATGCCGATATACTTCAGTCATCAATAGGCGGATCCGGTATAAGACATCTTCATATCGGCGAATTATCCACTCTGCTGGAGTATCCGCAACTGGTAGAGCTGGCACAAGCCGCTGGCCTGAGCGTGTCGCTGGATTGTGCCTGGGATGATGCTTGTCTGGAGCATTCGCACATTGGTGAACTCATCGCGCAGGTAGATATTTTCCTGCCCAATGAGATCGAGATGGAGCAACTTCGCGCCAACGGCATCGATGAATACTGTGCAGCCCTGACGGTCGTCAAGCAAGGTGCTGCCGGGGCGACAGCCCATGTGAAAGGCCGCAGTGTTACTGGCTCCGCGGAGCCAGTTCCTGTCGTTGATACCATTGGCGCAGGAGATGCGTTCAACGCCGGGTTTATCACAGCCTGGCTACAGAAGCGCGACCTGGTCGCCTGTCTGTCATTGGGAAATGCCTGTGGAGCATTAGCGGTAACCCGGCGTGGCGGTGCCAGTGATTTGCCCGATTTGCAGTATCTGTTGTAGGTGTGATCAGTAGACGCCAAACAGCTTCGGCAGAAAGAGCGAGACTTGCGGGACAAATGTGACGATTAGCATGACCGGCAATGCGACATAAAAGATCAATCGCAGAGCAGGAGCTATCGCACTATGTATCGATGCCTTGCCAATTTTGCATGCCATATACAGGATAGGAGCCATCGGTGGGCTATTTGCCCCAATAACGACCGAGCAGGCAACAATTGATCCGAAATGGATGGGATCGACACCAGCAGACACCATCAGGGACATGAATAGGGGGGCAATTACAACCGTGACTGATACGTCATCCATGATCATGCCGACAAAAATTAGAAATGCATTCACAATCAGGAGAATCGCAATCTTGTTATCTGTCAGCGATGTGACAAAAACAGTTAAGTCCTGTGGCACGCTCTCCGCAACCATTATTCGACCGATCATGATTGAAAAAAGCAGAATCAGGATTATCGTACCTGTCGTCTCACCTGCGCTCAACAGACTTTGATAGAGGGTTTTGAGTGTGAGGTTTTTATAAACAAAAAAACCGATAAATATAGACAGGAAAACGGCGATAGAGGCCGCTTCGGTAGGCGTAGCGAAGCCACCATAGATACCGCCTAGAATAACAATCGGCATCATCAAGGCCGGAATCGCTTTCAGGGTTGATTTTACGAATCCATCTATTTCGGCCTGAGTTTTCTCGATACTGGAATCCTGTCCCAGCGCTAGCTGTTCTTCTTCGAATTTTTGAATGAATTTTCGACTGGCAATCTGATTGTAGATTATCAATCCCACTATCAGGATTATGGCGGGTCCAATCGTGGCGGCGAACAAGGCAGTGATTGATTGGCGTGTAATGACGCCGAACAAGATGAGCGTGATTGACGGGGGAATAAGGATACCCAACAGCGATGATATGCCCAGTAGGGAGCTGGAGTAAGCCCGAGGATAGCCACGCGCCGCTAGAGGATCTATCATGATAGTCCCAATCGAGGCGACGGCTGCAGTAGCTGTTCCGGAGATAGCTCCGAATACTGCGGAGGACATGACCATCGCGGCTCCCAAGCCAGATTTTTTGCCTCGAACAGATGCTTCCATGAAGTTGATAAGCCGCCTTGCGATTCCCCCCGATTCCATCAGGTAGCCGGCCAGGATAAACAAGGGAAGAGCAAGCAAAATTACGGAGTTCAGCCCGCGAAAACCCTGTAGAAGTAGTGTGCTTGTATTCGTATCATATGCCCAGACGAAATAGGCCAGGACACCCGCGAACGACCAGGCGACGGGTATGCCAAAGATCATCAACAGAACTAAAATAATAATTCCGATTATTGGTTCCATTTATCCCTCAGCTGTTTCTTGGGTTTTGTTCAAGCCTGCGAGTGCACGCAGAATATCTCGCACGGCATAGGCGACGAAAAATACAGAAGCGGCCAGCATCGGGGCCTGCTGCCATAATAATGGTAGGGAAAGTGCTGGAGTCGTTTGCGGACGTTTCAGTGACCAACCCAGCATGTGATAGGCCAGTGAGAGCATGAAAAGTGTTATTAAAAGCACAATCACCGAGCGGGTTACTTCGTAGAATGCTCGCGCACGCGGGTTGGTCAGAAAAGTTTCAATGAGATCGACCGTCAAGTGTTCCTTGTTCCGAGATGTCGATATGGCGCCCAGCATATAGAGCCAGAGGGCAAATATTGTTGCCAACTCCAGTATTCCGATCATTGAGGATCCAAAGAAATATCGCGACAACACAAGGAAGAAAATCAGTCCCGACATGACCATGCTTGAAACGACTATGAGCACGCTCACGGCTGCGTGAATATAGTGGTCTATTTCGTGAAGTAGTTTGATGGTTTCTCTCCCGTAAAGACGGCCGCAGCAGGTTTTCTACGACCACTTTTTATCAGTTCGCCTGAGCTCTGATTTTGGCCATGATATCTGCACCAATTTGTTCTTCCATAAGAGGCCAGACAGTGCTGCGAACGGCTTCTTTCATTGCCGCGACCTCTTCGGTGGAGGGTTCAATGTATTCCATTCCACCCGCCACTGCTCGAGCGATATTGGCTTCATCCTCGGTTTTTGCGTTGGCAAAACGTTCGTCCATCATCATGTTGGAAGTCTCGATGATCAGCTTTTGATGTTCATCCGAGAGTCCATCAAACGATTCTTCGTTTGCCAGAATATTACCGGTCACAAAGTCGTGGCGCGTGTGGACAAAGTAATCGAGCAATTCGCCAAAATATTCATAGTCCCAATAAATGACATTGCCCGAATCACCATTCACGACACCCGTCTGGATCGAGGTAAATACTTCACCCCATTCTAGAGCCTCGGTTTGATATCCCATAGCCTGCATGGTATTGGGAATTGGAAAAAACGGCTGAACGCGAACTTTGATATCGCCTGCATCTTTCATATTGGTTGCGTATTTACCTTTCGTCGCAACCCCTGCAAAACCTTCAGGCCAGGCGCCCAGATACTTTAATCCAATGCCGCTGAAAACCTCGTTCATGATAGTGCTTGCCCATCCCTCATAGTGGAACGCCTCGTTAGCTTCTTCCCAGCTTGAGACCATGAACGGTGTGTTGACAACCCCGATACGCTTGTCATAGGAGGTCGACGGCCAGCTCAACATCAGATCGACTTCCCCAGCGACAAAGAGGTCAAAAACCTCAAGCTGGCCGCCGAGTTCGTCTTGGTAAAAGACTTTGACATCGATCTCGCCGTTGGATCCCTCTTCGATCCGTTCGGCCCATTTTGCGATTGCCAACCCTGAAGGCGCATCTGCCGTTCCGGAGTCAGTTGCGATTTTCAACTCAATATCTGCCATAACGTTGGACGCAGACATTATCAGTGCGGCAGAAGTGCCAAGTAAAATAGTTCTCATTGGATTCCTCTCTGTTTCAGGGCAGCAGAATTGCCGCACGTTTTTCTAGGTAGCATTAGATAACGACTGTTATGTTATGTCAATACCCTTATTCAGGCGCTTGTTATTTAATATCGTTATAAAGTGCAAATATCATCGATGTCTGATAGCTTTTGATAACTTGTCATGTGTTGTACGTCGGCAATCGTTTCCGTCGCTGGAAACGTGATTATCTTTAAAAACATCGAGAAGACTCGAATGATAAGATGCACGCCTTGCGGAGCGTCTGCGCTCATTACTCGCGGCTTGTACAGGCCTTCTCTTTCAGGTCAATATGTGCCGCATTAGCACTAACCAACAGTCTTTTGACTCAGGTTACGTTAATCATTTGAAATGAGTCGGGGATCGGCATTAGACGCTGTCGATCGCTATGGTCGCGTTGATGTGTGGCATTCACTGGAATAAGAAAATATCAGGCATGGGTATTGGGGTAGAAAGAAACGGCGAAAGAAAAGCGGGTACGCTGACTCGAAATGACTGGATAGAAGCTGCAAAAGCAATTCTTGTATCCAAAGGCATTCGCGATCTCGGTTTGAGGCGACTGGCTACTACATTGAATGTCACGACGGGCGCGTTCTATTATCAGTTCAAGAACTTTGAGGAATTGCACGCCGCGGTTTTGCAGCACTGGGAGGAAACCAACGGCTGTGAAGTCGGTAACGTCCTGAAAAACAAGCAACTGAGCGCAGAGGAGCGGTATCTGTCCTATGTGCGAATCCTGTTTAATAACGAGTTGTTGGATCCGTCCTACGATGGAGCGATTCGCGAATGGGCGCGATCATCAGAGGATGTTTCGCGAGCCTTGAAAAGAGTTGATGCACTCAGGCTGCAGCAGTTCTTCGAATTATTCCTGGATTTGGGACTCAGCGAGACAGCAGCCGAGGTTAGGGCGCATCTTATTTACTTCCATCAAATCGGCTACTACCTGGTTGAATATTCCGAAACGAGAAAGGAACGTCTGAAGCGAATTCCTTACTATGCCGAGCTTTTTTGTCCAGGTTTGATACCGATAGATATCGGAGTCAGGGAGTTGGAAAAAATTATTCTTGGAGATATGGACTAATGTGATTTGTGCGCCAGTGATGGCGCTCGTTGCCGTCTTCCGGGCTTGCTCTATACCTGATAATGTTCGTGATGATCCCGTTTTTTATCAGCCACAGATATTTTCATCCGCGGCTGATGTCCTTTATTGGGATAGTTACGGAAAAGGAACATAATCTCGTGTAAAAATCTATTTCACGGATATATTCCATATTCTCACTTGCGCATGCGACCGCCTGTTGGATCGTAGGGAGACAATTCAATAATAGTGGCGGGGCGTTGTTCACCAACAATATCAACAATAATATCGTTGCCGATATCTGCATGCTCTACGTTGACTAATGCCATTGCATAAGACGCTTGCATTCTGTAACCATACCCGCCGCTGGTGGTCATGCCTATAACGCATCCATCTTTGCGAACGGGCTCGAACCCCCTGGCGTCAGCGTCACTGGCATCGATTTCGATCATCCGCAAGACCTGGGTAGGTGCGGAGGCTTTCCTTGCGGCTTCCCGTCCGATGAAATTGCCCTTGTCCCAAGCGATCCAGCGGTCAAACCCGGTCATTGACGGGGTATAGGCTTGAGTGAATTCTCCATTCCAGATACCTATGGACTTTTCCAATCGTAGCGACGACATGGCGCGGAACCCGATTTCACGAATACCCATGGGTGTGCCCGCCTCAAGCAGGCATTTGCGTAACCCTGCGTGTTCAACCGCCGAGCAATTGATTTCATAGGCCAGTTCGCCCGACAGTGAGAGGCGAGCAAGCTTGATCCGGTAAAGGCCCAGATCCACCGACCTGCAACTCATCATATTCAGAGAGGTGAGATCGGTAGCTGTCAGTGATTGGAGAAGTTCGCGCGCCTTCGGGCCATTGAGCGAGAATCCGCCAATGTAGTCGGACATGTCCCGGATAATGGCTTCTTCAATCTGGTGATCCTCGAACCACCGCATGTGCCAGCTACGCAGGTAGTAACTTCCCATCAGCCAATAGATGCCACCGCCCCAGTTGAAAACGGTCAAGTCACCTTTGAGTCGGCCATCTTCTGCCAACATGGGAGCAAGTTTGACCTTGCCCGGTTCGGGAAGCAGGCAGGACAATAGTTTGTCGAGGTATGCTTCCGCATTCGGGCCCGTGATTTCGTAGCGTGCGTAGGCTGAAATATCCATCAGACCAGCGGCATTTTGCACCGCCTCGCACTCCTTTGCCACGATATCGAAAGCTGCATTGCGGCGCAATGTACCAGGTTCGACAAAGTTACTGGAGGGAGCAAAATAAGCTGGCGCTTCCATGCCCCAGCTTTGTGTCCAGCGACAACCTGCTTCGCTCATGTCGACATAGGCTCCCGGTGTGCGCAAAGGCCGTCCTGCAGGTAGCTCTTCATTCGGATAAGTGATCATGAAGCGCCGTGCATAGAACTGCCCAGTGGTTTGGCGAATATATTCACGATTCGATTGGTGCAGACCGAAACGCGCTACATCCATTCCGTAAATATCACCTTCTGGTTGGCCATGAATCATCCATTCAGCCAAAGCCTTGCCGACACCGCCGCCCTGGCTGAAACCGGCCATTACTCCGCAGGCGACCCAATATCCACGCGGCCCAACCGGTCCTACCAATGGGTTACCGTCTGGCGCGAATGTGAATCCACCATTGATCCATTTCCGAATCCCAGTGTCAGCCAGGGATGGGTAACGTTCGAAGCCCACTTCAAGCTCGGGCATGATGCGATCTATGTCCGGTTGGATCAGATCCATCCCATAGTCCCAGGGCGCGCCATCCATCATCCAATGCTTGAAGTTGCGTTCGTAAACACCTAGCAGCAGACCATCGCGCTCTTGGCGAGAATACGTGAATCCGTCCAAGTCTATGATGACCGGCAATTCGCCGTCACGCTTACGCAGTTCTGGAATACCCTCAGTTACCAGATAGTGGTGCTCCATCGGCGTGACTGGCAGATCGACACCGGCCATCAGCCCACACTGCTTTGCCCAGAGGCCTGCTGCATTGACGACGTGTTCTGTATGGATCGTACCGTGTTCGGTAACGATATCCCAACTACCGTCAGTCCGCTGGTTCAAATCAAGAACGCGGTTGCGGAGGATAACTTCAGCACCCAGTTTTTTCGCAGCGCCCGCATAAGCATAGGTCACACCATTCGGATCAAGATACCCTTCGTTGTGGTCATACAATGCACCTTGAAGATCATCGGTAACGATAAAACCCCCGGTCATTTCTCGTACTTCGTCAGGCGTCACCAAACGCGCAGTGTCAATGCCAATAGCCTCAAAAGTCGACAGGCTCGCCTTGAGCATCTCCCAGCGGCGCGGGTCACTGGCCAGCATCAACCCACCGGTTTCGTGCATACCGACGCTCTGGCCGCTTGCTGCCTCGATCTCTTTATAAAGATTGATGGTGTAGGCCTGGAGCGCCGCGATATTCGGATCTGCATTCAGAGAAAAGTATCCTGCTGCTGCGTGCCAGGTGGAGCCAGCTGTCAGTTCAGCACGCTCAACGAGGGCGACGTCAGTCCATCCAAATTTTGCAAGATGGTACAGCACGGAAACACCGACGACTCCGCCACCTATAACGACCGTCTGATAAGAGCTTTTCATTGATTATTCTCCTGAATACAACAGGGCTGATCGGTTCAAAACTGAGCAGTTTGACGTTTTGCCTGCCTTCTGAGATCAGCAAGCCCAACGCAGTATTTATCCAGTGAAACTTTTGTATTTCCGAACCAGGGCTTGGGATGGTTTCACTTTGCTTCAATTTACGGAGTGAGCTCTCTACTCTTTAATTCAACGTACGCAGTATTATCTATGGCTAATGCACTTTGCCAGAGTCTTTTTCTTTAATTGGAAAACGCTTCATATTTCCGGATAAACAGCTGTATGCTTCACGATACTGTAAGAAATGCTTGTATCGATCGAGGCTATACAGCCGATAGAATGCAAGCGGTTTCTGATAAAGTCATCGTACCCGTCCAGATCTTTGACAACTACATGGAGCAGGTAGTCCTGCACTCCGGTCAATAAATAACAAGCCAGGATTTCATCGATTAATCTGACTTGGCTTTCAAAGTTTGTAACGGTCTCTTTTGTGTGATTTGTCAGTCGAACAGAAATGAAGGCCAGCAAAGACAGGCCGTATTTTCTGGGATCGATCTCGGCACTGTATCCGCGGATTACATTGCTTTCCTCAAGATTACGAAGACGGCGCAGGCAAGGGGAAGGAGAGAGGTTTACCTTCTGTGCAAGGGCTTGATTGGTGATCCTGCCATCACGTTGCAGCGCACGCACTATTTGTCGATCCTTTGAATCCATCATCGTTCTCGGTTCGGTTGTTGCTCGCAACACAGGCCAGGGCACAGTCTAAGAAAGGCCTTCATGGCGCCTTGCGGCAAGCCTGTACGGCCCCGACGTTTACTCGGTGACGGAAGCCAGTCAAGGCCGCACGCACCTCTTCAGGCTTAGTACAGTCGAGCAGCCAGGTATCCCCGGACATGGCTGCGGCGTAATGCGGCAAGTGCATCAGCCGACTCGCTAAATCCTCTTCGACCTTCATTGTGTAATAGCCAATCTGGTGATAGTACATCATGCGCGCTCGAACCAGAGCTGCAATGGGCTCGTGTCCGAAGTCTTCGAAAATTCCCTGGTAAAGACCGATCCGGCTAACATCTACACGTCGCATAATCCGACCGACCAGGCTGGATGTCTTGCTCCATTCTCTGATCGCGACATCTAAACCGGGATTAAAATCCGGGCTTAGAACCCAGACATAAGCAAGCGCAAGATATTGTTCTCTGGGACTCTTTTCGGCCAACTCAAATGTTGAAAAAAAAGGTTTGACATTCGAATTCAACCAATCACGAAGCAAGGCCCGATGCAAGCTTTGGCGATTTTTGAAATGCCAGTAGAAGCTGCCAGGTGTCACACCAAGTTCCCGAGCCAAGGGTTCGACTTTCACACTTGAAATTCCTTCTGCGATCAGCCGCTTTCGCGATGCTGCCACCCAGTCAGCAGCAGATATGGTTCCTGCTCTAGAGGCTCTCTTTTTTTTTGTCATAGTGGGCGCCTAAGGGTTATAGGACTCAGCGTTCGCCCGTTGAAGTTGCGCTACCAACACGAACTGCTGTTGAAGCATGTCCCAAGCGGCTTCGAGATATGCTGATCGGATATGCAGGCGGTACTTGTTCTCGTGCCGGTAAATCAGGCAAGAAAATCCATGCCACAGGCGTGCGGCCGATGGGCTAGAGGTGGCTGCAGAATACTCGGTCCCGGTGGCAATGATACGTTCGGCATCTGTCCCGGAAATTTCAATGACGCAGTAGGCCGATGACATATCGGCAATTGCGACACCGGTACCTTCATGCCAGCCATCCTCTAGCTGCACGCCGTTGATGATCAGAATTCGATCTCTACGTTGTCGAATGGCATAGCTGTCTCCATTGGCAACCTCATGGCTTCCTACCGCGGGCTGGCACATACCGGCAAGCTCAAGACAAGAAGAATAATCGCCGCTCAGAACCGTTTGACGTTCTATTGCAACAATCCGTGCAGTTACTGCCTGAGCGACCAGCTCTGGCCTTGCTTCTGATGGGGCCGCAGCCCATCGGTTGCGATCGTCACGCATCGAGACGTTCTCCTTCCTGATCAAAGGCACAGGGGAGGGTGACATGCGCTGTTGAGCTTTCCCCCATATGCCAGACACTGACATTCTGACCCATCAAGTCAGCTCCGGAACTCACTAATGCCAACGCAATCGGACGTTCAAGTGTCGGGCTCTCATGGCTTGATGTGACATAGCCCAACGACACCTTTCTACCGTTTCGAGCATCGACAATATGAGCTCCGACAGGCAGCATGCAGGCTCCAGGATCAACTTGCAGTCCGACTAGCTGCTTGCGATCCGTTCGATTGGCGTTTTGGTTGTGCAAGCTACGATCTCCTGCAAATGCCGCCTTTTTCTTCAGGCGCGGTACGGTAAAGCCAAGATCATGCGGCATGGTTTCTCCATCAGTATCCTTGCCAACGAGGATATATCCTTTCTCGGCACGCAGCACGGTAAGCGCTTCGGCCCCAACAGGGCCTGCCCCGAATGGTTTCCCCATTTCCAATGCTGCTGCCCAAAGTTCTTTGACGTAGTCATTACGGACCGAAATTTCATAACTGGTATCACCGGTGAAACTGACTCGTGCCACACGGGCGGGTCTTCCATTGAAACTACCCATCTTCAGCGACATGTGCGCAAAGTTGGTCAGCTCATCCAGGACGTTCAGTGCCGCTACTATATCTCTTGCCTTGGGGCCGGCTACGGTGACAGTCGACCAGTTTTGCGTGGTGTCATGAATGAATACTCGTGAGGGATCAAACTTGTCCTGGCGCCAGTTCTCCAGGTGAGCCATGACACTGTCTGCGTGCGATGAAGAGCACGAGATGATGAACCGATTGTCGTTGACACAAGCCATGACGCCATCATCAAAAACCAACCCTGATTCGGTCAGCATGAACCCATAGCGAATACGGCCGGGTTGCAGATTCGACATTGTATTGTAGTACACGAAATTGACCAGATCACGCGCATCCGGGCCAACAACCTCGATCGTACCCAGTGCTGAGCCATCCATGATGGCAGCTGCGTTACGGGCAATGCAGCATTCACGAAGCACTGCCGTTTTCTCATCGGAGCCGCCATACCAGGCGGGTCTGAGCCAGCCGCCGTATTCGCCCATGGCCGCGTCAAGCTTCCGGTGATCGGGTTCTAGCGCTAGACGCTTCAATGGCCCCATTCGCGTGCCTTTATGAGCGCCACTATAGGTTTCAAGAGGTACTGGGACAAACGGCGGGCGGAATGTGGTTGTGCCCACTTCGGGAATGGGTTTTCCCTGCAATTTCGCCATTGTCGCCAACGCTGGCATGTTCGATATCTTGCCCTGATCGCCAGCCATGCCCAGTGTGGTATAGCGCTTCAGGTGTTCGACCGACACCATGTTTTCCTGTTTAGCGAGGGCAATGTCCTTGACCGTAACATCATGCTGAAAATCAAGCCATTGCCGACCCTTTGCCGACAGATCGGGCCAAAGAGGCGGAAGTGTATAGCTTGCACGCCTGTGTACACGCATACCGAGTGCTACAGACTTTGCCTCGTCGATCGCTGTTTCCAGGTCATAGGTACCGTTTGCCGCACCTATGGCCTGCAACCAGTCTGGTCCCTTGCCGGGAAGGAACGCCTGGCGTGGCTCGTCCCAATCGAGTTTGCCTCCTGCATGCCGCCAAAGATGTATTGCTGGAGTCAGCCCACCAGAGGCCAGAACGGTATCGCAAGGGTATATCTCACTGCCGATTTGCAAGGCCTTGACGCCGCGTCGTCCCTTTATTTCAGCTGTCTCTCGGGTTGCGTCGAATTCCTGAACGTGTGCTCCGGCGTCGCGGAACAGCTGTGCCATTAACTGTTTATCGGGTCTGTTGGATAAGACTGCAATTCGCTCGCCTACAAGCACGCCGTACCTGGCCAGAAAATCGGCAGCTCCTTCCAGAGACATCACTCCCGGTCGATCATTGTTGGTAAACGTGACAGGCCGGTCGATAGCACCGCTTGCAAGAATTACGGAATCGGGGCGTACCTTGCGTACAACCGGGGCGACACCAACACCGCGATCCTCGATCAAGGAGATAGCCCGATGATCGTAGATGCCAATTGCTGTCGTGCGTGAAAGAGCTCGCCCGCCCGCGGCTCGGATGGCGGAAATTTGATCGTTGACCCAGTCGACTGGATTCTGTCCATCGATCAGATCCGCTCTGGCTAGTATTCTGCCCCCGAAGTCTGCGTGATCTTCGACAATCAACACAGAGCGCCCGCCTTCGGCTGCGGTGCGTGCGGCGGCCAATCCTGCAGCGCCACCACCTATGATCAATAGCTCGCAGCTTTCGTGCAGAATGACTGCATCATAGCCTTCGACAACCTCGTCGCTCAATGTGCCCATGCCAGCCATTTTGCGAATCATTGGTTCGAACAGGTGCCAGTCGGGCCACATGAACATTTTGTAGTAGAAGCCTGCAGGCAAAAAGCGGCTACCCAAGTCCAGCATCGCTTTCACGTCAAATGAAGCGTTGGGCCATGCATTGATCGATCGCACATCCATGCCGTCGATCAACTGTGTCGTCGTCGCCTGGCAATTAGGAAAAGTGACCTCATCGACGCGAATATCCACGATCGCATTGGGATCATCATTCCAACTACCCCAGACCCCTCGAGGGCGGTGATACTTGAAGCTACGTGCAAATATCCGAACACCAGAGGCCAATAACGCAGAGGCCACGGTGTCGCCACTAAAGCCTGTGTAGGACTGTCCGTCGAAACGAAAGCACAGCTTGCTCGTGGGATCAATTATCCCGCGGCCTTCAAGACGTTGTGCGCTCATGCAATGTCCTTTCTGAGGCTGTGCGCTCCAATGACATCCATGGTTGCAGTATCGCGCTCCATGACGAAGTATTCCTGGCAAGGTGTATGGACCCAGATTTCACGAGTCGGTCCTCTGGAGTTTTTGAGATTGAACAGGTAATCTGCCCATTCAGCATCACTTATCGTTTGAGTTGTGTCCGGGCGAATCTTGTCCGCCTCTCCCGCGAAGTGGAATTCGCGCTCGTCGCGAGGGCCACAAAAAGGACATGGGAAGCTTTGCATGTCTGGTTTCCTTGTATCAGTGTGCGATGCCGGATCCGGCCGCTTCGTCAAGCATGCGACCGGTACTAAACCTGTCGAGATCGAAGGGACGGCTGATTTCATGGTGACTGCCTGTTGCCAGGAGGTGTGCAAACAGATAGCCACCAGCAGGAATAGCTTTGAAACCACCTGTTCCCCAGCCGCAGTTGACATAAATGCCGTCGGTCCCTGACGGTCCGATCAAGGGCGAACTGTCGGGGCTGACATCAACGTTACCTGCCCAATGGCGAAGCAATTTGACTTTAGCGAGTGCTGGTGCCATTTCGATAATTCCCGACAGCACTGTTTCCTGCATGGGGGTGTTACCTCGTTGCGCGTAGGAGGGGATGCGATCAAGCGCCCCGCCGATCACAAGACCACCCTTGTCGGACTGGCTGAAATAACTTCCCGTCATCGGCGAAAACGCAACCGTATCCATTACCGGCTTGACCGCTTCAGTCACGAATGCTTGAAGTGCATAGGAATGGATCGGGAGTGTGTAGCCTCCCATCTCGGCCAATACAGAGGAGTGTCCGGCCACTGCGACGCCGACTCGATCTGCATGAATTTTGCCCTTGGTAGTCTCTACGCCATTACAACGACCGCCCTGGATCGAAAAACCGGTGACTTCGCAGTTCTGGATGATGTCGACTCCCAACTCATCCGCAGCGCGGGCGTAGCCCCATGCCACCGCATCATGGCGTGCTGTGCCGGCTCGACCCTGCCAGATGGCACCATGAATCGGATAACGCGCGTCATCGCGAAAATTCAAGATAGGAGCTTTTTTCTGTACATCTCTGGCGTCGAGCAATTCGGCATCGGCCCCATTCAACTGCATGGCGTTGACTGTTCGCGCAGCAATTTCCATTTCGGCTTCGGAATGAGACAAAACCAGCATTCCGCGCTGCGAGAACATCACGTTGTAGTTGATCTCACGTGCAAGGTTTTCGTAGAGCCGAACCGAAAGGTCATACAGCCTCGTGCTCTCAGGATAGAAGTAGTTCGAGCGGATGATCGTGGTGTTGCGACCGGTATTGCCACCACCGAGCCAGCCTTTTTCAATCACGGCAATACGGCGTACGTTATGGTTTTTTGCCAGATAATACGCAGTAGCCAATCCGTGGCCACCACCACCGATGATGATCACATCATAGTTGGTTTGTGGTTCAGGACTACGCCAGAGAGGTTGCCAGCCTGTATGTCCTCGTAGTCCCTCACGCAGGACTTTGAGTGCGGAATAGGAGCGCATCATTTTGTTTCCTTATGGTCTTGCTGTTCGATTTCAGGCAGCCGGAATTGGGCGGCCACTTCAATATCCCGACAATGCTGGATGCGGGGTTCAAGGTTGGCTGAACTCCAGGAGGTGCGATACAGATCGGTAGAACGGTGCTGATGGTAGGCCAGGACTTAAGATGTGCTCATAAGGCTCTGTCGATTGGCAGGTGGCGGAAAAGTATTGATTTTTTAACCGTAGGCTTCCCTATGGAAAAATGTGACACATTTTCTGAAACTTGGCAAGAATTATTGAAACAGCCTGCAAACAAGGTAACCATCGCTCAGTGGACAGCGCATCGACATGAGCCTGTTCAAGGTGCTGGGGTAAAGGTAGAAACCGGTCAAAAACAGACCGATGGCAGCATAATCTGCCAATAATCAATAATTACCCCGTCGTATTTGGTGAAAAACACCCGTTCATCTCCTTGAATATTGCTGCAAGCAATGGAGATCCGCCGATGAACGACTCTCAATCCGATTTCGCTACCCGCGCTATACACCACGGGTACGATCCAAGACAGAACGAAGGGGCACTCACTCCGCCTTTGCATTTGACGTCGACCTTCGTATTTGAAAGTGCCGAGGTGGGTGCAGAAATGTTTGCTGGCGAACGGTCGGGACATTTCTACTCGCGCATCTCGAATCCGACAAACGACCTTCTGGAGCGTCGGATTGCAAGCCTTGAAGGGGCAGAGGCCGGTCTGGCCCTCGCTTCAGGCATGGGCGCGATCACCTCCACGCTATGGACATTGTTAGCGCCAGGAGATGAGCTGATCATCGATAAAACTCTTTATGGCTGCACTTTTTCCTTCATGCAACATGGGCTGACAAAATTTGGAATTACTGTCACACCGATCGACATGACCGAGCCTCAGAATCTGAAAGAGGCTATCAGCGAAAAGACTCGCGTAATCTATTTTGAAACACCAGCCAATCCCAACATGCGGCTGGTAGATATAGAAGCGGTTTCGACTATTGCCAGATCTTACGGTGCAACGGTTGTTGTCGATAATACGTATGCAACACCCTTTCTTACCAGACCGCTGGAATTTGGTGCAGATATAGTCGTGCACTCAGCGACCAAATACCTGGGCGGGCATGGCGATCTGGTAGCCGGCCTTGTTGTCGGCAGCGGCGAGATGGTCAAGCAGATACGCCTGATCGGCATGAAAGACATGACTGGAGCCGTTATGTCACCCTTCAATGCGATGCTGGTAATGCGTGGAATCAAGACACTTGCTTTGCGGATGGACCGCCACTGCCAGAGTGCAATGACTATCGCCCGGATGCTGGAAGAGCATCCGGCGGTGCCAGAGGTGTACTTCCCAGGTCTGGAGAGTTTTCCCCAGCACTCGCTTGCTCAAAAACAGATGCCAGGGTATGGCGGCATGATCGCGTTTGAACTGCACGGTGGGATTGCGGCGGGGCGCGCCATGATGAACCGGCTGACAATGATTGGGCGGGCGGTATCACTGGGAGATGCAGAGACTCTGATTCAGCACCCTGCCAGCATGACCCACTCAACCTACACCCCCGAAGAACGTGCCGTGTACGGTATCAGCGACGGCTTGATCCGTTTGTCAGTAGGGCTGGAAGGCATCGATGACATTCTGGCTGATCTGACACAAGCATTACCACCCGTGAAATACAGCAAGAGCGCTTGATTCGCGACACAACGAGGAGGGAGAGCATGAACATGCAAGAGAATCCGAACTGGGCAACCCGGTTCGTTGATGCGGATCCGGAGGAGACCCGTGAGTGGGTGGAGTCTCTTCTGAGTGTCAAGCAATCGGCGGGAGATGAGCGTGCGCAGTTCCTTCTGAAACAGTTGAGGAATACGGCCCGGCTTGAGGGGCTTTTGAAAGATGAACAATCTTATTCATCGTACCGCAACACCGTCCCCATTGAGGCGCAAGGTGCTTACCCGGGGAACCTGGCGATCGAATCTCGATTGACATCGATCATGCGATGGAATGCTCTGGCCATGGTCGTACGGGCCAACGAGGCCTATGGAGGGCTGGGAGGGCACGTCGCCAGCTATGCCTCGGCGGCCGAGATCTTCGAGACTGGCTTCAATCATTTCTTTCGCGCACGCACCGAGGATTTCGGAGGAGATCTGGTTTATTTTCAACCACACTCAGCTCCCGGTATCTATTCGCGTGCTTATCTGGAAGGGCGTTTGAGTCGCGATCAGCTGGATAACTACCGACAGGAAGTTGCAGGTAACGGGCTCTGCTCCTACCCACACCCCTGGTTGATGCCGGATTTCTGGCAGGTTCCAACTGGCTCCATGGGCATTGGCCCTCTTAGTGCGGTCTATCAGGCCCGCTACATGCGCTACCTGGAGGCGCGAGGCTTGAGCGACACGCAAGAACGTCATGTCTGGGGTGTTTTTGGGGACGGCGAAATGGATGAGCCAGAATCGATTGCCGGGTTGACGCTCGCTGCCCGTGAACGGCTCGACAATCTGACCTTTATTGTCAACTGCAACCTGCAACGTCTGGATGGTCCGGTACGCGGAAATGGACAGGTGATTCAAGAGCTGGAATCGCTTTTCATCGGCGCAGGCTGGAATGTCATCAAGGTGCTCTGGGGGACTGAGTGGGATGAGCTATTCGCCCGTGACAAGGACAATGTATTACTCAGCCGGTTTGCTGAAACCGTTGATGGCGAGTACCAGAACCTGGGTGCCAAGGATGGTGACTACAACCGTGAGAAGTTCTTCAATGCCGATCCACGCTCAGCGGCGCTTGTCAGCCACATGAGCGACGCCGAGATCAACAATCTCAAGCGTGGTGGTCACGATATGCGCAAGCTCCATGCTGCTTTCACTGCTGCCAAAGCGGAAAAAGGGCGTCCCACGGTCATCCTGGCAAAAACCAAGAAGGGTTATGGAATGGGCGGGGCTGGAGAATCCAGGATGATTGCCCATCAGGCCAAGAAGCTTGATACCCAGGCGCTGTATCAATTCCGTGACCGATTTGATTTACCGATGTCTGACAAGGCTGTCGAAGATTTCGATATCTTCGTGCCCGATCCCAACAGCGAGGAAATGGAATATCTGCACGAGCGGCGTGCCGCCCTGGGTGGGTATCTACCTAAGCGTGTCCGTAAAGCTCCACAAGCGTCGGTAGTTGCCGTACCTCCGGTAAGTCAGTACGGAAAATTTGCACTGGAGGCGAACGGCAAGCAGATGTCCACCACGATGGCAGCCGTACGAATGATGGGCGGGTTGCTCAAGGACAAGTCCTTTGGCCCGCGTATCGTGCCCATTGTGGCGGATGAAGCCCGCACTTTCGGCATGGATAACCTGTTTCGACAAATCGGAATCTACGCGCCGGACGGGCAACTTTACACGCCCGAAGACGCAGGCTCGATGATGTATTACAAGGAGGCAGAAGCTGGTCAGCTTCTGGAAGAGGGCATCACGGAGGCTGGAGCACTGTCGTCCTGGACGGCTGCCGCAACTTCGTATTCGATTCATGGTATGCCCATGCTGCCAATCTATATCTACTATTCCATGTTTGGCTTTCAGCGTGTCGGTGATCTGATCTGGGCTGCTGCTGATCAGCGTGCGCGCGGCTTTCTTCTGGGGGCTACAGCGGGCCGCACCACGCTGTCTGGTGAAGGTTTGCAACACCAGGATGGGACCAGT
Organism: Granulosicoccus antarcticus IMCC3135; assembly: GCF_002215215.1. Lineage (NCBI taxonomy): Bacteria > Pseudomonadati > Pseudomonadota > Gammaproteobacteria > Chromatiales > Granulosicoccaceae > Granulosicoccus > Granulosicoccus antarcticus. The sequence continues at coordinate 6,197,584 of NZ_CP018632.1, read as the reverse complement.
CAACTGATTGCCGCAACCGTCCCGAACTGTCGCAGTTATGACCCAGCCTTTGCCTACGAGTTGGCAGTCATCATGGATTACGGTACCCGTCGGATGATGACGGATCAGATCGACGAGTTCTATTATCTGACAGTGATGAATGAGAATTATCCCCAACCATCGCTACCTCCAGGCACTGAGGAGGGTATTGTCAAAGGGCTGTACCGAATGGAAAGTTGCGGCACCGGCAAAGCGATAGTCAATCTGATCGGCTCAGGCACAATCCTGATGGAAGTCAGAGCTGCCGCAAAGATCCTCGAACAGGAATTTGATATCGCTTCGGATGTATTCAGTGCTACCAGTTTCTGCGAACTGGCCCGCGAGGCGGAAGAGACCGAACGCCAGAACCGACTTGACCCACAGGTAATTCCGCGTGAAACCTATGTGCAGAAATGTCTTGGGTCTGAAGCTGCTGTGATTGCGGCGACTGATTATGTGCGTGCAGTTCCGCAAATGATCGCATCGTACCTGACGCAACGATTTATCGCACTGGGCACAGATGGGTTTGGGCGTAGCGACCAGCGAAGTGTCCTGAGATCTTTCTTCGAGATGGATCGCCATAGCATTGCGCTGGCCGCCATCGAAGCGCTGGAACGTGAGGGCAAGATACCTGCTGGCGTTCAAACGAGAGCAATCAAGACACTCGGTCTCTCGGCGGGCAAGCCTGCGCCCTGGACGCTATGAGGAGTTTATGAAATGACAGCCTTGATTGAATTGCGTGTTCCTGATATCGGGGATTTCAACGATGTTCCTGTCATAGAGCTACAGCTATCGGTCGGCGACAGTATTCAGGAAAACGACACGGTGATGGTGTTGGAAGGTGACAAGGCAACGCTCGACGTACCTGCTTTATCGGGGGGCAAGATTGTTGAACTGCTTTTGGTGGAAGGAGATGTTGTCTCCAGAGGGACGCTGATTGCACGGCTTGAAGTCGTTAGCTCAGAGGGCCAGATCATCGCAGGTAACTCAATGCCTGTGGATGAACCCGTGCCTGAGGAATCGCAGCAAGCTGAGGGTGGCGTGAAATGCAACCGAGTTGCGCCCGTGGAAACCAGTCAGCCAAGAGAGGTGTTGCCTGTTTTCTCTGCGGGGCGCCTGGCGCATGCCTCACCGTCGGTAAGGAAATTCGCTCGCGAGTTGGATGTCGATGTCAACCTTGTAAAAGGGACTGGCTCAAAGTTGCGTATTACCCGGAATGATATCGTTGAATATGTCAAAAAAGCGCTTGCATCAACCGCCCCTGTGAGTGGCTCTGGTCTTGATCTTCCGGCATGGCCAATTGTTGATTATGCCCAATTCGGCCCTATTGAACGCGTGAAACTTTCTCGAATCGCAAAGATCTCTGGTCCCGCTCTGGCACGCAATTCGGTTTTTATCCCGCACGTTACCAATTTCGAGAAAGCCGACATAACGGATCTGGAGTCATTCCGGAAGAATGTAAATTCGGAACCTGACGTTGTGAAGATGAGCATTCTTGCATTCGTTGTCAAGGCTACTGCCACAGCGTTGAAGCAGCATCCCAAATTCAACTCATCGCTTGATGGTGATGAATTGATTCTGAAAGAGTACTACAACCTTGGTGTGGCTGTAGATACTCCAGATGGTTTGATGGTGCCGGTGATCAAGGATGTCAATCGCAAAAGTCTGCGTGAAATCGCTGCTGAAATGATAGTTCTAGCTGAGCAAGCACGCGCAGGCAAGCTCAAGCTGTCGGATATGCAGGGCGGCACATTTACTATTTCCTCGCTCGGTGGAATCGGCGGGGAGAACTTTACCCCAATAATCAATGCACCAGAGGTGGCGATCCTTGGCATGGTGAGGTCATCGATTCAACCCGTCTGGGACGGGGTCCAGTTCCAGCCTCGTTTGATGCAGCCATTGAGTCTGAGCTGGGACCACCGGGTGGTCGATGGCGTTGCTGCAGCTCATTTTCTGAAAACAGTTCAAGCCACGCTACAGGATTTTCGCAGGATCAGTCTGTAAGCACTGTGGATCCAATGGCAATGGCAACGGCTGCAACGCCCAATCATCGATAGCTTTCGCCCATATCATCTACGAGGACAGTTTATGAATGATGACAACATGAAAAGAGGAGATGCCAGAAGTTTTTCTCCGGTTGATCCGGAGGCAACCTGGTTGTCTGATCTGAAACGCAAGAGAATGGCGGGCCCTTCCTTTTCGACAAAGCAGGGGAGCTGGCAAGGAGCATCGACCTGCGCTGTTCATGCGGGTACCACCGACGATCCTCGGACCGGAGCCGTGGGGACGCCTATTTATCAGACCTCAACATTCCTGTTGAATGAGGACCAATACGATTCGATTCACGACGGGTATCCACGTGACCGGTTTATCTACACTCGCTACGGCAATCCCTCGCAGTGGGCCGTTCAGGAGAAGCTCGCTGCGCTTGAAGGCGCAGAATCGGCGATCGTGTTCAGCTCAGGCATGGCCGCTATTACCACAGCGGTTCTGACGTTCATGGACAAGGGCGCACACGTTGTTGCCTCTAATGAACTCTATGGTGGCACGTACAATCTGTTCAATCAGGAGCTGCCGACGTTTGGAATGTCGGCATCGCTGGTCGATCCACGAGATTTTGAGGCGATTGAAGCAGCCATTCAGCCACATACACAAATCCTCTATTTCGAAGCCATCACCAATCCACTGCTGACAGTAGTAGATATTCCACGGATCGTTGAAATCGCCCGGCGTCACAAGCTGCGAGTGATTATTGATGCAACCTTTGCAACACCCATAGGAATGAAATGTCTCGACCTAGGTGTTGATGTCGTTGTGCACTCTGCATCGAAATACCTGAATGGGCATAGCGACTTGATCGCCGGTGTCGCACTGGGCCCGCGTAAGCTGATTGATCAAATCTGGCCGCGTATGCTGTCCTATGGCGGATCGCTGGATCCGCATGCTTGTTTCTTGCTGGAGCGGGGTTTGAAAACACTGGCCATCCGGATGCGGGCCCATCAGGAAAGCGCACATGCGCTGGCACAGCACCTTGAAGCTCACGGTCAGGTTGAAAGGGTTTTCTACCCTCTGCTGCCCAGTCACCCTGACCATGAGGTTGCTGCCCGTCTGCTGAGCAACGCAACGGGTAACGTGACGTTTGTGGTGAAAGGTGGCGACGAGGCCGCGCTTGCTCTGCTGAATGCACTGCAGCTACCTAAACAGGCGACTAGCTTGGGGGGCGTCGAAAGCCTGGTCAGTCTGCCTTTCAATTCATCGCAAGCCGGATTTACCCAGAAACAACGTATCGACATGGGCATTTTGCCCGGAACGGTGCGCCTGTCGGTAGGCATCGAAGATGCGGCCGATCTCATTGCAGATTTTGATCAGGCGCTTGCCATGATCGCCAACACCAAGGAGAGCAAAAATGCGTAACGGAATAGCCACCGCCGCCCTGAGCGAATTTGTAAACGAGGTTCGCGAAACCCCTGAAGAAGCTGCCATGGAATACGGTATCAACATAGTATGGGAAAGCGGAACTCGTAGCCGCATCGAAGCTAAACCTATGACGGTTGGCGGACACAAAGTCAGCCGCAAGTTCAGCTGGAAAGCCGACGAGCCCAAGCAGTTGCTCGGCACCAACCATGCGGCAAATCCGCAGGAACTACTCTTGTCAGGGCTTGGGGCTTGCATGATGGTCAGCTTCCTGGCCGGAGCATCCGCCAAGGGAATTCAACTGGAGACGCTGGAAATTGACTTCTCCGGTAGTCTGGATTTACGAGGTTTTCTGGGGGTCGAGTCCAACTCTACCGTTGGATTCCCGCAAATTGATTACACCATCCATGTAACCGGGGATGCCTCGGCAGCTACTTTTGAAGAGCTTCACCAGATATCTGTTGCACACAGTCCTAATGCTCAGACGATGCTGAATGCAGTCTCCCTGAACGGTCAGGTCGTCAGCACCTCTCTCTGAACTGATTGACGACAAGATCAGTACCGTTGTCACGGATAAGGGAGATTCGTGACAACTCCCATGCTCGATGGTTTTCGCTGTGCCTGTATCGTGGAAATTGGTGGCATGGGCGTGGGGCCGGCTGAACTCATGCAGCACGCTGGTCACCGAAAATATCTCGCAAGCTGGTGGCCACCGGTGCGGGTTCGCCGATGCGATATCCCTGCGCGTAGTCGATACCGATCTTGATCAGTTCATCCAGGATGTCCTGATCTTCGACATATTCGGCTACAGTCTTGATGCCCATGACGTTCCCGAGTTGCTGTATGGACAACACCATCTGGCGATCGATCTTGTTTTTGGCTATTTCGCGGACAAACTGACCGTCGATCTTGATGATATCGATCGGCATGTTTTTCAGATACCCGAGCGAGCTCAAGCCTGAGCCGAAATCGTCAAGAGCAATCAGTGAGCCCATTGCACGAATGCTCTGAAATAATTCGTTGGCGACGGAGATGTGCGAAATGGCAGCAGTTTCCGTGAGTTCGAACCAGATCTGAGAGGGCGTGATCTGATAGTTATCGTACTGCTCCTGAATGAACGTTTTCAGCGTTGGGTCCGCTGCTGATTGGCCAGACAGATTAATGGAGTAGCTGCATGTCCCGCCGGGGCCTCCCTTCAACTCGGCAACCGTGCGCAGAGAATTACGTATGACCCAGCGATCCACTTGTCTCATCAAGTCGTAGCGCTCTGCGGCACGAATGAACTGCCAGGGGGCCAGTACTTCTCCACCAGGGCCTTTCATGCGCAGCAGGAATTCGAAATGCTGAATGGAAGAAGCCACTGTTGGATCATCCGCCAACAGGGCAATGCTTGCGACGGGTTGCAGATACAGCATGAAATCATCATTCTGCAAGGCATTTTGCAAGCGTGGCAACCAGCTCAGTTCGGCTGAGCGTTCATTGATGGCAACGTCGGTGGTTGAGTAGACATTCAGCCTGTTGCGCCCTGAGTCCTTGGCTGTAAAGCAGGCAATATCAGCCGCTGCCAGAACGTCTTTCATATTGTCACAATCACTGTCGATTTGAACGACACTGATACAGGCTCTTACGGCGAAGACCTTGTTTTCATGACGAAAGGTATGTGTCTGGAAAAATTCAAACAGCCGATTGGCTATTTGATTTGCCAGCTCAGGGCTGACGTCGATCATCAGCAGACCAAATTCGTCGCCGCCTAATCGGGATAGAATATCTTCATTGCGTACAAGGGGGCGCAGCTGCTCGGAGAGTTCAGCCAGTAGACGATCGCCCGCACGATGCCCGCAACTGTCGTTGACTACCTTGAACTGGTCCAGATCGATATAGCAAAGTGCATGTTGGCAATCGTTGAAGGGCAGCTCGTCAATAAGGCCTGCCAGTGTTTGCTCGAAGTGATAACGATTGCTGCAACCGGTCAAAGCGTCGTGGTTGGCCTGATAGGCAAGCTTGGCAGTCAGCCGATACTCCTGACTGACGTTGCGCATGACCATGACATGTCCGGAGGCATCGCCATTGGGATTACGTGAGCTGCTCAGAGTCAGATTAAGAATGAAGTCTGCGTGCGAATGTCCGATGGGAACAATGTCAAATTCGCCTCTGCTATTGTGAGACAGATTCTGCAGCGCCGCTTCCAGATCAAACAAGCTCTCGCGCTCATCGGCCATCTGGAACCGCACAACCTGGTCCAGAGGCTTGCCAATGGTTGCGCTGGGTTTGGCATTGAACTGTATGACTGCCGCCGGGTTGATGTGCGAGACGCACAGATCGGCATCCAGTGTGATGATGGCGTCCTGAACGGCATTGAGCGTTTTTTCAGCCATTTCACGAATTTCGAACAAAGCGTCATGATCATTCTGACGTTCCTGTTCGCGTATCAGTCTTTGCCTGCGCTGTGCATAGAGCTGGGAAATCACCAGCATCAATGCCATTATGGAAGCTAACGATAAACACAATATATATCCAGAGTAGCCGATCTGTGTCTGGTAGCTGATGATCAGCGTGCTGGTGTCAGATTCCCATTTTTCGACAAACTGCTGGCGTGGGTACAGGCTGCGCAGGTAGAGTGGGCTTGCAACTTCTGCCTTCTGCTCGAACAGCAGGCGAGTGCTGTCACCCTGAGTGATTTGGACGCTAATGTCGAAATCACTCAATCGGTCTGCAATTTTTCCCAGAAATTTTTCGACATCCACGGTTATCCAGAACCCACCGGCTGCCTGCCTGCGCCTTTCTGACTCCGTCGCCGGGATCTGCTGGCCAAGGTAGACTGGCCTGAAGAAGACCATCTGCCGACCATAAGGCCAGGCGTCGGGAAAGGTGGTCAGTAGAGACTCGTTCCTCCTTGCGATGAAGTCCAGAGTTTTCCCCAATCCTTCAAGAGAGGCCAGATCTGCACCGATGAGTCGGGCATTGTCAGGCCTGAGAGGCTCGAGCATCGTGATGGGGTGGTACTGATACGCAGACCTTCTGATGGTTCTTTTACCCAGGCTGTCCATATGGCCTATTTCAAAATTGAATATTCCTGTTTCGCTCAGATTTTTTTCAAATTGCCGACGCTCCGAATTGATGATGTGTTCGTATCGGGCAATGCTGGTGACGTGATCGGCATGCTCCATTATCTGTTTGGAGAACAGCATCAGCGCCTGATCGTCGAGTTGACCGGAGGCCTGGTAGAGGCCAACCAGTGAGGCCATGAGGGTTCTGATACCTCCCACTTTTTCGCTGATTTCATAGGCGGCGGTACGCATGCGCTCCGCCGCGATTTCCTTTTGCTGCAATCCGTTGATCGAATGGGCCGTCAACAAGAGGGCCGGTATGAGCAAGGCGCCACAGAGGGCGACTTTGATCCAGCGCAAGGTTCGTGGGTTGAAGGCTTGAGACCGCACGTCAATAGTACTTTCTGGCGCTGTTGATCAGTCTCGGATTAAGCTGCAAGCCACTGTTGCTGAGCAACTTCGGATTCACCCAGGTTTCTACCCGGCGATTGGTCACAACGGGTATATCACTGACGGAAAGACCGTCGAGCAGGGCGACAGCAGACAGACCTGCCCACTCTCCCTGTTCCTCTGCTACCCGCGTAAAGCCGAGTACGGAGTACCTCATCATCCAGGTGTTGAAGGTGACACTGAGTGTCTTGGTATGTGAGCGCACGTGCAGCTCGGCGACGTTATCGTCCCAATCGCGAATGCCGGTATTGTTGCCGATGATGACAAGATCGTATCGCTGTGCGACCTTGAAGCCGGCAAGCCAGTTTTTAAAATCATCGACCAGAATGCTGTCCACATTACTGCCGAAGGATCTGCTGGCCAGCGAGTTGAGGCGAAACAGCATTTTTCTTTCACTGAGAGTATTGCTGCTCAGAAACAGGATGCGCGCCTCATCTCTCATTTTGTATTGCGTGAAGGTGCGCTCTTCCAGAGAGTGCGAGACGGTATTAAGCGTATTGCTCAGCATGGATTTGAGCGGCGCTACTTCGACCATGCCCGTGACGTTACTTGCTGGCAGACCGTACTCTCGGACGGTCCAGTTGATACCGGCAAAAACCACCGGCGTGCTGGTATCAACAAGGTAGGGGAGAATCAGGTACTTGGCCGCATTGTCATCGGAGGTAATGATAACGTCCGGTTGCAGATCACGAGCTAGTTCATAGGCGGCCAGACCTGCTTGCTGCATCTCTTCAATTTGCCGGTATCGATGCGTATCCATGTAGAAACTGGCAATTTCGCAACGATGACCCAAGGCATCGCGAAGGCCACGCTCAACACCATCGGACCAGGTTTCTCCCTGGTTGTAAGAGGACACATACAAACACAGGGGAGAGCTGCTGGCATTCAGCAAACTGGCAAGCAGGGCCAGTGCTAAGGCAATGCTGATCTGCCACCAGAAACGCCGTTGCAGATTCGAATTTACAGCTCGAGGCATTATTTGTAAGCGTTACTACCCAACGATTCAGGTATAACGGCCAGATTCTACAAATGTGAATGCCCCGAATGTTTCATGCCGGGGTCTCAGGGCTCGTGAAAAGACTAATTCACCAGGCTCACGAGCCCCGTAGGTATCAGGAATGTCTGGAGAAGCTGTCAAGGCCTGCCTTGAAGGCGGTGGACACTCGTCGACCGAATACAGACAGGGTTTCGGGACGTCCCAGGTTGAGGCCGAGCTTCTCGCCCCAGACAACATAAGCGATCATCACTAACGCCAAAGGCCATGCTGTGAACATGAACAATAGGACTATCAGGCCGATATTGACGCCACTCCAGCCAGGAGCCAGTTGTTGTTTGATGTCATGCATGTAATCACCACCTTTGGGTAAAGCCGGCAGAGGCGTTGAATTGCCATCTGCCGTGAAAAGTTTGTTGTCAGGAAAGCAGGCCTTAAACGCCTGACAGTAACGATAAGTTAGTGATCAACTGCACGTTATTCAATTCCATGACGCTTGGCCACAAGCTGTGCTTCGCCTGATTCAGCGGAACAACAGAATCGGCACCATGCAAGAGCGAACCATTTCTGTGGTTGTCGAACCGATGATCAGGTTGCGAATGCGTGAATGCCCATAGGCCCCCATGATAACCAGATCAAAACCCTCACTGTTCACCTTATCGGCGATGGCTGTTTCCGGATTGCCATCAACACTTTCTGCCGTGGCCTCGTAACCTCCGTTCTTCAGGGTGGTAACCGCACTTTCCAGCTGGCGTTGATCGCTGGTCGAATCACGACTCACACTGAGCAGGTGAATGGGCAGGGAATTGAATTCGGGCCTGCCTGCGATGAACTCCACGGCTTTCAATGCACTGGGACCACCGTCAAAGGCTAGCAGAACCTTGCTGGGTGCTTTGAAGGCGCGCGAGGCGACCAGTACCGGCTTGTGTATGGAACGCATGACCTTTTCCAGATTGGAGCCCAGGTGCAGGGTGTCGAAATTGGCGGATTCCCCGCGTTTTCCCATGACAATCAGGTCTGCTTCCTCTTCAAGCTCCTTGACGGTGTCAACAATTTCACCATTCCTCAATCGAGTCTGGACCTCACTCACGCCACGCTCCGAAATGAGTGCTTCTGCATCTACCAGAATGGCACGGCCGCGTTTCTGGGCAAGACGTGCCTGCTGTGCATCCAGTTCTGCCAGTTCGCTGAGCAGGGCTGAACGAGCACCAAGCCCGATACTGCCACTCAGATTGGACTGTTCGCCGGAGGTGTCCCGGCGGGTCAGTACATGAATCACATCCACTTGGGAGCCAGAGAGATTGGCCATCCAGGCAGCGTGTTCGCACACGCTGGCAGAATAGGCTGAGCCATCTACGACTGCTACGACTTTTGACATATCAGTTCAACCTCTCAATCTAATGGTTCATCATATCGTCAAGAGCACCGGGTTTGTCATGAACACCGAGCTGATCGACAATAGTCTCACTGGCCTCGTTCAGACCGATTATTTCCACTTCGCTGCCTTCGCGACGGAATTTCAGTACCACCATATCCATGGCCTGAACGCTGGAAATGTCCCAGATATGAGCCATGCTGACATCAATGACGACTTTCTCCAACGCTTCCTTGAAGTCGAAAGCGGCTGTGAATTCATCGCTGGAGGCGAAAAACAGCTGGCCTTCGATCAGATACGTTCGCGTGAGTTTGTCATCGCTGAGAGTGGATGAGACCCTGAATATCTGAGATATCTTCCAGGCGAAGAAAATGCCCGAGAACAGCACGCCAACCAGTACGCCGATAGCCAGGTTGTGGGTCGCAACCACAACAATGACGGTTGCCAGCATGACGATTGAGGAGCTGCGTGGATGATCACGCAGGTTGACCAGGGACGACCAGCTGAAGGTACCGATGGATACCATGATCATGATGGCGACCAGGGCTGCCATGGGAATCAGTTTGACCCAGTCACCCAGAAAAACGATCATCAGCAAGAGAAACATGCCTGCGCAGAAGGTGGACAAACGACCACGACCACCGGATTTAACATTGATGATTGACTGACCGATCATGGCGCAACCTGCCATACCGCCGATAAAACCGGTAGCGGTGTTGGCGATACCCTGGCCGATACATTCGCGGTTCTTGTCACTGCGAGTGTCCGTCAATTCATCGACGATCGAGGCTGTCATGAGGGATTCAAGCAGGCCGACGGCCGCGACAGCCACCGAGTAGGGCAGGATGATCATCAGGGTTTCGAGCGTAAACGGGATGTCAGGCAGTAGAAAAATAGGTAGCGAGTCAGGTAGTTCACCCATGTCGCCCACGTTGCGAATATCCAGTCCCAGTGCCAGCGTGATAATGGTTAGCACTATAATGCATATCAAGGGGGATGGAACGGCCTTGGTAAACCGCGGTAGCAAGTAGATGATGGCCAGGCCTGCGGCTACCATGATGTAGGTCAGGTAGGGCACGTTAGTGAGCTCGGGAAGCTGTGCCATGAAGATGAGGATGGCCAATGCATTGACAAAGCCTGTCATGACCGAGCGCGAGACGAATCGCATGACCATGCCCAGTTTCAGTAAACCGGCAACAATTTGCAGTAAACCAGCCAGTACGGTGGCTGCCAGAAGGTATTCCAATCCATAATCCTTGACCAGCGTTACCATGAGAACCGCTGTCGCTGCGGTGGCCGCCGAAATCATTCCAGGCCTGCCGCCGGTAATGGATACGATGACAGCAATCGAGAATGAGGCGTAGAGGCCAACCTTCGGATCGACCCCGGCAATGATCGAAAATGCGATGGCTTCGGGAATAAGAGCGAGGGCAACGACCAGGCCAGCCAGGATATCGGCTCGAATATTGCCAAACCATTCGTGTTGCCAGTGGGATATGGATTCTGTTTTCACAATAGTATGAATTGGATTTCGAATTGAATGGAAAGCCCAGTAAACTTGAAGTCTACGGGTTGTGGTGGTCCATGCAGGCCCCAAGTAAGCCCTTGGGAGGGCAAAGAGGCATTAATGCGACCGAATGAGACCAGCTGGCGTATACTAACAATTACTCAGGCCGCGTCAGGGTCAAGTTTGATACAGACTGTAGACCATACAGAACTGTCGCAGTGAGACCTGAGAGAGATTGACCTTTGCCAAGCAGGTAACATGCCTTCTCCGTCTGTTACATGAAAGGCTGGCATTTCGACGCCCGATCATGGTCGTGGCCTCACACTTCGTTTGAATCAAACCGAGTCGCTAACAGCTCCGGTTCTGTGCATTCGGATTGCCATAGGTGATGGAATTGAGTTGTAAAACCAGAGTGATAGTACATATATGACCAATAGCGAGTTGCCATCGGTATCGTCAGGTTCAGGCGGTGCGTCAGCGGATAGTCAGTCAGGTTCCTCCCGGGAAAACGGCGGGTCGCCCAGGCCGAATCGGGGAGCGCGAACCCGAAACAATAACAACAGTAATAGCAACAGCAATGCGCCTCGCGGTGATGGCGGCAATGCTGGTCGAAACCGCAAGAAGCGCAGTGGTCGATCCGGAAAACGCGGTCGTGGCAACGACGATGATAATGCGGGCAACCGTATTGAGAAGGGTAACCGGGCACTGCCACCACAGCGTGAACTGACCGAAGAGATGGATAACATCGGCAACCGTGCTCTGCCAGAGCCGGCGGCTGAGACCGAGTACGAAGATGAAAACTTCGGTAATCGGGATCGTTGCAACGTCAATAACCGTTTTCCATCAGACAGTAATCTGATTGGTATGGAAGATCCCTATCAAGTCGGTAGCCTGGTGCACGGAAATACCGCTCGTAACCCGGGTAATCGCAAGCAGGGCAGAAATGGGCAGACTCGTCGTCAGCCAGGCCAGACCGGACAGCCGCGAAATCAGGGACGCAATGCTCAGGGACGTCCGCAACGCAACAACAACTCGGCACAGCAGGGACAGGCACGTAACCCCAATCCTAATCGCAACCAGCCTCAGGCTCAGGCTCAGGCTCAGGGTGAGGAGGGGCAGAACAACGCCCAGAATCCTAACCAGAACCCTCGCGGTGGTCGTAATCAGAATCGCAATCGCAACAAGAATCGCAATCAGCAGGGGCGAAATTCGAATCGCAATCCTCAGCAGGGTGCGGATTCGTCAACCAATGCTCAGCAGGGCAGGGGTTCTGACGCTACCGACAATGCGACAGTAAACACACCCGTTGCCAATGACGCTCAGCAGGCCCCGGTTAGAAGAAACCGAGCCGCTGTGAATGATGTCCAGACAGCTGTCCAGGCCACTACTCAGGCCACTACTCAGGCCACTACTCAGGCCACTACTCAGGCACCTGCCCAGACACCAGCTCAGGGAGCTTCGCAGCCTGCACCGGCACCCACTGCTCCACAGACACGCAATGTTGAAGCGCAAAGTGGTGGCGATGCGGCAGCCGTGAAAAAGCCACGTGCACCACGCAAGCCCAGAGTTGCCAGTGAAGGTAATGCCGAAGCTGCATCACCTGAAGCAACAGGCGATAAGCCACGCGCCAGAGCGGTAAGGGCGCCCGCAGTCAGGAAGCCTAAAGCAGCCAGCGAAGCGGCAGAAAACAAGGTTGCGGCTACAAGTGCGGCGACAGAGAGCGCTGGAGATGTTCCCAAGAAGCCAAGAGCGGCTGCCAAGCGAGCTCCACGCAAGGTAGCAGCTGAGGATGGTTCAAAGGTTTCAGCTGCCAAAGCACCAGCAGCCAGTAGTGCTGAGGCCCCGGTGGTCAAGGCCAAGCGTGCTCCCAGGGTTGCCAAGCCCAAGACACCGCCTCCGGCAGACGACTGATTTGAAAGTCAGCTAGAACACCTGAAGTGTTCTAGCTGACCGGTCAGCCGATTTCTACTTTCTACATATTGGGATAATTCGGTCCGCCGCCCCCCTCGGGGACCACCCAGGTGATGTTCTGAGCAGGATCCTTGATATCGCAGGTCTTGCAGTGAATACAGTTCTGCGAGTTGATCTGGAACTGCGGAACGTCATCCTTCACAACCACTTCGTAGACACCCACCGGACAGTAGCGCTGTGCTGGTTCGGCATACTTGGGCAGGTTCGCCTGGATGGGCACACTGGGGTCAGTGAGTTTCAAATGCACTGGCTGGTTGTCTTCATGATTGGTATTGGACATGAAAACCGATGAGGGCTTGTCGAATGTCACCTTGCCGTCAGGCTTCGGATAGGAAGGAGCGAGGCAGCTGTCTGCCGGCTTCATGCAGGCGTAGTCAGGTGTGTCATCGCGAAAGTTGAAGGGGAGTTTACCGCCGAAGAAGTTCTGGTCGATAAAGTTGTAGGCGCCACCCAGATACATACCGAACTTGTGCATGACGGGTCCCCAGTTACGTGAGCGCTGCAGTTCATCGCCAGCCCAGCTACTGAGAAAAGCGTCATTGAACTCAGTCAGCTCACGCCCTTCATCACCTTTGGCCAGTGCATTGGCAATGGTTTCTGCAGCCACCATGCCGGACTTCATGGCCGTGTGAGTGCCCTTGATCTTGGCAAAATTCAGTGTGCCAGCTTCACACCCGACCAGCAGGGCACCAGGCATGCTCATACGTGGCAGGGAATTGAGGCCCCCTTTGGCAATGGCACGAGCGCCATAACAGATACGTTCGCCGCCTTCGAGTACATCGCGAATGACAGGATGTGATTTGAAGCGCTGGAACTCTTCGAACGTGCTCAGGTGCGGATTGGCGTAGTTGAGATCGATGATCAGTCCGACAACGACCTGGTTGTCTTCCAGGTGATACATGAAGGCACCACCGGTGGTCTTGGTTTCAGACAGTGGCCAGCCAGCACCATGTACAACGACGCCCGGCTCGTGTTTGGCAGGATCGATCTGCCAGAGCTCTTTCACACCGATACCGTAATGCTGCGGAGATTTGCCTTCATCCAGCTTGAACTGGCTGATGAGCTGCTTGCCCAGGTGTCCCCGGCAACCTTCTGCGAACACCGTATATTTGGCATGCAGTTCCATGCCACGTTCGAAGCTGTCCTTGGGGTTACCGTCAACGTCGAGACCCATGTCGCCGGTAGCAACACCTTTGACGCGACCATCTTCATGGTAAAGAACTTCGGCTGCAGCAAACCCCGGGAATATTTCCACACCCAAAGCCTCGGCCTGTTCGCCGAGCCAGCGCGTCAGGTTACCCAGGCTGGCCACGTAGTTGCCATGGTTATGCATGGTTTTCGGGGACAGAAATGGCGGCATTTTTACGGAGGCCGTCGGGCTGGTGAAAAACAGGATGTCATCGCGGGTGACCGCTGTTTTCAATGGCGCACCGTTCTCTTTCCAATCCGGGAACAGTTCGTCCAGGGCCCGTGGTTCGATGACGGCTCCAGACAGGATATGAGCGCCCACTTCAGAGCCTTTTTCCAGCACAACAACACTGATTTCCTGCTCATTTTCCTTGGCGATCTGCATCAGTCGACAGGCGGTGGCCAGGCCACCGGGGCCTGCACCTACGACAACGACATCAAACTCCATCGACTCTCTTTCTTCTGTACTCATCTATTCTGATCTCACAATCGATCTGTAGGGAAGGTTTGTTGTTACTGCAGGCCGGTGCTGACAGGGAGCATGGTCCTGAGAAACGCGACAGGCCACTGACTGGGCGGTTTTGCTAATTGACTTCGTTTTCCAATAAGTCGAACCGTACCAGAACGAATGCTTAGCGACCAAATTTATCCAAAGCCAGTAAATCTGTCGATTTGCCCGGCTGCGCTGCTCGGGCACGTGCGCCCAGTTCGCTTGTCAGTCGGTCAGCCAGAACCTGCATGGCCTTGACTTCACCGTGTACCAGTAATACCGGAGGTGTGTCTTCGAAGCTTGCATACCAGTCCATCATGCCCTGCTGATCGGCGTGTGCAGAAAGGCCACCAACGGTATGGATCGTGGCCCGCACGACGATCTTCTCACCCCAGATCTTGACTGTTTTCTTGCCATCAACCAGTTTTCGACCCAGCGTGCCATGGGCTTGATAGCCGGCAATGATGACATGGGCATCAGCCCGCCACAGGTTGTGCTTTAGATGGTGAATAATGCGCCCCCCTGTGCACATACCACTGCCGGCGATGACGATAGCGCCAGTTTGCATGGCATTGATGGCGCGAGACTGGTCAGCTGTTTGTGAAAATGTCAGGTTTGGCATGGACAGCAATGGCCCATTCTTCTTGTAGAACGCGGCAGCTTGCTCGTCGTAGAGCGCTGTATGTTTCAGATAGACCTCGCAGGCTCGAATGGCCATGGGGCTGTCCAGAAATATTTTCCAGCGTTCCAGATCCCATTCCTTGAAATATCTTGCCATGGTGTAGAGGATCATCTGGCTGCGG
The DNA here is from genome assembly GCF_002215215.1 of Granulosicoccus antarcticus IMCC3135. Lineage (NCBI taxonomy): Bacteria > Pseudomonadati > Pseudomonadota > Gammaproteobacteria > Chromatiales > Granulosicoccaceae > Granulosicoccus > Granulosicoccus antarcticus. The sequence goes on along the minus strand of NZ_CP018632.1, from coordinate 6,182,327 downwards.
CCCACTGAAAAGGCAGGAATCAGAATATTGCCGCGAGTACTGCTCAAAGCACTGGCAATTTCCTGTACCTCTTTGACTGTTTCTGACCAGTCGCGATGCAGGCGGTTACCGTAGGTGCTTTCCATCAGCACCAGGTCGGCCTTCTGCAAGCAGCTGAAGTCCCGCAGAATGGGCGAGCCACGATGTCCCAGATCGCCACTGAACACAACAGTGCGTGTCTCATCGTCCTCAACCAGCGTAATTTCAACCATGGCTGAGCCTAGAATATGGCCGGCATCGTAAAGTTTGATGGAAACACCCGGAGCCACTTTGACCGATGTGAGATATTGCATGGGCGCCAGCTTGTCCAGCGTGTTTTCCACATCCTCCTGGTTGTACAGTGGTGTCAGCAAGGGTTTGCCAGCGCGCTTGCGTTTGCGATTTCTGTACTCGACATCGCGAGCGTTAAGATTGGCAGAGTCCTTCAGAAGAATCTGAACCAGATCCGCCGTGGCATCGTGGCAGTGGATCTTGCCAGTGAACCCCTGATCTATGAGCATCGGCAAACGACCGCAATGGTCGATATGGGCGTGACTGAGGACTACCGCGTCCAGTTCGGCCGGATTAAAAGGGAAGGGGTCATGGTTACGTAATTCATCCTTTCGTCTGCCTTGAATAAGGCCACAATCGAACAAAACCTTGTGATTGCTGGTTTCAATAAGGTGGCAGGAGCCCGTTACTTCCTCGGCTGCACCGTAACTGGTCAGTTTCATATTTGTTCAGGTCAGCCGCCGGGAGCGTCGCGGCATTGGTTTCCCCGTATACAATGGTCATTGTATCCAAATGCGGCTGTTCAGCTCTGATGATTCTGCAAGGACCGACTCGCCGCTTGACGGCGTAGCTACGGTGACCTGCAGGCTTGCCAGCTGAATTGTCGATCATGTCTTTTTTTCAACCGGGTTCATCCGTCTTGCTGTCTTCTTCCACAACACCCACTCTGCTTGATTCCTTATCCCACGCCGAGCTGTATGCCACCTGTGGCACCGGCCTGGAGCATCTGCTGGCGGCAGAGCTACGTGAGCTGGGGCTGGAGCATGTTCAGAGCGCTGGAGCCGGGGTGCGTTTCAGTGGCGGTCTTGCCGCTGGCTACACCGCCTGTCTGTGGTCGCGAGTCGCCAACCGCGTTCTGATCCCTATCCATCAGGGCCCTGCAGCGACACCCGAGGCGTTGTATGCACTGGTGCAGGAGATTGACTGGTCTGAGCATGTTGATGTGGATGGCACGCTGGCAGTGGACTTCTTTACCGCCAACTCAGCCATTACGCATTCGCAATACGGCGCCCTTAAAGTGAAGGATGCGGTGGTCGATCAGTTCCGTGATGCCATGGGGCGGCGGCCGAATGTCGAGCGTGAAACGCCTGATTTACGTATTAACGTCTATCTGTTCCGTGACAAGGCACGCATTGCGATCGATTTGTCAGGCAGTAGTCTGCATCGGCGCGGTTATCGTGATGAGGGCGGATTGGCGCCTCTGAAGGAGAATCTGGCCGCAGCCCTGCTGTTGTCGGCGGGTTGGCCGGAGGCCTTGGAGCGGGGTCAGGCACTGGCCGATCCAATGTGTGGTTCAGGCACATTGCTGATCGAGGCGGCCATGATGGCCTGTAACAAGGCGCCGGGACTGTTACGTGAGTACTATGGATTTCTGGGCTGGAAAGGTCATGATGCCGAGTTGTGGCAGAGAACACTGGATGCCGCCGAGGCTGCCATCAGGCCCTCGCCTGTGATCATTGCCGGTAGTGATCAGGATCCACGTGCGATTGATAACTGTCGTCATAACCTGGCTCAGGCCGGGCTGGAGGACTGCGTTAGTCTGGCTGTTGTGGCGCTTGCCGACGGTCGGCCGCAGACTCTGGGCGATATCAGTGACGGTTTACTGGTCACCAACCCTCCCTACGGCGAACGGCTGGCGGGTGATGCGCGTTTTTATGCCGAACTGGGTTCCAGTCTGAGCAGGCAGTATGCCGGCTGGCAGGTCGCCTTGTTCACGGCAGAAGCGGCACCGTATGCACGTGCACGATTGCCTCTGTCAAAGCAGTTCAAGGCGAAAAACGGCGGAATTGAGTGTGTATTACTGATCGGGGAAATCCCCAGAACAGGCAAGGCACGAAGTCATACCGCCGCCCCGGTAGAGCTCGGTTACGATGCGCCGCTGGCTGGTGGGGCCGATGCTGGCAGTATGGAGGGCGGAAGTACAGATGTGAACAATGAGGGTGGGTTCGTCGGTGATGATGAGCACCCACAGGCGTCGCTGTATCGCGGCCCGCGAGAAGTTCCGGGTGTGGATGCCACCCCGTTTGCCAATCGTCTGAGGAAAAATTTGCGCGGCCTGAAAGGCTGGCGCAAACAAAGTGATATTCGGGCGTTCCGGTTATATGATTCCGATTTGCCTGAATTCGCAGTGGCTGTGGATCTGTACCAATCCGATCAGTTGCACTGTGTCGTACAGGAATATCAGGCGCCAGCCACCGTCAATGTTGCCATGGCAGAGGCACGTCTGGAGGCCTTGATGGCCATCATTCCTGAGACCCTGGATATTGCTCCCAATCGAGTGCATCTGAAAGTACGCGAGGTAAAGAGCGGCTTGAAGCAGTATGAGAAGTTACAACCCGCCTCTTCGAGTGTTTCTCTGGTTGAAGAGTTTGGTGCGCGGCTGGAAGTGAATTTCACGGATTATCTGGACACCGGCCTGTTTCTTGATCACCGGCCGGTGCGACGCCACCTGTTCAAGAATAGTGAAGGCAAGCGTTTTCTCAATCTGTTCGCCTATACGGGCAGTGCTACTGTCGCCTCTGTCATGGGCGGCGCTGCCAGCAGCGTCTCGGTCGACACCTCCAATCGTTATTGCCAATGGGCCATGCGCAATCTGGATCGCAACGGTGCCGCACAGCAACTACATGAAGTGGTACGACAGGATGTCATCACCTGGCTGGAGCATGCCTCCGTCGGCATTCGTGATGACATGTTGTTCGATCTGATTCTGCTCGATCCTCCTACCTTTTCCAACTCCAATGCGGTTGAGGATGACTGGAATGTACAGCGTGATCACGTCGGTGCCATCGACGCATGCCTGAAAGTGCTGGCACCGGGAGGCACCCTGATCTTTTCCAATAATTACCGGCGCTTCAAGATGGACCCCGAATTACTTGATGATGTAACACGAGGAATCAAGGTGGAGGATCGCAATAGCTGGTCCATTGACCGTGATTACCAGAGAAACCCGCGCATTCATCAGTGCTGGTTCATACATAAACTATAGTTTCCAGTGAGCAGACCCGACGGGGTGGTTTTGAGTCATAACCATTGAGTCCGTCCCGGTCTGCGAAAACTGAAATGACACACACCCAGAGGTAGAGAGTGGCTGAATTTTTTTACGAGTACGGTTTGTTTTTCCTGAAGGCATTGACCTTCGTGATTGCCGTGGTGGCGATCATCGCGGCTATCGTGTCGGCGGCGATGCGAGGTCGGGAGTCAGGAGGCGGCGAAGGAGAGGGGCATATCGAGATCAAGAAATACAATGAAAATCTTGAGGATATGCAGGAGGCGCTGTCGTTTTCCCTGATGGAGCCTGAAGAGCGCAAGCAGGCAGAAAAGGACAAGAAAGCGGCCGACAAGGCTGAAAAAAAGGCGGCCAGGAAAGCCGCGAAAATGGCTCGAAAACAACGTGGCAGTGGTGAAACCAAGCTCGTTGAAACAACTCGTAAACGTTTGTACGTCATGGATTTTGATGGTGATATCCGGGCCAGTGAAGTGGAAAAGCTGCGACGTGAAATCACGGCAGTGCTAACCACGGCGACGCCGGAGGATGAGGTGTTGGTGCGGCTGGAAAGCGGCGGCGGCATGGTGACCTCCTACGGCCTGGCAGCCTCGCAGCTGGATCGTATCCGCGACAAGAAAGTGCCGCTGACGATCTGTGTCGACAAAGTGGCTGCCAGTGGTGGTTACATGATGGCCTGTGTTGCTGACAAGCTGGTGGCAGCGCCATTTGCGGTATTGGGTTCGATCGGCGTCGTGGCTCAGATTCCCAACTTCCATCGCTTGTTGAAGGAGCTGAACATAGATTTCGAGATGCTCACCGCCGGTAAATACAAGCGAACTCTGACTGTTTTTGGAGAGAACACCGAAGAAGGACGACAGAAGTTCATCGAGGATATCGAGCGTATTCATACCCAGTTCAAGGCCTACGTCAGCAAGCGTCGTCCGAGCCTTGATATCGATGCGGTGGCGACCGGTGAAATCTGGTCTGGGCAGGACACCCTGGATCTGAATCTGGCGGATCATCTGTCGACCAGTGATCAGTATCTGATTGATGCCTGCGAAGAGCGTGAAGTACTGATCATCAGTTACAAAGTGCGAAAGGGCCTGATGGAGCGCTTTTCAATCGGTGTTCAGAGCACCGTGGATGGTGTCTTGCTCAAATGGTTTGATCGTCTGATGAAAAGCCGTTTTTCGATCGGCTAGGAAGTTGTGCCGCCCAATCGTTGATAGTTCAGCCCAGAGTTGAGAGTCCCCACCTATGACGCAAACGAGTAATCTACCTCTGTCCGGCATACGGGTACTGGAGATGGGGCAGCTGATCGCAGGGCCTTTTGCCGGACAGATGCTGGCAGCTTTTGGCGCGGAGGTTGTCAAGATCGAACCGCCGGGTCGGGGAGATCCGCTGCGGACATGGCGAGAACTGGATGAACAAGGTACCTCTTACTGGTGGCGCAGCCTGGCTCGCAACAAGAAATCAGTGACGCTGGATCTGTCAAATCCTGACGGTGCTGAGATAGCAAAGCAATTACTGATGCAGGCTGACATTCTGATCGAAAATTTTCGTCCCGGACGAATGGAGGCCTGGGGGCTGGGGCCGGATGTTCTTGAAAAAATGCACCCGGAGCTTATCTACACCCGCGTGTCCGGTTACGGACAGACCGGGCCTTATTCGGTCAAGCCCGGTTTTGCCTCGGCCTGTGAGGCGGCAGGTGGCTTGCGCTACCTCAATGGGCAGCCCGGAGAGAAGCCGGTACGTCTGAACCTGTCTCTGGGGGACTCTCTGGCTGGTATGCATGCCACCATCGGTGCACTGCTGGCACTCATCGCACGCCAGCGCCTGGGGCAGGGAGGGCAGGTTGTGGACGTCTCGATTGTGGAGTCGGTATTCAATATGCTCGAAGGTGTGCTGCCTGAGTACGATGGGGCTGGCGTGGTACGGGAGCCGTCGGGTTCGACGGTGACGGGGATCGTCCCTACTAATACATATCAGTGCAGAGATGATCGTTATATCGTTATCGGTGGCAATGGGGATACCATCTTCAAGCGTCTGATGGTAGCGGTCGGTCAACCACAGATGGCCGAAGATCAGAAGTTGGCGAATAACCAGGGCCGCATTGCCAACGAAAAGCAAATTGATCAGGTGCTGGCCGCCTGGAGTGCCACTCTGGATTCGACGGATGCATTGGCGATCCTGGATGATGCGGATGTACCGGCAGGTCCCGTCAATTCCATTGCCGACATGGTGGAGGATCCGCATTTCAAGGATCGCGGGATGTTCGAGAGTGTGCCGGTCAACGGCGAGCCTCGTCTCATGCCAGCGGTTCACCCGCTATTGACTGACACCCCGGCAAGTACACGTTGGGCAGGTCCTGAGCTGGGTCAGCACACCGACGAGGTTTTGCAGGACTGGCTAGATGTTGATGCTGCCAAAGTGACTCAGTGGCGGGAAAGTCAGCTGATCTAGGAGGCTGCGAGCCGCCCGGAAATGGTTGCGCCCTGAATTCCCGCTAACTCCCTTGTCAAGTTGTTTGCACCTGCGTCGATATGGTGTGCATGAGATAGGTTTGAGATCCGGGATGTCAAAAAATTCGCAAGCCATACGCTTCACCATGGCAGCAGGTATGTACCTGCTGCTGATGTGGGGTTATATCGTTTTACCTACCGCTCAATGGTTTGCGGCATTTCTGGCGTTGATCATGTGCAGCATGCTCGTTTTCTGGGTATCAGAGTCATTCGCTGATGTGTCGATTGTGTCAGAGTCACAGCGGCTGACCAGGCTGCAAGCTCCCAGGCAAGGACGTTTCGGTGTCACGATGCTGGACTGGGAATCGCAAGCCGCGGTTCCCGAGTCAGCTGCTTTGGTATCGCCATCCGGCCTGGATGCCTCGTATGTGAGACTTGAATCATTAAAATCGGAGTTAAAGCTCCAATATGCTCAGTTCGGACGGGATCAGTCGTTAATCAATAGCAAAGGTCTCGGTTCCTGGCACGGACATAGAAGTCCGCGAGGGCACTGAGATGACGATCCATATTGATCCGCATGCGCTCCAGGCGATTTCCTCGTTGCAGCGTCCCGGTAAACCTGACTTGTTAACTCGAATAGTGGAACTGTTCAAATCCGAATCACCTGAATCGATCTCAGCACTTCAGCTGGGGCTGGACTCTGCCGACCTGCAAGCGGTGGGTGCCGCGGCCCATTGCATGAAATCGAGCAGCGCCTATTTGGGGGCCAGATTACTCAGTGAGCGTTTTCAGGACATTGAAAATGCAGCACATGAGAATGACCTGTCTGCCTGCAGAGTGTTGGGAGGTGGTGTCGATGCATTGTACGAGGCCAGTATCGAAGAGCTGGATAACCATGTGAGCGCGTTTGTTTGATGAGTGCTTCGTCGCCACAATCATTGCAAATGGTGATGCCACTCGTACAACGTGTACGCCCCATCGTGCTGCATGTGGATGATGATATTGCCAGCTTGATGATGGCCGAAGGTGCGTTGGAAGATGCAGGTTTCGATGTGCTGCACGCAGCAGACGGCATCGAAGCGATTGACAAATTCCGTGAATTCGAACCGGATCTTGTCATCATGGATGCTGTGATGCCGGTAATGGATGGCTTTGCGGCCATCAATGGTATCCGCAAACTGCCTCTGGGCATGCATGTGCCTATTCTGATGATCACCGGGCTGGATGATCTGGACTCCATCACCCGCGCCTATGATGAAGGTGCAACTGACTTTCTGACCAAGCCCATCAATTTTTTCATTCTGCCTCATCGTGTGCAATACATGTTGCGTTCCAAGCTGACTGCTGATGAGTTACGAGCCAGTCAGTTCAAACTTGATAACGCCCAGCGAATTGCAAGGCTGGGTAATTGGGAATGGTGTGTGTGCACAGGAGACTTGTCATGGTCTCGCGAATTTGGGCGGGTTCTCCATTTGCAGGAAAATCAGACAATGCAAGTGTGGGATGATTTTCTGGAGAAAATAGTCGATGCCGATCGGCCTACGGTTCGTATGCTGGCAGAGCAGGCTGTTGAAGAATCACAATCGTTCAACATCGAATTTTCTGTGCCAGGTAACCATGATGAGTCCATGCGGCGTATTCGCCTGGAAGCAGAGCCTCACGGTGTCGAAGGAGATCCTTGCACCCATATGATGGGTACGATTCAGGATATTACCGAACGCACTGATGCCCAGAAGCAGATTCACAATCTGGCCTATTTTGATCTGGTGACAGGCTTGCCCAATCGGGCCCAGTTGAATGAGCAGCTGCGTTATACACTGAAACTTGCCAAACGTAGTGACAACAAGTTTGCCTTGTTGTTTCTCGATCTTGATCACTTCAAACAGGTAAACGATTCGCTGGGTCATGATGCCGGTGATGACCTGTTGCAACAGGTGTCTGCCAGATTGACGCAGGTTGTACGAGACTCGGATACGGTTAGTACAGAAAGTGAGTTCATCACGGATGAGAGTGACTCCCAACACACGGTGGCACGCCTGGGGGGAGATGAGTTCGTTGTGTTGCTCGGTCAGGTCAATCGGGCCGAAGATGCGGCGCGGGTAGCGGAACGGATTGCTCAATCGATCAGAGTGCCCTATCAGCTCGGTGATCAGATGGTCTCATTGACCACCACCATTGGTATCAGCGTTTATCCGGCCGATGGAAACAACGCTGAAAATCTGATGAAAAGTGCAGATGTGGCCATGTACCATGCAAAGGAATCAGGTCGCAATGGCTATCAATTCTATTCGCGGGAGATTCACGAGCAGGCTATTGCCCGGTTTTCACTTGAAAATGAACTCAAGGATGCCATCGAAAACAATTTACTTACCCTGGTCTATCAGCCCAAGGTCAACTTGTGTGACGGTAGTGTCAGTGGCGTAGAGGCACTGGTGCGTTGGGATCGAGGTGAGCATGGAGCAGTCAATCCTGCTGACTTCATACCGTTGGCTGAAGAGACGGGGCTGATTCTGCCTCTGGGTCGTTGGGTGCTGCGTGAAGCATCCCTGCAAATGCAGGCGTGGATCGATGGCGGAGTCTCGCCCCTGGTCATGGCTGTCAACTGTTCGTCGGTTCAATTCACCCGCAGTGACATGATTGCCGATATCAACGAGGCGATTGCCTACAGCGGGCTGGATTCCAGACTGTTGGAAATTGAACTGACAGAAAGCCTGCTATTGCAGGACCCCGAGCTGGGTATCCGGATTCTTCGTGATATGAAGGCGCTGGGAATCCAGGTCGCTATCGATGATTTTGGTACCGGTTTTTCCTCACTCAGTTATCTGAAGCGTCTGCCGGTAGACAAGCTCAAGATTGACAGCTCCTTTGTCAAGGATCTGGGCATCGACTCGGGCGACGTGGCTATCGTGTCGGCCATCATCACGCTCAGTCACAATCTGAATCTGAGTGTCGTGGCTGAAGGAGTCGAGACGCAGCAGCAGTACGACATACTGCACGGATTTGATTGTAACGAGGCTCAGGGTTTTCTGATCGGCCGTCCAATGCCGGCCGAAGAGTTTGAGCGCTGGTTGCTGGACTACACGCAGACAGGGCTGAAAAAAGCGTCTGGGCTTTAGTGAAACTCCATCAGCGGTGCTTCCATTGTGGTTCCCGCTTGTCGAAAAATGCATCGATTCCCTCGCTGGCATCTTCTGACATCATGTTGCAGGCCATGGCTTCGCTGGCCAGGGCGTAGGCCTCGGCAAGCGGACTTTCAAGCTGTTTATAAAAGAGTGTCTTGCCGGTGGCGATGGCAACTTGCGATTTTTTGCAGATCTGTTCACAAAGAACGGATATGGCCGCATCGAGCTGCTCATCGGGCACATGACGATTGATCAGCCCCCAGTCCAGAGCAGTTTCGGCATTGATGAATTCTCCGGTGACCAGCATCTGAAAAGCTCGCTTGCGGGACAGATTTCTGGACAAGGCTACTGATGGGGTACTGCAGAACAGACCCAGATTGACTCCTGAAACGCCAAACTGGCAATGATCGGCTGCGACCGCCAGATCACAGTTGGCCACCAGCTGACAACCGGCTGCGGTTGCCAGGCCCTGCACCCGGGCAATCACAGGCTGCGGCAGTTCTGTCAGGGTTTGCATGAAACGGCAACATTTGTCGAACAACTCGCGTTGCCACCGCTCACCACCTTGGGCCTCATCCACATGCGAGCGCATTTCGCGTAGATCGTGACCGGCGCAGAACGCCTTGCCAGAGGCTGCGATGACAATGACGCGGACTCGCTCATCGACGTTGTGCAGAGCACTTTGCAGCGCATCGAGCATGGCTTCGCTCAAGGCATTGAATTGCTTCGGGCGGTTGAGTGTCAGCGTCAGAATACCTTGAGAGTCCAGTTGTTCCAGAAGCAAGGGAGACTCTGAGGAGGGATTTGCCTGATTCATGACTTTGAGCCTCTAGGGCGTGAGTATGGGCACAGTGCCGTCGGAACACAGCGTGTTATGCCATCAATGAGGTTTAATGCTAGGGTATCACCGGTTGGGTCGACCCACGAAATCGGAAAACTTGCCGTGAGCAGCAAACCCCCTGAAGAATCTGGGAAACCGTCGATGGCCAGGCAGGCATCAGCGCCAGCGTTGCAGCTGGATGTGGAGTCTTTCCGCTTGATCCTGGCCGAGCGTCTGCCGTTTGCCGAAACCATGGGCATCAACGTTGATTATTTTGCCGACGACCATGTACGGCTGCGTGCTGTATACAACGATCGCTTCCTGCGTCCCGGTGGCACGATCGCCGGACCTGTGATGATGGGCCTGGCAGATGCGGCGCTGTATGCGCTGGTGCTGTCACGCATCGGCGCGGTGGAGCTGGCTGTCACTACCAGTCTTTCCATCAATTTTTTGCGCAAGCCAATGCCCGCAGACCTTGTTGCAGATGCTCGCATGCTGAAACTGGGCAAGCGCCTGGCGGTGGGGGAGGTCACGCTGTTCAGCGAAGAATTGGGGGCGGACGACCCGGTCGCCCATGTTACGGGTACCTATTCGATACCGCCGCCCGAATCAAGACTCTGAGGCAGCGGGTCTCAAGCCGCGCTCGTGCTCTGCGCTGTCAGCAGAGCCTTGGCTGCACGAGATTGAGTATCGCGCTGTAGCTGCTCACTGATATAGCGACTGGCTTCGAGCAATAAGGGCATGTCGACTCCATGTTCGATGCCCAGGCCGTTCAGCAGATAAACCACATCTTCGGTGGCCACATTGCCAGTCGCACCGACTGCATACGGGCAGCCGCCGAGACCTGCCACTGATGTATCGATGGTGGCTATGCCGTATTGCAGCGCTATCACGATATTGGCCAATGCCTGGCCATAGGTATCATGACAATGCATGGCCAGCTGTTCGACGGGGATGTTGTCTGTGAGCAGGGTGTCCAGTAAGCGGCTCATGCTGCCAGCGGTACCCGTGCCGATGGTATCGCCCAGCGAGACTTCATGACAGCCACTGTCGAGTAGCTGGCGAGTCAGCTGACTGACTACCTGAGGCTCCACTTCTCCCTCATAGGGGCAGCCCAGAACGCAAGACAGGTAACCGCGCACTGGCAGGTCTCTGGCGGCGGCGCGGGCAAGCACAGGCTCGAACCGCTGAAGTGTTTCCTGAATGCTGGCATTCAGGTTCTTGCGCGAGAAGCTTTCAGTGACCGCGGCAAAAATCGCGATTTCGCTGACATTGGCATCAATTGCCGCATCCAGGCCTCGCTCATTGGGTGTCAGGGCCGTATAGCGAACACCCGGGCGGCGCTTTATTTTCTCGAAAACAGCCGACGAATCAGCCATTTGCGGCACCCAGCGTGGGGATACGAAGGAGCCGGTTTCGATCACAGGCAAGCCGCAGGCTGATAGTTTATCGACGAGTGTGCTTTTCTGGGACGCCGTCAATGCCGTCGCTTCGTTTTGCAAGCCGTCGCGTGGTCCGACTTCGACCAGGCAGACTTTGTCAGGATAATTCACGAGTCTGAATCTTCTGTGATAAGTGGTTAGACTTTAGAATACCGCGTTACACTTATCTGTGTCTTTTGGCCGCGCAAATGTCTCGAACCATGAAAGTTTTCAATTTCGGCTCTATCAATGTAGACATGGTGTACCGGGTTCCTCACCTGGTGCAACCGGGCGAGACGCTGGCCAGCCGAACCCTGGAAACGGTGTTGGGTGGCAAGGGTGCCAATCAGTCCGTTGCACTGGCGCGTGCCGGCGTGGAAGTGCACCATATAGGACGTATTGGTGTCAGCGATCAGTGGGCCACAGAGCAGATGGCCGCGGCTGGCGTGGGAATGGAGGCGGTGGAGCAGATTGAAGGGCCCAGCGGTCATGCCATTATCCAGGTGGATGACCATGGTGAGAATTCCATTATTCTGCACGGCGGTGCAAATCAGAGCTTCAATCGCGAAGTGCTGGAAAAACAGTTGGCAGGCGCTGAGCGCGGCGACTGGTTGCTCATGCAGAACGAATGCAATGATATCGAGGTTGCCTTTGATATTGCGCAGAAACGAGGGCTGGCTATTGCTTTCAACCCCGCCCCCATGTCCGATAACGTTCGTCAACTACCTCTGGAACGTTGCTCGGTTCTGATTGTTAATGAAACCGAAGCGCTTGATCTGGCAGAAACACAAGACGCCGACGAGGCGCTGGCTGTGCTGGCTGAGCGTTACCCTGAAACACGGTTGGTATTGACACTGGGTTCAAAGGGTGCCCTGTTACAACATGCGGGTAATCAGGTCCGTGAGGCGGCATTGCCTGTCAAGGTAGTTGATACTACCGGGGCGGGGGATACCTTTGTGGGATACTTCCTGGCGGGCCTCATTCAAGGGCTGGATGAGCCAAGTGCCTTGCAAAGGGCGTGTCGGGCTGCTGCATTGTCAGTGACCGTAGCCGGCGCAACGCCCAGCATTCCGACCATCTCTGTTGTAGACAGATCTCAGGACAATTCATAGAATCGCTATGCACAAGATTATTATTGATACTGATCCCGGTGTGGACGACACCATGGCCATTGCCTATGCGCTGGCGCACCCGGATATCGAGCTACTGGGCCTTACAACGGTTTTTGGTAATATCAATATCGATTATTCCACCCGTAATGGTCAGTATGTTCTGGACGTGCTTGGGGCGGAAACCGTTGCGGTTGCTCGTGGGGCATCCATTCCCAGCGTCCAGTCACCGTTACCTCATGCGGATTTCGTTCACGGTGCCGATGGTCTGGGCAATGTGTACCCGGGCAGTGAGCCGGGCAAGGCGGCAGCGACAGCGGCAACTTTGCGCGCCGATGCTCGCCACGCAACGATCGAACCGGTCGATGCTGCCGATTTCATCATCCAGTGCGCGCGACAGTTTCCTGGGGAAGTAACCCTGGTGGCCATCGGGCCTTTGACCAATGTGGCTGAAGCCTATCGCCGCGAACCGGCACTGCCGAGTCTGGTGGCGGGTCTTGTCATCATGGGCGGCACGGTGGATGAGCCTGGTAACGTATCGCCGGTCAGTGAAGCCAATTTTCTGAATGATCCACACGCGGCTGATGCCTTGCTGGCCGCTGACTGGCCCACCACGATAGTCGGACTCGATGTTACCCATCGCATCATGCTGACCGACAGTCACTTGAAGCAACTTGACGAGCAGGCGGGTGAGACCGGTTCTCTGATCTGGAACAGCAGCCGCTTCTATGTGGATTTCTACACTCAAAGTGGTGCTGCCAAGGATGCCGAAGAGCCACAGTGCGCCATGCACGATGCTGCTGCCGTGGCCTATGTGCTGATTCCTGATGCTTTTACTGTTGTACGTGGCGGCGCACGAGTTATTCCTGACGGTATGGCAATTGGGCAGCTTGCTTTGGACAGGAAGGGCTATGCTTATGCTGTGCCCCATTGGCAAGATCGACCAGCAACCTCCGTGTGCATGGCTGTCGAGTCGGATCGGGTACGTGAGCATTTTCTGCAGACGATCATCAAACACCACAAGAGATGAGGGTTGCCGTGAAAAAACGAGTTGCGCTATACCTGAGTACTGCCTCGTCATGCTTGCTGTTAAGTGCTTGTGGCTGGGTGGATTCAACCGGGTCACAGAGCGAGACTGTTGCGGTCACTAATGTTTACCTGGGTGATTTGCGAATAGATGGTCCTTCGTCTCTGCAAGAGCAGGTAACCCACGGTTTTACGGTAAATCGGGATTTCAGCTCCCAGACTGACAAGACGTACAGCTGGAGCGAGGAGCCGTTGGAGCAGGGCAAACTTGCCAGTTGCGCCGAGATTGAGGGATTCAATATCGAGCTGGCGGCGGATTCTCTGGCTGAGGCCTGTACAGATCCGACACAGTGTACTTTGGCTTTCGAGCCGGTCGATCAGGCCGGTGAGGAGTCGTCAGATGGCAACGGTAGTGAGGGGGGCGAGTTCGAACTGCCGGTACCGCAGCTCCAGGCATCCGTGGGTTTGACGTATAAGCTGACTGTGACTGAGTCAGCACAAAGCAGTACCAGCGATTATGATTTCTGTCTGATTGCGATCAATGAGGCACCCGTAGCGGAAAACGATACTTTTGTGGTGCTGGAAGGTGAACGCACGGTTTTTGCCGCAGATGAGCTCAATTTGCTGAGCAATGACAGTGATGATGTGGATGTCAGCAATTTTCCGCTTGAAATTTTACCGGAGCTGGAAGAGGCGCCCACCAAAGCGGCCGAGTTCGAGCTGGGAGACGATGGCTCCTTTGTCTATGAATCCAGCCTGACAGGTATTGTCACCGACCAGTTCGACAGCTTTGAATACCAGCTCAGCGATGGCGTGCATGTTTCCACCGCAACGGCAACAATTCGTATTGTTGCGGCCAATCAGGCACCAGAGCTGATCGATGACATTCCGGATCTGGAGGCCATCGAAGGGGTGCCCTTTGTAGAAAATCTGAGTTTGTATTTCGTGGATCCTGAAGAGGCTGATCTGAGCTTTGAATTTTCAGACGATTCTGTACTGCCTGACGACGGCACATTGGCATTGAGTGTGGATGGCGTTTTGTCGGGTATCCCTGATGAAGACGACGTCGGTAGTCATGTGTTGACGTTGATTGTCAGTGATGGCGGTGCCAGCGTGGAAACGTTGATTACTCTGCTGATCGACCCTGCACCGATTGAGGTCGAAAATACAGCGCCTGAATACATCGCTGGCTCTGTGATCAGCCGTACCGTAGATCTGGGTGATGCGATGATCCCGATCACTCCTGCTTTTGTCGATGAGGATGGCGACACGTTGACGTTTGCGATTATCGGTAGCAGCGATCTACCGGATGGCGTAGAAATTGATGAGGACACAGGTGTAATTTCCGGTGAGCCTGAAGAGATCACCAATGTGAGGAACTTGCGGATAGAGGCAACAGATCCTTCCGGTGAATCCGCAGTCTCCGGTTTATTTTTCATACGTGTGCGATAGATTTGAATGACTCGTAGTTCCGCGCCTTATCTGTTTGTCAAACATTCCTCAAACTGGAATGTGGATCGCTGTACTCGCTGGATGATTGCCAACGACAAGACCGTCGATTGGTGTTATCCGGTGACCGGCGAGTCCTTTCCCGACCTGCATGATTATGCAGGTGTTATTGTTTTTGGCGGCGCCAACAGTGCCAACGACTGTAGCGACTACGATTGGGTGCGGCGGGAGCTGGTTTTTGTTGAGGAGTGCCTGAAGCAGGACATCCCGTTTTTTGGTATTTGTCTGGGCGCTCAGATCCTGGCCAGAGTGCTCGGTGCACGGGTTCGTCCGCATGAGCATGATATCAAGGAGGTCGGCTTTCACCAGGTAGACCCGGTAGCGGAGGATCCTGAATTTCTGAGCAAACCGCTGACGGTCATGCAATGGCATTCAGAAGGTTTTGATCTGCCGCCTGATACGCAGCGTATTGCCACTGGGAAGGATTTTCCCAACCAGGGGTATCGGCTCAATGACCATGTGCTGGGTGTGCAGTTTCATCCCGAAGTCAATTCGGATGTGCTGGCCATCTGGCACGAACGTAATCGTTTGAAGTCTCCGGGACAGCTCAGTGATGAGCAGCGCGCCAGAATGATGGCCGATGCGCATCTGCATGATGAAAGCGTTACACAGTGGCTCGATATCTTCCTTAGAGGCTGGACTCGATAGCGTCCGGCTCAACGCCCCTCTGGCAGTCAGGAAAATGCATGCGCACGAAGTTTGTCGTTATTTCGATTCTCAGTGTCTTGTTGATCCTGCTCTGGGGCATTGCCTGGAGGCCCGCACTGTGGTTGCTTGTATTGGCAGTTCCCCTGATTGTTGTGGGATTGTTCGACATGCTGCAAAGCGAGCATTCACTGCGTCGTAATTTTCCACTGGTCAGCCGGGGACGGTGGCTGATGGAAGGTTTACGACCCTTTGTTCGTCAGTATCTGTTCGAGTCAGAAACCGATGGCGCGCCTGTGCCGCGCATGTTTCGTTCGGTGGTCTATCAAAGAGCGAAAGGGCAGAGCGACACGGTGCCATTTGGTACCAAGTACGACACCTACAATAATGGCTACGAGTGGATTGCCCACTCGATGGGAGCCATTGATATTCACGGCACGGACAATGATCCGAGAGTGCTGGTTGGCGGCCCTGATTGCACACAGCCCTATTCGGCGAGTCTGCTCAATATCAGTGCCATGAGTTTCGGTGCACTCAGCTCCAATGCAATTCGTGCGCTGAACGGCGGTGCCTTTCTTGGAGGTTTCGCGCACAACACCGGTGAGGGCGGCTTGTCCCGCCACCATCTTGAAGGCGGCGACATCATCTGGCAAGTGGGTACCGGCTATTTCGGTTGTCGATCGGATGAGGGTGGTTTTGATGCGGACAAGTTTGCAGCAACCGCGGCCCGCAAAGAGGTCAAGATGATTGAAATCAAAGTGTCACAGGGTGCCAAGCCGGGCCATGGCGGCATTCTGCCCGCGATCAAGAATACCCAGGAAATCGCTGATGCACGCGGTGTTGAGGTAGGTACGATGGTCGCCTCGCCACCTGCTCATTCTGCGTTCTCCACACCGCTCGAATTCATGCATTTCATTGCGAAACTGCGCACGCTGAGCAATGGCAAACCCATCGGCTTCAAGTTGTGTGTCGGGCGTGAAAGTGAAGTGGTGGCGCTGTGCAAGGCGATGCTGGAAACCGGCATCAAGCCAGACTTCATTACCGTTGATGGTGGTGAGGGTGGCACTGGTGCCGCTCCGCTGGAATTTTCAAACTCAGTGGGTATGCCTTTGCGTGATGGGCTGGCCTTCGTCTGTGATTGTCTGTCCGGGTTCGATTTGAAAAAGGATGTGCGGGTAATCGCTGTGGGCAAGATTTTCACAGCCTTCCATGTCGTGAAGAACCTGAGTGTGGGTGCCGACATGTGCTACAGCGCTCGTGGCTTCATGATGTCGCTGGGGTGCGTTCAATCATTGGTGTGTAACACCAATCACTGTCCCACCGGTGTGGCAACCCAGGATGCCAAGCTGGCCAAAGGCCTGGTGGTCTCTGATAAGCGGGCTCGTGTGCATAACTTTCATGCCCAGACTATCGAACATGTCAACGAGATAGTGGCCGCCGCCGGCCTGCGTACACCTTGTGAGCTTAACCGTACGCATGTGTATCGTCGCGTCAGCCAGAGTGAGGTCTGTCGTTACGATCAGATTTTCGAATACACCAATGTGGGCAGTCTGTTGAGCCAGCCTTATCCAGCGCGTTTTGAGCAACAGATGGCCGAATCGGATTCCAGCTCGTTCCTGCCCAGAAGTTATGTTGCACAACATTCGGCCGGTATCAAGGTATTGGACGAGGCTGCGAGCGCATAGTGTTTGCCTCCATGGTGCCAGGCAGAGTGGTCTTTTCGCGAAAGCGTACCTCGTCCTTGTGAGCGCGTTGGCAGATGGGTGAAACCAACAGCCTGCTGCTGAATATTTTCATTTATCTGCTGGCGGGTTTGCTGGCAGTGCCCAGTGCCAAACGGCTCGGGCTCGGTCCTGTTTTCGGCTATCTGTTTGCAGGTATTCTGATTGGCCCCTGGGGGCTGGCCCTGATTCGCGATGTCCAGCACATCGACCTGTTTTCACGTGTCGCGACAGTTCTGCTGTTGTTTCTGGTGGCGTTACAGGCAACACCTGCTCGGGTTAACCGTCTGTTGAACGGGGCCATCTGGCTGGGAACACTGCAATTTTGTCTGACCGCGCTGGTTATCACGCTGGTGGGCATGCTCATTGGGCACCCCTGGCACCATGCGCTGGTTGCAGGTCTGGCATTGGCAATTTCATCAGAAGCGGTTGCCAGTCATTGCTTCAATGAGCGCTATCCGACCGGCTCGCCATTGACCGAGGCTGGCTATCAGTTATTGCTGACCCAGTCCATGGCCATTGTGCCGGTATTCGTGTTACTGCCACTGCTGGGTTTTGGCGCGGCGATTACCCAGGGCAGCCCCTGGCCACGCGTCATCATGGGTTTGCTGTTTCTGGGTGGATTTGGCATTTTCGGGCATCTGATGCTGCGACATGCTTTTCGTTATGTGGTGAGCATCGGGCTGGATGAAGTCTTTGCCGCCTTTGCCCTGCTACTGACTATCGGACTGTTGCTGGTGGTTCGGGCGCTTGATCTACCTTTGGAGCTGGCGGCGCTGTTGGGTGGTTTACTGCTCATTCGCTCCGAATACGGTTCCGCCATCCGTATTGCCATGCGCCCCTTTACCGGCTTGCTGGTCGGTATGTTCTTCATTTCTACGGGCATGCAGATTGACTTCGCAATCTTCATCCGCAAACCGCTGGAAACCTTTGCACTGGTTGCCTTGCTGGTTTTCGTCAAGGCCTGGATTGTTCGCAATATTTTGCGTTATTCGAAGGTACCTCGTCAGCAACGCATCTGGCTGGCGACCGTGCTGGCGCAGAGTGGGGAGCTGGCGTTTGTCGTCATAGCGCTGGCAATTACCTACAAGGCCATACCGGACAAACTGGCTGCACAGCTGGTGCTGGTCGTGGCACTTTCCATGCTCACCACGCCCATTTTGCTGTTTTTCGCGGCCAGACGTGACACATTGCCAGCTCGCCAGCAATCCGATACCGGCGTGGTGGTCGGTGAAATTGCAGACTCGCAGGTTATCGTGGCAGGCTACGGTCGTGTCGGTTGTGTGGTTGCCATGATGCTCAAGGAAAACGGCTTTCGTGCCGTTGTCATTGATCACAGTCCGGACCGCTTTACCGCCTTGCGAGCCGCAGGCTTTGTCGGCTTCTATGGTGATGCGACACGTCCGGATCTGCTGGATGCGGCGGGTGCTGCCAGAGCGGCGGCCCTGGTAATCGCGCTCGATGATCCAGAGGCAGCCTCTGATTTACTCAAGCGTGTGCGGCGCGAATATCCGCACCTGACGGTACTGGCACGGGCAATCGGTATCAGTGATGAACACCAGCTGTTGCGCGATGGCGCTGACCGTACTTATGGCGAGACATTTGAAACTGCTCTGCTGATCGGCGAAGATGTACTGGAACTGGTTGGCTTGAGTCCACTGGATGCTCAAGCCATGGCAGAACGTTTCAGGGATGCGGCGCTGGACTCGCAACCGACAGCAACGGAGCCGCGCAACTGAGCGATGGGCTCTTTGGACACAATTGAGGATGTAAAGTACGTATGAAAGGTAATGATGTCGAATCGCTCACCAAACTGCTCAAGGAGCATGGTGTGGATCTGTCTGCTGTCAAGGCGAACAAGCTGATGTTGCAGATCGGATTACTGGAAGAGGCTACGCGAGAGAGCTCTACGCGTCCGGGTGTGATCAAGAAATACAAGGTCCTCAGTGAGAAGGGGCTGGACTATGGGGTTAATGAAGAGAACGCTCAGAGTCCTGATCAGACCTCTCCCTACTATTACAAGGACAGTTTTCCGGAGCTGGCAGCCCAGTTGCTGGCGGCCGATCTGGCGGCTGGTAAATAATTGCGGCAGTTTGCGATCGTGATGAACGGCGGCAACACGTGCTTGTTACCTGTAAGTGTGACTGCGTTGATATCTGGTGGCCTGATTGTCAGTAACAGGTGGAACAGCTGCTCAGTACAAACGCAGGGCTGTTAGTGCTAAAAACTATCGTGATACACTCGATTCAGTCGGTTGTGGCGGGTTCTGGAACGCAGTTCCACCGGGCTTCAACTGGTAACAACTCTATGAGGAAGACACTATGACAATCTCACGCTTGGGTGTAATTGCCGGACTGGTGCTGGCTGCAACAACTGCTTCTGCAGCTGACATATCGCCCGCGGTCGTGTTCGACATGGGCGGCAAATTTGATAAATCGTTCAATCAGGGCGTCTATGAGGGCGCAGAGCGATTCAAGGAAGAGTCAGGTATTTCCTATCGCGAGTTTGAAGTAACCAACGAAACTCAGCGTGAGCAGGCCTTGCGCCGCATGGCTCAGCGAGGCGCCAACCCTATCGTCGGTGTCGGTTTCGCTCAGGCCGGTCCGATGGAAACAGTTGCGAAAGAATTTCCGGATACCAAATTCACATTGATTGACGGTGTGGTTGAATTGCCTAACGTCCAGTCAGTTGTCTTCAAGGAACAGGAAGGTTCGTTTCTGGTAGGCCTGCTGGCAGCGTTAGCATCAGAATCCAAAATGGTCGGTTTTGTCGGCGGTATGGACATTCCGCTGATTCGTCGTTTTGCCTGTGGTTACGAGCAAGGTGCGAAACACGCTGATGGATCAGTCAGTGTCATTCAGAACATGACCGGCACCACGCCTTCTGCCTGGAACGATCCGGGTCGTGGCAGCGAGCTGGCCAAGGGACAGTTCGACCGGGGTGTTGATGTTATCTATGCAGCTGCTGGTGGTACGGGGATTGGTGTCTATCAGGCAGCCAAAGATGGTGGCAAGCTGGCAATCGGAGTCGACTCCAACCAGAACTACCTGCATCCGGGCAGCATGCTGACCTCCATGCTCAAGCGCGTGGATGTGGCCGCCTTCAATGCATTCAACGAAGTACAGAATGGCACTTGGGAAGCTGGCATCAAGGACCTGGGATTGGCCGAAGATGGTGTGGGCTGGGCGTTGGACGAAAATAATGCCGATCTCATCACTGATGACATGAAAGCTGCCGTTGACAAGGCGTCTGCGGACATCGTGTCTGGTGACATTGAAGTACATGACTACATGAGCGACAACAGCTGCACTTATTGAGATCGTAGCCTTTGCTCAGAGACGCATGCTTGCGATCTGTTATCAGATCCCAGGCCATGACATTCATTGACGCTGGAACAGGCGAATCACACTTATGACTTCGTCTGCCAGCTCAGTGGAAGCAGATGCCGCGTACGCTATCGAGCTGCGCGGTATTTCCAAGCGTTTTGGTGCTGTCCGTGCCAATCATGAAATAGACCTCAAGGTCAGGCGCGGCACCATCCACGGTATTGTGGGTGAGAATGGTGCTGGAAAATCCACCCTCATGAGTATCCTGTACGGCTTTTATCAGGCTGACAGTGGTGAGGTGCTGATCAATGGCAAGCCGGTCGCGATTCACAATTCACAAGATGCCATCGCTGCCGGTATCGGTATGGTGCATCAGCATTTCATGCTGGTTGATACTTTCAGCGTGCTTGAAAACGTCATGCTCGGGGCTGAAGGGCATGCCTTGCTGTCCCACAGTGCCGCCAAAGCGCGCACAGAGCTGCAGCGTCTGGCCGATGAGTATCACCTGTCGGTTCGCGTTGATAGCCTGGTTTCCCAGCTGCGAGTTGGCGAGCAGCAACGGACAGAGATTCTCAAGGCTCTGTACCGGCATGCAGAAATTCTCATACTGGACGAGCCTACGGGGGTATTGACACCGCAGGAAGCAGACCAGTTGTTTCGCGTTCTCAACGCGCTGAAGGAGCAGGGCGTAACCATTATCCTGATTACGCATAAATTGCGCGAAATCATGGACATAACTGACACTGTCTCCGTTCTGAGAATGGGAGAGATGGTGGCTCACAGGAAAACCAGCGATACCAGCATGAGCGAGCTGGCCGAGCTGATGGTTGGCCGGAAGCTGGAAACCAAAAATTATCACCGCGATCAGTCTTTGCCTGCAGATACACCGCTCGGCATCGAAGTCCGCGACCTGGGTGTCATTGATCGAACCGGCAAGGTACGCCTGAAAAATCTGTCCTTCAATGTCAGGCGGGGCGAGATCGTAGGTGTGGCCGGTGTCGCTGGCAATGGTCAGAGTATGCTGCTTGAAGTGTTGTCAGGCATCAATTCCCCCACCTCAGGCCAGGTAACCTTGAATGGCCGAACGGTGACCGCCGATAAGCCTATCAACCCATCGGAGATGCGAGCCCTGAAAGTGCACCACGTACCCGAGGATCGGTTGAAGCTGGGTCTGGTGAAATCTTTCACAGCCGCCGAAAGTTCGGTGTTGGGCTATCAACGCTCCGAGCAATTCAATGCAAGAGGTTTGCTGCGACTGGATGCCATTCGCAATGGCTGTCGCAAACTCATGGAAAGCTTCGATGTGCGTCCCTGCGATCCCAAGCTGAAGTCTGCATCCTTTTCCGGCGGTAACCAGCAGAAGCTGATCCTTGCCCGCGAGTTGGAGAAAAAGCCGGACGTATTGCTGGTGGGTCAACCAACTCGAGGTGTCGATATCGGCGCTATCGAACTCATTCACGAAAAAATCATCGAGATGCGCGATGGCGGCTGTGCAGTGCTGCTGGTGTCGGTCGAACTCGATGAAATCATGACCCTGGCCGATCGGATCATCGTCATGTACGAAGGTCAGGTCGTTGCTGAAATCAATGGACGCGACGCCGACAAGACTCAGCTGGGGCTGATGATGGCCAATGCGCATCAGGAAACGGCAGCATGAGTATCAATACCAGCAGCATTCCGTTACCAGCCTGGCTGGAAATCGGCCTCATTCCAGTGCTGAATATCCTGATGGCACTGTTCTTTTCCGGTCTCATCATGCTGGCCATCGGTGTGAATCCCGTCGAAGCGGTGGGCATCATGATCAATGGTGCTTTCGGCTACGATGAGGCCATTGGTTACACCCTGTACTACACGACCAATTTTATCTTTACCGGTTTGGCCGTTGCAGTGGCCTTTCATGCAAATCTGTTCAATATCGGTGGTGAAGGGCAGGCCTATATCGGCGGGCTGGGTGTGGGCCTTGTCTTCCTGACGCTGGATCAATACCTGCCGACCTTGCTCCTGATTCCACTGGGCATTATTGCCGCCGGCGTTTTCGGCGCTGCCTGGGCATTTATTCCCGCCTGGTTGCAAGCCTATCGTGGCAGCCATATCGTCATCACGACCATCATGTTCAATTTCATCGCCTCCTCGATCATGGTTTACCTGCTGGTGAATGTATTGATCAAGCCGGGGCAGATGTCACCGGAAACCCGAGCTTTCGATGAATCGGCCTGGATGCCGTTCATGCACGAATTTCTGGGCTGGTTCGGCATGGAAGTCACGCGTAGTCCATTGAATATGTCGCTGTTCTTTGCTCTGCTGTGCAGTGTCTTTGTCTGGGTCTACATCTGGCGAACACGCTGGGGCTACGAGCTGCGTACATCCGGTCAGAGTGAAGATGCTGCACGCTATGCCGGCATCAAGCCTAAAGCCGTCATCATTACCGCGATGTGCATCTCGGGTGCTCTGGCAGGATTTGTTGCCGTTAACGAGATCATGGGCGTACATCATCGCTTGTTGCTGAATTTTCCGGCAGGTTATGGATTTACCGGAATTGCCGTCTCACTGATGGGGCGTAATCATCCGGTAGGGATCATCATGGCCAGCCTGTTGTTTGGGGTGCTGTATCAGGGTGGGGCGGAATTGGCGTTTGAGATTCCGACGATTACCCGAGAAATGGTGGTTGCCATCCAGGGGCTGATCATCTTGTTCTCTGGCGCATTGGCACTGATGCTGCGGCCATGGGTCGTCAAGGTGTACCTGAAGTTCAAACCCGTGGATGAGGTGGTGGCTGCCTGATGGATGCACTCTCCGGATTTTTCGCTGTACTCGATGCCACCCTGCGGGTCTCCACACCGCTGGTGCTAGCCGCCATGGCGGGGCTTTTCTCTGAACGTTCGGGCATTGTCGACATCAGCCTGGAGGGCAAGATGCTGGCCTCGGCATTTGCCGCCGCTGCTGTGGCTGCTGTAACCGGCAGTGCCTGGTTGGCACTAGGCACCGGTATTCTCGTCGGTATAGCTCTGGCGCTGGTACATGGCTTTGCGTGTATTACACACAGAGGTAATCAGGTAGTCAGTGGTCTTGCGATCAACATTCTGGCTTCTGGACTGACCGTTGTGCTGGGTATCGCCTGGTTTTCACAAGGCGGTCAGACCCCGGCACTGGGCAGCGATGCGCGTTTCATGCCCATTGACCTGCCACTGGTTGATGCTGTGAGCTCCATACCGTTTATCGGGCAGTTCTACGGCGACGTCATCAGTGGCCACAATGTGCTGGTTTATCTCTCCTGGCTGGCTGTCTTTGGAACATGGTGGGTTGTCTACCGGACGCGCTTTGGCTTGCGCCTGCGTGCCGTCGGTGAAAATCCGCTCGCCGTTGATACAGCCGGATTGTCGGTCAGTCGTTTGAGATACTGCGCAGTGGCCATTTGTGGCGCTTTGGCGGGTGTTGCGGGAGCCTACTTATCGACGGCCCAGAACGCCTCATTTGTTCGAGAGATGACTGCCGGGCAGGGTTATATCGCGCTAGCGGCACTGATTTTTGGTAAATGGCGCCCGGTTCCTGCGCTGCTGGCCTGTCTGATGTTCGGATTTCTGGACGCTGTTGCCATTCGCCTGCAAGGCGTTGTGCTGCCGGTTATCGGTGAAGTACCGGTACAGGCCATTCAGGCCTTACCCTACGTCCTGACCGTCATTCTGCTGGCCGGCTTCATCGGCCGCGCCACCGCCCCCAAAGCCGTCGGCATCCCCTACCTAAAAGAACGCTAACCCACGGGTCGGACCATCGCAAGTTACTGATTGTAAAGATATTTAGTCTGATTTCTTGCCCGTTTTATCCCTTAAAAGCCTGTTTTTCATAGTCAAAACAGGCTTTTAAGGAGGGGATGTCTGCAAAACTCAGCTATCACCTGTTTGCAGGTGACAGCTGGGTAAGCATAGAACCGAAAACTGGCTGCAGAATGCGTTGAAACCGACGCTAAACAGTCCTTTTTCTACCGTCTGATGTGGGTTTAGTGGCCTTGATAGGGCCAAATTTCATGAAACTTTAAACAGAATCAATAAGTAATGATGGTCCGACCCAGGGGGTATGTTTGGTAGACTGGGGGGATCGAAGGGTATTGGGTTTGACTTGGGTTCATGAACAAGATTCTGTTGTCGTTGCCGGTGGGCCAGAAGGTTGGCATAGCGTTTTCTGGAGGCCTGGATACATCCGCTGCCATTGCGTGGATGAAAGAGAAGGGTGCTGTTCCCTACGCCTATACGGCTGATCTGGGTCAGCCTGATGAGGATGATTTCGAAGAAATCGCTGGACGTGCTCGCGCCTACGGTGCTGAGGAAGCTCGCACGGTTGACTGTGTCGATGTACTGGTCAATGAAGGTCTGGTGGCCATCATGTGTGGCGCTTTTCATATTGAGAGCGGCGGCAAGAAATACTTCAACACGACGCCTCTGGGACGAGCTGTTACCGGCACCATCCTGGTGAAGTCCATGTTGCTTGATGATGTTCATATCTGGGGTGACGGCTCGACTTACAAGGGCAACGATATCGAACGTTTCTATCGTTACGGGCTGATGACCAACCCTGATCTGCGTATCTACAAGCCATGGCTGGACACCAACTTTGTTGCCCAGCTTGGTGGCCGTGCAGAGATGAGCGATTACCTGAATGCCAACGGTTTCGAATACCGTGCCAGCAAGGAAAAAGCGTACTCCACTGACGCTAATATTCTGGGTGCGACCCATGAAGCCAAAGATCTTGAATTTCTGGATCGAGGCATGAATATCGTGCAACCCATCATGGGCGTGAAATTCTGGGATCCAGCGGTCGAAATTGCTGCCGAACAAGTCACTGTGACTTACGAGGAAGGCATGCCGGTTGCTCTGAACGGCAAGCGTTTCGATTCTGCAGTGGAACTGTTCAAGGAAGCCAACGCGATTGGCGGCCGTCACGGTCTGGGCATGTGTGATCAGATTGAGAACCGCATCATCGAAGCCAAGAGCCGTGGTATTTACGAAGCTCCTGGAATGGCGTTACTGCATATCGCCTACGAGCGTCTGTTGAACGGCATTCATAACGAAGACACGCTGGACAACTATCATTCTCTGGGTCGTCGACTTGGCAAATTGCTTTATCAGGGACGCTGGTTCGATCCTCAGGCATTGATGTTGCGCGATACGCTGCAGAAGTGGATTGGCCAGAGTGTCAATGGCACCGTGACACTGGAACTGCGTCGTGGTGATGATTACACGCTGCTCAACACCGAGAGCGACTCTCTGACCTATGCACCTGAGAACCTGTCCATGGAAGTGGTCGAGGACGAGGCATTCAGTCCGCTGGATCGAATCGGTCAGTTGTCATTGCGAAATCTTGATATCAATGACTCGCGAACCAAGCTGCATGCCTACGCGGCAAAAGGTGTGTTGCCTTCAGGTGATGCGATGAAAAAATTGCTCAGTGACAAATACTGAGCAATTCAGACTTTTCTCTACCCATCTGCTGTGAGTACCGGCATGTCACCGACAAAGGATGCACCTGTGACGGTGCCACAGCAGCCAGGGCGCACGATTGAAGATTATCGCGCCCTGTTTCTTTCTGACACACCGCTGCTCGATGTAAGAGCACCCGTGGAGTTCATCAAGGGCTCATTTCCCAGCTCGATCAATCGTCCGCTCATGACGGACGATGAACGGCATCTGGTCGGAATTCGTTACAAGCAGGCTGGCCAGCAACAGGCCATCAGTCTTGGTGCAGATCTGGTGACACCGGAACTTCGCCAGCAACGAGTTGCGGCGTGGGCAGAATTCGCAGCAAAGAACCCGCACGGTGCTCTGTACTGTTTTCGCGGCGGATTGCGTTCGCGCATCACGCAGCAGTGGCTTGTCGAGGCTGGTATCGATCTGCCTCTGGTCAGTGGCGGCTATAAGGCCCTGCGAACTTTTCTTATTGAATCGCTTGTCTCGCTCTGCGACTCACTGAAATTCACATTGATTGGTGGACGAACCGGCAATGGCAAGACCCTGCTGATCAGGCGTCTGGGCAGCACGGTAGATCTGGAAGGTGTCGCCAACCATCGCGGGTCCAGTTTTGGTGGCATGGCTGCCGCGCAGCCCAGTAATATCGACTTTGAAAATGCGGTCACCATCGAGCTGATGAAGCTGGAAGAGGCTGGTTCGAAGCAGGTCTATCTGGAAGACGAAGCACGATTGATAGGACGCGTCTGCTTACCTG
Source organism: Granulosicoccus antarcticus IMCC3135 (assembly GCF_002215215.1). Classification (NCBI taxonomy): domain Bacteria; kingdom Pseudomonadati; phylum Pseudomonadota; class Gammaproteobacteria; order Chromatiales; family Granulosicoccaceae; genus Granulosicoccus; species Granulosicoccus antarcticus. The sequence goes on along the minus strand of NZ_CP018632.1, from coordinate 6,155,658 downwards.
ACACGCTTCGTCTGGCGATGCAGGACGCGCCCATGTTGATACTCGAATGCGATATGCAACAGCGCATCATCAATTGCTTTGATGATTACGTGCCTGATCTGCTTGCCCGTTACCAGGCCTTGCAGGGTAATGAGGCAGGCTTCAATGGCTATGCCGAGCATCATCGCTCCAGTCTTTCCCGAATCAAGAAACGCTTCGGGCAAGAGAACTATCTGCGTGCTTTGCAGCTGCTGGATCATGCGCTACAGCTTCACCGAACTCATGGCGATACCACGGCCTATGGTGATTTCATCGAGGTGATGCTGCGCGAATACTACGATCCCATGTACGACTATCAACTGAGCAAGAAACTGCAACGAGTGGTCATGAAAGGCGGTGCTGACGAATTGCTCGAGTGGACCGCGAAGCAATGATGCACGTCCCTGTTGTCAGTGACGTTCTTCTTGTTGGTGGCGGTCACAGCCATGTTCTGCTGATTCGTCGTTGGGCCATGCGGCCCTTGCCTGGCGTTCGTCTGACGTTGGTGTCCAGCTCGGCGCAGACGCCTTATTCAGGCATGTTGCCAGGTTTGATAGCCGGTCACTACGATGTCGATGATATCCATGTCGATCTGCGCAAACTTTGCGCTTGGGCAGGTGTCAGGTTCATTGAGCAGAGCATTACCTCTGTGGACCTGGAAAATCGCCAAGTACACTTCGAGAGTGGGCGCGTGCAAGGGCGCCTGCAAGGGCGCCTGCAAGGGCGCCTGCAAGGGCGCCCGGCACTTGGCTTCGATGTGCTCTCACTGGATACAGGAAGTACGCCGGACCTGTCGATTGATGGCTCGCGCGAGCATGTTGTGCCGGTCAAGCCGGTGCACGGTTTCCATGCACGCTGGCAGGATCTGCAGAATCGGTTGAATCAGCCAGATGCCAAATCCGTATCCATCGGTGTGGTGGGTTCAGGGGCCGGTGGATACGAAGTAGTCGCCGCCATGCGACACGTTTTGCCGGCACAGGTCGCCAGCATTCACTGGTTCTTGCGCGGTGAGTTGCCGCTGAGTGGTCGACCAGCGCGTGTGGGAGAACTGGCGCTGGCTGCAGCGATCCGGGATGGTATTCAGGTGCATACCGGTTTTGATGTCGTTCGAGTTGAGGCTGGCAAGCTGAATGCTGCGGACGGACGAGTCGTGGCGCTGGATGAAATTCTCTGGTGTACCGCGGCCACGGGTCCTGCATGGCCAGCTGCAGCGGGTCTGTCGGTGGATCAACGTGGCTTTGTCAGTACCAATGCCTATCTGCAAAGTGTGTCTCACGACTTTGTATTTGCCACGGGTGATATAGGCACACAGCTAGACACCCCCAGTGCCAAGGCGGGGGTCTATGCCGTACGACAGGCGCCTTATCTGTACGAGAACATTCGCCGATTTATTCTGGGGGATGCGATGAAGGCCTTTTCCCCGCAGAAGGACTTCCTGAGTCTGATGGCGACCGGCGGCAAGCGTGCCATCGCCAGCAGGGGATCTCTGGCCATCGAGGCTGACTGGATCTGGCGCTGGAAAGATCATATTGATCAGACTTTCATGCGCAAATTCAGGGATTTACCACCCATGAACATCAATGCGAATCTGCAACGATTACCCGATGTATTGAAGCATCGCTATGCGCTCAGCACCGCGACCGATGCGACGATACTTCCGGCGATGCGTTGCCGTGGTTGTGGCTCCAAGGTTGGCGAACAACTTCTGGAGCGTGTGCTGCACAGCATCGGTGCCAGCACGCTGCAGGCAGGCACGACCACGTTGTCGCCGGCTGGCGATACGGCGGTCCTGAATCTGGGGGGCGATCATCTGGTGCAGTCCATTGATCACATCAATGCCATCGTAGACGATCCCTATCTGCTGGGCCGCATTGCCGTCATGCACGCGCTGAGCGATGTCGTGACGGTAGATGTCCGCGTGCACTCGGCTCAGCTTATCGTGACGGTGCCCACCGCAGTGCCTGCGATTGTCGAGCGCGACCTGACTCAGCTGATGGCCGGGGTCGTGGAAGCCTTGTCAGAGGAGAATTGCTTGCTGGCAGGCGGACACTCTGTCGAGGGTGATGAGCTCTCTATCGGTGTCGTTGTGAATGCCGTACTGAACAGGCAACAAGACAAGATGCCTGAACCATCGGTGCAAGCGGGTGATGTTCTGATCCTGACTCAGCCGCTGGGAATCGGCACGTTGTTCGCGGGTCTGATGCAGCAAAAAACCAATGGCTCCACTATTAATGCAGCTCTGGGGCATATGTTGAACAGCAATCGTAGCGCTGCACAAATCTGCCGCACAGCGGGTTCGCATTACATGACTGATGTTACCGGTTTCGGCCTGTTGGGGCATCTGGACAGGCTGCTTCGTGGCTTGCAGGCAGGGGCGAGCGTAGATGCACAACAGGTGCCCGTCTTGCAAGGCGCACTGACACTGGCAGAGCAGGGTGTTCGCAGTTCGCTGTGGCCTCAGAACAAACAGGTACTGGATACGATTGTCGTGGATCCTGAGCTTGCCGACTCTCGTCTGGCAATTCTGTGTGACCCGCAAACCGGCGGTGGGCTGCTGGCTGCTGTGCCAGCGGCTCAGGCCGTCAACTGTATTGCAGCCTTGCACGCCGCTGGCTACGATGAGGCTGCCAGCATTGGCCAGATTGACTCTACCCCCACCTTGTCCGTACATTGATCCTTAACTACCGGCTGGCATCAGGTTGCCAACCATCAATTCTCTCAATTAGAAATTGCTCATGGACAACACATTGCTGTGGCTGCGCGCTGAAACCAAAGCCTTCGAAGAGCGAACCCTGGTAACACCGGGTGTTGCCCGTGAGCTCATTGAGGCTGGCTTTGAACTGGTGGTAGAGCGAAGTCCGGCGCGGATATTTCCTGATAGTGACTATGCCGAGGCAGGTTGTCGTCTGGTGGCTGCCGGTGCCTGGCGTGAGTCAGCGGCACATGCAATCATTCTTGGGCTCAAGGAACTGGACGATGAGCTGGGCCCATTTACGCGCCGGCATGTACATTTTGCGCATGTGTATAAACATCAGACCGGCTGGCGTGAGACCGTGCAGGCATTCGGCGCTGGTGGCGGTACTCTCTATGATCTGGAATATCTGGTCGATGACACCGGTCGTCGTGTCGCAGCGTTTGGTTACTGGGCTGGTTTTGTCGGTGCGGCCATGGCGGTTCTGGCGCACGCCGCTCAGGCGCAGGGAAAAGTGCCTAGTCTCGATACCTTGCAGTCATGGCCCGACAAGAATGCCCTGGTTGCGCAGATTCGCGAATCACTGGCACAAACGGGTGCTCAGCCCAATGCATTGGTTATTGGTGCATTGGGTCGGTGTGGACGTGGAGCCTGTGAATTATTGACAGCTTGCGGGTTGACGGTAAGCCAGTGGGATCAGCAGGAGACAGCAGCAGGTGGGCCGTTTGAGGCGGTTCTGCAACATGATCTGTTGATCAACTGCGTTTTTGTCAATTCGCCTAATCCACCTTTCACTGATCTGGAGCACCTCAATAGCACTCAGCGTCGCCTGAATGTGATTGCCGATGTCAGTTGCGATCCGACGGGTGAATACAATCCCTTGCCGATCTACCAGAGCTGTACAACGATGGATAAGCCGGTAGTCAGATTGATAGAGGCTGCAGCCCAGAGCCCCGCGCTGGACCTGATTGCCATTGATCATCTGCCTTCACTCCTGCCTAAAGAGAGCAGTGAGGACTTCTCCCGGCAAATGCTGCCGTATCTGTTGACACTCAAACAGCTGGATCAGGGTGTCTGGCAGCGCGCCGAGACAGTTTTCAAGCATTTCCTGGAGCTCGGGCAGGACGGAAGCGGCGCTGAACGCGACGGCGCACGCGACGGCGCACGCTGAACGTCAATCTCGTCGTGGCACAGAGCGCTGGCTAATATCCTGTTGGAGGCGCTGGCCGGCAGGCACATTGGATTACGTAGTTCGATGTCTGGCCAGGCTTCTAGAGCAAAGCCTCAACTGCACTGATCATGGTCTGCCCCAGTGGCAGTTCACTGGCTTCGAAGTGAGCAATCACACGGCCGTTCCGGTCGACCAGGTATTTATTGAAGTTCCAGCGAGGGTAAGTACCTGAGGCGGATGCCAGGTCACGGTAAATCGGATGAGCATCGCCGGAGGTCACATGAATCTTCTGGAACATGGGGAAACTGACGCCGTAGTTCAGTTCGCAGAACTGTGCGACCTCGGCTTCCGAATCAAGCTCCTGCCGGAAATCGTCCGAAGGAAATCCCAAAACCTCGAAACCTTGTGACTGGTAGCGTTGATGAAGCACTTCCAAGGCTTCAAATTGTGGGGTAAAGCCACATCGACTGGCAGTATTGACCATCAGCAACACCTTTCCTGCGTGCTCATCACATAACGGATGCTCATCGGGACCCATCAGAGGGCGGATGGTGTGGCTCAGGATTGGCTGACAGCCCTCATTATCAGTAGACTGTATCGGGTTGGGGATTTCATTGGCAGCCAGCGACATTGCCGGATACGGCATCAGGGGTGCCAGAAGCAGATATCTCAGCCATTTGCGGCGATCATAATTTTTCATTGAATCAGAGCTCTAGCATGCAAACAGGACGCCCAGAGGCGTTGGCAGAAAACTACTATCTGGCGAACTTTCACCGATTGGCAGATTTCGTTGTCGACACTTATCGCGATATTCTCACCCCTGCCGAGCGGCAGTGGTATGACTCGTTGCAAGCATCGACAGAATCAGCCCAGCAACTCTATATTCGTTTGCTGAGCCGAAAGGGATCAGTTTTTCGCTTGAGCCGGATCAGTTATCCGGAAATTGAATCACTGGACTCGGCAGCCTCAGAGCTGGCTACCCGAGGACTTGCCGAGACGCTTCCACCGGATAATCTGCAGATTCTGCTGAGTGCTTTTACCAAACCGGAGCTCAGCGCTTTGTTGATACCCGGGGGGAAGTGGCCTCGTTCGCGAGTCGAGTTGATTGATGAGCTGCTCGCTGCGAACGCCGGTGAGCAGGCTCGTTTTTCGACCATTCTGCAGCAGGCTGATGAGTGGATAACGCTGTATGGGCATCAGCACTGGTCGGTGTTCAGGCTGGGTTATTTTGGTAATTTGTATCAGGACAGCACTGAGTTCGTTTTGCAGGAACTGGGTACAGTCATCTACGAAAACTACGCATTGGATGCTCCTGCCAGACCCTTCGCCACCAGAAGTCAATTGAATGCTCATCTGCGGTATTTCGAATGTGAAGCCTTGCTCGATACCATCAGTTTGAAAGAGGTGCGGCCGTTGCTGGCACTGGTTGCACAATTACCCGTCATGATTGCCGGCGACGATCATCTGCTGCGTCGCGTCGATCGCCTGCGTAACCGGATCGCTCGACAGCTGGAGCGTCTGGGTTGTCAGGATGATGCACTGGAGCTCTATGCGGTTTCCGTGCATCCGCCTGCCAGGGAACGACGGGTGCGCCTGCACCTGGGCAGAGGCGAGCTGGATCATGCGGGCCGATTATTATCTCTGATGCGCGAAGCACCGTTCAACGATGCCGAAGACCAGGTTGCCGATCGCTTGCAGCAGCAGTATAGAAAGGCGGCTGGTTTGCCGGCGATCAAGCAGGTACGTTTCAAGCCGCAAACTACAGCCTTGACCCTGAGTGAGTCTTCTGATCGAGTAGAATATGCTGCCCGTGCATTCTATGGGCGACTCGGTGACTGTTATTACACCGAAAATGCTCTGGTCAACGCCGTGCTCGGTCTGTTTATCTGGGACATCATCTATTTCCCGATTGCCGGTGCCTTCTTCAATCCCTTTCAATCGGCACCAGCCGATTTCTATCAACCTTCATTCTCAGCTCGACGAGCGAACTTGCTCATGACACGCTTTGAGGAGCTGGAATCCGAGTCACGTTTTACCGACCGTGTGTTTGAAGCCTATGAACGTCATCAGGGAAAATCCAACCCTCTGGTGAGGTGGGATCAGATATCCTTGGCGTTGCTGTCACACTCTCTGGAAAGAATTCCGGTAAGCCACTGGCGTGCCATGTTTCAACGTATTCTGAGTGATACACGCGACAATACCTCCGGGTTTCCGGACTTGATTCTGTTTCGCGAAGAGGCTGGGTACGAGTTCATCGAGGTCAAGGGCCCTGGTGATGTCTTGCAGAAAAACCAGCTTCGCTGGATGCAGTACTTTGATTCTCACGGCATCCCCTGTCGGGTGGTGAATATACGCTGGGCCCAGGATGTGATCGGCAAAGCCGGGCAATGAAAGCGATGCCAGCACATCGCATCTCAGTGACTGCGCTGGCTGATTTTTCGTGTCGTACAGGAGATTTGAATCCTGCAGGAAATGCGGCTCCTACCGCTCGAGAAGGCATTCTTGCGCATCAGAAAATGCAACGTGCGGCAGTGCTTGATAGTGAAAATCAGGCAACGTCGATAGAATCTGAAGTCAGTCTTGTCTGTACGATAACAACGGCGCAGGGTGATGTCAGATTGCGCGGCCGTGTTGATCTGCTCGATCGTACCCGCCACTGCCTGACCGAAATCAAGACGACACTGGTGCCCGCAGAACAGGTGCCTGATTCGCAGCAAAGTCTGCAGTGGGCGCAGTTATACCTTTATGGTTTCATCTATCTCTGCGCAGAGGAATCTGCAGCGGGTCTGGAGCAATTGCAACTCGAACTGGTACACGTCAATATTCGTGCGGACACGCAGGAGTATCAACGACGGACTCTCAGCAGGGTCGAGTTGGAACAGTACGCACGCTCGGCACTTGAAACCTATCTGCAGTGGCTAGAACGGGTATCGCTCTGGCAGCAGAAATTGATGGCCAGTGCCAGAGACATGAGCTTCCCTTTTGGGGATTTTCGAGCCGGTCAGCGTGATATGGCGGTGGCTATTTACCGCGCTGCACGAGATGCTCAGCCACTGATGTGTGAGGCACCTACCGGAATCGGCAAGACGCTCAGTGCCCTGTTTCCAGCCATCAAGTCTCTGGGCGAAGGGCAGGTCTCACAAATTGCCTACCTGACGGCCAAGGTGGCCGGCAGACTCAGTGCACTGCAGGCACTGTCGCATATGCAGTCATCCGGACTTGCAGTAACGGCGGTGCAGATTCGTGCAAAACAGGCGACCTGCTTCTGTTCCAACGGGCGATGCGAGCGGGATGAATCCGGACGTTGTCCGATGACTCTGGATTTTTTCGATCGTTTGCCCGCTGCACGTGATGAATTGCTGGACTGCGGGATCATCAGCGATGCGCAGTTAGATGATATTGCCTGGGAGCATCAACTATGTCCGTTTGAACTGGCCTTGCAGCTTCTTCCCTGGGTTCATGTCGTCATAGCAGATTACAACTATGTATTCGATCCACTTGTAAAACTTCCACACTTTTCTGATTCGTGTAGCAAAACGCTATTGCTGATTGATGAGGCACATAACCTGGTTGATCGTTCGCGTTCGATGTTTTCTGCGCAGTTGAGTCGGTCCGATTGTCTGGAGCAGGCTTCACTTTGTCGTCAGTTCCATCCCCTGGTAGCACATGCTCTGGACAATCTGGCGCGTCAACTCCTGGCGCATGCAGCAGGTCAAGTCGATGAATTGCAGATAGTGGACAGCATGAGTGGAGTGCTTGGTCGTTCTGCAGGGGTGGTAATCGAGGCCATGGTTGCAAGTTTTTCTCAAGCACCCTCACTGCCGGATAGCAGCGGCGAGCTGTTCAGAACGCTATGTCGTTTCGTTGTTATCAGTGATTTGTTCGGGGAGCATCATCGTTGTATCACCTCAATCAACAAGGCGGGTCGACGTAAGGAGGTGCTGGTCAAGCTCTTCTGTCTTGATGCATCAACTGCATTGTTACGACAATATCGATTGTTTCGGGCCTCCATCGTTTTTTCTGCGACTCTCCGTCCGGCAGCGTTTTACAGGGATGCGCTGGGTATGCCGGAGACCACGGGTCTCCTGGAGCTTACCTCGCCATTTCCTCCGGAGCGTGCCAATCACGCTATCGTTGACTGGATTGATACGCGCTATCGCAAACGCACTGAATCCCTGGATGCACTGGTGGAGCTGATTTATCGGACTAGCGATATCAGGCACGGAAATTATCTGGTTTTTTTCCCTTCCTATGCTTATCTGCAACAGGCATGGGAGGCATACCGATCGAAGTATCCGGAGAGGGAGGTCTGGAGGCAGTCGAGTGATCAGTCCCGTGTGCAGCAGCATGAGTTGCTGGAGCATCTCGAGCAGCCAGGGCATCGAGTGGGTTTTGCCATCTTGGGTGGTGTCTTCGGAGAAGGGATCGACTACATCGGGGAGCGCCTGATTGGTGTGATTGTTGTCAGTCCCGGTTTGCCAGGGCTGGATGCACAGACGCAATTAGTAGCAAGTCACTACCAGCAACAGGGCCATGATGGTTTCGATTTCGCTTACCGTTATCCTGGTTTCACTCGGGTTTTGCAGACGGTTGGACGTCTGGTGAGAAGTGAGACGGATAGTGGCACGGTCATCCTGGTTGACGATCGTTTCAAGCAGCGTTTTTATCGCGCGTTGTTTCCCCAGCATTGGCAGGTTCAGCTGCCGAGGGACCAGGCGAAGTTGCTTGAACAGACGGAACAGTTCTGGGACACACTCGAGCACGACACAGATTCGCCTGAAGCCTGAATCGGTACGACATTATGTCTCGGTGAACTTGTGTGATACGGACCCATTAACCTGTACAAGTGCTGGTAATCTGCCAGTCATGGCTCTATGGAATTCCCGGTTTTAGGCTGTCGGTGAAGGTGTTTTGCCATAAATGAATGGCAAAAAAGTGGCGTTCCAGGGCGTTGTCTATGCAAAAACCTGCATTGTCATGAGAATTTTCAGGTTTTAAAGGGTTACGTTATCGGCTTGATATTACGGTATCTGGCTTTTTAACCGACGTTGAGCAGATACATTGTCTGAAGCTTGCTAGAGCAAAAGCAGTCGTAAAGGCCGGTTTTCCTGATGAAAATTCACACAAATTACAAGTGTGTTTGCTATCGGACCAGTGAACTCTAGTCATCGATATAGGGTCAGAGAGAAGCGACAAACTGGCTGTCAGGTAGTTATCTTTCCCGATGCATGGAAAGTGTGGGAACTTGTAGTCAAACCAGGGTGATACCGAAGTAAAGAATTGAAAACTTCGTCCGCATAAGTTTGTGTCTAGGGCTTAAGTATGAGTCATACTAGGGCTTGGATCTGGTAGTAATGCAGTCATGGCTGACTGACGTTGCATAGCTAATGTCACCAGTCCCATGGGAGCTACTCGACCTGTGTGAAAGGAGGTACCGCGGTTTCACGTTTTATTTTGGATTTTAGGATTTAGGAGGTGACTCGGATGTTGATTCTGAGCAGACGAACTGATGAATCGATTGTTATCGGTGATGAAGTGACTATTACCATTCTCAGTGTCAAAGGTAAACAGGTGCGCATTGGAATTACTGCGCCTCCTGATGTCAGCGTACATAGAGAAGAGATCTACCAACGGATTCAAGCAGGTGATCCGGAAGAGAATGCAACTTCCGAAGACTCTGGTGAGACCGAAGACTAAATAGCCTGTTGCAGGTTGTAGGTCAGCAGTACGCTGGCCAAAGGCCATGAACACGATAAAACCCCGTTACATCGGGGTTTTTTGGTTCATGGCCTGCTGTGCTTGGAATAATTGTTTCAATGACCCACTAAAGCGCAGCATGCCTGCCATCACTGTTAGTGATGGCAGGCCCATATAAACCTAGAGGTAGTTCACACAGTTCAGAGTGCGAACTTTTCCAGACCCAGTGCTGAGACTTCCGCGGTGGCCGCTGTCTTCTCGTTGGTGACAACCCCAACGCTCGCTTTTTGCGGATCAAAGTAGGTGGCACCTACTCGTCTCAAATCCTCCAGGCTGACTTCCAGAATCTGCTTTCTGAATTCACGTCGACGTTCGGCTGTACGGCCAAACAGTTCAGCCTGATAGGCGCTACGAGCTTCACCGGCAGGAGAGCCAGGCTTGTCGATACCGCTGATCACATTCAGTATGGCCTCTTCAAGTTCACGAGGTTCATGGCTGGTTTCCTGTAGCCATTTAATAGAGGCATCAAAGTCGTCCAGAGTGCCTGTCAGACGAGGATCGCGGTAGCTGTAGAAGCGGAATGATGCTGTATCGGAATCCTGAGATGCCCCGCCTCCATAGGCGCCACCGGTCTCACGGATAGCGCGGTGCAGATAGCCGTTGCGCAAAAAGGGTCCCAGAATGGATAGTGCCGCGGCGTCTGTGTGTGAAGAGGTGGCCGTGGGGTAGGCTTTGGCGCTGAAGTTCACTTCAGTGCTGGTGGTCCACAGTTGCTTGACTTGCTCACGTATCGGGGCTGGCGAATATTTCGCGAAATCCTTGATCACGGATGCAGCTCCGAAAGCAGCTCCAAGACTTTTCTGAACGCTCTCCAGATTTTCATCTTCGGCCACAATCATGAATTGCCTTGGGGCATCGCGCAGCATCTGATGCAACGTGGCAAAACGTTCTGCCAGCTCAGCCATTGCCTTGTCATCGCTCAGGGAATCATCGAGTGCCTTCAGTGACTTGATACCAGCCAGGCCACTGAGTTGATGAGAGAGGCGTGTGGTTGGGCTCATGCCACTGGCTGCGGCCATCATGGCCAGCATATGGCCACTGCCCGTCACACTTTGCTCACGACTGGAACGGGTTTGGGCTATCAGTTCACGGATGCGTGAATGTTCATCAAACCGGACATCGGTCAGCGTATCGAGCATAAGCCCCGATAGTGCATCGGTATTACGCAACAGTGCCTTGCCGCGCAGCACCATGAAGCCACTGACCGCTTGCTCATCATCGACTGAGCCACGTTGCAAGGTGTAGGCACTGATGCCACCGGTTACCGCAGCCTGGGCTGTCTGAGTGTCCAGATAGTCGCGTCCGCCAGAACCGAGCTCGGCCAGAAAATTGGTATACAGAGGCAGAACCGCTGCAAGTTCGGGATCCAGTTGTGGCAGGTCAACCACAACATGCGGATAGACCAGACCGTTGGTACCCTGTGCATAAATGGTTGCAGGCGCGTTTTCGATCGTGCGTGACTCGGAGGTGGGGATGTGCAGTTCTACCGGCACATCAGCCAGGGTCACTTTTGGCAGTATTTCAGGATCGTCTTCCTGAGCCTGGCGCTTGGCAAGGGCTGCTGCCTGATCGACAATATGCAGCTTCTCAGTCTCGCTCATGGCCTCTTTCATGGTTGCCAGGCGTGTCTTTTCAGCCACGATGCGACGCTCGCTGATGCTGGTATCCGGAGTCATGGTCAGCGTCACGCGATGAGGATTGTCCAGCAGCAATGTGCGTATCAGGCCCGGAATGAAATCCCGATCCTGTGCCGCTTCCCGCAGACGTTGCAACGCCGGATCCAGATCTATTGATGCAAGCGTGTCGCCACGTTGCATGGCTGCGGACAGGCCACTGAGTACCAGTTGCAAACCAAATGGCATACCATCGCCACGAATTTCACGTTGACTCATCTCAATCTGGTGCAGCACCGCTTCGATCTGCTCTTGCGGAACACCTTCGCGAGCAATGGTTTCCAGCACTTCGATAATCATCTGCTCCGTTGCCAGAGTATGTTCCGGGTTGGAGCCGTCCAGGCCACTGGCAAAGACCATTTCCCGAGCACTGTCTTCCAGTCCGCACATGGGTGATGGCGAGTTGCCCAGTTCACTTTGTTCGAGTGCGCGCATCATTGGAGAGGCGCTATTGTCAAGCAGCACGCTAGACAGCAGGTGAGCCTGTAGTCGTTCATCCAGATTGATGCTCTCACCGAGCAACCAGCTCACAACGATATGGGTCTTGTCTGTAGTGTCCTCTTCCTGGGTGGCATAGGATTCCTGCACACGCATGGGCGCGTGATAGCGTTTTGCCGGTGTTACCTGAATAGTCCGGTCAAGCTTTTCAAAACGGTTCAGCACCTGATCCTGGAAGCGGGTTTGCAGCTCATCGGGTGCCAGATTGCCGTAGGTCATGAAAACCGCGTTGGAAGGGTGATAGTGGGTTTCATAAAATGACTTGAGCTCTTCATAGCTCAGATCAGGAATGTCTTCCGGCTCACCGCCGCTGTTGAAGTGGTAGGTATTGTTCGGAAACAGGTGCTTGCTGAGAGTCTGCCAGAGCACGCTGGTCGCAGCGCTCATTGCGCCCTTCATTTCGTTGAACACGACGCCTTTGAAAACAAGATCGGTAGTCGAGTCATCGGCTTTTTCGAATTCAACCCGATGACCTTCTTGCGCAAAATCCAGTTCGTCCAGGCGCGAGAAGAATACTGCGTCAAGATAGACGTCCAGCAGGTTGAAATAATCCTTGCGGTTCAAGGTGGCGAAAGGATAGGCGGTCCAGTCGCTGGAGGTAAAGGCGTTCATGAAGGTATTAAGCGAGCGCCGGATCATCATGAAGAAGGGGTCGCGAACCGGATATTTTTCACTACCACACAAGACCGTATGCTCAAGTATATGAGCCACGCCGGTGGAGTCGGTGGGAACGGTACGCAGGCCTACCAGAAACACGTTTTCAGGCTTGTCTGCTGCCAGGTGTATATGCGTTGTTCCAGTGACGGTATGCTGGAATTCGTGGACATCTATGTCCAGCGACTGAATATGCTCGCTGCGTACGTGGACAAAAGCGGGGTGACTGACCGGCGTTTTCATGGGTAGGGCGGACTCCTGAATCTGTGAAATTCGTTTTGTATTCGGCTTCAAGGGGAGGGTGGGCATGTTACTTCCTGCGCATAGCCAGAAAATGCCAACCAATCCATCAAGGGTGGGGTGTTACGGGTCGATACGCAAGAGGTAAGGCCCGGGGAGCGCAAATCGTACCCTGTGCTCATTTCTCCCGGACATTTAACCTAACCCTTGTTAACTCATACGTGAAACTGCTGATCATTGTGCTCGCCATGATTGCCACTGCTGCAGGTGCTCTGCATAGTTGGTATTCGCGTGGCCTGTACGTCGAGGCAGCGCTGCTGTCTGAAGCTTTCAATCTGACCTCGCCAGTCAAATTGCGAGTGTCAGACCATTACATCAAGCGCGGCATCATGCCCAATGATAATACGGCGGCCGGTCTGCCGCCGCCGAAAAGTATTTATGGAACCAGTGTCAAGCGTGTCGGCATCAATCGTGGCGGGGTGCTTATTGTAGACTTCGAAGACAAGATCGGTAGCAAGGCGATGACATTCACGCCCAGCATCAATCCTGTGAGTGGTCTGCTGAGCTGGAATTGCACCAGTGACTCTATCAATCCGTCAGTTCTTGAGCGACTCAAACCCAACTGCACTTATCTGCCTGCAAGTAACGAAAGCAAGCTGATGAATGCCATTGCCAACAAGGATCTGGTGCTGGTGGACCAGTTGCTGGTCAGCGGAGCGCAGCCAGAGGCGGTGGTTAACGGCAATACGCCATTGATGCTGGCAGCCAAAATCGGCGAGCTGTCCATTGTGAAGCGGTTACTTGCTGAGGGTGCCAGAGTCGATAATGGAGCGCTCAGCTCAGAGCGTCGTACGCCAATGATGGTAGCCATTACCAGTAACCATGCTGATGTAGTGGCTTTTCTTCTCAGTCATGGAGCTTCGGTTACCCAGCAGGATTACCGAGGCATGACAGCGATGGATCACGCCATCGTCACGGATCGCAGGCTGGGAGGCGAGCGCTTTATCTTGATGGTATCAGCACGATATAACCCGCAGTTCGCTGGCAACAGGAAAATTCTGGATGTCCAGCTACCATCGCCCGAGGAGCGTGAGCGCGAGCTTAGAAACCTCTACGGTGAATACCGTCATGCTGCAGCCATTTGCCATGTTCAACGCCTGAGCTCACTTTTGCAAAGTCGTGGTGATATGCAGGCGCCTGAGCTTGTGGCTGGTCAACCATTGACTACTTACATAAAGAAGCCGGTATGCAGTGAGGTCTTAACCAACCATTTGCTGAGTAAATCCAGCTATCAGGCCAGCTTACAGGCGTACTTCGCCGATCAGGTGCAACGTTGTAATGCCTCGCAGATCGAAAAAGTGCTGGACGACAATGCTGACTTGTCCGTGTTGTCGGTCTATCACGGGCAGTCTCATCTGAGCCGGGCGGTAAGCGCAGGCTGTGCGGCGGTGGTACAGACGATGGTTCGTGACCAGGGTCTGACGGGGGCATTACCGGATGACATTCTGGTGAATGCGATACAACAAGCGCCGCAATCCTCACTGGTGAAGCTGGTTGGAAATCTGATTGAAGCAGGTGCCAATGTCGATGGACAGGACCGTGAAGGTCAGACCCCTCTGGCTGTTGCTATTGCGCTGGAGCAGCCAGTGGTGGCCAAGTATCTGGTCGATGCCGGAGCCAATGTCAATATGCCGACAGTGAATCGTTCGTTTCCGGTCATCGAAGCGACCAAGAAGGGGTACGAGCACCTGGTCATGCAATTGATCGCAAAAGGTGCCGATCTGAACGCATCGGATACGCTCGGGCGTACGGCACTGCTGGCCGCCGTAGGCCGTGATCGGCACCGCGTCGTGAATTCTCTGATCCGGGCTGGAGCCAATATCCGCATCCGCGATGCCAACGGAATTGATGCGGTCCTGCTGGCAGAGAGCCGCAATCTGCGTCAGATCAAAAAGCTGTTGATTGCCAGCAACGAATAGACGTTGATTTAATCCAGAACCAGTGTGCCCATCAAGGATGGATTAGTGAAGGTGCCATCGGTGTCAACACCATTGCGAGAGGCGTGCTTCCAGCCCCATTTGGAGTCGCGCTCATCGCCATCGTCGTCGTCGTTGATTTGAAGTTCGAAGCCAAAAGCTGCGTCCAGATCGATGCCAGCCGAGGCTATATCGATTCGCAATTCGTAGATATCCTGTTCATAGTTTTCACGACGCAGACCGTCAGGGCCGATACCAGGTCCGGTTGCAAACCGTAAACCCAAAGGAGCCGTGCTGGAGTTGGGGCCTACGATGGAGCCGCTGGTGGCAGATTGTTTGTCTGCGCCTGATCGCTGCACTGGCATGGTGATCTGAAAATCATTTAGACCATCATAGGATTGCAATTTGCTATTGTCGCCATCGATAAACAGCTCAAGGCTATCGTCGTCATGGATGGCTGCTCCCGAATCGCGATAGCGATCGCCATCGTCGTCCACCATGACCACTACATAAAGATAGGTGCCATCGTGCATCGCAGCCCAGCGCCGGTAGGGCGTGCCATCGGCAGCATCGGCGTCGATATCGATCATCAGATTGTCGATCAGCAGCGGTGCACCACTGTTATCAGTCTGTAACGCACTTGCCCACTCGCCTGTCAGTTGACCTTGCGAGTCGGTAGTCACCCCGTCACCGTCAATGACAGGCGCCAGTGCGGCCAGGATGCGCGGGATTACAACGTCAGCAACCGCCGGTATCTCTGTGTCGGTCGTGTCGGTCGTGTCGGTCGTGTCGGTCGTGTCGGTTGTGTCGGTTGTGTCGGTTGTATCAGTCGTGTCAGTCGTGTCAGTCGTGTCAGTTGGATCAGTTGTGTCAGTTGGATCAGTTGTGTCAGTTGTGTCAGTTGTGTCAGTTGTGTCAGTTGTGTCAGTTGTGTCAGTTGTGTCAGTTGTGTCAGTTGGATCAGTCGTTGTCGGTTCATCGGTCGACGGGGGGGTTAGCGGATCTGTCGTTGCCTGGCGTTCAGCCAGATTGGACACGCCATCAGAGTCAGAGTCGAACTGCTCGCTCGAGTATTCGCTGGTGGCGCCTTTGGCTATGCTGCCATCGGTTGCAATCTCGAAAACCTGTGTCAGTTGCACCAATGGCAGAAGACCGCCTTCGAATCTTTCCACCCACTGGATGGTTGCCGTGTAATTACGACCAACCTCAACGTTGATGGTGCCGGTCCAGATTCGTGGACTGGTGCTATTGACGCTGACGTTGGCGCCATTCGACAGCGTTATGGTGGGCAATATCTGGCCTTCCAACGGCGAGGTAGAGCCTGCCAGAAATCCGGGCAGTTCAATGCCTACAGATGGCTCGGCATCCAGCGTTGTTACCGTGCCACTGTCGGAGCAGCTCGCAAGTAACAGGCTGCAGCCTATGACGAACAGGGATCTGGGTAACCGTGTCATGGTGTTCATGTCATTCTTATTGAAGGTTGAACGTCAAGGGCACTACTTGCGAATCCTCGCTATCGTCCTGAGCCAGAGAGGCGACCACCCCGACAGCGAGTATGCCAAGTGTGATCTGAACCCAACGGCGCTGTAGCAGAGGGGAGTCATTGCCAGCCTTGCGAGGTGATGTGGTAGGCGCGCCATCTGTTTGCGAACGAATTTGTGCATTGCCTGATGAATCAGATGACTGCAGTGGGTCTATTGAGGGCTGCAGCGTTCGTCTGTAGGGGTCAAATGCAAACCCGCTGACTGTACGGTTGCCGGAAAGATCGCGTGCTTGCACGTAATACTCGATGGTGCGCAAGTCCGAACGGTCCGTAGGTATCGAGACGCTGTAGTAACCGGTATTACCCAGAGCTTCCATCGGTGCAGGGGTGAAGGGCAATTGTCCCTCTCGAC
Organism: Granulosicoccus antarcticus IMCC3135; assembly: GCF_002215215.1. Classification (NCBI taxonomy): domain Bacteria; kingdom Pseudomonadati; phylum Pseudomonadota; class Gammaproteobacteria; order Chromatiales; family Granulosicoccaceae; genus Granulosicoccus; species Granulosicoccus antarcticus. The sequence goes on along the minus strand of NZ_CP018632.1, from coordinate 6,139,084 downwards.
GGTAATAGAAGGTTGCGTCCTGTAGTTCCCGATCCTCGGCGATCTGCACGGTGAATACCTGGGAGCGGTCTGCCACACCCTCGGTCAATTGCTCCAGCTCGATGATGGGGGGCAGAGAATCGGTCTCTGGATCGATCTCCTGTGCCTGGCCAGGTATGGCGACAAGCGATAGGACCAGCAGTAGGGAGGTGGCAGCTGTTACACAGGTGTGCATGGCTTTTGCTCTGAATCCAGAGCCCGGATGGGCACCTGAAACGCTCAGTTTATTATCGGACGAGTCCTTGGCTGGCATGACGAACTCCGAAGATGATTACAGGTCAGTATACGAGAGCTGGTGAAACTTGCCGTGATCAACGCTGCGGTTCAATACGACAGTAAGGAAATCTTATCCGAAAATACATGAATCGGACCGCCTTGTGGGCTGTGTTGCTGGTTAGCCTGTTTCTACAAGGGGCGGCTGGGAATCCGGAAGCAAAGCTGTTCGTCAACGGTCAGATCCTGACTATGGATGAATCCCGGCCATACGCAGAGGCCTTGTTGACTCAGGGGACACGTATCATTGCTGTGGGGGAGCGCAAGGTTCTGGAAGCCCGTGCTCCTGTCTATACCCGTGTCATCGACCTGCAGGGGCAAACAATGATGCCCGGATTTGTAGACGCTCATAGCCATTTCCCCACCCCCGGCCTGGTGCATGCAGGGCTGGATTTGTCGCCACCCCCCGTGGGTACGGTGGATATGCTGGCCGTTCTGCTGGCAAGAGTGAAGGGTGCCAGCGAACAGCGCCGCGCCGGCTCCTGGGTCATCGGGTTCAATTATGACAATGCCGCTCTGAACAGTGAAAGGCATCCGACTCGGGCTGAGCTTGATCTGGCAGCCCCCGACCATCCAGTCTACCTCTGGCATCGATCCGGGCATATGGGAGTTGGCAACTCTCTGGCCCTTGAAGCGCTGGGACATGTCGATCATGTTGGTTTGACCCAATGGCCTGCTGAGCTCAATGTCGGGCGAGATGCTGATGGTCGCCTGAATGGGCTGTTACAGGAGTCGGCGGCACCCAAACTTCGACAGTTGCTCAGGCAATTGCCACTGCGAAGCTTGTTGAAGGCCTTTTTGCTGGCTCGTGATGAATACCTGGCCGCGGGTGTGACAACTTTGCAGAATGGTTATGCCGACCGGATTTCAATGCATATTCTGCTGTGGGCACAACGAACGGGGCTACTGCCGCAACGAGCCGTGCTCTGGCCGGCCCATGACAAGCTGGAGCAGGCGCTGATAGACATCCTGCCTGCCATTGAGACAGATCCGGATGTCGCCACGTGGAGTGCTTCAGGAAAATTGTCGCAGCTTATTGGCTGGTCGATTCAGGACAGCAGCAAGTTTCACGTGGGAGCGATCAAGCTGGTTGCTGATGGCAGCCCCCAGGGACGTACTGCCTGGCTGACCGAGCCGTACAAGCTGCTGCCAGGTGAGCCCGATGCAGCTCTTGATACGGCCTATCGAGGTCATCCGGCCATGCCTGAGGCAGAATTTCGTGCGTGGGTGGAGCGCTATCACGCAGCGGGGTTGCAGATGGCCATTCATGGTAATGGCGATGCCTCGATTGACTTGATCATTGATGCATTGGCGATGGCCAACGAGCACTACAAACGAGATGATGCCCGGCATATTGTGGTGCACGCACAGACAATTCGTCGCGATCAGCTGCGCAAACTGGCGGAACTCTCGGTCAGCGTGTCGTTTTTTCCGGCTCATACGTTTTTCTGGGGAGACTGGTACCGCGATCGATTATTGGGTGAGGTGCGTGCAGCCAACATCAGTCCGCTGGCGGCAGCGGATGAATTCGGTGTCAAGTACTCAATTCATTCCGATGCGCCTGTAACACCGATGCGGCCCATGACCATGCTCTGGAGCGCAACCCAGCGCAAGACGCTCTCCGGGGCCTCGCTGGGGGGAAGCCTGGTGGTGAGTCGCGCACGTGCGCTGCGGGCAATGACCATCGATGCCGCCTGGCAGAATCATCTGGAAACTGACAGGGGGTCGCTGGAAGCAGGTAAACTCGCCGATCTGATCCTGTTGTCGGGCGATCCTTTGCAGGAGGAAGATGTGCGCAAGCTGCATGTCCAGCGAGTCTGGATAGGTGGCCGCGACGTTTATCGACGCAAGTCGGCCGATCCTGCCTGATCGCCAGCTTTCGACTATTGCCTAATAGAGGAGGAGACCTGCTTGAACGTTCATTTAACCAGGGTGTGCGCGACTCTGCACCGACTGACGCTGGGTGTCTGTCTGTCATTGCTGGTGCTGCTGCTGTTCTCCCAAGTGGCCATCGTCGCTCTTCGTTACTGCTTTGGCGTCGGCTTTCTTGAGTTGCAAGATTTCTCGGCCTACGTATTCGCCAGCCTGGTGACTCTGAGTATTCCAGTTGCACTCGTTGCTGACCGGCATGTCAGGGTCGATGTTCTGCGGGAGCGCCAATCGCCGGGCCTGCAGCTAGTGATAGACAATGCTGGCATCATCCTGTTGCTTCTGCCTGTCTTCATTCTGTCGATCTATCTGGTCTATCCCGATATTGCCTATGCCTGGCAGATCCGTGAAGGCTCCCGGGAAACCGGTGGACTGGGCGGCGTCTATCTAATCAAGACACTTTTCCCGCTGAGCTGCGTATTGATGATTCTGCAGGGCATTAATTCCATCTTGCTGCGACGAGCCCACTGATGGATATCTCCACTGTTTTTATCATCATATTGTTCCTGGGCTTGCTGGCAGGCATCCTCTCAGGTGTGCCGGTCATGCTGGTGCTGCTGGGTGTGCCATTGATCATCGGATTTCTGGGCTCGTTGCTGGGTGCTTTTGATCTGAGCTATCTGCAGGCGTTTCCACAGCGTGTATTTGGTCTGACGGGCAATACGCTGCTGATTGCAGTACCACTTTTCATCGCCATGGGCGTGTTGCTGGAGCGCTCGCGTACAGCTGAGCGCATGCTGCTGGTGATGGCTCGCTTATTGGGCGGCTCTGCACGCAGTCTGGCGTTCTCGGTGCTGGTTGTCAGTGCACTGATTGCGGCCTCTACCGGTATCATCGGTGCCACCATTGTCATGCTGGGACTCATCAGTTTGCCGGCCATGACGCGGGCGGGTTTACCAATTCAGCTGTCCAGCGGGCTGGTTTGCGCCTCTGGCACATTGGGGCAGATCATTCCGCCTTCGGTGGTGCTTATTCTGCTGGGTGATCAGATTTCAAACACCTACCTTGAAGCTCAGCATGCGGCTGGCAATTTTGCTCCAGAGCCGGTGTCGGTTGCAGATCTGTTTGCCGGGGCACTAATCCCGGGCCTGCTGCTAGTCAGTCTGTACGCGGTCTATGTGGCGGTGTTTCTCAAATTCTGGAGCCGTCGCAATGGCCCTGTCATGCCGCTCAAGCAGCCGGCTGGGTCAGAGGAGACTGTCGATGAGGTAGCGCTTCCGGAACAATTGACATGGCTTTCTGTGTTGCAGATTTTTATGCCGCCACTGCTGCTTATTCTCTCGGTGCTGGGCTCGATTCTGGGTGGTGTTGCCACCCCGACCGAGGCGGCATCCATTGGTGCTGCGGGTGCTTTGCTACTGGCCGCCAGTCATGTGGCAAATACACGTGTTATCAGTCGCCTGAATCTGCTTGCCGTGCTCGCACTGGTGTTTCTGCTGGTCATGAACTTCATTCTGCCGGGCGGTATCCGCCATCATGAGATGGGCCTGACCCTGGCTAGCGGTGTGGTGATACTGAGCGCGGTGGGGCTGGTGGCCTCCTGTGTCGTGCTCTGGAGGCATCAGGTATTGCAGGCCGTGCTGCGGGAAACCACACTGGTGTCTGCCATGGTGTTCGGCATCATCATCGGTGCGTCCATGTTGTCGCTGGTCTTTCGTGGCTTTGGCGGCGATGAACTGATCGAACACCTGCTTAGTGACTTGCCCGGGGGGCAGTGGGGCACGCTGCTGGTGGTCATGCTGGTCGTTTTTCTGCTCGGATTCGTACTTGAGTTTGTCGAAATCATCTTCATCGTGGTACCGATAGTCGGTCCTATCCTGTTGGCCAGCGATTTCGATCCGGTGTGGATAGCCATTTTACTGGCTCTGAATCTGCAAACCTCGTTCCTGACTCCACCGTTCGGGTTCGCACTTTTCTATTTTCGTTCGGTGGCGCCGCCTTCTCTTAGTACACTAGGCATCTACAGGGCCGTTATTCCATTTGTTGTGCTGCAATTGCTTGCGCTATGCTTGGTGGCGCTATTCCCGCAGCTGGCAACCTGGCTGCCGGCGCTATTGATATGAAAAATGGATATCAACGATTTATCGTTGGCTTGAAACCATAGAGGATCTTCCCATGAAACGTCGTGACTTCGTCAAGTCCAGCATCGCCGGTGCGGCAGCATCGACTGCGCTTATTACCGGTGCTCCGGCTATTGCCCAAGGCAAGATCGAATGGAAATTGCCCACCAGTTTTCCGGCCAAGGCTCCGGGGATCGGCACCAATGTGGTCAGTTTTGCCGAACGTGTGGCTGCCATGTCAGATGGCAGATTGACGTTCAAGATCTTTTCCAGTGGTGAGCTGGTGCCACCGTTTGCCGTTGAAGATGCCGTTCAGCAGGGCACTGCCGAGATTGGACATTCAACACCGTACTATGCGGCAGGCAAGAACCCGGCACTGCACTTTTTCAGCACCGTCCCTTTTGGTATGTCTGCAACCGAGCATGCAGCCTGGTTACGCTACGGTGGTGGACAGGAATTGTGGGACGAGGTGTACGCCGAACGAGGCCTGAAGCCTTTCTATTCGGGAAACAGTGGTACTCAGAGTGGTGGCTGGTTCAGCAAGCCGATCAATTCAGTCGATGATCTCAAGGGCCTTAACATGCGGATTGCCGGTCTTGGTGGAGAGGCGATGCGTGCCCTGGGCGTGAATGCAGTATTGCTGCCGCCTCCTGAAATCTTTCCGGCTTTCAAATCAGGAGCAATCGATGCTGCTGAGTGGGTAGGGCCATTGCTGGATCAGGCTTTCGGCTTGTACAAGGTTGCCAAGATCTGCTACGTGCCAGCCTTTCATGAGCCGGGTGCAGCGCTGTCCATCGTCGTGAATCAGGATGCCTTTGATGAGCTGCCTGCGGACCTGCAGGCGATTGTTGCCAATGCGGCAGAAGCAACTTCGGCAGAGACTCTGGCGCAGTTCGACTACTTCAATACTCAGGCACTGGGCCAGCTGCGCGAAGAAGGTGTGGAATTTCTGGAGTTTCCAGATGATGTTGTCGCGGCGTTGCGCGTAGCCTCGAGTGATGTCATCAACAAGCTGGCAGGAGAAAATGCAGGCTTCAAGAAAGTCATGGATAGTTACGATGCGTTCCTGAAACCTGCCATTGAATACGCCAATCTGATGCAGGGCGCCATGTACAGGCAGCGTTCATAAAAAATGCACAATAGATTTGGAAGACTACTAAAGCCCCGCTCGATTGCAGTTCTGGGAGGGCATTGGGCAGAAGAGGTCATCAAGCAATGTCGAAAGGCTGGCTTCGAGGGGGATGTCTGGCCGGTTCACCCGACCCGTGAAACCCTGGCTGGGGAGCGTTGTTTTCGAAATATCGATGAGTTGCCTGGCGTGCCTGATGCCTGCTTCATCGGTGTCAATAAAGACCGTACCATCGAGATAGTCAAGCAACTCTCTGATGCGGGGGCAGGTGGCGCCATCTGTTTCGCATCCGGATTCGGTGAGAGTGCGGCACTGGATAGCGATGGCGATAAACGGCAGGATCGTCTGATCGAGGCGGCCGGCGACATGCCGGTTATCGGTCCCAACTGCTATGGACTGATCAACTATCTGGATCAGATTGTGATGTGGCCCGATGTGCACGGCGGCAAGACGGTCAAGCGGGGTGTGGCCATCATTACGCAGTCATCCAACATCGCCATCAATCTGAGTATGCAGAAGCGGGGTCTGCCGGTGGCCTATCTGATCACCGCCGGCAATCAGGCACAGACCTCTCTGGCAGAACTTGCAATCGCTGTACTGGAAGATGAGCGGGTTACCGCGTTGGGTCTGCATATAGAAGGTTTTTCAGACATACGAGCCTTTGAAAGCCTGGCATCAAGGGCACGTGCCCTGGGCAAGCGGATTATCGTTCTGAAAACCGGTGTCACACCGTTGGCTCGAGCTGCATTGATTTCTCATACCCGATCCTTGTCAGGTAACGATTCGGCAGCCAGCGCGTTTATCGAACGTCTGGGACTGCTGCGGGTGCGTGGTATCGGTGAGTTCATCGAGACCTTGAAAGTATTGCATCTGCCGCACAAGGTCGGTGGCTATCGGGTGTTGTCGATGAGCTGCTCTGGTGGCGAAGCCGCTCTGGTCAGTGATTCTGGCTTGTCGCATGGCTTGCAGTTTCCACCCTTGGAGGCGACTCAAAAACAGTCATTGCGTGAGGCGCTGGGTGAGAATGTTGCCTTGGCTAATCCTCTGGACTATCACACGGTCATCTGGGACGACATGGCGGCGATGGAAGCAATGGTGTCGGCCATGTTGCAGATACGCAAGCCACCCGCCAGTGTGACAACTTCCGCCAATGATCAGTTTCCTTCAGTGGCAGATGTGGCTTTGATGGTTCTGGATTTTCCAAGAGCGGATCGTTGCGAGGCACCTTCCTGGCAGCGAGCGCTGGATGCCTTTGTCGCCGTGGCCAGTCATTGGCAGGGTGTGGCGGCCGTTGTCGCCACTTTGCCTGAGAATATGCCCGAGGAAGTTGTCGAATCTCTGATGGCGCACGACGTGGTGGCACTGTGTGGGCTGGCTGATGGCATGAAAGCCCTGGCCAATGCAGCATGGTTTGATATGGCGGATGCTACCAAACCCAGTGAGCCGGTGTGGCTGCCTGAGCATTCGGATGTCCCATTCACGAGTGCGGGCCTTTCTCTGGTGGAAGGTACCGGTAGTACACGTTCGGGCCGTAGTGCGCGTTATGCCAGTCAGAAAGCCTGGGGACTGGTGCAGTGTGCAGAAGCCGATGCTCCGGCAACCCGGCAGCTGGACGAAAGCACGGCTAAACGCTGGCTCAGTCGTTTTGGCGTGAATGTTCCTGTGAATATCCGTTTGTCATTTGCAGATGTTCGCTCATCCTTGCGTTTGAGTCATGCACTGGACAAGGCCTCGCCCGTGTTCACCTATCCTGTAGTGGCCAAGGGCCTGGGTATTGCTCACAAGAGCGAGGCCAATGCCATCGCCTTGAATATTGACAATCGTCGGGATCTGGAGCGGGCTATCCGGCAGATTGATTGTGCGGGTGGTTGCCTGATCGAGGAACAGGTCCAAGGCTCGGTTGTCGAGCTTCTCGTCAGTGTCATCCATGATCCTGTGCATGGTCTGGTGATGACCATCGGTGCCGGTGGCATTGCTACCGAGGTGCTGGCAGATTCGGTACAGTGCCTGATTCCGGCATCCCGTGATGAGCTGGATCGTCGCCTCGAGCGTCTTCGCTGTGCGCCGTTGTTGAATGGTTTTCGCAATCGCCCTGCGGTGGATCGAGAATGCCTGCTGGATGCACTCGAATCTGTGCAATTGGCAGCCCTGCAGCTGGGAGAGCGATTGGTCGAACTGGAAATCAATCCATTGTTGTGTACGGCGAAAGCCTGTACGGCTGTCGACGCCTTTCTGGCGGTGCGTCAGGAGAACATGGCCAACTGAAGCAGATCTGTCGGGCTCAGACGGTCAGGTATTGCCTGACCAGATCCTCACCCAGATCCTCCATCGGACCGTTGGCGACAACCTCGCCACGGTCCATCAAGACATAGTCATCACCGACCCGTCGGGCAAAGGGCAGCTTTTGTTCCACCAATACCACGGTCAGGCCAATCTCCTTGTTGAGTCGCGTTATGATCGTGCCGATGTCGTGAACGACGTTGGGCTGAATGCCCTCGGTCGGTTCATCCAGCAGCAGTAGTTCTGGCTGGGTGACCAGGGCTCGGCCAATGGCCAGCTGTTGCTGTTGTCCGCCGGACAGATCCCCGCCGCGCCGGTGCAGCATTTCTTTCAATACCGGGAACAGCTCATAGATCAGATCAGGGATGGTTTTCAGGCCATCACGTCTGGCCCGCAAGCCGATACGCAGATTCTCTTCCACACTCAGTAGAGGGAATATCTGGCGTCCCTGAGGCACATAGCCGATACCCGCGGCGGCCCGCTCTTCAGCGGGGATATTGGTAATATCCTTGCCAGACAGGGTAAGCGAGCCACTCTTGAGCGCCTGTAGACCTGTCACACATTGCATTAAAGTTGTCTTGCCGACGCCGTTCCTGCCCATGATGACGGTGCAGGCACCGGGTCTGATGGTCAGGCTGAGGTCTTTTAGCGTATGCGAGGAGCCGTAAAACTGATTGAGTTTGTCGAGTGTCAGCATGAGGCATCCTCCGTTCCCAGGTAGACGCGCATGACGTCTGCGTTCGATTGAATGTCAGACATGCTGCCTTCGGCCAGCACGCTACCCTGATGCAAAACAGTGACGGGAGAGTTCAGGGCGCGGACAAAGTCCATGTCATGTTCGACCACCACGATGGCATGATCGCCAGCCAGACTGCTCAGCAGCTCAACCGTTCTGTCCATTTCCTGGTGAGTCATGCCAGCCGCCGGTTCATCAACCAGTAGCAATACGGGATTTTGCATGATGAGCATGCCGATCTCCAGCCACTGCTTCTGGCCATGCGACAAGCTACCTGCCTGGGCATGCAGTTGCTGGCGTAAATTGATGGTATCGGCCATGGCTTCAATACGATCCATGGTCTCGTTATCCAGCTTGGCACGGAAGGTTGCCCAGAGCTTGCGGGTGCCGGCCATGGAGAGTTCCAGATTATCGAAAACAGTGAGATTTTCGAAGACGGTCGGTTTCTGGAATTTTCTGCCAATTCCTGCCTGTGCGATTTCAGCTTCATCCATTCGTAGCAGGTTGATTTTCTGACCGAACCAGGCCGTTCCGGTATCAGGCCGGGTTTTACCGGTCACGATATCCATCAAGGTTGTTTTGCCTGCGCCATTGGGACCTATCAGGCAACGCAATTCACCGGTGTTGACGTAGAAGTTCAGATCCTTGATGGCCTGGAAGCCATCAAAATTGACAGAAATGTCTTCCAGGTAAAGAGCCGTTCCATGCGAAAGATCCAGATCCTCCACCTGCTTGGGAATCAGGAATTCGAAGACGCGATCTCGTCGGAAAGCCGCTTGAGGGTTCATTGCTGAATTGCTGCTCATGAGGCCGCCTGTGTTGATCGTTTGTAGCGTAGAAGCCCGGCAATTCCACGTGGCAGCAGGAGTGTCACCACGACGAACAGCAAGCCCAGGGCAAATAACCAGGCCTCAGGAAAGGCTCCGGTGAACCAGGTCTTGGCATAGTTGACACCCAAGGCACCCAGCACGGCCCCATAGAGGGTGCCGCGACCGCCGATAGCAACCCAGACCACCACTTCGATGGAATTCAACGGCGAGAACTCTCCGGGGTTGATGATGCCTACCTGAGGCACATACAAGGCTCCGGCTAAACCGGCAATCATGGCAGACAAGACGAACAGGGCCAGTTTGACGCGATCTACTCGATAGCCAATGAAGCGGGTACGATTCTCAGCATCACGAATGGCAACAGCCACCTTGCCCAGGCGCGAGCGCAGGATCATGTCGCACAACAAATAGGTCAGCAGTAGGGCGACGCCGGATGCGATGAAAAGACCGAGTCGGACATCGTTGGAGCGCAGGTCGAATCCCAGTAGTTCGCGAAAATCGGTCAAACCATTGTTGCCACCAAAGCCCATTTCGTTGCGGAAGAAGGCCAGCATCAATGCATAGGTCAGAGCCTGAGTGATGATAGACAAGTAGACACCATTGACCCGTGAGCGGAAGGCGAACCAGCCAAAAACATAGGCCAGCAGGCCTGGCACAAGCAGGATCATCAAGGCGGTGAAGGCAAAGTTGTCAAAGCCTGTCCAGTACCACGGTAGTTCTGTCCAGTTGAGAAATACCATGAAGTCGGGAAGGTCCGGATTGCCATAAACACCACGATCGCCAATCTGGCGCATCAGGTGCATGCCCATGACATAACCACCCAGTGCAAAGAAGGCTGCATGGCCCAGACTGAGGATGCCCAGGTATCCCCAGACCAGATCGACAGCGACTGCCAGAATCGCATAGGTCAAGTATTTGCCCAGCAACGTCACCATGTAGTTGCTGACATACAGGGCATGGCCTTCAGGTAGCTTGTTGCAAATCGAGACGCCGATGATCAGTGCGATCAGCGTCAGGATAAATACAAGGCTGCCACGTTGTCGCCCTGCGGATCTGGGGGCAGCTGTTTCTACGGCTTCTTCTTTCACAGCCTCTACGGTCTCTACGGTTTTAGTAGTCATTTCAACCTGCCTCCACAGCACGGCCGCGTTGTGGAAAGAGCCCTCTGGGGCGCTTTTGTATGAACATGATGAGAAAAATCAGCACCAGAATTTTCGCCAGTATGGCGCCGGCCCATGGCTCCATTATCTTGTTGGCTATACCCAGTGTCATGCCACTGATGAGTGTGCCCCACAGATTGCCTACACCGCCAAATACAACAACCATGAAGCTGTCGACGATATAGGCCTGACCCAGGTTGGGTCCCACATTGGTCAGTTGCGACAGCGCGACCCCGGCAATGCCGGCGATGCCGGCTCCCAGACCGAAGGTCAGTGAATCAATACGTGAGGAGCGCACGCCCATGGCTCTGGCCATGGATCGGTTCTGGCTTACCGCACGTACTTCCAGGCCAAAGCGTGTGTATCTGAGCAGTGATAACAGCAGGAAGAAAACCACTAAACAGAATGCAAGTATGTACAAACGGTTAGAAGTCAGACTGAAGACGCTGTTGATTTCAACGACACCGCTCATGAATTCGGGGTTAGCCACGGGTACGTTCTGGGAGGAGATAAAGGTTCGCACCAGTTGCTGCAGAATCAGGCTGATACCAAAAGTGGCAAGCAGTGTTTCCAGTGGGCGTCCATACAGAAAGCGGATAACGGTGCGTTCGATGAATATGCCGATTAATCCTGTGAATAGAAAAGCGACAGGAATTGAAAGCAGCAGGGAGACCCCCAGTGCGTTGGGCATGAGTTGCTGCATGGCCCAGGCACAGTAGGCACCCAGCATGATCAACTCTCCATGGGCCATGTTGATGACGCCCATGACCCCGAAGCTGATGGCAAGGCCAATGGCGGCCAGCACCAGAACCGAACCAAGGCTCAGTCCGAAGAAAACAGTTTCCAGTCTGGCAAAGAAGGTGACTTTCTCGGCTTGACGAATGACGACCTTTGCAGCGGCTTCCTGCACGGATGGCTCAACGTCGGTGGCGGCCATTTGCTGGACCAGAGAACGGCTGCTGCCGGAAAGGTCTGTCTTTAATGTCTCGAGAGCCTGAAGCCGTGTCGCCGGATTATCAGAGATTGCCTGTTTGCGTGCTTCCAGAGCATGCAGCGAGGCAAGTACCTTTTTGTCAGATTCGCTGCCGAGTAGCTCTGTCAGAGTCTCATCAGGCAGTTGTTCTGGTGTTTCCATCAGGGCGTCAATGGCTGCCAGACGCTGGACCGGGTTGTCAGATCGCAGGCCGAGGCTGGCAATCAGGCTACGCAGATGGCTCCTGATGCTATTGGTTACCTTCAGTCGTGACAGTTTGCGCTTGGTATCGCTGCCCAGATCCTTGCTGCGATCCAGCGACTGCATGGTGTATTTTCGTCCATCAAGGCTTGCCCAGACAATGGTATCGGTAGCCTTGTGAAGCATCAGATCTCCATTCAGGATGCCGTCGAGAACTTCTCGTGTGTCATTGCGCTCCAGCGCGGCGATGGCATCAAGGGCCTTGGTGCGATCCGCACCCTTGCCTTCGACAAATTGGGTGAAGGGCCCGTCAAGCTCGTCGATGCCACTCTTTACTTCGGCATTGGCTGCTGTGGCCAGTAGGGAGCACACCAGCGGTAAGAGTAATAATAAAGGTCGGAGCAGGCGAAATCGTGATTGTGGTGAAAGGGCCATAGTTGTAATGAATTTCCTTTCTGAGCCGTGAGTTGATAAGTCAGAAAAACACCGGATATCTGGCTGCATGCCAGAGGCGTCAGTTGAGGTCGCGTGAGGAAGTTTGGGGCTAATAGCCCTGCACCACAGGGTGCAGGGCGTCGTACACTTGCGTCGGCTTTAGCGCAGCTTAGAGATTCTGCCCAGAGCACACGTTGGTGGTCACGTTGTAATTTCCGCAGGACAAGGGTGCACGCCAGTCGGAGATAATGTCCTTGGAGCTATCCAGAAAGTCAGACCATGCGTCACCGGCTACCAGACCGGGTGTTTCCCAAACGACCTGAAACTGGCCGTCATCCTGGATTTCACCAATGAGAACGGGCTTGGTGATGTGGTGGTTAGGCATCATGGCCGAGTAGCCGCCGGACAAGTTAGGTACGGCAACACCGATGATTGCATCCTGCACAGCTGCGGACTCTGTTGTACCTGCTTTCTCTACCGCTTTTACCCACATGTTGAAGCCGATGTAGTGAGCTTCCATGGGGTCATTGGTTACGCGATCTTCGTTGCCGGTAAACTCGATCCAGCTGTCGATGAACTCATCATTGGCTTCACTATCGATACTCATGAAATAGTTCCATGCAGCCAGATGACCTACCAGAGGTGCTGTATCAAAACCTGAGAGTTCCTCTTCACCGACAGAGAAGGCGATAACCGGGATGTCTTCAGCAGAGATACCCTGATTGCCCAGCTCTTTGTAGAAAGGCACATTGGCATCGCCGTTGACAGTAGATACAACAGCGGTTTTCTTGCCTTCTGAACCGAAGCGTTTGATATCAGCAACGATGGACTGCCAGTCTGAATGGCCGAAAGGGGTGTAGTTGATCATGATGTCTTCATCAGCAACACCGTTGGCTTTCAGATAGGCCTCCAGAATCTTGTTGGTGGTTCGAGGGTAGACATAATCGGTACCTGCCAGTACCCAGCGCTCGACACCGATATCGTTTGTCAGGTAATCGACCGCAGGGATTGCCTGTTGGTTGGGAGCGGCGCCGGTGTAGAAGACGTTCTTCGAAGACTCTTCGCCTTCATACTGAACCGGGTAGAACATCAGGCTGTCGAGTTCTTCGATGACCGGCAATACTGATTTTCGTGACACTGAGGTCCAGCCGCCAAAAATGGCAGCGACACCATTCTTGTCAATCAACTCACGTGCCTTTTCTGCAAACAGAGGCCAGTCCGAGGCAGGATCGACAACAACGGCTTCCAGTTGTTTTCCCAGCAGGCCACCGTTGGCGTTCTGTTGCTCGATGAGCATCAGCATGGTGTCTTTGAGTGTGGTTTCCGAGATCGCCATGGTGCCGGACAGGGAATGAAGAATTCCGACCTTGATCGTGTCTTCCTGCGCCTGCAGCGACAGGCTCAAAGTAGTCAGACCGATTGCGGTCATGGCCAGAATTGATCGACGAGAGCTTCGTTTAAACAGCATGTGACATGTATCCCTGAATGGTTAGCAGATCCGTTGTTCTTTCATGAACAATCAGTACTGTTATTACAGGGACTGTGCCAATGGTAATTAGCTCATGTTTTCAATGGCTTGGGTTTTATGTAACCGGGTATTGCCGCAATGATGCAATTTAATGGTGCGTTATCGGCACCAGAATGGTGCCATATTTGCTGCGCATGTCACGGGCAGGCGTGTTGTTATTCCACCGTGACGCTCTTGGCCAGATTGCGCGGTTGGTCAATGTCTCGTTCGAGTAAGAGGGCGCAGTGATAGGCCAGTAATTGCAAGGCAATGCCTGCCACGATGGGCTGTAGCAGCGTGCTTACGGCCGGTAGTGTTATGAGCTGATCGCTGAGCTCGTGGATGCGTGGATGATTGGAATCGGTGAGGCTTATGATGGGTGCCCCGCGTGTTCTGATCTCCTCGAGCGAGGTCAGAGATTTGGTCAGCAACTCATCATCAGGTAGCAAAACGATGCACGGGGTTGTACTACTGATCAACGCCAGCGGCCCGTGTTTGAGTTCGGAGGCGGGGTAGGCCTCAGCATGTATATAGGAGATTTCCTTGAGTTTTTGCGCACCTTCCAGGGCTACCGGATAGGAGGCGGTGCGACCCAGAAAGAAAGCGCTGTGAGCCTTGATCAGTGTCGGTGCTATGGCTGCTATGGAGTCTTCCAGAGCCAGTGTCTCACCGACCTTGTCAGGTAGTTCCTGCAGAGCTGCCACCAGGGTGCTGCCACGTTGTGGTGAGACATCTCGTAGACGTCCGAGCATCAAGGCAAGAAGGGAGAATACAGTCAGCATGCTGGTATAGGCCTTGGTCGATGCTACGGAGACTTCAGGTCCTGCATGCATATAGATGCCACCATCTACCTCTCGTGCAATCGTGCTGCCCACACTATTGACAATGCCCAGTACGAAGCCTCCCTTGCGTCGTATCTCTCGCAATGCGGCTAATGTATCGAACGTCTCCCCCGACTGACTGGCCACGATGTACAAGGTCTCCGGCTCCACTACCGGGTTCCGGTAGCGGAACTCGGCAGCCGGTTCGGCACTGACCGGCAGACGCGCCAGTCCTTCGATCATATGAGCTCCGGCCATGCCTGCGTAGTAGGCAGAGCCACAGCCCAGAATCTTTATTCGACGGGTATTGAGCAGATCACGCGGGGCCAGGTTCAGGCCGCCAAGGTGAGCGGTGGAAAAACGCAAGTCCAGTCGGCCGCTGAGGGTACGTTGCACTACTTCAACCTGATCGCGTATTTCGCGGTGCAGGTAGTGGGCATAGCCGCCTTTGTCGTAATCGGCCAGAGCTCCTGAGAGCTGAGTTGAGGACTTCTGACTGGGACGGGCATCCATGGTGGTGACGTGAAAACCCCTGGGGCTCAGTTCTGCCACTTCACCGTCATCCAGGTGCACGATCTCCTGTGTATGTCTGGCCAGCGCAGACATGTCGGAGGCGGCCAGCATCTCGTTTTCGCCGATGCCCAGAATGACCGGGCTACCCAGACGGGCCACAACGATCGTGTCTGGCGCATTGCGATCGATAGCAGCCAGTCCGTAGGTACCCTGTACCTTGGGGAGTACGGTGCGCATGGCATCAATAAGCGAGCCGTCGTATGCGGCCAGCAAGTGGGCCAGCACCTCGCTATCGGTCTCCGAGCTGAACGTGACACCTTGAGCAATCAGTTGTGCACGCAGAGAGTCCGCATTTTCGATGATGCCGTTGTGAGCGACAGCAATTCTCAGATCGGTATCGGTATGAGGGTGGGCATTCGCATCGGTCGGAGCGCCGTGTGTCGCCCAGCGAGTATGACCGATGCCGCAATGGCCCGGCGTGGTCTCGGGCAAGCCTTGTTCCAGCATCGATATCTTGCCAGCAGCCTTCCAGCAGCGAATCCGTTTGCGATGGACCAGCGCAATGCCGGCAGAGTCATAGCCGCGATATTCCAGACGGTGAAGGCCGTCTATGAGAATGGAGCTGGCCTCCTTGCTACCGGTATAAGCGATGATTCCGCACATGAGTGTCTAGATGCCGTTGGAAATTGATGGGTCAGAAGGTCGTTAGCCAGTTCAGCCGTAGATAGTGCGGCGGATCTGGCGTTCCGTGAGTGGTTCAACCTTGAACCGGTGGTGTTCCAGCTCTTCGCTGATCTGTTTGTAAATGGCAGCGTTCGCCAGTCCCGACTTCTGCAGCTCATGATGTCTGCGCTGGATGAAGCTGGCGCTGGATTCGTCATAGAAGGCCAGAATTTCATCGATCAGACGGACTGCATCGAATGAGTTCAGACTACTGTGTCGGCACAGATGTTCGACCAGTTCGGTTGGAGCCTTGGAAGTGAGCATAGAGCGCATTGTGCGTAATGCGAGGGAGTAAGTCAGGAATTATGCCCGATCCCGGGTAGAAAGCAGCGAAGGGGGCTTCGATGAGAGATCTTTTTTCCGATTCGGTTGAAATTTGTCCAGGTATGGTCTTGTTGCGTGACTTCGCCGACTCGGCTGCTTTGCAGGGTGAGCTCGAGTCGGTTCTGATGGCGGCGCCGTTGCGCCGCATGCAGACATCAAGAGGCTCGTATATGTCTGTGCAGACCAGCAATTGCGGCCAGTTTGGCTGGTTGTCTGACCGGCAAGGGTACCGCTACAGCGACATTGATCCGCTGACAGGAGAGCCGTGGCCGGTGATGCCTGTAATTTTTCGCCAGCTGGCAGAAACGGCTGCGGAGTTGGCCGGATTTCCAGGCTTTCGACCGGATGCCTGCCTGATCAATTACTATCAGCCCGGCACACAAATGGGGGCTCACCAGGATAGGGATGAGTCAGATTGTGATGCACCTATCGTTTCAGTATCTTTAGGGATTAATGCACGCTTTTTCGTGCTCGGATCAGAGCGACGGGGGAGCTCAATCCCAGTAAACTTGAGCGACGGTGACGTACTGGTATTTGGTGGTCCGGCACGTCTGTTTTTTCACGGGGTGCGCAAACTCAAGTTTTCCGAGCATCCACGTTTTGGCCCGGTGCGCTGGAATCTGACGTTTCGCAAGGCGCTATGACATGGAGGGGTAGGGTTTTGAAATACAGTTATTGCAAGAGGCATAGGACAGTGACTCCAGGTGGCGTGTTGTTGGTCGTGTTGGCAATGGTGGGAATGTCCGCCGCGAACGCCGCTAACCTGGTCGTGACAAAGTCCCTCATGCTGGCGCCGGGCGAGCATTTGCAGCAGCCGATGGCGGCGGTGACCGATCAGGGTGTGCGGGTCCAGGTCTCCCTGGGCGATGCGCCGGCGGGCGCGCGTCTGGTTGTGGACGATGCAGGGCAGTTATTCGTGGACTGGCGAGCAGGGCCCGATCTCGCTCTGGAAACCCGAATCGAAATATTGCTCTCCAATGTCGACACCGGCCAGATGCTGGAGAGTCGTGATCTGTTGATTCAACGCGCTATGAAAACAGGGCGGGCAGTAGCGCCCCCTGAGCTCTTGCAGGAATCCTGGCAGAAGTCCTTGCTTGAGCCGAAGGAGGACTATCTGCCCTCGGGTTGGGCTGTGGACTCTGCTGCTGAACCCATGCTGATTGAGCTGCCTAACCAGGTTGTCAGCGCCGGTGTTGTTGTCAGTCTGCATGTGGATGCAATCCTGCCCGGTGGTCTGATTCCCGTGTTGCAGGTAGACAGGCTGCCATACACTGCCAGCTTCGAGGCCAATGGCGACGGCAGTCGTACATTTTACTGGGACACGGACAATGATGATGAGGGGGAGCATGTTTTCCGCTTTACGGCCATCAACCCGGGCGACACACTCCAGCGCGCCTCGCGAGAGGTCATGATTGTCGTGGGTGACCCGACCAGAAAAACGATCAGGCCGATCAAGCAATGAGCGGTATTCTGCAGTAGTTTTTTTCGGTAAGCTGACTCTCTACTCAAGGGCAGAGAATTAATTGGAGCATTTCGACAAGCAGTCTGACAACGTCAAGGGTGCTCTGATATTGATGCTGGCAGCCTTTGGTTTCTCCCTGATGGTCGCCATGATCAAGCTGGTGGGAGAACGCCTGCCGGTCACCCAGATTCTGTTTGTCCGTCAGCTGGGTATGACCGTGATGCTGGCTCCTGTGCTGGTCAGGACTTTTCCTGATTCGCTGCGAACATCCCGTTTACCGTTGCAGATTGCCCGAATTCTATTGGCCATGATTGCCATGCTGTGTGGCTTCACAGCTATTCTGAATATGCCCTTGGCTGATGCAACCGCCATTGCTTTCGCCAAGAGTTTTTTCGTCACCATCTTTGCGGTGTGGTTTCTCAAGGAGACTATCGGGCTCTATCGATGGTCGGCTGTGGCAATCGGCTTTATCGGTGTATTGGTGATGTTGAGGCCCGGCGCTGATGGTTTCACAATCTACGGTCTGATGGCTGTGACAGGCGCTGCCAGCGCCGGGCTGGTCATGGTGATCATCCGCATGCTCTCACGAACCGAGGCGCCCAGTACGATCCTCGCTTTTCAGGCTATAGGGGTGGGCCTGGTCATGGCTATCCCCGCCTATATTTACTGGGTGCCGCCCACCTTGCATGAGTGGGTTTTACTGGCGGGTATCGGCGTGGTGTCCTACTTTTCGCAGAAAGCCAATATTTACGCCTATTCCTATGGTGAAGCGTCGTTGCTGGCATCTCTGGACTATGTGCGCCTTGTGTACGCCACACTGTTCGGCTGGTGGTTGTTCAGTGAATTGCCGGGCATAAGCACCTGGGTGGGCGCTGCAATCATTATCGGGGCTTCCATCTACACGGTGCATCGCGAGTCCAGACGCAAACAGCGCTTGTCCAGCGGGGCGGATGGCCGCGAGTTCAGTAACAACTGAAAGCCCTGCTGGTCCTTGTCAGAATAGGCGAGCGTCAATGGCAGCCCGTTGCCTTGATCAGGCAATATCAGTGACAATTTCAAATACTGCCATTCCATCCTGGCGGCCCTTGAGTTTGTGATTGCCTGCTGCAGCGAGGGTGAAGGCAGAGCTGAGTTTGATGGCCGTCTTGTCGCTGACCAGAATAGACACCTTGTTGTGAGTCGGGTAGATCTCTTTGCCCAATTGCTCCAGCCGCTGGCCGATATTGACAGTGTCGCCAATGACGGTGTAATTAAGCCGGCCTGGTGCGCCGATATTGCCCACGGTGGCCATGCCCGTATGAATGCCAATACGTATATCGACAGCCTGTTCTCCGTTGGCCAGCCGTTGTTTGTTGTCTTCATGGATGGTGCTGGCGATAGCAAGCGCGGCTCGGCAGGCGCGTTCGGCGCTGTCGGTCTGCTCATCGGGAGCTCCCCAGAAGGCCATGACGGCATCTCCCATGAACTTGTCGATGGTGCCCTCTTCAGCCTCTATGCAATCTGCCAGCAGTGAGAAGTGATGGTTCACAAATGCTGCAACTTCAGGCGCGAGCATGCCTTCCGAGACGCTGGTGAATCCGGCAATGTCGGTGAACATGACTGTGATTTCGCGCGCATCCGAAATGGTGTCACGAACATCAGCTTGTCTGATCAGGCGTTCTACAATCTTCTTTGGCACGTAGAGTTCGAACCAGCGTAATGCCCTGAGCATGGTGTTGAACGCGATTGACTGGTCGTTGAGTTCCCTCAACATGCTACCGGGCAGGTCCTCTATCTGGGAGACATCAAGTTCCCGAATCTGGCCTGCAGCGGCCGAAAAGCGCACGATGGGACGTGCTATCCGATGGCCGAGAATGATGGCTGCAATGAGTGAAATCAGTAGTGCAACGATGCCTGCCACCAATGCGGCGAACATCCGCCGGATTTCCTTGACGGAGTTGTTGGCCTGGAAATAGGCACCGATGATCATGGGCTCCGGCCCAAAACCCTTCAGGCTGCGATACACATAGACGTAGCTATCGTTGAACAGTTCCAGAAGATGAGTCTGAATGCCATCCACAGGCTTGTTCGGGTTTCGTGATGGTTCAGCCGGCTGCCAGATCGATGCCAGCACCGGATCACCAAATCGTGACAGGCTGGGTAGCGGATATTCGCTGGATCGATTCGGATAGCCGTCGATCAGGAGCCAGTGTGCCAGCACCTCATCTCGTCCGTAGAGGATGAAGCTGTTACCCGCTGATTTGATTCCGTGCTCACTGATGAAGGTTGACAGGCCCTCGATCGATGTCACGGCGACCATGGCACCGATCAGCTCGCCGTTGCGCCTGACCGGATGCGCTCGGTAGAGGTAGGATCGCTGGATTTCCTCACGCCATGCCGGCGGACCCCAGACAGCTCCTTCGGAAACACGACCCAGAAGGCTCTGAAACACCGGGTCACTGGATTGATCGGTATTGCTGACGATGACGCTGCCTAGCTCACGCTCGCGCCGAGCGGAGGTAGATTGCAGTTGCGTATCGATGAAGCCGATCACTTCAACCTGCTGTACGCCGGCAAGGGCGCCGATCAGCATGCGGCTGAACTGCTCCTTGTTTGCGGGATCGACTTCACCTCGGGAGATCCGCTCGGCCAGAAATCGTGTCAGATTCTCTGAAGGTCTGAGGTGCTGTTCGAACTGGTTGACCTCAGCGGCCACGGTTTGTTGAGCATTGAGATTGAGCAGATCGAAGGTGTTTTTCTGTGCAATCCAGACACCGACACCAAATACGACGCCGACAGTGACCAGCACCAGCAAACCAATGGCCGCCGCCAGTGTGATGGTTATTGGTATTCGTCCATGCCACCGAGGTACTGCGTCGGGATTTACTAAATTTTTTTTCACTATCGAGCCATGGCGAGCTTTGTCGGGGGCAGATTGCATCGGTAATCGGGCGTCGACTACACTGATTAGTGTAGGCCGACTTTAGTAAAAGTGTGAGGCAGCTGATTCAACGACAAGTTCCGGTCCGTCTTGTCTTTCGGCGCAGCTTGTGGGCGAGCGCGACAGGGCGCTATCATTCAAGTCTCTTCATTTTTCCGGCCAACGGCAGGATCGTTACATGACTGATACGCAGACAACCGATGATCTTTTTGCCGATGGTATTCAGCCCTGGGCCGAACGGGTGCGCGACGGTTCGCTGAGTTTTGTACAAAGCGTGCAAAATTGTCTGCAACGTGTTGATGACAATCAGTCGCTGGACGCCTTTGAATGCATGGATGCGCAGCGTGCGCTTGGCACGGCTGCCGCACTGGATGCACTCTTGGCACAGGGTACTGATCTGGGTCCCATGATGGGATTGCCCATGGGCGTCAAGGACATCATGGCTGTCGAAGGGTTGCCGACGACCAATGGCTCGAACGCCGATACGGCTGAACTGACCGGTGGTGAAGGCAGGCTGGTCAGGCGTTTGCGCATGGCAGGACTGATTCCCCTGGGAAAAACGCGGACGGTCGAGTTCGCCCTGGGTGCAACAGGTGTGAACACCTCGCGCGGCACACCCTGGAACCCGGTCGATAGAGAAGTTCATCGTATTCCGGGTGGCTCATCCAGTGGTTCGGCTGTCGCTACCGCCAGCGGTATGGTTGGCATGGCTTTGGGGTCGGACACCGGCGGCTCCATTCGGGCGCCAGCCTGTCTGACAGGAATCGTGGGTTACAAGAGCTCGGTAGGGATCTGGCCGCTGGACGGTATTTTCTCGCTCTCCTCGACGCTGGACTCGGCCGGTCCGTTATGCCGAACCGTTGATGATGCGGCATTGATGCATACTTTCATGACGGGCGAGCCAGTGGCTGATCGAGCGGATGTCAGCGGACTGCGGTTGGGAATTATCGATGATCTTTTCATGGACGATCTCGATCCACAGGTTGCGGAGGATTTCGAACGGGCCTGCCAGCTTCTGGAGCGTTACGGAGCTACCCGAGTACCGCTGTCATTTCCCGAAGTGCATGAACGCACCTCATTGTTCAGTGCCATCGTGCCAGCTGAGCTGATAAAAACACTGACACCTGAGCGGTTTATGGCGATTCGCGATGGCGTGGACCCAGTGACGGAGGCAAGAGCTTCGGTCGGTCTGGAGACTCCAGCGCATGTCTACGTCAAGGCGCAGCATCGGCGGCGAGCATTAATAGAAATGGCCAATGCGACTTTCAATGATGTTGACCTCTGGCTTTCACCTACCTGTCCGATCGTGCCGATGCCACTGGCCGACCTGGCTAATCCTGCCATCCACGAACGGGCGTTGCTCGCCTCTCGTAATACACAGCCAGGCAATCTACTGGATATGTGTGGACTGACACTGCCCATGCATGATACGAGCGCTGTTGGTAGTCTGCCCACCGGCTTGCAGATGACCATGCCACTGAATCATGATGCGCGTTTACTGGCTACCGGTCGAGCCGTCGAGAGATTGTTGAAAAGCCGTTAATGGTGGTGAAACAATTTATTGTTTCATCCGAAGATCCAGTCGAAGGCAAGCTACGGGTTTGCACTAATACAATACGTCTACCCGTTTTGCACTGGTGCAGGGCAGTTCTGATCAGGCTCTGCGGTTGGGATGCTGCTAGTCGCTATTGCCTGATGAAATTAGTTTTGACTGCAAGAGGCTTGCAAGGTTATGTTTGTCCGGATCATCTACGCAATAGCCGTTCGACTACGGTTGTCCGTCAATTCCTGAAATCAAGGAGTCGTTCATGACCCGTTGTTCGTTGAAGTCTTTAATGCCAGAGACACTAGTCAAGAAAGTGTGTGCCTCCGTTTTGGCTACACTCGCTCTGGCGGTCTCATCACATGCCATCGCTCAAAACGCGGGTGGCACCATGGTGATGATTGCCCAGCCAGAGCCACCGTCATTAGCGCCTTATCTGTCAACCTCCGGTCCGATCGGTCTGGTGGCTCCAAAGATCTACAGTGGTTTGCTGGACTACGATCTTCAGCTGAACCCGATAGGAGATCTGGCAGAGTCTTTCGACATCAGTGAAGATGGCAAGACAATGACATTCAACTTGCGCAAAGGTGTCACTTGGCACGATGGAGAGCCCTTTACATCCGCTGATGTTCAGTTCTCGATCATGGAAGTGTTGAAAAAATTCCATCCGCGCGGACCTAACACTTTTCGTGAAGTCAACTCAATCGATACACCTGATGAACTGACCGCCGTCTTCAATCTGGAACGACCAGCGCCTTATATGCTGCGCGCATTCTCCGCCTACGAATCTCCGATAGTGCCCAAACATTTACTGGAAGGCAAAGATGTCCGTGAGGCTGATCTGTCAAATAACCCGGTGGGCACAGGTCCATTCAAATTCGTCGAGTGGAAAAAAGGTCAGTATATAAGGCTGGATAAAAACCCTGATTACTGGAAGAAAGGCTATCCACTGCTGGACCGGATCGTTGCCCGGGTCATCCCTGATGCATCAACCCGTACAGCGGCCATGGAAAGTGGTGAGGTACATTATGGTGCGTTCGGTGCCATTCCGAATGTCGATGTGATTCGCCTGCGTGACTTTGATGAGATCGGTGTGACCACTGATGGATATGCCATGATCAATCCCATGGCCTTGATAGAGTTTGACGTCACCAAACCTCCGTTCGATAGCAAGGCCATGCGTCAGGCTATCTCTCTGGCCGTTGATCGTCAGTTCATGATCGATAATATCTGGTTCGGATATGGCAAGCCTGCTACCAGCGCCATGACCTCTAACTACGCACCTTTGGGTCTGTACACACCAACTGCAAACTACCCATCCACAGCCGATGTTCCTGCAGCGATTGCCTTGCTGGATGCTGCTGGTATCAAGCCTGATGCCGATGGCGTCCGGGCAACGGCAGTCATTGATCTCATTCCCTACGGTGAAGAATGGAGACGAGTGGGTGAATACCTCAAACAGTCTTTGGGTGACATCGGCGTCAAGCTGGAATTGCGATACGAGGATGTGCCAACGTGGCTCAAGCGAGTGTATGCGGACTATGACTTCTCGCTTAATATCAACTACTTCTATCAGCTACCCGATCCGGTCATCGGCGTTCAACGCCATTACGGTACTGATCAGATTCGTCAGGGCACACCTTTCGTCAACTCTGCCCGATACTCTAACGCGCGGGTAGATGAACTGCTGGAGGCGGGTGCCGTCGAGGCGAACGCTGACAAGCGCGGTGCCATCTATGCCGAATTGCAGAATATTCTTGCAGACGAGTTGCCTGTCGTGAATCTGTTCGAGATGGAGTTTCTTACGGTCTATAGCGAAAAGCTGAAGGATCATACCGTCTCGGCAATGGGTCCTTATGGTTCCTTTGATCGCGCTTATCTCGACAAGTAGAGTAGACAGTTATCATGAGTCAAACGGCTCAACGTTCGCGTTATGTGTTGAAGCGTCTTCTGCAGGCTGTACCGGTTGTGATTGCCATTGTGGTGATCAACTTCTTCCTGTTACAACTTGCAGAAGGCGATGCGGTCGATGTGCTGGCAGGCGAGGCAGGTTCTGCCACGCCTGAGTACATGGCGCAGTTACGGCAAAAATTCGGTCTCGATCAACCCCTGCTGGTGCAGCTGGGTGTGTACATGAAAAATGTGCTGAGTTTTGATCTGGGCTATTCATTCAGACATGACATGCCTGTTGCGCAATTGGTGCTGGACCGTCTGATGCCAACGATGTTGCTGATGGTCAGCACCATTACGCTGGCAGTTGGCTTTGGTATCGTACTGGGGCTGATTGCAGCATCCAATCTCAACAACTGGCGCGACACTGTCATCAGTGTGTTTGCACTCATCTCCTATGCCACACCGTTGTTCTGGGTAGGTCTGATGATGATCGTGGTGTTCTCCCTGAAACTTCACTGGTTTCCAACCAGCGGTATGGAGAATGTAGCTATGTTCTACGAGGGATGGGAGCGGGTTAAGGACATTGCCCACCATCTGGTTATGCCAACCTTGACACTGTCGTTGTTCTATCTTGCCCTGTACACACGTCTCATGCGGGCCTCCATGCTGGAGCAGGCTGATATGGACTATGTCACCACGGCTCGAGCCAAGGGGCTGACAGAACGTCGGATCGTCTTTGTGCACATTCTTCGAAATGCCTTGTTACCTGTCGTGACCATGGCGGGTGTACAAGTCGGTTCTCTGATAGGTGGCTCAGTCATTGTCGAGTCTGTATTCGCATGGCCTGGTCTGGGTATGCTGGCTTTCGAAGCCCTGTTTTCACGCGATCTCAATCTGTTGTTGGGAATCTTCCTGCTCTCAGCTCTATTGGTGGTAGCAATCAATCTGGTGGTGGATCTGTTGTATTCATTTCTTGATCCTCGCATCGAGGTGGCATGAATAAGTCTTTCTGGAGGCGGTTCTGCCGAAGTCGCTCGGCAGTGATCGGCCTGGCAATACTGGGAACCGTGTTATTCGTCGCAATCATGGCGGATGTCATCTTTCCCGAGGATCCGTTCAGGCTGGTCGGGAAGGCTATGTCGCCCCCGGGAGAGAACGGTTTTCTGCTCGGTAGTGACACGCTCGGTCGGGATGTCGCTGCCGGTATGGCTCATGGTGCTCGAGTGTCCTTGATGATCGGATTACTTGCCACATCAGTTGCCGTCATGTTGGGTGTGTTGCTGGGTGCTCTGGCTGGCTATTTTGGTGGCTGGGTGGATGATGTGCTGATGCGTATCACCGAGATTTTCCAGACCATTCCTTCATTCATATTCGCCATTTTGATCGTGGCCATCATAAAGCCGTCAATCTACAGTGTGGTACTCGCTATCGCTGTTGTCAGCTGGCCAGCGGTGGCCAGACTAGTGCGTGGCGAATTCATGTCCATGCGTAATCGTGAATTCGTGCAGGCCTGCCATATCATCGGCATGAGTGACTGGCGCATCATGGTCAGGGAAATACTGCCCAACTGTCTGTCGCCCATTATCGTGACAGGTTCACTCATGGTGGCTTCGGCCATTCTGATTGAAAGCGCTCTGGCGTTTCTGGGTCTTGGTGATCCGAACATCATCAGCTGGGGGTTTCAGATCGGTGCTGGCCGTACGGTTTTGCGAAGTGCCTGGTGGGTCTGCACTTTTCCCGGTATTGCCATCATGCTGACAGTTCTGGCCATCAATCTGGTCGGTGAGGGTCTGAACGATGCCCTCAATCCACGGTTGCGCGAACGCTCATGAAAATCTCAGAGCAGATGAAAGGTGTGGCACAGACTGCCTCGACGCACAGTGATTCGTCAGTTCCTGTTCTGACTATAGAAGGTCTGCATGTGCAACTACCCCTGGGCAGTGAGCGCACCCACGCGGTGGAGAATGTCAGCTATTCGCTGGCTCCTCGCGAAATACTGTGTGTCGTGGGTGAGTCCGGCTCAGGCAAGTCACTGACAGCGCGCGCTATCATGGGATTGCTGCCGGCACCGCACGTACTCTACGAAAAAGGGCGCATTCTGTTTCAGGGAGAAGATCTCACTCAAGCCAGCCCAGAGCGTATGCGGCAGGTTCGAGGTAGTGAGATATCCATGATTTTCCAGGAACCGATGACCGCGCTGAATCCAGTGATGCGTATCGGTGACCAGATTGATGAAGTGATTCGCTTCCATGAAAAACTGCCGCGCAAAGCACGGCATGAACTGGCCTTGTCTTTGCTGGCCGACGTCCACCTGCCAGACCCACCACGCATCATGAGCGCGTATCCACATGAGTTGTCCGGTGGGCAGCGACAGCGAGCCATGATTGCGATGGCACTGGCGCTGGAACCCAAGGTATTGATAGCCGATGAGCCAACCACGGCGCTGGATGTCACCACGCAGGCGCAGATACTGCACCTGATCAAGGAGCTGCAGGCGAAGCACGATACGGGAGTCTTGTTCATCACGCACGATATTGGTGTGGTGGCCGATATTGCCGATCGGGTGGCAGTCATGCAGCATGGGCAGATTGTCGAAATAGACACGGTCGACAAGGTTCTGAATCATCCACAACACGAATACACACGCGCATTGATCAATGCGGTGCCCAGTCTGCAGCCACGGCCTTTGAAATCGGATAGCGGTGCTGTCATTCTGAAGGTCAACCAACTGGTGAAGAGCTACCGATCCGGTGGCGGCTTTTTAGGTTTGGGCAAACCGCAGAAAGAGGTGCATGCCTGTGACCATGTCGATGTGACACTCAATGAAAGCGAGACGCTCGGCATTGTCGGGGAGTCCGGTTCGGGGAAGTCCACACTGGCACGTTGTATTGTGCGTCTGCATACCACCGATTCTGGCCAGATCATCTATCGAGGACAGGACTTGTGTTCGCTTGATCGATCAGCCATGAGACCGTACCGCTCTAAAATACAGATGGTTTTTCAGGATCCTTATGCATCCTTGAACCCTCGAGCCACGGTGGGTCGTATTCTGACCGTCGGTCCCATCATCATGGGAGAGTCTGCAAAGGTTGCAGAATCGCGTGCCCGAGAAATGCTGGAAACGGTCGGCCTGGATGCTCGCGCATTTGATCGATATCCACACGAGTTCAGCGGTGGGCAGCGGCAGCGGATTGGACTGGCGCGCGCGCTGGTCATGCGTCCGGAGATTCTTGTCGCCGATGAGCCCGTCTCGGCACTGGATGTTTCAATTCAGGCTCAGGTTCTGGATCTGTTGGCAGACATTCGGGAGCGGTTACAACTATCGATGGTCTTCATTACCCACGATCTGCGTGTTGCGGCCCAGGTTTGTGATCGTATCGCTGTCATGCGGCTTGGCAAAGTGGTGGAGCAGGGGCCCACGGCTGGCTTGTTCGAAAATGCAACACACCCCTATACCCGTGAACTGCTGGAAGCCATACCGGGGCGGGAGTGGAGCCGTCAGCGCCTGCTCGATTCTGCCAAGTCCCATTAGGGTCGGATCGCACTTTTGGTTAATTCTTACCTGAGTTAGCGGTATTTCTTTCCCGCCTGTCGTAACATGCGAACAGGAAATTGCCTGCATATGGTTGGCAGTGTTGCGACGATCAGGCACAGATTGCCCGGACGTTGAAGAAGCCGAATGTGATTTTTATTTTCACACTAGACCACCGTATGTCATTGAAACGACACAGAGGATCTGATATGAAATTGCGAACAAGTGTTATAGCCACAGCCCTGTTGCTGGCTGGGCTGTCCGGCGCTGCTCAGGCAGATTGTGATGATGGCGAAATGGTGATCAAGTTCAGCCATGTCACCAACACCGACAAACACCCCAAGGGAATCGCTGCCTCCTTGCTGCAAAAGCGGGTTAACGAGGAAATGAACGGCGTTGCCTGCATGGAAGTGTTCCCCAACTCAGTGCTGTATGACGATGATAAAGTGCTGGAAGCGATGCTGAATGGCGACGTCCAGATGGCAGCTCCATCCTTGTCAAAGTTCGAAACTTTCACCAAGAAATACCGCATATTCGACCTGCCTTTCATGTTCAAGAACATTGACTCAGTCGATGCTTTCCAGAACTCGGAAGCTGGTCAGTCCATGCTGAACTCCATGAACAAGCGCGGTCTGCAAGGGCTGGGTTTCTGGCATAACGGCATGAAGCAGATCTCGGCCAACAAGCCGCTTGAGCTGCCAGGTGATGCGGCTGGACTCAAATTCCGCGTACAACCTTCAGATGTTCTGGTCGCCCAGTTCGATGCACTCAAGGCCAGCCCACAGAAGATGGCGTTCAGCGAAGTCTATGGCGCGCTGCAAACGGGTGTTGTCGATGGACAGGAGAACACCTGGTCCAACGTCTACGGTCAGAAATTCTTTGAAGTACAGGATGGTACTACCGAGTCAAATCATGGCGTACTGGACTACCTGGTCGTCACCGGTTCCGATTGGTGGGAAGGGCTGGATGCGCCGGTACGTGATCAGCTGGCTACTATTTTGAAAGAGGTGACTGAAACTCGCAACGCCGAGTCCACCCGAGTCAATGAAGAGGCCAAGGCTGCTATCATCGCCGCCGGTGGCGTGGTGCGTGAGCTTACTGATGAGCAGCGTGCTGCCTGGGTTGAAGTTCTGAAACCTGTTTGGGAACAGTTCGAAGGTGATGTCGGTGCCGACATGATCGAAGCGGCTCAATCGTTTAACTAAAGATGTGACTCAGGCGCCGATCGTCGAACCTCGACCGGTTGGCGCCTGTTTGATTCCAATCAGCCAGAAACTCTGCGGAGAAGTGCATGGCCAGTCCCGTTGATCACGGTAGAAGTTTTGGCGACAGCATTGAAGAATCGACAATGGCGTTTCTGCTGGGCGCCATGACCTTGATCACATTTGCCAATGTGATCGCACGTCTCATGAGCAGCAATATACTCTGGGCTCTGGAGGCAACCGTATTCCTGTTTGCCTGGTTGGTGCTTATCGGAGCCTCGTACGCCGTCAAGCACAATTTTCATATCGGTATTGATGTGGCCGTGCAATTGTTGGCACCGGCAAAGCGACGAATAGTCACTTTGTTTGCAGTCGCTGTTTGCATTGCCTTCAGTCTGCTGCTGCTAAAAGGCAGCTGGGATTACTGGTGGCCGTTTGCCAGTAGTCGTGCCTTCTATGAAGTCAACGACATACCCATGCCAGGCTTTTTGCAGTTTTTCGCACACTGGCTCAATGATGGCGAGTTGTACGAAAAAATGCCGCGTTTCATGCCTTATATCGTATTGCCCTTTAGCACCTTGCTGTTGACCATCCGTTTTATTCAGGCGGGACTGCGTATCTGGCGCAACGAACAAATTCTCATCATCGAAAGTCATGAAGCTGAATCAGATCTCATCGACGCAAAGGTAGCTGACTGATATGGATGCGCTACTACTATTTCTTGTTGTCATCGGTCTGATGTTGATGGGCGTGCCCATCGCCGTGTCTCTGGGTTTTTCCAGTATCGGTTTTCTGATGATTTTCTCCGACGCTTCATTGGCGTCCATGGCCCAGACTCTGATGAGTGCCTTTACGGGTCACTACACTTTGCTGGCCATTCCCTTCTTCGTGCTGGCCTCGGGCTTCATGTCCACGGGCGGTGTGGCCAAACGCATTATTCGTTTTGCCATCGCCGTGGTAGGCCATATGCGCGGTGGCCTTGCTATCGCATCGGTATTTGCCTGCATGATGTTTGCAGCCTTGTCCGGTTCCTCACCGGCGACGGTAGTCGCTATCGGTACCATCGTCATTGCCGGTATGCGTGAGGTGGGCTATACCAAGGAATTTGCGTCCGGTGTCATCTGTAGTGCCGGAACGCTGGGTATTCTTATTCCACCCTCCATAGTCATGGTGGTGTATGCCGCTGCAACCGATGTATCGGTTGGGCGATTGTTTCTTGCTGGAGTTTTCCCGGGTCTGTTGGCCGGTGTGTTTCTGATGATCGGCATCTATGTGATGGCGCGCATCAAGAAGCTACCTAGTCAGCCATGGAAAGGCTGGAAAGAGATTGGCGCTTCGGGTCTGGATGCCTTGTGGGGACTGCTGCTGATCGTGATCATCCTGGGTGGTATCTACAGTGGCAAATTCACACCGACAGAGGCGGCAGCCGTTGCAGCCATGTATGCCTTTTTCATCGCCAATTTCGTCTACAAGGACATGGGACCTCTGGTGACACCCGATGGTAATCCACATCTGTCTCTGTGGAAAAACCCACAAAGTCTGTTGACTGTCTGGTTGCACAAGGACACACGCAAGGTCCTGTTCGAGTCCGGCAAGCTGACCGTCATGCTGATGTTCATCATTGCCAACGCTCTGATACTCAAGCATGTATTAACCGAAGAGCAGATCCCTCAGGCTATCGCTGATCTGATGTTGGGTGCCGGTCTGGGTCCCATCATGTTTCTGGTGGTGGTCAATCTGTTGCTACTGATCGGTGGACAATTCATGGAGCCGTCGGGCTTGCTGATTATCGTGGCGCCGCTGGTATTCCCCATTGCCATGGAGCTGGGGATCGATCCGATTCATCTGGGCATCATCATGGTGGTCAATATGGAAATAGGCATGATCACGCCACCTGTAGGGCTGAACCTGTTCGTTACGGCAGGAGTTGCCAAGCTGTCCGTATTGAATGTTGTTCGCGCAGCACTACCGTTTGTCGCCATCCTGTTTGCCTTCCTGATTCTGGTGACCTACTGGCCGCCACTGTCAACCTGGTTGCCAACAGTGATGATGGGACCGGAGATCATGATCAAGTAGTTCACGAACAAGTAGTTGATGTCGAATTGTTGGAGCTGGCCCGGCTTGGGCCAGTGTCTCAGGGCAGCTTGACTGCGCTGCGGTTGGGGAGGAAAAATGGAAGATCAATCCACGAGAGGCCCAAGCCCCTATAACAAGCATCCGCTGACAGGCTTCCCACAAGTGTGTTTCATCAAGAACACCGTGGACAACCCCAATATCATCGTTGGGGATTACACCTACTACGACGACCCTGAGGATGCCGAGAACTTCGAACGCAACGTTCTCTATCACTTTCCCTTTATCGGCGACAAGCTGATCATCGGCAGGTTCTGCGCTATTGCACGAGGCACCCGGTTCATCATGAACG
Source organism: Granulosicoccus antarcticus IMCC3135 (assembly GCF_002215215.1). Lineage (NCBI taxonomy): Bacteria > Pseudomonadati > Pseudomonadota > Gammaproteobacteria > Chromatiales > Granulosicoccaceae > Granulosicoccus > Granulosicoccus antarcticus. Next base: position 6,108,174 of record NZ_CP018632.1, on the reverse strand, counting down.
GTGCCAACCACAAGCTTGATGGTATCTCCACCTATCCGTTTTATATCTTTGGCAATGGCTGGGAGAAAGCCATGCCCAAACCGGGAGAGTTACCTTACAAGGGCGACACCATCATTGGCAATGATGTCTGGATCGGCTATGAGGCCTTGATCATGCCAGGCGTCAATATCGGCAATGGCGCCATCATTTCATCGCGCTCGGTGGTGAGCGCTGATGTACCAGCCTACTGTGTCGTGGGTGGTAATCCGGCCAAGCCGATAAGATACCGGTTCGAACCGGATGTGATCACCGTGCTTGAATCAATCGCCTGGTGGGATTGGCCTGTCGAAAAAATCACAGAGCATCTTGAGCTGATTGTTGCAGCCGATGTTGAGGCGTTGCAAGGCTGTGTGAGTGGGCAGGGTAGCGTCTGAAATTTGGCTGACCGCCAGGCAATCGCACAGCCTGGCAGCCAGTTCAGGACATCAACACAAGGCAACGATCAGCGATCGTTTTCTTTCATCTCCAGATGCACAGCCAGCTCATTGAGCTTCGCGGCATAGTCGGTATACAACTCAAGGTCGCTTTTTCTCAATACGATCCGACTGCCGTAGTCGCCCTTGCTCAAAGACTCCACATGCCGGGTGAAAGGGCGCAGTGGGCCGATCAGGCGGTGTGTGTAGGCAACACAGACAGCTGCCAGCAGCAGGATATACAGAACGAAGAGAGCACCACAGTAGCGGAACAGATGCACCAGCTGAATCTCGATCATCTCACCGTAGTAGCTGGTCGCCTCAGCCTGGCCCGTCATGACACTGATCAGGTCGCTGAAAGCAAAGTATAGAAATGCTCCTAACAACACGGCTACCAGCGCCGTGCTACCGAGCATGTACATAAGCAATTTGAATTGCAGAAACGGTTGCCAGACGGCGTTGAGGACGCTGCGTCTTTGCGCAGTCTTCTCGGCTTTGATCGCACTTTGATCTAGAACGTTCGAGTGACTCATGAGGCTCTGCTGTTTTGTGTTACCTCTGTCTTAGCGGTTTGTTGGGGGCGATGCTGAAGGTCGGAAAGTATCTGCGCTGGTACTTTGTCGTCCCACTGTTGCTCAAGCTGAGATGTGTTTCACAAACCTTGATTTCATGAGAGCTGAGTAGTCCTTCAGCGATGACTGTTAATGCAGCCCCCTGCGAACCCGCAATTATCACGATGAGGGGCGACTACGTTAAGATTTAGCTCATTTTCACAAAATCGGATGAAACGCCATGCTGTATGCCCTGGGAGATAACCAGCCTGTCCTGAGTGAGCGTCATTTCATTGCCCCTGATGCAGTGGTGATCGGCAATGTCACGATCGGCGAAGATGTCAGCATCTGGTTTAACGCCGTCATTCGTGGCGACAACGCGGCAATCGAGATTGGCGAGGGCAGCAACATTCAGGAATGTTCAGTGCTGCATGTGGATGAGGGCGTACCGCTGAGTATCGGCAAGAATGTCACGGTGGGCCACAAGGTCATGCTGCATGGCTGCACCATTGGCGATGGCAGCCTGATTGGCATGAATGCGGTGGTACTCAATAATGCGGTGATAGGCAAGAATTGCCTGATAGGCGCCAATGCCCTGGTGACCGAAGGCACCATCGTGCCTGATGGCTCAATGGTGCTGGGCTCGCCGGCCAAGATCATCAAGCCTCTGAGTGAGGCGGCCTTGGTGGATTTGTCAAAGGCTGCACAAAACTACAAGGACAAGATTGATCTGTATAACAACGAATTATCGGTGGTCAGATGCTAAGGGCCCAAGAGTGATACAACCCGATATTTTGATCCCCTGACAGTGACTGCAGCCACGAGGCAATATTTCCTCGTGGCTTGTTCCAGCGCTTGGACTTATAGCTCTAGAGAAGGCTTGACGGCAGCTTGCGGGCTGGTATCTATGCGTGACTCGAATGTTTTCAGACGCTTGTGAATTGACATCAGCTCGACGATGGTGGTCCATGAATTGACCAGAAATTGGAAGGAGTTCTCGACACGACCGAAGGCATTGCTGATTTGCTGATACAGACCGAAGGTGATGACGCCAGCAACAAAGGTCGGGCCCAGAGCAATCAGCGGAATGAAGTTGGCACCCTGCAGGTAGGCGTAGCGAAAGACATTGAAATAAAGATAGTTGAAGTACAGCTTGAAGTAGTTTCGGCGTACATCGCTGAACAGATTGCGAATAGTGGGTGGCGCAGCCCGTTCGTCACTGTCTTCACCGTACACCAGCTCTTTTCGGTAAGCCGCTTCGACTTTCTGGTTGTTGAACTCCAATCCCGGCAGGCGGTAGCCAACCAGGGCCAGCAAGACGGTCCCGAAGATGGCAGACATCAGCGCCAGAAAAACCAGAGAGCCGTTGACGGCACCCACCAGAGGCAGTTCTGTAATATGGGTTGAGAGAGTCCAGAGCAATGGCAGAAAGGCAATCAGCGTCATGATGGAGCTGACGAACGCTGAGCCCAGCCCTTCCATGATGCTGGCGAATCGCATGGTGTCTTCCTGGACACGCTGCGCGGCACCTTCCACGTTACGCAAAACCTGCCAGTGCGTCATGTAGTAGTCGTTCATTGCTGTTCTCCAGCGGAAAACATAGTGCGACGTGAAGAATGCGAAGGTAACCAGAATGATGATATTGGGAACCAGGATATAGAGCGCTGTGAGCAGCTGGCCATAGAACTGTTCGGTGGTAATCTTGCTGACGCCCTGTTCCGAGAGTGCCAGCTGAATCAGGTCGTAAAAATCGCCATACCAGTTGTTCAACCAGACACCTAGCTGTACCTGGAAGTAGGAGACCAGCAGAATCACGGCACTACCGCACACAGCCCACCAATACCAGCGGTTACGATCAATGAAATACCAGGCGACACAGAACAACGCAGTTGCCAGCACGATGAATTGATAGACCCATACCTTGTCTGGGTCCAGGAAAGGAGGGCGTTCACCCTCAATCGTCGGCATGGCCTCTCGCATGAGACTGAGTTGATCAGCCAGTCCATCAGCAAAACCATACCAGATGGCCAGGCAGACAAAAAACCATGCCACAGCGGAAAGAAAAAAGACCTTGGGTCTGGGGAAAAAGGATTGGAACATGAGGCGTTCTGGATCTGAAGAAGTGTCGGAGAAGGCTTGGCGATGGCTCAGGCGCAGCCGTCAAAGCCGTACGAATGCTGGCTTAGTCTAGTTTGGAAATGACAAGTTCGCAGTTTGTGGTTATTAAAGACCCGTCAAGGTCGTCCAGAAGCTCCTGATACTGGGGAGTCGGCGCCATTTTCGATACACTAGGGTTCTTTATAGCTCGCCGGATAATCAATGGCTCAGTACGTTTACACCATGAACCGGGTTGGCAAGGTTGTGCCACCCAAGCGACAAATTCTCAAGAACATATCGCTCTCGTTCTTTCCCGGCGCCAAGATCGGCGTGCTGGGCCTGAATGGTTCCGGTAAATCTACCTTACTCAAGATCATGGCTGGTCTGGATGAGGAAATAGAAGGTGAAGCACGGCCCATGCCGGGCATCAAGGTGGGTTACCTGGAGCAGGAGCCCCAGCTGGATCCGGCCAAGAGCGTGCGTGAAGTGGTCGAAGAGGCTGTTGACGAGATCAAGAGCGCTCAGGCACGGCTGGACGAGGTCTATGCCGCCTATGCCGAGCCCGATGCTGATTTCGACGCTCTGGCAGCAGAGCAGGGTAGACTGGAAGCCATTATCGAGGCATCCGATGCCCACAATCTGCAACATCAGATGGATATCGCAGCAGACGCCCTGAGACTGCCACCCTGGGACGAGAATGTCGCCCATTTGTCCGGTGGTGAGAAACGACGAGTCGCCTTGTGTCGTTTGCTGCTCTCTGGCCCCGACATGTTGTTGCTCGATGAGCCAACCAACCATCTGGACGCCGATTCGGTTGCCTGGCTGGAGCACTTTCTGCACGATTTCAACGGTACTGTGGTTGCCATTACCCATGACCGTTACTTTCTGGACAACGTGGCTGGCTGGATTCTGGAGCTGGATCGGGGGCAAGGCATTCCCTACGAAGGCAACTATTCAGGCTGGCTTGATCAGAAATCCGCCCGACTTGATGCCGAGTCCAAGCAAGAATCTTCCCATGCCAAGGCCATGAAGGCAGAACTGGAATGGGTACGACAAGGTGCCAAGGGCCGTCAGTCCAAGTCCAAGGCGCGCTTGCAGCGTTTCGAGGAAATGCAGTCTCAGGAATTTCAGAAGCGTTCCGAGACCAACGAAATATATATCCCACCTGGCCCGCGTCTGGGTGACAAGGTCATTGATTTTGAAAATGTTACCAAGTCCTACGGTGACAGAGTCCTGATAGAAGATCTCTCCTTCAGTATTCCCAAAGGCGCCATCGTGGGTGTCATTGGTGGCAACGGGGCAGGTAAATCGACCTTGTTCCGCATGTTGATGGGTGAGGAACAGCCAGATTCTGGTGCAATCACTATCGGTGAAACCGTTGAACTGGCCTACGTGGATCAGAGTCGTGATGATCTGAATGGCGAGAAAACTGTCTTCGATGTGCTTGCTGAAGGCAGTGAGATGATCTCCATCAACAACTATGAAATGCCTGCGCGCCAATACGTGGGACGCTTCAATTTCAAAGGCAGCGATCAGCAGAAGTTCGTCAAGGATCTGTCCGGTGGAGAGCGTGGACGACTACATCTGGCCATGACCCTCAAGCAGGGCGCCAACGTCTTGCTGCTCGATGAGCCCTCAAACGATCTGGACGTTGAAACACTGCGTGCACTGGAAGAGGCACTGCTGGATTTTGCCGGCTGCGCCATTGTCATCTCGCATGATCGCTGGTTCCTGGATCGTGTGGCTACCCATATTCTGTCTTACGAAGACCCCAGTGAAATCAATTTCTTTGACGGTAACTACACCGAGTACGAAGCCGATCGTCGCGAACGCCTGGGTGAGTCTGCGAGTCAGCCCAAGCGTGTACGTTACAAGAAACTGGCTGTTTGAACGGCTGCTGGACAATGAGATCAAGACTAACCACGACACGGAAACCTCAAAAACATGCTGACTGAACAGGACTTGATTGACAGAGGCCTGAAGGCCACCATCGTTCGCCATCCATTGGTGCAGCACAAGCTGACCCTGATGCGCATGAAAGAGCAGCCGACATCGGCTTTTCGCGCGTTGCTGCGCGAAATATCGTGGTTGCTGTGTTTTGAAGTCACGCGCGATCAGCCTCTGGAAAATCGCAGTATCGAGACGCCGGTACAGGCCATGGATGCACCCATGCTGAAGGGTCGCAAGCTGGCTTTCATCTCCATCTTGCGTGCCGGTAATGGCATGCTCGACGGTATGCTCGACGTCATTCCTTCTGCCCGGGTCGGGCATGTCGGTCTGTACAGGGATCCGGAAACGCTGCAGGCGGTTGAGTACTACTACAAGGTGCCCAACAACATGGAGGATCGTCTGATTGTTGTCGTCGACCCCATGCTGGCTACCGGAAATTCGGCTATTTCCGCGATTCATCGCCTGAAGCAAGGTGGTGCTCGTGATATACGCTTTGTCTGCCTGATCAGCGCCCCAGAAGGCGTCGAAGCATTCAACAAGGCACATCCGGACGTACCGGTCGTGACGGCAGCTGTTGACGAAAAACTCAACGACCATGGCTATATCGTCCCGGGTCTCGGTGATGCCGGTGACCGCATCTTCGGTACCAAGTAGTCAGAGGTTTCACGAGCGAACTGAGAAAAATTATTCATGATCGAATTTGACTACGTCATTGTAGGGGCCGGTTCAGCCGGTTGTGTGCTGGCTGCACGGCTGTCAGAAGATCCCAGTGTGTCGGTTGCCTTGCTGGAGGCGGGCGGGGATGACGGTAGCTTGTTGATCCGAATGCCTACGGCGCTGTCAATTCCCATGAACATGAAGAAATACAACTGGGGGTTCGAGTCGGATCCGGAGCCCGGGCTTGACGGGCGTCGCATGGATTGCCCACGTGGCAAGGTTATTGGTGGTTCCTCTTCCATCAATGGCATGGCGTTCGTGAGGGGGCATGCCTGCGATATTGATGAATGGGAAGAGGCCGGTGCCACCGGCTGGAACTACGCCAATTGCCTGCCCTATTACAAGCGCATGGAAGCCTGGCATCACGGCGAGAATCGCTATCGTGGTGGTGACGGACCTGTGGGGGTCAACGGCGGCAACGATATGCGTCTCAACCCGCTTTATCAGGCCTTTATTGACGCCGGCGAAGATGCCGGCTATCCCTTTACTGCCGACTACAACGGTTATCAGCAGGAAGGCTTTGGTCAGAAGAACATGTCGATTGCCGGAGGCCAGCGCGCCTCAGCCTCTCGCAGTTACCTCAAGCCGATACGTGGTCGTTCTAATCTGAAGATCATTCCACGCGTCGTTGTCGATCAGGTGATCATGGAAGGTACTCGGGCTATAGGTGTGAGTTATCGCACCGCCGGTCGCCAGATGAAGATATTCACGCGCGGTGAAGTAATTCTGTCGGCAGGCTCCATCGGTTCACCAGCCATATTGCAACGCTCTGGCATTGGTCCTGTCGATGTTCTGTCGGCGGCTGATGTACCCGTTGTAATAGAGTCTCCCGGTGTCGGTGCCAATCTGCAGGATCACCTGGAAGTCTATTTCCAGTACAAATGCACACAGCCAATCTCGCTTAATCGTGAGTTGTCATGGTGGCGCAAGGGGTTGATCGGTGCTCGCTGGGTTTTCACCAAGCAGGGCCTGGGCGCTACCAATCATTTTGAGTCCTGTGGCTTTATCCGTTCACGCGCCGGTCTTAAATGGCCAAACGTCCAGTACCACTTCCTGCCAGGTGCCATGCGTTATGACGGACGTGCCGCTTTTGCCGGTGATGGTTTTCAGGTTCACGTCGGACCGAACAAGCCGCGTAGTCGCGGGCATGTCGCAATCAGTTCGGCTGATCCGTTCCAGCCGCCGAAGATTCAGTTCAACTATCTGCAGGACAAGCAGGATATCCAGGACTGGCGTGACTGCATTCGGCTGACCCGGGAAGTATTGCAACAAAAATCTCTGGCACCTTTTCGTGGCGACGAAATTCAGCCAGGTTTCGATGTGGAATCAGATGAGTCGATTGATCGCTGGGTCAAGGCTAATGTGGAAAGTGCCTATCATCCTTCGTGTACCGTCAAGATGGGGGCCGACAATGATCCGATGGCGGTGCTGGATCAGGATTGCCGTGTTCGCGGAGCCCAGGGCTTGCGGGTGGTCGATTCTTCGATTTTCCCCAGTATCACCAATGGCAATCTGAATGCACCAAGCATGATGGTGGCTGAGCGTGCCGCTGATCTGATCAGGGGCAAGTCACTACCAGCGGAAGATGCGCCAGTGTGGGAGCCGGATGACTGGCGAAATCTGCAACGGTCCAAGACTGGACACGACAGAAAAGCAGTCTGATCGGGCTATTTTGCATGGCGGGCCAGAGTATCGGCCCGCCATGCGACTTCACTGACTAGTCGTTATTACGACTTGATTTCAAGCAGTTCGACTTCGAATACCAGTGTCTCGCCGGGTCCGATCGCCTGGCCAGCGCCACGCTCACCATAAGCCAGATCAGAAGGAATCACGAAGCGGTACTTGCTGCCAACATTCATCAGCTGCAGACCTTCGGTCCAGCCCGGAATGACGCCCTTGAGAGGGAAAGAGGCTGGTTCGCCACGAGCAATTGAGCTATCGAACTCAGTGCCGTCCATCAGCGTACCGACATAGTGAACACTGACCGTGTCATCGGCAGTTGGCTTGGCGCCGTCGCCTTCAGTGATGACTTCATACTGCAGGCCGCTATCAGTGACTGCAACACCTTCTTTTGCTTTGTTCTCAGCCAGAAAGCCGTCGCCTTTTTCCTGAGCAACAGCAGCTGCGGCTGCCGCAACTTCTTCCTGCTGAGCCTGAAGAGCCATTTGTGCCTCTTCCATCGTGATCAGCGTTTCTTCACCGGCTTTCTGGGCTTTCATACCTTGCATAAGCAGGTCGTAGTCCAGTTCGCCATATTGCTGCAGAACGCGTTCACCGATCATCATGCCCAGACCGTAGCTGATCTTGGACTCTGGAGTTTCGAGGGTTGTGTCTTGCGCGATAGCTGAGCTGGCCAGCGCACCGGTGAGTATTGCAGCCGTGGCGGAAGCTAGTAGTGTTCGTTTCATTAGTCGATCCGATCCTTGTCTTGAAAGAATAGAGGTAGATTTGAAAACCTCGGCACTATGTCACAGATCGGCCTTTCGCGCCTCCAGCAAGCGCATCCTCAAGATGTCAAATTGGGCATCTTTCGAGGCACTCCAGGAGTCACTACCAGTCGTCTTGATAACTTGCGCTGTGGTTATCTTGTATGCACGTTGTGAAAGTAGCGATTCAATCCGGTTCTTCAAGTGCCCCGGGAAGGTGGCAACAACATCCCGACGGTGCCCTTCGCAGTGCGCCTCTGCTCGCCGCGCCATCATGGCAGCTGAGCCTGTGTATGCATGGCTGAATTTTTGAATGCAATGAGTCCAGCGCGCAATGATTTCGCCCTGCTGTGCCTTGTGAGAGCTGGGCGTGGTGGAACACGCGCCCAGTAAACTGACACTGATGAGTAGTGCAGGTACGATCGAAATCTTGTCGCCGGACATTGCTGTATCTCCCTTCCGACAGGTTCGGAAGCCTCCAAACCTGTCGAAAACCTAATGAAGCCGAGGCAGGTAGAGAAATTAGCGGCGTTGGGGTTATTTTATCGAGCAGTGACTCGCGATGGCGGCATATTCGGAGCGATTGCAGGCCTGTTCTGTGGAGTGGTCAAGGTTTTAGGCTCCTGGACACCGAGTCGGCGACTGTTCAGTTGTGAACGATCGCCACTGCTTACTCGCTTAAGGGATCGTGAAACAATCCCTAACTGTTTTTCTTGCGTGCTTTTCTGGCACTGCGCTCTTCGGATTTCTTTTCGCGACGCTGTTCGCGTCGTGCGGCGATTTCAGCGAGCCGTTTGGCGGTTTCTGCCTCCTCTTTCTGGCGCATGGCCGGAGTCTCAAGCGTCATTCCACCCAGTAGGCCGGCACGAAATTCGGACAACAGCAGACGTCCGGCTCGATCAAAATCGATCAATCCACCGCCACCAAGGCAGCCGCGCATCTTGCCAATGGCCTCTAGCGTCTGCACGCTCTCATCCAACGGTAGCGTCTTGCCGTAACGGGCCCGTAATGCTTCTGCGTAGTGAACACAGAGGTGATCCAGCAGGTAGGCCGCTACTTCTGAGCTGTCCATGGCGGTATCTCGCACCGCTCCCGTAGCAGCCAGCCGGTAGCCGCTGGCTTCGTTCTCAACCTTGGGCCACAGCATGCCCGGGGTGTCGCGCAGGCGCCAGTGTTCGCTGAGAGTGATCAGCTGCTGTCGTTTGGTGATGGCAGGCTCATTGCCGGTTTTAGCCACAACCCGACCTGCCAGTTTGTTGATCAATGTGGATTTGCCAACATTGGGAATGCCCATCACCATGGCGACATAGGGCTTGAGGCGAGGTGAGGTCGGAGGTGGGACCAGTGCTTTGAGGCGTTGCGGTATGGCCTTGGTGATCGCCGGGTCACCGGCAGTGATTGCAATGGCATCGTGCCGCTCGTGGCGACGTAATTCGACCAGCCATTGCTCAGTCCGGACAGGGTCGGCAAGATCGGCTTTTGTCAGAACCCGTAACAAGGGCTTGTCGCCGGCAATGTTGGCCAGCATCGGGTTCTCGCTGCTCCAGGGAATGCGGGCATCCAGAACCTCGATGATTACATCGACTTCGGGCAATACCTTGGCCATTTCCTTGCGGGCTTTGTGCATATGCCCGGGAAACCACTGAATAGCCATCAGTGATTGCCCGTGTCAGGTTCAACGAGCTCTATTCGGTCCGGATGGATGGTGATGCGTCGTTCCCTGTATAGCGTGCTCAAAGTCTGCTTGAAATTCTTCTTGCTGACCTGGAATACTGATTGGATGGCTTCTGGTGAGCTTTTGTCGCTGAGAAAGCACACGCCATTGTTAGCTTGCAGATTCTCGATGATCGCATCGGCCAGATTGGGCTGGAGCATCTTTTTTTGTGGCTGCAATGTCAGATCAATACGTCCATCGGGTCGCACGCGCTTGATATAGCCTTGATGTGTGTCACCCACACGTACGTCCTGAAAGATCTCATCTTTGTAGAGCAGCCCCAGGACGCGGTTGTCGATCACGGCTTTCAAGCCCAGATCGGTGCGTTGAAAGATCAGGAGAGAAACGCTCTGCCAAGGTTGAAAATCTTCACCGGTCTCAGGCATATGATGATCCAGACGGCTGCTGGCAGCCAGGCGTCCGCTCTTGTCCAGATAGACCAGCACGCTTTCATGGCGTCCGACTTCCAGAGGTCTGCGCTGTTCGGCAAAGGGCAGCAGCAGATTCTTGGCCAGACCCCAGTCCAGGAATGCACCGGCATTGGTGATGTCCACCACCTTCAAAGAGGCGCATTGATTGCGTTCGACCAGTGGTTGTTTCGTGGTGGCCAGCGGTTTTCCCTGAGCATCGACGAAAATGAACACGCGCAGGAGCTCTCCCGGTTCTGCCAATTCAGCTTCATTGGTCGGGAGAGGGACCACACCTCCAGCGCCATCGTCCAGCAGCAGTGAGTTGCGGTTGCGTTCGAGAACGACAAGTTCTTGTGTCAGGCCAATATCCATTATCTGGGCAGTTTAGGCGGGTAAGCCGCGGGATGCTACTACTTCGCGTCCTGTGATGTCGTAAAACCCGTCGAGAATGCGTTCCGTATAAGATGTCTGTCCTGGTTTTTGACAATAATTCTACTTATCGTGCTCGATCCGATCTCTGCCTCGCCCTTAACAAGGGACCAGCTACCCATAGGGCAAATCGTGCTTGCACCCATGGAAGGCGTCATCGATGCGCCCATGCGACGCTTGCTGACCGGGCTGGGAGGATACAGCCGCTGTGTGACAGAGTTCATCCGGGTAACCACGGTCCTGCTGCCTGAAAAGGTCTTTCTGCGACTTTGTCCGGAGCTGGAGACCGACGGTCAGACCGAAAGTGGTGTGCCGGTCTACACGCAGTTATTGGGCAGTAATGCGCAATGTCTGGCGGCCAACGCCCGCAGGGCGGTGGAGTTGGGGGCGCCAGGAGTCGATCTGAATTTTGGTTGTCCTGCAAAAACGGTCAACAACAGCCTGGGAGGTTCGATTCTGTTGCGCGAACCGCAAAAGGTTGCCAGTATCGTGCGAGCTGTGCGGGATGCGGTTCCGGCCGAAGTACCGGTGACGGCCAAGATTCGTCTCGGTTACGACAACAGCGACGCCCTGGCCGAGATAGTCCAGGGGGTTCGTGAAGCGGGTGCAACCGAACTGGCCATTCATGCCCGCACCAAGTTTGACGGTTACAAGCCACCGGCGTGGTGGGCTGAGGTGGCGAGTGTCGTGCAGCCCGATGACAACATGACCTATATCAATGGTGAAATCTGGAATGTAGATGACAGTGTGCGGGCGCGTCTGGCCAGCGGTTGTCGGCATTTGATGTTGGGGCGCGGAGCACTGGCAGCTCCCGATCTGGCGCTGCGTATCCGCGCAGCGGCTGCAGGCCAGGCGCCACTGGCTCCCATGGCATGGCTGGATATATCACAGCATGTGGAGGCGCAGTTTCTGCGATCGGACAGTCAGAGCCCGCGGCATGTCGGTAACCGGACGAAACAGTGGCTGGCGTATCTGAAGCGGACCTATCCGGAAGCCAATGAATTGTTCGCCAGATTGCGAACGCTGCGCGATGTCAATGCCATGGTTGCAGCCTTTGCCGAGCATCGACGAGCGGTGTCCCCCGACAGGCTTGCCTGATCAGGGGAGGTGCTCTCAGTTTGCCGTTTGCACCAGACAGCCGACGCTGGCATCTTTGCCTGGTCTGAATGAGGGCTTGTCTTGCGACACCGCCTGTAGCGTGGATCCCATCTTGCCTACCCAGCGACTGACACTGCGGCGTTGCTGTGCATCCAGGCTGTGAACAAATTCCTGAACCGTCTCTCGAAACAGCTGGCGGTTGCTCCGCGATTCATCCGCATGATTGGTTTCAAGCAACGTCCATCGCTTGGCGATATGCGCCTGGATTTTTGCTTCGTAATTCTTGTCTTGTTGATTGCGTGCGATGGCAAACAATTGTTGGTTCCAGGTCTCCAGCAGGTCCAGATATTGTTTGCGAAGGCTGATTTGCCGGGAGAAGCTGTCACGCAAAGCATCGCGTTGTTGCTGAGTCAGTTTCAGGTCGATACGGTCAGCCCATTTGTCGGCATTTTTTACGCGTCTGTCCATGCGCTCTTCGGCACTGAGTGATTCATGGCGCTGGCGATCCTCGCGTTGTTCGTTCTGGATATAGCTCTCGATGCTATTGATCTGCTTGTCAGTGAGCGTCTTGGCAGTGCCGGCCATGAAATTGATCGGATAGCATTCACGTACAGAGCGCGAGAGTGTTTCAGCCGTGTTCACCCATTGTGTGACTGCCTTGTCCGTGGTGGCCTCGGGCTCTGTGATTGTGCGGGCAATGTCCTGTAGCAGCTGGGCATACTGCGGTAGTTCAGATTGCCTGTGCCAGACATGAAAGGTACCGACAGCTTGTTCAAAAACAGCGCTCTGGGCTTTGTTGAAGTCGGCGAGCTTGTTGAATTCAGCGAGAATCTTGTCATCAAGCTTATTATAGAAAGGCGTGACCAGCAATTTGCTGTTGGTGCAGCTGGCAAGCATGAGTAGCAGGGCCAGAGCAGAGATGATACGTGGCAGATCAGACAAGTGCTTGCGAGTTGCCCGCGGCTGTGGAGTAGTGGTTATCATGGTCACTCCAGTGTACAACGCGCGTCTGCCTTCTACTGACGCATCGAGGATGACACTGTCGACACTTTGAAGAGCAGCAGAGACACTAGAATGCCAGACGATCAGACACCTATAGAAGCAGATGCCAGCGAAGGCACGGGTAGCAACAGTGGTGCTGTTGCAGGGCCGAATATGGTTATCGGTTTTCATTACGACCTGTATGACGGCAAAGCGCAAAAGATGGAATCATCCAAAGCAGGCGAGCCCGTCCTGTGTTTACACGGCGAACGCGGCGTGTTGCTGGCATTACAGGATGCCTTTGTTGGCAAGGTTGCCGGTGATGATTTTTCGATAACCATACCCCATGAAAAGGCCTATGGCAGACGCTACCCCGATCGCAAGCAGCGCCTGCCTCGCAAGAAGATAGACGGAGGCAAACAGCAAACGTTCCGTCCCGGTCAGGTGATTACCATGCAAGGTGAGCACGGGCCGAGTCCAGCCACCGTGATCAAAGTGGGAAAATTCAATATTGATGTGGACGTCAATCATCCGTTGGCAGGGGTTGATCTGACCTTTGATATACAGATCGTTTCAGTTCGTGAGTCAAGTGCTGAAGAGCGTGCCCATGGGCATGCTCATGGGGTGGGTGGACACCACCACTAAATCTCGATTGCAGGGTTTGCAGTGCAGGCGCTTTCAACGAGTAAACAGCCAAAGGGTTCCAGTACATGATTTGCTCAGGACTACGAACATATCTTCAGAACAGCAGTATCCGGGCTGTTGTGCAGCGATGGAGAATGCTGCCTGCCACTGGCATGCTCAGTATGCTGGTGCTCAGTGCCTGCGTACAGAACCCGGTGACAGGCAAAAAGGATTTTCTGCTGGTATCCGAAGACTGGGAAATGCAGGTGGGGGCGCGGGAATACCTGCCTCAGCGGCAGGCTCAAGGTGGTGACTATGTCGTTGATCCGAGCGTGGAGGCCTATGTAAAGTCAGTCGGGCAACGACTGGCCGCCCATAGTGACCGGAAGCTGGCGTATGAGTTTCATGTCATCAACGATTCCACCCCGAATGCCTGGGCTTTGCCGGGAGGCAAGATCAGCATCAACCGGGGCCTGCTTGTCCGGTTGAAGAGCGAATCTGAACTGGCGGCCGTGTTGGGTCACGAAATTGTGCATGCAGCCGCCAAGCATGGTGCTAAAGGGCAGACTCGTGGAATCGGCTTGCAGGTGGGCATCATGACCGCATCCATCCTGGGGGCACGTGAAGGCTATGGCCAGCAGGTGCAGTTGGTTTCCAGTGTGGGTGCGCAAATCATCAACAGTCAGTACGGTCAGGGTGCCGAGCTGGAATCGGACCGTTATGGCATGGATTACATGGCCAAGGCTGGCTATGATCCGCAGGGCGCGGTCGAGTTACAGCGAACTTTCGTCGCCTTGTCCAAAGGGCAGAGAAGTGATTCGCTGTCGCGGCTGTTTGCCAGTCATCCGCCGTCAGAAAAACGAGTGGCTCAGAATATCAAGACCGCCAGTGGCCTGAGCAAGGGTGGCAAGGTAGGACAGAGCGAATATCGCCGAGCCATGGCGCGTCTGTTCAAGACGGAAAAAGCCTATAAAGACTTTGATATGGCGCAGCTGGCTTTCCAGAAAAAGAATTCGAAACAGGCATCGGCTCTGCTACGCGAAGCCATGCGTATTGAGCCCAATGAGGCCCATTTCCATTCACTGATGGGTGATATCGCACTCTCGCAGCGTCATCTGTCCAGTGCCAAGCGCTCATTCGACAAGGCTATTTCGCTGAACGACAAATTCTATTACTACTATCTGCAACGTGGCAAGATCAACGAGCTGCAGAAAAACTCACGGGCAGCCCAGGCCGACTACGCCAACAGTATCAAGTTGCTGCCGACAACGGCGGCTCAACTCAGTCTGGGGCAGTATGCCGAGCGGGCTGGCAAACTCTCGGTGGCGAAGCGTTATTATGCGATGGCCGCTCAGGCAACAGGAGATGAGGCGAGCAAGGCGCGTGCCTCACTCATGCGACTGGATCCACCGGTCGGTCCCGAGACCACTCTGCTGGTGCGTCAGGGGCTGACCAGTCGGGGTACATTTGCGATTGAACTGATCAACCAGACATCTCGTGATATTGGCTTTGTAAAGCTGGGTATTAGCGCTAGATCGGGGTCACGACAGCAGCTGCACAGTGTTCGTCAGGTAATCCCTGCCGGACAGCGGCATCAGATCGATACGAAGCGTCGCTTGACGCAGCAACAGGCAAATCAACTCAGGGTGGTCATTCTTGAAGCCAGAATGCAGTAGTAAAAGAACGTTCGCTAGATGTTCCGCTTATGGCACGCTGCTGATCCTCAGCTTGCTATCGACAACGAGTGCAGTGGCAGCCCAGCCATCGTTGAGCGATATTTTCAGAAGTTCTCTGGCCTGCGCGTTGATAGAGCCATTGTTGGCAGACATGAGGGTTACGCCTCTGTATCGGCAGGAGCAGGGGCGTTGTGTCAGCCGCGTACCTGATGAACTTGATCAAGACTATTTCAGTGATGCTGGCTGTGAAATCCCCGTCGCCTTCGAGCCGACTACACTCGCCAGTCATTGCGAGTTACTGCTCAATGCTGACCAACTGGGTGAGGGGCAGGGCATCAATACACCGCCGGTATGGACTCTTCCACCGGGTACACGATTGGATGTGGGTGCCCGTTCGCTGGAGGGTGTGCAGCAGCCTTATCTGCAACGGCAGATCTATCGCACGGTGCAGACGTTGCGGGGGGAGTGTGCTCTGGAAATGCGAGTCTACGCTCCGAGTCCGGTGAGTGAGGGTGAACAGCGGCCTTCGTTGCTCGCCTTGCATGGTGGCAGCTGGAGTAGCCGCGGATTTGGTTTCTTCGGCCTTGAAATGACTATCCCGCATTATGTTGACGCAGGGTTTGTGGTTTATGCACCGTTCTATCGTCTGCTGGGAGATTCTGAAGGGAGTGCTGCCTGTAATGAGGCGAGTATCGAACAGATCAGTGATGATGCGGCGGCTGCGCTGGACTGGGTGCAGATTCATGCGACCGACTATGGCAGCTCTCCCAAGCCGGTGGTCTTTGGGCAATCGGCCGGGGCACATCTGGCTACTTCTCTGGCAGTTAACAGGTCCAGCGAAGTGGCAAGCGCCGTGTTGTTCTATACGCCGACAGATTTCACGGATTTTGCTCTGCGTGCGCAGCAGGGCTTCTACACCGACGAGCAAGGTCTGGGCATTCTTGAGCGCTTGCTGAATGTGAGTGCCGATGAGGCCGATGTGAGTGCGTCGCCGATCCCGGAAAATAGTTTTCCACTGCGAATCGTGCAGGAAGGAATCGATATACCACCTGTGTTCATGGTGCATGGCATGCAGGATGGGCTGGTTGAGGCGCGACAGTCCGTTCGTCTGTGTGACGCTTTGGCGGGCAGGCAATTACTGGCTCTGGATGCCGAAGTGGAACAACCTGACACGTTGCGGGAAATCGTTCAGTGCGGTGCGGGCTCGGGAGCGAGTTCTCAGCTGCAACTGATTCGCGAAGGCGAGCATGCCCTGGATGTCTGTCTGGCGGGAGCACTATTGCCCACCGATCTATGTCCTTCGGGTAGCGAGGCTTCGCGTCAGGAGGTGGCAAGTGCCATCGGCGATGCTGTCAGTTTTGCCAATAACACGGGGCGAGGCATTGATGGCACTGAAGCTGGCCAGAGACCTGCTGAAGATGAAGTCTCTGAGACCAGTGGCGAGAGTGGCAGTGGAGCAGGTGTTGTGCTGCCATGGCTGCTGGCCCTGACTTTATGGCTGCGCCGTCACCCCGTAGTACGGGCCCGGCGCAGCTGCTTGCAAGATAATTCCTGATCAGGCGACGACGGTCTGTTTCAAGGAGGCCAGTGCGGTTTCCACCCCTCGCAGCTCGGCCAGACCTTTGAGCCTGCCGATGGACGGATAGCCGGGTTGCGTTCGGCGGCCCAGGTCATCGAGAATATCCTGACCATGATCTGGCCGCATCGGGATCTGCCAGTCACTCTGACCGGCATCGCGGCGGCGCTGCTCTTCATCAAGGGCTGCACCAATCAGCGCCACCATATCGGTGCTGCCGGCCAGGTGCTCTGCTTCGTAGAAAGAGCAGGGCAGGTCGTCATTGTCACGTGTGACATTGCGCATATGCAGAAAATGCACGCGTGAACCCAGGCGTCGCATCATTCCAGGCAGGTCATTGTCGGCACGTGCACCCAGCGATCCGCTGCATAGAGTGACGCCATTGGCATGGACATCAACCGCCTCTAGCATGGCCTGATAATCCGCCTCGGTAGACACCACGCGAGGCAGACCCAGCAGTGAAAACGGTGGATCATCAGGGTGGCAGCAAAGGCGCATACCCAGACTCTGTGCATGCGGGGCGACCATCTCCAGAAACTGATGGTGATGCTTGCGAAGTCGATCGGCATCAATGGCATCGTACTGTGAAAGCAGTGCACGCACATCGTCAATAGTCAGTTCCTGATTGGCTCCGGGCAGACCACAGACAATCGAGGTTTGCAGCTGCTTCAGTTGCTCGTCAGACAGGCTGCGATGTTTGCGTGTACAGGCTTCGACAATCTGTTCAGGGTAATCCTCAGCGGCTCCCGGGCGTTTTAGCAAGTGGATATCAAACAGCGCAAAGTCAGTCAGATCAAAGCGCATGCAGGTGCCGCCATTGGGTAGTTCCCAGCGCAAATCAGTGCGTGTCCAGTCCAGTATCGGCATGAAGTTGTAACAGACCGTCTCTATACCGGCTGCCGCCAGATTGGTGAGTGTCTGGTTATAGTTCTGGATATGAGTGTGCCATTGGCCATCCTGTTTCTTGATGTCTTCCGAGACGGGTACGCTCTCCACGACATCCCATGTCAGCCCCGAGGCTGAATTGTCCTTGCGTACTGCAATGGCCTGTTGGCGCGTCTGGATTTCCTGCGGACTCCAGATTTCACCATTGTCGATATGGTGAAGGGCGGAGACTATTCCCTTTGCCCCTGCCTGGCAGACATCATCAATGCTAACCAGATCCTTGGGACCAAACCATCGCCATGTGTGCTTCATGTTCGTATGTCCATGCGTTGTTGAATGAAAGCTGACAGGACCATATTGCGCCCTGGGGAACCAAACCGCCAAAAAAGGCTTGCGTGCGAAACTAGTATAGTAATATATTAGTATCCTACGCAACTGGATAACGCCGCATGGCTGCCGTTCTGACAGGAGAGATCGATCCGGGTAGTGCCTTGAGTCCGCAGGTCTACCAGATGCTCAAGGAAGCAATCATCAGAGCAGATATGCTGCCTGGTCAGCGCCTGTCCGATATCGAGCTGGCAAAAACATGGGACATCAGCCGTCAGCCTATTCGCGAGGCTTTCATGCGATTGCAGGCAGAAGACCTGCTGGACGTCCGCCCACAGCGAGGCACCTTTGTCAGGCGTATATCGGTGCCAGCGGTGCTGGATGCGCGCTTTGTGCGCGAAGCGATTGAGGCTGATATCGTCAGAGTCGTGGCTGAGTCTGCCGAGAGTTCTGTCATCAAAGAGCTAAAGGCCTTGCTGGCAGCACAGAAAAAACTGCTGAAGCAGCCACCGGTGCAATTCATGAAGCTGGATGACGAATTCCACCGGACACTGGCGGAAGCTGCAGGCAAACCTTACGCCTGGCGTGTCATTGAAGACGTGAAGACGCAAATGGATCGAGTGCGTTTTCTTTCATTCAACGATTTTCACATGGAGCGTCTGGTCAGCCAGCATGCAGATATCGTGTCTGCCATTGCGAAGGGCCAGCCCCTGGATGCCATTGAACAGATGCGAAAACACTTGCAAGGCATCCTCAAGTCCATTGATCAGATTGCTTGCGAATTTCCTGATTTTTTCACCGGGGAGCATAAATGAGTTTCAATTGAGATGGTGGTTTCTCGCTAGTCCTAAGGGATTGTTTCACGATCCCTAAGGGCTTATATAAGCAGTCAACGCCTGCAAGGAATTCACGGAAACGCTGGTGTACTGAGGCCATTCGAAGCGGCTGTCTACATCCATATGAACAGTGTCAATTCCTGCAGAATGACCGGCCTGCAAATCGAACAGGTAGTCGCCTACCATGACAGCATCGGCAGGATCAGCTGTCCAGCGAGACAGCAGTAGTTGAACACCGGCTGGATCCGGTTTGGCAACGCAGCAGTCACGACTGATGATGTCCGCATCGGAGAAAAACTCATCCAGACCGCAAGCCGCCAATGTTACATTGGCTATCTGCTTGCCATTGCGAGTTACTATGCCAAGTGTAGCCCCTTGACTTTGTAATAGAGAAAGCAATTCGTGGCTACCTGGTTGAGGTATTGCATCTGCGGCCATGTCCAGCTCCATGGCATCCAGAGCGGCATGTTTCACCTTGGCTTGTTCGGGATCCATGGCTGCCAGAGCTTCCAGGATCGGCATGCCGGCTGGCAGTCCGAGGGTACTGCGCATGGCATCAAAATCATGCATGGCTTGAGTCAGAGTTCCGTCCATGTCGAACAGCCAGTACTTCTTGGTCTTCAGGTTCATATTGTTGTGTCGTGTTTCGGTGCCATGAGGGAGTAGGGTGGCGATATCAGAGTGGCGAAGCACATGAATAGTCCACTAGTAGTCCAGTTGGAAATCTGGTTCATATTCCGGGTAGACCTTTCGGAAAAGATCGTATTCTGTCTGGGCTTTGTCAGGGTTTTTGTCATCCACCAAACGACTAATTTCCTTGATCCAATCCTTTGCTGACTGACGATACAGAGGCTCATCCGGCACATTGCGGTTTTCAACCAGCTCGCCACGTTCACTTTTTGCGGTGGGGCTCGGTGCTCGAATGGCAGATACCATGGGACTGGCAGCCACGATGCCGGCTTGCTCATGGGTAATGGCACTATCTGCGCTGATTTGATTGTCAGGGCTCTCAAGAATGGGGGCGTCGGCTGCTGGAGAGACGATCTCTTCTCTATCTGCCGAAGCCAGGTAACGGGATTCGGATTGGGTGGCGGATTCGGGTTCGAAGGCGGACTCGGACGCAGCATCTGCTGTCGCCGTAACCCTGGATGTAGTGCTCTTGAGTGCAGACTCTGGAGACTGCAGAAGCAGGGGCGTGATTGTCACACCGAGCAATAGGGTTGCCGCTATTGCGAACCAGCCCTTGATCCCGACACCGGTTTGTCTATCGTCCGTTGTACCGGTTTGTGATACGGCATCCTGCGCCGCATTCAGAATGTACTTGTCCAGCGCTTCGGGAACACTCTCCTGTTGCGAGTCGAATAGTTCGACCAGATCGCGGTCGTCTGATGAGGCGACCTCTTTGTCGTTGCTCATTGCGACAACTCCTTCAGTTGCGTTCTCAGTTTGGCGGTGGCGTAGCGTAATCGACTCTTTATTGTTTCAGTACCTTCGTTGACTATTGCGGCAACCTCTTTGAGGCTCATGCCGGCAATGTAGCGCAGCAGTAAACTCTCTCGTTGTGTTGCGGGCAGGGTTTGCAGTGCCGCATGAAGCACCTGTGCGCGCTCACCGAGTTCGGCAATTTCATCGGGTGTCAATGGCGCGCTGGTCATTGTGGATAGACTGATGACATGGGTGTCCGGATCAAACGAGCTATCGGCTAGTACCGGCTGTTGGCGGTAATGGTCAATCAGGCGATTGCGTGCGATGCGGTAGAGCCAGGCTCGGAACGGCGACTCCAGACGATAGCTTGATCGACCTTTTATCACATGCAACCAGATGTCCTGATAGAGTTCATGTGCGATAGCTTCGTTGCCACAACTGTTTTTTACAAATCGAAACAACGGTTGTTTGTGGCGTGAGTACAAGGTTTCAAATGCTGCGGCGTCGCCGCCTGCATAGGCTTTCATCAATTGCCCATCTTCGTCCATATCGGTCGTCAAGTGAATGCCGGCTCCTGCGACTGAAAGCTGCTGCCCCCATCGCTCAGTAGTCATCGATGATAGCAGTGCAACGTCGCTCATCAACATGATGAGCGACGATCAGGGCGTGATATCCAATCAACCTGCATCGGGTATGTCAGCACGATTTTCAAGACGGCTGAATCGGTCCAGACTGCCGCTCATGTCAACCAGGCGCAGATATTCTGCCCGGTAACCGAAAGGATCGTCACCCAGGGAGCCTGCGCCCAATTGGCGAACGTCCTGATAGCTGAAAGATTCCAGTCGATTGTCGCCTTGCAGCAATTGTCCGAATGCTGCAACGCTTGCCGAAAACAAAAAATCCTCTGACAGTGGTGCCGGGTGTTCCGGATCGGGTTTCTTGATGATATGCGTCGTCAGGCGGCTCTTTGTCTCATCCGGCAATTTGTAGCGCAGGTGAACCTGGGCAATTTCATCCAGTCGAGGATCGCTCGAAGCCACACCGTTCAACTCTTTCTCTGCCTGTGCTGACGTTTCGTATCGTTTGGCTGAATGCCTTTCGCCGCCATCGCCTTGCAAGGCAATTTCATAAAGCGCTGTGACTGTATGACCGGCTCCTATCTCGCCAGCATCCACACGATCATTATTGAAGTCCTCGTTGGCAAGCTGCCGGTTGCTGTAGCCGATGAGACGGTACTCGCTGACCTGTTCAGGATTGAATTCGACCTGGATTTTGACGTCTCCTGCAATCGTAAGCAAGGTTGCCTGCATTTCATCAACCAGGACTTTGCGAGCCTCTCCCAAGGTGTCGATATAGGCATGGGAGCCGTTGCCCGCATCGGCCAACTGTTCCATCAGTTGGTCATTGTAATTGCCAGTACCAAATCCCAGAGTCGTCAGAGCGATACCCGATTCACGTTTTCTGGTGATCAGTTTTGTGAGTGATTTGACATCGCTGTTGCCGACATTGAAATCACCATCGGTGGCCAGAATGATGCGATTTATACCATTGATCTGAAAATTTTCATTGGCCAGTTGATACGCCAGCTCAATGCCTTGAGCTCCGTTGGTGGAGCCGCCAGCGGTTAACCGGTTCAATGCCTGGTCAATTTTTTGATGCTGGTTGCCGGGGGTGGGCTCCAGTACCGTGCCCGAGGATCCGGCGTAGACAACAATGCTGACGGTGTCGTTGGCCGACAGTTCATGGCTTAGCAGGCTGATGGACGACTTCAGCAAGCCGAGTTTGTCGGGGCTATCCATCGAACCGGAGACATCAATCAGAAAAACGAGATTGGCAGCGATAGTGTCCGCTGCCGGGGGAACGTAGCCTTTCAGACCTATGTGCAGCAGTTGGGTTTTGTCATTCCATGGCGTCTTGCCCACTTCCGTGGTAACGCTGAAGGGCACTTGCGTATCAGTTGCTGCTTCATAGTTATAGGAGAAATAGTTCAGTAATTCCTCAACTCGCACGGCATTCTCAGGTGGCAGCTGGCCGTTCTGGATAAACCGTCGAACATTTGAATAGGCTCCTGTGTCGACATCGATGCTGAAGGTAGACACAGCTTGTGTCGACGTTTGCACCGTCGCATTGCGTATCAATGCTGCATAGGTTTCCTGGCTCTGGGCAGAATATGCATTCACTGGTGCTTGCCGGTGCTCGTTGCTCTGGATCTTTTGGCGTGTGAAGCTCATGGCACTTTGAGGTTGCGACACGGCTTCGTCGCTGACTATCCCCATTGGCATTTCAGCCTGGCGACCTTTACTCGACGTAGTGGGTGAAGGAGACACCCTGACCGGTGAGTCTGAAGCAATCTGATCAGGCGAAGACCGGGTAATACCTGCATTTTCCCGATAACAACCCGCTGTCATCAGAGTGAGCGAGGTCAGGACCAGGCAAGTAGTGGACTGCGTCAATTTTTTCATGTTCGTAGGTCAACTTTCTGTAAGTAGTAATAAGCAGAACGTTGATTTTTGAAAAATGGGGTTTACGATCCGATAAATGGAAGTGTAAATTTCTGTAACACTATGGCAGTTGACGGCTATATCTTTTGGGTTAAGGTCGGCGAGCAGTTGGTAATTCAGAGGATGAAAATGGCTAGTGCGCAATGGATATGTAATGCAGATTCCTTCATACGATGATGATTCGAGCCTTTCTATTGTTGAGTTGAACCAACTATGGGGTTCTCAAACATTCTGAAACCGCGAGGAGTTCAGTGGTTTATTGTGCCGTTGATCATCGTTCTGTTGATCTCTGTGCAATTCTGGGTCGGTGCTCGTGTGCAGGCACGAACTCTGGATCTTCGCCACAGTCTGAATACCACCTATGGTGTGGCATTGGAGTTGACTCAGGTGTTGGGTTACGGTGGGCTCATCCATCATTTCAAGAATTTTCTGCTGCGACCTGACGAGATACAGTATCTGGAGGCCGGCAAAGAGGCTGCAAGAACTGCCGATGAACTGGTTTGGGAGCTGGAGCAAAGCGCCAGTAGTCTGGGTTTCGAAACAACCCTGTCGAACACACGCTCCATAATTGATGGCTACAGTGAGAGGCTGCAACGCATTCCCGGATTGGTCGATTCTGGCATGTCCGCCCATCAACTGGACAGAGCGCTGAGACTGGATGACCGATTCGCCATTCAGGAGATCAGCAGTCTGCTGGATCAGTTGTCGGTGTCAGTTAATTTTCAGGTCGAGAACATCGAAACGCAGGGACGAATCCTGAACCTGGTAAGTCTGGCTGGCACCATCGCGTTGTCATTATTGATTTTGACCCTGTTCATACAGCGTCGTCACCGCAATGAGCATATGATTTCGATTGATGCGCTCAATGAACAACTGGCCGCCAGTAACTCCCGATTGACGGAAGCCAACACCTCATTGAAACAGTTTGCGGGCATCGTCTCTCACGACCTGAAAGGCCCGCTGCGTCATATCAGTTTGTTCAACAACCAGATTCTGGAAGATATAGACAACGGGGAAATGGTTCGAAATCACGTTTGCATGAGTCAGGCGTCGGTATTGCGTATAACCGAGTTGATCAGCAGTCTGCTGGATTTCACCAAGACCGGTTTTAAACAGCCTGAACTGATACTGATAGACATCAAGCCGCTCATCATGGATGTCGTCTCGGAGTTTCAGATACCCATAGATGAGACGCACGCAAGGGTTACAGTGCAGGCCGAAGGCAAAATATTGGCAGACGCCTTGTTAATACGTCGTGTATTGCACAATCTGATGGATAACAGTCTTAAATACATGAAGACGGGCCTGCCTCCGGACGTCAACATAGTAGCGAAGTATCTTGATGATCTGGAAGGGGGGGCAATGCAAATAGTGATAAGCGACAACGGGATTGGCATTCCGTGTGAGCATGCACAACGGGTTTTCGAACCTCTGCAGCGTTTGCATTCAGGCCAGGCAGAGTACTCAGGGACCGGTATCGGTCTATCTCTTGCTAGAACCGTAGTGAATGCTCATGGTGGGCAGATCAAAGTAGACGACGATTATCGAGGGGGGACGCGCATTTGTATAACGTTACCTTGCCAAGCCAATTTGAAAAAACTTGATGCCCGAATCTGACATGATTAGTGAAAATACAATTCTGCTGGTTGAGGATGATGATATTGATGCGATGATGCTCAAGCGCAGCATCACTGTCTTGCGTCCGGATGTCAAAATTGTGAGGGCCATCAATGGTCGTGAGGCCATTGTCGCTCTGGCTACCTTGCGTCCCAGGCTGATCATCATGGATATTCGCATGCCCTTGATGGACGGGCGTGAAACTCTGGCTTTTTTGAAGAAGAGCGAGGAATATCAGGAGATTCCGGTGGTCATGATGACGACATCCGAGAACCCGGACGATATCGAATTCTGCTATCAGCATCATGCCAACGCCTATATGTCCAAGGGCATAGACATCAAGACTATCAGGACGGATATCAGCAACTTGCTGAACTTCTGGTTCGAGACTGCCAAGCAGCTGCGAACGGGCGACCAATAAAAAGGGCGGTAGCCTGACTTCAAACGCAGAGAGGCAAAGCCCTCTGTGATTGGCTCTTTGGTTTTTACCGCTGAGTGAGCAATCGTTGCATAACCCGACACCCGCTTCATTGGGGAAAGCGGCTCACCTGAAGCCTTGAATCAGAGCAGCAACGAAACCACCAGCGACTCCCAGACCCGTAAAGGCGCCGTCGAAGATCTAAGGTCGCTTGCCCAGTGCCCAGGGCATCTGCTCAATCCTATTGCACCTCGACTATCCAGGATAGGCTGCTTGGTGTTTGCCAGCAATCGGACCTCTCCGTGCACAAAAGACTTGAACTTCTGGACGTGATTCAGGATAGTCTTGATCTGCATTCCAGTACTTGTTCTCTCTGACTATTCAGACGAGCATAAATTTACAAGGAACGTCAGATTTGCTATGTTTCATCGTGCGGGCTGTGTTGATTTGAGTGTAACTTCACAATTCCATTTTATTTCAATTCAACCCGCATCCTCTTTCTGGAAACGGTAAAAATACGATGTACTGAAACCTCACTCCCGGTGATTTCTCAGTAAATAAGAAAGTCACAATGGGTTTGCTGCTATAGGTGAATAGTCACACGTTTACACAACTGTTTTTACAGGACACTAGGGTAAGCTACTTGGATTTTTAGTTACTAAAGCTGCATAGCTTCTCAGCAGTCATTTTTGAAACCCTACAAATCAAAACATAAGGTTTATATTTTATGAAAAAACCGAATAGATATCCCATAGGGATATTTTTAACTTTTTTTACAATGAGTGCATATGCTGCTGAAGGAGATCCAGGTGCTTTCAGTTCATTGCTTACAAGTATAAGTGTTGGGGTAGATACCTTTTTCAAGGATTATTTAGGTTGGTTTGTTAATCTTATTTTCTATAGTGTCCCTGTCGGTGATACTGCATTTCCTTTAATCGTCGGTTGGTTGTTTATTGCAGCAATAATTTTTACGATCTACTTCGGATTTGTTCAATTCAGACGTTCTGGTTTGGCTTTAGGTATTGTTAGTGGTAAATATTCTGATCCAGACGCGAAAGAAGATGGTGAGGTTTCTCATTTCCAGGCTTTAACAACGGCGTTATCAGGTACAGTTGGTTTGGGTAATATCGCAGGTGTTGGCGTTGCGGTAGCTATCGGTGGACCAGGTGCAACTTTCTGGATGATTTTGTGTGGCCTGTTAGGTATGGCTTCAAAATTCTTTGAGTGTACTTTGGGTGTTAAATATAGAACAGTTCTTCCTTCAGGAGCTATTTCTGGTGGTCCAATGTATTACCTGCGTGATGCAATGGCAGAAAGAGGCTTTGGTGGCTTAGGGAAGTTCCTTGCCATTGGTTTTGCATTAATGTGTATCTTGGGCTCACTTGGTGGCGGTAACATGTTCCAAGCTAACCAGGCTCATGCGATGTTAACTTATGCATTTGGTGTTCCTGCTGAGTTCGGAGTCATCACAGGTGTGGTTATTGCAGCATTAGTGTTCTCGGTAATTGTCGGTGGTATGCCTTCAATTGCATCAGTAACTGAGAAGATTGTTCCTTACATGGCTGCTCTATACCTTGGTATGGGTATCATTGTTATTGCGCTGAATGCGGGTCAAATCGGAGCTGCTTTCGGTGCAATATTCGACGGTGCATTTACAGGAGCAGGTGTTGTAGGTGGTGTTATCGGTGCAATGATTCAGGGTCTGAAACGTGCAACGTTCTCTAATGAGGCGGGTGTCGGTTCTGCGGCAATTGCTCACTCAGCAGTTAAAACAAAAGAGCCAATTACAGAAGGCTTGGTTGCAACACTTGAGCCATTCATCGATACAGTGGTTATTTGTACGATGACTGCATTGGTAATTACTATTGCAGGTTTGAACGTAGCTCCATTTGATGGCGCTGACTTGACAGGTGTTCAATTAACAGCTGCTTCATTCTCAGATTCAATTGGTGTTTTCAAATACTTCCTTGCTGTAGCAGTAATCATGTTTGCATTCTCAACGATGATTTCATGGTCTTACTACGGTCTTAAAGCCTGGACTTACCTTTTTGGTGAAGGCAAAGCAACAGAGATGATATTTAAAATAATTTTCTGTATCTTCGTAGTCGTTGGCGCAACTATCCAGTTCGGTGCGGTAATCGACTTCTCTGACGCGGCAATATTTGCAATGTCTATCTTCAATATTATTGGTTTGTACTTCTTGATGCCGATTGTTAAAGATGAGTTAGCTTCATTTGTAGCTCGCGTAAAATCAGGTGAAATCAAAAAATACAAATAATGGATTTAACAAATCCACGTAGTTAAAAAAAAGCCCACTCAGGTGGGCTTTTTTTATGTGTGTTAGTAATAAATAACAGAAATGTACGAAAAATAATTAGCAGGAATAATTCTAATGAAGGTAAAAGATACACCCATAGATCTCAAAAAAGCTTTACTGCAAAAAGGGCCGAAATTTAGATCACATACGATTATTTTTAATGAGAATGTAGCCGATCTTAAACCTACCATCAGCTCACTGTTATTTTGTGTTATCTATATCGTAGTGGGTTTGTTTCTATTGCTACTGGCAGTGATTGTCTATGTGAAAAATCATCAATTAGATTTTACAATCTTCCTTGGAGCGTTTGGGATAGCCATTCTGACTTTCGGTATCACCCTGGTCATGCCTTTTGTCAAGCAGGTTACTTTTGATAAGAATAGAGGTTCATTCAGAAATAATATCGATCGTAAGGTAGAACTTGGAAACATCGTCTCATTACAAATACTCGATAAAGTGATTACGAGTAAGAACGGGCTAAATTACCCATGTTACGAGCTCAATATGTTAACCAAGAATGGTCGTCGAATTAATATCCTTAATCATAATGACCTTGTTCAATTGAAGAGTGATTCTGAAAAATTAGCAGATTTTTTATCTGTAGAGCTAATCGATTTACAGTGTGAGATGGTTTTGTAAGTGTAATGAGGTATAAAAATATAAAATGACCATATTCCGATTAATTATTCAGAACGATCAATAAACAGGATTTAATGACAAACCGTCAATCGAACATAATATTTTATAGCGTTATATCCATCATTATTTACGCTTTAATCATTCATTTTATCTACCCTGATTTTTTTGGAAATCTAACAAAAAGCAAACAAGAACTATCCATAAAAGAAGCGGTAGATAAAGGAGAAAACAACATTGCACTGGACCTTTATCAAAAAATTATTGAAGAACGGATAAAGGACGACAATGAAAATAATGCCGAAACAGCGGCTATTTATGAAGAGATGGCAAGGCTATCTTTGTTGCTTGGCAGCAAGGTGGAAGAAAAAAATTATTATCTGAAATCTTTACATATAAAAGAGCAACTGAAGGAATCAGATATGTATGGCTTTGCTAACACATACGATAAGCTGGGATCACTTGCTGAAGACGATAAGCAATATGATCAAGCACAAATGTATTATGAAAAATCCTTATTAAAAAGATTGGGTGATACGGAAAATATAAAAAAGGAAGAAGAAGGTATGATTACAGGGATGCATAATTCGCGATTAAGATACATTAGGCTAAACAATGAAGCCACTATATCTGCCTTTAAAAAATTGGGAAATATCCATGGCCTGAAAAAAGAATTCGCTATTGCAAATAATTATTATGAAAAGGCATTAACGGCAAGCAAATTAACGTTTGGTGAAGATAGTGCTGAAACCCTGGAAATCATGAGCTTGATGAATCGCTAGCACTATAAAGATATGAGGCTGAGGCGTTCCGTCTAGATCGAGCACGATTTTTGTTGTCATTTTTTTGTAAAAATTACATTTACGGATAGGTAGTTTTCTTGACAACAGCTAGCCATTTATCCTTGATTCCAATAAACAAGTGGTAATTTGTTCTGAAAATGGCAATGTGTAGTGTGGTGACCAATTAGACTTGGCTACTGCTTGGACCAGCTGGTGGGACGTTTTTCCAGAAATGCTGCGAGCCCTTCCTGAGCCTCGTCCTCTGCACGAATGTGTGCCAGTCGCTGGCTAAGGGTGGTTCTGAGTTGTTCGTCGATGGGTTTGCCGGTGACGTCGGCGATCAGTTTCTTGGAGGCGCCTTGAGCCATCGCACCACCTGCCAGTAACGCGCTGACCTTCTCGTTAACCCGGCGGTCCATATTGTCGCTGGAGCAGACATCATGGATCAGTCGAATTCGGTAGGCCTCGACAGCGTCGATGCGTTCGCCGGTCAGAAAGTAGCGTCTGGCGACTCGTGGCCCAATCGCAGCAATGGCATAGGGACTGATGGTGGCAGGGATGATGCCGAGGCGAACCTCTGAGAAACCAAATTGAGCGGTTTCATCGGCAACGACGATATCGCAGCAGCACACCAGGCCGGTGCCGCCACCCAGGGCGGCTCCACTAACGCGGGCAATGGTCGGGCGGTCGAACGAGTTCAAGGCATCGAGCATGTTTGACAATGCCATGGCATCGGCGGCGTTTTGCTCGGGACTAAGCTTGACCGAGGCTTTCATCCAGTTGATGTCGGCACCGGCGCAGAAGTTCTTGCCAGTGGCTCTGATGATCAATATGCGGGTGTTGCTGGAAAAAAGATGACTCAGTGTGGCCGTGAATTCATCGATGAACGCACGATCCATTGCGTTGTGATGGTCGGGGCGATTCAGCGTAATGGTAGTAACGCCGCGTGTATCGGTTTCAGTTTTCAGGTAAGCCATGTAATAACGGGTTCGGTGTCAGTCAGTGATTAAGATCCAGAGACAGACGATAAGCCACAACGGCCATCACGATCAATAGCGGGCATCACAGAATTACGTCAAGCGGACTGAATTCGAAATCGCAGCGCGGTAGGCTTACCAGCCACCACTGCTGATCCAGCGTTCCATTTGTTCCAGTCGGTCGTGTCCCCAGAAAGGCTCATTGTTGACAATCATGGTGGGAGAACCAAAAACACCTGCAGAAATTGCCTGCTCGATTTCAATGCGCAAAGAGTCCTTGACCGCTTGTGTTGCGATGGCCAGTAGTAGCGCCTCAGAATCGATGTCTAGCGAACCGGCTACCGCCGCGATGACGGTGGCATCGGTAATGTCCTGGCCCGCACTGAAATAGGCACGATAAATCGCATGGATGAAGTCTGCGGTTTTGGCTCTTAATTGCGGGTCGCTGTTGTCTCGTAGCCATAAGCTAGCGCGTGAGGCGGCGATTGCGCCAATAGGGAACTGGGCAGGGTGCTGATACTCGAGCTGGTGCTCCCGCGCTGAACGAGAAAAATCTCTGACAGCATAGTCGCCTCTCAGAGGCGATTCAGTCAGAGGCTTCTGTCCGGTGATCTTGAAAACGGCACCCAGCAATATCGGATGCCAAACCACCGTGCAACCGGATTTGGCGGCAATCGCTTCAATTCGTTCACAGGCAAGATAGCCGTAGGGCGAAGAGTAGTCAAAATAGAAGTCTATGCAGTTGCTCATCCGATTCCTTTTTGTTTTTCCAGCGCTGTAATCACATCATATGACTCTCTCTATTGCAACTGCTGTTGCTTCGCCGCCACCGATACACAGAGAGGCCATGCCCAGAGATAGCGAATGATGTTCGAGTGCGTGCAACAAGGTAACCAGAATGCGCGCACCTGAGGCACCAATGGGATGGCCCAGAGCACAGGCACCGCCATGAACGTTAACCTTCTCATGCGGCAGTTTGAGTTCGTGCATGGCGGCCATGGTGACGACAGCGAAGGCTTCGTTGATCTCATACAGGTCGATATCACTGGCTTGTCGGCCTATTTTTGCCAGTAATTTTTCCATCGCATAGACCGGTGCCGTGGTGAACCAGGCGGGTGCCTGCGCATGGGTCGCGTGTGCCAGAATGCGGGCTCGTGGCGTCAGGCCGCGTCGCTCGGCTTCGGACTCACGCATCAGTAGCATGGCTGCAGAGCCATCGGATATGGAGCTGGCGTTGGCAGCGGTGACGGTACCGTCCTTGGCAAAGGCGGCGCGCAGTCCGGGTATGCGTTCCAGGTTGGCCTTGGGCGGTTGCTCATCGTGCAAAATCTGTGTGTCGCCTTTGCGACTCTTGACGGTAACCGGCGCAATTTCGCGGGAAAACGCGCCAGACTCAATTGCCTGTCGAGCACGTTGCAACGATGTGATGGCAAAGGCATCCTGAGCTTCACGTGTAAATTGATAATGAGTGGCCGTGAGCTCGGCGAAGTGGCCCATCAACTTGCCAGTCTCGTAGGCATCTTCCAGGCCGTCGAGGAACATATGATCTTTGACCTCGCCGTGCCCCATACGCAAACCTTCCCGGGCCTTGGGAAGTAGGTAGGGAGCATTGCTCATGCTTTCAAAACCACCTGCCACCACAATCTTGTTGGTGCCAGCCAGCAGCTGGTCATGAGCGAACATGGTGGCCTTCATGCCAGAACCACACATTTTGTTAACCGTTGAACAACCAACAGAGTCGGGCAAGCCGGCTGCCAGAGATGCCTGGCGGGCCGGCGCCTGGCCAAGACCGGCAGGCAGAACGCAGCCCATGATGACTTCGTCAATCTCCTCGACGTTGATGCCGGTACGTTCCAGTATTGCCCGAATGCTGACGGCACCCAGCTCGGTTGCTGAAACCGGCGACAGGTCTCCCTGGAATCCCCCCATCGGGGTGCGGGCGGCTTCTACGATGACGATGGGGTCGGTGGGCATTATTTTCATGATGAGGTATCGTCCGATCAGGCAGGCTTTGACAAGGTTTGAAATTCAACGAACAGGGCGGTAATGTCACATATTGTGTCAGCAGCTGCTGGTGGCAGCCAGAAACGTGTAAACCACGCATTTTGTCGCAAAGATTCAACAATATTCACTGACACGTATAACGTTTGTCTTTGGATATTAAACTATAATCAAGTTCCTTCCGGTGGCCAGAACGAGATGCCTGTTTCTCCGTGAACCTCAGTTGCTCAAGAATGGAATCAATGTGCAGATGCTGATTCGGGGTGGCGTCCTTGGGCAAGGTAGCGACCGAGTTGCCCTCAAGGACGAACGCCTGATCTATCGTGCATGTTCAATGGCTTTCGCTCTCAGCGTCGGTCGCGGGTCGCCTGACGAAGTCATTGGCAGAACCGATTTTGATCTGTTTTCCGGTGAAATTGCCCGTGAGCAGATGGCTCTGGACAGTCAGGCCATATTTTCCGCGCAGGCTGACATCAGCGCAATCCGTCTTGATTCCCTTGCTCGTGACGAGGGGCAGGTGCAAGCCATGATTGTGCGGACACCGATCATTACGAGTGATAACAAGGTTCGTGGCATCGATATCCGGTTGATCGGCGGCCCGCAACTGAACTTGCCGAACTCCGCGGTTACCATCGACTATCAGACCCTTGTCAACGATGGTATCCAGGGCAGCCTGATCATTGATCGCACCACGATACTGTTCGCCAACGACATGGCTGCACGGGTGCTCGGTTATCCCAGCGCTCAGGCTCTGATGGAAAATGGGCAGGTCAGTGAGTTGTTCAGTGCTCAAGAGTTGCAGCGTGCGACTCGTATGGCGCTCACTGATCAGATCTCTGCGGTGCGTGCTGAAGAACAGCGCATCAATTTGCAGGCGCAATCGCAAACCGGCAGTCTGGTGCGGTTGATTGCCCGAGTCACGCAAGTACAGTGGGGGCAAACGCAAGCCACTCTTCTGTCTTTCGTCGATGTGGCAATTACTCAGCAACCACAAAATGTCGCACTGGCCATGCGGGCTGGTGAATTGAAAAAACAACTGGCAGAAATGCAGCGCATTCGCGCCAATGAACAACGTTACCGGCATTATGCAAGTGCGGCTGCCGATTTTTTCTGGGAGCTGGATGCCAAACTGACTTTTCGAGTGGCATCGGACGGTCTGGCACGTGTGCTGGGTATTACGCGCGAAAATATTGTCGGTCGAACAATCGACCAACTGCTGGATCATCCAGCCAATATCAATACAGAGTCCCATTGGGCTGGGCATTTGAAACAGTTGCGTGCTTGCCGGCCTTTTCGTGATTTTGAATTCCGATGGTCTGTGGGTGGCGAAACTCGCGTTGTACGTTATAGCGGTATTCCGGTCTTCAATCAGGCGCGCGAATTTGTTGGTTACCGGGGTGTCGGGTGCGATGTGACCGCCTCGGTTCGCCAGGCTGAGACAACGGCCTATCATGCCAGTCACGATGCACTGACAGGTCTGGTGAATCGGCGTAGTTTTGAGAGTACGGTGCAAGAAGCCCTGGTCGCTTCCCGGTTGACGCGACAGGCACACGCCCTGTGCTTCATGGATCTGGACTCCTTCAAGATCGTCAACGATACCTGCGGTCATCAGGCAGGCGATGAGCTGTTGCGTCAGCTGACTCAGCTATTTGACTCTCTGGTGCGAAAAAGTGACGTATTGGCTCGATTGGGTGGCGATGAATTTGGTGTGCTGCTATATAAGTGTGGTGTTCCTGAAGCGCTCAAACTGGCGAATCAGATTCGGCACGAAGTCGAGAATTTTCAGTTTCTCTGGCACGAGAACCGCTTCACGATCGGTGTCAGTGTGGGGCTGGTGGTGGTGGATGATCGATGGGAGAGCATCCAGTCCCTGTTCGGTGCCGTTGATTCAGCCTGCTATATCGCCAAGAACGAAGGCCGTAATCGAGTCGTTGTCTACCGGGAAGGCGAGGGCAATGCGAGCAATCGCAAAGTGTCGACCCATTGGGTAGAGGAAATCAACGCCGCTCTGGAGACGGGGCGGCTGCGCCTGGCCTGTCAGAGAATCATGCCGTTGAACAAGGCTTCTGACGGATTGCGATTCGAAATGCTGTTGCGATTGGAGTTGCCTAATGGAGAGTTGATCGTGCCGCAGGCCTTTCTACCCTCCGCTGAGCGCTATGGGCTGGTTTCGGCGCTGGACGAGAGAGCAATAGAATTGACGTTGAGCTGGCTCAGTGCCAATTCGGAGTTGCTGCATAACATTCGACACGTCTCCATCAACTTGTCAGCAGGCTCCTTCACGGATGCGCAGTTTTGCCAGCGACTGGTCAAGTCAATTGCCAGCAGTCCAGTGCCGGCCAGTAAGCTGTGTTTCGAAATTGCCGAAACTGCCGCCATAACCAATCTGTCAAAGGTCAGCGCCTTCATGCATGAGCTGTCTGCAATTGGTTGCCGTTTCGGTATTGACGACTTCGGCTCAGGTTTGTCCTCCTTTGCCTATCTTAGAAAATTACCCGTCGATTTTCTGAAAATAGACGGTTTGTTGATCAAGGATATTCTGGATGACGAGACTGATTTCACCCTGGTAAAAGCCATCAGCGATATCAGCAAATCGCTCGGAAAACGCACCGTTGCCGAATTTATCGAGTCACCACAGCTGCTGGATGCTGTTAGGGAAATAGGTATTGACTTTGGCCAGGGTTTCCATTTGGGTGAGCCAGAATTAATTTCCTGAGCTTGAATAAAAGAAATTTTACCGTTAAAATAGTGATTTATATTACTATTTTTTATAGTTTAAGCCTGATGTAGCACCAATTCAGTAATGACTTTATCCTTGCCATTTAGTCAAGAATAAGACTTATTCCTGATTGTCAATGCTATTGGCATGGGCCTTTTGGCCCCTTTTTGCCCTTCTATCATGTCCAAATCCTCACGAATTACAGGCAAGGTTTGGCCGGGTTTACGGTAGTTTTCCCGTAGACTTTTAATCTGTAGTGGATATTTCATGTGTGTGCAGTACCGAGACCTAAGTCTGGGGCAGCTCGAAACTACTTTACTTCATACGTTGTAAGCCGTTTGCCGCGAGAGGATTTTCAAGCGCAAATGGTTTCTGCTAATTACACCAAGGCATTTATTGTCTTCAGGGGGCCAAGGTAGGACCTCCCTTGAAGCGCATAGTGCTGATGAGAATTTAGACGATAAACGATGACCAGTAATAACTTTGTAATTAGGTCGTGCATGTTGCTTGTTCTGGTAGGTTCAGGACTCACAACTTCCGTGGCTTACGCTATCGATGCCCCACAGGATCCTCGCGGTACTGAGGTAGCCCAATCTACTGTCAAATGGGAGTGGGCCAGTGTTCCTGGTGCTGCTCACTATGAGATCTCCATCGACGGTAACTACGAGGGTATTACTCGAGATCCTCAATATTTCAGTCGTAACCTCTGGCAGGGCGATCACTCCATGCAAGTGCGTGCGATCGAAGCCAACGGCACCTCTTCAGTGAGCACCAATACGGTCAAGATCACTGTCAATAGCCAGTTCAACGCCTCATCTGTCAGCCGCAGTACTGTCATTGGTGGAACTCAGCAGGCAGCCAGCAGCAACAACAACAGTGTGGTACCCGTCTCACGCAACGCTAGCAGTGGCTTTACAGCTCCTGGTGATGGTCGTGGCACCGAAGACGGTAATGGCTCGATCGTCTGGAGCTGGGGCAGCGTAGAGGGCGCCAGCACTTACGAAGTCACCGTTGATGGTGCTTATGCTGGCGAAACTTCAGAATTGCTATATACCAGCAGCAACCTCTGGGTTGGCGAGCATTCACTGACAGTCAAGGCGGTTGACGCCAATGGCCTCAAATCTGTTCAGTCAGAGACCTTCAAGGCCAATGTAACAACTCTTGGAAACGGCAGAAGCAGCAGCGGCGTTCTCTTGAGTGACTCTACTGCGCCACCACCGGAACAGATAGTGGGCGACGAGAGTGCATCCAGTGTGCAAAGCCTGATCGACCCGGCTTCATACAATTATTCGGAAACATCACAGAAGAGTGGCTACGAGCTGGTTTTCAGTGATGAGTTCAACGGTACTGCTCTGAACCCTTACCGTTGGCATTCGCAGCTGCGTTGGGACGGTGAGTTCAATGGCGAGCGTTACGAATATCGCGTCATCAATGGCGAAGATCAGTTCTATGTCAACGTGCTCAGTCCCGATTCTGCACATACCGAGAAAGTGGTCCCGGTTTATAATCCTTTCCAGTTCAATGGCTCAACGCTTTCTATTCGTGCCGCCAAGAATCCTTTGCAGACCAATACCAACAAGCGTACTTACGGTTCTCTGGACGAAATGTCTGCACAGCAGACCTTCCTTTCCGGCGCAATCTCAACACATGAGAAGTTCAGCCAGAAGTACGGCTACTTTGAAGCTCGAATCAAGATTCCAAGTCATGTAGGTACATTCCCGGCTTTCTGGCTGTTCCATGAAAACCGTGCATGGGAAGGTACACAGCGTACTGAAATCGACATCATGGAAAACCTGGGTCATGCACCTTGGTATATCTACAATTCATTCCATTATTTCAAGAACGTGACTGCAACCTACAGCGGTGATGCCAACTTCATCAAGCCTTCTCCCAGTGGTCAGGTGTACACCGGTAAAGACTACAGCGAGGACTATCATGTCTATGCTGTTGACTGGACTCCAGGCACTGTCGTTTGGTACATCGATGGCGTAGAGACAAGTCGAATGGTCAACAACGAGGCAAACTTCGAAGAACTGTACGTCATGCTCAACCTGGCCATGGGTGGTAACTGGACCAACTTCCCAGCTAACTCGGGTGGTCTGGGACGTGATTCCAACAATCGTTACCCTAATGCCAATGATCTGGTTGAGTTCTCCAATCCTGCACTTGAGATCGACTACGTTCGCGTCTACAAGAAGCAGTAAAAAGCAACGATTACCAAGAACTAGAGCCGTTGACTTAGTCAACGGCCTTTCTTGGAAAGGGTTGCGTCGAAAGGCGGCTGATAGTGAAAACTATCAGCCGCCTTTTTTGTGGGCGACTTGAAGGTGTCAGGGAATGAGCCGTCAATCATGCCCAGATTGCAGTCAATCAAGTCCGCATTAGGGTCAACGACTTGCTGTCGAGATTGGGAATTTCCATGAGCAAACCCTCTGGATCCTTGAATTGAACAGATCCAGAGTAACTTGCTAAATTCAGCCTCGACGCCAGGTGTGAAACTTTTCAACCCAGGCCAGCAGCTTTTCAGGTTGGTGGGCTCGTTTCCACTCGCCTGCCGCGTATTTATTGGCCTCTGAGAGGGTGGGGTAGATGTGTATGGTGCCAAGAATCTTGTTCAGCCCCAAGCCGTGTTTCATGGCCAGTACATATTCGGCAATCAGGTCGCCAGCGTGTTCACCGACAATCGTGACGCCCAGAATTTTGTCTTTACCCGGTTTGGTCAGGACTTTTACGACACCATAATCGCTACTGTCGGCAATGGCTCTGTCCAGATCGTCGATACCGTAAGTGGTCAGTTCGTAGGCAATATTCTGCTCTTTAGCGTCGGACTCGTTCAGTCCTACACGAGCAACCTCCGGATCGGTGAAAGTTGCCCAGGGAATGACCCGGTAGTCGGCTCGAAACTTCTTGAACATGCCGAACAGGGAGTTGACAGCTGCATACCAGGCCTGATGAGCGGCGACATGGGTGAACTGGTAAGGGCCAGCTACATCACCGACTGCATAGATGTTCGGGAAGTCGGTTTGCAGATACTCATTGGTGGCAACTGTGCCGTTCTTGTTGAGACTGATTTTCAGCTCTTCAAGACCGAACCCGGAGGTGTTGGCCTTGCGCCCGACAGCGATGATGATTTCATCAAACGGGACCTTGATGGTTTCGCCATTAGCTTCGCACACCAGTGATTTCTCGTCGCCGTTGAGCTCCACAGACACCGCCTTGGTGTTGACCATCACCTGCACGCCTTCGTTCACAAATCGCTGACGAATCATTTCGGCCACGTCCGGATCCTCACGACCCATGATTTGTGGGGCCTGTTCAACCTGTACCACTTCACTGCCGAGTCGTCGGAATGACTGTGTCAGTTCGCAACCGATAGGGCCGCCACCAAGAACAACCAGGCGCTTGGGATGAGTTTTCAGCTCCCAGAGGTTGTGTGATGTCAGATAGTTCACCTTGTCCAGGCCCGGAATGGGAGGCACAAACGGTGAACCACCGGTAGCGATGATGATGTTGCGTGTCGTTAGAGTCTGGCCGTTGACCTCGACAGTCCACGGGGATGTGATACGGCCTTCGCCTTGAATCACATTGACACCCAGGCTGGAATAACGCTCGACCGAGTCGTGAGGTTCGATTTTGGCAATGACATCGTGAACACGCTGCATGGTCTTGGCGAAATCGACCTCGCCACTGGCATTCTGGATGCCGTATTTTTCGCTGTTCTTGATGTTGTGCATCAGTTTGCCACTGCGGATCAGCGCCTTGGAAGGCACACAGCCGGTGTTGAGACAGTCACCGCCCATCTGAGCTTTTTCAATCAGCGTCACCTTGGCCTTGACCACGGCGCCTATATAGGCACTTACGAGTCCGCCTGAGCCGGCTCCCAGTACTACGATGTCCTGGTCGAATTTCTGCGGTTTGGTATAGCCTTCAAACCGTTTGCCGGCCTTGATCATGTCGATTACCTTTTTTGCAACAAGTGGAAAAATGCCTAACAAAGCAAAGGAGAAAATCAGGCCCGGAGACAATATGCCGCTCAGGCTGTCGATTTTCGCCAATTGTGTGCCGGCGTTAACGAATACGAGTGTTCCTGCGAGCATGCCGATCTGGCTTACGATGTAAAAAACACCGGTTTTCAGTGGCGTGAGTCCCATGACAAGGTTCACTAGAAAGAAGGGGAAGACGGGGACCAGGCGTACTGTGAACAGATAGAAAGCGCCGTCCTTTTCGATGTTTCGATTGAAGGTCTTGAGTTTGTCGCCAAAACGGCTCTCAATCGTGTCTCTAAGCAGGTAGCGTGACACTAAAAATGCAAGAGTGGCTCCAATGGTCGAGGCGAAGGAGACAATCACGGTGCCTGTGAGCAGACCGAATTGAGCCCCGGCTGCCAAAGTCAGAATGGCGGCGCCCGGCAGTGACAGTGCTGTCACTGCAATATAGCCAAAGAAGAAAATGGCTATGACCAGTAGTGGCTGTTGCTCATAGAATGTAGCCAGTGCCGCCTGTTCGTTTTTCAGATACTCGAGGCTGAAAAACCGCCCGATATCGAAAAAGAAAAAACCTGCCACTAAAATGACCAGGACTGAGATAAGTAGCTTGCGGTTCTGCATTCTTGTTCAAACACTCTCGAAGGTGAGACTGACTATTGGTGGCTGTTGGTACTAGCAGCGTAGAATAGTCAGCTATATCGGATTCCACCGGTAGTGCAAACAGGTTCCACACACAGCAGTATTGCCAGTTTGTGAGTGCAGAGTCTGCTGAGAGTTCCCCCGAGAGTTCCTCCGAGAGTTTCTGATGATGGTCAGTCCCCAGATCAATGTAACCGTGTTGGCTCCGGTTTTTCCGCGTACGTCACAAATTGGGGCGCTACATTGGAGCGAGGGCCATGCCATGGAGCCCTGGCAGGCGCAGTTATCGCGACTGATTGCGCACTCCGACTGGGATGCTCAGCATTTACCAGCGGCAGAGCTTTTTCGTCGTTCGCATAGTGCGAATGAGTGCACATTCGTGCAAGAATTCGAAAATATGCTGGTTTGTGCGGATCCGATCCACTTTCGTGCTGATCGGGATTCCGCAACTCTGATACCCGTCGACAAGTTGAACCTGCAGGCAAGCGAGGCGGATGCACTACTGAAATCAATCAATGATTTTGTGC
Source organism: Granulosicoccus antarcticus IMCC3135 (assembly GCF_002215215.1). NCBI lineage: Bacteria > Pseudomonadati > Pseudomonadota > Gammaproteobacteria > Chromatiales > Granulosicoccaceae > Granulosicoccus > Granulosicoccus antarcticus. The sequence continues at coordinate 6,068,880 of NZ_CP018632.1, read as the reverse complement.
AGGCAGATGGTTTGCGTTTTGGCCGAACCGAGGCTGGGCGCTGGTTCATGGGTGGCAAGGAGGGCACAGCTCTATCCAGTTATCCTCCGTCGTTTCTGGCTTATCGCAATGCATCCGCCTTTCTGCCAGAGGGTGACGCATCGGGCGACTGGCGGCGCCTGATGACCGAGTTGCAGATGCTGCTGCACACGCATCCGGTCAATATTGAACGCGAACAAAATGGCTACCTGCCAATCAATAGTGTCTGGTTCTGGGGCGGTGCTGCGCTGCAATCCGGTCAGGTCGCTAGCTCTGAGCTACAACAGTCGTTGCGGCTTTATGCCGATGATGAGTACACGGTAGCGCTTGCCGCCTATCTGGGAGTGGTATGCGAACCACTTGATGCCTACAGTCCAGACTCTGCTCATCCGCACTCCCTGTTGGTTGATACACGCCTGGCACAAGCACTGTTCAGCGATGATGAGCCAGCCCTGGACGCAGCAGAAGGCCAACTGGTAGATAACTGGCTTGCACCACTATTGAGCAGAATGAAGCAAGGTGATGCTATCGAACTCAAGATTCTTAATGAAGACGGTTTCCAAGGGTTGATGAACGCTGACACCATCACTGCCGCTGCATCTGCTGAGCATGCTGCCAGAGTCTTGCAAATGTCCGCAGCAGAGCGCCTGAGGGACAGCCTTGCTGTCACTGCCGGAAAGCTCTGGAACCGACTTGCAGGAAGATCGTAATGGTCAGTACAAGCAAAGCATTGGCGGTTCACATCATCGAGCGAGCCGTGCCCGAGTTGCCGGTCGTGCTGCACTCCAATGCATTGGTGCATCGCTTGCTGGCGGCACGCGGTGTTACGGATGTCGCCGAGCTGGACTTTTCACCGGCGGATCTGCCGCGACCAGACTTGTTGCCTGATATCGACAAGGCGGTTACACGACTGCTTCAGGCGCGTGATCAGGGTGAACGTCTGCTGGTAGTGGGTGACTACGATTGCGATGGTGCGACGAGCACCACCGTTGCCTTGCTGGGTTTGCGAATGCTGGGTTTTGAACACATCGATTTTCTCATACCCAGTCGTTTCAAGTTTGGCTACGGCCTGTCACCCGCCATTGTCGATGTTGCTCAGGAACTGCACCAGCCGGCTGTGATCCTGACCGTCGATAATGGTGTTGCCTCGGTTGAAGGTGTTGAAACGGCAAGGCACTGGGGAATTGATGTCGTTGTCACTGATCATCATCTGGCCCCTGAAATCTTGCCGCTTGCGACAGCCATCGTTAATCCGAATGTGCCTGGTTCTACCTTTCCGGCGAAGAATCTGGCAGGTGTGGGCGTTATTTTCTATGTCCTGCTGGCCATGCGTCGCCAGCTGGCAGAGCAGGGCGATGCGCATGGCAAGGCGCGCCTGGCAGATCTGCTGGATCTGGTTGCGATCGGCACGGTTGCCGATGTGGTGCCGCTGGATCGCTGTAACCGGATACTGGTTGAGCAGGGTTTGCGACGTATTCGAAGCGCTCATACTCGTCCGGGTGTACTGGCATTGATGCAGGTAGCTGGCAAGGATCCCGCCACTATCTCAACGCAGGATATCGGCTTTGGCATTGGCCCGCGGTTGAATGCAGCGGGCAGGCTGGACGATATGTCCGTTGGAGTGCGTTGTCTGATGGCCACTTCAGAATCGAGCGCCATGCCGCTGGCAAGCTCGCTCAATGATCTGAACCAGCGGCGCCGTACCATCGAACAGGACATGCGTGAGTCTGCAGAAGAGCAATTGCTGAATATGGACATCAACGGCTTGGAACAGAACGACTCGTTCTCGGTATGCCTGATGGATGAGGACTGGCATGAAGGCGTCATTGGTATTCTGGCCGGGCGTATCAAAGAGAGCCTGCATCGGCCCTGTGTCGTCTTCGCAGGGGGTGATGGTGACAATCTGAAAGGCTCGGCTCGCTCGATCAAAGGCGTGCATATCCGCGATGTGTTGCAATCGATCGCGACTCTTCATCCGGGCATGATAGAAAAGTTCGGAGGTCACGCCATGGCTGCCGGCCTGAGTCTGCCGCGAGCCAGTTTTGAGCTGTTTCGTGGCTATTTTGAAGAAACCGTACGTCAGGCCATGGGTGGGCGTCTGGTCGAGCGTGAATATGAGGTCGATGGCACTCTGGATTGTGACGAACGTAACCTGGACAATGCCCGCTTGCTGGAGAACCTGATGCCGTGGGGGCAGGGGTTCGAGGCTCCCTTGTTTGCCGGGAATTTCATTATCGCCAGTCAGCGTGAAGTGGGTGATGGCAAACACCTGAAATTGACGTTGGAAGACCCGCAGAATCACGCCAGCGTGGATGCGATCGCCTTCAATTGCGTTGCTGTGGCCTCCCCTGGGGAGGAGGTCAGGCTTGTCTACTCTCTGGAGATGAATACCTGGCGTGATCGTCAACAGGTTCAGCTACGAGTGCATCATCTGGAAGCGGTCGTATTGCGGTAAACTTGCATCCTGTGTCCTAATCTATCCAAGCTCCTGCTGTCATGATTGAAATCAACCCCTACATCACCCACATCGAGGATCTGCGGCTGCGTGCCGACTCCCTCCGGGGGTATCTTTGACTACGAAGGCAAAAAGGAAGAGCTAGAAGAAGTTCTTCGAGAGCTGGAAGATCCCAAGGTCTGGAACGATCCTGACAAGGCTCAGAAGCTGGGTCAGCGTCGGGCGACCTTGCAAGAGACTATAGACATCATCGAGGCAATGGATTCCGGACTGGGAGATGCTGCTGATTTGCTGGAAATGGCTCGTGAGGAAGACGACGAGGATACCGTGACGGCAGTCGCTGCCGATCTGGCCAGTCTGGAAGAGCGCGTTGCAGGACTGGAATTTCGTCGTATGTTTTCTGGCGAAGCGGATGCTGCTCCAGCCTTTCTGGACATTCAGTCCGGCAGTGGCGGTACCGAAGCCCAGGACTGGGCCGAGATGCTGCTACGCATGTATCTTCGCTGGGGCGACCGTCAGGGCTTCAAGACCGAGCTCATTGAAGTGTCGGCCGGTGATGTTGCCGGTATCAAGTCAGCGACGATCCGTTTCGAAGGTGATCACGCCTTTGGCTGGTTACGCACCGAGATCGGTGTGCATCGGCTAGTGCGCAAGAGCCCCTTCGATTCGGGTAGTCGGCGCCATACATCCTTCGCTGCGGTATTCGTCTCCCCTGAGGTCGATGATGATATCGACATCGATATCAACCCGGCTGATCTGCGTATCGACGTCTACCGCGCCAGCGGTGCCGGTGGTCAGCACGTTAACCGGACAGAGTCCGCCGTTCGTATCACACATGGCCCCAGTGGCATCGTGGTGCAGTGCCAGAACGACCGTTCGCAGCACAAGAACAAGGCAACCGCCATGAAACAGTTGAAGTCCAAGCTGTACGAAGCTGAGTTGCAGCGACGCATGGGCGATCAGCAGGTGGTGGAAGAGGGCAAGTCGGATATCGGCTGGGGCAGTCAGATTCGCTCCTACGTACTGGATCAATCCCGTATCAAGGACTTGCGTACCGGTATCGAGACCAGCAACACACAAGCCGTATTGGACGGTGACATCACCGCATTCCTTACCGAAAGCCTGAAAGCCGGCCTCTAGTCGGCTTTCTGGTCGGCCAACGAGCCGCACAGATTTCTTTAACCCGTCAGACACACTGACAGAAACCAGACCTTGCACATGAGTGACGATGACAACCAGTTGATCCAGCAACGGCGAGCCAAGCTTGCCGAACAGCGGACAGTGGGCAATCCTTTCCCCAACACCTTCCGGCCGACACATCAGGCAGCGCAATTGCTGGCTGAGCACGGTGAGAAGGAAAAAGAGGTTCTGGCTGAAGAGTCGGTGAGCGTCAAGGTTGCCGGTCGCATGATGTCTCAGCGCATCATGGGCAAGGCCAGTTTCGCCGACTTGCAGGACGTCAGTGGCACTATCCAGCTTTTCTTCCACCAAGGCACTCTGGGTGAAGAGCTATATGAGCAATTCAAGCGTCTGGACCTGGGCGATATTCTGGGTGTGAGCGGCACGGTGTTCATTACCAAGACGGGCGAATTGTCCGTCAAAGTGCTCAACTTTGAACTGATGACCAAGTCACTGCGTCCTTTGCCTGAAAAGTTTCACGGACTATCTGATCTGGAAACACGCTACCGTCAGCGCTACGTCGACCTGATGACTAGTGAGGAGACCAGAAAGACCTTCCGACTGCGTTCGGCAATCATTGCTTATATTCGAGATTTCTTTCTCGAACGTGATTATCTGGAAGTGGAAACTCCCATGATGCATGTGATTCCCGGAGGTGCTGCAGCCAAGCCGTTCGAGACTCATCACAACGCACTGGATATGCAGCTCTATCTGCGCATTGCACCGGAGTTGTATCTCAAGCGACTAGTGGTTGGTGGTTTCGATCGCGTGTTTGAGATCAACAGGAATTTTCGCAATGAGGGGCTGAGCACACGGCACAACCCCGAGTTCACCATGATTGAGTTCTATCAGGCCTACGCCGATTACACCGACCTGATGAATATGACTGAAACCTTGTTTCGGGGGCTGGCCAGTGATGTTATTGGCACCCTGCAGATACCCTCGGAAAAGGGTGATCAGCACTACGATTTCGAAAAGCCTTTTACACGGTTGAGCCTGTTTGATTCCATTCTTGCCTATAACGCAGATGTCACCGCTGAGCAGTTGCAGAACATTGAGAGTGCAACCACTCTGGCACGTGCGCTGCACATCACGGTGAAGCCTAACTGGGGCCTTGGCAAGATCCAGACAGAGATCTTCGAAGCTACGGTGGAAGAGAAGTTGATGGACCCGACTTTCATTACACTCTACCCGACAGAAGTATCGCCACTATCGCGTCGCAATGATGACAACCCTTTTGTCACAGACCGGTTCGAGATGTTCGTCGGCGGACGGGAAATCTGCAATGGCTTCTCTGAGTTGAATGATGCGGAAGATCAGGCTGAGCGTTTCAAGGCGCAAGTAGCCGACAAGGATGCGGGCGATGAAGAGGCCATGCATTACGATGCAGACTACGTGCGAGCTCTGGAATACGGCATGCCGCCGACTGCCGGGCAGGGCATTGGTATCGATCGGTTGGTCATGTTGCTGACAGCATCGCCCAGTATTCGTGATGTCGTCTTGTTTCCACATATGCGACCGGAAGCCTGATATCGCTGCCAGTAGATCCATCAGCGAGACCCTGATTTCAGTATGAGAATATTCACCATTGCGCAGGATGAAATCCTGCGATTGTTGTCGACCCGACGCGGCGTATTATCGCTGTTCGGGTTCGTACTGATCTGGGCAGGTGTTCTGAATTACGGCATATTGCCGGCATCGGCATTTTTTGCAGGCGCCAATGAATCCGGTCTGGCAGAGGCGCTGCTGCCCAGGCTGGGATTAACGGCCTGGCAGCAATGGCCAGCTCCTGAGCTGGCCGTCTACTGGGTTGTCTGTCTGTATCTTCTACCGTTCATGGCGATCATTGTTTCAGCCGACCAGACAGCCTCGGACCGCAGCCGTGGCACCCTGCGCTTTCTGATTTTGCGCTGTTCGCGGCTGGAGATTTTTCTCGGCCGCTTTCTGGGCCAATGCGTGATCATGACGCTAGTGGTTCTGGCAACACTGGGTAGTGTCATGTTGGTTATCAGCCTGAATTCTGCCGATCTGATGCCTGCAGCGATGGCACGTGTACCGGTGATTGTCATCAATCTTGTCTTGTTGGTCCTGCCTTATATTGCCTTGATGGCGTGGGTGTCAGTTTTGGCGCGTTCTGCCCGCCAAGCAACCTTGTACGCCACCATCTTGTGGTTGGGTGTCTCTTTGCTGGTTGGTTTTCTGCAATCACGATTTGGTCCCTTGCCTGTGCTTGACTGGGTCTTGCCAGGTTCTCAGGTAGGGCAGCTTCTGCGTTTGTCTGATTGGCAGACGCTGAATTTTGCAGCGATTCCCGTGCTGCACACGGTTATTCTGTTACTGGTGGGTGCATTCATGATGCAAAGGCGCGATCTGTAAAAATGTCTGAAACACTCATCGAATGCCAGGGTTTATCCAAGCGCTATGGCAGCCAGCTAGCACTGGATAATGTTTCCCTGTCGCTATCAACCGGCGAACCTATCGCCTTGATTGGTCCCAATGGGGCCGGTAAAACGACACTGATCAGTCTGATCTGCGGCTTTATTGGTAAAAGCAGTGGTCAGATTTCCGTACTTGGCGGCAAGCCGGGTGCACAGTCGCTGAGTGGACAATTGGCGGCATTGCCACAGGACGCTCTGCTTGATCCACGTTTGAGTGTTGGCAGGCAGTTACGTTTTTTTGCGCGCTTACAGGGCATGAACCGTCGTGAGGCGCGTGCAGATGTGCAGCGTGTATTGGAGACGGTTGATCTGTTGGAGTCGATCAATACCAAGCCTTCTGATCTGAGCCATGGCATGCGAAAACGCATTGCCATCGCACAGGCCCTGCTGGGTGCGCCCCGGCTGGTACTGCTGGACGAGCCGACGGCGGGTATCGATCCACCGAACGCAAAGCTGATACGCGATCTGATTCGTCAGCAATCCCGGGACACGACATTTATTGTCAGCTCGCATAATCTGGATGAGCTTGAGCGTCTCTGCAATTCGGTTGTCTATCTGGAAAAAGGGCGCTTGATCAGTAGTGGACCACTGGTAGTGGAGGACAATGATCAAGGTTTCATCACACTGCGGCTTGCCACAGTGCCTGAGGACGAATTTCTCGAAGCAGCTGCGAAGCTGCCGGGTATCCGGCAGGCCAGTCGCAGTGCTCAGGGAGACTATTTGATTCAGGCAGATGATGATATGCACGGCAGTCTGGTATTAATGCAACTGCTGTCTGACAAAGGCTGGCGTTATCGCCAGATATCGCGCGGCAAATCACTTGAAGAGCGGCTGTACGGAAACTCCTGAATCGTTTTTCTGATTCTAGTCGACTTCAGACTAGATCCAGAACTCTCCAGCAGGGGATGGGGATTATGCTGTCGTCATGCGCGAATCTGACGTGTCCGGATACTCAGCTCTCCTGTGAGAGTTCGATGTACCGGGCATTTGTCGGCAATGGCCATGAGTCGCTCGTGTTGTTCTTCATCCAGATCACCATGCAAGGTGATGTCTCGATCAATCACATCCAGCTGCATCGGTTTTTCATCACAGCCTTCGCAATCTTGCAAATGCTCCCGATTGTGTCGTAGAACCACTTCGGCAGAATCCAGTGGCCATTGCTTGCGAGCCGCGTACATGCGAAGAGTCATTGCCGTGCAGGCGCCAACCGAGGCCAGCAGATGTTCATAAGGGTCGGGTCCGGCATTGCGACCGCCCACTTTGGTCGGTTCATCAGCAATCCATTGATGGTCATCGCTGTAGACATCCAGCATGAATTTATGATCACGCTCACTGATTTTCACCTCACCAGACTTGATGTCTGGTCGAGTTGCAGCGGCCTGCATGGGGATTTTCCGGGAAGCCCAGGCGGCAATGATATCCGCTACATATTCAGAGTCGGCCGCACGGGTTAGCAGATGATCTGCATCATCGAGGCTGACAAAACTCTTGGGGTGATGCGCCGCTTTATAGATACGCTCGGCTTCGCTAATGCTGACAGTGGCATCAATGGGAGAGTGCATGACCAGCAAGGCTTTCTTGAGCTTGCCGATATGATCGATGGATGTCTGGTTGATATCGTCCAGAAACTGTTTGCGAATGGTGAACTTGCGGCCCGCCAGGCTAACCTCAGCTTCGCCATTCTCTTCTATGGTGCCGATATCGCAGGCAAATTGTGCTGACACGTGCCGCGCATCACCGGGTGAGCCGATGGTGACCACGCCCAGGCATTCGGGAACCTGATGGGCCGCCGTCAGTACTGCGGTACCTCCAAGACTGTGCCCGATCAGAATGGAAGGTGGCAGACCTTCTTCGCGTAAATGGTCGGCAGCGGCTACCAGGTCGCGCACATTGGAGGAAAAATTGGTATTGGCAAAATCGCCGTCGCTATTACCCAATCCGGTGAAGTCGAAACGCATGACGGCATAGCCGCGCTTGACAAGAGCTCGGGAGATTCTGGAAGCGGCTGCAATGTCTTTACCACAGGTAAAGCAGTGTGCAAACAGAGCTGTGGCTAAGGGTTCCTGGTCTGGTGTTTCCAGCAGTGCAGACAGCTGCTCCCCTTGTGAACCTTCGAAATTGAACTTACGGCGAGCTGGCATATCAACTGTCTCCTGCAACGAATGTTCTGATGAACGGAAGTGTATGTTTCATCAGCAAGGGTTGGGCCTCGGCGGTCGGGTGGATGCCATCAGCCTGGAAATAGGCTCGATCCTGAGCAATAGGTTCCAGAAGAAAAGGAATCAGTGTGCTGTCGGTATTTTCTGCAGCCGTGGAAAATGCTTTGGCAAACATCTTCAGATAGGCGTTGCCATAATTTGTTGGTATCAACATGCCCAGTATCAGGACATCAATATCGCGTTCACGAGCAATATTTGCCATATCTTCCAGGTTCTTCTGCATGTTTTTCGGTGGATAACCGCGCAGACCATCGTTACCACCCAGCTCTATGACCAAAAGATCAGGTGTAAACCGGTCCAGGGCGTCGGGTAGACGACGCAGTCCGCCAGAGGTGGTGTCACCGCTAATGCTGGCGTTGACCATTTCCACATCCAGGTCTTCTTCGCGCAGGGTCTCGCCTAGCAGGTTGACCCAACCATCTGCCTCGTCAAGGTTGTAGGCGGCACCGATACTGTCACCCATTACCAGAACCGTGTAGCTCTCAGCACGAGCCCCATTGGCGCCCAGGATGAGAGTGAGAAATAACAAATTTCGAATGACTGCAGTGAATCTCATAGCTTGTGCATCTCGTAAATATCCCCATTATCCGCGTTTTAACGCTGGCAGTAAGCAATGCTGGCAGCCCCACTCTTGCGAGACCGTATGAATAGTCAGACCAGCGCCAGCGACAATAGTGCCGTTGCTGCTACATCGGATGCCGTTCTAATCGGTCAACAGATTGCCAAGCGCGTTAGCGGTCCCGAGGGTGATCTGACTATCCTGCATGCGTTGGATATCGAGATTCACCCGGGCGAGGCTGTTGCTATTGTCGGTCCGTCCGGCTCAGGCAAATCTACCTTGCTGGGTATTCTGGCCGGTCTTGATACACCGACGGAAGGTACCGTGGAGCTCTTGCACAAGCCGCTGTCGACGATGGATGAGGATTCTCGTGCCCGTTTGCGTGCAGGGCGGGTTGGTTTCGTCTTTCAAAGCTTTCAGTTGTTGCCCGGTCTGACGGCACTTGAGAATGTCATGCTGCCACTGGAACTGACTGGTGACGCTGATGCTGCCAAACGAGCCCGTGCCATGCTGGCCAAGGTCGGTCTGGAGCATCGTGAAGGGCATCAGCCCTTGCAGCTGTCAGGCGGTGAACAGCAGCGAGTCGCGCTGGCTCGTGCCTTTGTTTCCGAGCCCGCTTTGCTGTTTGCTGATGAGCCGACCGGTAATCTGGATAGCGAGACGGGTGAAAAGATCGTAGAGCTGATGTTTGCCCTGACCCGTCAGCAAGGCTCGGCAGTGGTTCTGGTTACCCATGACGATAAACTTGCGGGCCGTTGTGATCGTATTCTGCGTATGGGCAACGGACGGTTGGAAGCGGTATGAGCCTGGCGAATCCTGTCAGCGTCGAAGGCGCAATTCCGGCAGCTCAGCAAAAGCGCAAAGCCGGCTGGCTGCGTCAATTCATGTTTGCTCTGCGTTCCCTGGGGCGAGATCTGCGTGCTGGTGAACTGCGAGTATTGGCGCTGGCCTTGTTGGTCGCCGTCGCCTCGGTCACAGCCGTGGGTTTCTTTACTGATCGTATTGGTCGTGCCGTCGAGCGTCAGGCAGGCGATGTGCTGGCAGCCGATCTGATGGCAAGCTCTGGCTTCAAGCTCCCGCCGGAGCTGCTCAGCAATATAGAGCAGCGGGACCTGCAGACAGCGCAATACGTGCGTTTTCCGAGTGTTGTCATTAATGAGCGCGAAGAATCACAGCTCGTTGCCATCAAGGCGGTGTCCGGTAATTACCCCCTGCGAGGCACGTTGCGCCTTGCAGAAATGAATACGCCGGAGACCAGTTTCAACGCCGAAGCTGGTTCGCCGGCACCCGGAACTGTCTGGGTCGACAGCCAGTTACGCTCGGCCCTGGAGCTGAGTGTTGGCGATACTCTGACACTGGGCGCCAGTCAGTTTGCGGTAGACAAGATCATTCTTTTTGAGCCCGATCGGGGCGAGAATGCCTTCGAATTTGCACCTCGGGTCATGATCAGTCTGGATGATCTGGAGGCGGCAGGGTTGCTGGGTGAAGGCAGTCGGGCAACCTATACCTTGCTGATGGCTGGCGAAACGGCAGCGGTGGACACGGCAAGGGATTTTCTGGAAACCGAATACACCAGTGAGGTACGTGTGCAGGGAGTGCGTGATGGCAGCCCGCAGATGAAACGTGCTCTGGATCGGGCTCAGCGTTTTCTGGGGCTGGCCTCGGTTGTCACCGTCCTGTTGGCAGGTGCTGCCATTGCTCTGGCTGTTCGTCATTTTGCCCTGAAGCAGGCTGACGCCAGTGCTGTCATGCGCACCCTGGGTGCGACCCGTGCTGAAGTGATTGTATGGCTGTCCACACGGTTGGCATTGATTGCTCTGGTTGCCTCGGTAATCGGCATAACTCTGGGTTGGTTCGCCCAGTTGGTACTCGCCAATCTTCTGCAGGGCTGGTTCGGTCTGGCACTACCCGCGCCGGGCTTCATGGCTCCGCTTATAGGCACATTGACAGCCTTTATTGCACTGGCAGGTTTTGGTCTTCTACCTATCATTCAGGCAGGGCGTGTCAATGTCATGCGTGTTTTACAGAGAGATTATTCCAGTATGGACGCCAGTGCCATGACGACCGCCTTGTTTGGTTTTGTGGCCACGTTCATTGTTGTTTTTCTACTGTCTCGCGATTTGCTGTTGAGCGTTATCGTGGTGCTTGGCGTGGTTGTCATGTTGGCGATTTTTGGCCTGTTTGGCCGCGTCATGATCAAGGGCGTAAGATCACTGGCCGGGCCGCGATTTCGGTTGAGTACTGCCGGTTTGCAGCGCCGCGCCGCCAGTAGTACCGTACAGCTGGCCGCTTTTGCCATGGGTATCATGGCCCTGCTGTTGATATCCATTGTCCGGATTGACCTGCTATCCGCCTGGGAGCAGGACTTGCCTGAGGATGCCCCCAATGTATTCATCGTCAATATTCAACCCGATCAGGTTGAGGGTCTGGCGGCTCAGCTCGAATCCCAGGGCATACAGAGCACGGGAATACATCCGATGATCAGGGCCCGTCTGGTTGCCCACAATGGCGAGCCGGTTCTGTCGGATGATTCCAGCGATCAGGATGAGCGACGGGCTCGGCGCGAGTACAACCTTTCCTATTCGAACAGTGTTCCCGCAGGTAACCAGATTGTGTCCGGAGAGTGGTGGGCTACCGATGGCAGTGCACCGCCTTTACTCTCTGTCGAGCAGGAATGGGCGGAAGAGCGAGGTTACGCCATTGGTGACACTCTGACCTTCAAGAGTGCAGGGGTGGAGACAAGTGCAACTATTGCCAATTGGCGAGAAGTGGACTGGGAGTCTTTTCAAGTGAATTTTTTTGCCGTTTCCTCTCCGGCAATGCTTGAAGGGCTGCCATCGACATACATCACAAGCTTTCATATCGATGGGGATTTTGCCGCGACAACAACCGGTTGGGTGCGTCAATTTCCAGGCATTGCCACGCTCGATGTTGGTGCAATCATTACCCGAATCAAGTCTTTGATGGATCGAGCCTCTTTAGCGGTAGAATATGTATTCCTGTTCACATTATTGGCCGGTTTCTGTGTATTGCTGGCTGCCGTGCAAAGTAGCCGGGGCGAGCGTATTCGTGAGTCCGCATTGTTGCGTGCACTGGGAGCATCACATCAGCAGTTGCGTGAGGCGGTAATTGCAGAATTTGCCATACTGGGTGCCATCGCGGGCTTGCTGGCATCCTTGTTTGCAACGCTCATCGCCTGGTCTTTGAGTCAGTTTGTATTTGAACTTCCGTTTCAACTGAACGCCTGGTTATGGATCATCGGTATTTTTGGTGGAGCTTTCGGAATTGCCACAGCTGGCTATCTGGCAACACGGCGGGTGCTTTATACGCCGCCGATCGTTGCCTTGCGCCATGCCAACTGAGGTCTTGTTACGATTCAGGAACTCTGGCTCAAACAGTGTTTGAGCGACCATGAGGCATACCTACAGTCCTGATGATGAAGCGTTTGCAACAATGGAGTCCTCGCAGGACTACCTGACAGAAAACTGTACACGTAATCAGGCTCTTATCATTCGGCGAGCTGTGGAACATTGCTGGGCTGTACGAGAACGCAAAACCGGTTATCCCGAAGCGATTCACGTGGCAGGTCAGCTAAAGCAGATGCGAGCGGACATGCCGATACTGGTGTCCGCTCTGCTGGGCACCGATGTCGCTGCTAAGGAATATTCCATTGATTTTGTCCGTGAACACTACGGCCAGGAAATCGCGCAGCTGACCGATGGTGTGCGCTGGTTGAATGCATTGACGATCAGTGATGCATTCGGCTCGGGCGATCAGGCTGAAACCCTGCGTCGTATGGTGCTCACCATGGTGACCGACGTTCGAGTGGTGCTGGTGAAGCTGGCCTACCGGACGCAGCGCCTTTATCAGTTGATAAAGACAGGTCCAGTCGAGCGCAGCATCGCGGTTGCACAGGAAACCTTGACCATCTACACCCCGCTAGCCAACCGCTTGGGCCTGGGGCAGCTGAAATGGGAACTGGAAGATGTGGCGTTCCGCATTGTGGAGCCCGAGGCCTACAAGCGTATAGCCAAGGCACTGGAGGAAAACCGCGCCTCGCGAGAGGTCTATATCGAGGATTTCGTCAACGATTTGTCCAACCGTGTGGAATCTCACGGTATCAAGATTGCCTCGGTTTTTGGTCGTCCCAAGCATATCTACAGCATCTGGAAGAAGATGCGCGACAAGCACATCGGCTTCTCTGATCTTTTCGATGTACGCGCGGTTCGGGTGCTGGTCGATGATATCCAGCAGTGTTACAGCGTACTGGGTATTGCCCACAGCATCTGGCAACCGATCAGTCGCGAATTTGACGACTACATTGCAAACCCCAAAGGTAACGGGTATCGCTCATTGCACACGGCCGTTATCGGTCCGCGCGGCAAACCGGTGGAAATTCAGATCCGTACACGTCTGATGGATGATGATGCCGAAAATGGCGTCGCAGCTCACTGGGCCTATAAAGAAGGCGCACCGGTGGATCTGAATCTGCAGAAGGGGATCAATGCGCTGCGCCAGCTACTCGATGATAATGATGATGAGTTTCTGGTCGAAGGTTTTTCCCAGCAACTGGATTCCCAGCGAGTCTATGTTTTTACGCCCAAAGGTGAGGTCATCGATCTGAGCAAGGGCGCTACACCGCTGGATTTTGCCTATCACGTGCATTCCGAGATTGGTCACCGCTGTCGTGGTGCCAAGATCAACGGACGTATTGTGCCGCTTACCTATGCGCTGACCAATGGCGATCAGGTTGAAATACTGACCACCCGGGAGCCCGCTCCCAGTCGCGACTGGCTGAATCAATCACTGGGTTATATCAACAGCAGCCGAGCCCGCGGCAAAGTGCGCGCCTGGTTCAATCAGCAGGACCATGACCAGCAACTGAGTGATGGTCGCAGCATTCTGGACCGTGAGCTCAAGCGCTATAGAGCCACCTCGCTGGCCATCGATACGCTGGTCAAGCGGTTGAAGTTTGACAAGGCCAATGATCTGTTTGTCGCCATTGGTCGCAATGATGTGACGGTCTCCCAGATCGTCGGTGCTATCGATCACCTGGCAGAGCCGGTTGCCCGATCTACAGACATTGTCAATCGGCAAGATAGCCTGGATCACTCGAATAGCGCGATTCACGTGCGTGGTGTGGGGAATCTGCTGACAACCATTGCTCCCTGTTGTCAGGCGGTACCACCGGACAGCATCGTTGGCTTCATTACCCGTGGCAAGGGCGTAACCATTCATCGGGCTGATTGCAGCAATATTCTCAATTTGCGTGAATCTGAACGTGAGCGCCTGATTGACGTTGACTGGGGGGAGAGCGGTAGCAGTCGGTATCGGGTCGAGATTCATATTATTGCGTATGACCGTAACGGGCTGTTGCGTGATGTGTCTACGGTTCTGTCTGCGCTGAACGTCGATGTCGTCTCCGTCAATACACTGAGCGATGAAGCCTCGCAGACGGCCGATATGAAAATTGGTCTGCACATCGCCAATACATCTGAACTAACCACGATCATGGACAAGATTCGTCAACTCAGGAACGTTCAAGATGTTGAACGAGTCAATTAGTCGTGCCCCAAAGTGTTAATTGTGGCCCCCTCTGAACCCGCAATTATCACGTTGAAGGACTACTAGCGCGGTATACTCTCGCCCATGGCAGGAAATACATTTGGCAAGCTCTTCACCGTCTCAACCTTTGGTGAGAGTCATGGTCCCGCATTGGGTTGTATCGTGGATGGTTGCCCTCCGGGCTTACCCCTGTCCAGTGCAGATCTGCAAAAAGATCTGGACCGGCGCAAACCGGGCACCAGTCGCTATACAACACAGCGGCGCGAGGCTGATGAGGTGGAAATCCTCTCCGGCGTGTTCGAGGGCAAGACGACGGGTACGCCCATTGGTTTGCTGATTCGCAACACCGATCAGCGCTCTCGCGATTACGACAAGATCAAAGAGCAGTTTCGTCCGGCACATGCCGACTACACCTATCAGCAAAAATACGGCTTCCGTGATTATCGAGGTGGAGGGCGTTCCTCAGCTCGTGAAACTGCGATGCGCGTCGCCGCAGGTTCGATTGCCAAGATTGCACTGGCACAGCCCTCGTTCGGTGGCGTCAAGGTGCGTGGTTATCTGTCACAACTAGGCCCTATCGTGCTGGATCGATCTGGCTTCGACTGGGATGAAATCGAGAACAATGCTTTCTTCTGGCCTAATGCCTCGCAGATACCAGAACTGGAAGCCTATATGCAGAAACTGAGCAAGGATGGCGATTCTATTGGTGCCAAGGTCAATGTGCAGGCGGACAATGTGCCGGTTGGCTGGGGCGAGCCCGTCTTTGACAGACTCGACGCCGATATCGCACATGGCTTGATGAGTATCAATGCCGTCAAGGGTGTGGAAATCGGGGCAGGCTTTGCCGCTGTGTCCCAACGTGGTACAGAGCATCGCGATGAAATCACCAGTCAGGGTTTTCTGTCGAATCAGGCAGGTGGTGTGCTGGGCGGCATTTCATCGGGTCAGAGCATTACTGCAGCTCTGGCGCTGAAGCCGACATCCAGTTTGCGTCTGCCCGGACGCAGCGTGGATATCCAGGGTAATGATATTGAAGTGATTACCACTGGACGTCATGATCCCTGTGTGGGCATTCGCGCAACGCCTATCGCCGAAGCCATGCTGGCTCTGGTGCTGGCTGACCATGCCATGCGTCATCGGGCACAGAATGCCGATGTAAAACAAGGAACCCCCATCATTCCGGCTGGCCGCGCATAAGCGCACCGGTCTGTTAATCAATACACGAACAAATAAGTAGAGCGCTAATACATGGGCTACAAGGCCGAAGGAAAGTTAGAAAAGATTTTTGATACCGAACAGAAAAGCGGATCCTTTCAGGCTCGCGAGTTCGTGATTGAAGTGGCTGACGGGCAATACCCGCAGATGGTCAAATTCCAGTTAGTGCAGGACAAATGTGCACTGGTGGATGATTATTCCGAAGGCGACACGATCGAAGTCGAATTTGATCTGCGTGGCCGTGAGTGGAACGGCAAGTATTTCACCAATCTGCAAGCCTGGCGCATATCGCGTGGCGGCGAGGGTGGTGGTGAGAGCAGTGGCGGTGGTGGCCAGTCGCAAGGGTCCAGAGCTCCTGCGGCGGCACCTCAAGCTCCTGCGGCATCTGCCAAGACTGATTTTGACGATGATATTCCGTTTTAGCAAACACCTATTTAGAAGTGTTTAGTTAGATGGTGGAGAGTCTGCAGGCAGTGGCTTTGGCGGGTTTTTTTAATTCTGCAGTCGGAAAATTCAGCTGTAAGAATATTGCATGGCTGATTATTGGCCTCTTGATGCCGGGTCAGATTCATCAAGTGGCACACTCGCTAAGTCGATGTCACAAGCGCTCCGCGTTACCAACTGTTCATATTGGCGAAAGGATGGAACTTATTGCCTCAATGATTTTCCAAGGCGAGGTAATTGAACAATCAAAACGGAGTGAAAATTAGATGCCTAATGCCCTTTTTAAAGGTGCCATCCTCAGTGTTGCCATTGCTGCCGGAGTTGTCAGCGGTTGCAGTGATGATGACAATTCAACAGGGGGCGTCGATGGCGACTTGAACAGCAATCCGGGTTTCATAACCATCGATAGTGCTCGTCCGGTTGGTGAAGCTATTGGCGCGTTACAGCTGGCGTTGGACAATAACGAGGCAATCACATCACTGCCTCTCATTGATCATCAGGCCAATGCAGCCAATATCGATGAAGAGCTACGACCAACGTCAGTACAATTGTTCGGCAATCCTGCTCTGGGAACGCCACTGATGCAAGTGAATCAGATGGCAGGACTGGATCTGCCACAGAAAATTCTTGCCTGGGAAGATGCAGATGGTGCTACACACCTGGCCTACAACTCAGCAGATTACCTGCAACAACGACATGCAATCGCAGGCAACGAGGCAGCACTGACGTCGCTAGAGAATATTGGCAATGCCTTGAATGCGTTGGCAAGCAATGCATCAGGCAACACAGCTGAAGAGGCGTCTGGAGATACGGAGGAGGGTTCAACTTCAGCATTCCCGGGGGAGGGCATCATCACGGTAGTCAGTACTCGTGATATGGACACAACCTACAGTGCGTTGGTTACCTCAATTGAGAGCGCTGATGCGCTGATCCTGGTCGCAGAGCTGGACCATGCCGCCAATGCGCAGACGGTGGAAATGGATCTTAACCCGACGCGATTGGTCATTTTCGGTAACCCGAATGCGGGCACACCGCTGATGCAGGCGGAGCAGACCATTGGTATCGATCTGCCGCAGAAGATGCTGGTGTTTGAAGACGCGGATGGTGTGGTGACAATCGCCTACAACGATCCTGCTTATCTGGCAGAGCGTCATGGTATCAGCGGCCAGGATGTGCGTCTGACGGCTATCAGTGCGGCCCTTGCTGGTCTGGCCAACAATGCTGCCGGAATTGTCCCGGCAGAGTAAGAACTACCTGCACGTCGGCCGGTGCTCAGGCACCGGTCTGTTCAATAGAAATAGTCGTCTATCAGATACGACAATGCAAATCCGGCGACCGCCAGCCCTGCCACACTGTAGATGAATTTGCTAGCGGGAAAGCCTCGGGATTTTGCCTTCAAAAGCAGAACCGCTGCCAGCATGCAATACAGCATTCCTGTTGCCAGCAAGCCCATGGAGGCGCCAAAGGTGAATGCGCTGCGTGCTTCTGCGGGTACCGATTCGACCACATCGGCGGCCTCGTTCGACTCTGCAGAAGGTGCCACCTCTGCTATGGGTGTGTGTGGAATGATGCCATCCGGATTCAGGTTGGCAGACCACTGACCGAGGCCGATGGCGATGGCCATCATGAGAGCGACGAGCACGGCAAGTGTCAAATACTGTCGATGAGTCATAGAAGGTGGCTATAGCGTAAGTGTAGAGAGCAGCCACTCATTATGAGCCAGTCGCAGCCAGCCGTGTTGTCACGCAGGCACTTGTCGTTGAGTATGAGACTCTGCCGCCTGGCCACATTTACACCTGATTACACTAAGATGTCTGACTGCACTATGAGATAACAGCCAGATGAGTGACGCCTACGATCCTGAAAAAGACGGTGCCAAGATGTCGTACAAGAACGACATGAGCTATGGCGATTACCTGGATATGGACAACCTGGTGGCGGCACAGCGGCCCTTGTCTTCGGCCCATGATGAAATGTTGTTCATCATCCAGCATCAGACATCCGAGCTCTGGATGCGTCTTATATTGCACGAAATCAGTGCTGCCCGGCCATTGATCGCCGCCGGCAAGCACAATCAGGCCTTCAAGATGCTGGCGCGTGTGGCTCGAATATTCGAGCAGTTGAATAATGCCTGGGATGTGCTCAGAACCATGACCCCCAGCGATTATTCTCATTTTCGTGATGATCTGGGAGCCTCCTCGGGATTCCAATCCCACCAGTACCGGCTGATTGAGTTCATGCTCGGAAATCGTAATACCAATATGCTGCAAGTCCATGAGCATCGACCGGACCTGCACGCAAGGCTGGCAGCCGAGCTGGAGAAACCCTCCCTATACCATGTTGCGCTCAATGCACTGGAAGTGGAAACGGGTACGACATTCGCGCCCGAGGTGTATCGCATGAATACACCGCATGAATCCAGCGACGAGATCATTGCCGCCTGGACCAAGATCTATCGGGCACCAGAAGAGCATTGGGTACTCTATGAGCTGGCTGAAAAGCTGGTCGATCTGGAGGACTACTTTCGACGCTGGCGTTTCAATCATGTCACCACGGTAGAGCGGGTTATCGGCTTTCGGCGCGGTACTGGTGGCACCAGTGGTGTCAAGTATCTGCGGCGTATGCTGGAAGTTGAGCTCTTTCCCGAGTTATGGCATATGCGTGGCGGACTGTGAAACCCATGAACGTTGCTAACCTTTGCATAGCCTGATGTTTGACTTGATGAGATGGAAACCATGAGCCAGTCGCTACCTAGAAAAGATCTGTTTTCAATTCCTGAAGGTGTCATCTACCTGGATGGAAATTCCCTCGGGCCTTTGCCCAAAGCGGTGCCTGCGCGCATAGCCGAGGTCGTCAATGAGCAGTGGGGCGAGCAGCTGATCCGTGCGTGGAATGAGTCAGGCTGGATGGAACAACCGGGCCGTGTCGGTGACCGAATTGCAGCGCTGGTGGGGGCACCGGCGGGTAGTGTGGTGATGGGGGATACGCTGTCCATCAAGGTCTTTCAAGCATTGGCGGCGTCTGTGAAAATGCGCCCCGAACGCCGGGTTATCCTCTCTGATAATGGCAACTTTCCTTCCGATTTGTATGTGGCAGAAGGTTTGATCGATACCATTGGCAAGGACTACGAGCTGCGAGTTGTGGATCCTGAGGCTGTCGAACAAGCCATCGATGAAACAGTGGCTGTGGTGATGCTGACACAGGTGGATTATCGATCCGGTCGCATGCATGACATGGCACGCATTACCAGGCTCACCCATGAAGCCGGTGCTGTGAGTTTGTGGGATCTGGCCCATAGTGCGGGTGCGGTACCGGTAGAGCTTGCCAGCTCCGGGTGTGAGTTTGCCGTCGGCTGTACCTATAAATACCTCAATGGTGGCCCCGGTTCTCCGGCCTTCATCTATGTGCGCCCTGACCTGATCGAGACCGCCCAGCCAGCACTGTCGGGCTGGATGGGGCACGACTCTCCGTTTGCATTCGAACAAGGTTATCGTCCTGCTACTTCCATCGAAAGAATGCGGGTCGGCACACCGCCGGTTATCCAGATGAGTGCACTGGAAGCGGCACTGGATGTCTGGAACGATGTGGACATGAATGATCTGCGAGCAACAAGCGTGGCCTTGTCCGAGCGCTTCATAGCAGAAGTCGAGCGACGTTGTCCGGCTCTGGTCCTGGCTAGTCCACGTGATGCGACAATACGAGGCTCACAGGTATCCTTTGCCTTTGAACACGGTTATGCCGCTATGCAGGCATTGATTGCCAAGGGCGTTATCGGGGATTTTCGCGCTCCCAATATCATGCGCTTCGGCTTCACACCACTGTATCTGGACGAGGCGGATGTGGTGGCAGCGGTTGATATCCTGCAGGATATTCTGGATAACAAACGCTGGGCAGATCCGGCATTCCAGGTAGCGCAATCCGTTACCTGAGTGAGTGGTTCCGGGCTTGGCTCAGGTGTTGATCTGGTCTACAACCCAGTCCCGGATCAGAGCTGTTTTTGACGATTTGCTGGTACCCGCCAATTCGATGTAATAACCGACATCGGTGTTGACGGTATCTGGCAACAGCACCACCAGTTCGGCTTCTGCCAACAGATCGTCAATCAGCCCATGCCAGCCCAGCGCGATTCCCTGACCCTGGCATGCAGCCTTGATAATCATTTCATAGCTGTTGAACACGATTTCAGCCGGCAGCTGTTCAGGTGAAGCATTCAACGCTGCAAGCCACTTGGCCCAATCCAGCCAGGCTGTATGCGTGCCGGGCGTGTTCAGGTGCAGCAGCTGTGAGCCTCTTTCAAGCAGCGCTTGCGGGCTGTCAATACCCGGGTTATCGGCCAGAAATTGTGGACTGCAAATGGCTGAAACCTGTTCCTGCAGTAAACAGGTCGAGCCTGCAGACACATCCTTTGCTTGAGCCATGAAAATGGTGATGTCTGTTTCAGGGGTGGCGTTAACAAATGGGTCCTGTGAGCTGACGATGCAGATATCGGTAGAGCCTGACTTTTCACGCAACTGTGGCAGGCGCGGCAGCAACCAGAACGAGGCGAAGGCATGATCTACCGAGATCGTAACCCGATCGCTTGTCTGCTTCGTCTGAAACTCCTGAAAACGAGTGGCCGCTTGTTTGAGTGGATCCTCCAGCAACTGCAGCAAGAGCTTGCCCTGTGGTGTTAAATCAACACCGCTGGAGTGTCGGACGAAAAGCTGCCGACCCACCGTAGATTCCAGATTCTTGATGCGTTGACTCAGGCTGGGCTGAGAAATATTCATCACTTGTGCCGCAGCAGACAGCTTGCCCAGTTCACACACGAGCATGAAGGCACAAAGATCCGCGGAACACTTTGCAAGCGTGGTATAGGAATTTACTGGGTCTGTCATCGGCACGACCCTACTACAAAACTTTGGCGTATTCAATCAAGATAGGGCACAGGGATCGCTGTCGCGATTGGCTATTACCGAGTACCGTCTGACTATGAATATACTCATCATTATGGTGGATCAGCTGAACGGAACCTTGTTCCCGGATGGCCCGGCCGAGTGGCTGCATGCGCCTAATCTGAAACGATTAGCCGAACGCTCAGCGCGCTTTTCAAATTGTTATACCGCATCTCCCTTGTGCGCCCCCGCACGTGCCAGCTTCATGTCCGGCCAGTTGCCCTCGGTGACGGGTGTTTACGACAATGCTGCAGAATTCCCGTCCGATCTTCCAACCTACGCACACCATCTTCGAGCTGCGGGTTACTACACCTGTCTGTCAGGCAAGATGCATTTTGTCGGGCCGGATCAGATGCATGGCTTCGAAGAGCGATTGACCACTGACATCTATCCTGCAGACTTTGGCTGGACACCCGATTATCGAAAACCTGGCGAGCGTATCGAGTGGTGGTATCACAACCTGGGGTCGGTTACGGGGGCAGGTGTTGCAGAGATCAGCAACCAGATGGAATACGATGATGAAGTGGCCTATCACGCCTGTGCCAAGCTGTACGATCTTGCGCGTGGCCGTGACGAGCGTCCCTGGTGCCTGACGGCCAGTTTCACCCATCCGCATGATCCTTACGTCACACGCAAAAAATACTGGGATTTATACGAAGGCTGTGAGCATCTGCTTCCCGAGATTCCTGCCATTCCCTATGAGCAGCAGGATGCCCATTCCAAGCGTATTTTTGATGCTAATGACTGGCGCAAATTCGATATCAAGGAGGAGGATATTCGTCGTTCTCGTCGAGCCTATTTTGCCAACATCAGCTACTTGGATGACAAGGTGGGTGAAATCCTGGATGTCCTGGAAAGTACTCGGCAAGAGGCCGCCATACTATTTGTCTCAGACCATGGGGACATGCTCGGTGAGCGAGGTCTGTGGTTCAAAATGAGTATGTTTGAAGGATCCTCACGCGTGCCCTTGATGATCTCAGCTCCCGGTGTACCGCCGGGTCGCTATGATGCACCTGCCTCGACAATTGATGTCTGCCCAACACTGGCCGAGCTTGCCGGTGTCGATATGAAAGCTGTTTTACCCTGGACAGAAGGCCAGAGTCTGATGGGTGTTGCGCAGGAAAAGCTCAAGCGTGGCCCTGTTGCGATTGAATATGCCGCTGAGGCTTCCTATGCGCCACTGGTGGCGTTGCGTGACGAGCAGTTCAAATACGTGCGTTGCAAGCTGGATCCGGACTTGCTGTTTGATCTGGCCAATGATCCTCATGAGTTGACGGATCTTGCGCAGGATCCGGCCTATGCGCAGGTGTTGGAGAGACTCAGTGCGTTGGCAGATGCGCGCTGGGATCTTGATCGATTTGACGATGATGTTCGGCGTTCGCAGGCACGACGCTGGGTCGTGTATGAAGCTTTGCGAAACGGTGCGTATTATCCTTGGGATTACCAGCCCTTGCAGAAAGCATCGGATCGTTACATGCGTAACCACATGAACCTTGATACCGTGGAAGAGAAACAACGTTTCCCGCGTGGAGAATGAAGTCGACCCACAAAACTGCCGATCATTTGCAGATCAAGGGCCCTTGTTAGCGTTGCGGCGAATGGCGGCGGCGACTTCCCGATGAGTTGTTTCTATGTGAGCCCGCAGTGCTTTGATTGCGGGTTCAGCTGCTCGGGCTTTGCAGAGTTCGAGAATCTCTGCATGCTCCTTCATTGGGCGCTCGAGGCCTGCTGTCTCGGTGACACGCAGGCGCACCAGAGGCCCCACGCGTTGCTCGAAGTCATTGATAAGTGCCAGTAACTGGTGGTTGCCGCAGGGTTCCAGAATACAGCCATGAAAACGTTGGTTCAATTCGCTCCAGCGTTCCTTGTCGGTTGTGAGCGCGTATTCATCCAGAACATCCTGCGCCAGATCGAAGTCCGAGTCGGCAAAGTTCGGAATCGCCAGCTCCAGAGCACGGCATTCCAATGCAATGCGAATGTCCAGCATTTCCAGCAAGTCACTATCAGTGACCTGTTTGACGATAGCGCCTCGTCGGGGGCGAAATTCCACCAGACCTTCCATTTCCAGACGGCGTAGCGCTTCTCTGACCGGCACTTTGCTCACGCCATACTGCAGGGCAATGTCATCTTGCCTCAGCACTGCGCCTCCCAGAAGATCTCCAGCAAGAATGTCTTTTCTCAGGTGCTGGTAAACGTTGTAGAAAGCGGCTGGTTGATCTTGAGTGGATAGATTTCTCATGACAGTCTTTCAATTGCAATTCATCCACTAAAGTATACAATAAGAAAAAATAGTATCCTAAGATTAGAAATCGTATACGATATTTTGGCTAATCTGACTGTTGAGAAAATGATGCCTCGGTACCTGTCCTCATGAATTCAAAATCCTTCGATGTCGCCGTCATTGGCTGTGGTTCCATAGGGCTTGCAACCGCCTATTACCTGAGCCGCTTCCATGGCATCAGTAACATTGCCCTGATCGACTGTGGCCAGCCCATGGCGTTTACCTCTGCTCAGTCCGGTGAGAACTATCGAAACTGGTGGCCGCACCCCTCGATGGTCTCTTTTACGAATCGTTCGATTGATTTGCTGGAGGACATTGCCCGAGAAACAGACAACAGAATCAATATGAATCGGCGAGGCTATGCATTGGCTACCCGAGAATCCAACATTGATGAGTTGCTTCAGCAGTTACATGATGGGTTGGGCGATGAAGCTGAAAGCCTGTTGCGTTTTCACGACGATTCGCAGGCGTCCAGTTATGAGCGACCATTGAAGGCGGATTGGCAGGGTGTGCGTGAAGGTGTGGACATTTTGCGCAATCCCGATCTGATCAAGACAACGTTCCCCTCTTACGCGACTGACATCCAGACTGTCATCCATATTCGTCGTGGTGGTGATATCAGTGGCCAGCAACTGGGCATGCACATGCTGGAGTATCTGCGCGAGAAGGGGGCGCAACGTATTAACGGTACAGTCAAGGCAATAAAGCATAAAGGCGACTTTACATTGGAGCTCATTGGTGAGACAGGCCGTAGGTCAATCAGCGCGGGCAAGATCGTGAATGCCGCTGGCCCGTTTGCGAATGATATCGCCAGAATGCTGGATACTTCGCTACCCGTGTTCAATACCTTCCAGCAAAAGATTGCTTTCGAGGATCGTCAACAGCTTATTCCAAGAGATATGCCCTTTTCAATTGACCTGGATGGGCAAGATATCGATTGGCTGGAAGATGAGCGCGAGATGCTGTTGGAGGATCCGGATTTTCGCTGGTTGGCAGAGTCAATGCCTGGTGCCATACATTGTCGACCCGATGGCGGGGATGCAGGGCGCTGGATAAAACTAGGTTGGGCCTATAATCAGAATCCTGCTGAACCGACGCGGCAATTACCTCTGGACGATCATTACCCTGATGTGGTTCTGCGCGGTGCTGCCCGACTCAATCCCTCGCTGAAAGCCTACTACGGTCAGTTGCCGCGTAACATGCATCATTATGGCGGCTGGTACACAATGACTGAAGAAAACTGGCCCCTCATCGGTCCGATGGGAGTCGAGGGTGCATTCATGAACTGCGCACTCTCAGGCTTTGGCACCATGTCCGCCTGTGCTGCGGGTGAGTTGTGTGCGGCCTGGGTCACAGGGGCAGAGTTGCCGTCCTATGCCAGTGATTTCTCACTGAGCCGCCGTGATGATGAGGCACTCATGGAGCAGTTGAAGGCATGTAACAAGGGGATTTTGTAGAAACAAGGCGAAGGAAGGTGTTGTGGATTGCGAAACCAGGCTTGTCCAGAATCTGACCCACTGCTTAAAATTTCATGTCTTCGGCATCAGCGTCGCTTTCAGGAATGATGTTTGATAGCCTGCACGGTGAGCGGGCCTCCCTCCCTCCCTCGTTCGCCACGGCAATTCCATCAATGGCCTACAAGTTGCAATTTCCCACCAGATAACCTCCCCAACGGAGTCCTGGGAAATTGTCATGGCTGTAGAGGCCCCTGAACGACATCATCAGTCAGAGACCCGCCTGCCTATCGATGCGCATGCCGGCGTGCCAGGGTGGCTTGGCTGGCTGCGTCCGCTGCTGCCTGCTTGTGAGTGGTTGGGGGTAATAGAGCAGGGGGCAACGGCGGGTACATTTATTACGCATTCATATCCCGTTGATGCCAAAGCGCCGGCTGCTGTCATGCTGGTCGCCAGAAAAGCACTGGTGTCGGGGCGAGTAACCTCGGTCAAACTCAATCCCAAAGCGAGTTCGGGTACCGTACTGTTTGCCATTCCCTTGAGACAAGCTTCAAAGCCCTTTGATCGCGTATTGATCTTCAGCGGCCCTCCTTTGGCCGCTAAACAACGTGAAGCCTGTGTCAATCTGTGCCGATGGGCCAGCACCTGGCTATACCCGCCTGATCGTGTAACTCCGGTTTCACCCGATTCAACGTTGGCATCATTACTGGCCTGTCGTAGTCCTGTCTCGATGGCCATTGCTATCGTTAATACTTTAAAACGGATACATAACTGTCAACGGGTCTCATTGGCTATCCGGCATTGCGGCTCATCACACTTGCAGCTTCTGGCCATGTCGGACCAATCGCGCATTGATGCCCGCAAGGTGTTGCCTAGTCAGATTGTATCTACCATGCAGGAGATGCTTGATAGCAAAGAGCCGCGTCTGTTTCATGGCAAGCTGCCTGATTATATGGAGGCTCAGTATCCGGCTAGTTTCCGCCTGTTTGAAGATCAGGGCAGATTGTCATCCATTGCCTGCGTACATGCCGAGACTGCCACTGATGCTTGCATCGAACATTCACCACCTGCGGATGCAACGATTGTGGTGGTTCTGCTCGAGCGTGCTGCCGAGAGTGAATTTGATCAGGCAGAACAGGAGAGTATTCAGCTAAAGGCGATACCTGCCTGTAGTCTACTGGTGGGTAGAGTGCGTGAACATACGGGTCTGTTGCAACGCTGTAGGCAACAGGCTGGCCTATGGCTGGATGTCAGTTTTTGGCGCACGATGACTCGTAGGCGGTTGTTCACTATTTTTGGGGCTTTGCTGGCCGCAGTGGTTCTATTGTGGCCGGTGCCACATCGCATCAGCGCCAGAGCATTGATTGAAGCTCAGGATCTACAAGTGTTGGTAGCTCCCCAGGCAGGCTTTATTGCCTCGTCACATGCGCGGGCCGGTGATCGTGTCAGCAAGGGGCAACTGCTGGCAACGCTTGATGATAGGGATCTGACGCTGGCGGTAGGTAAATGGCATAGTGAGGCCAACAAGAATGATCAGGCTCGGGACTTGGCGCTGGCATCGCGTGATCGGGTCGAGCTTGCTCGTCTGCGTGCTGATGCCACGCGTATAGAGGCCGAGCAGTTATTGGTTGATCGACAGTTATCCCGTGCGCAACTGCGGGCACCTTTTGATGGGGTGGTGCTCAGCGGTGATTTGAGTCAGCAGCTGGGTTCATCGGTGGTGCAGGGGGATACCCTGTTTACCGTAGGTTCCAGTGATGCCTATCGATTGATACTGGATGTGGATGAGCGCGATGTAGGGCTGGTCAAGCCGGGTCAAGCTACCCGGGTTCGGCTGGCGGCGCAGCCAAACAGAATATGGGAAGCCACCATCGAGGCGGTGCTGCCGGTGGCTACAAGCACGGATGAAGGCAATGTCTTTCAGGTGCCTGCACAGCTGAATAACAAAACCGATGCCATACGTCCGGGAATGGAAGGGGTCGCAAAACTACAAGTCGGTACGCAATCTCTGGCCTGGGTATATACCCGTCGATTGCGTGAGTCCGTCAAGATCTGGTTGTGGCATCTGGGACTGATTCGCTAGGGTGAGTAATCTGCAACCCTCTCAGTGGCAGTGGGTGCGTCACCTTCGACCTCAGCGAGTTGTTGGTGTGCACTATCAGGATCGAATGGTGCGCTCAGAACCGTGGACCTTCATGCACAATGAGGTAACCGGCCAGCATGTCAGAATCGACGGGCTGGCAAGGCAGGTGGTACATCTGCTTGACGCTAAAACCTCGATTGAAAAACTGCTGGAACAAGCCTGCATTTCTTTATCTGATGAAGCGCTTGAAGCTCTGGCTACGGCCTTGTTATCGCTGGTTAATCTGGGGCTGATAAGTTTAGGCAGTGCTGAGGCGCAAAGTCATTTACAGCGGCAGGCCGAGCAGTTTGATCAGCGCAAGCCGCGGGCGTGGCATAACCCGCTGGCGGTGCGCTTTGCTCTGTTGGACCCGGATGAGCGCCTGGCAGCACTGGTTCAGGCAGGCCGTGTTGTCTCTGTCACACGTATGGTTCAGCTTGCACTATTGTTGTTGCTCGTCGGCTTTCTGGTCGCAGCAGTCAATACACAGGCACTCGGTGAGCAGCTGGCATTCATGGCTCGTTCGCCGCATCAATGGTGGCAGATGATCGTGGTGTATCCGTTTCTAAAATGTCTGCATGAATTTGCCCATGCCATAGCCGTCAAACGCTTTGGAGGCGCTGTGCACGAGATGGGTATTACGCTCTTGGTGCTGATGCCGGTGCCCTATGTGGATGCCTCAGACAGCTGGCGGATTGAAAGCCGTCGACGCCGCATTCTGGTGAGTGCCGCCGGCATGCTGGCAGAAGGCGTGGTGGCTTCTCTTGCACTTGTTATCTGGTCGTTGGTGGAACCGGGGCTGATTCACGAGATGGCCTTTGCGCTGGCGTTGACAGGCTCCTTGTCGGCTGTTTTATTCAATGCCAATCCTTTATTGAAATTTGATGGCTATCAGATCCTGCAAGATCTACTGGATATTCCCAACCTGGCACCACGTGCCACACGTTATCTGCGTTACCTGCTTCGGCGTTATCTGCTTAATATAAAATCTGCTGTCTCGCCGGTATCGGGTATGGGGGAGCGGCGGTGGCTTTTTCTTTATGGGGTGAGTGCAGGTGTTTACCGTTGGGTGATTACCATGGGCATTGCCCTGTATCTGGCAACCCGTTTTCCTATTCTGGGATCTTTGCTTGCGATTTTTGCCCTCTATCAGCTGGCCGTTAAACCGCTATTCAAAGGCGTGGGTTACCTGGCCCATTCCTCCGAGCTGGCAGGGCAAAGGACCAGGGGAATAATGGTCTCCAGTACGCTGGTGGCAATGTTTATGGGTCTGGTTTTTCTGGTTCCTATGCCTACCAGCACGCGGGCGCAAGGGGTGGTGTCTGTACCTGTGCAGGCTCGACTGTATGCACCACAGTCTGGGGAGATTGCCAGCCTGAATATCAGCGATGGGCAGCTTGTTCTGCCGGGTCAGTTGTTACTGACACTGAACGCTCCGGTGCTCAACAAGCAACTGGCGGTGGCCCAAAGCGAGCTTGAGGTTCTCAAGGTGCAAGTGCAGGCAGCTTTAAGTAATGACAAGGACAGTGCATCGTCGTATCGTGAAGATCTGCAGGAGAAGCGCAAGAATTTGGCAGCACTGTCGGATCGTGTGGCCTCATTACAGGTTCGAGCCGGTGCGCAAGGCACCATCAAACTGGATTCGCGTTTGCTGCGTGTGGGGCAGTTTGTCGAAGCGGGCGCCTCGCTAGGGCATATTGTCAATCAGGAGTCGTTGCACGTTAAGGCGGTGGTTCGTCAAAGCGATATATCTCGAGTGAAGGCCGGTGTCGATCATATTAGCGTCAGGCTGGCTGAGCAGTTCTCGCAGCCGCTGGAGGCCACACTGATTCAGCAAACCCCCGCTGGGGATCGGCAATTGCCCAGTCAGGCACTGGCGGGTAACGGGCCCGGTGCCATCGCTGTGGCCTCTGGCTCTGAGCAGCAATGGGAGACGGTGGAGCCGGTGTTTCATCTGGAGCTGGAATTGCCTGCTGGGGTGACCTCATCAGGCATTGGCGGGCGTGCCTACGTTACCTTGACTCATCAGGCAGAATCTCTGGGCAGTCGCTCATGGCGTTCCTTGCGACAATTGCTACTTGATCAACTAGCCATTTGAATGTAACTGGCGATAGGTTCGTTTTGTCGCACTAAAATGCACCAACGTCACAAAAGACTCTAGTTCCCTGATTTTTTGCCGATTTCTATGGCTTGCAGCGTGACAAAGGATTGCGCATTAAGACTGCGAAGCATTGAATAACAGGGTAATGAAAAGACGGAGTCAGCACCAGGGCAAGCTCGCTCGAAAGCCGATCGTGGATGTGCTTGAGCCGCGCCTGCTCTATTCTGCCGATGCTTTGTCAGGTTTGCTGCCGTTGTTGTTTGATGAGGGTGAGGAGAATGATGATCATTATCTAATTCCCATTGAACTGCCATCCCCTCAGATAGAATCCATCAATCACATCATCTTTCTGGACGAGAGTGTTCCGTCGGGTCAATCATTGACGGCTACCCTTGATGATGCGCATACAAGAATCGTCACAATCAATAGCCAGGATGATGGCTTGCTGCTGATCAGCCAGACACTGGCAGAATACGATTCCTTGAGCTCTGTCCAGATCATCTCTCATGGAGAGCCGGGTCAACTGCAATTGGGCGCTGTTCGAGTTGACGAGGCAACGCTGATTGCTAATCAGGTTGCGGTGAGTCGCTGGGCAAATGCGCTGAGTGAGGATGCCGATTTTTTGTTGATGGGTTGTGATGTGGCCGCAGGGCCTGAAGGTTTGCGATTTGTCGATGAGCTGGCTCGTCTGAGTGGCGCCGATGTGGCAGCCAGTATCGATATCACTGGGCATGATTCTCTGGGTGGTGATTGGGACCTGGAATATCATAACGGCACGATCGAGACGGCTTTTGCTCTGGATGACGATGCGCAGAGTCAGTGGACGCATTCACTGGGCACCATCGTTGTCGATACCTTGGTCGATGAGTTTGATATAGCAGCGGGTGTTACGTTGGATGAGCTTTTGGTGCTGCAATCGAACGGGGAGATTGTGTCCTTGCGCGAAGCGGTCTATGCGGCCAATCAGGGGGCATCCGGTGTTGATACCATTATTCTGGGTTCGGGTAATTATCAGCTGAGCATTACCGGTAGCGATGATGATGCCCAAGTGGGTGATCTTGATATCGCTGATGACATCATTATTACGGGAGAAGGGCTCGACAATACCCATATTCAGATATCGGAGGTTGGAGAGCGGGTCGTTGATGTGTTCGACAGCACGCTTACGATGGACGGGTTGAAGATCACCGGAGGCAGTGCTCTGGGTGATGGTGGCGGCATTCGGGCCCAGGGCAGCTCGCAGATTATCCTGACAGGCGTTGAAATCAGTGGCAACCAGGCTAATGGCAATGGTGGCGGGATCTACGCCAGTAGTTCTGTATCCGCCCAGCTTGGGAAGATTACTGGCAATAGTAGTAACGGCGGCGGAGGCGGTATTTATAGCACCAGTGGTGCTACTTCATTGTCCAATATGGAGGTTTCTGGCAATACCAGTGTTGGAAATGGCGGTGGTGTGTTGGCTCAGGATGTCATTGTCATCGATAGTGGGGTGACGGGTAATACCAGTAGTAATGCTAACGGGGGAGGTTTGTATGTAACCGGTACCCTTGAGCTGACAAACTTCATGGTGAAGGACAATACCGCACAAACAAGCGGCGGAGGTGTGTACGTTGTGGACACCTTTACCATTGATTCTGGCCAGTTTAATAACAACAGATCAATTACCGAGAAAGGTGGCGGCCTCTACAGTCTTGAGACAGGTCTCATCAGTGATACTGATTTCATACTGAACAAAGCTGAGCAGGAAGGTGGGGGAATTCTGGCCAGTAAGGCTGTGGATATTAGTAACTCCGGATTCCAATATAACGACGCGGTGAAAGACGGTGGTGCAATATTCGCCAATGAATCATTGACGGTGACAGACTCTGGGTTTGGCAGTAATACAAGCGCTGCCAATGGCGGTGCTGTTTATGTCAATACGGCTCTGATTATTGAACGATCCTCTTTTAGGCTGAATACGGCAAGCAGTGGTGAGGGTGGAGCTGTCTATCACAATGACAACACATCAATCACAGTAACCAGTTCAACATTTTCTGGTAATTCTGCAGACAGAGCAGGTGCAATTCATAGCGGTGGAGCCGGAACAATTCGTGGTTCTACCTTTGTGGAAAACGATGCAAGCACTGCTTTCACTGTGATTGAAGGAACAGGTGGTTTCATCAGCGTTATCAGCAGTATTTTCTACAACAATCCCGCCACTGATGCTGGAATAACCATTTTTAGTGATGGCACTGTTGTAACAGGAGGCTATAACTTGTTAGATTTCAACTCTGGTTCTGAGACAGATTTGAATAATATCGACCCTCTATTGGGAGCTTATGATGCAAGTAGTGGTCGAGTAGGAGGCTATACATTGCTTCCTGGCAGTCCCGCTATCAATGCTGGTAATGCTGATGCCTCACAAACCACCGACGGCCAGGGCGTTGTGCTGGATGAGTTTGCTGATATTGGTGCTGCGGAATACAGCTCCAACGACAGCGTGATCTTCTGGTCTGATTCTAATGGGGCGATATATCGCTCCAATACCGATTTTACTAATGTGCAGCTATTTATAAGTGGCCGTACAGATCCGCACTCTCTTTCTGTCAATCTCGATGACGGGCGACTGTACTGGGTTGAGCAAGGTGGTACTACAATCGTGTCAGCAGCATTGGGTGATCCAGGCACCGTTACCACATTTCTCACCGGCTTGGTCAATGCTCGTAGTCTGGCTGTGGATGCAGCTAATCGTCATGTCTACGTTGCATTTGAAGGTGGTACAGGACGCATCAACCGCTATGATCTGGATGGCGGTGGCTTATTGGAAACTGTGGTTTCAAGCGGTATTTCCGATCCCAAGGATCTGGCTTTTGATGGAAATCGCCTGTACTGGATTGAAGGTAACTCGACCGTGCTTACTCAATCTGTGCGTTCTACGGATCTGGCTGGCGGGGATTTACAGATCCATGAGACGGATACAGGCCTGGCTAACATTGCCCTCAATGCGGATAGTACATACATTTACTACGCGGAAAAAACAAGCGACAGTATTGCTCGAATTGACACGAGCACCGAGACAACCACTCTTCATGCCACGTTGCCTGACCTGGATCCCGGTGAGGTGCGTGTGGATCAATCGACCGGAAATGTCATATTTTCTTCGGACGTAAGCAATCGAATCGTAACCCTGAGTGTGAGCGACTGGAGTGAGCTGGCTGGCTACAGTCATCCTCAAGATGTTATTGAAATAGCCACCACATCAACTACCGTTGCCTCTGCAATGCCTGAGCTTAACGTCAACGCTGGGCTCACAGTGTTGGAAGGCAGTCTGGCTACGATAGATAGCAGTGTGCTGGAAGTGATCGACTCAGACACCGATGCTTCAAACATCGTGTATACACTGCTGAACACGCCGCTCAATGGCAATCTGATTGTTAATGGAGATAGTTCTGCAGTCTCATTTACTGAAGCTCAACTGCAAGACAGTAATATTGTTATTGCATACCAGCATGATGGTTCGGAGACCTTAACGGAGTCGCTGCAATTTGAAGTGTCCGATGGGTCAAACACCACAGATCCGTTTACATTCGATATTGGTATTGAGCCAGATAACGATACGCCCACACTGGTTATTACAGGTGCTCCGTTTACAGTCTCTGAAGGCGATGAGTTGACGGTTGATCAGGCACTTTTATTGAGTAGCGATGTGGACAGCCCAACCACTGATTACCTTTACACCGTTAGTGCTCAGCAGAACGGTCAGCTGAAGTATCAGAGTACTCTGTTGTCTGATGGTGAAACCTTTTCTTATCAGCAACTCAGTAGTGGTCAGTTTACTTTCCTACATGATGGCAGTGAAACGACAACAGCCTCTTTTGTCGTTGAGCTAAGCGATGGCACAGCCACCACGGCAGCACAGATTGTCAGCATAGCAGTGGACCCTGTGAATGATGCACCCACGCTAAGTATTGTTGGCGCACCGTTTAACGTAGCGGAAGGCAATGAGTTGCTACTGGGCGAAACCGTACTGGTCAGCAATGACGTTGACAACCTGACTACTGATTACCTCTACACCGTCAGTGCCCAACAAAACGGTCAGATAAAGTATCAGAGCACATTGCTGTCTGATGGCGAAACCTTCACCCATCAGCAACTCAGTAGTGGTCAGTTTACTTTCCTACATGATGGCAGTGAAACGACAACAGCCTCTTTTATCGTTGAGCTAAGCGATGGCACAGCTAGCACGGTGGCACAGACTGTCAGCATTGCGGTGAACCCTGTGAACGATGCACCGACACTGAGTATCGTTGGTGCACCGTTTAACGTAGCGGAAGGCAATGAGTTGCTGCTGGGCGAAACGGTACTGGTCAGCGGCGACGTTGACAACCTGGCCACTGATTACCTCTACACGGTCAGTGCCCAACAAAACGGTCAGATAAAGTATCAGAGCACATTGCTGTCAGATGGCGAAACATTTACCTATCAGCAACTCAGTAGTGGTCAGTTTACTTTTCTTCATGATGGCAGTGAAACCACAGCAGCCTCTTTTATCGTTGAGCTAAGCGATGGCAGCGCCACCACTGCAGCACAGACTGTCAGCATCACGGTGGATCCTGTGAATGATGCACCGACACTGAGTATCGTTGGTGCACCGTTTAACGTAGCGGAAGGCAATGAGTTGCTGCTGGGCGAAACGGTTTTGGTTAGCGGTGACGTTGACAACCTGAGTACTGATTACCTCTATATCGTCAGTGCTCAACAAAACGGTCAGCTGAAATATCAGAACACACTACTCTCTGATGGCGAAAAATTTACCTACCAACAGCTCAGTAGTGGTCAATTAACTTTTCTTCATGATAGCGGTGAAACGACAACTGCTTCATTTACGATTGTACTGACCGATGGGACAGCCACCACGGTGGCACAGACTGTCAGCATTGCGGTGAACCCTGTCAATGATGCACCCACGCTAAGTATTGTTGGTGCACCGTTTAACGTAGCGGAAGGCAATGAGCTGCTACTGAGCGAATCGGTTTTGGTTAGCGGTGACGTTGACAACCTGACTATTGATTACCTCTACACCGTCAGTGCCCAACAAAACGGTCAGATAAAGTATCAGAGCACATTGCTGTCTGATGGCGAAACCTTTACCCATCAGCAACTCAGTAGTGGTCAGTTTACTTTTCTTCATGATGGCAGTGAAACCACAGCAGCCTCTTTTATCGTTGAGCTAAGCGATGGCAGCGCCACCACTGCAGCACAGACTGTCAGCATCACGGTGGATCCTGTGAATGATGCACCGACACTGAGTATCGTTGGTGCACCGTTTAACGTAGCGGAAGGCAATGAGTTGCTGCTGGGCGAAACGGTTTTGGTTAGCGGTGACGTTGACAACCTGAGTACTGATTACCTCTATATCGTCAGTGCTCAACAAAACGGTCAGCTGAAATATCAAAACTCATTACTCTCTGATGGCGAAACATTTACCTATCAGCAACTCAGCAGTGGTCAACTGACTTTTCTTCATGATGGCAGTGAAACGACAACAGCCTCTTTTGTCGTTGAGCTAAGCGATGGCACAGCCACCACGGCAGCACAGATTGTCAGCATAGCAGTGGACCCTGTGAATGATGCACCCACGCTAAGTATTGTTGGCGCACCGTTTAACGTAGCGGAAGGCAATGAGTTGCTACTGGGCGAAACCGTACTGGTCAGCAATGACGTTGACAACCTGACTACTGATTACCTCTACACCGTCAGTGCCCAACAAAACGGTCAGATAAAGTATCAGAGCACATTGCTGTCTGATGGCGAAACCTTTACCTATCAACAGCTCAGCAGTGGTCAACTGACTTTTATTCATGATGGCAGTGAAACGACAACAGCTTCTTTTACGATTATACTGAGTGATGGGACAGCCACCACGGCAGCACAAACTGTCAGCATCACGGTGGACCCGGTGGATGATGCTCCCACACTGAGTATCGTCGGCGCACCCTTTAACGTAGCGGAAGGCAATGAGCTGCTACTGAGTGAAACAATATTGCTCAGCGATGACGTTGATAACCTGAACACTGACTACCTCTACACGGTCAGCGCCCAACAAAACGGTCAGATAAAGTATCAGAGCACATTGCTGTCTGATGGCGAAACCTTTACCTATCAGCAGCTGAGCAGTGGTCAATTTACTTTTCTTCATGATGGCAGTGAAACCACAGCAGCCTCTTTTATCGTTGAGCTAAGCGATGGCAGCGCCACCACTGCAGCACAGACTGTCAGCATCACGGTGGATCCTGTGAATGATGCTCCCACACTGAGTATCGTCGGCGCATCCTTTAACGTAGCGGAAGGCAATGAGCTGCTACTGAGTGAAACAATATTGCTCAGCGATGACGTTGATAACCTGAACACTGACTACCTCTACACGGTCAGCGCTCAACAAAACGGTCAGCTGAAGTATCAGAGCACATTACTGTCTGATGGCGAAACATTTACCTACCAGCAGCTCAGTAGTAGTGAACTGACTTTTCTTCATGATGGCAGTGAAGCCACAACAGCCTCTTTTATCGTTGAGCTAAGCGATGGCACAGCCACCACGACAGCGCAAACTGTCAGCATTGCGGTTAACCCTGTGAATGATGTACCCACGCTAAGTATCGTTGGTGCACCGTTTAACGTAGCGGAAGGCAATGAGCTGCTACTGAGCGAATCGGTTTTGGTTAGCGGTGACGTTGACAACCTGACTACTGATTACCTCTACACCGTCAGTGCCCAACAAAACGGTCAGATAAAGTATCAGAGCACATTGCTGTCTGATGGCGAAACCTTTACCTATCAGCAGCTGAGCAGTGGTCAATTTACTTTTCTTCATGATGGCAGTGAAACCACAGCAGCCTCTTTTATCGTTGAGCTAAGCGATGGCAGCGCCACCACTGCAGCACAGACTGTCAGCATCACGGTGGATCCTGTGAATGATGCTCCCACACTGAGTATCGTCGGCGCACCCTTTAACGTAGCGGAAGGCAATGAGCTGCTACTGAGTGAAACAATATTGCTCAGCGATGACGTTGATAACCTGAACACTGACTACCTCTACACGGTCAGCGCTCAACAAAACGGTCAGCTGAAGTATCAGAGCACATTACTGTCTGATGGCGAAACATTTACCTACCAGCAGCTCAGTAGTAGTGAACTGACTTTTTTACATGATGGCAGTGAAGCCACAACAGCCTCTTTTATCGTTGAGCTAAGTGATGGCACAGCCACCACGGCAGCACAGATTGTCAGCATAGCAGCGGACCCTGTGAATGATGCACCCACGTTAAGTATTGCTGGCGCACCGTTTAACGTAGCGGAAGGAGAGAGCTTTCCAGTCAGTGAAATAATTTTGCTCAGCGATGATGTGGATAATTTGAGTGCGGATTACCTCTATACCGTCAGTGCTCAACAAAATGGACAGCTGCAATACCAGGGCACGTTCCTGTCTGATGGTGATACGTTCACCTATCAGCAACTCACTAGTGCTCAGCTGGAGTTCCTTCATGACGGTAGTGAAACCACTGCCGCTTCTTTTACGGTAGTGCTAAGTGATGGCATAACCAGTACGGTTGAGCAGATTGTCAGTATGGGGGTGAGCCCCGTGAATGATGCACCCACCCTGAGCATTGTCGGCGCACCGTTTACCGTGCAGGAAGGTGAGGCGTTTGAACTCAGTGAGGCAATGTTGCTTAGTGATGACGTTGATAATCCAACCGCCGACTACCTCTATACCGTCAGCGCCCAGAATAATGGCCAGTTGCAGTATCAAGACACATTGTTGTCTGATGGTGATACGTTCACCTACCAACAGCTTGTTAGTGCAAGTTTGTATTTTCGCCATGATGGCAGTGAAAGCGCTACATCTTCTGTCACTTTGAGCGTATCAGATGGCTCTAGGGCATCAAACTCTGTCACGCTGAATATTGATATCGAAGCGGTGGACGATGCACCCGTTTGGTCTGCGCCTTCGAGTGTGTTGCAGGTACAGGAGGGAGGGGTGACTGTTCTGGACACGCAACTGGTAGCTGCGACTGACAGCGATAATGCACAGAGCGAATTCATCTACAGGCTGGTTGGCAATTCTGAGCAAGGCGCCCTTGAGTTGTCGGGCAATGTACTATCAGAGGGCGATACGTTTACACAGAGCCAACTCGAAAGCGGTGCGGTCCTGTATCGACAGGATGGCAGTGAGACACGCAGTGATTCCATCTCGTTGCTTGCATTCAATCAAAACGGTAGCGCTCAGGCACAGACGATTGATATCGCTATCAGTGAACAAAACGATGTCCCACAGCTGAGCGTTAATGTAGACGCAGTTGCGGAAAATATCGCAGGGGCAGCGCTCGGCACAGTGTCCGTCTCAGATGACGATATGGGAGATTCTGTCGTGCTGACAGTTGACGATGCCAGGTTCGAAATTATTGGCAATATGCTGGTATTGAAAGCTGAGCAAAGTCTGGATCATGAAAGTGAGCCGATCTTGACTCTGAATGTAAGTGCAACTGACTCCCGTGGTGCTGTTACGAGCGTTCAAGTAATTATCGATGTACTGGACCGCAATGATGCACCACAGCTTGCCTTTGTACCTGGACCCACTGCAGGGGATGGGTATCAATTACCGTCTGATCTGTTTGTCGATCAGGATGGAGACTTCATGGGCCTGAGCGTCACTCAGGCAGACGGAAAATCATTGCCAGAATGGCTGCTCTTCGATCAATCACGTCGCCAGTTTTCGGTGGCAGATGCGGAGGCAGCCAGTGAGCAGTTGGATGTGCTGATTAGTGCAGAAGATGGACGTGGTGGTGAGATCTCAACGGTGATGTCTTTGCTATTTGATCCGCCATTAGCCGCTGCGG
The DNA here is from genome assembly GCF_002215215.1 of Granulosicoccus antarcticus IMCC3135. Classification (NCBI taxonomy): domain Bacteria; kingdom Pseudomonadati; phylum Pseudomonadota; class Gammaproteobacteria; order Chromatiales; family Granulosicoccaceae; genus Granulosicoccus; species Granulosicoccus antarcticus. Next base: position 6,031,023 of record NZ_CP018632.1, on the reverse strand, counting down.
AGCCAGTTGTTCCTGCGCTTCCCGAGATTGAATTACTGCAGGCTCCAATTGTTTCGCTGCGCACTGAGCAAGAGCCATTGAGCAGTAACGAGAGTCAATCGACCGAGAGCCAAGCTGTCGAGAGCCCAGAGGAGTCACTCAGTGATGATCCGTCAGCCGTTGAAAGCCCGTTTATTCCAACGGTGGATGTTCAGGCCCTGATTGAGTCAGTACCTCGTGCCGGTTTTTTAGAGCTCGCAGTGTTGGGGCAGGACGTCCTCAACAGTGAGAAAGAATCCGTTGTACGAACGACTGAGAATGATATTGATTCCTTTGATCTGGCTGATCTACTGCGTTTGCCATCGTCGAATTTTTCCGTGCAATCAGATTTATTCGATGACGCCTTCACCAAGCAAAAGGATGTCATGGAAGAGCAGGCCAGTTTGATGCAGGTTCTGATGGGTAAAAGCGCTGGTGTTACAACAGGACTCTCAGCTGGCTATCTACTGTGGTTGATCCGAGGCGGCACCCTGATGGGCAGTGTTCTGTCGTCATTGCCAGCCTGGCGATTCGTTGATCCGTTACCAGTGCTGGATTCACTGGGTGGAGGGGTTGACAACGATGATGAATCCCTGGAGTCCATGGTCAATGCGGACGGGGACGCAGATGCGAATCATGAAAACGTCGTGCCGCCGCACAATATACCGGGGCATGACTCCTCGCCAATCGATGATGCCAGCAGGGGAAGAGGATGAGTATGTCGCGATTAGTGGCGCTGTTCAAGGCACGGCCCAGGCTGCCCGCGCGATTTCATATAACCGTTGGTCTGGTATCGGTTATGACAACCATGGTGCTGGTGGCGAATTTTGCAGGCTTCGTACCCGATCGAAATTCGGCGGTACTAGAAGGTCAGTTAGCCTTGGCAGAGTCAGTCGCCTCTTCGACCTCGCTTTTGTTGAGGCGGGGCGGTTTGCCAGACATAAAAGACCATCTGGAATTTGTACTTGATCGTCAAGCTGCCTTGACATCCATTGTTCTCGAACGCGAGCAGAACTCATCGACAGTGACGCTGGGTGTGCCTATTAATGAAGCTGTGAATGCATTCCAGTTTCCTCTGATGCGAGGTAACAGGCCTTGGGGTGAACTGACGTTTCAGTTTGACGAACAAAGGACACAGAGCTTGATAGATCGCTGGCGCGAGTCGCCTTTTGGTTTGTTGAGCTTTATTTCTCTGTTGTGCTTTCCAGCTATCTACTTTTATCTGGGCAAAATGCTCAAAGAACTCAACCCGTCATCGGCCGTTCCGGGGCGAGTGCGCAGCGCGTTGGATACGATTGCTGAGGCGTTGATCGTCATTGATAGACAAGGCAATATTGTATTGGCCAACTCGGCCTTTGCAAGCTTGAATGGTCAAAGTGCCGATAAGTTGCTGGGTGTTCAGGCGAACAGACTTGGCTGGCAGATACTCGGTGATGACAAAACCTTGTTTCCCTGGCAGCAGGCGCTCGATCTGGGATTGCCTACGCGTAATACCATGACAGGGTTTGTCGACAGTGACGGGCAGGTCAGAAAATTTCTGGTCAACTGCTCACCGGTAACCGGGGCTGAGGGACGGGTTGGTGGTGTCTTGATCAGTATGGATGATGTCACCTTGCTGGAAGAAAAAGAGATGCTGTTGCGCCAATCCATGCACGAGGCCGAAGAGGCAAATCTGGCCAAAAGCGAGTTTCTGTCAAACATGAGCCATGAAATCAGGACTCCAATGACAGCTATTCTGGGTTTTACAGAAGTGCTCAAACGCGGCATGAGTCTGAGCAAAGACGAACAGCAAAAACATCTGAAGACAATCTCTGACAGTGGTCAACATCTGCTGGAGTTGATCAATGATGTTCTGGATCTGTCCAAGGTGGAAAGTGGTGCCATGGAGGTTGAAAGCATACCGGCAAATGTTTGCCAGGTTGCTCATGATGTCATCAAGGTGTTGCAGGTCAAAGCTGCTGAAAAGCAGGTAGAGCTCAAGCTTGAGTTACTGACTGAGTTGCCTGAGACGGTCATATCGGATCCGGCGCGCCTGAGGCAGATCATGACCAATCTGGTGGGCAATGCGATCAAATTCACCGAGCAGGGTAGTGTAAGCATCGCGATATCCTGTACCCCCGTGGACAACAGTATGACGGTGGTTATCACGGACACCGGAATTGGCATGACACCTGAGCAGCAGGCTTCGATATTCGAGGCTTTTACGCAGGCTGATTCTTCAATCAATCGACGTTTTGGTGGTACTGGGCTTGGCTTGTCGATCAGCAGAAATTTTGCCGAAGCTCTGGGCGGAGGTATTGCTGTTAGTAGCGTGCCAGGGCAAGGCTCCACCTTTACATTAACAATGCCCACGGGTGATCTTGCGGGCGTGCCTCTATATGGCTCTGACGAATTGCTGAGCATGATCGATTCGATCGATACTCAAATGGGTGAGTCGCATTGGGTGTTTCCGGCAGCATCGGTTCTGGTGGTAGATGATGCGGTGGAAAATCGTGACTTGTTGTCGCTGGTACTCAAGGATCTGGGGTTGCAGGTGACACTTGCTGTGAACGGTCGCGAGGCGGTAGATCTGCTGGATACGCAAGAGTTCGAAGCTATTCTGATGGATATTCAGATGCCTGTGATGGATGGCTATCAAGCGGTTGCAGCTCTACGGGCCAAAGGCGTGACCGTGCCGGTGGTGGCTTTGACAGCGAATGCCATGAAAGGGTATGAAGAGAAGATCAAACAAGCCGGATTTTCACACTATCAAACCAAGCCGATCGATCTGGATAAGCTCACCAGATTGCTGGGAAAGCTACTCAAAGGTGTCGAGCATGCAGGCCCGTCAGAGCCAGGTCCGACAGAGGATGCTGAGACGCCCATAGTACAGGAGCAATCGAGCACCGCAGCACCGGCAACCGTGAGTGAATGCCAATATTTGTTCAGTTCTCTGGTGAATTCAAACCCCAAGATGAAGCCCATTGTTGAGCGATTTCTGGGCAAGCTGAAAACGCAGCTCCAGGCCATGCGAGATGCTCATCAGGCGCAACGATGGCAGGAGCTGGCAGATCTGGCGCACTGGCTAAAGGGCTCTGGAGGTACGGTAGGGTTTGATCAGTTGTATGAACCTGCCAAGGATCTGGAACAATCGGCCAAGGATCATGACAAGGAGCTGGCCATGGAGCTGCTCACACAGATTGAATCCTTGTCAGAACGGCTGCGATCCGATCCATCTGATGATTCAAACAGGCAAGTGTGCGCAGATGAACTAAAAAGGATCGAATTGGAGAAAGAGAAGGCTTCCCATGAGGGGCAGGTCACACAAACACCGGATCATTTAAGTAGTGAGTCGCTTGCAGTCGATACCCCTGTTATCAGTTTATTGTTAGACCAAAACCCCAGGTTCCATTCCATTGTCGAACGCTTCGTTACAAAGCTTGAAGAACAAAATAGCCTACTCGTGTCTGCTTGTGAACAAGCAGACTGGAATCAGGTGGCAGAGCTTGCCCATTGGCTCAAAGGATCGGGGGGCAGCGTCGGCTTCGATGGTTTTACAGCACTGGCGGCCGAGCTGGAGCAGGACGCAAAGGCAGGCTCGGCTGAAAAAGTACGCAGTAGTATTGACGCCATCCAGATTTACTCTGACCGAGTTTTGCAGGGTTGGAACGATCCCACTTCGCAGAGGAAGTCGGCATGAGAAATGACCTGAATAAAAATGACAGGCATCAGCCGGCAATGGCGACCCAGGCTGATGGGAGCGTGATGGATCAACATGAGCTGGCTCGCATCATCATTGATGACGCCAAGATCATGATGGTGGATGATGAAGAGATAAACATGGAGGTTCTTCAGATACATCTGGAGGAGGAGGGCTATCGGCGTTTTGTCTCCGTAAGTGACTCAACGCAGGCGCTACAGCGTATTCGCGAGGAATTACCCGATGTGCTGTTGCTGGACATCGTCATGCCGCAGGTCTCTGGCTATGACATTCTGACCGCCATTCGTGATGATGAAACGCTACGCTATCTACCGGTCATCGTACTGACATCGGCCAATGATGCACAGACCAAGCTCAAAGCTCTTAAGTTGGGGGCAACCGACTTTCTGGCCAAGCCGATCGATGCCAGCGAACTGGCCTTGCGCTTGAGCAACACGCTGACAGCGGTGGCCTGGCAGAAGCGCATGAGTGAGGTTGACCCTCTGACTGATCTGCCTAACAGGGCCTGGTTCACGCGAATGCTGCGGCAAAAATGTGAAGCTTGTCGTGCTGAGAGCTCCAATTCGGCGTTAATACTGATTAACATCAATCGTTTCAAATCCATTAACGATTCCCTCGGGCCTGCCCGAGGCGATGAAGTGCTGCTCTTGTTCAGCAATACAGTGCTTGAGTGTTACCGAAAGGGGATCAAACAGCCCTGGTTTTCCAGTGATGTATCTGATGACACGCTACCAACCGTTTCTCGACTGGATGGGGATCGGTTTGTTGCGTACTTGCCGCTGAGTGAGCAAGGGGCGCCTAGTGACATACTGACATCATTAACCGAGTCGCTGATCAATGCTCTTAACACCCCATATGTTGTATCCGGTCAATCCATTTATCTGAGCATCAGTGTCGGAGTCTCCTTGTTAAGCGACAAGACCTTGAGCGTGGAGACGCTGATCAATAATGCGGAAACCGCGATGTTGTTTGCCAAGCGTCGTAACGACAAGACCTTTGCAATCTATTCGGACTTCATGGATGCCAAGGCTCGCGAGTTGTTGAGTTTGGAAAACGGACTAAGAACCGCGGTAGATAACGGCGAGATCTTCATGGTCTATCAACCCAAGGTTCACGTGGCCAGCAATCAGATCGCTGGCGCTGAAGCTCTGGTGCGCTGGTTGCATCCGGAATTAGGGCTTATCTCACCGGTCAACTTCATTCCTCTGGCGGAGGACTCAGGCATGATCGTCTCGATCGGTGAGTGGGTTTTGCGTGAATCCTGCTTTCAGGCAAGACGCTGGCAGCTGATGGGGTACAAAGACTTCAAGATTGCGGTCAATGTATCTATCAGGCAGCTGCACGAGCCGGATTTTATCAGCACGGTCAAAAGCGCTTTGCACGACAGCGAGCTACCGCCAGAGTCTCTGATCATAGAACTGACAGAAAACATGATCATGGAAAATGCCGAGTCCAACGTAGTCAAATTGCAAAAACTCAATGACCTGGGTGCCAAGATATCCATTGATGATTTTGGCACCGGCTATTCATCACTGAGTTACCTGCAACGATTTCCACTGGATCAGCTAAAAATAGATCGCTCCTTTATCAGCGAGATAGTGTCAGATTCCAGTCCTGCACCCATCGTCAAGGCAATGATTTCCCTGGCTCACGACTTGGGGTTGAGTGTGGTGGCAGAGGGTATAGAAACCCCCGAACAACTCAAACGTATCCAGCTGCTCAAGTGCGAAGAGTATCAGGGCTATCTGTGCAGTAAACCTGTCATTGCCACAGAGTTTCAGACCTTACTCGAATCGGACTATCGCCTGCAGGCTTGAAAGACCGATAATGATGTAAGCACTTTGCGATCGCAGTCCTTCGTAGCAGGCGAAGGCTCTGAAGTCTGCGCGCATCCGTGATACACCGAACCTGAAAAATTCGGTTCCGTCTTTAGCGAAAAATCCCTCTCACTGCTGGCTGAATGCCATATAATTTTTACAGTGAAAATGATCGTATGGAAAAATGAAAACCTGATGCGATTGGTTGGTAGCTTTTTCTGCATACGTACAGGCTGGTTTGGTCGTAAACTATCTATAAATTGCAGTGTCGCGCTACATCGAATATTAATATACCGTTGATGCTGTTTTTATCGTTTCGATAACCACAATAATAGAAACAAGGATTCCATCAATGGATAGTGTTGAGGCCGTCACAAGCGGTTATGTATATATTTTGGAAGTGAAAGACATACAACTGCCTGTATGCAAAATCGGAATGACGACTCGAACCCCTTCTAAGCGATGCTCAGAAATCAATAAAAGTTCGACCGGTGATTTTATCTGGGCTGTAGCTCATTCAGTTACAGTTGATGATTGTAGAAAACTGGAGTCCCTTATTCACGCCAAGTTGTCTCCGCTTAGACAGAAAGGGCGTGAGTTCTTTAGTCTGAATGCCGATGATGCCTATCAAGCAATGATCTCAATTCTTGACTCTCAGAGCGAAATAACGAGAGCTGAGCTAAAAGACGAATCTATAGCCACAAGCCCCAACTCTGCCCCGTCGCCTAAAATGGAAAAGGCGAGCTTCAAGAAAATTGATTCTGAATATGCTGAGTTACTACAACAATTTTCGTCCTTGTTACAGGTGAAGGGTCGGCCTTTTGGTCAGCTGAATAGACCCATGTTTGGAATGAGCGATGGGAATCAAGGGGTTCAATGGAACCTGGCCGTCATTCCGGAAACCGGTGAAGTCAAGTTGGGTGTGAATCTGGAAGGCAGTGAGAAAACAGGAAAATGGTTGATTTCCCCTTTTATTCTCTCAGAGCCTGATATTGAACAGGTGAAGGCTCTGGCGGAAGATAAGGACAGTGTTCATATCCGTTTTACTCGCGATGCATGGCAAGGAGCTGCAAGGCTGGATATTGTTGAAGAGTTCTTGGGTGGGGGAGAGGTTCGCTTGGCAGAGCTGGACTCTACTCATTGGGGGGCCGTCTTAAAAGAGGCATTGACCTGTCTTGACGAAAAGAACAATTTTCGTAAAAGAAAAGTGGGGCAGACGGTGACTCTGAAATCTGATGGGCGACGTGTTGAAAAGGACATTTCTCCTCACCTCACAATCTGGACACCGGTGAGTATGGATGGTGATATTGAGAAAAACCTCAAAGAGAAGATCAGGCAAATGACTCCGATTTATAATTGGGTGGTTGCTTCCTGCGGCCTCTAGCTTCAATCAACTGGCAGGTGCCACAAGTCCCATTCAGGCAACCCCCACCCAGCCAATCTACTCCACATCCACTAGAATACACACGACCACTCTAGACCCATAGCGCAGCCAGCCATGACCGTAGAATCCGAAACCGACATAGCCGCTCTCAAGCTTATTGGAAGCATCGTCTCTTATGTTCTGCACGAAATGCTGGATGCGGCGGAACCGGGAATGACGACGCTGGAGCTGGATACCCTGGGTGGTAAGTTGCTGGAGGAGCGGGGCGCGCATTCGGCTCCTAAGCTCACTTATGACTTTCCTGGTTATACCTGCATCAGCATCAATGAAGAGGCTGCGCACGGTATTCCGGGCAGTCGTGTCATACAGCCTGGTGATGTGCTGAATGTCGATGTGTCGGCTGAGCTGGGCGGTTTTTTCTCTGATACCGGCGGCACCCGTGTCATTCCGCCTACCAACCCGCAGAAAACACGCCTTTGCCATGCCACGCAGGTGGCGCTGCAACAGGCCATGAAACAGGCTCGTGCGGGTCGGCCCATTAATGGGATTGGTGCGGCTATCGAGCGCACGGCTAAAAAACACGGCTTCAGAGTGATTGAAAACCTGAGTAGCCATGGCATCGGCCGGTCATTGCATGAGTCGCCTACCAGCATTGCTGGCTACTTTGACCCTGCCGACAAGCGCGTTCTGAAAGAAGGCATGGTCATTACCATCGAGCCATTCTTCTCGACCAAGACTCGTATAGTCACAGAAGCATCCGATGGCTGGACGCTCAAAGGTGCCCCCGGCAACCTGTCAGCGCAATATGAGCACACCATGATTATCACCAAAAGTGACCCTATCGTGCTGACGCAGCACTAATCAGCCTCGTAATAGCGCCATAAAGGCGGTTGCCGCCCTCGATAGCGTTCTGCCGCGCAAACACACGGCCCCCAGGTTGCGTTGCATACTCAGCCCGGTGACCGGCACATCCACAATGCCCTCGTCAATCATGTTGCTCGGCAGGGCGCTCCAACCGAGTCCAACGGAGACCATCATCTTGATGGTTTCCAGATAATTGGTTTCCAGAGAGGTCTCAACCGTCACATCAAACGGTCGCAAAGCATCCAGCAGAATAGTTCGAGTGACTGTGCCTCGGGCAGGCAGTACCGCGTTGTAGTTCGTCAGGATTGCTGGTGTCACCTCAATGCCTGCTGCCAAATCAGCACGCAATGGGTGATCCGAGGCGCACACAATGCTCAACGGATCGGGCCACACCAGTTCGGTGAGCAGTGCACTCTCCAGCTGATCAGGCAGTGTCACCACCGCCAGCTCAATATGCCCGTTCAACACCTCGTGGCAAGCTAGCTCAGAATCCATGAACAATAAATCCAGCTCCACCTCGGGGTAGGTCTGGGTAAAGGCTTTCAACACTGGTGGCAGCCGGTGAATCCCCACATGATGGCTGGTCGCCAATCGTAAGCGTCCTCCTACCTCAGCCCCTAGCGATAACACCTCATCGCGACTGATTTCAATATCAGCCAGAATGCGTTTGGCGCTGGTCAGAAATTTTTGCCCCGCTTCGGTTAACTGGATGCGACGACCCAGGCGGTCAAACAGCAGCACCCCCAGATCATCCTCCAGGGCAGCAATGCGTTTACTGACCGCAGGTTGCGTCATGAATAATACTTCTGACGCACGGGAGAAGGAGCCCAGCTCGGCTACCGCGACAAATGCTTTCAAAGAGGGGAAATCCATCTATGTATTCCAACATGGAATACAACGAATAATCAATATGCATTTGAGTTATTTGAATGTAGCCGATAGAATCCACATCCCCGTAGCATCCATGAAGAGGGCATTGGCAGATGGCTGGCAAGACCTTGTATGACAAAGTGTGGGACGCCCACGTCGTCCACAAAGAGGAAGGAGACACCTATCTGCTCTATATAGACAGGCATCTGGTGCACGAAGTGACCTCCCCACAGGCTTTTGAAGGCCTGAAAATGGCCGGACGCAAGCCCTGGCGTACCAGCTCCATGCTGGCGGTGGCAGATCACAATGTGCCTACGACCGATCGTGCCAATGGCATCGCTGATCCCATTTCGCGACTGCAGGTGGATACGCTGGACGAAAACTGCGAGACTTTCGGCCTCGTCGAATTCAAGATGAACGACCTGCGACAAGGCATCGTGCATGTCATCGGGCCTGAACAGGGCGCCACGTTGCCAGGTATGACTGTGGTTTGTGGGGATTCTCACACCTCCACACATGGTGCATTCGGTGCTCTGGCATTCGGTATCGGTACCTCTGAGGTGGAGCATGTCATGGCCACACAGACGGTTTTACAGAATAAATCGCGCAACATGCTGATCAGCGTTGACGGCGAAGTGGGCCCGGGCGTTACAGCGAAAGACATCGTGCTCGCCATCATCGGCAAGATTGGTACCGCTGGTGGTAACGGCTGTACTCTGGAGTTCGGTGGCGAGGCCATTCGAGCCTTGTCCATGGAAGGTCGCATGAGTGTCTGCAATATGGCCATTGAAGCAGGCGCACGCGCAGGCATGATCGCTGTTGATCAAACCACCATCGACTACCTGAAAGGTCGCCCATTCGCGCCCAAAGCAGACGTTTGGGACCAGGCTGTTGCCGCCTGGCAGGATCTGAAAAGCGATGATGATGCCGTTTTTGATGAAGTGGTGCATCTGGATGCCACACAAATCGAGCCGCAAGTGTCCTGGGGGACATCCCCTGAAATGGTTACCTCCATCAATGGCTTTGTGCCAGACCCTGCCGCAGATGAAAATGCGGGCAAGCGCGAAGGCTTCGAACGCGCTCTGGAATACATGGATCTGCAGGCCTCGACACCTGTCACTGACATCCAGCTGGATCGCATCTTCATCGGTTCATGCACCAACTCGCGCATCGAAGATCTGCGGGCAGCAGCAGCTGTCATCAAGGATCGAAAGGTGGCAGACACGGTCAAGCAGGCCTTGGTGGTGCCAGGTTCCGGTCTTGTAAAACAGCAGGCCGAAGAAGAAGGGCTGGACAAATTGTTTCTGGATGCAGGTTTTGAATGGCGTGAGCCGGGCTGTTCCATGTGTCTGGCCATGAATGCGGATCGCCTGGAGCCGGGTGAGCGCTGTGCATCCACCTCCAACCGTAACTTCGAAGGTCGGCAAGGTCAGGGCGGTCGTACCCACCTGGTGAGTCCTGCGATGGCCGCAGCGGCTGCTATTGCTGGTCATTTCGTCGACGTCCGCCACTTCTAGTCAGGAGAACATCATGCAAAGCTTTACAAAAATGAAGGGCTTGGCCGTTCCACTGATGCGCTCGAACGTGGATACCGATGCCATCATTCCCAAGCAGTTCCTGAAGTCGATCAAACGATCGGGTTTCGGTGTGAATCTGTTTGACGAATGGCGCTACAAGGACGCAGGTTTTCCCGGGCAGGATTCATCAACCCGTCAGCCGAACCCGGACTTCGTCCTGAACAAGCCGCGTTACAAAGGCGCACAAGTACTGATCGCCGGTGAGAACTTTGGTTGTGGCTCATCCCGTGAACACGCTGTCTGGGCACTGGGTGACTATGGTTTCCGAACTGTCATCGCTTCAGGATTCGCCGATATCTTCAACAACAATTCCTTCAAAAGCGGATTGTTACCGATCGTGCTTGATAAGGAAATCACCGCAAAGCTGGCCGAAGAATGCGAAAGCAGCGAAGGCTATGAGCTGGATATCGATCTGGAAGCCCAGACCGTTACAACGCCCAATGGTGATGTTTACCCGTTTGAAGTCGACAGCTTTCGCAAGCACTGCCTGCTCAACGGTTTTGACGATATCGAACTGACCTTGCAACAACGTTTCCGCATCGAAGAATACGAAGTTGCTCGTCGCAAAGCAGCCCCCTGGTTGTTCGATTCGCCGTGAGTGTCAGCAGCCTCAAACTGGTTATCGGCAACAAGAACTATTCATCATGGTCATTGCGTCCCTGGATATTGATGCAGCACGCGCAATTACCGTTTGATGAAGTGAATGTGCCGCTGTTTACCCCAGAAGGTGAGGCTCTGCTGGAAAAGTTGTGTCCAGCCAAGCGAGTGCCGGTCTTGCATGACGGCCCGCTTGTGCTGTGGGACTCCTTGGCAATCTGTGAATATATTGCCGACAAAGTTACTAACCATTCACTGTGGCCGGAGCGCGCCGTCGATCGCGCTCGGGCGAGAGCCATGAGCGCCGAGATGCATTCGGGGTTTGCCGCTTTGCGAGAAGCCATGCCCATGAATTGCCGACGGCAGATTGAAGGGTTTCGACCAACGCTGGAAGTGCAGATCGACATCAATCGCATTGTGCAATTGTTTGAAGATGCACTTCAGCAAAGTGGCGGCCCTTGGCTGTTCACTCATTACACGGTTGCTGATGCGATGTTTGCGCCGATTGCGTCACGACTTAACACCTACCAGATCCCGCTGCCGAATCTGTCACAACAGTATGTCTCGCGTACTTTGAGTGATCCACCCATGCAGGACTGGTATGCTGCCGCCGCAGCGGAAAAGGCGGTCATCGAAAAATCCGAAATTCAAGTCTGAAAGGAACACCATTGATGTCTCAAGCACGCAAGATTGTCATTCTTCCCGGTGATGGAATCGGGCCAGAAATTATTGCAGAGGGTCGCAAGGTTCTGGATGCAATCAATGAGCAGTACAACCTCGGTCTGAGCATGGAAACCTGTGTGTTCGGCGGGGCTGCCTATGATGAAACCGGTACGCCGCTTCCGGAAAGCACCCTGAACGCCTGTCGTGACTCGGCGGCAATCCTGTTGGGTGCCATTGGTGGGCCGAAATACGATAAAGCGCCTCGTGAGCTACGCCCTGAGCGTGGACTGCTGGGCCTGCGATCCGAACTCGGACTGTTTGCCAATCTGCGTCCCGCCTTGCTTTACCCGGAACTGGCTGCAGCCTCTTCACTGAAGCCTGAGCTGGTTGCAGGGCTTGATCTCATGATCGTTCGTGAATTGACCGGGGGTATCTACTTCGGTCAGCCACGCGGCATAGAAGAGCGCAATGGTGAGCGAGTCGGATTCAATACCATGGTGTATAGCGAGTCTGAAATTCGACGAATCGGCATACGCGCTTTCGAAATTGCCCGTCAGCGAGGCTCTCGACTGTGTTCGGTCGACAAAATGAACGTGTTGGAAGTGTCAGAGCTTTGGCGAGAAATCATGATCGATGTCAGCAAGGATTACCCGGATGTAGAGCTGACTCATATGTTCGTTGATAATGCCGCCATGCAGCTGGTTCGCGCACCCAAGCAGTTCGACGTCATGGTGACCAGTAACTTGTTCGGCGATGTTCTATCTGACGCCGCAGCGATGCTGACCGGATCCATTGGCATGTTGCCATCGGCGTCGCTGAATGAGGCCGGGCAGGGGATGTACGAACCCATCCACGGATCGGCTCCGGACATTGCCGGAAAAGGCATAGCCAATCCGTTGGCGACCATTCTGTCAGTCTCCATGATGCTGCGCTACACACTGAAAGAAGCCGAAGCGGCTGATGCCATTGATGCTGCTGTGGCGCAGGTGTTGGCACAGGGCTATCGTTGTCAGGATATAGCGACGGGCCAGAGTGAAGAGAAAGTAATCAATACAACTGAAATGGGTGATGCTGTAATAGCGGCCCTGCAAGTCGGAGTAGATGCATGAGCAAGACCTATGATGTCGCTGTCGTTGGCGCAACTGGAGCGGTTGGCGAGACCATCCTGTCCATTCTTGCTGAGCGAAACTTTCCAGTAGGCAATGTTTACGCATTGGCGAGTTCGCGTTCAGCGGGTAAGCGAGTCGAGTTCGGAAACAAGCTGTTGGTTGTACAGGATCTGGAAAAATTCGATTTTTCTACGGTGCAAATCGGTATTTTTTCACCAGGCGCCTCTGTTTCCAAGATTTATGCTCCCAAGGCGGCAGCTGCCGGCTGTGTCGTGATCGACAATACATCACAGTTTCGATATGACGATGACAAGCCGCTGATCATCCCTGAGGTTAATGCGCATGCCCTTGCTAGTTACAAGGACACCAACATCATTGCAAATCCGAATTGCTCAACTATTCAGATGCTGGTAGCGTTGAAGCCGTTACATGATGCTTTCGGGATTACGCGCATCAATGTATGTACCTATCAGGCAGTTTCAGGTACTGGCAAGGAAGCAATTGAAGAGCTCAGTGTCCAGACAGCAAGGCTATTAAACGGCTTGCCAGCAGAGGCCTCGGTCTATCCAAAACAGATTGCATTCAATGTCTTGCCGCAGATTGATGACTTTCAGGAAAACGGTTATACCAAGGAAGAAATGAAGATGGTATGGGAAACCCACAAGATCATGGAAGACAGTTCTATAGCCGTCAACCCGACCTGTGTACGTGTCCCGGTGTTTTTTGGACACTCTGAAGCTGTCCATATCGAAACTCGTAAACCAATTACTGCGATTCAGGCCCGAGAATTGCTCCAGTCAGCACCAGGAGTGGTAGTTATGGACGAGCGAAAGGCAGGGGGCTACCCCACCGCTGTGACTGAGTCAGCCGGAACTGATGCAGTCTTTGTTGGGCGGATTCGCGAAGACATCAGCGTTGAAAACGGACTGAATTTGTGGGTTGTGTCCGACAACGTTCGTAAGGGTGCAGCGCTGAATAGTGTTCAGATCGCTGAATGTCTCGTTCAGGACTATTTGTAAACGCTGATCTATATCGGAATAGATGCAATAATTGATCTATAGAGAAGCGTTGTTACAGTTAACTACGTTTGACCTGTGTCGGTGGTTTACGGACACTGCACAATCAGGTCTAACGTCTGAGCGGGATTTAATACGTGCGAAAACTAGCAACGGCTGCAGCAGTTAGCCTGGCATTAGCCTCCGGTGGCGCCTTCGGACTTGGTCTGGGCGACATCGAGATGCGCTCGGCGCTGAATCAGCCAATGAATGCCGAAATCCGGCTCACTTCTGTGAAAACAGGTGAGCTGGAAGGCATGATTGTGCAACTTGCGTCGGCAGAGGCCTTTGAAAGGGCGGGCATCGAGCGCTCGACGGTGTTGACGGACTTGCGATTCTCCGTCGACCAGAGCTCGGGGGTGCCGGTTATTCGCATTTCCAGCCAACGACCTGTGGTTGAGCCTTTCCTGAACTTCCTGCTGGAAGTGGACTGGCCACAAGGTCGAATGGTTCGTGAATATACTGTTTTGCTGGATCCGCCAGTTTTCATGACACCGACTGCAACTGAGCGTAATACGACCTCAGATCAGCCGGCGCTAGTGGATCGTGGAACAGAAGCCCTGGTTGTGCCTACACCGATTGAGCGCAACGAAGGGTTTGAAGTTGATCTGGGTGGTCTTGCTGAAGCTCCCGCTGACAGCCAGTCCGCATCAGATGTAGGTGAAATCGTTTTACTGGAAGTCATGCCAGATGTTGAGCTCATGTCAGGAGATGAGGCTGTCAGTGGAAGTAATGGCGAAATAGTCGCCCTTACAGATCTGGGAGCTCCCAATCAAGACGCTCTGGAGCAACGTGAGCAGGAAGCAAGCGCTGCAGACGACTTCAATGTAGAGCTGATTGGTGCCGGAGAAGAAGTTTCAGATACCACCGTCATCGGTGAAACTGGCAATGGCGGTGGGGAAGATGGGTCTACCATCGTATCCCTGGAAGATCTGTCACCAGCAGAAGCGCCTCAGACAGCAGCCCGTCAGAGCGCTGAAGTAACGGTTGGCAGTGGTGACACTCTGTTTGAAATTGCCAAGAGCAATTCTGCAGCTGGTGTCTCTGTGCAACAGATGATGATGGCATTGCTGGCTGCCAACGAATCCTCATTCATCAACAAGAACATCAACCTGGTCCGGGCAGGCTCCATACTGCGAGTACCTGACACAGACGAGGCAACACGTCTGACACAGCGGCAGGCCATGTCTGCTATCGGTCAGCAAAACCAGCTGTGGCAGGAGTATCGCGATCAGTTGCTGGGCTCGGGTTCAACCCGTCTCGCCTCTGGTGACACAAACGTGACGCCAGCCGGAACAGTGACTGCACCGTCTGATACTGCAGCCATTGATACAGCCGCCCTTGATCCAGAGCTGAGCTCGGAAGACTCGGTCGACGGACTCTCTGCTGAAGCGCGGGCTATTCTGGACAATGCTCGATCGGAAATTCTTGATCGTGAAGAGCTGCGACTGGTTGCGGATGATGCACCTACAAGTACCACGGCCAGCGCTACGGCCGATGAGACCACAGACAATGACGCCACACGTCTGGGTGAATTGAATCGCAAGTTGCAACTGGCTCGCGAAGAGCTTTCTTCAACGCGTGTGCAGTCTGACGAGCTAACGGAACAAGCCGGTGAGCTGAAGGGTACGACGGACAACCTGGATTCACTGATCTCCTTGCGTCAGAACGAGATTTCCCAACTGGAAACCCAACTGGCAGATGCACGTGAAGCGGCTGCCATAGCGGAGGCAGAAGCCGCCGAAGCAGAAGTGATTGCTGCTGCGGAAGCCGGAGAAGCAGAGGCTATTGCCGAAGCGAAAGCCGCCGCCGAAGCTGAGGCTGAGGCTAAAGCCGCTGCACAGCTTGCTGCCAATGCTGGCGACACAGTTGTCGAGGCAGGCCAGGACGTTGTTACGGCTGTTGGTGATGCGGGTGCCGACGCTGTGGCTGAAGTGGAAGAGATTGCAGACTCAGGCGTCAATGCATTAACGGAGGCAGGGGAGACGCTGGGTGATGTTGAGCTGATCGATGAAAATGCGACGGCAGACACCGACACCGAAGAGGCGCTGATTCCACCACCGCGTAAGCAGACTACCTGGTATCAGGACTTCATGAGCGACCCCAAGCGCATGGCAATAGCCGGCGTCGGTGCGGTCGGATTGCTGGGTGTGCTAGGCACCTTGTTGTTCCGTCGCAAGCGTCGTGATGATGATTTGCTGGATATTGGTGATGAACTCGAATTCGCCAACGACGAAGACGCTGCGGGAATACCGGCTGACAAAGCGGCCAAGTCCGGCAACGGTGTTGGTCTGGCAGCGGGTGCTGCTGCGGTCGGAGCCACTGCAATCGCCGGCTCTGATCGCGAAGAAAAGCAGGACAATGCCTTTGATGACCTGACGGTCCCTGCTATCCCGTTGGGTTCTGATTTGCAAACGGGCAATGAGGTACTGAACAAAGACGACACTATCTCCGAAGTGGAGGTCTATCTTGCCTATGGTTTGCACGGTCAGGCTGAAGAGCTGCTTGCCAAAGCGACAGAGCGCGATCCCAATAACGAGGAATATGCGCAGAAGCTTCTGCAGACATATCATGCTCAGGGTAATGCTGACAGTTTTCAGGCAACTGCCAGTAATTTCCATGCGCGCTTTGGTGGCGAGGAAAATCCGGCATGGCCAGCGATTGCTGTCATGGGTGCTGAATTGCGACCCAATGATGCCTTGTTCGCTTCAGGTCGTGAAGCGGTAAGTCGTATTGGTGCCGGTCATTCTGATGGTTCCGCGATGGGGGATGAGGATTTTCTACCTGCGCAGGACTATGACACCGGCAGTATTAATCGCGGCTTTGATTCTGCTTCAGATTCTGTGGATTTCGACAGTGCAGATGAATCAGAGCTGATGGAGCAGAGCCTTGATCCAGCGTTTGCCTTTGATGAAGGTGACCTGGAAGCGACGGGCGATTTTTCCGAACTTGCCAGTGAAGTGGCGAACGAGAAGAAAAACAGCAGTATTGAATTCTCCGATTTTGATGCAACTGGCGGTGATGTTTCGTTAGGTGGTCTGACGGGTGAAGATCTGCTCGACATGCCTGGTGATCTTACCAACGAGTTGTCCGCAGATCTGACCGAGGGTGAAGGGTTAAGTCTGGATGAACTGGATAACGTTGCTTCGGTAAACGATCTGACTCTGGATCTGGATCAACTGTCGGGTGACTTGGAACTGGATAGTTCTGAGTTGATGAATGCTGATTTGTCCGACCTGGACCTGCCTGATTTGAGTGTTGATAACGACATGTTCGACGAAAACGTCGGTATGGGTGACAACGCTGATGAAATGGACACCATGCTGGATCTGGCGAAGGCCTACATCGATATGGGTGACAAGGACTCTGCCAGCAGTGCGTTGGACGAAATCGTCAAGAGCGGCAACCCGGCGCAGGTCACCGAGGCTGAGACTCTGTTGCGCAAGATTTCATGATCAAAGGCCAGTGACCGTCATTGTCTAATGCCAGAATCGCCCTCGCTGTCGAATACGACGGCGGGGGTTTTTGCGGTTGGCAGCGTCAACCACATTGCCACTCTGTACAGGCAGAGCTCGAGCGGGCATTAAGCCGGATAGCTCAGGAGCCTGTCACGGTTTACTGTGCCGGTCGTACTGATACCGGCGTACATGCTGCGGCTCAGGTCGTGCATTTCGACACCTCTCTGGATCGCCCGCTTCGCGCCTGGAGCTTTGGTGCTAACTCCCATCTGGACAAGCGTGTTTCGGTACACTGGGCGGCAGTAATGCGTCCGGATTTCCACGCGCGTTTCTCCGCGACACAACGCAGCTATCGTTACACTATTCTCAATCGTGCAACCAGACCTGGTTATCAGGCAGGTACGCTGGGCTGGGAGCGTATCCCCCTGGATGCACCGAAAATGCACGAGGCTGCTCAGGCACTGATTGGGGAACATGATTTTTCCAGTTTTCGTTCCTCCGAGTGCCAGGCGAACCATGCCAGGCGGTGCCTGTTACGAATCAGCGTCCGGCGCGAACAGGATCGAGTGATTATTGAAGTCGCAGCTAACGGCTTCCTGCATAATATGGTACGTATTCTGACGGGTTGTCTGCTGGCTATCGGTCGAGGTGAGCGTCCAGTGGACTGGATGGCCACGCTGCTTGCCGGGCGAGACCGGAGGGCTGCTGGAGTGACAGCACCGCCACATGGTCTGTGCTTTCTGCAGCCTGGTTATCCTGAAGAATTCGGCGTGCCGGACTTCGAGTCCAGCAAATCCAATCCCTGGCACCCTTGAGGGGTGTTGTTCTAGAATTGTCTGGGTAAGCAGCTGCCGTGCTGTTGCCCGGATGCTGCTTCTGTTAAGGTCCATGGTTATTATGGCGCGACGAACCCGAGTCAAAATTTGTGGAATCACACGCCTGCAGGATGCGCATCTGGCGCAGGAGCTGGGTGTAGATTCACTCGGCTTTGTATTTGTGCCTGCCAGTGCCCGGCATGTGATCGCTGAGGATGCTGCTGTCATCGTCAATCAGTTGTCGCCTTTTGTCACGCCCGTAGGATTGTTTCTCAATCCGACAGTGGAAGAGGTACAGCACGCCTTGAACCTGATGCCCTCCATGGTGCCGCAGTTTCATGGACAGGAGTCGGGTGAATTCTGTGATCAGTTCGGCAGGCCGTATCTAAAAGCTATCGGTGTTGGAGCCGGCAAGCCTATGCCCGAAGAGAGTGAACTGAGAGCATTCGGACAAGCCATCGGCTTTCTGTTCGATAGTAATGAGCCCGGACAGCTTGGCGGAACGGGCCATGCGTTCGATTGGGCACGTCTTGGTGAAAAAATGCACAAACCGCTGATACTTGCGGGCGGGCTGAACGTACATAATGTAGCTCAAGCTATCAAGCAGGTTGCCCCATTTGCAGTGGACGTCAGTTCCGGTGTGGAGCAAGCTAAGGGAATCAAGGACTCTGAGGCCATGCACGCCTTTATGGCGGCAGTTCGGCACGCAGATGAGCAGGTCCTGGAATAGATAAAGAGAAGAGAATCGCTTTAAATGAATACAGTATCAGAGTCATCAGAGGACAGACCGATCGATCAGTACCCCGACAGTAAGGGGCATTTCGGAGTTTATGGCGGTAGTTTTATCGCTGAAACACTGATGGATCCGGTCAGAGAGCTGCAAGAAGCTTACGAGCGTTGTCGCCAGGACAACGAATTCATTGCTGAATTCGAGTGGGAGCTGAAGAATTTTGTCGGCAGACCCAATCCGCTTTATCATGCGCGCCGTTGGTCACAAGAGCTGGGTGGTGCCCAGATCTGGTTGAAGCGTGAAGATCTTAATCACACGGGCGCTCACAAGATCAACAACACCGTGGGTCAGGCTCTGCTGGCTCGTCGAATGGGCAAGAAACGCATTATCGCCGAAACCGGTGCCGGTCAGCACGGCGTAGCGACAGCAACAGTCTGTGCTCGCTGGGGCATGGAATGCATCGTGTACATGGGCGAGGAAGATATCGTACGTCAGGCGCCAAACGTTTTTCGCATGAAGTTGCTGGGTGCCAAAGTCGTACCGGTAACGTCAGGTTCGCGCACACTCAAGGATGCACTCAACGAGGCAATGCGCGACTGGGTCGGCAATGTCGACGATACGTTCTATATCATTGGAACGGCAGCGGGCCCACATCCTTATCCCACCATGGTGCGAGATTTCAACAGCGTTATCGGCAAGGAAATCAAGGAGCAATCCATGGAGCATACTGGCCGTCTGCCAGACATGATCGTGGCTTGTGTGGGTGGCGGTTCGAACGCCATCGGCGCGTTTCATCCATTCCTGAACGACAAGGATGTACAGCTGGTAGGTGTAGAGGCTGGCGGTGATGGTCTGGAAACCGGACGACATGCTGCGCCTCTGAGTACCGGCAGCCCGGGCGTGCTGCATGGTAACCGCACCTACCTGATGGAAGATGAGGCAGGTCAGATCATTGAAACTCACAGTGTTTCGGCAGGCCTGGATTATCCGGGTGTAGGGCCTGAACATGCGTGGTTGAAGGATATAGGGCGGGTACAATACGTAGCTGCAACCGATACCGAAGCCCTGGAGGCAACTCACAAGTTGTGCAGGATCGAAGGTATCATTCCGGCGTTGGAATCTGCTCACGCTCTGGCTCATGCGATCAAGATTGCACCGGGCATGGGCAAGGACAAGAACATCGTTGTCAATCTGTCAGGTCGTGGTGACAAGGACATCAACACTCTGGCCGACCTGGAAGGGATTACTCTGTGACTCGTATCGCCACTCGTTTTGCCACGGCTTCTGGCCGCAAATTGCTGGTTCCGTACATTACGGCCGGTGATCCGGACCTGGAAACTACGCTTGCATTAATGCATACCCTGGTCAAGGCCGGTTCTGATGTCATCGAACTGGGCATACCGTTCTCTGACCCGATGGCAGATGGTCCGGTCATTCAGGCGGCGTGCGAAAGAGCGTTGAAAAATAATGTATCCCTGATTCAGGTGCTGGAAACCGTCAAGCGTTTTCGTGAAACAGATACGGACACAGCGGTTGTGCTGATGGGCTATCTGAATCCGATCGAGCGACTCGGCTATGCCAGATTTGCTGAATTATCGAGTGCTGCTGGTGTTGATGGTGTGCTGACCGTCGATATGCCGCCAGAAGAGGCGGGTGCTTTGGTTGATGAGTTGAAAAAGAATAATCTGGACAGTATCTTTCTGCTGTCACCGACCACTCCGGATTCACGCATCAGCCAGGTCTGCGAGATGGCCAGTGGTTATATCTATTACGTGTCGCTCAAGGGTGTCACCGGAGCTGCCAACCTGAATACGGTTGAAGTGGCCGAGAAGGTCGCTAACATTCAGTCGTTTGCCTCGATACCCGTTGCTGTCGGTTTCGGTATTCGTGACGCAGACTCTGCAGCCGCGGTATCGGAAACTGCCGATGCGGTGGTGGTGGGTAGTGTGCTGGTTTCTCTGGTTGGCGAACATGGCAATGACCCGGACACCCTTCATGCGAAAATTTTTGAAATCGTCAATGGCATGCGTAAAGCCATGGACCAAAGAGCCGGAGTCAGTGCATGAGTAACGAGGACACCACTGGCAAGGGCGACGAGAACGCCGAGGCAATTGAGCCCAAGGCAAGCAAGGAGCAAAAGGAAGGTACCCGACGTCCATTCCTGCCAGCGATTCGCCCCATGAGCTGGTTTGAGCGAATGATTCCGGCTCGTATCGGAACTCGCAATGAAGACAAGGGCACAGTCCCTGAAGGCCTGTGGGTCAAGTGCGACAGCTGTTCCAACGTTCTCTACCATGCCGAGCTCGACCGGGCACAGGATGTCTGCATCAAGTGTGGTCATCACATGCTGATCTCTGCGCGCAAGCGTCTGGAGAGGTTGCTGGATGCGGGTGAACAGGAGGAAATTGGCGCCTCTGTGGAGCCGGTGGATATTCTGAAATTCAAGGATTCCAAGCGCTACAAAGACCGCCTGAGCCAGGCTACCAAGGACTCCGGTGAAAAGGATGCACTGGTAGTCTTGCAAGGCAAGCTCAAAGGTATGCCTGTTGTGGTTGCGGTGTTCGATTTCAATTTCATGGCAGGCTCCATGGGATCGGTAGTCGGCGAACGCTTCAGCCGTGCTTGCGAACGCAGCCTGGAGCGCGGCATTCCTTTCATCTGCTTTAGTGCCAGTGGCGGTGCGCGTATGCAGGAAGCTCTGTTTTCACTGTTGCAGATGGGCAAAACCAGTGCTCAACTCAGACGTCTTGCAGATCGTGGCCTGCCGTATATTTCGGTGCTGACGGATCCAACCATGGGCGGTGTTTCCGCATCGCTTGCCATGCTGGGAGATATCATCATTGCCGAGCCTGGTGCGCGCATTGGTTTTGCCGGTCGGCGTGTTATCGAACAGACCGTCCGGGAAAAATTGCCGGAAGGCTTCCAGAGTAGTGAATTTCTGCTCGATCACGGTGCTATCGATCTGATCTGTGATCGGCGCGATATGCGCGATACGCTCGCCAGACTTCTGGCCAAGCTCAGTGACAAGCCAGTTCTGAAATTTGATGACCCGCACATTGCCGCTCCCAGCTGAAGTTCCTGATACCACTGCGCCTCTGAGTACCTGGCTGTCCTGGCTGGAAACCATCCACCCCGTAGCAATTGACATGGGGCTGGATCGGGTCAGCCTGGTAGCCGAACGATTGGGACTGCGTCAGATCGATAGTCCACTGATTCTGGTCGGCGGAACCAACGGTAAAGGCTCTACGGTTGCCATGCTGACTGCTATCTATACAGCAGCAGGTTATCGCGTGGGCACCTACACCTCGCCGCATATCACAGACTTTCGAGAACGGATCCGGATCAATGCCGAAATGGCATCGGCCGAGGCGATCGTCGAAGCGCTGGCGTTTGTAGAGGCAGGACGTGCGCCTCAGACACTCACCTACTTTGAGTACACGACACTGGCGGCAATGCGCGTGTTTCTGCAAGCACAGTGTGACGTCTACATCATGGAAGTGGGTCTTGGCGGGCGGCTGGATGCAACCAATCTCTGGGATGCAGATTGCTCGGTTGTGACCAGCGTGGCGCTGGATCATCAAGATTACCTGGGCTCTGATATTGCTGTGATTGCCACGGAAAAAGCGGCCATTGGCAGGCCTGGAAAATTACTGGTGGTCGGTGAGCTGACGCCACCCGAATCCCTGTTCGCCTTTGCTGCTGAAAACGGTATCCCGGTTCTGCATACAGGAGCTCAGTCGGCGGACAGATTGCCGCTAACCTCATTGCGTGGAGCGCATCAACGCCGCAATGCAGCTTGCGCCGTTGCTGTTGTCGAAAATCTGCAAGCCATGTTGCCCGTTGGCAAACCCACTCTGGAACGCGAGCTGATGCATATTCATGTCACGGCCCGTTTTGAACGACTGACACACTCAGGGCTTGATGTGGTGTTGGACGTGGCACACAATCCGGCAGGTGCGCAGGCGTTATGCCAGGCTTGGCAAGAGGCGTTCGGAGACAGGCTTGCGAACATCGTCTTTTCCGCTCTGGCAGACAAGGACCTGGCAGGAATAGTGGCCGCTCTGGAGCCTATCGCGGCTGAATGGCACTGCTTTGAGCTACACATTCCGCGAGCAACCCCAGTGGCGACATTGACAGCCCAGGTGCAGAAGAACAGTGGCAAACCGGTTAGTTTGCATGCGAGTGCAGAGCAAGCCTGGCATGCTGCTTTTTCAGCCGCAGAGGCAGAATCCCAAGCCGTACTGGTAGCGGGTTCCTTCCACACGATTGCTGATATACACGAGGTTATTGCGACCCATAGCATCGTATCGTCATGACTGTTTGTTGCAAGGTTCGGCAGTGAGTTCATTCGAAAATGAGGATAGTGGCAATATCCGGCAGCGCCTTTGGGGGGCTGCTGTATTCATTGCCGTCATGGTGATTGTCTTGCCCCTGTTGCTAGACGGAGCCGGCAGCGAAAGCCAGTTCCGGCGCGTCGAAAAATTGCGTGAGGAGCCACTGAGCATCGTGGACACCGAAGGTAATAGCGAGGTGCAGCCCATTCCCAGTATGCGTTCCCTGGGGCAGGGTGGAGTGCCGCTCCAGGAACCGAGTGATATTGCGAGCGACTTGCGAGACAAGTTCAGAGTCGGTGAAGACGAATTACCGGATTACATGAAGGCGGAAAAGGAAGTACGGGAAGCTCTGCAGCAAACGCGCAGCAAGGCGCCGCTGACCGCCTGGGTGATACAAGCGGGTAGTTTCAATGATCATGAGAACGCAGTTGCTGTACGAAATCGGTTACGAGAGGGGGGATTTGCCTCGTTTGTGCGTGACCGTGAGGTTGAGACAGAGCCGTTTCGTGTACTGGTTGGGCCCATGATCAGTGAAGTAAGTGCCAAGGCTGCACGCCGGCGAGTCACTGAGTTGCTGGGTGTTGAAACTATGGTGCTTACATATCCATAGTTTGAGGCCCCTGCGAGGCTCTGTGTTTTGATACCATTCGCCCTTGTATTTCCATGCCAGCAGGCGGAAAACTCCCGTGTCCGAAGTCGATCTTGTCATCCTGGGTATATTTGCCCTTTCCGCGCTGATCAGCTTGATGCGTGGATTCTTCCGAGAGGCCATGAGCCTGTCGATATGGCTTGGCGCCGTGATTATCACGCTCGTCTACACCAGTCGCTTTGCATCGCTGTTGCCCATTGACCGGGTCGATAGCCAGCAAGCGCGTACCACCATCAGTGCTCTGGTTCTCTTTGCGGGAACACTGTTTGTGGGTAATCTGATCAATTGGATGCTGAACCGCATCAAGACTCGTAAATCCCTTAGCCCGACGGATCGTATTATTGGCGTCGCATTTGGATTGTTGCGAGGGTTTGTCATTGTTACCTTACTGGTTCTGGCAGCCAATCTTGCACCTGAGCTGAAGCAGGAACCCTGGTGGGAAAGTTCCACCTTTCTGCCCAAGTTCCAGGAAGTGACTCAGGTTGTCCATGCACGGCTGCCCGATAGTATCGGTCAGCATTTTGATTTTCCTCCTACCAGTTACTGATTATCATGTGTGGCATCATCGGCATTGTTGGACAAGAATCTGTCAGTCCTCGTTTATATGATGGACTGACCCTGTTGCAACACCGCGGCCAGGACGCAGCTGGTATTGCGACTTGCCATGAAGGGCGTCTGATTTTGCGCCGTGGTGCCGGGTTGGTGCGCGATGTTTTCAGCACCGGGGATATGCAACGGCTGGAAGGCACAATGGGTATTGCCCATGTGCGCTATCCGACAGCTGGTACATCAGGGCAGGCTGAATCACAGCCGTTCTATGTCAACTCCCCCTACGGCATTGTCATGGGCCACAACGGCAACCTCACCAATGCCGATGTGTTGAAACGTGAGCTGTTCGAGTCGGATCTGCGACACATCAATACGCAGTCAGACAGCGAAGTGCTGCTCAATGTATTTGCTCATGAGCTGCAGGATCTCAAGCCGAGCACCAATCTGACGGCAGACATGATCTTTTCTACCGTGGCCGCCGTGCATCGACGCTGTCGTGGTGCCTATGCTGTTATCGGTATGGTTGTGGGACGAGGCGTTTTCGCATTTCGTGACCCCTTGGGTATTCGTCCTGCTGTTATCGGACATCGTCAAAGTGAAACCGGTACTGAATACGCAATAGCCTCCGAGAGTGTCGCTCTGCAGGGGCTTGGGTTCAATCTTCTGCGAGACATCGCCCCCGGTGAAGCCGTTTATATCGATGTTGAAGGCAATTTGCACACAGAGCAATGTGCTCAGAACCCGGTACTGTCTCCCTGCATATTTGAATACGTCTATCTGGCCCGGCCTGACAGCATTATCGACAACATCTCAGTGTACAAATCCCGTTTGCGGATGGGTGAGACACTGGCACGCCGGATTCTGCAGGAACGCCCTGATCATGATATCGACGTGGTTATCCCTATACCGGACACCAGTCGTACCTCTGCTCTGGAAGTCGCAGTCAATCTGGGTGTGAAATATCGCGAAGGATTTATCAAGAATCGCTATATCGGTCGGACCTTCATCATGCCGGGACAGCAGCTTCGCAAAAAATCCGTACGGCAAAAACTCAGCCCGATCGATCTTGAGTTCAATGGCAAGACGGTATTGCTGGTGGATGATTCCATCGTCCGAGGTACGACATCGGGTCAGATTGTGCAAATGGCTCGCGATGCGGGTGCGAAGAAGGTCTATTTTGCGTCGGCTTCACCACCTGTGCGTCATCCCAATGTCTATGGCATTGATATGCCGGCAGTAGAAGAGCTCATTGCGCATGATAAAGACACCGCAGAAATAGAAAAGGCGATTGGTGCTGACTGGCTGGTCTACCAGACTATCGAGGATCTGATCGAGGCCGTACGCTATGACAAGCACCCCATCGAAGACTTTGAAACCAGCTGTTTCACTGGTGAATACATAACCGGTGATGTGGACAAGAATTATCTGGATGCGCTGGAAAAGCTACGTTCTGATAATTCCAAACGTCAGCAAAGCTCGGCCGATGATCTGATCGTTCTATAGCGCAACAATCAACTGAGCGTTTCAGACAAACCCTATCCGACGCGCAGGCCTGCGCGTTGGAAGTCACCGACATCGATGCCATAGGCACCATCGCAGTGAGTGGTCTTTATCTGGTAGATATTGCCTTCGTTGTCGGTATCCATTTGTGACAAGTCGACGATGCGTTGCGCGGCGGGCTCACCCAGGGCATCGAGAATCATGATGACTCTGGGGCGCAGCTTGTCACTGGTATTGGACAGCACGATTCCTACCTCTCCATTGAACATTTCCACAATGCTGCCTGGTGGAAAAATGCCGATGGCGTCAATGAAATGAATGACCAGCTCTTCATCAAATTGCTTGCCGCGCTTGGCATAGAGCTCTTGAATGGCATCAGAGGGTGAAAAAGCGGGGCGATAGGGCTGATTGACCGTCATCGTGTCATACGCTTCAGCGATTGATACGATCTTGGCGTACAGCGGAATGCTGTCGTCGTCCAGCTTTCTCGGGTAACCTGAACCATCGGGTCGTTCATGGTGTGAGTGCGCCACGTCGGCGGCACCGGACATGACCGTTTTGGTCGATAGCAGAATATCCCGGCCATAGCGCGTGTGTTTTCGCATCTCTGCCCATTGAGCCTCGTCCAGAGGTCCGACCTTGTTCAGTACTTCATCGGAAACGCTGGTTTTCCCTACATCGTGAAGCATGCCGCAGACACCGACATCCTCGAGTTCGCGGTTGGTCATGGACATCGATTTTGCGATGACGATGCTCAGTGCCGCAACGTTGAGAGAGTGCTGAGCAGTGGCCTGGTTCTTGGCCTGGATACGTGTCAGCCAGACGGATGCATCCGGGTTTCTGAGAATGCTGTCGACGCAACCATTAACGGCCTGTTTGACCTTGGTTCCGTCCAGTTCGGCGCCTAGCCGAATCTCTTCAAACAGCGTGGAGATCGCCTGACTGGCAAGGGTATGAACTTCTGTGGCGGCATCCAGCTCCTCTTCCATCTGGAGCTCTTTGTCCAGAATGGAGCCTGCGCCCGGCGTGGACAAGCCTGCCGAAACAGTATCGTTACTTTGCAAGCTGAATTCATCGTAGTCGACCCAGACAAACTTGCATTCTTTCTGAACGGCCAGTACATCGGAAGGGGATTTGAGTTCCACTCCCTGAAACATGAAGCCGGACTCTTCCCAGGGTTTGTCCAATTCAACGACGAACATGCCGACACGCAAGTCCTTTACATCCATCTTCTCGTGAAGCTTGCGGGAGCGTTGAGTTCGCTCACGGACTGGCTTTGACACGCGCGGGCGCGGTTTCTCCGGTTCTTTTGCCTCGCTTTTGAAGAATCTGTTGAACAGCATATTATCTATGACGATGTGTCGCTGGCCTGAAGAGAGAACACTCTCGTGCCCTGAGCAAGTGAGCGGCATGCGGCTGGCAGACTTTAACCTCCTTTCAGCTGTTCACAATATTCCATTGTTCAGTAACTACGCGCCACTTCCCATCGTCGCTTTTTGCCCAGTAGATTGAAAGCTGGTTCTCATTTGAACTGCCTGTCTGCAGACGCATGATGACAAACTCCTGCTGGGGCTCGCCGCTGTCATCGCTACTGATCGACGGGTTACGAACGATGCTGATATCGCCAGATTCGACCGCGTTCAGCTGTGTGACCAGTGCGTTGTCGTCCTGATCGTTCTGATCCAGCCTGTCCAGTCTGTCGAGTGCCGGCTCGGGTGTTTCATAGAGCGACAGCAATTCTGCAAGACTCTGTTGCGCCCAGGCTTGCTTGTAGCGGGTAAACAGCGCCTGAAAGCGCAGTTGTTCTTCACGCTGTTGCTGTGCATCAACCCAGCGGGTGTCATGAGTCAGGAAGACCATAGGACGTCCACTTGGCATGGGGACGGATGATGATGTTGTCGGGTTTTGCTCCAGAGACAGGCGTTGGCGTAATGTGATGAAGTGATCATTGGACATGGTTACACAACCCTCGCTGGACAGCGGCGCGCGGTTGCGCTGGTTGTGGGGTACGCCGTGTAGCCAGATGCCTGAACCGGTACGCCCAAGCAGTCGGTCGAGTGCATTGGGATAGTCCAGAGTCAGGGCGCCGGCACCATACAGGTCGGGTAGGGAGGCATCCGAGCGTTGCCCATCGATGTTGTAAAGCCCTAGTGGTGTCTTGTTGTCGCCTTCCAGCCGCTTGCCGAATCCGGCTTTGCCGCCGCCTATATAGTGTTGCCGCATCAGGGTTGGCAGGCCTTGATCGACACTGATGTGATAGAGCGAGAAGGATGCAAGGTCGGCAACCACTAACGTGGACACATCCTTGCCCAGCTGGATGATTTCACTGGGAAGTTGCTGCTCTATGGGCGAGTCCATGCTATTCGACTGATTTAGCAGGCGTACACGGGCTTCTTGCAATAAGCCCTTGAGAGCCGGGCTGATCTGCTCCGTCTTTGCCGCTCGGACACGCTGGTGTGCTGAGACGGCAGTCAGCTCAGCTGCCAGTAATTGAGCCAGTTCCGAATTAGGGAAAGTTCTGGCAGCCTGGCGTGCAAGAACGCGCGCCTGGGCCATATCGCCTGCACTCAGCGATTGCAATGTGGCAGCCAGTTGCCGGTCCAGCGCCTGTGATGAATTTGGTGGCTGATGGGGTGCGGCCCACAGAGCGTGCATGAACACTGTCATGCACAGCAGGATAATCAGCTTCACAGACGGGTTTCCTGATAGATTTTCCAGCGAGTTCCTACCATTCGCAGCAATAAAAGCGTGCGATTCTGCCGATTGTCTTTGAGAATAACGACGGCATCACTGGCTGTAAAAGCAATTTCACGTTGTATGTTTTCCCATTTTCCAGTGGCAAAGAACTGGCGTGAACGCTGGATAGCGGCGGCGGGAAAGTCATCAACATAATGTTCTTTCAGGCCATCTTCATCGCGTAAGGCATTCCACCAGGCAAAAAGTTCATATTCCACGGTACTGACAGACTGAAGAGAGTCGACCAGTGCTCCTGCTTTATTGGCATCGGCATTCAGATCGCCGGAGTCCTGCCAGTTCAGAATGGGTTCGGGAACATTGACGGGGGAGTCCAGAGCTTTGGCATAGGCAACTGCAGCCTCGTGCTCATAGATTTCCTGTAGGTGTCGATAGGTATCGGCCGCTCGGTTGTCCATCTGCAGTGAACGTTCGAAATGAGCGATAGCCTCTGGCCAGCGATTGGTTCTGGCGGCCAGCACGCCGCGGTTGTGCGCCAGCTGCGGCATATCCGGGCACAGGGTTTCCAGCTCGGCCAGTCGTGCGTCAATGGTTGGCCGATCAATGGTTGCAGCAATTGAGCCTGCCGCCGTAACAGCTGCCAGGTTGCGTACCGTTTCGTTCGTCGACAACGACACGGTGGCATCAAGCTCGACCAGGCATTGTCCTCGGGGCATGGGCTCAACTACCGTGTCAGAGCTTGTCGCGGTTTGCGCATGGACAGGAGCACTCAGCTGCCAGCCTGATACCAGCAAAGCAGACATGAAAAAAAATGATGGCTTGAAGGTAAGCAAGGGCAGGTGGGATCAATCGTAGGCAATGCAGATGCAGTAGTATAACTAACCCATCTATGAAGGCTGAATCCGTTGAGTAACAAGCACAGTCAGAAATCCAAATCCGGCGCCGATTCATGGGCTGATGAAACACTAGCGATTCGCGGTGGATTCGAACGTTCACAGTACGGTGAACACAGCGAACCCATCATGGCAACGTCCAGTTACGTGTATGGCAGTGCGGCCGAAGCAGCTGCACGGTTTAGCGGCGAGACCTCAGGGCCCATCTATTCACGCTTCACCAACCCCACGGTGCAGATATTCGAGCATCGATTGGCGGCTCTTGAAGGCGGCGAGGCCTGCATTGGCGCAGCGTCAGGCATGGCCGCAACAGCGACCTTGTTGCTGGGAACCTTGCGCCAAGGTGATGAAATCGTTGCAACACGTAACATGTTCGGTAGCACGGTCAATCTGTTCAAGAATTTTTTGCCTCGCTACGGCATCACGGTACATTGGGCAGATGGGCTGGATGTTGAAAGCTGGGTTCCATTGGTGACGTCCAAAACCAAACTTCTTTACGTAGAAACACCGACCAATCCATTGACCGAGCTTGCTGATATTCGTGCTTTTGCCGATCTGGCGCATGCACACGGGGCAGTACTGGCGGTAGATAACTGTTTCTGTACGCCAGCGCTGCAAAAGCCGTTGGCACTGGGAGCGGATATCGTGGTGCATTCGGCGACCAAATATCTGGATGGTCAGGGCCGCTGTGTGGGTGGTGCCGTGGTCGGCTCTCAAGAGCTGATTGATACACTGACATCATTCATGCGTAGCGCAGGTCCTTGCATGAGCCCCTTTAACGCCTGGGTATTCATAAAGGGACTAGAGACCCTGAATTTGAGAATGCAGCAACATTGTGCAAATGCGGCAGAACTGGCGGTTTTTCTTGAATCACACCCAGCCATACGCCACGTCTATTATCCCGGACTCGATTCTCACCCCAGTGCAGAGCTGGCCAAGCGGCAGCAAAAATTACCCGGTGGCATCCTGTCGATGGAAGTCGATGGCGACAAGGCGGCTGCCTGGCGTCTCATTGATGCGGTCAAACTGTGCTCCATTACTGGCAACCTGGGCGATGCCAGAACGACCATTACGCATCCGGCGACAACGACTCACGGACGAATGACTGCCGAAGATCGAAGTCTGGCTGGTATTGGTGACGGCCTTATTCGACTGGCAGTCGGGCTGGAGGATCTGGATGACATTCGTAACGATCTGGAACAAGCACTGGATAAGGTATGACGTTATTAATTGATCTCTTTCAGGCAGGCGTTGACGCCGTAGGTGGCCGCCAGGCAACGGCGCGCAGTCTGCAACAGTTTCCACTGCCTGACAGAATTCACCTGGTAGCGCTGGGCAAGGCCGCCGACTCCATGGCTGCTGGTGCCTTGAGTGTCCTGGGTGACAAGCTGGTGTCCGGACTGCTCGTTACCAAGCATGATCATCTGAGTGAAGAGGTTCGACAGGATGGTCGTATTGAGTGTCATGAGGCCGGGCATCCAGTGCCCGATGCGGCCTCGTTGGCAGGTGGTCGACGGCTGTTCGAATTTGTAAATACCATTCCAGCAGATGAACTGTTGGTCTTTCTGGTTTCCGGCGGCACGTCGGCACTGGTGGAACATCTGAACGAAGGGCTGGATCTGGCCGATCTCAAGCGGGATACCGATCAGCTACTGGCCAGTGGTGCGGCCATTGGTGAAATGAATCGACATCGGCGAACGCTTTCTCAGATCAAAGGTGGAAAGCTGGCCTCGCGGGTGAATTGCAAGGTTTTGCAACTGCTTATCAGTGATGTTCCCGGTGACAAGCCGGGCGATATCGGTTCAGGCCTGCTGGTTCCGGATGAGGCAACGGGTATGGGACCTGAACTACCGGTATGGGAACGTATAGATACACATATTATCGCCTCATCGGGAATCGCTCAGAAAGCCGTGGCTGACGCGGCGATCGAACGCGGATTGACGGTTCGACAGGCGACTGGCAATCTGGATGGCGATATGCCCGATGTCGTAGAGCGTCTGGCAGCTGTGCTGAAGGATCCGGACCTGGCGCCCGGCGTCTATATATGGGGCGGTGAACCAACACTGGTACTGCCAAAATCACCAGGACGTGGCGGGCGCAATCAGCATCTTGCCTTGGCGCTGAGCGAGGTCATCTCGCAAACGCAAGCAGTCTCGATACTGGTGTGCGGTACGGATGGTACCGACGGTCCGACCGGTGATGCTGGCGGCATGGTCGATAACGAGACATTCGAAAAAGCACGGCAGGCCGGGCTGGACATTGCCGACTATCTGGCCAGAGCCGATGCCGGAAACTGTTTGCAGAAACTGGATGCACTTGTCACCACCGGACCAACCGGTACCAATGTCATGGATCTGGCCATTGCTTTGGTTGGCGGTGGTGACAAGAGCTGATTGGAACGAGTCTTAGCGTGTCTTGATATCGGATGCGGCGCGCAGCTCTTCCACATGAGTGGCTAGTGCCTTGCGTACAGCCAGATTTTTCAGGCCGGTTTTCACTGAATCAAAGTCGGGCAGTGCTGCTTCGCGCTGGTCAACCAGCTTGATGACGTGGAAACCGAACTCCGATTCAACGGGAGTCTTGCTGGTGTCTCCAACTTCCATCTCTGCCACCGCTGCGGTGAACTCGGGAACCATGGTGTTGGCTTGAAACCAGCCCAGATCGCCACCGCTTTCACCCGCCGGGTCAATTGACTCGGCTTGTGCCAGTTCTTCGAAAGTCTTACCCGCTGCCAACTCGTCAATCACTCTTTGAGCATCTTCCTGAGTTTCAAGCAGTATGTGGCTGGCACGATATTCAGCTCGGTCAAGACCGGTGGATTGAGCTTTGTATTCGGCTTGCAGTTCTTCTTCGCTGAAGATCATTTCAGAGCCTTTTTTAGCCAGATAGGCATTTGCCATGATCTGTGTGTACTGCAGCTGCAAGGCCGCCGAGATTTCTGCGGTCTCATCCAGGCTCAGCTTTTCAGCTTCCTGAGCAAGTACTTCGAGGTTGATCAGCTCTTCAATAATTCGCGCTTCATCAGCTTGCTGGCCTCCGGCAGTCACCTGCTGGGTGACGTTGTCAACAGACATGTCAAGAATAGGCCGACCATTGACGCTGGCCGCCGCGCCTTCAGGCAATGCAGAGTCAACTGTTGCCGCCGTGGAGGTTGCCGCAGTGGATTCTTTCGCATCGGTTTGCGTGGCATCCTGAGCATGCACGGGACTCAGTGAGAATAGTGCAGTGAGTGCCAGCACGGGGATCGTGAGAGCTGATGAAGAAGTTTGGACTGTAGGCATGTGAGATCCGTTTAATTCAGGTCAAATGTGTGTAGGCAGAACAAAAAATGAGATGGAGTCTAGACTTTGTGCAGCCGATGCAAGCTCTGCACCGCATCAGCGTACAATCAGGGCTTGATCTACGTGCCCAGCGCTAATAATGAGCCAGTTTTTCGAGATTCACCCTGATAATCCTCAAAAGAGACTGATTGGTCAGGCCGTGTCGATTATCCGTGACGGCGGCGTGATCGTCTATCCTACAGATTCCTGTTACGCACTGGGTTGTCACGTGGGTGACAAGCAGGCCATGGAGCGTATTGCACGTATCCGCAAAACCGATGCGAAACATAATTTCACATTGGTCTGTCGTGATTTGTCAGACATATCCACCTATGCACGGGTAGATAACATGGCATTCCGGACGCTCAAATCACTAACGCCGGCTCCCTATACTTTCATCCTCAAGGCTACCAATGAGGTGCCGCGGCGTCTGCAGAATCCCAAGCGCAAAACAATTGGCATTCGCATCCCGGATAACGCTATTTGCCAGGCATTACTGGAAGAGCTGGGCGAGCCAATGATGAGTAGCACCCTCATCATGCCGGACAAGGAATTGCCCGAGACCGATGCGGAAGAAATTCGTGAACTGCTCGAAAAACATGTTGATCTGATTATCGATGGCGGTCACTGCGGCTTTGAGCCCACAACCGTACTGGAAATGGGCGATAACGGCGAGATCGAGGTATTTCGAAAAGGTCGCGGAGACCTCAGTTTTCTGGATTGAATGGTGTGGAAGGGGTAACGGATTGAGTTTGAGTCAAGTCCGCACGTTATAATCCCCGAAACCGGGAGCCCCTTGATGCAAGCAGACCCACCACCGACAGAGTCGGATTCACCGAACGAAGTTGTGGTGGACCAGGCACAGAACCAGGCAGCCGCGCAAGCAGCAGCCGAGCTTGTGCCCATTGCGAAAGTTCAGGGCTTGCCGTTTACCCAGTTGCCGCTGGATCTCTATATCCCGCCTGACGCGCTGGAAGTCTTTCTTGATACCTTCGAAGGCCCTCTGGATCTGCTGTTGTACCTGATCAGACGCCAGAATCTGGATATTCTGAACATTCCCATTGCTGACATCACCGCTCAGTACATGAAATACATCGGTTTGATGGAAACCATGCGGTTGGAACTGGCTGGTGAGTACTTGCTCATGGCCGCCATGCTTGCCGAGATCAAGTCGCGCATGCTGCTGCCGCGTATTGAAGAGCTGGGTGACGACGAGGATGATCCGCGCGCCGAGCTCATTCGTCGTTTGCAGGAATATGAACGAATCAAGAAAGCGGCCATTTCACTGGATGAATTGCCGCGATTGGAGCGTGAGCTGCATGTGTTGCAGGTTGTCACTCCTACCATTGAAAAAGATGTGCCGTTACCGGACATCAGCATGAAGGAGTTGATGAAGGCGCTGTGCGATGTCGCCGACAGAGCTCATCTGACCGGTCATCACAACATCTCCAAGGAGACCTTATCGGTTCGGGCCCGGATGACAGATGTTCTGTCAGTGCTGGTTGTTGGGGAGTTCTGCGAATTCTCCACTTTGTTCAAACCGGAAGAAGGAAGACTTGGCGTGGTTGTCACGTTTCTGGCCATTCTCGAGCTGTGCAAGGAGTCGACGATTGACATCGTTCAAGCAGAAACCTTTGCCACCATTTACATAAAGCTCAGAACTGCATCAGTAGAACCAACGGACGAAGCGACCGCTCAGGTCGAACTGCCTGAATCCGAGTGAGCGTACTCGAGTTGCAGAGCCCCAAAGTATCAGAGCCACGATAATGACGATGGACGCCCAACAGACTAGAAATATTCTTGAAGCTTGCCTGCTGGTTGCAGGCAAAGCGATGAATATCGGCCAGCTGGAAGCTTTGTTCGAGTCGGATTCAGATCGACCCGACAGAAATCAGATCAAAGATGCCCTCGCCTCACTGCAGGCAGAATATGAAGGTCGCGGAATCGAGCTGGTCGAAGTTGCATCAGGCTGGAGACTGCAATCCTGCGCCACCATGGAGCATTGGGTCGGACGGCTGTTCCAGGAAAAGAACCCACGTTACTCACGAGCACTGCTCGAGACATTGGTATTGATCGCCTATCGTCAGCCCATCACACGTGGAGAAATTGAAGAAGTTCGAGGCGTGGCCGTCAGCTCCAATATCATCAAGACATTGCAAGAGCGCGAATGGGTCAAGGAAATCGGTTACAAAGATGTCCCCGGCAAGCCCGCCTTGTGGGGAACGACCAGACAATTCCTCGACTACTTCAATCTCAAGAGACTCGACGAACTACCCACCCTGGCAGAAGCCCGCAACCTTGATGAAATTGACGCAGCCCTGGCCGCAGAAGATGCATTAGCCGAAGGCGTTGCCGCTAATGATGAAAGCGAGTCAGGCGAAACCACTGAGTCAGGCGAGACCACTGAGTCAGGCGAGACTGCTGAGTCAGGCGAGACTGCTGAGTCAGGCGAGACTGCTGAGTCAGGCGAGACCACTGAGTCAGGCGAGGCCACTGAAGAGGCGGATGATCAGCTGACTTCTTTGGCGAGCAGTTTGCCAGGAGCGAATACAGTCTCCTCTCGAGAAGGTCTGAGCGCTTTGGTCAGCAGTTTTGTTGGTAATAACAATATCGAAGTGCAAGCCGAGTCCGGGACCGAGTCCGGGACCGAGCCCGGGGCTGAGCTCGAACATCCAGCTGCCAATGAAAAGCTGGGCGATGATGAAAAAGACTCTGCCGAGAACAGTGAGGAGAAGTCTGTTAGCACCGATTCTGATGTTGGTGCTGAAACTGATGTCAATGCAGATACTGATACAGCCACCGCCACCGCAGTAGATTCGACTGAACCTGACGAAGCGCATAACCCTTGGTCGTCCATGACTGGGAGTCTGCCGGGAGCTGGAATTGCGCCGCAAAAGGAACAGCTCAGCACACTGGTAAGTAGTTACGTTGATCAGGGTAGCGAAGCCACAGATGCTGAGATTGAGCCCGTTGTTCAAATCGACAACGCCGATTTGACTGAAAGCACAAGTAAAAATGCCAGTCAGAGCACGATAGCAAAAAGCGATTCAGAAGGCGATTCAGAAGGCGATTCAGAAGGCGATTCAGAAGGCGATTCAGAAGGCGATGATGATGAATCAGTCTCGCACTCTGAGTCCGATGAAAAGAATGTCGAAGAGTTTGTTGAGGCAGAGCCTGAAGTTGCAGTTGAAATAGTCTCTGCACATGATCTGGTAATTGAAGAGTGGCAACCACCTAAGCCACGAAATACTACTGATTCAACTGATTCAACTGATTCAACTGATGCTGTTAGCGATGACACAATAGAGCTTGAGTTGCAGGCTGAAGAGATTTCAGGAAATGCTGAATCTCAATTGCGCAAAGTAATTGATGATTTTGCCGATGAGCATTGGCAGGAAGTTGAGGCCAGGGCTGAATCAGAATCACGAATCTTCAA
The DNA here is from genome assembly GCF_002215215.1 of Granulosicoccus antarcticus IMCC3135. NCBI lineage: Bacteria > Pseudomonadati > Pseudomonadota > Gammaproteobacteria > Chromatiales > Granulosicoccaceae > Granulosicoccus > Granulosicoccus antarcticus. The sequence continues at coordinate 5,994,991 of NZ_CP018632.1, read as the reverse complement.
GAACGATCAGAGTGAAAGTGTGGAAGGCGAAGCGGAAAACCTTGCAGACGAAAATGCGGAAGCTCGTGTGGATTCGATTCCAGCAGAGTCAGAGTCAGCAGCAACAAAGTCTGCCGGTTCCCCCTTTGCATTTGGGGCGTCCCGAGCTGAACCGGCTGACTATCAGTCTGACGTAAATTCAGAACCAGATAATCTGTCTGACGACGAACACCTTCAGCAGCAAGACAATGATGATCTGGCAAGCAAGGGTGATCAAACCGATGCCAAGCCTGAAGAAGGCACAGACAATAGTCAAAATGGTAGGGACTCTGAACCTTGACTAGCTAGGCAGTACGACGCAGAGCGAAGGATCGCTACCAACCACGAAGAAACCGATTCAGATATGTCCAGCATGACGGACGATGAACTGAATCAGGCTTTGGCTGACGAACTGTCTGCCATCATGGCTGCGTCTGAAGAAAATACAGTTGATGAATCAGTAGTCACCCAATTAGAAGCCGAAGCTCAAGCCGAAGCTCAGACAGAAGTCCCAGAAGTCCCAGAAGTCCCAGAAGTCCCAGAAGTCCCAGAAGTCCCAGAAGTCCCAGAAGTCCCAGAAGTCCCAGAAGTCCCAGAAGTCCCAGAAGTCCAGAAGTCCCAGAAGTCCCAGAAGTCCCAGAAGTCCCAGAAGTCCCAGAAGTCCAGAAGCCCAGAAGCACCAGAAGCACCAGAAGCACCAGAAGCACCAGAAGCACCAGAAGCACCAGAAGCACCAGAAGCACCAGAAGCACCAGAAGCACCAGAAGCACCAGAAGCACCAGAAGCACCAGAAGCACCAGAAGCACCAGAAGCACCAGAAGCACCAGAAGCACCAGAAGCACCAGAAGCACCAGAAGCACCAGAAGCACCAGAAGCACCAGAAGCACCAGAAGCACCAGAAGCACCAGAAGCACCAGAAGCAACAGAAGCAACAGAAGCAACAGAAGCAACAGAAGCAACAGAAGCAACAGAAGCAACAGGGCACTCTACAGTGGCTGAGCTGGTTGTTCTGGAGCCGCTAGAACCAACGAAAGAAACAGAGCAAGAGTTGATCGTGTCCGAAGTGGATGCGGAGCCTGCTGAAGCTGACGCGGAAGAATTTGAAATCGGTATCGAACGCGAACCCGAGCCGAAAGTCGGCTTCGTTAAACGTTGGTCACGAAAAATCGTGGGTTGGGTAAAGCGCGTTTTCAAATGGCGGAAAGGCTAAGGGCATTCCCTTGATGCTTTTCCACAAATTAATACTTCCCTGAATTAAGATTTTTAGCTGTATTTATATACAGTTAAATTATTTGCCTATTTGCGCCTTGGATGCTATATTGATTTATCCAAAAAGGCATGAAATCATGGATATTTCAAGCAATCAGGGAAACGCTTCTCATGACGATAATGCAAGTCGTGACGGCGAAAATTCAAGTTCTCGAAAGCAGCGTATGCCTTTGGGAACAGAATGCTTTGATGCGGAGGCACGAGAATCCTTCGGTCGTAATGTCCGGCTTTTCATGTCGCTCACAGATGGCTCTGCCATTCCGCCGATATCTGATTCCCCCGATAAAGCCATGCCAGACGATGCGCCTGCCATAGCTCGTCGGCTGAGACAGGTCGGTCAGGATATAGCCTCGGGTATGGCAGACCAACTGGAATTGCTGGTGCGTTTTGACGATCTGGAAGGTTGGAAAATATCCGGTTCTCGTCATTGCGTTGCCTGGATGAATAGCGAGATGGGAATCAGTCTTCAGCTCGGTTGGGAGTATCTGCGGGTCGGTCGCAGGCTGCGAACGTTGCCTATCATCAAAGCATTGTTTAGAGGCGGTAGGCTCACTTGGTCTATCGTGCGTCTGTTATCCCGTGTCGCTGATGAAAGTAATGAGGCACTTTTGTGTCATGCGGCGCTTGATGCCTCAGTTTCCGATGTGGAGCGCCTATGTCTTGAATATCGCTGGCAGCAGGATGCTGATGAAGACGAGGCCAATGGCGAGAACTTCCGCAGCTTGAAGCAAATTGAAGCACGATCGTTCACATGGGGTGGCGTGAGTAACGGCAATACCCTCATCAAATTATCCTTGCCACCCGAAGTCGCCGAAGCTTTTCTCAATAGCGTCGAACAATCACTGGCACAACTGGACGAGAATGATGCTTCCATGCAGCAACGTCGTGCTGACGCTGCTGTTCTGATGGCGGAAAACAGTTTGCACAGTGTTGGACGCGACATGGCTACTGCTGATCGCTATCAGGTCATCGTCTCAGTAGACGCCTCTGAGTTGAATGCAAACAGGGCGATTGAAAATACTCCACCCAAACGCCCAGTCGTACGCAATGCTGGCCCTATCGCTACAGAGACGGCCCGTAGAATCGCCTGCGATTGCAGTATCGCCACCATCATTCACAAACACGGAGAGCCTGTTGATATTGGCCGCAAGTCACGTCTCTGGCCACCTGCAATGGCCCGTGCCATCAAGAACCGGGATCAGCATTGCCAGCACCCTGGCTGCACACAAACCCGACATTTACAGATTCACCATATTCATCACTGGGCGGATGGTGGGTCTACCTGTGTAGATAACGGCGTATGTATTTGCGCCTACCATCATTCTCTTCTGCATGAAGGAGGCTATCGAATAGAACGTGTGAGTGATTCGAAAGAAGGACTTGAAGAACAATTCATACGACAACAAGCTACGTCGCAAACTTTTGATCAAATTGAAAGACAGTTACGTAATAGCCAGGAGTCTTTTCAGCTTGTGAGCCAGCTGTCACCTACCCGATTTCGTTTTCGCGTCGTGAATCGGGAAGGGCAGGATATTCGCGATATTTCAGATTTTTTCAAAGAGCCCTGTGTAGCAGAGAGAAGGGCGGGGGCAGAAAAGGATTTCCACTCTACACATGTAGACTCGGATCTTGATCCAGATAGTCAGAGTAAAGGTTTTTCGAGTTGGCCGGGAGTTGCTGAGATGGCAGGTAAATACCGGATCGCAGAAGCTTGTACATAAATCGTGATCATGAGATAAACAACTGTTGCAAGCTATATCGTGCAAGTCATCAGTGAAAAATGGAAACTCGCCAGTCTGATCAATCCATATTCGTTAACGTGGAATTTCTGAACCACAGCAACAGTAGTGAAAGACAAAGAATCCAGATGCCGATAATGACGATTGCGGCGGCACGACTTTGTGGGCGTGATAATACAGCTCTGGATTTTTCACGTGCGTCGTTCAGAATATCTTTCGGTAATAGGCGAATGACGAGAAACAATCCCAAAGGGACGATCAGCAAATCGTCGAGATATCCGAGAACTGGAATAAAATCCGGGATCAGATCAATTGGGCTTAGTGCATAGGCAGCAATGATAATGGCAAAGCAACGAACAAGCAGCGGTGTTTCAGGATTGCGTGCTGCGAAATAGACTGCAACTACATCCTGTTTGAGTTGCTGTGCCCATTGACGAATTTTGACGGTGGTTTTCATGTAAGCGTTTTACGTTACTGTCATCTGTATACTTCTGCATACTATGTGCAAACCTCGGGATTCTTTCATTGTGAATAAAATACTTGTATTTGCTGGCAGTGCTCGTAAAGCGTCAGTCAACAAGAAGTTGGCTGCTGTTGCGGCTGAAACAGCACGTGCAGCAGGAGCCGAGGTTACGTTGATTGATCTTGCTGATTATCCAGCGCCGGTTTATGACGGTGACATTGAGGCAGGTGAGGGTATACCGCAGAGCATTCGAGATTTGAAAACTCTAATCGCCTCTCATGACGGCATGATCATTGTGACCCCTGAATACAACGGTTGTGTGCCGCCATTGTTAGTCAATTCCCTGGACTGGGCTTCGCGTCCGGAAGGTGATGAAGTCTCTAGTGCTGTCTTTGCTGGCAAAAAAGTGGCAATTGCAGCCGCATCGCCTGGTGGTATGGGTGGCGTTCGAGTCATTCCTCGTCTGCGAGATTTTCTGGCAGAGCTGGGTGTTGTGACAGTTCCGGGGTTCGTCACCTTACCCGGTGCTTTTTCGGCGTTTGATGATGATGGCAAGCTCACTGATGAGAAAACGGCATCGATGTTGGAAGCGTTGGTTGGACGTCTGGTAAGCTCCTTGGCGCAGTAGGATTTATAACAGTAAACCTACAACGCTGAAAGACAGCATTGAGATACTCAGTGCTGCCAGCATCAACCAGCCGTCGTGGACCAGCAAGGCGATGCCAATAAGCGCAATCGCTGCCATTGGCGCCGTGCTGGCAAAAGGGATGAATTCCAGGGGCGGCACAGTCAGTGCCAGCAGCATGCAAGTGAAGGCGGCTATATTGGTGACCGGAGTTTGCGTCAGGCGGGCAAGACGTTCACTTGAAAACCAGGAGTCCAGTTTACTGATTATGGGTTTGAGTTTGCTGAGGGCGCCGGTCACTTTATCGCTTGTCAGTGAACGTTTGCGCAGCAGCTCGGGAAGCCATAAATGCTTGCGACCGATAAGCATTTGGCTGGCCACCACCAGAATGATGCTTGCCAGAAATGTGGGTACTCCGGGCAAGCCGCCAATGGGACTGATTTCGATAGCGGCCGGTACGATCAGAAAGGGGGCATAACCTCTGTTACCGAGTTTTTCAACGACATGCCCCACTGAAACTGATTCGCTTTCAGAGGCCAGCTCGTTTAGTGTGTCGGAAATTTCACTAAGTTGCATGATCGTTTTTGAAGCCACAAAACAGGAGGATACAATAATTCGCCTGCATGATAATGACAGTACAGTCGAGCCAATGCCTCCATCATGAATTCTTCATCATCGTCAGCAATCAATTCCACCATGAGTCTTCATAACTGGCTGATGTTGCTGGTGTTGTCTCTATTGTGGGGAGGCTCCTTCTTTTTTGTCGGAGTTGCGGTGTCCGCACTGCCTCCGCTGAGCATTGTGTTCTTGAGGGTGGCAATGGCCGCTTTGATTCTCTGGTTAGTCGTCATTCTGCTCAGAGTGCCATTGCCAGGCAGTCGCTCGGGCTGGTTGGCGCTGCTGGTCATGGGGGTACTCAACAATGTCATCCCCTTTAGTCTGATCGTCTGGGGGCAAACTCAAATTGATTCCGGTCTGGCCTCCATTCTCAATGCAACGACACCGCTGTTTGGTGTTGTTTTAGCGGGACTGTTACTGAGCGATGAGCGCATGACTCGGCTCAAGGTGACGGGAGTTGTCATCGGCTTTATTGGCACCGTCTGGATGATCGGTCCGGGTGCTTTGCAAGGATTGGGAGGCGATACCTTGGCGCAACTGGCCATTATGGGCGCGGCAATTTCCTATGGTTTTGCAAGTGTCTTTGGTCGCCGGTTCAAGCGTATGCAGATTGATCCGGTGATGGCAGCAACAGGGCAGGTTACATTGTCTGCCGTTATCTTGTTGCCATTGGTGCTGATAGTGGATCAGCCCTGGACTCTGGAGTCGCCCCCAATGTCTGTCTGGTTTTCCATGGCAGCGCTGGCGGTGTTTTCCACCGCACTAGCCTACATTTTGTACTTCAGAATTCTGGCATCGGCGGGGGCTTCCAACTTGCTGCTGGTCACTTTCCTGGTGCCTGTCTCAGCCATTTTTCTGGGATATTTCTTCCTGGATGAACGACTGGCTACATCGCATTTCATCGGTATGGCGCTGATCGGGCTGGGTCTGTCTGCTATTGACGGGCGGCTTTGGCGGCGACGTCAATAGCAGAGCAGGGGACAGTTACAGTTTGCTGAATCGCTGAATAGTCTCCAGAGACTCCTGCTGCATGTCTGCGCCATCTTTCCAGGCTGAATGCCAACGGGCGATCTCTTTCAGGCAATGTTCGAGATTCCAGACAGGATTCCAGCCAAGCTGTTGTCGTGCCTTGGAGCAATCGAGCTTCAGATGTTGTGCTTCGTGGGGCTGAGCCGCAGACTCCAGCTGCCAGCCAGCACTGCTTTCGCATTCACGTATCAATTGCTCGACTATCCAGGACACGCTTCTGGCATCTGCATCGTGCGGACCAAAGTTCCAGGCCTGCGTCCAGGGCTCACCTTCGGTATACAGCTTTTCTGCCAGCATCAGGTAACCAGCGAGTGGCTCCAGAACATGTTGCCAGGGGCGTATGGCATTCGGGTTGCGCAGCACGACATCCTTGTTGTTGGCAATCGAATTGAGCAGGTCGGGGATGAGTCGGTCTTTGGCCCAATCGCCACCGCCAATGACATTGCCAGCTCGTGCCGTGGCTACAGCACAGTGACGAGCATCTTCACCGGTGGCGCCCATGAAGGACAGACGCCAGGATTGGGCAACCAGTTCGGTACAGGCTTTGCTGGCGCTATAGGGGTCGTGTCCGCCCAGTGCTTCGTTTTCGCGATAGCCCCAATCCCATTCGCGATTCTGATAACACTTATCGGTGGTGACAACCAGGACTGCCTTGACCGATTCACAGCGTCGAACGGCTTCGAGTACATTGATGGTGCCCATGACATTGGTGTCAAAGGTGGTAACCGGGTCTTTAAAGGATTCACGGACCAGTGGTTGGGCGGCCAGATGCAGGACTATCTCTGGCTGAGCTGCTTGTACAGCAGCTTCCAGTGAGTCGCGATCCCTGATGTCACCGATACATGATTCTACGAGATCATCGATGCGTGCCAGTTCATAAAGGCTGGGGTCGGTGTCCGGAGCAAGTGCATAGCCATGAACGTTTGCGCCCATGGAGTTTAGCCATAGTGCCAGCCAGCTGCCCTTGAACCCGGTATGGCCGGTCAACAGGACTCGTCGACCTTTCCAGAATGTTGTGTTCATGCGGTTATCGTTCAAAGCAGAGGCCATTGTGCATCCTTGTCAGATACCTGGTCGACTGGCAGAGGCCACTGGATGTTCAGTGACGGATCATTGAATCGCAAGCCGCGTTCGCAGTCAGGTGTATAGAATCCGGAGACCATATACATGATCTCGGTATTGTCTTCCAGCGTCTGAAAGCCGTGAGCAAAATTGGCTGGGACAAACAAGGATCTATGATTCTCCGCACTCAGCTCTACAGCGATGTGTTCGCGATAGGTCGGTGAGTCCGGACGCATATCGACGATGACGTCGACAATGGAGCCCCTTGTGCATCTGACCAACTTGGTCTCTTCTGCTGGCGCAACCTGATAGTGCATGCCACGCAAGGTTCCTTTGGAGACATTGAACGAGAGGTTGGATTGCACAACACTGCTGTTCATCCCCATTTTGTCGAGTTCTCTCTGGCAAAATGAGCGGGCGAAAAAGCCACGCTCATCTTCGAGTCGATCGAGTTCGACTATCCAGGCGCCGTCGAGTTTGGTCGCAATGAATTGCATGTTCTACCAGACCTTCCAGGGCGCGGCTTGCTCTTGCCACAGTGACTCGAGATACTGCTTGTCACGCAAGGTATCCATAGGTTGCCAGAAACCTTTGTGTTTGTAGGCACTGAGTTTTCCCTGATGTGCAATGCCGGTTAGCGGTTGCTGTTCCCAGGATATATCGTCACCGTCGATGAAGTCGATGGCTTCGGGTTCAACCGCAAAGTAGCCGCCGTTGATCCAGGCACCATCGCCATCCGGCTTCTCAAGAAAATGCGTGACCTTCGTCTGTGATTCGCCGAGCGCCAGTGCGCCGAAACGTCCCGGGGGCTGCACGGCAGTGAGAGTCACTAGCGAGTTGTCTGCCTTGTGGGTAGCCAGTAGTGCGTTGATGTCGACATTGCTGACACCGTCGCCGTAAGTCAGCATGAATGTCTCGTCGCCAATATAAGGTTTTGCACGCTTGATGCGACCCCCTGTCATTGTGGATTCCCCGGTGTCTACCAGCGTGATTTTCCAGGGTTCCTTAGCCGGGTCGAGTATCTTTACCGAGCCTTCGCTCAGATCAATTTCGACTGAAGAACTGCGCATCGCGTAGTTGGCAAAGAAGTCCTTGATCACGTGTCCCTTGTAGCCACACAGCACGACGAACTCATTGATGCCAAAGTGTGAGTAGGTCTTCATGATATGCCAGATGATCGGCATGCCACCGATCTCCACCATGGGCTTGGGCCGAATATTGGTTTCCTCGCTTATGCGAGTGCCCAGACCACCGGCGAGAATGACTGCTTTCACTTTAGATACCTGCCTTTGAATTGAAAAATAGGATGTTCTGCTCCTCTCGAAGCCTGTCTGCCAGACGGCCCTGTGGTAAGCGCACATCGCTCAACCGCAGTGTGCTGTCTCTGGGAATGTCACGTAGTAGTACACAGCCTTCCGCCAGACCCATTGGCAGGAGTTTGTCGGCATGTACGACGTCCGCGTTTTCGCATTGTCCGTAAGTCATGTAATGACCGATACCATCGAGCGTCTCGCCTTCTTTGAGATCTCTCTTGGCTGTGGCAATAACATCGACACAGGGGCCGAATGTGGGGGTGATGGCCGGGTCTTGAAAGAGGGCGGCCCGTGCGATCGTGGTTGGTACTTCGAAGTGACACAGATGGTAGGGCGTATAGAACGAATAGAGCGGGCCGGTACCCAGTTTGTACATCTCCAGCAGATGCTTCTGCGTAGGGTCGTCATGTGTGCCCAGAACGAATACTCCGGGTCCGGGGGTGGCACCGACTACATAGTCCACGATTCCGGTCGGGTGCTGAGTCAGATCGATCGGATACCAGTCTGCCGCGTTGTCGATGTGTTCGCCATTGTCGACAGTAGGGCCGAACATGCCACGCTGGGCGACGCGCATATTCGTAGCATTGGCTACCAGAGCCTGTTCGAAGGAGATTTTGGTGCCGTCGGCGAAGGAGGTCACCATAGGGGCGTTCTGCTTCCAGCGATCGGCAAACGCCTGCTGTGTGGTGGGTGTGCGGTACGGGTCCTGCAGACCTTTGATATTGCCGCATAGCACCGGCTTTACACCGATTCCCTTGACGTAGCGATAGAGGTTCATCAGCACGCCGGGCTGGTCGCCATCGACATTGGTCAGAACGACGCCAGCCTTGTCAGCATGGAGCTTGAGAATGGGGCCGATGGTACTGTCCAGTTCCGCATTCATCATGACCACATGCTTGCCGTGAGCAATCGCATCCATGACCACATGTGCACCAAATTCCACGGCGCCTGTAATCTCGACGATAACGTCCAGATGTGGACAGGCACATAGCAGTTTGGGGTCTTCCATGATGCAGTATTCGCCGCGTTCAACGGCACTGTCGAATTGCTGCTGTTGAGTGACGCTGACAGGTTCATCGATGCCCGCTTCGCGGTACATGCGCGCAGCGCCGTCCAGATGTCGGTTGCTGACACCGGCAAGGTAGAAGCCGGGACAATACTTCAAAAGTTGCAACGCCACGCCACGAGCCATGGCACCGGCACCTACGATTCCTACTCGGATTGGTTTGCCGGCATCGGCTCGGCGTTGTAAAGCAGTATCAACAATTATCAAGGCTTAGGTTCGCTTTAGTAAAACGTAGACAGCTCCTGTACCACCGTCATTGAGCCGGGCAGAACAGAAGGCCAGTACTTGCCGATTGCGCTGAAGCCACTGATTCACCGCAGGCTTGAGCCGCGGCCCGCGTTCTGCAGTCTTGCGCCCCTTGCCATGAATCACTCGTACGCATAGATGTCTGCGCTCTTGTGCTGCATGTAGAAACTCGGAAAGTTCCTGGCGTGCTTCATTGACAGTCAGGCCATGCAAATCGATCTCGGATTGAAGTGAATAGCGGCCACTTTTCAATTTTTTCAGAACAGAGCGCTGCACACCGGGCTGGGTATAAGACAGGTGTTCGCCGGTTTCCAGGAAATCGGTTTCACTCAGATCATCCAGCAAGGCACGCATCACGGAACGATCATCGTCCTCAGAGTGTCTCAGTATTGGGCGACGAGGTGGCGCTTCGGCTTCGACGCGGTCATTGTTGACTGAGCGCACTTCTCCAACAGCCTCGCGAAACAAGGCCATATCATCGTCGCTAACTGTTTTTTTGACACTCACACCCTATTATACGGGCACTGAAGGTAGGCTGGAAGCAAAGAGGAGAGAAGCGTGACTCGTAAGGTAGAAAAAACTCTGGAAGAATGGGCCAAAACCTTGACAGCCACCCAATTGAAAGTGGCACGGGGCAAAGGAACCGAGGCACCATTCTCGGGCAAATTCAATGCACATACGGAGGATGGCACTTATGTGTGTGTCTGCTGTGGTGAGCCGTTGTTTGAGTCCGAACACAAGTTCGATGCTGGTTGTGGCTGGCCGAGTTTCTATAAGCCGGCGAGCGAGACCGTGATTGACGAAGAAGTAGACACTACGCTGGGTATGCACAGAACCGAGGTGATGTGCGATGCCTGTGGTGCACATCTGGGGCATGTCTTTCCAGATGGTCCGCCTGAAAAGACCGGACTTCGTTACTGTATCAATTCTGCATCACTCGATTTCAAGGAGCGCAAGTGAGCTTTATCCGACAAGGTTTTGCCGTTCTTCTGGTCGCTCAGCTACTTTTTGGCAGTCAGGCGTTGCATGCCGACTCACGGCTGGCAGAGGTGGATCGTTCACTGCCGGAGTTCGATCTTGCCTCCGTGGATGCCGGGCAGTGGCAGAAAGACACTCTCAAGGGCAAGGTCTGGGTCATCAATTTCTGGGCAACCTGGTGCCCACCCTGTGTGGAAGAAATTCCATCCATGAATCAGGCATGGCAGGTTCTGGAAGAGCAGGGCGTGGGCATGCTGGCAATTAATGCCGGTGAAGGTCGGGAAGCCATCGATACCTTTCTTGGCAAGATTCCCATCGACTTCCCGGTTTTACTGGGAGATGGGAACAGCCTTGCCAACTGGTCAGTCAGTGCACTGCCGACGACTATCGTGGTCGATGCCGAGGGTCAGGTGGTCTATGAAGCGCTGGGGCCTCGTGAGTGGCATGAAGAAGAGTTGCTTGCCAAAATTATCGAGTTACAGGAATAGATCTTCTCTGTAACTCGATTAGCGAGCCCGATTTAACGGGCTCGTGAGTCTGTCTTATGCTGACTCGCAGGCCTGGTTTTCCCGATGTTCCACCAAACCATCGACGACACCAGGGTCTGCCAGTGTTGAAATATCACCAAGGCTTGAGACATCATCCTCGGCAATCTTGCGCAAAATGCGGCGCATGATCTTGCCTGAGCGGGTCTTGGGCAAACCGGGTGCCCATTGCAGCAGGTCGGGGGTGGCAACCGGGCCCACTTCAGCACGGACATGTCGGATCAGGTCCGCTTTGAGTTCATCGCTGGGTTCAGCATTGTTCATCAGCGTTACATAGGCATAAATGCCTTGACCCTTGACAGGGTGTGAGTAACCAACCACGGCGGCTTCGGCGACTGCTTCATGCAGCACCAGTGCGCTTTCGATTTCTGCAGTGCCAAGGCGATGGCCGGAGACGTTCAATACGTCATCGACTCTGCCGGTTATCCAGTAATAGCCATCCTCATCCCGACGTGCGCCGTCCCCCGTGAAGTAGTAACCGGGGTACATGGAAAAGTAGGTGTCCCTGAACCGGTCATGGTCACCATAAACCGAGCGCATCATACCGGGCCAGGGGCGTGTGATGACAAGGTTGCCTGAGTTGGGGCCTTCGAGAATATTTCCCTGCTCATCGACTAAAGCCGGCTCTACGCCGAAGAACGGTTTGCATACCGAGCCCGGTTTCAGGGGCGTCGCTCCTGGCAAGGGTGAGATGAGGATGCCGCCGGTTTCAGTTTGCCACCAGGTATCAATGACTGGGCAACGCGATTCACCAACAACTTTTGAATACCATTCCCAGGCTTCGGGGTTGATGGGTTCACCGACACTGCCCAGCAAACGCAGAGAGCTTTTGTCGATTGAGGTGACCGGCTCATCACCTTGAGCCATCAAGGCACGGATAGCGGTGGGTGCGGTGTAGAACGTATTGACCTTGTGCTTTTCGATGACTTCCCAGAAACGACTGACCGTGGGGTAGGTCGGGATGCCTTCGAACATGAGGGTGGTGGCGCCGTTGGCCAGAGGCCCATAGACAATGTAGGAGTGTCCGGTGACCCAGCCCACATCGGCAGAGCACCAGTAAACCTCACCATCCTTGTAATCGAACACGTATTTGTGCGTCATGGCGGCATAGAGGATGTAGCCACCGCTGGTATGCAGAACCCCCTTGGGAGTGCCGGTGGAGCCTGACGTGTAGAGGATGAAGAGCGGGTCTTCTGAGTCCATCTCGACAGCTGGGCAATCGTTGGAGGCGCCGGAAATAAGTTCGTGATACCAGAGGTCGCGCCCGTCTTTCCAGTCAACACCCTCACCGCCGCGCTTTACCACGACCATACGTTTGACAGATTCGGCCTTGTCACAGGCAATGTCTGCATTGGCTTTGAGTGGCAACTTGCGGCCGCCGCGCATGCCCTGATCAGCCGTAATGATGAGAGAGCAGGCCGAGTCGTTGATGCGATTCTTGAGAGCATCTGGTGAAAAGCCACCAAATACGATCGAATGAACGGCACCGATTCGAGCGCAGGAAAGCATTGCAACGGCAGCTTCGGGAATCATTGGCATATAAATGCAGACCCGGTCACCTTTCTTGATACCGATACCTTTCAGAGCATTGGAGAATCGGCAAACCTCGTCGTGAAGCTCTGCGTAGGTAATGTGGCGGGACTCACTGGGATCGTCGCCTTCCCAGATGATGGCTGTCTGGTTAGCACGTTTTTCCAGGTGGCGATCAAGGCAGTTGTAGGACACGTTGAGCTTGGCGCCATCGAACCATTTGATATCTCCGGTGTGAAAATCCCATTCCTGAACCGTTTCCCAGGGCTTGAACCAATCTATGAACTCTTCCGCCTGCTCAGCCCAGAACTCATCGGAATCATCCATTGAGCGTGCGTACATCTCCTCGTAGCGTGCTTCGTCGATATAGGCTGACTCCGCAAATTCGGTAGAAACGGGGTAGATATGATCTGTCGACATACGAATGTCTTTAGTTGAGGCTGATGACGGCAGTGTACCCTCACAAAAGTTAGAGTCAAACAAACGAGCGTGGTAAATCCAAGTCTCTGAGAGTATTGATTTTAGTCTGTGATTGTTGTAGCAATACGACAAATCATTCAGGGCGAAACGCTTTCAGCGCTCTCGCGCAGCAGATTCATTTTCTGGCGACGCTCCCAGAGAGCCTTCCGGCTGATACCTAGTCGGGCTGCCAGTTCTGTCTCTGATAACGTTAACTGGTTATGCAGAACGAAGTAGCGGAAGTACTCATCGAGGCTGAGATCGCGACTGCCGGTCGCACCGTGAGAGAAACCCAGGTCCTCGCTGGTAATGGTATTGCCGTTTGTTACGAATACCGCTCGGGTGATGACATTGTCCAGCTCCATGACGTTGCCCGGCCAGTCATTGGCGCGTAAAGAGGCTTCGGCGTCGACCGATAGTTTCAGGCGTCGACAGCCATGACGTCGTTCGATGACGCGTAGTTGCTGGCAGGCCAGAGGCAATATGTCGTCGCGCCTTAGCCGTAGCGGAGGTACGGAGAACTGATCGTTGACAAAGAGCTCGGCCAGTTCCGGAATCAGGGTGTTATCGGATTCGAGTTGTTCGATAGAATCATGTGCAATCGTGATGATCTTGACGTTGATGGAGCGCTGACGACTAGTGCCTGGCAGATTGATGCTGCCTTGCACGAGCACACTGGCTAGTTGCAGTTGTAGCTCTGGCTGGAGTTGTTCGGGATGCCGCAGTACCAGGGTGCCATTGTGTGCTGCCTGCAATAGACCGCCCGGTGGCAAGCCGTCGCGCGGAACCTCTCCGCTGCTGCCCAGTAGTGCAATCGCATCGCTCGAGGCGGTATCGATGCCAATATCGGCAACCACGAAAGGGGCTTCTCGCCGGCAGCCATTGGCGTGAATGAGCCGTGCCAGGCCTTCCCGGTCAGTTCCCCACTCTCCGTGCAGGTGCAGGAAGCGTTGCGTATCCCGCAGATCGGTCAGTGAGTTGAGCATATCCTCAAGCACCGTACCTCGAACGTGTTGTTGCAAGGGGCTGGTACGCTGCACATCCAGGCGTAAAGCCCGATTCTGCGCCTGCATCAGGTTTTGCATCAACGCACGGTTGATGACCATGAGCAGTTCGTCGTGATCAAACGGTTTGGCAATATAGTCAATAGCCCCGTGACGCATGGCGTCAACCGCTGAGCGTACGCTGGCATGGCTGGTCATGATGATGACCGGCACCGGGTCGGCCAGGGGGATGACGCTGGTGCCCTCGGCGCCGGGCAGGCGCAGATCGGCCAATACCAGATCAAAGGATTGAGGCTGTGCGGCTATTGCCTGCTCAACCGTTGTGGCTGTCTCGACATGGAAGTGGTTGCGTTCCAGCAGGCGACGCAAGGCCTTGAGAATGACTTCCTCGTCTTCGACCAGCAGTATGCGTTTCATGAGGCGGCGTTATACAAAGGCAGAGTGACAATCATACGCGTGCCTTGTTCACTATCGCCAATTCGCAGGCGACCCTTGTGATTGGCAACGATGCTGTAGGCCAGCGACAGTCCCAGTCCGGTGCCTTGGCCAACGGCCTTGGTGGTAAAAAAGGGTTCGAACATCTGTTCACGGGCTTCAGGGCTGACCCCACTGCCTTCGTCAATTGTCTCTACGGTCAGTTCATTATCGTGTATGAAACCTTGAACGTGAATGGTGGCGCCGTCAGGTGAGGCATCACAGGCATTATTGACAAGATTGACGAAGACCTGCATCAGCAGATTGGCATCACCGTAGACCAATACCGACTCGGGCATGGATGTCTGAATCGAGAGCCGGCGCAAGTCGGGAGAGAGTTTGATCAGGCGAACGGCTTCATTGACTCGTTGTGTTACATCCACTACTTCATAGGGCGTGTCGGTGACCGCGTCGGCATGTGAGAACGTCAACAGTGAGCGGACAATGGAGTTGATTCGGCCAACCTGAGTCAGGATGTCGTCTGTTTGCTCGCGTATGACAGGTGCTGATTCATTGTCAGACACTTCATAATGAAGATTCTGGGCAATACTTGCGATGCCAGTCAGTGGGTTGCCGATTTCATGGGCGACACCTGCAGCCAGTCGCCCTATGGAAGCCAGGCGTTCACTGTGTGCCAGCTCGGCTTCGAGTGTGTCCAGTTCGGTGCGATCCTCCATCAGGATGACTTGGCCGACCAGAGCATCGGCCTGACCGATCGGCATGCCGATATCAGCACCAATGTCCGCTTTGTGAAGGTTGATGGTGACTGGTCGATCGCCCGGAAAAGCCTTGCGACGAATCTGGTGTTTATCGCTCGAGAGTGCAAAGTTTGACAACAAGAGACCCCAGGGGGCCTGCAGTTGATCCAGTGGCTTGTCGTAGGCATCCCGTTCGTCGATCCCGGTCAGTTTGTGCATGGCCGAGTTCCAGATATAGATCTGCCCATTGGCCGAAATGGAACACACCCCCAATGGCAGCTGTCGCAGCACATCCTGCAGGTACTGGCGCAGATCATCGATTTGCTTGGTCAGGCCGCGCATCTGCTCGCGTGACGATTGCAGGCGGCGCTCCAGCATGCGGGCATCAAGCGTATTGCTGAGCAGGCCTTCGTGACTGCCGGGCTGGCGGCGCAGGATTTCGCGTGCCAGGGTGGGGCCTAGCAGACCTGTCAGGTTTCGCTCCAGTCGATCGTGCAGAACGCGCAGTTCTGAGCGTCGTGTTTCATCCTTGCGAATGCCGGTTTCCTGTAGAGCGCGATCGATTTCGTCGCGCGCCACTCTGCCGCCCAGTGCCTGGCGCAGTGCATAGCGATAGTGAACCACCGATTGTGCAATGGTGGCCCCTGATGCTGTCAGAGCAGAATGCTCATTGGCGGCCTGTGCTGCGGCAAGTTCTTCATCGGTCGGCTGGCTCAATAGTGAGCCAACAATGAACAGAAAGGCGTTGATACTCAAGGTGCAGAATGTGGTCAGTGTCCAGATATCGATGCCAGGTGCAACCCATTCAGTTGGCACGATACGGCTGTCTATCAATGGCAATATCAACAGCAAGAACCACACGCATGAGCCTGCTGTCAGGCCGGTAATGAAGCCGGCCTGGGTGGCACGTGGCCAGAACAATACGCCGAAAACACCGGGCAGTAGCTGGGCTGCTGCGACAAAGGATATCAAGCCAAGACTGGCCAGGCCATCCTGTAGTTCGATGATGATATAGAACCCGTAGCCGGCCCCGATGATGGCAGTAATGATCATGCGACGGCCCCAGAGCAGGCGTCGATAGAAGTCCCGAGGTCGGTTGGTGGCCAGCGTTGCGGGCAGCAGAAAATGATTCATGCACATGGATGATAGTGCAAGCGTGGTAACTATCATCATGGCGCTGGCAGCAGACAAACCACCCAGAAAAACCAGTATGGCCAACCATTCCCGACCCAGTGTCAAGGTCATTCCCAGTACATAGAAATCCGATTCCATGGGCAGGGAAAGAAATCGTCCGGCAAACAGAATGGGGATGATCGGCAGGTTGAGTATCAGCAGATATAGCGGGAAAAGCCAGTAGGCGGTGTTCAGGTGCCGTGGGGTTTCATTCTCGGCAAACGTCATGTGATATTGACGTGGCAACGTAAAGGCTGCGCAGAACGAGAGCAGCAGCAAGGTGGGCCAGAGACCGGTGGTGGCCGGCGAGTACAGTGCATTCAACATCTCAGGTTGTTTGCTGGCCCATTGACTCATGGCCATGGGAGAGTCGAATACCTGAGTGACTGCAAACAGTCCGGCAATGACCATGGCAATCAGTTTGATGGCGGATTCGAAAGCGATGGCCACGACCAGGCCACGATGTTTCTCCCGAGGCGTCAGGTGACGAGCACCGAACAGGATGGCGAATATGGTAATGACGGCGCAGAAAACCAGTGCAAGCAGATTGGGTGGAGCTTGCTGACTGAGTATCTGTATGGATTCGGTGACAGCTCTGATCTGCAAGGATATATAGGGCAGGATACCGATGAGCATGAACAGTGTGACTGCAAAACCCGTTGCTCTACCGCCGTAGCGAAAGGCCAGCAGATCGGCAATCGATGTGAGTTGATGCTCACGGCACAATCGCAGAATGGGCCTTAGCAGATAGGGTCCCAGGATGAAGGCGCCGGTGAGCCCCAGGTAGATGTTGAGGAAGGCAAACCCGCTGCGATCGGCCAGGCCAACGCTACCGTAATAGGTCCAGGAGGTGGCGTAGACGCCGAGCGATAATGAATAAACCAGGGGTGAACGAACGAGTCGGTCAGGCAGCCAGCCACGTTCGGTGCACCAGGCGATGACAAACAGAAGGCCCAGGTAGCTGAGGGCGATGGCAAACAGAAACGCAAGATCAATCCCCACCGTCTTGCTTCCGTTGAAGTCTGTGCTGGTTGATAGCCACTAGTACGATGATCAGCAGCCAGGGAAGGTACATGGCATACCAGGGCAGGGTGAGTGTTGACCACCACTGATTGAACGGCGAGTTGACCAGAAATAATGCCAGCAGGCAGATCAGCAGACTATGGTCTGTTGGTGGTGCACTTTGGTTCACACGGTGATCCGACGTACTCTGGGTACGCGCGCCATTTGCCAGTGGCTGATAGCCTGGCTCCAGAATTCTGTGACGCTGCTGGCTTCAATGTCTATCTGTCCCAACGCTTGCCAGGCCTGTGCAAGGGTGGTCAGTGGTTCGAATTCATCAATGGGAGGTGCCTTTGAATGCTTGCTCAGTTTGTCGCCGTTGACGTCCATTGCCACCGGTAGGTGTGCATATTCTGGTGGTCGCAGATCCAGTGCCTTGATGATTCCCAATTGAGCTCCAGTGCCTTCCAGCAAGTCGGCACCTCTCACTACGTGAGTGACATTGTCCGCATCGTCCACGGCGCATGCCAGTGCATAGGACACCAGTTGATCACGGCGCCAGACGATACTATCGCCAACATCGAGGCTCAGGTCAAATTGTTGCAAACCCTGGACGGCATCCGTAAATTCGACCTTGCCCAGCATGTGTAATCTCAGGGCGTGGTCAGCCACAGGCGTCAGAGTCACGAGTTGATTGCGGCAGTGTCCGGGATAGATCTGGCCGGCAGGTAATGAGCGGCGGCTGCAATTGCAGGCAAAGACAAGCTGTTTGTCGATCAGAGCTGCCAATGCAGCGTGATAGCGTTCTATTCTGTGACTTTGCCACAAAATGGGGCCATCCCACTGGAAACCGTGAGACTCCAGGCTACGCTGAATGGCATCCGCGGACCCCGGAACTGATCGGGGGCCATCGATGTCGTCTATGCGTAGTTGCCAGACGCCATTGCGCTGGCGGGCATCGCAGTAACTTGCGAGCGCCGCCAGTAGCGAGCCGAAATGAAGCTCCCCTGTGGGGGAGGGGGCAAAACGTCCAATCGGTCTGGCCGCTGGGGCTGTCTCCAAGCGACCGTCTGTCATCGAAAAGCGTGTCAGGCCGTCTGACGTTCGCGGATCTCTTCCAGAGTCTTGCAATCTATGCAGAGCTCGGCAGTGGGGCGTGCTGTTAGACGTTTGACGCCTATTTCGATGCCACAGGTTTCGCAGTAACCATACTCATCGTCATCAATGCGCTTCTGGGCTTCGTTGATTTTCTTGATCAGCTTTCTTTCCCGATCTCGGGTGCGCAGTTCCAGACTGAATTCTTCTTCCTGTGTGGCACGATCGTTCGGGTCAGGAAAGTTGGTGGCATCATCTTTCATGTGCCCCACAGTACGATCCACTTCTTCCATCAGCTGCTGCTTCCATTCGGCCAGTTTCTGACTGAATTCCTGCAGCTGCTCGTTGGTCATGTAATGGCCGTTGCCGCGCTCGTAAGGGACAACCGTGGATTTGCTGGAGACCTCCAGCTCATCGTCACCGTCATCATCATCATAATCATTGTTCACTACAGGGGCTGCAGCAACTTTCTTGGTTTTGGACACAGGCACTTTCTTTTTTGAAACCTTCGTTGAGGTAGATGTACTACCGATGGCAGAAGCTGACTTCCCGGCTGAATCTTCTTCAGCGTCGACTTGGTCGTTGTCTATGTCAGTATTTTTAGCCGCAGTTTTTTTACTACTGGCTTTGTTCTTGGCGGGCTTGTTTTCAGAGGTAGGGGACAAGGCAATATTCTCCGTAGAAGCCTTTTCGGCGGCTGGTGTACTTCCGGTCTTCATGTTCGAACCCGAAGCTTTGTGGCACGAGTGCCAGCAGCTCTCTTGGACGTGATTGTTGCCATGTGACTACCTACTCTAGTCACAAATTTCGCAGCGCCGCTTTTTACCAGTTATTTGAAGAAAAAGCAATAGTTGTGTAGGTAATATTCAAGGTTTCAAAGAGTCTGTACTGCTCACAATGGCACTGAATTCACCATTTGAGAGCCTGGTTGTAATTTTGTCGCCAGGCTGCAAGCTGCTGACCTGCGACACGATATTTCCATCTTTTCTGACTAGTGCATAACCACGTTCCAGCACACCGAGAGGGCTAACAGCATGCAGCGCTCGTGCCATGATTTCGAAACGTGAGCGAGCACGATCTTGCCGTTTACCGATGGCGACGCGCATTCGAGCTTCCATAGCCTGCCAGAGAGCTTGATGGCGTGCAAGGCGAACAGCGGGTGAACTCGCTTCCAGGCGGGCTCTGAGGGCCTGCTGGCGCGACATACGGCGTTGTTTCTGTGCATCCCAGGCCCGAGTCAAACGCATTTCCAGTTCATCGGCACGTTGTGCCTGTTCTCGCAAGCGACGCTCGGGGTGGCGCAGGTGTAGTCGAGCGAGTTGCTGGTTCAAGCGCTGGCGACTGTCGTCGAGGCGGGCCTGGTTCGCCCGATAGAGGGCCTTGGAGGCTGCGCTGACACGGTGCTGCAGGCTGTTGCCGTCAGGGGTTGCCAGTTCTGCGGCCGCCGAGGGCGTGGGTGCGCGCAGGTCTGCAACCAGATCGCTGATGGTGATGTCGACTTCGTGGCCGATGCCTGCCACCACAGGGATGACGCTGTCCTTGATGGCTTCAGCCACGGCGACTTCGTTGAAGGCCCATAAGTCCTCGAGAGAACCACCGCCGCGAACCAATAGCAGGACATCGGTTTCTGCGCGCCGGTTGGCCTGTTGCAAAGCTCGGACGATGGCGGGTGCGGCTGCTGCGCCCTGAGTCAGGGTCGGGTAGATGATGATATCGGCCTGACGATAACGCCGCGCCAGCACTTGCAGCACATCTCGCAGTGCTGCACCGGTGGGTGAGGTCACCACGCCGATGGTGCGGGGCAGGGCCGGAACCGTCTGTTTCAGATCCTGGGAAAACCAGCCCAGCTCATCCAGCTTGCGCTTGGTCGCTTCAAAGGCTGCCTGCAGCTTGCCGGCACCGGCAGGTTCCATGTGCTCCACGATCAGCTGGTAATCACCACGCGCAGCGTAAAGACCCAATTTGCCGCGCACAATGACGGCTTCGCCGTTTTCTGGCTGGAAGTCGATATAACGGTTGCGACCTTTGAACATGGCGCAACGTATTTGTGCCTGGCTGTCTTTCAGGGTGAAATAAAAGTGCCCACTGGCCGGTCGGCTGAAGTTGGAAAGCTCGCCCTGTAGCCAAAGTGTGCCGAATCCGGTTTCCAGAAGTCGTTGAACTTCCTGATTCAGGCGGCTGACTGTAAATATCTTTTTATCCACGGTGTGAAGCATACACCGGCAAGGCCTGTAATCACTGTATACTTCGCCCGCATCCTGTCTGCCCCTATGGTTGTCTTAATCGATGCTCGTCACCCAAGAAGCTCTCACTTTCGACGATGTTCTGCTGACACCTCGGCATTCGCAGGTTTTGCCACGCGATGTCGACCTGTCAACACAACTCACCCGGTCCCTGCGACTGAATATCCCGCTGCTCTCTGCCGCGATGGATACCGTAACCGAATCACGTCTTGCGATCGCTCTGGCGCAGGAAGGTGGTATCGGCATCATCCACAAGAATCTGTCCATTGAACGTCAGGCTGCTGAAGTCTCACGCGTCAAGAAGCATGAAAGTGGTGTGGTGACCGAACCCATCACGATTACGCCTGATACCACCATCCGTCAGGTCATGGATATGATTGCCCAGCACGGCATATCCGGATTGCCAGTGGTGCAAGGCAAGACACTGGCCGGCATCGTGACCCAGCGTGATCTGCGTTTCGAAACGCGTCTGGATCAACCGGTTTCCGCCATCATGACGCCGCGCGAGCGACTGGTGACGGTGCATGAAAGTGCGCCTCGCAGTGAAGCTATCGAACAATTGCACAAGCACCGGATCGAAAAGGTGCTAATCGTCAATGACGACTTCGAACTGCGCGGCATGATCACCGTTAAGGATATTCGCAAGGCACAGGATTTTCCGAATGCCTGCAAGGACGGTCAGGCTCGCCTGCTGGCCGGGGCCGCCGTGGGCACCGGTGCCGACACCGATGAGCGAGTTGCACAGCTGGTACATGCAGGTGTGGATGTGCTGATTGTCGACACCGCACATGGACACTCTCAAGGCGTGCTCGATCGCGTTGCCTGGATCAAGGAAAATTTCTCTGACGTGCAGGTGATCGGCGGCAATATCGCCACGGCTGAAGCTGCGCTGGATCTGGTTGCTCGTGGCGCTGATGGTGTGAAGGTCGGCATTGGTCCTGGTTCAATCTGCACGACGCGAATTGTTGCGGGTGTGGGTGTGCCGCAGATTACTGCTATCCACAATGTAGCCAAGGCTCTGATGGATACCGATGTGCCGTTGATTGCCGATGGTGGTATTCGCTTCTCGGGCGATATGGCCAAGGCCATTGCTGCCGGTGCATCCACCGTCATGGTGGGCGGCATGTTCGCAGGCACCGAAGAGGCGCCGGGCGAAGTCGTGTTGTACCAGGGAAGCTCTTACAAGTCCTATCGCGGCATGGGTTCCGTGGGTGCGATGCGCGCCGGCTCCAGCGATCGTTATTTTCAGGACGATGAGGACGCGGAAGACAAGCTGGTACCCGAAGGCATTGAAGGTCGAGTCCCCTACAAGGGCCCTATGTCTGCCATCGTTCATCAGATGATCGGCGGCGTACGTTCCAGCATGGGTTATTGCGGGGCTCCTGATATAGCCAGCATGCGTCGCGATGCCACCTTTGTACGGGTGACGGGCGCCGGCATGCGAGAAAGCCATGTGCACGATGTGCAGATGACCAAAGAAGCTCCTAACTACCGGATCAGTTGATACCTATGGCCGACTTGCATGACCAGCGAATTCTGGTTCTCGATTTTGGTGGACAAACGACACAGCTCATTGCACGACGAGTGCGTGAAAGTGGTGTTTATTGCGAAATTCATCCCTGGGATATCAGTGATGAGGTGGTTCGGGAATTCAACGCCAGTGGTGTGATTCTCTCTGGCGGGCCTGAGTCTGTCATTGCGCCGGGTTCACCGGTTATTCCACAGGCAGTGTTGGATATGGATGCGCCAATATTGGGTATTTGCTATGGCATGCAAGCCATGGTTCACCAGCTGGGTGGCGAGGTGCAGGCGCAGGCCTCGCACAGCGAGTTTGGGCATGCGGTCGTTAACGTGCACGGTGGTTCAGCCTTGTTCGATGGTCTGGAAGATCACCGTCTGGAAGACAAGAGCCAGCTGGATGTCTGGATGAGTCACGGCGATCGTGTTGAAACCTTGCCTGAGGGTTTCTCACTGGTAGGTACCAGTGCGAATGCCCCTAGTGCCATCATGTCCAATGAAGCTGCCAAACGCTTTGGTATCCAGTTTCATCCCGAAGTGACTCACACCAAAAAAGGGGCAGATATCCTGCGTCGTTTCGTACTGGATATCTGTCAGTGCGATGGTCTATGGACGCCGGGCAACATCATTGATGATGCGGTGAGTCGTGTGCAGGAAATGGTCGGCGAAGATGAAGTCTTGCTGGGCCTGTCAGGTGGTGTGGATTCATCTGTGGTGGCAGCACTGTTGCACAAAGCCATTGGCAAGCAGCTGACCTGCGTGTTTGTCGACAACGGTCTGTTGCGTCTGCATGAAGGTGATCAGGTCATGAAGACCTTCGCTGACAACATGGGTGTGCGGGTTATTCGGGTCAATGCACAGAAGCGTTTTCTGGATGCGCTGGCCGGTGTGACTGATCCTGAAGCCAAGCGCAAGGTTATTGGCAATCTCTTTATCGAGGTTTTCGAGGAAGAGGCCGCCAAGCTGAAGAATGCTTTATGGCTAGCACAAGGCACCATTTATCCTGATGTGATCGAATCGGCTGCCAGTACTTCGGGCAGTGCTCATCTGATCAAGTCACACCATAATGTGGGCGGTTTGCCGAGCGAGATGCGGTTGAAGCTGGTCGAGCCGTTACGAGAGTTGTTCAAGGACGAGGTTCGTACCATCGGTATGGATCTGGGATTGCCGCCCATCATGGTGCAGCGCCATCCGTTTCCTGGTCCTGGTCTGGGTGTGCGGATTCTGGGTGAGGTCAAAGAGGAATATGCGGACATCCTGCGTGAGGCTGACAATATTTTCATCGAGGCTTTGTTACGCCACGATCTCTATCACACAGTCTCTCAGGCCTTTACCGTGTTTCTGCCGATCAAGTCGGTTGGTGTCACGGGTGATGGTCGACGCTATGACTACGTTGTTGCCTTACGTGCTGTCGAGACGGTTGATTTCATGACTGCAAGGGCTGCACAGCTGCCTTGGGATTTTCTGGATGAAGTGTCGCGCACTATCTGTAATTCGATTACACGGATATCAAGGGTTACATACGACATATCCAGCAAACCTCCGGCAACCATTGAATGGGAGTGATGCTGAGTAAGTCTTGTGCTCGTTTTGAGATGAATGTGTAACCTTTTGATGTCTAAATACCGTGTTCCGTATCATTCTGGTCCGGAATACGCATGTAAGTGCGCGGTATGAAGGGATTGCAGTCTGCAGTGATTCTGCTAGCCTTCAGGGGCGGGATCCCTTCACTACCCAGACATTATCGGCACCGGGAACAGGCCTGTTCCTCGCGGCGTGACCGCTGCTTCGTTGTGTTTCGATGAGGCGTTGGTCAACACCCAATACAAGGAGAGCAAGAAAGCACCATGAACATCATCAAATGGGTCGTACTGCTGAGCAGTCTGCAAGTCCTGGTCGGGTGTGCCTCGGGCAGAACACCGGTAACCGGTACCGAGGGTCTGGGTAAAGCCGGCGCTGCCATTACGAGAGCTGACGTAGACGAAAGCCTTGCGCAGGATGCTGACAAGGATGGAATTCCCGATTCCGAAGACGAATGCGCCGATTCCTCATCCACAGCACTGGTTGATGCAACAGGTTGTGAGATTGTCACGGGCGTTATTGAAGGCCTGAACTTTGGTCCTGATAAAACCGAGCTGTCATCCGATTCGCGTGCCGCGTTGAGCAAGCTGGTAGAAGCTCTATTGCGTTACCCTGAGGTGGTGATTGCGGTGGAAGGGCATACAGACAACCGTGGCGCCGCTGCAGATAACCTCGAACTCTCGAAGCAACGCGTGCTGTCAGTGGTACGCTATATGGTCTCGCAAGGCATTACAGCGGACCGAATCAAGCCTTATGGTTATGGCGAAAGCCGCCCTCGAGCCGCTAATGCAACTGCCATTGGTCGGGAACAGAATCGAAGAATCGAGATCAACATAGTTGAAGGCTTGCTGTAGCCGACTAAGCTAGGCAGAATGCGCCTGCAGACTCCCAGGACACCATGATCATCCGTAATCCAGCTCAGAAACGACCCGTACACGCAATTGCCGTGTTGTGTTCCGTATTGTTGTTAGGCGCTTGTGCCACGACGCCACCTGCCATCAACATCGATACCTTGCCAGATCCTGTTATTGGCGCACCCGGTGGCGGTATTGCCCGGGGTGATACCACCGATGCGAAAGTGGCAGGCTTCTGGTCTGCTGCAGAGGAAGCTCGAGCTGCGGGCAAGAATTCGGCGGCGCTCGAAATACTGTACCAGGCAATTGATCTGGATCCACGCAGCCCCGTGCTATGGAGCCGGGCGGCAGAATTACAGTTAACGGGTCTGGAAGCGGCACTGGCAGAAAGTTACGCGACCAAATCCAATGCATTTGCCACTGATGCAGATCAGGCACTGTTATACCGAAACTGGTTGATCATCGAGCACGCTCGAAAGATGCGCGGTGATCTGCTGGGTGTGAGAAGTGCACACAAAAAAGTGCAACAGTACGAATATCGCTAGTCAGCAGCTGCCAGTGCGCAGTTGCCAACCGGAGCAAGGAGGCACCGGCCATGGAAGCAATTGATTCGATCACTGAAGTATTGGGCCTTGATGGTCCGATAGCGCGGCACCTGTCCGGCTTTGCCCCACGTGAAGAGCAGCAGCATCTGGCTGAGGCCATATTCAGCACGTTCGAGAAGGGCAATGTGCTGGTCGGGGAGGCCGGTACCGGTACCGGCAAAACCTTTGCTTATCTGGTGCCCGCCATTTTATCCGGTCAGCGGATAATCATCTCCACGGGCACTCGCCACCTGCAGGATCAGCTGTTCTACAGCGATCTGCCGTTGGTCAAGAAGGCATTGTCATCCGGAGTGACTACCAGTCTGCTCAAGGGGCGCGCCAACTACCTGTGCAAGCATCGGCTGAAACGCGCCATGGGCCATCCAGCCTTGCTGGATGATCGCCACCAATTACATCTGCGCACCATCGCCAGTTGGGCAAATTCCACCAAGACCGGCGACATCGCGGAAGTGATGAACGTTCCCGAAGACTCCATGGCCTGGAGTTTTATTGTGTCTAATGAAGAATTCTGTTCCAAGCACGAGTTTGAAGATATGGCCGATTGCTATATCCATAACGCTCGCAAAAAGGCACAGGAATCAGATATTGTCGTCGTCAACCACCATCTGCTGTGTGCGGATCTGGCACTCAAGGAGCAGGGCTTCGGTGAATTGCTACCCAGCGCCAATGGCTTTGTTATCGATGAGGCACATCAGCTGCCCGATATCGCTGCACAGTTCTTCGGTCGCAAGTTCAGCAGTCGTCAGCTACTGGATCTGGCTCGTGACACCGTCGGTGAGCAGTTGCAGGAAGCTCCGGATATGCGTGAGCTACGGGATCTTGCGCAGGAACTGGAAACCGGCATTCGTCACTTTCGTCTGGCCTTTCCTATCGAGCCTGGTCGTGATACCTGGTTTTCGGTCAGGGACACCGCCGCCGTCGACCGTGAGCTGGAACGTCTGACCATTCTGCTGGGCTCACTGGAAGAGGCGTTGGCGGATGCCGCGCCACGTGGCAAGGGACTGGAAAGCTGTCACAAGCGGGCGGTGATACACGCAGACTCTCTGAAGCGGTTTGTTGATAACCCAGCCGATGGCGAGTACGTGCACTGGTATGAAACCTACCGTACCGGCTTCAGTCTGAACATGACACCCATGACCGTATCGGGGCCTTTCCAGAGAGCCATGAAGGGCATGACATCCAGTTGGGTGTTTACCTCGGCAACACTGGCAGTGGGCGGCGATTTCGGTCATTTCTGTGGTCAGTTGGGGCTGGAAGATATTCGTGAGCTGCAGGTGGATAGCCCGTTCGATTACACGCATAACGCGCTGCTTTATCTGCCCGAGGCATTGCCGGAGCCACAGCGTTCCAGCTATACGACGGCGGTGGTAGACACGGTCATCCCTGTGCTTGAAGCCAGTGAAGGACGAGCTTTTCTGCTTTTTACCAGTTATCGCGCCATGCATGAAGCAGCACGTTTGCTCGAAGGCCGAATTGAATATCCAATACTGATGCAGGGGCAAATGCCCAAGCGTGAATTGATAGAAGCCTTTCAAGAGGCCGGCAATGCAGTGTTACTGGGTACCAGCAGTTTCTGGGAAGGCGTGGATGTGCGTGGTGATGCCTTGTCCCTGGTCGTTATCGACAAACTGCCGTTCGGATCCCCGGGAGATCCTGTCATGAGTGCGCGTATCGATCACATGAAAAAAGCCGGTGGCAACCCGTTTTACGAATTTCAGATTCCACAGGCTGCCATCGCTCTCAAGCAGGGTGTCGGACGCTTGATACGGGATGTGACGGATCGAGGTGTGTTGGTGTTGTGTGATCCGCGCATGCGTACGCGTGATTACGGTGAGCTATTCATCACCAGTTTGCCACCGATGCCTATTACCAGAGGTTTGGACGAAGTGCAGCAATTCTACGAAAAAGCGCGCAAGAGCCTTGATGAGGATCCGGTTGAATCATGAATTTGCTTGCGATTGAGACCTCTACCGATGCTTGTTCGGTGGGGCTATCCCTGGATGGGCAATTACTGCTGGATCATCGCATGGCGCCCCAGCAGCACGGCGCATTGGTTTTACCGATGATCGATGCGCTGATGAGTGAGGCGGGGCTGGCCCCCACCCAGCTTGATGGCGTGGTGTTTGGCCGAGGCCCGGGAAGTTTTACGGGCGTCAGAATTGGCGTGGCGTTGACTCAGGGGATTGCACTGGGTGCGGACGTGGGAGTTGTAGGTATATCAACCTTGCAGTCCGTGGCTCAAGGGTGTTTCCGGCAGCACGGCGATACTGAACTGGCTGTGTGTCTGGATGCGAGAATGAGTGAGGTGTATTTCAGTGCCTTCGTGCTGGATGAGGCTAATCTCATGCAGGCGGTGATGGATGAGCAAGTCATACCTCCCGCTGACATGCCGCATTTGCCAGTGGACCGTAACTGGCAGTGGGCGGGATCAGGTGCCGAGTGTTATGGCGAACTTCTGGCAAGTGATTTTGCTGTTGATGCTAGTCGTATTCGGGCAGATTGCTGGCCGATGGCCGAGGACCTGCTGACCTTGGGTGGTGCTATCGCTCGTGCAGGTGGTCTGGTATCGCCTGAGCAGGCCATGCCGGTTTATCTGCGTGACAAGGTTGCCCAGACGACGGTCGAAAGGGCTGAGCAGGCGGCGCTACGTAAAGCTTGATCAGCGCCTGATTATGGTTTCAGACACTCATCCCATAGGGGGGTGTCGCCGAAATTGTTCACCAGATAATCAATGAAGGCGCGGGTGCGCGCAGGAAGAAAGCGGGTGTCCGGATAGACGGCATGCAAGCCGTGGCGGCCCCAGTGGTGATCCATCAGAACGGGTTCAAGTGAGCCATTCAGGATGGCATCATTCATGAGAAATGTGGGTTCCAGAAGAATGCCCAAGCCGTCGATGGCTGAGGACAGCAGTACGTCGCCATTGTTGGCCAGCATGCGTATCGAGTGAATGTCCACGAGGCCAGGCTTGCCTGAAGCATCGGTATAGGACCAGCGTCCGGGGCTGGCCAGGTTGGAGTAGCACAAGCCGGGGTAGCGACTGAGTTCAGCGGCAAAGGCAGGCTTGCCGTGTTCTTTCCAGAAAGAAGGCGCGGCGGCGACGATCTGATTGATCGGTGCCAACAGGCGGGATTTCAGTGACGAGTCGTGCAGGGTGCCAATGCGGATGGCCAGATCCAGACGGTTGCTGATCAGATCACGGTGCTGATCGTTCAGATCCATATCGATTTGCAGATCAGGATTTGCCTTCAGGAATCCGGTGATGGCCGGTGTCAGGTGCTTCAGGCCAAAGCTCAATGGCGCCGTCAGGCGCAGGGTGCCCGTCAGTGATTGCACATCCTCGCCGACGCACTCCTCAGCTTCTTCCAGGTCCGCAAGAATCTGTTGAGCACGAACCAGAAAACGCTCACCGGCATCGGTCAGTACGATCTGGCGGGTGGTACGGGTCAGCAGTTGCGAGCCAAGCCTTGCTTCCAGTTCACTCAGACGTCGGCTCACCGCTGAGGGTGCGCGTTGCAGTTCTGCCGCTGCCTTACTGACACTGCTTAGTTCACTGACTCGAACAAAGGTACGTAAGTCCTCGAATCGGTCCACATTATTCTCCCTGGCAGAAAAGACACTGCGAATTTGCCGTCTTTATAACTCTCAGTGCAAGGACTATTGTGTGGGCATGCGCAATCGAGCGACTTGATTGGCAGTCACAACATGAGGATTGCATGATGACACGTATGAATATGACAGTTCGACACGCTGCTGATCGTGGCATGGCTGACCATGGTTGGTTGAAGAGTGCTCATACCTTCAGCTTTGCCAACTACCATGATCCAGAGCATATGCAATATGGTCCATTGCGAGTCATCAATGACGATGAGGTAGCAGGGGGCGGCGGTTTTCCTCCGCATCAGCATCAGGATGCCGAGATATTCTCCTATGTGCTGGAAGGCTCATTGGAGCATAAGGACTCGCTGGGTAATGGCAGTACCGTGAGTGCGGGCGGTGTGCAGTACATGAGCGCCGGCTCTGGTGTTGTACACAGTGAGTTCAACCCATCTGCTGATGAGCGGGTTCGTTTTCTGCAGGTATGGTTGCTGCCCTCAGAGCGCGGCGCCACTCCTCGTTACGAGACGATGGTTGTGAATGCGGAGGACAAAGCCGGAAAGTTGAAGCTCTTTCTGTCACCGGATGGGCGCGATGGTTCCATGGCGACACGGGCTCAGGCTCTCGTGCATGCTGCTACGCTGAATGGTGAGCAGCGCATTGAGCATGACTTGGGCGTGCATGAGAAGGCCTGGCTGCAAGTGGCAGCCGGAACGCTTCGGGTTAATGACGTGTTGCTGGTCAAAGGCGATGGTGTGGCCATTGACGGGGGCGGCACGCTGGTATTGGAAGGTGGCGAGCAAGCCGAGGTGTTGCTGTTCGAGATGTAGAGCAGCAGGCCTATTTGAACAGGGCAGCGTATTGATCAGCTGAGAAACCGACTTCGATACGCTTGTCCATTGTCAGAACGGGGCGTTTGATGATGCTGGGGTTCTCCAGCATCAGCTCGATGGCGGTGGCTTCGTCAATACTATCTTTGGTTTCCTGCGGGACTTTTCGCCACGTCGTACCTCGGCGATTCAATAGTACTTCCCAGCCTGTTACCAAGATCCAGTTGCGCAGCGTATCCTCGTCGATGCCGGCTTTCTTGTAGTCGTGGAACTCGTATTCGATCTCATTTTCTTTCAGCCATGCGCGAGCTTTTTTTATGGTGTCGCAGTTTGGAATTCCAAAAATCCGGATAGTAGATGGCTTCATAAAACACTCAATTTATAATTTTTATTGTGCAGGTAGAATTTTTACATGCCAAATAGTAACCTTTTGCCTGATCTGAATGTTCTTGCAATCAGGATCATTGCTGCCAGTGGAGATCAGTATTTCGTCGCTGACGGTTTCGAAGAAATCGAGTCCATTGCACCTGGATCCGGGCGTGGATCAGGTGCTGCTGCATTACTTGCATGCCTGATGTTGAATTGGCACAAACACTCACCCGCTATTTCAGTGTTACTCGCACTCGAACTCCCTCAACATAGATTGCATTCAGCCGCTTAGTAGGAATTGTTTTCCTGCTTCAGGATGTCGTACACGTGCAGACAACTGTCTAAAGATGACCTTGGCATGATCATTTCCGAACCCTTCATCAGGTCTTGGTTTGCTCTACAGAGCCAACTGATATCTGGGTTGCAGCATGCCTATATCGATCTTCACGGGGCAGGGGTGCTGCCTGGTGGTCTAACGGTTAGCTACCCGGACAATTTGGACTCAACAGTTGAGCTGTCCCTCGCCGCACAATTGGCGCGACGCTCTGGCGCGCCGGTAACCGGTACGAGTATTTCAAAAGAGGATGGTGCGACGATATTGCGTATCGCCTGTCCAATGCAGCTGGGCGAGCATGCAGACGGTGCACTGGTTGTGGAAGTCAAAGCCCCGCCGGATAGACAGGCTGCAGTCCTGCAGTTACTCAAATGGGGTGAGTCCTGGCTCAATCTTGCTTTAGAGCAGCGCGATGAAGAGCCAGAGTCGGAAGGCTACAAACGATTGATCCAGACGGGCATGGCCCAAAAAGACTACCGCGATACAGTGACAGTCGTACTAGCACTGTTGCGGGTCCGTACTGCCTGTACCCGAGTAGCATTAGGGTACTCGACTGAAAATGGCGTGAAACTGGATACGATTTCAGAGCTGGGTGAACTGGATTTTCGCAGTACTCGTGTGAAATCTATCGAGAGTGCCATGACCGAGGCCTTGCAACATGGAAGCACCGTAAGCTGCTCGAATTCTGATAACGATACAGGTGAATTTCCTCAACAGCGCCGGTTAGTGGAATCCGGTAGTTTATCCGGTGTTTTTTGTGTGCCGATCCTTCAAGGTTTGTGCAATCCATTGGTTATCTGCTTTGAGTTTGCCAACGGATTCAGTCATGAGAGTAGTCGACGAGCGGTATGCGAGGAGGGTGCTACGATCGTTGCTCCATTGCTTGAGCTACATCGTGAACAGAAGCGGCCCTGGTTGCATCGACTCAAGGCTCTTTGTCACGAAGGCATTCAGCAATTGCTGGATGTGAATGGGCGTCAAAAGCGAATAGGTCTGATGGTTTTTGTGTTGCTTCTTGTGCTGTTTGCACAAAGTGACGGAGAGTATCGGGTACCTGCGTCGGCAACTCTCGAAGGAACGGTGCAAAGGGCCGTGATAGCCCCGTTTGAGGGCTATATTCTTGATGCCAGAGCGCGGGCAGGACAACAGGTTGCTGAAGGAGACCTGCTGGCTCGGCTCGATGATCGTGAGCTGCTTGGAGAGCGTCGCAGGCTGCGTGCCGAGCAAGGCGAGCTAGCCGAGCAGCATCGGCAGGCTGTTGCCACACTCGATCATGGAAAGGCAAAAATATTCGAGGCACAACTTGAGCAGGCTCAAGCAAAATTGTCTCTGGTGCAGGACCAATTGTCACGTACGGAATTACGCGCCCCACTGGGTGGGTTGGTGATATCAGGGGACTGGAGTCGCTCGCTCGGAGTACCTGTCCAGCGCGGCGATTTGTTGTTCCAGATTGCCCCTCTGGATGAATATCAAATAGTAATGAAAGTGAGCGACAAGGATATCGCCGAAGTCAAAGTGGGGCAGCAGGGCTTACTGACGCTGTCCGCGCTCCCAAGAGATACCGTTCGGTTCACTGTCAGTGGCATCAGTACGATGGCGCCAGTAGAAACAATTGAACCTGCATTCCGGGTCGAAGCTGCGTTGCAAGAGACTTTGCTAGGCTTGCGCCCTGGCATGCAGGGCGTTGCAAAGATTGTCGTGGGTGAGCATCGTCGCTGGTGGATCTGGACGCACGATTTGACGGATTGGTTGCGTTTACAACTATGGCGCCTGTGGCCGTGAAAAATGGCGCTGTTTCTACCGATCTGCCAAACCCATTGTGGCAGTGTATGGCAGGGCTACGTTTTGTTCTTTGCGATTGCGTATCAGTAGATACACTGAACTACGGTGGAAGTAATTCGTACTTGCTGCGCAATGCTTTCAACCTGCAGCAATTGCGTTTGAGTCAGGGGGTTTTCCAGCTGCTTGAGAAGATGGACGGACAGCGCACACTGGAGCAGGTATGCGCATTGTCTACAACAAGCCAAGAGCTGACACCGATTCGGCAACACGAAATCATCAGTACAATAACCCAGCTTCAGGCCGCCGGAATGGTGGAATCAGATAAACCGCGTGAGGTCGCAACACTTGTCGAACAGCATCAGGAAGAACGTCGACGCAGGCAACTTGCACGATGGATGCGTCTGATATCGCCAAGGTTCTGTTTGTTGAACCCGGATCAATTTCTGACACGCAGTTTTCCCTGGATTGCCTGGTTGTTCCAACCGCTGTTTTTGTTTGTATGGCTGGGAATCAGTCTTTACGCAGGCTCACAGGCGTTGATGCAATGGGATGCTTTAACGACGTATGGCGCCCAGCGTCTTGATGACCCAGGCCAGTGGGTGCTACTGGTCTGTGTGTACCCCATCGTCAAGGGATTGCATGAGCTCGGCCATTGCTTTGCCGCCAAATCCGGTGGCGCTGCTGTTAATGAGATGGGAATAACGCTGCTGGTTTTTCTACCCGTTCCCTATGTCGATGCCTCTGCTGCATCGGTGTTCGCCGACAAATACCGACGCATGCTGGTGGGGGCTGCCGGAATCATGGTAGAGGTGTTCTTAGCATCGGTGGCTCTCTTTGTCTGGCTGCATGTTGATGATGGGCTGTTACGGGACTCAGCATTCGCGATCATGTTGATTGGCGGGGTGTCGACCTTGCTCTTCAATGGGAATCCGTTACTGCGGTTCGATGGTTACTATGTCCTGGCGGATGCTATCGAGATCCCCAATCTATCCAGTCGTGCCTCTCAATACCATGTGTATCTATTCAGACGTTATGTGCTGGGGGCGGACACGCAGAAACCTGCTTCACTGACGACGAGGGAGCGCCGCTGGTTTGCATTCTATGGCGTAGCTGCCTTAGTCTATCGAACGGGTGTCAGTATCGGTATAGCACTATTTTTGATGGTATCTGTGCCGGTGTTGGGCGCACTGATGGCCATCTGGCTCTTGAGCATACAATTGCTGGTACCGCTGGTTCGGCAGTTTCATTACCTGATGTTCAGTCCTGCGCTGACAGGTCGACGAGTTCGAGCCGTGGGATTGCTGGCAGGCGGGTTTAGTGTATTTGCCGGGCTGCTGACGTTGGCTTCCTTCCCGTCCAGTACCGTCGTTGACGGAGTGGTACTGCTACCTGATCATGCCGTGGTTCGTGCCGAAGTTGATGGTTTTTTGCAAACCCAGACAGTGGCTGATGAAACGTCAGTAGAGCGTGGAGATGTTCTGTTCGTGCTGACTAACGCGCCCCTGAAAGCTGATATTGATGTATTGCAAGCTCGAGTGTTTGAACTTCAAACACGACATGATCTGGCAGGTTTCGACCAACGTGTGGCTCGCGATATCCACGCGGAACGATTGACAGAGGCAAAAGCGGATCTGTTACAACTGCGCCAGCGTGAGGCTGGACTAGTAGTACGCAGCCCGGGGATGGGTACGTTGCAGGTACCTTTTGGTCACGACCGGGAAGGGCGATTTATCCATCAAGGTGACATGCTGGCTTATCTGGCGAATCAAGCCGATGTCGTAATACGGGTTGTGGCCACGCAGAAAGATGCCAGTCGTATTCGTGAAGGTTCAGGCAACATCGAGGTGCGCCTGGCTGAACGCAGCGGGCGGATATCGCCCGGAACATTGTTGCGAGAAGTCCCGTTAGCGTCTGATCAGCTACCCAATGCGGCTCTTGGCAGCAGATCAGGCGGCGCCATTCAGGTTGATGCTCGGGATGAGCGTGGAACTACTGTGCTCGAGCGCGTATTTGCATTCGATATCACTATCCCGTTCAGTGCTCGAGGGCGCTATGTGGGCAGTCGTGCCTCGGTGCGGTTCCAGCACAGCTCCCAGCCACTACTGCCTCGATGGATTGATGAGGTAAAACGCATGATTAGTAAAAAACTCGATCCCGTATAACACTTCGTTCTCTGTAGAAAGTGATTGTCTCGCCGTTAGATTAGGTGAAGTTCCAACTAGCACTGTGAGCACTATGAGCAAAGTACGCAGGGGAGGGCAGTGTGGTCTGACGGCTGCCCTACTGGTCATCTATACAACGGCATGGACAGTTGAAGAGACAACTGCCAGTTTCGACTGCGTTATGACGCCTTCACAGATCGTTGATCTGGGTAGCCCTGAGTCCGGTCAGTTGCGCGAGGTGTTGGTAGATCGGGGCGACAGAGTGAGTGCCGGGCAAATCGTGGCATCGCTGGATTCACGACTCGAAGAATCCAATCTGTCGATTGCCAACTTGCGTGCTGAAACCTACACCGAAGTCGGTCTGCGCAAGGCCGCTTTTGAGAATGATAAGCGAACTGAGGAAAGGCTTTCCTCACTGGTCGCTGTAAAGGCTGCTTCGGTTCATGATCGAGACAGCGCTACCGCAGATGCGGATCTGGCGGCATGGCGCGTTTTGCAGGCCAGGGATGACATGGAGCTGTATGAACTCGAACTGTCTCGGGCCAAAACGGCACTTGATCGTCGCCGTATCCGTAGCTCGATAGACGGCCTGGTTGCGGCGCGTCTGAGTGATCCGGGGGAATACGTCGATGATCAACCACTGCTACGTATCGTAAAGCTGGATCCGCTGCATGTTGAGGCGATTCTGCCCATGCGTCTTTTTGGCAAGATCAAGGCGGGTATGTCAGGCAGCATTATCCCCGAACTGTCTCAGGCGAACGCGCTGAAGGCAACCGTCATTCTTGTTGACCCGATGGGTGATGCGGGCAGTGGCACTTTTGGTGCCCGTCTTGAATTGTCCAACCCTGATGAAGCTATCCCTGCTGGGGTCAAGTGCCGTGTGCATTTGGAGTTCGAGAATCTGGAGCTAGTCAAATAACATGGATAGTTAATGTTTTCGTGGCGCAAGTGCATAAAAATCACTGCTGATAACGATATTTTCGTGGAGGTGATGGAGCCACGCGTATTGCTGTCGGCTGATGCACTGGGTGTTGATTTCAGCGTACTTGACCGCGATGGGCAACATCAGGCCGATTGGGATCAGACGGTTGCGGCTGATTGGTGGGGGCCGCAACCTATTGACCCTGTCGATACTGACTCGGGAAGTGGAGATGCGTACACCACCCCTGGTGATCTTGTGGCACCGGCTCTTCAGGCACTGAGTGAGAACGGGGCTGGTCCAGAGAGTGAAAGTCTGGATGCAACAGACCTGCTTTCGTCTCTTGATAATAGTCAGGCCCTGTATCGCGAAATCATTTTTCTCGACACAGGTGTAGCCAACGGAGAGCAGTTGCTGTCTGATTTGTTACGCGACGCTGACCCTGCTACTACCCAGGTTTATCTGATCGATTCAGCCACAGATGGAGTAGGGCAGATTACGACTGCCTTGAATGCTCATCGTGATCTGGATGCGGTGCACATCATTTCACATGGAGCCGCTGGGCAGGTTCAGCTTGGAAGCAGCACGCTTTCGTCCAGCAACGTGGACAGCTATGACGATCAGTTGAATGATTGGGGGGCAGCGCTGGCTGAATCTGGAGACATTCTGATCTACGGTTGCGATCTGGCCAATGATGCTGAAGGCCAGGCTCTGGTCGATGTCATCAGTACCTTGACCGGTGCTGATGTTGCAGCCTCAGTTGATCAGACCGGTAATGCCGAACAGGGTGGTAACTGGGAGCTGGAGTATCAGATGGGGGCTGTCGAGACGGCGGCATTTGCATCGTCTGGACCGCAAGCCTGGTCCGGTGTACTGGCAACCATTATCGTCGACACAGTTGACGATGACCTTAGTGATGGTGGGGATACCTCTAGTGTCGCCAATTTGATAAACACTCCAGGTAGCAACGGAATTTCGCTACGTGAAGCCATTATTGCGGCCAATCAGGACGTGGATATCGATACGATAGATCTGAAGTCGATGGGCGCTGAAACGTTCTACATCCAGATCGGTGGATCCGGCGAGGATTTTTCAGCATCTGGCGACTTCGATATTCTCCATGACTTGATAATCACGGGCGCTGGCCAAGGAGATACGATCATCAATGGTGGAGGATTAGATCGGATCTTTGATATACAAAGCGGCGATGTGACCATCCAGGATCTCACCATCAGGGATGGAAACTCCGGGGGCGGCTCCGGCGGTGGCGTGGTGCTCAACGCCGGAGCGACGGCGAATTTGTCGAATCTAGACGTGCAAGGTAACACCACGACTGCTGGAGGCGGTGGCATCTTCAGTGTTGGCACGCTGACGATTGACAATGTTTCCGTTGATGGCAACACAGCCAAATGGGGCGCTGGAATCAATCTTGATGGTGGGTCGGCGACGATTGAACAAAGCACGATCAGCAATAATACGTCGTCGAATAACGGTGGCGGCATTTACAACTTCGGCGCGGCAGGCGCATCGCTGACGAATGTGACGATCAGTGGCAACGATAGTTCGACGAACAGTGGTGACGGGTTGTGGACGAGAACAGCCATGACTGCCACCAATGTGACCATTGCTCACAACTCTGGCGTGAGTGGCGGTGAAGGAATTCATGTCTTGGGGGGGAGCACTATTGTAACCCTTTCGAACTCGATTCTTCATAATCCGGATGGCGTCAACGCGAGCGGTTCATTGACATCCGGTGGGTTTAATATCGACAGTGATGGTACTGCAGGGTTAAGCGGGAGTGGTGATCAGATAGTCGATCCATTGCTTGATTCTAATTTGAATGACAATGGTGGACCTACAAGAACTCATGCTTTGTTGACAGGAAGTGCGGCAATTGATTCGGCTAATTTGTCCGGCACCCCCTCAATCGACCAACGAGGAATGTTGCGTGATGGTCTGGCAGATATAGGCGCCTTTGAGTTCGGGGCCACAGCAAACGCTGCGCCTGCTGCGATGGGCGACAACTACAGGGCTCCAGCGAACACGACACTGAGCATTATCGCAGCTTCCGGACTGCTTGCCAACGATACGGATTCGGACACCGATCCGCTCTCTGCTTATGTTGTCACCGGTCCAGGCAGTGGTGTTCTGGGCATCGCACCGATTGGAACAATCAACGAGTCGAACCTGACGAATGACGTCGGCAGTGATCAGCAGGCAATGTTCTCGCCGGATGGCAGCAAGATCGCTTTTAAATCAGATCGAAATGGTGGAACAGAGATATTCACGATGAACGCGGATGGTTCCGGTGTTTTTCAGGTAACTTTTGATGGCGCAGTTGCAGGATCGCCATCCTGGTCACCGGATGGCAGCAAGCTTACGTTCTTTTCCAATCAGGACGGTGACTACGAAATTTATTCGATCAACGCCGACGGAACCGGCTTGGCTCAATTGACGACAAACGGTGTCGCCGACGATCGCGAGCCCAACTGGTCACCTGATGGAACAAAAATCGTGTTTCGCTCTGACCAGGACGGTGACAACGAAATCTATGTGATGGACGCCGACGGAACGAATCAGGTTCGTCTGACTACTGATGCTGGAATCGACAATAACCCCAACTGGTCACCCGACGGTTCACAGATTGTTTTTACAACGAATCGTGACGGTAATTTTAATATCTACACCATGGCTGCCGATGGCTCGAATCTGAACCGAGTGACCAGCGATACTGGCAATGATCGTGCACCACGATTTTCCCCTGATGGTTCCCGAATTGCCTTCAACTCTGACCGCGACGGTGACAACGAAATTATTGTGATCGATACGGATGGTAGCAATGTAATTCAGCTCACTGACAGTATATTCAATGATGCGGGACCCAGCTGGTCAGCCGATGGCACACAATTAGTTTTCGAGACAACGCGCGATGGCGACAGTGAAATATATGTTGCGGATCTGCTGTTTGATGGGTCTTTTACCTATACCCCTGATAACGGCTTTTCCGGTATCGACACGTTTACGTATCTTGCTAATGACGGCAGTCTTGATTCAAATCTGGCAACGGCAACAATCGAGCTAAATACCCCTCCCACCGCGACGAATCTGTCTTCAACCACCTCCTATACTGAAGGTGCTGCCAGTGTAGCGATCATCGACATTGTTGTGACCGATGTCGATTCAGCCGAGATGCTAACCGCAACGCTTACGCTTGCCAATATCGCAGCCGGTAGTCTGAGTGCGACTGATGGCGCGAGTTATACCGCGGGCACCGGCATCTGGACGATGACCGGTACGGTTGCTGACGTGAATACTGCCCTCACTAATCTGGTGTTCAATCCGGCGACGAATAATGATCTTGATACGAGCATTGCGGTCAGCGTCGACGATGGCGATGAAGATGCAAGTGGCGCATTGACCGGTACGATTACGCTCGATGTGATCCCAGCAAGTTATGCTGATCTATTGCTGAGCAGCAATGGTTTAGCGGAAGATAATAATACGACGACCTTCGGCGCAAACGATATCGCCTTGTTTGATAATCCGGATTTTGAATTAGGGGATGGTACTACCGGAATAACTGATGGTACCTTCAGTATTGCCGATTCGTTTCCGGAAAATGTTCGTGCCGTTCACTACGTAGGTACTGAAGTCACCGTTGATACTCGCGTAGGCGGTGTGTCTGGATCCTACAATTTGCAGGTAGGACAGATTGTGCTGTCGATGCGTGCTGATGACAGCTCCATTATTACTCTCCCTACAATCGGTGCTGGAACGATTGCGGTCAACAATACCGACTTGCTGGTTTACTCTCCGGATACCGGAGAGTATGAGATCCTGCTACAGGATGCGATATTCAAGTCTAATGGCAGCACGCCAGCAAATATTCATGCGATAACGATAGTCGAGCAAAATACCTCGATAGGTTCAGGTACAACACTCTCAGCCGGTACCTATATTTTGGCCGCCTCCGATCCTGATATTCACTCCAACATTCAGACATATAACGACACTGATCGTCAGCTCGATCTATTGCTCGGTGTAGATTTTCTGGGCGATGGAAGTGAACAGATTCAGGGTATCGAACTAGTAGAGAATACCGTTTCGTTAAATGGAACTGTATTAAATGCGGGGGCTTTATTGGTATCGTTCACGACGAATAACAATGACCCGATTATTGTGGGTACAGTGGGTGGTACCACCGTATCCGCCAATCAAACTGACATAGTCGCACTGACGGTGAATTCAACGCAGCAGGATACGGGGGCCGTTACTGATGTCAATGCACAAATTCTGTTCGATGGTTCCGATATCGGTCTGACGATTGATGATTCAGGTTTGCCGGGGGAAATTAATGGATTGGCACTGGTCGGGGATGCTAGTGCATCCAATACAGCCCCGACGGCCAACAATCTGAACAGTGCCAACGCCTATGCTGAAGGTGCTACGAGTGTTGAGATTGCTGACATTGTCGTACTTGATGACGATATAGGCGAGTTCATTGCCGCGACGTTGACGCTGGCCAATATTGAAACCGGCTATCTGAGTGCGACTGATGGGGCGAGTTATAACTCGGCCACCGGTGTATGGGCGGTGTCTGGCTCTGTTGCTGAGGTGAATACGGCGTTGGCTAATCTGGTGTTTATTCCCACCAGCAATAACGATGTCGACACCACGATCAGCGTCAGCATTGATGATGGTGATGAAGATACCAGCGGTGCTCTTACTGGAACGATTACTTTGGAGGTGACGCCGGTTAATGATGCGCCTGCAGCGACAAATCTGAACAGCACCAGCGCCTACACAGAAGGCGATGCTAGCGTCTTGATTATCGATATTGTGGTGAGTGACGTTGATACGGGCGAGGAGATCACAGCGACGTTGACGCTGGCCAATACCGCAGCGGGTTCTTTGAGTGAGACTGACGGGGCGATTTATACCGTGGGTACTGGCATCTGGACGAAGACTGGTACGGTTGCTGAGGTGAATGCGGCGCTGGCTAATCTGGTGTTCAATCCGGCTGCCAATAATGATGTCGATACGACGATCAGCGTCAGTATTGATGACGGTAATGAAGATGCCAGCGCTGCACTGAACGGTACGATTACTCTGGAGGTGACGCCGGTTAATGATGCGCCTGCAGCGACGAACCTGACCAGCACCAGCCTTTACACAGAAGGCGATTCCAGCGTCTTGATTACCGATATTGTGGTGAGTGACGTTGATACGGGCGAGGAGATCACAGCGACGTTGACGCTGGCCAATATCGCGGCGGGTTCTTTGAGTGCGACTGATGGGGCGAGTTATACCGTGGGTACTGGCATCTGGACGAAGACTGGTACGGTTGCTGAGGTGAATACGGCGCTGGCTAATCTGGAGTTCAATCCGGCTGCCAATAATGATGTCGATACGACGATCAACGTCAGTATTGATGACGGTAATGAAGATGCCAGCGCTGCACTGAACGGTACGATTACGTTGGACGTGACGCCGGTTAATGATGCGCCTGCAGCGACAAATCTGACCAGTACCAGCGCCTACACAGAAGGCAATGCCAGCGTCTTGATTACCGATATTGTGGTGAGTGACGTTGATACGGGCGAGGAGATTACGGCGACGTTGACGGTGGCCAATACCGCAGCGGGTTCTTTGAGTGAGACTGACGGGGCGAGTTATACCGTGGGTACTGGCATCTGGACGAAGACTGGTACGGTTGCTGATGTGAATGCGGCGCTGGCTAATCTGGAGTTCAATCCGGCTGCCAATAATGATGTCGATACGACGATCAGCGTCAGTATTGATGACGGTAATGAAGATGCCAGCGCTGCACTGAACGGTACGATTACGTTGGACGTGACGCCGGTTAATGATGCGCCTGCAGCGACAAATCTGACCAGCACCAGCGCCTACACAGAAGGCGATGCTAGCGTCTTGATTACTACCGATATTGTGGTCAGCGATGTAGACACAGCAGAACAGATCACAGCGACGTTGACGCTGGCCAATACCGCAGCGGGTTCTTTGAGTGAGACTGACGGGGCGAGTTATACCGTGGGTACTGGCATCTGGACGAGGACTGGTACGGTTGCTGAGGTGAATACGGCGCTGGCTAATCTGGAGTTCAATCCGGCTGCCAATAATGATGTCGATACGACGATCAGCGTCAGTATTGATGACGGTAATGAAGATGCCAGCGCTGCACTGAACGGTACGATTACGTTGGACGTGACGCCGGTTAATGATGCACCTGCAGCGACGAATCTGACCAGCACCAGCCTTTACACAGAAGGCGATGCTAGCGTCTTGATTACCGATATTGTGGTGAGTGACGTTGATACGGGCGAGGAGATCACAGCGACGTTGACGCTGGCCGATACCGCAGCGGGTTCTTTGAGTGAGACTGACGGGGCGAGTTATACCGTGGGTACTGGCATCTGGACGAAGACTGGTACGGTTGCTGAGGTGAATGCGGCGTTGGCTAATCTGGAGTTCAATCCGGCTGCCAATAATGATGTCGATACGACGATCAGCGTCAGTATTGATGACGGTAATGAAGATGCCAGCGGTGCACTGAACGGTACGATTACGTTGGACGTGACGCCGGTTAATGATGCGCCTGCAGCGACAAATCTGACCAGCACCAGCGCCTACACAGAAGGCGATGCCAGCGTCTTGATTACCGATATTGTGGTGAGTGACGTTGATACGGGCGAGGAGATTACGGCGACGTTGACGTTGGCCAATACCGCAGCGGGCTCTTTGAGTGAGACCGATGGGGCGAGTTATGCGGTGGGTACTGGCATCTGGACGAAGACTGGTACGGTTGCTGATGTGAATGCGGCGCTGGCTAATCTGGTGTTTATTCCCACCAGCAATAACGATGTCGACACCACGATCAGCGTCAGCATTGATGATGGTGATGAAGATACCAGCGGTGCTCTTACTGGAACGATTACTCTGGAGGTGACGCCGGTTAATGATGCGCCTGCAGCGACAAATCTGAACAGCACCAGCGCCTACACAGAAGGCGATGCTAGCGTCTTGATTATCGATATTGTGGTGAGTGACGTTGATACGGGCGAGGAGATTACGGCGACGTTGACGCTGGCCAATACCGCAGCGGGTTCTTT
This sequence comes from Granulosicoccus antarcticus IMCC3135, assembly GCF_002215215.1. Lineage (NCBI taxonomy): Bacteria > Pseudomonadati > Pseudomonadota > Gammaproteobacteria > Chromatiales > Granulosicoccaceae > Granulosicoccus > Granulosicoccus antarcticus. The sequence continues at coordinate 5,952,664 of NZ_CP018632.1, read as the reverse complement.
GAGTGAGACTGACGGGGCGAGTTATGCGGTGGGTACTGGCATCTGGACGAAGACTGGTACGGTTGCTGAGGTGAATACGGCGCTGGCCGGCCTGGTGTTTTCTCCGATGACGGATAATGATGTAGACACGACCATTAGTGTCAGCATTGATGATGGTGATGAAGATACCAGCGGTGCTCTCACTGGAACGATTACGCTGGAGGTAACGCCGGTCAATGATGCACCTGCAGCGACGAATCTGAGCAGCACCAGCGCCTACACAGAAGGCGATGCCAGCGTCTTGATTACCGATATTGTGGTGAGTGACGTTGATACGGGCGAGGTGATTACGGCGACGTTGACGCTGGCCGATACCGCGGCGGGCTCTTTGAGTGAGACCGATGGGGCGAGTTATGCGGTGGGTACTGGCATCTGGACGAAGACTGGTACGGTTGCTGAGGTGAATGCGGCGCTGGCTAATCTGGAGTTCAATCCGGTTGCCAATAATGATGTCGATACGACGATCAGCGTCAGTATTGATGACGGTAATGAAGATGCCAGCGGTGCTCTCACTGGAACGATTACGCTGGAGGTGACGCCGGTCAATGATGCACCTGCAGCGACGAATCTGAGCAGCACCAGCGCCTACACAGAAGGCGATGCCAGCGTCTTGATTACCGATATTGTGGTGAGTGACGTTGATACGGGCGAGGAGATTACGGCGACGTTGACGCTGGCCAATATCGCCGCCGGCTCTTTGAGTGAGACTGACGGGGCGAGTTATACCGTGGGTACTGGCATCTGGACGAAGACTGGTACGGTTGCTGATGTGAATGCGGCGCTGGCTAATCTGGTGTTTATTCCCACCAGCAATAACGATATTGACACGACCATCAGTGTCAGCATTGATGATGGTGATGAAGATGCCAGCGCTGCACTGAACGGTACGATTACGTTGGAGGTGACGCCGGTTAATGATGCACCTGCAGCGACGAATCTGACCAGCACCAGCCTTTACACAGAAGGCGATGCTAGCGTCTTGATTACCGATATTGTGGTGAGTGACGTTGATACGGGCGAGGAGATCACAGCGACGTTGACGCTGGCCGATACCGCAGCGGGTTCTTTGAGTGAGACTGACGGGGCGAGTTATACCGTGGGTACTGGCATCTGGACGAAGACTGGTACGGTTGCTGAGGTGAATGCGGCGTTGGCTAATCTGGAGTTCAATCCGGCTGCCAATAATGATGTCGATACGACGATCAGCGTCAGTATTGATGACGGTAATGAAGATGCCAGCGGTGCACTGAACGGTACGATTACGTTGGACGTGACGCCGGTTAATGATGCGCCTGCAGCGACAAATCTGACCAGCACCAGCGCCTACACAGAAGGCGATGCCAGCGTCTTGATTACCGATATTGTGGTGAGTGACGTTGATACGGGCGAGGAGATTACGGCGACGTTGACGTTGGCCAATACCGCAGCGGGCTCTTTGAGTGAGACCGATGGGGCGAGTTATGCGGTGGGTACTGGCATCTGGACGAAGACTGGTACGGTTGCTGATGTGAATGCGGCGCTGGCTAATCTGGTGTTTATTCCCACCAGCAATAACGATGTCGACACCACGATCAGCGTCAGCATTGATGATGGTGATGAAGATACCAGCGGTGCTCTTACTGGAACGATTACTCTGGAGGTGACGCCGGTTAATGATGCGCCTGCAGCGACAAATCTGAACAGCACCAGCGCCTACACAGAAGGCGATGCTAGCGTCTTGATTATCGATATTGTGGTGAGTGACGTTGATACGGGCGAGGAGATTACGGCGACGTTGACGCTGGCCAATACCGCAGCGGGTTCTTTGAGTGAGACTGACGGGGCGAGTTATGCGGTGGGTACTGGCATCTGGACGAAGACTGGTGCGGTTGCTGAGGTGAATACGGCGCTGGCTAATCTGGAGTTCAATCCGGTTGCCAATAATGATGTCGATACGACGATCAGCGTCAGTATTGATGACGGTAATGAAGATGCCAGCGGTGCACTGAACGGTACGATTACGTTGGACGTAACGCCGGTTAATGATGCACCTGCAGCGACAAATCTGACCAGTACCAGCGCCTACACAGAAGGCGATGCCAGCGTCTTGATTACCGACATCGTGGTGAGTGACGTTGATACGGGCGAGGAGATTACGGCAACGTTGACGCTGGCCAATACCGCCGCGGGTTCCTTGAGTGCGACTGGCGGGGCGAGCTATACCGTGGGCACCGGTGTGTGGTCGATGTCCGGCACGGTTGCTGATGTGAATGCGGCGCTGGCTAATCTGGAGTTCAATCCGGCTGCCAATAATGATGTCGATACGACCATTAGTGTCAGCATTGATGATGGTGATGAAGATACCAGCGGTGCTCTCACTGGAACGATTACGCTGGAGGTGACGCCAGTTAATGATGCGCCTGCAGCGACGAATCTGACCAGCACCAGCCTTTACACAGAAGGCGATTCCAGCGTCTTGATTACCGATATTGTGGTGAGTGACGTTGATAAGGGCGAGGTGATTACGGCGACGATGACGCTGGCCGATACCGCGGCGGGTTCTTTGAGTGCGACTGACGGGGCGAGTTATACCGTGGGTACTGGCATCTGGACGAAGACTGGTACGGTTGCTGAGGTGAATGCGGCGCTGGCCGGCCTGGTGTTTTCTCCGATGACGGATAATGATGTAGACACGACCATTAGTGTCAGCATTGAAGATGGTGATGAAGATACCAGCGCTGCACTGAACGGTACGATTACGTTGGACGTGACGCCGGTTAATGATGCGCCTGCAGCGACGAATCTGACCAGTACCAGCGCCTACACAGAAGGCGATGCTAGCGTCTTGATTACCGATATTGTGGTCAGCGATGTAGACACAGCAGAACAGATCACAGCGACGTTGACGCTGGCCAATACCGCGGCGGGTTCTTTGAGTGCGACTGACGGGGCGAGTTATACCGTGGGTACTGGCATCTGGACGAAGACTGGTACGGTTGCTGAGGTGAATACGGCGCTGGCTAATCTGGAGTTCAATCCGGCTGCCAATAATGATGTCGATACGACGATCAGCGTCAGTATTGATGACGGTAATGAAGATGCCAGCGGTGCTCTCACTGGAACGATTACGCTGGAGGTGACGCCGGTCAATGATGCACCTGCAGCGACGAATCTGAGCAGCACCAGCGCCTACACAGAAGGCGAGGCCAGCGTTTTGATCACCGACATTGTTGTCAGCGATGTTGATACAGCAGAACAGATCACAGCGACGTTGACGGTGGCCAATACCGCAGCGGGTTCTTTGAGTGCGACTGACGGGGCGAGTTATATCGTGGGTACTGGCATCTGGACGAAGACTGGTACGGTTGCTGAGGTGAATGCGGCGTTGGCTAATCTGGAGTTCAATCCGGTTGCCAACAATGATATCGATACGATGATCAGTGTCAGTATTGATGATGGTAATGAAGATGCCAGCGCTGCACTGAACGGTACGATTACTCTGGAGGTAACGCCGGTTAACGACGTGCCACACTCCAGTGCTGGTGGGTCCTACACGATCAGTGAAGGCGATGATCTGACTTTAGACGCAAGTTCGTCGAACGATTCTGATGGTTCAATTATTCAGTACAAGTGGGACTTGAACAACGATCTGAATTATGACGATTTCATCTCTGTCACAGATTCCCCCACGATCACCTGGAATACGCTTGTCAGTATGGGGCTGGACGACGGAGATGTTGGTGGTAGAAACCATACCATCGGCTTGCAAGTTATCGATGATCTAGGCGCCACTCACGAATCAACGACAACGCTTATCATCGAAAACGTAGCTCCGACCCTGACGACAACGGGCACAGGCTCTGTCATCGTAGGAAACAGCTATACCCTGAGTCTTTCCGCAGTTGATCCTGGGAACGACGTCATCACGAGTTGGACGATCAACTGGGGCGATGGCGAGATTCAAGCATTCGCAGGAAATCCGTCGTCAGTCAGTCACACATACACCGAAGTCGGATTCACATATAACATCCTGGCATCGGCAATCGACAAAGATGGAACTCATCTGCAAAACGAAATTCCAGCGCATCAAGTGACAGTTGTCGGTTTGAGTATTTCGGGCACAGTATACGAAGACATCGATGGTGATGGTGACGTTCTTGATGATGGTACGGGGTCGGATGGGGTTGACGTCGGCCTGTATCTTGATGATGGAACCGTGGCTGGCCAGATTGATGCTGCCGATTCTTTTGTTACCTCCGGCGTCACCGACGGTAGTGGCAATTATGTTTTTACCGGACTGAGTAATGCAACCTATTGGGTTGTGGTTGATTCAGCTACGATTGATCCGAATGCTGGTTTCAACGCTGGGTATTTATCGGGTGAGGCTTGGGCCGAACAGACCTTTGGCGGAGCCGGCAGCGTTTCTTATACCGGAAATTATTCATATAGCGCGTCGGCAGGTGCGTTCTACGGAGGGATGCAGAGCGAAAATTCGGACAATGCAACTGCTTTGACAAGCGCCCAACATGTCACCCGTGTGATCGTTTCGGGTAGCAACGTATCGAGCGTCGATGCCGGGTTCAGCTTCAATGTGATTAGCAACACCGGTGACGATGGAGTCGCATCCGGATCTTCGATTCAGGGCTCGCTGCGACAGTTCTTGTTCAACAGCAACTCAATTGACAATACGTTGCATGGCATGAATAGCAGTCAATTTACCATTCCAACCAGCGACAGTAACTACAATCTCAGCGGTAATGGCGAATTCAGGATTATGTCAATTGCCGCATTGCCGACAATTACGGACTCCGTTTTGCTTGATGCGACGACCCAGACGGGTTTTGTGGCCACGCCTGTCGTTCAGCTTGATGGGAGTGTAGCCATTGGCGTTGTTGACGGGTTAGTGCTAAACGAGGGAAGTGACGGTAGTACGATCATGGGCCTGTCAATCACAGGCTTCAATGATGTGGGCTCGCTGGGTGCAATAGTCGTGTATTCCGACAACAGCCTGATCACTGGCAACTATCTGGGTCTGCATACAGATGGAACGACTCCTGATGGCAATCACGGGGGAATCAATATCATCGGTGGGGCGAGCAATACTATTGGCGGCACGCTCACTGGTGCAGGTAATTTGATCGCTCATAACACCGGACCAGGAGTTCAGGTTGTCGGAGTCGTATCGACAGGCAACGCGATACTGGGAAATTCGATTCATTCAAACAGCGGTATTGGAATCGATCTGCTTAGCGGCAACTCAAGCCGTCAGAGCGTCAATATGGATTCTGTTGTAACCAATAGCGGCTCATCCGTCACGATCGCAGGCTCCTATGGTGACGCAACATTGAGCCTTGAGCCACTGAGAGTCGAGTACTTTAAAAACTCAGGGAGCGCTCAGGAAGAAAGTACGTTTCTCGGTTTTGTAGACTTTGTTACTGATAGATCGGGAAACGCCTCGATCAATCATATTCTGTCTGCAAATGTGGACATTGGTGACTACATAACTGCAACGATTACTGACTCCAATGGTAATACATCGGAATTCAGTTTCAGTCTACAAGTAGATGCTCCTGTCTCCAATATGGAACAGGAGGTGGCAATCAATGCTGGCGCGACAGTCGCTGAGGGCAGTATGGGCAACACCGTGACGGCTGCGATGCTCAATACAACCGATGTGGACAATACCGCTGTGGAGACTGTCTATACCGTGACAGCGGTACCGCAGAGTGGGTTTATCAATCTCAATGGTATTGCACTGGTAGAAAACGACACTTTTACGCAGGATGACATCGATAATAGTCGCATCACCTACGATCACGATGGTTCTGAGACCACCAGTGATAATATCGATTTCAGTGTCGATGATTCTGTCGGAGCCGTATCTACCGATACGTTCGCTTGGACGGTTACACCTGAAAATGATGTTCCCCGACTGCTCAATCCTATTGCTGATCAGATCGCAACTGAAGGCATCGCATTCAATTTTCAGCTTCCAGAGGCAACGTTTCACGATATTGACAATGATGACAGATTGACATACTCGGTATCCCAAGTTGGTACCAGCCAATTACCACTTTGGTTGAGGTTCGATCCAGTCTCGCAAACGTTCTCAGGTACGCCGCTGAATTCGGATAGCGGTACACTCAGTATTCGAGTAGTTGCCATAGACGACAGCATGGCCAGTGTTGCATATGACTTCAGGCTTTTTGTATCGGCAGTTAATGACAGTCCAGTTCTCACTGAAAACTGGATGGTTTTGAGTTCTGGCGACACCGTTATATTGACAGGCGATATGTTGTCATACAGTGATATCGATAATGATGACGAGGACTTGGTCTTTATGGTGTCGGCAGTCAGCGGCGGACAGTTCGAATTGAACACAGAGCCGGGCACCAGCATCAGTGACTTTACTCATACTCAGTTGATCGCTGGCAACGTTGTGTTTTTTGATGATGGTGATGAAGTTGCTCCTTCATACAACGTAACGGTGAGTGACGGAACATCGAATCAGGGTCCTGTTTTTGCCGATGTCTCATTCACCTATATACCGCCTCAACTTGCAGCAGGAGTCCCGCCACGAACGGATCTTTCTGAGTCCATCACCGATTTTCCGATTGATAGTTCTTCTGTTGTTGGTCTATCTCCTCAATCTATAGCTGCTTCGACTGATGACGAATTCTCTTCACTTTTCACTACCATACAAAGCGCCGGTATTCCCCCAGAAGAAGTAGTGGACGATTCAATGAGTGATATCGAAGCGTCGTCTGGTGACGAATTAACGGATGATTCTCTTACAGCTAGCGATGACATAGCCTACTTGCCTGTTTCGGAAAACTCCAAAGGTAGTAGTGAGGCGGTTAGTTCGGAACAGATTAATTTCATGATCAAGATGTTGCAAAGTGTGGCTGTACCTGGGTTGCTGACAGCGTCTTTCGAGCTTGATCAGTTGAGTCTGGAAATTGGAAATTTGCTGTCATCTTATGAATTCACCGAGAGCCTTGATGACATACGCAAAGATAGCGATAGTTCCAAGCTCTTCCGCCAGGTCACAGTTGCCTCAAGTGTTGCGGTAACGACGGGCCTCTCAGTTGGGTATGTTGCCTGGATGGTGAGAGGGGGAGTGCTTCTCAGCTCTGTATTGTCCTCGCTACCAGCCTGGCAGTTCATTGACCCATTGCCGGTATTGAATTATGCCGATGAGAGTGAAGAGGGTGGTGAACAGGATGATTCGCTCGAAGACATCATTACTGATCGTTCCGAGGCTGGTTCAGATGTCGAAAAAGATCTCGCTAATGACAGCGAAAATTCGCAAAGTACCTCGGGATCCAAGGAGTCCGACCAATGAAGCTCAACGCTCGTTCACGAATAGCTTTTGGTCAAATTGGACTGCTGATCAGTATACTTCTGGGTGCCAGTTTTTTTGGACTGGTGCCTGACCAGAATGCCAGTATCAGAGAGGGACGTACGGCAATCGCTGAGGCGCTTGCTGCAAATAGCTCCGCATTGATCACGCAATATGATCTTCGTCGCCTGGAAGCCGATTTGCAGCTGGTCGTGGATCGAAATGCCGATTTATTGTCTGCGGGATTACGCACCATTGAAGGTCGACTGATTGCTGATGTTGATTCGCATAGAGATAGCTGGCGTCTCGATGATAGTGATTATTCAACTGATAGTCAGATCAAGGTGCCGATTTGGGCGGGTTCTTCTCAATGGGGTCATGTCGAATTGAGATTCAAGCCACTGGGTCACGAGGGTTGGTTGGGTATATTGAACGATCCCCTGATCAAGCTGATCCTGTTCGTCTGTGTTTCCAGTTTCATAGGGTTCTATTTCTATTTGGGAAAAATGCTGAAACATCTGGACCCCTCACAGGCGATACCGGGGCGTGTGCGGTCGGCTCTCGATACCATGGCAGAAGGTCTGGTGGTACTGGATGGGAAAGAACAGATCGCATTGGCAAACAGCGCGTTTGAAAAACTGCTGGGTAAGACCCCGGATGAGCTGCTCGGCGTCGATATCGGCAGTCTTCCCTGGTGCGATGCACAGGGAGGCCTATTGGAGGCGCAGGAACGTCCCTGGCGGCGTGCGTTACAGTCAGGGTTGGCAGAAATCAATCAACGGATTCGTCTTACACTTGTCGATAGCACACACCTGACCTTCATGATCAATTGCTCTCCGGTGCTCGGCAGTGGTGGTGGTACTCATGTGGGCGTTCTGATCAGCTTCGACGATGTGACAAAACTGGAAGAGCAGGAGATCGAATTACTTAAATCGAAGCAACAGGCCGAAGAGGCGAATCAGGCAAAAAGCGTGTTCCTGGCAAACATGAGTCACGAGATACGGACACCGATGAATGCGATTCTTGGTTTTACAGAATTGCTGCGTCGTGGAATTTCCAAGGATGAGGCAGAAAGCAGGCGGCACCTGGAGACTGTCTATTCAAGCGGTAAGCATTTACTCAACCTGATCAATGACATCCTGGATTTGTCGAAAGTAGAGGCGGGAAAATATGAGCTGGAACAGATTGATTGCGACCCTTACAGTGTGATTCAGGAAGTCGTACGGGTGCTGCATGTAAAGGCGAACGAAAAAGGGGTGGCACTCCAACTACAGGTGCAGGGTAGTGTACCTGTGAGAATACTCAGCGATCCCGGGCGTATTCGTCAGATCGTAACCAATCTTGTTGGAAACGCTATCAAGTTTACAGACGAAGGAGTTGTCGAGGTGCTGGTCCGTGTCCGTGCAGAGAGCGCCGCTGACTGCATTCGGTTTGAGATAGATATTGTCGACACAGGGGTCGGTATGTCTGCTGATGCACTCGATATAATATTTGATGCTTTTGCACAAGCTGACAGCTCAATCACTCGCCAATTTGGCGGTACGGGTCTTGGTCTATCTATCAGTCGAAATTTTGCGCGTGCCATGGGTGGTGACATCTCGGTCAAAAGCGAGATTGGTCAAGGCAGTACCTTCCATGTGCATCTGAGTGCCGAGTCTGTTGCAGGAGCTGTTTGGGTTGAAGGTGATCAGGTTCTCGACGCTGCTGCAGTCCAGATTGTAGACAGTAGCAGTGGCTGGATGTTTCCAGATGCTCGTATTTTGGTCGTCGACGATAGTCCGGCGAACCGCCAACTAGTCAAACTGGTACTGCAAGACTATGGAATGATTGTCGATGAGGCTGAAAACGGGCAGGTTGCTCTCGATCTGGCTGCTGAATCCGAATACGATCTGATTCTGATGGATGTACAGATGCCGGTACTGGATGGTTTTGCAGCCACCACGGCACTGCGCTCCAGAGGGTTTCAAAAACCTGTTATTGCGCTTACAGCAAACGCCATGAAAGGCTTCGAAAAAGAATGTAAGGATGCTGGTTTTTCAGACTATTTCACCAAGCCAATCGATATTGATATTTTCACGGCCAAGCTGGCAGCGATTCTCAAGGCGGAGCCTGTTGCAGAAAAAGAGAAAAAGAGTAGATCCAGCTATATCGCACGGTCCGACAGATCGACCGAGATGTCGGAAGAAAACTCACCAATCGTATCTACTTTGAGCGGAGTAAGTGCTGAGTTTGCTGAGCTGGTAACTAGTTTTACGAATATGTTGGGCGATAAGTTGCAAGAGATGAGTGATGCGTTTGATAGGCAGAACTATCGCGATTTAGCCAATCTTGCACATTGGCTCAAGGGCACTGGTGGCACAGTAGGATTCGATTGCTTCACTCACTCAGCAGGGCAGCTTGAAACAGCAGCTATTGATGGCGATACCACGCTGGTCATGGCTTCGATGCATGAATTGTGGAAAACTGCGGCGCGTGTTCAAGGCGTCGGCCAATTACCTGTTCTAATAGAGTCATCTGCTTCTAATCGGAGCATAAGATCTTTAGAAGCTGAACCTACTGCGGATTGCATGGTTAATACAGAGGCTGTTATCAGAGGCGTGGTTGAGCCGGCACCCATTGTGTCACGACTTGCAGGGGTCGCAAATATGCAAGCCTTGATTGATGATTTTCTGGACATGCTGAACACCAGAGAGCAGGCGATGCAACAGGCTTGGGTAGAACAGGATTACGACAAACTGGAAACTCTGTCTCGATGGTTGAAAGGTACTGGTGGGACCTTGGGGTTTGATGTGTTTACCGAGCCTGCAGATGAGCTCGAATCTGCGATAGCGGCCAGAAGAGTTGATGCAATTCCTGCGTTGCTGGAAAAAATCGGAGACATGAATGCACGTGCTCAGCTTTCAGCATCGAATGCCGATAACTATTCACAAATTGACATTGCTCGTGCAAGTGAAAGCTGATTCAGGAAGTGGCAATTTCAATGAACTCTGAACATGCAATGCAGTTCGATGCCGACATGGATACGCTTGTCGCGGGTTCGGCAGTACCTGGACAAGCCTATAGGTTACGTGCAGACTTCGTGAATCTGCAGCATGCCACCATCATGATGGTGGATGATGAATCAATAACCATGCGGGTGCTGCAGTCGTTTCTCGAAAGTGCGGGATATCATGAGTTCATTCTGGTGGACAATTCGGTAACCGCCATGGATGTGTTGCGTAGACGCAGGCCGGATATACTACTGCTTGATGTGCTGATGCCTGAAGTGTCGGGATTTGACATCCTCCAGGCCTTGCGCCAAGAGGATGAATTCTCACACTTGCCGGTGATTATTCTGACATCCTCTTCTGATGCCGCAACCAAGCTCAAGGCACTGGATCTGGGCGCCACCGACTTTCTTTCCAAGCCGGTTGATCCCAGCGAATTAGCCTTACGTGTGCGTAATACGCTAGCAGCCAAGGCTTATCAGGATCAGCTGGCTTTTTACGACCCATTGACTAGTCTGCCTAATCATCATTTATTTCAGGATAGATTGGGCTGGTCAATATCCCGTGCGGCACGCGACAAGGGAAAACTGGCCTTACTGCATATCGCGTTCAATGATTTCAAACGCGTAACCGATGCCTTTGGTCCGAAAGTTGGCGACGAAGTACTAAAACAGCTAGCTTTGAGAATAACCGAAAATATTAGTGCAGCTGATGTAATGCGTCGTAAGCTGGAAAAATGCAATGACAAGATCGAAGTTTTCCGTTTTGGAAGTGCGGATTTCAATCTATTGCTGCCTTCAATCGGAGCCGTTGCAGAGACCGGCGTGATTGCAAAACGTATTTTCGAAACAATGCGACTACCATTGGATGCAGACGGCACTCAAGTTTATCTTGTGCCGAGTATCGGAGTGGCTGCCTATCCAGATGACGCTGATGACTCCGGCTCGTTACTAAAGGTGGCATTGGGAGCAAGTAGTCAATCAATCGCTCAGGGTGGCGGACAACTTCAATTCTATTCCACGGAGATAAATGAGCGAACGCTAAGTCGAATGCGCATGGAGGCCGACTTACGACGAGCTATCGCTGAAGACGAATTCAAATTGCTACTACAACCTAAGATAAATCTCGAGAGTGGGAAAATTGTGGGCGCTGAGGCTTTGATTCGCTGGCATGATCCTGTCCGTGGGTTGATTTCTCCCGTTGAATTTATTCCTGTTGCTGAAGATACTGGCCTTATTCTACCGATTGGAGAATGGGTGTTGCGCGAAGCGTGCAATACGATGATGACTTGGCGAAAACAGGGTATCGATCTGAAGATGTCAGTCAATATCTCTGCACGTCAGTTTTTCCAGGCAGATCTGGTGGCATTAGTCCGTTCGGTACTCGATGAACATAAATTCGAACCATCTCGTCTGGTTCTTGAAATGACGGAAAGTATTCTTGTTGATGACGTCCAAACCGCACTTGTCATTCTTGCTCAACTACGATCACTTGGAGTCCAGATATCCATCGATGATTTCGGCACCGGCTACTCCTCTTTAAGCTATCTGAAAATGTTTCGAGCTGACGAGGTCAAGATCGATCGTGCTTTCATAAGGGATGTTACGACATCGCGCGAAGATCAGGCACTGGTTTACGCGATCACCTACTTGGGACATGAAATGGGATTCACAGTTTGCGCAGAGGGAGTAGAGGACAGTGAACAAAGAGACTACCTGCATAAAATAAAATGTGATGAGTACCAAGGATTCTTCTTTAGTAAGCCTGTGTCGCACATTGAGTTCAGTGCAATTTACCATGGCCAGGAAGCGAAGTAGTAGTGATTAAGATTATCGACAGTCTTAACGCCTGAGGGACTCAAGGAGGATTTCTACTTTTTTGAGACAAGCCACACACACACACACACACACACACACACACACAGCTTTAGCGCCAGGAGCGAGAAAGAGAGTGTGACCTGGAGTGTTCCTCGTCAATGTCTCATTTAAGTGAGCAAACTATGCCTACATGAATATCTGAACCTTGCAGCTTGAAATTCCAAGTATTTGGATCATAGGTAAGTTCGTGGAATACATATTGGCAGTTGTTGCTTACTCTGATTTTCCTTGAAAAGACAAGTTATTGAATCGTAATTTCAACGCGTCTTGAGCGACTGTCAACATTAGCTGATACTCGGGCAAATACTGTGATTGAACGGGTAGGTATACCGCGTTCCATCAGTGCGGTTCTAACTGTTTTTGCCCTGGCTTCGGCAAGTTCCATGTTATAGGCTTTGGCAGCTTCCGGTGCGGTTCCGGAGGCGATTTTTGCGTCTGCCCAGCCAGTGAGAGCGATAGTGTTGCCGGGTTGATGGGCTTCTGCGATTTCATTGATGGCATCAAGGTCTGTTTGATTCAGGCGTTTGCTATCCAGAGTAAAGTGAATTTTGCGTTTGGTTATACTGGGCGGGAGATTCTGCACTGCAACTGTTCCAGCTTTTAAGCTATCGTTAGTGTTGATCGCTTTTTCAACTAATGATTCAGTTGTGAAAATTGGATTGGCGGATGCGATGACCGGCGATACAGCTGTCCCAGTGTTGCGTTGTTTATTGGCCGCTGCTGTCAAATTGTCTGAATTATTGCCGTTGTGATTCTGCCATCCGTAAAGTGCCCATTCCAGATTGAGCGCAAAGCTTGTCACGTCATCGCCTTTGAAATCAAATTGTCGGGCATCAAGAGACAGATTGATGTTTTTAGAAAGCTGTGCTCCAAACCCCAGCGATACTGCGGGAGACACGCCGTGCCGACTCTCAGTCAATTTCGCCATGGCGGGGCTGGTGGTGCTGAACTCCTGTTTCCACTGCTGGGCCTCCAGGGATATCTGGGCAAAGAAACGTCTGAAAAAGGGTTTTCGATAACCGAATCCTGCATAGACACCGTCACCCATGATCGGCATGACGGCTTGAATATCCTGAATCGTCTGGGTGGCATCGGGGGTGTCTATAGTCCAGTTATTATCCAGTTCTCCCAATGTTCGATAGCCGCCGAATAACATCCAGCGATTACTCAGAACAAGGTTGAATCCAATATTTCCACCGACATCACTGTTATCGTATTCAGTCAAGGTACCGGAGTAGCGCAGCACTTCATTTGAGAGCTCAGACTTGGAGGTACTGTGGATGTTCTGACTCAGCCCAAGGCTGACATAGAGCCTGTTGTCCTTTGGTTGATGGATGCTCAATGAATTATCTGCCTGGGCGTTCGCGCAGAGGCCCGCAGTCAGAAATACTAACAGTGTGGTACCGCGCAACCTCCTTGTAATCCACATGACTGACAGTAACAGTCCCATGTACAAGCTCATGGATCCTCCGGAGCTGTTGCGTACCGAGATGGTTTCGTAAGGTGTCACCTGTACGGTCAGGAGTCCTTCGGCGGTTAGGTTTTCAGAATCGGAGACGGTATAGGTAATCTCTACTGAGCCGCTGCTGCCATCGGCGGGGGTAAATACCAGTTGGTTATTCGTGATGACCACGGTGCCGGAACTGGCATTTGCCTGCGTTAACGTCAGGCTGTCATTGTCAGCATCGGTATCGTTTGCCAGGACATCAACAGTGATCGGCGTTCTGTCGTCGGTAGATGCCGTGTCGTTGATGGCAACGGGACTGACGCCGACCGGGTTTGCCCCTGCAGGTGCGTCATCGACAACGATTTCGATCTGGACCACGGCGTAGTCAAAGACACCAGAACCATCGTCGATGGCGTAGTTAAGAGCCACCGTGCCAAAGTAGTTCTGAACAGGCGTGAAGACAATCATGTCTGACACTATGTCTGCCTGCCCAAAATCGCTGCTGGCACTCACAATACTCAGTGGGTCATTGTCTGCATCACTGTCATTGGCGAGAACATCAATGGTTACGCTGGTGTTGTATGGCATTTGAATTGAGTCGTCCTGAGCGACAGGAATGGTGTTGTCTGTGGTTGTGATGCCCATTCCACTGGGATCAACAATACTGCCATTGACGATGCCATCAGCATCATTCGGACCGCCATCCTCTATTGTCAGGCGGATGCAGAAATCACCGGCATTCAGTCCATCGACCCAAACAGCGCTATTGGGAGGAGGGCAGTATCCAAGTTCGCCAAGCGTACTGGACAGTGTATTGTCGGCATTGACGACATAGTCCGTCCAGCCGTTAGCCGCTGAGTATTTGCGGAACAGGGCGTTATCCACAATGGCGCGCTGTTGTGGCAGTACGATGTTGGTTGACTGACCTGGTTCAGGCAGTGCTCTGATTTCAAAATCAAATAGCCCACCTAGATTGGTGACACTTTGATCTGCTTCTTCAATGGAAGCTTGTGACACCAGAGCGCCATCCTGTTCGGAGAGAATGCTGTGTTTACCAATTCTCAAGCTGACTCCCGGCTCGCCTTCCACCAGATACCCTGAGGAAACGCCAGAGAACGACGGCAGGACGTTTGATGCATCAATAGAGTCTGCATAGTCAGGAATTCCATCTGCATCAGCATCTTGATAGCCTTCCTCGTTATCCGGGATGTTGTCGTTGTCCGTGTCGCTATCCCTTGACAGAGTTGCAAGGGTGTCGAGCACTGCCAACTCGATAGATTGAGTAACGCTGGGTGTCTGAGAGTCGATGGACTCAATGTCCACAGACATCAGATACACGCCCTCGTCAACCAGACTGGGGTCGAAGGTAAAGAATGCCTCTATGCTGTCCTGATCCTGCATGGATCCTTCTACCTGCCAGGTGTATCGGAAAGCATCCCCCTTAGCGGTGTTGTTCAGGATCGCCTGAAGGCTGACGGTTCCCTGATCACGTGCCACTCTCAAACGTTTCTCACCGCTTTGCAGTGCCGTAAGTATGACTTCCGGAGCCTGCTTTGTTTCGGTAATCACTATTTGATGAACGGCATTGGAGACAGAGTTCAGTTCACCAGTGAACTGCACCGTTATCGTCTCGTCTGGTTCGGTGAGAGCGTCGTTATTAGTAACAAAGCGAACTGATCCGCTGTTACCGGATTCAATGACAAGGGTGCCGCTGACCAAGGTATGGTCAGTTACATCGCTGTCACCTGACACCGTATAGTTGATGGAGAGAGGGTAGGTTGGCGAAGCACCATTCAGAAGTACCTTAACGGTCGCCTCATTGCCCTCCATCACTACTTGATCCTTGCCGAATGATACGAGTGGTCGGACTCTGACTTCCTGTGACGTAACGCTTCGATGACCGCTTTCATCAATTGCTTCCCAATAAGCCGTATTCACACCGGGTTTGAAGTAAGTGATGCCATCCACCAGAGAGACTGGCAAGGGATTACCTTGACTGTCAGTGGCGGTGGCGACACCTAGATCGACCTTGGTAAACAGGCCGGTGGCATTGACGTCCACATCTTCTGGGGGCAGAACAAGCGGTGCTGGACCAGCTGCATCAAACGTTCTGATGTTAACCAGAACCACAGATCGAGCGGTGCCCTGATGCGGGTCGGTGATCTGGTAATTGATGATAGTTGCGCCAGTAAAATTCTCTGGTGCGACATAACTAAGTTGACCGGCTTCTATGCTGACTTCTCCAACCTTGGTTGTGGCAGTCACAATACTCAAGCTGTCGTTGTCGGCATCAGTATCGTTTGCCAGTACATCGATAGTGACAGGGTTATTGCTGGTTGTATCCAGCACGTCGCTGTTTGCAACAGGCGCGGTATTGTTTTCAATATCATCCTCAATACCATTGCCATCGCTATCACTGTCATCCGCATTGGGGAGGCCGTCGCCGTCGATATCGTCATCATTGGCGTCGTCGATACCGTCGCCGTCAATGTCGCTGCTGCGTGTCGAGTCAAGCGGGAAGGGGTCGTTTATATCGAGCACACCGTCGTTGTCAGCATCGACATCCTGATTGTCTCCGACACCATCGCCGTCTGTATCTGTGGATTCATTGGCATCGTTGGGGAAGGCATCCAGTTCATCAGGGATGCCGTCGCCGTCTGTGTCTATGCGCGCATCCAGTGGCAGTGAGTCACTGTCATTAGGAATGCCATCACCATCCATGTCGGGATCAGTGTTGTCGCCGATGCCATCGCCATCAGTGTCGAGGGTTTCTGACGCATCGGTCGGGAAGGCATCGTCTTCATTGACTACGCCATCACCATCGATATCGGTGTCAGTACTGTCACCGATACCATCGCCGTCTGTATCCGTGGATTCATTGGCATCGTTGGGGAAGGCATCCAGTTCATCAGGGATGCCGTCGCCGTCTGTGTCTATGCGCGCATCCAGTGGCAGTGAGTCACTGTCATTAGGAATGCCATCACCATCCATGTCGGGATCAGTGTTGTCGCCGATGCCATCGCCATCAGTGTCGAGGGTTTCTGACGCATCGGTCGGGAAGGCATCGTCTTCATTGACTACGCCATCACCATCGATATCGGTGTCAGTACTGTCACCGATACCATCGCCGTCTGTATCCGTGGATTCATTGGCATCGTTGGGGAAGGCATCCAGTTCATCAGGGATGCCGTCGCCGTCTGTGTCTATGCGCGCATCCAGTGGCAGTGAGTCACTGTCATTAGGAATGCCATCACCATCCATGTCGGGATCACTGTTGTCGCCGATGCCATCGCCATCAGTGTCGAGGGTTTCTGACGCATCGGTCGGGAAGGCATCGTCTTCATTGACTACGCCATCCCCATCGATATCGGTGTCTGTACTGTCACCAATGCCATCGCCGTCAGTGTCTATGGATTCATTGGCATCGTTAGGGAAGGCATCCAGCTCATCGGGGATGCCATCACCGTCCACATCGCTATCTGCATCCGTATCCGTGGGGAATGCGTCAGCGTTGTCGCCTACGCCGTCACCGTCGGTATCTACTGATTCGTTCGCATCATTCGGGAAAGCATCAACGTTGTCGCCTACGCCGTCACCGTCGGTGTCTACGGATTCGTTCGCATCATTCGGGAAAGCATCGGCGTTATTGCCTACGCCATCACCGTCGGTGTCTACGGATTCGTTCGCATCATTTGGGAAAGCATCGGCGTTATTGCCTACGCCGTCACCGTCGGTATCTACTGATTCGTTCGCATCATTCGGGAAAGCATCAACGTTGTCGCCTACGCCGTCACCGTCGGTGTCTACGGATTCGTTCGCATCATTCGGGAAAGCATCGGCGTTATTGCCTACGCCATCACCGTCGGTATCTACTGATTCGTTCGCATCATTCGGGAAAGCATCGGCGTTATTGCCTACGCCATCACCGTCGGTGTCTACTGATTCGTTCGCATCATTCGGGAAAGCATCGGCGTTATTGCCTACGCCATCACCATCGGTATCTACTGATTCGTTCACATCGTTCGGGAAAGCATCAGCGTTGTCGCCTACGCCGTCACCGTCGGTGTCTACTGATTCGTCAGGATCATTAGGGAAGGCATCCAGGCCATCTGAAATCCCATCGCCATCCGAATCAGTTTGTGTGACAGCGATACTTATCGTTGCGACATTCGAATCTGTGGATCCGTCATTGGCGGTATACGTAAAGCTATCGGATCCTGCATAGTTCGGATTGGCGGTGTAACTCAGATTCGGGCCGCTGCCTGTCAAGGTGCCATGTTCCGGTTGTGACAGAAGGCTGAATGTCAGCGATTCATTCTCTATATCAGTGGCAGTCAAGGTGATGAGTACAGTGGCGTCGTCAATCACATCTACAGACTGATCATCAGCAATTGGCGAATCGTTGAAGGCCATGACTCCAATAGTCACCGTGGCAGTATTACTCACCAGGCCCTGGTTGTCGTTCACGGTATAAGTGAAGCTGTCGTTCCCGAAAAAGTCAGTGGCGGGGGTATAGGTGACTCGACCGGTTACTGAATCGACACTGATACTGCCATTCGTAGCTGCTCCTGTTGACACAGAGGAGATATCCAGGGTGCCATCCACATCGATGTCATTGCCCAGTACATTGATGACCAGCGGTTCGTTGTCTTCAAGCATGGTGACGTTGTCAGCGCCCGCCAGCGGTGCATCGTTAACGGCATTTACCGTCACGGTCACGGTTGCCATATTGGAATCAATCGGCGGTTCTTCAGGTGACAAGAGACCGCTGTCTTTTACCAGATATGTGAATGTATCCGAGCCACTGAAATCACTGTCAGGGGTATACGTTACCTCTCCGGTCGATGCGTCTATGGTGAGTGAACCGTCACTCGGTTGATTCACGATCGATACGGTACCTGGATCAGTTACACCATCTTCTATATCGATATCATTCGCCAGAATATCAATAACTACGCTGCTGTCTTCATCAGTGGTGGCGCTATCATCAAGCGCAACAGGTTGGTCGTTGATGCCTGTGACCGTGATGAAAACCGTGGTTTCATTGCTCAATGCACCACTGGCATCCTCAACCGTATAAGTCAGCTGATCATTACCGACATAGTCTGCCTGCGGTGTATAGCTTAGCAGGCCGTTGTTGATGCTGAAGCTGGCAGCGTGCAAGGGTGCCTGTACGATCACAGCCGACGTCGCAGTCAGTGCATCGTCGATATCAGTGTCATTGGCCAGTAGATCGTAAGCGCTGAGAGCGATATCTTCCTCAGTACTAACCACGTCATTGACACCCATGGGGGCATCGTTGACGGGTGCCACAGTAATGGTGGCTGTTGCCGTATTGGAGCTCTCCCCAGCGCCATCACTGACCTGGTAGGAAAAGTTGTCACTGCCTGAGTAGTCATCAGCAGGTGTATACAATACGGTACCGGTGGAAGGGCTGATGGTAATGTCGCCGTTCAACGGTGCGATAATGATGAGAACACTGGCGTTGTTCAGACTGTTTTCAGCATCGACATCGTTACTCAGGATATCGATGGATACGGATGAGTCTTCATCAACCGAGGCAACATCGTTCGCTGCAACCGGTGCATCATTCACGGTAGTGACAATAAGGGTGACCGTTGCTTCTGCCGAATCATTAGTTCCGTCGTTTGCCAGGAAAGTAAATGCGTCATTGCCGGAATAGTCCGTACCCGGGGTATAGGTCAGATTCGGAGCGGTACCACTTAAAACCCCGTTTTCCGGTGTATTCACCACGCTGTAAGTGAGCGTGTCATCCTCTGCATCGTTGCCGCTCAAGGTAATCGACAGTGGAATATCCTCGAAGGTGCTCAGCGACTGGGGCGTAGCTACAGGAGCTTCATCAACATTGAGCACTGTGATGGCAATCGCCTGGCTGTCACTCAAGTTACCAGTGCTGTCATCTGTGGCAGTGACGATGATGTCATGAACATTGTCACCGCCTGCATCGCTTGCTGATTCGAAATCAGGGGCCACTTTGAAGCTGACGGCGCCCGTTGAACTGTTGATGTTGAACAGGTCTGCATCTGCTCCAGTCAGGCTATAAGCTAAGGTGTCGCCGTCTTCATCGGTTGCGACCACGGTGATAGCGGCCGTTTGATTCTCATCGACGGAAACACTTGCGTCGCTTGTTATAAATGGCGCATCTGCACTGCCGCGGAAAGCTTCGATATAGTCATTGATACCATCGTCATCGATATCGAGAGCGACGCCGTTCGCATCCACATAGGTGCCGGCGATAAAACCAGCGCCTCCCAGGTCAAAGTAATCGGGTACGCCATCGTTGTCGGTATCGTCAGCGCCGTAGGCAAGAGGGGTGCTATCGTCGGCATCGGGCACGCCATCATTGTCGTCGTCCGGATCCGTAGCGTCTGGAATGCCATCGGCGTCGGTATCGGTGTATTGGAACGTCTGTACATCGACTGCAGGAGACTCATTGCCTTCCAGGTCTTGGGCAACGGAGAATATCTTCAGAACAAAGGAGCCATCTTCCTGTGCCAGGCTTTCGCCTATCAGGTGCGTTTGCAAACTGCCATCAACCGTATCATTGTCAGCCGCAATCCAGGTTGAATCGCCAGTTGTATTGCCATTGATGACATCACTGACGGATGGGGTTGTGGCGTTTTGCGTACCTACCAGCATATATACCGAACCTGCCTCGTCTATTTCATAATCGACTGACACTGCGCTGGTAGTTATGGTATTCAGAGCGGGTGTGGAGTTTTGAAAGGTGGGGGCTGTCGTATCAGGCTGGATGGTGACAACCACATCAACGTCATTGTTCAAGGAACCATCAGAAGCTCGCACGGTTACCAGATAGTCGTTGTCTGCATTGCTGTCAGTAGGGGAGTTGAAATCCGGTGCGCTCGAAAATCTGAGTGCGCCTGAGTTGCTATCAATTGCGAACAGGGTTTCGTCTGCGCCACCGTTCAGGCTGAAGGTTATGGTATCGCCATCAGCATCCGTAGCGTTCAAGGTGGTTACGTCAACCACACCTTCAGGTAATGAAACAAGCTTCACTTTAGATGAACTGTAAAAGGACACCGTGTCTGAGTCTTGTGAGCCAGCTACGACTTCCAAGACGCCGTCGCCATCAATATCAGCTACTTCGAAATAAATTATTGACTCGGCTTCTGCCGAGGTGCCTTCTGTAAAGTTCTGATCACTATCGTTGCTGTAAACCACCGATTGAGTAGACGTGCCAAGGACGACATCTACGTCGCCGTCCTGGTCCATATCCAGAGCTCTTACGGCATGAATGCCGGCAACATCCAGGGCGATGGTGTGTTCGGTGAAAGACTGAGCACCGTCGTTCTCGAACCACACAGCTTTAGGTATGGCAGGCGAATCAGCTCTGTCGTTGGCGACGGCGGCGGTGACGATATCCAGGTCGCCGTCCAGATCCATGTCGACAACATCCAGTACCCATGCTTCATCCAGCGAGGCGGAAATGGTATGAACGGAGCGGGTCGCAGCTGTTCCGTCAACATTCTCTACCCAGAAAAGTGTGTCCGAATACCGGGCAACGGCAACGACATCCAGATCACCGTCAGCGTCCAGATCGGCGAACCTGGCATCCATTGATTCTTCAGATATTGTGGTGCCAGATTCCAGGCTAATAGCCGTGAAATTTTCATTTCCATCGTTTTGTAGCCAGACAATTTCATTACCGGGAAGGTCTGCTCCCCAACTGGAGTTCGCCAATACGATATCCAGATCGTTATCGCCATCGAAGTCTCCGACATCAAAACCTCTGGTGCCATTGCCAGAATCAATCAGCACTTGTGGTTGGAATGTCCCGTCTCCATTACCTTTGATGAAGGCAATCTTGCCTTGAGCTGTGTAACTTGCCAGCACATCCAGGTTGCCGTCTTCGTCCAGGTCAACAATCAGAGGCCGGTAAACAGCTGCCGTTGATGTTCCAATCGAAATAGTGTTGCTGAAGTTTCCATTGCCATCGTTGAACATGACGTCGACACGTTTGTCATTCCACAGTGCAATGGCGAGATCCTGATCACCATCGCCGTCAATGTCTCCGGTTGCCGTGCCACGAGGTAGATCACCTGTTGCTATGCTGGTTCTATTGAGTTCAAGTTCGATGTTGGTGTAGACAGGTTTGTCGTTAGCGCCGGGGAAGGCCTCAGTGTAATCACTGATGCCATCGCCATCGGTATCCAGCGGCGCGCCGGTGTCATCGACATAGACGCCTGCAATATAGCCTGCTCCGCCCAAGTCGAAGTAGTCGGGAATGCCGTCACCATCGGTGTCGGTATCGCCATGGACAATCGGGCTGCTATCGGTGGTATCGGGCACGCCATCGTTGTCATCATCGGTGTCGGTGGCATCGGGGATGCCATCTGCATCGCTGTCGACTAGTACGGTAATCAGCAAGGGGAGAGTGGCGCTCAAACTGCCATCACTCGCCTGCAAGGTTACCTCGTAACCATTGTTGCTACCGTCATCGCCAGGGGCATCGAAATCGGGTGCGGTATCGAAGACCAGATCGCCGTTTTCATCAATACTCAATGCGGCGCTGTCGGTGCCGGTGACGGTATAGGTCAAGGTCTGGCCATCAATGTCAGTGGCAAGGAAGCGGCCGACGTCAGTCAGGCCCTCGCCAATGGAGACTTCCATACGGCGAGTTTCAAAAGTTGGAGTGCCTACCAATGTTGCGTTGTTTCCGTTACCCGTCGCATCAGTGAGCGTGTTGCTGCCCTCATCGACAAAACGCCAGTATCCTTCAAGTGCTGTGCTGGAGGTGTAGTCACCCGTATCACTCAACAGGGTAGGGACATAGTCGCCATTGTTGAAGATGGAAGTGACTTCTGCTTGTGTGAGTACGTCATCCCAGACTGCAAACTCGTCCAGCGAGCCTGCGAAGTATTGACGTCCACCGCCTGAATCACTCGAGTAGGGGTATCTAGCGAAGTTGATTGTTCCGGCTGTACCAAAGGTCAGAGATACCTTGTCAACGTTTGCACAAGTAACGGCTTGTTCAATACCGTCAAAGTACAGTTTCATACCAACGCCACGCTCAAACGTTCCAACCAGATAGCGCCACTCGTTGGTTCCCAATAGATTATCTGAGATGCAATAGTAGTAGTCAGTGCCATTGCCAACATGAAACATGACGGCGCCATCTGGCCTATATCTCAGAGCATAGTCCACATCTTTTGATGCGGTGCTGTTGGTGTTCTTGACAAATATTTCACTACTGGTCGTATTGTCGGGATTAATCCAGGCGGCAACCGTTACCTTGTCTCCGATCAAGTCAAGAGAGGCATTGTTTACCGTTGCATATTGATTGGGTGTGAAATTGATTGAAGACAGAAGCCCTGAATCTTCAAATACCGGTGCATCGTTGCTGCCTGGGAAGGCTTCTGTGTAGTCGCTGACTCCATCGCTGTCCGAGTCGGATGGGTCGCCGTTGGTGTCGACGTATTCACTGTTACCTTGTGTGTCAAAGTAATCGGGTACACCGTCACCATCGGTGTCAGTATCACCATAGAGCAGTGGGGTGCTGTCGACCGTATCGGGTACGCCGTCATTGTCGTCGTCGGTATCCAACTCATCTCTGATGCCATCAGCATCACCATCCATGGTGTGTAGGACCGCATCAACAATGCCTGAACCGATGAACGTGTTACCGTCGACAGGCGTTGGGTTACTTAGCGACAAGCTGAATATTTTGCCATCGTCTGCATTCGTCAGGCTAGTCATGTTTACATCGACAACCTGGCTTTGTTCGCCAGCTAAAAAGGTAGCCGTGCCACTTAGTGAAGTATACTCAGCACCGGCTATAGCAGTGCCATCTACCGTCGCGTAATCTACATTGACCGTTTGGCCTGTCGCAACGGGTTTGCTCAAATTAATGGTAAAAGACACCACTGAGCTATCAGCATTCAATTGCGGGTCGATCACGGAGATCGATGTGAAAATACTGGCACAACTGGGTGACAGTACTTTCAGCGCACCAATATCATGATTATTCTTTGCGCCGCCGGTCGCCGCAGAGAAGGCGATCCTGAAGTTGTCTGGCAAGCTGGCTTGACCACTTTCAAGCAATATGTCGCGTTGCGGGATAACGTTAGTAAACCCAGCACCGGTGTTCCGGTCAATCGTAACAAAGCTATTGGTAGCGTTGCTGCTATCAAACACTATGCGATAACGACTACCTGAGCTACTGGCGTCCAGTTCAGGCGTTAACGAACCACTATCGGTAATATATTGATAACCGCTATTACCATTGCCCGAACCCCGCAACGCAATAGCGTCTGGAATATAACCACCGAATGCTCCGTCGCCAATGCCACTGTTTGAGAAATTACCAAATTCGTCTATGCCGATCCCTAACCAGCCTCCACTGAAACCAGGCGTGCCGGAATTGTATTTAGCATAGCCAAGCGCGCCACCTCCCGCACCCAGGGTTGGTGCAATGCTGTAGTCGCCCAGAATAACTGCCATGCCATCGCCATTATCTGGTTCTGCGCTGCCATGGGCAGCGGCGATAAAATCGAATATCAAGTAACGTTGAGCGGGTATTTTTATATCCTTGAAAATTCCCGAAGAACCACCCGTTGATGCAGATGATAAACGTAATCGTTTCGTGGCACCTTGGGTGACAACATTGGGTGTATAGGTTGTACCAGTGAGGACATTCCAACTGCTATCCAAGCTTGATGCGGAAAAATCATCTGCCAGGCATACGTGTGCTTGCAATGAGTCGGGTACGCCATTGTTATTCGCGTCTAGATAGTCAGTTGCATCATTTGCGCTGGTGCCATCAATCATTTCCTGATCATCAGATACCCAATCCGAATCCGTGTCCTTGAATAACAACGGATTGAGCGGATCGGTATCGTCGCTGGCTTCTTGCACGTCGGACACACCATCGTTGTCGTCGTCGGTATCGAAGATGTCGAGTATTCCGTCAAGATCAGTATCGACAGTGCTACTTGGGAAGGTTTCTGAATAGTCGATAAAGCCATTTTCATCGGTATCCAGTGCCTCTCCACTGGCGTCCACGTAAGTCCCAGCCACGAAACCGTCACCACCCAGGTCCAGGTAATCGGGTACACCGTCACCATCGGTGTCGGTATCACCATAGAGCAGTGGGGTGCTGTCGACCGTATCTGGTACGCCGTCGTTATCGTCGTCAGTATCGAAGCTATCAGGCAGACCGTCCGCATCGTTGTCAATGTAAGTGGTAACTAACTTGTTGACCGCGGTGGACTGATTACCTTCTGTGTCAATTCCCACCGAGTAGATATCAATGGTAAATCCGTCAACAGATTGATTCAAACCTGTACTCGTGGTTGACATCTGGCCTTGCGCATTCGTATTGCCAGTCGATGCACTCAGCCAGTCTGCATTGCCACTGGTGTCTTGTGCGATAACTTGCGCCACAGTGGGTGCAGTGGCACCGCTACTGGTAACCAGCGTTGAAATACTGGCGAATTCATTGGATTCGTAATTGACTGTCACCGAATCAGTGCTGAAGGCCGTCACCTCCGGCGTACCGTTGATAAAGGCTGCCTGGGTGGTGTCGTTGACGATGGTCATGAAGTAGGTGGCAACCAATGATTCATTGCCATCGGAGATGGTGATATCTACCTCATAGGTATTATCGGTGCCGCTGTCAGTTGGGTTTTCAAAGTCGGGTGGCGTAACAAAGACGAGCTTGCCGGAGTCATCAATAGTGAATTTGTCGGCGTCGTTACCACTGAGGGTGTAGGTAATATCATCGCCATCGGGGTCGCGTGCGCTGACATTGGCAGGGCTGATGGTGTTTTCGAGGACCGTGATGTTTTGTTCAAGCGAGCCCAGATACAGCACAATTTCCTGACTAACCGTCTCTCCAGAAACGAAATCACTGATGCCATCGTCGTTCAGGTCATCCAGTTGAGCCTCAACCGGATTGGTTCCGGTACCCGAAGTGAAATCCAACACATAGTTGGCTGAGTTGTTTCCGAATTGGCCGGTACCATCGTTTTCAAACCAGACAATGTCATTTGTCAGGTAGTCAGTCATGAGAATATCTATATCACTGTCAATATCGATATCGCCAAATGATATGGAGTGGGGTCCATTCACAAGTGCGATGTCGTTGCTGGCAATGATGACTTCCTGGTAGATGTCGCTGTCATCCAATACAAAGTAGGAAATCTGTTTGCCCCCAGCATCAGCGGCCACGATATCCGGGTAGCCATCAACGTCCAGATCTGCCACAGCGAGGTACATGATTGTGGCTGTATTGCTGCTGGAAACTATGACCTCAGTGGAATTGACCGTACCGAATGGGTTGCCGGTTCCACTATTCACATAAAGTCTGATTCCACTACCATTACCACCTGCGACCACATCCATGTCCCCATCAAGGTCTATGTCTGCGGCCATTACCGGCCTTGCGCCTGTAAATCCTGTAGCGATGTTTACGATTGCGCCACTGTCGTAAGGATTGGCATCACCATCGTGTGCGAGGTAGCGTACGGTGCCATCATCATATTGTGCGAAAATGAGATCGAGATTCCCATCGTTAGTTACGTCGGACAATACAACTTGAGCCACGTTGATGGAGCTTGCGCTAGCAGAAACACTTCGGATGTTCTCGGTGGCACCATCGAACGGATTGCCATCACTATCGCTGTCAGCATCGCTTATTACCCACGCAATGGAATTCACATCTCGGCCAACATAGGCAATGTCCAGCCAGCCGTCTGCATTGATGTCGCCAACGTCAAGTGCCCATGAATCTTGGATTGCGCTGTTAGCGATAATCACATGTTGGGTGAAATTGGCGTTTCCATCATTTTCATACCAGAACACGGTATAAGGTGATGCCTGGCTAACAGCGACGACATCCGAGTCCCCATCATTATCCATATCAGCTATTTTGATGCCGCGTGATGCAATACCGGTGTCAATAGCCGATCTATCGAACACGGCCTGAATCTGATTGAAAACGGGTGCTTGATTCTGGCCTGGAAAGGTTTCTATATAATCATTGATGCCATCATTGTCCGCGTCCAGCGGGGTCCCTGAGTCATCGACATACACACCACTGGCATAGCCTGCTCCTCCCAGATCAAAGTAGTCCGGTACGCCGTCAGCATCGGTGTCTGAAGCACCATACAGGGTAGGGTTGCTGTCGGCGGAATCCGGTACGCCATCATTATCTGAATCGGTGTCCAAATAATCAGGTATCGAATCGTTGTCGGTATCGACAGAGAGTTCTGTCGCATCCGGGATTCCGTCGTTATCCGAGTCAGTGTCCAGATAGTTGGGCACGGTGTCGGTATCAGTATCGGCGAGAAGCTCTGTGGCATCGGGAATGCCATCATCATCCGAGTCAGTGTCCTGGTAGTTGGGTACCGAATCGTTGTCTGTATCGATGGCGAGCTCTGTAGCATCGGGAATACCGTCGTTGTCAGAGTCAGTGTCCAGATAATCAGGCACTGTATCGTTGTCGGTATCGACAGCGAGTTCTGTCGCATCTGGAATACCATCACCGTCTGAATCGGTGTCCAGGTAATTGGGGATCAAGTCACCATCGGTATCAACAGTTCCTTCATCACTGTCATCGATGCCGTCACCGTCTGAATCGGTATCTACCTGATTCTGAAGGCCGTCGCCATCGACATCATTCTGTGCATTGGTGAACGTATACGCATCATCGTCAACACCGTCCTGGTCTTCATCCTTACCCAGGGTGTAATCGACGTCATACATATCGTCGATACCATCGGCGTCCAGGTCTATTCCACTACCTGCATTTTCTATAGAATCCGGAATTCCATCGTTATCACTATCGGTATCCAGGCTATCAACAATACCATCCAGATCGGTATCCGGATCACTGTATAGAAAACCGCCGAACGTGAAATTGGCGTAGTCTTCGTTAGCCAGGTAATCAAAAGAGAACGTGTCGATATTCCCCGTTACTTTGGTGATCCAGAATCCCTCGCGAGCCGATAGCCGAGAACTGCTTTCCACATTGACAGCGGCGTTTCCCCATTCTAGCTGTACAGGCGTCCCGAACTGTACTGCCACCTCTGTCGAACCATTTCCGACGGAGGCGAATGCCGTTGAAATACCGTAAATAGGCTCATCAAGTACCAGTGTGTTACTCGATATCAGAGTGTTTTTTATAGAGGCTGTGTTGGGCACTCCGTACTCAGCAGGGAATTGATAATCTTGATAAATACCGGTTGAACGACTGAACGTTGCATCCGATGTCAGTGTGAACGGCACGCCACCGATTGTGCCTGTCGCTGTTCTCGTGCTTCCGAAATTATCCCAGACGGCCCATTGATAAGCTCTGGGGTTTTCGACGGAATTAGGTACGCCATCATTGTCGTCATCGATGTCGGGGTAGTCGATGGCAAGTGGTGGGGAGACAGCACTCAAGTAAGTATCGTCATCTTCTGCGACCACATAGACGTCAAACTCATCACCCCACGCTGCAGCAAACCCTGACAGTGTCAGTTGGCCGGCGAATGGGGCTGCAGTAAAGGCTGTGCTGGTACTGGCAGTCGCTGCGTCGCCAGTTGCGGTTTGACCGGCTTTGATCTGTTGGACATCTGGCGCCGCTGTGTCACCGGGTACCATGACGGCATAAACGGTGCTGGCCGTGTCGACGTCTATATCAACAACGACTTGTGTGAGAGTTCGTGAAGCAAGTGTCGGTGTTGCGCTTTCAAGCACTAATGGGTCTGGCGATACTCTGATGTAGAATTCAGTGTGTATGAAATCTCCCGTATAACTGGTCGTGAAAGTTCCGTTTCCAGTTCCCGAGTAGGCAGGGTAATCGGTATAGTCAGTGGCGTCAGGTGAGCCTCCAAGACCGCTGTCCTCATATCGGACCTCCCACTGGGTGGTGCTCTGCAGGCCACTGACGATAATCTGCATGGTCTCAGTAACAGTCCCTCCACTTGTTGTGCATGACGTATCTCGGCACAACCCGTCAGAGTAGTAGGGATCGCCTATATAGGTATCGACGCTGGCGTACTCGGAATATGATGCGCCATTGAAGTCAAGGTCTATGCTTCGCTGCGGCAACTGGGTAGAACCAATCGTCAAACGTAGCTTGAAATTGGGAGTAGCGGCATCGGCTGCATTCATATACCCCATCAAGCAGAAGAAGGCGATTAACCAAACTTTGAGAGACTTATCCAAATACATACCGTGCTACCTTTCTGGTTCACTGGTCGATATCCCGATTGTTCAAATCAGGAGACGCCGTAGTTCGATTACAGTGAAAAAGCAAGGCATATTCCAGCAAGTACGAAAGTGTAACGGTAGAGCGAATTCAACAGGTATTCATGGAGTTCATTCCAGGCGAATGTTGCCGGGGATATGGCACATCATGTGACTCAAGCCGCTTTCGCCCAGTGCTTCGGGAGCGAACTCGATCGTCACATCGTCACGCTTTTCCAGTTCTGCAGCCAGGCTTGCCAAGGCATCGGCTGATCCGACGCGCAGCGCCAGATGGTGCAGTCCGATATTGCCGCGACGATCAAAAGGGATTGCCGTGGCGGCGTTCTGCGCCTGCCACAAGGTGATCATCACGGTGCCATCACTGACAAATACAGCCGGGTAGTCCGGCTTGCCGCCGACGACAGAGAATCCTTGATGACATCGAACAGGCAGAGCGCACCGCCCGGGGTGAGTTCCAGGTGCCGCAGGGCGAGCTGGTCATTACCACCCCCGTGGTTTTTGGTCGTTTGCATCTGCTACCTATCATTGTGGAGTTCCTGCAGCTCTACCCAGCCATCTCGATTCGTCTGGTACAAGCCGACCGAGTCATGCATCTGCTGGATGATCATGTCGATGTGGCCTTGCGTATTGGTGAGCTGCCCGACAGTCGCTTGGTGGCGGTACGCCTGGGTCAGGTTGATCGTCTCATTTGCGCCAGTCCCCGGTATCTGGAACAACAGGGAACCCCGAGCTGTCTGGAGGATCTGGCAGAACCCATCCCATCCATCTGGTGTACACGCATCAGGGGGTTGTGCCATTGAAGCTCAGGGCCTTCATCGATTTTGTAAAACCTCGACTTCGAGAGCGTTCCTATCAGGTTGATTGATTGACCGCGCTTGCCGCGAGACATAAGATCGAGCCATGGCTGGCTGTTCCCTGTACCCACTGGAGATATACGTCTGATGTCCGATTATCAACCGACCGTACCCGCAGCGTTTCAGCCAGGCGATGGCGATACCCCTCTGGCAGCCAACCGGGCCAATTATACTCCGCTGTCGCCACTGAGCTTTATTCGGCGCAGTGCCGAGGTCTATCCGGAGCGTCTGGCCTTGATTCATGGCGAACGTCGGCTCACCTGGAGCGAGACGTATCAGCGTAGCGTCAATGGTGCTGCCCGACTGGCAGCTTGTGGCATCCGAGCTGGCGACGTGGTCGCGGTTATTGCACCCAATATTCCGGCACTGTACGAATTGCATTTTGCTGCTCCCATGGCTGGTGGCATTCTCAATGCCATCAACACGCGCCTGGAAGCCGCCACCGTGAGGCAGATTCTGGAACACGGTGGGGCCAGAATACTGTTTGTTGACCGCGACTCCACAACGCTGGTCCGCGAGGCATTGATGGGGTTAGCCAATCCGCCCTTGCTGATTGCCATCGATGATGTCGAGGCGAGTGGCGAGCCCATAGTCCCTACTGACTACGAACAGTTCATTGATCCCGGCTTCGATAGTAACCAGCTACCGGCTATCGACGCTGATTGGCGATGGAGTCTGCCCGCCGACGAATGGCAATCCATCTCGCTGAATTACACCTCCGGTACAACCGGCAACCCCAAGGGCGTTGTCTACCATCATCGAGGTGCAACGCTCAATGCGCTGTCCAATATCACAGGCTGGCACATGGGGCCACACCCGGTTTATCTGTGGACACTGCCGATGTTCCATTGCAATGGTTGGTGCTTTCCCTGGTCACTGGCTGCCAATGCAGGGACCAGTGTCTGTGCCCGCAACATAACCGCAGAGACAATCTACGGCAGCATCGATGCCCATGGTGTAACGCACTTTTGCGGCGCGCCGATCATCCTGAATTTCATCATCAACGCAGACCCTGCCGTGGTGCGTCCCATGCCGCATACGGTCAACATCATGACCGCCGCTGCACCGCCGCCGGCCAGTGTGTTGTCTCGCATCGAGGCACTCGGCTTCCATGTCACTCATACCTACGGACTGACAGAGGTCTATGGGCCTGCAGTCATGTGCGCCTGGAAACCTGAATGGGATGCGTTGCCGGACGCCGAACGTGCGCGTCTGAAATCGCGTCAAGGGGTACGTTATCAGGTTCTGGATGAGCTGGACGTTCTAGATCCCGAGACCATGCAAGCCGTACCACGAGATGGCAAGACCATTGGCGAGGTCATGTTCCGCGGCAATATCGTCATGCGTGGCTACTTCCGCAATCCTCAAGCTAATGAAGAGGCTTTCCGAGGTGGCTGGTTTCACAGCGGGGATCTGGCCGTCATGGACCCTGATGGCTACCTGCGTATTCTGGATCGCTCCAAGGACATCATTATCTCGGGTGGCGAGAATATTTCATCAATCGAAATCGAGGACACTCTTTTCGCTCATCCCTCTGTACTCGAAGCGGCCGTTGCTGCCAGACCCGATGAGAAATGGGGAGAAACTCCGTGCGCCTTCGTGACGTTGAAAAACGGGCAGCAGGCCACGGAGCAGGATCTGATCGACTGGTGCCGTGAGCATCTTGCACACTTCAAGTGCCCGAAAAGCATCGTCTTTCGCGAACTTCCGAAGACATCCACCGGCAAGATCCAGAAATTCCAGCTGCGCGAGTGGGCGAAAGAGCTCTAGCTGACTGACCGGGAAACAAGCTGATTATTTGCCTGTTTCCTGATTGACCCACCAATCCATGGTTTGGGAAAAACGCTTCATTTCTGACCGGCTTTGAGCATCCAGAGCGTCTTTTCGTGAACTTGCAACCGATCTGTCAACAAGCCTGCGCTCACCTCGTCTGCCTCCTCTGCTGCTTGACTGATCGCTTGTCGAAGCGTGTCAGCAATCGTCTGATGAGAAGCAATGATGTTGGAAACCATGTCATCAGCAGATTGCGCTGGTGATGCCTCCTCACCGGCGTAGGACATCATCTGCGCTACGGATGCCGGGGCGTAGGCGCCAAGTGCACGGATGCGTTCCGCGATCTCATCCAGTGCTTCTGATAACTCCGTGTACTGCTCTTCAAACATCTCGTGCAGCTGACGGAACCGGGCTCCTTCAACGTTCCAGTGATAGCTCTGGCTTTGAAAATACAGACTGAAAGTCTGTCCCAACACCTGCCGCAAGTTTTCGATGGTCTTCTGATTTGTTCTGTTCATGTCTCTCTCCCTTTGTTTGAGTGGTCAATATATGGTAGAAACACTAATCAGGGAAATTGATAATTTATTAATTGGTAATTGATTTAATCTATAATGATAACGTTGCAGCAACTCAGATTTCTTACGGCTCTGGCCGGTACGCTTAACTTCTCCAGAGCAGCAGAGCTGGTTTTCGTCACACAACCCACGTTGAGCTCGGGCATCAAGGAGCTGGAAGAGCGGCTGGGTGTGGCACTGGTTGAGCGCACTCGGCATAGTGTATTGTTCACGCCGATTGGTCTTGAGATTGTGGAACGGGCCAAGGATTTGCTCGGTCGAGCAGGTGAGATTGAAAGCCTTGCCAGATCTCATGCAAATCCCGAAGAGGGGAAGTTCACCCTGGGATCCATTCCCACCGTCGGTCCCTATCTGGTGCCCGCAGCACTGCCCGTGATCCGCAAGTGCTTTCCAGATCTCAGCCTTTACCTGCGTGAGGAGATGACGGAGAGCCTTGTTGATGGGGTCAGTTCAGGGCGATTGGATATGGCGCTGATTGCATTGCCGTTTGATATCGCGAACCTGGAATACGCTGAACTGTTTAACGATGGTTATCAGCTGGCCATTGCGAAATCGAGGAACAAAAAGGCTGCCCGACAGGTTCGCGATTCCATTTTCAGTGGCCGAAGTCTGATGTTGCTGGAGACCGGGCATTGCCTGCAGCGGCATGCTCTGGCGGCCTTTCCCGAGCAAGATCTGTCACTGGATGAGAGTTTTGCTGCCACCAGTCTGGCAACACTGGTAGCCATGGTGTCAGAAGGTCTGGGCGTCACCCTTTTGCCAGAACTGGCGATCAAGGCAGGCCTGGCTGAGAATGCACAGATCGATCTGGTGCCACTACCTGATGCTTGCCCGCGAACCGTCGTTCTGGCCTGGCGCAAGACTTCTCCACACAAACAACTGTTCAGAACGATCGCGCAGATCCTGAAGGGGGCGCAGAGTGCGGTTTGAGTGCCTCTGCGTCGACGATTAGTGGTTGCTGATCTGGCAACCACTGGGCAAAAGCTACTCAGGGGTGACGGTTTTGCCGCCCTTGTCTTTCCAGTCAATGATGCCGTCGGTAACATTGTAGACGCGAGCATAGCCTTGCTGCTCACTCAGCCACTGACTGACCTTCTCGGATCTGTTGCCTGATCGACAGATAATAATGACAGGCTCATCAGATTTTACGATTGAATCAAGACTCTTCAGCCACTTTTCAGAGCTGTAGTTGCCCCGCTTATCAAAAAACGTCAGTAGATGGCTCTTGTCTATGACACCGGTATCCTGCCATTCATCGACGCGTCGTATATCAACAATGGGGATGCCCTGATCGAGCAGTGCCTGTAGCGCCTCATTATCGATATCGACAACCTCAGCATGCGCGATGCTGCCAAAAAACAAGAGGAATACGGTAAAGCAGTGAATGAGTCGAGTTTTTGTTGCAAGCATGTTGTATCGCTCCTTTGATGGTGCTGAACCGTTGCTCGTGAAAAGTTCAGCAATGGCGGATTCTTTTTTTGACAAGTCGGTGAGTTGCAATCGACTCTATTTGATGCCTTCCGCCTCGAAGCGTGCTTGGATACGTTCCTGTATCTTTGGCGCCAGTGTTTGGCCAAATTGTTGGCCTGATAGCTCGCAAAGCACACACGGTTTCAACGCAGGAGCGAAAATAAAGTGTGTGCCTTGCAGGTTTACTGCTTATTCAGTCAGCCAGACGCAGCAGTTCATTGATACCTGTTTTGCTGCGAGTCTTCTCGTCAACGCGCTTCACGATGACAGCGCAATACAGGCTGTACTTGCCGTTGTCTGAAGGCAGATTGCCGGAGACAACTACTGATCCTGCGGGGATGCGACCATAAGTGACTTCATCACGCTCACGATCATAGATGCGTGTGCTTTGGCCGATATAGACGCCCATGGAAATCACAGAGCCTGCTTCAACGATCACACCTTCAACTACCTCTGAGCGTGCACCGATAAAACAGTTGTCTTCGATGATGGTGGGGGAGGCCTGCAGCGGCTCAAGCACGCCACCGATACCAACACCACCAGACAGATGAACGTTCTTGCCAATCTGCGCGCAAGAACCGACGGTGGCCCAGGTATCAACCATGGTGCCGGAGTCTACATAGGCACCGATGTTGACATAGGAAGGCATCAGTACCGTGTTAGGGGCTATGAAACTGCCTCTTCTGGCCATGGCAGGCGGGACGACGCGCACGCCACCCGCTGCAAATTCCTCTGCGCTCATGTCAGTGAATTTGCCGGGGACCTTGTCATAGAACTGTGTGAAACCACCGGCTGAGATAGGTGCATTGTCGCGCAGGCGGAAAGACAACAGTACCGCCTTCTTCAACCATTCGTTGACTTTCCACTGGCCGACAACGCCTTGTGGCTCGGCTACCCGTTCTTTGCCAGAGTCCAGCAGTGCGATAGCTTGTTCGACGGCTTTGCCAATTTCGCCACCGGCTTGTGCGGTGGTGACGTCAGCTCGGTTTTCCCAGGCATCATTGATGATGCTTTCAAGTTCGCTCATTGAATAGGTTCTCGGTAGTGATGGTCAGAGGTGAAAGGTCTAAGGGATTGTTTCACGATCCCTAAAGGCACTGAATGATTCTTTGTGCCGCGATGATGCAATCGTCCAGCGGTGCAACCAGTGCCAGACGTAGATGATTGGTGCCCGGATTATAGTTGTCCTGCCCCGGAGCTCTTGCCAGATAGCTGCCGGGAACGGCCCGTACATTGAACTCTGCCAACAGGCGCTGTGTGAAAATCTGATCGTCGACGGGAAGCTCAGGCCACAGGTAGAAGCCTGCAGGTGGTGTGCTGACATTCAGGGCAGGGCTGAGAATGTCGATCACAGCCTCATACTTCTGGTCATAGGCTGTTCGGTTTGCCTGTACATGCTCCTCATCGCTCCAGGCAGCAATGCTTGCATGCTGAACAAATCCTGACATGGAACAGCCTTGATAGGTTCGGTATTCTACAAAGCGTCTGATCAGTTCCGCATCACCGGCTACAAACCCCGAGCGCAGTCCGGGCAAGTTGGAGCGTTTGGATAAGCTGTGGAAGACCAGGCAACGATCGAAGCTGTCCAGTCCCATGGATTTTGCGGCTTGCAGCAATCCGCAGGGAGGGCCGCTGGCCTCGCGATAGATTTCGCTGTAGCACTCATCGCTGATGATGATGAAGTCATGTTCCTGCGCTTTGGCGATAAGCCGCTGCAGGCCGGCTTCGGAGCTGACTGCACCGGTCGGGTTGCCGGGCGTGCAGATGTAGATCATCTGGCATCGGGCGAACTGTTCATCGGTGATAGCGTCGATATTGGCATCGGCATTTTCGTCGATGGCATAAAATTCAGGTGTGCACCCGGCCAGTAGTGCCGCCCCTTCATAGATCTGATAGAACGGGTTGGGCATCAGTACGAGTCGGTCGCGCTGGGTTCTGTCCAGCACGCACTGGGCAATGGCGTACAGGCCTTCGCGCGTGCCGTTGACGGGCAGTATGTGTTGTTCTGCCAGCTTCTCGGGATTGTCCAGTCCGTAGCGTTGACACAACCACGCCGCAATGCCCTGGCGCAGCTCATCAATGCCGCGGGTGCTCGGATAATTCTCAACGGTGCGTGCAGCTTGCTGCATGGCATCGAGAACAAATTGTGGGGCAGGGTGCCTGGGCTCACCCACAGACAAGGACACCAGGGGCACGTCGGCTGGCGTAATGCCATCGAGCAAGGCCCGCAGTTTCTCGAAGGGGTAAGGTTGTAGCAAGTCGAGTTCAGGATTTGTCATTGAGATATTATACCGTCAGACCTGCACCCAACGAGCCTGACTTGAACACCAACCTACCAATAGTTGATCCGATTGCTGCCATCGAGCACTGGCTCGATGCCATGGTGATTGGTCAGAATCTTTGTCCGTTTGCCAGTTCGGCGCGTCGCAAGGGGCTGGTCAGGATCGTAGTGGCCGATACTGACAGTGAGGCACAATGCCTGCAGCAGCTGGCAGATGAGGCTAATCGGCTGGAAACAATAGAGGGTGATGCCACTACGCTTTTTGTATTGCCTCGGGGGTTTGAGGATTTTGACGACTATCTTGACTTGCTGGCAGTGGCCGATGCATTGATGGAAGATCTTGATTTTGAAGGAATTCTGCAGTTGGCCAGCTTTCACCCGGATTACCAGTTCGATGGCACAGACTACGATGATGTCAGCAACTGGACCAATCGCTCACCACTACCGATATTACATCTGTTGAAAGAGGATGCTGTGTCGCGCGCGGTGGATGCGCATCCGGATCCCGAGGGTATTCCGGCGCGTAACGTCGAAAAACTCGAGCAACTGGGCTTGGCGGGTATTCTGCAGATTCTGAATAGCGGTGATTGAGCTCCCCGGCAAGTTGCCGGAGAACCACTGATAACAGACAGTTGGTGATCTACGCCAGATGCTGTTTGAAAAACTCCACACTTCGGGTTTGGGCCAGTTCGGCTTGAGTCTCGTTGTAGCGAGGCGTGGAGTTGTTATGAAAACCATGTTTGGTTTCCGGGTAGAGATTGCGGACAAAGGATTTGTCGCCCTGAGTCAGCGCGGTCTCGAAATCCGGCCACATGGCATTGATCCGTTCATCATCGGCCGCTGACTGAATCATCAGTGGCGCGCTGATGCTGGCAACGGAGTCGCTATCCGGCGCTGCACCATAGTAGGGCACTCCGGCTTGCAGATCATCGCCCATTTCTACCGCAAGGAAGTTGGTGGTACCACCACCCCAGCAGAAGCCTACCGAGCCGAGTTTGCCGTTGGATTGCTCGTGAGTCTTCACGAAGCGGGCACTGTTGAGCATGTCGGTTTTCAGTTTGGTCTGATCAAGACTTTGTTGTAACACCTTGCCGTCATCATCGTTGCCTGGGTAGCCGCCAACGGGTGACAGACCATCGGGTGCCAGAGCCAGAAATCCTTCAATGGCAAAACGTCGTGCAACATCTTCGATATAAGGGTTCAGGCCGCGATTTTCATGAATGACGATGATCGCGGGATGAGGGCCGGGAGTGCTGGGTTGTACGAGGTAGCCACGCATTTCACCGGAGGTGCCGCCGGGTGAATCGTAATCCACGTAGGTGGCTTTGATCCGTTCGTCGGTAAAGGAAATAGTCTGTGCCTGGGCGTAGCGGGGCAGGAGTGACTGAGCCATGGCGAGGCCGGATACACCAGCGATAGTCATGGCTGCGGCTCTTTGCAGAAAGTCCCGGCGGGTCATGCCGCTGTGGCAGTACTCATCGTACAGGTCGTATATACGCTTATCGATATTGGCGGGTTCTGTCATGGCTATATCCCTGTCTGAGGTTGATTGGAGGGGCTGCTGGCCAGTCACGTACTGAAGTTGGTCGAACAAATATACAACAGGCCCTTAATAGGGTTGCTGACAAAGCAGGAAAGTTCAACGGCATCAAGTAATCAGATTCCCCGATTTGCGAGCATTCTCGTCGCAGACGTCTATGCTTGGGTGTTGCGGGAGGGGTTTTTATGGCGGGTAATGACGCACTGGACAATTTTCTGAAACAACTCAAGGGGGCTCGAGCCAGTAGTAGTAACGGTTCGGGTGGCGCCAATGTTTCGCGTGGAGCCTTTGGTAGTGGCCGAGGCGGCAAGGGGAGTTTCTTCGGTGGCCTGGGGGTGATTGGTCTGATGGTCTTGGCCATGATTGCCTTCACCGCCTCCTACACCGTGCCCAGTGATTCTGTTGGCATCGTGCAGCGTTTTGGTAAATATGTCGCTGAACAGAGCCCCGGATTACATTTCAAATTGCCTCTGGGAGCGGACTC
The DNA here is from genome assembly GCF_002215215.1 of Granulosicoccus antarcticus IMCC3135. Taxonomy (NCBI): domain Bacteria; kingdom Pseudomonadati; phylum Pseudomonadota; class Gammaproteobacteria; order Chromatiales; family Granulosicoccaceae; genus Granulosicoccus; species Granulosicoccus antarcticus. Next base: position 5,914,782 of record NZ_CP018632.1, on the reverse strand, counting down.
GGTCACCATTTTGCCGGTCAAGCGCCAGCTGAAGCAGGAGTTTGGCTTTGCCAGTTCCGGGGCCAATAATCCCAGTCAATCCCAGCCCGATGTGGCCGCTCAGGCACAGATGGTAACCGGTGATCTGAATGCAGCCTTGGTCGAATGGGTTGTGCAATACCGTATTGCCGAACCACGCAAATACTTGTTTGATGTCAGGAACCCGGCAGAGACCCTGCGTGATCTGTCCGAGTCGGTGATGCGCGAAGTGGTGGGTGATCGCACGGTGGATGAGGTCATTACCATCGGTCGACAGGAAATAGAATCAGAAGCACTGACCAATATGCAGGAGCTGGTGGCCCAGTACGAGATCGGTGTGAGCATCGATCAGGTGCAATTGAAGAATATCAACCCGCCACAGCCGGTGCAGGAATCATTCAATGAAGTGAATCAGGCACAGCAAGAGAAGGAGAGTCTGATCAATGCAGCGCGGCGTGAATACAACAAGGTGATACCGCTGGCAGAAGGTGAGAAGGATCAGCGGATTCGTGCGGCTGATGGCTATCGCCTCAAGCGAATCAACGAGGCAGAAGGTGATGCTGCACGCTTCAACGCGGTCCTGGTCGAATACAGCAAAGCGCCTGAAGTGACGCGCCGACGTATCTATATCGAGACTCTGCAGGACGTATTACCAGGATTGGACAGCAAGATCATTGTCGATGAACAGGCGCAGCAGATTCTGCCTCTGATGCATCTGAACGCGGCCAAGGAGTCATTGAAATGAAAATTACCTCCATCATTCTTGGCATCATTGTCGTCGCCGCTTTACTGGTTGTTTCGGGAGCGCTGTATACCGTTGATGAAACCAAGCAGGTCATCATCACGCAATTCGGCAAGCCGGTGGGTGACCCGAAGACTGAAGCGGGTCTGAAGTTCAAGATCCCTTTTATCCAGCAAGTGAATCCGGTCGACAAGCGCATTCTGGAATGGGATGGCCAGCCGAGCAATATGCCAACCAAAGACAAGCTCTACATTGCGGTCGACCTGTTCGCACGCTGGCGCATTGTTGATCCATTGCAGTATTTTCTGCGCCTCCGGGATGAACGTAGTGCACAGTCACGACTCGACGATATCCTGGGCAGTGAGACACGTAACGCGGTGGCCCGGCATGAGTTGATAGAACTGGTCAGGACCACCAAGGGGCGAGAGCCTTTACGGGATGCCTCGTTGTCCGAAGCCGACCTGGATACCCTGGGTGGACTGGTACCCATGAGTAAGGGAAGGGCCCTGGTTGAGGAAGAAATTTATGCCGCTGCGGCCCCCAAGGTTGAAGTGTTTGGTATCGAATTGACGGACATTCGCTTCAAGCGTGTCAATTACAACGAAAGCGTACGGCCCAAGATCTACGATCGGATGATCAGTGAGCGGCGGCAGATTGCTGAACGATTTCGTTCTGAAGGTAATGGTGAGGCAGCTCGCATCAACGGAAACAGAGAGCGCGAACTGAACCGAATTCGTTCGGAAGCCTATCGTGAAGTCGAGGAGATTCGGGGTGATGCCGATGCCAAGGCGACGGAGATCTATGCCAAGGCCTATAACCAGTCGGACGAGTCTGTGGACTTCTATGAATTCCAGAAGACCATGGATATGTACCGAACGGTGCTGGATGATAATTCGACCTTGATCATGTCCACGTCCAGCGAAGCCTTTGAGTATCTGAAGTCGATGAACCCTGCCGACGGTGAAGACAGCCCATAAGTTACAGTTACTATGTCTAATCAGGAAAAAAACCCCGCTAAAATTGACGGTCGCAAACGATTCAAACGTCGAATGAAAACCTTGCTGCCCAGTCTGGGGGTTTATGGTGGCACCGCCTTGCTGGTGGCTGCCGCCCTCTGGGTGACTTACCAGTTCGTTGAACCGGCACCGCCGGACACGCTGGTTATGGCCAGCGGTAGTCCGGATGGGGCCTATCATGCGTTTGCCTTGAAGCTGGCTGATGAGTTCTCGAAAGAAGGTGTCACTCTTGAGCTGCGTGAGAGCGCAGGTTCAGTTGAGAACCTGGCATTGCTGGACTCGGATGATAAGGTTCAGGTGGCCTTTCTGCAGTCCGGTATTGCCAACTCAGCTGACTATCCGAAACTGCGTGGACTGGCGAGTGTCGATTTCGAACCCTTGTGGTTGTTCTCCAGTCAGCAGACTAGATTGCGCAGTATCGGTGAGCTTGCCGGTCTGCGAGTGGCTGTGGGGGCTGAGGGTAGTGGTACTCGGCACGTTGCCTTGCAGTTACTTGCTGACAATGATTTGCGCGAACCCGCGGTGACCTTGCTGCCATTGTCGGGTGGCCGTGCCGTGGATGCTCTTGCGGAGGGCAGCATTGATGCTGTGTTGACGGTGTCGTCAGTCAACGCACCGATGGTCCAGACACTGTTGCAGGACCCCCTCATTCAGCTCATGAGTGTTGCACGGGCTGAGGCTTATGAGCGTCGCAATAAATGGTTTTCACACCTGACACTACCGCGTGGCGTTATTGACCTTGCCGATGATCGGCCTTCGGAAGACATTCAGCTGATCTCGGTTGCCGCCACACTGGTTGCCAGCAGTGAACTGCATCCTGCTCTGGGTGATCTGATGATGCGGGCGGCAGCCAAGGTGGCGCAACGGGATACACTGTTTTCCAGGGCGGAAAGATTTCCTTCGCCAGATTTTCTGGATTTTCCGCTCAGTGCAGATGCTGAGCGGTACTACAAGTATGGCGTGCCATTCCTGTTACGCTATCTGCCTTTCTGGGCAGCCAATCTGGTGGATCGACTCAAGCTGCTGGCACTGCCACTGTTGGCCTTGTTGCTGCCATTGTCGAGGATGCTACCGCCAGCCTATCGCTGGACTGTTCGCAAGAAAGTGTTTCGCTGGTATGAAGAGGTACAGGCTATCGACCAATCCGCCTCGGAGGATAGCTCGCCGGCTGCCCTCAAGCGTTGTCTGGCTGAGCTTGCGCGTATCGAGGATGAGGCACGAGAAATTGAGGTTCCCCTGGGTTACGCGCATGAATTATATGCACTGCGTCAGCATGTGGATTTACTGATACAGCAGATTGAACGGCGCCAGGCTCGTGGCGCGTAATATTCCTGAATATTGCCTGGATTCTGAAGCAGGGCATTTCAGTCTTGTGCTGAGCGTGGTAGTCTGAAGATTCGTCGAATAAGCTAAATGCAAGCAAATGCTTGCGCACTCAGAAGTTCAAGGGGGTACTAGGTTATGGAAATGACGAAGATCGCCGAATATGCGCGCGTGCTCTATGAGAGGCACGGTAACGAGGCTGAAGTAGAGGCCGCGCAGAAAGCCAGGCAATTCGAGGAGGCGGGGAACAGCGAAGAGGCTGAGCGTTGGCGCGCTGTTCGAACGGCCATCAATGAGATGCGGGGACCGCACGAAAGCTGATTGTCACGAAGGTGGCGGAGCAAGTGACTCTCGGAAAATGATCTCTGTTTCGAACTCGATGCTGGCAGGTTTGTTGTCAGTCGTTAATAGTTCCAGCAAGAGTCTGGCGGCTGATCGCCCCATGCGTCTTTGTGGAACTCGAACGGTCGTCAGTGTGGGGTAGACGGTTGTTGCAATGTCTATATCGTCAAAGCCGGTGATCGAGACGTCCCGGGGAATGGCTATACCCAATTGTCTGGCTCGTACGATAGCGCCAGCTGCCAGTACATCATTGCCGCAGATAATGGCTGTAGGCACAGTCGGCTTGTGCATCAAATTGGCGAATGCATCGCCACCCTTTGTTTGAGAATAGGGCGTTTGCATGACTTTCAACAGTTTTGCTGGCGAGCCAAAGTCCCTGATTGCCTGCTTTACACCTTTGATGCGATTGCTGGCTCGATCATTTCCTTCAGAAATGCCTGCAATCATGGCGATTTTTCGATGGCCCTGTCTCAAGACTTCCATGGTCATTCCATAGGCTGCCTTGTGGTTGTCAAAGCCTGCAAACAGGATTTTCGGGTCCGGTTTATAGCACCAGGAGACGACGTAGGGTATTTGGCGAAGCGCTAGAAACTCTCGGGTTTCGGGCAATCGAGCTGCGCCTATCAGTAAGAGCCCATCAGCGCCATGAGTGATCAGTGACTGTATCTGGCTGAATTCATGTTTGCCGTCATAGCCGGTGCTTGCCACCAATAAGGTGACACCTGCGATAGCAAGCTCCTCTTGAAATGATTGCAGGCCGCTGGCAAACATGGCGTTAGCCATGGTTGGAATGATGGCACCTACCGTGTTGCTGCGATTCGATGCTAGTGCCCGACCGCCGGAGTGGGGTGTGTAGCCCAGTTCTCTGATGGCGTTCAGAATGCGAAGACGAGTTTCCGGTGCCACTTTGTCGGGGGTGTTGATTGCACGGGATATGGTCGCCGTTGAAGCATTGGCAACACGAGCAACATCTTCGAGAGTCGGGTTGACTGGTTTTTTCATGGTTGTCTGGTTCAGGGCACTGCGGCTGCATGCATGCTACAGGGTCTCGGGTCGCAATTATATTATGATCAATAATTCACAAATGAAAAGAATTGTTGTAATAGATAATGTAAGCGCTTACACTGCATTTCAAGCTGAATCGGAAATTACCTCTGACAAGCTTTCCCAGGTTGTGCATCGGAGAAGACAATTGAAAAGTAGTCGGTTGATGTTGCTATTAACAGCTTGTTTTATGGCTATTTATTTTGCGGATGTGGTTGCTGGGGCTTACTGGAAAGCCGCGTTTTTATCAAATGTTGCGGCTGTCCTGGCACTTGTTCTTGCGAGTGTGTGTTTCACCTTTGCCATCGTTGAATTAGAACGCCGCGAGAAGGCGAATTCAGCAAAAAACAAACTTTCAGACACCTTGGAGTAGAGCCAATGTTCGATATCAAAACCGAAACAGAAAAGGCCTCAGCAGAACGACGTAATTTCCTGAAGCTGACAGGATCGGGCGCGTTTACAGCTGCCATGGTGCTGGGAGCCGCAGGCATGCTGTCTTCAGAAGCCGCAGTTGCACAAACGGCGAAAGAGGAGAAGTCACGCGAGTCTGAAGCTGATCACACCATGATCATTGCCTCGGCTTATGTGTTGGGGGCCTCTCGCAGTTATCCGATCATGCAACTGGATTTGAAAGAAAATATTCAGAACGTCACCCAAGGCAAGGTTTACGTGAAACTGGCACCCGGAGGCCAGTTGGGCACCGGTGATGCACTGGTACAAAAAGTTCAGGGCGGTACCATTCAGGCAGCGCAACATTCACTATCCAACTTTGCACCCTTTGCGCCTGCCGTTGATCTGATCAACCTGCCTTATTTCTGTGGCTCTAATCAGCGGTTTGCCAATCTGGTCAGCTCCGCAGCATGGAAAGATCAGATTCACCCCGGAGTAGAAGCAAAGGGTTTCAAGATTCTCTATTACGCGGTCATTGATCCACGCGTCGTTGCACTTCGCAAAGGTGGTGCGGGTCCCGTACTGACGCCTGGTGATATGGAAGGCATTAAATTTCGTGTCCCTGGCTCGCAAATGCTGCAGCAGTACTACAAGATGGTCGGTGCCAATCCGACGCCTATCTCATGGGGTGAAACACCGTCTGCCATCAAGCAAGGTGTTGCCGATGCACTTGACCCTTCTGTAGGTGCGTTGTTCGTATTCGGGTTCAAGGATATCTTGAGTCATGTCACTTTCACGCAGGCAGTACCTGATGGTCAGGTGTTCTCCTGCAACCTGGAATGGTTCAACTCTCTGCCCGCTGATGTTCAAGCCGGAATCGAGTTTGCCTCAGAAATCACCACTCAGCAGAACCTGGCCAAAGTACCGGCCGCACGTGCTTACGCAATGGCAGAGCTGATCAAATCCGGTGTTCAATTCCATTCTCTGAACGAGGAACAACTAGCCGAGTGGAAAGCGGCGGGTGGCTATCAGCGTAGTGAGTGGGATCAGTTCAAGACTGAGCTTGCCGGCTCAATGGATGTGTTCAGTCAGCTGGAAGAGAGCGCAGGAACCCTGGGGCGTTACTACGTTCACGACGCCTGATTCAATTTGTTCATGAAGGGGCCGGATTGATTCGGTACGGAGTCGGGTTGCGCACTGCAATCCCGGCACTTTGCGAGCAGGTAGAGGATTCAAATGAGACGGTTATTGCGTGAGCTGAACCAGAATGCCGAGCGCTGGGCATTGCTGGTCTTTTATACCTTGCTGGTGTCGACGATGACTATCGAGGTTTTACGTCGAGAAATATTTTCTTACTCGTCGATCTGGGGCGAAGAGATAGTGCGTTATTCATTCATCTATCTGGCATGGATTGGAGCCGCGGCTGCCGTCAAGGAGCGAGCTCATATTCGGATTGATGTGCTGTACCACTATGTCGGACCAAGAACCAAAGCCTTGCTCTATATGTTGGGTGATGTGGTGATGCTGGTCATCGCGGCATTGGCACTCTACTGGTCCTTCGAGACCGTGGCTGTGAGTTGGAAGTTCGGGTCGGTAACGCACGGCCTGCGTGTGTCTAAAGTCTGGTTTCTGATGGCCGTGCCAATAGGCTTCAGCCTCGTCGTCTTTCGACTATTGCAATCCTTACGCCGAGACATGGGAGATCTGCTGGCAGGCAGACCTGTGTTCGAAGGCAACAAGATGTTTGATTGAGAGACAACAACATGCTTTGGCAAAATCTTCAAAATCAAGCGGTTGAACTGAGCTGGTCCTTCTACGGTCCGGTGTTGATCTTCGTTCTTTTCTGCGCGCTGGGAATACCTGTCTGGGCAGCCATTGGCGCTTGTGCGGTCGGTATGCTGGTGTTATCGGATGTTCTTCCGATGTCACTATTGGGTGAATCACTTTTCGAAGGCATAGATGCCTTTGCATTAACGGCTATCCCGCTGTTCATTCTGACGGGTGATGCCCTTGTGCGAACCGGGCTTAGTCGCAAATTCCTCGACGTGGCAGAGGCATTGACCTGCTGGGCGAAGGGCGGATTCGGTTCTGCGACGGTTCTGGTGTGCGGGATGTTTTCTGCTATTTCCGGGTCTGATGCCGCAGGTGCCGCAGCCGTGGGACGCATGACGATCGACCGCCTGGTTGAGAGTGGTTATCCACGTCCTTATGCCTGTGCACTGGTTGCAGCGGGTGCCTGTACCGGAATTCTGATTCCGCCCTCCATCGCCTATATTGTCATTGGTCTGGTTCTCGGCATATCAGCATCGACCTTGTTCCAGGCGGCACTGATCCCAGGCATTCTGGTGTTGCTGTCCATTCTTGTAACCAATATCGTCATGAACAGACGCTACGCCTACGAGGGTGGTGGCTTGATGAGTTTTGGAGAATGGTTCACCAATTTCATGAAAGCCATCAAGGGCGGTTGGTATGCCTTTCTGGTGCCGGGCATTATTTTCTACGGCATCTTCTCGGGTCGCTTGACTCCGACGGAGGCGGGCGCCACGGCAGTAACTGTCACCATCATCTTGGGATTCATTCTGGGTACCTTGAAGCTATCCGACTTTCCATCGATGCTGATTGGTTCGGCAAAAGTTAACGGAGTCATTCTGCCTATCGTGGCGTTCTCGCTGCCGTTGGCGCAGACACTGGCTGCCATGGGTGTGCCGCAGGGGTTTGTATTTGCGGTAACGTCGATTACCGACAATCCGTATCTGCTGATTCTACTGATGATTTTCATCTTGATCGCGGCAGGTTGTGTCATGGAGACCACGCCCAATATCGTCATACTCGCGCCCATACTCATGCCGCTGGCCAACGAAATCGGCATGAACGAAATTCAGTTCTGCATCATGATGATTACCTCCCTGGGAGTCGGCTTCATTACACCGCCTCTGGGGTTAAATCTGTTTGTGGTATCTGGCCTGACCGGCGAGTCCATTCTGAAAATTGCTGTCAGGGCCGTACCGTTCGTCTTTTTCATGCTTCTGGTGGTATTGCTGATTGCCTTCGTGCCATGGGTTTCCACTGTTTTTTTAAGTGATATATACGGATAGGATTAATGACGATGACCAGGAAATATCTCAAGAAAGCCACAAAGACCGCAACCAGCGATGCCACCGATGTCGGCGAGACGGTGCGGACGATACTCTCCGACATCGAAGCCGGTGGCGATGAGGCGGCCTTGCGTTATGCCGAAAAGTTCGACCGCTATGAGGGCAACGTTCTACTCACTGAAGAGGAGATAGCGGCGGCTAGCGATGCGGTGCCTCAACAACTGAAAGAGGACATCATCTTTGCTCATGATAATGTTCGCCGGTTTGCCGAAGTGCAAAAGCAGACCATGCAGAACGTGGAGCTGGAAGTTGTGCCAGGGTTTACTCTCGGACAGAAGGTCATTCCATGTCGTGCGGTTGGCTGCTATGTACCTGGGGGTCGGTATAGTCATATTGCCAGTGCCATCATGACGGTCACAACGGCCAAGGTCGCTGGTTGTGATCATATTGTGGCCTGCTCGCCGCCACGACCCGGTGTGGGAATTGCCCCTGCCATCATCTTTGCTGCCAATCTGTGTGGTGCTGACAAGATACTGGCCATGGGCGGCGTGCAGGGGGTTGCCGCGATGACATTCGGTCTGTTTGGATTGCCCAAGGCCGATATTCTGGTTGGTCCCGGGAACCAGTTCGTGGCCGAAGCCAAGCGTATTCTGTATGGCCGTGTCGGTATCGACATGATTGCAGGCCCTACGGATAGTCTCATTCTGGCAGACGGTACCGCGGATCCATTTATCGTCGCCACCGATCTGGTCAGTCAGGCAGAGCACGGTTACAACTCGCCGGTCTGGCTGGTGACATCCGACGAAGCTCTGGCTGAGAAAGTCATGCAAATGGTTCCCGACTTGATTGCTGATCTGCCTGAAACCAACAGGCTGAGTGCCGAGGCGGCATGGCGTGATTATGCAGAAGTGATTGTCTGTGATGATCGTGAAGAGATGGCAGCAACCTCTGATGACTACGCGCCCGAGCATCTGACCGTGCAGGCAGAAGATCTGCCATGGTGGCTTGAGCGTCTGCAATGCTACGGCTCCTTGTTTCTGGGTGAGGAAACCACGGTGTCGTTCGGTGACAAGGCGTCGGGAACCAATCACGTTCTGCCAACATCACGCTCAGCCAAATACACAGGCGGCCTGTCTGTTCACAAGTACATGAAAGTGGTTACCTGGCAGCAGGCTACCCGAGACGGTTCCAAGTCCGTGGCTGGGGCCACCGCCAGAATCTCACGGCTCGAAGGTATGGAGGGACACGCGCGTTCGGCTGATGTTCGCCTCAAGAAATATTTCCCCGATGAAACGTTTGATCTGTCGCTCTGAGCGAGTTTCAACGCCAACCTGTTTAATAAACTGAAGGAGTATCAGCAGTGTCAGTAAATGAAAAAATCGTGTCTGACCTTGTCGCCAATGGCGTCAATTTTGTCACCACCGTCCCTTGCAAGCAGCTTGCTGGCGTCATTGAAGCTATCGATGCCAATGAGTCCATCTATCACATCCCTTCGAACAAGGAAGACGAAGGCATGGGCTTGTGCGCCGGTGCCTTCATGGGCGGTAAACGTCCAGCCATCATCATGCAGAACACGGCAATCGGCGTCACCATTAATACACTGGTGACACTGACTCAGTACTACAGAATGCCTTTGCCCATGATCATCAGCTATCGCGGCGAACTGGGTGAGCCGGTTGCCTGCCAGGTAGAGATGGCTGTGCATACCAAAGCCTTGTTGAACCAGCTTCTTATTCCGACCTATCACTTTCACAAGGAAGATGATGTCAACGAGCTGGATGCCATTCTGAAACATTCATTCATGTGCAACAAGCCGGTTGCCATTCTGACCGACGCTACTTTCTGGAAGGGGTACTGATCATGATTCGCTCTGAGATATTGCGCGATATAGCTCCAGTCATATCGGAACACCTGGTGGTTTGCAACATCGGCCTGCCTAGTCAGGAGCTGCACTCGATTGATGATCAGCCCACTAATTTTTATATGCTCGGCACAATGGGCCTGTCCTCGTCCATCGGACTGGGTCTGGCATTGGCACAGGACAAGAAGGTCATCTCCATTGATGGTGATGGCTCGGTGCTGACCAACTTCGGAACCTTGCCTACGATTGCCAACAATGTTGCTGACAACTACATCCTGTTGATCATCGACAATGGCAGTTATGGCTCAACAGGGGATCAGCCTACCTACGCTGGCAAGAAGACATCGTTGACAGCGGTGGCACTTGCCTGTGGCTGCGAGAATGTCATTGAGTGCAAAGCTGAGGAAACCAGAGAAGTGCTGCAGACGGCACTGGCTAGCAACAAGATGACTATCATTGTGTCGAAGTGCGAATCCGGCAATATCAAGATTCCGGTCATCACCATGGATCCGGTAGAAATTCGTAGCCGCTTCATGAAAGCCGTTCAGGCATAACGTCTTTTTGTTCTAACGGGCCATACAGGCAGAGTCGATACAGGAGTTGATCTCGTGATGTTTTCCAGGCAGATACATTCGTGTGAGGATGCACGCAGACTTGCAAAAAGGCGTCTGCCCTGGATGGTCTTTGATTATATGGATGGCGCGGCGGGTGAAGGTTACGGAGAATCGCAGAACCGTCAGGTGATGCGGGATATTCGGCTGCAACCCGCCGTGTTGGTCAATGTCGAACACCGCTCTCTGGATGTGCGTGTGTTTGATCATGAATCCAGGCGTCCTTTTGGTGTCAGTCCCATGGGGATGTGCAATTTGTCTACACCAGGGGCTGACTTGATGCTGGCCCGTCAGGCTGCACGCTATTGTTCACCCGTAGGTGTCTCGACGGTGGCCTCAACGCCATTGGAGAAAATGATTGAAGTGGCCGAGGGGCATGCCTGGTTTCAGTTCTATTTCAGTGGTGATGGACGGGTGGTCAATACCTTGATTGACCGGGCGGCTGCGGCAGGTTACAGAACGCTGGTTGTCACTCTGGATGTTGCAGAAGTGGGTCGTCGGCCGAGAGAGCTGCAACGAGGCTTCAAGATGCCCTTCCGCATCGGCGTTCCTCAGTTCATTGATTTTGCCCTGCACCCCAGCTGGTCGTTATCAACGCTGGTCAACGGTCGACCGGAGATGGCCAACTTTGGTGGAGAGCATGGCACGTTCGACCGGACAGAGACCCGGGCGCGAGCAGACTGGAGTGATCTGGACAGAATCAGAGATCAGTGGAAGGGCAACCTGGTCGTGAAAGGTGTGCTGAATGTGGCGGATGCGGTGCGTCTGAAAGCAGCTGGTGTGGACGCCATTCAGGTTTCCAGTCATGGTGGCCGGCAACTGGATAGTGCGCCTTATCCGATATTGGCTTTGCGAGATATTCGCGCGGCTGTGGGTCCGGAATTTCCCTTGTTCTTCGATTCGGGTATTCGTTCTGGCGAGGATGTATTGAAAGCCTATGCCATGGGGGCCGACTTTGTCTTGCTCGGGCGCTCCATGTTGTACGCACTGGCGGCCGGAAAACAGCAGGGCATGGAGAGAATGTGGGATGTTTTCTCCGATGAAACCAGTATTGCCATGGCACAGCTTGGAATGGACTCATTGGTAAATCGTCCTGAGGCGATGGTTCCATGGATATTGAAATGACACTCTATACAACAGGCAGTTACTACTATGGTTGAGCTAACTGGTAAGGTCGCTCTGGTGACCGGCGCCACTTCCGGAATAGGGCGGCAACAGGCACTTGCGTTGTCAAAAGCGGGAGCGAAGGTTGTTGTTCTGGGGCGACGTGCAGAGCAGCTGGAGGAGACGGTGGCCTGCGTTCGCAAGGCTGGAGGTGAGGTCAGCGCGTTGCAAGGTGCGCTGGCGATGGATGACAATCTGGCCAATATTGCAAGTCAGGCCGCAGAGTTTTACGGCGATATCGACATTCTGTTCAATACGGCCGGTGTGAACCTGAGACAGCATGCCGATGATGTGACGATGGATTCGTGGAAGACGACACTGGATCTGAATCTGGCTGTACCGTTTTTTCTTGCACAGCAATTGGTACCGGGTATGCGTAAAAAAGGCTGGGGCCGCATTGTCAATATCGCCTCATTACAGTCCACTCGAGCATTTGCCAATGGCATCGCCTATGGGGCTTCAAAGGGCGGGATCAGTCAGCTGACTCGTGCCATGGCGGAGGCCTGGTCGGCTGATGGCATCAACTGTAATGCTATTGCGCCCGGTTTTTTCCCCACCGAGCTGACGGCTCGTCTGTTCGAGGATGAGGCAACGACTCAGCGTTTGGCTGACAGTACAGCGATTGGCCGAAACGGCAAACTGGACGATCTGGATGGTGTGACAGTCTTTCTCGCATCCAGTGCGTCTGACTATATAACCGGCCAGACCATCTCAGTTGATGGTGGCTTCACAGCGAGGTGATCAACCATGAAAGCACTTGTTTATACCGCCACTCAAGAACTGCAATATCGTGATGAACCCGATCCGGTAGCTGCTGAACAGGAAGTCACAGTCAAGGTTGAAGCCAGTGGTATCTGTGGTTCGGATATGCACGCCTACCATGGTCATGATGAGCGACGTATTCCGCCTTTGATACTGGGGCACGAGGCGGCCGGTATCGTGATGGACGGTCGATATGCCGGACAGCGTATGGTGATAAACCCGTTGGTCACCTGTGGCTTGTGCGCGGATTGTCATGCCGGCAGAAGTAATCTATGTCCGTCGCGTGAGATTATCGGTATGCGCCATGCAGGAGCGTTTGCGCAATATGTGACGATTGCCGAGAAAAATCTCATTGCCATTCCGGATGGACTGGACATGATCCACGCCAGCCTCATGGAGCCGGCTGCGGTGTCCTTGCACAGCATTGTCCTGGCAGAAAAAGTCATGCATCGTCCATTGAGCGAATGCTCGGCACTGGTGATCGGTGGTGGTGCCATCGGTTTGCTGGCAGCCCTGTTTCTGGCGCAGAAGGGGACGGCTCGCATCATGTTGTCGGAGACCTCTGCCAGTCGTCGGAGCACCGTCGAGAAGGTGGGCTGTTGCGATGTTTTTGATCCGCTGGGTAGCTCATTGCCCGAGGCGGCAGGATTTGATCTGGTGGTGGATGCCGTTGGTTCAGGAGCGACTCGCAGAGATGCGTCACGTTACGCACGCCAAGGCGGAGTCATCACGCATATAGGTTTGCAGGATAACGAGCCGGGGCTCGATATTCGGCGGCTGACACTGCAGGAGATAACCTTCATTGGCAACTACACCTACACACACACAGATCTGCAGGCATCACTTGACGCTATTGCCAGAGGTGCATTGGGCTCGCTGGATTGGGTCGAGGCACGCCCATTGTCCGAAGGGGCGCAAGCCTTCAAGGATATTCATACGAGCTCGACTGAAGCGCCCAAGATAGTCTTGCTGCCTTGAATTCCGGGTAGAGTCAAAACCTAATCCGGTCAAGTCCACCACTCGGCCAGTTGTGATCTGGCCGAGTCGTCTATCTTTAGAACCAGGAATAGCCTATCGAGACTCGCAGGCTTGTCAGTTCGTAGTCGATATCGTCTGCATAACTGTTGCGATCGGACACGTTCATGTGCGTCAGACTGCCCTCAAGATGCAGGTTCTTTGTGAAGGCATAGCCGCCCCCGAGCAACATACCGAAACCGGTGGCGGTTTCGTAGATATAATTATTTCTGGGTTGGTCTTTCTCGGTGTACATCGCATAGCCGGGTCCTGCGAACAAATAGGCGCTGGGGCCATGGTCGCTGAAGTAGAACGTGGCACCGGGACCCACTAATCCGTAGGCCGCATCGTCTCCCCATTGAAAGTCGTACAGGCCGTAAATCGTGAGCTTTTCGCTGATTCCTGCACCAACCATCAGACGAAACTGAACACCTGATTCAGAGGCAGATTGGCTGGGGGAGCCGGTGGGCTGAATATCCAGCTCTGTGCTGTGGAACCCACCCGCGATTCCCATCATGAATCCTTTTCGATTTCCGTCGAATCCGAAGACGGACGTGCAGGAGGCGATGAGTGTTGTCGCAAGAACGAGCTGTTTGATACAACGCATTGAAGTGCTTTCCTTGGCAGTTTGCGTGGGTGTATCGTAGCCGAGTTTAGCGGGCGGGTGTGTCCTCTATGAACTACTTGGGCAACAGGGTTGGGTAGGCTTCTGTGTAAAGCCAGTCATTGTCTTTAGCAGGGGTGTGGCATCCCAGGCAATCAACCTTGTAATCAGTGGCAGCGTTCTTGGCAGGCTCATCGACGGTGAACAGTGCCCAGCCCCAGCCTTCACCCCAGACAGGATTGCTTTCGAAACGACCGGTTGAGTCCTTGACCATCACAAACCATTGCTTCAGATCTGTTGCATAGCCCACCCCTTCACCGGTGGTGTAAGGGCCTGTCACATGAGCGCGTAGCTCTTTGACGAGCGTGGCGCCATCGGGAAATTTGCCAGTTTCGCGGTACGCTAGTGCAGATTCTTTCTCGGTGTAGACGTCATGAAAACCGCTGGCTCCGCCTTCAGGCACGAACCATGAACCCAGGTGAACCATGTTGATTCGAAAATCGTCGGGTAACGAAATGTTGCCTTCGCTGTCAACATTGGCTGAGAATTCTTCCTGAGCGGCAGTTGTTGTCATCTGACTTCCCAACAATACGGCTGCAGCCATGCCCAGCCAGGCTTTATGCATCTTCTTCATCGTTAACTCTCCGTACCTGTGATTGATTGAGTGAGTCTGAATTCACGCTCAAATGATAGGGGAGCCGTCCTGTTAGCCCGGTAACCGAAAGGATCAGTAAAGTGCCCGAGAGTCTCAACGAAGAAGCAAACTTTGATGTTCTTGCGGATGTGCTGGATACCATGCGCCTGCGGGGCACGATATTCTTCCGCTCAGAGCTGGCAGCACCTTGGGGGATGAAGCTTGAGCCTACAGGTGCGCCGCGCTTTCACATTTCTCTGTCGGGTGACTGTGTCGTGTGTGCCAATCAGGGCGAACACCTCAGCGTCAACGAGATGGATATCGTGATGCTGCCCAACGGCAAGGAGCACTGGATCGCAGATCTGCCTGGGCGAGCATTGATTGAAAGCAGGCAGGCGGGGGAGGCTTGCGAGCTGGGCACACCGTTGTTTCAGGAAGGGGAGATCACCAATCGCCTGATGTGCGGTGTGGTTCAGTTTGATACTGAAATGGCGCATCCCATACTCGATACCTTCCCGGATGTATTGCATCTGAGTGGTATTAATCACAGTGAATCGATCTGGATGACGGTTATGTCGATCGATGCGGAGATGGCAAGGTCAGGAGGTCGTGGTGGACGTATCGTCGACAAGCTGACTGAGATCCTGACGCTGCAACTCTTGAGTCGATACATTACTGAGCATAAGGAGGCGACAGGATTTCTTGCAGCCCTGGGCGATCGTCGTGTCTTGCATGCACTGACGCTCATACATCGAGAGCCTGCGCATGACTGGTCTCTGACATCCCTGGGAGAGCAAAGCGGCATGTCACGTGCCACATTGATCCGTCAATTTGAAGCCTCAGTCGGGCTTTCACCCATCGCTTATCTGACGAACTGGCGTCTGGTGAAAGCCTACAACCTGGTCAAGTATTCCAACGAGACATTGGAGCAGGTGGCAGAGGCTGTCGGGTTTGGATCTGCGCGGACGTTGAGCAAGGCGTTTCAGCGACGTTATGGAAGAACGCCTAGTGGGTTGCGGCGGGAGAAGTGATGTTTGCTTTTTCTGAAGTGATTTCAGGTTGCATTGCTTTTACGATTGAGAGCCGCTATCCAAACAAACGATAAAACAGCCCATCAATACAATCTACTTTGTCGAATTTCCGTTTCGAGAGCACTCGAATATTCGCTCGCTCTTTCTTAAGCCCTGTACTATCGCCCTTTGTGTGTTTAGCCACACGGGCTTCCAATAGCCCTGTCAGTGGCATGTTTGGATCAGAGCCGTACCAAAGGAAGCTCTCAAAAGCAAGAGTGTTTTTATCGAATATTATCCAGATTACGCAACCAGCAGGCTTCTCAGAAAGACGAAAATTTATGTTCTGTTTCGAGGTCTTGCTGTTTCGGAATGATGCTTTCAGTTGAATATGGCGAATGACGGAGCCTACTTCCATCAGGACGTCGTAGCCAGCATTGTCGACTTCAGGCTTTGAAACTTCCAGCATGCAGTCATGTTTTATCCATGACAATTTCAGCATTTCACTGATGAACAAATGCTCAATCAATTTCTCACGATAAGAGGAGTTGACTGAGTGTTGAGCGTTAGATGTTGCCATCGCAGAGAATTCCATTTTTCTTCGATTAATGTTGTCACATCTGCGGGTATTGGGCAGAGTTTACTAACGTCGCTAAGGCATCACCTATCCAAAATATTCTTTCCTGACGCTCTTAATCGTTGCTTGCCTGCGGGCGCCAACTTACAATACAAGGTCATTCAGAGGGAAAGAAAATGTCCGACAATCATCGTCAGCAGGGAGAGTTCGATGAGTACACCGATACGGCTGCCCCCAGTCAGCGTTCAGCGCAACTGATCTGGGGATTGCGTTTTGCCGGACTTGCCGGGGCTTTTGCCATCTGGCTGGCTATGGGCAATTCCGAAGGCTTGTCACCCGATGCAAGATGGGTCGCCACCATCGCCACGCTCATGGCAATCTGGTGGATGACAGAGGCCATTCCACTGGCTGTCACCTCGCTGCTGCCTATCGTGTTGATACCCATGTTAACGGCGCGAACGGTGAGTGAAGCAACGTCACCTTACGCCAGTTCCATCGTGTTTCTATTCCTCGGTGGCTTTCTGATTGCCATCGCCATGGAGAAGTGGAACTTGCATCGACGTGTTGCACTACTGACTCTGCGCAAGGTGGGTATTGAACCGACGCGCATCGTGCTGGGAATGATGCTCGCAACCGGATTTCTGTCCATGTGGGTATCCAATACGGCAACTACCTTGATGATGCTGCCAATTGGCTTGTCAGTACTGGCTCTGGTTTCTGAGCGCTCTGGGAAGAGTGGGGCAGCACCTGCAGCGCCACACAAGCCGGGTCACGTCGATCTCAATCCTGATGAGAACATTCAGAAATTCGGTATCTGTCTGGTATTGGCTATCGCCTGGTCGGCCTCAATGGGCGGGCTGGGAACCTTGTTGGGTAGTCCACCGAACGCTATCGTTGCTGGCTACGCTGCTGATGAGCTGGGTCGCAATATCGGTTTTCTCGAGTGGATGATGCTGGGTACGCCTTTGGCGCTTGTCTTTATCCTCATTGGTTGGGTGCTCATGACGCGGGTGCTGTATCGCTTCAAGCTGGATGAAATACCCGGCGGCAAGCAGATGATCCAAGACGAGATCGACAAGCTCGGGCCCCTCAGTCAGGGCGAAAAAATGGTGATGATCGTGTTTGCCTCAGCCGCTTTTCTCTGGGTGGTGCCCGGGATTCTGGTGAGCCTTCCCGGTATTGGTGAAAGCCTCGGCTGGTTTGGACAGATGAATGACACGGCCATAGCGATTAGCGCTGGTATTGCCATGTTTGTTCTTCCCGGTCGTGGTCGTCAGGACATGGTATTGAACTGGAAGGATGCCGAGGATGGTCTGCCCTGGGGGGTATTGCTGTTGTTCGGTGGTGGTCTGAGTCTGGCCAGTGCCGTAGCAGCGAGTGGGTTAGATGGCTGGTTTGGCTCTCAGGTGAGTGGCTTGGGTACATTGCCTGCCGTGTTGCTCGTTGCAGCCGTTGTCTCCATCATCCTGTTCCTGACAGAGGTGACCAGTAACACCGCCACGGCGGCAACCTTCATTCCTGTGCTGGGTGGGGTCGCTGTGGGAATCGGAGCTGATCCCATGAGTTTGCTCATTCCGGCAGCGTTCGCAGCTACCTGTGCTTTCATGCTGCCCGTTGGTACGCCGCCAAACGCGATTGTGTTTGGATCAGGGGCTGTGACGATTACGCAGATGGCGCGTGGTGGTTTTGTCCTGAATCTGGTGGGTATCGCCTTGATTACCGGATTCTGTTATTTCCTCGGTGGTATGGCTCTCGGTTTGAAATACTAATCCGCTAAGCGACAGACAGTATTCCAGTTACGCACAGTCCCGATGCCGATAGGCGTCGGGAACTTTAACCAACCGTTTCAACAGGGTATCTCCCGGTCGAGGCTACAACGTCTTGAGGGTATACTGTCGGCTCGCCTCGTTCCGTTTGCCCAAAGCCGGCTATTGCCATGAATCCATCCAATCCTGACCGCTGTAGGCTCGATCACCTGGTGATCTGTGCCCGTGATCTGGCTCAGGGCGTGGAGTGGTTCGGTGATCTGAGCGGCGTACAGCTGCCAATAGGTGGTCAGCATCCACTGATGGCCACCCATAATCATCTGACAGCCTTGTCGGATGACAGTTTTCTGGAAGTGATCGCAATTGATCCAGATGCGCCAGCCCCAGCATTCAGTGCCGGACAGCAGCGTTGGTTTTCGCTTGATAATGGTGCGCATCAGGCGCAGCTTGAGATCGCTCCGCGGCTTACTACCTGGGTGGTCGCCACACGTAATCTGGATGCCGCACTGGCCGCGCTTCGCAAGCTTGGTCTGAATCCGGGCGAGCCGGTAGAGCAGACTCGCGGCGATATGCGCTGGCGATTGAGCTTGCAGAACGATGGCTCGCTTGCTTGTGACGGTGTATTTCCTATCCTTATTGAATGGCCGGAAGGCGTCAACCCGGTGTCACGCATGCAGGACCAGAATGTTCGTCTCGAGGCTCTTCATCTGAGCCATCCCGATTTCGAGCGTATCGAGGCGGGTCTGCGAATATTGGGTATTGCTGAACTGGCAACCATTGAAGAGGGGACTGCGTCGATTCGTGCCGACTTTTCGGTGGGTAACCAATCATTCAGTGTAAATTCCTGACATTACCTGTTTTGTAACCAACTTTATGAAGGCGGTACATTCTCATGACTGATCCAGTAGATACGAAGGCCTGGAAGGCTCTGACGGCGCACCACGCAGCGGTCAGCAGCACCACGCTGCGCGATTTGTTTTCCGCTGATGACACACGCTTCGATACTTTTCAATTGAAGGCTGCGGGTCTGTTTCTGGATTATTCCAAAAACCATATCACTAGTGAGACGGTTGATTTGCTGCTGCAGCTGGCAGAAGAATCGAATGTCAAAAGGCACTTTGAGCGCATGTTCACGGGCGATATCGTCAACCCGACTGAAGGACGTCCTTCCCTGCACACTGCCTTGCGCAATCGTGGGCCGGAACCTGTGATGGTCGAAGGCCGCGATGTCATGCCGGATGTCAAGGCAGTTCTGGAGCGGCTCCGTGTTTTCTCTGAACGTGTCAGAGAGGGCAGTTGGACAGGCTTTACCGGCAAAGCTATCACCGATGTGGTCAATATCGGTATCGGTGGCTCCGATCTGGGTCCTCTGATGGCGGTTGAAGCACTCGCACCCTTTGCCCATGAGCGGCTGACGCTGCATTTTGTATCCAATGTGGATGGCTCTCATCTGCATTCCACTCTCAAGAAGATCAACCCTGAAACGACCCTTTTCATTGTGGCTTCCAAGACGTTCAGCACTCAGGAAACCCTGACGAATGCGCATTCAGCGCGACGCTGGTTTCTGGACAGTGCCGCCGGCGAAGAGGATGTGACGAAGCACTTTGTCGCTCTGTCCACCAATGCGGATGCTGTCAGTGCCTTCGGCATCGATACGCAAAACATGTTCGGTTTCTGGGACTGGGTCGGTGGACGTTACTCTCTGTGGTCGGCCATCGGTCTGCCAGTGATTCTGTCCATCGGCATGGATCGCTTCGAGCAATTTCTGCAAGGCGCGTACGATATGGACAACCATGCGCGTACCGCCCCGTTGAGTGAAAACATGCCGGTAATGCTGGCTCTGCTGACCGTCTGGTACAACAATTTCTGGCAAGCACATAGCCATCTGATTGCTCCTTATGACCAATACCTGCATCGATTTCCAGCCTATCTGCAGCAATTGACCATGGAAAGCAACGGTAAGTCGGTTCATGTGGACGGCTCACCGGTGCAAAGCGCAACTGGCCCCGTTGTCTGGGGGGAGCCGGGCACCAATGGTCAGCACGCCTATTTCCAGTTACTGCACCAGGGAACCCATATGATTCCTGCCGACTTCATCATGGCCATTGAAAGCCTGAATCCCATGGGCATTCATCAGGACCTGTTGATGGCCAACTGTTTTGCTCAGTCAGAGGCATTGATGATGGGCAAAAACAAGGAAGAGCTGGCGACAGAGATGCGAGCGGCAGGTGCCAGTGACGAAGAAATTGAAAGGCTCTCTGGACATCGCACTTTTGCCGGCAATCGACCCAGCAATACCTTGCTGGTACAACAAGTGACGCCACATGCCCTGGGTGCTCTGATCGCGCTGTACGAACACAAGGTGTTTGTTGAAGCTGCCATCTGGGACATCAATCCGTTTGATCAGTGGGGTGTGGAGCTGGGCAAACAGCTGGCCAAATCCATACATGCACAAATAGACAAGGCACAAACGGTGACAAGCCATGATGCGTCCACTAATGGTCTGATCAATCGCGCCTTGAAGTTCAAGAACGTTCTCGCCTGAACCGATACCTGATAACCGCTGACTCATGGCACAGAAGAAAAAGATAACCGGCACCAGACGCGCGTCGAGCAAACGTAGCAGCAGTGTGGCGGCAGCTCCGATTGTGGAGATGGTAGAAGAGCTCCCGCTGAGCACTTTCACCGAGAAGGCCTACCTCGATTATTCGATGTACGTCATTCTCGATAGAGCACTGCCGCATATTGGCGATGGTCTCAAGCCGGTTCAGCGACGCATTATCTATGCGATGTCTGAGTTGGGACTCTCGGCAGTATCCAAACACAAGAAATCCGCCAGAACGGTGGGTGATGTGTTGGGTAAGTTTCATCCGCACGGCGACAGTGCCTGCTATGAGGCCATGGTATTGATGGCACAGCCGTTCACCTATCGCTATACGCTGGTTGACGGGCAGGGTAACTGGGGGTCTCAGGATGATCCCAAATCGTTTGCGGCCATGCGCTATACCGAATCGCGACTCGCGAAATTCTCCAAGACTCTGCTGCAGGAGCTGGGGCAGGGAACGGTCGAGTTCACCCCCAATTTTGACGGCACTCTGACCGAGCCTTCTTTGCTGCCATCGCGACTCCCGCATATTTTGCTCAACAGCACGACGGGCATTGCGGTAGGTATGGCAACCGACATTCCGTCGCATAACCTGACGGAAATCGGTCGTGCCTGCATCCATTTGCTGGATAAGCCGAAAGCGACTCTCGACGATATTCTGCAATATATCGAAGGTCCGGATTTTGCGAGTTCGGCTGAGATCATCTCTTCGCCCGAAGATATCCGTTCCATGTATGAAACCGGACATGGCAGCCTGCGAGCGCGTGCCATCTACGAGGTTGAAGGCAGCGACATCATCGTCACCGCTCTGCCTTATCAGGTCTCTGGTTCCAAGATTCTGGAACAGATTGCGCAGCACATGAATGCCAAAAAGCTACCCATGGTGGAAGATCTGCGTGACGAGTCAGATCATGAAAACCCGACGCGTCTGGTTATCACGCCACGCAGTAATCGGGTTGACACCGACAGTCTCATGCAACATCTGTTCGCCACGACTGACCTGGAACGTACCTATCGGGTCAATATGAACATGATCGGGCTCAATGGCCGGCCACAGGTCAAGTCTCTGGTGAGCATTTTGAGCGAGTGGCTGACGTTCCGTGTTGAGACGGTACGCAAGCGACTGCAGTGGCGTTTGAGCAAGGTCGAAAAACGTCTGCACTTACTCGAAGGTCTGATGATCGCCTACCTCAATATCGACGAGGTTATTGCCATCATCCGGAATAACGAGGAGCCCAAGCCGGTACTGATGGAGCGTTTTGGCATCAGTGACGAGCAGGCAGAAGCGATCCTCGAATTGAAATTGCGGCATCTAGCGCAACTGGAAGAGATGAAGATCCGCGGCGAGCAGGATGCGCTGGAGAAGGAGCGCGACAAGCTGCAGTCAATTCTGGGCTCCGAGCGTCGCATGAAGACACTGGTTAAAAACGAACTGCAGGAAGATATCGATACCTATGGCGATGAGCGGCGTTCACCGATTGTGCAGCGTGATCCTGCCCAGGCCATCTCCGAGGCTGATCTGATTCCCAGCGAACCGGTCACTGTTGTCCTGTCGGAGCGTGGCTGGGTGCGTGCCGGCAAGGGGCTCGAGCTGGATCCGCTGGCTTTGAATTACAAGGCGGGTGACAGTTTTCAAAGTGCGGCACGCGGGCGTTCCAACCGCAATGCCATGTTTCTGGATTCCACGGGACGGGTCTATTGTGTACCAGCGCATGGTTTTCCGTCTGCGCGTGGTCTGGGCGAACCGATCAGTGGTCGCTTGAAGCCACCTGATGGTGCAAAATTTCTGAGTGTGATCATGGGTGACGATGATGATCGATACCTGTTTTCCAGCACCGCTGGTTATGGATTTGTCGCTCGTCTGGGTGATTTGTTCAGTCGCAACAAGGCTGGTAAAAGTATTCTCAGTTTGCCTGCAGGTGCCGCAGTCTTGCCGGCGGCGGCTGTGAGTTCGCTGGTCGATGACAAGGTCTGTGCCATCAGTAATACGGGCAGTCTGCTCAGCTTTCCGGTCGGTGAACTGCCGGAAATGGCAAAGGGTAAGGGCAACAAGATATACAACATCCCCGGACCCAAGTTCAAGACAGGTGAGGAGTCGATGCTGGCACTGGTTGTCGTGGCACCGACGCAGAAACTGCGTATCACCAGTGGCAAGCGACATACGGTCATCAAGTTTCGCGAGCTGGAGGAATATACCGGTGTGCGTGGACAGCGTGGTCGCAAATTGCCGCGCGGATTCCAGAAAGTGGATGCGGTTGAAGTAGAAAGCTGAACCCGGTACTGAGACAGGTGAGCGAATGATCGCTCACTTGTACTGGCCGCTGATGGCCCCAATTTGTCTGCAGTGTTTTGGCAACTTCCTGGAGGAAGATCCCCGTGAATCGGATTTTGCTGTTTCTGGCGACCAACATGGCCGTCATGGTCGTGTTTTCCATCATCACATCGTTATTCGGCCTGGACCGGGCGATTGGTCAGAGTACGACCTCGCTGGTTATCTACGCGGCCTGTTTCGGTTTTGTCGGCTCATTCATCTCACTGGCGATGAGCAAGTCCTCGGCTATTCGTTCCATGAATGTGCAGCTGATCGAGCAACCGACCAACGAAACTGAGCGCTGGCTGGTGCAGACGGTGCACGCCCAGGCGAAAGAGGCCGGTATTGGCGAGCCCGATGTGGGTATCTTTCAGCAATCATCCCCCAATGCGTTTGCCACAGGCTGGAACAAGAACAATGCACTGGTCGCGGTCAGTAGTGGCCTGCTGCAGAACATGTCTCGTGAGGAGGTTGAGGCTGTTCTGGGTCATGAAATAGCTCATGTGTATAACGGCGATATGGTCACCATGGGGCTGCTTCAGGGTGTTCTGAACACGTTTGTCATCGTGTTCTCGCGCATTCTGGGAGGTATGATCGATAACGCGTTACGCGGCAATCGCAGTGGTGGAGGCGGTGGTTACGGTATGGGTTTTTTCCTGGGCAATATCATCGGTAATGTCGTCTTCGGATTCCTTGCAAGCATGATTGCTGCCTGGTTCTCACGACAACGTGAATTTCGGGCCGATGCCGGTGGTGCGAAACTGGCGGGTCGACAGAACATGATCGGCGCCCTGGAAGCACTGAAACGAGGCACAACACAGAATTCAGCCCTGCCTGAAAAGTTACAGGCTTTTGGAATCACCGGCGGGCATCTGGCTAAATATCTCTCTACTCATCCACCGCTGGATGTACGAATAGCCCGTTTGCGAGCTGAAGCCTGATTTAGCAGGCTTACAACAGGTGTCACAGTGATTACCGTGCACCGCCGCAGATGGCTATAATGGCCCACAGATAAGCATTCAGCATTACTTTCAACGAGAACTACATGGCGAACTACGGCACCAACGATTTCAAGGGCGGACTCAAGATCATGCTCGACGGCGATCCGCACAGCATCGTCAGTAACGAGTTCGTCAAACCGGGCAAGGGACAGGCATTCACCCGTACTCGAGTCCGTAACCTGAAGACGGGTCGCGTTGTCGAGCGCACGTTCAAAGGTGGGGAGTCTTTTGAGGCTGCTGATGTCATGGATACTCCCATGCAGTTCCTGTATGCCGATGGTGAGCACTACCATTTCATGAACCCTGAGACTTTCGAGCAACTGGCCGCCGACAAGACTGCGGTAGGTGATGCTTACCTGTGGCTGATGGATGAGGCCATGTGTGAAGTCACTCTCTACAATGGTCAGCCAATGGCTGTGACTCCGCCTAACTTCGTCGAAATGGTCATCAAGGAAACTGATCCGGGTCTGCGTGGCGACACGGCTACCGGTGGTACCAAGCCTGCGCATATGGAAACTGGCGCCACGGTCAAGGTACCTTTGTTCATCGAAGAAGGTGAAAAAATCAAGATTGATACTCGCAGTGGCGAGTATGTTTCGCGCGTAAAGTAACAGCTACAATCCGGCTACCAGGGCGTTATCGCATGAATTGGCGCCCGGGGGCCAGCTTGTCCAGCCTGCGCGAAGCAGCATTGTTACGTCGCAGCATCCATGCATGGATGGAACTGCAAGGTGTACTGGAAGTCCAGACGCCAGCCTTGTCTGGCGCAGCGGCTACGGATCCTCATGTTTTGAGTATCCGTACCGACTCTGGCCGTTTTTTGCATACTTCGCCTGAATTTCCGATGAAGCGTTTGCTCGCAGCTCATGCTTGTGAAATTGCCGAATCTGGCAGCCTGGAGAGGCAACCTGACCTGTACCAGATCGCCACGGTGTTCCGCGCCGAGGAAAGCGGTCGGTTCCACAACACAGAGTTCACTCTGCTGGAGTGGTATCGGGTTGGAATGGATCATGTCGAGCTGATGGCTGATTTGGAAACCTTGCTACAGTCTGTATGGCAGGCCTTTGGCAAGTCATGGCCAGGCGTGCAGAGTCGCCGTTATGGTGAAGAGGTGCACCGTTTGCTGGGTGTCTGGCCTGAGCAGATGACAAGTACCGATACTATTGCAGACTATTTCGCCGCAGCTGATCGAAGCTACCCTGAAGCGATTGCAACGGATGTGGATGCGGCACTGGATCTGTTCATGGATGAGTTTGTATTGCCTGAATTTGCTCCGGATGCCTTCACGTTACTGGTTGATTATCCCGCCTCGCAATCGGCATTGGCCCGTCTGGGACAGGATGATCAAGGGCGCGAGGTGGCACAACGTTTCGAACTGTATTTCGGGCAGGTTGAGCTTGCCAATGGTTTTCATGAATTGAGCGATGCCGCTACACAGAGAGTACGCTTCGAGTCAGATTTGCTCAAGCGCGAGCGCCTGGGTGTGGCATCGGTGCCTGTGGATGAGCATCTGCTGGATGCTTTGAGCGCCGGATTACCGGATTGCGCAGGAATCGCTCTGGGTCTGGAGCGATTACACATGGTGCTGGCTCAGCACGAACATATCCGTGAGGTATTGAGTTTTGACGATCAGCGAGCCTGATGTTCTTCGCATTCGCGATGTCGGTTGGCCTTGTCTGGAGGCGCTACTGAATCCTGCCGGATTGAGTATCAGTCAGGTTGATGAGGGCTGTGCCATCCCCGGCAGTCATTGGGGAGACGAGGAGGCGGGTCTCATTCAGCATGCCTTGTATGCCCGCCTGGATACACCCGTGCACTCGGTATTGCATGAAGCCGGGCATTGGTTATTGATGAGTGAGGCACGACGCGCTGCCTTGCATACCGATGCCAAAGGCAGCGCCGTCGAAGAGATGGCGGTCTGTTATCTACAAATCCTGATGGGAGATCTGGTGCCTGATATGGGCTGGCAGCGCATGTGCCAGGATATGGATCGCTGGGGCTATTCTTTTCGCCTGGGCAACACCAGAGCCTGGTTGCAAGATGATGCCGATGACGCCCTAGACTACCTCGCCCAGAAGTTGTCCCATACGCACGGAATCCCCGGCTTGCAGATCCGTGCCCCAGGCGGCGGGGTTCTCCAGCAGGACGATGATGGTGGAACCCATGTTGAAACGACCCATCTCGGCACCACGAGCTAGTTGCACCTCTGGGCCATTTGCCGGGTAATCGATATGGCTGATGCCTTTTTGCTGTGGCGGTGTGACGAGCCCATGCCAGATGGTTTCGATAGCGGCAACGTTCATGGCCCCTACCAGCACCAGCGCCATCAGGCCGTGATCGGTCTCGAATTGTGCGATGACGCGCTCATTGCGTGCGAACAGATCAGGCAGGGTTTTTACGGTATGCGGCCCTACACTGAATAGTCGGCCTGGTACGTAGGTCTGACGAATCAGACGCCCGGTAAGCGGCATGTGCAGTCGGTGATAATCCTTGGGTGATAGATAGATGGTTGAAAAACGACCGTTGCCCAGACGCTCTGTCGCCGCACCATCACCACCGAGCAATGACAGCAAAGAATAGTCTCGCCCTTTGGCCTGAAATACGCGGGCCTCATTGATATTGCCGACGGCTGAGATTCTGCCATCGGCCGGTGATGCAATAGCATTCTGAGCCGAAGCAATGGGACGAGCTTCAGGCTTCAGAGCGCGGGTAAAGAACTCGTTGAACGTACGATAGCTGGCAAGATCAGGCTCTACCGCATCATTCATCTCGACATCGAATGCGCTGGCAAATTTTCGGATGACCTTTGGCGTCAGAGACGACTCCTGCCGTGTCAACCAGTAGATGGCTCTGGTTAGCAGGTGCTGGGGTAGCGGGTACAGGGCATAGGTCTTGAGGTAGTCAATCAGGCTGGCGTCTTTTTGAGGCATCCGATATCAGTGATCCGTGTTGTTGAAAAGCGCTATTGGTGTAAGGATAGATGCACCGTTCAGCTGGGTGCCGAAGTAATGGCCAGGTAGTCCGAAATGATGTTTTGTACGTCCAGAGGGGGAGACACCTTCGCTCGCAGGCGTCGCTGTGGATCGATCAGCAGCAGCGATGCGGTGTGATCGACGGTATATTCCGCCGAGTCGTCCTTGTCTACGGTAAAAGAGGCCACGATACCCAGAGAACTGGTCATCTCGTGAACTTTGTTGAGATCCCCTGTGATGCCGATAAAGCTTTCATCAAAATAGGCAATGTATTCCTTCATCACTTCACTGGTATCTCTGACAGGATCAACCGATACGAATACGATTTGAGGGGCCTCTTTGCCTTGCTCTTCCAGCTGGCTGACAACGGTTTTCATGAGTTGCAGCGTAATCGGGCAGACATCAGGACAATGAGTGAAGCCAAAGAACATCAGACTCCACTTGTCTTCCAGTGCAGCTTGAGTGATTGGCTCGCCATTGACATCCTGAAGTTCAAATTCAGGAACCGTTCTGAAATCCAGTGGCAGGGCCAATGAGGTTTTCAGTGTTTCCTGCAACGCGACCAATTGTTCCGAGTCGCCCGAACTGACTGCGTTACCAGTGTCACCATCGCTTTGGGTCTGACTGAATACGAAAATGCCTGCTGCCAGCGCAACAGCGCCAATAAGAAGGAAGGGCAGAGCCTTGCCAGATTGTCTTTTGAGCATGAAATTACGGTCTCAGACTCTCTTTGAAGAGTCGATAAGGGGTTTGTAGATTGATCCACGTATTATACTGTCTGGCTGTTGTCAGAAATCACTGACTCGAGGGAATTGCTGTGGTCTTGCTGTCTGACAATGAATACACGATAGAAGTTGCCATACGCCGTGCGGCGCAGGCATTTGAGGACAATGACCTGCACTATGGTCATGGAACCGAAACGGCTCTGGATGAGGCAAGCTGGTTAGTCCTGCATGCACTTGGCTTGTCGCCGGCCATAGAGCCTGATTACACACAGAAGCTCACAGCGGCGCAGATTGCTGACTGCAACAGTTTGCTGGAACGACGCATTGCGGAACGCATACCGGCGGCCTATCTGACAGGCCAGGGCTGGTTCGCCGGCAGAGCCTATCTATCCGACAAGCGCGCTCTGGTGCCGCGCTCACCGATGGCAGAATTCATTGCGGACGATTTTTACGGTGCTCTGGACGGCATCGACTCACCGCGCATTCTGGATCTGTGTACCGGCGGCGGTTGTATCGCCATTGCCTGTGCATACGCACGCACGGACGCCATTGTTGATGCGAGCGACCTGTCGGCTGATGCCCTGGCGCTGGCTGCACAGAATGTGGAGCTCCATGAAATGCAGGATCGGGTAGAGCTGCTGGAAGGCTCCTTGTTCGAGCCTGTGAGCAATCGCTACTCACTGATCATTTCCAACCCACCGTACGTGGATGCCGCTGACATTGCGGCCATGGCATCCGAGTTCTCGCACGAACCCATGATGGGGCTGGAAGCCGGTGACGATGGTCTGGATCTGGTTCGGATCATGCTCAGAGACGCTGCTGACTACCTGGAGCCGAAGGGCGTTCTGGTGGTTGAGGTGGGTAACAGTGGCGAAGCTCTGGAGGCTGCGTTTCCGTCGCTGGAATTTGCCTGGCTAGAGTTCGCCAATGGTGGCTACGGCGTGTTTATGCTGACAAGAGAAGAGCTGCTGGCTGGCAACATCAAGTGATTGCCAGGGAATATCAGAGTATGTTCAGTTTGTATTGGAAGAACAGCACCGCATTGTTTTTCTGGTCGGCATAATCAATAGCTGGTGAACCGCTGATGTTCAGGACCGAGCGCTTGCTTATCTTGATTTCCACTGCTGGAAAGGGCAGCAGCTTGGTCTCTGGTTCAGCGTTCTTCTTGTATTGCTTGTGCACGACGGTGGCGCCCAGGAGCAATCGAACCTTGCTGTAGACCATGGGCTTTGAGGCATAGACGAGTCCACCGTAATAGGACTGGTAGCCAAAGCTGTCGGACAAGGTGCCTGCATGCCAGCCGATTTTGCTGCTGGGCGAATATTCCCAGCCAACGCCCGGAGTGAAGGCATTGCGATCGTCGAAGTTTTCGAAATGCCAAGACAGCGTGCTCAACACCAGAAAGCTGTTGTCTGCTTTGGCAGTGGCGCTGCCCAGCATCAGTGTGAGGGTGATGATAACTGCTGATATGTACGTGAAAATCTTCGTTTTCATTGGTCGTATCCCCGAGTTCTTTGCTGATCTGAAGCCAGCTTTAAAGAGTTGCCGTTGATCTGTGTCAACAACATGCCGCGAACTCTACTGGGACGCTAAGCAATGTGCAAATGGCAAAGGGGATACCTGAATAGTCTTCTAAATCATGGGTTTACAAGTTTTCCATGGGCGTCATTAAATTGTCGTAGACGCGATGAGTACCGTAAGTGGTTGTTAATGAAGGATTTTGTGACGCACGGGAGCGCCGTTCTTGCTGTGTTGAAAGCGAGAACCCGTTCTTGTTAAATGAGTGGGCCGTGAAAGCTCTGTGAGCCGGCTCTCAGTAGAGCCGCTTGTAGCCCCTGGTGAAAAGGCGAAAGGCGCAGAGCAGGGGCGAGTCAGTGGGGCTGGCCGGTCCCGGATCGATCAGGTGTTTCTGAGAATTACTGCTGAACTGCGGTCAATGAGATACTGGCGGATTCATCCAGCTGGGTAATGATGGTTGAAAACATGTTCTCGGCAAAGTCATCCCACTCCTGGCTATTACGGTTGCTCTCGTTGTCAGGCATGGATACCCGTATTTTCACCAGCGTGCCTTTGTATTCAGTCTGGTAGACCAAGGTCATGGAGGCAAGGTTCTGACGCAGATAAGTGGCCTGAACCCGGGCAACCGTACGTACGCCATAGGCCTGAGTGCCGGCATTGACCACATTGAAGTTGGCATAATGTCCCTGACGAGCAGCTTCGCCGATGGCCTGGATGGTGGCGCGGGTCGAGCCCAGTACCAGCTGGTCATGAGCAAGCTCAATGTTTTCATCGGCTACCGGGTAGATGTAGACATCGGCAATACGGCGTTTGGGCAGATTCGCATAGCGAACCGAATAGCCCCCGGAGCTGTCCTGGAAATATTTGTAGCCCTGCAAATCGAACGATTGCAGGGTGTCCGGCAACACCTCGATCAGCGCAGGCTCCTGGAGTGGCGCAGCTTCTGACTCTGCGGGCGTGACGGTCGCGCATGCACTGGAAAAGAGCATGGAGGCGAACAGGAGAGTAAAGAGACGGACTGGTAGCATGGAGGCGATTCACATCACAGGACTACCAGGCAAATTCGCAAGATCTGCGCCGCTGCCGTGTCGAACGGGGGTATCTTCAGGTGTTCAGCGTCGTATTCTGTTAACCAGTTTCAATAACGGATGACAGACTGTTCGCATTTTTCTCGACTAGTTCAAATCGTATAGTGGGTTTTTCAGCCCTCGAAGCATGGTTTGAATCATCTGAATTTACCGTGACGGGTTCCAGCCACAGTGACAGAGGCCTTAGCCAGAAGCCGCGCTCTGCATACAATGCCTGATAGACCACCAGCCATTCTTCAGTCTCGGAGTGGCGTGCCATTCCCAGTACCTGATATTGTGAGCCCTTGTAATGTCTGTAGATGCCGGGTACAGGGGCATTCGCTGGTGCCAGTGATTTTTCAGGTTCCATTTTCATTACAAGTTGACCGCTGTTCAATTTCGCTCACTACACTATCACCATGAACTGTTTTATTGGTCTCGGACGAATGCCGAGAATTGCATTGTTATGTCTTGTTGTGGTTTTTCTGCAAGCCTGCGCGACCTCCCAGCCACGCGAGCCAGAGAATATGTGCTCGGTTTTCAAGGAGAAGCGCGGCTGGCACAAGGCTGCCAGAGAGGCTGAGAAAAAATGGGGCGCACCGATGTATATCCCCATGGCTATCATCTATCAGGAGTCTACATTCAGAGCGAAGGTCAAACCTGCCAGGCGCAAGTTAATGGGTTTCATCCCGTGGCGCAGGCTGAGTTCCGCTTACGGCTACGCACAGGCCATTGATGGCACCTGGAATCAGTACCTTCGCTCAACCGGTGACTACTGGCGAGTACGTCACGATTTCGCTGATGCGATGGATTTTGTTCAGTGGTACATACGCCAGGCATCGAAGCGTAATGGCGTCTCCAGAAACGATGCTTACAGCTTATACCTGAACTACCACGAAGGCCCTGGGGGCTTTGCTAAAAATACTCATGGCAGTAAACCCTGGCTGCAAAAGGTTGCCATTGGCGTTCAGACTCGCTCGCAGAAATATCGTGAACAGTACGAGCAATGCAAACGATCGCTCAAGCCTGGTTTCTTTGCTCGTATTCTTGGATGGTAGGGTCGACGCCGAACAACTGTCCTTCACCCGTTTCGTGAACCAATAGCCACTGCTTTGTCGGCAAGCCGCCGCCGAAGCCTGTGAGTTTGCCACTGGCACCAATAACCCGGTGGCAGGGAATGATGATGGGAATGGGGTTGGCGCCATTGGCAGCTCCTACCGCACGGCTGGCTTTGGGTTTGCCGATGCTTTTGGCAATATGTCCATAGCTGCAGGTATTGGCGTAATTGATACCGCCCAGAGCTTGCCAGACAGCCATCTGGAACAGTGTGCCAGTGGGCGCCAGAGTGACCGAGAACTTCTGTCGGGAGCCGCTGAAGTACTCGTCCAGTTGCCAACGAACCCGGTCGAAGGGCTCGCTCCAGCTTTGCCATTGTTCCGGTACATGGAACGCTCGGTCGCCTTGCGGAAATATGAGATGGCGCAGCCCGGTGTGGTCTCCAGCCAGCGTCAAAGTGCCGATGACGGTGTCGTGTGTAGTGGTATACATGGTCGGGTTATGATGCTTCAAACATAGAGCTGGAGACACAAATGGGTTTGGGAACAATTCTAGGCAAAATTTTCGGTAATGGCGACAACAAAGCATCTGCTGTTGCGACTGCCGAAGAAGCTGTGGAGTACAAGGGGGTCATGATAACGGCTGCACCCATCAATGAGGGCGGACAATTTCGTACAGCAGGCACGATAAGCAAAGAAATTGATGGAGAGCAGCGTAGTGTCCAGTTTGTAAGGGCAGATATCAACAGTGATAGGCAATCTGCTGTTGCACATTCTGAGCGCAAGGCACAACAGATTGTCGATGAACAGGGCGATGCGATCTTCAAGCGCGACAACGTCTGATGCCTGAAGCCCTGCAAATCCTGCAAGTCGCACTGGTCACGACAGGTGTCTTGCTGGCAGGATTTGCAAGGGCGCAGGATCCGCCATTACCACCGGCAGAGCCGCTGACCCTGTCTGGCAGCGTACGGGTTACATTAGTGGATTCTGGTGTGAATTATCAGCTGCCAGCCATCAATGCACGGCTGGCCCGCCAAGAAGATGGTACTTTGGTCGGTTACGACTTCTGGGATATGGATAAGCTTCCCTATGATGCCAGTCCGGACGCACAGGGGCGCGTGCAGCGTCACGGGACTCGCACAGCCTCCGTCTTGCTGCGTGAAGCCCCGTTTGTCGAATTGGTTCCCTACCGTTACCCACGCCCGGACATGCGGCGTATGGCTGAGCTGCTGGACCATGCCGCCAGGCATCAGGTACGAATCATCGGTATGCCACTGGGCGGCAATCGACAAGAGGATTGGCAGGCATTCGCAGTGGCTGCACAAGAACATCCGGACATGCTTTTCATCGTGTCTGCAGGCAATAACGGACGCGATATCGATCAACAACCGGTCTATCCTGCAGCACTGGATCTGCCCAACATGCTGGTCGTGACGTCGGCCGATGATTTTGGACTGCTGGCTGATGGTGTTAATTGGGGGCGCGGCAGTGTGGACTATATGGTTCCTGCTGAATTTGTGCCTGTCACCCGCTTCGACGGTAGCCCATCGTTTGCCTCAGGTAGCAGCTATGCGGTGCCCCGAGTGGCGGCTTTGGCGGCTCGTCTGATCCGCGACAAGCCCAGCTTGTCAGTCGCGCAGTTACTAACGCTGATTCGTAATCGCTTTGCCAACGGGGCCGCGCCAGCTCAGCTCAAATCGGGTTATCTCTACGATCCCCGGTACGATCCTGAACATGAAATCGAGATTACCAGCGTGGATTCCTGGGAGTCATCACGCTCAATGGACGATGCGCAGATGAGCTTGGCGCTGGATGTGATGATACTGGACGATGCCTGGACTCAAAGCGAGGTAGGTCGAGTGCTTGAGCGGGCTGAAACCCTGTTGTCAGTGTGTGGCATCCGTTTCTCGGCTGTTCAGCTACGACAGGTGAGTGCTCCGGATTATCTGCGCGATCTGGAAACCGGGGCGTCACGAACCTTGATGGATGCGGTGCGTTTAAGTGGTGCCGATAAAAGGGTTGCAGTTGTATTTGCACGTGACACGGGTATGAGTACGCCCTTCGATGCGGAAGCCTTTGGCAAGGGCAATACCCGAAGCAGATCCTGGCTGACAGACTCTGTGTGGTTGACGCTGGCATTGCAGGATCGCGATATTGCTCTGGCCCATGAGCTGTTTCATGTGCTGAGCAATTCGGGAGCTCATGTGCAGAGCGAGGCTAATCTGATGCTGGATCGGACGACGGGCAGCAACCGGACGCTTGAGGCAGCACAATGTGAGCTGGCTCGCACTGTGTCCCTTGAGGCTGGCCTGACTGTACGGGTGGAAAAGTAGGAGACGTAAAAAGGCTCTGTTTATTGTCGGACGAGTTATTGTCGGACCAGCTCCCAGTACGCCTCCTGCCGTTATTCACTCATTGCTACGGGTGCCAGTGCCTCGAATTCATCACCGGGACCGGGGTTCTGCGGGTGGGTGTGCCCCCCTAGATGATGAACGATTCCCCAAACTGCATTCAGTGCGGTTTGAACCGCGCCTTCAGCCCATCCGGGGGTCCAGGAAACATCGTCGCCTGCAATGAAGATACCTTGTTGTTCGGGTTGCATCTCGGCCTGCATGAAGTGCGTGAACATGCGACGGTTGTAGCGGTAGTGTCCGGGCAGAGCGCCTTTGAAGGCCCCCAGAAAGTTGGGGTCTGCTTCCCATGAAATCGTGATGGGGTTGCCGATGACATGACTGCGAATATCCAGTGTCGGGTAGATTTTCTGCAAGGCATTCAGCGCCAGTCGAGCGCGTTCTTCAGCCGGCAGCGGCAGCATCTTCAGGGCATCTGACATCCAGGCGTAACTCAGGCAGATGACGCCCGGCTGGTCATCTCCATTGTCAAACAGGTAAGTGCCGCGAGTGAGCCGATCAGTCAGCGTCATACTCATGCAAGGTTGCCCGGTTGCAGGGTCCAGGTCTTTCCAGAAGGGGCGATCAACCATGACAAAGGTCTTGGATGACTGCATATAACTGGTTCTGTCCAGTGCCATCCAGTGATCCTGCGAGAACAATTGCTCGTCGGTTTCGATACTGGTTGTCAGTAGCCAGCTCTGGCAGGTAGCTAGTACAGCCGGTGTGTCGTAGGTATTGTCGTACTGATCGGTAATCCGTAGGGTCTTGTTGTCGACACGCTGGATTTTCTTGACGCCCGAGCGAGTAGCGCCGTTGTTCAGGCTCTTCAGAGAGGTGCCTTGTGGCCAGTGCTGGCAAGCAGGAGTGGCCGTCCATAGACCGCGTGGCAGCTGTTCGGCACCACCAACGATATAGTGTTGGTGGTCGTCACATTCGGTCAGAACCACTCGCAGGATTTCGAGCATGGTGTTGCGAAAATCCGAATCCCAGCCACCCGTACCAAATCCGACCTGACCAAAAACTTCACGATGTCGGAAGCTCAAACGCTGGAATGCCTTGGAGGTTGCCACAAAATCATAGAACGTCCGGTCATCCCACTCATGCACCAGAACATCCCAGTATTGCTTGATGGTTGCCACATCCCGATCGACGATCGCCTGCTGCAGTTCGCTGAAATGCGCCTCGTCATTCAAGGCTTGCGTCCAGGCATCGGCCACTTCCTGATATAGCGGCGGCAAGTCCTGCATGGTGCGTGCGAATCTGGGTTCGCCGGACAGGTCGATAACGGTCGAGCCTGCAGCCTCGGTCAGCGGATTGGGAAAGGGGCGGCGTTGCAGTTGCAGCAGTTCGACATAGTGATTGAATGCGGTTGCTGATTCAGGGAAGCGCATGCCTCCCAGTTCGGCAATGCTTTGTGGTGAGTTGGTAAAGGGCTCTGATCGCAATCTGCCACCCATTCGGCCACTTTCGAAAATCAGAGGCTTCAACCCCAGCTTCATAAGCTCAAAAGCGGCAACCATGCCGGACATGCCAGCTCCGATGACAGCAACTGTCTTGCCATGCTGCCCATCTGCCAGAGTACCTAGGCCGTCTGGATGAGTAATCCAGTTGTCATAGGCAAATGGGAAATCCGGGCCGAATACCGTGACTGCTTTGCGTTCGTTCATGCGAGTGATCCGTACAGCTCAGGACGTCGGTCAGCATGGTAGGGGAGTTCCCTGCGCACGTTGTCTATTGCCTGTTTATTCAAAGTAGCCAACAGCAACTGGGGCGTGCAATCTGCCCGCGCCAGTTCCTGCGCGTCGGGTCCGATAATGCAGCTTCGTCCGACGTAATCGAGGTCGGCTTCGGGGCCACAGTAATTTGCATAGGCAAAATACACCTGATTTTCTGCGGCGCGCACCCGTGTGACCAGGTCTGCAACGAAAGTCCAGGGAGTCATCAGGGCCGTGGGTGCGAGTATGATGTCGACGCCCTGCAGTGCCAGATGTCTGGCTGATTCAGGAAACTCGATGTCGTAGCAGATCAACAGGCCCAGATTCCAGCCATTGAGCTTGAATGTTGGGGCGTATTCGGTGCCTGCCTGAAACAATGATCGGTCCAGACCACCCCACAGATGCGTCTTTCTGTAGTGGGCGATATTGCTGCCTGAAGAATCAATGACATTGACCGAATTGAAGAGATGTTCTCCATCGCGTTCAATATAGCCGTAGCTCAGCGCAATCCCATGTTGCTGGCAAATGGCCTGCAGGCGTGCCGTCGTCTTGCTGTCTCGCTCGACAGCGACGGTACGAGCGGTATCCAGCGGCAGGTTATAGCCCGTCAGGCTGGCCTCAGGCACAAGCAGCAGGTCGGCGCCTGAGGCCGCAGCCTGTTCGCTAATCTGCTGAATGCGGGCAATACTGGTGTCGACATCCGCAGGTGTAGGCACATGCTGATGTACGGCCAGTGTGAAATCCGGTATTGCGTTCACGCCTTGGCATCCATGGCCAGGGCAACTCCGTTCACAGAGCGATCAGTACGCACCATCAGTGAGAGTAGGGGGCCAAGGCGTTTGTCAGGGGTTTCACTTTCGCCTTCCAGTTCACCTGGAAAGGCGTGACGCCGGAGTTGTGTTCGCATGGGGCCGGGGTCATAGCCGTTGATAGCGACTATGGGGTTACCTTGAGCATCTCGATGATTTTCGTGTTCATCGGCGAGCATATGCATGAATGCCTGCAATGCCTGCTTTGAGACACCATAGGCACCCGAGTAGGCGGTCGGCTTGTGATCAAGCAGGAAGCTGAGGCTTCCCATATCGGACTGTGACAACAGAGGCATGCAGTACAGCGATAGCAGGCGGGCGCTGGTCAGGTTTACATTCATGACGCGTACCCATTCGGAGTGCTCGATGCCCATCTGTGGTGTCGGAGAGCCCAGATCTGCACTGGCGTGAATCAGCGCATCGATCTTGCCGAATTCCTTCTCCAGCATATCGGTGATCTCGATATATTCAGCCGGTCCGGCTTTGTCCTGTTCCAGGGGGATCATGGCAGGTTGTGCAGGACCAATGTCGTCAAGGACGTCGTAGAGCTTTTCCAGCTTTTTGATCTTGCGGCCTGCCACTACAACGGTGGCGCCAGCACTGGCACAAGCCCGGCTCAGGCAAGTGCCCATGCCACCCGTGGCACCGCTGATCATGATGACGCGTCCCGCCAGGCTGTCGGCGGGCAAGGAGAACTGTTTCTGCTCGTCAGTGACGGCTTGATAATTCGGATTTTGCATGGCCGCAAGTGTACGCCATGAACCGGTATGACTGCTATGTGAGCCGGTGTAACGAGTCGCTGGATTTTCCCGCCGGGGCTTGCCTGTCAGTTTGTCTTCTGGGCATGAAAGCCCTGGCGAGTAAGCGCTCAGTCACTGAGCTTGACGTTATTCAGTGCTTCCAGAGCATCGTTTTGCAAATGCTCATCATGCCAGTCGTTGTCGTCTTGAACTTCAAGCCAGACGGCATTGACTACCGCAAACAGCACAGCGACGGAGAGTCCGAGAATCCAGGTGAAATACCACATTAGCGTGTTCCGAACGGTTTATTGATAATTGAAGGAATGAGTGAGCCAGCGAGCTCAGTAGTGGGTACTGCCCGGCTTGGTGATGTCATCTTCAGTAACTTTGCCCCACAAGACCTTGTAGACCCACGCCGTATAGCAAAGTATCAGCGGCATGAAGATGGCCGTCGAGATCAGCATGACGAACAAGGTGAGGTGTGACGAAGAACTGTCCCAGATGCTCAATGATGATTTTGGATCAATATTGGAGGGCAGAACAAATGGAAAAATGGTCAGCCCCACCGAAGAGATCATGCCTATGATGGATAATTTGGATGCCAGCAAGGTACTGATCTCTCTTCTGGCCTTCAGTCCACGGTTTGCCATGATGGCGCCCGCAAAGCCCAGAACAGGTGCAATTGCAATCCATGGGCGTTCCGCGTAGGCAAGCAACCAGCTGGATGTCTGTGTGACTTCGGACAGTAATGGGTTTGACGGACCGTTAGGTACATGAGGGTCAACCAAGGCAAATCCCTCGACCATGAACGCCAGCCAAAGCCCGTTGAGTGCGTAGAGTGCGATCACCACCAGAGCGGCTTTTTCTCCACACTGTGCGGCACGCTGTGCAATCACGCCCTCAGCCTTGACGCCGAGCCAGGCGGCGCCGTGCATGACAACCATCGCGACGGATGTCAGGCCAACGGACAGGGCAAAGGGGTTCAGAAGACCCAGAAAGCTGCCTTCATAGATTGCACGAAGATCATCGGTCAGGTGAAAGGGTACGCCCTGCAATACATTGCCGATTGCGATTCCGAAAACCAGTGCCGGAACCAGACTACCAACAAACAAGGCCCAGTCCCAGCTGCTGCGCCAGATTTTGGATTCTCTTTTAGAACGGTACTTGAAAGCAACGGGACGCAGTATCAGAGCCGCCAGAGCGAGAAACATGGCCAGGTAGAAGCCTGAGAAGCTGACGGCGTACAGAGGTGGCCAGGCGGCGAAAATGGTACCACCGCCCAGAATGAACCAGACCTGATTACCTTCCCAGACGGGGCCGATCGTGTTGATGGCGATGCGTCTTTCGACATCGTTCTTGCCGATGAATGGCAGTAAGACACCCACCCCCATGTCGAAGCCGTCAGTCAGTGCAAAGCCGATAAGAAGAAAGCCGAGCAGAGCCCACCAGATAATGCGCAGCGTATCGAACTGCATCAGTTCATGGAGAATCATGCTGATGGCTCCGTGGAGGTTGAGCCCGGTAGGGCGGTAGTAGAAGAGCGCGAGGACTTGCGTGAGTTGCGCGATTCGAGCCAGGCGTTGGTCAGCTCAACATCCTCTGTCGGACCCTTGCCGATGTATTTCAGCATAAGCCCCATTTCGACGATGAACAGTACTGAATAGAACAACATGAAAGCTGCCAGGGTAAACAGGACACTGGAAATGCTGACATGGCTGACCGAGAGCGCGGTGGGTAATATGCCGTCAACAGTCCAGGGCTGCCGCCCGTATTCGGCCACTATCCAGCCCAGTTCGGCTGCAATCCAGGGGGTGGGAATAATGATGACGGCCAGCCACAGTGCGGGTCGTGGGTAACTCATGCGCTTGAATGATGTTCGATAGAAAAAATAGGCCATGACGGCAATGAAGGTAAAGCCCAGGGCCACCATCACTCGAAACGACCAGAACAAGGGCCCGACGCCTGGAATGGTGTCGGTTGCCGCGCGCTTGATATCCGCCTCGCTGGCATCGCGTGGATCCTCGACATAGCGCTTCAGCAGGTAGGCGTACCCCAGATCATTACCGTGTTCTTCGAACTGGGCGGTCACTGCTGGCGACACTGCGCCGCGTTGACTACGGATATCGAGCAGGGCGTCATAGGCGATGATGCCTGAGCGAATACGATCCTCAGATTCTGCCTCCAGCTGATTGATACCGGGGATAACCTGGTTGAATGAGCGGGTGCCAATCAGACCCATGGCGTAGGGAATATGAAAGGCGTAGTGAGTCTCGCGTGCTTCAGAGTCGGGTATACCGAACAAGGTGAAGGAGGCGGGAGCCGGCTGGGTTTCCCACATGGCTTCGATAGCGGCCAGCTTCATTTTCTGTGAATGAGAGGCGTTATAGCCAGACTCGTCACCCAGTACGACAACGGACAGGGCCGAGGCCAGACCGAAACTTGCCGCGATGGCAATCGAACGGCGTGCCAGCTCGACATGTCGGTTGCGCAGCAGGTAGAAGGCCGATACGCCGAGGACGAAAACTGAAGCCGTGACATATCCTGCAGAGACGGTATGGACAAATTTTGCCTGCGCGACCTCATTGAATACGACGTCGAAGAAACTGGTCAGCTCCATGCGCATGGTGACCGGGTTGAATTCACTGCCCACCGGGTTCTGCATCCAGCCATTGGCTATGAGAATCCAGAGTGCTGAGAAATTGGAACCCAGTGCGACTAGCCAGGCCACCATCAAATGCTTGATGCGCGATAGTTTGTCCCAACCGAAAAAGAACAGACCGACAAAGGTGGCTTCCATGAAGAAGGCCATCAAGCCTTCAATGGCGAGCGGTGCACCGAAGATATCGCCAACATAGTGGCTGAAATAAGCCCAATTCATGCCGAATTGGAATTCCATGGTGATACCGGTTGCTACACCAATGGCAAAGTTGATGCCGAACAGCATCCCCCAGAATTTTGTCATCTGGCGCCAGATCGGGCGCCCCGTCATGACGTAGACCGTCTCCATGATGGCGACGATGACTGAGAGTCCGATGGTCAACGGTACAAACAGAAAATGGAACATGACTGTAGAGGCAAACTGCAGCCTCGAAAGATCAACGATATCGAGATCCATAGGTTATTTTTTCTCCACTGCGATGGCGGCGCTAACTGAAAATTCAAATCAACCGGTGCATGATGCGCCTCTAAAGCTATCGTGTCAGTGATTTAGTCACTATCGAAGTGCACAGGTCTAATGAACGAGGGTCTGTTCAAGATGCTCGATTCGGTTGGCCCAGCTCAATTCGATTTCGCGGTGAGCTGCAATCAATTTGGTTGCCTTGGGAGCGTAACGATCAATACCTTCGAGTACTCGTCTGGAGGTGATGCCATCCAGACCTTCGGTAGGTTCATCCAATAGTAGAAGGGGGGCGTGACGCAGCAGCATGCGAGCAAGTGCAAGGCGGCGGCGTTCACCGCCGGACAGGCCAGCTCCGGCTTCGAGCAGGCGCGAGTGCAGACCACCTGCCTTGTGAATGACATCGGCAAGAGCAATCGCATCGAGTACCTGCCAGGCCTGTTCTTCGTCTACATCCGGATCGGCCAGGCGCAGAGTGTCCAGAACGGTACCGCCAAGAAGAGCACTGCGTTGTGGTAACAGTGAGACTTGTTGGCGCAAGCAGGATTCTGTCAGGTGGCCAATGCTCTGCCCATTGATGCTTATCAGTCCCTCAGTGCTCTTCAGTAGGCCTGCTGCCAGTAGCAATATCGTGCTTTTGCCACTGCCACTGGGTCCGGCAAGCGCAACGGTTTCTCCGGCGTGGAGCGTTAGCGAAAAATCATCCAGCACTGCCCGTCCGCTGGTGGTCGTGCGATAGCTGACGTGACTTAGTTGCAGGCTTGCGCCTGTCTGGGAGCGTGTAATGGGGGAGCTCAGGATCTCTGTTGCCGGGGCTGAGGGTTCCGCCTGTATGAGCGAGTTGATACGGCCCGCTGCATCCATCATGCGGCCGATCTCCGCAGCGCTGCGTTTTATCGGGGCTATTGCCTCGGCCATGGCCAGAGTTGCAAAAAAGCCTAATGCTGCCTGTGCCGGCGAGTTTATCCCGTTTGTTGCCAGATAGATGCCGGCGAACAGGGCCGTACTGGTGGACAGGGTTGCAAGCAGACTCAATACAAGACCGGAGCGACGTTCCAGTCTGTCGACCAGACCGAGAGCTTCGCGGGCATTGCTCTCGGTTGTGAAGAGTTGCTGGAGCTGCTGTTGCATGGCGCCAAACATGACAAGATCAGTCCGTGCCCTGAGCATGTCGATGGTGCCGGTGCGAAGATTCTGAGTGGCCTGTTCGGCACGTCGGGCCGGATTGATGCCGTGTTTTGAGGAGATCCGCAGAATAATCGCTGCACCCATGATGAGTGGTGCGACGGTGAGTATGCCAATGAGAGGCGTTGTGAGCCAGGCAAGCAATGCCATGGACACCAGTAGACTGGCAAGGGCGGCCGTTATGGGTGTGACCAATCGCAGCGTCAGTCCGTCCAGTGCATCAACATCAGCGGTGATCTGGTTCAGTGACCGTGAGCCACGAACCTGAAGCAGTTTTTCATAGGGTTGTTGCAAAATGGATCGTAGCAGGCGGACACGCAAGGTTGCCAGTGTCTTCAAGGTGGCGTCATGGGTCAGAAGGCGCTCACCGTAGCGTGTCAGCGTTCGTCCAATGGCCAGGAAGCGGACACCCGCACTGGGTCTGAAGAAATCAAAAGTGGCGCCAACGCCTAACACTCCAGCGACCCCGGCTGCGGTGATGAACCAGCCAGACAGGCCAAGCAAAGCCACGCTTGAGAGCAACACCAGCGTGGCCAGCAACCATCCGCGCAGCAATGCCTTGTGCTCATGCGACCAGATCAGACGCAGGATAGCGAGCAGATCCTTCATGCCTGGTCTCCCAGAGTGAAGTGGGTTTGCATGCGAGCGGTCAGTCTCGGGTCATGTGTGGCCACAATCAGTGCGGCACCTGCTGCAACCAGTTCAACAAGGGCATCACCAACGGCTGCTGCCGTGCTTTCATCCAGATCGCTGGTCGGCTCGTCGGCCAGTATCAGTGGTCGGTTAGCCAGCGCCATCCTTGCCAGCATCAGCCTGCGGCCTTCCCCTCCGGAAACGCCGCTGCCTGTTTCGCCCAGGCGGGTATCAATGCCCTGTGGCAGGCTGTCCAGCAGATCTCCGATCGATGCCAGCTGCAATGCTCGTTGCAAGGCGTCGGTATCATCTACATTGCCGGCAAGTGCGAAATTATCGCGCAGCGTGCCGGAAATGAACCAGGGTGTCTGGGACATCCAGCCTATGTGTGTGCGCCAGGCGTCGGCGTTTTCCTGGTTCAGTGGCAGGCCTGCGGCCGTAATCTGGCCGTTGGCAGGTTCAACGAGTCCGGCAAGCATGGATAGCCAGGTTGATTTTCCCGAGCCGCTGGGACCCATGATGGCAATTGACTGGCCCGCGCGAATGTCTATATCAGGAAAATGTAGCAACTGCCCTGTCGGGTTTTGCCAGCTTAGCTGAGTGGTCTTCAACAATGATTGGCCCAGCTGCCCAGACTGTGCAACGCCACCCTGGCCCAGAATGCCTTGCTGTTGGTGCTGGGATAGCTCGTGGAGCTCCGCTGCGACGGCTTTGGCGGTTGCCTTGTCGTGCCAGGCGGTCGCCAGATCACGCAAAGGCTGAAAGTACTCCGGAGCCAGCATCAGCAAAAATACCCCCTCGCCAATACTCAGTGTGTTGCCCCAGGTGCCAAATCTGATTTCTCCGAGCAATACAAAGCCGACATAGACGGCAACCATCGCCACGCCGATGGCAGCAAACAGCTCCAGTACGGTCGATGACAGAAATGCGATACGTAATACGGCCATGGTGCGTTGGTGCAGATCTGTGGCTGCGAGCCTGAAGCGACTGATGGTGTGGCTGGATGCGTCCAGAATCCGGATGTCCACCAGGGCGTTCAGGTTTTCCAGCAAGCCTGCATTCAAGGTTCCGACCTCGCGCATGTGCTTCTCGCTTGCCTCACCAGCCGCTATGCCGATCAGCGCCATGAATACCGGAATCAGTGGGCCGACGATCAGCAGAGTCACGGTCACGACCCAGGAGAGCGGCAGTGTGGCTACCAGAATGACCAGTGGCACAATCATGACTCGGGTACTGGCCGATTTGTAGCGCATCAGATAAGGATGCAGGGCGGCAAGTTTTTCAGCGGCCAGTGAGGCAACCGATGCGGACGAGGGCTGCTTGCTATCCATCGGTGAGCGCAATGCCTCTGCAGCCAGCAGTGCGCGGCGAGCCTGTTGAGTGACCTTGTCCGCCGCCTGAAAGCACAGGCTGGTGCCGTGATAATCAAGCAAGCTGCGTGTCAGCCCAATAATGGTAAAGATGAAGGCTGCCAACCATGGGTTCAATACGCCGTCAGCACTGTTGACCAGGCTTGCAATGACACTGCCAGCAGCTGCGGCCTGTCCGATCCATAAAAGATTTGCCAGTACTGCGTAAACGCTGGCACGTTGTAATTCTGCTTGCACCGGTGTCGTCAGGTTGGCAAGGTATCCATCGGCTGGGTTGGCGGTACGCGCCATGAAATCTGTATTCCGGTGTAGATAGCCTGTTCGCGATGCTTGGAGGCTGGTGAGATCGAGGTGGTCGATCAGTCTGGTGTGCTTGAGTTCAGCGACGGTTACGCCAAGCATGGAACAGCTTGACCAGAGGCGTCAAGGTGGTGCGTTCGCGCAGCAGATTTGGTGGATTTCGCTGCCACATGGCTAGCTGCTTTTCGCGTAATACAATCAGCCGCCACAAGGGGAGCAGAGGCGCTTGTCGGTAACGACTCACGGTTTCATCATCTGCCATGGCACGCTGAAAATCCTGATGTGCCGTGGTGATTGCCGCATTGAGCAGTGCTTGTATTTCGGGTTTCTCAACGGTCAGAGGAATGCTGTGGAGACCGCTGCTAGCCTGCTTTGTCGATGGCGATTCGGCGTCCGGGGCGATACGAATCTTGCCGGCAAGGTCCGTGGGCCTGATAGCGTGCTGTTTGTAGAGCTGATCACTGAAGACTGCCTGCCCACGGTGAATCAGATGTGGCAGGCGACTTAGTTGTTCGAATTTACCTAGAGCAAGTGCTGCAAGGCTAGAGTGTCCAGGCAGATCGAGATCATCGATATTGTCTGACAGCGCATGTGCCAAAAGCGCCATGCGAGCCAGATAATTCTTTTCGAGCAAGGCGTTGGCCTCTTTCTCGGATGAAGGGGGGGTAAATCGCATCGTTGAGGCTGCGGATACAATATTCAAACAGGCATTCAATGCGGGATGGGCATCAATTGCCGTCTGATCTGCCTCGTTATTTTGATCTGCAGGCCAGCTCGGATTGTTGCTCAGAACAAGGCTGCTCTGACAAGCTTGTGCTGCGGGATGCCGGGCACTGCCTTCTGACATACGCTGCAGCTCTTCATGCCACCAGTGAATCTTGCGTTCAGCCACCTGCGGTTCGTGCACAGCCTCCAGTGTGGTGCCCAGGGCGTGCACCAATTCCAGGCGCTCGATGAAACGTTGTCTGGCTGCTGGCTCTGTCCACAGCAGGCTGTAGTGCAGAGTTGAACCGACGCTGATGTTGGTCATGGATGTGCGCTCCGATCTGACGCCGGGTTGTCAGTCTGAGGTGCTGTCTGGGTCGATGCGAGTGGTGGCAATCATGTAGTTCACGTCCACATCCTGCTCCAGCTTGTAGTTCTTGGTGAGCGGGTTGTAGGTCAGACCAATGATTTCATCGACACGCAATCCCGCCTGACGGCAAGCGGTGCCCAGTTCGGAGG
This sequence comes from Granulosicoccus antarcticus IMCC3135, assembly GCF_002215215.1. Taxonomy (NCBI): domain Bacteria; kingdom Pseudomonadati; phylum Pseudomonadota; class Gammaproteobacteria; order Chromatiales; family Granulosicoccaceae; genus Granulosicoccus; species Granulosicoccus antarcticus. The sequence continues at coordinate 5,870,068 of NZ_CP018632.1, read as the reverse complement.
GTTTGATGAATTTGTTCCAGTCGTGAGTACCACGGGGTAGCAGGCGCAGAATGTATTCAGCACCGGCTATGGCGAACAGCCAGGATTTGGGATTGCGGCTGATGGTCGAGAAGAATACCCGGCCACCGGGCTTGACCATGCTTGCGCAGGCGGCAACGGTAGAGGCGGGGTCAGGTACGTGCTCCAGCATTTCCAGGCAGGTAATGCAGTCGAAGCTGCCAGGCATTTCGATAGCGCAGTTTTCGGCGGAAATTTCACGGTATTCCAGTGTCGCTCCCGATTCCTTGGCATGCAGGCGTGCCACCGCCAGCGGTGCTTCTGCCAGGTCAATGCCAAGCACATCAGCGCCGGCCTGAGACATGGACTCTGCCAGGATGCCGCCACCGCAGCCAACATCCAGTACGCGGGAGGCCGGTAGATCAACCCGTTCGGCGATCCAGCCCAGTCGAAGCGGATTGATCTGGTGAAGGGGTTTGAATTCGCTATTCGCATCCCACCAGCGACTTGCCAGATCCTGGAATTTGGCGAGTTCTGCGGGGTCGACGTTATGGTTCTTGCTGTTCATGACCTGCCTTGCTTTGGCGAAACGATGTGTGGCGGCCAGGTAGCCGCTGCCCTGATTATAAAGCTTAGGGATCGTGAAACAATTAATTATCATTTTCAGTCGTCCCTGCATCCTGCCCTGCCGCGTTGTTCGGCGGTTGAATAGCCAGCTATTCGCCCTTCTCACGCCTTGCCGGACAGGCGCAGGACCAACTGAAAACTGATACTTAATTATTTCACGATCCCTTACGTCAGAAGTGGCCGACTGGACGGTTCAGATGACATGGTCCGGTTGGTCATATCGAATGGTAGTGAGTCTGTCACACCCACGCTGCGAGTTGTCACGCAACTTGCTTTGTGGTCAGTTTCATGGATGATTAGTGAGTGATCGCGAAGCACTTGTAGCTGATCGTAGCAAGCGCTATTGCATGCGCCATCAAGTGCACCATCGCATGCGGCTTTCACAGTCATCAATGTGCTAGAATCGGTGGGTTGATCTGACTCGATCGCCACCCTGTTTGGCCCTTCGCTCCATGTCTGATTTCGCCAAAGAAATTCTGCCCATCAATCTCGAAGACGAGATGAGGCAGTCGTTCCTCGATTACGCCATGAGCGTAATTGTTTCGCGTGCCTTGCCGGATGTGCGCGATGGGCTTAAACCGGTACACCGCAGAATTCTGTATGCCATGCATGAGCAAGGCTACGAGTTCAATCGGCCCTATCGCAAATCCGCGCGTGTCGTCGGTGAGGTCATGGGTAAGTACCATCCTCATGGTGACTCGGCCATCTACGATTCGATGGTGCGAATGGCGCAGCCTTTCAGTCTGCGTTACATGCTGATAGATGGTCAGGGTAACTTTGGCTCGGTTGATGGCGACCCTGCGGCCGCCATGCGTTATACCGAAGTGCGCATGGAGAAAATCACACAAGACCTCCTGTCCGATATCGATCAGGAAACGGTTGACTTCATTCCTAACTACGACGGTTCGGAAAGTGAGCCAGCTGTATTGCCTTCACGCATCCCCAACCTGCTGGTTAATGGTGGTACGGGTATTGCGGTGGGTATGGCGACCAATATCCCGCCACACAATATCTCGGAAGTCATCAACGCCACCATTGCCATGCTCGACCAGCCTGACATAACCGTCGAGCAGCTCATGGAGCATCTGCCAGGGCCTGATTTCCCGACGCGCGGCATTATCAACGGTGCTCGCGGTATCAAGGAGGCCTATCGCACTGGGCGCGGCAAGTTGTACGTAAGAGCTCTGGCTACGGTTGAGTACAACGAGAAGACTAACAAAGACACCATCATCGTTACCGAGTTGCCTTATCAGGTAAACAAGGCGCGCTTGTTGGAGAAAATCGCCGAGCTGGTCAAAGACAAAAAGATCGAAGGCATCACAGAGTTGCGTGACGAGTCTGATAAAGACGGTATGCGCATGGTGATCGAGATGCGTCGGGGAGATTCCGGCGATGTCATGCTTAACCAGCTCTATAAACAAACTCAGTTGCAGGTGGTGTTCGGCATCAATATGGTCGCCCTGGATGAAGGGCAGCCGAAGCTGATGAATCTGGTGCAGGTGCTGAATGCATTCATTCGACACCGTCGCGAAGTAGTGACAAGACGCACGGTGTTTCTGTTGCGCAAAGCCCGTGACCGAGCCCATGTGCTGGAAGGTCTGGCTGTCGCACTGGCCAATATCGATCCCATTATCCAGCTCATCAAAGAGTCCCAGAACTCGGCTGAAGCCAAGGAAAAGCTGGTTGCTCAGCCTTGGGAGCCGGGTATCGTCAGCGGCATGCTGGAGCGCGCTGGAGCGGCTGCTTCCAAGCCGGAAAATCTGGCTGAAATGTATGGTCTGCACGACGGTCGCTATCAATTGACCGAAGTTCAGGCACAGGCAATTCTGGACTTGCGTCTGCACCGTCTGACAGGGCTTGAGCAAGACAAGATCATTGCCGAGTACCGTGAAATTCTCGAGAAGATCGAAGACTATCTGGACATCCTGACTGACCCTGAACGACTGCGTAGTGTCATCCGCGAAGAGCTGGTTGCGATCATCGAAAAATACGGTGATCAGCGCCGCACAGTCATCCAGGTAGATCACTCGGAAATGACCGTAGAAGATCTGATCGCTGATGAATCTGTGGTGGTCACGCTATCGCACAGTGGTTATGTCAAAGCACAGCCGTTGTCTGATTATCAGGCGCAGAAGCGCGGTGGTCGAGGGCGATCCGCCACGGCCATGAAGGATCAGGATTTTGTCGACAAGCTGTTTGTTGCCAGCATGCACGACACGGTGCTGTTTTTCACCAGTGTCGGCAAGGTCTACTGGAAGCGTGTCTACGAACTACCGCTTGCCAGTCGAGGCGCTCGTGGTCGCCCCATCGTCAACCTGCTGCCGCTTGAAGAGAATGAGCGAGTCAATGCGGTTCTGACGGTACGTGACTACAGCGAAACACAATTCATCGTGTTTGCGACCAGTAAGGGTGTCGTCAAGAAGACAGCTCTGGCTGATTTCTCACGACCACGGACCAATGGCATTATCGCCATCGATCTGCGTATTGATGATTACTTGATTGACGTTGCTCTGACTACGGGCGACAGCGACATCATGCTGTTCTCCAGTGGTGGTCGTGCCATGCGCTTCAATGAGGATGCTGTCCGTATCATGGGCAGAACTGCTGCTGGTGTTCGCGGTATTCGCATGCCGGAAGAGGACAGCGTGATCGGTCTTATCGTGGTGGGAGAGGGAACCATTCTCAGTGCCACGAAGCATGGTTACGGCAAGCGCACCAAGCCTGAAGACTATCCGACAAAGGGACGTGGTGGCATGGGTGTCATCGACATCAAGACCACTGAGCGTAATGGTCCGGTTATTGGCGCGGTACAGGTGGGAGAGGATGACGAAATCATGCTCATTACCGACGGTGGCACATTGGTACGTACCAAAGTCTCGGGAGTCACCAGCGTTGGACGTAATACGCAAGGTGTACGTCTGATTCGACTGAGCAAGGGTGAGTCACTGGTGGAGTTAACACCAATCGATGAGTCCGACATCAGTGCCGAGGATGTTCTGGATGAAGACGGCGAGATCATCGACGGCGAGGCTGTTGCTGTTGCTGTTGCTGATGTCGAAGCGCTCGACGCCAGTGCTGACGCTGTGGAAGATGACTCGGAAGATGACTCGGAAGATGATGCTGCATCAGACGAAGACGCCAAATAAATCATTGCAGAGTACCGTGACACTTGACTGAGCATTCCACGACGCGGATAGCCAATTTCAATGCAGGTCCTGCGGCAATGCCGCAGGCCGTGTTGGAGCGCATGCAGGCAGAGTTGCTGGATTATCGAGGCCGCGGGCTCTCGGTTCTCGAGATGAGTCATCGTAGTGCGGACTTTGCTGAAATCGCTACAACCACCGAAGCCAACTTTCGGCAGTTGTTGAATATTCCTTCGGATTATTCTGTGCTTTTCATGCAGGGCGGGGCGAGTGCCCAGTTCTCATTATGTGTCCAGAATCTGGATGTTCGCGGGCAGGTTGCTTATGCCAATACGGGTTATTGGGCTGGCAAGGCGATGGACTCAGCTCGAGCTCTGAGCAGTGTGATTGAGGTGACACATTGTCAGGAAATGCCACTGATAAAAGTGCCGAATGCAGATCAATGGGCTTGCTCTGATTCAGCCAGTTTTCTGCATGTGACTGACAATGAAACCATCGATGGTATAAGACTGCACGAAGTACCGCGCTGCAACGTGCCTCTGATTTCAGACATGTCCTCCTCGATACTGTCGCAGCCTGTCGACATCAAACAGTACGGCATGATTTACGCCGGTGCACAGAAGAATATTGGTCCGGCGGGTATTACGCTTGTCATTGTCAGCGATGAATTGCTGGAGCGCAGTGCAGAGCGATCGCTGCCGCCCGTGTTCAGCTACGCTGCCATGGCCAAGGCGGGTTCGATGCTGAACACACCGCCTACATTTGCCTGGTATGCCGCAGGGCTTGTTTTTCAGTGGTTGCTAGAGCAGGGTGGAGTGAGTGCCATGGCTGAGCGCAATCGGAATCAGGCTGGACGGGTGTACTCGGCTCTCGATCAGCACGAGCTATACATCAACCGCATACATCCGCAGAACCGCTCACTCATGAACATACCCTTCCAGTTGAAGAATGATTCGCTGACGGCAGAATTTCTGAAGGGTGCTTCGGATCGCAACTTCGTCGGACTGAAGGGGCATAAATCGATCGGAGGCCTGCGGGCCAGTTTGTACAATGCCACCACTGACCGGTCTGTTGACGAGCTGGTCGATTACCTTGATATCTTCGCGAAACAGCATGCATGAGCACTGATATTCCGGACGCACAGAATCAGCCACAGACCGATACTGACAAGCCGTTGGATCTGGCTGCGGTTCGCAAGGAAATCGATGCTCTGGATCTGCAGATTCAGTCATTGTTGAATCAACGGGCAGCTGCCGCGTTGAAAGTGGCGAAGGTCAAGCTGGCAGAAGCTGCAGGAAAGCCGGTTGATTTCTATCGACCAGAGCGTGAAGCGCAAATACTCAAAGAGGTTGCCTCTCGTAATGGCGGCCCCATGAGCGATTACGCGGTTCAGCGTATTTTTCGCGAAATTATTTCCGCCAGTCTGGCTCTTGAAGAGCCCATGCGGGTGGCCTACCTTGGGCCGGAAGGCACCTATAGCCACGCAGCTGCCGATAGGCATTTTGGATTTGCGGTACAAAGCGTTCCCGAGTCCAGCATTGCAGATATATTCCACGCGGTGGAAACAGGTCGAGTCCGTTTTGGTGTTGTGCCTGTGGAAAATTCTACGGAAGGGGCGATCAACCTGACGCTGGATCTGCTTACGCAGTCCTCGTTGCGCGTCTGTGGTGAGTTGAGTATGCGTATTCAGCATTGCCTGCTCAGCCGTAGCGAATCGCTTGATGATATCAAGACTGTGCATGCTCATCCGCAAGCCTTGGCTCAGTGTCGCCATTGGCTGGATGCGAATTTGCCCAATGCCGAACGCATCAGTGAAAGTAGCAATGCGGCGGCCGCCAAACTGGCTTTGGAACACCCTGAATACGCGGCAATTGCCGGCGAGACTGCGGGGAAACTCTATGGTCTCAACAGTCTGGTTGTCGGTATCGAGGATGACAGAAACAACACCACCCGTTTTCTCGTCATCGGTGATCAGGACATTCCGCCCAGTGGTGACGATGCCACACTGCTGATGGTTGCAGCGCCGCACAGGCCAGGCGGTTTGCGTCACATCCTGGCACCGTTGGAGACCGCCGGTGTCAGCATGACCCGTATCGAATCAAGGCCATCACGTTCTGCCTTGTGGGAATATCACTTCTTTATCGCTGTTACGGGTCATCAGCACGATTCAAACCTGTCTCCGGTGCTGGATGAGCTGCGTGAACTGACACCACTTCTCAAGGTGATTGGTTCATACCCACGCGCCCTGTAGGGTCTTGTCAATCTTGAATACAACGGGTACCAGCCGATGAACACATTATGTATTGTCGGTCTGGGCATGATCGGCGGCTCTTTGGCAGGGGCTTTGAAGCAGGCAAATTTTCCGGGAAAAATTGTTGCCCTGGTGCGCTCTGAAGCAACGGGTGTGCGAGGCCTGGAGCTGGGACTGATCGATGCCTTCAGCGTCAATGCAGCGGATGTAATCTGTGATGCCGATGTAGTCATGCTTGCGGTACCCATGTTGAGCATGCGCGAACAGATGCAGCTCATCAAGGAACACTTGAAGCCAGCGGCAATCGTTACCGATGCGGGTAGTGTGAAAGCACCGTTCATCAAGGATGCCAGAGATGTCTTTGGGGACTTGTCCCGAGTGGTTCCCGGACACCCGATTGCAGGTCGTGAAAAGACCGGTGTTGATGCCGCTGATGCGAGTCTGTATCAAAATCGTCGCGTGTTGCTGACCCCACTTCCAGAGACAGATGCAGCCGCAACGGCCACCGTTCAGCAACTCTGGGAATTGGTTGGAGCTGAAGTTGAAGTATTGGGCCCCGAACAGCATGACAGGGTGCTTGCCGCTACCAGCCACTTGCCACATGTTCTGGCTTTTGCATTAGTTGATACCCTGGCGACACAGCAGGAAGCCGAAGAGATCTTTCGGTATGCCGCCGGTGGTTTTCGTGACTTTACGCGAATAGCATCCAGCGACGCCATCATGTGGCGCGATGTCTGTCTGACCAATCGCGAGGCCATTCTGGAGTCTATGGACAATCTGGATGCGCATCTGAAGCAATTGCGACATGCTATCGATATCAGCGATGGCGAGGCTATAGAAGCCACTTTTGTGCGTGCCAGAAAGGCTCGAGATGCCAATACTTGAGGCATCTGTCTCAGTTCTGCCCTGTCCTGCAATCGTCATCACCCTGTAGTGGATTAACTTCGTCGCATATTTTTCATCATTTGATTATGCTTAGGCATAAATGCTATGAATACATGTTTGCAAATCAAACATAATATGTTTAAATCCGCTGCATGGATGAAATGTCTTTCAAGGACTTGACGGCAGTATCTGTACTAGCACGAAGCATGGGATCTGAGCTTGCTCACCAGATTGGTCGATGCATAGCGACAGGGCACTATGCGCCGGGCAGCCTGATCGAAGACGAGTCCGCTTTGGTCAGTCGGTACGGGGTCAGCAGAACGGTTGTGCGTGATGCGGTAAAGGTGCTTGTCGGTAAGGGTCTTCTGGAGGTGCGCCGTGGCATTGGTACTCGAGTCAAGCCAAGAGAGCAGTGGGCGCTATTTGATCTTGATGTGCTTGCCTGGCAACTCTCAGCTCAGGCTGATCCAACCATGCTCTTGCAGTTGATGGAGATACGACAGTTGTTCGAACCGCAAGCTGCGGCCTGGGCCGCAAAGCGGGCAACAGCGTCTGACATTGCTGAGATTCTGAGTGCGTTGGAAGCCATGTCTGCGGATGTTGCCAATATGGAGTTGTTTCTGAAAGCTGATGCCAGATTTCATCGCGCTGTTTTACGTGCAGCGCATAACGAGTACCTGTTTGCCTTGTCTGGAATCATCTATTCATCGTTGTTATCGATCATCCGATTGCACAATCCGGACGTGGGCAACAATCGCAGAATAGTCTCGTTCCATCGAGATGTTCATGATGCGATAGCCGCTGGAAATGAAGTTGATGCGAGTTTGAAGATGGCGTTTCTGATTGAAGATGCCAGCAGCCGCATCAAGGCATCCACGGCACTTGCTTCATGAGGAAATGCCAAAAAAGTTTATTACGCCAATGGCGCAGCCCTTGGTTTTAAGTAAGTTTAGTCGTGAGGCTAAGTACGAATCAGGCTTGACTGAAGTTGTTCGGGTTCTGAATATTTCATTTTAATAGTGAGGAGAAACATGCTTAAGAATTTTAAAGGTGTCACCACAATAGCTGCATCCAGTGTTGCCACATTGGCACTGACACTGGCATCTGGCACTGCAAGCGCAGAAGACACCAAGTTACGTATCCAGACTCATTTCTCGCCAGAAACTCTCTCGGGTGAACTGGCCGCCGAATTCATCGAAGATGTGACTGCGATGTCCAATGGCGAGATAAAGATTGAGATGTTCTACTCTTCTGCTGTCGTAAAGTCGGCTGAGACATTTGACGCCGCTGCCACGGGTATCCTGGATTGCGATATGACAGGTGGTGCTTATCAGACCGGCAAGAACCCGGCTTTCCAGTTTACTGGTGATTTGATGGGTGGTTATTCCAACCCTTACCAGCAGATGGCCTGGTTGCTTCATGCTGATGGCTACAACCAGATCAATGAGCTCTACAATGCCCATGAGATGGAATTTGTCGGTTGGTGGATACCGGGTCAGGAATCTCTGGCTTCTACCAAGCCGATTCGTGGTGTAGAAGATCTCAAGAACTGGAAATTCCGTTCGCCTCCAGGTATGGAAACTCTGGTATTCAAGAACCTGGGTGCTTCACCTATCGTGATGGATTTCAACGAAATTTTCACGGCACTTGAATCCGGCATTATCGATGGTGCTGATGCAGCCAACCTGACTAACAATGTTGGCTTGGGTCTTTATGACATTGCCGAGTTTACAAACTACCCCGGCTTTCATTCCATGCCAGCCGATCACCTGGCTTGCCGTAAGGACATCTGGGACGAAATGCCAGCACATCACAAAGCCATCATGAAAGTAGGTATGCAGGCTCTGGCTCTTAAGAACGCCACCTTGAATGAAGTGAAGAATGCCGAAACTGCTAAAGTTCTGGCAGAAAAAGGTGTGACGCTTTCTACTTGGTCGGATGAAGATCTGGCTGTTTACCGTGGCGCTGTGCAAAAGGCATGGGTAGAATTTGCAACTACGCCTGAGTCCAAGAAGCTGCTTGAAAGTCATATGGCTTTCCTGCGGGACTTGGGTGCAATGGAATAACAGGGAACTCCCCCGTTATTGTTTAGAACAATGGTGGCAGTGCCTGAAAGGGCCTGTCACTTTTTTATTCATCGATGATGATCTACCGGATAGCAATGAACCTGGACGTTATATATGGACGATGATAGTGGCAGTTTTCTGGAGTGGGTGATTCCATTCGCCTTCGTTGTTTGTGCAGGTTGGGCGACTTGGCATACGCCAGCGTTTATTCTGGACTTTCTACCACCTGCCAGTGACAGTCTTGTGCAGCAAATGGGTGAGCTACATCATCGCAAGGATGTGACACCCGATATGCCAGGTTTGTTCGGCGGTTATGCCGATGCTCTTGATTGGGCGGCACTTGTGCTGGTTCCCATTCTGTTGATTCTGGGTGCGCGCAATGTTCGCTGCGCCGGGATGGAATACGAGCACTGGCGTCCCATCGATAGATTTTCCCTGTTTATCGGTCGAGTGACGATGATTCTTATTCTGTCGCTGACCTGCGTCATGTTGTACGAAGTGTTTCTTCGCTATGTTTTTGAAGCGCCGACGCTCTGGGCAAACGAGCTGACCTTGTGGATTGCAGGCTATGTATTCCTGCTCTCGGGTCTCTATGCCATGCAGCAGCGTTGTCATATCAGAATATTTCTACTCTATGATGCGGTGCCTCGCTGGATGCAGCATCTGTTCGACATGATTTCAGTTGCCTTTATCTGGTTTTTTGCTTTCTTCCTGATATTCGGCAGTTACAAGCAAGTGTTTTATACCAAGTTCTACAAGTGGGAAATGTTTGGCACCGCCTTTGATCCCCCGATACCCGCAACCATTCAACCGATGATTCTCATCATGGTCGCATTGATCGCCATACAGGCGGCCGTCAACCTCATCTCTGACTGGAATCTGACCGCCGAAGAACGGGGTGGACTGGCCGATATTGATGAGCAGGAAATTGAAGCAATCAAACGCAGCGTAGGTAAAGTCTGATGGATGTCGGAACCATTTCATTAGTGCTGGTTGTCGGAATGTTGATATTCCTGGCAATTGGCATGCCTCTGGGTCTGGCATCGGCAGTGCTCGCACTGCTAGTCATGATCATGAAGTTCGAACCGACATTGCTGACAGACCCGTTCAGTTTTGGAGAAGGTTTGCTGACTAGCCGACCGGGGACGGGGCCGCTCTATATTCTTGCGCAGAAGATCTTTGATCTTCTAACCGAATACGTGCTTATTTCAGTGCCACTCTTCATTTTCATGGCCTCATTACTGGAGCGATCCGGTGTTGCCAAGTCCATGTATGACTCGCTGGATTTCTGGCTTAGCCGTGTACGCGGTGGAATCGCGATCGTCACCTCTGTCATGGCTGTTCTACTTGCCGCCATGTCCGGCATCATCGGTGGGGAAATCGTACTGCTTGGTCTGATTGCCTTACCTCAGATGCTGAGATTGGGCTACGACCAGAACCTGGCGATCGGTACCATCTGCGCCTCTGGCTCTCTGGGCACAATGATCCCCCCTTCGATTGTTCTCATCATCTACGGACTGATTACCGAGACATCAATCAAGGCGCTGTTCACCGGTGCATTTCTACCAGGCTTCATGCTGGCAAGTTTCATCATCATCTACATCGTCACTCGAACACGGATCAATCCTTCATTGGCACCTTTGCCAGATCCTGGTCCGGATGACCCAGAGGGTAGTGAAAAGCGGAATATGTTCCTGGCTTTTCTCGCTGTCGTTGTGACCGGGTTGGCCAGTTTGCTGCTGCTGCGCGTTGTTCTGTATACGCTTCTGGGTACCAACGCAGAAGTCTCTGTCGACGATGGCCCGTTGTGGCTAGGAATGAGTTATCACATTCCTTACATTGCGGGTGTTGTCGCGGTGGGCCTGGGTTTGATCTTCTTCGTGTCTGGTCGCGAGCGCGCTAGCAAAGGCTGGCAGCATGGCAAGGGTCTGATTGCTCCGGTGACCATTATCGGCATAGTTCTCGGTTCCATCTATGGTGGTGTCACTGGTATTACCGAAGCTGCTGGTATGGGAGCATTGGCGGTTCTGGTCATTGCGCTACTACGGGGTGAAGCCTCTTTCAGGCTTCTCTGGGATAGCCTGATGCGCACCTTGCGCTCCACCGGTACCATCATCTGGGTCACGATAGGCGCTGCTGCCTTGTCTGGCGCCTATACGCTGGCGGGTGGTCCAACCTATATTGCAGAACTTATCGTTGGTGCCAATATGCCTACCTTCGGGGTGCTGCTGACGATGATGCTGATTTTGCTGTTCATGGGCGCATTCATGGATTGGGTGGGTATCGTACTGTTGATCATCCCTGTATTCCTGCCTATCGTTAAAGCCATGCCCATCGAGGAAATCGGTTTTATCGGGCAACTTGATCCTTCGCAGGTCTCAATATGGTTTGGTGTTCTGTTCTGTATGAACATGCAGGTCAGCTTTCTATCACCACCGTTTGGCGGGGCTGCTTTCTATCTCAAATCCGTGGCACCTCCACATATCTCGTTGACCGATATTTTCCGTGGATTCCTGCCTTTTATCGGACTTCAGTTACTGGCGTTGAGCGTCTTGCTCATATGGCCTTCAATCGTAACGATCTTCCTGTAAGGCAAAACCGGCTTGGCGCACTCAGGGAGTAGAGTGCGCAAGCTGAAGGCCCTGGCTGTTTGATCTGGCACTTTGGCATCAAGTGCCAGACTGTTGTTCTTGATAGAGCCCAGGGATAATCGGCGCGAATGACATAGCGCCTCGATCTATCCGCTACCCCGATTCGTCTTGTCAAGACCGCATGGCAACTGTTAGCGCGCCATCCAGAACCTGAGCCTGCTCTGGGCAGTCGGCGATGATCGCCCCCTCTCAAAAATCTTCAGCTCTCTGTGCCAGTGATTGGTGCAGCGCTTGTCGTGCCTATCGCATATATATCCGGTGCAAAACCGATGAGGACGTGCGTTTCACCGTTCTAGAGGGCCAGAATTAGGCATCACTTCGATTGAAAAATCGATATTTTATCGCTTATCGGAAAGATTGATGAGTTTTATGCACAAGATTGAGGCGGAACTATTTCACAGGTAAGTTCGTGAATCGATTGACAGACAATAATGATAGTAATTAGAATGCGAATCGTTATCATTACCTGTCACATGTGAGCGCAAATTTTGACTACGTTAACTGCCGCCGAATCCATTCCTGCAGACGTGATAACTGAGGTTTTACCTCTGGAAACGGCGGTTAGCAGCACTCTGGACAATCTGGTGAGCATGATGATTACCGGCGGTCCTGTCGTTTGGTTACTGCTGTGTTTTTCTCTGGTGGCCTTGACAGTCTTTCTGGTGAAAGTCGGGCAGTTGTTCTCCTTGCGTCAGCGCCCCGGTAAATCCGTGGACAGAGCCTATGCCTACCTTGCAGAAGGTCAGTCGGTAGAAGCCAATACTCTGGTCAATGCCCAGAAAAACCCACGTGCACAGGTGCTGAGTCATGCGCTGCATATGATCAGTACGAACAAGTATTCGGTCACGGAAATACGTGACGAAGCCATGCGCCGTTCACGGTTGTGCCTGGGCAAGCTGGAATCGCATTTGAGAATTCTGGAAGTTATAGCAATGCTGGCCCCATTGCTTGGTCTTTTTGGAACGGTCCTGGGCATGATCGAGGCCTTCCGAGCCATGGAGAGTGCGGGTGCGCAAGTTAATCCAGCCATTTTGTCTGGAGGCATCTGGCAGGCACTGCTGACGACAGCCGTGGGTCTTGCCGTCGCCATTCCGGTATCCATTGCGCATAGCTGGTTAGAGCGCAAGGTAGAAGTACAGGCAGCCTCTCTACAGAACGATATTGATGTTCTGAGTGCGCTGGTACAGCAAAAAACGAATGAGCAACATCAAGTCGCACGACTACAGCGTACTGCTCGAGCTGTGTCATGAGTGCTGGATTGACTGTCAGGCGTTCCAGTCGACCCATCAGCCTCACGGCATTGATCGACGTCGTATTCATCCTGTTGATGTTCTTCATGCTGACATCCTCATTCGATAGATTTGGTTACTTCGAATTCAATACGCCTGCCTCATCAGGTGTGGCGTCGCAGGAGTCTCAATCCGTGGTGCTGATGGCAAACGGTGACCTGGTGCAGCGTCTCGGTTCTGGAAGCCAGGTGTTGAGTGATACAGATTTGTTGAGTCGAATCGATGCATTGAAGCCATTATCAGTGCTGCCAGTAGGGGATGCAAATGTACAGACCATGGTGCAATCGATTGAACGTCTGAACCAGCTAGGACTTGCCAATGTCACTCTGGGACATGTGTTGGCCAGCACTCAGGACGCACGATAGTCGTGGCTGATTTCTTACATCAGGAACAGCTCATGCCGGTTGCTCGACGTAAAGCAACTGGCGACAGCAATCTGATTCCGCTAATCAATATCGTATTTTTGCTGTTGATTTTTTTCATGGTCGCCGGGCAGATACAGCCGCAGGATGGCAGTGATATTCAACCGCCACTCGCTGATAGTGCCGATGGCAGCACGCCTTCAATCGTTGACGTGCAAATCAATCGACGTAATGAAATATTGCTCGATGGTGATCCAGTGTCCATTAGTCGCCTACAGGAAGTACTAAAAGTGGATGGACGCGCCGAGTCTGAACAACTGGTGGTAAAGGCTGATAAGGATGTTCGTGCCGACGAGCTAGGTGCTTTGCTGGATGCTCTGCGTACATCCGGTGTTCTGAGTATTCGTCTGATAACGCAAAAGTCAGGAAGCTGAATCTTGTGAGTCTTGTTCATTGGATCGCAGCCGCAACGCTGGCGCTACTTCTGCATCTTTCGGTCGCTTTCGCGCTACTGGTCTACAAGCCAGAACCTGACTATGGGGCGACGGGGATCGGTGAGATGGGTATCAGTATTGGGCTTGGTATACAGGGCAATTCGGTGGAAACAATACAAGCCGAGGAGGAAAGTGCTGTTACTGAGGAAGAGGAAGAGGAAGCGGTCGAGCCTGTAGAGCAGGAAGAAGAGCCGGAAGCTGATCAGCCGGTAGTGCCGGAACCGACGCCAGAACCAGAACCAGAGCCAGAGCCAGAGCCAGAGCCAGAGCCAGAACCAGAACCAGAACCAGAACCAGAACCAGAACCAGAACCAGAACCAGAACCAGAACCAGAACCAGAACCAGAACCAGAACCAGAACCAGAGCCAGAGCCAGAGCCAGAACCAGAACCAGAACCAGAACCAGAACCAGAACCAGAACCAGAACCAGAGCCAGAGCCAGAGCCAGAGCCAGAGCCAGAGCCAGAGCCAGAGCCTGAATCAACGTCTGAGGCGGAAACTGAACGTGTGGAAAGTGCACAGCTTAGTGATGCCGATGAGAGTACGGGTGCCAAGACCTCAGCCTCTGTTGCGAATACAGGTTCAGCTAGCGATCAGAATGCTGAAGGAACTACCGGCGATCCCAATGCTTATCTGGGAAAGATCAATGCCTGGTTGAAACAGTTTCATCGGTATCCACTGGCTTCCAAGAAACGCAAGGAAGAGGGTGTTGTGCATCTGAAGTTCACGATCAATCGTGAGGGTGAAATTCAGGACGCCAGCATTGAGAAAAGCTCTGGTTATGATCGTCTTGACAGGGCTGCGCTTGAACTGCTTTCAGAGGCCTCGCCGGTGCCTCGCATTCCTGATTTCATGAATCGGGAAACGCTGAAACTGGTGATACCGATCGAGTATTCACTGATTACCAACTCTAACTGACCACGGAAAGAAAGATGAGTAAGACCGCTGTAGGCCATGCGTTATCCAGAGCAAGCTCTGAGATTGAACGTAGAGAAGTCCGGAAGCCAGTGCGACTGGGATATTCGCAGATCCCGCAAAATTCGACATTCAACCGGCGCTCTTTGGCCGTCGGTGTTTCTGCACTCATGTGTACTTCTTTAGCCATGGCGCAGAGTCAGGTGCCTGAAGCGGAACCGGTGCCTGATACTGAAGAAACTCTGGTGCTGGAAAAGCTGGAACTCCAGGATAAAACCAGTGATACAAACCCCTATGCGGAAGATGGTGCGCCATACAAGGCCAAGATATCCGGTGACTCACGACATGTGAAAGATCTGGCTGAAACACCTCAGACCATTCAGGTATTTACTCAGACCCAATTGCAGGAATCGGGCAAGACAGATCTTCGTGATCAGCTTTCATCAGTGCCAGGTATTACGTTGGGTACCGGTGAAAACGGCAATGCCTTTGGAGACCGATATATTATCCGTGGTCACGAAGCTCGCAGTGATGTCTTCGTTGATAGTCTGCATGATCCAGGCATGACAACTCGAGAAAGCTTCGCGGTAGAGCAGGTGGAAATTACCAAAGGTCCCAGCTCGACTTTTGCAGGCCGTGGATCCACAGGTGGAGCTGTTAACAGCATAACCAAACAGGCCAGTACCGATTATGATTTCACCAAATTGCAAGGTGGTATCGGTAGCGATTCTTACGGACGTTTGACGGTTGATACTAATCAGAAGATCAATGAAGAAGTAGCGGTTCGTGCCAATGTGCTTTTGGGTACATCGGATGTTCCTGACAGGGATCCTGCCAGTGAAGATAGGACCGGATTTGCATTGTCAGGAATTTATGACACCGGCGATCGATTCTCGGTTCTGGCTGATGTCTACTATCTGGATGCGGATGACAAGCCTGATCTGGGCACCTATATTGTCCCGGATGGCGGCGGTCCCGTCGACAATTTACCTGTTTATCTACAGAATCAGGATTTTCTGACATCCACCGTGAAGTCCGGCACCGTGCGTGCGAACTATGAATTTACAGATGATCTTCGTATAGAGAACTCCCTTCGCTACGGCACCACTGAAAATGGCTACGTCATGACAGGAGCTCGCGGTACCGTGCTTGATGAAACTGATCCGGATGCACCTGGTGGTGACAATGTTAGCCTGAGTACGCATCAGGGATGGCAGGAAATAGATTATTTTGCTGATCAGATAAATCTGTTTGCAGATAAAGATATCGGTAGCCTGTTGCATCAGTTTGTCTTCAGTGCAGAATTCAGCAAAACCAACGTTAAGAACGGTGTTTACAGTATTGACAACACCGGTGAAAGTAATTGTGTGACATCGGGCAGGAATGGTGCTAGTCCGGGTTATTGCATGTATGACTCAAGTGGAAATCTGGTTGATGATCTGAACAACCTGATGGGCCGTGAAATCACGCGTGGAGATTATGATTCGGATTTCAAGATCTCAACCGTATCGCTGGCCGCTATGGATACGATTGATTTCACCGATCGATTGACAGGTTTCTTCGGTGTGAGAATGGATAGTTTTGACTATACCAATACACTGAAAAGTACTAACAATGAAACGGGCGAATCGACATTAACCAAATATGCCTATGACGACGTTTTGTGGAATGGTCATCTGGGTGTAGTCATGAAAGTCGCCGAAGAAGGAAATGTTTACGCCAATTTCAGTAGCTCCTCCAATATCAACGGTGGTGAATCTGACTTGGGTGGAAACTGTGGTTATGGTGGTTTGTGTGGTGATAACACACAGGTTGGAAATAGCGAACCTGAAACCTCTCATAACTTTGAGCTGGGCACCAAGTGGGACTTGTTCGACGACAAATTGCTGGCAACGTTCGCTGTATTCCAGATGACCAAGAGTGATGTCATGGAGAGCATCGGTGAAGATGACTACGAGACTTTAGGTACGCTGAATACGGGCAAGAACAGAATTCGTGGCGTTGAGTTCTCTCTGGCAGGTAACCTCACTGAGACCGTCAGTGCCGTGGCAGGGTTCAGTGTGATGGATTCCGAGATTCTCAAATCATACGATGAAGATTCTGTCGGTAGAGTGCTAAGTAACTTTGCAGATAAAAGTGCTTTCGCTCAGCTGCGTGTTGAGGTCACACCTAAAGTTGTTATTGGTGGTGCAGTCACTTATTCCAGTGAGACCTATGCCGGACAGCCAGATTCTGCGGCAGGATACAATACTGATATTGGTCAGTATTCCTATAAGGTTCCGGCTTATACCGTGTTGGATGTGTTCTCCAGTTACGAGTTCAACAAGCAGTTGTCGGTACGTCTGAATGTGGGTAATGTGACGGATAAAGACTATTATCTGGCTAGCTATCGCAGTGGTGCTTTTGCCTACAAGGGTGATGCATTGAATACGCGATTGACAGTCAACTACGAGTTCTGATTCCATGCGAATGAATCCTGATAGCCCTATGAAGTCAGGATCTGTGATCCCTCCAGGCACAGTGTGTCTGGAGGATTACGAAAGGCTTGCCAGAGAAGTCCTGCCGCACGATGTCTACGAATATCTGGCAAGTGGTTGTGCCGATGACCTTACGCTTGCCAGCAATAGATCGTCGTTTGATCGATGGCAGATTCTTCCCCGGATGCTGACTGACTGTACTCAAGGCAGCACTGAATTGACGTTGCTGGGCGAGAAATTTCGTCATCCCATCTTGTTGGCGCCGGTTGCGCATCAGGGATTGGTACATCCCGATGCAGAGCTGGCTACGGCAGAGGCAGCAGCAATCATGGAAGCTGGCATGATTGCCAGCACGCTGTCGTCGGTTCCGATGGAAGGCATTGCCAACCAGCTACAAAGTAATAAATGGTTTCAATTGTATTTCCAGAAGGATCGCAACGGCACGCTTGACCTGATTCGACGCGCAGAAGTTTGCGGTTTTTCTGCCTTGATTGTGACGGTCGATGTGCCTGTCAATGGAGTACGTAATCGGGTGCAGCGATCTGGTTTTCGACTGCCGGAAGAGGGCAGCGCTGCCAATCTATCCAATCAATCCGCACCAGAACCCATCGTACTGGAGCCTCATGAGAGCATCATATTTCAGGGACTCATGCGTGAAGCACCTACCTGGCAGGATATCGAATGGTTGAAGAGCCAGACTGACATGCCCATTTTACTCAAAGGCATTTTGCATCCGGCTGATGCTGTCCGCTGTCAGGAGCTGGGACTTCAGGGAATAGTTGTTTCGAATCATGGCGGGCGTAGTCTGGATACTGTGCCCTCGACAATGGCGATGTTGCCTCTTGTTCGAGAAGCCGTTGGCAAGGAATTTCCTGTTTTACTGGATGGCGGTATTCGCCGTGGTGCTGACGTGTTCAAAGCTCTGGCTCTGGGTGCAGATGCGGTTCTGATCGGCCGACCTCAGGTTTTTGCCCTGGCAGTAGCAGGGGCTCTGGGCGTGGCCCATATGCTGAAGCTCCTGCGGGATGAACTGGAGATCACCATGGCTCTGGCGGGCTGTCCGAGCTTGGCCAGGATAGGCAGAGAGGCCTTGTTCGATGCCACTAGTTATTCAAACGAACTATCCATGAGGAAGGTCTGAAGTATGTTGTTGGCTATTGAATCGGTATTCAGTGTCGAAGAAGCGTTGGAGATGCGACAACAGCTGGCGCAGAGCCAGTGGGTCGATGGCAAGTTATCAGCAGGCAGTCAGGCTGCAACGGTGAAAACCAATCAGCATCTTGATGATCGAACTGAACTCGCCCAGTCCATTGGGAGCCGCATCCTTGCGGTATTGAACGCACACCCACAGTTCATCTCGGCCGCCTTGCCGAACAAGATCATGCCTGCCAAGTTCAATCGATATACCGAGGGGGGGCAGTACGGCGCCCATGTGGACAGTTCCATCATGTCATTGCCAGGAGGTATGGGGCAGATGCGGACTGATCTGTCTGCTACCTTGTTTCTGTCGCGTGCTGATGATTACGACGGTGGCGAGTTATTGGTTGAAACGCAATTCGGAACACAGGAGGTCAAGCTGGAGGCCGGCGACCTTGTTCTGTATCCGTCCACCAGCCTGCATCAGGTGAACCCGGTTCTGAAGGGAGCCAGAATCTGCTCAGTCTTCTGGATTCAGAGCCTGGTTCGAGACAATCAACAACGTGAAATCCTGTATGAACTGGATCAGAGCGTACAGACACTGACGCTTGAAAGAGGCCAGGGTGATTCAGAGGTCAGTCGACTGACCGGCATTTATCACAACCTGATGCGTTGCTGGGCAACGACATGATTGTTTGTTGCTGAAGCGGTGAAATCAGCTCCACTGGTAACGTCGCTTCAGTCCGAATGTGGCGATGAGCAATAGGCCGAGCAGGCCAACACTGACGCCGCCACCTGAGCGACTCTCCGATTCTGTTGCATTCATCGTCGTATCGGGTGTCAGGCCATTGCCGCCATTTTCGATCGTATCAGTGCTTGTCCCTTCAGCGTCTGACCGGGCATCGATTTGCAGCGGCAATGTCACGGAGTTATCTGCAATATATGAATCGGTTTGGTCGGCAGTGACCGTTACCTGAAGTGGCACGGATGAAGAAGCTTCCAGTGCCGTTAATACCAGGAACATCTGATGGCTACCACCGGCAGGAATTTCACTCAGGTGGCAGACGATCTCATCGCCTGATTCAGTGCAGCTCTCCAGAGGGCCGGTCTCGATATCAAGCTGTGTATGAGGGCGCGTCAGAGTCACCAGTGGTTGTGTTGCCACCGCACTGTCTGAACCGTTGTCAATATTCACAACCAGCGTGCTCGACTCACCGACAACGAGGCGGCTGGCATCAATGCTGACATCGACTGCAAGGTCTGTTTCATCTTCGGCGATAGTCCCTGCATCACTGCTATCAAGCTCCAGGCTTGTCCAGCGCCCACGGGCAAATGCAGTACCGTCACCTTCGGGAATCTTGCCGTTGGTGTTGGCCAGCGATTCAACTGAAATGGTAGCCCCTTGGGGAATTACAATGTTCTCGAAGATGTTTCGAACGCTGGTGTAGTCGACGATGACCTCTGGGTTGATTGCTGAGCCAACCAGTACATCGTCGATCAGAACACGATAAGGCGCTTCGCCATCAAGTTCAGCCAGTGTGACAAGCGTTATATCGAAGTAGCCAGAGGCTCCCTCATAAGTCATGGAGGCTTTGGCAAACTGGTTGCGATTACTCTCGATGGCAGCATCGATGGCCAGTGATGGACGCCCTGGAGCTTCTGAATAGTAAGGCACTTCCCCGGCGTCAATCACAGGAAAGTCTGTTGTGGCCTCGAATACGAGTGTCTCGGCACGGACGACTGTCGTCAGGAAACTGCTCATACAGAGCGCTATGGTGCCGAATGCGAGTGCGTAGTTCCTGGAAATCATGGCAGCTTCTCGTCTGAAAGGGGCTTGTTCAACGGTTGGCCAGATGATTACTCTGGTTCAACAACAAGACAATCAAGCAAACGAGATGCCATGTGACGAGGTAACGGCAGACTGCGCCTCTCCTGAACTTGAACGTGTTACAAATTCAAGGTGATACTGACAGGGCAGTTTGGTTACCTTCCCCGGTGAATTTATTCACCGGGGAGCTACTGGATTTTGTCTTTGATTTACCGATCGACGAATGCGCGTTCGAAAACGTAAGCACCGGGTTCACCGCGAGACGGTGACACTGGGAAACCACGGCTGTCCAGAAATTCGCGCAGCTGTTTCAGCATGTCAGGGCCGCCGCACAACATGAAACGATCATGTTCTGGATCAATGGTAGGCAGGTTTACGCTGCGTTCCAGTTCGCCATCGGCAAACAGAGTAGTGATGCGACCACTGCGTTCGAAGGGGTCTCTGGAGACGACCGGAGCGTATATCAGTTGCTTTTTGATGCATTCGCCCAGGTATTCATGTTCTGGCAGTTCCAGAGAGATGATGTCGCGATAGGCCAGGTCATGAACATGACGAACGCCATGAACCAGAACAACATTTTGATATTGCTCGTAGGTTTCGGGATCTTTTATGACCGACAGAAATGGTGCCATTCCCGTACCCGTGGACAGTAGCCACAGTGTTTTACCAGGTGTCAGGTCATCCAGTAATAAAGTGCCGACAGGCTTGCGGCCCACATGAACATAGTCGCCTACTTCTATATGTTGCAGACGCGAGGTCAATGCTCCGCTATCAACCTTGATGCTGAAAAATTCGAGTTCTTCTTCCCAGTTGGCGCTGGCAATCGAGTATGCCCGGCGTAACAGTTTTCCATCGACTTCCAGGCCGACCATGACAAATTGCCCGTTCTGGAATCGCAATCCGGCATCACGTGTCGTGCGGAAGCTGAAATAGTTATCGGTCCAGTGATGAACGGATAGGACCTTTTCCTGCTCCTCCGTGCAGCTTAGTCGCTGACCATGTGGAATTGAAGAAACGGGAGCCTCTTCATTCGAGGATTCCGCCGTAGAGGCGCCCGGGTTTTCAGGTTTCATTTTATTGCTTCGTTTGATTTGGTGTTTGTTGTGTTCGTTTCGGACCAGGTGTCGTAAGCGATCACAATCTGACGTTGAATGAGTTCGGCAAATTCCATTAGCGCAATGAGTAGTGACGTATCAAGCCAGTACAAGGCGGTTGTAGCTCTGGAGAGTATGCCATGCAATAGGCTGCACCCAGACTCAGAGAGACTGCTTGTCCGAGGAAAAGTGCAATGACAACCGTCTGAATTAGCTGAAAATGTCTATCATATTGTACTCTGTACGGCGCAAATGATAACTGTTCTCATCAAGATTGTGCCATTCATGCGTGGTGGAATCCAAGTACCATCCAGCAGGAAGGAAATTCATAACTGGAGAGGTGGGTATCGTGAGCGCCGTACGCAGTCGAGAAGGCCGGGGAGAGAGCGAAAAGATCACATTGAATCTGGGCCATGTGGATCTGGGACGTGTCGATCTGTTGGTGAAGGAAGGTTTCTATTCCAATCGATCGGATTTCATTCGAACCGCAATACGTAATCAGCTAACTACGCATTCGCAGGTACTGGAGCAAGGTATTGCTCGGCATACCCTGGAAATTGGTCTGCGTGATTTTCAACGCTCTGATTTGGAGGCGGTGCGTGAAGCGGGCGAACTCTTGCATATAAAGGTGCTGGGACTGGCGCGTATTGCTGAAGATGTTACGCCTGAGCTCGCTTTGGCAACGATTGGATCACTGACTGTTCTGGGTAGTTTGCAAGCGAGCCGGGCCGTAAGGGATGCGCTGGGTGAGAGGATTCAGTGAGATCTCCTCATGTTCAGGAGTTTGAGATGTTGGGAGAAGTTTGAATGAAATACGATGTACTTCGTGCAATGCGCAATGCGGCATTGCAAACACCGGCAGAGAATCTGCAGGAGGCTACGCGAGCGCTTGAAGAGGGGTTGCAAGGCTTCGTGGGCATGTCGGACTCTTCTGGAGCTTCGCCGGTGTCCGATGCAAAAACAGGTGGTGAATTTTTAACTGACGAGTTCGAGCATGCGGGTGCATCAATCGATTACCGGCTGTACCTTCCTCCGGCAGCGCAAAGTAATGGTGCCTTGCTGGTCATGTTGCACGGCTGTACTCAGGAGGCAACAGATTTTTCGATCGGAACTGGTATGAATGCACTGGCGCACGAGTCGGGTTATACCGTGCTGTACCCCAGTCAAAGTGCGGCTGCGAACCCCAATCGCTGTTGGAATTGGTTCGAACCGGATCATCAGCAGCGGGGAGCTGGAGAGCCTGCAATCATCAGTGCATTGACAAGGTCTGTGTGCACACAATACAAATTGAACCCTGCACGGGTGTTTGTTGCAGGTCTGTCTGCAGGAGGAGCCATGGCTCTGGTTTTGGCGGAACAATATCCGGAAAACTACGCAGCTGTCGGCGTGCATTCAGGTCTGGCAACCGGGCTGGCTAGCAGTGTGCCTGAAGCCATGAGGGCCATGGCAGGCGGCAATGCTCCAGCCGCGATAAACCCTGCCACTTTGTATCGGCCAACGATGGTTATTCATGGTGATCAGGACAAGATCGTGCAACCGAAAAACGCCGAGCTTATAGTGACACGTTGTCTGGGGCAGTATTATCAGCATCATCCAGAAGAGAAGCTGGTGTATCGATGTCACGATGAGTCAGTCGATGGGCACAGCGTCCAGCTTCATGAATATCGAAATGCTGAGGGAGCGCTTGTTTGCAGGTACTGGCAATTGGGTGAGCTCGCTCATGAATGGTCAGGTGGCGATGCGCGTGGTTCTTATACTGCGCAAGGAGGCTTGAATGCCTCGCAGTCCCTGCTGGATTTCTTTGACCAGTGTTCGAGCCAACCCGATTGATCAACTGTGTGGGCTGCAAGACTAGTCATTGCAGCGTGTATCGCACAGGGACTACTACCTGATATCGGGATTGGCCGAAATCATCGGGTAATGCGGGAAACGGCGCGGCTGCATCCAGCAATTGCATGGCAGCTTCGTCAAGTTCTGGAACGCCGCTACTCTTCACTAATGAGGCTTCTAAAAGGTTGCCATCAGCACTGATCGTGAAGCTAACCAGAACATCCCCTTCTATTTTTCGACGTTTCAGTCTGCGTGGGTAGTTGATGTGCTTTTGCAACCAGAGTTGTAGTTTGGTTTCATAGTCAAGTTTTGCCTGCGCACTGCCACCATTGTTCGACGGGATATTGATATCTCCACCTTCAAGACTTGGGCTTGCTTGTGCTGCGCTGTCAGCTTCAACGCTAGTCTCATTCGTTGATTGTGGTTCAGGTGTCGGCGTCGGTTCTGGTTCTGGTTCTGGTTCTGGTTCTGGTTCTGGTTCTGGTTCTGGTTCTGGTTCTGGCGAGGCGTTCGCTTGTTGTTGGGTGAGTTCTAGTACGAGCCCTCCTGAGCCCGGCACGTTGGGAGTGGGTGCTTCAGTTTCAATGCCCATCACCACGATCAGAAGGGCATGCAAAGAGCCTGAAATCAGGGCTGCAAACAGCCACAAGGTACGATTTTTCATGGTCGCAGCTTCAAGGTGCGTCCACTGGAATCCTGGTGGTCAGCAATTCAACCTGAGAAATTCCTGCATCCCTGACGATATTCATGATGTTTCTCAATAGGGCGACAGGTACTTGAGCATCCGCCTTTATTGCCAGCTGAGCTTCGCTTGAGGATATGTTGAGAGTGGTGTCAGAAGGGAGCGGGGTCGTCTTGTCAGGACTTACGATAGTCGGCTCGTTCACTGATGAGAGTGTTTTCAGGTATGAACCCAGATTCTCCAGCGTTATAAGTTGCTGTTCAAACATCAAGGTCCCATCGCCTGCAACGTACAGCACTGTTTGAGCCGTGCTCGGCTTGTCTTGTGTTGACGTCGGTGCAAGCAGTGGCAAAGGGTCAGAGACCCGAATATTACCGGCGACCATAAAGAAGATGAGTAGCAGAAACACGACGTTGATCATCGGAATCAGATTGTTGTCTGATGCTGCTGATCCTTTACGTCCGGGTTGCAGCTTCATTAGCGCAGTGCAGTCAGCTTGACGGTACCAGCTCCGGCTTGTTCAAGCAGGTCAGTGACGAGTATGAGTTGTTGCAAGGACACCTCATCATCAGCATCCAGTTGGATCGGCACTGCCTGGCTGATAGCGCTCAGTACACTCGTATGAGATGCAAGCAAAGCGGGCAATATGCTTTCCTTGTCTTGCAGAATGATGTTGCCATCAACTGACAGGCGTAACTTCAGGACTGTGATGTCCTCGGCTGGGGCAGTGCCAGCTTCCGATGGCACGGTAAGCTGCATGGCTTGTTGTTGGCTGAATTGTGTGCTCAGCATGAAGAACAGCAAGAGTATGAAGACAACATCAATCAGGGGCGTCAGACTGATTGCACGTCGGCCGCTCGATCCGGACTCAGCCAGCTGCATGAGATCTGCGGGTGGTCAGTGACAAGTCATCAGTATTCGCTTTGTTGCCTTGCTGGACATGCGCGGTGAAAACACGGGTTACGGTATCCTCGATGCGGTGTGCATGTCGTTCAGCTCGCCGATCCAGCCACTGATGTGCCAACATGGTTGGTATTGCCACCGCCAGACCAACACCCGTTGTCAGCAAGGCTTGCCATATTCCACCCGACAACACAGAGGGATCAACCTGCGATCCGGCTTGTTCCATCTGTCTGAACGCCTCGATCATACCCAGTACGGTGCCGAATAGTCCGAGCAGGGGGCTGACAGTTCCAATGAATTCCAGAGAGCGTAAATGGCTTCGATAGTTTTCCATGTCGCCACTGGCAAGCCTCTGAATCTCCTCCTTGACATGCGCCTCCGAAACACCTGGAGATTCACAACCTTGCATCGCCACTTTCAAAAGCCTGCCAACACCGCTCTGAGCATGGCTGATAGATGCGATTGCGCCGGTGCGATCATCTTGTCGCCAGAGCAACAGTGCTCTGTCTATTGCAGAGCTGTTGCGGCTTCGTTCCGCGTACATCTGAATGCTCTTGACGATGACGATGGTCAAGGCAACCATCGACATGGCGATGAGTATCAGAGTAACGGTGCCGCCCAGTGCCAACAGCTGAGCAAATGAATCTGGCAGGTGTTGCAGCATGGTTGTCAGCAGAGAGTGCTGCGCAGAAGTAGGGCTTTCAGAGTCCATGACAACCGATCGTCTTGAGGCGAATGATCACAGCGCCTGATCCAGGAAATCTGGATCAGGTAGCAGCTGTTGAGTTGAACCGCCGAGTAGCAATGACGGAAAGTATCAACCTAAAGTGTCAGCACTGTCTGCCTGAAGAGCCTGATAGTTTTGCAAGCCGACGCGTTCCAGCAGTTCCAGTTGTGTTTCCAGAAAGTCGATATGACCTTCTTCATCGGTCAGCAGTTCTTCGAAAAGGTTCTGGGATACGTAATCTTTCTCCGCTTCACAGACGTCTCTTGATTCTGTGTAGGATTCGCGAGCTTCGTACTCGCCGGCCAGATCGCATTCCAGTATTTCCTTGACGTCCTGGCCGATTCGCAGGCTTGAGAGAGTTTGCAGATTGGGGTGACCACCCAGGAAAATGATTCTGGCGATGATCTTGTCTGCGTGACCCATTTCTTCAATGGATTCCTCACGCTCTTTCTTCGCCAGTTTGGTCAGGCCCCAGTCGTCGAGCAGACGATAGTGTAGCCAGAACTGGTTGACCGCAGCCAGTTCGAGGAAGAGCGCTGTGTTCAAACGCTCGATGACTTTTTCGCTACCTTTCATACGATGGAATTCCTAGATGTTAGCCTTTGCCAAAGAGGCTACTCTGACAATGAGCAGGAAGGGTTTCTGCGCATGATACATGAAGGAGGCTGCTGAAAATAAGCCAGCGTTCGGTCAAATAACTGTCGGTCTGGGAAGTCTAGGAAATGCGGTTTTCCGCGGACAAGGGTGTTGGACTTGTCAGCTGACTCTTGGAAATGAACCGTAGTTCGGCCTCACGAATCGTGGCCTCCGCCAATGGGAAGCAGTTACAGCAACGGGGGCACGCTCCCAGTTCGCCATAGACATTATCCGGGCACAGGTCGGGATTGGCACAGTTGGACTTCAGACATTCGACGGCGTCGCCAATATCGTTAGCGGTCAGGCGATTGCAATGACAAACGATCATCTGGAAGTGTCTCTCTGTTCAGTACTTCAAGAATTGCGGCAATTGGCAGGTTAACTGAATAGTATTAAAAAGACAAATGAGAATCATTTCTTTTTGTGAATCTGATAATGGCTTTGCAGATTGAAGGGGTTTTAAAGGGGCAGTTGGGGCAGTGAGGTCTACGAACTATCGAGTGAATAGCGCCTAATTGGTTATTTTCAACCGTGTCTGCTTCTCATCCGGGTCCTTGACCTCGCCGTAGAGCACGATCTTGTGATCGCTTAGCGTATAGCCAAGCTCTGCAGCGATTTCCATCAGACGAGTTTCAATGGCCTCATCCTTGAACTCAGCGACTTTACCGGTCTTCAGGCAAACGATGTGATCATGATTGTCGCCGGTATCCAGTTCGAAGATGGCCTGGCCTCCATCGAAGTGATGGCGCGTGACCAGTCCGGCGGCTTCGAATTGCGTCAGAACTCGGTAAACCGTCGCTAAACCGACCTCGTTGCCATTGCTCAGAAGTGTTTTGTAGACATCCTCTGCACTCATATGGTGCTGTTCAGCTTCCTCGAGAATCTCCAGAATACTGATTCGCGGCAGAGTGACTTTCAGTCCCGCTTTGCGTAAATCGATGTTTGCAGTTGTTTTTTTCATGGTATCCACAAAAATCTGGTGGGTATTCTGGTGCCTCGAAGTGTACACAACAATATGCACGGGCAGGACGCTGACAACCCTTCGATAAGGCAGAGAGTGTTCAGCTTTATGTTCGGATATCCAACTATGTGCGTTTCATCGGCTAACGCAACGCAAAAGAGGGCAGCCGTGGTGTTACCATTTTGGCAATAACTTACCAGGACTGCTCGTGAATCAGGCTTCATCTCCTTCAGGTAGAACCTTCCACCTTGAACCGGCTACCAAACTCACCGGTACGGTCAAGGTGCCTGGTGACAAATCCATGTCGCATCGCTCCATCATGTTTGGTGGTATCGCCCACGGCACAACCCAGGTGCAGGGGTTTCTCGAAGGTGAGGATAGCCTGCATACACTGGAAGCTTTCCAGGCCATGGGAGTGCGGATCGAGCGTGGTGGTGTTGGTGAAGTGACCTTGTATGGTCAGGGTGTTGCTGCACTGAAAGCGCCTCAGGGGCCTGTTTATCTGGGAAACTCGGGCACCGGTATGCGTTTGTTGACGGGTTTGCTGGCTGGTATGAACATTCCTGCCACATTGACGGGTGATGCCTCCCTGAGCGGCCGGCCCATGCGCAGAATCGTTGATCCATTGAGCCAGATGGGCGCAAAAGTTCTTACCGGTGACGGTGGCACCCCACCATTGGTCATTCAGAGCGCCGCTCAGTTGAAGGGCATCGAATACACCTGCCCAATGGCCAGTGCTCAAGTCAAATCAGCAATACTTCTGGCCGGATTGCACGCCAGTGGCACGACTACGGTTCACGAGCCTGCGATTACCAGAGATCACACTGAGCGCATGCTGCGCGGTTTTGGTGTTGATGTTCAGGTAAGCGGTCTGAGCGCCTCGGTGCAGGGTGGGCAGCAATTGAAGGGGACTTCTCTGGTTGTGCCTGGTGATATTTCCTCCGCCGCATTCTTTCTGGTAGGGGCCAGCATGACTCCGGGTTCTGATTTGCTGCTGACCGGTGTCGGCATGAATCCAAGCCGGACGGGTGTCATTGCCATTCTGAAGCTGATGGGGGCCAACATTCAGGTAACCAATGAGAGAGTTACCGGCGGCGAGCCGGTTGCTGATCTGGTTGTGCTGGGTGGCAAGTTGAAAGGCATCCATGTGCCTGAAGAGCTGGTGTCATTGGCTATCGACGAGTTTCCAGCGCTCTTCGTAGCAGCAGCTGCTGCTGATGGTGAGACCATTGTGACGGGGGCTGAAGAGCTGCGCGTCAAGGAGACTGATCGCATTCAAGTCATGGCGGATGGTCTGCGGGCACTGGGTGCGGATATCACGGATACCCCCGATGGCGCCCGAATTGTCGGTAAGCGACTGGTAGGTGGTGTTGCAGACAGCTGTGGAGATCACCGTACGGCCATGTCTTTCGCGATGGCGTCGCTCATTTGCGACGGGTCCATTACCGTACTGGATTGTGACAATGTCAATACTTCGTTTCCAGGATTTGCCAGCATTGCGGCTAACGCAGGGCTTCATCTGACGGAATCAGTGAACGATACCGATAAATGAGCTGCCGAGATTTCTGATTCATGACCGATATACCTGTCATCACCATCGATGGTCCGTCTGGCGCAGGCAAGGGGACAATTGCCCGCGAACTGGCCAGCGAACTGTGCTTTCACCTGCTGGACAGCGGAGCTGTCTACAGGGCGGCGGCTCTGCATGCGCTGGATTGCGGGGCTGATCTGGATACTGAGTCTTCTGTCATGAGCGCTCTTGTCAGCATGAAAGCCACCTTCATTCCGGACGTTGATGGCGTACAAGTCTGGTTAAATGAGAGAAATGTAACCTATGACATTCGGCGGGAGACAACTGGTAATGCGGCGTCCAAAGTTGCGGTGATGCCACTGGTTCGTGAGTCTGTGCTTGACGAACAGCGCAGTTTTCGTACCTCTCCGGGGTTGGTTGCTGATGGTCGGGATATGGGCACAGTCGTGTTTCCAGACGCCACTTTGAAGGTATTTCTTTCTGCATCTGTGGAAGTACGCGCGGAGCGACGGGCTAAGCAGTTGAAAGACAAGGGGATCGACGTTACAATGGGGAGCTTGCTGCAAGAGATTGGTGCGCGCGACGAACGTGACAGTTCCCGCGAGCATTCGCCGTTGGTTGCTGCCCACGACGCGCTCATCATCGATTCCAGTGATTTATCCATCAAGCAGGTGGTAGCGCGCATACGTTCTGCGTTGCCTCAGGCATGCATGGCCGGATAACATCATCTGGAGTGTCCCTTGCATCAAGAGCGTAGGCTCGTTCAATATCGTCCTTTACGCATGCCCGTCATGCATTGATCAACCTGCATAACGTACTGCCAGACCATGATGGTCGGGTTTTTTGTCAATTAACACATCGCCTTGTCATGATGACGCTGCGTCACTCACCTAACAGGTTTACTACTTAATGTCAGAATCTTTTGCGGAGCTCTTCGAAGAGAGCATCTCCAACTCCCAGATGAAAATCGGTTCCATACTTACTGGAACAGTTGTCGACATCACGGGTGACTATGTCATCGTTAATGCCGGCCTCAAGTCCGAAGGCGCAGTGCCTATTGAAGAATTTGAAGACGAAAATGGCGAAACCGATGTAAAAATCGGCGACAGCGTCGAAGTTGCACTCGATTCCGTTGAAGATGGTTTCGGCGAAACCAAGCTTTCACGTGAAAAGGCTCGCCGCGCACGCTCCTGGACAATCCTCGAAAGAGCCCAGGAAAATGACGAGATCATCAAAGGCAACATCACTGGCAAGGTCAAAGGCGGCTTTACTGTTGAAGTTTGCGATATCCGCGCATTCCTGCCGGGTTCACTGGTTGACGTACGTCCCGTACGTGACACCAGCTACCTCGAAGGCAAGGAACTCGAATTCAAGGTTATCAAGCTTGACCAGCGTCGCAACAACGTCGTCGTATCACGACGTGCGGTAGTTGAGTCAGAGTACAGCGCAGAGCGCGAGCAACTGCTCGAAAATCTGCAAGAAGGTCAGGAAATCATGGGTATCGTCAAGAACCTCACCGATTACGGTGCGTTCCTTGATCTGGGTGGTATCGATGGTCTGTTGCACATCACTGACATGGCGTGGAAGCGCGTCAAGCATCCTTCGGAGGTTGTTGAAGTCGGTCAGGAAATGCAAGTCAAGGTTCTCAAATTCGATCGCGAGCGTAACCGCGTATCACTGGGTCTGAAGCAACTGGGTGAAGATCCATGGGTTGATCTGACTCGTCGTTACCCAGAAGGCTCACGCCTGTTCGGTAAGGTCACCAACATTGCTGACTACGGTTGTTTCGTAGAGATCGAGGAAGGTGTTGAAGGTCTGGTTCACGTATCCGAAATGGATTGGACCAACCGCAACGTCAACCCGAACAAGGTTGTTGCACTGGGTGACGAAGTTGAAGTCATGATCCTCGATATCGACCAGGAACGTCGTCGTATCTCTCTGGGTATCAAGCAGTGTAAGCCGAACCCATGGGAAGACTTCTCTGAGTCGTTCAACAAGGGTGACAAGGTTGCCGGTACTATCAAGTCAATCACTGACTTTGGTATCTTCATCGGTCTGGAAGGCGGAATCGACGGTCTTATCCATCTGTCTGACCTGTCCTGGAACGAGACTGGCGAAGAAGCCGTTCACAACTACAAGAAAGGTGACGAGATCGAAGCCGTTGTTCTGGCCGTTGATCCCGAGCGCGAGCGCATCTCTCTGGGTGTGAAGCAAATCGATCGTGACCCATTCGGTCAGTTCGTTGCTGATAGCCCGAAGGGCAGCATCGTGAAAGGTATCGTCAAGGAAGTTGATACAAAGCACGCCATCATCGATCTGGGCGACGGTGTTGAAGGTGTATTGCGCGCTTCTGAAATCTCCCGTGAGCGTGTTGAAGATGTTCGTCAGCACATGAAGGAAGGTGACGAGATCGAAGCGAAATTCATCGGTACTGATCGTAAGTCACGCATGCTGAGCCTGTCTATCAAGGCGAAGGACTATGCTGATGAAGCAGAAGCCATGAGTGACTACAACGACACTTCAGCGGAGCCAGCAGGCACCACTTTGGGTGATCTGATGAAGGAGCAGTTCGGTAAACTGGACAAATAAGTCCATAATCCCGGTTAGAAAGTGAGTCCTGCCGGGCAGTCTCTACAAGTACAGAGGCTGCCTTGGCGGGGCAAACTTCAACCAATTCAGACCCGGTATC
Organism: Granulosicoccus antarcticus IMCC3135; assembly: GCF_002215215.1. Classification (NCBI taxonomy): domain Bacteria; kingdom Pseudomonadati; phylum Pseudomonadota; class Gammaproteobacteria; order Chromatiales; family Granulosicoccaceae; genus Granulosicoccus; species Granulosicoccus antarcticus. The sequence continues at coordinate 5,838,894 of NZ_CP018632.1, read as the reverse complement.
GGCGAATGACAAGCCGGGCCGCTGGAAACGGACGTAAATACAAGGTGAGACATGAGCGAACGTTCGCGCACGGATAAAAGTCTGACAAAATCAGATCTCATTGATTCGTTGGCACGTAACCAGAGTCATCTGGCGCCAAAGGATGTAGAGCTTGCGGTCAAGAGTCTGCTTGAAAAGATGAGTCAGGAGCTTGCCGGTGGCGAGCGTATCGAGATTCGTGGCTTCGGCAGTTTCAGTCTGCATTTTCGTGAAGCAAGAATAGGTCGCAATCCCAAATCGGGTGATGCGGTAGCCCTGCGAGGCAAGCATGTTCCTCATTTCAAGCCCGGCAAGGAATTGCGAGAACGGGTCAACAATGGGACTGGCGGAGTTAATGAAGCGTCAGAAAACTACACAGATGATGAGGACGACGACTAGGCTTGTGTGCCAGTTGTCTGGTTTGGAGTTTCACTCTGAGCAGTCCGGAATCCTGTTAAAAACATATCGTGAAATACTGGCGCCGTTGAACTTTGAGAGCCGTTCCTGGTGAGTATCCCAGACCTCTTGTGGCTGTTGCTGCCAGTTGCTGCTGTAGCGGGTTGGTTTGCCGCGAAGCGTAGTGATGCCAAACGGCCCGATGCGTTCTGGGACTACACCAATAATTTTCATCAAGGTCTTAATGTGTTGCTCTCCGAGCAGCAAGGCAAGGCTTTGGAGCTCTTTGATGACCTGTCCGGGACCAGTCGTGATACGGCGGACACCCATATAGCCCTGGGTAATCTCTATCGTCGGCGCGGCGAGGTCGAGCGGGCAATCTTGCTGCACCAGAGTGTCATTGATAAAGTCGCTCTGCCAGAGGATATCCGTGAAACTGCCCGATTCGAACTGGCCAGAGATTATGGTTCAGCGGGTCTGCTGGATCGGTCGGAGCACGTTCTTCATGAGCTTCTGGGCTCGGAGCATCGTCGTGGAGATGCCTACGATAGTCTGTTGCAATTGCATGAGCAGGAGCAGGACTGGGAGCAGGCTATTGCTGTTGCCATCGAATTTGAGAAAAACACCGGAAACAATGCGCGTGCCCGAATTGCGCACTATTACTGCGAACGTGCCGTACTGGCGCAAAAACAGCAGCAGACAGCGAGCGCTGCAGAGTTTCTGGAAAAGGCCCGACGTCATCATCCCCAGTGTGCCCGGGCCTTGATGATGCAGGCATCCATGGCTCTGGAGGCTGGTGATCATGATTTGTCACTGACTCTTTATGGGCAAGTGGAGTCGTTACGCCCGGAGTTGATGCCTGAAATCATTGATTCTCGTTTCGCAGCACTCAAGGCGGCTAATCAACCATTGCAACTGTTGGCATTCGTCAAGCGTATTCATGAGCAGAAGAATGCCTATTCTGTCATTCGCAGCACGCGGGCTGTCATTGCAGAGTTACACAGCAGCGAAGCTGCTGATCGTTTTTTCAAGGACCAGATACTGAAGCGACCCTCCCTCAAGGGGTTGCGAGACTGGGTTCATGATCAGGTTGCCCTCAGCAAACCTGGCGAGCGGGATAAGGTGCAGGTGATCTGTGGCCTTCTCGATCAGGTGGTGGAAGATAAACCCGCCTATCGATGCAATTCTTGCGGGTTTCAGGGTAACGTGATGCATTGGCGCTGCCCGAGTTGTGGGCAGTGGGATAGCGTATCAACCATCATCGGCGTGGAAGGCGAATGAATAGAATCATAACGGCACTGGATTTTTCTACTCCGGCACAGGCACGGGCGTTGGTTGAACGTCTGGATCCTTCTCTGACGCGCCTGAAGATTGGAAATCAGTTGTATACGCTGGCGGGTCCAAGCCTTGTCGAGGAGTGCCAGAAAGCCGGTTTTGATGTCTTTCTTGACCTTAAATATCACGATATTCCCAATACGGTTGCCAGCGCTGTCGAGGCGGCAGCGGCCATGGGCGTCTGGATGGTGAATGTGCATGCCAGTGGTGGTCCGGCGATGTTGCAGGCCGCCAGAAATGCGGTGCAGCAGTTCGATCGTAGTGCTGAACATGCCGGTGGAACGCGTCTTATTGCGGTGACTGTCTTGACGAGTCTTGATCGAAACGAGCTTGCCGCTGTGGGTTTGGATGTTGAGCCTGCGGACCAGGTAACCCGCTTGGCAACGCTGGCACGGCAAGCAGGGCTGGATGGTGTGGTTTGTTCGCCGCATGAGGTGGCCCGGATTCGTGCCATTGCCAAAAGCAACTTTCTGACCGTAACACCTGGTGTACGGCCCGATCAGGGGTCGAGTGCGCCCGTGAGTGTCATTTCCAGCCATGGTGGCAAGCCCGATGATCAGCGACGGACGCTGACACCCTATGACGCTATTGTGGCAGGCAGTGATTTTCTGGTCATCGGCAGGCCCATCACGCAGGCGAAGTCGCCGCTTGATGTGTTACATGCCTTGAATGCGGAAGTGCAAATCGCCGCTTCTCAATTATCGACGACCCCTTCCGACCAACAGGCACATTCAGACGCATGAGCACTGACGAAAAAGTCTATATATCCGCGCAACAGTTGTTGGAAGACTCCCTGGAGCTGGGGCGTCAGATCCTGGCCAGTGGATTCCGCCCCAATTACATTGTAGGAGTCTGGCGTGGGGGTACACCGGTGGGTATCATGGTTCAGGAGTTGCTCGATTTCTACGGCGTGGAGACCGATCACATATCCATTCGAACTTCCAGCTATGCGGGAATCGACAAGCGTAGTAGCAGTGTGCGGGTGCATGGATTGAGCTATCTGACGAAAAAGATGAACGCCGAGGACTCGATGCTCATCGTTGATGATGTCTTCGATACTGGTCTGAGTGTCAAGGCCATCATTGACAAGATGAGTGAGCGTGCACGCAAGAATTTGCCGCATGATGTCCGAGTGGCCACGGCTTATTTCAAGCCGGGAAGGAACCGAACCAATTTCGAGCCGGATTACTGCGCACACAAGACCGATGACTGGCTGGTTTTCCCACATGAGATGGCCGGATTGTCGATGGAGGAGATCAAAATCAGCAAGCCACACCTGCTGCCGGTGATGAATTCACTGGAAGGAATCGCCACGCCGGCCAAGCTTCGAAAATAAATCTGAATTATTTCGTCCCCAAACTTGTCGTGGAGGCTTAACTTGCCTACACTGCGCATGCGCTGCCGGAGTGGTGGAATTGGTAGACACGCCGGATTCAAAATCCGGTTCTGGAAACAGAGTGCGAGTTCAAGTCTCGCCTCCGGCACCAAGCGCAAATCTACGGCCCAAGGGCTCGTGAAACAACGAACCCTAACTTCCACCTTTTCTAGATTGCACATACGTGGACAAGGCTGATATCGCTCAGAACTCCAGGCTCATTGAGCGCGCCGATACGCAGAGCGCGACACCCGATCTGGAAGCCTTCAGGCTTAGCGACTTTTTTTATGATCTACCCGATGAGCTGATTGCTCAGGCACCTCTGGCCGCACGCAGCGACAGTCGTCTAATGGTTGTAGATGGACGTGTCGGTAAGGCGTCGGACACTGAAAACTCCGAATCACAAGCTGTTCAGCACCTTAGCGTGCGTGATTTGCCTCGCCTGTTGAAGAAGGGTGACCATCTGGTTTTCAATAATACTCGGGTTATTCCGGCTCGCCTGTATGGTGCCAAGGCATCGGGCGGCAAGCTGGAGATGATGCTGGAGCGGGTGACCAGTCGGGGTAGTGTGCTTGCCAAGATACGCGCCAGCAAGTCTCCGAAGCCGGGTTCCATTATTGTATTGTCAGGTCGTGATACGCAATCAGCAGATTGTCCTCACTGTGAGGCGAGGGTTGTGGGGCGACAAGATGACCTCTTCGAGTTGGAGGCCGTTGATAACAGCAATGATGTATTAACTCGCTTTATCGAGGCGCAGGGCGAAATTCCACTGCCTCCCTATATTGAACGCGCACCAGATGCCGCTGACGATGAGCGGTACCAGACCGTATTTGCCAAATCTCCCGGTGCCGTTGCAGCGCCCACGGCAGGTCTGCATTTTGACGAAGATCTACTGCAGGCCTTGTCCGCTGCCGGTATTACCCACAGTTTTATTACACTGCATGTCGGCGCAGGTACATTTCAACCCGTGCGGGTCGAGAATCCAGCCGAGCATGTCATGCATGCCGAGCGCGTTACGGTGGATGCTGCAACCGTGGCAGAGATTCAGGCGGCTAAGGCGAGGGGCGGGCGCATTGTTGCGGTGGGAACCACCTCGGTGCGTGCGCTGGAGGCTGCAGCTGCTGAAACAGGAGTGCTGGCACCATTCAATGGTGAAACTCGATTGTTCCTGGTTCCGGGAGCGAAGTTTTACGTCGTGGACGCCATGGTGACTAATTTTCATCTGCCGGAATCAACGCTGTTGATGCTGGTAGCCAGTTTTACGGGGCTGGATACCATCATGCAGGCCTATCGGATGGCGGTGCTTGAGCGTTATCGGTTTTTCAGTTACGGCGACGCCATGCTGGTGTGGCCCAAGATTTCGTAGAGCAATCAGCTCGGAGTGCGTACGTGAATTTCAGTTTTGATTTGTTGGGAACCGACGGCAATGCTCGACGTGGGCGTCTGCACTTTGATCGTGGCACGGTTGAAACACCAGCCTTCATGCCGGTGGGTACCTACGGTACGGTCAAATCGGTTACTCCGGAAGAGATTCGCAGTGTTGGTGCTGAAATAATCCTCGGCAACACCTTTCATTTGTGGCTGCGCCCCGGCACCGATATCATTAAATTGCACGGTGATTTGCATGATTTCATGCATTGGTCTGGCCCGATTCTGACGGATTCCGGTGGTTTTCAGGTGTTCAGCCTAGCCAAGCTTCGCAAGATCGATGAGTCAGGTGTCCGTTTCCGTTCGCCTATTGATGGCTCTGAGGTGTTTCTGAGCCCGGAAGAGTCCATGCGTATCCAGACCGATCTGGGATCCGATATCGTCATGGCATTTGATGAATGCACACCTTATCCGGCCACGCACGATCAGGCTGCGACATCCATGGAGCTGTCCATGCGCTGGGCGCGACGTTGCAAGGATGCTTTTGCCGAGTTGGAGAATCCCAATGCCCTGTTCGGTATTGTGCAGGGAGGCATGTACGAAGATCTGCGCAAGCAGTCCTGTGATGCGCTGGTCGAGCTGGATTTTCCAGGATATGCCGTCGGCGGTCTGGCGGTTGGTGAAGAAAAATCGATACGCGATTCCGTGCTGGACACCACGTTGCCGCACCTTCCAGCTAATCGGCCACGTTATCTGATGGGAGTCGGTAAGCCGGAAGATATCGTGGCCTCTGTCATCAGGGGGATCGACATGTTCGACTGTGTCTTACCTACCCGTAACGCGCGCAACGACTATATCTATACGCACAAGGGTGATCTGCGATTGCGCAATGCGCGTTTTCGAACCGATACACAGCCGATAGACTCTGATTGCAGCTGCTATACCTGTCAGAACTACTCCCGCGCCTACCTTTATCATTTATCCAAGTGCAGCGAAATTCTGGGTTCACGTCTGAACACTATCCATAACCTGCATTATTATCAGCAGCTGATGCAAAACATTCGGCAAGCGCTGGATGCTGGTCAGATGGATCAGTTCACACGGGAATTCGAAATTCAACGGGCCACTGGGGCCTGATCCTGACGGTTGTGCCCTACGTGCAGCCTCGAGGCGCAGGAAACCTCGGGAAGAGCGCGTGGTCTATGGCATAATTGCGCGTTACATTCCGCCTCCACTCCAAGAGTTACAGACATGGATTTTTTTATCAGTAATGCATATGCCCAGGGCGCCGGTACAGGTGGCTCACTTATGGGTATTCTTCCGCTGCTGCTTATGCTGCCGGTATTCTATTTCCTGATGATTCGACCGCAGCAAAAGCGGATGAAGGAACATAAGTCCATGGTCGGAGCCTTGAAAAAGGGCGATGAAGTCGTTACCAATGGTGGACTGGGCGGTACCGTCACTAAAGTGGGCGATGCTTACCTTTCACTTCGAGTTTCAGAAGGTGTTGAAGTCAACGTTCAGAAGGCTGCTGTTGCTGCCTTGTTGCCATCAGGCACTCTGAAAAACATCTAATTCGGCCCCATCTAGTCAACCAAGACACTTCAGCATGACCAATACCAATCCGCTCTGGAAGACGTTGCTGCTTGCAGCCGTTTTGCTTATTGGCGTGCTGTTCGCGCTGCCCAACTTGTTCGGCAGCGATCCTGCTGTTCAGATCTCGGCGCGTTCCGCCGAGCTGACAGCAAATGATGTCGCCAAGTTCAACAAGATACTGGCAGATTCCGGTTTCACGGATGCAGAAATCCGGGAAGATGACGGTCGTTATCTGGCTCTTTTCACCAGCGAAGATGAGCAGCTTCGCGCTCGGGATGCGCTGGCTGCAGAGCTGGATCCCAATAGCTATATTACGGCACTGAATCTGGTTGATGCCAGTCCAGCCTGGTTGCGCAATATTGCCCAGCCCATGTTTCTCGGTCTTGATTTACGCGGTGGTGTGCACTTTCTCATGGAAGTGGACATGGAAGCGGCGATTGCTTCAGCAGAGGAACGCTTCATACCTGCGTGGAAGCGTGAGGTGCGTGAGGCCAAGATTCGCGGTACTTCGATCCAGCATTCAAAAGGTGAGTTGAGCGCGCGTTTCAAGGATGTCGCAGAGCGAGACCGGATGCTGGATGTCTTCAGGGAAGAGGCTCAGGATCTCGAATTTCAGACATCTGAAGAAGGTGAGTTTGCCTATATCACCGCCAAATTGTCTGAAATTGCCATACAGGAAGAGCAGCGTAGTGCTCTTCAGCAGAACATCGTCACGTTGCGTAACAGGATCAATGAGCTGGGTGTTTCCGAGCCAGTTATCCAGCAACAGGGCCTCGAGCGTATTGTGGTGCAGTTGCCGGGCGTTCAGGACACAGCACGAGCCAAGGAAATTCTCGGTGCTACCGCCACTCTGGAATATCGACTGGTCTCCACCCGATCCGATGCACGTCCCTACAAGCGTCGTGAAGATGGTTCCACCATCATGCTCGATCGGGACATCATTGTTACCGGCGACCAGATCAAGGGTGCTTCCTCAGGCATCGATCAGCAAACCGGTACCGCTGCTGTTTTCGTTAATCTGGATAATGCCGGCGCACGACGCATGCAGGAAGTCACACAAGAGAACGTGGGCAACCTGATGGCGGTGGTCTATATCGAAAACCGGATTGACAATATTCAGGTCAATGGCGAGACCGTCAAGAAAGTTACCAAGGTCGAAGAAGTCATCAATGCGGCGACTATCCGCGATGTGCTCAGTCATCGATTCCAGACGACAGGTCTGGGTGCTCAGGAAGCGGCGGATCTGGCGTTGCTGCTACGCGCAGGTGCGTTGAAAGCACCCGTACAGATTGTCGAAGAACGGACAGTGGGTCCAAGCCTGGGTAAGGACAATATCCGTCAGGGCTTCATGTCGGCGGTTGTTGGTCTGGCTATCGTCGTGGTTTTCATGGCTGTCTATTATCGTGTTTTCGGCATCATTGCCGGCTTGGCACTGGTCACCAATGTCGTCTTGATTATTGCAGTGCTCGGTGCCCTGACAGCAACCTTGACGTTGCCGGGTATTGCCGGAATTGTTTTGACTGTCGGTATGGCGGTCGATGCAAACGTGCTGATTTTTGAAAGGATACGAGAAGAACTCAAGTCGGGGACCGCGGTACAGACAGCCATTTCTGCTGGTTATGATAAAGCCTTCTCGACTATCGCTGATGCCAACGTCACGACGCTGATTGCAGCGGTGGTGTTGTTCAGTCTGGGTACTGGCCCCATCAAGGGTTTTGCGGTCACCTTGTGCATAGGTATTCTGACCTCGATGTTCACAGCCATTTTCGGCACTCGAGTCATCGTCAATACCTTGTACGGTGGGCGTCGACTGAACACTTTACCTATCTGATTGCCCGTCAATACCTTTCATGCAACCTGCCGCTTTTGCTTCGTCAGGTTGCTCACCTAGTTTCATTGTTCATTACCGCGTGTAGTGACGTTCGGGATATTCATCGATGCGTAGTCTGATTCGCGATACCAATTTCGATTTCATGGGCCGGTATCGACTCGCTGTGATCGTGTCTGGTGTGATGCTGGCCATAGCGATTCTGGCCATCGCCATTCGGGGGATGAGCCTGGGAGTCGATTTCACGGGTGGTTACACCATCGAGGTGGGTTACGAGCAAGCGCCTGATTTGAACCAGATTCGCGCCGCTCTGGTGGATGCCGAATTTCCAGACACTCAAGTGCAAACCTTCGGTAGCAGCACGGAAGTGCTGATTCGCATGGCGCCCACTGAAGGGGCAAATAGCGCAACGGTAAGTGGTGAGGTACTGAAGGTACTGACCGAATCCAGTGATTCAGAAGTAGCCATGCGGCGTGTAGAGTTCGTTGGGCCTCAGGTGGGTGAGGAGTTGCGTGAAAAGGGTGGGCTGGCCGTGCTATCGGCATTGTTTGGCATCATTCTGTATATCTGGTTTCGCTTTGAGAAGAAATTCGCAGTGGGCTCTGTACTGGCGCTGATCCATGACGTCATCATCACGGTCGGATTTTTTGCCTTGTTCCAGATCGAATTTGATCTGACGATATTGGCGGCATTGCTGGCGGTGGTCGGCTATTCATTGAATGACACGATCGTGGTATTTGACCGGATTCGAGAGAATTTTCTGGCCATGCGAACCGGCACACCTGCCCAGGTCATGAACGATTCCATCAATCAGACCTTGTCACGAACCATCATTACCTCTGGCACCACCATGATGGTTCTGGTCGCGCTGTTCCTGCTAGGCGGTCAGATTATCAGTGGCTTTGCACTGGCGTTGATCATCGGAATATTTGTTGGTACCTATTCATCCATCTTTGTGGCGAGCGCAACGGTATTGCACATGGGAATTACCAAAGAAGATCTGATGCCGGTTGAAAAAGAAGGCGCTGATCTGGATGCAATGCCCTGAATAGGTGTTTCCCGGGGTAGTTTGGCCCCCGACCACCTTTGGTGGGGTGGGTCAACTACTCAATAGGATTGACAAGCCGCTTCTGAGATGAGGAAGGGTGGGTCCTGTGTAGCGGACCTGCATTGATTGATGGAGAGTCTGAAAATCTCGGCTTGGTGCCAATCCAGTGCATGATTGTGCGATTAACTTGCTGTATGAAATGCAAGAACCCCGACTTGATTGGATAAGGAGGCGGCGTTGTACGCACAGTAGGGGCTCAGAACTGTCTAATACGGGCGCGCGCGCGCTCCTGTCGCGTCTGCACGAGGCGAGCGCAGTGCGTATATAACGCAACTGCGCCCGACGCGGTGCTTCCGCCGATCTGCCTTGCCTAAACGGGTTTGCGGGCAGGCAAGTTCCGGCGTGCGGCTGATAGAGGCTTCATGACTTCGAGCATCTGGTGATGAATCTTGGGTGAAGCTGCTATCACTTCGCCCTTGTCCATCCAGTCGTCACCGCCGTCAAAATCGTTGAGCAGGCCACCGGCCTCTCTGACGATAAGGCCACCAGCGGCCATATCCCAACTTTGCAGACCGGTCAGCCAGCAGCCATCGATACGTCCAGCTGCGACGTAGGCAAGGTCAAGAGCGGCCGAACCGAGACGGCGAACACCGCCAGCGCGTTCAGTGTAGTGGCGGGTCGTTCTCTGGAAAAAGTCCAGATCCTGACCGTCACGATAAGGAAAACCGCAGCTGAGCAAGGCGTTTTCCAGATGGTTGGTGGTGCCTACTCGCAATCGTTTGCTGTCCAGAAAGGCGCCTTCGCCTTTGCCTGCAGTGAACAGTTCCTGCCGCATGGGGTCGTAGACGACAGCCTGAAACAAACGGTTCTTCTGCATCAGTGCAATGGAGACACTGAAGTGCGGTAAGCCGTGGATGAAGTTGGTTGTACCATCGAGAGGATCGATGATCCAACGATATTCGGCGGTCTCATCACCTATCAGGCCGCTTTCTTCGCACAGAAACGCATGATCCGGGTAGGAACGCTGTAGCGTATTGACGATTTCAGTTTCGGCCTTGCGATCAATTTCGGTGACGAAATCATTTCGCTGTTTCTTCTCAATGGTCTTGGGATCGAAACGGTCTACATTTTGTGTGATGACTTTTCCGGCTGCGCGGGCAGCGCGGATGCCGATGTTGAGCATCGGGTGCATGTCTGGATTCGCTTGTCTGGGCTAGGTCTCATAGTGTAGTGCCAAATGACCTCTGATCTGTGGCTTCCGGCATCAGTTGTGACATCATTCGCGCATGAGCGTAGAAATAGTATTTGTAATGGTGGGCACGACCCACACCGGTAACCTGGGTGCAGCTGCAAGAGCCATGAAAACCATGGGCTTCATGAAGATGCGTCTGGTTGACACTTGTCCGCATTTATCTGCAGAGTCTTTGGCCCGTTCTTCGGGTGCCAACGACGTCTTGAAGGAGGCGCAGACCTTTGATTCCCTGCAGGAGGCTATCGCTGACTGCCGTATTGTGGTGGGAACCAGTGCGCGTGCTCGCCAGTTGGCAGTGCCGCTTTTGTCATGTCGCAAAATTGCTGAAGGACTGGGTGAGTTGGCTGCACAGCCAGACGGCTACAAAGTGGCCATCGTTTTCGGGCAGGAGCGCTCGGGTTTGAGTAATGAGTCGCTGGATCTGTGTACGCGATTGCTCAGAATTCCATGCAACCCGGATTTTTCTTCTTTGAACCTGGGCAGTGCTGTTCAGGTTGTGTCTTATGAGCTGTCACAGGCGTTGCAGTCGGTGCCACAAGGTGCTCCGATGCCCCAACCGGGTAAGTGGAAGGGGTCTGAAGAAGAGCCGGGTGCGGCTTCTCCGGTCGCTGTGGATCCCGATGAGCTGCCAGCCACCAGTGAGTCCATGGAGCATTTCTTCGAACACCTGGATCGCGTGATGGTCAATACGGGATTCCTGGACCCTGAGAATCCACGACTTCTGCGGCGTCGGGTCAGGCGTTATTTTGAAACTAATCGTCCATCTGGCAGTGAAGTGGCCATATTTCGCGGCATTCTTTCGTCAGTGGAAAACCCGCGCAAGCGCGGATAGCGGGGCCGAGAGGCGGCAACTGGCGTAACAGGTGCCGTTTTTCAATTCGCAGTAAGGTACGGTTGAAGCATTTGCTTTAGCGGTTACAATGTCCTACCAATCAAGTAGGTCTTGCGGAAGGTACAAGCATGTGGCAGTTAGTTAAAGAGGACGTCACTTGCGTGTTCGAACGGGATCCGGCGGCACGCAATATTCTTGATGTGCTGACCTGTTACTCGGGCGTACATGCCATCCTTTTCCACCGCGTTAACCACTGGTTGTGGCAGAGAGGCTTGCGTTGGCCAGCCCGTTTCATGGGCAACATTGCCCGCTGGCTCACCGGTATCGAAATTCATCCTGGTGCCTGCATTGGTCGACGTTTTTTTGTCGATCACGGTACCGGTGTGGTCATTGGTGAGACGGCTGAAATCGGCAATGACGTGACGCTTTATCAAGGTGTCACTCTGGGTGGGCGCACACTCAGTGCCGGAAAACGTCATCCGACGCTGGGAAACAATGTAGTAGTGGGTGCCGGTGCCAAGATTCTCGGGCCCTTTCTGGTGGCGGACGATGCTCGAATCGGATCAAACGCCGTTGTACTTGAGGCGGTTCCGGCCGGTGCTACTGTCGTCGGCGTTCCGGGTCGTATAGTCCGGTGCAAGAATCAAAGCGCGAAATGCCTGGAACTGGTGCAAGACCAGGAGGCTGCAATACGGCAACAGGCCTTCGATGCTTATGGGGTTGCAGGAGATACGGACGACCCGCTGGAATCTGCGGTTGAGCAGTTGCAGATACAGGTTGCCCAGTTGCGTGCAGAACTGGATCGGCTTGGCAAGAGAACAGGCTGAAGCCGACATTCATCTGGCTGAGTCTTGAGTTTAATGCATCAAGCCTAATACTTGACTAAAATACTAGGTTATGTGATCCTTCTGCCATGAATCACTACTTCGCTTTGCTGTCATGAAATTGACCACCAAGGGACGATATGCAGTAACAGCTATGCTGGATTTGGCGTTGCACGGCAACTCCGGACCTGTATCTCTGGCTGAAATTTCAGTGAGGCAGGAAATCTCCCTGTCCTATCTGGAGCAGCTGTTTTCCAAGTTGCGACGCAGTGGGTTGGTGGTCAGCACGCGAGGGCCGGGTGGTGGTTATTCGGTGGCACGCCAGCTTCATGAGGTGGCCGTGTCCGAAATCATTGTCGCGGTCAACGAATCGGTGGACGCCACGCAGTGTGGAGGGAAGGAGAATTGCCACAGTCATGGTCGATGCCTGACGCATGATTTGTGGGAAGGGTTGAGCGCTCAGATAGAAGAATTTCTGGGCAGTGTCTCTCTACAGGACATGATCGATCGACATCGTGTTCAAGGTGTATCGCTGCGCGAAGACAAGGTCATGGTGCAGCGTCCCTACGCATAATAATGATGCGATAGAGGATCAGTGTGCTTGGCTTGCTTCGTACGAGTGGGTGATGATGCAGTAGTTTGAAATCCTGAATATTCAGGGCGGCACAAGCCGGCAAATCAACGAACATTTTTGAGGCTTGCACAGTGAGTTCTTTACACCTACCAATCTATATGGACTATTCGGCCACGACTCCCGTGGACGAGCGAGTTGCAGAAAAAATGGGTCGGTGTTTGACCAGGCAGGGGTTTTTTGGTAACCCTGCTTCACGTTCTCACCCTATTGGGCGGCAAGCTCACGAGCTGGTAGAGCAAGCCCGCGACAATGTTGCCAGCCTGCTGAACGCCAACAGCAAGGAAATTGTCTGGACATCCGGTGCAACCGAATCAAACAATCTGGCAATAAAGGGTGCTGCCCACTTCAATGTGAAGAAAGGCAAGCACATAGTGACTGTCAAGACAGAGCACAAGGCAGTTCTTGATACCTGTCGTCAATTGGAGCGCGAAGGTTTTGAGATCACCTACCTTGATCCGTTAGAAAACGGCCTGTTGGATCTGGACGTGTTCAAGGCAGCATTGCGTAATGACACGACGGTAGTTTCCGTTATGCATGTCAACAATGAAATCGGTGTGATTCAGGATATCGCTGCCATTGGTGCGATCACGCGTGAGCGAGGAATCCTCCTGCATGTGGACGCTGCCCAAAGCCCGGGTAAGGTTAAGATTGATGTCGAAGAAATGAATGTAGACCTGCTGTCCCTCAGTGCTCACAAGGTTTATGGTCCCAAAGGCATTGGCGCACTGTATGTCCGTCGCAAGCCACGGGTACGTCTGGAGGCCCAGATGCACGGTGGTGGGCATGAGCGAGGAATGCGTTCGGGCACGTTGCCCACTCACCAGATCGTTGGCATGGGTGAGGCCTTCCGTATCGCTCACGAAGAGATGGAAGAGGAAAGCAAGCGTTTGAAAGAACTTCGGGATCGCTTGTGGAACGGTGTTGCTGATATGGAAGAGATCTACCTGAATGGTGATCTGGAGCAGCGTATTCCGGGCAACCTGAACATCAGCTTTGCTTTCGTGGAAGGTGAAAGCCTGATCCTGTCAATGAAGGATATCGCGGTTTCCAGTGGATCTGCCTGTGACAGTGCCAGTCTGGAGCCTTCCTATGTCTTACGTGCCATTGGTCGAAACGATGAGCTGGCACATAGCTCCATCCGATTCACGATCGGTCGTTACACAACTGTAGAAGAGATAGATTTTACAATCGCCAAGACACGTGAAGCGGTAGAGTCACTGCGTGACTTGTCACCTTTATGGGATATGCACAAAGACGGAGTCGACCCGGCTTCCATTCAGTGGACAGCTCACTAGAAGGCCGTGTGATGAGGTGCCCGGTGTCGTTGAGTTTGTAGTGGTGTCATACGTCTCCAGATCAAGATCAATGATCTGGGCATCACCGAAGATGCCACGTAGTATTTGAAGTGATGTTGGTCCGCTGTCTGTCCGATTCACTTACTGATATGCGCACCTGGATAGTGGCTCGCGAGGGTTTTGACGATGATCCGGAAAAGTCGAAGGAAGGTATTCTGGAATCTATTCAGATGACTTGGCGGCATGAGATCGACTAAACAGGGATCAAGGAGTGCGCTATAGAAGGGTAGGTCAGGATGGGTAAGGGGAGGCAATGTGATTTATTTCAAAAATAATGAACAAACTTCTCGTGCAGAGGTTGACTATTGCTAAGTCTATGGTTATCATTATGCGGCTGGATGAGTAGCAGTTCGGGGTATGGCGCAGCCTGGTAGCGCATCTGCTTTGGGAGCAGAGGGTCGTAGGTTCGAATCCTGCTGCCCCGACCACTTTTATTCGTTCAGTTATCGGCCCGATTATCGGCAGAGCGCCCGTAGCTCATGTGGATAGAGCATCGGCCTTCTAAGCCGAGGGTAGCAGGTTCGAATCCTGCCGGGCGCACCATTAACGCCTGTCGGCCGTGTAGCTGAAGTCTAGTTGTAACGACGATTTGGTAGTAATTGTGGTGAGCGTAGCTCAGTTGGTAGAGCGCAGGATTGTGATTCCTGTGGTCGCGGGTTCAAATCCCGTCGTTCACCCCACCCTTTTATATCAAAGTGCCTCAACTTGTCTGGATTTATGGACGATGTTACCAACTAATTTGATATTAGGGCGTAACGTATCGGCATCCAAGCCGTGTTTTTCGCTATAATTAGCGGCTGACAGTAATACTCTGCGAGAGTGGCGGAATTGGTAGACGCGCTGGTTTTAGGTACCAGTGTCATTGACGTGGGAGTTCGAGTCTCCCCTTTCGCACCAGATATCGTGTCGTGCGCGACACATCACCTGACCTTCGGATGACAGGCCATGATCGGCTCGTGAGCGGCCGCGGCACTCAATCGGTGGTCACTAGAGGCAAGCATGCAAGTATCCGTTGAAACCACCCAAGGCCTTGAGCGTCGCATGACCGTGGCGTTGCCTTCAGAGGACATCGACAGCGCAGTGCTGGAGAGACTCCAAAGTCTGAGCAAAACCACACGTATTAATGGTTTTCGCCCGGGCAAGGTACCCTTCAATGTTGTCAAGAAGCGTTACGAGCCTCAGGTTCGTAGTGAAGTTCTGGGCTCATTGATCAATCGTTCGTACTTCGATGCAGTGCAGCAAGAAAAGCTGCGTCCGGCGGGACAGCCGGATATCGTTCCTGCACCTCCTGCTGAAGGTGCCGACAATGAAGCTGGATTCAGCTTTATTGCGACATTTGAAGTTTATCCAGAGTTCGAGCCTGTCTTTAATGATGGCATCAAGGTCAATCGCCCTGTTGTTAGCATCGAAGAGTCAGATATCGAAGAGATGCTCGAGAATCTTCGCAAGCAGCGCACTGAATATGTAGCTGTAGAGCGTGAATCTGCTGATGGCGATCAGATCGTCATTGACTTCGTCGGACGTATCGACGGTGAAGAGTTCCCTGGCGGCAAAGCCGACAAGGCTCCTCTGGTTCTGGGCTCCAATGCAATGATTCCAGGATTCGAATCCCAACTGATCGGTTTGAAGGCGGGCGACGAAAAAACCATCCAGGTAACCTTCCCGGAGGAATACCAGGCTGATCATCTCGCTGGCAAGGAAACCGAATTCGATATTACGGTTCACGAAGTCAAGGAATCACAATTGCCTGAGTTCAATGAAGAGCTGATCAAGAGCTTTGGTATTGAAGATGGCACGGTTGAAAGCCTGCGTGCTGATATCCAGAAGAATATGGAGCGTGAGCTCAAGCAACGCATCGATAACCAGGTGAAGACTCAGGTTATGGACGGATTGGTCGAATTAAATCCTATTGATGTGCCCAGTGCACTGGTTTCTGAAGAGATCAAACGCCAGCGGGAACAACTTATGCAACAAATGCCAGCGGAGTCTGATTCTTCTATGCTGGCTGACGAACTATTTACCGAACAGGCAACTCGCCGAGTGCAGCTTGGACTGGTTGTGGGTGAAATTATCCAGCAGAAAGAGATCAAGGCCGATGCTGCTGCAGTAAGAGAACAGGTCGAACAGCTTGCATCTTCCTATCAGGATCCCCAACAAGTCATAGACTACTATTACGGCAATCAGGAAATGTTGAAGAACATTGAAGGCCTGGTACTTGAAGAAGCAGTTACAGCTGCAGTTCTTGAGGCCGCAACAGTTGTTGATGAACCAACTACATTCAAAGACATCATGAACCCGCCGGCGCCTGAGGCTCCGGCAGATAGCGAGAATAGCTAACGATGAATTCAGGTCCTACTTGGGGTTTCAACGGCTCACTGACTGGTAACAACGGCTTTGCAGCTCCGGCATCAGGCGCGCCTGCCAGCCCGAGCGCTGCCGGTGGGCTGGTTCCGATGGTTGTGGAGCAGTCGTCACGGGGTGAACGATCCTATGACATCTACTCACGTCTACTAAAGGAACGTGTCATTTTTCTGGTTGGCCAGGTTGAAGATTACATGGCTAACCTTATCGTGGCGCAGCTGTTGTTTCTCGAGTCGGATAACCCTGACAAGGATATTTCTCTCTACATCAATTCTCCGGGCGGCTCGGTGACTGCTGGTATGGCTATTTACGACACCATGCAGTTCATCAAGCCAAATGTCAGTACGCTTTGCATCGGTCAGGCTGCCAGCATGGGTGCCTTTCTACTGACGGCAGGTCAGGCTGGCAAACGCTTTGTTCTACCGAACTCTCGCGTGATGATTCACCAGCCTTCTGCCGGATTTCAGGGGCAGGCCACGGATATCGACATTCATGCGCGAGAAATTCTGTCGATAAAAGCCAAGATGAACAAATTGATGGCTCTTCATACAGGCCAGACCGTGGAAAAAGTGACGAGCGATACAGAGCGTGACAATTTTTTGACCGCTGAAGATGCAGTTAGCTACGGATTGGTTGATCGTATTGTCAAATCACGTGAAGAAGAAGTCAGTGTTACCTCTAGCGGGGATACTCCGACTACTAAGAGCTAGCCGGAGCACCCAGTCCGGCGTAAACTTGAACGAGATCTCAAATGGCGACTCTAACGAGTCGCCATTGTGATCTGCACAACAACCCTGATCAAGGCAACCGTTTCTTGCTTGTATGTTCAGGGGAAACACGGCAATGTGGTGCGAAGCCAGAGGTTTGTAAAAACATGAGTGACCAGGAAGATAAGAAAGACGACGGCAAGCTGCTCTACTGCTCGTTTTGTGGCAAGAGCCAGCATGAAGTTCGCAAGCTGATTGCAGGACCGTCAGTTTTTATCTGCGACGAATGCGTTGATCTTTGTAATGACATCATTACTGAGGAGATGCAGGAACAGGCTAGTGACGAAGAAAGTTCACTTCCGAAGCCGCACGAAATCAACGAATTGCTGGATCAATATGTAATCGGTCAAGCCAAGGCCAAGAAAATTCTCTCGGTTGCGGTGTACAACCATTACAAGCGACTTGAGTATAAAGACAAGAAAGGCGACGTTGAACTGTCGAAAAGTAACATATTGCTGATAGGCCCTACAGGCTCAGGCAAGACCTTGCTGGCAGAGACGTTAGCTCGTACTTTGAATGTACCTTTCACGATCGCCGATGCAACTACGTTGACCGAAGCTGGTTATGTGGGTGAGGACGTCGAGAACATCATTCAGAAACTGCTGCAGAAATGCGACTACGATGTTGAGAAGGCGCAGACGGGTATTGTTTACATTGATGAAATCGACAAGATTTCCAGAAAATCCGATAATCCATCAATAACACGTGATGTCTCGGGTGAAGGTGTGCAGCAAGCACTATTGAAGCTGATCGAGGGCACAATTGCTTCGGTTCCGCCTCAAGGTGGCCGCAAGCATCCTCAGCAGGAATTCCTGCAAGTCGATACTTCGAACATTCTGTTTATCTGTGGTGGTGCATTTGCTGGCCTGGAAAAAATCATACAGAAGCGAAGTGACAAAGGTGGAATAGGCTTTGCTGCCGAGGTCAAATCAAAAGAAGGACACGATCATATTGGTAAATTGCTGATGGATTGTGAAGCTCAGGATCTGATCAGTTTCGGTTTGATTCCAGAATTTGTCGGCCGTTTGCCGGTTGTTGCGACTCTGGAAGAGCTGGACGAGGAAGCCCTGGTGAGAATTCTGGTAGAACCAAAGAATGCCATCACCAAGCAGTATCAAAAATTGCTGGCTATGGAAGAGGTCGATATCGAATTCCGTAAGGATGCACTCTACGAAGTTGCGAAGAATACGTTGGAACGCAAGACTGGTGCTCGTGGTCTGCGAACTATTCTGGAAAACGTGCTGCTCGATACCATGTACGAACTACCTCGTATCGAGAACGTCAAGAAAGTGATTCTGGATGCGGCCGTGGTTCGTGGCGAAGCCAAGCCATATCTTTTGCTGGAAGGTCAGGAAAAGGTAATGGAAGAAGAAATGTATAAACGGGCAGCTTCTGACGATTGATTGTGAGTCAGAGGCTCGCAGGGATTTGATATTCCCATGTGAGTACAGTTCAGGGGTTCCTGAGCAACAAAAAAGCCGGCTCTCAGTAGCCGGTTTTTTTTGTCTGGAATTTGATGTCCATTGAGGAGCTGACCTTGCGTTGATTAGTGAAAATACGGCTGAGAATGGCCTTCGAGTGCGGGTTACGTGCTTGAATTTTCCAAAGTGAGTCTCACCTTGTCGTGTATGCTCGACTTAAACAAGTCAGCCTCACACAAGGAGAGCTCAGCACCGTGACTGATCAAGAAGTCCTTAATGAACTACCAATCGAGCAGTCTGCACAACTGCCGGTTTTACCATTGCGTGATGTAGTGGTGTATCCGCACATGGTTATCCCCCTGTTCGTCGGTCGAGAAAAGTCGATTGATGCGCTTGATGCTGCCATGTCTTCAGACAAACGCATCATGCTGGCAGCGCAAACCAGTGCCGCTGTGGATGAGCCCGGAGATGCAGATATTCATCGCGTGGGTACCATTGCAACTATTCTGCAACTTCTCAAATTACCTGATGGCACTATCAAGGTATTGGTTGAGGGCGGGCAGCGAGCATTGATTGATAATGTCAGTACTGCCGAAAAAGGCTATTTTCTGGCTAATTACAGCTTTCCTGAAGCTGTCGAAGCAGAAGAGAGCGACAAGCTGGAAGGCAAGGAACTGGATGTGCTGGTACGTTCGGTGACCAATATGTTCGACCAGTACGTCAAGATGAACAAGAAAGTGCCACCCGAAATACTCAGCTCCTTGACCGGTGTTGATGATGCTGATCGTCTGGCGGACATGATTGCTGCGCAGATGTCTTTGCGAGTTGAAGAAAAACAGACCATTCTCGAATTGTTTGATCCGGGCGAACGCCTGGAGCACCTACTGAAATTGATGGAATCCGAGTTGGATATGCTGCAGGTGGAAAAGCGTATTCGCGGACGTGTCAAACAGCAAATGGAGAAAAGTCAGCGCGAGTACTATCTGAATGAGCAGATGAAGGCCATTCAGAAAGAATTGGGAGAGATGGATGAGGTTCCCAATGAAACAGAAGAGCTGGCACGCAAGATTGCCAAGGGTGGACTATCCAAGGAAGCTCGCAAGAAGGCGACTGCCGAACTCAACAAGTTGAAAATGATGTCACCCATGTCGGCCGAAGCGACAGTGGTGCGTAACTATATAGATACGCTTGTCAGCCTTCCGTGGAAAAAGAAATCCAAACTCAAGAATACGCTGAAGCAGGCGGAAGAAACACTTGAGCATGATCACTACGGTCTGGAGAAGGTCAAGGAACGCATCCTTGAATATCTTGCTGTACAAAAACGCGTAGGTCACGCAAAAGGTCCGATCCTTTGCCTTGTTGGACCACCTGGGGTTGGTAAAACCTCGTTAGGAAAATCCATCGCCGCGGCAACGGGTCGCAGGTTTAGCAGAATGGCGCTGGGTGGCGTGCGAGACGAGGCCGAGATACGTGGTCATCGTCGCACCTATATCGGTTCGATGCCGGGCAAGATCGTTCAGAATCTGGCCAAGGTCAAACGCCGCAATCCGCTGATATTGCTGGATGAGATTGACAAGATGTCCACGGACTTTCGAGGCGATCCTTCTTCGGCACTACTGGAGGTTCTTGATCCTGAGCAGAATCACACATTCACCGATCATTATCTCGAGGTGGAATACGATCTGTCAGATGTGATGTTCGTGGCAACTGCAAATACCATGAATATTCCCGAGCCATTACTGGACCGAATGGAGGTTATCCGCATTCCGGGCTATACGGAAATGGAGAAAGCGAATATCGCCGAGCGTTATTTGCTGCCGCGCAAGATGACAGACAATGGGCTGGATGCTTCAGAGCTGACGGTCAGTGACGATGCAATAATGGCAATTATTCGCAGCTACACTCGCGAAGCAGGAGTCCGGAACCTGGAGCGTGAAGTTGCCAAGATCTGTCGTAAGGTAGTTCGCGAAGTCATGGAGCTTGAACTGGCCGAAAAAGAGGGTGGTCAGAGTTCGAAGGACAAGCTGGTTTCAGTGACTGCCGAGAATATTGGCGATTATCTGGGTGTTGCTCGCTTCCGTCACGGCCGTGCAGAGAAAGAAAATCAGGTAGGGCAGGTGACGGGTCTGGCATGGACTTCTGTTGGCGGCGAGTTGCTGACCATCGAATCAACCGTAGTACCGGGTAAAGGCAAGTTGAGTTCGACCGGGCAACTTGGTGAGGTCATGCAAGAATCCATACAGGCCGCGATGATGGTGGTTCGTAGCCGAGCTCAATCGTTGGGAATCGATGCTGATTTTCATGAAAAGCTCGATATTCACTTACATGTCCCTGAAGGTGCCACGCCGAAGGATGGTCCGAGTGCCGGAGTAGGAATGTGTACTGCTATCGTATCGTGCCTGACAAATGTTCCTGTCAGGGCCAACGTTGCAATGACAGGTGAAATCACGCTTCGTGGTGAGGTTCTGCCTATCGGTGGGCTCAAGGAAAAACTTCTGGCAGCACAGCGTGGCGGGATCGATACCGTTCTGATTCCCATCGAAAATGAAAAAGACTTATCCGAGATTCCAGATGAAATAAAATCAGGGCTCGATATACGTCCAGTTCAGTGGATAGATGAGGTGCTTGCGGTTGCTTTGGCAAGTTCGCCAGGACCAGATGGCGAGAAGTTGGCCGATCCTGTATCCGGCGATGATTTGCAAGGTGGGGCTGCAGGCGAAGTTAGAACCCACTAAATACGTGTAAAATGCGTCTGATCAGTCTATTTGATGGTCAGGCGCGATTTATTTACATTTATTTCACAATTGTTCGGTCACAAACGGTCGAACATGTTGGATAATGCGCGCAGTCAACGTTGCTTCAGTCGGCGATTACCTTGTTCTGGTTAATTGCGATCTCGCAAGAGTTACTCAGTTTTGCTGAAACCCGCGTGGTTGGTGGGTTTTTGAGTTTTTTTCGCGTATGATTCGCACATTGCTTTCGGGTATCCACCAGCGTCTTTAATTATTTAATAATTATTTGACGATAAACTAACAAAAGATTCGGGAAAAGCGTTATTATGAATAAAGGTGAGTTTGTTGATGCGGTTGCCGCTAAGGGCGACATGACTAAAGCTGACGCTTCTAGCGCTGTAGACGCAGTATTGGAAGCCGTTACTGAAGCCATGAAAGAAGGCAATCAAATTACTCTCGTTGGCTTTGGCACATTCCTTGTTCGTAAGCGTGAAGCTCGTACTGGTCGTAACCCACGTACTGGTGAGCCTCTTCAGATTGCTGCTTCGAATGTTCCTAGCTTTAAAGCTGGTAAAGCTTTGAAAGATGCTGTAAACTAGTTCTCTTGGGTGCTTAGCTCAGCTGGTAGAGCATCGCCCTTACAAGGCGAGGGTCGGCGGTTCGATCCCGTCAGCACCCACCATTTTATGGAGCGGTAGTTCAGTTGGTTAGAATACCGGCCTGTCACGCCGGGGGTCGCGGGTTCGAGTCCCGTCCGCTCCGCCAACACCAGACGTCACTGGCAGATTTTTGCCAGTGACACCCCTCTCCCGAGTTTTCGGGTAGAGATAGAAAGGGTGCTTCGGCACCCTTTTTTTTTGGATAAATTTGAGTAATGCAACTCGTTGGAAGACGACTTGCTACCAGTCAATACAGTTAATTGATCAACAGGGCGCTGCATTCATCATGTTATTGGATCTAAGAGAAACGGTCAGAAACTCCAAGCCGATCAAATACACGTTGATCACGGTCATTATTATCCCGTTTGCGCTAGTCGGAATTGGTTCTTATCTCAGTGGTGGGTCCATACCTCCAGTGGCTGAGGTCAATGGCCAGTCAATTGATCAACAACAACTGGAACAAGCCTATCAACAGCAACGCCAACAGCTGGCGCGCATGTTTGGTGGGCAATTGCCAGAAGCTTTTGCCAATGAGGCTGTCTTGCGCGATCAGGCCCTGCAGCAATTGATTTCTCAGCAAGTGCTTGAAAGCGAAGTTGCCAATCAGAAGTTTGCTGTCGGTGATGCAACTCTGGGACGAGCTATACGTAATTTGCCGGCATTCCAGGTCGATGGTCGCTTTGACAGCGAGACCTATCAGACACAGTTACGTGCATCCGGTATGTCAGTAGCGGTATTCGAGCAGAGTTTTCGCGACGATACAGCCATGAATCAGTTCAGAACCGGTATCAGTGATACTAGCTTCACACTGCCTTCTGAGGCGGAGCGTCTTTCATCACTGGCTCGTCAGGTTCGGACGGTGGAAGGTGTCAGGTTCGATGCAGAAAAAGCCAGAAAGACTATTGAAGTCTCTGAAGAGGAGGTTGCAGCCTACTTTGAAGATAAAAAGGAAAGTTACAAGTTTCCTGAGCGAGCAAAAATTCGCTACATTGAAATAGATAGTGCTGCTATTGCTGCCGATATTGAGGTTACTGAAGAGCAGGCAAAAACCTTCTACGATGAAAATCGAGGTAGCTTCGTTCTGCCGGAGCAACGCTCCGTGTCGCACATTCTTTTGACCACAGATGATCTTTCCGAAGAGGAAGCTTCTACAAAGTTGTCCGAATTGAAGGTTCGAGTAGAAGCAGGCGAGTCATTCGCTGATCTGGCCAAGGAATTTTCCGAAGATGTCGGTACTGCTGATCTGGGTGGAAGCCTGGGTGCGGTTACTCCAGGCAGTATGGATCCTCAGTTCGAAGAAGCCGTATTCGCACTAAGTAGCGA
Organism: Granulosicoccus antarcticus IMCC3135; assembly: GCF_002215215.1. NCBI lineage: Bacteria > Pseudomonadati > Pseudomonadota > Gammaproteobacteria > Chromatiales > Granulosicoccaceae > Granulosicoccus > Granulosicoccus antarcticus. The sequence goes on along the minus strand of NZ_CP018632.1, from coordinate 5,815,770 downwards.
AGGTGATATTTCCGAGCCGGTCGTCAGTCAGTTTGGCGTTCATCTGATCAAGCTTGACAGTGTCAAGCCAGAATCTGGCGAACCGTTTGAGGAGGTGAAAGACAAGATCATTGCGGATATGCAGAAAGACGAGGCTGATCGCGAATATTTTGATCTGCGTGAACAAGCCTCTGAACAGGCATTTGATAATCCGGATTCTCTGGAGCCTGTCAGTGATGTGACGGGCATTGAAATCAAGACTTCAGACTGGCTGGACTCAGATACCGATTCCGGTGTTGTATTGTCCAATCCGCAAGTGGTAGCCACGATATTCAATCCTGATTTTCTGGCAGAAGAACTGAATTCTGAAGTCATCGAAATCGGTGATCGTCACGTTATCGTGTTGAGGGTTCAGGAGCACGAGGAAGCGCGTCAGAAAACTCTGGATGATGTACGTGATGAAGTTGAAGAGTCGTTGAAAAGTGAACGAGCCAACGAGATGTTGAAAGTTCTTCAAGATGCGGCCTTATCAAAGCTTGCAACGGGTGAAACAGCCGCTGCAATTGCAGAAGGTGATGATTTTGCAACAAGCATTGAGCAGTTGGCTCTTGGTCGTCAATCGACTGAGCTTGAGGGTGGGGTGGTATCCCGAGTATTTTCGCTGCCCCAGCCGGGTACCGATACGGCTCCTGCAACCGCTGCTGAGACGCTCTCCAATGGGGATTTGATTGCTCTGCGTCTTGATGCTGTCGAAGTGCCAGAAGCAGATGTTGAAGGGGCTGATGAGTCTGTTCAAACGTTGCCAGGTGCCGAACCTGCCGGAGCAAACATTCGATTAGGTGGCACTGAATTTGAAGTCTTGCTGGAAAGCCTGCGTGAAAATGCAGACGTTGACATCAAAGCAGCTGCCTCATCCTGATACCGTTCGGTTTTCTGACTAATCAGACTTTATAGTTTGATTGGGTAAATGCAGCAGGGCAGTACTTGCCCTGTCTGCTACAAGCCTCAGGATTCCAGGCTCGCTAGTTTCTGGCGAGCCATACGCGTTAGTCCTACCAGGGCGCCGCGAATTTGTGTCTCTTCGCGCAAGGGTTTGGTGAAATCGATCCTCACACTCTGAGAGCTCTGTACCTTGCCGTCAGTGTGTGTTGATACATGAAAGAGCAGACCTGTACTATCCAGGTCGATTAGCTGTGAATCAATTGCGCCTATATGCTCGCTGAAAGCCCTGACTATGCACAGGCAGGCATCCGCATGATCACTATTCATGTGCTCGACTACAGATTGAACTGTTTTCGAATCCAGAATGAGCTTGTTCTCAGTCATCTGCATGCTGCTCCGTTTAATTTATTTGCCGGTGATCGAGGGAGCCATGCCTCATGGCGACTCGCCTCTCATCGGGTATTACTGTTGAAAATCGATACTTGCTTGCCGGGAAACCTTTGTTTGCGGTTGCTTGTCAGGTCGGCACGTAACATGCTGGATCCTGAGTCGTATGCGCTGTGGTTCAGTCGCGTTACGTGTAACGGATTAACTGACATTCTGTCGAGCAAGAGAAAAAACATGAGCATGATTCAGGAATTCAAGGAATTCGCCATGAAAGGCAGCCTGATAGATATGGCTGTGGGCATCATCATTGGAGCTGCGGTCGGCAAGATGGTCAGCACCCTGGTGGAGAACATCCTGATGCCGATCATTGGTGTGTTCATGGGCGGCGTAAACTTCAGTGATCTGTCAATTACGGTCGGAGACGCGGCAATTGGGTACGGTGCCTTTATTCAGTCAATGATCGATTTTCTGATAGTTGCTTTTGTTATCTTCATTATCCTCAGAGCGATCACGAGCATGAAGAAGAAGTTCGAAGAAGAAAAAACTGAAGAGCCAGCGGTTGTTGCTGAAGACGTCAAGCTGCTGGAGGAGATTCGTGACCTGTTGAAGCAAGGTCGGTAATTGCAGTGCCTGATCCGATTTTCCGGTTGGTCAATTCGACATTCTCCGGGAAATCGGGCTGTTCGTTGACCCGTCTGAACGGGTGAACGAACGGCCCTTTGACTCAGATTGTCTTGCAGCTACAAATGGCTAGCTCAAATCTGGCATTGAGACGATATTGAAGCCGCCATCGACGTAGATGATCTGCCCTGTGATTCCTGCCGCCATGGAGGAGGCGAGAAATGCTGCAGTGTCGCCCACCTGTTCGATGGTTGTGTTCTCGCGCATGGGGGATAAAGATGACACGTGATTCAGCAGTTTCTTGAAATCACTGATGCCGGCTGCAGCCAGTGTCTTGATAGGTCCTGCCGAGATGGCGTTGACACGAATGCCATCAGGTCCCATAGCGTTTGCCATGAATCTTGTATTTGCTTCCAGAGAGGCCTTGGCAAGTCCCATGACATTGTAGTTTGGCATGGCTCTTACTGCTCCGAGGTAGGACAGTGTGATCAAGGAGCCACCTTTTCTCAATTGTGGGCGTGCAGCCTTGGCGATCGCGGCAAAGCTGTACGAGCTTACATCGTGCGCTATACGAAAAGATTCGCGCGTGACAGAATCCAGAAAATCACCGTCCAGAGCCTCGCGTGGTGCAAAGGCTACCGCGTGCACCAGGCCATCAAATCCGTCTGTCCATTCGGCTTTGATGGATGTCATGAGCTCATCGATCTGACTGTCCTCGGCTACGTCGCAAGGCAGTACCAGAGTTGAGCCACAGGCCGCAGCCATGTCGATCACTCGATCCTTGAGGCGATCATTTTGATAGGTAAAGGCCAGGGTAGCGCCTTCTCTGTGCATGGCTTCTGCGATACCCCATGCGATAGAACGCTTGCTGGCGATACCAAATATGATAAATCGTTTGCCGTCTAGCATGCCCATGTTGTCACTCCTCTTGTTAGCCCAGTAGTTGTTGCAGCACTGATTCGTAGATGCGAGTCAGTGAGTTGATGTCGGTGCAGGATACGCGTTCATTCACTTGATGAATGGTTGCGTTGATGGGGCCGAACTCTATAGTCTGCGCGCCGGTAGGTGCTATGAAGCGCCCATCCGATGTGCCGCCACCTGTGTCCAGAGTTGCGGTGATGCCGGTTTCACTGACGATGGCTTGTTGCATGGCCTGTGTCAATGTGCCCGGTGTGGTGATGAATGGTCTGGCGCTGTCTTTCCAGATCAGCGTCGTATCCAGTTGGTGTCTGCTGCAAAGTTCTTTGATAGTGCTCTGGATATGCTCGATGGATGTTTCTGGACTGTACCGCAGGTTGAATTCAACACTCGCCTGACCGGGGATGACATTGGTGGCCCCGGTGCCGGCATTGAAGTTGGATATCTGCAGTGTGGTTGGTGGGAAATGATCGTTACCCTTGTCCCATTCGATCGTTGTCAGTTCATTCAGTGCAGGCATGGCACGGTGTATCGGATTGTCAGCCAGGTGCGGATAGGCAACATGTCCCTGGATGCCGCGAATAATCAGAGTGGCCCCCAGAGAGCCGCGGCGCCCGTGACGAATGGTATCGCCCAGCTTGTTGGTGCTTGTCGGTTCGCCAACTATGCAGTAATCGATTTTTTCGTTGCGATGCTCGAGTTTGTTGATGACCACTGTGGTGCCGTCCGTTGCCGGGCCTTCTTCGTCGCTGGTGAGGAGCAGGGCGATTGATCCGTGCTTGTGCGCGCCACTTTCTACAAATCGCTCGATCGCGGTTACCATGGCGGCAACCCCGCCTTTCATGTCAGCGGCACCGCGTCCTACGAGATGATCATCGATGATGTCGGCGGCAAAAGGGGGTGATGACCAGTCCTCTTCGTTGCCCGTTGGGACTACATCGGTATGACCGGCAAATGCGAAGAGGGGAGCCTCTGTTCCCAGTCGAGCCCACAAGTTGGTGACCCCTCCAGATGGCATGGACTCGAGAACGAAGCCCAGTCGAGCCAATCGCTCTCCGATCATTGCCTGGCAACCCTTGTCATCGGGTGTTACCGAATTGCGTCGGACAAGCTCAACCAGAAGGGCGATGGTGTCGCTGGGTGTGGTGTTCAAGTGTCGGGGCTCCGTATCTGTCTTTTAGGGGAGGGGCTACAATTCTTGTTGCAGTAGTTCGCTGACTGTCTGTTGTTCGGCAGCAGTCAGCGAGTTTCCGTGCTCATTGGATAGCAGGAATACATCGTCGATTCGTTCTCCCAGGGTGGCGATGCGAGCTGCGTGAACATTGAAGTTGGCACCCATCAGTACTCTGCCAATGCCCGACAGAATACCCGGTCTGTCTGCTGCGGTTATATGTACTTCAGTGAAGCCTGATTCGTCATTGGAGCATTCGACTTGCGTCGACACTGAAAAGTAGCGCAATCGTCGCGATGGATACTGCACGTCGAGTCTTGGCAGGTTGCGAGGAACACCCAGCTCGTAGGTTAGCGTTTGACGGACCTCGTCAATACGCGAGATATCCTCGATGGGCATTTGCGTGGCATCCAGTACATGGAAAGTATCCAGAGCAAAGCCACCTGCCGTTGTATTGATTGTTGCTGACAGTATGTTCAGTTGCAAGCGTTCCATGACTGCCGTGATCAGTGCGAACAGTGCCTTGTCATCAGGGGTATAGATGAGTATTTCGGTTGAGCCGCGAGAGGCGGAGTAGCGCAGCGATACCAGGGGTCCCGGTGTGTCCTCGTTGGCCAGAAGAATTTCGGTATGGCGAGCAATTTCCACGGCCTGGTACTGCCGGAAGTAGTCGTCTCCCAGGGTCGCCCAGAGCATGTCGACGCGAGGATCGTTTTCCAGTGAGTCATCCAGCAGGGTTCGAGTATGTTCCTGCCGGCGATTGATGACATCTTCCACATCCAGCGGATTGTCGAGGCCACGTTTGAGTATCAGCATGGCATGCCGGTGTAACGATTGCAGCAGACTTTGCTTGAACGAATTCCATAGTTCCGGGTTGGTCGCCCGGATGTCGGAAATGGTTAGCAGGTAGAGGTGGTTGAGCCGCTCGATGCTACCGCACTGGCGAGCGAATTCCAGTTGCTCGTTAGGATCGTCGATATCCTTTCGTTGTGCGGTCATCGACATTAACAGGTGATTGCGAACGGTCCACTCCATCAGTTCGGCATCTTCCTGTGGCAGTCCGTGAGTGGCGGCAAATACTTTCACATCTTCGGCGCCCAAGACACTATGGTCACCGCCACGGCCCTTGGCTATGTCGTGAAAAAGTGCGGTCAGATAAAGTATGTACGGCTTTTTTATCAGTTTTGCGACGCTGCTGCCATGCGGCATTTCATCGGCAAATTGAGGCAGCATCATGCGCCGGAGGTTGCGGATGACACCGAGGGTATGCTCATCGACCGTGTAGATATGGAACAGGTCGTATTGCATGCGACCGACAATCTTGTCGAACGCGGGCAGGTAGGCAGCCATCACTCCATAACGGTTCATGAGTCTGACGGTGCGTGTCAGCTTGTGAGGGTTGCTGAAGATTTGTACGAACAGATTGCGCACCACGGGGTCGCTGCGGAATCGATCATTGATCAAAGGCAGGTTGGCCCGGATCAGACGAACCGTATTCGAGCGGACATTGAGAGCCTCAGGGGTGTTGCCAAAGACCAGGAACAATTCCAGCAGTGCGGGCGGGTAGTGCATGAACACATCGTCGCCGGTGACTTCAAGGAAGCCGTTCCTGAGCTGGAAGCGTGAATTGATCGGAATGATCTCCGATGCTGCCGTGACTCCGCTGATGATGCCGCCGATACCTTGAAGCAGGATTTCATTGAGGCGCAGCAGTGACATGACTGAGCGATAAAATCGCTGCATCAGTTGCTCTATCGAGCGGTTCTCAGTGTCATCAAGGTAGCCAAAGGCATGGGCAATGTCCTTCTGGTAGTCGAACAGGAGTCGATCCTCGCGACGTTTGCTCACATGATGCAGCAGGTAGCGAATGCGCCACAGAAGCTCAAGGCCTTCTCTGAGCCTGACCAGTTCCTGGGGTTCGAGCAGGCCTCGTGTCACCAGTGCGTTGAGGCCAGCGGTGCCGAATTGTCGCTGACACACCCAGGCGATCGTCTGAAAGTCGCGCAACCCGCCCTGGCTCTCTTTGATATTGGGTTCCAGGCGATAAGCGTTGGTCTGGAATCGCTTGTGTCGTTCTTCCTGTTCGGCAACCTTGGCTGCAAAGAATTCGGCAGAAGTCCACATATGTGATGGCTGGATGATCTCCTGCATTTCCTTGAACAGATCATTGCAGCCGCACAGCAATCTGGCCTCCATCAAGTTCGTGATGACAGTGATATCGCTACCGGCCTCTCGCTCGCAGTCGGCTACTGTCCGGACGCTGTGGCCTATATCCAGGTTCAGATCCCATAGGGCTGTGATCCAGTCACTGAGGATGGCATTTCGTGCGCCTGTGTCCTCATCACTCTGCTGGCTCGGCAGCAGTATCGCTATGTCGATATCGGAATGAGGGTGTAATTCCCCGCGTCCGTAACCACCGACCGCAACCAGTGCCAGGCCATCAAAGGCGTCTGCCTGTCGACCCCAGAGGTGTCGAAGGATGTAATCGATGACGGCGGTTCGTAATTCGAGCAGGCAGGAGGCTTGCGCGCCTTTCAGAAATTGCTCATGAATGGCATCACCACCCAGCTGAATTGCCTTTCTGTAGAGATCGGTCGAGTGCTCGGAGCTGTTGATCAGTTCTTGAATGGCACGGATGATCTGGTCCCGGACCGTTGGGAAGTCTATCTGTTCCCATTGTGCTGGTCGTGGTGCCGGGCTGCCTGGAAGGGTTGTCATGAGCGGTGCTGAGTCGCAGGAGCGGCATCAGTGCCGCCTCTGCTGTCACGTGATGCGACGTGCGGCGAGATCGTATTGTCTGGCCGGCACATCTAGAGGCTCTGCCCGTCAGACAGGGTGAGTAGCTCGAAGCCATCCTCAGTCACCAGCACCGTATGCTCCCATTGGGCTGAAAGTGTTCGGTCCTTGGTTACGACTGTCCAGCCGTCGGCCAGAACTCTGGCGTGGCGTTTACCCTGGTTGATCATGGGTTCAATGGTGAAAGTCATGCCAGCGCGCAATTCGACGCCCTTGCCGGGTTTGCCGTAATGCAGTACCTGGGGATCTTCGTGGAAGCTGGAGCCGATACCGTGCCCACAGTATTCCTGTACTACTGAGTAATGTCTGCCTTCTGCGAGTTCCTGAATGGCATGGCCTACATCGCCTAACGTTGCGCCTGGTTTGACCACCTGAATGCCGCGTGCCATACATTCATAAGCCGTGTCACAGAGGCGTCTTGCATGGGGTGCCACTTCGCCGACGTAATACATGCGACTTGTGTCACCGAACCAGCCATCCTTGATGACGGTGACATCAATATTCACAATGTCGCCTTTTTTGAGAATTCTGTCACCGGGAATGCCGTGGCAGATCTGCTGATTGATGGATGTGCAGATGGATTTCGTGAAACCCTTGTAACCCAGGGTTGCCGGTATGCCTTTCTGAATATCGACAATAAGGTTGTGACACCGCGTGTTCAGCTCTTCAGTTGTGACGCCTGGCACTACGTATTCTGTGATCATGTCCAGAACCTCGGCAGCGAGACGGCCTGCAATGCGCATTTTCGCGATTTGCTCTGGCGTTTTGAGCGAGATGGACATAGTGTTTGGTGACCGTTTGGATTTGGGCCTGCTAGTGTACATTGCTGGCTCGGATTGTGTTATAAAGACGGGCTGACCGGGGCAGGATTACCTGTTCCCGGATTTCACACGCAAGTCATTCAAACCCGACCGGGTGCCTACTCAGAATAGTCTGAACGGGTCTGTCGCGGTTGGCTTGCGGAGGCCAAACCCAACCAGAGGATATTCCATGGCTGAAGTAACCATGCGCCAAATGCTTGAAGCAGGCGTGCATTTCGGACACCAAACCCGTTACTGGGCTCCCAAGATGGCTCCATACATCTACGGTGAACGTAACAACATTCATATTTTCAACCTCGAAAAGAGTCTTCCAGCTCTGATCGATGCCACTAACTATGCTGGCAAGATTGCTTCCAAGAATGGCCGAGTGCTGTTCGTAGGAACAAAGCGTGCGGCCCGTGATCCGGTTCGTGCAGCTGCTGAAGCTTGCAACATGCCTTTCGTCAACCGTCGCTGGTCAGGCGGCATGATGACTAACTTCAAGACAGTCAAGCAATCAGTCAAGCGTTTGCTGGAACTTGAAGCCATGCGTGAAGATGGCAGTTTCGAGCGCCTGAGCAAGAAAGAAGCTCTGGGCCTGACTCGTGAATACGAGAAGCTGGATCGTGGCATGGGCGGAATCAAGCACATGGAACGTCTCCCGGATGCTCTGTTTGTGGTCGATGTCGGTCATGAGCGTATCGCTATTACTGAAGCCAAAAAGCTGGGAATCCCGGTTATTGGTGTTGTAGATACCAACAATTCACCTGATGGTATCGACTACGTAATTCCAGGTAATGACGACGCTATCCGTTCCATCCAGTTGTATGTCGATGCTATTGCCAATGCTATTCAGGATGGCAAGCGCTCTTCAGGCAAGATGGATGTGGAAGAGGCTGCTGCTGCAGACGCTCAAGCCGAGGCGCCTCTTGAAGTGACGTCTCCGGCCGTCGCTGAAGCTGCACCAGCAGAAGCTGCTGTCGCTGCACCGGTTGAAGCTGCACCTGCTGTTGAAGCTGCACCTGCTGTTGAAGCTGCTGCTGCACCTGCAGCCAGTGACGACGCTGCACCTGCGGCCTGAAGCCACTAGGCAGGACCGGCCTGATGGCTCTTGATTGAGCCATCAGGTATTTCCGAATTGGACAATAATTGCCTCATGGCAAGTTATATCCACTGACTTTCAACACAAGCCCGGGTCCGTCGTCTGACGTGACGACCGGCAACAGAATTCGAAGGGGAATGTACATGGCCATTTCGGCAAGCATGGTTAAGGAGCTGCGTGAGCGCACCGGCGCCGGCATGATGGAATGCAAGAAAGCACTGACTGAAGCTGGCGGCGACATGGACGCTGCAGTGGAAGCCATGCGAATTTCTGGTCTGGCGAAAGCTGACAAGAAATCAGGAAATACTGCTGCTGAAGGCGTTGTTGCCATCAAGCTCAGCGCTGATGGTGCCAGTTTCGGCATGGTCGAGATCAATAGCCAGACTGACTTTGCCGCAAAGGCAGAAGATTTCATGGCATTCACCGACAAAGTGGTCAGTGCAGTGCTGGAACAACAGCCTGAAGCTATCGACACGCTGGTTGTCGATGGACAGCCCGTCGAAGAAGCTCGCAAGACTCTGGTCGCAAAGATCGGTGAGAACATTCAGGTTCGTCGAAGTGTCTCCGGCAAGAGCTCTGGTGGTGTGTTCGGTGAATATCTGCACGGTGTTCGTATCGGTGTGGTGTGTGAGGTCAGTGGTGGTGATGCTGAGCTGGCTCGCGACATTGCGATGCACATCGCTGCCAGTCGTCCAGTTTGTGTGGATGAAACCGGTGTGCCAGCAGAATTGCTGGAAAAGGAAAAAGCCATTTTTGCTGCAGAAGCTGCAGAAAGTGGAAAGCCGCCAGAAATCGTCGAGAAGATGGTTGGTGGACGTATACGCAAGTATCTGGCAGAAATCACACTCGTCGGTCAGCCTTTCGTCAAGAATCCTGACCAGACGATCGCTCAGTTGCTGAAAGAGAAGGGTGCTACTGTTGTCAGCTTCCATCGTCTGGAAGTAGGCGAAGGTATCGAGAAGAAAGTCGAAAACTTTGCTGAAGAAGTCATGGCGCAGGTTCGCGGCAGCTAACAGTAATGTTTGGCCCGGATTGAAGTCTCAAAACCTCAATCCGGGCCGACTTGATCCATAAGTAATACGGCGATTGATCAGATGAAACAATATTTATTGTGCACTCTGCTTTTTACGCATTAGAATTGTAGTGACGACGCCGGGCCTGTCCCGGCTTTTTTGTATCAATGTGTCCGGACCTGCCGTCGGTCCGATGCAAAATAAACGAGTCATGCTCACATGGAAACTGCACGTCCAGCCTTCGAAAGAGTCCTGTTGAAACTCAGCGGCGAAGCGCTGATGGGGGACATGGATTATGGTATCGACCCTGTCTATATTCGCCGTCTGGCCGGCGAAGTAAAAGCGATCAGTGATATTGGTGTCGAGGTGGCAATGGTCATCGGTGGCGGAAATATCTTCCGCGGTGCGGGCCTGGCGGAAGCCGGTATGGATCGCGTCACTGGCGATCATATGGGCATGCTGGCTACTGTCATCAACTGCCTTTCCATGCAGGATGCATTGGAGAATCTGGGAGCTTATTGCCGCGTCATGTCGGCACTTCCAATCAATGCCGTCTGCGAAGATTATATTCGTCGACGTGCTGTCCGTCATCTGGAGAAAGGCCGTATCGTCTTGTTTGCTGCCGGCACAGGTAACCCCTTTTTCACGACAGACTCAGCAGCCAGCCTGCGAGCCGTGGAAGTAGGTGCAGACGTCATGATCAAAGGTACCAAAGTGGATGGTATCTACGACAAGGATCCGATGAAATTTGATGATGCTGTCAAGTATGAGACAGTAAGTTTTGATGAGGCTGTGCAGAAGCGACTGGGTGTCATGGATACGACGGCCATTGTGATGTGTCGCGAGAACAATCTGCCGGTCAAGGTTTTCAACATGAACAACAGCGGGGATCTGATGCGCCTGATCATGGGCGAAAATATCGGGACCACGGTTAAAGCAAACTGAATTTACAGGTAGCCATCATGATTGACGATATTCTCAAAGACGCCAAGATCCGTATGGGTAAGACGGCGGACTCGCTCGAAAGCGAACTCTCACGAATGCGCACGGGCCGAGCTCATCCAAGCTTGCTTGAAAGTGTCAAAGTGGACTATTACGGAGCGGAGTCTCCGTTGAGTCAGGTTGCAAACGTGAATATCGAGGATGCTCGTATGCTCACGGTTACTCCCTGGGAGCAGTCCATGGTGGCAGCAGTCGAGAAGGCCATCATCAATTCCAATCTGGGATTGAACCCGAACACAGCAGGCACTGTTATTCGTGTGCCAGTACCACCCATGACAGAAGAGCGTCGTCGGGACATGGTGAAAATGGTGCGCGCTGAGACTGAAAATACACGTGTGGCAATTCGCAATATACGTCGTGATGCCAATGGAGACCTCAAGGAACTTGAAAAGGAAAAGGAAATTTCCCAGGATGATTTGCGCAAGGGTGAGGATGGCGTTCAGAAGCTGACCGATGCCGCCATCAAGAATATAGATGCAGTGCTGGCGAAGAAAGAAGCCGATCTGATGGAAGTGTGACGTTTAACGTCTGCATTAACTGTAGCCCGTGAATATGCCGGGCTAGCCGCTTACGTTCTGCCAGCGAGAGTCTTCAGTGACAGCTTCCGAAAATACCCGTCCTCGTCATGTAGCCATCATCATGGATGGAAATGGCCGTTGGGCAAGACAGAGGGGCAGACCACGGGCATCGGGTCATCAGGCCGGGTTCGTTGCAACGCGTGGAATTGTCGAGGCCTGTGTCCGTCAGAAAATTGATGCACTGACCTTGTTCGCCTTCTCCAGTGAAAACTGGAATCGCCCCCAGAAGGAAGTGGGTCTCTTGATGGACCTGTTTCTGCGGGCACTCAAGAGTGAGGTGAGCAAGCTTTGCGAGAATAACGTACGGATTTGTTTCATCGGCGAGCGTTCTGCTTTTCAGGTCAAGCTGCAGGATGAGATGAATCGTGCGGAACAGCTGACGGAATCAAATACCGGATTGGAGCTGGCGATTGCGGTGAACTACGGTGGTCGCTGGGATATCGTCAATGCAGCCCGGGAGCTGGCTCGTCAGGCCAGAGATGGCAGTCTTGACCCGGAATCCATCGATATCGAGACCTTTTCCCGGTATGTCTCGTTGGCAGACACGCCAGAGCCTGATCTGTTTATACGGACGGGGGGAGAAAAGCGAATCAGTAACTATCTGTTATGGCATCTGGCCTATACGGAGCTTTACTTCACCGATGTGTTATGGCCCGATTTTTCCGATGCCGAGTTGGCCAAGGCGCTGGAATTCTATGCGAGTCGTCAACGTAGATTCGGTCTTACCGGTGAACAGGTAACAGGTAACAATGCTTAAGACTCGAATCATTACTGCAGTTGTACTGCTACTGGCTTTCAGCGGCGCTCTTTTTCTGACATCGGTTGATGTCTTTGCGTTGGTGCTGGGCTTCGTAGTCGCAGCTTGTGCGTGGGAGTGGAGTCGCATGTGCGGCTTGTCCTGCGAAAATGGACAACTGGTGTACGCGGCGCTGGCGGGAGTGCTGGCACTGATAGGGCTGTATATCCCTTTTGATCTTCAGCTCATGAAATGGTTTTTGCTTGCAGGGTTGCTGTTCTGGCTGGCGGTGCCGGTGCTGTTCTACCTGGCCCCACCTCGTCAGCATGTAGAGCAAGACATGGACATTCCTGTGCTGGCGTTGGGTGCCTTCATGTTTCTGTTGACGGCTGTTGCGATGCAATACCTGCGTAGTCATGCGCCAGAAGCCTCATCCTGGTTGCTGCTCTATTCCTTGTGTGTTGTCTGGTTCATGGATATTGGAGCCTATTTCAGTGGTCGTCGCTTTGGACATCGCAAGCTGGCACCCAGTATCAGTCCGGGAAAGAGCTGGGAGGGCGTATACGGCGGCCTGGCAGCCACCGCATTGCTGTTGATCGTGGTGCTGTTGATGGCAGACTGGACGGATGGGCACGGCTTCAAGTTGCTGGTGGCTACCCTGTTATCAGCGGCGGCCTCGGTGCTGGGAGACTTGTATGAGAGTCGAATGAAGCGCTCTGCGGGCATGAAAGACAGTAGCCAGCTTCTGCCGGGTCACGGCGGTGTTCTTGATCGTCTGGATGGTGTGCTGGCCGCTGTTCCTGTCTTTGCCTTTGTCTGGGTATGGCTGTGAGAGCGATTGCAGTTCTGGGCTCAACCGGTTCTATTGGTCTGAGTACGCTGGATGTGATCGCCCGCCACCCTGATCGTTATTCGGTATTTGCACTGACTGCACATACGCGCGTGCAGGAGCTGTTCGAACAGTGTGTAGCCTACAGACCGGTCCATGCGGTACTGGGCTCGGAGAAGGCGGCTGGGCAGTTGCGTAAATTGTGCAAAGAGCACGGTTTGAGCGTGGAGGTACATCATGGGCCCGATGCCTTGAATCAAGTGGCGTCAGATACGGCCGTCGATACGGTTGTCGCAGCCATTGTCGGGGCTGCAGGATTACTGTCGACACTGGCTGCTGCTCAGGCAGGCAAGCGAATATTACTGGCCAACAAGGAAGCTCTTGTCATGAGTGGGCAGTTGCTTATGCAGGCTGCCAAGGCATCAGGTGCGTTGATCATGCCGGTCGATAGTGAGCACAATGCCATTTTTCAGAGCCTGCCAGCGACGAAAGAGGGGGTTAGCACCGCCGGAATCGAAAAAATATTACTCACAGCATCAGGCGGTCCGTTACGTAATCTGACGCAAGAAGAGCTTGCTGTTGTAACGCCGCAACAAGCTTTGAAGCATCCGAACTGGTCGATGGGGCCCAAGATTTCCATCGATTCTGCGACCATGATGAACAAGGGGCTGGAAGTGATAGAGGCCTGCCAGTTGTTCGATGTCAACGTCGACGATGTGCAGGTTGTCGTGCATCCCGAGAGCATCATTCACTCCATGGTCAGTTACGCAGATGGGTCGGTCATCGCGCAAATGGGGCGCCCAGACATGCGTACACCGATCGCTCATGCGCTGGCCTGGCCCGAACGTATCTCGTCAGGGGTTCAACCGCTGAATCTCTTCGAAGTGTCCGGCTTGCACTTCGAGGAGCCGGACACAATCCGGTTTCCATTGTTGCGGCTGGCCTTTGAAGCACAGCGGGAAGGGGGGACTGCACCGACCATCCTCAACGCTGCCAATGAGGTGGTTGTGGACGCTTTTCTCAATGAGCGTGTTGCGTTTTTACAACTCAGTGAGTTGGTAGAGCAAACATTGGCATGCTCAAAAATATCCCCCGCCAGCGATTTGAGCACTATCATTGAGGCAGATTCACTGGCGCGTGAGACAGTTCAACGTCTGATTACCCAGATAGCCGTCTGACCTTCCAACAAGCCCCCACAATGATGTTTACATGTTCAGTAACGTAGTCGTCAGCGCGCTGGCTTTCCTGGCAGCATTAGGGCTGCTAATTTCGATACACGAGTACGGTCACTTCTGGGTGGCCCGTCGCGTTGGTATCAAGGTGCTTCGCTATTCCATCGGATTTGGCAAGGCCTTGATCCGGCATACCGGGCGCGTGGACAACACCGAATACGTGTTGGCAGCCATTCCGCTGGGCGGCTACGTCAAGATGCTTGACGAGCGCGAGGGCAGCGTGCCTGTGGGCGAACGCCATCGGGCGTTCAATCAACAGCCTCTATGGGCCCGTAGCGCGGTTGTCATTGCCGGGCCACTTGCCAATTTTCTGCTGGCCATTGTGGCGTACTGGATAGTCATGATGATCGGTATCAGCGGCATAGCGCCGCTGGTCGGTGCGCCCGTTCTGGATTCGGCTGCCGCCAAGGCCGGATTTCAGTACGAGGATCGTATCGTCTCTGTCAACGGACAGAACACGCCAACCTGGACGGATGCCCGCATCGCATTGCTGGAATCCTCCATGAGTGCATCCGGGCCACTGGACATTGAAGTGGAAAGTGCGTCGGGAGAGCAGCTGGTGCGACAGTTACCTGTTTCACAGGCAGACATGCTCAAGTCTGATGGCGATGCCGTGGCCAATCTTGGTTTTCGTATCTGGTGGCCAGAAGTCGATCCGATAATCGGTGAGGTCACACCAGAGGGCGCAGCCGCTGGGGCCGGGCTACTGGCCGGTGATCGGATTCTGTCCATCAATGGTGAGCGCTTGGACAGCTGGCGCTCACTGGTAGAAATCGTACAACCCAGCGCCGGAGTTCAGCTGAACCTTGTGATCGAACGAGGCGGCGAAAATCTGCCATTGCAACTGACTCCCGAAGCCGTACAGGTTGGAAGTGAGACAGTGGGTCGCATTGGTGTCCTGGAAACACAATCTGCCGGGATTGCCGAGAAGGCGCGGGTCGTGGTCAAGCATCCTCCACTGGAAGCCTTTGGTGAGGCTCTTGTCCGGACCTGGGACATGTCAGCTTTGACACTGCGCATGATGGGCAAGCTTTTGCTGGGACAGGCATCTCTGGACAATATCAGCGGCCCCATCAGTATTGCTCAATATGCGGGTCAGTCGGCTAGTACCGGCATTGATCACTACATCAATTTCATTGCCCTGATCAGTATCAGTCTGGCGGTGCTCAATCTGCTGCCCATCCCGATGCTGGATGGAGGACACTTGTTGTTCTTTGCGGCGGAGGCCATTCGGGGTAAACCTCTATCAGAGCGGGTCCAGGTAATGGGTCAGCAAGTAGGTATCGCATTACTGGGTGGGTTGATGTTTCTAGCTTTCTACAACGATCTATGGCGACTGTTCCAATGAGTCGTACTTTCATAACGTCACTGGGTCTTCTGTTCCTGCTCGGTCTGCCGGCCGGCAGTGTCATTGCACAGGAGCCAGTGTCGCGAGTAGATGGAGGCGCCACTAAACCTGGCGGTTTTGTGGTCTCGGACATTGTCATCGAGGGCAACGAAAGAATCGATCTGGGTACCATTCTCAATTATCTGCCCATTCGTAATCGCGATCGTTTCGTGCCGGGTGAGGACAGCGCTCGAGTGCTACGTGCGTTATATGAAACCGGCTTGTTCAGCGATGTGGTTGTCAAACGTCGAGGCACGAACATTCTGGTGGTCAAGGTCGTGGAACGGCCAGCCATTGGCAGTATCAGTATCAACGGCAACAAGAAGATCGATACTGAGGAGCTGACCAAGTCGCTGCGGCAGGCAGATATCGCTCTCGGTCGTGTCTACAACCGATCGATTCTGGAGACCGTTGAGCGCGAACTGCGGCGGGTATATTTCAGTTCCGGAAACTACGGTAGTGAGATCGACATCAATGTCGAGAAGCTGGAGCGAAATCGCGTTGCGCTGGATATCACCATCACCGAAGGTGCAGTCGCCCGTATCGAGCACATCAATATTGTCGGCAACGAATCATTTGATGAAAAGACTCTGCTCAATCTGCTGCAGTCCAGCGAAAAGAAAATCAATCCATTCAGTTCCGCTGACGAGTACTCTCAGGTCAAGCTGGCAGCGGATATCGAGACCTTGCGCTCCTATTATCAGGATCGTGGCTACATTCGTTTTGAAGTCGATTCCACGCAAGTGTCCATTTCTCAGGACAAGCGCGACATTTTCATCGTCATCAATATTCGCGAAGGTGAGCGCTATCGCTTGCGCGGTATTGAACTCGAGGGTGAAGTTGATATCCCCAGAGAAGAGCTGCTATCACTGATAACCGTCAAGGAAGGTGATGTTTTCGCACGTAAGGATATTGTCAGCAGCAGTAACGCCATCAATGATCGCCTGGGTCAGGACGGCTATGCTTTCGCGGATGTGGATGTACTGCCTGATATCAACGATGAATCGCGTGATGTCGGGCTGACTTTTGTCATTTCGCCAGGCAAGCGAGTCTATGTCCGCAGAATTACCTTTACCGGGCAGTACAAGACCCGTGATGAGGTTCTGCGACGTGAGATGCGTCAGTTGGAAGGCAGCCGATTTTCACCTGCACTGGTTAACCGATCACGGATCCGTTTACAGCGTCTGGCGTTCATGCAAGGTGTCAGTATCCGCACGCCGCGAGTACCGGGCACCGACGATCAGGTGGATCTGGAAATAACGGTTCAGGAAGGCCAGTCTGGCTCTTTCAGTGCGGGTCTGGGTTACGGCAGCGATGGTGGTGCAACCGTGAATCTTGCTTTTCAGCAAGACAATCTGTTCGGGACCGGAGAAAGCCTGCAATTCTCGTTCGACAATTCCGATACGGTTCGACAGTTGTCACTGTCGTTTCAGAATCCGTATTTTACTGATGACGGTATCAGCCGGACGGTGGGTGCTTTCATTCGTGAAACTGATACCAGTGACCAGGACTCGACCTCTCGCTATCTGGCCAGCACACGTGGAGCCAGTGTGCGTTTCGGCGTTCCACTGAGCGAATTTTCAACTTTCCGCATCGGCCTGGGGTATGAGCGAACAGAGCTGGGTACGACCACAGAATCTTCGGATGAAGTCGTTAACTTCCTGGAGGAGGAAGGGGACACCTTCAATATCTACGATCTGAATCTGGGTTTTACCTATGACACGCGTAACCGAACCGTCTTTGCAACTGACGGTACCGCGCATCGATTGTCGTTGGAAGCAGCCATTCCCGGCAGTGATTACACCTATTATAAACTGGGTTACAGCTTTGAATTCTTTCAGGCCCTGACCGATCGCTACACCCTGTCCAGCACGCTGCGTGTCGATTCAGGCTATGGTTATGGTGACTTCGATAACCTGCCTTTCTTCAATCGTTATTTCGCTGGCGGCGTTCGCACTCTGCGTGGTTATGACACGGGTAGTCTGGGGCCTAGAGATAGCAAGGATAATGCGGCTGGTGGAGATTACCGAACACTGGGTACTGTGGAAGTCATCTTTCCACCACCGTTTGTCGAAGAGCCTGGTGCTACTCGCCTGAGTCTGTTCACCGATTTTGGCAACGTCTTCGAAGATACGAATGCTTTCGATGTTGATGAATTCAGAGGCTCCTACGGCGTTGCATTTGTCTGGTTGTCGCCTGTCGGACCATTGACATTCAGTCTCTCAAACCCCTATAACGATCAGGAAGGTGATGAGAAACAGCAATTCCAGTTTACAATCGGTTCGATCTTCTAGTGATGATTCGTGAACATTCGCAACGGTCAACCTCATGGGGTCAACCATTGAACAGTACTCGGAAAACCAATCGCCGACCAACAGCTTGTTCGGCGTTGCTCATGATAGTTCTGATGCAAGTGTGGGGAATGCTTGCTGGTATGACGTCGGCCCTGGCAGATGAACAGGGGGCTGCACTTTCTCGCATTGGTTTTGTGGATATCCCCTATCTGATTGATCGGGCTCCACAGGCTCTGGAAGCAGAGCAACGACTGGAAACCGAGTTTGCCCCGCGTCAGTCTGAGCTGGAGTTGCAGCGTGCACAGCTGGCCGAGCTCACTGCGCGTCTGGCGGACGCTTCGCTGGAGCTGCAGGAAGTAGAAATCACGCAGTTGGACCGGGAAACACGAGGTCTGGAACGACGCATCAAGCGTAACGAGCAGGATTTTCGCGAAGAACTGAACATCCAGAAAAACAATGAGTTCAAGAACGTGCGAATACTCGTTCTCGAAGCTATTGCCCAATTCGGCAAGCAGCAGGACTACGATCTGATTGTCAGCGATGGCGTGCTATTCGCCAACAAGCGAATTGATGTCACTGAGCGTATTCTCGAATCTCTGGTGCGTGAAAATTCTCGCCTGAAATCCGCTAACTGAAACTCGAATTCTGGAAAGGCTATGAACCTGGACGACTTGGCCAAGGCTTTGAAGGTCAAGCTCTGTGGCGATGCCACAAAGACGATCACCGGGCTTGCGCCTGTTGATACCGCAGGTGAAAACGATCTGGCCTTCGTGGTCAGTGCCAAGTACAAAAGTGCCTTGCAGGCGACTCGTGCAGGGGCTGTTATCGTTCCTGCGGCCCTGAGCGAACTTGCGCCGGGTAATTGTCTTGTCAGTACCGACCCCTACGCCAGTTACGCTCAGGCTTCATGGTTGCTGAAACCCTCTAAACCGGCACTGCCTGGTATGCACAAAAGTGCAGTCGTTGATGAATCAGCTCAAATTTCGAGCACGGCTCATATTGGTCCGGGTGTGGTTATCGGTGCCAATACCACGATAGGTGAACATGTCGTTATCAATGCTGGCTGCTGTCTGGGATCTGATGTCCATATTGCCGCAGGCTGCTTTTTGTTTGCCAATGTAACGCTGTATGACAACGTACAGCTCGGGCAACACTGCCGGATCCAGTCTGGTGCGGTGCTGGGTAGCGAAGGCTTTGGCTATGCCTGGACGTCCGGAGGATGGTCCCAGATACAGCAAACCGGTGGTGTCCGAGTGGGCGAGCGCGTTCATGTGGGGGCTAATACAACGATTGATTGTGGTGCCATTGATCCCACAGTCATTGCTGATGGCGTTATTCTCGATAATCAGATTCAGATAGCGCATAACGTGCAAATCGGGGAAAATACGGCAATAGCAGGTTGTACGGGTATTGCCGGCAGTACCCGTATAGGTCACCATTGCCAAATTGGTGGTGCTTGCAATATTGTTGGTCATATCGTGATTGCTGATCACGTGGTGGTCAACGCCTCTTCACTGGTGTCACGCTCCATCGAGCAGGCTGGCCGCTATGGTTCTGGTATGCCTTTGCTGCCGGAGCAGGCGTGGCGCCGCAGTTTTGTTACTCTAGGCAAGCTCGACCAACTGATCCGGCGCATCCGCAAGTTGGAACGTCAGGACAGCGCTGATTGACCTCGCTCAAACTGGATGCCTTAAGCTGTGGATGATATTCGTGAAATACTGAAGTACCTGCCGCATCGTTACCCCTTTCTCATGGTTGACAGGGTCACTGACTTTGAAGCAAACAAATCGCTCAAAGCTCTGAAAAACGTCACCTATAACGAACCGATCTTCACGGGTCACTTTCCGCAATCTCCCATTTTTCCAGGCGTTCTTATTCTGGAAGCATTGGCTCAGGCTTCAGCATTGCTGGCCTTCAAGAGCATGGGCGGATATCCCAGTGAGAAAACCCTGTACCTGCTGGTTGGCATCGACAAGGCCCGTTTCAAGCATCAAGTCATTCCCGGAGACCAGCTTACCTTCGAGGTGACTGTGCTCAAGGAAAAGCGCGGCATCTGGAAGTTTGAAGCCAAAGCTCATGTAGGGGATGTTCTGGCCTGTTCCGCTGAAGTGCTCATCGCAAAGAACGAGATCGACGAGTGATCCATCCCACGGCCATAATCGACCCTTCTGCGAAAATCGCTGACGACTGCGAGATCGGAGCCTATTCCATTGTGGGTCCTGATGTGAGCATCGGGCGAGGTACCAGTATCGGCCCGCATGTCGTCCTGAAAGGGCCTACGACCATCGGTACCGAGAACCGTATATTTCAGTTTGCTTCGATCGGTGAGGATCCTCAGGATCTGAAGTACGATGGCGAACACACCGAACTTCACATCGGTAACAACAACACCATTCGCGAATTCACGACTATCAATCGTGGGACCGAAGGTGGTGGTGGTGAGACACGCATCGGTGATCACAACTTGTTCATGGCCTATATTCATGTGGCCCACGATTGCATCATCGGCGATCATATCGTCATGGCTAACGGTGCATCGCTTGCCGGTCATGTCACTGTGAATGATTATGCCATTCTGGCGGGTTTTGCCTGTGTTCACCAATTTTGCGAGATTGGCGAACATGCTTTCGTTGGCCTCAACTCAGTGGCCAATCGGGATGTCGCACCCTTCACTATGGCTGTGGGTAACTACGCAACCGGGAAAGGCATCAACAAGAATGGTCTGCGACGTCGCGAGTTCAGTGAGGAGGCTATCCGTGCATTGCACCGTGCCTATATGGTCCTGCTCAGGAATCACGGCGAGCGTGAAAAATCCATTGCCCTGCTGGCAGAGGATGCAGCAAAGCACAAGGAAGTGGCGCGCTTGATCTCTTTCGTAGAGAACAGCCAGCGTGGTGTCGTTCGATAGTAAAACCAGGTCAAGGATTGCTCTGCGTCAAGGCGTACAGGCTCTCTTCGAGCCTCTTTGCCTTTGTTGGCCCCTGCCAGAGCGGTTAGACAGGCACTGCGACCCGCTCAGGTCGGGTTAATTGCAGGATTAGCTCGGCAACGCGCGTAGAGGCCCCTTCATCTCCCATCAATTCCTTCAGACGACTGAATTCTGTGTGCATCTGCTGGCGGCGTTGATCGTCATGCATCAGTGAGAGTACATCGCTGGCCATGGCCTCAGGTGTTGCTTCGTGTTGCACATACTCGGGGACAATACGTTTGCCAGCAACAATGTTGACTAGTGAAATATCCGGAATCTTGATAAGGCGTTTCATGATCGCGTAATTGATCTGGTTGATGATATACATCACCACCAGAGGGGTTCCCACCATGGCTGTCTCAAGTGTTGCAGTACCCGATGCAACCAGCGCCACATCAGCTGCACGCATGGCATGTCGGGAGTCGCCAGTGACCACGCTCAACGAAGCTATGTCGCTTTGGCCGATCGTCTCGTTGATGAAACTGGCAGACAGGGTGGGTGCAACCGGCAGCAGAAACTGGCAATCAGGAACTTGCCTGGCGATGATGCTGGCGGTGGCCAGCATGGCAGGCAGGTTGCGCATGATTTCCCCTGTGCGACTGCCAGGCAGTAAGGTCACAACCGGCTTGTCAGTCTGCAAATTGAAATGTTGGCGTGCCTCCTGAATGGTGAAGGCCGAGACAGCGTCTGCGACAACCGGGTTGCCAACATAGGTGACCGGTACACCAGCCTGCTGGTAGATTTCCACCTCAAATGGAAACAGGACAGCCATATGTGACACCAGTTTGCTGATCCGTTCGACGCGGCCAGCTCGCCAGGCCCAGACTTTGGGGCTAATGTAGAAAAGCACCGGTATGCCGAGTGATTTGGCAGTCTGTGCAAGTTTCAGGTTGAAGTCCGGATAATCAACGATTACCAGTATGTCTGGCATGCGTTGACGCATTGTCTCGCGAAGCAGTGCCAATCGCTTCATGAAACGCGGGTAGTTGATCAGCACATCAACGATGCCAATAACCGCAAGATCTCGACAATCAACGATCAGTTCAACGCCGACCTTTTGCAGGGCATCGGCTCCCATGCCGAAACAGGTGGCCTGCACCGCCTGGTCTCTCAACGCTTCAATGGCGTGGGCGGCATGAGCGTCGCCGGAGGCTTCTCCGGCAGACACCATGACTGATAAGGTTTTGCTTGCTGTCATCATGCACTGTCAGTGGTGAATGATGGGCATGTTACCGCTATTGGGCGATATGCGCCCGGTAGCGTCTCCAGCCGAGTAAACCCAGAGCGAGCAGCAGCAGGCTGCCATTATCTGATCCACCTGAAGAGGCGTCATTGCTGACAACATTACTTGTCTGTGCAGACGCTATGACCGGCGGTGGCGATGTTGTGCTTTCGGTATCCTGATCGCCAGAGGTGGTCTCGGAAGAGTCAGTCACGACATTCTGTGCGCTGTCGTCCGCCGGTTCTTTACTCAGGGTGCCATCATCGTTGTAATGATTGTTGTCAAGGGCAGGGTCATAAGTGCGCGCTGTCAGAAGCATCATGACATCGTCGACAGTCGCATCGCCCGCGTCGACTTGCACCGTAAAACGGGATTCAGAAAATTCGCTCAGTGTCGGTCGAGTGCAACGAAGCTCGGTGTCATAGTCCAGGCACTCCCAGCCGCTGTCTGATGAGACACTTTGCCAGATCGCATCATCAGTGACCTTCACGACCAGCTGCAGCTCATGGGCGCCCAGCTTGCCTTGATTCAGTACGGTAATACCCAACTCCAGGATGTCGCCTGAACCTGAATCATTGGGCGGTAGCAGTGCAAGATCGGTTTGATACATCTGATCAACGGACAGTGCATCGATATCGCTTAGCGCAACGCGTTGACCTATTTCGATACCGGCGGGAACGATGATCGTAGGTGAGCTTGAGATGCTGAAAAAATACTCGCCATAATGCATGATGGAGCCAAAATCATAATCGCCGTAATTCTGCGTACCGGCATTCTGTACAGTGAAGTTGATATCCTTGCCTTCAATGATCTGGCTCCAGTCAACACCGATATAGTTGTCACGATCAGAGCGGGTGTGTTCATGAAACAGTCCCAGAGCATGCCCGATCTCATGAATGATGCTTCCCTGAGTACAGCCATCGGACACCATGATTGATTGCTCTCCACCCTGCATGCCCACATAGGATGCACAGCTGTTGCTGTTGTCAAAACGCAGGTAGCTAGGGTACTGATCCGCGTTCTCATCAGTGCGCTCTACAAACGTGATTCCTGTGTTCTCCATCCAGTGCTGGATGGCAAACTCGATATTGACTTGTTGTAACTCCGAGTTCTGGGTCGGGGCAAGGTAGGGCACGATACCGTCTGGCCAGCGACCGAAGGCATCGTTTCTCGCTAGTCCACGAGAGCGCGTTCCCTGGGGAATAGAGCCTGTTTCGTCAACTGTTCCCAGCAGAATATCGCCTTCGAAGATGGCCAGGCCTTGAATGATTGCGTAGTCGAAGCCGCCAGTTGATCCATGGGTAGGCAGCGAATCGGTGAAATCATTCAGTAGGGCAGGGTCTGCATTGAATAGCTCCGGATCATCAGCTCTGGCGCAGCCTGCCAGCACCAGAATGGTTGCACAGCAAAGTGTGCTCAGAGTTCGTGACGCTGTGGGTGGTCCACTGGAGGGGCGCTGATCAAGCGAGCGCACAGGGATCCGTTGATAAATAGGTAGGCACATGGGCTCGACTCACTTTGTTATTATTTTTATGTGTGACGTACGGGCCGAGTCAAAATGTTGCGCCTGACATGCAGGCTCCTGATTCGACCATCTATACCTGTATCGGTACTTGCGACGATCCTTGAATGCCAGTCGGTTCAAAGGTGCGGGCAATTGGCATTCAAATCAGGACGTACTTGGCAACCTGCGAAGTAACTGTCGATGAGTTCGCAGAAGCCTGGTTACAAACTGTTAATCGTGCAACCTCCCACTTTTACCGACGGCCGATCGCAGGCGAGTAAATGGGGGTGTGGGTCTTGTTCAGAAGGTGAAAACGGTGATCAGAGGACCGCCCCCTGAAATCGAAGAGGCGGTCCATTGCTTGCAGTGCCTGGAAGAAGCTTACTGAGTCAGTGTTTCAGTACGTCCGATCCGTTGACCATCAGCCGAACGGGCGCGGATGGCAACAACACCATTGGCGGAAGCGCCCGCCTCATATGGCAGGAAGCTGGTTCCGTCAGTTGAGTACTCAAGCGGAAGTCCAGGCAAATCGCTGTTCATTGACAGTTGTCCAGCAGCCGTACTGGCACCGGGTACTGATATGCGATATTGAATACCCGCCGCATCAAGCTTGCTTAATTCCTTCTCGGCCAGGGCCGCAGCAAAGCTTGCGTAGTCTTCGTTCAGAGCGTTCTTGTCAACCAGGTTGGTGTCGCCAGAAAAAGTCTGTCCGGGCGCGTAGTCAAGCTCCCATGAGCCTTTTGACCAGGCACGTTCGGCCAGGGCAATCACACGTGGAAACAGCATGTAATCGAACTGTTCCGGTGTACGGACAGTTTCGCTCCACAATTGTCCTTGCATGCCAAGAAATGCCGGGCTGTTGGTTTCTCCGGTTGCTGACCAGCTCAGGCCTTCCCGATTGACTGATGTTTCAGCATTCTGGGGCAGGTTCTCTGGGGCAAATCCAAATACCTTGCGGGTATCGGTGTAGCGAGTAGCCCAGTAATAGCCACGTTCTTCAGGGTTCACTTCCTGAGGAAAATCGAAGTACAGAAAATCGGGAACCGAGACAACCGTCTCATAGCCGCGGTTGGCGAATTCATTGATATTCTTGTAGCCCGCATCGGTTGCAATACGTTCCCAGTAGCCGACGCCGGCACGTTGGGTCGCCAGGTCACCGGCGTCAAGTTCGTCATAGATATCCTGATAGGCGTACATGGCAGGAATACCGGCATCATTGACAAGTTTGGCGACTTCCTTGACGAAGTAGGGTTGCAGCACTTCACGTGACTGGATACCCGCATTTTCAGCGATGAGGCTGTTACAGGCCGGGGAGTTTTCCCATGGAAATTCCCAGTCACTTCGAGTGATATCACCGCGGTAGGAGACCTTGTCGCTGGCATTTACATCCTGAAACCCGCCGCCTGTGAAAACGTTGCGTGCTTCATCACCGCCCATGTGGAAGATGTCGAGGGTGACGCCAGCTTCGTCATACATGGCTTTTACGTCGTTGATGACGGTGCCAATAAAGGCGTAAGTGCCCGGAATACACGGATTCAGGATGCCATCATCATAGTGCTGGATGGTCAGATAACGAGAAGTGTCGGCCGGATCATCAACGCGGACGTTGATGTCATCGGCGTCGCCCAGATTTACAGCGCGTGCACGCATTGCCACAACGGCAGCGCGGGCATGAGCCGGCATGTCAAATTCAGGAATGATGTCAATCTTGCGGGCGGCCGCATAGCGAAGTAATGAGACGAACTGGTCGCTGGTATAAAAGCCGCTGCCCTGATTGTCACTTCCGGGGCCTGATCCGAGTTGCGGCATCAGGCTGGCGGCTTCAGAGACATTGCCTTCGCCGTCAAGAGCAAACGCTCGACGACCGCCGACACTGGTCAGTTCCGGCAAGGATGGGATATCCAGACGCCAGCCTTCATCATCACTCAGGTGGATGTGCAGTTTATTCAGTTTGTAGGCTGCCATCTGATCCATCAGTGATTCCAGAGATTCAACTGAGTGGAAATTACGTGCTACATCCACATGCATGCCACGGAAGGTGAAACGGGGTGCATCCTGAACACTGAGTACAGGGATGGTGCCAAGGCCAGGTTGTACCAACGCGAGCAAGGACTGGGCTCCATTGAACAGGGCGGTTTCATCGGCTCCTGAAATGGCGATGCCGGCAGCTGTAACATCAAGCGTGTAGCTGTTGACAGCAAGAGAGGCATCGATGGTGGCGCTGAGCGCTGTACCGGCTGCGGTGCTCATGAACTGAGTCTGGCGTGCCTGCAATGCGGCGACCGATTCGGCTGACAAGTCGGTGCCTGCAAAGGAGAAACCGCTACCGATATCCAGCGCACCTGTACCAACGACCACACTTTCAGGCCGAGGGATGATGCGAGACTGGATTTCCAGGGCTGTCAGGTTTGAGGCGGCAGATTCGACATCGGCATTCGCCTCAAAGCGCGTGCTGGCGGAAGCAATGGGTGTGGGCTCGCCATTGTAGGACTTTGCATTGTCGCCGCTAATGGCAACCGAATAGCCTGACTCGTCAGTATCGTCATCGGTGTTGTTGATCATGGTAACCGTGCCATCATCACTGACCAGCCAGTAGCGCGGCATGAAGTCAGATTCGATCAGGTGATTGAACTCTGTGACCAGGCCGATAGTTTTGACGCTACCATCAAAACCTGTAAAGGCTTCTGTGGGTTCCAGGTAGTTGAGATCACCGTTGACCAGGGATACGCTGAACTCGTCACTATCAACACGCAGAATGCGACGGATGCTGTGAAAATACAGCTTCCAGTTGCCATCGTTCAGCACGCCGGCGGCATCCTTGATGTGTAGATTGGTCACGCTGCACGAGCTGTATTCGGCGGCAAGCTGGCTACAGCTGGTCCCGCTGCCCGAAGGGAATGCGTCTCCGCCATGATTCTCGATCACCTCGTAGACGACTGCCAGGTTGTCGGGTAAGGCTTCTGCCTTGGCACGCCCGATATCTGAGTACAACGCCGTGGTGGCAGGATTGACTGAATTCTGCGGTAGTGGCTTGCCCGCGTGACTCAGGGCAGAGGTGTCGGTTGAGGGTGTCGGACTGGTTGGATCTGTCGGATTAGTTGTGCCGCCATTACCGTCAGGTGTGCTGGAGTCTGAGCTCCCGCAGCCGGCTGCCAGAACTGCTGAGAACAGCAGTGCGGTAGGTAGTTTCAGGGAATTTTTTTTCATCATGATGTGGCGGTGGGATAGTACTGGCATTATGCCTGTCCAATCCGTGATTTTCGAGTTGACGCCCTACCTTGCAAGAGCTTAATGAACACCGTCTCCGAAAACCGCTGGTTCAGGATCATATTCGCTTGCTGGGTGCGGCCGCCATATGGGGAGGCTCGTTTCTTCTTAACGAGATCGCGCTGGTTGATTTTTCGCCTGTTGCGATTGCTGCTTACAGGATTGTTGTCGCTGCAATAATTATCTGTCTGATTTGCCGCTGGTTGGGGTTGGGAGTGAATCTGACCCGGCGTACGCTCATTCTGCTGGGTGGCATCGGTCTTCTCAACAGCGCAATACCGTTCACCTTGATCGGCTGGGGGCAATTGCGAATTGATAGTGCGACAACCGCCATTTTGCTTGCCTCTTCACCTTTTGCAACCTTGCTTTTTTCGCATTTCATGACAAGTGATGACCGGTTTACATGGCAGAAGTTCATGGGGTTGTTGTTGGGATTCTCGGGTGTCATTGTATTGCTGGGCCACGGTTTGTTACAGGGCAGTGGCAGTATTTCGGGCATGCTTGCGGTCGTTCTGGCAGCTTGCTGCTATTCGATGTCGTCGTTGCTGATTCGTCAATTGACCGGTATGCCGATTCTGGTGTTGGTGGCTGGTACCCTGGTAGCAGCCTGTATTGTGCTGGTGCCTGTATTGCTGGTACTGCACCCGCCCTGGCAGCAGGTCTGGCATTCGGACACCCTCAGCGCGCTGTTGGTGCTGGCGCTGGGGCCTACCGCCGTTGCCTATGTGCTGCGCGCCCAGATCGTACAGATAAACGGGGCGGTCTATATGTCGAATGTGGGGTATCTGATTCCTTTGTTTGCCATGCTCTGGGGCTGGATTTTTCTGTCTCAGCAGCCGACAGTTGCCATGTGGATCGCCTTGTCGCTGATTCTTGCAGGCATTGCGGTGGGGCAACGCAGTAAAACCCCTCGGCAGACGGGTTGACCGGGCCGACAAGGTATTTGATACGCCACAACTTATTCCAGGGGTTTGTCGCTAGGTATACTGGCCCCATACTGTTAGAACTCCCAATCAGAAATCAGAAATCTCAAATAACATGCCTAAAGCCAAACCTTGGTTGCAACCTATGCCGGATGATCAGTTTGAGATCATGCGGGACATTATCAAAGCTCCCAGCCCGGTCGGGCTCGAGTCGGCAATGACGTTAGGGGTTCTCAAGCCCTATTTCGACAGTTTCATGCCGGATAGCTGGGCGATGCATCAGTTTGTCGGCAACGCGGGAGTCGTCTGGGATTCGCATCCCGGCGAGGATGAGCGATTCAGCGTCATGCTGGTTGGACATGCAGACAAGATTCGCATGCAGGTACGAAAAATCGGTAGCGATGGCAAGATCTATATCAATAGTGATTCATTCCTGCCTTGCACCTTGCTGGGTCACGAAGTAACAGTATTCAGTGAAAATCCTGATACTCCGGGTGAGTACCGTTCTTTGACGGGAGGCACTATCGAAGCCATGGGCGCCATTCACTTCTCGGACCCGGCGCAACGCACTGGCGACAAGGGTATTCGGCCAAATTCTCTGTATCTGGATCTACAGATTCACGGTGAAAACAAGGCTGATCAGATCAAGCGACTGGGATTGCAGCCAGGTGATCCGATCTTGCTGAACCGACCCATCAAGCGAGGTTTCAGCCCGGATACTTTTTACGGCGCCTATCTGGATAACGGATTGGGATGCTTTGTGACGGCTGAAGTAGCCCGATTAGTGGCAGAAGCCGGTGGTACCAAGAAAATTCGAGTGCTGTATGCCATTGCATCGCATGAAGAAATCGGTCGATTTGGTAGTCGCGTGATCGCCGGAGAAATGGCGCCAGATGTGTTGATTGCGATTGATGTCAACCATGACTACGTCGCGGCTCCCGGTATCGGTGATCGCAACATGCAGCCGCTGGAAATGGGTAAGGGCTTCACATTGACGACCGGAGCCATTGTCAGTGAACAGTTGAATGCCCGCATCAAGAAGGCCGCTGCCAAAGAGGGAATACCGGTGCAAATTGACGTCAGTGGTCGCGACACGGGTACGGATGGCATGGCATCGGTACTGGCCAGTGTCGACAGTGCGGCAACCTCAGTCGGTTTCCCGACGCGCAATATGCACACTATTTCCGAATCTGGACATACCGGCGATGTGTTGGCAGCGATTCATGCGCTGAAGGCAACTTTGCTGGCCATGGACAAGGAAAAGAATCTGGATCAGGCCTTCAGAACCTCACATCCACGACTCGACCAGACTGAAACCATTTCACATCAGGGTTTCGAGAAGCTGGAAAAGAAGAAGACCAAATAGGTCAGTATCATTCATAACGGCGGACTGCCCGATCAAGGGCAGGAAGCTGTCAGCAAATTGTTCTGCCAGAGGTGCCGTGCATGGTGTCCCGGGAGGGATTCGAACCCCCGACCTGCCCCTTAGGAGGGGGCCGCTCTATCCATCTGAGCTACCGGGACGGCAGGCACAGCACAGCAGTATAGCGAAAACCAGACATCAAAGGATGTACCCGGGATGTTCCGAGTTATTGGCAACAGCTTGAATCTTGCCGACAGCGATCCTTCAACACAGGTAGTCAACATGACAGATCAGGTAGAAACACCACCGCGGACCTCGCCCGAGAGGCGACAATACCTGCGAGTTCAGGATGCCGTTGGTCTGCAGGTGCAGCGTCTGGCCGATATGCCGGCGGCTGGGCAGCCAGTCCCCAGCTCGGCACGGGTGCCGGTACGCAAGCGTGACAAGTACGATATCAAGGGTTACGCCGTTGTCCGAAGTGACTACCCCGACGTTGCCAGTTATATTGATAATCTGGAGGAGCGCATCCGGGAACTGTTGCTGGGTGGGGAACCTGCTTCTGCCAAACCCACTCACAAGGTGAGCCTGTCCGCCGGTGGTTTGCGGTTCTCGGACCGTACTTTGTTGCAACCTGGCGAAATGGTCGGCATCACATTGACACTGTTTCCCAGTGGTCGTCGAATTGGTACCGATGCCGTGATCATGTCCGGTAATGACGCGCCAGAAGTCGCCCGAGGCGATGAGCCTACTTATCGCGCCCAGTTCGTACGCATGAGCGATGCTGATCGTGATGCGGTGGATGAACATGTCAGGAGATTGCTGGGCATGCGAGTAACGTTTGAGGATTAAAAGACGTGTTGAATTTTCAAGGTGAAACAGCTGATACTGTTTCAGATATATCAGCCGATGCTCGCAAGCGGCTGGATAACAAGACAAAACCACCGGGCTCTCTGGGACAGATTGAGGCCGTAGCCGTGCAGCTGGCTACCGTGCAAGGGAGCGTGGTGCCCGTGGTTGATCCGGCTCGTATCATTGTTTTTGCTGCCGATCACGGCATTACTGCGGCAGGGGTCAGTGCCTACCCGGCGGAGGTCACTGCGCAGATGATGGCGAACTTTGCCAGTGGTGGTGCCGCTGTTTGCGTCCTGGGGGCTGCGGCGGGAGCGTCTCTGGAAGTGATTGATGTGGGTGTGAATGCAGATCTTGAACAGCTGACGGGAGTTGTACACGCCAAAGTACGTGCTGGTAGCCGGAATCTGCTTGAGGAAGCTGCCATGACACACGAAGAGCTTGATAGTGCTCTGCAGGTGGGGCGCGAAGCGGTGGTACGCGCCGTCGAGGCGGGTCAGAAATGTCTGGGGCTGGGTGAGATGGGTATCGGCAATACCACCTCTGCTGCCATCCTCACAGGCTTGATGTGCGGAGCCAGCGCAACAGAGGTGACAGGGCGAGGTACGGGCCTGAATAATTCGCAATTGTCGCTCAAGCAGCGAGTGGTTGCCGATGCCATGCAACGCCATGCTCTGCTGGCTGACGACCCGTTGGAATGCTTGCGCAATGCCGGTGGGTTGGAGATTGCAGCCCTGGTCGGGGCGATGCTGGAAGCTCCGGCACACCGTCTACCGGTGCTTGTGGACGGCTTTATCGTGACATCGGCGGCGTTGATAGCTTGTCGGCTCAAGCCCTCTGTACGTGATGTGCTGTTCTTTGCTCACCAATCGGCCGAAACAGGCCATGCTCTGGCGCTCAGGCAGTTGGCTGCGCAGCCTTTGTTGCAGCTGGATATGCGTTTGGGCGAAGGTTCGGCAACCGCACTTGCCTTGCCGCTGCTACGAGGTGCTGCCGCCGTGTTATGCGATATGGCAAGCTTTGCCGATGCAGGTGTTTCCACGGCCGAATGAGCATTAGTCGAAGGGCTTTGACAGCCACTGCACTGGCAGGCAGAACGTTGTGGGGGAGCTAAGTGCTCTGGCCACGGCCACCATGTTTCTTACGCGTCTGCCCACCGGCAAGCTCGCCAGCGGCGAGCCTGCCGAGCTGGCTCGTTCCAGCCGTTATTTTCCAGTCGTGGGTTTCGGTATCGGCGTGTTGCTGGCTACGTGCCTGGCGCTCTTGCTCAAGGTGTTTCCTGCATCAGTAGCCTTGGGTCTCATGTTGCTGCTGTCGATACGTCTGACAGGGGCATTCCATGAAGATGGGCTGGCAGATGTGGCTGACAGTGCCGGGGCTTTCCAGATTGATCGCAAGCTTGAGATCATGCGAGATAGCCGGGTTGGAACATACGGTTCGCTTGCGCTGATCTTGCTGGTGTTGATCAAGCTGCTGAGTTTGTGGGAGCTGGTACAGCTGGATGTCAGATGGTGTCTCTGTGCGCTGGTGGCAGCCCATGTTCTGAGTCGCTGGAGCAGTGTCTGGTTGATGGTGTTCGTGCCCTATGCCCGCCCTGAAGCTGCCAACAAGGTGGTGGCAGAAGGCGTCACTCTGCGACGACTGGTTGAAAGCACACTTCTGGCAGCCCTGCTGCTGATCCTGCTGGCATATTGGGTGTCGCCTGCGATTCTGTTTTTACTGCCAGTGGCTTGGCTGGTTACGGTGCTGGCCGGACGGCATTTCGAGAAAACCTTTGGAGGAATTACCGGTGATTGTCTGGGTGCGACCAACCAGTTGGTCGAGGTAGCGGTCTACCTGAGCGTGCTGGGGGTCTTGTCGTGGCATTGAGAACACTCGATCTGATACGCCATGGTCACACCGTCTGGCATGACAATGGTGGTGTCGCTGGTCGATCGGACATTGCATTATCTGAAAGAGGAGGTGAGGCTGTTGTGTTGCTGGCTGAGGGGCTGGGTCCTGACTGGCACGTAGACGCCTGGTATTGCAGCCCTTTGCAGCGGACCCGTGAAACCTTGGCGCTGTTGCGTCAACGGCAACTATCCTTGAAGCCCGAAGCTGCCTCGGGTTTTCCCGATATCATGTTTGATGAGCGTCTGGTGGAACTTGATTTTGGCGATTGGGAAGGTCTTACCTGGTCGCAGGTACACGAACAGCATGAAGAGCGAATGCGCGAGTGGGGAGAGGACTGGGTCAACCGATCGCCACCCAATGGCGAAACATTCGCCCAACAGGCGCAACGCTGTGGCAACTGGCTGCAGGAGGTTCAAGCGAGCCTGGCAGGAGATTCCATGCAGTCAGCGGTGGCGGTTCTGCACGGTGGCAGTATTCGAGCGCTGATGTGTCTATGTCTGGGCTGGCCTTTGTCACGAGCCATGGATTTTCGCGTGGACCCGGCAACGCTTTGCAGGCTGGAGTATTCGACGAGTGGTGAATGGATGGTTCGGACCATCAATTCCCAGACTGTCTGAAGCTGTCCAGAACACCAGCCACATGAGAGTCCAGCCAGCGTTTGCGACCATCAAGAAAACCAACATGGCCGCCTTTACTCGATAGCTCCATAGTTGTATTGTTACTTAACTCATCTGCTTCTGGCAGTATTGCTGGCGTGAAAAAGGGATCGTCCGACGCCCCCAGTATATGCGTAGGTATGTCAATTGCCGGTAGAAACTGACGAGCACTGCAGCGCTGGTAATAATCATTTGCGTCCTTGAAGCCGTGCAAAGGCGCGGTGATGGCGTCATCGAATTTCCAAAGACTGTCAAGTGCGTCGCTTGCGACGGGTAGCCCCAGATCGGGATAGAGAATACGCTTGTATTCATGTTGTCTGCGCATCAGCCTGAGCAAATGCCTCTGGTACAGCCTTGCAGTTCCCCGATTGAGCTTGTTGGCCCCTTCTTGCAATACCAGAGGTGGAGAGACAGCCATGGCACCTGACAGAGGTGAGTGCGAGCCTGATTCGCCCAGGTATTTGAGTAAGGCATTGGCACCTAGGGAATAGCCAAGCCCATAGAGACGGGTATTCGGGAATCGCTGCGACAGATAGTTGACGAACCAGTCGATATCGTCGCTGGCACCGGAGTGGTATGCGCGTTTCAGACGGTTGGGCTCGCCACTGCATCCGCGCCAATGCATTAATGCCGGGCGGAATCCGGCTTGTTGCAATGTCTGGAAGACGCCGCGGATATAGCTGCTATTCACGCTGCCGGCCAGGCCATGGAAGATCGCCACGAGCTCTCCAGGATGCCTGCCCAGATTGATATCCAGAAAGTCACCGTCAGGTAGCTCAAGGCGCTCATGGTCGGATTCGACCGGCGCTGGCTTGAGGCACTGACTGGCAATGATTGTCTGTAAATGAGGGTTGCTTAACCAGCCCGGAGGGGAAAAACTGCTTTGGATAATCGACATGCGTTTCATTTTATTGCAATTTCGCAGTTGCTTAAATGCCAATGCGGACTAAATTTACTGTTAATTAACTACAACTACATGTAAAGAAAACCCTCTCATGCGGATTCTCATTGCGAACGACGACGGATATCTCTCCCCCGGTATTCGAGCACTGCATGAGTCGATGAAGACGCTGGGGATAGCCACTATTGTTGCTCCCGACAGGAATCGCAGTGGTGCCAGCAACTCGTTGACATTATCGCATCCCGTGCATGCGCGCCGGCATGAGGCAGATATTTATTCGCTGGAAGGAACCCCTACTGACTGCGTGAATATAGCGCTCAGCGGTCTGCTGGACGAGTCGCAGGACATGGTCGTCAGCGGCATTAATGACGGGCCCAATATGGGGGACGATGTTTTGTATTCAGGGACAGTTGCAGCCGCTATCGAAGGGCGGCATCTGGGGCATCCAGCGCTGGCGATATCGATGGCCTCGCATGAGCCGCAGCACTATGCAACTGCCGCGCGGGTCGCCCGCAATCTGGTTGCTCATTTGAAAGAGGTGCCATTGCCGATGGACACCATACTCAACATCAATGTGCCGGATCTTCCCTTTGATGAGCTGGCGGGTTTGCGTGCGACACGATTAGGAACCCGGCATCCGTCCAAGCAATCGATTAAACAACTGAGCCCACGGGGTGAAACCGTTTTCTGGATTGGTGCTGCCGGAGACGTTGCCGATGATGGCCCGGGCACTGATTTTGGCGCAGTGCGAGACGGCTATGTGTCAGTCACGCCACTGCAGATTGATTTGACGCGTCTTGACAGTGTGTCGCCTGTTGGTATGTGGTTGGAGAGTCTGTTGTGATCGCCAGCGCTGAGCAGATTGCCGGTATCGGTTTTACGTCTCAGCGAACCCGGACGCGTATGGTGAAGCGTTTGAAAGAGTGTGGCATCAGGAATGAACAATTGCTGGAGGTCATGGCAGCCGTGCCGCGTCATCTGTTTGTGGATGAAGCCATCTCGACCCGTGCCTATGATGATGTTGCGCTTCCCATCGGTGAAGGGCAGACCATTTCCCAGCCCTTTGCTGTCGCACGCATGACAGAAATACTGTTGGAGGATGGTCCGATTGAGCGAGTTCTGGAGGTCGGAACGGGATCAGGTTACCAGGCGGCAGTTCTGTCACAACTGGTAGAAGCTGTTTTTACGGTCGAGAGAATACGCACTCTGCTTGATCGGGCGAGGCGGCGATTTCGCGCTTTGCAATATCGAAATATCCATACCCGCTACAGTGACGGTGGTTGGGGTTGGTCCGGCCATGGTCCATACGATGGCATCATGGTAACGGCCGCGCCAGAGTCCATACCCGAGCCGCTGCTGGAACAGTTGGCCATTGGTGGGCGGATGATCGTGCCGGTCGGAGAGCAGGGCGGTACGCAGTCTTTGACTATCATTACGCGAACCCATCAAGGTTTTAGTCGACGCCAGGAGCACGATGTGAATTTTGTTCCCTTTCTCTCTGGTAAGTCCTGAATAGCCAACTAGACTCTGTAATCGCGAACAGATCCCTGTCAGCCGCCTCGGCGCTCTGGCAAAGACAACTGCATTATCGAGTGACCCATGAAGCCTTTGCAACGAGTTTGCTGCTTATCCATTCTGACTCTTGCTGTCACGGCATGTGGCACCGTGCCGCGAGTCGAAGAGAGCCTGAATCGTCTGGACCTTGGTTCTGAAACCTACGTCGTGCGTGCTGGTGACACATTGGA
This sequence comes from Granulosicoccus antarcticus IMCC3135, assembly GCF_002215215.1. NCBI lineage: Bacteria > Pseudomonadati > Pseudomonadota > Gammaproteobacteria > Chromatiales > Granulosicoccaceae > Granulosicoccus > Granulosicoccus antarcticus. Next base: position 5,780,692 of record NZ_CP018632.1, on the reverse strand, counting down.
ATCCGTCGCATTCAGGTACAAGTTGTCACCTAATGAGCTGGCAGCCCTGAATCCGAATGTCGGACGGTACTTTTCCACGGGCACGCATATCAATATCCGGTCAGCATCCCGGGCTACGCAGAACTATCAATCCAAGTCGGCCTGGGCAGTGCCTGAAGAAAAGCCAGACGTTCAGATTCCTCGCCAGGATGAGGCTGTGGTTTCACGGGCTGAAACGCCCAAAGCGGTACCTGAGCGTCGTTACGAACAGGAGCCCAATCGCTCAGTGTTCACTCCAGGTGTCAGTGCCGTGGTCTCGGACGTCAATTTGCTGAGTCCGCGTAAAGCCTACCGACGCGATGACCTGCCCGCCAGAGAGGCCGAGTACATGCAGCAACGCGACCCACAGCCTGGGTATGCACCTCGAGAGGTTGTTGAGGAGGAATATACCGGTGGACAGGATAGTGCGGGCAGTAGCGCTGTGGTCAGTGAGCAGCTGCAATCTCTGGTTGGTCGCTGGACCTGGCCAACAGAAGGGCAGGTGGCGCGAGGTTTTTCACCGATTCAGGAAGGTCGGCACGGTGTCGATATTGCCGGCATACCCGGACAGCCCGTTGTGGCAGTCAAGGATGGCACCGTGGCGTACTCGGGCAAAGACCCCAGCGGTGCCGGAAATCTCATCATAGTCAGGCATGAGGATTCTCTGCTCACGGCCTATTCTCACGCCAGAGACCTGTATGTTGCCGAAAATGACACCGTAAGAGCCGGCGATCCCATCGGAACACTGGGATGGAATGCACAACAGGAGTCCGTACTGCGTTTCGAGGTGCGGCAAAATGGTAATTCACTGAATCCTATGGACTTCCTGTCTGTACGGTAAGGTTAGATCTGCCTTAAAGCTTTCCCGAGTCTGTCAGTCAAGTAACAGTGTCCTGTATGAAACAAACGTGAAACCGGTGAATTTGCATTAGCAAAGTGAGCTAAGTTCCTTTAATATCTAAAAAAAACGGCAAGAGAGTGTCTCATGACACAACATTGGGGAAACTTCACGATGACCACTGACGACCGCGACGGGTGGAACCGACGCGGAGCTGACAGTGCTTCATCTTCAACGACAAACGATGACGACGCGAGCGAGAAGATCACAGCGAGCAAGTTGCGTGATGGCTCCCGCAAGGAGATGGATGCCACCAGGCTCTATCTGAAGGAAATCGAGCATTCAGAGCTGTTGAATGCTGATGAAGAAAAAATGTACACCCGATTGGCTCAGAAAGGTTGTGAGAAATCTCGCGCCAAGATGATCGAGTGTAACTTGCGGCTTGTGGTGAAGATAGCGCGCCGCTACATGAATCGCGGTCTGGCTTTGCTTGATCTTATTGAAGAGGGCAATCTGGGACTGATTCATTCGGTCGAAAAATTCGATCCGGAACGTGGCTTTCGATTTTCCACGTATGCCACATGGTGGATTCGTCAGACAATCGAACGGGGTCTGATGAATCAGACACGCACCATTCGACTGCCCATTCATGTCGTCAAGGAGATGAATGTCTACATCAAGGCAGAGCGTCGACTGCAGCAATCGCTGGATCGTGAGCCGACCGCAGAAGACATTGCGGTCCTGACTGAGCGTCCTGTTGAAGATGTAATGCGACTGTTGAGCCTGAGAGACCGGGTATCTTCGGTGGATGTGGCGATTGGCAAGGATGGCGAGCGGCCATTGCTGGACATCATTCCTGATGAGAACAATGTCGATCCGTCCATGGTGTTACAAGATGAATCAGTCAATTCTCATATCAACGAGTGGCTGTTAAAGCTTGAATCCAAGCAGCGCGAGGTTCTGGTGCGTAGATTCGGGCTGCACGGACACGAAAAGTCAACGCTTGAAGAGGTCGGACAGGAGCTGGGTGTGACTCGTGAGCGCGTCAGGCAGATACAGATGGAAGCCTTGAAACGTTTGCGTCGTATTCTGGAAGGCAGTGGCTATTCTGCTGAAAATCTGTTCCTGGCATGATGTATTGAGCAAAGCTCGATCAAGAGCGGTCACGCGGTGGCGCACTCTCCACAGATAGCAAAAACGGCGCTCTATAGCGCCGTTTCTGTTTGTATCAGGTCAGTCTGACGGGTGCCAGTCACTCCTCAATCTGAATCAGCGCTGCAGCAACCGGTCGATATTCGTTCACCAGAACACTGTAGGTGCGACAGGCTGCACGAGTGTTCATCACTTCCAGAGCGATGCCATGTTCTCGAAGTTCGCTGATCAGAGAAAAATCGGGGAATATGTGCAGATGCCCGGAGCCCAGTAAAACAATCTCGGGGCGTACCGCTTCCACGTCGTCGAGAATCGGCGCAAAATGAGCGATTGTCAGTGATTTCAGATCGCCGGAAAACCAGTCCTCTATTATCCGGGTGCGGGTTATCAGGATGTTGCTACGAAAGTCCTGACCGTTGATACCCAGCACCCCCTTTCCATAATTGCTGATCAGGTTTTGATCAGAAGTCTCTAGATGCATTTTCATCACGTTATAATAGTCGTCCCGAGCCCGGGTGAACACCTGTAAGGCTCAATCAAAGGCAGGAGATTTTCTTGAAACCGGTAACGATTGGCTTGTTAGGACTGGGCACGGTGGGGCAGGGTGTGGCCAATATCCTGACTCGCAACGCCGCTGAAATTGAGCGACGTACCGGGCGGTCCATTCGCCTGACGCGTGCAGCAGTGCGCAACAAGGCCAAAGCCGAAGCGCTGAACCTGGGTATTGACATCACCACCGATGCTCAAAGCCTGGTCAGTGATCCGGATATTGATATTGTGTGCGAGGCCATGGGAGGCGATGACCCCGCCCTGTCTTTGCTGCATAGCGCCATCGCAAATGGCAAACATGTGATTACGGCCAACAAGGCGCTGATCGCCGTGCATGGTAATGAGCTGTTCCGGGCTGCCAGTGAAAAAGGCGTAACGATTGCCTTCGAATCTGCAGTTGCTGGCGGCATACCGATCATCAAGGCCTTACGGGAAGGTCTGACAGCCAATCGAATCGAATGGCTGGTCGGTATCATCAATGGCACAGGTAACTTCATCCTGAGTGAAATGGCAGAAAAAGGACGCACCTTTGATGATGTACTGGCAGAAGCTCAAGAACTGGGATATGCCGAAGCTGACCCGACATTTGATGTTGAAGGCATCGATGCGGCGCATAAGCTGGCCATCATGGCATCGGTTGCGTTTGGTATGCCTCTGCAGTTCGATGCGGTTTATACCGAAGGGATCAGTCAGATCACACGTGAAGATGTCGAGTTTGCAGAAGAATTGGGATACCGGATCAAGCATCTGGGAGTGGCTCGTCGTCGCAAGGAAGGGGTTGAGTTGCGTGTGCACCCGACGCTGATACCGGAGCGACGTCTGCTTGCCAATGTCAATGGCGTCATGAATGCGATCGTGGTGCACGGTGATGCCGTCGGCCCCACTTTGTATTATGGTGCCGGTGCCGGCTCAGAGCCCACCGGGTCAGCCATGGTGGCAGACATTATCGATGCGGTTCGCTGCCTGGATGCCGATCCAGCACACCGTGTACCGACACTGGCCTTCCAGCCAGATGCACTGACACCACATGTCATGCTCGACACGGCAAACTATCAGTCTGCCTACTACCTGCGCTTGCATGCTCTGGATCAACCCGGTGTCCTGGCAACGGTTACCGATATATTCGGCAAGCTGGGTATCAGTATCGAAGCCATTTTGCAGAAAGAGCCCGAGATGGTTGGTGAATTGTCGGATGACTCCATCGAGGTGCCGAATGTGCCGATTATCTTGCTGACCCGCAGGGTGCGAGAAGGTTTGATCGAGACAGCCATTGAGCGAATCGAGGCACTTTCAACGATTACTCAGCCAGTCACCCGCATCCGCGTGGAGTCTCTCTAACTTGTCTTGGCAGGTGCGTTGAAAACCGTCATATTGCCGCTACCCTAACTATCGTCACTCACACAGAAAATACCGGATCTGTCCGGTATCAGAGTCACTCATCATGTCTGCAACTCAAAACCGCGCTGCCCACTACACAGGGCTGATCGATCGCTATCGCGATCGCCTGCCTGTCAGCGACAAAACGCCCGTGATTTCGCTCAATGAAGGCGATACGCCTCTCATTCGGCTCGTCAATCTGCCGCGTGAGCTGGGTATTGATGTCGAGATCTACGTCAAGTACGAAGGGCTGAACCCGACAGGCTCGTTCAAGGATCGTGGCATGACCATGGCTGTGAGCAAAGCTGCAGAGGAGGGTGCAAAGGCCATCGTTTGCGCCTCTACGGGCAATACTTCAGCCGCCGCCGCCGCTTATGCAGCTCGAGCCGGCATGACTGCCTTCGTACTCATTCCCGAAGGCAAGATTGCAATGGGCAAGCTGGCTCAGGCGATAGCGCACGGTGCAGTCGTGCTGCAAATCAAGGGTAACTTTGATGACGGCATGCGTCTGGTGAAGGAAGTCGCGGGTGAAGCACCGGTAGCTATTGTCAATTCAATCAACCCGTATCGTTTGCAGGGGCAGAAAACCGGCGCCTTCGAAATCGTTGAAGCACTGGGGCGTGCGCCTGACTATCACTGTATTCCAGTGGGCAATGCCGGCAATATTTCAGCTTACTGGATCGGTTACAGCGAAGCTTGCGGAAAAAGTACGGCTTCTTGCACTCTTTACAGCGGTGCAGAGAATTGTCCCTATGTGAATACTGCGATGACCGACAAGCGACCTGTGATGGTCGGTTACCAGGCTGACGGTTCAGCGCCCTTCATGCGGGGTGCCCCCGTCGAGAATCCGGAAACTCTGGCAACTGCCATCCGTATCGGTAACCCGCAAAGCTGGGATTTGGCACAGGCTGCTGTCAATGAATCCGGTGGCTGGTTTGACGAGGTCAGTGATGATGAGCTGCTTGCCACGCAGGCTCTGCTGGCACGCAAGGAAGGTATTTTTTGTGAGCCGGCGTCCGCAGTCTCGCTGTGTGGAGCGCTTCGGGATGTCAAATCAGGACTGATACCAGCCGGCAGTCTGATTACTTGTACGTTGACAGGTCATGGCCTCAAGGATCCGGATATTGCCATCCGAGGTCAGGAAGCCGTGCAGACTGTCGAAGCTGAGCTGGGAGCAGTTAAAGCGGCCATTCTGGCGCATATCTGAGTCGTCGGCCAGCTCTGACAGACAGCCACTGCCGGTCGTATTTTTGCGATCGGCAGTGTATGAGAGAGCCTGTAATCAGGCCGTAGAGGATCGCGGCGATTCAGGCAGGTGGGACTCGGCTGGAAAATCGCCATACTCGTTAAGCAGGTGCAGGTAATGTTCTCGCTTGATGGTGGTTGCCCCCATGCTGGCCAGGTGAGGTGTTTCCAACTGACAGTCGATCAGCTTGTACTTGCCCGATGTGGCCAGGTGGGCGAGAGCCACCTTGGAGGCATCGCGCTCGGTTGAGAACATGGACTCGCCTACAAATACCCGACCCATCCTGATTCCATAGAGTCCACCGACCAGTTGGTGGCCCATCCAGACTTCCAGTGAATGGGCAATGCCGAGCGTATTCAGATGGCAATAGGCAGCCATCATCTCATCGGTGATCCAGGTTCCTGAGCTGCCTTTGCGAGGTGCGCCGCAGCGGCGCATGATTTCCCGGTACGCCAGGTTTTCTGTCACTTCATAGCGGCCCTGGCGAATGGTCTTGCCCAGGCTTCGCGAAATCTTTATATCGTCAGGCCAGATTACGCAGCGTGGATCAGGAGACCACCACAGAATAGGCTCGCCCGCCTCGAACCAGGGAAATACGCCCGCACGATAAGCTGCCAGCAAACGTCTTTCACTCAGGTTGCCGCCCGCCATCAACAAGCCGTTGGGCTCGATTAACGCGGTGCAGGTTGCTGGGAACGGCGTTACATCGTCATCCGGGGCCAGGAACGGAATGGGCATAAGTTGCTACAGGGAGAGGGTCTCAGCCTTGAACGGTAACAAATTGGTGAGTCCGGCGCATCTTTGTTCAACGTGGGGGCGCTCTTCAGACAAGAAGGCGGCAATGGCATCACGGAACGCCGGGTGCTGGATGTAGTGTGCAGAGTGAGTAATGGATGGCACAAAGCCACGGGTGATCTTGTGCTCACCCTGGGCTCCGGGTTCGAAATTCTGAATTCCCCTGGCGATGCAGAATTCGATTCCCTGGTAGTAACAGGCTTCAAAATGCAATGAGTTGAATTCTTTGCGACAGCCCCAGAAGCGGCCATACAAGGTATGAGTGCCAACAAACATGATGGAACAGGCGACCGGCCATTCCGGCTCTTCATCCGAGTCGTCGTAGGCAAATACAATCAGTACCTGATCGCCCATTTTATCGCCGATGGTTTCAAAAAATGCTTGCGTTAACGAGGGGTTGCCCCATTTTCGATCGAATGTAGAGGCATAAAACTGGTGCACCCAGTGCCATTCGGCATCGCTCAGCGAGCTTCCGGAGCGTTGTTCCAGGCGTATGCCCGCATCACTGACATGGCGTCTTTCTCTGCGAATGGTCTTGCGTCGTCGAGAGGTGCATCGAGACAGAAAGTCATCGAAATCCGAGTAGCTGTCGTTGTGCCAGTGATATTGGCAATCGATGCGACGCAGATGATCGTCGGCGATGTTTGTCGATGCTGAAACGGTGTCATCATCGGCTGGTTTTTCTTGCTCACGGCTGGCAGGTGCCGGCTCTCTTGCTGACAACAAGCGGCTTTCACGTTCAGTGAGAAACAGGTAATGCACGCCGGAAAAACGCTGTGATTCGGCAAACTGTCGTATAGCGCCTGCCATAAGCAGAACGGTTTGCTCATAGGGTTGATCTGCACGGACCAGTAGTCGTTGACCGGTTGCAGGGGTGAAGGGGATGCTGGATACCAGCTTGGGGTAGTAATCCATCTGATTGCGTTCATAGGCTTCAGCCCAGGCCCAGTCAAAGACAAACTCGCCATACGAGTTGGTTTTGATATACGCGGGGACAGCGCCAAGCAGTTCACGCGATTCGTCATCAGAGGACCACAACAGAAAATAGCGTGGATACCAGCCGGTTGCATCGCCCAGGCAGCCGCTTGCATCGAGTGTGTGCAGAAACTCGTGGCGCAAGAACGGATTACCGTCCTCACACAGAGCGTTCCACTTCTCGCTGCTGATCTCTGCCAAAGAATCGCGTACTTCTATCTGAAGGTTCATGCTTTTGCCAGGGTCTTGCTTTTCATGCATAACTCACGTGCTGGTAACACCCGGCCGGAGGCGAGTGTTACCAGCATGTGAGAGCCGGACTAGCTCAGTTCTTGTTCAAGCTGTCTGCAGGGCTTCCAGGAAACGTTCAGCATCCAGTGCGGCCATGCAGCCAGTACCGGCAGATGTGATTGCCTGGCGATAGACATGATCCATAACGTCACCTGCTGCAAAAACACCGGCTACACTGGTCGCTGTTGCATTACCCGAACTGCCTCCGTGTACGCTCAGATAACCGCCTTGCATTTCAAGCTGATCCGTGAAGAGGCTGGTATTGGGGCTGTGCCCAATGGCAATGAACACACCCAGCAAGTCGATATCTTCGGTCGCACCAGTCTCCGTATGACGAATACGCATGCCGGTCACCCCTGACTGGTCACCCAATACTTCATCCAGCGTATGGTCCCAGACGATGCGGATATTGCCGGTACGCTCTTTTTCGAATAGACGATCTTGCAGGATTTTTTCTGCGCGCAGTGAGTCGCGACGATGTACCAGTACCACTTCGCTACAGATATTGGATAAATAGAGGGCCTCTTCCACCGCCGTATTGCCGCCACCGATTACCGCCACCTTCTTCTGGCGGTAGAAAAAACCGTCGCAGGTTGCGCAAGCTGATACACCGCGGCCCTTGAATGCCTCTTCAGATGGGAGTCCCAGATACATGGCACTGGCACCAGTGGCAATAATCAGCGAATCACAGGTATAGCTACCAGTGTCACCTGTTAGTTGTAACGGTCGGGTGGAGAAATCCACCGACTGAATATGATCACTGATGATTTCTGTTTCGAAGCGTTCGGCATGTTGCTTGAAGCGCTCCATTAATTCTGGTCCCTGCACACCGAGTGCATCAGCGGGCCAGTTATCGACGTCTGTGGTGGTGGTCAATTGTCCACCCGGCTCCATGCCAGCGACCAGTACGGGATTCAGATTGGCTCTGGCCGCATAGACGGCAGCGGTGTAACCGGCAGGTCCCGATCCCAGAATGAGCAGTTTGCAATGACGAGTTTGAGTCATGAGTCTTTGGTTTATCTGTCAGTGTTACAGGAAATCAGGAAGGGAATACTACCCGTAAACGTAGCGATAGCGGCAGGTGTGGCCGCGGGCGTCTGCTACACTTTTGGTTCTGGCGAGCATTAATGTGGTATTGGATCGCGATTTCACAACGCCCTCACTCTCGGTAAAGTCAGGACAAGTATTTTTGGCACAAGTTACCAAAAAGCGCGCGGCAGTGGCACGTCGCAAAAAAGCGCCCGTTGCCCGCAAGGCCAATGGCAGCAAGAGTGCAAGTCGAGTTGCCAGCCGTCGTGCTACGGCTACCCGACGAACAGCGGGGCAAGCGGAAGGCAAAGGCAAGCCAACGGCTGCCAGCACCCGCGCCGCAGCCAGCGCTCACCTGTCTGATACCCGGACACTGGGTCATATGGGCAGGTTGTTTCGTGAGGTAGGGGGCATTGTCTGTGTGTTTGCCGCCCTCATCGCCTTGCTGGCACTGACAAGTTTCAATGCCAGTGACCCTGGCTGGTCGCACACGGGCGGCGGTGAGCCCATTCAAAACAGCGTCGGCAGGGTAGGGGCCTGGTTTGCAGATGTCTCTTTATCCTTGTTCGGCTACATGGCGTATCTGTTGCCGTTGGTGCTGGGTATCAGTGGCTGGTTACTGTTTCGTGATGAGCGTCGCGTTCTCAATGCCTACCGTCCTTTTGCCTTTGTTCGCCTGATCGGTGTCATTTTGATGCTGGCTAGTGCCAGTGGCTTGGCCGATTTGCATTTTGGTGTGCCAGAAGGAGCCTTGCCAGACAATATCTTTGGCGGCGGCATTCTGGGAACCGCGGTTGCCTGGAGGCTGGTGGGGTTTCTGCATCATCTGGGTACCACCTTGCTGCTACTGGCCATATTTTTCAGCAGTCTGACGCTGGCCTTTGGCACCTCGTGGTTGCAATTGATCGAAATGCTCGGTGGTGCAGTCGTTGGGTTTTTCGAAAGGCTCAAGGGCGGCTTTCGCTCTATGGGGGAGTCGCATGCCGAACAGGCCAGAGTCAGGTCTGCAGATCGTGCACGCGAAGCGCATCTGCGTCATCGTGAACGTGAGGCTGCGCTGGCAAGCCGGCGGCGATCTCAGCCCGCAGAAGCACCTGTTGCAAGTACACCGGAACGCAAAAGAGCCGAGCGCCGCGCACCGGAACGTCCGGTTCGAGTCCCTGAACTTGATCCACTGATGGATATCGATGCCGAGAACCCACCTCGTACAGGTCTGGCGGCAGCATTGGCAACTGCTCGAGAGAAAGCGCTGGCAGGTACTCAGGTGGCTACTGGAGCTGCCAAGAGTGCAGCAGCCCGGAGCAACAGGGCTGGTCCCTCGCACAGTGCTCGCATGGATGCTCTGGACAGATCGTTAGGGGAGGCCGATCCACTGCTGGGTGAAGCTGATCCATTATTGAATGATCCCTATGCAATAGAGCCTCCGGTCTATCAGGCCCCGCCAGAGCAGATCGTTGCCGAAGCACCTGTTGCGAGCAAGCCCAGAGCCAGAAAAAGCCCGAAAGTCGAGGATATACCGGTAACCCCGGAGCAGCTCAAGGTTGCCTCGGTAACAACAGCACCACTTGCTCATGAGACCGTGTTGCCCACCGTCGATCCGATGCGCAAGAAAAAAATCGCCATCAAACCGCGTGTCGAAGAGCACAAGCAAACCAAGCTGTTTCTGGATGTACCTGATACAGACTTGCCGCCAATATCTCTTCTGGATGCGCCGGAGCCACAACAACCGGGTTTTTCCGAAGAAGACCTGGAAGCGCTGTCACGCTTGCTGGAACAAAAGCTGGCCGAGTTCCGCATTACCGTCGAAGTGGTTGCCGTTCATCCGGGGCCCGTCATTACGCGTTTCGAAATGCAGTTGGCCCCCGGTATCAAGGCGAGCCGCATTACCGGCCTGTCGCAGGATATTGCCCGCTCGATGTCGCTGGTCAGTGTGCGAGTAGTCGAAGTCATCGCCGGTAAATCTACTATCGGTATCGAGGTGCCAAACGATCACCGAGAGATTGTGCAGCTGAGCGAAATGTTGCAATCGCCGCAGTACATCGAAAAGAAATCTCCTCTGACACTGGCACTGGGCAAGGACATCAGTGGCGAATCAGTCACCGCGGATCTGGGGCGTATGCCGCATTTGCTGGTGGCTGGTACAACCGGTTCTGGTAAATCTGTAGCGGTCAACGCGATGTTGATCAGCCTGCTATACAAGGCCACTGCGAAAGATGTGCGACTGATTCTGATTGATCCGAAGATGCTGGAATTGAATGTCTATGATGGCATCCCGCATCTGCTGGCACCGGTTGTTACGGATATGAAAGAGGCTGCCAATGCCTTGCGTTGGTGTGTGGGCGAGATGGAACGGCGCTATACGGTCATGGCAGCGCTGAAAGTTCGTAACATTGCCGGCTACAACAAGAAGGTCAATGATGCAATAAAGGCAGGCACGCCGATTGTCGACCCTTTGTACGATCCGCAGCTTTCACTGACACCGTCGGCAGCGCCGCCAACGCTGGAACCAATGCCATTTATCGTGGTGGTGGTCGACGAATTTGCCGATATGATGATGCAGGTGGGCAAGAAGGCAGAAGAGCTGATTGCCCGTATTGCGCAAAAGGCTCGAGCCGCAGGTATCCATCTGATACTGGCCACTCAGCGCCCTTCGGTCGATGTCATTACCGGTTTGATCAAGGCGAATGTACCGACACGAATTGCCTTTCAGGTGTCATCCAAAATCGATTCACGCACCATCCTTGATCAGGGCGGTGCCGAGTCTCTGTTGGGTCATGGAGACATGCTTTATCTGCCGCCGGGTACGGCTTTGCCCGTGCGCGTACATGGCGCCTTTGTCGATGATCACGAGGTGCAGAATGTCGTTGCACATATCAAACTGACGGGTGAGCCTAACTATATCGAAGAAATTCTGCAGGAAAACACAGTGTCGATACCCGGCTTGTCGGGTGGTGATGGCGACGGTGGTGGTGATGAAATGGATGCGCTGTACGATCAGGCGGTCGGTATTGTTCTGGAATCTCGCAAGGCCTCCATCTCCTATGTGCAGCGACGTTTGAAAATCGGCTATAACCGGGCTGCCAGAATGGTTGAAGAAATGGAGTCAGCCGGTGTTGTCAGTCAGGTAACGTCCAGTGGTACTCGTGAAGTGCTGGCGCCGCCTCCGACCCACGGTCACCACTAAGAGACCCTCCGGGAATAGGCTGATCCAGCGATCGCTATTCTCGGGCAGTCACCTGGACTCAGACATTGATGGTCCCTTGCAGTGCCGATTATCAGCCCTATTATTGCTGACGGTAAGGCTTACCGGCGAGCGGGTAGGGGAACAACCGCCTGTTAGTGTCGTCAAGGTAGACTGAGCGTTCACCATCCGAAGTCGAACGGCGCAGCCCGAACAGGATTTGTTACATGCACCTCCCAATTTTTATGCTTGGCCGTCAGTTGCAATCCGTCTATCGGCGACCTGCCGTGTTGATGACAGTGATTGTTACACTGATTCTGCTTTTACCCGTGCGCGCTGTGCAGGCAGATATTGGCATGGAGCAGCTGGACAGCTTTATCAAGGATGTCGAAACCTTCCAGGCAGATTTCGAGCAGACCCAATACGATGCCGACTCAGTTCCGCTGCAGACTAGTACGGGCACCATCAAGCTCAAGCGACCGGGTCGGTTCATCTGGTCCTACATCACTCCCGAGACGCAAGAGATAGTCGCTGATGGCGAACGTATCTGGCTTTATGACAAGGACCTGGAACAGGTAACCGTCAATGCTATCGATGAGCGCATCGCCGGCACGCCACTGGTTTTGCTGATGCGCTCTGCACCGCTTGAAGACGCTTTCGATATTGTCGAACTGGGGGCTGTCGAGGCCATAAACTGGCTGGAGCTGACACCCAAATCCGACACATCCGACTTTGAGCAAATATTCATTGGCATGAATGAGGCGGGGCTGGCGGCCATGGAGTTGCGAGACAATTTCGGGCAGGCCACGCAGATACGTTTCAGTGATTTTCAGGCAGGCGTCAAGCTGGATAATGCCCTGTTCGAGTTCCAGGTACCCGATGGTGTCGATGTGATAGGTCTCAATGACTACTAGTGGCCAATTGTTCAGTGCCGACGACTCGGTACGACCGTTAGCCGATAGATTGCGGCCAGTGACGCTGGCCGAATTTTCCGGCCAGTCCCATCTGCTCAGTGCGGATAGCACTCTGAGGCAGGCGCTGGAACACAACAGATTGCATTCCATGGTGTTCTGGGGGCCGCCGGGCACCGGCAAGACGACTCTGGCACGCATGATCGCCAGTCACTGTGACGCCCATTTCATGAGCCTGTCTGCAGTGCTCTCGGGCGTCAAGGATATACGTGACAAGGTCAAGGAAGCCCGCGATCGGCTTGATACGCAAGGGCAGCGCAGTGTGCTGTTCGTGGATGAGGTACACCGCTTCAACAAGTCACAGCAAGACGCGTTTTTACCTCATATCGAGGATGGTACTTTGTATTTTGTGGGAGCAACGACGGAGAACCCTTCGTTCGAACTCAACAATGCATTACTGTCACGAGTTCGTGTGTATGTACTGAAGCATCTTGAAAATACGGATATAAGGGCCGTTATCGATCGTGCCTTGAGCGATGTGGAACGCGGTCTTGGCGCGATTGATATACAGATGGATGATCAATACCGGGACCTGCTTGCTGCCACCGCTGACGGTGATGCCAGGCATGCACTGGTATTGCTTGAACTGGCTGCCGATTGCGCGCGACGTGAAGGGGAGGCGCGCATCATTGACGAGGCGGTGATTCGGGAAGTCACCAGAGATTCATTTCGTCAGTTTGATAAAGGCGGAGATCATTTCTATGATCAGATTTCGGCGCTACATAAATCGATGCGTGGCTCGGATCCGGACGCGGCTCTGTATTGGTTCTGTCGCATGATCGATGGCGGCTGCGATCCGCGTTATATTGCCAGGCGCGTGTTGCGCTTTGCATCGGAAGATATTGGAAATGCTGACCCTCGCGCGTTTCAGCACGCTCAATATGCCTGGGATGCCTACACCAAGCTGGGCAGTCCCGAAGGCGAACTTGCCATTGCTCACGCTATTGTGTTCATGAGCTGCGCACCCAAGAGCAACGCGGTCTATAAGGCGTTTAAATCGGCCATGGCCTTTGTCAGGGAAAACGGCAATCAGCCGGTACCCATGAGTTTGCGCAATGCTCCCACGAAACTGATGGGTGAACTGGGGCATGGAGATGGCTATCGTTATGCACATGATGAAGTTGACGGCTTTGCTGCTGGTGCGCATTATTTTCCAGATACGATAGAGGCTGTCAGGTTCTACGAGCCGGTCGAAAGAGGGCTGGAGATTCGTATCGGTGAGCGTTTGAATGACTTGCGCAGTCGCAATGCCCAGGCGAAAAAGCGCTAGTCACAGGAGCCTTGTTCAACATTTGCGTAATGCTATTTACTGCATACGCTATAGTGGTTGGCAGGAATCGATCATACGCAGAGGTTTGCAATGTCTGAATACGAATTGCTGTCAGAAGGAATCACGTTCTCCGTCGCACAGTGGGAAGATGCCAGGGATTGTGAAGCGGTGATTGATCTACTGGATGATTACGCGCGTGACCCCATGGGTGGTGCGGCCGCATTAAGTGATTATGCCCGGCAGAATCTGGTGCAAACTCTGGCCAGCATGCCCGGCGCCTTTTCCGTGATTGGACGGCAGGATGACAAGCCAGTCGCGCTGGCTAATTGTTTCACTAGTCTGTCCACGTTTGCCTGCAAACCGCTGATCAATATTCATGATCTGTCGGTTGTCTTTGATGCTCGCGGCCGAGGTGTTGGCCAGCGCTTGTTGTCCTTCATTGAAGATGAAGCGCGAAGTCGCGGGGCTTGCAAGGTCACTCTTGAAGTTCTGACCGGCAATGAGCTGGCCCGACGCTCCTATGAGCGTTTCGGATTCACGGCCTACACGCTGGATGAATCGACCGGGCATGCCATCTTTCTGCAAAAAGCACTATAGGGTCAGGGCTGTTTGCTGGAGTGCCCAAGTGACATGTTCACGAATGATCTCAGAGGGATCGTTGCTGCGTGACTCAAGCGCGGCAATGACATCTGTTGTCGCAGGCGCATTGCCCAGAGCGATTGCAATATTGCGAATCCAGCTCTCGTGGCCAATTCTGTAGATCGGGCTGCCAGCCATGCGTGACTTGAAATCCTGTTCAGACCAGCGGAACAAAGCCGTCAACGAGGGGCTGTCCAACTGGTTGCGGACGTTGAAATCCTCCTCAAGAGTATCCTTGCTGAATTTGTTGAACGGGCAGACCAGCTGGCAGTCATCGCAGCCGTAGATGCGATTGCCCATGGCCTTTCTGAATTCAATCGGAATAGTGCCCTTCAGCTCTATGGTCAGATACGAGATGCAGCGTCTGGCATCAACCCGATAAGGCGCAACAATGGCATCAGTTGGACAGGCCTGAATGCAGGCCGAGCAGCTGCCACAATGCGAGCGAGGCAGTGGCTCATCTATCGGTAGAGGCAAGTCGGTATACAACTCTCCCAGAAAAAACCAGCTCCCTGCTTTGCTGGAAAGCAGATTGCTGTGCTTGCCAATCCAGCCCAGGCCGGCTTTTTCTGCCAGCGCCTTTTCAAGTACTGGAGCGCTGTCGACAAATGCCCGATAGCCAAAGGCGCCGTATTGCTCACTGATCAATTGTGCAAGCTTTTGCAGTCGGTTCCGAAGCACCTTGTGGTAGTCACGACCCAGGGCGTAGCGCGAAACGTATCCGAGCGAGGGGTCTGCCAGTACGGATTCGGCATCTGCACTATCTGGCGGATAGTAATCGAGGCGTACAGATATGATGCGTATGGTCCCGGGTAGCAGGTCAGCGGGTCGCGAGCGGCGGGTCCCATGACGCTGCATATAGTCCATTTCGCCATGGAAGCCGGCATCGAGCCAGTTCAGCAGGTGGGTCTCATGAGTGTCAAGTTGGGTATCGGTTATCGCGCAATGCGACAAGCCTAGCTCTGCGGCGCTTTTCTTGACAAAGCTGGCAAGCTCTGCGGGCGCCTCGGTAATAGTAGCCATCACTCACTGAATATCGTCAGGTGTGGTGAAATGTCCGTTTTTGTAATAAAGCACCGTGCCTTTGTCTGCCTGCCAGGATTGCCAGGTGGCAACCGGATTGCGTATCCAGCTGCCTGCCGGATAATGCCCTTCATCATCATACAGATTACCTTTGAGCACCAGCACTTCCTCACCCATCGGGTCCAGGCGCGGTTTGATAGGGGTCGATTCATCCCATTGAATCAACATGACGTTACCTGTGCCATGACCATGTAATGGCAATACCCGTGTGCCCTCGGCAGGCCCGGGTAACCAGCGCGTCGGGTCGGCAGTTGCAATCCGGCGTTGCTCCGTATCGCTGGTCAGCATCTGTCCTGCCGCGACATACAGCAGAGCATCTTCGAGCGCTTCGGGTACGACCGATGTCCCACTATTGCAAATCTGTGGTGCATCTGTGCAGCGAATGGTCAGTTCCTGTAAATGGTGATCTTCAGTCAGAGGCAGACGCAGATACAGTCCCGCCGGGTAGACACCCATGGATGATTCCAGTTCGCCGCGCTGGACCAGAACTTCCAGGTCAGGGTTATCTCCCAATAGGGCGGGAGAGTGCAGGGCATTGAGCCGGATCTGACCTGTCAGGCGTGGTCTGCTACCGGGTATGTACTCCAGCACACGAAGCTCAACGCCCTCGATCTGGGTTGAGCGCCACCGGGAATGCTGCGGCAAGCTGACTACGCGTTGCTCGAAATCCTCATTCAAGGCAGGTATTTCTCGGGTAAACCACCAGGGTAGTTCGAGTCCCGGTTTGATCCGGTTCAGATAATCTTGTTGCTGAGTCATGGTTGCGCCACTGTATACCGCAAACTGTTGATGAGGTTAACGGCGGAACAGGCAGTCAACCGTTGAAATTTCTCTGAACGTTCTCTATCCTTGCCGAGTACTTTTGGAGAACGTTTATGGAACCCACAAACCCGCTCACTCATCTTGAAGCACGGGTGCTGGCTGCAATAGAGCGCTATATCAGGGCTGAGGGTGTTGCACCGACCATTGCCGAGCTGGCAGGTAACCTGCGATTGAAGTCGAAGGGAACTGTGCATCGGTATGTTCAGTCGCTGATTGCCAAAGGTCGTCTGGAACGGCATGGTAACGGTTGGAGGGGGCTGCGTATCGTCGGGTTGGCCATGCCGGATCGACCTTCCAACGTTCAGCATCTGCCGATCAACCCGAGTGTAGGATCACTCACACATATGGTGCCAGAATCCAATGTGGAAGGGCCAATGGATCTACCTGAGAAAAGAGATGATTTCACTAGTGGTGACTTTGTCATTCCTCTGCTGGGTCGCATTGCTGCAGGTCAGCCGATTGAGGCCATCGAGGATGCGAATTACCTGGATCTGGCGGCTTTTTTCATCGGCCCCGACCGTTATGCGTTACGTGTCACAGGAGAGTCGATGATGGATGTCGGTATCCTTGACGGTGACACAGTCATTCTGCGAAAACAGGACACAGCGCAGACCGGAGATATCGTGGTTGCGTTGATTGATGCACAAGAAGCAACTCTGAAGCGACTGGGTGAAACCCGTAACGGTATAGTGGAGCTCATTCCGGAGAACAGTTCCATGGCAACCATGCGGTATGATGCGAGCCGCGTCAGTTTCCAGGGTGTATTGGTCGGACAACTACGCAGTTACTAACTAGCAACAAGACAGGGTTCATGACGATCAGAATGCGAGAGAGCTACCGGGTAATCGTGGCGGACAGATATCTGAGCACACGTTTCATTGACGATGTGGTCGAGGTTCTGTGGGGCAACCATGTGGTCATTGAAACCGACTATGCCCTTCGATTACTCGAAGGCGACCGTACTCCGGTGACCTATGTGCCGATTAATGAAATTACCGGCGCGACATTGCAGGTGTCTGATACCGCGTACAACTGCCGTTGGAAAGGAGCTGCACGGTATTACGATGTGCACCTGAGTAATGGCGAAGTTGTTCTCGATGGTGCATGGGCCTATCCTGAAGCTCCTGACGAACTCGCTTTACTGCGTAAACAGATTGCCTTTGATACAGAGCAGTTCAGTGAAATATTCACCTCAAAGCGTGGAGGAGTGAATGAGCAAATTGGATGAGCAAGCACTGCTCGCTCTGAAAACGGCATTTTGTTACATGCCGAAAGCGAATGACGTCAATGAATTCGATTACCCGGGACGGGTGCAGCAAATATTGGCTGACATTGAAGCCGTACGTGAAGTACTGTTGATGAACGAGGTTGATCCAGATGAGGTCGCTGATGAAATTCATCCTGATCTTGCCAATAACTCGTCGTATTGAATTGAGGAGACTGACTTCTGGCTAGTTATCCGTCGAAGCAGTTACATTTGAGTAGTGATAGAGAATGCTGATTGATAGAGTGTGAACAAGCAGGGAAATCGGACTGTACGCGCGCAATAGTTGCCTGAAGCTGGCTATGCTGGCGCCAGACAGTTCAGCTCGCGCGGCAAGTCTGGCCGTTTACTAGGGAACGTGGTTAATTGATGAATACAGAAACCTTCGAGACGCTCGGTACCATTGCCCTGTCTGAGAACAGCGCCAAAACCGTGGTCAGCATGATGATGAATATCATTGAAACGGCGTGCGAACATGAGCCTGATCTGGGCATGATGCGTCTGGTCAACTTCATGGATTTGTACCGAACCTACCTTGAACATGTGATCGGTTCTCCTGTACTTGACCAAAATCTGGTCAAGCTGGGTGGCAAGCCTGTCCTTCAGAGAGGCGAACCCGGACTAACTGATTGTGCAACGTTTGAACAGTTTGTCAGTGATTCCCGATTGCTGCATATGGCAGCCGTAATTGCCAGTCGCGAGTGCGGTATCGACGTGGCTACACCGCCGCCTCTGAAACATAGTGCCAACACTGCGATCAGATGCCCCATTAGTTCTTGAGCTTGCTTTCGTAATCCAGGCTCAAGGGCCCGTCTGCACTGATCAGATGTCGTGAGAAATCAGTGAGAATTTTCAGATCTGCACTGCTCAGACCTTTGGGCGCATCAGCACTCAGGTGAACGGTTTCGGTATGGGTGATCCGTCCGGTCTGTGCATCAACCAGCTGGATGCTTATCTGAGTTTCCTCTGTCAGTGGCAGCACATTCAAAGACATGATGTAATCCTCGGGCCAGAACTGTTGCGTCTGAGTCGAGCGCAGCATTCGATACACACGCACGTTGTCCGACTCCGAGAACACGCTACTCATCATGGCATTCAATTGACTTGCCAGTGATTCGGCCGGTGCCATGGCGCTGACAAACAGGGACAAGACGTCTGATCGAGGCCGCATGTTGTCCGTTGCAGTATTGGCAGGCTCCTGCAGCAGGTGGCTTGCCAGCATGGCTGGTTCCGTGCTTTTTTCCAGCTCGTCGCCCATATACATGCCGATCAGAACGGCACAAACGAGTGCCGCTGCGGTACTCAGTTTCCGGTATTTGCCAAAAAATGAGAGCAGTGTGAAAAAGCTGCTGCCGGTCGAGCCTGCATAGCGTTGATGTTCCGTGCTGAGACCTGCCTGTTGAAAACCGTGGTTTGCATGCCTGCCAGTCCCCCGGTCTTCATTGCCAGTATTGGCGGCCCATTGATTGTTGGCAGCGTGAGCCGGGCCCACTGATAACGTTGTGGTTCCGGAGGGTGAGCCTTCGACAGTTGAGCTTGTCTCATTACCCGAATCAGATAGTTGCTCGTCGATCGCCGACGGCTTGTTGGAATCCTTGAGGATGAAGTTAGGGACGTAGGAGCCTGGCTTCATCTCTATCATGATGTCGGCGTCTGGGTGCAGTTCGTAGAATGAGCTCAGCGTCGATCTGAGGCGGCCTGCGAGCACTCTGACAACCGGATCATTCTGAGGGTCGAATGTCTCTGGCTTGCCCAGCGCATCCACCGCAACTGTGTAGGCCTTTATTCTGCTTTTGTTACCCGTGGCTGCCTGGACCACGACGTAGCGCAGAAATGCGGACATCTGTGGAGCTGACAGGAATTTCTCTGAAGCCAGTACATTCTCCAAAGCATCCTTTATTCGCTCGTATCCTGGGCCAGATGGTACTGGCGGGATTGGCGGTTTTTGCATAACGAACGGGCTACCTTATGTTTTGCTACACGCTAATGCACTGGGCAAAGAGGAGCGAACAACGGATTGACAGTAAACTGTCGCCGAAGGTGACCGTCTGTCGTTGACAGAGTTGAAGTGATCCTACTTGTTGCTTGTAGTGCAATTCATTCACTAATTTCACAGCAGCGCCTCCTGCACGAATAAGTCATCATAGCCGCTTAATACGTATTGATTTGTCATGAATGCACGCAAGATTTTATAGGTTACCCGGGCAGTCGGACTCTTTGACACCACTGTTACATCGAAATACGGAAGTATCATGAATCAAGAAAAGCGCAGCGAAATGTTCCGGCGTTTCAAGGAGGCAAACCCGAAACCTCAAACTGAGTTGAACTATTCCTCTGCGTTCGAATTGCTGATCGCCGTCATTTTGTCTGCGCAGGCTACCGATGTCAGTGTCAACAAGGCCACGGCATTGCTTTTTCCGGTTGCCAATACTCCGGGAACGCTGCTGCAGCTGGGTGTGGAAGGCCTCACGCCCTATATTCGCACCATCGGGTTGTTCAATACGAAAGCACGCAATGTCATCGCTGCCTGTCAGATGTTGTGTGAGCAGCATGGGGGTGAAGTACCGCGTCAGCGAGAAGCACTCGAGGCTTTGCCTGGGGTTGGTCGCAAGACAGCCAATGTCGTTCTCAACACCGCCTTCGGCGAGCTGGCCATGGCGGTTGATACGCATATTTTTCGTGTATCCAACCGAACCGGTCTGGCGCCGGGCAAAACGGTATTGGAGGTTGAACGCAAGTTGATGCGAATGGTGCCGCGAGACTATTTGCTGGACGCGCATCATTGGTTGCTGTTGCATGGCCGTTATGTGTGTGTAGCCAGAACGCCAAAGTGCGATAGTTGCCTGATTGAAGATTTGTGCGACTTTGCCCGCAAGGCACAGAAGAAAAAGTCTGAGCGTCCATGATCATGCCGCTGCACGATGGGCAAAAAGCTGAGGGTACGGTTGAGCTGGAATTCAATCGTCTGCTGCGTTCGGCGGCGATTCTGGTGGTCGATGATGAGCCTGGCATGCGCAATTTTCTGAAGCGCTCGCTTGAAAATCGCTGCGCCCTGCTTGAAGTAGCTGGCAGCGCGGAGGAGGCCGAGGCCTTGCGTCTGCGCTATCACTTTGATTTGCTGATGGTGGATATTCGTCTACCCGGATTGTCCGGGTTGGAATGGATGGAAAAGTTGCGTGAACGAGGTGTCAGAACACACGTCATCTATATGACTGCCTTTGCCGATCTGGATATGGCTATTGCAGCGTTGAGAAACGGTGCTGATGATTTCATCATGAAGCCCTTTCGCACTGAGCAGATTCTGTTGTCGATGCGTCGCACCTTGATGCGGCGACAGATTCTGCGTGAAAACTCGTTGTTACGTCTGCAGGTGGAGCAGATGCAGCATGATGAAGGCGTGGTCGGGGAGAGTCCCGCCATGCGTAAGGTCTTCGCGCTGGTACAACGGGTCGCCACAACTCGGACGAGCGTACTAATCCGGGGTGAGACCGGTGTTGGTAAAGCCCTGGTTGCCAAGTCACTGCATCAGCTCAGCCGCCGCAGTGGTGCCTTCATTTCTCTGAACTGCGGAACTCTGAATGAAGAGCGCATTGATAGCGAGTTGTTCGGTCATATCAAGGGAGCCTTTGCCGGTGCCGAGCAGACGCGTGATGGACTGATTGCCCATGCTGACAAGGGAACTCTGTTTCTTGATGAAATTGGGCGTTTGCCCGAACCGGTGCAGGCCAAGATGCTGGGTGTGCTGGAACGAGGGGTCATCCGTCCTGTTGGCAGTGCGCGGGAGTTTCCTGTGGATGTACGGATCATTGCGGCGACTTCATGCGACCTGGATGAACTCGGTGCAAGTGGTGCGTTTCGTACCGATCTTTTCTATCGCCTCAATGCGATGCCGCTGGATGTGCCGCCTTTGCGGGAGCGTGGTCGTGATATAGAGCTATTGGTTCAGCACTTCATGGAGCAGCTGGCCTCTGAGCTGCGCCTGGCACCTGTCCAGTTGTTGCATACCGATTGGGAGCAATTATTTGCATACCACTGGCCTGGTAATGTGCGCGAGCTAAGGAACCTGGTCGAGCGTACTTTACTGTTGGGTGAACTGCCATTGGAGAGTTTGAACAAGACGCTTCAGGAGTCTGCTGATGTGGGGCCCGGTTACTCATTGGAGTGGAGTCTGGAGCAGGTTGAGCGAGCCCATATTGAAGCGGTGCTGGCATCGTTCGACAATAACAAGTCGGCAGCAGCTCGTCGGCTGGGTGTCTCGCGCAAGACCCTGGAGCGCAAACAGGCGCTCTGGTATGGCGCAACAGGAAAATAGCGTTTTGATGAGCTGGGTGGCAGCCATATTGCGTTTTTCCAGAACTCCGCGTTTCTATGCGCTGCGATATCGCCTGTTGGCTCTGGTACTGGTACCACTGCTGCTGCTATGTGGCACGGTTATCTTGCTGGCGACCAAGTGGTCCAGCAACTACACCTACGAGCAGCTGTTTGCCAGAGTGCATGCCGACCTGCAGGTGTCCGCTGAAAATTTCGAACGCCTGCAGGAAGATGCAAAGCGTGAACTGTTATCCCTGGCAAACAGTGCCGTGCTGGCCAATACGCTGGCGACAGGTTCTGCTCCGGATGTCATAGCGCTGTTGGAACAGCAGCAAGAACAGGCGGGTTTCGACTTCCTGCGAGCCTGGTCCGAGGATGGACGCCAGCTTCTCACACCGACTGGCTGGTCAGAGGCTTGGTTGCATCAGAGCCCTACGAGTGAGCAGATTCTGTCATCTGCGAGCGCCAGCGAGTTGCCAGCGGGCGTTGTTGGTATAGAGGTGTATCAGCCCGAAGACTGGCAGCTTGTATCCGGCCTGGATGCCTCGCGCATCGTGCTGCCACTGGTGCCGACCGCCAGAGCAGTGCCGACCCGCCGGGTGGAAGAAGAGCGTGCGATGCTTATTCGAACGCTGCAACGTGTGGTGGATATGCAAGGGCGGCGAATTGCAGTGCTCGAAGGCGGAATACTACTTAATCGCAACTTCGATTTCGTCGACAGAATACGAGACCTTGTCTATGGTCCTGGCAGTCTGATGCGGGGTAGTCGGGGTACCGTGACGCTGTTTATCGATGATGTCAGGATAAGTACCAATGTACCTTCCATGGATGATACCCGCGCCCTGGGGACGCGGGTTTCACGCGAGGTTTTCGATGCTGTGCTGACGCGCGGTGAACAATGGGTGGATCGAGCCTTCGTCGTCAACGACTGGTATATATCTGCCTACCGGCCAATCCTGGATGTCAGTGCTCAACGGGTGGGAATGCTCTATGCCGGCTATCTGGAAGCCCCGTTACGATCCGAATTGCTGACTGCGATTGCGGTGCTCTCAGTGCTCGTGATTGCTGGCAGTCTGCTGGCTGGAGTCGCTGCTATCCAGGGGGCCCGTAGTATCTTTACTCCGATTGAAACCATGACGTCGGTTGTGCGGGCAACGGCAGCCGGGGAGCATCGGCGTATTGGACGCATCTCGCAGGGGAGTGAAATTGGCGAGCTGGCCACCCAGTTTGACTCGATGCTGGATGCGCTGGACTCGAACCGTCAGCAGATTGAACAAGATGCCGCCATGCTGGAAGACAAGGTCCAGCACCGTACCGCAGAACTGGAACGGCAGAACAAGAAGTTGCAGAACTCCATTGATCTGTTGCAGCAAACCCGCTTGCAGCTGGCCAATGCCGAAAAGCTTGCGGCTCTGGGTGAACTAACAGCGGGTGTCGCTCATGAAATCAATAATCCGACAGCCGTTATCCTGGGCAACATGGATGTCCTGGTCGCTGATCTGGGAGAGGGGTGCGAGCAGGTACAAACCGAGATTGATCTCATTTTCGAGCAGGTGTTTCGTATTCGTTCGATTACCGACCGTCTGCTGCAGTATTCTCGCGCTGATCAGCCACACACGGCTCTGTCGGATGAATATCAACCGGTGCCTGATCAACCCAAGCGGGTGCCGGTTGGATTGCCCTCGATTGTGGAAGACTCATTAACGGTTCTGGCGCATGAGCTGGATGGCCGTCGCATCATCGTGACGCAAGATCATCGTGCAAGCCTGGCAGCAATGATTGACCGGCAGGAATTGCAACAGGTTCTGGTCAATCTGTTTGGCAATGCCATTCAGGCAATAGGCGAGGGCGGACAGATATCAATACACACTTGCGACGCGGCGGCCGATCTTGTCAGTATCGAAGTCAGAGACTCGGGGTGTGGTATCAGTCCTGCAGATTTGCCACGGGTGTTCGATCCTTTCTTTACTAGCGGAAAAGCCAGCGGAACGGGCTTGGGTCTGTCGGTCAGTTATGGCATTGTAAGACGCTTTGGAGGCGATATTCAGGTTCGTTCGGAACTTGGCGCAGGAAGTGCGTTCGAACTAGTACTGCCAGGGGTTGGCAATGTGACTTAACATTAGTTAACCAGAGGACACATGGTAAAGCTGGTATTACGTGCTCTACTAGTTTCATCCGGCATAATTTAGTGATCTGATCGAGTGTTTTCTGGCTGCTTGATCAGTTGTTTGGATAGCGGGAACATTACCGTCCGGCTGGCAGGTTCAAGTTCAGTTTCAAACTGGCGCTGTATTGCTATTCTTAACCAAGCCAGAACATTTTCGGAAATACAATAACGTGGCGCGTGCTTATCCGCTCACTGATTTAGTCAAACTCGTCAGGGCCTATGGTGTCCTGGCCGGCACGTCCGATATGGAACGTGTGCTGGCCGGTACCTTGTCCAGGGAATGGATCGCCAAGGAAGTTGAGCACCTTGTCCCCCTTTCCTCCCTGCCGGTGCGATTGTTCGAGACTCAACGCGGTCGCGACTTGCTTGCGGCAGAGTTGTTTGCGAAGCAGGATATCGATCCCGAAACCATCAAGCCTGAAACTCTGGATATTCGTATAGCGGGTTCGCGCCGCATGATCAATTCCAATCGACTTCCCAAGCTGGAGCCGATCATTCACCAGGCAGTGCTAGCGGCCAATATGCTGCTTGGCGTGCGGTTGTACGGCAGCCACGGGAACGGCACGCGCACCATGACGCACGATCTGATCGTGGCTACCATGCTGCAGGATTCCTACGGCAAGTCGCACCGCTACAGTGCATTTTCTTCGCACGATCACGAGATCGTGGACGACACCTATGTTTTTACCTGGTTTGGCGATACCGTTGGCAAGCTGGTGATCACTCTGGCTGAGTATCTGGCTTTGTTTAACGAATCGGTCGATGCGGGCCTGGAAATTCCAGAACCGCCGAGTCCGGAAATCGCGACGGCGGTTGCTGCCATCCAGGCAAGTCGCCTGCGGTTGGTTGCACGTGCAGCGGGCGACAGGGTCATCAGTTTCATGGACCGGGATCAGAGCCGGGAACTGGAGGCTGCGGGCATCGATTGCAGCGCCGACTTCCCTGAACGTCCGGCGATGGAAAAACACTACAAGCTGACCATCAAGGCATTCAAGTTGCCGGGTGTGGATCATTACGCACTGCGTGAGCCCTTGCGCAATACGCTGCTGATGGCCGTACGTGATGCGCTACGTGATCCTGCCAAACGCGAGCGCTTGTCCGGACGACGCGGCAAGGCGGTACACGAAGTCCATATCAACTTGCCGGTGATGGAATATTTTGCGGTGTCAGAAGCTCCCAACTCCATCGAGGCGGTCCATGTTGCCAGTCTGGAGATGATGCGCTCTCTGGAAAAAGGTCGTCGCAAGTCTCTGAGCAGTATGGCGGCTCATGCCTTTCGAATTTCTGCGATTGCAGAGCGGGTGCTGGGTCGCGCACTGGAGCCGCTGATCGTGACTTTAGCCATGTTGCACGATGTGGTGGAAGATGGCTCCATGCGGGTCACGGGTTATGGTCATTCCTTGCGCAAGATTCAATTCCGCTTTGGTGGCCCGATTGCTGCCATGGTATCCGAGCTGACCGATTCGAGCGTGCTGTCAGCCGGTGCCAACAAGGCAAACCTGACCTTGAAGCAACCGCATCTGTTGTTGCCTCAGGCTCAATACAATGTCGGACGTTTTACGGATATGACCGTCAAGGCGACCGAAGCAGAAGTCCCTTATACGCTAGCCGGGATTGTCATCAAATTACTCGATACCGTTATATCGATCGAGGAAGGCATCCGTGATCCTGAACTCATGTCCGGACACTGGAGGCACAGTGGTGCTCGGATCTACTGGGCTGAGCGCGATCGTGGCTCCATCGTAAGGCCGTTGGTTGAACGCTTGCTGATTGAGATCAAAACCAGTGCGGACCCTGAATACGCAAGCAGGCCTCATCATGTCAATGCCGTTCGGCTACAGGCAGGTTGCGCCATTCTGGAGACCGTCTTGATGTATCAGGATATGTACGCTACCCAGAATCTGGCCATCCTTGCTCATGAGTTCGGGCTGGACTCAACCGAACGGGAAACACTGATCAGTCTCTTTTTCGATAGAAATGTCAACGAAGAGCAATTCGATGAACGTGTCTTTGTCGGCTTGCTGGATGACGAAAAACTGCATCAGAACATCGAAGCAGGCGAGTTGCCGTGCATTGGCTACACGACACTGTATGCCAAAGATGCGACGCTGGATTCTCCACGCAAGGTGGATACGTTTATTGCCTACAGGAGCAGTGCCTTGCGAAGACAGGAGATGCGTCGCGAGCTGGGCATTGATTCTACGGAGAAACTGACGGCACTGACGCTGCGACAGGAGCAGGTGCTGCGCATGTATGACCGAACCCTGCAATCCACTGCAAAATCGGGTAGATCGGGTGCACTTGCTGAATTGCATGACCACGCCGTCAACGCCCAATTAGCGGTCAATCAATGAATGAGTGGGTGAAGAACCAGCCGAACTGAGTCCAGCGGAACTGAGTCTTAGTCGATGGTTATCAGCTGTGCTGAGGGCAGAATGGTATAGCCACCCAGTTTGCTGGCGATGGTATGTGCTTCGGTGTCCTGCATGCGTGTGATGAAGTCCTGCATCAGTGTCCGAAAATATGTCTTTCGGCTCATGACCAGATCCAGCGATATGTCGGCGATTGGCTGGAAAGACAGACCGAAGTCGAGGGCTGTGCTCTTGACGCCGCAGCAGATATCCGCATCGCCCCGGTTGAGGGCTGCTGCTGCGCTGCGCTCGCTATCACAAGGGGTGCAAAGGCGGAGGGTAGTGATGCATTTTCCTTCCATGGCGCACCAGTCCTCCAGCAGGCGTTTGCTGCCTGAATCGTCCTGCCGTACTGCCCATCGCAATTGCGGATCAAGTATCAGCTTTGATAGCGTATCGCTTGCAGACATGTCCAGTCTTTGTTCCAGCGATGGGGTGATAATCAAGCCCTGAACACGTTGCAGGCAGCGCACGATGACCCAGCTTTGATGGTTGCGATAGCGACGTAACAGGCCCATGTGGCGACGGGCGCTGGCTTCACTGGCCCCCCAGTTGATGAAGCAGGCATCGGCACGTCCGGTATCCAGCATGCGCAAGCCGTGTCTGGTGCCCGTCGGGCTGTAGCTCACAAGCGCACTTTGCTGCCAGTCAAGTGCTGCTCTATTGCACAGGCCGTACACCAGCTGATCATCGCTGCCATTAATCAGCAGGCGATCATGCATGACGCCACCGTGACTATTTTCGAGTAACCAGTCTTCTATCAAACGGCGAGGGAAAATCCACTTGCCTGTGACTTTGGTACCGGGAATTTCACCGACCCCCGCTAACTGGTAGATCTTTTTCTCGTTGACATGAAGCAGTTCGGCCAGCTGCGGCACAGTCAGGAATGCCGAGGCGTTCGGATCCGGGCGCGGTTCGTCCGAACCGTTTGTCAGCACTTTGTCTGCAGGAAAGCTCATCAGCGGGAGGTGTCAGTCCAGATCGCGCATGCCTTTGGTGGGAGGTGCAACACGACGTTCAGCCGGAATGGCATCGAACTCCATGTGCTCCTGGCCGTTATAAATCATGAAATGCCTGCCTTTGGCCCTGGCAATGATGGTCATGCCGATTTCCTGTGCCAACTCCAGGCCCATATTGGTGACGCCCGAACGAGAAAGCAGGGTCGGAATCCCCATGAAGGCGGTTTTCATGACGATTTCCGAGGTCAGTCGACCGGTGGTGTAGAAGATCTTGTCAGCACCGTCCAGATTTTCCAGCCACATTCGTCCGGCAATGGCATCGGCGGCATTGTGGCGACCTACATCCTCGATATGCATGATTGAGTTGGTCGCTGTGCACAGGCCGCAACCATGTACGGCTCCGGACACGCGGTAGACATCATTAAGCTGGCTGACGTTCTTGATCAGCGTATAGATTTCTGATTGTTTCAAAGCGGGTGTTTTCAACTTTACCTCGTACAATTTGTCGACGGTACAGCTGAAAATAGTGCCTTGCCCGCAACCACTGGTCACGATGCGTCGCTTCATCTTCTCTTGCCAGTCTGCGATACCTGTGCCTGCGTGGGTGGTGACCTCGACCAGCTCCCGGTCCCAATCCACGATCACGGATTTGATCAGTGATACATCTTCGATCAGTTTTTGATTACGGATATAACCGAGGGTCAGAGCCTCTGGCTGAGTACCGAGTGTCATCAGAGTGACCACCTCCATGCCATCGACCTGAATAGTCAAAGGCAGCTCGCCGGGTATAAAGGCTTCGACCGATTCACCAAACTCATTGATGGCAATGACGCCATGAGCAGGCATCAGGGATTCATTACTCAGACTGGGCAACTGTTGGGACGGGGCATGCATTTTCGTTCGCGCTCGTTAGTAACTAGCCTGACTTTAAGAGTCTCAACTGCTCCAGTCACGGGGCAAACTGGAACAAACTGAAATTTTGAGTGGGGCGATGCGACATATTGTCGCATTTTGACAAGGATGCATTGAATTTCTATGATTGGGCGCCGTATTTGCTGCTGTGTGGCAGGGATACGATGACCAATACTGGCGATAGTCGTGCAATAGTAACCGCATATGCAAAACCACATTCCTACCAGATTCAGCGTGCCGGTCACGCTGCTGCTTGAGCGGCGCATGATCAGTCGTTCGTTCTGGTCGATGCCGTCCTGGTACTTGCATGCGGTCGCAGTTGGCGAGCATGTGGCGGCAGCGGATTCGGCAGCAGGCTCAGCAGCACAAGCTGGACAGACAGACAAAGGCGAGCTTTTTGCCTGGTCCGGTTTTCAGGTCACGCTCTACAGAGATGCATGCGAGCGTTACTGGCATGCACTGATCGGTGACAAGCCACTGGTCTATGTTGTCTGTCGTGAGATCGAAGATGTGGCTGATGATGCCATCGCCTTGCGCCCGGTGTTGGTCACCATCGATTATGACGAAGCGGCGGCTTTTCTGGAAAACGATGAGCTGGTGCTCAGTGGTCCCATTCCGGCAGAGCTGTACCGGCATATGGAAGCTTTTGTTTTGCAGCATTACAAGCCGAAGGAATTCAAGAAGCGCAAACGGCACAAGTGGTCGAACGATTCTTCCCAGGGCCCGGCATCTGGCCAGCAATGAGGTTTACATCTGATTTTTTCGGGCAACATATATGAGTGATCAGAAAGACTCCGGCAGTTTTCTGGGTCGATGGTCAGCGCGCAAACAACAGTCTACTCGATCAGAAACTGATGAGCCGGCAGCAGTGCTGGGACCGGATATCGAATTTGCGAATGCAGCAGAACCAGCTGTTTCCATTGCCGACACCTCCGATCGCGATGCTATTCAGCCGCCGCAGGAAATCGAGTCCATCGAGTCTGCAGAAATACGACTCACGGACGCCGATATGCCAGCGGTCGAAACACTGACCTCAGGTAGCGATCTGAGTGGGTTTTTCAGCAAAGGGGTCAGTTCCGCACTTCGCAAAGCAGCTTTGCGGCACGTCTTCCGGCAGCCCAGTTACAACGTGCGTGACGGATTAGACGACTACGACGGCGATTACACTTCTTTTGAGCCACTAGGCGACACGGTGACAGCTGACATGAAATTTCATGCAGCCCGTAAGGAGCGAGCCAGGCTGGAGGCCGAGCGTCTGGCAGAAGAGCAGGTGCCGCTGACAAGTGATATGCGAGTTGATGAGGAAGTCGCACAAGACAACGCCTCAGCTGTCGAGAAGCAACCGACAGCGCAGCATGAGGATGAGCTCGCATCGCAGCAAAGCCTGGCTGAGGATACTCATTCAGAGGAGCAGCCGAATGCCGCGGTGACAGAGGAAGAGGATGCCGTAAATGCGGCGGTTCTGTCACATGAACAAATGCAGGATCATGATTCTGCTACGAACAAGCCACCAAACAAGCTGACGCAATCGACAGCGTCGCAGCCGGATGAGACCCCCCAATGAGTGAAGAACAACGTCCGATTGCAGTCGTGAGTGATCTGTCAGTCTTTGTGCAGCGTCAGCAATTGGGGGAGGCCACCTCGCAGATTCAGTACGTATCCCAAGGGCATTGCCTGATCATTGGTGAGGTTGCTCAGGCCCTGAGTGCTGGTGAACGCTTTTCCGAGCACGGGTTTACCGTGGTGCAGATAGATCCTGAGATCACTCGAACCGACAAGCGTCTGACGGATGATGGTATCGCTGTGTTCAGCGTGCCGGCTCTGTCGTTGAACGGCTACCTGGGAGCCTACCGGGCTGTGGTGCCCATGGCGGCGGGTGAAGAACTGGATCTGGGTGTGTCCGTTTATCGTGAAACGGGTTTGTTTGATGTCGTGCTGGATTTGTCATCGCAAGCTGTCATGCCGGTCAGACTGGCGCCGTTCGGGTATGTGCATGCGACGACGGCCGAAGCGATTGATGAGGCGGTTGATTCGCTCAACGATATGCGGGGCGAATTCGAAAAACCGCGCTACTTCAACTACAACGAGAGTACCTGCGCCCACAGCCGCAGTGAGCTTGACGGTTGCAATCAATGTATCGACATCTGTACGGCTGAGGCCATTACTCCCAGTGGTGAAGGTGTTTCTGTTGATCCGTTTTTATGTCAGGGCTGCGGTAGTTGTGCAACCGTCTGTCCGAGTGGCGCCATGAGCTATGCCTACCCACGGGTATCGGATGCGCTGGAACGCAGTCGCAAGTCACTGCGAGAAAATCAGGCCAACACCATTATTCTGCATACCGAAGAGGTGCAGTCGCTGGTTGATGAAGCCGCCTCCCGAGAAGGGGTGCTGTCCTTGCTTGTCGAGGAGGTCAGCGCCTTTGGTCCTGACTACTGGCTGAGCATGCTGGCAGGGGCGGTCCAGCATATCCTTGTCGTGACGGATTCGCCCGCTGATGATCCGGGCCGACAGGCGTTGGATGCGCAGTTACAGTGGGTCGGGCCCTTGCTGGCTGAATTGGGGATCGATGAAGTGCCGGTCGAATTGCTGGCTTCAACAGCTCTTGATGCCAGGCTTCAGCAGCTTGCCGTCAGTCGAGACCCGGCAAGTCCTCTGGAGAACGTGAAAGCACAGAGCTTTTCTACCCACAATGAGAAGCGGCAAACCCTGCGTCTGGCTCTTGATGCGTTGTCAGAGCAGCTGAGGCCCGCAGAGCCCATCGTCAAATTGCCCAGCGGCGCGCCTTTTGGGCAGATACACGTCGATACCACGGCCTGTACGCTGTGTATGGCCTGTGTTTCCACTTGTCCTGCAAAGGCCTTGCAAGATGGTCAGGACACGCCAGCTCTGCGCTTTGTCGAGGCCAACTGCCTGCAGTGCGGCTTGTGTGAGTCTGCCTGTCCGGAGTCTGCCATCAGTCTGGAGGCGCGTTATATCTGGGACAGCGTAGCTGCACGCAAGGTTGAGACGCTGCATGAAGAAACCCCATTTCACTGCGTACGCTGTCATACACCGTTTGCCACACAGTCCATGATCGATAACATGACGCAGAAGCTTGCAGGTCACTGGATGTTTCAGAATGACAAGGCGGTGCGTCGTTTGCGTCTGTGTGGAGACTGTCGCGTGCGTGACATGTTCGAAGAAGATGCTGCTGGCATTGATGTTCACAACCTTTAAAGGTTGCCACGGTAAAACCCTGATTAGTTGCAGAATGTGCTGCCGATAACTTGTCGGCAAGAGTTATTCGTCGTTTTCTTGACAGAAGGCGAGTGAGACATTTTGAACCGTTGCGCCCTGCGACTGAAAATTTGATGCAATTGCCCTGACTGGGCCGGATCTGGAGTCGTTTTGTTGATACCCCTTGAGATCGTCGCGGCGCTGGCCGAGACTAGATGGAATGAATGTAATGACCAGTGAAAAGCCTGTAATTTCTGTCAAGAATGAGGACCAGTTTCTTCAGGATCAGGCACAGGCTGTGCGTGCCAATGTCTATGAGCTGCTTTCCAGTCTGCTGGCTCGTGAACCTGAAGAGCAGGTTCTCGAACGACTGCGTCAAATCGGCGAAATAGATCCGAGCGAGGGCAAGATTGCCATGGGCTGGGAGCTCATGAAGCAGGCGGCTCTGAAAACTGATCTGGCGGCCGTGCATGAGGAATATTTTGCCTTGTTGCTGGGAGTCGGACGTGGCGAATTGATGCCCTTCGGGTCCTGGTACATGACAGGCTTCCTGATGGAAAAGCCGGTTGCTGTCTTGCGAGGCGATCTGCAGCGTCTGGGTATCGAGCGGCTGAACGGCATCGTGGAGTCCGAAGATCATGTGGCTGCATTGTGCGATGCGATGGCGTTGATCATCCGGCACCCCAGCGAAATATCTCTTGAAACGCAGCAGGCGTTCTTCAACGACCATCTGTCTCCCTGGATGGGACGTTTTTTCAATGATATGCAAAACGCCAGTGCGGCGCATTTTTATCGCTCTGTCGGATTTTTCGGCGAGAGCTTTTTCGAATTCGAGCAGCAGTTGCTGGACATGCAGAGCTGACAGACAACCCCATATCTAAAAAGACTCCACCGAGAGTCTGGCAGGAGAGGACAAAAAGTATGACTGACAAACAATCATCAACACCCAGATTCATCAATTCCAAAAGACGCGGGTTTCTTCAAGGCGCAGCCGTAGCCGGTGGTGCCGTCACCAGTGGCGCTGTTTTGGGTGGTGAGTCTCTGGTCGAGGCAATCGATCAGGTCCAGATTACTGATGACAAATCGACTGGCAAGAAAGGCTATGAGCGGACCGAGCACGTCAGCAGGTATTACGCACGTGCGCGCATCTAGCATCCGGTCAACCGATATCTGAAGGAGAGATCCATGAAACTCAAACGCAAGATCCCCGGCCAGTCAGCCGGGCAGGTGACTGAGCTGTCAACAGCTGGTGGCCGTACGTCCACAGGTCTGTTGGGCAGTAGCATCAATCGACGAACATTCCTCAAGAACTCCGGCCTGACGGCAGGTGGCGCGGCCCTGGCAATCGGTGCCGGCCCCAGCATGCTGAAGAAGGCGCGGGCAGCGGACACCTACGCCAAAGCCGACATCGCGACAACAGAGGTGCATTCAATCTGCACGCATTGCTCTGTCGGTTGTGGTGTTATCGCGGAAATCCAGAATGGCGTGTGGACCGGGCAGGAGCCTGACTACGACTCGCCAATCAATATGGGAGCGCACTGTGCCAAAGGTGCATCCGTACGTGAGCATGGCCATGGCGAGCGCCGTCTGAAATACCCGATGAAGCTGGTTGGTGGAAAGTGGACCCGTGTCTCCTGGGACCAGGCCATCAACGAGATCGGCGATCAGATGCTGAAGATTCGCGAAGAGTCCTCGCCTGATTCGGTGTACTGGCTGGGCTCTGCGAAGTACAGTAACGAACAGGCTTACCTGTATCGCAAGTTCGCGGCTATGTGGGGAACCAATAACATCGATCACCAGGCTCGTATCTGTCATTCCACAACGGTGGCAGGTGTCGCCAATACGTGGGGTTATGGTGCGATGACCAACTCCTACAATGACATGCAGAAGTCCAAGGCCATGTTTTTCATCGGCTCCAATGCGGCTGAAGCGCATCCCGTGGCCATGCAGCATATTCTCAAGGCTAAAGAGAACGGCTCCAAGCTGATCGTAGTTGATCCTCGCTTTACCCGTACCGCCGCACACTCTGATCAATTCATTCAGATGCGACCTGGCACCGACGTGCCTGTGATCTGGGGCATTCTCTGGCATATTTTCGAAAACGGCTGGGAAGACAAGGAATACATCCGCCAGCGTGTTTACGGCATGGAAGAAATTCGCGAAGAGGTAGCCAAGTGGACACCGGCTGAAACAGAGCGGGTTACCGGCATACCTGAAGCCCAGTTGAAGCAGGCTGCGCAGACCATGGCTGAAAATCGTCCCGGCACGATCGTCTGGTGCATGGGCGGAACTCAACATACGATCGGCAATAACAACACGCGCGCCTACTGCGTTCTGCAACTGGCGCTGGGCAACATCGGTGTATCCGGTGGTGGTGCCAATATCTTTCGTGGCCATGACAATGTTCAGGGTGCGACCGATCTGGGCGTTCTGGCAGATACCTTACCCGGCTACTACGGTCTGGCAGAAGGCTCCTGGAAGCATTGGGCGAAGGTCTGGGATCTTGACTACGAGTGGATCAAGGGCCGTTTCGATCAAGGTTCTTATGAAAAGAGCGGTGATGAGGACGTGCAGGCCATGTACACCGCAGGCATGCCTGTCTCGCGCTGGATAGACGGTGTCATGGAAGACAAGGAAAACATTGCGCAGAAAGACAATATCCGCGCCATGGTTCTGTGGGGACATGCCCCCAACTCACAAACCCGTGGGCCGGAAATGAAAGCGGCCATGGAGAAGCTGGAACTGTTG
The DNA here is from genome assembly GCF_002215215.1 of Granulosicoccus antarcticus IMCC3135. NCBI lineage: Bacteria > Pseudomonadati > Pseudomonadota > Gammaproteobacteria > Chromatiales > Granulosicoccaceae > Granulosicoccus > Granulosicoccus antarcticus. Next base: position 5,746,468 of record NZ_CP018632.1, on the reverse strand, counting down.
GTTGTTGTCGATCCTTACCCCACGCACACGGCTGTATTGCCGGATCGCCAGGACGGTATGTATCTGTTACCGGCCGCCACCCAGTTCGAAACCTATGGCTCGGTCACCGCGTCCAACCGGTCACTGCAATGGCGCGACAAGATTATTGAACCTTTGTTCGAATCGTTGCCTGATCACACCATTATGTACAAATTTGCCGCAAAATTCGGCTTCGCTGAAGAGCTGACCAAGCATATCGAGGTCAAGGACGACGAGCCGTTGATAGAAGATATCACGCGCGAATTCAACAGAGGCATGTGGACTATCGGCTATACCGGTCAGAGTCCTGAGCGTATGAAGGCGCACAAAGAGCATCGTGGCACTTTTGACGAGGTTACATTACAAGCCAAGGGTGGCCCGCTAGATGGCGAATTCTATGGTATGCCATGGCCGTGCTGGGGAACGGCGGAAATGGGGCATCCAGGTACGCCCAACCTGTACGACACCAGCATTCCGGTCGCTGAAGGCGGCTTGAATTTTCGTGCCAGATTCGGGGTTGAACGTGATGGTGTGAATCTGCTGGCCGAGGACTCCTGGTCAGCGGGTGCCGAGATCGAAGACGGTTATCCGGAATTCACGGCTGACATGCTGAAGACTCTGGGCTGGTGGGATGATCTCACTGCCGATGAAAAAGCGGCTGCTGAAGGCAAGAACTGGAAAACCGATGTGTCCGGGGGCATTCAGCGAGTTGCCATCGAACATGGCTGTGCGCCCTTCGGCAACGCCAAGGCACGTGCTGTCGTCTGGACTTTTCCAGATGCGGTGCCTATTCATCGCGAGCCACTCTATACAGCCCGTCGTGATCTGGTCGACGACTACCCGACCTATGAAGATGTCAAGTCGCATTTCCGTCTGCCGACCCGTTATGGTTCTATCCAGGCCGTTGACTACTCGAAGGACTTTCCACTGATTCATACCAGCGGACGGTTGGTTGAATACGAAGGCGGTGGTGAGGAGACCCGTTCCAATCCATGGCTGGCCGAACTGCAGCAGGATATGTTTGTCGAGATCAATCAGGCTGACGCGAACGATATTGAAATCAAGGATGGTCAGATGGTCTGGCTGGAAGGTCCTGAAGGTGGAAAGATCCACATCATGGCCATGGTCACCGATCGCGTAGCGCGTGGTGTTGTGTTCACACCGTTCCACTTTGGTGGTGTGTATGAAGGCAAGGATCTTCTGGACAAGTATCCGGAAGGCTCTGCTCCCTATGTGCGTGGTGAGTCCAACAACACCGCCATGACCTACGGCTATGACTCCGTGACCCAGATGCAGGAAACCAAGTGTTCCCTGTGCAAGATAACCGCAGCCTGAGGAGGATACGACAATGGCAAGAATGAAATTTTTGTGCGACGCCGAGCGTTGTATCGAATGTAATGGCTGTGTGACGGCTTGCAAGAACGAGCATGAAGTGCCTTGGGGTGTGAACCGTCGTCGGGTGGTGACACTGGATGATGGCAAGCCGGGTGAGAAATCCATCTCGGTGGCCTGCATGCATTGCACGGACGCACCTTGCCAGGCAGTTTGCCCGGTGGATTGCTTCAACACGACTGACGATGGCATTGTGTTGCATGACAAGAGCCTGTGCATTGGCTGTGGCTACTGTTTTTACGCCTGTCCGTTCGGTGCTCCGCAGTATCCACAGCAGTCATCCTTTGGTGCCCGCGGCAAAATGGACAAATGTACCTTCTGTGCCGGTGGCCCGGATGAGGTTGATCTGTCCGATGCCGAGTACGAAAAGTATGGTCGTAACCGCATCGCTGAAGGCAAGCTGCCACTGTGTGCTGAAATGTGTTCAACGCGTGCCCTGATTGCCGGTGACGGTGACGAGGTTGCGGACATCTATCGCGAGCGAGTATTGCGTCGCGGTGGCCGACCACAGACATGGGGCTGGGAAACCGCTTACACCGAGGGCTGAAACTGATGCACACGGACCATCCGAACGAAGTGCCGGCCAGTGAGCCGGTACGACAGAAAATGAGTTCTGCCAAAAAGCGGAAGATCACCACGTACAGCTTGCTGGCCATTCTGGCTCTGGCTTTCATTTTGCCTCTGGGAAGCTATTCCCTGCATTTTCTGGGCAGCGAAGCCATTGCTCAGGAAACGGGTGCCAGCGTCAATCCACGGTCCAACTACTGGCGCGCGGTGAATGATGGTGTCAGTGGCTATTCTGCGGTGAAAGGCCAGGAAAGCAATGTGCTGATTGGGCCCGGTGGAGTTCGCTGGCAGGCACTACGCGACGGACCTGTTGCCAGCTATGCGCCCTGGGGCATTCTGATCATGTTGTTGATTGTAACGACCTTTCATTTGATCAAAGGTCGTAGCAAACTGGAAGAGCCGCGTTCGGGTAAAACGATAAAGCGCTGGAACTGGCTTGATCGGACTGTGCATTGGGTGACGGCTGTATCGTTCATCGCACTGGCCATTACCGGGCTAAGCATGCTGGTTGGCAAAGTGGTGTTGATACCCTTATTGGGCAAGGCTGGCTTTTCTTTGTGGGCTCAGGCGTCCATAACCATTCACAACGTGATCGGTCCGGTTTTTTCCATCGGTATCGTTCTGATGATTGTCATGTGGATCTGGTACAACGTCCCCAATGCTGTTGACATCAAGTGGTTCAAACAAGGGGGAGGCATTGTCGGAGACGGGCATCCATCCGCGGGCCGCATGAACGGCGGTGAGAAGGTCTGGTTCTGGGCGGTGACTTTTCTAGGTTTGGCCGTGTGCGCCTCAGGTTTGTTGATGGTGGCACCTTCCTATGGAATCACCATTCCTGCGGCGCTGGATTTTCTGCCTCTGGTAGGTGGCACTCGTGAACAGATGCAGCAAGCTAATCTGATACACGCTGTCGTGTCACTGATCTGGGCTGCGATTGCGGTGGGACATATCTATATCGGTACCGCCGGTACCGAAGGCGCCTTCGAAGGGATGGCGACCGGCTATGTATCCGCTGAGTGGGCAAAACAGCACCACGACCTGTGGTATGAGCAGGTGCAGGCAGAGGGCAAGATAATCGATGCCAGTGCTGAGCCGGGACAGGGCGTTGATCATGAAGGTGCAACGGTTTCTGCCAGAAGCTAGCAGTTTTCAGTACGGCAAGAATGAAGGGCTCCAGTCTCTGGGGCCCTTCTGCATTTTCTCATCTGACTTTGCCAGTCGTTGATAAGGAGGAACTGCTAAAGAGCCCCAGTCTTGAATCTCATCGAGTGGTATTGTCAGTTCCTTGAAATCCGCTTGCAGGAATAACGTGTCCGCTGCCCAACGTCCCGAAGAACGCTTCCCTGATGATGTCATCGTGCTGCTGCACAATGCCAATATCACCGTCAGTTGTGTACCTATCCAACTCGATGATGGAAACTGGCAGGCCGCCATCTTCTTCGTTCTGCCTGCCGATGCGCCTTGTCTGACTCATGGACGGTTACTGGGTGGTCCCTACACCGTCGAGTTCGATGCTGATCTGCACGAGCATGAAAAAGGTACGCTGATTGAAATCGGCATCGAGATCATTACCCCGATCGAACCCAGTCGTGGCACCTTGCTATTCATCACGGGCCATAGTCCGTCTCACTTTGAAACCTTACAGCTGATCAGCCAGCAAGACGAGCTACCCTTGTTCATTGGCGATGAATATTGTCGGGTTCTCTACAAACAACGAATCCCGGTCAGCGAAGCCATGCAAAAAGGTTTCCGTCAGTTGCTGGATGAGGCCGTGGGGCGTGATGCCATCATTCGTATGACAGGTCACTATGATCCAGATCTGGTTTTCAGTGATGTAGTTGCCTCGCTGCAGCTATCGTAAATCGTCAAGACCATGCTGCAGACGATGCGCCGTTGCATTCCCTTGATCGCCGTGCTGTTTCTGGCGCTCAATGGTGTGGCGCAGGCTTTCGACAAATCGCCTACCGTAGCAACCAGGAACAACACCTACCAGCTCGTCGATGCCAAGGCGCGGCAGGCGTGGATGAGCGCCATTGGGAATGATCAGGCTGCACGGTTGAAGAGTCTTCTGGAATTGCACGAACCGGCGCAATTACTGGCAATTACCGCCAGTAACGGCAAAAGTGCGCTGATGGTCGCTGCCAAGCTCGGCGAGCTGCCGTTGGTTATTTCCCTGGTTGATGCGGGTGCCCGAGTAAACGATACGACTCAGACGAACGGTACGGCCTTCATGTTTGCTGTTTTAGGTAATCAGAAAAAAACTGCCCAGTGGTTGATGAACCGAAATGCAGATATTCACGTCATCGGATCAAATGGTTGGAACGCGCTGAGCATTGCTGCTGCCAAGGGGTATGTTGATCTATTGCAATGGCTGATTGTTGAACATGCGGATGCGCAGCTGAGAGATGTTTATTGGTTTACACCTCTGATGCGAGCTGTTGAAAATAATCATGATGAGGTGGCCTCAGTGCTGCTTGAACTACCGAATACCGATGTCAATGTGCAGGATGAGTTCGGTAATACATCACTGCATCATGCTGTATCAGCTGATAATGCAGCAATGGTTGAATTGCTCTTGCAGCACGGTGCGGACACGAATATACGCAATCGCAATGGCTCTGTGGCCGCCATGCTGGCCGACGATAAACCGGACATGCAGTCCTTGCTCAGAAAAGCGGAGCATCTGTCAGGTCGTCACTGACGGGTGAAACTGTCTCGGTAGCAACCTCAGGGCACAGGCCATGGCGCGCGAAAACCTTGCGTGCTTCCTGATACCCCAGTTCGCTGGTCTGCGCATAGGATTTGAAATCGAGCAGCGAGATGGATCTGACATTGGGTTCAATCAGAACTTCCAGCGAACGTCTGGCCTCGTTCAAGCGCTCAATACTTTTGATATCGGTTGCACGTAACAGAGTTTCTGCAATGCGCGGGATACGAATACGGTCAGCAAACGGATTGAGGCGTGAGAGCAGTACCTGCCAACCGGAAAGGCTGGTTCCAAAATCGTAGTAGTGAAATTGTTCCGGGATGTGACTGACATTGACACCGATGATGTTGCCGCGCCCACCCAGACGTTCGTGCATGACGTCGACCGGAAAAGTATTGAGTACAGCACCGTCAATCAACAGATCACCATTGGTTGTCGGAACCGGTGAGAAAACCCCGGGCAGAGAAATGGTGCTGCGAACTACTTTCCATAGAGGGCCTTGGTCATGAATGACTTCGCGACCATCGGCAAGATTTGATGATATGCAGAAAAAGGGTGTCCACAGATCCTCGATCAGCGTATGGCCATACACGTCTTTGCAAAAACGGGTGAGCTTGGCAGATTTCATCAATGAGACCAGGGGCAGGGTGTAATCGAACAAAGCCTGTTTGCAAGCGAAGGCTGCCGACAGGCTTTCGATATCCTTGTAACTGCGTCCCATGGCCATGGCGGCACCGAGAAGCCCGCCCATGCTGGATCCGCCGATGTAATCGATGTTTACCGATTGTTCCTCTATCAGGCGCTGAACTCCCAGATGAGCGTAACCGCGTGCCCCACCGCCACTGAATACAATGCCACGTGCCTTGTGTTGGAGGCGTCGGGCCAGACGCGAGAACTGCAGGGGATCATTGATACGCACATGATAGAAGGCATCCAGATCTCGTTTGTTAAGCCAACGGGCCGTATCCTTTGGGAATCGTGTATTGCTGGGATGTAGTAATACAAGATCAACCTTTGGTCGAATGCGCGATTCACTGAATAGCTTGTTCAGTTGCTGTTCGCGCTCGCGAATCTCGGCGCTGTTCTCGGGCAGTGCATCAACCAGCAGCAAGATGCGGTCTGCACGATTGACGCATCGCTGTGTCCAGGGTGTCCATTCGCGATCAGCAATGAACATCAGGGAGTCGAAACGGTTTTCCTTGTCATCAAGCCACTCAGCGATGGCTGAGTTGAAAATATTGTCAAAACTTGTCTGCGAGGCACCTGAGCGGCCGTAAAGGGTATCGAAGCTGCGTGAATCAAGTGACATGCAATCGCCGAGTTCGCGCATTGCATTTCTCAACTGATGGGAAAATCGACGCAGAGGCAGGCGTGAATCCAGCGGCAGAATGACAAAGTTACAATCTGTCCTGGGAGTATCTTCCAGCTGAACATTGTTTACATGCCGACGCACGATCAAGCGTGACAGCCGAATCATCATGTCGGCGCGTGGCGCGACGAGGGTATCAAATGCCTCACGGTTCAACATGGCTACCGTCGATTCACGTGCCGCAGTCACTGTGGCGGTGCGAGTGCTGTCTGCCAGCAAAGCCAGTTCGCCGACAGTTTCCGGGGCTCGAACTTCACCGATGCGAACTAGTTGACCTTCGGCATCGGTACTTTCGATAATCAGTTTTCCCGAGACGATTACGTAGAGCCCGTCTGGCTGTTCGTTCTCCTGGAACAAGACCTCACCACTGTGATAATGGCGGGTGACGGTTTTCTCGAGCAACTTGTCCATGGTCGCATTGCTCACATCGCCAAACAGCTCGAGGAATGCGCGGGCGAGGGTCACGCGCCTGGAAAGCAGGGCCGCAGCATCGTAGACATGCGCCAGGATTCCGGGGTCTATATTGGTTAATTGATCAAAGGAGAAACGTGGAAACAAAGCTATGCAGGACTTTCTGACCGCAATGGCTGTCACCAGATGTCTGCCACCGTTGAGTACGGTGAAGTCGCCGGCAGTCTCGCCTTTTATACGAGATTGAAGATAAAAAGTTTCTGTCGAATTACCGCAAGGCATGTAAAGGCCCAGCTCACCATCAACGACCAGATACAGGTTCTGGCTATCCTGATCAGCCATGAATAGCGTTTCACCTTCAGCCAGGTCGGTGAAGGATATGAACGGGATCAATCGATCCCATAGCGACTCGTCTATGCCTTTGAGCAGAGGAAGTTTCTTGAGTTGCTTTTTTGCGCGAGCGTCGTTCAACAGAGCACCTGCTGCGTTGAAAACTCTTCGGCAGGCACAACGACTATGCGCTCGGCAGCACGCTGCCGGACGTCGGTTACACCGTATTCCATGGCTAGTCGAAAACCGAATTTTGTCAGAAACTGTTCGTACTGGTCGGGTCCGAAGCTGCCAGTTGCCGACAGATTGCCAGAGTCATCATGTGACAGCGCAATGGCTGCCAGAGGAGCGGGGGCAGGTCCCGATAAAACCTCACCCCCTGCGGCAGGGTCATAGACACTGCGTTCGGAGCAGCAGCTGACCAGTCCGTCACGTGTTTGACGTTCACCGTTGCTGTCATGGAAGACGATCGGTTCGGGGCGATAGGCTATATGACTGATAGGTTTGGCAGGATGTGACATCTTGTGGCTGCAGATGGCAGAGAATGCAACGACGGATTGATCTGTGTCGAGGCCCCCAGGCCATGACCCACGAGCCGGGGCAGATTTGCCAAGGCGCATGAGAAAGCACGGAGTTGTCAAATAAGGGTAGCCAAAAATATAGGCTCTGCCAGTCTGAAGTGAAGCCAGGGTAACGCTACTGTCGTCCTCGTAGATCAATCTGCTGGTCGGATAGTGAATCCGCTGGCTCCCCGAGTTGGCATGCGTGCTGGCTGCACCGGCAATTAGTGCCGTGCAGAGAGAAGTGAATGTCCGTCTGTCCATGAGTGCAGTATAGAACCCTTGGCGCCGGCGGTCACGAGGCTGCTGTTAATTGGCGCTGAACTGAATCTTGCCAAACCAGGCCATCCCCTCTTTGTTGGCATTATCACCGTCAATCATCACCGCATAGCCACTCAGTTGCTTGATATCTGCACCGAAATAAGTCTTGAAATCCTCAGCGATGTTTCGTTGCTGTGTTACCCAGGAGCCGACACGCTGATTGCCTGTCTGTACAACCACCATGTGGGCCTTGTCCGTAAACGGGTTGGCCCATGAGTCATCCAGTGGGGCATCCGTTGACCAGACGTAGTTGATGGCCAATGTGTCCCATGGCAGAAAGCCGGTCTTAGCCACGACATACAGGCGAGCAGGGAAGTCATCACCCTGGCGGCTGCGTTGATCAATACCCTCGTAGGTGCGATCTACTTTCCATGACCACTCGATGAGAGGGGTGGTTTTCAGATCCACCTTTTGTTCCGTGTACAGAATGGAGGCTTTGCCATTGGTACTACCCTGAAGCACTTGCGTGCCTTGCTCTTCGATCAGCTCATATTTGCTGTTACCGGCAAAGCTGCGCTCTTTCCAACCGCTGAGTGAGCCACTGGAAAATTCGCCCGTCAGACCACTGATCTGGCCTGTCGCGGCAGGAGCGGAACTGGAAGCCAGCATTAGCCAGCCGAACCCCAGGATCGTTGTCGCCATCAACGCTGCGAACTGATTTCTTCGATGATGGGTTACTGCGTGTGTGGTGTGCGTCACGAGAGGGGTTATCTGTCTGGGAGGAAGGTTTCTATTCATACGGATTAAGATCAGGTTTGAGCCACGAAAGTTCAGAGAGAATCTGACGTTTTCAGAACCAATGCGCGTTGAGGCGCGTATGGCGTACCATTAAGGAAATTTCCCGAAGGTTTTTCTGCCGTGTCCGCCGATATGCCCAGTCAGTCAACTCAACGTCGTTTCTGGTGGTGTGCCGCCCTGACCGTTGCCACGATCTTCTCTCTGATTCTGGTCGGTGGAATTGTGCGAGCGACCGGTGCGGGTATGGGGTGCCCGGATTGGCCAACCTGTTTTGGGCAGTGGGTTCCACCTACCAGTGAGGCCCAGTTACCTGATAACTATCAGGAGATCTACGCTGAGCGTGGATATGCGGATACCACCTTTAACGTTCGCAAGACGTGGACCGAATACCTGAACAGGCTGTTGGGCGTTTTCACCGGTATGACGATATTCGCAACGTTATTGTTTTCGATACCCTATCGTCGCCGCGAACCTCGGATATTCTGGTTCTCAATGGTGGGGTTCGTACTGGTCGGTGTGCAGGGCTGGCTGGGCTCGCAAGTAGTGGCTACCAATCTTCACACTGGGCTGATAACGCTGCATATGCTGCTTGCGCAAGTGATCGTTGGTGTACTCATTGCCGCTTTGATACGTTCGGGACGTGCGAACTATCGCGATATCCGTATTGATCGACTGCCGCGCTTGTTCTATCCCTTGTTTATTGTTGCCATGGTGGCTGGACTATTGCAGCTGATCATGGGGACTCAGGTTCGCGAGGCGGTAGACCTTATCGCACGGAGCAGTAATTTCCAGGATCGACACTTGTGGATAGATAATTTGCCGCTGGTCTTTGCCGTTCATAAATACTACGCCATCGCGCTGGTAGGGCTGAACGGCTGGTTGATTGTCTCAGTGCTCAATCATTCAGACTCCAGAATACTGCGTCAGCTAAGTATTGCTCTGGGAGCTTTTCTGCTGGGCACCATCGCCATCGGCATGAGTATGGATCGTCTGCATATGCCAATGTTTTCCCAGCCTCTGCATCTACTGCTGGCATCGTTGATATTCGGGACTCAGTTAGCCATTCTGTTGGTTCTTCGACATGCTCTGGAAGATGACAAGGCAAATGCTCTGCGAGAGCATGAATCGATGGCCAGTCTTTCGACTGGCGGTGTGTAGATTCCTGCCCCGGGAATTCTTCCTTTCTGTCCAACGATTACCGATACAGGAACTGCTGCCGCGTGAAAGCACTGGAACTCAAAATACAGCCCCCCGTTCTGGCGCTGATAACGGCCATTGGCATGTGGTTTTTATCCGCATTGATGGCCTTTCTCTCCATTGACCTGCCGGGGCGAGAAGCATTGTCGATTCTGCTGCTTATTACGGGAGGGGTGGCTGGGTTCGCAGGCATTTTTGCCTTCCGCCACGCGCATACTACGGTAGACCCCAGGACACCAAGTGCAACCAGAGTGCTGGTTACAATCGGTATTTACGGTTTGACGCGTAACCCTATGTACCTGGGCATATTACTGATTCTTGTGGCCTGGCTGATCTTTCTGGGCAACTTGTTACCGATAGTCCTGTTGCCGTTATTCGTGCTGTACATGAACCGCTTTCAGATCGCACCTGAAGAGCGGGTGTTGAGGGAAAAATTTGGAGACGAGTACGCGGAATATCAGAACAAAGTCCGGCGCTGGCTGTGAATTTGCATTTTAATGCAGTTGTTCTGATGTGTTTGCAGGCAGTGTGACGAGGTATTTGAGAACGGGTCGAATCTGTAATAAAAATAACTAAAAAATGGCATTTTGATCTCAACAAAATGATCGCGGAATGGCATAAGATTCGCAAAATTCGTCGCTCATGTGACGTTTATTACGATTGTCAGGAACCCGACAGTGACCGCGATTTTATTTGACCAACCTCTAGATGACGACAAGCGCCGAGAGCGCCTCTACGCAGGCGATATTCTTGTCTATTCAGCCAACGAGCACTCCATGGCATTGGTGGAGCTGGCGCGCGAAATGATCCACGAAGCCTTTCCAGGAGGAGGGGACCCGGCACTCGCGCAATTTGAGCACTCCGTCGAAGACTATGCCCAGATACTGATGAAACTGAAGCCTGCCTTCATTCATCACCCTGAGTGCAAGAAAATCATTCCACGACTATTCGAATCTCTGGGGTGTGATCTGGACCAGATGTATTTTGATGTGCCGCGCATGCGAACTTCGACCAGTGATGATTTTCTGACCAGTGGTATTGCCTTTGCGTTTCATCCGCACCGTGATACCTGGTACTCGGCACCCATGTCACAGATCAACTGGTGGTTGCCTATCTTCGATATCGAGGCAGGTAATGCAATGGCATTCCATCCAAAATATTTTGATGCACCGGTCAAGAACAGTTCCGAGACCTACAACTACCAGGAGTGGAATGCGACAAGCCGATTCACGGTCGATCAGAATGTAAAGACTGATACCCGGCCGCAGCCAAAAGCTCAGGAAGAGGTGGAGTTGGAACCCAGCCTTGTCTTGGTTCCGCCACCAGGTGCCATGATTCTATTCTCGGCCGCACATCTGCACTCCTCTATTCCCAACAGCACAGGTCGAACTCGCTTCTCGATAGATTTTCGTGTCGTGCATGAAGGCGATCTGCGGGCTGAGCGCGGTGCAGAAAACGTCGATTCACGGTGTACTGGTTCTGCCATTGGTGACTATCTGTGTGCCAGTACCCTGGAGCACCTGCCTGAGGATGTGCAGGCGGCGTATCTGCCGGGTCATCCTCAGTCGGTAAAGATCTGATTTTTATCAATACAGGTTGGATTGTCTCCAATGGTGAGCACAAGGTTGCTTTACCGGTCCCTGGTGATGTGCATTCAGCACTGCTGACAGCAGGGAAGATAGAGGATCCCTATTGGCGAGACACGGAAACAAGTCTGGACTGGGTTCACGAATGCGAGTGGCTTGCGGAAACATCTTTTTGTCTCGATGAGTTGCAGCCTGGTTTGTGGACGCTTACGTTTGACAGTATTGACTGCATGGCAGAGGTGCAGTTGAACGATCATTTGATCGGACGCTGCGATAATCAGTTCATTCGATGGGATTTTGAAGTCGGCACCTTGCTGCGCCAGGGCAAGAACCACTTGCAAGTGAAGTTCCTGTCAAATTCAGCAATGGCTGCTCAACGTGCTGCAGAAGCCCCGTTCCCGGTTCCCTATATCAAGTGGAATAACCGACTGGCGCATTTCAATTTCTTGCGCAAGGCGCAATGCCATGCAGGGTGGGATTGGAATATTGCCCTGTCACCGCTGGGCTTGTACAGACCGGTTAGCCTGAAACGAGTCGATGCCGTACGCATCGACGAGGTGATGGTGCGTCAGAAGCACACTGATAATTCGGTGGCGTTGAGTGTTGATATTCACTACACCGCCCAGTCAACGACTGCTCTGAAGGCGAAGATCATCTGCGAAGCAGAGCTAACCGAGTGTGAAATAGATGCCTACCCGGGAGCAGGCGTGACTCACTTGACGCTCGAGTTGAAGAACCCTCGGTTGTGGTGGCCTGCCGGATACGGTGTGCAGGAGATGTACGATGTGACCGTGCAGTTGGGCGAGGATACCAGGCACTATCGAATTGGCTTGCGGGAAGTGCAACTGATTACCGATGCGGATGAGATCGGTAACCGTTTTGCATTCAGAGTTAACGGCAAGGAAATATTCATGCGAGGCGCAAACTGGATACCTGCCGATGCATTGCCGGCAAGAGTTACTCCGGAGCTCGTGGATGATCTGTTGTGCTCAGCGCTGGATGCCAACATGAATATGCTTCGAGTGTGGGGCGGGGGCCAGTATGAACCTGACTGGTTTTATCAGATGTGCTCGGAAAAGGGACTGATGATCTGGCAGGATTTCATGTTTTCCTGCAACTTGTATCCCGCATCAGATTCTGTCTGGCTTGACTCTGTACGTATCGAGGCCCGGCAACAGATACGCCGCCTGAGTCAGCACGCATCGCTGGCGTTGTGGTGTGGTGATAATGAGGTCATTGGCGCACTAGGCTGGTTTGAAGTGTCCCGTAAAAACCGTGATCACTATGTGGCTGTTTATGCCCGGTTGAGTCACGCACTGGAAGAGGCTATGGAGCGGGAGGCATCGGATATTCCCTTCTGGGCATCGTCTCCTGCGGTGGGCCGACTTCACTTTGGCGATGCCTGGCATGATGATACTGCCGGGGATATGCACTTTTGGGATGTGTGGCACTCATCAAAGGACTTTGAGCATTATCGAACCGTTAAACCACGTTTCTGCTCGGAGTTCGGCTTTCAGTCTTTTCCGTCAAATCAGCTGATCGAAACCTTTACTGATCCACAGGACAGGAATGTTTCCTCCTCTGTCATGGATGTGCATCAACGCAACGAGGGTGGCAATAGCAGGATTGTGGAAACCCTGGTTCGGTATTTCAGGTTTCCGGATAAGTTCGAGGACATGACATGGCTAAGTCAGCTTAGTCAGGCTTTGGCCATGAAGACTGCCATCGAGTTCTGGCGCAGTAGCAAGCCCAGATGCATGGGCACGCTTTACTGGCAATTGAACGATACCTGGCCCGTTGCCAGTTGGTCCAGTCTGGAGTACGGCGGTAGCTGGAAGCTGACTCAATACTTTGCCAGACGTTTCTTTGCCCCAGTACTTGTCAGTGCCCGGCCGGATGAGAAAACCGGGGAGATCGTCGTTCTCGCCGTGAATGACACAGCAGAGCCGTTGAATATTGACATTGAAATTACAACGGTGACACCTGAGGGTAAATCCATGAGTGCAGGTGAATGGTCGCTGGTGGTGCCTACCGATCAAGCACTTGAAGTCTGTCGCGTGCAAGCTGCTCTTTTAGATGGGGGACAGATATTGCATTTAAGTTGGATGGGCGAGAATTCAGACCATACCGGGCAAAACGATTACCTGCCATTGCGACCGAAACAGTACAGACTTGCCGAGCCCAATATCAGCGTAAGAATTGATGCAGGCTTTGACGGAGACGAGGTTGAACTGCTGAGCGACTCTCTGGCTCTGTTTGTCACCTATGATCATGGTGGAGCCGATGTCTGGTCGGACAACGGATTTACGTTGTTGCCAGGTGTGCCGAAGCGATTGCACAGAATACGAAAAAGAGCTGCCGAGAAGGACAGGTCAGCGGCTGCGATACGATATCTGAAAACCTGATGCCGCTGATTGGATGAACCCAGCTTCCAATGAGGCCGTCCATGAATTCGAATGAAATCCAGCCGTTGCTCGCTTATGCCAGAGCAACGGCTGGAGTGTCAGTCAGACTTTTGCCAGAGCTTGTTCGAGATCTTCGATGATGTCATCGATATGCTCGATACCTATCGAGAGTCGCACCATATCGGGTGTTACACCTGCAGCCTTCAACTCTTCATCATTCAATTGACGGTGTGTGGTGGCAGCCGGCATGGATGCCAGTGTTTTCGAGTCGCCAATATTAACCAGTCGCAAGATCAGGTTGAGGGCGTCATACACCGTTATACCAGCCTCAAGTCCACCTTCGACCCCGAAACTCAGGATGCCGGAGGCGTGCCCAGCCATGTATTGTCTGGCAAGCGCATGATCCTTGTGAGAAGGCAGGCCGGCATAACTGACCCATTTGACCTTGTCATGATTGTCCAGAAACTGTGCGACAGCCAAGCTGTTGCTGCAGATTCTTTCTACGCGTAATGACAGCGTTTCCAGACCTTGGATCAGGTTCCAGGCTGCCTGGGCTGAGAGGGCCGCGCCCATGTTGCGAAGTGGCACAACACGCGCACGAGTGATGAAGGCGGCTGCGCCGACATCTCGGGTATAGCTGACACCGTGGTACGAGACATCCGGTTCATTGAGCAGAGAAAAACGTTCGGCATGCTCGGCCCAGGGGAAATTGCCGGAGTCTACGATGATGCCACCAAGGGTCGTACCATGACCACCGATGTACTTTGTGGCAGAGTGCACGACGATATCTGCGCCATGTTCGATGGGGCGGCACAGGGTCGGGCTGGCAACCGTATTGTCGACGATGAGCGGAACGCCATGCTCATGAGCAAGGGTCGCCAGTCTGGCAATATCGACTACCCCGCCGGAAGGGTTGCCGATGCTTTCGCAGTACACCGCTTTGGTTCGTGCGTCGATCAGTTTTGCGATGCCTTCGAAATCGTCCTTGTCAGCAAACCGGGTTGTCAGTCCCATACGGGGAAAGGTGTGTGCAAAGAGGTTATAGGTTCCGCCATAGAGTTCGCTGATGGAGACGATGTTGTCACCGGCTTCAGCAATGGTCTGGATGGCATAGGTAATGGCTGACATGCCCGAGGCAACAGCTAGCGCGCCAATGCCGCCTTCGAGTGCTGCCACACGTTGTTCAAGCACAGCGCAGGTGGGGTTCATGATGCGCGAGTAGATATTGCCCGCAACCTTCAGATCGAACAGATCTGCACCGTGTTGTGCGCTGTCGAACGCATAGGCGGTGGTCTGGTGGATGGGCACGGCAACTGAATGTTGTTCATCTGGGGTGTAGCCGTGATGCAGGGCTATCGTTTCGGGTTTCATGTCTGCATGGTCTCCGGGTGGTGAAATCAGTAGGGCATCATCCCATAATTAGAGTTTGTCTGGCACAGGATACTGTCTGAATTGTCAGTAAAAACAGGCTTGATGGGTTGTCAACAGGTTGATTCAGAGGCAGGATCAACTTCAGGAAGCACTGATTTTTTGACAAGGATGTCGCCATGATTACTCAGTATTGCCGTAACCACTATTTGTTCGCTCTGACGCTGTTTTGCCTGTCAGTCTGGGCCTTGATTCCGGACATCGTCCGGGCGGGGGCAGTACCTGCTGCTTCGATGAGCGGCTCTGGAGCAGGCCATAATCCGGCTGCCAGTAGCCCGGGCCGACATATCTATTCCAGAGTCGGAGCTGTGTTCGAGCTACCCGATGCCTTGCCTGTCAATACGGATGAGCCGACAGATCCGCCAGCAATGGTCAATATCAATACCGCATCGGTCGAAGAGCTGGCAGCAGCCTTGCCCGGGATTGGCCCTGGCAAGGCGCAACGCATCGTTGAGTGGCGCGAGAGTAACGGCCCATTCCAGACGATCGAGCAGTTACTGGAAGTGTCAGGAATCGGCCCCAAGACTCTGGAGAATATTCGGCCATTTGTACTTATCGCTGACAAGGTTTCAACAAAGCGGCATTTACGTCAGCAATCGCGAGAAGAGGATGCCGTGACTCTGGCGTTGGGCAGAGTCATCCGCAGGGCAGAGCGGGATCGTTCTGACGCTCTCAGGCTGACAGATCTGCCCAGATGAGTAATGTCGTCAACTGGTTCGGATGACTGGAGCTCGAACGGTTGTCCGGTGCTTTTCAATCACCTTCGAATTCACACAGAATATGTACGGGAACATCCAGTGCCTCAATGCGTTCACGACCACCCAAAGCTGGCAGATCGATGATGAATGCACTGCCGATGACGATGGCACCGGCACGTCTGATGAGCTTTATGCCCGCTTCACAGGTGCCACCTGTGGCAATCAGGTCATCAACCAGCAACACACGTTCACCGGGTTTGAAAGCCCCTTCGTGCAATTCCATGGTGGCTTCCCCGTACTCCAGGCTATAGGACTCACTCATGCAGGGTCCAGGCAGCTTGCCGGCTTTGCGAATGGGCACAAAGCCTACGGACAACTGATGGGCAATAGCGCCTCCCATGATGAAGCCACGGGCTTCCAGAGCCGCTACCTTGTCGATTCGGGCACCTGCATAGGGATGCAGCAGATTATCGATCGCCATGCGAAACGCCTGGGCATCGCCAAACAGCGTAGTGACATCACGAAACTGGATTCCGGGCTTGGGGAAATCGGGAATGGTGCGTATGGAGTCGCGGATTTGCATCGTCAATGTCCCGAGGTTATCTGTAATGCTGGTGTGAAATGGCTCATTAGCGCTATTAATCGCTCATGGATTGGCGATAAATCAACAGTTTCTCTTCAATCCACGGCTCCAGAATAACATCTGTAGGTCCGACAACACTGAACGGGCGAACGGACCGTCATGATATTATTGATGTCAAACCCTGTAGACAGTCGAAGAATATGCGTTTCATGAAGAATGCGATGTTGGTGGTAGCTGTAGTGCTACTGACCAGCTGTGCAACAGTGAAGTACAACACACTCGAAAAGGTCGGAATTCACAAGCGCGATTTGCTGGTGGGCAATGTGAAGGACACGCGCAATGCTCAAAAAGATGCGCAGGAAGAATTCCAGGATGCTCTGGAGCGATTCGGCAATATCGTGACCATCGAGAACACCAATCTCAAGAAAGCCTATGATCGACTCGACAAGGAATACGAAAGCAGCAAGGATGCCGCCGAAGAGGTCAGCGAGCAGATCGAGGAAACGGAAGAGGTAGCCAAGGATCTGTTTGCTGAGTGGCGCAAGGAAAACAAGACCTATAACGATGAGGTGTTGCGACGTGACAGTGAGAGCAAGCTTGCTGATACGGAAGCGCGTTACAAGGAAATGCTTAAAAGCATGAAGCAGGCGGAAGCCAGCATGAAGCCAATACTGGCCTCATTGCACGATAATGTGCTGTATCTCAAGCACAACCTGAATGCACAGGCTGTAGGCTCACTTAAAAGTACATACAGTAATCTGGAAGGCGATATTGGTGTTCTGATTCAGCGTCTGAATCAGTCGATCGCTCGATCAGATGAATTCATCAAGCAGATGAAGTGATTGACTCATGAATGACGACGACAAGAAAAGCACCCTTGAGCCTGGCGATGAAAATCTGTCATCCGATTTGAATGGTGAAACAGCGATCATTGCCTGGTCGGAGCTGGTAAGACATTTTGCACGCGGCGTCGTCATTCATGTTTCTGTGGAGCTCGACCTCGTTGAGACAGCAGAATGCCTGACCCGTGATGATGTCGAGATGCTCAAAAAGTGGCTCGACAGTGGGGTCCTGAGGCGGGCCAGTGATGATGATGCTCGTGACTGGACGGCTCGTGAGCCAGAATTCTGGTGCGTGGTTACCGCACCTTGGGTTCTGGTTCAGGAGAAATCCATGCAATCAGATAGTCTGGATGCCACGCCGCCCGTATTGCATTAGCGACGTGCAGGACGGTCAGTTTCTGTTGACGTACTGCCGAGTCTGTATCGTGTGCCAGGAGTTGTAGTTCGGGTTTTTCACGCAGTGACGACAGCAAGCGCTGGCTGACCATTGATCACGTCCAGCTAATACGCTGTTGTTCGCGTCGCTCCACCAGTTCTCCGGTATCAATCATCTGTCGTCGGTGCGTGCGAACGTTTTGCCAGAGTTCGTCCAGGCCATCGCCTGTGGTTGCACTGCAGGTAAGTGCGACAGGCTTCCAGCTGGAAGCTGGCTGGAGAAGAGACAAGGCATGTTGACAGGTCGAGGTCGCTCGGGCTTGTCCGGCGTCATTGATCGTGTTGCCGTCGGCCTTGTTGACGGCAACGATATCTGCCAGCTCCAGCATGCCTTTCTCGATACTCTGCAGCTCATCATCGGCGCCTGACACCAGTAGCAGACAGCAATCAACCATCTTTGATATCCCTGCTTCTGTTTGAGCAACCCCGACAGTCTCGACCAGGATGACATCAAAGCCTGCGGCTTCGCACAGAAGCAAAGACTCGCGGCTCACTCGTGTATCGCTATCAGGATGCCCGCTTGTGAGGGAGTGGCGTACATAAGCTTCATCGCGCAGTGATAATTGCGCCATGCGAGTCTTGTCATCCGGGGTGTTGCCGCCGCCAGGTTGGCTGCTTGAATCGATAGCCAGTACTGCAACCCTGTGTCCCTGTTCGATCAGGCGCAGCCCCAAAGCTTCAATGAGCCTGCTCTTGCCGCCCCCCGGAGCACCGCTGATGCCGATGCGCATGGCTTTGCCGGTTCGCGATAGCAGGCGTTGCAGTATATCTTGTGCCTGTGCCCTATGAGCTGCCAGGTTGGATTCTGCCAAGGTGATGGCTTGCGAGAGCATGGCAGGTTCACGAGCCAGAACGCCTTGAGCTAGTGTCTCATTTCGATTCATGATGTTCTGACTTTACCCCGCTTTATATCCCGAATCTGGAATCGAGCGGGATTCAGCAAGGGAGCCCATTGCTTCCATGACTCCGTGCTGAGGTGCATCAGTAGCTGGGTCAGTATGTTTGCCGCCAGTGGCGCACTGACAATGCCTCTGGAGCCGAGTCCACCGAGCACGTACAGTCCTTCGTGACAGGGCAGAGCGGGAAGCTCATGCAGCGGCCTGCCATGTTTCAGGTCCGCATAAACTGAAGCGATCTGTTCTGTATCCGGAGCTGGGCCGACCATGGGCAGACGATCAGGTGTTGTTGCTCGCACACCCGCATAGCCTGCCAGAGCGGTGTCATGAACTCGTAATGAGGGGGCTGTTTGCCGAAGTCCCGACAGGTTGCGGGTGTGATCCTGCAAGTTGACGCGCTCATCGACAATGTCACGATCGAACGTGGCTCCCACCAGTACGGTGTCACCGTCCGGGATGATGTAGTGCTTGCCGTTGACGACACACTGTGGGCGTGGTGAGTCGTCTTGCAGCCCGAATCGACTGATTTGCCCCCGTGCAGCGGTAATGGGCAGGGCATGTGTTTGCTGGAACCCATTCAACGCACTGCCAGAGGCCAGTACCAGTCGCACGGCCCGATACTGCTTGCCCTCGGCTGTGACTAGCTGCCAGCCGTTTTTCAGTTGTGGCAGCTGGATGCGATTGATGCTCGAGATAGTGCATCCGGTTGATAGTGTGATACCCGGATGTTTGACCAGGCTGCGACACAGTTCGCCCGGATTCAGCCAGCCACTGTTTTTGAAATGCAATGCTCCGCCCATCATTGCAAGGCCTGCCAGAGTTTGTGCCTCTGTCCGGGTTACAGAGCCATAGTGTGCTGATTCCGGGTATGCCTGCTCGACCAGCTGCAGAACACCGATGTCATTGAAAAGGGCTTCGTTGGCACTGGATTGGCGAATGTCCGGTTTTGAGCGAAGTTGCTGCAACAGATATTGGTGTGCTGCCACATGGAAGTCCATGGCCAGGCAGGGAGTTCGTGTGACATAGGGTTTGACGATGCCAGCCGGATTGCCCGATGCCGCATGGGCGACCCCTTGATGAGAATCGATCAATCGTACCGGCAGGCCATGCTCTGCCAGCAAGCGTGCAGTCCAGCAGCCCGCCAGACCTGCACCGATGATTATAACGGGCTCAATGGTGCTCATCGAGCCCCGGAATGGCAGCGTCAGCGACTGTTTACCCGGTGTCAGAGGTGGCGTGGCGGATTCGAACCTGTTCCATGGCAGATTCATCTGGGGCTGAGCGCCAATGAGTTCGACGCATGGAAACTGAATGTGCCGTGATGTCGGCGTGACATGAGGACGATGGGAATACGAACGTCAGGCACTCTCGGCCCGATAGTGCGTCTGTACGTATTCATCGACGATCTGCTGAAATTCTTCGGCAATATGATCACCCTTGAGTGTCATGGCCTTTTCGCCATCAATGTACACGGGGGCGATCGGTCGTTCACCGGTGCCTGGCAGGCTGATACCGATATTGGCATGCTTGCTTTCCCCGGGACCATTGACCACGCAGCCCATGACGGCAACAGACATGTCTGCCACTCCCGGATGGTCCGCTTTCCAGCCCGGCATGCTGTCCCGCAGATAGGTCTGGATACGACTGGCAAGCTCCTGGAAATAGGTGCTGCTGGTTCGACCACACCCGGGGCAGGCGGTAACCATGGGCGTGAAGGAGCGTAATCCCATGGTTTGCAGAATTTCCTGACCGACCACGACCTCTTTGGTGCGATCGCCACCGGGCTCCGGCGTCAGTGAGATACGAATGGTATCGCCGATGCCTTGTTGCAGAAGTATGGCCAGAGCCGCTGTTGAGGCCACGATTCCCTTGGAGCCCATACCCGCTTCAGTCAGGCCCAGATGCAGGGCGTAGTCACACTGAGAGGCCAGAGATTCGTAGACCTGTACCAGGTCTTGCACACGGCTCATCTTGCATGACAGGATGATCTTGTTTCTGGACAGGCCCAACTCTTCGGCGCGTGCCGCGCTATCCAGAGCAGATTTGATCACAGCTTCGCGGTTGATCTGTTCCAGTGGTTTGGGATGTGTTCTTGAAGCATTTTCATCAAGCAGGCGGGCCAGTAGCTCCTGGTCCAGGCTGCCCCAGTTGGCTCCGATTCGTACCGGTTTGTCATGGCGGGCCGCAATTTCGATCATTTGTGCGAACTGCTCGTCGCGTTTCGCGCCACGCCCTACGTTGCCCGGGTTTATCCTGTACTTTGCCAAAGCAGTTGCGCAATCCGGCACTGCCGATAGCAGTTTATGACCATTGAAATGGAAATCTCCAACCAGAGGTACATCCAGATCCATTTTCAGCAGACGATCGCGGATTTCGGGTACTGCATTGGCAGCAGCCTCGGTGTTCACCGTAATACGTACCAGTTCTGAACCTGCGCGCGCCAGATCAGCAATCTGTGCGACAGTACGAATGGCATCCTCGGTGTCCGTATTAGTCATCGACTGGACCACAATCGGTGCGGCGCCTCCGACGGTCACTGGGCCAACTTGAACGGATTGTGTGATTTTACGTGGCATTGTGAGAATTAAATGCTTGATTGGAAACGAAATGAGACTTAGTTTATCGTTGTTGGTAGTGCAATGACGACTCCTGCTACCTGTATTGTCACTCAATAAGGCATTAATTGCGGAATGAAACAGATTTCATGACAGCCAACCCGGTGTATGAATTCACCGAACGAGAGCAGCATATACTCAAGTTGCTTGTTGATCATTACATCGAACAGGGCACACCTGTAGGTTCCCGGACGCTATCGAGGCTGCCCGGTATCGACATCAGTGCCGCTTCGGTACGAAATGTCATGGGTGATCTTGAGCATATGGGGCTGTTGAAATCCCCGCACACCTCATCGGGTCGAGTACCTACTTCGGCAGCCTTTCGGGTCTTCGTAGACAAGCTTCTTGATGTCAAGCCGCCTGAAAAAGGAACCATCGAGCACATTCGCACGTTGTTGGACCCCTCTTTGAACGACCAGGCGCTAGTCAAGATAGCGTCAAACTACCTGTCGAACTTTACGCGAATGGCCGGTATGGTGACCGTGCCGAGGCGAGAGGAAAAACCACTCCAGCAGGTAGAGTTTCTGCCACTTTCCGATCAGCGGGTTCTGGTCATTCTTATCATCAGTGATGATGATGTACAGAATCGCATCATTCACGTACAGCGCAATTACAGCAAGGATGAGCTGGCCGAATTTGCTCGCGAACTCAATGAGGTGTATCTGGGGCGACCATTGGCAGAAGTGCGTGACCGTATGCGCAAGGATCTGGAGCGGACGCGCGAGGATATGGGGAATTCCATGCAGCGCATGATTGATGTCGCAGGCCAGGTATTCGGACCCGATGAGGCTGAAGACAATGAAGACAGCATGCTGATGGCGGGTGAGAGCAACCTGTTGGGGCATGCCGATCTGGGAGATGTCAGCAAGCTGCGGGATCTTTTCAATGCTTTTCAGCAAAAACGCGATATCTTCCATTTGCTGGAGCGTTGCGTCTCTGCCGACGGTGTGCAGATTTTCATTGGACGCGAGTCCGGTTATGATGCGCTTGGTGAATGTAGCGTCGTGACCGCACCTTATGAAATCAACGGTAAACTTCTGGGAGTGCTGGGGGTCGTTGGCCCCAAGCGCATGTCATACGCACAAGTCATTCCTGTAGTGGATGTCACCTCCAAACTACTCAGTGCCGCCTTGAACATGCGTAATTAGCACCTATATTCGCGAAGCGATTTAATCATCCCAGAGAGTTTCTAACCAATTATGCCAGACAAGACTGAAACGTCTGACAATGCGCGCAACGAATCCGTTGACGATATAACGCTTGATGCCGCGTCTTATGACGTGGTGGATGAGCAGGACATACGTGCATCGTCGGAAGATCAAACCGCCCAGGGAGCTAACACCTCTGGTGCCGGTCAGGACGCAGGTTCTGCTGATGCTCAAAATGACCCTTTAGGGTTTGGAGAGCAGCGAATGGGCGAGGAAGAAGAGCCGCTGAGTGAGCTGGATCAACTGCGTTCACAGTTGGTTGACGCTGAAGGACGTGCTGCGGAAAACTGGGATCGCCTGGTGCGTCTGCAGGCCGAGATGGAAAACCAGCGCAAGCGAGCTCAGAACGATGTAACCAAGGCGCGTAAGTTTGCACTTGAAGGGATCGTCAGTGATCTGCTGCCTATCAAGGACAGTCTCGAGATGGGACTGGCTGCAGCGCAGGCTGATGATGCCGATGCAGGATCGATCGTGCAGGGTGCCGAACTTACCCTGAAAATGCTGGCACAGGTTTTTGAGAAAAATAACATTCTTGAAGTGAATCCAGTGGACGAGAAATTCGACCCTGAATTTCATCAGGCCATGTCCATGCAAGAGATCGAAGGCAAGGCTGCCAATACAGTAGCTTCCGTCATGCAGAAGGGCTACACCCTGAACGAGCGGCTGGTACGACCGGCTCTGGTCATGGTTGCCAAGTAATACGGCAACCACGTTCACTGGTATCGTTCGCACTCCTCGTAAAGCTGCAACAATGCCAGTGTTCATGCCCTCTTGAGTGGCTGTCTGACGCCAGAAAATGGTTGACAACTATTGAATTTCAGCATGACTGCCACATCATCTTTGCAACGAACAGAATGCCTCTTCGAGGGTTCTGTCTTTTCAACATCTGATTTAAAAGTAAAGGATTAAAATCATGGGTACCATTATCGGAATCGATCTTGGCACGACGAATTCGTGTGTCGCGGTCATGGAAGGGGGCAAGCCCCGAGTAATCGAGAACGCAGAAGGCGATCGTACAACTCCGTCCATCGTCGCATTTGCAGACGACGGCGAAGTCATCGTCGGTCAGCCTGCAAAACGTCAGGCTGTTACAAATCCACAGAACACGCTTTACGCGGTCAAGCGACTGATTGGTCGTCGCTTTGAAGAAGAAGCCGTCCAGAAGGATATCGAGCTGGTCCCCTACAAGATCGTCAAGGCGGACAACGGTGACGCTTGGGTTGAGGCTGCTGGAAAAGGTATGGCGCCGCCGGAAGTTGCCGCGCGCATCCTGATGAAAATGAAGCAGACTGCTGAAGAGTATCTGGGCGAAAAGGTCACCGAAGCGGTAATTACGGTTCCTGCCTACTTCAATGACTCCCAGCGCCAGGCAACCAAAGATGCAGGACGGATTGCCGGTCTGGAAGTAAAGCGCATCATCAACGAGCCGACCGCAGCAGCCCTTGCCTATGGCATGGACAAGCAGCGCGGTAACAAAACGGTAGCGGTCTACGATCTGGGTGGCGGTACCTTCGATATCTCTATCATTGAAATTGCCGAAGTCGATGGCGAGCACCAGTTTGAAGTGCTGTCTACCAACGGTGACACCTTCCTGGGTGGCGAAGATTTCGACAACCGTTTGATCGAGTATCTCTCGGAAGAATTCAAGAAGGAATCCGGTATCGATCTGCATAATGATCCACTGGCTCTGCAGCGTCTGAAGGAAGCTGCTGAAAAAGCGAAGATCGAACTTTCCAGCACACAGCAGACCGATGTGAACCTGCCTTATGTAACGGCAGATGCCTCTGGTCCCAAGCACCTGAACATCAAGGTGACACGTGCCAAGCTGGAATCACTGGTTGAAGATCTGATTCAACGTACCGTTGCTCCATGCAAGCTTGCTCTGAAGGATGCAGGCCTGTCGGCTTCCGAAATCCATGATGTCATCATGGTCGGTGGTCAGACTCGTATGCCTAAAGTGCAGGAAACAGTCAAGGACTTCTTCGGTAAAGAACCCCGTAAGGATGTCAACCCGGACGAAGCTGTTGCTGTTGGCGCGGCAATCCAGGGTGGTGTACTGGGCGGTCAGGTCAAGGACGTATTGCTGCTGGATGTAACTCCTCTGTCTCTGGGTATCGAGACTCTGGGTGGCGTCATGACCAAGCTGATCGACAAGAACACTACGATTCCTACCAAGGCACAGCAAGTATTCTCTACGGCTGATGACAATCAGACTGCCGTGACCGTGCATGTGTTGCAAGGCGAGCGTGAAATCGCTAATACGAACAAATCATTGGGTCGATTTGATCTGGCAGACATTCCTCCTGCGCCCAGAGGTGTGCCACAGATCGAAGTTATCTTCGATATCGATGCCAACGGCATCATGAATGTATCGGCTCGTGACAAGGCAACTGGTAAGCAGCAGTCTGTCGTCATCAAGGCCTCCAGTGGTCTGTCGGACGAAGAGATTGAAACCATGGTGCGGGATGCAGAAGAGCATGCTGTTGAAGATGCGAAATTGCGTAGCCTGATCGACAAGCGTAACCAGGCCGAGCAGCTGATGCATGCAGCTCAGAAGTCTCTGACAGATCTGGCTGACCAGGTTGAAGAATCTGAGAAGACTGACATCGAAGGCAAGATTGCCGAGTTGCGTGAAGCAATTGCCGGTGAAGATGAAGAAGCTATCGATGCCAAGACAGCAGCTCTGGGTGAGGCGACTGGCAAATTGGCAGAACGAGCTTATGCCAAGCAGAATGCGGAAGCCGAAGCTGAAAATGCTGAAAGCGGCCAGGCATCAGCTTCCAAAGATGGTGCTGATGATGCTGTCGACGCTGAGTTCGAGGAAGTCAAGGAAGACAAAGCTTCCTGATAAACTTTCAGGTCGCTCCAGGGTGACTTGAAACAGGGAAGGTCGAAGGTCTGTTCGGAGCATTTCAGAGTGTGCGCAAGCACTGATGAAACAACTGATCACGACCTTCGACCTTTTTGTCGTTTATCCTTGTCACTTCTTCAAATCTGTATTTTTCTAAGACTGCAGGCCTTCTGCTTGTAGTCGTGCATTGTTACACCAGGTCGATAATTCATGGCGCAGCGGGATTACTACGAAGTTTTGGGCGTTTCCAAGGACGTGTCCGAAGCAGAACTGAAAAAAGCCTACCGGCGTCTTGCGATGAAGTACCACCCCGATCGCAATACGGACGACGACGGGGCCATTGAGAAATTCAAGGAGGCCAAAGAGGCTTTCGAAATTCTGAAAAACAAGGAAAAGCGGGCTGCCTATGACCAGTTTGGTCATGCGGGAGTCAGTAATCAGCCTGGCGGCGGCGGCTTTGGTGGCGGCGGCGGTGCTGATATCAACGACATCTTCGGTGATGTCTTTGGTGATATTTTCGGCGGTGGTCGCCGTGGTGGTGGTGGCCCTCGGGTGTACCGTGGTGATGATTTGCAGTACAACCTTGAGATCAGTCTCGAGGAAGCTGTTGCCGGTACATCTACCGAAATAAAGATTCCGAATATGGTTGGCTGCGACGTCTGTGACGGTAGTGGTGCCAAGCGAGGAACGTCACCTTCTACCTGTTCAACCTGCCACGGTGTGGGTCAGGTCCGTATGCAGCAAGGTTTCTTTTCTGTACAGCAAACCTGTCCTTCCTGTCGTGGCAAGGGCAAGGTCATTACCGATCCGTGTCCGAAGTGTCGCGGCCAGGGACGTACTCAGAAAGAGAAGACGCTGTCGGTCAAGATTCCTGCTGGCGTGGATACCGGTGACAAGATTCGTTTGTCCGGTGAAGGCGAGGCAAGTGATAGTGGTGGTCCGGCTGGCGATCTGTACGTTGCAATCGTTGTCAAGGCACACCCGATATTCCAGCGCGACGGAGCAGATTTGCTGTGCAGCGTGCCCATCAATTTCGCTACGGCGGCTGTGGGTGGTGAGTTGGAAGTGCCTAC
The DNA here is from genome assembly GCF_002215215.1 of Granulosicoccus antarcticus IMCC3135. Classification (NCBI taxonomy): domain Bacteria; kingdom Pseudomonadati; phylum Pseudomonadota; class Gammaproteobacteria; order Chromatiales; family Granulosicoccaceae; genus Granulosicoccus; species Granulosicoccus antarcticus. The sequence goes on along the minus strand of NZ_CP018632.1, from coordinate 5,720,238 downwards.
TCTGAACGGTCGGGTGAAGCTCAAGGTTCCAGCAGGTACGCAAACAGAGAAGACGTTTCGCTTGCGCGGCAAGGGTGTGAAGCCGGTACGTGGCGGTGCTGTTGGTGATCTTCTGGCTAAGGTGCGTGTGGAAACACCGATTAACCTCAACAAGGATCAGAGTGATTTGCTGATGCAGTTTCACGAGGCAATCAGCGGCGATCATGCTCAGCGACATAGCCCGCAGGCACATAGCTGGCTGGGTGGTGTGAAGAAATTCTTCGACGACCTGCGTGGCTGATGATCGGCCATTAACGTTGGATGAACGGCAACCTGACTCATTGCGACTGGCATGGAGCAAGCTTGAATTAGAGCTTGCATCCACAATGAGTCAGGTTTTATCCTGCAGCTGACTGTCCAGATAAGCTTCAGATGCGCATGAATGAGCAAGCCGGTGTAGAAGAACGCCCCTCTGACCGATTGCGTCTTCTGCTGGGGCAGATGTGTTCCACAAACACCCACACAGGCAATATCCCTGCTCTGGAGGGCTTGTGTGCGCAAGCGGCCGAGGCAGGCTGCAATATGCTTTGTCTGCCTGAAGCGTCCGGATTGATGAATCGAAATCGTTCGGCAGCACGGCAGATCATTTGCCAGGAGGCCGAAGATCCTTATCTGGCTGCATGTCGAGAGCAGGCCGCACGATACGGTTTGTGGTTACACAATGGCTCCTCTCCTGTGCTCGGACACGGCGATTTGCCAGTCAATCGTTCTTGCCTGATAGATGATAAGGGCGAGATTGTTGCTCGATACGACAAGATTCATTTGTTTGATGTACGGCTGGCTGACGGAACTTGCTATCTGGAATCCAGCGGGTATGAGGCTGGCGTAGAGGCGGTTGTTGCTGAAACGCCCTGGGGGCGTATGGGTTTGTCCGTTTGCTATGACCTCCGGTTTCCCCATCTCTACCGCGATTATGCCAAAGCAGGTGCGCGTTTGATGTTCGTGCCCTCGGCATTCACACGGCCCACCGGTGCCGCTCACTGGGAGGTGCTGCTGCGAGCACGGGCTATCGAGAATGGGTGTTTCGTGGTGGCTGCAGCGCAGAGCGGCGAGCATGATGACGGACGGCAAACCTATGGCCATTCACTGATAGCGAACCCCTGGGGCGTCGTAGTGACAGACTTGAAAGAGCCTGTAGGCTCGGTTGTCGTGGATATTGACTTATCAGAATCGGATGCGGCAAGACAGCAAATTCCTTCGCTGGAAAATCAACGCGAGTATGAGATGCGTGTGATGGGATCACCGCGTAGCGTTTGAGGGCCTGGCTTTTTACACGAGGTCAGGATCGCTGTCGTTAGCGCCGCCAGGGTGGTTAAGATTTTTCAGGCAGAGCACCCCGCTCATCATTGGTGAAGTCGCTCTCTGTAGACGATATACAGCCCGCTTGAAATGATGATGATGGCCCCGATGCTCGTTGTTGCCGACGGTGCAATTTGCCAGATCAGCAGATCAAACCCCAAAGCCCACAATACGGCTGTGTATTCGAACGGTGCAATCAATGATGCCTCCGAGATACTGAACGCCAGAGTCAACAGAAAATGTCCGCAGACGGCCAGTAGGGCCAGGCACAATAACAAGCCGTACTGATCCAGCGTCTGCGGCTGCCAGTACCAGGGCAGTAATAACAGGCTGACAACACCAACACCCAGATTGAAACTGAATACCAGAGACGCCACTGATTCAGTCGACGACAGGTAACGTCCGCTGACAAACAGGACGGCATAGGCGGCGCTGCCGATGAGTATGAGCAGGTAACCACCCAGTTCACCGCCACCTTCCGGGCCAATGACTATGATCACGCCAATGAAGCCTGCAATGATCGAGCTCCAGCGCGGCAGGCCCACTTTTTCTCCCAGAAATACAATGGACAGCAGTGTGATCATGAAGATGGAGGAGAAGGAAACTGTCACGGCATCTGTGAGTGGCAAATGCCTGATACCCAGAAAGAACGTGAGCGGTGCGATAAATCCGACCAGGCTTCGACAGGCATGAAGCAGGGGGCGGGTGGGCCGCAGCGTTGCAAGTTTTCCCTGGGTGGCAAATACCAGCAGAATGAGCGGCATGATGACCAGGCTGCGCATGGCGAGTATCTGTATGACTGGCATGCCGCGATGCATCAGTACCTTTGCTACTGCATCCATGGTGCATAGCAGGCCAATGGCCACTATCATCAAACCGATACCACGCATTTGCGATGCTTCCTCAAGGTTCGATTGCGGGCTAGTTGATCTGGAACGCCTGCAATATGGCAGGTGTTGCCCAGATCAGCTGGTGATTGTTGGGGTCAGGGTGTTTGAGTATCAATGATCAGATTGAGACTGTCCGTTTCATCGACAAGGACATTGTTTTGCTCGCTGAACCAGTCTCCGGGTTGGGACAGTGGGTTGCCAGAAGGGGAGACTCGTGCACCGATTGTGACACTGGGGTAGGCTGACAAGGTCATGTTCGGAATCATTGCCATGGAATCGTCCAGGGTGATTGTAGCGGGTAAGTCACGAACGCTGAGGCGACTGACTGCCAATGGCATCGGTGGGCCCTCACTCGCACGGGCGTAGATGAAGACTGCATTGTCATCGCTAACCTGGGCCTTGGCGGCATCACTTAGAGAGACACTCACTTGCACCGACGTTACGGTGTCGGCAACGGGTTCTGCACTGGTCTGATCAGTATCGGATTGCTCGCTTACAGCTGACTCTGTTGACTCACTGGGCACAGCACTAGTAGCTCCAGCCATGGCTTCGAGTGATCTTGCACGCATCTGGTCGATGGTGGTGATGGCTTCGGCATTGTCCTGAGACATGGCTGCGAGCCGATCAAAGGCTTGCAATGCCCCTTCGTGATCGCCGGTCTGCTGTCGGGCAATTGCCAGCAGCCAAAGAGTGTGTTCATGGTCAGGATCGATCAGATTGGCCCGTTCCAGGTAAGTCAGTGATTCCCCGGATAAATCGCCATCCTTTGTCATGGCAATGGACTCCGCAAGCTGTGCCAGAGTCGTGACATCATTTTCTTCCAGCGCCAGTGCCCGTTCAAAGGCACCTCGAGCTCGGGAAAACTCGTTGACCGACAGATAGCTGCGACCCAGAAGCCGCCATCCATTCACATCGTCGGGGGCTGCTGCCAGGCGCGCTTCCAGCTGAGGCAGAAGATCTGCCAGTGCCGGTGCCTGATCGGTGGCTGCTGCTACGCTCTGTGGTGGGTTGTCAGCTTGCAGAATTGCCGTGGGGTTGCCCAGTTGCAGATACAGTGCGCCGGCAGCTACCGGAACGAAAATGGCAACAATGATGGCAACTGCCATATGGCCCTTGCGGGTGGTGGGCCGGTCAGTTTCCAGCTTCAGCTCGGAAGCCAGGTCATATTCCAGTTGCTCACGTTCATAATCATGGCTTGCCTGGTCAATGGAGCCGTTCGCCAGAGCTTCGTCCAGCGTGGCTCGTCGCTCACGTGCAAGCGTGATATTGACGGCCTCCTGGTCGGTATCTGAGTGGTTGGAGCGGAACAGGCCAAGCAGTAACCATGACAGGCAAAGCCCGACCAGCAACGCGGCCGATATGAAAAACAGTGTCATGCTGAAATCCGTGCAATATCTTGAGTTGATCGGTCGGCTGCGGCATTAACGACGGTACGCATCGTTGCCAATGAGCCAAATGGGGGTACCTGCAAGGCAGGTTCACTGATCGGGTTCTGTCTGAGGTTTAGAGGGTAACAGTCTGCCGTGGCGACTGCAGCCACTCTGGCGTCCGCAGTGTATGTCTTCTAGCGAGCTTGTATGAGATCCCAGAGATTTCCGTACAGATCCTGAAAAACGGCAACGATACCGTAGGGCTCTTCGCGTGGCTCTTCGTTGAATGTTACGCCGGCTTTTTTCATGGCCGCGTGGTCACGCCAGAAATCATCAGTATTCAGAAAGAGAAAGACGCGGCCACCGGCCTGATTACCTACCGCCTGTTTCTGCTTTTCGTCGCCGGCTTTCGCCAGGAGCAGTTGCACACCGGCGTTATGTATGGGGGTGTCACTGCTGCCCTGATCTGGCGACAGGCTGGAGGGACTGATGACCACCCATCGTTTCTCGCAGCCGGGAAAGGCGGTGTCCTCCAGTAAGCGAAAGCCCAGCTTGTTGATATAGAAGTCGATAGCCTCATCGTAATCATGAACCAACAGGCTGATGGTATTGATTGTGCGCATTGCTGGTTTGATTCTGAGGGAAAGCTGGATGGACAGGAGGGTGGGGTCTGTTGTAAAGCTTACCCGTTAGTTGACCGGTTTTACCTCTTCAAGTTCAATCAGCGTTCCATGGAAGTCGCCAGGGTGCATGAACAGGACGGGATTGCCGTGCGCACCGATACGCGGTTCGCCATCACCGAGAATACGAGCACCCTTCGCGATCAGCTCATCTCGTGCGAGCAGGATATCTTCGACATTCATGCAGATATGGTGCATGCCACCACCGGTATGTTTCTCCAGAAACCGGCTGACTGGCGAGCCGTCACCCAATGGTTCCAGCAACTCGATTCGCGTGTTGGGCAGATCAATGAACACAACAGTGACACCGTGTTCTGGCAGGGCCTGTGGCTCAGACACGGTCGCTCCGAGCAAATTCTGCCAACTCTGACAGGCCAGCTTCAGATCGCTGACGACCAAGGCTACGTGATTCAGGTTTCCCAACATGTTATTTCAAGTCCTATTCGAATTCGATGATGACAGCATCAACCGCAAGGCTATCACCGGTAGCGGCAACAATCTTCGAGACCGTTCCGCCGACACTCGCCGTCAGTGTATTTTCCATTTTCATGGCCTCGATGATGGCCAGATCCTGACCTGCGGAAACCTTGTCGCCTTCTCTGACCAGAATTTTCATGAGTAAACCCGGCATGGGTGACAGCAGGAAGCGAGACATATCCTTTGTTTTCTTCTCTGGCATGTAGTCAGCCAGGTCGGCCACATGTGGGTCCAGCACCATGAAGTCACGAGTTGAGCCGCCCTGGCTCAGGCGCCACCAGTTACCGACCCGCTCCACGCCGATACTGACCACTTTCTTGTCAACGGTGCCATGAAACAACCAGTCTCCCGGTTGCCAGTCAGTGTCGATTCCCACCAGTCTGTTCATGGAAATATCGTATCGACTGTCACCCTGTAGAACCGACAGGGACTCATCAGAACCCCGGTTGCTGTTTGACAGGCTTTCCTGATCCTGGCCCAGCGCCGCCATGACGGATGAGCGTGCCACCTTGGGGGCATTGACGATTTTGCGATCACGCAGGCGGGTACGCCATTCGATCCAGGCGGCAACCAGTGGTAATGCTTCGAATGCATCGCCTTCAAAGGAATGGCTGTCGAATCCGTCCGGAAAATGATCTTCGATGAAACGCGTAGTCAAATCGCCAGCAAGCAGGGCGGGGTGAGCGAAGAGGGCTGCCAGAAAAGGCAGATTGCTTTGAACTCCGCGAATACGGTAGGCATCGATAGCATTGCGCATGTGTGCAATTGCCTCTTCTCGACTGGGTGCCCAGGTCACCAGTTTGGCGATCATCGGATCGTAAAACATGGAGATTTCGCCACCAGCATCGACACCGGTATCCACACGTGTGTAAGCGCCGTTGTTACGCACTCGTGTGTCCGGTGGTGAGTAGTGCGTGATACGTCCAGTTGAGGGTAGAAAGCCTTTGTCCGGATTTTCGGCGTAGACACGTGCCTCGAAAGACCAACCGTTTATCCTGACATCGCTCTGGCTTAACGGAAGCGGTTGACCCGCTGCTACCTGTATCATCAATTCGACCAGGTCCACCCCAGTAATACACTCGGTGACCGGGTGCTCAACCTGCAATCGGGTGTTCATTTCGAGGAAAAAGAAATTCGCCTGGGCATCGACAATGAACTCAACGGTGCCAGCTGACTGATAGTCAACCGCGGCCGCCAGTGCTACTGCCTGCTCACCCATCGCCTTGCGAGTCGCTTCATTGATGAAAGACGAGGGAGCCTCTTCGATCACTTTCTGATGACGCCGCTGGATGGAGCATTCACGTTCGGCCAGGTAGATGCAATTGCCATGTGAGTCGGCAATTAGCTGAATCTCGATATGACGCGGTTGCTCGATGAATTTTTCAACAAAAACACGGTCGTCACCGAATGCATTGCGGGCTTCGTTCTGTGCAGCAATGAAGCCGTCGCGTACCTCATCAAGCGTATTTGCTACGCGCATCCCCTTGCCACCACCACCAGCGGAGGCCTTGAGCATGACCGGGCAGCCAATCTGGCTGGCCACCTCAAAGGCCTGGTCGGCGTTCTCCATGGCCTCTGGACTTCCGGGAACGGTGCTCACGCCGGCGGCGTCAGCCAGCTTCTTCGACTCTATCTTGTCGCCCATCACTTCGATGGCCTTGATGCCAGGACCTATGAAAATGATGCCGGCATCATGCAGTGCTTTGGCGAATTTTGCGTTTTCTGAAAGAAAACCGAACCCCGGGTGCACGGCGTCGGCTCCCGTTTTTCTGGCAGCATCCACAATGGCATCAATGCGAAGATAGCTGTCGGCTGAGGCGTTGCCGCCGATATGAACCGCCTCGTCTGCCTGACGCACATGCAAGGCCTGTGCGTCAGCGTCAGAGTAAACAGCAACTGTGGCTATGCCCAAGCGTTTGGCTGTACGAATGACGCGACAGGCAATCTCGCCGCGATTGGCGATGAGTATTTTCTTGATCACGGGATTCATCACAGTGGAATGTTGTCGTGTTTTTTCCAGGGATTTTCTACATGCTTACTGCGCAGCATGTCCAGATCCCTGCAAATATGCGCCCGGGTGCTATGCGGTCGAATGACATCGTCAATAAAGCCCAGCCTGCCTGCGACGAAGGGGTTGGCAAATTTTTCCCGGTATTCGCTGGTGCGCGCCTCGATTCGTTCCGGATCGTTCCGATCTGCCCGGAAAATGATTTCGACCGCACCTTTGGGACCCATAACGGCTATTTCGGCGGTCGGGTAGGCATAGTTGACATCGCCGCGCAGATGCTTTGAGGACATGACATCGTAAGCACCACCGTAGGCCTTGCGCGTGATTATCGTGATTTTGGGAACGGTTGCTTCACCATAGGCAAACAATAGTTTGGCGCCGTGCTTGATGATGCCACCGAACTCCTGGGCGCTCCCTGGCAGAAAGCCCGGAACGTCGACGAAAGTCACAATCGGAATAGAAAAGGCATCGCAGAAGCGAACGAACCGCGCCGCTTTGCGACTGGCGTTGATATCCAGGCAGCCGGCCAGAATCATCGGCTGATTGGCGACAAAGCCAACGGTTTCACCGTTCATTCGGCCCAGGCCAATTACGATATTGGCGGCGAAATCGGCCTGAACTTCGAAAAAATCCTCTTCGTCACAAACCCGTGTTACCAGCTCTCGAATGTCGTAGGGCAGGTTGGCGTTGTCGGGTATCAGACTGTCCAGCGCAGGGATCAAGCGGCCCGGATCATCGCTGGTATCACGGCGAGGTGCCGGTTCGCGGTTGCTGGCAGGTAAAAAATGCAGAAAGCGCCGTACTTGTAGTAAAGCTTCCAGGTCGTTGTCAAACGCAGCATCCGCCACACTGCTCTTGGTGGTGTGTGTGCCCGCGCCGCCGAGCTCTTCTTGCGTGACTTCTTCGTGGGTGACCGTTTTGACTACTTCTGGTCCCGTCACAAACATATAAGAGGTGTCTCTGACCATGAATATGAAATCGGTCATGGCTGGTGAGTACACGGCACCGCCTGCACAGGGGCCCATGATCAGAGAGATCTGGGGTATGACGCCCGAGGCCATGATGTTTCTCTGGAAAACATCGGCATAGCCTCCAAGAGATGCCACGCCTTCCTGTATGCGTGCCCCCCCCGAATCGTTGATGCCGATGACGGGGGCCTTGACCTTCATCGCATGATCCATGAGCTTGCAGATCTTGCGGGCATGTGCAGCTGACAGGGAGCCGCCCAGAACCGTGAAGTCCTGACTGAATGCAAAAGACAAGCGACCGTTTATCTGGCCATAGCCAATGACAACACCATCGCCTGGTACACGGTTGTCCTGCATGCCGAAATCGTGACAATCATGTTCGACAAACATGTCCCATTCGCGAAACGTATGTGGATCGAACAGGACCGCGAGTCGTTCACGAGCCGTTAGCTTGCCCTTGTTGTGTTGTGCATCGACTCGTTTGGCTCCACCACCGGCAAGCGCTGCTGAACGCATGTCTTCCAGCCGGGTGTGAATAGTGCTCATGCAGGTTCCCTGGCAAGTCCGAGAGAGCGCAGGCTTTGCGTGATGTCTTCAAGCACCGTCGGATCTTCGATGGTGGCGGGCATCTTCCAATCTGTAGAGTCGGCGATGGATCGAAGGGTGCCGCGCAGAATCTTTCCTGAACGAGTCTTGGGGAGTTTGTCGACGACGGCAACCAGCTTGAAGGCTGCAACAGGACCAATGCTGTTGCGTACTTGTTTGATCAGCTCTGCGGTAATGTCTTCATGAGGCCGGGTGCAGCCATCGTTGAGTATGACAAGCCCTACAGGTAGCTGTCCCTTGAGTTCATCGTGCACACCCATGACAGCGCATTCGGCGACATCAGGATGGTTGGACAAGGCTTCTTCCATGGCGCCAGTGGAGAGTCGATGTCCAGCTACATTGATGACATCATCGGTGCGAGCCATGACAAACACGTAGCCGTTTTCATCGATGAAGCCGGCATCGCCTGTTTCGTAGTAGCCGGGAAAGCGTTCGAAATAGGCTGATTTGAAGCGATCTTCAGCGCCCCACAAGTTGATGAAAGTGCCTGGTGGCAAGGGAAGTTTGACGACAATGGAGCCTATTTCTCCGGCTGGCATCCGTTCAGCTTCACTGTTCAGGACCTGCACGTCATAACCTGGTACCGCGACTGAGGGTGAGCCAGCGATAATGGGCAGCGCTTCGATGCCCTGGCAGTTGGCGCAAATAGCGTAGCCGGTTTCCGTTTGCCACCAGTGATCAATGACCGGGACCTTTAACTTGTCCTGAGCCCATTGCAGGGTGTCCGGATCACAACGCTCACCAGCCAGGTAGAGAGCTTGCAAACTTGAGAGATCGTAGTCCTTCAGCATCTCACCGTTCGGGTCTACCCGTTTGATGGCGCGGAAGGCTGTCGGAGCCGTGAACAGAACCTTGACCTTGTGCTGTTCGATGACTCGCCAGAATGCACCGGCATCCGGAGTGCCAACAGGCTTGCCTTCATACATAACCGTTGTGCAACCCTGAAACAGAGGGCCATAAATAATATAGGAGTGACCGACGACCCAGCCAATATCAGAGGCCGCCCAGTAAACATCTCCTGGTTTGACGTTGTAGATGGACGACATGGTCCATTTAAGAGAGACCACTGTTCCGCCAATATCCTTGACGACACCCTTGGGTGAGCCGGTGGTGCCCGATGTGTACAGAATATAAAGAGGTTCAGTGCTCCTGAGAGGAACGCAGTCACTGGGGGTGGCAGATGCCATTGAAGTGTCCCAGTCCTGGTCTCGCCCCTCGACAATGGGCCATTGGCATTGCGAGCGTTGAAACACGATGCACGAATCGACCTTGTTCGAAGCCAGTTGCATGGCTTCGGCAACCAGCGGTTCGTACTCGACGATGCGGCCAGGTTCAATTCCACAGGAGGCACTGACGATGACCTTGGGGCTGCAATCGTCAATGCGAATAGCGAGTTCTTTGGCCGCGAAGCCGCCGAAAACCACGGTGTGGACAGCGCCGATTCGAGCGCAGGCCAGAATGGCGATGACAGCCTGAGGGATCATTGGCATGTAGACCATGACTCGATCTCCACGATCGATTCCCGAGGCTTTGAGTACGCCTGCAAACAAGGCAACCTGATCGAGTAGCTCCCGGTAGCTGAGTGTGGATTGGGAGCTGCTGACCGGACTGTCGTGTATCAGCGCAGGCTGATCTCCACGCCCGTTTTCCACATGGACATCCAGAGCGTTGTAGCAGGCGTTGATTTCTCCATCCGCAAACCAGGTGTTAAGTGGCGATCTGCTACTGTCGATGCCCTGGCTTGGCGGGGTGCTCCAATGAACATCTTTTGCCCGTTCAAGCCAGTAAGCGGCCGGGTCGTCCAGAGAGCGTTGAAATTCCTCTTGATAAGTGGTCATCGAATTAGCGTCCTCAACTAACTGAAACAGGCTGCACTACACAGCGATGGAATCAGTATAAGTGCTAACAGGCACAACCTGAAAACGCTTCTTATGATAAAGATCAATCACAGTGGAATTGAAGTAGCTGAGCTCTTGATCCGATCAGTTGCGCATGCCTCGGCGCACGCCCAGAACCAGCGTCAGGCAAAGTATCGTAAGAAAACCAGCACTGCCGGCGTACTCGGTTGCATAGACGTCGTCATTTGCCGGTGGGTGTTGAGGTTCATAGGGTGCCGGGTCGTAAACGTAGTCCAGGTCTTCGGATTCGAGCGGTAGCCTGGATAGATTGCTGAAATCCGTCGCGCTGACACGATCCAGAACGCTCTGATCATAGGCGTCATGTAACTCGATAAACAGGTTGTAGAAACCTGCCGGGTAGTTTTGCAGTAAGTCGAAATCGATCTGGTATTCGTCAGACAGTGAGCTCTGATAGATCGAAAAATTGTCACTGGTGTGCAACCGTTCGCGTGTACCGGGTATGCGCTGCAGGTCAATGGTTACATAGACCTCCATGTAATTACTGACAGTATCGGCATCAATGGTCAGGCTGATGCTTGAATGGTAGCCGTCACGATCTTCATCGTTATAGAGCAATGTGCCAAGCTCGGTGATCCAGGCATCGTCATCAAACCAGAGGGCATTGCGGAGATCGGTTTTGGGGCTGGCTGCGTCTTGTAGAAGAAGGAGGGCCGGATCCTGTCGCTCGATGTCAGGTAGGGCAGAGGCGAGTGTGTCGGCGTGCAGTGTTGACTGCTCAGTGCTGATATAAATGCCTTCTGTTGGCGCTGGAATCAGTGATTGTGCGTGTGCCGGAGCCCATGGAAGCAGGGCTAGCAGGCCGATCAGTGTCAGTTTGAGAGAGGGTACGATGTGGTTTCTGCCGGCGGTTTGCGGTATCTGCCTGTGTGTGTTTGTCGGTTTTGAGCGGGTGAATTCAAGATGTGTGGGCATGAGCGTGTTGTCTCGCTTAGTCGAATCATGCGGCCAGATTACCGTTGAGCGACTGAACCGAGACTTAATGGGCCTGTCGGCAGCACCAGAATCGGTCATTTCTGTCGTACTAATTACGGGCGACTCATCACACAACGTTGACATGATGCAGTCTTACAAGCGACAATCAGGGTTCTGTTCCCAAACCGCTGGCGCCTGCAATTGTTTTGCTGTGTGGGCCGCTGCGCGATCAAAGCACATCCCGTAAGGATATAAGAAATGGCGAAAGGGCAGTCTCTTCAGGAACCGTTCCTGAATACCTTGCGTAAAGAACGCATTCCAGTATCGATCTATCTTGTTAATGGAATCAAGCTGCAAGGTCAAATTGAGTCGTTTGATCAGTTCGTCGTTCTACTCAAGAACACCGTCAATCAGATGGTATACAAACACGCTATCTCTACCGTGGTGCCAAGCCGACCGGTCAAGATACCCATGCCGGGCGAAGAAGACGGCGACGATTAGTATTTACCAGGCCACTCTGCACGTCAGTCAGGGCGGCTTAAGGAGTCAGCCCCGGATTGTTTGATCGCCCCGATAGTGGAGACAAAGCGCTCCTCGTACATATTGACATTGCGCAATGGCGTAATGCCGCTGCCCGATCAGGTCATGGACCTCGTGAAGCTATTTCTGACGTTGATGATGAGCGTTCAGAGTTTGTCGAGCTTGCGACATCTGCTGGCTTGACGGTCGTCGATCTCATCACAGGCAGTCGTTCCAAGCCCTCGGCCCGGCATTTTATCGGCAAGGGCAAGATAGAAGAGATCCAGTTGGCGCTGGCTGAGCACGAGGCTGATGTGGTCTTGTTCGGGCAGACGCTCTCGCCAAGCCAGGAAAGGAACCTGGAGCAAGAACTCAAGGTCCGGGTTCTTGATCGCAATAGTCTGATACTGGATATTTTTGCCCAGCGCGCCAGAACCTTTGAGGGCAAATTGCAGGTCGAACTCGCCCAGTTGGTACATTTGTCAACAAGACTGGTGCGTGGCTGGACCCACTTGGAGCGACAGAAGGGTGGAATTGGTTTGCGTGGTCCCGGGGAAACCCAGCTTGAGACGGATCGTCGCCTGTTGAACGAAAGAGTGCGAGTGCTCAAGAAGCGCCTGACGAAGGTTCGTCAGCAGCGCGAACAGGGGCGTAGCAAGCGCGGCAAGTCCGGAATTTCAACTGTGGCGCTGGTGGGTTATACGAATGCGGGGAAATCCACGCTATTCAACCGACTCACGCAGGAAACAGTTTATGCTGCAGATCAGATGTTCGCCACGCTGGACCCGACACTGCGGCGACTTGATCTTGCTGGTGGAGTCAGTGCAGTACTGGCGGATACTGTCGGTTTTATAAGGGATCTTCCGCACGAGTTGGTGGACGCATTTCGATCAACTTTGACAGAGACTCTTGAAGCTGATCTTTTACTGCATATTGTAGACGACAGTGATCCGGAAAGAGAGCAGCGTCGAGACGATGTCGACAAGGTCTTGTTGGGTATCGGAGCGGATAAGGTCCCGCAACTGATGGTGTTCAACAAGATTGATCTTTCTGGGCATTCTGTGCTCGTAGAGCAGGCTGAAAGCGGAATGGCGCAAGCAGTCTGGCTTTCTGCAGCCAGAGGCGAAGGGGTGCAGGAGCTGTTGGCTGCTATCAGCGATCGACTCTCCAATGCAAGGATGTCCGGCTGGCTGCTGGTTTCCCCTTCTCAGGGTAGACTCAGGGCACAGCTGTATGCCGCACTAGCGGTTTTGGAGGAAGTAACTCAAGAGGACGGTAGCGTTAACCTGCTGCTCGATATCGACAAAACGGAGTTTGCGCGCATAGCTCGTGAACACCATCTGACAGACGACATTATCGTGCCCGATAACCGGCCATCCGTGGCTGGTGTTCGAGGTTAATTCAATCGCCGGGTTACCGGCTTAGGAGCGAAGACCCTTATGGCTTGGAATGAGCCAGGCGGAAACGACAACGATCCTTGGGGCAACCGCAACAAGGATTCTGGCGGGCCGCCCGATCTGGATGAAGTATTCAAGAACCTCAAGAAATGGTTCGGATCCGTTGCCGGTAAAAAGGCGGGCGGTAACGGTCCTTCTCGCAGCGGTGGTGGTATTCCGAGCGGAAATATCGGTGGTAAGGGACTCGGGCTGATTGCCGGAATTCTTGGCATCGTATGGTTACTGTCGGGCATCTACGTCATCCAGCCAGCTCAGGCAGGTGTGGTGACTCAATTTGGTGCGTTTGTAAGAACCACGACTCCCGGACCACATTGGCGGCTTCCGTGGCCACTGCAAACGGTCGAGAAAGTTGAAGTTGAAGAGATTCGCAGTGCGAAGCTCACCAATCAGCTGATTCTTACGCAAGACGAAAACATCGTCGATATCGATCTGGCCGTTCAGTACAACATCAATAGTGCAGAGGACTACCTGTTCAATGTTCGCGGTCCAGACCGTACATTGGAAGAGGTCGTTGAAAGTGCCTTGCGTGAAGTTGTTGGATCCACCATTCTCGAGTCGGTGCTGACAACCGGGCGGGATGTTGTATGGAATACGACACTGGACAGTTTGCAGGAAGTGCTGGATTCCTATGAGGCCGGTATTTTCATTACTGCGGTCAACCTGGAGCGTGCACAGCCACCTGAAGAAGTTCAGGATGCGTTTTCTGATGCTATCAAGGCGCGAGAAGACAAAGAACGGTTTGTTAATGAAGCTCAGGCTTACAGCAATGAAGTGTTGCCACGAGCACGAGGTGATGCACAGCGCGCACTGGAGCAGTCAGAAGCCTACAAGGCTCGAGTCGAACAGGCTGCGATCGGTGAGTCCGAGCGATTCCTGTCTCTCTTGACTGAATACAGCAAGGCGCCTGAAGTCACTAGGGAGCGTCTCTATCTGGAGGCAATGGAAACTGTGCTGAGCAAGACCAACAAGGTGCTGATTGATGATGATGGTGGTAATAGTCTGATGTATTTGCCTATCGACCAGCTGATGAATCAGAACAGGGGCACGGCTAGCGATGGTGGGCTGGATGATTCCTCGCCATTGAATAGCGGCAGTAACGATTCTCCGCGTTTTTCCGATCTGCCTCAGGAAGCCAATCAGCCTAATCGTGACGACCTTCGCTCACGTGAACGTGGGAGTGTCCGATGAATCGCCTGAACAACCCGCTGGTGCTCATTGGTCTGGCTCTGCTGTTGCTGCTGGGTAGCTCGATGGTCTTTACGGTCGACGAGCGCGAGCGTGCTATCAAGCTGTTTCTGGGTGAGATTACCGAGTCTGATTACACTCCGGGACTACATTTCAAGATTCCTTTTGTCGAACGTGTCTACAAGTTCGATAGCCGGATTCTGACGCTTGATGTGCAGCCCGAACGCGTATTGACCAATGAGAAGAAGAACGTCATTGTCGATTCTTTCATCAAGTGGAGAATTGCAGATGCCGGAATATTCTATACCCGTCTTGGTGGTGTCGAGTCTCGTGCCAACAGCCGCCTGACCCAGTTTGTACGAGAAGGGGTCAAGGATGCTTTCGGTCGAAGAACGATCAAGGAAGTTGTCTCCTCAGCCCGTTCCACTCTGCGAGAGGAGATTCTGGCTTCGGTAGACAAGCAGGCAGAAAGCCTGGGTATCGATATTGTCGATGTCAGGGTCAAGAAGGTTGAGTTGCCTGGTGATGTTCGTGAGTCCGTTTTCCAGAGAATGGAAAAGGATCGTGCCAAGATTGCTCGTGAGATTCGTTCTCAGGGTGAGGAAGAGGCCAAGAAGATTCGCGCAACGGCTGATCGTATTCGCGAAGAATTGCTGGCTGAAGCCTACTCCAAGTCCGAGCAGACACGAGGTTTGGGTGATGCAGAGTCCGCTCGTATCTATGCGGAGGCCTATACCAAGGATCCGGATTTTTACAGTCTCTATCGTAGTCTGAGTGCTTATCGAACGGCTTTCTCTGGTAACGGCGACGTGTTGTTGCTCAAGCCGGATTCCGAGTTCTTCAAGTACTTCAATGGCCCCGAGCTGGCCCCTAAACCCTGATAGGAAGGTATCAGGAGTCTGCGAAGGCTCCTGATTTTCTTCGACTTTTTCGGTCGAACTCATCCCTGACTGTCCGTCACCAATTCGTACCTGCATGCTTGTCGAGATACTTACCGCTATTAGTCTGGTTCTTGTTCTTGAAGGGCTGTTGCCATTCCTCAATCCTAACGGTTACAAAAATACCATTCGGCTCATGCTCGAAATGCCAGAGAGTCGCATGCGAATTGTAGGTTTGTGCAGTATGATTGCAGGTGTCGTCCTGTTAACACTAGTGCGCTGACCTTTGAAAACCACAAACGATCCGCGTACTGAACGCTGGCTACTGCCTGATGGCGTCAATGAATTGATGCCTGCCGAAGCTTGGCGAGTTGAGTCATTGCGCCGGCTGATCATGGATAGTAGCTACCGATGGGGCTATGAGCTGGTCATGCCACCTCTGATTGAGTACCTGGATAGTCTGCTGACGGGTACTGGCGAGACGCTGGGCTTGCAGACATTCAAATTTATTGATCAACACAACGGGCGCTCACTGGGTGTTCGTGCAGATATGACGCCGCAGGTGGCTAGAATTGATGCTCACGCCATGCGCAGCGAGCAGCCTAACCGCTTGTTCTATATCGGCAGTGTGTTGCGAACACGCTCCGATGGTGCTGGCAGTAGTCGTACGCCCCTGCAGTTTGGTGCTGAGCTTTTTGGCCATGCAGGGCCGGCCAGTGATACCGAAATCATCCAGCTCATGCTGAACAACGTCATGTTGTCAGGATTGCAGGAGTCCGAACTGTTGCTTGATGTAGGGCATGTCGGTGTGTTTCGCGGGCTCATCCTGGATTCAGGGTTTTCTGAAGAGCTCTCCGAGGCGCTTTTTCAAGCGCTGTTGCGAGGTTCCCGGCCAGAGGTTCAGGAGTTGCTGCAGCAAGCTAGTGCATCCCCGCAGGCCTGCCAGTATTTTACTGATCTGACTGCATTGGCAGGAGAGGCCGATTCGGTGTTGGCTCGTGCCCGGTTGTGTTTTGCCGATGCAGGGCCAGCTGTTTCACAGGCGCTCGATAACCTGCAGTCGGTCATCGATTCTGTTCGATTGGTTTTTCCCGGGCTCAAAGTGCATGTAGATCTGGCCGAGTTACGTGGTTATCGGTACCATACGGGTATTGTCTTCGCCCTCTATGATGATGCGGGCTCAGAGCTTGCGCGTGGTGGGCGATACGACGCTATCGGTGAATCCTTTGGTCGTGCCAGACCTGCAACCGGCTTCAGTGGTGATCTGGTGAGTCTGGCTTTGGCAAGAAATTCAATAGAGCAGAGTATGGCTCCCGCTGCCGTTGGCATCTGGGTTGACTCAGCTATCGATAACGAGCTTTGGATGCAGATCTGTCTGCTGAGGCAATCGGGAGAGCGAGTGGTGACAGCGTTGCCAGGTTCTTCAATGAGCGCCTCGGATTGTCATTGCGACCGCACGCTTGCGAATCGCGATGGTGTCTGGAAAGTGGAAGTCCTGAAATCCTGACTACGGTTATCCGATAGTCGGTCTGTTGTTCACGAAATCCAACATCTGTAATATTTTTAATTCATCAACCCCACCAGTCAGTTGAAAATCCGAGAATTAACCTATGGCAAATAGTGTGCTCGTGCTTGGCACGCAATGGGGCGACGAAGGCAAAGGCAAATTTGTCGACGTCTTGACCGAACAAGCCTCTTTGGTAGTCCGCTTTCAGGGAGGGCATAACGCTGGCCATACTCTGGTTATCGGTGAAGAGAAGACCGTGCTGCACCTGGTGCCCAGCGGTGTTCTGCGAGAAAACATCATGTGTGTCATTGGCAATGGCGTGGTGGTATCGCCTGATGCGCTGTTCAAGGAAATGGATATGCTGCTTGAGCGTGGCGTGCCTGTGGAGAGTCGTCTGCGTATCAGTGGGGCTTGCCCTTTGATTCTGCCTTACCACATTGCACTGGATCAGGCGCGTGAAGCTGCGGCTGGCAAGCTGGCGATCGGTACCACTGGGCGTGGTATTGGGCCAGCCTACGAAGACAAGGTCGCTCGACGAGCTATTCGGGTTCAGGATCTGCTCACTCTGGACCGATTTGATGCGAAGGTTGATCTGGCATGTGCCTATCACAACGCAACTTTGACTGGTCATGGTATGGAGCCTGTGGACGCAGAAGCCATCAAGCACGATGCGCGCGCACAGGCCAAGAGACTGGCTCCTTTGATTGCTGATATCCCCGGTATGATCGATTCACACCGTCGTGCTGGTAACCGCATCATGTTTGAAGGTGCGCAAGGCACGTTACTGGATGTAGATCATGGTACGTACCCCTTTGTGACGTCCAGCAATACAGTGGCAGGTGCTGCCTGCAGTGGTAGTGGTTGCGGTCCCGGCACGATCGACTACGTATTGGGAATCACCAAGACCTACACCACTCGTGTCGGTGCAGGACCGTTTCCAACTGAGCTTTTTGATGATGTTGGAGAGGTGCTTGGCGAGCGCGGTAATGAGTTCGGAGCAACCACTGGGCGGCAGCGTCGCTGTGGCTGGTTTGATGCTGTTGCTGTGCGTCGTGCCGCCATCCTGAATGGCATCACCGGTTTGTGTTTGACGAAGCTTGATGTCATGGACACGCTGGCAACTATCAAGATCTGCATCGCCTATGAGCTGGACGGTGAGCAGATTGACCATCCACCGATCGGTGCTGATGATTTTGATCGTTGTGTGCCTGTCTACGAATCCATGCCTGGTTGGCAGTCAGATACCGAAGGCGCTACAGAGATGTCAGATCTGCCTGTTGCTGCTCAAAATTACATTGCGCGTCTGGCTGAGCTTACGGGTGTTCCCGTGCATCTTGTATCAACGGGCCGGGAGCGAAACGAGAACATTGTTATCCAGTGGCCATATGGCGATCTGCCAGGTGCCATGTAAGTCTGGTTTTGTTTGATTGAGAGAAGTTCAAGGCCGGTTAGCGACGGCACTTATAGCCTCAGGGTTTTAGGTGCAGTTGCAGCCGGCCTTTTTGATTTGGGCTGTGCAGAGGTGAAGTCGCTCTGATCAAAGCCCCTCGACTGGCTTGTCTTTTGCCAGTGCGAGGGGAGGCCCTTGGCGCTCTTGAATCCGGGTCAGGCTTTCTCTTTTTCCACTTGAGCGTGTTGTTCTGGCTTCAATGTGGAAAGGGCGTTGTCCAGCTGGCGTCGTACCTTGATGTAGTCCTTCTCCACTCGCAGGCGCTGTGCGCGTTCACGGCGAGCAACTTTCTCGGCAATGCGCTGCCCATGGCGGGCATGGCGCATGACAGAGATTGCATCCTTAACTACGACGCGAGTGCGTTCGTGGGCTTGTTTCTCTGAATCGATAACCGCTTTTTGCGCAATGATCAGCTTTTGCAGTTTCATTTTGTCATTGCGCAGACGAACCACCATCTCAGAGAGCTCTATGCGGCTCTTGGCGGGTAGATTCTCGGTAGAGTAGTCCTGTATGCCCGGCTCTTCGAGCATGCCTTCACGGGCAATGGCGATCGCTTTCTCGAGCGGGTTGTGTAGAAGCCATGAGTTTGGTTCATCGGCGCCTGGCGCTCCAAAGCGGCTATCGCCAATGTCGTGAAAATCGACCAGCTCGTCCAGAGTTTCTAGTTGTTCGCCAACACTGAGTGTCTGATCGAGTGCGGACTCCTGTTCGGGGGCAGGAGGTTGCTGCGTTTGCAGGTTTGCTGCTGAGAACTTCTCGGCCTTCCTGGAAGTGTTTTTTCTGGCTGCGGATGGCTGTGGGGTTGTGGCTGCTGCAGGTGGTCGTGTTGCTGTAGCTGGAATATCTGTCGGCGGTTTTGACGGGGCAGATGCTGCACGCAAATCAAGAGCGGCTGCGTTGGCAGGTGTGGTGTCGAGTTGCCCGGGTTCATCTTCGAGTCTGAGGTGGCGCTTTTCCCACCAATTGCTGATGAGGATAAACAGGCAGACCGGGGCCATTATGATAATGGTGAAAAGTACGCCCTGCGCTATTTGCGAAAGAGATTCGAGGGGCGCTACCCTGGTCAGCACTGTTGCCAATATGAGTGAGATGACCAGAGCGCGAAAGAACAGCACCCGGTTGCGGATTTGTCGCTGGATTTTTCTGGAGCGGTAGGCAAGATTGCCCTTGACCGAAACGTGGGATCCCTCGATTAGTATGATGATGGCCAGGGCCGGTAACAGATACAGCGCGTAAGAAGCCATTTGGGTACCTTTGTTCTCGGTCGATATATACTGAGAACTTGTTCGCAACTATTTTAAATCCGCAAGAGGCAACACTTGAATGGATGCAGAAGCAGCCAAGTGGTTACATTTACGGTTGGTGAGTTGCGATTGTAGCGCCTTGTGCAGTCTGAATGGTGAGACTGGTGTGGCAAATCTGATCGGGATTCTTGATCCTGAATTCACTTGTTCTGTACACAGAACCAAGTGGTGCCGAGAAGAGGACTTGAACCTCCACATCCTAAGATACATGCACCTGAAGCATGCGCGTCTACCAATTCCGCCACCTCGGCATGAAGTGCGTTCCCAACTACTTCGTGGGAAGCGCGAAATGTACACAGGTTTTAATGGATAGTCAACAACTTCTACATAACATTTATAAAAACTGCTCCCTTGAGGGCTTCGCTTTGGCGTACTCTCCCCGCATCATGAAATTAAATAAAAAATAATGAGCGTAAAAAAACGCGGAAAATCAGGCGCTAGCGGCGATCCGTTCAGCTCGCGCGAACAATCGAAATACGAATCGCCGATCGCCAGTCGCGAATTCATCACAACAGTTGTGAAAGAAGAGAAAGGCCCGATGGACTTCGAGGCTTTGGCCGAGAAGCTTTCTTTGACTGGAGATGACGTCGGCCTCGAAGCTCTGCGTCGTCGTGTCGGCGCCATGTTGCGAGATGGACAACTTATCAAGAATCGCAAAGGTGGGCTTATCCCTGTAGACACCGAAGCCTTGATTGCGGGTCGAATCAGTGCGCACCCCGACGGTTTTGGATTTGTCATCACGGATGACGATGACAAGGATGTTTATCTCAACGGCAAGCAAATGCGTCAAGTACTGCACGGTGATCGTGTCGTGGTGTGTGTCACGGGTACGGATCAGCGCGGTCGTCGCGAAGGTCGAGTCGTAGAAGTGGTCGAAAGGGCCAATAAATCCTTGGTAGGTCGTCTTTCAATTGATCGTGGCACGGTTGTCGTTCTGCCTGATAACAAGCGTATTCACCAGGATTTACTGATTTCTCACGGTGAATTGGGCAACGCCGTCAATGGTGACATGGTGGTTGCCGAAATTACCGAACAGCCGACTCGTCGCCATCAGCCCGTCGGGCGGGTCGTCGAGGTGCTGGGGCAGCATTTGCGACCAGGGATGGAAATAGATGTGGCTTTGCACAGTCACGGCATACCAACAGAATGGCCGGATGAAGTTGTTGAGCAGGCGGCATCGTTCTCACCCACAGTCGCCCCGACGGCTGCCAAAGAGCGCAAGGACGTCCGGGACCTGTCCCTGATTACCATTGATGGCGCAGATGCTCGTGATTTCGATGATGCTGTCTGGTGTGAATCACTGGAGAACGGCTGGCGCCTTATTGTTGCCATCGCTGACGTAGCTCACTACGTTTCACCTGATTCTCCTTTGGACAAGGAAGCGGTTGATCGAGGCACCTCAGTTTATTTCCCTGGACGTGTTGTTCCCATGTTGCCCGAAGTGCTTTCCAACGGGCTGTGCTCGTTGAATCCGGATGTAGATCGTCTGTGCATGTTGTGTGAGCTGACGCTCGATGACAAGGCAGTTGTGAAGAAGACCCGTTTCTACAACGGCATCATGCGATCGCATGCTCGTCTGACCTATGATCAGGTTAGCGAAATGCTCACTCAGCCGGAATCTGATTTGAGAAACAAGCATCAGCCATTGGTGCCGATGATTGAGGAGTTGCACAGGCTTTACAAGGCGTTGGCGAAAAAGCGCAAGAAGCGTGGTGCTATAGAATTTGATTCCAATGAAACGCACATCATCTTCGATGAGAACAAGAAAATTCGCGAGATTGTGCCGATTCAGCGCAATGATGCTCACAAGCTGATCGAAGAATGCATGATTCTGGCAAACATTGAGGCGGCAGCCTTTCTGGAAGAGCGTCAGATACCGGCGTTGTATCGAGTGCATGCGGGGCCGAAGGCCGATCGCCTTGAAGATTTAAGAGCGTTTCTCGCTTTGCGAAGTCTTTCGTTAGGCGGTGGTGATGCGCCTGGGGCATTGGACTACGCCGTGCTGGCAGAGCAGATTGTTGATCTTCCAGATCGCAGTGTCATCCAGACCGTCATGTTGCGCTCCATGCAGCAGGCCGTTTATCAGCCGAAAAATGAAGGTCATTTCGGCTTGGCGCTGGATCAGTATGCGCATTTCACCTCACCGATTCGTCGTTATCCGGATCTGCTGGTTCACAGGGCCATTAAACATGCCCTGACGCGGGCAAAGTCATCGGATTACCGCTACTCGCTGGAGGCAATGCAAGCATTGGGCGAGAGTTGTTCAATGACCGAAAGGCGGGCTGAGGAGGCGTCCAGAGAAGTGGTCTCCTGGCTCAAGTGTGAGTACATGCAGGAGCATGTCGGTAGTGAATTTCCAGGCGTGATTTCAGCTGTGACATCGTTCGGATTGTTTGTCGAGCTGACCGGTATTCACGTTGAAGGATTGGTACACATCACTAATCTGTCGCGTGATTATTATCGTTTCGATCAGGCCGCACAGGCTTTGATCGGCGAGCGTACCGGTCGGAAATACCGTCTCGGTGAGTCCATTGTTGTTCGCGTAGCTGCCGTCAATCTGGAAGATCGCAAGATCGATTTCAATGAAGTTGAAAGTGATAGCTCGCGTGCGAAATCCAGAAAAGCGCGCGCACCGGAATATGTGAAGCCGGTGATCGAGCAGGAGAGCGCTGCTCCTCAGCAAAACGGGCAGAATCAGGATGTCGTCAAATCTGCTGAGCAGCGACGTCAGGACAAACGTCGACGCAAGCAGAAGCAACGAGATAGAAAGCGGGCGGCAGCGCGAGCTGCAAGGAAAGCCGCAGCAGCTTCTGGAGCGACAGCCTCACAGCAAGCAGCACCGGTTGTTGAGGCGCAACTCGCTGCGGAGCATTCCAGCAAGAGAGCGTCTAAGAGGCGCAGAAATGGCAAGCCAGCGACACAGAATGTAGCTCATGCAGATGATGCAAATCGAAATGCTACTGCGGCGCCGGTGGCTTCTGAGCCAACCGTTGTCAAGGTCGATGACCATGCTGCAAACGTTGGTGCTGCTGCCCACAAGCAGCCTGTGACGGCGAAGAAGGTGGCACGCAAGAAAGTTGCGAACAAGGCTTCGTCTGTGCCGGTGATAACGAGCCAGCGGGATACCGACAAGAAGGGTGATCATTCGGACGCAGTGAAGAAGGTTGCGAGCGGCAAAGCCTTGCGCAACAAGACTGTTGCAAGGGATGTGGTTGCTCAGGAGCCGGTTGTCAGCAAGGTTGCCGCGAAGAAAAAGGCCATCGTTCGCAAGAAGGCGTCGGTAAGCCAGCCAGCGGTTGGCAAGGTTGTCGCCAAAAAGGCTGTAGCCAAGAAAGCAGTTGCCAAGAAAGCGGCAACCATAGCGTCCACTTCAAGCAAGACTGCTGTCAAGCCGGCGTTGGCTAAGAAAGCAATTGCCAAAAAGGCGGTGAGCAAGAAGGCAATAGTGAAGAAAGCGGTAGCCAAGAAAGCTGTTGCCGAGAAAGCGGTAGCAAAGAAAGCTGTTGCGAAAAAAGCGGTAGTCAGCAAGGTTGTCGCTAAAAAGGCATCTGCAAAAGTGAGCGCCAAAAAGGTAGCTGCTACTCGGGTAGTGGCCCCAAAAGCGGCCGTTGGCAAAGCGGTGGCGAAAAAAGTGGCGGCCAAAAAGACGGCTACCAAGGTTGTGAGTAAAAAGATCGCAGCGGCAGTACCAGCAGTGACTCGTCCGGCGGCAGGCAAGGTTGCAGCGAAAAAAACAGGCAGCAACAAGATAAGCAGTAAAAAGGCAATCGGTAAAAAAGTAAGCAGTAAGAAGATCGCCGCCAGCAAGCCAGTTGCAAAGAAAGCCGTTGCAAAGAAAGCCGTTGCAAAGAAGGCCGTTGCAAAGAAGGCCGTCGCCAGCAAGCCAGTAGCAAAGAAAGCAATTGCAAAGAAAGCTGTGGCCTCCAAGTCCATATCCAAAAAATCGGTAGGCAAGAAAGCGATCGCTAAAAAGATTGCAGTGACGAAGGTAACCGCCAAAAAAATCGCTGTATCAAAAGTGACAGCCAGGAAAGTCACGGCCAAGAAAGCAGCTGTGTCGAAAGTCGCCGCGAAAAAACGCTCGGGTAAGAAGCCCGGTTCTTCGAGCTGATTTCCATGAATCGCTCATATGTAGGTGGCTTGCATAGTGTCAAGGCTGCGTTGAAGAGCTCGGCCAGTGAGATCGAGTGTCTGTATGTGCAGAAGGATCGGCGCGATACACGGCTTCGGGATCTGCAAGCTCTGGCAAGTAAGCACGCCATAGAAACGCGGGAAGTCAATCGATCCATGCTCAATGAGCTGGTTTCAGATGTGCAGCATCAGGGGGTAGTTGCTCTGTTGCGGACTACCTCCAGCGGCGTCAGGGAGGATCTGCAGGCGTTTGTCCAGCAGCTCCTGGCTGGGCCGCGAACAGAAAATCTGCTGATTCTGGTGCTTGATGAGGTTCAGGATCCACATAACCTGGGCGCTTGCCTGCGTAGTGCTGATGCGGCAGGTGTGGATGCGGTGGTTGTTCCTGCCGATAACAGTGTCGGTCTGACTCCAGTGGTGCGCAAAGTAGCCTCCGGAGCTGCTGAAACGGTGCCTTTGTTTCAGGTTACAAACTTGCAGCGTGCTCTAGGCGAGCTGCAGGATGCTGGAATTTGGGTTTACGGGGCGGCGGGCGAGGCCAGTGAAAGTCTGTTTGAGCTCGATCTGACCGGGCATGTCGCTCTTGTCATGGGCGCAGAGGGCCGTGGAATGCGGCGTCTGACGCGTGAACGTTGTGACCAGCTTTACAAATTACCGATGAAAGGGGCGGTTAGCAGTCTGAATGTGTCAGTGGCCGCCGGAATCAGTCTGTTTGAGGTTGTGAGACAAAGAGATTGAAGTTTTGCCGGTGATTGTCGAAACTAAAAAATAAAGTTATACTCGAAAGGCTTTGTCAATCGGCAAGGCCAACTTCCTCGTCCAGACTTTCGCAACACTGCGTATCGTCGGGCGTAATCCCATAGGGAGCAATAATGCGTCATTACGAAATAGTGTTTCTGGTCCATCCTGACCAGAGTGAGCAGGTGCCTGCGATGATCGAAAGATATCGTGGCATCATTGAAGCTCAAGACGGTGTTATTCACCGTCAGGAAGATTGGGGCCGTCGGCAGCTTGCCTACCCAATCAACAAGATCTACAAAGCCCACTACACACTGTTGAATATCGAGTGTGGTCAGCAGGCTCTTGACGAACTCACCAGCGCGTTCAAATTTAATGACGCAGTTATTCGTCATATGGTTCTTCTGCAAGATAATGCAGTTGTTGAAGCGTCGCATCTGATCAAGAAAGATGAGTCACGTGGTGATGAAGAGCGTCGTACCCGCACGGGTGATGATGATTCAAGCTCTGATGCTGAACCAGCAGCAGCACCCGCAGCGCCCGCAGCAGCCGCTGACTGATTTAGCCAGGAGAATTTAAATGTCACGTTATTTCCGTCGTCGTAAATATTGCCGTTTCACTGCCGAAGGCATCACTGAAATCGATTACAAAGACCTTGAACTGCTCAAGGGTTTTGTCACTGAAACTGGAAAGATTGTACCTAGCCGTATTACAGGTACTAAAGCTCGTTACCAGCGTCAATTGGCAACTGCCATCAAGCGGGCACGTTACGTTGCCTTGCTGCCTTACACTGACCAACACTGAGTAGGTTTTTTGTTGCCGGATTAAGGCTAGGTAAATTCATTTCTGACAGTTCTCCCATTCCAGGGTGAGCTGTCGATATTTCTCAAGAACTGAATCTGGCCCGTCTGGGGCAAATTTGATAGAACGTTGCGATAGGGGTTCGAGCAGTTGATAGGTCTAGCGAAAATTGCTGATCGTGGCCCTTTTATCGCTACGGGACTGGCTGCTGCATTATTGTTATCTGCACTGTGGTTACCTGTCCTTATGGGGGCTGGTCTCTCATTAGGTCTTTTGGTGCTCAGCAGTCTTGTGACTATGATCTGTCTGGTTGCCAGTGCTGCAGTGCTAGCCTTTGTTGTTTTAAGACGAGGTGAAAGCGCGGTGTTGCAGGTAGCAGGCGGGTGTCTGGTTCTATTGATTGTGGTGTCCATGGTGCTGAATCAATCAACGAATCTGATACCACTGGTACCCACTCTTCTCTGGTTGCCGGCGATATTGGCAACAATATTGGCAGCGATGGTGCTGGCTAGAAATGCCGGATTGGATAAGGCAATTCTGTCAATTGGCCTGTGTTGTGTCTTCGTTGTCGTTGGATTGACGATGATAACCGGCGACAGTGCTGAATTCTGGAAGTCTCAGTACGGTAGCTCAGGCGCCGCTGCCTTGGAGCAGGGCGAATCATCCAAGGTGCTGGGTGCTGTCGTCATGGAGCAGGGCGAATCATCCGCAGCGCTGAGTGCCGAGCAGAAAGAGGCACTCATCGATGTTGTGGCTCAGATGCTGACAGGAGTGCTCGGTGAGTCGATTTTTTGTATCGCACTGGGAGCTTTGTTTTTTGCACGCTCCTGGCAGGCACGTTTGTTCAATCCGGGTGGGTTTCAGAAAGAATTCCATGAGCTTTCACTGGGGTTCAATGCAGCTCTCATCGGTGTGTTGGTGGTTCTGATGTGTTTCTTCGCGAGCGGGTCCTTGGCTAGTGCCATAGCGATGATCGTGATTTATGTATTTTTTGTTCAAGGACTGGCCGTGACTCACGCGTTGGTCAAACTACGCGGTATGCATCGATACTGGCTGCACGGAATATACGTGCTGTTATTGCTACCGCAAACTTTGCTTTTACTGGCGGCGCTGGGTCTGGCAGATTGTCTGTTCGGCCTCCGGCGTACCAAGAATGTTTGATTGGAGAATTTATAATGCAAGTCATACTGCTTGAGAAAATCGACAAGGTAGGCCTGCTGGGTGATCTTGTAGATGTGAAATCCGGTTTTGCCCGCAACTTTCTGCTGCCACAAGGCAAAGCTGAAATGGCAACACCTGACAATATCGAAGCATTTCAACAGCGACGTGCCGAGCTTGAGAAGCAACAAGCTGAAGCTCTGGCAGATGCCAACTCTCGCAAGGCGGCACTTGACGGAACGACTGTCAGCATCACATCGCGTGCCGGTAGTGAAGGCAAGTTGTTTGGATCTATCGGTTCTGACGAGATCCGGGCTGCTTTCGAAGCTGCAGGCCAGGCTGTTGACAAGAAGGAAATCCGCTTGTCTGAAGGTCCGTTGCGCAATGTCGGTGAGCACACAGTGACACTGCATCTGCATCCGGAAGTGAATGCTGATGTAATCGTTAATGTAGTTGGCGAAGAAGTCTGATTGACTTTGGGTGTGTCTGGACGACATCTGTCGTTCAGGCACACGCTTGACAGCAATGTCCAGGTGCTTGGTATCTCTCTGATACCGTTTTTGTTGCGCCAGCTCGAATCATTACCTGGTGCACGAATGTTACTTCAAGATTCCTCGAAGTTCTCAGGCATACTTGGCTTGCCGGAAATCCTTCAGGTTAAGATCTTACGCTGTTAAGCGCATAGTCGGAGTGACTGTCAGATGGTTCATACGCCCGAAGATTTCGGTTTTCCAGAGGCGATGGAACTCGACGAATATGGAGCACCCATAGACGTCTCCCCAGAGGATTTTGGTGTTGATCTAGCCGCTTTCGGACCTGCCACGGCACCCGCGAGTGAGTATGGCGGCTTCGACTCGCATGGCGGCGGCCAGGGTAAATTCCGGGGACGAGGTAAATCCACCAAGCAGCTGATGGAAAAGCTGGGTCAGCGCAGGAATAATGCCCCTCCACAATCGCTGGAAGCCGAACAGGCAGTTCTTGGCTGTCTGATGCTCGAAGCCAGCGAAGCATTCGACAAGGTTGCCGAAACGGTCGGAGAGGTTGACTTCTACCAGCACAATCACCGGTTGATATTTCGTGCTATATCGGCACTGGCCACTGAAGGTCGGCATCCGGACGTTGTAACCGTTACGGGTTGGTTGCAAACCCATGGAAATCTTGAAGATTCCGGTGGTCTGAATTACATCGGTGCACTGGTCGAAGTCACTCCCAGTGCCAGCAATGTCAAAGCCTACGCCGAGATCGTCAGAGAGCGCTCGGTATTACGACAATTGATTTCCGTGGCTAACGAGATTGCTGACAGCGCCTATGATGCTGATGGCCGCACCTCCAAAGACTTGCTGGATGAGGCGGAAACAAAAGTATTCGCCATTGCCGATCAGACAGCAAAAGGTGCCGGTGGATTTCAGGACATTAAAAGTGTGTTGTCGGGAGCCATTGAGCGCATAAACCTGCTGTTTGAATCCGACGCTGCCATTACTGGTCTTTCCACCGGCTTCACAGAGCTTGATGAAAAAACCAGTGGCTTGCAGAAGGCCGATCTGGTGATCGTGGCGGGTCGCCCATCCATGGGAAAAACCACTTTCGCCATGAATATCGCTGAAAACGCGGCGATGGAAGCTGATGCTCCGGTTGCCATATTCAGTATGGAGATGCCAGCCGAACAGCTGGGTATGCGAATGATTTCATCGCTTGGCCGGGTCGAGCTGCAAAAACTGCGAACCGGACGCCTGGGTGAGCAGGATTGGCCAAGAATTACCTCGGCGATCACGTTGCTCAATCAAAAGCGTAATGTCTACATTGATGATTCTCCCGGGCTGACGCCGACAGATCTGCGCGCCAGGTGCCGAAGGCTGGCTCGTGAGCATGGTTTGAGCCTGATTGTTATCGATTACCTGCAGTTGATGACGGTTGCCAACAGTGGCGAGAGTCGTACCAATGAGATTTCGGAAATTTCCCGCTCTCTGAAATCGCTGGCCAAAGAACTCCAGGTACCGGTTATTGCACTGTCGCAGCTGAATCGAAGTCTTGAGCAACGACCTGACAAACGTCCGGTCATGTCAGATCTGCGTGAGTCGGGCGCTATCGAGCAGGATGCTGATGTCATCATGTTCATCTACCGGGATGAGGTCTACAATCCCGATGATGAAGCGAGTAAGGGACGGGCAGAGATCCTGATCAGAAAGCAGCGTAACGGACCTATCGGTTCCGTCAATCTGACCTTTCTCGGTCAGTACACACGATTCGAAAATTACTCGCCGGAAGTGATGACCGGTGAATTCTCCTGATGGACAACCGTATTCGATGAAACAAGCTTTTTCTGCTTCCAGAAAACTGGGGCATGGCCATTCAACTCAGAATCGCCGTTCGGTAACAATCACAGTCAATCTGGGGGCGTTACGCAGGAATCTTGCAACGGCACGCGAGCTGAGCGCCGGTTCACGACAATTCGCAACGATCAAGGCTGATGCTTATGGTCACGGTGCGGTAGAAGTTGCACATGCGCTGTCGGCTCGTACAATCAAACGACGCTATGGGGTGCCGATTGCGGCTGATAATCAGCCCATGGACGCAGTGGCTGACGGTTTTGCAGTTGTCACGCTGGGTGAGGCGCTCGAGCTTCGACATTCTGGTATCAAGCAGCCCATTCTGGTTCTACAGGGGCCGCAAACTCCTGACGCTGCTAGTCAGATGCTACGTCATCAGCTCTGGCCGGTCATTCATGATTCGTATCAGTACGAGTGGTACAGGCAGCACACCAGCCGTGACAAGTTGCGAGCCTGGATGAAGGTGGATACGGGTATGGGGCGGCTCGGTTTTGAGCCGGCAGAGGCCAGCCGAATACTGGCGTCTCAGGACGGTATCACCTGGTCTGGCCTGATGACGCATTTTGCCTGTGCAGATGAGACTGGTAGTGCCTTTACAGAGCAGCAGGTGGCAGCCTTTGGCACCGTGCAGACCGATTTGCCACTGGAAAGAAGCCTGGCTAATTCCGCCGCGATTCTGGCATGGCCGCAAACGCGAGCAGACTGGGCACGCCCGGGCATCATGCTATACGGCTGTAACCCCTTGGACAGATCACTGCCCCAAGAGACAGTACTTTCGCCGGTCATGACCGTGCAAGCACCAGTGATTTCTGTGAAAGCAATGAAACGAGGCGCAGGGATCGGTTATGCACAGAGCTGGATTTGTCCGGAAGACATATCTGTTGCTTATGTTGGCATGGGGTATCGTGACGGTGTACCGCGCGTGCTTGATGGCTCAGCCACGGTTGCAGTCCGTGGCATACGCTGTCCCATTATCGGTCGCGTCTCCATGGATTCGTTTGCTATCGATGTAAGGCAGGTGCCCGAGGTGTCGGTTGGGGAGCCCGTAGAGCTGTTTGGTGAGACCGCCAGTGTCGATGATCTGGCAAAGGCTGCTGGAACCATCAGCTACGAACTGCTGACATCCGTGCGTGGCAAACGCGTTTACATCGATCAATAACTGCCAGATTGGCAGTTTGAAATTTTACGGTTCTGCAAGGTCGGGCTATCTCTGCTTCAGATGGCCTAAGATAAAGCCGGAGAGATGGTCAATCATGCTTCATGATGCTGTCGATCTTTGCCGCAACGGAACAAGGTTTTACAATGTCCCGAGCGGTGTGCCCTTATGATCCTTACTGTAACGTGTACTGGTCGACTATCGTTCCAGGAACTGTAACTTGTCTTCCTTGTTTTCCCACTCTTTTGCATCCGCAGGAGGATCTTTCTGGATGGTTATGACCGGCCAGAGAAGCGAGAGTTCGGCGTTCAAAGCGAG
Organism: Granulosicoccus antarcticus IMCC3135; assembly: GCF_002215215.1. Classification (NCBI taxonomy): domain Bacteria; kingdom Pseudomonadati; phylum Pseudomonadota; class Gammaproteobacteria; order Chromatiales; family Granulosicoccaceae; genus Granulosicoccus; species Granulosicoccus antarcticus. Next base: position 5,690,141 of record NZ_CP018632.1, on the reverse strand, counting down.
ATATGGCTCATCTTCGGGCTTCATATCCTCTTCAGCCACGATGGCGTTGATAGGGCATTCAGGTTCGCATAATGAGCAGTCGATACATTCATCGGGGTCAATGACCAGAAAGTTCGGACCCTCATGAAAGCAGTCGACAGGGCAGACTTCCACACAATCAGTGTATTTGCATTTAATGCAGTTTTCGGTAACCACGAAGGTCATGAGCAGGTCTCTTTTATTGGCTTGACTGTTGCAAATGTTAGCAAATTCGCGGACGTTCGTATGATACGTGCGAGTTGTTCCATCTGACTCGATGATAACGCAGCGACAGGTATGACTGTCGCGAGCAAGGATATATAGGACTTATGAAAGCGATTAAGAAGGCAGTATTTCCAGTAGCTGGTATGGGTACACGTTTCCTGCCCGCCACCAAGGCAAATCCCAAGGAAATGTTGCCGGTTGTCGATAAGCCGCTGATCCAATATGCCGCAGAAGAGGCAGTTGCTGCAGGTATCGAGACATTGATCTTTGTGACCGGGCGTAACAAGCGTTCTATCGAAGATCATTTTGATACTGCCTACGAGCTGGAGCGCGAACTGGAAGCCAAGTCCAAGGTCAAGATGCTGGAAGTGCTGCGCAATATTCTGCCCAGCCATGTCAATTGTGTTTTCATTCGACAGTCACAAGCACTTGGCCTGGGCCACGCGGTTTTGTGTGCTCGCCCCGTAGTCAATGATGAACCTTTCGCCGTTATATTGGCCGATGACCTGATCAACTCTGGCAAGGTCGAAAAGCCTTGCCTGTCGCAGATGGTCGATGTGTTCAACTTCCAGCATTGCTCGGTTCTGGGTACTGAAATAGTGCCCAAGGAAGATGTTAGTTCCTATGGAATTGTGGCTGGAACCGAAGTGAAACCCGGTTTGATGGAAGTGTCCGGTATCGTTGAGAAGCCTGCCGTTGATAAAGCACCCAGTAATCTTGCTGTAGTGGGTCGTTACATACTCACACCTCGTATCTTCGACCTGCTGGAAAACACACAACGCGGTGCGGGTAACGAAATCCAGCTGACCGATGCCATCGCCGAGTTACTGAAAGAGCAACGTGTTTTGTCTTACAACTTCAAGGGTCGACGATTTGACTGTGGAAGCAAGCTGGGCTATCTGAAGGCTCAAGTGGAATTTGCACTTGAGCACGAGGAAGTGGGCGAGGAGTTCCGTGAGTTTCTCAACACCTTATCTACGCCACAAGACAAAAAAGTCATTTCAATGAACAAGTCCAAATAACGGGCTCTTTGTTCTGTAATTTGTCCCACTGGCAAGAATGATCGACTGCCAGTAAATAACAAGGTGGAGCCTGAGCTCCACCTTGTCGAAAGACAACGCGTTATGCTGCCGTTTCCTAGTCTTGTCTTTCGTCTGATCGTATGCAATCCAGTAAGGCCACTTGGGCTATATTCAGTGTGTTTTTCTTTGAATCCTCTGTCCTCGGACAATGGATTCCACGAATTCCTGACATAAAAAATACACTGGGGCTGTCCGATGGCAGCCTGGGTCTGGCTCTGCTGATGATGCCCTTGGGCACACTTGTCAGTTTTTCCATTGCTGGCAAGCTCATCGAAATGACGGGTTTGCGTAACGCCTGTCGAACCTTTCTGCCGCTCTGGGCACTGTTGTTTCTTGGTCCCGCGTTGGCCACCGACTTTACACAGCTGGCCATTGCACTGGTATTCAGCGGCTTCGCTGTCGGGATGATAGAGACGGCCATGAATACCGAGGCGGCTCGTATCGAGAAAGTCGCCGGCAAACGACTCATGTCTCGCTGTCACGGTTTCTGGAGTCTGGGGACCATGTTCGGTGCACTGCTGGGTGGTGGGGTCGCACAATACGGGCTATCAGTCTCCACACACTTTCTGATAACCATGCCTGTGATTGCCGTCTGTGGCTACTTTGCGGCAACTGCCTTACCGGTACTGAGTCGCCGGACAAACAAGGCGGCAATTCTGAATGAGGAGCGCTCTGTGGGTGAAGGCTTGCAGGTGTCCGGGGACGATGGCGGCGGCGAAGTTGTTGCTGAAGGCCAATCAGAATTGTTCAGACTTCCCTCCAGAGCAATTGTCTTGCTGTGCATGATGCCATTGGGAATCATGATGGTTGAAGGTGCCTTCATTGACTGGTCTGCAGTTTTCATGCGTGACGTGCTGGCAGCCGGGCCATGGGTTATCGCGATAGCCTATTCATCATTTTCACTGGTTATGGCCTCAGTTCGACTGGCAGGAGACAGGCTGGCAACGCAGTTTGGTGATTTGCGTATTGTTCAGGTGTCAGGACTTGCCTCGTGTGTCGGAATAGTATTATTTGCATTGGCGCCAACTGTGCCTTGGGCATTTCTGGCAGCGGCGTTATCCGGTGCAGGTGTCGCCATCGTTTTTCCTCTGGCGGTCAGTGCTGCCGCCAACAGACCGGGCGGGCGACCTGCGGACAATGTTGCCTCATTGAACATGATCTCATTCAGTGCCTTTCTGGTTGCCCCGCCGCTGATTGGGTTCATGTCTGAAGTATTCGGGCTGAGAATTGCTCTGCTTTGCCTGGCACCCGTTGCCTTCATGACCTTCGTGCTTGCCGGTGAAGTGGTGACGAAAAAAGAACCTGACAGCCGGTCTGAGGCGTAAGAGCGGCTGCGACGAGAACAGAGCTCAGACTTCAATCAGATGATTGGGAAGCTCATCCGGACGACCATCTGGGGCAGGGAAGTGCTCCCACAGGACTTCTCTGCAATGTTCTATCGTGTTTTCGAACCCTGCTGCAATTTCGTTTTTGCTGATGTGTTCGATAAATTCTTGCACGGTTGCTTCCCACAATGAATTGTCCACCACCTCGGCAATGGCTGAGTCAACAATGATTTCCACGTAATGCTCTGCTACTGACACAAAAATCAGTACGCCAGTACGACCACGGGTTTGATGGAGATTTTGTAAAAAGAATTGTTCTCTGGCATGGCGTGCCGCGCGCTGGCGTTTGACGGACGCCGGAATCATCCATAGTCTTGCCTTTGGAATCTGGAAAACCATGCCCAGACCGAGAAAAACCAGTACCTGGATCGGGTATAACCAGTAAGTGTGGCTTAACGTTTCTTCGGCCGGCAACCAGCCACTGGCATAGAAGTTCAGCCATGCGTAATACAGGCCTGGTACGCTTAGGGCAAGCAAGGCTGCCCAAAGAATGGGGATGTAGCGATAACCATCACTCTGTTGTGCAATAACGGTGACGATTTCGGCGTGTGTTCTTGATTCAGCTTCGTTGATCTTGGTGATCAGTCGGGCTTTCTCGGATTCACTTAAAAATGACATGGTTACCATCCTCCCGAAGCACCGCCGCCGCCGAAGCTGCCGCCGCCACCACTAAATCCGCCACCACCACCCAAGCCGCCGCGACCGATGCGGCCACCTCCAGCAAAACCACCTGAATGCCGTCCACCGGTTCCGCCGCCGCCTTTGCCGTTGCCAGAGCCAAAGAAATAGACAAACAGGAATGCCACCACAGCAACCGCCAGGCCTATGAGAAAATTGCCTGTTACAACCGATATCATTAGTCCCGCAAAGCCTGCCGGAAAAGCCCCTTTTGCCGCTTTGGTCAGCCCTCGGCGACGCAGTAGTTCTGGTACGGCAACCATGGCAATGAAAATCAAGGGTATGAAGTTTCCGACTTTTTCGGAGAATGGATCAGAGTTATTGCTTGCTGAGCCTGAGTTGGCCGGTGCCTTGTACTCGCCTGCGATGGCGCCGATGATCGCATCCACCCCTTGCTGAATACCCAGCGCATAGTTATTGCTCCGGAAGGGCGGAAGAATTTCTCGCTGAATGATGATGCTTGACAAAGAATCGGTCAGCGCACCTTCCAGGCCGTAGCCGACCTCGATGCGAACCTTGCGCTCACTGGGGGCGATTAGCAGTAAAACTCCGTTGTCATCTTCGGCGCTGCCAATTTCCCAGAATCGCCCTAGTCGATTGGCGTAATCGGCAATCTGGTTGCCGTTCAGTGATGGCAAGGTGACGACGACCAATTGATTGCTGGTCTGGCTTTCATGGGCTTCCAGCTGTGCGCTCAAAGCGGTTTCCTGAGCACTGTCGAGCAGCTTGGCCAGGTCGACCACTCTGCCTGTCAAGGCCGGAAGGTCGTCCTGGGCGTAGGCCTTCGGGATAACGCCTGAACAGACAAATACGAATGCCAGCCAGAGGCTGCACAGCCAGAAGAATCTGCGGTTGATCAGTGAATCAAGCATGAATATTCAGCATGGTTTGCAAGTGGCATTCGTGCAGACAAGATCAGTTCTTGAATTCGACAGTCGGATTAGCTGCGTCAGCTTCACTGATCGAAAAATTTTCCTTGGTCAGCATGTCCGAATACATGAATCGATGCCACCAGCGTCCGGGTATGGTTCGCAGCTCCGTGTTATAGGTCTGAACCGCCTGGATGTAGTCTCGTCGAGCGACACTGATGCGATTCTCTGTTCCTTCGAGTTGCTGTTGCAAGGCAAGGAAGTTTTCATTGGACTTCAGGTCGGGATAGGCTTCCACGACAACCATGAGACGCTGCAGTGCAGAGGTCAGTTCGCCCTGATTGGCCTGGAATTGTTGGAAAGCTTCCGGATCGGTCAGCATTTCAGGCGAGATATTCATTTGAGAAACGCGAGTACGGGCTTCAGTGACTTCTGTCAGCACGTCACGCTCTTGCTGTGCAAAGCCTTCGACTGTGTTTACCAGATTGGGAACCAGGTCGGCACGGCGCTTGTACTGGTTCTGTACTTCACTCCAGCGCCCGTTGACCGCTTCATCGTAAGTCGGAATGTTATTGATGCCACATCCGCTGAGTAACAGCAGGGCAAGGAGCGTGGTAGTGATTCGAAAACGCTTGCTGGTCACGATATGTTCTCCGATTTCATGGGGCGGATGATAGCAGAACCGCCCAGAATGGCTGATTGGTACTCTGGATCCGCCTTATTTGGAAACTATCGGGGTAAGTAGATGGATTGAGTGAGCGCCTGGGTCCTTGGACAGCGTAAAATACTGCGCATGCTCAGTCTTAATGATGTCGCCTGTAGACGCGACGGTAAACGCCTGTTTGGCGATGTTAATTGCGTTATCCATGCTGGCCAGAAGGTGGGGTTGACGGGTGCCAATGGCACCGGTAAATCCAGCCTTTTTGCAATGATCCAGGGAACCCTGGAGCCGGACACCGGCAGCATCAGCCTGCAGCAACATGTCGGAATAACGCATGTTGCGCAGGAAACGCAATCCTCGGAACGAAGTGCTCTCGACTATGTTGTTGATGGTGATCAGAAATTGCGCCTGATACAGACAGCCATTGATCAGTGTTCCGACCAGGAGGGCGAGCGTCTGGCCGTTCATCTGTCGGACCTGGAGCAGGCGGGCGGATATACCATTCAGTCCAGAGCTGGATCGCTGCTCAATGGTCTCGGTTTTTCCACTGAACAACATCAATGGCCGGTTTCGCGTTTCTCAGGTGGTTGGCGCATGCGGCTCAATCTCGGCCAGGCCTTGATGAGTCCGAATGAATTACTGTTGCTGGATGAGCCTACCAATCACCTGGATCTTGATGCCGTGCTGTGGCTGGAAACGTGGCTGCGCCAGCGAGAAGGTACGCTGATACTGGTCTCGCATGATCGTGAGTTTCTCGATGCAGTGACCAATACGACAATGCATATCGAATCGGAAGCGGTTTCTCTGGTTACGGGTAATTACAGTGCATTTGAACGTTGGCGATCTGCCCGTCTCAGCAATCAGCAAGCAGAGCACGAAAAGGCTCAGGCCCGACGCAAGGAGCTTCAGGGTTTTGTCGATCGTTTTCGGGCGAAAGCCAGTAAAGCCCGGCAGGCCCAGAGTCGTTTGAAGATGCTGGAACGGCTGGGTGATACTCAGGCTGTGCGTCCCGAATCGCCCTTTACCTTCAGTTTTCAGACGCCGGATACCATGCCCAGTCCGCTGGTGGTGTTGCAGCAGGCCAATCTGGGATACGGAGAGAACACGATACTTAACAAGGTGAATCTGACGGTGCAGAGCGGCGACCGTATCGGTTTGCTCGGTGTCAATGGCGCAGGCAAATCGACTTTGGTCAAAGCGCTGGTAGGCTCGCTTGAGCTGCAGGCTGGAAGTCGGATACCTGCTCAGAAATTGCGTATCGGCTATTTTGCACAACATCAGGTAGATCAGCTGCGCTCTGATCAGACGCCATTGCAGGCGCTTCTGACACACGATCCGTCTTTGAGCGAAACGCAGGCGCGAACCTTCCTGGGAACGTTCGGCTTTGCCGGTGATCGAGCATTGCAAATAACAGAGACACTATCGGGGGGCGAGCGTGCCAGGCTGGCACTTGCGTTGATTGTTCAGTCCAAGCCTAATCTGCTGTTGCTGGATGAGCCAACTAACCATCTGGATATTGTCATGCGTGAGTCTTTGGCAGATGCTTTGGTGGCTTTCGAAGGTGCCTTGCTTGTCATTTCACATGATCGAACCATGCTGAGGACGGTGGTGGATGAATTGTGGCTGGTCGCCAAGGGTTCTTTGACTCCTTTCAATGACGATCTGGATGGATATGCGCGCTGGTTGGCAGCACAGCGCCAAGCGGTATCAGGGGATGTCAGTACTAATTCTGGACAATCTGCAATGAACGGTGGTGCTGCTGGTGTCGAGAGCGCCTCCGGGTTAGCTCCGATGGACGGGATGTTAGACCGAAAAGCGCAGAAACGACTGGATGCCGACCGTCGAGCCCGCCTGGCACCGTTGACGAAGGCCGTATCCTTGCATGAGAAAGCACTGGACAAGGCAACGGACCGTCTTGCCAAAGTCAGAGAGAAATTGGGCGCTGATGGCCTGTACAATGAAGAACGCAAGTCTGAATTGACGCAATTACTGGCCGAAGAGCTTGAAGCGCGTCGCTCTGTGGACGACATAGAAGAGAAGCTACTAGAGAGCATGGAGGCGCTCGAGTCGGCAAGTTAAAACAAGAGGCCGAGAAATAATGAAATTCAGAATGTCGAACGTCACCCGATTGTGTGCCACTGTGGTGGCCACCAGTATCCTGTTATTGCCCGCTCTTTCAAGGGCAGGTACGCTGGATTCACTGGGTGCCTTGAATCAGGATCAATTCAGCGATCTGACTGAAAATCTGGGTGCAGGCACTCATTACAAAGGCGTCTCACCAGGTGAGGGTCAAGGTCTGTTGGGTTTTGATGTTGGTGTCGTATTGTCCAGCACTGAAATTGATGAAAATCTTTTCGATGCTGGCAGCAATGGCTCGTTTGACAGCGGTCAGATCAATCTGGCGCGAGTTCAGGTCTTGAAAGGCCTGCCTTTCGGTCTGGATATCGGCGCCTCACTCACCAAGTCTATTGATACGGACATATCCATTGTGGGTGCGGAAGTGCGTTACAGCTTGATCGATGGTGGAATCCTGACTCCGTCTCTGGCCGTTCGTGCCAGTTACAGTCAGATGGAAGGGGTTGACGACCTGGACCTTAGCAACGGCGCGTTGGAGCTGACTGTCTCAAAGGGTTTTGTGATGCTGACACCTTTTGCAGGCGTTGGAATCGTGCAGACAAGAGCCAAGCTTGACGGCGAGGGTGGTCTGGATTCGGAAACGGTCGAACAGAACAAACTGTATGTCGGTTTGACTATCAATCTGGGGGTTGCGATAACCGTTGAAGCGGATCAAACTGGGGATTATCAGTCCTACTCTGCTAAAGCAGGGTTACGTTTCTAGAGTAGTACAAGAGGCAATATGACGCAGAGTCCAGAAAAAAGCAGTTCCCATACCGATGGTGATGGTGGTGTCAGCGAACGTTCCGGAACAAGCTTCTGGAACATTGTTCAGAGCGTTGGGGCTGGGCTAATTGGTGTTCAGTCGAAAAAGAACCGCGAGCGTGATTTCACTCAGGGAAAACCACTGCATTTCATTATTGGTGGCTTTATCGGAACGTTCGTGTTCCTGTTTGTCGTCTGGCTGATCGTGCAGTACCTGCTCGCAACGAGCTAACCTGCTTTGCAGGGCCGGAGATTCGCCTCCGGCAATCGAACGTTATAAGTCAGTAGGCAGATCAGAACCTGAGAAATCGACCGATTTCTCAGGCGGCGGTATGATCAATCCTGTTACATGGCCGCGATACGTTGACGCTGCTCTTCAAGCTGTGTCAAAGAGCTTCTGGCATCATCCAGTTTGCGCTGCTCTGATTCAACCACATTGGCAGGTGCCTTGGCCGTAAAGCCGGGATTACCCAGTTTGCCGCTCAGACGTGCGACTTCTTTGGTTAACCGGTCTGTCTCCTTGGTCAATCGCGCCAATTCAGCTTGCTTGTCGATCAAGCCTGCCATCGGGATCATCAGTTTGAGTTGATCCACCAGAGAAACAGCGCAATCAGGGGCCTCGGTGTTGGTGTCGAGCAATTCGATAGTGTCCAGTCTGGCCAGGAAAACCAGTAACTCTCGATGCTGCTCCAGCCGTTCGATATCTGTGGCTGATGAATCTGCAAGTATCAGAGGCAAACGCTTGCCCGGATTGATATTCATTTCCGAGCGGATGCGGCGCACGCCCATGACAACCTGTTTGACCCACTCGATTTCATCCAGCGATTGCTGGTCGATGAGCTGTGTATCGCTGAGAGGATAAGGTTGCAATGAGATTGTAGGGCCGGACTTGTCTGCCAACGGCGCAACTTGCTGCCACAGTTCTTCAGTGATGTATGGCATGAAGGGGTGTGCCAGCCGGAGTGTGGTTTCGAGCACTCTGACCAGAGTTACGCGGGTTGCCTGTTTCTGTTCATCGCTGGTATTGCCCGTCAGAATGGGTTTTGCCATTTCCAGATACCAGTCACAGTATTCATTCCAGATGAACTCGTACAGGGCGGTTGCTGCCAGGTCAAAGCGGTACTCCGCAATATGGTGAGCAACGGCTGCCTCGGTGTGTTGAAGCTGGCTTGTTATCCATCGATCAATCGGATTCAAGGTAGCAGGCACGTCGTCTGCTATCAGGCCTTCAGTGTTCATCAGCACGTAGCGGGTCGCATTGAACAGCTTGTTACAGAAGTTGCGATAGCCTTCGACGCGCTTCATGTCAAAGCGGATGTCTCGGCCATTAGAGGCGAGTGAAGCAAAGGTGAAGCGCAATGCATCGGTACCGTAGCCCGGGATGCCGTCGGCAAATTCCTTGCGAGTCTGCTCTTCGATGGCCTGTGCCTTGTGCTCCTGCATCAGGTTGGCGGTGCGCTTGGTTACCAGAGCTTCCAGTTCGATGCCATCAATGATGTCCAGTGGGTCCAGGACATTACCTTTGGACTTGGACATTTTCTGGCCCGATGCATCGCGTACCAGTCCATGCATATAGACATCGCGGAAGGGCACCTTGCCATCCATGAAATAGGTGCCGAACATAACCATGCGGGCAACCCAGAAGAAAATGATGTCGAAACCGGTGACCAATACAGAGCCGGGATAGAATTCCTCGAGTCTGTCGGTCTTCTCCGGCCAGCCCAGTGTGGCAAAAGGCCAGAGAGCTGATGAGAACCAGGTATCCAGTACATCGTCGTCCTGACGCAGTGCCAGATCATCGCTCAGTGAATATTTGGTACGTACAGCAGCTTCGTTTTCAGCAACATAGATGTTGCCAGCCTCGTCATACCAGGCAGGAATGCGGTGTCCCCACCAGATCTGGCGACTGATGCACCAGTCCTGGATATTCCCCAGCCACTGATTGTAGGTGTGAGTCCAGTTGTCCGGCACGAAGTTGATGCTGCCATTCGAGACCGCATCCAGAGATGGCTGGATAATGGCCGCGTGTCCACCGGGCCGTCCATCAGCTTGCTTTTCACTTGTCAGATCAACGTACCACTGGTCGGTCAGATAGGGTTCAACCACGACACCTGAACGATCGCCTCTGGGTACCATCAGCTTGTGTGGCTTGATCTCGACCAGCAGGCCGGCCGCTTTCATGGCAGCGACTACTTTCTTCCGGGCCTCGAAGCGATCCAGCCCACGATATTCCTCAGGCACCACATCATTCATGGCGGCATCGTCGGTCAGGATATTAATGACTTCCAGATTATGGCGCTGTCCGAGTGCATAGTCATTGAAGTCATGTGCCGGTGTGATCTTTACGCAACCCGAACCGAATTCGGGATCGACATAGTCATCGGCAACGATGGGGATCTCACGACCAACCAGTGGCAGCGTGATGGTTTTGCCCACCAGGTGGCTGAAACGCTCGTCTTCTGGGTGCACGGCTACTGCAGAATCACCGAGCAGTGTTTCAGGTCGTGTGGTGGCAATGACCAGTGAGCCACTGCCGTCAGTGAGTGGGTAGCGGAAATGCCAGAGACTGCCATCTTCTTCTTCACTGAGTACTTCCAGATCGGAGAGGGCTGTGTGCAAGACAGGGTCCCAGTTGACCAGTCGTTTGCCACGATAGATGAGGCCATCATCATGCAGGCGGATAAAAACATCCTGCACCGCTGCGGACATGCCTTCATCCATGGTGAAACGTTCGGCTTGCCAGTCAGGTGAGGCTCCCAGACGGCGTAACTGTTTAGTAATGGTGCCGCCGGATTCCTCCTTCCATTTCCAGACGCGTTCGAGAAAAGCTTCGCGACCCAGGTCGTGGCGTGTCTTGCCTTCCTTGTTGATCTGGCGCTCGACCAGCATCTGTGTGGCGATACCAGCATGATCGCAGCCAGGTTGCCACAGTGTCTTGTCACCCAGCATGCGGTGATAACGAATCAGGGCATCCATGATGGTGTCCTGAAACGCATGCCCCATATGCAGCGTGCCGGTTACATTGGGAGGCGGGATCATGATGCAGTAGGGTTCGCCTTCACCCTGGGGGGCAAAATAGCCGTTCTGTTCCCAGATGTCGTACCAACGCTCTTCGATGGCTTTCGGGTTGTATGTCTTATCCATCTTGATAGTGTACTTCTTCAGTAGCGTCTAGGGGCTGTGTGTCAACGGCACAAGTCACTTCACTGTAGGAGGTGTCACCACCTGACAGATGTTTGGAATGGCCAGAGTATGAGTATAGATCTAGATTTTGTGATGATGTAGCGGATAGCCGCGCTGCTGATAGAAGCGGTAGCGCAAGCGGCCCGCGCTCTGCACGTCAGGCTCTTCATTGATGACTTCCAGGGTTCTTTCGAAACGCGAGAAGAAGGGGGGAACCTGTTCTGCCAGATTGATCAGTAAGGTTCGATCGGGTGCTGGTGCACCCGTCGACAAGTGGACTGGATCGTTGTCCGATGTGCTGAAAACATGATTTGCGGGTAATAATTGATGGGCGATGAAACTCAATGCCCGGAAATCCCACAGTGTTTGATCAAGCGTTATCAGCTGCTCATCCGAATCGCTATGGATGAGGACCTTCTGGTTCTGGCCGATCGCCTTTTCAGCCAGCTTGCAGACAAGTTGCAGGCGAGCAAGCGGATCGTTATTTGCCAGCACGTAGAAGTCGATCCTTGTCATTGAATCAATCCAGTCGGTTGTAGAGAAATTGCATCAGTAGTGGAACGGGTCGACCTGTTGCGCCTTTCTCCTTGCCACTGTTCCAGGCGGTACCGGCAATGTCCAGATGCGCCCAGTTGAATTGTTTGGCAAATCGGGACAGGAAGCAGGCCGCGGTAATGGTACCTGCCGGACGTCCGCCGATATTAGCCATATCGGCAAAGTTGGAGTCCAGCTGAGATTGGTATTCGTCCCATAATGGCAGAGACCAGCATCGATCTCCCGTTTGCTCGCCGGCAGATAACAAGGCGTTGATGGTGTTCTGATCATTTCCAAGCACGGCGCTGGCAACTTTGCCCAATGCAACGATGCAGGCTCCGGTGAGTGTTGCCATGTCGACGACCGTGTCTGGCTTGAAGCGTTCAGCATAGGTCAGGGCATCGCAAAGCACCAGTCGGCCTTCGGCATCGGTGTTAAGTATCTCGATGGTCTGTCCCGACATCGAGGTCACGACATCGCCGGGTCTGCAGGCATCGCCGTCCGGCATGTTTTCAGCAGCCGCCACGATACCAATGACATTCAAGGGCAGGCCGAGCATGGCAACGGCATTCATCACACCGAATACGCTGGCCGCACCGCACATGTCGTACTTCATTTCATCCATGCCCTCGGAGGACTTGATGGAGATGCCGCCGGTGTCGAATGTCACCCCCTTGCCAATGAATACGATTGGTTTACCCGCCTTCGGACGACCTTGATATTCCATGACAATGAGTTTGCCCGGTTGTCTGCTGCCGCGTGATACTGCCAGAAAAGCACCCATTCCAAGCGATTCCATTTCCTCTTCGCTGACGATGGTGGTCGCAAGATTCTCATGTTCATCGGCCAGTGCCAGAGCCTGGTCTGCCAGATAACTCGGCGTACAGGTATTAGGTGCAAGATTGCCCAGGTCTCGTGCGACAGACATGCCTGCTGCTGTGGACTGACCGCGATCAACCGCTTCGCTGACAGCTTCCAGCCGGGCTTTGTCTGTGCTCAGTATCACCTCGTTCAGCGATGCCTGTGCAGGCATGTTGCTGCGTGTGTGAAGTGTGAATACATAGCTGGAGCCGACAATATCGATCGCCAGTTGCTCTGCCATGGCAGGCGCTGAAATGCCATCCATGCTGACCGTATTGAGACAATCACTGATAGCCAGAGTGGCAGGGCTTGCCAGTAAGGCTTTGCTGGCCGCCTTGCTGGCGGTGCGCCAGAGCGAGGCGGCTCCGGCAGCGCGATCGCCCAGGCCCACCAATAGAACACGTGAAGCAGGCGTGCCTGCAAGGCCATGAAGCATGAGCGTCTCTGCGTTCTTGCCAGAAAAATCGCCACTGGCAAACAAGGCTTTGATACGGCCCTGAGACTCACTGTCTATCTTGCGAGCCGCTCCTTTGAGCTTGCCATCGGCATTCAGGAAAACCAATTGGCAGGCATTCTCCGCTGTACGCGGCAATCGGGTGGCAACGTTGATCTGCATTCGGTCTATTATCCTTGAATGGTTAGTGCGCTTAGTGTACTTCAGCTTATGAAGTACACTTGCAACTGACAAGCATTACTGCACACTTGTCTGCGGTGTCAGGCAGTCATATAGACAAACTGAACGTCGATAGCCCGTCCATGGATAACCTGTTTTCATATGCGCATACTTGATCGCTACCTGATGAAGGAAATGCTGGTTACCTGGCTGGCGGTGCTGATCGTCCTGCTGGTGATCATGATTGGCAACGTGCTGGGGCGTAGCTTGTCGAGCGTGACCGATGGCGCCATACAGGCAGACATGCTGCTGGTGCTGGTCGGAGTAAAATCGATCAGTCTTCTGGTTACCTTGATTCCTCTGGGGCTCTACCTGGGTATTCTGCTTGCCCATGGCAGGTTCTACAGGGATAACGAGATGACTGTCATGCAAGCCTGTGGTGTGGGCTGGATGGATCTGCTCCGACCGACTGCTGTCATTGGTGTGCTGGGGGTGGTGATGATCGGCGTGCTGACTGTTTTTGCCTCACCCTGGGCTGCTCGTTACGAACAGCAGCTCAAGCAGACGATCCGCGATCAGTCGGCGTTGAGTCTGGTGACGCCGGGTAAGTTCATAGAATCCAGTGATGGCAATACCGTATTTTTCGCACGTAAGAGTAATCCTGAAAAAACCCAGTTCAACGATGTCTTCATGTTTCGGCAGAAAGGCGACAAGCCACCGGCCGTGGACTCTGCTCGTATAGCCTCTTATCAAGTGGATCCTGATAGCGGTGATGAATACCTCATTTTTACTGATGGACAAACCAGTGTCGGTACACCTGGGGACGATGAATATACGATTACCGATTTCAAGCGTCAGGGTATCCTCAGGCCTCGTGAGACTCCTGGCGAGCCGCACCTGATCGTTAAAGGCAAACGCCTTTCAGAGTTGTGGGGAACGGGTGATCGTGCCGATCAGGCTGAGTTGCAATGGCGAATTTCCATACCGCTAGCTGCATTGTTGCTGGCTTTACTGGCTGTGCCGTTGAGCTATACGTCTCCTCGCGAAGGCCGCTTCGGGAAAATTGCAATCGCCATACTGATTTATATTCCCTATGCAAATCTGCTAGTGCTGATGCGTAAATGGATTGCCGCAGGGGCAATACCTGCCTGGGTCGGGCTCTGGCCAGTGCATGTGGCGGTTGTTTGTCTGATCATATTTCTACTGGCTAGAAGAGTGGGATGGACGTGGTTGTTCGCCAGAAATCGCATTCATCAAAACCCTGCTCTTCGAGGAGTTGCGTGATGTTCGGCATTCTGGACCGTTACATTGGGCGTTCAATTCTGCTGACGAGTCTGTTGGTGCTGATGACGCTAGTCACTCTGGCCAGTATCTTTGCCTTCATCAGTGAGTTGGATGATGTCGGCAAAGGCAGCTATACAGTGACCGATGCTGTGCAGTATGTTTTCCTGACGATACCAGGCAAGGCCTATATGTTGTTTTCACCCGCGGTGTTGCTGGGTAGTTTGCTGGGGCTCGGAGGTCTGGCATCCAATAGCGAATTGACTGTCATGCGGGCTGCCGGAATCTCGGGCGGCAGGATTATTCGGGCTGTTGTTATTACAGGCGTAGGGCTGATGTTGTTGATCGCCTTGCTGGGTGAGACGATCATGCCGCGAGCTGAACAGATAGCTGAAGAGCTTCGGCTGACGGCACTTGAAAAACGCCTGTCAGTAAAGGGAAGTCGGGGGCTTTGGCTGAAATCGGCAGATCAGTATGTCAATGTGGGTACCGTCATGCCTGACTTTACGCTGCTGGATGTCAGCGTTCATCGCTTCGATAGTAATGCTCTGAGCATGTCAATGAGTGCTGCCAGAGCTCAATTGCAAGACGATGACGATTGGTTGCTTGAAGATGTCAAACTGACTCGACTGACCCCGTCCGATGTTGTCAGCGAGCAATTGAAGAGCATCACCTGGACGGAGTTTGTCCGTCGAAATGCCGGCACCACGGCTGATGATGTCAAAATTTCTGACGTGCCGGACTTGGTAAGTGCTGATGTGCTCAAGAGCATTTCGGTGTCAACGGAGAGTCTTTCAGCGAACAATCTGCATGATCAGATTCAGTATCTCAAAGAGAATCAACTGGACAGTAGACGTATTGAACTTGCTTTTTGGGTGAAAATAGCAAGTCCGCTGTCGACGCTTGTCATGTTGATGCTTTCACTGCCATTCGTGTTTGCATCGCAGCGCACTGGTGGAGCAGGGCAGAAGATCTTCATCGGTATCATGCTTGGCATTATCTATGTGCTTTTGAACAAACTGCTGACGCAGCTTGCGCTGGCGAACGGCCTATCTCCCTTGCTCAGTGCGCTGCTGCCATTGATTGTCTTTCTGGGTATTGCGCTAGTAGGTATAAAGCGGACAACATGACTCTCTGCGAGTTCTGTTTCAAGGCTGAAGCCGGTCTTGCAATATTCCTATAACTATTTGTAATACTTGATTATTTTCGTTCTGCTTAAGCTGTCGTGCAAGGCGAGTCCTTGCTTTGAAAAAGGCATGTACAGTAACGAAATACCAAATAGAAGAAAGCCTGTCAGGTAGCGGGCAACAGACTGCTTCAAGGTGATTGTCTCACTGTCCAACGCCTCTACTCTGAGGCGCCAGGCACGCATGCCGAGTGTTTGCCCACCATGCCTCCAGAACCAGTCGAAGAACAGAAAAGCGACGATGAAAAGAAACAGGTAGAAGGCGAAACTCTGAATGGCATGACCGTGATTGAACGCGATGGCAATGGCCGTGATGATAAAAAAAATTGCTATTAACAAGAGCCCATCGTAAAGAAATGATGCGGCGCGTCGAAACATCAGAGATAGGGTGGGTTTTACGTTTTCCATTTGCATTGATTGAATGTGTGAATGTGCTGGGTAAAGGTCGGTTAATAAAGCAGGCACAACATATGCGATAAGCAGGCGGTGCTTGTCTTGATATTTGCAAAACAGATGGTGTTAGCAAAAGTTTTGCAATGTGTATTTTTGATTCAATTGTATGTTGCAGTTGAAATAGTAATGCACTATGTGGACAATGCGCCCATAGGGCATAAGTTGTTTTGATTTGCAACTGAAGTTTGCGGGGCTTTGAGGCGTAAGTCTTGAGATTTCGTATCAAGTTCGAACGAGATGAAGCATGACACTTGAATATCATTTGAGAGTGCAGTGAACATCGAAGTCGAATGAATAGGGACAGTCTGTTTGGCTGTAGTGGGAGTCCGACGTCATGGCTCCTTGTTATTTGATTTTTAATTCAAGGTCAGGAGTGAACCATGGCTCGAGTGAGCAAACCGGCTGCAGCTAAACCTGCTAAAGCCGCCAAGAAGGCTAGCAGTAAAAAGCGCGTTACCAAGAAAACAGCAACCGGTGAAACAGTTGCCAGCAAGAAGAAAGCAGTAGGCAAGAAAAAGACTGTAGCCAAGAAAAAAGCAGTAGCCAAGAAAAAAGTTGTGGCAAAAAAGGCTACCAGTAAAAAAGCCGTTGGCAAGAAGAAGGCAGTCGGCAAGAAAAAGGCCGTTGCCAAGAAAGCAGTTGCCAAAAAGGCTGTCAGTAAAAAGAAGGCAGCTGGCAAGAAAAAAGCAGTGGCCAAGAAGGCGGTAGCAAAAAAGGCCGTTGCCAAGAAAGCTGTCGCAAAAAAGGCTGTTGCCAAGAAGGCTGTTGCGAAAAAAGCGGTAACAAAAAAAGCTGTCGCCAAGAAGGCCGTCGCAAAAAAGCCAGTAAGCAAGAAAAAGGCTGTTACCAAGAAACGCGCTACCAAGAAGAAAGCAAGCAGCTCAGCCAGCTGATCCAGCTATCATCCGGTCCAGCAGCTGATCAGTTTTAAATTGAACAGCTATTGGACTGGATCTTGAGCGGGAAGTGAACCGGTTGAGGATTCCCTGGTGCGGAAATTTTCCCGATGCTTCAGAGTATTGGCGATGAAAAGTGAGTGAATGGGTATACCTCTACCTGATCCCCGATCTGAGCACCCTCTGAGTTGAGTTCGAGTGCAATCAGGCAGTTTGCCTTGTGCAGTGAGCTAAGCACATGTGAATCCTGCAGCCCTGTGGTACCCACCGTCCAATTATTCTGACTGTCCTTCTGCATGATGGCTCGCTGATATTCGACGCGTCCAGGATTCTTGCGTAGCGAGTCGGTCACTGGCAATCTCAATGGCGCAGGCAGTGGAAGCTCATGGCCCAGCATGTATCGAATTGAGGGATTGACGAATATCAGTGCCGTGATGGCAGCCGATACTGGATTACCAGGCAAGCCGAAATAGCATTGTCCGGGGCGACTGAAGCCGAATGTCAGCGGTCTGCCGGGCTTCATGGCGATTTTCCACAAATCTACCTGGCCTGTACGTTCGAGCACACTGCGTACATGGTCGGCATCGCCGACAGATACGCCGCCGCTGGATATGATGATATCAACCTCACTTGCGGCATTCAGTGTTTCTTCCAGTGCTTCTTCTGAGTCCTTGCAGATACCCAGATCAATGAGTTCAACGGCACTGCTGGCAAGCATCGCCTGCAACAACGGGCGGTTGGCATCATAGATCTGTCCCGGTTCAAGTAGGTTTCCCGGTTCTCGGAGTTCATCGCCCGTCGAGAGCAAAGCGATACGCAGGACTCTGAAGACCACCAGGTGGGTGATGCCGTGAGCGGCAAGCAGTGCAAGTTCGGAGGGGCCTATTCGACTGCCTTTGCTGAGCAGTATGTCGCCCTCTTGACTGTCGGTGCCGGGGTTGCGTACGTGTAGTCCAGCGTGGGGTGCGACCTTGACCACGATCATGTCATCGCAACGTTCGACATTCTCCTGTTGAACAACTGCATCTGCATCATCGGGTACCCGTGCACCTGTTGTGATTCGCTGGCAGCTTTGAGCTGGCATGTGGTCGGTGCCTGGGTGTCCGGCAATCGACCGGCCTTCCAGTCGCAGGGGGTTTTCGCAGTCGGCAGCTCGTACGGCATAGCCGTCCATGGCGGAGGCCCTGAATGAGGGAACCGACATGGGGGAGATCACATCCTGTGCACAGATGCGGCCCAGTGCATTGCTGCAGTCGATATCCTCCGTCTCTGTTATGCGTGGTAATCCATTCTGGATACGTTCCAGCGCCTGCTCGATACTCAAGGCTGATGGATCTGCATCGCAGATAGGGCGTGGTGGCAACTTCATGTGTATGCTTGTTCAATGGGCAAACCCTATGCTAACGCCAAGTCGACTGGAGCGCGCGATCGCAGGCGTGTAAAAAAACCTGAACTGCCTGCACAAGATGCAGATCTGTTATTGCGATTTGCCGACAGCCAGTTGGTCGAGCAAGGCTTGAGCACCCATACGATCAATGCCTATGGCAGTGATCTGCGTTTCTTTGCCATCGCCTTGCAGTCAAGTGACACCGGATTACTGGCGGCCCAACGGGCCGATGTCATGGCTTTTCTGAGTAGCCGCATCAGCGATGGCAGCAGTGCGCGTAGTGCTGCACGACTGTTATCTGCATTGCGACGTTTCTACGCCTGGTGTTTGCGCGAGAAATTGATTGTTGAGAATCCGACCGCTCTGGTCAGCTCCCCCGGTATGGGCAGGCCCTTGCCCAAGGTGATTACCGAATCAGAAGTGCAGGCACTTCTTCAGGCGCCTCTCGCTAGTGAGGATCTGGGTTTACGTGATCGAGCCATGCTGGAACTACTTTATGGCTGTGGGCTGAGAGTCTCAGAGCTTGTGGGTCTGACCGTTGATCAGGTGAACCTGAATCAGGGTGTCATGCGTGTCTGGGGCAAAGGCAGCAAGGAGCGACTCATCCCTATGGGGGATGTATCCATTGACTGGATAACACGTTATATGAGTGTCGCTCGACCATCATTGATGCGCGATAGCACTGATGTACTGTTTCTATCCAATCGTGGTGCTGCGATGACCCGGCAGGCTTTCTGGTATCGCATCCGGGCGCATGGGATCAGTGCGGGCATTCGTACACCGCTTTCGCCTCATGTTCTACGACATGCCTTTGCTACGCATCTGGTGAATCATGACGCCGATCTTCGTGTCGTTCAGTTGTTGCTGGGACACAGTAACTTGTCCACCACTCAGATATATACGCACGTGGCGAGCGAGCGACTGAAGTCCTTGCATCGTGCACATCATCCACGTGGGTAATGTGCTACGGCGCAATATTTTGTGTTTTTAGATGGAACTTACGGCATCATCAAGGCACTAATAATCAAGAATTAGCAAGGATCTGACGATAGCAAGTTCGGATCTGACATCAAAACCTGTGAACTGGCCTGTTTCCTGCGAATATCTCACAATGAACATCCGTATAAAATTCAGATCTCTAATCGCCTTCATTGTCATTTCCATGGCAATCAGCTCCCATGCTCTGGCAGAGTCATCTATTGACGAAGTCAAGGAGAGGATCTCCGAGAAGCTTCCGGGCATCTCGGTAACCAGTCTGGTCAAGTCCGAGCTACCTGGTCTGTTCGAACTGGTTACTGATGGACAAATCTATTACGTTGATGAATCAGCCGAATACCTTGTAGATGGCAGTCTCATCCGTCTGAGTGATCGAGAGAACATGACTGATGCCAGGCTTGGCGGCATTCAGATGGCTCTGATCAATGAGGTAGGCGAAGAAAACATGCTTGTCTACGAACCAGAAACACCGTCGAATCGCTCCATAACCGTCTTTACGGATATCAGCTGTGGCTATTGCCGTCGTCTGCATGGTGAAATTGATACATTGCTCGATGCCGGTGTGAAGGTGCGCTACCTGTTGTTTCCTCGCGCAGGCCTGGGTTCTCAGGGACACAAGGATCTGGAAAGCGTCTGGTGTGCCGATGATCCACAGGCAGCCATGACCAATGCTAAATCAGGCGGCAAGGTCGAACCGAAGTCTTGCGACAACCCCATAGAAATGCACGTTGCCCTGGCAGAGCGCCTGGGACTGCGCGGCACGCCTTTGATCTATACGGATAGTGGCGTCAAAATTCCTGGCTATCGTGAAGCTGCGGTACTGGCGGGAATGGTCAATGATTCCAAGCCACTGACCACCACTAACTAGACAGACCAGACGGTAATGGCCTACGGTGGTGCCTGAGTTTTTCCGCCGAGGGGGGCTCGCAGCTAAGGCCGGAACTCGATGGGAGATACCTGTTGCAGTTCTGGCGATCTGTCTGAGTGCCAGTACTTTCGTACAGGCAGAACAGAGTGATGACTCACCACTGCTGCAGATTCACTCCCAGCATGCCTTTAATGCGATCTTTGGCTTGCCGGGAGCTGCTGCCAGACCGGTGCAGTCTCGTGAATGGCAATTGTCACTGGAGCACTCCAATCAGTTCATCGGCAGCATGGCTGGTAATGAGCAGCTCAGGCTCGATGGTGAAACCAGTGAGCTGACCTTCAGGCATCGACAACGACTAATGTCGTGTTGGCAAGGTGAGCTGCTCGTACCCTTCATTCAACACAGCGGCGGACTATTCGATCGTGCCATTGATGACTGGCACCAGTTCTTCGGTTTGCCGGATGCTAATCGCAGTAACGTCCCTTTCGATGAACTGACATATAGCTACGTCGGGGAGTCCGGTCAGCAAGTTCAGGTCGATGTGCCCGAGTCGGGTCTGGGTGATATCCAACTCTCTGTGCAACGCTCCCTGGGGTGTCAGGCGACTGCAGATTCAACAGCCTCAGAAGCTATCGTACGAGTTGGAATAAAGCTGCCCACGGGCTCGCTCAGCGAGCTGCGAGGTAGTGGCAAGCCGGATGCCTACGTGGATATACAGTCGCCGATCTGGAGCCTTGGCGAGCGATGGCGTGGAGGCATGAGCGCAGGTCTCTTGGCCGTCGGGCAGAGTAGTAGACTTGCCCCGCAGCGCTCAGTAGTCGGATTTGGTGCGTTGGGTATACAGTACATTCTGCAGCACCGGTATCGGCTCTTGCTGCAAGTTGACTGGCATACGCCGTTCTACGACAGTGCTCTGGCAGAGCTGAGTGATGCTACTGTCGTCATGAGTGGTGGCGTGCGCTATCTGATGCGAGGTAATCAGTCGTTCGAATTCTCTATCGCAGAGGATATTGCGGTCGATACAGCACCGGATATTGTTGCCAGGCTTGCGTGGGTTTTTCGCCCGAGCCGCTAAGGCGTCTGATAACCGCCAGATTTTCTTCTGGACACCGAAATTGCACAACCTTGTGACAAGGTTATGCAATTCGGTTATGAGGCTACTTGCGTTTGCTGGCGCTGAACAGAATGGCAAATACATCATCGTAGTGACTGGCATGGTGAATCTTCAGCCCCGCAACGATATGCTTTGGAAGCTCTGAGACATCCCGTCTGTTGCCATCGGGCAGGATCACCTCTTTGACCCCAATGCGTCGGGCAGCAATGAGCTTCTCGCGAACTCCGCCCACAGGCAAAACTTCGCCGGTCAGTGTGATCTCACCGGTCATGGCGTAAGATTTTCTGACCGGTTTGTTGAGTGCCAGAGAAAGCAGGGCACTGGTGATGCTGATACCAGCACTGGGTCCATCCTTGGGAGTGGCGCCTTCGGGAACATGTAAATGCAGACTGTGCTGCATGAACCAGTCTTCGCTGACACCGTAGTGTTCGCTGTTGGTTGTGACGAAGCTGTGTGCGATCTGTGCTGATTCACTCATGACTTTACCCAGCTGGCCTGTCAGTTTCAGGCCACGATCACTCGCATGTACACTGGTCACCTCGATGGGCAAGGTAGCACCACCCATCGCTGTCCAGGCAAGGCCCGTAATGACCCCAACGCCACCCAATTGCTTTTCCACGCGAAACGGAGGTTCACCCACAAATTCAACCAGATTGCGGTTACTGATACTGATCGATTTGGTCTTGCCCAGCAGTTTTACAATAGATTTTCGCAGCACTCTGTGCAGCAGCTTTTCCAGGCTTCTGACACCGGCTTCACGCGCGTAGCCCTCGATCAGTGCCTTGATGGCAGAGTCGCTGATCTTCACTTGTGAAGGTTTGACGTTGTTACGTTGCAACAGTCTTGGCCACAGATGCTGGCGGGCAATATCCAGTTTTTCACTGGCAATGTAACCGCCCAGGCGAATGACATCCATGCGATCGAGCAGCGGTCGAGGAATCGTGTCGAGTTGATTGGCGGTGCAGACGAACAGTACCTTCGACAAATCGACACGCAGATCCAGATAATGATCGAGGAATTCTCCGTTCTGCTCTGGATCCAGTACCTCCAGCATGGCTGAGGCCGGGTCACCCTGGTAGGAGTTGCCCATCTTGTCGATTTCATCCAGCATGATGACCGGGTTGGAGACATCGACCTCCTTCAGAGCCTGAACCAGCTTGCCGGGCATGGCGCCTATATAGGTACGGCGATGCCCCTTGATTTCAGCTTCGTCACGCATGCCACCCAGACTGAAACGATAGAACTTGCGTCCCAGGCATTCTGCGATGGATTTGCCGATGGATGTCTTGCCGACTCCGGGTGGGCCAACAAACAGGAGAATGGATCCGCTGATCTCGCCTCGAAACGAACCCATGGCAAGAAATTCAAGGATGCGTTCCTTGATGTCATCAAGTCCTGCGTGATCACGATTCAGTACAGTCTTGGCATTGCGGAGCGACAGCTTGTCCTTGGAGTAATTTCCCCAAGGCACCGAGCTCAGCCAGTCTACGTAGTTTCTGGTTACCCCATACTCAGGCGAGCCGGTTTCCAGAATCGACATCTTGTTGATTTCTTCATCAAACCGCTTTTCCACATGGGCGGGCGGATTTCGCGTTTCCATGCGGCCACGAAATTCATCGATATCAGACGTTCTGTCGTCCTTTGCCAGGCCAAGCTCTCGTTGTATGACCTTCAGCTCCTCACGCAGAAAGAATTCTCGCTGGTGCTTGGACATCTTCTGTTCAACTTCCGAACGAATCTCGGCTTGCAGGCGAGCTACCTCGAGTTCCTTGTGCAGCAGGATAAGGACACGTTCCATGCGTTTCTGCAGTGAGATCGTATCCAGTATTTGCTGCAGATCAGGGCCAGGTGCCGTCGTGATCGCCGCTGCAAAGTCAGCCAGAGGTGATGGGTCGTTCAGATTGAAGTGATTGAGAAAATTCTTGAGCTCTTCGTTGTACAAGGGATTCAGTGGAATCAGTTCCTTGATCGCCTGAATCAGTGCCATGGCATAGGCCTTGATCTCTGGCGTATTACGAGTGCGTTCGGAAGGGTAGGACACTTCAGCCGCAAACGGGGCGCTCTTGTTCAACCAGCCATCAATGCGAAAGCGTTGCATGCCCTGGGCGATGAACTGGATCTTGCCATTACCCCGTACGACATTGTGCAATCTGACCACACAGCCAGTATCGGCAAAGTCTCCGGGTGAGGCGCTGGCCTGATCGTCCTGGTCACCGGCGTAACAAAGCCCTAACAGATGGTGATCCATCTTGGCCAGACGTGTGAAGGTTTCTTCCCAGGGTTCTTCGTCGATGACCAGTGGTTGTACCTGGGCGGGGAAGAATGGTCGTTCGAAAATCGGCAGAAGCAGCAGTTTGTTGGGCAGGTTCTGATCTGGCAAGACCAGGCCTGTGCCGGTTGAACTGCGAGTATCGTTGGCGTCGTCCTGCTCGGATTCGACGATCAGCGGTTCGTCACTTTTTTTGGAGGCCATGGATAGTCGTCTTGGAGGATTGATCCGGAAAACATGCAGCCCTGTGCTTAGTCACCGGAGAAGTGGCTGGAGCAGGCAGAAGGCATAGGAGTACCCAAGAAGATATGCCATGGATCGACATTTTCAAGCGACACTCCTCATTTACCCATGTTCTAGCGTTTACACGAGTGTCGCATGTGGCTATCGGGGATTCAATCGGCCGATAGCAGATCCATCAATCCCTTGAGTGCGCTCTTTCCGGCTGCCCGAGTCTGTTCGGCCGTGGCACTGTCCAGTTCACCCATGAAGGTGACATCTTCTGGTGGCAAGTCATCCAGAAAGCGGCTGGGCTCACAGGCACCGGTTTCGCCGAACTGCTGACGTGCACGAGAACGGGTGAAGGTCAGGGTGTGACGAGCTCGTGTCATACCCACATAGGCCAGGCGACGCTCTTCTTCGATGGTCTCGCCTTCGATACTGTTGCGATGTGGCAGCAGGTCCTCTTCCATGCCGACCATGAAGACATGCGGAAACTCCAGTCCCTTGGCGGCGTGCAGCGTCATCATCTGTACTTCGTTGCTGTCCGATTCATCATCCTGGCGTGACAGCATGTCGTGCAGGCACAAAGAGCGAACCACATCAGACAGGGGTTGATCTTTCTGATCTTCATTATTGGTCAGCAGGCGCTCGATCCAGGCAAACAGTTCCACCGTATTTTCAATGGCCCGTTGAGCCTTGCCAGGGGTCTCGTATTGAGTCTGGATCCAGTCGTTGTACTCGATGTCTTCGAAAACACCTTTAACCACGGCTAGCGTATCGCCCCGTTCTGCGTTGTCGGCATTGAGGGTCAGCCAGTTCGCGAAACGTTGCAGTCGATGCAGTGGACGACCATCCAGTTGTGTCTCCAGTCCCATGTCGTGGCAGGCGGCAAACATGCTGATGTTGCGGTTACGCGCGTGTTGGCCCAGTTTGGCCAGCGTTGTCGGGCCTATTTCACGACGTGGGGTATTGATGCATCGAAGAAAGGCGGTGTCATCATCCGGATTCACCAGCAGTTTCAGGTAGGCCAGCATGTCCTTGATTTCGGGTTTGTCGAAAAAGGAGCTGCCGCCGCTGACTGTGTAGGGGATCTGTTTTTCACGCATGGATTGTTCGAATGCGCGCGACTGGAAGTTGCTGCGATACAAAATGGCAAAGTCTCCCCAGCGGGTATCTTTCTGGTAGTGCCTGGTGAGAATTTCGGCCGCCACCCATTCAGCTTCATCAAGGGTGTGCTTGCAGGTGGAAACACGCAGCATGTCGCCAATGCCCAGATCACTCCAGAGCGCTTTTTCAAACTCGTGCGGGTTGTGACTGATGACCGCGTTGGCACAACGTAGAATCCGTTGGCTGGATCGATAATTCTGCTCCAGCTTGATGACCCGCAGGTTGGGGTAATCCACCTTGAGGTTCATCAGGTTTTCCGGTTTGGCACCGCGCCAGGAATAGATCGACTGATCGTCGTCGCCAACCGCTGTCAGTGCGCCGAACTTGTCGACCAGCAGGCGCACCAGCTCGTACTGTGCCGCATTGGTATCCTGGTATTCATCGACCAGCATGTGCCGAATCTTGCCGCGCCATTTATCGCGTATTTCGGTGTGCTCACGCAGCAGCTCAACTGGCAGACTGATCAGGTCATCAAAATCCACCGAGTTACAGGCTCTGATCAATTCGTTGTACTTTGCATAGAGCAGTGCTGCGATGCGATCCTGGTCTTCGGTGGCACTGGCTAGTGCGCCGGCGGGCGTGATGAACTCATTCTTCCAGTTGGAGATGATGTTCTGGAGGTCTCGCTCCTCAATGCCAGCGTTGTCCTCACGTATCAGCTCACGCATTGTGCTCAGAGAATCGCCCTGATCAAGGATAGTAAAACCCTTGCGCAAACCCATGGCTTCACCATCCTTGTGCAGTATGTCCATGCCCAGGCGGTGAAACGTCGAGATGGTCAAGCCTTTCATCTGCGCTGGCCCGAGTTGCTTCTTGAGTCGGGCGCGCATCTCGTTGGATGCTTTGTTGGTAAAGGTGACGGCTACTATCGATGTAGGGGAGTAGCCTTGCTTTTCTATCAACCAGGCTATTTTCTGGGTGATAACACCGGTTTTGCCACTGCCAGCTCCGGCCAGCACCAGTAAGGGTGTCTCGAAGTGTTTGACGGCTGCCAGTTGTTGCGGATTCAGTCCCATTCTTAAAGAGGGTGCTTGTGGCATTGACGGGTCGGCAAGTCTACTGCTTTCCGAGAAGAATGTTCAGGCTTGACAGTAACGATGCCAATATTGTTTGCCGAATCGTTAAATACGTTCTGTAGGGGCGCTCGGCAGATTTGTTGAAAACTGTTCATGTCAATTACGATTACGGCATTGTTCATGCTCGATAGGTGGAAGTCAGTTACCTGTGTTCGGCGGAGTCTGAGTACGTGATCTGGCACACGTGGGCACCGTATACTGTGCAGTAACAAAACAATGATGCATGGAGTGAGTGTGGAACTGGATATGACGGTAGCGCGTAAGGCTGCAGAAGAGGCGGTTGAGGCAGCTCAGCAGGTCATCAGCGATTTTCTGGCGCGTGGCGACTGGCATGTGACTTTGAAATCGGATCAGTCACCGGTGACTGAAGTAGATGTGGCGGCCGAGAAGGCAATCAAGCAGGTTCTGACGAAAGCGTTGCCCAATGCTGCTTTTTTTGGGGAAGAAACGGGTAAGAGCGCTGCGACTGAAAAGTCTGGGAAAGGGGCAGGGCTGCGATGGTTGGTTGATCCGATTGACGGGACCAAGAGTTTTATTCGAGGATCGCGTTATTACTCCACGCAGATTGCGCTTGAAGTGGACGATGAGTTACGCCTGGGCGTCTCGAATGCACCTGCTTATGGCGAGAAGATGGTTGCTGTTCATGAGCAGGGAGCCTGGCTGGACGGACGACAGGTTCATTGCAATGACATCACGTCCATCGATGATGCTTTTTTCTCATCCGGTAACCTGACGACTCTGGCGCGTGATGCGGACGCCTGGTCTCGCTATGCGCAGATTGTTGGTCGCGTGCGCCGCGTCAGAGGCTATGGTGACTTCTGTCATTACCATCAGCTGTGTAGCGGTCAGGCAGACCTGATACTCGAATCGGATGTGAATATCCTGGATATTGCCGCCCTGACCGTCGCTGTCAGAGAAGCGGGAGGCATCATCACGGATATGCACGGACAGGCTGTTAACGAGGCAACAACTTCGGTTCTGGCAGCCTGCTCGGTAGCTCTGCACGAGCAGGCGCTAGACTTGTTGCACGGCTAGTGTCGACGACTAGACACTCGTAAGAATTGAATAGCGTGAAGCTACCTTATTACAGACCTGGTCCTCGCAGCCTGTCGTTTTCCTTGCTGTTGCTGCTGGTACTCACGTTGCTGGTGTTGACCGGTCTGGGGGTCTTTCGTCTGTATTTTGGTTTTGAATGGCTGGCCGGTGATAATGATTCTGGCCAGCTGTTCGCATTGAATGTACGTGGTGGGAAGTCTTTCAATCTCTTCGAGGCAGGCTCATTTGGCCGCACCTTCTGGACCGGCTTGCTGATTCTGATCATGCAATGTGCATTGATGCCCTTGTTTCGGTTGCCAGCTGCAACGGTTCTGGCGATTGCAGCTGCAGTGGGTGTGGGGCTGTTACATTACAAATTCAGTTCGGATGTGCCGCGCATTCCTATCGAGTTCGAATTGCTGACGGTATTCGTACTCTATGGCATGTATGTCTTGCTGAGTTATATCGGTGAAGTGCGAGATCGCAAGCGAGTTCACCGCTTGCTGAGTCAGTATGTTCCAGCCGAATTAGCCAGAGAATACGGTCGTGATCCTCAGGCGGTGAGTTTGTCCGGAGAGCAGCGCAATATCAGTGTGTTGTTTTGCGATGTCATCGGCTTCACTGCCATATCAGAGCAGTTGCAGCCTAACGAATTAACCGAATGGCTGAACCTGTATTTCACCTATATCAGTCGCATTGTGGTTCGTTATCGGGGCTCTATCGACAAGTACATGGGAGACAGTGTGATGGCGGTGTGGGGGGGCGGTATCCGTAGCGAGACACATGCTCATGATGCACTGTGCGCTGGCATGGACATGCAGGCGGAGCTGGATACACTGAATGGTCGATATCGCGATCGGCAGCTGCCGCAGGTAAGCATGGGTATCGGTATCAGTACGGGTCCTGCTATGGTCGGTCCGCTCGGATCCGAGTACCGGATGGATTACACGGTGGTCGGCGACAGTGTCAACGTTGCTCAGCGGCTCGAAGCTCAAACGCGCAAATATCATGTGCCGATCATTGTCGGTGACAATACCGTGGCTGAGCTGCCCGGCATGCTGTTTCGCGAGCTTGATACGGTGATGGTGAAAGGACGCAGCAAGTCGGTGACAATGTATCAGCCTCTGGGCTCGCAGGAACAGCTCAATGAGCAGGTCATGCAGCTGCTGGTCAGGCATGATAAAGCGATGGCGGCAAGCAAGTCCGGAGACTGGGGCACTGCGGAGTCGTTGTTTTCCAGTCTGCGAGATGACTGGGGGCCTCAGAGCATGTACGAGCTTTATCTGCGGGGGATCGAGCAGGCCCGGCGTGGCTGATCAGTTTGTCTGCACCGGTGCTCAGTGTGGCGTGACTTTGTGAGTTGAGTTGTGCCAATGCGGTGTCCCTGGGGACTTCTCAGGACGGTGTGACTATCCACTCCTGACCGTCGAAGTGTTCCTGAGGTCGAAAATCAGTCTTGTACTGCATTTTCTGGCATCCATCCACCCAATACCCTAAGTACAAATAGGGAATGTTGATGGATCCGCATAGCTCGATCTGCTGCAGAATGCAGTACCTTCCCAAGCCACGATGGCCATGGTCCGGGTCGAAAAACGTATAGACCGCCGACAGGCCATCAGAGGTGGCATCCGTGACGGCAACAGCGATTACTTGCCCATCCAGTCTGGCTTCGACAAACAGGGTTTCTCCCCAGGGGTTGAGCAGGAAACGTTCAAAATCTTCAGGCTCGGGATTGTCCATACCGCCATCGGTGTGACGGGCTGCAAGATAACGTCTGTAAAGCTGAAAATATTCTTCCGTAAAGCAAGCTGGCTGATAGTCCACTCTCAGATCGTTGTTTTGTTTCAGATTGCGTCGATCGGTACGCCGTGGCGTGAAGTTCTCACAACGAATACGAACGGGTACACAGGCCGAGCAGTGAGTGCATCCAGGGCGGTATACGTATTCTCCAGATCGCCGAAAACCCTTTTTTATCAGCTGGTTATAGACAGCCCTGGGGTGTGGGTGATGTGGATCTGCATAGATGTTCACGGCCTGCCGATTGTCCAGATAACTACAAGGACTGGCTGAACCCTGGTACAGCTTTATTCGTTGTTGCGTCATTATTTGGATGCTAGCAGAGTCAGCATGTAACCCCTCAATTGCGAGAACTTCGTCACAATATGTCTTTGCGTGACGTTGCGTTACAAAGTTACATTAACAGAGTGTTATTATCACCATCCTACCTAGGCGCGGGGTGGTTACTGGCGCTATTTCTGACGGGATTGAATGCCATGAGCGTAAGTAGTCTAAATAGAATCAGTGCACGTAGTGTTCTAAATTTCGTGCAACGAACTGCGTTTCGTCAGGTTCGATTTCCTACCTTTTTCCGAGCTGTAGTGGAATCATTGCTATTCTGCTGCGTCTTTCTGGCGGCCGGGTACGTCAGCCTGGGTCATTCAGTGCAGAGCATGCTGGCGCCGATGGTGCCGGTTGTATTCATCATGATGATGTCGATGGTGCTGAGCGGGGTGTATCGTCAGGAAATCACGAATTCAATCATGAACCTTTATTACCATTCGGCCTACGGTTTTGTGTTGGCGGCGGTTATATTCATGGTTAGTGCTCACTGGATCGGGCCCGATTACGCAACTCTCAAATTCAAGTTCTTTTTTCTGTTTTTCGCTTTTTTCGTGACTAACACCATGCGTCCGCTGATTTCAGGTACGGACTTCATGGATGGTGGTGGTCGGCGTACCAACTAAGTCGAATCAATACCAAATCGAGCTTCAACAAGGCAGGGCTGCGGTAGTCCCTGCACAGTTCAGGTTGATTGCAGCTGCAGGGAATAGACGTTCAGTGCCTGTTGTAGTTCCCTTTCCGCGGGCGTCCATTCGATCTCATCCAGTGCCTGCTGATAGCTTTCGTAACCCAGCCAGGCTGAGTGATTGTCAGATAAGCGGGTGACGCACTCTTGCTGCCAGCGCAAGGATTGTTCCGGTGTCAGCGCATCGGGAAAGCTGCGGGCCAGATAGCGCCAGACCATTGCGTCAAGACGTTTGTCATCGAAATGACCAGAAACCTGCTCCAGCTTCAGTGCCAGCTTTTCAGGAGACAATTTCCTGATGGTTTGCAAGCTCTTCTTGTCAGATGAAGACAGGAATGCTCCGCTATACAGGGTGCCATCCACATCGATCTTGGAATCATCCTGCCACTGTCGGCTCAGAGCCCGTCTGATCTGTTCCAGAACATGCTCGTTATTGCAGACTTCCTGGGCCCACGCTGCGTGCTGATCGATCTGAGCACGGTTTATTTGCAAGCGTTCGGCATCGACAGGGCGTAGCGTGGAAAGCGGCACAATCACGGGACATTTGTTTATTTGTACCGTACGCAAGCCGGGGCGAGGTGCATCAGTGTCCTTGCGCTCGCTGGCTGGTTGGTAAAGGCGCCGGGCAATCTCGTCGGCATCCAGTTCCAGCAAATAACGGGGGTCATCTTGCAGATCAAGCACTATGACGCCGTTGGCATTGTCCGGGTGTTTGCTCAGCGGCAAAATGGCAGCGACATTGTGTCTGCTGCCGGCCACCATCCCAGAAACCTGAAGCCTGACGGTACGTTCCTGAGGGTTCAGTAACTGAGCGACGCTAGCCTTGCCTCGATGTGAAAATACATGGTTGAACAGGCGAGGCTGGGTGTCCCTGATCAGCTTTGCCATGCCAATGGTTGCCCAGACATCTGACATGGCGTCGTGCGCCTGTCCATGCTCAATACCGTTGATGGCGCTCAGGTCTTCAAGCCGGTTGCTGGCCGAGCCATCTTCATGGAATGGCCACTGAATACCTTCAGGGCGCAAGGCTCGAGTCAGCCGCACCACGTCAATCAGGTCCCATCGGGAGTTGCCGTTTTTCCATTCCTGTTCGTAGGGGTCTTGCAGGTTGCGGAAGAGCGTGTGGCGGGTGAATTCGTCATCAAAACGGATACTGTTGTAGCCGACCGAGCAGGTGTCCTGAGCTCCTATTTCATCCAGTATGCGTTGAATGAAATGTGCCTCACAGAGGCCTTTTTCATTGGCAAGCTGTGGCGTGATACCTGTTACACGGCATGCTGCGGGCTGTGGCAGATAGTCCTCCGATTGCCGGCAATAGAGCGTCATGGGTTCGCCGATGACGTTCAGATCCTCATCAGTTCTCACACCTGCAAACTGACAGGGACGATCCCAGGCTGGTTGGGTGCCGAAGGTCTCGTAGTCGAACCAGTAGAAGCTCACCACTGCAGATCGTCAGGCACTGGAAAATCTTCGTAGCCTGTGTTGTCTTCCGGTCCGTCGGGAGCCGGCGTTACCACGGCCCAGTCGGGGTTCAGTGCGCGTATGGCTGTAGAGGTCTCATCCGGCACCAGCCATGTGGTTCCGTTGAGACGAGTGATGATCAATGTGCCTGCGACCAGCTGTTGCCGGATATCGTCCTTGACGTGCAGTTCGCGAATGCGCTTGTTCAGAATAAAGCGATAGACGCTTTCACCCTGGTACTCCTTGATGGCAGCCGCTTCTATGAGAGTCTTGATCTCCGCCTTGATAGCCTTACGTCGAATGGCTTCTGCGTCGGGCGCGGCGGCTGTCGGTGTTGTGGCAGCGCGTCGATTTGTCTTGGCAGCGTGTGCTGGGTTTTGAGTGGGCCGTGGCTTACTCTGTCGCCTGCCATCTGCACCGCCCTGGGATTTGCCAGATTTACTGCCGCCCCGTGGCGATTTACCGGATGGTGCTCGTTTCGATCGGACAGGCTCCTTGGGAGCATCGAAGCCTGCTTGCATCAGCTGATCGCGAAGTGAATCAGACATGGCTCAAAAACTCCTGGCAAATACGTGTGAACTGTGCGGGTTTTTCGGCATGTGGCCAATGACCTGCACCGACGATTATCTTGAGAGAGGGGTGTGCACAAACAGCCTTGATACCGGTTTCATCGTCCGCACCAAGATAGTCACTGTCGCCGCCCTTGATGAACAGGGTCGGGGGCTCGATGGTCCGGTTGACGATCGGTGGACGGCAGATCAACGGGTAATCTGTGGCCAGTTGTTGCAAATCAAAGCGCCAGTCGAAATGCCCTGAGTCATGGCGGTAAAGGCTTTTGAGCAGGAAAGCACGAACGCCAGCATCCGGTATGGCATTTCGTAATTGCAGGTCGGCATCGCGACGATCCGTAATCTGCTGTAGGTCGAGCGCCTGCAAGGCATCGATGATCGGCTGATGATGTGGTTTGTACTGCCGCGGGGCAATATCCACCACGCACAGGCTTTGCAGGCCCTGGCAAGATGGATTGCCGGCCACAGACATCGCAACCTTGCCTCCCAGCGAGTGGCCCAGAAGGTGAAATTCCTTGATGCCAAGCTGATCTATTTCTGCCAGTACCGCATCGGCCATGGCCTCAATGGACAAGGTTGGCAGCGAGGGCGAAAGACCATGTCCGGGCAGGTCCATGCGCAGCACTGTCAGGCTGCGCTCCAAATGCAAGGAGACGGACCGAAAATTGTCCAGACTGCCGAACAGGCCGTGCAGCATGATAAATACAGGCCCCTGTCCAGCTTGTTGGCTGTTCAAACCGCTCATAAAGTCATAGCCTGGGTTACACTCCCGCGTTGGCAAAGTGGGATGTTCATTGTGTACTCCGAGATTAAACAAAGAGCTGACAAGCTTGTCCGAACCCAGACTCCTGAGGTATTGGCTGAGCGCAAGGTTGGTCTCGAAAAAGAATCATTAAGGGTCATGGGTAACGGTGGCATATCTCAGGCCGATCATCCAGAGGCATTGGGTGACGCGCTGACGCATCCGTTCATCACCACGGATTTTTCCGAGGCGTTGCTTGAAATGGTAACACCACCGTGCGGTTCGGCTGAAGAGGCTTTGCATTTTCTGACCTCTATCCATCAGTTCATCGTACATCGCCTGCCAGCAGGGGAGCATATCTGGAACACCAGCATGCCTTGCATACTGCGTGGCGGAGCAAGTGTTCGCATTGGTGAATACGGCAGCTCCCACAGCGGGCAGATGAAGCATGCTTATCGTCGAGGCCTGGGTCTGCGATATGGGCGTCGTATGCAGGCGATTGCCGGGGTACATTTCAATTTCTCCATGCCAGAGTCCTCGTGGCCCTTGCGTGATGCATTGCTGAGCGGTACGAGTGTCGAGCAAGGCAATGATACGGCGGATTCGACGCCTGGCAATCAGCTGCAGCGTACGGAGGGCTATTTCCAGATGATGCAGAATCTGCTGCGTATCGGCTGGATTGTTCCCTACCTGTTCGGCGCTTCTCCTGCCATCTGTCAGAGCTTTCTGGATGAGGGCGAGGGCGATGAGCTGGATGTCTGGAACGGATCGACGCGTTATGGTGAGCATGCCACTTCATTGCGGATGGGCAAGATAGGTTATCGCTATCGCGAAGATGAGCCGATTGATCTGAGCGTCCGGCATACGGACCTACAAAGTTATATCGAAGACATCATCAGTCATGTCTCCACCGAGCACCCTCCATACAAGGCGATGGGCGTTCGTGATGAAGACGGGGAATTCCAGCAATTGAGCACTTGCCGGCTGCAGATCGAGAACGAGTTCTACAGCACGGTCAGGCCCAAGCAGATCGCCAAATCCGGAGAGTTGCCCATACATGCCCTGGGCGAGCGAGGCATCCGCTATCTGGAGCTGCGATCGGTTGATGTCAATCTGCTGGACCCTGCCGGAGTCGGACTGCATCAGATTGCGATGCTGGAAATGCTGATGATGTTTGCCTGGTTAGCAACCCCGGAGCCCTTGGGAGCCGAAGAGATGGCCGCCTGCTCCGAGAATGTAAAGACGGTGGCGCATTATGGGCGTCAACCCGGGTTGCAATTGCAGGGCCCGGATGGCGAGGTAGGTCTTCAGCAATGGGGAGCATCCATACTGGAGGTCTTGCAGCCCATAGCGCAATGGCTGGATCAGGGACGGGAGACGCCTCTGTATGTGGCCGCACTACAGGAGCAGCAGGCCAAGTTCGATAACCCGGATTTGACACCCTCAGCCCTCATGATTGCCCAGATCAAGCAGACCGGCTCGTTTTTCGAACACTCGCAAATGCTCTCGGTGAAGCATCATGAGAGTCTGTACGGGGCCGAGCAGGATGAAACTCTGATGGCACAATTTCTCGATCTGGCTGAGCAATCACGGCAGAAACAGGAAGAAATGGAAGCGGAGAGCGAAGGTGATTTCGAAACTTTCCTGGCTGCTTATCTAGGGCAGATACATACAATCAGGGAGTCATAATGGCAAGCACCGGCGCACTCATTCTAGCGGGTGGTCTTGCCAGGCGTATGGGGGGGCAGGATAAAGGTCTGGTAATGCTGGCAGAGTCCCCGATGGTCAGCTACGCCTTGCGAACTGTGCAGCCGCTGGTGGATCGTTGCGTCATCAATGCAAACCGTCATCTGGATGTCTATAGCCAGTTTGGTGTGCCTGTTATCACTGATCAGCTGGAGGGACACCTTGGTCCGCTGGCAGGCTTGAGTGCCGGTATTGATGCACTGGATACCGACTATGTATTCATGTGCCCCTGCGATTCACCCTTCGTACAGGCTGAGTTGTTCCAGGCGCTTCTGTCAGCGTGCATTGAAACAGATGCCGACCTGTCAGTACCGCACGATGGTGAGCGTTTACAGCCTATTTTCGTGGTCGTACATCGGCGTGTCAAAGAGTCTCTGGATCTGTTTCTTGCCTCTGGGCAGCGCAAGATCGATCGTTGGTTCGATGAACTGAAAGTACAGGAAGTGCCTGCCGGTGATTTTATCGAGTCGTTTCGTAATATAAATACTGAAGAAGAGCGATTGGCTACAGAACAGGGTATGTTGCGATGATTGAAAAACAGCCATCTTGTGATGATGTTCTCGAGCCTGCGTTATTGCCGGTTGAAGAGGCGCGCCGCCGCCTGTTTGCCAGCTTGCAACCGATTGACGAGTCGCTGGAGCTGCACATTGCACAAGCGCTGAATCGGGTTCTGGCTGAGGATGTCACCTCGGCGGTTAATGTCCCGCCACAGGCCAATTCCGCAATGGACGGCTATGCACTTTCACGGACGAGTATTCCCGATAATGGCGAAGCTGCACTGACTGTCATTGGTACTGCCTGGGCCGGCAAGCCCTTTGACACTCGCGTAGAAACCGGCCAGGCGGTACGCATTTTTACCGGTGGCATCATGCCTGAAGGCTGTGACACCGTGGTGATACAGGAGCACGTCAGAGCTCGGCAAGCGTCTGACTCCGAAGCAGGTTCTATCGATATTGATCATCATGTGGTGGCCGGCAAGAATGTTCGTCAGGCGGGTGAAGATGTGGCCCGTGGTCAGGTAATCCTGCAACAAGGTCGCAAGCTGCAGGCCGCTGATATCGGTGTGCTGGCATCGCTGGGAATTGCACATGTTCGTGTCATCAGGCCATTGAAGGTGGCGTTTTTCTCAACAGGTGATGAGCTTAGATCTCTTGAGGAACATGAAGCCGGCACCGATCTTGAGCCGGGCATGTTGTTCGATAGCAACCGCTATACCATGGCGGCCTTGCTGGCTGGCCTGCATGTTGACTTCATCGATATGGGGATTGTCAGAGATAACGAGGCGGACACCCGGCAAGCCATGCTGGATGCTGCGGCAGCAGCCGATGTTGTCATCACCTCAGGTGGTGTGTCGGCGGGTGAGGCAGATTATGTGACTCGCGCCTTCCATGATATCGGGCAGGTAAGCTTCTGGAAGCTTGCCATGCGTCCGGGGCGACCTCTGGCTTACGGACAGATCGGTTCAGCCGCATTTTTCGGCTTGCCGGGTAATCCGGTCGCGGTCATGGTGACCTTTCTGGAGTTTGTGCAACCGGCATTGAAGCACCTGGCGGGCATGAGTGAGCTGGATCCGTTGCTATTACCTGCACGCAGTTTGTCCAGTCTCAGAAAGTCTGCCGGGCGTGTGGAGTACCAGCGAGGTGTCATGAGTCTGGACTCGCAGGGCGAACTGGTCGTTGAAAGTACCGGCAAACAGGGCGCAGGGCGATTGAGTTCAATGAGCCTGGCGAACTGTCTGATTGTGATCGCCAGCGAGATTGATGGTGTGCAAGCTGGCGATCGGGTGCAGGTACAGCCGTTTCATGGTCTTTTGCCTGGTTAGAGGTCGTGAAATAATTACGCCTGCCAGCTTAGCTCCAGTTGACGGAGCCCATGAAAATGATAGGCATCCAGATATTCGTGCGTTCCTGTCGTAATCAGTGTCGGCAGACGACTGAACAGGACCTGTAGGGCGATACGCAATTCCAGCCTGGCCAGTGGGGCTCCGATACAAAAGTGGATACCGGCACCCAATGACAGATTGCCTGCATCCTGTCGTAATGGCATGAACGTGTCAGCCTGACTGAAGCGTTGTGGACACCGATTGGCAGCCCCGAGCAGCAGGCCAACCTGATCACCAGCTTGTAGCGTCACATCGGCAGACAGTTCGATGGTCTCTTGGGCAAAACGCATGAACAGGTGCAATGGTGCGTCAAATCGCATGCATTCGTTGACCACGGCATCGGCGCTGGCAGGATCTGCCAGTAGTTGCAGTAGTGCCTGTCTTGGCTTTCCCAGCGGGTATTGTCTGGTGAGCGTGTGTACGGCATTACCCAGTTGATGTACCGTCGCTTCGTGGCCTGCGTTCAACAACAGAATGGCGACAGAGATGATTTCATCATCACTGAGTGTCTCGCCCTTGGGGTCTGGTGCAATCAGGTGTGAAAGCAGGTCTTCACCAGGCTGGCTGCGCTTGTCAGTGATGACGGTTCGCAAAAATGCCCGGAATTCACCTGCAGCCTGGTTAGCCTGACGTTCTTCTTCAGGAGTCTGAGTCAGTGTATAAACCTTGACCATGGCATGCGACCAATCGATCAGTCGATCTCCGGCGGAGTCAGGTACTCCCAGTAGCTGGGTGATAACGGATAGTGGAATGGGCGTCGCATAGCTAGATAGCAGCTCAACATTTCCATCTTGTTCGAAAGCGTCAATGCGACGATTTGCAGATGCTTCAATATCGGCTGTCATTAGCTCAACCTGCCGGTTCACGAAGGCACGGTTGACGCGCTTTCGCAGGCGTGTGTGGTCGGGGGGCTCCAGTGCCAGTAACGAGTGCTTTTCTGCGGCCGAGAATTCGGCCATGTGTTCGGGCAGTGGGGCAAGCGGTTGATCGGGCGGTGGCAAGCGGGCGAAACGCCGGTCACGTAGCACGGCATTGACCGATGCGAAGTCTGCCAGGCACCAGAAACCGTAATCTTCCCAGAAAACCGGACCAGCCATATCATGCATTTGCTGATACAGAGAATAGGGGTTCTGTACGAATTCAGGCTGACGAGGATCCTGACGAATGGTATTTTTTGGAGAGTGCTGAGTGTTCATACCTTATGATAGAGCTAAACTGTGAGTTGAATCACGGGCAAAGGCAATTATCGACAGCCGAACATCGGTAACCTAGTGCACATCTTGCAACCCTGCTGTAATCCCGCCAAACAGGGCGTTGAATCCGTTTTCGCGGATTATCGTTCAAGGCCTATGATCAGACGAACAGTCTCATGACGAATCGACTATTACTGGTAGAGCCTTCTGCCACCATGCGCTACGTACTTGACAAGCACGCGCAGTCGCTGGGATTTGTCGTGGATGCAACAGAGAGCTACAAGGGCGCTGTTGAGGCATTAGACAAGCAATACCAGCAGTTCGGAACCGAATACACCGGTTTGTTGTTTGGTTGGCCCACTGCACCTCAAATTGAGGCAGATGAGCTGGCCAGCTTGCTGGAGCAGTCTGCTTACAAAGAGCTGCCAGTGGTTGTCATGTCAACCGATATGCGGGCTGAAACACGTGCCTGGGTGGCAGAGCGCGAGCACACCGCAGTGCTGCCCTGGAAAGAATATCAGAGGCTCGAAGCTCTGTTGCAACGTTTGATCGAAATTGACGCCGACGATACGGTTGCGTTTCCCGGCAGGGTCGACAACAGTGACATTCATCTATTGATCGTGGACGATTCAGCCACTATCCGTTACTCACTGCGTGATCTTTTTCAATTGCAGGGCTATCGTGTCAGTCTGGCCGCGACACAGGTGGAAGCCATACAGCAAGCGACTGCCGAGCCTGTCGATATTGCCATTCTGGATTTCTATCTGACTGAAACGACGGGAGACCTGTTGTGTCGCGAGTTGGTGACCAGCGAGGCTGTCGGCGATATCATCTGCACGGTACTAACGGGAACCTATAGCGACCACATCATCAAACGAAGCCTGCGGGCAGGTGCCGTGGAATGTATGTTCAAGAACGAGTCCAGTGAGCTGCTTCTGAGCCGAATCGATGCCATCAGTCGCTTTGTACGTCAGCGTCGCGGATTACAAGCTGAGTGTGCTTTGCTGGAAGAGGCCCTGGAGACCATGGCCGGTGCTGTGCTAGTGATAGATTCTGATCATCGCATCAGTTATGTCAACGATGCAGGTTTGCAAGAATTGTATCTGGACAATCGCAAGTTGCTGATAGGGCAACAGTGCGAAGCGCTACTGGAGACTGGTGGGCCTCAGAGTGCCGGTGAAGAGCAGCATTCAGCCAATTGGCGTTTGCCTGGTGGCAAAACGATCAGCATTGATTACCAGCATATTCTCACTCAGCCAGCCGGACGTAGTTTGCTGCGTTTTGCCCGGGCACAGATTCCTATCGCAAGCAGTGCTGGCAAGGCTGAGAAAAAGGTGGGTAACAGTCAGGCACCCGGTACCGAGTCGTTGAATAATCCACTGATGCTGGAGCCTTCCAGCAAGCCTTTTATCAGGCAGATGCAGTGGTACCTGAGCAATGCCGGAAATCTGGATGACAGAGTCAGCCTGATGGTGATGGACGTCTTCGTACAGGACGTCTCGGGTCAGATTCACAAGGCGAATGAGTACCCGGCGCTGTTTGCCAGAGTGGAGGCGTTGCTACAGGGAATTCACAAACGCCCTGCACATGTTGCCAAGCTGACTGGGAACCGTTTCGGATTTTTGTTGCGCCACCGTGAAGAGACGCAGGTGTATCTGCTGGTACGAAAAATCATGCAGCTGTGCATAGAGCTAGAGCACGAAGACAAGACTCTTGGCTTGACCTGTTCGGGTAGTTTGTTGAGCCTGGTCGACAAAAAGGGGCACTCGATGGAAACTCTGCTCAAACATGTATTCAAAGGGGTTGAGCTGGTCAGTTCCAAGGGGCCTGATCAGATTCTGTTGATGGATCTGCGACGCATGCTGAACGCATATCCTACAAAATAAAGGGCCTGCAGTGGCAGGGTCCACTCGGGTGCAAAGTCAGTCCTTTAATGCAGGCATGGCACGTGTGTTGTCGCTTTTGAGCTTGCTCCAGGTGCCTGGTTTAACGCATGATCAGAACTTCGCCAGCGCGGCTTCGGTTCGGGTCGGTTGTGCCAGCTTTGCTAGCCATCATCATGGTGCTGCCATCAGCCGATAGAGCAAGTGCTGTGGCGAAGGATTGTTTGGCAAGCGTTGGCAGGTTTTCTGGCAGCTCCAGTGCCGATAGCCACTGTCTGCTCTGGGGGTTGAAAAGATAGGTACTCAGCGCCGCATCGGCTGTAATGCCGGTGCTTGAATCCGAGTCGTCCACTGCATGCCATCCCAATGCAACGATACCAAGAGCAGCATCAGCTGCAAATATCAGTCTGGAATTGGAATGATTGGCAGGTGGCGAATGCAGTGGTACACGTAGTGGCGCACGCAAAGAGTCAGTCGCTCTGAGATCGAATGCGGGATCAGCTGAGCCTTCCACAGCTGTGGAGTCGACAGCGTATCGCCACATGACAAGGGAAGGGCTGGACAATGCGCTATCTTCCCAGCCGGCAATGCTCACAGTCGAGCCGTTGGTATTGCTGATAATGGCAAGCTGTGAATCTGAATCAAGGTTCTGCAGTTGGAAACGAGCGCTGCGTATCCAATCCGTGATATTCCAGGACATCGTCCAGATGTTGAGATAAAGCAACTGATTATGTTCGGTGACGGTGAATACACGCGACATATCCGTGTTTGCCGTGCTGGCCATCAACCGTTCTGGTCCGGACCCGGACCCGGAAGAGGGTGGCTCGTCGGCATTGTTAGTTGCGATAGTGTGTGCAACCGCAGACCAGCCCATATCTGATTGACGAAAAATCGCCAAAGTGTTGTCGTGATGTAGCAGAAGCTGCTCACCATCTGAGGATAAAGTGAGCGCCTGATGTGCAATATTGTCGAGGTTTTGCAGCTCCAGAGACCATTGGGCAATCTGCTGCCACGCTTCTCCAAGGCGTTCAAGAATTCGGATCTGGGAGTCTGAGCTCTCGCTGTCGGATACGAATACCGCTACCGTATCGCCCGAGTCCGATAGTGCCACCTGCAGCGTACGGCTTGCGGATAGATCCAGAGCGTCGAGTGAGACTGATTGTATGCTCCCCCATTGCTCTTTGACACGAGCCTGAATGTCGAGGCTTCCCTCAAGCGGTAGTGTCAGTACCGCTAGCGAGGCATCGCGATTAAGTGCGATATCTTCTCCATAGCGTTCACCCTTGATGAAAACGGCGGGTGACAGAGAGTTGATTGTTTCAGCCGCCAGCCCCGAAAGAGGCATTCTGGGAGAGCTGAGGCAATCGTCCGGTGTGCATAGTTCAATCCGGTACTGCTGTCGATGCCAGGCTCTGCGGTGGGTGGCACTTGGCAATTGCCAGGTCCGGACAGTCGGATCGTTGATTTCATGGACGAGTGTTTCCCCGCCGCTCAAAGGGTCGTGAAGATACAGACGGGCGCTGTTCTGAGCGTCAATGGGCTGCCATTGCAGGTTCAGTACACCGGCTTGAGCTGAGATCAGTAGTTCGGGCTGCTTGGGAGGGATAAGAGTGTCACCGTCCAGATCCTCAAGGGGCGAGAGGGCTGCAGGTGTCAAATCGGGGTTTGCTGAAGCCTGGGCAGGCTCTGACAAAGGATCGTTGTGTTTGTCTTGCTGGCTGTGCTCACAGGCGCCTAGAAGCAGCGCACAGCACAGCATGGGCCAGCACGGCCCTTGCAACAGGTCGATGGATCGCATCATGCGCATAGCCTTGCTACCGTCAAGGATGAAGGATGGGCGAGGCAGGTGACTTCGGCGGAAACAAGTATTCGGTTTTAGCCGTCTGTATGATTTGTCCGAAGCGTTACCTGACTCGCCCGGTCTGAACTACAGCAAGAAATGTTCCTTATTGTACGGCGCAGACTTCCTAGCCTGGCAGATTGAGGGCAGGGGGCGTGATGGGCGTTTTCAGCGCATTGATTGCCTCCTGCAGTCCGTCAACGGTCATGGGAAACATGCGTTCGCCCATGAGCTCCCGAGTCATCTGTACTGAAGGTGTCGTATGCCACCAATCCGGGTTTTCCGGATTCAGCCAGACGCAATGTGGAAAAGCCTGTTGCAGACGCTTGAGCCAGATAGCTCCCGGCTCCTCGTTCCAGTGCTCGACGCTGCCACCAGGCACCATGATTTCGTAGGGACTCATGGTGGCATCGCCAACGATGATCAGTCGGTGGTCACGTCCATAAGTGCGAATCAGCTCGAGGGTCGAGGTTTGCACTGTGTGGCGGCGAGCGTTGTCCTGCCAGACACGCTCATAAACAAAGTTATGAAACCAGTAGGTATCCAGGCGTTTGAATTCCGATCGGGCAGCAGAGAACAGCGTTTCAGAGAGCTGCGCGTGGTAGTCCATTGAGCCGCCGATATCGATCAGCAGCAACACCTTGATGGCATTGCGGCGCTCTGCACGCATATGGATATCCAGCAATCCTGCGTTGTTGGCCGTGGCCCGGATGGTCTTGTCCAGGTCCAGGCGTTCGGCGCCTCCATCGCGTGCCAGACGTCTGAGTTTTCGCAGGGCCATCTTGAAATTACGTGTGCCGATTTCGCGATCACCATCCAGGTCTTGATAACGCCGCTGTTCCCACACCTTGACGG
Organism: Granulosicoccus antarcticus IMCC3135; assembly: GCF_002215215.1. Lineage (NCBI taxonomy): Bacteria > Pseudomonadati > Pseudomonadota > Gammaproteobacteria > Chromatiales > Granulosicoccaceae > Granulosicoccus > Granulosicoccus antarcticus. The sequence goes on along the minus strand of NZ_CP018632.1, from coordinate 5,648,225 downwards.
CACGGCCCTGCCGAGGTGCATCGTTGCCTATGCGAATGCCTTCAGGGTTGTAGCCTCCCTGACCAAAGGGGGATGTGCCGCCGGTACCAATCCAGCGATTGCCGCCGTGATGCTCCTCGTTTTGTTCCTGCAGGCGTTTTGCCAGAGTTTCCATCAGGGCATCCCATCCGCCAAGTGCTTCCACTTCGGCACGTTGTGCCTCGCTCAGCTTGTTGCGATCCATCTGGCGCAGCCATTCTTCGGGAATGGGACTTTTCAATGATTCCAGCAATTGCTCGAACTGTTGTTCCTGGCCGGCCCAGTACTGTGAGAAAACCTGATCGAAACGATCGTAATGAGCTTCATTCTTGATCAGGCACAGACGCGCGAACGAATAGAACCGGTCGATGTTCATCGTACCGACACCGGCTTGCAGCCCTTGCATCAGGGTCAACCATTCGCCGATGGAGACGGGTAGGCCGGCCTGGCGTAGCCGGTCGTGCAGTTCAAGCAACATGATTCAGCGTTTTCTGTTTTGCTGCTGCTTGTGCAGAAAAATGATGCGTTCAAACAGATGCACATCCTGCTCATTCTTCAGCAGCGCTCCGTGCATTTTGGGTAGCACGGTACGAATGTCGTCAGCTCCCAGAGCATCGGCAGGCAGATCATCCGCTATCAGCAGTTTCAGCCAGTCCAGTAATTCGGATGTGGACGGCTTCTTCTTCAATCCGGGCACCTCACGCAGATCGAAGAATACTTCCATGGCAGCACTCAGCAAATCGGGCTTGATGTCCGGAAAATGCGAATCGACTATGCGTTGCATGGTCTGCCTGTCGGGGAAGCTGATGTAATGAAAGAAGCAGCGGCGCAGGAAAGCGTCAGGTAGTTCTTTCTCGTTGTTGCTGGTGATGATGATCAGCGGTCGCTGACGGGCTTTTATTGTTTCGCGGGTCTCGTAGACTTCAAACGCCATGCGATCCAGTTCTTGCAACAAGTCGTTGGGAAATTCGATATCGGCCTTGTCGATTTCATCAATGAGTACCACGCAGCGCTCATCGCTGACAAAGGCATCCCACAACACGCCTCGAACGATGTAGTTGCCGATATCTTCGACTCGGGCGTCTCCCAGTTGCGAATCTCGTAGCCGGGACACGGCATCGTATTCATACAAGCCCTGTTGCGCGCGGGTCGTCGACTTGATATGCCAGGTATGCAGGGGAGCGTTGAGTCGGCGAGCGACGTCAATGGCCAGTTCTGTTTTGCCCGTGCCGGGTTCACCCTTGATCAGTAGCGGGCGTTCCAGAATCAGGGCGGCATCAATGGCTTCTTGCAGATCACCGGTGGTGATATAGGTGCTGTCTGCGTTGTTGGGTAGTGAATCTTTCATCGGTTTATCAGTCTTTGCGGCTTAGCATGGGGCCGACATCATCGCCACCCAGCATATGCATGTGGATATGCGGAACTTCCTGGCGACCATGCTCACCACAGTTGATGATCAGGCGATAGCCTTTCTGATCAATGCCTTCATCGCGTGCAATCTTGCGCGCCACGCTGATCATTCGGCCCATCGCAGCTTCATCCTCGGGGGTGACATCGTCAACCGTCGGAATGTGACGGTTCGGGATAATGAGGACGTGTGTGGGTCGTTGCGGGTTGATGTCACGAAATGCGGTCACCAGCTCATCCTGATAGAGCATGTCGGAGGGCAGTTCCTTGCGGATGATCTTGCTGAATATTGTTTCTTCAATCATGGGGGTATTCTCGAGGTGCCGGGTCACTTGGCATTATACTGTGCGGTGTTCGCAACGGCCTTCGCCGTTCCCGAGTAATTCGGTTGTGCAACTGCAGAGATATTTCATGGGAAACAGACTGTCGAAAATCTATACACGCACCGGTGATGACGGGACGACCGGTCTGGGTGATGGTAGCCGAACCGATAAGGATGGCATACGGGTTGATGCCTACGGTACCACCGATGAGCTGAACTCCGTAATCGGCCTGGTGCTGGCGCAGGATGTGCCGGAAATCGTTGCCAGGGTGTTGCATGAAATTCAGCATCATCTGTTCGATCTGGGGGGCGAATTGTGTATCCCGGGTCATCAGGCAATCCAGCAAACCCACATCGACTGGCTTGAACAGACTCTGGATCATTTCAACGCTGATCTGCCTGCTCTGAAGGATTTCATTTTACCCGGTGGCAGTCAGTCAGCCGCCAGCTGCCATCTGGCTCGTACTGTGTGTCGTCGGGCTGAACGTCTGGTCGTATCATTGCAGCGCGTGGAGAGCGTACCGCCATTCAGTCTCAAGTACCTGAACCGACTGTCTGACTTGTTATTCGTTATCGCTAGAGTATTGGCACGGCATCAGGGCGGCAGTGAGGTGCTCTGGCAGAAAGATCGTTCGCCTATCGAACTGAGCAGCTGACAGCCGCTTCACAAGAGTTTGGATAGGTTAGTTGAGCGTTACATGCTCAAGTCGTTCACAATAGCGATCTTGAGGAAGTCCAGCCGATTTCAGATACCCCATTTGTCATCTGGCCTTCGCGATCGATCCTCATTGACGGGTGGTGCAAGCACCGTCAAATATTATTGAAGAGGAAGACGCTGCAAGCCGTGACGATGCCATTTAATTTTCGACAGAAAACCGACACTGTGAAGATCATTCGCAACGTCGTGCTGTGCATGGCTGTCATGGCGTTGGCGGGTTTTTCAAAGCCTGCGCCGCTAGGCGATGGGAACTCCAGCGTTACCCGCAAGCTCTGGGAAGTCGAGCAGCCTGTTGTTTTCATCAAAGAACCTACCGCTCTGCAGAACAACGTCTCGGCAAAACCGCTCATTGCTGTCCCCGTCCGTCGACTGGCAAGCTTCGTGACAGAGGCGCTGCTGGATCCAGTGCTGGGTGAGGTCAGTTATCGTGAATGGGCGTCGCCAGGCCGGTATTCTCCAGATCGCGTGCTCGCCGATTTGCAAAGCCCGATGCCGGAACGGTTCTATGGTGTCGGCTTTCCGGATATCAGGACGCATGACAAAAAAGTACATCTGGTGAGCTTCACACCTGATGTAGTATCAAACTGGAACCCGATGATCACCTGGCGTGACAGCGCGCAGGAAGGCCAGCTGCAAGAACCCATAGCGCACGTCAGATGCATGGGCTTGTCGCCTCAGTCGGTTGCCAGGCGTGCCGATCGTTTCGAATCACTGATACTGGAAACCTCCCTTGAATACGATGTCAGTGTCAGCCTCATCAAGGCGATCGTGACCGAAGAGTCGTGTTTCAACAGCCAGGCGGTGTCGCCGGTTGGAGCGTTGGGCCTGATGCAGCTGATGCCTGATACAGCGCAATGGCTCAAGGTCAAGAACCCTCTGGATCCGATGGATAATTTGCGCGCCGGCGTTCGCTATATCGCCGCCTTGCAAGAACAGTTCGACACACTTGAATTGGCACTCGCAGCCTATAATGCAGGTCCGGGTAATGTCCGTCGATATAAGGGTGTACCCCCATTTGCCGAAACGCAGGCCTACGTCCAGAAGGTCCAGGCGCATTACCGGCGCTACGTGGCGGCAACTCAGCTCGCATCACGCTGATAAAGGTACATTGTGTAGTTACACCATCCTGATTCGAGTCATCAGCTATTGCTGATAAACTGAGTCTTGCTCAAGCCGTAATCCCCTGATGCTCATGAATGCCCTGTCCATTGCCGGTCTGACCAAGACCTATGGCGAAAAAGTCCATGCCCTGAAAGGGATTGATCTCGATGTTCCCGATGGGGATTTCTTCGCTCTGCTGGGCCCTAACGGTGCCGGTAAATCTACCGCTATCGGTATCATCAGTTCACTGGTCAACAAGACTGCGGGAACCGTCCGAGTCTTTGGTCATGATATCGACAAAGAGCCCGAATACGCCAAGGCGAGTATCGGTCTGGTGCCTCAGGAATTCAACTTCAATGTCTTTGAACCTGTGTTGCCCACGGTTCTCAATGTCGCCGGATACAATGGTATCAGCCGCAGTGTCGCATTGACCCGGGCAGAGTACTACCTAAAGAAGCTGGATCTGTGGGAAAAGAGAAAGGCTCCTGCACGAGAGCTCTCAGGAGGCATGAAAAGACGCCTGATGATTGCACGGGCGCTCATGCACGAACCCCGATTGCTGATTCTGGATGAACCGACTGCGGGTGTCGATCTTGAGATTCGACGCTCCATGTGGTCCTTTCTGACAGAATTGAATGAGCAGCATGGTACGACCATTATTCTGACGACCCACTATCTGGAAGAGGCCGAGGCATTGTGTCGCAATGTTGCGATTATTGATGGCGGTGAAATTGTGGAAAGAGGGGCTGTCTCACAACTGTTGAGCCGTTCGATGATGGAGACGTTCGTCATGGATATCCAGAACGATCCGGATGTCGCACCCGATCTTTCACCCTATACCGTCAGGCTGCGAGATCAGAACCGAATCGAGGTTGATGTTCCTCATGGCCATACTCTCAATGAACTGTTCAGTCGCTTGAGCGCCAATGGGATCGAGGTGACGAGCCTGCGTAACAAGACCAATCGCCTGGAGGAATTTTTCCTGCGCCTGGTCAGTCGTAAACCGGAGGCAGGCGCGTGAGTGAATCATCAGGTAGCAAAGATCAGGCTTCTGCAGTGGGCAATCAATCAGGTGGACAGTCCGAGAGTGGCACAGACAAGTACGCTCTGGACCTGATAGCGGTCAACCGCATTGCGTTTCAGACAATTGTCCGCAAGGAAATCCGGCGTTTTGCCCGTATCTGGGTGCAAACCATCATTCCACCTTCAATCAACGCTGTGCTTTACATGTTGATTTTCGGCAGTCTGATTGGTTCGCGTATCAGTGATATGGACGGGTTCCGGTATATCGATTTCATTGTGCCGGGCATTATCATGATGGCGGTTATCATCAATTCCTATTCGAATGTTGTCAGCTCATTCTTCAGTTCCAAAATGCAGTACTACATCGAAGAGCTTCTGGTATCGCCGGTCAGTAATATCACCATCGTTACCGGTTATGTCTGCGGTGGTATGGCACGTGGCCTGCTGGTAGGCTCGCTGGTCGCCATTGTGTCCCTGTTTTTTTCCGATATCAGCCCGGTTCATCCTCTTGTCACGATTGTCGTGGCAGTGTTGACATCCATGATGTTCTCACTCGGTGGTCTGATCAATGCAGTATTTGCGAAGTCCTTCGACGATATTTCCATCGTTCCCAATTTCATCCTGACGCCGTTGACCTATCTCGGTGGTGTTTTCTATTCAATCAGCATGCTGCCGCCTTTCTGGCAAACCCTGTCCATGTTCAATCCGATGTTGTACATGATCAACGGTTTTCGCTACGGCATTCTGGGTGCCAGTGACATTCCGATCTGGACAAGCTTTTTCGTGATACTGATCTTCATTGCAAGTCTGGGTACCATTGCCATGATGCTGCTCAACCGCGGTATTGGTATAAAACACTAGTTCGTCGTAACAAGCCTCAACAACCATTCCTTCGGATACCCATTCATGGCCAAGGCAGAAAAGGTAGTACAACCGACCATGGCAGAGCAGGCGGATCGCCATCTGCTCTATCAGGCTTCCGTTCAGAATCCGGACTTCGAGCTGGACTTCATTGACGATACTTTCAAGAAGATTCGTGGACGCAAGCCCAAGTCAATGCGAGAGGATTTTGCCGGTACGGCCATATCCTCCTGTCAGTGGGTCAAACGCCGCCGTGGCAATACGGCCATCGCTGTCGATATCGACCCTGAAGTCCTTGACTGGTCGCGCAAGAACAATATTGCGAAGCTGACTGTGGCGCAGCAGCAAAGACTCGAACTGATCGAAGATGATGTGCTGAGAGTTTCCACGGAAAAAGTGGATGTGCTGCAGGCCTACAATTTCAGTTACTGGTTCTTTCAGGAGCGGGCCACCATGCTGGCCTACTTCAAGCGCACCCGTGAAGCTTTGAATGAAGATGGTCTGCTTTTTCTCGATGTGTTCGGTGGCTCTGAGTGCTATCAGACTCAAAAGGAGAAGCGCAAAGTGGATGGTTTCAAATACATCTGGGAACAAGCTGAATTCAACGCCATCACCAACGAGCTGAAGTGCCATATACATTTCCACTTCCCTGACAAGTCCAAGCTAAAGGAAGCCTTCAGCTATACCTGGCGTGTCTGGGGTGCTCGTGAGCTGCGAGAAATTCTGGCTGAGGCAGGATTCAGTGAATCCATCGTCTATCGACAGGAATTCGATGCTGAAACGGATGAGGCACTGGATGAGTATGTGGCCACCGATGAGGCAGAGGACTACGCCTGCTGGCTCGGTTATATCATCGCCAAGCCCTGACTGATCGTTACTGCAGGGTCTGCTGACTCTGCAGTACACCCTCTTGATAAAAGCTATTCAGAGGGCGGATCAGACAAACCATAGTTCAATCCTGGCACCGCCATTGGCAGAGTGCCCCGGTTCCAGTCGGCCGCCGTGGTTGGCCATTAACTGTGCCGCTGCAGCCAGCCCCATGCCCGTTCCCGGCGTCTGACTATCAGCCCTGACGCCCCGACGCACCAGTTGTTGCAAATCCATATCGGGAAAGCCGGGTCCGTCGTCATCAATGCTCAGACAGCGTGATTCGGCTGTACCGGCAATCAAGATATTGTGAGCACCGTATTTACAGGCGTTTTCCAGGATATTGCCAAATATTTCGAACAAGTCGGCTTCGTCCATTCGAACCAGAAAATAGGCGTCGACCTTGATGACGAAACTAACGGTTGATGCATCGTAGAGTTTGTTCAGGGAACCGGCCATGCGTTCGATTACCGGGCGGAGCGGAATCGCTGGTGCCAGGTAGCGAGGACTGCGCAGATTGGCGCGTTGTACATGCCGTTCGATTGATGTCTGCATGAGCCGGGTCTGGTCCTGAATGGTGTCGCTGTCAGCCAGAGAGGGTTTGAGCAGGTTGCGCAGTACCGTCAGGGGTGTCTTCAGGCTGTGAGCCAGGTCATCGAGCATGTGACGATACTGGGCATGACGTTCTCGCTCGGTACGAAGCAGTGTGTTCAGCCCGGAGGTCATCGCGGAGAGCTCGCGTGGGACCGACTCACTCAGAGCATCTCGCTCTCCGCGTTCGATCTGTTCGAGCTCTTCTGCGATATTGCGTAGCGGTTTGAGTGACTGGCGTAAAACCAGCAGCTGAACAATCAGCAGAGCGACAGCCGATATCATCAAGCTCACCCAGAGTGTCTGATCGAAGCGTTTGAGCTGGCTTGTGAGATTGTCAGCCTCGTCCACGACATGAACCGTGAAGGGTAGCTCTGTGCCGTTGTCCAGCTCCCAGGCGGTAGCCAGTTGTAAGCGATGCAGAGGAGGGTAACCACGGCGCTCGACATTTTCAAACATCCAGTCGCCAATAGGACGTGACACAAAGTCGGGTACCCAGCTGGCAGTCGAGGTGCTTTGCCACAGTCGCTTTCCATCGATGCTCATCAATTCTGCGTACAGGCCGCTGGTCGCCTGATTGAGTCGTGGGTCTGGCAATGCGGACGAATTGACGGTGAGCCTGGCGTTGTCGCTGATCTCAGTCGCGCCAAGAATGCCGTAGACAAGCCCCTGCAGTCGATCAAAGCGGGCGGTTTCTGCTCGCTGGTGAACAGAGTAGGAAACCGACAGCGCCGTGAGTACCACGAATACGGTGAGTACCAGGCTGGTGCCGATTACCAGGCGAGAGGTGATGGATTGCACGAGTGGGTGATATGGCTAGCGGCTGTGACAGAAAAGAGCTCAAGTGGAATCGGATGGTGATTCGGGCGAAGTCTCAGGCGATGTCTCGGACGACTGTTCCTGCTTGCGTGACAGGGCCAGTCGGTAGCCGCGACCACGCAAGGTTTCAATCGGATTCAATGTCTTGTCGGCATCAAGCTTCTGGCGAAGTCTGCGAATGAAGACCTCCAGTACATTGGGGTCACGGTCCGTATCTTCGTCGTAGAGGTGATCGAGTAGTGTGGATTTACTGATGACACTGCCATCCTGAGTCGCAAGGTAGACCAGTACGCGATATTCGTAGGCTGTCAGTTCTATCAGTTTTTCATCAACGGACACCTGCTGGGTACGTGTGTTGATGCTCATGCGTTCGAAATGCATGACCGAGTCGCTCCAGCCGCCTGTGCGTCGCAGCAGGGCGCGAGTGCGTGCCAACAGTTCTTCGATGTGAAAAGGTTTGGTCAGGTAATCATCTGCGCCAGCTTCCAGTCCATCAACCTTGTCCTGCCAGCGATCACGGGCGGTCAGTATCAGAACGGGGTAGGTCCTGTCTTGCTGACGCAAGGCTCTGATCAGGGACAGACCATCTCGACCGGGTAGACCCAGATCGATAATGGCAATATCGATTGGCATATGCAGCGCAAGGTAAAGACCTTCCTCACCGTCACCGGTTTCATCAATGGCGAAACCCTGTGTGCGTAGCTCGTTCACCAACTGCTCTCGCAGGGTGGTTTCATCTTCAACGATCAGTGCACGCATTCTATTTCGCCTGCCTGATACGAAACACGCGCACACGCCCGTTGCTCAGGATTTTGACGGCAAAGATGGTCTGGCCATTGCCATCTGACATGGTCTGAACACCCAGCACCTTTCCATCTCCTCCATTTTGCTGTCGCGCAATCTCGATGGCTTGTTGCCGGTTTGCAGCATCTGCTGCCTGAGCGGGTGTGCCGGGAAAAATACTCAGCATGACCAGCAGCAGGCAGAGAGCCAGCACAACAGATTTCGTCCGTTGCTTGGAAGGCAGGATGTGTGTTGGCAGATGCATAGAGTGTGGGGCCTGTGAAACCGGATGCCGGCTCTATCGACGAGCCGGAGAAACAGATACCTGTAATTCAATACGATCGCCCGGGTCGCGTGGCAATTGAGTCACGAATTCCCGTCCCTTGTATCGATAGGTGACGTTGTAATACTGCAATTGCTGCTCCGAGTGGGCTTTTACTGTGTTGTTGCAGCGTTCCACCGGTCGTGTTTCATAAATCGGGCGTGACTCTACATGCCGTGCTCGCTCGTAGCTTCGATGCCGTGACACGCCATTGCTGGCCTCGTTACCAATGGCTCCACCAATGATGGCTCCGGCTACGGTAGCACCAGTACGTGAATGGCTACTCTGTCCACGACTTAACCGATTCCCGATGACACCACCGATGACGCTGCCAACAATGACATTGCCTGTTGAATTCTGTGAACGGTGATTGTCGGATCGGGATCCATCACGAATGACGACATCTTCATAACCGACGAGCACTTGCTGTTGCTCGGTCCAGCATTCCTGACGAGGAGTTCGGGCCCGTACTTTCTTGTAGATGGGCTGTACATCAACCACTGGCGCATACTCGGTAAAACGCTCGGTGGCGACCCGACGGTCACTGGCCTGCGTGGAGGCCGACATGGCGATCAGACTGGTAGACAAGAAGGCGCTGAGAAAAAGCTTGCGCGCTGTGCTGATTGAGCCGGGTAGTCTATCTGCCCGCTTGGATGGAAGTGCTGGATTCATGCTCTGCTCCTGATGACGACTGATCGCTGACACCAATGTCACGACTTGAATCGGACAATACCGCCCGGGTCCTGAACCCAGACTTAATAGCGGTTAGTACACCGGTGAAGCGTGGTGGTAGATAACCATTTTGATAGAGAGTTCACATTACCGTTATTCTTCAGGTCCCGGCTCGCGGTTGTTTTCGTCAATAAATTCCGGTGCCGATTCGATGGGTTCGTCATTGTCTGTGGACTCAGCCTCTGGTACCGATCCTTCTGGATCTTCAATCGGCAGAATTCGGGTCAGAATGCCAAATCGCGGATTGTCGATATAGTGCAGCTCACGGCTGCGCATTTTTCGGCTTTGTGACAGACGGAAACTCTGCTGGGTCTCGATGTCCGTGAATACCAGCTGTGCGTCCATATGCAAAAAGCGGCCAAGATGAACCTTGATACTGCCGTTGACGGTACTTGTGTTTATCTTACGCTCGCGCTCCGGGGAGGTATCTGCGGAGGCTGGGATGAAATCCTGATATTCACTGATGGATCCAGGCAGATAAAGCGGTATTGTTTCTCCCAGGCTGATGCGTACGGGAATGGCATCATCCACAGCCAGTCCGGGTTGTCTCCATGACAGATGCCGAATCAGTCGGTAGCGGCGTGAAGCTGCGATGGATTTGGCATTTTCTGCAAGACTCAAATTTTGTTCGAGTGGGATAAACCCGGCGGCAACGGCATCCTCTGTGCCCAGACGCAGGCTGCGTCCGAGTTTCGGAAAGTACAGACCGCCGGCGGTCAGATCGCGTCCATCGACGTTCTCGAACAGAACGACTTCAATCTGGTAGTCGCGAGCGTGCGCGATGCCTGTCATGAGCAGGGAGCTGATGACAAGCAGTTGCGCGGCTTGCCGCAGGTATCTGGTGATAGTGGTGATTCTCATTCTGTCTGATCGGGTCTCTGTTTGTGGACACTGAACATCATGCGGCCTCTGGCAATGCCAGTGTATCGAGCAGCTCGTTCAGGAATGCCTGGGCTTCGCTGGACTCTTCGAAGCTCTTGATGATGCGCAATACCTGCTTACCATCGAATCGGTAAGTACTGCTATGGCGCTGGATGGTCTGTATCAATGCCATTGGATCTATTTTGGGCTCCGGTGAAAAGACGATGCGTCCGCCGGCGGCGTTCAGTTCAAGTCTCTCTATGCCCAGTTGTTCGCAACGCTGACGCAGACGCATGACATCAAACAGTCTATCGGTTTGTGGTGGCAGAAGGCCGAAGCGATCGATCAATTCGATCTTCAGTTCACGTAATGCGTCACTATCGACTGCATTGGAGATGCGTTTGTACATGATCAGACGCTGATGGACATCTGGAACGTAATCCTCAGGCAACAGGGCAGGGACGCCTAAATCGACTTCTGTTCCATGTGCAAGAGGTTTGTCATAGTCTGGCAGTTTGCCGCTTTTGAGTGCCTTGACCGCACGCGTCAGCAGTTCGCTGTACAGAGTGAAACCGATTTCCTGGATCTGCCCGCTCTGGCCTTCGCCCAGCAGCTCGCCGGCACCTCGAATTTCCAGATCATGCGTTGCCAGGGTAAAGCCGACGCCCAGATCTTCCAGTGATTCTATGGCTTGCAGACGCTTTTCTGCATCGCTCGTCATGGAACCTTTGGGAGGTGTCAACAGGTAGGCGTAGGCGCGATGATGTGAGCGCCCGACGCGGCCGCGCAACTGATGTAGCTGAGCCAGTCCCAGTTTGTCGGCGCGATTGATCAGAATGGTATTGGCACTGGGAATGTCGATACCACTTTCAATGATGGTGGTCGCCACGAGAATATTGAAGCGCTGATGATAGAAGTCACTCATGACCTGTTCCAGGTCCGACTCACGCATCTGGCCGTGTGCAAAATTGATACGAGCACTGGGGACAATTCGTTCAAGATCTTCGACAATGCGTTCGATGGTCTGGACTTCATTGTGCAGAAAATAGATCTGACCACCACGAGCCAGCTCTCGCTCACAAGCTTCGCGAATCTGCACATCGGACCATTCACCGACAAAGGTCTTGATGGCATGACGATGCTGGGGTGGGGTGGCTATGATGGACAGGTCACGCATGCCCGCCAGGCCCATGTTGAGCGTGCGCGGAATGGGCGTGGCAGTCAGGGTGACGATATCCACTTCTGAACGCAGCGCCTTCATGTGTTCCTTGTGGCGTACCCCGAAACGGTGCTCCTCGTCGATGATGACCAGGCCCAGATTCTGGTACTTGATGTCTTTGCTCAGTAGTTTGTGGGTACCGATGATGATGTCAACACCGCCACTTTCGAGCTTTTTCAGAATGGCTTTCTGTTCCTTGGCCGTCTCGAAACGTGACAGCGATTCGATCTGCACCGGCCAGTCAGCGAAGCGATCCATGAAATTCTGATGATGTTGTCGGGCCAGCAAGGTGGTCGGTACCAGCACAACGACCTGCTTGCCGGCATCTACAGCAACAAAGGCAGCACGCATGGCCACTTCTGTCTTGCCGAAGCCGACATCGCCACAGACAACGCGATCGGTGGGTTGCGGCGAGCGTAGATCCGCCACCACCGCCTCAATCGCCGAAAGCTGATCAGGAGTCTCTTCAAAAGGGAAGGCCAGGCTGAATTGTGTGTAGTTGTCGGAATTTTCTGGAAAGGCAAAGCCTTGACGCGCCGCCCTGCGAGCATGGATTTCCAGTAGCTCGGCTGCGACATCGTAGGCTTTTTCGGCCGCTTTACGACGAACTTTCTGCCAGGTGTCGGTGCCCAGCTTGTGCAAGGGAGCCGACTCTTCGCTGGCGCCGGCATAGCGACTGATCAGGTGCAAAGAGGCAACAGGCACATAAAGTTTGTCATCACCTGCGTACTGAATGGTCAGATATTCGTTGGTGACATCTCCCAGTGTCAACGAGGTCAAGCCAAGGTAGCGGCCGACACCATTGTCAATATGGACGACGGGTGCACCCAGGTTCAGATCCGTCAGGTTGGAGATAATGGCTTCGGAGTCACGCGTTGGTCTGCGTCGCTCGCGGCGCTTGATTCTTCCCGAGCCAAGCTGCGACTCGGTAATCATCGCCACACGAGCCTCTGGCAACTGCAGTCCTCGATCCAGCGCTGCGGTGGTCAGGCATAGCGTGCGTTCGCTGCGCAGAAAAGCATCCCAGCTATCAACCGTTTCAGGTTGCAGACGGTTGCCGACCAGTTGGTCGAGCAAGGCTTCCCGGCGTCCGGTGGATTCGGCAACGAACAACACACGACCCGGAAACTTGCCGAGAAAATCCTGCAAGGCGCCCATGGGGCGTTCGCCGCGAGGGTCCAGCGGGTAGAGTCCGGGAGCTTCAGTGGCCAGATTGATGCTGTCGCTGCCGATCTTCTCGATCTGATAGCGTTGCGTATTGATCGTGTTGCGCTTGCTCAGCTCGATATGAATATCCGCAGCGCTGAGATATATCTCTGCAGGTGGCAGAATCGGACGCTCTACATCGTGGCGTCGCTGTTCGTATCGGTCGAGCGTGTTGTTTTCGAAGCTCTGAAAGGCCTCGGCCGCACCATCAAGCATGATGAAGCTGGCAGATTCGGGTAAATAGTGGAACAGTTGCGAGGTCTCTTCGAAAAACAGCGGCATGTAATACTCGATGCCTGATGGCGCACGGCCTTCGCTGACTTCCCGATAGATCGGCGTGTTTTTGCTCTCGGCGGCAAATGAGTTGCGGTACTGGCGTCTGAACAGAGCGATTCCAGCCTCATTGAGTGGAAACTCATGGGCCGGCAATAGTTCGATCTCCTGAGCCTTGTCCAGACCGCGCTGGGTGTCGACATCGAAGGTTCGAATCGTTTCTATCTCATCATCGAAGAACTCAACACGATAGGGCAGGTTACTGCTCATCGGGAACAGATCCAGGATGGAGCCACGCACGGCAAATTCCCCATGCTCCTCGACCTGAGTCACAAGGCGGTAGCCGGCATCAACCAGTCTGGAGCGGAATTCGTCCAGCGCCAGTGTGTCGCCATTCCTGATGATCAGCGCATGCTGATCGAGGAAACTTCGCGGTGGTAGTCTCTGCATCAAAGCTGCCGCGGTCAGCAGCAAAATGCCTTGTCGTGCATCACCCAGGGAGTAGAGGGTTCGGATGCGCTGGGAAATGATGTCCTGATGCGGCGACACGCGGTCGTACGTCAAGGTCTCCCAGTCGCTGAGCAGGTGCACCGGTAGATCGGCGCCTGCGAAAAACCTCAGCTCCACCTCCAGATGCAGAAGTTCGGTGGTGCTGGGGGCAATGATTACCAGCAAATCGTCGCAGCGTCGGGCGTGCTCGGCAATAGCGAGTGATTCAGAGGCGCCGTATAGTCTGCCCCAATGGGACTTGGGTGCGGCGTCTGCTGATAGCAGCAGTGCCGGTTCGTCAATAGTGCTCATGAACCTCGTGGAATCAGTCTGTCTGGCGGGAACGTTGCAGGGCTGATTGTCCCATATTTACCCCGTTCGGGACTTGCAGGCGTCATTTACTCAATCGGAACGCCTGCCTGCCTGTCAATTCACTACACTATCCGCGAACCTTGTCTACGGTAGCGGCTCCAACAGGTCATGTTTCAACCATACGAACTGTTCGTCGGTCTGCGTTATACGCGAGCCAAACGGCGAAATCATTTTATTTCATTCATCTCTCTGGTATCGATTCTTGGAATCATGCTAGGCGTGACTGCGCTCATTACTGTGACTTCGGTCATGAATGGCTTCGAGAAGGAGATGCGTGAACGAATTGTCGGGGCCTCGTCCCATGCCACGGTAACGGGGCTGGGTGACTCTCTGGAAAACTGGCAGGAAATTGCGGATATCGCCTCCGCGCACTCGGAAGTCATCGGTGCAGCCCCTTATGTCGAAGGTCAGGTGATGCTGGTGCATGCCGGACGCTCCACCGGAGCATTGGTTCGCGGCGTGTTACCCGAGGAAGAAGGCAAGGTATCTGAGCTGGGTGATCGGCTGGAGTACGTCGAATCTCTGGATGTGGCCTTGCAGCCTGGTGAGTACGGGCTTCTACTGGGGGCTGATCTGGCCTCTTATCTGGGAGCTATCGTCGGCGACAAGATCATGGTTATCACGCCTGAAGCCAACGTGACCCCCATGGGGTTCGTGCCGCGTGTCAAACGTTTTACTGTTACCGGTATTTTCCGGTTCGGAATGTTCCAGTTCGACAGAAATCTGGCGGTGATGCACGCGGTGGATAGTGCCAAGCTGTTCAAGATGAATGATCAGTACTCGGGCGTACGTCTGAAGCTGTCTGATACCAGTCTTGCCCCTCAGGTTTCCCGCGATCTGCAGAGTGAGCTTGGTTATGACAATTTCGTGAGCGACTGGACACAGCAGAATGCCAACTATTTCATGGCCGTAAAGATGGAAAAAACCATGATGTTCATCATTCTGTCAATGATTGTCGCAGTGGCGGCGTTCAACATCATCTCTACTCTGGTCATGCTGGTGCAAGACAAGCAGGCGGATATCGCCATACTGAGAACACAAGGGGCATCACCGGCCAGTATCTTGTCAATTTTTGTCGTGCAAGGCACCTTGATTGGTGTTCTGGGTACGGTAGCAGGGCTGCTTGGGGGCGTGGCACTGGCCAGCAATATCGATGTAGTGGTGCCATTTATCGAGCGTTTCACCGGCCCGGTGCTTAATCCTGAGGTGTATTACATCGACAAGATGCCATCCGATTTACGCAGCGCCGATGTCATCAAAGTGGGGCTCATGTCCTTTGGTCTGTCGTTGCTGGCAACTATCTACCCGGCGTGGCGTGCATCACGTACCGACCCGGCGCGAGCACTGGCTTATGAGTGAGAAAACGGACATCGTACTGGAAGCTTGCGAGCTGAGTCATAGTTACCGGCAGGGAGACCTCTCGGTAGATGTTTTGCGGTCTGTATCGCTGAGCATCAGGCGTGCTGAACGGGTGGCGATCATCGGTAGCTCGGGCAGCGGCAAGAGCACGTTGCTGCATCTGCTTGGCGGTCTGGATACGCCCACCTCCGGCACGATTCACCTGGCAGGTCAGAATATCGCAGAGCTCAAGCAGGCGGCGCGGGGACGATTACGTAACCGCTCTGTGGGTTTTGTGTATCAATTTCACCATTTGCTGCCGGAATTCAGTGCTCTGGAGAATGTCAGCATGCCGTTATTGATCCGTGGTGAAACCAAAAAGGCCGCCTCGGCGCAGGCCGCGCAGCTACTTGAAAGAGTGGGTCTGGGAGAGCGTTTGCGTCACAAGCCTGCCGAGTTGTCAGGTGGCGAGCGTCAACGGGCCGCCATTGCACGAGCTTTGGTAACTAGCCCTGACGTTGTGTTGGCGGATGAGCCGACCGGCAACCTGGATGAAGACACAGCCGGGCGCGTCTATGAATTGATGTTAGAGCTCAATCATGAGCTGGGCACCAGCTTTCTGGTGGTGACTCACGATAGTCGATTGGCAGGCCGGATGGACCGGGTTCTGAAGCTGACCCATGGCACCTTGCAAGAGCATTCGCTGGACTAACCTCGTTTTACGTCCAGCAGGAAATCCAGTCTCGGAGCGATGTTCTGGTCCACTGCTCTGGATCACGTCCTGGGGCAGAACTGTCAGTCTGAGCCTGATTTGTCCCAACGATGGGGTCTCTGGCGCCAGCGGCGCAGGGCGTGGATACGCCAGACAAGCATGGTTATGGTGAAACCCAGTACCGCGGATACGCAGGCACAAAACAGCATGCCCGTCAGCAAGGTAGGCCAGGCCTGACCGGCACTGATCAGCAGGCTGTGGGTAGAGAAGCTCAGTGGTTCAGCAAGAACCGGTTTGCCAAGAATCATTGACCCGCTGCGCCAGGCTGCATAAAGTAGGGGGGCAAAGGTCAAAGGATTGGTGAACCACACCATGACCACGGAGACAGGCACATGGACGCGCAACACGGCGGCAATGACTGCTGCCAGCAGCATTTGCAGCGGGATGGGAATCCAGCTGATAAACAGACCCACCGCAACGCCCCCGGCTACCGAACGACGATTGAGGTGCCAGACGGTCGGTTGGGCAAAAGTATTCCTTATCCAGGCTCGGCATGCATCTGGATGAGTGTCGGAGCCGCCCAGCTGCATGTGCAGCTTGCGGCGCACCGAGGTGGCATCGGGCAGGTGATCTCTCAACCAGTTACTGGTCATCGTCGGAGAACCTGTGGGAAATCAGGCAGGATTGCTTACGGTAACGACCAAACTCGGCAATTATTAAGCTATTTTTGGCCGGCTGTGGCAAACGAGGGAACTCGCTGATGCGCCTGTTCGCGGTTGCCTGTCTGATTGGCGTGGTTGTCATTTTGCGGCTCAGATCGATACCGACGCCAATGTCGATTGTGTTGATGTCGCTGGCAATGTTTCTGACGTTCCTCTATTGCACACGTTTCAGAGCGGCAATACTCGGCTGTCTGTTCGCAATACTCATGCTCAGTGCTACCTTCCTGGAGCTCTCGGTCCGGCAACTACGCCTTGAAGAGCTTGGGGTGGATGTTCGTCTGGTCGTTCAAGTCTCTAGCGTACCGCAGCGAGACGCTCGGCGTCTGCGCTTTGAAGCAATTGTGACGCAGTGCCGATCCTGTACCTTGCCTCTCGGGCCACGCCGCCTGCAATTGAGTTGGTATGGGTCTCCGTCTGAATTACACGCTGGCGAAACGTGGGAGCTCACGACCAGACTTCGGCCCATGACGGGCTTGCGCAATCCTGGTGGCTTTGATCGCGTTCAATGGGCTCTGGCTTCAGGTATTCATGCGAGAGGCTATGTCAGGAATTCTCCACAGGCGTTGCGCCTGCACGAAGCGAGTTCAGGCAGTGTGGCAGCCTTGCGTGAAAAACTGGCTTATAACTTGAGCGAATTGCCGGCGGGCAACGACCAGCTTGCTCTGGTGCAGGCTCTCACGCTTGGCGTGAGGCACGCAGTAACTGATGAGGTCTGGGATTTACTGAGGCAGACGGGCACAGCCCACCTGTTGGCTATTTCCGGCTTGCACATCAGCTTGCTGGCAGGCTGGGTTTTTGTGGCGACAAGATGGATCAGTGGTCGAATGTTGCGCCACCTTACTGCTATCCGATTCCGTTTTCCGAACCTGGACCCACGTGATATTGGCCTGCTGTTCAGTCTGGGTATCGCTATCGTCTATGCGTTGCTGGCAGGCTTCGGGTTACCGACACAGCGTGCCGTGATCATGTTGGCGGTATGGGTATTTGCAGGCTTGCGGTTCAGAGTGCTTGGAACCACCACAGGTCTTTGTCTGGCGCTGCTGGCGGTGCTTTTGCACAATCCACTGGGAGTACTATCCGTCGGTTTCTGGTTATCTTTCGGTACTGTGGCAGCATTGTTCTACTTGCACCACGGCCGCCAGAGAGCAGCGCCGAGTATGGATCAGGAGACAGAAACCACATTTGGAAAACGCATCTTGATGCAGCTTCCACATGCGTTGCATATGCACATCCTGTTGGGTTTGTTGCTGTTGCCAGTGACCGCATGGTTCTTTCAAACAGGTTCGTTGATCGCGCCATTGGCCAACCTGGTGGCTGTTCCGTGGGTCGGCATCATTGTAGTTCCCTTGTGCTTTCTTGCGCTGCTTGGGAGCTTGCTGTCTCCGGAGCTGGGTAACAGTGTGCTGATGCTGGCCCAATGGTCCATCGAAGGATTACTGGTGTTGCTGCGATGGATAATGGAGTTTGTGGCAGGCTCAGTGACCTTGGTGATGCCATCTCTGAGTGTTGCCTTGCTGTGTCTTTCAGGGCTGTTGCTATTGTTGGCCCCGCGAGGGTTAGGGTGGCGATGGCTGGCGGTACCCATGCTGATGCCTGCCTTGCTGTTCAATGTATATCGTCCGCCGATGGACGGCTTCGAGGCTCATGTGCTGGACGTCGGGCAAGGTCTGGCAGTGCTGGTTTTCAGTGAGCAGCAGACGTTGCTGTTTGATACGGGTGGCAAGGTCTCAAGTGATCTGAGTATGTTCGAAGCCGTCGTAGTGCCATTCCTGCATTCTCGTGGCAGGCGGCGTATCGATACGCTGGTTGTCTCTCATGGCGATGAAGATCATGCTTTCGGAGTCAGCGATGTTCTGAATCGTTATCCTGATGTTCGTCTGATCAGCAGCGTGCCGTTAGCGACGATGATTGATCCGTCAGATATTCGTCACATACGTGCGGACTTGAAGGGCGAAGCTTGTCGGGTTGGCATGCAGTGGCAGGATGGTGCTACGATTTTCAGCCTGATGCATCCGGCAGCATCGGATAAAGGTTCGGATAACGATCTTTCCTGTGTGTTACTGGTACATCATGGAGCCAGTCGAGTCTTGCTCACTGGTGACATCGAGGCGGCGGGGGAGGCGCAGTTGGCCAGACGCTTGCGTAGTGTGTTGCAAGGCCAGTCGGGCTCGGCGTTTTCGCCATTGAACATAGATCTCATGGTCGCTCCACACCATGGTAGTAATACGTCTTCAACAAGTAACCTGCTTGAAACTCTGAGGCCATTACATATTGTTTTTCCATCAGGGCAAGGCAATCGTTATGGTTTTCCTCATGCCGATGTACAATCACGTTATGAATTAGTTGGTGCAATGCCCTACATTACTGGTACGGAGGGTGCAGTATCTTTTTCGTTTGACCGGTCGGGCGTCGACCACCCGCCATCAACCTGGTGGCGTTCACACCGTAGCTTCTGGCACGGAATCGTAAATACAGCCTGTTCTGAGAGGTTTTCGGAACAGTCTCAAGCGTTGCGCTTGTTTTCACTTGCGCATAAGGGACAGACACTGTGTGGGAAATAGTTACTGCTGGCGGTTGGTTGATGGTGCCGATTGTTGCGAGTTCGGTAATTGCACTGGCCATTATCGGAGAGCGTTTTTTTTCACTTCGAAATGACAAAGTATTGCCTGTCAATCTGGTCGCCGATGTCTGGCGCATGGCAAGTACTCGTCAGTTGACAGAAGACAAGATTCGCGAGATACAGCAAGCATCTCCTCTGGGGAGAGTGCTGGCGGCTGGACTGCATAATCGCAGCCACGATCGTGAGGTCATGAAGGCATCCATAGAAGAAGTAGGCGGGCATGTTGCTCACGAGCTGGAGCGTTATCTGAATGCTCTGGGTACCATTGCCGCGGTCACGCCACTGCTCGGTTTGCTGGGTACTGTCATCGGCATGATCAGCGTGTTTACCAACATTACAACTGTGGGTGTTGGCAATCCGGCGCAGCTGGCTGGCGGTATTTCACAAGCCTTGATTACCACGGCTGGTGGCCTGATGGTGGCCATACCGGCATTGATGTTTCATCGTTATTTTCGCCGTAAGGTCGATGGCCTTGTAGTGGATATGGAAAAGGAATCGCTGAAACTGGTTGATGTTCTGCAGAAGCGACAGTCGCAGGCGAGAGTAGCGCAGGGATGAAGTTCAAACGAGAACCACGCGAGGAGCTGGAACTCAACCTGACACCGTTGATCGATGTGGTGTTCCTGCTGCTGATATTTTTCATGGTATCCACCACCTTCCAGAAGGAGTCGGAGATATCCCTGCAGCTTCCGCGCGCAAGTGATACTGAAACCGAATCATCTCAGGATCGAATCGAAATAGTGATTAATGCAGCGGGGCACTATTTCATCAATGACCAGGAACTGGTCAACTCGGATGTGGCGACGGTGCAAAATGCCCTGTACAAGATCTCAGGTGGCAAGCGTGACATTCCATTGACGATACGTGCTGATGCTCAGGCTCCTCATCAATCTGTCGTTACGGCGATGGATGCTGCAGGCCAGCTTGGTATGCTCAAGATGTCCATTGCGACATCACGAAGTACCGACTAGGTTAATTTACTGGCATAGTGGGCACTCAATAGTGCCCGCCAATCAAATAACGTCATGCCCAGAGATTTCCCACGCTTGCTTACGATATTAATCACCGGAACGTTTGTACGTCACGGTCTGACCTTGGCGGTATAAGTCGTGGAAATTGAATCTGTAGCAGGCAGCATGACTTACAAGCGGCTGTTGGCGTACGTCCGGCCTTATCGGCGCGAATTCATCATTGCCGTTATCGGCATGGTTGGCTATGCGGTAACCGATACTGCCTTTGCGGCGCTCATGAAGCCCATGCTGGATGGCAGTTTTGTCGAGCAGGACAAGCGCTCGATTCTGATGGTGCCGCTGTTGATCATTGGCATATTTCTGGTGCGCGGCATCGCAGGCTTCGCCTCTACCTATTACATTGCATGGATAGGCTGGCGAGTGATCAAGCAGCTTCGCAGTGAAATATTCGAAAAGTACCTGACTTTGCCTACCTCTTTTTACGATAGAGCTTCATCAGGTGAGCTCATTTCACGCATTACCTTCAATAGCCAGATGGTTGCCAATGCGGCCAGCAGTTCGTTGACGGTCATGGTTCGCGATACTCTGACAGCCATCGGTCTGTTCGGCCTGATGTTCTATCAAAGTTGGCAGTTATCTCTGGCATTTCTGATCATTGGCCCGATCATCGGCGTTATCGTCGCTCGTGTCAGTCGGCAGTTCCGATCCATCAGTCGTAGTATTCAGGGCTCCATGGGCGATGTCAGTCACGTCATCCAGGAAGCGGTGGAAGGGGCTCGGGTCATCAAGATCTTTGGTGGTCAGCAAGAAGAGATGCAATCGTTCGAGCTGGCCAATGAAAGCAATCGCGCCTTCAACATGAAGGAGACCATGGTCAAGGCCATGAATGAGCCCATTGTTCAGCTGCTGGTGGCGTTGGCTTTGGCTGTCATTGTCTATATTGCCTCCAGTGGCGATGCAGACGATCGAATTTCGGTCGGTAGTTTCATGTCGTTCATTACGGCCATGCTGCTGCTGTTCGCTCCACTCAAGCGCATGACTTCACTCAATAGCCAGATTCAGAAAGGCATCGCTGCTGGCGAGAGCCTGTTTGCCATACTGGATCTGGAGTCTGAGCATGATCATGGAACACAGAAGCTTGAAGAGAACATTGCTAGTATCGAATATCGCAATGTTCATCTGCGTTATCAGAAAGACAAGCCGGCAGTACTGAGCAAGATTGATCTGACCATAGCCAGCGGTGAGACTGTGGCCTTTGTCGGGGAGTCCGGCAGTGGCAAGACCTCACTGGTCAACCTGTTGCCCAGATTGTATGAGCTGGAAAGTGGTGCGGTGTTGGTGAACGGAGCTTCGGTGGAGGACTATACCTTGGCCTCTTTGCGCAGTCGTATTGCGACAGTCAGTCAGGATGTCATGCTGTTCAACGATACGATCGCGAGCAATATTGCTTATGGCAGCAGAGACACCATTGACGAAAAAACTCTGCATGCGGCCTGCAGGGCGGCGCATGCACATGATTTTATTTCAAGATTGCCCGAAGGCTACGACACCATGGTGGGTGAGAACGGTGTCATGCTGTCCGGTGGTCAGAAGCAGCGTGTGGCGATAGCGCGAGCACTACTGAAGAATGCGCCTATCCTGATTCTTGATGAAGCAACTTCAGCACTGGATACAGAGTCGGAGAGAAAGGTGCAACAAGGCCTGGACGCGCTGATGGAAGGGCGGACCACACTTGTCATCGCACATCGGCTGTCCACGATCGAACAGGCGACGCGTATTGTTGTGATGGATCGTGGTGAGATCGTGGAAGTGGGTACCCATGAGGAGCTGCTGGCCAGAAAGTCGCACTACTTCAAGTTGCACCAGTTGCAGTTTCGGTGATGCAGAGGACTGCTCACCTGAGTAACAGAAAATTCTCGACTACCCGGACCCGGACCCGGACTGCTGTTTGCCTGTGAGTCGAATTGAACAAAGCTGGCAGACACGCGACTGGTTTGCCCGGCTGCTCTGGCCGATATCGCTTGTCTATGGTTTGCTTCTGCGGTTACGCCGCCTGGCTTACGAGCGGGGGCTGATCAAGCGTCATGATTCGCGGCTGCCGGTGATCGTGGTGGGCAACCTGTCCGTAGGGGGTACTGGCAAGACGCCGTTATGTGCCACTCTGGTCGAAAGATTTCAGCGCGCCGGTTGGAGACCTGCCATCGTCAGTCGAGGTTACGGCGGAACAAGGCACGAACAGGCCTATTTGCTCAATGCCGAAGATACTGCTGCCACTGCTGGTGATGAGCCAGTCATGCTGTATCGGCAAACCGGTGTTCCTGTGTGCGTGTGCGTGAACCGGGCTGCGGCCGTTGAATACCTGGCAGAGCATACAGACGCCAATCTGATATTTTCCGATGATGGGCTGCAACATCTGGCGATGGCTCGCACCGCTGACATCATGGTCTTTGATGGCA
This sequence comes from Granulosicoccus antarcticus IMCC3135, assembly GCF_002215215.1. Lineage (NCBI taxonomy): Bacteria > Pseudomonadati > Pseudomonadota > Gammaproteobacteria > Chromatiales > Granulosicoccaceae > Granulosicoccus > Granulosicoccus antarcticus. Next base: position 5,625,422 of record NZ_CP018632.1, on the reverse strand, counting down.
TACGTGGATTGGGTAATGGCTGGTTATTACCAGCGGGTCCCTTGCGTGAATCAGCGCAACAAATTGCAAGCGCTGATCTGGTCGCCATTCAGTTGCCGTTTACTGGAAATGGTAATGAGGTTGTTGGCAATCTGCATCAATCGTTGAGACAGGGTGATGTGGGAAACGTCTTGCAAGCCTCGTCGCAGCAGTGTTTCCAATTGGTGCCAGCAGAGCTGCTTAATCTGGTTTCCGGTCATTCTCTGACTCTGGATTCTCTGCGTGGTCAGAGAGTTCACGCCGTTGCAGGCATTGGTAATCCCCAGCGGTTTTTCAATAGTCTGGAGGCCGCGGGGTTGCTGGTTGAGCCACATCCCTTGCCTGATCATCATGAGTTTACTCTGGCAGATGTGAGTTTCTCTGATGATATGCCGGTGCTCGTGACTGCCAAGGACGCTGTGAAGTTGACTGGCCTGACAGACTTACCGCATTCTGTCCATGAGGTGCGAACACGAGTCAACCTTAGTGTTGAACTTGCCGCGGCAATCGACAACCTGGAGCAATCATTGCGTGAGTGATGTCATTTGTGTGAGGAATTCTGAGCAATGAGTGGCCAGAGTTATACGATCGTCATACCTGCACGCTATGCTTCGAGTCGGTTTCCGGGCAAACCGTTGCACCTGCTTAATGGTAAACCGATGATTCTGCATACCATTGCCAGAGCGCAGGAGTCCGCTGCCGAATCGGTGATTGTTGCAACTGATGATGAGCGCATACGGGCCGTCTGTGTCGAGGCCGGAGTGGATGTCCAGATGACAGATCCGGATCATCCGAGTGGCACCGATCGCATTGCCGAAGTGGCACGAGTCAGAAATTGGGATCAGGGCCGCGTGATTGTGGGCTTGCAAGGAGATGAGCCGGCAACGCCTGCCCATCATCTCGACCTTCTGGCTGGCAATCTGGAGCGGGTTGCCGAGGCCGATATGGCGACTTTGTGCATGCCGATTCAGAATGTACAAGATTATCGAGATGCCAATCGTGTCAAAGTCGTTCGAGACAAACGTGACATGGCTTTGTACTTCAGCAGGGCATCGATTCCAGTGCGTCGCGACTTGTCAGTAACCGACGATGGAGCAGCGGACAGCTTCCCCGCGGCCTTTTTGCATATTGGTCTCTATGCTTATCGGTGCGGCTATTTGCTGGATTATCATGAGTTGAAAGCCTGCACACTGGAGCTTGAAGAGCAGCTGGAGCAGCTGCGAGTTCTCTATCATGGGGGGCGAATTCATGTGGGGGAAGTAGAGGCGAGTAGTGCGCGAGGAATTGATCACCCTGATGATGTCGCTGTGCTGGAGCCGTTACTTGCATCACAATTCGAAATGCACTGAAGACGATTGGTTTCATCGTGTTCAGAGAGCCAGCTCCCAGAATGTAGTCATGCAATGAGCTAAATGCGTGACGCAGTCAGATTCTGCGCTCAGGACAGGTGTCTGTGTGCCGTTAGCCCTTTCAAGCGCTAATCACGCACCTGTGTTGGGCTAAGAATAAGAACAATATGACAAACACAATCTTATTGGTTGAGGACGACAAGAAAATTTCGATGGCTCTATCGTTACGCCTGAAATCCATGGGCTATCTTGTCGATTCTGCTGCCGACGCAGTGTATGCAATGAAGGCGGCGGTACGGTGTCAACCGGAAGTCATTCTGCTGGATATCAATCTTCCTGGTGGTAGTGGCTTTGTCGTTGCCGATCGCTTGCGTGCATCTGCTTCTCTGAGTTCAACTCCGATCATCTTCATAACTGCTAGCAAAGACCCTGCCATGCGTGAACGGGCGTCTACCTATCACGATAGTCGTTACCTGGAAAAACCCTTTCAGGCCGCTCAGTTGGTTGAAGCCATTGACAGTTTGGCTCACTGATCGGTCTGGCTGATGGATACCGCTGAACAAAAAGCAATTCTTCTGCATGATGTACGAGCCGCTATGGTGAACCATGGCGGCTTGCAGCATGAGGTGCATGTGTCTCTGCTAGAGCTTACTGAGCTGTTGAAATCCATTACGCCGATGGACTGTAATCAAGCAGAGATCAATGGCATGAAGTACGAGACTTCTGTTCGATTAAAGGTTCAGGAGATTTTCGAAGAAGACCTTGATCAATGTCTCCCCATGCTGCAATTGTCGTCCGAAAAATTGACCGAATTGCTGCACAGGCTTGTCCGCAGTCCATAGCTAAACGAGCAAAAAGTGAATGCTTAATCGAATCCTTCTTGTCGAGGATGACATGTACATTGCCCTGGCGCTGAAGATACGCTTGAAAGCTGAAGGTTATGAGGTCAATGTTGCGCATGACAGGGGAGAGGCATGCCGTGTCGCCCGTGAGAACCCGCCGGATTTAGCGCTGATTGACTACAACCTGCCAGACGGTACCGGTTTTGAAGTGATGGGACATTTTTCCGAAGATGTTCGGACCGCATCAATCAAGAAAATCATCATGACTGCCAGCAAGCAACCAGGCCTTCGTGAAAGCGCGATTGCCGCAGGAGCCCTGGAGCTTTTCGAAAAGCCGTTCAAATCCATTGAGTTGATCGACTATATCCAGAAAGTGTCAAACCATGGCGAGCAGCTAAAGCCTGAGAGCCTTTAGAGGTTCGTGAAGTATACCGGCACATTGAGAGTTTGCTTCAGGCCTCTACTCTTCGTCTTCTTGCCTCATCAGAGATCCTTCGAAAGCCAGCTGTCTCAGTAGAGTGGCATCGTCTGTCGATAGCTGATGATCGGTACTGTTTATGCTATTGCCAGCACGACACAGCTCGATCGCGAATCGGCGGCTGCATTGATGCGCTTCACCATCGACAAATAGTTGCACAGTCGCATTGTCACTATTGTCATCTGAAAGTGATCGCCAGGCAAAACGACTGAACGGTGCTGCCTGCCAGTAATCATCAGCGAAAGAATCCAGTGATTCGTCATCATCGACACGCGACGTATTACTTACGTTGGCAGACTCTGTCAGAAACTGTCCGGTCATCATGGCCAGAGTTTCCTTGTTCGAGCCGATTGCCTGGTTCCAGATATCAGCAAAGCGTGCCAATGCGTTACCGTCTATTTCACCGGGTGTTGCGGGTGTCAGTGGCGCATCGGTGTAGCGCTGTTTGGGCAGTTTTTCGCAGATCATCTCTGCCATGCGCATGACGAAATCTGCCGTTGTTGGCGCGCGAAACCCTATCGACCAGGTTGTGCAAGGTTCGGCACTTGCCACACCATGATGCGGGACGCCGGGTGGCAGGTACAAAAGATCGCCAGCCTCAAGCTCCCAGGTATCAGTGGCTTTGAATGATGAGAGTAATTTGAGCTCCGAGTCCGGCACCAATTCGTAGCTTGCTGCAGCCGGTGCTTCTATGGACCAGCGTCGAGCGCCGCTTGCCTGCAAGAGAAAAACATCGTATTCATCGATGTGTGCGCCCACCGAAGCTCCCAACGGTGCGTAACTGATCATCAGATCATCTATGCGCCAGCCAGGAAGGAAGCCGAATGGCTGCAAGTAATGGAGAATGTCTGGCAGATGTTTTTCAACATCGGTAACCAGTAATGACCAGTCGTTGCCGGTTAATGTTTCGAAACGATCTGCCTCAAACGGGCCGTGCTCCAGATGGTAGGCACCCGTGCCATCCTGTGTTATCAGGCGAGGTGTGGTTTCCGGTTCAAGCGACAAGCCAGCCAGTTCATCAGCGGGAAGAGGTGTTTCGAAGTCCGGTAAGGCTTGTCTGATCAACAGCGGTTTTTGTTGCCAGTACTCAGCAAGAAAACGTGCTTCATCCAGCCCTTCAGGCCATTGAATGTGGGAGTAGGGCATGAGCGAGGTATCCAGCTGATGTCAATCAGGCCTGGCCTGAAGAAGACGAACACATCCGAGCAGTTGTGCGGGCATAGCAGATAGCAGAGCCAGCATTGCTGGCTCTGCAGAAGCAATCTCAGATTTTGCGAGCTAATTCAGCGGCAAGGCCGGTATAAGTCGCTGGCGTCAGAGACAGCAGGCGCTGTTTATCGGCATCGGGTATCTGCAGGCCTTCAATGAACTGGCGCATGGAGGCCTCATTCATGGCGTTACCACGGGTCAGTTCCTTCAGCGCTTCGTAGGCGTTGGGCACATCATGACGTCGCATGACGGTCTGAACCGGCTCGGCCAGTACTTCCCAGGCAGCGTCCAGATCGGCTGCAATGGACTGTTGGTTTACGCCAAGTTTGCTCATGCCCTTGAGTAGTGAGTCAATGGCAATCTGCGTATATCCAGCACCGACCCCAAGATTGCGCAAGACGGTCGAGTCAGTAAGGTCCCGTTGCCATCTGGAGATAGGCAGTTTTCGACTCAGGTGGTCAAACATGGCGTTGGCCAGACCTAAGTTGCCTTCGGCATTTTCAAAGTCGATCGGGTTGACCTTGTGTGGCATGGTGGAAGAACCGATTTCGCCAGCAACTGGTTTCTGCGACAGATACCCCAGAGAGATATAGCCCCAGCAGTCGCGGCACAGATCTATCAATGTGACATTGAATCGCGATACAGCATCAAACAGTTCTGCCACGCAGTCGTGCGGTTCGATCTGAGTGGTGTAAGGATTGAATTCCAGGCCCAGGCTGGTGACGAACTGTTCGGCAAAAGCTGCCCAGTCCAGATCAGGATAGGCACTGATGTGAGCATTGTAATTGCCGACGGCACCGTTGATCTTGCCGAGTAATTCTACCGAAGCAATCGTCTTGCGCTGTCGTTGCAGGCGAGCGACTACATTGGCAAATTCCTTGCCCAGAGTCGTGGGGCTGGCAGTCTGGCCGTGGGTTCGGCTCAGCAACGGTATATCAGCGTGCTCATGCGCAAATTGCGTCAAGAGAGTGATTACCGAATCACAGGCGGGTAGCAGGTTGTCCTGTCGATAGCGTGACAACATGCAACCGTAAGAGAGGTTGTTTATGTCTTCGGATGTGCAGGCAAAATGTACAAATTCGCTTTTGGCGGCCAGTTCAGGCAAGGCTTCAAGCTGTTGCTTGATGAAATACTCGACGGCCTTTACATCATGATTTGTGGTGCGCTCAATGGTCTTGATCGCAGCGCCATCTTCAAGGTTGATCTCGCCAATCGCCAGCAAGGCTTGACGCGACTCTTCTGAAATAGGGGGGAGTTCGGGAATATCGGGGCTGTCGGCCAATGCCTGGAGCCAGCGTACTTCGACTCGGACCCGTTCTCGAATCAGCGCAAATTCGCTGAAGCATTCTCGGAGAGGGGCGGTTCGGGACGCATAGCGGCCGTCGATTGGGGATACGGCCGTAAGTTCGTTCAGAGACACGAAGTTTGCAACTTGGTGATATACGTTGGCCAATCACAACGTAAAAGACACAACATAATAAGAAAAAAATTGGTAGGCGCGATTGGATTCGAACCAACGACCCCCACCATGTCAAGGTGATGCTCTAACCAACTGAGCTACGCGCCTGCCGTTGGGCCGTAGTGTAAGGAAGCGAATCGCTCCGGTCAACACCTGGTGCAATATTATTTTGCTTATTTTCATCACGTTCACTGATTTCGCAGTTTTCTGTTCATTCTGTCAGACAGGCAAGCAGCCACCAGGCTGGCGAATTGCAGTAACATCGCCGTTCACGATCACACGTGGCCTTGCGTAGGGGTCACCACTGATAACTTAAGTGACCTCTCGTATCGGTCACCACTGGAGATCCAAATGCCCGTTATTACATTGCCTGACGGCAGTACTCGTCAGTACCCTGAAGCGGTATCCGTTATGGATGTCGCTGCCGATATTGGCCCTGGCCTGGCAAAAGCCACGCTCGCCGGTATCGTCAATGGTGAGCTGGTTGATGCCAGTCATCAAATGACAAGTGATGCAACCTTGTCAGTTGTTACCAATAAAAGCGAAGAAGCCTTACCACTCTTGCGACATAGCACCGCTCATCTGCTGGCGCAGGCGGTAAAACAGTTGTTTCCATCGGCACAAGTGTCGATCGGGCCGGTCATTGAAGATGGCTTCTATTACGATTTCGATTACGAACGATCCTTTACGCCAGAAGATCTGGTGACGATCGAAGAGCGCATGAAGGAACTTGCAGAGAAGGCATTTCCGGTTGAACGCTCAACGATCGATCGTGATGCAGCCATTACTTATTTCAAAGGTCTTGGTGAGGACTACAAGGCTGAAATCATCGAAAGCATTCCAGCTGGTGAAACCCTCTCTTTATATGCACAAGGAGATTTCACTGATCTTTGCCGTGGTCCGCATGTACCCAACACCTCTCATCTCAAGGCATTCAAGCTGACGAAGCTTGCGGGGGCCTACTGGCGTGGTGATTCCAACAACACCATGTTGCAACGAATCTACGGTACCGCTTTCGCGAACCCGAAAGAGCTGAAGACGCATTTGCACAACGTGGCAGAAGCTGAGAAGCGGGATCATCGCCGGATTGGCAAACAGCAAGATCTGTTTCATCTGCAGGATGAAGCCCCAGGAATGGTTTTTTGGCACCCCAAGGGTTGGGCGGTCTACCTGGCGGTTGAAAACTATATGCGTGCGCAACAGATTGCACATGGCTACCAGGAAATACGCACACCTCAAGTGGTTGATTTTTCCCTATGGGAAAAGAGTGGGCATGCGGACAAGTTCGGTGATGACATGTTTACGGTAGAAACCGACGATCGCCGGTATGCTGTCAAGCCTATGAATTGCCCTTGTCATGTCCAGGTATTCAATCAGGGGCTCAAGAGTTACCGTGACCTGCCGCTGCGACTGGCAGAGTTTGGTTCCTGCCATCGCAATGAGATGTCAGGTGCACTGCATGGCATCATGCGGGTCCGCGCCTTTACTCAGGACGATGCACATATTTTTTGCACGGAGGCGCAGATTCAGGAAGAGGTCGGTGATTTCATCGACTTCCTGCATACTGTTTATGAGGATTTCGGCTTTACGGATGTTATTTATCGTCTGTCGACAAGGCCGCCCAAGCGTGTGGGCAGTGATGAGGCATGGGATAAGTCAGAAAAAGCATTGGCTGATGCGCTGGATGCCAAAGGTCTGCCATGGGAAGAGTTGCCCGGTGAAGGTGCTTTCTACGGTCCCAAGATAGAATTCTCCCTTAAGGATTGTATCGGTCGGGTGTGGCAGTGCGGCACGATGCAGGTGGATTTCTCAATGCCTGGTCGGCTTGATGCCAGTTATATTGACGAACACGGAGACCGTCAGGTTCCCGTGATGTTACACAGAGCAATACTGGGCTCCTTCGAGCGCTTTATCGGTATTCTTATAGAGAATTTTGAAGGAAGACTGCCGTTATGGCTGGCGCCAGTGCAGGCGGTTGTCATGAATATCACGGACAAGCAGTCACAATTCATTGAAGAAGTGGCCGAAGTGTTGCAAAATAGTGGGATACGCGTGCAGACTGATCTCCGTAATGAGAAGATCGGCTTCAAGATTCGCGAATGGACACTCCAGCGGGTGCCTTATTTGTTGGTAGCTGGAGACAGGGAAGTGGAAAGTCGGTCTATTGCCGTAAGAACTCGTAACGGCGAAGATCTGGGTGTTTTAACTTTGGATGAACTCAATTTGATGCTTGAACAAGAAGTCGTAAATCGCGGCCAAGCTGTTGGTACAGCCGCTCAGGAGGGATGAGGTATTTCTGCTAAAAAAGTAAATAGGAAAAACGACGAGATCGACGTGTCGGAGGTCAGACTCATATCTGCTGAAGGTGAGCAGGTGGGAGTGGTTCCTCTGGAGAGGGCGTTGGCAACGGCGCGTGAATCCAATCTGGATCTGGTGGAAATTTCGCCAAACGTCTCGCCGCCCGTATGCAAGATCATGGATCACGGTCGATTCAAGTTCGAAGCTAACAAGAAGCAGAATGCTGGTCGCAAGAAGCAGAAGACGGCTCAGCTCAAGGAAATAAAGTTTCGACCGGGTACAGAGGATGGCGATTACCAGGTCAAACTGCGTAACCTTGTCAAATTTCTCGAGCAGGGCGATAAGACCAAGATAACGCTGCGATTTCGAGGTCGTGAAATGGCTCACCGTGAACTTGGTGCCAAGCTATTGAAGCGTGTCGAGCTGGATTTGTCCGAATTAGGTACTGTCGAGCAGTTCCCGAAGCTCGAAGGTCGGCAAATGGTCATGGTAATGGCGCCCAAAAAGCATTAAGATAGGCGGCTGGGTTCGGAAGGCATATAGGGTTTACTCTTTGTGCAGTTCTGATCCGGCCCTTTTTCCACCGCGTTGACGTACCGACACTACGACGTCACCGGTGTTTGTCACTCGGGGTTTTGTACCCCTTCAATTTCAGGAGTCAAACAGTGTCCAACAAGCAAAAGTCCGTGTCCGGAGCCGCAAAACGGTTCAAGCGCACAGGTTCAGGTGGTTACAAGCGCAAGAGTTCACACATGCGCCATATCATGACCAAGAAAAGCACCAAGCGTAAGCGTCATCTACGTGGTGGAGACATGGTTCATCAGAACGATGTGGTCCTGATCAAACGCATGTTACCCAACCTTCGCTAGGAATCTGAGCAATGCCAAGAGTTAAACGCGGCGTCACGGCGCGCGCAAGTCACAAGAAAATCCTCAAGCAGGCGAAAGGCTACCGCGGTGCACGCAGTCGTGTCTTTCGTGTTGCCAAGCAGGCAGTTACGAAAGCAGGTCAATATGCTTATCGTGACCGTAAAGCAAAGAAGCGTACATTCCGTCGTTTGTGGATTGCACGAATCAATGCTGCTGCTCGTGCTAACGACATTACGTACAGCCGCCTGATGCAGGGTCTGAAGATTGCCGGTATCGAAGTAGATCGAAAGATGCTGGCTGCTTTGGCTTTTTCTGACGATGCAGCATTTGTAGCGATTGTCGATAAAGCAAAAGCCGCCTTGCCTGCAGTCAATCTGCCTGCCTGAGATAGCTCAGGTTGCCCTGACTACGCAGTAATGTAGTCAGGGTGGTTGTAAGCCTGGCTTTATCGACCGGGGGAATGCCGACTTAGTGCGGTATTCCCCTTTTTTGTGGCGACTTGCAAGAGCCGCTTTCCCAATCCAACGACGACACGGGATGAATCAACCAATGTCACTGGACCTAGATAGCTTGATAACCGAGGCTGACCATATGGTCGGCGATGCAGCGTCCCTGGAGGCACTGGAGGCGGTACGCGTCGAGCTGCTTGGCAAGAAGGGCAGGCTGACTGGCGTGCTCAAATCAATCGGCGCACTGCCTGTTGAGGAAAAACCTGCTGCAGGGCAGGCGGTCAACAAAGCCAAGCAGGCTGTTCAGGCGTTGATAGATGCGCGTCGCTTTGTTCTTGACGATGCAGCGCTGGCAGAAAAGCTGGCGGCTGACGCACTGGATATCACGCTGCCGGGCAGCGGATCGTTGTCTGGGGGATTGCATCCGGTTACGCTGACAATTGAACGCGTATCGGCACTTTTTGGCCAGTTGGGATTTGAGTCCGCCATCGGGCCTGAAGTTGAAGATGATTATCATAACTTTGAGGCACTGAACATACCGGCTCATCATCCGGCGCGGGCCATGCACGATACTTTCTACTTTGACGTCAACCGACTGCTGCGCACGCATACATCGTCTGTGCAAATCCGCTATATGAAGTCGGTGGAGCCGCCACTTCGTGTCATAGCGCCAGGGCGGGTTTATCGCTGTGATTCGGATATGACGCATTCTCCGATGTTTCACCAGGTTGAAGGTCTGCTGGTTGATCGAGATATTGCATTGACCGATCTGATGGGTCATCTGGAAGCCTTTCTGACCTTGTTCTTCGATCAGGACGATTGTGAAATTCGTTTTCGACCTTCCTATTTTCCTTTCACGGAGCCATCGGCAGAAGTGGATATCAGGATCAACAAGGGTCCATGGATTGAAGTGCTGGGTTCTGGAATCGTGCATCCATCAGTGTTTCGCTCAGTGGGTATCGATACAGAGGAATTCACCGGTTATGCCTTTGGTATCGGTGTTGAGCGACTTGCCATGCTCAGGTATGGCGTTACTGATCTGCGGCAGTTCTTCGAGAACGATCTGCGCTTTCTTTCCCAGTTCCATTAAGCGAGAAATCACATGAAATTCAGTGAGAAATGGCTGCGAGAGTGGGTCAACCCACCTGTTGATACACAGGGTCTGGGTGAGCAGCTCACTTTCATGGGTCTGGAAGTCGATGAAATCGTATCGGCTGCGCCTGACTTCAAGGGGGTGGTAGTTGCCCGCATCGTGAATATTCAACAGCATCCGGATGCCGATCGATTGCGCGTCTGTGAAGTTGATTGCGGTGCGGAAGAGTTGATTCAAGTGATCTGTGGTGCGCCTAATGCGCGTGCAGGTCTGACCACCGCGCTGGCACAGGTTGGTGGCAGAATGCCTGATGGGACAAAACTGAAAAAAGCCAAACTACGTGGGCAGGTCTCCATGGGGATGTTGTGTTCGGCGGCCGAGCTGGGTTTGTCGGAAGAGCGCGACGGAATCATGGAGTTGCCCGATGATGCGGTTACCGGTACTGATCTTGTTGCCTACCTGGAGCTGGACGACTCCATCATTGATATCGACCTGACCCCGGATCGTGGTGATTGTCTGAGTATTCGCGGTATCGCTCGGGATCTGTGTGCGCGGAACGATCTGGCGCTGCAAGTGCGGGAAATCAATGAAACGCCGGTGGAAGTGGATGATCAGCACTCTGTCGTTGTGGATGGGCAAAGTGCTTGTGTGCGTTTCACTGGCCGCATGCTTACCCAGCTGACGCCCGGATGTGCCACTCCTGGTTGGATGATCGAACGCTTGCGCCGTGCCGGTGTGCGCGCCATCAGTCCTGCCGTGGATATCACCAACTATGTCATGCAAGAGCTGGGTCAGCCCATGCATGCCTTTGATGCTGACAAATTGCAGGGAGGCATCCAGGTGCGACTCGCACGAGCGGGTGAGCGACTGGTGTTGCTCGATGGTCGGGATGTAGCGCTGGATGAGGATACAACGATCATTGCTGATGATCGTGGTCCGATTGGTATCGCTGGCATCATGGGGGGAGAATCAACGTCGGTAGACGAGAAAACCACGCGTATCTTTTTTGAAAGTGCGCTGTTTTTGCCTGAGATCATTGCCGGCAAGCCACGTCGTTACGCCAGTCATACAGAGTCTGCGCATCGGTTCGAGCGAGGTGTGGACCCTGCTGGTCAGCGCGAGGCTCTGGAATATGCCACGGGGCTGATGCGTGCCATCGCCGGTGGTCAGGCCGGTCCGATCACGGATTGGCAGGATGATGCGCGCATGCCAGCTCGTCTGGATGTGCTGGTGCGCCGAGCACGTTTGCAGAGGGTGCTGGGTATCAATCCCGAGGTTGCCACTGTTTCGATGATTTTCACGCGTCTGGGTATTCGCAATGAAACGACGGCGGACGGTTGGCAGGTATCTGCCCCCAGCTACCGTTATGACCTGGCTATCGAGGAGGACTATATTGAAGAGGTCGCCCGTATTCTTGGTTATGACTCGCTGCCAAGAACCTCGCCCACTTATCGACCTGTTTTGCGTGCAGTGCCCGAAAGCGCAGTGTCACCGATGGCAACCAAACGCTTGCTGGTGAATCGTGGCTATCAGGAAGTGGTCACTTACAGTTTTGTTGAAGCCGCCCGGCAGGAGCTCTTGCGCCCTGATTTGAAAGCACTGCCCTTGGCTAATCCCATTTCATCCGAGCTGGGCGTCATGCGTACCACGCTTGTGGGTGGTCTGGTGTCAACAATGCAGCGCAATTTGTCGCGGCAGATCAGTTCGATGTCATTATTTGAAACGGGTTTGCGTTTTTTGTCCAACAATGAGGGGGCATCGACTGCGGGGCTGGACGCCTATTTGTCCGCAGATCATGGTGCGGATCTGCAAAGCGATACCGGTGTTCAGCAACAAAACATGATCGCGGGACTGGTGGTTGGACGACTGTCTGCCGAAAACTGGAACGCAACGGTAAGGGAGGCAGACTTCTACTCGATCAAGGCGGATCTTGAGGCAATGTTCTCTCAGGCTAACGGGGTCAGTATTGCCTACGTGCCTACTGATCTGGCCATGTTGCATCCAGGTCAGCGCGCCGGTATGGAAGTTAACGGTGTGCTGGTAGGTTATGTGGGGGCGTTGAATCCGGCATTGCAGCAGTCACTCGATCTGAGCGTTATGCCCGTGGTTTTCGAGTTGTCTCTGCATGCACTGTCTCTGGCAAGTGTGCCGAAGGCGAAGCCGATGTCCAAATTTCCACAAGTTCGCCGTGATCTGGCGCTGCTAGTGGACGAGTCGGTCACTTGCCAGTCCATCATCGAAGTTATTCGTGAACAGGCGCCCGCTATACTGCAAGACGTCAGAGTCTTCGATGTCTACCAGGGGGAGAAGGTGGCGGAAGGTAAGAAAAGCATGGCCTTAGGCTTGATTCTACAAGGATTTTCGCGCACTCTAGAAGACGCGGAAGTGGAGCAGGTGGTCGCCAAGATCGTCGCTGCACTTGAGATCGCACACGGGGCGATTCTAAGGGTATGAGATGGCGCTAACAAAGGCAGCAATGGCAGAGATGTTGTTCGATGAACTTGGACTCAACAAGCGTGAGGCCAAGGAGTTCGTCGAGCACTTCTTTGAAGAGGTCAGGGTAGCGCTGGAAAGCGGTTACGACGTCAAATTGTCGGGTTTCGGCAATTTTGTCTTGCGTAATAAAAGCCAACGGCCAGGACGTAACCCCAAGACAGGTGAGGAGATACCTATCTCTGCCCGACGAGTGGTTACGTTCCGACCTGGGCAAAAACTGAAGGCACGCGTAGAAGCTTATGCTGGAAATCAGTAACAATAACGAACTCCCGACCATACCCAACAAGCGCTACTTCACCATTGGTGAGGTCAGCGACTTGTGTATGGTCAAGCCGCACGTGCTGCGCTACTGGGAGCAGGAGTTCCCGGGGCTGGAGCCGGTCAAGCGCCGTGGTAATCGTCGCTATTATCAACGACACGATGTGATGTTGATTCGTCAGATACGTAGCCTGCTGTATCAGGATGGCTACACTATTGGTGGTGCTCGTCAGCATCTGGCGGGTGATCTGGTCAAGGATGATAATACTCAATCACAGCAGATGATCAGACAGCTACGTTCCGAGTTGGAAGATCTGCTACGAATTTTGAGAACTGGTTAGGTTTTCAGTAGGCTTGCGGAAAAAATAATTCTCAATGTCGTGAATATTTCATGCAGAGCTCACAAATAAGTCTTCGTATGCGTTAGAATTCGTGGCTCTGGCGGGGCGTGGCGCAGCCTGGTAGCGCACCACAATGGGGTTGTGGGGGTCGGAGGTTCGAATCCTCTCGCCCCGACCAGTCTTCAGGAGTCAAAAAGTCTGCCGATTACCTTGGGTAGTCAGGTGTCAATGGAGTCCAACATGCACGCAGACGATCTGCGCATGGCCGTTAGTAAAATAGTCGATATTCTCAACAAGTCCGAAATCCGGGCGGTAGTTGATCAATACCGATCGGCCAAGGGTGACCAGCGTACAGCAGCAGCGGCGCGTTTGGGCCATGCTGGTGCTCTCATACTGGATCGCTTTGATGCCATGTCGGCGTCAGAAAGGCGGGTTGTCAATTGCCTGCATCTTGAATCCCTGGGTTCTACTGATTACTGGCAAAATTTGCTGAGTAACGTAGACGACCCACGTCAACAACAAGCTGAAATTGTCCGACTGGCAAGTCGTGTGATGTTTGCCAGTAGTCATCTGCCTGCAATGGTTTCGTTGCTCGGTACTGTCAAGGATGATTCCGCACGCGCCGAGGCGCTGGAATCAGGCGAAGGTCGTCTGCATATCCGCCTGACCGACGCAGGTGAGCGGGCATCTGACCCAGATCGTATTGCACGTGCTATCGACGGCATCGACATGCTGTACTCGGCTTGCGCCAGTATTGCTCGCAAGCCGGCTATGGATCTTCGTCTGGACAGCATCGGTAGCAAGCGCAAGAAAGATCGCGAGCTGCAGTTCACGGGCGAAAAAGACAGTGTTGCTGCGGTCTTTGCAGTTATCGATTCGATCCCTGCCGCTCTGGCTGATATCGACTCCGATCAGGATATTGATCTTGACGTTGTGGTTCAGTCTCTGCCAATTTTCGATGACCTCAATACGCTGGCATCGTTGGGTAATTTTTCAAACAAAGATCTCAAGGACATCAGCGATACCATGCACCAAGGTGCGCTGTTGTCACTGGAAAGCGGTGCCATTTTGATGGAGCCGGTCAAGAGCACGCCAGCGCCAGCCACAACGGCCGCTGCAGTGCCTGAGAAAATGGTAGTGCCTGAGAAGGTGGTGCCGGTTGTTGCAGCTGAAGTGCCTGTCCAGGTTCAGCAGCCGCACAGCGAGTTGGCTGATGAGCGGCCTGTAGTGTCTGAGGCCGAACCTCAAGCCGAAGTAGAGCGCGATGAGCACTATGATCGTTATCTGCGTGAGCGCGAAGCCATGCTGCGCCAACCTGCCGTTGAAGGTGTGAATGGCCAGTCGGTTCCCGGCTTGAATCCATCGCAGGCCGATTCGGCGCGTACTGACGATCAAGTTCGCCGTGATGCCGTGGATGAACTGCTCAAATCATTGAATCAGACGCGTAGCTCCTGAGTTGCTGAATCTGGGGTGTTGTCGAGAGCTGGTCTAATGCCAGCTCCGCCAGCTTCAATATCTTGTTTCCTGTGAATAATCTCTCGTTAAAAACCACAAGAAATTCTGGGGCAGGTTCTCAGAGTTGTTCCTGAGCAACAAAGCGAATGCAGAAGCCATCCGTGCCGTGTCTTCTGAGTTGTGTGATGTGTTCAGTCGCTCCTATAATCTAAATTATCCGTTAGATTGGGAGTGACGCTTTTCAGGGACATATTGCGAGTACCTGATGGCGTTAATCATATTCTCTTGGCAGCATGTCTGGTAACACCTATTGTCTCGTGCTCTTCAGATGAATCGATTGGTTGAGCCGAGCTTGAATCTGGTGATCCCCGCCGATGATGGTCTCATGCAAATCAAGTTGGTTAGTGATGCCGAGGCAAGCGATGACACAACACCGCTGCTTCGCTCCTCACTCCGAATGTCCCCCGGCGGCAAACTGCAAGCCAGAGTCCGCACTATCAAGTGGCTCATGAACGTACGTCGGTACTAGTACCGCTGAAGGTACGTTCTCTTGTCATACCTACTCTGGTAGCTTGTGGGTTCATTCTAAAAAGTGGTGGCTAGTTTGTTCATGCAAAAATTCCATGGAAAATTGCTGCTTGCTGCAGGTGTCCTGTTTGCTGCACAGGTTGTCAATGCGGCGCCTACAGTCGTGGGTAATATCATTTCCTGGCCGGATGATGGCTGGTATCAGGTGCAATCCCCCTATGGTGCAATAATCTACTGTAATGGCGGAAGTTCGTGTGAGGTAGGGGCGGGCAGGTATAAGGTGATAAATCACACCACGGGTGAATCATTCAGTGACGTTGTCGTAGGTGGTGAAGTGGTGCCTGTCAATGGTGGGGTTTGGGTTGTAGGCGACGTTATTACCTGGCCGGATAACGGCTGGTATCAGGTGCAATCGACAAATGGTGCGACTACTTACTGCAATGGTGGAAGTAGTTGTCAAGTCGACCCGGGGAGCTACTTGGTAGTCAACCATACAACGGGCGAGCGTTTCAGTGGTATCAACGTTATCGGAGAGGAGGTGCCTGGTGATGCGGATATTCGATCTGGAAATGGCCGAATCTTCTGGCCGGATAACGGCTGGTATCAGGTGCAGTCGATAGATGGTGCGACGACCTACTGCAGTGGCGGAAGTAGCTGTGATGTTAGTCCGGGAAGCTACTTGGTAATCAATCATACAACGGGGGAGCGTTTTGACAATATTGTCGTTAAAGACGATGTTGCCGACGGAGACCCCTCAAGAATTCAAGTCGAAGGTAACGTTATCTCATGGCCAGATGATGGCTGGTATGAAGTGCAAGGCATCTACAGCACGCCGACCTATTGTGAGGGTGGGCGTTCATGCACAATGGCTGAGGCAGGGCAATACATCGTTATCAATCACACCACCGGAGAGAGGTTCGTCGGTGTTACTGTCGCCAGCGGGGCCTCTGCTCCAGAGTCAATTGATGTTGAAGGGCTGGTTGATGAGTACTATACGATGCAGAATTTGAAGCCATTCAAATTAATCGAGAAATTTGCGATTGATGTTCTGCAGAAGATAGATGCGGGTGAGCTGGACTATATAAAGTACGCCAGCGATGGCAGTGATCGTCCAGCGGAACTCACTCCAGACTTCAATGGCTTGTCAATAGGCCAGTGGGCCCCCTCATTACTTGATTATCGTTTTGAATGTCCAGAGGGTGGTTATTTTTATACGAGTAAGCAGATACGCGATGAATTCACCTATTTTGCAGATTGTAGGGATAACGGACGGAGTTTCTCAGGCGCTTTTAGCGCTCTGAACGAAGAGGATTTTCCACGTGGAGTGACATTCTATCAGGTAGATTATCGTGATGAAGCTGGAACGATTGAGGCATCTGCCCTTGACTATTCGGCCTATGATCAACAAAACTCGATGCTTGTGCTTGGTATGCGAGCTGATTATCCGAGTTTCCCCAAGTCTATCGTTGATGATTGGGTGTTGCAGGCCGCCAGGTCATTCAATGAATCAACGGGCGAATATGAATTGACATCGTCCAGGATGAACGCCGATGGATTTGAATCCGCAGTTGTGTCAGGAGTTGCATTTTATTATGGCTCGCCTCCTGAGGTGTTGGTCCCGGCCGGTCTCACAACGGTTGAGGGTGAGCAGTTCTACGCATCGGGGTTCAACGGTCAATATTTTCAAGACGGTGGTGCGACGATCTCGGTCGGTAACGAAGGGCGTGAATTTGTACTTAACTATAGCGCCAGCGATGCTCAAACCCTGCAGGTCGATGAGTATGTAGGTGATGGTTCAGTGGTATCACATCAGTTAGCACGCAAGGGTATTTACGATAGTGAAGAGCTGAGTGCTCAATCCTACAATCCGTTCGAGAAAGAGCTTGAGTTTATCTATGCGGAGGATTTTCTTCCCTAGTCGGTTGTGTGCTGCTTGATGGCTATCGTCGTTTCATAGCCTCGAGCAGCAATGCCGACATGCGATGCTGGAAGGGAGGATGAATGTTAGAAAATTGGTGCCTGTCGATGCGCTTGGTATAGCGCAGAGCTTTCGCAGGCCTTAATCGTTGGTTACCTTGCATTGCCCACTGCCTAGTGCACTCGAGCCGCGCGATTCAAGATCGAACCGATGGAGAAAATGGCCAAAACATTGCGCAATCATCGGCCACTTCTGATGAGCTGGTTCAAGGCTAATGGCCAGCTCTCCAGCGGCGTGGTCGAAGGCTTCAACAACAAACCAAAATTCACCATGAGAAAGTCCCACGGCTTCCGTACCTTATGGCCAAAACAACAACTGCAACGGTTACCCATAGCTACCTCCTACATTATCGGCTTTCTTCAAAGTCCCGCCGATCGTGGCAGCAACTAACCGTTCATCCAGGCGGTAGCCCGATCCCCTGTACTTGCCGTTGGATTCTTGTCGAGCCACTTCTCCAGTCAGGCGACGCTCTCACTCGCCTTTTGCGAGTGGAAAGCACATCCGACTTGTTCGCCGGTGGCAAGCTCATGCCTGACGGCTGCTGCCGTGCTACCCAGGCACCTATCGTTAGCGCCATGAAAATCAGCCAATAGAGTCTGTCCCAACGTGAAGTGGGCTCGCCCAATCATCAATAGGTGTGCTGGGATGTTTGCGAGTGGTCGTCGGCGCATATTCTCCCGGGCGCCTCTGAAGCAGTGCCGTGTGCTCAGGCTGTGCTCACCAGTGATTGATACGTGGTGCAATCCACTATCAATCTGTTGAGCGGGGGAGGTGCTAGTCTTTAAGATAGTGATTTAGCAAAAGCCAGAAAGCAAAAAGCCCTAAACAAATAGGGCTATTTACAATTGACTTGGCTCCCTGGGACGGGCTCGAACCGCCGACCCAATGATTAACAGTCATTTGCTCTACCAACTGAGCTACCAGGGAATCGAGTCGAATTGTAAAGACTATTTTTCGGTAGGTCAACCGTTTGGCTTGTATTTTTTCAATCAATCTTCAGCTTGAAGGTACAATTGGTGATCTGATGCGCTTTCTGGAGATTCATGTCCATCAAATTTGACCTGCACACAAGCTACAAGCCGGCAGGACACCAGCCAGAAGCCATTGAAAAGCTGGTTGCTGGTATTGATGACGGTCTGGCTTATCAGACGTTGCTGGGTGTCACAGGCTCGGGCAAGACGTTCACGATTGCCAATATTCTCCAGCAAAAGCAGCGCCCTGCGATCGTGCTGGCACCGAACAAGACGCTGGCCGCTCAGTTGTATGGTGAGTTCAAGGAGTTCTTCCCCAACAACGCGGTTGAGTATTTTGTCTCCTATTACGATTACTACCAGCCAGAAGCCTATGTGCCGGCCAGCGATACGTTCATTGAAAAGGATTCATCCATCAATGAGCATATCGAACAGATGCGACTGTCGGCAACGAAGGCGCTGTTCGAGCGCCGGGACACCGTTATCGTGGCCACTGTGTCGTCCATATACGGCCTCGGAGATCCGCAGCAATACCACAAGATGGTGCTGCACCTTAAAAGGGGGGAGATCGTCAATCAGCGCGATGTACTCAGACGCCTCGCCGAGTTGCAGTACACCCGCAATGATACGGAGCTCAAACGCGGTACCTACCGGGTACGTGGAGAGATCATCGATGTATACCCGGCAGATTCGGAAAGGAATGCAATCCGTGTAGAGCTTTTTGACGACGAGATCGAGGCTCTGAGTTTTTTCGACCCTCTGACCGGGGAGGTTGTGCAGAAGGTGCCGCGGCTGACGATATATCCGAAGACCCATTACGTCACGCCAAGAGAGCGCCTGCTGGATGCAACGGACCTGATCAAGGATGAATTGCGCGAACGGCTGGAGCAACTGACTGCTGCCGGCAAGCTTGTGGAGGCCCAGCGGCTTCAGCAGCGCACGCAGTTCGATCTGGAGATGATCTACGAGCTGGGCTACTGCTCTGGTATCGAGAACTATTCACGTTACCTGTCTGGCCGGCTTCCTGGTGAGCCACCGCCGTGTCTGTTCGACTATCTACCGGAGGACAGTCTGCTGTTCATCGATGAAAGTCATGTCACGGTGCCGCAGTTGGGTGCGATGTACAAAGGTGATCGTTCACGCAAGGAAAATCTGGTCAATTTCGGATTCCGAATGCCCTCGGCACTGGATAACCGGCCGCTCAAATTCGAGGAGTGGGAGTTGTTGTCACCGCAGACAATCTTTGTATCGGCAACTCCTGGCAACTATGAGCGCGATCATGCAGACCAGACAGTGGAACTGGTCGTCAGGCCAACGGGTCTGATTGACCCTGATGTGGAAATTCGTCCGGCCCGGACTCAGGTTGAAGATGTGCTGTCGGAGATTCATGACAGAGTCTCTCGCCATGAGCGGGTGCTGATCACCACGCTAACCAAGCGCATGTCAGAGGATCTGACCGACTTTCTTGGTGAGCATGATGTCAAGGTGCGTTATCTGCATTCCGACGTGGATACCGTCGAGCGCAGCGAAATCATTCGCGATTTGCGATTGGGTGTTTTCGATGTCATCGTCGGAATCAACCTGTTGCGCGAGGGACTCGATCTGCCGGAAGTCTCACTGGTGGCAATACTGGACGCCGACAAGGAGGGCTTTCTGCGCTCCGAACGATCGTTGATACAAACCATTGGCAGAGCCGCGCGTAACTTGCACGGCAAAGCGATTCTGTACGCAGATAATCTGACAGGGTCGATGCAGCGCGCTATCGATGAAACCAATCGTCGTCGCGAGGTTCAGATTCGATACAACCTGGATCATGGCATCACGCCGGTGGGTATTACCAAGTCCATCAACGATGTGATGGAGGCGGGTGGTTCCTCGCAGGGAGACAAGCGGCGTGGAAGATCAGCAACAGGAAAAAGTGCGAAGACGGCCAGTGTGGCAAAGATCGAGAATTTGTCGGCGGCACAGGCAGCTAAACGCATAAAGGAGCTGGAAAAGGAAATGTACGAATGTGCGCGTAATCTGGAATTCGAGCGTGCCGCAGCTCTTAGAGATGAACTTGAGCAGGTCAGGGAAGTGGTTTTCAAGGAAGGCTGATGTGACCGAGTTCGGGTGATCGAATGGCGAGGCAACGGCTGCAGAGCCTTGCGGTCGCTAAGGGCTGGGACAGAAATATGATTTTATTCTGTCTCCAGCCCTAAGGTTGGAACACACAGGAAGTGGTTTTCTGAGCCACGTTTTTGTCAAGAACCGGCAATCACGAGTTGCCAACAGTCATAGTCTTGTGCGGTGCTCGCATCGCCGTCAGATCGAGGAGATTGGAAAATGCTAGAAGCGTATCGCAAACACGTTGCTGAGCGTGAGGCTGAAGGCGTGGTGCCCCAGCCGCTGAATGCAGAGCAGGCTGCTGGTCTTGTTGAGCTGATGAAATCTCCGCCTGCGGGTGAAGCAGATTTTCTGCTGCATCTGCTGGTACAACGTATTCCTGCCGGGGTTGATGAGGCGGCTTACGTCAAGGCCGGCTTTCTGGCGGCACTGGCCAAGGGTGAGGCCAGTTCGCCATTGATCAGTCGAGTTTCCGCGGTTGAGCTGCTGGGAACCATGCTGGGTGGCTACAACATCCAGCCGCTGATCGGGGCGCTGGATGATGCTGAACTGGCCGAGACGGCCGCCAAAGCGCTTTCGCATACCTTGCTTATGTTCGATGCCTTTCATGACGTCGAAGAGAAAGCCAAAAATGGTAATGCGGCTGCTCAGAGCGTGCTGCAATCCTGGGCTGATGCCGATTGGTTTCTGTCAAAAGACGATGTTCCCGAAAAAATTACCGTGACGGTTTTCAAGGTGCCAGGGGAGACCAATACCGATGATCTGTCGCCAGCAGTCGATGCCTGGAGCCGACCGGATATTCCGCTACATGCCAAGGCCATGTTGAAGTTTGAACGCGAGGGATTTACTGACAAGCCGCTGGAAACTATCGAAGAGCTCAAGGGCAAGGGTTTTCCGCTGGCTTATGTCGGTGATGTTGTTGGTACCGGCTCTTCGCGCAAGTCTGCCACCAACTCGGTTCTGTGGCATATGGGCGACGATATCCCGTTCATTCCCAATCGCCGTGATGGTGGGTTTGTACTGGGTAGCAAAATTGCCCCGATCTTCTACAACACACTTGAAGATGCAGGCGCATTGCCGATTGAGTGCGATGTAAACAGTATGGAAATGGGCGATGTCATCGATATCTATCCGATCGAGCAGAAGCTGACTCGACACGATAGCAACGAAGTGCTCAGCACTTTCGAGTATGGCAACGAGGTGTTGCTGGATGAAGTGCGGGCCGGTGGACGCATTCCCTTGATTATCGGGCGTGGTCTGACAGATCGGGCTCGTGAATCTCTGGGTCTGGAGGTCAGTACGGTGTTCAAGCGTCCTGGCGCGACCGAGGCAAGCAGCAAAGGCTACACACTGGCCCAAAAAATCGTCGGCAAGGCCTGTGGTGTTGCTGGCATTCGTCCCGGCCAGTACTGTGAGCCAAAGATGACGACGGTGGGCTCCCAGGATACGACGGGTCCGATGACTCGTGACGAACTGAAAGATCTGGCTTGTCTGGGTTTTTCAGCTGATCTGGTCATGCAGTCGTTCTGTCATACCGCGGCCTACCCCAAGCCCATTGATGTGAGCACGCACCACACTCTGCCAGACTTCATGTCGACTCGTGGTGGTGTGTCCTTGCGTCCCGGTGACGGTATCATCCACTCTTGGCTTAACCGCATGCTGTTGCCTGATACTGTCGGTACCGGTGGTGATTCGCACACCCGTTTTCCCATGGGTATTTCATTCCCGGCAGGTTCCGGACTGGTTGCCTTTGCCTCGGCAGTCGGTGTCATGCCTCTGAACATGCCTGAGTCTGTGCTGGTGCGTTTCAAAGGCACCATGCAACCAGGCATTACTTTGCGTGATCTGGTCAACGCCATCCCCTATGCGGCGCTCAAGCGTGGCCTGCTGACGGTTGAGAAGAAGGGCAAGAAGAACGTCTTCTCGGGCGCCTGTGTCGAGATTGAAGGTCTGAAGGATCTGAAGCTGGAGCAAGCCTTTGAGCTGGCTGATGCAACGGCAGAACGTTCAGCTGGTGGTTGTACGATCAAGCTGGACATCGAACCGTTGAAGGAATACATCACCTCCAATATCACTTTGCTTCGCTGGATGATTGACGGCGGCTACGCGGATGCGCGCACATTGGAACGTCGTGCCCGCAAGATGGAAGAATGGTTGGAGAACCCGACACTGCTGGAAGCCGATGCGGACGCTGAGTATGCCGAAATCATTGAAATCGATCTGAATGAAATCAAGGAGCCCTTACTGGCTTGTCCGAACGATCCAGATGATGTGAAGCCGCTGTCTGAAGTTCAGGGCGTGAAAGTGGATGAAGTGTTTATCGGTTCATGCATGACCAATATCGGTCATTACCGGGCTGCGGGTAAGTTGATTGAAAAGTCCGGCCAGTATGTCGATACCGTTCTCTGGATTGCACCGCCAACGCGTATGGATGAGCACCAGCTGAAGGAGGAGGGCTACTACAATATTTTTGGTGCGGCAGGTGCGCGACTCGAAATTCCAGGCTGTTCCCTGTGTATGGGTAATCAGGCTCGGGTCAAGCCAGGCGCTACGGTGGTGTCTACTTCTACGCGTAACTTTCCGAACCGTCTGGGTGCCGGTGCATTCGTTTATCTGAGTTCAGCAGAGCTGGCAGCCGTTGCAGCCCTGCTGGGGCGATTGCCGACGGTGGAGGAGTACATGAGCTACGTCAAGGATCTGGAAGCCATGGGAGATGAGGTCTATCGTTACCTCAACTTCAATGAGATTGCAGAGTTTCAGCATTCAGCTGAAGAGGCCAAGGTCAAGTTCAAGGATATTCCGGTATCCATTCAAATGGCCAGCTAACAATCATGAGCTGAACCAGGCGACGCTCTTCTACGAGAGCGTCGTCAACCAACAACCAACTTGATCTGAACTACAGTCGCTGGAGTCGCAAGTCGGCTTCTTTCAGGTATTGGGTTCTGCTGAACAACAGTTTGGGCCGTGAGCCTCCGCATTGACGCCACAGTACGACCGATCGAATTCCGCCAAGAAGTGCTGCACGAATGGTTGATGCAACCTCGTTATCGTTCAGAAAATCAGGATCGCCGCTGACCATGATTCGAGGACTTAGATGGCTGATGCTGCTGCGATACAGATTGGCCAGATTGCTGATCATGGCCGAGTCATCGATTTCCATGTCCATGGACTGCGTCCGGCTGATGCCGATGCGAAGCTGTTCGACCGTATCTTCGTCGTGCAGGATATTGGTGCCCAGCTGAATAAGCGCTAGTGCATATCGGGCAATGTCCAGATCACGAGACTCGTTGTTACCGCCAAGCTGGCTTTTCAAAATTCGCAAGCCGGTGGCAATATTCTGGGCACTGCCACCATAGGCATCAATGACGCGATCGCTGGAGAGCGTCAAGATGGAACGTAATGTTCCCGCCAGCTCGTCCTTGTCTGCGGTGCCGGTTGTCGCCAGTGTCTTGCACAAGTGAACGGATTGGAAGATGCCGGCCAAAGCCAGCGTCTGGTTTTCAGTGGTTGCTAAGGATGTCATGATTGTGAGTATAGGTCGTGCGATCAGGCAAGGTCGCTGATAATGGCGCCGCCGAGGCACACCTGTTGGTCGTAAAGTACCAGAGATTGGCCGGGTGTGGCTGCCCTGACGGCCTCATCGAAGTCTATGTGCAGCGTACCGTCCTCGCGAACGGTCACTGTTGCCGCCTGATCTTGCTGTCGATAACGCACCTTGGCCGTGCAGCGAAAACTTGAAGCAGAAGGCTGTCCATGCACCCAGTGTACGTTATGTGCCTGCAACTCTGAACGAAACAGAGTCGGATGGTTGTGTCCCTGACCAACAACCAAACGGTTTTCGCCTAGATTCTTGTCCAGAACATACCAGGGGGATTCGTCTGAATTGCTCATTCCGCCGATCCCCAGGCCCTGACGCTGACCCAGTGTGTAGAACATCAGTCCGTTGTGACGACCCATCAAGTCGCCGTTGTCATTGACGATATCGCCGGGTTGCGCGGGCAGGTATTCAGCCAGAAAACTGCTGAATTTACGTTCGCCGATGAAGCAGATACCGGTGCTGTCTTTCTTGCTGTGGACATGAAAACCTGCTTGCTGTGCAAGCTCCCGGACTTTCGGTTTTTCCATTTCACCGATGGGGAACAGGCTGGGCCTGAGCTGCTCTTGATTCAGTGTGTACAGGAAGTAGCTTTGATCCTTGTTTGTATCCAGACCTCGCAACAGGGCAACTGACTCATTGTCGCCACCTGAGCGAACGTAGTGACCCGTTGCAATCGCATCTGCACCCTGGTCTCTTGCATGATCGAGAAAGGCTTTGAACTTGATTTCCTTGTTGCACAGGATGTCGGGATTGGGTGTGCGACCGGCGCTATATTCTTCAAGGAAGTGGGCAAACACGCGTTCCCAGTATTCATCTGAGAAGTTGACTGTCGTCAGTTTTATGCCCAGTCGGGCGGCAACAGAGGCTGCATCGCGGTAATCCTGTCTGGCGGTGCAGTGTTCATCATCATCCTCCCAGTTCTGCATGAAGATGCCCGATACCTGGTAGCCCTGCTGTTTGAGGAGTAGAGCGGCCACTGATGAGTCAACACCACCGGACATGCCGACGATGACATGCATTTGTTGCCGGTCCTGGCGAAACTGCGCGGCCAGGTGCGAGGGGTCAACGGTTGGGTTCATGGTACTGAGAGAGTTGCAGAAGGTTGGTATTGGAGGTGTTTCGGACCGATGTCAAAGGTTCGTGATCAAGGTGTCGTTGCTGCGCTGGCTGGTCTTGCGTTTGGGCGGTGGTGCTGTATGGCGGGCAAAGAAATCGTGATCCATCCGTTCCAGAAACTGTTTGGCCTGTGGCGAGAGAAATTTGCCACGCCTGACGACCACGCCATAACTGCGGTTAGGAAAATATTCGTCCATGGGCTTGACGGTCAGATTCTCGAAACCGCGCAGACAGATGCTGGTCACAATGCTGATACCCGCTCCGATTTCGACATAGCGCTTGATGACTTCCCAGCCACCGGCTTCCAGTGCGACGGTGTAGGGGACTCCGTGTTGTTGGAACACCAGATCGACAACGTTCCAGGTGCTCAAATGGCGTGGTGGCAGAATCAATCCGAAAGGACTGATGTCTTCCAGTGTAATGTGTTCTTTGTCTGCCAGCGGATGATCTTTACACATGATCAGCGCTGGTTTGTAATCGTAGATCGGGTGGTACACCAGATCGTCTGGCACATCAATCATCGAGCCCACTGCAAAGTCCACCTCGTCGGCGCGTAGCAGGGCCATGCCATCGTGTCCGGTGACATTGTGGAGCCGCACATCGATCTGCGGATAGTCATCAGAAAAAGACTTGATGATTTCAGGCAGAATGTAGAGCAAGGTGGCCTCGCCGGAGGCTATTTCAAGAGGGCCTGCATTGACGTCACCCAGACGTGCCGAAAAACTGTCGGCAAGCCGTGCAAATCCGTCCACCAGAGGTTGTGCCATTTCCAGTAGCAGCTCACCCGCGGGTGTCAGGCGGATTTTTGGGCCGCAACGTTCGAACAGTAAGGTGTCCAACTCCTTTTCCAGTGCCTGTATTTGCAAAGACACGGATGGCTGGCTCAGTTTTAGGCGCTGAGCTGCCTTGGAGACGCTGCCGGTCTGTGCGGCATTACAGAAAGCGCGAAGTTGGCGAAGCTGATTGAGATTGGGGCTGTCTGCGCTGACCATGATGAGTCAATATTTAAATTACCAATGATAATACTGAATAGTATTGTTTTGAAAAGCAAGCTTTGTGTCGTATTTTTGTGCATTGCACAATTTTTAATCCGCAATTTGCACTGAATTGGTGCTCGGATAGCAATCGATTAAATCGACAGCAGGAATAATTGACAGGGTAGGATGTGCGCGATTAGAGAGGCACAAGTAGCACTCTTTCGTTTTCACGTTCGGGAATTTTCGTATGGGCAGTTTATTCAGGGCCTGGGTCATCGATCCTGTGGCGCTACTTTTTCTGTTTTCACTGGTATTGCTGATTGCACTAAGCATAAAGACAAGAAGTCGGGCGCGTAGTCGTCGCGGCTCTTCATCATCTCGCAAGGTACCCGTCTGGCCATTGGTGATGCTGGGTTTGTGGGTGGGGGTCTTCCTCGTCTGCTCAGCTCCTGTCATCGTGAATCCACTCATCGCACTGATGGAAGATCCCTACCTGGAAGGGGTCAGTTGCGAGACTGGGAGCCATATGGTCGTACTGGGAGGCGGCGTCGATTCGCGTATACGCAACGTTGGCGAATTTGAACGCATGAGCCCTGCTACCTTGTCGCGTGCAACTGCTGCGGCCCGAATGCTGTTGAGTCAGAAAGAGTCAGATACGCATATCATCGTGGCAGGTGGCGCTGTCAGACAGATAGCCGAGGCTGAGGTCATTTCAGCCTATCTTCAGCAACTGGGTGTGGCCGTCGAGCGCATCACCCAAGAGTCCGGATCGTCCAATACACGAGAGAATGCCCTGAATGTCGCTGCATTGCTGGTTGATGAAACAGTCACAGGCCCCGTACGTCTGGTCACTTCGGCGATGCACATGCCGCGAGCACTGAACACCTTTCGAAACGTGTTTGCCGCCTCTGGAATCAGGGTTTGCCCGGTTAGTGTGGACGTGCAGGCCATCAAAGCTGTGCCTGCCTATGCTCTGATGCCTCAATCCACCGCCATTGCACGCTTTGACCTGCTATTGCATGAGGCGGTGGCTTTACTTGCCTATAGGCTGAAGGGCTGGCTATAAGTCTAGACTTTGTAGTAGTCCAGATACCAGTCGACAAAGCGTCCGATGCCTTCTTCAACTGATGTACTTGGCTTGTAGTTGACATCTTTGATCAAGTCGCTGACATCGGCATAGGTGTCGGGAACATCACCAGCCTGTAGTGGCAGGAGGTTTTTCTCGGCGGTCCGGTTCAGGCAGCCTTCCAGTGTGCTGATGTAGTGCTCCAGATCGACAGGCTTGTTGTTGCCGATGTTGTACACCCGGTAGGGGGCTGAGCTGGTTGCCGGATCGGGGTTGTTGCTGTCCCAGGCCTCGTCAGGAGTCGCTACATTATCGAGTGTCCGAATGACGCCTTCGACAATGTCTTCGACGAAAGTGAAGTCGCGCTTGTGCTTGCCGTAATTGAATACATCAATAGGCTTGCCGGCCAGGATGTTCTTTGTGAACAGAAATAGCGCCATGTCAGGTCGACCCCACGGTCCATAGACGGTGAAAAAACGCAATCCTGTGGTTGGCAGCTGAAACAGATGGCTGTAAGTATGCGCCATGAGTTCATTGGCCTTCTTGGTGGCAGCGTACAGGCTGACGGGATGATCAACTGACTTGTGGATCGAGAACGGCATATCGGTGTGATTGCCGTAAACCGAGCTGCTGGAGGCATAGACCAGATGCTCGACCTTGTTGTGGCGGCAGTTTTCCAGAATATTGGTGAAACCAACGATATTGGCATCTATATAAGCTTGTGGATTTTCCAGTGAATAGCGAACACCTGCTTGAGCCGCCAGATTGACGACACGTTGTGGTTGATGCTTTTTAAAGGTTTCGCTCATCAGAGCGGCGTCTTCCAGGTTTCCACGAACTTCCGTGAAGCCTGCATGTGCCTTGACGCGTTCCAGCCGGGCCAGTTTAAGGTTTACGTCGTAGTAGTCATTGACGTTGTCGACGCCGATGACCTCGTCACCGCGCTCCATTAGTTTCAGAGCCAAGGTGGAGCCAATGAAGCCGGCTGTGCCTGTAATGAGAATTTTCATGAGGAGATCAGAAGTTGCTGACGTTTAACTGGATGGGCTGGGCTGGTGTTAGTAAGGCTGCGCAGGGCTAGAGACGGGCGTCGACAGAATCCTTGGGAAGGATGCTCTTGATGTCGTAAAGCACGTTATCAGGCTTGCCGAACTTGCGTATTGCTTCACTTCCCAGGGCGACGAATTGCTCGTGAGCGACAGCTAGAATGATCGCATCATAATGTCCTTCTGCAGGACTTTCGATGGGTGTGATGCCGTATTCGTGTTGTGCCTCTGCAGGATCTACCCACGGGTCATAGACATCGACATTGGCGTGATAGTTAACCAGTTCCTGAACGATGTCGACAACGCGTGTATTGCGAAGGTCGGGGCAATTTTCCTTGAACGCCAGGCCTAGTATCAGAATGTTGGAGCCGACTACATGAATACGTCGTTGTGTCAGCATTTTCACGACTCGCTCAGCCACGAAGGCACCCATGCCGTCATTGATCTGGCGGCCTGACAGGATGACTTGCGGGTAATAGCCGATCTCCTGAGCTTTGTGAGTCAGGTAGTAGGGATCAACGCTGATGCAGTGACCGCCCACCAGACCGGGTCGGAAATTCAGGAAATTCCATTTTGTACCAGCGGCCTCCAGAACTTCCAGTGTGTCAATGTCCAGTCGATCGAAAATGAGGGCCAGTTCGTTAATCAAAGCGATGTTGAGATCACGTTGCGTGTTTTCAATTACTTTGGCAGCTTCCGCCACTTTGATGGAGCTTGCTTTATGAGTGCCGGCAGTGATGATGCGTTGGTACAGGGTGTCCACGGCTTCTGCCACTTCCGGCGTCGAGCCTGAAGTCACTTTCATGATCGTGCTGACACGATGCTCCTTGTCGCCCGGATTGATACGCTCAGGGCTATAGCCTGCGTAAAAATCAGTATTGAATGTCATGCCCGAGACGCGTTCAAGAATGGGGACGCAGACCTCCTCGGTTGCACCGGGATAGACGGTGGATTCATAAATGACCACGCAGCCTTTTTGCATAACCTTGCCGATGGACTCGCTGGCTCGTATGAGGGGTGTCAGATCGGGTTGTTTGTGCTTGTTGATGGGGGTGGGTACGGTGACGATGAAAACCTTGCATTGGGCAAGATCTTCCAGAGTGCTGGTATAGGAGAGCTTGGGGGAGCCTTGCATTTCTTCAGCAGAGACCTCCAGTGTGCGGTCGTGCCCGGACTGCAGCTCCTTGATACGAGCAGCATGGATATCAAATCCGATTGTCTGTGTGTTCTTGCCGAATTCGACGGCAAGTGGTAGTCCAACGTAGCCGAGGCCAATTACCGCTATCGTATCGTTGTCACTGATCTGAAACATTTATGGGTCCTGATGTGCTGCTGGCTAGTCGCCGGTCGCAGTGGGTTTTGGCGTGGATTATACGGGTTTTGCACCTTTACTCTGAATTCAGCTCTGTATTGATTTCATGTCTGCGACCCGCTTCATCGTTACAAGCGTACTTGAGGAGTTGATAATTCATTCGTGAGAATTTGTGTCCTTACCTACTAAATACAAATGCCTGCCTTACAATGGGGACACTTCACCATCTAATGGGCACGTTCAAGACCTTGGGTACGTTCAAATTCTTCAAGATGCACCTACGCGTTCCATTCTTGCTGCTCGCACTGATGGAGTTCTGCATTTGTGTGGCTGCCGTGTTTGTTGCAGTTTACGTGCGCTTCGACGGATCTCAGATTACCGAGGTCTCAAGTATTCGCTCTCCATTCGCTACATCCATGCTATTCGGGCTTGTTATGCCCGTCACCATGATGGCAATGGGGTTGTATCAGAGCCGGTTTCGCGGCGGCATCCTGGGGGTGTTTCTGCGTTCGGTCATTGGTTTTGCATGTGGTGCTGCCATTCTCGCCTTGCTCTACTACCTGATACCGCATTTGTATCTTGGCCGTGGTGTTTTTGGTTTGGCTATTCTCATCGCATTCTTTGTGGTTGGAACAATCAGGCCAATGTTCTTCTACTACGTAGACAAGGACATTCTTAAAATTCGAGTACTGGTGCTGGGTGCTGGTGAAAAAGCGGCGTCGATTTCCCGCAGATTGCGACGCCGTGTCGATAGACGCGGATTCAGGGTGGTGGGCTATGTCAAGCTGAATACCGACGCTATGGTTGTTGTCGACAGTGCTAGCGTGCTCGATCTGGAGGGGAGTTCCCTGCTGGATTTTGCTATAGCCAACAATGTAGACGAGATCGTGGTGGCTGCAGACGAGAGGCGTTCGGGCCTGCCATTGGAAGAATTGCTGGAGTGCAAACTCCATGGTCTGGATGTCATTGATCTGCTCAGTTTTTTCGAGCGTGAGCAAGGCAAGCTGCCTCTGGATATTCTGCGTCCTGACTGGCTGATCTATTCGGACGGTTTTCAGCGAGGAGCCGTGCGGGATGTCAGTAAACGGATATTCGATTTCATTGCCAGTGCATTTATTCTGGCTATTACGTGGCCATTCATGTTGTTTGCCGTGATAGCCATCAAGATCGAGGACGGAATGGATGCACCGGTTCTGTATCGGCAAACCCGCGTTGGTTTTCTGGGCGAGCCGTTTGAGGTGTTGAAGTTTCGCAGTATGAGCGTTAACGCCGAGAGTGGTGGAGTGGCGCAATGGGCAACAAAAAACGACAGTCGAGTCACTCGGGTGGGGAATTTCATGCGCAAGACGCGCATCGATGAATTACCGCAGATTCTGAATGTACTTAGTGGTGATATGAGCTTCGTCGGGCCTCGCCCGGAAAGGCCGCACTTTGTCGAACAGCTAAGTGAAACCATTCCCTACTATCGCGAGCGTCATGCGGTCAAGCCGGGTATTACGGGTTGGGCGCAGGTCTGCTATCCGTATGGTGCATCCATGAAGGATTCGGTTCAGAAGCAGGAGTTTGATCTTTACTACATCAAGAATCACACGATATTTCTGGATATGCTGATTCTGTGTCAGACCGCCGAAGTCGTGCTGTTCGGCAAAGGCGCACGCTGAAACGAGAGTCGATCCGGACCTGTCAAGGGAAGGGCGAGGCGACTATACGATTTCATCCTCGTTGAGGAGAAGCCGTATGGTCGCGGCTATAGCGCCAGAGTGTAGTTTGCCTGACCGTTCTATTTTGTCGGCTGGACAAAGGCGCCTTTGGCTTCGGATCTGCGAATTTCAGATGCGCTGGGCATGAAGTCGCTAGGTGGTGCATCGCGAATGGCTTCTCTACCTTGCTCGATGATTTCCTGATTAGCCTTGCGGTCAATAATGAAAAACACGCCTAGCGTGGCTATCATGATGGCGCAACCAGCCAGCATCCATATCGCACGAGCCGAAGTGCCTGCTTCAGACTTGGCGCCAGTGTTGGCTTCACGTGCGAGCATGCCAGATTCAACACCTTCAACCGTCGTTTCTGCATTTTGTTGCTGATCGGCAGCGTTGCTGGTTTTATTCTTGTTATTGGGTTCTTTAACGGTATTGCGGGTCGTCATGTTCTCGTCTGAAGTGCTTTTCTTGATGGGTTCGAATGGAAGCCGTCCATGCACTCTGTGGAATGTCCGCAGCTGCGTATAGGCCTTGGTTAGTGCAATGAATTGTTGCTGTGCATGTATGCGTTCGCGTGGGCGCTGCGCATATCGGTCAGGATGCCACATATGTACCAGGCGTCGATAATTCGCCCGCACTATTTCCCAATCCGCGCGATCATCCAGTTCCAGCAAAGTGTAATCGAGCTTGAAATCCCGTGTACGGGGTTGTTGTTCGTTCATATAAGCAAGCTTACCGTCGTTTAATATGGAGCAGCGGTGAAAAATAGGTAATCTGGCGAGTTGTGAACGTTTGGACTCATTAAATTCTGTAACTTTTGTGGTGGAGTTGCCATTGCCGATAGTTTTAACGGATAAACTTGAGCTACTACGAAGGCTGTACCGCGTCAAGTCATCTCTGCGGCAGTCGATAACAGTTATCAAGAACTCAAAAATCAGGTAAATGGTGATGCTTGCTGGCTTCTCAGTCGAAGACAGTCAAATCCATGAACCTGGACGTGTCCGGGAGGCACTTTTCTAAATGAACACTACGCGTGCCATAACGCTCCTTTTATTGACCTATATGCTCGCCAGTTGTGCGACTTCTCGCGGACCTTTGAGCGAAGATGAGCGCCCACCTGAAATTCAGGCAAGTGCTGCGCCAGAATTTCGCCTGGGTACAGGTGATGTACTGAGCGTCAGTGTCTGGAAAAATCCTGACCTTTCGGTCAGAGTTCCGGTTCGGCCTGACGGTTATATATCCGTACCATTGGTTGGCGATGTACTGGCTGGTGGTCGAACACCGGCAGAAGTCTCGAAAGAGACGGAGCGCAAGTTGACCAAATTCATTCGCACACCCAAGGTGTCAGTCATCGTTGAGGAAATACCCAGTGCTGAGTTCCAGAATCGAGTTCGCGTAGTGGGTGGTGTGGCAGAACCCAAATCCATCTCACATCGTGACGGCATGACGGTGATTGATCTTGTTCTGGAAGCTGGTGGAGTGAACGAGTTCTCATCACCCAACTCTGCCAAACTCTATCGTACGACCGATGGTGTAGCACGAGTTTACAACGTTTATCTGACAGATATTCTTTCAGAGGGCATTCTGGAGACCAACTACCCATTGGTACCTGGTGATGTCATCACCATCCCTGAACGACGTTTCTGATCTGATTTAAATGACCTATGCAAAGCCTTGCCCGACTCTTGATTAACCGAACCTTATGAGTAACATAACTCTTGATGAGATGTTGCCACTGCTTTCGCGGGAAGCAAATGCCCGTAGTGGCACGTTGCTATCCATTTTCATTGCGATAAGCCTGGTCTTCTTGCTGACCGGTTTCATGTGGCAGAAGAAATACACATCATTCGTACAGCTCTACGTTGACGATAGCAATATCGTTGCCCCTATCATTGGTACCAACAGTACCGTCAACCGCGACAAGGCGAATGTTGCCAAGGAAGAGCTGTTTGCTCTGGATATTCTCGACACGGTGCTGGATACGGTCGGTTTCACCAATGCAAACACAACTCCTGCCGAGCGCGAGGAATATCGAGAAGATCTGACTGATGCGACGAATGTATTCAATCGCAACAATCAGCTGCTGGAAATTGATTACTGGCACGATGATCCGAAAATAGCCTTTCAGACAACCAGTCTGTTCGCAGAATTGTTCCTGCAGAAAACCATGAACTCTTCCACCGAAGAAACAACGGAAGCATTCGAGTTCATTACCAGCCAGGTCGCAACTTACCGAGACAAGCTGGAAGATGCAGAGGGTCGATTGGAGAGCTTTCGTAGTCAGCATCCAGGTATGAGTGCGACGACTGAAGGCAACGTCAACGCTCGTATTGTCGAATTGCAGCGAGATCTGGAACAGACCTCTCTGATTTTTGCCCAGGCAGATCAGCGCAGGCGTACCTTGCAGGCCGAATTGTCGAGTGAATCCTCAACAATTGCCCGGGATTACCAGATAGGTCAGACGCGAGAGCAGATTGGTCGTTTGCAGTCGGAAATCGATGTGTTGAGTCTGTCTTATACGGATGATTATCCGGACATAGTGCGATTACGGCAACAGATCGAAGACGTGAAGGCACAAGCACAGCGACGCAGTGAACAAACCAATTCCCAGAGTGGTGGTCAGTCAGTTTTCAATGTAGGTGGGAATTCCTTCACAGGTTCTTCCAATCTGAGTCCTGTTTATCAGCAACTGCGCAGTGATCTGGCACGTACATCTGCAGAAGCGGATGCGCAGCAATCACGCATGCGTCAGCTTAATGTGCTGCTGACTAAGGAGAAGGAGCGTTCAACACAGAGTTCTCAGGTTGAACGAGAACTTTCGCAGCTGACGCGAGATTATGAAATCAACAAGAAGTTTTATGAGGATCTTTTGAGTCAGCAGGAAAATGCACGTCTGACCATGACTCTGGGTGCCGAGAAGCAAGGCGTGCTGTATCGTATTGCTCAGCCTGCCAACTTTCCGGCTCGTCCTAATGGGTTGCGATTCCTTCATATTGTGGTCGCAGGCATTGCCATGGCCAGCGTTCTTCCATTCCTCTATCTGTTTGTTTTTCTCAAGATGGATCCGCGTATACGAACAGCCTCTGCAGTGACAGATTTGTTGCAGTTGCCGTTGCTGACGACAGTTCCGCATATGCCATCGCCGAACGAAAAGACACCGTTCTTTAGCCGGCCTGCAGTCATCATCAGCACCGTGATATTCGTATGTCTGCTGTATGTCCTCGTATTTGTGATCAAATACACAATGGAAGCATCCTCTGGAGGAGCTCTGTAATGACGGACCGTGCAAAAATTGCCAATGTCAGGTCGATGTTGGATCAGCAACAAGGCAAGTCGGAACGACGTGACCGCAAGAGCGGCCGTTCAATGGTTCCGCTGAGCCGCTCCGCAGGGGGCAGCAGTAATCAGCTGCGCGCAGCTAACGATTCAGTCGGCCTGGCTGATCGTGCGCGTGCTGATCTGGCCAATATGGAAGAGGCGAAGCTGTTCAGTGATCGTCAGCTGGATCTGCTTGGCATCATCCATCCGCGTTCAAAGAACCGGGACATGGTAGATGCCATGCGCCAGCTGCGAACCAAACTCTACAGCCTGAAGCCGGAAGCCAACTTCAGTGTGTTGGTCACTTCTGTGTTGCCGGAAGGCGGCGGCAGTTTTGTCAGCTTGAATCTTGCGGCCACTATTGCGTTCGACACAGCCAAGACGTCGATGCTGGTTGAGGCGAACCTGCAGACACCTATTCTGCACAAACTGATGAAACTGATCGGACGGGAAGATGCCCATGGTCTCCTTGATTACCTGGAGAGACCCGAGCTGGGTATCGAGCATATTGTCAACCCCAGTGGTATTCCTCGCATGCGAGTCGTGCCGATTGGCAACCATAATGAAATAAGTGCAGAGCATTTTACCAGCGCGCGCTACAAGCAGTTGATGCTGGATATCAAGGAGCGTTACGACAACCGTTTTGTGATAGTTGATGGTCCGTCGATATCGGCATCCGCCGATGCACGCATCTTGTCCGAGATTTGTGACTATACGGTTCTGGTCATTCCATACGGTGGTGTGACACCAGGAACACTGGACTCCATCATTGACGAAATCGATGAACGCAAACTTGCGGGCATAGTCATCAACAACCAACCAGACTGACTGCGTCAATTCATACGCCTCAGCGAAAATAAAGGAAGACTGTGTCTGATCGAAAACAGTATCTTGCATGGTGTCCAGCCGTGCTCGTGGTTTTGCTGTACCCGGCAACCGCCCATTCTCTCAATCTCGGATTCGAGGGCCTGTTAACACTTGAGTCCAGCGATAACGTTGACGGTGTCAATAGCCCTGATGAAGAAGACGGGCTGACTACCGGGGTTGTGCTCGGTGTCTATGGCGAGCAGCGTAGCCGTATGGTGGACGCTGCATTTACCGGCGAGATTGATACACGCCGTATCGTGACCGATGACGATACCTCAGTTGATACGATAACCCGCTTTCTGGGGGCCGCTGAATTCGCTCTGACTCCGCGTTCGTGGCGCTGGTACGTGGGCGATATTCTGGGTGGTGTGCGAGCTGACAATGCGATCCAGACGATTGACGATACAACTATTGATCGACGCAACGTTTTTGTTACAGGACCCAGTTTCGAATATGACGTTGAGGGCTGGAGTCGAACCCGTGCAAGGTTGCTTTACGTCAATCAGACAGAAGACAGCGATGTGCTGGAAACGCTTTATACGGCCAATGCAAGCTATGAGCGTGATACCACGCCAGGAAGTTATCTGGGTATTCGTGCCGGGAATGTGTTTACGGAAGCGTCCGACGAAACCGATAATATCAATCTGAGTGCACAGGAAGATTTCAACCGATCCACTGTTGCCGTCTATACCAGCAGGTCGCGTGGTTTTCTTGAGCTGTACGGAGAGCTGGGTGTCACTCGTTATGATGCAGACGAAGAGTCACTGAATGGGTTGAATGCACAGCTGAGAGCGGTTCGCCAGCTGGGACCTAAAACCTCTTTTTCGGCAAGTCTGACTCGTGATCTCAATGATCAGACACTCAGCACCGTTGAAAGCCTGATTGCAAGTGGTAGCGATGGCGTGGGTGTACAGCCCGAAGCGGCAGGTTTCTTTGAAGAGACTCGCCTGGATGTTGGGTATGCCTATCAGTCGACAAATACCAGTCTGGATCTTGGCGTCGGAGTTTCGCAGAAGGATTATCAATTTATTGATGTTGATTCGCAGCTGGGTTTGAGTGCGGATAGTGAAGATCAGTTGCAGAGTTTTGCCTATGCCGCCTTGTCTCGCAGGCTGTCTTCCCGGCTCACCAGTGAGTTTTCAATCAATTACGAACGACAGACTTATGACAATCGCGTCGATGAGACTGATTCGATACTGGCGTCGGCTCAGCTTATCTACAGTCTGACCACCAGTTTTGAGCTTGAGGCGGGTCTTATCCACGATTCTGCAGATGGCGTGCTGACCCGGTTCAACACCGGAGTAGGCGTTGAAGAGGATGTCGATATCACAGAAAATCGTGTCGTTATCGGCTTGCGCTGGGCGCCTCCTTCAAGAGCGAGTCAGGATTTGACGGTTGAGTTAAAGTCACTACTTCAATGATTGGTTCCAACAATGCTGCCGGGCGTGAGGGCGTTGACAGGTCCGGCACGCCAGCAGCAACGGAAACTCCAATAGCAGCTGCGGCAATCGCATCAGAGCTTGACGGTGCAGATGCGCACAATACGACAGAGGCTGATGCTCCTTTCGCGGGGTTGCGTCTGTTATTCGCAGTCGATAGTCGTTTTCCCGGGCTCGGTGGTGCCGAGAACCAGGCTTTGAAGCTTGCCATTGCATTGCGAGAACGAGGCGCTCTGGTGGAGTTTGTGACTCCCAGGGTGTTGACGAGTCAGTCGCTGGAAGAAACTTTTCATGGCTTTACCGTCAAGCGCGTCGACTATCCCCATATTCGCTGGGTCGGTTCATTGTGTCTGATGGTGTGGTTTGCACGCTACCTGTACCTCAATCGACATCGCTTCGATGCACTGCATATTCACATTACTCATTTGCTGGCTGCCTCGGCGGGTTTTGCCAGGCGCTGGACCGGCCTTCCAGTGACAACCAAAATTTCAGGCTTCTATGAGTTTGAAGGTGGCGTGCTGGATCAGAGACGGCGCTTCATGCCGCTTAATTTTCTGATTCGCCTGGGCTTGAAGCAGGTGGATTTTGTTCAGACAATCAGTGATCAGACTCGTGAAAAACTTCTGGATGCTGGTTTTCGGAATGAACAAATCAAGTTTGTGCCCAACGGCATTGACACCAGTAATCCGCCTGTACAGCCTCTTGCATCCGATGTGTTGACTATCGGCTATTGCGGCCGTCTGCGAGAAGTGAAGGGCGTACATGTCTTGCTGGATGCCTTTGCGTTGCTACTCGAAAATAATCCACATCAAAAACTGCAGCTATCGATCGCTGGAAGTGGCGAAACGTCGGCGGCATTGCTCAAACAGGCAGACTCCCTTGGAATCGGTGAAAACATTCATTGGCTGGGACTTGTCGAGGAAACCGGTCCGTTCTTTCAGAATCTTGACATCTATGTACAACCATCGTTTGCAGAAGGATTGCCGAACTCTGTCATGGAAGCGATGGTCGAGCAGCGGCCGGTAGTTGCGTCTGATATTGGTGGTAACAATGATCTGGTGGAGCAGGATGTGACCGGTTTGCTGTTTCCGCCGGGAGACGCTGGCATGTTGGCAGAGCAGATTCAACGCCTGATTGATGAGCCAGTCTTACGCGCATCAGTCGCGCTTCATGGGCGCCAGCTAATCGTGGATCGCTTTGGTTTTGATCACGTCACAGAGAGTCTGGCGGAGCTGTATCATGTTTAGGGGCCGGACAGATTGCTTGAGTCTGGCTTACCGATGATCAATGGCAGTAAAATCGAAAAGCTGGTCGTATCGGTGTCTATTGACACCGAGTGTGATCACGACCCGGCATGGATACGCTCAAACCCGTTGGCGTTCGACTCTATCAACGAGGGTCTGCCCAACAGGCTGCAGCCCGCATTCGAAGCCGTTGGTGCCATTCCCACTTATCTGTTGACGGTAGAGGTGCTGGAGGACTCACAGAGTGTTCAGACGCTACGCAAACTTGCCGGCAATTACGAATATGGAACTCACCTGCATGCAGCGTTCATCGAGCCAGAAAAGAAATTCCATGACTATGCAGGAGTAGATAGTCCGGATTTCCAGTGCAGCTATGCCCCTGATGTGGAATATCAGAAACTGGCCAACCTGACGCGCCTGTTCGAGCAGCAGCTGGGTTATTCTCCGACCAGTTTCAGGGCCGGACGCTATGGCGCCTCGGCAGACTCGATCAACAGTCTGCAAAAGCTGGGCTATAAGGTAGACACCAGTGTTACGCCATATATTCGATGGCGTGAACCGAACGCAGTTGTGGATTTTCGGAAGTCCCCGGAGCAACCCTATTTCCCGGCGCCTGGCAGTATTTCCTCTGCTGGACCTTGCACGCCAGGGCGACTGCTTGAAGTACCCGTGACGGTCAAACCCCGTCTGTTCCGTGATCCTCGATGGTTTCGACCCTGGTTTGCCTCTGTCGAGCAGATGAAAGAGATTGTCAGATATCAAATGAAGAAGCACCGTAATGAGCGTGTCTTGTCGATCAACATGATGTTCCATTCCATGGAAGTGATCGAGAAGGCATCGCCTTATCCGCAATCGGCTGATGACGTCAAACGTTTTATTGACGATATGCAGGCAGCATTGCAATGGTGTGCAGAGGAGGGCGGGCAGTTTGTTCCGTTGTCCGCACTCAATGATTTATTTCAAACGGCCTGATTGAGTAAAAAACATGGTCGAAGTAGGGATGTTGCGTCATTTGAGAAATTACGCAACCGCTGGAATCATTTCTGCGGTTGTTGGCTTGGTGAGTTTCCCAATCCTGACGCGTAATCTGAGTGTGGCGGATTACGGAGTCGTGGGCCTGGTCACATCCAGTCTTACGCTCTGTATTGCCATTGGCAAGCTGGGTGTTCAGCACTCAGTGATTCGATTTTTCTCGCAGATAAAAAACGGCAATATTGGCTTTACGGTTGGTCAGATGAACAGCACCGTCAGTATGGTGTTCTTCGCGTTGGCTGCCATGGCGACTGCTCTGTGGTTGTTCAGTGGCTTTGTCATCCTGCCCAATGTTTTGCAGAACGACAACATTGCCTCATTATTCTCACTGGCTGCCATTATCGTATTCATCCGTTTGCTAGGTAGCGGCGTCATGAATTTTCTGCGTGCCCAGCAGCGAAGTGGGGTCGTTGCCATTGCTCAGAGTGTGTCGCGCTTTCTGAATCTGTCCTTGATCCTGGTGCTGCTGCTACTTGGCGATCTGGATCCGTGGTCGGTGATCAGTTGTTTGTTGATTGCCGAGCTTGTGGGCGTAATATATACGGCATATCACTACCTTCCCGATTTTGAATTCCGCATGTCGGATGTGTCCATGAAGCTGGCCAAGGCACTGCTTATGTATGGTCTGCCGCTGATGATGCTGGAGTCCCTGGGGCTGGTGCTCAGGTTGAGTGATCGATATCTGATCGAATCAATAATGGGTGTCAGCGCTCTGGGGCAATATTCAGCGTCCTATAACCTGACTGCTTATATAGATATTATTATTCTGGCAACTCTGATTCAAGCGGTAAAGCCGGCCTATATGCAGTTGTGGGAGTCGGACGGAAGGGTGGCAACGCAGAAGTTTCTGACCAGTGGTTTTCATCTCTATATGGTTGTTGGTATACCCTTTATTGCCATGTTCTCACTGACCAGTCCGCATTTGCTCAGCTTTCTGGCTGGTGATAAATACAGCCCTGGAACCGTCATCATTCCGTATGTGGCTATCAGTTTCTGGCTCGAGGGCACCATGCACTTTCTGGCTGCCGGTCTTTATATATTCAAGAACACCAAGGTGTTGATGGGCTGGAGCCTGGTTGCCACAGTAATCAACCTGTCGCTGAATGTTCTGTTGATTCCGCGTTTCGGGATAACGGGGGCTGCGATCGTGACGATTATTTCCTATGTGATCTTCATGGCGGGTGTAGGGAGTCAGGCATTCAAACATGTAGATTTTGCGATCAAGTTGCGTATTCCCCTGCAGATTCTGGCAGCAAGCGGTGCTGTATTTCTGGTACTGAATCCGATGACTTTCGGCTCTGATGTTGCAGATTTCCTGATAAAGGGAGTTTTGGGTAGCAGCATTCTGCTGGCGTTACTGTGGTTCGTGGATGCTGGCTTCAGGCAATGGCTGAGTCTCAATCTGAATAAATGGCTGAGGAGAGCCTGAACATGACTTACATATTTCTGGCTGCTACGTTGTTCTGCCTGTATACCTATCTGGGATTTCCGCTTGTGCTGCATTTACGAGCTAATCGAGCGAGGGTGGTGCTGGGGCAGGCTAATAATCCGCTGCCCCCTTCTGAGGATCAGCTTCCCAGCGTCAGCATTATCATTGCGGCTCATAACGAAGCTGGCAACTTGCCAGGAAAAATTGCCTCTCTGGAAGCCTTGGATTACCCGGAGCATCTGTTGGAATGTATTTTTGTATCGGATGGTTCCACCGACGATACCGTGGATATTTTCAGTGATGCCTGTGAGAGCCACGAGCGGTGGCAACTCTATCACTATGGCGCGGCTGCCGGTAAGCCGACAGCTCTGAACATTGGAGTGTCGCGTGCTCGTGGCGATATCGTTGTATTCATGGACGCGCGTCAATCAGTTGCACCGGCGGCGATACGTGCGCTGGTCAATCGTCTTCAGGAACAGAGCATCGGTGTCGTCAGCGGAGAGTTGGTGTTGCATGATGATCTGGGGCGGGAAGCGGCGAATGTGGGTCTCTACTGGAAATATGAAAAGTGGATTCGCGACAACGAAAGCCACCTGTTTTCGACCACTGGCGCCACGGGGGCTCTTTACGCTATCCGGCGTGCGGATTATCAACCG
The DNA here is from genome assembly GCF_002215215.1 of Granulosicoccus antarcticus IMCC3135. Classification (NCBI taxonomy): domain Bacteria; kingdom Pseudomonadati; phylum Pseudomonadota; class Gammaproteobacteria; order Chromatiales; family Granulosicoccaceae; genus Granulosicoccus; species Granulosicoccus antarcticus. The sequence goes on along the minus strand of NZ_CP018632.1, from coordinate 5,584,425 downwards.
TTGCCAGCTGATGCTTTGCTGGATGATTTTGATACACCGATCTCGTTGCTAAAACTGGGCAAACGGACCGTGCTGGAGCCGGCTGCACAGATTTTTGATCAAGCCGAAGCAGATTCTTCCAGAGAGTTCAAACGCAAGGTGCGGACACTGACTGGAAATTTTCAGTCATTCTCGCGACACAGCTGGTTGTTCGATCCCCGCATCAATCCGATCTGGTGGCAGTTTCTATCCCACAAGGTGTTCAGGTTGCTCGTGCCCTATGCACTGATGCTGGCCTTGTTTGCCAGTGTGGCTGGCAACACCCCCTTTCTGAGCGCCATGTTGTTAGTGCAAATATGTTTCTACTCTCTGGGTTTACTGGGTGTTCTGGGGTTGGATACGCGCCTCACTAGCATCATCAAGATATTCCTGCAGTTGAACGTTGCAGCGGTTATAGGTGCCTGGCGAGCGTCACAGGGGGGAGGTAGTGCGGTCAGGTGGAAGACATCATGAGTGTTGTTCTGATGTACCACGCGCTTTATCGAGGCGAGGATACGACTGCGATTGATCAGGAAGATTTGCCCTATGCAGTCAGTGAGGCGAATTTCATCGCCCAGCTAGACCTTCTCAAGGCGAAAAACGTGGGTCTGTTCGATTCAGATTCTTCTGTACCGGACATTATCATTACCTTTGATGATGGCCATCAGAGTAATCTGGATATTGCTGCACCCTTGCTGCAGGCTCGTGGTATGAGTGCCTATTTTTTTATCACCAGCAATTTCATTGATCAGCGATCCGGATTCATGAGTGGCGAGCAGTTGCGTCGATTGGCGCAGATGCCAGGGATGAGTATCGGCAGTCATGGCGTGACGCATCAATTTTTTGACGATCTGACTGTCGATGAATCGCGCACCGAGCTTGTTGACAGTCGCACGCACCTGGAGTTGTTGACCGGCATGAGCTGTCAGTCAATATCGTTCCCCGGTGGCCGATATAATGAGCAAACACTGGATTTGTTGAAGGCGGCAGGATACCGACAATGGTTCGGGTCCGAGATTGGTACAGTAAGCGAGGCGTTGTGTTTCAATTCGCCCGAGACGCCCAGTGTTGATATTGATGAACAGACACTTTTGGTCCAGCAACAGCAAAACCCGATTTCTAGGGTTGCTGTCCGCAGAAATACAACGCTGGAAGAATTTGAACGTATGACCAGGCCTGATGAGAGTTATTTCAGGCGTCACCGGCGGCGTGGCCAGATCAAACTTCTGGTACGACGCTTATTAGGCAACCGGCTCTATCATGGCCTTTACAAAATCCTCTCAGCACGTTGACGACGAGTTCTCCGATGGCCTGAACGCCAACGGAGAAACTCGCGCGCCTGGTGCTGTCGCTGCCGACAGTGCCGAGAAGGTGTCACGCAAAGGTAGAACCAGACGTTTGTGGCGACGTGGGGCTGGCGAGTCTTCTCGCGTGCAACGCAAGGCTTCGCGTTACTCGCTGAGGTTGGAGCGAAAGGCCGCAGAGGCGGGCGATGCCATTGCAGGCTGGCCCGCCATGGAAGGCTTGATACCGGTGCTCAGTTTTCTGGCGATGCCAGCTTTGCTGGTTCTGGCCATAACGATAACCGGTGGTAACTGGCCATCCTCCATCCTTTACCCTATTGCAGTGGGTCTGGGGCTGATTGTTGGATTGAGTGCGCTGAAAGGCGTGGAGCTGGTGGTCGCTTGCATGATCATTTATCTGCCGTTTTCAAAGGTGTTTGTTGTACCTCTGGCTCCCGGAGTCAACGGTACTAACATGCTGATTTTGCTCGGTTTGTTTGCAGCTATGCTGCGAGCCTCGGCGCTGCGACAGAAGCTCAGTGATTGGCCTCCCGGCACCGCACTGGTTGTCACTTTTGCCATTTTGAGTTCACTTTCGGCGATCACGATCACCTTTTTGCCCGGCGGACGTACGTTTTTCATCTACAACGAACTTTTAAGCTACAAGGCCTGGGTCGATCAGTTCATTTTCTACTTCATCTTGTTGATGTGTGTCCGAGATGTAGAGTCTGCCAAGCGATGTGTGGTGTACATACTGATCGCTTCGGTGTTGGTGGTGTTGTATGCGGTGCCGGAAATGCTTGAGAAGATGGGTCGTTCGACTATCGAGAAAAGTCGTATCGGAGGCCCCCAGCTGCAGTCGAACAACTTTGGTGGTTTCGTGGCTTATACCTTATTGCCACTGGTCTCCATCTTTTTCATCTATATCAAGGATCTGCGGGCCTGGTTGTTGGCGCCTTATTTTCTGCTCGCCGTCAAGGTGTTGATTACAACCTTTTCTCGTGGTGCCTATCTGGCAATGTTGCTGGGTGGCTTTGTGGCCGGATGGTACAAGGGACGCGGTTTCCTGGCCCTCTGGACGGCGCTCGTATTGTGTTTCTTGCTGATTTTCCCTAGTGTTATTCCCGAGTCCATCGTTGCTCGTATGGGCAGCCTTACCTCTGAAGATGCTGGCTCGTCGGCGCCTGAAGAGGAAAAACTGGACAAGAGCTCATCGACACGTCTGGTGATGTGGAGAGCGGGTGCCCAGATGATTCTGGAAGACCCTATCTGGGGCAAGGGCTTCAAGGGATTTCCTTACCTGAAAGAGGATTACACCGAAATTCCTGTCGTGGAGAGCGATCCGCACAGCATGTATCTGTATATTGGTTCACAGATGGGGCTGCCCTCACTGGCGCTGTTTCTGCTGATTCTGGCCTACAGTTTCAACCTGGGCCGCTTGCATTCCAGAAACAAACACGACCGGTTCATCAAGGCAATAGGTATCGGAGGTGCATCGGCTACCGCTTGCTTTGCAGTGGTTTGCATTTTTGGCTCGCGCGCCGTTTCACTGAATTTCACAGCCAATTTCTGGGCAATGCTGGTAGTCATGCAGGTGCTCAAGCAGAAAATGACTGAGGCTCAGATTGCGGCGGAAAATGTTCGTGATCCCAAGCCACCTCGTACCAATGCCTTTATCGAGAATGACTCAGGCTCACGCAAGGATCGTCTCAGGAAGGAGGACAAGGTAGAGACGGCGGGGAAGGAGGACGAAAGTTTTAGCCTTTTTCGTCGCAAAAAAAGCCGGAATAGAACAGGTATGCGCGGAGCCGCAGCCTTTCAGGCTGCAGAGGCGGCCATTGAAGGCTCGGACAAAGACACTGTGGATGGTGATTCCGATAGTCCAGAGGCAGACAAAAGGCCACGGGCAGCTCGACGACGTGGTGCCGGACAGCGACCGCCTGGGCGTTAGGCTCTGAACGAGGTTCGGTTCTACCATTTGATGGATTCATACCGCCTGGCGATGCTATAGCTGCCGGGCATCCCGCTCGCGAGTGAGGACGTCCAGAGCTGCCCCGCACCGTGGATGAGGACGTCCATGGTCGCCATGCACTGCGGATGACAATATCCATCGCTGCTCCAGCCTTGACAATACACTCGGGCCAGAGCACTCCTAGCCAGATGCCCTTGATTGGGCGCATCCAATCTGGCTCTTTCTTGTTGCCATTTTCGTCCATAGCTTGTCATTTGACAGTCGGAATCTTTGAGCTGTCTGGCACTCCTGGTCGTTTCGTGAGCTATTTCGACTTCCGAGTCATTCAGCAGGACTACACTTTTACCTGCCAGCGGGTTAACTTGTGAGTGAAGTAAGCGTGAACAAGGTGGCAATTGAGTTACGTTTATAAGACACCATGTTGTTGGGGTACGAATATTGCGATCCTTGTTTCAAGCGTGATCGTAATGGCTGAACCCTGATGTAAATTTTCTGTCAGTGATGAAGTTATTGAGTTTAAGTCAGATGAATCGATCTCGTGGAACTAGTAAATGAGTACAGAAGACACAGATAAGGATGGCGGATTGGCAGTAGAGACTGCGAAGCCGAAACTTGCCAAGCCACCGCTCTGGCAAGTGGTATTACTGAACGATGACTACACGCCGATGGAATTTGTTGTCGAGGTACTTCAGGTGTTTTTCAAGCTGGACAAGGAGCAGGCCACACGGGTCATGTTGCATGTTCATCAGAAAGGTAAAGGTGTGTGTGGGGTGTTTACGAGAGAGATTGCCGAAACGAAGGTTGCTCAAGTGACGCAATTGGCAAGGGAGCGAAATCACCCTTTGTTATGTGAAATGGAAAAAGTGTAATTACTAGTAACGCGCCAGGCACTGCTATGGCTTGTTGCTGCAACAGAACGAAGTATCAAGAGTGGACGATCAAAAATGCTGAGTAAAGAGCTCGAATTCACCCTCAACAACGCGTTCAAGGAAGCCCGCGCACGCCGCTTTGAATTCATGACTGTCGAGCATCTTCTGCTTGCCCTGATTGACAATCCTACAGCCGCTCAAGTTCTGCGCGCCTGTGGCGGTGATCTTGAAACCCTGCGCGACGAACTGGATAGTTTTGTCGACGTCAATACGCCGTTACTCGATGAGAACGATACTCGTGAAACCCAGCCTACACTGGGTTTTCAGCGAGTTTTGCAGCGAGCCGTCTTTCATGTCCAGAGTTCTGGCAAGAAAGAGGTGACCGGTGCCAATGTTCTGGTTGCCATTTTTGGCGAGCAGGACTCACAGACTGTTTATTTGCTGAACAAGCAGAACATTACGCGGCTGGATGTTGTGAACTACATCTCGCACGGAATTGCCAAGAATTCTCAGGAAGAACCGGAAGAGGCCGAAGAAAGCAATTCGGAGTACTCGGGTGAGGAGGGTGAAAGCGATTCCAAGCCGTTGGACAAATTTGCAACCAATCTGAACCTGAAAGCGCAGGCTGGTGAAATCGATCCGCTTATCGGTCGTGATCACGAGATCGAGCGTGCTTCTCAGGTCCTGTGTCGTCGACGCAAGAACAACCCATTGCTGGTTGGTGAGGCGGGTGTTGGCAAGACGGCCATTGCAGAAGGTCTGGCCAAGCGAATTGTTGACGGAGAGGTGCCGGATGTACTGGCAGATGCGGTGATCTATTCACTCGATCTGGGTGCACTGGTTGCTGGCACCAAGTATCGCGGAGATTTTGAGAAGCGCCTCAAGGGCATTCTCAATCAGCTCAAGAAAGAGCCAGGCGCTATCCTGTTCATTGATGAAATTCACACTATCATCGGTGCCGGTGCGGCTTCTGGTGGTGTCATGGATGCCTCAAACCTGCTCAAGCCCATGTTGGCGACGGGCGAGTTGAAGTGCATCGGTTCGACTACTTATCAGGAATATCGTGGCATCTTCGAAAAGGATCGCGCCTTGTCGCGTCGTTTTCAGAAAATCGATGTCGTTGAACCGTCAGTTGATCAGACATTCGAAATTCTCAAGGGCCTGAAGTCACGCTATGAGGAGTTCCATGAGGTCAAGTACTCCAATAATGCTCTGAAGACGGCTGCCGAATTATCGGGTCGCTACATCAACGATCGTTTTCTGCCGGACAAGGCAATTGACGTCATCGATGAAGCGGGTGCGAATCACCGTGTGAAAGGGGTGGCAACCAAAGGTAAAAAACAGATTACGGTCAAGGATATCGAGGCTATTGTCGCCAAGATTGCTCGAATTCCGGAAAAAAGCGTCTCCTCAACCGACACTGACAAGCTCAAGACACTGGCGCGAGATCTGCGCATGACAGTTTTTGGTCAGGATGAGGCCATTGAGTCGCTGGGTGCCGCCATCAAGATGTCACGCTCAGGTCTGGGCCCGGAAGACAAGCCAATTGGCAGTTTCATGTTTGCAGGACCCACGGGCGTTGGTAAAACCGAAGTAACCAAGCAGTTGGCGAAAATCATGGGTATCGAGCTGATTCGTTTCGATATGTCCGAGTATATGGAGCGACACACGATATCGCGTCTGATTGGTGCGCCTCCGGGCTATGTCGGATTCGATCAGGGCGGATTATTGACAGATTCCGTTATCCAGAACCCGCATGCGGTGGTATTGCTGGATGAAATCGAGAAGGCACATCCGGATGTATTCAACCTGCTGCTGCAAGTTATGGATCACGGAACATTGACGGATAACAATGGCCGCAAGGCAGATTTCCGGAACATCATTCTGGTCATGACGACCAATGCGGGTGCCGAGTCCATTTCCAGAAGCACGATGGGTTTTACGCAACAGGATCACACTACAGACGGCAGTGAGGCGGTCAACAAATTATTCTCTCCAGAGTTTCGTAACCGCCTGGATTCCATTATCCAGTTCAAGCCATTGGACAAGAGCATCATTCTGAACGTCGTAGACAAATTCATCATCGAGCTGGAAGCCCAGCTTGAAGAGAAGAACGTGTCAATCGACTTCAATCCCGAGGCCAAAGCCTGGTTGGCCGAGCATGGCTTCGATGCGCGGATGGGGGCTCGTCCCATGGCACGACTCATCAGCGAGAACGTGAAGAAGCACCTGGCGGACGAAATACTGTTCGGCAAGCTCAGTCGCGGTGGTCGAGTGAACGTCATTCTCGACGAGAAGGGCGATCTTGCCTTTGAATTTGAAAGCAAGGAAAGCAAGGAAGCAACGCCTGTCTCACCCTGAGGCAGTATGAGGTCCGGCAGTGTCTTTCAGGCACAGTCGGATCTCACCAGTCAAATCGACAAGATGAAACAGTAGCCCAGAGCCACTAGCGTTACCGGAAAGTAGAACAGGTTAAGGCAGGGCCACCTTGCGCAGTACGCAGTCCATGGTGGCCTTGCCGGAATCTTGGTAGTTCTTTGCCGGATTAACGGCTACGGTACGTGATACGTCCTTTACTCAGATCGTACGGAGTCATTTGTACAGTGACTTTGTCGCCGGTGAGTATGCGGATGTAGTGCTTGCGCATTTTCCCGGAAATGTGAGCTGTAACCACATGTCCGTTTTCTAGTTCCACTCGGAACATGGTGTTTGGGAGGGTGTCTACAACCACGCCTTCCATCTCTATGGGTTCTTCTTTAGCCATTAAATCTCTGGTTTGCCTTCATCAGGTAGGGACGTGGACAGGGTATTTGCTGGGGGCCATTATCACCAAAATACCGCCCACTGCAAGCTTGCGGAAGTATATTGGCAATAATCAAGCCACGCCTGAGCCGCGTAATATGCTGCCAAAGCTCCAATATTACAAGCGCGGAAGCTCTATTTCTATCAATAACGCTTCCAGTTGATTGCTGACAGTGCGAATTATTCGTTTGAACTGATGGCAGTAGCCTCTCATAATACGCCTGATGTATACCACTCTACTGCACAAGCCACGGCACAGTGGCCGTTTTGCCTCACTGATGGATCTCTACGAGCAAAATTACATGCTCATGCGCCTGCTTGCGCCAGAATTGAAAAGCATGGGGCATGGATCATTCCTGTCCCAAGTGCCTGGTGCGATGGTGCTGGAGCTCGGTGAGCTGGAGCATAGCCGCTACACCTCGACGTTCAGGCTGACCTATCGTTTTCCGGATAACAGTCTGCGTGGCAGGAGCGAGCGCGAGCCTGATCTGGCCATACGGCTATATCATGATGCGCGAACATGCGAGGTTATGAGCGGGCTGATGCCCGAAGGTCGTATCGAAATACGGCGAAGACGTGACCTGGAAGAGGGGCGACGGTTGAACCGGTTTCTGCAGAAGTGGCTGAGTTACTGCCTGCGCCAGGGTCACCAGTTTGGTGAACACAGCGCAAGCATCGAAGTGCCTGCCGACTATTGCGAGCAGTACTGATCGTGGCTGCGTTGATAGCGCGCCATGTAGATAACCGTATTGTCCATATCCTCAGGCGATAGGCGAGACTTCATGCGTCTTTCCAGCGATGTCACCCTTTTCTTCAAATCCTGACAACGGCTCTGCTTGTAGGTTGCCGCGTTTGTACTGGCTGACTGATCTGTGTCGGCATCCACTGCGGTAGCACCAAGCTGTCGGGTAACGGCAATCCCGGAGGTTACCGGCTGAACGGCTGTGGTCGCTGGGCTACGACTGATCGCTTCGGGTAGATCACGTGGATTACCAGGTGCGTACTCCATGCGTGGCATTGCCTTGGCAGGCGCGGGTATGGGGGGCGGTGTTGCGCTCTGCGCGGCAGCCGTTGGTGCGGCTTCAAGCACCGGAGAAGAGGAGGCCGGGTTCACCACATCGATTTTTTCGAAGTTGGTGCCGCCGGTAGGTGGGGTTGGTGAAAACGTGATGGTCCCGTCTTGCTCTACCCACTTGTAGAGCGGTTGTGCGAAAACCACAGAGACATTGGCCAGCAAGAACAACAGGCTGATTCGACGATTCATGGTCATGGGTTTTGCGCTAAAGTTCCTCTTTATCAATGCAAAGTCGATGCCGATGAATCAAGGTCTGAATTTCATTTATGTGGGGATAGGAGGCGCGACGGGTGCCTGTTTGCGCTACTCCCTGAGCCTGTGGCTCGCCAGGGAGGTGGTGCGATTTCCGTTGGCTACTTTGACGGCTAACCTGTTAGGGGCATTCGTTGCGGGTGTCATTGCCACCTGGTTCTGGAGCCGAGGGGTGTTCGGTACGCCACTGCAGCTGTTGCTGATTGTCGGTTTTCTGGGAGGCTTCACCACGTTCTCAGCCTTTTCAGTCGAGACCCTACGACTCTTCGAAGGCGGGAATGGGGGGCTGGCGGCACTGAACGTTACCGTTAATGTGCTCGGATCGTTGTTGGCCGTCTTTATCGGAGCGGGTCTCACACGTTGGTTGCTGGTCAATTGATTGACGAGTATTTCGCCTTGCTGGCGCCTGTAGGATGCGCTGATATACTGTGTAGTCGGGAATCGTTGCCGCTTTTTCCGCTGAACCTTCAAGATCGACATTTCTGAGAGAATCCATCGCCACATGCTCGACCCTAAACTGCTTCGGAATGACTTGCCAGCTGTTGCTGAACGACTCAGTGTTCGTAATTTCACCCTGGATCAGGATGCGATTTCGGTACTTGATCAAAAACGTAAACAATTGCAACAGCACAGTGAGGAGTTGCAAGCGACGCGTAATGCGCGAGCCAAATCGATAGGTCAGGCAAAGGGGCGGGGCGAGGATATCGCGCCGCTGCTGGCTGAAAACACACGCATGGGCGATGAACTGGAGCAAGCCAAGAAAGAGCTTGCGATTGTTCAGGCCGATTTTGATGCCATTTTGCTGACCTTGCCCAATCTGGTGGATGCCAGCGTTCCACCTGGTCGTGACGAATCAGAGAATGTGGAAATGCGCAAAGTGGGTGTGCCGCAGGAGTTCAGCTACCCGCCATTGGATCATGTTGATATTGGTGCGCGCCGCAGTGCACTCGACTTCGAGACAGCGACCAAGTTGACCGGTTCACGCTTTGCGGTACTGCGAGGCGAGCTTGCGATGCTGCACCGGGCTCTGATTCAATTCATGCTGGATGTGCATACACGTGAGCATGGCTACACAGAGATCAACGTGCCGTATGTGGTCAATGCCGATTCGCTCAAAGGCACCGGCCAGCTTCCCAAGTTTGAGGAAGATCTGTTCAGGCTGGTATGGGGCGATGCTGAAACACAGGCAGAGGCAGGCGCTGCGGGATCTGACTACTATCTGATTCCTACTTCAGAAGTGCCGGTCACCAATACCGTACGAGATACCATTCTGGAGGCCAGTGAGTTGCCCGTGCGTTACACCTGTCACAGTGCCTGTTTTCGTTCTGAGGCGGGCTCCTATGGGCGTGATACCCGTGGCCTCATTCGGCAGCATCAGTTCGAGAAGGTCGAAATGGTGCAGATCGTTCACCCTGACGAATCCTTCGCAGCGCTGGATCAGATGACCGGGCACGCTGAAGCCATTCTCCAGAAACTGGGCTTGGCGTACCGTGTGGTTATTCTATGTGGTGGCGACATCGGTTTTGCTGCTGCCAAGACACACGACATCGAAGTATGGCTGCCCAGTCAGCAGACGTACCGAGAGATATCTTCCATCAGTAATTGCACCGATTTCCAGGCCCGACGAATGCAGGCCCGTTACCGAGATCCGGAAACACGCAAGCCAGAATTGCTGCATACGCTCAATGGCTCAGGTCTGGCGGTAGGCAGAACCCTGATTGCCATCATGGAAAACTATCAGCAGGAAGATGGCAGTGTAAAGGTGCCTGAAGCTCTGCAGGCTTACACTGGAGGTGTCACTAGGGTACTCTTGCCGTGACGTTTGTTAATAACTGATATTCCATGCACGCACTGCCCAGTTTGCCGCATTACCTACTCAGGAACGCTGAGCATTACGCCAATCGTGTGGCAATGCGACACAAGGATCTGGGTATCTGGCGTGAGTGGACCTGGGCCGACGTCTGTACCGAGGTCCAGATCTATGCACTAGGTCTCAGAGACCTGGATCTGCAACCGGGGGACAAGGTTGCGATTATTGGCGCCAACCGTCCCCGATTGTATTGGTCATTTGCGGCCATTCAATCCATTGGTGCTATCCCGGTCCCCATGTATGCAGACGCTGTTGCCGAGGAGATGGTCTTCGTTCTGGAGCATGCCGGTGTGCGTTTTGCCGTTTGTCAGGATCAGGAGCAGGTCGACAAGGTTCTGTCTGTGCAGGACCAGTTACCGTTGCTGGAACAGATTTTCTATGATGAGCCGCGTGGCATGCGTGACTATGATGCACAGCAGGTTCTGTCAATCGATGCGGTTCAGAAACGTGGCAAACAAACGCTGGAAAGGGATAGACACCAGGCTGTTGAGTGGCGTTCCGGGATTGACAAGCTGGTCAGCGATGAGCTGTGCGTAATGCTGTACACCTCGGGTACCACCGGGCGACCCAAAGGGGTCATGCTGTCCCATCGCAATCTGATCGTGACATCCATCAATGCGAATACGTTCGACAAACTGGACGTCAATGAAGAAACCATTGCCTACCTGCCACTGGCATGGGTGGGTGATCATGTGTTCAGCTATGGACAATCATTAACGGCTGGATACTGTGTCTGCTGTCCGGAAAGCCTGGATACGATTACGGCTGATCGTCGCGAGATTGCGCCAACCTATTTCTTCGCACCCCCCAGGGTCTTCGAGTCCTTGTTGACCACCATCATGGTCGCGATGGAAGATGCAAGCCGACCCAAGCGTGTCATGTTTGATCATTTCATCAAGGTGGCAAAGCGGCATGGGGAAAACGTGCTGAACGGGGTGGGTTTGCCGTTGCTGTCTCGTCTGCATTATGCGCTGGGTGATCTGATGGTTTACGCACCGCTCAAGAACCGACTGGGCATGTCAAAGGTCAGGGTGGCCTATACCGCCGGAGAGGCGATTGGCCCGGATATTTTCCGTTTCTATCGCTCGCTGGGTATCAATCTCAAGCAGTTGTATGGGCAGACAGAAGCCAGTGTCTACATCACGGCTCAGCCCGATGGTCAGATTGATGCTGACACCGTCGGAACACCTGCCATCGATGTCGAGATTCGCATTGCAGATAATGGTGAAGTGCTGTATCGATCGCCAGGTGTCTTCATGGGTTATTACCAGAATGAACAAGCCACGGCCGAGACCAAGACCGCGGATGGCTGGGTGTATACCGGTGATGCAGGATTCATGGATGACAAAGGTCATTTGCGAATCATCGATCGGGCCAAGGATGTTGGCAAACTCAATGATGGCAGTCTGTTTCCGCCCAAATATATCGAGAACAAACTGAAATTCTTTTCTACCATCAAGGAAGTCGTCGCCTTCGGTGATCAGCGAGATTATGTATCAGCGTTTGTCAATATCGATCTCACCGCAGTCTCAAGCTGGGCGGAAAGAAACAATATCGTCTATGCCTCCTATCAGGAGCTGGCAGGTCACCCTCTGGTGTACGAGATGATCGAAAGCCATATCCAGGACGTTAATCGTGATCTGGCCGCCGAGCCTCGAGTGGAGGGGGCTTGCATCAAGCGTTTTCTGATTCTTCACAAAGAGCTGGACGCTGATGATGGAGAGCTGACACGGACGCAGAAAGTTCGTCGCAAGTTCATCAGTGAACGCTATGAGCCGTTGATTGAAGCCCTGTATTCTGACAAGGAATCTCAGTTCGTATCGACCGCGGTTGTCTACGAAGATGGTCGCAAAGGCACGATAGAAGCTGATGTCAGGATTCGTGCTGTCGCAGGTACCGAGCCCACCTTGCAGAAGGTGTCCTAGATGATTACTCAAACAGGGCATAGCGATTTGCAAACTGCTGAACAACCAGATGGGCAGGCCACGGAACTTCTGAGCGTAGCCAATGTGTCGCTCTCGTTTGGTGGTGTGCAGGCCATTACCGATATCTCCTTCAATATCATGAAGGGCGAGGTCAGGGCCATCATCGGTCCCAATGGGGCTGGCAAGACATCCTTGCTCAATGTCATCAATGGCTTCTACCATCCGCAGGAAGGCGTGATCAATTTCCGTGGCAAGCAGCGACGGCGCATGAAGCCCTATCAGGCAGCAGCTTCGGGTATCGCCAGAACGTTTCAGAACGTTGCCTTGTTCAAAGGCATGAGCACTCTGGATAACATCATGTCAGGGCGTTCCCTGAAGATGCACCGCGGTTTTTTCTGGCAGGTTCTGCATGTCGGGCCTGCACGTAACGAGGAAATTCGTCATCGAAAACGTGTTGAGGAAATCATCGACTTTCTGGAAATAGCGCATATTCGAAAACAACCGGTTGGACGGTTACCCTATGGTTTGCAGAAGCGTGTTGAGCTGGGGCGTGCCATGGCCATGGAGCCGGACTTGTTGTTGCTGGACGAACCCATGGCCGGCATGAACCTGGAAGAGAAAGAAGACATGAGTCGTTTTATCATCGATCTCAATACAGAATTCGGTACCACCATTGCATTGATCGAACATGACATGGGAGTGGTAATGGACTTGGCCGATCGCGTCGTCGTGCTGGACTACGGCAAAAAAATAGCTGACGGGACTCCCACCGAAGTGCAAGCCAGTCAGGAAGTCATTGACGCCTATCTCGGAGTAGCCCACTGATGGAAATGTTGCATTCCATCTTCGTAGGACCCTTTGTCGAGATGGCGGCCTATCCGGATTTCTTCCTGCAGGTTGTTTGGGAAGGCTTTGTGGCCGGGGTACTGTATTCACTGATCGCCCTGGGTTTCGTGCTGATTTACAAGGCCTCCGGTGTCTTCAATTTTGCGCAAGGCATCATGGTCGTATTTGCAGCACTGGCGCTGGTTAGTCTTCATGAGATGGGGGTGCCGGCCTGGTTATCCGTCATACTGGCATTGGGTATCATGGGTGTGCTGGCCATTGGGGTGGAACGGCTGATGCTGCGCAAGCTGGTCAATCAGCATGATGCCATCCTGCTGATGGCCACCATTGGTCTGACCCTGATTCTCAAGGGCACGGGTCAGCTGATATTTGGTGGTGAGCCCAAACCAATGATTACCGAACAGCTCGGCTTGCCAACTGGCTCCACCGACTGGGAGGTGTTTGGCGGCATCGTTATATTTCAGCATATTGACATCGCGGCAGCCGTGGTTGCCATGGTGATGGTTCTGGCGCTCGGTGTGTTCTTCTCCAAAACTCGTATCGGACGAGCTCTGCGCGCGGTGGCCGATGATCATCAGGCCGCATTGTCAGTGGGTATCTCACTGAATCAGATCTGGGCTATCGTCTGGTTCGCCTCCGGTATCGTTGCGCTGGTTACCGGCATCATGTGGGGGGCTCGCTCGGAGGTCTCCTTTGCACTGGAAATCATTGCGCTGAAGGCTTTGGCTGTACTGATTCTGGGTGGCTTTACTTCTATCCCTGGCGCGATCGTCGGTGGGCTTGTCATCGGGATCGGCGAAAAAGTATTTGAAGTCTACTGGGGGGCGTTGTTCGGCAGTGGCGTGGAAGCCTGGTTTGCCTATGTGCTGGCGTTGATCTTCCTGTTATTCCGCCCGCAAGGTTTGTTCGGCGAGAGGATCATCGAACGTGTATGACTATTGCTCGTACTTGCACCCGCACTTGCACCCGCACAGGAGTGCCATGCCCATGAACTGCAACAACGTGTCGCCACGTGGAGATCTTCATGCTCTATCGTGAGGCAGGACAGTTCAAGACCAGCTATGCCGCTGATCAGGCGCTGTTGCCGATACTTCAGGATCGCGTCGGGCTTCTGCTCATCATGGTCGTGGCATTTGTACTGATACCCTGGCTGGCGTCCGATTTTTTTATCGGCTCCATCATGATCCCGTTTCTGGTTTTCACACTGGCAGCGGTGGGGTTGAACATCCTGACAGGCTATGCCGGACAGCTTTCATTGGGGACCGGCGCCTTCATGGGGGTCGGAGCGTATGCCTGCTACAAACTCACTACCTATTTTCCTGATATCAATATCATCCTGCTGGTGCTGTTCTCCGGTGTGTTTTCGGCGGCGGTGGGGGTGGTTTTTGGTCTGCCCAGTTTACGGATCAAAGGACTGTATCTGGCTATTACTACATTGGCAGCTCAGTTCTTTCTAGAATGGTGCTTTATCCGGATTGGCTGGTTGTACAACCACAATGATTCGGGGGCCATTGAAGTGCCTCAACGCATGCTGTTCGATATTGTCATTACGGGTGCATCTGCGACGCCGACAGTGCGGTATCTGGTCATAGCCGTCCTGGTTGCTGTCATGACGCTGGTGGCCGCCAATGTGCTGCGCGGTCGTATCGGTCGCAGCTGGATGATGATTCGTGACATGGATATTGCGGCCGAGCTGATGGGAATACGACCGCTGCGGGCCAAGCTGTCGGCATTTGCCTTTTCCAGTTACTACTGTGGCGTTGCCGGTGCCTTGATGGTCTTTTTCTGGATAGGTTCGGCGGAGGCCGAGGCATTTGATATCAACCATTCGCTACTGGTTCTGTTCATGGTCATCATTGGCGGCATGGGTTCATTGCTGGGTTGCTTTCTGGGCGCAGCCTTTATCTGGGTTCTGCCAATAGCCATCAAGATCATTCCGGGTTTGCTGGGACTGGATGTGATGGCAGCCACGACAGAGCATCTGGCCAATATCATCATCGGCATATTGATTATCTTCTTCCTGATCGTGGAGCCGCATGGCCTCGCCAGGTTGTGGCAGATCGCCAAGGAAAAACTGAGAACCTGGCCTTTCCCCTATGCCAATAGCTAGACGTTCTCCATCAGGAGGGCACTAGTGCAAGTGATCCCGAATACCGGGGCACTTGTCGATACTGACCCTGCTGCTGAGTGGTAGCAGGGCAGGTAGATCCGTCGTACACCATAAAAAGTACTGAGAATTCACCAAAAAAAGTACTAGAAGAACCACCACCGAAAGGAGAATAGAATGAAAAAAACCACTCTCTTGGCACTGGCAGCAGGAGCTATCGCCGTCAGTAGCTGGGTGCCTGTCGTACAGGCTCAGGACTCGCTCTACATGCCATCGATGACCTATCGCACCGGGCCCTTTGCCGGCGGCGGTATTCCGTTTGCCGATGGATATGCCGATTACTTCAACATGCTCAATGAGCGTGATGGTGGTATCAACGGTGTGAAGATCGTTGTTGAGGAATGCGAAACCGCCTATAACGCACAGAAGGGCGTCGAGTGCTATGAAGCTACCAAGGGTAAAGGCGCTCTTGCCTATAGTCCGCTGTCGACCGGAATCACTCTGGCGCTGGTACCCAAGGCCCCTGTCGATGAGATTCCCATTTTCTCGATGGGCTACGGTCTGTCAGCCGCCGCAGCCGGTGACAAGTTTCCATGGACGTTCGTCTATCCGGCATCCTACTGGAGCCAGTTATCCTCAATTCTGAAGTATATCGATCAGAACGGTGGCGTAAAAGGCAAGAAAATCGGTTTCATCTACCTGGATGCTGCCTATGGCAAAGAGCCGATTCCATTGCTGGATAAGTTGGCAGAATCCATGGGCTTCGAAGTCGCCAAATTTCCAGTCGGTGGCAAGGAGATGCAGAACCAGTCTTCACAGTGGCTCAATGTACGCAAGGAACGTCCTGACTGGATGATCATGTGGGGCTGGGGAGCGATGAACCCGACAGCTATCAAGGAAGCTGCCAAGATTCGATTTCCACTGGATCGTTTTATCGGCAACTGGTGGGCCGGATCGCACAATGATCTGAAGGCGGTGGGTGAAGCGGGTAAAGGTTATCTGGCGGCCAATTTTTCGGGTATAGGTCAGGACTTTCCAGCCGTTCAGGATGTACTTACCCATGTTGTCAGAAAGGGGCTGAGCCAAGTGGCGTCTGAAGATGATGTTGGTAATGTGCTGTACAACCGTGGCATGTTCAACGCGGTGATTCTGGCTGAGGGAATTCGTGTTGCTCAGGAAAAAACCGGCAAGAAAATCATCACAGGTGCTGATATGCGAGATGGGCTGGAGAACATTGATCTGAACGAAGAGCGATTGACGGAGCTGGGTCTGGCAGGTTTTACCGGGGCTGTACAGGGTAGTTGTGCAGACCATGAGGGCAACGGAGCCATTTTCATCCAGCAATGGAATGGTTCTGACTGGGAGAAGATCTCCGACCTGATTCCGCCCATGGCTGATGTTGTTCGTCCGATGCTGGAAGAGGCGGCTGAAGACTTTGTATCCGATAAGCCATCATGGCAGGGACAAACCTGCGGCTAGCACGATGCGAGAGCCGCACGGTCATAGTCACAAGCTGTGTCTGTGCGGCTTTACCTGCAACGAGAGATCAAAAATCACATGCAAGATTCTGAACCCGTGATCAGCGAAAACATCTTGAGCGTGAACAACATCGAGGTCATTTATGATCACGTGATTCTCGTGCTCAAGGGCGTTTCACTACATGTACCCAAAGGCGGGATCGTGGCCTTGCTGGGGGCCAATGGTGCCGGCAAGTCGACGACGCTCAAAGCCATTTCCAATCTACTGCAGGCTGAGCGGGGCGTGGTAACCAAGGGCAATATCGAGTTCATGGGGAACCAGGTTCAGTCTCTGTCACCCAACGAACTGGTCAAGCGTGGATGTATTCAGGTTATGGAGGGCCGTCACTGCTTTGGCCATTTGAGTATTGAAGAAAACCTGCTGACAGGTGCTTTCACGAGAAAGGACGGTGCGGCTGCCATTCGACGTGATATGGAAATGGTCTACAACTATTTCCCACGCCTGAAAGTTCGTCGCAGCTCGCAGGCTGGTTATACCTCAGGAGGCGAACAGCAGATGTGCGCCATAGGCCGAGCATTGATGTCACGTCCATCAATGATTCTGCTGGACGAACCGTCCATGGGGCTGGCACCGCAACTGGTTGAAGAGATCTTCGATATCGTGAAACAGCTCAATGAAGATACCGGTGTTTCTTTTTTGCTAGCGGAACAGAACACCAATATTGCTCTGCGATATGCAACCTATGGTTATATTCTCGAATCGGGGCGAGTCGTTCTCGATGGTAGCGGTGAGGCTTTGCGAGAGAATGCGGATGTCAAGGAGTTCTATCTGGGAACCGGCGGTGAGGAGCGACGCAGTTTCAGAAACGTGAAACACTACAAGCGACGCAAGCGATGGCTGGCATAGCCCCGCACACCTTCGCATAGCTCCCCCCACTAAATGGCAGGATGGCACTTCGACTGATGTTTGATCAACTGGATACGCAAACGGCCTCGCAACGTGAAGCCGCTCTTTTTGCCGACTTTGGTGCTCGTTTGAGCGCCTGTATGCAAACCTGTGAGGGTCTGGGGACGCATCTGCAGGGATATGCTGCAGAGGCCGTGCATGATCGCGAGTCCTTGCAGACATTGCCGGTCCTGCGCAAGAGCGAACTGATGAAGTATCAGCAGGCGAACCCTCCCTTTGGTGGCTTCGTCGACATGCAGTCACTGGAAGGTCAGCGCATCTTCATGTCGCCAGGGCCTGTCTGGGAACCTCAGATACCCGGGAGTGATCCCTGGCAGGCAGCTCGTGCATTGCACGCAGCCGGCATTCGTCGTGGTCATCGTATCCACAATACTTTCTCCTACCACCTGACACCCGGTGGATTCATACTCGATGAAGGTGCAAGGGCCCTGGGATGCGTTGTATTTCCTGCTGGTGCCGGTGGCACTGAAACTCAGGTACAGGCGATCAGGCAGTGTGGCGCACAGGTGTACGTTGGCACGCCCGACTATCTGCAGACATTGCTTGATCATGCGAACGCGGAAGACAAGCCTCTGAAAACGCTGGAACGAGCCATGGTGTCCGGAGGGGCCTTGTTTCCTGCCATGCGCAAGCGCTATGAAGAACAGGGGGTCCAGGTTCTGCAGTGCTACGCCACGGCCGATCTGGGCGTCATTGCCTATGAGAGCGCCACCGCTGGCGTGGTTCATCCCGGCATGCTGATCAACGAGGGGTTGATTGTGGAAATCCTGATACCCGGCACTTCTACACCTGTCACGCCCGGTGAGGTTGGAGAGGTGGTTGTGACGCGGTTGGATCCGGTCTATCCCTTGTTGCGATTTGCCACCGGCGACCTGTCGGCAGAGCTGGCAGAGGCAAGCCCTTGTGGCAGAACATCGATGCGGATCAAAGGCTGGATGGGCCGCGCCGATCAACGTGTCAAGGTGCGGGGAATGTTTGTCGATCCTGTGCAGTTACAGAACTTGCCACTCGAATACTCTGAGCTGGCACGCTGGCGTCTGTGCGTGAGTCGGGAGAATGATCGGGATATCATGACGCTGTCGGTCACCCTGAAAAGCGTGGCGGCAGACAGCCATGATGCCGCGCAGATAGCGGCGCTATCCAGTCGCCTCGAGGGCACACTGAAAAACATGACCAATCTGAGTGGCAAGGTTCAGGTCGTCGACTCCCTGCCCAATGATGGTGTCGTGGTTGAAGACCAGCGGGATTACGAGCAACACTAATGAGTGCTTCACAAGATCAGCTCAATGTTCAGGACATTGATAGAGAAACGACACCTGCCTCGTTGAGAACCGTTGCCATGCCGGCGGATACCAACCCCAATGGCGATATCTTTGGTGGCTGGATATTGTCTCAAATGGACCTGGCTGGGGGCACGCATGCTTTTTATGTCGCACAGGGCCGTGTGGCAACGGTTGCCGTTACCGGCATGAAGTTTCACAAGCCGGTCAATGTCGGGGATGAGGTCAGTTGTTACTGTGCGACGCATGCGATAGGCCGAACATCGATTACTGTCAGTGTGGAAACCTGGGTGCGACGGCGTCGACTGGCTGTTGAAGAGCAGGTGACAGAAGGTCTGTTTACCTTCGTCGCCATAGACACCGACGGCCAACCACGAGCAATTCTTGAACCTGTATCCGACTTTGACAGGCTGGATGATTCATCACCGACCACTGAGGTCTGAGCACAAATCATGAGTGATCAAGCCTCTCTGGAATCGATTGCCGATGTCGTATCCCAGCGCTCATTGCCACCGGTTGCCAGTTGGCATCCTGAGCTGACACGTGACATTGATATCCGTATCGCCAGAAACGGTGACTGGTTTCATGAGGGAACAAAAATAGATCGTGCACGGATGGTGAAGCTTTTCTCAACTATTTTGCGAGTAGATGATGATGCAACTTGCCTGGTGACACCGCAGGAGCGTTTGCGGATCGTGGTCGAGGATGCCCCGTTTACTGCCATTTTAATGGAGGTGCAAGGTGAGGCGGATGAGCAGGTACTGACTTTCGAGACGAATGTAGGTGACAGAGTCATCGCAGATGCAGAGCATCCAGTTACGGTGAGCTATGCGACTCCCGGTGGTGAACCGTCGCCCTATGTACTGGTCAGAGATCGGCTGACAGCATTGATCAGTCGTACAGTTTTCTACCAGTTGGCAGAGCTTGCCGAAGAGCGCAACGGGGTGCTGGGCGTCGTATCGAAAGGTTGTTTCATGCCGCTGTCGGACCAAGCCGCTGTCGATTCAGGGGCTGTATGAGCTCCGAAGGTCACGTTTTGAAGACTATCTAGATGAGTGCATTGTTGACGGCCACTGGCATGACCATTTGGCGTGGTGATAATTTGCTGGTGGACGCCGTGGATGTCTGCGTGCCGCCGGGCAGTATCGTTCAGATTCAGGGGACCAACGGCAGTGGCAAGACCACGTTGCTCAAGGCACTCATCGGCCTTGCCGAATACGACGAGGGCGAGATCTACTGGCGTGGGCAACCGGTGCGCAAGGTGCGTGACGAGTTGTACGCCAGTCTGCTGTATCTGGGACATCGGGCAGGTATCAGTGCGGGTTTGACGCCTCTGGAGAATCTGCTGGCGCTGTGTCCGGAATTGAGTGCTGGCAATCAAGGCCTCGACGGCGCACGCGACGGCGCACGCTATCGCATTACACAGGTGCTGGATGAGCTAGGTATCGCGGACCGGATTGATCTGCCCTGTGCTGCCCTGTCTGCGGGTCAGCAGCGACGTATCTCACTGGCCAGATTGCGTCTGCAGTCAGCGCTTTTGTGGGTACTTGATGAGCCTTTGACATCGCTCGATGCCAATGGTTATGCCTGGGTCAAGGCACAAATCAGCCGCCACGTCAGTGCTGGCGGGGCCGTCATGTTTACCACGCATCAACCGCTTTCATTTGATCCGATACCGGTTCAGACGATCCTGTTGTCGGACAATGGCTGATCTTGCAGAAACCGTGAATTATTCAACTTCCACACGACTCTCGGTCGGCATTGCCACGATCTTCATGCGCGTTTTCAAGCGGGATATGAAGCTGGCTTTTCGCGCAACGGGCCAATGGCTTAACCCGTTGCTGTTTTTCGTTATTGTCGTCACGCTGTTCCCACTGGGAATCGGCCCCGGTCCGAACATGCTCGCCACCATTGCACCGGGGGTTTTGTGGGTCAGCGCATTGCTGGCCATGATGTTGTCTCTGGACGCTCTGTTTGCAAATGATTTCCGCGATGGGACACTGGAGCAGATGGTGCTCAGCGGCCATCCGCTCACTGTTGTCGTCATCGGCAAAGTCATGGCTCATTGGGTAACCAGTGGATTGCCTCTGGTGATCCTGTCGCCATTGCTGGGTTTGATGATGCAACTTCCCGAAGGTGCCTATCTGGTACTGGTTGGAAGCTTGTTCCTGGGGACTCTGAGTCTCAGTTTCATTGGCGCAATCGGTGCCGCTCTCATTGTCAGTGTGAACCAGGGTGGTGTTTTACTGTCGCTACTGGTATTGCCGTTGACGGTACCGGTACTTATATTCGGTAGTGGTGCGGTTAGTGCTGCGGGTATGGGGCTTGAAATATCGGCACAGCTGTCAGTGTTGTTCGCCATTGTCTTTCTGGCGGTATCACTGGCGCCTCTGGCGATCGCCGGCGCCTTGCGTGTGGGAGTGGCGGCGGGGCGTTGACACGCTTTGACACGCTTTGACACGCTTTGAGCGTGTCTGATTGCAACCAAGTGCCCTGAACCTTGTCAATGTGTTGTCGATATTTCAGAAATGAGTCTGGCAGGCACTGTCTTCAGGTTTGTTGAAGCACTGGACAATGGGTTCAACGACGTAAATCCAGCTAAACTAGACAAGTTGGTCAACAGGAAAAAATCAGATTGTTTCAGTGGATTCATCGATTCGGCTCAGCGCCTTTCATGTACCGGTTTGCCGGAAGGTTGGCACCTTGGCTTGGCGCACTGTGCCTGTTGAGCCTGGTGGCTGGTTTATACCTGGGGCTTGTCGTGGCGCCGGCAGATTACGAGCAGGGTGACAGCTATCGCATCATCTATATTCACGTGCCTGCGGCCTGGATGTCGATGTTTACTTATATGGTTATGGCAGTCTCCAGTGCTGTTTTTCTGATCTGGCGTCTGAAGATAGCCGATGTGGTAGCCGAAGCGTCAGCCCCGATCGGTGCCGCCTTCACAGCCGTCGCTCTCATAACCGGATCATTCTGGGGTAAACCGATGTGGGGTACCTGGTGGATCTGGGATGCTCGGCTGACTTCCGAGCTGCTGTTGTTGTTTCTCTATTTCGGGTATATGGCCTTGCGTGGCTCACTTGATACGCCACAGAGCTCTGCCAAGGCTGCCGCCATTCTGGCAGTCGTCGGTGTCGTCAATATTCCCATCATCCACTTCAGCGTTGAATGGTGGAATACGCTGCATCAGCCTGCGACCATCTCCAAGCTGGACACACCCTCCATGCACATCAGCATGCTCAGACCCTTGTTGCTGATGGTGCTGGCCTTCCAGCTACTTTACTTTTATAACCTGATGATTCGAGTAAGAACGCTGATTCTGACTCGTGAGGGACGTGCCAGCTGGGTCGCTGAGCTGGACACCAAGGGGCCTGAAAATGCTTGAATTCTTCAATATGGGTGGTTATGCGTTCTATGTCTGGACGTCTTACGCCTGTGCACTGGTATTGCTGGGGGGCATTGTGCTCTGGTCAGCTCGCAGTTATCGCAGTGTACGAATCAGTGCCATACGTCGCGCTCAACAACACAGGAGAAAAAAATGACTCCAAAACGTAAACAACGTCTGATACTCGTCGGTGTGATGCTGGGCGGTGTGGCTATTGCCGTCGCTTTTGGCGTCAATGCCTTCAAGGAAAACATCATGCTGTTCCATTCGCCTTCGGATGTAGCCGCTGGCGCTATCGATCCGGGTAAACCGTTCCGCATTGGTGGCATGGTGGTGGAGGGCAGTGTGCAGCGCAGTTCAGAGGATCTGGCGGTGCGCTTCGATCTGACCGACCATGTGCAGACTGTCTCAGTCAGCTTTGTCGGCATATTGCCCGATCTTTTCCGTGAAGGGCAAGGTATTGTCGCGTTGGGTGCACTGGATACCAGCGGTAGTTTCAGTGCGACGGAAGTGCTGGCAAAGCACGACGAAAACTATATGCCACCTGAGGTGGCAGATGCTTTGGAAAGAGCCGGCAAGATGCCCGGGTCCGCTGCCAATTACGATAACAAAACGGTGGTTGAGCCATGATTCCTGAACTGGGCCATTTCGCCCTGATCCTTGCGCTTTGCACGGCCATTGTGCTGGCGGTCATTCCAATGATCGGAAGCTTTACCGGGCATTCCGGCTGGATGGATATGGCACGACCGGCTGCCGGGGCGCAGCTGTTCTTCGCCTTTCTTGCCTACGCCTGCCTGACCTGGTCTTTTATCTCACATGATTTCAGCGTCCTGTATGTCGCCAATACCAGTAATCTGTCCCTGCCATTGATTTATCGAATCTCTGGCGTTTGGGGAGGGCACGAAGGCTCCATTCTCTTCTGGTGTTTCATACTGACTGTCTGGACCGGTGCCGTTGGCATTTTCAGCCGCTCGTTGCCGCAAGTTCTGCTGGCTCGGGTACTGTCCGTTCTGGGTCTGATCAGCATCGGCTTTCTTTTGTTCGTTTTGCTTACCTCCAATCCGTTCGAAAGGGTCTTTCCCATACCTCTGGACGGGGCATCTCTGAACCCTTTGTTGCAGGATCCGGGTATGGCCATCCATCCACCGATGCTCTACATGGGCTATGTCGGTTTTGCGGTTGCCTTTGCCTTCGCCATTGCCGCTCTGATAGACGGACAGCTGGATGCAGCCACCCTGCGCTGGATGCGACCCTGGACCAACATTGCCTGGATGTTTCTGACTATCGGAATTTCTCTGGGTAGCTTCTGGGCCTATTACGAATTGGGCTGGGGTGGTTGGTGGTTCTGGGATCCGGTCGAGAACGCCTCGTTCATGCCCTGGTTGGTAGGAACGGCACTCATCCACTCTCTGGCGGCATCCGAAAAGCGCGGTGTCTTCAAGGCCTGGACTGTCCTGTTGGCGGTACTGGCCTTCTCGTTGAGTCTGCTGGGCACCTTCCTGGTCCGATCCGGTGTACTGACGTCGGTTCATTCTTTCGCCGCTGACCCCACACGTGGCTTGTTTATCCTGTTGTTTCTCGGTCTGGTGGTGGGCGGCTCGCTGCTGTTGTACGCCGTTCGAGCTCATAAACTGACCTCGACCGCCAGCTTTGAGCTGATATCCAGAGAGTCTGCGTTGTTGCTCAACAACATACTGCTGGTTGTTGCCTGTGCGGCTGTTTTACTGGGTACCTTGTATCCATTGTTCGTCGATGCATTGGGTTACGGCAAGCTGTCGGTAGGTGAACAGTATTTCAACGCGGTATTCGTGCCCTTGATGCTGCCCATTCTGCTGATGGTCGGGCTGGGTGCCATGCTCAACTGGAAACGTGACCGGTTGAAGGGACGTTCCACAACATTGGCGGTACTGGGCATTGCCAGTCTGGTGCTGGCCGCTTTGCTGACAACCCAATTGCTCGAATATCGCATCAGCGCGGTTGCCACGCTTGCTCTGGCAATCTGGGTCGCTGCCTCGACGATCTACGGTATCTTTTACCGCTTCAGAAATCAGCGCAAGCGTCTGTCGGCGGTCATGCACACACCTGCCGCTTTCTGGGGGATGAGCATTGCGCATCTGGGCCTGGCCGTATTTACTGTGGGCGTCGCACTGACCTCTATCTACACGGAAGAACAGACCGTACGCATGGACATTGACGGCAGTCATACCATGGGCGGCTACACCTTTACCTTCAAGTCCATGGAAGAGGTACGAGGTGAGAACTACAATGCGGCTGAAGCCACATTCGCCGTGGAACGCGATGGTCAGGATGTCGGTATCATCAAATCCCAGAAACGTGTGTACGACGTACGGCGGGACGGCATGACCGAAGCCGGTATCGATGGGGGATTTACGCGCGATCTGTTTGTGGCAATGGGTGAACCGCTGGATGGTGGCAGCGCCTGGAGCGTACGTATCCAGACCAAGCCGTATATTCGCTGGATCTGGCTGGGTACTATTTTCATGGCTGTTGGCGGCGTGCTGGCTGCGGTCGATCGGCGTTACCGTCGTCTGGCTGTCAAACAATCGACAACGGCACGCAACCCGGGGTCAAGTCTGGGGCGTGGAGCTGACGAGAAAGCCTTTGCCAACCTCGGTGCTACGAGTACCGCAGCCCCCGGAACTTCTGAAAGCTGATGAGTCTTGCACTTAAATTATTGCCGTTAGCACTGTTTCTCGCACTGGCAGGCTTTCTGGCAAAGGGCTTGACCCTGAATCCGACAGAGCTCCCATCGCCATTGATCGACAAGGAGGCGCCTGCATTCGTCGTGGATCGACTGCCGGCAACCGATGGGCAGTTCGACAGCCGTGATATGGCAGGCCAGGTCTGGGTTCTCAATGTCTGGGCCAGTTGGTGTGGTCCGTGTGTACAAGAGCACCCATTTCTGACTGAACTCGCAGAACAACGCCCGGTGCCCGTAGTCGGTCTGAACTACAAGGATCAGCCTGAAGACTCTCTGCCATGGCTGGCTCGTCTGGGTAATCCGTTCAGCGATGTGCTGGACGATCGTCGAGGCGATGTCGGATTGGATTTTGGTGTGTACGGCGTGCCCGAGACGTTCATCATGGATAAGGCCGGCAGAGTCCGTTACAAGCACGTAGGGCCGGTAGATGGACAAGCTCTGCAAGAAACATTGTTGCCTGTGATTGATCAGTTGATGGCCGAGACAAACTCATGAAGGCGTTATTACTTGTCTGGCTGTTATGCCTGCTTCCCATGCTCGCTCCCGCTCAGGCGGCGGATGTTCTGACAACCTTTGAAAACGAAGAGCAGAGCCAGCTGTATTTTTCTCTGCTCAAGGAATACCGCTGCTTGAAGTGCCAGAACCAGAATCTGGCAGACTCTCACGCAAGTCTGGCTGATGATCTGCGCCGAGAGATCCGACTGCAGATTCTTGATGGCAAGGGCAAGAACGAAATTGATGAATATCTGGTTGCTCGATACGGAGAGTTCGTCTTGTATCGTCCCAGGTTCAGTGCCAAAACCCTTGTTCTCTGGTTGGGGCCTTTTGCGCTACTGTTGATTGGGCTGGGGAGTGTCTATCTGACCGCCAGACGCAGAAAGACGACAGACAGGGAGCAACAGATTGCTGCCATGACAAAGTCGTCGCAGGCGGCAGAGCAGCATGCAGCGCGTTTGGAACGTGCGCGTAAATTATTGGGAGACTGATAATTCGTATCAATTTCAAGCGATAACGAGACCGCATATCCCGTTACTTGTGTGTCGTTAATTGTTAAATATCAAAGTTTGTCTTTTCTGACAGCCGTTTTGCATGATATTGTTACATTTGTGAAATATAGTGATGATAAATCTTCACGAATGGAGCGTATTTACACATGATTACACCAGAAATAAATCCAATGGTCACGCCATTGCTCGATGAACTGTCAACCGAAGATTTTCTGATGGTTGTAGGCCAGCGGGTGCGGCAACAACGAGCTCGCAAGAGTATGTCGCGCAAGCGCCTTGCGGAAGTCTCCAGTGTCTCGGAACGATATCTCGCCCAATTGGAGTCAGGGCAGGGCAATATGTCCATTGCGCTACTTCGCAAGGTCACGTCGGCGATTGGTATCTCTCTTGGCGATCTGATGTCGGAGGAGGTAACTGAAGCCTGTGCACGCAAGGCGTTGGCAGATACCAGAACAGAACTGGCAAGCAGTGGTTCAACACCAGATTGCGCTAAATCGTTAGGGGCTGGCTCTCTGGGTCAAAAACCCGAGCAGAATTTGCGAAGCAGACTGCCTGAAGAGCCCGTACGCAATTCAGCCTCGATACTGGGCAGCTCCTCTGCGAAGATTGCAGAATACTGAGCTGCCCCAGGATCATCGAGCCTGACTATTCTGTGATGTGAGCATGGGTAACTCGCCCTGGTTGGCGAGTTGCAGACTCAGGCTGCAGTGCTTAATAGTTGTGGCAGAGTGAGTAGCTCATGGCCCTGATTCAGTAAAGTGGTTCGAATTTTCAGGGCTGTGTCGACGGCATGTGCATTGTCGCCGTGGACGCAGATGCTATGAAATTCAGTGGGTAGAATGGCGCCTTCTTCGGTGACAATGCCGCCTGCTTCTATCATGCTTTGCACATGAGCGATGCATGCGTCGGCTGTATACAGTACTGCACCTGGCTTGCTGCGTGAGACTAGTGAGCCTGACGCGGTGTAGGCACGATCAGCAAAGATCTCCAACGCGACGTTGAGACCAGCGTCGGTGCCAGCGATGGCCAGTTGAGACATGACCGGGGCCAGAAAGATCAGAGAGGCGTCGAAGTCCCTGACCGCCAATGCAATGACGTCTGCCATGATGCGGTCCTCACAGGCCATGTTATTCAGAGCTCCATGGGGTTTGACGTGGCTTATAGGCAAGCCCATGCTTCGGCCCATACCATCGAGTGCAGCCAATTGATACTGAATCATGGCGCGCAATTCGTCGGCAGGCATCGTCATTGGACGGCGGCCAAATCCTTGCAGATCCGGAAATCCAGGGTGTGCACCAATGCTGACACCCGCCTGTTTCGAGGCGCTGATCGTATTGCTCATGACCAGAGGGTCACCGGCATGAAAGCCGCAGGCCACATTGGCTGAATTGACAACATTCAGCAGGCGTTTATCATCGCCCATAGGCCAGGGGCCGAAAGATTCGCCGAGATCAGCGTTGAGATTGAGCTGCATGGATAAATGGTTTCCGGGAGCTGAGATATATGAATGGCAAGGCTCTAGTCTGATCTACTCCTGAAAGAATCAGGTAGCTCAGAAGGACTATGAAATACATATTTCACGACCTTTCAGTCCTTAGGACATCTGACCATCAGTGACGCCATCAATCAGATTGTGGGAGAGCAGTATCTCAGTGGTGAGCGTAAAGTCTTTGACCGTTGAAATCTGGCTGATAGCCTTTTGTACGTCAATAGCCTGACGACGTACTGCAGCAATAGCGTCTTCAACACTGACTGCCTCGAAGCGATAGGTGCTGCCTGTGCGCTGCAAACCAAGCAGCGGCAAGTCGATCGAGATCACGGTGGCTATTTTTGGATAGCCGCCAGCGGTGTGAGCATCGTTGAGCAGGACGATTGGCTGCCCGTTGCCTGGCACCTGAACAGAGCCAGGTACGATCGCATCGGATACGATATCGCGGGCTGCGGCGTCGCGGTGCTGCAGGGGCAGGCCTGATAGCCTGGCACCCATGCGATCGACCTCGGCACTCAGCGTGTATTCGGTTGCAAGAAAGGTTTCAATGCCCGAGTCCGAAAAGTGATCGTCTTGTGGGCCAAGTACGACCCGTAAGGTGTTGGCCTGGTAGGCCTTCGCAAGCGGATCCAGACACTCCCGCTCAAGTCCTTGTGGCGTTGCCGATGTCTGCAGGCAGTCGCCAGCGGTCAGGGCGTGACCATCAATGCCTCCCAGTCCGGCTTTGGTATAGGTGGATGAGCTGCCCAGATGGTCTCTGCTCTCCAGTGCCTGGATGGCAATGACGGCATGCCTGAAACTACCCGTGCTGCTTAGTTTGAAGACAGTATCGGGGGGCACTGTGTAACTACGACCCGGTTTGATGCTTTTGGATTCATTGCCGGATTCAAGGTGCATCTTTGCGTCAGAAGCGGCCATGACAGCCATGCGCAGCGGGGCATCTCCAGAGTGAAGTTTCAACCCGCCTTCAAAGCACTCGATAATGCTGTGCCGTTCAGAATTGCCAACCAGAGCATTTGCCAGTTGCTGCCAGACTGGTGTCATGGCGCCAGACCAGGGCACACCGAGGCTGCGCATGCCAAATCGGCCATGATCCTGCAAAGTGCTCATCAGGCCCGGCGCCCGCACGGTCAGGGTGGTGCCTGTCATGGGGAGTTCGTCTGTCATTGACTGGCCAGTTGCTGAAGGCTGGAACGATCAAAGGTCATGTTGGTGACCGAGGTGCTGATCATCTGAAATTCTTCGGCATTGATACTGCGAAAACTGACAATGTCACCTGTCTTGAAAAGAGTAGGGGAGTCCTGCGAACTATCAAACAGGGGCACGGGGCAATTGCCCAGAATATGCCAGCCACCGGGACTGTCCCAAGGATAAATGCCGGTCAGTTGCTTGGCAATCGCGACACTACCCGCGGGTACTCGCAGACGTGGTTCGCTGCGACGAGGCAGGTGCAGTTCTTTGGGAGTATCGCCCAGAAAGGCAAAGCCTGGCAGGAAGCCAAGCATATAGACCTTGAATTGCGTGCTTAGATGAAGCTCAATGACAGCGGCTTCATCGAGGCCGGTGAGTTCTGCGACGCTGGAAAGATCGGGACCTGCCTCAGCACCGTAGCGAACGGGCAAGACCCAGTGTCGTAGTGCCACCGACGAATCCTGCACTTGCTCTGTTTGTTCCAGAGCACGAATCTGCGCAAGCAGTTCTTCGGGTGTGGTTGTAAGGGGGTCAAAGACCAGTGCCAATGATCGGAAGGTCGGTATGGTTTCCAGAACGCCCTTCAGCACGCCGGTTTCGATAGCAATATGGATTCGGGAATCCAGTGCGACTACCTGATCAACGATATCACGCTGAATGGATTGACCAAACTCCAGGATTAGGGTGCGATCGCCCGCTGGACAGAAAACCCAAGCGTCCTGTGGGTGCTCGGCCACGCTCAGAGGAACAGACTTGATGCTATTGACACAAGTCGTACATGCTTCTTCTGCTGCTCGTTGATCGAGGGCATGAGTTTTTTATCGAAATATTGTGAATTGCCGATTCGCCGAAGGGCTCGTCAGAGCCCTGTCGGCGTGGTGAATCAGGCTGTTGCTGCTTCTCGTTCTTCTTCGACTTCGTCAGCACCGGCAGTCGTTGTCTCGATAGCAGACAACAGTTTGGCTTCTGCCTTTGGAGCTGGTACGGCGTCTTCAGCAGATGAGTCCGCTTTTGCTTCAACTTCGTCAGCCCAAGTACGCAATTCACGATAGGCGGCGAGCAGACTGGCAGATTGTTCTTTCAATTCGGAAAGTGTGTCCAGCTCTTCTTTCTGCTGTTTGTTTTCCTTCTTGAGCTTGCGATTCGCGTCTTCGGCGTTCTTGCGAGCCGTCGCTTCATCGAGCTTTTGCTTCTTCAGGGTCTTGAGTTTCTTGACAATGTTGTCAGGAGTATCTGCAAGAGCCGTGTTGATAGCTTTCAGTTCTTTCTGCTTGTCTTCAACAGCACGCTTTGCTTTTTTCAGCGCATCGGAGTTGTCTTTGCGACCGATTATCAGAGCCTGTTCTGCAGCTTCCTTTTCGGTAATAGCAGCGTCACGTTGTGACTCGGCATCGGTTCGTGACTTGATGATTGTCTTGACTTCGGCTTGCATTTTGCCGATTTCTTCGGAAGCCCGGTTTCGGTTTTCCGCAATACTGACATCTGCGTCTTGTGCACGCTTGATGGCAACATCCAGGGCTCCCCGGAGATCATCAGCAGTGAAATCGTCCTTCAATTTCAAAGCTTGTGCGGCTTCGTTCATCAGCACTTGCTTGCTGATGGCCAGGTCTTTCCAAATTCTCAGTTGCTGTTCGCTGTCGGCTTGACTCACGTAATAATCTCTTGGACGAAAAAGGTAAAATTCGGAAGCATCATTTGCTGCCGTAAATCATGTGTGTTTTGTGCGCCAGGGCTTTGTGGGGCGTCTGTCTGTGGCCGCTTTACGATAAAAGCCCAAAAACGTATTACCATCAATTGATTGAGGTGGCTATTGCGCCAACCGCTGTTAGGCCACTTGGCCCTGATGTTCCGAAGTTCATGTGTCAAAGTGATTCTCACTCGGCACAACTACCAAGTATACCGATTTTTGCTGCAGCAATCAGCACTTTGAGCATCCAACATGGCATTGCGTGACCAACTACTGACATTTTCCCGGTTTCTGAGCTCTAATTTGCGTTGGTTAGCAGGTGGAATTCTGCTGACATTCTGTTCTAGTGTGGGGCAAACTTTCTTTATTGCCAGTTTTGCAGGCGAAATTCGAGCCGACTTTGACTTAAGTCACGGTGATTTCGGAATTATCTACATGCTGGCGACGCTCGGCAGTGCTGCGACATTGATTCTGGTGGGCCGAGTGGCCGACGAAATCGCCATCTACAAGGTGGCAATGGCTTTGATAGTCCTGCTGGCTGCCGCCGCCTTGTTGATGGCTTCGGCTGAGACCATTCCTATCTTGTTGATATCCATCTACTTCCTGCGCTTACTCGGGCAGGGGATGATGACTCACACGGCGATGGTGGCAATGGGCCGCTGGTTTGTGGTGGAACGTGGTCGAGCCGTATCGGTCACCTCGACGGGACATCAACTGGGCGAGGGGGTTCTACCGTTAGTGGTTATTGCGCTGCTGGCAATGACGGGGTGGAGAACGGCGTGGGTGGTGGCAGCGATCGTTCTGGTATTTGTCGCACTACCACTGAGCTATCTCTGTCTGCGAACCCCGCGTACGCCTTCGCAAGGCGATCGTGACAATCACGAAAGAGGACGACAATGGACTCGGGCAGAAGTATTACGGGACGCACCTTTCTGGGCTGTCTGTACTGGCGTGCTGGCACCGGCTTTCATTGGAACCTCCGTTTTCTTTCATCAGGTGCATCTCAGTGCGCTGAAGGATTGGGCTCCCGGGGTGGTAGCGAGCTCCTTTGCGGTGATGTCGATTACTTCTGTTTGTGTAGGTCTGCTGACGGGGCATGTGATAGATCGCTACAGTGCACGTTTTATATTGCCGTTTTTTCTATTGCCTCTGGCACTAGGCTGTCTGGTTCTTTCTCTAGGCCAGCAGCCGTTCATGATGTCTGTTTTCATGTTTCTTCTGGGTGGCTCCTACGGTGTCTCCAACGCCGTATTCGGGGCCATCTGGCCAGAAATCTATGGAACGCGTCATCTGGGAGCCGTACGCTCAGTTGTCTCAGCTGCGATGGTATTCGCCTCGGCGCTTGGCCCGGGCCTGACCGGTTGGTTGATTGATCTGGGCGTTGGATTTGAGCAGCAGCTGCTGGTCATGTGTCTTTATTGTGTGGCGACCATGCTCGTCCTGTTTCCCGTCTCCAAAGTGCTGCGGCAACGACATTTGCTGCAACCGAGCCAGTGAGTTCGAATCAACTGTCTTTTGGGCCAACTGTATTCAGAGCAGGCCTGCACTTGCCAGGTACAAGTAGGTGGTAACCGTGAAGACGGAGAGCAGAGTGGAGACGACCACGACACTGGATGCTCGCTCTTCCCACACGCCATATTGCTGTGCAATGACAAAGACGTTGGTTGCAGAGGGCAGAGCGGCGAGTAGTACCGCTGCATGCAGCCAGGTCTTGTCCAGCTCTGGCATTCGGCTTAGCAGAAGGTACATCAATAACGGGTGAACCAGAAGCTTGATGGGTACCAGATAGGCGAGTTCGGGCGGTATGCGTCGCAAGGGGCGCAGCGCCGCCGTCACTCCCATGGCGAACAATGCACAGGGAGCCGCAGCGGCTGATGCCTTGGCGAGCAGTTCATCAATGGCTGCAGGAGGCTGATACTCGAGCCAGGCCGCGCCCATGCCGGCGATGGTGGCCAGAATGAAGGGATGCGTGATGATTTTGGTGATGATGCTACCGATCACGGCCAGTATGGGCTGAGGTTGTTTGTTGCCGATGGCCATGAGCGTTGGCGCCAATGTGAAGTGCATGGCGTTGTCGAGGCAGAATACCAGTGCCACTGGTACGCCTGCCTGGGGGCCGAAGGCGGCAATGGCCAAGGGTGGGCCCATATATCCGATATTGCCATACGCTCCGGCGAAGCCCTGAACGGTGGCAGTCTGAGTGTCGCACTTGCGCAGCAGTCGGGCTATCAGAAAGCAGAGCACGAAAATCAGGAACGTGCCCAGGCTGGTATTGAGCAGGAATTGCCCATTGGCAAATTCAGAGACCGGCGTTGCGGCCAGCAGACGGAAGAACAGCGCGGGCAAGGCTATATAGAGTATGAAGAAGTTCAGCCACGCGAGTCCTTCGATGGGAATCTTTCGCACTCGTCCTGCGATATAACCCAGAAAGATCAGACCAAAGAGCGGCAGAACCAGTCCGGCTACCTGAAACAAAAGTGACTCTCCCGGTTACGTTCTGATGCTGAGCCAGTCACGAAATGATCTTGCCCGGATTCAGAATATTCTGTGGGTCCATGGCGCCTTTCAGTGTCTGCATCAGGGCAATTTCCTCAGCAGTACGTGACATCCAGAGATAGGATTTTTTGCTCAGCCCGATGCCATGTTCTGCAGAGATCGATCCACCCAGAGCCTGGAGAGGTTGATAAACAATATCGTTGCTGATCGAATGCCATTCCAGTCGCTGTGCGTCGGAGGGTGCAGATTCGCTGGAAGGTATGACCATTATATGTAGATTGCCGTCTGCCAGATGGCCATAGACATACAGTACAACCTGCGGCCAGTGGCTTTGTAATTGAGCCTGGATGGTAGTGACATAGTCTTGCATGTCGACTATGGGCAGACTGATGTCGTAGACGAAAACCAGATCTTGTTGTACGGCGACATCGACATGTTCGCGGATATGCCAGATATTCTCGCGTTCACGTTCGGATTGTGCAATGACAGCATCGCTGATGTTTTCGGCTATCAGCGCTTGTTCCATGGCAGCTTCGAAGGTGGCGGAGGCCTGTTCGGCGTCGACACTCCGAGACTCCACGATGGCATAGAGTGCGTAGTCGCGAGGTAATGGCGAGGTGCTGGTGCCTTCCATCTCGGGATTGGTATTCAAGTGGTAGAAGGGTTGCCAGATGACTTCAAAAGCATCCAGGCTTCCACTCAGGCTGTGACTCAGCTGGCTCAGAGTCTGGGTCAGCTGAGAAAAAGAATCGAAAGCCAGCAACGCGGTGTCGACTGCCGGTGTTGCCGGTCTGAGGCGCAGCACGGCACGTGTGATCACGCCCAGTGTTCCTTCACTGCCGATGAAAAGGTGTTTCA
This sequence comes from Granulosicoccus antarcticus IMCC3135, assembly GCF_002215215.1. NCBI lineage: Bacteria > Pseudomonadati > Pseudomonadota > Gammaproteobacteria > Chromatiales > Granulosicoccaceae > Granulosicoccus > Granulosicoccus antarcticus. Next base: position 5,550,846 of record NZ_CP018632.1, on the reverse strand, counting down.
GGTCGTAGCCGGAGTTGTTCTTCATCATGCGATTCATGGAGGACAGGATGGTGCCATCGGCCTGAACCACTTCAAGCCCGAGCACTTGTTCCCGGGTCATGCCATAGCGCAGTACGGATAGTCCGCCTGCATTGGTGGATATATTGCCGCCGATAGTGCAGGAGCCGCGCGCTCCCAGGTCCAGGCCAAATTGCAATCCGGCCTCAACAGCGGTTTGCTGGACTCTTTGCAAAATGGCGCCTGCCCCCACTGTCAGCGTACGACCCGTGACATCAACAGCTTCAATGGTGTTCATGCGTTCCGTTGATAAAACGATGTCATCCAGCGTGCTGTAATGGCCTTCTACCAAGCCTGTTGAGCCACCGTGAGTGACGACCGATTGTCCGGCTGCGTGGCAGAGTTTGAGTACGCTTGAGGTCTCCGCGGTGTTGGCGGGCCGGATGATGGCAGCGGCGGTGAGCGGTGCAGGATCCCAGAAGTGCGTGGCTCGTGCGCTGACATCTGTGCCTGTCAGTACGTGTTCCGCACCAACCACTTCCCTTAATTGCGAGAGCAGAGTATCGATAGTCATAGGTTTGCTTGCTTGATGCTCCGGCTGTTTATCGCATCATTGTAGCGCTGTCAGTGCACTTTGTTTTCCTCTCGTTTAATGAGTTTCTGGTGCAGATTCAGTCAGGACCTGTTGGTGCTGTGACCGTTGGCAGGCACTGGTTCACAAAATCGTACGACTTACCGTTTACTGCGTCACGTATGAGGTTGTAGAGCATCTGCCGCGGCATAGCAGTTGCACCGATGGCCGACATGGACGATAAACCAGGGTCGCGTGGTTAATGGCGACGGCGGCGGGGAGATATGCCGGTAAAATTCAGGCGGACTATGAAAAAACATGACGACACTAACTGCGGTTTGACCATCCAGGCGCATCCGCAGCGAAAATGGCCAGCGAAAGAGACATGGAAGCAGAACGTTGTGCTTGCTTTCAGTACTGTGCTGAGCGTGGGTGCGTTGATGACCGGTCTGGTGCCCAGTTCCCGTGCATCATTGGAGGTGCTGTCAGACATGGATTGCGTCATTGAGCCCAGTGCCAGTATCGAGCTGGGCTCTGCGGTGTCAGGCTTGATTGCAGCAAGCTATTATGATCGCAGTGATTATGTGGCCAAAGGTACTGTCATGGCACAGCTGGAGAGCGATGTTGAACGAGTCACGCTGGCCATTGCCGAAGAGAGCGCCAGTAGTTCCACCGCCGTCGAACTACGCAAGTTGACAGCCGCTTTTGGCGAACGAACTCATGTACGAAATCAGAAGCTGCTGAAGACATCCGGCGTCTCCAGACAGGTGATAGACCAGATGAGCACAGAGGCGCGCATTGCTGCACTACAGGTGGTGCAGGAGCAGGAAAGTGTGCGATTGGCAAGACTTGAAGTGGTACGAGCCAAGGCCTCACTGGCGCGACGAGAAATACGTAGTCCTATCAGTGGCAGTGTGGTGCAGGCCTACAAGAGTGCCGGCGAATACGTGGACGGGGATCCGGTTTATCAGATTGCCCAGCTCGATCCTCTGCATGTGGAAGTCATTGTGCCGATCGAATATCTGGGCAACCTGTCGACCGGTATGACAGCTGCCATCCGGATTGATGTTCCGGGTTTTGAAAACAATGTACTGTCGGGAGAAGTGCGGCGTATAGATGCGGTTGCCGACGCTGCCAGCGCCACTTACGGGGTTCGGTTGATTCTGGAAAATCCGGACATGAAGATTCCCAGTGGTGTGCGTTGCCAGATTGATTTCCTGGCATCCTGAGCAGAACTTTGCCGGGGTGATTGGCTGTCAGGATAAACGTTCGAGCGGAATGATCCAGGGAACGGATTTTTCGTGGCCAGTGATCGCGCTGACCCCATAAACACGGGCCAGGTTCTGTGCACTCAGAACCTGAGCAATCTCACCGGCAGCAGCCATGCGGCCCTCATGCATCAGATAAAGTCTGTCGCAATAACGGGCGGCTAGTGACAGATCATGCATGACCACGACGGCAGCCTTGGGGCCGCTGGCAAAATCGCGCAATAACTGCATGGTTTGAAGCTGATGCCCCAGGTCCAGTGTTGAGATGGGTTCATCAGCAAACAGCAATGAAGGCTCTGCTGCCAGAGCTCTGGCCAATAACACGCGAGCCCGTTCGCCACCGGATAATGTGTTCACCTGGCGTAGCCTTAATGACTGGCAGTCAGACAGGCTCAGTGCTGATTCCACGGCTTGCGTATCCTCTTGAGTCGCACGGCACCAGACGGGCAGATGAGGGATTCTGCCCAGCATGACAAGGCGCTCGACCGTGACAGGCCAGTTGACTGATCCCATTTGTTCAATCCAGGCGATCTGTAACGCACGTTCTGTGGCGCTCAGATTTTTCAGGGGGCAGCCATCCAGTTCGATGGAACCTTGCACGGTGGTGTCAATGCCGGCCAGTGCTGCCAGCAAGGTGGATTTACCCGCACCATTGGGTCCGATAAGGCCGACCAGCTCACCGGCGAAAACCTGTAGAGACACATCGCTGACAATGGTTCGTTCAGAGCGTGTGATGGATACCGAGCTGGCCTGGAGTCGCAGTTGATCAGACATGTTTTTTCCAGCTTATCGCAGGTAGTTTCTGCGGCTGCGCAGGATCAGCACGAGGAAGAAGGGTGCGCCAACCAAAGCCGTCAATACGCCTACCTTGAGAGGTGCCGGTAGCGCACCGTGCAGCGATATCAGGCGAACCCCGATATCAGCGATCAACAGCATGATGGCTCCGCCTAGTGCTGCCAGCGGTAATAATTTACCAGGTTGGTGGTTGGCTAGTGGTCGGAGCAGATGTGGCACGACCAGGCCTATGAAGCCGATCATGCCGGTGGTGGCAACCGCGGCGCCGACACACAGAGACACGGCAATGAAAACGCGCCAGGATGTCATTTGCATATTGATACCCATACTGCGGGCAGTACGTTCACCCAGAGTCAGTGCATCCAGTGAGCGTCCGACACCTGTGAGCAGAAGCCAGCCTGCCAGTGTGCATGGCATCATGACCCACAGATCCCGCAGGCTGCGATCAGCCAGATCACCGAGTGTCCAGAGTACAAGTTCGCGTACGGCAAAGGGGCTAGGGGCCAGATTGAGTAGCAGGGATAAAAGTGCTGCAGCCAGTGAATTGATGGCAACCCCTGCCAGAATCAGCGTGCTCACCGAAGAGCCACGACCAGCCAGAAGGTAGACCAGTCCGGTGGCCAGCAGTGCGCCAAGCATGCCGGCCAGGGGCACACTTTGTGGGTGCCAGCTGCCACTGAAAAAATACAAGGCTGTTACTGCACCCAAGGCGGCACCACTGGCGCTGCCCACCAGTCCGGGACTGGCCAGAGGGTTCTGCAACAAACCTTGCATGGCGGCGCCGGATAAGCCAAGTGATGTTCCGGCAACGATGGCTATCAGTGTACGTGGCAGGCGTATCTCACGCACGATGACAGCCGTTACCGAATCAGGATCGGTAAAGGGCAGGCTGAGGGCCGTCCAGGGACTGATCCATTCCTGCCCAAGACACAGGCTCACAAGTGCCAATACCAGTACAACTGCAACAAGCAGTGACCGGTGCAGCCAGGATAGTGAGCCTGTGTTCATGCGTAACCTCGTTTGCAGGATTTACTGCTGAGGAGCGGAGATGAATACAACGTTCATCGGTACCAGTTCTGTTGCGATACGATCGGCCAGCAGTTCACCGGTGGCAAGATCAAGTCGGTAGAAGCCCGGGGTATCATCGTTGATGCCGATCCAGAGGTGGTTGTCGGATCCTGTGGCGATAGTGGTGATGTCGGCACCATTGAGTTCTGGCATGATTTCGTCGGACAGTACACCGGTGCTTGGGTTGAAACTACGCAGAGTCGTCTCGCCGAAAGCGGCATACGTCAGCAAATAGGCCAGCTCGTCATTGATGACATCGACTTCAACGAAATATCCCTCATTTTCAGCATCCGTTCCATCATCAAGCAGCAAAGTTTGCGCATAGCTTGTCGGATCAATTGACTGCACACCACCGCTGTGAAAGTCACCGGTGACCTCTTCATTTTCGTAGTAGTTGCCGCGACCGACAACGTAGATCATTCCTGTTTCCTCGTTGTACTGCAAAGAAGTTGGATTGGTGACCAGCAGCTCAATACCCAGCAGTCCATCGCTACCCATTTCAGTATCGATTTCTGTGTCCGTTATGGTGTTGAATACCGCAATATAGGCAGTTTTATCGATGATCTGAGAGCCGGACTCCAGCCTGTTAAGTCGCTCCATCAGTACAAACAGTTTGTCATCGACAATAATGGCATCGGTCATGTCTGGCATGTCGACATCGTAGGCGCTCAGATCGAGTTCATCGAGTTTGAATTCTGCTTCACTGATCGCTTCCGGATCGACTACCCACAGTGAATTGCTGCTGCGGCGTGTCAGATAGGCTTTGTTTTCACCGCTGAATGCAATACTCTGCGGATTTGAAGTAACCGGTTCATCACCTTTTACCGAATATTGATAATCGACGATTGATAAATCAGTAGCGTCGTAGCGTGTCACCGAATCAATGCTGAATTTTCCAATCTGATAGGGACTGGTGCCATCTGTGGCAACACTGATGTTTGACAAGGCACCGGGGTAGTTGCCATCCACGATATAGCCGTCTGTCAGAGAAATGCGATCGACGCGACCGCTGCCGTAGTCGGCTGCACGTGTAGAGACGAAGGCAAATTCATTATCGGGCAAGGTGTCTGTGTCGCCAGGCAATGCATCAGTGACGTCATTATCGTCAGGCACGACAGTGTTGTTGTCATCATCATCTGAACTACAGGCTGCCAGGGTCAGAATGAGTGTGGCAGCGATGGAGGTTCTTGCAATGGCGATTGGCCACTTGCTGGTGCTTTTGATTGTCTTCATGGAAAATCCGGGATTCTTTGGTTGCGGTTGGCTTGGTCGTGAGGGTACTGTTTTATAAAAAGAGATAATCTTGCAGCTTCAGCTGGTAATGCTACAAGTTGCGTGTAATCGACAATGACCAGGTACGACCAGGTTTGGGATACCCGTTGAAGTCCTCGATATTGTCGTCACTGATATTATGTATGCCAAGGGTGGTTTGCCATTGGTCTTGAGACCAGTCGATACCGATTGAATGTTGCTCACTGTCGGCTGCGGGCAGGATATTGGCTCTGTCGTAGAAGCGTTTTTTCTGGATATCCAGTTCATACCAGAGCGTGACAGCAGAGGGTTGATACTGGATACGACCATACAAGGAGAACTGAGATTCACCAGGCAGATATTTGTCGCGAAAGCCTTCGGCTGTGTCGCGACTTTTGGGAGATTGCCATGTCATGTTGCTACGCAGCTGAATTTTTGGGGTTAGTGCCAGTTCGCCAGCCAGTTCAATTCCGATGACACGTGCCGCACCGGCATTGGTGGGTTCACCAATACCACGGGCGTTAAATGACGTCACAATCAGCTCATCACGTTCGCTGCCGAACAGTGTGCTGCTCAGGCTCATGTCATCAGTTCTGAACTGTATGCCGACGTCCAGGTTGATACCATTTTCCGGTTTCAATTCAGGGTTTCCATTGACCAGACCGATGGAGCCGTAGAGCTCGCCGAACGAGGGTTCACGATAGAAGCTGCCGGCATTTCCTGTGACGGTGATCAGGCTTGTGGGTCGATAGGCCAGTCCGATTTGTAGTCCTGTATTCGAGTCGCTGGAATATTCATGCAACTCTTGTGATGTGCTTGCCTGTGAACCATCAAGGCTGTTGTGCTGCCATCGCAAGGCAGGTGTCAGCGACCAGGTATCGGTGGAATCGAACCACACATAATGCACGGTGGCAAGGCTGCTCTGGCGACGCGCATCGAAGGCTGCTGATTCATCCAACCCATCGGTGGAGTCCAGTTTTTCCTGGCGTAGATCCAGAGACAAGCCCAATGTGCCTGCATCACCCAAGTGTTCCCAATAGGTCTTGGCACCCAGGGTGTTGGTCTGGTTGTCGCTATCCTGCGCGCCCAATCCGACCTGACTCTCAAGGTCCTGATATTGAGCGGAATTCGTATGCCAGTAGATGTTGTGACGACTGTTCCAGTTACCCAGACCATCAAGGATCTGTGATAGCTGGAATTGGCTGGCAGCCGTGTCGTAACTGGCAACATTGTCAGGGTTGTTGCCCCATTCCGGTACTCCCAGTTCGCGAGCTGACACTTGGATGGTCAGATCGGTACGGGCATTCTTGTTTTGCTGATAGCCCATGCGCAGCAGGGCTGAGGTTCGCCTGGCATCGGCATTGTTGCGCTTTTCGTCTGTGTCGTCCTCGGTATTGAGTGGCGTACCATTTTTATTGGTGAACCGGAAATCGTTATCGCTTTGTCGATGACTGATTGCAGCGGCTACATCCCAGGCGCCATGTCGCGATTGATGCGAGAGCTGTAGCCCGGCCAGCGACAGGCTGCCCACACCCAGACGGATTCGGGTGGCATTGACCTTGGAGGCTTGCAGACTATTGAGATTGATGGCTCCACCGATACCCGCATGCCCAAGTTGCATGGGCGTACTGCCGCGATAGATGTCGACTGAGCCCAGATTGAGCATCTCGAGCGTGGAGAAATCCACGACCGGATTACCGCCATTGTTGAGCAATACACCATCGAGATACACCGCTGTCTGTGCACCCGTTGCCGCGCGAATACTGACACTGGAGAAACTGCCAAAACCTCCTGATTGACGATACTGCACACCGCTTTCGCGCGCCAGCACGGCGGCCAGAGCGTTGGGTGAGCGTTCCAACTCCACCCGTTCAACCCGGCTGCGGCTGGCTGTGCTCTCTTCACTGATCACATTGCCCGTACGGTAGGGCAGTTCGCCAATGGCCTCAACCGTGCCCAGAGTGGTATCTGCTTCTGCGTAGACCAGTCCGGTACTCGCCCAGGGAAAGGCGAGCAACAGCAGGCCAGCCAGAACAGGCGGGCGAGAGCTGGCAGAAGTGGCTATGGATTCTTTGATCGATTTACTGGAACGCAACCCCGCGTTACCTCAGGTTGTACCGAGTGGGGTTTGAGCAGGTCAGAGAGATACTGGCATCTGGGCTGGCACGAAGTGCTGAAGCGCAAACTGCATCTCAATTTCCACTGACACCCCGCCAGATTGGTAAAAGACGTATCGCCTGGCAGGTCTCCTGGCTTGTAACTGTCCAATGCTGGTGTTCACCAGCGAAAGGGTCTTCGCTCCCTTCCCAGATATATATTGCATCCAGTGGGTCAATAGCGAAACGCGTTACTTACAGTTGCGGGGGCAGCCGAGGAATGACACCTCGTTCCCTTTTCATCTTTGTCAGAACCTTGCGACAGGCGACAGCATACACCAGTTGGGGTTACACCGAACGCTACCACGGGATGCCGAGGCATGTTTCGTGATTGAGCTCTGGTTGGTGGTGTGAATCCGGATGCCTGCGGCGACCGCAGTTCTCACCTGTTGATTTCCTTATGCTGCTGAAGATATATGAACAAGCGTGCGCTAGTAACGGGTGCAGATGGATTTATCGGTTCACATCTGACCGAACTGCTGCTGCGCGAAGGCTACACGGTACGTGCGCTGGTCCAGTACAACTCCCTGGGGTCGTGGGGGTGGCTGGACTCGATAACGCCGCCTGACAATCTCGAAGTTGTCAGTGGCGATATCCGTGATTCGAACTTCTGTCGCGTTCTGACGCGAGATATCGACGTCGTCTTTCATCTGGCGGCTCTGATTGCCATTCCGTATTCATATATCGCCCCGGGTAGCTATCTGGATACCAATGCCGGCGGCACGCTGAATATTTGTCAGGCCTCGATGGATAACCAGGTTGGCCGGGTTATTCATACATCTACGAGTGAGGTCTATGGCACCGCTCGCTATGTGCCCATTGATGAGCAGCATCCCTTGCAGGCACAGTCGCCTTACAGTGCATCCAAGATTGCCGCCGATGCCATGGCCTTGAGCTTTCATCACTCTTTCGAGCTGCCACTGACGATTGCCCGACCGTTCAATACTTACGGGCCGCGGCAGTCGGCCAGAGCCGTCATACCGGCGATTATTTGTCAGATTGCTGCTGACAAGGCTGAAATTCAGCTCGGTGATTTGTCACCAACGCGGGATTTCAACTACGTTGACGATACCTGTCGCGGCTTTTTGGCACTGGCTCGTAGTGATGCATCGATTGGCGAAACCGTCAATATCGGTTCCAATACCGAGATTTCCATACAGGATACGCTGGAGTTGATCCGCGAGCTGATGGGCAGTGATACGCGTTTCGTCGTCGATGAGAATCGATTGCGTCCCGCTGCATCCGAGGTGCATCGCCTGGTGTGTGACAACTCGAAGATGATAGGCATGACAGGTCATAGTCCCCAGATCGCTATCCGCGAGGGTCTGCAAAGAACCATTGATTGGCTAATCGAGCCAGATAACCTGAAACGTTACCGGGCCGAGCTCTACCATGTTTGACAGTCTGGTTGATTTCGTCAGACAGCAGTTTGATCAGAGCAATTCCATCGGTTTGCATGAACCCAGATTTGGTGAGAGGGACAGACAGGCACTGATTGAGGTTATCGACTCTGGCATGGTGTCCAGTGTCGGTCAGTGTGTCGATGAGTTCGAACAACTGATCGCATCGTATGCCGGTGCTGCTCATGGGATCGCGACAGTCAACGGTACTAGCGCCTTGCATGTCAGCTTACTGGTTGCCGGGGTGATTCCGGGGGATCTTGTCTTGACACAGTCACTGAGTTTTGTGGCCACCTGTAACGCCATATCCTATTGTGGTGCAGAGCCTGTGTTCATTGACGTAGATCGACAAAGTCTGGGTCTGGCGCCAGCGGCACTACAGGAATTTCTGGAAAGTCAGACAGAACTGCGAGATGACGGCTGTTGCTGGCATATAGAGACAAACCGACGTATTCCTGTGTGCATGCCGATGCATACATTCGGATTTCCGGCATCGATTCACCAGATTGCGCAGCTTTGCCTGGCACACGGTCTTCAGCTTGTAGAGGATAGTGCCGAGGCGTTGGGCAGTTGGCATACAGGCGTGCATTGTGGTGTCGCAGGCAATCTGGGTGTGTTGAGCTTCAACGGGAACAAGATCATGACCACCGGTGGCGGCGGCATGGTTCTGACCAATGATGCTGAGCTGGCCAAACGAGTTAGGCATCTGACTACAACAGCCAGAGTCACCGAACCCTTGAAGTGGCTCCATGACGAGGTCGGCTTCAACTACCGATTGCCTAATCTTAATGCGGCTCTGGGTATCGCTCAGTTTGCCTCACTGGAACATGCACTGATGTGCAAACGCAAGTTGGCGAATAATTACCTTCAGTGGAGTCATGAAAACGATAGGGACATGATTGCAGAACAGCCTGGTACACAGGCGAATCACTGGTTGAATGCGTTGATATGCAATTCAGTCGAAGAGCGCGACCAGCTTCTTGAATATACCTGTCGTCAGGGTGTTCTCAGCAGACCTGTCTGGGTGCCGATGCACAGATTGAGCATGTATGAGCATTGTCTGCACGGAACGCTTGAGAATACGCAGTGGGCAGCAGCGCATATCCTGAATCTGCCCAGTAGTGTGCCACATGGCTGGTAAGTGCTGGAGCACCAGAGTAGGGAGGGCGTTCAGTTTTCCGATTCTTGCTGAATGGGCAACGTTGAGGTGATACGTGTACTTGTGTCTGCTTGTGGTGACTTTGTCGTCCGAGAAGCATTTACGGAACACAACTTGAGTGTAAATAGGGCCGAAGTCCGATCAAGGCCTGCCTGATGACAGGCTATTTTTATAAGCTGAGAGATCAGCCATTCCGCAGAAACGATCCTACTCGCCAATGCGAGTTTGACCAGAGTTGAGTGCCCTTGGAGCACAGCGAATGAGGTACTTATGTAATGTATGACTGGAAAAGAGTAAAGCTGTCGATGCAAGACGATATGCATTCAGCTATCAAGCTCCTGGATCAAGAAGCAACCAGGATTGCACTGGTGGTTGACGATGCGAATCGTTTGTTGGGAACTATCACCGATGGTGACATCCGGCGTGGTTTGTTGAAACGGATGGGTATGGATACTCTTGTGGGTCAGTTAATGAATACATCTCCGACTACTGCAGGTATCGATGCCAGCCGCGGGGCAATCTTCCTTGAAATGAAGCGCAAGAAGCTGCTGCATATGCCTATCGTCGATCGGTGGGGCTGTGTAGTGGACATGAAAATGCTGCAGGATCAGATGTTCGAGCAGAAGCTGGCAAATCCGGTATTGCTGATGGCTGGAGGGTTTGGCAAGCGACTCAGACCCTTGACCGATACTATTCCGAAGCCATTGCTGCCAATGGGAAACAAGCCTATTCTGGAAGTGATAATGGAGCGATGCATTGAAGCAGGGTTCTACAACTTTGTCATCTCCACACACTACAAGGCCGAGATGCTTCGTGATCATTTCGATGATGGCTCACAGTGGGGTGTCAACATTCAGTATGTGCACGAGAGCGTTCCGCTAGGTACGGCGGGAGCGATCGGATTGTTGCCGGCGGACTTGCCCGATCTGCCCATACTGGTCGTGAATGGCGATCTGATTACTGCTGTCGATTTGGAGTCACTGCTGAATTTTCACAATGAGCAGGGCGGTATTGCAACAGTGTGTGTCAAGGAATACGATCATCAAGTTCCTTTTGGCGTGGTGGAATCAGAAGGCACGCGAGTCGCATCAATAACAGAAAAGCCCGTATTCAAGTATTTTGTCAGTGCCGGTATGTACGTACTCGAACCTCAGGCAATTGCGGCCATTCGTGATCGTGGGTATCTGGACATGCCTGATTTTCTGGAAGAGTGTATTTCAGACAAGCAGGGTGTATGCATGTTTCCTATCCATGAACAATGGCGCGATATTGGAAGAATCAATGAGTATGAGGACGCGCTGAAGATGACCGGAACCTGATGTTTTCGAGAGGCCCGCATGGCAGAGTCAAGTTGACTCTGCCTCTGCTCGCTATTGGAACTGGATCAGGATGCAGCTGACATCCTGATATCGCCGGAAAGGGCATCATGGGTTTCGTTACCCTGGTCAATCTGATCCATGATTCGATTGATTTTTGCGTTCCTGCCAAAATCCAGCCAGCCTGCATCAAGTATTCTGCAATTGTTGATTGTTTGAGCTGCGGCCAGCTGCGAGAGTATGGCTTTGTCACTTTCAGAGTAGAAAATATATCGCTTTTCCTTTGTGGACGATTGCCAATTAATAGTGTGCTCATGTCCCAGCTTGCGAAGTAGTATGTGCACCTCGGTACTGATCTGATCTTTATCACGATTACCGGCAAAACATTCAACAGTCAGTTTCGGTTTTCCAGCAACAGAGTAGGTGAACAGTCTGTTGATATCTGTCTGATCAGAGAATATCTGGTAGTAACAGGTGTCTACCGATCCTTCAGATAGATCGAGGTCATAGAAATGTGTTTCGGATTTGCCGTGGACATTGTCCAGGGCAGGAAATTCGAGTCCTCTTAACAAGGGGTTCGGATTGCACGCCCAAATGAGATTGTCAAAATAATCCATTCTTTCCGAACGAGACCAGAATTGTATTTTCATGCCGTTCTTGCGCAGCTTGATGGGCTTGTTTTTCATGACTTGTATGCCCCTTGAAATCATGTAGTTCTCAAGCAGTTCAAAAAATGCATCAAATCCTTCGGTAGGTAGTGCTGCTTGTATGCTTTGATCCGGGTGACGATACTTGAATGGCAAGGCCAGTGAGGCATCATAATCAGGCTGCTGTTTTAAAACGGTCACAGCTGCGTCGTGATTAGCCAGGTGCACCCTGGATATCTGCAGGGCCGCTGCATTCTCTCCACTGACTGACTCTGGCTCTACACCGTAGCGTCGAACCCAACTGCGCAGGTTTTTTTCAACGAACTCTGGATAGAACGACAATCTTGAAGACAAGGTGGCGTTGTCCAGGTTTGCCGAGAATTCCTCAAGCCTGACTTTCTCAGTTGCAAACACAGGCATCGCCATGGACCGGGTTGTCATGCAGTGCTGTTCGAAGTCTGTTACCGACCCATAACTATGCTCAAATTCCGCTAGTTCACGTCGAATGGTGGACGGTAGCAGTTGGAACCAGGGCTCGTTCACCGACAGGTATTGGCAGCTTGTGAAAAAACGTTCGCCTGAGCTGACATGGTCGCGAAGTATGCCCCCCAGGTGCGATGATGACTCGCACAAGGTAACGCTGATGCCTTGTTCCGCAAGCAGCAATGCCGAAACACAGCCAGTAATGCCGCCACCGACAATAAGGTAGTTAGTACTCTTTGAAGGGCTCACGCGATGCTCAACGTCTCATAGGTTGATTGTTTGATCAGCGAATGTGCTTGATCAATTGGAATGCTTCTGCATACTCCACACCTGCTGCAGAACCACGTAGTGTCCCAAGCGCCTTGAGTGCCTTGATGCTTCTGGGAAAAGGATGTTCTGCCAGTTCGGAGGCATAGACTTTCATCAGCTCCAACTTCTGTTCCATGAAGGATGAGATGTCGACAAAATAATTGGGTACGAAAATATTCTCAGGAAGTGCGGGTGAGAAATCAGTTTCGGAAATTGTCTCGTACATCATGATGGTCTTTATGCTTGGGTATCGGAATACCTTGGTACAGGCATAGGCTGCATTGAACGACACACCATGATCGGAGTGGGCGTCCGAGCGATTCGGCAAATAGACCATCTCCGGTGAGATGGATTTGAACAAGGTACTTAGCTCTGGAATCAGGGAGAGGGTGTCGCTATCAGTCAGGGTTGCGGTTGGGTAGGGCAACTGGTAGATGCTGGCGCCAAGTTCTCGCTGTATGCAGGCAATTTCCGCAGCTCGCGACTGAATGCGCTCAGAGGAAAATCCGTGCGCCTCCTGCATTGTTGTGACAAACACAATATGGATACTGTCGCCAGAGTGCTTATGGCGCAGTAGAGTCCCGCCGCAACCCAGAATTTCATCATCAGGATGAGGAGCTATAAGCAGTATATTCATGGGTTTGTCAGCAATGCAGGCGGGTGAAAATTCATAGAATCAGCAGGTCGGTAATAGCCTCGTCTCGCTCAATGGTTGCCGCTGCCTGTTTGCCCAGCAGTTCCCAATATCTGCTCGGTTCAAGACCGGTTCCACTGCTTCTTTTCAGTCCGATATTGGTATCTGAAAAAACCTCGCCCTTGACGATGGCAGATGCCGCAACGATGACTTTGCGACCGATGGTGCGATTTTGTAACTCACCGATAGTCGGCATTTTTTCAGCACTTCCCATGACCAGTTCGGCTTCACGCGCTGTCGCTACATACCTTGCCAGGGACTCTGGTGTCATTGACATCGCATGATCAGGGCCGGGCATGCTCTGATCGAGCGTGAAGTGCTTCTCCAGCACCCTGGCTCCTGCTGCAACTGCGAGCCCGGCAACGACGACTCCCAGAGTATGGTCCGAGTAACCCACGCAGACTCCAAATTGTTCTTGTAGTGATTGCATGACTCGCAGGTTGACATTGTTCATGCTCGTGGGATATTCGCTGGTACAGTGGAGCAGGGTGAGGCGTTCTTTGAGCAGCTGTTTCCCATGCTCCGAATCATAAGCATTGAGGAAAGCGGATGGAGTGGGGGGGCAGGGCGCCTCAGCGTAGCCATTCTGTGTTGTTGCTGTGGGCGCTTCAGTGCTTTTGGCACTTTGCAGGAATCCGAACGAAAGTACTGCCAGTGCATCCTTGATCTCATCCAGGGTCGCCATACCGGTCGACAGAATCAGCTTCTTGCCAGTGCGAGCATGAGCAAGCAGGAATGGATGATTGGTTAATTCGCCAGAGGAAATCTTGATGGTTTCCAATGAAAGGTCCGAGACAAGAAACTGAAGACTGCCTGTATCGAATGCCGTTGACATGAAGTCAATACCACGCTGTTCAGCATGCGCCTTAAGGTCGAAATGAAGATCATGCCGCAACTCCAGCCTCTCCAGCATCTGATACTGGCTCTCCTCATTCGTCTGATTCTGACGTTGATACTTTGCCTTGCTGACTGATGCAGTGGCTAACTCGGACGCCTTGAATGTCTGGAATTTTACCGCGTCAGCACCGGCATCGGCTGCCGCATCCACAAGGTCATGAGCCAACTGTTCAGAGCCGTTGTGATTCACCCCTGCTTCGGCAATGATATAGGTGCTCATGGCGACAATGGCTTCCAATGGTGGATGGTATTCACGTGGTTAGTAAGTAATGGTTTTCAATAGATCGACAGGAGAAAATCTTGTGTTGGCCAGAATATCGGCGATCCGAACCGACGCTTTTCCATCGCCGTACAGTGATACACCTTCAGCTACCTTTGACAGGAATGCCTGATCGCTCAGACATTGTCTGCAGGCGTTCTCAACCGATGAACTATCGGCGTTTACTGTCAGGACATTGGGACCGATTGTTCGTAGTTCCTGTCGCCGACCCACCAGAACTCCGGGGACTTTCAGGTAGCCGGACTCGGTCACGATTGAGGAGGAATTGCCAACGATGGCAATGGCATTCCTGTAAAGAGTGGTGAACTCGTCACTAGGTAGGTGGTGATAGGTGATAAGGTTTTCGTGTGTAAGCTTGAATTCATCGATCACCGCACGTATGCCGATATTCCCAGGGTCGAAATTCGGATAACCACAAAAGACAGTGTGGCCTAGCTGAAGCACTCCGCTCAACAGTTCTCTGATTTCATGCACACCTTCATCAAGTCCCAGCGTAGGCGAGGGGTGATGAATCACAAGAAAATGTCTATCATTATCGACAAGACCATACTTTTCGTACACGGCACCCAGTGGTAATTTGTCGGCGCCGCTCAGCCTGTCGAGTCCAGCCGCTCCGGTCACGTGAATGGAGTCGGCTTGTTCCCCCATCTTCTCCAGTCGGGTTGCGTGTGCCTGGGTTGCGACAAAGTGCAGATTTGCCAATTTGGATATGGCAGGTCTCAGTACTTCATCAATATCCGAGGCCAGGCAACGATCCCCACCATGACTATGAGCCACGGGGATGCGCAAGAAACACCCGACCAGGGCACCCGCCAGAGCTTCTTCCCGATCGCCTGCCACGAAAATCATGTCCGGTTTCTGAATGGCCAGAAGGCGTGTCAAACCATCCATCAGATTGGAGAATGACAGAGAGCGGCCTTCCCAGCTTTCTGAGCATAGCAAGGACTCAACGGTGCCCGCAATGTGGAACCCATCCTGCTTCACAATCTCGATATTGTTGCCATGGAAAGGTGAAAGGTGTGCCGCACAAACAACCAGTGATGCTTCGATATCAGGTGTATCTGCCAGAGTCCTGAGTATCGGTGACATCAAGTCATAATCAGATCTTGCCCCTGTGATGAAGAATATTTTTCTACCCATAATCGAGCAGTAAATCTCCTCTTGTATCGATCAACGGTTCTCGATACAAGGTCACGCTGAAATCGTTGGGTAAATAGTCGTGACGAAGAACCACATAGGGCGTAATGGCCAGGGCCGCCTCCAGAACCTGTTCTGCTGCCCAGCATTGTATATGCTTGTCGAAACCTGAGTAGCGATTGGTCAGTATGCTGATGTGAGCTCCCTTACGGCAAAGCTCAAACTGCTTGGCGGTATATTCCTTCAATATTTCCCAACCCGAATCAATCTTGATGTTGTGAATCCCGAATGAAACGACATAGTCGAATTTTCTATTTGCTTCAATGTCTGCAATATCCAGGTGGAGGAACTCCTGCTCTGGAAAGCGCGACTGACAGGTGTTGATCATGTTGGCGGAAATATCAGTACCCGTGTAGCTTACGTTCAGATCACGCTGTCGCAGATGATGCAGAAAGTCACCAGCACCGCAACCTACATCGAGCAAGGAGCTGTTTGACAACTCGTGAGCGAGGACAAATGACTCATAACGCATTCGCTGAGGGCGACTGTTTTGCTCCACACTCTCGATGAATGATGCAGCGTTGGACGACTTCTTGTCCCAGTATTCAGTAGCCTGCGCTACGCCTTGTTTACGAGTTGAAATCACGTTTGTTGCCTCATTCATAATAGGGGTCTTGTGTCTGCACCAAGATTAAGGATCATGTCTACGATTGACATGCCTTTCTCGAATCCGTTTTTCATGTGGCATTGCTTGTAATCTGGAATTTCTGAAACGTGATATTCCAGCTGAATGCCCTGTTCCTTAAATTGGATATCTGATTGATATTCACGTGCACCTGTACCTGAAAGATAGCGAGTGGCATTCAGTTCCTTGCAAATATTGATCATCAACTCTTCTTTTCTACCCTTGGCATTGAGCGAGGATGCCTTGATGATATTTGTTCTGATTTCCAGAAAATCCAGAAAAATCTGGATGATTGCAATGTTCAGATCAACCAGGAATTCGTACTCATTTGATAAGATGGGTTCGAGTAACTTCTCATACAATTCAATGTGGGCGGCTTTGGCATAGCATTGTTTGATGCTTCTTTTATGCTTTTCCTGCCATTTCTGATCTGCTACCCGCACGGATGATATGCGACGATCGATACTGGCATGAACGGGTACAGTTAGCCAGAGTGGGCCGTTGGGACCCTTTATCTGGTTTCTGTTTTGCAGGCCCCTCTTATCATACTGAACGTTATCCAGAAGAACAAAATGATCAGCATCCGAGATTTTCTGAAAGTAAGGTAACCACGGCAAATACTGTGGTTGGTGAATCGCAATAGTGCTCATCGCTTGCTGATGTTATTGATAGAAAGTAGATTCAAGGTAGGTTTTCTGAAATCATGCTACATGCCGCGTGCAAGGCACCTAGTGTTGTAAGTGTATTCGTACATTCAGGAGGGCTTTGTAATAGCACAGCAAGTTCTATGCTAGCTGCGTGGAATAACGCCAGGTAACACGCCTTGCCCAGCGTGTGTGAAAGATAAGCTAGCCATGTTGGCGAGTGTTTCATGAGCTCGCAATTCCAGGCGTGTTAAACACCGAGGTTCCTGGGAAGACGATCGCTCAAGAAAAACGGACTAGGCGGCCTTGGTCGTTAACGTGTTTTTGTTGCGGATACCTTCAGCCAGTTGAACCGCTTTCTGATGCGCTTCATTGTTGCCCATGTTTTTGTGCAACTGCACCAGTTGTCGAGCTGCTCGATAGTCGTGCTTGAAGTTGGCCAGGTAGATCTCCAACAGCTCCACCGCAGATTCGTAGTTACCTAGCAGGTTCAGAAGATTGGCATAGGATGGAATGTACTGTGGCGTAATTTCGCACAATGTACCCAGAGTGCTGGCAGCTGAATCACCGTCCTGTTGGTCCAGATAGATGCGTGTCAGATTGGTCAGCGATTCTTCGATCAAGGTACCAATCGATTCCAGTGTTTCATCGCCTGCGTTCAGTTGTTCGCCGCAGTTATCAATGACCTTCTGATACTGTTCTATGGATAATTCGTTTTCAGCGTTGATTTCGGCGAGATTACCTTTGATGAAACTCGCAATAGTCCCATAAGGCCATTCCATATCCTTGAGTTTTTCATAATAGGATTGCAAGTCGGACACGCATTTTTTGTCGCGAAGATACCTCAAAGACTGCATGGTTTTTCTGATGGTACCGTAGTTGTGTACAACCAGTTTTTCGTGGACTTCGTCTTTTGTCAGCAAAGACTGGAAATAGGCACTATCAGATTGTTGAAGAAGAATTATCTGATCGTCGGTTGCGTATTCAAGCAGGTTTTCACGAAAAATTGAAACACGGCCAGGTGTTTTCACATCCGTCCACTTCTTGATCAAGTAGTCAATGTCAGGTGTGCTTGACTGTTCCGCCTTGCGTAGTTCAATGGTCTCCAGCGAGCTTTCAAGTGCTTGCTGAAAGTATCTGGCTCCGCGATGGGTGATTTTGTAGTATTGCCGCACCCATAGTTCCATGTCGTCTTCTTCCATCGCATCAAATCCGCTCGGTTTGCGCAACTGCGCAAACTCGGGTGCCATGAAGTAGCGAACTGTGTCGATTGCGTAGGAACTGACTTTATTCAAGCGAGCCTCTAGCGCATCCAGTCGTTGATGGTATTCAGGATTAGGTGGTTTGCCATTCTTGCCATAGATTTGATCAATACACGCTTTGGCTTTCGAAGCAATATCCTTGATTTTCTCGAATTCTCGCTTGTGACCCATGAGCTTCTTTGCCAATGCACTGAGCTGGTCGGTTGTCAGTTCTGCATACTCACTGGTATCGAACCTGGGCTTGCTTTCAGGCAGGGTGACGTTTTTGGCATTGAGATACTTGATAGAGGGGATTTTTGCAGCATCAATGTTCAGATTGAATAACTTGTCAGAATGCTGGTTTATTTCCTGGCCGATAGTGTTCAGCGAGTCAATACCTCGATAAAAACCAAGGGGAATACCTGCCTGGTTGCCTGCGTAGGTTGTTACTCGTGCCTCGTAGGTGCCAGGTAGCTTCAGGAGTTCCGCTTCGGGTGTACCTTGCGCATGCGAGCCTCCACTTGCGTTCAGGCAAAGGTCAATGCCTGCAAGCAAGATGGTGCTGAAGCCCAGTCTTTCTGCCAGTACGATCGCACTATGTCCAACCGTCGGTCCTACTGATTCGACCGTATCGGTCGGTTCGCGGTTCATCGCTTCCCATGGGTATCGATAACCCAGGAAGTAGTGAGGACCTCGCCACTGTTTAAGCAACTCATGAGCGACATGGTAGCTGGATGCCAGAGGCACATGTTCCCAGTGTGTCCCCATCTTGGCGGCAGCATAGGTCACCGGGTGTGAGTCCACGGCAACGACCATATCAGGAATCAGGTGTAGTTTATGCAGCTTGCCACAGATACGTGAAACGGCAATCAGGAATATTTTTGATCGGTTGTGAACAATCCAGTCAAGCTGATCATCCAGCGACGGACCCCCACCCATGATGACAGCCACGCGATCTTTTCCGAAGTCCGGTTGTGCACGCATGGGGGTGTGATTATCGATGCAGTTGTTCATCTGCTGTTCGACATACAACTTTATGCTGTATCGATTCTGTAGGACATGAGCCCGCGTAGCGAGTATTTCACGGACTTCTCTATACAGCGGGTAGTAGATGTTCTGGTAATCCTGGGTGGCGCATTTGGCTTGCGTCTGTTGAATCTTGCCTGCGAAAAAGAAGGCGGTATCACTATCATTCAGTACTTCCGAGTCCAGATTTTCTACTAGATGCAGACTGACGACAGGTTCAGCAGTTTGTGGGGCTTGTGTGGATAGCCATTGCTGGCATTCTTCATTGACGATTTCAAAAACGTCTGCCGGTTCTATGATGATAATGCGTGAGCTTGCGGGAATCGGCTGAGAGCATAGGTATTTGTAAAGCAGGCCGGAGTCGCTACCAACGATTATCGTGAGCTTGTTTGGCTCCAGTAGGTCAAAATCCAGTTCATTCTCGAAGTAGCTCGCGGCACTGGCGTTCTGGAAAACGGTTCGGTTCAGGTCTGGTATGAAGCGTTCACCCCATGTGTTTTCTTCATAGTAGTAATTCAATGTCAATGCTCCTGATCTGATCGATGCCTTGCTCAACTGGCTTTTGTGTTAGTCCAGACTCGAACAGATTTGTCCGAGGTATGGAATTGTGTGAATGATGCGCATCAGTAATCTTGCCAACCAGGCTGGGTAGTTAGAGCCGTAGGTTATTTCGAATCCTGCCGAAGCGAATTGGCAGGTTTTCGTGAAACACAGGGTGCGGATTTTATTTGACGGGCAGGGCAGCCGACTGCCACCACATCATCGGGGATGTCCTCAAGCACGGTTGCACCCGCGCCAATGATTGAATCGCTACCCATCCGGATGTTTTGAACAACTACTGCGCCGGCACCTACCCATGTGCGATCGCCTATGCATACTTTGCCGCAGAGTGTGGCGCCGGGGCTGATATGCACTGCATTGCCCAGATAGCAGTCGTGATCTACGCTGGCTCGCGTATTGATAATGCTGGCAGCACCTATCGTGACCCCAAAGTTGATCACGACACCCGCCATGACTATGCAGCCTGGCTCTAGGGTTGCGCCAGAGCTGATACAGGCATCGGGATGTATGAGTGTCGCCATGATCCAGCCCAGGCCTTCGAGCCTTGATTGCAGGGCATGCCGTCGTTGATTGTCGCCGCTGGCCACGATCAGTTGCAAACTGTCTCGAGGTTGGGTATTCAATAGATCCTGAAGTTGTCCGACCAGTGGCCAGTCACCACTGAAGGATTCTTGTGGCCAGGTATCATCGTAAAATTCGATGTGTTCCCATTCACCGGTTTCACGAGCGGTATCGGCAATGACTCGCGCATGCCCGCCCGCGCCAATGACGGCGAGGGTGGGATTCATGATGTACCAGTGTGCTGCTGTGGCTCAACCATGCGCGATGGGTTTCCGGAGCGTAGATATCGTTGAGCAGACTTGCAAGGAATACGCCGCATGCTGCATGGCACAAGTTTTGCGGTTAAGCCTTGGCTCAGGCTGACAAACGCTCTGGCAGCAAGGCGATCACTTCGGAGACAACATTGGCAAATGCGACTCGTAGATACCGTTCCTGACCGGGTCCAAAAAATTCTCCGGGTAGGGTGACGACTCCTAATTCTCGTGCCAGACGCTCAGCAACATCGAATGATGACTCATTGGTCCAGGGATGTTGCACATAGGCAAAATAAGCTCCCATCGCATCAATACGCCATCCTGGAAGCTTGTCCATGGCAGAGATCAGCGTTGCGGCTCGCTGGTTGATTTGATCACGGTTGTCGGCTCGCCAGTTCGTTAGTTCAGGCATGCACTTGGCAAGGGCTGCCTGTGCGGCGCGCGGTGCACAGATTTGCAGATTGTCCATGATCTTGACCATTTGCTGAAGTACTTCTGTTCCGGCAACGGCGACACCCAGTCGATGTCCGGGTATGCAGTAGGATTTTGAAAAACTCGACAGAACGATAAGGTGATTATCGAAATTTTCGTTGAAAAGATCATGCGCCTGACCATGTTCTGCTGGCAGGAAATCCTGATAGGTTTCATCCAGAATCATCCAGATATCATGCTTTACGCAAAGCTGATAGATCTGGTGTAGCAGCTCGGCCGGGTAGGCGGCTCCAGTGGGATTGTTGGGGGAGACGATGGCAATGGCACGTACATCTGGTGTCAGGGCTGCTGCCAGTTTATCCGGATCAGGCAAGAAACCCGTGCTGGCGTCGACACTGACATGGGCGGTGTTGATGCCCAGCATGGATAACGTGGACTGATGATTGAAATACCAGGGATTGATCAGCATGACTGACTCACCCGGAGCTGCAATGCTCATGATTGCCGTCATGAATGCCTGGTTGCAGCCTGATGTGATCATCACATTGTCTGCGGTTAGCCTGGAGCCATGCGTTTGTTCAAGATCGCGAGCGTAGGCGGCACGCAATACCGGTTCACCTTCAATTTCACCATAGCCTAGCCAGGCGGGATCTCCGGCTTTGGTACTGAGTGCTTCAAGCAGGGAGGCTGGTGGCGGATAGTCGGGTACCGCTTGCGACAGATCAATCAGCGGACCAAGCGATTTGTCATAGGCACGCGCAGCTCTTTGAACATGAGGAATGGGTGGGACTCCCAGGTTCATGATGTTCGGATTGAATAGCTGTCTGCTCATGACGTTTCGAACTCGTGCGTGCTTTACTGCATTCTCGCTCGGATCTTGGGCGCTTGACCCATCGGCTCCGGGCCCCGATGTTACCCGATGCGTTCATCAGGCAACAATATCTTCATTATCCAGAATATTGAAGCCTGATGGGTATTTTTGGAGCCGTTGATGATGGCGTTGTTGGCTATTTGAATCCAGGCATCAGCAGTGATGGGAGCCAGAGAACAATTCCCGGGAAGATGATGATAAGCAGGAGGATTAACAGCATCGGCGCCAGAATGATCGCAACATCCTTCAGAACGGAGACAACATTGATCTTGGCAATGGAGGCTGAGATCAGCAGGCACAGGCCGTAGGGTGGGGTGACCAGTCCGAACGAGAGAGAGACGATGCCGATGATTGCGAACACAACCGGATGAATTTCAGCCGCAGATGCGACCGGGTACAGAACAGTACCGAGAATGATGATCGCCGGGATAGCGTCGATGAAAAGGCCGAACAGCAAAAAGAAGCCGGCGATGACCAATGAGGTTCCAATCTGGCCCATTTGCAGACCAGTCATGATGCCGACCATCAGTCGAGGCACATTGTAGAAGGCCAGCATCCAGCCAAATACGGATGCGGTGCCGATCGCAAATAGAGATATAGATGCAAATCGACCGGTCTCATACAGAATGCTGATGGTGTCTCTGAAGTTGATGGTGCGATAGACAACGGCGCCCAGGAACAAGGAGTAGAAGGCGGCAATAATTGCACTTTCGGTTGGCGTCACGATACCGCCGACGATGCCTCCGATGACAAAGACAGGTGTCAGCAGAGCAAGGCCCGCACCCTTCAGGGCTACCCAGAATTCGCTCAGTGAAGGTTTGCCAGCGGTCGGGTAGCCATAAACGATGGCGTAACCATAAACGGTCGCCATCAGGGCAACGGCAATCATCAGGCCCGGGATGGCTCCGGCCAGAAACAGGGAACCTACCGAGACCGACATGACGCCACCCCAGACAATCATCAGAATGCTGGGAGGAATGATGACGCCCATAACGGACGAGCAAGCGGTGATAGCCACAGAGAATCGTGGGTCATAACCCTCTCGGGTCATGGCCGGGATAAGGATCTTGCCGCAGCCAGCGGCATCGGCAGTTGATGATCCGGAGATGCCGGCGAACAACATGGATACGGCAACGTTGACATGCCCAAGCCCGCCTGGAAGCCAGCCTGTGAGGACGGTGGCCAAGCCGATCAGGCGATCGGTTATCTTGCCACTGTTCATCAGGTTTGCAGCGAGCAGAAAAAACGGCACGGCCAACAAGATAAACGAGGTATAGGAATTAAGCATCCTGTCCATGATGAGGAAGGGGGTCAGCCGGATATCCAGCGCCACCAGCGGAATGGTTGCAATGCCCAGTGCAAAGGCGACTGGAACTCTGAGCATGATCAGGGTTACGAATCCTGACAACAGAACAAGGCAGGCAACACCGGTTGAGATGATCATCGTGGAGTTATATCCGTGTCAAGCTTGTATTCCTGGACAGCTTGCCAGATGCGGAAAAACGAGAATACTGCCCAGCAGAAGCCTGCCAGAGGTACCGTGATATAGATAACGAGCATATTGGCCTGCAGCATGGTGGATGTCTGCATGGCGCCGAATTTTGCGTAGCCGATGCCGTAATAGACAAACAATACGGCAAAGATGAACAGCAGCACCAGAACGATCCCTCTCTGCAATAGCTTGCCCAGTCGGGATTTCGCATCGGGTGTGACCTGCACGTCGAAATGTGTGCCTTCCCAGACGGCGATGATAGAGCCGAGCATAACCATCCAGACAAAGAGGAATGTGGCCAGTTCCTCGGTCCACAGATAGGAGGGAAGAATGCCGGTATAACGGGCCAGAACCTGCATGGTCACCGGAATGACCAGGGCTGCAACAAGACTCCCGACGAGTATTCGCAGTAATTGACAGAAACCCTCGAGGGCGCGCTCAATCATTTAATGAATTCCATGGAAGTACAGATTGGGTAGGGGAAAGCGTTTTTGATGATACTCCTGATGATCTTCCACCACGGTGCTGCTTTGCGTCGTGGTGAAAGATCATGATCAGGATCGAACGACTTCAGATTACTTGGAACGAATGGCCTTCAGCAATTCTTCTGCACCAAGCTCTTCTGCATAGGCGTCCTGAACCGGGGTAACCAGCTCAAGCAGCTCTTCCCGATTGGCAAATTCGCTGACGTCAATCTGTCCCGCTTCTTTCATCTGTTCCAGCTTTTCTGCATCTTCTGTAGATTCGAGTGCGCGTCCGTATTCACCGGCCTCTTTACCTGCTTTAAGAACGATTGCCTGAAGATCTTCAGGCAGTTTTCGGAAGCTCTTGCCGCTCATGACGATTGGGCGAACAGTAATGGAATGTTGAGTCAGTGTGACATTAGGCGCAACTTCGAAGAACTTGTACTGCATCAGGCTCGCAGATTCGTTTTCCAGACCGTCGATAACACCTGTTTGAATGGCGTTATAGACTTCAGAGTAGGCAATGGCAGAAGGTGCCGCATTGATTGCCTGGAACACACGTGCCTGGATCGGTGCACCCATGACTCGCATCTTGTGTCCGGTGAGTTCTTCCATGTTTGATATCTTGTGATTGGATATCAGGTTGCGTGTTCCACCGCCGGCGTAACCGATGATCATGAGATCGGCTTTTTCAAGCAGTTCGTCTTCCAGAGGCTTCAGTACATCGCTGGATAGAACCGCATTCCAATGATCCAGGTCACGAAAGACGAACGGCATATCCATCAGTGGCAGTGAAGGTGCGAAACGGGCCAGGTTGGACGGTGCGATGATGGCGTAGTCGATGGCAACACCTTGAGTCAGAAAAGTGACGTAGTCTGGCTCGATGCCCAGCTCGCTGTTACCGCGCAGGTCGAAAGTGACCTTGGGATCAGCTTCTTCGTTGACCAGTTCTGCGAATTTGATCAGTGTCTTGCTGTAGGCATGTTCGTTGTCGAACAAGCTAGCTCCACGCAGTGTCAGATCTGCCGCTATTGATGGCTGACTGGCCATGGCTGCGCAACCAGCTATAGCTGCGCAGATCAAAGTTCTTCTCATGTTATTGAACACTTTACTCTTCTCCATTCGCCCTTTTAGGGTCTTTAGAAACTGATTGACATACCATTGCGGCTTGATAATCGACTTGTGAAATTCAGTAACAAGACGTTGCCGCAGTAGATATGTCAGGATCCTATACTGGTATGGTAGATGGAGTCAAGAAGCGTTAGTGTCTCGATTGGTGATGTGAGACAGGTGACTTGATTTGACAACGTTGCTGTAGACATCACTGAGACTGATGTCATTTCAGGTTCTGGCGTTATAAGTGGTGGCAACATCAAGAACAGGTGAGCGGTGCGATGGAGTGCCGCTTGTTTTGAATGGTTGACAGGTAACACTTGCGTTGGTTGGTACGAAGTCTGCGCGTATTTGTCCGTCCGTTACTCATTCACCGATTACGATGCTCTCGCTCGTCACTGAAAAACAATCTGTTACTGAGCCACTCGTGGCGTGCCGTGAGGTGGTGCCTGAGTTTCACCAACGCCGTGCAGGGTTGGCGGTATTGGCCGTGGGCATCTGTATCGCAATTGCTTTGGATGCACTCTTCAAGCCGTTGTTGTGTCTGCACGGTTCGGCGTTGAGGGAGGGCTAGGCACGATGGTGAAACCAACTACCAGGGAAGGACAGCACGAAGCCGGTGGCAAGTCGATACTTGCCCAGCTTGTGGGCTGGCTGCATTTGAAAGACGATCATGAGCTGCTGCCGCTGTCGGTCATGCGTTACGTTCCGGTCTCTGTTTTACTGAACTTTCTAGGTGTGATCCTGCTGATCACACTCGGTTTCGGCACGCTGCGCGAAGCCTTTCTGACCAATGTCCCACTGAACACACTCATCATCACGATCATGATGATCGGTGTGGGTATGTCGGTTGTGACCAACCTGAAGTTGTGGAGAACCGGGCTCTACCTGTTTGATCTCAGTCAGATATCTACGCAGTTCCGTATCAGGGATGAGGAGATAGATAAGCTTCAGCGCCAGCTGAAGAGCAAGGGTGCGATTCTGGATTGCAAGAACATGCAGAACCTGCTGGACAATGTGCGCACCATGGGCGCGCTGAACGTCACTGACAATGAAGCGCGCATGATCAAGTCCAAGCTGGGCGCACGCATCAATCGTGGCCGCGGCAAAGTGACCTTTCTG
Organism: Granulosicoccus antarcticus IMCC3135; assembly: GCF_002215215.1. Taxonomy (NCBI): domain Bacteria; kingdom Pseudomonadati; phylum Pseudomonadota; class Gammaproteobacteria; order Chromatiales; family Granulosicoccaceae; genus Granulosicoccus; species Granulosicoccus antarcticus. Next base: position 5,524,952 of record NZ_CP018632.1, on the reverse strand, counting down.
GGGGGGGTATTGGTCATGCTGGGTCTGTTGGGTACATTTCTGGGTTTGCTGGGTACCATTGATGTTGTCGGCGAGGTTATGGCTGGCATGGTTAATATTGGCTCGGACAATGTAGACGGCGGTGGTGTAACCGGCTTTATCGCCAGCTTGTCAGAACCTCTACACGGTCTGGGGCTGGCATTCAGCTCCTCGCTCTTTGGATTGTCAGGTTCTTTGCTGGTAGGCACCTTTCAGTATTTCTCTTCAGGAGCTCAGGATCACTTCATTGAAAGTTTCAGCCGTTGGCTGGATGAGCAAATACCCGGAGTCGCTCAGGCCAACAAGGTTGCGGATCGACCTGCGGGCGATACTCCTGTGGCCGATGCTGAGCTCAAGGCATGGATAGTGGGTTTCATCAAGACATCCCAGAATACGCAACGCGAACTGGCAGGTGTGGTCGATGCGATTCTGGTGTCTGCGGATGCTTCGCGACAATCCATGGAAGCCACGCAAAATATTCTGGCACAGCAAGCCTCGCTGGCGGATACATTGTCCATCCTGAATCAGGGGGTCGTGTCGATGGTGGAACAACAGGCGCGGATAGAGTCTATTCTGACGACGAACATTGCCAAGACGGTGATCGATCAGCAGTCCGTGCAGTGCAAGGGTGACCCACAAGATTTCGAGGATGATAATGCCAGGGAAGAACCCAAAAGACGATGAGGAATCAACAGGGTCTGATGGATCTGATCAATCAGCGGCTTGCCGATGGCGAGGTTGAGCTGCCTGTATTCGATGATATTGCCTTGCAAATAGACAGAGAAGTTCGGGAAAACAAGCTTGATGCTGAATTGATCTGCAAGATCATTGAAGAGGATCAGGTGCTGGTGGCTGATCTGCTGCGCATGGCGAATTCTTCTTTTTTTTCCGGAATGTCGCCTGTCAGCGGATTGAAGGATGCCGCGGTGCGCTTAGGGGTCAGACAGATAGCCTCTATTGTGTTTTCTGTCAGTCAGAAACGTCTGTACAGTGCCTCCAAAGGCATTTTCAAATCTCGTTTGAAGAATCTTTGGCTGCATACCTCGGCGGTCTCTATAGGGGCCCGTTGGCTGGCTGCCAATGCCGGATATCGAAACAGGGCTGACGAGGCCTTCGTTGCGGGTCTGCTGCACGATATTGGCAAGCTGTCACTGTTGTGTGTGCTGGAGGAACTGATCACCAGCGAAGGGTTGGAGCTGACTGATGAAGAGGTCAGTGGCTTGCTGTTGATGATGCATTGCGAACACGGCGCGATGCTGCTGACGAAGTGGAATATTCCCGAGTTCTTCAAGACGATCGTTCTGCAGCAGCAAGATGAAGAACCGGACTTGAACAATGAGTTGCTGTGCATGATCCGGTTGGTGGACAAGGCCTGCATTCTGGAAGGCATTGCCGACATGCATTTCGATAATGCTATTGATCTGGAGTCAATGCCGGAGGTCAAGGCACTGTCATTGACCTTTCGCGATCTGGAGGAACTCAGAGCCGTTCTGCAATCGATGAACGACGACACGCAAGCGGCTGCCTGATTGTTTTTGCCGAATATTGTGATCGCGTGACCGGTGACTGAAGCGAGTCAATAGCCCTGGGTCAGCGACCACAACTACATATCAGGTTTGATCGATACTCAAACGAAGAGATTCTTTCGGGTCACGAAATATCAGCGGTTGTCCGACGGTGGGTAGCATGGCCGTGCTTTGTGCTTTTTCGATGGCATGATCCACGACATGTCGATCCGGTGACTTGTCACAGACAGGGTCGGCGGCAGCCGGGTCTCCGGCAAGCAGAAATGCCTGACAGCGACAGCCGCCAAGATCATCATCGCTCTCCGGGCAAGAACGACAGGGCTCTTTCATCCAATCCTTGCCACGGTAACGATTGAAGCCCTCGGAGCCATACCAGATATCCTCGATGGAATGATCGGCCACATTCGGAAAGGCGGCGCCTGGCAGCATGCGTGCTGTGTGGCAGGGTAGGGCGGTGCCATCAGGGGCAATCGTGAGGAAGACATTGCCCCAGCCATTCATGCATTTTTTCGGGCGAGCTTCGTAATAGTCCGGTATCACGAAAACGATTTGCAGACGATCACCATACCGCTCGCGGTATTCATTGGTTACTCTCTCGGCTTCTTCCAGTTGCATGCGCGATGGCAGCAGATGGTCGCGATTGACGACGGCCCAGGAGTAATACTGTGTGTTGGCAAGTTCCAGAGTTTCTGCACCGAGCTCCAGCGCCATTTCGATGATCTTGTCGATATGGTCGATATTCATTCGGTGAATGACACAGTTAAGCACCATTGGCCAGTCATATTCCTTGATCAGACCAGCCACCTTGTTCTTCAAGTCGAAGGTGCGGGTGTTGGACAGGAAATCATTCATCTCTCGGGTTGAGTCCTGAAATGAGAGCTGGATATGATCCAGTCCGGCCTCTTTCAACGCTTTGGCGCGGGTCTCATTCAAGCCAACACCGGTGGTTAACAGGTTGGTATAGAAGCCCAGTGAATGGGCTTCGGCAACCAGCTCTTCAAGGTCGCCACGCAACATGGGCTCGCCACCTGAGAATCCGCATTGCACACTGCCCAGTGCACGTGCCTGGCGCAGTGTCCGGATCCAGCCCTCAGTGTCCAGCTCTTCTTCCTGGGTGGCAAAATCGACAGGATTGAAGCAAAAGGCACAATGCAGCGGGCAGCGATAGGTCAATTCTGCCAGTAGCCACAAAGGTGGTCCGGGGCGAGTTGCTGATGGGTCCTGTTTGAGGCCGTGTTCAAGCATGGAGGATGACATGATCAGCTCAGCGTTATCCAGTGTTGTTCGGATGCAATAGTGAGAAAACCCTGGACATCGTCATTCAATCCGGTTGTCTCGAAAGCGGCTTCCAGCTGGTCGATGATATCTTGTACACAGGACTTGCCGTCGCAACGTTGCAGAATGTGCGATGCCGTGGGGTTCAGCTTTACCATGCCTTCGGGATATAGCAGAACCCAGGTGTCCTGAGCTTCTTCGAACTGCAATCGATAGCCATTGGAGATAGCGGGTACGTGTTCAGAGTTGATCTCAGTCATTGGTTTGCCTGTCGTATCAGTGCCATGTTGTCGTCGGCCAGTTATCTTACCGATGCCGGTCTTTCAGGTGCTGCTGGCTGATCGGGAAGGCCGTAGCGAACTGCCATGGCATCATTCATCTGCCACAGTACATCGAGTTTGAAGTTGAGGATATCCAGCGCCCGCAATTGTTGTTCACGCGTCTTGAAAAAATCCAGTGTGATCGCCAGACCGTGTTCAACATCACGGCGCGCCTGTGTGACACGGTTGCGAAAATACATCAACCCCTCACTCTCTATCCAGGGGTAGTGCTCCGGCCAGGTTGCCAGTCGTTGTTTATGTATCGCCGGAGCGAACAATTCGGTCAAGGATGCACAGACAGACTCCTGCCACGGTTGGGTGCGTGCAAACTGGACATAGGCATCAACTGCGAATCTGACACCTGGTGTGACATGTCTCAGATCGGTTATCTCCTCACGACTTAGTCCGACAGCTGTACCCAGTCGAATCCAGGCTTCAATGCCGCCTTCATCACTTGCACCGTTCAGATCATCGTAGCCGTCATGATCCAGCATGCGCTGAACCCATTCCCGGCGCACAGCTCGATCATCGCAGTTCGACATCACTGCCGCGTCCTTGATGGGAATGGCAAGCTGATAGCTGAACCGGTTGGCGACCCAGCCACGGATCTGCTCAGGTGTTGCCTTGCCCGTGTTCAACATGACATTGAAGGGGTGATGAATATGGTAGGCCTGGCCTTGCTCACGCAGGCGTTTTTCGAACTCTTCCCTGGACCAGGGGTGGTTGTCCAGTGTCATGGTGGCTGAATTCTCCTAGATTTCGATTTCCAGACCATCGTAGGCGACTTCCACGCCGTGACGATCCAGAACGACACGTTGCTCGCTGTCTTCATCGAGAATGGGATTGGTGTTGTTGATATGGATAAGTATCTTGCGAGTGCTCGTGGGCAACTTGTCAAGCCACTCCAGCATGCCGCCAGGTCCACTTTGTGGCAGATGGCCCATTGAACGGGCGGTCTTGGCAGAGGCGCCGCGCTGGATCATTTCATCGTCTGTCCACATCGTCCCATCAACCAGAACGACATCGGCTTTTTGCATGGCTTGCCATACATGAGGTTCCATTTCGCCAAGTCCCGGTGCATAAAACAGGGATTTTTGTGTGGCTGAATCATTCATCAGCATGCCGATGGTGTCGCCCTTGACGGGTTGATCACGGTGGGGCGAGTAGGGTGGGGCATTGCTGATCAGTGGCAGCGGTGTGAACGTCACGCCGGGCGCTCCCGGAATCTGACAATCGGCATGATCGGTCGATAATTCCTGCCAATCGATTCCTGCGTAATGGCTCAGGACCTTGAACAGTGGGTTGCCTTCACTGAGATCTTCTCTGACAGCAGCAGTACACCAGATGGACAATGGTTGCTTGTGCTCACGCAGCATCAACAGACCTGTCGTGTGATCGATTTGAGCATCCATGAGCACAATGGATTGTATGCCGGTATCACGCAACTGCCGAGACGGTTGCAGGACACCGCATTGCTGGATCTGCGTGAGGATGTCGGGCGATGCATTGAACAGCACCCAATCGGTGCGATCACTACTAACGGCAATCGATGACTGAGTACGAACCCGGGCATTGATTGAGCCCTCTCTGACACCGCTGCACATCGGACAGTTGCAATTCCACTGGGGAAATCCACCACCGGCTGCTGATCCAAGAATTTTGAGGAACACTGTTTATATTCACCTATAAAAAAAGCCGGGAGAAATCCCGGCTTCTCTTCCAGTCTATCTGTCAGGCAGACTCGCTTGAACAGCGGGCCGCCAGCAGAGAGTCAGAAGGTCTAGCGGTTAGCGAAGTACATGGTGATTTCGAATCCGAATCGCACATCAATCGCTTTTGGTGTTTCCCATTTCATAGTGATCTGTCTCCCATTGATTTGTCGTTGATTTATCGTCAGGATTGGACTGTCTGGTCTTCGAAATCCTGCCGTCGACCCCGATCTACTGGACGCATAATGATCTTATAGGTACAAAGCATGATCGTCACTACATTTATCTTTATGGGGCACAAGTTGCCATAGGGTCGAATGTCGAGAATTTCACTGAAACGTTATGGCAGCAAGGTTTCAGCGTGGCGAGCCGAATTTATTCGAGTTTGATGATGGTACCAATTACCCAAGATGAGCCCATTGCTTCATGCTGTGCAGAGTCATCGCAGGCCAATTCGATCAATGTCTGAGAATTTTTCGATCTGAATTGATTTCCGAAGCCAATGTGGTCTATTCGGGAGCGGTACAGTTGCTTCTGATTCGGCAGTTTGCGACGATGGGTGTCAGGTCCTCCAGGTGGGTTTCAGGGAGGGCAGGTGTATGGCTTAATTGAGAGCTACAGGCCGAAGACGGCACAACATTTTGCTGGAGAGACAAGAAAGAGTATGGATCAATTGAAAATCAGGCTTGCCGAGGCCCGGAAATACTTGAAAATCATGCTTGCCGAGTCAGGTGAGCGCACCCTGGTAGCGGGTAGCTATATGTTTCTGGTCATCGCCTTTTTCGCCGCGATGGCCGTCCCCAAAGCGGCGTTGTTGCCACTTGCTCTAGGGGTCGGTTGTTATCTGCTTGAGCGCAAGAACGAGGCTGTTTGATCGATCAGTGATTGCGCTCACAGTGGGCTGTCTGTATTGCAGGCGAGCTTGCTGAGCAGGCGCGAATTGATAGAGTCACGCAGTTCAGGACGAAGGACCCTTTAATCAGGGTTCTTTGCTTTTGTGTATTGCCAGAAAAATTTGTGTGTGTTGCAGGAAAATTCAGTCTTTTACAGGCGTTGATACACCTGTTAACTGGTCTCAGTGAAGATCTGAAGCTGGTCTACATGTTGTCTAACAATGATTGCCTCGGCATTTCCTTATTTCAGTGTGAGTGAAGTACCATTAATACGAGTGAAGTACCATTCAGTGTGAGTGAAGTACCCTCTCTAAACCTCTTCCATTTGTCACAGCATGAGTAGCATTCCATGTCTCAGGTAACTCCCCCGCGTAACGAGCTGATACTCAAGGCAGCTTGCGTTGCCGACAGCGGTATTGTCGCTGCGGTCACGACATTCCTTGCTGATCGTGGCGCGTATATCAGTGAGCTTTCCCAATTTGACGATCCTGCAACGGGACGATTCTCGTTACGCTCCAGGTTCCATCTCAGCAGTGGCGATGCAACACTTGAACAACTTCGGGAAGAATTTCCTCTGGTAGCCGAGCGCTTTCAGATGGAGTGGAACCTGCTTTCGGCAGAGGCCCCTACCCGAACGCTGATCATGGTCAGCAAGTTTGATCATTGCCTCGACGATCTCCTGTATCGCTTGCACAAAGGCGAATTGAACATGGAGATTACGGCTGTTGTGTCCAATCATCTGGATCTGAGACCGATGATCGAACGCGAGGGCATCCGCTTTATCTACCTGCCCATTACGCCTGATAACAAGCCTCAGCAGGAAAATGCGCTGCGTGAATTGATCAAGGAGACAGAAACCGAACTGGTGGTGCTTGCGCGCTATATGCAGGTTTTGTCAGATACCTTGTGTCAGGAGCTCAGAGGCAAGGCGATCAATATCCATCACTCCTTCCTGCCTGGCTTCAAGGGCGCACGGCCTTATCACCAGGCTTACGATCGCGGCGTCAAACTGATTGGTGCTACAGCACATTACGTCACTTCCGATCTGGACGAAGGTCCGATCATCGAGCAGAGTGTTCAGCCCGTTGATCACTCTTATACGGCTGATCAGCTGGTGGCCGTAGGGCGCGATACCGAAACGGTGGCATTGGCAAAGGCGGTGAAGCTGCATGTCGAACACCGTGTCTTCCTGCATGGAAATAAAACTGTCATATTTCGCTGATATGCCCTTGTGTCAGTCGCCTATAATCGAGAGCTATATTTCACTCGAATGGATAGACCGTGACTGCCAGAAGTTCTAGATTGGGTACTGGGTTATTGCTACTGGCGCTGTGCGCGCTGGTAGCCGTAGCGGTAATGATGTTTGGTGCTCGACTGGGATTGTGGGAGCCCATTGTCGGCTTCGGCTATGCCCGAACTTATCTCAATCCTATGGGGTATGCCGTTGCGGGTCTGGGTCTGCTGGGTCTGATTTACCTGCTCGTCAAAGGCGAGAAGGCTGGAGCCTTCAAGGCCGCTATCGCGTGTCTGCTGGGTCTGGGAATGCTTGCCCCCATGTTGATGGCGAAAGTTCAGCCTCCATCCAGTTTTCCACCGATTCATGATGTGAGCACAGATACCTCCAACCCCCCTCAGTTTCTGGTGCTGGATGAGAGTCGTCCAGGAGCTCGCAATTCACTGGTTTATGGCGGGGAAGAGATAGCCATGCAGCAGCAGGCTGCATTCCCTGACATTGTTCCCGTACTTTCGGATTTAACACCTGAAGAGGCTTTTGCCAAATCACTTGCCATTGGCCAGGATATGGAATGGGAAATTGTGGCTCAGGATCATGATGGTCTGCGTTTTGAGGCGACCGCTCGAACCCCGATCTATCATTTTGCGGATGATGTGGTTGTCATTGTCACCCCTGAGGGTGAGTCCAGTCGTATCGATATTCGCAGTGTCTCACGCATCGGTAAAGGTGACCGGGGTGTGAATGCTGCCCGTATCCGCGCGTTTATCGGGGCTGTAGAATAGCGCTTCGTTCAGGGCTGTATGGACATGTAAAGTGACTGGGGAGTGATTCAAAAGCTGGCATACTGTGACATAAAATTGTCGCCAGCTTTTTCCATTGACTATCGAGAAAACCATGTTCAAGAACAAACCGACTTTCCTGCTCAAACTCGTCAGTACCTTACTGATCACCAGCGCTTTAACGTTGAGCAATGCCAGCGCCGATGCGTTAGAGGATATCAAGGCTTCAGGTGAGCTCAAAGTCGGCGTTTTTTCCGACTTCCCGCCATTCTCATCAGCCAGTGCTGACATGAGTCTGAAAGGCTATGACATCGATGTGGCAGATTATCTGGCGAGCGCCCTGGGCGTCAAGATGGTTCCCGTGTCAGTCACAGGTCAGAATCGTATTCCCTATCTGAATGATGCGCGGGTCGATTTGCTGATGAGTGTTGGCTACAGCGACGAACGGGCTGAGGTCATTGACTACGCTGCCGCTTATGCACCTTATTATATTGCGGTGATCGGTCCTGCCGCCCTTGAGGTAAGCAGCCCTGCTGATCTGGAAGGCAAGTCGGTTTCTGTCAATCGCGGCACACTTGAAGACACCTCGCTCACTGAGGCCGCACCAGAGAACGTTGATATCAAGCGATTCGATAACTACAACTCAGTTATCCAGGCCTTCATTTCCGGGCAGACAGATCTGATGGTTGTAGGCAATGACGTTGGCGCCGGCGTGCTTGCCAGACAGGAAGACATCAAGCCCGAGCAGAAATTCCAGCTGCTGACCTCTCCTTCGCATATTGCCGTGAACAAAGGCGAGACGGCGCTGAAGCAGGCCATCGACAGTGCTATTGCGAGCATGCTGGAAGACGGCAAGCTTAATCAAAGTTCCGAGAACTGGCTGAATACGCCGTTGGATCCTGAAAATCTGAAAGACTGAGGCACTCAGGCGTCCTTATGTCAAGTCTGGATTTTGGTTGGCTGAACGGCGCCTTGCAAGTCATTCTTCGTGGTGCCGCGATGACCTTGTTTCTCATCGCGGTTACCACCGTTGCCGGCACCTTGATCAGCATCGTACTGGCAGCCGCACGGCGTGGCCGGCATCGATGGCTTGCGACGATCATCAAAGCGTATGTGGAAATCATCCGCAATACGCCTTTTCTGGTACAGCTGTTCTTCATCTATTTTGCACTTCCCTCGCTGGGCCTCAGACTCGATCCCATTCAGGCGGCCTTACTGGCCATGACCCTGAACATGGCGGCCTATACGACGGAAATTGTGGGTGCGGGCCTGGATGCGGTACCACTTGGTCAGCGGGAGGCGGCTCAGGTATTGGGCTTGAAGCCACTGCAGGTCTTTGTGAAAGTTGTGATGCCACAGGCTCTGAAAGTCATTTTTCCGGCATTGACCAGTCAGATCATCATCATGATGCTCGAGTCGGCCGTGGTCTCGCAAATTGCCGTGCCAGAGCTCACTTTCGAGGCTGATATGTTGCAGGCACGCACTTTTCGTGCGTTTGAAACGTATTTCGTGATTGCTGGTGTCTATCTTGTACTGTCCATTCTGGTGCGTCGGGGACTCATTCTCATAGGCCGTCGAACGCTGTCGATATCCGACTCATGATTGAATTCACACTGTGGGATATTGCCCGCAATTTGCTGTTAGCTTCCCGCTGGACCATTCTGCTGTCATTGGTAGCTTTTGCCGGTGGGGTCAGCGTGGGCTTGTTGATTATGCTGATGCGTATCTCAAAGCGGCGCGGTGTGCGAACCTTTGCCAAAGGTTATATCGCGCTTTTTCAGGGAACCCCGCTGTTGATGCAGCTTTTCCTGATCTTCTTCGGCCTACCCATGCTGGGTTTCAGAATTGAGCCTTGGGGGGCAGCGGTACTCTGTCTGACCCTGTTTGCCAGTGCCTATCTTAGCGAGATCTGGCGTAGTGGAGTGGATGCTATTGGCCAGGGCCAGTGGGATGCCGGTGGTAGTCTTGGATTGAATTACGTGCAGCGACTGCGTTTAGTCATACTGCCGCAGGCCATGACCATAACGCGGGCCCCTACCGTGGGATTTCTGGTGCAGCTGATCAAGAGCACCGCGCTGACATCCATTATCGGTTTTGAGGAGCTACTCAAAACATCCAATGCCATCAACAACGCAACTTTTGATCCGCTTACCGTTTACGGCTTTGTGGCCCTGGTTTTCTTCGCTCTTTGCTATCCACTAACACAATACGCTCGTCGACTTGAACAGCGCGACGACAGGATAGGCTGAGTGCATCATGATCCGGCCCGACTCAGCCTAGCAGACCATAAACGATACCGCTCATTGCAACCAGGCCTGCAAAGGTGATGAAGACATTGCTGAGTCGACCGCGATACTGCTTCAGGGCCTGCACTTTGTGGATTGCATACATCGGCATCAGGTAGAGGATGGCAGCAATGACAGGCCCGGCCAGTGTCTCTATCAGGCCCAGGATGCTGGGGTTGAGCACCGCAACACCCCATGTCGTGAAAAACATGAAGGCTGTGATGAGGGGGCCGAGGGCTGCGGGTTTGATCAGTTTTTCATGAGGATCAACCTGGCCTCGTATGATGCCCCGCAAGCCTTCACTGGCTCCCATATAGTGACCAAAAAACGACGATACAATCGCGACAAAGGCGACTGCCGGCGCAAAATAACTGATGAACGGGCTATTTTGAACATTGGCAAGGTACGACAGGATTGGCAGGTTCTGTGCCTTCGCCTCTGCCAGTTGTGCGGGGCTCAGAGCGAGAACGCAGGAGAAAACGAAAAGCATCACGAAGCCGACCAGCATGATCGCAGTATTGCGCAAGATCAGGCCCGCACGCGCAGCGGATGCATCGCCATGGTCGCGTTTGAGTGCCACGGCGAATTGCGAGATGGCCGGGGAATGGTTGAAGGAGAAAACAAGAATGGGCACTGTTAGCCAGATAGTCCGGAGTATGTCTACTGGCGCAGAAACCTCGCTGATGGCAGCAAAATTCCAACTCGGCACAAGGTATAGCGATATGAAAATCAGTATGGCGACCAACGGGTAAACCAGAAACTGGGTTACCAGCAACATGATTCGCTCGCCGGCCATCATCACGGACATCATTGCTGCAACCAATAATCCCGACAGAATCCAGCGTGGCGCTTCAAGCATGCCTAGCTGGTTGACCATGAAACTGTTGACGGTATTGGTGATGCCAACGCCGTAGATTAAAACGATGGGAAAGATCGCCATAAAGTAGAGCAGCGTTATGGCCTTGCCAGCACCGGAACCAAAATGCTCGACAACCACTTGGGTGATGTCACTGTCCGGAATTGATGAGGAGCAAACAAACCTTGCCAGAGCACGGTGTGAAAGATAGGTCATCGGAAAGATCAGAACAGCCATGATCACAAGAGGCCAGAATCCTCCGATGCCGGCATTGATGGGCAGGAACAGAATGCCTGCTCCAACCGCCGTGCCAAAAAGTCCCAGCATCCATGTGGTATCTGAGCGTGACCATGTCAGATGATGCGTTCCCTCATCCACTGCGGTGATCCTGTCTGGCATGTCGTATTTCAGTCCTGTTCAATACGACTATTCTAAGGTTTTCTGCGATTTTTACGGTGACGATTTTGAGCTGTTTTTATGGGCTAGCTGTTCGACTCCGCCTGTTCGAAAGCTGCCAGTCTTTCGAAGCCTTCTTCAATACCAATGCTGGGTTGCCAGTTCAGTAAACGATGAGTTTCACGTTGATCAAACCAGTGGGCTGTTGCGAGCTGCTCTGCAAGAAAGCGCGTCATGGGAGGGTCATCCTGCCGGTTAAGTGCTTGCCAGATATGTTCAATCACGGTGCCTGCCGTGATAGCAACACCTGCAGGAACATGGCGCAATGGGATGTCTATTCCAGAGGCGATTAATATGCGTTGCATGATTTCACTCACGGTTCGAGGTTGCCCGTTGGATATCACCAGGGCATGGCCCGCTGCGCGATCCGTGTTATCAAGACCTGCAACAATGGCGTCGGCAGCGTTGTCTATATAGGTCGTGTCTATCAGTGCCAGAGCACTGCCTACCAGCAGCAGGCGTCCGGCGCGAGCGCGGTCGACAATGCGTTTGATCAGCTGCGTATCGCCGGGTCCCCAGACAATATGAGGGCGCAGGGCAACAACCTTCATGGCCTGGCCGTTGGCGGCCAATGCTATTTTTTCACCAATCGCTTTTGAGCGGGCATAGTGGCCGTGTACCTGCTCGGGATTCGCCTGACCTGCAGGAGCGCCAATCAGTGACCGACCGGCGTGGGCGACCGAGGGCGTTGATACATGAACGAAACGAGCGACACCACAGCGTTTTGCCGTGTTGATCAACCGCTCGGTACCCTTGATGTTGATTGCTTCAAAGGCATCCCAGCGACCCGAGATGCTGACTTTTGCGGCCAGATGGATGACCGCATCCCTGGATTCCATAGCATTAGCCAGTAAATCTTCTGTGGTTTTGCCGTTGGCAGATTCGGATTCAGTTCCGGGACCAGAACTGTGAGTCGCTGTGTCATGTGAGCTTGCGATATCGCAGCAAACTTCACTAACACCTGTAATGCCAGATGGGCGGCGTTGCAGTACCGTGACCTGGTCGCCTCGTTCAAGAAGACGAGACACGACGTGACGACCAATCAGGCTGGTTGCACCTGTGACAAGTACTTTCACTGAAACACCTGCTTCGACATATTCACTGCGCGTTCACCTATGTTTATACAGACAGATTCTCATACTCAGATTGGCCCAGCCACTTCAAAGCGATGCCACCGAGTCTCCTGATAATGTCCGGCTTGCCCAAAGGGCAACGGCTGTTCGATCGACCTTGGAGTTATGACGCCGATCGACAGGCAGCTTTTTGACCACGAGAACCGCTGCAATATCCACCTCTTCACCGACAACTTTTCTTACTTTTTCTGTCAGTTCCATGGATGCACCGCCCCTTGGCGTCAGTGTGAGAAGCAGCTCGACCACGGCCACCACAACTTGTGTGCCGACAGGCCCGACTCCCACTACGGCAGCCGCTGTTATGTCATACAAGGATTCAATGCGTTGCTCGCTGGCGACCGGTGCCAGAACGCCCTTGGGTGTTGTGATGATATGACCCAGTCGCCCACCGACCCACAATCTGCCTGTGGCATCGAGCTGACCAACGTCGCCCGTCCGATGCCAGCCGGCGGGCTGTGATGCCCGGTAGTTTGTCAGCCACAGTCTGTCGTAGCTATCTCGTGTATGGGCTGCCTGCACCATGATTTCGCCCAGCTTGCCAGGCTCGCCTGACAGCTGGCCCATGGGTTCACCCTGTGGGTCAAGAGGGTCGATGTGCACCAGCACGCCTGGCAGTGGGTGGCCAACGCAAACACCACCTGCATGCAGATTGTCTGAAGCGGCTTCTTTGCCAATCTGTTGCAATTCGCTCAAGGCGATATCGGCGATGGGCAAAGCTTCAGTCATGCCGTAGGGCGTGTGAACATCAGCGCAGGTAAAGATCGAGGTTGCCTGTGTGAGTAGCTTTGCTCTAACCGGTGCACCAGCGGAGAGAACCAGACGTACATCCGAGCAGGCGGCCTGTTGCGGCTCTGTCAATTTCGATTTGCTTGCAATGACATTGACCAGCGCGGCAGGGGAGGCAAATACCAGAGTTGCATTGACAAGCTTGACAGCATCGGCCAGGGCCTGCGCATTGAGTGTGCCAGGGGAGGTGACATCCATATCTGGAACGATGGAGGTGATACCCATGGTGGGTCCATAGAGAGCAAACGGTGCGAATGCTGCAACCAATCGATCGTTCTGCGTAATCTGATAGAGCGACATCAACGCATCACGTTGCGCCTGAATCTGGTGGTGCCGATAAATAACACCTTTGGACGGCCCGGTTGAACCTGATGTGAAGGCTAGCGCTGCAAGCGTCTCCGGGGCAGGCCAGGGCGGAGTTGCCTGGTCACGGCCCCGTTCTGTCAGAGTGGCCATGTCTGAAGCAATGCTCAGTGCCTTGTTCATGACAGAAGAGCGCTTGCCGACAGCGATTCGTTTTCCGGGCCACCTCAAGAGCTTTGCTGCAATCAGGGCTTTGTCGATGCCAATCAGATAGGCAGGATTGGCGCTTCGCAGGGCGCGCTGCATGCCGGTCCTGCCCAGTCCGGAGTCGACCAGTACCAATGTCGCTCCGAGTCGCCAGCAACCATAGACAGCCAGACAAAGGTCGATGCCCGGGGTTACCATGACGGCAACTCGATCACCGGCATTGATACCGAATGAGTTCATGCCGGCAGCCAGATGATCAACGCGCTCAGTCAGCTCACCAAAGCTGATGCTGCGATGAACAGGGGCGATCTCGACAATCGCATCGTTTGTCGCTGTTGCTACAGAAAAGTCCGACAGCGCTCGTCTGTCTGGCTGTGCGGGTACATCAGGACTGACTGCTGTGTGGGTCGAGGCTTTTGCCGGATCGTTAACGGCCAGCTGATATTGATCAATCCAGGCAATGACAGCCCCGGCCACATCGGCATCCTCTGAGACAAAATGTGCAGCACCGGGGAAACGATGGACATCGGCATGCGGTAGGCGCTGTTCAAGGTCGTGAAGGTAGAGATCGCTGAAGACCTTGTCCCGAGGCCCCCATAGCAACAAGGCCGGAATCTGAGCGAGTTCTGTCAGGCCTGTTGCTATCGCATCGAGTGTGGATGCACTCTCATGCTTGGCATCAAGCGGAATATCAGCAACAAAGTCTGCGATCGCTGAACGTTGAGAACGTTTCAGGTACGGAGCATGAAAGCCGGCTCGCACTCTGGCATCAAGTGCCGGGCGTGACATTTCAATAGCCCCTTGAATGAAAGCACGGGTATTGACCGTGGCATTCCTGAGAACCAGGGGTGAGCGAATCAGACGGATAACCGCTGGCGCAGGCGAGCCTTGTGGTTGATGCACCGCTGTATTGGTGAGCACCACCCCTGCCAGTTGCACTGAATCCGAGCTCTCTGATACGTCCGGGTTGGCTTTGGGCAGATGCTGCAGGGCCCATCCTAAAGAGATAGGTCCCCCCCAGTCATGAGCAACAGTGACAACGGGACCTTTAATGCGAAGAGTGTCTGTGAGTTGGCACAGATCGTCGATACGTTGCGCAAGTGGACGTTTGACACCGGTACGTTCAGAAAAGCCCATATCCAGTTGATCGACTGCGATGAGGCGGATCCGATCACCGTGTGCCTCCATCACCTGAGCCAGCAATCTCCTCCACAGGAAGGACCAGGAGGGGTTGCCATGGACACACAGCAGTGTCAGAGCCGGAGTCGCATCGTCCGACCGATCAGCCCAGGAGTCCAGGATATGCCACGTTCGACCTACTGCATCGATCTTCGGGGTATGAACCAAGCGTGACCACTCGGGCTCAAGCCCGACAATGCCTGCAGGAGGAAGACTGGCAGGTGCGGTAGGTCGATTGCTCACCAGGTTATTTCGAGGAAAGCGGCGTTGAGCCCTGAACCGACTCCGACGAGGAGTACGCGATCTCCTTCATTGAGCGTTTCCGCCTCTTTTGCCAGTGTAAAGGGGACTGCGGCAGGGCCGATATTGCCGTACTTCGGAAAGGTCAACGGTACACGCTTGTGATCAATACCGAGGATTTCTACCATGGCTGCCGTGTGAACACGTGATACCTGGTGGATGATGTAGCGATCCATGTCACCCCAGTCGTCGCTATCGGCCTGATCCCAGCAGATTTTGCCCAGTTGTGTCCCCGCCTCCAGTAGTGCCCTGGTATCAGTGCGCATGCTTTCGAGTGAGCCGACGCACAAATCATGGTGTTCGGTGGCTGCCCTGAATTCGCCACGGCCCAGTCGGTGACTACCCGGGTTGGTAGAATGGCGACCCAGAATCATGGCAGCCGAGCCGGAGCCCAGTGTCAGACTGGCGAAATTTGAAAAGAGATCGGCCATCGACGAATGCTCGTCGAGCAGTCGGTTTATCGTGTTTTGCTGAATTTCCCGGGTACCTTCGCCATCGACGATGAGGGCGTACTCGATTTGACCCGATTCTATGAGCGTGCCTGCCAAATGCATGGCATTCACGAAACCCAGACAGGCGTTCGACAAATCGAAATTGATGCAGTGTGGCGACAGACCGAGTCGATCGTGCACCGATACCGCGCTTGAAGGTTCCAGGCGGTCTCGACAAACACTGGTGTTGCTGATCATGCCTATACGGCTAGGATCGATTCCTGAGGCCGCTATCGCTTTTTCACCAGCCAGAGCAGAGGCTTCGATAAACGATATATCGTCAGGCCATTGACGACGTTCTTCTATTCCGGCGAGTTTTTGCAAAAGCCCGGTTTCAGCGCCTACGCGTTCCAGAAACGGGGCGAGAGCTTCATCGATTGCGGCGGATGTGACCACAACAGGAGCATCGCACGCCTCTATCGATACGATAGCGACGTCATTGAATTGATATTGGAAATTATTAGACACAGCACACCCTTTCATCAGCGAATATGGAATTTTCGCACGACATGAGATGCGATGCTTGCCGGTGGGGCGATTTATCGGGCTATTCGCTCAATCCCGCCTGTTGGGGCGGGATTGAGTGTGCGAATCCTATTTATATGGGTAGCCGGCAGGCCATTGTTCAAGCGTTGGGCGGTGATTGGGCACCACTTTACCTGGCATGTCATCAGCATAAGGCAGTTCTGTCATGTCGTCATTGAGCATGACATCGTCAAAAGGCGTAACCCTCTGGTAGACACGGATGTAATCGATCATGTACTTGCCCGGAAAGGGAGTCGTCTCATCCGGATTTCCTGCCCACCATCCACCCATCGCCGTATTGGCTATCAAGTACATCGATTGTTGCGACACTTTAGAGTTGGTGACACGGTGTACTTCAATCCCGTCCACGAAGTAGATGATGGTTCCCGGCTTCCATTCCACTGCAAAGGTGTGGAAGTCGGAGGTGTAATCGATACCTGGAGTGGGCTCGGATTTGGTTGAGCGCAGCTGGCCGTATTCATCGTAGTAGTGATAGGTGTGATACACCACGTCCTGATCATGGCCGATGAATTCCATGATATCGATCTCAGGATCATCACCACCCTGGCCATAGTAGGCATTGAGTAGCCAGAATGCGGGCCAGTAGCTTCTGCCGAACGTGACTTTTGCTCGCGTTTCGGCATAGCCGTAGACGAATTGCAAAGCGTCGTAACTGGTAATCAAGCCAGACAGGTAGGGTTGTCCGGACGCTTTATGCGCTAGTTCACTGGGTGTTTCTATGGAGTTGATGGTCAGACTTTCACCATCAAACGAGAACGGGTTATAACCGAAATCCGGCTCATTCTTGATGTCTACGTAGTGCTGGAGCTCGCCGTTGATGATGATGTCGTCTCCCCAGAGAAACGAGGTATTCCACTTGCTGGTGTCCAGACTGTTACCGTTGAATTCGTCTGCGAAGATCAGTTCGTAGTCCTGCAGTAGATCCGGATCGGATTTTGGCTTTGATGGATCAGTCCTGCCTGTGGTTGTGACGGATACCGTCAGACCTGTAGCGACGTAATAATAGATTGTCTTGGTCTGATCAAAAGCCTGGATCTCGTAGTAGTAGTCCTGATCGAAGAGTTCGTGTTCCGTATAGCTGTTGCTCCAGACAGTGGTGACGTATTTTCCCTGGCGGTAAACGTTATAACCAAGGGCTTCGGGATCTTCGTTCCAGCTCACATGAATACTGTCCTCACTGAGTTCACCGGTGAAGCCAAGTGTCGTATGTGAGGTAAAGGTTTTGAGCGCAACGACCTTTGGGTCGACGAGATCATCTGTTTCAGTGGAGGTGTTGGAGCCCTGGCCCAGCGCAGGTTCCTGCTCGTCAGAGCTGTAGGATGGAGGTGGGCTGTTGTATGAAAGGTCTGTTGTGGTGGAGTTGTTATCGTCTGATGTGCTGCCTGGTGTGGTATCTGGCGCATTGAGTACTTTCAAGGTCACTGTTTGTGTATTGAACAGGGTGCGATCATCGGCGTCGATGGCCTTGAAGGTTACTTCGACAGTTGTTGGCGCTGTCTGAGGTGTCCATTGAAATTGACGTGTTCCATCACGGTTGTCGTCGAAACGGGCACCTTCTGGCATTGGAGTTGCTCGTAAAGAGGGCACATGACCTTCAGGGTCGACGGGTATGACCTGAAAATCAAATTGCGAGCCCAGCGTGATTGTCTGATCACTGAGTGGCTTTATGCTGGGGGCAAGGTTTGTTTCCTTGCTCGTAACGACACTGATGTACAGCTGTCTGACTGTTTTGAGGGAAGAGTCTTTTGCGTCAGCAGCTTCGAAGGTGATTTCTACCACACCTTTATCTTTTGTCTGTGGCGTCCATGCAAATGTTCGCGTGCCGTCGCGGTTATCAAAGAAAGTTGATCCTGATGGCGGATTGATCAGTCTTAACGCCGGTACATGACCATCGGCATCGCTGGGAATGACTCTGACCTGTACGGTTTCACCGACTTGTACATCCATGTCGGGTAGGGGAGCGATGACAGGGCGGGCGTTTGCATGTGCCATGACAGGCGCTAGTGTCATAAGCAAAGCAGCCGTGGGGGCGAGCAGGGAGCTCCGAATTTTAAGCATGAGTTGGAAGTCCGGTGGGAATACTGCATTAGCGTGCAGTATCCAATCCGAATTCAGCAGGGTTACATGATCTTTTGGCCACGGATGGCTGACAATCGTTCCTGCATTCCATTTCTGGAAATCTGTTTGTTAACCAGCTCTGACTCTTTTTAATTGCCTGACAAAGTATTGCAAGAACTTTGCCGTCATTGAACAGGCTTGATTACACAATTTACAGGTTGGTGGTGTTTTCAGTTCGCCGGGTGGTCCGTTTATTGACGTCAGCCTGTTTGTGTCAGGCAAAAAAAAGGCCCGAACAACGTTCGGGCCTTTTAGGCGTTGGTGGAGCTGGGGGGAGTCGAACCCCCGTCCGAAAGCACTCTGCCATTGGTACTACATGCTTAGTTCCGTCATTGGCTTTAGCCGCTACAGTGCAGGACGGGCACCATAAAGAGCAGCGAGCCCATTATTGGTTTAGCGATCCGGTGTAAGGGCGACCCTTCTCGCGATCCTGTGTCTATTGCCCCCGCCCAAACCCACAGGCAGATCCGGAACGGGGTAGTACGTACAACTAAACCCTAAGGTCTAGTTATGCGGCCATTGCGTAGTTGTCATCGTTAGCAACTATAAGTTTTCAGCTGGATTTACGAGGTAATCTGAAGCCTCGGCATGCACCTCAGGGTTTGCAACTCCCGTCGAAACCATGTCAGCCCCGGTGGTCGTAACTTTCCTGCCTCGCTAGTATGCGGGTGTACGCCACGTAATTCAATGTCCCCGGCACAAATTTACGTTAATTGCGATTCACTAGCATATTTCGGCTTTACGCGTACCCAAAAAAGTGTCAAGAATTATTAGAAGAGGTTAGATGTAGGGGGAGGGATTGTTAAAGAACGTGTCCCATAAAATCAATGACTTAAGCTGATCCATACTAACGTTTCACAACAATAATGCAGGAATGATGATCAGCTCTATGACACAACGCACATTGAAAAAAACTTTTGCCAGTCTTCTGGTTGCAGGCACACTTTGCACCTCTGGCATGGTCGCAGCACAGGATGCTGAGCCCAAGGACGCCGAGGCACAGGAATCCGGTTTTGGTTCTACCTTTCAGGGATGGCGCGGAACAGCATCACTGGGTGCGACCAGTTCTACCGGTAACGCTGAAGCCAGCAACATCAATGGTTCCATACGATTGAGCAAAACAGTTAATCGTTGGGAGCACCTGGTGTTCGGTTCTGTCTTCAAAGGTACTTCTTCTATTGTCATCGTTGAAAGAGATCAGGAAGGCAATCCCATAACCGGTGACGACGGACGCCCGCAGCGCACCATCGTCAAAGGTGATAACTCAGATCGCCTGGCGCTGGGTTACCAGCCAAAGTTCTACTACACGCCTAAAACCTACTTCTTCGGTATTCTTGACTGGGAACAGGATGAGCCAGGCAACATCGATTCGGCAACTCGCCAGATTCTGGGTGTCGGTCATCGTTTCTTTTCTGACGCCACGGGCTTTCTGACCGCTGAAGTCGGTCTGGGTAACAAGAATACTGACCTGGTGCTGGGTGATGATGTGAATGGTGGAATTGGCTACATTGGTCTTAACTACCTCAACCACATCACCGAAGAAGTGACATTCAACGCTGATTTGCGCAGTGACTTTGGCAGCGACAATACCTTTGTGGAAGTCGGTCTGGGCATCGCGTTCAAAGTTTCCGAGAAGCTGGCCTTCAAGATTGCTCACTTCTCACGCAGCAACAGTGACCTGTCATCTGGCGACAGCCCGCTGGATTCAAACAGTGACAGTGTTACCAGTCTGAACCTTGTTGTCGACATCTGATCGAGCTCAGTTAGTACCCGGAGCCGCGTGCGTCCTGCCGCGGCTCCCTACATCCAGTATCATTGCGTGGTCCGGGCCGGAAATCCGGGAACGCAGCGATCAATAGTGAGCGCACGTTGCCGCATTTGAGTGCATCCGGCCAGCTTTCAAGTTACCGTGCGAGAACTCCCCATGCTCTGTTTATCCGGCGCCAATGCCTTGTCGAGTTTCCGGCAGGAACAATTGCTCAAGCAATTGCGCTCAGTGGATGCGCTTTTTCAGGCCGTTTCGGCCCGATATGTCTACTTTGTACAGCTCGATGTCGCTAATGGCGTACCGATCGAGCTGGATCCGGTACATCGGCAACGTCTGAGCACGCTGTTGCTGGCTGATGATCACTATCAGGCGGTTGGTGCTGGCTGGCAGGTCAATGCAGTGCCACGACTCGGTACGCGCTCGGCATGGTCCTCGAAAGCAAGCGATATCGTTGGCCGATGCGGCATGAGTGCTGTCAAGCGCGTCGAACGGGGCGTGCAATACCACTTCGAGGGGCTTGATCCCAGCAGTCTGTCAGCGGCCAGTATTCATCAGGCGCGTCAGCTGCTACATGACCGCATGACCGAATCCCTTATCGAATTACCCGAACAACAGCACCTGCTGTTTGAAATCGCACCCCCTGCGCCCCTGATTACCGTGCCGGTACTGGAAGGTGGCAAGGCGGCACTGGAAGCGCACAACCAACAGATGGGGCTGGCTCTGTCGAGTGATGAGCTGGATTATCTGGAAGCCAATTTCTCGCGCTTGCAAAGAGATCCGAGTGATGCCGAACTCATGATGTTCGCACAGGCCAACTCGGAGCATTGTCGTCACAAGATATTCAATGCCAACTGGACTCTGGACGGCAAGGTTCAGGAACAATCGCTGTTCGACATGATTCGGCATACCTACAAGAGCTCACCTGATGGCGTGTTGTCTGCCTATCACGATAATGCGGCTGTCATCGAAGGGCATACAGCGCATCGCTGGCTGGCCGGTGCCGATGGTGCCTATCAGTCGTATGAAGAGCCGGTTCATATCCAGATCAAGGTTGAGACTCACAATCACCCGACCGCTATTTCACCGTTTCCGGGAGCTGCAACAGGCTCTGGTGGTGAAATTCGGGACGAAGGTGCCGTGGGCAACGGTTCCAAGCCCAAGGCCGGTTTATGTGGATTCACCGTCTCCAACCTGAATATCCCGAACTGGTCGCAACCCTGGGAGATTGAAAACGACAAACCCGACAGGTTGGCCAGTGCCTTTGAAATCATGCAGGCGGGCCCTATCGGTGCCGCGGCATTCAACAATGAATTTGGTCGGCCCAACCTGACCGGTTACTTCCGGACCTACTGCCAGTCAGTACCGGTTGCAGGCGCAGCAGCATCCGTTAGTGAAATACGCGGTTATCACAAGCCCATCATGATCGCAGGCGGCATGGGCAGCATCCGTGCCGGCAATATCGAAAAGCAGGCGGTGCCAGCCGGTGCCGATATCGTTGTACTGGGTGGGCCCTCCATGCTGATTGGTCTGGGTGGTGGGGCGGCCTCTTCGGTGGCCAGTGGTGCAGGCGACAGCGAACTGGATTTCGCATCGGTGCAACGCGGTAACCCGGAAATGCAGAGACGTTGTCAGGAAGTGATTGATCGCTGCATTGCCTTGGGTGATGCCAGTCCGGTTCTGTCTGTGCACGATGTCGGTGCCGGTGGACTGTCCAATGCCTTGCCGGAGCTTGTCAATGATGCAGCGCGTGGTGGGGCTTTTGAATTGCGATCAATACTCAATGATGAGCCTGGCATGTCGCCCATGGCCATCTGGAGCAACGAGTCGCAGGAGCGATATGTACTGGCCATCATCAGTGAGCGCCTGCCGTTGTTCGAATCGCTGTGCCAGCGTGAGCGCTGTCTTTACGCGGTTGTCGGCAAGGCAACCGAGGAGCGTGTGTTACGGGTATCCGATGCAGAATTTGATAATTTTCCGGTCGATATGCCACTGGATGTCCTGCTGGGCAAGCCGCCCAAGCTGGAGATAAATGCAACTCATCGACCAGGAGCCTCCGATGATCTTGATACTGCAACTATGGATATCGAGGATGTGGTTGGACGAGTCCTGCAGTTGCCTGCAGTGGCTGCCAAGAACTTTCTGATCACTATCGGCGATCGCAGTATCACCGGGCAGGTGGTGCGTGATCAGCTGGTTGGTCCCTGGCAAATGCCGGTAGCGGATGTTGCCGTGACGGTCGCCGATTTTCGTGGCTATACCGGTGAGGCTATGGCCATGGGTGAGCGTTCTCCCATAGCTGTACTGGATGCCGCCGCTTCTGCACGTATGGCGGTTGCCGAATCATTGACCAATATCGTAGCCGCTGACATCGGCCAGGTCAGTGATGTCAAACTTTCAGCAAACTGGATGGCGGCCAGTGGTTATCCGGGCGAAGATGCCGCCTTGTTCGATGCCGTGCAGGCTGTTGGACTCGAACTGGCACCGGCGCTAGGCATTGCCATTCCGGTTGGCAAGGATTCTCTGTCCATGAGGACGGTCTGGCAGGATGAGGCTGGTGACCACAGCGTCACGGCTCCCATGTCATTGGTTGTAACAGCGTTTGCGGCTGTGAATGATGTGCGCAAGACCCTGACTCCCCAACTTCGTGAAGATTGTGGTGAGACGGATCTGTTGCTCATCGATCTTGGAGCCGGCAAGAACCGTCTGGGTGGATCGGCGTTGGCCCAGGTATACGGCAAGGTGGGTAGTACGGCGCCGGATGTCGACGATCCTCTCTTGCTCAAAGGTCTGTTCAATGCGCTGCAGGAACTCATTCGGGCAGAGCTGGTACTGGCCTGGCATGATCGCTCCGATGGTGGCTTGTTTGTGACCTTGGCTGAGATGGGCTTTGCCGGTAATTGCGGTATCAAGGTCAATCTGAATAGCTTGCCCAGTGATGCTATCGCAAGCCTGTTCAATGAGGAGCTGGGAGGGGTCCTGCAGGTACGGCGCGATCAATTTGCTCAGGTCATGGCCATTTTCGACGCGCATGGACTGAGTGAGCTTGTTCATGCACTGGGAGAACCTACCGACTCAAACGAACTGCAGATCTGGCAGGGAAGTGTGCTTCTGATGAGCGAAACTATCCAGGAGCTGCGTATACAGTGGTGGCAGACCAGCTATCACATGCAGCGCCTGCGCGACAATCCCGACTCTGCCGATGAAGAGCTGGAGCACATCAGCCGTGATGACGATCCGGGTATTTCACCGCGATTGAGTTTTGATCCGGCGAGCTCTCTGATTGAGGCCGCTCCGCAGTTACTGCTGACGCGTCCTTCGGTGGCTATTCTGCGTGAGCAGGGGGTCAATGGGCACTTTGAGATGGCTGCCGCGTTTGAGCGAGCAGGATTCAATGCCGTGGATGTTCATATGAGTGATCTGTTTGAAGGGCGTCATGATCTGGCAAGCTTCAAGGGCCTGGTTGCCTGTGGTGGTTTCTCATTCGGTGACGTGTTGGGTGCCGGTGGTGGCTGGGCGAACTCGGTATTGTTCAGCGAACAGCTCTCTGCCATGTTCCGCAATTATTTCGAACGCGATGACACCTTCTCGCTGGGTGTGTGCAACGGCTGTCAGATGATGTCGCGTCTGAAGAGTCTGATTCCGGGGACGGATAACTGGCCGCGTTTTGAGAGAAACGAGTCCGAACAGTTCGAGGCACGCGTGGCAACGGTCGAGATCTACGAGTCTCCTTCGTTATTCCTGACAGATATGGTGGGTTCCAGATTGCCAGTGGCTTTGGCTCATGGTGAGGGCCGTGTGGTCTTCGATCAGATTGAGCAGGCTCAGGTGGCCTCAGTTTGCCTGGGTTATGTTGATAATCAGGGCGCAATGACTGAGACCTATCCGCTGAATCCGAACGGATCCCCATTCGGCGTCACCGGCCTGTGCAACGATGATGGTCGGGTCACGATCATGATGCCGCATCCCGAGCGTGTCTTCCGGACGGTCACCAATTCCTGGGCTCCACCTGCCTGGGGCGAGAACGGTCCCTGGTTGAGAATGTTTGAAAACGCTCGAGTCTGGGTAGGCTAATCAAGAGTGCCGGAGCTATCAGGCTCCGGCGTACTACTTGTGACGCAGTGAGCGCTTTGTGGGTGACTGCTTGTCGAACCAGCGGCATTGATTTGCCTGATTGCTCATGAAGCATGGTGTTCTCAGCCTGTTTCATGAATAATCAATATTGAATGAATACACTTGTCGGCTCGAATTGCACTTTGGTTCATCCATGGCTTGCGCGAACTCAGCGTCGACAAGTTCAGGGTGTGCCTGATCGTGCTATTCCCGATGTTATCTTTCATGCTATTTCGAGGAATGTACCGATAATGAAACGCACCATAATTGCAGCAGCTGCTGCATTTGCAGTCTCTCTCAGCTTGCCGGCATCGGCAGAGTTCAAGCTGGATTCGCGTTACTCCGATATGGACGGAGATCTGGTTGCCGATATTCCAGATGCCTCCGAACAGACTGACCCCGGCACCTTGATATTTGCCTACACGCCAGTCGAAGATCCTGCGGTTTATGCTGAAGTCTGGTCTGATTTCCTCGATCACGTATCCACTGTGACTGGCAAGAAAATACAGTTTTTCCCCGTTCAATCCAACGCCGCACAGATTGAAGCCATGCGTGCCGGACGTTTGCATATTGCCGGCTTCAACACCGGTTCAAACCCACTGGCCGTTGCCTGTGGTGGTTTCCGGCCCTTCACCATGATGGCCAGTGCTGATGGTTCATACGGCTACGAAATGGAAATCATCACCTTCCCTGGTTCTGGTATCGAGACGGTCGAAGATATCAAGGGCGGCAAGATTGCCTTTACTGCCGAGACATCCAATTCAGGCTTCAAGGCACCTTCAGCGATCTTGAAGGCTGACTACAACATGGAATCTGGCAAGGACTTCGAGCCGGTATTCTCCGGCAAGCATGATAATTCCATACTGGGTGTTGCCAACAAGGATTATCCCGCTGCAGCCGTTGCCAATTCGGTACTCAAGCGCATGTTGAGCCGGGACGTCGTGAAGCCTGAGCAGATCAAGTCGATCTACAAGTCGCAAACCTTTCCAACCACCAGCTATGGCCTCGCCAACACGTTGAACGCTGAGCTGCAACAGAAAATCCAGGAAGCCTTCGCTTCATTCGAATGGGCAGGCACGTCACTGGAAGCTGAATTCAGCAAGTCGGGCGAAGCTCAGTTCGTTCCCATTACCTTCAAGAAGGAATGGGAAGTCATTCGCAAGATTGATGACGCCAATGGCGTGGAATACAGCTGCCAGTAAAAATTGGCTATAGCCTGTCTGAGCAGGCCCGATGATCATCGGGCCTGTTTTATTTCCGGAGAATCAAACCTTTGCTCGAAGTTACTCGCGTTTCCAAGATCTATGCTGCTGGCGACAAAGCCCTCGATGATGTCAGTTTCAGTATTCCAGCCGGCCAGGTGGTGGGTCTTATCGGGCCTTCAGGGGCCGGTAAATCAACCCTCATCAGATGCATCAACCGCCTGGTTGAGCCGACTAGCGGCAGTATAAGTCTGGGCGGTACGGTGATTACCGGTATGTCCAGCCGAGAGTTGCGTTCGGTGCGTCGGCGCATCGGCATGATCTTCCAGGAGTATGCGTTGGTCGAACGCCTCAGTGTCATGGAAAACGTCTTGTCTGGACGTCTGGGGTATGTTTCATTCTGGCGCAGTTTTCTGCGACGCTATCCGAAGGCGGATGTCCAGAAAGCCTTTGCTTTGCTGGATCGCGTGGGGCTGATGCAGCATGCGGGTAAGCGGGCAGACGCCCTGTCTGGTGGGCAGCGGCAAAGAGTGGGGATTGCCCGGGCACTGGAGCAGGACCCAGAGCTGCTGTTGATTGATGAACCGACTGCATCACTGGACCCTAAAACTTCACGCCAGATCATGCGCTTGTTGCTGGAGATCTGCAATGAACAACACTTGCCCGCCATCATCAACATTCATGATGTGGTGCTGGCCAAACAGTTTACCGAGCGTCTGATTGGCTTGAAAGCCGGCGCTATCGTGTTCGATGGAACACCGGCCGAGCTGACCGATACCGTGCTCACCCGCATTTATGGGGAAGAGGACTGGACAACGCTGGACAACGATACGGAATCCGACTGAATCGTGGCGGACGCAATCGACAAGCAGGCACCGACTGCGGCTTATAGCCGTTATCCGGATAGCTTCAAGCGGCCACCGGTCCTGATTAAACGCACCTGGCTGCGCTGGACGCTCTGGACACTGGCCATCATCTGGTTCTATTTCGCTGTCAGTAGCATCGAGGTCAACTGGGTTCGTGTTTCTGAAGGGCTGGAGCGAGGCTGGAGATTCATCAAGGGATTTCTGACACCCGATTTCACCACGCGCTGGAAAGACATATCAGCAGGTCTGGTCGAGAGCCTGACCATGACCCTGACCTCCACGGTTGCAGGGGTGTTGCTATCCATACCGATTGGTATTGGCGGTGCTCGAAATGTGGCGCCCAAGGCTGTCTATTATGTCTGCCGTTCAATCATTGCCCTGTCACGCTCACTGCAGGAAATCATCATTGCCATCCTGTTTGTTGCGATGTTCGGTTTTGGCCCGTTCGCGGGGTTTCTGACGTTGAGCTTTGCCACCATCGGCTTCATGGCCAAGTTGCTGGCAGAGGATATCGAAGATATTGATGAAAGTCAGACAGAAGCCGTCAAGGCGACCGGAGCCTCCTGGCTGCAGCTGATCAACTACGCCGTGCAGCCACAGGTCATGCCGCGCCTCATCGGTTTGTCCCTGTATCGTCTGGATATCAATTTCCGCGAATCCGCTGTTATCGGTATCGTAGGGGCAGGTG
The DNA here is from genome assembly GCF_002215215.1 of Granulosicoccus antarcticus IMCC3135. Classification (NCBI taxonomy): domain Bacteria; kingdom Pseudomonadati; phylum Pseudomonadota; class Gammaproteobacteria; order Chromatiales; family Granulosicoccaceae; genus Granulosicoccus; species Granulosicoccus antarcticus. The sequence goes on along the minus strand of NZ_CP018632.1, from coordinate 5,497,904 downwards.
GCATTGGCGCCACCTTGAACACGGCCATTGATCGCTACGAGTTCGACTCGGCTGGAGCCATTCTGCTGATCATTATTTTTATCGTCATGCTGGCGGAGTATTCCTCAGGCTTTGTCAGGAAGTGGGTGCAATGAGCAAGAACGAAACGACACCGGTCTGGCAGCACCGCACCACGGGCAAGCGTCTGGCAATCTGGTTTGCCTGGTTGCTGCTGGTCGCCTTGTGCGTATTTTGCTGGCAAGTAATGACCAAGGACACGATCTGGGCGTTCGTCTCCGATGCTCCACGTCAGGCGGCAGACCTGGGCGGCCGTATGTTTCCACCGCGCTGGAGCTATATCGATAAATTATGGGTGCCGTTGTGGGATACCCTCAATATTGCAACTCTGGGCACCATGCTGGGCATTATCGTCGCTATTCCCATCGCCTTTCTTGCTGCCAGTAATACAACACCCAGCAGGTATTTCGTGCGACCGGTCGCCTTGTTCATCATTGTTGCCTCGCGTTCCATCAACTCGCTGATCTGGGCGCTACTGCTGGTCTCCATCATTGGTCCCGGGCTGTTGTCGGGGATCATAGCCATTGGTCTGCGCTCAATCGGTTTTGTGGCCAAGCTGCTGTATGAGGCCATAGAAGAGACGGATATCCTCCAGATTGAGGCGGTGACGGCAACAGGTGCCTCGCGTGCGCAGATTCTCAACTACGGAATCGTGCCGCAGATAATGCCTGCTTTTTATGGCATTTCAGTGTTTCGCTGGGATATCAATATTCGCGAATCGACGATTCTTGGATTGGTGGGAGCCGGTGGCATCGGTGTGCAGTTGCAGGCCTCGCTCAATACACTGGCATGGCCGCAGGTGACCATGATATTTGTTGTCATCCTCGGCACTGTCGTGATTAGTGAGTGGGTGTCGGCGCGTGTCAGACACGCCATAATCTGAGTTTGTGCCCAGACACGTTACAACAATATTTGTGCGGCGGCTCTCTCCGGCATAATGCCGGTAATCTGCAATGAAAAACAAATCATGATCAAAGGTGATACTCCGCCTACGGCGGCAGAGGCTGTCGCGCGATACGAAGCGATACAACCACGTCTGCCGAAGGCGACATTCCCTGAAAAATCCATTCACCGGGCTCATCTGGAAGAGCTGTGTGATGAAATTGACTGCTTTGTTCTCGATGGTTTTGGCGTACTCAACGTCGGGGCCAGAACTGTTCCGGGTGCTGTTGAACGCGTCGCTGCCCTGCAGGCACGAGGCAAACAGGTTCGCGTGTTGACCAATGGTGCAAGCTTTCCGGTAACCACCACGCGTGCCAAGTATGAAAACTGGGGCATGCATTTCGATGCGCAGGAAGTGGTATCCAGCCGTGATGCTCTGGCAAGAGCACTGGCACAGTATGCTGATGCATTCTGGGGATTTGCAGCGCTTGAAGAATCAGATCTGGAGCTGCTGGCACCTCGCTCAGTACTGCTGGGCTCTGATGCCATGGTCTATGACCAATGTGATGGTTTCGTGCTACTGGGAACGGGAGGCTGGACAGTTGAGCGCCAGGATATGCTGAAGGCGTCCTTGATCAGGCGTCCGCGACCGGTATTGGTCGGTAATCCAGATCTGGTCGCCCCACACCCGGGTGGTTTGTCGCGAGAACCAGGGCTATATGCTCACGATATTGCGGACAGTGGCCTGGCTACGCCAGAGTTCTTTGGCAAGCCGTTTGACAATGCCTTCGCTATCGTTCGCGAAACTCTGGAAGGTATTGATCCACAGCGGATAGCCATGGTGGGAGACACCTTGCATACCGACATTCTGGGTGGTGCACAGGCAGGCTGGCGAACCGTACTGGTCACCGATCATGGCTTGATGAAAGGGTTGGATCTGGAGCAGGCGATTGTTCGCAGTGGTATTCGTCCCGATTTCATCGTGCCCACTACCTGAGTGACTTGGGGTTCGTGAAATGAATGAATGGCCGATTCATTTCACGAACCCGTGATCGTCAGGCTATCTGCAAGTGCTCCACGATGGCATCGATATCCAGATCATGATCGGTTGCTGCCTGGCTGGCAGCCAATAACCATTTCAGGGTATCGGTAATCTGTTCGCGCCGAATTTCTCCATCCTGCAGCTGACGATTGATGCGAGTGCGAGTTTCATCAACCTGGGTTTCTACCAGAATGTCGTCATGCGAACGTCCGGAAAAACTGGATAGCACCATGGCTGGTGTCTTGTCAGCGTGATTATCCATTGAGCCGTAGGTTGTTCGCCATTCTGTCAGGCGAGAGGCAATCAATTGGGCATGCACGGTCAGGGACGCTGCGGTCTGAGTTTGCCAGCGAGTACCAACAGTACCCAATAAACGTCTGCAGGCCTCCGCGGCATTCTGCAATAACTCGAGTTCCACGCTGTAGGCGGCTCGAAAGGCGGTCCAGTTACGTAATATCTGGCTGGCTAAGGTCTCTGATTGCAGAACATCAGCCAGTTCCCGTGCATATTCACACGTATGCGTCAGAACATCCCAATCGGTGCGCAAGCCCCGATAGCCTGGCCCCAGTGCCGCTCGGTACTCTGTGTTATTGACGAACAACTCCCGAAAGCGCATGACCTTGGCCAGCTGGGATAACAAACGACGGTGCTCGGCAGTCAGGTGTGCACTCTTGTGAATGCTGAATTCCATGAACTGCCGCCGTGCATTGAAATAGGTGGAATCGACAAGTTCGGGTCCGCGCTCCACCGTTACACTCAATTCGGAGAGCAGGCTCAGAAGCTGGGATTTGCCGGGTACCTTGTCCATCACGAAGTGCTCTTGCAGGCCCGTGAGTTCATCCTCGATCAGTTTTGCCTGATGCCGCGCACGTCGCAGCAAGATGGTGCTGTTGGCGTAGCACAGGTCGGCATGACCCAGACTTTCAATATTGTTCGGTGCCTTGTCGATCAGTTCGATAATGCCGGCGAGTCTGATAAGTTCGCGTGCGGACAGTTCAGGCATTCGCAGCACAGTCTTGATTGTCTCGCAATCCAGAGCTGTGGATACAGCGCTAGTCCATTTTCCGATGACGTCGGGCAGGGTGGTCAGTTGTCTGAATTCAACATGATCCAGGCCTTCGGCGGCGAGTCTAACGGCGTACTTGCGCAAACTGGCAATGCTGGGTGATGAGGGTAGAGGGGCAGGTTCGGGTGTGCTTGGTGCATCTACCTGGTTGTAATCAGGAATCAGCTGGAGCACGGCACTCAGTTGTTGCAGGCTTTTCTTGCCGGTTATGCTCATCGCCAGTCCGACATCGAAATTCATGGGTACATCGGGAAGGGAGACATTGTCGGCAGATCTCTGCGTGGGGACGAGCAGAGCGGCGCTACCCAGACAAGTGTCGAGCTCTAGCTGCAGTGTGGGTACCTCGCGGATAGCCTCAGCAACCTCGTCGAAGAAACTGCTCAAGGCCAGCGGATCTTCCTGTGCAGGAAGTTTGACGCCAAAGCGTTGCTCTGCATGAATGATGAGCGTCTGGTTATATTCGGGCGAATCCCCCGTCAATCGTATTTCATAATTCTGTTCGTCAGGTATGCGCACCAGCAATGCCGGGTAGAGCAGCAAGGGGGCGCGCTGTCTGGCGTTTGCATTGGCTGCATCTGGCCAGCTGATAAAGCCTGCTGCCAGATAGAGTTGTCGATCGCCCTTGTCTTTGATCAGGGCATTTTCAACAAGAATTTTCTTGCAGCGCTGTAGCAGATCAGTCGAGTCGTGCACGGTGTGCAGATTGCAGCGATCGGTGGCGCACGCAGTGGCGCACGCAGTGGTAGAGCTGGCTGTGTTGCCATCACTCGATGGCTCTGCTGCCTCGTTGGAAGCAGACAGTGGTATCAGATCGAGAAAGCCGTTGGATTGGGCGAGAATATCAGCCAGCTCCAGCGGTGAAACGCACTGCAGACCGATATCTGATTCCTGGTGCCCCCAGTCTAGCGCCCGGTTCTCTCCCAGCGCTATTCTGTCCAGACGACGTCTGGAATGTTTGGAGCCAGATTGATTTCCTTGCAAGACTTCCACGGGATATAGGGTCCGCCTGGGCTGAGAAAGGGAACAGATCCATCTGCGATCTGCTGATTCTGATAGTTCGATTCAGGATTCGGGCCAAAGTTTTTGGCAATATATTTTTAATTTACGTGATCTGACGCAGCGATCAAGTACTAAAAGAGCTGTGACGTAACATGCTTGCATGTCGTATGCAGTTCATCGGCAGGGAATTAATGCCGCTGAACTGAGTCCTAGACTCATAATTGACACCCTTTGCGTTTTGGTGAAGGAGTTCCGATGTATTTGTTATTAATGGATTTTATAGAGAGTAATCATGCGAGATTGGATGAAAGTGGCAGGTATTCACAGTAGTGAAATCACTGATGAACGTCTCTTCCGACAACGCCGGCAGTTGCTGCAGGCAGCCGCTGCTGCAGGGGTTACGGGGCTGATAGCTTCACCGGCCAGTGCTGCCGGAACTCAATTATCGGGTCCTATCGTAAAAAGTCCGTTCAGTACCGATGAAGAGCTGAGTAGCCTGGAGACGGTGACCACCTATAATAATTTCTACGAGTTGGGAACCGATAAGGGCGACCCGGCTCGCAATGCGGATCAGCTCAAGACCGAGCCATGGAGCGTCACTATCGACGGTGAATGCGCCAAGCCGGGTGTCTTCACCCTTGAAGACATTCTCAAGCCGCATGCCATTGAAGAGCGAATCTACCGCATGCGTTGTGTGGAAGCCTGGTCAATGGTCATCCCCTGGAACGGTTTTCCACTGGCAGATCTGATCAAGCGTGCAGAGCCCAACTCGAAGGCGAAGTATGTTGCCTTTGAAACTGTCGTGCAGGAGGACTTGCCTGGCGTCAAGCGTAACGTGCTGCAATGGCCGTATCGTGAGGGCTTGCGGATGGACGAGGCCATGCACCCGCTGACACTGATGGCGATGGGGCTCTACGGTGAGGAGCTACCGGCCCAGAATGGCGCACCGCTACGTCTGGTGGTGCCCTGGAAGTATGGCTACAAGAGTATCAAGTCGGTGGTACGGATCAGTTTCGTGGAAAAACAGCCAGAGACCAGCTGGAACATGGCTGGGCCCTCTGAGTATGGCTTTTACAGTAATGTGAATCCGGATCGTAGTCATCCACGCTGGAGCCAGGCCAAGGAAAGACGCCTGTCGGGTGATACCGGTGGTCTGTCCTCTCTGTTCTCTTCAAAGTCGGAAACCCGCTTCATGAATGGCTACGCCGAGCAGGTGGCCAGTTTGTATGAAGGCATGGATCTGCAGAAATTTCATTGATCTGTTGTGTTCGTTGAAACCTTCAGATTCTTCGGTGCTCTGGCGATAAAGCCTGCATGAGTGAATCAATAGCAGCTACCAATAGGCTCGGACTGCCGGCACTTCGCTGGCAGTCGATCCTGAAGCCTGTGGTCTTTGTGCTGGCTTTGACGCCCTTTGTCTATCTGGTGCAGTCGCTTCTCACTGGCGGCCTGGGCCCCAACCCGATTGATGCGCTGACAGATACCACTGGTACGTTGGCTATCAGAATGTTGCTGATCAGCCTTTGTGTGACGCCATTGAGGGGTTTGTTGAAAAAAACCTGGCCTTTGAAGCTACGTCGAATGCTGGGTCTGTTTGCGTTTTTCTATGTCTTTCTGCATGTGTCCATCTATCTGGTTCTGGACCAGCAGCTTGATGTGGCAGCCATCTGGGAGGATCTGGCAGAGCGGCCTTATATTCTGGCCGGAACCATGGCGTTGCTGATTCTGATACCACTGGCCGGGACATCAACCCGGGGGATGGTCAAGCGTTTGGGTAAACGCTGGGTCAGTCTGCATCGCGGGGTCTATGTGGCGGGCGCTGCGGCCGTGGTGCATTACGTCTGGCTGGCGAAAGGCGATTTGATCGAGCCTTTTGTCTATCTGGCCATACTGATTGTGCTGTTGGGCTATCGGTTCGTAAAACTGCTGCGTTAGCAGGGATATAAAGCCGGGATATAAAAAGGCGTCACTCTTTGCCGGTTTGCACCGGCTAGAGTGACGCCTGGATACGTCTGCGATCAGCCAGGTAGCAGATCTGCAACCGTGTCACGCTCTTCGCGCAGTTCTTGCTGGCTGGCCAGCATCTTCTCGCGAATGAAGTCGCTTACATCCAGATCGCTGACGATGGTGTATTCGCCATCCTTGCACTCGACCGGGAAGGAGTAGATCAGGCCTTCATCGATACCATAGCTGCCATCGCTCAATACAGCCATGCTGGTCCAGTCGCCGGCAGGTGTGCCTTGAATCCAGGTGGCCATGTGGTCAATGACGCCATTAGCAGCTGATGCCGCACTGGAGCTACCACGAGCGTTGATGACGGCTGCACCACGTTTGGCAACAGTCGGAATGAATTCTTCCTGGGCCCAGGCTTTGTCAACCATGTCGCTGGCCGCTTTGCCGTTGACCGTGGCGTAGGAGATATCAGGCACCTGTGTGGTGGAATGATTGCCCCAGATAACCATGCGGTTGATGTCTGCAACTGTAGAGCCGGTTTTGCCGGCCAGCTGTGAGATTGCACGGTTGTGATCCAGTCGTGTCAGGGCTGTGATGTTGCGTGGGTTGATGTTCGGTGCATTGGCCTTGAGAATGTAGGCGTTGGTGTTGGCAGGGTTGCCGACAACACAGACCTTGCAGTCTGGTGAACCTACTTCATTGAGAATGGCGCCCAGGGAACTGAAAATCTTGCCATTGTCAGTAATCAGGTCACTACGTTCCATGCCAGGTCCACGTGGTTTGGCACCAACGAAGAGGGCTGCATCGACCTTGTCCAGAGCAACTCTTGGATCATCAGTGACAATAACGTCGTTCAATAGTGGGAAGGCGCAATCATCCAGTTCCATCTTGACGGCTTCGAGCATGCCAAGAGCAGGGGTGATTTCCAGAAGGTGCAGGCTGACAGGTTGATCAGGTCCATAGATGTCACCGGCGGCGATGCGGAACAACATGGAGTAGCAGATCTGTCCGGCAGCACCAGTGATGGCGATGCGTTTCGGCTGGCTCATAGTCAATACATCCTTTAATATTCGCAATGGTTTCGGCTGGCAGAGCGAACAGGTGTTCGAATAGCAGCCCATCTTAATACTGACGTCTTGTGCTGGCGGCACCTATCGGGTCTGTCTGAAGTCAAACCATCAGTTTTGATGGCGCAGCCAGTACTATCAGGCGCGGGCGCATGTTAACACAGGCGCTTGTGGTACCCTGCGGCCCACGTTTCGCAGCCCACCCTTATAAGGAGTGCACTCATGCGGTGCCCGTTCTGTGGTGCTATCGATACACGCGTTGTAGATTCAAGACTGGTGGGCGATAGCGACCAGGTCCGTCGTCGACGGGAATGTACGGAGTGTGAAGAGAGATTTACCACTTATGAAACTGCGGAACTGAACCTTCCCCGAATCGTCAAGTCCCGTGGTAATCGAGAACCATTTTCTGACAAGAAGCTGCAGGCCGGTTTCCAGAAGTCGCTGGAAAAGCGTCCGGTCAGTGTCGAGCTGATTGATGAGGCAGTGGCGCGTGTAAAACACCGCTGTCTGGTCGCCGGTGAGCGGGAGATCGATGCTCGGCGTATTGGTGAGTGGGTGATGGAAGAGTTGAAGCAGCTGGATCAGGTTGCCTATATCCGGTTTGCCTCTGTTTATCGACAATTTGCCGATGCTGCCGCGTTCCGGGAAGCCCTTGATACGCTGGAGCGAAGCCCTGAGCGTAGCTCGGATGATCTGGCCAGCCAGTTATCCCTGCTACCTGATAGTAAGGACATGAAAGGTGGCGGGGCAAGTGACTGAGTCAGCGTTTGCAGACTACGTTTGCCGGATGATGATGAAACGCTGTGCTTTGCCCCCATGCTTAACTGCATATAACCGAGAGAAAACAATACCTTGTCTACAATAGTCGTGGTTCGAAAGGGTTCAACTGCCTGTATAGCTGCCGATACGTTGACGACCTTCGGCGACACTCGCCTGTCCAGTTCCATGGATGCCAATCATTCCAAGATTCAGACCTTTGGCCGGACACATATGGGCATAGTCGGCAGTGCTGCGCATATGCTGGTTGCCGAGCGTGCCTTCAACGACAAAGAGGTGAAAGCTGACTTCTCCAGTCGCGATGCGGCGTTCGACAGTCTGATTCGCCTGCACCCGGTACTCAAGGAGCACTATTATCTGAATCCGAAGGATTCTGAGGAAGATCCCTACGAGACAACGCAGATTGATGCGGTTTTCGTTAATTCGAATGGCATCTTCGGTTTGTTTGCCTTGCGGGAAGTTTATGAGTACACGCGCTTCTGGGCGGTGGGTTCAGGTGCCAGTTACGCATTGGGAGCCATGCACGCTGTTTATGATCGCTACAAGAGTGCCAAGGACATCGCACGCGCTGGCGCTGAGGCAGGAGCAACCTTTGATACCTCGTCACAACTGCCATTGACCTCGAAAAGCATACGTTTGAGTAATTCCCGAGGCCAGTAGTACTGTCAAATCCGCTACAATGGTGGGTTGACTGATTTCCATTTCAAACTATTTTTCAGGAGTGCCGCATGGCCGTTGAACGTACACTTTCCATCATCAAGCCCGATGCCGTTGCCAAGAACGTAATTGGTGAAATCTACAGCACCTTCGAAAAGGCAGGTCTGAAGGTTGTTGCTGCTCGCATGATGCACCTGACTACAGAGCAGGCTGGCGAGTTCTATGCGGTCCACAAGGAGCGTCCTTTCTACAACGACCTGGTCAGCTTCATGACATCCGGTCCTGTCATGGTGCAGGCTCTGGAAGGCGAGAATGCCGTACTGGCACATCGTGAAGTCATGGGTGCAACTAACCCTGCAGAAGCTGCTGAAGGCACTATCCGCAAGCGTTTCGCATCGTCCATCGATGAGAACGCCTGTCACGGTTCCGATGCAACAGATACTGCTGCTCAGGAAATCGCATTTTTCTTCGGTGATGATGGCGTTTGCCCACGCACTCGTTAAGACCGATTCAGTAACGTTGTAAACCGAGTGGCCTTATACTTGTCTAATACTTTCACGGTCCTGTTATGACCGATACAGCCCTTGTCAATTTGTTTGATCTGGATCGCCAGGCGCTCACCGATTTTCTGGTGAGCCAGGGCGAGAAGCCTTTTCGTGCCAAACAGATACTCAAGTGGCTATATCAGCATAATGTGCGCGATATCGACGCCATGACAGATGTATCCAAGGCCACTCGGGCCATGTTGAAGGAGCGCACGACTACTGTGTTGCCCGGTGTTCAGGAAGCGCAACTGAGCCGCGACGGCACTGCCAAGTGGTTGTTCGAACTGCACGATGGCAACTGTATTGAAACTGTTTATATTCCCGAGAACGATCGAGGCACTCTGTGCGTCTCCTCGCAGGTGGGGTGTGCTCTGGATTGTTCGTTCTGCTCTACCGGGCGACAAGGGTTCAATCGCAACCTGAGCGTGTCGGAAATCATTGGTCAGGTGTGGTTGGCAACCAATTTGCTGGCACTGGAGCCTGCAACCCGTGACCAACGCATCACCAATGTAGTGATGATGGGTATGGGCGAGCCACTGCTCAACTATCGCCACCTGGTGCCTTCATTGAACCTGATGATGGATGATCTGGGTTATGGGCTGAGCAAAAGACGCGTAACCGTCAGCACCTCGGGCGTTATTCCGGCCATGGACAAGCTGACAGCCGATGTCGACATCTCGCTGGCAGTGTCTCTGCATGCGCCCAATGATGCTTTGCGTAATGAGCTGGTCCCCGTCAATCGTAAATACCCCATCAAGGATCTGATGGCGGCCTGTTGGCGTTATGTGGAAGGCGAAGAGGCAGCCTCTCAACGCAAGAAGCATGTGCTGTTCGAGTACGTCATGCTGTCCGGAGTCAACGACAAAGTTGAGCAGGCGCACGAACTGGCCGAACTGTTGCGTGGTTTCCCGTGTAAGGTCAACCTGATCCCGTTCAACCCGTTCCCACAATCCGGTTATCTGCGATCCTCGAGAAATGCCGTGGAACGCTTTGCCCGAATTCTGAGCGATGCTGGAATTCTCACTCTCAAGCGTACGACGAGAGGTGATGATATCGATGCAGCGTGCGGGCAGTTAGCGGGTGATATTGACGACCGAAGCAAGCGGCACGTGAAGTTCATGGAGCCACGATTTGGAGAACAGGGTCGATGAAGATAGCCAGTAAAACAATACTGCTGCTGGGCATGCTGCTTGTTTTGCAGGGCTGCACCGGTGGTGGCGAGCTCAGTCCCGAAAAAAGTCAGGACGCGGCCCAATTCAATGCACAGCTGGGTGCTCAGTACTTGCAGCGTGGCGATCTGGATTCGGCGCGGGAGAAGCTGCTCAAGGCCCTTGAGCAAGACGAAAAGAACGCATTGGCGCATGTTTCCTATGCCAATCTGCAATCCAGAGTGGGTGAGGTGGCCAGTGCCGAAGAGCATTTCGAGCGAGCCCTGCAGCTAGACCCGGATGAGGCAGACTACAGAAACAGCTACGGCATCTTTCTGTGCGGAAACGAAAAATTTGATCAGGCGCAGCTGCAATTTCGTGCTGCTGCCGATAATCCCTATTACCGAACACCAGAATTCGCACTCGATAACGCTGGCCTGTGCATGCTGGATGCAGAGCGACTGAGCGATGCAGAGAGTTATCTGCGCGAAGCGTTGCGGGTTAATCCCCAGTTTGCCAATGCCTATCTGCATATGGCTGATCTGATGCATCGCAAGCAGCGCCTGACTGTTGCGGATGCTTATTTCCAGCGTTTCAATGCCTACGGCGACGAGTCTGCAGAGAGTCTTCTTCTGGGCCTGCAGATCAAGCGTGATGCCGGTGATCTTGCTGGTGCGCAGGCATTTGCCAGCCAGCTACTCAATCAGTTTCCTGCCTCAGAGGAAGCTGGCGAGTACTTGTCCCGTCCCATTCAGTAGATTGCCTTCAAACAGATTGTTGCCAGAAAAATGAAGATTCAATTCACGCGCTTGCGCGGTATGCCGGATATTGTGCCGCAGGCTGTAGCCCCCTGGCAGAAGCTCGAAGCGGCTGCACGCCACGCGATGCGAGCCTACGGTTATGGCGAGCTGCGCACCCCGGTGATTGAACGCACGAGCCTGTTTACCCGCTCCATTGGTGAAGCCACTGATATTGTCGAGAAGGAGATGTATACATTCTCCGATCGCAAGGGCGAGTCGATGTCATTGCGACCTGAGAATACAGCCGGTTGTGTTCGTGCTGCCATCGAAAATGGTCTGCTGCAGCCGGGTAGTGTCAATCGTATCTGGTACACCGGTCCGATGTTTCGTTATGAGCGTCCGCAGCTTGGACGTCAGAGGCAGTTTTTTCAGACAGGTGCTGAGGTTTATGGTCTGGCAGGTCCCGCCATTGAAGCTGAGTTGATTCTCCTGAGTGCCCGTTTGTGGCGCGAGTTGGGCATTTACGATGCCATGCAGCTGGAAATCAATACGCTGGGTGATGTTGAGGATCGAGTTCTTTACAGAGAAAAACTGGTTGCCTGGTTTGAACAGCATCGCGAAATTCTGGATGAAGACAGTCTGCGCCGGCTTGAACGTAACCCTTTGCGCATTCTGGACAGCAAAAATCCGGTAATGCAGGAAATGATCAATGCAGCGCCCAAGTTGCGCGACAGTCTCAGTGAGGCCTCGTTGGCGCATTTTGACGAATTGCAGGCATTGCTGAAAGCCAGTGGTATCGATGTGGTGATCAATCCACGACTGGTACGAGGACTGGACTACTATAGTCATACGGTATTCGAGTGGACGACCACCGAACTTGGTTCTCAATCAGCTGTATGTGCGGGTGGACGCTACGATGGTCTGCTGACTCAGCTGGGTGCGAAAGACATGCCGGGTGTCGGTTGGGCATTTGGTATGGAGCGCGTTATCGCGCTGATGGATAAAGTAGGAGTGACTCCTGCTGCCGATGTGCCCGATATATTCGTGATGGGCACTGACGAGGTTGGTGCCGCCGACTCTCTGGCGTTGGCAGAATTGATTCGAGGGCTACTTCCGCAATGTTCTGTAGTGCACAATACAGCGGCTGGCAGTCTCAAGAGTCAGTTTCGCAAGGCAGACAAGAGCGGTGCTTCACTGGCAGCCATCATCGGTAGTGAAGAGCTGGAGCAGGGCCGGGTGACTATCAAGCCTTTGCGAGGAGCAGCTGAGCAGGTAACGGTTACACGACAGCAGCTTGAATTCACATTGAACGATCTGCTGAATAACAACGCCTGAGTTCGTATTGTCGAACGCTGTAGCTAAACGCAGAAAACAAATTTCCGGGGCAGCGATTTCCGGACAAAGAACTGGATAGGCGCCTTCAGGGCGTGGAGAAACGACGTGGAATACGAAACAGAAGAGCAACAAGTCGAAGCGCTGAAAGAGTGGTGGACCGAGAACGGCAAAGCGGTCATCGCTGGTGTCGTACTGGGTGCAGGCGTGATCGGCGGCTGGACCTTCTGGAAAGGCCACCAGGAAAATCAGGCCATTATTGCCAGTGATACTTTCAGTCAGACAATGGAAGCGGTCAGCACCAGTGACACAGCTCAGGCGGTTGCGCTGGCTGACGAGCTGGCTGACGACCAGCCGGGTGCGTTGTATAGCGCCTACGCAAACATGGCCGCGGCTCGTGCCTCCATCGAAGGCGGCGATCTGGACGATGCAGCTTCGCGATTGGCCTGGGTTGCCAAGAATGCTCCAGAGGATGGCGTGCAGCTGATTGCAAAGGTTCGACTGGCGCGAGTACAGGGAGCTCTGGGTGATGCGGCTGCCGGACTGAAAAGTCTGCCAGGCAAATTTCCGGAATCCTTCGCAGGTCTGGTCGAAGAGGCGCGCGGCGACTTGCTGATCCAGTCCGGTGATGTAGATGCAGCGCGAGAAGCTTATGGCAAGGCTCAGGCCAGCCAGTACGTGGCGAACCGTGAAGGTCTGAGCATGAAGATCAATGACCTGGCGGTGCCGGGTGATGCGGAAGCTGACAGTGCTGAGAGCACTAGCTGAGATGCCAGTCTTGAGGAGGATGGCTCTGACGACTTGCCTGACTGGCATGTTGTTCATTGCTGGCTGTGCATCAGAGCCCGAGCCGACTCCACCAGCCACATTGACAGCGACCACCGCAGAAGTGAATCTGCTGCGACTCTGGTCATCCAGGGCGGGTGAAGCGGGACGTGGCAGGTTCGAGCCTCTGGTTACCGATGATCAGGTCATCGTGGCGAACCGAAAAGGCAAAGTCAGCAGCTTTTCCCGTGAAACAGGCATGCGACGCTGGACAAGGGAACTGGATGTTCGCCTGAATAGCGGTGTCGGTGGTGATGAGGACCGGCTGTATGTTGCAGATATTGATGGCATGGTGCATGCGCTGAATTCGGCTACGGGTGAGTCGCTCTGGCAGGCTGCCGCATCTTCAGAGATTCTGGTGCCGGTGGCTTCAGGTTTCGGGGTTGCTGTTGTGCGCAGTACGGATGGCCGGGTATCGGCGCTGAATCCGGAAGATGGCAGTGAGCGCTGGAGTGTTTCCAACACGCCACCGGCCTTGACGCTTAATGGCTACAGTCGTCCACTGCTTCTCAAAGGCGGTGTGTTGACGGGGCTGGACGATGGACGTCTGCTGGCTTTGAATATGAGCAACGGCAAACTCATCTGGGAAACGGTTATCAGTGTGCCGACCGGACGTTCTGAGGTGGAGCGACTGGTGGACATCGATGCTGATATCGTGCTCGATGATGAAGGCATCTATCTGGCCAATTACCAGGGCAAGGCTGCTCGTATCGAACCGACTCGTGGTCAGGTTATCTGGTCAGTGCCACTGTCGGCCGGAGCTGGAATCGGGCTGCATGAAGATAGCCTTATCGTTGTCGGTGACAACGATACCGTGTACAGGCTGGACAAACAGACAGGCCAGACAATCTGGTCGAATGAAACTATGCCGGCGCGACGATTGAGTCCGCCAGCTTTCACACCTGCTGGCGATATCGTGCTGGGAGATGTCGAAGGTTATGTGCATGTTCTGGATTTTAAAACGGGTAAGGCTATCGGGCGAACACGTCTGACAGAAGAACCTATCAATGCACGTCCCATTGCAACCGACGATGCTGTCATCGTGCAAGCCACTGATGGCCTGGTTGCCGCTTATCGCTTCGCACGCTGAGAGAATTACCATGAAACCCACCATCGCTCTGGTGGGCCGGCCGAACGTAGGCAAGTCCACATTATTCAATAAACTCACCCGCACACAGGATGCCCTGGTAGCGGATATGCCGGGATTGACCCGCGATCGCCAGTATGGCGATGGCAAGGTTGGTGGCTGGCCTTATCTACTGGTCGATACCGGTGGTTTGAGCGGCGCTCCGGATTCTCTGGATGCGGCCATGGCTGATCAGACGCTGTGCGCCGTGCGTGAAGCTGATCTGGTGGTCTTCATGGTAGATGGCCGTTCCGGAATCGTCTCGGTTGATGAAGAAATTGCCGATATCCTGCGTCGTCATGCCCGGCACGTAATGCTGTGCGTCAACAAGATTGATGGCATCGGCGAGGATAAGGCGCAGCTGGATTTCCACCAGTTGGGTTTTGACAACATGGTCTCCATCGCAGCGTCGCATAATCGCGGTGTTCAACAGTTGATTGAAGAGATTGGCGACTACTTCGAGATTCCTCAGGAAGAGCGTATCGAGCCTTCGCGCAAGCGTCGTTCACGCAAGAACAAGGTCGTCGACAAGTCAGCCGAACCTGGTAGTGAGGGCGCATCGGTAGAAGGTGGCGAACCTGGTTTCGGACCGGGTTACGAGCCAGTCGAGCAGAGTGAAATACGAATCACTTTTGTGGGCCGGCCTAATGTCGGCAAGTCCACACTGATCAATCGCCTGCTGGGAGAGGATCGGGTCATTGCCTATGATCAGCCAGGCACCACGCGAGATTCTGTATCCGTACCGTTCGAAAGAGCGGGAAGGGAATACAGCCTGATTGACACAGCCGGCGTAAGAAGACGCGGCAAGGTCAGTGAGGCGGTTGAGATATTCAGTATCATCAAGACCTTGCAGTCCATCGACAAGAGTAATGTGTGCGTCATGTTGCTCGATGGCACAGACGGTATTACCGATCAGGATCTGTCTCTGCTCGGTTATATCATTGACAAGGGCCGCGCCCTGATTGTGGCTGTCAACAAGTGGGACAGTCTCAACGAGAAGCAGCGTGAAGCGATGCGTGAAGAGCTGGAAAGGCGTGTGGAATTTCTGAAATTCACACGTATCCATTTCATCAGTGCCCTGCAGGGTTCTGGCGTCGGGGATCTGTTCAAATCCATCAACAAGGCTTATGCATCAGCCTTTGTCGACATGTCCACACCGCACCTGACGCGGATGCTGGAAATCGTCACGACACAGCATCAGCCGCCCATGGTCAACGGTCGTCGCATCAAGCTGCGTTATGCGCATCAGGGTGGACAGAACCCGCCCATTATCGTCATTCATGGCAAGCAGGCTTTGAAGGTGCCGCAGAGTTACCAGCGTTACCTGATGAACCATTTTACCAAGGCTCTGAAGCTGTTCGGTACACCGTTACGCATCGAATTCAGGCAAGACGACAACCCGTATACGGAAACCACCCGAGTAAGGCCGGTCAAGGACAAGGGCGATGCCAAACGTCGTCGTGACAAGCGTGATGGCAAGGAGCAAGCGCCAGTTGCAGGACGAGATGGCCGTGGCAAGAAGATTGCCGCCAAGAAAGTCGGTAAAAAAGTAGCCAAGAAAAAAACGAGTGGCAAGCGGGATGTCAAACGCAGCTCACGCAATGATGCAGCGACTGGCAAGCGTTAAGACAAACGTTAAGGCCAGGCGTTAAGGCAAATAACCTGGCATGTTTCAGATGTCAGGTTATTGCTTGGCAGATTTCCTGACGATCTGCGCGGCAGCAAGTTGACTGCCGCGTAGACTTCCAGCGGTTTATCGAGGCAGTGATTAACCTGCGTTACCTGACTGCTGGCGGAGCTTCGCTTGGCAGTACCAGTAATGGATTTACCCAAGTGCCATTCAAGCCGACGGACCAGTGAAGGTGTGGGCCGGTGACGCGTCCTGTCTGGCCAACAGCACCAATGAGCTGGCCGCGACTGACACGATCGCCCTCTTGCACATCAATGCGGCTCATATGGGCGTAAAAGGTCTGCAGTCCCAGGCCATGTTCAATGAAGACGCTGTTGCCATTGAAGAAGTAGTTGCCGGTATCGATAACCAGTCCATCGGCAGGGGCCAGTATAGGAGTGCCTTCGGCGGCGGCAATGTCAATACCGCCGTGCGGTCGACGTGGCTGGTCATTGAAAAATCGCTTGAGTCCGAAAGGGCTGGAGACAGGCCCTGCCAGTGGCCAGTCGAATGAATCCGCAATCAGTTGTTCAGCGCGATAACTCTTGACCACTTTCAAGCGTTTGTTCTCGGCATTGATGCGATCCATGTCCACAGGGGCCGGGTTCACCTGGCGTTTGTTGGAGATGGTCAGTCGTTGTTCTTCATACTGAAATGGCGTGACTGTGAATGTCAAAGTGCGGGTACTGCCATCTGCATCGACGATACTCAGCTGCTGAGGACCAGCCTCGGTGGATAAGGGAATGCCGACCAGGGCTTGAAGCTGACCTGCCGATTCCATCACTGCAATCGTGCGCTTGCCCCAGCGAACCGAGGGTTGGGAGTCGGTGGCAGGTCCCAGTTCGACAATGGCGATGCCTCCGGGAACGGCAGACGCTTCAATGAAGGTGTTGTCGGCCTGTGCTGCCGTGATACCGGCCAGCCAGAGACTTGCGCACAGCCACAGGGCTGTCAGGCCCGTTAGTGGTCGGGATGACGATGAGGAAAGTCTGTAGTGGTTCATGATGTCGGGGTTGCCGGGTAGGTATCACGCAAGTGGTCCACGTACAGTGCGGTTGCACCGGCCACAGCGACAGGCATGATGAACAGGTTGATCAAGGGAATGGTACTCAATACTGCAACACCCGAGCCGAAGCCGAAAGCCACACGACGACGCTTGCCAAGAACCTTGCGTACATCGCGAAACAAAGCGCCGTGGTTGCCCAGTGGGTAGTCCATATACTCGAGTGCAAACATCCAGGCACCGAACAGGAATACGACGAGAGGTGCGATCAGGTTGATAACGGGAATGAACTGGATGATGATCAGCGGAATCATGCACACGATCAGGTAGGTCAGCTTTGATAGTTCTGATCCCATGAGTCGCGGGATGCTTCTGATCAGTGTTGCCAGCGAAGGAGCTGGCTGTGTGTAATTACCGGTCAGATGCGCCTCCACCCGTTCAGCGAGCAAGCCGTTGAATGGGGCGCCGATCAGGTTCGCCAGCAAGGTGAACAGAAAAGACATCGAGAACAGTAATACCAGTGTGAACAGCCATCGCAACAGTGTTTCCACTGCTTGCACAATCCACCAATCGCTCAACTGAGCGAATACGGACCACGAAGCAAGCCACTCACTAGCCCAGGCATTGAGCCACCAGCCAAGCAGACCAAACACGGCCAGGTTGATCAGCAGGGGCATCCATACAAAGCGGCGCAGGCCCGGCGTACGCATGAGGCGCCAGCCGACAGCCAGATAACGAAGAGATTCTGTAAATCCGATAGGTTTCATGGTTTTAGCATAGCTGCTGTCAAGGCTGTTGTGAGGGGGTTAAAGACAGTACAATGGCTGCTTACCCTGACGGACATCAGAATCTGCGGTGTCTACCATCAAACTCAACGGCCCAATGCCACAAACGCTCTAAACTCTATGCGTCTGAGCCGTATCAAGATTGCGGGATTCAAATCCTTCGTTGATCCAACCGACATCAAACTTCCCAGTCAGCTGGTTGGTATTGTCGGTCCCAATGGTTGCGGCAAGTCCAATACCATCGATGCCGTACGCTGGGTCATGGGTGAGTCCTCTGCCAAGCATTTGCGCGGCGAATCCATGGATGACGTCATCTTTGTCGGATCGAGTACGCGAAAGCCGGTGGGTCATGCCTCGGTTGAGCTGGTATTCGACAACTCTGATGGTTCGCTGGGTGGTGAATATTCGCAATATGCGGAAATATCCATCCGCCGGGAAGTCTCGCGTGATGGCCAGTCCAAATATGCTCTGAATAACGTTCGCTGCCGTCGTCGCGACATCCGTGACATTTTTCTGGGCACGGGTCTGGGGCCACGCAGTTACGCCATTATCGAACAGGGCATGATTTCTCGCCTGATCGAGGCGAAGCCTGAGGAGTTGCGGGTGTATCTGGAGGAGGCTGCCGGTATATCCAAGTACAAGGAACGGCGCAAGGAGACAGAAACACGTATCCGGCATACCCGTGACAACCTGGATAGATTGGATGATCTGCGCGAGGAAGTCGACAAGCAGTTGGCGCATCTGAAACGCCAGGCCAGTACGGCAGAGCGCTATCAGCGATTGAAAGGGGAGGAGCGACAGAAGCGCGGCGAATTGCTGGTGCTCAGACGCCTGGATTTCGAAAAATCTCGCGATCAGCAGTCGCTCAAGACGAGTGAGCTGGAAAAAGAACTGGAAGCTATTATTGCCGAGCTCAGGGCCGCGGAAAGCTCTATCGAGCTGGCTCGTGCACAGCAGACTGAGGCGTCCGAAAGTTTTTCGACGGTACAGGCCGAGTTCTATCGCATTGGTGGGGAGGTGGCGCGTATCGAGCAGACCATCGAACACACCCGCGAGACGCGTCACCAGCAGAGCCGGGAGCTGGCCGATGTTGACAAGTCACTGGAAGAATCGCTGACGCATCTGCGTGATGACACCGCTCGTATTGCTGAAATCGCCGAAACCCTTGAGAACGACCAGCCAGCGTTCGATTTGTTGAAGGACAGTCAGAAGCATTCTGCCGAGCTGTTGCTGCGTGCCGAAGCCGAGCTGCAGGAATGGCAGACGCGCAACGATACCTTCAACCGTCGTTTTTCAGATGTTTCGCAGACCGCGCAGGTTGAACGCTCTCGTATCGAACAATTCGAGCGCAGCCTGGCCAATGCCGACACGCGTCTGAACCGACTGCGTGAAGAGCGCCAGAGTCTGGATCTGACACCGTTTCACGAAAAAATCGAGATGGCTCTCGAGCAGCAGATGGAAGCCAGTGAAGAGGAGGAGCGGCTGCAGGAATCCCTGAGCCACGCCAGTGAGAAGCAACAGATACAAAAGGAGTCGATTCGGCAGCGCTCCGAGCAACTGGATCAGGCGCGTTCTCGTGTGCAATCAGGTCTGGGGCGTCTGGCCTCATTGGAAGCGTTGCAACAGGCAGCCCTGGAGCCGGACAGCAACGTCAAGGACAGTTGGCTGCATACTCATGATTTACAGGATCTGCCGCGCCTTGCCCAGTCCATTACGGCTGACGCGGGTTGGGAGCGCGCGGTGGAGCTGGTTCTCGGGCCTCATCTGGAGGCTGTTTGTGTTGATGGCGATCAAATTATCGAACGTTGTTTACAGGATATGCCAGCGGCCCAGCTGACCTTGGTGAACGCTGCCGCCAATGATGGCGGCACACCGGCAAGCAGCATGCTCGCAAGTAAAGTTCAGGGCTCTGTGCCTTTATCGGATCTGCTGGCCGGCATTCACGCGGCGCAAGATCTGAACGAGGCGCTGCGTATACGGGCCAGCCTGGGGCCGGGTGAAACTGTCGTGACACCTGATGGGCTCTGGATGGGTGCCTCCTGGCTCAGAGTGGCACGAGGCGAAGCGCAAGACAGCGTACTGCTGCGGGCTACTGAAATTACCGAGTTGAAGGCCGAGCTGGCAGAGCTGGACATACGAGCCGCACAGCTCACTGACGAACTGGCAGAGCTCAGTCAGCAGCAGGATGAACTGGAAACCCGTCGTGAAACGCAGTTGCATGCTTTCAATGATGCTGTCAGAAACCATTCACAGGTCAGTTCTGCCATCGCCGCTGATCGACAGCGTCTGGAGCAAGGCGAGCGACGCACCCGGACTCTGGATGAAGAGTTGGCCGAGATCGAGCAGGCTCGGGAGCAAGAGGTGTTGCAGCTGGAAGATGCTGCGGAGCGCAAGCTGGAGGCGGTTGAGCAGCTGGAAGAGCTGGAGCAGGAAAAGGCTCGAATCAGCGAAGAGCACGAACTGCTGCGTGCCACCTTGAGCCAGGCCCGTGAACAGCGAGATGCTGATCGTGACGCAGGTCAGGAACTGGCCATTCGCGTGGAGTCCATGCGCAGTGCCCGGGTTGCGACTGAAAAGAATCTGACGCGCATGCAGGAGCGGATTCGTCAGCTGAGCGAGCGGCAGAGCGCGCTCAACTCGATGTTGACCAGTGAGGATGATGGTGAAGATCCATTAGTCGCGCTGGAAGCCGGGTTGCAGCAGCATCTGGCCGGTAAGCTGGCAAGCGATAACGCGATGCGTACAGCACGTGAACAACTGGACAGTATCGAGCATCGACTGCGCGAACATGAACAGGCTCGGCAACGGCACGATACCAGGGCGCAGAGCATGCGCGAAAAAGTGCAGAGCGAGCGTATGGCCGCGCAGGAAGTGCTGGTACGACTCAAAACTCTGGATGAGCAACTGGCCGAACATGACTATAAGGTCATGGACATACTGGAGAGTTTGACAGAAGAGGCCAATATTCAGGATTGGGCAACCGAACTGGAACGGCTTGAGCGGCAGATTCAGCGCCTCGGGCCCATTAATCTGGCGGCCATTGATGAACTGGCGGAACAGAGTGAGCGCAAGCAATATCTGGACGATCAACACCAGGATGTCACAGAAGCGCTGGCGACCCTGGAGCGGGCCATCGCCAAGATCGACCGCGAAACCCGTTCACGCTTCAAGGATACATTCGACAAGGTCAATGCCAAGGTGGAGGAATTCTTCCCTCGTCTCTTCGGAGGTGGGCATGGTTCACTACAAATGACCGGCGATGACCTGCTGAGTACCGGTGTGAGTGTTAATGCACAGCCTCCTGGTAAAAGAGTAAGTAACATTCAGTTACTGTCTGGTGGAGAGAAGGCTTTGACAGCTGTTGCCCTGGTTTTTGCCTTCTTCGAGCTTAATCCTTCGCCGTTTTGCATGCTGGATGAGGTCGATGCACCACTGGATGATGCGAACGTGGGTAGATTTTGTGAACTGGTCAAAGAAATGTCAGAGCGTGTACAATTTATATTCATCACCCATAACAAAGTAACTATGGAGATGGCGCAGCAATTAATGGGCGTCACCATGAACGAGCCGGGCGTCTCACGTCTGGTAACGGTTGATGTACATGAAGCGGCCGAGATGGTTGGTGCCTGATGGCACTGTCATCTGCGCTTCGTGAATATCTGAATCTCTATAAGTTGTCACACCTTTTCCGACCGAGGTAATGCCTGTGGAAAATCTACGCTGGATCCTGATAGCTGCAGGCGTCGCCATATTGGTGCTTCTGTATTTCTCTGGCAAACCGAAACGCCAGAATGTTGGCTCGCGCAGTCGCGGCTTCCGGGCAGACGACAGTGACCTGGGCATGGACATGGGCGCGCATGCTGGCATGCAACAGGATCGCAATGACGATCATGATCCTTTGCTTGGCGATTCTGCACTGGATGATGCCTACCCGGGCTTTCAGGAGACAGACGATTTTGCACGGCCGGGTACAACCGCTGGTGGGCAGTCCGGCGGAGCTGCTCTGGGCGGTATGCCGCCCAGCGGTATGCCGCCCAACGACTTCAGTCATGGTCCGGCACCTGATTATGACTATGAGTTCGAGGGATTGAATGCGACGGGTAGTCAGGGCGAAGGTGCCTTGTCCGGCTTCAGTAGCTTTACCCAGAAATTTGAAGCCTTCGGCGAACTGCTGTCACCCAAGCGACGCAAGTTGGTTGCGCAATCGGAGCCTGCAGATCTGGATGAGCTGACGGTTGATGATCCGAAGTATGCCAACAAGATCGTGATGCTGCATGTGGTCGCACCACCCGAATCTCTGCTGGTGGGTGATCATTTGCTGGATGTCTTCGAACGTCGTGGCTACCACTATGGCGATATGAATATCTTCCATTCGATGCACGAGGGCACCACCGTGTTTTCGGTTGCCAAGATGATCGAACCAGGCTTTT
Source organism: Granulosicoccus antarcticus IMCC3135 (assembly GCF_002215215.1). Lineage (NCBI taxonomy): Bacteria > Pseudomonadati > Pseudomonadota > Gammaproteobacteria > Chromatiales > Granulosicoccaceae > Granulosicoccus > Granulosicoccus antarcticus. The sequence goes on along the minus strand of NZ_CP018632.1, from coordinate 5,475,801 downwards.
TTGATATCAATGACATGGGCAGTTTCGAGACGCCGGGAATTACCATGATTCTGCAATTGCCAGGACCGGTTCCTGCTGATGTTGCCTTTGAAGTGCTCGTCAGTGAAGCCTATGAAATGGCCAGAGAGTTGGGTGGTTCAGTGCTGGACGAGCAGCACAGCACCTTGACAAAGCAGACCGTGCAGCACTTGCGTGAAGGCATCTATGAGTACATGCATCGGCAAAAGTACTTCGGAACTGTTCCGTCCTGATCGGTGAAGGCTCCGCTTGAACGTGCAGCACAACTGCACACATTGCTTCACGACCATTCGCATCGTTATTATGTGCTGGATGATCCATCAATAAGCGATGCGGAATACGATTCGCTGTTTCGCGAGCTGCAGCAGCTGGAAGAGGCACACCCTGAACTTCTGAGTCCTGATTCTCCGACTCAGCGAGTCGGTTCGCCGCCGCTGGAAGGTTTTGATACGGTCAGGCATGCGGTGCCTATGCTGTCGTTGGGCAATGCCTTCTCCCGCGAAGAGCTCAATGAGTTCGATCGCCGGGTGCGTGAGCGCTTGGAATGCGACGAGCAGCTGATTACCTATGCCGCGGAGCCCAAACTGGATGGCCTGGCCATCAGTCTGCGCTATGAAAATGGTGTTTTCGTTCAAGGCGCTACCCGCGGCGATGGGCAAAGCGGCGAGAACGTCACCGAAAATCTTCGCACTATCGAGATGATTCCACTGCGTCTGCGCTCGGACAAGTATCCGCCACCTGCGGTGTTCGAGGCGCGCGGTGAAGTGTTCATGTCACACAGTGCCTTCAAGGCCCTGAACGAGAGCATGACAGAGGCAGGCAAGCCTGCATTTGTCAATCCACGCAACGCCGCTGCCGGCAGTCTTCGTCAGCTGGATTCGCGCAAGACTGCCAGTCGCCGACTGTCCATCAACCTGTATGGCTTGGGTGAGGTGCAGGGGATGGATAGTCCCGCAAGCCAGATGGGAGCGTTGGACTTGCTGCGCGATTTCGGATTTCCGATCAATCGCGAAATAACACTGTGCGAGGGCATTGATGCCTGCTTTGATTTCTATGAATCGATTCAGCTGCGTCGCCCTGATCTGGGCTATGAGATCGATGGCGTGGTGTTCAAGGTGGACAGTCTGATACAGCAACGTGAGCTGGGATTCGTATCGCGTGCTCCGCGCTGGGCTATTGCTCAGAAATTTCCGGCAGAAGAGGCGTTGACGACCATCGACAGTGTGGAGTTTCAGGTTGGCCGCACAGGCGCACTGACGCCGGTGGCCAGGCTTGTGCCAGTCTTTGTCGGTGGTGTCACGGTCAGCAATGCCACTTTGCATAACATGGATGAGATTGCCCGCAAGGACATTCGGCTCAACGATACAGTCGTGGTACGTCGCGCCGGGGACGTTATCCCGGAGGTCGCCAGAGTCATTGTCGAAAAACGTATCGTCGACAAAGATGATCCTGAAGCCAACATGATCGTGTTGCCTTCAGAATGTCCCATCTGCGGATCACCGGTGATCAATACTGCAACCGAGGTCAAGGCTCGCTGCTCTGGTGGTTTGCAATGTGCGGCTCAAAGGCGCGAAGCCATCAAGCATTTTGCTTCCCGGCGTGCCATGGATGTTGATGGTCTGGGGGACAAGCTTGTAGAGCAGCTGGCCGATGCCGGCTTGATTGAGACAGTTGCCGATCTCTATCGACTAACGGCCACACAACTGCAGTCCCTGCCCAGAATGGGCGAGAAGTCAGCCAGTAATCTGATCAAGTCAATTGACGTTTCTCGTCACACGACGCTGGCGCGCTTTCTATTTGCGCTGGGTATCCGAGATATCGGTGAGTCTGGTGCTGCCCTGCTGGCGGGGCATTTCGGCTCGCTGGAAGCGGTTATCGATGCCAGTGATGAGCAGCTGACCAGCATTGATGACATCGGACCCATTGCGGCCAGTAGCATCCGTACGTTTTTTGCCAACCCGGATAACAGGGCTGTTGTTGACGCCTTGCTAGCGTGCGGTATTCAGTTTCCCACGACAGAATCAGTTGCCGTAGATACCGTGCTGGCAGGTAATACCTATGTATTGACCGGTACTTTGCATACCTTCTCGCGGGACGATGCCAAGCAACACTTGCAGCGCCTGGGTGCGAAGGTCAGTAGTAGTGTTTCGGGCAAAACGACGGCTGTCTTTGCAGGCGATGCGCCCGGTTCAAAAGTGACCAAGGCGGAGTCCCTTGGTGTGCCCGTCCTTGATGAAGCGGCTTTGCTGGAACTCATCGGTCCTCTGGAATCCTAGAAAAATAATGATCTCTCTATCAGTCAACGGCGCTGCCGGTCGCATGGGGCGTCAACTGCTGACAGCTATTGCTGAACGCGAAGGTGCCAGAGTCGGGGCCGCTGCCGATGCGCCAGGACAGGCTTGCATTGGCCTGGATACCAGTGTGTTGTCGGGTGGCGATGCCAGTGGTGTCAGTGTTGTCGATAATGTTCAGGCGCTGGAACGCGGCGGTGATGTGATCATCGATTTCACGGCACCGGTCGTTTCTCTGGCTCTGCTGGATGCACTTGAGGATGATTCCACTCGTGTTGTCATAGGCACAACCGGCTTTTCAGCTGAACAGCTGGAACGGCTGCACGAGCATGCGAGCAGGCGCGCTATCCTGTTTGCTCCCAACTACAGCGTCGGTGTCACCGTCACACTGAAATTGTTGGAGCAGGCTGCACGTGCTCTTGGCGATGACTATGATGTGGAAATAATCGAAGCGCATCATCGGCACAAGGTGGATGCGCCCTCAGGTACCGCCATCCGGATGGGTGAAGTGGTTGCCGATGCGCTGGGCCGGGATCTGGCCAGTTGTGCTGTTTACGGTCGGGAAGGAATTACCGGTGCACGCGAAAGCCAGACTATCGGTTTTGAGACCATTCGTGCGGGAGATATTATCGGCGACCATACGGTTCTGTTTGCCGGTAATGGAGAGCGCATAGAGATCACTCACAAGGCGACCGACAGGATGACATTTGCACGGGGAGCCGTACGTGGAGCGATCTGGCTACACTCCAGACCCGCCGGTCTGTATGACATGACAGACGTGCTGGGATTAAAATAACAAAGGCTGTCGGGCGAGCTGGTGGTCAGCTGCGAAACGGTTGTCGATGATGTTCTGACGATTAGAAGCGCAATTCCATTACAATCACCGGCAATACCTGTTGCTGCATTGCTATTATCAGGGTTCGGCGCAAGTAATCAGAGGCAGATCCATGCACCCGAGAGGGGGCAGCGGTGGATATATATTTCAAGGAGTGTGTCGTGACGTTTGCTGTTGTTTTCCCGGGACAAGGTGCACAAAGTGTTGGCATGCTGGCTGAGCTGGCAGCTGAATACAGTTCGATTCAGGCAACCTTTGCAGAAGCATCGGAGGTTCTCGGTCAGGATTTGTGGCAGTTGGCGCAAAATGGTCCTGCTGAGACCTTGAGCGATACTCGTATCACCCAACCTCTGATGTTCACCTCAGGGGTTGCCATCTGGCGTGTCATGCGCGAATCAGGACTGCCGACCCCCAGTGTTTTCGCGGGTCACAGCCTGGGCGAATTTTCCGCAATGGTGGCCGCTGATATCTTGTCCTTTGCTGATGGGCTGACGCTGGTCAAGCGTCGTGCAGAGCTGATGGCATCTGCGGTACCAGAAGGTCAGGGTGGCATGGCTGCATTGATCGGTATGGATGATCAAGCTGTCATTGACCTGTGCGCCTCGGTTAGCGGTGAGCGTATCAGTGAAGCGGTCAATTTCAACGCGCCGGGGCAGGTTGCCATTTCCGGGCATCTGGATGCATTGGAAAAAACGGTTGCACTGGCACGTGAGCAAGGTTGCCGCAAGGCTCTCATGCTGGCGGTGAGCGTGCCGAATCATTCATCACTGATGCGTGATGCGGGCGAAGAGCTTGCCAAGACCATGGATACACTGACGTTTTCCGAGCCGTCTGCACCATTGGTGCAAAATGCCACGGCCCGTGCGGCTGACGATCTGGATTCTCTGATCGGTCATTTGAAGGCACATGTGTACAATCCCGTTTATTGGACTCGGACAGTTGAAGCTTTGAGGGATGTGCACGGTGTAACGACAGTCATCGAAGCAGGTCCTGGTAAAGTTCTGACAGGTTTGGGCAAACGCATTGATCGCTCCCTGACCACCTTGCCTGTGGACTCCACAGCCGGTCTTGTGGCCGCGCTGGCAGCCGTCGGTGTCACTGCCGCTTGAGCGGTGCAGTAAAATAACCAAGTCAACCAGACAGCAGACAATGACTGAATCAACTCTAGAAAACCAGATAGCCCTGGTAACCGGCGCCAGTCGGGGTATCGGAGCCGCCATCAGCGACCTTCTGGGCGCGCACGGGGCTACTGTTATCGGCACCGCGACATCAGAAAAAGGCGCGGCAGCGATCAGCGCCCGCTTTGAGCAGGCTGGTATCAAGGGTACGGGTTTGTGCCTGAATGTGACCGATGCCGCACAGACCGAGGAGGCGATCAGTCAGATCGGCACAAACTATGGTCCGGTGTCGATTCTGGTGAATAATGCAGGAATCACACGCGATAATCTGTTCATGCGCATGAAAGACAGTGAATGGGATGAGGTCATCGCGACCAATCTGACCAGCGTCTATCGACTGTGCAGACTGGTCATCAAGCCGATGGTCAAGGCGCGTGGCGGTCGTATCATCAACATCAGTTCAGTTGTCGGTATTACGGGTAACGCAGGTCAGGTTAATTATGCTGCCTCAAAAGCAGGCGTGCTTGGCATGACCAAATCACTGGCTCGTGAACTGGGTTCCAGATCGATTACGATCAACGCAGTTGCTCCGGGTTTTATCGAGTCCGACATGACGAATGCATTATCCGAAGATCAAAAGGAAAAAATAAAGGGCGAGATTGCTCTTGGCCGGTTGGGAACTCCGTCAGATATAGCGCAAACCTGCCTGTTTCTGGCCTCTCCCGCCGCTTCCTACATCACTGGGCAGACCATCAGCGTGAATGGTGGAATGGTGATGACCTGATGCCGGGAGTCAGCGTATCAATAGAGACGCCGCGCCGCCCCCTGGTTTTATAGTTGAGTCCGTCAGCGGATTCAGGCACTGTATCTGGAATGCTTGACGCTTCCAGCGTTGTTTATCCTCAGCTAGTCCTTATTGTCACAAGAAGAATTTGCGTAAGTGTTGGCACGTTCTGATGGAACTCACTACAATAGCGATACGGCTGAGGCCGCTTAATTTTTTTCGGAGGTTTACCCCACAATGAGCAGTATTGACGAACGCGTCAAAAAGATTGTCGTAGAGCAGCTTGGCGTAAAAGAAGAAGAAGTTACGACCAAAGCTTCATTTGTCGAAGATCTAGGCGCAGATTCTCTCGATACCGTCGAGCTAGTGATGGCGCTCGAAGAAGAATTCGAGTGCGAGATCCCCGATGAAGAAGCTGAAAAGATCACCACTGTCGAACAAGCGGTTGACTACGTCACCGCTCATATCGAACAAGCTTGATTACCTCGGGCCACGATTTTTCGTGGCCCTCGGTTTTGCTTCAGTTTTAACAGGCTTTTAAAAAGTCAGGTTTGGACAGATCAGGTGAGGGAGCCGCTCATTGTTGGCGGCCCATAGGGCATGTCGCAAATTGCGGCTCTCTCGTTATCAGCGCGCAACGCGCGTAACTTAACTGCACATTTATCGGAGCTGAGAGGTTTGACGCGTAGACGAGTAGTGGTAACCGGATTGGGTCTTGTGACCCCTGTGGGTAATGGAGTCGAGGAAAGCTGGAAGAACATCCTTGCGGGTGTGTCTGGTGCCGAGACCATTACACAATTCGACGTGTCGGCCTATAACACCCGTTTTAGCGCCTCAGTAAAGAACTTTGATGCAACGGAATATTTTTCCGCCAAGGATGCTCGCAAGATGGACGTTTTTGTCCACTACGGCATTGCTGCAGGCATGCAGGCCATAGAAGACGCGGGTCTGGAAAGTGCAGAAGGTCTGGATCGGGAACGCGTAGGCGTCTCCATCGGTTCGGGAATAGGCGGTTTGCCGAATATCGAAGCTCAGCACAAGGCGTTGCTGGACGGTGGACCACGCAAGGTATCGCCATTCTTCGTACCGTCTACAATCATCAACATGATCAGTGGCAATCTGTCCATCAAATTTGGCTACAAAGGGCCGAACCTGTGCACAGTAACAGCCTGTACCAGTGGCACTCACAACATCGGAGACGCAGCGCGTCTGATCGAATATGGTGATGCTGACGTGATGGTCGCGGGTGGCGCCGAGATGGCAACTTGTCCTTTGGGATTGGCTGGTTTCGGGGCTGCAAGAGCCTTATCCACTAACAATGACGACCCTGCGGCAGCCAGTCGCCCATGGGATCGGGATCGGGATGGATTCGTACTGGGTGATGGGGCCGGCATCATGGTACTTGAGGAGTACGAGCATGCAAAAGCTCGCGGTGCCAAAATCTACTGCGAAGTTGCCGGCTATGGCATGAGCGGCGACGCCCATCACATGACAACGCCATCAGCCAATGGCGAAGGTGCGGCACGTTGCATGAAAGCGGCGCTGCGCAACTCGGGACTAACCGCAGAGGACATCGACTACGTCAATGCGCATGGAACATCAACACCTGCGGGCGACGTGGCCGAGACTCAGGCGATCAAGACCGCCTTCGGCTCACATGCACAATCAATTCTGGTCAGTTCGACCAAGAGCATGACGGGTCACTTGCTGGGAGCAGCCGGTGGTGTAGAAGCTGTTTTCTGTGTGCTGGCCATGCGTGATCAGGTGGCACCACCGACCATCAACCTGGATAACCCGGGTGATGGTTGTGATCTTGACTTTGTTGCGAACAAAAAGCGCGCGGCAAAGCTGAATGTGACCATGAGTAATTCCTTCGGATTTGGTGGCACGAACGGCACACTGATATTCGCGAAAGACGGCGTGTGATGCGTTTCTTTCTGTTGCTTGTGGCGCTGAGTTGTGGTGCCGCTGGCTACTATTCCTGGAGCGATTACAATCGCTATCTCGCCGAGCCCGTTAATCTGCCCTCAGACAGCACCTTGTTCACCATCCAGAAGGGTTGGTCTGCCAAGCGATTGTCGGTGGAGCTGGAACAGCAAGGCATTATCGACAAGCGTTACTGGTTCGATCTGTATGTTCGGCTGAGTGACAAGGGCGCGGGTATCAAGACGGGTGAGTACAGTCTGCTTGCACCCATGAGCGTACCGGAGTTATTTGCCACTTTTATTCAGGGGCAAACTACCCAGTATTCGCAAAACATCATAGAAGGCTCAAACTGGAAGCAGACCCTGGCAAGGGTGGCAAGCTCGACTGTATTGCGCCACACTATTACCGAGGAAGTGTTGGCCTCACCTGAGGCCATCATGGAACTGCTGGGTTTTCCGGGACTGCACCCTGAGGGGCAGTTCTTTGCCGATACCTATGCCTTTCCCAAAGGCACCAGTGATCTGGATTATCTATTGCGTTCCAAGCAGAACCTGGATCGGGTACTGGCAGAAGAATGGGCAGGTCGCGCAGAAAACATACCTCTGGAAACACCGTATGAAGCGCTGATTCTGGCTTCGATTGTCGAAAAGGAAACAGCAGTAATTGCTGAGCGTCCGTTGATAGCCGGTGTCTTCCTGTCTCGTATCAACAAGAAAATGCGACTGCAAACCGACCCAACTGTGATCTACGGTATCGGTGATAGCTATGATGGCAATATTCGGCGCAAGGATCTGACCACTGACACTCCGTACAATACGTATACCCGAGCAGGTCTGCCGCCAACACCGATTGCCATGGTGGGGCGTGAAGCTATTCGAGCTGTGTTGCATCCAGAATCAACCACCTCGCTGTATTTCGTTGCGCGTGGCGATGGCTCTCACCAGTTTTCAGACACACTGGCAGAGCACAACGCAGCGGTCCGTAAATATCAACTCAAACGCTGATGAGCATGCGCGGTAAATTCATTACGCTCGAAGGGCTGGAAGGGGTTGGCAAGACAACCAATCGTCAATTTGTCGAAGCGCTGCTGGATGATGCCAATATTGCCTTTGTCGGTACGCGTGAGCCCGGTGGTACCCCGCTGGGGGAATCCTTGCGCGAGCTGGTTCTCGCCGCTGACGGGCAGGTCGATGATGTTACCGAATTACTGTTGATGACCGCCTCCCGGGTCGAGCATATTGCTCGCGTCATCGAGCCTGCGCTTACCGCTGGCAAATGGGTTCTGTGTGACCGGTTTCTGGACGCCAGCATTGCCTACCAGGGCGCTGGGCGGCAGCTGGGAGTAGAGCGGGTGGCGGAACTGCATGCCTTGATGGGTGTCACGCTTGAGCCCGATCTGACCATTCTGCTGGATATGCCTGTTCAAGAGGGCCTCGAGCGCATGGCAGCTCGCAGCGAGCCTGATCGTATCGAGCGTGAGGCCCATGCGTTTTTCGAACGTGCCCGTGCAGCTTATTTGCAGCGGGCCAGTGATGCGCCTGAAAGGGTCGTCGTGATTGATGCGGGCCGCTCTCTCGAACTGGTTCAGGAGTCCGTTCGTCAGGCGCTGCAGCCGATACTGAGTGAAGGCTGATAATGAATGCCTTGACACCTTGTCCGCCCTGGTTAAGGGAGGACGGTGCCGCCCTGATGGAACGTTCACGTCAGGGGCGACTGCCACATGCCTTGTTGTTGAACGGTATAGACGGCATCGGAAAACGTGCCTTCGCCCAATGGCTGGCTGAGTCCTTATTGTGCCGAAAGCGCACTGAAACAGGTGCCTGTGGCAGTTGTGAATCCTGTCGTCAGTTGCTGGCAGGCTCCCACCCTGATTTCCGCAAACTGGTGCCTGAAGGTGCGAATGCGACCATCAAGGTCGATCCTGTTCGTGAGCTGGTGGAGTGGTTGCAGTTGACTGCCAGTGAAGGCAGTTATCGGGTGGCACTGCTGGAGCAGGCAGATACATTGAACCGCAATGCGGCTAACAGTCTGTTGAAAACACTTGAAGAACCCGGGGATCATGCGGTGCTGATTCTCAGTGCGACTCGCACGGGCGCATTGCCAGCCACGATTCGTAGTCGTTGTCAGAAAATCACGCTGAAAATGCATGACAGGCCGGCAGCAATCGAATGGTTGTCGCAGAATATGGAAGGAGCTGCGGAGACGGCCTTGCTGGAAGCAGGCGGAGGACCTTATGCCGCTCTGAACATGCAGAACAAGGAATTTCAGGATGCCCGTGAGTTACTTCTGAAAGCCTGGAAAGATCTGTTCGAGCATAAGGGGAGTGTGGGGCGTATCAGCGATTCACTGTCGAATCTGGATACCAGCTTGTGTCTGGCCACGTTCAGTCGTTGGGCTCTGCTGGCTGTGAAGCAGGAAGCAAATCTGCCTGCCGGTGCTGACCCTGATGTGTCATCGGTCATATCTGAGACACGACACCGTCTTTCAAACGAGACATGGTTCACGATTCACGATCGTTTATTGCAATTACATCGTTCTGACAGCGCCAGCTTCAAGACTCAGACTGTGCTGGAGGGAATATTTGCCGATATACGTCTCATGACTAACGGCTGAATGTTCCTCTATGACCGAAGAAACACGAAAAGGCATTATCTCTTTCTCCATCACTGACCGCGGCGCCCTGTATTCGTCGTATATGTCATTTGTTCAGAACGGTGGTGTCTTTGTTCCCACTGCACGTAACTACGAGATCGGTGACAAGGTCTTCATGCTGCTCAAGCTGATGGATGACCACAGCATCTCTCCGGTTAGCGGTACGGTCGTCTGGTTGACGCCGCCGGGTGCACAGGGCAGCAAAGTCGCTGGCATCGGTGTGCAGTTTTCCGAGGAAGATCACGGCAAGAACAAGTCGAATATCGAGCAACATCTGGCGGCGACGCTTCAGGGTGATCGACCGACACAAACCATGTAGCATCGTCTGGGCGGGGCTTTATTACTGGAGTGATGGGTGCCGCTCCGGTACGCTACACCCTTTTCAACATTCGGGTGACATCCAGAGCATGACAGCGGTTAAGAGCAAGGGCGATGGGCCTGGCAAGAAAAAAGGCCGGCGTTCGGTTGAGAGCATCATGGCTGACTACAAGGATGCTCGCCCCAGCGATGTTTCGGACAAGGTTTTCGTAGCCACCAGTGCCGTGCATGGAAAAGGCCTGTTTGCGGCCAAACGGCTCAAGGCGGGTACCGTGCTCAGTCGACTGCATGGCATGCCGACTTTTGATGATGGTATCTACGTACTTTGGATCACGGACGAAATAGGTCTTGAACTGACCAACGATCTCAAGTACATCAATCACGACAAAAACCCCAACGCCGCCTACTCGGATCTGGACGTCACTATCGTGCGCGATGTGAAAGCCGGTGAAGAGTTGTTGCACGACTACGGCTGGTAAACATCATGAGTCAATCAATCAAACAGCTGGAAAACCGTTTCCACCGTCTTGCACAGTTGGACCATGCAAGCACATTCCTGAGCTGGGATCAGATGGTGATGATGCCCAACGCGGGTAATGAGCCACGCTCGGCGGCATTGGCAGAGCTTGCGAGTCTCAGGCACGAGCTGCTGACGGCTCCGGAGGTCGGTGACTGGATTGGCGAGGCTGAGCTTGCGCTCGCTACCGATAGTTCAACAACTGAGTCTGATGCGACGACCGCGACCGCGCACGCGACGGCGAACGCGACGGCGCACATCCGGGAAATGAAGCGTAGCTGGCATCAAGCGATGGCCTTGCCTGCGGAGCTGGTGCATGCCAAGGTGATTGCCGGTTCTCGTTGTGAGCATGGCTGGCGTACTCAGCGTGGCAATAATGACTGGGCAGGCTTTCTGGAAAACTTCCGACCGGTGGTGGCACTGGCACGTGAAGAGGCGCAATGCCGCCAGGCACTGGCTCCTGAGCGCTTCGCGACCCCTTACGATGCACTGTTGGACCTGCACTGCACCGGTGACAGTCAAGCGTTGATTAGCGGTGTATTCGCACAACTCAAGCAAGAGCTGCCGGGTTTGATGCAGGAAGTCATGGAGCGCCAGGCATCGCAAAGCATCACTAGTCTGGAGGGCAGTTACCCCATTGCACAGCAGCAGGCTCTGAGTGAGTCCCTGATGAGTATGCTGGGTTTTGATTTTGAGTCGGGCAGGCTGGATGTCAGCATGCACCCATTCAGCACGGGTGTGAAAGGGGATCAACGTATTACCACGCGTTATCGCGAAACTGATTTTGCAGACGCCTTGCAGGCAACGGCTCACGAAACCGGGCATGCCGCCTATGAGTCAGGTCTGCCGGATGAATTGCAATCATTCCCTGTGGGTCGAGCCCGCAATATGTGTATTCACGAAAGCCAGAGTCTGCTGTTCGAAAAGCATCTCTTCCTGTCGCGATCCTTTGGCAAGGCCATGCTGGAACCTTTGCATCGGCACTTGCCGGCAACTGTTGCCTTTGACAGCGATGCCATCTGGATGGCGCAGACACGAGTCAAGCCCAGCTTCATCCGCGTCGAAGCTGATGAGGTCAGTTACCCGCTGCATGTCATGTTGCGCTATGACATTGAAAGTGCGTTGATCAATGGGAAAATGGAGGCGGATGATATTCCAGAAGCCTGGCAGGCTTCCTTGCAGAATTACCTGGGTCTGTCGGTCAGCGGTAATCACGCACTGGGTTGTCTGCAGGACATTCACTGGACAGATGGTGCATTCGGCTATTTTCCTTCCTACACGATGGGGGCGGTGAATGCGGCGCAGCTGGGGGCCTCATTCAAGCAGCAGCATCCTGAATGGCAGCAGCAGTTTGCCCAGGGTGATGTCGGTTTTGTCAGACAGTGGTTGTCGGACAATATCTGGAAGCACGGCTGCGCGCTGGAATCGCAGCAATTGATGAGTGCTGCGACAGGCGAGGGCAGTGATGCAAGGCATTTGCTAGCGCATTTACGCAGTCGCTATCTGCAGGATATCGACTAGGAGGCTGTCCGAGAATAGCGATCGTAGCGAGGGCGTGAGATCAGTCTATTTGTTGCGATTCAAACCATAGCCTTTGATTTTTCGATACAAGGTTGGTCGTGATATTCCGAGTGCCGTGGCCACTTTGGATAAATTGCCTTTTTCTCTATCAATGGTACGTTGAATGGCGATTGACTCGAGTTCGTCCAGATCCATGGGATTGTTCAATGACATGGAAGGCTCATTGCCGGACAGGAATGCGTTCGAATTCGGGTTGGCAATCTCTTCAGGTAAATCCGATGCCGATACAATACTTTTATGGTTCAACAGGCAGAGCCGTTCAATGATATTGCGCAGTTCACGAACGTTTCCAGGCCATCGATATTGATGAAGCGCACTGATGGTTGCTGCATCGAATCTAAGTTTTTCACGGCCGAATTTTCTGGATAATTTCTCATTGAAATAATCGATCAGCCGATCCAGATCCTGACCACGCTCACGAAGCGGCGGGATCTCGATGACGATGGTTCCAATGCGGTAGAACAGATCCTGGCGGAACCGACCGTTGATAATATCTTCGCGAATATTTCGGCTTGTCATGGCGATATGCTGTACATCGATCGGTCGCCGGATATCGCAGCCTACCCGGTAGATTGCACGTTGTTCAAGAGTGCGCAGCAGAAACGTCTGAAGTTCAATGGGCATATCGCCGACTTCATCAAGACAGAGTACGCCTCCATTGGCTCTTTCGAATTTACCCAGTTTGTCTTCACGAGAGAATCCCGGATGGGCTTCCACGACGTGACCGAACAGCTCGTTTCTGATCAACTCCGACGATAAGGTGGCGCAGTTGACGACGACATAAGGTGTTGTTCTGTTCGCCAGATGGCTATGTATCAAGCGTGCAAACATTTCCTTGCCGACACCTGTTTCGCCCTGTATCAATACAGGCACTTTCATTTCCGCAGCGCGATAGGCAAACTCGATGGCTTCCTGCATCTTCGGGCATTCGCCGACGATGTTGACTTCATCCTCCTGAACGCCTGAGCGCGGTTTTATGGAAATACCTGCGCTGGAAAAGCGCGGTGGCAGTGATGCTGACTGGTTATGGAATATCAAGGCAACGCCTTGAGTCTCTCCACCTGCCTTGATGAGGTCGATATCCTTGGTTGGCAGGGCGGGTGGCAATGCCGCTTCCAGCTCTCGAACAGACATATCGGGGTACAGGTCGAGCAGCTGAGTGCCGGCATCAAAGCGTCCGAATCCGTCCAGCTCCAATTGCTCTGTGTTGCGGCTGAATACCACCTTACCGCTGCTATTCAGCAGGACGATGACGCTGCTGCTGTCATGACGTCTGGGATTGCCAATGAATTCTTCCAGTAAGGTTGTGTGTTCTTCACGTTGTCGATGAGCCAGATGTAATTCGATTTCTCTCGCGGTAGAGACGACCAAAGCGACATTATGTGGTTGATGAATGCTGGACGGGCCAGACAGATCTATAACCCCAATCACTGATCGGTCCAATGCATCAATGATAGGAACGCCGACACAGGTCCAGGATTTGATGCCCTGGCAAAAGTGCTCCGATGCATGTACATACGTTGGCTTGCCGGTGCGCAAGGCGGTGCCGATACCGTTGGTTCCGATAACCTGCTCATCCCAGGCACCGCCGACTTCCAGATGAATCTCACGTCCCAGGTCCAGGGTCTGGGCATCACCGATGACATCGATGATGGTGCCCTCTGGATCGGTCAGTATCAGAATTGCGCCGGTCCCGCAAAGATGGGGGGCTAACCGGTCAAAGGCGGCACTGGCCGCTTCACACAAATGGCGATTCTTTCGTCTCAATGTATTGATGTGGTTTTCATCAACCCGTCGAGGTGACGAACTGGCCAGAGCACTGACTCCGGATGTGGAGCATCGTGCCCAGCTTGCCAGTATTTCAGGACGAACTGTTTTTTCGAGTTCTACGCTCGCAATATTTCCATCTACAAAACTTTCCCATGCGCGCATGGTGTCATAGTGGTGATACTCAGCTTCCCTGCTGGATGATGCAGTCTTTCGTCTTTGAGCGCTGCAGTAGTTTGTGCGCATTTTTCTGGTTTCTTCGAGAGAAGTGGTCACCGCTAGTTAGGCTGGTAGTCATGAAGTAGGTAGAAGGTTTGTCCGGGTCTATATGTCGAGTCTGTTTTTGATAACTTCGATGAATTTCAGCTGGATTTCATCGGATTCGATTACCACGCCATCCAGGTCAGCAAGCTTCTGTTCTGTCTCTTCGTCAACGGTTGCAAAGAAATCATTTGCGCTGGTCGCCAGAGCAAAATATTTCTGGTTTCCCTGAAAACGAATTGCGCCTAGATAATCCAGCTGTTTGCCGGACCGTACATCCATGACAATGACGCGATTATTCATGCTGACCCGCACCATGGGTTCGGGGGTCAGAGTCTTGCTGGATCCACCGACTATGTGAAGGTTCGATTGCAATGGTGCAGGGCTTTTCTTTGCCTCGGCCAGAGTTTTGCGGGATCGAGAATATCCACCGTTACTGATCTGATCTGCAAGGCGACTGATTGTTGGCCAGTTCTTGTTGATGACCCGTTTGGCATCGACATCTTCACGTCGTGGTCCTGATTTTCTGGAGATGATATCGACCATAAAACTGTCCTTAATGTGCAGCCACTTCAAATCACGAGGGCTGGTATCGGGATTGAGGTGCGGACAAGAAGATCCCCCAATCGCTATACACGAAAAATCAGGTTATCTTACTTATATCGCAATGTAAACACTGTTATCCGAGCCTTGGAGTCAGTCAGGTGTCAATTCAACAACCGACGAAGGCTCGGACTCTGTAAAGATTCTTATGATTAAACATCTTCGAGAAAAACAGATTTTCAGCGGGGCAGAGATGGTTACTGCCCGCTGAACCGCTTCGAAGATCCGGAAAGCGGGTGTTTGGTTCTTCAGTGTTGGGCCGCATGCTGCTCTTTGGGCTCCTGATTCTGAGCAATCCATTGAGCTGCCATCACCAGCGCTCCCATCGCAAAGTCCTTTCCATGGTCTTTGATCATTTCCTCGGAAATGGCGGAGACCTGAGAGAAGTACTTGTCTTTGCTGACTTCTTCTTCGGATAATTTGTCGTTCATTTTCTTTTCTTGCATGGTGGGTGTCTCTGTTTATTTGAAAAGTTTGTCAGGGAAGGTCACGACGGCGGCTTTACCGGATTTGAAAGCAATGCTCAGGTGTTCGCCGGTGTCCGACCAGGCCAGATCATTGACTTCAGTACCGTTCTCCTTATGCACCATCATTTCCTCGGGAGTACCGACACTGCTTATGGTGACCAGACCATCGGGATACCCTACCGCCACAAGGCTTCGCTTTGGGTGAGCTGCGAGCGTATTGACAATGACCATTCCCGGTTTGCCAGAGGATAGTGGGGTGCCTGGATGGTCTTTGCCGGGCAAATCCTCTGTCGACCATCCAGCGAGTCGGAATGCACCGGATGTGACGAGCGCCTTGCCGGCCTCATTGAAAGTGGCAATTTTGACCTTGCCGGGATATCCTTCAATTATCCGGGCTGTCCCCGCATTGGCATCGACGATCCAGAATGCATGAGTATTGGCGGTGCATGAGAGGTAATTCCCTGAGCTATCCCAGTTGATTTGACTGACCTCATTGATGCCATCTATATGGTGTATAGCGCTCGCAGGGTTTTTCTTGTCAATCAGTGTCAGAGAGCCTTCGCCCCAGGCAGCCAGTTGTTCACCGTCGGCAGAGAATGCCATACAGCTGATATGACGTTCTATATCTATTTCAGCCAGTACCTGCAGACTGCTTGCTTTGTAAACACAGATCGACAACGGTCCCGCAATTGCCAGAGTCTCGCCGCTGCGATCACTGCATAGTGATGTGATCTGTGGTCCGACAATCGAGTTGGCCTTCTCAATGCACTGACCCTGCGCTGTTATCTGATGTGGAACACCATCGGCGTCAACAGCCATGAACCCGTTTTCTCCGAAACGTACGATTGGCAGTTCGGCATTCAGCGCGATAGGGATGATCCTGGCTTCTGGAATTGGATTTTCCCGCTGGCGAATAGTTGTACGTCCGGTATCAGTTTCTATACGAGTGCGGCTTTTGGGACTTTCCGAATCCCTGGTAGTTGCCAGAGCAAGCTTTCCTGACTGAAGACGGAAGTAGACTGCTGAATCGGCTCGGTTGAAACCTGTTTGCACAACCTCGTCATCCAGAGTCCATGCTCTTGCCAATAAATCAAAAAGAGAAGTTCCTGCGGAACGGTTACCCACCATTTCATGCCTCCGAATTCAAAGTAGTTTCAATGTTGTTGTCTATTACTGCAAGGCTGGCCTCAAGCATATCTACATGAGACTGGCTGTTGGTGATTCTGGCCTCTGTTTCCGACTTACTCTTGATGTCTTCGGGAGATTGCGGCTGTTTCATCAATAGAACATCAATTCCGCTACTCACTCGCAGTATGCGCATATGTTCCGCAGTTGCCTGAGATAGCTTGCCGATCAACTCCGCTCGCTGGAGCATTAGGCTCTCTATAGTGTTTGATTCACCAGTCATGGTTTTAGTCCTCGGTTCTTTTCATGACAGGGGGCTTGTGTCGATTCAATAGACCCTGTTGCCTGCAAGAGTGCGATATCGGGTTTTGGAGAGCGCATCGGTTATGGAGAGCCGAATTTAATGTTGTAAGGAACAAGTCCCGTGATCTCGCATCGCAAAGACTATACGAAACATCGTCGCTCGTGAAGAGGTAAATGCAGTTTATATAGATATGAATGAGTCTAAATGCAGCTATGACCCTTGTAGTCATGTGTTTGTATTCTGAAAATATTCTTGATTGATCATTTTTTAATATCGGTGTTCTGACTTGCGTCATGCTTGTTGTTAGCTGAGTTGTTGACTCTGAATGGCCATGAAAACAGGGGTAATGAAGTGGAGTGTAAATATGGATAGTTTGTAATGTTTGAGATGAGTGTCTAGTTACATCGATATAATGCAGATCCGACCCCGCATTGTCGTTACATACTGATCTGCTTCATCTGAAAACTGTTTCAGAATGATTCACGCTGTAACGATACGTTACAAATGCTGATACAGCAGGCTTACAGTTACACAACTGCGTGAATTTCCCGCTGTGAATGTGGCCTTGAATACGTCGTTGCACAACGATTGATTCCCCAATACTGTGAGTGTCGTGAACTGAGCGACAAGATCATCGCCCCTTACTGATACCGATGAAAAGCGCGTACTTCAGGTCGCATGAATTGGCAGCAAAGATTGCTTCCATCAACCCTGCATTAACGGACTCAGCAGAAGGAGATACATGCCTTATGGCAATTACGCTAAACAAGATCACGTCTCAACGGGGCATTCCCGTAGGCGAGGCGACCAAGAAAATTGCGGACCTGGGTTGGAATCCAACCTACGTTCAGGAGGCCAGTACATACCCCACTGACTACAAGATCACCAAAGCACCACGTGACCCGATGAAGCAGGTGCTTCGCTCCTATTTTCCGATGGAAGAAGAGAAAGACAATCGAGTCTATGGCGCTCTGGATGCGGCGTTGCGCGGCGATATGTTCCGCAACGTAGAGCCGCGTTGGATTGAATGGATGAAACTGTTTCTGTCGATTATCCCGTTTCCCGAAATATCCGCTGCCCGCTCGATGGCGATGGTTGCCAGGCTTGCACCGGGTGAGGAGCTGCGTACAGGTTTTACCATGCAGATGGTCGATGAATTCCGGCATTCCACTATTCAGATGAATCTGAAAAAGTGGTATATGGAAAACTATATCGATCCGGCAGGTTTTGATATCACCGAAGAGGCTTTTGGCAAGTGTTATGCCACTACCATCGGTCGTCAGTTTGGTGAGGCATTCATTACCGGTGACACGATGACAGCTGCCTGCATGTACTTGACGGTCGTGGCAGAAACAGCCTTCACTAATACACTGTTCGTAGCCATGCCTTCCGAAGCGGCGCGAAATGGCGACTATGCATTGCCGACTGTATTTCTGTCGGTTCAATCAGATGAAAGCCGGCACATCGGAAACGGTCACTCTCTGTTGATGGCTGCGCTCAAAGAGCCTGAAAATCATCTGCTTCTCGAACGTGATCTTCGTTATGCATTCTGGCAGAACCACGCCATCGTGGATGCGGCTGTCGGCACGTTCATAGAATATGGCACAACCAATCGGGATAAGGATAAGGAGTCTTATGCCGAGATGTGGCATCGATGGATATTCGAAGACTACTATCGAACCTATATGCTGCCGCTTGAAAAGTACGGAATCAAGGTTCATCACGATGATGTTCAGGAGGCCTGGAAGCGCATTGTCGAAAAACGCTATGTGCACAAGGTTGCGCAATTCTTCTCCGTTGGCTGGCCCGTGAATTTCTGGCGTATTGAAGCTCAGACCGATAAGGATTTTGAGTGGTTCGAGCACAAGTATCCAGGTTGGTATGCAGAGTTCGGTGAGTATTGGAAATGGTATGCAAAGCTGAGTGTGCCTGGTGAGAAGGTGCTCGCGTTCAATGAAGAGGTGGGTTATGTATACCCACATCGTTGCTGGTCTTGCCTGGTTCCGTGCCTGATTCGTGAGGACATGGTCGTCGATACGATTGACGGCAAGTTGCACACGTTCGCTCATGAACTGGATCGCTGGACAGCGGTGGAAGCCTTCTCCGATGAGTATCAGGGTCGAGCTACGCCTGCCATGGGTGAGTTCTCCGGCAAGCGCGAATGGGAAACGCTTTATGACGGTTGGGATCTGGCCGACGTGGTCAAGGACCTCAACTTTGTACGCGAAGATGGCAAGACGCTGGTACCACAACCTCATCTGCGATTCGACGATAAGGACATGTGGAAGCTGGATGACATCCGCGGTAATACGATGACTTCACCGCTGAATGCGCTGCGAGCGATGAATGACACAGATCGTGTTGCTCATATCAAAGAATATCAAGCCGGATTCACGATCAACACCTGCAACTGAGTCTGCGTTTGAAGTAGGCGATGCGCAGAGGTGGGTTGAGCCTCTGCCATCGCACGACCACATCGCATCCCAATAAAAATTGCAGAGAATTCGATTTCAGGAGCTGTTAGATATGAGTGAAGTCTATAACGTACGGTTGGAACCGGTAGGGCTGGAGTTTGAAGTCCAGGAAGATGAAACAATTCTTGATGCTGCGTTTCGACAGGGTATTGCCTTGCCTCACGGGTGCAAGGAGGGGCAATGCTCCGCTTGTAAGTGCATAAAGCTCGAAGGTGAGATCGAACTGCTCAAGCATTCAACATTTGCATTGAATGACTTCGAGCGAGAAAGTGACCACATTCTGATGTGTTGTACCAAGGCCTATAGTGATATCGAAATCGAGTTGCTCAATTTTGATGAAGAGTTGTTGTCCAGATCGATTCCCGTCAAAACCTACGAAGGCAAGATCGTCGATTTCAGCGCTCTTTCACATGATATTCGTGGCGTGGATATAGAGATAGACGCGCCGTTGAAGTTCTGGGCAGGGCAGTACGTGGATATCACGGTATCGACAGCTGGTGGAGAGACGATTACACGTTCCTTCTCCATGGCCAACCCACCCAGCGAAGCTCAGAAGTTGTCATTCATTATCAAGAAATATCCTGATGGACGATTTTCAAATGAACTGGACGATGGCGGTATCAAAGTAGGTGCCTCCGTCAGTATTTCAGGCCCATTCGGAATGTGCTTCAGGCGTGAAGAGCGAGAAGGGCCAGTTATTCTCGTTGGTGCTGGCTCCGGTATGTCGCCAGTCTGGTCCATTCTCAACGACCAGGTGGTGAGCGCAGAGGATAGGCAGATTCTATTCTTCTACGGAGCACGTACCGAGAATGATCTGATCAAGCTGGAGGAGATAAAAAGTCTTACCGAGCAATATCCTCTGGTCGAATTCATACCGGTACTCAGTCATGCAGAAGAGGATTCAGACTGGACCGGTGAGCGTGGATTCGTTCACGAAAGTGTCGAGCGTCGACTTCAGGAACTGGATATTCAGGGGCAAGGTGACGTTTATGCTTGCGGGCCACCGCCAATGATCGAAGCGTTGGCACCGATACTGTTCATGAATGATTTTGAAACCGATCGAATTTTCTTCGACAAATTCACACCGACTTCAGGTTCCTCGTCGGTCCACTAACAAACCATCATCAACAATACCCAGTGGAGATTATCATGGTAGCAACATCCAGTTCAGTCGGCTCAGGTGCAGCCGGCGCGGCAACATTTGTCGGTTCCAACAGTAGAAAGTACAACTACTTTGAGCCGCGAGGTAGGCGAGCAACGCACTACGAGGATGTCACAGTAGACGTTCAACCGGATCCTGAGCGCTATCTGATACAGGACTGGATCATAGATTTTCGCGGTGGCAAAGGTGCTGGTGCGTATCGCAAGGAAGATACGGCTATCAAGAGCTCCAATTGGCATGATTACCGTGCACCCGATCAGGAATGGGAAAGAACCCACTACCAGCGGCAAGCCAGAATTGAAACGATGGTGCAGGGCGTGGTTTCCAATGCGCGAAAAACGGGCGCACACAAGGCTTTAGATCAGTCCTGGAACAAGGTCCTGAAAACACATATGAGTGCCTGGAAGCATGTCGAGTTTGGGTTGGGAACATCGTTGATGCAAGCACAGCGTTATGGTTATACGCAGATGATCAACAATGCAATACTGACCAATTCATCCTACAAGCTGCGTTTGTCACAGGACATCACGTTGTTCCTTGCTGAAATCGGTATGGACATAGAGGGATGGGATGATGAGCTGGGTAAGAAAGCATGGTTGGAAGATCCCATTTGGCAAGGTTGCCGTGAAGCAATTGAAACCATCATGGGAACTGAAGATTATCTGGAGCAGTACTTCGCCATCAACATCATCTTCGAGCCATTGGTTGGTGAGTTGTTTCGCTCAGGATTTCTGATGCAGGCAGCAGCTGCCAATAATGATTTCATGACGCCCGCCGTGATTTCTGCCGCCGAAGCTGATTACGAGCGCAACCTGGCGAACACCATCGATCTGATGTATGTGCTGATTAATGATGAGCAGTTTGCTGAGCAGAATAAATCCGTCTTTCAGTCCTGGGTCGACAAGCATGGTGCTTTGGCAGAGAAAGCTGCTAACAGCTTGCAACCGATCTGGTCACAGGCACATTCCAAACCTGTGTCTTTCCAGGACGTAAAAGCCATCTCGCATGAACGCGTAGATCATATTCTGAGCGAACTCGGCCTTAGCCGCTAAATACAAGGAGCACTTCGAATGTCAGAGTCAGCGCGTAATTCGACAAATCAGAATGTCTTCAAGTCGATGAAAGACATCAAGTTCGATCAAACCATCTCACACCAATGTGGTGTGACAATGAATGATTCCGTGGAGGCCCGTGCCATTGCCGAGTTCATGGACGAGGACCCTGCGGTAACCGTGACTCATAACCCGGCCACCATACGCGTGGATGGTGAAGGCAAGCTGGTATTCAAGATGGATGAGATCGGTGAGTTTCTGGGTCGGGAAATGACGGCGGAGATCTTTGAAGTAAATACGTCCACTCACTATGGGCGCATGGTCCGCGTTGATGAGAACACCATCATTCTCTATGGAAACATGGAGGATATGTTCGAGTATATCGAGTGATTCTCTGACAGCTTCAGGTCTGAAAAACGACGTCGGATTATCAGTCCGAGTCAAACCTTCTGTAGGGGGACAGCCTTGTTATTTAACTCGGCAAGAGTGTTCAAGGTGAGTCGCTCTGCAGAAGGCGTTTTACTCTATCTTCATATCAGGGAATCCGGTCAATAGGCCAGCCTCTGAATCCAGGAACTGCCAGATCGTTCCAGCTACTTCAAGGACAATTGAATTTTATGGCAAAGCTACTTCTCCACGGCTCCGACGCACGGCGTGCTCTTGCAAAAGGGGTCGCACAACTGGCAGCGTCTGTCGAACCAACGCTTGGGCCCAAAGGACTCAATGCAATGGTAGACCGCCCGATAGGTACTCCCATTGTGACCCGTGACGGTGTCTCGATTGCTGGCGAGATTGAATTGTCAGACCGATTCGAGAACATGGGGGCACAAGTTGTCAGGGAAGTCTCTATGCAGACAAATGAGGTGGCTGGTGATGGCACGACGACGGCCATGGTATTGGCAAATGCACTGATTCAAAAAGGCGTGAACATCAATGACGGGAAAGTCAGGCCGGTAGATCTATGTAAAGGCATCGATATTGCCGTACAGCTTGTCGTTGACGAGCTTTTGCAGAGCGCGCGCAGCTGCGATGAGCACCCTGAGTATCTGACTGCTGTTGCTACCGTAGCTGCAACAGATCCAAAGCTGGGTGCCATGGTGGCGGAGGCCTATCATCGAGTGGGCAAGGAGGGGGTCATTAGTGCGGATTACTCGGTGACTGTCAACACCACGCTTGATGTCGTCGAGGGTATGTCGTTTGAACGAGGCTACCTTTCCCACCATATGGTGACCAATGAAGAGAAGATGGAAGCGGTGCTTGAGAACCCACTCATTCTCATGACGGATCACAAGATTCTTGATCCGAGCCATCTGGCCAAGGCACGGGAGATTGCCCAGGGCGAAGGTCGTCCGCTCTTGATCATTGCCGAAGAAATTGCACCCTCGGTAGTTGTCTCTTTAATGGACGATGATGGTGTCGGAAAATACTTGATTGTTCATCCACCAGAATACGGGCATTGGCGCACCGCCATGATGGATGATCTGGCCATCCTGACAGGGGGAGAGGTCGTGGCGCGTGATCTGGGCAAGACCATCGACAACATTACTTTGAAGCAACTGGGTGGTGCCGAAAGAGTCATCGCCAGCTCCTCGTTTACCAGTATTGTTCGTGGCAATGGCGACAGTGCTGCGATCAAGGCAAGAAAAGCGCAAGTCCAGCGTCAGCATGATGCTTCGCCTCCCAATATCAACCAGGACAAATTACGAGAGAGACTCTCCAAACTATCGGGTGGCATGGCGGTCATCAGTGTCGGTGGGTTCACGCCAGTAGAGCAGAAGCGCAAGATCCAATTGATCGAAGATTCGCTGTGTGCCGTGCAAGCAGCTGCGGAGGATGGCGTTGTTGCCGGTGGTGGTACTGCCCTGGCACAGATTGGTCATAAACTGGAAGAGGTAAGTGCAGACAATGAAGGCGATGTACGTACAGGGATAGAACTACTGTGTTCCGTGCTGACACGGCCATTGGAAAGAATCGCATTCAATGCCGGTGCCGATGCCGATGCGGTGAAAGCAGATGTTCTGGCGTCGAATTCAGGGCGAGGCTATGACGCATCCATTGGCGAATACAACGATATGTTCAAGGCCGGAATTATCGACCCTGTGAGAGTGACCACTAGTGCGCTGGTCAATGCGGCTTCTGTTGCAACACTTATCCTGACGACAGAGACGTTGATAGCTGATCTGGCTGAAGGCGAGGCTGATCCTACTGCAGGTCCGGCCCTTGGTGGTGGGGCTGAGCTTCTGGGGCGTCCCTGATTTTAATATCAGGATCTGTTGAAGTGAGCAATAGCGTAAGGCTTGCGCTTACGCTCATTTTCCGGTAGGAATTGAAGGGCTTGTAACGTCACTGTCGTTTCAAGCAGGTAAGGGCTGATTGAGTATTTTACGAGCCCTAAGCACTAATGGAGTCTGGAGGAGTGAAAATGGTTGATATATCCAATATTAAAACTATTGAGTTTGTACGTAACAAAGCACCTGTTGCAGGAAAGATGACCCGCCGTCAGCTTTTGAAACGAGGGGTTGGAATTGGTGCTGGTTTGATGGTTGGTAACGGATTTCTTGCCGCTGGTAATGCCGCCTGGGCACTGGAAACAAAAACGTTATCGCCCGAAGTAATGGCAACGCTGGTGCAGATGGCGCGAGACATCTATCCTCACGACAGATTTGGTGATGAACTCTACGCGATAGCTGTAAAGGGGCATGAAGAAAAAGCCGAAGAAGATGCCGACTACAAGGCAATGATTGAGGCAGGCATCGCGAGTCTGGATGAAATGGCGAAGGCGAATGGGCATGGGTCTTATGTAGGTACCGGTTGGGAAATTGACCGGGTTGCCATTCTTAAAACAATGGAACAGGAAGGTTTTTTTCAAACTGTGAGGGGTGGGCTTGTAGTGAGTCTGTACAACCAACATGAGGTCTGGTCTATTTTGGGCTATGAGGGGTCTTCATTTGAAAAAGGTGGATACCTGGAACGTGGATTTGATGATGTTAACTGGCTTTGATGAGGGTAGTTGCTCAGGCACAGTAATCATTGATTTCAATCGCGAGGCTTCTGGCGATACACGGTTCCAAATTCTAAACAGACAAAGAGAACAAAAACATGGCAGCTCCCTATGATTTAAATGATGACAGTGTGGTTGTTATCATCGGCACCGGTGCAGGTGGCGGCACACTGGCAAATGAATTGGCCCAGAAGGGCATTGACGTTGTTGCTCTGGAAGCCGGTGCCAGACACCTGCCTGCCGACTACCTGAATGATGAATGGGCAAGCTTCGGGCAGCTTGCCTGGACAGACATGCGGACTACTTCGGGCGATTGGCGAGTCGCGAAGGATTTTCCCAACCTGCCAGCCTGGATCGTGAAAGCGGTCGGTGGTTCTACCGTACACTGGGCAGGTGCTTCTCTGCGTATTCAGGATCATGAATTTCGTGCCAAGACAGAATATGGCGATGTTCCCGGCGCCAATCTTCTTGACTGGCCTGTGACTCTGAAGGAGTTAGAGCCCTACTATGCCAAAGCTGAAGACAAGATGGGGGTCACGCGTACCAACGATATCCCCGGATTGCCGGGTAATAATAATTTCAAGGTCATGAAGGCTGGGGCA
This sequence comes from Granulosicoccus antarcticus IMCC3135, assembly GCF_002215215.1. Lineage (NCBI taxonomy): Bacteria > Pseudomonadati > Pseudomonadota > Gammaproteobacteria > Chromatiales > Granulosicoccaceae > Granulosicoccus > Granulosicoccus antarcticus. Next base: position 5,450,943 of record NZ_CP018632.1, on the reverse strand, counting down.
GACAAACTGGGTTACAAGGAGTGCCACTCAGGACGTATGGCTATCAATTCACAGCCACGTGATGATCGCGGTTCTTGTCGGCAGCTGGGGTTCTGTTTCCAGGGTTGTAAAATGGGGGCGAAGTGGTCAACTGCCTATACTGAAATTCCCAAGGGTGAGGCGACTGGCAAACTTGAAGTCCGTGAGCAGGCGCATGTGCTCAAAATAGAACACGATGACAAGGGTAAAGTCAGTGGTGTTCTGTATCAGGATGCCGATGGCAATCAACAGTTGCAGAAAGCACGGGTAGTCTGTGTCGCGGGCAATTCGATAGAGAGCCCGAGAATTCTGCTTAATTCTTCCTCCTCCATGTTTCCGGACGGTCTGGCTAACTCGTCGGGGCAGGTTGGTAAGAACTATATGCGTCACATGACCGGTTCGGTCTATGGCGTGTTTGAAGAGCCGGTACATATGTATCGTGGTACCACGATGGCCGGTATCATTTCCGATGAAGCCCGTCTGGACCCCAGTCGCGGGTTTGTCGGGGGCTTCGAGATGGAGACATTGTCACTGGGTGTGCCTTTCATGGCAGCTTTTCTGAATCCGGGCGGATGGGGACGGGAGTTCACCGCTGCCATGGATGGGTACGAGAATATGGCAGGCATGTGGCTCGTTGGTGAAGATATGCCGCAGGAAACCAACGGTATTACCTTGTCTGATGCAAAGGATCAGTTTGGTATGCCGGTAGCCAATGTCCATTTCGACGACCACCCCAACGACATTGCGATGCGCAACTATGCGTATAAGAAGGGGATGGAGCTGTATGACTCAGTGGGTGCAACTCAGACATATCCCACGCCACCGTATCCTTCCACTCATAACATGGGAACAAACCGCATGAGTGCAGATGCCTCGCTGGGTGTCGTCAACAAGTTCGGGCAAGCTCATGACATTGACAATCTGTTTGTCTCTGATGGTAGTCAGTTCACCACAGGAGCGGCCGAGAACCCGACGTTAACCATTGTCAGCCTGGCCATTCGTCAAGCTGACTATATTGCGGAGGCCATGAAGTCCAAAATGATCTGATTTCGTGAACGAACCCCCGGAAGCTATTCGTCGTGTTCCCCCAGATTGGGGGCACGACGTTGGGCAATTCAGGTAATTGCAGAGGCTTGCATAGACGTCGAAACTGACCGTCATTACCTACCCGCTATGATCAAGTGCCCAATCGCTGATAGGGGGTTGCACTTAAGATTTTAAACCGTAGAAGCCGACTCTGACAGCAAAAGAAGAAAATGTAGGAATCAGATGCTCAACCGGTCATGGCAATTGACGCAAAGACCGGTCAAGTTAGTCGAAGTCAAACAGAATTAGTCTGCTTATTCCCTGTCCAGCGTGTAAACGGTACCGTTCAACAGCTCATATTGTACAAGCCCGAAATCCTTGGCAACCACCAGTCGAACCCACTGTGCCTCTTCATCAACCAACCCGCTGGTGAATCGCTCGTTGTTGTCATTGAATGTGTGCTGAAGCAGATCCACATAGACATTTCCGTCGATGGTGGCTTCAGGGAAGTAGCTCCCATTGCCGGGCCAGGTTGTATTCTCGGTTGGATTCAATGTGGTATTAAACTCAAGATCATCTACATACCACCAATCCCTTACGTTTGAATCGGTGTCCGTGCCCACAGGATTCTGCGTATTCACTACCAGAGTCACACTCTGATTGTCTATTGGCTGATCTCCACGGATTTGCCTCTGAAGGAAATCGAACTCGTAGGCAATATCTGCATTGGCTTGCACATACAGATACTTCGCTGTTTCATAACAAGGCACCAGATTGGAATCCGAACCGTTTGAGGTGCTGACTCTAGGACCTGTTTTGTCAATCGACTGCAAAGCATAGGTCTTGCGGTTGCCGGCATTATCAACGAAGGAGCGTGTCTCTCCCAAGCCGTCATTGCCTGTCCATGCCTCTGCCAATGGATGATTAAACCCGTCGCAGTTGCGCGAAGATGAATCACAACCGGTCAGAACAAATAAACCTAGAAAAACCGCCAGGCAGTGGTGTTTTCTCATACTAGTGGATGCTCATGCAATTGATTGATGTCAAACAGAGTTCGTCTGCTTATTCCCTGTCCAGCGTGTAAACGGTACCTTTCAACAGCTCATATTGTACAAGCCCGAAATCCTTGGCAACCACCAGTCGAACCCACTGTGCCTCTTCATCAACCAACCCGCTGGTGAATCGTTCGCTGTTGTCATTGAATGTGTGCTGAAGCAGATCCACATAGACATTTCCGTCGATGGTGGCTTCAGGGAAATAGCTCCCATTGCCGGGCCAGGTTGTATTCTCGGTTGGATTCAATGTGGTATTAAACTCAAGATCATCTACATACCACCAATCCCTTACGTTTGAATCGGTGTCCGTGCCCACAGGATTCTGCGTATTCACTACCAGAGTCACACTCTGATTGTCTATTGGCTGATCTCCACGGATTTGCCTCTGAAGGAAATCGAACTCGTAGGCAATATCTGCATTGGCTTGCACATACAGATACTTCGCTGTTTCATAACAAGGCACCAGATTGGAATCCGAACCGTTTGAGGTGCTGACTCTAGGACCTGTTTTGTCAATCGACTGCAAAGCATAGGTCTTGCGGTTGCCGGCATTATCAACGAAGGAGCGTGTCTCTCCCAAGCCGTCATTGCCTGTCCATGCCTCTGCCAATGGATGATTAAACCCGTCGCAGTTGCGCGAAGATGAATCACAACCGCTCAGAACAAATAAACATAGAAAAACCGCCAGGCTGTGGTGTTTTCTCATATTAGTGGATGCTCATGCAATTGATTGATGTCAAACAGAGTTCGTCTGCTTATTCCCTGTCCAGTGTGTAAACGGTACCGTTCAACAGCTCATATTGTACAAGCCCGAAATCCTTGGCAACCACCAGTCGAACCCACTGTGCCTCTTCATCAACCAACCCGCTGGTGAATCGTTCGCTGTTGTTATTGAATGTGTGCTGAAGTAGATCCACATAGACATTTCCGTTTATGGTGGCTTCAGGGAAATAGCTCCCATTGCCGGGCCAGGTTGTGCTCTCGGGAGAATCTGATGAGTAATTTAGATCAAAACTGGTTAACCACCACCAATCCCTTACGTTTGAATCGGTGTTCGTGCCCACAGGGTTCTGCGTGTTCACTGTCAGAGTCACGTTCTGATCTTCCGTAGGCTGATCTCCACGGATATCTCTCTGAAGGAAATCGAGCGAGTAGGCAATATCAGCATTGGTTTGCACATACTGATATTGCGCCGTTTCATAACAAGGCACCAGGTTGGAATCCGAACCGTTTGAGGTATTGACTCTAGGGTCTGTTTTGTCAATCGACTGCAACGCATAGGTCTTGCGGTTGCCGGCATTGTCGACAAAAGAACGCGTCTCACCCAAACCGTCATTGCCTGTCCACGCCTCTGCCAACGGATGATTAAATCCGTCACAGTTGCGCGAAGATGATTCACAACCGCTCAGAACAAATAAACATAGAAAAACCGCCAGGCAGTGGTGTTTTCTCATACTAGTGTGTGCTCATCCAATTAAAGGTGAAACGATCTTATCCGTCAAGAAGTATCGTGTGAGCTTCGTTGACTAACGCCCACGTTTCCGCAGGCATCCAGTAGTCGTTACCAAATATCTTCCGAAGCTCTTTGTTGGCCATATCCCCGTTAAGCTGTCCGGTACTCTTGTGAATTATCTGACCAATGAACGAAGCCAGTTCAGCCTGCCTCTCTGGTCCCATATCGCTGAATGACACACCCTGATCAGCTACGTGGAGCCAATCGTAGGCTTCACCGGTTCCAACTCCCTGACTGCCGTGATTTTCTTGATCCGCTAAAGCCGTATGGATGTATTCCGGACCCTGAGTCTGAAACTGCCAGATATGGCCCATTTCATGTCCCAGCGTGACCAGCCCCGCGTCTGTCAGGCCAGGGCCACCATCCGCAAAATCATCTTCGGACATGAAAATATCATTACCCACGACATTTGCACGCATATTGAGCAATTCCTTGACCCCGCCGCTTTGAACAGTCACTTCACTGTAATCGATTGAATTACCAAAAATGGGGCGCAGATAGTCAATTTCATTCTGACTCAGTGGACGCTCCTCGATTATCCCCGCCGTCGACTCAACCAGATTGACGGCCATGTGGAGACTCATCACCAGTGTATCTGTGAGCTGTCCGTTTGCGGCATGAAATGAATCAACAAAGTTGTCCACTATCGCCTGGCCTGCCGCTGACCAATCACCATCTCCCAAGGCAGACACAAAATCATCTATGCCTGCAAAAGCAACTTGGCCTAATTCGACCGGGGAGGTGAAAATATCGACGGTGATATCAATAATGCTTTCACCAAGGTCAATGACCGGCTGCACGATATGCTCGTCAATCGGTTCGATGATCTCATCTTCAATAAAATCCTCGACAGGGTCAATTATTTCTTCTTGAATAAACTCTTGAACAGGGTCGTCGGGGATGATCTCATCCAAAATCGACTCTAAAGGGCGGAAAGGGTTGAAACTAAAAAATTCGACGGCGACCTCCTCACCATCAACAACGATACTGCCATGGTCATTGTCCACCAGCATCGCTTGCCTCTGTTCAGTGCTGGGCGCCTTGCCCGATAACAACATCTGGAATAGTTCACCTTCATCTCCAGCTGTGTCCGATGTATTCAACCTGTTATCCAACGCATGGCCAACTTCTTCGGTCAATACCGCAGCGCCTTGTGTCGTACCTTTAAGATCAGCGCTGATCAGAATCCTGTCATTTGTTGAGTCATAAGCCCCTTGAGCCCCTTCAAGAACTGCTGCATCAACAAATCTGACTTCGGGCATCCAGCTGAAATCACCAGCCAGTGCCTGCTGACGAATTGCTTCGCCAGCCTGAGTATCATGGTTATCGCCGAAGACATCCTGCAGCGTCGCATGAAAAGCTTCCTTGTCTGTGGCCAGATTGGAAAACTGCTCTACGAAGTCATTCTGTAGGTCGCCACTCGGCCTGGACTCATTGGACAAACTTTTTGAAAGTACAGAATCACGTAACGCTGAGGTATCACCAAAGCCGCGATTACTTGAAGGAACGGGCCGGATAACCGACCTGTCTTCAGCCAGATTGGCTGGCTTGTCGGATTCGTTTGATGAATCGCTGCTGAATGAAGGCGCACGAGCGACTGGCCGAGTTTGGCTGTTGACTATCATGTTGCACACATCCTTGTGACTTTATTAGTTGGAACCTCAGTGTATCGCCATGGGTTACGTTTGCCTATTAGGGGAAACCCTAGTAGTCCAAATATTCACTCTCGACGCGGTCGCATTTGGCAAATGCTCGCGCATTAAAGCAATGCGTGCTTGCATGCCTCTTGCGGCGCACTTTGCAGGCATTACCAGTACCTGAGATAGTCACGGTTTCCGAGTTTCAGATTACCCGTCGTGTTCCCCGAGTTTCGGGGCGCGACGTTCCAGGTTCAAGGTGCTGTCACTGAAGCGGATTGGGGTTCGTACACCCGGAATGCCATCCGGTTCGATTTTCATGCCTCGGGCGATGAACTGAGGGTCAGCGAAAACGTCGGCTACGCTGTTGATCGGGCCGGCAGGGACCACGGATTTCTCCAGCGCCTGCAGCAGATCATCGCGGGTCCAGAGTGATGTTTTTGCCACGAGCAGTTGTTCGAGAGAGTCCCGGTTTGTCACACGTGCGGCATTGCTGGAGTAGAGCTCATCGTCGGGCAGTTCAGGTAATTGCAGAAGCTTGCATAGACGTCGAAACTGACCATCATTACCGACCGCTATGATCAAGTGCCCATCGCTGACAGGGAAGGTCTGATAGGGGGCAATGTTCGGATGCCGATTGCCCATACGGGTGGGAGCTTGGCCGCTGGCCAGGTAATTCATGGACTGATTGGCAAGCACTCCCGTCATGCAATCGAACAGTGACAGATCCACATGTTGACCACGCCCCGTCGTCTGGCGCTGCAGTAGGGCAGACTGGACAGCAATCACGCCATACAGGCCGGTAAAGATATCGGCAAAGGCGACGCCCATTTTCTGCGGTTCGCCTTCGGGTTCACCAGTCAGTTCCATGATGCCACTCATGCCCTGAATCATGAAATCGTAACCGGCACGGCTGGCGTAAGGGCCGGTTTGTCCAAAGCCTGTGACTGAGCAATAGATAAGCGAGGGGAAGGCTTTGCATAAAGTGGCGGCATCAAGTCCGTATTGTTCTAGTCCGCCCACTTTGAAGTTTTCGATCAGAACATCGGCACCGTCCAGCAAGTCGAGCACTTTCTTGCGACCCTCTTCGGTTTTCAGATCAACCACGACGGACTGCTTGCCACGATTGCAGGCATGGAAGTAGGCCGCGCTTTGTTCACCATCAATATCGATCCACGGTGGTCCCCAGGTGCGGGTATCGTCCCCAGCCGGGCTCTCTACCTTGATCACATCTGCCCCCAGATCGGACAAGGTCTGTCCGATCCAGGGACCTGCCAGAATTCGGGCCAGTTCGATAACCTTTATCCCGTTCAGAGGCGCATTGCTCATATCTGTTTCATGCCTTTAGGGTTCTTAATCTGCCTGCCATTGTTCGCTTCGGTGGGTACCGTCGCAAAAGGGTTTGTTCTTGCTGTGGCCACAACGGCATAGCGCTGTCTTTGTACCTTGCCATTCAGTGGTACCGCTGGCAGCAACAATTCGCACATTGCCGCTGATGAACAGGGGGCCATTCTCGCGCAATGTGATGGCCAGCGGACCGCCGTTCTCTTCCAGTGGCGTGCCCGGGTTATTCACCGCACCGTCATCATTGAAACCTGATTGCTTGTGGCTGTTATCGCAGTACGGTTTGTTTTTGCTCAGCCCACAGCGACACAGCGAGGCACGAAACATCAGGCCGGCCGAGTCATCCTCTGCTACGCCTTCTATCTGTAGCTCGCCCTTGATTTGTAACGGACCGTCGTAGACGACGGTGATGGTGTTCTGTATCGGTGCCAGTTCGGCCTTGTCAGAATCTGTGAAGACGACGGACAATGAGCCTGAAGGACAACGGCTGACAATATCGAGGATATCCTCATTATTACTGGTATCCGGGCTGCACCAGGGTTTGCGGCCTAGCTCAAACAGATCTCCGTCGGCACGAATGCAATCACCTGCGTGGATACACAGCTTCTTGTCCCAGGCAATGGTGGCATGCTTGCCGGTATAGTTTCTGATGCTCTTGTCAGTCATGGATCAGGCTCCTGATTATTCGGCTACCGATACGTCTTTGCTACCACTTCGTCCTTGCATGAAGCAGAAAACGAGTCATGGTTCGAACATGCACTCGTTGACCGCTCTTGTCCAATCAGATTGTTTTAGGCGCGTGGCACGTTGTTCATGTCAACGGTTGTTAGTGAGGGCTGTTTAGCCGCCTGCGTCCAGCTTGTTTCATTAAAAGGGGTGCTGGCTATCTGTTCTACCGAGCGCAAGTGCCGATCAACAGTAATAATGCAGTGCGCGCAGTTGGGCAATTCGGGCAAGGTGTGCAGAGTACCCAGTGCGACATTGGAGTAGTGCGCAAGGATGGTTTTCATGATGGCGCCGTGACTGACGATCAGAATGTTGGCATCGTCTGGAGCGCCCGTATGGGCACTGATGATTGACTCGATGGCTCGAACGCCGCGCTTTTGTACCTCGTAGGAGTTCTCAGCGCCTTCCACTTCGAAGGAGGGCGAGGCAACCCGGTGTGCTTCGACCAGCTTTGGGTGTGCCTTTTCTACATCAGCCCACATACGTCCCTGCCAGATTCCTAACCGGACTTCTCGTAAATCGTCCCGAAAGGTTACAAAGTCGTTCCGCTCCCCGAGGATGAGTGCGGTGGTTTGACGGGTGCGGACACTGCTGCTCGAATACACCGCGCTCAGGTGTAAATCGGCGATGTCAGCACCACGGTCTCTGGCCTGCTGCTTGCCGTTATCGTTCAACTCGGATTCCAGTTGGCCTTGAATTCGCCGTACGGCATTCCAGTGGGTTTGACCGTGACGAACGATATGTAAGCGCATGATGAAACCAGAACCTTCAGGTGGGTGGGAGTGGATAGGGTAACGTATAGCTGGTTGAAGTTGTGTAGAGCGTTGAGGCATGTGGCGACAAACAGTCGAGGAAAAGCTGAAGGTCACGCTGGGGCAGTGGCAGCCGTTGGGCGGTGGCGACTTTGCGCAGAGCTGGCGTGCTGTTGTGATGGAGGCTGAGTTGTCGTCAGCGTTGAAACCGGGGGAATCGGTTTTCATCAAGACCCACGCCAATCCGCCACCGCGTCATTTCACCACGGAAGCCTGGGGGCTGGCCTGGTTGCAGGAAGTGAAGGTATTGGCTGTGCCTGCGGTGTTGGCTGTGAGTGATGAACCTCCTTTTCTGGCGCTGCAATGGATCGAAGAGGGTTCGCGCATTGCGAGTACTGAAGCAGAATTGGGGCGTGCACTGGCCTGTTTGCATCAGGCACCTTGTTCGCATTTCGGCAGGCTGGATGAGCGCAGTACGGGTAGTCTGGGTCTGCCGAATGCATCGGGAAAATCCTGGTCGCAGTTCTATGGTTCGCAACGATTGTTGCCGTTGGCGCGCATCGCGGCTGAGCGTAATGCCTTGCGGCGTTCCACTGTTCAACAGATCGAGACACTCGCCAGTCGCCTTGACGAATACGGGGACGCGGAATTACAGCCATCCCGTCTACACGGAGACTTGTGGGCAGGCAATCGGCTGGTGGATTCGGATGGTTGTAGCTGGTTGATCGATCCGGCCAGTCATGGTGGGCACCGTGAGTTTGAGCTGGCCATGATGCGATTGTTCGGTGGTTTTGGCGAAGAGTGTTTTCACGCTTATCAGGAACAGTTTCCATTGGCCGACGGTTGGCAGGAGCGAGTATCCCTGCACCAGTTGGCACCACTGATCGTGCACGCCATCAAGTTTGGCCAGGCCTATACAGGCCCGACCGAAGAGGCGTTGAATCGTTATGTCTGAACGAGTGTCAGGTGGCTGCTTCATCCTGCGACAGTGCATCCAGGATTCGTACCCAGCTGCGAATGCCCTTGTGATAACTATTGAGTGAGTATTTCTCATTGGGTGAGTGGATGGCATCATCATCAAGCATGAAGCCGATCAACAGGCTATCCATGCCCAGAATCTGCTTGATATGCCCGACCACCGGAATGGAGCCGCCGCAGCCTGCATAGACGGCCTCTTTTTGCCACTCATCGCTCAGTGCTTTGTGAGCTTGTCGGAAGGCGGGTGCATCCACGGGCATGACTGTGGCTTTAGAGCCATCCTTGGTCAGGTAAGTGGCCGTACAGTCGGGCGGCAGACGCGCTTCAATGAAGTCGTACAGCGACTGCTGAATCTTGACCGGGTCCTGATCACCAACCAGGCGAAAACTGACTTTCGCCATGGCTTTTGATGGCAATACGGTTTTAAAACCTGCGCCGGTATAGCCGCCGCTGATGCCATTGACGTCACAGGTCGGACGCGCCCAGATCTGTTCAAGAACAGAAAAATCCTTCTCGCCAGCAGGTGTCGACAAACCCACCGATTCCAGAAACTCGTTACCGTCCTGACTCAGCGATGCCCACTGTTCACGCAGTTCGGCAGTAATTTCAGGGACCCCCTCATAGAAACCGGGCAACGTGATACGGCCTTCATCGTCATGCAGGTCAGACAATATGCGGGTCAGCACGCGGATAGGGTTTATGGCGGGGCCACCGTACATACCGGAATGCAGATCCAGTGAAGGACCGGTGATGGTGATTTCCTCGCCAACCATGCCACGCAGCATGGTGGATATCGTTGGTGTTTCGCTGTCCCACATGCCGGTGTCGCAGACCAGCGCCAGATCGGCGGTGAGCATCGATTTGTTGGCTTCCATGAACGGTATCAGCGACGGTGAACCACTTTCCTCTTCACCTTCAAAAAACAGACTGACCTGAGTTGGCAAGGAACCGGTCACCTGTTTCCAGGCGCGACACGCCTCCACGAAAGTCATCAGCTGACCTTTGTCATCAGCCGCACCTCGTGCCCGGATAACCTGACCTTTTTCTGTGTCCTCAATGGCGGGTTCGAACGGGGGCTTGTTCCACAGCTCCAGCGGGTCTACCGGCTGAACATCGTAATGACCATAGAACAACAGGTGTGGACCTTTGTCATTGGCGCCTGTCTGATGCCCTACCACCATGGGGTGTCCGGGCGTAGCATGGCGCTGAGTCTCGAAGCCGATGCTGCGCAGATCCTCCACCAGCCAATCTGCTGCCTTCACACAAGAATCCTTGTAAGCCGGGTCTGTCGAAATGCTGTCAATACTCAACAGCTCGAACAGTCGCTCCAAAGCCTTCGGCAACTCATCATCCACCTGCTGCAACACACGCTCAACATCACTCATCACTGGGTCGGACCACGCTATGTAGTTGATTATATTAAATTCATGTGCACAATTCGCCACTATGGGGCCCTTGATACACGGTTTTATAGCCCGAATTATGGCATTTAACGCCGATCAGGCCAAAGTCCCGCCAGGTGTGCTGGTGTCAGTACTGGACTAAAATCTGGAGTGGTATTGCTCTTAAACGCGGCTTTTCAAGGCATTTAATAGTCGATTAAGGGCGATAAAGATATCGTTGTGAGGCACATTGTGATGAAATATCAAGCGTTTACGGTGGTCTGACCTGGAGGGGTGGTGTTGGAATTGGGTGGTGCGTTCAAGGGGTTGGGGTATGTGGCGGATGATGCGTTGGTGGCGGCGCTGGAGCTGGCGCAGGCGCTGGGTAAACCGTTATTGATTGAGGGGGAGGCCGGGGTCGGCAAGACGGAGGTGGCAAAGTGTCTGTCGCAGACCGTGGGTGCCTCGCTCATTCGCCTGCAATGTTATGAGGGGCTGGATGCGCAGCATGCCTTGTATGACTGGGACTATCAGCGTCAGCTACTGGCCATCCAGATGGCCGGCAGTGCCGATCCGACGCTCTTGAAGCAGACGCTTTACAGTGATGACTTTCTGATAAAGCGCCCCTTGCTCAGTGCGATTTCAAGCACGACGCCGGTGGTGTTGCTGATCGATGAAATTGATCGCGCTGATGAGGAGTTCGAGGCTTTACTGCTGGAGGTGCTGTCGGATTTTCAGATCAGCATTCCGGAGCTGGGCACCTTCACGGCGCAGAGGCGGCCACAGGTCATTCTGACATCCAACGGTGTGCGCGAACTCAGTGATGCCTTGCGCCGTCGCTGCCTGTATCACTACCTGGATTATCCGGATGAACAACGCGAACTGGCTATTGTGCGAGCCCGCCTGCCGGACATCGATTCGCATCTGGCGCGGCAGCTGGTGAGCGTTGTTCAGCGCCTGCGAGGTGCGGCCATGCGCAAGGCACCGGGCGTGGCGGAGACTCTGGATTGGGCGGCCTCGCTCATGCAGATGGGCATTGTCGATTTGCAGGATTCAGTCGAGCAGGTTCAACAAAGTCTGTCCGCTTTGATCAAGACGCGTGAGGATCTGCTTCTGGTCAAAAGGGACAATGCTGCATTGATATTCGCCTCTCGACCCGGGCAACCGTGAACGAGTCGCTCGCTATCGATCTGCGTATTCGCGTGCACGATTTTGTCAGATACCTCAGGGCCAACAAGCTGGTCGTTGACCCCGGCACACTGCTTGAAATCCAGAGTCTGGCTGCCTCCGGATACGCGACATCCCGCACGCAATTTCGAAACACGACACGGGCTTGTGCCTGTCGCAGCCCGCGTGACTGGCAGCGATTCGATACCCTGTTTGAGACTTTCTGGCAGGCTGTGGGTGAGTCTCTGGATGTCGACGGTGAAAAGCCGGATACGCAGTCTGAGCCTAAGCTGGATGGTGCTAGCACGGGGCGGCAACGTCTGGTAGGGCTGGCAGGCACCTCGGAAAAGCAACAGCAGCAGGAGGAGGTCTATGGTGCTGGCGATTTCAAGGCATTGTCGCTGGCCGATTTCCGGTTTGTTTTCGATGCACGTCAGATGCGCAAAATCGAGCACCTGGTGGAGCAGGTGGCAAGGCGTGCCAGGCGACGAGTTTCTCGGCGCGAATACATCGCAAGCCGAGGTGCCAGTGTCGACTTGCGCAAGTCCAGTCGCTTATCGCTACGCTATGGAGGGCGTCCGGTAGAACTGCGCTATCGGCGCAAGAAGCCCAGGTTGCGACGCTTTGTTCTGTTACTCGATATCAGTCAGTCAATGGATGTTTATGCGCGCCTGTTCATGCGCTTTGCCAGAATTCTGATGTGTGTTTTCCAGCGATCCGATGCCTATGTGTTCAACACCGAGTTGAGTGAGTTGGGCCGCGGCCATGCGCGTTTGAGTGAAGCCGATTTCGAACGCACACTCAATCGTCTGGGCAAGGGCTGGCTGGGTGGAACGCGGATAGCAGGCTCACTGGAAAGTTTCAATGAGCAGCATCTCATGCGCTGCGTCGACACCAGGACGACGGTTCTGATTTTCAGTGATGGTTGCGATACGGACACACCTTTGCAACTGGCTGAACAAGTGGAAAAAATACAGCGGCGAGCTGGCAAGCTTGTCTGGGTCAATCCCTTGCTCGGACGATTCGAGCCGGGTGAGGCTGACAAGTACATGGATCCGGTAGTACCTTATGTGGATCGTTACTGCAGTGCTCATAACCTTGAGACCTTGATCGAGCTTGAGCGAGAGCTGCTGGCCTGATAGTCAATGCACAATTCCAAGACACGCGAGAGTTTCATGAACCGCCCCGATGATGCCAGTCTGCGCCAGCAAGCCCCTCCGGTTGTCTGTTACAACGTCGATTCAGTGCCTCGGCGTGATTCAGGGTGGCTGGAAAAATGGCGTAGCAGCCTGCGAGTGGTCGACACCATCATGGTGCCACCCAGAGAGGCCTCCACCTTCAAGGTGCCTGCCGGTTATGGCTTTCGCATTATCAGTGTCGAAGGTCCGCAAGTGGGCGATTTGAACCTGTGGAATTCTGAGGATTTGTCCGAGCGTTTCTTCAGCGGCAAGACCAGGCAGTTACATGCAACACACCTGACTCGTGGCGACAGACTCTGGTCGAGCATGCCGGGCATCAGGGCCATGGCGAGCATCACATACGACACGCTGGAATGGTATGGCTGGGATGCCGATGGCGGTGGTGTGCATGATGTTATCGGTACGCGCTGTGACCCCTATACCAACCGTCTGCTGAAGGGTGTTGATTATCATCACTGCTGCCATTCGAACCTGACACGCGCGATGGCCAGCGAGCTGGGTCGCAATACTCAGGATGTCGAAGCCCTTGTTCATGATGTACTGAATGTTTTCATGTGTACCGGATTTACCAAAGACACGCATCAGTATTTCATGAAGGCAAGCCCGGTTCGCCCGGGAGACTATCTGGAATTTCTGGCTGATATCCCGTTGCTGGGTGCTCTGTCTGCCTGTCCGGGTGGTGATTGCGGCAGCAGTCATTCGGATGACGAAACGCCGTGTTATCCATTGCAAGTAGATATCCTGGCACCTTCCGATGAGATGCTGGCAGACTTTACGCCGGAGGATCCAAACGCCTACGATCGCAGTCATGGTCTATAGCCGGAAACAATAATCGGGTCTGGAGAAATCGTAAGCTGATATTTTTATTCTCAGCGCTTGAAAACGTGCAACTTCACCTCACTCTCACGCCATCGTGAACTGCTGAAGGCAGATCTCGACAATCAATCGGATACTGTCGGAAAACAACTTGAACATAGTGCTTCTACTACTCGGTTTCGCCGGGTTGATTCTGGGTGGTGAGTGGCTGGTACGAGGGGCGGTGTCCATTGCCCACAAGTTCAATGTCTCACCGATGCTTATCGGTCTGACGCTGGTCGGTTTTGGTACCTCCACACCAGAGCTTGTAACCAGTGTGCAGGCAGCGATGGTCGGGTCGCCAGGTATCGCGGTTGGTAATGTGGTGGGTAGCAACATTGCCAATATTCTGCTGATTCTGGGTGTGGCGGCACTGGTCTTGCCCATCGCCGTTTCCCGGAACGCCTTCAAGCGTGACGGATCCATGTTGGTGTTTGCCACGCTGTTATGTGTGGCGGTAGTTGTCATGGGCTCACTGAGTCGCCCGGTCGGAAGCCTGCTACTGGTTTTCCTGTTTCTGTATCTGGGGTCGACAATCTATCTGGAGCGAAAGCACAAGTCGCCAGCGGGTGATGTCTATGATGCAGAAGCTGAATCAATCGATGCGGCGCCGCTGTCAATGCCAAAGTCTGCAGGCTTGCTGATTGGCGGACTGCTGGCCACTATTATCGGGGCGAAGTTGCTGGTGGGTGCTGCGGTTTCCATGGCGACAGCGTGGGGCATCTCGGAGGCTGTCATCGGTCTGACCATTGTCTCCATCGGCACCTCCATGCCCGAACTGGTTACCTCCGTAATTGCTGCACGCAAGGGGCAGAGCGATGTGGCTTTTGGCAATGTGGTGGGTAGTAATCTGTTCAACATTCTGGGTATTTTAGGTGTCACCGCCCTGGTCAAACCGTTACAGGTGCCTGCCACCATTATCAGTTTTGATATCTGGGTAATGCTGGTAGCCACCGCACTATTGATCCTTGTGGCGATGACCGGCTGGCGCATCACGCGTCGAGAAGGCGCACTGCTGATACTCGGCTATGCAGGCTATATCCTCTATCAGCTAGTCACGTTAGCCTGAGTTTGCGCATCAGGCACTCAGCGTGTTTCATGAACCTTCAGGAGACTGTCCGGTAATAGCGCCCGCAGCAGCTCAGTCTGTTTTGTGGCAGGCGTCTAACAGTGTCTGGATATGCCAGATCAGTGCTGAGTTGCTGCTGATGACCGGCACACCCAATCGTGCGCTGGCATCTGAGGGCATGCCGGACATGCGCAGGTTGGTGCAGGAGGCAACGATGGCATCGACGCTGGTATCCGCTATCAGTGCCTCCATTGCCTGCAGTGATGTCAGGCGTGCCTTGATGGCACTCAGGGGATTGGTAACCGCAACCTGCGGAAACACCGACCGGACCGTTTCTGTAACAGCCTGCTCACCGATGACGGTAGCGGCTGAGGTGCAGCCGTAGACAATGACCCGGAAGGCGGTTGTTGAGGGGAGCAGTGCGAGTGTTGTCGGCATGGCCGCTTTCATGGCAAGCAGGCTGTCGGTGCTGATGTCGACGCTGTTGGGAATTCGACTATGGAACAACCGTATCTTGTCTGGCAAGCCAAGACGCAGCTCATGCTCCAGGGTTTCGTCAGTTTGCAGCACGATCAGTCCAACAGCGGGTTCGTCCGGATGATCCTCTTCAAGGTCAAATTCAAAACTCTGCATCGGTGTTACCTGTGCGGCTGAGTCGATCAGTGTCGACTGATCGCTTGTTTATGGGTTGGTAAAATCGGGAGGGCACCCATTGTCCAGTCATGCTGCATGCAAATGATTATTAGCACGGACTCATCCTTCGCCACAAATTACGAGTGCTTGAAATGCAACGTTACCTTGACCGATTGACCTTATTACTGCCCCGCCAAAGTGTGCTCGGAGGCAGATCAGGCATGAAAGGATCGCTGAGCTGGCTGGTATCGCTGGGCAGTTTGTTGCTGTTGTCAGCCTGTGCCGGAGGACTGCCCAAGGGCATTACGCCGGTGCAGAACTTTGAAGTTGATCGCTATCTGGGTACCTGGTACGAAATAGCGCGTCTGGATCATCGTTTTGAGCGAGGATTGAGTAACGTTTCGGCAGAATACAGCCTCAAGGACAATGGTCAGATCCGGGTTCTGAACAAGGGGCTGGATGAAAACGGGGAATGGAGCGAGGCGGAAGGCCGGGCCAGGTTCGCCAGAGAGCAAGATGAGGGTTACTTGAAGGTGTCGTTCTTCGGGCCTTTTTTCGGGACCTATGCGGTGTTCGATCTGGACGAAAATTACACTCAGGCCTATGTGGCTGGGGATGATCGTTCCTATCTGTGGTTCCTGTCGCGCACACCTACCGTCAGTGATGAGCAGAAACAGGCATTTATCGCTCAGGCGGATGCGATGGGCTTTCCAGTCGGAGAGCTTATTTTTGTCGATCAGGGCTTGGGAGATTGACGCTGAGGCAGTATCCTTGGCAGATGCAAATACAGCCCTTTTTGATAGCCGGTGTCGACGAAGTTGGCCGCGGTCCATTGGCAGGCCCCGTGGTGGCTGCAGCGGTCATACTTGATCCGCACAAGCCCATTGAAGGTCTGCTGGATTCCAAACTGCTCAACGAGGCCACTCGGGAGCGTCTGGACGTTATTATCCGCCGTGATGCACTGGCGTTCTGCATTGCTGAAGCCAGTGTCGAGGAAATAGATACCATCAATATTCTGCATGCCAGCATGCTGGCCATGTCACGTGCCGTGGAGGGACTTGGTGTCCGGCCCAATCTGGCACTGATCGACGGTAATCGCTGTCCGACAGTTGACTGTCCCTCACAGGCGATCGTCAAGGGTGACCAGCGAGTACAGTCCATCAGCGCCGCCTCCATCATTGCCAAGGTCATGCGCGATCACATGATGATGGAGTTACATGAGCAGTACCCGAACTATGGGTTTGCCGGCCACAAGGGTTATCCGACTGCCCAGCATCGCCAGGCTCTGATCGAGCATGGTGTCACGCCTCTGCATAGGCGCTCCTTCAAACCTGTTCGCGAAGCTCTGCAGCGGGCAGCCAGTCAAACCCAGGTGGTACCCGCTCCATGACGGACGAGAACGTGGATACGGCCATTGTCGAGCTTGCCGAGCTATCACCGGCAGCGCCTGCCTTCGTACATCTGAGCATTCACACTGAATTCTCGCTGGTTGACAGCACCGTACGCATCAAACCGCTGGCCAAACAGGTAAAGCAGAGCATGCCGGCGGCAGCGGTAACTGATCGCTGCAATATGTTTTCTCTGGTGAAATATTACCGGGCCGCTCTGGCGGCTGGTGTAAAGCCGATTGCCGGGGTCGACATGGGGGTGCGTGGCGCACTGCCCGATGACGAGATATCCCGTGTCATCCTGTTGGTGCAGGATGCCGATGGCTATCGCAATCTGACCAATCTGGTATCGCGCGGTTATCAGGAAGGGCAGAGCAGTGGCTCACCGATCGTCGACCTGGAATGGATCTTCGAGGCGAACGAAGGCTTGATCGTACTATCAGGTGGTGTAGAGGGTGATATCGGACAGGCGTTGAAACGTGGCCACGCTGACGAAGCTCTGGAACTGGCTACCCGTTGGCAAACAGTTTTCGGCGATCGCTATTACCTGGAGCTGTGCCGCACCGGTAAGGAATTTGAAGAGCAGTACATCGTGGGTGCCTGCGATATCGCCGTCAAGGCCGATATACCTGTGGTGGCCACCAATGATGTCCGCTTTCTGAAAGCCGGTGATTTCAGTGCGCACGAAACACGGCTCTGTATTCAGACCGGATATGTACTGGCGGATACGCGTCGGCCGAAACTGGTGACCGAAGAGCAATACCTCAAGTCTGCAGAGCAGATGCATGAACTGTTCGCCGATATTCCGATCGCGCTGGAAAACTCCGTGGAGATTGCCAAGCGCTGCAATCTGACCCTGAAGCTGGGTACTCCGGTTCTACCCGACTTCCCGATCCCTGAGGGCATGACCGAAACCGAGTTCTTCTATGCCTCGGCAGAAGAAGGCCTGGAAACGCGCCTCAAGCAACTCTATGACACCAGTCGACCGGATTTTGCCGAGATTCGCATCCCGTATGATGCGCGGCTCAAGCGTGAACTGGACGTTATCGCCGGTATGGGATTCCCCGGCTACTTCCTGATTGTTGCGGACTTCATCAAGTGGTCACGCGATAACGATATTCCTGTCGGTCCGGGTCGTGGTTCAGGTGCCGGCTCCCTGGTGGCCTACGTTCTGACGATCACCGATCTGGATCCACTGGCCTATGACCTGCTGTTCGAGCGCTTCTTGAATCCTGAGCGGGTATCGATGCCGGATTTCGATATCGATTTCTGTATGGATGGGCGCGATCGCGTCATTCAGTACGTGTCCCAGAAATACGGTTCTCACCGAGTCTCGCAGATCATCACCTACGGCACCATGGCTGCCAAGGCGGTGGTGCGTGACGTGGGTCGTGTCATGAGCCACCCTTACGGTTTTGTCGATGGCATCTCCAAGATGGTGCCTTTTGAGGTTGGCATGACGCTGACCAAGGCTATGGCCGAGTCTGAGGATCTGGCCCGGGCCTACAAGGAAGACGAAGAAGTCACCGCCTTGCTGGATATGGCCCTGTCGCTTGAAGGCCTGTCGCGTAACTGCGGCAAACATGCCGGGGGTGTGGTTATCGCACCCACCTCGCTGACCGACTTTGCACCGTTGTACTGCGAGCCTGACGGTTCGAGCCTGGTGACGCAATTTGACAAGGATGACGCAGAAGATGTCGGACTGGTCAAATTCGACTTTCTGGGTCTGCGTACCCTGACCATTATCGATAATGCGGTCAAGGAGATTGATCGGCATCGTGATGAACCGCTGAATCTGCTGGCCTTGCCGCTGGATGATGCACCCACCTACAAGCTGCTGCAGGATGCGCAGACAACGGCGGTGTTCCAGCTTGAATCCGCGGGTATGAAGCGCCTGATTGAACGCCTGCGTCCAGATAGTTTTGAGGACATCATCGCATTGGTGGCCCTGTATCGACCGGGGCCTTTGCAGTCGGGCATGGTTGATGACTTTATCGACCGGAAGCATGGCCGCAAGAAAGTGGCCTGGCCACATGAAGATTATCAGCTGGAAATCCTGAAACCCATACTGGAGCCGACCTACGGGGTCATCCTGTATCAGGAACAGGTCATGGGTATCGCTCAGGTCATGGCCAAGTTCTCGCTCGGCACCGCGGATATCCTGCGTCGTGCCATGGGTAAGAAGAAGGCAGAAGAGATGGCCAAGCAGCGCCAGGTCTTTCTGGATGGTTGTACCGGCAATGACATCGACCCTGGGCTGGCGGGCAATATCTTCGACCTGGTGGAAAAATTCGCCGGTTACGGCTTCAACAAGTCGCACTCGGCCGCCTATGCCTTGTTGTCCTATCAGACCGCCTGGCTGAAATGTCATCATCCGGCCGCTTTCATGTCGGCTGTTATGTCGGCTGATATGGACAACACCGAAAAGGTGGTCGGTCTGATCGATGAATGTAATGTCATGGGGCTGACCGTACTGCCACCGGATATCAATCGTTCATCGGTGCGTTTTTCAGTGGTAGACGAGAAAACCGTGCTGTATGGCCTGGGCGCTATCAAGGGCGTCGGTGAGGCGGCACTGGCCAATGTGCTGGAGGCGCGTGATCAGAACGGTGTTTTTGATTCTCTGGATGACCTGTGTCGCAGAGCTGCGCCTGGCACCGTGAACAAGCGGGTGCTTGAAGCCTTGGTCAAGGCCGGAGCTGTCGATGTGCTGGGCCCCAACCGGGCCAGCTTGTGGGCGCATCTGGCCAGCGCATTGCGCGGTGCGGATCAGTTTCACAAGAACAAGGCCGCCGGTCAGAACGATATGTTCGGCCTGGGTGAGCCGGTAGAAGCCGATGAGCCGGAGCTGATGCTCACGTTGCCTGACTGGAGTGATCGCGAACGTCTGCGGGCCGAAAAAGATACGCTGGGTCTGTATCTGAGTGGCCATCCGATCAATGAGTATCTGGCCGAGCTGGGTAATTTCACTCACGGCAGGCTGAAGGTGGTCTGCGGCAAGGCTAACAGTGCCGATTCTGGTCCTTCTTTCCGACCACGAGGCGTGCCGGTGGTTGCCGCGGGGCTGGTCATGGGAGTGCGACAGCGTGATGGGCATCATGGGCGCATGCTGTTTGTCACTCTGGACGATGGGACTGCACGGATCGAGGTAACCATGCGGGGCGAACAGATAGACAGTAGTGGCCATCTGATCGTCAAGGATGAGGTGTTGATCGTCGATGGCGATATAAGTCCGGACGAATTCAACGGTGGTTTCAAGATAAAGGCGCGCGAAATATACGATATGGCGAGTGCCCGAGGACGATTTGCACGTCAGTTACTGATTCGTCTCAATGGTCAGAACTGCCAGCCCGGTGCGCTGGACGAGATGATCAGTACGCTGTCGAATTACAAGAGCGGAACAATTCCAGTATGGTTCAGCTACCAGAACGATCAGGCGCAAGCCCGCATTCGGGCTGGTAATCGCTGGGCGGTGACCCCACAGCTGGAATTGATCGACCAGTTAGGTCGACTAACCGGTGAGGGTAATGTTGAACTACTGTATTGAGTGTCGTAATCGCCGGTCAACGGTCGCACTTTGCGATTAACGGAACTGTTTGAATTTCAACAATCTCCACTATCCAGTACACTAGTACCCACTGAATGCCAAAGGCGCTGTCGCTTACTCCATGAACCCCAATTTTCTTGACTTTGAGCAGCCAATTGCCGAATTGGAGGCTAAGATTCGCGAGTTGCAGTTTGCAACCGACGAGGCGCATATCAACATCAGCGAGGAAGTCGACACTCTCAAAAAGAAGTGTGACTCGCTGACTGGCAGCATTTTCTCCAAATTAAGCTCCTGGCAGATAGCCCAGCTGGCTCGGCACCCGCAGCGCCCCTACACGCGCTTCTACATCGACAATGTCTTCACGGACTTTGACGAGCTGCACGGTGATCGGCTCTACGCCGATGACTACGCCATCATTGGTGGCACCGCCAGGCTCAATGGTAAGCCTGTCGTGGTCATCGGTCATGAGAAGGGCCGGGACACCAAGGAAAAGATTCATCGCAACTTCGGCATGCCACGGCCCGAAGGCTACCGCAAGGCCAAACGCCTGATGGAGCTGGCCGAGCGTTTCTCACTGCCGGTCATCACTTTTATCGATACGCCAGGTGCTTATCCGGGTATCGGTGCTGAGGAGCGGGGCCAGAGCGAGGCGATTGCACGCAATCTGTTCGTCATGGCAGGTCTCAAGACTCCCATCATCTGCACGGTTATCGGTGAAGGCGGCTCGGGCGGCGCCCTGGCTATCGGCGTCGGTGACAGAGTCATGATGCTGCAATATGCGGTGTACTCGGTCATCAGTCCTGAAGGCTGCGCCTCCATCTTGTACAAGAGTGTCGACAAGGCGGCGGATGCTGCCGAGGCCATGGGTATTACCTCCGAGCGTTTGATGGAGCTGGAACTGGTCGATCGGATTATCGGCGAGCCTCTGGGCGGTGCACACCGTGATCCGCAGCAGATGGCTGTCAATATGCAAGTGGCTCTGTTCGAAGAGTTGGCATTGCTATCCAGCTTGCCGCTGGACACTCTGTTGTCCAATCGTCAGGAAAAGTTGCGCGCATACGGGCAGTACAAGGAAAACGCATGACCCCGTTCGAGGCCGTTGCTCACTATGTGGCGCAACAGCCGGAGGCCGGTCGTTATTGTGTGGCCTACAGTGGTGGACTGGACTCGCACGTACTCCTGTTGCTGATGACGCAGTTGCGTGATCAAGCCGAAGGCAAGTTCGAACTGCGGGCTGTCCATATCGATCACGGTCTGCAGGATGACAGTGCCAGCTGGGCAGATCATGCGCGTCAGATCTGCCAGGCATTGGGCGTGTCTTTGGAAGTACGTCATGCCCAGTATGGGGAAGACAATGATGCGCGGGTGCAAGGTCCCGAAGCCAGTGCGCGTATGGCGCGCTATGCCGAATTCTGCGCAGTACTGGGCAAGGATGAGCACCTGTTGCTGGCCCAGCATGCAGAAGACCAGGCCGAAACCTTTCTGCTGCAGGCATTGCGGGGCAGTGGTCCGGATGGGCTGTCGGCCATCCCACGTAAACGTCACTTTGGCGAAGGCTATATGGGCAGACCTTTGCTGGTCTGTTCACAGGCCTCGTTGCAGGCTCTGGCCAGGCACCATGCTCTGGACTGGATTGAAGACCCTTCCAACGAGGACTACCGTTACGATCGCAACTATCTGCGTCACGCGATCATGCCGCTGCTGAAGACGCGCTGGCCAGCTGCTGCCGAAACACTGAGTCGCTCTGCGCTTCGCAGCGCTGCAGCGAGTCAGAGTCTGTTGACTCTGGCACAACAGGATCTGGCGAACATTCGCATTCCGGGCACCACCGAGCTCAGCCTGCAGGCTATTGCTGATTTGCCACGGGAGCGGGCTTTTACTGCACTGCGCCTGTTTGTACGACAACGTGGACTGCGCATGCCGCGTCTGCAGGACCTGATTCAGGTGATGACAGACCTGGTTGAAGCCCGTCATGATTCAGCGGGCATTGTGAATGTGCGTGATTATGTATTCCGCCGTCATCGTGACAGGCTCTATCTCTTGCTGCCACAGACTCCGGTGGAGGCGTTCCGTTATCAGTGGGAAGCCCCGTTCGAGCCGCTGACCATTCAGGAGACAGGTCTGACCCTGACTCGCGAATTATGTCGTGCACAGGGCATTACATTGCCGCTGACGGGGACTATCAGCGTCAAGAGTCGTGCAGGGGGGGAGCTGATCAAGCTGGGTGAGCCGGCTTATCACAAGGCCGTCAAGAAAGTATTGCAAGAGTCGGCCACACCACCCTGGGTGCGGGAGAGCATTCCGTTGCTTTACATCGAAGGGCGGCTGGCCGCTATCTGGAACCTGGCTGTGGCCGTGGATTGCCGCATCGATGACTCGCCGCTGGTTGTAACGCCGCCACTGGCGCCAGAAGAGTTGCCTGAATCCGAGGCCGGCAGGTCAGTGGAGGAGCTTTCTCGTCACTGGGAAGACTCGACATTGGAGCTGCCCTGAGCTTGTATAGCCCGTATTCGAGTCGCTGAGACGAGTGTCTTGTCAACTGAATGCGACGGATAGGTGTTTTGCAATTGTTAGCCTGTGCGTGTTCTGGTAATCTCAACGCCCGTTCAGGGTGCTTCTTGCATTTTGTAGCGGGACTCTCAAGGACGTTCCGCGTCACGCTTATTTGCGTCGTCTGCACCCAGGATATTCTGTCCTGATCATGCTCTCGGCTCCAACAGACTTTGCTGTCTATGACGCGTTTTATATTCGTAACCGGGGGCGTTGTATCGTCTCTGGGCAAGGGCATTGCTGCAGCTTCACTGGCTGCCCTACTGGAAGCACGTGGCCTCAAGGTCACCATGCTCAAGCTCGATCCCTACATCAATGTCGATCCGGGCACCATGAGTCCGTATCAACACGGAGAGGTCTTCGTTACGCACGATGGGGCCGAGACTGATCTGGACCTGGGGCACTACGAACGCTTCGTACGGATCCAGACCAGCCAGTCCAACAACTTTACAACCGGTCGTGTCTACGAGACGGTTATTGCCAATGAGCGCCGGGGTGATTACCTGGGTGCCACAGTGCAGGTCATTCCTCATATCACTGACGAGATCAAGCGACGTGTGCTGGTGGGTGCAGGAGATGCTGACGTGGCGATGGTGGAAATCGGTGGCACCGTGGGTGATATCGAGTCGCTACCATTTCTGGAAGCCATCAGGCAGATGGCCGTGCAGCTGGGTCGTGAAAAGACGCTGTTCATGCATTTGACACTGGTGCCCTATATTGCTTCGGCTGGCGAGATCAAGACCAAGCCGACCCAACACTCGGTCAAGGAGTTGCGTTCCATCGGTATCCAGCCCGATATTCTGCTGTGCCGCGCCGATCGATTGTTGCCGGATGCGGAGCGTCGCAAGATTGCCTTGTTCACCAATGTCCATGAGCGAGCCGTCATTGCGGCCAATGATGCCGATACGATCTATGACATTCCGCGCATGCTGCATGCTCAGGAACTGGACGAACTGGTCGTCGAGCAGTTCAAACTGGATCTGCCGCCGGCTGATCTGAGTGAATGGCAGCGGGTGGTGGATCGTATTCGCAACCCCAGTAAATCCGTCACGATCGGCATGGTTGGAAAATATACCGAACTGACCGAGTCCTACAAGTCACTCAATGAAGCGCTGACGCATGCCGGTATTCAGACCGATAGTCGCGTCAAGATTCGCTACCTGGATGCCGAAAAGCTGGAGCAGGGCGATCTGCGTACGCTGGGTGAAGTCGACGCCATTCTGGTTCCCGGTGGGTTTGGTAACCGTGGCGTGGAAGGCAAGATCATTGCTGCCCGCTACGCTCGCGAACACAAGATTCCCTATCTGGGCATCTGCCTGGGCATGCAGGTTGCGGTCATAGAACATGCCCGGCATGTGGCCGGCATACCTGAGGCCAACAGCAGTGAATTTGATCTGCACACGCCTGAGCCGGTTATCGCACTGATTACCGAATGGCAGGGTGAGAATGGTGAAACCGTGTTGCGCGACAAGAACTCCGATCTGGGCGGCACGATGCGTCTGGGTGGGCAGTTGTGTGTGATGGAGCCCGATTCTCTGGCCGCACGAGTCTATGGTGTCGAGCAGGTGGTTGAGCGACATCGTCACCGATTCGAATTCAACAACAACTACGCCAAACGCCTGACTGATGCGGGTCTGGTCATATCAGCCCGTTCCAGTGGTGCCATTGCGGCCACCGACGACAGTGAAAAACTGCAGCTGGACACGGACGGACTGGTTGAAATGATCGAATTACCGGACCATCCCTGGTTCATCGGTTGCCAGTTTCATCCCGAATACAGATCCAATCCACGTGACGGTCATCCCCTGTTTACCGGCCTGGTGACAGCGGCGCTGGAGTTTCAGGCATCACGCCCTGATGTCGAGCCTGAAGATCTCGTGCAAGTGGAACCTTCTACAGAATAGATAGATCAGCTATCCTTACTAGCTAATCATTCCGCGAGTACGCTCGCGATCTACGAAGGGTATTGTCATGCAGCTCTGTGGTTTCGAAGTTGGCTTGAATAAACCGATGTTTCTGATTGCAGGTCCGTGTGCAATCGAATCCGAGGACATGGCCATGAGCACCGCCGTCACGCTCAAGCGTATGACGGCGGAGCTGGGTATTCCGTTCATCTACAAGTCCTCGTTTGATAAGGCCAATCGTTCCTCGCAGCTCAGCTTCAGGGGCCCGGGCATCGAGGAAGGCCTGCGCATTCTGGCCAAGGTCCGGGATGAGGTCGGTGTGCCAGTGCTGACCGATGTGCATGAAGACACCCCCATTGACGAAGTCGCCGATGTGGTGGACGTGCTACAAACACCGGCTTTTTTGTGCCGGCAGACCAATTTTATCGAACGGGTTGCGCGCGCCGGCAAGCCTGTCAACATCAAGAAAGGTCAGTTTCTGGCCCCTGCAGACATGCAGCACGTCGTTGCGAAGGCTCATGCGGTCGGTAACCAGCAGATCATGGTGTGCGAACGTGGAGCCTCCTTTGGTTACAACAACCTGGTATCCGACATGCGTGGCCTGGCCATCATGCGTAGTACTGGTTGTCCGGTCGTTTTTGATGCGACCCACTCGGTACAGTTGCCGGGTGGACAGGGCAGCAGCTCGGGAGGGCAACGCGAGTTCGTCCCTGTTCTGGCACGGGCAGCCGTTGCTGCCGGAGTTTCCGGTCTGTTCATGGAAACTCATCCGAACCCGGCCAAGGCGCTGAGCGACGGACCCAACGCCTGGCCTCTGGATCAGTTGCAATCACTGCTTGAAACATTGATGCGACTGGACAGTACAATCAAGGCAGGCGAACTGGCGGAAACGCCGTATCTGAGCTGATAACGCCGGATAGGGGTAACCTGTGCAGTTCTATCCTCCGGCGGAAGCACTCTGACGGGTTGCCAGGCTACAAGGTTACCGGTTCGGTTCAGATTTCCAATCAACACACTACAGGTCAGGACATCACATGACATCCAAAATAACTGAGTTGCATGCTCGCGAAATCATGGACTCGCGCGGTAATCCGACGATTGAAGCCGATATCGTTCTGGCTTCCGGTGCCAGAGGCCGTGCTGCCGTACCTTCCGGTGCATCCACGGGAACCCGCGAAGCACTGGAGCTGCGTGATGGCGACAAGTCGCGCTATGGTGGCAAGGGTGTGCTCAAAGCGGTTGAGCATGTCAATGGTGTGATTCGTGATGCGGTCATGGGCCACGATGTCACCGATCAGGCTGGCATAGACAAGATCATGCTGGAGCTCGATGGCTCCGAGAACA
The DNA here is from genome assembly GCF_002215215.1 of Granulosicoccus antarcticus IMCC3135. NCBI lineage: Bacteria > Pseudomonadati > Pseudomonadota > Gammaproteobacteria > Chromatiales > Granulosicoccaceae > Granulosicoccus > Granulosicoccus antarcticus. The sequence continues at coordinate 5,424,856 of NZ_CP018632.1, read as the reverse complement.
AGGACAAGCTGGGTGCCAACGCCTTGCTGGCTGTTTCCATGGCCAGTGCGCATGCCGCAGCAGCTGACTCTGGGCAGATGTTGTTTGAATACCTGGGTGGCAAAGAGGCGGTCAACCTGCCCGTGCCAATGATGAATATCATCAATGGCGGCTCGCATGCTGACAACAGTGTTGATCTGCAGGAATTCATGATCATGCCGGTCGGTGCATCATCTTTTCGTGAAGCGCTGCGTTGTGGTGCTGAGATATTTCATTCCCTGCGTGGCGTATTGCACGATCGTGGCATGAATACCAGTGTCGGTGATGAGGGTGGATTTGCCCCCAATCTGTCCTCCAATGAAGAAGCCATCGAGACTATCCTGGTCGCCATCGAGAAGGCCGGTTACGAGGCAGGCAAGGATGTCTATCTGGCACTGGATGTGGCCAGCTCGGAATTCTACAAGAACGGCATCTACAACCTGGCATCAGAAGAGCGTGAGTTCGATGCGGCAGGCTTTGTCGACTACCTGGCTGACTGGGTAGATCGCTATCCGATCATCTCTATCGAGGACGGACTGGACGAAGGCGATTGGGCGGGTTGGAAAATCATGTCTGAACGTTTGAATGACACCATTCAGCTGGTCGGAGACGATCTGTTCGTCACCAACCCGAAGATTCTGGCACGTGGTATCGAAGAGAACATTGCCAACTCCATACTGATCAAGGTCAACCAGATCGGCACGTTGTCCGAGACACTGGAAACCATTCGTATGGCTCACAAGGCGGGTTATACGACAGTAACTTCGCATCGCTCTGGCGAAACCGAAGACACCACTATTGCAGACCTTTCAGTAGCGACGAACGCCAAACAGATCAAGACAGGTTCACTGTCTCGTTCTGATCGCGTTGCCAAGTACAACCAGCTGCTGCGCATCGAAGAATATCTGGGTGATCGTGCCGTCTATCCAGGTGCTGCTGCGTTCAACCAGACTCTGTAGTGACTGGTTTGCCGAATCAATCCTGTCGTGTCCTGATCAGCACTTCTCGGGGGATTATCAATCGATATGAGCGGCGTGTAGCCGTTCGATTGATGATGCCATGAAGGTGTTGATCGGGGTGTTGGTGGCATTGCTGCTGGCATTGCAATACCGGCTCTGGTTCGGTGATGGCAGTATTCAAGAGGTGTGGCGTCTCAGGGAAGAGGCGCTTGTCAGCCGTCAGGAAGTTGTGCGTCTGAATATTCGCAATCAAGCGCTGGCGGCCGAAGTGGCCGATCTTAAAAGTGGGCTTGATGCTATCGAAGAACGGGCACGTGCCGAGCTGGGCATGATCGGCGAAGGCGAGACGTTCTACCAGTTTGTGCGCGAACAGAGTGTGCGTGCCAGGCCTCTGATTCCCCCTGCTGAGAGTGCACCGACAGTGACGACACCATGAACGATGCCATGTGGATCATCGTGCCTGCGGCTGGCCGCGGCGAGCGGATGGGCAGCGATATTCCCAAGCAGTACGTCATGCTTGGCGAGCAATGCATGTTGCAACATACATTGTCACGCTTGCTACCTGTACCGGATGTAGACGGTATCGTTGTCACTCTGTCAGAGAATGACGATCACTGGCCAATGGTGGAAGCAGGCGCTGACGAGCGGGTTCATACAACCATCGGTGGTGCTACACGGGCAGACTCGGTACTGGCAGGACTGCGCTATGTGCTTGACAGGGCGGCTCCATCCTCCTGGGTTCTGGTGCACGATGCAGCGCGACCACTGGTGAGTCTGTCAGATATCAGACGGCTTGTTGATACGGTTTATAACAGCGGCGCGATAGGCGGTATTCTTGCCACGCCAGTGCAGGACACCCTCAAGAGCGCCGATGAGTATTGCTGTATCGAGTGTACAGTCAGTCGCAACCAGCTCTGGCAGGCCCAGACGCCGCAGATGTTTCGTGCCGGTGAGCTACTTGAGGCATTGGAAACGAGTCGTCACGGCGAGGTGTCTGGCATACCTGTTACCGATGAGTCCTCGGCCATGGAAAACCTGGGTCATGAACCGCAGCTGGTCGAAGCTTTACAACCGAACCTGAAAGTGACGCGACCAGCCGATTTGCTGGTTGCCCGACTTCTACTTACACATTTTGCGGATCAGACATGAGAATCGGCAGTGGATTCGACGTACATGCCTTCATGGAAGGCGATCACCTGATGCTGGGTGGTGTACGGATCGACTTTGAAAAGGCATTTCGAGCCCATTCTGATGGTGATGTCTTGCTGCATGCCATCAGCGATGCCTTGCTGGGTGCTGCCGGGCTGGGTGACATTGGACGACATTTTCCGGATACTGACGCCGCCTATAAGGGGGCAGACAGTCGTGATTTGCTGCGCCAGGTGGTTGCACAATTGAGTGAAAGGGGATTGCAGTGCACCAGTCTGGATGCCACGATCATTGCCCAGAGACCGAAGATGAGCCCACATATTGCAACCATCTGTCAGATACTGGCCGCTGATTTGCAGATGGAGCTGTCTCGTATAAACGTCAAGGCTACAACCACCGAGCAGCTGGGTTTTTGTGGGCGTGAAGAAGGTATTGCGGCAATGGCCTCAGTGCTGTTATCCGAATCTGGTGAGCTAACTCAAGGATCTGTGTAATGACGACTCTGGCAATAATCGGTGGTACCGGTCTGACACGCATGGATGGGCTGACCGTCACCCGACGGGAAATGGTCAAGACACCCTATGGCGCACCGTCCTGCCCGATTGTCTTTGGTGAGCTGGGAGGGCGCGAAGTAGCCTTTATGGCACGCCACGGCGTTACCCACCGTATTCCACCTCATCGCGTCAATTACTGCGCCAATATCTGGGCGCTGAACAGTGTCGGTATCGAGCAGATCATTGCTGTGGGGGCTGTCGGCGGAATTCACAAAGACTGTACGGTCGGCTCGATTGTGATCCCGCACCAGATCATCGATTACACCAGCGCGCGCGAGAATACCTTTTTCGATGGCGGCGATGATCCGGTCGAGCATATCGACTTCAGCTACCCCTACAACGAGCAGCTGCGACAGGCTCTGATTGATGGCGCCAAGTCAAGTCCGGGTATCACACTGGTAGACAGCGGTGTTTATGGTGTGACCCAGGGGCCACGACTGGAGACGGCTGCTGAAATTGTCCGCATGGCCAATGACGGCTGTACCATCGTCGGCATGACCGGTATGCCAGAAGCGGCGCTGGCTGCCGAACTGGGCATTGCCTATGCTTGTTGTGGTGTGGTGGTCAATGCGGCCGCCGGTATCGATAACAAACCTATCGATACAACGGCCTTACCCGCGGCCATTCAGGCAGCCATGAAGAATGCCTGCAAGGTCCTCAACACGACCTTGCGCGATGGAACGTTGATGGCTGGGTAATGAGCGGCAAGCTGACCGATTGACTAACTCACTAACCAAGGGCTCGTGAAACAAGAGCCCGGGTTAGAGATGAAGCCCCTCAGGTTCCGCAAAATGTCTGAGTGACGGTCTCTTCGGGAGCTGGCGGCGCTGCAAAAATCCCGTTTTCATGGGCACTGTCGAAAGGCTGGGTGACAGCCTCAAGCAGGGTATGGAACGGGGCGAAATCATTGTTATCGAGTGCGGCCGCAATGACGGCTTCAACCTGATGATTGCGCGGAATGATGGCCGGGTTGCTTTGCTCCATGAGTTTGATTGCCGCCTCGTGGGCCGCGGTGAGCAGGGCGGGGTCAATGGCCGGCTTTTTACCGTTGAGCTGATCTTCGTCAGTGTCCTGGGCAGTGTCCTGAGCATCCTGAATAATTTCCGCCTGCAAGTCGATTCGTTGTTGCCAGCGCAGATGCCAGTCGTACAGTTTGCCGCCAGGCGCAAACGGGTCACTTGCTGAACGATGTGTCAGTTGTCGGAAGGTAACCGTGAAATCCAGAGCATTGTTTTCCATCAGAGTCAGCAGGCTGCTGATCAGTGCCAGGTCATCATCTTGCTCGGTGGTCAGGCCCAGCTTGGCTCGCATACGCTGCAGGTAATAAGCAACGAAGTACTCATCAAAGCGGTTGATGGATGCTTGCGCCAGTTTCACCGCTTCTTCCTGGTCTTCGTGCAGCAGTGACAATAGGCATTGCGCAAAATTCACCAGATTCCACTGCGTGATGCGTGGTTGATTCTGATAGGCGTAGCGTGCGCCACGATCAATTGAACTGAAGACCTTGTCTGCAGAATAGGTGTCCATGAACGCACAGGGGCCATAATCGATAGTGTCACCACTGATCGATGAGTTATCGGTATTCATGACACCGTGTATGAATCCGATGGATTGCCAGTGAGACACCAGTGAGGCCTGTGCTTCGATAACGGCATCCAGTAGCGCCAGGGTTGGATTCTCAGCCTGTGCCGCTTCAGGGTAATGACGGGCAATGACGTGCTGAATCAATTGCTCGATAGCTGTCTGGTTTTGTCGGGCAGCAAAATACTGAAAGGTGCCGACGCGAATATGGCTCCTGGCAACTCGTGTGAGAATCGCACCAGGCAAGGCACCCTGTTCGCGCATAACGTGATCGCCAGTGGTCACAGCCGCCAATGCCCGGGTGGTGGGGACGCCCAGAGCCGCCATGGCCTCGCTGACGACGTATTCACGCAAGACCGGACCTATCCAGTTGCGTCCATCACCGCCGCGAGAGTAGGGTGTGCGCCCAGCGCCCTTGAGCTGTATATCGCGACGAACACCCTGTGTGTCAATCACCTCTCCGAGCAGCAGGGCACGACCGTCACCCAGTTGCGGCACCCAATTGCCGAACTGATGGCCAGCGTAGGCCATGGCAATAGGGGTGGAATCCGGGTGTACCGAGTTGCCGGCAAGCAGGCTGATGCCAGCCTCACTGCGTAACTCACTGGCTTCGATTCCCAGCTGTGCAGCGAGCTCATCATTGACGATGATCAGCTCAGGGTGGCTGACGGGGGTTGGGTTCAGGTGTTGATGGAACTCCGGTGCCAACGCTGAGTAGCTGTTGTCAAACGGGATGTTCACTGAGTCGGGAGTCGACGGCATGATAACCTGCAAGTTCTCGGGTAAGAGGGGATACGTTCCACCTTACCCGAGAACCGCAAGCCTATCAAACAAGCATCGGTTTGCCTGTCGCAAAGCGTTGAATCAAGCGTGCCTGATTCAGCCTTTGAGTATGGCTGCGTGATGCTCCAGATGATCCTCGATCACGCTGGCGATGAACCAGTAGGAATGATCGTAACCCGGTTGAATGCGATAGTTCAGCGACTGACCGGCCTTCTGGCAGGCGTCGATGAACAGTGCAGGTCGCAGTTGTTCTTCCAGGAACGGATCCGCATCACCGGTATCAACCAGAATGTGAGCCTTGCTGGGCTGCTTGCCAACCAGCTCAGTTGCATCATAGTCCGACCACTGACTGCGATCATCACCCAGATAGGTGGTGAAGGCCTTTTCGCCCCAGGGTACCTGCGCAGGGGATGCTATAGGGGAGAGTGCAGATACAGAGCGAAAGGTCTCAGGGTGCTTCAGATGCAGAGTAAGAGCACCGTGGCCTCCCATGGAATGACCCATGATGCCTTGTCGATCGGCATCACCAGCAAATTCCTTGAACACCAGTGCTGAGAGCTCTTCGACAAGATAGCGATCCATGTGAAAGTGGGTTGACCATGGTTCTTGTGTCGCACTCAGGTAGAAACCGGCTCCCTGTCCCAGGTCGTAGGCATCATCGTTAGGCACATCGTCGCCACGCGGGCTGGTGTCAGGTGCAATGATCATGACGCCCAGTTTCGCAGCGATACGTTGCAATCCTGACTTTTCCATGACGTTAGACCAGTTGCAGGTCAGGCCTGAGAGGTACCAGATAACCGGAACTTTCTCAGTTGAGCCTGCCGTTACTTGCGGTGGTGTGTACACCGCAAATTGCATCGGGCATTGGCACAGTTCGCTGTCGTGCTGATGCACAGACAGCTTGCCGCCAAAACTTGTCCAGCTGGAAATTGTTTCCATCAGTACAGCACCACACTCCGGATACCTTCACCGGTGTGCATCATCTCAAAGCCCTTGTTGATATCTTCCAGTGGCATGGTGCTGGTGATGAGGCTGTCGATATCGATGCGACCTTCCATATACATATCCACAATCTTTGGCACATCAGTTCGACCTCGTGCACCACCGAAGGCAGTACCGCGCCAGGAGCGGCCAGTAACCAGTTGGAAGGGGCGTGTGGTGATCTCTTTACCAGCGCCTGCAACGCCGATGATGATACTTTCACCCCAGCCCTTGTGACAGCACTCGAGGGCTTGACGCATGACGTCGACATTGCCGATGCATTCGAAAGAATAATCAGCGCCGCCGCCTGTCAATTCGACCAGATGACCGACCAGATCAGCGTGATCTTTCGGATTGACGAAGTCGGTCATACCGAACTTGCGGCCCACCGCTTCCTTGGCAGGGTTCATGTCGACACCGATGATCTGTCGGGCACCCACCATGCGCAGACCCTGGATAACGTTAAGACCAATGCCGCCCAGGCCGAAAACAACAGCTGTGGAGTTAGGCTCGACCTTGGCGGTGAACATGACAGCGCCGATACCTGTGGTGACACCACAACCGATGTAGCAGATCTTGTCGAATGGAGCGTCTTTACGTACCTTGGCCAGAGAGATCTCGGGCAGAACCGTGTAGTTGGAGAATGTGGAGCAACCCATGTAGTGCAGAATGGGCTTGCCCTTGTATGAAAAACGAGAGGTGCCGTCGGGCATGACACCCTGGCCCTGGGTGGTCCGCACTTTCTGGCACAGATTGGTTTTTGGGTTGAGGCAATATTCGCACTCACGACATTCTGCGGTATACAGAGGAATGACGTGATCGCCAGGTACCAGACTGGTCACGCCCGGGCCGACTTCCAGCACGACGCCAGCGCCTTCATGGCCGAGAATTGCCGGGAATGCACCTTCAGGATCTGCACCTGAACGGGTAAATTCATCAGTATGACAAAGACCGGTTGCCTTGATTTCTACCAGGACTTCACCCGCTCTTGGTCCTTCCAGGTCGACCTCGACAATCTCTAATGGTTTGCCCGCTTCGAAAGCTACTGCTGCGCGTGTTTTCATGGTTTTTGTCCCGTGAGTCCGTCATCGAATGATCTGGCATTGTAGTCGTTCAAGGATTGCAACGGTAGGCCTGAAACCACCGATGCAGCGGCCTCTGGTACTAAATGATAAGAGCCACAACACGGTAAATGTCGTTCCAGCGATGGTTCGCATACACTGTGGCAAATCACACTGCGAGCAAGTTGCAAAATGAGCACTATTGGTATCGGTATTATCGGCGCGGGCTAAAGGCCCTCAGAGGCTGGCGGCGAGGAGGCGGCCACCATTGATGATCATGCGCAATGCCTGTGTCGTTTTGCATCAGGGGTTATGGGACATCTGTATTTCAGTGATGTCTCCACGGGGCGCAAGATGGGTTATGCCTATGAAATCAGTGGCAGTAAGGGGGCTATTCGTTTTGATCAGGAAGATCAGAATGCCTTGTGGTTGTACAAAATGGAAGGTCCGGAGAGTGAGCGTGGTTTTCGCAAGATTCTGACTAATCCTGATCATCCGGATTACGTGAATTTCTGCCTGGGACCGGGGCATGGTACCGGCTATCAGGACCAGTTGATCATCGAGGCGCGTGACTTTCTGGCAGCCATCCATGCCGGGCAATCGCGTTGGCCGACATTTCGTGATGGCATGGAGGTGAATCGTGCCATTGATGCGGTTTGGGCATCAGTGGAAGGTTCGCGCTGGGTTGATGTGTAGGTCGCCTGAAGATGATGGTGTTCGAGTCGGTGACGAGCGGCGTGACTCGTCACCGATTACCGATTCAACTTCTGCTTTTCATTGCCTGCTGTCTACGAGCAGGTTAAAGCATCATGCCCTTGATAGTGAAGAAGAGCATGGCTGCAAGGAGGCCGGATACGGGGACGGTAATGACCCAGGCCGCTGCTATCTTGAGCAAAGCCGAGCGCTTGACCAGCTCATGTCGGTAGGTTTTCTTGAGAGTTCGTCGTTCTTTCTTAGTCAGTGCGATAGAGCCTTTGTTACGTTTGAGCTCCCGAATCATGTGCCCTTTCTGTGCCAGAGGAGCGGCTTCGAATTGCGCCAGATAAGCTTCTATTTCCTCATGATCAGCGCCCTGATGATGGTGTTCGATTTCGACCACCATACCGGCATAGTGAGACTTGATATATTCGCGTAGAAAACCAACGCCGAACACTGCGCCTACCGCAATATGCGTCGAGCTGACGGGCAATCCGAAATGTGTGGCGATAATAACCGTTATCGCCGCGCTCAGTGCGATGCAATAGGCCCGCGTCTGATTGAGCTCCGTGATTTCAGAGCCCACGGTGCGAATCAGTTTCGGTCCATACAAGGCCAGGCCCAGAGCAATACCGCAAGCACCGATGAGCATCACCCAGACAGGAATGTGCGCCTCGCTGGCGAATTGCCCGGTACTGATCGCCTCACTGATGGCTGCCAGAGGACCGACTGCGTTCGCAACATCGTTGGCGCCATGAGCAAAACTGAGCAGCGCTGCAGCAAAAATCAGAGGTACCATGAATAGTTTGTCTATCGCCTCTTTGCTATTGTCCATGGTCTTGGCTGAACGTCGTACAGTAACCTTGCTGATGAGGAGAACAATAAGGCCGATCGCCAGACCAACAAGCAGGGCACCGGTCAAGTCGGTCTTCCAGATTTTCTTCAACCCCTTGAGAACAAGATAGGTTCCAAAGGCCCATGCCATGAAGCCTATCAGCAGAGGCACAATGCGCTTTGCGGCAGCGACGCGATCTTCCTGGTACATGATGGTTCGTTTTATCAGATACAGGAATGAGGCAGCGATGATTCCCCCCATGAGTGGCGAAATCAGCCAGCTGATAACAATCTGACTGACCTTGCCCCAATCGGCTATTCCGAGTCCACCAGCCGCAATACCGGCACCCAGAACACCTCCTACGATGGAGTGCGTCGTGGAGACCGGGGCTCCCATCACCGTCGCCAGATTCAGCCACAGAGCGCCGGCCAGCAGAGCCGCCGTCATGACCCAGATGAAGGTATCGGTATCGGCAATCAGATCAGGGTTGATGATGCCGCTTTTTATCGTGCCAACGACATCACCCCCGGCGATCAGTGCGCCTGCAGCTTCGAATATGACGGCAATCAGAATTGCACCAGTCAAGGTAAGGGCATTGGAGCCAACGGCAGGACCGACATTGTTTGCAACGTCATTGGCACCAATGTTCAGTGCCATATAGCCGCCTATCATGGCGGCAATGACCAACATATTGTTGACGCCATGGGTGAGAGAGCCGACGAACAGAACGATGCCGACGATGAACAACAGTGCAGTTCCCAACCTGAACAACTCATGGCGCCCTGTTGAGGTTGCGTGTTCTATTTCAGCAATTTTTTCCAGTTCCATATATGTAATCAATATCCTTGTTAGCTGGCGCTATCAGATGAGGTAGGGGAGAAATTGCAGGTATGAGAAGCAGGAGGCGACATTGTTTGCTGCCACCTTCGACCGTACCACCTATATTGGCCAAGTCTGCGACAGCTGGACTCAAACCATTGATGCGGATCAATGATTTTGAAGGTTGACGCGATCAGGGTATTTTACCGGAGCTTTTTGGCGTTCGCTCACGGGAGTTCAAAGAAAAATGAGCTATATCTCTGGTAACAGAAAATCAGGCACTCTGGAGCCGGTCAGTGGCTGGTGTGCGCACAGCAAACCAAAGTGATTGCTACCATTGCCCAGCAAACCAATCTTCTTGCACTTAACGGCACGATCGAATCTGCCAGAGCAGGAGAGTATGGCAAAGGCTTTGCTGTGGTGGCGAATGAAGTCAAAGAACTTGCCAAGGAAACGGCAAAAGCCACTGAAGAGATCGATAACAAGATTCGCTCGATTCAATCAGACACCAAGGGGGTTGTTACGGCCATCAGCGAAATCGCAACTATCGTCAATCAGATGAATCAATTCCAGGAATCTGTGGCCGTCGCTGTAAAGGAACAAACAGCAGTAACAGAGGAAATAACTCGCTCTATTCAAATTGCCGCAAAGGGAAGTACACAAACTGCCGATAGAGTGGGACTGGTGGCACAGGATAGTGAGAGCGTACGAGCTGGTGCTGATCAGGAAAGTTCAGCCGTTCGTGAACTGGATGCCTTGTCGGCTACATTAAGTGATCTTGCCAATCACTTCAAGATATCGATGAGATAGATCGCGTTTTGCGATACTGGAGAGCTTGTTGCACCCCGTCAGTGAATCGACAATGAGGGGTTGATAGTGCCTATAATTACGATCTAGTGGACGAGTGCCGATCCATGGCAGTGCTGTCGATCCAGAATCGGGAATGTATCTTGATTCACTATTCGTTCATCTCAGGTTTGTCTTTAGTCTTATGGCCCTTACGTTTAAACAGCAGTGCGCGTTTGTTATCAAGCTCGGTGAGATGCTGCACAAATACGGCACACCGGCCTTCAGACTGGAAGCTCACCTCAAGACGGTTGCTGGCTATCTTGAACTGGATGGCTATTTCCTCGTCAGTCCAACAACACTGACTTATTGTCTGTGGATCAAGGGCGCACCAGACGATGATGTCTACAACTACTCCATGCGCGTAAGGCCCGGTGACCTGGATCTGGGCTCATTGGCTAGAACTGATGCTCTGGTGAACGATCTGGTTGCAGGAAATTGCACGTTGGAGGAGGCCAAAACGGGTCTGAAAACTATCGAAACTTCTGGCCCACCCTATCCGGAGCTGGTGACATTGTTGGCATACATTGTCCTGGGTAGTGCTTTTTCCATGATGATGCGTGGCAGCTGGAACGATGTGATGTGGGCGGGCGGGCTTTCCATGCTGGTCTATTCATTCGTTGTCTGGTCGGGTAAGTCGCAGCGCATTTCCACCATGCTTGAGCCCTTGGCAGCCACGGTGGTTGCCGTTATCGCTGTGGCTGTCAGCAGGTTTGATCCCGGTGTCAACCAACCACTGGTCGTACTGTCCAGCATTATCGTATTTGTCCCGGGCCTGTCACTGGCTATGGGATTTCGAGAGCTGGCAGAGCGGGAACTGATATCCGGTACTGCCCGGATTATGGATTCACTGATGGTGCTGTTCAAATTGTATTTTGGCACTGTTCTGGGCGTGGCAATCGGTGTGTTGATCTGGGGTGATACGTTCCCGGTCGACGAATACCATGTACCGCACTGGACCGTCTGGCCAGCCGTATTGTTATTGGCAAGCAGTCTGTCAGTGGTCTTCAAGGCACGCCTTGTTGACGCACCCTGGGGGATTGCTTCGGGTTTGCTGGCCTATGGGGTCAGCACTCTTGTGACTGACGCCTGGGGTACTACCCTGGGGGCGTTTCTTGGTGCATTCGTGGTTGGAGCGTATGCCAATCTGTTTGCTCGCTGGCGCAACGCACCAGCAGCTCTGGTGACCTTGCCGGGTATCGTCGTTCTGGTGCCTGGTAGCAAAGTGTATGTGGGCCTGGATGATGCGATCTCTAGCAACGCTCTGGGGATTGATAATATCGGCGTGCAATCATTCCTGCTGTTCATGTCACTGATTGCAGGGTTGGTATTTGCCAGTGCAGTGGTAGAGCCCAGAAAATCACTGTAGACATTCAGCTCGTGCTTGAATACCGAGGAAACAGGCTGGCTGTAACGCAGATGGCAAGGCCAGGAGTTTTTCACATCGTCTTATATGACGCCAATAACGCTGCGGTAGTCGTTTCAATGCGAAAATGGCGTCATGAGAAAACACAAAGACTTCATTTTCAGACTCTTGACACTGCTCCTGTTCAGTTGTTCGAGCGCTGTCATGGGGCAGATGCTTGAGGATCCATTGGACCGGTTTCCAGAGCCACAAGCCAACTTTCAACAGCACATCAAGGAAGTACGCGCCTACTTGCTGGACACTCAGCTCGAGAGGCGACAACCTGGCGATGTCGAGTACAACGTACCGTTTGAATTGAGCGCCAGTGCCAAGGTGCCCTTTCGCGGAAAGTATCTGCTGATCCATGGTCTGAATGACTCGCCGGCCGTTTGGCGTGATGTAGCTGCCTCATTGGCGCAGCGCGGTTTTGACGTTCGAGCCATACTGCTACCCGGGCATGGCAATACGCCAGAAGCCCAGTTGAATGTCTCCTATCTGCAATGGCTTGACGCTGCCAGAACTCAGCTTGAATACTGGCGCTCACCTGACATGCCGATCTACCTGGGTGGTTTTTCGCTAGGAGGGGTGCTCGCAACCATTCTCGCTCTTGAGAGCGATGGTATTGATGGCCTGTTCCTGTTCGCACCTGCTTACAACAGCTCAAGGGTAGGGTTGCTGCGTTGGGCATCGCTTGTCTCGTACTTCAAGCCATGGGTGTTCGGTGGGATGATTATCGAAGATAATCCTACCAAATACAATTCCATACCCATTAACGCGGCAGCTCAGTACTACAAGGCTGCGAAGTATCTGCAAAATCTGTGGAATGAAAAGCAGAACCGCAAACGGTTGACGATGCCGGTGCTGATAGTGGAAACACTGGACGACTCGGTGGTAAACGTTGATACAACCCGGAAAATATTTGCAACGCGTTTCAGCTCACCTAAACGACGTCTGGTGCTTTACGGCAATGAAGAGACAGAGCCAGGAGAGTACGAAATAGTCCGATCGAGCCGATACCCGGAACATCGAATTCTGAATCAATCGCATATGGGAATGATGCTATCCCCACAGAATTCGCTTTTCGGAGCCCTGGGTACGCAACTGGTCTGCAATGGAAACGAATGGAAGGTGTTCAGCGCCTGTCTCTACTATTCCGGGGGGACTCGCTGGCGTGGGGCTGAGGGGGCTGAATCACCTGATGGGGTGCCTGTAGCTCGCACTACCTACAATCCTGATTTTGATGCTGTGATGGCTCTGCACGATCAGGTTTTCGCCACAGAGCTGCAGTAGTTATCGAGTTGTTCGTAACAAACTGATTACTTCATACGAGGATCAGTGGTGAAGGGAATAGACAGTCCGTTTCAAGTCTCAATAGACCCTATGAATCTACTGTACGGACTGTCTGTCACAACAACCAGGCTTAATTCATCAAGACTGTAGAGACGCCAGACTGTCAGTCAGGGAGGTGGTTGCACGTCCTAACAGGCGGCTTAGATCACCGCTGTCATCCGCTAGCCAGCCATCAGCTACCTGCTTCTGAGCATCGGCCAGAATGGCTGCAATGCTATCCGGTAGCCCGGCTTGTACCAGGTTGCTGGCGAGCTCTTCAGTCTCGATATTTTCATATATGACTTCACCGTCACCGAACTTGCTGATTTCGTTTGCGTATTGTTGCAGCGTGAATCCAGCATCACCTGCCAGTTCATAGATCTTGCCAGCCTGTTCCTCTGTGGATGTTAATACAAGGGCTGCAGCCTCGGCATAATCCTGTCGTGCCGCGGTATCCCATCGGCCCTGTCCGGATGCACCTGCTAACTTGCCGCTTTCCAGCGTATTGTCAAGATTGCCCAGAATGTTTTCGGTGTACCAGCCGTTACGCAGAATGACTGCCGGCAAACCGGCGGCCATGATAGCCCGTTCGGTAAGCTTGTGTTCCTGAGCGAGTAGCAACGGCGATACATCGGCCTTCAACAGACTGGTATAGGCAAATAACTCAAGGTCTGCTTTTTGAGCCGCATCAATCACCGCTGTATGCTGTGGAAAACGCTGTCCTATTTCACTGCCCGAAATGAGCAGTAATTTTCTGACCCCGGCAAGAGCAGGCAGTAATGTCTCAGGCTTGCTGTAGTCGGCAATACGAACCTCCACTCCTAGCGCTTGTAGCGCCGCAGTCTTGTCCGGATTGCGAATCAATGCCACGATATTGCTGGCATCTGTTCTGCTCAGCAGGCTATCAATGACTAACCGGCCAAGCTGTCCATTGGCTCCCGTTATTGCAATCATGGTTGTCTCCTTTGAAAGACGTTTTGTTGAAATCAGGTTCATTATGGAGAATAATGGTCGATCTCATAAGTGGTTCAATGCAAGACGGACAGTTCGGATAATGAGTACAATCGATTTCAGTCATCTGCGCCTGCTGGCGATTTTTGCAACGGTCGTGGATAACGGCAGTTTTGCGGCAGCGGCTCGCCGCTTGAACAGTAGCCGGTCACGCATCAGTGAACAGGTGGCGGTTCTGGAATCGAGTCTCGGTACTCGCCTCCTGCAACGTTCTACGCGACAGCTGAAGATTACTGATGAGGGCAAACTGGTTTATGAGCAGGCAAAACAACTGACGGATATTCTCGATCAGGTGGAATCTGCGGTGACGCCTGCATTGCCACGTGGACGAGTGGCAATCACCATGCCCCATGATATTGCTCACAAGTTCATGTTGCCGGTATTGAAAGATTTTCGTCAGCGCTACCCGGAGATTCAGCTTGATCTGATCCCGGATGACTCACGTGTGAACCTGATAGGTGAGCAGATTGATCTGGCCATTCGTGTTGGTATCCCCAAGGATGAATCCATTATTGCCAGAGTCATGCACGAAGAGCGGTTAGCTCTATTTGTCAGCCCGGACTACCTGGATCATGCTGGCTCTTTGAAAACGCTGAAAGATCTGGAAAAATGCCACTGGATCCTGTTGAATCAGCTGGATCACGGAGGCGTGCAACATCTGCGCAAAAACGGCAAGACGGTTGAAATACGTCCCACCACCTTCTATCGCTGTGATTCACCCTTGCTGGTGCAGAAGATGGTTATTGAGGGATTGGGCATTGGCAGTTTGCTGCCAAGTTCCGTTGAGCAAGAGATCGACAGTGGTCAATTACTGCGCATCTTTCCCTCTCTGAGCAGTGAGTTGTTGGTGTTTTCCCTGGTCTATCCGTCTCGACGACAGGTTCCTCAGCGCGTGCGTGCGCTCATTGATTACCTGCTGGAGAAGAAAATATTCACGAAGTCCATTTGAGGTTGGAGACAGGATTTCACTGGCCAGAATTCTTGAGCGGTCTGCCAACCGCGTCAGCGATACTTGCTCAGAACTCGATACGGTAATGAATCTGCAGCTGTCTGAGCGTAGTGAGCCAAGGCTTCCATCGTTGTCTCTGAGGATCAGGAGCTTGCCTTGACCGGAGTTTGGAGCGTCTCGTTGCGAGGCGTTGCCAGTGCGAAGCTTGTCAGTGCCAACAGTCCGGCAGTGACCATGACCAGGGCCATTGGCAGTGCATCGTATTTGCCTCCCAGGCCCACCAGTGGAGAGGCAATACCACCAAGAGTGAACTGTAAGGCACCCAGGAGTGCTGAGGCGGTTCCCGCATTGTGCGTTGCCTGGCCGATTGCCAGAGCACTGGCGTTGCCGAGAACCATGCCGATTGGTGCCACTGTCATGAAAATTGCGGGGGCCATTATCATAGGTCCGGCGCCTGCAAGTACACAGATAAAGACCAGTATTATGCTTGCCTGCATGATAGCGAGGCCGTAGGTCGTAAGTCGGCGAGGACCTACAGTGCCAACCAGCCAGGCGGAAAGAACGCCTCCCAGAATCATGGCACTGGCGTTAATGCCGAAAGCAATGGAATAGGCTGTCGGTGAGAATCCAAGGATGTTCTGATAAACAAAGGGTGAGGATGCGATATAGCTGAACAACACCATGAAGGTGAAGCCTGTTGTCAGTGTGTAGCCGACATAGCTGCGGTTGTGTGCCAGTGAGCGAATGTTTGTCCATAGCTCTGTTACTCCACCGCTTGTACGTTGCTCCTGTGGCAGGCTCTCCTTGATTAGGAAAAAGACGCCGACCAGTGAGATGACAGACAGCAGAGCGATCAGGGCGAAAATTGCACGCCAGCCGGCAAATGTAACGATGCCTGTACCGACGATGGGAGCCAGAACCGGGGCCAGACCGCCGATGATCATCATTAACTGAAATAGCCGGGCTGAGGCAATTTCATCGGCTGACGAATCAGTGATGATGGCGCGCGCCAGTACCACGCCTGCCGCACCGCCCAGACCCTGCAATGCACGCAATGCAATCAATGTGTGGATATCTGTGGCAACAATGCATAGTGCCCCTGCAACAATGGCCAGGGAAGTACCGATGATCAGAGGCTTGCGTCGTCCATAACGATCCGATAGCGGACCGATCAATAGCTGTCCGATTGCCAGGGCAACGAGAAAGCTTGTCAACGTCATCTGGATCTGTGCTGCACTTGCTCCAAGGTCTCTGGAAATCAGTGGAAATCCAGGCAGGTACATATCCGTTGCCAGCGGCGCTACGGCAGACAGCAGGGCTAGAACCAGTATCGAATAAAGTGCAAGTGGCTTGCTGTTGATGGGAGTAGTGCTTGGGTTCATGATCAATCTCTTGTTTTATCGCCGGGCACTTGTCCACCCAGTGCCAGTCTGAGTTCTTCGGTCAGCTCAAGCAGCATCAGCGCCTTTTTGTGGCCGATCGTCTTTTCGATGTATTCATCCATCTCTTTCCAGGTTTGGTGAATACCCTTCAGTTGTGATTTTCCAACCTCTGTCAGGCTGAGTACGTCACTGCGTCGTTCGTCCGGATGTCGAGCGCGGGAAATCAGTCCCAGTTTCTCAAGCCGAGTCACCATCGTGCTCATGCTGCCCGCCGTGACGTAGATTTCCCGAGCGAGCTGAGCCTGCGAGACGCTGCCCAGAATGTCCAGGGCGCTTAGAACCCGGGCTTGTTTGGGACGAATGTCAAGCGGTGTCAGCTTCTCGCGAAGTCTGTCTTCGACCAGATCTGCTGAATGGAGCAGTGCGTGAAATTGATAATCGTGTTGTTTGTGCATAGGGCGGTATGATGCAGGCAAACAGTTTGGATGCCAATGGTTGGTATAGAAACTATCTAGGTAGAAATTGTCACAAATGGCATCGTTTGCATGGCCACCGCACGCTCCAGAGGTGGCCTGCGGTATTAATACTGTCGGGCACTATTGCTCATGAATCAGCATCGGCTGTAAGCTTCTCATCTATTAGATAAACGACATCAGGCTGCATGCCGCGGTTCCAGAATGTGTGAGTACCGTTTGCATAGCTCTGCCTGATGCGACTTCTGAGGAGAGTTGCCATGAAGCCTTACCACCTGCTGTTCCCCCTTGTCCTGGCGATGCAGCTGGTTGCCTGCAGCAGTAGTGATGACTCCGCATCGCTACCGAGCGAAGGTGGGGGTGAGCCGTCAGAACCGTCAGAACCGTCAGAACCGTCAGAACCGTCGGTGGTTCTGGAAACGCCTGACTATCGCGGGGAGCTGGCTTTTGCCAGCACACTCCAGGTCGACCTGGAACCCATGATTACCGAGGCGGGGTTGAACCGTGTCGACAGCTACCAGATGTCTCGTGACGGGAAAACGATCAGGGCAGATGTACTCAACGATGAAAACGACGTTACCGCCATTGCTCTTGTAGACACCGTGACAGGTGCGTCCAGCTGGCTGGTGACTGACATCGGAAAGAACACCCGTTTATTGTTCGATTCTGAGAATACGCCGGTTGCCGTTATAGGAATTGCCTGCGTCACCGTATCTTACACAGCGGCTTTCAATGACAGCTTGGCTGATCTTTCAACGCTGAGCCCTGAGAATCGGTGTATCTACAAAGACACTGATCAATCCGCTGATGGCAATGTTGTGCTGTTCAATACCTATGATCCGCTGGATTTGACTCAGTACAACACACCTAATAGCACCACGTTGCATGCCTATACGCTGAACTCGGCGAACCTTGTTGACTACCCAGATACCAGTCTTGATATCGATGGTGTGCTGCTTGCGCCGCGTCTGTCTGGCGTCAGTTACCAAGGCTATGAGTTCAGTGATGATGGCCAACTACTTTTCAGCCAGCAGTGGTGGGAAGGTACGGACAGCGATGGAAGCACAGTACGTCAGGTTGGAGCCACACTGTGGAACACCGTGACTGGTGAATGGCTAGTTCGCGGCCTGACGGCAGATCTTAGAGGATGCACTATTACTGACAAGGTTGATTGCCTGCCGCCGTACTCCTATACCTTGTCCGCTGACGGCAATGAGCAATACTGGGAGGTGCCCGTGGGCGAGCGTTTTGAAAACCGTCCACCGTGGGAGAATTTCGCATCATCAGTCAAACATTCCCAGACGGATTCAGCGGTTGAATTCCCAGTCGAAGGCGCTGGCAATGTTCAATCCATGATCACCAACAAGGATGGGAATCAGCTCGTGTTCTTTGCAGGTTCCTACGACGAAAGCACAACCGCCGGCTACCAGCTCTATCAACGCAGCAGTGATAAAACGATTTCGCTGAATCGCGCCTTGAATGCCTGCCCATTGACCGATGAAAACGGAAACGAGTTAGACGAGTCAAATTGTCAATACACCTCTGTCCCCGGAGCCATCACCAGCAAAGCTGAGCATTACACTTCTAATGCTCAACACGTGCTGTTTCTCTACATCAGTCGATTTTCTGCCGAGTCTGAACAAGCAGTCGATCACTTTCTTCTGGATGTAGAAGATGCTGCCATGTACTCGCTACCTGAGTACTTTGCTCAACGTTCCGAGTGGATAAGCGGTGACGCCTCAGTGTTGATGGCGGTTAGCGACTCTGCGGAGGCCAGTCTGTTGATCGGCAGACGGTAGAGCAGAGAGTACGGACAACCCCCCGCCCATTCAAGCCTTGCCTGACTTCTAATTGTAATAGCCCACGCCTACAACCATGCCACCTACCTCGCTGACATAAGCTGATTTGTCTTCGAGCTGGTTGGTTTGTGGATTGAGCCACTCGTACTTTGCTACTCCCTGGGACCATCAGGATCATTAAACGTGGTGACCGCTTCTTCTGCGCCCACTTCATCGACATATACAATTGCCTTGTCGAAGAATGTCCTTGCCTCGTCAGGGGAGCTGCGATGTGCAGCGTTCTCATACTACAGTCAGCTATTTACTGAGGAGGCCTGCCACGCATAGGCAAGGCTTCTTTCAAAGCATCTACGCTGACACCCAGCTCGGCAGCCGCAGTTTCCAGATCAGGTGGTGGACCACCGGCCTTGCTCATTGCTTCCTGCAGCGCTTCTTTGGTGACGCCAAGCTTTTCAGCTGCTTCTGTAAGATCTGGCATGCCCGGGCGAGCGGCGCCCTTCTTCAAACTTGTTACTGCCTCGTTGCTGTCCTGCGATTGAGACTGAGCACCGGCGCAAGCCGTGAGCAGCACGACGGCCGTTGCAGCCAGAATGGATCGTATAGGGGTCATAGTTCTACTCATTGTGAATTGCTTTCGAATTTGAACGCTGGTAGCGCAACGAGATCATATGCGAATTGCTCGCCAAAGTTAAGCATAGGCGGAGAGGTTGCTAATTGTTTACTCATTTGCTGATCTGACGTGTCGAATGCCTGAACTATTCGAGTGTGCTTGAGTCAACATCATCGTCCCAACCAGGGCCTCACTGCGATTGGCGCTACATTATTCGCCCTGCACAACACCCTGACTTTGAGCGTAAGAGATAGGGGGGTACTTGGCCGGGTTCTCATCGCTGCAGCAACTCGGTATGCAGCTCATCACATGATGTGGATTTGCATTGAAGAAAAAGGGAATAGAGTAACGTGACTCGGAACCGGTGTTGTTATTGGCAAAGTGGCGTGTGCTGAGAAAGCGATCGTTAGTCCATTGTTTTAGTAACTCACCGGTATTGACGATGAATGAATTCTTGACCACTGGCGCATTGACCCATACCTTTCTGCGTTCACTGAACACGCTTAATCCCGGTCGGTCTTGAGCCAGAATTGTGCAGTATGAAGTATCAACATGCGGTGCAATACCAAAAGCATTCTCCGGATCAGGCTTCACTGCAGGGTAGTGAGTCATGCGCAATCGATATAAGGGATTGATAAACGCCTTGTCGAAAAAATCATCGGGCATATCCAGTGCACGTGCGTAAACAGGCAGCATGCGCTTGCCAAGAGTTTCCATTTGCTGCGCATAGCGTTCGACTTGCGCACGAAACTCAGGTAACCAGGCGGCATCGGGCCACTGATTGTCATCCATGCCCAGCTTGTCATCACATTTGATGATAAACGCCTCGTTCGCATTGCCGGTTTCACGAGCAGGGAGTTTGCGATTCTTCAACGGCAAATAGCCCATGCCACCGACAGGCCAGTCGGGGCGGTCCATTAGAATCTGACTTTTTTGCTCAATCGGTAATGCATGAAATTGGCGTACTTGTTCAAACGTATCGTTGAGATCTTCACTGGACACCTGATGTCCGACAATAGAAAAAAATCCGGTTTCTTCACAGGCAATTCGTAGTTGTTCTGCTGCAACAGCTAAATCTTCATCCGCCCCGGTTGTAAAATAGGCTTCAAGATCAATGGTAGGAATGTCATCAGGCTTTGCATCCTCAGGCTTCGAGGTATCCCATTGTTCAGACTCTGAACGAAGCTCTTGCTCTTTGGCATTAGGATCGAAATCAGTGTTTTTATTTGACATATCTGATGTGGTCGTTAGCTGGCACGTTGATTGGAAATCGAAAACAGGCATATTCTAGCATTGGCCAAAATGTGTCTGTTTGCGCGTTGCAAACTGCATCTCTACGGCAGCACAGGGCAATCGCTACAGATGACGTAGGCGTTGTTTGGGTCGTTCAGACGGCCCAGAAAGCCAAGCTTTTGCCGAACCATATTGGTCAGTCGGGAAACAGGGTTGTTTGTGATTGCTGGAAAGCTACTGGCTATGGTCTCTGAGAACCTGCGCAACAATATTTCTTCAACTGATAGTTCCGGCTCCACCTGTATCACAGAGTATTCCTTGACGTCGGCAAGCCTGGCTGCTGCGCTGATAGCTTGTTCCTGGTCCCCCAGTTCGTCTACCAGGCCAAGTTGCTTAGCTTTTTTACCTGTCCATATTCGCCCCTGAGCGACTTCATTAACGGCGCCTACATCCATGCCACGCCCTTCGGCGACTGTCGTTAGAAACTGTTGATAGCCTCCCTCTATGACTGCTTGCAAGACTTCACCATAGGCAGGTGAAATGCCGCGCGTGAAACTGGCGCCACCAGCGATGGGTGTGGTCGCTACGCCATCACTGTAGATACCGTATCGAGCCAGCGTTTTCTCAACGCTTGGCATGAGCCCGAAAATACCAATAGAGCCGGTAACTGTTGTCGGTGAAGCCCAGATTTCATCCGCTGATGCTGCAATCCAGTAGCCTCCGGACGCTGCTACTGATCCCATCGATGCGACTACCGGGATGCCAGAATCCTGTGCTGCCTGAAGTTCGCTACGAATGACTTCCGAGGCTGTTTTGCTACCACCACCTGAATCGATACGCAGAACAATGGCTTTAACGTTGCTATCCAGTCGGGCTTTTCTGATCAGCTTGGAGAGTGATTGACTGCCAATTTCACCAGCGGGTGCATTACCGTCAACAATGTCGCCTACGGCTGTAATAACAGCCACTTTGTCGGAGTGATGCTGTTCCGGTGGCAATCGCGTGGCTCGAAGATAATCTTTATAGGCTACTCTGCGATAGTCCTTGTTTTGCTTGTCCTCACCGGCCAGGCCAATGAGGTAGTCACGTCTTTCATTGTCTGTCACCAGACGATCCACAAAACCTTTTTCAAGTGACAAGCGAGCAAGATTACCCTCTGCCAGTCGCATTTGCTCTGGCGCGTTTTGCAACAGGGCGTTGATACTGCCTGCCTCCATACCCCGGGCTGTTTCTACCCCTACGGTATAGGCCTCCCACCATGCATCCAGAATGGCCATCCGCGCAGTCCGGTCCTCTTCTGACATGTCGTCGCGCAGAAATGGATCGACAGCAGACTTGTACTTACCCACCTTGAATAGATTGACTGTCACGTCTTGTTCTTCCAGGAAGCTTTTAAAGTAAGTGCTATACATGGAAAAGCCCTCCGGTACGGCCATACCCTCGGGGTTCAATAACACTTCATCGGCGTGGGCCGCTAAAAATATTGCCGATTGACTGTAGTTGCCAGCCACCGCGATTACTTTCTTGCCACTGGTCTTGAAGTCAGCTATCGCAGTTGCAATACTCTCCAGCGTTGGCAGTAGTCCTCTTTCGAGTTTTGAAAGATCGAGTACGACCAGTTCAATCTTGTTATCGTCTTTAGCCATTGCTAAAGCATCAAGCAGATCCTTGACTAATGCTTGCTGTGGAAGTTCATTGCCTTGCAATAAGGTTGCGGCATCGACGACTGTCTGTTGTTCCACCAGATTCCCTGCCGGGTTGAGCAGCAATGCAGCACCTGTGGGTATTTTCGGACCTCGCTGATTGAAAGCGGCATATAGAATGACGGCGATGACAAATAGAGAGACAAGACTGAATACCAGTGTGTTGAACGCTTTTACGGAGCGCCACAGGAAGCGAAAGAATCTGAAGACGATACCGCGCTTTTTGGGAGAACCAGTACTCATTGAGAATCCATTTAGAAGCAAATTTTATTGCGATGAAGCGATGAAGGAGCAGGATCGAGTCATAATCGCTACAGGCTGGAAGCGCCTGCTCACAGATTCTTGCACACTGTACCGGCAAATTCATGACTTGCACTGGAATGTAACTGAACTTCAATGAGGCTCATACCGGCAGCATTGCTCACACTATGATGGCTTCTGTACTCATCGGTTCCACAGTGATTGGTTTGTGATTCCTGCGCTTTGGTTCCCGATCGTCTAGTGTTTCTTCAAATAATCGTGCACACAAGATGAACCTGAAAGATACCAGCGGCCTGTTCCGTTATCTGCATGCCTGTTTTGCACATGAGTATGCGAACGGTAGCGATGTTCGCATGGGAGGCTCTCGTGTCAAGGCCCGGGTTGATACCTCGCTTGAGACAATGGCCTGCGGTATGACACCGGTCCCGTGGTTGCCTGCGCACAGTGCTGAGAAACTCACTCTTGCATTGGAGGCTCATGCGCGCGGCACCTCGACACTGTACGCATTGCTCCCCATTTCCGTCCCGGGTGAGCGGTTTGAAGCACCCCTTTTATTTGCCATGCTGGATAGCTGGAGCGCCGCTGAGGCACAGCCTCAAGAAACAATCGTCAAGGCATCGCTAGAGGTTAATCGTGTGCTGCTGGAGCGTATGCTGGATGACGATGCAGCCGATGCACTGGCTAATGCTGTACAGGGCATTGTCGATTCGCAGGTGCTTGATCGCGAGGGCATGGCGATGGTGCTGGATCTTCTGGCTAATGAGCTGCCTGCGTTGACGCCAGTCGGGTTTGATAGCTGGCCGGTGTTGCCCGTCAGATCAACCGCGTCAACGGATAAAGGGCTTGGCGGAGACAACCCGGTGCTACATGCCGCAGCATCCATCTTGCTGGTGCAGCGTTCGCGCCGATCAACAGGTATCTTGCATGAACTCGAACAGCTCGCTGAATCAGCACGACTGAGCGCTCCACTGTCGGCACTCACCGCTGACAGATCCAGTCTCAAGAGTTCGATATCGACAAGTAATGAAATAGTGCAAAGCCTGGCGCTGCGTTGCACGGGGGCACTGTCGGCTGCACAACGCCGTGCGGTCCAGGGGGCTCGGGAGCAAACTCTGAGCATCGTGTTCGGCCCACCGGGTACGGGCAAGACACACACGCTTGCCATGATCGTTGCCGACACCGTTGCCAGAGGTGGCTCGGTGCTGGTGTGTTCGAAAAGCCAGGCAGCGGCTGAAGTTGTTGCCAATTTTCTTGATGTAGAGCTGGGTCTCGAAGGGGCGGTGTTGCGTGGTGGAAATGCCAGTCGTCTCAGCAATCTCAAACGTCAACTGCACGATGTAGTGAACACGCGTTCAATTGGTTTTACGCGGCCACGCCAAGTGCTGTTGGCTTGCCGACAGGCGGAGGATATCGATCAGGCCCTGTTAAAGGCGACGCACCAGGCAATGCGTGGTTTGAACCGTCAGGATCGTTCACTGGCTGCAATGAAAAAATCCTGGAGTCGCTGGTCAAAAATTCTTTGGTGGCAGAAAGTGGTGAGCCTGCTGAGACGTGAAACTCGTCAGGATACTTTGCTGAAAATTCTTGCACAGTGGGATCAGCTCAAACTTGCCAGAGACGTCAACGTTCTTGATGCGCTTCAGCTTGTCATTGAGCAACGGACACGACAAAGCATTGCCGTTGATCGCCGCTCACTGATCAACCTGGCTGACAGTGTTGCCGCGCGCGAACGTCG
Source organism: Granulosicoccus antarcticus IMCC3135 (assembly GCF_002215215.1). Taxonomy (NCBI): domain Bacteria; kingdom Pseudomonadati; phylum Pseudomonadota; class Gammaproteobacteria; order Chromatiales; family Granulosicoccaceae; genus Granulosicoccus; species Granulosicoccus antarcticus. The sequence goes on along the minus strand of NZ_CP018632.1, from coordinate 5,400,684 downwards.
TCAACGGGAGTTGCAGGGAACGTTAAACTATGAGCCCTTGCTGGCAAGCTGTCCGGTTTGGGTGACAACGCTTGATGAGCTGACGCGCCTGGTGCCGATGCAGGTGGAATTGTTTGACCTGTTGCTGATAGATGAGGCGTCACAGGTGGATGCAGCCAGTGCATTGCCTGCCTTGCAGCGAGCCGGTCGTGCCGTCTTGTTCGGTGATGCAGAGCAGCTTCGGCATATCAGTTTTTTGCCACAGTCGTTGAATGACTCGCTACGTGAACGCTTTGCCCCGGATGTGGCAGATACACCCGATTTCAGGCGCGATAGTCTGCTTGATTGGGTTGATCGCTCATTGAGCACTGCCGATGCTGCCAATGCACTGGATGAGCATTTTCGCAGTGCGCCCCAAATCATCGGTTTCAGTAATCGCAGTTTTTACGGAGGACGTCTGCAGCTACTGACTCGTGTGACGCTGGGCCGTTCTCCTGGTGCACTTCAACTTGTAGAGGTTGCTAACGCTCATCGCGCCCCCAATGGTGTGAACAGGGTGGAGGCAGACGCCATGCTGGCAACGTTACAATCAATGGTCAGTGAGTCTGGCAAAGCATTGGGTATCGGCTTGATTTCACCGTTTCGTGCCCAGGTTGAGTACCTGCAAAAGCGTATTGACCAGACGTTTGATGCCGCAACGCGTGATCGCCACAACATGATTGTGGGTACTGCACATGAGCTACAGGGTGAGGAGAGGGATGTTGTATTGTTCTCTTGCTGTGTTGACGATGCCTCGTCCGGTGGGTCGCTGGCTTTTCTGTCACGTTCGGATGTGCTGAACGTGAGTATCACGCGCGCGCGACGCCAGCAATGGGTGTTCCTGTCACGTTCACCTGAGCGTATCAATCCGGATACATTGTTCGGCCAGTATCTGGACTGGATAAACTCGCCAAGGTTGCATTCCGATGCGCTTGTTGAACGTGACATCCTGCCTGAGGGAATGACATCCGCGATCGCCTGTTCAGATACCGAAGTTGAACTCAATGTCGAAGTCGGCAGACTGGTGCTGGATGCCGTATTGCATCGAGGTGACTCAGCCCTCGGAATCGATTTCATGGATAGCCCGGATAGAGAGCCCTTCGCGCTGGATGATCATGCCATGCTTGCGCGTATTGGCGTACGAGTACTGCCGGTGACCATTGAGGGCTGGCAACAGCAGGCTGACATGTTGAAAGCACGGGTTGATGATGTGCTTTTCGGTAAAAGGTCGGTTGACAAAATATTGACCAATCAGTTGCTCAGCAACAGTGAGACTGCCGAAAAATCGGTTGGTAATCGGGAGGCTTACGATGAGTGAGATGCGTGATGGGCGTCAGTTCGATTGGGACCAGCTGCGTTTCAAGATACTGGTTGATGTCGCCAGCGTGCAATTGCCTGAAAGCCTGCAGTGGCGCAGGGTGGCTGTAGCACTTGCCCGTGCCTACGATGGGCCGCTACCTGCCTATGGTGTCTATCGTCAGCTGCGTGCTTTTGCCGTGGCGCGCTGGCCACAATTGAACAAACTTGTTGTCAACGGCACCTTGTCAGACGAACTGGCAGATGAGGTCATTACCGTACTGGATGCGTCTGTAAGCGCTCGTCAGGCCGGCGAAACTGATGCTCTGGAAGTGGAGATGGCATTGCTCAGAGAGCTGCTTGATGGTGATCGCGGCTGAGATTTTCTGATCTCACCTGCTGGCAATCCACAGCGCTTCTGTTTTCTTTCAAGGAGCGTGTTTGGCCGTGTTTTTGGGGCCGGAACAAGCCTTGGTTCGCAAAGTATCAAGTACCGCATGGATCCGCCGCTAAATGCTCTATATTTCAATCTGATGCCATACAGTTCACGTATGAGATAACATGGTAAAAAAGTGTGAAGATACAGCTTGTGCATCGTTAGAATTCGCGGTGCTTGATTCACACCACTTGGACTCCAGTATCGGGGCCTTTATCATTCAATTTCCTCCGACACTGCAACGACGGAACAGGCGTGCGCCAAACAAAACGGTTATACACTCGGTGGACTCAAGGCCGGGTCATATTAGAGGCTGTCAGAAACACAGCACTGGCTTTGCTGTTGCTCCAAGCCCCTGCGGTGCTGGCTCAGGCTGACACCTCAGCCACCGTTGCCGTTTCGATAACCGGTGTCAAGGACGAGCTGCTCAGTAATGTACGTGGTTTTCTGCCGCTTTACCCCTTCAATAAAAAGACGGCTCCGAGTGCGGGACGTTTGCGCTATTTGCATGGGCAAGCAGATGAGAAGATCCGTCAGGCTCTGGCCCCTTACGGCTATTATCGACCAGCGGTTACGCCCACCCTCGACTTGATCGATGACGTCTGGAAGGCGAGTTACGCGATCAAAACTGGTGATCGCATTGTGATAAAGACGGTTGACATTGAAGTTACTGGAGAGGCAAAGGATGATTCGGAGTTTACCGATGCGACCCAGAACTCATCACTCAAGGTTGGAGATCCATTGCTACATGAAAATTACGAGTCGCTCAAACAGTCCTTTCAGGTGCTTGCCTCGCAACGTGGTTATTTTGATGCGAAGCTAGAGAAAGGCGCGATTCGTATTGATCTGAAGAACTATGAAGCAAGCGTCATATTGCATTTTGACAGTGGCATACGGTATTTCCTTGGCGAGGTGAGCTTCAATCAGGACAAACCCTGGTTAAGTGAAGCCATGCTCGGGCGCTTCTCGGATATCGAGCCCGGGCAGGCTTTCCTGGCAGGGGATCTTCAGCAACTGCAGGGAGATCTGAGTAATACCGAATATTACGAAGAGGTGACCCTCGACGTTTCACCACAAAATGCCAATGCAGATCATGAGATACCCGTTGTCGTTAATCTCAGCGCACGTAACCCGACGCGTTATACGTTCGGTGCAGGTTACGGCACGGACACAGGAGCCAGAGTCAAGGCAGGTGTTACACGACGTCGAATCAATGAAGCAGGCCACCATTTTACAGGCGAAGTTCTTCTCGCTGAGTACAAGTACGGTATAGCAGGGGATTACGTTATTCCTGGTAGCGATCCGCGTACTGATTCCTGGGGCATCCGTGGCTCGCTTGAAGATGAACACTCGGACAATAACAATTACACCTCGGCCAGCGTCGGCGGTTACTATCGTCACAGGGACGGACTCTGGATGAAAACCTATTCGCTGGATTACCTGGTAGAGCGCTTTGAGGTATCGGGCGGGGAGGATACCAGCAAGCTTCTGATCCCCAGTGCTGAGTGGACACGTACCTTTCCTGCGGAAATGGATAAACGAATCTACCCCACCTACGGTACGCTGATTCAGTTCAGTGTTCGTGGTGCTGGTGAAGGCGTGCTGTCTGACACCAGTTTCATTCAGCCAATGGTCAGTGGCAAGTGGATTTATTCGTTTGCCAACTCAACTCGCCTGATTGCCCGTGGCGCTGCTGGAACCACCTCGGTCACAGACTTCGACAAGCTGCCGACATCGTTACGCTTTTTTACCGGTGGTGACAAAAGTGTTCGTGGTTACGGTTATAACGACATCGGTCCCACAGTTGGCGATGATGTTGTCGGCGGTAAAAATCTGCTCGAGAGCAGTCTCGAATATGAAATACCTTTTACTGAAAAATGGAGTGTTGCCGCTTTTGCGGATATCGGTGACGCCTTCGATGACAAGCCGGATTACAAGCGTGGTGTTGGCCTCGGCCTTCATTGGCGCTCGCCCATCGGTCCGGTTCGTCTGGATTTGGGGCATGCGCTGGACAGACCACCAGGCAAACAGTTCCGCCTGCATCTGACAATCGGATCTGACTTGTGATTAAACGTATCCTTAAAAGAACAAGCCTGTTCTTGTTACTGTTGATCCTGTTGATTGTCGGTGGCATTAGCTGGATTGTCGGCACCGAAAGCGGTTTTCAACAAGCGCTGGCGTTGGGGAAGAAATTTGCACCCGGCACGTTGGAGTGGGACGAGGCCGATGGCAAGTTGATCGGTCCGTTGCGAGTTCGAGGCTTCCATTATCTGCAAGAAGGTGGCATTGAGGCTCGACTCGGTGCGCTGGATTTCGATTGGCGACCGAGTGCCTTGTTCGGCTCCGAACTGGCCGTTGATCAATTGCATCTGGATGGCGTAGAAGTGCATCTGGCAGAGTCTGCAGCAGAGCCTGAGGAAACCTCGTCTGGTGGTGAGTTACCGGACATCTCCTTGCCGGTCTCTATCAGCCTTGCTGATATCTCAGTGACTAACGTTGCCATCTTTCCAGCAGGGCAGGAGACGGCAATTGAGATCAGTTCTGTTGCGCTTGCTGCCAGTGCCGAGCAGTCAGATGTGAACCTGAAAAATCTGGACGTCATCGCCCCCCAAGGTGAGTTGCACCTTGCTGGCAAGGTGCAGACCAGTGGTGATTATCCAATGGACCTGACTGTCAGCTGGCAGGCCGATATCGCTCAGCCTTCACCTTTGCAAGGTAAAGGCACACTGGTCGGCAACCTGACACAGTTGCAGATCGACCACCAAATCGCAGGCTTTGCGATGGCAGATATTGCAGCGACGGTCAGTAATGTCATGCAGGCACCTGCCTGGAATGCCTCGGTCGAAGCAAGTCTGCCGAATCCGGAGTCGCTATCAGAGCTTCTGAGTGGCACGCCGCAAATTACGTTGAAATCAAGCGGTACTCCAGATGCTTACGAGGCGCAGGCGACAGTAAATGTGACAACAACCGAAACCGGTCCAGTCACTGTTGATGCTGATGTCAATGGCTCGACCGAGATGCTCGATATCCGCTCGCTGATCGTCAGGCTGAGTGAGAACGGCGGTGAGCTGTCGGCATCAGGCCAGCTCGCTTTTGCCACACTGGAGGGCGATATCCAGGGCCAGTGGCAAGCCTTGAGCTGGCCGCTGGAAGGCGAACCACAATTTACCAGCCCCACCGGTAGCTTTGATGTGAAGGGTTCGCTCGAGAAATTCAAGGCAAGCCTCAATACGAGTGTCGACGGTGAAGCTATTCCTGAAGGTCAATGGACTGTCTCTCTGGATGGATCGGCAACCGAGCTCAGCAATTTTGAAGTACAAGGCCAGACCCTTGATGGCACCATCGCTGCCAGTGGTACGGCCAGTTGGGAGAATCAGCCTGACTGGGATGTCGAGCTTGTGACTGAGGGTATCAACCCGGGCGAGCAGTGGAGTGAGTTTCCGGGTCGCATCAATCTGGATGTCAGCTCAAAAGGGCAGATAAGCGATAGTGGCCCACAGCTCACTGCCCAGATCAATCAGTTGTCAGGTCGCCTGCGTGAGCAACCCCTGGCCGGTAGTGGCAGTGTCAGGCTGGATGGTGAAAAGCTGAACATCGACAATCTGATTGTGACCCATGGTCCTTCTCAACTTGATGCAAATGGTCAAATTGATGATCAGATCGCACTGGATTTTGAGCTTGACAGTCCTGATCTTGGCACTTTGATGCCAGAGTTGGCGGGTGCGATTTCGATGTCGGGCAATATCTCCGGCAGCAAAGAGGCACCGATGCTCAATGCCAGTGGTAGTGCAAATAACGTCGTTTATGCAGAAAACAGTGTCAGTAAACTGGACTTCAGTGTGGATGGCGGCCTTGCAGCAAGCGTGGTATCGACCCTGGCTATCGAGGCCTCCGGTATTACAGCAGGCGGGCAGGAAATCAGCGACATCAAGCTTGATGGTCAAGGGACACAAACTAAACACAGTCTTGTATTGTCGGCTGAAACAGATCAAGGCGATCTTGTCACGCAACTTGACGGTGGCTATGAGTCCGATACCTGGAACGGATTCTTGTCATCATTGCAGCTTGAAAACACACCTGCGGGTAATTGGGGTTTGCGAGAACCCGTCGCCATCAGCGCTAATGCACAAAAGGCGGACGTCGCGCAGTTGTGCCTCGATAATAGCGACAAGCTCGGTAATATTTGCCTTCTGGGCAACTGGCTTGCCGAAGGTGACTCGAATGCAACGTTAAGTATCAGCGGGCTTTCACCGGAGTTGGCAGAGGCATATCTGCCGCCCGGACTGCTGGTGGAGACCGAGCTCAATGCTGATGCGACAGCTGCGCTAGGCTCTGATGGGAGTGTGAATGCAGAAGCCAGAATCGTACTCGATTCAGGCAAGCTGACGCTCAATGCCGACACCTCGCCGGTTGAGATTGGACTCGAGCAGACAAGCATTGATGCCACCTTGCGTGATAATGACGCCACCTTTGATCTTGCGACGGCCTTTACTGACTTCGGTAATCTGAATGTGAAGGGGGCTGTCTCTGAGCTTGATGGCGAGGGTAATCTGAGTGGAACTCTGGATGCTGACTTTCCGGATCTGACCCTGATCAGTGCATTTGCCCCGCAAATCCAACAGGTCTCGGGGGCGCTCAAAAGCAACCTGTCTCTGGGTGGCACACTTGAGACACCGCAGGTTGAAGGTGAGCTGGCACTCGTTGATTTCACTGCGGAGATTCCCGAAACGGCCATGTTGATCGAAGACACGCAACTCAGCATCACAGGTAATCCTGATGGCACGATGCTTATCAAGGGACAGTCGAGTTCGGGTGAGGGGCAGCTAGACATCGAAGGAGATATCAATCCGGGCACCCAGGCGCTCAATATAAGCATAAACGGTGAACAGTATCAGGTGGCCAATACCTCCTTGATGCAGGCCGTCATTAGCCCAGAGCTGGATATTGCAATGGATGACACCGGCATGCGAGTGAATGGCAAAGTCACCATTCCCAGTGCCTATATCAATGCAAATGGTGGTAATGAGGGTATCAAGACCGTCAGTTCTTCTTCTGATGTAGTTTACGTATCAGAGGAGGGAGAGCAGGCTGAGACGCCGCCAAGTCAGCTCAACCTGGACGTACAGATCATTCTTGGCGACAGTGTCGAGGTTGAGGCTGGCGATTTCCGCGGCCGTCTTGAAGGGGATCTGAGGGTTCAGCAAACTCCAGAACTTGCGCCTCGCGGCACGGGTACGATCAACGTTCTCAATGGCGATTACGTGATCTATGGTCAACAGCTGGATATGGAGCGTGGTCGGATCTTGTTCAGCGGCGGACCGGTGGACAACCCCAGTCTGGATATGCAGGTGGCCCGTACCGTACAAGAGTACGATGTAGTTGCAGGCGCCAAGATTCAGGGTACCGCACAGAGCCCGAGACTGGAGCTCTACTCGGATCCGCCGATGCCCGATGCCAGCATCCTGTCCTATATTCTATTAGGGCAGCCTCCCGGTACAACCGGTGGCAGCTACACGCTTGGCAAATACCTCACACCGGATCTGTATGTCAGCTACGGGATCGGTCTGTTCGACGCAATCAACACCTTCAACATGCGCTACAAGCTGACGGACAAGCTGGCTCTGGAGGCTGAGAGTGGTAGTGGTAGTAGTGCTGATCTGATCTACACGATCGAAAAGTAGAAAAGGCGCTGGAACTTTATCGGCACCATTGGTTGACGAAACTTGAAACCAGGATATCCACAATTTCCTGATCTGCGTTTGGTGTGTCGATGTAAAGCTGGTTGGACAGGCGTAGAGCCGCAGTACCGTGCACACCAGACCAGAGTGCACGTGCCCCCAGCTGCAACTGGGCCTCTGTTGCGCCAGGCTTGAGAGTGCGTAATTGAGCCTCTACCAGTTGAAAAAGAACTTGTATCTGATTGCTGAGCGAGGAGGGCGAGGCGGGTGCGTCTCGCAGACTACGTGCGAACATCAGGTCAAATTGATGGGTATGCTGTGCTGCAAATTGCAGGTAGGCCATGCCCATGGCCTTGATGGCATCTTCAGGCCCCTCGGTATTCTTCTGTGAGGCTTCGCAGAGCTTGTATAGCGTATGAAGCCCAACCTGGTTGACGTGTTGGAAGATATCCTGAAGATTGAGGAAAATCGAGTACAGCATTCCGGGTGTGTATCCGACAGCTTTCGCAATTTGCCGTGCCGTCACATTCGATGCGCCGTGTTCTTTGACCAGCGCCAATGTCGATTCAACAATCAGTGTCTGAAGTTCTTCACGGCTATGATCACTCCGTCGGCCCATCAGATTCGCCTTGTGTGAATGGTGTGCAAGTATAGCGACCCTGAAGGCATAGCGTTGTTGTCGAAAAGCTCACAATTAATTAAACATTGTTCAGAATTCGCTTGATTTTAAATTAAACAGTGTTCAATATAGCCGCTGGCCACATCTGCGCAGATCGGTCGACTCCCGTAATTGAACGTTGTTTAATATTGGAATTGAACATGAAATATTTAACAGGATTGTTGGTTCGTACAAAAAAAATGACATTGCCAGGGGTTTGCAAACGGTGCCTGGCTGCCGCGACGCTGCTTTTGGGCTTGACGACTGGACAGTTCGCCGGCGCCGCCGGATTACTTTCGCCAAACAACGGCAGTCCGGCACTGAAGCTGGCAGAACAACATGTATCGGTGATTATCGAGAACGGCTATGCAGTCACCGAAGTAGACCAGACATTCTCAAACCCTCATTCACAGGATCTGACCGCAATCTACAGTTTTCCAGTACCCGAGGAGGCTGCGGTGGGGGAATTTACCTTCTGGATCGATGGCACGCCGGTACACGCAGAAGTTCTGGAGAAGCAGGCGGCAAGGAAAATTCACGATCAACAAGTACAACAAGGTAATGAGTCAGCCTTGGTTGAGCAAGACGGTTATCGCACTTTCGATGCAGAAGTCTCACCTGTCAGAGCCGGCCAGGATGTTCGCATACGACTGGTCTATCTACAACGAAGTGCCATTGATCACGCCATGGGACGTTATGTCTATCCACTGGAAGAGGGCGGTGTCGATGAGGTGAAGGAGCAATTCTGGTCTCGCAATGAGACAGTCAGCGATGCGTTCAGCTTCAAGCTCAGACTGCGATCTGCTTACCCGGTTGATGCCATGCGAGTCACTAATGGCCAGGCTGCCATTACGCAGCTGGACAGTGGCGAATGGGAACTACTCATAGACAGTCGAACTGGTGATGGCACGCAAACAGGAACAGGACTGAGCGATCAAGAGGTGTCCGCCCGTCTGCTAGCCGATGATATCGTACCGCTTGAGAACGCTGGTCGGGCGACTGATTACGCTGAGTCTTATGGCTCAGAAACAGCTCATTCCAAGGCTGCTTATTCCCTGAACCGAGACATCGTGGTCTATTGGCGTCTTGCAGAAAACCTGCCTGGCGCTGTGGACCTTGTGACGTATAAAGAGCCAGATGCGACAACAGGCACCTTTATGTTGACCTTGACGCCAGGTATTGATCTGGCACCGATTACTGAAGGTCGTGACTGGTTGTTCGTTCTTGATACCTCCGGTTCAATGCAAGGAAAGTTCACAACCCTGGTTGATGCGGTGCAACGCTCACTGACTTCACTGAAGCCCGCTGACCGATTCAAGGTCATCTTGTTCAGTGATAGAGCCAAGAGTCTTTCGGATAATTTTCAGACTGTTTCAGCAGATGCGGTGCAGCGCACACTCAAGCAACTGGATCATATTAGTGCAGGCGGCGGAACGAATCTGTTTGATGGTTTACATGCTGCGGTCAAGTCGCTGGATCAGGACAGGACGACAGCTATTGTGCTGGCCACCGATGGTGTGGCTAATGTCGGTCAGACTGAAATGAAGCAGTTCCTGAAGTTGATAGACAAGGTCGATGTTCGCTTGTTCACGGCAGTTATGGGCAATAGTGCGAACCGTCCATTACTGGAAGGCCTGACCAAACATTCGGAAGGTTTTGCCATCAATGTGTCTAACGACGATGACATGGTGGGATTGATGCTGCAGGTAACGAGCAAGGTAACGCATGAAGCATTACACAATGTTGATTTGAGCATCGATGGAATTCGTACCAGGGATCTGACGCCTGACAAGTTCAGTCGAATCTACAGGGGTGAGCAACTGATTATCATGGGAAAATATTCCGGGGCTGGAGTTGCAAATGTCACTTTGAATGCTGATATATCCGGTGAAACAAAACACTATGTCTCGCAGCTGGTATTTCCCGAAAATTCCATCTCGAATCCGGAGCTGGAAAGACTGTGGGCTTTTGCCAGTATCAAAAGTTTGCAGGATCAGCAAGATCTGCTCGGAGTTACCGAAGATAGTAAACAAGGAATTACTGATCTGGCATTGCAGCATGGTTTGGTGACGGATTACACCTCATTGCTAGTTGTCCGTGAAGAGGTATTCCAGAGCGAAGGCATAGAGCGCAATAATGCCAAGCGTGTTGAGCGAGAGCGAGCGGCCCGAACGGTGCGAGCAGCAGAGTCGATCACTCAAACCCGTCAGGATTCGTCCGCGCCGATGTTCAGTGAGAGTCGCCAGTCAACCAGTAACAGCGGTGGTGGTTCGATGGGGCTTTGGTTTTTAGCCTTGCTGAGTACCTTGGCGATACTACGCATTGGTCTTGGCTTGTTTGATAGTTATCGAGAGCGAGCGGCTGAGCAAGCCGCTGAACGTAAAGCGATTTGAGCCATCCTCGGCCGCTGACCTGACTGTGCGTCAGGTCAGTTTCACATTCTCAGCTGCTTCAACCGTCGTTATCGTAAGTCGTCAGGTAGCAATCCGAGAGCGTAACTTCTCCAAACGACATATCTTTCGCAACCAGAACTGTTTCTCCTGGCGATTCCGCCAGAAAATAGCCAGCTCGATAGAAGGCAGAAGTTATCGATTCAGAGCCAAGAAAGCTGGCCGATACCGAATGCGCACCAGCAGCAAAGGCTGATCGTGCATGAGCCCGTAGCAAGGAGGCTGTCAGGCGCGAAGGTTCTATCGAGAAAAAGTCTCCGATCACGGCCAAGCCATCTTCCAGGCGCCAGACCACATAACCACAATCAACACCGCCTGGTTCCTGCATGATGTTTATGCGCCATGGCTTCACTCCATTGCGGCAATAGCGCCAACGAAGCATGGACGCTGAACGATCGGACACTAACAAGGCTGGTGGCCGCTGAGCCCAGATTCGATCCAGTTCGGCATCATCAAACGAGGCTTCGCGACAATTCAGAGCAGGGCGTAGCCCCAGATTTTTCCAGATAAGTCGGCACTTGAGAGTCAGATCCAGAATAGGGGCTGCAACTGGCAGTAAATGCCGATTGATGCGTTGCGCGAGCCTCTGTCTGCTGGCACTGATCAGTGTGTACTTGGTTAGCGTGCCCAGTGGAGTCATTCCTGCTCGGCGGCAGATTGCATATGAGTGGCTATTGGGGATGCCGATGATGAGGGGAAATCGTTCGCGGCCGGCATTCAATGCTGTGCGCATTAGCATCAATGCAGGTCCGGCACTACGATGTGCACTGTCAACGCTGAAGTCAGCGAGTGTCGCTGCAAGCCATTGATGACCGTTCTGGAAAAACCGTCGAGGATGCAGGCCGATGACACCAGCCAGTGCCGGGTCTGAATCCACTTCCTCTCGAATGACGAACAAGGCTCCTTTGGCTGCTGGATTGGCAACGTAGCCTTGTTGCAGCTTGCCTTTTGCATGCTCGATGCAGCCGGACTCAAGATTACGAGCCCACAGCTCGCAAATAGGGGGCGCATCAGTCTCAGCACTGACCTCTGATACGGCATAACGATTCATGTTGCGCAGTTTGATCCTTTATTGGCAACGTCGAGCGATTCAAGAACCGGTTCAATGAGCTCCGCAGCTGCATGCAGACTGCGCGTCGCCCGGCGCTTGTTCAGAATGTCATCGTATACACGCTGCGCCTGGGCTTCTGTGCTACCGATGAGCAGTGCCAGCTCAGCGGCGCTGCGCTGGTGGTTGAGCGCCCAGAGCGCAAGGTCCATCTGCTGGTAGGGCAGAGAAAAATAGAACTCGTCCTGTCCCTGAGGCAGGCTGTAGGTATCCGTTGTCGGTACCGCTGCCAGGATTGAATCAGGCAGAGCCAAGTGATGAGCCATTGCATAAACCTGGGTTTTGTACAAATGCGCTATGGGTTTCAGATCTGCCGAACCATCACCGTTTCTGACAAAAAAACCTTGATCATATTCGAGCCGGTTTGGTGTGCCTACAACAGCATAGTTGAGGCGATCCGCGTGAAAATATTCTACCGATTTGCGAATACGTTGCTTGTAATTGGTGGCCGCCACGATTTGCAAGTATTCGGGTAAGGCCAGGCGGTGTTCCTGCCTGCCTCCCTCGGGATCTTCGGCAACCAGGCGAAAGAAATTGATACCCCCATCGATGCCACCGGCAATGACGATTTTGCTCTTCCAGTTGTCCGTGTATTCAGGCACTACACGGCGAATTGCCTCGTCACGTTGCCGATAACAACCCAGCGACTCTAGTGCGGGCGCTATATCATGAGTCTCATAGGCTATTCCCAGATGTTCAGCCAGCTCCCGGCCCGTGTTGCTGGATGAGTCACTGGAATCTCTTTCAGGCAGTAGCAGGCCAAATACTCTTTTTGGACCAAGTGCCTTCACGGCAAGGCCTGCACAAACCGAACTGTCGATGCCGCCCGAGATTGCTACCACAACGCCACGCTTTCGCAAGCGGCTGGTCAGTACATCGGGAATCCACTGCGCAATCCGTGTTGCTTCCTTCTCATAGTCGAGCTCTAGCACCTTCTCACCCATACCCGTTTCGGGGCCACTGGCCGAGGGATTCTTCATGCTTTGGAACTTTCCTGTTTACGTTTGACGAAAGCTGCCAGCGCATCGAGTGAGTCAAGGTTCTCTGGAACCATCTCACTATCTTCTACAGATATACCGAACTGCTCTTCAAGAAACAGCACCAGCTCCAGAAAGCCGGTGGAATCGAGTAAATGCTGATCCATGAAAGAATCGCTGTCTGCAGGCAGGCGAGCACCGGCACCCAGCAGAAAGTTTTCCTCGATATAGTGTTTAACTTGAGTCTTTACATCGTTCATATAGAAACGGGTCCAAATGGAATGAATTCAAATACAAGCAGAATTGCAATGAGAGAGGCTAGAGGGAATCATTTGAGTGACGCACGACGAATCTTGCCGGAATCAGCCATGGGAAATTCCTCGACGAAAATCACGCTTTTCGGAACCATGACGCTGTCTAGTCTGGCCAGACAGTGTCGGATAACAGCACGTTCAACCAACAGTGCGCCAGGCGAGAGTTTTATATAGGCACGAACGGCCATGCCCAGAATGTCATCTGCTACGCCTGTTACAACTGCATCGAGTACTTCTGGTAGTTCGCAAATCGCTCGTTCGACCTCAAGCGGGCTGACCTTTTCGCCACGGGATTTTATGATGTCGTCACTTCGAGCAATAAAATACAGATAGCCGTCAGCATCAGAGTAAAACAGGTCGCCGGTGTACAAGGCTGGAGTTCCATCCGGAGCCGGGCGCAACACTTGGGCAGTTTCTGCGGGGCGGCGCCAATAGCCTTTCATGACATGCGGTCCGGCAACGACAAGCTGCCCGGTTTGCCCCTGAACGACCTCGCGACCTTCATTGTCAATCAGCCAGTGGCGCTGAGCAGGCAGACCCTTGCCAACACTATTGGCTCGGGCGTCAAGATCCGTTGGCGACAAATAGCTGGCTCGTTTGCATTCGGTTAGTCCATACATCAGAAACAATCGGGTCTGCGGAAATGCCTGCCGCACTCGTGTCGCTGTTTTTTCGCTAAGGGCTGAGCCAGCATTTGTGATGAGACGCAACGATTGCAGCTCGTATGCAGACAGATCCTGTGTCAGCAGGCTGGCAAACAGAGTCGGGACTCCCGGAAACACCGTCACTCGATGTTGCTCCCAGCTTTTGAGCATAACCACTGGGAATACAACATTTCTCTCTATCACGATAGTGGCGCCGAGCCATAGCCCCATGATCAGGTGATACAGGCCATAACTGAATGCCAGCGGTAACGCCAGTCCGATCACATCATCACTGCGTAGTTCAAGATAGGACTGCACATTGTGTCGTGAGGCGTAGATATTGCCATGACTGAGCATCACGCCCTTGGAGTAGCCTGTTGTACCCGAGGTATAGATGATGGCGGCAAGATCATCATCTGCACAAACTGCCGAGAAAGGTGCGAATGCATCATCTGAATCTCCTTCCTCAGTTACGACAGACGGCTCGACCAGAAGCTGGTCTGCCAAGAGCATCATGAGAGTTTGCTGTAAACCGGGCTGTTCGGCGGCCACCGACCAGACTCGCGTGAGTGAGACTTGTGAAACCAGAGCACTTGCCTGTGTATCCTCAAGTATGAAAACGAGTTTATCACTTCGCGTCTGTGGACTTATTGGTACAAAGACCGCTTGCAATTCCAGAATAGCCAGCATCGAAGCTGCGAATTCAATACTGTTTTCCAAAAATACTACAACTCTGTCGCCAGGCTTGACTCCTGCCGTATTGAGCGCTCTGGCAAGCACCATGACCTGCTTTGCCAGCTCCAGGTGATTCAGGCTGTTTTCGCCGCAGATCAGGGCCGTTTTGCCAGGCATGCGTGTCAATGTGGCTCGCCATGCACTCGTTATGTTGCGAACAGCTGCAATCGTCTCATCGGCAGACAATACCGAGTCGCTTGAAGTCGCAGGGTTCAAATGCATAGTCTTTGCATCTGTCATATCGGAAATGATTTCATGAAGCAGACGGTTCCGAGGCGGGTCCTGTCGCAGGTTCAATAAATTGCTGATGAACAAGCATTGTTGATAGCACTCCGACAAAAGCCATGTTATCCCCGAAACCGATGGCGCGGCCCGCGCTGCATTTGGCGACCAGGCGGGAAACTGCAGGCGCATCAAACAAACCTGCCTTGAGGATGCTGGGCGCATCCAGTATATCTGCGACCCAATCCAGAGGTTTGCCTGCTTCGAAGAAAGCGGCACTATCAGGTGTACGGTAGGGTTGTTTGGTTCTTTTTGTGATACTACTGGGCAGATCGCGCGCAAAGGCTTTTCGGAGTATCAGCTTTTCGATCAGACCTCGCATTTTCAATCGGGCCGGAAGCCGTGCACCGAATGCGATAACCCGAGGATCAAGAAAAGGATAGCGAGTTTCAATCGATGCTGCCATTGCCATTCTATCGCCTTGGCTTGAGAGCAGATATCCGCTCATCAGGGTCGTGGCTTCAACGGCTTGATCTCTGGCCAGAACAGGCCAGCTATCGATACCGCCGGGTAACAGGTTACATAGCGGCTTGTAGGGGTCCCAGTGTCCCAACTCCTGTTGCCTGTCCAGATTGAAGAAGCCCAACGAACGTCGCGTCGTGGCAAGACGAGTTGTGTGTGCAAACCAGGGCTTGTCGATCTGATCTGTACTTTGTGTGAAAAAACGTTGGGACATGGCACGCGAGGCCATTGGTGATGATTTGAGGTAAGGATAGAGCCGTTCCAGAATACGAGTTCTGCTTGAAGAGTTCGGCTGTGCTGCTATGAAGCGTCGAACCTTCGCTTCCTTGAAAATATCGTAGCCTGCGAATACTTCATCAGCCCCTTCACCGGTAAGTACCACCTTGAAGCCTGCATTACGAACACTTTGGGCAAGGTGCATCATAGGAGCGGGTGCTGCACGTATCAGTGGGGTTTCTGCGTGCCATACCGCTCGTGCGAAACCGCCGGCTATATCGGCACGCGAGCAGCTGACTGATGAATGAGTGGTGCCCAGATGCGAAACCAGTTCGTTCTGGTGAGCACTCTCATCAAATTCGGCATCGTCGAAGGTGAGTGAAAAACTTCGCAGCGGTGTTGTCGATTGCGATCTTATGGCCGCCGTTATGATCGCCGAGTCCAGTCCTCCGCTCAGATAGGCACCTACGGGTACATCCGCACGTGTTTGCAGGCGCACGGCATCGACTATCAGCGCATGTAATTCGTCGGCGAGTTGATCTTCATCACAGTTGTCGCCATTCAGATAATCACTCTCAAGATCCGGTCCTGGCCACTCCCACCATTGTTCAATACGATGACCTGTCTCACCGATAATCATCAAATGCCCGGGGGGCAGATTCTGAACGCCCTTGAATACCGTCGCCGGTGGTAGTGCACTCCACCAGGAAAAGGTTGACGCAAGTCCGGCCGTGTCCCAGTCACGCACTTGCCCGGGAACGGCAAAGAGGGCTTTTACCTCGGAGGCGAAAGCCAGCTGCCTACCTTGCCAGGCGTAATACAAGGGGCGAATACCCACAGGGTCACGAGCCAGAAGTAGCTGTCTGGCCTTTACATCCCATAACGCTATTGCAAATTGGCCATTGAGCTCCTGCAAGAATTCCTTGCCGTACTCCTCGTAAAGATGAACCAGAACCTCGGTATCGGAGCGGCTTGAAAAACGATGCCCTCGTTGTATCAGCTTTACTCGTAGTTCCGGATAATTGAATATCTCACCGTTGCAGCTGACCCAGACGGTGCCGTCCTCATTTGACATCGGCTGTGCACCACCGGCTATGTCGATGATTGCCAAGCGTGAATGCGCCAGTCCAACAGGACCATCCAGATGGAAACCGACACCGTCGGGGCCACGGTGATTCAACGTGGCGATCATTGCCTGGAGCGTTTCACGTTGAGGCCCGTGCTCTGGATTCCAGATACCGGCTATGCCGCACATCAGCGTTTACTCCGTATCAGCATCGCGCGTAACAAGATAAACACGCGATTCGATAACACGACAGTTAACTGCTGGGAACCATCAAAATCAGGTTTTTTCATCAGTAAGGTAGACTCGGCGGCTTACATGCCTGCGGGCACCAAGTTTCTGATTCCGCCCAGGCTATTGTCGCCGATGTCTTGCTTTAAGTATTCTTTCATCGAAGCTTAATATACAAAACTTAACCGTGAGCAGAGGAATAGCCTTGATCAGGAATAAGCGCTTCGGGCTTGTCATATTCATTTGTGCCGTTTTAATAACGGTGTTAGTCGCAGTCAGACTGACTCCAAAGCTGATGCGACGATTTTACACCCAGGGCCTGGAGTTGGTAGAACTCACCAGCGGGCTGGAGATTCCCTGGTCAATGGCTTTTCTGCCTGACGGCTCCATGCTGGTCACAGAAAGGGTCGGCAGGTTGCGACACATAGATTCTGAGGGTTTGCTCAGCGGCCCCATTAGTGGGCTTCCGCTGATCGCCCAGGGTGGCGAAGGAGGGTTGCTTGGTATAGCGATCGCGCCTGATTTCAGTCAGTCTCGCCGCGTATTCTGGAGTTACAGTGAACCGGCAGCCAGTGGCCAGCAAGGGACAAGCAGTGCTGTTGCTAGTAGTCCAACCGGAAGATATTTTCATGTTCAGCGAGCCGCAGTGTGCCTCCCCGTCTGCGTTGCCTCTCCTTGACGTACCCCGGTACGCCTTCTTTGATGGGGGTGTTGCACAGTCGGGCATTGATGCTGATGAAAGTTGAAGGCAATCAGATTGTTGAAAGAAAACCCATCTGGTTAGGCAAATACCAGCGTGTACGTGATGTGCAGCAAGGCCCGGACGGCTGGATTTATGTGGCCGTCCAAAGTCCCGAGGGCACCATTATCAGGCTTGTTCCTTAGGGATTGTTTCACGATCCCTTAGCCAAGCATCACTATCGTTTCATTCTACGATTGACGCCTGCTGCCTTCGTAAAGCAGGCCGTGCTGGCTGAGCAGTTTCTGCCGACCCGTAACAGCCGCTATTAATATTCAGAATGAGACAAGGGGTTTCAAAGAACATCCTTGATAGCGTTGTTCAGCTTGCCTACGACTTCATCAATCTGGCTGTCAGAGATTATAAAAGGTGGTGCCAGAAGAATATGGTCGCCGTTCTGGCCGTCAATCGTGCCGCCCATGGGATAACAAATCAAGCCGGCATCAAAGGTCGCCTTCTTGAGTTTCTTGTTGATTTGCCTGTCAGGAGAAAAAGGTTTTTTCGAGCCTCTGTCTTCTACTATTTCCAGGCCAAGAAAAAGTCCACGTCCACGAATATCGCTAATATGCGGATGCTGGCCAAACTGCCGATTGAGTTCTGCCTTGAGTTTTTCCCCCATGGAGTTGACGGCACTCAGGAGATCTCGGTCCACAATGCTGGTCGCTACCGCCAGGCCAGCTGCGCAGGCGGTGGGGTGCCCGATATAGGTGTGTCCGTGCTGGAAAAAGCCTGAGCCGTTTTCAATGGCATCATAAATTCCGGATGTACACAGCATGGCGCCGATGGGCTGATAGCCTGCACCCAATCCCTTTGCGATCGTCATGATATCCGGAGCAATGCCGTCCTGTTCACAGGCATACAGGGTTCCGGTTCGACCCATACCGCACATGACTTCATCAAGGATCAAAAGAATGCCGTATTGGTCGCAGATCTTGCGGATACGTTTGAAATAACCTTCGACGGGCGGAACGGCTCCCAATGTGGCTCCGACAACAGGTTCGGCGACGAAGGCCATAACGCTTTCGGGCCCAAGACGCAGGATCTCTGCCTCCAGCTCATTGGCGACACGCAAGCCATAGTCGGTAGCGCTTTCGCCTTCTGTCCGGCCTCTGTACTCATAGCAGGGCGAGATATGACTGGTTTCAATCATGAGAGGGGAGAAGGGCTCGCGGCGCCACAGGTTGCCACCTGCCGCCAAAGCACCCAGCGTATTCCCATGGTAGCTTTGGCGACGCGCGATGACGCGATGTCTGGAAGCTTGCCCGATTTCCAGAAAATATTGCCGGGCAAGCTTCAACGACGCTTCTACCGCTTCTGAGCCACCGGAAACAAAATAAACACGATCCAGATCACCGGGGGCATGATCGATGAGAAAGTCTGCCAGTTGCTCTGCGGGTTCAGAAGTGAAGAAGCTGGTGTGGGCATAAGCCACCTTATCCAGTTGGCTTTTGATCGCTTCCGTGACTACCTTGTCGCCATGGCCGAGGCAGGAGACAGCGGCGCCACCAGAACCATCAAAATATTGCTTGCCTGTGCTGTCGATGAGATAACAACCCTGGCCGGAGGCGATCGTGGGCAGATTGCTTTTTGTGTGACGCGGGAAAACATGTGACATAAAGCGACTCGATCGTCAATGCTAGTTGAACATCAGGCTGCAACAGGTCACAGCTCCTTCAGCTTTGGCCAGTTCGGACATGTCAACAACATGCACGTCGTGACCCAGAGCCTCGATTGCTGCCTGTGTGTTGGGGTAGCCGGCCCCGTAGAGCAAGCTGCTTCCTACACGGACGACATTGGCGCCAAAGGGTTCGTCGGGGTGTGTCTTGACGATAGTGTAGCCCTTGAACAAGTCAACATCTACCCAGTCCGGGTTGAGTAAAACGGTCTGGTCATCAAGGGCTGTTACGGCGGTTTTAAGGTGCAGACATTTTCCCATTTCAAGGCCATGCACGGTGTAACCGAAGCTTTCCAGGTGCTGCTGCAACTGCACGACGGCTTCGCTGTTACTGCGGCTCGACAGGCCAACATAGACCTCTTTGCCAATAGTGAGCACGTCGCCGCCATCCAGAATCGCGGGTTCCATGATATGGGCCAGTGGACGGAGCGGCTCGAGCGCTTCGGCGATACTGCTGGTCTCGGGGCGACGCGAGATTGCACCGGGGTGAGTAATGATTGCGATCTCGTCAAAAACCAGTGCGGCGTCTTCGACAAAGACCGAGTCTGCAAGCGTCGGTTGCTCGGCTAGTTCAATGACGTCAACCGCCAAGTCTCTCAGCGCCTGGTTGTAAGCTTCATGTTGCTGACGAGCGCGGTCCAGATCGAGCGCTTGTCGATCCATATGAGTCAGCTCGCAGTCTTGCATGGCTGATGAGATAGCACGTGTGATGGCTTTCATGATGCGCTTTTTTCGGTCGATGAAAAGTGGCTGGTTATGTCAATTATAGAGCCATTGAACGAGCCGTCTGCTCGTCGATTTCGATTAGTGTGGCTTTGCCTGTGCCCTTGGCGTTGACAAGCGCGGTCTCGAATGCTTCCTTGCTATCGGCAAAGGTAGCGTCCAGGCCCATGGCGACAGCGATGGCGACAAAGTCTGGTGTGTGCAAAGCAACCCCCACGCGTTCTATATTAGCGCCGCGCATATAGCGTTCTATCTCACCGTAGCCCTGGTTGTTCCAGACAATGAAGACAACATGCGCTTGCTCCTGAACTGCAACGATAAGCTCGGCCAGGCAGAACTGTAAACCGCCATCGCCAATCAGGCAGACTGTCGTGCCTTGGCTGGCGATGGCTGCACCGATAGCGGCGGGCACACCGTAGCCCAGTGCGCCAAAGCCGGTGGCAGAGTTGAACCAGTGATTGGGGCCCGATGCACCGCCATACAGATTACCGGCATAGGTCAGCTGAGTAGAGTCGCCAATAAAGGGTTGGGTGGGGAAGTGCTGGTGCAACAGCTCGAGCACTTTGCAGTCTTGTTGCATGTCATCGTCCAGCTCTTGCCATGCAGCCGCGCGTGTTTCAGCGGCTCTTGTCATCGCTGTACTATCTGTGCGAGATTGCAGTTGAGGCTGCAGCATGTGCAGAAATTGCTCGCTGTCAGCCAGTACGGCTAGTTCGGCAACACAGCCGCTGTGTAATTGTCTGCTATCGATATCGACGCGGATAAGCGTGTTGTCGATACAAAAATCACCGCGTTCATACATATCGTAATCGGTGCTGCCAAATTCTGTGCCCAGCGCCAGGACGATATCGGCGGCAGCTGCCAGTTGTCGGACGGCGATTAATGATGGACTGGCAGAAATGGCAAGCGGATGATTGGGGGTCAGAACTCCTCGAGCGTTGGTGGTCATCACCACAGGCGCATTGATGGTTTCTGCAAGGACTCTGATGGCCTCACTGGCCTTGCTTGCACCGCCGCCCACTAATATCAAAGGTGTGCTGGCGCTGTTCAGGAGCCTGGCAACCTGGTCGATGACGGCTGTCGGTGGGGCTGGCTTGCTAATGCCGGCAGGCGGTAACGCTATACATTCACTGGCTGCTTCTGCAAACAAATCGACGGGCACTTCCAGGTATACAGGGCCAGGGCGTTCGCTTTGGAATACTGCAAATGCTTTATCGAGGAAAGGTTTGAGTTGACGAGCATCGGAAAGGGTATGGCTGAGAACGGAACAGCTGCTGGCAACCTGTGATTGCCGGTGTAATTCATGCAGATTGCCACTGCCCATGCCCAGATAAGGACGTGGGTTGACGCCAGCGATAACCAGCATCGGGATAGAGTCGGCCATGGCTTGTGCCATCGGTGTGGCAATGTTCAGCATGCCGGGACCCGTGATGACAAATGCCACGCCAGGTTTGCCGCTTATGCGCGCATAGCCATCGGCCATGAAGCCGGCGCCTTGTTCATGACGAGATGTGACGTGGTGTATGCCGCTGTTGGCCAGACCACGGTACAGCTCGATGGTATGCGCCCCCGGGATACCAAACACGGTATTGACGTCGCGTTGTGCCAGCAGACGTACCAGTTGCTCGCCGATGGTTTCAGTCATTTATGCAGTCTCTAGCTGTTCGACAAATAGTCGAATACGTCGACAGGCCTCGCGTAGTGAGTCTTCACCGATGGTAAAAGCCAGACGTACACTGCCGTCCGCGCAGTTCCCAAAAGCCTTTCCATCGATACTGGTGACTGACTGTTGCTGGTAGAGCTGGCGCACGAACTCGGCACTGCTCAGTCCAGTGTCAGCGACGTTGAGCATGATGAACATGCCTGCTTGCGGTACTTCGCAGCTAACAGCGGTGAGCGGTTCCAGTTCCTGCAGTATCAGATCACGACGACGTTTGAATGTGTCGGAAATACGTTGTGTATCGCTACCATCATCACGCAGTGCACACAGGGCGGCGCGCTGGACAAAGCCAGGTATGCCGTAGGTCATGCACAAGGCAAGGTTGCTCATATGTCTGGAAAAATCTTCAGGACCAACAGCCCAGCCTGCACGCCAGCCGGTCATCGCGTGGGATTTGGACAAGCTGCTGATGGTGATGGTGCGATCCTGCATACCCTCGAAGGTGGCGATGGAGAGGCATTCGCCTTCAAACACCAGCTCGGCGTATACCTCATCAGAGACAACCCACAGATCGTGTTCGATGGCTAGCTCGGCAATGCATTGCAGCTCTTCCCGGTTGTAGACAACCCCGGTAGGGTTGACCGGGGTGACCAGAAAAATCACTTTACTCTTGCTGGTGATCGCCTTGCGCAGTGCATTCAGGTCAGGCCGAAAACTTGATTCAGACGGACAGGGTACCGAGATGATCGTCGCACCTGTCGCGCCCAGCGCTGCTGCATATGTGACATAGGTGGGATCAAATACGATCGCTTCATCCTCGGAGCCGAGCAACAGGGCGGCGGCACTGAACAAGGCATTCTGGCAGCCAACTGTCATGCTGACGTTCCGGGCAGTGTAATGGCTGCCAACTCGTTTGTTCATGCGCTCGGCTATGGCGCTGCGCAATTCCTCACGACCCGTAATGTCGGTGTAGTGTGTATCACCTTGCTGCAAGGCGGTAATGGCTTCATCGACGACCGTTACAGGGGTGTCGAAGTCCGGGTCTCCGACACTGAGAAAGTAGACCTCTTCGCCTTTATCGTGAGCACGTGAGCCTGCGGCATGTGTGGCCCAGGCTTCGGCTCCTTCGCCACCGATACGCTGACTTAAATCACTAAAGCGCATAAATAATTACTTTTCCCTTGGGATTAACGAACCGGCAGGCGGTTCTCGAAGTGCTTGAAAATCAGTGTCAGAATGCCGGCCAGGATCATGTAGATCAGTGCCAGTAACAACAGCGGTTCATAGGTCAGAAAAGTGTCTTGTCGTATTCTTGAAACAACGCCATAGATGTCGATAACCGTGATGGTTGCCACCAGTGGCGTTGCCTTGAGTTGCAAGATGACCTCGCCACCCAGTGTTGGCAGTGCGCGATGGATTGCTCGGGGTAACCAGATACGGCGCAACACTTGCCAGGGACTCATGCCATAGGCACGTGCCGCTTCCAGCTCGCCTTTGGGCACTCCGGCAAAAGCGCCACGCATGACCTCTCCTTCATAAGCTGCGAAAGAGAGCGTCAGAGTCAGCAGGGCATAGGGCCAGGCCTGACGTAAATAAGGCCACAGGAACGAGTCACGAATCTCGGGTATGGTCGGAAAAATCGAGCCTAAGCCGAAATAGAGCAGCCAGAGCTGTAGTAGCAGTGGGGTGCCACGGATCAGTGTGCAGAACCCGAGCGCCAAAGCGCTTAGAGGCCTGGGGCCGGTGACTTGCACCAAGCCCAGGGGGATGGCCAGCAGGAAACCGAACAATACGCTCAAGGCCAGTAACCACAAGGTGCGCCAGAGTCCCTGGGCAATCTGCTCAGTGTAGCCAGGTAACCATTCCCAGCGCATGCTTATAGCGATATAGGTGATCAGTGCAGCAGCGATCAGCGCCATCACTATTCGATGTGGAGCTGGCCAGTAGCTGGATTTGACTTCATGCTCCATTGTCAGCTCTCCTGTGGCAGGCCGCGACGGGCATGTTTTTCGATCATCCGAATCAATTGTTGAGAAATCAGAGTGACTAGCAGGTACAACACGCCAGCAGCGCAGTAGAACAACAGATAATGTTTGGTTGATCCTGCCGCCTGTCGCGTTTCAAGGGTCAATTCGCTGAAGCCGACGACCGCCAGCAAAGCTGTGTCTTTAGTGGCAATCAGCCACAAGTTGGCAAGCCCTGGAATAGCGTAGGGCAGCATGGCAGGTAGAGTGATACGTCGCAGACTCTGAAAGCCGCCCATGCCATAGGCGCGTGACGCTTCGAGCTGACCTGCTGGCACTGACTTGATCGCACCACGAATGACTTCAGTGGCGTAGGCGCCTTGCACGACTGCGATAACGAAAATTCCGGCAGCAAGTCCACTGATGTCGACGGTGGGACGGCCCATCGAGGTCATCAACTGATTAACGAGGTCGGTGCCGGCGTAGTACAGCAGCAGAATCAATACCAGTTCTGGGATAGCGCGAACGCAGGTGGTATAGGTTGCGAGCAAGTCGCGCGTCACCGGACCTCCGTAGAGTTTTCCGCAAGCACCTGCGATACCAATCAGCAAGCCCAGGGAATAGCCGCCAAAGGCGATCTCCAGTGAATGCAGCAGGCCGCGTAACAAATTGCCTCCCCAACCAGGGGGAGACAAAGCGAGCAGAGCAAGATTGCTCTGCAGTACGCTCAGAGATTCCATATGATGCCTGTCACAGAGTCTGTGCGAGGGGAGATATGGTCACTGGGCATGCGCCGCTGCACCTATTCGCCGTAGATATCGAAGTCAAAGTATTTGTCGGATATCTCAGTGTATTGCCCGCTTTCACGCACGGCGGCAATGGCATTGTTGAGCTTGGCTTTCAGCTCGTCTTCACTCTGGCGCAGTCCGATGCCGATACCCGGCCCAAGAATGTCCAGATCGCCAGCGGCGTCGCCTTTGAACTCACAACACATCTGGCCTTGATCCGATTCCAAAAATGCTGTCATGGCCAGAGAATCTGCCTGTGTTGCATCAATGCGACCTGCCGCCAGATCCTGATTGGCTTCATCCTGTGTCTGGTATTCCTTGATCTCTGCAACCACGGGCGCAAAGTGCTTGAGCGCGTACTCGCGGTGTATGGTGCCCGCTTGCACACCGAGTATCTTTCCGCTTAATCCTTCAGGTGTGGCGTCCATCTCAAGGCGTTTGTCGCCAACGATGGAGGAGGGGGTGTTGTAGTATTTGTCCGAGAAGTCGATAGTTTTTGAACGTTCGGGGGTGATCGACATTGATGCCATGATCATGTCAATCTTCTTGGACGTCAGTGCTGGAATGATACCGTCCCAGGATACGGGGGAAATTTCACACTCGAGTTCGGCAGCGGTACAGATAGCGCCGATCATATCCACTTCCCAGCCCTGCCAGGTGCCGGCCGCATCTGCCGAAGCGAACGGTGGGTATGGCTCAGCGGCGATGCCCACCTTGACGGTTTCGGCGGATACACCTTGAGCGCCGAGTAGCGCCATTACGGCGCCCAATAGCAATTTGCTGTTTTTGACTTTCATGTTATGAATTTCCTCAGTTGTTGATTTTCAGGTGTGTCAGCTTCTATGGTTCGAGCTATCTCACCGTGCTGATGAACTGTTGTAAACGCGCCGATTTCGGATTGTCAAAAATCTGGTCGGGTGGGCCTTGCTCTTCGATGACACCTTGATGTAAAAACACGACGTGGGTGGCGACTTCACGAGCAAATTGCATCTCGTGTGTGACCAGAATCATGGTGCGTCCTTCTTTTGCCAAGTCTGCAATGACTTTGAGCACCTCGCCCACCAGCTCTGGATCCAGGGCAGAGGTTGGTTCGTCAAACAGCATCAGACTGGGCTGAATGGCGACGGCGCGAGCGATGGCCGCCCGTTGTTGCTGACCACCAGACAAAAAGGCTGGGTAGGTGTCCCGTTTGTCGCTCAGACCTACGCGCTCCAGCAAGGATTCGGCCGTCGCAATCGCTTCAGCTCGAGGTATGCCGAGTACTTGTGTGGGTATTTCAATCAGATTCTGCAGCAAGGTCATGTGTTGCCACAGATTGAAACTCTGGAACACCATGCCGAGTCGACTACGAATTTTTCGTATCTGCTTCCTGTCTGCCGCTACCAGGCTTTTGCCAGAGCGTTTTAGCAGAATTTCTTCGCCATCTACCGCGATCTGACCCTCACAAGGGGCTTCCAGCAGGTTGATACACCGCAGTAGTGTCGACTTTCCTGAGCCGCTACCGCCAATGATGGCGACAATATCACCACGTCTCGCCTGCAGGTCTATGCCCTTGAGAACGTGTAGTTTTTCAAAACTCTTGTGTAGTCCAGTAATGCGCAGCGCCATGGGCGCCTGTTCGGGGCTAGGGTCAGCTGAGGGCATACATGCTTCCAGTCAGACAAAGTTGAGTTATTGTACGTGTGTATAACAACTACGCAATGTTTATTTTTTTGTTAGCACTTGCCCCTATGCCCGCGCACCGAATTGGCGCAAGGTGTTTCATGTTGGTGATGCCTGAGAAGGAGATTGTATGAGTCAAGGCAGAAAATGCTTTAAACGTGAAAATGAAGAGGATCGCAAACTTGCACTGATTCAAGCTGCACAGACTTGTATTGTTGAAGGCGGCATTCAGTGGGCGACAGTGCGAAATATTGCGGCACAAGCAGGGGTGACTCCCGGGTTGATCAGGCACTATTTCCCCAGTAAAGATGCGCTTTTGTGTGAGGCTTATCGCCATACCATGTGGGAAATGACGGCGCATTCCGTGGTGGGTCTAGAGGACCTGGAGGGTGGGGCCACCGTGCGTTTGCACCAGTTCATCAAAGCGGTACTGAGCCCCCCGGTCATGTCTGCTCGGCAACATCAACTGTGGGCCTCATTTACCAGTTTGATGCGCTCGATTCCTGACTTTGCACAGGTTCACCAGGAGTCGTATCTGGAATTTCGTCGTGAGTGTCGCCAATTGGTTCGCGACGTATTGATAGAGCAACAGCGGGTTTGCAAGGAACGGGAAATCGAGCAGTTAGCGGTAGCGCTCAACGCTCAACTTGATGGTTTGTGGCTAGAAGGGTGTCTGGCCTCAGAACTATTTGATGCTGACGAATTGGTACAGATCGGGATTCGTTCAATAGACGCATTGTTGGTAATCGCGCCAGAATCCGAATAATTGATCGCGGATTCTGGCGCTGCGTACATGCGCCCTGACAGCGAGCAGTCATGAACACATACCTTGACTGAACATGACCGCTCAAAGTAAAACTGTACCTGCAAGTGTCGAGAGCTACTGCAAAGCGGTCACGACGATCGAGATAACTGAATTTGTCACCAACTGGTCCACCCAAGAGGCCAGCTACTCAGCAGGGGAGTGATCGTCAACCATGTCGGATTTTGAGCATATAAAAGAGATCGAAACTGTCGGCTCAGGAGTCCAGTCGCAACGTGATCATGTTGTGCTTGATTCCTGGTTGAGGTGCCTCAATGAGCACAACCTTGATCCATCAAAACAACAAGGTGCCTATATTGTGCCTGCCACGCAGTTGCGTGAGCATCGGCAGCAATCTGAGGAATTGATCAACATCGCTCGTTCAGGCATCGAGGAATTGTATCGTCAGGTCGGTGGTCAGAATTATGTTGTGTTGTTGTCCGATCAGAAGGGCGTCACTGTCGAATTCATGGGTGATGCTTTTTTCAACAATCAACTGCAAAAGGCAGGTTTGTTCATGGGCTCGGAGTGGTCTGAAGAGCGTGCAGGTACGTGTGCCGTAGGCGCCTGCCTGAAGACCGGCGAAACGCTGACGATACATCAGACCGATCATTTTGATGGCATGCATACCGGACTGTCCTGTACAGCGGCTCCCATATACAGTGCTGCAGGAGAGCTATCTGCCGTACTGGATATATCATTGTTGAGCTCACCAATCGTCAAGGTGAGTCAGAATCTTGCATTGCATTTCGTAGAAGCGGCAGCCCGACGTATCGAGCTTGCGAATTTGATGGCCAAGTCACCGCACGAATGGGTGCTTCGATTTGCACGATCTCCAGACTTTCTGGATGTTGATCCGGAGGCGGCGGTGGCTATTGATGGCTCGGGTAATGTGAGTGGCTTGACTCACAACGGAGCCAAGTTGCTTGCAAAAGCTTCTCAGCGTGTCTGGCGTGAACCTGAGGCGTTGATTGGACAGCCAATCAGTCTGTTTCTGGAAATGGACGTCAACGATCTACCTCAATTGACAAGAGGCAGGCCAGCGGTAGAGCGCCTGGTCAGAACTCGATTCGGACATGGCTACTTTGTACATGCGATTGAACCACAACCCAAAAATGCAAGTCTGAACCACAAGAAAGTAGATGTACCCAAGCCGCTTCGTAAACTCAGTGACAATGACCCTGCGATGACACGAATGCAGTACCGGGCAGGCAAGTTGGCAAATACCAATGTGGGTATTCTCATTCAAGGGGAAACCGGAACCGGCAAGGAATACTTAGCCAGAGCGATTCATGAAAGTAGCGGTCGTCAGGGCCGTTTTGTAGCGATCAACTGCGCAGCGATACCAGAGCACCTGATTGAAAGTGAGCTGTTTGGGCATCTGGGCGGGGCTTTTACCGGAGCGGCACCCAAGGGCCGAAAAGGCTTGATCGAAGAGGCTGATAAAGGCACGCTTTTTCTGGATGAGATTGGTGATATGCCTTTAGTGCTGCAAAGTCGACTGCTGCGAGTCTTGTCTGAAAAACAGGTGCAGCCGGTCGGTAGTACGCATATGCGTACGGTGGATGTACGAGTGTTGGCGGCCACGCATCGCTCCCTGGTGGAGCAGGTTGCAGCTGGGGAATTCCGGGCAGATCTTTTGTACCGTATCAATGCAGCGACGCTGACTTTACCGGCGCTTCGCAATCGCTGTGACTTCAAATGGTTGGTTGAAAAACTATTGGAGCGTCATGGGAATGGTCAAATCATGAGTATCTCGGACTCAGCCCTGATCTCACTCAAATCTCATGACTGGCCGGGGAATCTGCGTGAGTTGGACAATGCAATAGCCGTAGCTGTTGCATTGACAGAGACTGGCCTCATTGATGTCAAAGACCTTCCAGAATCGTTGTTACCGTACAATTTTGATGAGGAAGCTGAGTCAAATGCAGCGCCAGATCCAAAGAGTCAACTGCTCAAGGAAGCGCTTGAAATGTGTGATTGGAACATTTCGGCAGCCGCCAGAAGGCTTGCAGTGGATCGCTCGACCATTCATCGACAGATAAAACGCTTCGGACTTGCTCGCTCGTAGCGGATGGAGCTAGTTCGACAATAAACTGAGCCCATTCCTCCCTTGCACTGGCATGAATAAACGCCACAGTTTGTTGCAACAGCTGTGGCGTTTGAGAGATCCGTGCAACACTGCTGATTATTTAAGTTGATGATTTATATGAAATAAATAAAAATTTCCTTTGTGGCACAAGACTTGAGATATTACGTCGTAACGGTGCAGTGACGGGCAACAATAACTATTGCTGATTACCGTGCGCTTCGACCTTGAAAGCGCGGAATGATACCGCGCCAAGCTGCTCATAACCACAAAAAAGGATAAGGAGAAACACCATGTTAGACAAGACAAGTCAGGCCATTCTGGAGGAGACCCTGACTCGACTCAGTGAATCCCTGGAAAGTGGCAATATCGACGCCGCCCTCGAACTGTTTCAAGACGATTGTTACTGGCGCGATCTTGTTACCTTCACCTGGAATCTTCGAACGATGGAGGGCAAGGCCGAGATTCGAGACATGCTGACGACTCAGCTGGCCAGAATAAAACCTGCCAGTATTCGTCCAGCAAGCGATGAGCCGGCCAGTGGTGATGCTGCGCTGGTAGAAGGCTGGATCGAATTTGACACAGAAGTCTCGAGAGGTTTCGGTCATATACGCATCAAGGAGGGACGTATCTGGACCCTTCTGACGACCATGTCAGAGCTCAAAGATTTTGAAGAATGCAAGGGTGCCACCCGACCGATGGGGGCTGAACATGGTGTCGACAAGAATCGCATGAACTGGACAGAGAAGCTGGCCCATGAGCGCGATACCCTGGGGTATACCGAGCAACCCTATTGTGTCGTTGTCGGTGGTGGTCAGGGTGGTATTGCATTGGGCGCGCGTTTGCGACATCTGAATGTACCGACCATCATCATCGAGAAAAATCCCAAGGCGGGTGATAGTTGGCGTAATCGCTACAAGTCGCTTTGTTTGCATGATCCTGTCTGGTATGACCATTTGCCCTATCTGCCATTTCCCTCCACATGGCCTGTGTTTGCACCCAAGGACAAGATAGGTGATTGGTTGGAGATGTACACCAAAATCATGGAACTCAATTACTGGACATCGAGTGAGGCTACTAATGCCTACTATGATGAGGAAAAGAAAGAATGGGTTGTCAAGGTCAATCGGGATGGTGAGGAGGTGACTCTGAGGCCTAAACAACTGGTCATGGCGACGGGCATGTCTGGCAAGGCCAATGTGCCTGATTTTACCGGGCAGGACGTGTTCAAAGGCGAGCAGCAACATTCCTCACAACACCCGGGACCTGATAATTATGCGGGCAAGAAAGTCGTGGTGCTGGGTGCGAATAATTCGGCACACGATATCTGTGCAGCACTTGCCGAAGCCGGTATTGATGTGACCATGGTGCAGCGATCATCCACGCATATCGTACGTTCTGATTCATTGATGGATATTGGCCTGGGTGCCTTGTATTCCGAAGAGGCAGTTGCCAATGGCATGACGACTCGAAAGGCTGATCTGATCTTCGCCTCCTTGCCCTACAAAATCATGCACGAATTTCAGATTCCGCTATACCAGCAGATGAAAGAGCGTGATGCTCAATTTTATGCCGACTTGGAGAAAGCTGGTTTCATGCTTGATTGGGGCGATGATGAATCCGGGCTATTCATGAAGTATCTGCGTCGTGGGTCGGGTTACTACATTGATGTCGGTGCTTGTCAATTGATCATTGATGGGACCATCAAGCTGGTTAGTGGTGTGGGTGTGGAGGCATTGGATGAAACCGGCGTCATTCTGTCTGACGGGCAGCATCTGGACGCCGATCTCATAGTCTATGCCACAGGCTTCGGATCGATGAATGGTTGGGTCGAGGACCTGATTGACAAGGGAACGGCCGAGAAGGTAGGAAAGGTTTGGGGACTCGGTTCACAGACCACCAAAGACCCTGGTCCCTGGGAAGGCGAACAGCGCAATATGTGGAAGCCCACACAGCAGGACGCATTGTGGTTCCATGGCGGCAATCTTCATCAGAGCCGGCATTATTCGCAGTATCTGTCCTTGCAATTGAAAGCTCGCATGGAAGGGCTTGATACTCCAACGTACAAATTGCAGGAGTCTCACCATCTGCAGTAAGCCTTGCCTATAAGATAGCGTGTCATTCCACACCCCGACAGTAGATGGATAACTGTCAGGGTGTGGGGTGTGACTGGCTCGCAATCAGTTATCGTAGGAGATGACTTCTATCTCGAGCCCGTTGGCATCGTGGAAGTAGAAACGCTTGCCCGGCTCATAGTCAGCGTGTGAGTGGGGTGTCATGCCAAGCTCGATTACTTTGCGTTCGACCTGCTCCAGATTGTTGACAACCACACCGATGTGGTTAAGCCCATGTTGTCGGAAATAGCTATCGGTGGCGTTTTTACTTTGCTTTTCGTTCGAATACAGAGCCAGGTATGAGTGCATGCCTCCTACGTGAACCGAAA
The DNA here is from genome assembly GCF_002215215.1 of Granulosicoccus antarcticus IMCC3135. Lineage (NCBI taxonomy): Bacteria > Pseudomonadati > Pseudomonadota > Gammaproteobacteria > Chromatiales > Granulosicoccaceae > Granulosicoccus > Granulosicoccus antarcticus. The sequence continues at coordinate 5,369,571 of NZ_CP018632.1, read as the reverse complement.
ATCCGCCATGGATGGAGTCGCCTTGCCAGCGAATGCGCCAGTCGAACAGCTCACACAACATGCTGGCGGTGCTTAGCGGGTCGGGAGTCGTCAGGTTAATGTGCTCAAGTATGGATTCGTTCATGAGATTTCACAGTCTTCGTCCAGGGTGTAGTCATAGGCTAATACCTCAAGTAAGGTAGAGGTCAAGACAAATATTACGGGCTGGGGAGTAATGACTGCAGGCAAGAAAAAGACTGATGCACTCACTATTGGTGAATTGGCGGAACGCTCGGGCTTATCGGTGACGGCCATCCGATTCTACGAAAGCAAGGATCTGATCAGCTCGAATCGTAGTCCCGGTGGCCAGCGGCGGTTTCCACGCAGTAGTCTTCGTCGATTGTCCTTTGTCAAGATCTCTCAGAATCTGGGTTTTTCACTGGGAGATATACGAGAAGCGATGGCAACATTGCCTGATTCCAGGACACCAAGCAAACGTGATTGGGAGATATTGAGCCAACACTTTGTCGCAGATATTGATCGCCGAATTGCAGGCCTTGAACAGCTTCGCGAAAACCTGACATCCTGCATTGGTTGTGGTTGCCTGTCTCTGGCACGCTGCAGGCTGTACAACCCGCAGGATGAAGCATCAGGCTTTGGTCAGGGACCACGTTTTCTCATGGGGGATCGCCCTGAGAAGACTTGAGCCTCATAGGGAGACCAGGCTCGGTTTGTGCTGGTGGCGTTTTAGCTTGTCGTTACTGAGTCACTAAGGATGCGTTGACCGGAATGGCACAGGAGATATGCAGCATTGGGGTGGCAATGAGCTCATGTGTCTGAAATCATGCTCTTCCACTTATGCAAAGGCCTGCTATGACTCCCATCATTATCGATATCGAAGCGTCCGGATTTGGGGCCATGTGCTATCCGATTGAAGTGGGCGTGGCGTTGGCAGACGGTCAGCGTCACAGCATGCTCATCCACCCGGTTGCTGAATGGACGGACTGGGAAAGTTCGGCTGAATCACTTCATCAGATATCACGCGAAACATTGCTTGCCCACGGTAAGCCGGTACGCGAAGTCGCCGATCTCCTGAATTCCCTGCTGGCTGGTCAATCAGCTTACTCGGATGGCTGGGTCGTGGACCGACCCTGGCTGACCAGTTTGTTTCATGCTGCGCGCGTGCCAATGCAGTTCACGCTGAGCCCGATCGAGCAATTGATGTCAGAGGCTCAGATCGAGTGCTGGGATACCGTCAAGCTGCAGTTAATCGATGAGGCTGCGGCAACGCGACATCGTGCCAGCTTCGATGCCTGGATCATTCAACAAACCTTTGTACGTTCTCGTGAACTGGCCGAATCCTGATTCGGCGTTTATATTTGATATCGATGCAGTCGGTGTACCAGAGGCGACAGGTACGATCATCAACACAGTCGTTATCACGCCTTAACAAGCCTTAACAGCCCGTATTGCCCGTATTGAGAGAGCGCAAGGCAGGCCTGAAAGCCTTGCGCTCTCGTTTTTTGAAACATACACACACTCTCTGATGAGTAAAGCCCGGAGTCTGGAACCTTCCTGGGCCCGGAGCCTGAAGCCTTCCTGGGCTCGGCGCGCAGTTTTAACCTTTCTATTCAATCAGTTACCGACCAATCAGTGGTGTCTCTCTTCCCCTGTAGCAGTACCGGTAACCGCGTACTGCCGGAATGCTGTTTCGCTCAGGCGCGATGCGCCACCCCCATAAGTTGCACAGCTCTCACAGCTTGCACAAATCTCATAATCTGAAACGTAATGGGAATTGATGTGCACAATTTCTGGCTGGGTACCTGAAGGCAGTTGCCTCCGTAGGAGGACCGTCCACAGTGATGCCTTACAAGGCAGGATGAGGGTTGCTCAGAAAACCTGACTCATCAATTTGCCAGCAATTCCAGAGTGAGACGCACTGGTAGCCCTCATGAAGAAAAGTGCTTGTCTGCGTTTTGGTGCTCGAATTCAACAGAGTGATTGATGAATCTTGATGATGGCTATGCTGAAAATTATTCTTGAATATGAATTCAAAAAAGGATAGTGTCACGCCACAAATAAAAAAAGAAATATGTAGATACCACTCACCCAATAGAAAAACAGGGTTTTTAAAAACCGGAGGATGGCAGTGAAGGCATATGACAAAGAAATAAGATCTACGATTTGGTTCGGTGCGATTTATGTGATTCTGGGCCATACAGGTTTGTTCGCGATACTGATTGGGACTAATAACGACAACCGAATTCTGGGTTTCCCTACTCACTACTTTATTGCTCTTATTCTCGGGTCGCTGGGAATATTAGTCGTGTCCATATTCTGGGCAAGCTATGCGAACAAGCTGGAAGACGAGATAGAGGCTGAGAATTCAGCGCTGCAGGAAGAGGCGAAATGACTGCAGAAAACTGGCAGTTAGACAATATCTGGCTAGGACTTGGGATAACGTTTGCGGTCTTTAGCCTTTACTATATTGTTGCTTTTATAAACAATAAAAAGACAGAGAATGCCACCGACCTCTATCTGGCAGGGCGTTCGATAGGGCCATTGGTCAACTCCCTTGCTGCCTCATCTACCTGGATGAGTGTCGCCACATTTTTGGGCGTTGTGGCGCTTATACAGCAGCTGCATCTGCCTTTTGTCTATATGTGGATTCAACTGATTCTCAGTGTGCCACTACTCGTGATGCTTTACGGAGCCTCTCTTTACAGGATGGAGGTGTTTACTTCCGTTCATTTCGTGAAGCAACGATACGGGCGTCAAAGTGCTTTTCTGGCCGCAGGCTGGATGCTGTTGATCATGTTGATGTACATGGTCGGACAGTTCATTGGCATTGCAAAGGTGTTTGAGGTCTTGTTGGGATTGGATTACACCCTGTCGCTGATTCTCTCCGCCGTGGTAATTACAGGCTATATCACCATTGGCGGCATGAAAGGGGCGACTTATAACGATGCCATTCAAATGGTGATCATGATGGTCGCATTGTTAGTGCCTCTGGCCGCTATCCTCAAGGCAATGGGAGTCTCAGGATACTGGTTTCCACCATTGGGTTATGGGGATATGACGGATGCACTGTTAGAGAAAATCCCGACATTCTTTGATCTGAAATATGAACCTCGTTTCTACTTGTCACTGTTTGTCGCACTGACAATTGGCACCATCGGTCTTCCGCAATTAGCCCAACGTATTCTGACTTCCAAGAGCATCAAGTCCGCACGCAAAGTCGTCCCCTGGTTTTGTCTTTGGGTCGGCATCATGTTTCTGGGGATTTATGCGATGGGGTTCGCAGGTGTTTATCATTTTGCCTTGCTCGGCCTTGAACTTTCACCAGAGGCTGCTGACAAAACGACTCTGTTGCTAAATTTGGCCTATAACCCGGATTGGGTGTCTGCCTTTGTCATTGCAGGAGTATTGGCAGCCGGTGTTTCCACCATTGCAGGGCTGATGATTGGTGTTGCAACAGTGGTAGGGCATGACATAGTGGGTGTGATCAAACCGGAAATGAATGAGAAGACCCAGCTAAAGTATGGGTACTTTGCGTTGGCAGGCACGGGCGTTGTTTCGCTTCTGGTTTCGCTGAACCCGCCAGCATTCCTGATTACCTCCATTTTCTGGGCATTTGGACTCTGCGCAACGACAATCACACCGATGGTGGTGCTGGGAGTCTGGTCAACGCGTATTAATTCCTGGGGTGCCTTTGTTGGTAGTTTTGTGTCAGGTGCTTTATATATTGTTATCTCCCCGTATGTGTTTGGGGATCTATCAGTTGGTACTGGCCTGGTCAGCAAGCTTGGTTTTGCACAAGCGCTGATTTCAGTTCCTGTCGGTTTCATAGTGACAATACTCGTCTCTTTTCTGGCAGAGAGGGTGGTTGTACAGGCCGCCTCTGCTGAGCGAAGCGAAGCACAGGAGTTGGTGGAAAGAATGCATGGCTGGGCGGATGTCACCCGCGTGCGCTATGACAGTTCTACCTGGCTGCTGATTCTGTGTGGACTATGGGTACCTGTTTTGCTTTGGGGCTTGGTCCCATGGTAAGGGCCATGATGCAGACCAGGACTGTGCAAAATAGCTGGATGCCCATGATTGGTATTCCAGTGACAGGACTGCTATGGAGTCTGGCTGTCGTGTGGCTGAATACTGAACAGCTCGCTACCGCGGGGGTCTTGCCGACTCAGGCGTTCATGGTTGTTGCTCTTGGTGGCCTTACGCAAACTATTGCTTTATGGGCAGGATTCTCAGCGGTTCTCTGGGCGATGGTGCGAGCATTTGGTGCGCACCTGCCTTTTACTGAGCTTTTCACTCTGATTTGCTCTGCATCATTGCCCTTATGGGTGGGTGCTCCAGCGCTTGCCTACTGTTTATATTCCGGGAAGTCATTGGTGAGCGTAGCCGGGTTGATATCTATGCTGAGTTTATGTGCCTTTTTATACACAGCAGCACGATTGCTGGCACCCAGACTTTCGTGGTCGATTTTGCGCTCTGTGGGGGCAGTAAGTTCAGCCGCAATATTCCTGTTCAGTTTTACCTTCCTGAATAACTGACTCTAGAAAATAAAAAATGGAGAGCTACACATGACAATCGAAGCTTTTGTGTTTGACGCTTATGGGACTCTTTATGATGTCCATTCCGTCTCACAACTCACGGAGGAAGAGTTTCCTGGAAGAGGGGATTTGATCACTCAAATCTGGCGATTGAAACAGTTGGAATATACCTGGCTACGTTCACAAATGCAGGTGTATCGTGACTTCTGGGAAGTCTCTGAAGAGTCGCTTGTCTACACGCTGAAAGCGATTGGACTCTCAACTGACAAGGTGGTCGTAAATCGTATTCTCGACAAATATCTGCACCTGGATCCATATCCTGACTGCCTGTCCGCTCTGGATGCTTTGAAAGGTTATCCGCTTGCCATTCTCTCCAATGGCAATCAGGAAATATTGGACAAGCTGGTTAAAAATACCGGACTGGATACGCGCTTACAATCGGTTATCAGTGTTGATAAAGTCAAAACATTCAAACCACATCCAACGGCCTATGAACTTGTCGAGCAGACTCTCGGTATAAAGCCGGAGAATGTAATGTTTGTCTCTTCCAACTCCTTTGATGCTACAGCCGCAAAGAACTTCGGTTTCCAGGTAGCCTGGATAGAACGAGTTACCCCGGAGGCATTGGCGGCTGAAGTAGCATCCCAGGAGGTCGTTGGTCCGTCTACCATGTTCAAATTATTACGGATGCAACTGGAGAATTTTGGCATGGAGCCTGATCATCGTCTTACATCACTTTCAGACCTTGCCTCATTGATAAAATGAAAGAATCGGCGCCGCAACTACCGGTTAGAAGCTTTTTGCAGATAGCCTGTAGTCCCTCTGTCATGAAACGGGCACTACGGGTGTCAATTCTGGTCGGTGTGGTGCTGGCTACAATCAATCATGGTGATCGATTGTTGGCTGGGGATATCGATGTAAGCATCATGTTCAAGATATTGTTGACATTCTGCGTGCCGTATTCCGTTTCAACCTACTCGTCGGTGCTCGCTATCCGGGAATTTCAGGGCGGCTGAAGTTCTTCTGAACACGTATACCTGTTCATTACAGGAATGCCTTCAGGCCTCACATCTATACTGATATGCATCTGTATCAGTATAGATAGATGGCTGCATAAGTTTTCTACCGATTTGACATATAATCAGAGGCCGTTATGGGGTAGCCTCCATTAGGTCCAAAGCCTCACCAGGAGTAATGAACAGCATGGCACGTCATCGCGAATTCAATATGGACGATGTTCTGGATGGTGCGATGGGCGTGTTTTGGCGTGATGGCTATTCTGGTGCTGCGATAGGCGACATTTGCACAGCCACGGGCCTCAATCCGGGTAGCATATATGGCGCTTTTGGCAACAAAAGAGGTTTGTTTCTAGCTGTAATCCACCACTATCTAGAGCAGATAAATCAACCTGGCATTGTCATTCTGGAGTCTAACCCTGAGGGCTTGGGCGGTATACGAGACTATTTCGAACATATCGTTGAAGGCATCCTGCATAACAATCGGCGATGGGGGTGCCTTGGTACAAATGCCTTCATTGAACTCAAAGAGTCCGATGACGAAGTCGCTAAAATCTTCAAGAATCACTTCGCACATTTAGCCAAAGTATTCGAAAGAGCTCTGGAACGCGATGGGATCAAGAACGCCTCCATCTGGGCACAACATCTGCTCTGTGTCTCACAAGGCCTGAACGTGCTGGCAAAAACAGATCCTGACGTTGCCCTGTTGAATGCAGTGGTTGAGACGACGACCCTGGCTATCGGTAACTCCAGCATAGCGTCTCAAGTCTACAACTGACGTTTGCAAGAACCTGTTGTTTCAGAGAAATCCCGGGGTGTTCTGTGGTGCTGCATTGATAGTCATTGCAAAATAGAGCCTATCGGAAGAGCCACAAGCGCGTGCTCAATGAGGAAGTCAGTCTAAGGATAGATTGGGATGTGATTGTTGACAGGGTCAGCTGCAACTAGTCATAAAGATGGGGAAAAGCAGTTTACGTTTTTCCATATTCATCTAGAGTGGCTGCACGAGTTGATTCTTATCCTCAGGTTTTGCACTAGAGGATATGTCGAAATGGAGCTTCCATGAAATCTGTAGATTATCGATCACGCCTTGTTGTCTTTCGAATGCCATTGTTGCTGTTTGGCGTTACAACGATCTTTGCGGTCGGTTGTAGCTCTTCAAGCTCCGAAGATGACCCGCTGCTAAATAACGGGGGCGGAAATACGCTGACGTTTGTAACTCTGATAGAGGCTGGTAGTGAACCGTTGCGATCACTTTCAGTGATGAGCAGTGCTGACAGGTTCTATTCTGCAGTTGCAAACGCAGAGGAGGCAGTTGACTTTGAAAATATACCAAGTACGGACTCTGTTTCTGCTTCGTATGACGTTAGTGCAGAAATGACGTTGCTGGAAGACGTTGTGTCGCTGCAGCTGACGCCTGTTTTAAAAAGCTACTCTGTCGCACCCAACGAATTTCCCGCCACTATCGATGGCCGGTGGAATTTTACCTACACGAAATTCGGGGAGCTAATTGACTCCGTGAATACCGACTCAACCGGTATTGCCCGTCACAACACACTGGGCGTATTCATGATGCCTGAGCTGATCCTGGCAGTGCCTGATGCAGAAGTTGGTGAGGGCGCTATTTGGACGTATCAATCCGCCGAGCCGGAAGGCGTAGTTACTAACACGGTAACCGTCGCCCAGATCAATGATTCTATTGTCAAAATTGACCTGCAAGCTACTATTCTGCCCTCCGATGTACTTGCCAGTTCAGGGTATAGCGTCACTGCTACCACTAGCTATGACACGAACACCCTGTTGCTCATCGAAACCGAACTCATTCGGGAATCCAGTTTTGAAGGGGAGGTTAGCGTCAATGGGCAGGCGGGTACGTTGACGTCTGTCGTACAAAACAACTTCGTTGTATCGGAGGCAACCCCATGAAAAACCATGCAAGGTTCCTTTGTTTCATCTGCCTTACCTTCATGGGCAGTCTGGCATATGCCCAATCTGTTCAAACTCCTCGGGAGAGGGCATGCAGTGCGAACAATGTGGCCACTTCGCTGCAGAGAAGAGTCGCAATGGAAATAGCCTGCAATTTGGCCAGCGGTCCCGTAGCTCAGAAAATCTGCAATGATGCCATCCCGTATCCGAGCTATGAAGATTTCAAAGATAATTGTATTGATTGTATCTTGAGCGGGGCGCTGGGCGGCACACCCTGTGATGAATCCTGGGGCGATCCGCATATGATCACGCGTGATGGACTGCGGTTCAATTTCCATCAGGAAGGAGACTATGCACTGGTCGTAGCTGACGAGCTTGAAGTTCAAGTGCGCCTGCTTGGCAGTATTGGCTATACAAACGGTGTTGCTGTACGTGCAGGGCAACACACTGTGTCAATCGATGATTCTTTCGAGGAAAATTCCGGTCTCAACATCAACGGTGAGCTGGTTTTCCTGAGTTCAGGAGATTGGTATGAGCTGGCCGATCCGGATTTTTTGATACAAAGGATTGAGGATGGGTTCCGAATAGAGGTTGATGGGTTCGTTAAGCTGGCTATCAGCGGAACAACATTAACCGTTCAGCTGAACAAGCGATTCGCGGGTGCGACAACGGGGTTGCTGGGTGATGGCGATGGTGATCCGGGCAATGATTTACGAACGGCTGCGGGAGCGTCCGTCGCTTACACGCAAGAAGAACTCTATGGCAGCTATGCAGATGATTGGAGGCGGGTGGGTGATGCTTCTCTGTTTCTGACGCCTTTCAACTACACTACCGATCCCTCTGAAGGGGCGGGGCCACAGATACAAACGCTTGATGAATTGGATCCTGAAATCCGCAGACAAGCCCGTTTGCAGTGTCTTGCAGCTGGGGTAGAGCTCGGCGCTGGGCTGGATGAGTGTACCTTTGATGTCGCGGTAACCGGAGATGCATCTTTGATCAATGATGCTTTATCGTTGAGAGAAAGATTTCCTGGCACGCTAAGCGCAGCATCTATCCTTGGCAAGGATGTTACTGCCTTTACTCTTGAACATAACGCGTCTGTTGCATTGAATATCCCTGCAAATGGTGCTGGCAACCTTGAAACTGACACTGCTTTGGACCGTTATCGATTGGCCGATGCTGTCGGAGAGCCACAGCTGTTGCAGTTGCGTACTCCATGTGATGGCGCTGTATCGATAAGTGCAATTGTACGAACCGAATCTGGTTCGCAGCAAGAAATATTATTATCGTGTGAAAGTTCGGCTTTCATTAATTCTGATGTGGCAGAGATCGATGTCTACAGTGCCGCTGGTGATGCGACGAATTACACGTTTGATTTGATCACGCCGGCGACGCTCGATCTTGGTGTACTGCCGCTGGGCCAGCTGGTCGAGGGGCAACTTGCAAACAATGAAGTGGCGGTGGGTACATTGCCCTCAGCTGCCGGCAACACAGTCTATCTTGGCTCTGAGGCTGGGGCCGACTGTGATGTAGTTTGGCGAGTATTGGATTCGACTAATGAACCCGTCATTGACTTTGCATCTATATGTCAGGATCTGGGATTGCTTGAATTGACAGAATCGCGGACACCCTTTCGTGTGCAGATTTTTGGTAGCACCCTGGGTGGAAATTATGCGTTAACCATTCGTGAGCCACTACAGGAAATCCTGAATGAGAATGTTCCGATAGCAGGAGCTGCCACACTTTCTGCACCGTCAACGGTTGGTCAAGGTGCTGTCTTTGCTGTCAGCTGGACTGGGCCTGGAAATCCTCGTGATTTCATTGCTATCGCTGATGTCGGCGCCTTTCCGTCAAGCTATTCGAATTTCAGCTATCCGACTCCGGATTCTGATTCGGTAACGTTGACGGCACCCGGTGCCACAGGGACGTACGAGATACGATATGTACTGGATCCTGCTTTGCAATCAGAAAACCCGATTGTGGCAGCAGTGACTCTAGAGGTTGTTGAATCCACAGTCACATTAACGGCACCTGAGGCGGCTCCAGCGGGTTCCGATATTGTGATTCAGTGGAGTGGTCCAAACAATCCACGAGATTATATTGCGCTGGCAGAGCCAGGTGCGGCAGCGGGCTCTTACGAGACCTATGAGTATTTACAAGAGGGCTCGAATGAAGTTGAGTTGACCTTATCTGTTCCTCCCGGGGATTACGAACTTCGTTACATCGTTGATTCAGATAGCCAGATATTATTCAGATTGCCTATAACAGTCACAACTGTTACTGCGACGGTTACGGCGCCCGGCACGGCTCCGGCCGGATCGACTATCGCGGTTGAGTGGGTAGGCCCAATGAATGACAGAGACTACATATCACTGTCAGATGCGGGCGCCTCCCCAGGCAGTTATCGGACTTTTAGCTACCTGGAGGAAGGGACTGGTAGCGTGGCATTGACGGTGCCGGGAATACCGGGTAACTATGAGATTCGATATGTCATAGACAACAACAATCAGGTACTGGCATCGGTTCCGATTACTGTCACCAGCGTGTCAGCTTCCCTGTCTGCGCCCTCAACGGTCGCTAGTGGAAGTACGTTTGATGTTCAGTGGACAGGTCCAGCCAATAATCGGGACTATATCGCCATTGCAATCGAAGGCGATGGCCTGAACAGCTATGAGAGCTTCCGGTATGTGCAAGCTGGTGTTGATACGCTGCAATTCAGCGCACCTTCCGCCGCAGGCAATTACGAAATCCGATATATCATCGATACCGACAGACAGCTATTAGCCAGCATTCCACTTGTTGTTGCCGAATGAGTCTTACAACAGAAGTCGTTCTGAGCTGACTACTCACACTTCAATCAGCTTGTCCGCAAGCAGGTCAGGCTGATTGATTCCGAACTTGTCACTCTGGTTGACGAAGACTGAGTCGTTTCCGTTAATGACATCATCGCCTGGTCATTCTTTGCCCGCGCAAATGCTACTATAGTTGTTCGAAAATGTAATTCGTGCGCAGGGAAAGTCCGGTCAAAATCCGGCGCTGACCCGCAACGGTAGGCTGATCGTTTTCACGATCGGCGAGCCCGAATGCCTGCGGCGAGTTTTATTACCCCCATTAGTCGCCGTGGTCTGCGTCGTGGGCTACGCAAGCGCTGTCGTGGCGTTAGTGTTGCCTTGTCGCTCATTGTCGGTTTTTGAGCGCGATATGGCCATAGCTTCTGAAATCACGGTCTCGTCGACCCATCACGGTTCGAGGCAAATACGTACGACCGGACTTCTCGATGTGAACGCAGTCCCTGTGGTGGTGGTCGCTCTGATTGCAACTCTTGCGATCTCGATGATTCTAGCGATTGGCATAGGTGCTGTTGCCGTGACACCTGGAACAATCTGGGACATCATAATCGGCAAACTTCTGGGCCAGGAAGAGATCGATGGCATACCCCGCAACGTGGTCCAGATCGTATGGGAGCTGCGTGCACCCCGAGTAGTTCTGGCGGCTATCCTTGGAGCTGCACTATCGGTTGTAGGCGTAGCAATGCAGGTGTTGGTCCGCAATCCGCTGGCCGATCCTTATGTGCTCGGTGCTTCGTCTGGCGCATCAGTCGGTGCAACACTGGTGATCCTGTTCGGTAGCTTCGGATTAGGTAGTTTGGGTATTTCGCTTGCCGCATTCGTGACGTCGGCGTTGACAATGGCCGTCGTGTACTTGATTGCTCAGGAGGGTGGCCGATTGACACCGATGCGCCTTGTGCTTTCGGGCGTTGTAATTGGTTATGTGCTGTCGGCGATTACCAGTCTTCTGGTGTTCTGGGGTGATCCTCGTGCTGCTCAACAAGTGCTTTTCTGGCTGCTCGGTGGCCTGGGGCGAGCTCGCTGGGCCGTGCTCTGGCTACCTGCCACGGTGCTTTTAGTGGTGGCGTTGCGGATGATGATGATCTCGCGTCAACTTGACGCCATGCATGCGGGTGACGAGGCAGCGACCACTCTGGGCGTGCCCATCGCCTGGCGTCGAGCGGAGTTGTTTGTGATTACAGCCTTGTTGACTGGTGTGATGGTTGCCATCAGCGGCGCGGTCGGGTTCATCGGCTTGGTTATCCCACATATTACCCGGCTACTGGTCGGTGGCCTGCATGTTCGTGTCGTGCCGATCTCATTGTTGTTTGGTGCTCTCTTCATGGTTTGGGTCGACGTCTTCGCCCGATGGCTGATTGCACCGCAGGAGATTCCTGCCGGGGTCCTGACAGCGATTATCGGTGGCCCATTGTTCCTGGCGCTGATGCGCCGTCGAGGACGTACACAACGGGGACTCGGTTGATGCATATTGACATTGATGCATTGCGTGTTCGGGTTGGGCAGCAGTTGTTGATTGATGGTCTCGACCTGACGATTGAAGCTGGGAGCTTTGTGGGTCTTGTCGGGCCGAATGGCAGTGGCAAATCAACCCTCATCAAGGCTATTTCACGAGTGCTGCGCTCGGAGTCCGGATGTGTGCTTTTCGACGGGGCCGATATTCTCCGCCAGTCGAGCAGCATGGTGGCCCGCCAGCTTGCCGTTGTTGCACAGGAGGCGCCAACCGAGATCGAGATGACGGTGTCCGAGATGGTCATGTTGGGCCGACTTCCATACCAGAGAGCGTTTGGTGGTGCATCGAGGACAGATGTGGCGATCGCCTATGCAGCCATGGCGACTGCTGGGGTGGAGTATCTTGCTGATCGCAACTGGCAGACACTGTCAGGTGGTGAGAAGCAAAGGGCGCTGTTTGCCCGCGCTCTCACCCAGCAGAGCGCCGTACTGATGCTCGACGAGCCAACAAATCACCTGGACATTCGCTACCAGTTGGATTTGCTGGCGACTGTGCGACGGCTCGGTGCGACGACTATTGCGGCGCTCCACGATCTGAACCTTGCAGCCCGCTACTGCGACAAGGTCATTGTCCTGTCTGAAGGTGCTGTCGTTGCATTTGGTTCTCCGGATGCCGTTCTTACCGATGAAGTGCTCGCCCCGATATTGCAGGTTCACGTCGACTCGGTCATACATCCTCGCACGGGTGAGACACAACTTGTTTTCTCACCGATTACCGGCGATTCCGTCGCCCCTTCCACCTCGCCACATACTCGCCAATTTACTGAAGGAGAGCTACGCCCTTGACTATCAGACTTACACCTCATCGCTACAGCAGTGCAATTGCGGTGATCATATTCTTCATGGCAAGTGGAGGCCATGCTGACGATTCGATTGTGCCAACCTCAGGCAGCATTACCGGACTGCCTGCGGTCAGTTTCGATTACACGTGGCCCGATGCCGAGCTGCCAGCAGATTATTACCCTGTGACGGTGCACTCCTGCGGCGAGGGTGTGACTTTTGAGGCAGCTCCTGAGCGTGCTGTCGTCAACGATGACAACATGATCGAGTTGATGTTCGCCCTTGGCCTGACGGAGCACATGTCAGCTTACTCCGCCGCAGGGCCTCGGCTTCGACTGGCAGCGTTTAAAGATGATTATGCGGCTGTGACCTCGCTCGGTGATGACTACTTCAAGCTGGAACCACTTCTTGGTGCAAACCCGGATTTTGTATTTTCCGGTTGGAACTACGGCTTCAGCGAAGATGGCGTCAGTCCGGCGATCCTCGCTGACTTTGGAATCAATAGCTATGTACTCAACGAATCATGCCGTCGAATCAATAATAGCCTTACTCCCGCAACGATTGATGAATGGTACGACGATGTCAGAAATATCGGCACCATCTTCGGAGTCCCTGATAGAGCCGAAGCGCTTATTGCTCACTGGGAAGGTCGCCTTGCCCGGGTCGCTGAGCGCCTACCTGACACTGATCCGGTGCCTGTGTTCAGTTACGGTTTCGGTGATGATGCCCCTGGTGGCGGTCTTGGCCTGACTATCGTCTCTGAGCTTTACCGACGAGCCGGCGCTATTAACGTTTTCGAAGACTTGCTCGAGATGTGGGGCTCGGTCAGCTGGGAAGCGTTCGTCGATGCGAAGCCGGAATTCATTGTGATCACCGATTATGGTAGCGCTGGCGCCGGTCAGAGCGGCGATGAAAAGATGGCGTTCCTGAGCTCTGTTGATGGCATTGACGAAGTACCTGCCATCGCCAATCAGCGCTACCTTGTTTTACCGCAGGAAGCTGTTAACCCCGGAATTCGTATCATTGATGGCATTGAGGCTCTAGCCGCCGATCTTTACCCTGCCCAGTTTGCTGATCTGGTCGGAACTCCCGGCTTTGGCTTATCTCCAACGTCGGACTGATTCGTCTCACCAGGGGAACGGTAAACGACCACCCCGTTTCAGGCTGGTCGTTTATCCGGGACAGTTCGAACTTGCCTCAGAGGGCGGCGCTGAATGTCTCTGAGACAAGGGTACTTAGCCGTTCTCAGGGTTGGCTACAGGAAAAGTTCTCTGCAGCGTTTACGTCACCATTGCCAGAGTAGGTTGCAATGGCTGGGAACGGGCATAGCGGCCGAGTCATGGCCTCAATGCCTGTCTCTGTGTTGGCTTCACGAGTGGCGATCGGCGTGTTGGCAACGCTTGTACTATCGGGGGCGATATCGTTCTCGACCCAGTCAGCCAGAGAGCTCATCAACTCGAAACTCGAGGCTCCGCTTCCGCCGCCGCAATGATCCATACCGGGCACCATGAATAATCTGGCGAAAGAATCGACTTTTTCCTTCCCCATCTGAGCATTCATGCGATCCCAGGTTTGCAAAGACAAGCTCGCCGGTATCAGCGAATCTGCCCAGCCGTGATACATCAGAAATTTGCCACCCTGATTTGCGAAGACTGAGTAGTTACCGTTGATGGCATCATAGCTTGGTCCTTCTTTGCCACGTGCAAATGCCACCTCTGTTGGCCAGTCAAAATTGCTGAAGTCGTAGGTTGGATTGCCGTGTACCGCGTAGCTCCAGTGATTAGCCCAACTGCCTTGCGGACTGGTAGGGGAGGTCTGGTCGGTAGGGTAGAAAGATCCAGCCAGTGACTCGGCTAGATACGGCATGGCGAGAATGTCGCCTGAAGTATTACGTCTGCCATCGAGGGCTGTACGCAAGGCTTGCACCTGTGGCTGAGTCAGACAGGCTGTGCTATCAGCACCTTGCGTATCGCATTGCAGGCTTGCAGGGTCGAAGTTGCACTTTCGAGGATCGTCCAGCATACCGTCTTGTAAATGGTCGATGCCTGCCTGGCCGTCACAGCTTTGCAGAACTTTTTCACCTACCTTGGCCAGTAAGTCTCTGGATACACCTGCGCCCTTGTTCGACCACTGCGCCAAGGCGGCATTGGCTTCGGCCGCGAGGGTGCCGGTCCAGTCGTTCGCGGGCGCGCCTGCGATGATGCCATCGTAATCATCGGGGTAGCGCTGCATTTCCATCATGCCGTGGTGACCACTCTGTGAGCAGCCGTTGTAGTAGGCATACTGTGGAGTTGCATCATAAAACGCTTCGGTTATTTCTTTGCCGACCAAGGTGGCCACGTGTTGAGCCCGGTAGGCAAAATCTATTTTACGCGCCTCTACCAGTGCGAAATCGGTTTCTTCTTTTCGGTGTCCGTTATCGTGCCCGATGCTGGCGTATCCCATTGACAGATGTTGATTGACGGCCCGGTACGATATATAGCCATTCGAACCACCAGAGGCGGTTCCTGCAAAGTTACCGTTCCAGTCTGCGTTCAATGGCATCCACAATTCGAAGCGGATATCCGAATCACGTGTCGGTTTGATGGATCCGGCGATCCGGCAAATCGGACTTGTGACATCGACGGAACCGCCGCCGCCATCCGGGCTTGTCCATGGTGAGCTGACACTCGCCTGGATAGGTTCGGCGTTGGTGATTTCGGTCGTTACTGAGGTGACTGCGTAGTCAAGCAACTCTCCGCAAGTCTTCGGCCCAAGTGGCAGGGGTTGTTCTGCATTGGTTGCGGCCTCGGTACCGGTCTGTGGTTCTGATGTGGCATTCGCAGGCTCGTCAGCCTGAGTACTGTTGCCGTCTGCGGCGAAGGCATTTAGCGCGAAAATACCCGCCAGCATGACCGATACGCGAAGCATCGGCTGGTGATTGAATTTCAAAATCAGTCTCCTTGAGGTTTTATGCCGGTTTGAAACCAGCTATTTTTGTACGTAAGGGATTGTGAAATAATTAAGTATCAATTTTCAGGTGTTCCTGCGCCTGTCCGGCAAGGCGTGAGAAGGGCGAATAGCCGGCTATTCAACCGCCGAACAACGCAGCAGGGCAGGATGCAGGGACGACTGAAAATGATAGTTAATTGTTTCACGATCCCTAAGGCTCATGAAGCATAACGCACCCCCTAGTTTTTTTGAAACGATATATTGGAGTCTGAAGATCGAATCTGACCACCGGCACGTTCGAATTATTGTCCCGCTCGAATGTGCCAGGCCATAGCCCCTCTGATTTTAATATCCCGCTCGATTGTGCCGGGTCAGAGCCTTACTGCCTTTCATTATCTCGTGCGACTGCCCAGGCCAGAGTCTCACTCCTTCATCTTGGGCCGTTTCATCGCGAAAACCTCGTCGACAATTGCATAATCCATATAGCCAAGGCGAGCCAGTGGGCGGATGCGCGAGATATCGAGCATGCCGTCCACGATGACATCCTCCGAGATGTGAATGCCGACCACTTCGCCGAAGATCACTTCCGACTGGATCTTTTTGCCGCCCCGCGTGACGAGCGGTACGATCTGGCTGAGGACGCATTCGATAGCGACCGGGGAGGCGGCGACTCGCGGTACCGATACATTACGACAGGCGGCTTTTTCCAGTCCGGCACGTTCAAACTCATCAATTCCCGGCTCGAACGGTGCCGATGTCAGGTTGAGAGCTTCTTGTAGTTCAGCCACTGCCATGTTCACGACAAATTCGCCGGTGGCCTCTACATTGGCCTGGCTGTCTTTGCGACCGGCAGAAGAGAACATGACGAAAGGGGGGACGCCAGAGACCGCGTTGAAGAAACTGTAGGGCGCCAGGTTCGCAATGCCATCGTCCGATAAACTCGAGATCCAGCCGATCGGACGTGGGGCTACCAGCGCAGTCCAGGGGCTGTGGGCAAGCCCGTGAGCTTCGCTTCTGGGATCGTAGAACATGTGCAGGTCTCTTGGGTGAATGTAGCGGTTTTTTCTGAGGGGTAGAGCGCTTTGTTCACCGTAATATGGCCTACCGCGATGGCGTTGTCACGTACAGGCGCTACTCAATCTGTATGTCGCACGCGCAATGACGGATTCCTCGTCAGTTGGGATGACCAGTACTTCGATCTTCGAGGCTGTTGAGCTGATGTGTGTTGCGTTGCGTATATTTGCATCAGGATCGAGTTCCACCCCTAGCCAGCCGAGACGCTCGCAGATGAGGCTGCGCACCAGAGCGCAGTTCTCGCCGATTCCGGCTGTGAAGACGATGGCGTCCAGACCACCGTTGGCTGTTGCAAGCGATGTCAATTCGCCAGCGGTGCGGTAACAGAACAGCTCGATTGCCTCTCGTGCCTCGGGTGCATCACTTGCCTGTAGAACCGCCATATCGTTGCTGACCCCCGACACTCCAAGCAGGCCGGATTCATGGTAGAGCAGGTGTTCAAGGTCCCGAGTTGTCATACCCTGGTTATCCATCAAGTACAGCAATACGCCAGGATCGATGGAGCCACAGCGCCGGCCCATCATGAGTCCGCCAAGCGCCGTGAAGCCCATACTGGTGGCAACGCTACGACGCTTGTTCATGGCGCACAAGCTTGCCCCGTTGCCCAGATGAGCAACGATTACGCGACCTTGAGCCCGTTCGCCAAGATGCATCGGCAAGGTGCTGGCAATGTAGTCGTAGGACAGTCCGTGAAAGCCGTAGCGAATGATTCCTGCTTCAGTCATCTTGCGAGGCAGGGGGATGAGTTGAGCAAGTCGCTCCTGAGTCCGGTGAAAACTGGTATCGAAACAGGCGACCTGAGGGAGCTCGGGGATAACGGCTGCAACAGCACGGATCGCTGCCAGATTATGTGGCTGGTGCAGCGGTGCCAGTGGCACCAGCAAATCAAGTTCGGCAAGCAGTGCCTGGTTTATACGTACTGGAGTTGCATGATTTCGACCGCCGTGCACCACGCGGTGACCGGCTGCAGTGATGGTAAGGCCACTCTGGTGAGATTGCAGCCAGTCAAGCAGTTGGGGGATAAGCTCGTCGTGTCCGGCGCAGGGCTTGAGCGGCATGCTGGCATCGGGTGGCAGAGTATTGCCTTTGGCATCGCGCGCCGAGAACTGTGGAGCATTTCCGATACCCGCAATCTTGCCGTGCAAGATCGGGGAGGGTGAACCATCCTCGTTCGGGTAGAGCGCAAACTTGAGGCTTGATGAGCCCGCATTCAATACAAGGGTGGCGTCTGTCACAATGCTGACTGCAGACTATGGTTGATGAAAAGTTGCGCCAGAGCGCAGGAGGCAAGACGTGAGGTTGAACTGTCCGCACGGCTAGTCAGTATAATGGGTACCCGTGCGCCGAGAACGATACCGGCCGCATCAGCCCCGGCCAGATACACAAGCTGCTTGGCCATCATGTTGGCGGCCTCCAGATCAGGCGCGACCAGAATGTCGGCCACACCGGCGACATCGGACAGAATGCCCTTGGTTGCTGCCGCTGCCGGTGAGATGGCATTGTCAAAGGCCAGCGGGCCGTCCAGTAATCCACCCGTGATCTGTCCCCGATCGGCCATCTTGCACAGTGCCGCTGCATCCACTGTGGAGGCCATGCGAGGGTTGACCATTTCGACGGCTGAAAGAATCGCTACCTTGGGCAGTACGATGCCAAGCGCCAGAGCCAAATCAATGGCATTCTGGACAATGTCTCGCTTTGCAGCAAGATCGGGATAGATATTGATAGCCGCATCGGTGATAAGCAGTGGCTTGGGGTAGGTTGGCACGTCGAGTACATAAACGTGGCTCATCTGCCGCTCGGTCCGCAGGCCCATATCGGAGTTGACAACGGCTTCCATCAATTCGTCTGTATGCAAGGCCCCCTTCATCAGGGCAGACGCTTTAGCTGAGCGAACCAGCGCCACGGCCGTTGCCGCTGCTGCATGGCTGTGAGGTGTATCCAGTATCTCTATACCCTCAAGGCTACGACCTGCAGCAAGGGCTGCGGCTTCGATCCTGTCCCGTGGGCCTACCAGAACGGGCACGATCATGCCCTGATCGGCGGCATCCAGCGCACTATTCAACGATAGCGCATCGCAAGGGTGCACCACTGCAGTGGAAATGGGGGCCAATGCCTGGGTTGCCGCGATCAGCTTGGTATATTGGGCGGCCCGCACGTGCAGATGTACCTCTGGCAAGACGACGCGGGGCCGGCGCACCTTTTCACGTGGGGCGATAACCTTGGCCACGCCTTCGATGACCATCTTGCCGTCCTGATTGAGGCAAGTGCAGCTCAGGATCAAGCGTCCCTTGGCTTGTTTTTCGCTCACCTCGACTCTTACGGTAACCGTATCGCCCAGGCCCACGGGAGCCTTGAACTGTAGACTTTGATCGAGAAAGATGGTGCCAGGGCCGGGCAGTTCGGTGCCCAGCACGGCCGAGATCAACGCACCGCCCCACATGCCGTGAGCGATCACACCGTGGAACATATCGGTCTTTGCATATTCGGCATCAACATGCGCCGGGTTTACATCCCCTGACATGATGGCGAACAACTCGATATCCTGCGCCTTCAACGTTCTCGTCAGTTCGGCACTGTCGCCTACTGAGATCTCGTCGTAGGTACGATTCTCGATATATTGCATGGTTGGAACAGATTCACTTTGCTCAGGCGCGGACATGTAAACCTCCATCAACATAGGCTGTATCACCGGAAACGCAACGTGCGCCATCACTTGCCAGCATCACGGCAACATCACCGACGTCATCGATAGTGACCAGACTTTTCTCAGGTGCACGTAGCCGTGCGTTGTCGATCAGTTCGTCGAAATGTGCAATGCCTGAACCGGCCCGAGTCTGCAGTGGCCCCGGAGAGATGGCGTTGACGCGGATGTGCTGTGGACCCAGTTCTACAGCCAGTGAACGCATGGTGGCTTCCAGTGCCGCCTTTACAGGGCCCATGATGTTGTAGTGATCGACGACCTTTTCGCCCCCGTAATAACTCATGGTCAGAATGGTGCCGCCCCTGGCCATCAAGGGTTCAGCCAGTCGCGCCATACGGATCAGTGAATGCACCGAGACGTCCATGGCGCGGGCAAAGCCTGCGCGCGAACAATCCGTTACCCTGCCGTGCAGATCATCCGCGGGGCAATAGGCAATCGAATGTACCAGAATGTCGAGCCGGCCCCACTGTCTCCTGACCTCGTCAAAGACAGCCTCCATTTCTCCTTCTGTTTCCACGTCGAGCGGTAACAGAAGCGTTGCTCCGGCAGTGTCTGCAACCGGCTGCACATAGGGTTTGGCTTTCTCGTTGACGTAAGTCATTGCAACCTGGGCGCCGGCCCTGGCAAAGGCCTGCACGCAACCAGCGGCAATCGAATGGGTATTCGCGACGCCGACTACCAGCGCAACTTTATTATCAAGTAACATTATTTTTGCATCACATAGGTGCCGGGCGCATCGCAAAGCGCGGCGTATGGCCCTGAAGAGGTACCCATTGGTGGGAGGGCGGCTGGTTTGCCGGAACGTTCGTCAAGCCAGGCGGTGAAGGCAGGCCACCATGAACCTTGCACCGGGTCGGTATCTGCAAGCCATTCGCTGGGGTTACGAAACGGGGCGTCTGCCGGCGTGTTAGCCATGCGGAAGTGCCGGTTACGATGACCGGGTTCGGAGACGATGCCGGCATTGTGGCCGCCGCTGGTAAGAACGAAGTTCACGTCGACATCGGCGAACAGGTGAAACTTGTAGACCGAATGCCAGGGCGCAACATGATCGTTCTCGGTACCTACCGCAAAGATCGGGGCACGGATATCCGAGACAGTGACTGACTGGCCGTTCATCTGGTAGTGGCCTTCGGCCAGTTCATTGTTCAGATACAGTTTGCGCAGGTATTCTGAATGCATTCGCGCAGGCATCCGTGTCGCGTCCGAATTCCAGGCCATGAGGTCGAAAGTCTTGCCGCGTACGCCCAGCATATAGTCTCGAATTTTGGGTGCCCAGATCAGGTCGCGGGCGCGCAACAGGGCGAAGGTTCCCGCCATTTGTTCCGATGACAGGAAACCCTTTTCCGCCATCAGGTCTTCGATCAGTGAGATTTCGGCTTCATTGATGAACAGCTTGAGTTGGCCGGCCTCAGTGAAATCAATCTGGGCGGCCAGGAAACTTGCCGATGCAAGACGATCGTCGCCGTCGCGTCCCATCGCCGCTGCCGCAATCGCCAGCAGTGTGCCGCCGAGACAATAACCAACCGCATGGATCTTTGGCGCCTGCGTAATCGCCTGCGTGGCATCCAGGGCATCCATGACGCCCAGACGCAGGTAATCATCCATACCAAGATTGGAATCATCGGAGCCCGGGTTCTTCCAGGAGACAATGAATACGGTATAACCCTGTGCGACCAGAAAGCTGACCAGTGATTTTTCCGGTGACAGGTCGAGGATGTAGTACTTCATGATCCAGGCCGGCACTATCAGTATCGGTTCGGGGTGCACGGTGTCGGTAGTCGGCGTGTACTGGATAAGCTCAATCAGCTCGTTGCGGTAGACCACCTTACCCGGTGTAATGGCCAGATTGCGACCGACTTCGAAGAGCTGCGGTGGCGCCTCTTGTGGAGCGCCGAGCTTGTGGCCCAGATCCTCGATCATGTTCTTTGTGCCTTGAACAAGATTCTGACCGTTTTGTGCCACAGTTGCAGAAGCCACGTCGGCATTGGTGGGGGCGAAATTGGAAGGCGAGGTGGCGTCGACCAACAGACCGGTCACAAACGCCATCAGATCCTCATTAGGAGGTGCAACCCCATGAACATCAGTCGTGGCTTCCTGCCACCACTGATAATTTTGCAGATGAGCTTGTGCGTAGAGATTGAAGGGATATTGCTGCCAGCCCTCGCCAGCGAACCGACGATCGGTTGGCGTGTCTGGATCATCGCTGGCAGGCTTTATGCCAAGAGCTGCGCTCCACAGTTTCTGGTTCTTTTTGAGAGCGGATTCCACCAGTTGCATTTGCTTGCCGGGAGAGGCGCCCAGATGCACAACCCAGTCCATCCAGGCTTCGGCGAGCGGCGAAGGGGCGATCCCTGAAGTTGCTTTGGCAAGGTTGGCACGCACAGTGCGATCTATCGATTCATGAAGTGTCGGCTCATCTACCCCTGGCGGGGGTGAGGCCACGGCCACCGGCTCAGGCTGGATGGTTTGAGGGGCATCATTGACAAGTGTCAGTGCGTTTTTATTTGTGCGGGACTGGTTCAAGCTGAATTCTCCGGTAATGGGTAGTGTGTAGGTCCCATTACGTTTGATAAGCATAAAATCAATTTTGCAGTGCAGTATTGATCTAGGTCAGTGTCCCGGGTACACGTGTACATCCGGTAATCCGTGCATGTTTATCTTCAAGCCCGAATAGTGATGTTGCGTTGCGGGTGATCAGATGATCAGGTTTTGGTGCTCGCTGAGGCAACGCCGGTGCCCAGTTCGATGATTTCTGCGGTGATTGCTTCTTGTCGTACTCTGCGCAATGTCGCCTGAAAGGTTTCCAGTTCGCTGGCAATCTGGCTACCGGCGGCGGACATGGCTTCCATCCGCGCCTCGTTCTCGGCTGAAAACGCGTGGAGAGCAGCCTTGCAAACCAGTGCGTGAAAATAATCCATACCCAGGCTATCGATCAGGCTGGCAACGGGAAGTTGTGTAAGAGGCCGTTCACCAATGCTTGAAGGTTGATCAGACAGATCGATCGGAAATAGCGTCTTGCGAATCACGCTGGGCCGGCCCGAGTGCCAGCCGGTGTAGAGGACATCGAGTCGTTCGATCCTGTTCATGTCCACTTGGCGGTAGATGGCTTTGGTTATCTCGTCGGCAAGTTTGGGCAGACCCGGCGTATGTGAGGGCATGGCTGCATTCCATACCGGTTCAATCCCGCGGGCTGTGGCGAGTGTCAGACCTCGGGTGCCGATAAGGAACAGAGTTTCAGGAGTGAGCTGTGAACCAATACTGTCGAGCATGCGTTCGCTGAAGGCACCGGCAAATCCCTGCTCGGCGCAGAAAACGAGCAGGCCGAGCTTGCCCGGTTCTGGCTTGCTGGGTTCTCTGGCTGCGGTTGCGGCCTCAGGGCCAAGGGCGCTTGCCATCGCTGTTGCAAGGGTTGTTGCATAGCTGTCAACGGCTGCAAGCTGGGCACGGGCGGCGTGAGCACGAGCCGCAGCAATACCCTTCATGGCATTGACGACAGCCCCGAGCTGACGGATGCCATCGATCCGGGCACTGATATCGGCCAGTCTTTCAGTCATGGACTTGAAGGTTCCATATTGCAAAGCGATGTGGCAAGGCGAGTCGTCACCTCTGTCAGAGTCTTGCGAGCATCCGCATCCAACTTGCCGGTCTCGTTAATCGTCTGCAGAAGCTGGGCTGCGTCTCTGTCCAGGATGGTAGGCAGTTTCGCCAGGAATGTGGTTATTGCTGTAAGTGGCAGCTTGTCCAGAGCGCTGCTTTGCACCGCCAGCATCAGGGCGACCTCGTCGGCGAGGCGATAGGGGGCGTGTTGCGACTGACGCAGGATTGCCCGAATTCTTTCCCCGCGCCTGAGTTGGTCGCGCACCCGACCTTCAGGCATACCGCCGAAACGGGTGAAAACCTCCAGCTCCAGAAACTGTGCGTAGTCCAGCCGCAGTGTGCCGGCGGCCTCGCGCAAGGCGGGTGCCTGGGTCTTGCCACCTACACGACTGACACTCAGACCGACATCGACTGCCGGTTTCTGTCCCTGATGGAACAGGGCGGCATCCAGAACGATCTGGCCATCTGTAATCGAAATCAGGTTGGTCGGTATATAGGCCGACAGATTGCCCGAATCCGTTTCGGCAATGGGCAGGGCGGTCAGAGAGCCGCCGCCGAGCTCCTTCGACAGCTTTGCCGCTCGTTCCAGCAGACGTGCGTGAATGTAGAAGACATCACCGGGATAGGCTTCACGCCCTGGCGATTGACGGGTCAGCAGCGCAATCTCGCGGTGGGTGGCAGCGTGTTTGGACAGATCATCGATCACGATCAAGGCGTGCTGCCCCTTGTCACGGAAGTACTCAGCCATTGTCATGCCGGCATAGGGTGCAATCCATTGCAGTCCGGGGGCTGAGGCTGAGCCTGCCACCAGCACGATACAACGTGCAAAGTTCCCCTTCGCCTGTAATGCATCGATGGCGCGGCGCACGCTGGATGTTTTCTGACCCACTGCGACATAGATGCAGATCATGTCGCTGTCGCGCTGTGCAATCAATGCATCGATGGCAAGCGTTGTCTTGCCGGTGGAATGATCACCGACAATCAGTTCTCTCTGACCTCGGCCCAACGCAAATAAAGTATCCATGGCCACGATACCGGTCTGTACCGGTTCGGTCACCAGGTCACGATCGATGATCGACGGTGCAGGGCGTTCGATAGGCAGGTGTGTTTGAGTCTCGATGGGCGGCTTGTCATCGAGGGGGCGGCCAAGCGGGTCGATGATGCGTCCGAGCAGCGCTTCACCGACGGGAACATTGACCACCTCACCGGTGCCGAACACCGCATCGCCGGCCTCGACTTCGCTGGCTGCATCCAGTAGCACACAGCCGATCAGGTCGGGATCAAGCACGCGGGCAAAGCCGATCTGACCGCCCTGAAAGCGCAACACCTCGTCTAGTCGAACGTTGTCGAGCCCCGAGATCATCGCCACGCCGTCGCCGATTTCCTCGACTCGGCCTTTATATTCAGCTCTTGGCCCAAGCTGCGTCTTGTTTAATGCCGTCTGCGCGGTAGCAAACCAGTCAGGTGTTTCAGGCTGCACCCTTCATCTCCTTCAGGACTACCGCCAGATCCGCCTGCCAGCTGTTATGCAGTACGAAATGCTTGCTACGCAGTTCCAGTCCGTTGATCAGGTCGGGATCGACAACAAAACTCAGCCCGGACGGAGCCCCGCCCAGGGCGGTGATCACCGCTTTTTCGATCTCGTCTCTAAGCTCACTCGTCGGGGCGGCTGCACTCACTATTTGTATATCGTCATCAGCGGCGAGCAAGGAGGCGCGCTCTGAGTCCGACATGGTCGCGATGGCCTCAAGCAAAGAGGCCAGAAAGGCGTTGTGAAGCGTGGGGCTGTTCAGTCGTCCCAGAAGCTTTGCCGCAATGTCCACTGACAATGCCGAGGCCTGCACAGCATTGTCCTTGCGCGCAGTCTCGTTGTTACGCTCAACAGAGGTTTGCGCAGCACTGAGTAGCGTGTCCGCCCGCTTCTGTGCATCGGCCAGGATTGCCTTGGAGGCTTCCTGTGCCTCGGTAGCGGCGTTGGCTAGTAATGTCGTGCGCTCCATCTCGATGCCGTTACGATCCTCAAGCAGTCTTGATAGAGTCTCGTCGGCTTTGCTCTGCGTTGTTTGTGCCGTGGCGAGCATGGCGTGGGTAGCCTCTTGCCGCTTGGCAATGGCCGTCGAGATCGGACGCCAGAACACACGCGAGAGTAGCCAGATCAGGATCAGGACATTGACGACCTGTAGCCCGAGACCCCAGAAATCGATTGTCATGGGGCTACGCCAGTAGCGGGTTGGCGAAGAGCAATAAAAGCGCGATCACCAGGCAATAGATCGCTGTCGTCTCGATCATTGCAAGTCCCACAAACAGCGTTCGTGAGATGGTGTTCGCTGCTTCTGGCTGCCGCGCAATGGCATCCATTGCGGCGGCAACAGCGCGACCTTCGGCCAGTGCAGGTCCGATAGCGCCGAAAGATACGGCGAAAGCGGCACAGATAATACTGGCCAGGCTGAGATAGTCCATCAGGGTTCCTTGTCTTGTTTTGTTGGAAAAGAGGTAGGTGAGGTAGGTTCTGTGTCGGCCGGCTCGGGCTGGCCGTCCTCGACCGTGGCAGTGATGAACACCATCGCCAGAATCGCAAAAATATAGGCCTGTACCAGACCGGTCAGCAGGTCGAGCGCCATTAACGGGATCGGTACCAGCAGTCCTGCCAGCGAGGCGACGATGCCGATGATGAAAACCCCGCTCATGACATTGCCAAACAGGCGCACGAACATCGAGAAGGTCCGGGTGACGCTTTCCAGCATGTTCAAAGGAATCATGACGGCATTGGGCGCGGCAAAAGATCTCAGATAGCCGCTCACGCCTGCGCCACGTATGCCGAACCAGATCACTGACAGAAAGACCAGCACGGCAAGTGCCGCATCGGTTTCCAGTTGCGCCGTTGGTGGCTCCAGCCCCGGTACCAGCGAGGACCAGTTTGCGATCAGGATGAACAGGAACAGAGTGCCTATGAATCCGCGATAGGGCGCAGGTTCAGCGCCACTGGTCTCACGAATCTGTGTGTCCAGCGTAACAACGATCAGCTCAAGCACAGTCTGGCGTTTATCCGGCTTCAAATCGAGCCGTCGGGTCAGCACAAAGGCACCCAACACCAGCACCAGCATGATGCCCCAGGTGGTGAGAATCGCCTGCGAGATCGGCACGGGTCCGATATGAAACAGAACAACGGAGGACAGCGGAGAATTCATGGTTGTTTCCTGTTTATGCGACGCAGCAGCAGAGCTTTGGACAACAGGACACCGGCAAGGGCTGCCAGCAGGGCATAAGCACCTGCCTGTGCGGCAAGGTAGAAGCCTGCGCCAAGCAGCCCCATGCGCATCAGAGTCAGTCCCAGGATCCAGGGCAAAGGCCTCTGGCTAACCAGCAGATTGGTTGTCTCCTGCAAAGCTCGGAAATAGCCATAGCCCAGTATCATGCCTCCCAGAAAGCAGATCGGAAGAGTTGCCGTCAGCGGCCATGTGGATAAGTCAATCATCGCGCGTTCATCCATTTCCAGGCGCTCCAGCCACCCAGGCAAAGCCCCAGAACGATGAAGGTTGCGCTCCAGAAGATGCCTGTAGCAAAGTGCTCATCAAGCCAGCGACCGAAATACAGGCCCAGCAGCGTTGGCGCGACGTAGATCCAGCCCAGTACACCAATCTGCGCCAGATGACGGCCGATGGACTGGTCGCCCTCACGCAGCCAGCGTTCGCGCCGATCGCGGTGCAGGCGGGTTTGCGTAACCAGAGGATCGTTTTCTGGCGGCTTGGGTGGCTTGTTGCTCACAGAAACTTACCCTTGCCTGACTCTGGCTGCAACCGGCTGATCATTCGACGGATCGCGTGTAGCTGCAGGCGCACCGTTTCGACATGTTCGGTGCGCTCCGCATCAGCGTCTGTCTGGAATCGGGTCAATACCACTGTATCCAGCGTTGCCAGATCATCACCGACGACAGCCTCGCGGGTGGCAATATCGATGGCGCGTCCCTCTTTGATGGTCATGACGCCACCTCGTACAGCACAGAATCGCTCATTCTCTGCCTGATGCCAGCTGACGATGGAGACCGTGAGTGCCGTCAGAAAGGGGGTGTGACCGGCGAGCACGCCAAAACTACCGCTGGCATCCTCAGCCCGCAGACTGTCGATCTCTTCATCCACGACGATCGACAGAGGCGTTACGATTATCAACCTCACTTTGCGGCCTCTGTATCAGAGGTATCACGAGCCTTCGCGGCGCTCTCTTTCTGGCGGGCATCCTCTAAGGTGCCTACCATGTACAGCGAGCTTTCCGACCAGTCATCGGCTGCGCCATCCAGAATGGCACGACAACCTGACAGGGTGTCAGCCAGCGGCACACTGGCACCGGGTATGCCGGTAAAGGCCTCAGTCACCATGAACGGCTGGGTGAGAAAACGCTGTAGCCGGCGTGCGCGCTTCACTATTTGCCGGTCGGCGGTGCTCAGTTCCTCGATCCCCAGTAAGGATATGATGTCGGTCAGTTCCCTGAACCGTGCCAGCGCCTGACGGACAGACTCGGCAATCTGGTAGTGCTCATCGCCGACAACCAATGGGTCGAGCAGCATGGATGAGGAACCCAGCGGATCGATGGCCGGGTAAAAACCCTCTGCCGCCTGGGCTCTGGACAGCATGATGACGCAATCCATATGGCTGGAGATGGTTGTCACAGCCGGATCGGTGAAGTCATCAGCAGGCACATAAACGGCCTGAATGGCCGTGACGGCCGATCCTGTTACCGATGCGATGCGTTCCTGCAATCCAGCCACTTCGGTGGCTAGCGTCGGCTGATAACCAACACGCGAGGGCAGGCGTCCCAGCAGGCTTGACACTTCAGCGCCTGCCTGCACAAAACGAAACACGTTGTCCATCAGTAGCAATACGTTCTGGTGTTTCTGATCGCGAAAGTATTCCGACACGCTCAGTGCTGTCAATGGTGCTCGCCAGCGTGCTCCGGGCGGCTCATTCATCTGACTGTAGACCAGTACGGTGCGTTCCAGTACGCCGGAATCCTGCATTTCGGTCAGCAGTTCGTGACCTTCGCGTGAACGCTCACCGATACCGGCAAAAACCGAGATGCCTGCGTACTTTTCAACCATGGCACGGATGAGTTCCATCACCAGAACCGTCTTTCCCACCCCGGCTCCGCCGAACATGGCAGCCTTGCCACCTTGTGCCATCGGCGTTAGCAGATCAATTATCTTGATGCCGGTCTCGAATACATCCGTGGTACGGCTTTGCGAGCTCAGCAGCGGGGGGAGCGCGTGAATGGGGCGGCGCGGCGTATCAGGGGGCAGGGCTGGCCCGTTGTCATGGGGGTTGCCGACGACATCCAGTAACCGCCCGAGAACGGCGTCTCCCACTGGCACTGTGATCGGCGCACCTGTTGCCTGAACCGCAACCCCACGTGCCAGTCCCGTCGTCGTCTGAAAGGCCACTGCGCGCAGAGTCTGAAGATCCAGATGACTGTGAACCTCAAGAATCAAGGGCGTTGGCTTATCCCATTTCACGACCAGTGCCGAGTTGATGGGCGGCAACTCCGAACCTGCGAAGACGACATCCACGACAGCCCCTCTGACGGCATGTACAACGCCATCGGGAAAAGTGGGAGAATCAGGAAAGGCGTCGTGCTCTTGCATGCGTGCTAGGCCTGTCAGTCGAGATAATTGCGGGTGACGCTGTCAGCTTGCGCTTGTGAATGGAACATCACGCTAATCGCTGTTAGCTGAACCTGATAAATTCAGGACTCTTTTAATAGTTGTTGTCTGGCAGACGAATACCCTTGTAATGAGGAGTCCAGCTGTCGGGACAGAGTACTGCGGGCCAAATACTGCATGCTTTGACAAAAGTTAAGAAAAACCCCTTTACAGATGTTCCGTTTGGGAAAGACAGACGTAACAGGGCATATCACACTGGCGATACTGCCCTCCAGCCGATAGACTCCGCACGCATGCCTGAACCCTTTGATAAAGCCCACCGGAAACTGGTCGTTGCTCCGATGATGGAGCTGACAGACCGTCACTACCGGTATCTTGCCCGTCTGCTGACGCGGCACACACTCCTGTACACCGAAATGCTGACATGCAAGGCGGTGATTCACGGTGATCGCAGCTATTTGCTGGGCAAGCACGCGGCTGAAGGGCCTGTGGTGCTGCAGCTTGGTGGATCGGATGTGGCCGAGATGGCGCAGGCGGCAGCCATCGGCGCTGAATGGGGCTACGACGAAATCAACATGAACGTTGGCTGCCCCAGTGATCGGGTCAAGGCCGGGCGTTTTGGCGCCTGTCTGATGGCAGAGCCGCAATTGGTGCGTGATGTGGTGGCCGGCATGGCTGCCGCCGTGGATGTGCCGGTGACCGTCAAGTGTCGATTGGGTATTGATCGGGATGATAGTTACGAAGCGCTGGAGTCCTTCGTCGATCAGGTGGCGGCCAGTGGCTGTGAATATTTCACTGTCCATGCGCGCAAGGCCTGGCTGGATGGTCTCAGCCCGAAAGAGAATCGCACCATTCCACCGCTTCGCTACGAATATGTCTATCGCCTGAAGCAGGCCTTTCCGCAGTTGCACATCAGTATCAACGGCGGTATCGACAGTCTCGATGCGAGTCTGGAGCATCTGCAGCAGGTCGATGGTGTGATGGTGGGACGTGCGGCCTATTACAGTCCGGCGATGCTGGCCGAATCAGATCAGCGGATTTTTCCCGAACTGGCTGGCGGCTATGAACATCTTGCTGATCTGGAAACACTCAGCGCAGTTGCCCTTGCCTATGCCCGCTACATGCAGGAGTGGCTGGATCAAGGTGTCCGCATGAGCTCCCTGAGTCGACATCTGATTCCCCTGTTTCAGGAAGTGCCTGGTTCCCGTCTGTGGCGTCGTCACTTGAGTGAGCATGCCAGCAAGACCACCGATGCGGTAGCGCTGGTGGAGCAGGCGCTGGAGTATGTGACCAGTGATGCGAGGCGTACGGCATGATGGGCATGGGGGGAGGCCGCGAACAAGCGCCTCACAGCAACCGGCGTGATATCGAGAACCTGAAGAAGCTGTCAACCTACCTGTGGGAATACCGCGGGCGGGTGCTGGTTGCGCTGGGTTTTCTGATGCTCAGCAAGCTTGCGATCGTGGCTGTGCCGTTGGTGCTCAAGCGCATCATTGATACGCTGGACAAGAATAGCGCTGCGGCAGCGCCCTTGAATGACGCCGCTGCGGCTGCCAGCGATAATGTGTTGCTGGTTGGCCTGGGCCTGGTGGCCGCCTATGGGCTGCTACGTATGAGCAGCTCCCTGTTCACCGAATTGCGAGATGCCCTGTTTTCACGGGTGCGTTATCGCGCCATGCAGCAGCTATCCAGCCGCGTGCTGACAAAGTTACATGATCTGTCGCTGTCCTTCCATCTGGAACGACGCACCGGCAGTATTGCCAAGGATCTGTCTCGCGGTACTTCCAGCCTGAGTTCCATCGTCAACCTGCTGGTGTTCAATATCGTGCCGACGGCTGCCGAGTTTCTGTTGGTTGCCGCCATACTGCTGGGCGGTTATGGCTGGCAGTACACGGCCGTGGTGTTTGGCACGGTAGCAGTCTATGTCGGATTCACATTGTTCTTTTCCGGCTGGCGCATGCAGTTTCGCCATGAGATGAACCGTCTGGATTCACTGGCCAGTGGCCGGGCCGTGGACAGTCTGTTGAACTACGAGACGGTCAAGTACTTCAACAACGAAAAGCGCGAGATTGCCGCCTACGATGAGCACATGACTGACTGGGCCAATGCGGGTGTTCGCAGTCAGGTCACCATGTCGACGCTCAATTTCGGACAGGCAGCCATTGTCTCGCTGGGTGTCACACTGATCATGATGCTGGCGGTGCGCGATGTCAGCAATAATGTGATCTCGCTGGGCGACATCGTGCTGATCAATGCCATGATGCTGCAATTGTTCGTGCCACTGAATGTGCTGGGTGTGGTCTATCGTGGATTGCAGTACGCACTGGCTGATATGGATCTGGTGCTCCGGTTGCTGGAGCGCACGCCGGAGATTCAGGATAAGCCAGACGCCCAGGCGCTGGTTGTCAAACAGGCTCGTATCGAGTTTCGTGATGTCGAATTTGCCTATCTGCCAGAGCGGCCTATCTTGCGAGGCATCAGCTTCACGGTGGAGCCTGGTAGCAAGGTGGCTGTGGTCGGGCCATCGGGTGCGGGCAAATCCACCCTGTCGCGCTTGTTGTTCCGTTTCTATGACGTGGACCAGGGGCAGGTGCTGATCGATGGGGTGGATGTACGTGATTGCACCCAGACCAGCTTGCGCGACGCGCTGGGTGTGGTACCGCAGGATACCGTCATGTTCAACGACACCATTCGTTATAACCTGGCCTATGCCCATCCGGAAGCCGATGATGAGCGGGTTGCCGAGGCGGCGCGACGTGCCAATCTGGATACCTTCATCAGCGAACTGCCACAGGGCTACGAGACCGTGGTCGGCGAACGCGGACTGAAACTCTCCGGCGGTGAAAAGCAGCGTATGGCGATTGCCCGGGTTGTGGTCAAGGATCCGCCCATCATCATTTTTGATGAGGCGACATCCAGTCTCGACACGCGCAGCGAACAGGCCATTCTGGAAGGCATGAATGCGGTGGCAAGACGAGCCACTTCACTGGTCATTGCCCACCGCTTGTCAACCGTGGTCGATGCGGATCAGATCATCGTGCTCGATGCCGGACGTATCGTGGAACGCGGCACCCATGAGCAGCTCCTCACCGGCGGCGGTTTGTATGCTGATTTGTGGAACATGCAGGCAGCTGCAGAAGAATGATCAGTCTTTGACCAATTGCAAAAATTCGTTACGGGTATTGATGTCCTTGCGAAACAGGCCCAACATGGAGGAGGTGGTCATGGAGGAGTTCTGCTTCTGGACACCGCGCATCATCATGCACATATGCTGAGATTCGATGATCACGCCGACACCCCGTCCACCGGTGACTTCCAGTACGGCCGTGGCAATCTGGTGAGTCAGCGATTCCTGGATCTGCAGCCGACGTGCGTACATATCGACGATACGGGCTATTTTTGACAAACCGATGACCTTGCCTCTGGGCAGGTAGGCGACATGGCATTTGCCAATGAAGGGCAGCAGATGATGTTCACACAGTGAGTAGAGTTCGATGTTCTTGACTATCACCATCTCATCACTTTCAGATTCGAAAATAGCCCCGTTGACGACTTCTTCGAGTGTCTGTTGATAGCCATGGGTCAGAAATGCCATGGCCTTCGCCGCACGCTCTGGAGTATCGCGCAGACCGTCCCGTTCCGGATCCTCGCCAACAGATTCCAGAATGTTGAGATAGGCTGTTTTCATTGTGTCCATGATCAGAGAGTGCCGTCTGTGCTGTTGGCCACGCTGGAGAGGCCATGAATTTGTGCAGACTATAACGGATTTATTCAGGGCGTAACATGTCTGGGTAGTCACAGAATTGTGGCGTGCAGAGTTGCCCTGTTTTGTAATCTGGTAACAGGCGAGGGCGGTTGTCTGAAACCGGTCAGAATGGCAAAGACGTAACCTTTAGAAGTATTTGTTGCCAGACTGGGGCTGAGTAGGCGCCGGTTCTGGTCGATATCACGGTATGGGCATCAACTTTTCATACCAAATTTCGTTTAACGGATTACATTAATATGGGCATCATATTCTGGCTGGCAGTGCTGGCGCTGACACTTTTCGTGCTGTCGCGGCACCGACTGAGTTTACCGGTGGCGAGTGTCGCCACTGTTCTTGTGTTGCTGTTGGCCTCCTGGCTGGGCTTTCTGTCCGGTGTAGCAGGTACCATTCTGGTGCTTCTGCTGGTGGCTGTCGGCGTGCTGTTCAATGTTCGCAGTCTGCGACATCGTTTTTTCAGTTTCCCAATTCTGAAATACGTACGTGCGGTGTTACCCCCCATGTCAGAGACAGAACGGGCAGCCATTGATGCCGGAACAGTCTGGTGGGAGGCCGAACTTTTCCGCGGATCGCCCAATTGGAGCACGCTTCAATCCTATCCCGAAGCCACTTTGAGCCCGGCGGAACAGGCTTTTGTAGATGGCCCGGTGAATGAGCTGTGCGCCATGATGGATGACTGGCAGATAACCCATGAGCTGAACGATTTGCCCCCTGAAGTCTGGCAGTTCATCAAGGATCAGCGTTTTCTGGGTATGGTCATCCCCGAATCCTACGGCGGCCTGGGCTTTTCAGCCATGGCGCATTCAGAAGTGGTAACCAAACTGGCGACTCGTAGCGTAACGGGCGCGGTCACTGTCATGGTGCCCAATTCACTCGGTCCTGCAGAATTGTTGTTGCACTACGGTACCGAGACTCAGAAAGATTATTATTTGCCACGCTTGGCCATTGGTCAGGAAATCCCCTGTTTTGCCCTGACAGGTCCTTCAGCCGGTTCGGATGCGGGCGCCATGCCCGACTTTGGCATCATCTGCATGGGCCAGCATGAAGGTGCTGAGGTGCTGGGTATGCGAGTCACCTGGGAGAAGCGTTACATCACACTGGGCCCGGTTGCCACCCTGCTGGGTCTGGCTTTCAAGGCCTACGATCCGGATCATCTACTGGGTGATGAGGAGAACCTGGGTATTACCTGTGCTCTGATTCCGACTGATACGGCTGGTGTCAAGATCGGTCGTCGACATTACCCTCTTGATCAGTCTTTCATGAACGGTCCCAACAGCGGTGATGAGGTCTTTATTCCGATGGACTGGATCATCGGTGGACAGCCCATGGTAGGTCAGGGCTGGCGCATGCTGATGGAGTCTCTGTCGGTGGGGCGAGGTATATCGCTGCCTTCCAATGGCGTGGCTTCTGGCAAAGCGACATCGCGCTACGTGGGTGCTTACGCCCGGGTTCGCAAGCAGTTCAATCTGCCTATTGGTAAATTCGAAGGTATCGAAGAAGCGTTGGGCCGAATCGCCGGCTTGACCTACACCATGGATGCGGGTCGGCGCCTGACCTGCTCTGCGCTGGATCAGGGTGAAAAACCGTCCGTCGTATCGGCCATTCTCAAGTATTACAACACTGAGGGTATGCGTGTCGTTCTGAACGATGGCATGGATATCATTGGCGGTAAGGGTATTTGCATGGGGCCCGGCAACTTTCTGGGCAGGGCTTATCAGGCCATTCCGGTGGGTATCACGGTTGAAGGTGCGAACATTCTGACTCGCAGCCTGATCATCTTCGGACAAGGGGCTATCCGATGTCATCCGTGGTTGATGGATGAGATCACGGCTGCCTCATTGCCTAATCAGCAGGAGGCACTGGAAAGTTTTGATGAAGCACTGATGGGGCATGTTGGCTACGCCATCCAGAACGGGGCGCGATCATTGTTCCATGGCTTGACCAAGGGTTACTTTGCATCCGCGCCGGATGTTGGCTACAACGCTAAATACTATCGTCGTCTGGCTCGCATGAGTGCTGCCTATTCTTTCCTGGCAGACTTTGCCATGCTGTTCCTGGGAGGCGGTCTCAAGCGCAAGGAGATGCTCTCTGGCCGGTTCGCCGATGGTCTGATGCATATGTATATGGCCTCAGCTGTTCTCAAACGATTCGAGGATACGGGTCGGCCCGAAGATGACAGGCCGTTACTGGAATGGTCGGTTCGTCACTCACTGTTCCAGGTCCAGGTGGCACTGGATCAGATACTGCGAAACTTCCCCAATACCTTTATCGGTTTGGTGTTGCGGGGCATTGTGTTTCCGTTGGGACGTCGCTATCGCACCCCGAATGATGCGCTGACGCAGGCCTGTGCACGTATTCTTCTGGATGACTCACCTGCACGTGACAGACTGACTGAGGGTGTGTTTGTCAGTGATGACCCGAAGGATGTGACCGGTTGCATCGAGCACGCTCTGAAGCGTGTGCTGGCGGCGACAGATGCCGAGCATAAGCTCAAGGAAAGTCTGCGCTTGAAGCCCTATGCCGTCGACTATGCCGACTGGTTGCAGCAACTGGTGCAGGAAAAAGTTATCGAGTCGGCCGAGGCAGACTTGCTGTTGCAAGCGGCTGAGGCAATCGAGGTTGTGGTCAGAGTGGACGACTTTCCGGGAGTTGCCGGATAAGGGATCGTGAAATAATGGGTTCACTATCCCTTGAGCAGTGATCCTTCGACAAGCAGCTGCCGGATCAATCCGGCAGTTGTTCTATCGTTTTGAGGGGATCAGGCAGAATCGCAGCCAGTGAAAGTACGTTTGAGCCGGGGGATAAACCGACTTGCTGAACTCGCAAGCTTCAAGCTGAGAGACGACTAGCTGCCCAACATGGCGGATTTCAGGGATCCCTGTGCTGGCTTGCTCGACAACCAGATACCAAACAAGGCCGACTTGAAGGGCAGTCCTTCAATCACGCTCAATTCAGTTCCGTTCTTCAGAACATGAGTTCCGACACCCGGCTCATAAGCCAGTGTCAATGAATCTCCAGGGCTTATCTTGTCCTGCATCAGGCCGATCATCTGATCGATCTGCGGCTGGATAGGTGCTGTATTACCGCCAGTGGCGTTATCAAAGCCTTCCTTGAGAGCCTTCAATAACTTGTCGCGGGTCAGCATGCCCGACAGGATATTCAGCCTGATAGCCATGGCTTCGTCGGCGTCGATGATAGTGCTGGCATCGGAGCTTGCTGTCTCCAGATAAAGGCTGCCCACATAGAGTTTGATAAACAGTTTCTTGCGCAGACCCGCGCCGTTGTAGTGGGTTTGTGTGGAACCCACCGGGATGGTCTCGTCCAGAGTGAGGCCACCTACTTTAGCGGCGTGCAGCGGACCTGCCAACAGGGCCAGAGTCATGACCAGGCTGGGTAGGGCAATGGAGTTGGTCCAGCTATAAACTGAGCGCTTGGCGATGCGCATGAGTTATCTCCCTTGATAGGATGGTGGAAAGTTGAAATGGCGCCTTCCCTGGCGCCGGTGAGTGGCAACTGCTGACTAGGGCAGAGGTGCAATCACGTCACTATTCGTGATGGGGAGAACCGTACCCTGCGAGGCGGCAAAGGTTGCTACCTGTGTCTGCATCTCGATGGTGGTTGCCAGACTTGCTTCGGGGCTGATAATCGAACCATGGTCGCCAGCTGAGAATTTCACCAGACCACCGGTGCTGGAGGTCTCTGCAACCTGCGTCAGTCCCAGCAGTCGCGCCAACGGATCAGTACCGGACAGAGGAGCTGTTGCTACATTGTTGGGAATCACCAGATCTCCGATCACTTCCATCAGATGCACTTGAGGTCTGCCGGCTTGAGCCAGTGTGGTCGCGTGATTGACCGGATCGGCCGAATCCAGCAGTGTCTGCGCAACTGTCAGGAAGCTGTTGTATTCATCAGAACCTGTAGGGATTCCTGCTGCTGCCAGGCCATCGTTGATTCTGCCACTCAAAGATTCAGAATTGGCCAGCAGTTGGGCGATACCACCACCGGGCATGGCAAGACTTGCGCTATGGAAGCTATCGTCATAAGAGAGCATGGTCGTACCGACAATGCCTCCCAGTGAATGACCGACAAAGTTCAGATTGTTCGGATCCAGTTGCAAGCCCTCAATCGAGGCGCCGCCCAGGCTGGCCCGCAATGCGAACAGGTCGGCAACGGATTGGCGCAGGTTGTCACGAGAGTTAGCCAGGTTCTGCAGGTTGATATAGTACTGACCTGAAGGGTCAGCCTTGCCATCAGGGCCTTCAGTCGGTGCATCAGCATCGGCTGTCTCATCCTCTGCCAGTGGATTGACCATCAGATCGATACCGAAGGTGCGCTCGCGCTCGCCGAAGGGTGTGTTATCGGCGTGCAGAGGGCTGGTCGTATCAATAAGACCGTGCATGGGCATGTCGATGGCGATGACAACCCGACCTGCATCAGCCATGGCATCGGCAATGGCCAGCATGTCAGTTCGGCTGCGTGTAATACCATGCTGGTAGATCGTGACAGGCCAACCATCGGCAGGCATCTCACCCTCATTGGGAACACTCATCAGGACCGGAATGGTTTCGGTGCCCGTTGTTACCGGGGCATAATCCGGCGCTCCGGACTCATTGACTGCACCGACTACATTGCCGCCGCTGTTGTGCCAGAAGCTATTGAGTACGGCGTCGGAAGAGCGTTCCTCCTCCTCCGCATCAGTTCCAGCTTCCTCTGAGTCAAGATTTTCCGTCAGGCCAGTCAGATAGTAGGGAACATCGAGGGTACCGATGTAGACGTCCGCCTTGCCTTGCAGGCCAATGGCCTCAGCGGCTGTGTTCAGGCCAGAGCTGGCCAATACCAGAGGCGATGCAACGGTCTGATCCTTGGCAGCTTGCAGCACTTCGCGAATGGACTGTGTCTTGAACACCCAGCTGAGTGCAATATCGTCAGGTTCAATACCTGAGACGGCTTGAGCCTGGCCGACTTGAGTGGCGGTGGCACCTCGCAAAGCCTCCAGAGTCGCGGGGTTGGTCAGTTCCTGATCACCTTTGAGCAAGCCGTAAACCAGGCTGGCAGTCAATGGTTGTCCATCGACGTCCGTAATGCCATTGGTCAGCACTACCATATAGTCAGTTTTGGGTTTCAACGGTACCGTGGGTATCAGGACCAGCTGATTGCCTATTGAGCGAACCGCCATTAATAGCGGATTATCGATTTCTGCGACAATGCTGGTGACGGCAATGGCTTGAGTGGTGGTGACCTCATAGACTCGCACCGTATCACCCAGTATCAGTGTCTCTGGATCCAGAGGTTCACTGACGGTAGTGACGATGGGAGCAATGGTTGAGAAACCGTCGGCCTGGTTCAGGGCGACACGCGGATTGGCCAGCGTCTGAACATCGGTCTCGGCAACCGGCAGGCTCAGTGTGCCATCGGTGGAGCCAACAAAGAACAAGCTGTTGGGGAAAGGCAGGACCGGTGCATCGGGATCAGGGCTGAAGAGTGCTTGCGGGGCACTGGTCGCAGCAATCTGGGCATCCAGAATATCTTTACTGCCTTCAAAATCATAATTGGAGTCGCTGCTACAGGCGGCTAGTGTTATCAGCAGAGGCGCAGCGATCAGTGGGGATTTACGGTACATGTTCATAGGCTTTTAGTTGAATTCCCAGTTGATTTGAGCACTGAGGATGTCAACAGTGGAGTCATAGGTTCCACGGACTTCCTGAGCAGTACCGCCTGATTCCGGGGAGGAATGATCGATTGGTGTCTCGTCAAGAAAGAGGTGGGCATAGCCCAAATCGAAAGAGACTCGCTTGCTGAGCTGGTAGCCGGCGCCGACAGAAAACCAGGTTCTGTCATTGCCCGGAATGCGGGCGGTGCGTAGTTGTGCGTTGGGGATAGCCTCTTCGTCATAAGCGACGCCGGTTCTGAGTACCAGTTTGTCGCTGTATGCGTAGTTGATACCGACAGAGTAGCGAAAGACGTCCTCCCAACTCTGGGTCGAAAGGGTCTCACCTTGATCCTCGTTCTCGTAGCGGATTCGCAGCTCTTCGAAAGAGCTCCAGCCGGTCCAGGTAATATCGCCGAGCAACTGTACTTTGTCGGTAGTTTGCCAGGCCGTAGAGATTGAAAAAGTGGCGGGCAGATCGACTTCAGCCTTGGCTCCGGTGTCGGTCAGGAAGGAGTTGGTCAATGGCTGGCTGGCGGCTGTTGTGTTGCTGGCATAAATGGCCTGCAGATTCTCAGGCGTGGTGAAATCACCATCACCATCGATTTCATGATCGATGGAATGACGATAGGCAACGCCGATTTTCAGATCGTTGCGAGGCTTGAACAATGCGCCCATGTTGAAACTCATGGCGATAGAGTCCCCGGTGACTTCCGCGTAGCCGTCATTCTCGACGTTGCCGGGAGTCAGACCGGCATTGATGCAGTCAGCCGTGGTAAAACTGGTGTCGAAGCGGTCGGCTGCCAGGCGCAGACAGGCTGCGCCAGAGTCAACGGCGCTGGCCAGTTCGGCGCTCAGCTGTTGCACACTGATGCCGAAGCCCAGGCTGACTTTCTCAGACATCTTGTAGGAGATCGCCGGATTGATGTCGATGACTTCGATGCCGCTCTTGACCGTAGAGTAGCGACCCTTCCAGTCTCTGTCGTATTCGGTGGATGAGCCAAACGGCACACCAATACTCAGTCCGTAGCTCCATTGCTGGTTGATCGGTGCAACGTAATAAAAATTGGGCAATGTCGAAAGAGTACCTGGCTCGGAGGTATCCGGGCCTGAGGCTTCGCCGCGTCCCAACAGAGCTCCCAATGTGGTGCCTTCGTCAGTCCAGGTGGTGTCGGTTTTGAGAAGATGAATCCCGACTGAGACTTGTCGTCCATCCAGTTCGCTCATGCCAGCTGGATTGAACCAGACTGTTGATGGGTCATTACTCACTGCGGCCGCACCTGCGTAGGCGTTACCCATACCGGAGGCGCCGTGCTCGATAAGAGCAAAACCTCCAGCATTCACCACGCCCGTCAGGCTGGCCAGACTGACGATACCAATCAGGGAACCGAGCGGTCGGATCCGCGCAGAATATCGGTGCATGTTCTCTCCTTAAAATCGTGAATATTGTCGTGACACTCTTATATGTGGTGTTGTTGTCACGGCTCAGGGTATAGAAGTACCAGTTTCCCAATATTTAGTATAGGCTTTAGTGCTGGCAGTATCCATCGTTGTATGTTTTCTCTCATGGTGCTTCTTGAGGGCAGTTAGTGCCCTGCGCGGTAGAAACACTCGCAGTCGAGAAGCTCCTGTTGGGCAAACCCCTGAGTACTATGTAACTTAGTGCAAGTTAAAATCAAGGCATTGCACAAGCCAGAGTGTTTCGTGAAGCAGCTTGTCGTCACCTTGATCGGCGACCACCGCCAGCCTTTGTCTGGCTTGGATTGTGGAACCAAACAACGTTATTTACACTCAAAAATAGTTGGCTGGGCAGCTGAATGAGTGTCATTGTCACGCAAACAGTCTCAGCTTCAGCTATGTAAGTGGGACCGGTTTCATGTCCGGATGGCAGGCCTGCTGCTTAAGAGTGACGACGGGCAGACGAGATTACGTGGCTAGGGTTTGCCGCAGAGCGCTCTGCAAGTGATAATAATGACTGAGGAAGCGAGCCATGAATTTTCCGTCTGATGTCCAACAAGAAATTGTCTGATGTTTGAGCTGTTGTTCAACTACCCGTCAGGAATCTGGCAGCAAGCCGCATTAGTCTTTGATGCCAGCTTGCCTGTCTGGGCGTTGCCAGTGTCCATATCACTGGTATTGCTGCTGATTCTGGTGACGCTATGGCGCCGCCAGCTGAGTGCGGCACGACGCGGTGTCATTGCGTTGTTGCAGAGCCTTGTGGCGGTGGTTGCGCTGATCATGCTGTGGCAGCCAGCCTTGCGAGTCTCTGTGTCCGAGCAGGGTGAAAATACGGTCGCCTGGGTGCTGGACACCTCCCGCAGCATGGCTCTGGAGGATGTTCAGGCCACTGGCGAGACCGGCGATGGTGTCAATACGCAGCGCCTCAAGGCAGGTAGTGAGTCACTGGATCGCATGATCGCCAGCGACAAGAACGGTTTTTCAGCCAGCGTGTACGCCTTGGGCGAGCAATTGATGCGCGTAGCAGACCCTGCGGCTCTGGCAGAGCAACCTCTGGCGGCACGCTCCAGGCTGGGTCCGGGGCTGGATGAGTTGTTGGGCACCATCAATGAGTCGGCGTTGGCGGCTGTGGTGCTGATCTCTGATGGGGCTGACAATAGTGATGCCATTGATGCTCGCTGGTGGCAGTCACTGGCGGCAGCGGGTGTGCCGATTCACACGGTGGGTGTCGGGCAGTCGGGTAATCGGGCTGATCTGGAGCTCAGTGATGTCAGTTTGCCTGCAAGTAGCCAGTCCAATACCGATGTTGTAGCCCGTATTCGCATCACACATGGTCGCGGCGGCATGGCCAGAATCCGTGTGAGCGACGCCGGTGAACTACTCGCTGCAGAGGATGTTCTGCTGCCCGAAGGTGTGCAGCAAAGTGTGCATGAGGTGACCCTGGCCAGTGGCAAGAGAGGTATCAGACAGCTTGAATTCAGTGTTGAACTGCCGTTGGCAGAAGATGGCAGCAAAGCGGCACCAGATTCGACACCGGCGAACAATCGACAGGCGCGCATTCTGCAGGTACTGGATTCACCCAAACGAATTTTGTATGTAGAAGGCGAGCCACGCTGGGAGTACAAGTTCTTGCGGCGGGCCATGGAGGCTCATCCCGGAGTCAGTATCGTCTCTCTGTTACGTACTTCACCCAACAAGTTCTATCGTCAGGGTGTACAGGATGGGGACGAGCTTGCCAATGGTTTTCCAACGACTCGTGAGCAACTGTTCAGTTATGACACCGTGATTATCGGCAGTTTCGAGGCTGCCGAACTGAGCACGGCACAGCAAAGTGCGCTGCGAGATTTTGTCAGTGTGCGTGGTGGTTCTCTATTGATGCTGGCCGGCCGACAAGGGCTTGCTGATGGTGGCTGGGGGCGCTCGGTTGTCGCAGCAGCCTTGCCGGTACAGTTGGGTAGCCAGATCAGCACCCAGAGCTTCGAGCGGCAGAGGAGTCAGGTCACGCCAACTCTGACGGGGCTGCGCGCCCCCTGGTTGCAGCTGGCCGATGATGTACAAGACAATATTGAAGCATGGCAGGGGCTGCCAGCTCTGGCAGATGTGCAAACCGTCGGTACCATCAAGCCTGGGGCCTTGACTCTACTGGAGCGCAATTCTACCCGTGCCGGTATCTTGCGAGCAGAGCCTTTGCTGGTCATGCAGCGCTATGGTCGAGGCCTGAGTATGGTGCTGGGCACCAGCGGTACCTGGCGTTGGCAAATGGGGCTGCCTTCCGGGGATCAACGCCACGAGCGTTTCTGGCGGCAGTTGCTGGGTATGCTGGTGGATCAGGGTATTCCAAGATTGACGCTCAGCTCAGACAAGCCAATCTATCGTGATGCCGATACGGCACGGTTGTCAGTAATTGCCTATAACGCCGATTATTCACAGCTGCAGGCCTCCACTTTACCGATTTCTCTGAGCGATCCGCAGGGACAGAAACTGTCATTGACCCTGTACCCCGATCCCGAACGCCCGGGACGTTATGTGGGAGAGGTACCGATGCTATCGGATGGGCCTTATTCGGTTCAGGCAAGTACACCGCTGGATGGCGAATCCCCGGCGACAGCGCCCGTGAGTGTGGAACGCTGGTGGGTGCGTGAATCGGGTAACGCCGAAGATTTTGATGCCGGTTTGCAGGCCGGATTTCTACAGCGAATCAGCGAGACTACCGGTGGCAGCTACCTGCCATTGAGTCAGATAGACCAGCTGTCCGGCATACTGGCATCCGAGAACGCGGCCTTGAAGCGCGAGAATCATCTGCCGTTATGGAATATGCCATTTTTCTTTCTGTGTCTGATCCTGTGCAAGCTGCTTGAATGGGGACTGCGTCTGCAATGGAAGCGTCTGTAATGGGTTTCGTTTGGAATATGCGGCGGCGCGCAGTGTGGCTTGTGCTTTTGTTGGCTTGTGCAAATGCGGCACACAGCGAAACTCATGCGGTTGTCGTCAGTGGCCTGGGGGGCGAGAAAAACTACTCGGATAGCTTTAGTGCGGCGGCCCAGTCCTATGCCACGGCCTTGCAAACGCTGGACAACGGCGAGGAGCGAATTGTACTGCTGGATGAAACGGCTGGCCGTGACCAGATTCTGACGGCCATCCAGGAGCGAGTCGAGGCTGCGAATAGCAGCCCTTCGGCAACTCTGGTGTTGATACTGGTGGGGCATGGCACGACCGATGGTTCCACCTGGCGCTTCAATATTACAGGTCCGGACCTGACAACCGAAGACATTGTCGCAGCCCTCAATCCCATGTCTTCAGGACGGCAACTGGTGGTGCTGGCCGCCAGTGCCAGCGGTGCAACGCTTGAAGCGCTGACACAATCCCAGCGTGTGGTCGTGACGGCGACCAAAAGCGGTGGCGAGCTCAATGCCGTGCGTTTTCCCGAGTATCTGGCGGCTGCCATGGAAACCAGCGAGGCCGACTATGATCGTAACGAGATACTGACCATGGCCGAGGCTTTTCGTTACGCCAACGCTCGTACACAAACATTCTATGAACAGCAGAAACTGCTGGCATCCGAGCATTCGCGTCTGGTGGGTGATCTGGCTGCCGATATACCGGTTGCCTTGCTGGGGTCTTTGAAGGAGGCGCAGGATGATCCGGTTGTTGCCAGCCTACTCGCTGAGCGACTGCTACTGGAAGAGGCATTCAAGGCATTGAAGGCACGCAAGCAGGATTTGCCGACGGTTGACTATTATGCGCAGCTGGAAGTTCTGTTGCTGGACATTGCCAGAATGCAGCAATCGATTGATGCCGTTACTGGCTGGAGTGAGACCGATGCGGAGAGCTGAACACGGATCATGTCTGTTGTTGATGCTGGTGTTGGCGCTGTCCAGTGGCGCAGCCCAGGCTTTTACCATTCACTACGATCTGGATCGCTCAGAGTCGCTGCGTGAGTGTGATCGCTTTGTATACCGGGGCAAGGATGATGAGGCCAATGAGTGTTACCGGCAACAATTGCAATCAGGTGATCTGCTTGAGCGCGCGGATGCCGCCGCCGCTCTGGGTGATATCCGCCAGGCTAACAAATTCTATCGAGAGGCCTCTGCCAACAGCACCGATCCGGCCATCAAGACGCACTGGGCCAGCCTGTACCTGCAAACGCACCAGACCAGTGACGCCGAAGCACTGTTTCGAGAAGCGCTACTTTATGATCGATCCTGGTTGCCGGCGCGTATCGGGCTTGCAGAAGCGTTATCTGAAGGATTTGAAGGACAGGCACGTGAAACCCTGCGCGAGCTGACGGTTGAGTATCCGGACAACGTTCATGCTCTGATATTACTGGCCAGAATCGAGCTGGAACTACAGAATCTGACGGATGCTCGTGGACTTCTCAATCGGGCGTTGGCAGAAGTCAAAGCGCAGAACCTGC
This sequence comes from Granulosicoccus antarcticus IMCC3135, assembly GCF_002215215.1. Classification (NCBI taxonomy): domain Bacteria; kingdom Pseudomonadati; phylum Pseudomonadota; class Gammaproteobacteria; order Chromatiales; family Granulosicoccaceae; genus Granulosicoccus; species Granulosicoccus antarcticus. The sequence goes on along the minus strand of NZ_CP018632.1, from coordinate 5,325,721 downwards.
CGCCGTTGGAAATCTATGCACTGCATGCAGGGGCAGACCTGCTGGAAGGTAAATCGCTTAAACCATGGATTGAGCGTGCCTTGCAATACAATCCACAATACGGGGATATCTATGCCATACCCGCGCATTTCTACATCATCACCTACCGCTACCGCGAAGCGGTGGATCTTTATCAGAAAGCCGTTGCCATAGATCCCGACCTGGCAACAGCGCACCGCGATCTTGGCATCAACCAGCTACGTGTCAATAATATCTTTGCTGCCCGTTATCACTTGCAGAAAGCCTACGACCTTGATCCCTTTGATGCTCAAACGATCAATACCTTGCGGCTGCTGGATGATCTGGACAAGATGCGCGTCAGTTATGTGGATGTGCCGAGCCCTGATGATCCGGAAACCATCATCGGACGCGTGCTGATCAGGCTGGATAGCGAAGATGCCGATGCGTTGGAGCCCTATGTCATTGACCTTGCCATCCAGGCTGTGCAGCTGTTTACCAAACGCTACGACTTTGCCTTGCTTCGCCCCATGGTGGTCGAGTTGTATCACGATCACGACGACTTCGGCGTCCGCACTGTGAGCACGCCGGGCATCGGACTGTTGGGGGTTACCTTCGGCTATCTGACCGCCATGGATAGTCCCAAGGCCCGAGCTGCCGGGAGCTTCCACTGGGGGAGCACGCTGTGGCACGAGATGGCACATGTGTTCACGCTCGAAGCCACCAACCACAAACTGCCTCGATGGTTCAGTGAAGGACTGTCAGTCTATGAGGAATGGAATAGCGGACCATTGAGTGATCGCGAGTTGTCGATCGAAGTGCTGACTGCCATTCGGGACAAGCAGTTGCTGCCTGTGGATGCGCTGGATCAGGGCTTTGTCAGGCCCAGCTACAACGGACAAGTACAGGTGTCCTATATGCAGGCAGGGTTGGTATGCGATTTCATCGCGCAGCGATGGGGCCATGCCTCGCTGGTCAGCATGCTCAAGGGATTTGCCCAGGGGCAGGACACCGGAGAAGCTCTGAGTGAAGCCATTGGGCTGGATAGCAAGGCTTTTGATGCGCTGTTTGAAGAATACCTGATGGTACGATTTGGCGATTTGCTGGACACGCTGGACGATTATCTGGCTGAAGTGCGGCAGCTGGAACGCTCTCTGCAGTTCGATGACTGGGTCAGTGCCGAGGCGCTGGCCCGCGATCTGATACGACGCTACCCGGAACGTATAGGTGCAGGTAATCCCTACCAGGTCCTGGCAGCCGCTCTGCAGGAGCAGGGCAATGTTGATGCGGCTATCGAGGTGCTTCTGGATTGGCATGCTCTGGGTGGGCATGATCCGGATGCTCTATTGCAGCTGATCGTTGATCTGCGAGAGGCTGGTCGCCTGGACGAGGCGGTGCCCGTCATGGAATCGCTTAACTGGGTGATGCCCTACGGTACCGATGTACACCGGTGGCTGGGAGAGCATTATCTGCAACAGCAGGAGCCAGAGCTGGCTCTGCGTGAATTCAACGCGCTCGTTGGCATGCAGGTCGATGATCTGGCCAGTGCCTATCTGGGCAAAGCGCAGGCTGCATTGCAGCAAGATGATCCCATGACTGCCCGCCGGCAAGTGCTGTATGCACTGGAAACCGCACCTTTTTATCGACCCGCACAGCAATTGCTGCTGTCACTTTCTGCCGGAGAATGATGTGACCGAATCTGATTTCAACAACACGGAAACCACACAGCTGGTTGCAGAGTTTCGCGACGTGACTGCACGGTTGAAAAGTGAGGTTGGACGTATCATCGTCGGCCAGGAGGAGGTGGTGGAGCACCTGCTCATTACCCTGCTGGTAGGCGGCCATTGCCTGGTAACTGGCATGCCCGGTACTGCCAAGACCTTGCTGGTGCGCACCCTGGCAGATGCACTGGGCTTGCAGTTCGATCGTATCCAGTTCACCCCCGATCTCATGCCTACCGATATTACCGGCACCGATATCATCGAGGATGACAACGGTCAGCGAAGCTGGCGTTTCATACCCGGCCCCATCTTTACCAACGTCTTGCTGGCTGATGAAATCAACCGTACCCCGCCTAAAACTCAGGCGGCTCTGCTGGAGGCGATGCAGGAGTATTCCGCTACCGTACGCGGCACACAGCACATCATAGACAAGCCATTCTTTGTACTGGCCACCCAGAATCCGTTGGAACTGGAAGGCACCTATCCCTTGCCCGAAGCGCAGCTTGACCGGTTCTTGTTCAACATCATGCTGGGTTATCTGCCGCTGGAGGATGAATTGACGGTGGTGGAGCGCTTTACCAGCGATGTACTGCCCAAACCGGTCAGAGCCTGTACCAATCCTGCACAGATTCTGGCGTTTCAGACCCTGACGCGCCAAGTACCAGTAAGCAAGCAAGTCGGTCGATATGCTGTCGAACTGGTGCGTGCGACACGTCCGGAGGATCCTTCCGCAACGGCCAAGGTACGTCAGTACGTCAAGTTCGGCGCCTCGGTGCGAGCAGCCTTGTTCATCACGCTGGCTGCCAAGGCCCGGGCTTTGATGGCGGGTCGCTATCATGTGACCACCGAGGATATCGACGCCCTGGCAGCGCCCGTTTTACGCCATCGCGTCATGCTCAATTATTTTGCAGAAGCCGATGGTGTGGACATTGATGATGTGCTGCGCGACCTGGTCGAGCAGCGGATTGCGGCCTGATCACATGACTGCCAGATCACTCAGGCTGACGAATACGATGCTGTGGCGAACGGGCAGGGCCAGGTAATGGCCGGCAAAACCGCTAATCGATTACTCAAGCCCGACGTGCTGGCGCGTCTGGGGTCGCTGGAGCTGATCGCAAGAACTGTCGTGGATGGTGTTACTACAGGTTTGCACCGATCACCGCATTTTGGCTTCAGTCAGGAATTTGCCGAATATCGTGCCTACAACGAAGGCGATGACTTGCGCTATGTTGACTGGAATGTCTACGCCCGCACCGATCGCACCTACATCAAGCGTTTTCAGGGTGAGACAAATACTGCCGTCACCTTGTTGCTGGATGCCAGTGCGTCGATGGATTTTGGGACGCCTGTCAGCAAGTTGCAACAGGCTCAGTATCTGATCGCCTCGCTGGCTTATCTGACGCGCAAGCAACACGATGCTCTGGGGCTGGCGATATTCGACGAGACCGTACGTCATTATCTGGCACCGTCGGCACGCCCGGATTCGTTGATGCAGGTCATCTCGCAACTGGAACATACCGTAGCCGGGGCCGGCACCAACATCATTGAAGCGCTGGGTAGTCTGCAAGCCAGCATGACACGGCGAGGTCTGGTTATCGTGGTGTCTGATCTTTACGCCGATGCGGATCAATTACTGGAAGCTCTGCGCCCTCTGGCACATCATGGTCAGGATGTGGCCGTGTTTCATGTACTGGACAAGGAGGAGGTTCAACCTTCGCTGAGTCGTATCAGTGCGCTGCGGGATCTGGAGTCGGATGAGACGGTTATTGTGGATCCCGCCTTTCTCAAAACCGATTACCGCACTCGATTCAATGCGCACTGCGAGTCTGTTGCGCAGGCTTGTCGCCGGATCGGCGCTGATTACACCCAGGTTCTGACAACAGAGCCATTGGATGCAGCCTTGCAGGGCTATTTGCGTTTTCGGGAGCGTCGCGGTCGATGAGTCTTCTGTTTCCTGCCTATCTGGCTGGTTTGCTGGCCCTGGGTCTGCCCTGGTTGCTGCATCGTTTCAGCGATCAGCAAGCCGACGAGCAGCGTTTTCCATCCAGCCGTTTTCTCGAGCCAACCACACCGCCGGTTTCTCGGACCCGGCAGCTGAAGTACCGTGTTTTGCTGGCCTTGCGCATCCTGAGTCTGTTGTTGCTGTGTTTTTTGTTCGCGCAACCCTGGATCGCGCGACAAAGTGGGCAGGCCATGGCGAGCAGACATCATATCGTTGCCATCGATCAATCGCTTTCGATGCGTGCTGAGGCTCGTTGGGAGACGGCCGTCCAGCAAGTGCGCTCTGTGCTGGATGAGTTGCCGGCAAATGACAGTGTGGAGTTGGTTGGATTCGATACCAAAGTACGTCGTCTGGGAAGCAATCGAGATGAGTCTGTTACCTCCATCAGGCAATCACTGGCCAATCTGCAACCCGGGTACCTCGCCTCGGATTATGGCCTTTCCATGCAGGCACTCAACTCTCTGGCAACAGAGCAGGATATGCCCGTCAAAGTATGGATGATTACCGACATACAGCAAAGCGCCTTGCCTGTTCAACTCAATGCTCTCTACGCGCCTCAGATCAGTGAGCTAGAGGTGCAATCGGTGATTACCCAAGATCAGCGAAACGTACACTTGAGCGCAACAGCCCTGTCCAGTGATGGGGCAAATGTACAGATAAACGTGCAGTTGATGTCCAGCGAGACGCAGCTATCGAAGCCGGTGAATGGCGCAAAGTCAGAGCTGGCTGAGCCGGTTACGGTGCAAGTGATATTCGACGATCAGGTGCTGGCCGAGCAGCGTACCGTGGTGAGTGCCGGAGCGTTGGAAACACTGGTATTCGACAGACTGGTTCTGCCCGCCAGTAGCAATCCGGTTTTCACGGTGTCCATCATCGAACCGGACTCATTGCCAGAGGATAACAGCGTTGATGTAGTCGTGAAAATGGCTCGTCCGATGCCCGTTGTCCTGTTACAGAGCGAAGCGGATGTCTCCGACAATGCCTCTGTGTTTCTCAGCACCGCTCTGGAGACCGACTCTCTGGCAGAGGTGCAGGGTATCTCGGGTAATGCTGAAAACGTGCCTGCTGATACCCGGACTATTATTACTGCCCGCAATCTGGCTGCACCCATAGCGGTGGAGCTATTGCAGTACGTAGATACGGATGCCAACGCATTGGTGTTTCGCAGTGACGTGCCGATGCAAGCTGAAGAAGCTTCAGTGCAGGGTAGTGAAATAGGGCTGGTGGATGAGGCGCATCCTTTATCACTGGGCCAATTGTCATGGTATGGAACCCGCTTCTTCGATGTGCCGAACATCACGCTGGGCGAGCAGGATCGTGTGCTGTTGCAGACCCGTGATAGCCAGCCCATTCTGATCGAACGGCCGACGGCTCGGGGGCGATTGCTGATTCTGAATGATAGACTGGACGGGGTCGGCAGCAACCTGCCGCTGCAGCCGGTCTTTGTTGCTCTGATGCAATCGATACTGAACTATTTTGATGCCAGCACCGCTTTGCCGGATCAGATAACCATCGGCAATCGCCTGGCTCTGCCTGCTCAGGTACAAGTACTGGACCCGGATGACGAACCGTTACTGACACTTGAAGCCAGCGCCCACTCCGGTGCTATCGAACTGACTCAGCCGGGTTTGTACAAGATCATCGGGGCCAGAGGAGAGCATGCCTTGCAGGTGGTGCTGGATGCACGTGAAACGGATCTGACAACCGTTAACGATTCTGCACTGGAGGCCTGGCAGGCACGTTATCTGGAGGCAGGTGATGATCTTTCCGTCGCGGACACCGCGCTGAATTCCAGCTCGCGTCAAGCGGCCGACAAGCTGCTGCTGGCCCAGGGAGGCGATGCATCGCGATGGGCGGCGTGGCAGATTCTGTTGCCCTTGCTGGTGCTGGCATTAATGCTGGAAAGTGGCTTTGCGAATCGACGTCTTGACGTCAGGAGAGATGGATCATGAGTGTGTCGACACCCTCCATCGAGCGCTTTACAGAATATTTGCGACTGGCAACACGTCGCGAGCGCTGGCGGCATATTCTGCGTTTCACCGCCTTGCTGGTGGTGGGCTTGCTGCTGGTTACCGCTCTGGGTGTCTGGGCCGGGCTGTTCCGGGGCTTTACCCCGTGGTTGACGAATTCGATCCGGCTGGCTTTGCTGCTGGTGGCCGTCGTGCTGATGCTGGCCTTGTTGTGGCGGCCACTGGCCCGGTTGCGAGCCGATCGCGGTGCCTCGCTTGTCGAAAATTCGGACGCCGCTTTCAACGGGCGTGTGCATACGTTTCTGGATACCCGCGCCAGTAATCCGGGTCAGCCTTTCCTGTCCCTGTTGGCACAGGATGCTCTCTCTATCGCTCGTCGTGTCCCGCTCAAACGCATCGTGCCATCCGTGGATCTGGTCTGGCCATTGGTGTTATTGGTTCTGCTGGCAGGGGCTCTTTTCGGATTTCGACAATACGCGCCGCAGAACTGGCAGTATGCCGCTGCCCACGTCTGGTGGGGATGGAACAACAAGAACCTGGTCGAACCCCGTGCTATTGATGTGAAGCCGGGCAGTATCGAATTGCTGGCGGGTGAGGATCTGGATCTGACCATGACCTTGAACGGTTTCCGCCAGGATACCGTGACTCTGCATGCCCGTAGCGGTGAGGGGGAATGGCAGACAACCTCCATTACTCAGTCACCGGATCAGACTTTCCGGTTTACGCTGTTTCGTGTCAGCGAACCCATGGAATACTACGTTTCTGCTGCGTATACGCAGAGCGATACATTTGCCGTCTCTGTTCTGCAGCCTGCGCGTCTGCAAAGAATCGATGCTGAATTTTCCTATCCGGCGTGGACTCGTCTGACGCCTGCCAGTCGTCTGGATATCGGTGATATCAGCGGTGTCAAGAATACGCAGGTCACCCTGAATTTTCTGCTTGATCGGCCCTTGCAGGATGGTGCCATGCGGCTGGGTGACAGGACCATCGCCTTGCAACTGATTGATGAAGGCAATCCTGTTCACTATCAGGCGCGTTTTGCCATCGATACCGATACCCAGTATCAGCTGCTGGATCGAATGCTGGACCGAGAAGTACCTATCAGCCCTGAGCATGCCGTTATCGTTCGTGGTGATGAAGCACCGGTGGTCAAGCTTGTCAGACCCGGACGCGATATTTCAGCCTCGCCGATCGAGGAGGTGATGATTGGTGTCGAGGCCAGCGATGATTTCTCCGTCGAGTCCATTGAATTGATGTACTCGGTGAATGCCGGGGAATGGCAAAGCATACAGTTGCCGACCGAGGCGCTGGCTGAGCATGTTTTCTACCTGGAGTCGATGGGTAGTCATGATGTGCCGGGTAGTGTTGGTAGCTCGCTTGAGCAGGGACCATCGCCGGATGGGCTGGAGCAGGAGACGGAAAATGACAGTCCTGCAGGCCTGGCTGAAATCCCCATGCAGCCGGGTGATCTGATCAGCTACTACGTACGTGTACGGGATCATGACAGTGTCAGCGAGACCGATATGATGCTGGTGGATGTACGTCCGTTCGATCGTCGTTTTTCTGAAGATCAGGGTGGTGGCAGTGGTGGCGCCGGTGGTGGAGCTGCGAATGAGGGCAGTGAGATATCACGACGTCAGAAAGAGATTCTGCTGGCGACCTGGAACCTGCAGCGTACGGTGAAGGCCATCGATGGTGAGACTGCTGGACAGGAGGATAACGCACGGTTGTTATCTGAGTTGCAAATGACGCTTGCCGAGCAGGCACGCACATTGGCGGATCGTTCGGAGGCACGTGAGCTGGTAGAACAGGGCGAGAAAATCCGCCAGTTCGTTGATTACCTGCGTGCCGCCGCTGTGCAGATGGAGCCTTCATCCAAGGCATTGCAAGAGCTTGCATTCAAGGATGCCATTCAACCACAGCAAAAAGCCCTGCAGTTGTTACAGCGGGCTGAAGCCCTGTTTGCCGATATTCGCATGACACAACAGCAGGGACAAGGCGGTGGAGGTGGTCAGCAGGCAGGTCAGGACATGGCGGAAATGTTCGAGCTGGAAATGGATCTGGAGCGTAACCAGTATGAACAACCAGATCGTGGCGGCAATAGTGCCGATGCCGATCAACTGGATGATGTTTTCGACAGGCTCGCCGAGCTGGCGCGTCGGCAGCAAGCACTGGCCGAAGCTGAGCGTCAGAACAGGGAGCTGACTCGAGAGGAGCAGTGGCAGCAACAGCAACTGACGCGTGAGCTGGAACAGATGCAACGCGAGCTGGAAAAGCTGGAACAGGATGCGGCAAATGCAGAAGGGGCTGAGGCTCAGAGTCTGGCTGAAGCTGCCAGCGCCTTGTCTGAACAATTAAAGCGCGCCCAGGATGCCCTGGAGGAATCGCAAAATGGGCAATCACAGGAAGGCGAGCAAAGCGAATCGCAGTCTGCCTCAGGGCAGCAGTCGGGCGAACAAGGTGACAATAGCTCTTCAAGTGCCGACAGTGGTAGTCCATCAGATAGTCAGTCAGGAACTCAGTCAGGAAATCAGTCGTCTGATGGAAACAGTGAGGGTGGCACACAGAGCGCGACTGCTGAAGGTGCGGAACAAGAGGAGGACTCCAGTGGTTCTGGTAGCGAAAGTTCCTCAGCTCAAACTGCAAGTCAGGCTCTGCAGGAGGCGCTGCAGCGACTCGAAGAGGCGCGTTCACGCGAACTACAGCAGGGTATCAACGAGGCATTTGCTTCGGCTGATGAATTACTGGATGAACAACGCGAACTTGAAGAACAATTACGTAACGCTGTTGAGCGAGCCATGCGCTCACGTGAGAGTGGCGTATTCACCCTCGGCTTGACAGAAGAGCAGATGAAAGAGCTGTCGCAGAAGAAGCGCGACTTGCAATCAGATCTGGACGCGATCCGTAATGATGTGGATGCACTCGAGCAGCGCTATGGCGAACAAGCTCCGCAAACCGGTGAAGCTCTGCGGGATGCTCTGAACAGGTTGCAGGAAAGCCGGGTTCTGGACATGCTTGGCGGTGCCAGCGATGCGATCAGTAACGGTTCGTTGGCCACGGCTTTGCCAGGTGAGAGTCTGGTGACCAATGGCATGCGTGAATGGCGTGATCGTCTGGCCGAAGCGCGCGAGCTGGCAGCAGGCGAGCAGCTGCAAAGTAACGGTGAGGAGGGTCTGCAGGTAGCCGAAGCCTTGCAGCAGATGCAGGATCTGCGCGAACAACTGAGCGACGCCTCGCAAGGTCAGCAAGGTCAGCAAGGTCAGCAAGGTCAGCAAGGTCAGCAAGGTCAGCAAGGTCAGCAAGGTCAGCAAGGTCAGCAAGGTCAGCAAGGTCAGCAAGGTCAGCAAGGTCAGCAAGGTCAGCAAGGTCAGCAAGGTCAGCAAGGTCAGCAAGGTCAGCAAGGTCAGCAAGGTCAGCAAGGTCAGCAAGGTCAGCAAGGTCAGCAAGGTCAGCAAGGTCAGCAAGGTCAGCAAGGTCAGCAAGGTCAGAGCGAGGGCGATGCGGGTGTGGGGGCAGGGGGTGGTAGCAGCGGTAACAGCAGCCAGACAGGTGCTGTCAGCGTGCGTGAAGCATCCGCCAGCCAGCCATCCGAGACAGCTGCAGCACTAGACAGTTTGTTGCCAGGGCTTGACTCTCTGGGCGTATCCGAGACGGATCTTGAGTCTTTGCGGCAAAGTGCCGATCTTCTGCGTGACACCGGTGGACAGCTTAACGCGGCACTTGTGGAGGCCGAGTATCGCCAGATTTTGCGTCAGATCGAGAAGCTGGAAATTCAGGTCAGTAACAATGCAAGCCCGACTGTTACAGGTACAAAAAGCCCGTTACCACAAGGAGAGGTATCAGATGCAGCCGCCGAGTACTATAGGCGGCTGAGCGAGCAGCCTGCTCGCCTGCAACGCTGATCGTTTTCCAGTCGAGCGTATTACTCGACAATGGGAGTTGTGGTTGGACTGTGAGGTCTGTTTGCTTTAGACTGGTGTTTTGAAATACTACGGGTACTGCCTTTGTGAGTGTTTTTCTGATTTATCTCAATACAGCACAGAAGGTCGATACCGTCGAGCATGGGATGGTGCGCGGACTGGTTATGGCCAATCCTGCCACCTGCGAAACCAGAGCCTTGGCACGCGACTACCTTACTATTGAAGCCGGAGATGAAATCATTGGTTGCAATGGTGATGGAATTCGCTGGCAAGCCACGATCGACGAAGTTGTTGATGCGACCAGTCAGGACGAGGAAGGCGAAGTCGGAGATCCGGTTCGGATTCTGAAGGGTTCACTGACTGCCAGAGGTGGCAGATCGGTTGCTGCTGCCTGCAAGCGTATGAAAGATAATGGAATTGAGTTGCCAGAAATTATCAATTCGCGTGGCAGCGGTTTCAAGCAGGGTGCTTTGGCGAAGAAATTGACTGACGTCCAGGCCGAAGAGCTAGCTTCCGGGCTTAGCTGAGACAATAGCGAACCCAGTGATTATTACTGAGCTGGGTTGTTGCCACCAAAGCCAAACAACAGGTCGCGGAAGGCACAGGACGTAATACGAATGTTGTGCAAACGCATTTGTTCTCACGACCGTTTCGTGGGGTAGTTCGGCCATTTGCCAGTAAAGTCGGGCAAGGAAGACTCTGAAGCAGCCGTTTTTTAAAACGTTGTTTGTTCTGTAAAGGCTGGTAACGCATATCGCGTTATCAGCCTTTTTGGTTTCAGTCTTCAATAAGTCAAGTTGATTCGCGAACACGAACCCCTTAGTTCTTGTTCGGTGACAGGACGATCAGTGTCCAGCCAGCCTTGAGCGTGATGCGCTCACCGGCTCCATAGATGTATAACTGGCCGTCCTTGTCGATTGCGAACAGCTTCAGGTCGTCGTCATTGTACAGAGGCTCGCTCATGGTCTCGGGTTCTGCGGGTACATCCTCGTCCTCGTCCTCTTCACCGGCGACGCCATCTACCGCTGCAGAAAGGGTCTCATCGACGGTATCGATGATTTTTGAACCGATAGCCGGATCTTCATGATCAGTGTTGTAAGGATCAGTGGCAATTTTGCCTTTTTCGGTTTCTGGTTCGGCGGTACCGAGATTCTTCTCGTTATCTTCCGGTGATGCGTCTGTCCTGTTTTCTTCCTCGGGCTCGGCATCTTCTGTGACGGCTGGTGTTACGACCTTGTCAACGTTTTCAGGAATGGTCAGATGCTTGATTTCGCCATTGCGCAGACGCTTGGAAAGTCCGCCATAGGACAACGATGCATCGAACAGAGGATTGGCGCGGTTGCGATTGGCGGTATCAAAGCGTTCATAGGCTTCATCTTCTGAAGTCCCTTCCAGAGTGAAGACCAAACTGGATCCAAACTCCGAACGGAAGTGCATGCTTGCCAGAGCATTGGAATCGCGATTGGCAGAAACGGCCACCATTTTGCCGATGCCTTGCAACTCCAGATTTTCCGAAGCATGACCTGAGGTGGCGTTGCCATGGTAGGCGGGCAAGCCAGCCTGGCGCGCCTCGCGAACATTACGCCAGGAGCTGTCGGAGAGCATGACTGTTATGGAGTGTTCACTAAGTGCTGTGGCCAGTTTGACGGCAATCTCATTGGCACCAATGAACAAGACACCGTTGGGTTCAGGGTTACTGATGCCCAGTTTGTCAGCCAGGGGTTTGGCCGTCAGGCTCTGGAAAACGACAGTACCGATAATGACGCTGAAGGTCAGTGGCACCAGTAGTTCTGCCATAGGGATCTCGAGTTCCTGCAATCGCAGTACAAACACCGAAGACACCGCTGCCGCCACGATACCGCGAGGTGACAGCCAGCCGATGAAAGCCCGCTCGCTGTAGCTCAGGCCAGATCCTATTGTGCACATCCAGGCATTGAGTGGTCGGATGACCAGCTGAATGATGACCAACAGCGCCAGAATCTGCCAGCCATATTGGGGAATGACGCTGATATCGACCCGAGAGGCTAGCAGGATGAATAGAGATGAGATCAACAGAACACTGAGGTCTTCTTTGAAGTGCAGTATTTCGTCGATATGCAGGCCACGTGCATTGGCCAGCCAGACGCCCATCAAGGTCACAGCCAGCAAGCCGGACTCATGTTGCAGAGTTTCGGACAGCACAAAGGCGCAAACGACCGTGACCAGGGTCAGTACGTTGACGAGATAATCGGGCACCAGGTAGCGGCGCAGAACAAGTGCCGTTGCAGCTCCCGCTGCCAGACCGATGCCGCCGCCGATGACAACCAGTTTGATCAGGATGATGCTTATATGGGCAAAGCCCACATCCGGGGCGTCCAGCACAACAAAGCTGAATACCAGCAAGGCGAGGAATACGCCGACAGGATCGATCAGTATGCCTTCCCAGTGTAATATATGCGCCACTTTGTCAGAGGGTCGAACCGCTCGTAGCAATGGCTTGACGACGGTTGGCCCACTGACCACCGTGATCGAGCCAAAGACCAATGCCAGCGACCAGGACATGTCAAACAGGTAGTGCACTGTGGTGGCGATCAGCAGCCAGGTCAGTATGACGCCGATGCTGATGAGCAGGCGTACCACTCGGCCGTGGCCACGTATGTCCTTGAGCTTTAGCGTCAAGCCGCCTTCGAATAGAATGATGGCGACGAAAATGGAGACGATCGGGAACAGCAGGTCACCGAGAAATTCGTCAGGATTGAATATCCCGAAAACAGGTCCGACCAGGATACCGGCTGTCAGAAGAAACAGGATTGAGGGTAGTTTGAACTTCCATGCCAGCCATTGGCACAGTCCACCCAGTGCCCCAACCGAGGCGATGGCGATCATCGGATTATCCATGAGTCGTGCTTGCTCTTGCTATTGCTGGAATTGTCCGTGCATCTGTGCGGTGGACGCGTCGATCTTACCTTGTCTGTTCTTGTCCATAAGTTAACTTCTGGAACTTACCCGGTCTGAAGGCGTTCGCGTACCCAGGAAAGCTCTCTGGCGATGGCATCGCTGACGGGTTCTTGCCGATAGTTTTCCGGTAATACATCCCAGGTGTAGGTTTCCACTTCCAGGTGACGGCAGAAGCCGCTGAGTTTCTGCAATTGCAGCACTTGAGACAACGTGGATTGCGTGGTTGAAAAATGTTCCGTCTTCTCCATGAACACGGGAACGTGATAGTGCACACGCCACTGCGCATCAGGTTCGCTGATGGGAGCGAAGCGTGTTTGCGAGGGCGGGGCAAAGCTCGAATTGATAGCCATCTGCAAGGCGGGGTCAAGTGTGGAGCGTGCGTCCAGGCGGTGCCGGGTGGCGGCAACGGCGGCACGCACATCGTTATATCGGGTTAGTGTCTCACCACGCTTTTCAATGACTTGATGCAGATACACCGGCTCGTCGAAGCGTTCGAGGTGACGCAGGGATGCCTCGTTGACCTGAGGTATTTCCAGTGCAGAACTCAGCTGAATCTTGATGATATCAATGCCGGCGGATTGCAGGCGGGCGATAGCATGGCCCGGATTTTCGAATTCCACAGCCGAGTGGCAGACATCGTAACAAACGCCAATGTGCAGATGCATGGCCGCATCGGCAGCACTGCGATCCAGACCGGTCAGTGCCATCAGAGAATCCAGGGCTGCATCTGAAAACAGATAGGTCTTGAAAAAGGTGACGGTTTCAGCGACGGTCTCCAGCATGCAGCAGGGTTCCGGCTCGATGGCCAAAGCGATGGTGACACCAGTGTTCTGAGCCAGCTTTACACAATGGGCAACGGCCCGAATCAGGTTTGCACTGATACGCTCTTCAGTGCCTGGCATCATCCAGTCTTTGTAGGTGCCGGGCAGTGTGCTGATGGAGCCGTAGTTGTCAGGTGGCTCAAGTTTGCACAGTAAGGTGGCCAGGCGGCAGGTGTAGTCGAGCCGAGCAGCTTCTGTCCAGTCTGGTTTGTAGACATCCTCCTTGACCCGCTCACCATGGAAGGCGCCATAAGGAAAACCGTTGATGGTGAAGACATAGTGATTCTGTGCTTTCAGCCAGCTCTTGAAGTCAGCAAGCACATCGGGCTCTTGCAAAGACTCAAGACTATTGCGTGACAGTCGCAAGCCAATACCCATGGCGGTTTTTTGATCCAGCGTGCTGCGTATCAGTGGCAGCTGGCGTTGAAGCTGGGGCAGCACATCTTTCCAGGCATCGCCCGGGTGGATGTTGGTGCAATAGCTCAGATGCGTTGGGACGCCGGCACAATCCAGAATCATTTAAATGTTGAAGGCAGTATTCAGTGGCCTTCATACAATGATAGTTTCGTGCCAGATCAGCACTTTAGCGAGTACTACCTAGACAAGAATATGAGAGATTTCTCTGACCTATCCGACATTTCAAGACATTCATATAAAAACTACGGACTTATTACCGCGACTTTGCTGCGCAGAACTCTGGTCAATAGCGGATAATGCAAACCTATTTTTCGGGAACAGGCGAGTGTCAGGGCATCAGATCTATGGATGAGAGCGCGACTAAGGGACGGCCGCGGCTGGGTATCATAATATCGATGTTTCCCGAGCTTCATGAAACGTTCATCCTGCGCGAGCTGGTTGCACTGGAACGTCGGGGCGTCGAGTTCGATATCTACTCGCTGCAATACCCACGTGATCCAATCACCATGGAAGATGCGATACGGTTGTCAACCGAGCGCACGCACTACTCCCCTTTGTTCACTCTGTCGACCGTGGGTGCTCTGGGACGAGCAATGTTGCACCATCCCTTGAAGCTGGGTTCAGCTATCTGGCAGCTGTTGCGACATGGTTACGACAGGCCGATGGATATCGTGAAGAACCTGGCCATTTTGCCGCTGTCTCTGCATTTTGGTGAGCTGGGCAGGAGCCGAGGGGTCACCCATTGGCATGGACACTGGGCGAATATACCGACGACTGCTTGCTGGTATCTGAATCAGGTGGAGGGTGAGCCCTGGTCTGCAGCGATCCATGGTGAAGATATCTTCTCGCCCAACACATTCTTGCGGCACAAGTTGGATGCAGCCCTGTTTTCGGTCGTCTGCAGTGGTTACTTCTGTAACCATCTGAAAACAAAGCTGGGCCTGAGTGCACCGGAAAACGTGCATCTTAATTATCACGGGCTCGATCCGCGCGTCATGGAACATGCGCCGGGTAAACGATTTCGTGAACGTGCCGCTGAAGAAGTATTGTCCCTGATCAGTATTGGACGCCTGGTGCCTACCAAGGGGCACGATGTGGTAATTCGTGCCTGTGCTGTGTTGATTGCATCGGGGCGGAAGCTACGTCTGACGCTCATCGGTTCGGGACCCATACAGGAAGAGCTGATGGCGTTGGCAGAGCAGGAAGGTATTCGGGAGCATGTTGATTTTCGTGGTGCACTGGCTTTTGCCGATGTGCTGGAAGCGCTCGATGCTGCCGATCTGTTTTGTCTGGCACCGCGTCTGATCCCCGGGCAGCCGCCCGATGGCATCCCTAATGTCATAGCCGAAGCCATGGCTTTGCGACTGCCGGTAGTGACTACTCGTGTCAGTGCCATTCCCGAGCTGGTGGTTGATGGTGAAACCGGCAAACTGGTCGAAGTGGATGATGTTCAAGGCTTTGCGGCGGCGGTGGAATCGCTGGCGGCAGATCCGGAAGCGGCCAGATTACTGAGTGAGCAAGCTGCCGGTCGGGTTGCCGAGATGTTCAACCAGAAACAGAATATTGATGACTTGCTGGCTCTCTTTGAACAGCATGTTCCGGGCGGACTGAAACTACCTGATGCGCGCCGTCCTTACAGTTGATGAAATCTTCTTCCGCACCTGTATCGTCTCTACCTTCGGGTAAAGGTTCCGTGGTGGCCTTTGCCATCGAAGAGCTGACGGTGGGTGGGGCAGAGAGCATGGTGGTCGCCATGGCCAACGAGTTCGTGAATCTTGGCTGGCAGGTGCACGTTGTGTGTCTGCGAGATGCGGGTGTTCTGGCCGCCAAGCTGAATGAGCAGATTCAGGTGCATATTCTCGACAAGAAGCCTGGGTTTGATATCGCCCTGGCGTTACGTTTGAATCGATGCATTCGCAAGATCGGGCCAGACGTTGTTAACAGTCATCTGTGGGTCGGCAATACCTGGACTCGAGTTGCACTGTTTGCAGCACGCCTGCCCATTGTGGTTACTGAACATTCCAGAGATTCGTGGAAGCCGCCCTATTATCGCTGGATTGATCGAATTCTGTCTTTGCGAACAGCGGCGCTGATTACCGTATCGGGTGATACTGCCGATTTCTATCAGCACGAGATCGGTCTGAGGCCGTCATTGATCACCGTGGTCAATAATGGGGTGGACACTTTGCGATATGCGCAAGGCGATGGCCGTGCCTTGCGCAAGGAATGGCTCGCCTATGGCAATCAATCAACAGAGATACCGGCCGACAAGCAGATCATCATTGGCACGGTGGGCAGAATTGTCGAGGCGAAGAACCATCGGCGACTGATCGATGTCATGAGTATCCTCAAGTCGGACCCGTCATTAGCTGAGCATGACCTGCGATTGGTGATGGTGGGTGATGGTGAGGACCGGCCTGGAATCGAACAATATGTCCGTGACAAGGGGCTGCAGGAGTGGGTGGTTTTCACAGGCTCCAGACAGGATATACCCGATGTGCTGGCAGCATTTGATCTCTTCACGCTGTCATCTGACAGAGAAGGCCATCCATTGACGGCGCTGGAAGCACAGGCTGCCGGTACACCGGTGGTACTTACGGATGCCGGTGGGGCTCGTGAAGCAATTGCGCGCGATGCCGCCAATTGTGGGGGCGTGTTGGTGGAAAAGTCGACCAACGCGATGGCAGCGGCCATCCGTGAAATGATTCTGCATCCCGAATTGCGGCAAGAACGTGCAGTATTTGCCCGAGAGTTCGCTCTGCAGCATTTTGATCAGAAGCAGATGATCAAACGCTACGAGGACATTTTCCTGGCTGCCATGGGTTCGTAGTCCTCCAGCTTGATAATGACGGGTTCAGAGCGCCACAGTTGCTGTCTTGCAATGCGTGATTGCGCAGGCATATCGGGCATACGTCTGGATGCAGGAGAGCGCTGGCAATTGCACGGTGTGCCGAGTCATACTGCCTTACCTTGAGTCCGGTTTTCCGATGGAGTAGTGAATACATGAGTAACACTATCGATACCGTGGATGCGCTGTTGCAGCGCCTGTATATTCTTCAGGCAGAACAACTGCTGGGACAGAGGTTGATCATCGCGATTGCCGGAGCCCCCGGGTCTGGCAAATCAACCCTGGCGGCGCAACTCTGTCAGCGCCTCAATGAGGCTGCTGTTCCCGGCTCTGCAGGTCAGGCCGTGGTGGTGCCCATGGATGGTTTTCATCTGGACAATGCCATTTTGCAGGAACGTGGCCAGATAGCTGTCAAGGGCTCGCCCCAGACCTTTGATGTGGACGGTTTTGTTAGCCTCATTGCTCGTCTTGTCGAGCCCGGCGGTGCATCTGTTTACATCCCTGTATTTGATCGAAGCATGGATTTGTCCAGAAATGCCAGCCAATGTGTCGATGAGAGCCACAAAGTGGTGATTGTGGAGGGTAATTATCTGTTGCTGGCAAGAGCTGGTTGGGAGAAGTTGGCATCCATGTTCCATCTCAGCGTCATGCTGGATGTCCCCATGGAGACTCTACAGGAGCGTCTGGTGCAACGATGGCTGGATCTGGGGCACGATCCTGAGCAGGCCCGTAGTCGTGCATTCTCCAATGACATACCGAATGCCCAAGTGGTAACGCAAGAGTCAACTGGGGCTCACGTAATTCTTAAAGGCGTGAGACAATAACGTATCTTTTTTGTCGGGAACGACATGGTCGCGTCTAATAATTCAGTAGATTCAAACACGGCGGATAACGCCGATAGCAGCTCACTTGTCGTCGGTTGGCGCGAATGGGTTGGCCTGCCGCAACTCGGGTTGCCAGCGATCAAGGCCAAGGTGGATACCGGAGCACGAACCTCCGCCATTCATGCACGTGATATCGAGCGTGTTACACGTGATGGGCAAGACTGGATCTTGTTCACTGTGCAACCGATACAACGAGATACCAGCATCGTCAGGCGCTGCGAAGCACCTTTGGTGGACATCCGGCGAGTCACCGATTCGGGTGGACACTCCGCTGAACGCTACTTCATCTCGACAGTTCTTACCATGGGGCCGGTAACACGGACCATTGAAATGACGTTGTCACAACGAGACGACATGCTGTTCAGGATGTTACTGGGACGAACCGCCCTGGTACCCAATATTCAGGTCAATCCAGCATCATCGTTCTCACTGGGACGGGTATCTGCCCGCGCTCTCTACGCAGAAGACATAAAAGGGTCCGCTTAATTTAATGAAAATCGCCATTCTGTCGCGCAACCGCCGACTGTACTCCACCCGTCGCCTGATCGAAGCGGCCGAGCAACGTGGACATCAAGTACAAGTCATCGACGTGTTGCGTTGTTACATGAATATCGTGTCGCGCAAACCCAGTATTCATCTGGAAGGCGAGACGCTTGACACTTTTGATGCCGTCATACCCAGAATCGGTGCCTCGGTGACAGCTTACGGTACGTCGGTGTTGCGACAGTTTGAAATGATGGGCACCTATACCTTGATAGAGTCCGTTGCTCTGTCACGTTCGCGTGACAAGTTGCGCTCACTGCAGTTGCTGTCGCGTAAGGGGATTGGCCTGCCGGTGACAGGTTTTGCCAACAAGCCGGGCGATAGCAAGGACATCATCAAGATGGTTGGAGGTGCTCCGGTGGTCATCAAGCTACTGGAAGGTACACAAGGCATCGGCGTGGTGTTGGCGGAGACCAGCCAGGCGGCGGAGTCGGTTATCGAAGCCTTCATGGGTCTGCAGGCCAACATTCTTGTACAGGAATTCATCAAGGAGGCAGGGGGCGCCGATATTCGTTGTCTGGTTGTCGGTGGAAAAGTGGTTGCTGCCATGAAACGCCAGGCCGCCGAGGGTGAGTTCCGATCCAACCTGCATAGAGGGGGTGCTGCCAGTCTGGTCAAGATCACGCCTGAAGAGCGTGCCACGGCCGTCAGTGCCGCCAAGGTGCTGGGCTTATCGGTGGCCGGTGTTGATTTGCTGCGCTCCGCACGTGGGCCGCTGGTCATGGAAGTGAATTCCTCGCCCGGTCTGGAAGGCATCGAATCAGCCAGCGGCAAGGATGTGGCCGGCATCATCATCGAAGAGCTGGAAAAGAACGCCAGGCCCGGTAATACAAAGACACGAGGTGCGCGCGGTTGAGTGAAGAAGGTGACGAGCAATCAGCCTGCGAATCCGAGGGTGAGACACTCGTCGGCGCGGATTCCGGAACTGGACCCACTTCAGGAGCCGGGTCCGGGACCGCGCCTGGCTCAGGCACAGGAAAGCCAGGCCAGCGAGTTGCTGCTCGACGCGAAGCCATTGTCATTGGTGGTAAAAGCATTCAGCCAGGGCAGCGTTGTTATGTAGATCTGCCTTTGCCGCCGTTGTACACACATACCTCGGTGGCCATGCCGGTCCATGTCATTCATGGCAAGCAGCCCGGTCCGGTCCTGTTTGTAACTGCTGCCATTCACGGTGATGAAATCAATGGCATTGAGATTATCCGGCGTTTGCTGGCAACAAAATCTTTGAGTCGATTGGCCGGTACTCTTATTGCCGTGCCAGTGGTCAATGTCTATGGGTTTGTATCGCAGTCGCGCTATCTGCCCGACAGGCGAGATCTGAATCGCTCATTCCCGGGTTCGGAGACAGGTTCCATGGCGGCGCGTCTGGCCAATACCCTGATGAGCGAAATCGTTGCCAAATGCACACACGGTATTGATCTGCATACCGCCGCCGAAGGCCGCGCCAACTTTCCGCAGATCCGGGTGGATCTGGATAGTCATCCGGAACTGTTACCACTAGCTGAAGCGTTTGCCCCGCCCATACTGGTGGATTCAACTACGCGTGACGGTACGCTTCGTGGTGCTGCTGGTAATCTGCCGCTGTTGCTTTATGAAGCCGGTGAAGCACTGCGCTTTGATGATCTGGCCATACGTGCCGGTTTGAAAGGCGTGTTGAATGTCATGCGCCATCTGAAAATGCTGCCTGCCAACAAGAGTGGAGAACGCCGCGGCAAACCGTGGCTGGCCAATAACAGTGCCTGGATGCGGGCACCTCAAAGTGGCATTCTTCGCTCGCGAATCCGCCTGGGCGGGATTGTTGAGGAAGGGGGTGTGCTCGGGTATATCTCTGATCCGTTCGGCGAGTCCGAACAAGCGGTGATCAGCGATGCATCAGGTGTGCTTATTGGTATTACCAAGCTGCCATTGGTGCATGAGGGCGAAGCTCTCTATCACGTGGCAACGACCGAATCGACCAAGTCTGCCGCACGAGCGGTTCACGACTTCCATCTCGAATACGAACAACCTGTTATGAAGCGACTCAAGTATTGACATCCTCCTCTCCCTGAAGAAAGAGGATTCCCACTAAGGAGCGCAATGTCCTGCGCCGAGACGGAGAATATTTCGAGCCGCGTTAACGTCACGATCATGCTGAACACCACATTCAACACATTGCCAGTCTCTTACCGAAAGAGCTCTTATTCCCTGCGGCCCGCACAGGCTTCCGCATTCGGAGCACGCTCGCGTGGTATAGGCTTCATTGATTTCTCGATAGACAATACCGGCCTGCTGGCTCTTGTAGTCGAGCATTGTCTTGAAGCTGGCCCAGCTTGCGACGCTTTGCCGAGAAGCGTTTGCTGGCGTAGTGTTCGGCCGTTTCCTGAATCGTACTGCTGCCAATGTGCTCGAACTGCTTCGAGGCACCCACCGTGTAAGCAGAGAAGTCAAATCCGGACATCCACCGACCACGCTCCCGAATCATACGATCAGACAGCTCGTTGCAGTAGTTCCATACCTGATTGACTTCAGTCGCCATGCCGCGCAAAAGCGGCGCGTGGCGATCTTTTACCCTGACTTTGAGAACCTTGATGCATGTTGATTTCACAGCCCGATTGTATAACCGTTCCGCCCCCATTCACCCAGAAGGGCCAACAACTACTGGCTATAAATACAGCATTCCAATTCCTCCCCGCCCTGAACGACGGGGTATCCTTGGAATTGAAGGGATGAAAACTCGTCTACTCGGCAAGCACGGTATGCAAGCCTCTGCAGTTGCCTTCGGGGCCTGGGCTATTGGCGGCTGGAAGTGGGGCGGTGCAGATGCCAATGCGTCCATCAAGGCGGTACAGGCATCACTGGACGCCGGTGTTGACCTGATAGACACCGCGGCTGTCTATGGGTTTGGCCTATCGGAAGAAATCGTCGGCAAGGCCATTGAGGGCCGCAAGCGTGAAGACATCATACTGGCAAGCAAATGCGGTCTGCGCTGGGATCTTGAAAGCGCCACCTTGCACGCTGAGAGCGAAGGCAAACGAATCTTTCGAACGCTGGACGAGCAATCCATCCGCTGGGAGCTGGATGAGAGCTGCAAGCGTCTGGGAACCGATTATATCGATCTGTACCAGACACACTGGCCAGACCCTGAGACCGAACTGGCCGAGGTGGTGGCGACTCTGGATGCCTTGCGCGATGAAGGACGGATACGGGCATGGGGCTTGTGCAACGAGACACCAGAGCGTATTAGCGAGGCGGCGCGACTGGGCGCATTGAGCACCGATCAGGAACGCTACAGTCTACTGGACCGAGAGCAGGACAGTGCCAATCTGCCTGTTTGTGAAGAGTTTGATCTGGGTTTTCTGTGCTATTCACCCATCGCCCAGGGCTTGTTGACTGGCAAGATCGACAGCAAGCGTGAGTTTGCTGAAGGTGACTTGCGCACAGGCAATCCTCGTTTCCAACCCGCCGTGCTGGAAGCCTTGCAAGCCGTGCTTGCTCCGGTGAAATCACTGGCGCGTGACCGTGGTGTCAGTACCGAACAACTGGTACTTGCCTGGACTTTGCAACAGCCCGGCGTCAGCCATGTGCTGGTTGGTACAAGAGATGTCGAACAAGCGGTTTCCAATGCCAAGGCCGGTTCTATCGATCTGGATGCTTTCGAGTTAGCGTTGATTTCTCAGGCTGCCAACGCCTGGCCGGGTTTTGCCGCTTTCAATCAGGATTAGGCACTAGGCACACCAACTTTGGATGCGATGTGTCTTGCATCCAGAGTTGGTTCGATATTCGTGATTCCACGAACCCTTAGTCCATCTGCCCTCTGGGGCTGAAGGCCTGACTGACAAGATCTCCTTGCCAAAAAGGGGGCGCACTTGCATTGGTCATATCTGTATTTCTTGTCGTCTTGCTGTCGTCAGCTTCAGCGCCGGGCAGTTTCTTCACCTGTTGCTCTGATCGGTAAACCAGACGAAACCATTCGGCACTATTCTGAAACGAGCGTATGTCGGCGGTGCTGATGACATCACCCGACTTCAGACTCATATGCCAGCGTGGACTGGCCAGTTCAATGTCCAGGACGATTGACTCTCCGGCCTCGATCATTACCGGCTTTGATGGTAAATCTGCGCAGACGCCAGCAGGTTGGAAGAACTCCGAATGCGATCGGGTTCGAGGCTCGAGCCTGAATCCGCAGTTGTCACCCGGATTGTTCAAGGTAATGCTGTCTTGCGATACGTTGGTTACGGTGAGTCTGATCGGTGGCAGATCCGGGGAGGCAGTCTGGGATGGCGGCTTGATGAGATCTGGGCTATCGGTGTCGCTGCCGTTATCCTCGGAAACCGCAGAGTCTTCCGATGTCGGCTCGATCAATTGAAATGTATCGCTGATCTCGAGACCAATCGCAATGTCACTCCAGGTGTGCCCGGTGAGTACGGCTGAGCCGTCAGCGCCAACGGAAATTGTGGCTTGCATGGCGTTCTGCATACCTCCTCTGATGCCGCGCCGGTCTTCAATGTCCACGCCTGAGCCTTGCTCGACGAACAGTTGCTCGATGCCATAGCTGACATCGACCTGATTACGTCCGTCCCAGTTGACAGCGGCCTGAATTCGCCCGCGCAAGTACAGAGGTTTGGAATCACTGGCGGGTGGCAGATTGCTGAAATAGGCAACATCGTACAAACCACCGGGTCGTTGTTCGAGTATGGCGTACATCTTGTCGCCCTTGCGTGGCTGATAGTCTGAAGGCTGCCAGCGAACCGGTGCATGACTCAGGGTATTCAGAGGATAGCGTAGACGGACAAAGTCGCCGCGAAACGGATCTCGAGGATCGATGGGCGCCGTTGTAATGCTGATTCTTGTCCCGTTTTTAATCAACATTTCGCGCCCGAAAACCATATAGGCCAGTACCGCAAGCTGGGCGGCTATGCACAGGGCGATGATCCAGCTACGCATGGTTCAGTCCCCGCATTTTCGACTTTGAATAATAGTGTCCGATAATGAAGAGCAAGGTGCCGATCAGAACGAATGCCAGAGCACGCAGCAGCAAGCTATCGAACATATCATTGAAGCGAGCCATGATCAGACCCACCAGCATCAGGCAACCCAACGAGACTTGCTTGCCATGCAGATTATCAGTGCCGCGAATGATAAGCAGCACGCTGTGAGAGGCAAGAATCACGTTGTAGAGGATGGCAGGTATATAGGGTTGTCCGTCGAACCAGCCAAGATCATGAGCAATTAATGTCAGCAAGGAGGCCAGGACGAGATAGTGTTGGAAGGTCTTGGTGGTCGCGGTATCAAGCCTGAGCTTTCTGATGACGGGTGGCAGGACCATAAAACACCAGATAATGACCGCGAGTGCCAGCACTGCCCATTGTACGGTGATGATCCCCTGCCACGAGGCATCCGGATTATAGGGCAGGCGCTGTATATTCGAGACAAAATCGTTGACGAAGGTCAGCATGAACAGACTGACGCCGTAGATAATGACGCCAACGCCGCGCAGTACCGAGTCACTGCCGGGAAACTGTGTGCGTTGGGCCAGGTAGGCGGCAGCGATCAGCATCAGACTGACGGCAAACAGCAGATTGAAGATAATGCTGTAGCTCAGAAAGTTGCCGATGTTGATGAAGCTCAGACCCATAAGCGAAACCAGGCCGAATAGCAGCAGTGTTCGGGAACGCTGATTCCAGGCCAGTGGCACAATGCCGATGGCCACCAGTGCGATACTGGCCAGGTGCACATTCTGGAAATCCAGCGTTTCGGACAAGCCCCAGACGCTAATGAGTATGCAGGCCAGCAGTGCCTGGATGACGGATGGCAGTGCCCACGCCATTGCCAATGCACCCAGTCCCCATACGAGCAGGGCGGTGGGGTAATGCTCACTGAGGTTGTAGATCTGAGCAATCAGCCAGATACCACTGCCAAACATCATGGTGCCAACAAGGTGAAAGCCTTCAATCAGATTGAGCTGATGGGGACGCTTGCGGCGTAACCACAGCGCGATACCGTGGCTCAGGGCAAGGGCTGCAAAGACAAGAAACAGCTTTGCTGATTTAGGCATGCCCGCCCAGTTGTTGGCCAAGAACAGGATGATGCCCAGGCCGAAGATAATGGCGCCGATAGCGGTAAGAATGAACAGGCCCCAGGACAAACCATGGTTGATCGGGTAGCGACTGGCAATGGCCTTGGCGGTCGTCTCGTCAACCAGGCCATCGCGCATCCACTGGGATAGTTCAGCGTGTAGCCACGCCGCGTGCTTGCTCATGCTTGTTTGTAGGGTTTATTCGTCAAGGGCAATGATGATTCGGCGATTCTGTCTGCCGTTCATTTCAATTTTCTGGTCTGAGTGGAATGATAGTGCAATTCAGGATATGACGAGTCTCTAGAGAGAGCGGCACACAAGGCGTGTCGCTGAAGTGAAAATGACGCTCTTTAATGGAAATCACGGGAACTGACAGTGAGTTCGCCCAGCATCCAGGACAGGTCTTCGATTTTGCGGGCAACCAGATGCGATACCCCTTGTTCGCGCTGCGTGACACCGTGTACCGATACCATCTGCGCGCCCAGCACCTCCTTGCGGAAGATTTCCGCGACCTGGCTCCAGACAATGACGTTCATCGGCCCGCCCTCATCCTCGATGGTCAGGAAGATCACACCGTTGGCCGTGCCTGGGCGCTGACGCACTTTGACAAGACCTGCGATACGAGCCATGCGGCCGTTGGGAATGGCTGCCCAGCGGCTCGAATCCAGAATACGCCTTTTTGTCAGCCGCTCCCGCAATAGCGACAAGGGGTGACGATCAAGGGTCAGACCCATACTCATGTAATCGGCTGCCGTGTTCTGGCCTTCAGTGGGTTCAGGCAAATGCAGGCAAGGTTCCGCGGCCGATGCATCAGCCAGCAGTTCAGGCAAAGCCTCCACGCCCAGCAGATCCCACTGCGCCTGATGCCGGTCACCACTGATATTTTCCAGTGCGCCAGCGATGGCCAGTGCCTGTTGGTCTGTCTGGTTGATGCCTGAGCGACGCACCAGATCGGCGGCACTGGTAAACGGACCATGGGCGCGCGCCGCCAACAGTCGTTCAGTACCCGCAGAGGAGAGTCTGGATACCAGCCGGAATCCCAACCGTACCGCTGCCTGAGGCAATGGTGTGGCTGTGTTGTGGATAGCCGCCTGATCCGGATTCGAGTGAGCAGTGTTTGGCTGAGTAGGATTCGAGTGAGCAGGCGAGGTTGCGGTGTGGGGGGCGTTATTGTCAGTTATGTGAGGCTGTTCTCTGTCGCTCTTGTCAGGAATGACCAGCTTGTGGTCCCGGTCACTTTGATTGACATCAACCGGTAGAACGTTGACGCCATGACGCCTGGCATCCTGCGTCAGATCGGATGGGTCATAGAAACCCAGAGGCTGGCTGTTGAGCATGGCGCACAGAAAGGCGGCTGGTTCGTGGCATTTCAACCAGCAGGAGACATAGACCAGCAAGGCAAAGCTGGCCGCATGCGATTCCGGGAAACCATACTCGCCAAAGCCCTCGATCTGACGAAAAATGGCTTCGGCGAACTCCGGATCATAACCATTTTTCAACATGCCGCTCACCACACGGTCATGAAATCGGGCAACTTGCCCGCCGCGACGCCAGGCCGCCATGGAACGGCGCAGTTCATCCGCCTGACCTGCCGAGAAGCCTGCGGCCACCATGGCAATCTCCATGACTTGCTCCTGGAAAATGGGGACGCCCAGCGTGCGTTCCAGCACCCGCTCCAGATCCTTGTTGGGATAGCTGATGGGTTGTATGCCCTGACGACGTTGCAGGTAGGGGTTGACCATGCCGCCCTGAATAGGGCCCGGTCGGACGATGGATATCTCGATCACCAGATCGTAGTAACTGCGCGGTCTGAGGCGCGGCAGCATTGACATCTGCGCCCGTGACTCGATCTGGAAAACACCAATGGTGTCGGCCCGGCAGATCATGTCGTAGGTGGGGGTGTCGTCGACCGGGATGGCAGCCATGGTGTGACTGATGCCCCGATGTGATTCTATCAATTTGAAGCACTTGGCAATGGCGGTGAGCATGCCCAGAGCCAGCACATCCACCTTCAGCAGGCCCAGTTCTTCAAGATCATCCTTGTCCCACTGGATGATGGTGCGATCAGGCATGGCAGCATTTTCAACCGGTACCAGTGTCGACAGATCCCGATCGGAGATGACAAAGCCGCCGACATGCTGTGACAGATGACGTGGAAATCCCAGCAATTGCTGCAAGAGCCAGGTGAAACGCTTTATCAATGGGCTGTCAGGATCAAAGCCCATGGCTTCGAGCCTCTCACCGACAACATCGGTACCGTCCCACCAGGCCATTGATTTGGACAGGGCTTCTATCTGGTCCTCGAGCAGGCCCATGGCCTTGCCCAGGTCACGAATGGCACTACGCTTGCGGTAGGTGATTACCGTTGCCGCCAGGGCAGCCCGGTGCCTGCCATACTTGGCATAAATATACTGAATGACCTCTTCACGCCGTTCATGCTCGAAGTCGATATCAATGTCGGGGGGCTCATTACGTTCTTTTGAAATGAAGCGTTCGAACAGCATGCGCGTTCGTGAAGGATCTACCTCAGTGACCCCAAGGCAATAGCAGACGGCCGAGTTGGCAGCCGAGCCGCGACCCTGGCACAGGATGTTCTGAGAACGGGCGAACCTGACGATATCGTGCACGGTCAGAAAGTAGGACTCGTATTGCATCTCGCTGATGAGCGATAGCTCGTGTTCCAGTTGCTGTTGTACATCGATGCTATGTCCATTCGGCCAGCGCCATTGCGCACCCTCCAGCGTCAGCTTGCGCAGATATTGAGCTGATGTCAGATCTGCAGGCACTACTTCCCGAGGGTATTGATAGTCCAGTTCTGCCAGATCGAAGTGACACAGGGCTGCCACATCGCAGGCATTTTGCAGTGTTTTTGCAGGATAAATGGATTGCAGGGCACGCCTGTCCCGCAAGTAGTGTTCGCCATTTTGAAACAGTCGCCGACCCGCGGTATCCAGTGTACAGGTATGCCGGATACAGGTGATGATGTCCTGCAGCGCGCGCCTTTTGCGTTCGTGCATATGAACATCGCCGGCGGCGACGATGGCCAGTTGGTGGCGTTCCGCCGCATCGAACAACCAGTGGCTGTGTTTCTGATCATAACTGCCATAGTGCAGCTCGAGCGCCAGAAAAGTGAAGGGCCCCAGCTTGTCGAACCAGCTGAACATAGCGTCCGGATTCTTGCGTCTTGCAGGCAGGTAAGGGGGCACCAGTATCAGGCAGCAATCCTCCAGACCGGCATTATTGATCATGGCAGGTGATATCTGGTAACTACCTTTTGCCGCAGATCGGCGCGCGTTGGTAATCAGTTGGCAGAGCCGCGCATAGGAGGCGAGGTTGCGCACCAGAACGACCAGTCGAAAGCCATCATCCAGAGCGAACTCGCTGCCGACGATCAGTTTGAAACTCGCCTGCGTCATGACATTGTCGTTTATCTTGCCAGGGGCGACGGGAACATCACTCGCCAACTCCTTCATGCGCCCATAGGCCCGTACCACGCCGGCCATGGAGCACTCATCGGTGATGGCCAGTGCTGAGTAGCCCAGTCTCAGGGCAGTGTCTATCAGCTCCTCCGGGCGTGATGCACCGCGCAGAAAGCTGAAATTCGAGACGCAATGCAGTTCTGCATAGTTCGACGGAGTGGCTGAATTTAACTGTATGTCCATATACTGGTATTAAATACAGCTATCATGGTCAACGTCAAGCAGCCAGGGGATAGATGGTCGACGGGGTCACGTTCATATTTTCCCTTTTCCTATGCCACATCTGACGTTATGCTTCGCTTCTTGTCCCACAAATAAAGACGTAATCGCTCCTATGCTCAACAACCTGATACTGGATATTGGTAATGTTATTTGCGACTGGAATCCTGATGGACTGGTAGCCAGTGCCTTCCAGGTGCCTGCCGAACAGCAAGAAGCCTTGTCTGTGACCGTCGGAAACCCTGACTGGCTGGCGCTGGATCGTGGCACCATTAGCGTGGAGCAGGCCATCGAGCGAGCCCAGGCAAGGACCTCTCTGAATCCGGAAGGCATCGCCAGAATCTATGCGAATCTGTGCACCTCGCTACTGGCACTGCCCAATACGATGGAAGCCATGCACCGCGCCAAGGCTCAGGGCGTGCCTGTTTATATACTGTCGAACATGCAGGACCATGCATGGAAATATCTGGAATCCACGTTCGACTGCTGGGATGCTTGCGAAGGGGTCGTCGTGTCCTGCGAGGCGGGGCTTATCAAGCCGGACCCCGCTATCTATCAGCACCTGTGTGAGAAGTTCGCCGTCACTCCACAAAGCTGTGTTTTTGTCGATGACATGGCTGAGAATATTGAAGCTGCCAAAGCTTTTGGCATGCAAGGCGTGCAGTTGACTGATAAACACGCAGGCGGACAACTGATTGATGAGCTGATTGCCAGAATTGTTGCCGGGCGAAATTGATACTGGTTCTCTCACCTGCATGCCATAGGGATCGGCCCCGACCCCTTTCGGCCGCTAAATGATACAGGCCGCTTCGGATATCATCCTGCGCGGCTTGTATCACTTGAAAGTTATTCAACTACCCGATCAACAGATTACCCAACTTGGCGTATGGGCTGATTGGCTTCAAGAACGATCTCTTTCCCATTCAACCAAGTCGCTTGCTTTCGGGCCACCCATTACAAGACTGACCACTCCCATAACCACCGCACTCGACAATAGGCCAAAGATAACCGTTTCCGCAGCTGCCGCACCGTAGCTCACCAAGCTTGCGCTTACGATAATGGCACTAATGATGATCGAACTAATGGCTCCCTGCCACGTGGCCTTCTTCCAGAACAGGGCTGCCATGATGGGAACGAACAGGCAGCCGGAGAGATAGGCATAAGCGGTATCAAGGGCAATAAAAACATCGCCAATGGATATCGACAAGATAATGACCAACACGCTTACCAGTGCGGTAATGCAACGAGATACTGCCAATTCCTTCTTTTCATTGAATCCGAATAATGGCTTAAGCAGATCATTACTGATCAGCGTCGCTGAAGCCAGAACGGTAGAGCTCACAGTCGACATGAGTGCAGACATCAATGCGGCAAGAACGAGACCGCTCAGGCCAGCGGGCATTACCTTCATCACGAGTGCCGGAAGCGCATCCTGTGGTGAATCAAGATCAGGTAAGAGTACAAACGCGAGGATACCGCACAGGCCCATGGCAGCTCCCCACCCGATGGAATAGAGACCAGCTGAGATTGAGCCGTTTCTGGCCACTTTTTCATTCTTGGCAGTGAATATACGCTGCCAGATGTCTTGTCCGATCATGATGCCCAGATAGAGCGACAGGAACAGACCCAGGACGCGAGTGGCACTTATATTGGTCAGCGAAAAGAATTCTTCAGGAACTGCTGCTGTCACTGCCGCCATACCACCGGCAGCGTCAATACCGGCAGGTATCAGCAACGCGACACCCAGCGTCATCAGGATGAACTGGATGAAATCGGTGATGGTAATGGCGATCATGCCGCCGATCAGCGTGTAGACCATGGTGACCATGCCGCCCACGATGATGCCCGTCGACAAATCCCATCCCAGCAGTGCTTTAAGGATCGTGCCCAGAGCGATAATCTGCACCACTGATATCAAGGTGGCATAGATTGAGGCGATAATGGCACTGACGTAGCGGGTTCCATGTGCATAGCGACGCTCCAGCATCTCGCTAAGAGTAAAAACCTTGAGTTTCGCCAGTTTTCCAGCGAATGCCAATCCCACAGTGACGACCCCCAAACCGAACATCAGCGTGATCCAGGCACCGGACATTCCAAACTGATAACTTTGCGAGGCGGAGCCGAAGGTTGATCCGCCTCCAAGAATAACTGTTGAAAGACAGGGGAAAAACACCCAGAAGGGCAGGTTTCGATCGGCAACGAGATAGTCTGCCGTAGTGGTCAGTTTACGCATTGCTATAAATCCGCATAGCAACATCATGGCGAAATAGCCGATAACGATAACGACGTCGATATTCATGAGAATTTCCTTTTAAATCTGGATGTTTGCGACAGCGGGGAGCAGGGATGGGTCTTGATGGACCCATTCCCCGAATGAATTATTGGTTTTGGCTGAGAGCCTCGGCCAGAATGCAAAGAATCTCGAACATCATCGTTGCGCCGACCAGTGCGGTGTTGCCGCTGGGGTCAAAGGGTGGGGACACTTCCACAACGTCACCACCAATCAGATTCAGACCGCGCAGAGCACGTAGCATTTTCTGGCAATCGAAGGTGTTGAGCCCACCGATTTCAGGCGTCCCGGTACCGGGTGTATAGACCGGATCGAGAGCATCCACGTCGAACGTCACGTAGGTGGGCTGATGCCCCACAATCCGTCGCGCCTCAGCGGCCACGGCATCTGGCCCCAAGTCATTGTATTCCTCGATGGTGATGACGCGAATACCCTGTTCGAGACCCCAGTCGCCATCGTGCTCGTCGTATACACCACCGCGGATTCCGATCTGCACCGTGCGCTTCGGATCGAGTACACCTTCTTCTATGGCCCGTCGAAATGGTGTTCCATGGCTGTATTTGTAATCGCCGAAATAGGTATCCCAGGTGTCGGTGTGGGCATCGAATTGAACCATGCCCAGCGAGCCGTGACGATGGGCCAGAGCGCGCAGGATAGGTAGACTGATGAGGTGGTCACCGCCAACAGATAGCGGTGCAATTCGACGACCGACTACATCGTGATAGAAGGTCTCGATCAGGTGCAGAGTCTCTTCGATACTGAGTGGGTTTACCGGCGTGTCACCCAGATCCAGGCAGTTGGCCAGTTTATAGGGACTCAATTTCAGCGCAGGATGATAGTTGCGCATGAGCGAGGACAACTCGCGGACTTGTCGTGGACCGTGGCGTGCCCCAGGGCGGTTGGTGGTGCCGCCGTCCCAGGGCACGCCGATCAAGCCGATATCCACATTCATCGCCTCGTTCGGCGGTAAATGCGGAAGTCGCATGAATGTGGACAGACCCGCATAGCGGGGTATTTCTGCCGACGGTATCGGGGTGTAGAGAATTTCTTTTGCTGTCATGGTTCGCCTCAAGCAGTTCAGGTCGTAACGAATGGTTTTTAACGGAATCCAAATACCGCTTCAAAATCAGTATCCACTTGACCTATGATTCAATAAACGACTTGTTTGGAACTCTTGCGTAACAAAATAGGAAACAATCATGACAAAACGGACGAGTCTGCAAGGGAATATCAGTGATATGGATATTCACCTTCTCAGAGTGTTCCGAACAGTGGTGGACTGTGGTGGATTTGCGGCGGCTGAAGTGGAGCTCAACATCGGGCGTTCGGCCATCAGTCGTTACATGAAAGATCTTGAATCACGCCTGGATCTGACGCTCTGCCTGCGTGGACGCTCCGGATTCAAGCTCACCGATCACGGTCGCGTCGTGTATGACGCTGTGCTGCAGTTGCTTGCGGATCTGGAGAAGTTCCGCAGTACCATCAACGCTGCGCACAGTCGACTTGTCGGCACTTTTACGTTGTACCTGCCCGACGATGTAATTACAGACAAAAGCGCGCGGACCCGCTTTGCATTGGCGCAATTCTGTGAAAAAGGCCCCGACGTCAAAATGGTTCTCAGTATCGGGTCGCCGAATGAGATTGAACGGGCTGTTATTGACGGACAGGCTCTGATTGGCATTATCCCATTCCATCACCGCCTGCCAGCACTGATTTATTCTCATCTCTACGAGGAGTCACTATTTCTTTACTGCAGCACTGACCACGAACTCTTTCCGATTCAAGATGAGAGTCTGACAATTGATTTGATCAAGAAGCAGAATTTTGTCGTTCCGGGTTACACGCTTAACACCAGATTTCGGGAGTTTTTTCCTGACCAGACACCGGCGGCCCGTACTAACAAGATTGAAGGTGTGACTACCTTGATCCTCAGTGGGAAATTCATAGGCTTCTTGCCGGAGCATTTGGCAACGCGTTGGATAAACTCAGGTGAAATGCGGCGCTTGTTGCCCGAGCAGCTTAATTTTCATACCCCATTTGTGGCGATAACCCGCGAGGGTGCGGAACCGAACCTGCTTAGAGATACGTTTCTGGCGGAACTGCTTGCAGCACATTCGCAAGGTTGAACGTCATGTCGTGACTTTGATGAGGATGGCGGCGAGAACAAGGTCGAGTAGCCATCCTGTTATAACTCCATTTGCAATCTTGCTACAGAAAACATATGACAATTCACTGTTACGAAAATCGGATAGATTGTCTGGAAATTCGGTGAAACTACCCATTCAGACGATGGAACGTATCTGAAGTATGTGTTATCAAGTGCAGCAGCGTGAGCAAAGCTCGGTTGCCTGAACCTGATATTGCACCTGTCTTGGCCACTTTGCGAACTTCGCGTCGTGAAGGTGGATAATGACTGCGACCTATTTTCATCAACGCTGGTATCAGTCATGAGCTCACAGACCCTGACCGTGTTATTTGCAGACCTTGCAGGTAGCACGCGTTTGTACCAGACAAAAGGTGATGTAGAAGCCCACCAACAGGTGAGTGATTCGTTGAGGTATATGCGCGCGATTGTTGAGCGTCATCAGGGAACGTTATTGCGAACGATAGGCGATGCGATACTGGCCAGCTTCTCGCACCCGGATTTGGCGTACCTGGCATCCATCGATATCCAGAGGGAGCATCAGAATCTGGATCTGTCAGTCCGAGTCGGGTTTCACCACGGTGAGGTCATCCCCGATACCGGTGATATCTATGGCAATGCTGTGAACCTGGCGGCACGCGTAGCAGCATATGCTGAAGCGGATGAAATCTGCATAACGGAAGAGGCCGTGGCGCAATTGTCACTACCGCATCGCTCAAGTGCATTGTTCCTTGATCGTGTGGACTTCAAAGGAATGAGTTCACCCATGCCGGTGTATCGGATTCATTGGAATAACGACAGTGCAGAGACCGGTATCATCACGGCAGTCGGTCGCACTCAGCATTATCAGACCAACCCGGTACTTGATCTACTGATAGGTGAGCGGCGCATCCGCATCGATGAGGGCAATTCGGTGCTTACATTTGGGCGCGCCGTTGACAATGATGTCGTCATCGATATCGAATCAGCATCACGTAATCATGCCAGGATCGAACTTGTCAGGGGGCGGTGTCTGATCCATGATTCAAGCACCAATGGAACCTATATTATTCGAGGCGGGCTCTCGTCTGAATTCATTCGTCGTGAATCTGCATCGTTGGACAATTTTGGCAGTATCGGATTGGGCTTCAGTCCAGAGCGAGGCTCATTGCATGCTATCGAGTATCGAATAACCACTGTCGCCACGTGATGTCAGCTTCGATCCGCGTTTTTTGTGCCGTCAATCGCCTCTGAAGCAAGGCCGAAACTGGTTGCGGCAAATTCCTTGTCGCGTGTGTCGAACAGCCAAGATCTGAAGGCTTGGGTGGCCTGCCTCGTGGTCTCGTCGCAGAAGGCATGTTCAAGCAAGTAGTAGATGTAGTCTTTGTTGACTGTGATGTCTGATAACTGGACAAGATTTCCCGATTGCAGGTCTTCCCGGATGATGGCTAACGGACAAAGTGCAACCCCCTGGCCGGCGAGCGCTGCCGCACGCAACAGGTTGAAATCTTCGAATACAGGCCCTGACAGCGATGGTGCTGAACCGCAATCGGCACGTGCAAACCATCGAGCCCAACCGGTGTGATCGTGTTCATGCAAAAAGCCGGCAAGTGCGATGCCTTCAGGTAGCCGCTCTCCGCTCATGGTCTCGCGCACAGCAGGACTGCAGACCGGCGCACTGATGCCGGGAAGAAAGGTGTGGGTATGCGCACCTGCTCGACTAGGCAGTGAGTTGTCGAAAACAAAGGCAAGATCCACATCGCCAAAATCAATTTCCTGTCCGTGAATGGCGTAGATAATCCTGACATTGAGCTCGGGGTGCAGTGCGCGAAAACTGGACAAGCGCGGAATCAGCCAGCAGATCGCCACCGAGGGAATGGCTGCGATAACCAGGGTTTGCGACTCCGAATGACGGCGTGCCCGACGACAGGATCCCTCGATGTCGGCCAGTGAAACCGTCAGTGCTCGGGCTAGTACTTCGCCATGGGGGAGCAGGCGCGGACGATTGTCTGTGCGATCGTACAGTGGGGCATTGAGCCAGTCCTCCAGATTCTTGATTTGCAGGCTGACTGCCGGCTGTGATACGCAGAGCTCGTCTGCTGCGGCTCTGAAACTGTTGTTGCGTGCGGCAGCTTCGAATACTCGCAGCGCGTTCAGCGGTAGTTGAGTCATTACCTGTTTTTTCCAGACCACATAAAGGTGTAACTAATACTTAAGGGGGCATGAGATTTAGTTATTTGACTAGATCGTGCGATAGCGCGATTCTCTACGCCTGCCACGGCATGCTCACTGAAAGTATCGTAGCAGCTTGAGGCTTGCCTTCGTCCGGGAATTTCTGAGCATGGCCAATCAGGAACTGCTTGCCGGATGTTGAACAATTTTAGATTTTTCGCCTAGAGATACACATGTCTGATCTGATTAATACACAAACTATCAGCGATACTGCCATCGCCGATGCTATTGCCCTGGAACTGGAGCGACAGCGCAATACGATCGAACTGATCGCCTCGGAGAATATCGTCTCCACAGATGTGTTGCTGGCACAGGGCTCGGTACTGACCAACAAGTATGCTGAGGGATATCCCGGTCGTCGTTACTACGGTGGGTGTGAGCATGTCGATACGGTAGAAACCATTGCCATCGAGCGTGCCAAAGAGCTTTTCGGTGCAAAGTTTGCCAATGTACAGCCACACTCGGGAGCCCAGGCCAATCAGGCGGTCTTTCTGGCACTGCTGGCACCTGGCGATCGCATCATGGGTATGTCTCTGGCACATGGCGGACATCTGACTCATGGTTCACCTGTCACCATGTCTGGCAAATGGTTCGATGTCGTCAGCTATGAAGTGCGCGAATCGGATCAGCTCATCGACATGGAGCAGGTTCGCAAAGTGGCTCTGGAAACCCGTCCGAAGCTGATCATCGCGGGTGCTTCAGCTTATCCTCGAGCGATTGATTTTGCAGGCTTCCGGGAAATAGCCGATGAAGTGGGTGCCTATCTGATGGTGGATATGGCGCACTATGCGGGTCTGATTGCCTCAGGCCTTTATCCTGACCCACTACCGCATGCGCATGTAGTGACCACCACGGTACACAAAACGCTGCGCGGTCCTCGCGGCGGCATGATTCTGTGTAACGACGAGGCGCTGGCAAAGAAATTCAATTCTGCTGTGTTTCCAGGTAATCAGGGTGGGCCACTGATGCATGTCATTGCGGCAAAGGCTGTGGCATTGGGGGAGGCGTTGCAACCGGCGTTCAAGCTGTATAGCCAGCAGGTGTTGACCAATGCCAGAGCATTGTCCGAGGTCTTGCAACAGGGTGGTCTTGATATTGTCTCCGGCGGTACGGATACACACCTGGTGCTGGTTGATCTGCGGCCCAAAGGGGTCAATGGACGTGATGCCGAACAGGCGCTTGAGCGGGCGGGTCTGACGTGTAACAAGAATTCAATCCCATTTGATCCGGAGAAGCCGTTCGTGACCTCTGGGGTGCGCCTGGGCACAGCAGCCTGCACCACGCGAGGCTTTGGTGAGAGCGAATTTCGACAAGTGGGTGAGTTGGTGCTCGAAGTGGTTCAAGCCTTGTCGCAGACAGAGGGTGAGGGTGATGCCGCTATTGAAGCACGAGTGCTGAGTCAGGTTCAGCACCTGTGTGCTGCACATCCGCTGTACGTATAAAAGGAGCTTTAATCCAATGCAGAGCGAACAACGGGAGCACGCACTACCCTCACTGGGTCTTGCGTTACTGCCAATCTTGCTGACGCTGATCGTACTCGGCGTACAGTTATTCTATTTTGGCGATTTTACCCCGCATATACCTTTGGCTATCGGCCTTGCGATAACGGGTCTGGTCGGCATGAAACTCGGTTACAAATGGCCGAGCATTGAACAGGGCATCTTCCATGTTATCCATGTAGCACTGCCCTCAGTCTCGGTGTTGATCGCCGTGGGCATGATCATCGGTGTGTGGATTTCCAGTGGCACAGTGCCCACACTGATCTACTACGGTTTGAAGCTTCTCACCCCTGAAATATTTCTGGCAGCCGCGATGGCACTGTGTGCCGTTGTCTCCGTCTCGCTGGGAACCTCCTGGGGTACGTCGGGTACGGTGGGCCTGGCCCTGATGGGCATCGGTGCAGGTTTCGGTATTCCGATGTACTGGACGGCAGGTGCCGTTGTTTCGGGGGCCTTTTTTGGGGACAAGATCTCACCGCTATCGGATACGACAAATCTGGCACCGGCGGTCACCGGAGTCGATCTGTTTGACCATATTCGTAACATGATGCCAACCACCGTACCGGCTATGCTCGTGGCCCTCGGTATCTACGCCTACGCAGGCTATGCCTGGATTGACCCCAGTGCTACCTCGTTCGAAAAAATCGATACGATCACCACAGCACTGCAGGCAAGTTTCTGGATTTCGCCCTGGTTGCTGCTTCCGGCATTGCTGGTCATCGGTCTTGCGATCGCCAAGAAGCCCCCCATTCCTTCTCTGTTTGCCGGTGTCCTGTTGGGAGGTTTGATGGCCATCATATTTCAGGGCGTCGGTTTGCATGACGTATTCAGTTATGCAAACAGTGGTTATTCGATCGAGACGGGTGTGACAGAAATCGATACCTTGCTGAATCGCGGTGGCATTCAATCGATGATGTGGGTTATCTCACTGGTCTTGATTGCACTGGGTTTTGGTGGCGCACTGGAGCGTATAGGTTGTCTTGAAGCCATCATCAATGCCATTCTTACTCGTGTGCGTACATTCGCAGGCGTGCAGACTGCCGCTATCGGCACCTCATTCGCCACCAATCTTGTCGCCGGCGACCCCTACCTGTCCATTGCATTGCCAGGGCGTATGTATGCTCCTGCGTACCGGGGAATGGGTTATTCCACACTGAACCTGAGTCGTGCGGTTGAAGAAGGTGGCACGCTGATGTCTCCACTGATTCCGTGGAATGCCGGTGGTGCTTTTGTAATCACCGCACTGGGACTTGGAATTTCAGATGGACAGGTCGAGAACCTGTTGTACATTCCACTCTCTTTTGCCTGCTGGTTGTCCCCCGTATTCGGTATTCTCTACGCGTATACCGGTTTGTTCTCCCCCAAGGCGAGCGAAGCCGAGATACAGAAATGGGTGGACAGTGGCGAGGCGATCAAGGATATGAGTAAAATCGGTTTCCCGGACCCGCTGAAGGGGCATGATCTGGAGGCCACAATGCCACCGCCAGCAGCTGTGAGCTAAACGCTGGTCGAGGGTGAGTTTCGAGTCTGGATCGTGACCGGTGACGGGTCACCGGTGGTTCAGAATTGTGCTGGTAACCTGTTACATTGGACTGGACGAACGCCGCCAGCTGCCAGAGGCCGTGCTTCACGGGATACAGGATGTATCCCGTGAAAACAGCGAAAAACGCCAACTTCGAAGCAGATCTTCCAGGCATTTGAACGTGCTCAGCACCTGAAGCTTTTTCATCACGCTGCACGAGTCTTTTGAGGCTGGCGCAGCTCGGTCGCTATAATGAGTAATCAAGAGAGCTGACCGAATGTAAAATAACTTATGGCCAACATCATCATACGACCGGCGATGCTTGAAGATGCTGAGCAGATACATGAATTCATCATCGATCTTGCCAGTTTTGAAAAATCCAGGGCAGAAGTAAAGTCGACGATAGGGGATGTCAGAAAATCTCTTTTTTCAGATGACTGTAAGGCTTATGCGCTCATTGCCGAAAGGCGCACGGCTGCCGTTGGCATGGCTGTGTACTTCTTCAACTACTCAACCTGGTTAGGTCGCAACGGACTGTATCTGGAAGATCTTTATGTCTCACAGGGATATCGTGGTCTTGGGGTCGGCAAAATGCTCATGAGCCATCTGGCCGCTATCGCGATGCAGAATAGCTGTCACCGGATGGAGTGGAGCGTACTCAAATGGAATCAGCAAGCAATAGACGTGTATAACTCCATGGATGCCGAGCGCCAGAATGAGTGGGTCGGCTATCGTTTGAGCGGTGATGCCTTGAAGCGGCTTGCCCAATTTTCAACTGATAACTAATTTAACCGGAAATCGTACATGAGTATTGTTCATATCGTGGCTGTTCTTGCCATCCTGCAGTTCATACTTTTCTCTGTATTGGTAGGTAAGGCTCGAGAGACTCATGGCGTCAAAGCGCCTGCTGTCACGGGTAATGAGCAGTTTGAACGGGTCTACCGTGTTCAGATGAATACGCTGGAACAGCTGGTCTGCTTTCTGCCGGCGTTGTTCATGGCGTCATACTATTGGTCTCCTTCGCTGGTATCACTGATCGGGTGCGTCTATCTGATCGGGCGTTTCCTCTACTCGAACGCCTATGTGGCAGACCCGGCCAAACGTGGATTGGGCTTCATACTGACTTTCCTGCCCACTGTTATCTTGTTGCTGTCGACTCTGGTCGGAGCACTCATGGCAGCATTTGGTGATAGCGCACCGTAGCCGGATTGATCACTACAAAGAGGAGGGTTGCTCCTCTTTGTGATGTCTTATCACGATCCCTTAGTCTGTCAGAAATCACGATTGAGCCGGAATATTTGCTATAGTCCAGCCGCCTTGGCAAGCCCATTTAATCTTGCCGCAATTGTGATTGAATTATCAACATGACACGATCTACATCGGTTGTTGTACAGCGCCTGTGCTCGGCAGTAAGCCCTGGAGCCAGATCTCAGAGATTTACCCGATTTCTGGCCTGCGCTACTTTGCTGACATTCAGCATTATTGGCGGGCAATCCCACGCTGATACACAGAATACATTCCGCATCAGCGCGATCCCGGATGAGGCCCCGACAGAACTGATACGCAAGTTCGAACCGTTGGCGGACTATCTGTCGCAGGTTCTGGAAATGCCGGTCTCTTTTGTGCCTGTAACCGATTACGCGGCAGCCGTTGAAGCTCTGGTCAGCGAACAGATCGATATGGCCTGGCTGGGTGGTTTCACTTACGTGCAAGCGGCGCAGCGATCCGATGGCAAAGTAGAGCCTATTGTCCAACGAGCGGAAGACGAGCGTTTTCAGTCGGTTTTCATTACACAGACTGATTCAGCCATCCAGTCGATCGCCGATTTGAAAGGCGTCAGCTTCTCGTTTGGTTCACCTTCATCCACATCAGGCCATCTGATGCCCAGACATTATCTGAGCAGCGAGGGAATCGATGTCGACAATGATCTGTCCATTGCATTTTCAGGTGCTCACGATGCAACGGCCTTTTCGGTTGCAGGTGGTCGGGTTGCTGCAGGCGCCCTGAATATCAAGGTGTGGGAGAAGCTTGTCGAGGAAGGTAAAGTCGATACTGACAAGCTTCGGGTGTTCTACACCACGCCTGAATATCATGATTACAACTGGACTATCAGGCCGGCTCTGTCTTCTGATATTCGTGGCAAGCTCATTGATGCCTTTATTGCGCTGGATCCTGAGAACGAGTCAGACCGAATCATCCTGGATCTGCAACGAGCCACGCGTTTCGTGCCCACCGAGGCAAGTTTCTATGACGGCATCAAGCGCGCCGCAATAGCGGCTGAGCTACTGGGCAGCAACTAGCTCTTGAGCCTCAGACTGGGTCAGGTTGGTGTCACCTACAATGACGGGACACCGGCACTGGATGACATCTGCCTGACCATTGATCGCCAGGAGCAGGTGGCTCTGATCGGCCCCAGTGGTTCTGGCAAGAGCTCCTTGTTGCGGATCATGAGCATGGCGCTTGCACCGTCAACCGGTAGCGTGGCGCTCGACGAGCAGGATCCCTGGCAGCAGAAAACCGCCCGTTTGCAACGGATGCGCGGCAAGATTCATCTCTGCCCGCAATCGGCGCCTCTACCAGCTAGGCAACGAGTCGCACTGGCGGTCTTGTCCGGACTATTGCCAACACGTTCGTTGGCATTTGCTTTGCGCTCGCTGATGTTCCCAGCCCGCGCAGATGTCGAGCTGGCGCATGGTTTTCTGTCAAGCCTTGATGTTGAGCAGCACTTGTGGCGACCTGTTGAGACCTTGTCCGGTGGACAAAAGCAACGGGTTGCCATTGCTCGGGCCATGGCTTGTGAAGCCGAATATCTGTTCGTCGATGAACCACTGTCAGCGCTGGACCCTTCCAGCTCCGAGCTGTGTCTGAGTACTTTGCTGAATCATGTGACTCAAAACAGCCAGTCCATTGTGTGCTCTTTGCATCAGGTCGAACTGGCGCGTAGTCATTTGTCTCGCATCATCGGTTTACGGCAGGGCCGAGTGCTGTTTGATCTGCCAGCAGAGGATGTCGATGAGCCGATGATCGAGTCCCTGTACCGAGGCTATGAGTCTGAACTCCGGGATTGATAGTCGGCTGCGAAGCATGTTGCTGAGTGATCCTGAGCGAAGCACTCGCGCCTTGTTGGGTGTGGGGCTGATCTTGCTGTTTGCAGCCTCGCTGGTCGGCTCTGAGTTTCATCCTGCAACACTGCTCAATAGTCAGTCACTGCAGTCAGGTGCGGATTTTTTCGCAACCTTCTGGCCACCCAGAACCGATACCGAATTTCTGCAGCGATTGATGCGGGCAACGATCGTGACAGTCTCGATCGCCACGGTCGCCACCGTGCTGGCGATCGTACTGGCAGCCCCGCTAGCCGTGATGGTGACAAGCCGCCTGTCCATCTCAAGCCGGGGTCGGAGCATGAGTCCAGTTTCGCGTATTTGTCGCGGCACACTGCGCGGGCTGTTGCTATTCATGCGCAGTGTCCCGGAGCTTATCTGGGCACTGCTCTTTGTGGGTATTACCGGCCTGGGAGCAACCGCAGGCATCATGGGCTTGCTGATAACCAATGTGGGCATCCTGGCGAAGAACTATGCCGAGATCATGGAGTCGGGTGAGGCCAGTATCACCGGCAACTTGCTGGACAACGGAAGTTCGCGCACCCAGACGCTGTTCTATGCAACCGTGCCCGAATGTCTTCCCGAGTTGTTGTCGTATTCGATCTATCGCTGGGAATGTACGCTGAGAACCTCGGTGGTGCTAGGATTTGTGGGCGCCGGCGGGCTAGGGCAGGAGCTGTTGATATCCATACGCCAATTGTCCTCCCCGGAGGTTTTGAGCATCATTCTGGTGTTCGTCGTGCTGGTTTACCTGGCCGACACCCTCAGCGGCTCTTTGCGTCGCTATCTGCACCGGCACAACAGACAAGAGAGTCATATAAGCCTTCTATCTGGAAAGCGCTCCCTGTTGTTGCAGCGAATCAGCATGGCTGCCTTGGTATTGCTGGTGCTCAGTAGTTTTCATGCGGTGGACTGGCAGGTCGGCCAATGGTTGAAGCCATCCAGCTTTGCGCGAACCAAGGAGTTCGTCTTTGGCTTTTTGCCACCCGATACCTCGCTGGGATTATGGCAACGCCTGGCAACAGGCGCCCTGGAAACCCTGAGCATGGCCTTTGCAGGTACAGCACTGGCTTGTATTGTGGCTCTACTGATCAGCTATGCCTTGTTCGTGGCAGATCAGAGAAAACAGGCCGTTGGCCGTAGCCTCTTGATCGTCTTCATACGCGGTGTACAGATCGTACTGCGCTCGATTCCCGAGCTGGTCTGGGCCATGCTGCTGATCATCGTGGCAGGTATCGGTCCGTTTACCGGCACGCTAGCCCTGTTTCTGGCCAGTGTCGGTGTGTTGTCCCGGCTCTATAGTGAGTGTCTTGAAAATCAGGATGCGGCGGCACTGGAAAATCTGCTCGCCAATGGCAGTCGACCCATCATTGCCCCCCTGTGGAGTACGTTGATACAAGCTCGCAGTCAATTGCTCAGCTATTCTCTTTATCGCTGGGAGCACAACTTGCGCGCCGCCACATTAATGGGCATTGTCGGTGCCGGTGGTGTCGGGCAGGAATTGTATCTGCGACTCAGTGTTTTCCAGTTTGACAAGGTGGCGGCGTGCATTCTGGTGATTGTGCTGATGGTGGCACTGGCGGACAGCATCAGCCACTTTCTGCGACATCGATACGCACCGACTGTTTGATAGCAGCTTGTCGATGTACCTGCCCAACACCGGGCTTCAGCGCTGCGCTCAGAGCGAAATCCAACTCCCATGCGTGTCGTGTGTCGCTGCGCAAATAACCACTAATCGCGCGTCAGTGTGTACACCGTCCCGTTCAACAGCTCATATTGCAGCAGGCCGATATCTTTGGCGAGCAGGACACGAACCCACTGAGCCTGCTCATCAACAACACCATCGGTAAAACGAGTGCTGTTGTCTATGAATGTATGCTGTAGTAGGTCAGCATAAACTTCATTGTTGACGGTGGCCTGGGGGATATATTCAATTTCGCGTGGATTAGTGCTGCCGTCCGTGCTCCCCAACAGATTGTTAAAGGCCAGGTCATCCAATTCAAATCTTATCAATGTACCCATATCGGTATCAGTGCCAACCGGATTTTGCACATTGAACGTCAACCGTACAGTTTGATCTTCTGTCGGTTGATCGGCACGAACGTCTCTTTGTAAAATGTCAAACTCGAATGCCATATCCGAACTGGACTCGACATACAAGTATTCCGCTGACTCCAGACAGCTGACCCGGTTAGGGTCTGATCCGTTTACAATGTTTTCTCTCGGAGATGTTCTCTCGATTGATTGCAAAACGTAGCTTTTGCGGTTGCCAGACAAATCGGTAAAGGTTCGTACTTCTCCCAAACCATTATTCTCGGTCCAGACTTCTGCTAAGGGATGGTGAAAGCCGTCGCACATTCTGGAAGTAGTTTCCTGACAGCCCGCTATAGCAACTGTGCATAGCAGTAAGGATGGAACGTATGTTTGGTGCAATTTCATTCGGATCAACCTTCCTGCTTGTTGATAGCAGCATCTTGCTATCCAGCACGTAGTATATCGTGGGCTTCCATGACAATGGCTAGCGCTTCGGATGATATGTCGTAACTGTCAATTTTGAGTTCTTTAGCTATTGCTTTCTCCAATAAGTCCTCACTGACCTCCCCGGTGATGGGATCGATTGATTGCCCGATAAATGAAGCTAGCTCAGCCTGACTCTCCGGATTCATGTCATTGAAATGTACGCCCTCATCTGCCACTGCAAGCCAGTCATAGCCTTCACCGGTGCCTACACCCTCGCTACCGTGTGAATGTTGAGAAAGTATCGCACTACTGATGTAGTCGGGACCTCGGTTCTGAAACTGCCAAATATGACCCATTTCGTGGCCCAGGGTTTCCAGACCATCTTCTGTTAGTGTCACACCGTCTGCCTCGAATGCACTCTCAGGCATGAAAATATCATTGCCCACAACATTGGCTCGCATATCGAGTGATTCTTTGATACCACCGCTCTGAACTGTCACCGCGCTGTAGTCAATTGAATCTCCGTAGATAGGTCTTAGATAGTTGATCTCCGCCTGACTCAATGACCGCTCTTCAATCTGACCAGTCACCGACTCTATGAAATTGACCGCCGCATGCAATGACATCACCCCAGTGTCCACAACCTGCGCAGCGCTTGCTTCAAACATATCGCCAGCAGTTGTTGTCAGCGCATTCCATGCCCCTGAAAAATCGCCACTGAATAACGCTGAGCCAGCATCTCCAAGTCCGCTGAAAAATATCTGTCCCAGTTCAAATGGAAACTTGATGACATCCGTAGCGATGTCAATGACGCTACTCCCCAGATCAAGAATCGGCTTGACGACATGCTCCACCACAGGTTCGACGATATGCTCCTTGATAGGATCGATAATTTCGTCCTGAACAAATTCTGCAACGTCCTTGAAAGGATTCCAACCGAACTCGACCTCGACAGCCTCTCCATTGACAACGACATTTCCGTGATCATTATCGTTCAGCATTTCCTGTCGCCGTGTAGCATCGGGGTTGTTGCCAGCCACCAGCATCTGAAACAGCTCGCCCTCATCACCAGCCGTATCTGAGGTATTCAACCTGGCGTCCAGTGCGTGACCAACTTCCTCAGTAAAGATGTTGGCAAGCTGAGTGCTGCCCTTGAAATCATTGTTCAGCAGAATTCGATCATTCGCCGAATCATAGGCACCGATGCCATCACCAAGCACATCAGCGCTGACATATTCGATACTAGGCATCCAGCTGAAATCACCCGTTAAGGTTTGCTGTCGTATGGTCTCGGCGGCACCTACATCGTAATTATCACCAAAGGCGTCCCTTAGTGTGGAATGAAAAGCTTCCTTGTCTGAGGCAAGACTCGAGAACTGTTCCTTGAACACACTCTGGACATCGTCTGTACCGGGGTTGGTATTTTTTTCCGAGCCGCTCGCCAGCACAGAATCTCGCAACGTGGAGGTATCGCCAAACCCATGCGTTTTAGAAGGTGAGGAGTGAGGTGATGATGAAGAGAGGTTAGATGTATTTGTGGCTTCCTGTTCGTCCCTTGGAGACAGTCCCACGATTGACTGTGTCTGACGCTGAGGTCGTAGTGCTGTATTCG
The DNA here is from genome assembly GCF_002215215.1 of Granulosicoccus antarcticus IMCC3135. NCBI lineage: Bacteria > Pseudomonadati > Pseudomonadota > Gammaproteobacteria > Chromatiales > Granulosicoccaceae > Granulosicoccus > Granulosicoccus antarcticus. The sequence continues at coordinate 5,281,070 of NZ_CP018632.1, read as the reverse complement.
ATATCACTTATTAGCATCCATGTCCATTGGCAACAAACAGAGGGTACCGAACTGCATGACATCCGCCTAGTAGGGTAAACCCTAGTAGTCCAACCGGAAGATATTTTCAGAACATGAAAATATCTTCCGGTTGGACTACTAGTTTCGTGGGAATTTTTCTACATTAGTCTCTCATGCTGACACTACTGAGAAATGTCTCCATATCAGCGTTGGTTGTTGCAGGATCTATTTATGAATTTCGAGCAACATAGATAAATCAGAAAGGCACTATTATTCCCAATTAGCTGTCTTGACAATGACTGCCTAGGCAGTCATATTTCCTGCCTGTACTCAACCACTCGGCAAGAGGGCAATGTCACACGATACGGATCAGACGCCAGAAGAGCAGGTAGCACCCTTTTATACGCCTGAGAACTTTGTGCCTGATGAGGCCATTGCGTATCTGATGCGCCGAATCATCAACTCCATACAATCGCAGATTGAACAATCCATGGAGCCTTACGACCTGACGGCCATGCAGTGGCTGCCTCTGTTCATTCTTGACAATGGCACCGCCAGCACCTCGGCAGAACTTGCCCGGCGCATGCAGGTGGATACCGGTGCCGTGACGCGAATGGTGGATCGCATGGAGCACAAAGGCCTGATCAGACGAGTTCGCAGTGTCGAGGACCGGCGTGTGGTGAATCTGGAGGTCACCGCGGCTGGGCGTGAATCGGCCCGTGTTATTCCCGAAGCACTGTGTACTGTGCTCAACGATCATATCCGCGGCTTCACTTCGGAAGAAGTGGTGACGCTCACCGGTTTTCTGCATCGTATTCTGCTGAACGGTGAAGCCGGAAGCGGTGGCAGCTCCTAGTGGGGTAATTGGGAAAACAGGCTGAGTATTCCCCTGTTTTTCCGATAAAGCGACAAGCTGCCCCTACCAACAAGCTCAATCTCATCTCTCACTCTTCCATTACGAAGAACAAGGCCAAAGCAAGGCAATCATGAACCAGACAGAATCAGCGCCTGATCATTCAGAAAACGACACAAGCTCCAGAGCAGACAGTCAACGTAAACGCAAGCATGGACTCGGCATTTTGCTGGGTGTTGTCGTGCTGGGGGCCGCTGGCTATAGCGTATGGCATCACTTTGGAGCCAGCGCATCCGAAGAGACCGACAATGCCTATGTGCAAGGGCCTATAGTCCAGGTGACGCCGCAACTCCCGGGTACTGTGGTGGAAATTGCTGCGCAGGACACCGACTTTGTGGCAGCCGATCAGGTGCTGGTACGACTTGATCCGGTTGATGCACAGCTGGCTCTGGAGCAGGCAGAGGCTGACCTGGCACAGACCGTTCGCGAAGTCAGTACGCTCTATGGAAACAATGCCATGTTGAGCGCTCAGATCGAATCGCGAGAAGCAGACCTTGCTCGGGCGACATCACAAGCTGATCAATATCGTGGTGATTTGTCACGTCGAATGGGGTTGGCTAAATCCGGTGCTATCTCCAGCGAAGAGCTCAAGCATACGCAGGCGCAACTCGATGTGGCTGAGAGCTCTACCCAGGCAGCCAAAGCGGCCCTGGCGGCAGCCCGCGAACAGCTGACCACCAGTTTGCTGCTGACGGCTAATACAACTCCTGCTAAGCATCCGAAAGTCAAACGCGCTGCGGCTCAGATGCGCAACGCCATGCTGGCATTGGAACGCACCGAGATTCGTGCGCCGGTGGATGGTTATGTTGCACAGCGTCGGGTTCAGTTGGGGCAGCGAGTGCTAACGGGAAGCTCACTCATGTCAGTCATCCCTTTGCAGGATGTCTGGGTTGATGCGAATTTCAAGGAAAGCCAACTGGCTGATATGCGTATCGGACAAAGTGTCGAGCTGGTAGCCGATATCTATGGTGATGATGTCGTCTACAAGGGAACGGTTCAGGGGCTGGGAGCGGGTACTGGAGCTGCATTTGCATTGCTGCCGGCGCAGAACGCCACAGGCAACTGGATCAAGGTGGTTCAGCGGGTGCCGGTTCGTATAAGTCTGGATGGAGGCGAGCTTGAGGAGCATCCTTTGCGTATTGGCCTGTCTTTGACGGCAACGGTTCATACCGACGACACCAGTGGCAGTCGGCTCTCAGGTATTGCCAGCACTGACACTCCTGAGATGCTGACAACGGCTGCGAAAGTTGCGGCTGCAAGTGACAAGGATGAGGCGCTTATTCAGAGCATTATCGAACAGAATATTTCAGACATACCGACGCTTCCTGTATCTGAAAATTCAACGAACTGAGCGTATTTGAATGCGCTTCGGATTTTCAGAATTGTTCCCCATCGTAGACGGTGATATCTGATCATGGCAGCACCACAAGCCAGCATTAAACCACTGACAGGCGGAACGCTGGTTCTTGGAACCATCGTCCTGTCACTGGCGACCTTCATGAACGTACTGGACACATCCATTGCCAATGTGTCGATACCGGCAATAGCTGGAGATCTGGGTGTCAGCCCGACTCAGGGGACCTGGGTCATTACCTCGTTCGCTGTGGCTAATGCCATCTCGGTACCGCTGACAGGCTGGCTGACGCAACGCTTTGGTCAGGTACGCCTGTTTGTGTCCAGTATTCTGTTATTCACGCTGGCTTCAGCGCTGTGTGGCATGGCATCGAGTATCGAAATGCTGATCTTGTTTAGAATACTGCAGGGGGTTGTTGCAGGTCCGATGATTCCCTTGTCCCAAACTCTGTTGTTGTCCAGTTATCCGAAAGCCAAGGCTGGCATGGCATTGGGAATGTGGGCTATCACAACGCTGGTGGCTCCGGTGTGTGGTCCGCTGCTGGGTGGCTGGATAACAGACAATATGTCATGGCCCTGGATTTTCTACATCAATATCCCTGTCGGTCTGCTGGCGGCGGGCATAACCTGGGCAATCTATCGGCACCGGGAGACTCCTACTCGTCGATTACCGATCGACACCATCGGTCTTGCCTTGCTGGTTATCTGGGTCGGTTCCATGCAGGTGATGCTGGATCTGGGCAAGGAGCTGGACTGGTTTGCCTCCTCACAGATAGTGATGCTGGCACTGGTGGCTGTGGTCGGATTTATTGCTTTTGTCATCTGGGAGTTAACGGAGGAGCATCCGGTGGTTGATCTGCGACTGTTTGCGGGGCGTAATTTCTGGGTAGGTACGGTGGCTATCTCCTTGGGGTACGGTGCATTCTTTGGATCGATCGTCGTTCTGCCTTTGTGGTTGCAGCAGTGGATGGGCTATACAGCAACCTGGGCGGGTATGGTCACGGCTCCCGTGGGCATACTGGCCATTGTTGCTACCCCTTTTGTGGGGGCCAACATTGCACGTCTGGATGCACGCAAGGTTGTCACGGTCTCCTTTCTTGTTTTTGCACTGTCCATGTGGATGCGCTCACAGTTCAGTACAGACACCACGCCGCAGACCATTCTGATACCCATCGTGATTCAGGGGCTGGCGCTGGCAACCTTCTTTATCCCGCTGGTGACCATCACCTTGTCAGGCTTGCCGCCGGAGAAACTCCCGGCGGCATCGGGACTATCGAATTTTGTACGAATCACGGCGGGGGCCGTTGGCACCTCAGTCAGTACCACAGCCTGGGAGCATCGGGCGGCATTGCATCATGCCCAATTGACTGAACATCTGAGCGGGAGTAACCAGGTATTGACTGAGACGCTTGGGCAAATGAGCGCCAAGGGCTTGAGTGATGTGCAGAGTCTGTCTCTGATAGATCGACTTGTCAGTCAGCAGGCGTTCACGATGAGCATTGACGATATTTTTCTGGCCACCGCCGTTCTGTTCATATTGATGATACCGCTTGTCTGGCTCTCTCATCGTATCCGGCGTTCTGATGATGAGGACGGCGCAGATGACGGGGCCGCTGCTAGTGCCGCACATTGATACGGATGTCAGAACACTGACAAAGCCCGGATAGCCGGAGCGCGGTGGAAGAGGCAATAAGCCAGGGGCTCGTGAAGTAATTAGTTGCCTTCACGATCCCTTAGCGGCAATGGCTATTATTTCTGGCGTTTGATACGTCGGCTTGTGATTGGAGTCACGTCTGCATTGATCGCCATGTTTCATTGTCACTATTGAACCGCAAGATGGCAATGAGGCAGCCGACAAGAAGTGCGAGCCCTGATTTGAGCTACCTCCCGTGTTTCGATGCTTCGATACGCAGCAAATGCTGCAACAGATAGCAGATGCGCAGTTAACAACATTTGTCATCAAAGATCTCGAACATCGGTTTCTTCTGGTTGATCAGGCTCTGGCTGACTCGTTGGGCCTGTCGGTGGAAAAGATGATCGGTCGGCATGATCTGGAGGTCGGCATACCGGAGCGAATGGTGCTCGGCGATTCAAAGCTGGGTTTTCCGGGATTCTGGGCGCTCGATGACGAAGCCGTCAAGGCAGGTTGCCCTCTGCATGAAGCCGATAGCGACTTGCGAAAGGGTTCTGAATCGATGTATTCGGCGGATACGCTGAGAACACCCCTGAGAGACAAGGATGGGAATATCACAGCCTTGCTGGTTCAGTCCCGCGACGTCAGTGATCTGATCGGCTTGCACCAGAACCTGGCAGAGAATCGCGCGACAGTCGAGCTGCAGGATGGGCATCTTTCAGTGTTGGGTGATGTGCTCACGTCTTTGATGCAGAATCTGGATCTTGACACCTTGTTTGATCATATTGCCGAAACGATCGTGGTGCATACCCGGGCTCAGAGTGCGTACATCTGGATGTTGAACGAGGCGGGTTGCTATATGGAAGCCGTGGCGGCTGTCGGTCCACAGAAGCGGGCTTGCCTTGGTTTGCAACGACCCAGAGGGCAGGGAATTGCCGGCAAGGTGTGGGAAGATCGCAAGAGTGTGTTCATGGATAAAACCACGGTTGGCAGGTACTGGCTTCCCGATTATATTTATGAGCAGCAGCTTTGTTGCGTACCACTGATTGTGGATGATGATGTGATTGGCGTGATGGTGCTAGGCTCTTTTTCATGGGACGTCAGTATCAGGCCTGAAATCGCGTTGGCTGAAAAAATAGCCAATATAGCGGCAATTGCCATCAAGAATGCTCAACTGATGGCATCGACTCAAGCCGAACTATCTCGATCACGTGCTCTGAGCGAGCTTGGCAGTTCCTTGTCTGCAATCTCAGATCCCTATGCGGATACCGATGCTGTTTGTCGTAAGTTATTGGATACGATTGATATCAATGGCGCGGTTTTTGTTGTCGTCAATGAACACGGAACACTGGAATCGTATGTTGCCTGGGGCAAGTTGAGTCAGGAGATAAAGCGTCTTGTTTTGCTGCCTGCCGAGATGGTGGCCGAAACAATCTGCGCCTGGTGTTGCCAGACTGGCGAAGAGGCCTTTATCTCTCGAGACCAGCTCGATGCTCGCGAGTCCTCCAGAATACATGCCATGCGCGACGAGATGAATTATGGCAGTACCTCGTGCATGCCTGTCATGTCTGCCGGCAAGGTATTCGGTGCTCTGTCCATTGTCAGAGAGCGCCAAAGGTGCGATCTCAATGAAAGAGAGATCAATGTATTCCGCACCGTGGTCAACCAGTTGTCGGCGGCACTGGAGCGTTATGATCTTCATTCGGCTTTGCACCACCAGGCCAATCACGACAGTCTGACCAAGCTGCCCAACCGGCGTCAGTTCGAGGAGGAGCTGAGCTCATACCTTGAGCCGAAGAGCGGCAATGATGCCGTGGGTGCTGTGATGTTCATGGACCTGGATGGCTTCAAACTGGTCAACGATACGTTAGGGCATGGCGTAGGCGACGAGCTGCTGAAGCTGGTTGCATGCCGATTGAGCGGCTGTCTGAGGTCAGAGGATTTGCTCGCCCGCATGGGAGGCGACGAATTTGCCGTCATCATCAAGGGTAGTCAATCGCTAGAGTATGCAGTAGAGATCTCGACTCGCTTGTCAGACTCTCTGTCCAAACCCTTTCTCATTGACGGTTCGAGCCTGAATGTGGGTACCAGTATGGGTATCTGCCGGTTTCCTGAAGATGGTACTAATGTCGATGATTTGTTGCGCAAGGCGGATGTGGCCATGTATCAGGCGAAGAACAATGGCAAAGGGCAGATCCTGTGTTTTGATCAGACGCTTGCGACCAAGGTGTTAAAAAGAGTCCAGATCGAATATCAGTTGCGCCAGGCCATCGCCGAGGAGCAATTCGAACTGTTCTATCAGCCGAAGGTCAACTGCCAGACGGGCATTGTCGATGGTATTGAGGCGCTGATACGCTGGCGGCACCCGGATAAAGGTCTGATCGCACCCGCTGATTTCATCTCGGTTGCCGAGGAGGCAGGTTTGATCAATGCCATCGGTAGCTGGGTATTGAACGAAGCTGTCTGGCAAGCCTCACAATGGAGCGACACCGCTCTTGGCAAGCTGCGTATTGCCGTTAATATTGCAGCCTCGCAGTTCCAGCTTGAGAACTTCAGTAGCGAGGTTCTGGATGTACTGGTGCATCACGGAGTGCCACCTGACAGGCTCGAGCTGGAGGTGACGGAGAGTATCGTCATGAAGAATCTTGATGCGGTCATCACGCGCCTGCAAACCTTGCGGACGGCAGGTGTGCGTATTGCAATTGATGACTTCGGTACCGGTTATTCGTCGTTGAAGTATTTGCAGGACTTGCCACTGGATGTGCTCAAGATCGACCGCAGTTTCATCTTGCGTCTGCAGCATGAGGAGTGCCGGCAATCTCTGGTAAACACGATACTGCTGCTGGCATCGGGTCTGGGGCTGGAAACGGTGGCCGAAGGCGTAGAGACGTTGGAGCAGAAAGAAAAACTGGTCACATTGGGGTGCAGTAGCATCCAGGGATTCTATTATTCGGTGCCGGTACTCGCTGATGCCTTGCCCGGTGTTGTTGAATCCATCAATGCACTAGTCGCTCCGGAGCCACACCAGCGAGCAGCCTGAGATACATGATGGGATTTCTGGTATTCAAGGTCACGGTAGACTGATTACCGCGCTATCATGGTGCGTCCAGAGCAGGGGATTGGATGTTGTCCCATGCCAGGACAGCCTGTCAAAGGCTGCAAAAACTCCTCACGTCAACAAATCACAGGATAGAGAGTCACAATAATGTCTGATAAACCATTGGCACTGGTTACCGGTGCAGCACAAGGAATCGGTTACGCCTGCGCAGAAGCTCTGGCCGAAGACGGCTTTCGCTTGATACTCAGCGATATCGATGCAGAAGGTGTGAAGAAGGCCGCAGAGACATTGGGTGACGGTACGGTTGCCTTTGTTTGCGACATGGGTGATACGGCTGAGATCGAAAAGATGTTCGAGACGATTGGCTCAGAGCATGGAGCACTTTCCGTACTGGTCAACAATGCGGGTATTGCGCTACCAGCTGATTTTCTTGAAACTACCATTGAGCAATTCAAGCAGGTCATTGATATCAATCTGATCGGTACATTCCTGGCTCTGCAGCTAGCTGCCAGAAACATGGTCAAGCACAAGATCGAAGGCTCCATCGTCAACATGTCATCAATCAATGCGGTAGTCAGCATTCCCACGATTGCTGCCTATTGCGCATCGAAGGGCGGTGTTGCGCAGTTGACCAAGGCATCTGCCCTGGCTTTGGCTCCGCATAACATTCGCGTCAATGCGGTGGGACCGGGTTCGATTGATACGGCGATGCTGGCTGGCGTCAACTCCAACCCTGAAGCTTTGGCAAAGGTGATGTCACGTACGCCTCTGCAGCGTATTGGTAAAGCAAAAGAGGTTGCTGATGTGGTTGCGTTTCTGGCCAGTAGCAAGGCCAGCTATGTTACTGGCGAAACCATCTATGTCGATGGCGGTCGTCTGGGCATGAACTACACCTGCTGAGCCACTTAGGGATTGTTTCACGATCCCTTAGATCAGCTCAGCACCACCGTGTGCCGTTATTGATAGCGAGTTTGCAAACAAAGATTGCCTGGCTCTCTGAAAGGTCTCAACATGGATGTTGAAACCCGCCTGCTGTCAGCTTGATGCAAACTGCAGTCGTCGTGCATCTCTGAATGAGATCAGTTTTTTCGCGTTTTCGTCCCACAGGGCCAGACGAACGCATTTAACGCTATCCCAGAAATTCAAATAGCCAATTTCCTTGAGTTCCGGGTATGCCTTGATCACGTTGGGTAGCTTGTAGAACGGAATGCGGCTGGATAGATGGTGAACATTGTGTATACCGATATAACCAGTAATCCACATGATTGGCTTGGGTAAATCGTAATAAGAACTACCCTGCAGTGCGCCGTTTTCATGGCTCCATTCAGGACGTGTATCCCAGTAGGTTTCTTCGTACTGATGCTGTACGTAGAACATCCATACGCCGATTGATGCGCCAAGCACCACAATAGGCAGCTGGATCAGCAGAAAGGCATCAAGCCCTGCGAACTTGATCATCAGCAGTGTCATTATCAGGATTCCAGCGTTGGTCGCCAATGTGCTGCCCCAACCTGTCAGTCCTTCTTTCATCGCGCCAACAGGTATGCGATGGCGAAGCAAAAACATGTAGGAAGGGCCCAGGCCGAACATGACCAGCGGGTTGCGGTACAGGCGATACAGCAGTTTTCCAGTCTTGTTTTTTGCTTTGTACTCGGCAACGGTGAGGGTATCTATGTCACCGACACCACGTCTTTCCAGATCGCCGGAGGTAGCATGGTGGCCAGCATGTAGCTTTCTCCAGTAATCATAGGGTGTTAGCGTGAAGACTCCCAGAAAGCGCCCAACCCAGTTATTCACGACTTTCGATTTGAACATGGAGCCATGCCCACAGTCATGCTGCAAAATGAACAACCTGACCATCAGTCCACCAGCCGGTATAAGCAGCAGTACGAAGGCTACAGAGCTCAATACGGTGCCAACCTGAAGTAGTGTCCAGAGCACCAGCCAGAGTACGACGAGTGGTACCACGGTGGCCATGATCTCTATCAGGGCTCTGGTGTTGTCTGCGCTTCTGAATGGAGCAAGCAGGGTGGTCCAGTTTTTGGAATTAGTAGTCAACGTAGTGCCTGTTAGTTTGTTTAACGTGTACGTGTGATGTGGGTAGAGCTAACAATATTTGATCCAGAAACGTGTGCAGGGGTGTTGCACACGATAAATCAGCGATGGCGAGAGTCTTATCGTGAAGTGAAACCTTGGCCGCCAATATATTGACGAATAGATGTTCCAGCGTGTGTTCGGGGGTAATGCGTCAAGGAAGCGTAACGCGTTTGTCCCTCTTGTGGGATATTTCGGCGAGGTAATGTTGTAAATCAGGGGTCTGGAAACACAGTTTGTTACCCATTCGCGCAACACTCTCATGATCTGAATTTCATCATCGATGTGATCGCCGAAGGGGCGCGTGTGACCCCGGATGAGCCATGTACGGAGGCGCCTCGGTTGATCTGGGCCGCTGTATGGACACAACTCGCCTGGAAAAATTCAATCACGCTTGTGATTAAACACCTGACAAAGGCTTGGAGATCAAAGGCTGGCCTGTCAGAGCTGCGCTTCGCGGTCAGGCCATTGCTGCGAATCAAAAGGTGCTTGGCGCGGTTACGAGCGGCTGTTATCAGTTGCGCCGTATCAAGCGAGGCGAGGAGCAGTTGGACTGCTGAACGATAAGGGCCTGGAGTAGAAGAGCCGTAATCTGGAGCACCAGGCTGATATTCGTCAGCCAGGCGCTCCAGATTCAAGTCATCAGTAATTAGCGACTTTCTTGACTTCTTTCTGGCTTGCCAGGTATTCATCGTAAGTGCCGGCGAAGTTCACCAGTTTCTTACCCTTGATTTCAATGATCTGAGTGGCCAGTGAAGAGACGAATTCGCGGTCATGGCTGACAAAGATGATCGTGCCTTCGTAGTGGACCAGTGCCAGATTGAGAGCCTCGATAGCTTCCATATCCATGTGGTTGGTCGGCTCATCCAGAATCATGACATTGGGGGATGACATCATCAGCTTGCCGAACAACAGACGGTTCTTTTCACCACCGGAACAGACCTGAACAGGCTTTTCGAAGTCATCAGACGAAAACAGCAACTGACCCAGAGTGGCTCTGACGATCTGGTCATTGTGTGAAGCCTTGCGCCATTGGCTCATCCAGTCGAACAGGCTCTGATTGCCTTTGAATTCGCGGGTGTTGTCCTGCGGGCAATAACCGATCGTGGCGTTTTCTGACATCATGACCTCGCCCTTTATCGGGTCCAGTTCCTTCAGAATGCAACGCAGCAGGGTCGACTTGCCGACACCATTCTCACCAATGACAGCCAGGCGTGAACCCGCTTCGAGCATCAGGTGGCCGTTTTCGAACAGCTTGCCTTCATCAAAACCCATGCTCAGGTTTTCGAGAGTCAGGGCCTGTCGGAACAGTTTCTTGTCCTGTGAAAAATGGATGTAGGGACTGATACGGCTGGATCGCTTGATATCAGCCAGTTCAATTTTGGTGATCTGCTTCGCACGTGAAGTGGCCTGCTTGGCTTTGGATGCGTTGGCAGAGAAACGACTGACGAAATGCTGCAAGTCGGCGATCTGCGCTTTCTTCTTGGCATTCTGGTTCTGGAGTAGTTCACGAGCGGCCGTTGAGGCGATCATGAAATCGTCATAGTTACCCGGATAGACGCGCAGCTCGCCGTAGTCGATATCGGCAATATGCGAGCAGACCGTATTCAGGAAGTGACGATCGTGCGAGATGATGATGATGGTGCTTTTCTGATTGCTCAGAATGCCTTCCAGCCAGCGAATCGCATTGATATCCAGGTTGTTGGTTGGCTCATCCAGCAGCAGGATATCCGGAGATGCGAACAGGGCCTGAGCCAGCAAGACACGCAGTTTCCAACCCGGAGCAACGTCGCTCATGGGGCCAAAATGCAGAGATTCCTCGATACCGGCACCACTCAGGAACTCACCAGCACGACTCTCAGCGGTATAGCCATCCATTTCGGCAAATTCCACTTCCAGCTCAGCGACACGCATGCCATCGGCTTCAGTCATATCGGGTAGGGAATACAGGCGCTCACGCTCCTGCTTTACCTTCCACAGTTCCGCATGACCCATGATAACGGTGTCGATAACGGAGAATTCTTCGAAGGCGAACTGATCCTGGTTCAGTTTGCCGATGCGCTCATTGGGTGTTAGAGAAACATTGCCGGCGGTGGGTTCGAGTTCGCCGGAGAGAATGTTCATGAATGTGGACTTGCCACAACCATTGGCACCAATCAAGCCGTAGCGATTGCCTTCTCCGAATTTGACGGAGATATTCTCGAAAAGGGGTTTGGAGCCGAACTGAATAGTAACGTTTGCTGCAGAAATCACAAATTGGGGCCTGCGGTTGGGTACGCGCGCGCACCGATAAGAATTTAGCCGAATATACTACCATCACGGCTCGAACTATCCGACCTTCAGGCGGCATGGCATATGTGAGCCTTTAGCCTTTATCACCAGATACTGGACATTTTGTCGTGATTATTCGACTAAATGACCGCTTTCTACGATCCAGACGATGTTACCGCAACGTTCTGACCCTGAATTTACGACCCTTGATCTTGCCATTGGCAAGCAGGTCCAGCGCCTTGTGTGCTTGCGCTCGTACAACAGCCACATAGGCCATCTTGTCCAGTACGGTTATCTTGCCGATATCGTCCTTGTTCAGTTCGGAGCTCGCCGTCAGGGCGCCAACAATGTCTCCGGGACGAATCTTGTCCTTTCTGCCAGCATTGATATGCAAGGTTACTGTTGGTGGCACCAGTTTGCCGTCAGATTTTCCAGCACGGGTTGGCAGCTCCTGAATATGAATGCGTCGATTCTGGAGCTCTGCGATAGCCTGTACGCGGAAATCCTCGTTGGGCAATACCAGGCTGATTGCCAGGCCATCACTGCCGGCGCGTCCGGTTCTGCCAATACGATGAACATGTGATTCGGTATCGTGCGACAAGTCGTAGTTGATCACCGCGGACAGATCCGTGATATCCAGGCCGCGAGCGGCAACGTCGGTGGCCACCAGAATCGAGATACTGTTGTTGGCGAACTGGATCAGTGATTCGTCGCGATCATACTGATCAAGGTCACCGTGCAGGGCTTTGGCAGAAAAACCCTGTCCCTGTAGCGCCTGGGTCAGCTCCTGACAATGCAGCTTGCGATTGCAGAAAACCAGAGTCGATGCCGGATGATAGTTTTCCAGCACGCTGATCAAAGCCTGCTTTTTGCCGTTTTCAGTGGTTCTGAAGAAAACCTGGTCGATCTGTTCGCTTGATTCGGAGTTTTCCATGCGAACTTCGACCGGGTTTTTCTGCACAGCAGCACTGATATGTTTGATTTCATCAGGGTAGGTGGCGGAAAACAGCAGTGATTGCTTGATGTCGTTGGTCTTGTCCAGAATGCGCATGATGTCATCATGGAAGCCCATATCGAGCATGCGATCAGCCTCGTCCAGCACCAGAGTCTTGATGCCGCCAACCTGCAGCGAGCCCTTTTCAAGGTGCTTGAGAATGCGTCCCGGTGTGCCGACGATGACATGTGCCTCGCGCTTGAGTGAGGCAAGTTGGGCCTGCATGGGTTTGCCACCACACAGTGTCAGCACTTTGGTGTTCGGCAGAGCACTGGCGAGGCGGCGTATTTCACTGGCGACCTGGTCAGCCAGCTCACGCGTCGGGCAAAGCACCAGAGATTGTGTCAGAAAGGTCTGAATATCCAGCTTGTTCAACAGACCGATGGCAAAAGCCGCCGTTTTGCCACTGCCTGTGCGAGCCTGCGCAAGCACGTCCCGTCCCTCGAGGATCTGGGGCAAAGTCGCCGCCTGAATGGGCGTCATCTCTGCATACTCGAGTGATGCAACAGCCTCAAGCAATTCTGCGCGGATAGGCAGTGAGGAGAAAAGCTCTCCGGTAGGCTGGGTCAAGGGAAAAACTCCTGGCAGTAGTAAGTTGGGGGGATTGTACCTGCATGTGCGCAGAGCCCGGGTAACGTACTGCAGTCAATCTCGGGTTTAGAGTCGTGAATTGGTTAATTGCCTCACGAGTCTCTAATTTCCCCCCCCTTACGGTTTCCGGGTCATGCGAATCGAACCAGCAAAGCCACCACTGACCAGTGCATTGACATCGGCGGCCACCAGTAACGGGTCCATACCGCCCCAGGTCGCCATATATCGGGGTTCCCATTCGGGCAGGAATTTATTCTTGTAGTCCCGCAGCCCTTCAAAATTGTAGAAACGCCCACCGAATGTGGAAACCGCGCCCCCCAGGTGATCCCACAATCGCTTGTGGCGTGCCCGGTCGAGTCCGATCAGCGGTGCGGTGCCCAGGGAGAAGCCATCATATTCTCGTGTTTTCAGTTCGAGCATCAGGCCGATGAACAGAAACTCCATCGTTCCAGAGGGCGCGTGTTCGGTAAATCGCATCAGATCAATACTTGCCTCTTTGCTGCCTGCCGTCAGGACATTGGCAAAGGCAACGATCTCCTCTCCCTGACGCACCACAACGATAGGAAAGCGTGCCAGATAGGCCGGATCGAAACGGCCAAGGGAAAATTCCTTTTCTCGGGTGTTCTTGTGTGCCAGCCAGTTATCCGAAATGGGGCGCAGGCTTTCGATGAATCCGGGCACGTGTGGCGTTTCAATCCATTCGAGCGTCAGTCCGTCACGTTCGGCCCGCTTGTAGCGTTGACGCAATTTTGAGCGAGGTGGGCCTTCGAGTGAAAAATTAGCCAGTTTTACCTCGGCAGCCTCTCCCAGTTTGCTGAGCGAAAAGCCGACATCAATATAGTAGGTCAGCAATTTAGGACTGATACGGTAGAAAGCGGGGCGACGATTCTCGCGATCTGCCAGAGAGACAAAGTCGTCAATCAGTTCGGCTGCAGAGGTTCGCGGCCCAATCGGATCTCCCAGTGCAACCAGCGTTCTGCCCTGGCGGGCATACATGATGAAAGCATCGCCAGCGGCATTCATCAGCACCTCCTTGTCGCCCATGTACACAAAACCGGCATCAGGGTCGTACTGGGATTGAATAATGGTATGCAGAAGCTTGTCTTTAGGCAATTCTGGACGCGATTCCTGGCGAATGGCCGGGCGCAGGGCAAAAAACAGACCGGCGATCAGGGCTGCGGCGATGGCACTGCCAAACAGGCGCAGGGCACGAGGCGTATTCTCATCCTGTGCCATCTGCCACCAGAGCGCATTGCTGTAAGGCGTCTCGCGGTGCGCGATGAAGAAAGTCAGAATCAGCGCTAGTAACAGCCCGCCTACCAGGGCAATCCATTCTCTGGAAAATAGTCGGGAGCTGAGGCGCGAGGCTCGATAAAATTCCCTACGAGCAGCCCAGAGTAGAGCGGTTACCACCATGACCACAGCGGCTATGTCGTAATCGATTGACTGGACCAGCAGTGAGATGATGGCTGCAATCAGTAGCGCAAAACACAGCCAGAATGCTGCACGGATACGTTGCCGCAGTCCGTTGGACAGCAGAACAAGGCCAGCCCCGACGATGCCGATAATCACGTTCGAGACTTCCAGAACAGTTGTTGGAATCAGCGGCAATATGTCATTGAGCAGCTCTTGCGGGATCGGCACCAGGCCGTTGAGCAGCAGTACGCTACCGACCAGAAAGACGATAGACGACAGTGCCAGTACTAATAGAGGGCCACTCTCTTCAGCCAGTTTTCCCAGTGCTGCCCGGTTTGGCAAATGCCGTGCGATGAAACCCTTGCGCGGAATGGCTTCCAATAGCGCAAGGATGGTCAGCGCCAGTAGCAGCGGTATCAGATAGTAGATGGCGCGGTAGGCAAACAGCGCTGCAACCAGTGCTGCAGAATTGTCGGGTTGTATGCCAACACCTGCAATCACGACACTTTCAAAGACTCCAATGCCGCCGGGTACATGGCTGATGACCGCAATCAGTGAGGCCACAGCGAATATGGCGACGAAGGGGGCAAAGTCTATCAACACGCTATCGGGTAGTAACAGATAGAGCGTGGCTGAAGCGAGGAGCATGTCCACTACCGAATATAGAATCTGTTCGCCCAGCACTCTGGGCTTGGGCAGTGAAAGCATGCGCTGACCAATCCTGATGCCGTCGCCGGTCATCGACAGATACAGAGCAGTGAGCAGCATGCTGAGGATAATAGCCAGTGCGATCATGCGCACGCTGGTCTCATCCATTGGAAGCCAGCTGGTGGCGACCGAGGGTTCAATGGACAGACCAACCAGACCGATCATGAGCAGACCCAGTCCCAGTGAGGTGGCGCAGAATGCAGAGACGATCGCCACTTCTGTCGTATCAAGCCCCAGGCCTCGATAGACTCGCCAGCGAACGGCCCCTCCGGACAATGCCGAGAGTCCAATGGTATTGCCCAGAGCATTGGCTGTGAAGGAGCCGGCAACGAGCAAGGGCAGAGGCGCGCTGTGCCCGATGTATTGCAATGCAGAGCGGTCGTAACCGATCAAGGCGATATAACTGCCCAGCGTTGTCAGTAAGGCCAGCACAAAGGTAGTTTCAGGAATATTGCCAAAGCTGGCAATGATCTCGTGGACATCAATGCCATGCAGCAAGCGATAGATGGCAAACATTCCAGCACAGAACAGCAACAGTGCCGCTATCACCGGTGCATGCGCATGTAGATCCAGCCTGGTTTTGGCGGAAGTCTCGGGTAGCGAGTCGATAGGTCCGTTAGCGTTCATGCAATGATTTTTTTTCTTGAACTTCTGTACGTTAAATGGACAGGTCAGGGCGGTATGAACCCGACGGTTACCCGTGTGTAATTTTTGATTCTGCTTTCAGACAGGGCCTTGGCGGGCAGATGTGTCCAGAAATTTGCTTATCAATTGCAATACCTTGGCGGGTGCTGATTGAGGTACTGCATGACCAATGCCAGCCAGAATCTGTAGTGTCGCATTGGGCAGTATTCTGGCCATGTTATCCAGATGACGATGATGAACATCATCATTGGAACCTGCGATTATCAGGGTCGGTGTCACGATGGAACGCATTTGATGCTCAAGCAGCCATGGGTCGTTCTGCCACAGATCCGATATAGCTTGCGTCAAGTCGGCCCAGCGACCCGGTTCGGGCGATAATAACGAGTGCAGGATTCTGGACTTCAGCGAGCCTGCAAGCTGATCGCCTGTCAACGCACTGCGAGCCTGTTCGGTAAGCCCATCTGCATGCGCATTGACACTGATGGCAACCAGGCGCCGTATTCGTTCAGGATGGTCTCGGGCAAGCAACAGGCCGGTAATTCCTCCATCACTCCAACCCACTACATCGACCTGCATATAAGCTAGCTGGTCCAGCACCCGGATGGCATCCTTGACGAATAGATCGTATTTCAAGCTCTTGTCACCCAGGGTCGAACGTCCATGCCCGCGGGTGTCGATCATTATCAGTACACGAGACACGGCAAGGGTTGGAATCTGAGCATACCAATCCAGGTAGGAGCCGAAGCCGCCGTGCAGCAGTACCAGTGGTGGCTTGTCCGGGTCTGCTGCCGGGTTGCGTATGAGCCGATAGGTAATCTGCGCATCAGAGGACTCGACGCAGTCCTGTTTCAGCCAGCGTCGATTGGCTATTCGCCATTTTACGAATCTGTAGAGATCAACAGAATACGGGCGCGACAACCAGGTTAGCGCAATACCAAGCAGAATCAGAAATAAGGCAATCATGCGTTGAAATCATTCGCCTGCGCGAACAAGCGATCAGAGTCTGGTAGGGGTGGGGCGACACCGGGCAGGGGCTGATAACAGTCCCTGTCCGGTTAACAGACGATGATTATACGTGCCGCTACTGAAGTTTCGCTGAGTTGCCGGCAGGACTAACGTGGCAATGAGATGTCAATGCGGACATGGTACTGAGAGCGACGTCTTCTTGAAAGCGACAGACGTTCTAGTGAGCTTCAGCCATCACCGGTAATGGAAACAGGTAATCGTAGACGCAGTTGTAGGCAAACGAATAAATCAGATAGAAGGCCGCCAGCGCAATATCCATTTTCAGCGCTTCCCACAGGCTGATGTTGAGGTAAAAGCTGATAAAAGGCAGCAGCACCATCAATAGCCCGATTTCAAACATAAAGGAGTTG
Source organism: Granulosicoccus antarcticus IMCC3135 (assembly GCF_002215215.1). Lineage (NCBI taxonomy): Bacteria > Pseudomonadati > Pseudomonadota > Gammaproteobacteria > Chromatiales > Granulosicoccaceae > Granulosicoccus > Granulosicoccus antarcticus. Next base: position 5,264,018 of record NZ_CP018632.1, on the reverse strand, counting down.
AGCAGGCGTTGTCGAAAGGTTTTCTTGACCGTTCCGTAGCGTCGCAGCAAGGCGTGGTCGAATAGATAGTTGAAGCAGTAGACCCACAGAGTGGCAATCACTGAACCGAACACTCCGATGACGCCCACGTCCTGAAGTGTGAGACCAAACATCAGAATGCCTAAAGGCACCACAAGTAGAAAGCCGATCAGTTCGAAACACAAGGCGTGACGAATGCGGTCTGTAACTGTACGCATGGGGAGCTCCCGTTTGCTGAAACCGGGTCGTCCCGTATAAAAAATTTAGCCAGAGGTCGTCCACTGACAAGTCAATGATAGTGGCAAGAAATAGAGGATACAAGCGGTTTGCTGATTCCATTTTCTCAGAAGTGCTGTTCAGCTGAGTGCTGGTGGGCCGATCGGGAAATATTGCAGAGTTCTGCGTTGCAGAAATGTTGAATAAATAGTCGATGCCTTGTACAGCAGTCGATGATGCCTGCGACATGTTGGTAACATGCCCATTCGATCTTTCCTGCTCGGAGCTTGCTCGCCATGGCTGAACCAGAATTACGCCGAATCGATTCCAGAACGGTCTACAAGAATCGATGGATGACCGTGCGCGAGGACAGGGTCAGGCGCGCCAATGGCGATGACGGTCTTTATGGTGTGGTGGAAAAGCCCGATTTCTCACTGATTGTGCCGTTTGATGGTGAAAAATTTCATCTGGTTCAGCAATACCGCTATCCGGTAGGCGGTCGGTATTGGGAATTTCCGCAAGGTTCGAAAGAGCTGGAACCCGATACGGCTCCGGAGCAGGTCGCCGCTGAAGAGCTGGCAGAAGAGACCGGATTGACGGCCAACAGCATTGTCCATCTGGGCAGATTGTTTCAAGCCTACGGCTACTCAAATCAGGCCGTCAATGTGTATCTGGCCACAGAGCTGACGCCAGGTGAAGCCAGTCCGGAGGTCGAGGAAGAGGGCTTGATTACGCAATCATTCACCCGGGCTCAGTTTGATGCAATGCTGAAAGATGGCCGGATGGCAGATCTTGCCTCGGTGGCGGCCTTGCAATTGTTTGACCGCCATATGTCGACCTCGGCCTGAATTACCCAAGGCTCTTGAACGTGATTTGACTGTGTTACCGTACCGTCGACAGCAATGATTGCTGATCAAATTCTTTCAATAAAACAAGGGTATTTCACGATGGGACTATTCGATTTTGCCAAAGACATGGGCAAGAAGCTGTTTGACTCTGAAGATGATGCGTCGGGCAAGATCAAAGAGGCTTTGGAGAGTGATAACCCCGGAATTGAAGGCCTGGATGTCTCTTATGAAGGTGGCAAGGTTGTTCTGACGGGTAAGGCCGCCTCTGCAGAGGCAATGGAAAAAGCCGTGTTGATAGCAGGCAATGTTGAAGGCGTCACCGATGTTGATGTCTCCGGTCTGGAATCTCCGGCCGCTGCGGCTGATGTGGTGTATTACACGGTGCAATCCGGTGATTCTTTGTCAAAGATTGCAAAATCCTATCTCGGCGATGCGATGGCTTATCCCGCTCTGTTCGAGGCGAATCGCGAAGTCATCAAAGATGCGGACCTGATCTACCCCGGTCAGAAAATTCGTATTCCAGGCGGCAAGGCTCCAGCCTGATCTTGTAACGAGGTAGTGCGCTTGAAAAACTGTGATTGTGAACTGACAATAACAGGAGAGTAGGGCGCCAGGCCCTCAGAGCAGGAGAGGGTTGGATGATAGGGAATAAAAAAACAGGGCGAGGCACAACATCATCAGCTTCTGCCGATGCGCCTGTTCAATCATCGAGTGGTGCATCGAAGGCCAGTGTCAGCAACTCTGAGGCACTGAGTACGCGTAATGAGGTCGATGCGTTTCTGGACGCGGTCAAAGTGACCCCGGCAACCACCCACGGAGAAGGCCGTGGCCGCCTGATTTTCTCACTGGATGCAACGGCCAGTCGCCAGCGTACCTGGGACCAGGCGATGTCATTGCAAAGTGACATGTTCATCCATACCCGCGGTATCGGTACGTTGGATGTGCAGTTGGTGTATTACCGAGGTTACGATGAATGTCGTGCCTCGAAGTGGCTGGACAATGCGGACAAGGTCATCGCTCTGATGCGCAAGGTCACATGCCAGGCTGGCAGAACTCAAATTGGGCGAGTGCTCAAACATGCGCTGGCCGAGTGTCGTGCCAAACCCGTCCAGGCACTGGTATTCGTCGGCGATTGTGTTGAAGAGAATATCGATGAGCTGGGCAACCTGGCCGGTCAGGCACGCTTACTGGGAATGCCGGTCTTCGTATTCCAGGAAGGCCATGATCCGAATGCCAGCTACGCCCTGGCTCAGGTCGCCAAACTATCCGGTGGTGCCCATTGTCGCTTTGATGCCTCTTCGGCCAGACAGTTGGGGGATCTGCTAAATGCGGTGGCAGCCTATGCTGCTGGTGGACGTGCAGCCTTGCAAGCTCTGGAGCGCCAGGGCTCCAATCAGGCTGCCGCCTTGCTGGAGCAATTATCCTGAGGTTTGGCTTGTGAGGGGGGGGGGGCATTCTGCCCCGAGCGTGAAAAGTACTAGCTGGCCTGAGTAGCTCTAGTCGGAAAGGATAATGCAAGTCGCTAAAGATATTCAAGTCCCTAAATATACTGATGCAAGCCCGAACTCGTTGTTTGAGTCCGGGCTTGGCAACAGCGCAGAATGCTACTGCGGATATAATCCATTGGTGCTGTAAGCATCACGCTGCCAGGCACGGATATAATCGATTTCAAGACTGATCGGGAAGTTGCCAGCCTCGATATCCGGCGTCGGTGCCCAGCCACTGCCGGTTACCAGATAGGTCACGATGTTCATGCCCTGACGCGCCACCTGAGGGCCGCTCATTCGTTTGATCTCCTTGCCATCGATATACCAGATAACCAGTTGCGGTTCCCACAGAACACCGTAGGTGTGAAACTCATCGCTATACAGGCTGCCATCCGGGTTCTTGAAATTCATGGTCGGCGCAGAACGAAGCTCTCCTGTATTCACATCCGCATAGTGATATGTCTGGAAAGCATCTTCGTCACCAAAGGGGTTTTCACCCAGGTATTCGACAATGTCAATTTCCGGTGCGTGCAGGTTGACGCCTTCACCGGGGTAACGGTGGTACAGATAAAAGCTGGACAAGGCACCGAAGGTATCGCTGGTCTTCATGCGTGATTCCACATACCCGTAGGTCATGTTGAATTTGTCATGAGTGGATAAAGCGCCTGAGAGAAACAGACATTGGTCCTTGCCAGAGCTGTTGGCATCGTTACACACATCCGGCAGAGAGCTTTTCAGTTCCTCAGGTGTGGGGATGGCTTCAATCGTCAGGATTGAATCAGCAATCTTGAACGGGTTGTAACCAAAGTCCGGCTCATCCTGAGAGTTTACGAAGTATTGCTGCTCACCGTTGATGATGGTCTCATCGCCAAAGACCAGCTGTGTATTCCAGCGGGCGCTGTCGATGACATCGGTATTGAACTCATCTTCGAATACGACCGAGAACTTGTCCATGAAATAGGCCGTATTGCTCAGATCGTGGTTTTGCGCAAAGCGACTCTCGTCCAGAAAGGGGTCGGCGTACAAGGGCACGGCAGCACCGCTGGTGGCGTGATAAGTGATAGTGATAGGGTCGGAAGGTGCTGATTCCTGGCCCTCATCGTCGACAGCGATCACTTCATAGCTGAAGATGTCGCCCGCTTTGGGGCCATTGATGGCGCATTCGTGCAGTCGTGTTGCAAAGCGCGTGTAATTGCAGTCCATGAAAGAGGTCGTATTCCAGTACTTGTCGATTTCCCTCTGGGCATTGCCATCAGCATCAGTCTGATCCTGACGGATGGTATAGACATGTCCGTCGCTGCGAAGAATACGGTAAGCCACAACAGCGCTGTCATCGTTGGATGGTGCCCAGCTGAATTCTGCCCAGTCATTGGAAACCAGATCGATGCGCAGGTTCTTGGGTTGGGTGGGTGGGCCGCCCGCGGTGGCTGCCTCATTGTCCACTTCCAGCAAAGAGCCGAACGGGTCGCTTAGTGAAGGGCCAGGAATGGGGGCTGCCAACAGATCCACTGTCGGAATGGTGGGATCTGGCAAATCGCCAAAGTCAGGGACTGTGTCAACCGGCTGATCAGAATCGACTGAATCAGTGTCACTGTTGTCGATCGGCGTATCGGTATCGATGACGTCGGTGCTGGTGCCATCCTCGGCTGTGAGTATTCTTGAAGTGTTGTCGCTAGAGGAGCAGGCCGCAAGGCTTGCAATGGCCAGGGAGAGGATACTATGACGTAGCAGTGGATTCATTCGAGATTCAGCCGTTGTCGGGTTCTGAAAAGATGTGCAAAGGATAAACAGCTCTTTGGCAGGTGTTGCGGAACTACGTCGTAAATTGACCGTGACGTGCTACACAGATCGCTCATAGGGTCCTGCTCTGGTAGAATTACGGGTTAGGTCGCGGCAACTTGCTACCGACAATCTAGCCTTCAACCTACTGGAAAAATTATGAGCGTTAAGACTGCTGGCGGTTTGACAGTCGCTTCATCCCTGCACGATTTCATTGTTAATGAAGCACTGCCGGGCACGGGCATCGAAGCCGATGCACTTTTCACCTCTCTGGCAGGCATTCTGGCTGAGCTGGGGCCTCGTAATGAGGCGGCATTGGCGCGCCGTGATCAGATTCAGGCACAGTTGGATGAGTGGCACAAAGCGCATCCTGGTGCTGTTGATGCGGTTGCCTACAAGGCTTTTCTGGTCGAAATTGGCTATCTGGAGCCGATCGTCGAAGATTTCAGTGTGCAGGTTTCCAAAGTGGATGCTGAGATCGCCACCATTGCGGGTCCGCAGCTGGTTGTACCCGTCAATAACGCACGGTATGCACTGAATGCCGCCAATGCACGTTGGGGCAGTCTGTATGACGCTCTGTACGGTACTGATGCTATCAGCGAAGCTGATGGTGCCGAACGTAAAAAGGAATACAACCCGATTCGCGGTCAACGGGTCGTGGCACTGGCCAACCAGCTGCTGAATGACTCTGCTCCATTGGTCCAGAACGGATATGCCGATGTAACCAGCTATGCCATTGTCGATGGTGCGTTGAAACTGACGCTGGCATCGGGCAGTGAAGTCGGTTTGAAAAACCCACAGCAATGTGTTGGCTATACGGGTGATGCGGCCATGCCTGCCTCGGTTCTGCTGCAGAACAACGGCCTGCACATGGAAATCGTCTTTGATAAAACCAGCCCGGTTGGCCGTGCCAGCGCGGCAGGAGTCTCCGATGTCATCATGGAATCGGCTCTGACGACCATCCAGGATTGTGAAGACTCGGTGACAGCCGTGGATGCGGATGACAAGGTACTGGTTTATCGCAACTGGCTGGGCCTGATGAAAGGTGACCTGGCTGAGCAAGTCGAGAAGAACGGCAAGCAGCTGGTTCGCAAGCTGAACCCGGATCGAGGCTATATCGATATGCAGGGCAATGGCATGACATTACCAGGTCGTAGCGTACTGCTGGTGCGTAATGTGGGTACCCATATGCTCACAGATTCAGTACTCGATGCTGATGGCAAGCAGGTTCCAGAATCCTACCTGGATGCGATGTTCACCAGTCTTATCGCCATGCACGATCTCAAGAAGGGCGAGACAGATGCGCGTAATTCTCGCGCAGGAAGTGTCTATATCGTCAAGCCAAAACAGCATGGTTCCGATGAAGTAGCCCTGTCAGTCAAGCTCTTTTCCATGGTTGAAGAAGCTCTGGGTCTGGCGGCAAACACGGTGAAGATGGGCATCATGGATGAAGAGCGCCGCACCTCTGTCAATCTGAAAAACTGTATTTCAGCGGCTCGCGAGCGTGTCATTTTCATCAATACCGGTTTCCTTGATCGTACCGGTGATGAGATGCATACCAGCATGTACGCCGGTGTCATGGTGCCCAAGGGCGAGATGAAGAACTCGACCTGGTTGGCTGCCTATGAAGACAACAACGTGGATGTTGGCCTGGCTTCTGGTCTGCAGGGTAATGGTCAGATCGGTAAAGGCATGTGGGCAATACCGGATCAGATGGCAGCCATGTTGGCAGCCAAGCAGGCTCATCCGGAAGCGGGTGCCAATACCGCCTGGGTACCTTCGCCAACTGCCGCCACCTTGCATGCAATGCATTATCACAAGGTAGATGTGCATGCGGTTCAGGAAACTCTGAAGAGCCGCCAGAAGGCCAGCGTTGATGCCATCCTCACCATTCCTTTGAGTGAGCAGGGACGCAACTTCTCAACTGAAGAAATTCAGCATGAGCTGGACAACAACTCACAAAGTATTCTGGGTTATGTGGTTCGCTGGGTAAATCAGGGTGTGGGCTGTTCCAAGGTGCCAGATATCAATGATGTGGGCCTGATGGAAGATCGTGCCACATTGCGTATATCCAGCCAGTTTCTGGCTAACTGGTTACAGCACGAGATCATCACCATCGAGCAGGTTCGTAATGCCATGGAACGCATGGCGCTGGTTGTTGATGGACAGAATGCCAATGATGCTGGCTACACGGCCATGGCTCCGAACTTTCAGGACAGCATCGCCTTTCAGGCTGCGCTGGATCTGGTACTGCTGGGGCGGGAACAAGCGAATGGCTATACCGAGTTTGTTCTGACAGAGCGTCGTCGACAGGTCAAAGCTGCCGCCGCGATCTAACAGGTTTTACATTATTTAACAGCGCCGCTTGACTGTAGGTATTGACAGTCAGGCGGTACTGTTTTCTGGTTTATTCATTTGCGGTTTTTGCACCTTGTGCGGAATTTTTGACGTTAGCCGGAGTCCATAGTTAAGGGCCAGAATTTTGCAGGTGGTCCGATCATTCCGAACATAGAAAGAGGGGATTAACGTGAGAAAAGCCGCATACATGAAGCTCAATGCAGTCGTTGCTATCAGCGCTTTACTGGCTGGTTGCAGTACTTTGTCTGCACCGTTCAGGGATGCTGATCCTCGATGGGCGGACTACAAGTCGTGGACCAAGGTCACAGAGCTTGAGCCCAGCACCGGTAACCCGACCCGATTTCTGGGTGGCGTTCACATGGGTGATGAAGGCTATCGTGATGTCTACGTCAACGACATAGCCAAGGAGGCTTTGTTGGGCAGCGCTCCTTACAATCTGCCAGAAGGTTCTGTCATCGTAAAAGAACAATTCGCTGATCAGGCCGACTGGGAAGCCAACCGCAAGGCGGCCCACACCATCAGTGTCAAAGTGGCTAAAACTGACGAGCTCTCCAAAGACAACTGGATCTGGGCAGATAGCTACAAAGGGGATGCTGGAGAGAGCGCCTTCTGTTCAGGCTGTCATTCGATTGCTGCCAAGACTGACTTCGTTTTCACGCATGGCGATTTTCTGAAAACTCAGGAATAAAAAGACAGGCGGGGCAGTAGAAGCTGGCGCAGCCGAATACTCAGAACATTTGCAACTGTGCATCGGTAATTGCTGAAAAGCTGGTGTCCAGAAACTGCAGAATGCCATCGGCAGCCGGTGCCAGCTGCTTGTCCAGATAATGTTGGTAGTCTGGAGCCGATTCCTGTTTCTCAAGCGGCTCCGGGCCATTACGAGTGATGAGATAACTAATGGTTCTGCCGCTGTGCGGTAGTTTGCGTGCCGCCTGAATATGCGGAGGTACATTGCGCTGGTAATCATCCAGTGCCCGCCGAATCCGTTTACGATAAACAAGCTGCTCATCCAGTTCACCGGCCCTTAGCTGCTCGGCGGTGGTGCGCACGAATTCGTCAAATGGCAGGTCCAGGAATACCCGCCGAAACAGCTCGCGCTGAAAATTTCGCGCCAGCGGTGTCCAGTCTGTGCGAGCCGCCTCCAGGCCTTTGACGATCAGCACCGAGTCTGGTTCTATCAGTCCCGCATAGCGCTTCTTGCTACCGGTGGGCATGCCACGTACCGTGGGCATGAAGAAGCGCGAGTAGTGGGTCTCATATTCCACTTCCAGATGAGAGGCTATCCCGAAACGCTGAGACAGTTCTTCAGTCCACCACAGATTCAATGCCTGCATCAGACTGTTGCCCACCTCTGCACAGGCTTGCGCATCCCGGCCTTCGCCGACCAGTACGAACAATGAATCGGTATCGCCATAGATGACAGGGTAGCCCTGTTCCTCGATCCAGTCGCGTGAACGGGTGATGATCTCGTGGCCGCGCCGGGTAATGCTGGAGACCAGTTGCTGGCTGTAGAAGCGGCAACCCGTGGTACCCAGAACACCATAAAACGAATTCATGATGATCTTGATGGCCTGTGATAAAGGCGCATTGCGATGTTGCTTGGCCTCATCACGGGCTGCCCAGAGCTCTTCAATCAGGCCTGGCAGGATATGCTGTTCTCTGGAGAAGGTGGCTTCGACAAAACCTGGCACCGGATTCTCTCCGGGCACCGCCAGCCCCATGGGGTCAATAAAGAAAGTACGAATGATGCTGGGATACAGACTCTTGAAGTCCAGCACCAGAATGTTTTTATACAAGCCTGGTACCGAGTCCATGACATAGCCCCCGGGGCTGCCCGCAGTGTTGCTGCGATTATTGACATCGGGTGCTACAAAACCTGCCCGATGCAGCCGTGGCAAGTACAGATTGTCGAAGGCTGCCACCGAACCACCGAGCCGATCCAGCGCCAGGCCGGTCAGATTGGCACGCTGAATGGCGAAGGCCAGCAGATCCGCCTTGATGAAGATCTCATTGACCAGGGTGCAGTCGCGGATGTTGTAGTCAGCCAGTTGCGGCTTGTCATCACGAAACAGACGATTGATCTCGGCTACCTTGTCTTGTTCTGCGGTAATCAGCTTGCCGGTGCCCAGCAGTTCATGGGACACATTGTCGAGTGAAAAGCTGTCGAAGGACCAGAATCCTGCCTTGAGCAAGTCGATGCCATCAAAAACAGCTCGCCCCGGCACTCGCGCAATGCGCGGTGATCCGGGGTTGCCCGGTTGCAGCACCGCAGCGGTTTCACCACCGCGGCCGAGTCGGAAAGGGATGCCCAGTGCCTGACATTTCTGATCCATGAAGTTCAGGTCGAAATTGACCACCGCCCAGCCGGTCAGAGCATCGGGGTCGATATCGATGATCCAGTCGAAAAATGCGTTCAGTAACGTCTTTTCATCAGACTTGTAGATGAGCTTGTAGCCATCTCGCATCTCATCCTGCGCCTGACCGATCATGAACACCACATCGGCAGGGGCGTCTTCTGATACATCCTGCGATGCGTCTTTCGATATGTCCTGTGAGGGCATGATGGCTGCGGCAACCGAGTACAGTGTGCGGCTACGGCCCCGGGTCTCGATGTCGATGGCAACCGTTCGCAGCTGCGGCTGGTAGTTGCCGGGCAATAACCTGGGCTGACGGACCCGGTAATGGTTTCCAACTGCCTCCACGGTGCCTTCGATGCGGATTGGCGCCCGGATAAAGCGTTCCATCAGATAGCGGTCCACCGGTTTGATGTCGGACTCACAAAGCGGTAAATCACTCTGGCGCAACTGCTGCAAGTCACGCTGCTGACGAAAATACAGTCCATCCACCGCCTCACCGTGCAGTAACGTCAGCTCCAGCGGTTTTCGCAAGGTGCCAGAGGGCAGTGAAACTGGCACTGATCGTTCGATGAAACAGACCGCTTGCTGGCCTCGAATGATCAGATGAACCGGTCCCTGATCGGAACAGGCCCACAGGGAAAGTTCCAATCCTTGCGGAGTATCACGCCAATGGCGGGTGAGGAGATAGGCATCCAGACTCATGAGCGATAGTGTACTCATGTTGCTCGTGTACCATGCAGGAAACACGCATCAATGGAGTCGTCAGACTACTCATGTTTCGATATCTGCCAGGAATTGTGCTGGTCCAGGTGGTCACGCTGGCTCTGTTCTGGGTCAATCTGGGCGCAACCACTGAGGATCTGCTGCTGCGTGCCGGTTTGCCGGCCGCCATCATTGCGTGCGTGACGGCTTTGTGGCTATCAACTCTGGCACGGATGGATGCCGAACGAGGCACTACCCAGCTGCGTGATGAGCATGCCACTGAACGGGAACGGCTGAACCGCGAGATCGAGCGGACCCGCTCCGAGGTGATGCAGCAGGCCAGTGCCGACAAGGCACAGTTACAAGAGCGCGCACACGTCGAGCGCGAGCGCCTGGTCAAGCAGACTCACAAGCAATTGCTGCAACGTGAACGCAGCATCAGCCGCAGTGCCAACCTCAAGGTCGGTTTGGCTTTCATGGCTGTCAGCAGCCTGGGTGTGCTGATGCTGGTCACCAATATGTTGACACTGGGCATACTCACCATCTCCACCGCCGGTGGTGCACTGGGTGGCTATTTACTGCGCTGGCGTCAGTCGCGCCTGGCACTGGATCGGATGTCAGGAACTCTGCCAGGCTCCAAGGTGGTGAACGATGCCAGTGTCATCGAGATGGGAGAGGAACCCAGTGACAAGTCGCTGGCCGTCAGCAAGCGCAATTCGGGTGTCCCTTCTGGCACAACCAAGAAGCGCCGCTCACCCGCAGCGGGCAAGTCCAAGTCTGGTAAGTAGCAGGCCATCAATTGTTTTCCTGAGTGTTTTCCTGAGGGTGCCGCTGACTCAAGCGCTGAAAGAGCAGTAACGGTTGGCAAAGTCGAGTCCATTACTGCTCAGCGACAGGCGCGGGCGGTGGATTCTCGCAACATCAGCTGTGTCGGCAGAACATGATCGGGCCGTATCGCACCATCCCGAAAACTGAGTTTGTCTATCAGCGCCTCTGCGGCTAGTTGTCCGATCCTGCATGCCGGTAGGCGCACCGTCGTCAAGGGTGGCTCAATGGCAGAGGAGCCTCGAAAGTCACCAATGCCGACAACCGATACTTGTGCGGGTACCTTGATTCCGAGCCGTGTCGCTGCATGAATAACACCATGAGCAATAATGTCATTGCCGCAGACAAAGGCTGTGGGCGGGTTGTTCTCCAGTAGTTGGATAGCCACCGATTTGGCAGTAGCCATGTCGTAGGGGCAGGGAAGATTCCAGTGATCCGGTACGCTGATTCCTGCGCTTTTCAGCGCTTGCAGGGCTCCCGTCTTGCGATCGCGCGCTCGGTCATTGAATTGTGTATCGGGAAACAACAGGGCAATTTGCCGATGCCCGAGCCTGATCAGATGTTCGGTTATATCAATGGCCACCTGACGGTTATCGGTACCGATACTGGGAATACCCTGAACGCCGATGGCATTCCATAGTGTCACGACCGGAATGCCACGCACTTTCAGCATCTCCACCGCCGCGCTTGAATGATCCCGACCGACCAGAGCGACCGCATCAATGCGTCGTTCCAGCAGGGAGCGCACGATATCGACCTCGCGTTCCAGATCATAGTTGTGGCTGGCAATCAGCATGGTTCTGTCATTCTGATGCAAGCGATCGGAGAAGGCTTCAATCAGTTCGGAGAAGATCGCGTGATCGATAGTGGGGACGATCAGACCGACGCTGCCGCTCATCTTGCCGTGCAATGCCCCCGCGATCCGATCGCGAATATAGCCTAGTTCACGCGCCGCCTTTTCGATACGCACCCGGGTGTCAGGGCGCACCACATCAGGATTGTTGAAGTAGCGCGATACGGTTGCACCGGACACGCCTGCTCGCAGAGCGACATCGAGAATTCCGGGCGCCCCCTTGCGCGATCGTGAGCGTTTGCGGGCAGCGTGTTCTGGCGTCTTATTCATAGGTACTCCGAATGTCAGTAACCATTTCCCGCATTGATAATGCGGCACGATTATCTGAATGTAAACGTTTGCATTTTTATTTTCATTGTTTACAGTGGATTCATGCCATTCAGGAAATAGAGTTATGGAGTTCTTGCAATATTTCGGTGGGGTCTTTGAACCGCTGTCGTTCATGCTGCTTTTGGGCGGTACGATAGGGGGCCTGATTCTGGGGGCCACGCCGGGTCTGTCGCCGACCATGGCCGTCGCGCTACTCATACCGTTCACGTTTCAGCTGCAGGCCACCCAAGGACTGATACTGCTGGGTGCGGCCTATACGGCAACGGTGGCAGGTGGGGCGGTGAGCGCCATCTTGCTGAAGATCCCCGGAGCACCCGCCAACATAGCCACGGCGCTGGATGGGCATGCGATGGCGCAAAAGGGCCGTGGTACGGAAGCCCTGCACGTCTCTTTTCTGGCCTCTGGGGTCGGCGGCGTCATCGGCGTTTTGCTGCTGATATTCCTGACCCCGGTGTTGTCCAAATGGGCCTTGGCCTTCGGCCCTTCACATCTTTTCTGGATGGCTATATTGGGGGTTACCGTCATCGGTTCGCTGGATTCGCGCTCCTTTGTAAAGGGCCTGTTGTCGGGTTGTCTGGGCTTATGGTTGTCAATGATCGGCTATGACGATATCCAGGGTGCGCAACGCTTCATCTTCCATGATTCTTTGACAGGTGGCGTGAATATCATTACCGCATTGATCGGCATCTTCGCCATTCCGCAGGTAATCGAAATGCTGGCCAGGGGCCGGGTGGAACATTGCGTAACAACCGTCAGCGTGCACAAACAATCCTTCATGTCTTCCCTCAGATTACTGGGCAAGAATACCAAGGCCCTGTCGATTGGTACGGTTGTAGGCTCGATCATCGGGCTGATTCCCGGCGTCGGTGGGCAGATTGCAGGGCTGCTTGCCTACGATCAGACACGCAAGTTCTCAAAGGATCCCGATTCGTTCGGGCAGGGTAACCCTGCTGGTGTCATTGCTGCAGAATCGGCCAATAACGCCATGGTTGGACCCTCGTTGGTCCCGTTGTTGACGCTGTCCATTCCGGGAAGTCCCACGGCGGCCGTACTGCTGGGTGGTTTGTTGATTCACGGTATCTTTCCCGGTTCGGACCTGTTTGATAATCATCCGGAAGTGGCATGGACCTTCATCAACTCCATGCTCGTTGGTCAGATTCTGATGGTTGTCTTTGGTATCTGGGTGGCCAGCTACGCGGCCCGCGTGGCTCATATTCCTCCTCCTGTCATGGCGGCATCCGTCATGGTGCTGGCTCTGTTCGGCAGCTACTCGGTGCAACAATCCATGGGTGATGTGTACATCATGCTGACGCTGGGACTGAGTATGTATCTGTTGGAAAAAGTGGGGTTTTCTGCAGCACCGCTGGTACTGGGACTGATTCTGGGGCCGATAGCAGAGGCGAACTTCATTCAGGGAAGCATGATCGCCAATGCCATGGATGGACCTATCGTCTATTTCTTGACCGGCCCCCTGAATCTGTTTCTGGTGATCCTGGTGCTGGCTTCAATAGCATGGAGTTTCCTAAGCTCGAAGCGGGAGCCCTCGGCGCAAGCAAGTCCCGGAGCAGTTCCTGGAGCAGTTCCTGATGCAGATACCGGAGTAAAATCATGAGCGGTGATAATGCAAGTGCGGTAATTTCAGAAAACGCGGAAACCATGGCAACTGCTTCACGATTGCAGCACATGATTCCGGGTACCGCCATTCTGGTTCTTGCCCTGACCGTGGCCTGGCTCAGTTTTACTCGTGAGCCAGCCAGTGCCTTTCTTTTTCCACGCATGATTGGCAGCATCATGTTGCTTCTGGCGGTGTGGAACTTCATCAGGGCGGCATCGGGGCTGGCCAAAGTGGGGGAAGGGGTATCAGGTTTGACCATCACTCGCATTGCGCCAGGGCTCGTCGTGATGATCGTTTTCGTCTACTTCGCGGCAAAATTCCTGGGGTTCTACGCAGCTTCTTATATAGCGTTTGTATCCATCTACAGTTTGTACGATCCCGCCTCGCATGGCTCGCCGAAGGCCTGGCTCAGGCGTTGCCTGGTGGCTGCAGGGTTCATGAGCGTTATCTATGCCCTGTTCACGATGCTGTTGCAGGTCCAGACCCCTCGTGGTCTGTTTTTCTGATTTCGATAATCAATGCGCTTGCATTAGTTCAATTCGATTCGATCCTAACCTTGTGGAGAACATCATGAAGACACGCATTCTGGCAACGGCTCTGATGGCCGCGACCTCGTTCATGGCTTCGACAGTCAGCCTGGCAGACACTTTTCCTGAACGTCCGATATCCATGATGGTGTCGTATGGTGCGGGTGGAGCGACAGATTTTCAGGCGCGTACCGTGACCATGCTGGCTAGCAACGATGAATACCTGAGGCAGCCCCTTGTCATCATCAACAAGCCGGGTGCCGGTGGTCGTGTCGGTTGGAACTGGTTTGCGACAGATGCCGATAATGACGGTTATTCAATGGCTGTCTACAACATTCCGCATTTCATCGCACAGTCTATCGAGGGGGGCGTTAGGTATGACGCTGACTCGTTTGAACCCATTGCCAATTGGGGGGCTGATCCGGCTGTCATCGTGGTGCCTGCCGACAGTCCCTACAATACAATCAAGGAGCTGCTGGACTTTGCCAAAGCGAACCCTGGCAAAGTGACGGTATCGGGTGCGGGCCTGTACGTAGGCCATCATATAGCCGCTCTGCAAATTGAAAAAGCCATCGACAGCAAGCTGGCCTATATCCCCACCTCGGGTGGTGGGGCTGCTGCCATGAAAGCGGTCATTGCCGGCGATGTCGTTGCGGGTATCAATAATCTGTCAGATGCCTATCGTGCTCGTGAAGCGGGTAACGTGAAAATACTGGCGATCGCCGATCTGTCGCGCTCCGAGGAGCTGCTTCCCGAAGTGCCGACCCTGGCTGAGGCAGGTTATGAGGTGGATGATGCATCGGTTAATTTTCGTGGGGTGATGGTGCCGGTTGGCACACCCGACGAGATCATCGAGCTGCTGGCTGAAAAATTTGCAGCCATGTTTGCCGATGAACGCATTGGTACACAGATGGCATCAGGCGGCTCACCCGTGAAGGTCATGAGTCGCGATGAAGTCAAAGCGATGTGGACAGCACGCAAGGAGACTCTGACTGGTCTCCTGGCTGATTTGAAATAGAAGGGGATATCAACATGGCAGAACAATCACTGAGCTCAGCGCAGAACGCAGCTGCTGAGGCCGCACTGGTCGATGATCTGGTCGCCCGTGCGCGCAAGGCACAGCAGAGCTTTGCCAGAGATGCAGACCAGTCCCGGTTTGATATGGCGGCACTGGCAGCAGCCTGGGCGATCATGGAACCTGCTCGAAATGCAGCGTTATCGACTCAAGCGGTGGAGCAGACCGGTCTGGGAAATGTTGCCGACAAGACCATCAAGAATCATCGCAAAACGCTGGGTTTGTTGCGCGATATACAAGATGTCAGAACGGTGGGTGTGATCAAGGAAGAGCCTGACAAAGGCCTGACCGAAATTGCTCGCCCTATTGGTGTAGTAGGGGCGGTGGTCCCCTCTACCAATCCTGCTGCCACGCCAGCCAACAACGTGATCAATGCCTTGAAATGTGGCAATGCGATCATCCTTTCACCCTCACCCAAAGGCGTTGATGTCTGTGCCGTACTGCTCAAACACATACACGCCGAGTTCGACAAGCTGGGGCTGGATCATGATCTGGTACAGATGGTGCCGTCGCCCTCATCCAAGATAAAGACACAACGTCTGATGGAAGCTGTCGACCTGATCATCGTGACGGGCAGTCAGGATAATGTCCGGCGAGCGTATGAATCCGGCACACCCGCCTTGGGTGTCGGTGCGGGTAATGCAACGGTGATCGTGGATGAGACAGCAGATCTTGACGAAGCTGCGAAGAAGATTACCGCCTCAAAGACCTTTGACAATGCCACATCCTGTAGCTCGGAGAACGGTGTGATTGTGGTGCGAAGTGTTCTGGATGATTTTCTGCAAGCCCTGCATGCACACGGTGGACGATGGCTGGATGAATCTGCTGCACAGGCAGTGAAGTCCTCCTTGTTCGATCAGGGGCATCTGAATCGCTACATGATAGCCAAGGATATCGATGTATTTCTGGAAGTGGCAGGTGTTCAGGTGGCTGATCAGAGCACGGCAAAGTTCGTGATCTTGCCCGGCGATGCTGTCGGTGCAGATGCTCCCGAATCGGGGGAGAAGCTGTCACTGGCGTTAACGCTGTATGTGGTCGATGATTTTGAGGCTGCCATGCAGAAGACACAGCAAGTGCTGGCCTTTCAGGGGGCCGGTCATTCGGTAGGCTTGCATAGCCGTGATGACTCGCGTGCAGTTCGCCTGGGACTTTCCATGCCCACTTGTCGGGTGATCGTCAACCAGGCTCACTGTTTTGCCACTGGCGGATCGTTCGAGAACGGATTACCGTTTTCTCTGTCGATGGGCTGCGGCAGCTGGGGAGGCAATTCGATCGATGACAACCTTCACTATCGTCATTTCATGAACATCACGCGCATCGTTCGGCCTATTCCGGCCAATGAGCCATCGGTTGACGAGGTGTTCAAGGACTACTGGGCCGCCGCGGGTCGCTGAACCTGTCGGACCATCAAATGACTTCCCTCGCCACTCACAACCCCGGTTCTGTTACTCATGGATAATCGTGGAACACTACAAGACTTGATCGAAGCCCGTGCTTCAGATAACGCTGTCAGGCCGTTTCTGATCGATGCTGATACGGGGCAGAGTCTCGATTACGCCGCTTTACTGACAGAAGTACGAGCGGTGGCAGACTATGTGTCAAGTCAGGGCATCAAGCGCGGACAGAGTGTTGCGTATGCCATGCATAACGGGCGCTGTTGTGCCGTAACCGTGTTGGGGCTGCTTTATGGCGGTTATCGTGCCGTTGCCATCAACCTGGTGGCAGGCCGGGACGTCATTGCCTACGTTCTTTCACATTCCGAGTCCATACTCATTCTGACTCAGTCAGAGCATGAAAGCCTGATCAGGGACGCTGTGAACAGTGAGGCATTCGAGAGCGCCTGTGAACCCTTGGCAGAGGAAACAGAGCGAATCAGACCCTCGGTGCTCAGTGTTGATGATGTGTGGATTGACTCGTTACTTGCCAAGTCTTCAGCAGGCAGTAGCGAGGGTGCGGCTGAGTCAAAGCGTGAGGGGACATCGCCGGAGTCAATGCAAACAGGCAATGATTCTGATGCTTTGCTCATGTACACCAGTGGTACCACCGGGCGGCCAAAAGGGGTGGTGTTGAGCCATGGCAACCTGATTGCCGGCGGTATCAATATCGCCGAGGGGCATGAGCTCAGTGATAAGGATCGAGCCTTGTGCGTATTACCGCTTTATCACATCAATGGGCTGTGTGTGACCATCATGGGCCCGCTGGTCAGTGCAGGTTCCGTGGTGGTGCCGGGCAAATTCTCCACCTCTGGTTTCTGGGAATGGGTGGATCGCTACCAATGCAGCTGGTTCAGTGTGGTGCCGACACAAATCTCGTATCTGCTGCGAGATGCCGAGCAAAATGTCGAACGCACTTTTCTGAGATTCGGGCGTTCGGCCTCGGCCCCCTTGTCGCCAGCCATGCATGCCAATTTCGAAAAGCGCTTTGGTATTCCCATGATTGAAACCATGGGGCTGACGGAGACGGCTGCGCAGATATTGAGTAATCCCATGCCGCCCGCAGTGCGCAAGCTAGGTTCTCCCGGTTTGCCAGTAGGCGATGAGGTCAGAATCGTGGATAGCCAGCTGAACGACATGCCGCAAGGCCAGGAAGGTGAGTTGCTGATCAAGGGTGCTAATGTCATGTCCCGCTATTTCAGGAATGAAACTGCCACGCGTGAGGCCATGGTGGCAGGCGATTGGTTCAGGACCGGCGATCTGGGATGCATGGATGATGAGGGCTATCTTTTCATCACGGGTCGGCTAAAAGAACTGATCATCAAGGGCGGGGAGAATATCGCACCGCGTGAAATCGACGATGTTCTATATCAGCATGCCGATGTTGTCGAGGCGGCAGCGTTTGCCAGGCCTTGCGATAATTTCGGTCAACGCGTGGAGGCCGCTGTCAGTGTCAAGGATAACTCCACAGTCACCGAAGCACAGTTGCTGGAACTGTGTGTCGAGCGTGTCGGGGCATTCAAATGTCCCGACAGAATCCATTTCATGGCTGAGTTACCCAAAGGGCCATCCGGCAAGATTCAGCGCAAGAAATTGCTGGAATTACTGACATGACACCAGGGGCCAGGGACACAAGTTTTTTGCGTTTTTAGATGCCCTGCATCTCTTCTTTCCGCGTTGCCGCCGCGTGGTGATCAATCCAGCAGTCGTTCCCGCTGATACAGCCGGCCAGCACAGTAGAGCAGCAGTGCGGTGGCGGCCAGAGTCCCGGCTGCGGACAGGCCGATGTGCAGCCACGGTATGGTATCTCCCAATACCGCGCTTTCCAGTAGCTGGTACTGGCTGAGCATGGGAATGGACATGGAGGCCGTGGTTGAGCGCAAAGTCAGGAACTGGAGCAGAAAAAACGGCGCCATGGGCACCAGCATCAGCAGTCCCAGGTAGGTTTGCGCCTCCTTGGTACTGCGGGTGATGGCCGAGACCGTTATGAGCATGGCCGAGATAAAAGGTAGTAGTGGGCTTGCCAGCAAAAAGGCACGGGTCACTGTCAGGCCATCAAAGCGAATCTGCCCGCCCATCAGCTCTACCGGAAACAGTCGGAACAGCGTATAGATGCTCAATGCCGTCAGAATGCTGGACAGGGTGACAAAGCAGAGCGTTGCACCGTATTTGCCAAAAACCACGGCACTGCGTTCCAGTGGCAGACTGAGCAAGGGCTCCAGTGAATGCCGTTCACGTTCGCCAGCAGTGGTATCAATGGCAAGATAAAAGCCTCCCATCACCATCGACATGATGAATAGAAACGGCAGAATGGATGCCAGTAGCTGTCCACTGGCACCATCGCTGGAGACATCGTTCTGGATGATATCCAGACTGTCAAAGGTGGACGGATCTATGCCGCGGTGCTGCAGCCGCAGGCTGTTGAGTGTTCGTTCGTAGACGTTGAGAATTGCGGTAACACGACGCTCAGCCTTGCTGGATTCCTTGTCCGCACTGTTCACATGCAGAGTCAGCGGGGCAGGTTGGCCCTGGCGTAGTTGTGCGCCAAAATCATCGGGTATTTCCAGTACTACAAGGTTGTCTCCGTACCGCACGCTTTCCTGAACGTTCTCTGGTGCGGCGGTGATATCGATGTTGTTGCTGTACAGAAACTCCATCAATTGTGGCGCCTGCTCGGCATTGACCACGCTCAATGAGGTCACCTGATCAAAATTGATGGATAGCTGCTTGAAGCTGGCTACCAGAGAGCCGCCAAGCAATACAGGCAGCAGAACGGGCCCGAATAGCAGTGCATAGAACACCGTCTGGCGATCACGCAGATTGTCCAGAATCTCCTTGAACATGATGATGAACAGATTCATGTCGGGCTCCTGTCGCCCAGTATCCGGGTCGCGGCGATGAAGGCATCTTCCAGATCCTGTTCGCCGGTACGTTCAAGAATGCCCGATAGCGTGTCCTGCATGGCAATGCTGCCATCGGAGATGATTGCGATGTGATCACACAGTGCAGCCACTTCCTGCATGATGTGACTGGAGAAGACCACACAGTGTCCATCAGCTGCCAGCTGGCGAATGATCTCCCGCAGCCCACGGGTTGCCATGACATCCAGTCCATTGGTGGGTTCATCCAGCATCAGAGTCTGAGGACGATGAGCCAGAGCTCTGGCCAGTGCCACTTTGGTTTTCTGGCCTTGCGAAAAGCCGTTTGCCCGACGATCGGCAAAGCTGTGCATATCCAGCTGCTCGATGAGTTGGCCGACACGAGCCTCTGCCTGTACCTTGTTCAAACCACACAGGCGTGCATAGTAGATAATGTTTTCACGAGCACTCAGCCTAGGATAAATGCCCGCGTTGTGCGGCATGAAGCCCAGATGTTGCCGCACCTTCAGAACATCCGTGCTCACATCAAAACCATCGACACGGGCACTGCCGTGATCCGGTTTGATCAAGGTGGCCAGCATACGCAAAGTCGTTGACTTGCCCGCGCCATTAGGCCCCAGCAAACCGGTGATTCTGCCATCTTCAGCGGCAAAGCTCACCGACTCGACAGCGACCACTCGATTGGCATTCAGCGTAGTCGGTTTTTTCCTTGATCCGAAGCGCTTGCCCAGCGACAGCAGGCCGGAACCTGAACCGGTACGCTTGAAGCTCTTGTGCAGCTGCTCTGCGATTATCATGGCAGCGGCCCGTTAGCATCGATAAAAAAGGGTAAGACGCGCATCCTCTCCAGACAATCAGTATCCAGTGACAGGGCATCTGCGGTTTCCACGAACTGGGCAAGTAGCACCGGCATGCAGCCAAAAGGTGCCTGCATATGACCTTGTTGCGGATTGATCAGGTGGCGAGAGTTGACCAGAGTTTTGGCAACTTGTTCGCCATAGCGGGGCGGGGTCACAGGGTCAGCCTCACCGGAGAGTATCAGTACCGGTTTATCGGAGATCAGTGGCTCTTTGAAGTCCTCATCAATACGCCCCACTGGCCAGGGTTTACAACTGGCGAGCAGGGAGTCGACCACCGCATCGCCCATATAACTGAACTCTGGATCTTCATCCACAGGGACGGCCGTCATGAACGGGGCATCCTCGGTACAGATGACTGAATGATGCATACCGGTGGACAAGGAGTCGCCGAGTGACTGGCTCTGCAGATTGGCCTGACGGGCAAGAGGTGCAAAGTTATCGTTGATCAGAGCTTCGTGCAGCATCGAAGGTAAAATGGCTGCCGTTTGCGAACTGTAGGACATCAGCCTCAAGGTGATCGCCAGATGCTCACGGGTAAATTCCAAGGTGGTGAGCTTGCCGGTGGCAACGTCCTCAAAAGTCAGAGTGCGTGGTTGTTTTTCCAGTGATTCGAGCAATGTCCGGGTGAGCTCTTTCAAGTCACCAAAGGCTTCAAAGCAGCCGCTGTCATCAACACAGCGCTGAAAGATCAGGTCCAGCGTTCGCTGCGCCAATGGGGCGATATCCGGACCTAATGTAACCTCCGGTGGCACCACGGCATCCAGAACCATGGTTCGAACCCTGTCAGGGTAGCGGCGCAGATAATGCTGGGCGACTCGTGTGCCGTAGGAAATGCCATACAGATTCCATTGACTGATACCCAGTGCCAGGCGAACCTGCTCAAGATCCTTGACCGCAACGCTGGTGGTGAACAGGCGTGGGTCGTGTTCCAGGCTGTCGAGGCATTCTTGTGCCAGCTCGCTGAGATGCTCTGTATCCAGTTCGAATTCCGTGCCCAGTGAATCCGGGGCGTCAGGGCAGCTCAGGCGGGCAGAGTCCCCGGTGCCACGCTGATCGACCAGAATCACATCGTAATCTCTCATGATGTGGCGAAAGGCAAATGAGACAGCCGGGAAGGACTCCAGTGCTGATTGCCCGGGGCCACCTGCCAATAGGGTGAAGGCTTCTGTGCTGGCAGATTGACGACGTGCCGGTATGCGGGCAATGGCAAGTTCAAGTGAGCCTGAGTCGGCAGCTTCCGGATCCAGAGGCACCATCAGTGTGGTGCACTGGGCAAGCAGTTTGCCAGCCCCCGTACCGATCGAGCAATCACTGAAACCAAGGCTCGGGTCGAGGCTTTTTTCGCCAGCAGCCATTGCCTGCAGAGGAAGCAGCAGGCAGACACAAAAGGCGAGGTGCGCCAGTGATTTGCATCGAGGCACCGTACGCAAGTTGGCCGCAACGCCTGGGGTGTCGCGTCGAAGGTAATCTTTGATCCGGTTCAAGAGGCTGTTTGATTGTGAAACGAGGGGAATGCTCTGCCAACCACCAGACACCATGGTTCAGGCGAACGCGGGTACAGAGCGACTATCAAACAAGTGCAAGGGACGAGCCAGCTACAGATCTTCGAGCACGTCTTCCAGTTGACTGCGGGCATTACCTACCCAGTCATCGCGTTCGATGCGCTCAGGCACAATCTTCAGCGCATTGGCTATTGTCTCGATCTCATGGTGCTTCAGCTTTGCCAGTTGCGCAAAGCTGGTTATACCCAGATCGTTCAAAGCTATCTCGGTCAAATGATCGATGCCGAATATCTGTTGCAGATCATCACGGTGCTCGACCGGATCGAACGAGTTCGACTCCTCTTCATCAGAAGTATCATCCAGCCCGAGTTGCAGATCGTCGCCGATCTCGATGACCTGATCGAAGGGATCAACGTCAAAAACATCAGCGGGCAGTTCAGGTAATTCAGGCAGTTCAAGCTGCTGTTCCGTTGAGACCGTCTCAGAAGCGTCCGCTGCTGAAGTGCTTCTGTGAGTCTCGCCAGCGGGTGCTGCGGCTGCTACACCATTCGACGCAGCCGCAGCATTCCGAGAATCGCTCTTCGAGTCAGATTCTGGCGTATCTGCATTCAGGAAAATGACCGGTGAATTGTCGATGACTTGAGTGAAGGCCAGACTATTGTCATGATCACCGGATTCTTCATCCGACTCGTCATCCGAGAAATAACCTACAGCAGCCGTCAGATCCAGATCTTCACTCACTGATTCGTCGTCGTCAATGCCCCAGATGTCCTCGTCGATGACGACATGCACGGCATCCAGGTCTTCTTCATCAATCGAAGATGTTTCATCAAGCACGGCAACGGCTTCAGAAGCATCCAGGGAGTCGTCAGAAGCTGAGGAGTTTGCGTCCGCTGCTTCCTGCTCATCTTCGCGGTCAGCATTTATTGTGACAGGTGCAGACGCCCAGCTACCCGTGTTGCGGGCACTACTGATAACTGGCTGAGTGCGGGTGTCTGGTGTGGGGGCAGTCGATGCGGAGGCGGTCGGGGCGCTGGCAGGTTGTTCCCATAGTACGGTGTCATCCAGATTGTCGTCATCTTCGACCAGCATGGCGGCTGTGGCGACAATGATCTCGATGGATGAGCTGTCCTGATTTCGACGCTCGCTATCCAGATCCGCTTGCTGCTTGTAATAGGCTTGCTCGTGGCTTTCAGCGTTTTTGAGCCGCGTTGCCAATGACTGGTTTTGCGTGTTGAGTTCGCGCAACTGCGAGTCATGCTTTTTCAGCATCTGACTGACCAGGAGTTGGGATTTTTCCAGGTTCGTGCTGAGAGAGGGGATTTGCTGGTTGGCTTCTCGAAGCTCGATCAATTCGTCATGAGACTGGCGTTGCAGTTCGTCATAGTCGTCCGTCAGCATGGCAATTTCCGATTGCAGTTGACTGTACTGCTGCCGTTGTCGATTGATGACGTTCTTGAACTTGCTGGTGTCCTTGTCCTTGGTATTGCGGTGCAGAATCCAGCCCAATGCGGCGCCCAGCAACACGGCCAGAACCAGGGCAAACACCATTTGAGACAGTAGATAGATCACGATGTTTTCCGCTTTCGTTGAGTGTTACAACAAACCGAGCCCTTAATGCACATAACTGATTTCAATACGCCGATTTTTTGCCCGGCCTGAATCGGTTGTGTTGTCAGCGATTGGTTGCGTGGAACCATAGCCCTTGGCAATCATCTGGCTGGCAGACACATTGCCTGATTCCAGGTAGCGCGCTACTGCCTGTGCACGTTCCTGGCTCAACCTCAGATTCACAGAGGCAGGCCCGGTGTCATCAGTATGACCTTCGATTCTGATGCGCTTATCCGGGTTGTTCCTCAGCAATTGCACGACCTGGTCAAGAGCTGTCTCACTACCAGCTGCAATGGAATTGCTGCCAGCTTGAAAGGAGACGGCGGACAGGTTGATTCTGGACAAGACCTGCAAGAACTGTTGAGTTTGCTGAATCTCTGCCTCGACAGCGTCGAACCGCCTCAGATCGTCTTTGACAATGCGTACGCCGTCGATGTTTGACAACTGCTTGATCAACGGGGCCATTGAAAGCTGCTTGTCGATGGTGCCTTGCAGGATCAGATCGCGTCCATCCACATCGACGGTCAGATTGTCCAATTGCGAGCTTGCAAGCTGTTGCTCAGCCTGTTGCTGCAGGGAGGCTGGTATGGATTGCAGCTTTTGAGCCACGAGAAAAAGCAGGCAGACGCCACAAAGCAGGGCAATGAGCCACGGCCAGATGCTGGGACGCTCGGCGTCTGGGAGGTTGAAGTGTAATGTGGGCGCCGACATGATCCGGATAATAGCATTATGCGCCTGCTAACTGAATGTGTTGAACACGTTCATCGCATCGTCAGCGCGCTTTAAAGTACAGGCATGGTCTGGCCCGGGAGCTGGCTGAGTGTCAGTCTGGGTAGAGCTTTGCAATCAGTCTGTTTTTAAAAAAGTGACAGGCTTCAGGAAAATGGTGCGCTGGCCTCGTTGCTGCTGCTAAGCCTGGTCAGGCGTGCCGAGTCCCGGTTGGAGACGGGCACGATATTGTCTCGCGCACTTTTCGGGTGGATCTGATCAACCACACTCACTGTAACCGGTTCACCGGTACCGTAGGATTTAGGCTCCGGGGCGATGATTGTCTGTGTTTTCGGGGAAGCTTGTTCTAATCGCTGCAGATGGGCAGTCGCTCTTTGCGCAATATCTTTCGCTTTGGCAGCCGCTTCATGAGCTTGCACCGCATCGAGTCGCAGGCGTGACATTTCCACGTAATTCTTGCGATGCTGCCGATCCTGAATATCGCTCATCTGGCGGCAACGTGCTTCGGCTTGCTGAAGCTTTTGCAATGTCAGTTTCAGTAACCTGTCCTTTCGTTCCTGCTGCGAGGCATAATGCTCCAGGGAACTCAATGAGGACTTGGTATCGAGCAGTTCCAGAGATTGCGTATTCAGATCTCGAAGCACTCGAAGCTTTACCACTCTTGAACGTCGGGCGCCCAATACATAACCGAATATCAGGCAAAAGATGCCAAGTACAGCAAAATAGAGGTAGGGAAGCAGGCTTGTCCACTCCATAGTAGTACTCATCGACATTGTCTGAAGTAACGTCCCTGGTCCGCAAGAGTAAGGTTACATCATACAAAAACCTGTGTTGTCAGGTGCGAAATACAGTAGAAAAACATGATGTCTATCACTTTTTTGCGCTGGGCGTTGAGCAGCTCAAGGATCGGTTCACGCTTTCAGTTCTATTGAAAACAGTGACTTAGATAATCAGATTTACACTTTAGTATCAATTCCGGGGCGTTTGTTCGCGACTCGGTTCACTTATGGCGAGCAATCAGCTCGGGAGATAAATTGGACAACAATGAATTCAACCGGCGCATCCGTTACGCCTTGCGTCTCGACGATGCCGATGCGGTACGTCTGATCGAACTGGGAGGCCAGTGGGTGAGCCCGGAGCACGTTGCCGGTTTTCGCTGCAAGGAAGAGGAGCCGGAGTACGTAGCCTGCCCGGATGAGGCCTTGCTGGCTTTGCTGGATGGCCTGATTCTCGATCGGCGCGGACCACCGCCTGAGCGAAACACCACAACAGGCGGGCCTGCTGCTGCCGAGAAGGCACCGGCGGCTGGCGACAAAGCTGCGGCCAAGGTGACTGACAAGGCAGACAAAGAGCCTGCAGT
Organism: Granulosicoccus antarcticus IMCC3135; assembly: GCF_002215215.1. Taxonomy (NCBI): domain Bacteria; kingdom Pseudomonadati; phylum Pseudomonadota; class Gammaproteobacteria; order Chromatiales; family Granulosicoccaceae; genus Granulosicoccus; species Granulosicoccus antarcticus. The sequence continues at coordinate 5,238,654 of NZ_CP018632.1, read as the reverse complement.
CAGCAACAACCTGGTGCTCAAACAGTTACGTATTGCCCTGGCACTACGCTCCGATGACATCTATACATTGATGGTGGCGGGTGGTGGCAAAGTTGGCAAAACCGAAGTGGGTGCCTTCTTTAGAAGCCCGGACGCACGTAACTATCGACGTTGTGGAGATCAGGCGGTTCGTTGGTTTTTGAACGGACTTGTCGCTCAACGGGGACAGTAGCTCTACCGTTTGTTACATTGGGGCAAGGGGTGTCATTCGAATCTGGCATCAGTGTTTGTTCTCACCGTCTCATCTTGTGTCGCCGTTCGTTAGCGATTTGTGACGTTATCTACAAAGAATAGGAAGCATCCATGAAAAAACGTTTAGCACTGACGGCTTGCCTGTTGGCAACCGGATTGTTTGGCGGTGCCGCCCAGGCGCAACAGCAGTTCATCTCGATTGGTACCGGTGGCGTCACCGGCGTCTATTACCCCACAGGTGGCGCTATTTGCCGTCTGGTAAACAAAGGCCGCAAGGATCACGGAATTCGTTGTTCTGCTGAATCTACCGGCGGATCCATCTACAACATCAACACGGTTCGTGCGGGTGAGCTGGAATTTGGTGTTGCTCAGTCTGACTGGCAGTTCCATGCTTATAACGGAACTTCGCAGTTTGAAGATCAGGGCAAGTTTGAAAAAGAACGTGCTGTTTTCTCTGTTCATCCCGAGCCCTTTTCAGTTCTGGCACGTAGCGACAAAGGCATCACCTCTTTCGAAGATCTGAAAGGCAAGCGGGTCAATGTCGGTAATGCCGGATCAGGACTGCGTGCTACTGCTGAAGTGGTCATGGAAGCTTACGGCATGACCATGGATGACTTCTCTGTCGCTTCTGAACTGAAAGGTTCTGAAATGGCTCAGGCGCTGTGTGACGACAAGATCGATGTGATGATCTACACCGTTGGTCACCCTGCGGCAGCGATTACTGAAGTAACCAATACCTGTGATGTTGATTTTGTTGATGTAACAGGTCCGGTTATCGACAAGCTGGTTGAAGAGAACCCTTACTACCGAACAGCGTCTGTTCCTGCTGGCATGTACAAAGGCCTGGAAGAGGACAACAAGACTTTTGGTGTGGGTGCAACCTTCATCACTTCTGCCGACGTCTCTGATGAGGTGGTTTATGTCGTCGTGAAAGCGGTTTTTGATAACTTTGAAGACTTCAAGAAACTGCATCCTGCTTTTGCCAACCTGAAAGAATCAGAAATGATCAAGGATGGCCTGTCTGCACCTTTGCATGATGGTGCCGTGAAGTACTACAAAGAACGAGGCTGGCTGTAATATCTGCCTCTACCTTGTCACAAGGTAGATCGTAGTCTCTGTCCGGCAAACCGAGCAGCAGCGTCGGTTTGCCGGATTGTTTCTGGCTGATGCCAGATCAGTCTGAAGGTCGGCAAACAAACAAGCGTTTCCCGCTCCTTGATCTTCTCTCTATACAAGAGTTACGCCTACGCCGATGAATGCGACAGACTCCCCAGCGGACTCTTCCAGTACCACACAGGACCTCGACTCCTTCACCGCCATTGATTCAGGCGGGCGCAAGCCGATGGGTGGAGTCGGTATCTTTATCGCCACTCTGGCATTTACCTGGAGTGCGTTCCAGCTGTACGTCTCATCCGCTGTGCCTTTCTGGCTGGCCGATGAGTGGGGCATCAATCTGATTTTCAACGGTAGTGAAGTGCGAGTCATTCACCTGGCTTTCGCCATGGCGCTGGCCTGCCTCTCCTATCCCTTATTCAAGTCCAGCTCGCTCAAGCGCGTGCCGCTCTACGACTGGTTGCTGGCGATTGGCAGTGTTGTCTGCTGCCTCTACCTGGTTGTAAACAAGGATGCCATCGGCATGCGTGCCGGTCTGCCCACCTCCAGTGATCTGATCGTGTCCGCTTTTGGACTGATGCTGCTGGCCACGGCGGTCTATCGGTCCTTGGGTTTGCCCATGCTGATCGTGGCAGGGGTTTTCGTCCTGTACGTGTTTTTTGGTGATGCACAATTTCTGCCTGACGTAGTGCGCTGGAAAGGTGCCTCCTTCGGCAAGGCGATGTGGCATTACTGGATGCAGGGCGAGGGTGTTTTTGGTGTGGCACTGGGTGTGGCCTCATCCATGATCTTCTTGTTCGTGCTGTTTGGTTCCTTGCTGGAACAGGCTGGAGCCGGTAACTACTTCATCCAGCTGGCCTTTGGCGCGCTGGGACACTTTCGTGGTGGGCCTGCGAAGGCCGCGGTTGTTGCCTCGGCATTGAGCGGTATCTATTCGGGCTCATCGATTGCCAACGTGGTGACAACGGGTACGTTTACCATTCCTTTGATGAAACGCACCGGCTTCTCGGCAGAGAAGGCGGGTGCTATCGAGGTGGCCTCGTCCACCAACGGTCAGCTGACTCCGCCTGTCATGGGCGCGGCAGCATTTTTGATTGCAGAATTTACTGGTATCTCCTATCCCGAAGTCATCAAGCACGCCTTGCTGCCAGCCTTGATTTCCTATATCGCACTGGTTTATATCGTGCATCTTGAAGCTCTGAAACTGGATCTGGTGGGGCTGGAAAAACCACCCACACACCTGACAGTGATGCAGAAAATGATCGGTTTTCTGTTCGGCTTCCTGGCCTTTGTGGCTCTGGGTGGTCTGGTCTATTTTGGTCTGGGCTGGATCAGTACAGCCTTTCCTGGCATGACGATCTATGGCGCGGCCGGCATATTCCTGGTGTGCTATCTGGTGCTGATTACCATCAGTGCTCGTCGCAATGATCTGCACATGGATGATCCCGATGCGCCGCTGATTACCTTGCCGCGTACGGGTGAGGTGGCACTGACCGGTCTGTACTACCTTCTGCCTATCATTGTATTGCTCTGGTGCATTCTCATCGAACGCCTGTCACCGGCCTTGTCGGCATTCTGGGCTTCCATGGCGATGGTGTTCATTGTATTGACCCAGCACCCCATCAAATCCCTGATTCGTGGCAGCAGCCATGCAGAACACACAGCTTTTGTACCGTCAGTGGCACGCGGCTTTAGCGATTTTGGCGCTGGCATGGTCAGCGGCGCTCGCAGCATGGTGCCCATCGGGGTTGCCACAGGCGTGGCCGGTATCATCATCGGTACTGTGTCACTGACCGGTGCCCATCAGATCGTGGGCGAGTTTGTCGAGTTTCTGTCCGGTGGCAGTCTGATCATCATGCTGTTACTGGTGGCTGTCATGAGCCTGCTGTTGGGCATGGGTCTGCCCACGACCGCTAACTATATTGTTGTCTCATCCCTGATGGCTCCCGTCATCGTCTCAGTGGGCGCCCAGCAGGGCCTGGTGGTACCGCTGGTGGCTGTGCATATGTTCGTTTTCTACTTCGGTATTCTGGCCGATGACACCCCACCGGTGGGGCTGGCAGCCTTTGCCGCCAGTGCTATTTCCGGAGGCGATCCGATCAAGACCGGCCTGCAGGGTTTTGCCTACGATATTCGTACAGCCTTGCTGCCATTCCTGTTTATCTTCAACACCGAGCTGTTGCTGATCGATGTCACGCTGGGCAAAGCAATATTCGTTTTTGTGGTGGGTGTGATTGCCATGATGCTGTTTGCTGCGGCAACTCAAGGCTATTTCATTGCACGCAGCCGCATCTGGGAATCAGGCCTGCTGCTGCTGGTAGCCTTCACCTTGTTCCGCCCCGGGTTCTGGCTCGACAGAGTCCAACCACCTTATAATGAGCTGGCCGGTACCGAGCTGGTGCAGGCGGCAGCCGACTATCCGGTGGGTGAACCTTTGCGTCTGAGAATAGTGGGCCCCGATTTTGATTATCCTGACAAGCTGGCTAGTCTGACTATTCTGGCGGATCTGGGTGAAGCCGGTGATGGGGAGACCCGACTGGAACAGGCAGGGTTGGCTGTGATCATGGATGAAGAGGGTGCATCCCTTGAAGAGCCGTTCCCGGGCACCGCATTCTTCCAGACACTGCAGATGTTCGATTTCTATGGAGATCCTCTGGTACGTATCGACAAGGTGCAGATACCGGCTGAGCGAATCGCCAAGGAAGTGTTCTACATACCGGCCTTGTTGTTACTGGCTTTTGTTGTCTGGCTGCAACGTCGACGTCAGACAAAACCTGCCTTTTTCGGCAACTTCTAATCTCACTATTTATAGACATGTCTGATACTGATCTGATCATTGACGAGAATCGCGTCGTCTCCATGCATTACCAGCTGACCAATGGTTTTGGTGAGCTTATTGACAGCTCGCAAGGCGACTTGCCACTGGTCTATATGCACAACACCAACGCCTTGTTGCCGGCGCTGGAAAGGGAGCTGACCGGCAGGCTTGCTGGCGAGCCGGTTGCAATCACCATTTATCCGGAAGACGCCTATGGCTATCCGGATGAGACCCTGATTGCGGAGTGGCCGAAAGAGCCGATCGAGAAGGCTCAGGAGTTGGTGGTCGGCATGCGCTTCAAGGCAATGGGCAAGGATGGTGAGTCGCAGCTGGTGACTGTTGTGGAGATTCGTGAAGACACAGTCGTGCTCGATGCCAACCATCCTTTGGCAGGTCAGGTGCTGAGCTTTACGATTGCCATCGTTGATGTGCGAGAGCCCTCCGCTGAAGAGCTGGAGCAAGGTTATGCTGTGAGCACTAACCCGGCCGGACTGGGATCTACCGGCAGTCAGGCCTGATCCCGTTCCTGGCTGCCCAGAAGAGGGCAGCCAGGACGTTCTTCAAGAAGCCTTGCGAAACGGAATGCTGGGGATATCCTGATCCGGGTCGTCAATCATATTCGTTTGGCCCTCTTCAAGCAGCGGTAGTTCGTCGGCCAGTTGTGTCAGCGGTGTTGGCATGCGCAGACCATAGCCTTGGGCATAATCCACCTTCATGTCACGCAGGCAGCTCAAGGCGGCATCATCTTCGACAAATTCAGCAATGGTTTTGGCGTTGACGGTATGACCAATCTGATTGATGGCTTTCACCATGTCATGGTCGATCTGATTATTGGCAATGTTGCGTACCAGTGAGCCATCGATTTTCAGATAATCGAAAGAGAGTTTCTTGAGATAGGAAAAGCTTGACAGTCCGGAGCCAAAATCGTCCAGTGCCAGCTCGCAACCCATACCACGAATGCGCTCGATGAACAGGCTGACTTTGTCGAAGTTTCTGAAGGTGGCACCTTCTGATATCTCGAAGGCGATATGTGCCGGATTGACATCGCCGCGGCTGAGTCTTTCCACCACAAAATTGCTGAAGTCCTCGTCGGTAAACGAGAGGCCGGACAGATTGACCAGCAATCGCGGAATGACATGCTTGTCCTGATGCGCTGCCAACCAGTCGATCACCTGGGAAAATACCCATTGGTCGATTTCGGTCATGATGTTGTATTTTTCGGCAATCGGTATGAAGCGCGCCGGTGAATACATTTCACCATTTTCATTGCGGATTCTCAGCAGAATCTCACAGTGTGTCATCTTCATGGATCGCTCTTCGATCTGGAAGATGGGTTGGTAGAACAGCGCCAGACGATCATCCGTCAGGGCTTTGCGAATCGCCTGGATACCGGCCAGATTGCTGCGATACTTGACCACCTCGGCATCGTCATCCTGAGTGACGTGCACCCGGTTACGACCCGTTTGCTTGGCGACATAACAAGCAGAGTCGACATCTGCCAGAACCCTCTCCATGCTCTGTATTTGCCCATCGATGGGTGTTACACCAATGCTCAGACTGACCTTGAAGCTTTGTTCCTCGTAGCGGAAGATGAATTCGCAGACGATGACGCGTAAATCTTCGGCCAGGCTCTGAATGTCCTCAAAGCTTTTGCCCTGGGCAATGATGGCAAATTCATCGCCACCAACCCGGGCGAACAGATCGCCGCGGCGCAGTCTTGCGTGCATGCTTTGTGTCAGCTGAATCAGCAGCTGATCGCCGGCATGATGACCGCAGGTATCGTTGACGATCTTGAAGCGATCCAGATCCAGATACAGCAGACCGTAGGTATTTTCGCTGCGATCAGCAATATCGATGGTGTATTGCAGATGCTGTTCGAAGGATCGACGATTATGCAGACCGGTCAGATCATCATGATTGGCCAGATGGGCGATACGCTTGTTGGCACGCGCGACTCGGGCGATGACGGTCAGGGATATGATCATCGATAGTGCAAAAGCGGCGATGACGGTATAGATCATGATCCGCTGTGTCTGTTTGTAGGAGACCTGATTGTCGTTGAGCGCCTCTTCTGCCAGCACTTTTTCCAGCTGCACCAGTTCATTCAGATGATTGAGCAGGACCAGCTCGTGCAATTGCACTTCATGCAGCACACTTTTCTGGGCATCCAGATTATCTTCCGCAGAATAGATCTCGGAGTTGGCGCGTTCATAGGCTTTGGAAACCCGATCATCGGCTTTGCTGATTTCTTCCAGAATGGTTCGCTCACGTGCATTGGCCGTAAGCTCTATCAGTTCGTCGCGGGTCTTCTGGTAGGCGCTGCTGTATTCGATCATCTTGTCGAATATGCGCTGCCGCTCGACCGTGTCTTCGGTTTGTACCAGCGAGCGTACGGCACCTGAGCGCATGCGTATCACGTTACGCATATGATAAGCGCGGCTGGTTTTCTCTTCCGTATCGGTGATCAGGTTCGACATGCCTTCATTGACGGCCTGCAAAGTGGTCATGGACTGCCACGTTGCAAAGATCATCAGTGAGAACACAAGGAGTACGCCGGCACCGATCAGTAGCCTGGTATGGTCCCGGTTTGCATGTTGAATTATCATCAGTGAAAGGTTCTTCCGTGAACAGCGCTGGTTTTGAGCCGCGCGTTCTGTGTCTGGTGCATAGGAACGTGCATTCGCATGGCGATTAAGAGGTAATCCTGGCGGTCGCTGGGAACCGGGAAAGCAGTGTTTATGACATTGTCAAAAGGGTATCGGCACTTTTGCGCTGCAGTTGATCACTGTTTCACACAACCAGTTCACGCAAAAAGCCCATGCAGCCAGAGCTGGTCGGGCGAGTGTCGCTGGCGGTAGACCCAGTAGTAAGCCCCATCACGGGTGCTGGCAATGAAATAGTCGCGACGCACGTCCGTATCATCCCACCAGCCGTTTTCGATGCGTTCTGGCAAGGTGTGCAGTGTGACCGGTTCATTCAAGGGGCTGGGTTCGGCCAATAACCAGACAGGGCGGGCGGGCCAGAGCCCGGGTAATGGCTGATTATCCAGCAGGGCTGAGAGCCAGGCTTTCTCCGGACGGTGATCATCACCGGAGACCGCGGTATAGAACGCATCCTTGCCCAGGCGAGCCGAGAGTCTGTCAAGTACCTGCTCGATCGTGCTGCCTTGAGTGGTGCTCTGGGCCTTGCTTTGCTGGAACAGGTCGACACTTTCGCGCTGCAGGCAGGCCAGTTCGCTGGACTCCAGGCCCAGGCGGGTGATGGGCGCTGCCAGCTGTAGATTACCCAGCCGCTCGGTTGCCACACGAAACAGGTGATCGGTGTTGGCGGTGGCATCCAGAAATTTCAGGGACAGATGGGTGGCCGGTTTGCGGTGATGCGACAGAATCAGCTCCACATGGCGCACCCCCAGGTCGCGCGCCTTGAGGTAGCCACCCAGGGCATTCATCAGGCGATTGAGCGGGAAAGCCAGAGCGTTGGTGTCCGGCGCCTCCAGAGGCAGGTCCAGCGACTGGGAGAACGTTTCAGCCGCTTTATAGGCCGTTCTGGGATCGGGCAGGCGACCATCAAGTTTGTAGAGCAACTGGGTGCAGGTGCTGCCAAAGCGACGCGTCAATGAGGCAGGCGGCAGGGCTGTGAGCTCACCCACTGAGCGGATACCGGATTGGCGCAGGCCCTTGAGCGTGAAGTCGTTCAGTGGTAGCCAGTCGACCGGGGCACCGGCCAGGGTTGAAACCAGTGTGGGCTTGTCCAGGATCTGGTGATGGACGCCGGCGCGGGCAAACAGCAGGGCGGCGGCAGGTGTTGGGGCGATGGCGCTGGACAGGCTCAGGTGCTGTTGTCCAATGTCCCTGGTGATGCTTTCGCATAAAGCGGCAAGGCCACCGAACAGGGTCAGGCTGGCGGCAATTTCGAGCAGAATGGTGTCTGGCGGTTCGGGTGAGACCAGGGATGAGTATTGCAAGGCCCACAGCGTGAGCTGTTCCAGGTGAGCCAGTTGCTGGTGCTCATCATAGTCACTGGTCAGCAGGTTGGGCGTCAGGGCATAGGCGTTCTTCAGCGCCAGACCTGGCCGTATGCCATTGGCTGTGGCGCTGGCATTACAGGCCAGAATGCGCCGCCGGGCACCCTCCTGCAGCACCACGGCACGTGGATCATCAGCCGCATCAGGGTCCTGTCGATCAAGCGGTAGTTGGGGGAAATGCAGTGCCAGCCAAAGCATGATTCAGGCGGCAGGAATAGGCCATTCGACCCCTTGTGAGGCATCAAATTCGCTTGGTTCGATGATGACACTCTGCGGGCTGCCACCGCGCACCTTGAACAGCTCCAGCCGCAGCTGCTTGTTCACGATGGATAGGCGCATGCGGGCAGACACCGGTGAGTGTTCATCCTGCGCCTGCCAGGGCCGGTAGATGGTGGCCCACGTCTTGCCAGATTCTGCGGCGATCTGCAGGCGGCGCTGTTTTTGTGCATTACTGCGTGTGACCCAGACAACCACGCTGGCGAACAGGCCCGAGCGCAATAGCTGTTCGGCGCTCCAGAGCGTGTCGGTATCGTTACCACTGTTGATGATCAGCAGACGTTCGAGGTGAATACCCGCATTGCCAAGGGCAGGTGCGTAGGGGATATAAGGTGGATTGATAAAGGCCGCCCATTGGCCATCGGAGGTGATTTGGCTCAAGGCTGGCAGCAACAGGCTGACTTCACCGATGCCCTGATGATGGCTGAGCATTTCGGTGACCCCTGCCATGCACCAGCCGCGTGCTGGCAAGGCTTTGTCCAGAGAGGCGAAGCCTGTTGGCATCGCCTTGTCGTCATGGTACCGATCCCGGCCTCGCCAGAGGCCAGGCTGGGATTTCAACAGGGCGTCGAGTGCGGTGGGCGAGTCTGGGATCGGAACTGCATCCATCAGGAAATATCAGGAATCGCGACGCAGTACGCCGACATAAACCCCTTCTATCTGGAACTCTTCTTCGCGCAGATCGATGCGAATGGGGTCAAAATCGTCGTTTTCCGGCAATAAGGTCACAATGTTGCCGCGTCTGCGGAAACGTTTCACAGTGACTTCATTGTTGACGCGAGCCACGACAATCTGGTTGTTCTGTACGTGCTCGGTGGCATGTACCGCCAGCAGGTCACCATTGAGGATGCCGATATTCTGCATGCTGGTACCACTGACCCGCAGCAGGTAATCCGCATGAGGGTAGAACAGGTCTGGATCGACCGGCAGGTATTCTTCGACATTGCCTTCGGACATGATGGGTTCGCCAGCAGCAACACGGCCAACCAGGGGAATGCCGTCCTCTTCCAGTTCGCTGAGGACACGAATGCCACGGGAGGTTCCCGGGATCAGTTCGATGGCGCCCTTGCGCTCCAGTGCTCGCAGATGATCATCAGCAGCGGTAGGCGAGCGGAAGCCGAAGTGCTCACAGATGTCGGTACGCGTTGGTGGGAAGCCGGTTCGATCGATATGCGACTGGATCATTCGCAGAATTTCCTGCTGCCGCTTGGTGAGCTCCTGCATGGTCAATCATTCCTTGCTTAGTATGGTCGATACCTGAGTATATTTACAGTTGTCAGGCAATGCAACCATCTATTAGGAAAAACAGTAGGCTGACAGCGAGCCTGAAGAGCGGCACAATAGTGAGACATACATCAGATGCTGGCAGCCTTCCATGAGCATTCCCAAATCCCGATTCCCGGTTCCCAAGCTGGCTGAGTTGCCTGAGGATATCCGGCAGCGTATCGAGGCGGTCCAGGAGAAATCCGGTTTCATACCCAACGTCTTTCTGGTGCTGGCGCATCGGCCTGATGAGTTCCGGGCCTTCTTTGCCTATCACGATGCGCTGATGGAAAAGCCCAGCGGCTTGAGCAAAGGCGAGCGGGAGATGATTGTGGTGGTCACATCGGCCATGAACAGCTGCCTGTATTGCGTGGTGGCCCATGGCGCCATTGTGCGTATTCGCGAGAAGAATCTGCGCCTGGCCGATCAGCTGGCAACCGATTATACCCGCGCCGATATCACGCTTCGGCAAATGGCCATGCTCGACTTTGCCTGTCTGGTCTCAGACCAGGCCGCCGAGGTCTCCGATGACGATCTGGATGAGCTGCGCGAGCATGGTTTCAGCACTGAAGATATCTGGGATATCGGGGCCATAGCTGCATTTTTTGCTCTATCCAACCGTATGGCGGGTTTGACCGATATGCTGCCCAACGATGAGTTCTACCAATTGGGACGCAATCCGCCATCGACCCCCGATAAGCCCAAGCCAAGATTGGTGAAGTAGCCATTTCACGACCCCACGGTCTGGAAAGCGACATCATCCCGAAAGTGTAAGATTACGGTGTATAGCGCAGGAGGATGAGGATGGCACACAATCATGCAATGCCGCATATGGGCCAATGGCACTCGGTTTAGATCCAAAGCTCTAATCTAAAAGCGATTTTTGAAGGTTGCAGTGGCCGGTTCCGGCGAGTACGTTTCAGGTTGCGAAACAATCAACGTAACCGGAACCAGCCACCATGCAGCCTACCTGTGAGTTGCCCTCAGAGCAACACCTTCGTGCCAGACTCGACTCTGTCGGTGTCTTCAATTTGATTACCGATGATCGCTTCCTGGCCACCATCGAGGCTCAGCTTCCTGCGCATCGAGAGCGCACCTATCCCCCGACTGAGACTCTGGCGATGTTCGTCGCACAGGTGCTAAACGACGATAGCTCCTGCCAACGGGCGGTCAACGATCGCATCATCCGTTGTCTGAACCACGGACTGCGTCCGCCGGGAACATCGACAGCAGCTTATTGTGAGGCGCGCGCCCGCTTGCCCGTAGTGCTGGTCGAAACGCTCTTCAAAGCAGTTGGCCAACAAGTCAGTGATAACGCCTCGCCCGAGTGGCTCTGGCGTGGGCGTTCTGTCTATTTCATCGATGGCACTGGGCTCTCGATGCCGGACACGCCCGACAACCAGCGAGAGTTTCCGCAGCCCTCCAGTCAGAAAAAAGGGGTTGGTTTTCCCGAAGCTCGCATGGTTGCATTGTCGTGCGCGGCCACGGGTGCGATCATTGATGCGTTGATAGCACCAGCCAAGGGTAAAACCACGGGGGAGCTGTCGCAAATGAGGACTCTGGCTCGCAGTTTGACGCAAGGGGACGTTCTGGTCGGCGACGCGATCTACGAGACCTACTGGACATTTGTGATGCTGCAGAATATCGGCTGCGATGGGGTTTTCGAAATCAACGGCAGTCGCTCTCGCCCCGAAAAAAGACGCGCCTACCTGACGCTGAATCGTCCGGTCAGGCCTGAATGGATGGATGCCGAGACTTACGAATCGTGCCCCAGGAAAATCAGAGTTCGTCAGGTGATCAGCCGTCGTCGTGGATATCAGGATACCTTTTACATTACCTCATTCACTGACCAACGTGAGGTCAGCGCTAAAGGTATTGTTGCACTGTACCTACGTCGATGGAATGTGGAGACAGATTTTCGCTCGCTCAAATGCGCTCTGGACGCAGGGATACTGAGTTGTCTCAGTGCCGAGATGATCAGGAAGGAACTCTGGGTGCACCTGCTTGCTTACAATTTGACACGGTTATTGATGAGTGAAGCCGCGACTCTGACACATCGGGAGCCGCGCTCAATCAGCTTCCGACATACCGTGCAACTGTGGAGCGCCTGGTCCCAGTGTGGCCAGCAACTTGATGCTCAAGGTTGGACTTATTTACTACGAGCGGTTGCAGGACCTCGGGTCGCAAATCGCCCAGGACGACGAGAACCAAGAGCCATTAAACGAAGGCCCAAATCGCGCAAATTGTTGGATATTCCGCGATCAGCCGCGCGAACTTGCTGTCATATGTACGAGCAGTGATTGCTTATCCGAGTGCCATTGGCATATGGGCCGCGACCTGTACATTAGTTATATGGGGGCGGAAACCGACCTGATATTTAATCACGGGGTTGATCTGCCAGGTTTTGCGTCTTACCCCTTACTTGAATCCGAAAATGGAAGGGAAATCCTGCGGGGGTACTATTCAAGCCTTATCGAGTTAGCTCAACAGTTCAATGTGGGCGTAATCATTGACAGCGCAACGTGGATTGCCAATCGTGATCGAGGCGCACAAATTGGTCAAAGCCGACAATCGTTGGAACGACTAAACGTAGAGGCAATAGAATTAATTGATCAGATACGCAAAGAGTACGACAATGTTTCTATTGTCCTGTGTGCCCAGGTCGGCCCGCGCGGCGACGGATACGCCCCTGAGGATTTAATGACAGCGGATGCGGCGGAGAACTACCACAACGAACAGATTGAAACGCTGTCCAGGACAGACGCTGACTTTATCTGCGGGACGACGTTATGCTATCCGGAAGAGGCCATTGGTATTGTCCGTAGCGGGAAGACATTTGGAAAACCCGTCGCTATTTCTTTTACGGTTGAGAGGGATGGCTGTTTGCCAACGGGGATGTCGTTAAAGGATGCGATCATAGCGGTAGATGAGGCGACAGACTCCGACGCCATCTACTTCATGATTAACTGTGCCCATCCCGATCACTTCACACGCGTGTTGGCCGACGAACCCTGGTTCCAAAGGGTCAAAGGCCTTGTTGCCAATGCTTCACGTTGTAGCCATGCCGAACTTGACGAAGCCGGATTCCTTGATGACGGTGATCCTGTTGAGCTTGGCGCACAACTAGCAGCATTACGGCGGATGTTTCCACACGTTTCTATCCTGGGCGGATGCTGTGGAACGGATATGCGGCACATGAAAAACATCGCTGAGCAAGCGAAGGCTGTGGTTTCGTAGCTGTCCGCTTCGGATCGAGAAGTTCCCATCAATGCGGAAATGGATTTCAATATTTATTAACACGGTAGGACTATTATAGTGTCTGTGCAAGGTAGCTTAGCCAACTACGAGTACCAGTATGCTTGTGTTACTGGAACAAAAGTCACCAGAAATAGCGGTCCTCTGCCGAGGGTTTGGTGTGCGTCAGCTCGTTTTGTTTGGTTCTGCTGCGCGTCAAAAGGACTTTAATCCAGAGAGCAGCGACATCGATTTTCTAGTTGAATTTGAGCAAAATACTGCAGTGCGCACACTGCAGCAGTATTTTGAGCTACGCAATTCGATTGTGTCGCATTATACTTTTCCCGCACAGCGTCCAAAGAGTTTCTGCGAGCACAACGTTTGTTACAAGCAGTTTGTCGCACACTCTATATCGAGGCTCGATGACTCTACACGTGTATATTGTGGTGAGACTGTCTCTGACTCTACACGTGTATATTGTGGCGAGACTGTCTCGGGCTATTGTCAGGGCGGGGCAGCGAGTAACTGGTTTGCTCAAGGCAGACGCAGCAGCAGCTGCCACGGCGCCCAAGAGGTTTCGAAGTGCTCGCTTTCGAAATCGTTATCAAGAGCGACAAACACCGTGTCGGGCACGCCGGTATTGGCATCGAGTAGCAGCACGCTGCCGTCCTCTGCGCGAAGCTCCAGCTGCCCGCTCGAAAAGTACCAGCTGTCTGCTCGTTCAGACGTCCAGTCGGTCTCCATTGACCATGGTGCATCCGGATCTTCTCGCGCAAGCTGTCCTTCAGAGCTCTCCGGTGTCTCGGCTTGATCCCAGCTATAACTGAAGGGAAGTGTGACGGTGACGGTGATCGCACGCCCATCGGTAGCATCTGAGCGCAGTGTGAAGCTGCCTTCGAGTGAGGCGCTGACGATCGCCCAATCGGTCAAGTCTGAGGCAACGAAGCGGCTTGTCATTCCTTCAAGTTTGAGCTGGCCATCGACAGTGTGCGTGACGAACTCAACGTCTCGCGTTTCCCAGACTAAAAGTGGTCCACTGTGCGGGCTTTCTGTTTGCTTGCTGACGTAGCCCGAAAAGCTTGTTGCAAGCTCTGGAACTGTGTAGAGATCAAGCGCATCCGACTTGATAGTCTGACCATAGCGACCGTTGTAGACAACAGCTTCGCCGTTGCGCTGAATACCCTGATCAAGGCAAGCATCGAAGCGATAGGTTAAATTGACAAGACTATCCACCTCATTGCCTTCGCCATATTCTCGAACGACCTCAGCACTGCCTTCGTCACAGCTGTAACGATTATGCTCAACTGGCAGATAGTCGTAGGTGAACCATTGCTCAACAAGTTCTGCATCGAGCAGATCATCAGTTGCCAGAGCGAGTAGTGGTTCATTGAAGCTATTACCCGCGAAAATTTCGAAAGCTTGTGTCACAAGGCTTTCGTAGTTTTCACGGGTGATCATCGACAGGTCGGGAGTTGGAGACGGCGACTCGACACTGTCATCCGTGGAGTCACAACCTGACATCACTGCCAGAATCGCAAATGTACAGAGCAGATACAATGGAATAGTCGAATTTCTCATACGGACGAACTCGGCATACGCCTCGCCCAGCTTAGCCCGGAGACCCTTGCAATATCAGTAACCATGAGATGCTTTGCCTTTCCTGCGGAATATTCAAAACGGTGCACTCACGATACTATTGCAAATGGCAGCTCACCAATTGATGCATATCAACGGCACATGATTGCGCGGCATCGACGGCCGCGCAGTCATGCACAAATCCGTCTTTAAAGATTCTTCAACAAATTAGCCATTTCAATCGCAGCCAGGGCAGCCTCTTCACCCTTGTTGCCAGCCTTGCAGCCAGAGCGTTCAATCGCCTGCTCGATGGATTTGGTGATGCCAGCTTTCGAGCTGAATACCGATCATTGACCAATAGTGTGGCATGGCATATGCTTTGACATATGCATGCGCTGGATAGGAGCTTCAGATGACTGAGGGGCGGCACGTCAAGTTATTTCGCAATGGGCGAAATCAAGCGGTAAGAATTCCCCGAGAGTTCGAGTTTGAGGGAGATGAGGCAATTCTGCGTAAGGAAGGTGATCGACTGATTCTGGAACCTATCAGGACCGGGAAACTTCTATCTGTTCTCAGAGCCCTTGGTCCGATGACTGAGCCGTTTCCAGATATCGACGATCCAATGCCGCCATTGGATGAGCCGGATCTTTAAATCATGTCTTTCAGATTCATGCTCGACACCAACGTCATTTCTGATGTGATTCGAGATCCGGCAGGTAAGGTGGCCAGACAACTTGAATTCGAAGGTGAATCAAGTGTATGTAGCAGTATCATTGTTGCGTCAGAACTTAGATATGGTGTTGCAAAAAGCGGCTCCAGAGAACTGGCCGTGAGAGTGGATGCGGCGTTGTCTGCGATTGAAATACTTCCTTTCGATATCCCCGCAGACAGTGAGTATGGGAAGCTGCGAGCTCTGCTTGCGGCAAAGGGCACACCAATCGGGCCTAATGATCTGCTAATCGCAGCCCACGCATTGTCGCTAGGTCTCACATTGGTTACGGATAATGTTCGTGAGTTCAAGCGAGCAACCGGTTTATCGGTAGTCAATTGGCGCAGATAGGCTGTTTCCCCAAGTACCTGTCTTTGGCCTGATTCTATTCAAAATCAGATTCTGCGCGGCATTGACAGCCGCGCAGTCATGCAGAATTATTTAAAGATTCTTCAACAAATTAGCCATTTCAATCGCAGCCAGAGCGGCCTCTTCACCCTTGTTGCCAGCCTTGCAGCCAGAGCGTTCAATCGCCTGCTCGATGGTCTCTGTGGTGATGACACCAAAAGCGGTTGGAATGCCTGTCTGCCAGGCGGTATTACTCACGCCTTTAGTGGCTTCACCGGCGATCAGGTCAAAGTGAATAGTGCCGCCCCGAATCAGTACACCCAGGCAGACCAGTGCATCGTACTTGCCGCTTTCAGCCATCTTCTTGGCCGCCAGAGGAATCTCGAAACAGCCGGGTACGATAGCAACGGTGATGTCATCGTCTGCCACATCGTGACGCAACAAGGCATCCTTGGCGCCTTCGAGCATGCGATGGCCCATGAAGTCGTTCCAGCGGGTACAGACGATACCGATGCGCAGACCGGTACCAATGAGTTTTCCTTCGATTACATTTGCCATGTCATGACTGCTCTTGATGTTGTCTAGTTGAATGCTGAGGGAGCGTGAAACAATTAAATATCCTTTTTCAGGATCCCTGAGTGAACTGGTGTCCCATTCTGTCGGCTTTGGTTTTCAGATAGCCTTCATTATGGGCGTGGGCGCCGACTTCCAGAGCGACGCGTTCGGTGACCTTGATGCCCAGTGATTCCAGCGCTCTGTGCTTTTCCGGATTATTGGTTAGCAGGCGAACCTGATCCACGCCAAGCTCAAGCAGCATGGCTGCGGCGACATCATAGGTGCGAGCATCGGTCGGAAAGCCCAGTTGATGATTGGCATCGACGGTGTCCAGTCCCTGGTCCTGCAGTTCGTAGGCTCTGATCTTGTTGCCAAGACCGATACCACGACCTTCCTGGCGCAAGTAAAGAATCACACCTTCGCCGGCCTCTTCGATACGCTGCATGGCAGCATGGAGTTGCGAGCCACAATCACAACGCAGAGAACCGAAGGTGTCACCCGTCAGGCATTCTGAATGCAGACGTGTCAGTGGGGTCGTTGAGCTGATTTCGCCTTTGATCAGGGCACTGTGCTCCAGGCCTTGCTGGTCACGGTAGACCACGATCTCAAACAGACCGTGAGCCGTGGGTAGCTTGCTACGGCCGATCAGGGTGATCAGTGCTTGTGATTCGTCTTCGGAAACCGTTGGTTCAACCGTTGCCGATGCCTGATCCAGGCCTTCAGCAGAGCGTCGGTACTGGGCAATCTGTTCAACTGATATGACATGCATATCGTGAGTCGTGGCAAAGGCCTTGAGTTCGTCCAGGCGCATCATGGTGCCATCCTCACGCATGACCTCGCAAATAACACCGGCGGGTGTCAGCTCCGTCAGCATGGACAGATCAACAGCTGCTTCTGTCTGACCACGTCGCTCCAGCACGCCGCCATCGCGGGCACGCAATGGAAAGATATGGCCCGGCATGGCAATGTCCACAGGCTTGGTATCAGGGCCGATCAAGGTCTTGATGGTATGCGAGCGATCTTCTGCGGAGATGCCGGTGGAGACACCCTGCATGGCTTCCACAGACAGCGTAAAACCGGTTCCGAAACCACTGCGATTCTGGGCCTGTGGCACCATCATGGGGATCTGCAGTCGATCGAGCAGGGCGCCGCGCATGGCCAGACAAACCAGTCCTCTGGCATGGGTCACCATGAAATTGATGGCCTCTGGCGTGGCAAAATCAGCCGCCAGTACCAGATCACCTTCGTTCTCACGATCTTCATCGTCAACGACAATGACCATCTTGCCCTGTCGATAGGCGCTCAGTGCATCGTCAACCGATGAAAGGATGGAGTCAGTCATAGCCGTTCTCTTTCAGAAAATCTGGGGTAATAGGGGAGGCGGCAGCAGCGGTGCCGACACCGGCAATGCCGTGCTGTAGCAGGCGTTCTACATACTTGCCCAGCACATCCACCTCGATATTGATCTGTTCGCCAACGCTCTTGCCGGGCATGACGATATGCGCCTGGGTGTAGGCCACCAGGGTGACGCTGAACCAGTCAGGGCCCACATCAACGACCGTCAGGCTGGTGCCGTCAAGCGTGATGTAGCCTTTGGTGACGATATAGCGCATCAGTTCAGCAGGCGCACTGATCGTGACCCACAGCGCGTCTTCATCGTGGCGAAAGGTGCGGATGGTGCCGGTGGCATCGACATGGCCCTGCACGAAGTGTCCGCCCATACGAGTGGAGGGGGTGACAGAGCGCTCAAGGTTGACCTTCGAGCCTTTGACCAGCGAATCAAGGTTGGTGCGTTTGCGGGTCTCAGGTGCAAGGCCTGTCACAAAGCCCTGGCTGTCCAGTTGCGTCACGGTCAGGCAGACACCATTCACCGCGATGCTATCGCCCAGAATGGTACCTTCGAGGACCGTGCTGCAATCGATGGACAGGGCGAAACCATCGCCATCACGGCGACAATCTCGTACCTTGCCCAGTTCTTCCACTATGCCGGTAAACATGTCAGTCAGTTTCTTGTGTTGATGAATACAGGGGGAGCAGGCACAGCTGCCTGCTCAAGGCCTGCTTTGGGGGGCTGTTCGTGTTGGCGATGAACCACCTTGGCTCGCACCAGAATGTCTTTGCCGGTCACTTCCAGTTGCACATCGGACAATGTGGTTGCATCGCCGAGAGAATCGCTGCCCAGATCGCCAAATGAGGCAGGGGCGTTGCGCCCACCGATCAGTGTCGGGGCGATAAAGCACCAGATCTCGTCGATCAGACCGGCATCTCTGAAGACCCCTTGTACCGTCGCACCGCCTTCGATGAGAACACTCTGAATGCCCTGTTGTGCCAGTATTTCCAGCACGGCACGCGGTGAGGTGCCGCAACCGTCGGTATGGGGCGGCACACTGAAGACATCGAAGCCTCGAGCCTTGAGTGTCTGGCGATGATCCTTGTCCATCTGATCGGTGGTAATGATCAGTGTCCGAGGTGAGCGTTTTTCGTCCAGCAGGGCTGCGCTCAGTGGCACACGACCCGTGCGATCCAGAATGACAGGGCGCGGATGGCGCACAGCTTCTGCTGCGACCACCGACTCGGGCAGCCGGACCGTAAGCGCCGGGTCATCGGCAATGACGGTGTCGGCTCCCACCATGATGGCATCCACAGCCTGTCGAAGTTCATGGCCTCGGGCGCGCGCCTCTGGCCCGGTAATCCATTGGCTGTCACCCGTGCGGGTAGCAATTCTGCCATCAAGACTGGTGGCAGACTTGGCGATGACATGCGGTCGGCGCGTACGCAGAAACGTCAGAAAAAATCGGTTCTGATGCATGGCTTCCTGTTCGAGAACGCCGTGGGTGACCTGAACGCCTTGGCTTTGCAGCCACTGGGCACCGCCTGCCGCCTTGGGGTTCGGATCCGCCAGTGCGTAGACGACATGGCGAATACCCGCATCCAGAATGGCCTGGCTGCAAGGCGGTGTCAGGCCGTGATGATTACAGGGCTCCAGCGTCACATACAGGGTGGCACCGGTGGTCAGGGCATGCCGGTTGTCGGCTTTCCAATCAGGATGAGAGTTGTTCTGGGCGGCATTGAGCAGCGCGTTGACCTCGGCGTGCTGGTGCCCGTAACGAGCATGCCAGCCTTGCCCCACAATGATGCCATCGCGCACGATGACGCTGCCCACCAGCGGGTTCGGACTGGTGCAACCCGATCCTCGGGCAGCCAGTTCCAGCGCATACTGCATATAGTGTTCGTGAGACTGCACTGCGATCATGCCCCTTGGCGAAACTGGAAAACAGGGGCGCAGCAGGCACTGGTACATCGAGGTCATGGCTGAACAAGCCAACCGCCACAACATACGGGTTACGACTCGGGACGCCATAACGCGGTCACAAGTACGCAACAACAGCGACCAACTTCTCTCATCCGGACTCTAACCGTCGGCTCTGGAATCTGACCAGATCCACCGTCTGACAACCTTGATACTGCTGGCCGCCTCGCGGGTCACGGGCTTGACAACGTTCAAACAAATGAAGTTGCCCTACCGTCGGTGGGGAATTACACCCCGCCCCGAAGTTTGGTACAGCGAGGAAATTACTCTATTGTCAAGCGCTTTGCAATGGGCTTTTTCATTGAAAGCCCAGGAAGGGGCGCCGCGTCTCAAGGAATGATGACTACTTGCAGGCTGATCCCGTAACGTTCAGCCAGAGCGAGGCGGGCACTTTCTATCTGTTGCCAGTGAGCTGGACTGGCCATATCCTGGCGAACCAGCAGGTGCAGTGTCACTTGCTGTTGCTCACCGTAGCTTATATGGGTGGTTCGACCATTCTCCGTGCCCGACACAGAACCATCGGCTTCCAGCGGGTCAAGAAATTGCGTCTGGATCTGCTGAGCATCCCGTAGCAGACGATCGTACAAGGCATCGGGTGAGTCAGGATTGTTGTAGCTGGGACTGCCAAGATCTCGACTGCGAACCACAATCAGCTCATCACCATTGATGAAATCAATGATGGGGAAGGAGCGGTTGGTCGGCACCATGGCCGCATAAGGCGGATGCTCCTCTAGCCCTGATTCAATTTCCTCACCCCGCAAGGTGCCATAGAATTCGACGAAGTAGCTTTGACAGGAGGCGGGTCGGGCGTCGAGTGTTGATACGCCGGCTCCGCTCTGGATATCCAGAAAACCGGGAACGGGGTTCGCTTCGGTGTCGCATCGTTCGATGGGGTCAGTGGGGTCAGTGGGTGGCGGGAGAGGGGGGCAAGGATCACTGATCTTGCTGAACAGCTGTTCGCCGGAGGGTACGATGAAGGAGACATCGTCACGGTCATGGACGATTTCCATGTGTCTGTTTTTATCATCGCTGACAAAGGCCAGCTGGCCTTGCTGGTAGTGCAAGGTAAGTGTCTGTTGGTCAGGAAAATGTAGTGAAGTTGGTAATGATCCGTAGAACCGGTGTTGTATTTCATGTTCGTCCGTCCAACGGTATTGACCGTCTTTCAGCTGTAGTTCACCGTCAGTTTTACGGGTTGGTTTATAGCTTCCATCCGGGTTTGGGGTGAAGCGATGACGATTGCCGTGGTGATCAAAGACGATACGGTCATTGCCCGCTTGAGTCAGACGAATCTCATAGCGATGTCGCCAGCGTGGAGGGCTGTTTTCTGGTGTCAACACAGAAGGATTATACGAACGGGAGAACGTCAGAGGCGTGCTCTCGCTCTGGTAATCGGTGACGGTGATGCAGCCGGGTGAACAAGTGGCAGGAGTGGCACTGGAATAGAGCAACACCGGTGATGCACGAATAGCAGAATACAGGCGAGGTTCTGCGTTATCGTCCTGCCCTGAGTGACTTGTTGCCGACAGGGATGTTGTCAAGACGGCGGAGGACAAAATAGGCAGTAAATATCGGTGTGATATTCGAGAGCGACCTGGCCCTTGTTGTGTAAATGGGTTCGCGTGTCGGGTGCGACTATCGTTAATACCTGTCAGGCTTTGACTCATCATTCGATCCTTGAATGTGTGATGCTGAATGTGATGCAGCGAGTAGGGCTATCGCAAAAGGCATCATGCCTTTTGTTTATTCAAGGCAAGATTAGGTTGATAGTCAGATTTCAGCAAGCGTTTTGTTAATCACACCCGTTCAGGCATACAGTGCGTGATGAGAGCTACTGAAATTAGTGTTGACTTGACCTAGGACGCTCGGTTAACGTTTTGTGAACTGTCACTGACATGGATCGTCATGGTGAAGAAATACATAAGTGCTGTTGTATCCGCCAGTTTCATTTTTCTGGCTCATGCAGGTCAGGCTTCTGGATCAAGCGTGACCGATAATGCATCAAAGTCTGCATTGACCGATCTTCGGTCTGCGGAGCTGATCAAGCCAGATTTATCATCATCTTCTAATGAGAAAATCAATCTGTCACCGACACATCCATCGTTCTCGGCACTCTATCGTCATCACCACCAGCCCTCACAGACGTTGCTGAGCGAGGCTCAGGTGCTGTATAGCGGCCATGGTGTGAGAGTTGAACAAGACAAGGGTGGTTCAGGCAATATATTCATTGCAAACTTTGCTGAGGACAAGTTCTGGTTTGTCGATCAGCATCGCCAACTGCTTCACACCTTGCCTGTCACTATTTCCAAGGATGAATTTGAATCCTCATCCTCGCAGCCGGTTATGGGAAATTCAGCTGGTTTTCTGCAGTTTTCACCGTGTAATGGCATGGAAGGGAAGCAAGGTGAAAGGGATCTTTGGCAAGGGCGCATCGTTCAGCGCTGGACATGTAGTTACCAGGGCGAAGCCGTCGAAGAACAGTGGTTCTCACCAACTCTGGGTGTTGTTGTGCGCTCAAGTACCCTTGATGGCTATGTGAGCGAATTGACTGACGTGCGCGAACGTGAAACCCGTCCGCACAACTTCCAGCCACCCTCAGACTATCGCAGTGTCAGCATCGAAGAGCTGATGAATCCTGCAATTCCCATTGGTGTTTATATCGAATAAGCACCTGGACGTGAATCATATCCACATGAAGGAGCATGCGATACGAAAAAACACACCCGATACCTACCTGTAGGAAACAACATCACAACAATTTTTATATT
Source organism: Granulosicoccus antarcticus IMCC3135 (assembly GCF_002215215.1). Classification (NCBI taxonomy): domain Bacteria; kingdom Pseudomonadati; phylum Pseudomonadota; class Gammaproteobacteria; order Chromatiales; family Granulosicoccaceae; genus Granulosicoccus; species Granulosicoccus antarcticus. Next base: position 5,216,430 of record NZ_CP018632.1, on the reverse strand, counting down.
GCATATGCAAAAGGAAAACTTATGAAAACCAGTAAAAATACATCAAACCCGCTTTCGCAGTCATTTTCGGCACGACGTATAAAGGGACAAGGACTGACCGAATATATAATCATCGTGGCCTTGATCGCCGTGGCATCCATTGTCGCTGTGAGCGCATTCGGTTCAAGCGTCAAAGCGAGTTTCCTGTCCCTGGGCACTGACTTGGTCGGTGGAGCCGCAATTGACAGAGAGGCGATTGTCAATACAAACCTCAAGGCGGCTGAAACGAAAGCCAAGGCGCAGGTAACGCTCAAAGACTACAACAACTGAGTCTACGGCTAGTACCCGTTGTCTGAAAGTGATTGGCCCGGTTGCGGGTCAATCACCTCAGCCACTCTCATCTCATTGCATCGGAGGCAATGATGTACAAACGTCAGGAAGGACAGGTGCTGCCATTGGGATTGGCAATGCTGGCAGTGGGGATGTTGGGCGCTTTTGTCTTGTTCAATACCGGGCAAGTAGCGACTGACAAGATGAAGCTTGCCAATACAGCTGATGCAGCAGCCTACAGCGGGACTCTCTGGCAAGCTCGAGCTCTCAATTTTCAGTCCTATTCCAACCGTGCCATGGTTGCCAATCAGGTATCTATCGCGCAAGCGGTCAGCCTCAAATCCTGGGTTACCTATGGGGTTGTCGCCAGTGAAAATATTGCAACCGTTCTAAAACCGGTTCCGGTTGCCAGTGGCATCGCAGAAGGTTTGCAGCGCGGCCTGGAAGTGGTTGAAGCTGTCATGACACCCATTGTCGAGGCCATGGTGGGTGTCGTTGATATCGTCAATCGAGGACTGTCACTGGCTCAGGAAGCCATGTTTGTCAGTACGTTTGTTGCAACGCCAGATGTTATCCGTTCAGTGGTCAAAGAGACGGATGCGCGTTTTACGATCAATACCGCCTTCAGTGGCCTGGGCCTGGCAAACAATCTCAATCAGTGGCAGGGATTCACAGACGGGTTCGAAAAAGACGATGTGGCTGCCATGGATGAACGCACTCAGATGATCAACGAGTCCCGTGATGATTTCAGCCGGGAACGCAATTGGAAATTCTTCAATTTCTGGTTCTATTCCTCACCCTTGTTGCGGCATCAGGTGCGCCGTGAAGGCGCGACAAAGCTGATACGCGTGGACACCGCCGATGGCATAGAGTGGGAATGGAAGGCTAAAGACACCATGTCTCTGCAGAACCGCTTCTGGACCTGGAAGGGCACTAAACGTTATGAGGTGCCTATCGCCTGGGCGGAAGCTTTTGCCAATTCAGAAGATTCGGATGACACGCTGGAACCAGGTGCGTGTGACACATTAAGAGAAATGAACCGGGGCGATTGCGCCAGATTCCTGGGGATCAATCGTACTGGCGAGTATCTGGCAGATATTGGTCAGCTCACGCTACAAGGCACTGAGTCTCGTACCGCCATGAGTCACTACACCGGCGTGCAGGCGTATCGCTCGTTGAGTCTGGATACTATCGCTGAGGATACGCCTCAATTGAACCTCAAAGTAGAGGTCTCATTGCCGGCGGCCAAGGTTCAGAACTCGGATGCACTCGGATTTCGTCGCCAGTTTACTACCCCCGTCGAGACGCCCGGTGATCGCATCAGCTCCATCAGCGTGGCTGAAGTCTTCTACAAGCGAGCAGATGCCGACCTGGCTGGCAAGACAGGTCAAGCTCTGGAGCCAGCCAATGGTTATAACCCGTATTGGGGTAGCCGATTAAGCCCTATATCCAATGCTGATCGTTTGCTGGCCCTGGCTGCACGACCCGGAGGCGGTGCGGCCAGTGCACCCAATGCCACCAGCAGCAGTAATGGTTTGCCTGATAACAGCGGCACGCTGGTCGATTACTCAGAGTTGGATTTACCCATGAGCACCGGGGAGCTGGATGATGCGACAACGGCATTGATCTCCAATCCCGGTGCCATGTCTGATTTCGAGACGATTGCAGCTGCTCTGGACTCAAGCCGGCTGGATCAATTCAGAGAGGAGATCGAAGCACAGTTGATTGAGGCATTGCGCGATCAGGTCGCGAACATGCTGGCTGGGGCCATATCCAGTTCGATGGGCGGTCATGCTCAATCGGTTGATGAGCTGGAAGATGACCTGACGCAGATGGCTGAAAATGAGTTGGGGGAGTTGGCCTCTACAGAGGCTGCACAGCCCTATATCGATGCGGTCACCACGGCTACACAAATGGCCGAGAGATTAGCCGAAGAGTTTCGTGCCATTCGACAGACGATCATCGATGAGTTCCAGATTATCTACGAGCGGCTGGGTGAAGAGCTGCGTGTCGAAGAGGAGCGACTGGAAGAGCTGATTCGGGAGACAGGACTGCTGATGGCCAGCGTGAATCCTGCTAGCGATACCTATGAGACCTATGTCAGGCGAAAACAGACGCTAAGAGATCTACAGCGCGAAGCCAGGGCTCAATTCAAAGAGCAACTGGCCATCGAACTCATGGACATCGTCAATTCATCCAGCGATATCTATGTCATGAGGCGCAAGGAGGCGGACTACCTTGTCGAGGAGTTTCTGCGCCTTGATGAGGATGAAATCTCGGTGCCCTGGCTGGAAGAGGTAGAAGAGGATGATGTCGATGAATAGGCTAGCCACAAAGCAGGCAGGCAGTGCTCTGATCGAGACTGCGGTTCTGATGACGGTCATGCTGCCGGTTGTCTTCGGTATCGTCATGATCGGCAAACTGATTGATCTGAAACAAACCAGTGAACAGGCTGGGCGGTATACAGCCTGGGAGGCGACGGTCTATCCCCAGTCAGGTCAGAATGCGATCAGAACCGGGGCTGTCAAAGAGCGATTTTTCAGTGCTGCCGATACTCCCATCATGACGGCTGCCAGTGATCCTGCGTCAAACCGTCTCTGGGGCGATGCAGAGTCAGGCGATGCAGAGTCAATAGCGGATCGAAGCTGGGAAGGCCAGACCGACATCGTGATCGATGAGAGTTCGGCAGGCGGTCTGCCCGACGAAAAAGGTGTGGGCAGCCCCTCCATCGCCATGCGAGTCGGGCAGACGGTTGGCGATACCGGGAAGTTGCTGGATGGGTTGAGTGGCAACAGTTGGGGCTTGAGTACCAATGGTCTGCTGCGTGCCGGTGTCGGAGTGCAGGTCAAGGCAAATGACTGGCTTGCGGCCAGCGATCAGGCCTGCGGCAACGAAGGGAACTTTGCCTGTCTGCACAGCAAATCTGTGATTCTGGTGGATGGCTGGAGTGCAGCCAATGATGACAAGGCCAGACGACGTGTGCGCAGCCTGGTGCCGGCATCGGCGCTGCAGCCACTAGGCGATATGGTCTCCAAAGTCGGCATGTTGCCCATGTTCAAGGAACTCAAACAACTGGATGGAGCATTCGGGCATGTCGACATGAGCGTTCTACCGGAGTATGCGCAATGAAAACTGCAACAAGCCAGATTATTCTGCCACTGTCATTCTTTGTCGCATGGATGAGTCTTTCATCGACGCTACTGGCAAGTACGGTGGGCGAGACACTGGCAGCTGTCTCCATACCCTTTGGCGCGCAAGTGCAATCCGTCGGCGATGATGTTGTCCATAATCAGCAGGCGATGGCTCTGGCCACTTATGAATCCTCATTATCCATCGAGGATACTATTGCCTATTACGATCAATTGTGGCCGGCAGAAGCTGATAAGTCGCCGCCAGGCCTGACGAGGCCCGGCCTGACGAGGCCCGATCGACCGCGACCCGGCCTGCTTGCGAATCGGACGGCTGAATGGCTGATGCTCGGACACCTGCAGGGTGATATTCAAATCGTTTTGCAGTTAAGGCTCTCAGATCCTGGCAAAAGCAGTGGTTTTCTGTCCGCCATGCAAATCAAATCCGACTCTTCGGCACCGTCATCACAGACACCTTTGCCCGGCCTGGAACGCCTGTCGACAACACAGTCGCAAGATGGCAAACGCAGCTCTGTTCTTTCTGTGTATTCATCGCGGCAATCTGCGCAGTCGCTGGCCCGTCAGTTTGAGAAACACTGGCAGGCGAAGGGTTGGACACTGGTGTCCAGTGAAACCTATAAGGGCAGCAGAATCCTGTTACTGAACCGGGATTCTGCACAGATGGAAATCGTCATCAGTAATGCTGCCAGCGACGGCACCCTCGTTGTCTTGAATGAAGTGGATGATCATGGCTGAGCTGCATCAGCCCTTCAACCGGCAAAACGGTTCCACCAGTGTTGAGTATGCCGTGCTGACGTTTGTTGTCGTTACCGTGTTGTTTCTGCCATTGCCCGGTCTGGGTAGTTCATTGGTCGAGACACTGATGAGTGCACTTCGACAGTTCCAGGCGAACACCACTTATCTGTATTCCCTGCCATGAGCTTCAAACAATGGCCTAGCCGAGACAAAGTCAATGATTGATATTCCAGCCCGTGGTGGGCGCGAGCGAAAACGTCCGAAAAAACAGCTGCTGATGTTCGGTTTTGCGCTGGCACTGGGCGGTGGGGGTGTCTTCTACTCCAAACAATATATTGAAGAGCAGGTGTCCTACTACAAGGGGCAGCTGGACAAGACAGAACCGATGGTGCAAGTGGTTGTGCCGGTTCGCAAAATGGTACGCGGAGAGGTATTGCTGGCTAATGATCTTTCCATGCGTGAAATTCCAGAGAAGTACGCTGACTCCAATGCCGTTAATGGCAGTACCTACGATGTGGCCATTGGTCAGCGGATCGATTTTGATATTGATGAAGGACGCCCCCTGCTTTGGGCGCATCTGGAAGGTGGCCTGTCGCCGACCTTCAGTGGCAAGGTTGAGGATGGGCTGCGAGCCATGACCGTGCAGGTTGATGAAATCAACTCCATCTCCGGTTTTTTGCAACCCCAGGACAAGGTCGATCTGTTGCTCAGCTTTGGCTCTGGCGCTAATCAGCAGATATTCCCGCTGATTCAGCGTTTGAATGTGATCGCCACCGGCATCCAGACGATGGTAGATAAATCCTCCGGAGGCAGCACTCGCAGCTTCTCCACCATTACGGTGCATGTGACGCCCAAGGATGGTCAGAAAATCACGCTGGCCCAACAAGTGGGGAAGCTGACGGCCATGTTGAGAAATCCCGACGATGAAGCACCGATGAGTGAGGCTGCCATGACGGTTGCCGAACTGTTGAACATCAGGCCAGAACCGGTGGCAGCCAAACCCAGCTCCAAGCCGCAGCGAAAGGTTGCCAAAAAAGTAGTCGGTATTGAATACATTATTGGAGGCAGCTGATGAGGACAACAGCCAGACAGTGGGTGTCGTTTTTTATGGGAACCGTGTTAGCGCTGAGTAGCGGACCGATCGTGCATGCCGATGATAACGATGGCTGGTTTGAAGTGACCAGTGGATCAAAGGCGCAACCAGTCGAACCACTCGACTCCTTGCCAGTGGAACCAATGGACTCCTCCTGGCAGGCGGTCACTGCAATCGCTCCACTCACACTACCGCTTGTGCGTACAGAGCGGCCCATCAGGGAGAAAGTGGCGTTTAAACCAGAGCCTGTGTTGATGGAAACGCCAACACGCACTCTGGATGATAGTGAAGAGAGCGTGTTGCCAGTAACCGAGGCGCAGTTGGCTGCGGCGCGGCAACAACGTCGCAATCAACTGGCCGCATCCAGTGTCAGCACCATCAACGTTGATATGTTCGCGGGTGAAGTCAAGGTACTGGGGCAGGTTGAAGTGACTCGGGTGGCTGTGGGCAATGGCGATATCGTCCGGGCCGAGGTGTTGAAAACGGGCGAGTTGCTTGTCATTGCGCAAAGCGAAGGCAGTACTTCACTACGTTTGTGGCATAGCGACCAGACGCAATCCGATTTCAACATTCGCGTTAGTACCTCGGATCCGGAAACCCGTATTCGCATGGAGACCATGGTGCGGATGCATGTGCGCATGATCGAGTTTCGCAAGAGTGCTCTGGGGAAGCTGGGTATCGACTGGAGCGACAGTACGGCAGGGCCCGGCTTTGCCATTGCAGGAGATGCTATTGGCAACAATCTGTACCGCTTGCCCAGTGAAGGGTTTGCCGCTGATTTACCGAACACGGTCCAACCGTTTTCCACCTATTTCGGAATTGCCTCAAGCCTGACATCGCGTATCAATTTCATGGCTTCCACAGGGGATGCCACAACCCTGGCAGAGCCGGTGCTCAGCACGACCAGTGGTGGGACGGCCTCGTTTCTGGCTGGGGGTGAAGTGCCTTACCCCAGTGTCGGGGCCAATGGTCAGACCGTCGTGCAGTTCAAGGAATACGGCATCAAGCTGAACGTCTCGCCCAGCATCGATGCACAGGGCAATGTTCGCACCCTGGTGGAAACGGAAATCAGCCAGCTGGACCCGGCCGTCAGCGTGCAGGGAGCTCCGGGCTTGCTGACACGCAAAGCTCAGACACAGGTCAATGTGCGCTCCGGTGAGACCATTGTCATATCCGGACTAATGAGCGCTGAGAGCAGTAAGGATATCGACAAGCTGCCGGGCATCGGCAATCTGCCCATTATTGGCGGTCTGTTTCGATCACAGAATGCCAGGAACGCCGTCAGTGAGCTGGTGATATTCGTCACGCCAGAAATTGTCGAACCCAGCAGCACGCTCATGAATCCTCGTGAGCGAAAGATTCTGAATGCCTCTGACGAGCGGGTGGAGCTTGCACGTCAACAGATACCCCTTCTCGATTGAAATTGGATACCTGATTAATTCACGCCCCCTAATTTTGCACAGGATCACTCCATGTTTGATTTCTATTATCAGCAGGGCAATAGCCGCCGCAAGCTCTTCCAGGCGAAGGGCAGCCACTGCTCAGTCGGTAGTGCCCGCAACAATGATTTGATTATCGATAGTCGCCTGATGAGTAAACGCCATGCCGAGCTGCGGCTTGAGCAGGATGGCGTATATCTGCGCGATCTGGGCAGCCTGAGTGGCACCTGGATTAACCGGGAGCGCATCGTTGACTATGGCCCGCTGTCCGATCTGGATGAGATCGAAGTGGGTGATATCAGTGTCTCGTTTCGCAGCGTGCGAATGATGAGTAGTAATGAGGCCGAGTTGAATTCAATGAATGCCTCTCAGGGTGGCAATGCCCACCAGGATGCCGATGCCTCTCAGGACAAGAGCGCTGGACCCTCAGCGAATGCTGCCAGAAGGTTTGACAGACAGGAGATGAGTCCCGCCTCTGCAGGGCAGAGTTCAACAGCAGGCCAGACAGTAGGTGACTTTGAAGAGGCAGGGGCTGGTATTACAAGTGATAACGGCGCACAAAACGAGGAAGTTTCGCAAGCCAATCTTGAGGATGCAGACGACAAGAAATTTGATCAGGCCCTGGCCTATTGGGGCCGGATCATTCATGAGCAGTTGCTGTTCCAGATGGATCTGCGACGCAAGGATGTCAATCGCATGTCCGATGAGCAGCTGCGTACCGAGTCCAGTCAATTAATCAGTGAAATCATTCGCAGCCTGTCCTCACAACTGCCCGACTCGCTGGATCGGGTGCAGCTGAGTGAGAATGTGCTGAATGAGTCAGTGGGTCTTGGGCCACTGGAGCAATTTTTGAGTGATGAGTCGGTCACTGAGATCATGGTGAATAATTATCGTGAGATTTTTGTAGAACGCGCAGGCCGACTTGAGCGATCCAGCGCGCACTTCAGTAGCGATGCCACCGTGTTTGCCGTCATCGAACGCATCATCACCCCACTGGGCAGGCGTATCGATGAAAGCAGTCCCATTGTCGATGCACGGCTCAAGGATGGCTCGCGAGTCAATGCGATTATTCCACCGTTGGCTCTGAAGGGGCCGAGTCTGACTATTCGCAAATTTCCCAAGCACCGCCTGCAATTCTCGGATCTGGTGGCTTGCGATTCGGTGAGTCAGGCCATGGTTGATTTTCTGCGTGTGTGTGTGGAGATGCGCAAGAACATCATTGTTTCGGGCGGGACCGGTTCAGGCAAGACCACCTTGCTGAACGTGCTGTCCAATTTCATTCCCGATACGGATCGTATCGTCACCATTGAGGATGCAGCGGAGTTGAAGCTGGTGCAGCCAAACCTGGTATCGCTAGAATCCAGACCTTCCAATCTGGAGGGCAAGGGGGCTGTGCCTATTCGCGATCTGGTGAAAAATTCCCTGCGCATGCGCCCGGATCGAATTGTGGTGGGCGAGTGCCGCGGTGGCGAGGCCATTGACATGTTGCAGGCCATGAACACCGGACACGATGGGTCTCTGACCACTATTCATGCAAATACGCCTCGTGATGTGTTGTCGCGACTGGAAGTCCTGATTCTGATGGCGGGTATGGACCTGCCAGTCACAGCGATTCGTGAGCAGGTGGCCTCGGCGGTCGATCTCATTATTCAGCAGACACGTTTTCCCTGCGGTTCGCGCAAAATTACCCGTATTACCGAAGTTGTCGGGGTGGAAAGCGGCACCGTACAACTTCAGGACATCTTTCGTTTTGAACAACAGGGCGTCAATGAGCAAAGACGGGTACGTGGTTATTTCTCGGCCACCGGCGCTATCCCGACTTTCTACGAAGAGCTGCGCAGTATAGGCATGGAAGTGGATTTGTCGGCCTTCAGGTCACGTGCTGAAGGAGGTTTGGGATGATGCTCTATGGGGTCATGTTGATATTGTTCATCAGCATCTCGTTCGTGGCCTACTTCTGCATGAGCACCACCACCGAAGCGGTTGATCAGTATTCGGAAAGGCTCTCGGTTTCGGCAGAATCGAACATGCGCAAGCTGTTCCTGTTCACTGATACGCGCAAGCTGATGATTATCTATATCGCTGCCATTATTCTGATACCGGTGTTTCTATTCGTAGCAGGTTTTGGTCTGTTTCTGTCATCGCTTGCCATGCTTGTCCTGTTCATGGCGCCCCGAGTGATGTTTGCGCAACTGGCCAAACGGCGACGAGTCAAGATCAACCAGGGACTACCGGATGCCCTGACACAGATCTCCGGTGCCATGCGTGCTGGTTCTACCTTCACGATGGCAATGCAGTCCTATGTAGATGAGCAGAAAGGGCCTCTGGGGCAGGAGCTGTCGTTGCTGCTGCGAGAACAACGGGTCGGTGCCCGCCTGGAAGATGCCCTGGATAGCCTGGCAGAGCGCGTACAAAGTGAAGAGATGGATCTGGTGGTATCCGCCGCTCTGATTGCCAATGATATTGGCGGCAATCTGGCTGAGATTCTGTTGAGCTTATCGGAGACGATCCGCCGTAAACTGGAAATGGAAGGCAAGGTAGGTGCCTTGACCGCACAAGGTCGCCTGCAGGGCGTGGTGGTCTCAGCACTGCCATTCGCCATCCTCATGCCGCTGATCTACTTCGAACCCAAGGCCACGCTACCCATATTCAACACTCTACTGGGGTGGGTCTTTCTGGTGGTCATCGTTGTCATGGTGGGTATTGGTGGCTTGATCATTCGCAAAATCGTGAATATAGATATATGAGTGTTCTTCTGATCAGTCTGCTGTTCGGCGGGTTTGTTGCCATCATTGTTTGGCAGGCCTATTCCTTCTTTCATCATGTACCTGATGAAGATCGTCACTTTCTGGATCGACCCGCATTGGGTTTCCGGCTGATGTGGCCATTGATTCAAGCACTGGTGCATTACACCGGACATTGGATGAGTGAGACGCAAGTCCAGTTGACCATGGCGAGACTCAAGCGCGGTGGCGTGGAATACAGCTTGTCGGCACAGCAGTTCTTTGCCTCCAAACTGCTGGCCGCCTTGTTTTTTGGTTTGACGGTCGCCTTTGCTGGTCTGCACATTGGTGGCGCCAGCTATATCGTGGGATTTATGGCGGGCATCGGTGGGTTCTTCTATCCCGAGCTCTGGCTACGCGAATTGACGCGCACTCGGACCACCGCCATCTTGCGCACCCTGCCGTTCTACCTGGATGTCATCACACTGGCGGTGGAGGCGGGTACCAACCTGACGGGTGGCTTGACTCAGGCTGTACAGAAAACCAGCGACACACCGCTGCGCCGCGAGTTCAGTCGAGTGCTGCGTGATATTCGCTCAGGCAAGACACGGGCGGATGCCTTGCGTGATCTGGCGGAGCGAACCGGGCACTCTGCCGTGGGCAATGTAGTGACAGGCTTGATTCAGGCGGAGAAAACCGGCTCCAGTCTGGGTCCCATTTTAAGAGCGCAAGCCCAGCAGCTACGCAGCCAGCGTTTTCAGTTGGCTGAAAAGAAAGCCATGGAAGCCCCGGTCAAGTTGCTTGCGCCCTTGGTCATGTTCATCTTTCCGACAACCGGGTTTGTCATCGGTTTCATCCTGCTCAGCAAGGCTTTGCAGGAAGGCATTGTGACCTGGGCACCACTGGTATGGGCCTATTCTTGGCCTAATTGAATTTTCAATTCATCACTATTTGAGCAGGCCGCACCGCAAGCCTCAAACCCGACGCAACTCCAAGGACAGGAATCATGCAGACCGAACCCCGTGAAAAGTCAGAGAATACAGCGTCAAAGCGCGGTTGGAGAGCGTCGGGTTTCCGGGGGCTGAGCACTACCTTGCTTCTGAGCGGAACCTTATTGCTGAGCAGTTGCAGCAACGATACGGTTCCCGTGGATGCCAACCTCACTCTGACACCGGAAACACATTCCACCCAGATTACCGAACGGCGTAATGCCGAAGGACAGTGTCTGTTCGACTCAGAGTATCACCTGGATATTCCCATCCTCCTGCAATTGAGCACCAGTAATGGTTCCCCCATCGGTGATGCTGAACTAAGCATCTATGTCGACTTTGCTGAAAATACCTATACGGGCCTGTCAACGCTTGAGCTTTATGACGACCTGAATAGCAATGGTGTCGTCGATGAGGAGTCCGAATATATCAGTGGTTTTGATGCGGATATTGCCCGAGTGAAAACAGATCAATGGACCGGATCGCGCATGTTATTGATGCGCGTCAATCTGTCGTGCTCGTTTCAAGGTGAAGTCTTTGCGTTCACCGGCGGCGTCAGTGCCCGTTCAAGTATTGAAGTGGTGGCCGATGACATTATTCAGCCCGAAGTGACAATCGATGAACCAACGGATGAGAAAACATGATGATAGGTAGATACCTGACGAAATGGGAGAATCAGTTTCTTGAAAACAAAGTCATACTGCGACGACTCAGCGCCCCTTTGCTGTATGCCTATGATGCCAATACCTTTGTCAGACGCCTGCGGGGCCTGCATGGCGTACCGCCACTGGGTCCGACTGATGCCTTGATTATTCGTCCCTGCAAGGCCATTCATACGTTCGGCTTGAACAAGCCCATTGATGTGATTTTCATGGATAGTAGCGGCATCATCCTCAAGCTGGCAACCGTCAGTCCACGCAGTGGCCTGTCATGTTTGAAAGGCGTGGTTGCCGTAGAGATGGCCGCCGGGACTGCCGTGCGAATCGGACTGGAGGTGGGGCAGAAATTTGTTCCGAGCAAGGGTCTGTGGGTGTGAGCCGGATAAGCCGTATTGAGGCCCTCTATTGGCATCGCCAGTTTGTCTGCTTGATCACTCTGATGGCAATCTTGGCTCTGCAGTCCTGTGCTATTTCATTCGGTAGTGATGATGTATTGACTCCGGCGCACAACAAATCAAATACCCATGCACAGTCTCAGCAGCTTGTTAATGAGTTGAATGAAGCCGATGCCGCTTATGCCGCTGGCCGCTGGGGGCGCGCATCGGCACACTATCGGGTTGTTCTCGAGCAAGTGCCCAATGATGCCTATGCCTGGTTCAGATTAGGGAATACGCTGACCCGGCAGGGACAGTACAGTCATGCCATACAGGCTTTTGAAACTTCCCTGCAGCATGAAGCTCGGCAGTCCAAACCCTGGTTGAATTTATCCACCGCACATCTGCTGGGTGCACAGCTGGCCACTTTGAAAGCACTGGAAGCGTTAGCCAGGAACGAGCCGTCCAGACAGGCCGTCGAGGATCGCCTTGAAACTTTGACACAACTGCTGCAGTAGGCGGCAAAGGCTTGCGGAGCAACAAGTACACAGCCTCTAATTGAATAATCCAGGGAAGGATACGATATGAAATTGCACACACATTCACCCAGCATTAACAGCCCCAGAGGGTTCCGGCAGCATCAGAACGGTGCGATCTTGGCAGAGTTTGTGATCATTGCGCCGATTGTCATGTTCATTGGCATGACCACGGTGCAGGCCGCACTGGTCTATCACGGTAAAACCACGTTGAACTATGCAACGTTTGAAGCGGCACGTACCGGTGCCACCAACCATGCGCAACTGGAGCTGATGCGAAAAGAGCTCGGTATCCGTCTTGCGCCCATTGAAGGCGGTGACGGCAGTGCGCAGAGTGCCATGGTGGCGATGGCCAAATCATCACTGGCGGTGCTCGATAAAAGCAGTACGCGGATGAAAGTGCTGAACCCGACCAGTGCCGCCTTCGAAGACTGGGGAATCGACAGCCAGGAGTTTAATCAGCGAGTATTGCCCAATACTCATTTGCGGCATCGAGAACACACCGTCGGCACAGAATCCGGATTAAGTCTGCGGGACGCCAATCTGCTGAAAATCGAGGTGACCCACGGCGTTGATCTGAAGGTGCCCTTTGTCAATACGTTAATCAGTAAAGCCATGCTGTTGGTAGACCCTGATAACGCCAGCTATTACTTGCGTAATCAATTTCCCCTCAAATCGGTTGCCACGGTGCGTATGCAGTCAGAGGCGTGGGAGGAGCAGATAGTCATGGCTAACTTGCCACCGGTGGCGGATACAGAAGATGACCCGACTACTGTTCCGGTTGATGGGTCTCAGAGCGTACCGGGCGAATCTGAGGATGATGGGGCGGTATTGGGTGAATGTGAGGAAGGGGAGTCTGGGTTGGGTATGAGTCCGGTGCTGATTGATGCGTCGGATTATGATCCGAATGAATGTTCGGGAGGGAGTTCGATATTTGATGGAGTGGGGGATGTGGAGGGCGGGTGTGGTACTTGATAAGCTATGACGATGCGCTCGGCTAAGGGTACCGCTGCTTATATCAAACACTGTCTGACAAACAATTCGAATCAGCGCCTCAACTTACTAAAGATTCGTTGCCCGAAGAAGTATGCCCCTGGAACAAGACCAATACTGCCACCAAACGCGATTGCACCCGGTGTTGTCATTTGCCCTTCTACCAGCAGCGCGACCACAAATACCGTACCTAGAAGTACTGATAGGGCCATGTTTTTCCCGTATCGCCGGCGCGAGCGCAGCATCGGCGTCGTGGGGTTCGCTAACGGATTCAGTGACCCTGAAAAGAATACGTAAGTAAGATATCTCAAGAGTGGAAAGTTTGAGCGCTGTTTCCCGTTCCAGACAGCCGCCAGAAATCAGAGTGATTCAACCCTCTCATGACGCGCTCTTCTGCCGTTCCCGTTCAAGCTTTATGGACAGCTTTGATCGCTCGATGCCCAGCTCTACCCATTCGGCACACAGTGCTTTGAAGGTTTTGTAGTTCTCGGTTTGCCTCGTTAACGTTTTCAGGTTTTTTCTGCTCACGTACTCGGATTGCTTTTTTGCACCGATCACCCAATTCAACTGATGATAGGGGTAGCTCTTGGTCTCAGCGCACCGATACTGCACTGAGATTGAACCAGGGCGCATTTCATCGATCTGCTCCAGATCCCGTTTGATTCTTTCAATTCGCTTGTCAATCTGTTTGATTCTTTGCATTCTGCTCACTATGGTCTATAGCCGCTTATAGGACAATATAAGCTTAGGCGTGCTATGGAACTTTGGACTCTCTGGTGGGATGCCCTCTATCGGCTCCGTCCTGCTTTCTCCTACAAGGCCCGTTCCTCTGGTTCGCCCTGATCGTAGCGGGTCTGTGTGTGCGCAGGGACCTGCTGGGCGTGACCAGTATTGTACGAGCACTGGGGTTGAAGCCCGCCCTTTACTCTAACCTGCTGCACACGATTCATAGTACAGCCATCGACCTGGATCAGCTCAGTTCGTTATGGACACGCAGCGCCTGCGAGCTGTTCCCTGACCCGGTTCGCTTCAATGACCGGCTGGTACTGCTCGGCGATGGGATCAAGATTGCCAAGCAGGGTCGCAGGATGCCAGCGGTAAAATTGCTTCATCAATCCAGCGATTCGAACACCAAGGCTGACTATATAATGGGCCACTCGCATCAGGCGATATCACTGCTGGTTAACGCCGGATCCAGTGCCTTTGCGGTCCCTTTGGTGTAAGCGACTTCAAATCAGCGTTATTGATTCCCCTTTCCCTACGCGCGAAGCTGTGTGCACCGACAACAGGAGCACCACAGCATGTCTACATTCAAGCCCCTTGCCGAACGCCGATCTTTCTGGAAGCAGCACGTCATTGACTGCAACAATAGCGGGTTAAGCAAGGCCCGTTATTGCGCGAACATCAACTGACCTACCATCAGTTGATCTACTGGCTTTCCCAGTTTGATTCACAGCCCGCAGCCTGTGCTGACCCGGAGCCACGCTCGATACCCAGCAACAGAACCTCACGATTGTTGCCGGTTGTGCTCCGTGATTACCAGGAGACGCCGACCGGCCTTCAAATCACATTGCCCAGCGGGGTCGTCATTACCGGCATCACCGAACAGCATGTGCCCGTGGCACTTCAGTTGCTCAAGCAGCTATGAAGCGTTACAGCTTACGGCCCGATGTGCAGCTTGAATGCGTCTATGTCTATCGTGATCCCGTAGATTTCAGACTCGGGTACCGTGGCTTAAGTGTGCTGGTCGAACACGAGCTGGGGATCAACCCTTTCAGTGGCAGTTTATTTGTATTCCGCAACCGCCAGTGTGACAAGATCAAATGCCTGTTCTGGGAGGACAACGGCTTTGTGCTCTATTACAAGGCATTGGAGAGTGAGAAGTTTCACTGGCCGAGTGATGAGGACACCTTGATCACGCTCACCGGTGAGCAGCTTAACTGGTTGCTCAGTGGGTATAACCTGACACTGATGAAGCCACACAGCGTCCTGCAATACGAGTCAGTGGCATGAGTCTTTCGAATGAAAAAATAGGCGGATGAACTCCCGTTTTATACTGTATTTACAGCGTTTTAATAACTCCTTATGGTAAAATACAAGCCATGATATGGGGCTTTTAATCAGCGCAGAATGCACAGCACGGTGACGAGGTTTTACCCGTCGGCGAGCTGCGTGTCGAGCGCTTCATTGCCCTGCAAAACCAACTGACACAGCAAAGTGACTCGCTTGTTGAACAACAGGATCTGATCAACAAGCACCAGCAGGTGATCAGTTCGCAGCAGGCACGTATCGCTGTTCTGGAAGAGCAGCTACGGCTCAGCCGGGTGCAGCGTTTTGGTCCCAGCAGCGAAACTAATCCGTTGCAACCTGATTTATTCATCGATCCCGATTCGATTGACGAGATGACGGATGCTCCGGAAGAAGACCCGGCCCCGATCAAACCCAAGAAACGGTCCAATCGCAAAAAGGGGCTCAACCCGGCCATCCCTCGCGAGCAACATCGCACCTACCTGAGCGATGAGCAACGCGAGGGGGCCGTGTCGACCTTCTTCGAGTCGGTCAAGGAAGAGCTGGACATCACGCCTGCCAGGGTGCGCGTGATCGAATACCTGCAAGAGAAGGCGGTCTACCTGGACGATCACGGTAAGCGCCAAATCGTTGCCGCAGAACGTGTACCCCACCCGCTGGGCAAGTGCATCACCAGTATCGGCTTGCTGGCCTATATCATCATTGCCAAGTTCGCTGATGGCCTGCCGCTGTATCGTCTGGAAGGCATTCTCAGGCGCCATGGGGGCGGCATCGGTCGCTCCACTATGGCCGCCTGGCTTATCAGATTGGCCGTGCAGCTCCAGCCCGTGATCAACCTGTTGCACGAGACACAGCTCAGCGCTTTCTATCTGCAATGCGATGAGACGCGATTACAGGTGCTCAGAGAGCCTGGTATGAAGCCGCAGGGCCACAAATGGATGTGGTTGCTGCGAGGCGGACCACCGGACAAACCGGTGGTGCTTTTTCGCTACGACAAATCCCGAAACGGTGAGGTCGCCAAGTCGTTGCTCGATGGCTTCGAAGGTCGCTATTTGCAGTGCGATGGCTACTCTGCCTATCCGTATGCTGTGCGCGGTACCCAGGTAAAGCTACTGGGCTGCTTTGACCATGCGCGGCGCAAGTTCAAAGAGGCAGAGAAAGCGCTGAGCGACAAGGCGAAAAAATCCGGCAAGGTGCCCAAGTGTACTGAGGCGCTCAGCATGATCAATACGCTGTACAGGCTCGAGCGCCAGATGAAGGAACAGGCGCTCAACGACGAACAGCGTAAAGTCTTTCGACAGCTGCATGCCGTGCCACAACTGGACGCCTTGCATGAGTGGTTGCAGGACAATGTCTCGACGGTGCCCCGCAAATCGCTGACCGGCAAGGCTATCCGCTACACGCTCAACCAGTGGGACAAGCTGATCGTCTACTGCGAGCATGGGCAACTGCACATCAGCAATGTGCTGGCAGAGAATGCCATACGACCCTACGTGATTGGGCGCAAGGCCTTCCTGTTCTGTAACACACCTGGAGGGGCAAATGCATGTGCCACCTTTTATACCCTGGTGGAGAGTGCCAAGGCCAACAGCTTGGACCCTTACGGCTACGTGCTGCATTTGTGCAGACACATTGCCACAGCGCAGACGGTCGAAGACATCGAAGCCTTGCTGCCCTGGAACGTCAAAGCGCAACTGCCGTAGCCAGCAGGTAGTCAGCAAGGCTTGTTGAGTCTGCTGCCGTCACACGCTATGAATCCCTTTTACCTGGTTGGCGCTGGAGGGCAATGAAATCGATAGTGAGCATCGGGTTCTGGCTCTTTCTGATAGTGCGCACAGGGTCGCGCGCGCGAGACCGCTAGTCAATAACGCTGATTTAAGGACGCTTACCCTTTGGTCAGTCGCATTCATGAAGGTATCGTGACCTCCAACCGAGACACCCGAACCCAGCATGACAAGATGATCAGCCTGCTGCAGAGCATCGACATGGCCTCATCGTTCTACTTTGTCGCCGATGCCTTTTACGCCAACCAGAAGATCATCAAAGGTCTGGTTAACGAGGGCAATCATCTGGTGACTCGGATCAAGAACAACGCGGTCGGTTACAAAATACCCAAACCCTGCCAGCGTCGAAAACGTGGCCGTCCAGCCAAGTACGGCGAGCGGATGCCATTGGCCTCGATACGTCACAAACCGGGTCCATTCCACAAGGGCACCCAGTCCCGTTTATGGCGACCATGAAGTCATGATCAAGTACCGTACGCGCGATTTGCTCTGGAAGCCTGCGGGGCGATTAGTCCGCTTCGTCATTGTGGAATATCCCAAGCGCGGTCATTGCCTGCTGATGTCCACGGATCTGAGCTTGAACGCACTGGAGATTATTGAGCTCTATGGACTGCGCTTCAAAATCGAGCATGGCTTCAAGCAAGCCAAAGGCGTGGTTGGCACTTACAGCTATCACCTCTGGATGCAGGACATGCAACCCCTACGTCGTCGCCAGGGTGATCAGTATTTACACAAAAAACCGAAGGTTTATCGAGATCATGTGCATCGCAAAGTCAAGGCTTATCACGTACAAGTGCAGGCCGGTCTCATTGCTCAAGGCCTGATGCAGTATCTGTCAGTCACCGAGGAGCAGCGGGTGTGGCGAGGCTCTGGCTCTTGGCTGCGCACAGTACGAACACACGTCGCACCTTCCGAACGTGTGGTTGGTATGGCGCTGCGATGTGCGCTGCCTGAATTTCTGCTGGGCAGTGGTGAAAGGCATGCCTTGGCGAAATTCATCACTCATTCCGGTCAGGTCAGGAATTTCAGAAAGTGGGTGTTGAACTCAATACTGAAAAAACGAAAGTGGTGGATTTGTCTGCTGGCGGTGTGTTCAGCTTTCTTGGTTTTCACTTCCGTCGCGCTATGACGCGCAATGGCAAGGTTGGTGTGCAGTTCATGCCAACAATGAAGTCTAGGAAGTCGCTGACACAGAAGCTGAAAGGAATTTTCAGGCGTTTCCAGCCTCAGCCAATCAGTCGGATTATCGGTATCATCAACCCGATACTGCGTGGCTGGGTCAACTATTTTCGTGTGGGTATGTCGAGCCGGTGTTTTGGAGTTCCCGGTAGGGGATCCGTAAACCCCTCGCCTTTAGGCGACGGATCATCAGGTTAGCGGGTTAGTGCAGCCTTGGGGTATGGAGAACTACAAACGTGGAAGCCATACGGTCTGGGATCTGAAATACCACCTGGTATGGACGACGAAATATCGATATCAGGTCTTGGGAGGTGACGTCGGGGTTCGATGTCGGGAACTACTGCGGGAGATAGCGATGAGTCAGGATATGGAGATACATGCGGGTTGAATTAATCGTGACCATGTCCATATGCTGATCTCGATCCCACCGAATTTGTCGATATCGCGGGGAGTTCAATTCTTGAAGGGAAAGAGTTCGCATAGATTGCTCTCGGAGTTCCGGCACTTGAAGAAGCGTTATTGGGGCCAGCATCTTTGGGCTCGGGGGTACTGGGTTGTGAGTAGCGGAAACGTGACAGATGAGGCTTGGAAGGAGTACATCAAAAATCAGAAGCCCCCGAGCCGGACGACGACCTCACTGTTGTTTGAGAGAGCAAGAATCGGCCGAATGGCCGATCGATCCGGCTTCAGCCGTAACCACAACCGACCGGCTTTAGCCGGTGGTTGTTGAGATACATCAAGGACTGGGTTGAAAAGAAGGCTTGGAGTCATTTGATGAAAGCCCGAGGTTACCGAGGTTTCGGTTGGGACAGATGGAGTAGGAGCTGGTTGTACAGCGATCTGGGATTGTTCTCTGACTATCATGTGCGCTATCCTGTTTCCGAAAGTGCTGCCAATCGATGAGTCCCATAAGCTTTTACAAGAAGTCATTAGGACAGCGTAGTGCGGGAAAACCGCCTGCTGCGTTGGACGTGGCGGGGGCTGGAAACGTGCCATTGGGTTACACGCCAGTCCTCGACCCTACCTGCGAGAGTCTGGAGGTGAGATTCCTCCGGTCTACTCATCCGTAGCAGTTTAATGGGGCGAAAGTCCAACAACTTGAAAGGATGATTGATATGTTTGGAGATCCTACACACGCTAGTTTTGCAAAAGCTCATGTGGTGCGAATATTTCTAGTAAAAGTTGTCTATCTCCGAAGTATGCTACTGGTTGTTCTTGTCAGTTGTATTTGCGTTCCGGTTTTACATGCCCAAGAACAGGACCCTTGTCTTGGCGCGAGTTTTTGTGATGATTTTGAAGGCTACGACAATGGAACTGATGTAACTACTAGCAGTGCTGACTGGAGTAAGGATTCATTTGCCATGGAGACTCTAGTGCTCGATCAGAAAACTGGTGGTAAAGCGCTCGTTAAAAGTGGTTTGGGAGCGAATGTTTATTTCAAGCGCGACAGGCTAGTGGCCTTTGATCTTGCAAAAATATCGAAGATTGAGTTGTCATTTGACATGGAATTACTGCCGCCCTTCTATGATTTTATGGGCTATGTTATAACTTTTAGTGACCGATACTTTCTGGAAGGAGAAGAGGCACAGACCAGCGACTTAGATCTCTTAGTAAGTGTTAGTAAAATTGGTTCATTTATCGAGGTTGACTCACGAATGGAGGGTCGCACATATGAAACAAGGGAGCCTGTGAGAGTGAAAGCCAGTGGATTTGTTCACTATAAATTTAGTATTGATCTAAATACCGGTAGAACCTCACTGGAAGTTGGGGGGGTACTGGTTCATGAATACGTAAATGCATCTCTGCCAACATCTGGTACTTACTATCATCAACCAAGCTTTAGTTTAGGAGGCGGCGAAGCTGGTGGTCCAGTCGCGTTGGACAATGTGAGGATGCGAATTACTAACGAGACTCCACAATATGATCTTCTGTCTCGGTTTTCGGACGCCGCCCCTACATTGGCTGTATACAGACTAGATGTTGGAGAAGATATAGATTTTAGAACTGAGCCGCAGATTCCCTCGGGAGAACCTTGGACTTTGCGATTTCTTAATACAAATGTGGCGAGCGACTACGCGATTTCAGGGGTCGGGCCTCAGGAGCTCTCTGTTGTTCAGGCTAACTACCCAATTGCAGGAGGGATATTCACGGTGGGAATTGAAATCGGTAATGAATTTTGGCTTCACCGAGGGCACTTCAGTGCAACCTGTCCAACGGGCTCGAACTCACAAGCAACTAATGACGATTGTGATTTAGATGGGCTAACTAATGAAATGGAGTCGCCGGGTCGAGGTGTAGATGGGAATAGTGACGGTATTTACGACTTTGAGCCCGCAGCAGAAGGCGCCAGCCTTACGATACCAACCGTATTCCTTGAGTATAATTTCCAGCAAGATATCAAACTTCTCGAGTTAGAAGATCGCCTGAGCGCTCTTGAGGAAAGAGGCCTTAGGGATAACACAGTTGTTTTTCCACGGGATTTTCCAAGGGATATGTTGCTGGCAGTCAAACTGGCATATTTAAAGAATGGCATACAACTTATTGTAGATTGGGATGCAGCAGATGAGATTCCAGCGGAGATCATCGAATCAGGTATGTCCGGTTATGACGCCGCGGTAGACACCGATGCTGGCCAGGTATTTGCAAATCTTTTCTTTGGTTTCGCGAATAACTCGGATATAGATAACGGTAATGGCAACTGTTTAGGTACTTTCGGTTCTGCTGTTGAACGTGCTAGAGCTGACTGCGAAGCTTTTCTGGGAGCCAAGGGCGAAGTATACAAACTGGCACTATTTGCCGAGAATATAGATGATAACGGGCGTACTGGAGCAGCTTTAATTGGAGGGCCCTTCCTCGCTTTCAACCTGATAACAGGACCACGGTCGATAAGTAGACTGCGACGATCGCAGCTAAGTGCACGGCAACTGGTATCGTCAGATGCAGGTACGTTGATGCATGAGTTAGGACATACATTAGGTTTGCTGCACGGAGGCAGCAATAGTATTCATTGCAAGCCGAATTACCCGAGTGTGATGAACTACCTGTACCAAACAGCCTACTTATCAGGTGATCGACCGCTTCGATATTCTAACGGTTTAGCCCCTGTATTCGATGAATCAAATGTTATTGAGTCAATGGGTTTTAGCTTCGGTGGCTTTCCTGTGATTCCCTTGAAATATTCTGAAATTGCGGGTACTTTCCTCATGGGAGAAAGAAATTATTCTCCAGATTTTGGTGTTGATTGGGATGGTGACGGAATTTCACGTGATGGGTATCCAATGGATTACAATTATTGGATAGGTGCTTTATGCGCTCCATCAAACATTTTGCGTAAAGATACTCTTAAGGATCATGACGATTGGAGTTTCATAAAAAACAGATTGGCACAAGATGTCGACAGCAGCAACAAATATGTTCTCGAAAGAGGGTTAGAGCACAACGAGTTACTTTCGACCATAGCGGGTTCTGATGTTGATGGCGATGGTGTCATATACGAGCTGGACAATTGTGCCATTGATTCAAACCCTGAGCAGCTGGATAGTGATGGTGATGGATTCGGTGACGCTTGCGACAGTTGTGCAGCTTTTTCTGACTCTGCACAAGCTGATCTAGATCTGGATGGTTTGAATGATGTTTGCGATCCGGCACCGTTGGCACCCTCCCTAATTGTTCCATCTAATAGTTGGGTTCAGATTTCGCTGCCAGCTGATGTGTATGGCTCGACAGTTGCTGAAGTATTTGGCTCTGTTTTGGATACCTCAACATACAACAACACATGGGTATTGTTCGATTACCTTACTGAAGCTGAAAAATATACTATTGTACCTCTCGGTAGTGTTCTTTCTGAAGGTAAGGGCTACTGGTTTACTCAATTGACAGGCTCAGATGTCGAGCTGCAACTGCCACCTTCCTTGAGCGTTCCAGAAGTCATTGAAAGTGCAGCTTGCGGCGACCAGAATGATTGTGTTTTAACAGACAATTTGTTCACTTCCAAACCAACAAGTGGAACACAGTGGGCCATGATCGGAAATCCTTTCATTGATTTTATCAAAGTGGATAACATCGATTTCGTGTATGAATTGGAAGGGCAGTGGCAAGAGCGATCGTTGGTGGATGGTGGCACAGACGGACTAACGTCAGAGGTCGTTTTTTCTTATGATGAATCAATTAGTGATTATCGTCAGTATGGTACGGGCGAGTCTTTGCCACCTTGGGTCGGTGGTTGGGTGGGATTTAAGCCAACAGTTAATCCATCTGTTACAAATGTTGGTGCAAGGTTCTAACCTGAATGAATCAGTGCGCCGTGCATAGGCGCCTCTTTTCAGTGGGGTGAAAGTCTCCCATACGCCAGCAATTCCCGCTGAGTTGGGCAATCTGACCGCCGCAGTTCTCACAAATTCTGCGGCCATGGCACAGCCTCGCCAGTTTAGTGCGCTTTAGCCAATTCGGTTTTTAATAGTGCTCAAGGGTTTCCTGCAGAGTGGGCCGAGGGTTGCGTCGTCATCGTTTGCTGATTATCCGCTATCAACCTGTCCGGTCTGCATTGACACAGAATCCGGATCAATCAGCAGCGCCATATAGGTTTGCCAGTCCGGTATTCGGAATGTGGTCATCATGACCCGCATTTGCATCCATAGTGTCTTCTTGGTTCCGCGACTCTTTCTTGCTTGCTGGAATACACGACACGAGTGTTCCTGAATCTGATCAACTAGGAACGCTAGCATCATCAATACAGCCAGTGTGCTGGATAGATTCTGTTTGCCGTGTCCGTAATTGTGTTCGAACTCGTAGCCCTGATTCTTGAGCACATTAAAAGTCTCATTCTCCACACGCCATCGAGTCCGGCCCGCTCGTCCGATAGCCTGAACATTCTCGATGCTCACCTCAAGGCTGGTTGCCCATGAGAATATATGCTACTTGCCATCGTTGCCCTCCTTATCCCTCTTGTCCACCTCCCAATACTCGACGTAATTGACCATCAGATCGGGGTGAGAGTCATTTAAAGACAGCCGGTTAGTAAATCGATAACCGTGACAGCTGCCGTTAGCAGCAACTTCGCTGTTCCACTCCCCCAGTGTCTTATCGCACTGTCGTCGTAGCACTTGCTCAAACAGTTTCTGGTTGCCATCTGGTTTTACACCGAGTATGAAGTCCATTCCGAGCTTTCCTAACAGCTCGACATGTGGCCCGTTTGATGCCAGAGCATCCTCGACGACGAGAAACTTTCTGTGTGGGAATGCGCTGTCCAGGTACGCCAACAGTCTTTTCGAAGCATTACGCTCACAGTCGTTCTTGTTATCTCCGTCGCGTTTGGTGATTGGCTCGACTGCCAGTGGCAGCACTGTCTTCAGTTCGGGATGCACCATCACCGCAGCCAGAACCTGATGGTAGAACTCCTTGGTGCCGTTCGAGCGGTTCTTCACGCAACAGTGTGGGCAGGAGACCTTGTTAGAGGCAAATTGTCCGGTACCGTCAATAGCCAGTAAATAATATTTACCCAACACAATGAAATCCTCAAGCACCTTGCCACGCTGAAGCTCGTGATGTAGGGCTTCGAAACACGGACGCAGAGCCTCGGGTTTCACCCGGTCGAGAATTTCGCGCATCTGTGTATCGCCGGGTACCTCGTCGAGTCCGAACAGGCTCTTCAGATTATGTATCAGCCGCGGATCAGCATGGGCTTCGGTATCAAAACGCAGCATCGAAGGATACTTCAGATTGAACATGGCGAAAGCTGCCATCAGAGCGTCAGGCATTGAATGACGCACACTCTTTGCGCGGCGTTTGTCCTGTACCTGCGAGAAGGTGTCGCGCAGCTTCTGGATCAAACCCGGAGCGGAGAGCGTCTGTCGAAATCGTGCGGCGGGAGCAGCCATGAGTAACAGGTACAAAAGTCGGTGGGCTTGCCTGTTAAAGGTAGCGTACGAAGAGCTACTTTGCTGCACAACATCAACTTACTGATTCTAGGCGACTTCTTGTACTGGCCGGGAACTGCTGCCCATACGCCAATGGCACTCGGTTAGATCCAAGACTCTGATCTAAAGTGAGTTTACGGCCAGCCTGCGTGACAGGACGGTGCAAAGATGCTTCACTGACAATCAGCGATAGTGGGAAGTCATCAGGCAGGCAGCTTCAGCCACACTGGTGACTATTTTCCTGAGACGTGACTCAAACGCTTTGGGTGTAGTTCCACGGCAACCAGGCCCCCGGATTCGCTCTTACCGCTACTCGGTTGCATTGAATAGCGGTGAGGTATTCGAAGGCATTGACTCCATTTTCCTGGCAGATGGCGATCATCGACGTCAGCATGTCGCCCACCCAGGCACCGGCCTGTGTTCTGAAGTACCCGGCATTCTTCCGGTTACGCACCACCAATTTGATCAGGCGCTCGATCTCATTATTGTCGATCGGAATTCCAGGATAATGGCAGTACTGGGTCAATTTATCGTAGTGATTGAGCAAGTAGCTCATTGCCGCTCCCAGACTGCTGTTGGGTTCTATATGGTGCAGACTCTCAGGCACGGTGCTATCCAGTGGTGGCAAGACGGCGTCTTGGGTCTTTTCACTCAAGGCATACTCAAACCAGCCCTGCAGTGTTTGCATCACCGGCAGAGAATGGGTGTGATGGTATTGCTGACGCTGCTCGTCACTGTGCTGTTCGTTGCGACAATGCGCGTCATTGACCCATATCTGGCGATACAGCTCCAGTATGGCGTCCATGCCACTGGGGAAGTGCGAGCGGACCTCTACAAAATTCCTTCTTGAGTGAACATTGCATTTGGCGTCCAGCACCTCCACAACGCTGACCCGGTTGCTGCTCAGTGCATCGCTAATAACGGTCGGTGGCGGCAATGAGCTATCGCGTGGGCCAAGCACCTCATCGGCCCATTCGCCGGCATGACCGATACTGGTTTGATACAACACCAAGCGTCGTTTACAGCCCATCCCTGTCTCATCAACATCATCATACACGGCCAGCATCGCCGAGCTATATACCCCGGTACGCCACTGTAGTTTGTCTGTGCCACGCTTGGGCTTGTACATTCCATTCTGATCGCTGATGCGGTTGGTGGTGTCGTCGATGTAGAACACTTGCGCGTTGGCAGCCAGTTTCAACACCTCGCGCCATACCGGCTGTAGATCGTTGGCCGCATATTCACATTGATCAAAGATGGTGGAGGCGCTGAGCTTGATGCCATAGAGACTCTGCACGCTTTGTTGACGATAGTAGGGCTCTCCAGCCAGGCACTTGCTAATGGCCATGACCGAGCGGGCCGAGTTGCCGTAGAGCTGCCCCGGCTCTCCATCAGCCAACACCTCAGCAGGCAGATCGGCGCTGAATACCGCTCCACAGGCACTACATCTCAACCTGTCACGGATGTGACGTTTGGCGCTGTAGGGGGCCTGGCCGGTGACACGTACCATCACCGCTGGCTCATACTTATAGACCTTGCCTCGTGGGCAGTCCGGGCATTGATCGCCCTTGCTCATCGAGTCGAATGAGTGACGTACATTTTCTGGTTCCACCGGTGGGGCTGGTGGGGGTTTAGGAGGGCGTTTTGGCTTGGGCCGGGCCGGGGCGGACTTGGAGTACCGTTGTCCTCTTCGGCTGCACCCTTGTCATCGGCGCCTGGCTTGTCCTTGTCCTTGGCATTGCCACCTTTCAAGTTCTTCAGCTTCTCAGAGGCATTGATCAGGCCCAGAAGCTTTCGCAGCTTGCGCAGTGTCAGATCATCACGGCTAAGCTGATCTTGCATCGTGGCCAGTGTCCCCAAGGCGCTGATCAGCAAGCGGTAGTCATCCGGATTGAGCGCCAGATTGAACGTGATGGCATCCTCGATGCGCTGGATCAGTGCGCCCAGTTCAGCCTCGCTAATATCGATGAATCGACGTCCATCACAGGCTTTGGCGCGGGTCCTACTCACTGGGCAGTCATGATTATCAAAGGAGGCTGGAATACTGGCTGAGGTGTGCATTAATCGTATGTTTCCCGCTGAGCCGATGCAAGCGGTTTTTGAACGGATACCGGCTGCGCCTTGAACGAGCTCGTCGCGGGCGTCATGTGCATGGTCTGCGCCACCTCGTCAGCCTTGTTGTCGTGTTGCGAAGCTCCACATTGGATAATGTTGAGTCAACTGGCGTGCACTGACGCATGACAATGCCCCAGCGCTACGTGGCCAATGTTGAAAAGTGCCGCGGCTCAACCGCTTCGTCATTAACCAATATCCGTTACCGTCATAGCTCAAAGCACGAATCATGGTGTGTGCCCGGTTGATGAATACGACAATCGCTCCACTACTCGGATCGTGCTCCAGCACCTGCCGGCAACGGGCGCTCAGGCCATCGATGCCAGAGCGAAAATCGGCAGGAGCAATAGCCAGAAGGATACGGGACTCGTGAGTCAGGCGAATCATCGGACGGCTCCTGGCACAGCACCAAGCGACAAGTGTGTCAGGAGCTGTTCGGCGCAAGCACGACCTCTGGCAACAAGGCGTGTCCCATCGGGCAAGTCAACGACCAGGTCACTCACTGTTGTCAGACTATTTCAACCTCTTGATATATTTAGCATTGTTGTACTGGCCGGGAAGTGCTGAGGTTTTCGCATAAGCATCCCGTCGGCGATATGGCAAGAACGCCTGCTTCCAGGGTCCTCAGGTAGTTTAGCAACCTGAAAAATTCTGCATTGCTGGTAACCAATGGGATGGACTCCTCCTCGCCTTAACATTTCGGCGCTGAGGCGGCAGAATAGCAAGCTCAGGTCCGCTATTCGTTAACTACACGAGGAGATCCCTATGAAGATTACTCTGACCGGCGTTGATATTGCTAAATCCGTTTTTCACCTCCATGCGGTTGACCGGCATGGTCAGTGCCAGTGGCAGAAGAAACTTAAACGCCGTGAATGGGTGGATGAGTTGTGTGAGCAGGTGCCAGAGGGCACAACCGTGGTGATGGAAGCTTGCGCAGCATCGGCTCACCATTGGGGGCGTGAATTACAACGACGTGGCTATCATGTTCAGCTCATCGCGGCTCAGTTCGTCAAACCTTATGTGAAGAGTAATAAAAATGACCGGGTGGACGCGGAAGCTATTTGCGAGGCGGCCGTTCGACCCTCCATGCGATTTGTCGCCGTAAAATCAATCAAACAACAAGATGCTCAGGCGACCCACCGTATCCGCTCCGAATTGGTCAAACAACGAACTGCGTTAGCAAACCAGATTCGTGGTCTGGTCGGCGAATATGGCGTGATTGCACCTGTAGGAATTGCCCAGCTTCGTCGAGCGCTACCGTGTTGGCTCGAAGACGCAGAGAACGCACTGAGTTTCCAGTTCCGAATTGAACTTGCTGAGCTTCATGAGGATCTTGTTCGACTGGACGAGGACGAGCGTGTCGACGTCTTGGATAAACGCATTGCGCAGCAGGCAAAAGAAAATCCTGTTGCCAAACGATTACTCAAGCTTCGAGGTGTTGGGCCACTGACCGCCACAGCCTTGGCTGGTGCGCTTGGCGATGGGGGCGCGTTCAGCAAGGGGCGCGATTTTGCAGCATCGTTGGGATTAACACCGCGCCAACACAGTACGGGAGGCAAGGATCGACTACTGGGAATCAGTAAACGAGGTGATTCGTACCTGAGGAAGCTACTTGTGCACGGCGCACGCGCAGTGATTAGATTTGCTAAGAATCGTGACGATAGCTTGAGTCGCTGGGTCAATGACTTGACAGCGCGTAAACACGTAAACGTTGCAACGGTTGCGCTTGCAAACAAGACGGCACGCATGGCCTGGGCTATCGTCCACGGTGGTACTGAGTATGACCCTGCACTGGCAGCAGGCTAAAAAAGCCACACTAGTAGTTCAAAGCATATAAAGAAGAAAACCCTATCACAACGATTGCAAAGCAAAGCGCTTGATGGCGTACAGGTCGAACCGGTGTTGGTGAAATCCTCGTGAACGAAGAGCTTAAAAGCTCGTGTAAGCGTTTGGAAGCCGACGCGCGAATAGCCCATCAGGGTCCGATGCCTACGAGAACGGCATCAACAATGAGACCGGATATACGTAGGCAGTCGTACTTTGACGCCGAAAAGCGAGATGCTTGCAAAAGAGGAGGAGTCCATATACGTTCACTGCTGATTCGATGAAGTATCGCCTGAATATTCAAATGCTAGACTTTTGAATAGGTGCTAATTGAAATTGTTAAGTTGCCTAACAATAATATAAGTGATAATAATATCGGTATTCATTCAAAGAACATTCTGTAGCCTGTGGCATTGATAATCGGGCTGTGACTGTACTTGCCAAAATTATATTCAGAGAAAACAGGTGATTGCTATGCTGATTATTCGCGCAGTGTCGATCTTTTTGAAATTACTCGTGGTAGCTAGTGTCTTGCTGACCCTAAACACTGCAGTGGCCCAAAGCGAAAATACGATCACCACTTCAGGGGCACTTACCAGTGATGAACAATGGTCCGGCACGGTGGTGTTGACAGGAAGCGTTTCCGTGGATCCGCCGTGGCAGCTGGATATCGCCCCTGGCACGATTGTGCAAGTGCCACCAAATGAATCGTTAAGCATCAACAGTCAGGCAAATATCATCGGTAGTGAAGATTTGCCGATTGTATTTGAAGGTTCAGGAAATGCCCCATGGAGCGGCTTGCAATTTGGCAGCTCTAGCAGTAGTAGTTTCATCAGTCACGCCGTCTTTAGTGGTGCGAGCACTTGCATAGCCATTAGTGGCGGTGTGCAGGTAATCCAGGATAGTCTGCTCAATGGCTGTATTGACTACGGGATCTATATTGGTGGCGGGGCGCCGGAGATAGCCAACAATCGCATCGTGGATAACCCGGGTACCGGTATCCAACTGGATGCGACAGGCGCCTCTATCACCTACAATACCATCGATGCCAACGGTGGCTATGGTTTGCGTTTTAACGGAGGTTTGAGTGATTCAACGATTATTGAGAACAATATCATCAGCCGAAATGCACTGACAGGTTGGTACTTCGGAGCCAAAGTGTCGAGCGGTTATAACAACGTGTGGGGAAACACAGAGGACTATCAAAGTCCAGGCACGATCCCCGAAAGCCATCTGTCAAGCGATCCGCTGTATCTGGATTTATCAACAGGTAATCGACGTCTGCAAGCTGATTCTGCATCTAAAACAGCCAGCAGTGAAGGTGGCGAGATTGGCGCTTACGGTGACGGTGGCACATCGCCAGATTACAGGCCAGAGTTTACAAACGAGGCCACCACTTCGGGTGCGTTGACGAGAAATGAGCGTTGGTCCGGTACGGTGACGTTGACGGGAAGTGTCAGCGTGGACTGGCCCTGGCAGCTGGAGATCGCGCCCGGCACGGTGGTACAAGTGCCAGCCAGTGAATCGTTGCTTATCAATGCCCGCTTGAACAGTATAGGCAGTGCAGATTCACCGATTGTTTTCGAAGGCGCGGGTGGTGGTCTCTGGAGCGGCTTGCAATTTGGCAGCTCTAGCAGTAGTAGTTTCATCAGTCACGCCGTCTTTAGTGGTGCGAGCACTTGCATAGCCATTAGTGGCGGTGTGCAGGTAATCCAGGATAGTCTGCTCAATGGCTGTATTGACTACGGGATCTATATTGGTGGCGGGGCGCCGGAGATAGCCAACAATCGCATCGTGGATAACCCGGGTACCGGTATCCAACTGGATGCGACAGGCGCCTCTATCACCTACAATACCATCGATGCCAACGGTGGCTATGGTTTGCGTTTTAACGGAGGTTTGAGTGATTCAACGATTGTTGAGAACAATATCATCAGCCGAAATGCACTGACAGGTTGGTACTTCGGAGCCAAAGTGTCGAGCGGTTATAACAACGTGTGGGGAAACACAGAGGACTATCAAAGTCCAGGCACGATCCCCGAAAGCCATCTGTCCAGCGATCCGCTGTATCTGGATTTGTCAACAGGTAATCGACGTCTGCAAGCTGATTCTGCATCTAAAACAGCCAGCAGTGAAGGTGGCGAGATTGGCGCTTACGGTGACGGTGGCACATCGCCAGATTACAGGCCAGAGTTTACAAACGAGGCCACCACTTCGGGTGCGTTGACGAGAAATGAGCATTGGTCCGGTACGGTGACGTTGACGGGAAGTGTCAGCGTGGACTGGCCCTGGCAGCTGGAGATCGCGCCCGGCACGGTGGTACAAGTGCCAGCCAGTGAATCGTTGCTTATCAATGCCCGCTTGAACAGTATAGGCAGTGCAGATTCACCGATTGTTTTCGAAGGCGCGGGTGGTGGTCTCTGGAGCGGCTTGCAATTTGGCAGCTCGAGCGGTAGTAGTTTCATCAGTCACGCCGTCTTTAGTGGTGCGAGCACTTGCATAGCCATTAGTGGCGGTGTGCAGGTAATCCAGGATAGTCTGCTCAATGGCTGTATTGACTACGGGATCAATATTGGTGGCGGGGCGCCGGAGATAGCCAACAATCGCATCGTGGATAACCCGGGTACCGGTATCCAACTGGATGCGACAGGCGCCTCTATCACCTACAATACCATCGATACCAACGGTGGCTATGGTTTGCGTTTTAACGGAGGTTTGAGTGATTCAACGATTGTTGAGAACAATATCATCAGCCGAAATGCACTGACAGGTTGGTACTTCGGAGCCAAAGTGTCGAGCGGTTATAACAACGTGTGGGGAAACACAGAGGACTATCAAAGTCCAGGCACGATCCCCGAAAGCCATCTGTCCAGCGATCCGCTGTATCTGGATTTATCAACAGGTAATCGACGTCTGCAAGCTGATTCTGCATCTAAAACAGCCAGCAGTGAAGGTGGCGAGATTGGCGCTTACGGTGACGGTGGCACATCGTCAGATTACAGGCCAGAGTTTACAAACGAGGCCACCACTTCGGGTGCGTTGACGAGAAATGAGCATTGGTCCGGTACGGTGACGTTGACGGGAAGTGTCAGCGTGGACTGGCCCTGGCAGCTGGAGATAGCGCCCGGTACCGTGGTGCAGGTGCCAGCCAATGAATCGTTGCTTGTCAATAGTCGCTTGAGCAGCGTAGGCAGTGCAGACTCACCGATTGTTTTCGAAGGTGCGGGCGGAGCTCTCTGGAGCGGCTTGCAATTTGGCAGCTCAAGCGGTGGTAGTTTCATCAGTCACGCCGTCTTTAGTGGTGCGAATACGTGCATAGCCATTAGTGGCGGCAAGCAGGTAATCCAGGATAGTCTGCTCAATGGCTGTATTGACTACGGGGTCTATATTGGTGGCGGGGCGCCGGAGATAGCCAACAATCGTATCGTGGATAACCCGGGTACCGGTATCCAACTGGATGCGACAGGCGCCTCTATCACCTACAATACCATCGATGCCAACGGTGGCTATGGTTTGCGTTTTAACGGAGGTTTGAGTGATTCAACGATTGTTGAGAACAATATCATCAGCCGAAATGCACTGACAGGTTGGTACTTCGGAGCCAAAGTGTCGAGCGGTTATAACAACGTGTGGAGAAACGCAGAGGACTATCAAAGTCCAGGCACGATCCCCGAAAGCCATCTGTCAAGCGATCCGGTATATGTGGATCTATCAACAGGTAATCGACGTATAGCCTGTGGATCACCGTCGAAAACCGCTGGTAGCAAGGGTGGAGAGATTGGGGCCTATGGCAATGGGCGTGATGTTGGCGATGCCGCTGTTATTTGTGATCCGATTATTCCGCTCACGCTTAGAGATAACGTGTGGGAACTCATCGTGGTACCTGGAGAAACCGGCGCTTACAGCATCCAAGACCTTTTTGAAGATGCCCTACCGATGGATACGTTCGACAGCACATGGACCGTTTATACCTTTGACAACGATGTGCAAGACTACCGAACGCCTGATCTGGACTACATACCTTCGACAGGGGAGGGTATGTGGATTATTCAGATAGTGGCTGATACGGTAGAGATTGAATTACCCTCGTTTGTGCCTGCAGCTCTCCCGGATGGAAATGTAGCGTGTGCCAGTAGCGTGGGGTGCATAGACAAGCGTCTGCCAACCAGCGATCAGATAGTTACCTGGGCAATGGTAGGGTCGCCTTCTCGTTACAACGTACCGTTTTCCGACTTTCGCATCGTGTCAGATATCGATGGCAGTGTTTGTATAGATGGTTGCACCGTGGCTGATGCTGTCAACGATCAGTTGACCACGGGGTTTGTATGGGCGTACGTCTCTGAAAACGCAGACTATACCGATTTGGCACCAACTGATTCAGTGTCGCCATGGCAGGGGGTATGGTTCAACACATTGCCTGCCGCTAATGCCGGCAACATGGACTTGTTGCTTCCCCTTGGAAACTGATTAGGAGTTGAGGCCTTGCCGGTAGTCAGGTTCCATCGCATTAGTGATTAACAGGGCCGTGAATCTTCATCCCGCTGGCTCTTGGCAGACCTTTGCGCAAGAAAAAACTCATTACTGCTTGTGCTGCTCAGGTTTTTGATGCAATATTCCGATATATAAACATATGCTTATATGTCGAAATCTATGTCTCAGCTCTCTCTGTCTTACGAATTCTTCCCGCCTCGCAGTGAGGCTCAGCAGCGCCGTTTCTGGTGTACGCTGGGTTGCCTGCAGACGCTGAATCCTGCTTATATATCAATGACATGGGGAGCTTTAGGGTCAACCTCAGCGGCAAGTCTTGAGATTCTGGAGCACCTGGTCAAGGATGCAACAGTACCTGTCACTGCCCATCTCAGCTGCTCTGGACAGACAGAAGCGCAGATGAAACCCATGATCGAGAAGCTGGAAGCCTTGGGTATTACGCGCTTTCTTGCACTTCGCGGTGATGTGCCGGCTGAGGCCAGTGGACATGATGCGACTCTGTCGCATGCCTCACATCTAGTCTCTTTGCTGGCTCAAGACCCGAGGCGTGACATCAGTGTGGCGGCCTACCCGGAAGTTCATCCTGAATCCGCGTCTGCAGAGTCGGATATGAAGTGGCTGAAACATAAGCTGGATGCGGGTGCCAAGCGGGCGATTACCCAGTTTTTCTTTGAAGCTGATACTTTTTTGCGTTTTCGCGATAAAGCGGTAGCCACGGGCATTACCCAAACACTGGTGCCGGGCATTCTTCCGATTCATGATATTCAGAAAGTGGCCGATTTCAGCAGTCGTTGTGGTGCAACAGTCCCTGATCATCTGATTGAACGATTTGGACGCGCAACGACAGAAGAATCACGCTATAGCGCTGCTGTGGAGCAATGTGTGAACCTTTGCCAGCGATTACGTCAAGAAGGTGTGAATGAATTTCACCTATATACTTTGAATCAATCAACATTATCGAGTGCTGTCAGCACCGAGTTGATGGGTAAATCGGTAGAGTCGATTGTCGCTGCGTAAGTAAATCGGAAAAAACAAGTGGTATTGCACTCCAAAATTTGGTAAGCACCGTATAATGCGCTGCTTCCCTTCAGCTGTTCCCTTGCTATGTCCACAAATCCGAAGGTCGGCTTCGTCAGTCTAGGTTGCCCCAAGGCACTGGTTGACTCCGAACGCATTCTTACCCAACTGCGCACCGATGGCTACGATGTCGTGCCTGACTATCA
The DNA here is from genome assembly GCF_002215215.1 of Granulosicoccus antarcticus IMCC3135. Taxonomy (NCBI): domain Bacteria; kingdom Pseudomonadati; phylum Pseudomonadota; class Gammaproteobacteria; order Chromatiales; family Granulosicoccaceae; genus Granulosicoccus; species Granulosicoccus antarcticus. The sequence continues at coordinate 5,182,878 of NZ_CP018632.1, read as the reverse complement.
GTCGGCTGATCTTGTTGTTGTTAATACCTGTGGTTTTATTGATAGTGCCGTGGCTGAGTCCATGGAAGCCATCGGCGAGGCTCTGGATGAAAATGGGCGCGTTATCGTCACCGGTTGTTTGGGTGTCAAAGCTGAAGATATTCAGGCTAAATACCCCAAAGTGCTCGCAGTGACCGGACCTCAGGCTTACGAGGAAGTGGTTGGGGCTGTTCACCAGCATCTTCCGCACAGCTACACGCACGATCCATTTATCGATCTGGTGCCACCCCAAGGCATCAAGCTTACGCCCCGGCATTACGCTTATTTGAAGATATCCGAAGGCTGCAACCATCGCTGTAGTTTCTGCATTATCCCGTCCATGCGAGGGGATCTGGTCAGTCGTGATATCGGTGATGTGATGGCCGAGGCCGAGCGTTTGAAAGCAGCAGGCGTCCGAGAGCTGCTGATTATCTCGCAGGACACCAGTGCTTATGGTGTGGATATCCGGTATCGCACGGCATTCTGGAATGGTCGTCCCATCAAGACACGCATGAAGGAGCTGTGCGAAGCTTTGGGTGAGTTGGGGATCTGGGTACGATTGCATTATGTTTATCCTTACCCGCATGTCGATAACATCATTCCCCTGATGGCGGAAGGCAAAATTCTGCCTTACCTGGATATACCCTTCCAGCATGCCAGCCCTAAAATACTGAAAAGCATGAAGCGCCCGGCGGCGTCTGAAAACAATCTGACACGTATTAAAGCGTGGCGAGAAATCTGCCCAGAGCTCACCATCAGAAGCACCTTTATTGCAGGCTTCCCCGGTGAGACTGATGATGATTTCGAGCAGTTGCTTGATTTTCTTGATGAAGCTCAACTCGACCGGGTGGGTTGCTTTGCTTATTCTCCCGTGGATGGCGCCAAGGCCAATCAGCTGGAAAACCAGGTGCCTGAAGAATTGAAACAGGAGCGCCTGCAGCGTTTTATGGAAAAACAGGCCGCTATCAGTGCGCAGCGTTTACAGTCCAAGGTCGGCACTCGACAGATCGTTCTGTTGGACTCAGTGGGCGAACAGCAGGCCATTGCTCGTAGTTACAGTGATGCTCCCGAGATAGATGGTGTTGTGCATATTGCCGTTGACGATTATGAAATTGAAGCCGGTGACTTTATAGAAGTGGATATTGTCAGTGCGGATGAGCATGATCTGTTCGGAAAAATTGTCGGCGAATAAACAGTCAGTCCAGAACAACCCGGTGCGTAATGTAACCTGATAGATTGCACCGGGTTGTTCAGTCAGTCGATGCTTTTAATTAGTTACCAAAACTGATAATGAAAACGCACAAGGATAGTGCGTGATCGATAATGACGTGGTTGGATGTCCGGGTTGCCTTGAAAGTCTCTATATACAAGGCTAAAAAGCTTGTCAGAATAAGCAGATCGCTTACCGTCAGGATCAATGTACGGGTAGATGGTAGCGTTAACTCCATCAGTATGACGTTGAGCAGGGAAGACTCATCGGTGCCAGACCACATGATCAGATTTGCAGCTAAAACGATGTACAAGAATAAAGGTACCGATAGAATCAGACGCATGAGCGGGTGGGGGCTTTTGTTAAGTTCTGCGAGTTATAGAGGCTGCAGTATTTTTGACTCGATAAATATACAGCTGTGAAACGCCCATGCGATTTTTCTAGCTGCGTTGCAAGTCGCATTATTATTGAATAATATGATTGCAAATTAGTTAAAACGTATTGAAATTCAGCCGTTTTATCTATAATGTAAAACGTGCTAGTCCAAGTTTTGCGCACTAGCCTATTTGAATTGTTTCAACCTGGATTTACCCTTAAAAATTATGTCAGAAAATTACTCAACAATGAGTCTCGATAAACTGAAGCGAGAAAAGGCCAAGATCGAAAAGGCCATTACAGCCATGGAGGCGAAAGAAAAGAAAGCAGCAATGGCCAAGGTTGTGGCAATTGCCAAAGAGTCAGGCTTTGATCTGGCTGAGCTTGTCGGAAATACAACGAGAGCTGTCAAAAAAGCAATTTCTGCTCCTGCAGAAAAAGCCGCTCCTGCTGCCCGCAAGAAGAAAAAAGTAGCTGCCAAGCGCGGCAAGGTAGCTCCTAAATATCGCAACCCTGAAGATTCAGACATGACCTGGACTGGGCGGGGAAAGCAACCGATCTGGGTCAGGGACTATCTGGCCGCTGGTGGAACATTGGAATCCATCACTATCTAGTACTGACTTGTCGCTCTGTTAGTGGTCTGGCAGAGCGACAGTTATTCCAATTTGTCCACCTGCCAGTACTCGATATAGTTGACCGATCAGATCGGGATGCGAATCGTTTAGTGAAAGATCGTTAGCGAAACGATAGCCATGACAGCTGCCATCGGCGGCTACCGGGCTCTGCCACTCCAAGAGCGTCCCGTCGCACTGGCGCCGGGATACCTGTTCGAACAGTTCTTGTTACCCTCAGGCTTTACGCCTAGTATGAAGGCCATTCCCAGCTCGTTGAGTAGTTCGATATGCGGTCCGTTTGATGCCAGGGCATCTTCGATTACGAGAAAGTTGCGCTGTGAGAACGCGTCGGCCAAGTACACCAGCAGCCGTTTGCCCGCATTACGTTCACAATCGTTCTTGTTATCTCCGTCTTTTTTGGTAATCGGTTCATAAGCGATGGGGAGTACCGTCTTCACTGGGTGCACCATCACCGCGTGTTAGTGCCGGTGTAAAAGCGCGGGTAATTGCCGCGGAGTTGAGGGTGACCCATGCCTGGGCTGAATGAATCATTCTCTTTATTGCTCGAAACACACTTTCTGGGCACAGATTGTTTCTGGCGTTTCAAGTTTCAGTGTTGACGTGAACGGTCAGTCAATGAAAGAAAATCACTACGCAAGAATTGCAAGCATATCCCTTCGCAGTAGTCGCAAACGATGGTGAAATTGCTGTAGTGCTCTGTTCTTTTCTGGCGCAATGGAGTCGCTAGAGGGTAAGCGGTCATTTGAGGGCGTATAGCCTTCTTGCGAGTATTCTGGTACGGCAAGCGCAATTGAGCCTCGCCAGATACGATCATTCAGCGCACGACGACTCTGCCGGATAAGCATCATGGATTCGATTGCGGGTAGCTTTTGACTTTCTGCGGGGTTCAGCCGGAGTCGTAGATGTCCGATCTCAGCGGATTATCTGCAAAGTGCTCCTTCCACAATCGTGGCGTGAGCTCTTCCACCCGACTTGCCGGATGAATACTGACTCGCTGCAGCACGTCTACCAGATAGGTGTACGGGTTGATGCCTTGTAGACGACAGGTTGCAATCAGGCTCTGGATCAATCCAACGTGTTCTGCCCCTAGCTCTGTCCAACAGAAGAGCCAATTTTTCTTTCCCATGGGAATACATCGCAGACCACGCTCTACGTGATTCGTATCCAGTGGAACTTGCGGATCTGCCAGGAATACGCGCAAGGCGGGCTCACGCTCACCAATGTATTTCAACGCCAAGGTGAACGGATCGCTTGGCAGAAGATCCTGCCGTGTGCATTGCCACCGACGCCACGCATACAGTTCGTCGACTACCGGCTTGGCATGCGTCAGACGATGGGTGCGTAATGCCTCATCCTGCAATGCCGCCTCACGAGCATCTGCCTCGATCCGATAAAGCCTGCCTATGATCTCTAGTGCCTGATCCACCGGCTGTTCTTCTCCATCACGCGCCTCAACGAACTGGCGTCTTGAATGCGTCCAGCACTGTGCCAACGTGACCTGCGAATTGCCCTTCACCCAGGCAGCGTAGGCTGCGTAACCGTCGGCAATCAGAGTGCCCGAGAAATGCACACCGAGCAGCTCTTCGATGACTTTCATGCCCCGGCTGGCGGCAAAGGGAAAACATAGCTCGTCCTTGTCGCCGTACATTGGCCAGAAGTAGCCTTGCTGCATCTTTCCCGGGCGTTTCTTGCTGGGCCCCGCCTTAACGGGCGTCTCGTCCATGGCCAACGTTTGACTCTCCAGTACAGATACAAGCTGCGCAGCCACGATGGGACGCAACAGCTCGATAGATTTCTTGGCCACATTGGTTAATGTTGTGCGCGACAGTGTGATACCGGCATGGCCCAGCCTCTGGTGCTGACGGTACAGCGGAATATGGTATTCGAACTTGTCCACCAGCATGCCGCCAATAAAGGAGACATCAACTACACTGCGCTCGATAACACCGACCGGTACCAGAGCCCGGCACAATGAACCGTTCTGTTTGAGCTTGACCACCGGTCGTTCATAACACAGCACAACGCTACTGGCTGGACGTTGCGCCAGGCGGTAGGTTTTATCAATGTCGATGATCTCGTACTGGTCTTCATCCAGGCCTTCGATCTCATGCGGTGTGAGCCGGATGGTCTTGAGCGGCACTGAGGCATCGAAACGAAGGCCGCTGTCGGTGACACAGTCTTCCGGACGTTGCTTCGGACCTTTCTTGCGTGTGTAATTGATCGTCTGTTCGGGGCGAGTATCCTCGTCTGGCAATGCACCCAAAATACCGATACCAAAGCTCAACTGATTCGGGCTGTCGATAAAGCGCTTTTCGCTCTTCTCGCCAAACAGCTGTCGTTTGAACCAGTTCAGCTGATGATTGGATTGATTGAGCTCCTGTGCAAGCTTGTTGACCGTCACCAACAATTCTTCGCGAGACTGATCCTGGTAAGGATCGGAATGAGTCTGTGATGTGTTGGTATCAACCATGATATTGATTATACCCTACAGTTGCAGTGCGAGAATCTCCGTGAATGCATTTATGCCTTGTATAGTAGTGTATTGACAGCTTCACTGATACCACTGAGTGCCTGGCCTCTGACATATTCAAGCAACCTTTGAGTCGGACAGGGAAAAGCGCTTGAAGCGTTTGGCATTCTGCCAATCAATACCGTACAGCAGACACTGCAATTCGCCGTAGCTCATAGGCTTCTTGATCGATGTCGCATCGGGAGTAACAAACGTGCCTTGTTCAAGCCGCTTGCACCACACGGCGTAACCATCACCATCGAAGTACAGGATTTTCATCTGCGTTTTCTTGCGATTCACGAACACGAACATCTCGCCTGACAAAGGGTTGGCACCCAGGTCGCGTTTGACCATGGCAGAGAGTCCATTGTAGGACTTTCGCATATCGGTGGCAGTGGTGCACAACCAGACGCGCACATTGCCATGAGGGTTGAGCATTGTTAGCTCCGGCTGATACGCAGATTGATACCATCACCGAGTGATAGCTCGACGCAGAAAGTTGAGCTAGTCGGCGTGGCATTGGCAGGCATGCCTGGAAACTTCTCATTGCTTTCGTGCAAGGCCGGCGTCAGTTCAATAAACCTCTCCGGTACAGGCTGTGGAATCGTCTCGCGCTCAGGCACCCGAAGTCGATTACGCCACGCCATAAAACTGGGGTAGCCGATATCCTCATGGCGACAAAAGGCTGCCGCACTTAGCCCACTACGAGCTTGTTGCTCTATCAGTTTCTGCCATTGAGCCTGGTTGCGCCGTGTTGCCATCTCGATTGCCTCTTGGTGTTGGTGAGGCTGTCAGAGTAGCGAGGCAATGCTCCATGCGGAAGGACGCCTCTAGATGACCGGTTACGCTAGAGGCTTCTTCGCCACGGCTACCACGTCAATCGTTTCAGAGCTACCCTGGTGCGTCACTTTTACCGCTAACACTCTTTGTCTTGCTCTATATCGGCGTTGCCGATCTGCATGCTTCGAGCGTCCTTGCAGGCTTTGTTGGTAGCGGTTTGCGGCACGTTGCCTGGCTTCTTTATGTGCAGGTATAGTGCAATTCGAGCAGTACCTGTTGCCTCTATCACAGCATCTGCAAATCATAGTCTGAGCGTAGCATCGAGCACATTGAAACAGGCGTGCTGAGGAGCTCTCAGAGTGCCCAGCATCGTACAGGCACTGCTCCGCCTCTGTAGTGCAATTAACGCCCAACCTTCTCTCCGAATAATGTCCATCTACAGGTCACTGCAAGAATGGGTCATCAACAGTAGAGATGCTCTGATTCTGACGGCCTGTTTAGATGCTGCGTCACCCAGGGTCGGTAGACCTCAGAATTCGTCGAGCCGCCTGTGAGGCGTGAATATGCAGCGACGCATGTTTAAAACTTACCTTTTATCCATGCTTGCGTGGAATAACAGCTCGCCATTTATTCGGGCAAGTACAGATGCAAGGGCGAGATTTCATCCGCTTGAAATGCGCCGAACCTATCATTTGAATCGCGTCACAGATGCTTGCGGGACGACCTCTATGTCTGTGGGTCAAACGTCGAAGCCGGTGGGTTAGCCAAGAGGTAAAAGGCAGGTCTCCTAGGGTTTGTCATCAATTAAAAGATAGATATTTTGACTTGTCGACCCGTTATAGTTGACGCCTACAGAGAACAGGCGTCGATGGGGCTCCAAACCATGGTTGGACGATACGGGCTTTCCGACAGACAATGGCAGCAACTTGGCCCGTTGTTACCTGGTCGTGCTGACACGGTCGGTGTCACTGCCAAGGACAACCGACTATTTGTCGATGCCGTACTTTATCGCTACCGTGCCGGTATTCCCTGGCGGGATCTGCCAGCTCGTTTTGGTGACTTTCGTGTCATCCATACTCGCCATTGTCGGTGGTCGAAAAAAGGGATATGGGAGCTTGTTTTCAAGGTATTAAGCGAAGACGTAGACAATGAATACGTGATGCTTGACAGTACGATTGTAAGAGCACATCAGCACAGCGCTGGGGCGGCTGGGAGCGAAAAAAAATAGAGTGCCTCGGGTTGTCGCGAGGGGGAATAAGTACCAAAATTCATGCACTGTGCGATGCATTGGGAAATCCGATCAGCTTCAAGCTCACACCCGGACAAGCATCGGATCTAGAGGGCGCTGACGCACTGCTGCCAGGACTCACGGCCGGTGCGCTGCTGGCCGATCGAGCTTATGATGTCGAGGAACGCGTGCGTAAGCGATTGCGAGAGGCGAACACTGAGGCCGTTATTCCCAGTAAGAAGTCTCGCCTTGTAAAGATCGAACATGACCGTGATTTGTACAAAGCTCGACATCTGATCGAAAATTTCTTCGCTAAAATCAAGCAGTACCGTGCGATTGCGACGCGCTACGACAAGCGAGCATGCAATTTTCAGGGAGCGATTCACTTGGTTGCCGCCATTGAATGGCTTAATTGATGACAGGCCCTAGAACAACCTTGCGAAGTAGTTACTTTGATAGGAGTGCCTGACAGGCAGCATCGGCAGAGAGTATTGTGTGATATTGTTCACGATATTGGAGTTACTGATCGGATGTTGTCTATAGTCACGCTAGTTATCTTGACTTATCTGGCTTTCGTTTTTTTTTCTGAAAGCATGAACCCATTTGCGAAGCCAAAATTGCAATTGAATCGTTCCCAGTGGCGATATGGCCGCCTTATGGCATTGGCAGTGTTTATTGGTGGTGTATGTACGATATTCTTGCTTGAAATTGGCTCTGCGGAGCTGCACTCTGCCGTTGCAGTTGGTGGGGCTATAGCCACCTCGTTATACATAAGTCATCCCGTCTCAGGGTTGGCACGTGCATAACGTAGCCCGTCAGCGAAGCTCATTATTTTCTCGAGGCCACGCCACAACGTTTTTGCACCAGGCTCTCCGTCGCTCTTGCGCCCGATAAAGCCTCCCGCCATGGCAACTAACCGAACGACTTCGTTTATCGTCGGCACTGTGTCTTTTGGCACTTTTTTTCGATTCATGGCATAGGCTGCTCGGATTTCGTCGGCTTCGAATACCAGTGACGCCTCCATGCCTGGACACTGACGACCCAATCGCATCAGTCGATTGATCCGCCAAGCCACGATCATGAATATGGCCAAAGCAACTTCCAGCGAGGCCAGTCTTTTCAATTGCAATGACTCAACCTTGCAGCCATTTTTCAGAATGTCGAAATACATTTCGATCTCCCAGCGCGCACGGTACCAATTGATTAACTCTGCGGCTTGATCCAAATCCTCAACGGCACGATTGCTTAGCAAACGCCACTCAACGGGCTTCATTCCCTCCGGCGGATTCTGCTCTCTGGCGATGACACAGCTTGCTTCTACCGCATCGCCATTTTTGTCGGATATCGTGACTCGCTGAACATAGACATGCTGCACGACATCACGCTCTTTCACGCCTCGGCGAGGGCGAAAACGGAAATTCACAGTCCCGGACGGCTTCTGCTCTGCGACTGATGCAAACAGTTTTCTGCCATCGGGTAAGGCTCTATCATGCCGAGCTCGTACCAACCAATCCGCTGGATGATCAAGCGCCACAGCGCGACGCATCAGTGCCAACATGTCAGACTCACGATCGCCCACATAGATGCATCTCGTATCCGGCAATTGAGCTGCGCTCTCGCAGATTCTCTCGTATCCTTCTACCCAACGCTCGCTTTCGTTGATCGTCTCTGGACGCTTTCCATTTTTCTGCTTGGGTTCGCGCGCCCAGTTCCAGCTATCAATCAGCCCTAGTGGTTCACGCCCCGGGGTCACGACATAGGTCGGATGCAGCAACATCCCTTTCTGCGACTCGAACTGAAGCGGGCCCAGTCCATCTATATCCTGACCCTGGAAATCCAGTGTTGTGGTGTCCTGCAAACACAACACGACGGGGTTCGCGGACATGCGTTGCATCGTGCACTGTATGTGTGGGTTCATGATCGACCAGAAATCCACGCACTCATGATTGAACAGTCGATAGGCAGCTTGTATCTCAGCCCAACCCTGACAGGCGTGGGGAATGCTATCTGCAGGTGATTCAGCCAGTCGCTCGGCCAATAAAGCAGCCCGCTTGTTCAGCCGGGCATCTCCCAGGTCGATGCCTCCCAATTCCTCGCTTGCCCAGCCCATATCCTCACATCAACATCGCCCTTGATGGTATTAAACATAGAAGAAATGCGAGCTGTTGCCAATCCTTAGCGCGGACTTATGTATAAGGAGGTGGGCTATAGCCTTGACACTGGCCTTGTGCTTTTCAGCAAAGAAAATAGGATACGCGTTGCGGCGATAGTTTCAATCCGATCCCGCCTACAGCGCATCAAGTAAGCATTGTTTGGCTGCATTGATCTTAGCCGCCAGATAGTTGCTGCCGCCCTTGTCCGGGTGCAGGCGACTCATCAAAGAGCGGTGTGCCTGGACAATGTCTTGTTTACGGGCAGATGTCTCTAATCCCAGGATTTGCCGAGCTTCGTCAACCGTCATGACCGTATCGGACGTGGGCTGTCTGGAGCTTCCGCTGTCAGAGTTGTCAGGTTCACTCCATTCGTCAGGTCGCGCACGTGATGCGTAGGTCTGAATAAGTCGGAGTGCCTCCATGTCATTCTGCTGGCAGTAGGTATAGACCGACTTCAATTCTGACAAGTTCAGCTGGCTGAGCTGCTTTCCCACATACGGTCCCATTTTAACGAGACCGTCTATTTCACCTGAGCTTTGATCCAGAGTCATGTCTATTGTTGCGGTAGAAACTCTGGATACGCCTGCTTGCTGCCCAGAGGCCGCAGCGCCGGGCATTGCTGAGCCCAGAATGCGGCGTAAAGAGGGTGCGAAGCGGATGAGCAGTGGTGCAATCCTGAAAATTTGCGTCATGGCGGCTCCAAGGATGGCAAAAAGTGCGGGAGCCCGCCCTGTCGCAGCCATGAAGAGAAAGATGACGCCCAAAACGATCAACGCAAGCTTTATCTTGCCGGGTTGTCCTTGTTGAAGGAGGTTCTTTAGGTATAGGTGGTATAGCAACCAGCCTACTGTTAGTAGGGCTATGAAGAACAGTGGGGTCACTTCGTTATTTGCTCTGGATGGGGGAGAGTCAAGAGTAGCACTCCTGTCTTTGTTAACCAGTGACACAGCTTCTAGTGGTGTAACCGCTTGATAAATTCCAGTTATAGTCTAACTTCATAATAGTACTTTGCAACCTGTTGAAGTGATTGAGAATGCCTAAGCGTCATGTGGTTAAGTTGTCCGAAGAAGAGCGCCATGCTCTGGAGCAGATCTGTAAAACGGGACGCATAGCGGCGCAGAAGCGACGACATGCACAGATTTTGTTACTGGTTGATCAAGGAGAGCATGGTCCTTCGATGACCGATGCCGAGGTTGCTGAGCGAATGGAACTGACCACCCGTTGCATCGCAAAGACACGCCAGCGATGTGTGGAAGAAGGATTGGAACTGGCGCTGCAGCGTAAGAGACGCAGTCGAGAGCGAACGGCAAGATTGGATGGCGATGCGGAGGCCAGGCTAGTAAGCCTGGCTTGCAGTGATGCGCCAGAAGGCCAGGTGCGTTGGACGTTGAAGCTGTTGAGCGAGCGTCTGATTGAGCTGGAAATTGTCGAAAGCGTGGCTTATGAAACGGTGCGTCAAGTTTTAAAAAAACATCATAAAACCTTGGCAGAAACGCATGTGGTGCATAGCGCCTAAAGAGGACGCGGGGTTTGTCTGCCAGATGGAGGCTGTACTGGATGTGTATAAAAGACCTTTTGATGCAGAGTATCCTGTGGTTTGTATGGACGAGACAACCAAACAATGCACGCGTGAGGTACAAAAACCGATCCCGGCATCGCCTGGCCAAAGTGAGCGCTACGACGGAGAGTACGAGCGCAATGGAGTTGCCCACCTGATGGTGTTCTATACGCCATTGGAGAGTCGACGCACGGTGCGTATTGCCGACAATCATGCGTCGGGCGAATGGGCCGAAGGCGTCCGTGACCTGGTGGAGAATCAATACCCCCACGCGAAAAAGATCACGCTGGTTATGGACAACCTGAGCACTCATAGCGGAGCCTCCCTATACAGAACGTTCGAACCCGCCGTGGCACATGCGCTTATGCAGAAGCTTGAGTTTGTCTTTACACCCAAGCATGGCAGTTGGTTGAATATGGCTGAATGTGAGTTCAGCGTTCTGGCCAGGCAATGTTTGGATCGACGCATTGCCGACGTGCCTACGCTGACCAAGGAGATAGCCGCATGGCAGACCCATCGCAACGAGAACGCCAAGCCTGCCGACTGGCGCTTTACAACCGACGATGCTCGTATCAAACTCAAAAGGCTTTACCCGAAAGTATCATGCAGTTAACCTACTAGTACTTTTTTACACAGATGTAGTGAGCTGCTTGTCGCCAACGTCTCAATTTGCATTTGCCACACAACAGTGTTTATCGGCCGGTGGGGCAGTATATGTGATGAGTCGGTAGAGTGAAGTAAAGTAAGTTCACAATTGCCATTCTATTCCTGCGAAGAAGGGCGTGTAAGATTCTTCAATCACGTAGGAGTTCATTGAAACCGATCGCCATGGTGCCTATCCAATCACTAGTCTAGCTTGACATAGCCCGATGTATACCGAAGTGCAGAAAATCACAGTTGTACTGTGAAAAGGCGGTCAACTACTACCCGTAAGTTCGGAAACAATGATAACCAGTTAAAACTATTGGCCCACTCAGGATCGTATAATGTTGCTTCTTCACGGAGCATGTACCTTTCGGTGCCAAGAAGTTTCGCAATGCGTTCAGACCAGATGAGTATTTCATGACAGAAAGACACCATATCAACAAGAAAAATACGCGTAATAACTCGTTTTCTACGTCTCTGGATAACTTGATCAGGAATATGGCTGATACGGGCCGTGGACGAAAACAGGCAGTTAGTATCACTGCGGACATGGGGATGGCTGCCATCTGTTTGTGGTTGGCTTACACGCTGAGGCACGGAATGGCGTTCAGTGACTTTAGATCCACATGGTATCTGTTTGTCGCGTTGCCGATCTTGACTGCCGTGGTCTTTAGCGGTTTGGGCATTTATCGTTGGGTCATCCGTTCTTCCAACCAGCGTTTATACAAGCAGTTGGTTAAGGGAAGTATCGTTTCAGCGCTGTCGTTGCTTGTCGTATTTTCACTGGTTCCGCCCGACAGAGCCAATCCACGTTCCTTGTTCGTCATTTATGCGTTGTTGCTCATTGGCGGAACCATTGGCATGCGTATGCTATGGAAAAGCATTTTTGACAGTGGCAATCAGGGTGAGCCAGTAGCGATCTATGGAGCAGGTGCTGGCGGTAGGCAGTTGGCTGGATTGCTACGAGAAGGTGGGGAATTTCGACCGGTGGCGTTCATTGACGATAATCCTAACTTCATAAGGTCTACATTGTCTGGATTACCTGTTATCGCCGGAGATGATTCGCAGCTCCGAGCGGCTCTGAAAAGGTTGGATACTGAAAGCGTTGTTCTAGCGATGCCCAGTATCTCAAGCTCGGGCTATCAGCAAAAGGTGGCACAGATAGATGAGTTGGGATTTCGTGTATTAACCATGCCTAGTGTAGGGGAGCTAATTAGTGGCAAGATTCGGGCTGATGAGATACGTGATGTCTCTATCACCGACATTCTCGGACGGCTGGAGGTTGCACCTAATATTAGTTTAATGGGAAGAAAGGTAGCCGGCAAAACTGTATTAGTGACCGGTGGGGGTGGGTCAATAGGCTCTGAGTTGTGTCGCCAGATAATGAAATTAGCACCGGCCCAACTTTTGATTCTAGATAATTGTGAGGCGAACCTTTACCACATCACTGAAGAGTTCAACGCATTAATAGCCAAGGCGGAGCCAGGCGAAGTGGTGTCATTTGTACCTTTGATTGGATCGGTAACTGATGCCGAGCGCGTCAAGCGTCTGTTTGCCAAATTTAAGATAGATACTGTTTACCATGCGGCTGCCTATAAACATGTACCTATTGTAGAAGCCCAGCCAGATCAAGGTGTTGATGTAAATGTATTTGGCACATTGACGGTGCTCAATGCCGCCATTGAATCGGGTGCTGGAAGTTTTGTACTAATCTCGACAGATAAAGCAGTGCGACCCACCAATGCCATGGGGGGCACCAAGCGAGTGGCAGAGCTTATACTTCAAGCAAAGGCTCGCTTACAGAGTAGTACGAATATCTCCATGGTGCGTTTTGGCAATGTTCTGGGTTCATCTGGATCGGTTGTACCTAAATTCAAGAAGCAGATAAAAGGTGGTGGACCAATTACCTTGACACACACCGATATCACTCGCTACTTCATGACGATACCTGAGGCTGCGCAATTAGTATTGCAAGCCAGTGCGATTGCTCAAGGTGGCGATGTTTTTGTTCTGGATATGGGAGAGCCTGTGCGAATTGAAGCGTTGGCGACTACCATGGTTCGCCTGTACGGCAGAAAGTTGCAGCGAGATACAGGTGATCCAGCCGATATTGAAATTGTAGTTGAAGGCTTAAGGCCTGGTGAGAAGATGTATGAGGAGCTGTTTCTTACGGACAGCTGCAGCGAAACTGAGGTAGCCAAAATATCCACAGCTAATGAAGACTGGTTGAGTTGGGACAAGCTCAAGCCGGTATTGGATGAGTTGGCAGCCGTAACTCTTAAGCAAGATGCAAAGATAATCAAGAGTTTGATCATGTCTCTGGCATTTCTAGATGACGCTTATTCTGCTATCCCTGTCGAGACGTCTGTAGAGTCTGATTTTGAAAATTCATTCTCTACCTCAGTATAACTTAAAGAAATCTAATTCGTATTTACCTAGAAGATCAGCAAGGTGAGTCAGGTGGTTGTAGATTAATGAAAGAATGGAAAAAAGGGGGGCATACATAAATCGAATGATAGAGATTTATGACACTTCTTCCGCCCGAGTTCGGAGGGCGGGGGCTGAAGGTGTAACTGACATTTAACAGACGATGTCGTTCCAGTATAGACGCTGGAACAATTTATAATCCTTTGGAAATTTATAGGCGTGAGGAAGCATGAGTCAGAGACAGTATTAAGTAGTGAACAGCCAACCGGCTGGAGGGGGTCGAACAGACGAGACTTGACGTCTGAGAGTGCAGGCCCGGTAGTAGTCGGGTAAAATTTATGGTAGGTGTGGTTCGGCACCAGATTTAGCCGCAGTTGCGTAACGAGCAACCGGATTTTTTGATGGCTTTGTATATAATAGGAGCCGGTCCTCAACTTAAGCAGGAGCGCCGTGTCACTTAACTGTGGGCACAACGATTCTTAAATCAGCGTGGAAGCATTTGCATCAGTGTAACTGACTAAATATTTAATTAAGAAAGGTAATCAAGACGCCTAACAGCAGAGACGCTGCCATGTCTTCCAAGTGGACGAGAACGGCCGATGAGGTAATCGCTGAGTGGCCAGTTAAGTAATACTAACTGCACCAAGTCACTAGGCAAAGATGGTGGAAGGATTGGGAGTTCTCGTATTCTGAGAGCGAGGTCTAATGTGATGTGTGAGAGATGTTTTAGTTAGTCCCCTCTTCGTCTATCACTAATCAATTCTGATATCCTAATTTCCTAGAGCTCCTCGCTAGGATAGTGGAGAAAATGCTCAAGCACTTTTTGAGTTGCGCAAAATATAGAGATCATTATCTAAGCAAGAGTTAGGAGTTTTTTTGACTGATTCTCATACCTACTTATGTGATATGCACACGAGGTCATGTTCTTTGTTGTGTTATCGCATGGAGCTATAAATTAGACGGGCCTGGCAAGAATATGAGTTGTGCTTATCTAGCATAAAAGAAAGAAGCTCAAGATTTTGATAGCTATGTTCGCAATACGACTACGGGAAGCAATTAGTGTGCCAGGAACTTACCTCTCCCAGAGGTCTGTAGTAAACAACAGGTTTTTCGCATTGTCAAATTTAGTCTGGTTTCATCAATTGATTCTGTCCGGGTCGTATAATGCACGCACTTGGCAGTTTGGTTCAATGAAAAAGCTGCAAACAATTTAAGTGAGGGCTAGTGCTGTGTTTACGATTGAAGGCAATTGTATAGCACATGAAAATCAAGATAAAATAACATATGAACCAATCGTTCTTTTTCCAAATCTTTACACATGTTGTGTTTAGAACATGTCGAACATCAGCGGTGTTCGTAATCAGACAGTTTGCATAAGTGGATATGAGTATGGTTCTCGCCTAGATATGGTTGGCATATAAATTGTGCGATTAAGTGTCTTTGAAATGCTTTCGATCCACACAGCGTCTATTTACCACACTGCCAAGTCACTCTGCTCATGTATTTAGTGGTTTGTGTATTTATCGATTTTCTATGCGCTCTTCCAATGTGAGATTACATAGGTATTTATTAAAAATATCTATGACATTTTTTTTATCTACTAGCATTTTCACTTATGTCGCACGACAGAGTGAATTTAGATTTTTAATTGCAATTTTCGCATTGCTATTGTTTGCGGGAACGTTAAACTTT
This sequence comes from Granulosicoccus antarcticus IMCC3135, assembly GCF_002215215.1. Classification (NCBI taxonomy): domain Bacteria; kingdom Pseudomonadati; phylum Pseudomonadota; class Gammaproteobacteria; order Chromatiales; family Granulosicoccaceae; genus Granulosicoccus; species Granulosicoccus antarcticus. Next base: position 5,167,648 of record NZ_CP018632.1, on the reverse strand, counting down.
GGCATGGTGTGGTCGATTTTATTTGACATGGATGGCCAGGGACTGTCAGTCACAATTTACAGTGAAAAACAGTTGGCAGTTGTATAAACATAGTCAAAACTGACTAATCGAATTTGTCCGACCATGTTGATAAAATTAAAACAATGAAATTAATTATAAAACATACTTCAGTTCAGCAAGCTCAAAAAATATTTGAGATGAAGTTGTTCTTCGGATATTGCACAATATTTTACTTTATGCCATTTCTCATTTTTTCAATGATGGGGAACCCGCTAGAAAGGTATTTTGGGTCGAGACCATCATATATGGCTGGAATCGCTTATGTATTGTTCTGTGGATTGATTTTCTATATTACCCGAAATATATCTAGGGTAGAATTAAAGGTCAAATATAAAAAGGCTAAAAGTATACTCTTTGGTGTACATGGTTCTCTAATTTTTGCAGGAGCATTTTTTGCGATCTCATGTTGGTCTGCAATATATCTTGGTTCGAGCTTCAGGCAGGTTGGACAGGCTCTATCAGAAGTCGGCCTATTAGGGTATTTGCTTGTTATAGGTAAAATGTATGGTGGTGTCGCTATTTTAGTCAACTATAGATGTGTAATTGAGAGATCGGAAGTTTTTCCCCGCTCGCTAGCACTCGCACTTATAGCTTTATCTTTCTCAGTAAATACACAAGCAGCGATAGATGTGATTCTCGCAGCCGGTGCTTTCGTTGCTTGTACTCATTCATTCCGAAGAAAACTACCTGTCAGTCGAAGATTAGTCAAAAAGGCTAGTTTAATTCTGGCTCCAATACTCGTGTTAGCAGTATTCATTGCAGGAAAGTCAAACAAAATTGGATTCGAAGAGACTATGTATATAGTCACGGATATTGACTTATTAGCTGAAAATTTTGTAACTCGCCTTGGTTATCATTTTTATAGCGTCTCGACTCATGTCACTGAAAATATGTTCAATTTCACACTATCCTTTGAGGCGATTCGAGAGGTTTTCTCTGTCTTACTATTTAGGTTTGGGTCCTTAGTCGGTATGTCTGTTGAAAGGCCTGAGCTTGGAACTATTGCTAGGATGAATTTTATGCAATTTTCAGGCTTCTATGTAGACCGAATAGGTACTTCTCCATCAATGTTAGGTTCAATATTCTATTTCCCAGGTGCTGGAATAGCAATTGTCTATTACACCTATTTTATACGCTTCATTATTTATCTTTTCTGGCGTATTATGGGAGAGCTTCAAAATTCCTGGTTGTTCACAATACTAGCAATTTTAGTAATGACAGCAGCGGTTGACTCTTCGTTGGATGCATTGAACCCATTGAGTGTAGGTTTTATGAGGATATTATTTCTTATACTTGGTGGTAATTATATAATGCGTCGATTTAGTAACACTAGTAATTTGGTGATGCAACAAAGAGCATCTAATTTACGAAACATCGATAGAAAAAACGCACATAAATGAATATTTGGCTAACCCAAAGAGCAGAATCAACACCGCATGATGAGGGTTCTAGTCGGCGGTACATGCGGACTGGTCAGATGGCGGAATCTTTGTCTCGAAGCGGCCACAATATAATTTGGTGGACTGGCGATTATGACCATTATGGTCAAAATCAAAGAAAGTTTGGAGATGAAAATATCATTGTTAATGATAATTATTCTATTCAATACCTTGATGTGACTGGTTACACCAAATCGTTTTCATTGACTCGACTTCGTTACGATAGGAATGTGGGAGCACGCTTCCGTAGGTTAGCTGAATCATATAGCGACATGCCTGATTTAATTATTGCTTCTATGCCATCAGCTGATCTAGCGCTTGAATCGGTAAAGTTTGGTAAAGAGAGAGGTATTCCGGTTGTTATCGACGTAAGGGACCAGCATCCAGATGTATTCACATGGCTTGTGCCTAAGTTTGCTCGGCCATTTATGCCATTATTAACACTTCCAATGCGTCTAAAAGTTAAAGGCGCCTTAAGAGGTTGTAGCGCCATTTGGGGGATCACAGAGAATTTCGTGGACTGGGGAATTGAAATAGCTTGTCGGCAGAAAACAAGCTTTGATGTGGCGCTTCCGATGGCGTATAGATACCGAAAATTCCAAGAAGTTGAAAAAATGGAAGCTACTGAATACTGGGCGAATAAATCATTGTTAACACCCACTTCTTTGAATTGCATCTTTATTGGTACGCTTTCCGACAGTTTTAATTTTGAAACCATCTTTGAAGCTGCATCATTATTGGAGTCATGGGGCTCAGACGTAAAATTTGTATTTTGTGGTACTGGGACGCAATCAGATTATGTTGTGAGTGAGTGTAAGAGGCTTGAGAGTTGCGATTACACGGGATGGTTAAATGCTAAAGAGTTGCAGGCTGGAATGGAGAGGTCGGATGTAGGATTGGCGCCTTATGTTCAAGCATCTAATTATGTTGACAATATGCCAAATAAACCAGTTGAATATTTGTGTGGTGGGATTATAGTCGCGACAAGCTTGCAGGGGGGGAAAGTAAAAAATATTATAATTGATAATGGAGGCGGAATCGTATACAGCGATGCCAAATCTTTGGCTGTTCAATTACATCAGCTTTCAAAAGATAAAACGAAGCTAATAAGTATGAAAGAGAAAGCAGCAACCATATTTGTTAATAATTTCGATGCAGATACTCAAGAACGAATTATGTTAAAAGCAATTGACAATCTATTAATCAAGCATAAAGATATGACATCTACGAAGTAAATTATTACTAATTTATACGGTTAGTGGTACTTAATTGTAAAAGCTAATGGTGTGTTCGGACATTGTGCTATAAGTTTATAAGTTTATAAGTTTATAAGTTTATAAGTTTATAAGTTTATAAGTTTATAAGTTTATAAGTTTATAAGTTTATAAGTTTATAAGTTTATAAGTTTATAAGTTTATAAGTTTATAAGTTTATAAGTTGTATTTAGAGTATTTACAATTAAAAATACTAGTTGAGAATCACGTTTATTGAAGCTAATTTTGTCGACAACTTCCTAATTGAATGATGCAAATTGATGTGACAATGTTCGTGGTGTTTATTAAGCGATTCTACAGCGATACCTCTATACTTTTAAATTAAAATTATATTTATTATGATTATCAAAATATTTATTATTTTTTGGAGGGATGTGGCAAGCGAAATAAATATATCTTAATTGGTGGCTGTGTCTATCCATAAGATGCAATATTAATAATATTGAAATCTAATTTAAATTAAAAGTTAGGGAATATAGAGAAATATGTTAAACACTGATTTTGCTGATTGGCCGCTGTATACACAAGAGGAGTGTGATTCTGTAGTTAGTGTGCTCAAATCGAATCGCGTGAACTACTGGACTGGTGAGAAATGTCGTCGGTTCGAAGAGCAATATGCTGAGTTCGCACAATCCAAATACGCGATTTCGTTATCGAATGGCACGGTAGCCATCGAATTGGCATTGCGTGCACTCGATATTGGAGAAGGTGACGAGGTGATAGTGACACCCCGCTCTTACGTTGCGTCGGTGACGCCAGTATTCACTGTAGGCGCAAGCCCTATATTTGCAGATATTGATCTAAATTCCCAAAACATATCTGCTGACACAATTGCCGAAAAAATATCAAATAAAACAAAAGCTATAATCGTAGTGCATCTTGCGGGTCACCCTGCAGAGATGGATGAAATTGTAACTTTAGCTAAGAAAAATAATATTAGAATAATAGAAGATTGTGCTCAAGCTCACGGAGCTCAATATAAGGGTAAACCTGTAGGGAAATCGGGTGATATTGCCGCCTGGTCATTCTGCCAAGATAAAATAATTACTACGGGCGGCGAAGGTGGGATGGTTACTACAGATAACGAACAATATTGGAAATCTATGTGGGCTTACAAAGACCATGGAAAAAGCTTGGATGCAGTAATGGAGCCTAGGAAAAAGGAAAATGAATTTCGTTGGCTGCATGAATCTGTTGGCAGTAACTATCGAATGAGTGAGATGCAAGCCGCAATAGGTATAATACAATTAGGTCGAATGCAGAGTTGGCATAAAAAAAGATTAGATAATGCAAATGCAATATGGAGTGCATGTTCCGAAACTCGTTGGTTAGAAATACCTAAAGTCCCAAATTACGCTGAGCATGCGGCATACAAAGCATATGCTTTTATCGACTTTGAAGCGTTGCCGAGTGAATGGAATCGCAGTCAAATAATTGATGAATTTGTAAAGCGACGAGTCCCTGTTTCCAGTGGGGGATGTCCGGAGATATACAAAGAAAAACTGTTTGAAAATACTCAGTCAGTTCCTAAAGCACCTTTAGTAAATGCCGATAAGTTAGGTAAAACCAGTCTAATGTTTCTCGTTCACCCTACCTTGACTGAAAAGCAGGTAGCCATTACATGTGATGCAATAAAAGAAATAGACAAAATAATATTTGAATGATATCGCTGCGGAGAGCAAGTTAATGTAAATGCACATATATTTAATGTTATGTGTAAGTTTTATCAAGGCTGAGATAGAGACGTAGAAATAATATGGGTATGACGATTCAGAAACTCCACAAGAAGATCAAAGATAAGTTAGTTTCAATTAATTGGAATAAAAGTTGGAAGGAGGAGTCTGATAGTTTGGAAAAATTATCAATGTTAAGGGCGCGCTATCCACTTGATCCTGTCTATGATAGTTTTTTTCAACAAAAGGCCCAGATGCTTAACTCTAGTTTGTTGTTGAAAATAGCTCTGTGGTTTACTTCATTTTTGGCAACATTTTTTCTAATTGCCAAGTACTTATCAATATCATCAGGTAGGAAGTTGAAGGATTATGATGTTGCTTATTATTATTCTAAAGAAATATACCATAAAGATTATGAGCCTAATAAGAGCAAGGTGGATGTGCAATTAGACAAAGGCACATTATATTTACGCGATATTGTGTTTTTGATGCGTTGTTTGGTAATGGTTAGACTGGATTTTAGTTTGATTGCTATTGCTACGTTTAGAATCGCTCAGGCTAGGTATGCCATGGCAAGGTATGGCGTATCAGAATTGTGGGTGTCGATGGAGTATAGTGCAGCATGCGGTATTCTAAAAAAATATGGAGAAAATGAAGGGCTAAAGATAGTCAATTTTATGCATGGAGAAAAAGTATTAACAGCGCGAGATTCATTTTGTTCATTTGATGATTACTATGTGTGGACAGATCATCACGCTGATGTAGTGTCGAAATTATATTGTAAATCTAATATTAGTGTCCTAAACCCCTGGGAAGGTTTGGATTTAGGATGTGATTTTACTAAAATGTCAGTGTGTTACTTCTTGAAAGGAGGTGAATCGGAAGAAGAGTTGGAAGAACTTTGCATAGTCTTAGATTCTATGAAAAAAAATGGGCATTCAATATTTCTAAAAGAGCACCCAAGGCGCAAGACTGACTCTTATTTTGTGAATCAGTATAGTGTCGTGCCTGTGTCACGAGATATTTTGGAAGTATTTGGCGATTATCAATATATCGTAGCTCAGTACTCTACAGTGTTGTTGCAGGCATGGCTGCTTGGTAGGGAAGTAATTGTCGATGATGTTTCAAATCCATTGCTATTTGAATCTCTGAAAGATCGAAATTATATTTTTAGTAAATCGATGAAAAATACATGTAAATTATCAGAAATGATTTAATTTACATATAATTGTTAATTCGTAACAAATGTATTAATAATATATTTGTATTATTTATTATTTATTATTCATTAAATATTGAAATGTATAGAATATTTAAAAGACTTTTTGATCTTGTAGTGGCATTTTTGGTGCTGGTGTTCCTATTGTTTCCGATGTTAATTGTTGCTGTTGCAATTAAGGCAACCAGTCGAGGGAGCGTGCTGTACTGGTCGAAGCGCGTTGGTGAAAATGGTAAGTTTTTTTACATGCCAAAGTTTCGCACAATGCATGTCGGCACTCCGGAGGTTGCGACTGATATATTAAAAGACGCTAGTGCTCACGTTACTTGGTGTGGGCATTATTTGAGAAAATATAGTATCGATGAACTGCCTCAATTATATTCGATACTAAAAGGCGATATGAGTTTTGTCGGACCTCGTCCTGCTTTGCATAATCAGATATCTCTTATAGAGCTCAGAGACGATAAAAATGTAAGTCATCTGATTCCCGGTTTGACTGGCTTAGCGCAAATATCTGGTAGAGATACATTATCAGACGAGGCTAAAGTTGAATTAGATAGTGACTATCAAAAATCGGCATCAATGCTAAACGATGTTAAAATTATATTGGCTACAATACGTAAAACAGTTGCTATGGAGAACGTAAGCCATTGATTGGAGAGGGCGTGACAAATGTCAAGAATAGGAAAATACACTACGTAACTGGGAGCCGGGCAGATTTTGGTTTAATGAGAAGCACTCTCCTTTTGCTAAACAGTAAATCTGGTGTATCGATAAGTGTGCTGGTTACGGGTCAGCATACTAGTGCAGAATACGGAAATACTTTAAGTGAAGTATATGATAGTGGTCTTGAGGTAGGGTGCATTATTGATGTCGGGTTATCGGGTTCATCCGGCGGAGCCGAGATGGCCTCAGCAATTGGTACTGAAATAAGGGGCTTGACAGAGTATTGGCAGAAAAATCGACCTGAAGTAGTAGTTTTGCTAGGGGACCGAGGTGAAATGCTTGCTGCAGCTATAGCTGCGGTTCATTTGAATTTGCACGTTTGTCATATTCACGGAGGGGAGCGCTCTGGAACTGTTGACGAAAGTGTAAGACATGCAATATCGAAACTGAGTCACATTCATTTAGCTTCAAACGATGCGGCACGATTGAGGTTGATTAAAATGGGGGAGTTGGAAGAAGCTGTGTTCGTAGCAGGAGCGCCGGGTTTGGTTAATTTGGTGAAAAATAATATTAAATGTAGATCGATATTGTCTGATCAATACTTTGAAGGTAAAACTGGACTCGTCGCCCTTCTTGTATTTCATCCTGTTCTTCAGGTTCCAGAAAAAAGTCTTTTAGAGTTGCAGGTCACTTTAACTACATTGTCGAGTAAAAATATTAATGTAATAATACTGAGGCCCAATTCAGATTCTGGTGGTGCCTTAATGGATGAATACTTGAATAGTGTTTCTGATATAGAAAATCTATACATTATTCGACATTTAGAGCGTGAGCAGTATCTTGAAGTTCTTTACAATAGTGATTTATTGATTGGCAATTCATCCTCAGGCATAATCGAAGCAGCGACCTTGGGTACACCCGTTGTAAATATAGGTATAAGGCAAAAATTGCGCGATATCAGTGAGAATACTATTTCATATGAAGGGTGCGATATCGAGACGCTCTCTGTTGTTATCGATCAGGCATTGTGTTTAAAACCACCTTTCGTTAATGTATATGGGGATGGTTTTGCAGATGAGCGAATTTGTGAAATATTGATGAATCATGATTTGCCGAGTTGGATGTTAAATAAAAGCTTGACATATTAAAGACATGTAGCGGATGGCTGTTAATTGTATCTATAAAGCACACTGTACAACATTGATATTTATCATCATATTTGATGATCCGCAATAAATATATTTGAACGTCATAGGGTTGGAAAATTGGAATATAAAGTCAAAATTATTGGTGAAGCTGGTGTTAATCACAATGGTGATGAATCCGTAGCCATGGAGTTGATTGATACAGCAAAACAGTGCGATGTGGATGTAATCAAATTTCAGCTGTTCTCTTCCACTAAATTGGTAACGTACAGCGCTCCAAAAGCACGCTATCAGAACTCTTTAGGGTCGGAAGAACCTAGCCAATATGAAATGCTTAAAAAGCTAGAATTATCGTCCGCGTCGCATAGCAGGCTAAGAACTTATTGTGATGAGGTTGGGATAGATTATTTATCTACGGCCTTTGATGAAGATAACCTGATGTTTTTAGTAAAGGAGTTGGGTGTTAGATTCCTTAAAATACCATCGGGAGACTTAACGAATGCACCTCTTTTACTTCAGCATGCTTTGCTGTGTGAGGAATATTCCATTGAAAAAATGTATGTCTCAACTGGTATGGCTACTCTCGCTGATGTCGAAAGAGCTTTGGGTGTTATAGCATTCGGGTTTGTTGCCGGCAAAAATACGGTGCCTTCGCAATCTGCCTTCTATGAGGCGTATTGGTCGGATGAAGGGCAGGCGTATCTGAGAGATAAGGTCTGTTTGCTGCATTGCACAACAGAATACCCTTCGCCGATTAACGAAGTGAACTTGCGAGCTATGAACACCATGCAAGATGCATTTGATTTGCAGGTCGGTTTCTCAGATCACACTGAAGATGATATTGCTTCTATCGGCGCTATTGCAAGAGGGGCAAAAGTAATAGAAAAACACTTTACTTTAGATAGAAATATGGAAGGCCCAGATCATGCTGCATCGCTGGATGCGATACAGCTGAAACAATTTGTAAAATCCTTAAGAATGATAGAATTAGCATTGGGGAATTCAATAAAAGGTCCGACCAAGAGCGAGATTGGTAATATTACGGCTGCTCGAAGAAGTATTGTTGCAAATGGAATAATACAATTAGGTGAAAAATACTCTAGAGGTAATATAGCGCTGAAGCGTCCTGGGAATGGTATAAGTCCGTTTGAATATTGGAATGTTGTAGGTAAAAATTCGAATAAAGAATACACCGATGGTGATTTGATTTTACCAAGTGATTAATGAAAGAATGAAAAATGACAACATCGCACGATATAACTATTAGTATTATAAATTGACCTCATGAAGATGGCTGAATGTTTTTCTGGTGTTCAATAAAGTAAGGATAATATTGTGTGATATGTGACTATATTTTTAAATGTGTGTGCGTTATTTATAATAAATAAATAAAGTAATGTTGATATTTGGTGATGAGTTTGTTTTCTGAAAGAGCTAATATAAACTAATGTTATTTTTAAGGTATCATGTTTTTATACGTATAAAGTATTATTATTGAATATGCTTATAGTTCGATATATAATATTTTGGTAATATCTCATATACGAAATATTCTGTGTAACTTGTTGGATTGTTCGTTCGTTATGAGTTGTTCATAGTGATGAAATAACAGTATTTGATGATACGTAAATATTTAAAACCTATGTGCGCTGCATGATAGCTATAACCTGTATTGATGTGTGAAATAGATATATGTGGTGAGGCTGGTGCTAAGCTAGGGAATGGCAGACGAGATATTCGTTTGTTATCGATTTTGCGTGCAAGATACATATTTACCAGTGTGTTTTTGAGAAGTAGGTGTGAAGTACTGAAGTTGATAGCTCATATCAAGCATGAGCACGCAAATTAGATGGCGATTCTGCCCGAAGCTTTCTGTATTGGAATAGCGGTGGGCTTCCGTACGTCAATTAAGAGAGCTTTAACGTTTCAAGGCGCACGGAGAAAGCGATATCTGGAGAAAGGTTGCTGGGTTCACAAAGTGGGTTAGAAATTTTATAAGATTTTGGCATTTGTTTGGTATCAGAATTAATGCGTCGACAATGTAGGGTAGCGCATAGCTCGTCAAGGTTTAGACATTTAGTTTAAAGCTCCCAATGGGTGATCCGTTACCCCCCCCCCCTCTCGCCTTTTAGGCGACGGTTTGTCAGGTTGGCGAGTTAGAATAGCCTTTGAGTATGGGTAACTGTAAGCGTGGAAACCTTACGGCTTGAGATCTGAAATACAACTTGGTATGGATGATGGAGACAGAGATATCAGTTCGTCTTGGGAGGTGACGTTGAGGTCCGATGCCGGGAGCTTCTATGAGAGATTGCTATAAACTAGAGTATGGAGATACATGCGGGGTCCAATTAATCGTGACAATGTCCATACGTTGATCTCGATACCACCGAATGTGTCAGTTTCAAAGATGGCGCAATTATTGAGGAGAAAGAGTTAGCATAGGCTGCTCACGGAGTTCCGGTACTTGAAGAAGCGTTGGGGGCCAGCACCTTTGGGCTCGGGGGGAGGGGGCGTCAGCATCGGAAATGAAATAGACGAGATGTGGATGGAGTACATTAGAGCCAGAAGCCCCCTGAGTCGGACGACGATGTCAATGTTGTCTGGAGAGAACTACCATCCGCTGAGGGGCGAATCAACCCATCTTTCAACCCTAACAGGAAGCCACAGGCTTTAGCCGGTGTTCGTTCATATGCTGAAGTGTTGGTTAATTGAACGATTAAGAAGATTAGGCATAATCAAGCTACTCTGACTCAAGCCTCTGTGCTTCCGCGTAGCGTTTTTCTAATTTGATTTTTGTAAGTATAGAGATCACATTTTACAACCGCTTGTTAGTTTTTAGTAATGAAGTCTGTGATCAAGCGACTTAATGGTTATTAATAAATAGTGGGTGATAGTGTTTAATTTTCCTCGTGTTAAATTCGTCAAGATGGAAAGAGTGTTATTCGCGTTTAGTAAGATTTTGGGATTGTTAATAAGGCCGGTAATTATCTACCTACTTCTTAGGTACAATCATAAAGATCTTGCAACTGATTTTGCTCTGATTGTGACATCTGTTGCTTCAAGTTTTGTTATTCTGAATAACCAAAATTTTAGGGAAATATATCAGTATTTCATAGTTTCAAATAGATCGAAGGGTGGTAGGGGGTTAGGGGGGCGGTATTTATTACAGGAATATATTGAAGGAACAATAATACATATTGTTGTGTTTTTACCTGTTGCCGGTATATTTCTGTTTTTTTGGACGGAGAGGTTGGATTTGTTCCTTTCTTCAATGGTCCTGATGATTACTGAGAAATACTTTGACGAAGATCAAAGGATTCTTGTTTATAAAAAAAAATATTATGAATGGATAGCCAATTTTTCAGCGAGAGTAATCCTTCCGACACTTTTGTTCATAATATTTATAGTTACGTTTGATATTGATTCTGTATACATATATCCAATTGTCTCCGTGGTGTTCTTGTTGGTTTATATTGGCATTTTTCGTCGTCAATATGTTCGCGTTTTTACGGTTTGCATAGTTTGTTTTAGAAAAAGTGGTATTTGGTTATCAATTTTGCGTTACTGGCAAAAATATCAGAAAGAGTATTTTATGGCCCAGGTTTGGATCGTAATTACTGCGAATGTGATGTACGTGGACCGTTTTTTGGTGAGTAATGCCTGGCCGGATAAGTATGCAGAATACCTGTTGATAGTCAATTTGGCAAATATCATTGCTACATTTCATAATATGGGCTACGTCTCTTTCATGAAACCAAAGTTGATCGTACTTGAGGTGGATGTGTATAGGGCACAGTATTCAGCCCGTAATTTGATTATCCCGTTGTTATTATCTATTTTAGTATTGTTTGGTTATTTGGTATTGAATTTATTCTCATTGAGCATAGTGACATTTGATTATGAGGTGGTTTTTATGCTTGTTATGTTGTATTATATTCATGCAATTTCATTTGTGCCGAAAGAGTTAGCTTTTTGGAGAATTAGAAGAGAGCATCTTGTTGTAATTGACGGTTTGGTTGTTGTTGTACCAGTGGTATCCTGTTATTATTTATCGACTCAAATATTATCTATTGTGATTTCAGTCTTTGTTGCTGTTTTGTTACGGTTTGTTGTATTTTCTTTTTACTTTCGACATTTGGAAAAATTGAATGCAATCCGTTAGGTCGTTATATTAGACGTTTTGGCGAGTGAATTAATTATGAATAAAAAGCAGTTTTTATCTGCTATTGAGTGTGCAGGTCTGCGTGAACAATTCGACGTCCATGTAGGCTCTGGTAATATCAAAATATGGACCGACACGTCGGAGTCTGATGTTAGAGTTTTTCATGCAGAAAAAAAAATCCCCGTATTTCAAAAACTGTATGAAAGCTTGAAGGCGGAATACGTTGAGAGTTTTGGGTCAGAACCAGACTATTCATTTTTGTTAGTAAATAGAGTTGTTCCAAAGCAAGGTGGGTTGGGTTCTGGAGGTGGGTGGCATAGAGACTCTTGGTTTAATCAATGTAAGGTTTTTGCTTTTTTGTCTGATGTTGGAGAGAGTAATGGTCCGCTAGAATACATACCTGGATCTAATTCTTTGCTTAGAAAGGGCTGTGATATTTTGAAATATCGTAGAAGTCTGAGGGTTGCGGCGGGAGCTAATATTGAGGGTGTTCCTGTGCTGTTGAAAGCTGGTCAGGGGTTTTCCATGGATACTACTGTTATTCATCGAGGTAGGCCTATATTGGAAGGGGTAAGGTACGCTGCAACTCTGTATGCCTTCAATTTGGATTCTAGGCGATTAGTTAAATGCAAACAGAAATTTGCTGATTTATAATCTTAAATGCATGTCATGATATATATTGAATTGTGGTAGTTGTATTTTAGATTAGCGTATATGCAGATTGATTGATATGTCATATTCAACGGTTTGTAGTTAAGATATATGCATGGAAAGTAATAGAATTCACCAATGTCATATGCTGATCATAGAAATAATGTTGAGCAGTCCCCAATGAGGGACTAATGCCATGCTTTTAAGCGGCGTATCATCAGGATGCTGGTTTAGAATATAGAAAGACTCAACCTTGGAGGTAGTGTAGTCGGGGGGGGGGGGCTAAAATACTATTTGACATGGGTGATGAGGTCCAGATACTTGGGTCTAGGGAGGTGGTATTGTTTTCCGAGGCTCGCAACTTCTGCGATAAATATTGCTAGTAAAGTATAGCCGTAACAAGCGGGTTCAGCTAGTCGTGGTCATAACTGTATGGTGATTTCTATACCGCTGATCCATATCGCTGATCTCGTTTAGTATCACGGGCGGCGATATTTTAAAGGGAAAAAATTCGTCGCATAGGTTGCTTGTGAATTTTCAGTGCTTGAAGAAGCGTTGTTCAGAGCCTGTACCTATGAATTCTAATGATTTAGCGTAATGGGTTGTGGAAATGTAGGAATTAAATTGTAAATGGAATACATGAAAAATCATTAGTGCCGCCAGGTCGAATAACGATTGCTTTGTTATTTATAGTAAATTAAAATCTGCAGAACGGCATATTAATGCGGCGTTTGGCCAAAGCCGGAATCCAGTGGTTTTGACTGGTGGTCATTTGCATTTTAATTTTTACAAACCGAATTTTTATATGTTCGTTGATAATTGATTTTTTTTGCCAATTATTTGAATATATTTGAAAAAAATATTAAGGCTTCTGTATATAATGTCTGATGTGTTACTTTCTGGAAATATAAGAATTTTGGCAATCATTCCTGCTAGAGGAGGAAGTAAAAGACTGCCTGGGAAAAATACGATGCAACTACTTGGAAAGTCCCTGGTTGAGTGGTCCTTTGATGAAAGTCAGAAATCTAAATATTTGAGTATGACTATTATTTCATCTGACGATGAAAAAGTAAAAACTATTTGCGATTATAGAAATATGCCTTTCATTAATCGTGATACTTCTTTAGCTACAGATAGTGCTTCTAGTGTGAGCGTAGTGCTGAGTGTCTTGGACGAGCTTTCTTCATCTGGTGTCAATTTTGACTATTGTTGCCTTTTGCAGCCTACCTCACCACTTAGGCGTGCAGAGCATATTGATGAAGCTATCACTATGTTGAAAAATTCGAATAAAGACAGTATTGTTTCTGTATGTAGGAGTGACCCTGGATCACACTGGTTTGTAGAGCTCAAGAATGCAGGTCGATTTTCAGAAATAGTATCTTATGGTTGTGATCAGGATGGTCGGAACAATGAATATAGTCTTAATGGCGCTATATACGTTTCTAAAATATCTGTATTGCGTGAGCGTGAATCATTTTTTGGCCCTAATACTCTCGCGTATCCAATGCTGAAATCCGATTCGGTTGATATTGATACTTTTGACGATTTCAAACACGCAGAGGATTTGTTGAGTAAGATTTGCTGATCTAATAAATGGAAGAGTATTTATATCGATTCTCAACTATTTTGAGTGTGGCTTATAATGTCTTAATTTAATTCATATTCCTAAGTGCGGAAATCAACAATCTTGACTCAAAAGAAGGGGCTCTCGATCTCGAGATGTAGTAAAACGTTGAAATCAGAAGAGTGTTGTATTCTGAATGCTTAGATTTGGGACAGGGAAATGTAGTTACTACAATGCCTGTTTGAAAAGCTTGCGGTAATATTTTTCAGAAGGTTCTGGTATTCGGCAAAAATATCTGCTATCAAAATCAAATTATTTAGGAATAATAAAGGCTAAACGATTGCGAATTCTAATTACAGGCGCGGATGGGTTTGTTGGAGGGAGTATTCTCAGGGCTGCTATTGAGGCTGGTTACGAAGCAAGAGGATCAGTTAGGAAACAAAAAGATACTACCATGTCGCCTTTATATGTTGAAACTGGTGATTTAGTAGATATACAAGATTGGGGTCATTTGCTCCGAAATGTTGATGTAATCGTTCACGCGGCTGGTGCGGTTCATTCTCAAAACGTAGCATCTGGCGACGCTGAAAATTTCTACAATCAAGTGAATTTCGAAACGACTATGAAAATGGCGCATGCCGCGTCTAAATCAGGTATTCGTAAATTTATTTTCCTAAGCTCTGCTAGTGTCTATGGTGCAAATAACGGACACGGACTTGTTGATGAAGAAACCGAAGTAAGTCCTAGTGGTTTCTATGGCGCTTCAAAGCGAAAGGCTGAAATCGCCCTCTCAACACTTGCGGATTCAGGGTCTATGGAGATTGTAATACTTAGGCCGGCAATGATATTTGGTACCAACTGCCCTGGAAATTTTCCGAGATTGGTAAAACTGGTGAAGCTTGGCCTCCCTCTACCATTTGCCGGTTTAGATGGCCTGCGCACTTTTTTGCATGTAGATGACTTAAACAATTTACTTTTAAGTATCTTTCAAGAATCTGTCGGGCCTAGTGGTATTTACAACGTAGCGTCCGCTGATACTTTATCTCTCGTACGTACATGCGAAGGTATTGCAAAAGGAGTTGGACGTCCCTTGAAAATATTCAATATTTCCAAGAAATTACTTTTCATCGGAGGACCATTTTCTCGTGTCTCAGACGTTATGAAAAAACTGGATGATTCGCTAATTATGTCAGTTAAGAAAGCAGAAGCAGATTTTTCCTGGACCGCATCAACAGAAACTTACAAAAAAATAGTGGAAGTAGCAAATACAATTTAATTTGCGCCCAAACATAGTCTCTCAAGAGTGGAAAGTTTGAGCACTGTTTCCCGTTCCAGACAGCCGCCAGAAATCAGAGTGATTCAACCGTCTCATGACGCGCTCTTCTGCCGTTCCCGTTCAAGCTTTATGGACAGCTTTGATCGCTCTATGCCTAGCGGAGTTTGTCAAGATAGTTGCAGCATTTATCTACGCTGCTTCTTTCATTTTATCCTCTGGTTTATCCGGGTTGAGAACCATGGTTTCCGGTCTCTCCCAGTTCCTTGTGTCACCACTCCAGCGTGATGGATTCGCTGCCTTGGCTCGGCGATAGACTTCATCACGCTCTGCCAGTATTTTGATATCTTCACCACGATGTCGCTGGGCAGGCGTGACGAACTTGATGGCGCTGTGCTTGTGTTCCTCGTTATACCAAAGAACGAATTGAGCACACCATTCCCGTGCGTCTTCCAGACTTCCAAATCCATCAAAAGGAAAATCCGGACGGTACTTCGTGGTCTTGAATAACGCTTCGGAGAGAGCATTGTCGTTGCTTACACGTGGCCGACTGTAGGTAAGCGGTCATTTGAGGGCGTATAGCCTTCTTGCGAGTATTCTGGTACGGCAAGCGCAATTGAGCCTCGCCAGATACGATCATTCGTAAGCGGTCATTTGAGGGCGTATAGCCTTCTTGCGAGTATTCTGGTACGGCAAGCGCAATTGAGCCTCGCCAGATACGATCATTCAGCGCACGACGACTCTGCCGGATAAGCATCATGGATTCGATTGCGGGTAGCTTTTGACTTTCTGCGGGGTTCAGCCGGAGTCGTAGATGTCCGATCTCAGCGGATTATCTGCAAAGTGCTCCTTCCACAATCGTGG
Organism: Granulosicoccus antarcticus IMCC3135; assembly: GCF_002215215.1. Classification (NCBI taxonomy): domain Bacteria; kingdom Pseudomonadati; phylum Pseudomonadota; class Gammaproteobacteria; order Chromatiales; family Granulosicoccaceae; genus Granulosicoccus; species Granulosicoccus antarcticus. Next base: position 5,151,658 of record NZ_CP018632.1, on the reverse strand, counting down.
CGTGAGCTCTTCCACCCGACTTGCCGGATGAATACTGACTCGCTGCAGCACGTCTACCAGATAGGTGTACGGGTTGATGCCTTGTAGACGACAGGTTGCAATCAGGCTCTGGATCAATCCAACGTGTTCTGCCCCTAGCTCTGTCCAACAGAAGAGCCAATTTTTCTTTCCCATGGGAATACATCGCAGACCACGCTCCCCCCTCTGTCAGGATTGTTGCAGCCTCTCACTGAGAGAATTCTTATACTATAGAGAGGGCGAGACAGAGGTCAATGATGGGATACTCCCAAGAACGTAAAGAGTCAGCAGTTCCCGGCGAGTTGACAAACCTCGCCAGATCAACGTTGTAGCGGACCTTGGCTACTAGCTTTTCGTAATCTGCCGACTACGCTTTTCACATCTGTTTGTTGATGATGTTGAGTTGTAGCCCATGGCAGCCCCGTTTGCTCGTTTCCGCCCGGACGTTTCAATGCCCGGTTTGTTGACCACTGTTCGCACCGCCTTTGACAAAGTCAATGATAAGCGCAGGCAGGCCAGTGTCCAGTATTCGATGTCCGATTCGCTGATGGCTGGACTGGCGATCTTTTCACTCAAGTACCCCTCCTTATTGATGTTCGATCAGCATGCCCGTTCCAGCGAGCCTGTCTCGAACCACAATCTGCGCACCTTGTTCGGGTTGAGCCAAGTCCCCTGTGATTCTCAGATGCGCGCGATTCTCGATCCGGTCAATCCGAGCGAGTTGCGAGGCGCCTTTCGTGCCATTCACAGTGGCCTGCAGCGCAGCAACTCGCTCAAGGACTTCCAGTTGTTCAACGGCAAATTGTTGCTCTCGATAGACGGCACAGGCACTTTCTCATCCACTCGCATCAGCTGCAAGCACTGCTGCGTGAAAAAGCCCAAACGCAACCAGAAGTCTGATGAAGGATCAGAGTTCTACCATCAGATGCTCGGTGCCGTGATCGTTCATCCCGAACGCAGCACGGTGCTGCCACTGGATTTCGAGCCTATCACTCGTGCCGATGGCTCGAACAAGAATGACTGCGAACGCAATGCGGGTAAGCGCCTGATTGCCAGTCTTGCCGCTCAGTACCCCAAGCGTGGTTTCATTGTGATCGAAGATGCACTGGCTGCTAACGGGCCGCACTTAAAGACATTGATCGAACACCGGATGGACTTTATCATCGTTGCCAAACCCGGCTCTAACGCCGCACTTTTCGAGACGCTGGATCAGCGCATGAAGCAAGGGGAGTTGCAGGCGTGGGAAACAGTGGATGAGAAGACGGGCCTGCTTCGTGGTTATCGCATCTGCGAGCAAGTTCCCTTGAACAACACTCACACTGAGCTGCTGGTCAATTGTCTGGAGTACTACGAGATTGATCGACAGGGCAAGGAGCATAACTGGCAGTGGATCAGCAGCCTGCAGATCACCCCTGAGAACGCCGAGCAGATCATGCGCGCCGGACGCGCGCGATGGAAGATCGAGAATGAGACATTCAACGCAGCCAAGAACCAGGGCTATCACATGGGGCATTCCTACGGCCACGGAAAGCAGTACCTCTCCAGTGTGCTCGGTGGATTGATGTTCCTGGCTTTTCTGATCGATCAGGTCCAGGAGAGCTTCTGCCGGGTTTTCGGCGAAATCCGCATACATCACAAATCACGCCGGAACCTGTGGGAACGCCTGCGCGCCGCCTTTACCACCGTCAAAGCCTCCGAATGGGAGGGGTTCATGCGTTTTTGGCATAAGCCAGGCGACTTTGCCTTCGAGATACCTTCTGATCGGCCAACATAGGTCGGCTCATCTTACTGCCCACACTCCACACACCAACTTTAGGCCTACCGCACGTTCCTCCACATCTGATCACTCATGCCAATTCGCGGTAGGCCCATCGGTGCCTGCAATAAATTGGTAACCAGTTTTACATTACAATACAACTACGGTACTTGTTCGCCGGGAATTGCTGGTAAAGAGTCAGTGTTGAAGAAGATGTTGCCACCTGACAACATGTCGATTACAGCATTGTCAAAGCAAGAAGGCATATCAGAGCCGACACTGTACAACTGGCGTAAGGAAGCCAGAGCACAGGGAAGGCTGATGCCTGATTCGGATAACACACCGAACGGTTGGACATCGCGGGATAAGTTTGCAGTGGTGATGGAAACCGCTGCAATGAACCAGGCTGAGATCGCTGGCTACTGCCGTGAGAAGGGCATCTTTGTTGAGCAATTGACGCAGTGGCGCGCCGCTTGTGAGCAGGCTAATGATTGGAGTCAAGCCAGTGAAAAGGAGCTCAAGAGCGCGACTAAGGCGGATCGCAAGAAGGTAGCAGAACTAGAGAAGGAGCTTGTCCGAAAGGAAAAAGCCCTGGCGGAGGCAGCGGCATTGCTGATTTTGCGAAAAAAGTTCAATGCGTTGTTCGAGGAGCCCGAGGACGGGAAGTGAGTCTCGAGCAACGTCAGAAGACTATCACCCTGATTGATGAGGCTCGTGCCGCTGGTGCTCGCTTGAACGAGTCTTGTCAGACAGTGGAGATCCACCCAGCCACCTACCGGCGATGGCAGCACGATGGGCAAGTGATTTGCGATCGCCGAGCAATGGCCGAGCGGCCCGTGCCAAGCAACAAGTTCAGCGAGTTCGAACGTGAAAGGATCTATCTGACGTGCGACCTGCCCCAGTTCCAGAGTTTGCCACCGAGTCAGATCGTACCAACACTGGCAGATCAAGGGTTGTATTATGGCAGTGAATCAAGCTTCTATCGCTTTCTGCGTCATGCAAACCGTCAGCATGATCGCGGGCGTGCAAAGCCTCGTCAGAAGAGATCCAAGCCGGAGGAATATCGTACGACCGGGCCTAAGGGCCTGTGCATAAATAACTATTCAATTACACAGAGTTGCATTATTCCCGTGGTTTTATCGTGTAGTTCCACTCGCCATGGAATTTGTGGGGGTGCAGGTTGATTGACTCCATTTCTTCGTCCGTTACCTTGCGCCCTTTCTCGTAGGTGTTTGTGTCAAGCTCACAGCGTACTTCTAGTCCTTGTTCTGTCTTCGTCGCTCCGATCAGCTCGATTACCGTGCGATAATCGTACAACGGCTTGCCGCGCCAGTTCATGGTGATAAAGCTGAAGAGTCGGTGCTCGATTCGATTCCATTTGCTCGTGCCCGGCGGAAAGTGGCTGACGCTGATTGATCGACCCAGCTCGTCACTGAGCCCCTGAAGTTCAAGCTTCCAGAGCCGGCTGCGGTAACCGTTACTGCCCCCGCAGTCGGCGGTGATAAAAATCTCGCGCGCCGATCCGTAACGTGCCTTGCCGGATGTCTGCCACCAGCGGCGGATGCTTTGCACCGCAAACTCGGCCGTGTCCGCACTGATCCCGACGTTCACCCAGGCGTCGTTGTCCGCGATGTCGTAAACGCCGTACGGAGCCACCCTGCCAAGCTCACCCTTGAAATCGTGGGTCTTGACCTTCTCCGGCTCACCTTTGGGGCGATATTCTTGGCCGCCGTTCTTGAAGGCTCCGACAAGCTCCTTCTTTTTCGTGTCTACCGACAGCGCAGGCTGTGCAGCCTTTATGTGTCGCTTGCTCTGTTTGGCGATATATAGAAATTGCGCGTTGCGGTCTGGATGCTGAGCTCCTTCGATCGTTTTTGCGTTGCCTTGCAAAGAGTAGCCCAACTGTTTGAGCAGCGTCGACACGCTCCGGAAACTCACTGAATGCCCTGCCGCGCCAAGCTCGTTTGCGAGCACCCGCACGCTCTTGGTCGTCCAACGCAGCGGCGACTGTGGATCGCCGCGTGTGCCCGGCTCCACAAGCGACTCCAGAGCACCGAGCAGTTCGGGGTCTTCGGCAAGTTTCGAGGGGCGTCCGGCACCCGGACGACGAACTCGACGCGGAGACTCAATCGCGCCGCCGTTGCGCTCCATCAGCTCGGCGATGCCGCTACGTATAGTAGGCATCGATAGGGCGCTTGCTTCGTGAACGATCGTGATGCCGCCGTGACCCAATGCCATCGCCTCGGTGGCAGCCCATTCGCGCCGGCCTCGTTCGTCGAGTGAGAGAAGGATTTGCGAATATTTCAAACCAATTTTATCTACGAGACGCTTGCGCGACAATTCTTCTCTGCTCATGTGCTGAGCGTAGCAGATATTCTTATAATTTGAATATTAATATTTGCACAGACCCTAACCAGTGCTGGTGTTGGGATGTCAGCTGGCGTACGCCTGGAATCCGAGGCGAGCAGGATGCTCAAACAGGATCACGAGTTTGACTGGAATGTTGGCATTGAAAACTAGGATAGCCCTCGATGTCAGCCTCTTCGAGTGTAACGAGGATGAGTCTGAGCGGCAGTGACCGGTGGTGTGCCCATCGGGTGATGTAGTCCGCTGACAAAGGGGGTTGAGGCAAAGATCATGACGCCAAGATGACTTTCGAGACTAAGTGTAGAAAGGTTGAAGAACATGAATCCATTAATTCGTCTCTGCGGGTTGAAACGTCGCCACGGTGAAAATGATCTGTTACGCCGTGCAGGAATTCTGAACTGCTACAGCCAGCCTCAGTTCAGGCGAATGACGGGGCCAAGTTATTTGGCCGCTCACGGTGTTGTGTCTGCTACACACATTGCAGCACAGCTTCCTGCCGACTTGCGGAAAGCAAGGACAAAGAGTGCGATGGACAGCCGACCCTACATGTTGAGTCCAGTCAAGCAAACCAGGGAAGCTCGGTATGGGATGCCAAGGGGGCACGACCCTGATGCCCTGCCGAGTGGCGGAGCTTCCGTAGTAGTCCGAGGTGGGGAAAGCCCACTACATGGCAAAGGGAAGCAGTTCAAGCATGTTTGTGTTTTACATTAATCGACCCAGTGAGGTGAAGACCTTTGATAATCGGTGACCTACAACGCAAACTCGCTACATGGACAGCAACGGATTCGACTCGACGAGTTGATCGGTTGTTGCGCCTGATTGCAGAGCACGACTGGCTTACAGAAGCGGCTAGAATCACGCTGTCATCATCTGGCTCTAAAACGCCTGGCGTGGACGGCATGACCAAGCAGCATCTGGGGCCAGATGTACTTCCTGACTTTCTGGAGCACATCCGTGAGGATCTGCTCTCAGAGAAGTACCTACCTGCCCCAGCACGAAGGATCTATATCCCGAAGGCTAATGGCAAACGACGACCACTGGGCATCGCGACGTTGCGCGATCGGATTGTGCAACGGGCGATGCTAATGGCCATGGATCCTATCTGGGAGAATGATTTTCACAGTCTCTCATACGGGTTCCGACCGGAACGAAGTGTTCACCATGCTATCCGTACTGTGAAATTGCAGCTAACGGACAATGCTGACACAAGTGGCCGGTGGGTTATAGAGGGAGACCTCGCCAGTTACTTTGATACAGTGCATCATAGGCTCTTGATGAAATCTGTCCGCAAACGTATTCGGGACACTCGTTTCATGTCCCTGTTGTGGAGGTTCATCAAAGCGGGGCACGTAGACGCCGGACTTTTCTGTGCGGCCAGCGAAGGAGTCGCGCAGGGAGGCGTCCTTACGCTACCAACAAAAGAGCAAAAACCGGCGTACACTGGGGTATCCGCATTGGCAGAGCGTGTCTCAGCGGTCATTTCAAAGGCAATACAGAAGCGCACATTGAGCTGTTTGTAGCCATTGATCCGTCGATCTCCAGGACTACAGGGGCAACGTCATGACCAAGCGCAAACGACGCCAGGTGCTGACTGTCAGGGTCGAGTTCGAACCCAACCGCTTCTCCCACGATTGTTTGCAGCAGGCCTACCAGAGATTCAGCCCCACAGTGGCTGTGAGCCTCTCTACACCACTCAACACGGATGAGGCCGAGCCGGACCAACAAGCCGATCCTGACATTCTGAGACCTTCCAGGAGCCCGCAATGAGCCATCAAAACATCTGCGCACTCTACGCACGAGTCTCATCGCCAAAGCAGGCCAAGGATTGCACCATCGATAGCCAGATCCAGGCGCTGAAAGAGAGGATTGTCAGCGACGGCGGGCAGCTTATCGATGACATGGTTTTCAGTGATGCGGGAGTGAGTGGCGCTACGCTGATCCGTCCGGAATTGGAGAGGTTGCGTGATGCGATTTCTATCGGAGCCGTTGATCACCTGTATATTCATTCCCCGGATCGACTCTCGCGCAAGTATGCCCACCAGGCTTTGCTCATGGAGGAGTTTGCCAGCGCAGGGGTTGTCGTCAACTTTCTAAACCACAAGGTTGGCACCTCACCCGAAGAGGAAATGTTATTGCAGATGCAAGGGATGTTTGCCGAGTACGAGAGAGCTAAGATCATCGAGCGTCATCGTCGAGGGAAGCTTCACCGCGCTCGTGTGGGCAGCGTTAACGTACTCTCTGGAGCACCCTACGGTTATCGCTATACACGCAAGCAACTCGACGGTAAACCTGCCCAGTATGTGATTGATCTTGAGCAGGCGAAAACAGTACGTCAGATATTCAACTGGATAGGGGTCGACAGACTCAGTATTGGAGCGGTATGCCGGCGTCTTGGTGAAGCGAATATCCCTACAAAAACAGGAAAAAGCCACTGGGATCGTAGTGTTGTCTGGAGCATGCTGCAGAATCCGGCGTACATGGGCAAAGCCGCTTTTGGAAAGACCAAGGCCGGTGCATTAATGCCGAGGGTACGACCCCAGAAGCACAGTGCCGAGACACCCAAGAAGCCGCACTCAACGCACCGAGTGCAACGTAAGGATTGGATCGAGATTCCTGTTCCGCCGATCGTAAGTCAGCCGTTGTACGAGGCGGTACAAGCTCAACTGGACGAGAACCGAAAGCGAGCACGAGTTGGAGAGCGTGGGGCTAAACATTTATTGCAAGGATTGACGGTATGTGGGCATTGTCACTACGCCTACTACGGCAAAAGAGTCAGCCCATCAACCGCTAAAGGAAAGTTTCAATATGCCTACTATCGTTGTATCGGAACGGATGCCTATCGCTTTGGTGGTCAAAGAATTTGTGACAATTCTCAGGTGCGAACTCAGACGCTGGATGAGTTGGTGTGGGCCGAGGTGATCAATGCACTGGAGAACCCTGAGAGGCTGAAAAAAGAGTACGAACGGCGCTTGAATGTTCTGGAGAAAAAGGAGCATGAGAGGCACGACATCACGGCGCTGAAACAGCAGAAAGCACAATTGAAAAAGGGTGCGTCACGCCTGATTGACAGCTATGCCAGTGATGTCATAGATCAACAGGATTTTGAGCCCAAGATCAAACAGATAAAGGCACGTATCACGGAAATCGAAGAGCAAATCGAGCAAGGGGATCAGTCCCAATCCGCACAGCGTGAGCTGTTTCTGGTTATCAACCACTTGGAGGAATTTGCTAAAACCATCAACGTGAATCTATCGACTACGGACTTCATCACCAAACGCGATACCATCCGAGCACTAGTCAAACGAGTTGAGATCTACAAGGAGGAAGTGGTGGTGATATTCCGTATTGATCCAACACCATCACACAGTGTCAGCAGTGGCCCAGCAATTCCCGGTCGATTTGAGACTCCAATAGAATCAATAAGATAGCGCACAACTGGTGTTTAGCTCCTCGTAGCCTATTCTTATCCGGTCAATCGCTTCTTACCGGAATCTCCCAATGGCTGCTCCCGCTCCACAACCACGCAAGGATTTGTCGATGGAGGGCCTGCTGAGCAAAGTCCGTGGGGCTTTCGACAACGTTCCCGACATTCGCCAAGCGGGGAGTGTGAAATTCACCATGAGTGACACCTTAAGCTCTGCCTTGGCCGTGTTCAGCCTCAAGTACAGCTCGCTATTGCAATTTGATACCGAGGTGCGAGCCGATGCAGGAACCGTGCAACACAATCTGAGAACGCTCTTCGGCGTCGCTCAGGCGCCGAGTGATAGTCAGATGCGTGACATTCTGGATCCAGTCGATCCGTCTGCACTGCGACCCGCTTTCCGCGCTTTGCATAGCGCCCTGCAGCGCGGCAATGTGCTCAAGAAATTTGCCTGGAACGATGACAAAATTTTGCTCTCGATGGATGGCACTGGCCTGTTTGCTTCCAGCAAAATCCGCTGCAAACACTGCTGCGTGAAAAAGCGCAAAAGTGGCGACGAGTTCTATCACCAGCTCCTGGCTGCCGCCATCGTGCATCCGCAACTCAAGCGTGCACTGCCACTGGACTTCGAACCCATTACGCTGCGTGACGGCAACACAAAGAACGATTGTGAACGCAACGCGGGTAAACGTCTGCTGAATAGCATCAAGCAACAATACCCGGATCGCAAGTTCGTTGTACTCGAAGACGCGCTGGCTGCCAATGGGCCGCATATCCAGGAACTGCTACGCCACAAGATGGATTTTATCATCGGCGCGAAGCCGGGCAGCAGTGCGGCGTTGTTCGAGGAGGTAGCCGAGCGGCTCAACCGCTCCGAGTGCATAGAGTCAGCACCGGATGATCTGAATGAGAAAGGTTTAAGTTGTGGATTTCGATTCACCAACGATATCGGGTTGAATGGTACTCACCCAGATTTACGAGTTAATTTCATCGAGTATTGGGAGTTTGACAAGAAGGGCAAGTAAACCATCTTTGCCTGGGTGACGAACTTGCCGCTCAGCGCCGACAACGCTTATGAGATTGCGCGCGCAGGACGTACGCGTTGGAAGGTGGAAAACGAGCTATTCAACGTCATAAAGAACAAGGGCTACAACCTGGAACATTCCTACGGTCATGGAAAGCAGTATCTGTGCAGTACACTGGGTGGATTGATGCTGCTGGCCTTTCTGATTGATGAGATTCAGGAGTTGGCTTGTCGCCTGTTCCAGGCGGCCCGTGGGACCTACCATGCGAGAATTGTTCTATGGGAAAAGCTGCGAGCCCTGTTTTTCACATTCGATATTAAAAACTGGGAATCGCTGATGAGAGCGTTGGCTAATCCGAGTGCCTTTCGTATGGATCTGCCTGACCCCACGTCTGGTTGAATATATCCTATTCACCCCAAACCATCGGCACACTCAACTTGGACATTCAGAAAGCAACCTCATAAGCGCACAGTTAATTCCGACAATTCAGCGGAAAGGATCCGCGCGCCTGTAAACAAAGAGTCAGCCATACCTATACGAATTGAGGGTTAGACCGGGAATTGCTGTTCGGCAATGGACATGAGGCTCACTCGACATATGATGCACAGTCATAAGTTTAGTCAAACTTTTTGAAAAATCACTTGCAGCGAGCCAATTTGTCGCTAACGTCGGAGAAATAACTCGAAAAAGTGTCGAAAATGGCTTCGGAATGTCGGTGCAATGTAGAAAAGTGTCCAATTTTACTTGACCACATCAGTGATCTACTTGTCGGATTGTAAACCTTCAACGCGCAAGTCAGTATAATGCGCTTTAAAACCCACTGCGAGCAGCATTAGCTGCAGCAAATCAGGAACGCTAAATGTTTCAAATCAGTGACAAAGATACGATTGCAGTAATTGGCTTGGGGTATGTAGGGCTTCCTCTGGCTGTAGAGTTTGGTAAAAACACTAAAACTATCGGCTTCGACATACACACTGCACGTATTGAAGAATTGCAGAACGGGCATGACCGCACTTTAGAGGTCTCTGCAGAAGAAATGCAGGGCTCTCCTCTACTCTCTTACACCAGCTCTCTTGACGATCTAGCCAAATGTAAAGTTTTTATCGTCACTGTACCGACCCCTATCAACAAGCACAAGCAACCTGACCTCACACCGCTTATACGTGCCAGCGAATCCATTGGCAAAGTCATGCAGAAGGGAAGCGTGGTTGTTTACGAATCCACCGTCTACCCAGGCGCTACGGAAGAAGTTTGTGTTCCCATTCTGGAGCGCGTATCTGGCATGACTTTTAATACCGATTTTTTTGCAGGTTATAGCCCGGAGAGAATCAACCCTGGTGATAAAGAACATCGTGTCAGCACGATCATGAAAGTCACCTCTGGCTCAACGCCTGAAGTCGCCGATGCCGTAGATGGCCTGTACCGTCGCATCATTACCGCAGGAACACACAAGGCAGGCTCTATCAAGGTCGCAGAAGCAGCCAAGGTAATCGAAAATACACAGCGCGATCTCAATATTGCCCTTATTAACGAACTGGCCCTGATTTTCGACCGCCTAGACATAGATACACTAGAAGTCCTTGAAGCTGCTGGTACCAAATGGAATTTTCTGAATTTTCGCCCAGGCCTCGTAGGCGGTCATTGCATTAGCGTCGATCCTTATTACCTAACGCATAAGGCACAGGAGATAGGCTACCACCCTCAGGTTATCCTCTCTGGGAGGCAGATCAACGACGGCATGGGCGCATACGTAGCCGAACGTGTTGTGAAAATGCTAACACGTCGACGCATCCACGTAGTTGGAGCCAACATTCTGATTCTGGGACTGGCGTTTAAGGAAAACTGCCCTGACCTGCGCAATACTCGAGTCGTTGACATCGTCGAAGAACTTGAGCATTATCATGCAAATGTTGATGTTTATGACCCATGGGTGGATGCCAGTGAAGCACAACGCGAGTATGGCATCACGCCGATAGAGTCACCCGCAAAAGCAAGCTACGACGCAATTATTCTAGCCGTTGCACACCATCAATTCATCACTCTAGGAAGCAAAGAAATTCGTAAACTTGGCAAGCCCGAAAATGTACTCTATGACATAAAAAGTATTCTTCCCAAAGAGTCCGTTGACGCTCGACTATAAGAACAGCCTTGCATTACCAATAAAAACACTACCGTATTATGTCTACTTATGAATATTCAATAAACTCACTCATTTTTGGAGTGAATTTATTCCCCACAAATCAGTGCTTTTAAAAAAGCAGAAAAAAGACTTTAACCAACACAAATCCCCGATATTCTTACCCGAGCTACAAGTTAGATGCAAAAAACTTTGTTGATTATTGGCGCAGGGGGCCACGCAAGAGTTATAGCCGACTCGGCCACAGAATCTGGAGAATGGGACTTAATCAATCTATATGATGACGCATGGCCAGAACTGAAAACGAGCGGAACCTGGTCCATTACAGGAACTATCCACAACTTACTGGAACAAAAACCCGAGAACACCAGCCAAGTCATAATTGCTATTGGAAGTAACCAGCGTAGATATACCTTACAAGAACGATTCAGCGAAGCTGGCTGGAAAATTACCAAGGTTATCCATCCTTCAGCCACTATAAGCCAACACACCCATATCGGAGTGGGGACGGTTGTAATGGCAGGAGTAGTCATAAACTCGGGCACCAATATTGGCAACGCATGCATCATCAACACCTGCACTAGCGTAGATCATGACTGTCTTTTAGGCAATGCGGTGCACCTCAGCCCGGGGACGACACTAGCAGGCACAGTTACTGTTGGAGATGGCTGCTGGATTGGTGTCGGGTCTTCTGTCATAAATAATATACATATAGGAAAAAATACCGTGATCGGTGCCGGAGCAACAGTTATTCGCAATATTCCAAAGAATGTACTTGCCGTCGGAACGCCCACCCAGATTATTAAAAATTTGTAGGCCGAACGTTAATTATCTTGGCAAGTAGCTCCGATAGCGCATTTCCTTGATCGAGACCAACGATTTCAGTCATTGAGACCGCTTTGCCACGCCCTCTGGATACTGGAGCAATAGTTTTACTTCGAGCGGTTACGGTGGGAATGACCCATGAATTTCTCCGGTGCGGTTGGCCATGACCTAGAGAACAAGTTAATCAGATAAATGTCAAAATTTTGAGCGCTACTGCCGGAAGCTCACGAGAAATGGATGCCATGGAATTATCGTAAGCGTCCTTAAATCAGCGTTATTGACTAGCGGTCTCGCGCGCGCGACCCTGTGCGTACTATCAGAAAGAGCCAGAACCCGATGCTCACTATCGATTTCATTGCCCTCCAGCGCCAACCAGGTAAAAGGGATTCATAGCGTGTGACGGTTGCAGGCACTGCGGCAGCAGACTCAACAAGCCTTGCTGACTACCTGCTGGCTACGGCAGTTGCGCTTTGACGTTCCAGGGCAGCAAGGCTTCGATGTCTTCGACCGTCTGCGCTGTGGCAATGTGTCTGCACAAATGCAGCACGTAGCCGTAAGGGTCCAAGCTGTTGGCCTTGGCACTCTCCACCAGGGTATAAAAGGTGGCACATGCATTTGCCCCTCCAGGTGTGTTACAGAACAGGAAGGCCTTGCGCCCAATCACGTAGGGTCGTATGGCATTCTCTGCCAGCACATTGCTGATGTGCAGTTGCCCATGCTCGCAGTAGACGATCAGCTTGTCCCACTGGTTGAGCGTGTAGCGGATAGCCTTGCCGGTCAGAGATTTGCGGGGCACCGTCGAGACATTGTCCTGCAACCACTCATGCAAGGCGTCCAGTTGTGGCACGGCATGCAGCTGTCGAAAGACTTTACGCTGTTCGTCGTTGAGCGCCTGTTCCTTCATCTGGCGCTCGAGCCTGTACAGCGTATTGATCGTAAGCGCCAAAGAACCAGGGTATCGGGCGTTTTAACCTTCCCTTATTTCATATTCCACGGCATGAGTGCATCCAAGGTAAGCGGTCATTTGAGGGCGTATAGCCTTCTTGCGAGTATTCTGGTACGGCAAGCGCAATTGAGCCTCGCCAGATACGATCATTCAGCGCACGACGACTCTGCCGGATAAGCATCATGGATTCGATTGCGGGTAGCTTTTGACTTTCTGCGGGGTTCAGCCGGAGTCGTAGATGTCCGATCTCAGCGGATTATCGTGAGCTTCCGGCAGCCCAGTAAAATTCGAGGCTCAACTGTGCTACGTCAGAATCACTTTTGCTGGCTGGGGTAGTTCCAGGGCATCCAGTTCTGCGGGGCGGCACGCACGGCTAGCTGATTTCTCTGTACCGCTATCAAGTAGGCTAAGGCATCGACATTTGACTCCATACAGGTGGCCAGTATCGAGGTGATGGTGTCTGAGACTTGCGCGCCGTTCTCTGTCTTAAAGAATTGAGAATTCTTGCGGCCTCTGACCATCAACTTGATGATTCTTTCGCACTCGTTGTTATCCAATGCCGCCCCGGGGGTATGGCAGAAAGCACACAATCCGTCGTAGTGTCGATCAAAGTACGCCATGGCACGGCCCAGATTGCTGTTTGGCTCCACCGGACCACCCTCTACGGTCTGTGCCTGGCACCACTGTCTGATCTGAGCCATCAATGGAAGTGAATGCGCGTGATGATAGGCCTGGCGCTGCTGGGGATCGAACACCTGTTCTTTGCAATGATCGTCGTTGACCCATATTCCGGCGTAAAGCTCCAGTGCAAACAGGCTCTCCTCGGGGCATTGCAAGGCCAGCTCGGCAAAGCCCCTTCGACCATGCGAGTTACAAAGTGAGACCACAAAGTCCTTGTCAGTCACGTGATTGGAGCTCAAGGCATCGCTCATCAGAATGGGCACCGGCAATCCGGATTCTCGTTTACCCAGAATCTCATCGAACCATTCGCCAGCGTGACCCACGCTGGTTTGATACAGCACCAATCGTTGTGCCGGCATTAGTGTCGGAGGATCCGTGGTTGCACTATTTCCCTCTTTTGGCAAAATAGCCAGACAGGCCGAGCTGTAAACCCCTGAGCGGTGTTCGCGCCCCTTGGGTGCTGCCTGTTTAATCAGAATTCGGTGCGTCGTGTCATCCAGATAGAACAACTCAGCGTTGGCTGCCATCGATATCATGGCCACAAACACCGGCGTCAAGTGATCGGCCAGCTTCTGGCACTGATCGAAGATCGTGGAGGCGCTCAGGTGTGAGCCGAGCAACCCTTGCAGTGTCTCCTGGCGGTAGAACGGGGTAGCGGCAAAGTACCGGTAGATCGCCATCAGGGCGCAGGCCGAGTAGCCATACATCTGATCGGGCCGTCCATCGGCACGCACCTCAGGTGGCAGTTCGGCAGTAAAAATTTCATGACAGGCCGAGCATCTTAATTGGTCGCTCACATGCTGCTCGGCACTGAAGGGCGAGTGCCCGACAATGCGCAGCAACTGGGCTGGATGGTACTTGTACACCTTGCCAGCCTGACAACTGGGGCAACCATCACCCTTGTTCAAGCCCTCGATGCCATGATGATGGACCGTGGGTTTGATGGCAGGCTTCTTGTCCTTCTTCTTGCGCCTGTCCTTCTTGTCGGTGCCGGTACGCGGGCGTGCTGTGTCGGGCTGTCCGTCAGCATCGGCTTTCGTGTTGCCATCGGCACCGTTGCTTTTCTTCTTACCGGGATGGTTTTTCAACTGCTCGGACGGATTAATCATGCCCAGCAGCTTTCGCAACTTCACAATGGTGAGATCGTTGTGACTGATGCGCTCTTGCAAGCTGGCCAGTGTCAACATGGCACTGCTAAGCAGGTCATAGTCATCGGCACTAAGCGCCATGCCATGCTCGCGCGCCTCGGTAATGCGTGCCATCAGCTCATCGAGCTGGGCCTCGCTCAGGTCGATGAAACCGGTGGTTTTCTCACCCTTGGCTGGGGACTTGGGGGCTTGCACGCTCATGGTCGAGGGGATTGGGGAGCACGGGGTGTTGTTGCGGGAGTGGGACAAAGCATAGCGGATACCTGTGAAGACGCAAGGGGCGTTGCATGACAATCACCGGGTTCTGACGTGGGTTGACCCGCTGAGAACCACTCGCCGCTGAGCAACAAGCGCAGTTGCCGGGCACTGGCCGGTGACAGGGCTTCATGGCCAGTAGGCCAGCCGGTGAACTTGCCACGCGAGAGTCTTTTCGTCATCAGCCAATAGCCAGTACCGTCATAACTCAAGGCTCTAATCATGGTCCTTGCGCGATTGATAAACACGAAAATCGTTCCATCACTTGGATCTTGTTCCAGCGTGTTCCGGCACTGAGCAACGAAGCCGTCAATTCCGCGCCTGAAATCCGAAGGAGCCACCCCAAGCAGTATCGGGCTTTGATGGGTAAGCAGAATCATCAGCAGGCCCTCGTGTTGCCGCCAACCCGGGCGGCCGCCTGGAACACCTCGTCGAGCGTGAATGCACGATGGATATGAATCACGGCCTTGTTAGGTAGCTCGATGATCAGACTTTCAGTGATTGGCGGAGCCGGCTCAACCAAAGCCTTTTCAACGTGGGGTAACCGAACGAAGCCAGCTGGATGCTCGGCATCAACAGGACACTCCGGGGAAGTACTATGGGGTGCAGGCTGCGTACCAGACCATTGTTTGAGTGCATTGGCGTTAATGCGCAATGCCCGACAAACATGGAAGGCACAGTGTTGCTCAAGCAACGCCACCGCACAGTGGCGCAATGCCATCGGTGTCGGTCCACGTCGTGTCCGGCTGCTGCGCCATTGTTCGAAAGCGTGCTGAGCGCTTCTCAGTGAAGGTTTGAAATCAACTACGGCTGCGTTCATCGACTGTCTCCAAAGAATCGGTTGCTGGTGGAGACACAGTGAACCAGACAATCAGGGTGAAATTTTACTGGGCTGCCGGAAGCTCACGGATTATCTGCAAAGTGCTCCTTCCACAATCGTGGCGTGAGCTCTTCCACCCGACTTGCCGGATGAATACTGACTCGCTGCAGCACGTCTACCAGATAGGTGTACGGGTTGATGCCTTGTAGACGACAGGTTGCAATCAGGCTCTGGATCAATCCAACGTGTTCTGCCCCTAGCTCTGTCCAACAGAAGAGCCAATTTTTCTTTCCCATGGGAATACATCGCAGACCACGCTCTACGTGATTCGTATCCAGTGGAACTTGCGGATCTGCCAGGAATACGCGCAAGGCGGGCTCACGCTCACCAATGTATTTCAACGCCAAGGTGAACGGATCGCTTGGCAGAAGATCCTGCCGTGTGCATTGCCACCGACGCCACGCATACAGTTCGTCGACTACCGGCTTGGCATGCGTCAGACGATGGGTGCGTAATGCCTCATCCTGCAATGCCGCCTCACGAGCATCTGCCTCGATCCGATAAAGCCTGCCTATGATCTCTAGTGCCTGATCCACCGGCTGTTCTTCTCCATCACGCGCCTCAACGAACTGGCGTCTTGAATGCGTCCAGCACTGTGCCAACGTGACCTGCGAATTGCCCTTCACCCAGGCAGCGTAGGCTGCGTAACCGTCGGCAATCAGAGTGCCCGAGAAATGCACACCGAGCAGCTCTTCGATGACTTTCATGCCCCGGCTGGCGGCAAAGGGAAAACATAGCTCGTCCTTGTCGCCGTACATTGGCCAGAAGTAGCCTTGCTGCATCTTTCCCGGGCGTTTCTTGCTGGGCCCCGCCTTAACGGGCGTCTCGTCCATGGCCAACGTTTGACTCTCCAGTACAGATACAAGCTGCGCAGCCACGATGGGACGCAACAGCTCGATAGATTTCTTGGCCACATTGGTTAATGTTGTGCGCGACAGTGTGATACCGGCATGGCCCAGCCTCTGGTGCTGACGGTACAGCGGAATATGGTATTCGAACTTGTCCACCAGCATGCCGCCAATAAAGGAGACATCAACTACACTGCGCTCGATAACACCGACCGGTACCAGAGCCCGGCACAATGAACCGTTCTGTTTGAGCTTGACCACCGGTCGTTCATAACACAGCACAACGCTACTGGCTGGACGTTGCGCCAGGCGGTAGGTTTTATCAATGTCGATGATCTCGTACTGGTCTTCATCCAGGCCTTCGATCTCATGCGGTGTGAGCCGGATGGTCTTGAGCGGCACTGAGGCATCGAAACGAAGGCCGCTGTCGGTGACACAGTCTTCCGGACGTTGCTTCGGACCTTTCTTGCGTGTGTAATTGATCGTCTGTTCGGGGCGAGTATCCTCGTCTGGCAATGCACCCAAAATACCGATACCAAAGCTCAACTGATTCGGGCTGTCGATAAAGCGCTTTTCGCTCTTCTCGCCAAACAGCTGTCGTTTGAACCAGTTCAGCTGATGATTGGATTGATTGAGCTCCTGTGCAAGCTTGTTGACCGTCACCAACAATTCTTCGCGAGACTGATCCTGGTAAGGATCGGAATGAGTCTGTGATGTGTTGGTATCAACCATGATATTGATTATACCCTACAGTTGCAGTGCGAGAATCTCCGTGAATGCATTTATGCCTTGTATAGTAGTGTATTGACAGCTTCACTGATACCACTGAGTGCCTGGCCTCTGACATATTCAAGCAACCTTTGAGTCGGACAGGGAAAAGCGCTTGAAGCGTTTGGCATTCTGCCAATCAATACCGTACAGCAGACACTGCAATTCGCCGTAGCTCATAGGCTTCTTGATCGATGTCGCATCGGGAGTAACAAACGTGCCTTGTTCAAGCCGCTTGCACCACACGGCGTAACCATCACCATCGAAGTACAGGATTTTCATCTGCGTTTTCTTGCGATTCACGAACACGAACATCTCGCCTGACAAAGGGTTGGCACCCAGGTCGCGTTTGACCATGGCAGAGAGTCCATTGTAGGACTTTCGCATATCGGTGGCAGTGGTGCACAACCAGACGCGCACATTGCCATGAGGGTTGAGCATTGTTAGCTCCGGCTGATACGCAGATTGATACCATCACCGAGTGATAGCTCGACGCAGAAAGTTGAGCTAGTCGGCGTGGCATTGGCAGGCATGCCTGGAAACTTCTCATTGCTTTCGTGCAAGGCCGGCGTCAGTTCAATAAACCTCTCCGGTACAGGCTGTGGAATCGTCTCGCGCTCAGGCACCCGAAGTCGATTACGCCACGCCATAAAACTGGGGTAGCCGATATCCTCATGGCGACAAAAGGCTGCCGCACTTAGCCCACTACGAGCTTGTTGCTCTATCAGTTTCTGCCATTGAGCCTGGTTGCGCCGTGTTGCCATCTCGATTGCCTCTTGGTGTTGGTGAGGCTGTCAGAGTAGCGAGGCAATGCTCCGTGCGGAAGGACGCCTCTAGATGACCGGTTACTACGGCACCGAGGTTCAGGGTGTAGTGATCTATCTGAGTCAGTATCAGATGCTGCCCTATGCACGACTCAAAGAGGCGATGGCGGACCTGTTCCAGATTCATCTTAGCGAAGGGACTGTGAATAATATTCTGACCCGTGCCTACCATCATCTGGCGCAATTCGATTCCTGGGTCAAAGACATGGTCATTGACAGCAGGGTGGCCCACTTTGACGAAAGCGGTCTGCGCGTGGGCAAGCAGCTGCAGTGGCTGCATGTGGCCGCCACCGAGCACGCAACCTATTACCGTCGGCACGTCAAACGTGGGCATGAGGCGATGATGGAGATGGGCATACTTGACGGATTCAAGGGATACGCGGTACATGACTGCTGGGCCAGCTATTTCCGCTTCGCCATCCTTCATGTGCTGTGTGGCGCCCACTTTCTGCGTGAGCTGATCCATGCTCATGAGCAGCATCAACAGAGCTGGGCCGAGAAGTTGATCACCTGCCTGCTGGATGCCAAGAAAGAGGCCGATGAGGCCCGGGCCAAGGGAGTCTTAATGCTCGATGAGTCTCGCATCAACCACTACGATCGACGCTACAGTCGGATACTGCGCGAGGGGCGCGCCGAACTGCCGGTGGTGCCAATATCAACGACAAAGAAGCGGGGGCGAGCCAAACAACATAAGGTGAAGAACCTGCATGATCGACTATTCAGATACAAGGCTGAAACGCTGGCGTTTCTCTATGATCTGACGCTGCCATTTGATAATAATTTGGCCGAGCGTGATGTGAGGATGATCAAGGCCAAACTAAAGAGATCGGGCTGCTTTCGCTCCGAGCAAGGCGCTGACATCTTTTGCCGGATTCGTGGCTATATTTCTACAGCGAAAAAACAGGGCCGCAATGTACTTGATTCCCTGCGTGAAAGCTTCCAAGGTCAGGCCTTCAATCCAGCTATCGCATCAGTGGGCTGAGTAGATAATTGGACTCCCCCACCTCCTCTAGGAAGTGGGTTAATGTAATCGTTCCGACACAATTCACATTAATGGAGTCCAGCATGAAGAATACTATTGTTGGTGTTGATTTGGCAAAAGATGTTATTCAAGTGTGTGTTTACGCGAGCAAGAAAGTGCAATCGAACACCGAAATGACACACCACGAATTTCTTGAATGGCTATTTACGAGCTCCAGCACGACGGTAGTATTTGAAGCTTGCGGCACATCAAATTACTGGAAACAGAAGGCCACGGAGGCTGGCCATGCTGCACATTTGATATCAGCAGATCTGGTATCCAAGATCAGACAGAACCAGAAAACAGATAAGAATGATGCATTGGCGATTGTCCAGGCATCCATGTTGCCGGACATAAGTTTCATCAAGGGAAAGACTATTGAGCAACAGCAGTTGCAAACCATTTTGCGCTTAAGGGAGTTATCTGTGAAACAAAAGACCGCTTCTGGCAATCAGCTAAAAGCACTATTATTAGAGTTTAATATTCGTGTTAGCGCGAGAAATGGTGGATTGGGAGGGGTAATAGAATCTGTGCTTGAAGATGCGGAGAATGAATTCTCGGCAGCTTTTAGAGAGGCGTTGCATACCGCCTGGCAACACCACCTGAGCATCATCAAATCCATAGCTATATACGATGGGTGCCTGGAGGAATTAGTTGAGCAGCATGAAGATTGCAAGCGGCTGCTCAAGCTGGAAGGGGTGGGAGTAATCAATGCCGTGAACCTGTATATAGCACTGGGCTGCGCGGACCTGGGTTCGTTTTGCAAAGGTAAGGATGCCTCGGCATGCATCGGATTGACTCCGATACAGCACACATCGGGAGGCAAGGTAAAGCTCGGCTCAATCGGCAGGTATGTGAAAAACAGCTTGTTGCGGAGCCAGCTTATTACCGGAGCGATGGCAGTCGTTGCACAGGTGTGCAAAAGAACAGCGGTCACCAGTAAAGAGGTGTGGATACAGCAGCTGGTCGCGCGACGAGGCAAGAAAATCGCGGCGGTTGCTCTGGCCAACAAAAACGTGAGGACGGCATTTGCCATGCTCACACAAGGTACCGAATATAAGGCGGATCCTGTCGCCGTCTAAAAAGCGTTCCAACGATGAAGATGCAAAAACGAAGATAAAAATCAGCGTGTTAACTCAGTTAGTAACGAAGAGCCTTGAGCTCGTTGAGTAGAATTGAAAACACGTCCCGCGTAAATATCACAGAGCCTGAGTTCGCTACTCAATCGAGAGCTCGTACATAAGTACGCATCTATTTCTTCATTTATGCAATTTTGTTGTTGACACAGGGGGAGTCCACATAAGTTACCTCTTAACAATTGTTCATCAGGATAGGCCTTTTCGTCAAGATCATTGGTGCCGAGAATAAATCGCCCCTTGGAATTGAGCGCCTTCTCAATGGCAGCCTCATTTCTCTTTGCATGCCCCTGGACCTGATACCCAACCAGCTTGGTTTCTGAGTTTGCGCCAGGTCGTCCCTTGGACACATAGCGTCTTATTGGCTCTATTGTGACATCAACCGTGAAATATCGAAGTAGTGGTTTGCTGATCTCGCTCAGAGCCTTCTGGGCATCGTCCTGGCAATTGAATCGCCTTTTTTGAAGGCGTCGTAATTCTTTATCCAATTCCCCTGCTTGCTTGGCTAATTTTCTTTCAAATGTTGCCGATTCCCGATGATGTGCTTTTGGGGAATAAACCAACATCCACCGTTGTTCACAATCACCATAGCTGGATCGATAACTGCACGTTTTATAGCCATTATCCTGTGTTTTCCAGTCAACTGTTTGATCCTCTGCGCTGACTAACACTTTGGCCTCCTTGATCGTTTCCGGTACGCGCGTTAGCCACAAATAATCGCTACCGAGTAGATTATCCTTATTGTACAAAGCCGAATCCGCCACCCATTTGCAAGGTATTCCCAGTTCTAATTGGGCGGTAAATTCGTTGACTGTCGCAATCGTTTCATGAAAACTGGTTTTGTCAGAACTATTGCCATCCAGCGCTTCCATCCACAGCGGCATTTGGGCAGGACCATTCACGATCAATGACATGACAACTTGCTTCAGATCAGGACGGTGATCTTTTGAATAACCGTAGGTTAGCAACGGTACATCATCCTCTGCCTCCTCAAAGCGACCGTGGACGCTCAGTGAAGTACTATCCAGATGGTTTAGCTGTCCCATTAGATTATGTTCCATGGCGATTTGAAACGACACCTTGGCAAATAACTCCGTTGCACCGTACTCGGCAATATCATCCAATGCACGTCCCAGTGCATGATCGGTCAACATTGAGGCTTTCACGCCTTTACCCAGTAGTTTGCCCACCGGTTTGTTTTCAAAATATTGAGGCGTCAGATAAAGTTGCCTTTGGGTAAATCCGAGCCCATTAATAATCATAGCCACCACGCAAGTACCTGCATCGATCGCACGCTGAGAGTCGGCGGGTTTTAGCGCATCGTTAATACGACCGGCGATATTGAGATCCCGAGCAACAGCGGCAACTATCCCCAAGTGGTCAATGTTTTCACTTTGAATTGAAGTGTCACTGTGGACGCAGGGTTCGGCAATGGACATGAGGCTCACTCGACATATGATGCACAGTCATAAGTTTAGTCAAACTTTTTGAAAAATCACTTGCAGCGAGCCAATTTGTCGCTAACTTCGACGAAATAACTCGAAAAAGTGTCGAAAATGGCTTCGGAATGTCGGTTATACGGTTTTGTGCAATTAATTCAGTTAACTTGGTTTGTGGATTTACAGTCTGTTAAACAATTTATTCACAAAGGATGGCTCTTGTCGAAACAATTAATGAGGAGCTATCACTGGTGCTATCCGTACTCATGAGGACACGCCAATCGATCTGCCGCTAGAGAATTTGGATAGGCAGTAATAGCGAGGAAGCGGATTGATGAAGTGGATGTAGTCAGACTATCTTCATTTAAGGAGCTGGGCTATTCCGTGTCTTGTCAAGGTTGGAGATTTGGTAATCTTTCGCACGAGGAGGGGTATTCACAAAAATTCGGTAGTAATTCGTGCCATTTGCTCATTAATATTTGTTGCTGTTTGCCTGTACCAAACAGCATTGATTGAGCGAAGCTCGCTGCAGCGGGCTACCTCTGTAATAGAAAATGAAATGGCAAGTAGCAATGGCAGAGCCGCTTGCAGCCTATACTTAGGCGTAGGCTTTTTGTTTTCACGTTTTTTTCAGTTAAGCTTTCGCGGCATTCTCTGTGAGCAGAAGTGGCACTTTTACCTTTATTGTCGACCGGTGCAGCGCATATAGTTCTTGATGAACGTTATCATTGAATGCAGATGGTATTCGTCGCTCCTGATCTTGTGGCGATGGTATTCAGTTTTCAACGCACTTGGTAGTGCGGGACGCAAACAGAGAATTTGGTATGCAGCAACAGTCTGGTCAGTTCAGCCTTGTGCCGTCCTTTGTCAAGGGTATGGCAAAAAACCTGTCGGCTACCGGAAGAGGGCGTAAGCAGATCATCGGCATGTCTATTGACGCGTGCATGGTCATAGTCTCTTTGTCGGCTGCTTATGCTTTGCGTGTTGGAGAGCTGAATGTAGTTCACTTTTCCTATCAGTTTTTACTGCTACTACCGCTGACAGTGCTTGTGTTTATGGGTCTTGGCATATACCGCTGGATTGTTCGCTCATCGACATTGGGTCTGTTTTATCAAGTGGTGAAAGGCGCGGTCTGTTCTGCGTTTATTCTGTTGCTTCTCCTCTACCTTATTCCACCAGAAAGCAGCCATCCCCGCTCAATCTTCATCATATATGGCTTGGTTCTGGGCATGCTGTGTTGTGGCTATAGAATGCTTTGGAAGGCTTTTTTCAGCTCGCATCGCAAAGGAGCCACGGTGGCGATCTTCGGTGCAGGTGCTGCGGGTATCAAGCTTGCCAGTATTCTCAAAAACGGTGAGGAGTATCGCCCCGTTTGTTTCATTGACGACGATAACGCAGTAGTTGGTTCAACCATCATGGGCCGCCGGGTTTTGAATGGACGGGTCAAGAATCTGCAGTCCCAGCTCTTGAGGCTGGAGGTCAGTCAGGTCATCATCGCCATTCCCAGTCTGGACTCAGAGCACTATTCGAATATCTACGATCGGCTGGACGCCGTGGGTATTCCTTTCAAGACATCTCCCAGTTCTGTGGAGTTGCTGTCCGGTCGGTCCGCCATCAGTGAGATTCGTGAGGTCTCTGTTACTGACATTCTTGGGCGAAATGAGGCGCTACCAGATCCCCGCTTGTTGCAATCAGCCATTGCTGGAAAATCAATACTGGTCACAGGAGGGGGCGGTTCAATCGGCTCTGAGATCTGCCGCCAGATCATCATGCAGATGCCTCGACGCCTGGTTGTACTGGACAATAGCGAGGCGAACCTTTACCACATTGGTGAAGAAATGCTGCAGCTTCTTGCCAACACTAGTGACTTGGCAGCCATAGAATTCGATACCATTCTGTGCTCGGTGGCTGATCGTGCCCGCATCAAGCAAATCTTCACCGAAACGCATTTCGATACTGTCTATCATGCGGCAGCCTACAAACACGTGCCCATTATCGAACGCTTCCCCGAGCAGGGCGCTGAAGTCAATGTGTTTGGCACGCTCAATGTACTCGATGCAGCCATTTCTGCAGGCGTCGGTCGGTTTGTTCTGATATCCACAGATAAGGCCGTACGGCCAACCAATGCCATGGGAGCCACCAAGCGTGTAGCAGAGATGGTGCTGCAAGCCAAGGCGCGAAATTCTGGAAGCACCATCATTTCCATGGTTCGATTCGGCAATGTGCTGGCATCTAATGGCTCGGTTGTCCCCAAGTTTCGTCGGCAAATCGCTGCAGGAGGCCCCATCACGCTGACGCACCCCGATATAACACGGTACTTCATGACGATACCCGAAGCATCACAACTGGTGATACAGGCCAGTGCTATCTCAAAGGGTGGCGATGTCTTTGTTCTTGATATGGGCGAGCCTATCAAGATCGCGCAACTGGCAGAAACCATGATCAAACTGCACTGTCAGCGGGTCGAGCAAGCAGGGGGCATGCGCCCCGATATCACGATAAAAATTACGGGTTTGCGGCCGGGCGAAAAGATGTACGAAGAGCTATTCATTGACGATTCGTGTCAGCGAACCTCAGTAGAAAAAGTCATGAGTGCCGACGAGCAGCATCTTTCATGGGACAAGCTGGAACCGCAGTTGGTGCGACTGCGTAGTGTTCTGGTAGGGGCAAAGCCAGAACTTGTACGGGAGCGTTTGTTCGATATCGTGTATCACACTGATCAGCAACTGAAGGCAACTGACGAATCATCATCGGTTGAAGGCTCCGAGGTGCAGCAACTGTCGGCGGTGCATTCCTGATCTGGGTAAAAACCGAGAACCAGATCATTGAATTCATTTCCAAAGACCTTGATTGGCGGATTAATCCTGAGCGGCTCCATGTTTGCCAGCCATGGCATGGCTGACGAAACAATACGGGTCAGTATTGGTTGCTGGTGATTTGCCTTCAGGTCAGCTGTCTGGTGATGCACCTGATGTGTCAGACGATGGCAATCAGATTGTTTTTATGTCCTCAGGAATTGTGTATCTGTTTGTTGTCTCTTCTGGTGAGCTTGTGGCCATAAGCACCAATCCGGTATTGGTTGCATTAGGCGGTGGTGGAACCAATCCACGTTGGCCGACAATCAGTGGTGATGGGAGCGCAAGATAGCTTATTCGGGTTTCAACAACATCAGCGGGCAGGGAGGGGCTGCTGGTTACGATGTATTTGTCTATGATATTGCAACGCTGACGGCGCAAATTGCAAGTGTCGGTACAGACGGACAGCCCGTGAGCGGAGGCGCTGGTGCTGCGAGTGGTTATCCTTTTAATATTAGTGCCAATGGTTCCGTCATTGCGTTTACAGGCAGTTATGCAGGTGAGGAGTTACGCACTGTGACCGAACTAGGTCAGTCGAGTTCTCCTGTTAATACATCTACCTGTGATGGACAGACTTTCCCGGGTAATGACCCAGAAGTCAGTGGCGATGGTCGTTTTGTGGTGTTTGGCAGTATGGGGTATGTTCATGATCGTCTGACTGGCGAGACCAGGCAGCTAGACTTCGGGCGGACCGAATCTGAAGGGAGAGTCATGAGGACGGGGGTTGAAGATATCTCTGATGACGGAGGCGAGATTGTTTTTACCAGTGGCAGTGCTTCCCTGGTAGCTAACGACACAAATAGTCAATTGGATGTGTTCGTGCATGCTCGTGACTCAATCCCTGACTATATGAGCACCCCGACAGAGTTCGTTCTGGCAGACAATGTGTGGGAGATGTTGAGCCTGCCGTGTCCAATGCCCCCGGATCTTACGGTGGATGATGTTTTTGGCGACGACATACCCGGCGAATACGGCGCCAGCTGGATCGTATACACCCATGATCCTCTTGTACCCAATGCTTATACCGATATAACTGCATCCGGACGACTTGAGCCGGGACAGGGTTTCTGGATCACGCAAATTTCTGGAAATGTTGTCACTTTGGATCTGCCGCGTTCAATCAATGATTTACATCCGGTGACAAGCACGGCTTGCGCTGACTCACACGGCTGTTATGAGATTGAGCTTTCCGGCAATGCTGATGCCGAAATCACCTGGAATATGGTGGGAAACCCGTTCAGCTATGGCGAGGAGCTCCAGTTTGATGAGTTGCGGGCACAATCTGAGGGTGGAATCTGTGCAGATGACTCTGGATGCTCATTGACTGAGGCTTATGATAAGTCGTTGATTTTTGATGTATTCTATAACTACAATTCTCAGACTCAGTTATACGATGAAGTAAGCGTTGGTGACAGTTTCAGCCCTTGGCAGGGTTTTTGGGTAGGGGCGCTGGAGGGGGTGAACAGCACACAAGCAGGGTTGTTGTTGCCGTTCGCGAAATAAGTTCATATTGACTTGTAAAGTTTGTGGGTAGTTTTATCAGTGAAATTATGCAGCTCAAACAAGTGCAGCACTAGTAATGGTTCAGGAATAGTTGGTTATGAGTACGTTTGATGTTGTGTTATTTGCTCCAAACGTGCATTCAGGCGGTGGCTTGGTTTTGCTGAATGCCTTGATTGGTAGTTTTCCTGAAGATGGGTGCTTCGCAGCATTTCTGGATTGCAGGGCAAGAAATGAATTGACAATGCCCGCCAATTGCACAGTCCACTGGGTCAAAACGAGCCCTGTATCGCGCATTTATGCAGAGTACAAATTACGCAAAGTTGCAAAATATACAAAGATTGTATTTTGCTTTCACGGATTACCACCATTACTACCCAACAGTGCCAAAAGCTATGTTTTTCTACAGAACAGACTCTACATAGATCAGTCGCGATTGAAAGAGTTTAAAACATGGACTCGCTGCAGGCTGACCTTGGAGCGACTGATCCTGGACAAGTTGAAGTCAAGGGTTGAGAGGTTTATCGTACAAACCCCTTCCATGTCAAGGGCGGTAGAAAAATGGTATTCACGTAATGGGGGAGCTCAGAAGCTTCCTGATGTAGTGGTGTTTCCGTTCATTGGTTACCAGGAAAGCACCTCTGCGATAAGTAGTCGGAGTCCAGCCTGGGATTTCATCTACGTTGCTGATGGCGAAGCGCACAAGAACCATCGAAAGCTTCTGAGTGCCTGGAAAATACTGGCGGATTCTGGAGTCAGGCCAACTCTGGCGCTCACCCTTTCCGATCGCGACCAGTCGCTGCGTTGTGAAATTGAAGCTCTAGCTCGAAAAGAAGGGCTCAACGTTCGTGATCTTGGCTACGTACAGCCATCTGATTTGATAAGCCTATACAATGATGCCCGAGCATTGATCTATCCCTCATTGTCCGAATCTTTGGGCCTGCCACTCGTTGAAGCTACGAATCTTGGTCTTCCGATTGTCGCGTCGGAATTGGATTATGTCCGGGATGTATGCACTCCTGCAGAAACCTTTGATCCTGCCTCTGCGATGTCAATTGCGCGTGCCGTTGAGCGTTTTCTTGGCATAATGAGGCCCGTGTCGCAGATGCGGACGGCTGGAAATTTTTGGGAAATGTTGCTTATTGACAATAGGCCCAAGATATGAATTGATTTTTCATACAGAAGAAACGGATTGTGATTGATACAAGGATAAGGGTTCTGGTTCTCGGAGCGAGCGGCATGTTGGGCAATGCGGTGCTACGATTGTTCGAACAAAGCTCGGGCTACCTGGTGTTTGGTAGTGTACGCTCCCACTCTGCTGCTGGCTTGCTACCGCAATCAGTCAAGAGGCGCCTCGTTGCTTGTATTGATGTTGAGAACTTCGACAGTCTGGCTGGTTTGTTCAGTCAGACTAATCCGCAAATAGTGATCAATTGTATCGGCCTCGTGAAACAAAAAGCAGAGGCTGCAGACCCACTACTGGCACTTCCAATCAATTCGATACTGCCGCACCGATTAGCCAGGCTGTGTGCAGTAGCTGGTGCGCGTTTGATTCATATAAGCACTGATTGCGTTTTCTCGGGTACTCGAGGCATGTACACTGAGGGCGATTTTCCCGATGCGACAGATATGTACGGCCGGACCAAGTTTTTGGGTGAGGTCGACTACCCGCATGCGGTTACGTTAAGAACCTCTATTATTGGGCAAGAGCTTCAGGAGGCGCGAAGCCTTGTCTCATGGTTCCTGGCGCAAAACGGTGAGGTCAAGGGTTATCAAAGTGCAATATTCTCCGGTCTTCCAACGCTGGAGGTTGGACGTGTTATTCGGGATTATGTCATCCCTAATCCGCAACTACAGGGTCTCTATCACGTATCAGCAGAGCCCATCAACAAGTTCGATTTGTTGATGTTATTGGCACGCGTCTACCAGAAAGAAATAAATATCGTCCCCGACAACACGTTAGTGATCAATAGATCATTAGACTCGTCCTTGTTCAGAAAGTCGGTGGGGTATACGCCATCATCTTGGCCGGAACTTGTGAGCAGCATGCAGCAGTTCGGTTGACAATTATTCCTGATGAATTGTGCTATTTGAGGTGCATTGTGTTTGAAGACAAGTGTTTGATGATTACCGGTGGGACTGGCTCGTTCGGCCATGCAGTCCTGAGCCACTTTTTGTCAACGGATGTGCGAGAAATTCGAGTTTTCAGTCGTGACGAGAAGAAGCAAGAAGAGATGCGGATTCTATTGAACAATCCCAAGATACGGTTCTATATCGGTGATGTTCGAAGTCGAGATAGCCTTGATCAAGCAATGAAGGGAGTTGACTATGTGTTTCATGCGGCAGCTTTGAAGCAAGTGCCATCGTGCGAGTTCTATCCGATGGAGGCCGTACAGACCAACATCATGGGGACGGAAAACGTCATGCTTGCGGCAGCGGCCAACGGAGTCCAGAAGGTCGTGGTATTGAGCACTGACAAGGCTGTGTATCCTATTAACGCCATGGGTATATCGAAGGCGATGGCTGAGCGGCTCGTCATTGCCAAGTCACGAATGCAGCAAGATGGGGAGACAATCTTTTGTGCAACTCGCTACGGGAATGTGATGGCTTCCCGCGGTTCTGTGATACCCCTGTTTGTTTCGCAAATTGAATCAGGCAAGGCGATTACCGTCACGGATTTGAATATGACTCGCTTCCTGATGTCACTCGAAGATTCAGTGGATCTGGTCATGTACGCCTACCAGCATGGCTTGCAGGGGGACATTTTTGTACAAAAGTCACCAGCATCAACTGTCGCAGACTTGGCACAGGCGCTGAATGAATTGTTTGGACATGAAAATCCGCTACAAATCATCGGCACACGACATGGTGAGAAACTCCACGAATCACTTATCTCACGAGAGGAGATGGCGCGTGCCATTGATCTGGGCAAGTATTACCGGATACCGGCTGATAATCGTGATCTGAATTACGCAAAGTATTTCAGTGATGGGGAGGAGACAATAACGACAGCTGAGGATTACACATCACAAAACACGGTGCGATTAGATGTCGAAAAAACCAAACAGCTTTTGTTGAGCCTGGATTACATCAAGGATCGGCTACATGCTTAAGGTAATGACCATCGTCGGGACACGACCAGAGCTCATCAAAATGAGCCGTGTCATAGCAGCTCTGGATGAATACACCCAACATGTGTTGGTGCATACCGGACAGAACTATGACTATGAGCTGAATCAGGTCTTCTTCGATGATTTGGGTATCAGAAAGCCTGATTATTTTCTGGAAGCCCAAGGTGGCAATGCCGCGCAGACGATTGCCAGGGTCATCGAGAAGTCAGATGGAGTTATAAGTGGTGAGCAGCCTGATGCGGTATTGCTCTACGGTGATACAAATTCCTGCCTGGCTGTGATATCCGCCAAACGACGAAAAGTACCGGTATTTCACATGGAAGCCGGAAATCGCTGTTTCGACCAGCGCGTCCCAGAGGAATTGAACCGCAAGGTTCTGGATCATCTGAGTGATATAAATCTGGTGTTGACGGAGCATGCCCGTCGTTATCTCATCGCAGAAGGTATCAGGCCAGAGACCATTATCAAGACAGGTTCTCACATGCCAGAGGTGCTGGATCACTATATGCCCAAAATCCGGGAGTCAAGTGTGTTGCAACGGATGCAGCTCGAATCGGGTAAGTTCTTTATTGTCAGTGCACATCGTGAGGAAAATGTTGACTCGCGCAGCAACCTTACAGATCTTGTGGAAACCATTGGTGCACTTTCATCGACCTACCAATGTCCTGTCATCATATCGACGCATCCACGTACGAAAGCCCGGTTGGAGGATCTCAAACTCGAACTACAAGATCCGAATATTCAATTCCTGAAGCCATTTGGATTCTGTGATTATGTGCGGCTACAACAAGAAGCGTTGTGCGTGATATCTGATAGCGGAACAATTACAGAAGAGGCTTCATTGCTCAATTTACCGGCAGTCACACTGCGCAATGCACATGAACGACCGGAGGGGATGGATGTTGGTACTCTTATTATGAGCGGCCTGAAGAAAGAACAGGTACTGGAGGCTGTACGCGTCACAATTGCGCAGCACAACAAAGCCAACCGTATTGCTAGAACAGTCCCAGACTATGATGCTGGGCAAGTATCCATGAAAATTGTCCGAATAGTCATGAGTTATGTTGACTATGTAAATCGTACAGTTTGGTCAAAGTGAGCTGTTCATGCGCCTATTGCTGATCGCCGATACCTTTCCTCCATTACGGACGTCGGGAGCCGTACAGCTTTACGATCTCTCTCGAGAGATCGTAAAGCAAGGGCATTCGTTAACGATTATCTTGCCATCTGCAGATTTAAGCAGCCCTTGGCAGGTGGAATGCGACGAGGGTATACAGGTCGTACGATTACACGCGCCCAAGACCAAGGATATCAGCTATTTGAAGCGTTCAATCAACGAATTTTTTATGCCTTTCTCCATGTGGATGAACTTGCGTAAATCGCCCATTGCTCATCAGCAGTGGGATGGAATAGTGTGGTATTCGCCTTCCATATTTCATGGGCCATTAGTAAGTAGGCTTAAACGAGCAAGTGGGTGCAAAAGCTATCTGATTATTCGAGATATTTTCCCCAACTGGGCGGTAGATTTGGAGTTAATGGGACGAAACCCACCATTTTATTTTTTTGATGCCGTCGCACGATATCAGTACAGCGTTGCAGATTCGATAGGAGTCCAGTCAGAAGGTAATCTTCGGTATTTCCACAAATGGGCTGGGAGGCAGGGGCGAAAATTGGAGGTGTTGCAGAATTGGCTAGCCGACGGGCCCGTCAAGAAATGTTCAATATCACTGGAAGAGACGCCAATAGCGGGACGCAGAGTGTTTGTCTATACCGGCAATATGGGAGTTGCACAAGGTATGGATATACTGCTGGATGTGGCTGAGCGTCTGAAATCACGTGTGGATATAGGTTTTCTATTTGTCGGCCGAGGTAGCGAAGTCTGCCGGTTGAAGCTTGATGCCCATGAGCGAGGATTGCACAACGTTATTTTTCGTGACGAAATTCACCCGAGTGAGATACCTGGTCTATATGCGCAATGTCATTTTGGATTGGTCGTACTTGATCCCAGGCATAAGTCCCACAATATTCCCGGAAAATTTTTAACCTATTTGCAGAGTGGTCTGCCGGTGTTGGCCAGTATCAACGCGGGAAACGATCTTGCAGAGTTGATTCGGCATGAGGAAGTTGGCCTTGTTAGTGAGGACGGTTCTGTTGAAAATCTGGTGTGTTTGGCTACCGATTTAGCAGGTCGCAGTGATGGAACTAATGAAACGCAAATGCGTTGTCGTGCACTTTTCATGAAATTGTTTACACCTGGTGTGGCTGCGCGTCAGATAGTCGATTCATTTAAAAAATAATATATAAATAATATATAGAGTACTCGTCACTTGAAGAAATGAAGGTTGTAATGACGCAAGAAAATATCGATGCGTTATACATCTTGGGATTTTCCGTAGCTGAATTTTTAGGTTTGAATCATCGGTGAGAAAAAATATTTATCTGACTATTTATCCGAAAATTATTGTTGCCTTAACACTACCATTGGCAGGAAGTCCTGGTTTTGCAGTTGTGTACTTGTCACTGTTTGTTTGGTCTTTATGTGGGACCAAAATGGCGATAGAGTCTCTAGTATTGGTATCTGTTGTTTCTTCATTGAACACAGGACTCTACGCAGGAGCAGGCTCATTCGTTTTCTTGAAATGGTTGATTGTGATGGGAGCCTTGATCTCCGGTATTCGTACTTTTGCATTCAGGAAGTACAGTAGATGCATAAAATTGTTAATAGGGTCGTTGCTTCTTTTTGTGTCGAGCTTGATAGTGACCTCCTTGTTCAATAGCTACGCCCTGGATGTATCAATGTTTAAAATATTTACATTTCTACTGGGAGTGCTGGCTATCATAATGTGTTTTGTCGATTCGTTCTATCGGTATGAGTATTGGTGGGCTTGGTTCAACGCCGTTTTCGTGGTTATTATCGTATCCAGTTTGCCGTTGACTTTGCTGTACGTCGGATATTATTTGAACGGAAGGGGGTTTCAAGGAATCTTGAATCAGCCTCAGTTGTATGGTTTGTTCGTAGCGGTTTATGGAGCCTTCATGTTCGGTGAGTTGATCGAAAAAAAGCGAATATCCGCCTTCCTCGTTTTCATGTTGCTTGCCGCGATCATCACTTTGTTTTTATCAGAGTCAAGAACAGGTGTCATGGCCTGTGCTCTGGGGTTTTTCTTTGCAGTTTTCTACAAATTTTTTACCCAGGCAAGTACAAGATTGGGCGTTTTCAAGAAAATACCCATAGTCATGTTGGGATTAATCGTGTTTCTATCAGTAGTTACTCTCGTATACGGGGTTGATCTCGGTTCCGCCGTGTTCGACTTCATGATCAAAGGTGGGCGGGAAGGTGCGATGCAAATTGTAGATTCTGTTGAGACTCGTTCGGATGCATTGAGAATTTCCTTGAACAACTTTTTTAATCACCCCGTTGGCGGGATTGGTTTTGGCCTGGCTAGTATTCCTGCATTTATGGATGTTTACCATGATCCGTATTTCAATATTCCGATTAGCGCTCCAGTTGAAAAGACTAATATCTATATTGGTCTGCTGGAGGAGTCTGGAATTGCTGGGGTTACTGCGTTTATGTTGTTAGCCTGGTTTATTATATCAAGAGTTGCAAGGCATGGTTCTCTGGGGGCGTTATCGCTTATTTTGACAATTTTTATTCTAGGTATGGGCGAAGCATTCATGTTCTCGATAAATGGCTTTGGCGGCTTTGCGTGGATCTTGATAGTGTTTCTATATTTGAGAAGTGATCCGCGGATAAGAAACAGATAGGAATGGATATCTGTGAGTATTTTATTAATTGATAAATTGCCAGTGCATGAGCACCCTTGTTTTCTGAATTTCCCATCTTGAGTTGCATCTTTAACTACCAGGTTCACATGGCAGTTGGCGGCTTTTTTGTTGATTGGAAATGTTTGCACTGAACAAAAATATGATTTTTTATTTCGTAAATACTCTCGTTGGTGTGTTGTTCCAATTGCTTAGTATGGCCTGGCAAGTTTTACTGTTGATCTACATCCTGAAAGCTATGCAGCAGTGTCGAAGTGAAATCATTGATATTGTTGTAGAATAAGACGTATTATTAAAGTTGAATTCTATATATTCGTGCGCTGTGAATATCTAAAAATATGTATCTTCGACTGGTATTCAAGGTGTAGTAAGGCACTCGGTATGGGGAGATAGACCTTGATTATGGTATCTGGAAAGAGTGTTTGAATAGCTGTAATGGAAAATGAAATATAATATTGCTGTGTATCGATTGTTTGCTTCGAATTTTGTCTGGGCCTTTCTAGCGGAGGCTTTGGGCAAGGCGAGTGTTTTATTTGCTAATATATATTTTGCGAAAACTTTGCTTCCGGCATCTTATGGTGTGTTTTCAGTCGCCTTCTCCTTAACCGTATATATTGCCTTGTTGCTGGAGGTCGGTTCGTCGGTGCATGGAACTCGGGAGGTGTCGCGTGCAACGAGTGAACAGTTATCAGATATTGTAAATCCAATAATAACGGTAAGATTTTTCGTAGGTTTGTTGCTCTTTTTTTCTATTAATACACTCATGTTTTTCGGAACGTTCTCTGACGAATATAAACATGTGTTCATGATCTTCAGTTTTTATATTTTGGCGATGTCGCTTACCACGGAGTGGGTGTTCAGAGGGCTGCAGCGCTATGCCTATATAGCTGTCGGGAATTTTCTGTTAATTGCTGTTGTATTTTCATCTTTTTTATTCGTTTCTGATTCAAGTGATGTGCTCCGTGCTGCAATTGCTATCGTGGTTGCTTACCTTCTGAATTCGTTTGTGCTTTTTATTATCTTGAAAGGAAGGTTGTTGCCGCTGCTCAGAATGACATGCAGTACCAACCAGGCCTTGCTGGTGTATCGCTCATCAATCAAGTTTCTTCTTTCAGGAATATTCGGAATGGGGTACCTTTTGGTCCCTTCGATCGCCTTGGTTTCGATCTACGGGTCCTATGATGCAGGTATTTTCAACGCTTTTTTCAGGCCAGTTGTATCACTTTGTGGTTTGTTGCATTTTATTCCTATGGTTGTTTTCCCAATGATGTCGAAATATGATAAGACAGATAAACAATCGTTCGAGGTAATTCACGGGGTGCTCGTTTGGTCTGTGGCGCTAATGGCGACCTTGTCCTCGGTGATACTGTTGTTATCCGGGGGCTATTTCACGGTTACTTTTCTGGGCGCTGCTTATGCTGGTGAGATACACGTTCTTAATCTACTTATCTTGATAATCCCTGTATTTGCATTGAAAAATTCCATGCTTATACCTTTGATAAGTGTTGGTGATTATAGTTCTCAGGTAAATGCTGCACTTGCTGCTTTTGTGGTGTCAGTTGTTGTTGGGATTCCATTGATTTATTGGCTATCGTCGACGGGAGCTGCGATGTCGATCTTTTTGAGCGAGTTGTTGTCGTGTGTTGTGGTTTATCATGCCTATCGTAGGCTAAAGGCGGATGGCTGGACGATGTCTTGATCTTCATGATAAGGAGGGCAATCGATTGATCAATAAAGTCGTTTGCAACCGGGCAGACAGCAGGAAGATGTTTTCCGACCCGTTATCATTTCAATGAATTGTCAGTAATGGAACACAGGTTTTCAAAGTGGGATAATTACACTTTTATATTTTGTACTGATCTTTCATGTTTTTTTGTACGAAGGTAGTGTGCGCAGGCTATTTTTTTCATAGAATTGCTCCTGCCATACTTGTTGGTAATATTGTTATATTTTAAAAAATGTAGCCATGCATTGCAGGATTTATTGGCTGTTTTATTATATTTTTGGTAGTGGCATATTTATATGAAATCAGTGCGGGTATAGCCGGTGAAAAAATTCTCACTTGCAGATCACTATGTGTGTCTGGACGAAGATACGGGGCAGGTCAGGGTCTTGAATCAAGTGGCTGCCAGTATGCTGTCCTTGGCGCTGGACGGAGCTGGCGCTGAGCTGATCGCGTGCTCGATCGTTGATCAATTCGACGTTGATATTGAGACGGCGATGATAGACAGTGTGCAATTTTTGGCAGCGCTACCTTCCGCAGACAGCTTGATTGTGAAGGCCACGGAGTCCTATTTGCCAGATGTTGGCTTTACAGTATCCAGAGAGATTGATGCTCAGGAGCGAACTTGTCTGTATTTGCCGGGAGTTCGAATTGAGGTGGCCTCAGAGCTTTGCGGTTTATGTGATTTGCTGAATGAGATGTTCACCCTGGAATCCTCAGAAGGTTCATGTGTGCGGACTGTAAAACTTGATGTTTACTCTTCTGGTCGTAATTTCCCTATCGTGGGTGAGGGTGAGACCTTGGATACAGGGTATACAGTTGCAGATACGGCAATAAAATGCTTGCGGGAAATAAGTGGTTTAGTGGCCCGCAGTCATGCAGGAACAATCATGTTCCACGCTTCGGCCGTTGCACGAGGTAATGACGCTATATTGATGCCTGCTCATGGGGGCAGCGGTAAAACAACATTGGCTGCTTACCTGATGCATCGTGGCTATGCATTTTTGAATGACGATGCAGTGCCTATGCTGGCTAAAACCGCGGAGTTGCTGCCAGTGCCGGTCAGTTTGTCAGTAAAAGCTGGATCATGGCCTGTTTTGGCGAATTATTTTCCGCAGCTAAGCCATTTGACTCGTTATGGTAACGAGGAAAGACAGTTCCGGTATTTGTCGCCAAGAGATGGGCAGGTTCAAAAAAGTCCTGTTTCCTGCAGGCTCTTGATTGTCCCTGAGTACTGTGAAGCACAGAAAACGGTTGCGGTTGAATGCTTATCAAAAGTCAGTGTGTTCGAAGGGATTATCAAAAGTGGTTGTTCAGTTGAGCAACCTGTGCAGCCTGAGATTCTGGAGTCGCTGGTGTCCTGGGTAAATATGGTGCCTTGCTACAAGTTGACATATTCCTCATTGTCACAAGTTGAAGCAGTGATTGATGATTTGTTGCTTCAGTCCGTCTCTTCCTGGGAGTGGTGTGGGTAAAATACGGCTACTCAATTTAGTGCTGTAGTTGGCTTGATAGGGTGCTTGAGAGGTGTTTTTTTGTTTGAGTCTAGTGGTAGATCTCTAATACGAATTGCCCAGAATAGTGGTCCGTCAATCGGTACTTGATGTAGTTATCCAAAACGCAATTTCTTGAGCATTTTCAGGCTGTGAGATGATTGACATCTGTTTGTTCGGTGGTAGTATCTCCCTATCTTTTTATTCCCCGTGTTAAGTGTTGGAGTTCTGACAAATGGATAGTGCAGAAGGTAAGAAAGGCAATCAAGACGAGCCGTCTGGTGTTAGCTTGCCAGAAGTGTCAAAAAGTCGTCGAAAGGCAATTACGAAGCTGGCTTACGCTTCACCAGTCATCGCAGGTATCTTGTTCAGTGACAAGTCGCTTGCATTCTCTCCACCATGTCCTCCAAAGGGTTGTAATCCCTAGTTAGACTGTCACATTTCAATCTTTCTACGAAGGCTCACTCTTTAGTAGCCAGGTGATGGTTCCGAAGTCGCGGTAGTTGTTCAGCCGCGTTTTCTTTTGACGGCTAGCGTTACAGCATGTACAGCTCGTTGACATTGATAGCGCGTGTAAAGTGGCAATGACTTGGTCACTGGCATGTCTCCGAAGGCGTGCCGCAGCGCTTTTATGCTAAAAAATTTTGTGATTGTAGTGTTAATGGCTGACCACGCGCGCCTGAACCGTTGCAGGGCATTGTTTTTTGTAATTGCGGTAAAGTTGACTATCCATTGCTTCCCTGTTTGGGAGGTTTTAAAGTCAAACTGATAAGCAACATCCAGTGTTTGTTGGCATTGCCACAACGCGAAAGTGGATAAATCATTGAAATGCGTTGATTCTGCCATCTCCTGGAGTTCCGCGGTTTCCCCGCTATCCACAATGTGTCCCATCAGGTGATGGATATCCAGTAAATGTCGGTGATCTGTCAGCCCCAGGTACATCAGGCGGTCTTGTATCAACATATGATGGGCTGTGTGCATCAGTGTGAAACTTAATCCGGGTCGGCGAAACAAGCTGCCGTTTTTTGAATCCAGCGCAGTCGAATTAGCGGCCAATCTAGTCAGTTCCATTTCCATTGAACCGTGTCCCTTGCAAGGACGGGTGTGGATTTCTATATAAAATTCAGCATCCTGATGTTCCTTTATTGGCGGCAAGTGATAGTTTTGCTCGCTTGGTTTGTGCCGAAAATCATCTATGTCGATTGTTTCAAATCGATCGTCCCAGTGTCCCTTATCGCCTAAAAACGGATTGCTTCGTTGAACGAAATCATGTTGTTTAAGTATCTGTAAGGCTTTTTTCACTTCGCTGGGCTGGATCAGGATATCGATATCGCTAACTATGCGGTCCGCCTGATCGGGGTATATTCCGTACAGTAGAAGGCTGGTGCCTTTCAAGGGTAGTGGACGGATATTTCCCTGATTCAAGACGCTGGCTATCCGCACGAATGTTTCAATCAGGCGTTGATTCCTCGTCAGGTTGTAGTCGCGGATCATTTGCAAGGCACCGACTACGTCATCAGGAATGAATGACGATAGTTCCGGGGTGCATATCTTTCTAGCTATGATGGGCGTTAACAGGCGATCGCCGGAAGCCTGCAGGAAGCTTGACCAATCAATGCGCGAGTCGCACAGCGTCGGCTGAAGTCGATGCTTCTCAGATGTTCTGAGAATCTCGCTCAGTAGGATGTTGGAATGGTTGCTTGCTTGAGGCACTGTTTCAACTCAAAGGTGATTGTTGCTTTTCAACGGCAATTAAGCTTGTTCAATAATTTCTGCAGACCGGAATTGTGTGTTGCAAGTCACATTGCGAGCCTCTTTGAGGGCATCACGTGTTGGATCGCATTTTTGTCCTGTGACAGGCGCCTGTATTTTTAGTTAGATGCAGCTGTTTCTGTAAAATTGCCTGAATTTTAGTTTCACAGAACAAGTACAATTTGTCGGGTATCGCTGATACTTTTGCAGATGATGAGCGCTTCACTAGCTGCTTCAAACCCATCTTTAGAGCATTCATAGATGAGTATTTCTTGGTCATTAGTTGCAACTTGTTACAAATCAAATAGCGGTGAGGTCTATGCCGCAGTTACTTCTATAAAGACGTATTGTTTATCATGAGAAAGTTGTCAGCCTGGTTGTTTTTATCAGTAATTTTCATAGTATCCAGCTATTCGAACCTGGCTAGCGCTAGCCCGGCTTACACTGTCGAGGATGACAGCTGGACTTTGATCAGTTTGCCGTTAGATCCTGGTAGTGAGGGTTCGATTGCATCCCTGTTCGGCGATGATCTTTCCATAGACGATTACTCAAAGACCTGGGTGTTGTTTGGATGGGAGATACTGCCGGCTACGGGAGACTTTGGCTACGTAGAGTTGACTCGCCAGACGATACTCGAGCCTGGAAAGGGCTATTGGTTCATACAGGCAACAGGCTCTCCAGTCAACTTGACGTTGCCTGCAACTCTGGATTCGCCGGTCTCGCGCCAGGTTCGGGGGTGCAGTTCTATTGTTGGCTGTAGTGTCGTTGGACTCAAGCCCATCGCAGGGCTCCCTGTTGCTTGGAACATGATCGGTTTTCCTCGAGAAACAGAGTTGGACATCTCAGGTTTAAGAGTGATTTCGGACTCTGGTGCTTGCAATGCAGGATGCACATTGACTGAGGCCTATGCAGCCGACATCATGTTCAGCAGTATATATAGCTACACTGACGAAACCGGCAGCTACGACACTGTAACAGAAGGAATGACGACGCAGCCCTGGACCGGATTTTGGGTGGCTGTTTTGCCGGGAGCTGAAGGTATTGGCGCACGATTGGAAGTTCCAGTGATGATGCCGCCAAGTCAGATTCCAGACCTTTCCCAGTATCGGCTGGAATTCAGTGATGAATTTGATGGACCGGTGCTGGATAGCAATAAATGGAATACGGGTCTTCTATGGGGGCCGTATCTGATTATCAACCAGGAAGAACAGGTTTATATAGACTCCTTGGGGATGCATGCTGGAAGTAACTATGACCCCTTTTCCTTCACACCTGAAGGGACATTGAAAATAACGGCGTCGGCGACCAGTGAAGTAGGGGCTGCCCCAGCAATGCCTGATCCTGATGACCCTGTGTGGGATCGGCATCTGGAATACCGTGCACCCCAAGCAGGTGATCCTCCATACGTTGAAAGCAATGTCAACTATTTGTCGGGTTTGTTGAATTCCTATGAGTCATTTAAATTCACGCACGGTTATGTAGAGACACGAGCGAAAGTACCTGCGGGTAAAGGTCTGTGGCCTGCATTCTGGTTATTGCCATCTCACTACGTGGAAGACGTCCCCGAAATCGATGTGATGGAATTTCTGGGTCAGAATGTCAACGAGGTTTATCATACCTACCACTACTTTGATGTGCCGGCGGGTTGGAAGGCAATCAGAACTCCCAGTTTCCAGACTATAGGTCCAGATTTTTCTCGTGATTTTCATGTGTATTCCATGTCGTGGGATCCGGCACAGATAATCTGGTATGTAGACGGATTGGAAACCCGGCGCATCGATCGAAGTGAATACAAGATTGCCAATCAGGCAATGTACCTGATTGCTAATTTGGCCGTGGGTGGCTCATGGCCGCAGGCTCCGGATAGTTCAACGGTATTTCCTGCAGTATTCGAGATTGATTACATTCGAGCTTATTCCAAAGACATGTCTGTACCTTTGGATCTGGATGAGTACGAATTGGTTTTTTCCGATGAGTTTAATGGTGCAAGTCTGGATGCTTCCAAGTGGAACACACGTTTTATCTGGGGGCCTTTCCTGACGATTAACAAGGAAGAGCAGTACTACGTAGACGCTCTAGGGATAGATGCAAACTCTGGCTATTCGCCCTTTACAGTGGCCAACGGTAATCTGACGATACGTGGTGCTATTGCAGGAGAAGAGACTCCGCTCAACACAGCTCCACCGGCATATCCCAGAAATGACCCTTATTGGGCGAACAAACCTGCAAGTTATTTTCAGGAAGGGTACTTCCAGAAGCAATACACATCTGGAATCATCACCTCATGGGATTCGTTCAAATTTACGCACGGCTACGCTGAAATCAAGGCACAGATACCAGTTGGGGATGGGCTATGGCCGGCATTCTGGTTACTGAATCGCTACTACGTTGGACGGCAGCCCGAGATTGATATCATGGAAATTCTGGGCGAAAATCCTGGCGAGGTAATCCACAGCTATCATCGGCGTAATGACGATGGCGTCTCTGTTCAGAATAGCTTCCGCTCAACGGGCGGGAGTGAGGAAGAAGGTTTTGGTGATAATTTTCATACTTTTGGAGTGCAATGGACCGATGAGAGCATTTCCTGGTATGTGGATGGAGAGCTAAAACACACTTACAGAGATTCATCAGTTGCGTATCAGGTCATGTATGTACTTATAAATCTCGCAGTGGGAGGGTCATTCAACACTCAGCCTGTAGATCAACAAAAGCTACCTGCGGACTATATTATCGACTACGTTAGGGTGTATCAGCAAAAACCGGTACTCTGAGTAGGGGTTCATGTTCGAGGTGTTCCCGAGTATTTTTTACTGGGGTCTAGAGTGTAATTGCATAATATTGTATTACTTGATTAATGGAGCGAGCATGAAGCTAGGAGTTGTAGTCGCCGTCTTGGCCTTTGTTGTGGCTGGTTTCTGGTGGGCCCTCGTCGGAGGGGAGAAGGATCATGATTTGGGGGTGGATATTGAAGCAATTGCCATCGATGCTCCACTGAATAAAGTTGAAGCTCAATCGTCGATTGAAACACAGAGGCTGAACCCTGCGGTTGCTGAAAATCCCAAGTCTCCGGTGAAAGGTAGCGAATCTTCGGGAGCGGATGCTTCCTTGATCACTTCGCCATTTTCCACAGTAACGGACTCAGAACAAGAGCTGCAACCATCTGTGCTGAATTCTGACGATGTTGCAGTGTCAAATTCGTCAACCTCTGCGCCTGATGAAAAAGTTCTGGATAAGGGGTCAGTGGGTGTTCCGCTTGCAGTACCTCAAAGCTATCCGGTCACTGATGCTGCGAAATATTTTATTCCAAAGGAGGAGCGAGGTCCAGGTCGTTTAGGTGGGCCGCCACCGCTTGATTTTCCAGGGGGGCCTAGTGATCCTAATCGCTCTACCTCAGACGAATTCAGTCCTCCCGCAGCGCCTGGTAACTAACGTATTCAGGTCTGTTGCTTCAGATGTCAGGCCGTGCGGCAGCACTATTCTGAGCTCACTGTGGAGTGTCAGGCCTGTATAAAAATTAAAGTGTGAAATGGTTGCTTAAACCGCATTTTCATTTTGACCGTCTTGACGATTAGATGTTACTTTACGTGGAGAACGCCATTCGGCAGGGTATGTAGGAATAGTTAGATGAGAAAGGACCGTCGCCAAGCTCACATCAGTGATGTGAGCAGAAGTTTTCCGAGAAGTAAGCTCTACTCTGCACTGGCTATTTTAATTTTTGCATCTGTGCCTGTAATCAATCTTCAGGCCGCAGTGTGTGGGACCGAAAGTGAGCCTTCTGGGCCGTTTGCACCGCCACCAGCACCAGGAGGTAGTGGCAACAACACTATCTCAGCTCAAGCCCCTGTTTATTCAGGAAATACTACCTTAGAAGCAAGCCAAGTATTGGAGGCCGGTAAATCGCTGACGCAGGCTCTTCCCGATGTTTGTTCCGTCGCAGCTGACGCAAATAACGATGATATTGTGTGGGTTCTCAACGGTAGTGATTCAGGCAGTATAGCTATTGATGGCGTTTTATTCGAATTGAGTGGTAATGATTCGGTGCGGCGGCTAATCATAATGGCCGATGGGCAGGCCGCAGCTGGCAACCGGAGAGTGGAGCTAGCAGTCGCTGAGGTTGGTCGTTTTGATCAAAGAACGGAAGCTGTCTTTTTCAATGTGATTATCCAGCAGTCAGAGGTACCAACAGTACCGGCTACACCAGAGGTATCGGCTACACCAGAGGTACCGGCTACACCAGAGGTACCGGCTACACCAGAGGTACCGGCTACACCAGAGGTACCGGCTACGCCAGAGGTACCGGCTACGCCAGAGGTACCGGCTACGCCAGAGGTACCGGCTACGCCAGTGATACCGGCTACGCCAGTGATACCGGCTACGCCAGTGATACCGGCTACGCCAGAAGCACCCGATGAAAGCCCGGATATTGTTGAGTCGGAATCTCCTAACTCAAACAATAATTCGGCTGAATCCATCTCTACACCGATTGGTCTTGAGATTTCAATCGAGTCACCCGATGAGATTGCATTCTATTGGGAGGCTGGGAGTAGTGGAAATGTCTTAGGGTATGATATTTACAGAAATGGGATTTATCTGGATACCGTTGAAGATGCCTCTTACAGTGACGTTCAGGTAACTAGTGGCAGTGTTTATCAGTATGCGGTCTCTGCGTTCGATGGTAATGGAAATTATTCCCTTATTTCTGGATCCTTGATCAGTATTGCCAGTGATGCGGCATCACAACCCGACTACGCCAAGCCGACACCTCCACCTGCGATACTCTTGCGTCAGGTAGAAGGGCTTCCTGCTGTATTGTTGACGTGGGCAGAGGGAGCAGACGATGAGGGAGTCGCTGGTTATAATATCTATCGGGATAGCGTTTACATTGGTACTTCCTCAAACCAGATTTTTCTTGATCAAGCGGCACTCTCGGGTGAGCATAATTATCATTTAGTTGCTTTCGATGCTCGGGGCAATTTTTCAACGGCCTCTTTATCCGTTTCATCTGATGCCACTTTGACGACTCCGAGCAGTGATCTGATAGATTCGGTGCTCTCGGCTGGTTCTGAGGCTGATAGTAGTTCTACAGTCTGGTTGCTGAATGACAGTGCTGAGATTTTAGTGCTGGTCTCTAGTGACGAAGTATTGGCCATATGGCCTAAAGTGAACGAGGCCTCAGCAAGACAAGTAAGACTGCCAGACGATTTCGACGAGATTCAATTATTTGTTGTTGATAGAGAGTCTGGGGATAATGATCGGATGTTGAGAGTAAGTCTGTCAGATGTCGGTAATTTTATTGTTGTCAATGATGAGTTTCTAAGTCGTTAATTTCATGTTGTGACTGCCATGGATGGCTCGGTTTGGAAATGCATAGTTAGTATCCTAAGGTCTACCGACTGATTAACCAGTAAAACGTGCCTGCATTTACCGTGTAGGCGCGTCAAGAGAATCAGAGCAGCAGGCCTTCAGTTACGGAAAGTGGAAGAGGGCGTTGGTGACTTAACGGTCCTGATGTGTAGTTACGAGT
Source organism: Granulosicoccus antarcticus IMCC3135 (assembly GCF_002215215.1). Classification (NCBI taxonomy): domain Bacteria; kingdom Pseudomonadati; phylum Pseudomonadota; class Gammaproteobacteria; order Chromatiales; family Granulosicoccaceae; genus Granulosicoccus; species Granulosicoccus antarcticus. The sequence continues at coordinate 5,108,399 of NZ_CP018632.1, read as the reverse complement.
TCCATGGAATATTGTAGTAACGTTATCTGCGAACTCACCATTTAGTGGAACCAGAATGCGATCTAGTGTTAACCACTTACCGTTGAATGCTGTTTCGAATTCTCGTATTGTCGGATAGAGAATCTCAAGTGCGCTTTGTTCATTTATAATGCGATTGATGAAATGCTTATCTACCGCCAGACGAAGAACGCTATCGGCTGATATAAGGCTTGTTTCAATTTGTGCAATAGTTTGTAAGATTGTCCGCGAAGAAGCATCGAGTTGGTGAGTTTGTCCTTTATTGTGCAATCTTACTTGTATCGAATTTGATGGTTCTGAGCACGCGGAGTTGATGAGAAGGACTAGCGAAGCACTGACAAGGCTGGTCAGTAAAGTCAATTTGTTCCACATTTAGCACTTACTCGATTGGAACAGCTTAACGGATCTTGACATTGTCGATTAGAACTGCACTGTCATACTGGCTATCGCCTTCATCAAAGTTCCTGAAACGCAATGTTACTCCCTTGCCAACATTGTTTGCTGCGATTGCGGTGATGTCTATTGTTTGGATCAGATTCCCAGTCCCGTAGACCGTGCAATCATTGCCACCCGTGCCAAAGCCAACGCCTTCAGAAACTTCACAAGCTGGCCCGCTGACATCAAAAGCCAACGAATTTGCCGTGACGGTGGAGCACAGTGTGTCGATCGTCTCGGAAAGCAATAACTCTGTACCTGAATCAGTCAGCATTTCCACTGTGAAGGGATCGTCGAACGGATGTTCAGGTCCACACCACTCTACGAATTCTTCTGAATTGAAGTTCCAATCAAACGTTAGCTCAGTGGCGTCAGCTGCAAGGCAAAAGTTCTGTGCCAACGACCCGGAGCTTGTGGTAAATCCCAGGCCAGTAGAAATTATGCCCATGAAATTGCCTCCGGGTGGGCTGAACTCGCCTAGATTGACAATGCTCCGGCCATCTCCCTCAGTAGTCCAGCCTGTCAGATCTCCCGTCTCGAATTCGCCATTCGTCAGCTCACCGGTATAACTGGTAGTCGGATCGCTGGTCAGCGTAAAAGTAGCAAAAGGTGTAACTGGATCAATTTTTGGTGTGACGGGTGCGAATGCATCGCCTGTCGTATCTAGTGACTTGACTAGGTTGTCGAAGAGTTGATTGGCGGCATTCTGGGCATAAGGGGAATTCACTGTGCGTGTATACCCGTAGTAGCTACTAGCGCCCTCGCTGACGAAAGCATCAGCCATCGAGCTGTTGGCTGAACTGCTGCATGAGCCGTTGTATATGATTGCGCCTGGAGAATTTCCGGGTAGGGATGTAATAAAGCTTGGTCTGATTGCGTACACGTCTCCCATGATGGAGATTCGACCTAGCAGTAAGTCTATGGAATGGCCGATGATTGAAAATACGCCAGTGTTCTCTCTGGTTAGAAATACTACCTGCCCATCCTTGTCTACTGCTCCGTGTGTGATCAGTATGATAGTGCCGTACTTATTGAATTGCCGAACTGAGTCTACGGTAGCTTGAGAGTCAATAAGATAGTTGACATCAAACAACGGACATTGGGTGCCTTCAAATAGAGTTCGTAAATCAGGGCCTTCATCAAAAGGTGCGAACTGAGAGTTGTATGCATCCCAGATAAGCACTCGACTGCTTCCTACCACCTTCTCCCCCGTTTCCTCAGCATACACATCCAGCGGCCCCTGAGTGAGCTCACCGTGCGGGTCGAGTCGATCGAATACTGCAGGTGAAATGGTTTCTACATTTACGGTTGTAGAGTAGAAGTCTCGATCTTCTTGCGATCCGCGAGTACCTTCCGGGTTCAGCATCAAGCCTGTAGTAAGACCTGATTCGTAGGTTATCCAGATAGTCGTATCATCTTCTGCGACTCCAGAATCAAGAACTCCAGGCAGGTTTGCGATAATTTCAGATGCAGTCTCGCGAGCGGCCACGGTATCACCGACTTGAGCGAGTTCGGTCTTCCAAATCTGTTGCGCTGAGGATTGGGCACTGATTACGATTGATGCTTCTTCATCGGTTATCGGATCTATTGCGTTCAAATCGATAGATGCAACAGGGCTGAAATTACCATCAATCTCCGCAGATACTACAAGATTAACTGTAGATTCAGATGATTCGATGAACGGTGAAAGACAACTGTAGACTTTGTCTCCTGCAAGATCATCACCGTTATCCAGCGCTCCATCGTCCTTAAGTGTACACAATGCTTGTCCGAAGGGTACGCCATCAGTCGTCCGAAATAATTGCGCAACGTTTCCAGGCAATTCAGCACCGGGTAACAGGCGCATTTGAAATCGAACTTCGGTTTGGGTATTGGTAAGAAAATCAGTGGGGCTTGCGACTAATTGATAAAGGTCTATTACATTTTGAAAGTAGAGTCTGGTCGTCCCTGTACTGCTACCTTCAAGCGCTGCCATCCAAAAACCTCGCCACGGTACCAATCCAGAGCTTTGATCATATTCTACATAGCTCTCTTTTTCTGAATCGTAGTGCCACAAAGCTGCTGATGATAAGTTCTCTGTTTCAGCCTCCTGTAGACTGCAGCCCTCAAAGCACGGGCCTCCTGCAGTCTCATTACCGACCAAGAGTCCCGCTAATGGCTGAAATCGTTTGAATGGTGAGCCAAGTAGATTCCAGCTGGTAACGCTCGGTCCCGATAATAGTGTCTTTGCGAAGCATCCTCCAGCTGCAATACAAGGCAGGGATGTCGTTATTGTTGGAGTTGGCAACGATAGTGGGACATCTATTGATACTTCGACGCCTGTGACCTGAAGCATCCAGAATCCTGTGCCTGGCGGTATTGTGCCGCTTAGCCCCGGATTGTCGTAAACATTCTCTGTCGGGTCGTAGGTGAATACAACCCAGCCCCCATCTTGATTGTATGAATCTGCATCCAGATCGTCAGCGAATAGTTGTTCGACTGTTTGTCCTGCCGTATCTGCCGGAATCACCAGTTGCATCCAGCTATCGTGTGGCACAACTGTGGATGCCTGGTCTTGAGCCAGCGTATTATCGGCGGTAATAAAGAAGGCGGAAGCAATCAGGACTTTGAAAATGGCCCACCATCTAGGCCGAGAATGAAATCGAGTCTGGATAGTTATCATAATCTGTCGCACAAGTCGTCTGGGTACCGTAAACAGATTTATACGGAGTTCGAGGCGAGGTCAACAGTATGTAACCTTGTAATCGCAACAGATTAGCCAAAAGTGCAGCTTGCACTGTTAGAAAGTTGTAACGATTTAAAGGTTAAAGATAAATACCAGGAAAACGTCAACAGGCCATCCACACAGACGGCCTGTTGATATCTTCAACGTAGTCCGTAATTAATGTCGTGGCATGTGCATGACAGGACTGAGTCCATGCGCACCTGACAATACCGGGTTCCAATAACCAGTCCAAGGGCTAAGGGTATTGGACTCGCCCGCTATATCGTATGTCGTGCCGTTGTAGGTCCAGAACTGGTTGTGCTGTACATTGGCACCAGCTTCGTTAGCTGCCTCGGTCATGCTGCATCCATCGGTATCACCACAAATTCCACCGGTTGTTGACACTCGAATGCTACTGACTGAAGGCGTCTGATAGAACGGATTACCGATCATATTCCACAGGAACGTTCCCGCCGTGGTCGTCAAAGAAAGCCGGAAGCAGCCCTCTGCATCGGAACACCTCGGATCACCAGCACTTGCTGACGTTGATAATGGAGTGCTGCCAGCAGGCATGTCGAGGATTTTATCACTGCCGCTTACCTGAATGATCCAGTAACCAATGCCAGTGGCCATAACCTCTGTCAGCGCTGGTTCCGTATACATTTCAGTTACAGGATCGTAGCCAAATAGCATCCAGTCGACTTGGTGTGTGCCCGTCATGTCATCGGCTATTATTGCCGCTACCGTATTGGAGCCAGCAGGAGCAACCGCCGGTAACGAAATCTGTTGCCAGGTATTGGTCGCAATGACCTTGCCCACATCGTGTGGGGTGAAGCTGAAATTGCCGTTTGAGATATCGAAGAATATATTGTTGTGGCCCTTGACCATGATCCTTGCCTGGCTCTGGGTTTGGCTTGGCAGTGTCAAGTCATATGAGCCATCGTTGGGCGTGCCAGTGACCAGGGGATTGGATAAATCAAACGTCAAACCGCCATCAACGGACAGGAAGATATCGACTAAAGTCGCATTCACTGGTGCCGTATCGGTATTGGCGACATCCCAGGTGACGTTAACCAGACCCTGCAGGTTCTCTCCGCCATTAGGACTGGTTACCGTAAATGGACCAGCGCCGGCGTTGACAGTGATTGCTGCATCCTCTGACTGCACGCCTCCTTTGTTATCACGTACCGTCAAGCGCCAGTTCATGGTTCTAGCCAAATTCGGCAATTTTTCTGCGCTGCTGGGTACATTGGTCACCAGTGTGGACAGGCGAGGCAGAAAACGGGTTGGAGATTCGCTCGGCGTAAATACGCGAAACAAAGGTATCGCGCCGTCGTCTGGTGCTGACAGTGCCGCTTTTGGGCCCAAGCTACGTTGTTCCCATAGGTAGGACAGCACATCACCCGCATTGGAGTCAGCCCCCGATCCAGTCAGTACAAATGGGGTGGCGCGAGGAATGGTGTAATCAGCGCCGGCATTAGCCGTCGGAGTGGCATTGTTCAGAATTGTCTCCACGCCGCAGGCACCGCCGCCGCCAGGATTGGCCATATACGCCCTTATTTCTCGAAAGCTCTCTGAATGGAAAATGGCATCTGAGTTCTGCTGCAGGTCATTGCTTTCGCAAATGCCTGCGTAGGCTTGAATCGTTGTGCCACCACCGGGTTCATAAGCTGTCGATGCGTTACGATTACCTTCGCAACTGCCCAAACCGCTATTGAACGTGTGATTACCACCGAATTGATGGCCAATTTCATGGGCCACAAAATCCACATCGTAGGCGTCGCCAACCGGGGAGGGGCCGCCGGTGACGCCTTGGCCTTTTGTGCCTTCTGTACAAACGACACCCAGTCCTGCCACGCCGCCAGCCCCTGTACTGAAGGTGTGACCGATGTCGTAACCTGCTGACCCTATTCTTGCATCAATGACTGTCTGCGATTCCTCCATTAAAGTGTCACCATTGAAGTTGCCCGTGAAGGGGTCTGTCGTCGGGTCCACGAAAATCAGCTGGCTGTTGCCAGCAACCAAGGTAAAACCGATAGCCAGTTCACGCTGATAAATGCCATTCACCCGATTGATGGTCGTTACTACCGCAGACATGGTTTGCGAGACTGTGCCACCATGAAACAGGCCGTACTCACCTGTGGTTGCCACTGCGATTCTGTAGGTGCGTAATTTATCGCCCGAGGCTTGGGCTGATGTGCTCACGGGGCTTGACTCATTTGCCGATCCCACCAGGCACTGTTGGACTTCACCGTCCAGATTCTCTCGATAATAACTGGCGTACAGTTCGGAATTGTCCTTGAATAGCGGATCAATATACCAGCGCTGACCAACCATCATGACCTGTGCATGAAAGCCTGCAGGGGTGAGATCCAGACGCACCTGTATGGCGGCATCTTCGACACTGGTACCGGCATAGGTTTTGATTTCCGGAAATTGTGCGGCCAGGTCAGGTTCCATGATGGATGATTCTACGACATTGAATGCCATGAACGAACCATCCGGCATCGGCAGATGTACAATCAGGGTCTGGCCGGATGCGCCAGATGAGCCCTCTATCTGTTCGCCTGATGCAGTTGCCAGAGTCGATTCCAACAGGTCCTTGTTCAGGCTGAAGGCGCTGTATTCCGTAGGCTGTACATTAGTGTTGCTGGAACCATTTTCCGCTGCCGAAACCTGTAGCTGCGCGGCACTTTCCCATACGCCATCGGGTGACGTTGCGGCATGGGCTGCGCCTATCGAGGTGAGCATCACCATCGTACAGGGTAAAAGTAACCGTCGAACGACAGTTGTCATCGTGAACATTTTCTTGCAAACCTCGTTGGTTTGAACGACATGAATGGAAGAGGCGTGAATGCCGTTCCTGTCCGCAGATTACTCCAGAAAGCACGGGAAAAGCAGGTTTCCAGCTGGATTGGCACAGTAAAGAATCAACACATTATGGATTAGGGCAGCTCTAGTTTCTCTTGCAGGCTGACAACGTTGAGCAAGTCTGTAATTCGTCAATCAATTCATGTCCGACGTCTCGGTGTCCTGTTTCCATGTCGGAACCCTGTTTAGAGAAGTCTCGATGCTTGATACAATATATTTTGACGGCCATTGATGCACCTATCAACAGCATGAAAAAGTTGATCTGTGTTCAGTGGTTGGTTGAACGAGGTCATTCATCCAGGAAAGTAATATGACGATTTACACTACAGCGTCGCCATGGCGATTAATCTCAGCTTGCGTAAGCGGTGTGTTGGTGCTGGTAACTGCAGAGGTTCACGCACAAGATCAGACCGCTACGCCCATAATCACGTTTGACCAGAGTCACCCCTTGATTGCGCAGGGAGGCGACAGTCCAATGGTCAGCGTCTATGCCGGAGGGCGAGTTGTTGTTAATCGTGAAGTGGGAATGCGAAATCCGGGTCTCTATGAATTTGTCTTGAATGATGCAGAAATAACAGAGCTTGTAGAGCTGGCACAATCCTCTGAAATTGCAAAATTGACAGAATCGGAGAATTTGCCAGGCGTAGAAAAACACGCTTCAGATTCCGAACTCGTAGCAATTTCAGATTCTACAACCAGTACATTTGAGTTCAATCGCTTGCAAGGCGGCAGTGAACTGGTGATCTCTGCCAGCGAAGCTGTGTCGAGTGAGATGCAATCGATCCAGGTTGATGATGTCATTGCCACAGCCAATGCTGCATCGGCTAGTGTTGCGATGCAGCCTCTCAAGGAGCTGCACGTAAAAATGATAGAGCTCTTCAGCAGGGCGGGGAATTAGACGAATGATCATCATAACGAAGCAGAGTCTTCAGATAGCAGGAGGTGCCTTGTTTGGCGCCATGCTTGCAGCCATATCCTGTCAAACACAAGCTGGATCCTATATTTTTGGAAATCAGCTTCCCGGTGGTTTGACATATCCAAGTGGATACTCAGGCGATGGCGGCGCGCTTGAGCTCAAGGTGTGCATTACACCAGGCACCGCTTATGCGAATGAGATGGTTCGCCCTGTAATGAACAACATCGCGATCTGGAATAAGCAGGAATCCACAAGTTCCAACCTGCGTAATATGCCATTGCCTTCCAATTCCATTGATTTTGAGTCAGTGTCACTGCATGAAATGGGACACTGCGTTGGCCTCGGGCATCCTAATATGGGATTAACGTCATCCGTGTCAGGCTCAGACACCGACTTTACGCAATCTAATACAGGGGCAGATTCTGTTTATGGTTTCAGTGCCGGAGTGGATAACGTAATAGGTTCAGCAGATGATGTGCGCGGTGATGATGTGAATTTGCATTATTTCAATCGTGATACCAATAATCCATTTGCCGAAAACAGGATAGTGGACGCTTCTACCTACACACGTGATGAGACGGACCTACCCGTAGGTGATTTATTCCCTGCAAATGCGGATAGGAGTGTTTCTTCATTATCGCGCTATCGGAGTCCGTTCACGGAGGCTTCGATGCAACAGGGGACTTTCGGTGCGGAGATACAAAGGACCCTGGGTCACGATGATGTCTCGACTCTGCGCTATGGCAGAAGTGGGTTGGATGGTGTTCAAGGTAGTGCTGACGACTATACGGTAGAGCTGGTATACGGCGGTATCAGTGCTGCACCCGATTGCGATATTTCAGTGGCAATGGATTCAAGCAAAACCGGCGTGGCTGTCTGTTCGGTCTCGGCCTCGCTGGTTGCGGGGGATGCAAGAATAATCAGCGCTGAAATATATTTCAATACGGAAGTAGATTGGTATTTCAACGATTCTTCGCCATGTAATGAATCAGTTGCACTAACCGCCACTGTCTGGAAAATGATGTCATTACCTTGCCTGGTAGGAGTGTCGACGTCGGATACTGTGCAGGATGTGCTCTTCGATGATCTGGGTACTGTCTTTCCTGATGGTACTACCAACTATGATACTGACTGGGTTGTATTCGAATACGAATACCTGGAAGATGGCAGTAGTGGTGGTCTCATTGGTAAATACGAGAAACTTGCTTTAACCGACTCGTTGAAAAATGGAATTGGCTACTGGGTCATTACCAATGAAAGCGGCAAATCAATTGATGTACAGGGTGAGTACAGCTCTCAGGTAGACACTCCCCTTTTCGTTGATGTATCAGAGCCGGGTACGCAAGGTTGGAATATGGTCGGAAACCCATTCCGTTTTCCGGTGGTATGGGCAGATACTCTGGTCGTGGATACCAATGGTGATGTGTTGTTTCTGAATGAGGCAGATCCAGCCGTGGCAGGAGGTGCTGCATCTGCTTCTAGCGGTGTTATCGGTGGTACGGCATGCACTGATACATCGCCTCCGGCAGCGAACTGCAAGGTTGCACAATATGCCTTCGTATATAACGACACAACGGGGAGATACGATACGCTAAGCACTGCCGCAGGCGTTCTGGATGCCTTTGATGCAGCGTGGGTTTTTGCCGGTGGCGCGGATTACGCTATCCGGTATCCGATGTCATCGCTCGAGCGAACCACCCCATAGAAATCAACCGCCCGGAGGTGCGGGAGGGGTTATGACGACGGTCTGGTTGCTGTTGTTTTCCAGAGAACTTATCTCAGAGCAATTGACAGTATCCAGATCGGTGTCAGAACCGATTAGCACGTTGTCGCCTTCAGCACCCTGGACAGTCAAGGTGGAGCTATCTGTTGCAGTGACAATCAATGTTCCAGCTGTTGGGCAGAATATCTGGTTGGCTGTCATGTTCGGTGAAGTGCTCAAGTCGAACGTGAAACCAAAGCGAGAGCTGTTGATGTTGGATTCAACACTTATAGTGGATTGGGCGTTCTCTGTTGCTGTCTTGCCGTATTGAAGCGTTGTTACAGTCAGATCGCCTTGGTTGTCATTGATGATCAAAGAGTCGGAGCTGACTGACACTTCATTGTCCGTCGATACAGTCAGGAATCTGCCTTCTATAGTCACTACGCGTTGCCCATTTTGAATGGCAAACCCGCTTTCGTAACGGACGTCGATATCCCTCGTCTCAGCCGAGGTATCACTGCCATTTGTAGTGATTGACAATTGACCAGTCAAGGGGCTTGACCCCGTCGCAGACAATGAGCAGTCCGAGAAGTTGAATTCTGTTTGTGACTCTTGAGCCAAGGCGGTGTAGCGACCACCGCTGGCGCAGTCTTGCTCGCCAATCGATAAGGTGAGGATCGATTCTGGAATCACGATGCTCGTGTAGTTCAGGGTATCAATGAACTCAAGTACATCAATCCCCAGGTTTCTTGAATTAAGCGCCATGATAAGTGGGGTGACGGTCGGATCCGTGTCAATGACCTCGCCTGGCTGATCGACAGGTGTATCGCCATCATCAACTGCCGGCGTGCCGTCTGAGCTACTGCAGCTTGCTAGAAGGATCGTCAAGGCGGTAAGAGCCCACGGATTTTTACAACCTTGAGGATTTCGTACGTTCATAAGCAGGCTCCTGATTGCAGGGAATTAAGTCAAGATTGTCAACGACTTGTCAATCGAAAGCAATGAGGCCGATTGAATTAAACCATAATCGGGTTGTATCCTGAAATTGTTCAGACGAATACGAGCGACAATCGCTGATGTGCAGGAAATCTGGTCACTGTAACGCAGCTTTCGTATAGCCACTGTGTTCTACAATGCATGTGCTTTACTATCCATTTGTGATTTTTGAGGAGAGTTGTCCAGTGACTACAAAAAAGTCCGCATTCGTACCCGTCATACTCGCCGGTGGATCTGGTACGCGCTTGTGGCCGCTCTCGCGGACAGACCAGCCCAAGCAATTCCTCACATTGGGCAGAGATTTATCCCTCATTCAATCAACCGTTGCGCGATTTGCCAATTCAGAGGCATTAGCCCCGTTGGTAGTTTGTTCAGAAAGACACCGGTTTCTCGCTGTTGAACAATTGACCGAGGTTCTGGGTACTCAGTTCTCGATTGTATTGGAACCTGCTGCGCGTAATACGGCTCCCGCTATTGCCTCGGCGGCCTGGCAGGTGATGCAGAACGACCCCGATGCGGTCATGGTTGTCCTGCCGGCGGACCATATCATCGATGATGCTGAAGACTTTCTGGCCAGTATCGAAAGAGCGGTCACCATCGCTCAAAATGGTGCCTTGGTAACTCTGGGAATTGAGCCCACATCACCGGAAACGGGCTATGGCTACATCCAGTCGGGTGATCCGATGGATGACACGCTGGATGCACCTCGCATCGTCAATCGGTTTGTCGAAAAGCCAGATCGTATTGAGGCGCAAAGACTGATCGCTAGCGGTAATTGCTTCTGGAATGCCGGTATCTTCATTTTCAAGGCCTCAGTGTTTCTGGATTCTCTGAAAAAGCTTGAGCTGGAGATGCATGAGCACACCCGAGTCTGTGTGGAAAATGCGACTCTGGATCTGGAGTTTGTTCGTCTGGAGGCCGAATCTTTTAACCAATGCCAGAACATCTCGGTTGATTACGCGGTCATGGAACGAGCCGATAACGTGGTTGTTCTGCCTTACAAGTCCGGATGGTCCGATATTGGTAGTTGGGATGCGGTACACAAAGCTACCCAGCGTGATGCCGATGGTAATTCAGGAGTGGGCGATATCTTGCATCATGACACGCAAGATACCTATCTGCACTCCAGCTCGCGTCTGGTGGTGGCGATAGGTACCCGTAATATTTCTGTGATTGAAACCTCCGACGCTGTATTGGTGATTGATCATTCCAATGCCCAAAGTATCAAGGCTGCCATTGAACACCTCAAGAGTCAGAAGCGAACAGAAATAGATACCCACACCGTTTGCTATCGACCCTGGGGCCACTATGAAAGCCTGAACCTGCACCCTCGGTTTCAGGTGAAGCGCATCAGTGTCAAGCCGGGTGCGAAGCTGTCACTACAGAAGCATTTTCATCGTTCAGAGCACTGGGTGGTGGTGTCCGGTACCGCCATAGTGACCAATGGCGAGAAGGAGATATTGCTGACGGAGAACGAATCCACCTATATTCCTTTAGGTACCATGCATCGCTTGCATAACCCCGGCACCATTGCATTGGAGCTTATCGAGGTGCAAACAGGCTCTTATCTGGGTGAGGATGACATCGTGCGTGTTGGCGATGAATACGGGCGTGCCTAGCTAGGGCGCTCGAACCAATTGCCTGATGCTCTCTAGCATCTGCTTGGCCAGCATGACTCGGGAGTAGAGCGGCGCTGCAGCAATGCAGTTCTGGTTCAGCTTCTGGCGGTGTGTTTGGTCGCACCACCAGGCCGTAGCCGGTATCTTGGACAATCTGAGTCGCCAAAAGTCGGACCGCAGCATTGAAGATCCGACTGTAATGGGCAAAATAACGATATGGTTAGCTGGGCATGAAACGAATAATTGAACTAGATGCTTTCCGAGGGCTAGCTGCCTTGGCAATTGTTTTCTCGCATATTCTTGTCATGCTGCCTGAGGTTGGTGATGCCTCGCCAAAACACTCCATGTTCATTCAGATTGTTTCATTGCCACCGTTTCGTGCGTTATGGGGTGGTTCCGAGGCGGTCGTGTTCTTTTTTGTGCTTAGTGGCTTTGTGCTGGCAATGCCTTTCTATCACGGTCCAGTAAAAATAGTCCCGTTTTTGATAAAGCGATTTATTCGTATCTACCCAGCTTATATTGTAGCAGTAGCACTGTCATGGCTGGCTTATATAGGGTTCGCCTCAATCGCAGTAGACGACTATAGCCAGTGGTTTCACCAGATTTGGCCTGACTCCATAAAGCCGAAAGACATTCTTGGTCATGTGTTACTCGTCGGTAGCTTTGATAACGACGTTTTCAACCCCGTTCTTTGGACGCTGGTTATGGAGATGAGAATTGCACTGATCTTCCCGGTCATCATGTGGCTAGTATTGAGGTACAACGCGTAACCGTTCACGGCCCCGCATGCGGGGTGTAGGAACCGCAGCTGATTCTTTCAGCTAGTCGCTAACCGAGGCGTATCAAACGGAAAGCGCACTTTCACCTCGCCCTCAATCATCGACTGGTGACACGCGATGCGGATAAACTGATAGCTTGAGATCCCTATCCGTTGTGCAGTGCCCACGATGCTCAGTATCAAGGGACGAAACTGATCGCCTTGATAAGATTGGGTGGCAAAGCTCAACTTGCGCCAGATCACATAGGGCCGAAGCGCACGCTCAGCGCTATTGTTGTCTAGCGGGATCCTGTGATCTTTGAGAAAGGTCCAACACATAGATTCTCGCTTGAGAAGATGTTGGCATTGACGTTTGGTTCGCCCATCGATTCGTAGCCGGGCACCTCGCTCCAGCGTCTGGTGAAAGCTGCGGCGTAGTCGCTGCATTCGCCGGTAATAAACGGCCTCGTCGATGAGTTGATCTTGCCATCGATGTCGGGTGCGGATAACCGCGTGGGCAAGTAATAAAAGTCGGCGTCCGATCTTGCCGCCATTGCTTACCCGTCCAGCAATATCGATGAATTTTCGAATCAGGTGCGGCCAACACAGTTGACGACGACTTTCCGGTACACGGTTATAACCCACGTAGTCATCAGTGACCAAATACCCTGTGAATTCGCCTAACAGCCTATCGGCAGCCTCTTTGCCGCGCGAGGCCTGTGTCAGGAAATAGCAAGCTTGCACACACACTAACGACCACAGCCAACGGCACTCATTGCCGCGAAAATGCCGTGTTTCATCGGCATGCGCCACGGGTTGTTGGCGAACAAAATCGCCAATCTGTCGGTACGGGTCGCCTAATGCGCTCGTCGCTTTTGCCTGAGCCTGAGAGAGGGCACCGAGACTGAAATGCAACTGCCAGTGCTCAACCAGATAATCCTGAATATTACGAATCGACAAATGATAACGCCCGGACAGATGAGCGATAAGTGCCACCAGATTGGGGCCCATCTGCCCCGAAGGCACGCTATCGGGAGTCTGGGCGCAATGATGTTTGCCACACCCGTTGCATTGCCCACCGAACAGCTGATGCTCAATCACTGAAAAACGCACCACCGGGATATCAAACACCTGGTGACGACAGCGTGGCTCGGGATCGACAAAAATAGAGCCACCACAGCCACAGGCCGCGGTCGGAAAATAGCGCTGAATCTGATCGACATCACTTTCGGGTACCAGCGGGCGTTCGTGCTTTTCATGACCCGGCTGCGCACCCTTTCGTTTTGTAGATTTGGGTTTCTTTTTTCGGTTGGCTCGTTGCGAGGTGGAGTCTGAAGAGGGTGGACGGGAGGAGTTACGCGAGCTTTTGCCCATGCGTTCGTTCAGCTCTCGAACCTGTTCAACAAGCTCCTCATTTTGCGCTTTAAGTTCTGAGACTATCGATTCTAACTGACCGACCACACCCCACAATTGCTCGATCTGAGTGCGAGCCTCATCAAGCGTTTGGGGTGGATTTAATAGATGAGGATCGGGCACGATGATGGCTAATAAACTCGCAGGGCCTTTTCTTCAGAATAGCCTACATAGTCAGAAAACGCTATTCCAACGCCGTGAACGCTTACGTACAACGCTTGGGTATGCCTTGCGTTCGCTATGGGTTTGTATGTGGTTGGGCGAGGGGGGCATTGGTACACCAACTCTTCCCTCAATTATGAAAATGATTACTTACTTACCTTGATGTTTGTCTATCAGTTTTTCGCGGGCGCGATTCTTGCACGACATTATCGGATGCTTCTTACTGTAGTTTCCTCACTAAGGCCATCGCTGCATTGGTCATTGTTAGGACTTGGATTTGCATTGATTCAATACGATGCGTTTTTCCCATCTGAGGCTCAAGAGGCGATAATACGCGTTTTAGGGCAATTGCCGACGACTCTAGGTGTGGTTATCTTGCTCGTGATGGCTTGTGCGAACACGCGCTTACGAAAAATATTACAGTATCCAAGCCTGCAGTTTATTGGGAAAATATCCTACAGCTTCTACCTGGTGCATGCCATTGTTCTACTTTCATTGGCACATCAATTTCATGGTCTGCTGTCCTACTGGGCAATTAGTCTTGCTACAGTTGTACTTTCTGTCGTTATTGCATGGGTTTTGTTTTTAGCGGTTGAAAAACCAACGATGGCCTTAAGTAGAAGACTGGCAAAATAGCAGCATAGGTTCAACAGAAGAATATCGAATCTGATCAAATTATAGCCAGCCACATCCACTGGCTTTTCGTAACTTACCGACTACGCTTTTCACCTATTGGCGGTGAGCATGAGCGTGCCTAGGGCACTCGAACCAACTGCCTGATGCTCTCTAGCATCTGCTTGGCCAACATGACTCGGGAGTAGAGCGGGGCTGCAGCAATGCAGTTCTGGCTCAGTTCCTGGCGGTGCGCCTGGTCGGCTTTCAGTTGCAGGATCGCCTGCTGCAGGGCTTCGGGATCTTCTGGTCGTACCACCAGGCCGCAGCCGGTATTCTGGACAATCTGAGTCGCCTCACCTTCAGGCACGCTCATGATGACGGGTATGCCCATGCCCATGCATTCAAACAGCTTCGAGGGTATGACGGAGCGAAAAAGGTCTTGATTGCGCAAGGGAATCAGTGCAATGTCACAGATACTCCACAGCTCTGGCATGCAGGATTTGGGTTGCATGGGTATCAGGCGAACGTTGGTCAGATTTCGTCTCTGCACATCAGCTTCCAGCGCCGAGCGTGCGGCACCACCACCTGCAAACAGGAACACGACGTCCTGGTCATCTTGCATGCGGGCGGCGGTAGCAACAACGCTGGGGATGCCATGGGCCATACCATGCGTGCCGATATAGCCAACAACCAGCTTGTCCTTCAGGTCGTACTCTTGAACCAGGTTCTCGCTTTTGGGTCTGGGTAGGTACTGAGACAAGTCCACCCCATTGCAAATGACCGCTATTTTTTCGGCGGGTATGCCACGCTCAATCAGCTCGCGCTTGAAAGATTCTGTGACGGGGATAATGAGCGCTGCCTTGCGATAGAGAAACATCTCCAGTCGTTCCAGTAGACGGATGGTTCTGCCGCTTTTCATGACGCCGACCGCAGTTATCGATGCCGGCCAGAGGTCGCGCAGCTCAAACACGTAGGGGCGTCGACGCAGCACTGAAACCATATAGCCTGCGAGAGTTGTAAAAAATTGTGGCGAGGTCGCAATGATGACATCAGGTTTGGGCTGAAACAGGGAAACAAGGGTTCCCATGACCATGAAAGAGAGATAATCCAGTGTCCGCCTGATAAATCCTTCGTTAGCGGTGATATAGGTTTTGACGCGTACCACGCTCATGCCTGCCATGGTCTCTTTCTGGACCCAGTGGTTGCAATAGCCGTCGAATAATTTGCCAGCAGGAAAGTTGGGAGCGCAAGTGACGATGGTCACTTCATGCCCATCGGCCACCCATTGCCGAGCGTGCTCAAAAGTACGGCTGGCAGGGGCATTGGATTCGGGCGGAAAATTATCCGAAAGGAAAAGGATTTTCATGGGTTGAGCGGGGCGTTCTTCCAGGCAATTTGGGTGACGATCTGTGCCTTTTTAAAAGTGATGGCGATTCGGTTTGACGGGATGGACGCGCCAAAGCAAGGATGCCAGGTCGAGGGTTCAACCTGCATTATTCCACCGGAAGTCCTTAGTTGCACGGTTTGTCCAGACTTCATTCTCAATTCGATGCCTGTGGGTGAAATGTCGACATGGATATCAGGGTGAAGGTGGAAGTAGGCGACTGCAGAGTCGAATGGCCCAGTCAGTTTATCGGTAATTGTGAGTGAGCCAGGTCCAAAAGACCACTGTCGAGAATGGATATTTTTGCCCGCCAGACGACGATAACCCGAGTGTGCCGCAAACACCTGCGTGGCATTGTAGCCGA
Organism: Granulosicoccus antarcticus IMCC3135; assembly: GCF_002215215.1. Lineage (NCBI taxonomy): Bacteria > Pseudomonadati > Pseudomonadota > Gammaproteobacteria > Chromatiales > Granulosicoccaceae > Granulosicoccus > Granulosicoccus antarcticus. Next base: position 5,092,443 of record NZ_CP018632.1, on the reverse strand, counting down.
TCGTGGATATATCCACCTTGACATCAAACGGTTTGGCACGACGTGCAACACGAAACCCACTCCAGACTTCGCTTGAATTCCGATTATTAACGACAACCGTGTTGTGACTGGCAGTGCCCCGCTGGCGAAGTCTCTCTGGACCCGTGCCATAAACAGAGGTGCCGGAATTACACAGCAGGCGTTGTCCGAACAGGGAGAGTTCGAAGGTCAGTGAGTCTGCGTGTGCATGCCCGGGAATGTAATCAGGTCCGATATTGCCAACATCCATGATGCAGCACAGTTCCTGACTGTGGAGTGTGACGTATCCGGAGTGTTTGGCATAGTGAGCGGTACCGGCTGTTAGAGGCAGCGCCAAATCCAGAGATTTAGCGTAGGCGGCGAGTTCCTGATAATCGGGGGCTATATCCATCGCCGCATCATTGAACAAACTGATTTGCCCGTCTGGATGCTGCATATTCAGCAACCAGGCAAACATGTCTTGAGCGACTTTCGTCAGCGTATTGGTGAACGCATCAGGAATCTGTTGTGGGTAGCTGCGTGCCAGGTTGATCAAATCCAGTAAATCAGCCAATGCGATGCTGTGGTACATGGGGGACAACTCAAAGTGTCCGCCGTCCGCCAGTATCTGTTCGGGTATTTCTTTCTGGAGTATGGACAGGCCTTTATTCAGGCAAGCCTCATGGTGCTCCAGATAGCAGCCTGCGTAGACCAGTGCCTTGGCATTGGTGAACAGGTGATTGCCCAGAAGATGATATTCCAGTCGTTTGAATAAATATTGGGCTTGAGTAGCCAGGCTATTCAACCAATGCTCTGGCACGGTTTCCAGTCTTTCGAAAAACTGAATCCAGTTGATGATTCTCAAGGAGAGGGGGTAAGGCTCCCAGCCGTTTCCTCCGCGCTCGGGACCAGACCCCGGATTGTCTGCAATCCAGTTTTCAATCAACGCGGTGTGATGCGAGCTGCGTTGCGCCCATCCAACGGCATTCAGGTCGTCAAAATAGTGAACATTATATAAAAAGAGCTTTTCCTTCGTCTCACAATTCCAGTCTTTGGGCTGTTGAATCTGGTGCTCATCACCCAGAAATTTAAACACGCAATCGGCTAGCAGCGCTCTGGACGTCGACTCGCTGCGGGCTGTTTCCAGGCCAGAGTCGGGGACGAAAATACTCTGTTTGGCAGGCACGAAGCGCGTCATGGGACGCGTGTGTGTGCGTACTTGTGCGCCGCTCACCGGCCGAACGTGGGGGTGATGCAGGCGGAACCAGATTCGTCCGTAGATCTGAATGGGTTTTAGATATCGGAGCGTATGCAGCAGAAGTAGAATTTTTTTCACAGCTAGCCTGAAGATCGGGTGATATCACAAAACGCGACAGTATAAATGCACTGCTGAACAGTGCAGCCAAACACAGACTGTATACTCTGCTCTCAATTTACATCGTGAATCAAGGAAACAACTCCAAAAATGAGACAGATACTTCAAAACCTGTCCAGCGGAGAGACTCGCCTGGCGACAGTACCCGCACCGTCACTGGCAAGCGGCGAAGTTCTGATCCGGACGCAATGTAGTCTGATCAGCATCGGTACCGAGCGCATGATGGTCGAATTTGGCAAAGCCAACTTTATTGACAAGGCGCGACAGCAGCCTGAAAAAGTCAAGATGGTTTTAGAGAAGGTCGGTACCGATGGTCTGGCCGCGACCTATGAGGCGGTCAAAAGCAAACTGGATCAGCCCATGCCGCTGGGATACAGCAATGTGGGTGTGGTGCTGCAGTGCGGTTCTGGTGTCAAAGGGTTCAAACCCGGTGACAGGGTTGTCTCCAATGGTAATCATGCCGAGGTGGTGGCGGTGCCTGAGAACCTGGTGGCAGCCATTCCCGATGATGTCAGCGATGAGTCAGCCACCTTTACGGTTTTAAGCGCCATTGCATTGCAAGGCTTGCGTCTGGTGGCACCTACGTTGGGTGAGCGAATCGTGGTGATTGGTCTGGGCGTGATCGGCTTGCTGACGGTGCAATTATTACGGGCACAAGGCTGCCGAGTGCTGGGAATTGAATTTGATGAGTCCAAGCTGGCACTGGCGCGGCAGTTCGGCGCTGAGACGGTCTCCTTGGCAGCCGGCGAAGATCCGCTGGCAAAAGCGTACAGCTTCTCCGGTGGCGAAGGGGTTGATGCCGTGATTATTACTGCCTCAACCAAATCGGATGAGCCGGTCAGTAATGCGGCCAGAATGTGCCGACAGCGCGGCAGAATAGTTCTGGTGGGGGTTGTCGGACTCTCGCTTAATCGTTCTGAGTTCTATGAAAAGGAATTGACCTTTCAAGTCTCTTGCTCATATGGCCCCGGACGTTACGATCCGCGCTATGAAGGCAAGGGCATGGATTATCCGATTGGTTTTGTCCGTTGGACTGAGAATCGAAATTTTCAGGCGGTGCTGGAAATGATGGCAGAACAGCGACTGGATGTAGCGCCCTTGTTAACGCATCAATATGCCTTTGATCAGGCAGTTGAAGCCTACGGTTTATTGACCAGTGACAAAAATGCAATCGGCGTCTTGCTGGATTACAGAACCGATGAGCCCGTTGATTTATCCATGCAGACTGTGTCGTTACCAGTCAAGTCAAAGCATGCCAGCTTGAGTCAGATCGTCTGTGGATTTATCGGTGCGGGCAATTACGCCTCGCGTACGCTCATACCCGCCTTCAAGAGTGCGGGTGTGACACTGGACACGGTGGTGTCCAAAGGCGGTGTCAGTGCGACGCATCACGGCGAAAAGAACGGATTCAATCGGGTTAGTACCGATGCTGATGAAGTTATCTCAGCTGAAAGCATCAATCTGGTCTGTGTGGTCACGCGTCACAACTCACATGCAGGATATGTTCAGCAGGCCCTCGAAGCTGGCAAGCATGTTTTTGTCGAAAAACCGCTGGCCATGACGCACCAGCAGTTGGCAGATATTGACAAGGCCTACCAGGCCAGTCAGAGCAAGGCGGCTGCACCCGTATTGATGGTGGGTTTCAATCGACGCTTTGCACCTCAGGTGCAGAAAATGAAATCACTGATGAATAGTGTATCGACGCCCAAATCCTTGATCATGACCATGAATGCCGGGGCTATCGAGGCCGATAGCTGGGTTCAGGATGAGGAAGTTGGCGGTGGCCGTATCATTGGTGAAGCGTGTCACTACATCGATCTGATGCGTTTTCTGGTGGGAGCGCCTATCACCAAGGTGCATGCTGTGTGTATGGGGAGTCATCCGGGCGTGGATGTAACCACGGACAAGTGTTCAATAACGCTGTCTTTCGAAGATGGCTCGTTCGGCACCATTCACTATCTGGCCAATGGGGGCAAGGTGTTCCCGAAAGAGCGCATTGAGGTGTTTGCGGGTAATGCAGTTCTGCAGTTGGATAACTTCAGGAAACTTCAGGGGTTTGGTTGGCCAGGATTCAAGAAAATGAATCTGCTTCGGCAGGATAAAGGCCAGGCCTCTTGTGTTCAGACCTTCGTTGCGGCAATGACTGGCGGTAGTGCCAGTCCTATTGCCTATGAGGAGCTGATGGAAGTGGCCCGAATATCTATCGAGGCTCACGAGCAACTGGTCTCTGTCGACTGAGTAACTTGCCTGGACGAAAGTATAAACAAGGAGTAGAGAGGCTCAATCAGGGTGATATGACAAATCGCCCATTAACGCTAGGCGGTAAAAATACCTGTGCGAGTCTTATTCTTCTTCTTATCAGCTGTCAAGCTTTCAAGTGACTCAGGTATAATAAAAGGTTCAAATTTGACATTGGTGCATGGTTCAGTGAGTCATTTCTATTGCGATAGCTCCAGTACTTGTAAAGCGGACAAGCTCGGTAAACGTCTGGTCGGGCCACGCTTGGTCCCTTTGTTAGCGGTTAGTACCCTTTGTTTTACTGCCAACGCCTTCGCGCAGGAAGCAGCCTCGGTGCAGGAAGCAGCCTCGGTAAAGTTGGGTGAGACTGAGCTAACCCCTGCTTTGAGAGTCGATTATGTGTCTATCGATAATCTGTACAGAGATGGTGCAAATGAGGTGTCTGGCAGTGCGGTGCTGGTCAAACCAGAACTCGAGTGGCGGGCAGATCGTCGTTTGCTTTCATTGACTGCGAGCTACAGCGGTGAATATGGGGTTTTTTCAGAAGATGGTCTCGACTATGACAATCATAATCTTGACCTCCGGGCTGTCGGTGATCTTTCCAGCAAGCAACGTCTGATTACCAATCTCAATTTTCGAAAGACAGCTGAGGAACAAGGCACGGGACAGGCAGCCAACATCGTGGGGATTCTGGATGATCAGGTCGAGGTTTCAGTGATCAATGCCGGGGCTGAATTCAGATATGGCGCTGCGGATGCACGCGGTAATTTGAGTGCTGGGATAGCTCTAGGCTCAGTCAACTACTCCAATCTCGAGCAATTCACTGATGGTGATGATTACAGTTACATTCGACCATACGCCGTGTTTTCTTTGCGTCTTTCTCCTGATACTCGCGTTTTGGCGGAAATTCGTTATGGAATCTACGATTTTGATGACGACGGTCGCGATAGAAACGAAGTTTCGCTACTGACAGGTGTCGAGCTGGCATCATCGTCAAAACTGAGTGGTGATGCTCGCATTGGTGTGCTCAAAGCAATCTATGATCAAAATAGTGATGAAGATACGACGGCATTGATTGCAGAGGTTGGGCTTGTCTATTCACCGGTCTCCTACAGTAAGTTCAGTCTGGATATCGACAGATCACTGCAGACGGATGATCAAGGTGTTGACAATGCTGGAAGTACGATTTCTGACGATTTATTGTTTAACTGGACGCACGATTGGTCTAGCCGATTTCAGACCGTAGCCTCTTTGAGCTTCGAGAACGAAGATCGTGATTGTCCGACTTTCGATTACCAGACAATGGGAGCCGGTCTTGAATTGAATCTCCAACTTCGGCGGTGGTTGCAAGTTGGAGTCAGTGGCGCTCAGGTGAGTCGCACAGTTACTGCTTGTTCCGGTGTGGCAATAGACGTTGAAGGCTTGGAATACGATCGTTCTGTCGTCGGCGCGCACATCCGGGCCACACTTTGACGCCTTTGGTAAGTGGAATATGTCTTTCTTTTTGAATTGTGACCCCGGCTTTATAAATCAAATACACCTTTCTCTCGACTGTCGTTTTGAGAACCCTGTTAGGTAGATCGATTCCCGACCCTAGTAATCTTGCCACCATCAATTGTTTGAGTTTTTATAGATGAGAATTTTTCACCTACCAACCGCATTTCTACTTTGCCTGAGCATGGTCGGTTGCGGAACAGCAACCCCTATTTCGGAGGAGGTAGCACCTTCCACTGCCGGTGCCAGTAACGAAGTAGACGTTGATGCCGCACCGTTTGAGATTCAGAACGATTACATTCTGGGTCAGGGCGACACGATCTCCATCCAGGTCTTCGATGAGCCAGATCTGACGCTGTCTACCGCTGTCGGTACCAGCGGCAGCATCAACTATTCCTATCTGGGTGACATCAAGGTGGTTGGCAAATCGCCATCGCAGCTGGAGCGTCATATTGCCGGCATGTTGCAGAACGGTTTCCTGGTTAATCCATCGGTCAATGTCACGGTGCTGGAATACCGTCCGTTCTACATCAATGGTGAAGTGCGGACACCGGGTAGTTATCCTTATCAGCCAGGGCTGACACTGGACAAGGCCATTGCCCTGGCCGGCGGGCTGACGGATCGGGCCTCGACTCGAAAGATGTTTGTGACCAAGGGTCTTGGCGGCGGTAAGTCGGAGGAAGAATCCAAGGTTTATCTCAATTCAAGGATCGCTCCTGGCGATATCATTACTATTAAAGAAGGGTTCTTCTAATGGCACGTTCAACGGATGTCCATCCAGGCGCCGACAGCTTCGACTCTGAGTACAGAGACGATGCTGAAGGTGGCCTGGATCAAATTGATCTGCAGCACTATGTCCGCATTCTGCGCAAGCACAAGCTGCCGATCATCTTGTTTACTGCAGCGATTACAGGTTTGGCCGGGTACTACGCCTACACAGCGACACCTGAGTTCAAAGCGACCTCTACATTGCTTATTGAATCTCAAGCCAATACTGCTATTTCTTTTGAAGAGCTGGTAGGTGCAGAGGTAGAAGGGCAGGATTATTATGAGACACAGTATGAGTTGCTGAAGTCTCGGGGCCTGGCCAAGCGTGTTGTCGATGTCATGGGGCTGTGGAAAGATCCTGAACTCTCTTCACTGAATCAGGGCGCTGAGTCGGATGCCGCGGCAACTGGCTCTTCAGGTCTTGCTGGCATGGTTGATGGTGTTCGTGACACACTGGGCATGGGTATGGGCAGTTCGGCTGAGGGTGACCAAGGCGTTGTGGTTGATCTTGACAACCCTGAAGCCTCATTGGCATCAGAGGTGTCCGGTTCACAACTCTCCGGTGCGGCTACAGCTGAAATGGATCGCAGAGTACTCTCAGGTGAGGAGTTGCCTCAGTTCTCCGTAGATCTTACCGACGAGGCTTTTGGTGATGATATTGATGGCCAGTTGAGCCAGAGTCAGCAAATCGTGCTGGCCAATTTCATGGGACGTCTGTCGATCGAACCGGTCAGAAAGACCAAGCTGGTCAAGGTATCTTACGCCTCGTCAGATCCTGAGCATGCGGCAAAAATCGCTAATGCGGTCAGTGAGCAGTACATCGATAGTTATCTGGATGCGAAACTGGAGCTCACGACACGGGCCTCTTCCTGGTTGAGCGAACGTTTGACGCAGCTGAAGTCGGTTCTCGATAACTCAGAGAATCGCCTGATTACTTTCAAACAGGAAAATGGTCTGGTTGATGTGGATGGCAGTGTTGGTCGCTTGAACGAGCAAGAGTTGTTGCTGGCGACGGCTGAATTGGCCCAAGCACGTAGTGAGCTGGCGTCAAAAGCTGACGTTTATCGAGAGGTTCAAGCCTTGCAAGGTCAGCCAAACCTGTTGGGTTCCATTCCCGCATTTCAGGCCGATCCGCTGGTGCAGGGTGTAAAGATCGACCAGGGGCAGGCTCAACGTCAGCTGGATGAATTGCGTAATCGTTATGGTGACAAGCATCCACGTGTTGTTGATGCCATGTCACAGCTGGCTACCTTGAATCTGACTCTTGAAGGGCATGTGGCTCGAGTGGTGGGCAGTGTTGCGAAGGAATATCAGTTGGCCCAGCAACGAGTTGCGTCTATCGAGGCCAAGTTGAGCTCTGGCAAGAATGAGATTCAGGCGATTGGTACCAAGAAGTTTGAGCTGGATGCGCTGGATCGTGAAGTGCAAACCAACCGGACTATCTATGACACGTTCTTCAGTCGTATCACTGAAGCGAAATCAGCGGATGGACTGGAAACAGCCAACGCACGAGTCGCTGATTATGCACAGACACCGGTTAGTCCTTTCAAGCCCAAGAAGCAGCTGATCATTGCACTGGCAGCCCTGGGTTCTCTGATTCTGTCAATGCTGATGGCTTTCTTGTATGAGCAAATGGATGATACGGTCAAGGGCACCAGTGATATCGAAAAGACTCTGGGCTTGAAACTGCTGGGAATCCTGCCACTGATCAAAGGCGGTCTGTTCAATGCCAAGCAGAATCTGCCTTTGAGCCCGCTGGAAATACCGGACAAGAATCGGACCTTTGCAGAATCGGTTAACACGGCCAGAACAGCTATCTGTCTGGATGACAGGGATTCGGTACGAAAAGTCATCACGATTACTTCATCCATACCAGGTGAGGGTAAATCAACAGCGTCGATCAACCTGGCTTATTCCTTGTCACAGCTGGAGCGTGTGCTGCTGATCGATTGCGACATGCGTCGTCCAACGGTTGCCAAAGCGGCTGGTTTTGATCGAAATGTCAAGGGTTTGAGCAATCTGATTGCCAATACGGCTCCGGCCAGGGATTGCATTATTCGCGGTGTCTATGAAGGTGCCTTCGACATTCTGCCTTCCGGACCACTGCCAGAGCAGCCTCTGGAGTTGTTGTCATCCAAGCGTTTCGAGAAGATCCTGGAGCAACTGGGCAACCACTACGATCGAATCGTTATTGATAGTGCACCTACTCAGGCAGTATCCGATGCACTGGTGCTTGCCAGACTGAGTGACGCGGTTGTCTACGTCGTCAAGTCACATGAGACTTCGATGGAGCTGATCAAACGCGGTATTCAGCGTCTGCGTCAGGTGGATGCACCTTTGGCTGGTGTGTTGATCACGCAAGTGGATATCAACAAGATCACGGCTTATGGTGGTGATTATTACTATCAGGGTTACTACGATTACTACGGATACACCGAGAAAGGTGAGAAGGGTGAACGTTCGGAGAAGCGCGGTTCCAAGCTCAGGCTGACACAGCAAGAGTTGATGCACATTCGTACAGATAGCAGTGAAGTGGACCTGGGGCTGGATTACGGTAACGGTGCAAGCACTCAGGCAAGTGCTGCTGATACTGACGAGTTCGATTTCACTGCCAGAATCGATCCTTCTGATCTGGGTCGACCTGCTTCGGGTCAGCGTCCTGCCCAGGGTTCTGGGCAACGTCGCAGGTCTACCACTCAGATGGATGATGATCTGGATATCGTGTAGTCCATAGCCAGCCAGGACTGAGTCCTGGCTGCTAGTTCCGTCAACGTAAAAAGGCCTGCCTCAGGTATTGAGAGCGGGCCTTTTTTGTGCGCTAGGAATATTGGCTCAAAGTGTCATTGTCTTGCGCTCTTTCAAGCGATTGGCAAAAAGAGATTCGATGGAACTGGAGGCCCTTTGGCTTAGGGCTCTTCAGGTGTCGGTGCGTCGGTCTTGAATACGCAGATATCAGAGAATCGAGCATAGACAACGTTTTGCGGGGACCATTGCGCGGTATTGCCTCCGTGGAATGTTGAGAAGAGCAGATCATCTATCACGGGTTGTTCACCTTCAGACTGCCATTGAATGCCGCTTCGATCAAACAGAAGTTTATCGTTGATCCAGACCTGAAGTTGTCCGTCGCTAGCCTCGTGGCTGGAGTTGGTGGTCAAGCGCATCTTCACCTGGAACCAGTCACCTGTCGGAATAGTGAAATCCGGAAACACGAACTCATCGCCATAAGGCAGGTTCATTGTTCGGTCTACGGAGTAGACATAGGCGCCGACGCTGGCACTACCATCATAGTTGCCTTTCCACATCAAACGGACCGAGAACCCATCGTTCTCCACTTTTCCGCCAGTGGGGGCGCTGCCGCCAGCAAAGCCGAAGCCGAATTTGCCGCTTTCAACTTCGCTACCCCACTGGAAGCCAGGTTCGAACATGACAGATTGCTCCACTTCGTAGCTTCGGCGAGGCTCCAGGTTGATCGAGGCGACTACTCGAAAACTACCTCTTTCTGAGGGGATAAAGCGCTGGCGTAAGGCCGGGTGACCTTTAGGTCCCGTGTCAATGGAGAGGTGTTGAGGATTGGTCGTGTAACGTAAGGACGGTACCCATTGCTCAAGTGTTGTCTTGTTGATCACGTCGAATGGCATCGGCGATCGCGGTAGGCCGACGCACATTGCCTTGTCAACAAAGGGCAGCTTCGCAAGCGCACTTTCCAGTAGTGAGCCGGGGCCTACGACGTTATCTGCGATATGGGGATGGCGAACCGCGTACACGGAGCCCAGTGCAAGACAAAGAAGCGAAGAGGCCATGGCGACTCTTAACCTACGCTTGTTACGGCTTGATCTACGTCTTTTGCGATGTGATCTGCGCATCTCAACTTCTACCCGAAATCTTGAATGTAAACTTTGACCTTATCACGCAGAAACTCTCTAAAATGGGTCAGGTTACCCAGAGCTGTTACGATAGCAATGGTAGGATTAAGGCGTATGTAAACATTTGTCCATGCCGTAGCCAGAATCAGCCAGCTGGAATCCTTGAGATCTGTGAACACGCAGCGACATTCCACGTGCTTTGGTGATACCCTTTCCGGACATTTTTGCTGCTGTAAACCCATGCCTTTGGCTCGTATTCCATACCTCTCATTCTCGTGGAGAAAGACAAGATGAACACTCCTGAGAAACAGCCAGGGCTTACCGTGGGCGTGATTACACACGACCGTTCCACGCTGTTTGGCAATCTGCTAGTGCACTTGAAAATCGCGATGAATCATTTTCAGGCGGCGGATCTTGAAAGTGGGCAATGCACATTACTGGTCGTCAACAACTCGGGGTTGCAGTCTCGTCCGATAGTGCAACAGATTGTGGATGATTCGTCAATAAATGATGTGTGTGAGGTCGTAATAGTCGACTCGCCAGAAAACAACATATCAATCGGGCGCAACCTGATTCTGGAAAACACGCAGACGCGATGGCTTGTCTTTGTCGATGACGATGAGTTTCCGAAGCCTGAATGGATCAGCGCACTGTATGCCCAGCAGCAGGTGTCTGGCAGTGCCGTGGTCGCAGGTCCCATTGAGCCGGTTTACCCGCAGGGCACTTCTGCCTGGGTCGCTTTGCTGGACCTTCACAACAAAGGAAGCTTGAAGACAGGTGATAAGGTGCGCCATGTTGCCACTGGCAATTGCTTGCTCGATCTGCAACAAATCGGTTCACAGCGCTTTGATCCAGAGTTTGGTTTGTCGGGCGGCAGCGATAGTCTCTTTTTTGATCAATTGGCAGAGCGTGGTTTGCACGTCGTCTGGCGTGAGGATGCCATCGTGCACGAGACCATACCCGCGTCGAGAACCAGCTCCCGATACATGATCTTTCGTTGTATGACCCAAGGCCAGAATTTCAAACGGGTCGTGCTGCGCGAGGCAGAATTATCCCAGCGACTGGTATTCAATCTAAAGGCTCTGGTGCAAGCGCCAGTGGGTCTGGTATTGGGGGTGCTGGCTCTACCCGTGAGTGGCGGTATGGCTGCTTACTGGCTCAAGAAAGGGTTTACCAATCTAGGTAAGCTGATACGTCCATCCAAGAGGTTGTACGGATAAATGGCTGGCGTGCAGTCTTCAGAGGGTAGTGGTGATTCCAGGCAGCGTCGTCGCAAGAAGCGTTCGAGTTCCTGGTACACAAGATTTTTGAGTTTCGGATTCTTCTCTCGCACATGGCGCAGACTTGAAGCCATCTCTCATTGGCCGACGCTGACGGCTCTGCCACTGTTCAGCTATATGTTTCTGGGCTCGGTGTTTTTTCTGGCCGTTATTCAAGGCTTGACTGATATCAATAGCTACACCGTGTTTTGGGTGCCAGATACTGCCACAGATGACGGTGCGGAATTGTCTGCAGAATTGTTTAAACAGAAGCTTCAGGCACTCAGCTATCTATTGACGTTTTTTCTGATGATGTTTCGAATGAGGGACATGATCGCCTTCTTCAAACGTGAAAGAACGCTTTTATTCCTGATATTTGTGCTGCTGTTAACCGCAGTCGCCAGTGACTACCCCGACAGGGTCATCATCAACGTGATTCATTTGAGTCTGGGTATTTTTGCTACCTGGTTGTATTTCAGTGATGAACGTCGGCAACGCAATGTTGTCTACAGTGCCTGCATTATCACTATTGCGCCCTTGATGCTGACCCTGGGAGGAGGCTTTCTGTTGTTTTTCGCACATGAGAACGGCACCATCGCAGCTATCCTCGACGGTCAACGTTACAGCGGTCTTGCTGGGAACCCTAACTCACTGGGTGGTGTCTGTATTGCGGCCGCCTGGGCCACATTTGGATTAATGTCCCAGACGCGATTCAAAACCAGAAAAATGATGTGGCTGATGCTTGTTCTGGGTGTCGTCATGTTCAACGCATGGAGTACGGGTAGTGCGACTACGCTATCGATCATCTCTTCCCTGGCTTTGATGATGATTGGTCACCGGTTTTATGGGTCGCTTGGCAAGAAAGGCCGAGCCGCCATCATTCTTGGTGGTACAACGCTGGTCTTTATCGTGTTGCTGGTGCTGGTTATTCAGCAGAGCGCTGATGACTACGCCGAGGCTGCGACAGGTGCTGTAGGCAAGGACATGACACTGACCGGTCGAACCGACTTATGGGGGGTGGCGTGGGATGCGTTCATGCAACGCCCGATACTCGGATGGGGTTACGATAACCACCAGACCGTTATGGAAGCACCAGCATTTGGTGTGCCTTACAACCACTATCACAATGGCTATATGGACAGTCTGGTATCGGGAGGGGTGTTTTTCGGGGCAGCTATAATATTCAGCTATGGTGCATATTTCTTGCGTTATCTATCACTCTCATCGAGAGTCACTAATGCATTTCCATTGTTAGTGGCGATTGCGGCTGTGTCTGTTCAAAACATGACTGAGTATTCCTTGTTCAGAAGTAATACGGCCATCTGGCAGATCTACTTCATCAGTTTCATGGCAGTTGCCGTGATGACGGTCAAGCCGCGCAAGCGGTCCAAGCCCACCAGTGTGCGCAGCCAGCAGGTACGGCCCTCTGCTCGCCGCTTACGCTGGTAGTCGGATAAACAGATGAAATTTTGTCGTGCGCATTCACCGGCTACGTTGCTCTTCATTGCTGGTGAAGGTGGTCATTTGGAGGAAGCTCTTCGCGTCCTTGTATCCCTGGATCCAGAGGTAAGAGCCGCGAGTCACTGTGTCCTGATTACTGACTCTGAACTCGTTGATGGCAGCTTGTTTGACGAGTGCTGGTCTGTGGATACCTGTGCCCCCAAACATCGTGCCGTGGAGTTAAGGGATGTGCTTGCATATGCCGTCAGTTCAGCTCGACTGCTTTGGCGTATGACGCGTCATTACGATATTCGCATGGCAATCGTGACGGGCCCCGGCTTTGCCGTTATTCCGGCCTTGGCGGCAAAGGTTCTAGGGGGCAAGTTGATTGTTTTCGAGAGTTGGGCTCGATTCGAGACACGTAGCAAATGTGGGCGTGCTTTGTACCGGTTCGCAGATCAATTCTTCGTGCAGCACAAAGAGTTGCTGAAAATTTATCCCAAGGCAACCTGGGTAGGGCTGCTATGAACATTTTTGTTACCGTTGGCACAACATCGTTCGACCCATTGGTTGAAGCCGTGGATAAGGGACCATACGCCAAAAATGCCTTGATCCAGATCGCTGACGGCCTGTATGAGCCCGCAGTGGCACGCTGGTTCAGATTCGAACCAGGTATCCAGGCGCATATCGACAAGGCCGATGTGGTTGTCTGTCATGGGGGAGGTGGGTCGATTTTTTCCCTGCTTGAAGCCGGCATTGTCCCATTGGTTGTGCCGAATACCCTCCGGCGTGACAAACATCAGCTCGAGATTGCCCGGTGGCTGCAACGCAATTCTTTTGCAGTCGTAGCGATGTATCCGGAACAGGTCAATGAGGTGCTGGAGAGCTACGAGGAGGCAAAACAAAGCTGTGTTGCATTTACTGAACGACGCTTTTTCTATCAGGAACCGTTGAATAGAATGGTACGTGCGCATATGGGCCTGGATGATTTGTCCAGTAAGGATCAGAAAAACAGTGGTGGAAATAATGAGTGAAGCTGACAAATCACAGGCGACTAATCAGGCTGGGATAAAGCGTGTGGTTTTCGTTCAGAAATTCGTGCCTCACTACCGTTTGCCTCTGTTCGAAAACCTGCGTGAACAGTTTGCGCAGCAGGGAATTGAGTTCGTCCTTATCTATGGGCCACCAGACGCCTATGAAGGCTCAAAGATTCGTATGGAATATCCCGAGTGGGGGCATCGTGTGAAAAGCCTGATCATTCCCTTGCCTGGTAAATTCACGCGCTACCTGTACTGGCAGGGTTCGCCTTTCAAGGTGCGGCGCGGTGATGTGGTGATCGTGGAGCATGCCTCCAAATTGCTCGATAATTATCTGCTTTTCGCACTTCAGCAGATCGGATGGATATCGATGTGTTATTTCGGTCATGGCAAGAATTTTCAAAGCCACCGAGAGATAGGCCTGGCACGTAAGCTCAAGCAGTTGATGGTCCGTCGAGTGGCTCGGTGGTTCGCCTATACGGAAATCTCCCGACAGGCCTTGCTGGAGCAAGAAGTACCTGATGAGCGAATAGTCGTTGTCAACAATACGCTGACCGTAACCAGGAAGCTGGAGGAGTCAGAAGTACAACGGCACAAGTCTCGTTTTGTCTACATCGGTGGGCTGTACGACGATAAGCGTTTGGATCTGATCTTTCAGTCGATGCAGAACCTGCAGGCTGAACACCCTGAGCTTGAGTTGGTTGTGGCAGGTACGGGCCCCGATCAAGCCATGGTTGAATCGTTTGCCAGTAAACACGATTGGTGTAACTACGTAGGTTCGGTGTTCGGTGAAGATCGCGACCGATTGCTGTTGAGTGCCAGTGCCATGGTTGTGCCCGGTGCAGTAGGCCTGGTGGCGATCGATTCGTTTCATTATGCCATTCCGATAATCACCACGCGTTGTGACAATCATGGCCCCGAAGTGGCCTATCTTGAAAATGGCGACAACGCGCTGATACTGGATAGCAAAGGAGATGTTGAGAGCTACACGTCACTGCTCAGGCAATTTCTGGAGTCTGCTGAGCTATCAGAGCAACTCAGAGAAGGGTGTCGACGTTCAGCAAACCGATACACCATTCAGGATACGGCGTCAAAAATTGTCGATGGAGTTCTTGGTCTGTGATAAGTCTACGACATGCTGTCAGTCTGGGTGTTGCGCTCAGGGAACGAACAAAAGATTTGTTACTTCCGGCGCTGCCCGTTGTTCCCGTGGAGCATCTGCAGGTAACCAAGATCGAGCTGTCGGCGTTCCATTCCAGCGTACCGTTTAATCCAGAGCTGTACCAACGCTGGTCTGAAGGTCGGGAACAGGACACGCTGGACGAGTCTGTCAGTCCGGCAGTTCTCAAAACCGACTTCGAGTATGAGGGACTCATTCTGAACAATGGCCGTATCCTCAGTGATGGGATTACTCATGTGTCGATATTCGGTGCAGACAACCGACTGCAAAAAGACTACTCGACGCATCATCAACTCAAGCCGCTCGAGGTATTGAAGCGAGCGCCTGCAAGAGTGATAGCGGGCACGACCTTGAATCTGTGTGCCCCGTTATCGACAGTTCAGGGTAATTTTGCTCACTGGCTGACTGACGCTCTGGGGCGATGGATATTGCTGGAGGATTGCGCAACTGAATCAGTTCAGATTGATCAGTTTCTGATACCACCGAACAAATCTGCGTTTCGTGAGAGTTTGCGGGTGCTGGGTGTGGCCGATGATCGGATGGTGGAGTTGTCGCTTCATGAAGCGATGGAGTTCGAGCGTTTGGTGTGTGTATCGCGTCCGCGCGGCTACTCATCCAATGTGGTACCCGGCTGGCTCATCGAAGGCTATCGTACGCGACTGGGCTCCTTCATGAGCGAGCCTGCGGCTGCGAATCAACGCTTGTACATCAGTCGCAAAGACGCAGGCTCTCGTAAATTTCGTCAGGAAGATACGCTGGTCGCAGAGCTGGAGCAGCGTGGTTTCAAATCCGTGGAGATGTCATCACTGGGTCTTCGGGAGAAGGCAGAACTTTTCTCACAGGCAACCGATGTCATTGGGCTGGCAGGTGCCGGCATGATGTCTGTGATGTTCAGCCCACCGGATACAAGGGTTGTTGAGCTTTATCCCTCAAATTTTCTTAGCTATATGTTTGCCACCATCAGCGCTGCATTGGGTCATGAGCATCATACGTATATCTTCAAGAATAACTCCAAGAAGCGGTGGCTGCATCAAGGCTCTGGTGGAGAGTTTGACCTGGATCTCAAGGATTTTCTGAGCTCTCTGGATTCCTGGTTGGAGGATGCTCCGCAGAAGCAGTAGTCCTGATTCTTCGCCAGAGCTTGAGCATAATCAGCAGGCTGATGGCGCCTGCTGCTGTCCCCAGAGTGTTCAGCAGCAGGTCATGCACATGAGGACTGCGGCCAGGTATGAATGATTGCGCGGATTCAATGGCCAGGCTTAGCAGGAAGCCGGTGAGAATAGTGAGGCAAACATTCTGAAGGCCGGAATAGCTTCGATTACGCCGGGGTAGTGCGGCGCACATCAGGAAGCCAAAAGGTGTAAATCCCAGAAAATTGATGATGACATCAAATAAGTTGCCATGAAATAGATCATTGATTCGCAATGCGCCGATCCAGGCCCTGTCCGGGAAATGCCCCGGCTCAGGCACGACCAGACTATTTGTGCCATCGTCGCTCTCGGCAATGGCGGGGAAATTGTCTTTGTCAAACTGATACTGAGCACGTGTTCGGCCTGGCGTTGTGCTTTGAAGTTGAAAGTGTTGAAGACTGCCTGTCCATCCATGGCCGCCGTCCGGAGCATTGCCAATGCTGATTCTGTCAGGAGCTTGATTGAAAGGGATGGCCGGGCCTTGAGCTATCAACTGCTGGTTGACATTCAATGAGGTCATATCGGGGGTAAGAATGACAACAACATCGATGGCCGTATCTATATTTGCTGATAGATCTGCAGAATTTGCTGATAGATCTGCAGACAGTCGTGGAAATTTGAACTCGGAGCGATAATCGCGCCCACTCATGATGATGAGGTTGGATTGCCATTGCCCTATGATCAAGGGGTCGACACTGCCAGGGGAGTCGATTTGTGTCAGAACCTGGAAACGATTGTCAGGGGGGCGGCTTAACTGCACCGTCATGGAAATTTCAATTGATTGCTGCCAGATCGCTATACTGACGGCATCGTCCAGCTTCCCGGTAGCCAGGCCGTAGTACCCGAACTCCGTCTGATTTGCCTGGCTGTTGAACGAAACCCACTCATCTGAATAGCTGGCATACGGACGCAAGCCGGCGAACAGTACAATAAGAATGACGCCGCCAAGCAACACATTGACTATCCGCCTATTAAGTAATGCGAATATCATTTCGCCGATATTTACAATGACTGACAACTGCTATCGCTCCTATTGATCATGAAATCCCCTAACTTCAGGCACGCTTCGAAATCGTGAATACACATCAGCTTCGATGGCTGTCCAGTAAGCTTGCCAAGCGCAATAACAAGTGGTATGCAGCGCTCGAGCAGTCAGGTTTGAGTGGCAGTAATTTTTTGTTCTCGTTACTGATAATAAAAGTTGCAGGCGTTGCTGATCTGGGGGTCTACAGTTTCTGGTTCGTGGTCTGTCAGTTCATGGCGATGCTGACAATGGGCCTTGCTACGCGGCAGATGGTACTACAGTTGTCCAGTGAGACATTTGTCAGGCAGATCCACGGATTCTGGGCCACCTGCCAAATCGTGATGGGCTTGCAAGTGGCCCAGGCCGTGTTATTCGCTGCGCTGGTATGGATGCATCCACCGACAGGTAGTGCCATCGCGCTGTGGGTTGCCTTGGTGCTGTACAGCGCCAGTCTAAACTTTGCAGAGCTGTATCGGCAATACTACTATCTGCAATCGCGGCACAGGCATTCGTTATGGTTTTCTGGTTTGTCGCTGACACTGGGTGTCGTGGGTTTTCTGCTGATCATCGTCAGTGAAGTGAATCATTCGCCAGAAATATCGGCATTCTGGTTTTTAGCTGTCGGTAATCTGCTGTTCGTTTTGTTCGCCCATCGAGCACTGCGTGCCCAGGGAGCAAACTCTGGAGTCACGTTTGCCGACACTCTTGAGTTATGCCGAAGCTATTGGCGACATGGCATCCCTGCAACCAGTGGCATGTTGGTGACCTGGATGCAGAATCAGAGCGTTGTACCGTTGTTGATGTTCATGTTTGGTCCACTATCGGTTGGCTACTACAGTGTGGCTCGCATGATTGTCACACCAGTCAATATGGTCACCACGGGACTATCAAAGAGTGCCTTGCCACAGATTCGAAGAGCATTTGGGGACGGTGACAACGATGCGCTGGACAAGGCAATCACGGCCCACTGTCGTACCAGTATGAATATCGTCTATTACTACGTTGCAGTCATTGCTGTTGCGTGGGTGATAGGTCGATACGCTGGCTGGATTGAAACAGGGGATGCGTTGATACCCTTGTTCGTGGCTACCGTGCTGGTCATGGCTCTGTCCAACTATCGGTTCTGGGTCAGTCAGAATTTTGTGGTGCGACTGCAATTTGGAATTCTGCTCACTCTGGGTATTGTTGCCAGTATTTTGACACTTGGTGTCATGCTGGTTGGTGGGCTTGCATTGAAATCCGCGCTCTGGGTGGTAATGGCGCCAGCCGTGGGAGAGATATTCCTGATCGTGACTTTACGTCGAAAACAAAAAAGCATGCCAATCAATCAATAACGGGTTACAGCTTATGTCCATTCTGTCATTACTTTCTGGACATGATGGATCTTAGGGTTATATGAACGTAAAAAATGGTGATATTGTCCTTGCACCGAATCCATGTATGGTGATACCCGATGCGTTTAACCTCAGCTTTTCTGATGCTGACCGTGAGTCCGAGCACAATGGCAAGTGCAGCAACTCCCGATATTGCCAGCAAGCATTCGGATGTAAAAAACGATGACAAGTAAGCATGTTGTAAATCGTTCTTGCATGTTGCTTGTCCTGGCAGGATCAGGACTTGCGACCACGATGGCTTATGCTATTGATGCCCCCAAAGATCTTCGTGGCACTGAGGTGGCACAATCAGCGGTGAAATGGGAGTGGGCCAGCGTTCCTGGTGCTGTTTACTATGAGATCACCGTAGACGATAGCTACAAGGGTATTACTCGAGAGACTTTATATATCAGTCGTGACCTTTGGCAGGGTGATCACTCGATGGTTGTGCGTGCTGTTGAAGCCAACGGTAATTCATCGGTCAGTACCGAAACGGCCAAGATTGGTGTTAATGACAAATTCAATGCTTCATCTGTCAGTCGCAGCACGGTCGTTGTCGGGACTGAGCAGACGGCCAATTATGACTACGACATCGTACCTGTCAGACGTAACAGCACAGCATCTGACGATGATACTGATAACAGCGTGAGCACAATCGAGCTGGCGGCAAATGATGTTCATCAAGCCTGCCTGCCAATTCAGGATGAGCCAGTCCCATTTGGTCAAGTAAATAAGGCGATGATGCAGCACTGGATGCCTGATCTTCGCTATATCGTCAACCCACAACACCTCTCTATAGACACCGGCTTTGAAAACCAGTCTGCAATCAGACAGAAGTTTGAGCCTACAAATATCGGCTCGGATCGAGTGGTTGCTTCAATCGATATAACCGGGCAGCAAACTTACGCATTAAGCCAGTCAGTCTTGTTTGAAGATGGATTTGATTGGGGTGGTACCAGTGAAAGCGGCAAATTCGGATTCGGACTCGGGGGCGGATCAACACCAACGGGCGGTGATGCTCGCGACGATGGCCTGTCGGCCAGATTGATATGGCAAGGTAACGGAGACGGTACAGCGGGATTGGGTGTTTATGCGTATTCAGCCGACCGGAGCCAGAACCTGCCATGGGGGGATGTTTTCAATGTGGAGAATTTCCAAATCCCGGTTGGCGAATGGTTTCGAATCACTCTCGTAGTGACAGCCAACTCAACAGTCAACAGCCATGATGGTTCATTGAGTGTACTGCTGGATAACGAAGTCGTGATGTGGAAAGACAATATTCAATGGCAGGGATCAGGTGTTTTTCCTGAAGTAGATCAACTGATCTACTCCTCGTTCTACGGCGGTAACACTGCTGCCTGGGCGCCAGACTACACGACACACGCCCGATTTTCGAACGTGTGTCTGTCGGCTGAGGCAGGTTAAAGCTTACTTCTGCCTGTAATCGGCTTGCAAGCTCATGAGCGCCTCGACACTACTGTTCCAGGATTGCTCGGCATGCAGATGGTAGTCATTGCTACTGCTATCCATCTGTTGCTTGCTTGCCTTGGCAGTCTCATAGTGAGACAAGGCATTCTCGCAGAAGACTGAGAGAGGCTCGATGTCGCAGTCTGCGGCATCGAGATTGATTTCAACAACGGCCAGTGCAGTTTCTGCTGATACGCCGCTCAGGGTTTTCAGGGATTCCTTGATGCGTTGAATCTCGCCCCACTCTCCTGCGTTCACGTCTTGCTCGGTAATGGCATCCAGGGAGTCGTAGGCTTGCCTGATTGCAGGAACCGGATTGTTTGCCAGGCCAATAATCGAGTTGGATTTGATTGCATCCAATGCAAGAATCAACTGTTCGACGGTTTGCGCATAGTTCACTCCGATACTTTCTGATGCCTCGGGTGCCAGAAACTCTATCTGTATACGAGCTTCCTCTGCCAGTTGCTCCGACTCTTGTCGCTTGAGATACCAATCTGGTGCGCCACTGTCGCCCCAGGGGTCATCCCCGAAAGAGCCGCCAGGGTTGACCGTTGAGTGCACTTCATAGCGTCCGTTGTCCGGGTCGATGCCAGAGTAGCCATTGACAACCGAGGACCAGCAGACATCTCGCAGCTTGGCATAGGTTGTATTGCTGGGCCCCCATTGGGCACTGGAGCCTCCATAGAAGCTGGAGTAGTACAGGGAATCTACCACTGGAGTGCTGCCTCCCAATTGCCAGCCAACGTTCTGCTTGTCCAACACCTCAACGCCATCAAGCCAGATTCTCATGCGTCCGTCGTAACTGGAGGTTGATGAGTTCGTCTGAATTTCTATAATGATGTTGATCCACTCTCCGATCGGAGCCGTGTAGTTTTCAATAAGGACGTCTTCACCGTAAGTTTTTGTACGATCAGCTGCGTAGGAATAGATGCCGATTTTTGCCGTGCCGTCCTTCTGACCACGCCACATCAGTCTTGCCGTAAAGCCTTTGGGGTCAACCGTGCCTCCAGAAGGCGTAGTGCCGCCACCTAGGCCGAAACCCAGTTTTCCACCGCCACCCTTGGTGGTAAGTCCGCCCCAATCCCAGCCTGGCTCCAGGTACATCGATTGGGCCAGGCGGTAAGTACGCTGATGGTTCAAGCTGCTGGCTGTGACTACGCGACCGGTTCCAATCGATGAGGGTACATATTTATGGCGCATGACTTTGCCAAATTCACCAGAATCCTCGACAGCCAGAAACTCCTCGCCAATGGAATAACGCAAGCTTGGTACCCATTGTTTCCAGTGCGAATCCTTGACTCCACCAAATCCCATCTGATGGTTTGACAGGTCTATGCAAGCTGCATCACCGGGTCCGCTTCCAACAACAATAGCGCTACCTGAGCTGTTGGCTGAGGTGGTGTTGGTGGTGTTTTCAGCGATGCTATCAGCTGAGTTGTCGGGGGTATTATCGTTTGTCTTGGCAGCGGTCGTGCTCATTACGCCATTGATTGTCAATGGCTGCATTCCGTCGGCTGTGAATGTCCATGTGTACTGATATTCTGTTCCAGGGGTCAGATCCTTCATCCTCATATTGTGGCCATCCCCAGTGCCCCAGTCCTGTGTGTCCTCCTGAAACACGATTTGGTCCGTACCGCTATCAAGCACCAGCTTCGATGTGCTTACATGGTTGAGTACAGCCTGGGCAATTCCTGTTGTACTTGTCATTGACAGGAAGTTGACTTTAACAAGCTCAAGTGCAGGCAGCGCAGGTTCTGCTTCAGCCGCAGCTTTTGCCTCAGCAGCCGCCTTTGCTTCAGCCGCAGCCTTTGCTTCAGCAGCAGCCTTTGCCTCTGCTGCAGCCTTTGCCTCTGCTGCAGCTTTTGCTTCAGCAGCAGCTTTTGCCTCTGCAGCAGCTTTTGCCTCTGCAGCAGCTTTTGCCTCTGCAGCAGCTTTTGCTTCTGCAGCAGCTTTTGCCTCTGCAGCATTTGCTTTTGCTTCAGCAGCAGCCTTTGCAGCAGCTGCTTCTGCCGCTGCTTGCACTTCAGCAGCTTTTTCTTCAGGCGTTATTATTACGGATTCAGGTGCTGAGTCAGTGTTGTTGGAGGAGGGGGAAGCGAGAGAAAGCGTGCTCAATACACCACTGATTGTCAACGGTTGCTTTCCTTCTGCTGTGAATGTCCAGGTGTATTGATACTCTGCACCTGGCGTGAGGCCAGTCATCTTCATGTTGTGACCATCGCCACTACCCCATGTTTCGGATTCTTCCTGAAACACGATTTGGCTACCTGCACCCATGAGTGCCAGAGTTGATGTACTGTTATGGTTGAGTGCAGCGTGCGCAACCCCTGTAGTACCGGTCATTGACAGAAAATCTGCTTCCACCAGTTCAAGTGCAGGCATTGCTGGCTCGGCTGCTGGCTGATTATTGTCAGAAGGCGTACTCATCACGCCTCTGATTGTCAACGGTTGCATGCCCTTGGCTGTGAACGTCCAGGTATATTGATAATTTGTACCAGGCGTAAGCTCTTTCATCCTCATGTTGTGGCCGTCGCCAGTGCCCCATGTTTCGGAGTTTTCCTGAATCACGATTTGGCCTCTAGCGCTCTGCAGTCGCAGAGTTGATGTGCTGTTGTGGTTCAGGGCTGCGTGCGCAACCCCTGTCGTGCTTGTCATTGACAGGAAATCTGCCTCCACCAACTCAAGTGCAGGCAATGCTGAATCCGGTGCTACCGTGGTGTTGTCAGAGGGTGTGATCAGCATGCCCATGATCGTCAACGGCTGCATACCCTTGGCGGTAAACGTCCAGGTGTACTGATACTCTGTACCGGCCGTAAGACCCGCCATCTTCATGTTATGACCGTCGCCAGTTCCCCATGTTTCGGAGTTTTCCTGGAACACTAATTGCCCGCTATCGCTCTGGAATTGCAGCGTGGATGTGCTGTTTCGATTGAGCGCCGCGTGTGCAACTCCTGTAGTACTGGTCATGGACAGAAAGTCTGCCTGCAGTAGCTCAAGTGCTGGCAATGAAGATTGAGCACCTATTGTGTAATTCTGATCGCTAACCAAAGTACCTGTGGACGAGGACACGCTGGGAGTGATTGTGATATCTGTTGAGCTGACTGCACCGGTGTCTATGTTGACGGTCGGTACAGCTGAAGAGTTATCGGGGGGGGTGGAAGCATTGGCCGAGTCAGTGGCATTGCTACCGGATATGACCGAATCTGCCGTGGCGGCCCCTAGGTCCGGATTATTGTCAGAGCTGGATGGCGTTGATCCATCCGAACATGCAGCAACCAACAGGGCTGTCACTGACAGTGTGAAATGGGCTTTTAATCGCTTTCGATTCATAGTTGTTGTTGCCTCGGCATGAGTCCCGGCCTGTGCGTATGCTTGGTTTTTCGAGCGCAACGTCAACCGCGTCGAATAAGCTGTTAATAGGTATTACTGCGCTTATCGGACCCCCTTGATGTTTGTGAAGCGGCTGTTGTGCAAATGCCGATCAAGTCGTGTGCAGTGCGTTGCAAAAGCTGGAATTTGCAATGTTTTAACGGTTGTGGCGTGTTGTAGTTCGCGAAGTATGCTTGGTTTTATTCTGTGATGAGTATCACTTTTTTGATCTGATTAGTGCGCGACATCACGAAGCCAGAGGTTCGGTTGGGTGCTGTTTTTTGCGGCAGCTTGTAACCTGTATACTTCGCGCAACAGTCAGTTCAGGGCTGTGAAATATCATTTCTCAATCGGCATTATTAGATGAATATTTGGAACAGACTGCAAAGATACGAAAGCGAAAATGGTGCAGCACCCATCGCAATCATAGGTGCAGGCTATGTCGCTGGTGGCGTGGTCAGCATGCTGGCTCAGACTCCGGGTGTACGCCCGGCTATCATCATTAACCGAACTGTTGAGAAAGCCGTACAGGCTTTTATTGATGTGGGTTATAGCGAGTCGGATATCGTTGTTTCTGATGACGCATCGGTGTTGGCCAACGCTATCGATAGCGGTAAGCCCGCCGTAACACAGCATTATGCTGTCATCAAGGATCTCCCTGTGCGTGCTCTGGTTGAAGCTACCGGCGCTATGGACTACGGCACAGAAGCCATTCTGTATACCTTGGAACAAGGTATTCATGTGGTGTCCTACAATGCCGAAGTGGACGCGCTACTGGGATGGTTGTTTCATGACAAGGCTCGTTTGCACAACGTGGTCTACACCATCGCAGATGGTGATCAACCCGGAGCTATCTTTCGATTGAAACAGCAAGTGGAGGCTATGGGGTTCGAAGTGGATACCTTGCTCAATTGCAAACGCTATATGGACACTAGCCAGACACCGAGTAGCGGTGCTGGCTTTGCCTCTCGCGACGCAACCTCCAATATCATGACAACCGCATTTGGTGATGGAACCAAAATGCAGGTAGAGCAAGCGGTCGTTGCCAATGCCACTGGTATTGAGCCAAGTATTCTTGGCATGCATGGGATCAAGAGCACACAGGAAAACATACTGCGCGATTGTGCGGCAAAGCTTCCCAAAGGCAAGCAGGTTGACTACACCCTGGGCGGTGACTTTGGAGCAGGTGTTGCTGTAATTGCCCATCATCCCAACGGCGTTTCACACAAAAAAGCGCTGTCGTTGTACAAGATGGGCAATGGACCTGATTATTTTTTCTTTCGCCCATTCCATCTGGTTCATCTAGAGCTGCCTGCCACCATGGCACAGGTGTTGTTGGATAATGAACCGTTGGTCAGTGTTGACCAACCCCATGTTGCGGAAGTCATCGCCATGGCCAAAAAGGATTTATCCAGTGGCGAAAAGCTGGATTGTATTGGTGGCTACACCGCCTATGGGCTGATAGAGTCAACCAGACGCTCTTCTGAATACTTGCCGGTTGGACTGGTGGAATTTGCGACGGTAACGGCAGGTATAGCTGCGAACGCGCCAATCTCATTGGACAACGTCAAGCTTGATCACTCCAGAGCCGTGGTGAAGGAGTGGATGCAGATGCGCAGTTCCTGGTCAAAGGCCGCGAACATCCAGATGAAAGCTGCCAGCGGGACAGAGTGATCCTGCATGTCACAGGTATTTTTACCCTGTCTGGAAGCATCAAACAGGCACTTGTGGCACTTTTATCGCCTTGCTAGCCGGTACACTATGAGTCTGGCTTATTACAAGTTTTGCAACAGTTGATGAACAATGACATTCGACCTCTACATGGGTAGCGGGGTAGCGTTAGGCGGTTTGTTTTGTCTGGCATTGGTGCCTGTGCTAGCGCGTTTCGCCGGTTCGGTAGGTCTACTCGACAAACCCACCGAACGCAAACAGCACGTGGGTAATGTCCCTGTGGTGGGAGGTATTGCTATCTACCTGTCAGTGCTGGTGGCCTCGTTGGCATTGGGTATCGAATGGCGTGTCATGGCTCCTATCGTTTTCGGAACCGGGCTTGTCCTGATGGGTGTGCTTGACGATATTTACATAATGAGTGCACGGCAGCGCTTGCCTTTGCAGATTGCCACGGCTCTGGCCATGGTTTTCCTGGGTGGGCAGAGTATTGAATCCGTCGGCGATTTGTACGGTAGCGGTCCGGTGCTGATGACAGGTGTTGTCTCTGTCATTTTTACGATCATGTGTGTGGTGGGCGTTATCAATTCGATCAACATGCTTGACGGGGTCGACGGCCTTTCTGGCACCATCATCACGATTACCGTTTGCCCTCTGGCCTACTACTGCTACAAAGCGGGTGATCTGGCATCGTTTCAATTGATGATGACCATGGTCGGTGCGCTGTTCGCGTTCCTGTTTTATAACTCAAGACTCTTCCGCAAGAGCGCCAAGGTTTTCATGGGCGATTCGGGCAGCATGTTGTTCGGATTCTTCCTGGTCTGGTATTTCATTGTGCTAACCCAGGGACCAGATGCTGTGCTTTCACCGGTCAGCGCGGGCTGGATATTTGGATTACCCTTGGCCGATACCGTGTCAGTCATGATGAGGCGTTTGTCACAAAAACGATCTCCGTTCGATGCTGATCGCGAACATTTGCATCATCGATTGCTGGAAGCCAATTTTTCAGTGAACGGTATGGTTCTGGTCATGGCGCTGATCCAGGTAGGTTTCATACTGGTGGGTATTCTGGTGAATGAATATCGCGTATTGATCCCGTTTTCATTCTGGTTATTTGTTGTTCTGGTTCTGGCTCATCACTTCCTGACACCACGACTGCTACACAAGCGCGTCGAAGCGGGTCTGGTCGATCAAGGCTAAGGCTGCCTTCTCTTGTTGCTCGCACTCATTGGTGGTGATATTCCCGAGTCATATTCCTCATCGACCGGGTTACATGCCATCGCTGGGGTAATGCGGCTGCGATAGAATCATCTTGTAGTTGCATTTAGATTTTTTAACCTTCTTTTTTGGCATTCTCACCGAATATCTGCCCATGGCCGCACTGCAAACTCCAAAATTTGTCTACATGAATGGTGGGCTTACTGCATGGGAGGATGCGCGCCTGCACATAGGCTGCGAATCCGTAACGCGTGGACTGAGCATCTTTGAAGGCATCAAGGGCTACTGGCAGCCTGACGGTAGCTTTGCGCTGTTGATGCTGCGTTTGCATTTCGCTCGCCTGAAGCGCTCTGCCATGCTATTGCACATCCCGTTCGAACACGATTTTGATGAATTTTCGGCAGCTATCTTCGAGCTGATGACCGCTCTTGTTGAACCTTCGCGTGATATGTGGATTCGTACCACGTTGTATGTTGTTGAAGGTCACTGGGGCGAGAACACACGTTCTGATCTGGTACTGACAGCCTATCATCAGGACAAGGCCTTGCCGGAGCCTGTGAGTCTGGGTATCAGCACTTGGCGTCAGCCGGGCGATGATTCATTGCCGGCACGAATCAAAGCGAGTGCCAATTACCAGAATTCACGCATGGCGCGTATCGAAGCCCGCGAACAGGGGCTTGATGACATGGTCATGCTCAACCAGGCTGGCCGAGTTGCCGAGGCATCCACTGCTGCGTTGATGATGGTGCGCGATGGCGTCATTTCCACCCCGCCTGCGAGCGAGTCCACGCTTGAGAGTCTGACAGCGGATTTCTGTGAGCAGCTGGCCATTGACCGTGGTTACCGATTCGAGCGTCGACCAATTGATCGCACTGAACTGCTGATTGCTGACGAACTTGCGATCGGTGGAACACTTAACGAGATCACACCGGTGAAGGCCATTGGCCGCCGCGAACTAGCCACCGATACAGGCATGCTCGCGACATTGCGCTCCGACTACTTCGCATCAGTGCGAGGCGGTAAGCCACATCCTTTTGCCGAGCTGACAACACTGCCTAAGGTAAGCGCCTGACAGGGGCAAGCTCAGATCCTTGTAATGTGACTTCAAGTGGTGTTTTGAAGTCTATAGGTAAAGAATCGATAACGGTGTTGGTTCGGGCTTGATGGACCGACCGGCGTGCTTGCCCTCAATGCTATTGGCTGTGAAATTACGTAACCACATCGTTATTTTCAATTGTTAAATTTTGGTAATGTACCGGAGTAGAATAGCTACTTCCGCGTTTAGTTTGTTTTAGGAATTTCTTCGGAATGGATAAATCTGTTAACTCTCTCAATTTCAACAGCGATGATACGATTCAGGAGCCGTCGATCGACGCGAGCTCCCAGGGCAAACAAGCTGTTAAAACTGTGCAATCTGCTGAGCCTGTCATGAATTGCCGTTTTTGCGGAACCGGGCTAGAGCATACGATGGTCAACCTGGGGCTTTCGCCCTTGTGTGAAGATTTCATCAGCCCCAGCGAGATGAACAGCCCAGAGGTTTTTCTGCCGCTGGAAGTGCTGGTGTGTTCCGAGTGCTGGCTGGTACAGGCCAAGGAATACTGTTCAAACACAGATATCTTTGATGACGACTACGGCTATTACTCGTCGTACTCCACAAGCTGGTTGAAGCATGCCAGCAAGTATGTCGATATGGCCATACCTCGCTTTAACCTGAATGCTGATAGCTTCGTGGTGGAAGTGGCCAGTAATGATGGATACCTGCTGAAGAACTTTGTCCAGAAAGGTATTCCCTGTCTGGGTATCGATCCTGCTGGCAATGTGGCAAAAGCCGCTAAAACAGTGGGTGTAGACACGCGAGTTGAATTCTTCACCGACGAGCTGGCGCGTGGAATGCGAGATGCCGGCGAACAGGCCGACCTGATCATTGGCAACAATGTGCTGGCCCATACACCGTATGTGAATGACTTCATTGCAGCTGTGGCTACTCTGTTGAAGGCGGAAGGCACAGCAACGTTCGAGTTTCCTCACCTCTTGCAACTGATCGAACAATGCCAGTTTGACACCATTTATCACGAGCACTATTCCTACTATTCGCTCTACACCATCAGTCGCATGTTCGAAAGCGTGGGCTTGCAGGTGGTTGATGTGGAGAAGCTGGAAACAGCAGGTGGCTCTTTGCGGGTATTTCTCAAGCATCAGGCGGCTGGATCGACGCCAACGGCGGCGGTTGCAGAAGTGCTCGTCGAGGAGACGGATGCTGGCTTGCGTGATATGAAGACCTATCTGGAATTTGGTGCACGTGCGGCTGAAATCAAGAATGAATTACTGACTCTGCTGATTCAACTGAAGCGTGACGGCAAGCGTGTCATCGGGTACGGCGCACCTGGCAAGGGCAATACAATGCTCAACTATTGCGGTATCAAAACCGATTTATTACCATCAACTTGCGACAAGAGTCTGCACAAGCATGGTCGGTTCTGCCCGGGTTCACGCATCCCGATTTTCCCGCCTGAGCACATCGATGAGATGAAGCCGGATTATGTGCTTATCCTGCCCTGGAATCTGCAACGTGAAATCATGGATCAGCTGGCACACGTACGGGAGTGGGGCTGCAAGTTCATCGTGCCCATTCCGCATCCACTGATTCTTGACTAGATAGATAGCAGGCGGTAGTAGCGTTTGCTACTACCGTGCCGTCTCAGTCAGCGCTGGCATGCCTGACTGGGGCGAGTAGTTGATGTTCTTCCAGCAGGCGTGCAGCCTCATCCAGATCACTCATGGAAATGCCGGATTTTGCGGCAATCGTTGACAAGGAGGTTTGGCCATCAGATTGATTGAGCAGCCACAACAGGCTCATCTGTAGCTTGCCCGGGTCATTGTTGGCCCCCAGGGCGCTGTACAGGCCTCGACGTCCCAGTTGCGGTTCACCATAGGGTGACAAGTTCTGGTAGATGATGTCGCGATTGGCGGCTGCTGCAATTTTCTCCAGTAGTTCAAGAGACTGGCTCAATCCACTGGCGGTGACAAAATCCAGATTGTCCTCACTGGTGTGGTATTGCGCAAAGGTGCCATGAACCCCACGTGTCAATCGTCCAACCGGCAGATTGAAACCCGGTGAGCAATATTGTCTCTCGTCATAGCCGTAGGGGCTGAACGGTAGCAGCGTATGGGTCGACGGTGCCGCCTCGTTGAGTACCTGTGCCATCAGCTGATCAATCCAGAGGCTTCCGTCGCGCGTCTTTTTCCAGTGATAATCGCTGTTGTCTCCTAGTCCTGTGATGACCAGACCGGCGACGATCGGGGACAGCGAGGACTGGTTCTGCTCCAGCCAGCTGATAGCACCGATGGTGCCCGGGACAAAAACGAAACGCCAGGAAAGTTCGGGCGTGCTGGTTGATAGCGAGGCTGCCAGGGCCGCTGCGAGTACCATGCCGGAGAGGTTGTCATTGGCCAGTTGCGGGTGGCAGATATGGGTACTGACCAGAACCTCACGATCGCTCTTGCCGCAGATAAACAACTCGCCATAGTTCAGCACTCCAGGCTTGCGTTGTGCATCAATCCTGACCTGAAATGGGCCATCTCCCATTGATTCCAGTGTTTTATGGGACAAGCAGAAGCCCCATTGTTCCGCATAGTAGGTCGTGCGGTAGGGAATGCTCTCTGGCTGATCGGGCAGGGTATGCAGGTGTGGTAGCAACTGCTCGCGCGTAAACTCTCCTTCCACGGGGACACTGAAATTCACGACATGCAGATTTGAATCCGCGCTATCAATGATGCGTTTGCCGCTGGCGTCAGCTATCCAGGCGGATTTGAAATGCCATTCATCCGGTACGTTCCAATCCAGCACCTGGCTGCCACTGGCGACTTCATGAATGTCCAAAGGGGCCAGAGTTTGCAGTATCGCCAGTGATTCCCTGACGCCGGGCCCTGTGATGCTGCGCATGATGGGATAGAGCTTTGCAATCAGCTGATGCAAGGCGTCGCCAGTTAGTTTGCCACCAGGGGCCAGATCATTGTTCATGATTAAAGTATGCGGGGTTCGATATTGAGAGTCACGCCATACTCCGTCATGACGTGCTGGCGAATCTTGTCGGCTAGCTGGATCAGGGCCGAGGCATCCGTCTGTTGGTATTTGACCAGAACCAGAGCCTGATGCTCGTGCACGCCGACCCCGTTGTCACGATAGCCTTTGTAGCCGAGCCGATCAATCAGCCAGCCGGCAGCCAGCTTGTAGCGGCCATCGGCAAGGGCATGACCAACAATGTCCGGGAAACGCACTTGCAGCTGCAGGAAATGCTCCGCAGAGGTAATCGGATTGTGAAAGAAACTGCCGGCATTGGGTAGTTTGGCAGGGTCTGGAAGCCTGGCGCTGCGAACGACACAGACCGCCTCACTCACCAGCCTGGCATCCGGTTCTACGCCAGGGTAGTGCAGCGCCAGGTAGTCTGACAACGTCGCATAGGCTGTATGCAGGCCCAGATGCTCGCCAAGTCGCAGTGTCACGGAACTGATAATGTAGTCGCCATCATGGTGTTTGAAGTGACTGTCGCGATAGGAGAATTGGCAATCGCTGCCATTCATGCAATGCCATTCGCCGCTGGGGACATGCAAGGCGCGCAAGCAGACAAACCGGTCGCACAGCTCAACGCCATAAGCGCCGATGTTCTGCACGGGAGCCGCGCCCACCTGGCCGGGTATCAGGCTCAGATTCTCCAGCCCGGTCAGGCCACGATTGACGGTATCCATGACCAGGGTGTGCCAGGAGACTCCCGCACTGGCCGTGACTTGTATGTCTTGTTTGTCGTCTATGTCGCCGTTACTGTTGTTTTTGCCGTCGCTGTTTTGCTGGTAGGAGATCGTCTGGTCAAGCTGCCGGATAATCAGCCCCGGGTAATCGTGGGCAAAGACCAGATTGCTGCCGCCGCCAAGCGCCAACAGGGGCCATTTTTCTGTCTGAGCAATCTGCACCGCCTCAGCCAGTTCCGCCTCTGAATGCACCTCGACAAAATGCGCGGCACGCTGCGAAAATCCGAATGTGGTGTACGGACTCAGCTCGACATCATGTTGCACATCGAGCTGGCTCACGGAATCGATATCCGGGCAGTTACAGCTTGGGTGTGAACACTGGCACTCATACGGTGTACCACTTGAGGCCAGTACCTTGCCAGCGTCAGTGCTCGTGTCACCAGCATTATATGGTAGCTCAGCCAGATGCCGTGATTACCCAGCAGTGGCACGGTTACCAGAGTTGATACGCCGAAGACCAGCAGCGATACGATCATGCTGTCTCGCATATTGGCGGTTTGGGTGGCGCCAATGAAAATACCGTCCAGCAAGAAGCTCCAGACACCAGTCAGAGGTACAAGAATGACCCAGGGCAGCCACTGCGTGGCCATTGCCACGATCTGTGCATCGTTGGTCATCAGGCCAGCCAGGGTATGGCCGAAGAGCCAGAAAATGCCCGAGAACACGATCGCGGTCAAAGCTGCCAGTTCAATGGAGGCGCGGGTTGCTCGCTTGAACATGGCCTGATTGCGCTGTCCAAGTGAATAGCCGGTAAGCGTTTCGATAGCATGGGCATATCCGTCCAGGCTATAGGCGGTAAAGCTGACCATATTCAGCAAGATGGTATTGGCGGCCAGGGTTGCCACGCCAATGCGGCTGCCCATGACCGTCATCCAGTACATGGCCAGAATCAGGCACAAGGTGCGGATAAACAGATTGCCGCTGATGCGGAAGAATTTAAGGCACTCCTGCGAGTCAAATAGCCAGGGGGATATGGGTTTTTGTCGCAGCGCTTGCAGCAGCACATCGCGCGATAGGTACAGACCCAGGGCGAGTGTGGTGTATTCGCTGATGACGGTTGCCAGAGCAACCCCTGCAATATTCAGATCGGTCAGTGAAAAGAAACCGATGGTCAGAATGACGTTCAGCACATTCAAGGCGAGCTGCAGAAACAGCACCTGTCGCATCAATTGCAAGCCGATCAGGGTGCCCATGATGACGTAGATCATCAATGTGGCAGGCGCTGAGTAGATACGAATGGAGAAATAGATCGAGGTCAGTGCTTTCCAGTCCTGACTATCAGTCAGGGCGGCAAGACCCAATTCAAGCAAAGGACTTTGTAGCAGGATGAGCAAGATGCCAAGCAGCGCTGCCATGGACATGGCCCGCACAGCGATTCGTCCGGCCTCAGTATGATTGTCTGCGCCGAAGGCCTGTGCTACCAGTCCACCTGTGCCCATTCGCAGAAAGCCGAATAGCCAGAAGATGCTGCTGAACAGGAGTGCGCCAACGGCTGTGGCTGCAATCCATTCGGGAGAGCCCATATGGCCCATGACCGCTGTATCCACAATGCCGACGATCGGCACCATGCTGTTGGACAGCATGACAGGAATAGAGAGGTTGAGCAGGTGTCGTCGCCAATGGGCGGGGCTGGCGTTTTCTGTAATCACCGCGGTATGTTACAGAAGCCGTGATCGGGGTGGGGAAGTTCTAACCCCGATGACTTCACCCAAACGCGCTGGCAGCCAGCGCGCCTGGTTTATCGCTCAATCAGCTTTCGGCGTGCTTGCCGGGACGACCGATGCAGTCATAGGTAAAACCATGTTCAACCATCTGAGCCGGATCATAGAGGTTACGACCGTCGATCACCAGAGGTCGTTTGAGGCTGCTCTTGAGGGCTTCCAGGTTCGGGCTGCGAAATTCACGCCATTCGGTATTGATCAGCAGGGCATCGGTTCCATCAACCGTATCCTGTGCGGTACCCACCAGTTCCAGGCGCTTCTCGTCCGGGTAGAAATGACGCATCTCTTTCATGGCAACCGGATCATAGGCACGTACAGTACCGCCGTGTTCGAAGATGGATTCAATCAGTACGCGACTGGGCGCTTCACGCAGATCATCGGTGTTGGGTTTGAACGACAATCCCCAGACTGCAAACTTCTTGCCTTTGATGTCGTTGTCAAAATGCTTCATCAGCTTTTCGAACAGTACATGCTTCTGACTGTCGTTGACGCTATCCACGGCTGACAGCAGCTTGGCGTCGTAGTTATTCTCACGTGCCGTGGCGATAAGCGCCTTTACATCCTTTGGAAAGCACGATCCGCCGTAGCCGCAGCCAGGGTAGATGAAGTGATAGCCAATGCGTGGGTCAGAACCGATACCGACGCGAACATCTTCGATGTCAGCACCGAGGCGATCAGCAATGTTGGACAGCTCGTTCATGAAACTGATTTTGGTTGCCAGCAGAGAGTTAGCGGCATATTTAGTCAGTTCAGATGACTTGCGGCTCATGAAGATGAGACGGTCGCGACGGTTGCGGCAGAAAGGTGCGTACAGTTCGCGCATGACTTCCATCGCTTGTTCGTTGTCAGTACCGATGACAATGCGATCAGGCTTCATGAAATCTTCGATAGCCGCGCCTTCTTTGAGAAATTCAGGGTTGGATATGACAGCGTAGGAGATGGATTGGCCGCGAGCAGCCAGTCCGTCTGCGATGACTTTTTCGACCATGTCACCGGTGCCAACAGGCACTGTCGACTTGTTCACGACAACCTTTGATTCGGTCATGCGATCGGCAATCGTCTTGGCAACAGCTGCGACATATTGCATGTCAGCGGAGCCATCTTCGCCAGGAGGTGTGCCAACGGCGATGAACTGCACTTCGCTGTGAGCAACCGCACGATCCATATCGGTGGTGAAGTCGAGACGATCAGCTTCCACATTGCGCTTGATGACATCATCAAGGCCCGGTTCGAAGATGGGAATGATGCCTTTCTTGAGGTTGGCGACTTTCTTCTCGTCAACATCCACACACAGTACTTCGTTGCCGACGTCCGCAATCAATGCGCCCGTTACCAGCCCTACATAGCCCGAACCGTAAATCGTTACTTTCATTATTATTCCTGAATTGTGACAGCCAAGGCCGCCAATACACTGCGTAAAAGAAAAATCAAAGAGTGGCAGGGCAAACGGCGCTGAACAGCATCACGATCTACCTGCGGAATTTGCAACAGATAACTGCGGAAACCATGCCGTTAGCGGCAGTGGTCATGTTATCCG
Source organism: Granulosicoccus antarcticus IMCC3135 (assembly GCF_002215215.1). Taxonomy (NCBI): domain Bacteria; kingdom Pseudomonadati; phylum Pseudomonadota; class Gammaproteobacteria; order Chromatiales; family Granulosicoccaceae; genus Granulosicoccus; species Granulosicoccus antarcticus. Next base: position 5,058,419 of record NZ_CP018632.1, on the reverse strand, counting down.
GAGAGTTTTTTTGAGAAGTTAAGTCAGGGGGGGATTATATGGGTACAACCATGTAAAGATCATGAGTACCGGTCAACAACTTGGTGAGCTGACAGCAACACATTGTTAAATGTGTGCTTTCAGGCAGTTGCATGCAGCATTTCGCGCTTTCCGGGCGGTCCGGCCATTTTTTTGACGCCAAATCCAGCCGCTATCAAGGCTCGTCGAACCGAACCTTTGGCAGAGTAGGTCGTTAACATTCCGCCGGGGGTGGTGCTGGCCAGTAGTTTGGCAAAGAAGCTCATCGTCCAGCATTCCGGATTGGTATCCGGGCTGAAGGCGTCCAGGTACAACGCATCAAAGCTTCCGGGTGGTAGCGGCTCCTGGACAGCATCTGCCTGATGCAGTGTCAGCGTGACATTTTGCCCAACGCAGATGTGAGTCTGTGTCTGCTGCTTTGAATCGGCAAGCCCTGACAGCAGTTTATCCAGCACTTGCGGGTCTGTCAGCCAGTCAACGTAGTTCAGGGAGGCGATTGTCAGTAGCACTGAGGGGTCATGCTCATAGGCATGATAGTCCAGAGCCGCACCGTGCTGCAGGGCCAGATCTGCTGTGAGTAGAAAATTCAATCCGAGTCCAAAACCGATTTCCAGCACCCGCGTAGGTTGCTGTTGTGCCAGGCGCTGGGACACGCCGGCGGCTTCCAGAAACACATGGCGCGACTCGGTGATGGCGCCGTTGATGGAATGGTAGGTTTCCCCATAACGCTCGCTACAGATCGTATGAGAGCCGTCGCCTGTTGTTATGATCTGGGCAGTCATTGCAAAGCTGACAAGGTGTCTGACAGCAGGGGATTTGTCAGCAGGATTTAAACCGCTCGCCCAGCAGCTCGCAGCGTGCGAAATAAGCAACGCTGCTACGCGGCATGGGAACGCGCGCACGGGCTATCCAGTTGATCAGGTTACGACCCGCTACCAGAGTTTTCAGGGCCTCTTCCATGACGTAGCGGCATTCTCGCGAACAGTTTTGTTGCATATGCGGTTGCACATTACCCAGCAATTCACCCGATGCGATGAACCGCGGCCAGATGTCGAAGATGCAGACATCGGACTTCATGGTCTCGCACTCATGCTTGGCCGCTGAAGAGTAGTTTTCGAGTAGTGGTCCGATCTCACTGAATTCGGGTCGATCGCCATATAACTGCTGGATACGAGCTACTACCTTGTCGATGTTCGCCATGGCTTGTGCCACCTTGACGAATCGTGACTCGTAATAGGCGGTGATCGGTAGGGTAAACGCCCGGAAAGGCTCGCCCCACAGCTCATCGATACCTTCCTCGCCACTGAAATGCCGAACATCACGGCCCAGTTCCAGTGCTTCCTTGAAGTAGTCGCCACAGGCTCTCATCAGCTCGTTGTCACGGCTGATTCGCACGCCTTTTTCTTCCAGCTCGACAATCGCGGTAAAGATGTCGGTCGCACGGTTGAACAGAGCGCCAGCCAGCATGGCCGCGTTGACCCGTTTCATGGCCGGATCTGACTGGTTCTGGTAGTGAGCCCGGGCTGTGTCCAGTCGTTCGCCCGGGGTGTTGATACCTGGTTCGGTGTGATGGAAGGCACGCCGAGTCAGGTGATCGATCAGAGTTTTTCTGGATGCCAGTGATTCTTCCAGCGGTGGGTAATAACGTACCCAGTAACCGTTGAAGTGAATATAGTCAGCTCCATCGACTGTGCGCCGTTCGCCGTTGTCAGGCGGAGTCGCCTGTGCCAGCAAAGTGGGTCTTTCAGACCCGGCAGGGTTGTTTGATGAATGGGCAATACGCATTTAACACCGGTGAAACAGCTCGATGGGCGCAGTATAACGAGATGGATAGGTTCTGCCAGTCAATGATCACTATGATTTTGTAATTTGCTCACATTTCCTACCGAAATTGTTGTTTCATGTGAGGGAGAATACGCGTTATGTAACTGTTATATTCAATGATATCAATGGTTAACGAAAGTCATATTGTTACAGACTACATTCGCAATCTTGTACATTACATTCGTCTGTTTTGTGCACTTTTATAACCTTGCGAGTGCTGTTTTGACCTGTTCAGGTTCGATATCATCGATTTGCAGGCTCACAAAACAGTTCAAGCTGATTGTTTTAGAGCGATAAGATGCAGCATTTCGCTCCCGCTCAAACCGTTGCCAGAATCACCGCTCGTAGTGGCCGTGGGTAGCCTTCAATGGTGCACTCCGGGTTCTCAGGGTCCAGAGCCTTGTCCAGCGAATGCGATGGCATCCAGGCGGTGCTGCGTTGTTCTTCAAGACTGGTTTGTTCGACGGAGACTGCCCGTACATCATTGAAACCAGCGGCTCGCACCCAGTTCTCCAGACGTTTCACCGAGGGCAATTCGTAGATGTTGCGCATATTGGCGTAACGTCCGGTAATAGCCAGTGAGGTCTCGGTGCTGTCCGGGATTACCAGTGTTTCCAGCACCAGTTCTCCGCCGCTTTTCAGCGCCTGGCGAAGCTCCTCGAGGTGGGGGGCAGGGTCACGACGGTGATAAAGCACACCCATGGAGAACACCGTGTCGAATGCCTGCATGGACGAGGGCAGGGCCTCCATGGGCAATGGCAGAAGGCAGGCCCCAGGATCGTTGGCATAGTGCTGAATGGCATCAAATTGCTTCAGATACAACAGGCTGGGATCGATTCCCAGAGCCAGGCGGGCTCCGGCGGCGCGCATGCACCATAAGTGATAACCACTGCCACAGCCCACATCCAGCACCACGCGATTGTCCATGGGTTGAATGTGCTCGCACAGACGGTTCCATTTCCAGTCTGATCGCCATTCAGTATCAAGGTGCACAGGGCCTGCCTGGAAGGGGCCCTTGCGCCATGGCATCAGGCCGCTCAGGGCGGTGCTGAGTTGCTCTGCTTGTTCATCCGTGAACGAGCCGCTGATGGTCATTCTGCCGTCCTGCATTGACCAGCTTGCATCGGCTATCGAAGGTAACAAGCTGACCGCGCTCTCCCATTGCGGTAAATGCCCATGCTTGAGTGCGTGTTCCTGGCCCAATACCGCACTGGCAAGGCCATCACTCCAGGCGGCCAGGGTCGTATCGGCCAGTTGCTTACGCAGGGCGGCGGCATCGAAGGCAAGTTCAGACATGAAAAGCAGTTCTTTGGTGGCGAGGTTTGATGACCTCCCGGGTATTACGAGCCCTTGATGGCAATCAGGGAGGCGAAGTTGAAACACTGGAACCAGACCGTGCAATGGGCAAAGCCACTGCCCAGCAGTCGATCCCGATGCTGTTCCAGCGTATCAGGCACCAGTACGTTTTCCAGTGCCGTTCGTTTCTGACTGATTTCCAGATCAGAATAGCCATTGCGGCTCTTGAACGCGTGGTACATATCAATGTGCATATCATTAACGATAGCATCGTCGAATCTGACTTTTTCACTCAGTATCAACACGCCTCCGGGTCTGAGGGCCGTTGCAATCTTCTGCATCAAGTCGCTGCGAGCGTCGGGGTTGACGAACTGCAAGGTAAAGTTCATGGCAACCACTGAGGCATCCGTCAGTGGGTGTTCTTCCAGATTGGCTTCGTGCAGTACGATGGGCACCGCTTGCTGAGTTTGTGCCGTCTTTTGCCCGTCATGCAGCTCAATTAACTGGCGACTGGCGGCAATCATGGCGCCAGCGTTGTCGATTGCATGAATCTGGCAGCCAATGCTGGAGGCCGCCTCTTTTTTCATCAGCGCATCGCGCATGGCAATCGAGGTGGCACCCAGCGATGAGCCCAAGTCATACAAATGACTGTTGGGCTGGACATAGCGACTGGCCAGCAACGCCGATTGGGCGATGATGGATTCGTAGCCAGGTACCGAACGCCTTAGCATGTCGGGGAATACATCAACAACGGACTGGTTGAAGCGGAACCCCTCGATATCTCCCAGTGGCGCCGCAAAAAGCGAATCACGCACTCCGGCGGCAGAATCACTGTTACTCATCGGCTTTATTTCTCGCAATCCTTGTCGTGACTATTTGCCAACTCGAGCTGCCAGTACACCGTGCAGTTCCATCATCAGCTTTTCTGTGGTTTCCCAATCAATGCAGGCATCGGTGATGGACACGCCATGAACCAGATCTTTCGGATCCTTCAGGGACTGGTTGCCAGCATGCAGGTGAGACTCGAGCATGATGCCGATGATGGAATCATTACCGGCAGCCAGTTGGTCTGCAACGTTATGGGCTACCAGCGGCTGGCGCTTGTGGTCTTTGTTGGCATTGGCGTGTGAGCAGTCGATCATGATGCGCAGAGGCAGTCCGGCCTTGCTCATGGCTTCTTCTGCGATCGATACATTGACTGAATCGTAGTTGGGACCTTCGTTGCCACCGCGCAGAATCACATGTCCGTAGGCGTTGCCGCGGGTTTTCAGAACCGTTGCCTGGCCTTTGGAATCGATACCCAGGAAACTGTGAGGGTTAGCAGCCGATTGCATGGCATTGACAGCGACGGTGAGGCCGCCGTCGGTACCGTTCTTGAATCCCACCGCCGTTGAGAGTCCGCTGGACATCTCCCGGTGTGTTTGAGACTCGGTAGTGCGTGCGCCAATGGCTGACCAGGTGAAAAGATCGGACAGGTATTGTGGGCTGATAGGATCCAGTGCTTCAGTGCCCGTAGGCATGCCTCTATCGGCCAGCCATACCAGCAGCTCGCGTGCACGGGACAAGCCTGTCTCGATATCGAAGCTGTCATCCAGGTGAGGATCATTGATCAGGCCTTTCCAGCCCACGGTTGTACGCGGCTTTTCAAAATAGACCCGCATGACCACTTCAATACGGTCGCTGACCTTTTCGCGCAGGCCCATCAAGCGCTCTGCATATTCCTTTGCTGTATCCACATCGTGAATGGAGCAGGGGCCGACAACAACCAATATGCGCTTGTCTTCACCATCAAGAATGGCTTCAACGCTGGCACGTCCCGCTTCGATGGTCTGACTGGCTTTTTCGGAACGTGGATAGCGTGATCGCAGTTCGTCGGGCGATATCAGAGTCTTTTCTGCCAATATGTTGGTATTGGACAGAGGGCGGTTGAGAACGGCGGCAGTGTTGGAGGCAGTCATGAAAACTCGTTTACTCGCAGGTGTGAATCTTGGCTAACTCGCCAAGATTACACCAGCGTTCCACATTCGTCAGGCTGGAGTCAACTTCAATCCCGTTTTGGTGCCGGTCAGGACCGCACGACCTTCCAGCAAGGCCGTCAGATCGTCACCTAACAAGGGGTCACGCCAGCCACTGAGTGCTGCTCGCCCGTCACCGGTGACCATTTTTTCCAGAATTTTCTGAGGAGCCAGTAGCGCCGGCGCAATATCCAGTTCCTCACCGCGTTGATGGACCCAGGCGTTGAGCAATTGCAGACGCGCAAGGTTGCCACCGTTGAGTTTCTGTTTCTTGGCAAAGGGCGGTAGTGGCTCAGGAGTCTGGTCCTTGGCGGTGGCGACGATCTGCAGGATCTCTGATCCAAACCGATCGCGGGTTTTACGTTCCAGGCTACGGATGTGGGATAGCTCTTCTGCAGAGTCTGGCTGTTGCTGGGCAATATTGAGCAGAACATCGTCCTTGAGTAACCAGTTGCGTGGCTGGTTGGTCTCGCGTGCCTTGATTTCGCGCCACTTGGCCAGTTGCTGGATGATGGACAGGGCGGGGCCCTTGTAGCGCTGGATATTGCGAATCTTCTTCCAGCGTTCAGCGGCAGGTTGCTCGTACTTTTCCTCGCGCGCCGCTTCATCGAACTCTGGCTGCAGCCAGCTTAGTCGACCCATTTGCTTGAGCTGCTTGTGCATGTCGATATACAGCGCTTCCAGATAGATGACGTCATCCAGGGCGTATCGGATCTGCTGTGCGGGTAGTGGGCGGCGTGTCCAGTCAGCGCGGGTATGGGTCTTGGCCAGCTCCACCCCCAGATGCTCATTCACCAGGTTGCCATAGCCAATCTGTTCGTTGTAACCCAGCAGCGGGGCTGCAATCTGCGTGTCGAAAAGTGGTGTGGGAACCTCTTTGGCCAGCAGGTAGAAGATTTCCAGATCCTGTGAGGCGGCATGGAAGACCTTGGTGACAGACTGATCCAGTAGCAGGCCGGTCAGGGCGCTCAGATCATCAATGGCGATGGTGTCGATGCAGGCGAGCAGTTCATCATGCTTGACCTGGACCAGGCAAAGCTCTGGCCGGTAGGTGCGTTCGCGCAGAAATTCGGTATCAATCGCAACATAGGGGCGGGTGCGCAATTGGGTACACAGATCGGCCAGTGCTTCGGCCGTGTCTATGTACAAGGCACTTTCATAAAGTGCATCCGGATCAGTCGGATTGGCCATGATTTGCTAGTCATTGTTCGGTCTGCACAGTGTATCGTAAAGCGCAGACCGACTCGTCGTGCCAACAGCTGTCGCTGGTGGCTCGCTGCTGCCTTGTGCTTGCGGCTCCCGTCTGCTGTCTGCGAGAAGGTGTCTTGCCCGTCAGAACGAGAAGGAATAGAACAGGTCAACCGCATCTTCTGCGCCCTGTGCCGCCTCAAGGTAGAGCTTCTTGGTCAGATCGTAGCGCAGATACAGGGTACTGGTCGGTTCGAAAACACTGCGACCATAGCGCACCAGAAGCCTTTCGTTGAGTCGGCCACTGACCACCAGCTCGGTATCGTTACCACTGCCGCGAGTCTCGAGGGCGAAGTCTTCGACACCCAGCGCATTGGCGATGCCGCCTGCAATGTTGCGGCCACCTTTGACGGTCAATGCAAGGGCGGCGGTTGCCAGCAAGTTGGCTTCCTGGTCACTGGCCTCATTGATATCTCGTCCCAATACGATATAAGACAAGATGGCATCTTCAGATTTATCACTGGGTTCAGTGAACAGGGTGATCTCCGGCTCAGCCACGGTGCCCTGTATGCGCAGGCCTGCTGTTCGGTCGTCGTCGTCCGAGTCGATTTCGCGCACGGCATCAATGGCCAGACGAGTCTGGTTGACAGGGCCCACGAACAGGATTTTGCCGTTGGCCTCCAGGTTCTGCCCATACTGTTTGTAGATGCCGTCAACCACCTCTATCTCGCCACCGAGTTGTAGCGGGTTAGGGCTGTTCATCTTCACGCTCATATCGCCCGTCAGCCTTGCGTTCAGGCCATAGGCAGACAGACTGACCTTGTCTCCTAGTGAGACATTGAGTCCGACCAGGATTTTGGTATCGCCGGCTTTCGCTTTTTGTGAGGCAGGGGCGTCCTCTACAATATCTTCGATGATCACGATGTCAGGGGAGACACTGGCAGCACCTTCGGGTAAGTCATCGACATTGATCACCGCCATGGGAATAGTGATGTCGCCGTTGATACGAATAATGCCCGGCTGTGCTCCTATTCTTATCTTGTGACTGATGCTCGATTCTTGCAGTGGCTCGCTTTGTACATTGAGGTTTTCGCCATTGAGCGACACCTCGGCACGCCAGGCGCTGCTCTGTTGCCAGTTGGCGCTGCCATCAATTTTAATGGCACCTTCATCGCTATTGAGCTTGCCGGTGATAATGGCGCGCTTGCCTTTGACGGTTGCCAGGATCTGGCCGCCGGTGAGCGGTAAAGGTAGAGCTTCAGCTCGCAGTCTGGGGTTGTCGAGTTTCAGTACTCCATCGAACCTGGGGTCGGTCAGGATGCCCGAAAGATCACCGTTCAGGCTGATGGTGCCGGATACTTCGTCAAAATCAGGCAAGAAGGCTTTTGCCACACTGATATCGAGCCCGTTTAGTGCAAGCGTGCCCTTGATTGGTTTTTCTTCACCGGCAGGGTCCAGCATCAGGGAAATATCGGCTTGCCCCAGGTTCTTTGATTTCAAAGCGATGTCGGCTTCCACCGACTCGGGGTTCATGCGTGTGTTCAGTGTCAGCTCTTCATAGCTGAAGGTCACCGGGTGGTCGTTCGCATCGGTAACCTGCGCACCGCCATCAGAAATTCGCGTATCGATAGCCGCCGAGTAACCGCCGGGCTGGTCATCGCCCCAATTGACGGTGGCATCCATTTCCAGGCTGCCCTGCAATGATGTCTCGGCAGGCAGGAAGGGTTCCAGACGCTTCAAGGCATACTGATCCAGGGTGATGGTCGCGGTGCCGTTGGGCTCGGCAAGCACCTTGTTTTCCAGGCATAGATTGCTGCCTTCGGTGACCCAGCAATGGGCGTCGACGGCAAACTGTTTCAAGGTATTGTTCCAGCTCAGATCGGTTGGCCCATTCAGTCGGATGGTATGAGCAGGCACTTCCAGTCGCACCTTGTCGAGGGAGCCATCCCAGTCGAAGCTATCGTTGAGTTTGCCGCTGGCTATCAGGTCAATGGCTGTGGCATCGGGGCCGTCCGCAAACAGTGTCAGTTGATGTTGAGTGCGTTTGCCCGTCAGAGCCAGGCGTGTATTGTTTATTTCCTGCCCGCCGGTTTGAATAGTGCCCACGGCAATCTTCATGTCGCTGGGTTTGACAAACAGCTCGTTGATATCGGCATTGATGCTGATGCCTTTCACCAGAAGATCGTTGTACTTGATGACTGATGAACTGGCATTCAAGTCAATACTCGGTGTCGCCAGAGCTCCGGTAACGGCCAGTTTGGCATCAAAGCCTCCGGCAAGTTCGGGCAGCAGGTTCTGCAATTGTGGCAGCTTGAGCAGGGCGTTGAGGTTCCAACGATCACTGATCTTGCCCGATGCGTTGATCTGGTTCTGATCGTTGTTCAGTATCACCTTGTCAATCAGCCAGATATCGTCAAGTCCCTTGGACAGTTTGGCATCCAGCGTAAACGGGTAGTTGCGCAAGGTACCGTTGATTTTTGCGGTGGGAAGGTTCAGCGTCCAGTTGCCATTTTCAACGCGTCCCGAGGCCTTGATGTTGCCGTCCAGTTTGCCGCTCACCTCTGGAATTTGCAGCGAGGGGTCGATATTCTTGATGACCCAGTTAGTATCCCAGATCAGCAAGTCTTTCCAGGACACATTGGCTGATGCTTTCGCGGTACCCCCCAGGGTCTTCACTGCGATATCGGGGAGTTTCACACGCTCGGTATTAGCAACTCCGGCGATGGACAGATCGGTCGCAGGCACTTGTTCGCCAGTAAGGCGTGTGGTGATCTTCAGTTTGTAATCGTCAAGTGTGCCGTCTATGTCGGCAACGAGCTTTTCAGCCTTTGCCTGCTGATGGGAAATAATGGGCCATCCCAGTTGCGGGCTGCTCAGCCTTAGTGTGGCGGGCAGGTTCTTCTCCAGTGGCATGACTGATCCACTCAATGAGGCGTTCACCGTGCCTGCAACGTGTGTGTCTATTTGCAGCTCGCGCAGCGTATTGCTGAGCTTTGCCGTAACAGTTGCCGCCTGGGCACCTTCGCCTTCAGGCAGCTCATCCGGAATCAGGTCCTTGGCATTCAGTGTCAGCACCAGATCCAATGGATAATCACCGTCAAGATCGAGCGTGCCGGCAAGCTGCGCGTCATAGTCCTGATAGCTGGCTGAGACATTTTCCAGTGTCAGCTGGCTGCCTTCCGTGTTGGCCGACAGTCTGATGTTTTCCAGCACTTGCGCAGGGGCATCCCCGGCTGCCTTGAAGCTGAGTTTACGAATCAGGACCTCTTTGACAGTAACGTCAATCGGAAGCTTGATCGTCGGCAGGACAATAGGGCCGCTGGCAGGTTCCTCAACAGGCTTGTCGGTGGCAAAGGTTTCCACATCAAGCTCATCAATGATGATTCTGTCCAGGCAGAACTCGCGCTCTCGCAGGCAGCTTAGTCGCCATTCAGTGTCCACGCCGCGGGCACTGATTGCCATGGCATCGTTGTTGAAGCTGATGTCCTCACTACGGATGCCATCGCTCAGATTACCGGAGACAGCGTTGAGTTCCAGCCCTTCAATACGTGTCGATATCTGGCTGCTGAGAAAAGAAAAACCCTTATCGCTTCCCAATAGAAACCAGGCAATACCCAGGATCAATAGCAGTAATGCCAGGATGCCAAGGAGCGATCGGCTCAGCCATTTGAATAGTCGTTTCATGCCTAGAATTCCGATCCCAGCGACAAATGCACTCGCCATGCGCTGCCATCACCATCGCTGATCGGTCGCGCCAGATCCACACGAAACGGGCCGACAGGTGATTGCCAGCGAATGCCGAAGCCTGCGCCAACGCTATATCCGACATCTGATTTGTACGAGTTGAATACTCGGCCAGCATCAGTGAACAGGGCACCGCTCCACAGATCCAGGAAACGATAGTTGTACTCCAGGCTCGCCACTTCCAGGAAGCGGCCACCAATGGCATCGCCGTCGGTGTCCTTGGGCGAAATATCCTTGTACTGGAAGCCACGAACACTTCTGTCACCACCGGCAAAAAAACGTTGGGATACCGGCACTCTGGGATAGTCATTGGACTGGATGGCGCCTAGCTGGAAGTTGGCTATGGCGGTGTTGCGTTCAGACAGGGCGCGCAGGTAGCGAAAACTGCCAACGGTCTTGAAAAAGTCGATTGTCGACAAGAGCTCTTTCGAGCCAGCCATCATCTGCAGGCTAAAGGATTGTCCCCAGGTCGGGAAAGGGCTGCCTTTGCTTCGGCTACGCTGATAGCTGAAGCCGGGCAGGACCAGATCAGTTTTTTCTTCGGTTTCGCCAGCGGTGAAGGTTTCTCGTTCCCAGCGCAGGAACAGCGATTCGATCCACTGATTGGAGGTGCGTGATACCCGTTGAAAGTTCAGTGTGCTGAGAAAACTGTCGGTGTCACCTGTGATGTCGTTGAGCAATCCGTACTCGATGCCCCAGTAGTTGTACAGGGGCTCATTGCGTCGTGGAATGCGGTAGGCAATGCTCACATTTTGCTGCTCTGCTGCCAAACCAAGCTGCGTGGTCACGGAGTGACCGCGGCGGTTTATCAAGGGTTTGCCCCAGGTCAGTTTTGTGCGCAGGCGTGTATCGGTCGCGTAACCGATGCCGATGCCGACTTCATTGTTGTCCTTGCGAATCAGATCAACCTTGACGGGCACTTCGGTGCCGTAGCGCCGATCCTGCAAAGGTAGTACCCGGACACTCTTGAAATAGCCACTGTTCTGCAGGTTCTGGGTCAGCTCTCCTGTCAGACCGGACTCATAGAGGTCACCCTTCTCAAACGGTACCCATCGATCAAGGAAGGCGCGACTCAGTAGCGTCTCTTCGAAGACGATATCACCGAAGGTGTAGCGAGGCCCCGTATCGGCTGTCAGCTTGATGTCAGCGGTCAATTTACGCCGGCTGACCTTGACGGTAGACTCGGTGAAATTGAACTGAAAATAGCCCAGATCCTGCGCCTGATCTCTGAGGGTCGACTTGGTCGACTCGTAGGCACCTGACACAAAGATAGCGCCCTTGCGAATGGGCAGCTCATCAAGCACTCTTTTATATGACGGATCATCATTGCCTTCGCCATCAAGGGTGATGTCGATCTGATTGATCAGAACTGGCTTGTTGGGTGTGACGTTGACCGTGATGATCGTATTGCCTGCACTCGTTTTCTGGCTGACGTTGATATCGGCGGCATAGTAGCCCAGAGCATTCAGTGCGATAGCACTTTGCGGCTCAAGATCGGCAATGTAACGCCGTAACTTGCGTGCATCTGCGCTTGGAGGAGGAGTTCCGACCAGCAGCTCGATATTTTTCTTCAGATCCCCCTTGACCCCGGTTACGGACAGGCTGGTGTCCGCGGCCAGGGCGCCTGCGGAGCAGAGCGCTATCAGGCTGGCCAGTGCCAGGCTGCAACTGAGCTTGAAAATGTCGGATTTCACGGCTTTATGAGAGGTCGCAGGACTGGCGAGTTCCGCACTGTTTGATGACAGTGCGTAAATCAGGGGTTGAAGGAGCGTGAGATGAGGCAGTCACCGAAACGATGCAAGAGCTGTACGCAGCCAGCTTCACCGCGGAAAGTGTATTGCATAATGTGATGCGAGCAACGCTTTTCAGGCTCCTAACGCCACATTCCGCGTGTATCTATGACGATGGTTTCACTGAGAGCGGTTCTGTCCAGTACCTTGAACTCCCTGTGGTCAACCAGTCCTACCACGATATCGGAGTGCTTCAAGGCATATTCCAGCGACACCAGTTCCACAGCCGGGTTGTCAGCTAATGACGGTGGTAATTGCCTGATGTTGGGCTCCACAATCAGCAGCGTGCCTATGGATTCGCTAGCCAGTTTATTGACTATTTGCAGAGCCGGACTCTCGCGCAGATCATCAATGTTGGCCTTGAAGGATAAGCCAAAGCAGGCAATTCTTGGCGTCTTGAATCGGTTGGCCTTTTCTCGAATTTTGGCGACAACGAATTCTGGTTTTGAGTCGTTAACCTCTCTGGCCGTGCGGATCAGTCGAGCCAGTTCAGGGGCAGAGTCAACAATAAACCAGGGGTCGATCGCTATACAGTGTCCTCCCACTCCGGGGCCTGGGGTCAGTATGTTCACTCGAGGGTGGCGATTGGCCAGTTCTATCAGTTCCCAGACGTTGACTTCCAGTGGATCGCAAACCAGAGACATTTCGTTGGCAAAGGCGATGTTGACGTCGCGATAGGCGTTTTCTGTCAGCTTGCACAATTCGGCAGTGCGGGCACTGGTAACAATGCATTCACCCTTGACGAAGATCTGATACAGCGTGGAGGCACGCTCCGCACAATGACTGGTCATGCCGCCAATAACCCGATCGTTGTTGACCAGCTCCTGAAGCACTTGTCCGGGCAAGACGCGTTCCGGGCAGTAGGCAACCTGAATATCGGCGTTGACTCCGGCTGTTTGGGGGAAGCTGAGATCGGGACGTTCGGTTGCCAGCCATTCGGCCAGTTTTTCTGTCGTTCCGACAGGGCTGGTTGACTCCAGCACAACCAGGTTGCCACATTTGAGTACCGGTGCAATGGCCATTGCCGCGGATCTTATGAAAGAAAGATCGGGTGTGCGGTCCTCATTAAACGGTGTGGGGACGGCAACAAGAAAAGCGTCTGCTGGCTCGGCGGTGGTGGTGGCACGCAGATTTCCCGTGGTCACGACGCTGCGCACGACTATATCCAGATCCGGTTCAACGATATGAACAGCGCCCTTGTTTATCGTATCCACGGCATGTTGATTGACGTCGATGCCAATGACTTGAAGTCCGCGTGAGGCCAGGATGGCAGCGGTGGGCAGGCCGATATAACCTAACCCGACCATGCCAACAGTTTTAATAGATTCGTCCATCTTGAGGAGCTTATTCTTGTAGAAGGTTGTTGATGATCAGCTCGCAGGCAGTTCCATCACCGTAGGGATTGGTTGATTTACTCATGTCGATCCATGCCGAGTGGTCGTCAAGCAGTCGATTCACTTCGGTGACAATTTTTTCCTGGTCTGTACCAACCAACCGTACGGTTCCAGCGTCGACAGCTTCCGGGCGTTCTGTGGTTTCTCGCATGACCAGTACGGGTTTTCCCAACGATGGCGCCTCTTCCTGCACACCGCCACTGTCGGTCAAAATGATGTGGCTCTGTGTCATCAGGTAGGTAAATGCCAGATAGCCTTGCGATGGAATCAAATGCACGTTATCCAGATGCTGGAGGTGACGTTTGACGGGTTCTTGTACGTTCGGATTCAGGTGAACGGGATAGATTATCTGTACATCATCACGCTTGGCCAAGGTGGCCAGTGCTTTGCAAATGTTCTCGAACCCGTCTCCAAAGTTCTCTCGTCGATGCCCGGTCACCAGAATCAGTTTTCTGTCAGGGTCCAGCGTCGGCAGGGACTTGGCAAGCGAATCTCGTAACGAGGCGTCATTTTCCAGTTGATTGACGACATCAAACAATGCATCGATAACCGTGTTGCCCGTCACGGTGATGCTGTTGTCATCAATGCCTTCATTCAGCAGGTTCTGACGTGAGGATGCGGTGGGTGCGTAATGGTGAGCGGCCAGGGCGCCGGTCAGTTTTCGATTGCCTTCTTCTGGCCATGGAGATAACAGATTGCCGGTTCGCAGGCCTGCTTCGACATGATGCACCGGGATCATGTGATAGTAGGCTGCCAGCGTTGCAGCAAACGTTGTGTTGGTATCACCATGCACCAGCACCAGATCGGGCCGCTGATTGGCAAAACAGGTACGCAGGCCGAGCATGACGTCGGTCGTCACATCTATCAGATCTTGACCGGCACGCATGACTCCCAGGTCAATTTCTGGTTGCAGGTCGAACAAGGACATGACCTGGTCCAGCATTTCCCGATGTTGACCGGTAGAGCAGAGGGTTGTCCGAAATTCCGTTAACGTTTTCAGTCTCCTGACCAGAGGCGCCATCTTGATGGCTTCTGGTCGGGTACCGCATACAACCATGATGTTTTTCACGTGCCCCTCGCTCTTGTTTCAGCAGCTCTTATGATGCTCAGGATGAGATCTCAGCGTCAGACTTAATCTGAGATAGAAGTCTCAATCCGGCTCACAATCATCAGGAAAGCGTGAAGCCCATTCGGCAAAGCCGCCATCAAGGCTGTAAACCTCTGCAAACCCTTTTTCTGCCAGATAAGCGCCTGCACTCTGGCTCATATTGCCGTGATAGCAGCAGACAATCAGAGGGATGTCCTGATTGGTGTCGTTGATAAAGGATTGCATGCCGGTGTTGTCCAGATGAACAGCTTCGGTAATATGCGCCAGCTGGAAACTGTCTGCATCCCTGATATCCACAATGTTGACCGGCTGGTCAAGCAGCATCTGGTGGGCATCCTCAGAGGACAGGCGAGCGTATTGGGACATGTGACTCTTTAGGGGGGAATGTGAAGGCGGAGGGCATTGTACTATTCAACTGCTATTTGCACGCTTACCCAGAAGATTTTGATGATTGATACCCCTGCTGCCTTCGGCCCCGCCTTGTTCAAAGCCTTCTACAAGGTTCAACCTCTAGACTTTCAGGTCAGCGAGGTACTGGATATTCAGCTTGATGGGGCGGGCGAACATCTCTATCTGCACATTGAGAAAACAGCGACCAATACGGACGAGGTGGCCAGTCTGCTGGAAAACACCTGTTCTCTGACTTCCGCAGATATCGGTGTTTCGGGTTTGAAGGACAGGCACGCGGTTACTCGTCAGTGGTTCAGTGTGAAGACACCGTTGGAGTTGCAGGTCATTACCGAAGCGCTTGAGGCTTTCAATGAGACCGCTAAGGCCCAGGCCGAAGCGATGGTGGTGGCCGCTGAAGCGAGCGGCGAGGGGCAGGTCTCTGGCAAGGTGCCCTATTGCAAGCAGTTGACGTTGCTGGAGAGTGTTCGTCATTCACGCAAGCTGCGCAGTGGAGCGCATAGCGGCAACGGCTTCGTCATCATCTTGCGTGATATCGAATCATTGTCCAGCGATCCGGCGGTAGATTTTGCAGCCTCTGTTGACGAGCGGATAGCGGCACTGGCTGCCAACGGATTTCCCAACTATATCGGCCCGCAGCGATTTGGTCTCGGCGGCCAGAACCTGGTGAGAGCACGGCAGTGGTTCAGGCAGCCTAAAAAACGTACATCAAGACAGCAACGCAGTCTTTGGTTGTCAGCGGCCCGCAGCGCCCTGTTCAATGATATTTGTGCGGCCAGGGTCAGACAGGGGAGTTGGCAGTCTTTGTTGCAGGGCGAGCCGGCGGTGCTTGATGGTACTCGCAGCTTCTTCGATACGACGGAAGTGACCAGTGAGGAGCTGGAAACTCGCCTGGCCGCGTTTGATATTCATCCCAGTGGCGCCTGGTGGGGGCGTGGCCGTACCTTGGCTCAAGGGGCGTGTGCTGATTTTGAACAACAGATAGTGAGTGAGCATGCCGATCTATGCGCAGGCCTGGAGCGTGGTGGTTTGACGCAGGAAAGACGTGCTTTGCGTGCCCGTGCTGTCGGTCTGCAGCATGTCTGGTTGGATGAAAACACGCTGGAGTTGCGTTTTCACTTGTCGCCGGGTGTCTTTGCGACCACTTTGTTGCTCGAATTAGGACTCTGTAACGAGCCGGCACGATAGTACGGCAAGAATGATTTATCCTTGGCCGGCGAAGTCTGTACCGCTACCTGACAGGTGCGGGCCGGCCGCTGGATCTTGAAATATAGGGAATGCATTAAATGGTGTGGGGAAAACTGCTGGGCGGTACGTTCGGCTTCATGATCGGCGGCCCGCTGGGGGCCGTGCTGGGCACAGCTTTGGGTCATACGTTCGACAAAGGCATGAAATTGCAGTTGTCGCACGATGTCGCCGATGAGGACTTGGCACCAGGCGAGGCCGGTCGCATCAAGATGGCCTTTTTCACCGCGACCTTTTCGGTCATGGGATATATCGCCAAAGCCGATGGAATAGTAGACAAGTCTGAAATAGCCCTGGCCGAGGCTCTGATGTCCAGTATGAATCTGGATGACGAGCTGCGGGCGGCGGCCATCAAGCTGTTTAATGAAGGTAAGCAGGAAGGCTTTGACGCCGAGGCCCTGGTTCTGCAGTTTCGTGAGGAGTGCCAGCAACAAACCAGTCTCTACCGCATGTTCGTGGAAATCCTCATTCAGGCGGCTCTGGCTGACGGGGTTATGACCTCTGATGAGGAGGTTGCTCTGTTGAAGGTGGCGGGCATTCTCGGCTTTTCCGAATATTCTTTCCGCCAGCTGGAGATGCTGGTGCGTTTCAGTATGGGGGCCGATCAGAGCGGTGGAACCGGTCGGGGCTATGGCGCAGGGGTGGGCAGTGGTACTGGCTCTGGTCCCAAGCCAGGAGCTGGCGGCGGTCGTCGCCGCACAGCACCAGAAGCTTCAGGCCAGATGACGTTGCGCGAGGCCTTTGTTGTACTGGGAGTGGAATCCAGTGACGACCGATCAACCGTGAAACAGGCCTATCGCCGCCTCATGAGTCAGCACCATCCCGATAAGCTGGTGTCCAAAGGCTTGCCGGATGAAATGATAAAGCTGGCAACTGACAAGACTCAGCACATCCAGAAAGCCTACGAGAAAATCAAGGAAAGCAAGAACTGGTAGGTGCAGCGCTTGGTCGTCTAAATCTCGTTTAGTCGGGGCATGAGCTGCACCAGATTGCAGGGTTTGGTGCGGGCATCAAGCTGGAAGCAGATCAGTTTTTCCCAGGCGGTTTTGCAGGCGCCGCTCGATCCGGGCAGGACAAACAGATAGGTGGCGTTGGCAACACCTGCCAGTGCACGCGATTGCAGGGTGGATGTTTTGATGTCTTCGTAGGACAAAACCCGGAACATTTCACCGAAACCTTCGATCTCTTTGTCCAGTAATGGCTTGATGGCTTCAGGGGTTCCATCGCGACCCGTGATGCCGGTGCCGCCTGTTGTCAGCACAACATCGACGGTCGAATCGGCTATCCAGCGCGATATAACGGCTCGAATGGCGTATTTGTCATCCCGCACAATGGCCTTGTCGCAATTGACATGGCCAGCCTCGGTGAGGCCTGTCACCAGTTTTTTGCCGGAAATATCATCCTCTTCACCTCGTGTGTCCGAGATGGTGAGGACCGCAATGTTAAGCGGTTTGAAATTAGTGAAAGAAGTATTGCTCATAATGGTGCTTAATCAACATGTCCATGGGTTCCGCCTGTTAAACTTTGGGGATGGCGGAACGACTACAAAAAATATTGGCCAATTCTGGTCTGGGATCACGGCGTGAGCTGGAAACCTGGATTGCGGCTGGCGAAATTCGGATAAACGGGCAGACTGCCAAGTTGGGCGATCGTGCCGAACTCAACGATGATCTGGTGGTCAAGGGGCGATTCTACAAGGTAGTCCCTGACGATCAGGGATTGCGTCGTGTTCTTATCTATCATAAGCCCCTGGGTGAGGTCACTACCCGCGACGATCCTGAAAAACGACGGACGGTTTTCGACAACCTGCCGCGTCTGCATCATGGGCGCTGGATAGCTGTTGGTCGACTGGACATCAATACACTGGGTTTGCTGCTGATGACCAATGATGGAGAGCTGGCAAACGCCTTGATGCATCCATCATCAGAATTCGAACGCCAGTATGCGGTGCGGGTGAATGGACGAGTCAGCCCGGAAATCATCCAGAAGCTGTCAACCGGTGTAGAGCTGGACGATGGTCCTGCCAAATTCGAAAAAATCGTGGCAGAGGTGGACACCGAGCATGCCAACCAATGGTTCAGGGTCTCCTTGAAAGAAGGACGCAATCGTATGGTGCGTCGCCTGTGGGAATCCCAGGATCTGCAAGTGAGTCGTTTGATTCGTACCCGTTTTGGTCCGGTGCTGTTACCGCGCTGGCTGGTGCGAGGCAAGGTCTTCGAGATGCCGGCTGCGGATATCGAGGGACTCGCCAAGGCGGCTGGTCTGGACCCGCGTCCGCCAGCAAAGATGCGTATCATTCCTGTTCACCCCAGACATCGCCGCAAGGCACAGCAAAGAAGCCGTAAATGACAGAAGACAAGGTTCTCTACCGCGTACGTTTCATCAGCCAGGACAAGGTGTATGAAATCTACGCGCGTGAGGTGTATCAGGGCGATCTGTACGGTTTCGTGGTTATCGAGGATCTGGTGTTCGATACCAACAAGACGGTAGTGGTCGATCCTGGCGAAGAAAAACTCAAGACTGAGTTCGAAGGCGTCACTCAAACCATCATTCCCATGCATTCGATTATCCGGATTGATGAGGTTGAAAAGCGTGGGACGGCCAAGGTTGTCGAGTTGAAAGGTAACGTTGCGCAATTTCCGTCACCAATCTACACACCAGGGCGTACACCAGAGTCATAATCAGGTTAAACTATGCAGCTCGACGAACGGGCAACCCCGAGCATCGGGAACTTGTCGTTCGTCAGTTGTATAATCAACTACACGTTCCAGCGTGTGCAAGCCTGAACAAAGGCCAAAATCTGTTGTAAACAGATTTGAGAGTTGATAAGTAAGTGCAGGGCAGTCAAGTACGGAGAGGTGGCCGAGTGGTCGAAGGCGCCAGCCTGGAAAGTTGGTATACGGGGTAACTCGTATCGAGGGTTCGAATCCCTCTCTCTCCGCCAATTGCCACTGCCAGCAGGCGATGCCTGAACCCCCCTAAACTACAGTAAGTTCAATCGACTGACCGTCGATAGCTTCTCATTACTATCTGTTAGGGTTACACTCTGCTCGCGTCATAGCTCCGACTTTGCTAGCGGATCAGGGCGTTGTTGTGTTTTCTTACCCGTACAGGAGCGTACAGAATGCCACGGCCAACTTGTCATTCGAGATCACTGTCTTGCTGGCGGCGATTTGCAGTGCTTCAAGCAATGCTAGTCGTGGGGATATTTGTGTCCTGCTTTACAGTGCCAGCTTTTGCCACCGTTTATTCAGATGCAGAAAATGGTGTTGCTGACTGGCAGGTGTATGACGCACTTCCGGCAGGTGCTGAAGTTGTCAGTGACTTCGATGACGTTCTCGACAGTCAGGTCATCAGAACCCGTGGCGATCAGCGTAACAATGGTTACCTGTTGGGTGGTACCAGTGCCGCCGCCGGTTGGAACAACACCACCGAATTTCATATCAATTGGCGCATGCAGGTTGCCGAATCCTACGCCATCTATGTGCGAGTTGACACCACCGATGGCTGGCGTTACCTGGCTTATACGAACAGTAATAGCGATTCCCTTGCCAACCCTAGCGGTGAATACATCAGCCACGGCTTGGGCAGTAGTACCACAGACGGCCGATGGCGCGTTTTCAGTCGTGACCTGGCACAGGACCTGGCCGATGCACAGCCGGATAATGCCCTGATAGCGGTCAACGGCTTTCTGGTTCGTGGCTCTGTTCTTCTGGATGACATCACGCTGGCCGATGCGGCCGTTAGACAGACAGTTTTGCCTGTTGTCAGCAGCGTTGTGGACGCCAATGCGGAAGATGGCTCAACATCGGGCTGGCAGATATTCGATGATTTGCCGGCAGGTGCCAGCATTGCGGTTGTAGCTGATGAGGCGAGCGGCAGTCAGGTCTTTGAGCTCACCGGTGCGGGCCGCTCCAACGGCTATCAACTGGGAGGTCTGGATAGCGTTGATGGCTGGAACAACACCACACAGTTCAATATCGCCTGGGACATGCTCTCGTCTGAAAGCTATCAGGTTTATGTGCGGGTAGATACCGCCAATGGCTGGCGTTATGTGGTCTACAGCAACAGCAATTCGGACAGTCTGCTGAGCTCCAATGGTCGTGATATCGGCTTTGGTCTGGGCAGTGCTTCAGTTGATGGTCAATGGCACAGCATCGTTCGTGACCTGGCAGCAGACGTTGCTACCGGTGATCCGGGCAATACATTGCTTGCCGTGCATGGTTTTCTGGTTCGCGGCAGCCTGCGACTCGATAACATTCGTCTGTTCGATAGCCCTGAAGTCCAGGCCATACCCCCCGTAGCTCTTATCAGTGGTGGTGATCGCTCAGTGACTCTGGGCGAGACGGTGGTACTGGATGGCTCGGCAAGTACCGACGATATTGGCATTGCCGCCTACCAGTGGAATGATGCAGACGGTGCGCCATTGGGCAATGAGGCGCAACTGATTGTCACAACAAGCGAGGCGGGTACGTTTAGCTACCAGTTGACTGTGACAGACGAAAGTGGTCTGACAGCAACGGCACTCACACAGATTTCCGTTCAGGATGGCACCGCTCCCACTATCTACGAAGATGCCGAGGACTCGGCTATCAGTCGTTGGCTTATCAGTGATACAACGCCTGCCGGCGCCAGTATCGAGAACATCCAGGATGCGGCTCGTAATAGTCGGGTACTGCAGCTCACGGGTGATGGTCAGCAGAATGCATTCCTGATTGGCAACTACGACAGCCGTGCACCTGGCTGGAACAACCAGTTGCAGACGCATCTGCGCTGGTCAATGAAAACGGATGCAGGTTTTGCCATTTATGTACGTCTGGAGACA
Organism: Granulosicoccus antarcticus IMCC3135; assembly: GCF_002215215.1. NCBI lineage: Bacteria > Pseudomonadati > Pseudomonadota > Gammaproteobacteria > Chromatiales > Granulosicoccaceae > Granulosicoccus > Granulosicoccus antarcticus. Next base: position 5,037,564 of record NZ_CP018632.1, on the reverse strand, counting down.
GCGGACGGCTTTCGCTACCTGATCTACGACCAGTACGGTAGTGATCGCGGCAGTAGTTCTGCCAGCAGTCTGCGATTTGGTCTGGGTAGTGGGGCACATGACGGCAGCTGGCAGACGTTCACTCGCAACGTGCGGGATGATCTGGGTAAATTCCAGCCAGGCAACTCACTCATTGCCGTTCATGGTATGCAGTTTCGTGGCAGCTTTTTGGTTGACGACCTGCAGATGCTCAACCTGGTCGACGACACTCCCGGTGAGCCGGTCTTTGAGGATGCCGAAGATTCCTCTATCTCGCGCTGGCGTATCACTGATAACACACCCGGTGGTGCTGCCATTACCAATGTCCGGGATGATGATCGCGATAGCCGTGTCATCGAGCTAAAGGGCAATGGGCAGGCGAATGCCTATCTGCTCGGTGGTTACGATAGTCGTTCACCGGGCTGGAATAACACTGAACAGACGCATCTGCGCTGGTCGATGAAGACCAACGAGGGTTTCTCTGTGTATGTCAGCCTGGAAACTGCCGACGGATTTCGCTACCTGATCTATGACCAGTACACCTCCGCTCGCGGCGATGAGGCGAGCAGTAATCTGCGATTTGGCCTGGGCCGCGACGCCTATGACGGTAGCTGGCAGACATTCACGCGCAATATCCATGCGGACTTGGCCAGCCTGCAGCCGGGTAACAGCGTTATCGCGGTTCATGGTGTGCAGTTCCGCGGAGATTTTCTGGTCGATGATATCGGCATGCTGACCATTGTGGATGCCAGTCCAACAGCGGTTCTGAGTGTCACCCAGAGCGAGGGAGCTGCGCCTCTTCTGACCGTTTTTGACGCCAGTGCATCGAGTGATGACTATGGTCTCGTCAGTTACGCCTTTGATTTCGGTGACGGTAGTGAGCCGCTCAGCGGAGGCGAGAGTGTCGTTACTCACAGTTATGCAGAAGCCGGTGATTTTACGGCTGTAGTAACCGTGACCGACAGTGCGGGGCAAAGTGCAACTGCAGAGATCGGTATCAGTGTGCTGAGCGATTCTGAGGCACCGGTCGCCAGTCTGACAGCAGCTCCTGTAGAAGGCTTTATTCCGTTGACGACGGTGCTGGATGCGACAGCGTCCACCGATAATGTAGGCATCGTCAGTTATGTCTGGAATTTTGGTGATGGCACGGCAGAAGAAGGTCCTGAACTTGCCTCAGTCAGTCATGACTATACTGTTGCCGGCGAATATACCGCCACAGTCACTGTCAGTGATGCTGCAGGATTGCAGAGCAGCGCGACACTAACCATTACGGCTAGCCCGGAAGCGGTTGAAGACAATCCGCCGGTTGCCGCATTCAGCATCGATTCACCGCAGACCGGTTCCACCGTGAATTTCCTCAATGAGTCGACTGACGACAATGAGGTCACACGTGTCTTGTGGAATTTTGGTGATGCCACCGAGTCGGGGCAATCCAATGAGCTTTCACCGCTCTACAGCTATTCGTCTATCGGCGACTACACGGTGACACTGACGGTGCTTGATGGTGCTGGACAGATGGATACGGCTACCCAGATCATCAGCATTACTGAGCTGGACGAAGAATCAGAAGAACTGTCTATCCAGGTTTCAAGTGAGGCATTGACAGGTGAGACGCCTTTTACGGCCAGGTTTGATGCATCCGCAACCACAGGTGGAGAGGGTGATCTGACATTCCTGTGGCTAACCGAAATGCTGGATGAATCGGGTGTAGCAACAGGCGAGCAAGGTCCATCATCTGAGGGCGCTTTAGCTGAATTGCTGTTATCTACTGCAGGTAGTTATCGTGTCACCCTGACGGTTCTTGACGAGCTTGAAAACAGTGCGCAGACAACTCTGCTTGTAACTGTTACCGAGGGGCAGAGCTCCGGTGTGACGCCAAGTGAGGCTGCCCGATTTCTGGCGCAGGCAAGTTTTGGTGCAACGACTGAGTCTATCGCCAAGGTTCAGAGCATGGGTCTGGAAGCGTGGATCGATGATCAGTTCACCCTCCAGGGTGCGCCACATCTGGATTTCGTCCAGACCCACAGCAATGGTAGTGGCCAGGAGCCGCGTCATGAGGTCTGGTGGCGAGATGTTGTGGATGGAGAAGACCAGCTGCGCCAGCGAGTCGCTTTTGCCCTGAGTCAGATCTTTGTGGTATCGGATCAGGGTTATACCCTGGGCAATGCACAGTACGGTGTCACTCGTTACTACGATCAGCTGCGTGAGCAGGCGTTTGGCAACTATCGGGAACTGCTTGAAACCGTGACGCTGAGCCCGGTCATGGGTGTGTATCTGAGCATGCTGCAGAACGCCAGAGGCGAGATATCCAGCAATACCCGGGCTGATGAGAACTTCGCAAGAGAGGTTCTACAGCTATTCAGTATTGGTTTGTATGAGCTGAACATCGATGGTACGAAAAAGCTCTCGGGTGGCCAGCCTATTCATAGCTTTACCCAGAATCAGATCGAGAATTATTCACGGATCTATACCGGCTGGAACTTTGGTGGAGCCACTGACTGGACGATCACCTCTATCAACGGTAATGCCAACAAACTGGTGCCGATGCAGGCCTGGCCCCAGTATCACGATGACGATCCGAAATGGTTGCTCGGTGGGGTTGTTGCTCCGGCAAGCAATGGCGCAGAAGCCGATCTGCAAATGGCGCTGGATTCGATTGCCAATCATGCGAATGTAGGGCCTTTCATCTCCAGACAGCTGATCCAACGGCTGGTTACCAGTAACCCGACGCCTGGTTATATTGCACGCGTCAGTGGCGTCTTCAACAACAATGGCGCCGGTGTTCGCGGTGATCTGAAGGCGGTCGTCAAGGCCATTCTTCTTGATGATGAAGCTCGCCATGGGCATGAGAATGTTGCTGATTTTGGCAAGTTGCGAGAACCGGTACTGCGCTTGTCGCATCTGTGGCGTGCCTTCAACATCACACGCGGTAGTGGAAGTCAGAACGGTGTTTACAACACACCCTCGCCACATGTGAAGGATCTGGATTCGGTGGGTGGACAGGCGGTACTCAAGTCGCCGTCGGTGTTCAACTTTTACCACCCTGACTATGCCCCTCTGGGAGCCATTTACGCTCAGGGTAAAGCTGCGCCAGAAGCTGAAATCTATACAGATGACACGATTCTGAGCATGACCAATCGCATCGACAAGCAGATTCAGTACGGACATGACGCCAGTGATTCCAATGCCAAGCGAACCTCATACCTGAATCTGAGTGCTGAGCGAGCGCTGGCAGCACTCGGTACAACAGAGCTTCTGGATCATCTTGATGTCCTGTTATTGTCTGGCAGCATGAGCGATGGGCTGCGCAGCGTTCTTGCCAATCATATTGACTCATTGCCAGCGGCAAATACTGCAGCAGATCAGTCACAGCGCGTGCGTGATGCGCTGAGTCTGATCATGGCGTCCCCTGATTATCTGGTCCAAATGTAAAGGAGTACGTTGATGAGCAGACACTATCAAGCACGCCGCCGATTCCTGAAAAATTCACTGGCCTGTGCCGTTGCAGGCAGCGGGGCCGGTGCCATGACTGGCAAGCTGAACCTGGTCGGTTCGGCGCTGGCTGATTCAAGCTCCTATGCCGGCATCGATGATTACAAGGCTCTGGTCTGTGTATTTTTGTACGGAGGCAGTGATTCGTTCAATCTGTTCGTGCCTTCCGACAGTTCACGGCATAGCGAATACAGTGCCGCGCGTGGAAGTCTGGCTATCGACCAGAGTGAGCTGCTGCCGGCCAGTGATGGCGTGGTCAGCTTCAACAAGAATCTGCCGGGTATCCGGCAGCTCTACGAAGAGGGTAATGCTGCCATACTGGCCAACGTCGGTAACCTGATTTCGCCTGTTACTCGGGCCGGGTTAGCTAATGGCTCAGCCACCATTCCTTCCGATCTGTTTGCACACAATCATCAGCAGGAGCAGTGGCAGAAAGGTCTGACAAGTCGACCTTCCGCGCTGGTGGGAGCGGGCTGGGGTGGTCGCATGGCCGATATGTTGCGTGAAGCCAATGCCGGTGCGACGTTGCCACCGACCTTTACCGTGGCAGGCAGCAACTATTTTCAGTCTGGCAATTACACCGCACCGGTGTCCGTCAATGCCAAGTACGGACCGAAGCTGATGGATTACATGGATGCCAACAAGTCCAGCGCTAATGCCGGACGTGATAACGCCATGGCGCAGATACTGGCCCTGGATAACGAACATATACTCAAGCAGTTTGCCGGTAGCTCGTTTACCCGGGCACGTGATAGTTCACGCCTGCTGGCTGAAGTCATGTCGCAGCATTCGGCCTCAGGATACGACTTTACAACCAAGGGAAACCTGGGTGAGCAGTTGCAGATGGTCGCCAGGCTGATTGCCGGTCGCGACATCATGGGGCAGAAGCGCCAGATCTTTTTCGTCGGCATGGGCGGTTGGGATACGCATGATGCTCAATCACCCAGAATGGACCAGCTGACCAAAGACCTGGACAAAGGCTTGAGCAGTTTTCAACAAGAGCTGGCGAGTCTGGGCGTGGCGCAGGAAGTCACCACGTTTACCGCTTCAGACTTCGGTCGTACCTTGACGGTCAATGGTGATGGGTCGGACCACGGCTGGGGCGGGCACTATCTTGTGCTTGGTGGTGCTGTGAATGGCAAGAAACTGATCGGTGACTGGCCCAGCTATGTCATTGGTGGTGATGATGATACGGGTGACAAGGGCCGCGTCATACCGTCGATTTCGGTCAATCAGTACGGGGCCGCACTGGCTTCCTGGATGGGCTTGTCGAATGCTGACATTGCTTCTGTCTTTCCGGATCTGGCCAATTTTGACAACACTTGGCAGAATTACGGGTTGTTTGACTGATCCTTCATTGAAGTTCGGCTACCATAGTCTGTAAGCATGCTCGGTTTTCCGGGTCAGACAGGTAGTGCGCGCGGTGCACGCCAACCATGAAGAATAATGATATGGAAAATTCCAAGTGATTAGCTTGTTTTTCAGTGGCATGCTGGCGCTGTATGCGTTTGCATTGGTGGTGTTTGATAACGAGTTGTTTTTACCGTTTCTCTACCTGATCAACGTCGTGATGGTAGGGGCTTATGGTCTTTATGCGTTGATCGTCAGGGTCAAGCCCAAGTTCCCTGCACCATTCATTGCCTACACCGTGCTGGTGGCTCTGTCCGTTGCATCAATTTTCTGGTCAGTCGATCAGAATTTTTCCATTGGTATGGTGCGCACCATGGCGCTGATTCTGGTCAGTATGTTTGTCGTGTACAACATCATCATACATTTTGGCAACGCCACTGCTTTTTTCATCGGTTTATACGCGGCGATCGGCTTCAATTTGTTGATGGCATTGGGTTTGGTCAACTTGAACCTTAGTGAAGTAGGGATTCGCTTCCTTGGTTCCATCAATCAATCGAACCTGATGGGGTATATCGGACATGTCACCGTATTTTTTGGTTATGTTCATATTGTGTCGGTAGCAGGGCGTCGTAGTGTGGCGGCCAAGAAAATGGTTGAGATTCTGGCTTTGCTGGCGATCTGTGTGGTCGCTGTGTTCGTCACCTACCTGACAGGGTCGCGGACGGCTATTGTCCTGGTGGCGGCCCTGTTGCTTTGGGTGTTCCTGACTGCCTTCTTCAAGCCTGTTATTGCTGTTCCGCTGATCGGCGTAGTTGTGGCAGCTTATCTGGTTGTCAGTTCGGGCAGCCTGGGCAAACTGGTTATCAGTGGTGATGTCGACTTTGCCAACGTAGCCGAAATGGTCTACAACCGCATGGAGTCGGGTGCGGAGAATGACGACGGCAGTGTCGATGAACGTGCAGATCTGGCACGCGCAGCCTATGCCTTGTATAGCGAACGGCCATTGTTAGGTAATGGGATCGGCGCTTTCCAGTCTTTGAATGTCTCCTACGCGCACAATAATTACCTGGAGATAATGTCGTCCGTCGGGATGATCGGATTGATTTGCATGTTGTCATTCTACGGACTGATATTGCGAGCTATCCTGTCAATGCGTGTCTGGCGATTCAAGCTATTGTTCGGTCTGATGTTGCTGTCCTTCATGGCTTATGACATGGCTCTGGTATCGTTCAACGCCAAATTCCAGATGCTGACACCTGCCGTTATGCTGGCCTGCATTACCATACTTCGGCAAAATGGTGAACGATCTCTGTTCAACAATCCGGACTTTCAGGTTGAAAACCAGCAGCGTCGACGACGACGCAAACGACGCAGTATCGGACTTAGTGTTTGATCGTAAGAGAGGCGAGCCAGTCTTCGATATCCAGGTAGCCATCACTGTTGCTGTCTGTGTTTGCTGCATTGTCTGAAGTCTGAAGACCATTAGCCCTCTTCCAGCTATCGGGTACATAGTCCGGTGCAGAACCGAGTCTGGACGGGCCGCCTGCCAATTGCGGGCGCGTCACGTCCCGGTTCGTGCCGACACTGGCAGCGTTATCAGGGGTGAGGATATCGCCGTCAACCAGATCCACGAGCTGCACATAACGTGATCGAATTTGCGCAATGATTCGAGTATCGGCAGCATCACGTGTTGGTGCCGTCGCACCCACATCTGCAAGCAGATTGGCTTCCAGTTGATTTAGCGGAATCAGAGCGGGGCGTGGCGCGGGGGTAGCGGCTGCGGACCAATCTGGATGGCTTGTCGGGTCGGTGACAGGGGCGCCTTGATAAACCCTGATTGGCTCTATCGTGGTTGAATCCGGACCGAGAATCAGCCCGTTGTCTTTGACGTTGAGACGTATATTGGCGGATGACTCGGCATTGACCAGTCCATCTATATCGGCATAGGCGGTTTGCGCTGCATCTATGTACAGGTTCTGTTCGATGTTGCCCGTTACGTTTACCTCAGAATACTGGCATTGGGCGATAGTGCCCACAAAGGTATAGCCGTAAATCAGGTTGTTGAACAAATCCAGATCAGTGACGGCAAAGATAGCCGGGAAGCGATAGTCCCCGTTTGCCAGTACACAGTTGATAATACTGATTCGACTGGCGCCGCCACCCATAACGACCGCATAAGACTGTTTGCCCGGGCCGCTGGTCGAATTGAACAGGCATTCGTAAATCAGGCAGCGATTGATGGTGATGTCGTGAGTGTCGTACCAGATATCCAGCTGCCCATCAGTGCTCCATGATAGTGAGCAATGGTCAATGACCACATTTTTCACGGTGCGACTACTGCTGCCGATATTCAGGGCACGTCGATCGCTATTGGTGGCGATCGCAGCTCCCGGGCGAAAGCGACAATGCTGAATGAGAACATCGTCAGTGCTGACGGATAAGGGGGTTCCGATGTGATCCTGGCGGCAATTGATGGAAATGCCTTCGCCGGGTGCCGATTGGCCATAGATGGACACCTTGCCCGGAGCCATATCTGAAAATGGTCCCATTGCAATATCGCCCGACACATCAAACAGGATGATACGGTCCCCCGATGTTTGCATCGTTTCGTGGAACGAGCCCGGGCCTGATTCGTTCAGATTGGTAACGACAAGGATTTTGCCACCACGCCCGCCTGTCGTATCGGTGCCGAAACCCTCGAGTCCCGGTGCTACCCGCAACGGTTTGACTGCTGGAGGCAGATAGCTTTCGGGCGTTTGCTCATCAATCGGCTCGAGCGTTTCGTCTGAGGCGATCTGTTCAGGTGAGGCGATCTGTTCAGGTGAGGCGATCTGTTCAGGTGAGGCCGTGACGGGGTGAGATGAGTTGGCGGTATCTTCGGAGGCGTTTATCTCAGTCGATAGCTTTACGCCCGAAAGCAGGGCGAGTCTGGCGGCGGAGGTAAGAAAGATTCGCCGCTTCAAGCCTCGAGCCATTTTTGTACGGAAGCCTGCCAGGCATCAATACCCAACGCTGGTCGCATAGAGAGTGCATTGACACGCATCTGTTGCCGCTTGCTTGTAGAGTCGAGCTCTGCAAGAGACTCGGCAATACGTTCTGCAACCGGTGGTACGACATACCCGTTGAATCCGGGGATTACAAGGTTGGCCAATCCGCCAACAGGGGTCGTGACTACCGCCAGCCCTGCCGTCAGTGCCTCGACGCAGGCCAGACTTGTACCCTCCGACCAGCGGGTAGGAATCACTGCGACATCAAAGTCGCGGTAACGTGCCAACACCTCGTCCATCGAATCCATACTGGTGGTCAGTCGATCTGCAAAGCCCAGTTCCCTGGCGCGTGCCTGCAGATCGTCATGTCCCTGATTAGTGCTGATATGCGCAGTAAAGTTGATAGATTGAGCCTGCAACATTCCCAGCGCTTCAATGAACAGGTCAAGGCCTCGGAACTCGCTATTGCGGCGCGCAGATATGATGGCCATGGGCTCTTCCGAGGACTTTTCGCTGATTGGCACATGTTGTAGATCAGCATAGTTGGGAATGTATTCGCACTTGCTGGTTAGCCGATAGCCTTCGTTGCCCTGACAGCGTAACCAGTTGATGTAGTTGGTGTCGACACACAGTATGCTGCGGACCTTGCGTGCCATACCCAGCGCACGGAAGCCTTGCAGGCTTCTAAACCAGGCTTTCTGATCACCGTCCCATGAGATTCCATGTTGTATGGCTTTGGCATTGGGAAGGAAAAACGGCCACACCTCATCACCAGAGGCGTACAGGAAAACATCACCTGGGCGGGCAACCACCTGCGCTTTTTTCCAGAAGAGAAGATCCCCTCTGACACGCAATGCTGCGGGTAGGCCGATCACTGAGATGCCTGCCGGGCACTCTAGTTCAAAGCCTTTACGAGCTTTTTGTACGATGACCACCTCACGTCCCCAGGCACGAATCAATAGTGCCAGATCTCGTGTGAAACGCTGTCGTCCACCTATCGAGTAACGACCATCAAAATCCAGATAATCATCGACAAAGATCACGACACGCTGGGCGCAGCTTGACCAGCTTGCGTCGGAGGTAATTTGCTTGTGTGACTTCACTTGTCGGGGGCCTGTGTTGCCGAATGTGCGGTGGCGTTGGCAATCTGGCGTAGGTGTACGCGGGCAAACAGGATAGTCCAGATTGTATGAAATACGTACGCGATGATCAATGCTTGAGTGACCCCGGCTGCGCTGTCACCGAACAGCAGGTAGACAAGGCCGACGTACAGGGCCGCCCAGGCCGCATTGGTCGAGGCTGCCAGCCACATGCGTGAAGCCGCCGACATCATGGTGCCAATGGGGCCGATGCAGGCCAGTATTGCCGCAGTAAAGACTGCTAGTCGGAAAGGCAAGGTGCTGTCATTGTAGCTATCTCCGTAGAGCTGCAAAATCTGTGTTGCAAACAGGCTCATGCCAATAGCCAAAGGGATCGCTATCAAGGCATTGGCCAGAATAGAGAATCCAAGCAAAGAGCGTGAGCCTTTGTGATCGTTGCCGGTCAGGCTGTCAGTCAGTATGGGCAGCACCACCTTGCTGGCATTGCCAGGAATGAACATGATCACATTGAACCACTGCATGGCGATACCCAGTATCGCAATCTGAGTAAATCCATCAGGTCGACCAGCCAGTATTGCCTGCACGGCCCAATGGGCCGGACCGACAAGGCCGCCAGCGATCAATGCGGGAAGTGCATAGCTGCCAAGCAGAGAACGTTCACCCCGCCAGTGAGCCGTATTACGCGACAAATCATGTCGCACCCGTTCATGTCGGAGCGATAGGTAGCTGAACAGGACTTGATAAAAGGCCGCTGCACTCAATGCGGTTGCGGCACCCTCAAGGCCGTATTGGTGGGTTAGAAACAACATCGTTGGCAAGCTTAAGAGCACCCCGGCCAGTGTTGACAAAGCGACCAGCTTCATCGACTCGAGACCGATCAGTACACTTTTCTGATAAAGGTCCAGGGTCAGGAAGAGCACTGAGGGCGCTGATAACAGTACTGGTACATACAGATCAACAGAACTGAGCACGCCGGTAGCAACCGGAGAAGCCCAGAGCAGAAGGCTAAGCATTGCTATCACTGAACCAAGCAGAGTCATTCGGATGCACAGTGCGAGTATTCTGGCTAGTCGCTCTGGCTCGCGAGAGCGTAATGCTGCAGTGTAGCGTGTTGCCACGGCGCTCATGCCCAGGCCGGCCAGCAGGCTCACAGACATCAAGGTACTCTGCAGTAGAATGAGTTGGCCGTACTTGTCCTGGGGCAGAATACGCGCAACCATCATCATCAACGTCATGTTGATGCCACTCGACACGACGGCACCCAGTACGCTCCAGGCGGCAGCTCCTGCAAAACGCCTTGCCATCGCGGATTGCGCGATGGCTGTGCGCAAGGCGAACAATGAATTACTCATAAGGGCGGCGCGGTAAATGGTCGGGACAGGTTATAGGAGCATGTTGAATAGTGTTAGTGCAGAAGCAATATGATTCGTGCAGCAGTAGTTATATTAACATCCGCACAGGCGTGCATACTGCGACCGGACTCAACAACAGAGCTGGGGCAGGTTCATATGGTGAATTCTGATCATGATTTCGCCAGCCCAATACGGAAGACGGCCCGAATCAGCCATCACTCTGACAACCCAACTAATTCATGCGCATGAATATCATCCTGTTTATCGATAGCCTGGCTAATGGCGGATCCCAGCGTCAGTTGGTGAATTTGGCGATTGGCTTGCATCAGCGGGATCATTGCGTCACCGTCATAACCTATACGCCGCTTAATCATCACCTGCCAAGACTGGAGGCGGCCGGTGTGTCGTTCGAATGTCTGAATAAACGTTCAAAATTCGATCTTCGACCAGTCATACGGCTGTATCAGGCCATACGCCGATTGAAGGCTGATTCTGTGGTCGCATTTTTACGCACACCGGCGCTCTATGCCGAGCTGGCAGGCTTGCTGTGCCGACGAACCCGTATTGTAGTGTCAGAGCGTGCCGGCATCACAGATCGTGGGCTCGGTAAGGAGCACTATTTATCTGGCTTAGGGCATAGCCTGGCCACCGTGGTCACCGGTAACAGTCATCACTATCTCGATGCGCTGGCCAAGGCCCTACCGTGGTTGAAGCCCAAGTGTCAGGTCATTTACAACAGTATCGATGAGCAATTCTTCGAAAATGGCAAGGCACGTAGCCAACTCGAACAACCACCATCAGATTCAGTTGATAGTGCACAGTCGTCTGCTTGCCGGCTTTGTGTTGTCGCAGCAAGACCTTCTGAAGAAAAAGGTTTGCTGCCACTGATCAATGCTGTGGTACAGCTGGTAGATCGTGGCATCACCGATTTCTCCGTGCACTGGATTGGCCCGGTACAGGACACACATCCTCTGGTCAGCAAAGCCCAATCACTCATTGAGCAGCACTCACTACAGGGCAACTGGCACTGGGAAGGAGAGCAGAGCGAGGTTGCCCGTTGCTACCCTGACTATCAGGGACTGGTTCTGCCATCTCTGCATGAAGGAGTGGCCAACTCATTATGCGAAGCGATGGCGTCAGGATTGCCCGTCATTGCCACCGATATTGCCGACAATGCACTGATACTGGGTGACAGCGGCTGTGGCCTTCTGTGTCAACCTGACAATGCCTCATCACTGGCTGATGCCATGCAGGCCCTCATTCAGTTACCTCAAGAGACTCGCACGGCGATGGGACTGTCTGCCTATCAGCGCGCACGCGAGCTATTTGATGAAAAAAACTGCCTACCTCAATGGGAGCGGGTGCTCACTCCAGCGTTACATTAAAACGCTCGGCCCACAGGGCAAACATCAACAGTTTGTAGATCATGAAACCACGGTCGGCGGAGCCAGACATATGATCGTCCCACAGCCGCTGGAGTGCCTTCTGGTCGAATAGCTCTGCCATGAGTGAGTTATCTGCAAACAGACGCTCCTTTGCATACGCAGCCAAGGGTCCTCGCAGCCACTCCACATAGGGCACACCAAAACCGTATTTTGGTCCGTGTAAAACAGAGTCTGGCAGTTGGTCTGCCATGGCTTTTCTCAGCAGATTCTTGGAGCTGCCTTGCAGCTTGAGCTTGGCGGGCAGGCTCATGACATAGTCGGTCAGTTCTGTGTCAAGAAACGGTACGCGCACCTCTACGCTGTTTGCCATGGTTGAACGATCCACTTTTTCCAGAAAGTGATCAGGCAGCAATATTCGGGTATCCGTCCACAACATCAGTTGCTGCGGATCATTACGGACCTTGTCAGGTAAGGTGCTCACCACTTCCTGATAGCGGCGAAAGGGATCATGGCCCATTAATTTGCCGCGAAGTGGTTCAGATATCAGCTCCATGACTGCGTTATCACCGGGCTCTTCTGTAAGCAGGCGGGCACAGCGCTCAGCGTCACTGGCACTTCCCAGAGCTTTTAACATTCGGTGGCCACGTCTCAGTACCGAAGTGGGTAGCGGTAGCTCACGTCGCATCAGCGGCAGGCTGCAGATCAGTTGACACAAACGAGCATGTTCGAGCAGTCGGTAACGTTTATAGCCACCGAATATTTCATCGCCACCATCACCCTGAAGTACCACTTTAACGCTGTCAGGTAGTTGTTCTGTCAGAAGGTACAAGGGAATATTCGCAGCATCGCCAAACGGCTGTGAATGAGCGGTCGTCATCTTGTCCAGCAACGATTCGAGATTGTCGTAGGTTACGTTCAGTTCGTGATGTTCTGTGCCAAAACACTTGGCGACTTCACGCGCTACGTCAAGCTCACTATGGGCTGAGGAGCCACTGAAGTCGACAGAGTAGGTAGCTAGCTGGCCCTCGTAGTGCTCTGATGCAAGGGCACACAGTGTCGACGAATCAAGCCCGCCACTCAGAAACAAGCCGACAGGCACATCGGATACCAGATGCCGTTTAACACTGTTGGACAAGTGCTGACGGATATTGGCAACGGCTTCTTGTTCTGTATGAGTCTCAAGGGCTTGTTGCTCGGGATTCCAGAACGTGCGCAGTTCCGGCGGCTGGCCAGGACTCAGGGTCAACACACTTCCTGCTGGCAGTTTTGAGCAGTCACGAAACAGGGTCTCGGAGCCTAAGGCATTGCCAAAATAGAGATACTCGTAGAAACCCTGCAGCGACAAGCGCCGGTCCAGTGCATCCACGGACAGCAGTGATTGAATTTCGGAGGCAAAGACCAGCCGTTCATCGTTATAGGTGTAGTAAAGCGGCTTGATGCCAAAACGATCCCGCGCCAGAGTCAATGTGCGCTCGTTCGCATCCCAGAGGGCGAGTGCGAACATGCCGTTGAATCGGCTCAGTGCTGCCTCTCCCCAGTGGATAAGAGCTTGCAGCACCACCTCGGTATCCGACTCGGACACGAACTGCCTGCCAGCATCTATCAACTCCTGACGCAGCTCTAAATAGTTATAGAGTTCACCGTTATAGCTGATGGTAAAATGCTGATCAGCCGAGCTCATTGGCTGGGCGCCAAGCTCGCTCAAATCCAGGATACTCAGGCGTGTGTGAGCCAGCGCAAGGCCGGGATTATTACCGTCAGCTGCATCGATAAAAACATCGTTGGCATCCGGGCCACGATGGTGTAAGGATGACGCCAGAGTACGGGCCGTATCCATAAGTGCGCTATGGGAGGCTGGTCCCAGATATCCACCTATTCCACACATACGCTGGTTATACTGTTTGTAGCCAAAGTCTAAGAGCGCATGGTACACGGTGATCGTGCCCGCTGTTAGTACAATCGAGTCACCGCTGAGTGCTCTGCGGGACTAACAGCCTTGAATGGGAATTGCGTGAATGTGTGGATTCAGCGGTATATTGTCTCCGGCCGGTGGAGATTTTACACCGCTGCTCAAACCGATGGGCGATGCCATATCCCACCGCGGTCCTGACTCATCCGGTATCTGGGTCGACGAGCAGGCAGGGTTTGGTTTTGTACATCGCCGCCTGGCCATCGTGGATATTTCCGAGGCAGGCCACCAGCCCATGTCCGCCCGCTCTGATCGTTATGTGATCAGTTTCAATGGCGAGATTTATAATCACCTGAGTTTGCGCCAGGAGCTTGAGCAGGTGGCGGGCGCTATTGCATGGCAGGGCCACTCGGATACCGAAACCTTGTTGATGGCGATCGATACGTGGGGATTGAGGCGTACCGTTGACAAGCTGGTTGGCATGTTTGCCTTCGCGTTGTGGGATGTACGTGAAAAAACGTTACGTTTGTGTCGCGATCGGATCGGGGAAAAACCGCTCTACTATGGCTGGCACAACAAACGATTCCTGTTCGGCTCGGAGCTCAAGGCGCTTGCCGCCATGCCAGGTTTTGATGCGCAGATTGATCGCGATGCCCTGACACTGTATTTTCGGCACAACTATGTACCAGCCCCATATTCCATCTATGAGGGCATCAAGAAGCTTGAACCAGGCTGCCTGCTGACCGTTAGTGCCGATTGTCAAAGCCCAGTCATTGATCGCTACTGGTCTGCGCCAGCCACGGCAATGGAAAGTCGAAAAGATCCATTTACCGGCAGTTTCAGTGAAGCATCAGCTCAGGTAGAAGCTCTGCTGAGTGAGTCGATCAGCGGCCAGGTGGTTGCAGATGTGCCAGTGGGTGCCTTTCTGTCAGGCGGTATTGATTCCAGTACCGTTGTGGCATTAATGCAGCAGCAGAGCAACTCACGTGTCAACACCTTCACGATCGGTTTCGACGACGAAAGATTCAATGAAGCACACCATGCCAAGAATGTTGCCAGTGCCCTGGGAACTCATCACACCGAGCTTTATCTGAGTGATGCGGATATAGCTCAACTGGTGCAGAACATGCCGCAGATCACCGATGAGCCATTTGCAGATTCATCGATGCTTCCTACCTACGCGGTGTCCCGGCTTGCACGAGAAAATGTGACTGTCAGTTTGTCAGGTGACGGAGGCGATGAGCTCTTCGGCGGCTATACCCGCTATCCATCTGCTGCCAGCATAATCAGATTGCGCCGAAAGCTGGGGACTGTGGGCAAAACGGCAGCCAAGACATTACTGTCCAGTCCGTTGCTGGCATCCAGCATCACAGGGCAGCGCCACTGGGCATCTGCCAAGCTGCAAGCAATACCCGGCGCATCCAAGGCGGCGTTAGCCATACAGGTTCTGGGGGTTGACACAGATGCACTGGCCTATCGCGAGCTGGTTTCTTATTGGAGAAACCCTCATACCCCGGTGCTGAATGCGCCAGACCCAACGGGTCTTTTTCACGATCCGGCGCGCTGGCTGGACACGGTGGGGCCGCAAGAGGCGGTGCAAATGATAGACGTGCAGACCTACTTACCTGACGATATTATGGCAAAGGTAGACCGCGCCTCGATGAGTGTGTCGCTGGAAACCCGTATCCCCTTGCTTGACCATCGGCTATTGACGTTTATCTGGTCTTTGCCACCGGCATTCAGAGCCGAGTCGGCGGCAAACTCACTGAAGCCATTGCTTAAGGATATAGCCTGTCGATATGTACCCCGAGAGTGTATCGAGCGGCCCAAGATGGGCTTTGGTATTCCCATCGACGCCTGGTTACGCGGACCACTGCGGGACTGGGCAGAAGAATTGCTCAATCCGGAGACGCTGCAAGAGCAGGGCTTGCTGGATGCAGAACTGGTCACTCGACATTGGCAGAATCTGTTGTCGGATAACAGCGCATCGGCAGAATTCATCTGGAGTGTATTGATGCTGCAACACTGGATGGCTAATCGTTCAGCATGAACGTCGTCCTCTTGCCTGCCCAGTCACCTGGCTTTTAAGTGTATTACCGAGATTCACTATGACTACTGAAAACCCTGTTGACGAAGCTCACATGAAAAAAGTATTGATCATCGTAGGTGCGTTTCCAGGGCCCGAGACCAAGGATATCTTCGGTGGCGTGATGGCGTCGTGCCAGGCTCTGTTGTCTGCGGGTATTGGGGAGAAGTTTTCACTTCGCCTCATCGATAGCTCGCAGCGTCAAAACCCACCACCGGGATTGCTGGTGCGCACGTGGGGTTCGGTGTCCAGGGTTGTCCGGTTTTCGGCCGCGTTACGCCAACAGCCAGTGCCGGATAGTGCCTTGATTTTTCTGAATGAGGGGCTGAGTTTTTTGGAAAAATCCTTACTTGCGGTATTAGCAAAACGAGCAGGTCTCAAGGTCACGGTCGCACCTCGTGGGGGGGCGTTGCGACAAGAGCTGGACGACCATCGCATCATGCGTGCGGCTGCGCGTTGGATGTTCAATCGAGTGGATCACGTTATTTGCCAAGGTAATAGCTGGGTCAGGCTGTTTTCCGCCTATGAGGCAGGCAAGACCGGTCCTGAAGAGGAGAGGCTAGTCCAATCCTTTGAAGCCGATGTTAATGCACCGAAATACATCTGCTTGTTCAATTGGACTGCAACGGATGAAATGTTGGCATTGGGACGCGAACGGCTCGCATCTCACGAGACGATTAAAAGCCATCAGATGCGCATTTTATACGTCGGTAGTTTGATGCTACGTAAAGGGCTTGTCGAGATGATTGAGGGTTTTGCCTTGGCACTCAAGAGCGTGCCGGATATGACGCTGGTGTTGGCGGGTGACGGTGTTGCAGATAGCGAGTTGCGTGCCCTGTGTGTCATCCTTGGCGTGGAGCAACGGGTTACCTTTTTGGGTTGGATAGAGTTGGAGCAGAAGCTGGAGGAACTGAGACTGGCTGATTGCCTGTGTCTGGCTTCCTGGTCTGAGGGTATGCCTAATGCGGTTATCGAAGCGATGGCCTGTGCCTTGCCTACTATCGTCACGCCGGTAGGTGGTGTGCCAGACGCAGCTCCCGATGGATTGGTTTCGCTGCATGTGCCGGTCGGCGATAAGGTCGCTATCGGTACCGCCTTTGAACGCCTGGCTGCAGATCCGGCATTGCGTCGCGAGCTAGGGAGGCAGGCGCATGGGCGTGCCGAGGAGCAATTTACCGTACAACACGCCATGCAGGTATTGGAAGAGGTTTTATAATCTGTAGCTACGATGATTTGTATGGTTCGTTATATCGTTCTGCGCTAATACAGTTGTCCTAATGGTACTGAGGGTTTAAAAATTTCTTATATTTACGAGGTGTGATGATTGGCAGCACCGTTCTACTAGGTCGCTAATTACTTGTTTAACGCCTCGCGGCCATTATTCTGATTCTGTTGCAGCTAGAGAATAACTATTCTGACGTAGAAGGGGAGGGGTGTCTGAAGGGCTTATAGAAACTCTCATCAGCTAGAGCTAGCATTTCATTATCTCCATTAGAATCACCATATGCCCAGATGTGTTTATAATCGCTCAGGTCATATGCTCCTTTTACTCTGTTGACTTTTTCAATGCCATGGCAGTTCTTGCCTGAAAATTTCCCTGTGAGGATGCCGTCCTTTATTTCTATCTTCGTGGCAATGATGTCTAAACCATTTTTACTACACCAAGGTTTTAACCAGCACTCTAAAGATGCTGAAACGACTACGACTTTGTGACCTTGTTCCTTGTGCCACATGATTCTCTCCATTGCCTGTCGTCGAAGTATGTTGTCAATCTGCTCTAGTGAATATTCTTCTGCAAGTTTTTGATATTTTTCTTCGGGCATTCCCTTGAAGAAATAGGAAAGCATCCACTGCTTTGCCTTGTAATTGGGAATGAGTTTTAGTTTGAATGTTAGCAGCATGGGGGAGAGGATCATCATCCCCCATGCTGTCTTGATGTCACCAAATACAAAACGGATAAACTTAATCAGGCTGTCGTCTGTGGTGATGGTGCCGTCGAAATCAAAAAGTGCAATATTCAACAAATTAGTTCACCTTCATGATAGGTAGATGATTGGTATTGAAATACTCGTCTTGAGAGGCTTTTCTGGTTTTAATGTCATTGTATACGGCCCCTTGTTTTATGAATAGTCCAATTTTCGCGCCAGTGGCTTCTTTCATGTCAGTTGCCTTTGGGTTTTCCATTGTATATTCCATCTTCAAGAAGTCAATGTTAATAAAATTATAAAATATTGATAAAAATAATAAAATATAACCAAAGAAACTGGATTTGGTTACGTGGATGTAAAGTGGTAGGAGTAGAAATACAGCGGGTAAGAGGTATGATATCTCCAAAGGTATTTTAAGGAAAAGTGCTTCCTCAATGATGAAAGCACAGACCGCAAAATAGAATAATTTTGAGTGGTCGGTATGAATTTTTTGAGTGGTAATATAATAAAAAAATGAGAGGTATATGAATATGGAAGTTATCATTCCGAATAGTGCAATATTCTTGTATATGAATCGTGCGACATACTGTGACGCGCTCCAGTCTCCAATGGCATATGAGAGAAAGGAGAGTGTATTTCCTGCGCTTGTGTATGCTGGAATATAAAGCGCGAGTGTTAAAATCAAGGAGAATAATCCGGATAGAAATAGTATAAAAAATTTATTTTTATCAGTTTTGACTGTAGGTAGAATGAAGTATAAGTATACCAAGCCTACGAGCATGGCATTGGATAGTCGGGAGGACAATGCCAGTGCAAAAGAAATTGCAGCAATGATGCGAAAGTTTTTAAATAGAAGTAGTGATCCAAGAAATATGAAAAACAAACTATAGATATAATCTATTGAGGTGGATGATGCAATTACAAAGTAGGGGTTAAATCCTACTATTAGTATGATTAGGGTTGTTTCCTTTTTTTTAAACATCTTGCTAAGAAGGAGGTGGAATATGTAGAGAGTTCCAACTCCTAGAATGACTGAAATAAGATTACTTAGATAATGTCCGCCTATTAGGGATGTGGCAGATATTATAAGTTCTGGTATTAGGGAGCCTTGGAATCTAGAGGGCTGGTAATCGGAATTAATCAGGTAGTTCTGACCTGCTTTGAGCATCAGGTAAGTGTCGCCATCATTCCCGTAGCCGAATGAGCTCAAGATTCCATAATAAATAAAGAAAAAAATAATGACATACTTAATGTCAAAAAATCTTTGATACATGTTCTATATGCTCATTTTTTTGAAAATGAGTTCTGGAATGTTTTTAATGATCAACATGATCCATCTCCAGAGCCATTTTGTATAAAGCACATTTGCACCTTTCTGTTGAGCTTGGTAAATATCATCAGCTACCTCTTCAGGTTGTGCTGTCAGTTTTTCTGGAAGGTCCATATCCTTGGTCATCTTTGTCGCCACGAATCCAGGCTTGACTGTCATCACATGCACTTGAGCATCATATAGTCTATTTCTGAGACCTGATAGGTAAGTAGTAAGAGCTGCTTTTGCTGAGCCATAGGTGTAGTTGCTCTTACGTCCACGATCACCAGCAACAGAGCTTATTCCAATCATGAATCCACTGCGTCTCTTCTCAAAATCATTGGCAATAATGTTGAAGAGACTCACAACGCCCTTATAGTTGGTATCCATTATTTTTTGTGCTTGGTCGAAATCTGTTTGCGATTTGTCTTGCTCTCCAAGGTAGCCTATTGCGGATATAACACCTAGTGGTTTTTCCTCTAGATTGTCGTAGAAAATTTGATGGCTAGTGTAGTCAAGAATATCCAGCTCAATTAGCTTCACCGTTCTTTGCGTTCGAACGGTTATATCTTTGGCAAAATCTTCGAGAGTATTCACATTTCTTGCAGCGAGATAGAGATCGTATCCATGTTTGGCATACTCTCTGGATACTGCTTTGGCGATGTCGCTTTTTGCTCCGACGATTAATACGTAACTCATCTTATATTCCTACTCTTTTTGATTGTAGTGATTGGAACTTTTCATCCATTTTGTTCTCTCTTCTAAATCGTCTGAAAGTTTCTACTTGTGGGTAGCCTTTTTCAAAGACATCTTTAGTGACTCTGACATCTTTGCAAAGGTAAATACGGCCTTCATATTTGACAACGATCTCATCCAGTTTGGAAAGCAAGTCAAATATGCCTCTCTCTATTTTGAAGTCGAGTGCAAGGCTATACCCTTCAAGAGGAAAGGACAGGTAGTTGTCATTAGCTTTGCCATGGAGTTTAAGTACTGCGAGGAAGGAGCCCTTTCCAGATTTTGAGATTACACTCAGTATTTCCTTTAGACCTTCATAGCTTGTAGCTTTAGGTAGGATGAACTGATACTGGGTAAGGCCGCTCTTCCCGTAGATACGGTTCCAGTGGCCAATGGCATCTAAAGGATAGAAAAAAGTGTCGATATCTACTCTTTGTTGAGAAATCTTCTCTTTGATCTTGCGGTAGTAAAGCCAGTTAAATGCTCTTACACTCAAATTGTTAAGTGCAAATGAGGGGAAGTTGAATGGAATATTCCTTTTTTTCTTTTTTTTATAGTCAAGCTTGCCATCACTTCTGAAGTCGCCGGTCATTAATAGGCATTTTCCCAGTTTTTCACCTTTTGCAAGGCAATCTATCCAGGCTACTGAATAAGGTTTTTGTTTGCACGCTTCAAAGGCTTCAAAGGTTTCTCTGAGGTTCTCTGTCCTAATTGTGGTTTGATCGATGTATTGTGAGTTTATCTTCTTTAGGTAGATCTTAGCTTCCAGAATAACGCCCGTAAGCCCTTGTCCGCCGCAAGTTGCCTTAAAAAGTTCAGGTGTGGCTTCTTTTGAGCATGTAAGGGTTCGGCCGTCTGCAATAGTGATCAAGAACTCTTTGACACACTCGCTAAAGCATCCTTCAATGTGGTGATTTTTGCCATGTATGTCTGAAGCTATAGCGCCACCGATTGTGATGAGTTTGGTGCCAGGGCTGACTTTGAGGAACCAGCCTCTTGAAACGAACGATTCCAATATTTCTGAAAGTAGCACCCCCGCCTGTACGTGCAGGAGTCCGGTCTTTTCATTGAAAGCAATAAAATAGTCTTTCGGTTTTACATTTATAATATTGGTGCTTAAGGCACTGTCACCATAGCTTCTACCATTTCCATATGGGATGAGTTCATCGTGTTCGTCAATTATTTTTTTGAGCGTTTGTGTTTTGTCAAAAACTAATACTGTACTTTTGACTTTAGGGTGCATTCCCCAGCTCATAAGACTCATGATATGGTTTCTTCTTTGTGAATGAATACATACTTCTTGTCTAAAAAATATTTCATTACATAACCGATGCTTAGACCGACAACAGCACCGAGATATTTGGCATTTGGGTCCTGATAAATCGTATCAAAGATGATCTCGGATCCCCAGAAAATGATAGTCGTGAAGGCGCCCAATAAAGAATAAAGTGCGAACTTCCTGGCATCATCCTTATTGTCTTTTGGTGTGTGGTAAAAAATAAATTTCTTGTCGAGTATGTACTTGATTACCAATCCCGCGAGTGTGCCAGAAAGCATGGCAATGTAGAGTGAGCCAAAGCCATTGTAGATTAAAAAAATAATGTACTGGAGGAGGAGGTTGAATAGTGTGGATATTGCTGCAAAGACAGCATATTTGCTTGCTATCATTAATAGAGTATCCAGGTGAAAGTTATAATCCACCCTAGTAGGGTTAGTTGTATAAAGGTGTCTGTGGTTACGATTTTTGTGGGAGAACCACTGTCTCCGTTTACAAGAGAGATCTTCAAATAACGAAGAATTCCAAGGATTACAAAGAAAGATGTTAAGTAGAGGTATTCACTACTTAGTCTCTCTGTTACTTCTGCTGAAGTGGTGTAAATGGTGTAGGCAACAATGACAACCGATGCCATGATCGCCATTGCAGTGTCAAGGAATTGAAGGTTGTAGCCGTCAATCACTTTGCGCATTTTTTTTCCTGTATGGAGAAATATGAGTACATCGTCCCTTCGTTTGGCGAGTGCCATGAAAATCGCCAGTAGAAATGTCATGATTACAATCCACTTTGAAAGCGGTATGTTCGTAACCGTTGATCCTATAAAAAGGCGCAAGACGAAGCCAAGTGCGATTATATTTACATCTACAATTGAGATGTGTTTTAAAGAAAGGCTATATGCAATGTTCATAACGACATAGATCGTTAAGACTGCAAGTGCTTTAATAGAGAGGCAGGCCATTAGTATTCCTCCTGTTAAAAGCAGTAAGGACATGACTATGATTGCATGAGGTTTGCTGAGAGCTCCGGATGCAAGCGGTCGATCTTTCTTTGTTGGATGTTGTCTGTCTTCTTCTATGTCGTAGTAATCATTAAGCGTGTAGATTGCGCTGGCAGTAAGAGAGAACGCGATGAAAGCTATGAAGGCATTGAGTAGTAGTCCTGTGTTGGTGATCTCCATTGCAAAGAAAAGAGGTAAAAATATAAATAGATTTTTTATATATTGCTGAGGGCGCATGAGAGTTATAACTGATGCTAGTTCCATATATACCCTTTTGTTCTGACGTTTGTCTTGTTAGGAAAAAATAAACAGTCGTTACTGTTAGTTGTTAATCAGGTGGTATTGTTTTTTAGGTGTTGTCATGCCTACTTCAATTGATAATATTTTGGCATTCGCACTCCGGCTGGTGAAGGCGTGTTCTTTTAGTTGATGTTTTTTGATGTTGGCTATATTCATTTTATTCTACGAGTGCTTCGTCTGATGTCGGTGTAAATAGTTACACTGCACCACAATGCAAAGGGTAAAATTATGGTGCTCATGCGCGGCAGAGTTAGGAATAATGAAGAGATAAGTACAGTGCTCCCTGTAGCAGCAAGGAATAGCCAAGACTCTAGGTATCTGAATCTACTGAGAACCGTAAGCGCGAGGCTCAGTGCGATTAACATCAGAAAGAGCAAGGCGTATCCTGCTCTAAATGCATACTCCGTAAGTACAATGGCAAAGTGCGCAGGCGTGACTTCATCGAAAATATCAGGATTGTTTAGATAAGTTTGAAGTTCGCTTTCATTTACTGTTAAACCAATTTTACCTTTGAATAATTCGTTGACATAATCCAATCGTTGTTTGTCGAGTTCGCTACCAAATATGGATCGCATATTTGGTACATATGTGCCTTGGAGTATTTGTAGTTTCAGGTTTGTCAGAATTTTCTTAGCAAAGGCATCAGGATGAGCCTTGACAGCATCAACTGTTTTCATGGTGAAGTACTTGTCAGCCGTCTCCGACCAAGGTGAGCCAAAGTTCTTTTGTAGGGCAATGTTTCCAACAAATTCATCAGAAAACTCAATGTTCCATGGATTGTCAGGTCTGATGCCTAGCGAAAGGTACATCACACCGCCAGAATTCGTAGTGCCTAGGCGCGGTGCGGCTAAAACATGTCCGGTATACCAGTACCAAGGGCCGATAGAGACCAGTGTCAACAGGACGAACACTGTTATCCGGGATATGGAAAATAGTTTTTTCTTCTGTATTAAACGGTGCAGAAAGAGTGCAAAAATGAATGCTAGGCAAAAAAGTATGGCTTCATTTCGGATGTTATAGGCAGTGCCAAATGCGAGTGAAGATAATATCGTCCAATGTAAATGGGAATTTATTTTGTTGGCTTTTTGAAGAAAAACAGCCCCCAGTAAAATTAACATTCCAAAAAAAGAATTACTGTAGTAGGAAACCGAAACGAAGATATATGGAATCAATATAATGACAAAGGAAAGGGGCCAGAGCGTGCCGCTAATGTTTAACCCGATTTCATTATTACTCTTGGTAATCATGGAGTTCCAGATGGCAAGAATGCAAAAAAGGAATATCCCCTCAAAAATGGGAATGGATTTCCCTCCTAGGGCCGCGAGAACTGAGTACCCCCACATAGGAAATGCTGGGATTTCCGGGGTGTGGAAATTTAATAATGAGACTCCATCAATGGCATGTGTGTCCCATACGCTGCCCGCAGTGCTATAGCCTTGCATGGTTACGATAACGCTGGTGACAATGGCAATTGTCAAAAATAGTAGAAATTTATTCATATGCAGATGTTCCTAATAATTTTATTTTTTGCCAAGCATTTTAAATCAGCGTTATAATGCTTGTCATGCTATGTGGGGCCTAGTACTGTGAGCTAAGCATGATCGAATGGTGAGACTGCGTTACATTCCATGGCACATGGTCTACATTCTGTAGCGAATTTCAGAGGACGTCAGTTAAGCCTGATTGACAATAACAATAATGCTAGATTGGTATTTAGTGCGGCTACCTGTTGTGCTTGTTGCATAGCAGCAAGAACATACTTGGTCGCTTTGCACTTGCCGATGCTGTTTTTCGAGTGGTAACGATAAAGAGTAACGTGCGTACGTTAATTTAATCTAAAAAAGCCTGCATCCAAAGCTCCAGCGTCAGTAGCTGCCAGATCTGCATGGACCAGTCATGCTTTCCTGTTTGTTGTTCCTGCACCATGCGGCTGACCTGTTCGGCGCGGAACAGACCACGGTGTTCCACTTGTGCAACTGACAGCAAGTCATTCACCATGTCACTCAGATCGTTGGCGAGCCAGTGATCGATAGGGGCGAAGAAGCCTGCTTTCTTTTGTGTCAAGACTTCGGCCGGCAACCAGGGGCGCATGGCTTCACGCAGAATGTGTTTGGTGGTGCCACCTTTTATTTTCAGGTTCGGTGGTACCTCTTGCGCTACCCAGTCGGCAAATTCCCAGTCCAGAAAGGGCACCCGAACTTCGACCGATGAAGCCATGCTCATCTTGTCGTTGTAGGTCAGGTTCAGACTGTTCATGAAAGCTTTGGTATCCACGTACAGCATCTGATTGAGGAAATCTGCATCTTGGACGTTGTCAAAGTACTCCATGTGTCGAAGTTGCGGAGCGCTCTGCCCACATAATGCTTGCGTCTCTTCGGTGTAGAGCGAGTGGACCAACTGTTCGGACATATACACGCTGTCCGTGATGAAGCGTTCACGAGGCTCCATCGAGCCACTGCGAACCATCTTCTTGGCCAGGCGAATATGACTCTTGAGAGCCGAACCACTCAAGGGGGGCAGGGCATTGATGGCTGGCTCGATCAGATGTTTGCGAAGGGGGGCTGGGATCTTCTGATACCGTTTGGCCAGCTCGTGGGCCTGGTATTTTCGATAACCGCCAAACAGCTCATCGCCGCCGACCCCTGAGAGCAGCACGGTTACATCTTGCCGTGCTTCACGATTCACCAGATAGGCGGTAATGATGGCAGGGTCTGAGACCGGCTCATCCATATGCCAGATCAGGTGTGGCAATAGATCAACCACATTCGGCTCTACCATGATCTCCGAATGTATGCAGCCAAAGCTGGCCGCTGTGCGGGCGGCAACGGTTGTGTCATCCAGCCGGACGTCACCTTTGGTGTATTTCTCTGGGAAAGCCACGGTAAAGGTGCGAATGGGCTCTGATGTATGTTGTTTCATGCATGCCAGGATGCTGCTTGAGTCCAGTCCGGCGCTCAGGAAGGCGCCCAGTGGCACATCGCTGACCATCTGGGATTTGACCACGGCACTGAAACGTTCGCGTACTTCGTCCGTGAGTGCGGCTTCGCTCTGTTCAAAGTGGTGATCGGCTGGTGGGAACTGCAGGTCCCAATAGGATGTCAGCGTCAACTGACCCGATTTGTACAGGCCAAAGTGACCCGGCGGCATTTTCAGCACACCGTCGAACAGCGTCAGAGGGTCGGGCACCCACAAGAAAGTCAGATATTGGTGCAGCGCCTCGCGGTTGATGGCTTTGCGAAAGCCCGGAAGCGGCAGGAATGACTTGATTTCGGAGGCAAACGCAAACTGACCATTGGCCAGCGTGTAGTACAGCGGCTTGATGCCGAAATGATCTCTGGCCAGAAACAGTTGCTGTTCTACTTCGTCCCAGATTGCGATGGCAAACATGCCGTTCAGTCGCTTGACGCAGTCGGTGCCGAACTCCAGGTACATATGCAGCACCACTTCGGTGTCGCAATCTGAATGAAACTGGTGACCGCAGCTTTCGAGTTCTTGCCGCAGTTCGCGATAGTTGTAGATTTCGCCGTTGAAAACGATGGTTTGCTGGCCATCGGCGCTACTCATGGGCATATGCCCGGCGGTTGAGATATCCAGTATGGCCAGTCGGCGTGATCCCAGACCGACGCGCTCACCGGTGGCTGTGGTGGTCAACCAGGTGCCGCCATCGTCAGGACCACGGTGACGTTGTGCCTCGACCATGGCGTCGAGTACCGTATCTGCCTGCCAGTTGATACTTCCTGTTATTCCGCACATCGTCAGAGCTTTCCGGTTTGTCTGGTTGTTTCAAGGGCTGGCAAGGCATACCATCAAAACAAGAATGCTCAAGGATACAAGAACTTGAAGTGCTATTAGTTGTTCCAGTCGCTTTTTCTGGTCGGTGCCTCGACTCTCTGGACGACCATGACGGGCATCAATAGTCGGTGGGCATGAGTGTCATGCCAGATCAGGCATGGCAGTAGAGGGATCACCTGCGCACAGGCGTGGGCAGGCAGCTATGATAGAGACTGCCTAAACCAGAGTCTCCCGTTCTCCAGATGAAATACAAACTTCATTGTTTTGCCCAATCGGGCAATGCGTACAAGGCTGCGCTCATGCTGAACCTGTGTTCGGCAGACTGGCAGCCTGTATTCGTGGATTTCTTCAATGGTGAAACCCGGACCGATGCGTATCTGGAACTCAATGACATGGGTGAGGTGCCGACGCTTGAGGCCAAAAATGTCACATTGACCCAGTCTGGCGTCATTCTGGACTATCTGGCCGATGCATTTGAGCAGTTCGATGCCAATTCGGTACCTGAGCACCGGGAAGTATTACGCTGGATCCTGTTTGATAATAA
Organism: Granulosicoccus antarcticus IMCC3135; assembly: GCF_002215215.1. Lineage (NCBI taxonomy): Bacteria > Pseudomonadati > Pseudomonadota > Gammaproteobacteria > Chromatiales > Granulosicoccaceae > Granulosicoccus > Granulosicoccus antarcticus. The sequence continues at coordinate 5,011,004 of NZ_CP018632.1, read as the reverse complement.
CAAGTTGACAGGCTCTATCGCACCGCTTCGCTTCATGCGCGAGTTCACTGATCAGGGTGAAAACGAGGTGACTGCTTTTCTGCACGCCCGTGCCGCGGCGGCTTTGAAGATTCTGGACACACGCGTTGCCAAATCCGACTTTATCGTGGGTGAGGAACCGACCATTGCGGATATTTCCTTGTGCGGTTATCTGTTCTGGCCAGAGGAAACGGGTATCGACATGAACGACTATCCTGCCGTTACTGCCTGGCTGGAACGTATACAGGCTTTGTCAGGTTGGGAGCATCCGTATGAGCTGATGCCCGGTCATCCAAGGGAAAATGGATAGTTTTACTGCGCTTGCTGTCGTAGATAGATGATCACAGACGTTTCGGCTATGTCACAAACATTGCCAGTAATGATGTGAATCGTTTGTTTATGGTCGCTATGTACCCCTATGAGCGCTGATTTGAGAAACTTACTGACATGCCTGGCTTGACATCCCGAAGCGTATTGCCCACTGCTACCGCGCCAGTGCGGATGCCTGCCTGGCACCATTTTATCCTCATGCTGTGTCTGGTGAGTCCTGCCAATCTGGTGCTGGCAGATTCGGATTCTGTGACAGGGGTCGAGAGTGAAGCTACCTCTCTCAATGATGTCGATGCGGTGCTGAGCGGTCTGGACATTACTCGCCGAGTGTTGGGCGGTGATGATTCTGCACGTGATGACTGGCCCTCGGTCGTGGCGCTGGCAAGCCCGGGTGTGGCGTCGTTATATGATCGCTTCTATTGCGGCGCTACGGTAATCGCGGAGCGCTGGGTGATGACGGCAGCTCACTGCCTGTTTGATAGTTTCGGGCAGCAGGATGATGCTTCCCGCATCCTGGTGGCTGTTGGCGTTCATAACCTGATTGAAGATGAGTCGCCGGCGGAGCATGTCGTGACCAACGTCATTGTGCACCCCGACTATGATAATTCTCAGGAGTCACCGCCCAATGATATTGCACTGCTGGAATTGGCAACGGCCGTGGAGGTACCGATAGGGCAGTTGTTTGTTGCTGATACCGAGGATTACACCGGCACTATCGCCCATGTAGTCGGGTGGGGAGCCACCCGATATCTGAATGAACGCTCTGCGAATTATCCGGCTATTCAGCAGGATGCTGCGGTGCCGCTGGTGTCCCTGGCCACTTGTAATTCACCGATTTCCTATGACGGCATCATCAATGCGACGCAGCTGTGCGCAGGCTACGCCCAGGGTGGGGTCGATGCTTGCGCTGGTGACAGTGGCGGACCTTTGTATATCATTGAAGATGGCCAGATACTGCAGGTCGGTATCACCAGTTTTGGTAGTGGCTGCGGAGAGGAGAATTTCTACGGTATCTACACTAATGTTTCGCACTATATTCCATGGATCGGTACCTATGTGGACGTGCCGGAGCAATCAGCAGAGCTCATCGCAGCCAGGCAGGCGGCTATCAATGGTGAGTCCACGGATAACTCTAATGGCGGCTCCTCTGGTGGCGCGACAAGTCCTCTGTACCTGCTGTTGTTGGGTATTGCAAGTCTGGTTCGTGGTTCTGTTCGTAGAAAACACGTATTGAAACTTGAGAGCAGGCGGATGGTTCATCCTTTTAAAAAAAGCTTTCTGGTAGTCCCTGTTGTCTTGTTGGTAAGCGCTTGTAGCGTGCCCTCGGTTGGCGGACAGGCCGGTAACAGCCGTCTACCTGCGGCCCCATTGAAGGAGACCAACAGCATGTCGGATGCTCAGCAATTAGTACTGAATGATGCAAGCCTGCGCACAGGCGTGGATGGCTTGCAGCTGGGCGATGCGCACGACAAACTCATGAATGAGTTGTCGGGGCCACAGTGGCAGAAGCCGGTGTGCATGACCAGGAAGACCGCAATACGTGGAACCGGACGATTGTTCCGGACAGAGCATTGTTCAATCAGTGCCGTGGATGCTGTTCTGCTGCATGGCTGGCAGGTTCGCACTGTCGATCTGTTTTTGCTTGACCAGCAGCTTGTGCGCCTTGATGTGGCTTTGGCAGGCGCTTCGGCAGAGAGTCGTGATGCAGATTCTGCAGAGCTGAAGGCGGCGCTGAAGGCCAATTATGGACAACCGGCTTCGGCTCTGGAAGTAACAGGCAAGCAAGGCGAGGGGCTCAGTACACCAATGACATGGCAGAAGCAGAATGATCTGGTTCGGCTATATGCGGGAGAAAGCCTGCAATTTATCGATGCACGGCTTGAATCAAGCTTCCCGGCACTGTATGAAGTCGAAGTCCCTTTCGACTCGCTCTAGTTTTCAAGCCGCCCCTGCATCACGTCCATTCGCGCTGCCCAGCACGCTACTTATTGAGGAACTCGGAGCGTATCTTGTCAAAGCTGGTATGCCTGATGTCTCGGCCCTTGACCAGGTACACCACGTATTCGCAGATATTCACGGAATGATCGCCGATTCGTTCCAGGGCTCGGGCGCACCAGGTAATCTTGAACAGCTTGGATACCTGGCGCGGGTCTTCCACCAGATGTGTGCCCAGTAGGCGTTCCAGATTGCCGTATTCCCGGTTAACGTCTTCATCGCGCTGAGCAATGGCGAGGGCTGCATCCACATCCATGCGGGCAAAGGCGTCCAGAGAGTCCTGCAACATCGATTTCACCAGCTCGCCCAGATGACGTAATTCCTTGCGGTAGCTGGGTGATTCCTCTGACATTTGAGTCAAGTCACGCGAAAAACGTCCCAGTTTCTCTGCCTCATCGCCAATTCGTTCCAGATCGGTGATGACCTTGATGACGGTCACGACCAGGCGAAGATCGCTGGCTGCGGGCTGGCGCTTGGCGAGGACTTGCGTGCAGTCCTCGTCAATCTCGACTTCCAGCATGTTGATTTCGTAGTCACGCTCGGCAACCTTGGCTGCCAGATCGTTATCGGCTTCCAGCAAGGCGGTCAGGCCATTGGTGACCTGTTGTTCGACCAGGCCACCCATGGTCAGAACCTTGTTACGAATATCCTCCAGTTCCTTGTTGAACTGATGAGAAATGTGCTGATCAAGGTGGAGCTTGTCCATAAAGATATCCAAGGCCTTTGGCCATTGCCCTAACGGTGCGGATTATAGAGTGCTCTGAGAGCGTTAGCCGAATCGGCCGGTTATATAGTTCTCGGTCAACTCGTGCTGTGGATTCGTGAACACATCACTGGTCGGATTCACCTCCACCAGCTTGCCCAGATGGAAGTAGGCGGTACGCTGCGAGACGCGTGCAGCCTGCTGCATGGAGTGAGTCACGATGGCAATAGCGTATTTCTGGCGCAGCTCATCAATCAGTTCCTCGATTCGAGCCGTTGCGATGGGATCAAGAGCCGAGCAGGGTTCGTCCATCAGAATGACTTCCGGATTCACCGCGATAGAGCGGGCGATACACAAACGTTGCTGCTGACCGCCTGACAAACTGGTGCCCGGAGCGTCCAGACGATCCTTGACTTCATCGAACAGGCTGGCCTTTTTCAGGCTGTCGACAACGATATCGTCAAGCTCGGCCCGATTGCTGGCAAGACCATGGATGCGGGGGCCATAGGCGACGTTGTCATAGATGGATTTGGCAAACGGATTGGGCTTCTGAAACACCATGCCCACCCGGGCACGCAGCAAGACAGGATCCAGGTCGGCGCCGTAGAGATTCTCGCCGTCCAGGGTCATGTCGCCGGTAACGCGGCAAGAAGGAATGGTGTCGTTCATGCGATTGAGGCAACGCAGGAAGGTTGACTTTCCACAACCTGAGGGGCCAATCATGGCGACCACCTCGTTGATGCCGATATCCAGGCTGACATCGAAGATGGCCTGTTTTTCGCCGTAGAACACGTTGACGTTGCTGGCCCGCATTTTTGGGTCGGCAACGGTCGGTGAGCCGACAGTCTCGGTTAGGTTATCGAAAGCTTCCTGAGCGGAGTGTTTCACGGGCATGCTCTGTGTGTCGTTATTATCAAGTATATCGGTTGCAATGGCAGTATTCACGAGTTCAATCTCCTACCAGCGACGTTCGAATTTTTTGCGCAGCATTACAGCCAGCGCATTCATCAGGATGAGAAAGACCAGCAATACCATGATGGCAGCAGAGGTCTTCTCGACAAAAGCTCGTTCAGGACTGTCTGCCCATAAAAATACCTGGACTGGCAAGACGGTGGCTGCATCCGTTACTGACTGCGGAATGTCGACAATGAAGGCGACCATGCCGATCATCAGCAGGGGCGCAGTTTCACCCAGCGCCTGAGCCAGTCCGATGATGGTGCCTGTAAGAATGCCGGGCATGGCCAGCGGCAGCACATGATGGGTGACAACCTGCAACTGTGAGGCGCCAAGACCTCTGCCGGCTTCGCGTATGGACGGAGGCACCGCCTTCAAGGCTGCACGGCTGGATATGATGATGGTGGGCAGTGTCATCAGAGACAGCACGATACCGCCGACCACCGGGGCTGATCGGGGCAAGTGGAAGAAGTTGATGAAAACTGCCAGACCCAGCAATCCGAATACGATGGAGGGCACCGCGGCCAGATTGTTGATATTGACTTCAACGATATCCGTCCAGCGATTCTGCGGGGCAAATTCTTCCAGGTAGATGGCTGCAGCCACAGCAATCGGGAAGGAGAGGCAGAATGTGATCAACAGGGTAAATGCCGAACCCATCAGGGCCGCTCTGATACCCGCCAGCTCCGGCTCGCGAGAGTCGCCGTTAGTGAAGAAGGTGGTATTGAAACGCACCTGCAGATCGCCACTGTCACGCAGGGTCTTGGCCCAGCCAATCTGTTTGTCACTCATGCGAGTGACGATACTGTCCGGGTTTGCAAGGTCTGCATCGGATTTGATCAGGGCGCCGAGCTCATCGTCTGCAGGTACCCACAAGCTCAGCGTATTGCCCAGTAGCTCAGGCTCGGCTGCGACTCGATCATAAAGCTGATATTCGGCACCGGTACTGATCAACTGGTACAAGGACTTCTTGTCGCCGCGGCTACTCACCTCGGGGAAACGCTCCCGTAGCGATTGTTTGACAACACCGGCAAAATTGGCGGATCGCAGCTCTTGCGGTGTTGGGGCATCGGATATTCCCAGTGCCTCTCTGCTCAGTTCGACGTCCAGTTTGACAAAGGTCTGCTTGAAGGCAGGAGCCCCCTTGCTGACAATGCTGAACAGGAGAATGAACAGAAAACCGATACTGGCTGCAATAGCCACAATGCCATACAGGCGGAATCGTTTCTCTGCGGCGTAGCGCTTCTTCAAAGAGGCGCGAACCTTGTTGGTTGTATCGCTCATTCGTATTGCTCCCGGTATTTTCGCACCACATGCAGAGCGATGATATTCAGACAAAGTGTGACGACAAACAGCATGAGTCCCAGGGCAAAGGCTGCCAGGGTCTTGGCACTGTCGAATTCCTGATCACCTGTCAGCAAGGTGACTATCTGTACGGTGACGGTGGTGACCGCTTCGAGTGGGTTTGCGGTGAGGTTGGCGGCCAGTCCTGCAGCCATCACCACGATCATGGTTTCACCGATGGCTCTTGAGACCGCCAGCAGAATTCCGCCGACGATACCCGGTAAGGCTGCCGGTATGACAACTTTTCGGATGGTCTCTGATTTGGTGGCTCCCAGTCCGTAGGAGCCGTCGCGCATGGATTGAGGCACGGCGGTAATCACATCATCAGATAATGATGAAACAAAGGGGATGATCATGATGCCCATGACAGCGCCTGCAGCCAGCGCACTCTCTGAAGAGACACTCAAACCAAGGGTGGCGCCAAAGGATCGCAGGGCCGGTGCAACCGTCAGAGCGGCAAAGAAGCCGTAGACGACGGTCGGTATGCCCGCCAGGATTTCCAGTAGCGGTTTGGCGATATTACGAACCGTTCGCGAGGCGTACTCTGCCAGATAGATCGCTGACATGAGGCCCAGAGGCACAGCCACCATCATGGCAATGAAGGAGATCAGCAGGGTGCCCAGAAACAGAGGCACAGCACCAAAAGAGCCCGAAGAGCCTACCTGGTCAACACGAATGGCCGTTTGTGGACTCCACTTGGTACCGGTAATGAACTCCAGTACTCCGACCTCCTGGAAAAAGCGTATGGACTCGAACAGTACGGAGAGCACTATTCCGAGGGTTGTCAGAATCGCCAGTGAGGCGCAGCTGACCAGAAAGGCGTGAACGATTTTTTCCACGATCTGCCGGGCACGGGTGTCAGGCTTGATCTTTCGTGCCGCCAGGGAAGCGCCGGCAATGGCGGCAGTCAGTGCCAGCACCATCAATGCGAGTGAACTGGTGTTGTGCAGGTTTTCCAGTCGCTGAGCGGCAACCTGTTTGATGGGGTCGCTAATGTCCGCTATCGCATGATTATCGACCAGGTTGCCGATATCGTTCTTGTACAGCTCTATCGCCTTGGAACCGGCATCGATTACCGTTTGCGGAATCGAATCCTGCAACAGACTGCTGACAATGGTGGGTTCGAAAAGCTTCCAGCCGATAATGATGGCCAGAGCAGGCAGTGCACACCACATGGCGACCATCATGCCGTAGTGGGTGGGCAGCGAGTGCAGGGCACGTACGCCACCATTTTTACGCGCTACCGAGAAGGCGTGACTTCTCCCGTATATATAGGAGGCGATAGCCAGACCTATGGTGATCAGGAAAAGAGTCGTTGCTGGCATGTGGAGAGTGCTGCTCGTATCTGTGGAATCAAACTGTCGTGAAAACGAAAAAGTCTCGCCAGCCATGGCGAGACTTTTTTGACTTCTGTCGGGTCACAAAGACCCCAGGCTAGTCGATAGCCTTGTTTCGTCCTATCAGTTCAGAACCAGTTTCTGCAGTGACTTGACAGACGCACCGACTTCGGCGCGTTGCTCGTCACCCAATGGAATCATGCCCTTGTCTGCCAGGTAGCCGTCTTCGCCCCAAGCCTGTTCGCTGGTGAATTCTGCCAGGTACTCTTCAATACCCGGGACAGTACCGATGTGCTGTGCCTTGACATAGAAGTATAACGGACGGGAGATGCCGTAATCGCCACTGGCGATAGAATCGAAGTCTGCAATATGGCCATCGATGATTGAGCTCTGCACCTTGTCAGAGTTCTGCTCAAGGAAGCTGAAGCCGAAAATGCCCAGTGCATCGGGGTTGGCTTCCAGTTTTTGTACGATCAGGTTGTCGTTCTCACCGGCTTCGATATAAGCGCCGTCTTCACGCATGGTGTGACAAGTTGCCTGGAACTCATCTTTTTCCATGTTCTCGATGAATTCGAATTGTCCGCAACCGCCTTCCATTGCCAGTTCGGCGAATGCGTCACGTGTGCCGGAAGTCGGGGGAGGGCCGAGAACTTCGATGTCGATGGCAGGCAGAGCCGGGTTGATGTCAGCCCATTGCTTGTAGGGGTTTTCAACCAGTGACTCGGAGCCATCAGGATTGGGGACCATCTTGGCCAGTGCCAGATAGAGTTCCTTGGCACCCATGTCCAGCTGCTGAGCATTAATGGAATTGGCAACGGCGATACCGTCATAACCGATCAGGACTTCAACGACATCGGTGACACCGTTCTTCTGGCACATCTCATATTCGCTGGTCTTCATGCGGCGTGAAGAGTTGGTGATGTCCGGTGTTTCAACGCCGATGCCTGAACAGAAAAGTTTCAGACCGCCACCGGAACCGGTGGATTCGATTTTTGGCGTATTGAAGTCTGTTGTCTTGCCGAATCGCTCTGCAACGACAGTGGCAAATGGATAGACCGTCGATGAACCGACAACGCTGATGCCGTCACGAGCGACGGCGTTGCCTGCGAAGGCTGTTGCCAAAACTGCTGAACCGACCAGTAATGCTGTCTTTTTCATGGAAGTTTCTCTTTGCTCGAAGTGATTGTTTGTCGTTGGGCGCAGTATCGGAGCCCAATGTGACACCACTGTTACACAGCAGATGTAGTAGGTCGTATTTGTGAAATCGTTAACACAAACTTCACAAAGTCGAGCGATGGCAGGCTATTGATTGGCAGCCAGTTGCAGGGGCAGCACACGAGCAGGCGGGAAAGTGATGGTAAAGACAGAGCCACTTCCCGGGGTGCTGTTGATGGATAGCAGTCCGCCATGACGTTGCGCGGCGTGCTTGACAATGGCCAGGCCCAGGCCGGTGCCACCATCGTCTCTAGAGCGTCCTGCATCAACTCGATAGAAGCGTTCACTGAGACGTGATAAATGGCGTGCTTCGATGCCGTGTCCGTTATCGGCAACTGAGTAGACAGCCTCGCCATCGGCTGATTGCTGCCAACTGACACGAATGGTCGATCCCGGATCGGTATACCGGACGGCATTGGTCAGCAGGTTGTGACAGGCGCTGTAGATTTCACGTTCAGAGCCAACCAGGGCTAGAGTGGAGTCCAGCTCGAGGATGAATTCGTGGGATTCTGTCGACTCCCCCAGTGTGTGCACCATCGTCTGGATCATGGCGCCCATGTTCAACGTGTCTCCTTCATTCTCCGCCAGTGGATTACCTTCCATTTTTGACAGCTGCAGCAGATCCTCGACAATGCCGCGCATCCGGTCGGACTGGGCGGTGACCTGATCCAGCCCCTGTTTCATCTGCTCATCGAGAGATTCATTCTCCCGTAACATTTCCAGATAACCGCGAATGACCGTCAAGGGGGTTCGCAACTCATGAGACACATCGCCGACGAAAGCCTTGCGCATTTCCCGAACCTGGACACGCTGGGTGATATCGGCGGCAATCAGAACTGTCATATGCTTGCCAGTCGGAACCTTGCGAATAGCCATGATCCGGTCCCCGATACTGGAACTGGGAATCTCCAGCTCCTCTTCATCCGAGTTGTTGTGCAAAAATTCGCGAAATTTGGGCAGTCTGACCAGGTTGTCGATGCGCTGACCCCGATCCTTTTCCGGATCGATATTGAGCAGGCGCTGTGCTGCTGAGTTGGACCAGCGAATTTCGAAGTCCCGATCCAGCACCACGGTGGCATCGGGAAGGTCGGCTGCCAGTGAATTGAACTGGGCCAGCATGCCGCGATAGCGGTTGCGCTGCTTGCGACTGTATTTTTTCTCGCGATGGATGAGCTGTATCATCTCGTCGGTCAGCCCGGTTGTCTGGGGCGCGTTGGCAGGTTTGGCGCCAGAGTCCAGCCAGCGCACCATGTTATCCATTCTACGCAGTAGCCAGAACACATAGCCGGTCAGGTAGATCAGAGCGCAAATGGCCGGAAAACCCAGTACGAAGCCTGCCAGTGCTACCCCCAGCAGGCCAGTCAGGAATCGGGATATCTCGCCCTTCAGGCAGTTTGAAAGCATTTACAGCGGCCTGATGAAAACGATAAATTGCAATAATACCGGCTTCATGGGTATTGATGGGAACGAAGGGCAGCCGGTGACGTAGGTGGATTTATCATTCTGGACGATCACAGATGTGTGAATCGATAGCCTGCGCCGCGCACCGTGTCCAGCATGGAGTCTGCCGCATGGGGCTTCAGGCTCTTGCGCAAACGCAGGATATGGACATCAACAGTACGTTCTTCTATAAAGGTGCCAGGGCCCCAGACATGATCCAGTAACTGCGTGCGACTGTAGACCCGGTCCGGGTTTTTCATCAGAAAAGACAACAGCTTGAATTCGGTATGACCCAGGGCGACTTCCTCGCCGTTGGCGGTCAATCGATGCGCCGCAACGTCCAGACTCAACGGGCCGTGCACCAGGGCGGTGTCGCCCGTGAAGTCATGGCTGCGGCGCAGCAGCGCCTTGATGCGTGAATGTAACTCTCGCGGCGAGAAGGGCTTTGTCACATAGTCATCTGCGCCGGCATCCAGTCCTGCCGTGATGTCATGCTCTTCGGTGCGTGCGGTTAACATGATGACAGGCAGATTGCTGTGGAGCTGATCCTTGCGCAGGCTCCTGACAAATTCAAGGCCGCTGCCACCTGGCAACATCCAGTCGACAATGGCCAGGTCCATGTTCTGAGCTGCCATGAGCTGGCGCGCCTCGGATACGCTGCCTGAGCTGTGAACCTCATGGCCATGCCGCTCCAATGCAAATCGAAGCATGTCACGAATGGCGGCCTCGTCTTCAACAATCAGAATGTGAGCAGGCATGTCAGGGTTTTTCGTCGGAAGTGTCGAATTCATGAAATGGTAACGCGCTATCTGGTTTTGCACGAGTGTGTGGACTCTTTATGACAAGACGGTGAATCTGGCTGATATCGGATCGTCATATTGGCTTCTTGAACACTGAGGTTGCACAGATAACAATAAACAATCACCCGAGGGTTGCACCAAGAGCTCTAAAGCCCCAGAATGGTCGGGTAATGGTGTTCCGTATCGGCACTCTCGCGACGATAAACTGTTAACCCCGTCAGGCCCGGAAGGGAGCAGCGGCAGCAGTGGATTCGGGCGCCGGGATGCGGCTGGTACGGGATACCGCCTTATGCTGACTTCATAAGCCCACCCCCAAGAACCACTTCCTCAAACAGCTACATCGATGAGCTACAAAGTTCTTGCGCGCAAATGGCGGCCGCAACACTTTCGCGACATGCTAGGCCAAGAGCCTGTGTTGCGTGCGCTTGTGAATGCGCTGGATACCAACCGCTTGCACCATGCTTATATGTTCACGGGCATGCGCGGCGTTGGCAAGACAACCATTGCACGTATCTTCGCCAAGTGTCTCAACTGCGAGACCAATGGCGTCAGTTCAAACCCCTGTGGGGAATGCAGCGCTTGTCGGGATATCGAGGCGGGGCGTTTTTTTGATCTGATCGAGGTTGATGCCGCCTCCCGGACCAAGGTCGAGGAAACTCGCGAACTACTGGAGAACGTGCCCTACGCACCTGCCAGTGGACGCTACAAGGTGTACCTGATCGATGAGGTGCACATGTTTTCCAACCACAGTTTCAACGCCTTGTTGAAAACTCTGGAAGAGCCGCCGGAGCATGTGAAGTTCCTGCTGGCCACCACAGACCCTCAGAAAGTCCCTGTCACCGTGCTCTCGCGCTGCCTGCAGTTCAATCTGAAACGCATGGCGCCGGGTAATCTGGCAGATTATCTGTCAAAAATTCTGGATGAAGAATCCATTGAGCATGAGCGCCCGGCGCTTGATCTTATTGCCCGTGCCTCGGAAGGCAGCGTACGTGATTCGCTGAGTCTGGTAGAGCAGGCAGCAGCTTTTGGCGAGGGTGCTGTTCGCGAATCGGACGTCGAGACCATGTTGGGTCGTGCGTCGGTGGATCGATTACTGGGTCTGGTCGAATCACTGGGGCGGGGTGATGTTGCGCAATTGTTCGAGCGTGTCGAACAGTTGGCTGAATATGCTCCGGACTTCTCCGAATTGATGGGAGAGATTCTGAGTCTGCTGCATCGCATAGCGTTGCTCCAGATGGTGCCCGGTAGCGTCTCTGAAGATACCGCCGGTTTTGAACGCCTGACGCAGCTTGCCACTGAGCTGGCTGATGACGAAATTCAGTTGTACTACCAGATTGGTACCCATGCGCGTCGTGACATGCCCTTTGCTCCGGATCCGCGTGAAGCATTTGATATGGCCCTGCTGCGGATGAACACCTTCCGGCCACAGGGTGAGCCTGGCCAGCCCAGCGCACCTGGTTCTGTACCCGCACTCGCACCTGTAGCCGCGCCTGTAGCACCTGCATCGACAGCGGCCCGAGGCTCGGTGTCCGCAGGCGCAGCACTGCGCGATGCCGCTCTGGCAGCAGCGCGGGGAGAGACGGTGCCAACAAAACCGACTCCCGCAGCTGTGGAGCCTGCAGTACGAGCCCCTGCGGCACAAACTCCGCCAGCGCAAACCGCACGACCTCCCGCAGCGCCGATGCCAGCAGCGCAAGCTCCGGCTGCACCTACACCAACAGCACGCGCTCCAGCGTCTTCAGCCAGCGTGGATCGGAGTAATATCAAAATAGGGGATTGGCGCAGTATTGTTGCGGAGCTGGATATTTCCGGTATGCCCAAACAATTGGCCAGTAACTGCGAGCTTGTGTCCGTAGCGGGCGATGCTTTCAATCTGCGGCTTGAGTCGACGTCCGAGCATTTGCATACTCCCCGGTTTTCCGAACGAGTGCAGACCGCACTGAGCGAATGGCTCGGCAGGCCTGCGAAATTACAGATATCGCTGGTTGATGATCAGTTGAGCACCCCGTCTCGTATTGATGAGCAGGTGCGGGCGGACCAGATGAGCGCCGCACGGGACTCGATTGGCCAGGATCCGGTTGTTCGTCAGCTCATTGATCGTGTCGACGCTGCAGTCGATGAGGCCAGCATCGCACCTCTGGGCGAGGACTAGCCAGTCCCTCCTTGGGCAGGTTTGTAGGGTCTGGAGTAAATGACAGGCCTTGACTGTGTGTGCAAGGTCTTTGCAGCATACTTGGCAACTATTGATTCATAGATATATATAGAGGGCAGTGAATATGAAAGGCGGTATAGGCAACCTGATGAAACAAGCGCAGAAGATGCAAGAAGACATGCAGCGTGCGCAGGAAGAGATCGCCAATATGGAGATCGAAGGTCAGAGCGGTGGCGGTCTGGTCAAGGTCACCATGAATGGTCAGCATGAGCTGCGAAAGGTCTCAATTGACGACTCTTTGATTGGTGATGACAAGGATATGCTGGAAGATCTGGTGGCAGCTGCCGTTAACGATGCTTCACAGCGCCTTGCAGTCGCCTCTAAAGACAAGCTGAGTGGTCTGACAAACGGTATGGAATTGCCGCCGGGCATGAAGCTGCCATTCTAAGTAAACAGGCGGAGCAATAGCACGTGTCGAGTAGTGGCTTGCTGGAGGACCTGGTAGAAGCATTGCGATGTCTGCCGGGAGTAGGACCGAAATCAGCTCAGCGAATGGCGCTGCACTTGCTGCAACGTGATCGTGATGCCGCCCGGCGACTGGGATCCACATTGGTTGACGCGATGGATCGTGTTCATCACTGTGAGCAGTGCCGGATATTCACTGAAAACACATTGTGTCGATGGTGTTCTGATCCGGCCAGAGTCAGCTCACAGCTGTGCATCGTGGAAAGCCCTGCCGATGTGCTCGCTATTGATCGTGCGACCGATTTCAGAGGAAAGTTTTTCCTGCTGCTCGGACACTTATCGCCCCTGGATGGTATCGGCCCCAAGGATCTGGGGCTGGACCTGCTGGAGTCTCGGTTGGAGACCGGTGGTGTTGATGAGATTACTCTGGCAACCAATCCCACTGTAGAAGGGCAGGCGACGGCACGCTACATCGGGGATATTGCCGCTCGGCATGGGGTAACCGTCATGCAGATTGCGCGCGGTGTACCGGTGGGCAGTGAGCTGGAGTTCGCAGATGGCGGTACCTTGGCTGTTGCCTTCTCGCATCGCACCAGACTGAGCTGAGCAGACGGTACCTCCATGGCCCGGGCTATGTAAGGACCTTGATTCACTTGTCTATCAGATTTGGGCCGATAAAGTGATAAAACCTGTCGAAATTGGAGTTTTATTTCCGATTTTTTGGCTTCTGAGGGTTCAGTTCCCCTCTCTATGGGTTATCCACAAAATCTGTGGATAAGTATGTGGATGAACCCGTTGAAACAGGCTGAAACCGTTGTCGTGTAACGGTATTGTCAAATTGCACATAATTTGAACAATTACAGAAAACTCAATGAAAACAAGTAGATATAAAAAGTCACGAATGCGTTAGAGCTTCGTGCCTTCAATTCTCAGGTGATTTGCCCCATAATGGCGCGCTTGTGCATAAGCTCAACAATTTTCCCGTCCGTCAAGCATCAGGATGACTAATTTTGAGTGAATTTCGAAATATAATTGAACTATCAGGTTAGTTACTCCGATTTATCCTTGTAGCTGAACTACAGAGCTGTTATAGAAGTGCTACGCAAGGTGGATAGTCTTAATGTTCAGCTCTGCACCCAAGTCACCACGGCTGCAAATAGATAGCCTTCGCCGTAAACCGTCTTGATGATTTTGGGATTCTGACGGTCCTCTCCCAATTTGTTGCGCAGCCGTGAAATACGGACATCAATGGAGCGATCGAAGTTGCTGTCCACGTCCAGCTGCAGATGCTCGAGAATCTGTGAGCGAGATAACAATTGATGCGGTCTGTTCAGAAATACGCGTAAAATTTCCACCTCTGAGCGATTCAGACTGATTTCATTGTTCTGCTCATCGATGAGTCGGAAGGAATTGAAATCAATGGTCCATTGCTGGAACCGGGCGAGAGACTGATGTGGTGCTGTGACCTGGCGTCCTTCGTTACCGGCTCTACGCAGCACGGTACGAACCCTGGCCACCAGTTCGGCAGATTCAAAAGGTTTGGCTATATAGTCATCAGCCCCCAGCTCCAGGCCGATCAACTTGTCGGTCAAGGCTCGCTTGCCGGATATGATGATGTTCGGGATATTGTGAGTATTGGATAGTAGCCTGACAAGGTCGAGTCCATTTTCATCAGGTAGTCCCAGATCAATCAGGCACAGTGTGGGTCTGTCTGTCTTCAGCGTTTCATGGAAGCTGGCGGCTGTTGCAAATCGACGCACCTGATAGCCAGCTTCTGCAAGTACGCTGACGATGATGTCGGCGATATCATCATCATCCTCGATGACAGCAATTGAGGTAGTGGGATTCATTGCGGATTCGCGCTGGTGGACAGCAACTGGACGAGCTGTCGAGAAAAGGTTTTTTTGTCGAAAGGTTTTCTGAGAACAGGAAACTCGGCATTGGCGAATTGAAAAAGAGAGTTGTCAACGGCGAGGCCGCTGACCAGAAGCACCTTCAGGGCAGGCCGTGTACTTGTCGCCTGGCGTGCCAGATCAAGTCCGTTGTCATCGCCAGGCATGATGATATCGGATATCAGCGCATCAATCCCGTCTACTCGGCTCAATAGAAGGCCAGCCTCTTCGGCACTATCGGCCTCGATAACCGATAGCCCCAGTTCGGTGGCATGGTCACGCATCAGGGCGCGCAGCTCGGCATCATCATCCACAATCAATACTCGCTGGTGATGTAGTGCATCGGCTGTCTCCTGAGAGCGAACAAGGCCGGGTTCAAGTGGCGAGAGAGGAATGTTGATTGTGACGGTTGCACCTGCGTCAGCATTATTGGACAACAATAGCTTGCCGCTACATTCTTCGAGAAAACCGTGAACCATGGCCAAACCCAATCCACTGCCTTTACCTTGAGGTTTGGTTGTAAAGAATGGTTCGATGGCAGAACTCAGTGCCTCTGCGGTGAAGCCTGCGCCAGAATCTGTGACCGATACTTGCAGGCAGTGGGAGGTGGCACTGTCAATAATGGAGGCGGTGATACCCAGGCGGCCTTCGATGGAGCAGCTCTCGATAGCATCGCGTGCGTTGAACAATATATTGAGAATGGCATCTTGCAAGGCACCGCCATCAACCATGGCGATGATGTCCTTGTCTGGAATTTGCAGATCAACAACAATCGATTCGCTCATCGATGCACTGAACAGCGTTGCCAGGTCGCTCATGATCTTGCTGACATTGGTTTCACGAACATCCAGATGTTGCCGATAGAGCAAGGCCATCAGATTGTCGATGATGCGTGTGCCACGACGAGCCGCTGATTCGGTGGAACTGACAAGGCGACTGTTCTCGTCATTGGACAGATCGGCCAGACGACCGAGATTACCCAGAATGACGGTCAGAATATTGGAAAAATCATGCGCCAGACCACTGGTCAGTTGGGCGGTTGTTTCCATGCGTTTGGCTTGTAGTTGCAGCTCGGTGGCCGCTTTTTCGGCAGAGACATTCAGCGACAGCACAAAAGCGCCCAGAGTGAGGCCTTCCTCATCAATCTCGGGAGAGAAAATGGTGCGTAGGAATTGTGTGTTGCCCTCATCATCAATCATCTCGTATTCAACATCGGTGCGCTGACCGCCGAATGCTTCATCAAGCTTGGGTCGTAGTTTGGTGAATACCTGTGCGGGGAAAATGCTCTCCATCGTACGACCCGTCACGCCGGGTCGCTTGATCTTCATCGTATCGCTGAAGCGGTTATTGGAAAACCGATAGATATAGCGGGTATCGATATAGGCGATATGAGCTGGAATTGCGCTGGTGATCGAGCGCATGCGATCCTCGGAGGCCTGCAAGGCAGACTTGGTTTCCTGTAGCGCACGGTTGGCTGAGGTCAGACTGCGATTGGTGGCAGAAAGAAGCTCGGTTCTGACCAGTAGCTTGTCGGACAGTTCGGCATCGCGAGACTTGAGCATCTGCTCGTTTTGCCAGGTCTCAGTGATATCCGAGTAGATGGTAATCCAGCCCTTGTCGCTGAGTGGGTGGCCTTCGACCGAGATGCGACGTCCATTGGGCCGAGTACGCTCGAAATAGTGTGGCTCGAAAAGTCTGGCCCGTTCGAGCCGCTCACTTGCCAGGGTGGCTGGATCGCCAGGGCCGAATTCGCCACGTCTGGCCAGGTACATATTGATATCTGCAAAGGTGCTACCGGCGAGTACCAGATTTTCCGGCAGCTCGAACATCTCTATGAATCGGCGATTGCAGGTTATCAGGCGCATCTCGGTGTTGAAGATGGACAGCGCCTGATTGATCAGGTTCAGACCCTGATCGACAAAGCTTCGATCATCAATGATGTCGTCGTAAGCAGGACTGTCCACTGAATTGAGTCTCTCCCTGGTCGACTGCTTGCACAGGCATGACGAGCATTGAATACATACGTCATTGCATGCGCGTGCTCTGGTGATCCGAAAAATCGGCCTTGTTCGAGTATACAAAGAGTTGCTTTGCAACAATTCGAAATAAGTTTGAAATTCTCCGGAAATGATTGCTTGCTAGTTTGAGCTCAAGGTTCTTCGGCCAAGGCTGTAGAGCATTTGGTCTGCGGGCAGACTTTGACTGGGTGGGGCTAACGATGTTGCTGGAAGTGGAGAATGTGTCACTGAGTTTCAAGGGCGTACGCGCTCTGGATGAGGTGACGTTTTCCGTCGAAGAGGCGGAGCTGTATTCGATCATCGGTCCCAACGGGGCCGGCAAGACATCGATGCTCAATTGCATCTCCGGTCGTTATACACCGGACCAGGGATCGATACGTTTTGCAGGTACCGAGATCACCGGTATGAAGCCTAATGCGCGTCCTGATCTGGGCATTGGCAGAACGTTTCAGAATCTGGCGCTGTTTGATCACATGAGTGTGCTGGATAACATTCTGGTGGGTCGACATCATCTGTTGAAAAACAATTTTCTGACAGGCATGGCCTATTGGTTTGGTGCGCAAAAGGAGGAGCTTGAGCATCGCCGTTATGTAGAGGAGATCATCGATTTTCTCGAAATCCAACCTATTCGCAACGCCATCGCAGGCACCTTGTCCTACGGGCTCAGAAAGCGCGTTGAGCTGGCCAGAGCCATCGCTCTGAAGCCGAAGCTGGTTCTGCTGGATGAGCCAATGGCCGGTATGAACATGGAAGAAAAAGAGGACATGGCCAGATACGTTGTCGATCTCAACGAAGAAATGGGCATGACCGTGATCATGATTGAACATGATATGGGCGTGGTCATGGATATCTCCAGTCGAGTAATGGTGCTGGATTTTGGTGCCAAGGTGGTGGACGGTCTGCCCGATACTGTGATGGAGAACGAGCACGTCAAGCGGGCTTATCTGGGCGCTGAATGGCTCGATGATGAGGAGACTCTGGCGTCATGAATCAGCTCAGTAGCAAAGAGAATCCGGTGCTGGATACCTTCCCCAAATTACTGGCAGCCAATGCGGCCCGTTTTCCTGATGAGACGGCACTGCGAGAAAAGCAGTATGGCATCTGGAAAAGCCAGAGCTGGTCGCAGTACAACAGCAATGTTCGCAGCATTGCACAAGGTCTGCAGGTTCTGGGTATCAAGCCCGGTGAAATCGTGGGAATCATCGGTGACAATCGACCCGATTGGGTAGCAGCCGAGATTGCCGTACACGCCTGCCAGGGGGTGAGCCTGGGCTTGTATCGGGATCTGATGGAGCAGGAGTTGGCGTATCTGGTCAACTATGCAGAAACCAGAATCGTCTTTGTCGAAGATGAAGAGCAGGTGGACAAGTTCCTTAACCTGGAGGAAGAGTGCAGTTGTGTTGAACACATCATCTACGAAGACCCGCGCGGTGTTCGTAAATACGATGATCCACGACTAATCTCGCTGGAGAGTCTGCGTGAACAAGGTGAGGCGCAACATAAGCAAGAGCCAGCCTCCTATGAATCTCTGGTTAGCGCGGGTAATGGGGAGACGCTGGCCATTTTATGTACCACATCGGGTACCACCTCTCACCCCAAGCTGGTCATGCTCAATGCTCGCAGTGTCATTGAGCACTGCAATGATTATCTGCGTGTGGATCCCAAGGATGAGACGGATGAGTATGTGTCCACACTGCCATTGCCCTGGATCATGGAGCAGGTGTATGCGGTAGGTATGTCATTGATCTCAAGAATGACCGTAAATTTCGTTGAAGAAAGCGCAACCATGTTGTCAGATCTGCGTGAGATAGGACCCACCTTTGTATTATTCCCACCCAGGCTCTGGGAGGAGCTTGTCGCCACGGTGCGCGCCAGAATGATGGATGCCAGCTGGGTCAAACGTACGTTGCATGATCATTTTCTGAGCAAGGGTTTGAGCGGGTTTGATAGCAACCAGCCATCAGCATTGGCTGAGTGGGGCTTGTTCAAGGCACTCAAGGATCGACTCGGTTTGACGAATGTACGCTCGGCAGCAACCGGCGGTGCCGCTCTGGGGCCTGATACCTTCAAGTTCTTTCTGGCGATGGGAGTGCCACTGCGACAGTTATATGGCCAGACCGAATTATTGGGTGCGTACACCATACACAGCCGTGATGATGTGGACTTTGATACGGTGGGTGTGCCATTTTGCGATGCAATCAAGGTGCGCATCGAGCAGCCTGATGCAAAAGGCATTGGTGAAATAGTCACACGTCATGACAATATGTTCTTGGGCTACTACAAGGATGAGGTTGCCAGCCAGGAGGATATGCGCGAAGGCTGGATGCACACAGGGGATGCTGGTTATTACAACTCAGCAGGACATCTGGTTGTCATTGATCGCATATCGGATCTGGCAACGATGAACAGCGGCTTGCGTTATTCACCGCAGTTCATTGAGAACAAGCTCAAATTCTGCCCCTATATCGGTGAGGCGGTAGTGCTGGGTGCTGATCGTGACTATCTGACTGCCATGATCTGCATCCGCTACCCAATTCTGTCCAAGTGGGCGGAGAAACAACGAATCTCGTTTACCACCTATACAGATCTGTCATCGCGCCCTGAGGCCTATGAGCTGATATCTGAGGAGATCAAGCGTATCAACGAGACCTTACCCGAGGCCCAGCGCCTGCGACGATTTGTCCTGTTGTACAAGGAGCTGGACGCTGATGATGGTGAGCTGACGCGCACGCGCAAAGTGCGGCGAAAGGTGGTCAACCAGAAGTATGAAGACATCATCGATGCCATCTATACCGATAGACAGGCTATTGAGGTGGATACGATGATCACGTTCCAGGACGGTACACAGCAGAGAATACAAACCTCGATCGTGGTGCACGTCCTTGATGATAACAAGCTTGCTGATGCCCGGGAGGCGCTGTCATGAATACTTCATTGCTGCTTCAGTTACTGGCCAACGGTGTCATTGTAGGCATGCTGTATGGCGTGGTCGCCATGTGTTTTGTGCTGATCTATAAATCGACTCAGGTGGTCAACTTTGCGCAGGGAGAATTTCTGGTGCTGGGGGCCTGGGTCTGCCTGGCGCTGGTAACCAACATGGGTCTGCCTTTCTGGCTGGCCTTTCTATTCACCATGGTGTTCATGATGATCTTCGGTATCGTCATTCAGATGGTGGTGCTGCGACCACTGATCGGTGAGCCGATCATCTCGATCATCATGGTCACCATCGGGTTGTCTATATTCATGCAAGCGGGCATGAACTGGATATTTGGCAATAATGCCGCCTCGTTTCCGAAGATTTTTGAAACCGAGGTGGTCAGTATCGGCAATTTCAACGTGGAGATGGCGTATCTGCTGAGCCTGGTTCTGTCGATGGTCATCATGCTGATCTTCTATCTGTTCTTCAAATATTCACGTCACGGTCTGGCCATGCGTGCCACCGCCTCGGATCAACAAGCGGCGCAGAGTCTGGGGGTTTCCGTCAAGCAAGTGTTTGCCATGTCATGGGCCATCTCAGCGGTCGTGTCCGGTATCGCAGGCATCATTATTGGCATCGTCAATTCTGTCTCCAACTCCTTGGCCTTTATCGGTATCAAGGTGTTTCCCGCCGTTATCGTGGGTGGACTGGATTCCATCGTTGGGGCGGTGATAGGCGGCATCCTGATTGGCGTGCTGGAGAATCTGGCCGAATACGTCGACGGGCAGTATTTGCATATAGGTAATCTGTATACGGTCGCCCCGTTTTATGTGCTGATCATCATTCTCATGATCAAACCCTATGGCCTGTTTGGCACCCGTGATATCGAGCGTATCTGATGAACAGTGAACAGCCTGTTCAGGCGATCTATCTCAAAGCTCCTGGTTTTTCTCGGGGGTCGGACCACGACACGAGCAACACGACAATCGTAACGTTGAGGCAGTGCTGACATGAGTACATCATCATTGAGACCCTGCGGTGATTTCAGAACCACCTACAAGCAGGATCAGTATCTGTTTCTGACTCGTTGGATTGGTTGGGCCGCCGCACTTGGTTTGCTGGTTCTGCTGGCAGCGCCGTTATTGCTGGATGCCTATCTGATCAGTCTGATGATTCTGATCGGTATCTACGGCATTGCTGCACTGGGTCTGAATATCGTGGTGGGCATGACAGGACAGATCAGTCTGGGACATGCCGCTTTTTTTGGTTTTGGTGCGTTCGCCTCTGCCTGGATCAATGGGACAACGGGCATACCGGTTTTTCTAAGCATCCCTCTGGCAGGTGTTCTAACCACCGCTGTGGGCATGCTCTTCGGTTTGCCGGCTGCACGTATCAAGGGCTTGTATCTGGCCATGGCAACCCTGGCTGCACAATTCATTCTTGAAGATTTCTTTGCCCGCGCCAGCTGGTTTACCGGAGGCTCCTCAGGGTCTTTGGCTGAAACGGTCAACCTGTTTGGCTTTCTGCTGGATACGGATGAGCGCTACTACTATCTGGTGCTGTTCTGGGTGATTGTGTCGTATATTGCCGTTGCCAATCTGAAGCGCACCCGTGACGGGCGTGCCTTGATCGCTGTACGTGATCACTATCTGTCCGCCGAGATCATGGGCATCAATCTGACTCGGTATCGGGTTATGGCTTTTGGCATCTCATCGTTCTTTGCCGGGCTGGGAGGTGCGCTGTTTGGACATTATCTGGGATTTGTCTCGGCAGAAGGGTTCACCATTCTGTTATCCATTCAGTTTCTGGCCATGATCATTATCGGTGGCCTGGGTTCTGTGCCCGGCACCTTGCTGGGGACCGCCTTTATCGTGCTGCTACCGCAAGTGATGCAGAGCCTTACCTCAGGGCTGATTGGCACATTCCCCGGTGCCTTGTCAGGGCTGGCATCGGGCCAGGCCTACATCAAAGAGATGTCGATTGGGGCAGCCATCATTCTGTTTTTGATTTTCGAGCCAGATGGTCTGGCGCATCGTGTCGGTCAGATACGCAAATCCATCAAGCTCTACCCGTTCAGTTACTGACAATCTCTGCACGGAAACTCGGCATCACCACCTGAATGCCATCTGTTGTTCAGCTACACCTACTTGGAGAGAAAGAGAATGGGAAACAAGCATATAGGTCGATTGGCCGGCCTGTCGATTCTGGTTGCCAGTGCCTCGATGGTACAAGCCCAGGATAGCGTCTTCGTTGGTAATCTGATCGATTACACCGGGCCTACAGCGTTTGTCGGTAAAAACTACGGACCGGGTATCAAGGATGCCGTGGACTGGATCAATGCCAATGGTGGAATCTCAGGCACGCAGATAGAAATGGAACAGGTGGATTATGCCTACAAGGTGCCAGAAGCCATTGCTACCTACAAACGCTGGAAGTCACGCAAGAAGATGGTTGCACTTCAAGGCTGGGGTACTGGCGATACTGAAGCACTGATTTCGTTTGTTGCCAAAGATAAAATTCCGGTGTGGTCAGCGTCCTATTCGGGGCATTTGACCGATCCAACGGGATTGAACAGCAAGACTGAAAAGCCTGCACCGTATAATTTTTTCTATGGACCCAGCTATTCCGACGCCTGTAGGGCAATGGTGCAATGGGCGGCAGATGATGCCAAGGCAGGCGGTGTTGAATCACCCAGGTTTGTCTATCTAGGGGATAACCATCCGTATCCGAATGCACCCAAAGAGGCGTGTTCGGAGTACGCCGCTGAGCTGGGTATGGATGTGCTCAACCCGATTGTTGTGCCCATGAAGCCCGGTGATTTCAAGGCACAGTGTCTGACCATCAAGGACTCGGGAGCCAACTACGCCTATATCGGTAACCTGGGTGGCTCTGTTGTTTCGTTGCTCAAATCATGCCGCACGGTAGGTACTGAAGTGAAATACATGGCCAACATCTGGGGTGGAGATTACAGAACCATTGAAGCGGCCGAGGCGGTGGATTATGTCTTTCCTTCCGCATCACCTTTCTGGGAATCGGATGCACCGGGTATGGACCGTGTTCGTGAGATCCATGCTCAAGGTAGCTTCGACAAGTCAGAGAAACCGACTCACCATTACATTCGCGCTGTGTGCAGTGTGTTTTACATGAAAGAGGCAATGGAATGGGCCAAGCAAAACGGTGGAATGACGGGTGAAAATATCAAGCAGGGCATGTACGCCAAAAAGGACTGGGTACCTGATGGTCTGGAAGGTGTCTGCTTGCCATCCAGCTGGAGCGAGACAGATCATCGAGGCACCACGACGGTGTCGATCAATACCGGAACAGCGGTAGATGGCAAGGCTGTTATCAAGAAAATTGCCGATGTGAGTTTGCCGCAACGTGATGACTGGATCGGGTATTAAGCCGAGCAGGTATTAGCGTTGTTCTAATCCGTGGGCAACGGACCAGCAGGTTCGTTGCTTCTACCTCTGATGTGATGGAAGCACCATGCAACAGCAAGTGATTCAGCAGTCGAGCGATCCAGGCAAGGACAATTTGCTCGAGATTGACAATATTGAAGTGGTTTACAACGAGTATGTGCTGGTTCTGCGTGGTTTGAGTCTTGAGGTTGAGAGAGGCTCGATAACCGCATTACTGGGTTCCAATGGTGCTGGCAAATCCACGACGCTGAAAGCGATCAGCGGGCTGCTGAATTCGGAAAATGGCGAAATTACGCGTGGATCGATACGCTTTGACGGACAGACGATCAGTCACAAGCCGCCCGAGGCCATGGTCAAAAGTGGTGTGTTTCAGGTTATGGAAGGGCGTCGCATCATTCAGGATATGACAGTCATCGAGAATCTGAGACTCGGCGCGTTCTCGCGCAAAGATGCCAGGATCAAACCAGATATGGATCTTGTGTTCGACTACTTTCCAAGACTGCGCGAGCGTACTGGTCTGGCGGGCTATCTGTCTGGCGGGGAGCAGCAGATGCTGGCTATTGGGCGAGCCATGATGGCCCGACCCAAACTCATCTTGCTGGATGAACCGTCCATGGGCTTGTCACCGCTTTTGGTCAAGGAAGTGTTTGGCATCATCAAGAAGCTCAATCGTGAATTTGGAGCAACCATTCTTCTGGTGGAGCAAAATGCAGCTATGGCGCTTCATTGTGCCAAGCATGGCTACATCATGGAGAACGGCAAAATCGTGCTCGATGGTAGTAGTGAAGAGCTGAAGAACAATGAAGATATCAAGGAGTTCTATCTTGGCGGTGGTGGTGACAGAAAGAGTTTCAAGAACATCAAGTCGTTCAAGCGACGCAAGCGATGGTTGTAGGTGATGACTAACGATAATGAAGCTAAGTTGGACGTGCAGCATCGTGCTCCGGTGACTGCCCAGATTGACGATCGCGAGTGCAGAGCTGCAAGCGAACGGGTTACCGAACAGGCGTCTCGTCTGCGAATCATGTTGCAGCAGGCCTGGACACAGCCGTATTACGGCAAGGCCTATGCAGGGCACTCTGTTGAATCCATTCAGGGGGTTTCTGATCTGGAAAAACTGCCCGTTTTGCGGAAACAGGATCTAGTCGACATACAGGAAAAAAGTCCGCCTTTTGGAGGTTTGCTGAGTGCGGGTGCCAAGCCTGACTATCTGTTTGTTTCACCGGGACCCATTCATGAACCAGGTTTTATGAAGCCTGAATTCTGGAGAACACAGCGGGCGTTGCGTGCCGCAGGTTTCCAGTCAGGGGATATCGTGCACAACACGTTTTCCTATCATCTGACCCCCGGTGCCTGGATACTCGATGCTGGAGCCAGGGCGATGGGCTGTGCGGTGATTCCGGCTGGCAATGCGGCGATGGAGCTGCATGTCACCACGGTTTTTCAGTACGAAGCGACAGCCTATGTGGGTACACCGGATTTTTTGAAAACACTGATTGAAGCCTGTTTGCTGGCAGATCGAGGACCACTGCCATTGAAAAAGGCGGTAGTCAGCGGTGGCGCACTGACGCCGGGTCTACGCCAGTTCTTTCAAGACAGTGGCCTGCATGTATTGCAGTTCTATGCCACTGCAGAGCTGGGACTGATTGCCTACGAGACTGAGCCCAGCGGATTAATGGTGGTGGATGAGGATGTCATCGTGGAAATCGTCGAGCCAGGCACCGGTATTCCGGCGGCCGTAGGCGAGGTTGGGGAGGTGGTAGTGACTACCCTTCGAGATGATTATCCGTTGGTGCGTTTTGGAACCGGGGATTTATCTGCATTTGTAGATAAACCTCGTCAGGATGGTCGTACTGGACCTGTATTGGCAGGTTGGTTAGGACGTGCCGATGAGGCGACCAAGGTGCGAGGCATGTTTGTCAGGCCGGGACAGATTGCGAGCTTGTGCGACAGGGTCAAGGGCTTGAAGAGAGCTCGACTGATTATTTCCAGAACCAATGAAAAAGATGACGTGATTCTGTTCTGTGAATACAGTGATGATTATATCGGTCGTGATACGGCGGAGGAGAACCAGATGATCAGGGAGGTGTTTCGTGATATTTGCCATCTGAATACCAGCATCTCGATTGTTGAGCCAGGTACCTTGAGCGATGATGGCAAGCTGATTGTCGATATGCGCTAACCGGTCGCAGCCCCAGATTATTAATTGCAGCAGGCAGCTGAATCACCGGTCAATACGAAACTGGCAGCTTGGTTAAGCCCGCTGGCAGTGTCACAGAATGACTCAAGCGAGAATACAAGATGTTCAATGAAACCATGAACTTTGATCTGGGCGCGGATATAGAGGCCCTGCAATCGATGGTGCAGCGTTTTGCACAGGAAGAGATTGCACCACGAGCCGCCCAGATCGATTCCAGTAACGAGTTCCCGCCTGATCTGTGGGAGAAAATGGGTGAAATCGGCTTGCATGGCATCACGGTTCCAGAGCAATACGGCGGTTCTGGTATGGGTTATCTGGCACACACCATCGCCATAGAGGAAATCAGTCGTGCCAGTGCCTCGGTGGGGCTGAGCTATGGGGCACATTCGAACCTGTGTATCAACCAGATCAATCGTTGGGGTACGGATGAGCAGAAGTCCCGCTATCTTCCCAGGCTGGTTAGTGGCGAGCACGTAGGGGCACTGGCCATGTCAGAGCCGGGCTCTGGTTCGGATGTGGTGTCTATGAAATTGCGGGCAGAAAAAAGCACTGATGGATATGTTCTCAATGGCAACAAGATGTGGATCACCAATGGGCCTGATGCCTCCACCCTGGTGGTCTATGCCAAGACCGACCCTGAGGCCGGTTCTCGTGGCATCACCGCTTTTCTGATCGAGCGTGATATGCCAGGATTTTCAACGGCTCAGAAGCTGGACAAGTTAGGTATGCGTGGTTCCAACACCTGCGAGCTGGTATTTGAAAATGTGCTCGTGCCCTTCGACAATGTATTGGGTGAAGAGGGACGTGGTGTCAATGTGCTGATGTCGGGGCTGGACTACGAACGCGTTGTACTCTCGGGAGGGCCTTTGGGCATTATGGCCGCTGCTCTGGATGTGGTTGTACCTTATGTGCATGAGCGCCATCAATTTGGTCAGGCTATTGGTACTTTCCAGCTCATGCAGGGCAAGCTGGCCGATATGTACACGACCATGAACGCCTGCCGAGCTTATGTCTATGCGGTTGCCCGTGCCTGTGAGCGTGGTGAGACCACGCGCAAGAATGCGGCAGGCTGCATTTTGTATTCTGCAGAGAAAGCCACTCAAGTGGCTCTGGATGCCATTCAGTGTCTGGGAGGTAATGGCTATACCAACGAGTACCCGACAGGGCGTCTATTGCGTGATGCCAAGCTCTATGAGATTGGAGCGGGTACCAGCGAGATACGCCGCATGCTGATTGGTCGTGAACTGTTCAACGAGACTCACTGATATGGCTCGCATCGGAATAGAGGCGATCCTCAGCGAGGATGATGCCTGTGCCATGCGCTCGCAATGCGATGCAATCGCGCTGCAGGCGGAAAAAATAATGCAAGGTGGCTCGGAGCGATCCAGAAAGAGACATGTGGAACGAGGCAAGTTGCTACCGCGTGATCGCATCAATGGTCTGATTGATCCGGGCAGCGCTTTTCTGGAAGTAGGTTTGTTTGCCGCCAGCAACTGCTATAGCGAGGACATACCGGCAGCCGGTGTGATTGCCGGCATCGGTACGGTGGCCGGTCGGCAGTGCATGATCGTGTGCAATGATGCCACCGTGGCAGGCGGTACCTACTACCCACTGACGGTGAAAAAACACCTGCGTGCCCAGGAGATTGCCGAGCAAAATCATCTGCCTTGTCTGTATCTGGTGGACAGTGGTGGGGCGAACCTGCTCAATCAGGATGAGGTGTTCCCGGACAAGGAGCATTTTGGCCGGATCTTCTACAATCAGGCTCGCATGAGTGCGCAAGGAATCGCCCAGATAGCGGTGGTTATGGGCTCGTGTACTGCCGGTGGCGCCTATGTACCGGCGATGAGTGATCAGACCATCATCGTGCGTGAGCAGGGCACCATCTTTCTGGCAGGACCTCCGTTGTTGAAGGAGGCCACTGGTGAGGTGGTCGATGCGGAGACCCTGGGCGGTGGCGATACTCATACCCGGTTGTCGGGGGTGGCCGATTACCTGGCCGATGATGACCAGCATGCGCTGGCCCTGGCTCGGCGTATTGTCGGCAATCTGAAAGCCAGGCCTGCAGTGCCTGTCGCAGCCACAGAGTTCAAGCAGCCTTTGTTCGACACTGAAGAGATCATGGGGCTAGTGCCTGCCGATGTACGCAAGCCCTATGATGTTCGCAACATCATTGCACGGCTGGTGGACGGGTCAGAGTTTGATGAGTTCAAGGAGCGCTACGGTACGACCCTGGTGTGCGGTTTTGCTTCGGTACGCGGTATGCCGGTGGGTATCGTGGCAAACAACGGCGTGCTGTTCTCAGAGAGTTCAACCAAGGGTGCGCACTTTATAGAGCTGTGCTGCCAACAGAAAATACCGCTGCTGTTCTTGCAGAACATCACGGGCTTCATGGTGGGCTCAAAGTATGAGGCTGGCGGTATCGCCAAGGATGGGGCCAAACTGGTTAATGCCGTGTCCACCGCCGAGGTGCCCAAGATCACGATCATTATCGGTGGCTCCTATGGGGCGGGTAATTATGGAATGTGTGGACGTGCGTTTGGTCCACGGTTTGTCTGGATGTGGCCTAACGCGCGTATCTCTGTCATGGGTGGACCGCAGGCGGCTGGGGTCATGGCCAATGTCAAGCGCAGTGCTTTGGAGAAACGCGGCGAGTCCTGGTCTGAGGAGGATGAGAGCGCGTTTAGAAAACCCATACTCGAACAGTTTGAGAGTCAGTCACACCCGTTGTATGCCTCAGCCAGACTCTGGGACGACGGCATCATAGATCCTCGTAGCACACGAGATGTGGTGGCCTTGTCACTCAAAGCCTGTCTGAATGCCCCCATCGCCGAAACGCGTTTCGGATTGTTCCGGATGTAATGCTCATGATTGAATCCCTACTTATCGCCAATCGCGGCGAGATCGCCTGCCGCATTATTCAAACGGCCAACAGCATGGGCATCCGCACCGTGGCTGTCTTCTCTGATGCCGATGCCCAGGCGCGCCATGTAGAACTGGCCGACGAGGCGGTGCACATTGGCGCAACACCGGTGGGCGAAAGCTATCTGGATGGCAACAAGATCATTGCCGCCGCACTGGCAAGCGGTGCTCAGGCCATTCATCCCGGCTATGGGTTCTTATCGGAAAATCCCGATTTTGTAGAAGCCGTGACAGCGGCAAGGCTGATCTTTGTCGGTCCCACCGCCAGTGCAATCCGTGCCATGGGATTGAAGGATGCTGCCAAAATCCTGATGGAAAAGGCCGGTGTGCCGGTTGTTCCGGGGTATCACGGTAGCGAGCAATCGCCTGATTTTCTGGCGCAACAAGCTGAGCTGATTGGTTACCCCGTACTGATCAAGGCGCGTGCCGGTGGTGGTGGCAAAGGAATGCGACGAGTGGATCGGGCCGAGGATTTTGAGCAGGCACTGGAAAGTGCTGCTCGTGAAGGGCTCAGTGCCTTTGGTGATGCGGCGGTACTGGTTGAGAAATATATCCTCAGTCCCAGGCATATCGAAGTACAGGTGTTTGGTGATAGTCATGGCAACGTGGTGCATCTATTCGAGCGAGATTGCTCCTTGCAACGTCGCCATCAAAAAGTGATTGAGGAGGCACCAGCACCAGGGATGAGCGAGGCGGTACGAGCTGCCATGACGACAGCGGCTGTGACAGCGGCACAGGCTATCAATTACGAAGGCGCCGGTACTATCGAGTTTATTGTCGACGGCTCGCAGGGACTACGTGTGGATGGTTTCTGGTTCATGGAAATGAATACACGGCTCCAGGTTGAGCATCCGGTCACCGAGGCGATAACCGGTCAAGATCTGGTGGAGGCACAAATACGTGTGGCTGCCGGTGAGGTTTTGCCCTTCACCCAGAATGAACTGAGCATTCAGGGGCACGCCTTTGAGGCTCGGCTGTATGCAGAGGATGTACCGGCCGGGTTTCTGCCCGCCACCGGCCATTTGCAAAGGCTGACGTTCGATCCGCGAGTCCGCAATGACACAGGGGTGCGATCGGGTGATGACATCACGCCATTCTATGACCCGATGATTGCCAAGATCATCACCCATGCAGACACGCGTGAGCAGGCCTTGAAGCAATTGAGCCGCGCCCTGCAGAACACACAGGTAGCCGGTACAGTCACCAATGTGGATTTTCTCGGTGCTCTTGCACGGCATCCACTGTTTGTGGAAGGCATGATGGATACCGGTTTGATCGAGCGCGAGCTGGATACGCTGACAGCCGTAGAGCCTGCCTCCATGCTCAGCACCCTTGTGGCCGCGTTGTCTTTGGCTGATGTGGACTTCAATGAGTCGTTGTCAGGCTGGCGGCTATGGGGCAGTGCTAGTCATTTATTGACAATGCATTGCCAGAGAGAGGTGCAGACGCTCAGGTATGCCATTGCCGAACCTGGACATTATCAACTGCTCGATGTTGACAGTCGCGATGTGCAGCTGGATGTCCGAATTCAGCCATTATCTGCAGATTGTCTGGTGGTTGAAGTCAATGGTCTTAAAAAGCGAGTATCTGTTGTGCGCTGGGATGAACCAATGTGTGCTTGTGTGAGTGTGTCTGCTGAAGGCAGAACGCTGGAGTTTCGTTGCCCTGACCCGTTGGAGTCTGCGAAGGAGTCAGCCAGCAATGCCGATTTTGTGAGTGCTCCGATGACCGGTGTCATCCGTTTGGTGGATGTGTTGCCAGGACAGAGTGTCAAAGAGGGACAGCGCCTGCTGGTGCTTGAGGCCATGAAGATGGAAACCAGTGTGCTGGCCCCCAGAGATGGTGTGGTTGAGCAGGTGCATTGCCGTGTCGAGGGCACCGTGGACGGGGGCAGTCTGCTGGTTAGCCTGGTGAAAACTGAGCAACCATGAGAGCAGCGAGGTAACGCAGATTTCGGGCAGGCCATGGCAGAAGCTGCAGGTGAGAAACAACCTTCGTTTCAGGTACAAATATTGTCCAGCGCCAGTGTTTTGTTGTGCCCTTTTCTGGT
The DNA here is from genome assembly GCF_002215215.1 of Granulosicoccus antarcticus IMCC3135. Taxonomy (NCBI): domain Bacteria; kingdom Pseudomonadati; phylum Pseudomonadota; class Gammaproteobacteria; order Chromatiales; family Granulosicoccaceae; genus Granulosicoccus; species Granulosicoccus antarcticus. The sequence continues at coordinate 4,980,833 of NZ_CP018632.1, read as the reverse complement.
TATCCACAAAATCTGTGGATAACCTTGTGGATGAAGCTCGGAAAAGGTGCTGCAGGCCATGTTCTATAACAATATCGTGAAATTGTTCTATATTTGAACAAATTTAAATAATTCAATATTATCAATGAGATAGAAGTATTTTCACTTTTGGCATCGATTGGACGTTGTGGGAATTGTGCTTTTTGTGGAAGAAATGGCGTGTTGTGTATAAAGCTCAGAGGAATTTAATCACGTCAAGCATCGGGAGTGACAAAACACTGTCAGTTTGCAAAAAAATCAGCCTGATTACATTTTTTCGAGTCGAAATACTGTCGCTGGAGTTTGAGCAATATCATTCCACGTCTAAAAGGTAACACCCAATTATGCTCTGTTTATACACATTAACTGTGGATAAGTATGTGGACGGCTGGCGTATAGAACGCTGCAACCTATATGGCATCAGGCTTGCAGAGTTTTGTACATTTTATGACCAGTGTGAATATCCGCTTTGTTACAAGGCTGCCTGGCTAGAATCCTTCTGATTCCTTGTTGTCAGCACTCTGATTCCACCATGGATTCAATGGGGTGGGATATGCTCAGAATCCACAAGGTTATCCACAATTTCTGTGGATAACCTTGTGGATGAAGTGCGAAAATGGCTCTGCAAGCGGCATGCCGTAACACTATTGTCATATTGAGCATTAATTGAACAATCTTTATATATTCAATTAAAACAACAAGTTATGGTTTTTTTCTGAATGTAAGCCAGTTTGAGACGGCAAAAATGTGAGTTACAGCAGGTTTGAGCTGGCTTGTGCATAAGATCAACTGTTAAGTCTCTCGTCAAGCATCGGGGAGGAATAATTTGCTGACTCGATGTTATATGTCATGCCTGTTAAGGGAGACAGTGAATCAAATGGAGAAAACATATTGCCGGTAGTACTGAAGCTCGGCAATGCTCTCTCTGATGTCGTCCAGAGCAAGGTGCGTGTTCTGCTTGCTGAAGCCCGGTCCTGCATCAGGTTGCCAGCGGCGTACCAGTTCCTTGATGGTGCTGACATCGACGTTTCTGTAATGAAAGAAATTTTCAAGTGTCGGCATATAACGCACCATGAACCGACGGTCCTGACAAATACTGTTCCCGCACATCGGACTCTTTCCGGGTTCTATCCAGTCTTTTAGAAACTCGATAGTTTCCTGGCTGGCCTGTTCCAGGCTGTATTTGCTGTCTCTTATACGTTGTACCAGGCCGGACTCGTTGTGGTGTTTGGTATTCCATTCATCCATGGCTTCAAGCCTGGCTTCTTCCACATGAATGGCGATGACGGGCCCTTCGGCCAGGGTATTGAGCTGCGGGTCGGTAACAATTGTCGCAATCTCTATTACAGTGTCGTTTTCCGGGTCCAATCCGGTCATTTCCAGATCAACCCAGATCAGGTTGTCGTTACTCGCTGGCATCAGGATGTTTCGCTTGTCTGTTAAAGGTAAGTTCAGGAAGGCCGATTAGCCATGTAGTCAGAGGGTTGCGCCATGTCAGTCGCATATCGCGTTACACTCTGCGCAGTTATTCAAGCACACAAACCCCGAGCGTGCCTGCCATCCGTATTTCATTAGCTAGTCCATCATCCTTGTGAGTATGCAGGCCCGTATTATTGCCAACTTTCGTGCCAGCGTTGCGGTACAGATCGAGGGGCAATCTGCAATACGCCAAGCTTATCCCTTACGAAGCGTGCCATTGCTGGTCGCAGGCGATAAGGTGCTTTGTGAAGAGGACGGCGATGTTCTGCGGGTTCACGAATTAGTGCCCCGTAGTAGCGTGCTGGAACGCTCGGACAGGCGCACCTTCAAGCCTCTGGCTGCCAATCTGACGCATTTGGGGATCGTATCAGCGAACCCTCCTGGCATCGATACCTTGTTGATCGACCAATTCTGTCTGGCTGCACATCGAGCCGGTGTCGGGGCGCTGATCATTCTGAACAAGGCTGATCTGCTATCCGAGGAGGAACGGGAAAGCTGCGATCGCATGCTGGAGGTCTATCGCAGTATTGGTTATCCGGCCGTTGCCATCGATACCAAGAACGCAGATGGTATAGACCCGTTACTGAATGAGCTGGAAGGGCGGGCGTTTACCCTGGTCGGAGCGAGTGGTGTTGGCAAGTCCTCGATCATCCAGAAACTGTTACCTGACAAGGAATTGCGCGTCGGAGCGGTTTCAGCGGCGACGGGTATCGGTTCGCATACAACGTCAGTGACATTCTGGTACGACCTGCCCGGAGGCGCGGCGATCATCGATTCTCCCGGCGTCAGACAGTACTCGGTTGCACATCTGGCTCCGAATATCGTCAGGGAGGGCTATCACGAGCTGGCAAGAGCTGCCGAGTCTTGTCGGTTTGGCGACTGCTCCCATACCGTTGAACCCGGTTGCGGTGTGTTACACGCACTGGCAGAGAACACAGTGGCGCAGTGGCGTTACGACAACTACTGCAAGCTTGCAGGGATATAGCACGGTCCTGATCCACGCTGGTTGCTAGTCGGCCTGCACCCCGGTATCAGGGTGCAGGCCCTCCCTATCTGACTCTATTCAATAACGCAGGCTTGCTGAAGCGTTACTCCTTGGGTGTGTCTGCCCGGTTTCCCCAGTTGGACCATGCTCCATCCAGAGCGCGAACATCCGTGAATCCCAGGTGTTTGAGAGCGACATAGGTTACGGCTGAGCGCTGATGTGTCTGGCAGTAGACAACAACCGTGTTATCCGTAGACAGTTTCATCGGGGCAAGTTTCGCCTGCAGGGCATCATCCTCAAGCAGGCGTCCTTGTGCGTCCAGTAAGGCTGTCCATTCAAGATGCTGGGCCCCTGGGACGTGACCACCCATGGCGCTTCGAACGTCAGTGCCGTTGTATTCAGCTGCGCTGCGCACGTCCAGGATACTCAATGTCGGCGAGGCGAGTTCGCTCAATAGCTCATCGGCAGACATCACGTTATCGCCAAATACAGACAGTGACAGATTCCCGGAAGCGGGTTTTTCGGCGCTGTGGCTGACAGGGAGGTCGGTGGATTGCCAGGCATTGAAGCCGCCATTCAGCCAGCTACCCACCTCATAACCATAGGCATCCATGACCCAGAGCAGGCGGGCGGCAGCGGTTTCACCACCTCCGTCATAGGCGATGATCTGATCGCCCAGGTTGGCGCCGATGTCAGCCAGAAAACGATTGAATTGCTCAGGAAGCGGCAACAAGCCACCGACCGGGCTCTCAGCTCGGCTCAACAGGGCTGCATCACCATGGCAGGCGCCGGGTATATGCCCGGCTGCGAACGCTTCGGCGGATCGAAGGTCAACCAGGCAGAGATTTGACCGGGTCAGGGTGCTGCCTTCGGTCTGGATATCAGCCAGCAGAGTGGCCAGATCAGCAACATCTAGAATCAGGGGCAGGGACATGAGTGAGTTCCGTAAGAATTGCGAATGGACTATTTATCGAAGCAGTGCACAATTGCAGAGCCAAGGATGAACTATACCGAGAAACGTGGTCATACAAAGTATTGGCCCATCGGGTGATATAGGATGTACAACTGATATGATTCGCGCCTCGAACAAGGTGTCTGCATCGGAACCTCTAATCGCTCGGGGAGCGAAGCCGTTGAGTGACAAAGAAATAGATATGGCGCTGGTTGAGCGCGTACAACGTGGCGACAAGTCGGCCTACGATCTGCTGGTGCTCAAATATCAGCACAAGATCGGCCATCTTGTCTCACGCTACGTGCATGACGCCCATGAATCCCAGGATGTTACACAGGAGGCCTTTATCAAGGCTTACCGCGGACTGAAGAATTTCCGCGGCGACAGTGCTTTCTATACCTGGCTGTACCGGATTGCCATCAATACGGCAAAAAATCATCTGGTCACCATGAGCCGCAAAATCAGTGACACCGGCATCGACGCCGCTGATGCCGAGCAGTTCGATAGTGGCAGCGCGCTGCGCGATAACGCGACACCAGAACGAGTCATGGTGACAGAACAGATTGCGCGTGTTGTGAGCGATTCCATAGAGGCCTTACCCGATGATCTGCGCACCGCAATCCGGTTGCGCGAATTTGAAGGTATGTCCTATGAAGACATCGCGCAGGCCATGGATTGTCCGATTGGCACCGTACGCTCACGAATCTTCCGTGCCCGGGAAGCCATCGATATCAACCTCGAGCCCTTGCTCGAAGAACGACGCAGGTAAACCATGCAGCATCCAAATGACCCCGTGAATAATGAACAGCTTTCGCAACTCATGGATGGTGAGTGGCATGAGCTGAACCCATCAGAATGTGTCAAAGGTGTGTGTGGCGATGAAGCGCTGCGCGCCAAGTGGGCACGCTACCATCTGATTCGTGATGTGATCAACAACGAGCCCGTGCAGACAGATAGTGCGCTTGTTTCACGAATCTGCGCCGCCATCGATGATGAGCCGGCGTACAGCAACATCACGCCAATCTCCAGCGAGGCTGCCAGCCTGGCGTCACCATCAAGTAACGTAACAGTCGAACAAGCGGCTCCAGTGGCTGATCTGTCTGCGGCTCGTGAACAACGCTCCTCGTGGCTGGGTACCGGCATCACCGGTTTTGCATTGGCGGCAAGTGTTGCGGCAGTGACGGTTGTGGGCATGAACGTGTGGCAGCAGGATCCAGCGCAGCCAACACAGACTTTGGCAAGTAGTGGCGCAAGTTCCATCGACGGCAGTAATGCCTTTTCTCAGCAAGTGCTGGGTACACCGTTGCCAGAAGTTGATCTGGTCGCCAACACCGGTTCTTTCTGGGTGTCTCCGCAGTCCTCGGAGCGTGTCGGTGATGAAGAACGGCTGAATATGCTTCTGTCACAACACATCGAAAATTCCCCGACCTCCGATCGAGAAGGGCTGTTGCCTTATTCACGATTGGTTGGTTATGACGAGCGTACGCAGGAGCGCTGAAAGTGAAGTGCTCGTATTCGGCTTTCGAGCTGACAACTCAGTTGGGTATCCTGTCGCAGCACCGCAGTGGCCTGTTTCGTCTGGCACTGCGTACGCTGCTGATCGGTTCGCTCATGGGCGTGGGGGCGAGTGCATTGGCGGATTCGTCCAGTGCTTCGTTGCCTGATGCCGATGCTGTCAGCGATTCAGAGCCAGCCCTGAATCCGGCTGAATTGGTTCGGACCATGTCCGAAGCCATGAAGTCTCTGAACTACGAAGGTACTTTCGTGCATGTGCAGGGTAACCATATAACGTCCATGGATATCCTTCACTCCAGCAATTCAGAAGGCGAGCTTGAACGGCTACGAGCCCTGGATGGAGAGGCCCGGGAAGTTATTCGGAATCACAGCCTGGTTACCTGCATCTGGCCCGACAGTGAGTCGGTGATTGTCAGTAAATCCAAACCGAATGAGCTGTTGCCACAGATCGATGCGGATCTGGCCTCCAATGGGCGATATGAACTCAGTATGGGGAATCCTGATCGAGTCGCAGGCCTGGCTACCTATGTAGTCAATGTCATGCCTACCGACAAGTTTCGCTATGGGTATCGCTTCTGGATCGATCAGGATACGCATATGTTGCTCAGATCCATGTTGCTTGATGGTCCGCAACGGGCTGTGGAACAGGTGATATTCACACATATCGAATACCCCGTCAGCATTGAGGTGGCTCGATTTGATATCGACTCTGGCCGGGAAAAGATCAGCTGGCTGGAACCCAAGAAGCTCAAGGCAACATCCGGTTTGCCGGAAACGGTGGCCAAGCAGGTGGACAGAGTCAGTTTTGGCGAGTTGCCTGAAGGTTATAAAGAGGTCTCAGAGGTTTATTCCCCCATGCCGATGAGCACCGGTCCCATGAGTCATGTGATGTTGACCGACGGTATGACATCAGTCTCTGTTTATGTCGAGTACGCAACCGTAGCCGAACAGGCCAATGCCTCAGCGGGTTTGTCCAGCATGGGTGCCATGAATGCTTTTGGGTTGAGTACCGAGAACGCCTTTATAACGGTTGTCGGTGAAGTGCCGGCAAATACTGTCAAGGCGATTGCCTTGGCTGTCGTGATCCCATAAAAGCCTGCTGAAAATGAGGCTCTGTCATAGAGTGGCTCGCCCCCTCTCCTCATGAGGCGACCAGCCCGGGCACTTGAGTCTGTTAAGGCCGGAGAGGCCGTCAAGGTTGAAATCGATTCCGCCGCCTGTGCACGCTGCGCTCGGGGGCAGGGCTGTGGTAGTGGCATATTCAATCTGGGAATGGCCCCGGTACGCATCAGCTGTCATACCGAGCAAGCGCTTGAAGCGGGTGATTTGCTGATAGTCGAATTCGATGAAGCAGGTCCCCAGTGGTTGTGGCTGGTCTGTGGCTCCTACGGCCTGCCAACGGTTGGTTTGATCGTGTCGACGATAATCGCCAGTCTGTTTCTGTCTGAACTACCGGCCGCGGTTGCCTTGCAGTCCTCGTTTAACGGGTTTCGTGATCTGATACTCGCCGTCGCGGCCCTTGCAGGTCTGGCTGGAGGGGTATTTGCATGGCGAATGATGACGCCCGGGGTATTGTTGCGTCTGGAAAAGCGACTCAGCCTGCAAACTGGTCGTATAGTGGTAGCCGAAACGGTTCCATTGAACCCTGTAGTCCTGTCTCGTTCAACGTGCACTATCCGGGAGAATCCATGACGTCCTCGACCAAGCCGCAATTCCGATTGCGTCTGCCTGAATGCTTGTCATTCTGTTTTCTGATGGTGGCACTGCTGGTATCGGCCTCAGCCACCGCGTTGCAATCCTCGCTGCCTGATTTCACGACGCTGGTCAAAAAGAATTACGAATCAGTTGTCAACATCAGTATTTCGCACGAAATCAACGAAGAGGACGTGCAGGCGCAGTTGCCAGGGCTTGAGGATGACAGCGTCGATGAGCTGCTGCGTCGATTCCGTGAAGAGCAGCGGCGTGAAGGCGGTCCTCTGGAGAGCAACGCTCTGGGTTCGGGTTTCATCATTTCGCAAGATGGCTATATTCTGACCAATAATCATGTCGTCGAAGGGGCAGATGAAGTGCTGGTGCGACTGCACGATCGTCGTCAGCTGATTGCCAGAGTGGTTGGAGCTGATGTGCGATCCGATGTGGCCTTGCTGAAGATAGAGGCCTCGGGTTTGCCTACAGTCAGTATCGGCAACAGCGATGAGTTGGAAGTCGGGGAGTGGGTGCTGGCCATAGGCTCACCCTTCGGATTCGATTTTTCTGTTACAGCCGGTATCGTCAGTGCGACAGGACGGGCTTTGCCCAATGAGAGTTACGTACCTTTTATCCAGACCGATGTTGCGATCAATCCGGGTAACTCCGGTGGACCACTGTTCAATCTGGACGGTGATGTGATCGGTATCAATAGTCAGATCTATAGCCGCACGGGCAGTTTCATGGGGCTCTCCTTTGCGATACCTATCGAGATGGCGATCGATGTGGCTGACCAGATCCGTTCAACCGGTACCGTCACTCGAGGCTGGTTGGGCGTCATCATTCAGGAAGTCACCATGGAGCTTGCCGAGTCCTTTGGCATGACACGCGCTCACGGCGCTCTGGTGGCCAGCATCCTTCCGGATAGCCCGGCTGCCAACTCGACGTTGGCGGTCGGTGATGTCATTACCCATTTCGAAGGACATCGCATTGAGCGCTCATCCTCCTTGCCGCCGCTGGTGGGTCGTGTGCCTGCCAATAGTGATGCGAAGCTCAAGGTGGTCAGGCAGGGAAGATCGATCGAACTGAGCGTCAATATCGGTGAGTTACCCAGCGATGAGGACCTGCGACAGGCCACCCGGCCTGCCGATAGGCTGAATCCTGAAATCAATGTGCTGAAATTGACGGTTCGTCCATTGGATGATGACACCCGCAATGCCCTCGCGATCGACAAGGGGGGTGTGCTGGTGGATAGCATTGAAGAAGGTGGGCCTGCGCAGAGAGCCGGTATTCGGGTCGATGATGTCATTTCCACGATCGACAACCGACCTGTTGATTCTGCCAGAGAGGTTGCGCAGGTTCTGGCTGAGCTGGGCGATCGCAAATCGGTTGCTGTGCTGGTGCATCGTGCAGAGGGCCCGGTTTTCCTGGCCGTCAAGCTGGATGACTGAATGAGTTCTCTGGTTCACATCTGCCCGTGAGTAACAAGGCAAAGACCATGCTTCCTGAATTGATTCTTTATTTCCGGGAAGGCTGTCATCTGTGTGAGGACATGGAGCAGCTGCTGGGCGAGCTGCTGGAGCCTGATACTTTCCATCTGACACGGGTGGATATTGATGAGGATCCGGTTCTGCGAGAGCGTTATAACGTACGAGTCCCCGTGTTGAGTCTCGTGCGGCTATCGCAGAACAGGGGGTCTGAAACTGGCGCACATCTTGAGCCGATAGCCGTCCGATCGATCGCCGACTTGCCTTCCGATGATGAACAGATAGTGTTAAGTGAACACTTTTTGGATCTGGAAGCCGTGAGAGAGGCTCTTGCAAGCTACAATAGGAAACTCCTCGCCGCGTGCACCTCGCCCGCCGAATAGGTAACGCCTCCCCGAACCCGACCGCATGCAGCAAAATATACGCAATTTTTCGATTATTGCCCATATCGATCATGGCAAATCCACGATAGCGGATCGCTTTATCCAGGTCTGTGGTGGTTTGTCAAACCGTGAAATGAGCGCGCAAGTGCTTGATTCCATGGATATTGAGCAAGAACGTGGCATCACCATCAAAGCCCAAGCCGTCTCGCTTGACTACACGGCGCGTGATGGTGTCACCTATCACCTGAATTTCATCGACACTCCGGGCCATGTCGATTTCTCGTACGAAGTGTCCCGCTCGCTGTCTGCGTGTGAGGGAGCTTTGCTGGTAGTGGATGCCTCACAAGGCGTCGAAGCGCAGAGTGTTGCCAACTGCTATACCGCCATAGAGCAGAATCTGGAAGTGATTCCGGTATTGAACAAGATTGATTTGCCCGCTGCTGATCCTGAGCGAGTGGTTGATGAAATCGAAGAGATCATCGGTATCGAAGCCCATGATGCGATTCACGTCAGTGCCAAGACAGGCGTGGGCATCGAGGATCTTCTTGAGCAACTCGTGGCCCGTGTACCACCACCCAAGGGTGACAGTACTGCGCCTGCCAAGGCTCTGATCATTGATTCGTGGTTCGACTCCTATGTGGGCGTCGTGACTCTGGTGCGGGTTATTGAAGGCACTATCAATCGTCGCTCCAAGATCCAGATCATGTCAACGGGTCGGACTTTCCAGGCTGATGATGTCGGAATCTTCACACCCAAGCGCAAGACCACGGATAGTCTGTCGGCCGGGCAGGTGGGATTTATCATCGCCGGTATCAAGGAGATTGAAGCGGCTCGTGTGGGTGACACCATTACTCTGGCCAGTCGTCCGGCTGCTGAGCCCTTGCCTGGTTTCAAGGAAGTGCAGCCGCGTGTATTTGCCGGCCTGTTTCCTATCGAAGGTGAAGACTACGAAGCCTTTCGTGAAGCACTGTCCAAGCTGCGGTTAAACGATGCTGCGCTGCATTTCGAGCCGGAATCCTCAACGGCTCTGGGTTTCGGGTTTCGTTGTGGCTTTCTGGGCATGCTGCATATGGAAATCGTGCAAGAGCGTCTGGAGCGTGAATACGATCTGGATCTTATTTCTACGGCACCGACCGTGGTCTATGAAATTCTGGACACCAAGGGTGAGTTGTCGTACATCCATAACCCGTCGGAACTACCGATGGTGAATGTTATCGATGAAATTCGTGAGCCGATCATTCGCGCCAATCTGTTGCTGCCACAGACTTATGTGGGAGAGGTTATCGGATTGTGCGTAGAGAAGCGGGGTGTGCAGATCAGCATGCAGTATGTGGGTCGCCAGGTTCAGATGACCTATGAGCTGCCACTGTCGGAAGTGGTGCTGGATTTCTTCGATCGACTCAAGTCAGTCAGTAAAGGCTACGCCTCGTTCGATTATGAGTTCAAGCGATTCCAGGTTGCCGACCTGGTGAAGGTCGATATTCTGATCAACGGTGACAAGGTCGACGCCTTGGCTACCATCATTCACCGGGATCGTTCGCAGGGTCGTGGGCGTGAGCTGGCGGATCGCATGAAGGACATCATACCCAGACAGATGTTTGATGTAGCGGTGCAGGCGGCCATTGGTTCGCACATCATTGCCCGATCATCAATCAAGGCTTTGCGCAAGAACGTAACCGCCAAGTGTTACGGCGGTGACGTTTCGCGCAAGCGCAAATTGTTGGAAAAGCAGAAGGCGGGTAAGCGCCGCATGAAGCAGGTGGGCAAGGTCGAGATCCCACAAGAAGCATTCTTGGCCGTACTGCAAGTGGATCGTAAATAATGCCGTCGAGCTGGGCTGACAAATTGAATTTTCCATTGCTACTCGTTGTTGCTACAGCGGTCACCGGCCTTATCTGGCTGGTGGATGCGTTGTTTTTCGCACCAAAACGCAAGGCTGCGATGCGTGATCAGAATGGCGAGCTGCCGATTCTGGTGGAGTATGTGCAATCTTTTTTCCCGGTTCTGCTGGTGGTGCTGGTATTGCGCTCGTTCCTGTTCGAGCCGTTTCGTATCCCATCAGGCTCCATGATTCCGACCTTGCTGATTGGTGATTTCATACTCGTCAACAAGTTCAGCTATGGCGTACGACTGCCGGTCCTCAATACCAAGATACTGGACACGGGTTCTCCGGAACGCGGTGATGTGGCGGTATTTCGTTATCCGCAGGATCCAAGTCTGGACTACATCAAACGGGTTGTTGGTTTGCCTGGCGATTCGGTGGTTTACGAAAACCGGCAGTTCATCGTCAATGGAGAGGCCATGCCTGTTGGTGCCGGCGAGCCCTATGTCAGTCCTGTTGATGAGCAGCTTGTACTGGGTGCAACAACCCATGCGGAGAAGTTGGGCGAGGTTGATCACCAGATTCTGCAATTCACTGAGGAATTCCCCAAGCGTTCCGGGACTTTCACCGTGCCTGAAGGCCACTATTTCATGGTGGGTGACAACCGCGATCGCAGTAATGACAGTCGTTTCTGGGGATTCGTGCCTGAGGAAAATCTTGTCGGGCAAGCCAAGTACATCTGGATGCACTGGAACGAAGGTGTTATCTGGAGTCGATTGTTCTCATCGATCAAGTAAGGCTGGCCAGGTAACGTAGGCCTGGCAAGCAGAGGGTTCGTGAAATCGATAAGCCATTATTTCACGAGCCCTTGAACCGACGACCCTCGCTAACCGCTGGTATCCGTGGAAACGGGGGCTGGTTCGCAAAATACACAGGCACATCACACTTGGCCAGTTTCACTAGTGGCGACGTGGCTTGGTTCTCTCAGGTCTGGCCTGATTCTGACGCTGTAGTGGGAAGGTAGCGAACGCCGTTGTCGCAAGACTCCGGAATTCATGAACCTACTTTCATACAGCTGCACTCTGGTGCATCTGTCAGCATCGGTGTCGAGGGTAAGATCAGATGGGTTCCACGCAGCACACAGATTGTAAGCCGCAGTCGGGCACTAGCCTGCGTCTCGTATCGCGCAACGGTCAGGCAGCGTTGATGCAGCGTCAGCGCGGTATGGGAATGATGAGCATCTTTGCCATCATGGCTGTCGCAGTCTTCATCGGCATGTTCGCCTTCAAGGTGGGGCCGCATTATATGGAGAACTGGACGGTTTCGAAAATAGCCACCGATGTGGCCTCGAATCCAGAATTGCTCAAGCAGCCTCGCAGCAAGGTGTACAGCTATATCAATCAGGCTTACCGGACAAATAACCTGTGGGATTTGAGTCCGGAAGAGACAATCAAGCTGAAAAAGGACGGTAATCTGGGTTACGTAGTGACCGTGCAGTACGAAAAGCGCGATACCTTGTTTCGGAATGTCGATGTTGTGACATCTTTCGACACGAAAGTATCAGCGACACACTGAAAAAGGCCATGCACAGCTACTATTCCGTCCAAGCAGGGTCAATTTGAGGACGCGACAGTGCTTGCGCTGTTAAAGTGCGCGCATGGCAGATCTCGGTATACTTTTAAAACAGCTGGACTATCGCTTCAAAGACTCGAGCTTGCTTGATGAGGCCTTGTCGCACCGCTCCAGTGGTTCACATAATTATGAAAGGCTGGAGTTTCTTGGCGACAGTTTTCTGAACTTCGTCATTGCGGCCGAGCTATACAATAGCCGTCCGGATGAGGACGAGGGTGCCTTGAGTCGTCTCAGGGCAAGTCTGGTGAGGCAGAGTACGCTTGCCGAAATAGCCCGCGAGCTTAACCTGGGCGATTTCATGAACCTGGGTATCGGAGAGCTGCGCAGTGGCGGTTTTCGACGCGATTCGATTCTCTCTGATGTGGTGGAATCCATCATTGGCGCTGTTTTCATGGATAGCGGGCACGAAGCGGCTCGCGCACTGATTTTGCGCCTGTATAAAGACAGAGTCGTTAATCTGCCGCCATCGGCTGAACTGAAAGACCCCAAGACTCGACTGCAGGAGCTGCTTCAGGGCCGCTCCCTGTCGCGTCCGGAATACGAAGTGGTTGATGCGAGTGGTAAATCGCATGACATGAGTTTTACCGTGGCTTGTACCTTGCCGGAGCTGACATTGAAGGTTCGTGCAACGGCTACCAGTCGACGGAAGGCGGAACAAGCCGCCGCGGCACGGATGCTTGAAGATCTTCAACAGCAACTGAACACATAGAGCGAGTAGACTGGCGCATACGCGTTAATCTCGCCTTTCAAGGACTATTTTCCAATGACTTACTGCGGCATTGTATCGATCGCTGGCCGGCCGAATGTGGGTAAATCCACTCTGCTGAACCGGCTGATCGGCCAGAAGCTGAGTATCACTGCACACAAGCCGCAAACGACAAGACACAGCATTCTGGGTATCCAGACCGTCGGTGAGCGTCAGGTAGTTTATGTGGATACCCCCGGAATTCACGTGACGGGCAAGCAGCGACTCAACCAAGTATTGAACCGGACGGCATCATCCTCTCTGCATGATGTGGATGTCGTTATTCTGGTACTTCAGGCCATGGTCTGGAATGATGATGACAAGCGCGCCTTCGAGCTTGTCAGCAACTCTGGCGTGCCTTTCTTCATTGCTGTCAACAAGATCGACAATATTCGCAAGAAGGAAGAAATGCTGCCGTATCTGGGCACGCTGCCGACCCATGAGAATTTGCAAGGCGTGGTTCTGATTTCAGCCCGCAAGGGGTCTGGAATAGACTCGCTGGAAGAGCAGATTGGCAAGTTCATACCAGAAGGCCCCTGGCGCTATGGCGAAGATGAGCTGACAGACCGCTCAGCACGTTTTCTGGCCTCTGAAGCGGTACGTGAACAGTTGACGCGACTGCTCTCGGCGGAACTGCCCTATGCCCTGTCGGTAGAGATTGAAACCTTTGAAGAGAGCGCGGATCTGCTGCGCATCGGTGCTGTGATCTGGGTCGACAAGCCAAGTCAGAAGGGCATTGTCATCGGCAAAGGCGGAGCGCAATTGAAAGAGGTCGGTTCACGAGCTCGCGCAACTCTGGAAACCCTGTTTGACAAGAAGGTCTTTCTGGAGTGCTGGGTGCGTGTCAAGGAAGGTTGGGCGGATGATGAAAGAGCTCTGCGCAGTCTGGGTTACGACAATCAGTAACGTCCATGCAAGATGACGGTAGTGTCAGTACCTCGCTGCAACCCGCCTATATATTGCATTACACGCAATGGGCGGAGACCAGCTTCATCGTTGATGCCTTTACGCTGAGTCATGGGCGTATTGGCATGATGGCCAAGAGCGCCCGCTCATCCAAGCCAAGAACCCGGGCGCTTTATCAGCCGTTCAGACCCTTGCTGTTATCCTGGGTTGGCGGTAGTGATATGAGAACTCTGACGGGGATCGAGGAAAGCGGTGCGCCTCTGGAAATGGAGAGCGCCGAGCTGGCCTGCAGCTATTACATCAATGAGCTGATTCTGCGTCTGCTGGGCAAGGACCAGCCACAACAGGCGATATTCGCGCATTATGTGATGGCTCTGATGAACCTGGCAGCCACCGGCCAGCCGGGGCAGGCCTCCATGGAGTCGGTGCTGCGTACCTTCGAGTTGCAATTGCTTGAGGGGCTCGCCGTCTTGCCTGATCTGGCCCGATGTACTCCGGGAGGAAAGCCGATCGAGGCCGATCTTGATTATCACTATCATCCGGCCAATGCGGTTGCAATTCCCATGAATCGATCGCTGGATTCGGATGCGAGTCTTGGAATCCAGAAGGAAAAGCATCGAATGGGGGAGGGAGATAGCAGTAACCCTTCCATTCATGCTGATGGGATGACTCAGGATGCGGGTGTGAAGGTCAGTGGCCGGACGTTGCTGGCGCTGGATAATCTGGAGCTGGATGATCCGGCTGTGCTCAAGGAGGCCAGGCCGCTGATGCGTCAGATTCTGCGAGTCCACCTGGGCGACAAGCCACTGCGAAGTCGTGAGCTATTTGAATCACTGGCGCGGCGCGAATAAGAATTTCAGAGCGGTTTGGGTTAGCCGCACCAATCAATGAGCCTGCAGAATCAGAATGACACTGCAGACGATGGCGGCAACACCGAGCAGCTCACGAGCCGTAATCCGTTCCTTGAAGAAGAGCGTGGTTAGCAGCAGCGTAAAAATGAATTCGATCTGACCCAGTGATTTGACCAGGGCCGGGTTCTGATAGGTCATGGCCGTAAACCAGCCGACAGAGCCCAGTGCGCTGGTCAGGCCGACAAAACTTGCCAGGCCGAGACGTTGGCCGATCGCTGAAAATTGTGAGCGCTCACGCACGTAGGTGTAACTCAGACACATAAGTGACTGTACCGTGACCATGAAAACCAGCGTAATGGCGGCGCTGGACAAGACTGGCATACCCAGGCTCAGACTGGCTTCACGAATCCATAAGGAGGTCAGTGCAAACGCGGTGCCCGACAGCGTGCCCAATATGACCGTCTGTGGTTCCCAGCGTTGGTTCGTGGCTGGCATGCTGACAATGTAAATGCCCAGAAAACCGATGGCAACCGCCAACCAGCCTGAGAAGGCCAGTGGGATACCGAACAGGAACGTGCCGAAGATAGCTGCCTGAACAGCTTCGGTTTTCGCCAGGCTGGTGCCGACGGTGAAGTTTCGAAAACTGAATACTTTGACGAGTAGAAACGTGGCAATGATCTGAGCCAGTGCGGCGGCCAGTGCGAACAGGAGAAACCGGGTATTGCCAAGGGCAGACATGGCCAGCGTAGCAAGCTCGCTACGAGTGATGTAGACCAGATAGATGATGGCAAAGGGAAGCCCGAAAACGTAGCGAATGAGCGTTGAGCTCATGGGGGTGACGCTGTTCGAAAGTTGTTTCTGCCCTGCTGTGCGTACGGCTTGCATCAAGGCTGCCATGACGGTGAAGGCAATCCATGGGCTGAGAAGAGTCATTGGGTCTCGATAGTTGGCTATGATGCAGGAGCGCTTTACATGGTAACCGAGCAAGACATGATCGACGTATTTAGTGAGTCCGAAAAAGTGTTGCTCTGTGTTGACCCGGTCAGCAAGGCGAATGCGAGCATTGATCTCTACCAGCAATGGCAGGATGTGAGCGCTGACGATCAGCAAGCCAGTATGCCTGGCTCAAGCGTCTCGATTATTCGACAGCTCGATGCGCCGGGCCGGCCTGCATTACCGGCGTTGGTAGAGGCGCATCAGTTGGCTCGCCGTGGCCTGGGTTCGCTGGCCGGTCGCATCGCTCTTGTACATTCCTTGGCGCATATCGAATTCAATGCCATCAATCTGGCCGTTGATGCGGTCTATCGCTTTCGCGACATGCCGCTCAGGTATGTCACTGACTGGTTGCGAGTCGCCTCGGACGAAGGCCAGCATTTTCTATTGTTGAATGACAGGCTCGCTGAGCTTGATTCGCATTATGGAGCCTTGCCGGCACATGACGGGCTTTGGGATATGGCGCGTCGTACCGATCATGATGTGCTCGTACGAATGGCGTTGGTGCCACGCATACTCGAAGCACGAGGCTTGGATGTGGCACCACCGATGATCGCCAAGTTGCAGCATTTGAAAGACGAGGAAACTGCCGCGATCCTGCAGCGGATCTATACGGACGAAATCACCCACGTAGAGGTTGGCAACCGCTGGTTTCGATACTTGTGTGAGAGGCAATCGCTGGATGGTACGCAGGTCTTCAGAGATTTACTGAAGGGTGAAAATAGTGCTTATCTGCGCAGTCCCTATAATCGCGAGGCTCGTCTGGAGGCAGGCTTCAATGAACAGGAGCTGGCACTGATCAGGGAAATGGAAGAGGAATACAAGCTGTCAAAAGGGCGTTAGGAGTCGTGAAAGAGGGCGTGAATGATTTCACGATCCTCTTGGCAGCACTTCAGCGGAATGTGTTCAGGGAAAATTCGTGTCCATCCCATTGCACGTACTGGGCACTATCGTCATGCCAGTCACCGACCACCCAACGGGTATCTCCGGGCTGGATGCCGCTATGTACGGCAGGGCGATGCGTGTGACCATGGATCAGGGTATGGCAATTACTGGCCTGCATGTGTTTGGTTACAGCAGCAGCATTGACATCCATGATGACAGCGGATTTAGCGGCACTGGCATCGTGGCTGGCCGCCCGCATTGCTTCAGCATGATCACGCCGCTCATCAACCGATTTTGCAAGAAACTGCTTTTGCCAGCGTGGCTCACGTAGATTGTGCCGGAATCGTTGATAGTCAACATCATCCGTGCACAGGGTGTCGCCATGCATGAGTAGGACAGGTTCATCGCCCAGGGTGATGATCATCTCGTCGTCACGCACCAGGCAGGCACCTGCTGATTCGGCGAAAGCCTCTCCCAGCAGAAAATCACGATTGCCATGCATGACCGTGATGCCGCACCCGGATTCGCGCAGTTGTCTGAATTCTTCCAGCACCTGTGTATAGACAGGCAGGCCAACGTCATCACCGAGCCAGTACTCGAACAGATCGCCGAGAATGTAGAGATGTTGCTTGCCATGGGCTTTTTGCAAGAACCGCATGGCAAGTTCGCTTACGCACTGGTTTTCTGGATCCAGGTGCAGATCGGCGATGAACAGATGGCTTCCAGTCATCAGGCGTAGGCCTTGGTCGTCAGAGTGGTTTGATCAGTCTTCGCTTACGGAGATTGATTCGATGATGACAGCTTCAGCAGGAACATCCTGGTGAGGACCGTTGGAGCCGGTTTGCACGCCAGCTATGGCCGCGATCGTGTCAGTGCCTTCGATAGTCTTGCCGAATACGCAATAACCGAAGCCTGCTTGAGACTCGTCACGGAAGTTGAGGAAGTCGTTGTCAGAAAGGTTGATGAAGAACTGTGAGCTGGCCGAATGCGGATCAGGTGTACGAGCCATGGCGATGCTGCCAGTGTCGTTCTTCAAACCGTTGGCTGCTTCGTTCTTGATGTTCTCGTGTGTGCTCTTCTGGTCCATGTCAGCTGTGAAGCCGCCGCCCTGGATCATGAAGTTGGGGATAACGCGATGGAAGATCGTAGAGGCGTAATGTCCTTCGTCAGCATAGCGCTTGAAGTTGGCACAAGTCTCTGGTGCTGCTGCAGTGTCGAGCTCAAGCACGATGGTGCCCTTGTTGGTCGTAATGGTCGCTTTCATTAAATTTACCGAAGTTCTTTTAGAAACAAGTGCGAAGTGTAGCAGTCTGACAACCGTGCCTGCTCTGGCAGGACGGTTGTATGCAGTTTATGCGTCAGCCGCTGATCAGTTTTGTTCGATGGGTTGCTGCGGGTTGTTATCAGCAACGTTGTCAGCCGCAGGCGTAGCTGCGGGTAGGGGTGTATTTCCAGGTGCCGTTGTAGACTTTGGCAGTTCCTGTTCGGGTGTTGATGAGGTTTTGCCTGATCCGGAAAGATTGTTGTTGTCGGCCTGTGCGGCCGCGGCGGTATCAGATTGCTGGACTCGTGATGCGGACAGAATGATGACAGGTTCAGTCGGCACATCCCGGCTGAAGGGGCCGCCTGCTCCGGTACGCACACGCGAGATGGCATCGACAACGTCCTGGCCTTCCACGACTCGCCCGAATACGGCGTAGCCCCAGCCACGCTGAGTGGTATCGGTATGGTTCAGGTTGGAATTGTCTTCGCTATTGATGAAGAATTGTGACGTGGCGGAATGTGGTGCCGTTGTTCTTGCCATGGCAATGGTGTAGTGCCGATTACGCAAGCCGTTGTAGGCCTCATTGCTGACAGGTGAGCGAGTCGGTTTCTTCTGGTATTTCTGGTTGAAGCCGCCTCCCTGAATCATGAAACCCTCTATGACCCGATGAAACAAGGTGTCGTCATAGAAGCCGCTATCAACATATTCGAGAAAATTCTTGACGGATTGCGGGGCGCGTTTATCATCAAGCTCCAGCACGATGGGCCCCTGAGTGGTGTCCAGCATCACTCTGGTGCCACTGGCGGCAAGTGCCGACTGAGGCGTCAGCAGTGTGGCCAGCAGAGCCAGCAGCGCGGTACTTGCTTGTGGCAGCCGGTTGAGAGCTGTAGAGATTACCTCCGCAAGGGCAGTGGTAACGACGGTGAAAGAGGGCATGCGAATTCCTGTCATTTCGGTATTTACCTGACATCTGCAATTTTAACGGTATTTGTAGCCTCACTCCTGCCAGTAACCATCGGGTAATCTGATAGGCTTCGGCCAAACTTCCCCAATTACCCGCTTCATCCATTCGACATGCTGCAGATCTACAACACACTTAATCGACGCAAGGAGCCTTTCAAGCCATTGAAAGCAGGCCATGTGGGCCTCTACGTGTGTGGAATCACGGTTTACGACGAATGCCATGTGGGTCATGGCCGCGTCATGATTGTTTACGATGTTTTGTTCCGGCATCTCCAGTCAGCAGGTTATCTGGTCAACTATGTGCGCAACATCACGGATGTGGATGACAAGATCATCAAGCGTGCTGCAGAACAGAATGTGACCCCGGGTCAGCTGTCGCAGCGGTATATAGAAAAAATGCACGCTGATGAGCGTGCGCTGAACGTTTTGCCACCCGTGCACGAGCCGCGAGCGACAGAGTCGATAAAGAGCATGGTGCGTATCATCGGCCAGCTGATCGAGTCCGGTCATGCCTATGCGGCCGATAACGGTGATGTTTTCTATTCGGTCAAATCGTTTGCCGAATACGGCAAGCTGTCGGGTCGCAAGGTCGACGAGCTGCGAGCCGGTGAGCGGGTTGCTGTCGACGAATACAAGCGCGACCCTCTAGACTTCGTACTCTGGAAATCATCCAAACCTGGCGAGCCCAGCTGGCCGTCGCCGTGGGGTGATGGGCGCCCCGGATGGCATATCGAATGCTCCGCCATGTCAATGGACCTGTTGGGCGAGGAGTTCGATATTCACGGCGGTGGAGCCGATCTGCAGTTTCCACATCACGAAAACGAGATAGCTCAGAGTGAGGCTCTGACCGGTGGTCGATTTGCCCGTTACTGGATGCACAATGGTCTGGTGCGAATTGGCGATGAAAAGATGTCCAAGTCGCTCAATAACTTCATGACCATCGGGGACGTTCTGGCGCACTATTCGGGTGAGGAGATTCGGACGTTCATTATCGGTAGCCATTACCGCAGTCCGCTCAACTACACCACCGAGGCCCTGTTGGCCGCACGCACGGCACTGCGCAGGTTCTATACGGCGCTACGCGGTCGTCCTGTCGACAGAGAAGCGCTGACCCAGGCGTCAACTGCTGTGGATACAACGGCACTGGATGCTGGTTATCTGGAGCGTTTCGAGGCTGCGATGGACGATGATCTCAACACGCCAGAGGCCCTGGCTGTGCTGCATGAGCTAGCCAACTCGCTCAACAAGGAAGCCGATCTGGAAAGCGCAGTTTCGCGCAAGTTGGCCTCGACGCTGGTCTATCTGGGCGGGCGGCTGGGTGTCCTGGACAAGGATCCAGAGGTTATGCTGCAGGGCGAGGCCAGCGAGGATGGGCCATCGGCTGCACAGATAGACACATTGATCAAAGAACGACAGGCGGCCAGAGCCGCAAAGGATTTTTCCCGTAGCGACCAGATTCGTGACGAACTGGCTGCACAGGGTGTTGTATTGGAAGATGCCGGTGGCAAAACCACCTGGCGCCGCGATTGAGGGCAAAACCCGTGAAAAAGATTCCACAAACAGACGAGGTGTCTTCAGCACCACTTGATCCCGTGATCCCTGGCACCGAAGAGCCTCGCTCGTTGGGTGACATGTTGCGTGAAGCCGAGTTGGAGCAAGAGGCCCGTGCGACTCAGTCCTCTGAGGCTCACGCAACAGAGGCGGAGACGGCTGATAAGCCCAAGCCTGCCAAGAAGGTCAGTCTTTCGCAATCACGGCGCTACGCCCGTGAAAAGGCGCTGCAAGCCCTGTATCAATGGGATGTCAGTGGCGGGCAAAGTTCCGATGTGCGCACGCAGTTCATGGAAAAACAAGACATGGGGCGTGTGGATGTTGAGTATTTCACACGACTTTTCAATGGCGTCAGTCATAACCCTGAGCTTATCGATGCGACGCTATTCGATGCATTGGACCGACCGATTGCCGAGCTGGATCCGATCGAACGCGGTGTGTTGCGTGTTGCGGCCTTTGAACTGACCGAATGTCCGGATATCCCGGCGCGTGTTGTTATCAATGAAGGCATCGAGATCACCAAGCGATATGGCGCCGACAAAGGCCATCGTTACGTCAATGGGGTGCTGGATAAGCTGGCACTTGCCGTTCGACCACTGGAAATGAGAAAACGTTGAGCCTGAAAGCAATCAAGCCTGCAGACCTGTTCGCCGGGCCTGCCAATTTCCTGGCTCTGGGGGCCGGATTGGGCCTCGCACCGCGTGCACCTGGCACTTTCGGGACGCTATTGGGAATCCCGCTGCTGTTTCTCATGCCTCAGTCTCTGCTGGGTTACAGCGTGGCGTTGCTGGTGCTGTTTGCTATCGGGGTCTGGTGCTGCCATGTCTGTGCACAAGCTCTGGGGGTGCATGATCACCCGGGCATCGTCTGGGACGAGGTGGTTGGCTATCTGATTACCATGATGGCCATGCCGCGTACCACCTGGTGGGTGTTGGCCGGGTTTGTGGTGTTCCGCATATTTGATATCAGCAAGCCATGGCCGATCAGCTGGATAGATCGCCAGGTTCACGGTGGTCTTGGAATCATGCTCGATGATGTGTTGGCTGGTCTGTTTTCATTGCTGGTGCTGCAGATTCTGCTGCGTCTGCTTTGATTGTCAGGGCAGTGAGAAGCCGAATGTCCGCAACCCCTTGCACAGGGCAATCAGTGGTAATCCGATCAGTGCGGTCGGATCACTACTGTCGACTGAATCGAATAAACTGATCCCCAGGGACTCCACTTTGAAGCTGCCGGCGCAGTCCAGCGGCAGATCTGCATCGATGTAACGGGTGATTTCTGCCTCGCTCAGCTCTCGCAGGCGGGCTCGGGTGTGGTCCAGAGCGGTAAATTGGTGTCCAGTAGTGGTATCCAGCAGACAAAGTGCCGTGAAGAAGTCGACATATTGACCATTCATTTTATTAATTTGCGCTCGCGCCAGTTCCACGGAGCCGGGTTTTCGCAGACGTTCAAAATTTAATGCTGCAACTTGGTCAGACGCTATTATAATGGCCGGCTCTGACGTCAAACTGCGCGCTGCTGCGGCTTTGGCGCCAGCCAATCGTGTTGCCAGTGCGGCGGGAGGCTCTCCCGGGGTGGCGGTTTCATCGATATCCGGGGAGAGCTGCGAGAACGGCAGCTTCAGTCTTTGCAGAAGTTCTGCCCGATATCGTGATCCTGATGCTAGAACAAGCACTTGCAAACTTTCACTCCTTTCTTTATTATTCGTGGGTTATGGTCAAGGCACTTCCTCAGCGATTCAAACCCGAGTTATTGGCCCGTGAGGGAACACGCTTCGAGCTTGTTTTGCCGCAGAGTCAATTGAAACGGCTCAGCGGCATTCTGGCGTCCAGTAACAATGATGTACAGGTTAGCGCCTTGTTTTCGCGACTCAAGAATCACATAGTGATTAGTGGGCGTCTGGAGACACGGTTTACACTAATCTGTCAGCGTTGTCTGGAGCCGATGGACTTTGATGTTAGTGAGCCGTTCGAACTGATTTTTGTCGACGATGAACTGAAAGCAGAGGAATTACCCAAAGAGTTCGACCCCGTAATACTTGATGATCAAGGGCATATTCATGTTGTCGATTTGTTCGAAGACGAAGTGATTTTGCACGTGCCTGAAGTACCGAAACACAGCGACATGTCAGCATGCAATCAAGGCCCGACAGAATTCGGTGACCTGCCTGTTGAAGTGGAGGAGGGGAAACCCAATCCCTTTGCCGCATTGAAGAAACTGAATTTACATTAACCTCTCTACTGGATAAGAAGTCATGGCCGTTCAAAAGAGCCGCAAGACACCCTCACGTCGCGGCATGCGTCGTTCGCACGATGCACTGAAAAACCCTACTCTCTCTACTGATCCTACTACTGGTGAACTACATCGTCGTCACCACGTGACTGCCGATGGTTTCTATCGTGGTAATCAAGTAGTACAGACTCCTGAAGTATCAGAAGACGACGACGAGTAGATACTGACAAGATGTCCCCTTACTCATCCAGCAGGTCTCTGAAGCAATTTGTGGATGAGTTCAGGACAACTTACTACCACACATGCTGACAGTCGCAATTGACGCCATGAGTGGCGACGGTGGCACGGGTATCATTATCGATGCCGTGCGCACCGTGCTTGGTCAGCGTAGTGATGTTCATCTGGTGCTGGTGGGTGATCCCGACCACATCAATCAACATATCGGCAGTGTTCCTTTGCCGGACGGTCGCTATTCCATTGTGCCTGCCTCCGAGGTAGTTACCATGGATGATAGTGCTGCCGTCGCGCTACGCACCAAGAAAAAATCCTCGATGCGTATTGCCATCAACCTGGTCAAGGAAGGCAAGGCGGATGCTTGCGTCAGTTCGGGCAATACCGGTGCATTGATGGCTATCAGCAAGTTTGTGCTGAAAACAGTCAGTGGTATCGACAGACCCGCTATTGCCGCCATCATCCCGGCGATTGATGGTCATACGCATATGCTCGATCTGGGCGCAAATGTTGATAGTTCGGCCAAAAATCTTTATCAGTTCGCGCTGATGGGTTCGATTCTGGCCCAGGCAGTGGACGGTATTGAGCGACCGCGTGTTGCTCTGCTTAACATCGGCTCGGAAGATATCAAGGGCAATGAACAGGTCAAGCTGGCGGCGCCTTTGCTGGCCAATAGCTCACTGAATTACACCGGCTTCGTTGAAGGCAATGAAATCTATACGGACAAGGTCGATGTCGTGGTCTGTGATGGTTTCGTCGGCAACGTCTCACTGAAAACGAGTGAGGGTGTAGCCCGCATGGTGTCTCACTATTTGAAGGAGGAGTTCAAACGCTCTCTCTGGAACAAGCTGGTGGGATTGCTTGCACGACCCATTCTTCAGGCTTTCGGTAATCGTATCGACCCCAGACGCTATAACGGCGCCAGTCTGTTGGGCTTGCAGGGTGTTGTTGTCAAAAGTCATGGCGGTGCGGATGCGCTGGCTTTTGCTAACGCTATTGATATCGCTCTGCTGGAAATAGGCCACAATCTTCCTTCAATGATTGCGGATCGCTTGGGTGAGACGCTCAACGCGGCCTGATAATTCTGCCCGTGGCGCGGCTGATTGCCAGGCAAGCGCTGCGGCCACTGCTGTCGTATGACGGCTCTAGGCAATAAGCACCGATAACATGACACATTTCTCGCGTATCGTTGGGACCGGCGGTTACCTGCCAGATCGTGTGGTAACCAATGCCGAACTGGAAAAAACCGTCGATACCAGCGATGCCTGGATTCGGGAGCGGACGGGTATTACGCAAAGGCATATTGCGGCAGAAGGCGAGTTCACGGTGGATCTGGCTGAAAAAGCCGCCCGACGTGCCATCGAAGCCTCGGGAATTCAGTGTTCGGACATTGATCTGATCATTGTCGCCACTACCACGGCAGATCAGGTATTTCCCAGTACAGCCTGCCTGTTGCAGAGTCGACTGGGAATCCATGGTTGCCCGGCATTCGACATCCAGGCCGTCTGTACCGGTTTTGTCTACGCTCTATCTGTCGCTGATCAGTTCATGCGCACCGGTAGTGTGAAGACTGCCTTGGTGATTGGAGCTGAGACGTTCTCCCGTATTATTGACTGGACCGATCGGAACACCTGTGTCTTGTTCGGCGATGGTGCCGGAGCAGTCATTCTCAAGCGTGACAATTCGCCGGGAATACTGTCCACGCATCTGCATGCTGATGGGGATTTTGCCTCATTGCTGCAAGTGCCAAAGGGGGTCTCCAACAATCTGTCGGCGGTGCAGTCTGGTACTGCCTATGTTGAAATGGCCGGAAGTGAAGTATTTCGCATGGCCGTCAAGACTCTGGGGCGAATTGTGGACGAGACGCTGGAGGCCAATCAAATGGAAAAAACGGATATAGATTGGCTGGTTCCTCACCAGGCTAATCACCGCATTATTGCGGCAACAGCTAAAAAGTTGGGAATGCCCATGGAAAAGGTGGTGCAAACAGTCGCGTGGCATGGTAATACTTCAGCTGCGTCGATCCCCTTGGCGCTTGATGTTGCTGTACGCGATGGACGGATCAATCGCGGTGACACTATACTCATGGAAGGATTTGGCGGAGGATTTACCTGGGGCTCTGCACTGGTGAACTGGTAGAAAACCATATGAATGGGCATCTGAAGGTATTGGTGGTCGATGATCACGAACTCGTCCGTGCCGGCATGCGTCGCTTGTTGGAAGAGAACCCTCAGATAGGTTTCATCTTTGAAGCCAATTCGGGAGAAGAAGCACTGGAGATGGCGGCCACACAGCCCTTTGATCTGGTACTGATGGATATCAGTCTGCCCGGTATCAATGGCCTGGAGGCGTCTGACAAACTGTTGAGTCTGGCTCCGGACAGTCGCATCATCATGGTGACCGGCAAGCTGGAAGGGGGTCATATCCGCAAGTTGTTGAATGCCGGAGTACGGGGCTATATCACCAAAGGCAGTAGCTCGGATGAAATGGACAAGGCGATGCGGATTGTCATGGATGGCGAGCAATATCTGTCGCCCGATGTTGCCCAGCAAGTCGCTATGGATGTCATCAATGGTGATAATCAGAACCCCTTTGACAAGCTGACCAGTCGGGAATCAGAAATCATCACGCTTCTGCTTCGTGGCCATCGCAATCGTCAAATCTCAAGCAACCTGCATATCAGCGAAAAAACGGTGAGCACTCACCGGACTCGTGCGTTTGAAAAATTGCAGGTCAAGACCACCGCAGAACTGGTTCGACTGGCCATTCGCTTTGATTTGTGGAACGAAGACTGAACACTGACAAGGATCCACTTCCGGCCTTCGATGCCGCCTCTTTCATGCGCACAGTGACTACGCGTCCTGGTGTCTATCGCATGTACAACGAGCAAGGCGATATCATTTACGTTGGCAAGGCCAGCAATCTGAAGAATCGTCTGGGGAGCTATTTCCAGAAGACGCTGGACAATCGCAAAACACAGGCTCTGGTGTCTCAGATCGTCACGGTGCAGACCACGGTTACCGATAGTGCGGCTGATGCCTTGTTGCTTGAACACAATCTGATCAAAGAGCATCGTCCGCGCTATAACGTTGTGCTGCGTGATGACAAAAGTTATCCCTATATCTTCATATCCACCCGCGATGACTATCCGCGGCTCAGCTATCAACGTGGGGCTCGCAAGGTGCCGGGCAAGTACATTGGCCCTTATCCCAGCGCCGGCTCTGTCAAACGCTCTCTGGGGCTCGTACAGAAACTGTTTCGGGTACGTCAGTGTGAAGACAGTTATTTTCGCAATCGCTCCAGACCCTGTCTGCAATATCAGATCAAGCGTTGCACCGCGCCTTGTGTGAGCCGGATCTCTCCCGAGGAATATCGGCAGGATGTTGATATGACCGTGCGGGTGCTGGAAGGCAAGTCCATGGATGTGGTCAATGATCTGGTGCAGCGTATGGAAGCTGCCAGTGAAGCTCTGGATTTCGAATCAGCAGCGCGTCTGCGCGATCAGATTGGCAGTTTGAAAGCCGTCAGCGATTTGTCGACAACGTTGCGCGATGGCAGTAACACCGACTATGTGGCTGCGGTAACCCAGGGAGGGCAAAGCTGTGTGCAGGTGTTTTTCGTGCGTAATGGCATCAACCTGGGCAACAAGGCGTTCTACCCGGCCTCTCCTGCGGGCAGTACTAGCGGTGAGATTCTCAATGCATTCATGGCGCAGTTCTATCTGGAGCACGATCTGCCTCGTGAAATCGTCTGTAGTGAGCAGGTCGAGGATGCTGATTTGTTTGCGGAGGTATTCTCCAAGCGCCTGGGGTCAAGTGTGGGCGTGGTTCACAGTGTGCGCGGCGAGCGTGCGAAGTTGCAGGCTCTGGCGCTGACCAACGCAGAGGTAGGTCTGGCGACACGACTTGCATCTCGCTCAGGGATGGCTGCCAGACTGGAGGCTGTACGAGCACTGGTGGAGCTGGATGAGGCGCCGAGCCGCATGGAATGCTTCGATATCTCGCATACCATGGGGGAGGCGACAGTGGCTTCGTGTGTGGTATTCAATGCCGAGGGTGCGCTGAAGAGCGACTACCGGCGTTTCAATATCGAAGACATCACGCCTGGCGATGATTACGCGGCAATGCGTCAAGCTTTGACGCGCCGATACACGCGAATGATCAAGGAAGGGCGTGAGCTGCCCGATATCCTTTTCATCGATGGTGGCAAGGGGCAGATAGGCGTTGCAATCGAAGTATTGGCTGAGCTGCAGGTAGACAGTGTTCAGGTTGTGGGTGTCTCGAAGGGGCCGGATCGAAGACCTGGTGATGAAACCCTGATTCTGTGTCGTGATGAGCAGCATGGTGGGCGCACCGAGAGACAATTGACGACAGACTCACCGGCGCTACTGCTGATTCAGCAAATTCGTGATGAGGCTCATCGTTTTGCCATTGCCGGACACCGGGCCAGACGTGCAAAGAAGCGCCAGCGTTCTATTCTGGAAGACATAAAAGGCCTGGGCCCGAAGCGCAGGAAGCAATTGTTAACACATTTTGGTGGTCTGCAACGGTTGCAGAAAGCCGGCATAGAAGATATATCTGCGGTCCCCGGAATCAGCGTAGACCTGGCCGCTAGAGTGTACGATGAGCTGCATCCCACCCGTGTATCAAAGGGTTGATCCCTGAATGAAGATTAAAAAATGAAACAGAATCTGCCAACGTGGCTGACGCTGCTTAGAATTGCATTATTGCCAGTAATTGTCGTGATTTTCTATCTGGACGCGCCATGGGCCCGCCCAGTAAGCTGCATCATCTTCGTTCTGGCTGGAATCACTGACTGGCTGGACGGATACCTGGCTCGCCTGTGGGGTGTAGAGAGCCGGTTCGGAGCCTTCCTCGATCCGGTGGCTGACAAGCTCATGGTCGCCACTGTGTTGATCCTGATTGTCGAGTTTGATAACAGTCCGTGGCTGACCATCCCGGCTATTGTCATCATCGGTCGGGAGATCACCATCAGCGCTCTGCGAGAATGGATGGCCGGAATGGGGCAACGAGGTAAAGTGGCAGTAGGGTGGATAGGCAAAGTCAAAACGACAGCCCAGATCACCTCATTGTCCATGTTGTTGTACCTGCATGACCTGTTCGGTTTGCCAATCTACAAGATGGGCATGGCGGCTCTTTATGTGGCCACGGTGTTGACGATCTGGTCGATGGTCGGTTACATGAACGCCGCTTTTAGTGATTCTTCGACAGAAGAATAAAAAAGGCAAAAATTTTCGTCGAGACGCTTGACAGCATGATCGATCGATAACATAATAGGCGGATCGGTGCGGGAATAGCTCAGTTGGTAGAGCGCAACCTTGCCAAGGTTGAGGTCGCCAGTTCGAACCTGGTTTCCCGCTCCAATTATTTTTTGGCAATTTAGTTTTTTGTAGTAAAATCACGATCGGTGCGGGAATAGCTCAGTTGGTAGAGCGCAACCTTGCCAAGGTTGAGGTCGCCAGTTCGAACCTGGTTTCCCGCTCCATTTCTGGTCTGATTTTAGCTTGTATTTTGTACGACACTCGGCTGAGTGGCAGAGTGGCTATGCACCGGATTGCAAATCCGTTTACCTCGGTTCGACTCCGGGCTCAGCCTCCATTGTTACGCGGTAAGCACTTTTATCCGCGTGATTTGTGTCGATACGTGCCACTCGTATTACGTCACATGTAGACTCGGTGTTATCTCGAGTAAGGCCCTGCCAATAATCGCGCTACCACGGCAGAGGTTTGTATCTCCCCTGAAATGCCCGGGTGGCGAAATTGGTAGACGCAAGAGACTTAAAATCTCTCGACCGTAAGGTCGTGCCGGTTCAAGTCCGGCCCCGGGCACCATCATCCACTTGCATACTGAAAACCTGATCACCCGTTATTGGTGGCGTGCGGTTGCTGTGGTGTACATTTCCTGATTGTGTGAATCGAACCTGTCGATAGACAGCTGCTCGCGGTGCTTGAGGCACCGGTTACTGGCTATACTGCGAGCGATGTTCATGGAGATTCCGGATGCGCTTTCGCATAACCCGCTTTGCTGCCGTTTTATTGTGCTGCCTCTCGTCGATGGCCGTGCACGCAGGTCCGTTGCGGCTTGTTCTTGAGCCAGGCAGCGCGGCCGGCAGTGTGGCAGTCTCTCTGACCAATACAGGCAGCAGTACGCTATCAGTATTGCGTTGGGATACACCATTCGAAGATGCCTTGTCCAGCGACGTCTTTCGGGTAGAACGCTATAGCAAGGACTGGCCGCTGGTTGAGCAAGCCGCTTATATAGGTCGTTCAGTCAAGCGTGGCGTACCGACGACTGATGAGTATCTGGTTCTGGCACCGGGCGAGACTGCCAGCCGTACCGTCAAACTGAATGACTATTACCGTATTGACAAAGCAGATGGACGCAGCGTGAGTTTTGCTGGCCAGTTGCGGTATAGCGTCGAGAGCTCATCCTCAAAGAGTACTTCGGTGCGTAAGGCGCCGGAGCCTGAGCTGCTGAGTGTTGATACCCTGAAATCCAACAGTGTGGCTGTGAACATGGCTCCTGCAGTGTCGCTGCGTGCGCTGACGCCGGCCTATGAAAGCTGTTCAGTGCAGGAGCAGGCCGATATATTTGCGGCCACAGAGCTGGCGCAGGAGTACGTGAACACCGCTATTGCGGATCTTGAGAGTCTGGCCAGCGATGAGCGCTCCGGTTCACCGCGATACGTTACCTGGTTCGGTGAGTATGAGGAGGCGCGCTTTACTCGAGTGTTGTCTAATTTCCAGTCAATCGGCACGGCACTGGCAGACGAACAGATTCAGTATGACTGCAGCTGCGATGAGCGAAATACGTATGCCTATGTGTTTCCGAGCAGGCCGTATGAGATCTATCTCTGTCCATCGTTCCGTTCGGCAAGTCTGAGTGGTACAGATTCACGCGCGGGCACCATCGTTCATGAACTGTCGCATTTCACCGTACTTGCTGATACCGACGATAACGTCTACTCGCAGCGGGGCGCGCAAAGTCTGGCCACGACAGATCCGGAGAAAGCCATTGCCAATGCCGATAGCCATGAATATTTTGCAGAAAATACTCCTGAACTGGAAATTCTCGGTACCACGAATCCTACGCAGCCCTTGCAGCACACGACGTTGACGCTGGATACCTCGCTCAGTGGAACGGTGGGCAGCGATGACTTCATTACCTACCAGGTGAGCGGTGCTCAGAAGATCACTTTGACCTCAATCTCTGGCGATGCCGATCTGTATGTTTACACGGATGAGGCACTGAGTGCAGAGAGCTGTAATTCGATCAATGCAAATGCGGTCGATATCTGTGAGAATTTTGTGGAAGGTACCGTGTATATCCGGGTTTTCGGGTTTACCTCGGCCAGCTTCACGCTGGAAGCCAGCTCCCCGGAGCCCGTCGCGCCAGCAGCAGTAACTCTGGAACTGGATAGCGCCTTGGCAGGCGCATTGGAAGAGAATGCGCGAGACGTCTATCTGGTAAATGGTGCGCAACTTGTCGAGCTGGAGTCACTCAGTGGTGATGCTGATCTTTATATCTTCGATTCCATAGACTTTGTCGATGCGAACCTGGTCTGCGCATCTGCTTCGATTATTGCCGACTCAACGACGGATAGCTGTGACTTGCCGTTGCCGGACAATACCTACTACGTATTGGTTGTCGGCTCCACGGCCTCCGATTATTCACTGTTGGCAACCTCACAGACAGCAGATCCCATCGCACCACTGCCGGACGATGATGACCCAGCACCGGTTGTCCCTGTCACACCATCAGTACCTGATGCGCCTACAACAACGCCAGCAATTCCGGATGATGATCTGGTTCCATCCGTAACGCCAATAGCATCAAGTAGTAGTAGTGGTATTGGTTCCTTGAATTTCTGGGGACTCGGTGTGCTACTGCTATCGCTTGCCTATCAACGTTCAGTGACGAGAAGGGGGCGGGGATGATGCACTTCAAGACTTTCGCGGTTTTTGCTCTGATGATGGTTCTGGGAGGCAGCGCCTGCAGTGCGAGCGAGCAGATCAACAAGGTTGTTAAAATGCCGGAAGACTCGATGCAAGCGGTGTTGGTTGCAGGTATAGAAGCTGACGATGACAAGGCTGTCAGATCCGAACTCACATTCTATGTCCGCAATAACAGTGACACTGAGATTGATTTACTGATCTGGAATACTCCGCTGGAACGTAATCTGTCAGCAGATGTTTTTACCGTCACACTGGATGGAGAGCCAGTCGCCTATGAGGGGCGAATGGTCAAGAGATCATCACCCTCAGAAGAGGATTATCTGAAAATACCCGCTCATGAGCGGGTCGACGTGCAGATGAATATCGCTGATTATTATGCAATGTCAGCACCCGGTGAGTATGCCGTCAGTTTCACGCCGACGACTATCGATGGTCATGTGCATCTCAATGAACAAACCCTTGTCCAGCTTGAGACAGAGACATTGTCAATACGGATCGAATCGCAATAAATCTGGAAATGGGTTATACATACGACTAGGAGCCTGCACGACAGAAACCCCTCGTAGCTGATTGGTTTCTACCACCCAGGCTCTTGAGGCTGTATTACGAGGAATTATCATGCCTCGACTCACACAGGGTCACCGACATTTGCCAGCGAGACAGTCGACGCATTTGTTGTCAGTTTAGGATTTCAGGGGCCTCATCCGGAAATCTTGTTGCTCCATGACCGGTGTTTGTGCGTATGCAGATCGAGAGAGAGGGATGAGAGGCGAGAGCGGCAACAGGTCATGGATTGCCACAATTGCCTCGTCCTATCGAGACTACCGAACCGTTCCCTTGAATGACTGGGAGCATATGCTGATTCGTGACGTGCTTGTACATAGCAAGTACTACGCAATATCGGTATTTGCGATTCTGGGCGTTGGTATCTATGCCGTAAGGGGGCATGTGCCGACTTTATGGCTTGTCTGGTTTCTGGTCGCCTGTGTCATTGAGGGGGCGATCAAGGTTTACGTCGGTGAAAAGTACAAACGATTGTCTCAGAGTAAGCAATGCGCCCCTTGCTGGCGGCTTGTTTTTGATGCAGGTTCGGTCTATTCAGGTGTCATATACGGACTGGCGAGTCTGGCCGTTTTCTATCCCATGCCTGATCAGAACAGACTATTGTTGATTGGGGCTTTCTGTTCTCTGGTTTGCATATTGTCTGCAGTTACCGTGTTTTTTCCGCCTGTTTCCCGGTTCATGTTGTCAAGTCTGGTAACGCCTATGGTTGTAATGCTTGTCTACAGTGGGGGAAAGGACTTGTGGTTGCTGGCGCTGATCATCGTGATAACAGTGCTCAGTATTGAGTTGCTGGGGCGCCTGACTCAGAACCGTTACCGACACATTGCCCGACTGAACCTTGAAAACAAGGCCCTTGTTGAAAGCTTGTCATTGCAGCAGTCGTTCGCGCAAAAAGCCCAGGCACGTGCCGAACAAGCGGTTATCGACAAGAGCCGCTTTCTGGCAACAGCGAGCCATGATCTGCGACAACCATTACATGCCCTCGGGCTTTTTCATCACGCTTTGCGACAGAAGAGCGAGAATGAGACAAATCAGAAGCTGTTTGAATCCATCGAAAAATCGACGGTGGCCCTCAACAATATGTTCAACAGCCTGCTGGATGTCTCAAGGCTGGATGCCAATGTAGTAAAGCCGGAATATGAGGCAGTCTCTCTGGAATCGATTTTCGAGCTACTCTCGCTAGAGTTCTCGCCGGTGGCCAGTGAGAAAGGCTTGTATTGTGTGTGTGATTACCCGAATGAAATTATCTATACCGATCGCACCTTGTTTGCCCGGATATTGCGAAATCTGATCAGCAATGCCATCAAATTTACCGAGACCGGAGGTGTGTCCATCATTGTCCGCCGTGAAAGCGCGGGTCTGAGCATCCTTGTCAGTGATACCGGGCATGGCATACCCGACTCTGAGCGCCAGAAAGTATTCAGTGAGTTCTATCAGCTGATGGAGGGTGATAGTCAGAGGGCTTCAGGGGTTGGGCTTGGATTATCCATAGTGCACAGACTGAGCGCATTGCTTGATATAGATATCAAGTTGGATGTGGCTAAGGGCGGCGGTACGGAAGTCAGGTTGCTGATGGCGACAGGCGTTGAATCGTGCGATTCATCACCCGAACGTGAATCGAATTCCAGTGATCCTGGTGATAGTCGGGCATTTGAATCTGTGAAAACAGAGGAAAATCTGTTGCGACGTTGCATCGTTTTTATCGATGATGATGTCGCCATACGGGACGCCATGCAAAGCATGCTGACTCAGTGGGGGTGCATCGCTGTGTGTGTGCGTGATGCGGAAGAAGGGCTGCAACGATTGTTCTCTCTTGCCCTTGAGCCGGATGCGGTGGTGTGTGATTTGCATCTGGCAAACGGCTGCAGCGGACTCGATGCGATTCAACTATTGCGTGAAGTCCTGGAGCAGGCTATGCCGGCCATGTTGGTGAGTGGTGCCTCGGGAGCTGATGAATTGCATGAGATTGAAAGAGCCGGCTTTCACTGTCTCACCAAACCGGTTTCTCCAGAGAATCTGAAAGAGGCCATTCTGGACATGCTACGTGAACAGAAAGCCGACGAGGTTGCGACAGTGCCTGTTGCATGACTGATTGCTCGTGCTGCCAGAGCCGGCTATTGATGTGATAGTTTGAAAGGTATTTTCAGTCAAGTCGAACAGTCATTTGAACTCTCATAAAGCCTGCCAAGCGGTACATTTTCATCCCTCATCGATCACGGCATGTTTATGTCGATGAACCTCTGTCTTGATATCGGTGGTTCAAAAATCGTTGCAGCATCTGTCACCGAGTCGGGTCAGATTACGGAACATGCGCGGATGGCAACCCCGGTGGATCATTTTGATGATTTCTGCGCGGCCATAAAGCGCATTTGTCCACCTGATAGCAGCACTCTGGGCGTGTCCATTGCTGGCGTCATTGACCCTCAGACAGGCCAGATCAACAGTGCCAACATACCGTGTATCAGTGGCCACGAACTGGCCCGGGAGCTGGAGCTGATCCTGGGTAGAGGTGTGGTTCTGATCAACGATGCCGATGCGTTTGCTTTGGCTGAAGCCCATCTGGGCAGGGCTCGGCAATACAGCGGTGTGCTGGCTGTCATTCTGGGTACCGGGGTTGGTGGAGCGCTGGTACTGGATGGTCGCCTGCATGTTGGACTAGGCGGGCTTTCTGGCGAATGGGGACATGGGCCCGCCAGTGCCATGCGCACCGGTACCGCCTTGCCTGTTGTGTCGTGCAGTTGTGGTCAGCAAGGCTGTGTGGATACGCTGGGTGGGGCGCGTGGGATTGAACGGTTGCATCATCACTTGCATGGCCGTCATGCCACCAGTCTGGATATCGTGAAAGCCTGGCAGTCCGGTTGCCAAGACTCTGAGCAGGTCATTGACCTATGGCTGGACGTGGTGGGAGGTGCATTGGCCGCCGCGGTCAACCTGATTGGTCCGGCCATTGTGCCCGTTGGCGGTGGGTTGGCTCGTAGTGAAGCATTGATCGAGGCGTTGGACAGGGAGGTCTGTAACCGTTCTTTGATAAATATCCAGTCATCCTTGCTGTATTCCGCGGCTTCTGGTCCCGAACAGGGGCTGTTGGGTGCGGCACTAAGAGTGCGTCAGGTTCTGACCGCCTTGTGAGTACCCTATCTGCTCAGCATCAGCAATCAGCCAGGGCAGAGCTGGAAGTGTGCGTGGATAGTGAGCAGGCACTATCGGTGTGTGAAAAGGCCGGTGTTGAGCGTATCGAACTCTGTGCTGCATTGGCGCTGGGTGGGTTGACTCCGAGTCATGGCTTCATGCAAAGGGCTGCACAGGCGAATTCGCACAAGATGCTCTCTGGCTCTGATGGCCAAGCCGCTCAGGTCTACGCAATGGTTCGTCCCAGGGCGGGAGACTTCTGCTTTAGCAAGGCTGAGGTAGATATCATGTGCGTGGACATCAAAGCGGCGGGTGAGGCGGGCCTTGCTGGTGTTGTTCTGGGAGCTGCAACCACCGCTGGCGCCCTGGATCAGGCCTGCCTGGAACGGTTGTGTGAGGCTGCCGGTTCGATGGGCAAGACCTTGCACCGGGTGATCGATATGCTTGACGATCCGCTACAGGCAATTGATCAGGCCGTCGCTCTGGGGTTTGAGCGCATTCTGACATCCGGTGGTGCCAGGCAGGTGGGTGAAGGGCTGGTGCAACTGGGGCAGATGCAGGCATACGCCGGAAATCGAATCTGCATAATGGCAGGTGCCGGCTTGAGCCCGACATTGGCCGGGCAGATCCGCTCACAAACAGGTATCGGATCCTTTCACTCTTCGTGTACGCGAGTCTCTGGCGAAGAAAGCGATTACGAGGCGTTTGGGTTTGCGCAGGGGCGTGGCCTGGTAGATGAGCAGCTGATTCGCGAATATCAGCGCATTCTGGCTATCTGTTAGTCGTTCTCCAGCCTGCAATAATTATGGTGGAGAACTCGGCTATCAGGTGTAAAGCGCGCTGCCCGGCAAGAAATCGCCGGGCAGCGGATGAACGATGGTTCTAGATGCGCTCAAGGTGCACGAGGGATTCCAGGTGCGCGGTTTGCGGGAACATGTCCAGTGATTCCACGCTCACGACTCGGTAACCAGATTCAGTCAGACGCTTCAGATCTCTGGCCAGCGTTGCAGGGTGGCATGAGACATACAGCAAATGCTTGCAAGGTTCCTCAATCAGGGTATCGATCACGGTGGTGTCGAGGCCAGAGCGAGGTGGGTCGACAATGCACAGACTTTCCTTGATACCCAGCTTTTTCAGGGTTTTCTCGACTTCGGCCTGGTGGAAAGCGACATTTTCCAGCGCCAATTCGTGAGTTTGAGCGCGTGCTGCGTCAATATTCTCGGCCGATACATCGACGCCGACAACTTTGCGGTCCGGGTGAGTCTGCGCTATCAGGTTGGTCCAGTGACCACGGCCACAGTAGAGATCCACGATGTGCTGGCATTCAGATTTTCCCACCAGTTCCAGCAGGCGAGCCGTCAGAACATCGCTGACAGCCGTATTGACCTGCCTGAAGCCCAGTTCGGTGGAATTACGATCATTCACGGCAGACATGGTAACAACGCCGTCTTCAACCGAGATTTCCACTCGACCTTGCAGTGTTTGTGTCAGATCAGTTGATGCCAGGTATTCGTTGATGGCATCTTCGGCAATAACACACTTGTCGATGGCGATTCGTTGATCGCTGCGTCGCCATTTGTAGTGAAACTGTCCAGCGCGGATCTCACCCTGTATACGGTTACGGTAGCCATATTCCTGAGGTGAGGGGGTGATGGTTTTCATGGGCAGATTTTCAAGCAAGCCGATGCGTGCCAGAGTATCTGTCAACTGTTCCTGCTTGGCTGACAACTGCACCGCATAGGGAACATGCTGCCAATCACAGCCGCCACAACGCTCGAAGTACTCGCACGGGGCGCTAATGCGGTCCTTGCTCGGTTCCAGGATCTCAACCACGCTGGCGAGCGCATAGGTTTTCTTGCGCTGTGTGATCTTGATGCGCACACGGTCGCCCGGTACCGTATAGGGGACGAAAATCACCCGTTGCTCTTCGCGCCCAAGACCATCGCCGGCGTTGGTCAATGACTCGATGACAAGCTCGGATTCGCGTGGCACGATCTCGGGACGCTTGTGGCGATACTTGTTCCAGCCGGATTTGTCTTTCATGAATACTCGTTTTGAACGTGCCTGGGCGCAAACGGGAGACCATTTGCAATATCCTCGCAGTATAGGGCAACAGGGCCGCTGATTGAGTCCCTGGCGTCAGGAGCGATGGCGTTGTCGCCGGATAATATGCGAGCATGAGGACAGCATCACGGGAGCATGGCATGGCAGCAGACACCTTGACGGTCGCTTGTATGGGAGCAGGATATTTCAGCCAGTTTCATCATGAAGCCTGGCGTCGCATCGAGTCTGTGTCTCTGATCGCCTGTTGCGATGCGCAACTGGCGCGTGCAGAACAGGTTTGTGAGTCGGCTTACACTGACCTGAATACCATGCTGGCTGACGTATCGCCGGATATTCTGGATATCGTCACACCGCCTGCTACTCATGCTGCGGCTATACGCTGCGCCCTGGCGGCGGGTGTGAGCACCATCATCTGTCAGAAGCCGTTTTGTCTGTCGCTGGCAGAAGCCCGTGAAATCGTGGCTGAGGCCAAGGCTAGTGATGCGTGCCTGATTGTGCACGAGAACTTCCGGTTTCAGCCCTGGTTCCGGGTGGTAGCTGCCGCCATGGAAGCAGGGGAGATTGGCACGGTGCAGCAGGCCACTTTTCGTTTGCGAACCGGAGATGGACAGGGGCCGGAAGCCTATCTGGAAAGGCAGCCGTATTTCCAGACCATGCAGCGCCTGCTTATTCATGAAACCGGGGTGCATTACATCGATACCTTTCAGTATCTGTTCGGCCGGGTGAAATCAGTCTATGCGGATTTGCGACGTCTGAACCCTGTGATTGCCGGTGAGGATGCCGGCTTCATCCTGTTTGACATGGAGGATGGCGTGCGGGCGCTATTCGATGGCAATCGACATCTGGATCATTCCAGTGACAATCCACGTCTCACCTTTGGTGAGGTGCTGTTCGAGGGGACGCGAGGGACACTGAGCATCAAGGGGGACGGACAGGTGCGCAAGCGCTCTCACGGCTACGTGGATGATCAGGTGATCCTGCCTGCGCAGGACTGGCCAGGATTTGCCGGTGATTCGGTACAGGCTTTTCAGCAGCATGTTGTCAATCACTTGCGCACCGGTAGCCGCCTTGAAACGGGGGCCGAAGTTTATCTGTTGACACTGCAGCTCGAAGAGCTGGTCTACCAGTCGGCTGCTCAGGGGCGCAAGCTGCAAGTGTAGGTCAGCCGCTCGAGCAGCGATGATCAGGTGTCATTCATGTACGGCGCTGTAATGAGTAGCAATACTGTTTATAAATATAGTAGTATGGCGAAAAATGCTTCTGACGAGCAGGCCATGTTTGACAGACCAGACAAGCGACGCGGGCGCGGTTCCCAGAGCAATCGCAGTGGACGTTTCGAGACACTCCAGAGAATGGATATCGACGATGGCTGGCGTCGAACTGCACAGCTTTGCACCGATGATGCCTACGCGGAGTCAGCCACCAGTGCGCGTACCCAGTGGCGAGAGGACAGAGCGAAAACAGTTATCACGCGCAATCAGTCTCCGGATGTTCACTTCGATCAGTCGATCAATCCCTATCGGGGTTGTGAGCACGGGTGTGCCTACTGTTTTGCCCGACCATCACACACCTATCTGGGCCACTCGGCAGGGCTTGATTTTGAACGATTGCTCTATGCCAAACTGGATGCAGCAAAACTTTTGAGAGGCGAGCTGGCCAACCCACGCTATCAGTGCAAGCCGATAGCGCTGGGTGTCAATACCGACGCCTATCAGCCACTGGAAAAGCGCCTGGGAATTACCCGGCAGATTCTGGAAGTCTTGCTGGAAACCGAACACCCTGTCTATCTGATTACCAAGTCTGCTCTGATCGAACGGGATATCGATCTGCTTTCACAGCTGGCTGCCAGAAAACTGATCACCGTGTCCATTTCTATAACCACACTGGATAATCAGCTGAGCCATCGACTGGAGCCCAGGGCGGCAGCGCCACACCGCCGGCTACGTACGATGAAGGCGCTGGCCGATGCGGGTATACCCGTCAGGGTATCCGTATCGCCGGTTATTCCGGCTCTGAACGAGCATGAGATAGACGCCATTGTCGCAGCCAGTGCCCAGGCAGGGGCAACCGGTGCCAATGCAATCGTGCTGCGTTTGCCGCACGAACTGGCACAGCTTTTTCCAGAATGGCTGGACGCTCATTATCCCTTGAAGAAAGAGCGAATATTGAAAGCCATCCGATCCTTGCGTGCCGGCAAGCTCAACAACAGCGATTTCAGTTCCCGTTTCTCAGGCGAGGGCCCCAGAGCCGACTTCATCCGCCAGCAATTCGAACTGGCCTGTCGTCGTCATGGACTTGCCACGGGCCGGCCAGTGTTCGCCACCGACACGACGCGATTTGTACATCCACAGCCGCCTGCGGTCGCACCGTTTGCGGGGCAGCAGATCAGTTTGTTTTAAGGGATTTTCTGAGAGTTGTTCTCAAAGCGGTGATGAGCTTTTTCACCATCAGCAAGCCGCTCTCGCATTATCCCTGCAATGCAGGTTGTGCATCGCCATTGCGTAGTCCATGGTATCTCCACAACCAGACCAGAGTTCATTGACAGTTACTGGCAATTTGGATTCGGGTATGGATTCAGCGTCACAGTCGGACTCAGCTTCAACGATCGATGCAATCGTTGAGCCGTCGGGTCGTTTGAACAAGAGTTGCCCGTCAGACAGGCGCACGACTGTGAACTGACCTTCGTGCATCAGGGTGTGATGGTGATGGCATAGCTGGGTCAGGTTTTCCAGTGAAGTCTCGCCGCCATTGGCCCAATGAATAATGTGATGTGCGTCCAGGTGTTTGTGGCAGTCGCAGCCCGGAAAAGTACAAGCACCGTCACGAATAGCCAGCGCTCGCCGGATGCCGGTTGGAATAGCCCGTGTGCTGCGCCCGATGTTCAAGGGTTCTGACCCGTTGGTTACAGCGGTGACAATTTTGCAGCTACAACTGAGTCGTCGAGCAGTCTCGACCGGTAAGGCAACCTGATTTTCGACATGACAATCGGGTTCTCCACTGGGCTTTTCAAACTGCTCCTTGGCCAGAACTGCACTATCGACATGCACGACTACCTGATAGCGATCATCCGTGCATGAGCCAGCTTTGCTGTCTTTGAGAAAGGCTTCTGCCATCAACAGCAAGGCATCGGCCCGGCGTCTTGGCGGCCGCTTGTTCATCTCATGCGATAACACTTCTTCGTCAATTGACGCTCCCGCGGGAGTGTTTTCCAGCGCATGACTTTCACTGCTGTCCGATGGTTCGCTTTCTGCGAGTGTACTGAGCGCCGCCTCCAGTGCCTTGATGACCAGAGCGCCTTGCTCAGCTGTCAGTCGCGCTTGAATCAAAAGACAGCCATGCTCATCCCAGCGTGTATTCAACAAGCGATAATCCTTGTTGTGCATGGCACCCTGGTTTTCCTGATCCCAAGGGTCGACTTCAGTTTCGGAATTCGTCTCTGAATTCGTCAGGGCAGGTTGGTGATAGTCGACCATCAAGGCATCAGCACCGAGGTATTGCTGCCGGTAGAGTCGGACGGTTTTATCCAGCTGACTGGCAGTGCCGTAGCGGGCATATGAGAGTAGGCAGGCTTCGTTATTGACAGTGCCTACGCGAGTGATGGCTCTTGCCTTGGAGTAACTCAACTGGCCCGAGACAAACGCCTGGCAGGTCTGCGGCAGATTTTCCAGCGCATGGGCAACTCGCATTTTTTCACGCGCCGCTACGATCGAAATTCCGCAGCGCCAATTCAACCAGTGTGCACAGGAGCGAAGCCCGTCATGGCCCCAGCCCTGTCGCCGATCGAACTCGGCGAGCAGCATCAATTGCCGGTAAGTTGCCGCGTTCAGATCGCAGCTTAAACGGGTGATTGATGACTCCAGTTCGGAGGTAGAAATCGTAGATAGATCAAGGTTGGTATCCATGCCGAATCCTTAATTAATACAGGTACTTATTATCTCTTGAATGGGGGCTTGAGTCAATGGGGAAGCGCTCCCGCGGGAGTGTTTTGAGGTGTTGATTGCCTGGTTCAGCATGGAATCTTTCTCAACCTGACCGCCCGTTAGTATGAAGACTTCTGGACCATCGTTGATATGCCATTTGTAGGGTTGATCCGTCCAGTGAAGTAGTACAGTTACGTATCAATTATTTCGATATCCTAAGCGTGAACCACAGGGATCTCAACTCACTGAAAAGCAATCTGCAACGTAACCTGGCTATGAAGAGTATATTTCACAGTATTTATGGCTCAGAAATTTTAGAGATGGCTTTTGATGTTCCCACCGACCTGGCAATTAGCCGGCTAAAGGCAAAAGTGAGGCGGTTCGGATTCTTTCATGGCGGCTCACCTAAAATAGTAGGCTTTGTGGGTGTTAATTCCGTGAAACTTGAACGCTCTGCCGCTTTTGTAACGAATTCATTCAGGCCTGTTTTTGTGGGTCATTTTGAAACTGAAATCAATACTACAAAACTGTCCGGAGTTTTTCGGCTCAACCGATTTGTGCAAGTGTTCATGACGTTCTGGCTTGTTTTCGCGCTCGTTATTTTCGGCATCATGGTAGTCGTTGTAGTGCAAGAAACTGGCGAAGCAGGTTTTATGTCCCTGATACAAAGCCTGCTGCTAATCGCTTGTCCTTTTGGTGTGATGAAACTCGGTAAATGGATTGCTGCTAATGACAGAGAATGGCTGAAAAAGACGATCAGCAACGCTATCAATAACGAGACTTAGTGGTTTTCGATCAGGCTTTTCTAAACCGCGTCATTGCAATCCTGATCGTTAACCGATCGTTTCAGGGGATATCACCGGCACTGACAGCTGCCCCACCACTTCATAGCGTTCAATCAGTTCTGCCACGAATCCGGACTCGATGGATCGTTTTACGAAGTCTCGTATATGGGCTGCAGCCAGTGTCTTGCCAGTCGGGCACCCCATGCTTTGTTGGACGGCCATGAAGCTTTCGTCAAACAGGGTAGAGCCAGGCATCAGTGTTTGTTGCTGGAGTAGTTTTGGACGTAGTCCTGCGAGGACTTCCAGGCCCTCGTCGCGAAAGCGTTCGAATGATTCGTCCAGTGAGGCGGCTCGGACCAGTGTTGCCTGTTTGATATGACGGGTGAGCCACAGGTCGTAGGCGCTGCGTTCTTTCACGGCGATGCGATTGCCCGGTTGGTCAATCTGAGCCAGGCTGTTGATGGGGGAGTCGGGTGGTGTGAGATAGGTGGCTTGTATTTCGCAATAGGCAGGGCTGAAGTCGATTACTTTGGCTCGTTCGGCTTCCAGTGCAATATTGGCGATATCCCACTCGCCCTTGCTGGCACCATCTGCAACGTCGCCGGGGCCTTTGTAGGCTATCAGCTTCAACTCCAGTCCCAGCTCGGTGGCCAGTGCTCGGGCCATGGCGGGTGAGACGCCGTCGGGTTGACCGCTGGCATCGGTCTGATTCACCAACAGGAAGTTGCTCATGTTGATGCCAGCTCGCAGGATGCCATGAGGGGCCAGGGATGCGATCAGTTCGGAGCGGGCAGTCGTCTGGTTGGTGTTGTCAGGCATGAGATTTTCAGTCCGTGTTTGTCGGGGGCTGTTTGCACTGTTCTGCGAACTCTATCAACGATTGCTCATGCCTGCTCGGTCGGCTGAACAAAGAAAACACCCACACTCACGGCTGTGACGCACACGCGGGTGCCGGCAGCAATGGACTTGTCTGCCAGTTCCTCAGCTGGCTCCACCCGCCAGTTGATACCAGAATATTTCTGATTGCCAGATTGCTCGTTGTCAATGTCACTAGACAGTATGAAGCTATGCCCGATCAGATCACTGCTGCGATCATGGCCCAGTTCAGCGCCACTTTGCAGGCGCTTCAAGGGTCTCCACAGGATCACTGTAATCAGCGCGGTGCTGATGGCAAAGCAGGCAACTGCGGCAATAAAGGTATTGGGAACGATGGCAAGCCATAACAATGCGCCCGTCAGAATCGCCCCGAGACTGCCGAACAGCAACAGGCCGCTGGTAAAGCCGAAGGCGACGGCTTCGATGGCCAGTAATGCGAAACCGATCGTCAGCCAGAGTGTGGCCTGATTAGTGAACAAGGTGTCCATCTAATGGCCGCCGGACTTGAATGCCTCGCTGGAGTTCATGGCCGCAACCACAGCCATGCTCTCGGCGACAACCTGGCCCGCGTCTGTTTGTTTGCCGTCCATCAGAACAATGGTGGAGGCTTTGGCGATACTTGCCTTGGCAGCGATGGCACGGGTCGCCAGATCCAGCTGTACGGCTTTTTGACCTTCAACGGTTGCTGCTGCCTTGCCGACCGTTTCCAAAGCGCCTGCCTTGGCCTGAGCGACGGTGGTAATAGCTTCGGCTTCACCCTGGGCTTCCAGGATTTGCTGTTCTCTCTGCGCTTCGGCCGCCAGAACGATGGACTGTCGTTGTCCTTCAGCGATATTGATGGCTGACTGTCGCTGCCCCTCAGACTCGAGCACCGTGGCGCGCTTGTCACGCTCAGCCTTCATCTGGCGTTCCATGGCCTCCAGAACGCTTTTGGGGGGGGTGATATCTTTTATTTCATAGCGAAGGCAGGTAGTTCCCCAAGCCTCGCCGGCTTCATTGATTGCCTGAACAATCGCCGAGTTGAGCAGATCTCTTTCTTCGAATGTGCGGTCCAGCGTGATCTTGCCGATTTCCGAACGCATGGTGGTTTGAGCCAGCTGCGTGACGCCGAATACATAGTTGTCGATGCCGTAGCTGGATTTTTCAGGGTCTATTACTTTCAAGTACAGAACGCCGTCGACGGTCAGCGTGATGTTGTCTTTGGTAATGGCGGATTGCGAGGGTACGTCCAGCGCCAGTTCCTTCAGCGATACCTTGTAGGCGACACGATCGATGATGGGTAGTATGAACTTCAGACCAGCGGTCAGTGTGGTTCTGAACTTGCCGAAACGTTCAACAACATAGGCCGTGTTCTGAGGGACAAATTTGACAGAAGAGTTGAGAAAGATCAGCGTAACGATCGCTATCCCGATCCAGAATGCAGAGCCAGAGCTCAGAAGAGTTTCCATACCAGTGGTGTCCTTGAAGTTGCAAGAGCGGGGCTTTATTCTAACTAATGTGATGCCAAAGCACCGCTCTTTCAATACTGCTCGGGTATTCTTCAGGACAATTCAAGGTGCTTGCCCCGTGAACTCAGGGGCAGCACCCGTAATGGATCAATCAGGCTGTACCCATGCTATCAAGTGCGCTATTGGCCCGATCAAACCACAAGCGTGAGACGAGATTGTCCTTGGCCATGGTGATACCCAGGGTATCGATGCCGGTGTGCCGATAACGCAGATCCAGAAAAATCTCGCGAGCAAC
Organism: Granulosicoccus antarcticus IMCC3135; assembly: GCF_002215215.1. Lineage (NCBI taxonomy): Bacteria > Pseudomonadati > Pseudomonadota > Gammaproteobacteria > Chromatiales > Granulosicoccaceae > Granulosicoccus > Granulosicoccus antarcticus. The sequence continues at coordinate 4,937,200 of NZ_CP018632.1, read as the reverse complement.
CGAATCGTTACCTATCTGCTGCTGGGCAATCGCCTCGCTGTACAGAGCGGTATCGTAGTAAGTTGAATCGGGATATTCCTTGCGTAGTTGCTGCATGGTACGCAAGGCACCGGAGTAGTCTTTTTCATCCATCAGCTGGATATAGCCTTGTAGATACAAAGCATCATCTGCCAGATAACCATCGGGAAACAAAGTATGGACAACATCGAGCTGCATGCTGGCACCTTCCAGATCGCCCTCGTCACGCATATCCAGTGCTGAGAGGTAGAGATCGAAGTCGTCACCGTCGCCGTAGATTTCTGACTCGGTGATAACCGGCAGTTTGATGGTTGCCTTGGCTTTGTTGATGGTGACCGGCTCGCCTTCGATATAGTCGCTATAGGATTGTGCGGCTGCCGAGTAGTTTCCCGAGTTCTCCAGATCCTTGGCTTCGTAGTAGTTCTGTTCGTTGATATTGACGGATTCGGCCACCTGCTGAATGGTCTCGTAGTCAACGACGAAATTGGCAAACTTGCGACCGTCGGTGATGGGTTGGAAAGTGATACCCACGGTGATGGCTTCGGCAGGGTTGAGCACGATATCTTCAAAAAGATCGGTGGAAAATTCCTCTGCATTGTCTCCAGAGATCGTTATTGACGTCAGGGGATAGATATCAGCACCACGATTGGCAATCTGTATATTCTGCGTGGCACTGGTGCCAACATCATTGGTACCGAAATAGAAATCAGGTGTAGATATATACAGGTAGGTGCCGTTGACACCTGGCTCCTTGGTGGCTGTGCTGCCACTGTCACTGCCGCCGCTGCAGGCTTGCAATGCCAACGCAATCAGCGTCGCTGCCACCAGAGGGCGTAGTGCAAAGTGGTAACACGGTGAGGGATTCATGATTTCAAGCCGCATGTCAGGCCGCCTTTTGATTTACCGATGAAGAGTCGTCGTTCGCACTGCTGCTGGGCCGATCTATCTGAAAGTAATCCAGTGCATTGCGACATTCTGACAGCGCCTGGTTGATATCCTCGGCATTGCCAGCATTGGCTTCCAGCTCGCCGACCTGGTTGATGCCGGCTCGAGCGGCACGAATCTGTTCGCGTACGCTGCGCATGGCGTCGGTCAGTTCTCCTGCGATTTCACCGAATTCGTTCTTGTCCGACTCACGCAGACGCACATCCAGGTTTCCGTCACCAATTTCACGCAGGCTGCGCTTGATTGCAAGAATGGGATGTCCCAGACGGCGGGTGATGAAGATACCCAGCATGATGGTAATGCCCGCATTGACTAGTAACATGGCAATCAGCCAATTACCCAGGACATCAGACAGTGTCGGTAATGCTTCATTGGCCAGCGCCATGTCTTCGGAAACAAATAGCAGCGGTGCCATACCATCGAGCAAGCGCCCCAACATCTGGTGATAGAAAACGCCAACCAGTGCCGTGGTGATAGCCAGGTAAATGAATGTAAGCATGATCACGCGTCGAATTTCACGTGCCTGAAAGGTTTTATCACGCACAATAGCGAGAAAGAAATTGGAGTCTGACGAGCGAGCCATAGCGGACACCGAAACGTGATTGATATATGGCAGTGTCGGCGTATCTGTTACTAACTTGACTGGAGGAGCTCAAGCAATCTGCAAACCACTGCCTATACTTGTGGCCCAGTTCACAGCCCCCTTCGGGGACACCTTGCAATGAATGGCGATCCGCTAGATTACGTTGACCCGGGCACGGCCTTTTCGCTGGCAGGTCTGCTGTACCTGCTTCTGGCGCTGGCCGCCGGAGTGCATGTCGTTCTGAACAAGCAAAACGAGGGCGCAGCTTTCAGCTGGCTGGGGATCATCGTGCTGGCACCTCTCGTTGGAGCCATTCTGTACTGGTTGTTTGGCATCAATCGCATTCGACGCCGAGCCCAGGCTGAACTGCCCGATTACACGGTGTCGGTGAATGCTGAGGTGCAAGGCAATACCGTGGACTTGAATACGGTGCCGGATCACTGGCTGCCACTCATGCGCCTGGGTGGGGGCATTCACCACACGAACTACATGGCGGGCAACAGTGTCGAGCCTCTGATCAATGGCGATGCCGCCTATCCGGTCATGATCGATGCCATTAATCAGGCTTGCCAGTGCGTGGTGTTATCCAGTTATATCTTCGAATATGACGACGTCGGTAGTCAGTTTGTCGATGCTCTGGTCGCAGCGCACGAGCGGGGGGTGGAGGTGCGCGTTCTGATCGATGGTCTGGGCGTGGGGTATGGCTTCAGCCTGGTGCGGGCCGATCGGGTGCTGAGACGACGGGGTGTGAAGACAGCGCGGTTTCTGTCTACCTGGTCGACGGCTGGCACACGCTTCATCAATTTGCGTAATCACCGCAAGATACTGTCCGTGGATGGCCAGGTGGCCTTTGTCGGCGGCATGAATATTCGGGCAGGCAATCTGGTTAGCTCGGCGATGGAGGAGGTAGGTAGAAAGAGCAAACACCTGACTCAGGATGTGCATTTCAAGGTGCAGGGGCCTGTGATCAATCAGATCAATGCGGTGTTCGCGGCTGATTGGCAGTTTGCCGCTCGTGAGTCATTGAGCCTGCCGCACTGGCATGGAGAGGCTGCGGGTTCGGTCAGCATACGAGCCTTGCTTGATGGGCCGGACGATAACTACCAGAAGCTGCAATTGACCATATTGGGAGCGATACAGGCTGCCAAAACGCGAATTTGCGTCGTCTCTCCGTACTTTCTACCGGACAGAACCGTACTGAGTGCCTTGCAGATTGCCGTGTTGCGGGGTGTGCGCGTTGATATCTGCGTGCCGGCACGCAACAATCTGCTGTTTGTTGGCTGGGCGATGCTGGCCAATCGGCGCAAATTATTGCGTGATGGTATACACCTGCACGAGTCCGATGCACCATTCGATCATAGTAAGTTGTTTCTGGTCGATGATTATTGGAGCATGATTGGTTCCAGTAACTGGGATGCACGAAGTCTGGAACTGAATTTCGAAATCAACCTCGAATGCTATGACAAGCAAATGAACGCAGAAATGAGCACCATTTTCGAGCGCAAGCTTGCGAGTGCCAGTGAAGTCTCAGATTGCGCGGACCGATATCTTCTGTTGCGATTGCGAAACAATTTCTTTCGGTTATTTTCGCCTTATTTGTAAGGCGATGGAAAAGACAGCAATGTACCCATGATCCGTCGCCACCTGTTACCACATTGCTATACCGCAGATGATGAGCTGCAACAGCTGGGCACCGCCGTGCAGCCAGTGCTGGGTCCCTTCATTCGATGCCTGGTCTGGAATATTCTGAAAGCCAAGCGTCCCAGTTGGTCGGTAGACTTTCAGGCGCTGATCGCTGATCGTGATCTGGCGCTGTTGCAGGAGGCCGTGTTCAATGCACCCTCTGATGCCTTGTTTACGGAGAATGAGAGGCTGGGCTGGATCATGGCCAGAAGCTTCCGGCATCCGCGTACTCACGTCGAGCATGGAGTCAAGACAGGCTGCGTGGTAACGCCGCTGGAGCAGCACTTCTATCTGTCACCGCACAGTGAGCCTGTCTCGCAGACACAGAAGTTGTTGCTGACGACGCTCTACCCGCTGGAAGGGGAGGATGAATGTCTGTTGGTGCTGAACATGCACGCGATCAATTTTGTCAGCGTGCACAAATATGTCGAGCAGCTTGACCAGCTGAGAGTCGCATTGCAGCCGCATAGCGGCCCCGTCATTCTGGCCGGTGACTTCAACACCTGGAACCCATCGCGTCTGAGTCTATTTCAGGAGGTGGCTGCCAATGCCGGGTTAACCGAGGCGGTGATGCAGCGTCAGAGTCGTCTGGCGCACCTCAACCAGCATCTGGATCATGTGTTTTATCGAGGTCTGGAACTGCACAGCGTCGAGTCTCTGAAAAACTATAACTCGTCAGATCATGCCCCTATCACAGCGACATTCGAACGGATACCGCGGTAGGGGTCACATCAGGGCTCATTTCTCGTTGGACGAGCCCTTTGGCAGGCTGTTAGCCTCTGACGACCACGATCAGAAAGGTTACGAACAGGACCACAGCTGCCAGCAGCATTGATACATTCAGCCATTCTTTGGAGCTGCCCTTGGGGCCGTTTTGCAACCAGTTTTTGGCGACCGGAACCATGCGCCAGATCATGAAGCCCATGACCAGTGCCACAGGAATCTGATACCACAAATTGTTGTCCATGCCGAAAGTCTTTCCAGAAAGGTTGTTAAGGGTTCGTCCAGCAATACGAAACCGGGCTGCCAATGATGGCAGCCCGGTAAGTGCATCAGCAGATCAATGCCTGAGTCTGTAGGAAGTACCCCGACAGCAAGCCGGGGTGGCTTCATCTACCAACCAGGGATCAATCGTCGCTCATGATTCCCAGCAGGTGCAGCAGGCTGGTGAACAGGTTGAAGATGTTCAGAAACATGGAGACCGTGGCGCGAATGTAGTTGGTTTCACCACCATTGACGATACGACTGGTGTCAAACAGGATAAATCCACTCATCAGCAGTACGATCGCACCTGATACGGCAATGGACAGTGCCGGGATCTGCGCGAACATGTTGATGATAGCGGCACCGAAGACAACGATCATGCCGACAAACAGCATGCCGCCCATGAAGTCGAAGCTCTTCTTGGTAGTCAGCACGTAGGCACTCAGCGCCAGGAAGATCACACCGGTGCCACCCATGGCTGTTGCGATGACGGCTTGGCCATTGGGCAGGCCGGCGTAAGCGTTGAGCATTGGGCCCAGGCCAAAGCCGAGCATGCCGGTGCCGAGAAATACGATGCCGACGCCTGCGGCGGAGTTCTCAAACTTGGGCAGTACGAACATGAGAACGCCGATTGCGCCGAAGGTGGCAATCAGTGAGGTGAAGTATGGTGGATTGATCGCCATGGACACGGCGGCCATGATGCCACTGAACACCAGTGTGGCTGCCAGCAGGGCATAGGTATTACGCAGTACGCGGTTGGTGGAGAGAGCACTCTCCGCCGACTGAGTAATCGTATTGGTTTTCAGCATGACTCTAAATAGCTCCTTAAAGTAACCGGACAGTTATCTGTCACGTAAAAGATGTTGTGTAACTATAACCTTGTACGGCATTCTGCGTGAAAGCGGATCGCTCGTATTTTTCGCTGATTATATTCGGAAAAAATGGAGGTTAATCAGCGGCTTCAAGTGACTTAACTTGGGGGTTGTGGGCCATCTTGTCAAGATACCTCATCCTGTCTGATTCAACTGTTTTCGACCGTTCCTGCAAGAAAATGACATTTTTTTTGCTCGGATTTCATTCAAACGCACACAAAGCGTTCAGAACCTAGTAAACTTCGCGCTTCGCGGAGAGGTGGCAGAGTGGTCGAATGCGGCGGTCTTGAAAACCGTTGACTGTTAAAGGTCCGGGGGTTCGAATCCCTCCCTCTCCGCCACTATTCTGACTGAAGCGTTGATCTGGAACCGTTTCAATTTCAGAAGCTGAACAAGCCATCCCCTAAAAGCATTTCTACTGCTGAGGGCTTTGGCTGCGCCAGTATTCTGTTTCTGGCCATGCACAAGCCCAACCAAGTAAGCTCAATCAACGACTCCAAGCGCTGCAATCCTGTTCTGTGAGTCGCATGACCTGTGCTTGGCGATAATTACACGAAAGACGTTCCTAGGAGGGATGGTAAGTGGATATTGCTGACAAGCTGAGAGAGCTGGCCGAGACGGCTAAGGCGTCACGCGAGAGGCTGGGAACCGAAGAAGCGACCAAAAATGCTTTGGTCATGCCCTTCATAATGAACATCCTCGAATACAACGTTTTCGATCCAAAAGTCGTCATTCCAGAGTTCGTTGCTGATGTGGGCAACCGGAAGGGTGAGAAAGTTGATTACGCAATACTGAACAGTGAACAAGAGGTGATCTTTTTGGTTGAATGTAAGCGGATTGGAGACAATCTCTCGTTGAAGCATGCCCAGCAGCTGATTAGGTATTTCCATACAAGTAGCGCGAGAATCGGCGTCCTGACGAACGGAGTAAATTATGAATTTTATTCTGATCTAGATAAGCCGAATATCATGGACGATAAGCCTTTTCTAGAATTCGACATTACGAAGTTAAGATCTCACGTTATCCCAGAGATTAAGAAAATGTGTCGAGGTAAATTTGACTTGGACACTGTACTTAGTTCGGCAAATGAGTTGAAATATACCAATTTAATTATCAAATCTCTAAAGGCTCAGTTTGAGAAGCCTGATGATGATGTTGTCAAGCTAATTGCGGGAAGGGTACAAGACGGTGCATATACCCAGAAAGTGCGTGAGCAGTTTACACCTTTGGTTTTTAAGGCGATGCAACGCTTTCTGACCAACGTCGTCGATGAGCGGATAGCTAGCGCTTTGAGCAGTTCAAGTAGTCGCTCCGATTCTATAGAAACCGATATCGAAGTGGCGCATGCCAATCCGCCAGATAACGATGATGGAATTGTAACGACTCAGGATGAAATAGACGGATATAACGTTGTAAAGGCAATAGCCAGGCAAAAGGTTGCGGTAGAGCGAGTTGTGATGCGTGATACCAAAAGCTACTGTGGCATTCTCCTTGATGACAACAACAGAAAGCCAATATGCAGACTTCGGTTCAATAATGAAAGTAAAATGGTTCTTGGCTTGTTTGACCAAGACAAGGCTGAAACGAGACATTCGATAGATTCTGTGGATGATATCTACAAGTTCTCAGGGCGGATATTAGCTACGCTTCGATCGTATGCAAGCTCGCCAGATTTCTCTGATACTGAGACAGTGGAGCCGAACTAAAATTTCGATGAAAGAGTATTCCGGCGAGTTTCCTCGCCGGCTCATACTTTACACAATGTCATTGTCTGAGAGATATTGACGAAGTACCTTGGCAGTGTGCTGATAGCCTTGATCTGAATGAAGCAGCAATCGTTGTGCTGGCTGACGTGATTCTATCGCCACGCGTAGAGCCCCACCGCTAACTGTGAGTCAGTCGTACGTGAATAAGCCCAGCCCACCCCTGGAGGTTGCACATATCCATCACGATGGCCAGATAGGTCCAGCCAGTGGCTGTGTAGATATAGCTAATGCCGCCAGCCCATCGGGTGTTCGGCTCATTCACAGTAAGCTCGCACTTCAGTAGGTCGGGGCTTATGGAATGTCTGAATAGCCATTGCTGACGGTTAGTCACCAAAGTGCTTGATTACCTCATCTTCCCTGTCCTGTAGTGCATTGATGGCTATATCCAGCTCGGCGCGGGCGCGTTGCAGTTGTTTGATAGTGGCGTCAGTGTCGCCGTAATGTGGCGTGTTGATACAGGCTTGTAAATGCTGAGCGCTACGGTAGGCCATCTGGCGTGCATACTCGGCGTCAACAGTCTCAGCCGGGTCCACGGTTCTCAGTTGTTTGAATGCGGTGAAGTCGCTGATTGTCGGGTCTGCGAAGCTGTAGCCGTTGACGAAAGTGATGCGCTCCCCCGGCGACTGCAAGCCGCGCGCTTGGTGGACTACGTAGTTACCCTGCATCAATATGGCATATCCGGCGCCAGGTATCGGTGGGGCGATGATGCGCTCGGGCGCAATTGTTTGGCCTGCGGCGTGCAGCTCTTTCATCTCGTCGCGGGTGCCGCGGAAATACTGAAACTCACCGCCATCAACGACATTGGGGTCGGTGACAAACATCACGTAGTCCACTTGCAAGGTGTCGTAGTGCCATTTGTCGATATTCTCGCCCACAGTCAGCGGCTGGTAGTTAAGGTGTGCCAGCTGGTGGCCCATGGCGTGGGGCAGAAGAGGCGATTGCAGCAGTGTGCCCAGGTGCTCGGTGATCTCCGGCGACAGGCTTAAATCGCGGATGAAGCGTGAACGATAAACACCCCCGCGGGTGTTGCGCGAGATGCGTACATTCGATGTTGTGTGTGCTTCCAGTTGCTTGCAGACGTGATACATGGCCGCCACACCTTCGTCGCTGAGTATGCGAAAGCAATCGGTCGCCGCCACGGCCGAATCGGTGGCCTCGCTCAGTTGGTTTGGCTTGTAACCAAGCTCGTCCAGTGAATAGATGCGTTCGGGCTGGCCCAGGGCCAGATGCACCGCTGGGTCGAATACCGGGTCATCGGCTATCGGTGCGAAGCCGGGGAGAGACTCAGGGAAACGGCGCAGTGTGAGGTCGTGGGCGGGCATGAGAGTTTCCTTGTTTTTTGAGATCCAACTGTCGCGGCATTAATGGTGCAGGTCAATGCAGATATACTGACTCAGACTTAGAAAAACTGATGCCAGAATATGAGGCTACCTCCACTCAACGCATTGAAATCCTTCGAGGCCAGCGCCCGTTGCGGCAGCTTTGTACTCGCCGCTGAAGAGCTGGGCGTGACGGCTGCAGCTGTGAGTATGCAGGTGCGCAAGTTAGAGCTGTTCTTTGGCAAGACACTGTTCACCCGCGGGCATAACCACATCGCGTTAACTGATGCCGGTATGACGATTTACCGAGACAGTGCCAGCGCCTTGAATCAGCTATCGACGCTGACGTCAAAGTTGTTGGGTGATCGCGATCGTCGACCGTTGTGTGTGAGTGTCTTGCCGGCTCTGGCGGAGCGTTGGCTGGCCTCACGAGTGGCCGACTGGGACGCTCCGCTGCGCATCCGTGTCGAGGACGATCCAGTCGAACTGATACGCGACGGCGTTGATATACGGGTTACTTACGGAGATCATTTCTACCCCGGTCACCACGCCACCGTACTGATGCACGAATCCATCGTGCCTGTGATTTCGACAAAAATTGCCTTAGATAATCTATCGCTAAAGTCATTGCCTGAAGAGCTGTTTATCCATGTTGACTGGGGTGAGCGTTACATGGATCACCTGGGATGGAACGATTGGTTTCGGGAGGCGGGTATTGCACGGGATATCTCGCCCGCTCGCGGCAAGCGCGTCGCCAACACCAGCCTGGCGATGGCCCTGGCAGAGCAAGGCGTTGGGGTGGCCCTGACGCAGGGCGGCTTCGCACAAGACGCCGAGTATGAAGGGCGGTTGCGTATCGCTCACTCGACTGCCTTGCCGTTGCTGCGGCCGTATTGTGCGATAAGTCGTGATGCACCTGCAGCGCAGGGTGAGCTTTTACGGTTAATAGACTTGCTGCTTCAAAAACCTCGAAGGGTTCGATCGTGCAGTTTCTCCCGTTCTGGTAGGCGTCTTGCTTGACTGTGTGGACTAAGCCGGAACGCCGTTCATCGCAGGCGAGAGCAAGTGTTATCCGGAAACGGGAGAATTCAGCAATGATCCAGGCAGCGACATGATAGGAACTCGGAAGGTGCTGGCGGTGATTCCGGCACGCGGCAATAGCAAGGGACTGCCGGGCAAGAATGTCATACCACTGGCAGGCAAGCCTTTGATCGCCTGGAGTATTGATGCGGCCCTTGACTCCGACTGTGTAGATCGTGTCGTGGTGTCGACCGACAGTCAGGAAATTGCCGATATTGCAAAGCGCTGGGGGGCAGATGTACCCTTTCTACGACCGGCGGCATTGGCTATGGATGACACGCCCGGAATGGCACCGCTGCTGCATGCCTGTCAGATGGTGCCGGGCTATGATCTTGTCGTCTTGCTGCAGCCTACCAGTCCACTGCGTACGGCAGCTGACGTGGACAAGGCCATTGAGCAGATGATCAGACAGAAAGCGGATTTTTGTATCGGTGTTACACGGGCCAAGCATCATCCCAACTGGCTGTTTTGTCTGTCGGAGGAGGGTCATCTGGAGCGTTATGAAGAGGCCCTGATGCAAACGGATCGCCAGTCACTCAGTCCTGTATTCGCCCCCAATGGTGCCATCTATATTGCGAATATTGCGGCGATGGAGGAGCACAAGAGCATGAATGGCCCGCGAACCGTTGCCTATGAAATGAGTGCCGAGCGTTCGGCAGACATTGATACGGCCATGGATCTGAAAATCTGCGAAGTGCTGATGTCTAACCCCGGTCTTGCGACGGCTGCCTGAGTGCGGTGTGAAAAATCATTTCATCGATTACCATCGTCTCGCCGTTGTTAAGTGGCAGTTTGCGCAGTTCAGCGTTGGCGATAGAAGCCCGATTCAACAGCGGCGAAGCTGAAGTTGACCGCAGAGAAGTGGTTTTGCCAATAGGTTCGCGTGGCCTCATCCCAGTCAGCATAGATCACCAGATCGATACGGCCTTCCAGAATGCCGTCGGCTAGTTTCTCGATATGCGCAGCGACATGCTTGCTGCCAAGGTGCGCCTCCAGTGCATCGGCGTTCTCAAATACTTCCAGCCATTTGAAAACTGTCTCGGTATCACTTTTACTGAACTGGGTCAGTGCATGTAGCAGCATACCTGGCTCTTCGTCGCGAACCTGATCATCAATGATCTGCGCGAGTTCAAGGTAGCGGGCAACGTTGTCATTGGGTACATGTTCAAAGGCTTCCAGAGCCATGATCTTGCTGGTGCTGGGCGAGTGGTTTTCTTGCGTGCTCATGTTCAAAGTCCTCCAGGGACTGAAAGTGTGTGGTGTCGCGTTGGTGGTCAATCGGAGATTGTTTGATGCGGTTTGTAAAAATGTTTGATATGCAACATTTGTGAAAATGGATGTTCAAACGGTTTAATCAGCTGCCTCACTCGCAAACTCAAAGGATCCCTGTTCCGTCAGGATCAAATCAAAATCTTCTATGCTGGCGTAGCGCGCAGGCGATACCTTGCCAATTTTGCTGCTATCGGCAACCAGAATGCGGCGAGTGGTGCTGTTCATGGCGGCTTGTTTTACGGCTACTTCATTGAAATGTGTGCAGGTGGCACCGTGTAGAGGATGGATGCCTGCCGCCGAGAAGAAGCCGGTGCTGATGCCCAGGCGCTGGAACATGGCTTCAGCCCCCAGGCCGTGGAAGGATGAGGTTGGCGAATGGTACTGCCCACCCATCAGGATCAGGTTCACATTGGATTTGCGAACCGCTCTGTCTGCAATGTTCAAAGCATGGCAGACGATGGATATCTCAAGATCATGGGGTAAAAGATCCATCAGGTGCACCAGAGTTGTTCCGCAGTCCACGAAGATGATGTCTTCAGTAATAGCGAACGGCAGGCATTGCTGACAGGCCTGTCGTTTCTCCTGATCGTGAATATCGGTCTCGATGCCCAGATCGTAAGAGGCGCGGTGAGAGAGCTTGTTTGCCGGGACGATATGTCCACCCAGGTGGCCGAACTTGTCCGGATTGTCCCGGATGTCTCGTCTGATGGTCATCTCCGAGACGTCCAGCACTTCGGCTGCATCGCGGATGTGCATGCTGGACTGTTCGGAAATCAGATCGAGCAGTTGGGAGAGGCGTTTTTGCTTGCGAGAGGCCACAGTTTGGTTTTCCGAATGCGGGGGAAATTGATTGAAGTCGTGCTCGCCGAGAGACGGCCTGTTGTTTATCGGTTTGCGTGTGAATGTAAAAAATATAACATTTAATGTTTACATTTTGACATAATTGCGCCAATCTTGTTCCACTTACTACGAGGTGATGTTCCCATGATGCCATTAAGGCTTTGTTTGCCATGAGCACTGCTCTCAGGAAGCCAGACGTGGCAGCTGCGATGTCTTCGCCTGGTATCGACAGCTCCGGACATGGCATGCGCAACCCGGGTATGTCATTGGATATGGGGTGGGTCGAGAGTGTACGCGTGAATCGCTCCGCTGCTGATCGACGTATCCAATCCCTCGCGGGCAGACGTACAGTCAAGAAGGAGGCACAGGCAGCCTGGTTGCTCAAAGCCGTGACTTGCATGGACCTGACGACGCTCAATGGCGACGATACGGAAGGGCGAGTACGGCGTTTGTGTGCCAAGGCCATGAACCCTGTCAAGCCGTCACTGCTGGCAGCAATGGGTATGGAGGAACGGCGCATAACGACCGCAGCGGTCTGTGTTTATCATCGTTTTGTCGGTACGGCTGTGGATGCACTGCAGGGTAGTGGAATACCGGTTGCGGCAGTATCCACAGGTTTTCCTGCAGGTCTGACCCCGCATCATCTGAAACTCCAGGAAATTGAAGAATCGGTGGCTGCTGGTGCTCGTGAAATCGATATTGTCATCACACGAGAATACGTACTGACCGGCAACTGGCAAGCCTTGTATGAGGAAATGAAGGATTACCGAGCTGCTTGTGGCGATGCACATGTCAAAGCCATTCTGGCAACCGGTGATCTGAAAACACTCAACAATATAGCTCGAGCCAGCCTGGTGTGCATGATGGCAGGTGCAGACTTCATCAAGACATCCACCGGTAAGGAGTCAGTGAATGCAACATTGCCCATCACCATGGTTATGTTGCGCATGATTCGCCAATACCAGGCGCTGACCGGCATTCGGGTGGGTCATAAGCCAGCTGGCGGCGTATCCAAGGCCAAGGACTCCTTGTCCTATCTGGCACTGGTTAAAGAAGAGCTGGGCGATGCCTGGCTGGCGCCTGAACTGTTTCGCTTTGGTGCCTCAAGTTTGCTGGGTGATATCGAGCGTCAGCTTGAACATCATGTCGAAGGTGCTTACAGCGCCAATCACCGCCACCCCATTGGATAATTCCTCGTGAACGTTGCGCATTATTTTGACACTATGTCCTACGGCTCTGCTCCAGAAAGCGATAGTGAGGCCCGCCAATGGTTGGCAGCTCATCAAGATGGCTTTGGTCATTTTATCAATGGTCGCTTTACCGCACCTTCTGAAGTTTCCTTTACTACTCTGGAACCGGCGACGGGTGAGGTGCTGGCGACATTGTCAGAAGCACGCCAAGACGACGTTGATGCTGCGGTCAAGGCGGCTCGGGCCGCTCAACCTGCATGGGCTGCTCTGCCGGGGCATTCTCGGGCCAAGGTTCTGTATGCCCTGGCAAGAATCATTCAGCGGCATGCACGTCTGATTGCCGTTGTAGAGGCACTGGATAGTGGCAAGCCGGTTCGTGAAACCCGTGATATTGATATCCCGCTGGCAATTCGACATTTCTATCATCACGCTGGTTGGGCGCAATTGCAATCCAGTGAATTTCCCGATCACTCACCTATAGGGGTTGTCGGTCAGATTATCCCCTGGAATTTTCCATTCCTCATGATGGCCTGGAAAATTGCACCCGCGTTGGCCTTGGGTAATACCGTGGTGCTGAAGCCTGCAGAATATACGCCTTTGAGTGCGCTGCTGTTTGCAGAGTTGACAGCCAAGGCTGGTCTGCCTGAGGGGGTGCTTAATATTGTTACCGGCAACGGGGCCGCAGGTGCGTTATTGGCTGTGCACGAACAAGTGGACAAGGTAGCTTTTACCGGATCAACCGCCGTTGGAAAGTGGATTCGTCAGGCCACTGCAGGTAGTGGTAAATCGCTTACATTGGAGCTAGGAGGCAAATCTCCCTTTATTGTTTTTGAAGATGCCGATCTGGATGCAGCTGTTGAAGGCGTGGTGGATGCGATCTGGTTCAATCAAGGGCAGGTTTGCTGTGCTGGTTCCAGAATACTGGTTCAGGAAGGTATTGCTGAAGACTTCCACAGTCGCTTGCGAGAGCGCATGTCACGTTTGCGTGTCGGTCAGCCTCTGGACAAGTGCATCGATATGGGCTCGTTGGTAGCGCCGGTGCAATTTGATCGAGTGCAGGCGATGGTGCAGCAGGCAGTGGCTGCGGGAGCCTCACTCTATCAGCCCGAGATTGAAATGCCTTCGGGTGGCAGTTTCTATCCTCCAACTCTGCTCAGCGATGCGGATCCCAGCTCGGCGATAATGTGCGAGGAGGTATTCGGTCCTGTTGTGGTCTCCATGAGCTTTCGTACTTTCGACGAAGCCATCGCTGTAGCAAATCACACCCGCTATGGACTGTCCGCCAGTATCTGGAGTGAGTCCATCAATCAATCGCTGGAAGTGGCCGCTGCGGTGCAAGCAGGCATTGTCTGGATCAATACCACGAATGTCATGGACGCAGGCGTTGGTTTTGGAGGCAAAAAAGAGAGTGGATTTGGCAGGGAAGGAGGGCGTGAAGGTTGTTTTGATTACCTGAAGCCGGATGCCTGGATGAAAGCACCGATGCGTAAGGATGCTGAAGCCTTGCCCATTGAGACCAGCCGTACCGCTGAGGTGCTGGACCGAACGGCCAAGCTCTATATTGGTGGTCGGCAAGTGCGGCCAGATGGCAACTATTCACGGGCCGTGGTCTCGCCTCGTGGCGTTAGCCTGGGGGATGTCGGTGAGGGGAACAGGAAGGATATTCGTAACGCGGTAGAGGCAGCACGCAAAGCAACAAGCTGGGCGCGAACAACGACTCACAACCGTGCTCAGATACTGTACTTCCTTGCAGAGAATCTTTCGATACGCGAAGCTGAATTTGCCTCACGCATTCGACAGATGACCGGGGTCACGATGAAGCAGGCGACAGCGGAGGTTGAAGCCTCTGTATCGCGCTTGTTTACCTATGGTGCATGGGCAGACAAATACGAAGGTGCGGTGCACCAGCCCCCTATCAAGGGTATGGCGCTGGCAGTGCCTGAAGCCCAGGGTGTGGTCGGCTTGATCTGTCCACCAGAATCACCCTTACTGGCCATGATCAGTCTATTGGCTCCGCAGTTGGCCAGTGGCAATTGCAGTGTGATAGTGCCCAGTGAGAGCTCGCCTTTATCGGCGACTGATTTCTATCAGATACTTGAAACATCGGATGTTCCGGCAGGGGTGGTCAATATTGTTACCGGAAACGCCATGGAGCTGGCGGACACGCTGAGCAAGCATAACGATGTGGATGCCTTGTGGGCATTTGCAGGGCCAGCTATCACACACTGTGTCGAAGAAAATTCTACCGGCAATCTGAAGCGGATCTGGAGTGGATTTGATCGGCAGATCGATTGGTTGGATCCGATAGTTGGCGAAGGGCGTGAGTATCTGAACCGAGCAACAGACATCAAGAATATCTGGGTGCCATACGGTGAATAGGATTAATGCAATTGTGGTCCCTTCAACAGATGCCAGTAAGAGGAAAGGCAATGAGTGAGCAGGCAGGAGTATCAGTACTGGGGATATTTGTTGCGGATACCGCCTATCAGGCATCAAGAATGCCGGGCATTGGCGAAACGCTGACCGGTAGCGGCTTTTCAGTCGGACCCGGCGGCAAAGGTTCGAATCAGGCCGTGGCAGCAGCCCGTGCCGGTGCCAGAACCTCGTTTATCACCAAATTGGGTGATGATACCTTCGGAAAAATGGCTCTGGATACCTATCGCCAGGTGGGTGTTGTTCCAGAGCTTGAAGTCATGTCTGACTGTCCGACGGGTGCCGCCTTTATCTTTGTTAACGATAGCAACGGTGAAAACGCCATCATTGTGTATCCAGGTTCTGGTGGTACCTTGTCTGCCCAGAATGTAGAGGCCAGGCGCTCGGTGATTGAGTCATCGAAGGTGTTTGTTACGCAACTCGAGCAACCTGTGGAAGCTGCGATGCAGGGGCTGAAGATTGCACGTGATGCCGGTGTAATCACCATATTTAATCCAGCACCTGCTGAGTCCTTTCCCGAAGAGATGTTGTCATTGTGTGATTTCATCATTCCCAATGAAACAGAAGCGCGCGATATCGTCGGTTTTCCCGTTACCACGGTGGAGCAGGCCAGGGCGGCTGCGACACAGTTGCGAGAACGCGGAGCGGGTGTTGCAGTTATTACCCTGGGGGAGAAGGGTGTTTATGTATTGTCGGATGAGGTGGATGCGCATGTGCCTGCCATGTCCAGTGACACGGTGATAGACACCAGTGGCGCAGGGGATGCTTTTGTGGGTGGCTTCTCGGCAGCGCTGGCAGCGGGTGAAGAGATTGTCTCTGCGGTGCGTTTCGGGTGTGCTACGGCAGGAATTTCGGTGACTCGACGAGGCACTGCACCTTCGATGCCTGACAAGCAGGAGATAGAAAAATTGCTTGCAGATACGTTCGGCTCTGAAAGCTGATGACACGCGAAGATCCGGTCAAGCACTTTTTTCTGTGGCCTGCAGTACTGATTGTGCTGGTCATGGCGATCTTCCCGTTGATCTATTCGCTGGCCAACAGTTTCATGAGCCTGCGTTTGATTCCACCCAGGCCTGCACGCTTTATTGGCCTCGAAAATTATGCAGATTTGATGGTAGACGAGCGGTTCTGGCAAGTTGTCAGTACCACTAGTTTGATCGCCTTCATCTCGGTTGCTCTGCAATTTATCATCGGATTCAGTATTGCTCTGTCATTGGTAAAGCGTGTCCCGGGAGCCGATTTTTTCCGAGTCAGTTTTCTGTTGCCAATGCTGGTTGCTCCGGTTGCGGTGGCCTTGGTTGCACGTCAGATTCTGAATCCGACCATGGGCCCGTTGAATCAGTTAACCAGCTTCTTCGGCTTTTCCAATCTGCCTTTTCTAACCGATACCAAGTGGGCACTGGGTTCTCTGATTACTGTGGAGATCTGGCAATGGACGCCATTGGTTATTCTGCTGTTGTTAGCAGGTTTGCAGAGTCTGCCGGAGGATGTCTATGAGGCGGCAGAATTGGAAAATGCATCTGCCTGGCAGCAGTTCTGGAGTATCACGTTTCCGATGATGCTACCCATGTCCGCGGCGGTCATTTTCATTCGTATCGTGGAAAGCTTCAAGATCATTGACACCGTATTTGTCATGACAGGCGGCGGTCCGGGTATTTCCACCGAAACCTTGTCGTTGTACGCCTACCAGGAAGGATTCAAGAAATTCAATCTGGGGTATACCTCGGCGCTGTCATTCATGTTCCTGGCCGTGGTCCTGGTAATCAGTCTTGTGTACCTGGCTATTCTCAAGCCGTATCTGGAGAAGTACAAATGAGCGTACGGGATCTGCAGGGCGGCAAACGATATTGGGTGTTGTTTGCCTGCCTGGTCTGGTTGATATTTACACTGTTCCCCTTGTATTGGGTCGCTATCACCTCCTTGAAGTCGCCAGTGGATGTCGTCGGTGGTCCGACCTATCTGCCTTTTGTTGATTTTCAGCCGACGTTGAAAGCCTGGAAGGATTTGTTCAGTGGCTCACGAGGCGCATTTTTTTCCACTTTCTGGGCGTCTACCATTGTGGGTTTATCGGCCTCTCTGATTGCCACTCTGGTGGGTAGCATGGCGGCCTATGCTCTGGTTAGGTTCCCGTTCAAGGTGCGCCTGGCCAGTGGCATCAGTTTCTTTATTGTGGCAATGGGAGGGTATCTTCTGGGTAGTGAAGTATTTGGTGTCAATCCGGCCATGGCATCCATTATTGCCTTCTGTGTCGCACTTGCGCTATCCATTTTTCTTAATCGCTTTGCGCTTCCTGGACCGGTGTTAGGCAATGATGACATCATTTTCTGGTTTGTCAGTCAGCGTCTGTTTCCTCCTATTGTTGTGGCCTTCGCATTGTTCCTGCTGTACACCGAAATGGGCAAGATGGGTTTCAAGATGACCGATACCTATTTTGGTTTGACGCTGGCTTATGTGGCATTTTCTCTGCCTATCGTAGTGTGGTTGATGCGTGACTTCATTGCCATTTTGCCGGTAGATGTGGAAGAGGCCGCATTGGTTGAGAATGTACCCAGCTGGCGGATCTTCTTCGGCATTGTGCTGCCGATGGCTCGACCGGGCCTGATAGCCACCTTCGTGATCACGCTGGCTTTCGTCTGGAATGAATTTCTATTTGCCCTTTTTCTCACCAATTCAAAGTGGCAAACCCTGCCCATTCTTGTCGCAGGACAAAACAGCCAGCGTGGCGATGAGTGGTGGGCCATATCGGCAGCAGCTTTGGTGGCAATCGTACCGATGGTCATCATTGCCGGTCTGCTTGGGCGTTTGATGCGCTCCGGGTTGACGATCGGTGCAGTTAAATAATAAAAATACCCTAAGGAGAGAATCATGAGAAAAATAGTGAAAACCACATCATTGGCCATTGTTGCAGCCCTGGCAGCGCCGGCTGTCTGGGCTGAATGTTCGCCAGACTATACCGGCGTGGAAATTACGGCGACCACTCAGACTGGTCCATACATCGCATCCGCTTTGCAAAATGCAGCCAAAGGCTGGGAAGCCAAAACCTGTGGGACGGTCAAGGTTGTTGAATTCCCCTTGTCAGAGCTGTATCCGAAGATTGTCACAACACTGGCCTCTGGTGACGATGCTTTTGACGTCATCGCATTTGCACCTGCCTGGGCGCCGGACTTCACACCTTATCTGTCGGAGATGCCTGCAAGCTATCAAGAGGGAGAGGACTGGGAGGATATCGCCCCTGTTTATCGCGAATCATTGATGGTCTGGAACGGTAAGGTTCTGTCGCAGACGATGGATGGTGATGTGCACACATACTCCTACCGCATTGATCTTTTTGAAGACGAGGCTAACCAGGCAGGTTTCAAGGAAAAGTATGGCTATGATCTGGCGATTCCTGCGACATGGAAAGAATATCTGGATATCGCAGAATATTTCCAGACCAATATCGATGGTGTCTGGGGTACTGCTGAAGCGTTCCGCCGTGGTGGTCAGCAATTCTGGTTTCTCTTCAGTCATGCTGCGGCCTACACCAGCCATCCAGATTTTCCAGGCTCGATGTTCTTTGATCCTGACACCATGGATGCACAAGTCAATAATCCGGGTTGGGTAAAGGGTTTGGAAGAATACATTCGTGCCTCCCAGCTGGCGCCGCCTAGTGCTCTGAATTTCTCTTTTGGAGAGGTTAATGCTGCCTTTGCAGGTGGCCAGGTTGCGCAGTCTATTGGTTGGGGCGATACCGGCGTTATCGGTGCTGACCCTGAGCAGTCAAAGGTTGCTGGTAGTGTTGGGTCCGCGGTCTTGCCAAGTGCAAGAGAGGTCTACAATTACAAGACGGGTGAATGGGATGAGTATGATGATGTTCTGAACACGCCATTCATGGCTTTTGGTGGCTGGCAGGCAGCGGTGCCGCAAACGTCCAAAAAGCAGGATGCGGCTTGGGATTTTATCTCCTACCTGTCCAGCCCCGAGGTGTCGGGTGAAGCAACGGTAACCGCTGGTACGGGTGTTAATCCGTATCGTATTTCTCATACCACTAATACGGAGCGTTGGAGCAGTATCTTCTCTGAGCGTGAAGCACGAGAATACCTGGGTGCACAGCAAGCGTCGGTAACTGCCGACAATGTGGCCCTTGATATGCGTCTGCCTGCGTACTTTTCCTACACGGAAATACTGGAAATCGAATTGTCCAAAGCATTGGCAGGTGATGTGACACCTCAGGAAGCACTCGATACTGTTGCCGCTGGCTGGAATGAGCTGACAGACGATTTGGGAAGAGATGAGCAGCTAGCTGCCTACCGTGCCTCAATGGGTCTTGACTGAGTTCGATCTGATCTGATTGTGCTATTGCATGCCCTTGGGGACACTATCTCCAAGGGTGTGCCTGGAATCGAAAACGCCGAATTCGGCTAAACGAATGTGTAGAAATGGCCACTATAAATATTGAGAGCGTTACCAAATCGTTTGGTGAAGTGGAAGTTATTCCGCCGCTGGACCTGCAGGTGGCCGATGGCGAGTTTGTCGTACTGGTAGGTCCTTCGGGGTGTGGCAAGACAACAACATTGCGAATGATCGCCGGTTTGGAGACGGCGACGACCGGCACTGTCAGTATCGGTTCTCGTGATGTCACACAGCTGCGCCCTGGGTTGCGTAATTGCGCCATGGTGTTTCAATCCTATGCGCTGTTTCCTCATATGACGGTGGGTGAAAATATCACCTATGGAATGCGGGTACGAGGCGAAGGCAAGGAACGGGCAGAGGAGGCGATGAAAGAGGCATCGCGCATACTCAACCTTGACGATTATCTGGATCGCAAGCCGGCGGAGCTCTCGGGTGGGCAACGTCAACGTGTGGCAATTGGCCGAGCCCTGGTACGCGACCCTGATGTCTTTTTGTTTGACGAGCCATTGTCGAACCTGGATGCCAAGCTGCGTATCGAGATGCGTACCGAAATCAAGCAATTGCATCGACGGCTGAAAAGTACCATCGTCTACGTCACTCATGACCAGATTGAGGCCATGACGATGGCTGATCGTGTCATTGTCATGCAAGGTGGGGTGATTGAACAGGCAGCAGATCCCATTACCTTGTATGAGCGACCTCGCAATGCGTTTGTAGCTTCATTCATCGGTGCGCCGAGCATGAATATGCTGGCTGGCAAGATCTTGATACAAGATGAGAGGCCGGTCTTTATAGGGAAGAATGGAATTGAATTTCCAGCACCTGCTTATCTTGCCAGTATGGCAGGCAAAGAAATGGTACTGGGCATCCGACCTGAGCATACCGGTGAGGATTCGTCTCTGGGGCCATCTATCGAAGTAGGGGTCGTCGAAATGGAGCCGCTTGGGCCGCATACCCTGCTGATAGGCCAGGTAGGGGATGAGAAGTTTACGGCGCAGGTGCATGCCAGCAACAAGGCTCAACCTGATGACAGGGTGACTGTTTACCTCGATGCATCCAAGATGCATTTTTTCAGGGCATCCGATGGTGTTGCTTTGCGCGAGGCGGGTCTCGATAGTTGAATCGTGATTTGTCAGGCGTGAAATTGATAGAGCCTGACTGATCCTTGTCCAGTTGGATGGGCAGTTGAAAAATTAAATGTTATGTTATTACATATCATGTAGACTGTGGCGCGATTGCACAGATCGGACGATTGCGTCTGACTGACCATATACAAAAAGCGTTGATGGTGGGATTTCGCTGTGCAATTGCCCTGATGAATGCACCTCTTTAGAGGGCAATCTGCTGGATAACGGTGGATTTTTGCATCTATTAAAAAGATACGTTATAACATAACATAAATGAAAATTGTAATGTTGGTCTCGCAGAACCACAAACACACAACCTCGCGCTACGGGAAGTTTGTCGGCGCAGCCGGCGCCGCAGCCTTGTTTCTCAGTGCCTGCAGCGACGGATCATCATCCAACGAGGAAGACGAGCCAGTCAGTATCGACTCCGCTGGTCGTCTGGCTTTGTATGACAGTGATGATTCAGCCGTCGTGGTGTACGACCTTGACTCCGAGTTTGCGCTGCAACGATTTGCCATGGCCGGCGGCGAGGCCAGTCTGTACGCCAGCCCGGACAAGCGCTACGCGGTGCTCATTCAACGCAATGACAATAGGGTCTCGTTGTGGATAGCGGTCTGTACACCGAGAATCACGTCGACCATTTGCACGACTATGCCGTGGACCCGGCCATGCTCGATTTCACGCTGTCTGGTTTCAGTCCAACCCACTACAGTACTCATGAAGAACACGGTGTGATCTTCTTTGACGCGGAGGAAGGGGTGCCCTCGACAGTGACCATTCTGAGCGATGCGGATATAGCTGCAGGGAGTGTGACGGGTGAGTTGTCACTGACCA
The DNA here is from genome assembly GCF_002215215.1 of Granulosicoccus antarcticus IMCC3135. Lineage (NCBI taxonomy): Bacteria > Pseudomonadati > Pseudomonadota > Gammaproteobacteria > Chromatiales > Granulosicoccaceae > Granulosicoccus > Granulosicoccus antarcticus. The sequence goes on along the minus strand of NZ_CP018632.1, from coordinate 4,915,862 downwards.
ACAATATGCACGGAGCAGCCAAACTCATAGACGACAAGTTGTTCGTCACCTATCGGGACCCATCCATAACTGATACGACCTTGCCCGCAGCGGTCGAGCGCTATGCCTATGAAGGTGGCACTTTCACGCTCGAGCATCGCTACGAAGAGCCATGCCCCCTGCTGCACGGACATGCCGCTAATGATGAGTTCATTGCGTTCGGTTGTGGTGACGGCATGTTGTTCATCGATCTGAAGCAAGAAGACTTTCCTGCCAGCAAGTTGCTAAACCCCGAGTCGATGGTAGCGGAAGCCAGAATCGGAACGGTGATTGCGCATGAAGAGGTCGATGAGCTCGTTGGTATCGTGGGCGATCAGGTCTTCGTGGGGCATCACCTGGCTGGGACTGGCTGAATCGCACGAACATCAGGACTGATAAACCATGAATACGGGACGAATACACGCGCCGGGTATCGGCGCGTCCGTGGCATTGGCGCTGGTCATGAGCATGACAGCAGAGTCTGCACATGCCGAGAACCCTGAGCTCAGCTTCGTGCTCGACGGCTTCTTCAAATCAGAGGACAGTGCTTTGTCTGAACAAGGCAAGGGGTTTGGGCTGGGTCATACTGAACTGTCGTTGAGCGGCGCTGTGGATGATCTGTTCAGCGGTCGCTTGACCACGGTGCTTGAGAGTCACGAGGGCGATACCGAGTTGGACATTGAGGAAGCTTTCTTTGACACCGTAGCGCTGCCTTACGGCCTCGGTATTCGCGCAGGACGCTTTCTGTCGCAGGTGGGTTACCTGAATTCACGACATACTCATGCGGACAGCTTTACAGAGCGTCCAGCCTTGTATCGCGCTTTTCTCGGCTCACACTATTTCGATGACGGTGTACGCCTTGCTGGCCTGATGCCGGTGCCGTTCTTCTGGCAGCTTGGCGTCGAAGCCTTCAACGGCACAGCGCTGGCCGGTGGTGAGGCAGATCCGGCAATCGGCGTCTTCACACTCAAGTCCACCTGGGGCGGTGATCTCTCCGATGCCAGCAGCTGGCAGGCTGGAGTATCTTACTTGCGCAATCGTCTTGATGCCGTGCAAGAGGTGGTGGAAGAGGATGCAGATGAAGACGGACACGACCATTCACACGATGCGGCATACAGTGGCGAAAATATGTATCTGCTGGATTTTGTCTGGAAGTGGGCGCCGCAGGGAAATGCCAGGAATAGCCAGCTGACCTTGTCGGGCGAATATCTGTATGTCGATGAACTTGGCGATTTTGCCCAGGATAGTGATGTACACAAGGGCTGGTATGCCTCGTCGGTCTACCGTTTCCATTCACAGTGGTCGGCAGGGATCCGTTATGGAGAAGTGAATTTGAAGGCCGCTCACGGCGATCATTTTCACGACCAGTCGCTCAGAGAAACGGAAGTCATGCTCGGTTGGATGCGTTCCCATTTCTCGCAGCTACGCCTTCAATACACTCTGCAGGACGCGGAAGGCTTTGAGGATGCCAATGACACGCTCAGCCTGCAATACGTCATGACCCTCGGAGCGCATGGTGCCCATGAATTCTAGAATACAAATACTGGCGATGTGCGCGCTATTTTTCTCGGCAAGTCCTTTTGCGCAGGCTTCGCTGAACATTCTGGCGTGCGAACCGGAGTGGCAGGCGCTGGCTGAAGAGCTGGGTGGCGAGAGGGTGAAGGTGGAGTCTGCCACGCATGCTATGCAGGACCCACATCACGTAGAAGCCAGGCCATCACTGATCATCAAAGCGCGTGATGCCGACATGGTGTTCTGCACGGGAGCGGAATTGGAAATCGGATGGTTGCCGTTGTTGTTGGAAAAATCCGGCAACCGCCGTGTTCAAGTCGGGCAACCCGGACACTTTCTGGCAGCCTTGCAGGTTGAGCGCATCGAGGTGCCCCAGAAGGTAGACCGAAGTCAGGGCGATGTTCATGCGGACGGTAACCCGCATGTGTATCTGGACCCGCGTAGGCTGCTGGTTATTGCTGAGGCGTTCAGTGCGCGACTCCAGGCTGTCGACGCCGAACACGCCGAGTACTATCGTCAGCGCTTATCGATATTCTCGTCCGCTTGGACAGAAGCGGTGCAGCGCTGGGAGAAACGGGCCGAACCGCTGCGAGGTAAGCGAGCTGTTGTCTATCACAAGAACTGGAGCTACCTGCTGGACTGGTTGCAGATTGAGACCGTCGGTGATCTTGAGCCCAAACCCGGTATTCCGCCGACCAGCGGACATCTTGCCGAGTTATTGCAAACCACACGTGCGCAGAATGCCAATTTCGTGCTGATCGCGAATTATCAGAACAAAAGGGGTGCCCGCTGGCTGGCTGACAATAGTGACATTGCATTGCTGGAGCTGCCGTTCACGATTGGGGGAAACGACGAGGCCGATGACCTGCAGAGTCTGTATGACTCGATTCTCACCCTGTTGCTGACAGGAGGCTGAGGTGGACATACTGTTGATACAAATCGATGTTCTCTGGCCTGCCATGCTCGCAGGTATGCTGGTGGTTGCCACTCATGTGCCGCTGGGTCAGGAGGTGCTGCGTCGAGGAATCATCTTCCTGGATCTTGCCATAGCCCAGATAGCGGGCTTTGGTCTGGTTGCGGCGAGCACCTTTGGTATGGATGAGCATGCGCCTGTCCTTGGGCAGGCAATTGCGATATGCACGGCGATTGTCGCCAGCTTGTTGCTTTACCTATTGCGCAAGCATGACCCCAAAGAGCAGGAAGCCTTGATTGGTGTCGCCTTTGTCATGGCCGCTACAGGCAGCATTCTTCTGCTGGCCTCGGACCCACAGGGTGGTGAGCGCCTGAGAGATTTGCTGGTCGGGCAAATTCTGTGGACAAGTGCCACGCAGCTGTTCTGGGTGGCTATGGTCTACAGCTGCGTGCTGTTTGCCTGGTTCCGTCTGCGGCAGCAGCAGGGTGGCTGGCTTTTCTATCCGCTGTTTGCGGTCACGATCACCTTGTCCACGCAACTCGTCGGGGTCTACCTGGTGTTTGCCAGTCTGATCATTCCAGCGCTGGCGGTTCGTCGCCTGCACGGGCGGAGGGTGCGTGTGTGGGCCTACACAGTTGGCTTGAGTGCCTATCTGATGGGCTTGTTCATGTCGGCCTGGAATGACTGGCCGTCAGGTGCCACCATCGTGTGGTGTCTGGCGCTCCTCGGTTCTGCGTGTTACGGCGTTTCAGTGCTTTTGCCCGTGTCCGAGACTTTCACGCTTCGTGATGAGGATGGTGTCAGTCTGAGTGATAAAGCAGGGGTTCCTTAAACTGGCCAGATCCTTCCAGCCAGTCCCTTTTACAGCTGCTGTACCTGCTCAGCGAACGGGTGGTGCGTAGATCAAGCCGCCATTGGTCCATAGCTCGTTGATACCACGCTCAAGTCCGAGAGGCGTATCAGGGCCAAGGTGGCGGTCATACACTTCGCCATAGTTGCCAACTTGCTGAATGATGCGGCTGCACCATTGCTTGTTCAGTCCGAGTAATTCGCCCATGTTGTCGACAGCTCCGATCAGGCGTTGAATAGCCGGTGTGTTGGCGGTGGCAGGATCGTTGACGTTGCTGCTGGTCACGCCCAGCTCCTCGGCGTTGATCATGCAGTTAAGCGACCATCGTACGATGTTCTCCCAGCGTGAGTCATCCTGGGGAACCATGGGGCCAAGTGGCTCCTTGGATATGACTTCGGGTAATACCATATGTGCATCAGACTCGGGAAAGCCTGTGCGATGAGCTGCGAGTGCTGAGCGGTCAGCTGTCAGTGCCTTGCAGCGTCCCTCCTTATATCCTTCAGCTGCTTCAACCTCATCATTGAAAAAGACTGGGCGATAGCGAATATCACTGACGGCAAAAAAATCTTCTGCGTTCGGTACTGAGGTAGTATTTCTACCGACGCAGATCGGCTGGTTATCGAGTTCCAGTGCGCTTCTGATGCCACTGGACTTGGTGACCATGAAGCCTTGCCCATCGTAGAAATTGACGCCGGCGAATTGCCCGAATTGCGCGTTGCGCTCAAGTGTCCACGTCGTGTTTCTGGACAAGATGTCAAATGTGCCGGACAGCATGGCCGGGAAACGATCAGTCGTGGTTACCGGAATCATCTCCACCGCTTCGCTGTCATTGAAGACCGCGCTGGCTACAGCTCTGCAAATATCAATATCGAAGCCACTGTATTCACCCAGACTATTGGCTTTGGCGAAACCGGCTAGCTCCGCATTTACACCACAACGCAGTGCGCCACGATCGAGAGCGGTTTCGAGCGTCGCAGCTGAGGTGCTGTTGCCGCTGATGAGTGCCAGCAGGGCTGGTAGCAGGAGTCTTTTTCTGGATAGCATCATCTTTATTTTGGACGGTAGTGAATCAGTTCCACCGGTGTGGGAGAGTTGTCCGATGCGTGGCGATAACTGATCCGCGCACATGGGGCTATATAGGCAGATTCTGTCGGTACGCCCAGACCTGCCAGTTCTTCTTCAACACGAATGGCCCTGTTCAGGGAGGCCTCGTCACGTCCGTCTGCATCCAGGCAGGCTTTGATCAGCATGATGTCATCATCACTGAACTCGCGCACCAGCAAGCGTACAGCCTGCTTGTTGGCATTGCCCATTACCTGAGTCGTGTTGTCCTCGAATATCAGTACCGTGCGGCGGTGCTTGGAGTAGCGACTGAGATCCGGTACGCGGCGGCGTGTGTCACTTTCAAAATAGCGTTGCCGGGCTTCCGTGAAGACATATTCCTGCGTTGTGCGTTTGTCTTCTGGCAGCTTATCGAACTCGTTGACATCAATGGTGCTTGCCTTGAGGTTCGGGTCAGGAATTCCAGCGCGCTGTGCACCGCTGATGAATGCTGTGCTCTGGCCACCTTGTTCGGCAAAGATGTTGTCCGCCAACTGGATATCGGCAATTGAATCAGTTCCTGAGATAGTCATCAGGGATGAAGGGTAGACGGCATCGGCTTCAATGACGTACTCACGTGACAAGCGGATACGACCAACGGCAAGTCCATAGTTGGTGACCAGTCCGGACTCGGTCTCGGAAAGACTCTTGCTGTATGAGACGAAATTCTGTCCCTGGTCCGCATCGACCAGTTGCATGCCGAAGCCGGCATCCTCCAGTGCCCTGATCACCGCATTGCCAAAAGCGGTGAATGGTGTGTTGATCTGCAAGGTGACAGTGGCCGGGCGCATTTCTGGAATCTGCACCAGGGTGGCGACAAGGTTGGTGGCAATCAGCTGTAGATGAGCTCGCTCCAGTCCGCTGATTTCATTCAGGGAGGCAGCATTGCCTGCCAATCGGGGCAGCAAGGCTTCCTGGTCCACGCCTTGTGGACCTGAGAGCCCCGTACAGCCTGATAGCAGTAATGAAAGTAGAGTGACGCCTGTGCTCAGTGAGGCGGCAGGTGAAAAGCTCATGATTGACTCCGCCACAATTCAAGGACAACACCACGACTGGGAAACCGATCATCTGCCTTGGTCGGAGCCCAGCAACCTTCATCCAGAATTTGCTCGCGCGATACGCCGCGGGCCATCAATGCTTCGATTACGCGTCTGCCCCGACCCAGCGCCAGGCCTTCGTTGCCGATATCCAGAGCGGTGGGGCCGTTGCTGCAACCGACCAGGCTGATGACGTCGGTAGCTTCTAGCTTCTCATCCACAAACTGGTCAATCAGTTGCTTGTTGGTGTCGCCCAATATCATGGAGTCATTACCGAACACCACGATCTGACGATCCACTTGTTCATGGCCATCGAGAATGGATGCAAAGTTGGATTCTGTGCCGAAGAAAAGATTGGTGACTTCAACTTTACTGGAATTCAGAGCCTGTAGGCTGGGCCCGCGTGCGGATTGGCTTGTTGCGCTGTTGATAACATCGGGCGTAACCAGCGAGATGATGGGTGATTGCTCATCAAGACTCATCGCGGCGACGTATTGCACCTGTGAGAAGGCCGGGTTTGATACTTTGAATCGACCTGTCGGAGTATCTGCTACCGTGACCGGTGCGCGCGTGCCCGCAAGTTGTACAACGCTGGTAGGGGTAACGACGTTGTCGCGCAGCAGTTGATAATAACGAGTGGCTACCACGGGACCCACATTGAGGGATACCAGCACGCCATTCTCATCATCAATCGATCTGAGTTCATATTGCAGGTACTGAGCTCCCTGGTCGGCACTGACTCGCTGTATGCCAAAACCGTGTTCAGCCAGGACTTGGACGAAGTACTGCAAAATAGGATCTGCATTGCTTCTTGTCACTTGCAGGGTGGTATCGCGAGGATCAAAGATCTGCACGACGACGTCGCTCAGGTCGTTGACCATTGTCCGGTACGCTGTGGGTACCGGGGCGGCTTTCCCGAATATGTTCCGGTTGGCCTTATCGGCTATCAGGGACGCTGGAGAAATGGGAGTGTCGGTTACTGCGCAGGCACTTAAGGCCAGGGAGCTGCCTAGCAGGCAGATGGCCACTAGAGGTTTCCAGGCAGGATATTCGGCTCTGTTGCCGGAAAGTTGAATCACGGGTTTCTTGCTCCGGTTTGCGGATCTGTCAGCTTGTTACAGATAGGGTATCTGATTCGCAAGGTACCAACATGCCGAACTTGCGTGATGAATTCGGATCGATTCATGTTTTCTTTTGACGAGCTTCACTAAACGTGATCGGAGCCACCTTCTACAAGTATCAACCGCCGGTATAGTATCCGTAAATTGCCGCCGCTCCAGATAAGCTGTCTGGAATTCAGGCCTTCAAGGAAGATTTCAAGAAAATGCATCTGTCTCGATTCACTCTCGTATTTCTGTTGGCCTGCCTGCCTTTGGGCTGTGTCAGCCAGCCACCCCAAGCCGAAGACGAACTGTCTATTGCGGCTTCTGGGCAGCAGGGAGCGGAGCCTGTACAGATTATTGCCGGGAATTTTGTGAACACTTTGCGGCAGATCGATTTGCTGCAACCGGCAGAGACGACGATTAATCTGCTGCGAACTTCGCGCACCGATGAGTTCACCGTCGCCATGCAGATGGCGTTGCGGGCTGCAGGCTACGGGGTGCGCTGGGTCAACGATACGTCGAGTGGTCAATTGTTCCAGTATCGCCTTGAGCAGAAATCGGCCCAGAAAACTGATCAGGGTGCAGCTCAGCAGGCCACCTATGAAATGGCAATTGGCAGTGTCGAATTGCGTCGCAGCTTTCTGATGGCTGGTGTGGCTGGAATCAGTCCGCTCACGCCCTTGTATGTTCGCGGTGCCGACGCCAGTGCCATTATTCCCAATGATCGGGTATTCGCCAATACGGCTTCGGTAGTTGATCCGGTGCCTGTTGTCAGCCCGAATACCGAGGTGGCGACCGGCGAACTTGCGCAGGATACAGCAGGTACAAACCCAGAGGTCTCACCTCTGTCCGTACCTGATGAGGCTAATCCGTTGAATCCGGTCGTGTCCGGTGCTATCGCCAAGCAGAATCTGGCTTTGCCGTTGGCTAATTTGACGCGGGTGGAGAACGTATTTGATCTGGGGGAGTCCAACTTCGAAGATTTGCTGGCCGAGCATCGTGTCGTGGAGGAGCTGATCCTGTTGTTCCCTAACGACTCATTACGACTTGGTGCGGTTAACAAGAGACTGGTGGATGAAATGGTATTATCCTTCGAGCCAGAGTCGGATCTGTTTTCAGTGATCGGTTGTTCGCTGGGTCCAACGGAATTGGAAAGCGGTAATGCGGCATTGGCGCTAGGGCGGGCTAGTCGAGTACGCGAAGCGCTATTGTTTGCGGGTATACCGCAGAACAGAATTCTTGACGAAGGCTGCTGGGCAGGTGATAGTTCAGGCAACACATTGCCGCGGCGAGGTGTCGTGGTGACTCTCAATCGTCAGGATTAAGCAGAAAAAAATCGGTGAATTTGATCTTCAGTAAAGTGTCCTCTTTGTTGTGCTGGCCTGTCATGGGCAAGCGTCTGCTGGCTTGTCTGGTGGGCGGTTCACTACTGTTTGGTGCCGGGCTGGCGCAGTCCTTTCAACTCCAGGACATGGAAAGTAGCCGGGTCAATCTCAACGATTACGTCGGTGATGGGCGTTGGACACTGGTGATGTTCTGGTCGACCGACTGTATTCCCTGTGAGCAGCAAAAGCCCATGATTGAAGCCTTTCATCATGATCATCAGGCCAGTGATGCACGCGTAGTGGGTATTGCTCTGGATGGCATGGAGGCCGAGGCCGAGATTCAGAAACTGATCGATCGGCACAATCCGTCGTACCCGAATCTGGTCGTATTCACGGACGTGTTCCACCGCCAGTACAAGGAACTGACGGGCAAGGATTTTCGAGCGACACCGACCTACCTGCTGTATGACCCCTCCGGCAATCTTGCCGGCGCGCGCACCGGCATGATTGAAAGAGCGGCACTTGAAGCCGTTGTCGCCGGACCTGTTGCGGATACCAGCGCAGGAAGCTAGCACTTCAGCCCAGCTCACAAAAGTGAGCTGGCAGGCGAGTCCCTTCAGTTATTGGAGGGATGACGCATGATCGGAGCCAGTGCTTCGTAGGTGGCATGATAGCGTTCAAATTGCTCGGCAAAGGCGGCGCTGGAGCCATCAGGTTCTACCGTTCGCTCAATGAGCGGTGCGGTGCATACACTTAAGGGATCGGCTTGCTCGGCAGCAATCATTCCCAGTCGGGCAGCTCCGAGGCTGGCACCAAAATCACCATCGAGGGGGATATCCAGCGGGATGTTCAACGTATTGGCAATAACCCGCAGCCAATAGTCGGATTTTGCGCCACCGCCTATGGCGGCAGCCCGTTTGAGTGTGCTACCAGCTGATTGCAGTGCCAGTTGGCTATCCTTGAAGGCAAACGCCACTCCTTGCAATACGGCACGGGTCATTTCATCGGCATCAGTCGAGTGCTTGAGTCCCATGAAGACGCCACGTGCATCGGTGTCGTTGATGGGCGTTCGTTCGCCTCCCAAGTACGGCAGAAAGATCACATCCGTTGGCTCTGCCCGTCGCGAATCCAGCGGTGAGCTCAGTGCTTGCGGTGTGGACTTCATGGCTTTTGCAAGCCAGTTGAGCGCATCGGTTGCGGCGAGTATCACGCCCATCTGATGCCAGGTATCGGGCAATGCATGACAGAACGCATGCACAGCGCTCTGGGCATTGGGCTGGTAGCTATCGTTGGCTGCGAACAGCACGCCAGAGGTGCCCAGGGAGATAAAGGCATCACCGTCTGCTACTGTGCCCATGCCACAGGCGCTGGCTGCATTATCGCCGGCGCCACCGGCTACGACCACGCTATTGAGCATGCCGTAGCGTGTCGCGAGTGCTGTACGCAACTGGCCGGACACCTGTGTGCCTTCTACCAGGCGTGGCATGTGTTGCTGGGAAAGCCCGGTTGCCTGCAACAGCTCATCGGACCAGCAGCGCTTGGCAACATTCAGCCAGCCGGTACCGGCGGCATCGGACATGTCGCCGACATGTTCGCCTGTCAGCCACAAGCGAACATAATCCTTGGGCAGAAGTACTTTGGCCAAACGCGCAAAATTGTCAGCTTCGTGCTCGGCAACCCAGGCGACTTTAGGGGCTGTGAAGCCAGGAAACAGGATGTTGCCACCGATTTGGCGAAACTGCGGTGTATCCAGACGCTGAGCCTGTGCCTGGCTGCGAGTGTCGTTCCATAGCATGCATGGGCGGATGACCTGGTCTTGATCATCCAGCAAGGTAGCGCCATGCATATGGCCGGACAAGCCAATTCCACGCACCGCAGAGAGCTCCTTGGGGTGGCTTTGTCGAAGCGCATCCAGCGTCTGCTCGATAGCGCTGATCCAGTCTGAGGGGTTCTGTTCTGACCAGCCATCCTGTGGACGGCTGACGTCGAGAGCGGCGCTGTGGCTGGCAAGAATTTGTTGTTCGGCGTCCATGAGAACGCTCTTGACGCTAGAGGTACCTAGATCTATACCTAGAAACATGGTGTGAAAGTATCCGTAAGGTTGATTGGGTCAGGGTTTGGCGACGGGTGGAAACCATTGAATGACAGTGTCCTTGCCGCGCTCGATAATGACGTGATGATTGGCGAATAGTTTGAAGGGGGCGCTCCATTCGCCATCTGGCCACTGCACGCGAACGGTGGCGCGTTCGGCAACGCCCAATCCGACATGCACGAAACCGGCGTCTCCCGAAGCATGGCCACCGCCGACATGCAGTCGGCGGGTCTGCACTTGATTGCCTGTCTTGATCGACAGACGAGCGCCAATGGCGTGCCGGTTGGCACCGCTTTGCTGCAGCTCCAGTTTGAGCCAGTTGCCGCCGGGGCGTGCTCCTTGCCCGGATGCCATGCCAGCGTTGCGAAACAGGCTGACATTATCGCGGCGGTTAACGACGATGATATCAAGCAGTCCATCGGCGTTGAAGTCGGTGATGCTGGCACCACGGCCTCGACGGTCCAGAGCAATGCCCGCGGCCAGGCCTTGTTCGCTGAAGCTGCCGTCGGGGCGGCCGAGCAGGAGATTGTCAGGATCAAAGCCGGCAAAGTCATTCATGTTCTCGACGTTGCCCTTGGTTATGAACAGATCCAGACTTGCATCATTGTTGAGATCTTCGAACTGGGAATGCCAGCCGGTACTGGGTTTCAGATCATCGCCAATGTAGGGGCGGTGTGCCGTTGCGCCCCGATCCCAGGCCATGTCTTCGTAGCTGGGGCGATTCTCCTCGATAGCTTGTTGCAGATCCAGCACCTGCAATTTTGTGTCGCCCATAGAGGTCAGCGCGTACTCGGGATAGCCATCGGCGTTCAGATCTGCCTCTGCTATTCCCATACCCCAGATAATCAGTGGCTCCCAGCCGTCAGCGGTGCTGAAGAGGCGCGGGTAGCGACCACTATCCAGACGCCACATCTGTTCCTGTCCACCGCGGTAGTACTGCCTGTCGTTGGTGACACGCAAGGCGTCGGTGCCCGATTTATTCCAGTCGGTAAAGAGCATGGACAAGGCGCAGTAGCCGGGTGCCAATGGCTGCGCATCGGAGTAGTCCGGGATTTCAGGGGAAGCAGCCGCGCTTGCACCCGCGCTTGCACCCGCGCTTGCACCCGCAGCGGGGCGGTGCAGCTCGTTCGGGTGACAGGTGCCCCAGGGGGAGCCTGGAGCCGTCCGGTCGACATAGTTGCCAATGGCGAGTGTCGGAAAGCGCTGGCCCTGTTCAAAGCTGGCGCTGAACGCCGTTGTCCAGGCATTGCCGCCATTGAATTTCCAGGCGATGTTGGATGCGGTGAAGCTGCAATCAGGCCCGCCCTTGAATAGCTGGTTTTCGCCGACCCGCATGACGACCAGATCCAGAATGCCATCATTGTCGATATCTACAGGGTAGCTGCCAATGCTGCGTTCAAGCGATAAGGGGGTGTTGTTGATCTTTTCAAACTTCAGTTCGCCTCCCGGCTGACTGCGATTGATGAACAGGCTTGCCTTGTTCTCACCGCCTGCCAGATACAGATCGGGCAGGCGGTCCTGGTTGCAGTCGAAGGTGCTGACACCGCCACCGACAAAATATTCCCATGGACCTTCATAACGATGCAGCAGGCCGGCAACCTCGGACTGTTCAATCAATACCGGTATGTCGCCAGGGAAATCCTGCGCCAGGCTGGCATGGCTGAACGACAGTGATGCACTGATCAGTAGAAAAGCTGTCTGTATTGACGGTGTGATGAGAGTTCTCATGGTTCGATCGCCAGTGTTTTCAACCAGGCAATCAGCTCGCTTTGCTGGCGGTTCGACATGGCCTGCCAGGCATCGCGTGATGTGCGTGCAGCACCACCGTGAGCATGGATGACTTCGCTCAGTGTCGTCATGTCGCCACGGTGACCATAAGGCGCGGTCGAGGCAACGCCCCATAATTCGCTGGTCATGAAGACGTTGCGTTCAACAAATCGCTGTGAAAGTAGTTCATTTCCCAATGCCGACAATTGTTGGTCGGCAATGACATGCCGCTTCAAATCGCCGAACAAGGGAACCATCACGTCTCCGTTCTCATCGCGTTCCAGCTGGCTGGCCCAGTCGAGCAGTTGAAGGTCATAGATGGCATCGCTGCCTTCTCCGGTACGTAAAGTGCCGGCCGCATCCAGAGGACCGGGATCGGCAAAATCCAGAGACTCCAGTGGCAGGTAGAGCTTGTGGCAGTCCACACAGCCTGCCTCTGTGAAGTGTTTCTGGCCGGCGCTGGCTGCTGCCTGCCAGTCGATATCGTCAGGCTGGGTTGGAAAGGGGGGCGCAAGGCTGGCCTGCCAGGCGACCAGTGCCGACACATCGCCAATACCTATTTCGTTTTCCACGCCGTCCTCATCGTGATCGTTCTCACCAGTCCAGCGTGGACCGAACCGTTCAACGGCTTGCATGCCATGGTGCTGGTTCAAGGCATTGATTGTAAATTGCCGTAGTGAGGTCATGACCCCCTTGTGGGTGAAGGGCCGGATCACCAGATCGTGGTCTACGCCCTCGATACCCTCAGGATCTACCCGGCCATCGGGCATGACGCTCAGCGTACCGAAGTGAATGCCTTTGCTATTCAGGACTACAGACAAGGGTTTGCCAGTGCTGCGTGCCTCCATCAGGGCCTGAGTGCGTATGGCCTGCAAGTCGCGACTCATTTCGCGTGCCAGTAGCTCTACCAGACCCGCACCGAACAGATGATTGGTGTTGCGTTCGTTGGAAAACTGAGGATCTACGGTGTCGAAATCAGCATGCTGGAAACCTTCGGATACAAAAACGTTGGCGGAAAAATCTCCAGCGCCACCGCTCACTGGCACATTGTGGCAACTGGCACAGGCGTTTGCATCGAGGCCTGCAGTGCGTGAAAAACCACTTCTGGGGGCACGTTTGCGTTTGGTGGGAACAATGGCCTGAGTGGCCATCGGTCGGCCGACACCATCGAGACTGGTGAAGCGTGCGTTGAAAAGATGGTCACCGGCTGAAATCAGTTCCATGAGTTTGTCCCTGTCCAGACGACCCGCATAGTCCGTACTGAGAACCGGCTGTAGCAGAGCTCTTTCAGACCACGGCGTGAGGCTGGGTGCTGGCGTCTGCGCTTCATCGGCCATGGCAGTCTGGATGAGTGCAAGGCTGCCAGGAAAGCTTAGAACCATGCAGGCCGTTAAAAAAGTAGTGGGCAGTTTCATCCGGTCAGATCAATATCGGTTTTCTGGTCAGCGAATAATCGATCGACCTGGTTGAGGCTATTGTCTATCAGGCCCTGGCTGAGCAGGGGGTCATCCTGAGCGAAGCGATGCAGAAGTTCGGATGCTTCAGGGCCGTCGGGCAGGTGCGAATCGAGTATGGCGTGAATGCCGGTACGCATCAAATCGAAGGCCTCATCGTTATGACCTACCAGTGCAACGGGCATGGGGTCAAACAGGGTGAAAAGATTGACCAGTCCTTCACCAACCGCTTTGCCGGCGGTAACAAAAGCCTCGACTGTTGTCTGTTCGCCAGCCTGAGCGGCGGCGATCAGCAAGTCCATGCTCGCCTCGGTAACGCGACCAGCAGGTTCCTGATCGATAGGCTGAGCCTTTGCCAACCGTTCGATACCATAGTCGGCAGCGTAGGCTTCAATACAGCCGCGTCTGCCGCAACGGCACAGTGCGCCACCGGATTTGTAGCGCAAGTGGCCGATCTCCATGGCCGAGGAGCGTGTCCCTGCAAAAGGTTGGCCGTTGAGGTACAAGCCAAGTCCGACACCGTGGGAAAACAGAACCGTGGCAAAGGTTTTGCCCAACACCTCTGCCTGACTGCGGCTCAGTGCCTGGGCGATTAGCCGGCAATCGTTATTCACACTGATACTCACCGCATAACGCTGGCGCAACATTGCACCCAGTGGGATGTTGTGATCACGGATTATCGGCGACCAGAGCAGAGCGCCGGTGGCATGCTCGGTCTGGCCCTGAAAACCGACACCGATGTGACGCAGCCGCATTGCATCGTGACGTGAGAGCAACTCGTCAATGTTTTCACACAGGACTGCTAACAGCTGGCTAGCATCCAGTATTCGCGTCTCCAGGTATTGCTCCCGAGTAGCGCAGATCTTGCCCGCGTAGTCCACCAGGCGGATCCTTATACGGTCGATGGTCAGTGCGATCGTCAGTACATGGCCGGCAGCCGGGTTGAGTGATAACTGTGAACGAGGTCGGCCACGCAGATTCTTATCCAGATGCGTTGGATAACGTTCGCTGAGAAGAATGCCCTGTTCGACCATCTGGGAGCTGAGCATGGATATGGAGGCTGCACTAAGTCCTGTCAGAGCGCGCACCCGCGCAGGTGCACAAGGCCCTTCGGCACGCAAGGTGTCGAGCAGGCGTCGCCGGTTTTCATTGCGCAGATCGTCACTGCGAATAAGGGAAGACGGCTGCATTTGTTCTCTGGAGTTGTGGTTGTTGTGTGTTCTTGTCAAAAACAACTTGACACATTTGGCCGGTGAAGTCACTATTTATTCCAGTCGTGAAATAAATACGACGACCTTACCACTTGGAGTTAGCATGAAAAAAACTGGAGCCCTCATAGTCGCTGCGACTGTATCTGCCATTCTGGCAGGACCGGTACTGGCAGAAGGCAAAACAATAGGCGTTTCCTGGTCGAATTTTCAGGAAGAGCGCTGGAAGACTGATGAAGCTGCTATCAAGGAAGTCATTGAAGCGAACGGTGACACTTACATATCAGCCGATGCACAAGCCTCAGCTGCCAAGCAGTTGTCTGATGTGGAAGCACTGATTTCGCAAGGTGCTGATGCTCTGATCATCCTGGCACAGGATTCTGGTGCCATTGGGCCAGCAGTCGAGCAGGCTGTCGCTGAAGGTATTCCTGTTGTTGGTTACGATCGTCTGATCGAAAACAAGGATGCCTTCTACATCACCTTCGACAATGTCGAAGTAGGGCGTATGCAGGCACGGGCAGTACTGGCCGCCATGCCGGAAGGCAACTACGCCTTCATCAAGGGTTCGTCCTCTGATCCAAATGCTGATTTCCTGTTCGGTGGGCAAATGGAAATTCTGCAGGAATCGATTGATGCAGGTCGCATCATCAACGTGGGTGAAGCCTATACCGACGCCTGGAAGCCAGAAAACGCGCAGCGCAACATGGAGCAGATTCTGACCGCCAACGACAATGAAGTTGATGCAGTTGTCGCATCCAACGACGGTACTGCGGGTGGTGTGGTTGCAGCACTGGCAGCTCAGGGTCTGGACGGTGCAGTTCCTGTTTCAGGCCAGGATGGTGACCATGCGGCTCTGAATCGTGTTGCTCGTGGTACTCAGACGGTTTCGGTCTGGAAAGATGCTCGTGAGTTGGGCAAGGGCGCTGCTCAGATTGCCACCATGATGGCTGACGGCGCTGCGCCAACCGAGGCACCCGATGTTGTCGAATGGGCCGGTGGTCCAAACGGTGTGAGCCTGAATGCGGTGTTTCTGGCCCCGGTTGCTGTGACTCAGGAGAACCTGAACGTCGTTGTTGACGCGGGCTGGATAGAAAAGGACAAGTTGTGTGAAGGTGCTGCCGATTCTGTAGCTGCCTGTCAGTAATGAACGCTTGAATGCGGATAGTGTGATGGTGGCAACACAGGCTTTGTGTTGCCACCTTCTGAATTTTTGTCCCTTCTCCTAACAACTCACCAACCTTTGAATATTTCATGAGCGGAAAAAATTCGCCCCCAGCCGAGGCGCAAGGTGCCAGGCAAAGTGAAGCTTCTCTCCTGGTCAAATTCCTCCGGGCGACAGAAGTTGATACCCGCATGCTTGGCATGCTTGGAGCCTTGCTGCTGATATGGCTGGCTTTTCATTTGCTGTCAGATGGTCGCTTTCTGACACCACGCAACCTCTGGAACCTCTCGGTTCAGACCTCCTCGGTAGCAATCATGTCGACCGGCATGGTGTTGATCATCGTGACCCGGCATATTGATTTGTCGGTCGGCTCCATATTGGGGTTCGTGGCGATGGTGATGGGCGTGTCGCAAACAACCTTTCTGTCTGATATTTTTGGCACCGGAAGTGGCTGGATCTGGGTGTTCACACTGTTCATCGGTATTGCTCTTGGTGCATTGATTGGCGCGCTACATGGTTATGTCATTGCCTATCTGGCAGTGCCTGCCTTCATCGTGACGCTCGGCGGATTGCTGGTGTGGCGCGGTGCTGCCTGGTGGGTCACCTCGGGACAGACAGTCGCCCCCATGGACACCACTTTCCGTTTGATGGGCGGTGGTCCGTACGGCTCGATTGGTGCTTTCTGGAGCTGGGTTGTGGCGGCTATTGCCTGCGTTGGCATTATAGCAATGCTGTTTCAGGGACGTCTTAATCGCCAGCGTTTCAACTTTCCACTGCGTCCGGTATGGGCTGAATTGACATTGGCTGTGGTGAGCTGTGGAGCGGTACTAGGGGCTGTATCTGTTGCCAACAGCTACCCCTGGCCCAAGGGCATCGTGCGCCGTTACGCACAGAGCAACAATATTGAACTGCCTGATGGTGGTCTGTTCATCGCTCACGGTATTGCTATCCCGGTGGTCATTGCCGTTTGCGTCGGCGTTGTGATGACCTTCATTGCGACCCGTACGCGCTTCGGCCGCTATGTTTTTGCCATGGGTGGCAATCCGGAAGCGGCAGAGCTGGCGGGGATCAATACAAAATGGGTCACCATGAAGATCTTCATTCTCATGGGGATACTGTGCGCCATCGCAGGCGCTATCTCGACCGCTCGATTGAACGCATCTACCAACGCGCAGGGCACGCTGGATGAGCTTCTGGTTATCGCCGCTGCGGTTATCGGCGGCACCTCTCTGGGAGGTGGTGTGGGCACTATTCTAGGCGCCATGCTCGGTGCCGTGGTCATGCAGTCGCTGCAAAGCGGCATGGTGTTGCTGGGAGTGGATGCACCGTTCCAGAATGTCGTGGTAGGTATCGTGCTGGTACTTGCTGTCTGGCTTGACGGCCTCTATCGCAGACGTTCCATCTAGCGGCGCGCAGCAGAGAAAATACATAATATGGAAACATCTTCTACCAAGGTCGTCGAGATGCAGGATTGCTCGATCGCCTTCGGCGGCATTCACGCTGTCGATCATGCCTCCCTGGATTTACACAAGGGGGAAGTGGTGGCTTTGCTAGGTCACAACGGTGCCGGCAAATCCACCTTCATCAAATTGTTGTCGGGAGCCTACAAGCGCGATAGCGGCACCATTCGCGTTCGCGGTGAGAACGCCACGATCAGCAATCCACGAGATGCCAAAGCTTTGGGCATCGAGACTATCTACCAGACACTGGCATTGGCAGATAACGTTGATACGGCGGCCAACCTTTATCTGGGACGCGAGTTGCGCACAGCCTGGGGCACGTTGGATGATGTGGCCATGGAGGCCCATGCCCGTGAGGTGATGGGACGGCTGAACCCACGCTTTCAACGATTCAAGGAGCCGGTCAAGGCCTTGTCTGGTGGTCAGCGTCAGTCGGTGGCTATTGCACGGGCCATTCTGTTCAATGCGCAGATACTGATCATGGATGAGCCGACCGCGGCTCTGGGCCCACAGGAAACCGCTCAGGTCGGAGAGTTGATCAAACAGCTCAAGAAGGATGGCATCAGTATCTTTCTGATCAGCCACGATATCGAGGATGTTTTCGATCTGGCAGATCGTGTTGCCGTCATGAAGAACGGTCAGATGGTCGGAACTGCTCCGGTCAGTGATGTGACGCGTGATGAGGTGCTGGGCATGATCATTCTGGGCAAATGCCCTCCGGGGGCAACACCTGGCCCTGGTGCCGTTCAATTCGACTGAAGAACCCCAAACTTCAGGCAGGGCCTCTTGTGGGGTCCTGCGCGTTTCTACCGGACTGCATGCTCTGAGTATGAAACGAGCAGGGTGAATGCCGTTTTTTCAGTGATATCTAACTCATTCAGGTACGCCGCTGCCAGAGCATCGTTCCATCGTGTGGCTAAAATGGTCTAGGATCTAGCTCTGTCTGCGTTTTTGGAGGAACGTTATGCCGTCTGGCAGGACCAAGTCTCCATGCAGATACAGTAGAGATCGTTGGGGCTTGCTGACATTGTGGCGTCTGTCTTGCAGAATGACATCGATCCTTGGTCGTGACCGTGATAGCAGGAGCAGCTTGAAAACAGTGGCAATCGTTACGTTCAAACAGTGGTGTGTCCGATGTGGTGCAACGGCGATTGCCGCGGTATTGTTCAGTACTCCCTCTCTGGCAGAGCTGGCAATCTGTACCACCCCGCAGCGGCCCGATTGCCCGTCGGCGCTCAATGCACCTGCGGATCAGGAGTTCACGTTCTCCCGACTCATTTTTTCAGATAATCAGGCTGCCATCGAGAATCTGGGTGATCGCATTGGTTATCCACACTGGCAGGCTGATTGTTCAGAATCAGAGCCGCACTTTATCGCGGCACTCAAGCGCTTGACGCGGCTTGATACCAACACAGACAGTCAGTCCATTTCACTGCTTGACGATCGGATCTACGATTATCCGATGCTGTATGTGGTGGAGGCAGGCTTTGCCTCTTTCAGCCAGCCCGAGGCCGATACCCTGCGTGAGTACCTGCTGCGAGGCGGGTTCCTGCTGGTGGACGATTTTCACGGATCCTATCAATGGGAAGAATTCGAAGGCTGGATGCGGCAAGTCTTTCCCGATCGCTCCATTGTGGATATCCCACCGAGCCATGAAATCTTCAATGTGCATTTTGCCATCGACGAATTCATCCAGATACCCGGGCTGCGAGCGTTATGTCTGAACCCCGGAGAGACCTGGGAACTGCCAATCATGAAATCGTCAGCCGTCAACGAAAGCAATGCCTCCAGGCAACAACCGCGATGGCGCGGCGTAATGGATGATGATGGCCGGATCATGGCGATCATCAACTGGAACATGGATCTGGGTGATGCCTGGGAGCATGCCGACATGGAAGAATACAGCGCTCTGTATACCGCCACGGCCTACCGTCTCGGGGTCAACTACGTCATGTACGGCATGACGCACTGATTATCCGTTGACCCTGCCGCGCGGGCAGGGTCAGACGACTTGTCTCAGATGGCCGGAACGTTCTGGATATGCAGGCCTACCATGTGTTGCATGACGCGCAGTACCTGCGTGCTGTAGCCAAACTCGTTGTCATACCAGACGTACAGCACACAGCGATTGCCGTCTACGATAGTTGCAACGGAATCGAATATGGCAGGCTCTGGCGTGCCGACAAAATCGGTTGACACCACCTCGGTGCTATACGAGTAGCTGACCTGCTGACTCAGCGCAGAGTTGTAGGCAATTTCACGGACGTAGTCGTTCAATTCTTCCCGGTTGGTTGCCTTTTCCAGGTTCAGGTTGCACACGGCCATGGAAACATTGGGCGTCGGCACACGAATGGCATTACCCGTCAGTTTGCCTTCCAGTTCCGGCAGGGCCTTGGACACAGCCTTGGCCGCACCGGTTGAGGTTAGTACCATATTGAGCGGAGCACTGCGACCACGACGATCTGCCGAGTGGTAGTTGTCGATCAGATTCTGGTCATTGGTGTAGGAATGTACGGTTTCCACATGGCCATTGATGACGCCGAATCGGTCATTGATGATCTTCAGGACCGGTGTGATGGCATTGGTCGTACAGCTTGCTGCACAGACAATCATGTCATCGTCCTCAATCATGTCGTGATTCACGCCGTAGACGATATTCTTGATCGCACCGCTGGCAGGGGCGGTGAGCAGGACCTTGCGGGCGCCCTTGGGGACCAGATGTCGGCTCAGAGCGGCCTCATCCTTGAACACACCGGTGTTGTCGACAATCAGGGCATCGTGAATGTCATAGGCGGTGTAATCGATATCTTCGGGCTGATTGGCATAGATCACCTTGATGAAATTGCCGTTCGCAATGATGGCGCTATTCTCCTCATCAACCGACACATGTCCGTTGAATGGGCCGTGAATGGAGTCACGACGCAGCAGGCTGGCACGTTTGCGCAAATCGCCTTCGCGGCCGCCTCGAACGACAATGGCCCGCAACCGCAGAGGGTTGTTGGATGTCGTGCGTTCGATCAGCAGTCGTGCCAGGATACGACCGATACGGCCAAAGCCATAAAGCACGACATCGCGAGGTTCTTCAAGTACGGATGAGGCATCGGGAATGTCCTGCAGTGCCTCTTTCACGTAGTTGAGTAATGCGGCCGGCTCATCTACCAGCCCAGCCTGACGTGCGCCGAAAGCCAGCTTGCCGATATCGATGCGTGAACTGCCTGGCTGAACAGCGGTAAGCACGTTCAGCACCGCACTGGTTTCCAACAACGTCACTTTCTCGCCAACGACCTGCAGTGCCTGCTGGTGGGCTTTGATGATGTCAATGGTTGACCCATTCATCAGTTTGCGACCAAATACCGTAACAATGACACCGCGATTGCGATAGAGGGAACCCACCGATGGGATCATCTGTTCGGCCAAGCCTTGTTCTTCGATATACGTGTTCAGATGCGCTGTAGATACGGTCACAAAATACGTCCTTTGAAAGGTGGATGGAAAATATAGTTAGCTATCGGACGTGGATCTTAGCGGCAAGAGGTCCATGACTAGTAAAATAGTCATTATTCGGTTATTTAAATTTCATGAGTTGTGAACCTGTGACATGAATCGCGTACCATTCATACGAACTATAAACGGTCAGTTGCCGCGTTAGATGGAAGCCAGCGCCCCCTATCGATCGCTCCGTCAAGGAGAGATGCTTAATTGGTATCGCATTGAGCGAATCCTTGGGCGTGGGGGTTTCGGTGTCATCTATTTGGCCACAGACACCAACCTTGACCACCTGGTGGCGATCAAGGAATACCGTGTACTGATACCTACCAGCACGGACGATACCGAGTCTGCGACTCTGGATCTGCAGGAGAGGGCCAATCAGGGTGTGCAGCGCTTCATCACTGAGGCGCGCAACATGGTGCGCTTCAAACATCCGAATATCGTGCGAGTCATGTCGGTTTTCGAACTCAATGACACTGCCTATATCGTCATGGAGTTCGAGGAAGGGCAAGACCTTCGTGTACACCTGAAGAATCCGGAGAACGCCGATGAAGGGGCGTTGAAGCAGTTGTTTGTGCCGATATCAAAGGGGCTGTCCGAAGTTCACAAGCATGGCTTCATTCACCGTGATATCAAACCTGCGAATATTCTTGTGCGCACCGACGGTACGCCTGTGCTGCTGGATTTCGGATCAGCACGTAGCGCCAGTGTTACTGGCCCCAATACCCTGACGGCATTGGTTTCCGCCGGTTATGCGCCGCTGGAGCAATACAGCGAGGGCGACGATCAGCAGCAAGGACCCTGGACGGATATCTATGCCTTGGGAGCTGTGTTGTATTACGCGGTGACGGGGATGGAGCCGGTTGACAGTGCCAAGCGTGGAACGGCCCTGCTCAATGGTGGTAAGGATCCGTTGTTACCGGCCAGAATGTTGGGGCGCGATCGCTATTCGGATGCTTTTCTGAAAAATATCGACTGGGCTTTGCAGTTCCGTATCGCTGACCGACCGCAAACGCTGTCTGATTGGATGACGGCTCTGCTGAGCGAGCCGACGCCGGATACGGTTACCCGGCGAGTCGATAATACTGCAGCCTTCACGACGCGTCCGACCGAAAAGATAGGGCCGTCTGATCCACTGTCTGGATTGTCCATGCGCGATCACCCCGAGCCGCGTGAGGTGCAGGCAGCCCGGGCACGTCGCAGGTTTGTGCGCAAGTCACATAGACGTCCGAATAAGTGGTGGGGGCTGGTTGCCATTGCTGTCAGTGTTCTGTTGGTCGCGTCCCTGATACCGGGTTTTACGGACAAAAATGCAGTTGTCGATAATGATGTTGCCGAGCGACGCAGTGCCGCGAAGGTAGCGCAGAGCAAGGCTGCGAAGCTGGATGCGGAAAAGAAACTGGCAGAAGAGCAGCAAGCTGCCGCTGAGGAAGAGAGGCGACTGGCTGAGGCTGAGAAGCAAGCTGGAGAGCTGGCGGCTGAAGAGGCACGCAAGGCTGTAGCGGAAAAAGCGCGAAGGGCCTCGTTGGAGGCTGATCGGCAAGCGCGGTTAAGGGCACGGCGAATAAAGCTGGCAGATGCCCTGACTCGGGCTTCAACTCTGCTTGATCAGGGGCTGTTGGACGAGGCCGAAGCTTCTCTGGATGAAGCCACCACGCTGGATCGTAATGATGAACGTCTCAAGACATTGCGCAGTCGCTGGCGAGTAGCGCTGATTGATGCGCGAACTCCCGTCAGTGATAACGACTTTGACAAGGTCATTGAACGGTTCGACAAGCTCAGACGGGCATTGGAGAATAATGATGTGGCCACGATGGAAGGCCTGACTGCACCTTCGGATCAGAATGCGTTGTTTAAACAACTCATGTCACGCTTCACTCATCTGGATATCGATATCATTCATATTCGTGTCAGAAATGCAGACAAATCAATCAGTGCTGTCTTGCGGATCGAGAACATGGTTCGTGATAACGGTGATCGTGCCACGCCATCGCCGGCCTATCGTGAACGTACGATCTCAAGTCGGCGAATCGAAGGCAAGTGGTCAGCGATTCAATGGTAGTGCTGGCGTAGAGTCGGTGAGCTCTCGAGGTATTTGCAAGGCTCGGGCATCCGACTGGATACGCTGCAACAGCTCAACGGCATCCAGGTAACTGCAAGCCTCCCTGATCTGATCCTGACAGGGTTCTGGCTGATCGAAGCCGTATTCTTCAGCAAGCCTTGCCTTTTGACGAAGCCGCTCGGTGACCTCTTCTGCATACTCGCGTAATAGCTGCTGCGAGATCATGACGTTGCAGGCGGCGTCTTCCATTTGCCTGGTGTAGTCATGGCGAGCCTTCGAGCTGCCTGGTGCGGCAAGCCAGAGCTTATAGCTGGTTTCGTAGCGATGCCAGCCGCCATCGATATACAGTGCATCAGCGAGCGCCTGATCCAGCGAGCCATTGAAACTTCGTTGTAGTTCACCGCATTCGCAGCGACGCCGATCACAATAGGCGCGCCCTTGTGCCTGTTGTGGTAATTCAAACCAGGACTCGTGAATGCCAAAAGGCATCAGGCGCTGTGTTTTTACCGGTGTTTTTTGTTGAATAACTATCGGGCAAGGGCGATCCTGAAATATCCTTCCTCCATTGCTGGTCGCACAGCTGTAAATGGCCGCCTGGGTTACATCTGGAATTAACAATAGTAAACTCAGCAGGCACAGTCTGAGTAGCGCTTGGGCTTGTCCGAAGGTATGAGAAAGCGCCTTGGTAGATAGTATGAACATGCTCGGGTTATCGGCGGTTACATTGACTACTCAATGAGAGCTGGTTCTCACACGGGCAAGACGCCCCAAGTAACAATGGTCCTGTGCCACCCGCAATCCGGCAATCACAGTTTTCATGTCACTATTCCGGTACGAAAGCACAAAACGGAGTAGTAAAGGATCATGGCAAGAAAGCGTCTATTGATGGAAATGGGTATGGGAACTGACCTGCGGGGTCAGGACTATACGAAAGCGGCTATCCGCGCTTTGAAAGATGCCCTCTGGCATAACTCCGTCTCTGTAGCCCCCGCCTTGGGATACCCACGCGAAAGCATGGAAGTGGACGTGGAAATCGGTGTTGCCAAGCCCGAGTCCGTGGATCGTGAGCGTGTCGCCGAGGTTCTGCCTTACGGTCGTGCCCAGGTGCGAGTAGTCAAGGGCGGTCTGGATATCATCAATGAAGAGACCGGCAATGTAACCGTCATTGCCAATGCCGCTGCTGTGGTGTATCTGAATGTGCTTCAGGCAGATTCAGGAGCCAGCTCATGAGCATGAAGCGCATCATTCTGGAAATGGGAACCGGCAACGATCTGTACGGTGAGGACTACACCAAGGCTGCACGACGAGCCGTTCACGATGCTTTGCATCACAGCTCACTGACCTTGTTTCGCAGTCTGGGTCTGAATCGCGATGACATGCAGGTCACCGTCACGATTGGTGTGCAGAAGCCAGAGCAGGTCGATGCGGCGGCCGTCGCGGCAGAAATTCCCTATGGCACCGTCACTGTGAACGTTGAGATGGGCGGTTTGAATGTAGTGGACGAGGAGGCGGGAACGGTTAGCGTCATAGCCGCAGCCGGTATTGCAGCCTTCCTGGAGTTGCCCGATGGGCAGTTCACACTGCCAGCCAGTACCGTGTAATCACCAGTACCGTGTAATCAATAGAGTTGTAGGGGGCCGATTGCCTGAAGCAACCGGCCCTTCGTGCTCCTTGGCCGATTACTCGACTTCGGCGAGTACTGTGCAGATAGCGTCCGCTAGCTGTTCCATGCCGCTTTCTGGAAGTCCGGCAACGTTGATTCGACCGTCACCCACAATGTAGATGCCGTGATCGTCACGCAGTTTGTCCAGCTGTGCCGTATTCAATGGCAAGCGACTGAACATGCCTTTCTGTTCGGCGATGTAGTCAAAGCGTTCGGAGTTGGAGCGCTTGCGCAATGCTTCGCTGAACGCCTGGCGTAGTGAGACCATGCGCAGTCGCATGGTTTCCAGCTCTTCCTTCCAATCGGCATTCAGTGCGGCATCACTCAAAACGATCTCAGTGGTGTTGGCACCATGATCTGGTGGCATTGAGTAGTTTGAACGGATAACACCGCCTAATCGGCCCAGCGCCCGGGTAGCTTCCGCTTCGGTTTTTGCCATGAGTATGGCGGCACCGACTCGCTCGCGGTACAGGCCCAGATTTTTCGAACAGCTGGCTGCAACCACCAGTTCAGGCAGTTCGCTGGCCATGTATCGTACCGCTGCTGCATCCTGCTCGAGACCATCACCAAAACCCTGGTAGGCCAGATCGATAAACGGAAACAGGTCGTTGTCTTTCAGCAGCTTCACGACTCGAGCCCAGTCGTCCATGCTCAGATCGGCGCCGGTGGGGTTATGACAGCAGCCGTGCAAGAGCACGATATCGCCACGTTTTGCCTTGCCAAGTGATTCCAGCATGCCTTCAATGTTGACGCTGCCGGTCTGTGCATCGTAGTAGGGGTAGGTGTGCAAGGCATAACCAGCAGCCTGCATCAATGGCACATGGTTGGGCCAGGACGGGTCGGATAACCAGATGTCAGCATCAGGGCGACCTTGCTTCAAAAGATCGGCTAATACGCGCAGGGCGCCACTGCCACCGACAGATTGTGCTGCACGGATGCAGGAGGTGTCTGCATCGCTACCGAAGACCTGAGCAATAATGGCATTGCAGAAGGCTGCACTACCAATGGGCGCAACATAGGACTTGGTGTCCTGGGTCTCCAGCAGTTTTTTTTCTGCATTCTTGATAGCACGCATGACCGGGGTCTTGCCTGCTGAGTCTTTATAAACTCCGACTCCCAGATCCAGTTTGTCCGTACGGGTGTCAGCTCTGAATGCTGCCATCAAGCCCAGGATGGCATCTGCCTTCGGTTCCGGTAGTGCTTCAAACATTTTTGTTTACTCGTGTGTTCCGTTGATCAATTGCTGAGTTGCCATTTGATGGCAAGTTCGTCGAAAAAGCCAAGCTCGCTCTGGAGATTGATCCAGGTGTTCAGGTAGTTGATCCAGACCTGATCGGTTTGCGGCACCAGCATGGCGACGGGAGTACGTGCTCGTGTCTCCTTAACGGGAACGATCATCAACTGTGAGTATTTCTCTACCAGTTTGACGGCTTCGACGTTGGAGGTAATATGGGCATCGGCCCGGCCTGCGAGCACTTCCTGAAAATCGCGGGCAGGGGCTTCGATGATCTTGTATTTGGCGTTGGGAAAGAATTTCTTGACCTGCTGTTCCTGAGTGGTACCCAGGGTGGCGGCGACTGTCACTTCCGGCTTGTCCAGATCAGCCCAATCAGTGAAGAGCTCGGCGTTTTTCTTCAGCGTCAATGGCACGGTATTGAGTGAAAAGTAGCTGTCGGTAAAGCCTGCAGCCTTGGCGCGTGAGGCACTGATCGATGCGCTGCCAGTCATATGGTACTTGCCGGCGGTGATGCCATTGACAAGTGTTTTCCAGTCAGCGGGTACCAGCTCCAGTTTGACATCCAGATCCTTGGCCAGCTGAGTAACGACATCGATGTCGTAGCCTTTATAGCTGTTGGTTGCCGGAACCTTGACCGTCATCGGGTCCCAGTCGCCGGTGGTGCCGACTTTCAGGGTGCCGGAGGCGAGAATGTCTGCCAGTGCCGAGTCGGCGGCCACGGCTGACTGACTCAGTAGCATCATGGATACCGGCAATACGATTGCGGTCACAGTGCGGCCGAATACGCTCTTGATTTTTGCAAGCATCATCTTTGCTTTATTATTAGGGACTTCGGGAGTATACCGACTGCAGCTGATCCACGTTTGTTTTTGCGCAGGCACATGACTGCGTTACACTAAGACCATGTCAGAACCCGTCATCCAGATCAAAAAGCTGTCCAAGTTCTACGGTAATTTTCAGGCTCTGACCGAGGTCTCCCTGGACGTTGCTGCGGGCGAGCGGATGGTTATATGCGGACCTTCGGGATCCGGTAAATCCACACTGATCCGCTGTGTCAATCAGCTGGAGCAACACGATGCCGGCCAGGTGCTGGTTAATGGAGTGGAGCTGGGTGGTAATCGTCGGGCGTTGCGCACCGCTCGTCAGAGTATCGGCATGGTGTTCCAGCAGTTCAATCTGTTTCCGCATCTGTCTGTATTGGACAATCTGACGCTAGGGCCGATGCGTGCACGAAAATTATCCCGCGAAAAAGCCACCAAGCTTGCACGTCAGTATCTGGAACGTGTGCGCATACCCGAGCAGGCGGACAAGTTTCCCGGTCAATTATCCGGGGGCCAGCAACAACGGGTCGCCATCGCTCGCAGTCTGTGCATGGAGCCGCAGATCATGTTGTTCGATGAGCCTACCTCGGCACTGGATCCGGAAATGATTTCCGAGGTGCTCGATGTGATGATCGAGCTGGCCGATACAGGCATGACCATGCTGGTGGTGACGCACGAAATGGGCTTCGCCCGCAAAGTGGCCGACACCATGGTTTTCATGGACGCCGGCCAGATCGTGGAGCAGAGTTCACCGGCAGAGTTTTTTTCCGCCCCACAGACAGAGCGCGGCCGATTGTTCTTGCAGCAGATTCTCCAGCACTGATGAAGGATCGACTAGACGTGCCGTCCGTACGCCTCAGAACCTTGAGCTGGTTGTTGCTATTGCCATTGCTGTCAGGTTGCGCCGGAGAACTGCAATGGTACGTCGTGTCACCAGCCACCGAGGCTGGTCGCGCCAATCTGATGTTCATGCTGGCTGGTTTCAAATACACCCTGTTGCTGTCCATGACGGCTATTGTCATTTCCATTGTTGTCGGTTTATTAGTGGCATTGCCAGGGCTGTCGAAAAACCCGTTTGCACGAGGTTTCAATCGGGTGTACGTGGAAATTGTCAGGGCGGTGCCGCTTTTGGTGCTGATACTCTGGGTGTATTACGGTTTGCCGATCATGCTGGGCGTCGCCATCAATGTGTTCTGGGCTGGCGTGCTGGCGCTGGCATTGTCTGACAGTGCCTTTGAGGCCGAGATCTTCCGTTCCGGCATTCAGTCCATTGACAAGGGACAGATTGAGGCAGCCGATACTCTGGGTCTGGGTTATATAGACCGGATGCGGTATGTCGTGTTACCGCAGGCTGTGCGCCGGGTGCTGCCACCCTTGGGCAATCAGTTGGTCTATATGCTCAAGATGTCCTCACTGGTGTCGGTCATTGGTATGGAGGAGCTGACCCGTCGGGCCAATGAGCTGGTCACCGCTGAATACCGGCCACTGGAAACCTATTCAATTCTGATGTTGGAATATCTGGTCTTGATTCTGATTGTCTCGGCTGGCGTACGCTGGCTGGAGCGCCGCCTGTCCAATCGTGACGAGCGCTGAGATGTACCGTCTTTTGTCCAACGCTGAAGCCTGTAAAAGCTGATGTCTCGATCGCGCTTTCTGTTGCCAGTGCTACTGGCTTGCGCCAGTCTGACGGTCATGGCGGGTGCGACGATAGCTCCGGGTTTACCAGGTTTACTGGAACATTTCTCCGATCATCCGGATGCTGAATACCTGACACGATTCATCATTACGGTGCCCGGACTGGCCATTGCCATCACAGCGCCGATAGCGGGCTGTCTGGCGGATCGGCTGGGTCGGCGTACCTTGCTCCAGGCAGGCGTTGCGTTGTATATCGTGGCCGGCAGCGCAGGGCTCTGGCTGGATGATCTGAGCTTGTTGTTATGGAGCCGTCTGCTTCTGGGTGGTGCGGTGGGCATGATCATGGTGTGCTCCATGGCATTGCTGACTGATCATTTTCAGGGGGCTGAACGAGATCGTGCCATGGGTATCCAGTCGTCTGCGATGTCAGCCGGCGGTATTATCTTCATCTCCGCAGGCTCTATCCTGGCGGACTGGTCATGGCGAGCACCGTTTGCTGTCTATCTGGTGCCGATCCTTCTGTTTCCATTGATCTACAAGTACGTCAGCAAACCGCCTGAGAATCAGGATGAGCCAGGTGCGATGGATGGGCATTTCCCTGTGCGGCATGCGCTGTATATATATTCGCTGGGTTTTATCACCATGCTGTTGTTCTACGTCGTTCCTACCCAGTTGCCGTTCTATGCGATCGAGTTAGGGGCGGATAGCCTGAAATACGCAGGTTTTGCGGTCGTGCTGAGTCAGGTGTTTTCCTCGGTAGCCTCGGCCAACTATCAGCGCCTGCGTAAGGTGCTAGGTAATCAGGAGATCTTGTTTTCGAGTTTTCTGTGTATGGCTGTGGGCTTTTATCTGTTATCGCAGGCCAGCACGCTGACACAGCTGTACTTGAGCATGCCGCTGATTGGTCTGGGCCTGGGCTTCAATTTTCCCAATCTGACTATCTGGTTGATGTCGCAGGTGCCTTCAACCATGCGGGGCAGGGCATCGGGTGGCATTTCGACAGCCGTATTTCTGGGCCAGTTCCTGTCGCCTTTACTGAGCCAGCCACTGGTTGTCCGCTTTGGTCTGGAAGGCGCTTTTTTTGGCGTCATGTTGCTGATGCTGTTATTCGTCGTTGTGCCCAGTGGCCTTCTGTTGTGGCGTGAACACTCATTGTCGAGATAGAGATCCCTTAAGCCCCAGTGTGGCCTGTCTGATGCTACTTCATTACCAGTAGGGGTCTATCGCTTCAGTATGGCGGTATGATTTGAGTCAGAACAAGCAGCTCACACGAGGTCATCAGGGCATGAACCGCATCAGTTATCTGTCGGATTTGTTGAGTTCGGTTTTTGCTCGGGATGAGCAACAGCAACAGATCGAGCAACAAGGGTCTCTGGCCGAGCTCTGTGATGCCCTGCTGTCGCAAAGTGGTGAAATGTCGGGCAATCGGCTGGCCCGTGGGCTTCTCAGCCGCTTTGCGGCTGCCGACAGTGAGGAGCAGCTGGCCTTTTTCCGGTTATTGGCAGAGCGCTTCGATATCAATGCAGAACATGCCGTGCGGGCGGCTCAGCGTTATTCGAAGGAGCGAAATGCAGAGAATCTGGCCATTCTCATGAGTAGCGTCGAACCGCGACGTCAGGAACTGCTTCGCCGCTTGAATCGGGTTCCGGGTGCTACCAATGAGCTGGTGCAGATGCGTGCCTTGTTATTGGAGGTATGCAAGGAGTATCCGGAGATGCTTCGTATCGATGTTGATTTTCAGCACTTGTTTCGATCGTGGTTCAGTCGCGGTTTTCTTGTGCTGCGTGAAATTGATTGGCATACGCCAGCCAATATTCTTGAAAAAATCATTGCCTACGAGGCGGTCCATGAAATCAGTAGCTGGACTGCGTTACGTAGTCGCCTTGAGCCGGATGATCGGCGCTGCTTTGCATTTTTCCATCCGGCGATGCTGGATGAGCCACTGATATTCGTCGAAGTGGCCCTGACTCAGGCCAGTCCTGTCACGGTGAAGGGCATTCTGGAAACACGGCGTAAAGTGGTTGCCAGGCAAGATGCCACCATGGCGGTGTTCTATTCCATTTCGAACTGCCAGAAGGGACTGGCTGGTGTCTCCTTCGGTAATTTTCTGATCAAGCAGGTGGCCAAGGAGTTGTCTCGGCAGTTGCCGGGTCTGACAACCTTTCGCACACTCTCGCCGGTTCCGGGGTTGATGCGGTGGGTGAATGAGCGGGTTGAGCAGGCAGTTGATACGAGTGTGGCACCGGATGAGGCGCAGATTCGGTTCCGGGAGGCCTTGCTGACAGCGCAGCGAATTTCTACCCAGGAGAGCGTGGTGCTCAGTGAGACAGACTCTGAGCAGCTACAGTATCTTGTGGCTCATTATATGCATGAAGAGAAACGCAAGGATCATTTGCCGCTGGATCCGGTGGCGCGTTTTCATCTGGGCAACGGTGCCAGTCTCGATCATATTCTGCCGGCAGCGGATGTATTCAGAAAAGGCTTGTCGCAATCTGCGGGTGTCATGGTCAGTTATTTGTACGACCTGGACAAGGTCGAGGATAACCATGAAGCCTATGCCAACGAGCAGGCGGTGATCATGTCGTCGGAGGTGCGTGCCTTGCTGAGTAAGCCCAAATGGTCGCGTAAACGAGCTTGAGAGACAAGTCGGTCGGATACGGGCCTGGATAATTGGTAGCCGGAAAATCCATTTTCCGGCTGCCCCTAAAATACCGCCACTCTCGTGCCGGCCGGCCGTAACCTCAATCGGGTCACTGCCCGTCATTCTTACGCGATGACTTGAAAGGAGTAACGACAGGAGCAGCCGGAAATAAATGACCGCTATTGTTTTATGAGGCACCCTTCCGTTTGTAACCTTGCAAAATGAGGGGCATACCCCTTACTGCCAACGCGGGTTGATTTAATCGAGAGTTGCCGCTCGTCGGGCTGCAGCGATGGCCTTGCCCGGAGTTGTGGCCCGTACCCAGGCAACCAGTTCGAAACCGCGTTGCTCGAGTTTGTCCTCACGCCACTGATTGGCGTAACGAAATGGCAGGTAGAGCAAACCGATAACTGTCAGAAGCGCAAAGCCGACGGTTCCGAATTTAACGGCCGTGCTCACGGTATTTCCAGCGTCGAGCCATGACAGTCCAGCAACCAGAAGCCCTGCAATGAGAATCAGCCACATCAGGGAATAAACCAGAGCGGTACCAAACAGATGCCGGTAAACCAGATAAGGCAATGTCAGGAACAGTGCTGGCCAGGACACGCCATTCTTCACCGCCTGTGCCTGTTCATCGCGACGGAAAACACTATAGAGGGTGCCGTCCTGCTGATCTGAAAGATCAACGGGAAGCTCTCTGCTTAAGGACGCAGAGGGGCTGTCTGTGGCGGCACCAGCTGACGATCGTGCATCTTCATCGTCGCTCTGATCACCATCTGCCAGATAGATGTCGGCATCATTGGTCTCAAGCTCGTCAAGCTTTGCAGTATCAGTGACTGCGTACTTTCGTTTCAACGACTCGGTAATATCTCTTTCTGCTTCTTCATCGAAGGTATCGCCCGTGTCGACTGCAGGCGCATCGTCGTCACTCAGTGCGAACAGATCATCATTTTCGTTGCTGGCGGATACGATGTCATCGCGCTGCCCGGGCAGGTCGTTGGCCTGGCGCTCCAGTTCCATGGACAGTCGATCGGTGTCGTCAATGGGTTTGTCAGCCGGTGCGGATGGTGAGTACTCCTGCAGCTCTCTCTGGTTTTCTTCTGCAGTGAGTTCGCCTTCCAGCCATTCGGAGCTGTCGTCGAGTACGGCCTGGGTGCCTGTGACATCGCTGAAATCAACAGTCATTGCTGCATCGGCGTCATCGTCGTCGTCGGCCAGAGGGTCAGTCGGTGGCGGCGGTTCGCTGCCTTGATAGACGCCGCCCAGCAAGGCTTCCAGCTCGTCGTCCTCGGCGGTGTCAGAATGTGATGGGCTAGTGGCTGATGCAGCGGCAGGTGCCACATCCGCTAGTAGTTCGTCGTCCCCGTCGGGGGCCAGCAGGTCCTCGGCGAGCAGATCATTGGTTTCGAAAAGCTCATCACCGTCAAATTCGCTGACATCGTCGTTGTCGAGTTCGTACACGGCCGTACCATCAAGCTCTGAGGTCAGATTGATGGTTTCGTCCAGGTAGTCGTCGGGAAATGCGATTTCTGTCTGCTCTTCATCCCGCTGTGTCGGTCGTTGTACTGGCTGATCATCCGCGTCGTCAAGATCGGAGCTGTTGTCGAATTTTTCCTGAAAGCTGGTGCGCTCGATGGTTGAGAGGGGTTCCCCATCTTCCAGGTGAGCCGAATTCAGAGACAGAAGATCATCGGGGCTACGAGCCTGGTCAACGCCTGAAGGTGCTGATATCGACTCCGGGATGCCCTCACCTTCCAGTTCCAGTGGTTCGAGTTCCAGTGGTGTTTCAAGGTCGCTGTCAGCGCCGCTCGAGCCTGTTACGACTGGTCGCGGGCCCTCGGCCTCGCGCTGTGCGATGAGTTCTTCCACGCGCAGGTTGGTGTACAGATACCTGGCCTCGTCGTGATCGTCACTAGCCAGCGCGCAGGCCCGAGCCCAGATATGCGGTCGTCGCTTGTCCGAGTTCAGCTCATCAGTGGCTTGCTGGTACAGATCTTCATCAATCATGGGTGGTCAATCTTGTTTTGGCCTTGGTGTCGGAGCTACTACTCGCCTTGAACGGTGGTGAGCGATCAGGCTGGGGGCCCTGCAGTCACTAACAAGTTTAACCTTAATGCCGCATAAAATCCCCCGTGCGGTGTGCTATGAGGATAGGCCATGGTGCTAAAAGCGTTGCCTCGGGCCAGTTAGTTGCCATGGTTTTCCAGGTTCCGACATTATTCGAGCGGCTGCAATGCCGTGAAGCCAAGGGTGAGTAGGCGCTCAATTGCAACCGGTTGCAAATAATACTTGCAAGGTGCTGGTAACACTCGCATAATCACAACTCCTGTGAACTAGAGGATGCGATTCTTGCGCGTCCTGACGGAGGAACCTTGTTCGGATTTGCACTTAACCACATGACGTTGGCGAAGGCCTCATACGCAGAACTCCTGAAGATTTCAGAAGCTCTGGAGTGTGTCGGGATCGAGGTGCGTAATGATCTGAACAGGCCCTTGTTTGATGGCCTGAGTGCCAAAGCGGCCGGGCAGGCGGCAAGGGATGCAAATCTGTCTATTCTTGCTCTGGCTGAAGTCTGTGCCTTTGATGATTTCTCGCCAGAAAAGCTGGCCGCCGCACAATCACTGATGCGACTGGCTGTTGATTGCGGTGCACAGGCCATCAGTCTCATTCCCCGTAACGATGCTCACTCTGCCAGTGATATCGAGCGGCAGGACAATCTGATTGGCGTATTGCGACAGCTGCAACCTTTACTGGAAGATCATGGCCTGATTGCTCTGATAGAGCCTCTGGGGTTTTCCAGTTGCTCATTGCGTAGCAAGCAGGATGCGGTTGCTGCCATAGGGGCGCTGGATGCGGCGCATTGTTTCAAGCTGGTGCATGACACTTTTCATCATCATGTCTCGGGCGGCGGTCCGGTTTTCGCAGAACACACCGGCATCGTGCATGTGTCAGGCGTTGTTGACGCAATGGCCGCCAGTCAGATGCTGGATGCAGATCGTATCCTCGTTGATGAGCATGATCAGCTGGGTAATATCGCGCAGTTACGCCAACTGCTGGAAGACGGCTATCAGGGGCCTGTCTCGTTCGAGGCCTTTGCTCCTGCGGTTCACGATCTGCCAGATCATTTGCAGGCATTGCGGGCCTCGTGCCAGTTCATCACCTCGCGCCTTCATCAGCTTGCTGCATGAAGAGCGCGTACTCATGATTTTTCAAAAGCCCCTGTTTAGAGGGTATTTCCGGTTTCAATCTTCGTGCGCCGGACACAGCATGATGGAGAAGAGATAATGAAAAAGACACTGATTGTTGCCAGCATTGCCACAATGCTTTCAGGACAGGCCATGGCCGAATCCTTCGGTGCATCCATTGCCAGTTTTGACGATAACTTTCTGACCGTCATGCGTAATGCAATGACGGATCACGCCGAGTCGATTGATGGTGTTGATGTGCAGGTGGAAGATGCAACGAACGATGTCGGCAAGCAGCTCAACCAGATCCAGAATTTTATTGCCGCCGGTGTCGACGCGATTATCGTCAATCCGGTTGATACCGACGCTACGATGGCAATGACCAAGGCCGCCGCTGATGCTGGTATTCCACTGGTTTATCTCAATCGTGAGCCAGTCAATGTCAACGAACTACCTGAAAATCAGGCTTTCGTCGGCTCCAACGAAATCGAGTCCGGCACTTTGTCAGCTTTTGAAGTGTGCAAGGAGCTGCGCGCAGCGGGCAAGGCCGGCGGTGCCAATGTTGTTGTCATGATGGGTGAGCTCAGTAATCAGGCTGCCGTTCAGCGTACCAAGGATGTCAAGGATGTCATTGGCATGGACATGTGTAACTTCATGACCATTGTGGAAGAGCAGACAGCCAGCTGGAGCCGAATCGAGAGTCAGGATCTGATGACGAACTGGATTTCAGGTGGTATTGAGTTTGATGCAGTACTGGCCAACAATGACGAAATGGCGATTGGTGCTATTCAGGGCATGAAGGCTGCCGGTATGGACATGGCTGATATTGTTGTAGGCGGCGTGGATGCAACCTCTGATGCACTGGCAGCCATGAAAGCAGGTGACCTGGATGTCACAGTATTCCAGGATGCGGCAGGTCAGGGCGCAGGCGCAGTGGATATCGCCCGCAAGCTGGTAGCTGGTGAGAAGACAGATCGTAAAGTCTTTATTCCGTTCAAGCTTGTCACACCTGCAAATGTAGATGATTTCACGTCCTGATACGACGTTTCTGACGTTTGACTGAAAGGAAGTAAAAGCAGCCACTGTTGGCTGCTTTCTCAAGTTCAAGTGTAAATTGGAGTATCCATAGCCATGGTTGACGCAGTAAATTCCGTAGCGCCGAGTCCGGCCGTCAAGAAAAAGCGCTATTGGCCGCCTGAGCTGAATGCGCTCATCGGACTGATCGGCATCGCGATCATCTTCGAGATTCTGGGCTGGATTGTTCGGGATCAGAGTTTTTTCGGCAATATCACACGCCTCAAGATCATGATCTTGCAGGTGTCGATTATCGGCATCATTGCCATAGGCGTCACCCAGGTCATCATCACCGGCGGCATAGATCTGTCCTCCGGTTCTGTGGTCGGCGCAACGGCCATGATCGCCATGAGCTTTGCGCAGGTGGGTACTTACGACAAGGCTATTTTTCTGGAGCAGGGCTGGGTCGATCTGCCGGTCTTCATTCCCATCATCATCGGTCTGGCGTGTGGACTATTCGCCGGGATGATCAACGGGCTATTGATTGCCTATACGAAAATACCACCCTTTATTGCAACTCTGGGCATGATGGTGTCTGCCAGAGGTGTTGCCAAGTGGTGGACAAGGGGCCAGCCGGTCTCCTTCCCGACCGAGAGTTTCGCCTCTCTGGGTGAAGGCATGACGCCGGTCTATATCTTTATTGCGATTGCCATTCTGTTTCATCTGATACTGACTCATACGGTCTATGGCAAGCATACTTATGCTATCGGTTCGAACCCGGACGCTGCTCGTATGTCGGGTATCAATGTCGAGCGGCACCTGGTACTGGTGTATGCCATCGCCGGTCTGCTGGCGGGATTGGCCGCCATGGTGTTGGCAGCACGCGGATTGACCGCTCAATCCGGCATGGGTGTCATGTACGAACTGGACGCCATTGCCATGACCGTCATCGGTGGGGTATCCCTGGCGGGAGGGCGTGGTTCGATTATAGGTACTGCGATCGGCATGCTGATATTCGGGATCATCATCTCCGGCTTTACCTTCATACGCTTGGACGCCTTTTATCAGGAGATGATCAAGGGCGCCGTTATCGTGGGGGCCGTCGTCGCCGATGTCTATCGTCAGAAAAAACGTGCAACGGAGAGTTGAAACATGTCCGATATCATTCTCAAGACTGAAGGTCTGACCAAGCACTACGGTGGCGTACATGCTCTGAATGACGCCAATTTTGAACTGCGTGCTGGCGAACATGTGGCCATTATGGGTGACAACGGGGCGGGCAAGTCCACCTTTGTCCGGCAGATAACCGGGGTCGAGCAGCGCACCCGTGGTCAGATGTATTTCATGGGTGAGCAGGTTGATTTCGCCGGACCTCTGGATGCTCGCGAGGCGGGTATAGAGACAGTTTTCCAGACACTGGCGCTGGCCGATGATCTGGATGTGCCGTCGAATCTGTTTCTGGGTCGCGAGAAAATTCTGTTCAATCTGGGACCGTTCTCGATTTTGGACAAGCGCGGTATGCGTAAAGCCACGGAGGAGGGGTTGAAGCGCACAGCAGTCAAGATTCCGAATATCAACAATCCGATCCGTAACATGTCAGGTGGTCAGCGACAGTGTGTGGCTATCGCTCGTACCGCCACATTCCACTCGAAGCTCACCATCATGGATGAGCCAACGGCGGCTTTGGGGGTGCAGGAAACAGCGCAGGTGGAGAACATTGTCCGTACGCTCAAGGAGGCCGGTGAACCCTTGATTCTGATCAGTCACAACATGCGTCAGGTTTTCGATCTGGTTGACCGTATAATCGTCTTTCGCCGTGGGCGTATCGTGGCCAACCTGAATGTCGATGAGACTGATGGTCAGGACGTGGTCGCCTATATCACGGGTGCCAAGACCGGCGCCGAATACGCAGGCGCTGCCTGATCACGACACCAGCATGCTCAAAGGTTTTGAATTACAGATAGATTTCTTTCTGCCCGTCTGGCGACGAGTGGTGTTGCTCCTGGTCTGTTTCGGGTGGGCGGCCGTGGAGTTTCTCACGGGCGCCCCTTTCTGGGGAGTCATCTTCGGCAGTCTGGGAGGATACGCCTTGTGGCAGCTGTTTCTTTGTGACTGGCCGGGCAACGATAATCAGCACTGAGGCATGGGCGCTATAACGCTCAAGGATGTCGCAGAACGAGCGGGTGTGTCTCGCTCGGCGGTATCCAGAACCTTTACCGATGGTGCCTCGGTTTCTGAAACCATGCGTCGCAAGGTGCTCAAGGCGGCGGTTGATCTGGGCTATGCCCCTAATGCCCTGGCATCGAGCCTGACAACGGGTCGAACCCGTCTCATTGGTCTGGTGTCCAACAACTTTCATAATCCGATATTTCTGGAAGTTTTTGATCTGTTTACTCGCGGTTTGCAGGATCGTGGATTGCGACCGCTGCTGGTCAATCTGACGGACGAGACGGACCCGGAAAGCACGCTGCGCATGTTGCGGCAGTATTCTGTGGACGGTGTGATTGTCGCCTCCTCAACCCTGACCCCAGAATTTTCCCAGGCCTTCCGGCAGGCAAAAATGCCGGTCGTGCATTCCTTTGGCCGTCAATCCAGCTCGCCGCAGGTGCATGTGGTCGGTATTGATAATGTCGAATGTGGTCGCATTGCCGCCCGGGAGCTACTGGCTCGTGGTTATAAACGGGTCGCCTTCATGGGCGGGCCGGTGACGGCGACTTCAACCCAGGATCGATATGAAGGCTTCATCTCGGAGCTGTCTTTGCACCCGTCTATTGAAGTGAGCCATTCATTTGCCGAGCAATATTCATTTGATGCGGGACGCAAGGAGATGCTCCGGCTGCTGCAGAATGCTCCGGCACAAGCCTATTTCTGCGGCGACGATGTCTTGTCTATTGGTGCGCTAAGCGCCCTTGGTGAGACGGGTTTGCGAGTGCCAGAGGATGTTGGCATCATCGGTTTGAACGACATGGAGATGGCGGGTTGGGAAAGCATCGCTCTGACAACCATCAGGCAGCCCATCCAGCAGATCATCAGTTCATCGATCGAGCTGATCGTTGCCATGCTGGAGGAGCCGGATCGCTACCCCGAAGCCCGGTTGTTTCCCAGTTACGTGGTAGAGCGAAAAACGCTCAGACCTCGTCTGGATGTGCAAAGCCCGGACGTGGAAAGCTGAGCATTTTTGTGGGATAGTCCTGAGGCCTCGTGAAGCGGTAGGTTCTCCACTTCACGAGCCTCTGGTCGCAGCCTCAGTCAGTAATACAGGTAATCATCTGAACATGGGTGGGCGTGCGTCCACCCACTCACCGCCAGCCGCGCCGGATTTAGCCACGGCCACCACTGCTGCCATGGAGCGTAATCCGTCTGTCGCTCGAGGATACAGATCAGCCGCTGGGTCAGTGGGGCGAGTCTCCTTTTCTGCACGGATGGCTTCAGCCAGATCCTTGTAGATGTTGGCAAAAGCCAGCGGCATACCTTCGGCATGGCCGATGGTCACACGAGTGGCCCGATCAGCTTCTGGAGACAGGTTGGTCTCACCGCGTTCGATGATCTGCAGGCGCTGGTTCAGCGGCATCCAGTACAGCTGATTGGG
Source organism: Granulosicoccus antarcticus IMCC3135 (assembly GCF_002215215.1). Taxonomy (NCBI): domain Bacteria; kingdom Pseudomonadati; phylum Pseudomonadota; class Gammaproteobacteria; order Chromatiales; family Granulosicoccaceae; genus Granulosicoccus; species Granulosicoccus antarcticus. The sequence goes on along the minus strand of NZ_CP018632.1, from coordinate 4,877,524 downwards.
TTGTTCCTGTGACCAGCGCAAGCCGCCTTTTTCACCAAAAACCTGAATGCTGAGACCATGTTGGCGGCCGATGGCAATCGAGGAGGTCCACAGACGACCGACGGTGCCGCCATCCATGCGAAAATTGACCATGGCATCGTCTTCCAGTTCACGCGAGGCGATGCAGGAGACGATATCAGCCGATAGTTTGGTGACTTCCTGACCGGTAACAAAGCTTGCCATATGCAGGGCGTGAATACCGCAGTCGGCAAATTGCGCCGACACACCGGCCTGTGCAGGATCATAGCGCCAGCGTACGCGAGGGTTGTCGGCATCGGCTGCATCGGCGTGATGACCATGTGCGAACTCGGCATTGACCAGACGGATCTTGCCCAGATCACCACGGGCTACCATGGCGCGCATATGTCGTACCAGGGAGTAACCGGTATAGCCATAGTTGACCGCACAGATTCGCTTGTTCTCCTGGGCTATTCTGACAATCTGCTCGCCTTCATCGACGGTCATGGTCATCGGTTTTTCACACAAAACGTGAAAGCCTGCTTCCAGATATGCCTTGGTGATCTCAAAGTGTGTGGAGTTGGGAGTGGCCACGGTCACCAGGTCAACACGGTCCTCCCGTGCCGACTCACCTTCAAGCATTTCACGCCAATCGCCATAGGAGCGATCAGCGGCAAGGCCCAGTTGCTGTCCGTAGCTACGTCCGGCCTCCGGTCTGTGGTCCAGAGCACCAGCCGTGAATTCAAACAGGCCATCCAGGCCTGAACCTAGTCGGTGGGCGGGACCAATCTGGCTGCCTTCACCGCCGCCAATCATTCCCCAGCTCAATTTACTCATGTCGATATATTCGTTGTTGGATCAGGCGAAGCCGATGGATTGCAGGTATTCACGATTCAGACGTGCATCGCGTTCAGGGTCAGGGTCCAGCAGTGGATCGCAATCTTGTTCTATGGTGCACCAGCCTGAATAGTTGGCATCGAGCAGCAGTTTGCGCACGGCGGGAAAATCGACTTCGCCGTCTGCCAGATTACAGAAAATACCTTGTCCGCAGGCCTCATAGAAGCCAGTGCGATTTGCAATGGCTGCCGCTTTGACTTTGGCATCGGTGGATTTGAAATGCACATAAGTGATGCGCTCCATATGCCGTTGCATGAACGCAACCGGATCAAAACCTGCGTAGGTGCAATGGCCCGTGTCGATGCAGATCTTGAGTTTTTCAGGATCTGTCTCTTCCAGTAATCTTTCTACTTCGGGTTCAAAATCCATGAAACCGCCAGCGTGTGGGTGGATTTCGGGGATCAGTCCGTATTCTTCATAGCCGAGTTTGGCGATGGTCATGATGCGATCACGATAGGCTGTCCATTCGGCCGTATCCATTTGTTCCGCCTCGCTGCCGCGCCCTGCTGTGGGTGCGCGGCGCGGCGAGATGGAATCAATCAGAACGAAGTGTTTGGCGCCGTGAGCCTGCAGGGCCTTGCAGGTGCGTACCGCACCGTCCATGACATCGTCCCACTGGTTCTTGTCGTGGAATGCGCGAAACACAACGCCACCAATCAGTTCCATCTTGTGGGCTGCCAGGGCGTCACCGAGTTCGGCAGGGTCTTCCGGCATGAAGCCGACGGGACCCAGCTCGATGCCGGTATAGCCAGCGCGGCTACATTGTTCGAGGACAGTCTGCCACGTGGGGTTTCTGTCGTCCTTTGCGAACTCTACACCCCATGAGCAGGGTGCGTTGCCAATTCTGATGCTCATTATTTGATTATGTCCAAAGGTTTGCAACCGGTTGCATTTATTGTATTCTGTCGTCTGTTGCACCGTCAATACAAGTCGTCCATCTAATTTGGACACGTACCTGACCCACGGTCCCGAGTAAATACCATGGCTGACCAAAGCACTACTATCCGATTGACTCTGGCGCAGGCGATTGTTCGCTGGATGGCCAATCAGTACATTGTCATAGAAGAACAGGAACAACGCCTGTTTGGAGGTGGATTCGGCATTTTTGGCCATGGCAATGTCACCTGTCTGGGTGAGGCCCTGTATCAACATAAAGACGAACTGCCGTTGTACCGAGGCCAGAACGAACAGAGCATGGGTTTTGCAGCGGCAGCCTATGCAAAATATCACCTGCGCCAGCGCTTGATGTTCTGTACCGCATCGGCAGGTCCGGGTACTAGTAACCTGTTGACATCCGCCGCGCTGGCACACGCCAACCGACTACCCATGCTACTGCTGTGCGGTGATACCTATGTCACTCGCTTGCCGGATCCGGTATTGCAGCAAATGGAACATTTCAACAATCCGAGTCTGGGTGTCAATGATGCCTTCAAGGCGGTGACACGCTACTGGGATCGTATCGTCCATCCCGCCCAGATCATCCAGAGCTTGCCTAATGCCATCGCCACCATGCTTGATCCGGGCGATTGCGGACCTGCCTTCCTGGGCTTGCCGCAGGATGTGCAGGGCTGGGCCTACGATTACCCTGCCGTCTTCTTTGAGCGCAAGGTGCACCGGATTCGCCGAGCCGCACCTGATAAGCAGGAGCTGGCCGATGCGGTGCAGCTTTTGAAAAGTGCTGCCCGGCCACTGATCATCGCCGGTGGTGGCGTGCAATATTCCGGGGCTGTCAAAGAGCTCAGCCATTTTGCCGAGGCGCATCAGATTCCTGTGGTTGAGACCATTGCGGGGCGTGCCAACCTGTTGGCTACTCATCCTCTCAATGCCGGCCCGGTTGGCGTCACCGGTTCGGATTCTGCGAATGCACTGGCAGAGAAGGCTGATGTCATTCTTGCGGTGGGTACCCGATTACAGGATTTCACCACGGGTTCCTGGACAGCCTTTGCACAAGAGGCTCAATTCATATCCATCAATGCCGCTCGCCATGATGCGGGTAAACATTGTTCCTTGCCGGTGGTTGGTGATGCAAGGGTGGCACTGGAGCAACTGGCCGATTTGATGAGTGGCTATCAATGTCCACAAAGCTGGACTACCTTGGCGGCAGAAGAGCGCAAGCAATGGGATGCAACCGTTGCGGTCAATGTGGCTCATGGCAACCGGCCCAATTCCTATGCACAAGCGATTGGTGTGATCAATGAGTTGTGTGATCCGCAAGATCGTGTGGTGGCAGCCGCCGGTGGCCTGCCTGCTGAAGTGACAGCCAACTGGCGCACACTGGGCATCGGAACCGTTGATGTCGAGTTTGGTTTTTCCTGCATGGGCTACGAAATTGCCGGTGGCTGGGGCGCACGAATTGCGCAGGCAGAACGTCAGCCAGACAAGGACACCATTGTCTTTACAGGCGATGGCTCCTATATGCTGATGAACTCGGATGTTTATTCCAGCGTGTTGACTGGCAAGAAGCTGATCATCCTGGTGCTGGATAATGGGGGATTCGCTGTTATCAACAAATTGCAGAACAATACCGGTAACGAGAGCTTCAACAATCTGTTGAGCGACTGTCCGACGGTTGACTCCCCCTTTGCTGTGGACTTTGAAGCGCATGCTCGTGCCATGGGCGCACTGGCAGAAACAGTCGAGAATGTCAGTGAGCTGGGTGAGGCCTTCAAACGTGCCAAGGCTGCGAGCAAGACATCGGTTATTGTCATGAAGGTTGACGCCTATGAAGGCTGGACCACTGAAGGCCATACCTGGTGGGAAGTAGGGACGCCGCAAGTCAGTGAAAGCAGCAAGATCAGAGCTGCCCATGAGGAAGTTGAGTCCAGTCGCAGCAAGCAGCGACGCGGGGTTTGAGTATGAAAACTGTATTTGCCGGCAAGCGTTTTCTGGTGATGGGGCGTGCGGGGATGGATTTTTCGCCTGAGCCTGCAGGCACACGAACAGAAGAGGCCACCTCTTTTTCTTCCAGTCTGGGAGGCTCATCAGCCAATATCGCTGTGGCGATCACGCGGTTGGGAGGGCAGGCTTCACTGATTACCTGTGTATCTGACGATGCGGTGGGTCGGTTCTGTCTCAATCAGCTGGATCACTATGGCGTTGCACGAAAGCATGTGCGCTCGGTTGGCGGTGAATTTCGCAATTCACTGGCGGTATCGGAAAGCCGGATTGAGGATCATCAGACGGTTATTTATCGAAATGGTGCCGCTGACTTCCAGATGAGTATTGCCGATGTAGAGGCTGTTGATTACTCATCGTTCGATGCCTTGATTACTACCGGTACCGTGCTGGCAGCCGAACCTTCACGCAGTGCTGCGTTCCGGGCATTTGAACTGGCAAGGCAGGCAGGCATTCCACTGATATTCGATATCGACTATCGACCCTATAGCTGGGCATCGCCTGCAGAGGCGGCAGATGTCTATAGTCGCGCCGGTGCGCTGTGTGACATCATTATCGGTAATGATGTCGAATTCGGTTTCATGGCCGGTGACTATGACAAGGGCCTGGACATGGCTCGTGAACTGGCACGCGGAGATGCCAGTGCGGCTGCAAGTACGGCTGCAAGTGCGGCTGCAAATACCAGCATTATCATCTACAAGATGGGTGAGCATGGCTCGATTACCCTGACCCCTGATGAAGAATTTCGTACGGGTATCTACCCGGCAAATGCGCTCAAACCAACCGGTGCGGGCGATAGTTTCATGGGCGGCTTGATTGCTTCCCTGGCGGCCGGGCATTCATTGCGCGATGCGGTGCGCCGCGGATCTGCCTGCGCCTCCATGGTAGTCGCCCGAGTCGGTTGTGCGCCTGCCATGCCATCGACAGCCGAGCTGGAAAGTTTTCTGGCTGAGCATGTCGATCACGCCCTTCAATCATAAGAGAAACGTCTCATGCATATTGCACCCTATGACAATCAGAATAAGCCCATTGTCGATATCGATGACAAGCTGGTACCGCTGAACTATTTCAATATCGTCAAGTTGAAGAAAGGCCAGGCGTTCGAATACCAGGTACCAGGCTACGAGACCTGTATCGCACCGGCGACAGGGACCGTGAACATTGAGGTTGAAGGCGTATCCTTTACCGATCTGGGCAATCGCGGTGTCGATGTCTGGGACGGTGAGCCCGAAGGTGTCTACATTCCCTCAGGTGCCAAGGTGACGATGGCCTGTGTTTCTGATAATGCCGAAGTTTTTATCGCTGGGGCACGTTATGACAAGGTGCTGGAACCCTTTGATGTTCGGGTTGCAGAGCTGGACAAGGTCCAATATGGTTCGGATGACACCAAGACGCATCGCAAGATCAAGCATATCCTGGGGCAGAAGCAGCATGACAAGGTGGGTCGTTTGCTGGTCAGCGAACTGTATACGGTAGGTCAGGGCGGTTGGTCCGGCTTTCCTTCTCACAAGCACGATACAGATCGATTGCCAGACGAAACACGGCATGATGAAACCTACAATTTCCGCTTCCGCCCGAACCATGGTTCTGGTGTACAGATGTTGCAGCGTGTCGACAATGAGCCGGGTGATGCCTACCATATCGTTGATGGTTCAACCATCTGTCTGGACAAGGGTTATCACCCTTGTGCGGCTCTGCCAGGCTATGAAATGTACTACTTCACTATTCTGGGAGGCCTGTCTCAGCGTTCTCTGGTTCAATACTTTCAGCCAACGCATGCCTATCAGATAGAGACGATACCGGGCATCAAAGACATGATCGCGAAGTTCAAGTAATGCCACGCGCAACACTTGCCGAGGTGTTACAGCCGGCATTGCAACAGGGCTATGCAGTTGCCGGTCTGGTGACGCTGGGTTGGGAGGACATGCGAGCCTTTGTGGCAGCCGCTGAAGCCGAAGGCGTGCCTGTGATACTACAAGCCGGGCCTGGCTGTAGAAGTCATACGCCCTTGCCGGTGCTGGGCAGGATGATGGGCTGGCTGGCTGATGAGGCTTCGGTGCCGGTAGTGATGCATCTGGATCATGGTTATTCTTTCGAAGAATGCCATATGGCCATCGACTGTGGCTTCAGTTCTGTCATGTATGACGGTTCGCGCAAATCTCTGGAACAGAATATTGCAGAGACGGCCGCCATTGCCGAACTGGCCCATGCTGCTGGTGTGTCCTGTGAAGGTGAGATCGGTTTCGTTGGCTATGCCGATGGAGAAGAATCCAAAGGTACGGACCCTGCAGAAGCCGCTCGTTTCGCCTCTGAGACCGGGGTTGATGCCATGGCAGTATCGGTCGGCAATGTGCATTTGCAGCAAGGCGTTGGTGGGCGACTGGACGAAGAGCGTATCCGCGCCATCCAGGCCTGTACCGAGGTGCCGCTGGTTATCCACGGAGGTTCAGGTGTACCGGCCGATCAGCGTATTGAACTTGCCAGAACATCGAGTATCTGCAAATACAATATCGGTACCGAGTTGCGCATGATATTCGGTGAGGCGTTACGGGCGGCCGTCAATGCCGATCCTGCACGATTTGATCGGGTAGCTCTGCTGAGCGAAACCCATGATCCTCTGGTGACAGCAACTCGGACTGTGCTGCGCAGTATGGGGCAGGTGGCCTGAATGGGCTGACAGCTTGTCTGTCAGCCACGACCTCGATAACCTGGCACATTCTGTTCAGGTATCCAGACACCGCTCGGAGCTTCACCGGTCTGATAGAAGACATCGATGGGCATGCCACCGCGTGGAAACCAGTAGCCGCCAATTCTCAACCAGGCTGGTTGCAGGAGTTCTTCCAGGCGCTTGGCAATAGAGACGGTGCAGGCTTCGTGAAATGCACCATGGTTACGAAAAGAGCCCAGATAGAGTTTCAGGGACTTGCTCTCGACCAGCCATTCACCCGGTATGTAGTCGATCACTAAATGGGCAAAATCCGGTTGTCCTGTCATCGGGCACAGAGAGGTGAATTCTGGTTGCGTAAATCGAACCAGATAGTCTGTGCCCGCTTCAGGGTTAGCGACTCGTTCCAGCTCGGCATCTTCAGGCGAGTTGGGTAGTACGGTCGCGCCGCCTAATTGCTTTAATCCGCTGTAAATTGTTTCATCAGACATGGGTGTTGCCTCTAAGGTTGTGATGGAATAGCCGAGTGCGGATCGGCATAAGTGGTCGGATCTGTCACGTCTGCCAACTGAAAAGCTTCGCGTCGCTCAACGCAAGTGCCACAGCGGCCGCAGTGGACATCATTACCTGCATAACAGCTCCATGTGTCCGCAAAAGGCACCTTGAGGTCGTAGCCAATACGCACGATATCGGCTTTTGAACCATTGACAAAGGGGGCTTGCAGCTGGGGGCAGTGCACCCCTTCCAGGGCTTGTTGCTCCATCTGGGCGAAAGCGTGGATGAAGCCTGGACGACAATCGGGATAGATGAAATGATCTCCCCCGTGTACTGCAAGCGCAACGGCATCCAGAGCGCGTGCAGAGGCGACACCAAATGCGATGCTCATCATGATGGGGTTGCGGTTCGGCACGACGGTGCTGCGCATGCTCTGTTCCTGATAGTGCCCGAGAGGTACGTCAATATCAGGATCGGTCAAGGCAGAACCAGGCAGCAAGCTGGCCAGGGCACGCAGATCGACGATGTCGTGAGGTACGTCAAGTTGTTGTGCGCAGCTGGCTGCGGCATCCAGTTCCCGTAGGTGTCGCTGGCCGTAATTGAAGCTGATCAGCCCTGCCAGTTTGGCTTCGGACGCCACTTTCCAGGCGAGCGTAACGGAATCGAGTCCGCCGGAGCAGATCACGAGAGTATTCATGCTTGTTGTCCTTGTTTTATCCGGGTAGGCTGCGACCGGAGCGCCCAGGAGCTTGTCCAAGGCGCGAAATTGTTTAACTGCAAGTTGCGGCGGCAATGTTAACGCGTGTGGCTGGTATCGTCCATCACGGACTCACGCCACGCTGGCATTAAAGCCGTTCCGAAACAAGGTCGAAGAAACTGGAGTAGTCAATGGACAGGATTGTGATAGTCGGCGCAGGCCAGGGTGGGTTGCAGGCTGCCATTAGTTTGCGAGCGGAAGGTTTTGAGGGCAGTATCGTACTGATTGGGGCAGAGCAGCACCTTCCGTATCAGCGTCCTCCCTTGTCCAAGGCGTTTTTGAAAGATGGCGAAGCTCGCAAGTTGCAAATACGACCTGCAACCTTTTTCGAAAGAAAGGACATAACCCTGCATACGGGGGTTGAAGTTGAACGAATTGATCGTACCGATCGAGTGGTCTGGGCTGGCAAGGAATCGTTTGCCTATGACCATCTGATACTGGCCACCGGCACACGAAATCTTCGCCCCCCGATACCCGGGCTCCATCACGCGCTGGATCTTCGCACCTTGAATGATGCGCAGGCTTTGCGCCAGGCCTTGACAGCTGCCCGTAGCAGCGTTGTTATCGGGGGCGGCTTCATTGGCCTGGAGTTCGCGGCGGTTGCACGCAGCATGGGTCATGATGTCTGTGTTGCGGAAGCTGCATCTCGTTTGATGTCGCGAGCTGTTTCGCCAGAGATGTCAGCACGTTTTCTGGCAAAACATCGGGATGCGGGAACGGTTGTCCATCTGGATAATCCCGTTCATTCGGTGACTGGTGAAGGGGTGGTTCTGGCTGATGGGTCTCAAATTTCTGCTGACACCGTGCTTCTTGCGGCGGGCGTTGTGCCCAATACGGAGCTGGCCGCGGCTGCCGGTCTACTGGTTGATAATGGAATTGTTGTCAATGAATACCTGCTGACCCATGATGATTCCATCTCTGCGATGGGTGATTGCGCTGTTTTCCCCAACCCGGTAACGGGCCTGCCCATACGACTGGAAAGCGTACAGGCTGCAACAGATCATGCAAAAACGATTGCGGCCCGGTTGGTCAGCAGTACTCATACAGCCTATGCAGCTGTACCCTGGTTCTGGTCTGATCAGTCCGACTGGAAGCTGCAGATTGCCGGACTGGCCGCATCAGACGACGACAGCGTCATGAGAGAGGATGGGGCAGTCTTGCGCTTTGCCAATAATCATCTGAGTGCGGTCGAAACCATCAACGATGCCAGAACACATCTGCAGGCTCGCAAGGCTCTGGCGGGAGCGTTGGTAAGCCGGGAGCAAATGGCGGCTGTCAATTACGATCTCGCCGCTGTGAAATAGTTTATGAAAAAATAGCCTTGGCGATCATCAAGACTCGTCAATGCACGCGTGCACCTTGTCGTTCCAGTTCCTTTTGTATACTGCGAACATCGACCTTGGCGAGCGATTGACTGGATTTAACGGACAAGGCTGCGGCAACACCCGCTGCCTGCCCGGTAACAGCACAACAGGCCATATTCCTGGTGGCGGCATGGCTGACTCTGTCGCCACCGGTTGCACGCCCGGATACCAACAAATTTTCGACACCCTTGGGTAACAGGTTCTGATAGGGGATTTCGAAATAGCGGCCCGTCGTCGGCAGGATCAGGATGCCATAACCGTCGATGAACTCGGGGAAGATGCCAACACTGTCCTCGAAGCGTCCTTGCTCACGCACATCGGTGGATGTCATGTTGTAGAGGCAATCAACCTTTCGTGTGTCACGAATACCAATCGTCATGCCAAAGTTTCTGAGTCGAATACCACTGCAGCCAGGGGTATAGCGTCGCAGGGCCTCAATGGCCAGCATGGATTGCCGTCGGCCTTCGAATTCAAACTGCGTCAAGTCGTCCGGGTCCGTGCCATCACAACCATCCAGGTGAATCAGATTCATATAGGTCAGCTCGCCGGTGTCATGAATAGCCCCCCAGGTTCCAGCAATCGTATTGAGATTGGCGGGAATCAGGCCATCCTTGATGGCTTGCTCGAACGGCTTTTTGAGGAAGGGCGAAAACATCTCGTCCTCTTTGCCCGTCGTCTCGATGTTCCATTCGCCACCGCCACCCCAGTCTTTGTAGGTTTGCGGATCAGCCTTGATACCCTCCATGAACTTGATCTTGTCGACGCCTGCGACATGGAACATGACCGAGGCGGCCATCATGGATTCTTTGGGGGTCATGAACGTCGGTGCCCCTGCGCGTGCGATGACATCGGCATCACCTGTTGCATCGATGACCCGTTTGGCAAGGATCGCTTCGCGTCCCGCTTTGGATTCGGTAATGATTCCGACGATGGTATTGCCTTCCATGATGGGCGCGACGAATTGGCGGTGCAGCATGGGACGGATATTGGCCTCGTCCAGCACCAACTTGTCAGCGACCAGCTTGAAGCCTTCGGAGTCGATCTCGTAGGACAGTGACTGGGACTCCTGTACAGCGGCGCCCATCTGTTTGGCGGCCTCTTCGAACTCTCTGACAATGCCGTTGGATTCTACCGTTTGCTCGTGTCGATACCAGTGCATGCCCTCAACGCCAACAACCGTCAGGTTACCTCCGAAGCAACCAAAGCGCTCAACTAACGTGACCTCAACCCCCGCCCGTGCAGCCGCTAACGCTGCTGGCAGCCCGCCGGGTCCTGAACCGACAACCAGGACGTCCGTTGTGTGGACAACCTCGATCTGGCGTGCCGGTTCTGTGATCGTCTGGGTATTCATGATTCAATCCTCGGAATGCAAAAAGAGCCAATTAGCGTCTGGAAAACCTGATCAGTCTACCGACGTGGAGTTTCCAATACATGAAACAATACCGATAGCTCGTCATCAGTCAGATCACGCCGTTCACCCAGCTCCAGTCCATCCAGATTGATGTGCATGATTCGAAAGCGCTCCAGCTTCTCCACAGAATAGCCGTAGTGTTTGCACATACGACGAATCTGTCGGTTTAACCCCTGAATCAAGGTAATTCTGAACACATAGTCCGACTCTTTGACAGCCACACAGTCTTTCGTGATGACACCGAGCATGGGCACGCCATGGCTGATACCGGTTATGAAGTCATCAGTTATGGCCTTGTTGACGGTGACCCGGTATTCCTTTTCATGCCGGTTGCCGGCCCCCAGAATCTTGTCGACAAGATCGCAGCGGTTAGTCAGAAATATCAATCCTTGAGAGTCTTTGTCGAGTCTGCCGACCGGAAATATTCTGGATGGATGGTCAACAAAATCGACGATATTACGTTTGTCAGTTTTTGCGGCAGTACACACCACCCCAACGGGTTTGTTCAAAGCGATGAAGAGCACATTCTCAGGCGCTAGTGGTTCGATAGGCAGCCCATCGACAGTGACCTTGTCACCGGCAGAGACCTGATCACCCAGGATTGCCTGTTTGCCATTGATAAAGACAACACCTCGTGCGACATAGGCATCTGCAGCCTTTCTGGGGCAGAGGCCGCTTTCGCAGATGTATTTGTTGATACGGATTGATGAGTCAGAGCTAATGTATTTCTCGACCAACTAGTGACCGCGGTGCTGCACACCGGGAGCCAGACTGCGATAGAAGTTCCAGCGTTGCTTGCCGTTGCAGAAGGAGAATGGCAGGCTGATCGATAGTCCACGTTCCAGGCGGCTGCTCAGCCACAAGGCGACACTGAAGGCGACGATACCGGCAATCATGTTGCCCAGTGCCTGACCGCCGAGCACGCCGGGAGCACCGAACCAGTTGCTGCCCAGGTGAATGAAGGGAATGCCCAGGCACAAGTCGCGAAACAGGTTGCTGATGGTGGCATAGCCTGGATGTCGCAGTGCGGTGAACAAGGGGTTGGCGGCAAGTTGCAAGCCGTACAGCCAGTAGGTGATGACGATAAAGCTGCAGTAGAACTGCAACAGCTCTGCGGCCTCTGCTTGCAGGACGAACACCTCCACCAGAAAGTGGCGGGCCAGAAACAACACAATGGCGACCGGTATGACATAAAGCGTGACAAACAAGGCGCTGGCCTTGAGCGTCTGGCTGACGCGTTGAGTCTGGCCGGCTCCGACATTCTGTGAGGCGACCGGGCCTACGGCACCGGATAGTCCGTAGAGTCCGGCAAAGGCGACCGGTGTGATGCGGCCGATAACGGCGGCGGCTGCCACCGCATCGGTGCCGAAGCGGGACATTTGTGTGGTGGCATAGGCCGCACCGATCGGGCCTGCCAGATTGGTAATGAGCGAGGGCACCGCTATGCTGCCCAGCTGACGTGCATCGTGACCCAGTTTGGAGGGGGCCGGACGCTGGATCAGTTGATGGCGCTTGATGATGTAGTACAAAGCCATGCCGGCAACCGTGAATCGGGACAGCACAGAGGCGATAGCCGCCCCGGTAAGATCCAGGCCAAAGCCAAAAATCAGAATCGGGTCCAGTACCGCATTAACCAGACCGGCAATGATGGTGGCCCACATCGACAGACGGGCTTCTCCAACAGCGCGTAGCAGGGAGGTGCCTGCCATGCCCAGTCCCATTATGGGCAAGGCGGCGCCGACGATTCGAAAATAGTGTGTAGCAAGCTGCAGGGTCTCGCCGCTAGCGCCCATGAGTGCCAGTAGGTCTGGGGCGAACCAGAGGGCCAGCAGGGTGAGAGGCAGGGTCAGTGCCAGGCTGAACAGCAAGCCGTGGGTGGCCAGACGACCTGCCTCCTGTTCCTGCCCGGCCCCCATGGCCTGAGCAACCACCGTGGATGTGGCAATGGACAGGCCGATACAGATGGCTGCACCGAAAAACAAGCCGGTACCGGCATAGCCTACGGCTGCCGCCAGCTCCGGCTGACCCAGCATGGCAATGAAGAAGACATCGACCAGGTCCACGGCAAAGATGGCGAACAGGCCGATGGCCGAGGTAATCGACAGGGTGCTGACATGGCCGAGGATCGAACCTTCGGTGTAACGAACGCCGTGTGTGGCCATGGGGTCAGGAGTCGGGAGAAGCTACGTAGCTAATGAGCGGCCAGGTTTCTGGGGCGATAAACACCTGTCGGGCTGCGTTCGAAGTCCACGGCAATGCGCGGATGTCGCAGCGGGGTGGCATCCTCGTCAGGCAGCAGGTTCTGCTCTGAGACATAGGCTTCGTATACCGACTCGTCATTCTCGGCATACAGATGGTAGAAAGGTTGGTCCCTGCGAGGCCGGACTGCCTCTGGAATGGCGTCATACCATTCGTCCGAGTTGCCGAAAACCGGGTCTACATCGAAGATTACTCCTCTGAATGGATAGACACGATGTCGCACTACCTGGCCAATTCCGAATTTTGCGTCTCTGATCATAACAAGCAGTTTAACCGGCGTTTACACATTGCGGCTAGAATTCGCATATGAACATACTTCGCTACGCCATCATTGGCACTGGCATGATGGGCCAGGAACACCTGAAAAACCTTGCACTTGTCAGGGATATTCACGATTTGCCACTTTCAGTGGTGGCGCTTATCGACCCGGACGAGGGAATGCGCCAGAGTGCGCTGGAGCTGGCGCGCTCGCTGGGTAATACAGAGGTGCAGGCCTACAGCCAGCTATCCGAGTTGTCCAGTGATGATGTGGATGCCTTCATTATCGTGTCACCCAATTTTACGCACCACGCCATCATCACCGAATTGTTACCACTGGGTAAGGCGATTCTGACGGAAAAGCCTTTGTGTACAAAGCTCAGCGACTGTGATGATCTGCAGCAGCAACTGGAGGGTTATCCGGCGCCTTTCTGGGTTGCCATGGAGTACCGCTATATGCCGCCGACGGCGCGTTTTCTGGAACGACTGGCCAGTGGCGAGATTGGTACTCTGCGTATGCTGAGCATTCGCGAGCAACGCTATCCGTTTCTGGAGAAAGTCGGTGACTGGAACCGCTTCAGTGAAAATACCGGCGGCACGCTGGTTGAAAAATGCTGCCACCACTTCGATCTGATGCGACTCATGACAGGCGCTGAGCCTGTTCGTGTGTTTGCCAGTGGTGGCATGGATGTGAATCATCTGGATGAATCCTACGAAGGCCGGACACCCGATATCATTGACAACGCACTGGTTATTGTCGACTTTGACAATGGTGCACGTGGTGCTCTGGAGTTGTGCATGTTTGCCGATGGCGCAGAACCGCAGGAGCAACTCACAGCGATCGGCGACAAGGGCAAACTGGATGCCTATATACCCGGGCCAGACCGGTTCTGGCCGGATGCTGGCGAACGACATTCCAGGGTGGTCTTCAGTCCGCGTGATCAGAGTCAGCCACAAATCGATGTGATAGCAGTCGATCCGCAACTGGCAGCCGCAGGGGACCATCATGGTTCCACCTTCTATCAGCACCTGCGTTTTGCCAAAGCAGTGCTGCAGGGCGCAGCGGTTGAAGTGACAGTCAGTGATGGCGCCAAAGCAGTACGCATGGGCGCAGCCGCTCAGGAATCCATTCGAACCGGGCAGGTTGTCGAACTGTAAAAGGCCTGCAATCAACCCATCTCCCAATCACAATGAAGAACAAAGGAAGCTGTATGACGACAATTCCCACCCAGCCAGTCGGCGCTGATGGCCAGATGCCGGTAATCGGCCTTGGATTATGGAAGATCGACAAAGACGTGGTGGCTGATGCCGTGGTCGAGGCCATTCGTGCCGGTTACCGGCATCTGGACAGTGCCTGCGACTATGGCAACGAGAAACAGGTCGGTGAGGGTATTCGCCGCGCCATCGAGGAAGGCTTGTGTACCCGCGAAGATCTGTGGGTGACTTCCAAATTGTGGAATACCTATCATCACCCGGATCATGTGGTCATGGCGATGGACCAGACTCTGGACGACCTGGGACTGGACTATCTGGATCTGTATATGGTGCATTTTCCGATCGCGCTGGAATTCGTACCGTTTGAAACTCGCTACCCACCCGAGTGGGTGCATGATCCCAGCGATGAGTTACCGATGATGAAACCGGCTGCAGTATCCCTGCAGGATACCTGGCGCGCCATGGAGACGTTGGTGGACTCGGGTCTGGCGCGGCATATCGGCGTGTGCAATTATGGTGTCAGCCTGATGCGTGATTTGCTTAACTACGCACGCATTGAGCCCGCTGTACTGCAGATAGAATCCCACCCTTATCTGACACAGGACAAACTGGTGCGTTTCTGTGCAGAGCAGGACATTGCTGTCACTGCCTTCTCGCCATTGGGTGCGCTGTCCTACCTGGAGCTGGGCATGGCAGAAGAGAGCCAGTCGGTATTGCAACAGCCCAGTGTTATCGCCATTGCCGAGCGTCTGGGCAGAACGCCGGCACAGGTTATTCTGCGCTGGGGTGTACAGCGCGGCAATTCCATCATCCCTAAAACATCCCGACCAGAGCGTCTGCTGGAAAATGCGGCACTGTTCGATTTTGAACTGACTGATGAGGACATGGCTGCTGTGAGTGGCTTGAACCGCAATCAGCGATTCAATGATCCGGGTGTCTTTACCGAACTGGCCTTCAATACGTTTTTCCCCATCTACGAGTAACTGTCAGAGGAAACTGCTTCGATGAAAAACCGATTCTTTAGAGTTCGACAGACCGGCAAGCGTATGAACCGTCGTATTTTGCCTTGTGTACTGGCAACAAGCGCTCTGTCGTTTGGCGCAACGGCTATTGCAGATGACACGATCACCATTTTGCATACCAACGACTTTCATTCCAGAGTCGAGCCTATTACCAAGTACGACAGCCCCTGTTCGGCCGAAGACAATACGGCAGGCGAATGCTTTGGCGGTTTTGCACGTCTGGTAACGGCCGTTAGCGACGCCCGCAAACGCAATCCGGATGCGTTGCTGTTCGACGGTGGGGATCAGTTCCAGGGCTCTTTGTTCTATACCTATTACAAGGGCAAGGTTGCAGCCGAGATCATGAATACTCTGCAATACGACGGTATGACCGTGGGTAACCATGAGTTCGATGACGGACCATTGGTGCTGCGCTCTTTCATCGACAACGTTGAATTCCCGGTCGTGATGTCAAATGCTGACGTTAGCAAGGATGAGTCACTCGCCAACAAGATCATGAAGTCCACCGTGGTTGAAAAGGCTGGCAAGAAGTACGGCATCATTGGTCTGACGCCTCAAGACACGGGTGAGCTGGCAAGCCCTGGCAAGAACATTACCTTCTCTGACCCCGTCGCAGCCGTGCAGGGTGAAGTGGATGAACTCACCGCACAGGGAATCAATCGCATTGTCGTTCTGTCGCACTCCGGTTATGAAGTCGACAAACGCGTTGCTGCTGAAACCACCGGCGTCGATGTCATTGTGGGTGGCCACAGCAACACCTTTTTATCGAACACGGATGAAGATGCAGCTGGTCCCTATCCGACGATGGTGGGCGATACCGCGATCGTGCAAGCCTATGCCTATGGCAAGTATGTCGGCGAGCTGGCGGTAACCTTCAATGATGCCGGTGAGGTGATGGACGCCAGTGGTGATCCGATTTCTGTTGACGGTACGGTTAGCGAGAATGCAGAGACAGTGGCGCGGGTTACCGAGCTTGCCAAGCCGTTGGAAAGTATTCGCAACAAGGTTGTTGCGGTATCCGACAGCGTCATTGAAGGCAGCCGTGATATCTGTCGCTTGCAGGAATGCGAAATGGGTAATCTGATTGCCGACGCATTGCTGGATCGCGTCAAGGATCAGGGCGTAAGCATTGCGATCATGAATTCGGGTGGTGTGCGCGCCACTATCGATGCGGGTGAAATCACCATGGGTGAGGTGCTGACCGTGCTGCCATTTCAGAATACCTTGTCAACTTTCGAGCTGACAGGGGCTGATGTGATTGCCGCTCTTGAGAACGGTGTCAGTCAGGTTGAGGAGGTCAAGGGACGTTTTCCACAAGTGGCTGGTCTGAGCTTTACCTGGGATCCTTCCAAGCCTGCCAATGAGGGTCGCATTGTTGAAGTCCTGGTTGATGTTGATGGAGAAATGCAGCCGATTGATCCGGAGGCGACTTACGGTCTTGTCTCTAACAACTATGTCAGAGGCGGTGGTGATGGTTATTCGGTCTTTGCCGAGAACGCTCTGAAGGCTTATGACTTTGGGCCGAACGTTGAAGATGTCGTCGCAGACTATCTGGCTGCCAATGCACCTTACAAGCCGGCGTTGCACGGCCGTATCAGTCAGCTGTAATCAAAGCCGGGCGGTTGGCAGCATGGATGTCCTGAAGCGTCATGGCTTATCCCTGCTGCTAGCTGCTGGCATGAATTTTTCGGCAGCAGCAGCAGCAGCCGCCGACACCGGCAAGCTGCCCAGTGTGCTGTCAATCAATCTGTGTGTGGACCAGATGGTCATGTTGCTGGCTGATCCCGCACAGATAAGCGCTCTGTCGCGTTTGAGCCGGGAGTCGTCAGGGTCCTACTTTCACGACAAGGCGCAGAACCATGCGCAGGCAGAGCCGCAGGCTGAAGACATTTTGCCGCGCGCCCCGGATGTGGTGGTAACAGGTCCCTACAATTCACGCTACACCCTGTCTCTGCTCGATGAGATTGGAGTGGAGGTGGAGACGCTGCAGATTGCCGACTCGGTCGAGTCCATGCTGGATAACATTCGGCGCATGGGTGACATTCTGCATCAGCAGGCACGCGCCGAATCTGTGATTGCGACACTGATGCAGCAACTGGCAGAGCTGGATCGACGGGTCGATGAGCTGGATACCGCCATGCGGCTCAGTGGTCGCTCATCACCACGGGCTGCCGTCTATGATGCCAACGGTTATACGGTGGGCCACCAGTCGTTGCGTGGTGAAGCCATGAAGCGGGCCGGTTGGCACAATGTGGCGGCAGACAAGGGTATCGAATCCTATGGTGTTCTGGCGCTTGAGGACATGATTCATCTGGCTCCGGATGCATTGATCGAATCGCCTTACAGCAAGGGGACCTATTCGCGCGGGCAGATGCTGGCTGAACATCCGGCGTTGCGCCAGGCAGGTCTGGATCCGATGATCATTTCCCTGCCAAGCAACCAGACAATCTGCGCCGGTCCCTGGCTGGTGGATGTCATCGGGCAACTGGTCGAGGCACGCGAACGTCTGCGCCTGCGTCTGGAGGATTCCTGAGTCCTGACTGGAGCCTGACCCCGTAGGTGCGTTATGCTGCCAGTCCTGTCAATCATGTGTGGATATAGTCGCTATGGATCTCGGAATCAGTGGCCGCAAAGCTATCGTATGTGCATCGTCACGCGGGCTCGGTCGAGCTTGCGCCATGTCACTGGCAGAGGCGGGTGTGGATCTGGTCATCAATGGTCGCGATGAACAAAAGCTTGCCAGTACACAGAAGGAGCTGGAAAAGTTCGGTGTGACGGTGACCGTCGTGATGGCAGATGTGTCATCAGCCGAAGGCCAGGCCGCCTTGTTTGCCGCCTGTCCCGCCCCGGATATTCTGGTTAACAACAATGGGGGTCCGCCGTTCCGGGATTTTCGTGAAATCGATCGTGAGGCGATGCTGGCAGGTGTGACCATGAATATGGTGACGCCACTGGAACTGATTCGTGCCTGTGTGGATGGTATGGGGGAGCGTGGCTGGGGTCGTATTGTCAACATCACATCTTCGTCTGTCGTCTCGCCCATTCCGGGGCTTGACCTGTCCAGCGGTGCACGTGCCGGTCTGACCTCGTTTCTGGCCGGTGTCTCACGCTCGGTTGCCTCAACCGGTGTCACCATAAACCAGATCATGCCCGGTGCCTTCGATACAGACCGCCTGCAAGGTGGCATCAGGACAACTGCTGAACGTCTGGGGGAATCCTATGAGGATGCTGCGGCCAAGCGAGCCGCTAGCATTCCTGCTGGGCGATTCGGACAGCCTGAAGAGTTCGGAGCCGCCTGCGCATTTCTATGTAGCACACACGCTAGCTATATTACTGGTCAGAGCTTGCTGATCGACGGCGGGGCTGTCAACAAGGCCTTCTAGAAAATCCCAGACAGCATTTTCAATGCCGGGTTGGGCATCGCAAGGCTCATATTGTGTGAGCTGGATTGCAAAACTGTCGGGGAAAATGTGCGTTGCGCACATAAAGCAGCGTGCATGGTCGGATAACCCCCCGACGTGCCGTTAATTATTTTGCTGCCTGGTGAGTGACTATCAGGTTGAATAACAATAATAAATAACAAGAGGCGCGGCACATGATCAAGCGCACACAGGTATTAATGCCAGCGACCTGGACGCTGCTGGCTTTATTTTCTGTTTACGAACCCGTACAAGCAGTGGAATCGGATGTAACGCCTCTTCCGGACCAGCTACTGCCACATAGTTCAGCGGTAGCCGAGTTGCTGCGATTGAGCGGGTTGAGCGTACAACTGGACAATCTGCCTAAAGCTGTCATCAGCAGTTTCGAACAATCGATTCGTAACGGCGGCATGCTAGGACCGTTTGAACAACAAGACATACCACCATTACACAGCGCGCTACAGGAAGTGTTCAGTAGCGAGCGCTTGCAAGCCTCCTTGTCGTTGCAGCTCGAAAGCGAACTCAGCACGGGCGATATCAGCTATCTGACTACTTTTTATCAAAGTGAATCGGGGCGTGAACTCAGTCAGGCCGAAAGAGAAAACTCGATTCTGAGTAATGCAGATCGATTTAATGTCTGGCATGACCTGCAGGGCATACGCAGCTTGCAGCCCGAACGCGCTGCTGTCATTGCAGAGTTGGAAAAGTCATTGCATGCAACAGATTCTGCTGTGGATACACTCATCAGTATGCAGGTCGCTTTGCAGGTCGGGCTGATGCCAGCCTTGCCGGCGCACCAGCAAGAGAGCGTCTCTGACCTGATCGATGCTGCCAGGGCGCATCAGAGCGCCATGCGAAGACAATATCAGGCAAGCTCACTGGAAACTCTGGCCTTCATGTTCCAGAACCAGTCAGTGGATATGCTCCGTGACTTTAACGAGGTGCTGCAAAGTGGAGCGGGTCAGCGTTATGTCAGAGCGACCAATATCGGTCTCAGCCGAGGCATGCTGAATGCTGCCGAGGAACTGGGTCAGTTGTTGAAACCAATACTGACCCAGCGACTGGGCATGGGGGCCTGAGAGGCCCCGCCTGGACCGGCGAATCCGGTCTAGTTAGTCTCGCGAGGTGGCAGACCGGTGTGCTGCGACAGTATCTGTCCCTTTATCACCTTGCCGACTCCGGCTGCGCCGCGCCCGCTTTTTCTATCCAGCGGCGTACTGTTCTTGCGCCGGGCATTCTGATAACCCACCTGGTCGCCCTTGGGCTGGTAGGTGGGAATAAGATGCTGCTTGCCGTTGCCAATAAGATCGTTGCGTCCCATGGATCGAAGGGCATCGCGCAGCATTGGCCAGTTCTGTGGATCGTGATAGCGCAGAAATGCCTTGTGCAGCTTTCGCTGTGTACCACTCTTGGGAATGGGCACTTCCTCACCATCACGCCGTATGCGCTTCAGGGGGTTCTTGCCCGTGTGGTACATGGTGGTGGCTGTCGCCATCGGTGAGGGGTAGAAATTCTGTACCTGATCGGCCCTGAAACCATTGGTTTTCAGCCAGATCGCCAGATTCATCATGTCAGAATCGGTCGTTCCCGGATGGGCTGCAATGAAATAGGGAATCAGAAACTGCTTCTTGCCAGCTTTCTTGGTGAAGTGCTCGAACATCTCCTTGAATTGATCATAGGCACCGATGCCCGGCTTCATCATCTTGTCCAGAGGTCCGCGTTCAGTATGCTCAGGAGCAATCTTCAGGTAGCCACCGACATGGTGCGTCACCAGTTCCTCGACATACTCAGGGGACTTGATTGCCAGGTCATAACGCAGGCCTGAGGCAATCAGAACCTTCTTGACGCCAGGCAATTCACGTGCGCGCTTGTAGAGCTTGATCAGCGAGGAATGATCGGTGTCCAGGTTGGAGCAGATGTCCGGATAGACACACGATGGCAATCGGCAGTTGGCCTCGATTTCTCGTGATTTGCAGGCAATGCGGTACATATTGGCCGTCGGCCCGCCCAGATCCGAGATGACGCCGGTAAAGCCTGGAACCTCGTCGCGAATTATCTCGATTTCCTTGATGATCGAGTCTTCGGAGCGATTCTGTATGACGCGGCCTTCGTGTTCGGTAATCGAGCAGAAGGTGCATCCGCCAAAACAGCCGCGCATGATGTTGATCGAGAAGCGAATCATTTCGTAGGCAGGAATACGTGCCTTGCCGTACAGAGGATGAGGGACCCGCTTATACGGTTGATCGAAGACGTAATCCATTTCCTCTGTTGTCAGAGGGATCGGCGGTGGGTTCAGCCATAATTTCTGGCCTCCCTGGTTCTGCACCATTGCTCGTGCATTGCCTGGATTGGTCTCAAGATGGAGCACACGATTGGCGTGGGCATAGAGCACCTTGTCGTTCTTGACCATGTCGTAGGAGGGCAGCCGCAAAACGGTCATGTTGCGTTTTTGCTGGCGAATGGCCTGACGTTCTTCGCGGCTCATGAAAGTGAGCACTTGAGTGGTAGAACCCACTGCCATTTCCAGCGCAGGCAGATCTGCAAGTGCTGGGGATGTGTCGGCGCTTATTGCCGGACTCTGCTCACTGGTCTGGCCGCTGCCGTCCTGGCAGGGTGAACCGGCGGCTTCGGCGGCACCGTCCTGGGGGACGACATAAGGATTGACCGGTTCTTCGATACGGCCCGGCTTGTCGATCTTGCTCGAATCGATGATGATCCAGTCACTGGGCAGGTCATCCACAATGAATGCGGTGCCGCGCAGGTCGGTTATCTCGTCAATGGGGTTGCCAGCGGCGAGTCGATGAGCGATATCGACAATGGCACGTTCACCGTTACCGTAGACCAGCATGTCAGCCTTGGCATCAGCCAGAATGGAATGGCGAACCTTGTCCTGCCAGTAATCGTAATGGGCAATGCGTCGCAGCGAGGCTTCAATGCCACCTATGACGATAGGGACGTCCTGATAAGCCTCCCGGCAGCGATGCGAATACACGATGGTGCTGCGATCGGGTCGTTTGCCACCAATATCATCAGGGGTGTAGGCATCGTCCGAGCGAATTTTACGATCAGCCGTGTAACGGTTGATCATGGAGTCCATATTGCCGGAGGTCACACCGAAGAACAGATTGGGTGCGCCCAGTTGCTTGAAGGCGTCGGCGTTTTGCCAGTCTGGCTGGGCAATGATGCCAACGCGGAACCCGTGAGATTCGAGCAATCGGCCAATGATGGCCATGCCAAAACTGGGGTGATCAACGTAAGCATCGCCGGTGACGACAATGATGTCGCAGCTATCCCAGCCCAGCTCATCCATCTCTGCCCGGTTCATGGGCAGGAAAGGAGCTCGGCCATAGCATTCGGCCCAGTACGGCGGATAGTCGAATAACGCGCGTGTTTGGTCTTTTGCAGGCCTGGCGGACATGGAACAGATCTCGGTGTAATCGAGTATGGTAACTGTTTAGCGGCCAGCTGGGCGTGAGTACGCCTCAAATACGCTAAACGTTTCAGGTTTGACGGACTTTAGAGACATTTTTACACGGTAGCAGAGTGAATACAGGCTGTTATGCTCATGACACCCCCGTTTTGAACTATCAAGCCAACGTGACAACCGAATCAGATCGCTCGCAGCCACCTTCTGCCGATGCACAGCGCTCAGAGCAGGAACAACGGCAACTGGTTGCAGAAATTACAACGTTGTTTGAGCAAAAAATCAGCTTCAACGAGTTTCTCGGCTTTCGCATAGACCAACTTGAGCCGGGACCTGTCCGTATCAATTTCCAGATGCGGCCAGAGCTGATTGGACATTACCTGCACGGTCGCCTGCATGGAGGGGTGATTGCCTCTGTACTGGATGTTGCCGGTGGTCTGGCCGTCATGATGGGAATCGCCGCATTTCATCCTGCAGATTCCACGCTGCAGATCCTTGAACGCTTCTCACGCCTGGCCACTATTGACCTGCGTGTTGATTATCTGCGCCAGGGTATTGGCAGCGAATTTACGGCCGTGGGCGAGGTGGTGCGGTTGGGGCGTCGCGTGGCTGTCTGCAGTATGCGTCTGAGCAACGACCAGGACTCATTGATTGCAACCGGTAATGCCAGTTATATCGTCAGTTAGTTGCACTGAAGAGCCTCAGGAATCGGCAAACTCTGCATAACACCAGTGACGCCACAGTTTGTGCCTTGATTCTTCTTTGGGCGTACCTTGGGTATTGGTGCGATGCTTGACCACGAAGATCTCCAGTGTCGCCAGTTGCGTCTCACGCTCTCGTGGTTGCTGGTTCCAGCTTTTGCACAGATAGCTGCCCAATGCCGAGCGCACCGTATTGTTCGAGTGCCCATCGACGCGGCCAAGGTATTTGCGCCATCGATAGCTTTCATAGAGTGGGTAGAAGCGTTCTGGTGTCTGCCAGTCCTGTTTGCTGGAGGTCAGTGAATACAGATCTACCTGCTCGCCGTTACGCAAGGTTCCGGGAATGAGCAGATAGGATGAGGTTGTCAGAGGGTAGGGGGCGAACATGTCCCAGCGCTGATCCAGTCGAACTGTGCGTGCAAGATGATTGACGTGCTCTGGCATCTGCCCACGATTGCCCGGCAATTCGTAGATGTTGAAACTGGTCACGACGTAGAAGAACAGGCCAGCGAGCAGAGAGCCTGCCAGCGTTGGCCTTGTCTTGAGTGCTCTGAAAGGCAATACGCGACTGCTTAGTGTGCCCATGAGGCCGCGATTTTCTGCCACCCAGCGATAGACGCGCTTGCCAGCGCCTCGCAGTACCCAGCTGGACATCAGCCATCCCAGCGGTTTGAAGGGCCAGCGTTGCGAGAACAGGAATGCCATGGCCCGCCATTGAGTCTGGTATTTGCCTTGCGGGTCTTTTATCACCCAGGTGTTCTCATGCTCCATGATGGCGTGTACAAGCGGGTAGTTTTGCGCAGGCAGAATGCAAGTGCCCTGCGGCAGTAGAAAGCAGCGCAGAATCAGACACATTTTCAGACAGAAGGCACAATCCTCGTCGTAATAGATCACGATAGCTTCGAGCTGCTGGCGACGTGCGATCTGGCTTTGAGTGTTGCGCAGGCAGGCCCACAGAGTGCCTGGTATGAGCAGGCTCAATGCCATGAAATCGATCAGCGGAAACAGGCCGATGTGCAGCATGAGCAAAAAGGCGAAATGCAAAGAGCCAAGAAGTAACAGGCCTGCAAGGCGCATCCAGGGCCAGAAGAAGGGGCTGATTACCAGTAGCGGTCCGATGAATTCGACAACCAGAACAAAGATTGTCGCGCCTTTGAGCAAGGTGGGGAACTGCCTGATCCAGTCGCCGATGGGCGTGGCGAAATGCTGCAGACTGACTGCGTAGTAGGCGGCATCAAAGCGGGTCGTCCAGGCATCACCGGTTTTCATCAAAGCGGTGAAAAAGTACAGATACAGCACTTGCAGGACAATGGCGACAGTGGCTACGGAAAAATAGGGTTGCTCACGATAGGCGTTGCTCGGCAAACCATTGGGATTGTGCTGATGGGCTTCTTGCAAGGCTGCATCGATCGAGTAGCGTGCACCCAGTGGCAGAAACATTGCCCAGAAGCTCATGATGACCAGCAGATTATCGCCCCCTTGCAGTATCAGACCATTGCGATTGAGGAGGGAAGCCAACAGGATGAAAGAGGCGGCGGCAGCCAGCTTGCTGCGATACCCGAAGAGCAGGGCGAAGGCAAAACCGGCAGCCAGCATGAATAGCAGTACCTGCCACCAGAGCTCGCCACTGGCTCCATGAATTGACCAGTGCCATCGGTGTGTCAGCAGCAACCAGCTACGTCGCGGCAAAACCCCGTCATCGGTATAAAAGGTTGTCAGGTCGACACTGCGCAAGGCCAGGTCTGCCAGCAGCAGCATTGCAAGTAAAATGCGGAACAGCGCGATCGATCTCAGATCGAGGCTGAACACACGTCGGACGTGGTTCATGACGGGGTCTCTGTCTCTGGCTTAGCTCAAGAGCCTGCCACATCATCCTTTATCAGAGCAGCGATGTGAGCAAACTCAATCCATTGTTGCTCAGACTCGCCTTCAATGCCAAGCAATACACGACTATGAATATAGTCGGCATCTCGAACCGTGCCTAGTTGCTGCCTGAACTCACCGTCTTTGATTCTGACAACAAGCCCGGGGGTCAGTGGCGGTAAGCGATTGCGCCGCACCTTTTGCTGGCGAGCCACCGTGGCTGCCAGCATGGAGCGTAAAGAGCGACGCCGCTCGTCTCTTTCCTTGAGTGTCAGCTCCGACATATCGGCTGTCAGATCGACCAGCCTGGGAGTCTTTGCATCAGATTCTGGCGAATCCTTTTGCAAGGTTCGCCAGAAGCTCTGATCGTTGACTGTTTTGTCGGTAGGCTTGCTCATTGCAGCTACAGTAGCATTCAGTCTTGCTGTTGAGCAGCCAGAAATTGCCAGGTTTCTACAATTGTGTCTGGGTTCAGGGAAACACTGGATATCCCCTGTTCCATGAGCCAGCGTGCCAGATCCGGGTGATCCGAAGGTCCCTGTCCACAGATACCGACATATTTATTCTGTTTGCGGGCCGCCGAAATCGCCATTGACAGTAATTTCTTCACCGCCGGGTCACGCTCATCGAACAGATGCGCAACCAGGCCCGAATCGCGATCCAGACCCAGAGTCAGCTGTGTCAGATCGTTGGAGCCAATAGAGAAACCGTCAAAACGCTCCAGAAACTCATCAGCCATGATGGCGTTGCTGGGCACTTCACACATCATGACCACGCGCAGACCATGAGCGCCGCGCTCCAAACCATTTTCTGCCATCAGGGCCAGTACCTGATCTGCTTCTTCAAGGGTTCTGACGAAAGGCACCATGAGTTCCACATTGGTAAAGCCCATGACTTCACGCACGTGTTTCAGGGCCCGGCATTCCAGTTCGAAACAATCTGAAAAGGAGGAGGAGAGGTAGCGAGAGGCACCCCGGAAGCCGATCATCGGATTTTCTTCTTCCGGTTCGAAAATCTCACCACCCACCATGTTGCGGTATTCGTTGGATTTGAAATCGGACAGACGCACAATCACCGGGTAAGGGGCAAAGGCGGCTGCCAATGTTGCAACACCTTCGACGATCTTGTCGACATAGAAAGTCAGAGGATTTGCATAGCCTGCACTGCGCTCAGCGATCTGCTGCTGAACATCATCCGGCATGGAGGCATGGTTCAGCAAAGCCTTGGGGTGAATGCCGATGGTGTTGCTGATGATGAATTCAAGCCTGGCCAGGCCGATGCCGTGATGAGGCAACTGGCTGAAGCCAAAGGCACGTTCCGGGTTGCCCACGTTCATGGTCAGCTTGAAAGGCAATTCTGGCAGATTGTCCAGCTGTGTTTCAGCGATATCGAAAGACAGATTGCCGTCATAGATAAAGCCGGTATCGCCTTCAGCGCAACTGACAGTGACCTGTTGGCCATCGGTGAGTTTGCTGGTGGCATCATTGCAACCGACCACGGCAGGAACGCCCAGTTCGCGTGCGATGATAGCGGCGTGACAGGTTCGACCGCCTCGGTTGGTCACAATGGCGGCTGCGCGTTTCATGACCGGCTCCCAATCCGGGTCAGTCATGTCGGTGACCAGTACATCACCGTTCTGAACGCTGCCAATGTCGTTGATGCTGTTGACAATACGGACCACGCCAGCGCCGATTCGCTGTCCGATGCTTCGGCCAGAGGTCAGTACGGTGGCTTTGTGATCAGCCAGCTGGTAGCGGGTGATGATGTTCTTGTTGGAACGTGATTCGACTGTTTCGGGTCTGGCTTGCAGTATGTAGAGCTTGCCATCCTGACCATCCTTGCCCCATTCGATATCCATGGGTCGGCCGTAGTGCTTTTCGATGGTAATGGCCATGGTGGCCAGCGACTGTACATCGCTATCGTTCAGCGAGAAACGCATTTGATCGGCGACATCGACGTCCACCGTATCGACTGCAGTGCTTGTGCCGTAGATCATCTTGATGCGCTTGGCGCCACGACTGCGCTTGAGAATGGCCGGTCGGCCTGCCGTCAAAGTCGGCTTGTGCACATAGAATTCATCCGGATTGACAGAACCCTGTACAACGCATTCGCCCAGCCCCCAGGAGGAGGTAATGAAAACCGCATCACTGAAGCCGGATTCGGTATCGATGGAGAACATGACGCCGCTGGCGCCAATATCGCTTCGGACCATGCGCTGAATACCCGCTGACAGAGCGACATCGGCATGTGCAAAGCCTTGGTGAACGCGGTAGGAAATCGCACGATCATTATAAAGAGAGGCAAAGACTTCACGAATACGCACCAATACGTCATCGAGTGTCTTGACGTTCAGAAACGTCTCTTGCTGGCCAGCGAAGGAAGCTTCAGGCAGATCTTCAGCCGTAGCCGAGGAGCGCACGGCCACTGAAACATTGCCTCCTGCACCGACACTGATGGTGTTCCAGGCTTCTGAAACGGCGTTTACCAATCCCTCTGGCAGCTCTGTTTCCATGACCCATTGACGAATTTCAGCACCTGTTTGTGTCAGCGCCTGCATATCATCGGTATCCAGTTTGTCCAACCGGGCGTTGATCCGATCGTCCAGTCCACTGACCTGTAGATGCTCTCGGAAGGCATCTGCCGTGGTGGCAAAGCCGTCTGGTACGCTGATGCCTGCTGTCGACAGATTGGCAATCATCTCGCCCAGGGAAGCATTTTTGCCTCCAACTACAGGCACATCGTTCATGCCCAACTCTTTGAACCAACGGATGTACTGAGTCACTTCAATTCCTCGTGGTGGGCCGAATGGTCTGTATATGGGATCGATATCAGATCAAAATCGGCTTAAAAGGTAGTTCCGGGTACGTAATCAACACATCATAGCGACAGGCAGGATACTTGCCTGAAATTGCGCTCTGCCGCACAGTGGGCAATATAGTAATGGATTTACCCCTTCCGAATAGTCAAGACATTCATCCTTTATGCCCAACTCCAAGAAACGTTACGCCTTTATCGTCTCCGATCGGACCGGATTGACGGCTGAAGCCATGGCTCACAGCCTGCTCAGCCAGTTTCCCGAGATTGATTTCAAGACTGAAACATTTACATTTGTCGATACAGCGGCCAAGGCGGGGGAGCTGGTGAAGCGCTGTCACTCGATTCGTAGCAGCACGGGACACTCGCCGCTGGTCTTCCTGACGATGGTCAATGAAGAGCTGCGCTCGCAGTTCAAGCGAGCTGAGGTAGAGGTATTTGACCTGTTTGATACCTTTATCGGGCCCATGGAGCAGCGTTTGGGTATCAAGTCATCCCATACCATTGGCAGATCTCACGGCGTCACTGATGAGAAAGCCTACACCTCGAGGATTGCGGCGGTGCATTTCGCCCTGCAGACCGATGATGGCATGGATATCGAACACTATCGACAGGCCGATCTGATCATTGTTGGCGTATCTCGCTGTGGCAAGACACCGACGTCGCTGTACTTATCGCTGCACTACGGCCTGTACGTCTCGAATTACCCGTTGACCGATCACGAACTTGAGCAGAAGCGTCTGCCAGAAGCCTTGCAAGAATTCAAGGAGAAGTTGTTTGGTCTGACCATTGACCCCTTCAGGCTCTTGCAGATTCGCCAGCAACGCTTCGCGGAATCAAATTACAGTACCGCGGCGACCTGCCAGCGCGAAATTGCCCAGGCTGAAGCCCTGTTTCGATCACATCAGTTGCCGTGGTTGAACACCACTCGCATGTCGGTGGAGGAGATCGGTGCAATGGTGGTGAACCGGACCAAGTCAATTCGGGGCGTCAGAGTCTAGAGCCCGACAGGCGCTACTGTCGGGTCTGGAGCGTTTTTCTACTTGGGTTGTTCGACGAACCGCAGATAAGGCTTCACCTTGCGAAATCCTTGTGGATATTTTTTCTCAGCCTCGGCATCGCTGACAGAAGGCACGATGATGACCTCATTGCCATCGGTCCAGTTCACCGGCGTGGCCACCTGGTGTTGGGCTGTGAGCTGCATGGAATCGATAACGCGCAGAATTTCGTCGAAGTTGCGTCCCGTTGTCATCGGATAGGTCATGATGAGTTTGATACGCTTGTCCGGACCAATGATGTACACCGAACGAACGGTGGCATTGGTGGCCGCTGTGCGACCCTCGGATGTGCCGCTCATATCAGTCGGAAACATGTCATAGGCTTTGGCAACTGCCAGGTCGGTATCACCGATCATGGGGAAGTTGACCTTCGCCCCCTGCGTCTCTTCAATGTCATTGGCCCATTCGGCGTGATTGTCGACCGGATCGATGCTCAAACCGACCACCTTACAGTTACGTTTTTCGAATTCGGGCATCAAGTGAGCGACCATGCCGAGCTCTGTGGTGCAAACCGGGGTGAAGTCCTTGGGGTGGGAAAACAGGACCGCCCAACTATCACCTACCCATTCGTGAAACTGCATCTCACCCTGGGTCGTAGTTGCTTTGAAATCTGGAGCTATGTCGTTGATTCTAAGTGACATTGTTTACCTCTGCAGTTAATCGTCTGGTGGCTCAGACAGGCTTGAATTCTGCAGTAACGATGGGGATTCGAGACGTGTTCCGCAATAGTGCAGAGGCTAAATACACAACAGCTCAATGCCATCGTGGATGTGCTGGCGAATAAGAGGCAAGCAGCTTCGGTCAGGTTAGTCCGGTTCAAGAAAAGCTCGACTTTGCCGCTTTGAGACTCAAGCCATCGTTTTGAGGTCTTTTTGTGTCGCAATTGTGCGCCGATTCCCAACTATTCCAAGTGCTCTCGTTGCGCCTGTCTGCCAGTCAGACCAGGCGATTGAGCCACTTGCGTCTGCTCGTTAACAGCCTGCTGCTTGGCAGCGTGCTGACAACGATGGCAAGCACGATGGCGCAGGCTAAGGACTTGACTGAGCTCCGCCTGATCGAAGGTGACATCATTACCTCAAGCAAGCCTTCGGTTAGCGGGATTGCCACACGTTCCATTTCACTCTCAGGTGCCTCCCAGCTGTGGGTCGACGGCATCGTGCCATACGGTATCGATCCGGAACTGCCCAAGGGCAGTGTGACGGCGGTGGCTGCCGCGGTGGAGCATTGGAACAAGGTAGGAGGCGTTACTCTGGTATCGCTGGATGACTGGCCTTCCGGGCAGGAACAGCCACGGGATTCGATCCTCTTTCAGCCGGGCTCAGGCTGTGCCTCCTGGGTGGGAAGGCTCGGTGGGCAGCAAGAGGTCTGGGTGGCTGATAATTGCACTTCAGGCAGCATAATGCATGAAATAGGGCATGTTCTGGGACTGGAGCACGAACACACACGTCCCGACCGTGATCAGTACATCACGATCAACTGGGACAATATTGCCGAGGACAAACGTCATAATTTTGATGTCGCGCCCGCTGGTTCACGCATTCTGGGCGACTACGATTATGAGTCGATCATGCATTACGGCCCAAGCAATTTTTCGGTCAACGGTAAAGAGACCATCACCCCGTTATTGGTTTCAGCCGATGTTATTGGCCAGCGCATCGTACCCAGTCGTGGTGATCTTGACTCGGTTGCGCAACTCTATGCCGCTGATCTGTCAATCGTGACTCAAGTTTACAGCGACGCTCAGGGCTCTGAGGTAACAGTGCATATCAGCAATGAGCTGGCTCAGGGTGCGAATACGATAGACGTTGATGTGCAGATAGGCGCCACCCAGCTGATTCAGTCTGCCGGTACAGGTTGGGACTGTGGGGTGCAGGTAGAGTCGCAGGTGTCCTGCTCATTGAGTCGGCTTGCCGGCAGCAGCTCCAGTAAGCTGACTCTGACACTGAAGGGCGTGGTCGATGCAAGACAGGTGACGGCGGTAGTGCGTTCAAAGACCCCCGATGGCGACACTCAGAACAACGAAGACAATTTCGACACGGCAATTGAGCCAACTCAGGCTAGTGCACTTGCCGATCCGGCGACCCTGACGACAACGACGACCGTCTCCTATGGAGGGGCGGCATTCTGGTTGTGGCCAGGGCTGCTGCTGTTGTTATTCCAGCGGCTGACCGGTGAGAGGATCTACGGGCAAGCCAGAGACCGGATCGAAAGCTGAGGGCGGCGGTGAACCACCCGAATTCTCAGGCGTCATGCCGGCTGCATCACTGGATGCGGCATCTGCTGCCTCCCGTACGGCGGCCGAGCGGTTAGGATCGCGCGTTGGCACGGCTTCCTCTGTTGCCTGAGCTTCGTCAATAACGATGTCGTCTGCTGGCGAACCACTGGGGAGAAACTGCTCATCACCACCGGAGCTGTCGGAGGCGCTGCCTTCGCCCATCATGAGCACCACCTCGGTAATGGCGCTGTCAGGCTGTTTGTCTTCGCGGACCAGTAAATGGTTCGGGCTTAGCTTGGCCAGGGCCTTGTCCAGCGGTTCATCGATAATGTCGATATTGACACGGGCTTCCGTGTCGCCGGTAACGACCACGCTGATACCCAGTTGATCGCTCAGTAACTGGGCAAGCTCACTGGCGGTGGCATTGTTGGCCTGAACGGAGAGCATTCCATTCTGTTCGCGTACTTGCAGTCCCTGTTGAGCGAACGCAACGGGGACGCTGTTCCAAAACAGACAGGCAGCGGGCAGCGCCAGTCCGACAATTCGCAGAGCGGGATAGAAAATCGATGAAGAGGCAAGTTGCCGTGACATGAACGTCATCCAATGGGTCCTGTTAGCGAGTGTAGGCGCATGGGAGACTCTTGGTGTGGCAAAGTGGAAAAAAGGGTCCCGTTTGTTACCTTGCCGAGCACGTGAATATCTGATTTGCTGACCAATCGAGATTCAATCTCGATCGAAGGTCCTGTATTCAGGAAGAGCGTGTATATATTACAATTTTGCCTGGGTGAGTGTCGATGGATACGGATAATGACCCCATGAATAGCAAAACAGACCCACGGCTCAGCCCGTCGAAACCTTCGTCCCTGGTACTGGAAGACGATGTAACGCTTGCCAAAGCCTATCAACGGATACTGGAATCGCTGGGCTATGACGTTCTCGTTGCCCACCGGGTTGATGAGGCGCGTGCCCTGATCCGCGACAAGGCACCTGATCTGATGCTGGTCGATATCGATTTGCCTGATGGCAACGGTCTGGACTTGATGGCAGAGTTACGCAATGACACGCGTGGTCGTTTTATCGTGATCAGTGGTGATGACTCGCAACGAGCTGCCATCAAGAGTATTCGCAATCAGGCTGTGGAGTTGTTGCTCAAGCCTGTTGACCTGGAAAGTCTGCGACAGCGTCTGGCACCGCTAGCCTCCAGAACATCTGCTGATGAACTGGCAGAGACAGGCGGTTCGGTGATGGCTGTCAGGAGCGGCTGGGTCCACGTGGGCAGGCATCACGCCCTTAGTGCTCTGCGAACAGCCATGAGCTATAGTGCCGAACGAAGCCGCGGGCATGCCCTGATTACCGGTGAGACCGGCGTTGACAAGATATCAGTGGCCCGCTCAATCCATGAACGTGGTCGACGCAGCGGTCAGTGTCTGGTCATCGACTGCTCTGATGAGCAGGGTGAAATAGGCATGGTAAGAATTTTCGGACAAGAGGATTCTGCCACGGGCGAAATCCTGCACAAGGGCTATATCGAGCAGGCTGCAGCTGGAACTCTGGTGCTGGACCATGTAGAGAAACTACCAGCGGAGATTCAGTCACGCTTGTTGCCATTTCTCGATTCCGGCTCTTTTCGACGTGTCGACGGGGCGAGTGGGGCGGAAGCGACCTTGTCGGTGATCGGTATTGCCCGTAGCTCGCATACGACAGATGTCGATGAGACCTCTCTGCGATCCGACTTCCTGTTTCGACTGGCGCAGATCACACTTGCAGTTCCCAATTTACGCCAGTGCCGTGATGATATTCAGGCAATTGCCGATTTGTTGCTGGCTCAGTCTCTGGCGGGAAAATCAGAAGGTCTGGTGTTTTCGCAAGCCAGTAAAGCGCTTTTGGCCAATACCACCTGGCGAAGAAATATCAGTGAGTTGCGCAGTGTTATCGAACAGGCGGTTGCAGCAACGCCGCCAGGCATGGAGGTGGAACTTGTTCTCGAGAGTTCAAAGTCGCTGTCAACAGAGCCACAATCTGAAATAGAAAAATGGGTTGGCACTACTATCTGGGAGTTCGAGCGACAATTGCTCAATGCAACTCTGACCCATCTTGATGGTGATAAGGAAAAGACTGCAAAGACGCTCGGTGTCAGTCTCAAAACGCTCTATAACCGCATGAACGCGTACTAGAAAACGGATATATACAATGAACGCGATAGCTACTGAAAAAAATACAGCGCTGGACGTGCTGGTCGTTGAAGACGACCGCGATACGGCATCGGCCATGCAGCGCATTCTGGAAAGCGCCGGTTTTTCTGCCAATCACGTGCAGAGTCTGGCAGACGCCTTCGAAACCGTGCGCCTGCAGCCCCCTTCCATTGTTCTGTTGGATCTGTCATTGCCCGATGGGGATGGGGTAGATGCCATCAAGACACTCACTGCCGGTGGTCAAACTCAGGTTATCGTGATTAGCGGTACCGATGATGCCGAGCGCACTCGAAAGTGCTTGCAGGCAGGTGTATTCGATTTTCTGGTCAAACCTGCAGAGGCCAGAGAACTGGTCTTTGCAGTACGTCGTGCCGATGGTCATCGACGCAAGGGTGTGGTCTCCACGACCTCGTATCCGCCAGAATTGAAGATGGGTTTTGGTGCCTTGGTCGGTACTTCGCCGGCGAGTCAGAATCTGGTTGCGCAAGTCAGGAATGCGGCCGCGGCCGAGCCGTGTCATGCCTTGATAACTGGCCAGCCCGGTGTGCTGAAAGCGGATATAGCCGCTTTGCTGCATCGGTACAGTAAGCGCGCCGGCCGTGGTTATATCATCAGCTGCGCCAGTGAAACTGGCCAGCCAGCCATCGATCGATTTTTTGGTGATAGCAAACGGCCACATGAGGGCGGTGAAAAGGGAATCGAAGCCTATTTGAAGAAAGCCGATGGCGGTACTTTGGTACTGGATGATGTCTCATCGTTGCCGGTGGATATTCAACGACGTTTGGTCAGCTTCATGAGCTCGGGGACGGTATTGGCCAGCAATGCTTTGACGCCAGATGCCTACGACTGTGCCGTGGTCGGCATTTTGCGTGAGCCGGTTGAGGATGCCTTGAGTTCAGGTCGTCTGTATGACCGGTTCTATTACGCGTTGGCGAAAAACTGTATCAACGTCCCACCTCTGGTGGAACGCAAAGCCGATATCGAATATTTTGCACGAAGCGCAGTTCAACAGCTCAACCAGGTTTTTGATACGGAGAAAAGTCTGTCCGAAGAGATCGTGGCACAACTTCGTGGCCACTATTGGCCGGGTAATCAGGTGGAGTTGAAGAACACGTTGTTGACCGCTTATCGTTTGACGGAGGCAGGGGATGAAATCGCTGCTGATCTGTCGCTGTTCGTCGAGAATGAGTCCGGTGTCAGTGATCAGATAGCGCCTTTTATCGGTCAAACGTTCAGCGAAGTTGAAAAACAGTTGATCGAGGCGACTCTGATCGCCAATGACAACAACAAAAGTCAGACTGCAAAGGTTCTGGGTATCAGTCTGAAGACGCTGTATAACCGCCTTAATAGCTACGAAAAAGAACGTGCATCAGTGGCAGAGATCTGAATCCGGATACCAGTACTGTCCGTGTCTGGCGGTTACAATGATGCTCTAACAGGATCTAGAGCCTCAAAACATGATATTTGGTGAAGTGTGCGTGCGTGAGTCTGTTGGCAGCTATCTGGCACACTCGCTGAAAACCCCCGAAGGAAAGCTTCGCAAGGGGCGAAAAATCACACAAGACCACATACGGCAACTACTCGCTGGTGATCATGAACGTGTGACTGTGGCACAGCTTGAAACCGATGATGTGCATGAGGACGAGGCGGCACTGATCGTGGCCCGGGCATTGGCTGGTGAGGGTGTTCGTCTGGGTCAGGCCAGCACCGGGCGTGTCAACATCCATGCGCTGGTGGATGGGGTCTGCGATTTTGATCGAAATCTTGTCGATCAGGCAAACGCTGTGGATGAGGGCATAACCGTTGCCACCGTCATGCCGTCCAGTTCGGTGGGGAAAGGGCGACTGATTGCCACCGTCAAGATCATCCCCTTTGCCGTCAACAAACGTTCCGTAGAGCAAGTAGTCGCAGTGTTCACGAGCCAGCTGCAAGTCCATGCATCCCTGACCCGGAAAGCCTTTTTCATCCAGACCCGGCTGCCGACGCTCAAGCTATCAGTGCTGGACAAAACCAGCCGGGTGACACAGCAACGACTGCTGGCTCATCATGCGGATTTACTGGATGAGGTTCGGGTGCCGCACAGGCAGCAGGAGCTGGTGTCAGCCATTGAGCAGGGGCTGGCTGCCGGAGCTGACTGGATACTCGTTGCGGGTGCCTCTGCCATTGCCGATCGCAAGGATGTGATTCCTGCGGCGATCACCCATCTGGGCGGCGTTGTTCATCATTTTGGCATGCCGATGGATCCGGGCAACCTGCTGTTGGTAGGCTCTATTGGCAGTACACATATAATCGGCATGCCAGGCTGCGCTCGCTCGTCACGGCCCAATGGTCTGGACAAGGTGCTTGAACGGCTTGCCAGTGGCCTGACTGTGGATTCGGGGTGGATATCGACTCTGGGGGTCGGAGGTCTGCTACATGAAATAATGGATCGGCCTGAGCCGCGGGTTGCGCAATCAGGACGATTGTCAGTCGCCGCCCTGGTGTTGGCGGCGGGGTCATCCACACGCTTCGGCGAGCAGAATAAATTGTTGGCGCTACGCCATTCACGGCCCGTTCTGGCGCATGTTCTGGAAGAGGTTGAGCACAGCACTGCCGGTAGTGCGGTGCTGGTGACCGGTCATGAGGCTGATCAGGTTGGCCAGTTGTGCAACACTTCCTGGCGTTCACAGGAAATGCCGATCAGTGTGGTTCACAATCCCTTGTATGCCACCGGCATGGCCAGTTCTCTGGTGCGAGGTGTTGCTGAATTGAGTGCCCGCGGTACTGATGCCGCATTGGTGTGCCTGGGCGACATGCCCAATGCCAGCAGGCAGGTGATGGAGGCGTTGATCCAGGCATTTCGGCAAGCTCCCGACAAGGCTTTGTACATTCCGACCTTCAATGGGCGACGCGGTAATCCGGTCATCATCGCAGCCTCCCTGTTCGATTCGGTGTTGATGCTTGAAGGCGACGTCGGTGCCCGTGTTCTGGCCAGACAGTTTCCCGATAGCGTGGTCGAGGTGGCTTGTGCAGAGCCTGGTGTCTTGCTCGATATCGATACACCGGATGATCTTGTGGCGCTCGTCTGAGTCCGGTATCGATCGGGATAAATCAATGTAGACTGCTATTCAACGCCAACCTTCGACTGGAGAATTGACAATGAATCGCAGTACTACGAGAGTCACCGCCAAGCCCTTTCTACTGGTTCCATTACTAGCCTGCGGTCTGTTTGCCAGTGCGCAGGCTGCAGAGCTGGATCTGCGCCTGATGCAGACCACTGATCTGCATATGCATGCAATGAATTACGATTATTATCGTGATACCGAGGTCGACGATTTTGGCCTTGCCCGCACCGCCACACTGATTCGGGATGCTCGCGCTGAAGCTCGCAACAGCCTGTTGTTTGATAATGGTGATCTGATTCAGGGCAACCCGATGGGTGACTATATGGCACGCGCCAAAGGGCTCAGTTATGGTGACGTGCATCCCATGTTCAAGGCGATGAATCTGCTTCAGTATGATGCCGCCAATGTTGGCAATCATGAATTCAACTACGGTCTGGAGTTCCTGCTCAAATCACTGTCGGGTGCTAACTTTCCCTATGTCCTGTCGAACGTCTATGCAGTGGATGGGGACGATGATCCATCTAATGATCGCCAATATATACAACCCTACGTCATGCTGGAACGTCGGCTGATGGACAGTGAAGGACAATGGCATGACCTCAAGGTGGGAGTCATCGGATTTACCCCTCCCCAGATCATGAGTT
Organism: Granulosicoccus antarcticus IMCC3135; assembly: GCF_002215215.1. Taxonomy (NCBI): domain Bacteria; kingdom Pseudomonadati; phylum Pseudomonadota; class Gammaproteobacteria; order Chromatiales; family Granulosicoccaceae; genus Granulosicoccus; species Granulosicoccus antarcticus. The sequence goes on along the minus strand of NZ_CP018632.1, from coordinate 4,840,855 downwards.
GGGACAAGGGCAATCTGGAAGGCCGTGTCACGGTCAGAGGTATTGTGGAGACGGCTGAGGCTCTGGTTCCCAAAATGCGCGAAGAGGGAGCTGATCTGGTCATCGCCATCGCACATAGCGGCATCGCCACTTCACACCCTGATGGTCTGCGTGAGAATGCCACGGCTGAGCTGGCACAGGTGGACGGTATTGATGCCATCATGTTCGGTCACGCACATAGCGTGTTTCCCTCCGAAGCCTATGAAGATTTTCCAGGTGCTGATCTGGAGAACGGCACGTTGCATGGAGTGCCCGCCGTCATGCCGGGTTTCTGGGGAAGCCATCTGGGTATCATCGATCTGACGCTTAGCGGAGAGGATGGCAACTGGCAGGTGAGCGGTAGTCAGGTGGAAAATCGCGCCATATACCGTCGTGAGGGTCGTGAGAACATCCCGGTTGTCGGCTCACAGCAAGATATCATCGATGCTGTCAGTAGCGAGCACGCTGGCACTATCGAGTGGGTGGGGCAGGCCGTTGGCAGCATTACATCGCCGATCAACAGCTTTTTCGCGCTGGTACAGGATGATCCCTCGATTCAGATCGTGAACAATGCTCAAACCTGGTACGGCAAGCAGTTGATCGAAGGCACCGAGTATGGCGAGCTGCCGGTATTGTCAGCGGGTGCACCTTTCAAGGCAGGTGGCCGTGGCGGTCCTGATTACTATACCAATCTGCCTGCCGGTGAGATTGCCATTCGCAATGTCGCTGATCTGTATATTTATCCAAATACAGCCAGACTGGTCAAGCTCAATGGCGCACAAGTGCGTGAATGGCTGGAGCGTTCAGCGGTGCAATTCAATACGATCGATCCGGCTTCAACAGAGCAGCAGGCTCTGGTCAGTGAGACTCATCCCTCCTACAATTTTGACGTCATTGACGGTGTCTCGTATCTGATCGACGTAACTCAGCCGCCGCGTTACAGTGACAAAGGCGAGTTACTGGACGAGAATGCACACCGTATCGTGGATCTGAGCTTCAATGGTAGCCCGATTGATGCAGAGCAGGAGTTCGTTGTCGTAACCAATAACTATCGTGCGGGTGGCGGCGGTGGTTTTCCGGCTCTGGATGGCAGCACCATCATTGTTGAAGCTCCACAGACCAATCGGCAGGCGCTGGTGGATTACATTCTTGCCTCAGGCGAGCTAGATCCTCAGGCAGATAACAACTGGGGTTTTGCACCGATCAATGGTGAGGTGCAGGTTGTATTCGATACTTCGCCGACGGCCAGTGATGCCAGTAATGCTCAGCGGTTCGACTATCTCGAGATGCTGGATAGTGGCTTTGCGCGCTACCGTATTCCGATGGGCGAGTAGGCGAAATCTGGCGGACTCCCCGTATATGTCTAGGAGTAGCAGATTGTGGGAGTCTGTCAAGTAACCATGTAACGCGTTCAGTAAGTTATTGAATGGCATTCAAATTGCGGCCATAAATCCATTCGACCTGCCCGATTAGCAGCTCATGGACATTATCAATAACAACTTGAACAGATCACCAGGAATCCTCGCATCAGTCGCTTTTTTTGCGGCTGTAATGGTCATGAGTGTGACCCTGAAACTCGGCGGTGTGGTCGTGCTGATTGCACTCAGTGCCGCCGTGCTGGGTTTGCTCGTACTCTATGTATTGGGTGAGCCGGCACGAGTGAAACAACGTGTGCAAAAGCGCACTTCGGCTTTGCAGGATCTGGCCTATCGCGACAGTTTGACAGGCTTGCCCAACCGGCGGTTCTTCACCTGGTATCTGGAGCAGAATCTTGCGATGCGCATGACGAACCGCCGCCGCGGATCACATGTCAACCGTGTGGTGCTGTTCGATCTGAACGGTTTCAAGGCGGTCAATGACACTTATGGGCATGAGGCGGGTGACGAGCTGCTGAAATTCATAGCGGTGACGATGACCGCTTATCTGCCCTCAGATGCCTTGCTGGCACGACTGGGTGGTGATGAGTTCGTGGTCATGGTGCGCGACAATCGTGGTGGGCGCAGGACTCGTGAGGTAGAAGCCACGATTCGCAAGGCGGCAACCAGCGTTTTCGTTTTCGGCGGCCAGCAGATTAGTGTCTCAGCCAGCGTGGGATCATCTTCGCCAGCAACCGGCAGGTCAACGGCCGAGCAGTTGCTGCGCGAATCGGATCAGCGAATGTACGCAGACAAGGTTGCCGGGCGCGCCCAGAGAGCCAAAATTCAGGAAACGGAGGGGCAGAATGCCAAGCCGACAGCCATTGAACGCCGCAAGAACCGCGCAAGTGAGTTGTTATCGAAGGGCGATCGCCGCTAGCTCAGCTGTAGCCCGTCATACCCTGGTCTGATGTGAGGCGGCAGGTTCTGGCACAGCTCGTCATAATCCATGTCACTGTGCATATTGGTCAGCACCGCACTTTCAGGTTTGATGCTATCGATAAACGCCAGGCAGTCTTCCAGGTTCATATGGGTGGGATGATGCTTGTATCGCAATGCATCAACGATCAAGACCCTGACACCTTGTAGCGCTGCTAGGCTTGCCTCGTCGGTAATGCGTTTCATGTCGGGCAGGTAGGCGACATCACCAATGCGGAAGCCCAGGGCGTGTATGTCGCCATGTTCGGCCAGTAGTGGCAGGGCTTCGATGCTGCCGCCAGCGCCCTCAATGATGGTTGACTGACCATGCTCGATATGGCCCAGATTACAAAAAGGCGGGTAGCTACTACCTGGTGCCTGGTTGAAGCAGTAGCCAAACGCCTGCTTGACCACCTGAGTGGTGGTGGTATCCATGTGCACCGTGATGCTCGAACGCATGTTGATGGCCAGTTGTCGCAGGTCATCCATGCCGAAAATATGGTCAGCGTGCGCATGGGTGATCAGCACGCCGTCCAGATGATCTACCTCGGCGCTGAGTAGTTGCTCACGCAAGTCGGCACCGGTGTCAATAACGACACTGGTCTTGATGTCTTCGGACTGAATTGACTCGACCAGCAGCGAACAGCGACGTCGTCGGTTGCGGGTATTTGACGGATCACAGGCGCCCCATTGATTGCCGACCCGCGGGACGCCACCGGAGGAGCCGGTGCCCAGCAGTGTGAATCTTAATCTCTGAATCATAGGGGTTGAACGTAATCTGGTACTGAGAGCGGAAGTTTTCCGCTACTTTACAGCGTCCAGATTTTTCGTGCATTGTCGCGTAACAATGCCGCTTTTTCCGTTTCGGAACAACCATCGATCAGCGCATGGGTTGCCGCCACCCAGGTCTCGATCTGGCCACCCAGAGTACAGACTGGGCTATCACTACCCCAGACCACGCGATCCCAGCCAAAAGCGGCGATGGTGTGCTCTACAAAGGGTCGTAGATCTGACAGTGTCCAGTTGTCAGGATCGCCATAGGCCATGACGCCTGATATTTTTGCTGAGACATTGGCTCGTTCGGCCAGTTGTGTCATGTGTTGTTGCCACGGATTCATTTCGCCGGATTTCACATCGGGAACCCCGCAATGATCCAGAATGAAATTCACCTCGGGGCAGTGATCAACCAACTCGATGGCCAGCGGTATCTGCCTGGGAAAAACACACAGATCAAAAGTCAATCCTGTTGCTGACAGTCGTTTGACATTATCGCGAAACGTAGGGGTCGTTGACACCTCGTCGGGTACCACATGCAACACCCGGCGCAATCCCTTGATCTCCGGACGCAGTCGTTGTTTCTCAAGCCATGCAGGAAATGCGTCAGATTCGGGTCGACAGGATGCAATGGCTCCACGCATCAGGCTGTCGGGCAATTGCATCAGTGATTGGATCAGGTCCGTCTCGGCGTCACGATCCTTATCGTCAACATCGACCTCCATATGCAAAGCGCCTTCGATACCAATGCGCCGAGCGGTATTGGCATATTGCTCATAGGTGGCATCGCGATCAAGGGCGCTAACTTCTGCCAGCCAGGGATAGTTCAACTTGTCTCGATAGATCAGGTGTACATGAGTGTCGATCAGCATGAATGACTCCAGCAGTTTCAAGCAACGGGTGCCGCATTATGAAGGACCCGTTGATAATTTCTACTTGATTATATTTAAAAATTAAGTTTATATGTGAAACATGCGCCGGACTAACGATGTTTTGAAGCCGGACTGAATACACTCGTCAGGGGGTAGGAACTTGAAAAACACTAAACTTTGGTCAGCCACCACGCTGGCCATTCCGTTGTTGGCCGTGTGCGGAACTGCTGTCGCCGGGGATTTTGATGGAATCACACTTGATGCAAAGCTCATCGGTGGTCAGCAATATGAGGCGCTATATGCGCGTATTGCCGAATGGGAAGCGGATTCGGGCGCCAAGGTCAATGTCATCTCCAAAAAGAACCATTTTGAGCTGGACAAGGAGTTCAAATCAGATGTGGCTGCCGGTTCGCTAGGCTGGTGTGTCGGATCAAATCATTCATCCTTTGCCTCTCAGTACCCGTCGCTCTATACCGACTTGACACCGTTTCTGACTGCCGACTTTATCGCTGAATATGTCGATTCGAATATCGCTGCATCCAGAATAGGCGACAAACTGGTCATGTTGCCACGTGCTCAATTTGATGTGTCAGCATTGTATTATCAAAAAAATCTCTATGAAGATGCTGATAAACAGGCACAGTTCAAGGAAGAATACGGCTACGATCTGACACCACCAGACACCTGGCAGCAAGTCACTGATCAGGCCATCTTCTTCAGCGACCCTCCGAACTTCTACGGCACTCAGTTTGCCGGCAAGGATGAAGCGATTGTCGGACGCTTCTACGAAATGGTGGTGGCCGAAGGTGGTGCATTATTCAATGATGACTGGTCGCCCGCATTCAACAGCGAAGCCGGTATTCGTGCACTGGACTGGTTCGTTAATATGTACCAGTCCGGGGCCACACCCAAGGGCACGACCTCCTATCTGTGGGACGAGTTGGGGCAGGGCTTTGCCTCGGGTACCATCGCGCTGAGTCTTGACTGGCCTGGTTGGGCAGGATTCTTCAACGATCCTGAGAGTTCCAAGGTTGCCGGTAATGTCGGCGTCGTGGTGCAACCGCAAGGCAGTGCTGGTATTCGTACCGGTTGGTCCGGTCATCATGGTTTCTCTGTGACCGAGTCGTGCGACAACAAGGCGGCGGCGGCTTCACTGGTTGCGTTTCTGACCAACGAGGAAAGTCAGAAACTGGAAAGCTCGGCAGGCCCACTGCCTACGCGCAAGGCGGTGTGGGATTATGTGGTCAAACAGGCAGAAGGTGATGAATACAAGACGCAAGTGCTCAAGGCCTTTCAGGCGGCTTCCAGTCACGCCTTCCCGGCGCCCCAGACACCTTACTGGATAGAGGCGACCAATGTGATCTATCCAGAATTGCAGGCAGCCATTCTAGGCGACAAGAGCTCTGCGCAAGCTCTGGAAATAGCGTCAGAAGCGGTTGATGAGATGATGCGTGAGAATGGTGAGTATTAGAACTTCGTGCCTAGAATTCTGAAAAGACTACCACCCTGGCTGGCACTGCTGTTGCCAGCCATTGTGATTCTCCTGGTCGTGGTGTTGATACCGCTATTGTTGTCTCTGTATTCGAGCTTCACGCCCTATAGGCTGACTCGCCCCGAGACGCTATACAAGTGGATTGGTACTTACAACTACGTCAAGGTGGCAACTGATGTTAATTTCTGGTGGGCATTCGGGCGCACCGTTTTTCTGCTGACAGTGGCCCTTAATCTGGAGATGCTGCTGGGCCTGGGGTTGGCGCTGCTGGTCAACAAGGTGACCTGGGGTCAGCGTGGATTACGAACCATCATGATGTTCCCGATGATGTTCTCGCCCATTCTGGTGGGCTTCCAGTTCAAGTTCATCTTCAATGATAATGTCGGTCTGGTGAATAACGCGCTGCAATCACTGGGTGTTACGGATCAGGCTATCGCCTGGTTGGTGGATGAAAAACTTGCCATGTTCTCCATCATCTTTGCCGAGGTCTGGATGTCTACATCCGTCTTTGCCATTCTCATTCTGGCAGGCCTGTTCGCCATTCCACGTGACCCGCTTGAAGCTGCCAAGGTTGACGGTTGTACGCCGTGGCAATCTTTTCGCCATATCAGCTTGCCTTTTCTGATGCCCTTCATCTACATTGCGATGGCCATCCGCAGCCTGGATGTGGCGCGCGCCTATGACATCGTACAGATCATGACCAACGGTGGGCCAGCGCGTCGAACCGAACTGCTGTGGACACTGATTGGTCGCACCGGCTACGTTGATGCCAAGATGGGTCTGGCCAATGCCATGGGCTATATCTCTATCTTCCTGGCCATATTCTTCACTATCTACTTCTTCAAGAAGCTCAACGCATCGCGCGCAGTGCTGGGATTCAATCACTGAATGGATATCAATCAGCAACATCGACTCAGGAAGCAAGGCCTGCGTGCAGCACATCTGATCGCGTTGTTCATCGCCATGTCGATCATCTGTCTGCCCGGTTTGTGGATTGTTCTCAATTCGTTCCGGCCAACCGTTGAGATCATGGCAAAACCGCCGGTATGGATTCCCGAGCGTCTCAGCTTTGACCATTATCGAGCCATGTTCGGGGGTGTGGGTGAGGGTGGAGTACCGGTACTGCGCTACTTCATGAATTCCCTGATCATCTCTTTGACCAGTACGCTTATAGCCATTCTTATTGGCATTGCCGGAGGCTACGCATTCGCCCGCTATCGGTTTCGCGGCAAGTCAGCGATTTTCGTCGGTTTCATGGTGACCCGTGCGGTGCCCGGGGTTGCCTTGTCACTCCCCTTGTTCATTGTTTTTGCCAAGGTGGGTATTATCGACACGCACTTTGCGCTGATTCTTGCCTACGTCGCCATGAATGTGCCGTTTTCTATCTGGCTGATTGATGGTTTTTTCCGCCAGGTTCCCAAAGAGCTGGCAGAGGCTGCAGAGATTGATGGTTGTACCCGTTGGCAGGCTTTCTGGAAAGTGGAGTTTCCAGTGGCCAAGGCCGGTATTGCATCGGCGGCCATTTTTGCCTTTCTTACTTCCTGGAACGAGTACGCTCTGGCCAGTCAGCTGACACGCTCGGTTTACTCCAAGACCATGCCTGTCGGCCTGCTGGACTTTACTTCAGAATTCACTATCAATTGGGGCGGCATGTGCGCGTTGGCCGTCCTGATGATCATTCCGGCTCTGATACTGACATTCATCGTGCAGAAGCACCTTATCAGCGGTCTCACTTTTGGCGGTATCAAAGGATAGTCAATGGCACGCGTTAAGCTCAACAAGATCGTCAAGAGCTATGGCAACCTTGAGGTTGTTCATGGTATCGATCTGGATATTGCACACAATGAATTTGTGGTACTGGTAGGGCCATCAGGCTGTGGCAAGTCGACCACACTGAGAATGATTGCGGGTCTGGAGGAACTCAGTAGTGGCGACATCTACATCGGTGAACAGCGAGTCAACGATCTGCCGCCGCGTGATCGCAATATCTCCATGGTGTTTCAGAACTACGCGCTCTATCCGCATATGACGGTCGGTGAGAATCTGGGTTTCTCACTCAAGATCGCCAATCGCAGCGAGGCCGAGATCGAAAAGGCGGTGGCAGAGGCGGCTGAGATACTCAGCCTGGGGGAGCTGCTCCAGCGCAAGCCGGCAGAGCTCTCTGGTGGTCAGAGGCAGCGCGTTGCCATGGGCAGAGCTATCGTTCGGCACCCGGATGTCTTTCTATTCGATGAGCCGCTGTCCAATCTGGATGCAAAGTTGCGGGCACAGATGCGGGTTGAGATCAAGAAACTGCATCGGCGTATCCAGACCACCATCGTGTACGTCACCCATGATCAGGTGGAAGCCATGACCTTGGCCGATCGCATTGTCATCATGCGCGATGGTCATATCGAACAACAGGGCACACCTCTGGAAGTGTTCGAAACGCCGGTCAACACCTTTGTGGCAACCTTCATTGGCTCGCCACCCATGAATCTGCTGAATGCCCGAATAACTGCTGATGCCCTGCAGCTTGTGCTCAGCGATGGCACGCATCTGCCGATGCCATCACGCTTGACTGGCAAGGTCATCGCCAATCAGGAGGTGGTGTTCGGTTTTCGTGCCGATAACCTCATGCCCGAAGGTCATGGCCTGCATCTGAGTGGCGAGACGGCCAGTTTTGATTTGCTGATCAATCTGTCTGAGCCGCTGGGTACGGAAACCGTGCTGTTTGGTGAGATTGCCGGCCAGGAAATACAGGCCAAAATGCTAAATCCTCGACCGGTTGCAATGGGTGAAACATTGCGTTGTCAGCTGGATATGAGCCGTACCCACCTGTTCGATTCTGATTCGCAAGACAGTCTCGGCTAAACTTGATTCAACTGCACCATGGCAAAAATAGAACACGTTGAACTGTGCATGGTTGACCTGCAACCTAAAGTCAGGCGAACCGATGCCATCCAGTCATTTGACAGTCAGCAGACACCGCTGGTCAGAATCACCGACAGTGACGGCGCCGTGGGTGTCGGTTACTCCTACACCATTGGTCAGGGCGGGCCTGCGGTCATGTCACTGCTGGCTGAGACACTGGCACCGCAACTGATAGGGCAGGAGGCCGAGAATATTGATCGCCTCTGGCGCTCACTGATGTTCTCCACACATGCAACGGCGGTTGGTGCAATCACCTCTCTGGCACTGGCGACCATTGATACAGCTTTATGGGATCTGCGCTGCAAGCGAGCCTCCTTGCCGCTCTACAGGATGCTCGGTGGTGCGAAGCAGAGCGTGCCGATGTACACCACCGAAGGCGGTTGGCTGCATATTGATACCCAGGCACTGGTGGATGATGCGGTGGCAGCACGCGAACAGGGTTTTGCCGGTTCCAAGATCAAGATTGGCAGGCCGCATCTGTCCGAGGATCGTGCGCGTCTGGCCGCTGTGCGAGCCGCCGTGGGCGATGCTTCTGAAATCATGGTGGATGCCAATCAGGCGTTCAGCCGGGCTGAAGCCACGCGCCGTGCCCGGGTATTGGAGGAATTCGGTATTGCCTGGTTTGAAGAGCCCATGCCAGCAGACGATGTCATGGAGCATGTACGCCTGGCGGCCAGCACCTGTGTGCCTATTGCTGTAGGTGAGAGTCTGTACTCGCTCAGTCAGTTCAAGGACTACCTGAGCCTGGGCGGGGCCTCTATCGTGCAGGTGGATGTGGCCCGTATCGGCGGCATCACGCCGTGGTTGAAAGTGGCCCATCTGGCAGAAGCTCATAATGTGCCGGTCTGCCCGCACTTTCTGATGGAGCTGCATGTCAGTCTGGTCTGCGCCATTCCGAACGCACCCTGGCTGGAATATATTCCGCAGCTTGACGACATTACCGGCTCTGGTATGCGAATGGAAAACGGGCATGCTTTTCCCAGCGAAGAACCGGGTCTGGGGATAGACTGGGACTGGTCGGAAATAGACAAACGCCGGGTTGCAAACCTGACGACACACATCAGTTGACGGAGATATCTATAGATGGAACGCATGGGCATGGTTATCGGTTTGAACGCCGAAAAGATCGCAGAATACAAACAGCTGCATGCCGGTGTATGGCCTGGTGTGCTGGATAGAATCTCCGCCTGTAATATCCGTAATTACACGATATTTCTCAGAGAGCCGGAAAATCTCTTGTTCGCTTACTGGGAATATCACGGCACGGACTTCGAGGCTGACTCAGCCCTGATGGCTGCGGACCCGGAAACCCAGCGTTGGTGGGATGTCTGCATGCCATGTCAGAAGCCACTGGAAACACGCGAAGAAGGTGAATGGTGGGCAACGATGGAGAATGTCTTTCATCTTGACTGACAGATCAGCCATGCAATCACTCAGACAACACTGGCCACTGGCCAGCGCACCTCGGCCCATTGTCATCATTGGTGCCGGCTCCATCGTCTCGGATGCGCATCTACCGGCTTATGGCAAGGCTGGTTATCCGGTTCTGGGTATCTACGATCCGGACCAGGAAAAGGCCAGCCAGCTGGCGGCCCAGTGGGATTGCCAGGCCTTCAGCACTCTGGCCGAGGCAACGGCTGAAAAGTCTGTCGTATTCGACCTGGCAATACCACCGGCAGCTATTGTCGGTGTGCTGGATCAACTGCCGCAGGGTGCTGCAGTGCTGATCCAGAAGCCGATGGGCAGTGACCTGGCAGAGGCCACAGAAATATTGGCTCTGTGTCGGGCAAAGGATTTACAGGCGGCCGTTAATTTCCAGCTGCGCTTCTCGCCCATGATGCTGGCTCTGCAGGATGCCATCGATAAGGGCATGTTGGGTGAAGTGCTGGACTTTGATGCCTGGCTGGCGCTGGATACGCCCTGGGGGCTGTGGAAATTTCTCGAAGGGCTGCCGCGGGTGGAGATCACACTGCACTCTATCCATTACCTGGATCTGATACGTGCCGTGCTGGGAAATCCTCTTGGCATACACGCCAGGACTCTGGGGCATCCGTCCAGTAGCATGGCGCAGACACGTACCTCGGCCATTCTTGATTACGGCGATCGGGTGCGCTGTTGCTTGTCCATTAATCATGATCATGCCTATGGCAGGCGTTTCCAGGCGTGCGAGTTCCGTGTGTGTGGCAGCGCAGGGGCGGCCTACGTAAAGCTGGGTGTGAATCTGGATTATCCGCACGGGGAGCCGGATGAGCTATGGATCAAGCAAGGTACCGATGAGTGGCAGCAGGTATCATTGACAGGTGAGTGGTTTCCGGATGCTTTTGCTTCACGGATGTCACAATTGCAGCGTTTCCTGACAGGTGAGGATGAGCGACTGATCAGCAATGTCGAAGACAGCTGGCAAACCATGGCTCTGGTCGAGGCCGCCTACAACAGCAGCGCCGCACCAGCGACGCCGATAGCCGGACTTCCCGAATGAGCCAGCCACAAGAACGGTCTGACAAGTACAGTGCTCCGGCCCTTTCCAAAGGGCTGGATATTCTCGAGTTTCTGGCCTCCGAACCAGAGGCGCAGAAAAAGGCGGACATCGCACGTGCGCTTGATCGCTCCATCAGCGAAATATTTCGTATGCTCGTGGTACTTGAAGAGCGCGAGTACGTGGCTTTTGACCATCACAGCGAGCGTTATTCACTAACCACGAAATTGTTCGAAGTGGCGCATCGCTATCCACCTATTCGAAGATTATCGACGGTGTCCGCCGTTCTGATGCAGGCATTGGCGAGGGAGGTCAACCAGTCAGTCCATATGACCATTCGGCACAATACCGATATTCTGGTGATCGCCCAGGTTGATTCGCCGGGCAACAATGTGACTTCTGTGCGGCTGGGTGCTCGTGTTCCGATTGTGCAGACAGCATCGGGTGCGGTGCTGACGGCCAGTATGGATGCACAAGAGCTCGCCTCACTGGAAGAGCAGTTGAGTGATCAGTCTGCAAAATTGCGCAAACTGTTCGCTCATAATCGTGAGAGTGCTGCCAAACAGGGCTATTGCGAATGCCCCTCAATGGTCGTCGAGGGCGTCATCAATATCTCAGCGCCGATCCATGATCACTCCGGCCAGGTAATTGCGGCCGTGACCATTCCCTTCATACGACGATTGAACAGTGGCGACCATTTGACTCAGGTTCAGACCCGCAAGGCATTAATCGTCATGAGTAAAAATATATCGCATTTGCTCGGTGGTCGTTTGGCCGATAGTTGAGAGGATGGGGATTAACGGTAATGTAACGTCCCTTTAACATCGCGCTGCGATGCTGCATGCTTGATTTTCTAGCTATATCAACTGACGTAGAGAAAGCAGAACATGAATCCCATTCTGAGCAGCATTGTACTGAGCCTCGCAGGAGCATCCTCACTCGCCATCAACGTGGCAAGCGCCGCGACTACCGATCCGGTCCATCTGGGGCCGCGACCGTTCTATCTGGTTGATCAGCTCGAAGAGGGTGAGCTGAAAGAGGCTTTGCAAACCTGTGCTGCCACGACCACGCAATATGAGCGACGCAATTTTTCGATAGCGCATCGAGGGGCTTCGCTACAATTTCCGGAACACACCATGGAGGCTTACCTGGCCGCCCATCGCATGGGTGCCGGAATTATCGAATGTGATGTGACTTTCACCAGTGATGCCGAGCTGGTTTGTCGGCACGCACAATGCGATCTGCACACCACCACCAATATTCTGGCTACACCGCTGGCAGAAAAGTGTTCTATTCCCTTCGCACCGGCTCAGTACGATGAGGCAGGTGAGATGATCGAGCCTGCAAGCGCCCGCTGCTGTGCCAGTGACCTGACGCTGGAAGAATTCAAATCGCTCGAAGGCAAGATGGATTCAGCCGATTCCTCAGCGACGACCGTTGAAGCCTATATGGGCGGTACCGCTGATTTTCGTACCGATCTCTATGCAACCGGTGCGACCCTGATGAGCCACAAGGAAAGTATCCAGCTGATTGGTGAGCTGGGCGGACAGTTCACGCCAGAGCTCAAGAGCGTGACTGATGGCTTTGGTGATTCAGGGCTGACGCAAGCAAACTATGCACGCAAGTTCATTCAGGACTACGTGGATGCCGGTATCTACTATGACGATGTCTGGCCTCAGTCTTTCGACATTGAAGACACCGAGCTGTGGATTCGCGAATTTCCGACCTTTGGCAAGCAGGCTGTGTGGCTGGATGGACGTGATCCTGCTGAAACAGCTGCAAATCCGCCAAGCCAGGAAGATTTTGCCGCACTCAAACAGGCCGGACTCAACATTGTTGCACCCCCCATGCCTGTATTACTGACGACTGATGAGGCCAACCAGATCGTGCCATCTACCTATGCCATCAATGCAAAGGCTGCTGGTATGGACATGATTTCCTGGTCATCAGATCGTTCCGGTCGTATCGTTGAAGAAGTGCTCGAAGGCGGTGGTACTTATTACTACCAGAGCACGCTGGATGCACTGAAGAATGACGGTGACATACTCAAGACTATCGATGTGCTGGCACAGGATGTCGGTGTTATCGGCGTCTTCTCTGACTGGCCTGCAACTACGACTTTCTATGCCAACTGCATGGGAATGATTTGACCATGAGTGACGAACGACGCAAGCGGGCACTGGAGGAAACAGAGTGGCTCGAGGATGAAATTGAAGAGCTGCTGAATGACGACATTGCACCGTTTCATGACGAGTTTGACTTGCCCGAAGAGCTGCTCGAGATCTATGCCACGGCACCACCTTCGAAGTTGTCCAGAAAAGTCTATCTGGGCGAGTTGTTGATGCTGCAGCGTGAGTTGATCAAATTGCAGGAATGGGTAGTGGATTCGGGTGAGAAGATTGCCATCATATTTGAAGGACGGGATTCTGCTGGCAAGGGGGGCGCTATCAAGCGGATCACCCAGCGGCTCAATCCACGGGTGGCCCGAGTGGTGGCGCTGAACAAACCTACCGAGCGTGAGACAACGCAATGGTATTTTCAGCGCTATGTGCCGCATCTGCCATCGGGTGGGGAGATAGTTCTGTTTGATCGATCCTGGTACAACCGCTCAGGTGTCGAGCAGGTCATGGGTTTTGCCACGCCCGATCAGGTCGAGCAGTTCTATCAGGATGTGCCCGAGTTCGAGCGCATGCTGGTTCGGTCTGGCATACGAGTCATCAAGTACTGGTTTTCCATTACCGATGAAGAGCAGCAACGCAGATTCAGCATGCGTATCCTGGATCCGCTCAAGCAATGGAAGCTGAGCCCCATGGACCTGCAGGCGCGTGTCCAGTGGGAGCAATACACCAAGGCGAAAGAGCAGGCATTCGAACGGACCAATATTCCTGAAGCGCCCTGGTTTATTGTTGAAGGCAATGACAAGAAGGTGGCCAGGCTCAATTGCATCAGTCACCTGCTGGAGCAAGTGCCCTATGATGATGTTCCGCATGAGCCTATCGAGTTACCGGAACGTGTCTATAACTCCAACTACGAACGGCAGGTCATACCGTCCGAGTTGTATGTGAAGAACCGCTACGGTTAGTCGTTGGTGCGACCTCTAGCTGCAGCTATCGTAAGCTTTGACGATAGCTGCAGCACGACTCGCCACATCATCAGTGGTGAAGCCTGGTTTGAAAATACCGGTACCGATACCAAAACCGGTAATCCCTGCATCCATCCACTCTTTGAAGTTGTCCGGCCCGACACCGCCGACCGCATAGGTCTCTGCACTGGCGGGTAGTACGGCCTTCAAAGCGGCAAGACCGGCTGTACCGAGCAGAAATGAGGGGAAGAACTTGAGGCCATCAGCGCCGTGTTCCAGTGCGGCGAAACATTCGGTGGCCGTCATGACTCCGGGGTAGGAGAACATCGAGTGCGACTTGCTTGCCTTGATGACGGCAGGATTGCAATTGGGTGAAACAATCATGCGTCCGCCGACAGCGGCAACTTTGTCAACATCTTCGACAGTCAGAACCGTACCGGCGCCGATCAGCGCCTGGTCGCCAAAGGCTTCTACCAACATGCCAATGCTGACTGTTGCTTCAGGTGAGTTCAAGGGAACTTCAATGGAGGTAATGCCGGCATCGATCAGGACCGTTGCTGCATCAATGACTTCATCCTTGGTAATTCCACGCAATATTGCGATCAGTTTACGGCTCACCTTTGCAACTCCAGTTGTGATTGATAATTGGCGATCAGGCCAGACAGTGTCATGGCATCTCCTTCCACCAGATTCACCTGGGAATCCAGTGTGGACATGGCCTGAGCATAAAGACCTGCCAGTTTCGCGTCCCCGACAATCATAACCTTTTTGTCAGACCAAAGTGAACGACAGCTTGCCAATTCAGCCCCAATCAACAAACCTGATAAACGAGATCGAAGCACTTCATCGGGCACGGCGTTAACCAGACTCTCCGCACGTAGTGAAAACAGTGCGCTGGCCAGTGTTTCCGGTTTTTCAATGACGGATGCCACCGCTTGATCAAAAGCCTCGTCTGACCAGTTCTCGCTTTGCACCGAGTGTCGCAAGACCGATTGTTTCGAGAGCAGGGCAAACAACTCACCACTCATACAGGTCTGAAAGCTGTTAATGGTGCTGTTCTCGATACTGACCCATTTGGTATGGGTACCCGGCAGGCAGACGGTGCCGCTGAACGTGGGTGTCTGCAGCAGCAGGCCGGCTATCTGGGTTTCCTCACCTCGCATGACGTCAGCCGGAGAGAGCTGCTTGACGCCGGGCAGAATATGAACGCTGATGCGTTTATCGTTAGTTTGTGTGAAATGAGCCTGTGCACGACTTTGCTGGTCGACCGGTGTGGTGAGATAGCCGGCATCGCTCCAGCCCTGGCGAGCGCCTACCATTCCGCAACAGATGACAGGTAGCACCCGACTGGCATCCAGGTAGGGCTCAATCAGGCCAAGCAACGTCGGTTCGAATTGCGATGGTTCCAGGGTTCCCATACCGGCTGATGATTCCAGCGCGTGCAGGGGGTGATTGTCCGAATTCATAACCCAGACACGCAGATTGGAGGTACCCCAATCCACTCCTATCCATGCCGGAGTCTGTTCTCTTATCGAAGGATTGGCTGGCTCGGAAAGTCTTTCTACAGAAGAGGCCACGATGAGGTATCCGATTGATTAGTGAGTAATGTCCACAATATTGTTGACACGAATGTGTGCAATATGGAGACTGCTAGTGTACATTTAGATCTAGTAACTTAACGGGAGCACTATATGGCACGCACACAAGGCGGCATGACCCCTGCGCAGATGCGCGATCCGAACTATTTTCCGGGAATCATAAAAGGTACTCCTCTTGGAATTCAGCATGTGCTGGCGATGTTCGTCAGTAATGTCACCCCAGCGATTATAGTGGCTGGTGCGGCAGGCTTCGGATTCGGCTCTGCCGATATCTCCGACATGATCTACATGATTCAGATGTCCATGATCTTCGCAGGTCTGGCAACGCTGATACAGACTATCGGCATAGGCCCGATGGGTGCAAAGTTGCCAGTGGTGCAGGGCACCAGTTTTGCCTTCATACCCATCATGATTCCGATTGCCATTCAATTTGGCATGGCGGCCTTGATGGGCGGCATCATTATTGGCGGCATTTTCCACTTCTTTCTCGGCACTATTATTGGCCGAATTCGACATTGGTTGCCACCGCTTGTTACAGGTCTGATCGTACTCATGATCGGTCTGGCACTGGTGAAGGTGGGCATTCAGTATGCAGCCGGCGGTGTACCGCTGATCGGTACGCCTGAATATGGAACCCTGAATCACTGGGGACTGGCATTGCTGGTTATTGCGGTGACACTGGGATTGAAGTTCTTCACGAACGGCATGCTGTCAGTCTCTGCCGTGTTGCTGGGTTTGCTGGCAGGCTACGTTGCCGCGCTGGTGATGGGCATGGTCAGTTTTGACAATGTGAGCAGAGCCGCCTGGTTTGCTCCGCCGGATCCGTTTCACTTCGGCATTGAATTCAATGCCGCTGCCATCATCGGTATGTGTTTGATGGGAGTTATTTCGGCCATAGAGACTGTGGGTGATATTTCCGGAATTACCAAAGGTGGGGCCGGGCGCGAGGCGACTGACAAGGAAATAACCGGCGGTACGCTGGCTGATGGTTTCGGAACTGCAGTCGCCGGTGTTTTTGGTGCCTTGCCGAATACCTCCTTTAGTCAGAATGTCGGTCTGATCTCCATGACCGGTGTCATGAGTCGACATGTGGTGACTATCGGTGCGATCTTTCTGATCATCTGTGGCCTGGTCCCCAAGTTCGGGGCTGCTATCTCCAGTATGCCTATCGCCGTACTCGGCGGCGGTGTCATCGTGATGTTCGGTATGGTGGCAGCGGCGGGTGTCAGCATGTTGTCCGATGTGGTCTGGGATCGTCGAAGCATGGTGATTTTCGCTATCGCCCTGTCTGTCGGACTCGGATTGCAACTCGAGCCGAATGCTCTGCAGCACTTGCCTGGAACAGTCAAAGTGCTGTTGACCTCAGGTTTGCTGCCAGCGGCATTGATTGCCATCATTCTGAATATCGTGATTCCTCACGAGCCAGAAGAGGTTGATGACATGGATGTGTCCACGCCTGCCTCAACCGTGAGCGGCGGCAAGTCCTGATACTGCTATCCTGTCCGGGACTTCTTGTCCCGGACTTCAAACAACCAGTTCTTGAAAGCATCCACGGACTTTTGTGTACTGGAATTACTCAGAGATCGTTCAATCAGGTAATAGTTGTACGTCTCCATCACAGTCAATTCAGATAATTGCACCAGGTGACCACCAGCCAGATCCTCTTGCACCATGGACAGAGGACAAAGGGCAACTCCCTGACCACTTAACACGGCTGCTCGCAGCAAATTGAAATCCTCGAATGTCAGGCCTGCCGACTCGAGAATTTTGTCGTTTCCGGCTTTACGGCACCACTGTTCCCAGCCGCTGGAATTCGAATCATGCAGAATCTGGATGTCGACATTGACATCCTGCAGTGATTTTCCCTGCAAGCTCTGACTGATGGCCGGGCTGCACACCGGTGCACTGATACCGCGTAAAAACAGATGAGTGTCAGTGCCGGCCTGTTGCGTTTGATTTTCTGCAAAGACAAATGCCAGATCAATTTCACCAAAATCGATTGTCTGTCCATGAAAGGCATAAATGATCCGAATGTCGATCTCGGGATGACGCCTGCGAAAATCGGAAAGTCGCGGTATAAGCCAGCACGTAGCCACTGAAGGAATTGCCGCGATAACCAGCGTTGATGAAGCGGATATTCGATGCACACGTTGACAAGCCTGATGCATGTCCTGAAAGTTGAGCCCCAAAGTGGCAGCCAGATGCTCCGCATAGGGTAGTGGCTGAGGGCGTGAACCGCCGCGATCAAACAAAGGACACGCAAACCATTCTTCCAGATGCCTGATCTGATGACTCACGGCAGACTGCGAAACACACAACTCCTCAGCAGCTGCGCGAAAGCTGCCGAGTCGCACGACAGCTTCGAATACACGTAGAGCATTCAACGGCAAAGCCTGCATGAGCTGATCTCTGTGCGGATGAGAAAAATCAGAGAATACCCGGAAGATTCAACCCATTCTCACGGGCACAATCCAGTGCATCCGGATAGCCTGCATCAGCGTGTCGCATGACACCCGTTGCCGGATCATTCCACAATACGCGGGCAATTCGCTCGTCAGCCTCTTTAGTGCCGTCACAGCAGATGACCATGCCGGAATGCTGGGAGAATCCCATTCCCACACCGCCGCCATGATGCAGAGATACCCAGGTAGCACCGGAGGCTGTGTTCAACAAGGCATTCAACAAAGGCCAGTCAGAGACGGCATCGGAACCATCACGCATGGATTCTGTTTCGCGATTAGGCGAGGCCACCGAGCCTGAGTCCAGGTGGTCACGACCAATGACGATTGGCGCTGAAAGCTCGCCATTACGGACCATTTCATTGAAGGCCAGTCCCAGTTTGTCTCGAACTCCAAGACCTACCCAGCAAATACGTGCGGGTAATCCCTGGAAGGCAATTCGCTCTCGCGCCATGTCCAGCCAGTTGTGCAGGTGTTTGTCATCGGCCAGAATTTCCTTCACCTTGGCGTCAGTCTTGTAGATATCTTCCGGGTCACCCGACAGGGCTGCCCAACGGAAAGGCCCGACACCCCGGCAGAACAGAGGACGTATATAGGCAGGTACAAAGCCGGGGAATGCAAAGGCATTTTCCAGGCCTTCCTCCAGAGCGACCTGGCGAATGTTGTTGCCATAGTCCAGTGTGGGCACGCCTGCATTCCAGAAATCCACCATGGCTGCCACATGTGTCTTCATGCTGGCACGAGCCGCTTTTTCAACGGCTTTGGGGTCAGTTTCCTGCTTGCCTTTCCATTCGGCTACGGTCCAGTTCTGTGGCAGATAGCCGTGAATGGGGTCGTGTGCACTGGTCTGATCAGTCACGATATCAGGTCGCACACCACGCCTGACCAGCTCAGGATAGACGTCAGCGGCATTGCCAATCAGGGCGACCGATTTTGCCTCGCCTTTGCCAGTCCATTCTTCGATCATGGCCAGCGCTTCGTCCAGATCATGCGTTTTTGCATCCACATATCGGGTGCGCAGTCGAAAGTCTGCGCGAGTCTCATCACATTCAACGGCCAGGCAGCAGGCACCGGCCATAACCGCTGCCAGTGGTTGCGCACCACCCATGCCGCCCAGACCCGCGGTCAGAATCCAGCGACCAGTCAGGCTGCCATCGAAGTGTTGTCGGCCCGCTTCAACGAAAGTCTCGTAGGTTCCCTGGACAATGCCCTGGCTACCGATATAGATCCACGAACCTGCCGTCATCTGGCCGTACATGGCCAGGCCCTTCTTGTCGAGCTCATTGAAATGATCCCAGGTGGCCCAGTGTGGTACCAGATTGGAATTGGCAATCAGTACACGGGGTGCGTTGCTGTGCGTACGGAAAACTCCAACCGGCTTGCCGGACTGAACCAGTAGTGTTTCATCGTCTTCCAAAGCCTGCAGGCTAGCCACTATCTGGTCGTAATCCTCCCAGGTACGAGCGGCCCGGCCGATGCCACCATAGACCACCAGTTCATGAGGATTTTCAGCCACATCCGGATGCAGATTGTTCATCAGCATACGCATGGGAGCTTCCGTCAGCCAGCTTTTGCAGCTCAGCTCATTGCCAGTAGGCGATTTTATGGTGCGTTGATTATGGCGTGGGCCAGGAGTCTTGCTTGTATTATTGTCAGTGCTGGAGTCTGTCATGATGAGGCTTCCGAGGTGATTGAGTTCAGTGATTGCAGAATATTTTATAACGAGGATGTTGCAGGATTCATCAGATTGCTAACACCAGCAGCATTCGCCACCGCACCGTTTTCCACGAGTATTGCTGCTGCATTGATATCATCGGCCAGATAACGATCGGCAGTCAGTGTCGGTACGCTCAGGCGCAGTGCCGCTATTGAACGGGCCAGTGAATCACTCGTTTTGAGTGGTGCACGAAATTCGATACCTTGTGCGGCACACAGCAGCTCTATTCCCAGAATATTGGTCAGGTTGGTGTTCATGCGCAGCAGTCGTCGTGCGCCGTGAGCGGCCATGGAAACATGATCTTCCTGATTGGCTGATGTGGGCGTGGAATCGGTGGAGCAGGGGTTGGCCAGATGCTTGTTCTCACTCATCAGTGCAGCGGTGGTGACTTCGGCAATCATATAGCCTGAATTCAGCCCCGGTGTCGGTGTCAGAAAAGGCGGCAGATCAAATGACAACGTCGGGTCTACCATCAGGGCAACACGTCGTTGGGCAATAGCCCCGATTTCGGCGAGGGCGATGGCAATCTGATCGGCCGCGAAAGCCACAGGTTCTGCATGAAAATTTCCGCCCGAGACAATTTCCCCGGTCTCCACTAGCACCAGTGGGTTGTCGGTGACAGCATTGGCTTCGATTTCCAGGGTTTTCCCGGCAAAGCCCAACAGGTCGATAGCAGCGCCGAGCACCTGAGGCTGGCAACGAATGCAGTATGGGTCCTGCACTCGGGTATCGCCCTCACGGTGGCTTTCGCGGATCTGTGAACCGTCCAGTACCGTGCGCATGGTGTCTGCTACGGTTATCTGCCCGGCATGCCCGCGCAGTGCATGAATAGCCGGGTTCAAGGGCGCTGTCGAGCCCATGATGGCATCCGTGGACATGGCCGCGATGACGGTCGATGTTGTTGCACTGCGCCAGGCAGCAAACAGGCCGACGAGTGCACAAGCTGTCGAGAATTGTGTGCCATTGATAAGCCCCAGACCTTCCTTGGGTCCCAGCGTAACAGCCTGCAATCCGGCTTTGCCAAGTGCGTCTTTGGCGGCCATTTTTTCGCCGTCGAAAAAGGCGTGACCTTCGCCCATCAGTGTCGCTGCAAAATGCGCCAGAGGTGCCAGGTCGCCACTGGCGCCCACCGAGCCTTGCACCGGTACAACTGGCGTGACGCCCGCAGCAAGCATGGCTTCGATCAGATCTACCGTGGTCAGTGCCACTCCGGAAGCGCCGCGTCCGATAGACAGCAGTTTGAGGGCCATCATCAGACGGGTGGTTGGAATGTCCAGTGCTTCACCGACACCGCAGCAGTGGGACAGCACCAGGTTGCGTTGCAAGGTGGCCGTATCGGCAGATTCGATCTTGATGCTGGCCAGTTTTCCAAATCCGGTATTGACGCCATAAACAGCTACGTCGCCAGCGGCCGCCTGAGCAACCAGGTCCGCAGCTGCCTGCATGGCAGGGCGCGCGGAGGGGTCCAGAGAGACGGCGGTATTTTCGCGCCATAGCTGCTCCAGAGTCGACAGTGTGGTTGAACCTGGAATGAGAACAATGCTCATGATGAACTTGCCTTTAGTGGATAATGGTGTGAATATGTCCATACATATTAAAAATGTCAAGTCGAGAGTGACATCGCAATGAAGATAATTCACGCAGCTCAGGCACTTCTCCCCGATGGTTGGGTTTCGGATGTGTTGGTAGATATGGCAGATGACGGGCGCATTGCTTCTGTGCAACGCTGCAGCGAATTGCCTGATTGGGATTCGAGTCAGGCCAGCTGGAAAGTTGATGTATTGCTGCCAGCGCCTGCCAATTTGCATGGGCATGCTTTTCAGCGTGCCATGGCAGGATTGAGTGAGCGCCGTGGGCCTGATCCCAGGGATTCATTCTGGAGTTGGCGAAATCTGATGTACCGCTTTCTCGATCAGTTGCAACCCGATGATATGGAAGCCATTTCAGCATTCGTGCAGATGGAAATGCTGGAGGCCGGGTACGCCACTAATGTGGAATTTCATTACGTCCACCATCAGTCAGGTGGTCACGAATATGACAATCCGGCGGAGCTGGCGGTACGCATAGCAGCAGCCACGCAAACCTCAGGCATTGGCCTTACTTTGCTGCCAGTGCACTATCAGTACGGGGGATGCGATCAAAGGGCCTTGAATGAGGCGCAGCGTCGATTTGGCACTGACTTGACTGGTTATGCGCGCTTGTGGAGCCATGCACAACAGGCAATCAGTCATCTACCTGCAGATTCACTCATCGGCGTAGCTCCGCACAGCTTGCGAGCGGTTGCGCGCGAAAGTCTGCCTGAACTACTGGCAATGGCACCCTCAGCACCATTTCACATGCATATTGCCGAGCAAGTTGCTGAAGTCGAGGAAGTACAGAATGCCTGGGGAGCCCGGCCAATCGAGTGGTTGTTAGACAATGCCAATGTTGATAGTCGCTGGTGCCTGATTCACTGTACCCAGATGCTTGCCCATGAAACAGCCGGGTTGGCCCGTACAGGGGCCGTAGCGGGTCTATGTCCGATTACCGAATCCAGTCTGGGTGATGGCATATTCGACGGAGTCAGCTATCTGGAGCAGCAAGGGCTTATCGGGATAGGCTCGGATTCGAATATCCGTATAAGCTTAAGTGAAGAATTGCGGACGCTGGATTACTCGCAACGTTTGCGTGATCGCTCCAGGGCTGCATTGGCTACCTCAGAGTACTCTACTGGCAGGCGGATGTTTGATGAGGTTGTTCGCGGTGGAGCGCAAGCTGCAGGTCGTCAATCAGGCCGTATTGAAGCGGGGCAGTGGGCTGACTTTTTGACACTCGATGGCCAGCATCCTGATCTTGAGGGCGTAACAGGAGACGCCCTGCTCGACATATTCATCTTTGCTGGTGATGACAATATGGTCAGAGATGTCTGGTCAGCAGGTCGACACCAGGTGGCGTCAGGTCGGCATATCAACCGTGACACCATTGTTCAGAAATATCGGAAAGTCATGAAAAAACTACGTGGAAGTTAACCCGCGATAGGGTGCAGCTCAACGACAATGCAGCCAGGGCTCTTGATGGCGAGCATGGCAAATTCGCCTGCCTCGACCTGCATCAAATGACCCTGCGGCAGGCTCCATCGTGACTCTGGAGTCATGGCTCGTAGCTGCGTTTCTCCCATGACGGCATAGACAAATGTTTTTACAGGGTTGATGAGCGTTAATTCATCCGCTGCACGACATATTCGCGTAATAGCGTGCCAGGTGCCTGTTCTGGTCATGATATTGAAATCGGTGATGGGGCCATCTACCAATGTTGCCAAGGTCTGATTGCCGCCATCGAATTGCGCCATATCCAGAAGTCTTCCGAGCTGATCCTTCGTTGCTTGTCCTTCTGCAGACATATGAGACAACTGTATGCCAGAGCCTTCAACCAATACGAGGCATCGGGTATAGCCTGTAAAATCAGAAAACGTACCGTCGCCGGTCACGCCGGCCATGCTGATTCGCCAGTCAAAGTCGGCCAATGTGCCTTGTTCATTGATAGCCAGTTCAATAGTCTGGCCCTTGCCATTCTTCCAGGATGTCGTAATGAATTCAGTCGGAGTGGTCAGTTTCATTAAATGCCTGCAAAATCCGTTTGTGAAGTAGGTTCGCGCCTACCCGGTAGGATAGCTCAGCTGGATGCTCTATATCTTATATAGATAGATCGACTGTGTAACCTGCACGTATGATGCCGGTGTCATGCAATCCCAATGCCTTTGGGGGTGCGTATACTTGGCATTGGTCTATGCAAAAAATATCAGGAACATACTTCTGGACAAATCTTCGATAAACGGTTGGATGGATGTGCAGGCGGAAGTTTTGCATCGTTTGCATACCCGTGTCTGGAAGCCGGGCGAGCTGTTGCCCAGTGAGGCAGACCTGGCGACCGAATTTGGTTGTGCACGAACGACCGTGAATCGTGCTTTGCAGGCCATTGCGGAGGAGGGCTTGCTGGAACGGCGGCGACGTGGTGGAACGCGTGTTGTCATACATCCGGAACACAAAGCAAGTTTCAATATCCCTGTCATCCGACAACAAGTGGAACAGAAAGGGCAATCTTACGACTATCAGTTGATCAGTCGCAGACTGGCACGTCCCGGCAAGGCGATCAAGGCAAAAATGTGCTTGCTTGAGGACTCGAAAATCCTGTGCATACGCGCTGTTCATATGGCCGACAAGCGCCCCTTTGTTCTGGAAAATCGCTGGATAGATATATCCGTTGTGCCTGCTGCGGAAAGTGCTGACTTTACGAGCCAGAGTGCGAATGAATGGCTGGTTGAACACGTACCATTCAGCGGTGGGGATCTGATACTGGAAGCCTGTCATGCAAATGATGCAGATGCACAAGTGTTGGAGTGTGATGCTCAGACGGCCTTGTTCAGAGCCGAGCGTACGACTCGCAACACTCAGGGAGCAACCATTACCTTCGTTCAGCTGGTTTACGCGCCAGGTTATCGTATGTCGATTGACCTTTAAAGGCCTGAGCAATGCGTGGATTTGATCTCTCAGAATACGAGACACGCGTACGCAAGGCCCAGAAACTGATGGTCGAGGCCGATCTGTCAGCGCTTCTGATCATGAGTGAAGCAGATCTACGCTATTTCAGCGGCTTTCATACCCAGTACTGGCAAAGTCCCACGCGACCCTGGTTCCTGATTGTGCCAGTCGAGGGCAAGCCGATTGCGATCATTCCTGAAATCGGAGCCGCGCTGATGCGGCAGAGCTGGATTGACGATATCCGAACGTGGGCCGCACCGGCACCTGATGATGATGGCATCAGCTTGTTGCACGATGCCTTGGCGGCATTGGCGGTCTCGCTGCTGCAGTTGCTGCACATGTAAGGGAATATTGGGCTGTTCAACCGCAGATCGTAGTCGTCGAGCCAGAGCGTGCGGCCTGCTTGCAAAAGAGTATCAAGGCCGAAGCGTTGGTAAGCGGTGATGGTCCTGATTCGAATATGGGACGGCTCGATTGCAAGAATGCTTCAAAAATAGCATTTGAATCCTTGCGTCGAGACGCTGATGTTTTTGTCACGATCTCCGATGCCGCCGCAAGCGCAGCCACTGAAAAACTCGCAAAGTACGGCATTGAGACGACACCCAGCGGTGCTGCCGGTTTTGCCGGATTGGCGTTATTGAGCCTCAGTGCAGAGGATCGCGCCATGATCATCATCTCAGAGGGGCCTGAGAACGGTTGATGATCATTGATTGAATTTGTTTTGCCATAATTGTTTACAAAAATATATGTATACACATATGATAGATACAGTCCGATCAGGCAAGCAACGCGAAATGACGAGCATCATGAAAAGACGACAATTTGTGAAGGCAGGGCTGGCTGGGGCTGCAGCAGCCTCTACGGCGACCATTACCGCACCGGTAATCGCCCAGGATGTCCGAAAGTGGAAGCTGGTGACAGCCTGGCCGAAGAATCTTCCGGGACCGGGTGTTGCCGCCCAGATGCTGGCCGACCGGATAACGGCTTTGTCAGGTGGTCGCATCGAAGTCAAACTCTATGCGGCTGGCGAGCTGGTTCCTGGTCCTGGTGTATTTGATGCGGTTTCTGAAGGCACAGCCGAGCTTTATCATGCAGTGCCCGCCTACTGGGGATCCAAGTCAAAAGGAATTCTGCTGTTTGGCTCACAGCCCTTTGGTTTACGTGCAGATGAGCAATTTGGCTGGTTGGCTCACGGTGGTGGGCAGACTCTGTATGACGAGATGTATGGCCGCTTCGGCATCAAGCCCTTTCTATGCGGAAACTCTGGTCCGCAATGGGCAGGCTGGTTTCGTGATGAAATCAAATCAGTCGAAGACTTGAAAGGCATGAAGTATCGCACCACAGGTCTGGCTTCCGAAATGGCAACCAAGCTGGGTATGGCTGCTGAATCCATGAGTGGTCCCGCCATGTTCCAGGCCATGCAGACTGGCGCGCTTGATGCGGGTGAGTTTATCGGTCCATGGTCCGACTCGGCTCTGGGTTTCTACCAGGTCGCCAAGAATTACTATTGGCCCGGTGTCGGTGAACCTTCATCTGCCGAAGAGTGCGGCGTTAACAGCAAAGTATTTGAAGAATTGCCAGAAGATCTCAAGCAGGCAGTCACATTCGCCTGTGACAGTCTGTACAACCCGGTGTGGACTGAATACACCACCAAGCATGCACAGGCTCTACAGGCACTGGTTAATGATCATGGCGTGCAGGTTCGCCAGTTGCCAGATGATGTCATGCAGGCTATGGGTGCCGCAGCGGTCGAGGTCATTGACGAATTGCGCCAGGACGACGATGAGCTGGTCAAGCGTATAACAGAGAGCTTTGTTGCTTACCGAGACCTGGTGGGTGGCTATATGAGCTATGCGGATAACGGCCAGATGAATGCTCGAGCCAAACTCCTGAGTTACTAGACCCGCTCGGAATCTGTTCGATATGGAACGTGTAGCCAATACACTGGACAAAATCAACGAGTACGTAGCCATCGTGGTTCGATGGCTCGTGCTCGCGATGGTACTGCTCCAGTTTGCGATTGTTGTTGGCCGTTATGTTTTCGGTGTGAACTTCATTGCCGCCCAGGAGAGCGTTCTCTATCTGCATTCGACCTTGTTCATGCTGGCTGCCGGTTACACCTTGCTGGTAGACAAGCATGTACGAGTCGACGTCTTCTATGCAAAAGCCACTGAGAAAACCCGCAGGCATATAGACATCTTTGGTCATGTCTTCTTTCTCATTCCAACCATGCTGGCAGTGATGTACTGGTCGTGGCCAACCGTTGTCAACTCCTGGAAAATACTGGAGGGGCCCATTTCGGTTGGCGGGCTCAAGGCTGTCTATCTAATGAAATCGCTAATCCCGGCCTTCTGCTTGTTAGTCCTGTTGCAATCGGTCGCCATACTGTTGCGCCTTTTTTCCGAGCCTGTAGAACGATGACAGGCTATCTGGATATTTCGATGTTTGCGGCATTGTTCGCAGCCATTCTGCTTGGCTTTCCAGTGGCATTCAGTATCGGCGGTATTGCCATTCTGTTTGCCTACCTGGGCTGGGCGCTGGATGTCATGGACATCTCACTGTTGGGCGCCATGAGCCAGCGCATATTCGGACTTCTCAGTAACTCGGTACTCATCGCCATTCCCTTGTTCGTCTTCATGGGAGCGGTTCTGGAGAAGAGTCGTATCGCCGAGGAGCTGCTGGATACCATGGGCCGCCTGTTTGGCCAGTTACGTGGAGGGTTGGGAATTTCTGTCGTATTGGTCGGTGCACTTCTGGCCGCCTCCACCGGCATCGTTGGAGCAACGGTTGTTGCGATGGGAATGATCGCATTGCCCACTATGCTGCGTGCTGGGTATAACCCGAAAGTTGCTTCCGGAATTGTCTGCACGGCCGGCACACTAGGCCAGATCATTCCACCGTCCACCTTGCTGATCATTCTCGCCGATGTCATGTCCAATGCCTTTCAGCAGGCACAATATGAACAAGGGAAATTCTCAGTTGAAGCACTATCTGTCGGTCAGTTCTTTGCAGCGGCTATCTTGCCCGGGCTCATACTGGTTGTGCTTTATCTGATCTATATTCTGGTGCTGGGCAAGCTCAGGCCGCAGGACATGCCTCCAGCTTCACTGGATCTGGCTAAACCGACCCGCAGGGAAGTGGCCACCGCAATTCTTCCTCCAGTGGTTCTGATTATTGCTGTACTGGGCGCCATTCTGGGAGGAGTTGCCACACCGACTGAGGCGGCATCTGTCGGTGCGATTGGTGCCCTGTTGATGGCTGGGATGCGTTTGAGTGAGCGTAGTCGCTGGCTGATCATGACCGGAGTCTTTGCGCTGGGCATGCTGGGTATTCTTGCCGGTGTATTCCCCGTTCGTTTGCAGCGAAATGATCTGGATACCATTGCCTTGGTCTCTGGAGGGTTCTATGTTTTGTTGACCGTTATCGGTGCTACCGCAATTCTGGCAGCGCTGAAAGCGATATTCAAACAATCAATCATCCACGAGGCAGTGACCTCAACGATGACGATGACATCCATGATTTTTGCCACCATGCTGGCTGCTGGAATTTTCTCGCTGGTCTTTGTCGGCCTGGGAGGCGAGGAGCGTGTTGCTCATATACTCAGCACGATGCCAGGTGGTGCAACGGGTGCCCTGATATTCAGCCTGGCGTTTGTTTTTGTACTGGGTTTTTTCCTGGATTTCGTCGAAATTTCTGTCATCGTTCTGCCCTTGATTGTGCCACCACTGATACTGATGGGGCATGACCCTATCTGGCTGGGTATGCTGTTGGCGATCAATCTTCAAACCAGTTTTTTGACTCCTCCTTTTGGCTTCTCCTTGTTTTACCTGCGTGGAGCGGCGCCCAAAGAGGTGACAACCGGACAGATCTATGCGGGTGTCATACCGTTCATCGGTCTGCAGATCATCGGCATTTCGATTGTCTGGCTGGTACCGGGTGTATCAAGGTGGTTGCCTGATTGGTTGTTCTAATGAATAGAGTAACTCGCAGCTGCTTCAGACGTATGTAGAAAGGCATGCCTGTCCCTGATTCTGCCATGATAATAATCTGGGGCAGGCTGCTCGCCACAACCTACACGTGTATATTCATCGAAACCCACTGTTGAGTCGGTTCTGATGTCGCTGCTATCCGCGTCTGAGCAGTTGTTAATATTCTGCCCTTGAGCATCGACAATACGAAAGCGGTAATTATCAGGAGATAGTTTGCGCACGGTTTTGAAGGAGTCATGGTCATTACGCAACTCTTTCTCGACATCAAACTGGCCTATGTCAGCTGTGTGTTGCTGCTCCACGAACTGTTCATACAAACGCTGCTCATTGTCTTCAACTCGTTGAATGGTGTAGCCACCTTCATGAACGAGGGTGTGATGCGCTGAGCACAAGCAGGCGCTATTCTGTACAGAGGTCGCACCGCCATCGGCCCAATGTTGTAGGTGATGGATATGCAGATGTTGTGTTTGCGTGCAACCGGGCCAGACGCAATGCTGATCACGCTCCCTGATTGCGCGCGCCATGGCGTTGGGCCAGATTCTTGATTTTCGTCCGATATCAACCGGTTCGCCGTTTACTGTCTTGTTGATCGTTAAGCTGCAATCACAGGCAATTCGTCTGGCGGTTTCACGGGCGACAGGGCCTGAGCCTTTGATGCTTGGGCGCTTTGACGGGATGTTGCTATCATCACCGCCTTTTGTTAGTGCAGAGGCGTCGACTGACACAATCACCTGGTACCGGTCAGCAGTGACGATATCTCGACCGGCATTATGCAGGCTGGTCTCTGCCATTAATACAGTTGCGTCGGCACGGCGTTGGGAGATAGTGCTGCTGGCGTCGTCTTTTGGCTCTTTGGTATCGTCCAGTTGGCTCAAGGAATATTCGACACTGTTAAGAAATGCCTGAGCTGTTTCTGGTGGCAGGGTCAATTGAATACGAGTGTTGCCGTTGCCTGATTCACTCCAGGTCAGTGCACGTGAGGCCAGCTGTTGTAGGGCGCGATCGTTCTCGGCTTCACCGTTGTCATCCTCTTGCCATCGAAATCCTGCACACAAGCGTTTGACGTCAGATACGGAGGCATCCAGTGCGGCATGGCACAAGCACTTTTCATTGTCCGCATCGGCCACACGCGAGATCAGACGAACCTTGGACCAGGACAGCTTGCCTGCTCTGAACAGTGCCCTGAGGGTTGATAAGGTACGCAGCTTGCGCCCGACGCGCAGGTACTCCCACCCTGACTGTATGCCTACGCCGATTTCAAGGTTCATCCAGGCGGCGCAATAACGGGCGCCACTGGCTTTCCAACCCTCCAGGTCGTCGAACCTGACCAGCAATTCCAGAAGGTCAGCATGATTGGATGTAATCTCTTGCGAAAGAGCTTTCAGGCGTTGGCGGACTGTAATTTCATCCAGTGGAATGGCCTTGCCTTCAGCAGGCTCTGAAGTGGCGTCGATACACTCCATGGCCAGACGAATAGACTGGCCGAATTGCTCTCGTTCCTGTTGGCCAAATGAACCTATGCCTAGTGGGGTTCTGTGGTCTGTATTGTCAACGTCAGGCTTGCTTCTATTATCCATAATGAGCGCTCCGTTTGAGATCTCAATGTATCATTGCATGGTTTCATAGGCAAGTTTTATAACTGTATATAAATACAGTCTTATTCTATAGGCTGAGGCTGCTCATTTTTCCATCATCTGCTTTAATGCCAACAGGCGTTGATCCCACTGTCGCTCTAGTTGGGTGATGAAGAGTCGTGCCTCTTGCAGCGATGCGCTGTTGAGTGTGACCTGTGTTTCACGGCCAGCAGGGTGGAGCTGAATGACATCCGCAGAGGCCAGGGCTTGTATTTGTTTGCGTGCGCCTTGTCGGGAAACGCCCAGATCTTCGGACAATTTTCCGATCGTGTAGGTGGATCCGTCTGATAATCGAGTTACGATTTCCAGACGAACCGGATCACCCAGAGCTTTGAATATGCTTTCTACTGACACTTATTGTTCCGTAAAATATGATTCAAATCGACCAAGCATGAATTCCCAGCCTCCGGAGTTCTGGTTGAAGCTGGATTCTGCGATGTCATGTGGAAGACCTGCAAATCCACTCTCCTTCACCGTCACTTGACAGCTACCATTCTGTTCTTCTGAGATCTGGAACTCTACCAGCGTGGTGGCCACACTGAGAACATCGCCTATGAAGTGGTTGCCACCTGGAACCCAGCGAAAGGCAAAGTATTCGACGGGCACCGCATCAACAATATAAACCTGATTTTTCCCATGATCCCCGAATCCGAAAACGGGCTGTTCACCTTTAGTGTAATGACCCTCGATAGTTTCAGGAAACCATTGAATTACTTTCTCAGGATTGCTTATCGCTTCATAGATCTTCTCGCGTGAAGCATTGATCGAGATCTCACGTTGAATGATGTCTTGCATTGCGTGCCTCGTTGATTGATTGGAACAGTGGTAGGCAGTAGAGCATGGATTTTCGTTATATGCAACTAAATGGTTGCATGTTGGGAGTGTGTTTTTTTGGAAATTGATCTTGCCATCCATGGAAAGTCAGGCTAGCCTGAAGGCAGGTCAAGAAGTGACCTTACCAAGGATCAGGTAATTGTCTATGGAATGGATACGCGCCACTAAGCGCCTTTATTTGTCGATGCTGGCATTGTTTGCATTAATGCAGTACTGCTCAGGCTTGCAGGCCGCCAACCTTGAATGTCCCGCGAGTGTGTCCAATGGGCAACCTGCTTGCAGTGTCAGTCGTGATGTGGGAAGCAATCCGCCGGACTCTGCAACCTCGGCGCATGTCGGCAATCCGATTGATGTGGTGTCAGGTAATAAATACCAGAGCGAAGTGGATATAAAGCTGGGCAATTCCCATCTGTCGCTGGTCAGACACTACAACAGCTCCAATACGGCTCAGAATATTGGACTGGGCAATGGTTGGAGGCATACCTATTCTGTTGGCCTGGCGTCCGATGGTGATGATGTTCGTCGTATCGAGCAATCGGATGGGCGGGTTATTGTTTTCAGGCGGCGGGGTGATCAGTTTATTCCTGCAAATGAGGCAGATGGGCGTTTAATCGAAACGTCCTCGGATCGATACGTCTGGCAGTTACCCGATGGTCGTAGTTTTGCGTTTTTTGGCTCATTTCTGACAAAGATCAGTTTCGCCGATGGTGGAAGCCTGAACCTGTTTTACAAGGAGGCTCGGCTGTATTCTGTGACTGATGAGCTTGGACGCTCGTTGGTATTTCAGTATGCACCCGGTGGCGTCGGGTTGCCTGCTTATGAGGGGATCAATGGTTCAGCTGCATCCGGTCACTTGGTTCGGGTGATGTTGGCCGACGGCGAGCAGGTGAGTTTCAATTACTCAAAGATTCAGAATCTTGTCTCAGTTGAGTATCCTTTGGGGGCACAAGGAAATACAGGTCGTCGCTATGGGTATCAGGATCCCCTGAACACGTCACTGTTAACAGAGCGTAGTGATAGCAGGGGGAAAGTGTTCGCGCGTTGGAAGTACGATGAACTAGGACGCGCTATCAGTTATAGAAGTGGCAGTAGCATTCGAGCTGATGGAAGCCAGGCAGGGCCACCGAATTTGACACTGGAATATTCGAATAGTGACGACAGTGATAAGGGTGAAACCCGTGTGGTTTTTTCGAATGGTTCCACACAGATATATTCTTGGAGGCAGGATGAGACTGGACATATTTTTGAACTGGTCAAGAATGCGATTGAAGTATCAAAAGGCAGGGAAGTTGAAATTGACAGACTGCCGAATGGATCGAATGAAGCCAGTGACAGAGTTCAATACTATCCGCACGATGTATTGATGGTGCTGGCAGTGGATTCGCTGGGTTATCCCTCCACCATTCAGCTCACCCTGAGGCGTGATGGAAGTACCCATATTCTGGAATCAAAATACGATCAGGTTGGTCGCCTTGTCGACGTTAACTGGCAAAGTGGAATGCTGGAGGACTATAACGTTGGCCAGACAACCACGATTGCAGAGTTGAGGGTAGCTTTCGAGCAGATTCGTGCTACCGGAACCAATCAGCAGGTTTTGTTCTCCGCGCTTGCCCAGAAGGCATTTATGCAGGGGACTGTCCATGAGTTCCTGGGGGAGGCGGGGAATCAGTTGGAGGTCGGTAGTACCATCACAGGTGAAGAGCTGGATGAGGCGAGGCGAAAGGAATCTCTGAACGGAGATGGAAGTAGTTCTCAACGCAGCTCCAAGTCTGACGATGATGCTGACAGTATTCCATGCGAGAATCCATTGGAGGATTGTGCAGCTCTTTTGAGAGTTCGGGATTATGCTGAAGTGGCTGAGTGTGCTTATGTGGATGCGGATTGTGATACGCGGTTTGTGGAGGCGAATCTTGATGACCTTTCAATTGGGCTTGAAGATCTGCACGAGGGTTCGTTTCATGCGGAAATATTTTATGACAAAGCACGTGATGAGTATATTGTTTCCTTTGCGGGGACTGACCTTACGAGTGGAGGGGATTGGTGGAACAACCTAGAGCAGGAGTTGGGTTTTTCGTCGTTTCAATACAAGAAAGCAGTGCTACTCGCTAAAAGGCTTGTAGAGAATTCACCCGACGTGAATTTCCAATTCGTCGGTCATTCATTGGGCGGTGGGTTGGCTACTGCAGCAGCTTCGTCGGTTGGAGGTGAGGCCACGGTTTTCAATCCTGCAGCTTTGGACGAAGAGTCAGCAATTGGGCTGGGTGTGGACTATGGGCAAGCGCAGAGTAATACACAGATTTACAGCGTCGTTGGTGAAATTCTTAGTCAGGCGCAGACTGATATCAGTTTTATGGGCCTTCCTCCTGGCACTGTCAATAGCCTGCCAAAACCTGAGTTTTCTTGGATACAAGAAAATCTTAGTCAAAATCCCTACAGTTTTTATCAAGGTCGGCTTGGGGTACTCCTGCATCTAATGGACTCTGTACAGCAATCACTGTCAGAATTGATCACTAGGAATCAATGTGTATGAAGTATATTGAATTTGTCGCCGAGGCTTTTCTTCGATCGATAGTCTTTTGGCAAAGAAAAAAAAATGGAAGTGAGTTATTACTGTTGGCTTTAGCGCTTTCCTTTCTGAATTTCTACAGTTCAGTTATTTTTTCCAGAGAGTTACCGCATCATGAAGTGACTGCTGATGCTGAAGACTATGCATTACGAGATACGGTATTGTCTGGCAGTCTGGAAGACTTTGATCGCCATCTATCACTTGGAGCAAGCCCAGTCGAGTGGCTAGATGATTCACAGGAGGGTTGGGTTCTCTGTGCAGTAACCGCGGAAGGCCGCGAGCAATTTCTACGTCTATTGATCGACAAAGAATACGATGTGAATTATCACCAAATCGATATCAGTTCTTCTATTTCTCTGCCCTTAGCCTGTGCTCTGAGATTTGAGAATACGAAGGCGTTGGGGATTTTGCTAGACGCGGGAGCTGATCCTACTATTGCGCCATCGATCAAGTTTCCTGATAGCGCTCCGAGGAGTGTTATGTCTCTTGCGATTATGATAGGCAGGTACGATTTAGCCCTATTATTATTTGACAAAGGCAACTACACCGGTGATCAACTAAAATCCGACATCAGCATGTTGGAAAGATTTCCTGTTGACGAGTCTGCTCCTGGAAATGTGTACAGACTGAAGCTTGCAGACAAGTTTCGCGAAAGGGGGTTTCAAATCACGCCATGGACGCGAGGTGAGACGACAGAAAAGTAGGGCCGTTATTGCAGTAGACTAAGTATCGCCGGTCTCTGAGAGTTCAGTCCTGCCTGCTCCTGCACACTGTGCGAGCAGTAGGCTTTACGTCCTAGATCATGCAGAGGTGCCAGTGCGAGATTAGCACCAGCGCTGTCGCCTGCAACGGCCGTCGGGCCTTGAGTGCCGGGGTAACTTGCACGCACGTGGTGTAGTTGGCGAAAGACTTCAATACAATCATTGAGACCAGCGGGGTAAGGGTGCTCCGGTGCTAGTCGGTATTCGACGGACAAGAGCGAGCATTTTGACTCAGTTGCCAGCAGACGAGCGTGACGATCAACCTGCATCTTGGAAATCTTTGGTGTGACAAGCCTTGACAGTATCAGACGCAGTTCATTGAAAACAGGGGCACAGGAATACCGATGGTTGAGAATGAAGTTGGCAAGCAGAAGATCGAAATGACCGGGTTCAAATCAATCACAGGTATTGAAGAGCTGCTTGAGCGCTATGATACGTTTCTGGTCGATCAATTCGGCGTGTTGCTACACGATAGAGGGGCCTATCCACACGCACCGGATACCTTGCGCAGATTATCGGCATTGGGCAAGCGAGTTGTGCTTTTGTCTAATTCGGGACAACGCTCCGCACCGAACATCCAGCGGCTACTGTCTCTGGGGTTCAGTCGCTCAAGTTTCGAGACGGTGTTGACCTCCGGTGAGCTGGCTCACAGTTATCTCATGAACCTGCCAGAAGCTGGCTTGTCGCGCAACGTCGCTGTTCTGGTGATTGCCGAAAATCCAGCAGCGCACCTGGATGCTTTGCCGCTTCGGGTGGCCAGGAATAGTGAGGAAGCGCAACTGCTGCTTATCGCTGGAAGTGATCCGCGACATGTATCGCTGGAGAGCTACCGCACTTTGCTGGCACCTTTGGCAGACAAAGGTATTCATTGTCTGTGTACCAATCCGGATACCATAAGGCTCAGCCAGTTCGGCACCACCTATGGACCCGGGGCGGTGGCCGAGCTCTATGAAGCTTTGGGTGGCACAGTGCATCGGATCGGCAAACCTTATCCGATGATGTATGCAGCGGCCTTTGACTGGCTCGGTGATGTTGATCAGTCGGGTGTTGTGTGTGTCGGTGATAGCCCCGTACATGATATTGCGGGAGCTCAGCAGGCCGGACTGGATTCTGTACTGATCAGAAGCGGCATACATGCAGACGAATCACTTGGGGAAATCTACAATCAGTGTGTTCAGTTGCAGGCTTTGCCAGACTTTGTGCTGGAGCGGTATCAGTTTGCCAGTTAAGCCAGATGCGTCAGAGGTCTCGAAATGATGTCACTGCACGAAGTTCAACGCTTGTCAATAACCATGTGGGAAAAAAAGCCTTTACACTGATACTTGGTGCGTAGGCTCAATGCACAAAACACAATTGAGAGTAAATCGATGAAAAGACGTTTCAACCTGGAAGTGGCGGCAACAGTTGTTCTCGCTTTCTCTCTATTACCGGCGCTTGCGACAGCGCAAGACGTGACACTACGTCTGCACCAGTTTCTGCCGCCTGTTGCCACGATTCCCGCAAAGATACTCAAACCGTGGGGAGAGCGTTTGGCGGAACTCTCGGAAGGACGTATCAAGATCCAGCATTTTGACGCAATGGCTCTGGGTGGACGTCCACCAGAATTGATGGATCAGGCACGAGATGGCGTTGTTGATATCTCGATGACACTGGTTGGCTATACGCCCGGACGTTTTCCTCGGACAGAGGTGTTCGAGCTACCTTTCATGATGACTGATCCGGTGGCCACTTCATTGGCGTACTGGCAGATGGTAGAAGAGGACTTCCAGCAAAACGAATATGCGGATGTGAAGGTGTTAGGTGCATGGGTGCATGGAGCGGGGGTTATTCACACCGATGAGCCGGTGGCCAAACTTGAAGATATGAAAGGCAAGTTGCTGCGTGGTCCTACGCGCATTGTTAACGACTTGTTGTCGGAGCTGGGAGCCACGCCAGTGGGCATGCCTCTACCATCAATCCCAGAGGCACTTTCGAAGAGTGTTGTTAATGGCACGGTGCTGCCATGGGAAGTGACGCCGTCCATTCGATTGACTGAACTGGTGGATAATCACACCGAATTCGGTGGTGCCGAAGCGCTGTATACCGCCACCATCGTGCTGGTCATGAATAAGGATAAATACGCCGCTTTACCTGATGATTTGCGTGCCATTCTGGATGCTGAGTCAGGCGCCAGACTGTCAGGAATTGCGGGACAGGTCCTTGCCGATAATGACAAGCCTGGACGCGACATTGCTGTTGCCTCTGACGAGAACGTTATCTGGGAGTTGGATGAGGCTGAAGTTGCTCGCTGGAAGGCAGCTGCTGAA
Organism: Granulosicoccus antarcticus IMCC3135; assembly: GCF_002215215.1. Taxonomy (NCBI): domain Bacteria; kingdom Pseudomonadati; phylum Pseudomonadota; class Gammaproteobacteria; order Chromatiales; family Granulosicoccaceae; genus Granulosicoccus; species Granulosicoccus antarcticus. The sequence goes on along the minus strand of NZ_CP018632.1, from coordinate 4,804,514 downwards.
CCGGTAGTGACACGTTGGGTGGCGGATATGTCTGAAAAAGACATCGACGGTGAAGCCTTGATTGAGCGGGCCAAGGCACTGATTGTCGAGAAAGCCAGGTAGTCAAATTCCTGGGAGTCTGCGCATGATGTATTCGTATCTGAACCGGTGTGCGCATTTTCTGGCACGGGGCATGGCACTACTGGGTGGGGCCGCTTTGATCGTTCTGATTCTACTGACTTGCGTATCCATTATTGGGCGGGCCTTGATCCCGCTCAATATGGGTCTTGGCCCCATCAAGGGGATCTATGATATCACTGAGATTGGCATGGCGGCAGCTGTCTTCGCTTTCTTGCCGTGGTGTCAATTGCAACGCGGTCATGCATCAGTAGACCTGTTCAAGTCCGCGTATCCAGCTTTGATGAATCGTATTATCGATGTGGTGGTGGATCTGGGCATGTTGCTCATAGCCTCCATTGGTGCATGGAGACTCTATCTGGGCATGCTGGATAAATTGCGCTACAACGAGACGACATTGATCCTGCAGTTTCCGGTCTGGCAGGGCTATCTTGCCAGTCTGGCAGGGGCTGTAGTGTTTGCCGTTGTTGCCGCTTTTTGTGTGCTTCGCTCTGGACGAGCAGTGGTTAATCCCTTGGCACAAGAGTCACTCTGATGTCGGATTTTGATCTTGCACTGTACTCGTTTCCTGTGCTGCTACTGCTCATCTTTCTGCGCATTCCCATTGCGCTTTCCATGCTACTGGTCGGGTTCGGTGGAACTTATCTGGTGACCGGCACACCCTTGATGACGCTCAATCAGCTCAAGACGCTGACCTATGGAACATTTTCGAATTATTCCTTTTCCATCATCCCGCTGTTTTTATTGATGGGGCAGTTCGCCACACTATCGGGTATGTCCGCCTCGCTGTTTCGCGCAGCAGAGAGCTTTCTGGGACACAAGCGTGGCGGCGTTGCCATGTCTGCTATTGGTGCCTGCGCAGGCTTCGGGGCGATCTGTGGCTCATCGCTGGCGACCGCTGCGACCATGGGGCAGGTTGCTCTTCCAGAATTACGCCGTTACGGCTACCCGGGTTCACTGGCAACAGGAGCGCTGGCGGCGGGCGGTACATTGGGAATCCTCATTCCGCCTTCAGTCATACTGGTTATCTACGCCATTCTGGCTGAGCAGAATATAGAAAAGCTGTTTGTGGCCGCACTGGTTCCAGGGCTGCTGGCTGCCTTTGGCTATATCATGGCCATTTCGATCTGGGTCAGGGTATTTCCCAATTCCTCGGCCCTTCAGGAGCGCAAGCCGTGGATCGAAAGATTGCGTGCTCTGGCGAAGGTCTGGCCTGTAATTGCCATATTTCTGATCGTTGTTGGTGGCATTTATTCGGGCATCTTCACGCCGACCGAAGCTGCAGCGGTCGGTGCTGCGGCCACGGGTATCGTCGCTTTGGTATCGGGTCAGATGAGTGGGGCGAAATTGCAGAAATCTCTATTGTCGACGGCCATGTCAACCGCCATGATTTTTCTGATCATTCTGGGGGCAGGCATCTTCAACAATTTTCTGGCTCTGACCCAGCTGCCGCAAACGGCATCCTTGTGGGTCGGTGCTCAGGGCTTCTCACCCTGGTTGGTCCTTGTTGCGGTGCTGTTCATGTACCTGGCTTTTGGTTGCATCATGGACTCCCTGTCGATGGTGCTTCTCACCGTACCCATCATCTACCCGATCATGATCGTACTGGATTTTGGCATGAGCCCGGATGACTTTGGTTTGTGGTTCGGTATCCTGGTTCTCATTGTGGTGGAAGTCGGTTTGATCACGCCTCCGGTGGGCATGAACCTGTTCATCATCAACTCGATGTCAGAGGACATCCCCATCAAGGATACCTACCGTGGTGTTCTGCCATTTGTATTGACTGATGTTGTGCGCGTTGTCATTCTGGTCGTATTTCCATCCATCACTTTGTGGCTGGTGTGGTTTATCGACTCGTTCTAGCGTCCTGAGTTTGATGCTGTGCTGATTGTTCAGTTTTTGAATCGTATGGTAATGACGACAAATTCAGCGGGTTTCAGTAACGCCAGCCCCACCATGAGGTTGATTCTTCTGGCTGAGATATCAGCAAGCGAAATCGTTGTTTCATCGCAACGTACAAAATAGACGTCCTCGACAGACTGACCCTGAAACGCACCATGCTGATATAGATGGTAGAGGAAGATATTGGTATGTTTGCGGATTTCCGACCATAGCGCTTCTGAGTTTGATTCGAATTCGATCTGGCTCAACCAGAGTGTGAGACTTTGTTCTACGTGCAGAACAGTCCGGCGTACCGCCAGGTATTTCCAGTCCTTGCTGGAGTTGCTGGAATGCAGGGTTCGAGCTCCCCAGATAACATGCCCGTAGCGAGGCAGGTTGCGCAGACAATTCACACCCAAGACATTGAGTTGACTGTATTCAGATGAACTCACTGAGGCGGACAGATCGTCGATTCCCATGATTCTGGCTGAAACACCGGCCGGAGAATTCCAGACGCCTGTCTGTTCATCCATTCTTGCAATAGTGCCAGCCACAGCTCCACAAGGGACGAAAGTTTGAGTCTGGTTGTCGAGCAGAGGGTTCTTCTGTTGCAGTCGAGGAAAGTAAATCAAGGCACTGGGGCTGTTGATAATTCTGCCAGCCGTCATGTCTGCAACAACTTGCGAGCCGGATGTCCAGCTGGAAGGGGGGTCAATGATCAATAGGGCACGACGTTGCTCGCAGTAAAGGGCCGCATCGCGCCAGACATGATCTTCAATATCGTTGTAGAAACTGGGTGGCGGGATACATAGAAAATTGATAACAGGTAGAGCGTTCAGAGAGTCGAGACTAGCGATGGTGGGATTCGGGTTTTCATTGTCTTTGTCGTTGATTCTGACGATAACGGCGTGTCGACCTCCGTTTGCAAAAAAATCCCGCACGGCAAAACTCATCGTTGATTCCATCGACAAAGTGCCGAACTGATTTTCGAACTCTTGCCAACTGTGAATTGAACAGGCTGTGTTGACGGGACCCTGAGAGGCAAGCCCTACAAATGCCGTAATCGTTGTAGGTGCACTTGCAATAGGGCTGATGCTTTTAGAGATATCGTTCAATTCGACTTTTATCGGCCAGTCTTCCAAGGTTCTCTCTCCTACAGAGAAATACGTGTCATCTGAGCTTGTGCATCAGCTTGTGGTGAAAGATATTTGATTTTCAAAGTTGCTTTGCATGTTCGTTTTCTACTCCGTATCGTCACATTAGAGGCTAGTTTCAGGAAAGTAAAGACAGAATATTGACGTTGCCGCTTCGCAGGGACAGCTGGTTATTTATATATACCGGTTTTCCAAAAAGTAATTACAGTAAAAATTGCAAATCTGGCACCGATTGCAACACGGGCTCACTATCACGCTTTTGCTTCGTAATCGAGGTGTACAGCCGATCATGAACATCGCTCAAGCAAATTCTATGTCCACTCATCCACCCTATGAACTTGAATACCTGTCTGGCAAGCAGCTTGGAGACGTTGGGCGAGAGCTTGGAATCAGTGCACGGGTGGAGTGTGATGTTTTCACTGGCACTGACATTCGCGCACGTCAGCTAAAAAACAAGCATGACATTGAGGCGGTTTATCGCAGTCTCTTAACGGCAGCTGAAAAACGTGAAATTCTCACACCTGCTGCCGAATGGTTGCTCGACAACTACTTTCTTATTGAGGAAACCATCCAACAGGCTCGTCGTGACTTGCCGCCGCGTTTCTATCGACAGTTGCCTACTATTGAGACAAACAAAGGGATCAAGGTGCCCAGGATGACGGCGCTGGCATTCCTGTATCTCAGGCATTCGCACAGTGAGGTAACCGCGACGCGCGTAACGTCTGCTATAGAAGGCTATCAAAGTAGCGTGCCGTGCCGAATTGGAGAGTTGTGGGCCGTCCCCTCATTGCTGCGCTTCCTGCTTATAGAAGAGCTGCGTACGTTGGCCGTACAGATTCAGAAGCGGCGATTATCACGTGCAAGTGCCAATCATATCGCTGACCAAGTGCTGCTTGAGCAGTCAAGCGATTTGCGACTCTCGCTGCTCCAGCGTGAGACACCGAACGATATTGATTACTCATTTGCAAGCCAGCTTATCTACCGCTTACGGGATGCATCCGTGCAGGCACACGAATGTAGCATCTGGCTTGAGGAGCGGCTGGAAGAGCAGGGCAGTGACTCGGAGGAGGTGTTGATCGCTGAGCAATCGAGACTCTCTGCCGGTGCGGTTCGCATAGGCAACATCATCAGAAGTTTGCGAACCATCAACGATATCGACTGGACGGAATGGTTCAAGACGGTCAGCAAGGTTGATGAGATGCTGCAATCTTGTGACGGATTTGACCAGTTGGACTTCACCTCTCAGGATCAATATCGCAACGCCATAGAAACGATAGCCAGACAGTCAGGTCTGGATGAGCTCACTGTCATTGAAAAAGCCATTGATTCGAGTGTGGGGCCTCACGCGCTAAAAACGCAAGACTATGTTGGTTATTATCTTATCGGTGATGGGCGAGCTGGCTTCGAGCGGCTGGTAGGTGCGCAGCCCTCTATATCCAACCGGATTCTGCGCACCTGGGTCGCCTTTGGGTGGAAAGCCATTGCAATCCCGATTGGCCTGCTGACGTTGCTGGCACTGATAGCTGCTTACTTGTTTGTGTTGAGTGCCGGTCTGCCTGTCTGGCAAGCCTTGTTGCTGGGATTTCTGGCAACGTTGCCCGCCACCGAAGGAGCAACCGGGCTGTTCAACTTCCTGGTGACGCATATGAAAGCACCGGCGCGCCTTATTGGCTACGAATATGCCGATGGCGTACCACAGGAGTCCAGGACCTTGGTTGTCATGCCGTGCATGATCAGTTCACGTGATGCGATCGATGATCTGGTACGCAATCTTGAAGTCCACTATCTTGCCAGTACCCGTGGTGAACTCTATTACGCATTGGTTAGTGACTGGGTCGATGCCGATGTTCCGGTGAACGATCATGACAAAGAATTATTGGCCTACGCTCAGGCAGAAATAGCCAGACTGGCCGAACGCTATGCGCATACCGGCAGTACACGTTTCTATTTATTGCATCGCAATCGCACATTCAATGAGTCACAAGGCACCTGGATGGGCTGGGAACGCAAGCGCGGCAAATTGATCGAGTTGAACCGCGTGTTGCGTGGTCGTAGCGACACCAGCTTTGTAGAAACGGACCTACCAGATCATATCCGCTTCGTGATGACACTCGATGCGGATACACGTCTGACTCGTGATTCGGTAACGCGGCTGGTCGGTAAGCTGGCGCACCCGATGAATAGCCCACAGATAGACCCGATCAGCAATAGTGTGGTTCAGGGTCATGCCATTTTGCAGCCCCGGGTCATGCCCTCTCTGACCACCGGAGATGAGGCTTCGGTGTTCCAGCATACATTCTCACAGAACAGAGGCCTGGATCCCTACGTTTTCACCGTTTCAGATGTGTATCAGGACCTGACTGCCAATGGCAGTTTCACCGGCAAGGGCCTGTATGACGTTGATGCCGTCATAGCGGTGCTTGACGAGCGGTTCGACGACAACACCATACTGAGCCACGATCTGCTGGAAGGCACGGTGGGCAGAAGCGCACTGGTGACCGATGTCGAGCTGGTAGAAGACTTTCCAGTGAAATACGAGGTTGAAGCCTCTCGTCAGCATCGTTGGGCACGTGGTGACTGGCAGCTATTACCTCTGATACTGGGAGCTGATGCGGGTATTTCTTCGCTGGGTCGATGGAAAATGCTGGATAATCTGCGACGCTCTCTGGTACCGATTGCCTGGGTACTGGCATCGCTGCTGGGGTGGACGCTTCTGTCTCTCCATGACAGCGTCATCTGGCAGTTGGCGCTTTTTCTCAGTCTGTTCATCGCACCAACTCTGAGTGTTGTTGAAGGGATTTTTCCGGCAGGGGATGAACGTGTGCTGAGGGTACATATCAGCTCCGTGATCACCGAGATTGGCTCGGCAACTTCACAAGTCCTTCTGCGCATTGTCTTTATCGCCCACAGTGCCGTGTCCATGGCAGATGCCATCGGCAGGACTCTGTATCGCCTGTTTGTGAGTCGTCAGAACTTGCTGGAATGGCGCACAGCGGCGCAGGCACATGCTGGCGCCAACTGGGGCATATCGGACTATTATCGTGTCATGCCCGGTGCAGTATTGATTGGTGGCATTGGTTTTTTACTGGCAATGGCGGCCGGAAACGACACGCTGTTAGTGGCAGCACCGTTATGTGCGTTGTGGGTCGCCTCGCCATTGCTGGCATGGAAGGTCAGTCAATCGGCTGAGACTCAGGATCGGCTTGAAGTCAGTGTCGAGGAGCGACGCCAATTCCGCACAATTGCACGACGTACGTGGCATTACTTCGAGACTTTTGTCACGCCAGAGCACAATAGTCTGCCACCCGACAATTTTCAGGAACATCCGGAGCCGGTTGTTGCCAACCGAACCTCTCCGACCAATATCGGGCTCTACCTGTTGTCTGTGATATCTGCTCGTGACTTCGGCTGGATTGCTATTCAGGATACGGTGCAGCGAATCGAAGATACGCTGGCTACGGTGGAAGCTCTGGACAAGCATCGCGGTCATCTGTTCAATTGGTACGATACGAAAACCTGCAAGGTGCTTCAGCCTCCTTACGTGTCAGCGGTGGATAGTGGCAATCTGGCCGGACACCTGATTACACTTTCAGCGACTTGCCGCGATTGGGCTGAGGCACCCTATGCCTATCTGCAGGCAGGGTATGAAGGAATCGCTGATTGCATTTCCATCGTGGCTGAAGAGTTGGCCGCCGTGCCTGATGACAGGCGTAGTCTTCGACCTCTGCGACGCCGCCTCGAGGAGCGCATCAATGGCTTTCAACGTACGACCGATGCCCTGATTCGCGAGCCGGAATTTGCCGCTGTCACGACCAGCTATTTGCTCACAATGGCAGAGGATATCGAAAAGCTTGCCCGTGAGATTGATCTGGAAACCGGGTCGCAACGAACGGGTGCGCTTATCGAATGGGCGCATGCGGTGACGCAGAACTGCCGGGCAACGCTGGAGGATACGCGGTTGGAGCAAGCCGCTGTTGAGGTCTTGCGCTCTCGGCTTGAATTCTTGCGGGACCGTGCACGCACTCTGGCATTCAATATGGATTTTGCCTTTCTTCTGCGGCCCGAGCGCCGACTGCTGGCGATAGGCTACCGGCCGGACACCGATGAGCTGGATCAGTCGTGCTATGACCTGCTTGCCTCTGAAGCAAGACTGACCAGTCTCTTCGGTATCGCCAAGGGCGATTTGCCGACCGAACACTGGTTTCGTCTGGGACGCCCCATCGTTCCTGTGGGCAACCTTGGGGCACTTGTTTCCTGGTCAGGATCAATGTTCGAGTATCTGATGCCGCCTCTTGTCATGCAGGAGCAACCTGGTGGAATACTCTCTCAGTCCAATGCACAGGCCATAAAAAGACAGATCGAGTATGGCCGACAATGCAAGGTGCCATGGGGCATTTCCGAGTCGGCATTCAATGCTCGGGACCAGGAGATGACATACCAGTATGCAAACTTTGGTGTGCCGACGCTGGGCATGAAGCGGGGGCTGGCAGAGAATCTGGTCATTGCACCCTATGCCACCATGCTTGCCGCTCAATACCAACCCCGTGCAGCCATCGTCAATCTTGATCGTTTGACGAAAATGGGCGCACTTGGCCGCTATGGTTTTCATGACGCAATTGATTTTACCCACTCACGGCTACCCGAGAACACCCGGTTTGCAATTGTCAGAAACTACATGGCGCATCATCATGGAATGTCGATTCTGGCGATATCCAACGTGGTCTTTCAGGGCCGTTTGCGTACCCGTTTTCATAGCGATCCGGTCATAGAAGCCGCTGAGCTGCTGTTACAGGAGAATGCGCCACGCAACGTGCCTGTCTCGTCGGTCAATCAGCATGAGGCAGATCTGATATCGGGTCGGAACGAGCCCTTGGGGCCGGTTCATCGAACGATTACTGATCCTGTGGCCAGTGAGCGCGCAGTCAGTCTGTTATCCAATGGGCACTATTCATTGATGATGACTGCTACGGGTTCTGGACATGCCAGCTGGAATGGCCTGTCTGTGAATCGCTGGACGGCAGACGTCAACGAAGCTCATCAGGGGCAGTTTCTCTTTGTCCGTGACCAGAAAAGCGGTGAATGGTGGTCTGCAACGGCTGAGCCTCGCCGGGCAAATGGAGAAGTCTGTGAGGCAGTGTTCTCTGATAGCCGGGCAGAGTTCCACAAACGTGTCGGCTCGCTGCGTACTCTGGTGGAGGTCATTGTTGCCAGTGAGACTGATGCTCAGGGGCATCGCATCACCCTATTCAATGACGGTGACAAAGAGCGATTTCTGGATGTCACCAGCTACAGTGAGCCAGTGCTGTCGCTGGCGAGTGCCGACAAGGCGCACCCGGCATTCTCCAAGTTGTTCGTGCGCACGACTGTCTCTGCTGATAAAAGCGTCATACGCGCGGTTCGTAACCGCCGAAGGCATGATGAGCCAGATATGGAGGTTGCGCATCTGGTGGTCAGTAGCCAGCGCAACAAATCGAATACGGAAGCGGAGACCGATCGACGTCGGTTTATCGGTCGAGGGCGTCGTCTCGATATTGCTGCAGCGTTCGATAAGGATGCTGTATTTACCGCGGGCAGTGAGTTCACGCTGGATCCGGTGTTTGCACTGCGCCGAACGATAAGAATCCCTGCGGGCAAACAGACAAGCATGATTTTCTGGACGCTGGCCGCACCTTCCGGTGCGCAGCTTGAGACCGGTATTGCCCGATTGCAGCATCCGGAGTGTTTTGAGCGTGAAGCGATGCATGCCTGGACACGCTCCCAGGTGCAGCTGCGCTACGTGGGCATGTCACCCGAAGAGGCCATTGTCTTTCAGACTCTGGCCAGTCATCTGATTTTTTCACAAAGTATTCTGGGACCAGATGCCAGTGATCATGCCTTGTCCCAGCAGTCCACGTTATGGTCATTGGGTATATCAGGTGATTATCCGATTCTGATTCTGCGAATTGATGCAGAAACCGATATCGAGATAGTCAGAAAATCCTTGCGTGCGCAGGAGTACTTCCGGGCACGTGGGTTTCTGACCGATCTGGTTGTTGTCAATGAGAGGTTGAGTTCCTATACCCAGGATCTGCAGCTTGCCATAGAAGCGCTATGTGAAAATGCGCGATTACGTGGAAGTAGTGGTGATGGCGCCAATCATATCTTCGCGCTAAGGCGTGATCTGATTCCCGATACGCTTCATAAAAGTCTGATGGCGACGGCAAGGGTCATTTTCCAGGCTCGTAATGGAAAATTCACGACTCAGATAGAGCGGGCGAAACGGGTATGGCGAGTCCGTGGGCGGCGTTCCAGGTCCAGGCCTTTGGTTCCGCAAGTGTTGCATGCGTCACGACGCGAAGATGTAGCAGTTCCTCCGGATGCAGGTTCGCAGTTGCAGTATTGGAACGGTTATGGCGGTTTTGACGAAGCCAGGCGAGAGTACGTGATTAACCTGCCCGCCGGGCATGCGACGCCGCATCCATGGATAAACGTACTGTCGAACGACAATTTTGGTGCTCATGTTTCAGCCGAGGGAACGGGTTATACCTGGAGCAGTAACTCGCGAGATTATCAACTGACACCTTGGAGCAATGATCCGGTTGTCGATCGTCCCGGAGAAACCTGGCTGATTGTGGATCTGGATACCGGCGCTGTCTGCAGCCCCATGCCGGCACTCTGTGGATCAGGGCAGGATCAGTTCGAGATACGGCATGGTCTGGGTTATAGTCGATTCTCCAGTAAAACGCAGACACTGTCGCTGTCGTTGTTGCAAACGGTTCACGTCACAGACCCCGTGAAGCTGACGCGTCTGGCACTGTGCAACTCGGGATCGCGCAAGCGCAGCTTGCGTATCTATCACTATGTCGAATGGGTTCTGGGTAACGACAGGGCACGTACGGCATCCACCATCAATGCACGTCTATCCTCCAGCGACGAAGTAATGCTGGCGAGCAACCCATACAGCAATGACTACGCAGCTCATACAGCGTTTGTTGCCTGCGATCGCCCGCTCTCGTCGTGGACCTGTCACCGTCAGTCCGCACTGGGAGATGGCACTGTCTGGTTGCCGCAGCCCATGCTCACGGGTGATTTGCTGAGTGATGCGACAGGGGTTTATACACGGGACCCCTGTGCTGCACTATCTGTTGATGTGACGCTGGAAGCCGGTGAAGAACAGCAACTCACTTTTATGTTGGGTGATGCAAGCTCGGAATATCAGGCACTTCATCTTGTGCACAAGCACAGGCAACATTCGTTTGATGATTCGCTCGAAGCCGTTCGGCAACGCTGGCATGGACTGACAGATGTTCTGCAAGTGCAAACACCAGATAAAGCCATGGATCTATTAGTGAATACCTGGTTGCCCTATCAGAGCGTTGGGTGTCGATTGCAGGCACGTGCGGCTTTTTATCAGGCGAGTGGCGCGTACGGCTTTCGTGACCAATTACAGGACACCATGGCGTTCCTGCTGCATGAGCCCTCGCTTGCCCGTCGACAGATTCTCAATGCAGCTTCGAGACAATTCTACCAGGGTGATGTCCAGCACTGGTGGCTGCCGGGCAGTGGCGTGGGTGTGCGAACGCTGATATCCGATGATGTGGTGTGGCTGGCTTACGGCGTAGCCCATTATGTGTCAGTGACTGGCGACTCTGCCATTCTGGATGAGGAGCTCTCTTTTCTGGAAGGGCCAGAGCTTGAGCCTGGGGAGCACGACCGGATGTTTTTGCCGGACACCTCGCAGGAGAAGTCTGCGTTGTACGAGCACTGCGTCTGTGCTCTGGCACTGGCCATGAAACGCACTGGCGTGCATGGACTGCCATTGATGCTCGGCGGTGACTGGAATGATGGAATGAATCGAGTCGGTGAACAGGGACGTGGTGAGAGCGTCTGGTTAGGGTGGTTTCTGGCCAGTACCCTTTCACGATTCATTCCGTTGGCAGAGCAACGCGGTGATACATCACGTGTGGCTCTTTGGCAGGCGCATCTTGACGCATTGCTGGTTGCGTTGGAAAGTGACGCCTGGGAGCAGGATCATTACCTGCGTGCCTGGTACGACGACGGCACAGCGTTGGGTTCATCGGCCAGTGTGGAATGTCGTATCGATTCGATAGCCCAGTCATGGAGTGTCATGTCAGGGTTGGCAGGTCCGACACGTGCGGCCAAGGCCATGAACAGTGTGCTGGAGCGTCTTGTTGATAACAAAACTGACACGATAAGGTTGTTTGTGCCTCCGTTCGCTAATACAGATAAAGAACCTGGCTATATCAAAGGCTACCCTCCGGGGGTTCGAGAAAATGGCGGCCAATATACACATGCGGCAACCTGGGTGGTTATTGCCCTGGCGCAGCTGGGCCGGGGTGATGACGCCTACACCTGTTGGCAACGACTGAATCCAGTCATGCACGCCACTGACAAGGAGTCTGCGGATATCTATCGTGTCGAGCCTTATGTCGTAGCAGCCGATGTCTATGCGGGTGAGGGGCGTGCCGGACGCGGCGGCTGGACTTGGTATACAGGATCTGCGAGCTGGCTATACAGGGCTGCAGTAGAGTCCATACTGGGCATTACACGTCGCGGTTCAGTGTTGTATGTTGTGCCCGTTCTGCCATCCTCCTGGCCTGGATATGAGGCCACGTTACGTCTCGGTACTCAGGTTCTGAATATAAAAGTGGAGCAACAGGCAGGCAACACTACCGTATCGATCAACGACACTGTGCTTGACGTTGAGCGGGGATGGCCGTTGGACTGAGAGGTTGTAAAAATTGCGTGGGCCAGAATTTCGCGGAAGGCCGTGTAGGGTATCCAACCATACAGAGGCAAGTAGAGCTCCTTTAAAACTAATCAAACCAATGGATCAGAGGATGAAAACAGTATCTTGCAAGAGTCTTGCAGCAATCATCATGAGTTTTCAGTTATTGACTATTTCAGGGCTTCATGCAGAGGATAGCAAGGTACCCGAGAAGCTCAAAAAGGAGGTGGTCGAGACTGAAACACAGACGCCGGAACAGGAAAAATCCGAATCGGGTGAGGCTTCTGGCAATATCAAAGACTGTGAGAAAGTTAACGAATCTGACAAGGCCGGTGACGGTGTGGAACAAAAGGACATTGACGATTGCGGTGCACTTATCAAGTAGAAATTTTCATTTAGTCAACGTTTAGAGGCATGTATGCATTCATATTCTGCAGTCAGCCAGGGTTTTCTCGTCGTGTTGTCAGCCTTTCTGTTGTCAGCCTGCGGAGAGAGTGCAACGCTTGCGGTGCGGCAAGGGCAGGGTGAAAATCCGCAGCTGCCAGAGCCGAACAAGACGTTGATTCCGACAGTGAACATTGCCGAGGCAACATCCTGGCCTGAAGGTGCTACACCAGAGGCTGCAGTGGGCATGAGAGTCAACCGTTTTGCAGAAGGCCTGGATCATCCGCGCTGGCTATATGTGCTTCCCAATGGCGATGTGCTGGTTGCAGAATCCAATGCTCAAGCTAAACCTCCTAAGGGTATCAAGGGACGCATCATGGCGAGGGTCATGAAACGAGCGGGGGCCGGTGTGCCGAGTGCGGACAGAATCACATTGCTGCGTGATGCCGATCATGACGGGGTGGCAGAATTTCAGTCGGTCTTTCTCAGTGATCTAACCTCACCTTTTGGCATGGCGCTGGTTGGCAACACTTTGTATGTTGCCAATACCGATTCGCTGGTGAAGTTTCCCTATGAGGAGGGTGATACCAGCATCGGCACACCCGCTGTGCTGTTAGCCAACTTGCCTGCAGGAAAAATCAATCACCATTGGACCAAGAGTCTGATTGCCAGTCCTGATGGCAAGAAGCTGTACGTGGGTGTGGGCTCCAACAGCAACGTGGCCGAGAACGGCATGGAGAATGAAACCAATCGAGCGGCTATCCTGGAGATCGATGCGAGCTCAGGAGATACTGTCGTCTTCGCATCAGGACTACGAAATCCTGTCGGTATGGACTGGCAGCCAGATTCAGGTAAGCTGTGGGTCGCCGTTAACGAGCGTGATGAGCTTGGCAGTGATCTGGTTCCTGATTACATGACGTCAGTGAAACGGGGGGGCTTTTACGGTTGGCCCTACAGCTATTATGGGCAGCATGTCGACACACGGGTCAAGCCACAGCGCCCGGAGTTTGTTGAAAATGCCATTGTCCCTGATTATGCACTGGGTCCTCATACAGCATCATTGGGCCTGACGTTCTACACCGGCTCACTGTTCCCTGATCATTATCGACATGGCGTCTTCGTCGGCCAACATGGATCCTGGAATCGTAAACCGCGCAGCGGCTACAAGGTTATCTTTGTACCCTTCGAAGACGGCATACCTGCTGGCGAACCGGAAGACATCCTGACGGGGTTCGTCAATGCAGATGATGAGGCAATGGGTAGACCTGTTGACGTGGCAGTCGACAGTGAAGGGGCCCTGTTAAGCACTGATGATGTAGGGAATATTGTCTGGCGAGTCACGCCTGACGAGGATGCGATTGCAGATACTCAGTGATTGAGTACCGAGTGCGTAAATTTGACAGAACGTTTCAGAAGCGGGCAGGTGGGGAGCACACTTTGCCCACGATTCAAACGAGATGGCAGCAGGAAGCCTGACGTACCGAGTCCATCAATCCACTGCAGGTAGGGTTTGAACGACGATGATGGGAGATCAACCGGAAGCTGTGGATATCTATGCCAAAGCTCCAAGTATGAACAGCAACACCGAGGCGCCGAGTATTACCGGACCGCTGGTCATTTACATGAATGATCAGTCCGGTAATAGAGACACAGAGGAGATGCGTCGCATTATTCAGGCTGAGCTTGAATCCGCGCAGCGACCGTTCATGTATCTGGGTAGAGAAAGCGCACAGAGTCTGGAGCAGGCGCTGACATCCGCTCTGGACAAGGCAGAAGCATGTTCAGGTACGCTGGTGGTCTCAGGTGGCGATGGCACCATCAATGCGGCGATAGCTCTTGCGGTAGGCAGACAACAAGCGCTTGCGATAATTCCGTCGGGAACGTTCAACTTTGTAGCCCGCTCACATGGCATACCAGAGGACACGGGTGAGGCAGTCAAGCTGATATTATGCTCAAGGCCTCAAGCCACCAGAGTGGGGATGATCAACGACCGTCAGTTCATGGTCAATGCCAGTATTGGCTCGTATGCCCGACTGCAGCGTGAGCGTGAAGGTTTCAAGAAAACTCTGGGGCGCACCCGTGGAGTGGCCAGTCTTGCGGCAATAGTTTCGGCATTGCATCAATCGTCCAGAATGCGTTTGAATATCACCAGTCAATCAAGACAAACCAGTGTTGATTGCAGTACGTTGATATTGTGTAACAACCGCTTGCAGCTTGAGCTAGTGGGCGTTGACTCTCTACCTGGATTCGGCAAAGATGAGATGGTCTGCGCGGTTCTTGCGCCGGTGGGAGTCGCAACACAGCTAGCCACCATATGGCGTGGTTTCTGGGGGCGGGTCAGCGAGACGCCCGAGCTGAATACCTTTGTTTTCAACGAAATAAAAATTGATATCGGGCGTCGCAGGTCCAAAGTGATTGATGTGTCGGTAGATGGCGAGGCTTGCAAGTTACGCCTGCCTCTGGTGGTAAAAGTGAGTGAAAAGCCACAGTGGTTAGTTCGTCCATTACTAGAAGAGGAAGTCGAGTCAGAATGATTACGATCATGCACTTGTCTGATCTTCACTTCGGGACGGAATCCGCGCAAGTGCTTAGCTCTCTGATCAGGCAGGTAAGGGAACTATCGCCAGAGGTGGTAGTGATTAGCGGCGATCTGACTCAGCGTGCCAAATGGCGTGAGTTTCGAGCTGCCAAACGCTTCGTGGAGGAAATTGATAAAACCGATACCGAAGTTATTGTCGTTCCAGGCAATCATGATATCCCTCTGTTTAATCCCGTAATGAGGATGTTCAGCCCGTTTCACCGTTATCGCTCCGTGTTCGGCAGCACTCGGGTGGCTGTGCAGCATGTGGGGCGTGTAAGATTCATCACCGTCAACTCCGTTCGCAGAGAGCGGCATGCGAGTGGTTTCATCACATCAAGGCGTCGAAATGAGGTTGCCAGAGTCGCGCAGGAATGCGCTGAAGGCGATGTCAATGTGGTGGTCACGCATCACCCCCTGGGTATCAATTCCCTGTCTGACAAGGGTGATGCCCATCACGGCGATTCGGAGACTTGTCGAGCCTGGCATGGTGCAGGAGTTAATCTCATTCTTAGCGGACATGTGCATCGCCCGTTTCTACTCGATGCAACTGAGCAGTTGATCGCAAACACAGGTGAGGGCGAGCCACCGATGTGGATACTGAACGCAGGCACTGCCATATCGAAACGAGTCCGTCATGACCATCCCAATTCGTACAATCTTGTCAAGATTGATGAGCGCGCTGGTTTCGATGGAATAGCTGTAGAGCGGTGGGATTACAGGGTGGAGGGGAGGCAGTTTTTTCAGCAGGCCACTCGATCAGTGGAGCTGAGAAGCGTGCCTAGTGGGTCGATTGGAAAATAAGGTGATACTCAGAGTCTGCATGCGCCCGGCCGACAAGGCGACCCGACGAAGGCGCACTGGAGTGCGACGAGGAGGGGCAACGCAGACGGCAGGGCGCATGCAGGCTCCCGAAGGGCGAGCTTGTCAGCCGCGCTGTCTGCGTTGTTCCCCCTCGGAGTACCCCGGTACGCCTTCACGGGAACGCCTTGCCATCACGGCTGATAAACTCGCTGAGCATTACCTTATTTCCCAATCGACCCACTAGGCTGCCTTCCGATTCAATCCAGTAGAATCGAGGCGCAGAGAGTCAGTCTCAACGCCTTCTTTGTGTTTCACGAGCACTAAGTAGTCAAGGATCGGATGTTCAAATCCTCCTTGTCTTGCCCCCGAAGAATGATATGACGGTCAAGACAGCAAAGACTATAAACAAAATTTGCGCGATGCCGGAAACGCTTCCTGCAATACCGCCAAAACCGAGAACGGCAGCTATAATAGCGATGATGAAGAATGTAATAGCCCAACTAAGCATGGTGTAATCCTTTTTTCAGGCAGCATTGTCAGAGAAACCTGATGACTGCGGTAACTTGAAGATACGACGATAGTGCTACTACTGATAACAGTTGAAATAGTGACAAGGCGCACCGTAACTTTTACCTTTCTCTCCATGGTTTGTAGTGCGATAACGATCAACGGCAATGCCAGAGTTCTGGCCAAAAAAGGCTCGCTCGTCGGTGAAGTTGCCATACGTCATGAAATGCCGGAATTTTAATGTGTTTCGGGGATAAGCCATATCATGGGCAAATTCACACCAGAACGTTGCGCGGCTCACCTGCCAGAAAGCAGCCGACATGAGCTATTGTCTGTCGCCAGACCTCTGTCATGGCTTCCTCGCTGGCCCACGCGATATGTGGCGTGAGCAGCACATTGGGACGATCCAGAACTGTCATCAGGGGATTGTCCGCCGAGGGTGGTTCTGTGGTTAATACATCGAATCCAAAACCTGCTATCTGTTGTTTGTCCAAGGCTTCAACCAGGGCAGCCTCGTCCACCAGGCCGCCACGGGAGGTATTGAGGATGAGCGGTTTGCGCTGCATACGAGAAAATTCATCTGTACTCAGACAGTGACGAGTGTTGGCAGTCAAAGGTGCGTGGACACTGATGACATCGGATGTCTCGATGACCTCATCCCAGGGAGTATAAAGTGGCCCCATACCGCTCATGCCTTTATGTGCGGCAAACATTGGAATCATGCCGAATGCGGTCGCAATCCTTGCAACGGACTGGCCGATCGCACCTTCTCCAATAATGCCAAGTCTGGATCCAGACAGGTCTTTTATGGGGTGATTGAAGAAACAGAATTGTCCGGCTTTCTGCCATTCACCGTTCTTCACATCGTCACAATAGGCAGAGATGGATCGGCGCAAGCCTAAAAGCAGGGCGAAGGTGTGCTCAGGCACAGTGTTGATGGCATAACCGCGAACGTTGCAGACTCGGATGTTCTGTTTCTTGCAGGCTTCGATGTCTACAACGTCGTAGCCTGTAGCCGCTACGCTGATCATTTTCAGATCAGGCAATTGTGCGAGTGTTTCTGCTCGTAGAGGAACCTTGTTGGTAATGGCGATTTGTGCACCAGCAAGTCGCTCAACAACCTGATCTTCCCGCGTCTTGTCAAACTCAAGCCATTCATGCGGCGTATCAAGTCGCGTGATGTCGACGGTTGGGCCAAAGGTTGCGCGATCCAGAAAAACAACTCGCATTATCTATCTCTGTTTGTTTGATCGGCTATTGTATACCTGCCTCTGTGGTGAGAGGTGTTGAAGAGAGCATTCCTGTGCTGTAGGCGTAATAGCCTCCGCCTAGAACAAGCAGCAAGGCAATGGGGACTACAACCTTCCAGGCTGACATGCCTTTTCCGGTTTTCCTGCTGGATCGTCCGGACCCTGCATACCCAGTCGGCACTACAAACCGGCATTCAACCGGACCAAAGCGCAACAAATCATCATTGTCAATAAAACGGATATTGACGCGGTTACCGTTGACAAATGTGCCGTTGATAGACATCTGATCAACGACTTTCCATTTTGATCCTTCTCGGATAATGGCGGCATGATTCCCGGATACTCCCGCCTGTGGTATTCGAAGATTTCTATCATCATTTGATCCGATACTCCACTCACTCTGCTTACCAGTCAATGGCAACAGTGTGTTTGCATTTTCGCCAGTTTGAACAACGATTGTCGGTTCGGAAATAGAGGTCAGATCAAGCTGTGCAGCCTCGGCACTCATTGCCACAACGCCGGGTGCCAAGACGGTTAAATCGGAATTTTTGACATCAGCTGAACTCACCCAGGAGCCGGGTCGGTGAGCGGCTTCGTCAGGGGTGGGGGTGGGGGTGGGTTCGGGGGCTGGCTTGGGGGCTGGCTTGGGGGCTGGCTTGGGGGTGGGGGCTGGCTTGGGAGCGGGAGCTGGCTTGGGGGCAGGTTCTGCTGCCTCTTTTGTAGCTGTCACTGCTCGATTGATGAAGACCGTCATATTCGGGTCGAACTCAGGCTCTGCGCTCTGTGCAGGGATAATCACTTCGTACTCGTTGACGTCAAAGACCAGTAAATCACCATTTGACAACTGAGCTTCACCTTCAATCTCTTTACCATTGACGAGAGTGCCGTTGGTTGACCCCAGGTCGGTAACAAACAAATTCTGACCGGCCATCCTGAAACGGGCATGTTTGCGTGACGCCCCCAGTTCTTTATCAAGCACGATATTACAATCCGCATGTCTGCCGATGGTCATATCACCGTCTAATTCATACACTTCGCTATCGAGCAGGCTGCGTAAGTGCGGTTTGCTTTCATCCATATCGCTCATGTAATTATCCTCTGGATGCTCTTTTCTTTACCTGCAGATTACATCTGAAAGTCTAAAAACTGTCGACCAGTTTTTTTGCGAGCAGGGAAAAACTTCGGGGGCTGAAAGTATCGCTATCAGAGATCGACTCGAACAGCTGATCCAATGTGCTCGCGCAGCGATCGAGCTCATCCAGCGTATAACACAAACTCTCAAAGCTATAATAAATTTGTTCAGCTTCTGCGTAATCACTGGCACGGTCGGCTGCCGCATTTTCCAGCAAGGCGCGACGTACTGCCACTATCTCTGTATTCGAAAATTTGCGTGCCCACGTGTCTCTCGCAGCTGCCAGGCTATTCAGCATACTCTGTGCCGCTGTGGCAAAGTCTTGCCTGCTTTGCTGAGCAGCCTTTATTGTATTAATTTTCTCGCCTTGCAATGTCTGTTGGATATCGTCAGCACCCAGTGCTCTGGCGACTGAATCCAGAACCACGATATTGGGCATATGTAGTCTTAATGTGCCCGGCAGAACTCCATCTGTTCGTCGCTTGCTCCAACGCACGTTCTTTAGTGAATGGTGGCAGCTTTGGCAGTCATAAAATGCAAAATCCGGGAACATGCCAATCCCATCGTGCAGACGTTGGACTCCAACATTCAGTGATTGTTTGGCGCTTTCAAACTGGCCGGTTAGCCAGAGGTTGAAACTGGGAATGGAGCCTTTGCGCTTCACATAGTCATCATCAACGATATAGTGAGCAGGCTGGTTGGCAGTAAACAAGTCCAGTTCGAAGCTGAGGCGAGGGTGGCCGGCTCCCATGATAGTGTGTGTCGCGAATTTGTCTTTGGTACCCAGATGGCAGCTCAGGCAGACCTCAGAGCGGACTTCAGCAGTTTCGGTTGCGATCATTCCGGCAGCCAGGTTCTTGGCGTGAGTTGCGTCTGTATCCGTGTGTGTTTCTATCCATTGCCCGGAACCACCATGGCAAGCTTCGCACCCGACTCCGTCACTGATTTGAAACTTGGGTCCACGTTTGTCGTCCGGTGCGTTGTCAGCGTGGCAATCCAGACAAATGGTGGCATTTTTAGCGTTCTCTAGCCCGAGTTTGGCCGCTATGCGTTGCGACTCCTCGGATAGCAATGTCTGGTATGCAATGGAGTGTCTGTCCCCATCAATCCAGATAGTGTACTCGTTGAGATTCACATTTCGATCTGGGTACGGTGCGCTTTTGCCATGACATTGACTAGTAGCGCAGGTAGCGGGCCCCAAGTGGGTTTCGGCAAATACGTCAACTGCAAATGACTGACTGGAGGACAGGGCCAAGGCAAGACTGCCCACCAGTAAAAGGATCGCGTGTAGGCGACACTTGTGCTTTTTTTCAGTCATGCCATTACTTGACCGGATCGTTGGTCACTACCCAAGGCTGTCCTTGATCATTCAGGTACATCTTGCGCATCTCTTCATTGTTCAGTGGTCGAGAACCGCGACGACCAAAGACCGCAATCTGATTGCCTGACTCATCCACGCCACGATCACGTTCCAGAGGTCGTGACAGGCTTAGCAATCGTTTGCCCGTAGAGTGAGTCGCGATCAGGCGTGGATTTGGTTCTGGGCTGAATCCGTAAAACTTGGGTTGAAGTTCAGGGGAGGTCAGTTGAATGACTTTCAACCCATCAGTGCCATCGGCGACATAGGCAAACAGTGAAGCATTGGTGCTGGCAACGATCACATCCTGGCTATCTTTCAGCCCTTCAGAGAAGCGTTGGTATTCGAGCATCGATTCCGGTTTTTCGACATCAACAATAATGAGGCCTTCAGCTCCTGCAGCAACGTAGGCGTAAGTGCGTGATACAAATAGCTTACGTGCATCCTTGATGCGGACCAGATTGTTTTCCGTGACCCTTGGCTTGAGCGGGTTCGAAACGTCAATGGAGATCAAGCCTTCAGCTGTTGTGACAAACAGGTAGCGGAATTGCAGCATGGTGGCTCGCACATCATCGAGTGGAATGATTGTGACCACCTGAGGATTTAACGGATCGTCTATATCGACAATGACAACACCCTGTTTTGCTGCGATATACAAATAGTGCCCGCCAATGCTCAGGTGCTGTGCGCCCTCCAATACGTTGTCAGGGTTCCACGTTAGTGCGCGTTCAAAGAAATTGTTACGTGGTTCACCATCGACCAATGTGTTGACGTTTACAAGAATCAACCCCTCAGTTGCATCTGAGATGTACGCGTAGTTAAACAAGGGATGGAAAGGTTGTTCCATGTTGGCTTCGCGCATCATTTCACCCTGGTTTTGTTCAGGGGCAATTGGCTGAGTGGTTGGTAGCAAAACGCAAGTAGCATCGCGGGATGACACATGGGTGTCCTGTCCCAGTGCGCTGGCAGGGGCTGTAATGATTCTTTGCGAGAAGCCCTTGTTGGCAATACTCGCAACATCATAGGCGCGCATACCTTCGTCGCCTTCGGCTACATACAAATACTCCCCCCGGAGTTGCACACATTGTGATTTTCCTGAACTGTGCTTATGGCTTGTAGCGAGTACCTGCTTGTTGTCCTGATGCTCTTCGAACCAGTCCGGATAGGCATACTCATGCAAGTAGCTACCAATCACCGCTTGAGGCTCGTCCCACTCGGTAACCTGAATTCCGGCAATTCCACCATCACCGCCTACGTAGGCGTGGTAGCCGACGAAGTTGATGAAGTTTGTGCCTTGCAACAATAGCTGCGCCATGATTGCGTTGTTGTCGCCATTAGCCGATAGATGGCAATCTTCACATTCCTTTGTTTCAGTTTTTCGAGTGGTATGCGGGAAATGTGGGTTAAAGGCTTGTGAGCTGAATCCACTGGATGCGATTGGCGGTTGCTGAACGTAGATCTTTTCCCGGTTCGCATTGGTGGAAGACAATATCAAGGCCGAAGAGGAGCGCACTGGTGCGATCTTGCCACCATCCTTGTTCGGACTCCGGCGACCCAGAGCAAACATCTGGTCCCTTGCTACCTGGGGGTTATAGGTTGCAAAGTTTCGTGATTCGCCACCTTCATAATGATGTCTTGGTGTTTTGCGATTAGCCTCGATTGGCAGGTGACAACCGCCACAGGTTGTCGTCCAGGATGTATGGCAGGAGTAGCACTCCATCTCATCGTTTGAATGCGCCAGATCATCTGCTGATACCGATGGTCCCCATTCCTGAGTCGCTGTATCGCTACTCATGGTTTTGGCGCGTGCGGCCTTGTTGTTGTAACTGACATGATCAGGATTGACTGTGTCCTTGACCAGACTCATCTTCCATTCAAGCTCAGAGTCCAGAGACGATGACTGGTAGAGCTCGTCACCGCGCCATTCAAAACGACGTCGACCATCAGGGGTGCGCAATGTCAGAAGATCCTTACCGCCTTCGAGTGCGGCAGGCCCTGAGGTGTACAGATTGGGGTATTCCTGCGCTGTGCCGTGACAATCCTTGCAGCCAATCTCGACGGCTAAGGCAACTTCGCCGTAGATATGGCCGTTTCCATGGCTGTCTTGCGAGAAGTGACAATCAACACATTGCATTCCCACATCCATATGAATGGAGGCCATATGTACGGCCTTGTCGAATTTATCAGGATCGTCGTCTTCAACAATAGTACCTTCGTCGTCTAGCAGATTACCTTTTCTATCGCGCTTGAATACTGCGCGGAAGTTCCAGCCGTGGCCATGATAATCCGCGAACTGGGTGTCCTGCATTTCATCATTGCGCTCCCAGACGTCTTTCAGAAAATCGACATCTGCCCATTTTCCTCGTGCAGAGGCGGCTTCCGGATTACGATCCAGTACCGCCCATTCTTCTTCAGATGTTGGGTATTGCTGCTCTTCGGGCCACATGCGCGGTGCATCGGACTCGTAGTCCCACATGGTGTAACCCATGAAGGTATTCATGAACATGTTCGGCTGATGCATATGGCAGGTCATGCACTGGCTGGTCGGTATGGCTCGCGAAAATGCATGCTTTAGTGGATGACCATCCTCTTCACGTGGAATCGTGGGATCCGCTGTTTGCGTTTGCCCGCCGTGTCCGAACTGGGCATATGCACCTGAATGTTTAGGGTCTCTATCATTGGCATAAACGACGTGACAAGAGGCGCAGCCGGATTGTCGATAATCACCGGGTTGATCATTGGTGCCTGCAAACCAGGTAAGTGGGTCATTAAGACGAGTCTTGGTGATGTTGATCAAGGGGACTGAGATACGTGCACCAGTACCGGGGCCGCGGTTGGATTGACGAATATCCGGGCGTCCAGGTTCTTCTAATCGTTGTACAAGTCCAAGAGCTCCAGGAATGCCGGTTTCCGGAAACAGATTGCTGATGTTTCGACCACCTCGTTCAAAAACTCGAAAGACATCTCCGGGTTTTACGGTTTCCCAGGCAGGTAAGGGATACAGCTCTGGCAAGATACCGGCCGCCGCCGCCTGCTCTCTGAGCTCTTCGGGAATGATGGGGCCGAGCAGCTTAACGCCAACACCGTTGTCGTCGTAGGCTTCGCCTATATTGTATTGCTTGTTAGGCAGGATGCCGTTGTTGTATGCAGCACCTCCCATGAGCATGACACCGGTTGAGTGCATGCTGCGTTTGGATGCTTCTATGATGTCCTGATGACATGCACCGCAGGCCTCATCTGCTACGCGGTAATCCGATGGGTTGATAAAGCGTACGAATTCACGGCTCTCATTATTCAGCAGAGTATAGGTTCTCTCCGGATTGGCGCTGGAGGGATACTCCCAGGATTTTGGGTAGAGAGGGAGTACATGCGCTTTTTCAGCTGCCAGCAGATACTCAGGTGAACCGGGCTCGGCTCCTGCAGCTTCGGGAATCGTACTATCACCACCATGACAATCGACACAGCCGATTTTAACCGCTGGGTTAGTGTGCATGGAGGGCAGATCGTTGTCGATGTGACAAGTGATGCAGCCAGCATTCTTTTGATCTACGTCTGCGGTGCTTTGCACGCCAGGTGCGGCAGGAGTAAACGAATAGTCGCGAGCAACTGCAGCCTCTTCTCCCGTACTTGCCTGAAGAGGGCTGAGAACCAAAGCCGCCAACAGGAGCATACCCTTACTCAACAACCGACTCATACGTGGCGTATGTCGATTACCTTGCATCGATTTATATAGAAGCATAATGGCAACCTTAGTAAGTCAACGTAGCGTTGAAAAAGAAGTATCCCGCTGTTTCATCAGGATAGAGATCGTCGAATCCTGCACCTGGAATCAGGGTGGCGTAGGAGCCTCGTAGCACAATATTCTGAGAGGTGAAAGGACGATAGGTGAGTGAAACAGAGGCATCCAGACCTATATCCTTGTCGATATCTGGTTGGTTTCGAGCAACTTCCAGGACCTCGGTTTTATCGAAGAACAAGCTATTCAGACTCAAGCTCAGTCGCAGGGCAGGCGTCAGATCCATATCAGCACCTAAGCCGAAAAGTATCAGACCCGGGTTCGTGAAGTTGCTCTGGCCTTCTTCTTTGGATGAGCGCAACGCGTTCAACAATGAGTTGCGACCCGATATCGCGACCCGACCACCGCCAATGAGTGGCACAGCTTGTCGATTCCAGTAGCTGGTATCTGACCCTGCAAACACGGGGTTCTCGAATACCGCATCGAAGCCGGTTGCTACATCATCATACGGATCACTGTCACCACTTGCGTACATGAATGATATGCGAGGTCTGAACCAGTCAAAGTCCATGGAGATTTCGCTGGCATGGAAGAATGCACTGATATCAACTTCATCGTTGACGAAAACACCGCGGGACTCCTGACCGAAAGCGTAGTAGTTGGATGTGGTCAGATTTAATCGGCCAAAGTGGCCATCTCCGCTATATCCCAGGTACACCACGTCGTAATCGCGTGGAGCTTCAAAGCCCAGTGAGGCGGGGCGTTCGATGAAGTCGTTCTCGTTATAGTGAAACTCATCACCCTCGGTATTGCGGTTGTACAGTATGGATGCTTGTGAATTGAAGCCCTTGACGGGCATATCCTGACGATAGAGGTTGGCAACGAATACATCATCATCTCGCAGACCTCTACCTAAATCGTTCAGACCACTATTAGTGTCCTTTTCAATACGGCGAAACCAGGCCAGATTGTATTGCCACTTGTTGTTGTCACGGATACCGAACAGACGTATACCGAACTGATTATCCTGAAAAAGGAACCCTCTGAAGTCGTTATTGAACGGCTGAATACCAATTCGCAAGCTGTCGAAGTCATAGCGATCGGAAACGTTTCTCAGGTGTTTGTCATAGAACGCAGCCTGAATACCGACTTGGCTATCGGTTCGATCATCTCCGTCGCGTGGATCGGCATTGATACCCTGAATTTCTTCGAGTACGGCGTAGTTGTAGTTGAATGCAGCGGTTAAACGAAATTCATGATCCGGTGGTCGAAAGACGGTATCACCTTTGTAGTAGACAAGTTCGACGGCAACGTTTTGCACCGCCAGTGTCTGCTCCTGATCGCCAAATACATCTATCTCACCCGTGTTCTGTGTCGATGAGCTACCTACAGGGGTCGGTATATCACGCAGTTCCAGAATCGTGTCGGCAATGACTGCTACGTTGTAGAACCATTCATCGCCGATTGGCTTGTCACCTTTGAGTGGATTGCGATTGTATGGGTCCAGCAAGGACTCTGTATAACCAAGATCGTCAACGATGCGCCAACGATCTGGAGTCGGAACTGATGCACCATAGTCGGACAGTGAAGGTCTGGGTATCGGCGAAGCAGGATTTCTCAGGCGTTGCGCTCTCTGCTTGGGTTGTCCGGGATTTTCTGCAGGTTCCAGAGCGCCTCGACGTCCTGGCAATCGGTACAACTGCACCGACGGTGCGGCGGGCTGTTCTACACTTTGATCGATTGCTGGGGGGGCATCGGAAGTGGGGGCTGCCAGTGTGTCCGGATCGTTTGTTGGAGCAGGGGTGGTGGAGGGTGTAATAGGAGAAGGTTCAGAGCTCGGGCATTCGATGGCTGTATACCCAGGCCGACGGCGCGTGACGATGCGACCACGATCATCGATATAGCAAGTTGCGGCGGATGCAACGCTGGGTAGCAGTGACAGCGTGGGTATGCCCAGATAAAGCGTACTGAACGCTGTAGCTGACAGCACGGAGCTGACGAATGCCTGTACGCAGCTGGATGTGTTCATTTTTTTATCACCTTGAACGAGGCTAATTGATCGCTTAGAGGCCAGCACAGACGTTATCCTCCATTGAATCGATGAACGGTGACTGTGGGCATTGAACAAAGCGCAGCCTCACATCTTTTGGTGTTAATTGATCAGCTCGCATCGACATGGGCGCGTTGCCAAATCCACCGACTTCCAGACCGGCATTGTTTACTCCAAGAAAGGAGATCATGTCGTCCTGGTCTACGCCGTCTCCCGAAACGCCGATAGCACCGATCAAGGTATCGTCGCGATAGATGGGAACACTACCGGGAAAGATCTGTAGTCCGTTGGCCAGGCGCGAATCTGACACTTCGCTAACTTGTGGTCGACCGAGGATATTCAGGCCTTTGCCGGCACAACCACCAGCAAAGGGAGGCCGTGGCGCACCGGCACTCAGATCCTCAGGTTCGGTGCTAACGCCATCAGGAGAGTTGGCTGCAGCAAACACTACACCTGTGAGTAGCGCGTTATAAGCCAGATCGAGTTGCAAGCCGGTTGAGAAGACACTCCATTCACCGGGTGGTTTGCTGAATGGACCGGGATCGGTGCCGTTGATCCCGTCCGGGAAAAACGGTCGGGATAAATTGCCACCAGCACGATCTGAAAAAGCAAAAGCGCCGTCAGCCAACGCTGTGGGGCCGATGAACGACTGGGCTGCAGTGACATAGTCGGTAATGTTCGACTCCACCAGTAGTGGTGTACCGAGAGTCGGTCCTGGCTGAATATAGGTGACTAATGGAAAACCACTTGTCGCATCAGCTCCATCGGGGTTATTCAATGAAGGTGCCTGGAAATAATCGGCCGCATCAGGGCTGGAAAAAAATGCCGACGTGCGCGCTTTCTGTAATGACACATCAGCTCCGAATATCGGAGCGTCGCGTCCTCTGATCATGCCTAATACTTCCCCACGAGTATCGACGACAGAAATAGTCACTCGTGCCGGTGTACCAAGTGGTCTTCTGATTTGTGCTCGAGCGCGGTTAGCAACATCCAGTGCGTTTGACAATATGGATGCGACATCCGCTGATGAGAGTCGCTGTTCAGCCGTTAGCGTCGGATCCGTACTGTCCACCGGAGGAAAACGCGGCTGATTGTTTTCATCCACGAAAATGAATGCATCTAATTCATTATCGAAATTCTCTCCGGTAGAGACGCCATCCGATGCACGAATTCCCGAGTCTGGCTGACCAAATACAGTGCCTTCTTTCAGATCTCCATTGGTAAATCCTCGTACTGCAATGAGAGCGCCCACATCTGCATCGTTTGTCGAAAGAGCAGGTGCTTGTATCGGGTTTGTCATGAGATTGTTAAAATCTGCATCAGCGTATCGAAATACCTTACCTTCGACGGTTATGCGATCACGACGATCCAGCGGCGCTCCAAAGCCAAATGTTCCGGCAATAGCAATGGTTTCGTCAATATCGGCATCTATATCAGCAACAAACTTGTCAATGCCATAAATGCTGTCAGCCATCACGCCAATGCCGCCAACCACCGCACCATTTTTATACAGCGGCAATCCACCTGGGTCTGCTGCAAGACCCAGCGGTGATGGTCTTGGCCCCACTGCAAAGGTACCCGCAGCGATTTGATCATCTTGTTGAAAAGGTGTGAAATCCGAACATCCAAACTGGCTGAATTGCACACCGAACAGAGGACCACCCGGTTGAAAGTCCTCACCCGGATTGAAATGTTCCTGCACGATCTGGTTTGCAGTGCGACTGGTGAATGCATTGCCTTCCGAGGACAAGTAAGCACCCGTAATCGCCTTTGAAATTGCGGCAAGGTGGTCCAGGTTGAACGGCGCGAATGTTCCAGCACCTGAGTCATCGGGCAAAGGTAGTTTTATGCCTTCAAGGCCACCCGTGACGGCAAAGGTCTGATCTGCAACTGCATCGATAATGCCGTCTGTATCAGTAAAGTCTGTCGACAGTACGACAAATCGCTCTTCACGCTCTCCCATGCGATAGACGC
This sequence comes from Granulosicoccus antarcticus IMCC3135, assembly GCF_002215215.1. Lineage (NCBI taxonomy): Bacteria > Pseudomonadati > Pseudomonadota > Gammaproteobacteria > Chromatiales > Granulosicoccaceae > Granulosicoccus > Granulosicoccus antarcticus. Next base: position 4,776,862 of record NZ_CP018632.1, on the reverse strand, counting down.
CGAGAACATTGCCAACTCTATCGACAACACCAATCGTTGCGTTCACGTTGCGTGCAAGTGCTTCTTGAACGCTTTGTGCAATGACTTGCTCAACATCGGCAATAGTTAGAAATTCCCCGGATTCGAAACAACTGCCATCGCAGCCTACGGTCGAGTCAGCTCCACTCGGATCGCCGGAGGGGGTCCCTTCCGAGCAACTGCTAACCACTATCGTTAGTAACATGGCTGTCATGGTTAGTGACAGTTTACGCAACGTAGCCATAAGCATTACCCCTCCGTATATATTCATAATGCGGGATGATATGCATGACAGTCAATACAGCCTAAAGGCGCATTAAGTACGCGCTCTGGGCCATTATGACAAGTCGTGCAATTGTCAATAGCGGGAATTAATATATCTGCGCTAGTTGAAGACGTTGGAGCCGCGTGGCAGTAAACGCATGAATCATCTCCAGTGAATGATTCCACTCCACCTGGCTCTACTAATACACCGTGAGCCTGATGATCGAAGCGCGCGTTGGCCAGATAATCCTTATTCAACTTTACAACGGCAACTTGATAGCGATCCAGTACTTCACCGCCTACATCATCGATAGTGTGACAAGTAACGCAACCGGTTTTAGTGAACTGTTGTTCTATCTTGCGTGCTGCCAGTTCTCGCGCACATTCGTAAGCGCTGCCGCTACATTTTTCAGCATCGTCGTTGGATCTATCTACTCGTCGACGACGATCAACGATGGTAGTCGAGTTGATTTTGTCCGGATTACCGAATTTTCGTAAATAGAAGCCTTCGATCGCGGCTACCGTCACATCGGGTTGACCGTGTGGTAGTCGATTGCGTGGATCAAGTTCCAACTCGTGGCACCCCGAATTAGCACAGTTTAGTTCAAATTCAATATCCTCAAAATGCTCACCATCAACACTCAGATCGTGGCAAGTGGCACAGCTAAGAGCGTCTCCCTGGTCAAGCGTGACTTTACTGGAGTCATAATGAATCTCATGATTGAACTTGAGTTGAGAATTCTCTTCTGCCCCTGTTGGCGAAACACGCTCAACAAGCCATTCATCTGTTGAATCGTAGGAGCCTCCCTCTGGAGGTGCCAACAAACTGAGCTGAAACGCTGCGTGCGTGCCTTCACCGAAACCTTCTACGCGCTCTAGAGGTGTTGAATCAGTTTGCAAATCATGTGGTGCATGACAATCAACGCACAAATTGTTGCTGGTAATAACCAAACTGGACACCGGTTCGTTGTGTTCACGGTGACAGCTGGCACAAGTACCATTCATCTCAATAGGCAGGTGCTGGTTCTCCGTAACAGCAACGATATGATCTTGCGTATCCTCATGGCAGGTCTGACACGAATCATTGGTCACTTTCTGAAACAGCTCTACATGGCAGCTATTGCAGCTTTCGTCGAGTGAGGAATGCACCTTGTGCAAGGGTCCACTGGACCATAATGTGTCGGTGATAGGCCACGACATATTCGTCGCCTGCGTGATGGTCTCCGACTTGGACATGAAGTGATAGGCGAGGGGGATGAGCATCGTCACAACCAGTATTGTCAAGCTCAAAGCCCAGCCGAAGAATCTGGGAGCTAGTCTTGTTTGTGATAGATCCGTCTTGTAGGACTGCTCGTAGGAGGCAGGTTCATTGGCACTGCTCCTGCTCACTACAATGGCGACGTCGAAGCCTGTTGGTGCTACTGACACCTCGATTCTATTCCCACCGAATTCAACGACATCATCGGCAGAGAGATCAAACTTCTTACCCTCAGTACCATTAACCGATACGAGAGCACCACGGCGGCAGCTTATCCGGGCACCTTTACCACTGACTGTCAGGTCTGCGTGCTGCGGCAATACATCTGCCCCTACCAATTGCAAGTCCTGGTCGGGCGCACTACCGATATGCAGTACTTTTATATCAAGAGCACGATCTGTAAAAATCGCATCGCTGCTATTGATACTGTTAGTTTGTCGAATCAGTATGTCCATATGATCGATAAACGCCTACCAGTACAAAAAGGTGGAAATGATGTGAGCAACGAGCGATACAAGTAACGCAAACGTTAGCGGTATGTGCAGATACAGCCACACTTTTAACAAGCCTTGAAGTTGAATATCCCGAACGATGCGGCGGATGACTGCCTGGCGTCGACCCATGATTGACATGAGATTGCTTAGCGGTTCAACTTCGGATTTTCTTTGTGCATCAGGAATACGAGCGGCTATCATTGTGAGCACTCGCGCCTGATCCTTGTTCTCGACAATCTTAGGTTTGCCGTTAACGGGTACGCTCATGTTTGAGTTGTCAGAGCGCAATAATTGGGCAGCGACTCCGCCTCCGATACTCGTTCGTTCAATGGCGCTAGTTGCACCAACGGTGATATCGCTGCTGCAAAGTTCTGCCGCTGAACGTCCCTCCGCATCGAGCTTATGTAGCTCTTCAAACAGGGCCTCTCGTGATCGTCCACCGCGATTGAGTAGTAATTTGTCAGGTAGGGATACGTAGTAGTAAATACCAAAAAAGCCGCTGACAACCACCGTGCACATCAACACGTAGGCTAATGAGTGAATATTCCAGCCTAGCTGGCCAGCACTGTGCAGTGTGCCTATGATAATTACTGATGTGCCAAGGTACACGTGAGCCGATGTCCAGCCTGCAACCGATCCAGTGCGAGAGCGGTAGCGCCGTTTTCGTACACCAAGCAGTGATAACCACAAAATCAATAATGCACCCAATGTGCCGGTCGTATAGCCTTGCCAAGTACCACCATTGGCTGGTTGATCACTGCCAGATTGGCTTATATAGATGCCGATACTGATCGCAATCAGAATAATCGTAACCCAGAGGTAGCGTGCCGAACGATATCCAAGAATACTCGTATGAATCATCGTTGTTTTTCCTCAACGAGTTCCACGAATTGAGCAGGGCCAATTCGCATGGCAGCGCCAGTGGGGCAGGCGTTAACGCAAGCAGGTCCAGCGGGTAGATCAACACAGGCATCGCACTTCACGGCCTTTTTTACTGCGCTTGGACTTCCACCTTTCTGACTGTTTTTCGATTCGCCTGGTCCGGTGCCCAGACCCAGTAGCATCCATGATATTAGCCCTGGTTTTTTGGCTGGTGGCTTGACCATGCGGATAACATCATAAGGGCAGTTGATCTGGCAATTGCCACAACCGATGCATGAATCATTGATGAATACTTCCCCCGACTCAGCGCGACGAATCGCGTTGGGAGGACAGTCTTTCATGCAATGTGGCTGTTCGCAGTGCCGGCATGAGGTGGGAATATGGATGTTGGCAAATGTCGGACCTTCGCGACGATCGAGTCGAGTTATGCCGTTATGAGTCTCGGCACAGGCTTTTTCGCAATTATCACATCCAACACAAAGGGATTCATCAATGATCAGAGTGTTTGTTGCTTCACCCAAGCCATTTTTCATCAGAAAGTTCATGGAGGCAGCGGCTTCAGGGCGCACTTCCATGCGCGTATCGACAGCTATTTGTTCGGTGACATAGCCTTGCAGAGTAGCGATCGGAGCATCACTACGCTGCATTAGAGTGTTGAATGTTTGTCGGTCAATGCGTATGGCTTCGGATACGACGGTAGCCACGGCGCTCTGTCGGCGAATGGGATCTCCCATCAGAGAAATTTGTCCAACCATCTTGCCGGCGCGGACTTGTGAGATAAAAATCTCTTCTCCATTGACGTTCTTGGACAGGGTGATGCCACCTGATTTAATCAGATACAAACACTCTTCCTCACTGCCTTGTTCGTACAAGAATTCGCCGGCTTGCATACGACGAATTTCCAAATTAGCCGAGAGAGCTCGTAACTCGCTGGTGGGGGCGCGAGGTGCGAAATGACGCTGTAGCTCTCGTACAACAAATAGCCATTCAATACCCGCTGCGACTTCTTCATTTGAACTGATGAGCTTCAACATGATACGGCGCGGTGTTTCGATCAGAATGCACCCAACACCAGCAGATGCTCGTTCCAGTCGTGGATGGCCGGACAGCAGGCTCATCTCGCCAAAAAACTCGCCGCGCTTCAATGTGGATTTGACGGATTCTCCAGTCTCCAGCCACTTCTCTATTTGTACTTCACCAGCAACGATGGTGTAAAAAGAGGTACCGAACTGGCCTGGCTCATAGAGGGTGTCGCCTTCTTTCAACAACTCGGTAATCCGCAGTTCTGTTTTTGATCCGCCCAGTGTCTTTGCAATCTCAGCCAAACGGGTTTCTGCCTCTTTCTGCTCCAATCCAGGCGGGTAGCTTGCAATCATTGAGCTTTCAATCAGTAGTTCTCGAAATTGCAGTGAATTGAGTTGACTTAGCATGGGAATAATCTGCTGCAGTCGGTGTACTTGTTCGTTGACATCAAGTCGAAATGGCAGACCGGCAAATCGGTATTCGAGAAGAGGGTGATCAGCTGGATCTATTTCATTGCCGTTGATGAATTCGACCACATCGTAACCCTGATTCATCGCTTGCTTGATCAGCGGGTATCCGGCGAGTGCTCCGACGATGTAGATGCCCGGTACGTTGGATTGATAATGATTGTCCAGCTCAGGCATAGTCTCCGGTTTCTTGTTGGGAAACTCGATGCCCATGGATTCCACAAAGGCGCGTTGCGGAATCGCTCCAAGACGCGCAATGATTCGATGGGCGTCAACTTTTATCTCGCCCTCTGAGGTGTTCAGTGTGACATGCAATAGTTTTGGATCGTCACTGTCTGGCTCAACAAGCTTGACGCTGGAGGAATAAAAACATTCCAGAGCGACTTTTTCATCACTGATTGCAGCGAGAATTCCATTCAGATTGCCTTCTTTTGCTCGACTGAATTCGTCTTTTCTATTGAGTATGCTTACTTTGTTGTTAGCAGTCAGTGCAACAGCGTTTTCGATCGCTGCATCGCCCGCACCGACAACGATGATATGTTCGCCGTGATATTCATCAGGGTCGTCAAGCTGATATTGCACCAGCGGATGTTCTGATCCGGGTGATCCGAGCTTTCTCGGATTCCCTTGAACGCCAATGGCCAGGACAATATTTTCGGCGCTCAGTGACGTGCCGTTGCCGATTTGAATGGTGAAATTGCCTTGTTCACCAGTAACCTTGCTAACCTCTGAGCTATAAAGACAATTGACTTTGTTATCAGTCAGGTTTTGCGACCAGTGATCTAGAATGTTCTCCCGCGTTCCCTGTTCAAATTCACAATCGCTACGCAAGTTCAGATAGCCGGGTTCGGCCATCACGTATTTGCCTTTCTGGTACTGCTGAATTGTTTTGGCGTGAAGCGGAAAAGCTTCAAGTAATACATGGGTGGGTTCGTTTCGACCGGCCTCCTGATCTTTTTGCGCGGCCCTGGCCGCCGCGCTCAGGCCTGCTGGTCCGGACCCTATGATGGCAATATGATAATGACTACTCATGTGTTTTGACGCCCCTTTTGCCGGTTATCTGTAGCCCCGGTCTTTAAGGTGCGGGCAGACACACCGTTCACTAATATGTGTCTACCGCACATTGTATTGAACTGCTCCGTTAGTTAGCAACGCCGAGAAATGGCCATTCACTCTGGAAACTACTGTCGTTGTCGGCAAGGTCAGAGACTGGGGTATCCGCAACTACCAATTGTTGCAGGGTGTCGTCGATGACATCTCGCTCCAATGTTCGGCCTCCGCATCCACCGACACTGAGTTCCAGTGCAAGATAGTTGTTGCACTCCGGTACCGAGGTATCAATTCGTAGTCGGTCATCAACTAACAAATCGGCAAGTGCGCTAGGACTAGCCAGCGCATTACCCTCGACTGTGTCCAGACTGTCTATGGCTGCGGCGCGCTCGGTAATGGCGACCGTGAATGAACCAGCCCACTGTGCGGGATCTCCTGCAAGGTTATAGGCGTCTTTGTCGTCATCAGTTGCAATCAATGCCGTGTTGACACCGGGGCGACCCATGCGATCCAGGATGACCGGTAAGGCACCTGTTTCATCAACACTGCCACCGGTTCCGTTGCCGGGTGTATTGTCATTATCGTCGTCGCTACTGCAGGCAACTACCGTTGTCATCAATGTTGCAGCGATAATCAGTTTGAATATGGATTTGTTGATCATTTTCTGTATCCTCGCTATTCGATGTGAGTTACGTTCACGAATGTCAGCAGACTACATTGGTGCCGTTGCTGCCCACAATCTGAGCTCCGGGCTTGCCTGATTGTTGGTAACCAGGTCTCTATCCACTCCGATAACGATGGCAAGAACGTTCTGATCGGCAAAGGCATTGAATTGACCGGTAGCATTAACAAAAGGGCTATCCGGATTAGCTCCTTCCTCAAACATGGGGCTTGGAGGATCGGCATTGAATGTTGCATTCAAGCCACCGCTATTGAAAAAGAACGGATCGTCAGTAATACCAGTGAATACTCTCAAGCCTTCGGTTGCAGTGGTAGTTCCAACATCACCCGACACCGATAAGCTATCCAGTCCACAGAAGACAACCTGTGGTGTCGCGTCCGTGAACATACAAGAGATGCGTAAATGATCTCCTGCCGTTGTACCACTGTAGTTCTGCATGAGGATGTTGTAGCTAATATCGCTTGCAAAGGTAGGGGTTGGTTCGCTATCGGGAAGTACTCCTGATGCGTCTGGTGCGACTAACAACATCAGTACCAACTCATCGCTATCGCTTGGGTTCATGAAGGCATAGACATCAGTGATGTCGGCTTGGCGCGCAGCCAGGCTGCCTCGCTGGTTCGGGCTGTCTGCATGGTCAGCCGAATACGCGGCACCGGATGCAAGCAATGTTGAACATGCTGCGGTGATGCAATATTTTTTGACGATGCAGACTTTCGATCGAATCTTGGTCATTACCATTTCCTCCTGTGTGGAAATTACGTCTGTTCCTGTAATGCTGTTCGGTGTGATATCGCAATATGACTTTAAAAAATGGGATTAATAAAGCAACCGATAAAAGCTAAGGCGACATAACTCTTTCCTGTTCATAAATATTTAGCTGCAGCAATTTGCATTAGCTATAAAGTCGACTAGTTCCATTTCTACCTGATACGAACTGAGACTGATGGTTGTAGGCATTTTTCAATAGAGGTAACACACTGTACACGCCTGTGATCCAGCTTTACAGTGCAGATGACTAGCCTTAAGTCTTGTTGATTTAGTATCCAATTAGGAATAAATCTATTCGCCTCTAAACAGGTATTTTGCAACTCTGGTTGACTCTGTATTTATCGAGAGTGTTTGTATCAATCGCCAGTTGCAATTCTGTTCCAGATCATGTCGATACCGCTTACGGAGCTGAATAGATGCAAACACGTGCCACGGATATCGAGCATTTTATGGACGGGTTAATCAGCAGGAACCCTGGTGAAGTCGAATTTCATCAGGCAGTGCACGAAGTGGCATCCGACATTATCCCGTGGATGCAAGACCACAGGATATACGCACAAGAACAGGTCCTGGAACGTTTATGTGAACCCGACCGCATCATTTCCTTTCGTGTTTGCTGGCATGACGATAACAACAATATACGGGTCAATCGCGGATATCGAATTCAGAATAACAATGCTATCGGTCCTTACAAAGGTGGCCTGAGGTTTCATACTTCGGTTAATCAGTCCATCCTCAAATTTCTGGCTTTTGAACAGACATTCAAAAATTCGCTAACGGGTTTGCCAATGGGGGGTGGTAAAGGTGGGGCGGACTTTAATCCTCGTGGAAAATCTGATCATGAAATCATGCGATTTTGTCAATCGTTCATGACTGAACTCTATCGCCATGTTGGCGAGGATATCGATGTACCAGCTGGAGATATTGGTGTTGGAGGCAAGGAGATCGGGTATATGTTCGGTCAATACAAGCGCATCACGAATCAATTTACAGGTGTTCTAACAGGGAAAGGCCTGGATTATGGTGGTAGTGCGATGCGCACCGAAGCAACGGGATATGGCTGTGTCTACTTCCTGATCGATATGCTGAAGGCTGCAAACGATTCACTTGAAGGAAAAACGGTCCTTGTATCTGGATCAGGTAATGTGGCCACTTATGCTGCCGAACAGGCTTTGCTGAATGGTGCAAAAATTCTGACGATGTCAGATTCCGACGGATTCGTGTATGACAAGAACGGCTTTACACAGGAAAAGATTGATTGGGTGAAGGATCTGAAAATACGCAGACGCGGTCGTATCAGCGAATATGCTGAAGAATTCGGTGCGGAATTCCATCAAGGTAGCCGTCCGTGGGGAGTGAGCTGTGATGTTGCACTGCCCTGTGCCACACAGAATGAAATCGAAGGTCACGATGCAAAGACGTTAATAGCCAATGGGTGTATGGCGGTTTCAGAAGGAGCCAATATGCCTACGCTTGCTGAAGGCGTGAAGGCTTTTCTGGATGCCAAGGTCTTGTTTGCACCGGCTAAAGCTGCAAATGCAGGTGGCGTCGCAATGTCTGGTCTGGAAATGAGTCAGAACGCAGGTAAGCGTTCTTGGGGCGGAGCTGAGCTTAGTGTGATGCTGCGAGAAATCATGTTGAGCATTCATGATCGCTGCTACGAAGCTGGCAATGAAGGTGGCTATTGCAACTATGCCAAAGGTGCAAACATTGCTGGATTCAAGAAAGTAGGAGATGCAGTTTTGGCGTTTGGAGTGGTCTAGAAGCGTAATCAATTCGGAGAATCATTCTGAAAAAATATCGAAAATTGAAATCAGTTACCATTCTACTGCTCGCAGGGCCGTTCTTGAGCCTGAGCGATGCTGTTGCTAGCTGCCCTACAATAGATTTTTCGGAAAATTCAAATCTGGATCCACTGTCACCGTTCAATTCAGATCTGGATACGATCGATCTGGCCAGCGCTGCGGGGCTACGAACACTCGAGTTTGGAACAAATTTTCAACGGCGATCAGCCAATCTCAGTGGGCAGAATCCGTTAATTGTCGCGTCGAACCAGGAGTCTGATATATCGGGTAGTGCTGCGGGCGACGAGGATGGCATCTCCAGCAGAATCGGACTTTTGGTCAGTGCGTTTGGTGCTACGGGAGATGAGCAATCAATAAACCCGGGGGCAGGCATTGATTGGGATACTACAGCGACAGCGTTGTCTATTGACTATGCTCTTTCTTCAACGTCGTTTGTTGGTGTAATGTTGGGTGCCAGCAAGGTGTCGGGCTGTTCAGCACCAAAGGACAATTTCACCACAACCGGATCGGTAAACGTTGTAAGCAATGATGTAGAAGGGTCATTTGATGTTTTCTCCTTCTATGGTATCCATGAAAATGATACTTATTACATCGATGGTATCGTCAGTATAGGGTCTGGAGAATTTGATTTCAGGCGCGCTCAGACTGTTAATGGATTGCGCGATGAGGATAGTTTCATTCTTCTGGATCGTGTCAATGAAGTGATCGTTGCCGAAACTAATAGTGATTTGGTTCGTGCCAGCTTTGCGACTGGTCTCAAGCGACAATACAGGCAATTCGAGTATTCTCCATACACACGCTTGTCTTATGCTCAAGTCAGTATAGATGGCTATCGTGAACAACTGGATCTCGCTAATTCACCGGGGCATCCAGCGCCCGGCTCGGGTGGCGGATTCGCTTTACGTTTGACAGATCAGGAAGTTGAATCCTTGACTACAGGTGTCGGATTTGGATCGACCTATGTCATTAGCACGGCAGTGGCCGTTGTCTCTTTGAAGGGAGACTTTGAGTGGATACACGAATTCAAGGATACCAGTAGCAGCCTAAGGGGCTCGCTTGCTGGATTCAGTCAGGGAACTGTATCCAATGCTGCGGTAGCGCAACGATTTCCCGAACGTCAACTCGACTCTGATTACTTCTATTTGGGAGGAGGCGCAACTGCGGTATTGCGTAGCGGGTTACAGCTGTTTGCCAATTTACAGTCTTTACTCGGTTATGAAAATGTTTCTGAAACTTATCTTGGCGCAGGTATACGGTATGAGTTCTAGGTTTCCGGATCTTCCTCGCCTGCTAAACCGTGCCTGGCGTATTGTCGTTCTTTTCCCATTTCTTATGGCGTCGTGCAGTAGTGGAGGCGGAAGTAGTGATACCGGTTCATCCGATCTCGCAAACAGTCCCATTGTGGGCAGCTGGATTACGCCTTGTGATTCATCAAGTGGTTCCTTATCTCTGACTACTGCCATCGAATTTCTCACGAACGGTAAGTTTACCAAGACGGTATCGGGCTATTTTGATTTAACGTGTTCTATAGCTGCGTTCGACACCAAAACTACTGGTACCGTAGAGGAGAGTTTTTCTTATGTTCTACCTGACAGGGGAACCGTCAGTAATATAAATTTCGTCACTAAAACCTATTCGATAATACCGCGCTCTGACGATTCAGTGCTTTTCTTCAATACTCAGGCAACTTGTGAAATAAGTGATTGGGAAGTCGGTGTCGACTATGATATTAGCAGCTGTTCCAACAGGCCTGGAGATGATGTTTCCCGACGCCCCACACCCTATGCGGACTATTCGATATACCTGGTCGAGAGAGGGCAGTTGTTTTATGGAAATGAAATTAGTTTTACTGCCGAAAACAGGCCCACTACTTTATCTACTCGTCCAGCTTACATCAGGTCATCAGGCGTTGTTGGTGATGAATTTCCGCTGGAACTGAAAGGATTATGGATTTTTCCTGAATCAGATCAATATGTGGAACTTTCTGGCCAAGGGTTGATCAGGTTTTACGGAAGAACCGAGCAAGGTTGTTTTGGCTTCAATTTTCTTACGTTGTTTTCGGACGGCGGTGGTCAGTATCATGATCCATTCAGAATATTCACCTATATCATTGGCGAGTCGGAAGGTAATCTGTTACTGAGTTTTGGAACTAATCCAGAAGTATTCACTTATATGCCTTCTACTATATCGGTCGAGCAACTTGATTTGTGTGCATGAGTCTGTTTAGAGACTTGCTTGTGTAAGATCGCTTTACGGCACGTAATCAATCAGCTTTCATCAACGAGTTCGAAAACATAGCTCGCCCAATAACTTTGCCATAATGCGAATTTTGTTTCATTATTGATCTGTTGCCTCCGTTCAATGGGTAGGATAAGCACAACCTTTATTAGCCACACCCCATATTTATCAATTTTAACGCTAGCTTTACCGTTCATATCTGTACGAATTTTCTGCACATTATCTGGATCAGCTTTGGAGACCGCTTGCAACTGTAAGCCATCGATTGGCTTGTCTTTATAGAGTAACTGGAATTGCAGTTTATCGTCTTTTTCGAGCTGATATGGGTCACTTTGTGGAATGAGTTCAAGTGTGTAACCGAGTTTTTTTCGATACACATCTTGATCTGCAGGGCCAGTTTGAATCAGTGCTTTGGCGCAACGTACGAAATTTTCCGGAGCTGGCGAATCGCTTTCTCCCCGACGTTCACGTTCTACGCGAATATATTCAATTCCTTCCTCTTCAAGATATTGGTTAAATTTATCAGCTTTCAATTCTACAAACTGGGGGACACTCTGGTAACCCAGCAACTGGGCACCGGCTGTCGCCGTTATTGTTGCGGCTGGGTCATCGCCTTGTCTGGATCGGATGTGCGAACGACTGTTTTTATCGGTAAGGCTGAAATCGGTGAAGAAGGAGTTGACGTAGGGCAGGGTTTGTCCGTTGAAACCCACTCCAAAGCGCAGGGATATTGCCACGGCTTGATTTTCATTTGGCGTGAACGAATCTGGTTCTATCCAAAAGTCATGGGCTTGAGCGTGAACTGTGCTTAACGCCCAGATGCAGCCAGCGATAGTGTTGCGCAAATACATGTTCATCGACGAATGGCTTGTCCTTCTTTAAAAAATTATGAGAACCTTTATACGTTATCTAATATCAAACATCAGCCGAAAATGATCTTGAAAGATTTACTGGCTAGAGTGATAATTATTCAATTGACAAGTGTGAAAAATATAACACACGCAGTCGCAATAATATTGGAAATTGATATTATGCGCGAGGCATTATAGAAGTATTTGTGACACGGGACATTTTCGTTCAACGAAACTGTAAGCGAGCATTAAAGGTTAATAATTAAATGAAATTAGCGCTAAAACTGGATGCAGCCGGAGTAACAGATGTTGGGCAGGCGCGAAAACACAATGAGGATTCGCTGACCGTTGATTCAGAAGCAAATCTCTATGCAATCGCAGATGGCATGGGAGGGCATATGTCGGGTGAGGTTGCAAGCCAGTCAACGCTTGATGAGCTTATGTCTCGTATCAAGATTCATGCTGAAAATATACGTGAACCTGTCAGGCAAGAAGACTACTACAACATTGTTCTGGATGCCGTCAATGCATGTAATGAATTGATATTGGCCAAGAATCGCAATAACGGTTCTAACCTCGGTCAGGGGATGGGTACCACCCTGGTTGGTGCATATTTCTTGCAAAACAAGAAGCAGGTCGTCATTTTTAACGTCGGAGATAGCAGGCTATACCGACTTAGAGGAGGTGATTTACAGCAACTAACTCGTGATCATACAATGTATCAAGAGTGGTACGATGCTGGGCAGAAAGGCACGGCACCCTCAAAAAATATATTGATCAAGGCAATCGGGTTATTGGAAAACATATTCCCTGATATTACGCTGGAGAATGTTTCCGAAGGAGATGTTTTCCTGTTATGTTCCGATGGTCTGAGTAATTTGATTGATGCGAAGCTTCTGCAGAAAGTTCTTGTGCAAAAAATACGACATTCACCTGATATGGCCTGCAATGAGTTGATCTCCATTGCAAACGCAAACGGAGGTAATGACAATATATCCGTTGTTATAGTTAAGGTGGATGGCACCTCGGCTACTTTCAATAAAACAGAAGATCTGGATAAGACGGTGCAACGCAGAAGCGTGTAGTAGAACTCTGGTTGCGGTATATCGAATAGTGTTCAACAATTGAGTGTGAATAAGACATGTCTGTACGAATATTCTTGTCAGGTCTCTCTGTGCTTTCCTTGTTGATGGTTGTTTATCACGAAGGGCAGTCTGCAGATTCAATTAGCGAATCATCAATTAGTGCAGATATTGATAGTGAGTTTGACTCCTACGCCTCCCGCGAGCAGATAAAACTGAAGAAAGAGCTTGAAAAATACCTGAAGGCAAAGCCAGGTGAATTTGAAGTGCAACTGTCTCAGGCAAAAGTGTTGTTTGATCAACAACAATACGAAGAGGCAGACGCGTTGATTCAATCCACAAGGGAGCAGTTTCCAGATCAACCTGATTTACTTGCCTATCATGCAGAAATCATCGCATCAATGAACAACGGTTCATTTGCGGGAAAGGCGTTCGATCTATTAGGCCGTTCACTTGATATAGACAATAAACACAAGCCGAGCTTATGGATGATGGCTTTGGTCAATCAACAGTCTGGAAATGATGAGGCTGCTGTCATCCTGTTTGAATTGCTAAAACGCGAAATTCCACCGGATAGCAACTCTATTGAGCTAATTGATGCGGCTATAGCGTTTTCGGTAACTCGAGTTGACACAAGGTCCGAAAGTGACGCTGCGAATGACATGGTAGCTGACGTGGATAGTACTCGCGATAATACGTCTGTCAATCCGGAGTTAAGTTTATATATTACGCTTGACCCAGAAATATCGAGTACATTTTCACCTGATGATGTCGTTTATGTTTACGCACAGGCTGCGGGTGAGTCAGCTATGCCGCTAGCTGTTACCCGTCGTCAAATTTCGGACTTTCCTACCACGGTCAAACTTGATGATTCTATGGCGATGATGCCTGATCAGAGTCTCAGCTCCAGTGCAATGGTGACTGTTGGTGCCAGGGCATCACGCTCAGGTACTGCAATGCCTCTTGCGGGTGATTGGGAGGTAAAGCTGTATGAAGTGCCTGTGGATACATCGGAAGTCATCCCGCTCAACATCCAATATGAGTTGAAATAAACACAGGCGTTAATCACCAAAAGCGCAAGCCTTTCCTAACGCAACGCAGCAACCCTGGATGCGTCTTTAACTACAAGATATGTTGGGATTTCGAGCTTGCTAGTGACATTATCCTGATCTGAAATAAACAGAAATTCTCCAGATTCATGTCCTGCAAATTGCATGGGTGAGTATTGAGGATTTTGTTCGAGACCCAGTCGGGTGGCTTCTGCCTTCACTCTCTCCTGTACCCTCAAGAAAAGTTTGTAGGTGGACACTACTGGCTCATCGGATGTTTCCAGCTCGTTCAGGAAGGCTGCTGAGAATATTGAATGCTGAGATGAACCACCGACGCTATCCAATACGGGTTTCAAGCCCCCAGATGTAAATACCGTCCGTACTTTTGCACTGGCAATCGTTTCATACCAATTATGTTTTTGTTGTGTCGTTAGTCCTTTTCCCAGTCGGGATAGTGATGTTCTGGAAAGCGTGCCGGAATAGCAGGAATCCGCGATGACAATGATATGTTTAGCGTTTATCGTTTCTACATACTTGGTGATCGTGGAGTTTGGTATCCAGTTCACATCGCTATCGGGTTCGGCATCAACTGGCAGCCAATATCCGGTCTCGTTCGCAAGCTCGCCATGCCCCGCGTAGTAGATGAGAAGATTGTCCTCAGAGGTCAGATTCTCTCGCATGCTGTTGAGCGCGCTGAGCATATCGTAACGTGTGGCATTCAATAGCAACTTTGTCTTGAACCCGTACTTTTCTCTTAACAATGCTTCTACCGCAATGGCGTCATTTTCTGCCGTCTTGAGGTTCTGAAGATTCTCGAAACGATTGTTGCCGATGATGAGTGCATGGAAATTGCCAAACTCTATACCTGATATATCCGAGCTTGGTTGTTCGGCGGTAGTGTTCGCACTTCTCATTTGTGAGAGTTGCAGCTCCAGATCAGTTCGTTCACCTGCATCATCAATAGCGACCATTCGGAGAGAAGGCGATGAGACGTCAGCTGGGTATTTGAATACGCCATTGTCATTAAGATCAACAGAGGTGCTATCGATCTTGAAGCTGAGAATGTTATTTGATGGGGAAATTTTACCAATAACATCAAATGACTTTGCGGCATTGCTCAGAATCTTCATAGCGGGACCACCACGGGTTATCGTGATGTCGGGTTCGATGATTTCGATAATAGGTCCGGCATTTACAATCTGTGGTACTTGTTCGATTGCTGGCTTGTCGGCCTGAGCCTGGGCCTTGGTAACTTCCGACTGCAGCTTGTTTATTTCAGATTCCTGAGTAGAAATCATTTGTTGCTGCTGCACGAGATCGGATTCAAGGCTTGCAAGTTTTAATTGCGCATCGATTCTTTCGTCTTGAGCACGGTTAAGTTCGCCTTTGACGGCAACCACTTCATTCTCTGCCTCTTTGAGTTGCGCCTGATACTGCTGCTGTTGAGCCATTAACTGCTGTTGCAGGCTCTCTGCCACATCACTACTGCTCTCAAGTTGTCGCTTGAGCAATGCTTCTGTCTGATCAGCTGCTGCCAGTTGGTTTTCAAGAGTGCGAGATTCGCCCGTCTGCTTGCCTCTCAAGTTTTCAACTTCTTGCTGCAGTGCTGCAAAAGTTTCACGTTCAGTATTCAGTGTCTCTTGAAGATCCTTGTTATCAGCTCGTGCCAGGAGCGTCGAGTTGATTGAGGATTCTCGAACTCGTTGCAACTCCTCTTGCAATTGCGCTATTTGCGTTTGCTGGGTGCCCAGGTTGCTGTCCTTGGCAGAGAGTGCACTCACAGATTCTTCATACCTTGTAGACAGGGATGCAATCAACATCTCCTGTTGGGCTATCTCTCCCTTTAACAACTTATTCTGTGCTTCAGAGTCAACTGCACGAACACGCATCAACTCCAAGTCCGACAGTAATTGTTTCTGCTGTCGTTCAGTACCTTCGATTTGCAATGCCAGTGTCGATTGTTGTTGAGCTAGCTGCTGCTGCAATTGTGCAAATTGTGCCGGTTGGGAAGTATTGCTTTTGCCACCTTGCTCAATCTGGATTCTGGCTTGCTCCAGTTGAGAATTGGAACGTTGTAGTTGACTCTGTAATTGTTGCGCTTGTTGTGTCTGTTCCTGTAGCTGAGCTGTGATTTGACGCTGCAGTCTGGCTTTGTCAATCTGTTCATCTGCCAGTGATGATCCGAGTCTGTCAAGTTCGGTTTTCAGGGATTCTTCCAGTTGTATCGCCGCAGCAATCTGTTGAGTGAATTCTGTGTTTTGCTGTTGCAGAACAGTGTTGGCTCTGGCAAGTTCTGGGCTGGGTGTTCCTAGTCGACCTTGGGTGTTTTCCAGTCCAGCCTGTGTCACTGACAACTCACGCACAGCATTGTTGAGTTGTCGTTTGAGCTGTTCGACTTCAGACTGACGGGTGTTGATCTGTGCTGTTAGTTCGTTCTTCAATTGTGCAGCGGATAGCTGTGTGTCAGCGACATTTCCGGACAAGCGAGAAAGCTCGCCTTTGAGTGACAACTCTCTGGATTCAGCGTTGGCTATCTGATTTTGTAGCAGCGTGGATTTTTGAGCAAGTGTACGCTGCAAGTTGTCTGTTTTTGAGGCTTCCTTTTCAAACGCCTGTTGTGCATTAGTCAGTCTGCTTTGCAACTGAAGCATTTGTGCAGAGCTGTCTCCACCTGAGAGTGAGGCTGATTCGAGCTTTGATATCTTTTGTTTTTGAGCCAACAGGTTTTCGTTGGCTGCGTTCAATTCCTTGTTGCTGGCATTGAATTTCTGTCGCAGACTGTCTGTGCTTGCTTGTTGCTCCCGCAAGTTGCCTAGCAGTTCTGCCTTTTCAGATTCGGTCGTGGAGAGTTGCAGATTAAGCGTATCAAGTTGTTCCAAAGCTGTGACCAGTTTCTCACTGCTTTGATTGATGCTCGTCGAACTTGTGGTGCTGACTCCTAATTCGAGTACGCGTTTTCGTTGTTGTGCGGTTTCATCGGCCAAGGCATTGATATTGTTTTGCTGGGTTCGAAGCTCGACTTGTCGATTGCGCAACTCGGTATTTTTTATTTCCAGTTGTGCAACAGTCTGGTTAAGCCGCTCTATATCCTGTTCTCGGGACACCAGATCGAGTGTTTGCTGTTTTCGATTTGCAACCTGCAATGCCGTTGTGTACTCAAGACTCCCTTCGTCGAATCCAGCCGCTTCGCGATAGTAGTTCATCGCCTTGACCAGATCTTGCGGCACACCGATTCCGCTTTCGTATAAATATCCGAGATTTACTTGAGCGCGTGAAAACCGTTGATCGGCAGCTTTTTGATACCAACTTGCAGCAACAACCGGATCGGCCTGCAATCCCAGACCTTTTTCGAATATTTCTCCGACATAAGTTTGTGCTTCAGGGTCGCCCGATTCAGCCTTGGGCAACCAGATTTTCAACGATGTAGAGAAATTTGCTCGATCGTAGGCAACGTATTCACCACCGCGGATCTCACATTCGGAAGTCGGAACCTTGACCGGGCGGCGAGGGGTAAGGTAGGTGATGGATCGTCCCAGTCTGCGCAGCTGTCCTGGCAAAAGACAATCTACAATCAACAAGCGGTCTGCGTCTCGCGAGAGGGGGGCGGAATCTGGTGGCACTGCGTTGGTCGCACAACCCACCACAAATACAGTGACTGACGTGACAAGAAACACACCGCTCTTGTACAGGGCATCAAGTATTTTTTGACAAAATAAACAAGTCCTCATACTCGACATATCATTCCACCTCGATCGACGGTATCACGTACTATAAATAGAGAGCAAGAAATCAGACTTTCATGCCAATCGACATACGTCAATTATTTAACCAAGTAATTGTCAAAAATGGCTCGATAGTTCAGCATATTTCGGTTAGTTGAATTATAAGGCAATAAGCTGGGCGTAAAATTACCGAGCATGAAATATGTGTCTTTCCTCTACCATAGAGTAGCTTGGAGTTGAACACGGAGTTATTGAATGAGACTCAATTATGATTTAAAGGCGTACTGCCTATGTGCCATGTTTGGAGTTTTGGTGCCGTGTTCCAATGCTGCTGCAAGCTCTGTTGAGATACTTGTTGACGCGGCACTAGACGAAAGTTCACTACGCACAGCTAACGAAGTAGCCTTACAAGTTGCAGGCGCTGCTGGTGATGAAAACTCCGTTGGTGTCGTGATCTTTGATGAGGTGTTCCAGCGAAGTACAGACCTGACTGTTGCTGATGACGCTCATCTGGAACGAATAAGCCAGGTGTTTTCCAATGTTAAGCCCAGTGAATTCAGTAATATTGCCGTCGGGATCGAGAAAGGCATTAGCGAACTGAGCACAGAAGGTGGAGTGTTACTGGTGTTTGGTAACAGTGATATTTTACTTGCCGATGCAAATGCGGTCGCCAAGTATTCTGACTGGTTGGAACTCGTGTTGTTGCCCGATGCGGCCAGTAAGTCCATTGCCATTATTCTGGCAGTGCCGCAAAATGCTCCGCCATCCGCGTTAAGTCCAATCATTCAAGGGTTTGCGAACAACAAGGTTATTACTTTCAGCGATGCATCTGATGCTATCAATCAACTCTCTTTAGTGCTGCCTTTCACGCTTCCGGGTGATACACAGGAGTTGCCGGTCGCAGTGCTCTCTGATCAACCAACGGCGGTCAGTTCAATTCTGTTGCCTGAACAGAGGCAGGAAGACAAGAAGGGGGTAGGTATTCCTGTACTTCTGACAATTGTGGCGCTTTTGGTCTTAGTGGTCGGGGCGATCATAATATTTATGCTTAAACGTAGGCGTAACAGTAAGCATGAGGTGATAGACGATAGGGGCGCGTCGGTTACTAAAGAATCATTGAGCCGGTACCTGGCACCGAAGCAGGGTAATACAATCGTGCGGACAGCGCGTGCCAGCGAAGCTGATTCAGATTCCACTCTGCTCATACCGCATACAGATGAATCACAGGGGATCTCCGGTTCTGACTTGCTTACTGACGATATGGAGTCAGAACTTGACGTTACTGCTCCTCGAAAACCTGTCATGAGCAACAAGAAAGCACAGCTAGAAAGTAACGATGCCACAGTACAACGAATAGGCATTGCGTCCGAAGACTCATTGATTACCTGTGAAACGGGTGTCATAGATGAGCTTGAAGAACTAAGGAATATTACTCAGCTTAAACACAAGACACAGAATTAGAGCATTCTTTGCCCTGGACCAGATTGGGCAAAGCAAGCGCGGCGATGTACTTGCTTATCTCCACATGTCAGCAAACGGCGAGCCTACTCTTTCTCTACGACTAATGGAATGAACTTATCCTTTAGTCTAGGCGAGTGAGTCATAAGTGTGATCTGGGAATGATTGAGTCAGGCAGGTTGGAATTTGTCGACCTCAGGAGCTGTCACTTCTGATGAGGGTGTCGATAATGATGGCAACGTGTATCCAGAAAATGTGACGCACAAAGCATATGCGTCAGGCTGTCAAAAAACATTCACACTTGAAACAGTGAACTCACGCACTTGAATACCTCGTTGAGTGTTGCGCCTTTAGGCTAGTTTATGAGTGCAGGCTTCGACGTTTCAGTCAACAATGTTGAATGAATTGGATAGCAGGAAACTGCCTAAACGACTGTAAAAATAGGAATAAACGTTTTATTCATGCTCCATATAAAGTTTGTTTGTCGAGCCGTTTGATTCGGAAATACATAAGTGTGACCATTTGTATATATTTTGAAAGTGTTTGATAATGCCAAACAACGTGACATTGCTTCCATTGCCTGAAAGTGCGTCAAAGCCAGTCAATTCGTAATGGATTCGAGTTGCACTATTAGCTCTGATCATGTGCGGTTATGGGGTAGTAGCAAGTGTTTGAATAACTGCGCCTTTTTCTAACGCTATCTATATTGAAGAGTGGAGAACATTCGTATGATTCGAGTCGAGTACAGCCGGGATTTACACTTGGCCCCGGGAATCATCAAAACAGGTTCAATATTTTGTCTGTTCGTAACCACTCTCGGTGGAGGCCTTGTCTATGCGCAGGACTTTGAGCCCTCGACTAGCCTTGGAAGAACAGACGGGTTTACAGAGTTGCAACAGCGTACTGGCGATGCGATACAAACAGTCTGTGGTGCCTTTATCAATGCCAGCCAGGATCCTGATGGTGGAATTGATAATTCACGAAACGATGTTGCCCAGCAACAAGTACTCTTCGACAAATGCGGGGAGATGGTACACACCGCTAATGTACTGGCAGGCGCTGAGCCAGGTTCGGCTGGTACGGCTAAAGATCTGGGTATAACAGCTGACGAATTAGGCGCAGCAGTACAGAATGCCGCAGCTGAAGAGGTCGCAGCGGCAGGTAGTCTGGCCACCGAATCGGTTGCAAGGCAGTCTTCGACTGTTGGTCGCCGTTTGTCGAGCTTGCTGTCGAGGGTTTCATCGTTACAACTCAGCAGCGCGAACATGACAGGAGCAGGGGGCATGATCGCTGCGGGTAGTCTGGCAACGGATTCTCTTGTTGGCGGTGCAGCAGCAGCGGACGATGCATTGGCCAGCCCTTTTGGCTTTTATGTCAATGGGCTTGGAGCCAGATCAGATAAAGATGCAACAGAAGGTGAGGATGGTTTTGAAGCAAGTTCCACCGGTTTATCCCTGGGATTCGACTACTTGATTACCCCGACTATCGTGGGCGGAGTGAATCTTGGTTATACATCGTCAACAACAGATTTTGATACAACGCTCGACGTTGATGGCGGTGATCTGGAGTCAGAACAAATCAACATCAGCGGCTATGGCATGTGGTTCTCAGATTCTGCCTACGTTGATGTGATTGCTGGATTCAGTTCAGGTAGCTTCGACATGACTCGTCGAATTGTCATCAACGGTGCGGAAGGTGCGACGGACAATAGTCAACCTGATAATCCTCAAGCCAATGATGGCGTGAATGATACGGTGCGTGCAGAGACGGATAGTTCGGCATTCAGATTTGGAGTTGGTGGTGGCTACGAATTCAGATCGGGCGGATTGTCCTTTGCACCCTATGGCCGCATCTCATTGCTGTCAGTAGATCTGGATGCGTATCAGGAGACGGGCGACTCTGCCTTGAAGTTAAGCGTCAATAAGCAAAGCATAGAATCACTGACTGGGGCTGTCGGCTTCAGATTGTCAAAAACATTCAGCACTTCAAAGGCAATCATTTCACCGCAGTTAAGCGTCGAGTTGATTCATGAGTTCGATGATGATAGCCGGCAGATCGTATCTACTTATGTGCATGATCCTCGGAACACACAGCTGATAGTGGTGACCGACAGTCCTGATCGAAATTACTACACCATTGGAGCAGGCGCATCTGCGGTTCTGCAAGGTGGCACTCAGCTCTATACGGAGATTCGTTCTCTGCAAAGCCTGGAAGACTTGAAAGAGCTGTCGATCGCAGCAGGCATCAGATTCGAGTTCATGTAGTCAAAAGCTGTTTGCAATATGCTTACTGAAACCCCATCGATACCAGGCTACATCATTGATGAAAACAAATTGCTTGGTGAGGGTGGGTTTGCAAAGGTTTATCTGGCTCAACACATAAGCCTGCAGATCAATGTTGCGCTCAAGATCATGGACGCAAAGTTGGCAGATGATGATGATTTCTGCAAACGATTTTTAAAAGAGGCGCGAACATGCGCCAATCTTGACAACCATCCCAATATTATTCATATCTATGATGTGGGTTGCATAGGAGATATGTACTATATCGCTATGCAATACCTCTCAGGCCCCAACCTGAGGGACATTCTTGATTCTGGAAATCCCTACAACCATCCGCTTGAAATATTACTACCGATTGTTGATGCACTTGGTTATGCGCACGAAAGTGGTGTAATCCATCGTGACGTCAAACCAGCCAATATCTTGTTCAACGAATCAGGTCGTGCGATGCTCGCTGACTTCGGTATCGCGAAATCACTTAACGAGAAAACACAGCTAACAGTGGCGGGTGCGGCTATTGGAACTGCTGCCTACATGAGCCCTGAGCAGGCCAAAGGGCTTGCAGAAATAGATGGCAGGTCTGATCTTTACAGTATTGGTGTTCTGCTTTTTGAAATGCTCAGTGGAGAGCGGCCTTATAAATCCACTGATCCAATGGGGTTGATGCTACAACACGTCAATGACCCCATCCCACTGTTGCCAGATAGCGAGAGTGCTTATCAGCCATTGATATCGCGCCTTATGGCAAAAGAGCCTGATGATCGGTATCAGGATCACCATGCCGTTCTGGCAGATATGAATGCACTGCTTGCTGTATCACCAGAACCAGAGAATACAGGCACAAAAAAGCTGTGGCTCGGTGGTGCACTGATAGCACTTGTTATTGCATTGGGTGCCGGGTGGTCGTTCATCGATAAGAATGGTAATGCGGTACCAGAAACAGCTCTTTCAATTGGCAAACCGGAGTTGGACGAGACGCTACCCGCAGAGCCGTCACCTGTGGAGCCGTTAGCCGTTGAGGTACCTGAGCTCAGTGAAGATTCACCTAAAATCCAGCGACTGCTGAAACTGGCCCAAATGCACGAGGTCTCCAATGAGCTGACTGAACCTCCAGGCTCTAACGCTCTGGAGCTTTATGAAACCATACTGCGAGAAGATCCAGATCACCCATTGGCGCGCCAGCGCAGGGATGAGATAAAGAAGTCGAGTGGTAACTGATCATGACCGTCGTTTGTAGGCGACGGCGAGTAGTTAGCTTCGGTTCAGTTGCTGAAACGGCACCTGCTGGCTGCAGAGGCAAGTGCCGTCTTGTTTCAGGTTTTCTAAAGGTTTTCTTGTCAGACTATGCCACCACCTGCGCCACTGACTGCGGGTCGTAGTTTTGCCACCTTGGACCGGTAGCCGGCTTCACGATACGCTGCTACGGGGTTGATAGCCCCTCCCATGTTTTGACGGGCACGCTGAAGCAGGGGCTCTACGTTAGTCCGGAAAGCCCGCTTGAGTGTTTCACTGGCCATCAGTGCATCATTGTTTTCCTGATGGAACGCCAGGGCTTCACGATCTACCAACAAGGCCTGCACATAGGCTCGTTGAACTTCCAGAGCACTGCTCATGAGGCTTTCGATAGGGTCGGTGACATTATGTGATTGATCCAGCATATAGGCTGGATTGAATGACTCTGGTTGACGCTGCTCAATGTCCACCAACTCATTGAAGACAAGGAACAATCGATAAGGATCAATGGAACCGGAGTCCAGATCGTCATCTCCATATTTGGAATCGTTGAAGTGGAAGCCACCTAATTTTCCAAAATGAGCCAGACGAGACACGATCATTTCTATATTCACATTGGGGGCATGGTGTCCCAGATCAACCAGGCAGGAGGCTTGTGGTCCCAGCTCCTTGGCAATCAGGTAATTGCTGCCCCAATCCTGCACGACAGTGGAGTAGAAGGCAGGTTCGTACATCTTGTGTTCAGTGAACAGACGCCAGTGAGAAGGTAGCCCTGCATACACCTGGCGCATGCCATCCAGGTAGCGATCCAGCTGCCGACCCATATGGGTTTGTCCCGGAAAGTTCGAACCATCACCGACCCATACAGTCAGTGCATCAGAACCGATCGCCTCACCTATTTCGATGCAGCGCAGATTATGCTCGACCGCTTGAGCCCGTGTAGCTGCATCGGTATGCGACAAGGAGCCGTATTTGTAGGAATGTTTCTGGTCAGGTTGGTCCTGAAAGGTATTCGAGTTCATGGCATCAAAACTCAAGCCCAGCGACTGTGCCTTGTCTTTCATCTCGGTGGGGTTTTCGTCATCCCACGGAATATGCAATGAGACTTTGGGAGTCGCGCGACACAGTTGTTGGATAACGCCGCAATCCTCCAGCTTGTCGAATACATGGCGAGGCTCGCCGGGTCCCGGAAAACGTGCGAAGCGTGTGCCACCGGTGCCCACACCCCACGAGGGTATGGCGATACCGAACTGGGCTGCTGTATTGCATAACTGGTCTATGTCGTGGCCCTGGCGCTGGAGTTGTTCACCCAGCGCGGCATAGTCGGTATCCAGATCAGCACTGAGTTTGCTGTTTTCATCAGCCAGCAAAGCTGCATCGATCAATGGGTTCATATTCTTGATGCTCCGCCGTTATCGAGTGAAAGACTGCACGTTGCCGGCATCGACATTGATGATATTGCCGGTGGATTTCAGCGATGCATCGCTGGCGAGAAAATAGCTGGCTTCGGCGATATCTTCGGGCAGAACATCGCGTTTGAGCAATGAACGTTCACGGTAATGAGCTTGTAGGTCCGAACTGTCTTTGCCGTAGGCATCGGCACGTTGCTTCAGCCAGTCGCCAGACCAGATCTTGGAGCCTTGCAGGACGGCATCAGGGTTGACTACGTTGACACGGATGCCTGCGCCTGCACCTTCCAGGGCAAGACAGCGAGCAAGGTGTACTTCTGCAGCCTTGGCTGTGCAATAGGCTGAAGCACCCGGGGAGGCTGCCAGTGCATTCTTGGAGGCGATAAAGACAACGGCACCGCCCATGTTCTGGCGGCGCATCAGACGAAAACTCTCCCGGGAGACCAGAAAGTAGCCGGTCGACAGGACATCCATATTTTTGTTCCACAATGCCAGGCTGGTGTCCTCGACAGCTGCCGAGGTGGCGATGCCGGCATTGGAGACGAGTATGTCAATACCACCGTATTGATTCGCGGTTTTAGAAAATGCATCGGCTACCTGCGTCTCACTGGTCACATCCATCAGCACCTGGCGCACAACATCTGAGCCATATCGCTCTGACAGGTGTGCACAACTCTGCTCAAGCAGCTCCTTGTCGATATCTGCCAGGACGACACAGGCGCCTTCCCTCAGGAATCTTTCCGCTGTGGCTGAACCGATACCACCGGCCCCTCCGGTCACCAGAGCAATGCGTCCAGCCAGGCTCTTGGGCTTGGGCATACGCTGTAATTTGGCCTCTTCCAACAACCAGTACTCAATGTCAAAGGCTTCCTGCTCGGGCAATCCCTGGTAGGTGGAAACGGCAGAAGAGCCTCGCATGACGTTGATGGCGTTGGTATAGAACTCACCGGATATTCTTGCAGTCGCTTTGTCTTTTGCGAAGGTGATCATGCCGACACCGGGTATCAGGTAGACCACCGCATTTGGATCTCGCATGGCAGGGCTATCAGCGTGTTTGCATCGGTCATAGTAGGCAGCGTATTCCTGACGATAGCTTTCAATCGCCTGCGGTAGTTGTTCCTTTGTGTTCTCGATGTCAGGTTTATGAGCATCAAAGCCGACAATCAATGGCCGTATCTTGGTTCGAAGAAAGTGATCCGGGCAACTTGTACCCAGTGCCGCCAGGGATGTCAGCTGTTTGGAGCAGACAAATTCAAGCACGGTATCGCTGTCGTCAAAATGGCCAATCTTGTATTCATCTGTGCTGATGAGTCCACGAATTTCGGGCATGAGTTTCGAGGCAACAGACTGACGTTCTTCGGCAGAGAGCACCTGACACTCAGAGCCACCAAATGCTGCGCTGTCTGCAGTCTGTTCATCTAGCCAGACGATGGCCTTGTTGATTATATCAAGCGTCACCGCATAGCATTCCGCAGCCGAATCAGCCCAGGTAAACAGACCATGGCTGCCCAGAATGACACCACGAGCCTTGGGGTTTTCCAGGCAGAACTTCTCGAGCCACAAGCCCAATTCGTAGCCTGGGCGTTTCCACGGCAACCAGCCAATGTCGTCGCCGAAGATAGACTGAGTCAACTTTTGGCTGTCAGCTGCAGCGGCGATGGCAATAATGGCATCGGGGTGCATATGATCGACATGAGTTTTGGGAACATAGGCGTGCAGAGGCGTGTCAATGGAAGCTGCGCGCGTATTGAGATTGAATGTGCAATGAGGCAGGTAGGCGACCATCTCGTCCTCATGTGCTTCGCCACGATACAAATCCTTCAACGCATTCAGTTTGCTTTGATACAGCGTGGCAAAGCCATCCAGAGCCATCGTGCCTACATCGCCACCAGAGCCCTTGACCCATAACACTTCAACCTCATCGCCTGACAAGGGGTCTGCGGTCATGACCTTGGCTGAGGTGTTGCCACCCCCGTAGTTGGTGATGCGTTTGTCTGCGCCCAACAAGTTAGAGCGATACAGCAATCTGCCGGGCTCATCCATAGTGGCTGCATGTGGCTCGTTCCATTGACTTTGCAATAAACCAGATGTGTGACGACTGCTCATGAGAACGATTCCTGAATTTGACGAATGAGAATAATGTCGTCAAAAACGATCTTAGTCAATCAAGAATTGGTAAAAATGATCGAATTAATGAAAATATGATCGGTTGTGATTGAAAATGATTGACACTTATGAGCTCGTAGGTATCATGTGTTGTGATTCAGGAGCAAATATATGCATGAACGAGAGCGACAGAAGATCATTTTGTCTGTCATACAAGAAAGGCCGGTTGCCACAGTGGCAGAGTTGGTCGAACTGACGGATTCATCCGAGGCGACCATAAGGCGTGATATCGCGTCATTGCATCTGGAAAAGAAGCTCAAGCGGGTTCGAGGCGGAGCAGAAGCACTATTACCTCCGGCTCAGACAGGACTGGCAGGTCGACCATTCAGTGTCAACCAATCAATCAATGTTGTAGAGAAACGCGCCATCGCCCGTGAGGCAGCCGCGTTGTGTGTTGATGGGGAAGCTCTGATCATCAGTGGGGGAACAAGTACCTTTCAGATGGTGCACCTGTTGACCAGCAGGCGGTTACAGATCTGTACCAACTCATTCCCCATTGCCGAGCACCTGCTGCATAACTCCAAAAATCAGATAACGATGCCAGGGGGCACTATTTATCGTGAGCAGAACATCATTCTCAGTCCGTTCGAAAATGATGTGACCAAGAATTTTTATGCGCACCGGATGTTCATGGGTGTGCATAGCGTCGGCAGGATGGGGCTGATGGAGTCGGATCCTTTGGTGATACAGAGTGAGCTGAAGTTGATGGCTCAGACGGATGAGCTGGTGGTTCTGGCCGATGCCAGCAAATTCAAACGTCGCTCCAGTCAGCTGATCTGTTCCCTTGAGCGCATCGATGTCCTGATTACTGATGAAAGAATCGATGACGCCACTGTGAATATGCTGGAAAACGCAGATGTTCGCGTGATCGTGGCCACTCTCAAGAGTAGCTCAAATTCCCTGGCGGACGATACTTTGTCGGACGCTGGATAGGTAGACGGCCGAAGCGATTTGGCTCAACAGTAGTAACTGGAAAAACCAGTAGTAACCATAAAAACACCATAACGACAACCACGGCAGGAATAACATGAAAACACCATTTTCCAAAATACTGGCTGCGGGCGCTATAAGCCTGGGAATATGCGCCAGTCCGGCCCAGGCAGATGACATGCGCATTGCATTGGTCGTCAAGGCACTGGGTATCGGTTTCTTCGAAGCGGCTGCCAAGGGTGCCGAAGAGGCAGCGGCTGAGATGGGCGGGGTCGAGATCATCTATACCGGTCCGACGGATACGACAGCAGAAGGTCAGATTGAAGTGATCAACTCCCTGATCGCCCAGAAGGTGGATGCGATCGCCATTTCGGCCAATGATCAGGATGCCGTGGTACCTGCCTTGAAAAAGGCCATGGCTCGCGGCATCACTGTCGTGTCCTGGGACTCGGGCGTCGCACCAGAGGGTCGCATGATGCACTTGAACCCTTCTTCCAGTCCCTTGATCGGCAACATGATCATCAAGTTGGCAGCCGATCATCTACCCGAAGGTGGTGAGGTGGCCATTCTTTCGGCCACGGCCACCTCGACCAACCAGAACGTCTGGATAGACGAGATGAACAAGGTTATGGATAACTATCCAGGCATTGATGTGGTGACAACGGTTTACGGAGATGACCTGTCAGACAAGAGCTATCGTGAGGCACAAGGTCTTATGTCTTCGTATCCGAACCTCAAAGCCATTATTTCACCGACATCGGTAGGCATTGTTGCTGCAGCACAGGCAGTTTCTGATGCTGGCAAGGCTGGCGAGGTCAATGTCACGGGCCTGGGCCTGCCTTCGGAAATGGCCGCACATGTCGAATCCGGTGCCAGCAAGTCCTTTGCTATCTGGAATCCGATTGATCTGGGTTATGCGGCAACCATGATCGCCTACAACCTGGTCAAGGGTGAAGCGGTGGCCGAGGCGGGTAGCGAAATTGGTATGGGTCGCTTGGGTAACGTGACGCTGGATGATGATCGTGCAGGCGCCATGGCGGATCCGTTCGTGTATGACGCCTCTAACGTCAATGATTTCAAGGATATCTTCTAAGACGGTCTGCATCGCTGCAGTTTGAACGGACGGGTAGTGCTGTGCATGTCTTTGGCAGCACTGCCTGGATCCTTTTATATCAGATAGTTTCTGATACTCCTTACCCATAACTGTCGAGAGTCACGAATTGAATTCGGAATCTACAAGTACGCCCCCCCGCCAGTTCTATCCCTCGATGGAATCGTGAAACTGTTTCCCGGAGTCAAAGCACTCTCTGAGGTGTCGTTGAATCTGCATGCGGGAGAAGTCACGGCACTCGTTGGTGAGAACGGGGCGGGCAAATCAACCGTGGTCAAAATACTCACGGGCATCTATCAGCCTGATGGCGGTGTCATACGCATTGATGGGCAGGCGAGCGTGCTGGCGAATCCACATGCAGCGACTAAGGCGGGCATTACCGCTATTCACCAGGAAACCGTGCTGTTTGATGACCTGTCAGTTGCCGAGAATATATTCATTGGGCATGCACCTCGCAACCGTTGGGGGCTGGTTGACTGGAAGCAGATAAATGCTCAGGCGCAAGCACTGCTGGAAAAGGTCGGGGCCCATCTCGATCCGCAAACCACCTTGCGAGAACTGGGTATCGCAAGCAAACACCAGGTCGCGATTGCACGTGCGTTATCCGTCGATGCGCGAGTCGTGATCATGGATGAGCCAACGGCGGCTTTGTCGCACAAGGAAATTGAAGAGCTTTACGTTCTGGTAGATCTGTTGAAAGCCGATGGCAAGGCCATTCTGTTCATCAGTCACAAGTTCGATGAAATTTTCCGGATTGCTGATCGATACACTGTATTTCGTGATGGTTCGATGGCGGGCGAGGGTAAAATTTGCGATACCCACCCCAGCGAGCTGGTCGAGATGATGGTCGGTCGATCCGTGGAGAGCGTTTTCCCACCACGAATCAGTGAGCTGGGTGAGCAGGTCATGCAGGTTGAAGGGTTTACTCACCCCACCGAATTTGCTGACATCAGTTTTTCATTACGCCGAGGAGAAATTTTAGGGTTCTACGGTCTGGTGGGGGCGGGTCGCAGTGAGTGCATGCAGGCCTTGTTTGGCACAACGCGTATCAGTGAAGGCACGCTTACTCTGGATGGGCGTACCGTGAAATTGCAGAGCCCGGCGGATGCCATTCGAGAAGGTGTCGTCTACGTACCTGAAGATAGAGGCGGGCAAGGTGCTTTCACCGGACTGCCCATTGTGCAGAACGTCGCGTTGCCGTCATTGAAAAGTACTGCAAAACGCGGCTTTGTCCGAGTCGCCAGAGAGTATGAGTTGGCGCGTGAGTACACTCAGCGTCTGGAGCTCAAGGCGGCGGCACTGGATCAACCGGTCGGCCAGTTGTCCGGTGGTAATCAGCAGAAAGTGGTTATCGCCAAGTGGCTGGCGACCCAGCCCAAGGTCATCATTCTGGATGAGCCGACAAAAGGTATCGACATCGGTTCAAAGGCCGCTGTACACAGCTTTATGCGTGAGCTGGCCGCCAGGGGGCTGGCGGTCATCATGGTGTCCTCGGAAATACCCGAGGTCATGGGGATGTCCGACAGAATCATCGTGATGCGCGAGGGCCGGCGAGTGGCTGAGTTTGATCGTGAACAGGCAACGCCGGAAGCACTGGTACGTGCGGCGGCGGGTATAGAAGAGGAGGCAGCATGAAGTCTTTACGCATATCTCGTGATCTGATTCTGGCCGGTGCGTTGATACTGATCATCGGGCTTGTCTATCTTCGCTTCCCAGCCTTCATACGACCAGCGATGTTGTTGTCAGTTTTCAACGACACCTCGATATTGATCATTCTGGCATTAGGGCAGATGATTGTCATTCTGACGCGGTGCATCGATCTGTCCATGGCATCCAACCTGGCTTTGGTGGGTATGTTGTGTGCAATGCTCAACTCGGCGCTGCCTGGTATACCGATGCCGGTGCTGCTGCTGATGTCGGTCATGGTGGGTGCGCTTCTGGGCAGCCTCAATGGATTGCTGGTCTGGAAGCTGGACATACCGCCTATTGTGGTGACCCTGGGTACTCTCACCATTTTCAGGGGCATGATTTTTCTGGTCTCGCAAGGGCAGTGGGTCAACGCCCATGAAATGAGCGCAGCGTTCAAGGATTTGCCGCGCACGGTTGTGCTGGGATTACCGATGTTGTCCTGGTTTGCCATTGCCATCATTGCCATCGTGGCGCTCCTCATGCGACGCACTGCTCTGGGTCGAGCCTTTTACGCGGTGGGAGGTAACCCGAATGCAGCGGTCTACACGGGTATAGATGTGGGTAAGACACGCTTTATGGCCTTTGTCATTTCCGGGGCTGTTTCCGGCCTGGCAGGCTATTTGTGGGTTTCACGCTACGCGGTTGCCTATGTGGATATCGCCGGAGGCTTTGAGCTGGATATCGTGGCAGCGTGTGTGATCGGTGGCATATCCATCTCAGGCGGAATGGGAACGGTACTGGGTGCGGTGCTGGGTGCTCTGTTTCTGGGGGTTATCAAGAATGCCTTGCCTGTGATCGACATCTCTCCGTTCTGGCAGATGGCTATCTCCGGCTCGGCCATTATCGTGGCCATCATCTTCAACGCCCGTGCAGAACGCAAGCCGGGTCGAATCATACTTAAATCGGCGCAGAAAGCATGAAAGAGGCAACGGTAAAGTCGCAGTATTCCATGCCAGATCGCGGTAGCAGTGCACTGCGTAGAATCTTCTCCAGCTGGGAGACCTTGTTACTGGCTGTAGGCATATTGATTTTCTTTCTCAATACGCAAGCATCCCCGTACTTTCTGGATCCGTGGAATCTGTCGGATGCTACCTTCAACTTTACCGAAAAAGCGATGATCGCCTTTGCCATGGCCATGCTGATCATCGCCGGTGAGATCGATTTGTCGGTAGCTTCGATCATTGCCTTGTCCTCGACGGCCATGGGGTTTGCCGTTCAAATGGGTGCTGATACACCAACTCTGGTCGCCGTCGGCATTGGTGTCGGTGTCCTGTGTGGTGCGTTCAACGGGTTTCTGGTTGCGGTTCTGGGTCTGCCTTCCATCGTGATTACGATCGGAACCCTGTCCTTGTTCAGAGGCTTGGCTTTTATCGTGCTGGGAGACAAGTCCTATTCTGGCTATCCGGAGTCTTTCACCTTTTTTGGTCAAGGTTATGTCTGGTGGGTTATCACCTTCGAGATGGTGTTGTTTCTGCTCGCAGCTATTGTATTTTATGTGTTGTTGCATCGAACCTCCTTTGGCCGCGCAACAGTGGCTATCGGAAACAATCCGACGGCCGCTCTGTTTTCAGGAATTCGTGTCCCGCGCGTGAAGTTCATTCTGTTCTTGCTGACCGGGTTGATGGCAGGTATTGCAGCGGTCTGTCTGACCTCGCGACTGGGCTCTACACGGCCTTCCATTGCCGTGGGTTGGGAGCTTGAGATTGTCACCATGGTTGTGTTGGGGGGTGTCAGTATCCTGGGTGGCTCCGGCAGCATACTGGGCGTTTTCATTGCAGCGTTGGTTATGGGAATGGTTACCTTCGGCCTGGGATTGCTCAATGTGCCGGGCATCGTCATGTCGATTTTTGTCGGTTTGCTGCTCATCGGTGTTATTGCACTGCCCATTATCCTGCGCCGAACGAGCAATCGTCTGCGGCGCGCCGGGGCTCACTAGATCATGGCCAGGGTAGCGGTTATAGATCTGGGTAAGAGCAACTCCAAAGTGGCTCTGGTTGATACCGATAGCAGTCGGGAATTGCATGTGTTCACCACACCTGCCAGAGTCGTTGATAGCGGACCCTATCCGCATATTGACCATGCGCATATCGAAGCTTTTCTGGTTGACAGCCTGGCCAAGCTGGCCAGCAGTGGGGATGTGGATGCGTTGATGGTAGCGACCCATGGTGCAACGGGTGCATTGATAGATTCGAAGGGTGAGCTGGCTCTGCCGGTCATGGACTATGAATTTAGCGGCGTGGACCAGTTGCGTGATGAATATGAACGGATACGTCCCGCGTTTGCTGAAACCGGTTCACCGGCCTTGCCCGGTGGGCTGAATCTGGGCGCCCAGCTGTATTGGCAGCAACAAAGGTTCCCTGAGGCATTCGATACGGTGAGTACCATACTCACCTGGCCACAGTATTGGGTTCACTGGTTAAGCGGTGCCAGGCTTAACGATGCAACTTCCCTGGGCTGTCATACGGATCTCTACAGACCGACCAAGCGCGTTGTTTCATCCTTGTTGGCACGCACCGACTGGCAGGCTCGTATGCCGCCTGTTGCCAATTCAGGGCATTTCGCCGCGCCGCTTCATGACGCTATATCAAAACGTACGGGTTTGCCAATGCACCTGCCTGTCCATGTGGGTATTCACGATTCCAATGCGTCACTGGTGCCGTATCTTGGTGAGGGGGAAAATCCGTTTTCAGTGCTGTCCACGGGCACTTGGGTCATCGCCATGGCGATAGGTGGACATGAGGTTGTGCTGAATGAGCATCGTGATTCACTATTGAACGTCAATGCAAAGGGCGCTGCTGTGCCTTCCGCTCGATTTATGGGAGGGCGTGAACATGATGAGTTGTTGAAGTCATGCAACACCAAGTCGCTGAATGACAAGGATGTAGACGGGCTCATTGTTCAGCTCATGCAAAAAGGCGTGTTTGTCATGCCATCTCACGTCGAAGGGACCGGGCCTTATCCGCAACACAGGGGGTGCTGGTTGGGTCATCATGCCTTGCTGAGTGATGCTGAGCGCGTTTGTGCGGTCGGCTTGTATCTGGCGTTGATGAGTGAGCAGTGTCTGAACTTGATCGGTGCTCAGGGCATGACTCACGTAGAGGGCCCCATGGCCCATAATAGTGTGTTTGCGCAAATGCTGGCTGCAGCTTCTGGCAGGGCTGTGACGCTTAGCACGTCCATGACAGGCACTAGTGCGGGTGCTGCGATGCTCATTGCCAGACCGGTGGGTGAAAGCAGCAATATTCTGGTCGAATCCACTGTTGACAGGCGCAGGCTGTTAATTGATTACGCAAGTCGTTGGCGTGAGCAGATAATGCAGCACGCCGATAACAGCTGGTAGAAGAATCTACCGATGGGGCTGAGGCATCATGCTTCTTATTCCAACACAGGCACTGCAAAAAAGCATGAGCACCCTCTGGACCCCCAGTCAGCGCTACCCTGATCCTGCCATCGTATCGGTCACACCGGAATTTGATCAGTATCGATTGCCGTTGGCTAAAATCGAACGATTGGCGACCGGGTATCGCTGGTGTGAAGGGCCGGTCTGGATCGGTGAGAGTGGCACGCTGGTGTGGAGCGATGTTCCGGGCAATGTCCAGTATTGCTGGGATGAACAGAGTGAGTCAGCACGTGTTTTTCGGGCACCCAGTAATAATTCCAACGGTAATACACGCGATCGCAATGGTCGGCTCATTAGCTGTGAACACCTGACACGTCGCGTTATCCGTACCGAGCTTGATGGGCATCGTACGGTACTTGCTGATTCTTTCGAGGGCGTAGCCCTGAACTCGCCAAACGACGTCGTCTGTCACTCGGATGGTTCAATCTGGTTCACCGATCCGGTTTTCGGCATTCTGGGATTCTACGAGGGCGAGAAAGCCGAGCCGGCGGTGTCACCCAATGTCTATCGCCTATCTCCAGAGGGCAAACTGACCATGGTCGCTGATAGCATCAAGCAGCCCAATGGCCTGGCTTTCTCGCCCGACGAGTCTCGACTCTATGTGGTGCAGTCGCGAGGCGAGCCTCGACAGATACTTGAATTTGACGTTGTCGATGCACAGACACTGGCCAATCAGCGAGTTTTGATTGATGCTGGCAAGGAGGGCACCCCCGACGGCTTTCGTGTCGATATGGATGGCAATCTGTGGTGCGGTTGGGGGATGGGTAAAGCCGGTCTGGACGGGGTTCATATATTCAATCCGGCAGGTGTCCTGATTGGCAGGATTGATCAGACTGAGCGGCAAACCCCGTCGTTTAGCCGGGCCTGCGCTTAGGGCGGGGTCCTAGCGAATGTGAGAGCTGAAAACGATAATACTGTATATATTTATAGCTTCCTGGTGCAATAAACGGAATTAGCCTGTGTAACGCGGTTAAGATAGAAGCATGAATCAGGCATCTTCCAATCAGAAACAACTGCGCACGCTGAGACTGCGTGTCAAGGACAAACATGCCGCTGAGCTTTCCCGTCAGGCACGAGCCGTTAATTACGTCTGGAATTACATCAACGAGCTGTCAGAGCGCAGTATTCGCGAACTGGGCCGTTTTCTTTCGGTTTTCGATCTTCACTCATACACCACTGGCGCCAGTAAAGAGCTGGGTTTGCATAGCCATACGGTGCAGAAAGTAGCAGGCTCCTACGTTCAGGCAAGAATCCAGTTCAGAAAGCGCAAACTGGCGTGGCGCAGGTCCGGGGGAGTACGGCGCTCGTTGGGTTGGGTGCCTTTCAATACCGGTCACGCCCGCTGGCGTAACGGTCAGGTACATTTCAATGGTACAGCTTACGGTGTCTGGGATAGCTACGGACTGGCAGGCTACACGCTTCGCTCTGGATCATTCAGTGAGGATAGTCGGGGTCGGTGGTATTTCAACGTCGCTGTTGAGGTACCGATCAGGAAGTCAACGGGCAAGATCGCCATGGGTATTGACTTGGGGTGCAAGGATGCTGCGACCACCAGTGAGGCAGATGTATTGCATGGGCGCTGGTATCGAGCGGATGAGAAAGCGTTGGCCACGGCCCAGCGGGCAAGAAAGAAGCGTCAGACAAAGAAGATACACGCCAGAATAAGAAACCGCCGCAGCGATGGAATCCATCAGTTTTCTACAAGGATTGTAGAAAAGAGTGCGGCGGTGTTTGTCGGAAACGTCTCATCCAAAGCGATGGTAAAGACTACGATGGCCAAGTCAGCACTGGATGCTGGTTGGTCTAGCCTCAAGAGAGCCCTGGAATATAAATGCGCTAGCGCAGGGGTTATCTACCAAGAAGTGAACGAGGCATATTCCACACGAGCCTGTTCTGTGTGCGGTGCACTCAGCGGACCGAAAGGTCTGAAAGATCTCGTAATAAGCGGCCCGCGCAGGGGCAATGGAGCTGTGTCGAGTGTGGAAGCTCGCACGATCGCGATATAAACGCGGCCCGCAACATTGCCGCTCTGGGAATTCAGAGCCTTGCAGAAGGAGCCTACGAATGAGCGAAGAGGAAAAGAATCCTCTTCTCTTCAGGGAGAGGAGAATTCAACTGCCAGAACGCTGTGCGAACCTGTGCTTTGGTGGCTTGCATCGTAATCGGCTGTTCATGGCGGCCAGCACCTCCGTCTACTCGCTGTATGTGAATACACAGGGCGTGGCAGGCGGCTGACAAGTCCGGTGTGGAGGAGGCTTTGTGCCTTCTCCCATCTCTGCTTGGTACCCATTGCCCATAGCCGAATAGTGCACCTTAAGCCACTATCTGACTTCATGAAAAAGTCTGACGAAGAACACTTATATTATCTGGCTATGAACTACCTGAAATCGCTCTTTGTCTGCACAGTCCGCCGACCTGTTTTTAGAACGCTGGCCGCGATGGGACTGGCTTCGATTGGTCTCCAGGCAAATGCGCAATCAACCACGCTGGATGTGAACATCCTGTACCTGGAGCAACGCATTGAGCACCCTCCGGTATTGTCCAATCTGGTCAGTTGGCCCGAAGATGAGGGCGAGCAGGGTGCGGCACTCGGCATAGAGGATAACAATACGACGGGGCGTTTTCTGGGTCAGAACTACACGCTGGAGCGCATGAGTTTCGAGCCTGATGAGCCTGTGGACGAACGCAATGAAAAAATCAGAGCCAAACTGGCTAGTGGTGCTCACCTGGTTGTCGCGAACCTTCCTGCGAATGATTTGACAGCCATAGCGGCATTGCCGGAGGCGGCAGACGATCTGATCTTCAACGCGCAGAGCATGAATGATGAGCTGCGCAATGAGCAATGCCAGGTTAATGTGCTGCACTCCATACCCTCACGTGCCATGCTCAGCGATGGCTTGATCCAGTTTTTCTACAAACGACGCTGGAACAAGGTGTTCCTGATTGAAGGCAATAATCACAAAGACAAAGCCTTTGCCGATGCGCTACGACGCTCAATGACCAAATTTGGCGTGAAAGTAGTTGAAAGCAAAAAATGGATTGAAGATGCAGACATGCGCCGTACTGCCTCAAGTGAGGTGCCTGTCTTTACACAAGCCAAGCAATACGATGCCATCATTGTTGCTGATGAAGATCAGCAGTTTTCACAATACATACTTTATAATACCTGGCTGCCACGGCCTGTTACCGGTAGTGCAGGGCTGACCCCTGTGGCCTGGTCGCCAGTGATCGAGCAATGGGGGGCTGCGCAGTTGCAATCCAGGTTCAGGAAGCTGGCTGCGCGCGACATGACATCCCGCGACTACAGTAACTGGGCTGCCATTCGTAGTGTCGGTGAAGCGGTTACCCGTACCGGTTCGGTGGATCCTTCGGCTATTCGAAGCTACCTGCTATCCAGCGAATTCGAACTGGGTGGCTTCAAGGGTTCACCGCTCAGCTTTCGTAACTGGAATGGACAGATGCGCCAGAGTGTACAGCTTGTACATCCTCAAGCGATGGTCGCTACCGCACCCATTGAAGGCTTTCTGCATCCGATAACCGAACTGGATACCTTAGGTCTTGATGCACCAGAAACCCAATGCAAAGACTTTCTCTAATTAATAAATTGACACTAAGAGGACAAAACACCGTGAACAGGCAATGGTACGAAAGAGTCGTCAGCTTGCGTGAATTCAAAGCCCCGATACTGGGTACCCTGGGGCTGACAATAGGCATCATGTCTGGTACTGCAAACGCCCATTGGGCCTATATCAGTAATGAAAAAGACAATACTGTGTCAGTCATCGACACAGAAACCAATGAAGTAATCAAGACTCTGGATGTGGGTGAACGGCCTCGTGGCGTTATCCTGAGTCACGACTACACCAAGTTGTTCGTCTGTGCCTCCGATTCGGACACGGTACAGGTGATTGATGTTAGCGATGATTCGATTCTCTTTGAACTGCCCAGTGGCGAAGACCCGGAACAGTTCGCCTTGCATCCGGATAACCGGCATCTGTATATCGCTAATGAGGATGATGCAATCGCCACCGTAGTGGATATTGAAACTCGTACGGTGGTTTCACAAATCGATGTGGGTGTGGAGCCTGAAGGCATGGCCGTGAGTCATGATGGCAAATATGCCATCGTTACCTCCGAAACATCCAATATGACTCACTGGATCGACACGGAAACACAGACTATCGTGGCCAACACCCTGGTGGATCAACGGCCAAGAGATGCAGAGTTCTCATCCGATGACAAGGAGCTGTGGGTGTCGTCGGAGATCGGAGGCACCGTCGCTGTCATTGATACAGAAACAAAGGAGATCAAAAAGAAAATCAGCTTTTCGATTCCCGGAGTCTCACGAGACCAGATTCAACCGGTGGGGATGGAGCTGACCGACGATGGAAAGACGGCGTTCATCGCATTAGGGCCTTCAAATCATGTGGCGGTGGTGGATCGCAAGACACTTGAAGTGGTGGATTACATACTGGTAGGTCGACGTGTCTGGCACATGGCATTAACCCCCGAGCAGGACATGCTTTACACAACCAATGGTGTGTCGGGTGACGTAACGATGGTCGATGTTGCCAGTCGCAAAGCGGTGAAGACAATCAAGGTTGGTCGTTACCCCTGGGGTATTGCCATATTGCCCAAGGAGAATATTCCCGGTTAAGACGAAGCGGCATTCTCTCTGGGTTGTGCCCTGAGGCGTATTACTCAGCCTCGGGGTATTCTGGTAGCTCGTTGTGTATCGAATACCAATCGGCTTTCTCAGAGACCCAGATATGACTCCTTTCCTGCGTCACTGTATTTGAATCAAGTGATCCCAGTCGAAGAATAATATGCTTTGTATTCTCGCGTTTTGCATAGATCTGAGTACCGCAGCCAGAGCAAAAATAACGATGTTTGCCTTTCGATGATTCGAAGCAACTGAGAGCACTTTCGCCGTTAAGCCTGAAATCTGCATCTTGCACGGCTGCAACACTGGAAAAAGCAGCGCCATGTGCCTTGCGACAAGTCACGCAATGACAATGCACTATCTCACCAAGCTCTCCGGATATTTCGTAACTCACCTGGCCGCACAAGCAGCTGCCCTCGATCAAAATCAATACCTTCCGTTGTCTGCTTATGGATATCCGCCGCTATCGTGTAACGGCTTCAGATTGGCTCACGCTGGCATTTGCCACTGTATAGATCCGCGTAATTACTGATCATTATGCCTATTCTTTCGATCACGGTACGCACTGCAGGGCGATGCCGGGTTTCGCTGTGCATCACGAGCCACTGCGATTCAGTCAGCTCATCGATGAGAGGGCCGACACGGCGCAGGCTTGGTAATCGATCACCAACGAAACACGGTAGAACAGTCACGCCAGCGCCGGCGACCGTCAGATCGAGCAGGGTGCGCGAGGCGGTAACCTGTAGCACTGCCTGGGAGAGTCGATGCTCTACCATCCAATGAGCACTGCGTGTATGGGCGCAATCGGGTGCGACTAGAAGCCACGGCCAGCGTTGCTCTTCACCATCAGCCAATTCCCTGTCCGTCGCGGCGTAGCTTGCGTAGCACACCTCGCCAATGCGTCGCGTGACCAGATGCGGATCGTCAGGTCGGGTGTTACGCAGACCGATATCAACCTCGCGGTGCGCAATGCTGAGCCGTTCTTCTGTGGATACGAATACCAGTCCGAAAGCGTCATCTTTCTGGTGCAGCTGCGAGATATGCTCTACAAGCAAGTTGCAGGTCCATGTACCGGCAGAGAGTCTAACCATGGGCCGGCGGGTAGGTTCTGCAAGCCAGTCGGCAAGTTCTGCGCGCACCGCGTCCAGCTGCAAAACGCGTTCACGTAGCGAGGCTCCATCGGCGGTTAGCTCGTAGCCGCTGGGTTGACGATGGAAGAGTGATCGACCCGTTTGCTGTTCCAGCTGGTTGATACGGCGCGAGAGCGTGGCAGTACTTGCCGACAGGCGCTTTGCGGCGGCACTCAGGCTGCCCTCGCTGGCCACTACCAGGAACAGGCGTAGATCGTCTAGAGAAGGTTCATTCATTTGCGGATAGGAGGATCCATTTATGAAGGGTAGGCAACCGATGTTCTAGCCACGACTATCTGTTTTCACTGCGAAAAGGATATATCAATGTAACTATTCAGCCGTATTTGTCGTTGCCGCGATAGATTTGCACACTTGATTAGTACTTGGTCGAGAGCAATACCGCTGGCCCTGCATCTGTAAGCCTGTATGCGCATTCATTTTCCACGGTGCCTCAAGATTGCACAGTGGTGCTATTTTTCTGGCAGTTTTCTCAATGACGTCTATGCTCCTCATAGACAAAACGTGGCTATGAGAGCAGCTCTGAAATGTTTGGGTTGTCACAGTGAAAATTCAGGATATTGACGTTGAATCGACCATCGAGTCGGTCAAGCTATCTCTGAAAAATGAGAAGGATCTATCACCTGCGCTCAGATCCTCTTTGGAGGTGTTGCTTCTGTTGGTTGGCCTGCTGCTCAACCGTGTCACTCTTAACAGCAGCACTAGCAGCATCCCACCTTCACAAGATCCGAATCGCGACAAGAAAGCGAGGCCGCCCAGAGGCAAACGCAAGCCCGGTGGACAAAAAGGTCATAAGGGGTGCACCCTGGAACCGGTGGCTGAACCAGATGAAATTGTGCCCATCAAAATCGATAAGCGCACGATTCCCACAGGAGTCGAGTACAAAGAAGTGGGCTATGAGTCACGACAGGTTTTTGATATCAAGATCTGCGCTGTCGTCACCGAGTACCGCGCCCAGATTCTTGAAGGTAGTGATGGATATCAGTACACCGCACCATTCCCCGAAGGAGTGGTTGCCAGAGCTCAATACGGCAATACGGTAAAAGTTCAGGCAGTCTATCTGTCTCAGAAACAGCTCATTCCCTATGAGCGAGTACACGAACAGTTTGCTGATCAATTTCTAATGCCGCTTAGTGCCGGGACGATCCATAACTTCAATCGTAAAGCGTTTGACAAGCTGGAAGAATATGAAAGTTGGGTCAAGTATCAGCTCACGAACAGTACCTTACTTCACGTGGATGAAACGGGCATCAACATTAATGGCAAGCGTCATTGGTTGCACTGCACCTCGAACCTACAATTTACCTACTATTACCCGCACGAACGCCGTGGCACTGAAGCGATGGATCAGATCGACATTCTTCCACACTTCACCGGCGTGCTATGTCATGACCACTGGAAGCCCTATTACACATATCTTTTTTGTCTCCATTCTCTTTGTAACGCACACCACCTACGCGAACTGCAGCGTGCCTGGGAGCAGGATAAGCAAGCGTGGGCAAGAACGATGCGTCAATACCTGATAGAACTCAATACAGCGGTCAACAAGGCTCAAGGTAAGTTGGATTTAGATGAGGCGACTCGTTGGTACGCCAGATATCGTCGGATAACGAAAAAAGCACAGATCGAATGTCCTCCACCGATAGACAATCGTCGAAGTGGTACCCGTGGCCGCCTCAAGCGCAGCAAGTCACGAAATTTGCTCGAGCGTCTGATCAACTACGAAGATGACGTGTTGCGATTCATGAGTGATGCGATAGTGCCGTTCACCAACAACCAGGGTGAGAACGACATACGGATGACCAAGGTGCAGCAAAAAATATCAGGATGTTTCCGTTCGATGGACGGTGCCTTGATATCGTGTCGAATTCGCGGCTACCTATCGACGTGCCGCAAAAATGGAGTTTCAGCAACTGATGCGCTGAACATGCTCTTTGATGGGCAGTTGCCTTCGTTCATAGCCAATACTATTCAATCACAAGCTCAGGCCGCCTGAAACGGCTGAATAGATAATTGGACTCCCCCACCTCCTCTAGGAAGTGGGTTAATGTAATCGTTCCGACACAATTCACATTAATGGAGTCCAGCATGAAGAATACTATTGTTGGTGTTGATTTGGCAAAAGATGTTATTCAAGTGTGTGTTTACGCGAGCAAGAAAGTGCAATCGAACACCGAAATGACACACCACGAATTTCTTGAATGGCTATTTACGAGCTCCAGCACGACGGTAGTATTTGAAGCTTGCGGCACATCAAATTACTGGAAACAGAAGGCCACGGAGGCTGGCCATGCTGCACATTTGATATCAGCAGATCTGGTATCCAAGATCAGACAGAACCAGAAAACAGATAAGAATGATGCATTGGCGATTGTCCAGGCATCCATGTTGCCGGACATAAGTTTCATCAAGGGAAAGACTATTGAGCAACAGCAGTTGCAAACCATTTTGCGCTTAAGGGAGTTATCTGTGAAACAAAAGACCGCTTCTGGCAATCAGCTAAAAGCACTATTATTAGAGTTTAATATTCGTGTTAGCGCGAGAAATGGTGGATTGGGAGGGGTAATAGAATCTGTGCTTGAAGATGCGGAGAATGAATTCTCGGCAGCTTTTAGAGAGGCGTTGCATACCGCCTGGCAACACCACCTGAGCATCATCAAATCCATAGCTATATACGATGGGTGCCTGGAGGAATTAGTTGAGCAGCATGAAGATTGCAAGCGGCTGCTCAAGCTGGAAGGGGTGGGAGTAATCAATGCCGTGAACCTGTATATAGCACTGGGCTGCGCGGACCTGGGTTCGTTTTGCAAAGGTAAGGATGCCTCGGCATGCATCGGATTGACTCCGATACAGCACACATCGGGAGGCAAGGTAAAGCTCGGCTCAATCGGCAGGTATGTGAAAAACAGCTTGTTGCGGAGCCAGCTTATTACCGGAGCGATGGCAGTCGTTGCACAGGTGTGCAAAAGAACAGCGGTCACCAGTAAAGAGGTGTGGATACAGCAGCTGGTCGCGCGACGAGGCAAGAAAATCGCGGCGGTTGCTCTGGCCAACAAAAACGTGAGGACGGCATTTGCCATGCTCACACAAGGTACCGAATATAAGGCGGATCCTGTCGCCGTCTAAAAAGCGTTCCAACGATGAAGATGCAAAAACGAAGATAAAAATCAGCGTGTTAACTCAGTTAGTAACGAAGAGCCTTGAGCTCGTTGAGTAGAATTGAAAACACGTCCCGCGTAAATATCACAGAGCCTGAGTTCGCTACTCAATCGAGAGCTCGTACATAAGTACGCATCTATTTCTTCATTTATGCAATTTTGTTGTTGACACAGGGGGAGTCCACATAAGCAGCTGGTCGCGCGACGAGGCAAGAAAATCGCGGCGGTTGCTCTGGCCAACAAAAACGTGAGGACGGCATTTGCCATGCTCACACAAGGTACCGAATATAAGGCGGATCCTGTCGCCGTCTAAAAAGCGTTCCAACGATGAAGATGCAAAAACGAAGATAAAAATCAGCGTGTTAACTCAGTTAGTAACGAAGAGCCTTGAGCTCGTTGAGTAGAATTGAAAACACGTCCCGCGTAAATATCACAGAGCCTGAGTTCGCTACTCAATCGAGAGCTCGTACATAAGTACGCATCTATTTCTTCATTTATGCAATTTTGTTGTTGACACAGGGGGAGTCCACATAAGTTACATATCAATGATGAATGCCTTGTTTGTTATACCACCGAAGTCCGAAAACGAGACACTGAAGGCTTCAGATCAGCGCGGTACGCCGGTAATGCGTGCGGCGGTTGAGCAAGAATACTACGAATTGCACGGAACTCAATCGGCCGTACGTTTGTTGCGATTCGTGGCATGGATTGAGAGTCGTCTTACTTCACTTTGCTTCTGCTCAAAGATCAGGTAGTACGCTCGAATTGACGTCTTGTTTGTACCGGCGGCGGCGTTTGTACCAGTGCACCAGTTGTAGCAGCCAGATCAAGGCTGCTGCAATAGACAATAATACAAGTGTGATATGCCAGGGTATCAGTCGAGTTACATTACCTTCAAGTCGTAACAGGAAGGCATCAAGCCAGTTATTCTCCAGTGCCAGGCTGGCCAGCAAATCGGCACGATCAGGTAGTCCGACATTGATGCGGCGGGCGGGAATGATGACCTCTCTGGGAATGGCCTCGACCGTACTGAACCAGGGCACTCGCACCGTATCCAGAAACACGGGAATGGGGCTTTGGGCCGTCATTCGAAATTCAAACACTGCTGTGGCAGTTGTATGATTGCCTGACAGTTGCTGGGATCGGGTTTGTCCGATTAGGGTTGTTGTCAAGGCGCGGCTTTCAGGGGGAACAACGACCGGTAGATGACTGGCCAGTACATCACGTGCGGTGAGTGTGATGGTTCTGAGAATTTCGTCACCCGCTGTCAATTCTCTGGGGTCCTTGGACCAGGTGTTGCTGAGTGAGACCTGACTGGCAGGTAGCCACCAGTCAGAGCTGCTGGTGGCTGGTCTGATCTGCAAAGTCGGGAACTGAGAGTGTTTGTCGAATGTCGCACGTTGTGTGCGTGATCGAATAGCGGTGCCTTTCCAGGTGAGAGCAGCCAGGCTCAGTTCGCCTGAATGCTGGGGGAACAAATGATAGCGCCAGGCAGTAAGGCGCCATGATTCCCCGTCACCTTGCTTGTCCAGTGTTCTGCGTTCGACATACTGCTCCAAGACATCAAAACCGTTAAAGTCTGGCAAAGTGATTTGCTCGTCGGCAATCGGGTATTTGTGTCTGAGTTCGATATCGGCAATGATGTGCTGCCCGATATAGACCTGTGACAGGACCTCGCCGTCACCAAGGCTGAGCGAAAGCTGGATCTGCAGATCATCCTGTGTGGGTTGCCAGTCCAGCTGGGCAGGCGGCAGCACCTCGATCACGATCGCATTCGATGTCACCTGACCCTTGATGCTGCTTCCCGATAGAGGGCCGAAAATGACACGACCTTCACGACGTGGGACCAGCTCCATGCGTCGTGATTTCATATCAACGACTTGTTCATTCATGACGGCAATGCGGGTACCCGTCGTTTCACGTAACAGGTCGGCCCCTTGGAGCAGAGGGTTGATATCCAGTGGCTCTTCGATACCAACGATTTCGAGTTCGATGAAGACACTATCCCCCAGATACACAGGCTCGTCACTGCCTGTGAGTGTTATGGAGGGCACTACATCGGCAGCTTGAGCTTTGGGGATGAGCAGGGCAGTGGTGGTACATATCCATATCAGAAGGCAGCCAAGTAGAGCCAGATGCCTCACCATGAGCTGCCACCTGCAGGTGCGGATTGCCCGGCGGCCAGTCTGCGACGTTGCTCCAGTCGGATACGTCGTTGCAGAAACAGGGCTGAGTCATGGCTGATCCGGTTAAGCCATTGCGTTGTAGCCTGCTCGGTTTCCAGGGTACTTCGCACGCCTGCTGCCAGAGAATCATCTGAGAGAGTCTCTGACTCAGCTTCGCCGGAGGCGCTATTCTGGGGGCTCTCATCACTGCTCTCACCCTTGAGCGCGCCGCCATCCTGTTTCTCAGCGGCTTGGTGTTCTTGCTTGCTGGCCTGTCCTCCCTGACCCGTCTGAGCATCTTCGCCGCTTTTCATGCTTTGTTTGCCTTGTTCATCGGACTGTTCGGTCGGGGCAGCTTCACTGATATCGCTTTGCT
Source organism: Granulosicoccus antarcticus IMCC3135 (assembly GCF_002215215.1). Taxonomy (NCBI): domain Bacteria; kingdom Pseudomonadati; phylum Pseudomonadota; class Gammaproteobacteria; order Chromatiales; family Granulosicoccaceae; genus Granulosicoccus; species Granulosicoccus antarcticus. The sequence goes on along the minus strand of NZ_CP018632.1, from coordinate 4,732,021 downwards.
CATCACCGCCTTCGCCACTGCCGCGTTCGTGAGTCTCATCCTGGGTTTCAAGGCGCTCTATTTCCTCGCCCGATGGTTGACGTCCGCCTTGTTGTTTCTGTTTGTCCTCTGCTGCCAGTAGTTTGCGCATCAACTTCGCATTGTCGGCCGCCGCCTCAAGTGAGGAGTCCAGCAGTAATGCCTGCTGATAGGCATCCAGTGCCAGTTCCAGATATCCCAATTGCACATAGCAATTGCCCAGGTTGAATGCCGACACGGGATCATCAGCTCTGACAAAAGCTTCGGCTGCACGCCACCATTGCTCTGAGCGATAAAACGCCACGCCTTTCCAGGCCGGATCGGTGAATATCTCGCCCGCACGAACAAAGTCTCCTTGCTCGAACAAGCGGTGGGCCAGCAGATTGTCGTCGCTGGCTGATGCAGGTACGGCGCTAGCGAGGACCAGGCTGAACACCAGTATGCATCGCAGAGGGTGCAGGTAAGCTGCTAGCCTGCGCATCAGTGTGCTGACTCCTGGCGGAACAATTGCAGTAGTAGTGGTATGCCCAGTAGTAGTAACCAGTGTGATTGATCCTGCCACACAAGGCTGCTGAGTGCTGCGTGGGTCGAGACACTGGATTGCTTGTCCAGCTCAAGTTGATCATAATCAATGACGCCAAAGCTGTTGGCCCTGACGCTGATGCCATGACCGGCTCTGGACAGCGCCTGTGCCTGTTGCCAGTCAACAGCGGTTTCATCACCACGCTCATCGCTGCTTGTTTCTTGCATGGGCTCGGATGAGCCAAATACCAGTGTATCGACTTGATGGCCGGCATCGGCCAGAAAGCGTGCTGCGGCGATGCTGCTTTTACCGATACCGCCCGAGTCACCGAGCACGAATATGCGCGTCCTGAGCAACTGGCTGTCTTCTATGACTGATGTTGCCAGTGAGAGAGCCCGTGCCAGGTTAGAGCCTTCGACTGGAATGACGCCATGTTCCAGCAAGGCGGTATGTTCATTGAATATCGATCGATCGAAGGCCGGTGGCGCTATCAGAAATGCATCTCCGGAGAACAGGATCAAGGCGATGGGTCTGGCTCCAGCCTGGCGGGATAATTGAGCCAGTGCCTCGCGCATGGCAGCGAGACGGGAGGGCACGGTATCGTCTAGTGTCATTGAACGTGAGACATCAGCCACCGCCAGCCAGCCGATGCTGTGACGCCAGGTGTCATCATCACTTTGCCGCTGGACCGGCAGGCAGAAGCTCAGGGCTGCCACAGCGGCAACCAGCAGTGGCAGATTGCATCGTGATGCGCGACGGGTGTCAGCACCCAGAAAACGGAACAGAGCGGGCGACAGGATCTTGCGCCAATGATTGTGATAGCTGTCAGGTCGCCACACGAAGGCTGCAATCACCAGTAGCAATGCCGGTAATAACCACAGCGGACGAAGAATCAACCATTCACCGATTTGCCAGCTCATGTTCATCGGGACAGTCGCTGGCGGCTTGCCAGCAGCAACAGGCAGAGCAACAATACCGCTTGTGGCCACTGTCGAAGGTCGTTGCGCAGAATTACAGGTGGTGCTTCCACCTCTGCGCGTTCAAGCTCATCAATGGCTGTGTAGATCTGTTGCAGTTCATCGCTGCTGGTGGCCCTGAAAAACAGGCCGCCAGCTTTTTCTGCCACCGATGCAAGCGTTGCTTCATCCAGATCCGCAGACTGCGCAGTGCTATAGCCCTCCAGTTCCCCATCGACGCTACCCAGAGCAATGGTATGGATACGGATGCCCAGGGTGCTGGCAAGTTCTGCAGCGCTTTCCGGTTCAACCGAGCCTGCATTGTTGGTGCCGTCCGAGAGTAACAAGATGGCCTTCTGGCCAGCCGGATCGCTTTGCAAGGTCTGGATAGCCAGGCCGATGGCGTCGCCAATTGCGGTTGAGCGGCCTGCCATGCCAATGCCTGCGCTGTCGAGTATATGGCTCAATGCAGGCAGATCGAAGGTCAGTGGCGATGCGATGAAAGCCTGTTTGCCATACAGTACAAGACTCAATCGATCCCCCTTGCGTTGAATGACGAAGTCACCGGCTACCTTTTTGACGATACTGAGACGATCGCTGGTTTGCCCGTTGAATGAAAAATCCTGTCGTTCCATGCTGCCTGAAATGTCGATGGCCAGGGCAATGGCACGGCCACTGACTGGTTGTACTACCGCATCTCCGGGTTGCCAGGGTTGAGCAATTGCCAGCAGTAGAGACAGCCAGGAAAGCCAAAGCAGAATCTGCCTGATATCCACAGGATTCTTCGTGTCGCCAGTCAGAGACTGCAATGCGTGCTCCATTGTCGGCGGTATATCGATAGCTGCTGATACAGGCTTTGTCGACAAGAGCTTGAACAGCCATGGAACAGGCAACAGCAGCAACACCCATGGCCAGTTGAAGTGAATCATGAACCGTGATGTGGCCGTTGTTGCTGAGCCGTGCTCTTCGCCCTGGCTGGCAGAGCTTTTATAAGACGCTCAAGATGCAGACACAGCAGTTGCAGTTCATTGTTGTTGATAGTCGATTGTCGGTATAAGGAGCTGCCGAATGCCTGTCCTTCTGCCTGTGTGAACCAGTTCGTATCAAAGGCAACATCCAGGCTGCTCAGCCAGGAACGCCCGGTCTTGGAAATATCGTGCCCTCTGTGCAGCATGATTTGTCTGAGCAGTTTTGCCAGCGCCAGCATCGCCGCTGCAGGCTCCATGGAGCGGGCTTTGAGCACCTGGTTCAATGCATCGTGTCGCCAAATATTTTTTTTCAGACGCCAGAGTCGGTAAATTCCCAGTAACAGAGTAAGCAGCAACAACAAATTGGCGGCAATGAGCCAGGCAGGCACACTTTCAGGTGCAGGGGGCAGCTGTATGTCTCGCAGTTGGCTGAGAAGTTGCTCGCTGTTCAAGGCAGGTAACCGTGTTGGCGTAGAACGGTGACAATCTGCGTATTGCCAGCATCTGTATCCAGCAAGGGAATCAGCAGATCCGAGAAGCGTGCAATGCGCTGTTGTTTCTGTTCTGAGAGTTGCTGTTGCAAACGCTGGCGTTGTTGACGATTGATCGTGATGGCATGAGGGGCTCGGTTCTGGGTCCAGTTCGACGGATCGCCAGAACGATAACCATAGCGACCCGTTGGCAGGGCCTGCTCCAGCATGACATCGTTGATGTGTACGGCGGCTTGTCTGGTCGCTTGTGACAGTATCTGCATTGCCTCGTTGAACTTGTCACCCAATTGATCAAAAGCGCTAATCCATATTATCGTCCCATGTAGCCGTCGTTGTGTGATCAGCCAATGGGCGACCTGTTCGAATGTCACAGGCGGTTCGCCATGCTCTGTGTAGGCTCCGGGCAGGGTGATCAGCACATCGGTTGATTCGTGCTTATCGCTGTTCAATGAGGAACGTTGCAGGCTCGACGTGGCTTGTTGTCGGGCATCCTCAAAGCGGCGGCTCAGCAGTCCACAGGCATCTATCGCGGCACGATGGCCGTTACCGTATTCACTAGCAAATAGTCCGGTGTCGCAAACCCCAACGACACTGGTTCGACTGCCTCCTTCGACCGCTTGCCATAGTAATCTTGCTGCTACGCGACAGGCTTTAACCGAGCGTAGTTCATGTGTGCCTGTGAACATGGAGCTGCGCAGATCGGTAATCAGTGTGACTCGATGTTCGCGCTCTTCTCGATATAGTCGTGTATGCAGTGTGTTGGTGCGGGCGCTGGCTTTCCAGTCAATATGTCGGATTTCATCGCCCGGACTATAATGGCGCAGATCATCAAAGTCGGTGCCATGACCTCGACGACTGCCTCGAAAATTGCCGGTCCACTGGCCTGTACCTGCAGGCTGATGCAAGGTGCTGGTATGGGTCGAATGTCTTTCGTCCAGTAATGACTGCACGCTGATGCTTACGCTTGGATCATCCAGATTGTCAGTTTCAGGCACATTCACAGCGTCATCAGTATCCGTGCTAGACCCGCGGGGTTGCGTCCAGCAATTCGTTGACAAGCTGTCGTGTCGTCTTGCCGGCTGCACGAGCCCGGTAGTCCAGTGCAATACGTCCGCACAGGATATCCGGAGCCAGGGCCACGACATCATCAGGCGTCACAAAGTCGCGCCCGTCAAGCCAGGCAGCGGCACGTGAGGCTATCGCCAGATTGATCGATGCACGCGGGCTGGCAGCCTGGGCAATGCCTGTGGCAACTGCAGCTCCGGCACCGTGCCCACGAGTGGCACTAACCAGACGCACAATGTAATCACGCACCGCTTCGGAGAGGAATACCTGCGGTATTGCCTGTCTGGCCTGCAGGATAAGCTCACGATCACCGATTGCAGCCACCTTGGGAGTATCGAGTAAAGCGTCTGGTTCACTCAATACCTGATCCAGAATCATCCTCTCTTGTTCAATGCCTGGCAGATCAATGGTGACAAAGAACATGAATCGATCGAGTTGTGCTTCTGGTAAGGGATAGGTGCCTTCGTACTCAATGGGGTTCTGTGTGGCTGCCACCATGAACGGTTCTTCAAGCTTGCGCGTGACACCATTGGTGGTTATCTGGTGCTCACCCATCGCTTCAAGCAAGGCACTCTGAACCTTGGGTGGTGCCCGGTTTACCTCATCCACCAGCACGATATGGTTGAACAGGGGGCCTGCATGGAACTTGAATTCACCGCTTTGCTGCTGGAACATATCGGTGCCGGTGATATCTGCCGGCAACAGGTCAGGGGTTGCCTGTATGCGTGCGAACCTGACGTTCAGCAATTGTGCAAAGCGATTGATGGTGCGGGTTTTGGCAACACCCGGTGGGCCTTCTATCAAAAGATGCCCGCCGGTGAGTAAGGCTATGAGCAGCCGGTCGATCAGCGGTTCAAGTCCGACGAGCTGCTTGCCAAGTGTTGCTCTGAGTTCTTGCAGAGCGCTGAACGCTGCCTGCGGTGCTTGTTGTTCGTCAATACCCACCTTCATGGCCGAATGATCAGCGAAGGGTATAAACGACTTTGGGCGTCCTCGGCAATGAACTCGTCCAGTTCGATCGGATGGCTGTTTGGTTCTGGTGGTGAGGCCAGCACGTTGAGATCTCCTTGTAGTAGTTTGCCTTGCAGGCTGCCATCTGGCTGCCATTCAAGTTGGTAGTACACACCATTCCACGCATCGATACCAAAACTTGCCACCGATTTCCAGATGAACAATAACTGGTACTCCAGCTCGGTAAGCTCCTTGGTTGTCACCTCGTTCTTCAGCTCATACGGGTAGGGCAGATAGCAGAACCATTCGCTCGCCCCGGTGAGGCATTTGAAGGGACGCATTGACAGAAACTGGTCAACGAACTGGTCACTGTCTACTTCAACGCTGATCCCGCTCTTATCCGGGCCGTTCTTCGAAAATACAACATTGCCAATTTCCAGTTCAACGCCTTGCTGATCGATCAGGAAGATACGAGCGGCATCGGGAAACGCAGGTTCGGCCGTGATATCGGTTACCGTCTGGCTCTCAGGAGCTTCTGTCAATGCTGCTGCTTGCTGAGTCGAATCATCGAAGAAATTGATCGGTTGTACCGCTACCAGCTCAGCCCCCAGCTCCAGCCAGCCGTCGGTGCCCACGGGAAGCCAGTGAACGGCACTGTAGCCCCAGTCAATGGCCCGCTTGGCAGCGTTCCAGCTCTGCCAACAGTCGGATGTGCAGTAAAAAGCGATACTTGTGTCAGGCTTGTCATTGGTCAGCCGTACCAGATTGCGTTTGAAATAATCAACGGCCTCATCCGTCAGTGTGCCTCGACCCACCTCAGGTAGCCAGACTGCGCCGGGTATCGACAGGCGTTCATCAGGGATGAGCCAATGTCCATCCAGTGGGTCGGGTCCGAGCCCCTTTGGTGGAAAGACATCGATGAAGATCAACTTTTCCTGCTGCCAGAGTGCGATGGCCTGTTCGGTGTTCAGAGTGATGCCGCCAGGTATGTCAGCAGGCACTGGAGCTCGGTAACGCTCCATTCGCAGGCCACTATCCGGGTCGACATCATAGCGAGTGTCTGATTGGCCCGCGACCGGTGCAGCACTAACTAGAGTCAAGGCAAGTGCAAGTAAGATTTTATCCAGCATGATCAGGAGTATGCATTGTGTGAGGAGTAAACACAGTGGTACCAAAGTCCAAGGCCGACTTCATTGTTTTGGTGTCTGTAAATCATGTTTTATTGTGCATAGCACCCAAAGTACCATGTTGATGTTTCGTTGCTCAGGCTACCCTACGCTCCTTCGAATCACAGACTTTACAAGCAAATGAAAAGACGTCTTTTGACCGGTGGTACCGTGCTGCTGGTCCTGTCGCAGTTCATGCTCTCAACAACCGGCTTTGGCCATGGTGATGTTCAACCGCAAGCGGTGGATACCGAAGGCCTGGAAGTCTTGCCTGAAGAGATCGCCATGGAAAACCCCTATCGCGTAATGGGTGGGGAACAATACGAGTTGGCGCGTACCATCGGTGCTTCTGCCTATATATCCAATTGTGCTCGTTGCCACGGACTGGAAGCCATTTCAGGCGGCATTGCGCCGGATCTTCGCATGCTGGAGGATGGTGAGTTTGGTGATGAGTGGTTTATGGAACGAGTGCGCAAGGGCTATACTCAGAATGGCGCCTACAAGATGCCTCCGTTTGAGAATATTCTGAATCAGGAAGCCATGTGGGCAATCCGTTCGTATACAGAAACTCAACCACGGCCAGAATAAACAGTGCTATCCATCAGTTTTCTTAAACAGTCAAAGCTGCTTTCAGCGTCTTTGTGTCTATTGGGGGCAGCGCTTTGTTCGTCTGCGCTGCAAGCCCGTCCAGTGGACGATGTTGTCGACAGTGGCAAACTGGTGGTGTTTGCCTACAGCGACTACGCGCCTTATTCGTGGAAGGATGAGGCGGGGGTCGCTCAAGGTATTGATGTGGAGATAGCGCGTCGCTTTGGCAAGAGTCTGGGGGTGGATGTCGAGTTTCTTATTGGACCGGCTGACGAAAATCTGGATGACGATCTGCGAGTCTATATATGGAAAGGTGACTTGGTTTATCACAAGACCGCCGATGTCATGATGCACGCCCCGTTTGATCGTGAGGTGGATGCACGCAATGAATTTGCAGTGCTCAGCTCACCTTACTTTCAGGAACAGATGGCTGTGATATTCAACCAGGATATCCATCCTGAAGTGGATACATTTGGTCGCTTTGTATCCAATCCGATCGCTGTGGAACTGGATACCGCAGGCGATTTCTTTCTGTCAGCAGCATTTCGTGGACAGTTGCTGGAGAGCATTCGTCGAGGTTGGACCTTCAAGGATGCACAGCTTCTCTACACGACGGGTGAGGTAGGCGCCTTGCTTGCTTCACGAGCTCAGGCAGAATGGGTAGCCTTTAGCGCTCCGGATATAAATTCCAAAGTAGTTCAGCCACCCATGCCCGGTATCGTACGAACGGGCTGGCCGGTTGGGATTGCCGTCAAGCACGACAGTCGGGATCTGGGTTATGCACTGGGTGACGTATTGACGGAGATGATCGAATCGGGCGATATGCAGGCTATTTATGCAAAGTATGGCGTTGAATGGCTACCCGTCGAGTTACAGCAATGAAGGTATAGGGTATGAAACAGTGGTTGAAGGTGGTCTCTGCCCTGTGTTTAGCAGCTGCTAGCACAGGAGCTTTGGCCAGAGAGGTTCCTGAGGACCCCTTCCAGTCAGTCATGTGGCAGGCCATGGTCGAGCGTTTCATGCCAGAGGGCGATATCGTATTTGATGATCGAGTCAAGGTCATGGCCCCTTTGTCTGCCGAGAACCAGTTTCATGTACCGGTCACGGTCGACGCCACCGAGCTTGACGGCGTCGAAGAAATCATTGCTGTGGCTGATCTGAATCCGATTCCGCTGGTGATGAATTTTCGTCCTGCAGGGGCACTGCCTTATATCGGTTTTCGACTCAAACTGCAGCAGACCTCACCCATTCATGTCGGTGTTCGTACGGCTGATGGCGTATGGCATGTGGGTGGTGCCGTGGTAGATGCGGCTGGTGGTGGTTGCACCACTGCTGCGGCTGCGCACGGCAATAGCAACTGGATGCAGACGCTGGGCGAGACACGCGCATTCGCCATTCGTGAAAATGATAGCAATGCGCGGATGACGCTGCGCATGCGCCACCCGATGGACACTGGTCTGGCTGTAGGAATTCCCGCCTTCTATCTCAATGAGCTGACGATCAGCAATGAGCAAGGTGGGGCAATTGCCGAGCTGGATCTGTATGAGCCCGTTAGTGAAAATCCGACGCTGACCATAAAGCCGCAAGTAGGGCGAGAAAAAATGATTCTGCGTGTTTCCTCTCGCGACACTGAAGGTAATACCTTCAGTTTTCCTCTGGATATACCTGCGGCCAACGAGCTTTGATGAACACTTCAACACCTGTCATGCCTGTCGCTGGCAGCAGAGCCAGCGCGGCACCGATATCCAGGTCGCGACGACAGGTGTTGCAGTGGTTTGCGGCAGGATGTGGTTGTGCCGCCTGTGGTTCGGCAGGGGCACGGTTACTCGATTTTGATCTGGTTGCGGTTGAGGTGGCATCAAAAACGTGGGCGGTGCTGGGGCGCACCGAATACTTTAGCCAGGACAATGGCGGCAATATCGTCAATACCTCCTTCATCGAGGTCCCCGATGGCGTTGTCGTGATCGATACGGGGCCTTCGAAGCGCTACGGCGATGCCTTGCGCGAGCTGATCGGCAGAACCGTACCCGGCAAGCCGATACTTCGGGTTTATAACACTCACCATCACCCGGATCATTTTCTGGGTAACCAGTCATTTGAGGCCTCTGTCATCGCCGCACCGCAAAAGGTGATTGAGAACATAAGTCTGGAAGGTGACGGGTTTACCGACAATATGTATCGTCTGCTAGGGGACTGGATGCGCGGTACGTATTCGGTTGCACCGACTGTTGTCATGAATACTGATAATGAGGATGTGGGGGGACGACAGTTCTCACTGTTTTACCTTGAAGGCCACACCAACAGCGATTTTGTCATCAGAGATGATGAGACCGGCGTGGTGTTCGCAGGTGATCTTGCCTTTCTTTATCGTGCTCCGACAACGCCACATGCCGATATTCCTTCATGGAAGGCTTCACTGGAGGTGCTGTCCGGTATGGATAAGTCTCTGCTGGTGCCCGGTCATGGGCCCAGCGATGCCAAGGATGAATCTCTGGTACAAACCGCTGATTATATTGACTGGCTGTATGGCAGCATCAGCGATTCGGTCGGCAAGGGACTTACCATGAATGAGGCGATGGTGCTACCCATTCCGGCACGTTTTGAAGGCTTGGGTGTGATTCGTACCGAGTATGAAAGATCCGTTGTACATCTGTATCCGGCGCTGGAAGATGTACTTTATCCCGTCGTTGAGGTCACTCGTTAGAAAAAGGAGGATTGAGAATGTTCTGTAAGCGTGCCTTGAATTAAAAACCATGCTTGCAGTGTACTTTTGTCCACTATGGAGCTTGTGAAAACTCGACTAAACTGCTGATGCGATGGCACGGCACCTTGAAGAACTGTACGCCTTGACACTTACACGCCGAGTTCACCTCTCGATGAATGCAATGATTTTCCACTCTAGGAGCAATTAATGAAGCGAAAAAAGACCTTGCTGGCATTTGCCAGCACATTGACACTTAGCGTCGCAGGATTCGCCACATCGGCCACCGCGCTGGATGTTTCAATTGAGGAAATCATGAATGACCAGGCCTCGGTAGAAGACATCGTCTCCTACGGACTGGGGCCTCGTGGACAACGCTACAGCCCGCTGGCGACTCTGACCAAGGACAACATCAAGAATCTGTACCCTGTCTGGTCTTTCTCGTTTGGAGGAGAGAAGCAGCGTGGTCAGGAGTCACAACCATTGATCAAGGATGGCGTCATGTACGTCACCGGTTCATACAGCCGTATGTGGGCCATTGATATCGCAACCGGTGAAGAGCTCTGGCAGTACGATGCGCGATTACCTGAAGGTATTCTGCCTTGCTGTGATGTGGTCAACAGGGGCGCCGCCATACTGGGCGACAAGGTTTTCTTTGGCACCCTGGATGCCAAGATCGTGGCTCTGGACGCCAAGACCGGCAAGGTCATCTGGCGCAAGAAGCTGGGCGACTATGAGGCGGGCTACTCCTATACTGCAGCGCCTCTGATCGTACCCAGTGAAGCACATGGTCCATTGATTGTGACGGGCAATTCCGGTGGTGAGTTCGGTATCGTCGGTCAGGTCGATGCACGTAATCCTGATACCGGTGAACTGGTCTGGTCACGGCCAACCATCGAAGGTCATATGGGCACGCTCAACGGCGAAGAGTCAACCATGACGGGTGTGGCTAACGAGTCCTGGGCGGGAGATCAATGGAAGAACGGTGGTGGAGCTCCCTGGTTGGGCGGCACCTACGATCCTGATACCAAGCTGGCCTACTTTGGAACGGGTAACCCTGCACCGTGGAACAGTCATCTGCGTCCGGGTGATAACAAGTGGACCTCTTCACGTATTGCCATCAATCCGGAAAACGGCGAGATCGAATGGGGCTTTCAGACAACGCCACACGACGGCTGGGATTTTGACGGCGTCAATGAGTTCATCTCGTTTGACATGGAAAAAGACGGTGAAACCATAAAGGCCGGTGCCACAGCGGATCGTAATGGCTTTTTCTACTTGCTGGATCGTACTAACGGTGAGTTCATTTCGGCAGTCCCGTTTGTTCAGGATATAACCTGGGCCAAGGGTATCGATGAGAACGGTCGTCCTTTATATGACCCGGATAATCGTCCCGGTAACCCGGCAGAAAGTGCCGATGGCAAGAAAGGCAAATCATCATTCGCCGTTCCCGGTTTTCTGGGCGGTAAGAACTGGATGCCGATGGCCTATTCCCAGAACACCGGAAACTTCTACATCCCTTCAAACGAATGGGGTATGGATATCTGGAATGAACCCATCACATACAAGAAAGGCGCTGCTTACCTGGGTGCAGGTTTTACGATAAAGCCTTTGTTCGATGACTATATTGGTTCGTTGAAAGCTCTTGATCCGGTCACAGGCGATATCAAGTGGGAATACAAGAACAAGGCACCTTTATGGGGTGGGGTACTGACTACCGCGGGTGGTCTGGTATTCACCGGTACACCTGAAGGTTATCTGAAGGCATTTGATGATGAGACAGGTGAAGAGCTCTGGAAATTCCAGACTGGCACCGGCATCGTGTCCTCGCCCATTACGTGGGAACAGGATGGTGAGCAGTACGTTGCCATCGTCACTGGTTGGGGCGGTGCGGTACCTTTGTGGGGTGGAGAAGTTGCCAAGGTGGTTAGCTATCTGAACCAGGGCGGATCTGTGTGGGTATTCAAAGTGCCTGAAGGTCTGGCTGCCAAGTAGTCTTTACGCTTGAGTCCGAGCGTGGTGCCAACCCTGCAGTGACATGGGTTGGCATCACGCGGTTGAGCTACTCAGGAGGCATCCCGATAGCAATACCTGTAAATGTATGATTGATATGCATGGAGTTGTACTGCTCACCGTAGCTGTTGAAGCCAATAAAGTTCTTCTCTTTGTATAGTTCAGCAATTCGATGACTGGTTTGTCGATACTGGGCGTCAAGTTTTCGGTAAATGCAGTCAAATCCGAACATGACGTCGATGGGGCCGATTTTATGTTCCAGCTCTTCAATGGCCTGGCGTGAGGAGGACACCATGCCTTCGGAACGAGCCAGGGTCAGTACCAGCCCATTGTCGATGGCACAGAAGAATGTCAATGACAGATCATCGTTCAATTGCTGGATAGAGCGACAATAATGCTTGTCGCCCATTCGAATGATCACCGAATATGAAGCAAAGCTACCAGCATCCAGCTCATCAGGTCGCATGCCAATGGCATTTGCGTAGGCAACCGCTGCCGGTTCTGCGTTGAACTCGCTGATTCGGCGCTGATTCGGATCCGACTCGGTGACGACCAGTTTGTGTTCGGTCGGCACGAAGTTATTATTGGTATAGACCTGACACGGTAGCTTGCAACTGATCAAAGACAGCATCGCTGCTCCCGTGCAAGCGTGACCATTGCTGATTTGCCAGGTCTTTATAAACTCAAGGTTGTCTCCGGCAGAGCCTCCGATAAGAGGAATGCCAGCCAGCCCTCTGTCAATAGCCACGGTGACGGTCTCTTCCGAGTAGGTGAGACCATCTATCAGCAGCAGGGCAAACTGCGTCTGTGCAGGGTCTGTTTGCGGCAGGGAATCCAGAAACGATTCGCGTTGATCAGAGGTGTATTGGGCAATATTTTCCATACCCAAATTGGCAATATTTTGCATGACAAAGGTATGTACGCAAAACCAGCGTGCCGGCAACAGGATGGCAACGATACCGTCATCCTGCAGACCGTCGGGAGTGATCTCGCCGCTGGTGGAGCAGCCACAGAATTTCAGTGCTGGTGAGTGCTGCGCCATGCCCGACACCAATGCTTCTGGATGGTGGCAGCTGGCAGAAAACCAGATGATGCAGGCGGAAAAATCCTGTTCAGCATTAACCCCGGCGATGCTGCTGCACACTTGGTCGGTTGTTGCCGTTTTACTCCACAGTGCCTGTATTCCACTGGAATAGCGTTTCTGGGATATGGGGCCTGCGGTAGATGATTGCACGAATGGGACCCTCATGATCGTTTGCTAGAACTCACATCATCGAGACCTGATCAGATGCTTGCTGATCGTTCGTCTCAAAGGTAGCTGTATCGTGAACGAGCTAATGGGATCGCACAAGGAATATCCGTGATATATCGAGGGCAGAGCTTGTGTCTTGCAAAAATGAGAACGATTATCCTTAATAATGTATACATTAAAATATACCTAAATTATGGTGTAACTGGTATTCTGAATCGCAAGCCAGAGAGATCTGTGTCCGACAAGCTTAGAATGAGACATGCTGATGTCGTCTGTCAGCAGGCGTACATCTGTCGAGCCGATGGATATCCTCAATACTGATTGATTTTCGCAGCTCTACTATCTGCAACAACTAGCTGGAAGGCTATACCTCAGGAATTTATCAATGGAAATTGCACTGATCAAAGGTGATGGAATCGGCGTTGATGTGTCAGATGCCATGATGACTATCGTTGACAGAGCATTGGTTCGATGTGCCGCGCCAGAATTGGCTTATACGCAGATCCAGGCAGGTGCTGCTTATTTCAAGGAAACCGGTAACGACATCGAACCTGGTGGTGAGGAGAAGGCAGGTGAGGCGGATGCCATATTTCTCGGCGCTATTGGTCTGCCCTCCATCCGGCATGACAACGGCACCGAAATCTCCCCGCATTTACGGATACGTGACCGTTTCGGGCTCTATGCGGGGGTTCGTCCGATCAAGGCTTATCCGAACTCGCCTCAGCGTCTGGCAGACCCAAGGGCGGCAGCTATCGATATGGTGGTCCTGAGAGAATCCACCGAAGGCTTGTTCTATTCTGCTGCTGCGCACGGACGCAGTGTGATCATTGGCGATAGTGAAGTGCAGGATACGCTGCGCATTACGCGTGCAACGACTGAAAAATTACACCATTTTGCATTCAAACTTGCACAGAAAAGAAAGAGCCGGGGCAAGCCTGGAAAAGTGACCTGCGTCGACAAGGCCAATGTTTTCAATTCGATGGCATTTTTTCGCAAGATATTCGATGAGATTGCGCCGCAGTATCCGGATATTGAAACTGGCTACAACTATGTCGATGCACAGGCTCTGGATCTGATTCGGCAACCGTGGGAGTTCGATATCATGGTCATGGAGAATATGTTCGGCGATATCCTCTCCGATCTGGCAGGCGGTCTCGTGGGTGGTATGGGGATGGCTGCCTGTGCCGAGATTGGTGATGCGAACGCAATGTTTCAGCCAGCGCATGGCAGTGCGCCAGATATCATGGGACAGGACAAAGCCAACCCTCTGGCGGCGATCATGAGTGGTGGATTGATGCTGGACTATCTGGCAGAAAAGAGCGGTGATGAAAGTATCAGAAGTGCCGCTGTGCTGATTGACCAGGCAGTCGATACGGGCTTTGCCGAAAATCTGTTGCGCCCGATGGAATTCGGAGGTGATATGGGTACTCTGGCCATCACCGAAGCACTGTTGAGCATACTGCAACGCTAAGAGCCCTAAGAGCCTCCCCACTATAGGGTATGGCTCGTAGCGCTTGTCAATACGCTCTGCTAGCCTGGCTGACGCGCACTCCTTTCCGTCATGGCCTTGTCCAGCCAGCCCAGTTGCATCTCTGGCACCGAGGATAGCAGTAGCTTGGTGTAATCATCAAATGGCGGTGACAGCACCTCCGACTTGCCGCCGTAACGAACAACCTTGCCACGGTGCATGACCGCAATGGAGTCGGCAATGGCGCGTACGGTGGCCAGGTCGTGAGTGATGAACAGGTAGGCCACTTGTTCAACGCTTTGCAGGTCCAGCAGCAGTTTGAGGATGCCATCAGCGACCAGTGGATCAAGGGCACTGGTCACTTCATCGCAAATGATGAGTTTGGGTTTTGCGGCCAGAGCGCGGGCAATACAGACACGCTGCTTCTGTCCGCCGGAGAGCTCTGCCGGATAGCGATCGGCAAATCCCGAGCCCATCTCGATTTCATCCAGCAACTCATCGATACGCCGTCTCTTTTCATCACCGCGTAGATTGAAATAGAAGGTGAGTGGTCGACCGATGATGGTTCTTACCGTATGCCGCGGATTCATGGCGACATCTGCCATCTGATAGATCATCTGCAGCTCGCGCAAGTCATCGCGACTACGTTGACCCATGGCGCTGGGGAGCGTGCGATTATCGAATTTGATGGAGCCAGCACTGGGCTCCAGTAAACCTGTCAAAACACGCGCCAGTGTTGACTTGCCTGATCCGGACTCACCAACGACCGCCAGCGTCTGGCCGGGCAGGAGTTCTATCGATACATTGCGTAGCACGTCCACATCGGTGCTCGGGTAACGAGCTGTGATGTCTTTGACTTGCAGTAGCGGTTGGCCACCGTCGGGTGACTTTTCCTCATGATCTATCGAGCGCACACTTACCAGGGCGCGGGTGTATTCCTGCTGAGGCGTTTCAATGATACTGCGTGTATCGGCATGCTCGACCATCTTGCCGCCACGCAGCACCATGATCTCATCCGAGACTTGTGCAACGACAGCCAGGTCGTGCGAGATATACAAGGCTGCCACCCCGGTTTGTGCAATGGCATGCTTGATGGCCGCCAGTACATCGATTTGCGTCGTCACATCCAGTGCGGTTGTGGGCTCATCAAATACAATCAGGTCCGGTTCTGAGCATAATGCCATGGCGGTCATTACCCGCTGCAGTTGGCCGCCGGATACCTGATGGGGATAGCGACTGCCGATGTTTTCCGGGTCGGGTAGGCTCAAGGTCTTGAACAGGCCAATGGCGCGCTCTCGAGCCTGGGAGTTTGAATAGCCCTTGCGAAGGCTTGCCTCGATCACCTGGTCGATCAGGCGATGGGCAGGGTTGAACCCGGCAGCCGCTGATTGAGAGACATAACACACCTCCAGTCCACGCACGTTGCGCAGTAATGACTTGCCGCCGTTGAGTATGTCGCGTCCGTTGAGAATCACCTCACCGCCAGAGATATGCACGCCGCCACGTCCATAGCCCAGAGCCGACAGGCCTATGGTGGATTTGCCAGCGCCAGACTCACCGATCAAGCCCAGCACCCGACCTTTGGGCAAGCTGAAGGAGATGTCATCGACGATAACCACATCGTGAGACTTGCCGTCGGTGGGATGAATGGTGACCGAGATTTGCAGATGACGCACATCCAGTAGTGCGTCTGGTGTTTTATTGTCCACTGCGACCTCCCTTCAGATCGGTAGTGCGGTTGAGCACCCAGTCCGCTACCAGATTGACCGAAATGGCCAGTATGGCGATAGCCGCAGCTGGTATCAAAGCTGCCCCTATGCCGAATATTATTCCATCCTTGTTCTCTTTGACCATGCCGCCCCAGTCAGCTTCTGGCGGCTGTATGCCCAGGCCGAGAAACGACAGTGCCGACAGGAACAGCACCTGGAAGATAAAGCGCAAGCCCAGCTCTGCAATCAACGGCGTCAGGGCATTGGGCAGGATTTCTCGAAAGACGATCCAGAGTCGACCCTCGCCACGCAGGCGGGCGGCCTCGACAAATTCCATGACATTGATATCAACAGCCACAGCCCGTGATAGTCGATAGACACGGGTTGCGTCCAGTGTACCCATGACCAGAATAAGGGTCAGCAGATTCGATGGCAGAACAGAGAGTATGACCAGTGCGAATATCAGCGTAGGAATCGACATCAGCAGATCCACGAAACGGGACAGTATCTGATCGAACCAGCCGCCGATGACAGCTGCTGTCAATCCCAGAACCGAGCCGAGTGTGAAGGAAAGAGCGGTGGCCATCAGGGCAATGAATATGGTTGTACGGGCACCGAATATCATGCGCGATAGCAGATCACGTCCCAGATTGTCTGTGCCCATCAAATGGCTCGTGGATATAGGTTCCCAGACATCGCCGACAACTTCTGCGATGCCATAGGGTGCGAGCCAGGGCGCGAACAGGGCGGTTAGCAAGAACAGGCTGGTCAGCAGTATTCCCAACAGGGCACTGACGGGTATTTTGGACATCATGTCAGCGTGGGTACCTGATTCTTGGGTTGCTTAATATGGCGACGATATCAGCCAGCATATTCAAACCGATAAAGAAGGCGGCAAAGATCAGTCCGCAGGCTTGCACTACCGGTACGTCCCGCTTGGCGACATGATCCACCAGATACTGTCCCATGCCGGGATAGACGAAGATGACTTCGACGACCACGACGCCGACGATCAGGTAGGCCATGTTCAGCATGACCACGTTGACGATCGGCGCGATGGCGTTTGGAAAAGCATGCTTGAAGATGACTCTGAAAGCTGACAGACCTTTGAGTTCGGCGGTTTCTATATAAGCTGACTGCATGACGTTGAGAATGGCTGCGCGCGTCATGCGCATCATATGAGCCAGTACCACCAGTGTCAGAGTGGCTGCCGGCAAAGCGACAGCGGACAGGCGCTCGGTAAAGCTCATGGATTCGTAAACGGTGGCCACACTGGGAAACCAGCCAAGCTTTACGGCGACAAAATAGATCAGGATATAGCCGATGAAGAACTCAGGTAAGGAGATGAAGGTCAGGGTGGTGCTCGATATGAGTTTGTCGGGCCATCGATTCTTGTAGCGCACCGCAATCAGGCCCAGCAGGATCGCCAGTGGCACAGAAACGGCAGCGGCAACCGAGGCCAGGAAAAGGGTGTTGTATAGCCTCTTGCCAATGGCGGCGGCGATGTCGGTGCCATTGGTTAGTGCTGTTCCAAGATCACCGGTAAGAATCCCGCCTAGCCAGCCCAGATAGCGAGCCAGAGCCGGTTCATTGACTCCCAGATCGCGCCGCAGGTTGGCCAGCGCCTCAGGCGTTGCACTCTGGCCAAGAATGGACTGGGCGACATCGCCTGGCAGAATTTCTGTACCGGCAAAGATGAGCGCGGATACGGCCAGCAACAGGCCGGCCCCCATCGCAAGACGCTGAAGAATCAGCTTGATCAGATAGGGCATGCAGTATCCACGGCTGTGGTTGGAATGGGGAATGCAGGGCGTAGGCGCCCACGACTAGACGCCCCCGACCAGGCTTCCCGGATGGGATTCCTGGTCGAGGGGCGCTTCTTGCGAATGGTTGTGGTTTTATGCAAAATCCACAAAGTCACAGGCTATAACTAAGACTTCAACCAGCAGCGTGACAGGGCCTGACCGTTCATCATGGTCTGGTTGGAGTTGACAGCCCAACCACCGACATTGGTGGATACGCCTTCAACCCAGTCGTTGAACATCGGACAGATCAGTCCACCTTCGTTGTGTACGATCGTGCCCATATCGCGATAGATCTGCTTGCGTTTGGCATCATCCAGCTCGCCGCGTGCCGTTAGCAACATCTTGTCAAAATCGTCATTGAAAAAGCGCGTGTCATTCCAGTCAGCGCTTGACAGATAAGCGGTTGAATACATCTGGTCCTGCGTCGGGCGGCCACCCCAATACGAGGTGCAGAACGGTTGTTTGTTCCAGACTTCTGACCAGTAGCCATCATTGGGCTCACGTTTGACGTCCAGCGTGATGCCGGCTTTGGCGCAGCTTTGTTGAAACAGCTGTGAGGCATCAACGGCACCGGGGAATGAACCGTCTGCCGTTCGCAGTACAACCGGGCCTTCATGTCCGGACTTCTTGAAATGGAAGGCTGCCTTGTCCGGATCGTAGCTGCGCTGCTCGATATCGTCAGAGAAGTAGGGGTAGGCCTGGTTGACCGGCATGTCATTGCCGATAGAGCCATAACCGAACAGAATCTTGTCAACCATTTCCTGGCGATCAATGGCGTATTTTAGTGCCAGACGCAGGTCGTTGTTGTCAAAGGGGGCTGTGTTGGTGTGCATGATGAAGACGTAGTGTCCTCGGCCCGGGGCGCTCTTGATATCCACATTGGGGATGCGCTTGACCAGTTCGACGATCTTGGGTGGTACGCGTTCGATCATGTGTACCTGGCCTGATTGCAGTGCTGCTACTCGCGCTGTATCGTCATTGATAACCAGTATTTCTACCTGATCGGCGAAGCCACGATCGGATTTCCAGTCGTTCTGGTTTTTCTCATAGCCATGACGAACGCCGGGCTCGTTGACTACCATCTTGTAGGGGCCTGTACCGATTCCAGCGGCCGGATCATCCTTGCCACCATTGGGCTGGATCATCAGGTGGTAATCGGTCATGAGGAAGGGTAGATCGGCGTTGGCATCCTTGAGACCGATGACGACCGTGTCACCGTCCACTTTCATGGTTTCGATACCGCGCATTACGCCCAGTGCACCAGATTTGGTGTCTTCACCTGAATGACGCTCCAGGGTGGCGAGTACATCAGCCGGTGTGAGAGTCTTGCCGTTGTGGAATTCGACACCCTTGCGGATCTTGAATGTCCAGGTTTTTGCATCTGCCGATGAGCCGTATTCTTCGGCCAGACGGTTTTCGATACCGCCATTATCAGCGATGTCAAGAAGCACGTCGCCCCATTGGTGCCCGTTGATGAAGGGTACGGAGCTACTGGCTGTGGCAGGGTCCAGGCTGTTGGTGGATTCACCACCGGCGCTGCCCAGTTTGAGCAGGCCGCCGCTTACGGGTTCTTGTGCCAATGCTGCTTGAGACAGCAGGCCGTTTGACAGTGCAACGCCTGCGCCCATGGCAGCTGCGCGCTTCATGAAAGTGCGGCGGTCAAGCTTGCCAGCGACCACAAGCTTACCGAGTTGTTCGAGAGACATCGACATTAATGGTGTTCCTGAATGCAGTTTTCCTTGCGACAAGGAAACGACATATAGTGACGCATTGCAAGCGTTTTCATTGAGTTTCCTTATTGTGAGTGGTACAGATACGGTGAATGACTTTCCCTGTCAGATAACTGACCAGCCCGATGTCGGCATCTACATGTCCGATGGTTGCAGGCTTTCAGTACGTATCTGGATGCCCGCGGATGCATCGCTGCATCCGGTACCTGCCATTGTTGAACACCTGCCTTATCGCAAACGCGATGGGACCATTGCCCGTGATGAGCTGATGCACCCCTGGTTTGCCTCGCACGGTTATGCCTGCCTGAGAATTGACATGCGCGGTAGCGGCGATTCGGGCGGTTTCATGGAGGATGAATACACCGATCAGGAATGGCAGGATGCCAGTGAGGTCATTGCCTGGGCCAGTTCACAGAGCTGGTGTACGGGGCGGGTCGGCATGATGGGCATCTCATGGGGAGGCTTCAATGGCTTGCAGCTGGCAGCTATGCGGCCACCGGCACTGCAGGCGGTTATTACCCTGTGCTCCTCGGTGGATCGATTTGCCGACGACATCCATTACAAAGGTGGCTGTCTGCTGGGGGAGAACATCGGCTGGGCTGCCAATATGCTCTCCTATTCATCGCGGCCGCCTGACAAGGCGCTGGTTGGCGAGGACTGGCGGGCCATGTGGATGGCGCGGCTGGAGCAATTACCGCTCATGGCATCCACCTGGCACGGCCATCAGAGCCGCGATGCGTACTGGCAGCGTGGCTCAGTGTGTGAGGACTACACGGCCATCCAGGCGGCTGTGCTCACGGTCGGTGGCTGGCATGATGGTTATCGCAATACTGTCAGTCATCTGCTTGGTAAACTGACATCACCGGTCAAGGGCATCGTGGGGCCATGGATACATAAATACCCTCACTATGCGGCGCCACAACCTGCCATCGGTTTCCTGCAGGAGGCTAAGCGATGGTGGGATCAATGGCTGAAGGATGAGGACACAGGCGTGAAGAACGAACCTGATTATCGTGTCTGGTTGATGGACAGCATTGCGCCTGCACGTTGGTTGCCGGAGCGTCCGGGTCGCTGGATTGCTGAATCTGACTGGCCTTCGAGCAGTATTCAGAGCCAGCTTTTCAATCTGGGCCACGATTTGACGGTGACCGATGCACCTGCAACGGGCACCTTGCACCAAAATGTGCCGGGCTCTCAAGCTAACGCTGATGGCTGTTTTCTGGCGACAATAACATCGCCTCAGGACTGCGGGCAGGCAGCCGGTGAGTACTTTCCGTTCGCCTTCGGACCGGAGTTGCCCGACGAGCAATCTGTGGATGATCAGGGTTCCATGATCTTCGACGGGGAGATTCTGAGCACAGCGCTGGATATCGTCGGTGCCCCGGAACTGAATCTGTTTGCCAGTGTGGACCAGCCTTTCGGAATGATCTGTGTGCGTCTGTGTGATCTTCGCCCCGATGGTAGCTCGGCATTGATTACTCTGGGTCTGATGAACCTGGTCCATGCTGATCGTCCGGAACATCCGCTGGCGCCTGTCCCGGGTGAGTTGACAATGTACAAGGTCGTTTTAGATCAGATAGCCTATCGAATACCCGCAGGTCATCGCCTGCGAATTGCTCTGTCGACCAGTTATTGGCCCTTCGTCTGGCCACAGCCAGGGGTCTTTGAACTCACCGTATCCAGCGGCGCTCTCAGTTTGCCAGTCAGGCCAGAGCAGACGGATAATGTCAGCTTCGAACCGCCAGAGACATCACCTGCCTGGGCGGTGGATGTGATTCGCAAGGCTTGCTCCACACGAGCAACGCTCAAGGATGAAAAGAGCGGTATCGTGACGACCCGCATCAGTAATGACTTTGGTGAAAACCGCGATCAGGCTCACGGCCTGCTATCGGGCAGTGAGACACATGAGATCTGGTCCATCCATCCTGATGATCCGTTGAGTGCGAACGTCAGCATTACCTGGTCGCAGACTGGCGGCCGGGATGAGTGGCAATGGGCAACGGATGTCGAGGTGCATATGCATTGTGATGCAAAGGCCTTTTACGTCAGTGCTGTATTGATAGCGACAGAGTCAGGTACGCAAGTATTCAGGCGTGAATACAAGGATACGATTGCACGCGAGTTTGTATAGGGGCAGTAAAGCTGTGCGTATTCAGGTGTTGAGCCACTGACCGGTGCCCAGCAGGTGGATGCCTTCAACGATACGCTTGAAGCTGGACTCGGCTCGTTCAACGGTACTACGTGCTCTGAGGTACCCGTGTACCAGTCCGGCTTCATTGAACCAGGCAGCCTTGCCACCTGCCTGCAGAATTCTGTCGCGGTAATGCTTGCCATCATCAGATAAAGGATCACACTCTGCACCGAAGACCAGGGTGGGGGGTAGTGCTGAAAAGTCGGAATCACTCAGTGGTGACAAAGTAGGGTCACTCTTGTCATGTGAGGCAGAGGCTCTGAGGGTGGCATAGTATTCGACCTCCTCGGTGCTGAGCATGGGCGCATTGGCATGCTGCAGATAGGAGCCTTTGCTCATGTCGCCACCCAGGCCAGGATAAATCAGTACCTGGCCTGCCAGCTTGATTGAGCTTGAACGCAGTTGATGGGCAACCGCTGCGGCCAGATTGCCACCGGCACTGTCGCCAACTAAAACGATAGGCATCTGACTGGCCTGCCAGGCTTTTTCTACGCCGGCCACGGCATCTTCGAAAGCGGCTGGATGTGTGTGTTCAGGACAGAGGCGGTAGTCGATAGCAGTAACGGGAAATCCACTGGCCTGACAGATTTCGGCGCAGACATCATCATGACTCTCCAGTCCACCAACCACAAAACCACCACCGTGAAAATACACGACCTGGGCTGCAGCCGTTGTGCTGTCAGCAGAGGCACGCACATAATGTCGTGTGGATATACCAGTGGTATCGTCTGAGGCCGTCACTTCGGGCGGGTAATCGCGATGAAACTCCCGACACAACGCATCATAGGTGCGACGCTGCGCCTCGATACTCTGCCCCGTAGTGCCGGGTGGATACCAGAGCTCTGTGCGACGAATGAAGTCATGAGTCTGCGCATCAATCAATGATGCGTAGTCTGCTTGTGGGGAGTTTTTCATGAAGGCTATAGTGCCTCAAAATTACAGGTTCTGGCGACTCTACATAACTCCACGTAGCTCGCGATTGCGCTGGAGTACATCCAGGCCTTGTTGTGTCAGCCACCATGGCAGATCGATCAAAATCCAGTTCTCTACCAGTTTATCGCCTTCGCGTCGGTAGATATCGACCACTTGCATTTTCGAGTGCTGACTGCCTCCCGGTAAACCGAGCCAGCCACCCAGGGGGCTGTTGCTCAGGTTTGGCCAGCCGAAAAAACAGGCGTAATTACCTTCAGCAAAGCGGCAGACATGTCCCTGGAATTGTTTGTCGCCCAGTTGATTTCGAAAAGGTAGCTGGTGCTGCTCCTGGTAGCGAGGAATGGTGTAGCTGGCCCCGATTCCCGCAGGGCCATACCAGAGCATGTCCTCATGCCATGTCCTGGCCAGCACCTCCGGTGGGCATCCCATTGCGCCACTGGTATTAAGATCACTCAGATCCTGCACCATGGTATTCACCAGGGACAAGGTGATTTCACTATCTGCCGGATCCGCCTCGTCATGCAGCAGCCCGTCATGGTAGCGCGGACCTGGGTAGTTGTAATAAACCCCGGTGGAAGGGGGTAGGGGGTTGACCCCAGCTTGGACCATGAGGCCAATCAGGTCTACAAACAAGCCTGTCTGGCAGATCTTGCCATCTCGCACACAGCTGAATTCTGCATAGCGAAGATTGGCAATGCGCCGGGTTGCCGGTATGCCCAGAAAGTCGTTATCAAACAGGCCCATGAAGTTGCCCGAGCTCATGACCCATGTCTCACCATCATAGACATTCTCTCCGGCCATGAAGATGTCCTCGCGGCGTTGCAGGCGAGTGAAAGAATGCATCAGTGGTTGCCAGAAAACCCGAGCTGCCGATTCACCACTGTCCTGTTCGCGAAAGGGAAAGACTCCACGCCACGAATAGTCTGCGCTGGTGTACTCGGCGAGCACTTGGGTAGCGGTGGATGCTGAGGCCTCTTCCATTGCCTGCATATAGCGACGCAATAGTTTTTTGGCGGATTGGAAACGACTCATGACAACCTCGAAAGAGATGCTGCGAACAAAGAGGGCTGGAAAAGCTTGGGCAATACCTGTCAGAGCTTAGTGTAAACCGTGTGAAAAATTAATTTGCATACGAATGCAAAAATAACTTGCGTTGCAGATGTGGTTGGGCGTATTGTTTTGCAAACGAATGCAAAAATCTTGTTTTAGTGCATTAGAGGACAGGGACTCACCATGGCTGAAATCGAACTACGCAATCTGTGCAAGAGGTGGGGCAGTTTTGTTGGTGTCAATGACTTCAACTTGACCATTGCCGATCGTGAATTCCTGGTGTTGCTGGGACCTTCCGGTTGCGGCAAGACCACCACCATGCGAATGATTGCAGGCCTGGAGGATGTCAGTTCCGGCGAGATCCGCATTGATGGCAAGGTAATCAATGATCTGGAGCCCAAGGATCGGGATGTGGCCATGGTGTTTCAGTCCTATGCGCTCTACCCGAACATGAACGTCTACGAAAATATCCGTTTTCCCCTGAAGGTGCGCAAGATTGATCCTGCCAGTCACGACGAACGTGTCAAGCGTGCCTCGGCTATGGTTGAGCTGGATGAATTTCTGCATCGTAAACCTGCCGAACTGTCGGGTGGTCAGCGACAACGGGTCGCTCTGGCACGTGCGGTTGTACGTGAGCCAAATGCCTTTCTGATGGACGAGCCACTGTCCAACCTGGATGCCAAATTACGCGTTTCTACCCGTGCCCAGATCAAGAACCTGTGCCACGAGCTGGCGGTGACCACCGTTTACGTCACTCATGATCAGATCGAGGCCATGACTCTGGCTGACCGGGTTGTGGTGATGAAATCCGGGCTGGTACAGCAGGTAGGAACACCTACCGAGATCTACGATAATCCCAGTAATGCCTTTGTAGCCAGCTTTATCGGTTCCCCGGCCATGAATCTGGTTGACGGCGTAATCGAGAATGGGGTGTTCAAGGCGAAACATATGTCGGTACCTGTGCTGGAGGCGCAAGAGGGGCCTGTCACTCTGGGTTTTCGAGCAGAGGATGCAAGGCTTGCCGAGGGGGCAAACGGGCAAATCAATGCCCCCGTATACACGCTGGAGCTGTTGGGTGACGCCACCATGATTTCGGTAAGAATTGATGGTGTGCTGGTGTCGGTCAAAGCTGACAAGAATTTCCGGACGAATATCGGAGACTCGGTATCGATCGCCATAGAACCGCAGTTTTGTCATCTCTTTGATGCCGAGACAGGCGCGCGCGTTTCGCGCAAGTTGTGAACCAACGGCCGGCGCAATCGTTGCGGCCGCACCCCGTATTTCAACCTGGGAGACAAACCATGCTCTTGAAAAAACTGATACTCGCCACCTCACTGGCGATGTCTGCGAATGCAGTTTACGCCGGCTGTGGTATTGAATCCGGACGAGTCAATATAGTTGGTAACGAATTTCCTGCCATTCATACCGTGGTCAAAGCCGCAGAAGCCTGTGCTGGAGATGGTGTCACCATTACTGCCAATCTGACCGCTGATCATCAGAAAATCAATCTGGCAGGCTTGCAGGGAAATCCGGCTGAGTACACCTCAGCCATCATCGCCAACTCCTCAATCGTGGCGCTGATTAATGCCGATGTGCTTCGTCCACTGGACGATCTGATCGAAAAATATGGTCAGGACATTCCCAAGAGCAACCTGATAACCATTGATGGCAAGGTCATGGCCGTCGCCTTCATGGCCAATGCACAGCACCTGACCTATCGCAAGGATGTGCTTGAACAGATTGGCGTCGAACCCCCCAAAACCTATGAGGCCTTGCTGGAAGCGGCGAAGTTGATCCGTGAAAAAGGCATCATGGAAAATCCGGTTGGAGGTGCCTATCAGTCGGGCTGGAATCTGGCTACCGAATTCGTCAATATGTACATCGGAGCTGGCGGTGATTTCTTCAAGCCCGGAACGGCTGAAGTGGCCATCAACAATGCTCAGGGCGTGGCTGCTCTGGAAATGATGAAAGCACTGACCGAATACATGAACCCTGATTTTCTGACTCATGATTCAAACGCCACGGGTGCCGAAGTGGAAGCAGGCAATGTGGCTCTGATGAATATGTGGGGCTCACGAGTCGGCGTGCTGATGGACGAAGACGGTGCTGAAGAAGTGGTGTACAGCAATGTGGCTGTCGCTGGCCCCATGACAGTCGCTGGCGGCACGGTGCCTGCCACGACCCTGTGGTGGGATGGTTGGACCGTTGCCAAGAACATTAGCGATGAAGATGCCGAAGCCACATTTGTGTCGATGATGACGGGCACCAGTCCTGACATCCTCAACGATGAAACCATGGCTCAGGCAGTCTGGATGCTCGAAGGTTACGAGCCAGCGCCTGTGAACAAGGGGGTTTTTGCTGCCATTCAGGCGAGTGCGAAGCCGTATCCCATGCTGCCCTATATGGGTCTGCTGCAAACAGCACTGGGTGACAACCTGTCGGATTATCTGCAAGACAAGGAAAGCGCCGAAGCGGCTCTGTCAGATATCGAGGCTACGTACACCACGGCAGCTAAAGAGAAAGGTTTTCTGAACTAGGCCCATCGACAGCGGGGCGGTGAGAATCGCCCCCATTGATGTTTTTCTGCCTCCCTCCGGATAGGAACTGATGAAACACAAGACGTTTTTCTGGTTCGTGCTTCCCTCGTCACTGGCGATGCTGCTGTTTATCTTCGTGCCGATAATCTCGGTGGCGGTGCAGTCGGTCTATGTCGATCATGCGCAAGTCATCAAGCAAGTCGAGAACTGTGGTCCTTTCGGGTGTACTACCACGACAGCCGTTGATCAGGAAGCCACACAGGCCATACAGAAGGCAAGCCCACTGGGCCGTTTTGCAGGTCTGACTACCTATCTGGATCGCAGTCATCTGGCTGTCAAAGAGGTTGGTGCCGCCTGGCGTAGTTCGGCAGGACTCGGTGAGTTTTACGATAAGCTGGTCAATCTGCCATTCTACAAGGCCATGAGCTTTACGCTGGCCTATACCTTCATTGTCACGCCGTTGGTGATTATCGTCGGTTTCATCATCGCGGTGGCTGTTAACAGCGCAACCAAAAAGCTGCGCGGACCACTGATCTTCTTCTCCCTGCTGCCCATGATGGTGACGCCTCTGGTGGGCTCATTGATTATTTTCTGGATGGTGGACGCTCGCGGTGTTGTGGGGGCGGCCTTGCAATATATAGCAGGTGATCCGAACCTGTCGGTCAAGGCATCCACGCCGCTGACCTGGGTCATGTTGATGGTGTACGGAGTCTGGCATTCAGCGCCTTTCGCTTTCATCGTCTACTACGCCGGTTTGCAGACCGTCAATAACGACACTCTGGAGTCGGCCATGATCGATGGGGCCAGTCGTTGGGAGCAGATTCGCTACGTGATCATCCCGCATCTGTTGCCGCTGACAACCTTTATAGCGCTCATGCAGCTGATGGATAACTTCCGGGTATTCGAGCCTATCGTCAGTTTCTCCGCCTCGGCACATGCCACCTCACTTTCCTGGGCTATCTACAACGATCTGGGTGGCGAGACGCGACAGTTGAGTTCGGCAGCCGCAACGTCTGTGCTGACAATTCTGGGTATTGCAATCCTGTTGATGCCGGTGCTGGTTCGCACCTGGCGCGACTTTACACGCAAGTAGGGGTCCGTCTAATGGCTGCGCAAACGCAAAGAAGGTCCGCCGCTCTCAACGTGTTGTTGATCAGTGTGTTGGTGATATGGATGATATTGGCTGCTTTCCCGTTCTTGTGGACCCTATGGGGCTCATTCAAGGTGGAAGGGGATTTTTTCTCCAAGGCCGACTGGGTCAACTCACTCACCGGCCCATTGACGATAGAGGAGACGGGTAGTGCACTGACCGGTGATGGCTATTATGGTGCCTGGATCAAGGAAGCGTTTGGTCTGGCGGCGATCAATACCGCGATTGTCTGTCTGTTCGTTGTGACCATCTCGCTCACATTCGGCACCCTGGGTGGATACGCTCTATCGCGCTCAACCTACCGCTACGCCTTCTGGTTCCTGATCATTGCGCTGATCTTTCGTGCCATGCCACCGATCACGCTGGTGTCTGGTTATCTGCCGGTGTTTTTCAAGTGGAATCTGTGGGGCAATCTGTCGACGGCTGTCGTTGTCCTGGTTGCCATCAATCAGCCTTTCACGCTGTGGATGCTGCACTCGTTTTTCAAGAACATTCCCAAGGATCTGGACGAGAGCGCCATGGTTGATGGCTGTAACCGGTTCCAGGCTTTCCGCCATGTGATCGTGCCGGTTATGTGGCCTGGGGTGATTACCACCGGACTGTTTTCATTCTTGCTGGCGTACAACGATTTTGCGGTCACAGCGATGATCCTGTCCAAGGAGAATCAGACCATGGTGCCCAAGATTGCCAGTTTTCTGGGAACCACCCAGACCAAGGGTAATGTGATGTTTGCAGTGGCGGCGGTGGTCTCAATTACCGCACCGTTATTTGTCATGATCATGGTTTTTCAACGTCAAATCGTGTCCGGCCTGACTGCCGGCGCAGTAAAAGGGTAGTAATAGTCATGAAGGGAACCAGACCCGAACAAGCGGCCTTGAGCCGTGACACGGATATGAGCAAGACGGATCAGACCCGTGAGGTGATCGAGAGCATGGTCGATGGTTTGAATGATCATCGAATAGGCGATATCGGGGAATTTTTCGCCGAGTCTTTTCGCTGGATGGGTAATGCGGGCTGTGGTTCCAAGACTGGCCTGCGAGAGTTTCAGAGCAACTGGCAACAGCCTTTCCAGGCCGCTTTTTCTGACAAGGTTTGTATCGATGAGGCGCGTTTGTATATGGGTGAATGGGCGGCAGCCTTTGGCCGACAAGAGGCCACACATAGCGGCGACTTCATGGGGGTGGTGGCTAGCGGCAAGAAGGTCGAGATTCGTTATATGGATTTCTGGAAAGTGGTTGACGGCAAAATTGTCGACAACTGGGTCATGGTGGATTTTCCCCATGTATTGGCACAGCTTGGCAAGGATGTATTCGGTGGCGAAGGCTGGGAGGCCTTTGATCGCGGAGAACGTGTGGCGCCTAAGCCCGGCCAATAGAAGGCCGTTTTACAACCAAGACATTATTCACAAGATCAAACTGCCCTGACAGGGCCTGAGCCGGGAAAACGTTATGACGATTGAGTACTTGAAGCGCGGCAAATCTCTTGAGCAGCGTGCTGAGGATGACGCCAAAGTGCGGCAGGTCGTTGAGACGACGTTAGCCGATATCGAAGCACGTGGTGATGTTGCAGTACGTGAGCTGGCGGAGAAATTCGACAAGGATTCGCGTGATAGCTACCGCCTCAGCGAGGATGAAATACAGACGTTGATCGCCGCGGTTGCGCCCAGTGATATCCAAGACATCAAATTCGCCCAGGCACAGGTTCGACGCTTTGCCGAGGCTCAACGTGCCTCCATGACCGATATTGAAGTGGAGACTCTGCCGGGGGTGATTCTGGGGCACAAGAACATACCGGTGCAGTCGGTGGGTTGTTATGTGCCGGCAGGCAAATTTCCCATGGTCGCCTCGGCTCATATGTCCGTGCTGACAGCCTCGGTGGCCGGCGTGCCACGTATTGCCGCCACGACAGCACCGTTTAAAGGACAGCCTAATCCGGCCGTTATAGCGGCCATGCATATGGCCGGTGCACACGAAATCTATGTACTGGGTGGCATGCAGGGCGTCGGCGCGCTGGCACTGGGTACCGAGACAATCGAGCCTGTGCACATGCTTGTGGGACCCGGTAATGCCTTTGTCGCAGAAGCCAAGCGACAGTTGTTTGGCCGCGTGGGCATCGATCTGTTTGCAGGCCCGACCGAGACCATGGTGATTGCCGATGAGACGGTTGATGCCGAACTGTGCGCCACCGATTTGCTGGGCCAGGCCGAGCATGGCTACAACTCTCCTGCAGTGCTGTTGACCAATTCTCGCGCTCTGGCCGAGGAGACACTGGCTGAAATCGAGCGCCTCTTGCAGGTACTGCCAACGGCTGAAACAGCGGGTGCCAGCTGGCGCGATTACGGCGAAGTGATTGTCTGCGATAGTTACGATGAAATGCTGGCGGTTGCGGATGATATCGCCAGTGAGCACGTGCAGGTGATGACTGATCGGGATGACTGGTTTCTGGAAAACATGACTTGTTATGGCGCTTTGTTTCTGGGGCCGCGCACCAATGTGGCCAACGGCGACAAGGTGATCGGCACCAACCATACGCTGCCCACCAACAAGGCCGGACGCTATACCGGTGGGCTGTGGGTCGGCAAGTTTCTGAAGACTCACAGCTATCAGCGGGTGACTACCGATGCGGCTGCGGCAGAAATCGGCGCTTACTGCTCACGCCTGTGCCTGCTCGAAGGGTTTGTCGGTCACGCCGAGCAAGCCAATGTAAGGGTGCGACGTTATGGCGGCATCAATGTGCCTTATGGCGAAGCCGCACCTCACACTAATTCGCAAGAGTAAATCGCCTTGGAACTCAATCTGGAACTCAACCAAGCCAACAAGGCACGTGTGCGTGAATACTGGGCGACCATCGATTCAGCCAGCTGCGAGGATATGCCCGCCGTTGCAGCTTCCTACCTGTCAGAGCATTTCTGCTGGAAAGGTCCTGCACCACTGGGTGAAATAACGGGACCCTACGCCCTGGCCCAGGAGGTGTTGATACCGCTCAAACAGGCGTTTGCAGATCTGACTCGGCAAGTGCATCTGTTCATGGGTGGGCAATCGATCGATCATGTCGGCGATGAAGCTAAAGACGCCTATTGGGTCGCCGGCACCGGCTACCTGACGGGTATGGCCCGCGACAGCTTTCTGGGTATCCCTGCCACGAGTCGTCCCTTGCGCATTCGCTGGAGCGAGTTTATTCGCTTCAAGGGCGATGTGATGGTCGAGTCACAGGTCATTATCGACTTTGTTGATTGGTTCGAGCAGATCGGTTTGCCGGTGTTGCCAGCACCCCGTGGTGCCTCTCATGTTTATCCTGCGGCGACAGGCTTCGATGGGGTGCTTGATGAGGCACAGAGCTCTGAGGAAACTGCGCAGACCTTGAGCTTGGGTCACAAGCTACTCTACGGTGGCTTGAATGGATTTGACCAGAATGATCTGTCCAGCATGGGTATGGCCGATTTCTTTCATCCCAATCTGAAATGGTACGGGCCGGGCGGAATCGGTGCCTGTCTGTCTTTTTCCGAGTTCGAGCAGCTGCACCAGCAACCCTGGCTGGTCGCTTTTCCCGACCGTAAAGTGCTCGCCCTGGAGTCTTTATTTGCAGAAGGGCGTCTGCTGGCCTCCTCCGGGGTGGCCGGTGTCCAGGCGACTCACACAGGGCCGTATCTGGGGGAGTCGGCCTCGGGGGTCAGGCTCACTGTCTCAGGTATCGACTTCTGGCTGCGTTCCGATGAGCAATTCACTGAAAACTGGGTCTTTGTCGACATGATTGATCTGTTCGGCCAGATGGGCATCGATCTTTTTGCACGCATGTTGGAGCTGAGAGATAAAAGAGACGCATTGATGGCTGACAATGAGCGCTCTTCCAACAGTGATAGAAAAACAGCCTCATGATGCCATTGCCCAAAACACCTAGCTTCAGACTTGAGGGCCGCCGTGCTTTGGTCACGGGAGCCTCTTCAGGAATCGGACAGGGCTGCGCCGTGGCACTGGCTGAAGCGGGCGCGCATGTCGTTCTGGCAGCACGCGGTCTGCAGCGGCTTGACCAGACTATCCAGAGCATGCACGAACAAGGCTACAGTTGTGAGGCGCTGGCGCTGGATATCGCTGATGTGGCTGCAGTACAGAAGGCTGTCAGCCAGCAAGGGCCATTCGATATCTTGGTCAACAGTGCAGGTCTGGCCCGTCATGCTGCGGCGCTTGATACTCAGTTGGAGGATTTTGACACGGTGATGAATGTCAATCTTCGCGGTGCCTACTTTCTGACACAAGCAGTTGCAAAGGGCTTGATTGAGGCAGGCAAGCCGGGTTCGCTGATCAATATTTCATCACAAATGGCACATGTGGGCGGCGTTGATCGTTCGGTCTATTGTGCCTCCAAGTTTGCGGTGGAAGGGTTCACGAAAGCCATGGCAATCGAATGGGGTCGCGCAGGCATTCGCGTCAATACCGTGTGCCCTACGTTTATACGAACCCCGCTGACCGAGCAGACGTTCGATCAGCCTGAACGGGTCCGCTGGATTGAAGAGAAAATCAAGATGGGCCGTACCGGTGTGGTCGAGGATATCATGGGGTCAGTATTGTATCTGGCATCCGATGCGGCAGCTCTGGTTACCGGTACGGCACTGATGGTTGACGGTGGCTGGACTGCAGATTGATGGCGATCGAAAAAATCACCTCGTCACAAGTTGCCAAGCTGGCAGGTGTCAGTCAGTCGGCGGTATCACGGGTTTTCACACCAGGCGCCAGCGTCTCACCCAAAACTGCCGATAAAGTTCGTCGCGCCGCTGATCAGCTCGGTTACCGACCCAATGTGCTTGCACGCTCCCTTATCACCGGCAAGTCACGCATCATCGGCCTGGTTGTCGCCTATCTGAATAACCAGTTCTATCCAGAGGTACTGGAAAAGCTGTCCAATGGATTGCAGGCAGAGGGCTATCACGTCCTGGTGTTCATGGCGGCGCAGACATCGAATAATATGGATGCCGTACTGGGCGAGCTACTCGACTATCAGGTTGATGGCATTGTATTGGCCTCGGTAGCCATGTCCTCGGAACTGGCGTTGCGCTGTCATGCCGCGGGTGTACCGGTGGTGCTGTTCAATCGAACTCAGGATAACGATTCTCTATCCTCTGTGACATCGGACAATTTTGCCGGCGGACGCAAGGCGGCGGTGCATCTGGCGCAGAGCGGATACCAGCGCATTGCCTATATAGCGGGCTGGAATGGTGCCTCCACCCAGCGTGATCGTGAAGCAGGGTTTCGGGAGGGGCTGGCCTCGGTAGGGATGAAACTCTTCGCTCGCGAAGAGGGGGACTTCAACTTCGAACAGGCCAAGGTTGCTGCACGGCGCATGTTCTCGGTGGAGGAGCGGCCGGATGCGGTGTTCATCTGTAATGACCATATGGCCTTTGCGGTAATGGATGTCATACGCGACGAATTAGGTCTGCGAATCCCCGAAGATGTCGGAGTGGTGGGTTATGACGATGTGCCGGCCGCCGCCTGGGGTGCCTACAAACTGACAACGGTACGCCAGCCTGCCAATCGTATGGTGCAGGAAACCGTCAACATGCTGATGACCCAGATTACCCAGGAAGACGCGCCGCCACGGCGCTTGTCGTTAGACGCACCCTTGGTGGTGCGCAGTTCCAGTATCAAACCCTGACAAGAGAGACTAGGTATGCACGGCTTTGACCCCCGGTTCAGAGATTTCCCCGATTACATCATCAGTATCACCAAAGAGATCTGGGAAGATCGTGGTATCGCCACGCTGAATCAGTACTATTCGACGGATATTGTTGTGCGTTCTACAGCCGGCGTCGTGGTCGGCAATCAGGGCGTGATTGCGGCAACCCTGTCGACGCTGGCAGAGTTTCCCGATCGTACCCTGTTGGCTGAGGATGTGATCTGGAGCGGTAGTCCGGAGGAGGGCATGCTGTCCTCGCATCGGCTCTACTCGACGGCGACCCATAGCGGTGATGGTGTCTATGGTCGCGCTACCGGCAAGCGGCTGGGTTATCGCGCCATTGCCGACTGTCATGCCATCAACAACCAGATCAATGATGAGTGGTTGATTCGCGACCAGGGCGCTGTTGTGCGCCAGCTGGGATGGGATCCTGCCGACTTTGCCCGGGATCAGATCGCCCGGGAAGGCGGGCCGGAACAGTGTGCGCCGCTGTTCTCTCCGGCGATTGACAAGCCTGGCCCCTACAAGGGCAAGGGTAATGATAATGAATGGGGCCAACGTTACGCAGAGCTGCTTGAACGCCTGATGAATGCAGATCTGGCGGCTATTCCTGTCGAATATGATCGCGCCTGTCAACTGGAGTACCCGGGTGGCATGACGGGTCATTCGCATGGTGATGTTGATCGTTTCTGGACGGGATTACGGGCCAGCTTCCCCAATGCACAGTTTCGTATCGAACATCAGATCGGGCGCGACGATCCGCTGATGCCACCGCGGGCAGCGATACGCTGGAGCCTGCAAGGCAAGCATGACGGGTGGGGCGCGTATGGCGCACCCAGTGGTGCCGATGTCTACATCATGGGAATTTGCCATGCTGAATTCGGCCCCTGGGGCTTGCGTCGAGAGTTCGTGCTGTTCGACGAGACCGCCATCTGGAAGCAAATTGCGTTGAAAACGGGATAATTGACTATGACACCTGCACAAATGGAAGCGCGAATTGTTCGTTACGGGGATCTGCAACCCTGCCGTACCGCATTCATCGATGCCCACACACCAGGCTCGGATCAGAAAGAGAACTTCACCATCATCGGTGGCGGTGTCTCCGAGAGTGCCGATCAGCATGTACACATCAAGGAGACGCCCGGCTTCAACATTGGTGCTGCCGGACAGCCGCCCAAATGCCGCAACTCCTTGCATACGCACCGC
Organism: Granulosicoccus antarcticus IMCC3135; assembly: GCF_002215215.1. Lineage (NCBI taxonomy): Bacteria > Pseudomonadati > Pseudomonadota > Gammaproteobacteria > Chromatiales > Granulosicoccaceae > Granulosicoccus > Granulosicoccus antarcticus. The sequence goes on along the minus strand of NZ_CP018632.1, from coordinate 4,697,883 downwards.
ACCGCCGAGGTGTTTTTTGTACTCAAGGGCCGCTGGCGTTTTTTCTGGGGACGTAGTGGCACCGCCGGTGAGGTGATTCTGCAAGAAGGCGATATCTTCAATATCCCGACCGGTATTTTTCGCGGCTTTGAAAACGTGGGCACCGACTACGGCATGATCATGGCGGTGCTGGGCGGTGACGATGCCGGTGGTGGTGTGGTCTGGGCACCGCAGGTGATCCAGGAGGCCAGTGCCCATGGCCTGATTCTGGGTGACAACGGTGTGCTGTATGACAGCAAGCAGGGTCAGTTATTGCCTGAAGGCGTGCAGGCCATGCCAGTGTTGAATGATGAGCAGTTGGCGCAGATCAAGGAGCCGACGGTGCAAGAAGTGGTCAGCCACTACGTCGCCCGCTATCACGACATGATGGCGTTGTCGGCCAAGGCTCCTTGCAATGTCATTGGCGACCAGGCTTTGATCAAGGATCGTCCGGGCTTCGAGGTGGATTTTATCAGTCGCAATTCTCTGGATACGGGTCTTTACAGCAGTGAGCGTCACGAGATACTGATGGTGATGCGAGGCCATTGGCGCCTGGGCTGGGAAGGTGGTAGCTGTGTGCTCAATCCGGGTGATACCTGTGCAGTGCCACCGGGCCTGTTGCATGCGCTGGAGCCCAGCATGAGCGGTGAGGCGAGCCTGTATCGCGTCCGCAATACCGATGATCAGGCCGGGCTGACAAAGGACTTCTCATGAAAAAGATACCGGTCACGCACGTAGGCTCCTTGCCACGCCGGCAGAGTGTTGTGGATTATATATTCGCGCGCGAGCGTGAGGAAGAATTTGACCAGGCCGGATTTGACGACTGCATGACGCGTGCGGTATCGGCAACGGTTAAACGGCAAGTAGACGCCGGGGTGGATATCGTCTCTGATGGTGAGACCAGCAAGATCAGCTACGCCACCTACGTCAAGGATCGCTACACCGGCTTTTCTGGCGATAGCGAACGCAATGCACCGGCTGATCTGAAGCTGTTCCCAGGTTTTCTGGAGCGACTGGCCAATGAAGGAGGCACCCCGCAATATGCCCGGCCCATGTGTACCGGTGAAGTGGTATCCAAAGGCCAGGGAGAGCTGGAAAAGGATATTGCCAACCTCAAGGCGGGTATGGCAGAGCATGGCGCCGAGGCTGGTTTCATGAACGCGGCATCGCCGGGCGTCATCTCTTTGTTTTTGCAGAACAGTTTCTACCCCAGCCGTGAGCGATACCTGGGAGTGCTGGCCGACGCCATGAAGGCCGAATACGAGACCATTGTTGATGCTGGGCTGATATTGCAGCTGGATTGTCCGGATCTGGCCTTGTCGCGGCATATGTTGTTCAGTGATCTGAGTGATGCAGAATTCGTCAAGATTGCCCATCAACACGTCGAGGCACTCAACCATGCGCTGAGCGATATTGATCCTGCCAGGGTACGTGTACATATCTGTTGGGGCAATTACGAAGGCCCGCATGTGTGCGATGTGGATATGGCAACGGTCTTTCCCGTTCTGATGAAAACGCGCGCCCAGCATCTGTTATTCGAAACTTCGAACCCCCGGCATGCACATGAGTGGACCGTGTTTCGCGATAGAAGCCGCGAAATTCCGGATGACAAGATTCTGATTCCCGGGGTGGTTGATACCACCACCAACTTCGTTGAGCATCCGCAACTGGTTGCCGAACGGCTGACACGGTTTGTCAATATCGTGGGTGCTGAGCGGGTACAGGCAGGCTCAGATTGCGGCTTTGGTACCTTTGCAGGTTTTGGTGCGGTTGATACGGATATTGCCTACGCCAAACTGGCCTCTCTGGCAGAAGGCGCAGCGCTGGCGAGATCAGCTGTTTGATTCCTCTGCTGCTATTGCCGGGCATGATGTGCAATGCCCGGATGTACCACCATCAGATAGCGCAATTCTCAAACGAACGTGCCGTCCAGTTCAGTCCCTTGAGCGAGCACTCAGATGTGCAGAGCCTGGCAGAACAGGTTTTGCGGCACGCACCTTCCGAGTTTGCACTATGCGGTCTTAGCATGGGCGGCATTGTGGCCATGGAAGTGCAGCGCCAGGCACCGCTGCGGGTGCGCGGGCTGGCACTGCTGGACACCAACCCGTTGGCAGAGCTGGATCAGGTCAAGCAGGTACGTACTCCGCAGATGGAAAAGGTCAGGCAGGGTCGGTTGCTGGAGGTGATGCGTGACGAGATGAAGCCTAACTATCTGGCCGATAATCACAACAAGGCAGAGATTCTGGATCTGTGTGCGCAGATGGCGCAGGAGCTGGGGAGTGATGTCTTCATCCGGCAATCCCTGGCGCTGCGGGAGCGGCCTGATCAGAGTGCAACGCTACGATCGGTCAGGGTTCCCACCTTGATACTGTGTGGTGATCAGGACCGGCTGTGCCCACCTGAAAGACACCGCCTGATGCACGAGCTGGTGTCCCACTCCTCCCTTGCCATTGTTGCTGACGCAGGGCACTTGCCCGTGCTGGAGCAACCGGCTGAAACCAATGCCCATCTGCAAGCCTGGTTGCAGGCCTGTGACTATCAACATTAACCTCTATCAACCAACCTAACCCGGATTCAAGTCATGTCAGAACACAGCTTGTCGCCCAGCTTACTGGCGTTATTGCAAAAAGTTGATACGCCCACTGTCTGCAATGCCATAGAGGTAGCGCAGGGCAAGCGAGGCTTTAATCAATACACCAAGGGGACGATGCAGGCCTCAGACCCGCTAGCGCCAGCCATGGTCGGCTTTGCGCGCACCGCCAGAATCGCAGGGCTCGAGGCACCTGTCGAGTCCAAAGAGGTGATTCGCGAACGACGGCTGAATTACTTCCGGCATATGGCAGACGGACCACGGCCTGCCATCGCCGTGATCGAGGATATGGATTACCCACATTGTGTCAGTGCCTGGTGGGGAGAGGTGCATACCACCGTGCACAAGGGGCTGGGTCTCAATGGTGCTTTAACCAATGGGGTCATGCGGGATCTGGGTGATCTGCAAGCAGGCTTCCCGGTGGTGGCAGGTTCCATTGGTCCAAGTCACGCCTTTGTGCATGTGCGAGAAATTGGTATTCCTGTGCAAGTAATGGGTATCACGGTTGCCACCGGTGATCTGGTGCATGCAGATCGTCACGGCGCCTTGGTCATACCAACTGAGGTCATTGCGGAGCTGGAAGCCGCCATCCTCAAGATGCAGGGTAGTGAGCATCTGATTCTGGGGCCTGCGCGTGAGCCAGGATTCAATATTGAAAAGCTTGAGAAGGCCTGGCGCGAATTTGAGGCATCACGTACCTGAAATCAGCGATAACGATGGACTGTTAACGCCTCGACGACTTGAATTTCACCTTTGTTGATTCTCCAAAAAAATCTACCAGGCTGAATTCGATACTCGCAGCACCAGAAAACAACTCTGTAGCATCAAATACAGAAGTGCCACGTCGCATGGGTTGAGTTGAATGCTCGACAATACCGCGTCCGTCTTCAATTTGACCGAAGCAGAATTCCTGATCAAAAGCACGTGCCAGGGCCGCCTGATCCTGACGACCCAAGGCAAAATCTACATGTTCACGCAGAGAACGATTGTGGTCGATTCTACCGGACCAGCCTCGACCCAGTGCAAATTGTGTCTCTGTCCACAAGATCACGATGGTTCTGCCATGGTTGTCTGACAGAAGGCGTTCCTGCGGTTTTTCATTGTCCACATGTTGCCAGAGTTCATTGTAGTTGGCATACAGACCGGTTTCCAGCAGGCCTTCAGTCGTCTGTTTAAGCTCTCCCACATCCATGCCTTTCAAGGGGCCCTGGAAGTTGATACGCCGGGACCATGTACAGATGCTGTCAGTGACTGAGGTTTTGCCGGCAAAGCCATCTGCTGCGGCAAGCAATCGTAATTGTGACGAGTTCAGAGCCGCAAGAGAGCTTGCAGATTCCATTTCTCTAACGCCTTCGGGCAAACGCATGTCCACATGTAGTTCAGCGGCTTGCATCCACATGACATGCGTTGAATTATCGTAAACAGACGGAGTTTGCAACCATGAGCGATGCCAGAGTCCGTATGTGTCAGACAGCTCAACCGGTGTCTTTACTGCGTTGTCGCGTGCACCTGGTGCCGCGTAATTGTTGCCACCACGATTTCTGACTCTAAAACCACCATGCCGTATGTCAGTGTCCAGAAGTACAGCATTTCCTGCCAGCAAAGTACCAAATGCCATTGCTTATCTCCGGTATATACGTGTTTGTCTGAAAGTCTGTGAAAGTTGTCTCTAGTGTGGTGTGCTTGCGGGTTGGCAGTTTGTCGTCTGCTCTGTGATTTCGCTTGCCCGTCCGAGTTGATATCAGTTGTGTGTTATTCCAATCCTTGAGGTGTTGTCAAGTTCATACGGGTTACAAATAATGAGCCATGCTTGTATTTCTGTAGGTTTTATACTTGACAGGCTGAGCTTGAGGCGGTATTTCAGACTGGAACCAACATGGTTTTTTGCAAGGAATCATTCACCGTTTTCAGTCGAAGCCGTGCAGTTCTAGTCTGTAAATTACCGTCTCCTGACTGTAGCGTAGAACGTCTTGGTTCCTATGGCAACAGTAATTTTTGCATGCACCAGAAGGTTGCACACACGAGTTCGACGCACCGTCATGGGGCGAAAAAATGGCTTTAAAAAGAGTTGAAAACCTTGCTGTTGGAGTGTTTGCGCGGGTGCATTATCAGGTTTTCTGGTGTGACGATGTAACGGCTTGCCAAGGGGCTCACCGTGGGGTGGTTAGTGTGAAGTCAGGCACTGACTTGCTGGCTTGCCAGTGCGGCGGCGGCGGCCCTTGTTTCCACGCCGAGTTTGGTAAAGGTATGCTCAAGGTGCTTGTTGACGGTGCGGGGGCTGATACCGAGAATGTCACCTATCTCCCGATCTGTCTTGCCTTTGGCTATCCAGGAAAGTACCTCCGTTTCTCTGGGAGTGAGGGCAGCGTTAGCGATTCTTGCAACAGCTTTGGAAATGGTGTTTCGGCAGGAAATCAGCAGTAGTATTTCACCCTTGACAGTTTCCCCCAGATCCCTGATATCCAGCATTTCTGACCACTGTTCGGACTGAGCGGTGTCAAGCCAGAACCCAGCCAGCAATGCAGCGCTTGTGTCTATGCCCAGCTTTTCGATCACCTTCATTGCATGTGGTGAGCACCAGGCGCGCTGCAATTTTTCATCCACTCGCACGATAGACAGGCCGGCTCGGTCGATGGCTGTATGAGCAAGTCTGACCTCACGAGCAGTGTGAATATGAGTGCGTAGTCGGGCGATTACTTCTGCAATGCGTAACGGTTTGACGACGTAGTCCACGCCACCGCTGTCAAAACCTTCCAGAACATGGGTTGTCTCGGATAAACCAGTCATGAAAATGATGGGGATATGCATCCACTCTGGGTGAGATTTGATCTGACGGCATGTATCGAACCCAGAAAGCCCTGGCATCAGTGCATCCATTAGAATGGCATCCGGGATGATTCGTGACAATCGCTTCATTGCGGATTCACCGTCCCTTGCCACCAGAACCGTATAACCAGTCGTGCCGAGTGTGTCACACAGCAGTTTCAGGCTGCCCGGCTCATCATCAACAACGAGTACAACGGGTTTTGTTGCGAGTCCGTCCAACTCAAAGGTGGGCATTGTCGATCTCCAGTAGTAATTCTTCCAGATGGTCCAGTTCGAACCTGTCAAGCCAGTCGCGTGCAGTGGTGCAGGATGCAGTCAGGCTCTCATCCCTGCGCAGTAGTTCATCAAGCAGCTCATGCAGGCCATTTGCGTGGCCAATACGAACCAGTCGCAGCAGTGCATCCCGGTCCTGGTTGTTGAAGGACAATTGAGGTGCTCTTGATGTTTCAAGCTGACTATTCAATATGACAACTCTGGATTTATAGATCCAGGCAAGATCAAGCTCGGTCTTGAGTGCGGCACGAAGCTCAGACTCCAGCACGGGTTTGGCCACGAAAGCCTGGCATTGCGAAGCCGACATTTTTTGTGCGTGATTACCCAGTACATCTGCTGAAACAATGATGATTGGGAGGTTGATGATGCCTCGAGCGCGTATTTTTCTTGCGGTCTGCCATCCGTCCAGTCCGGCCATGCTCAGATCGAGCAAAATGGCGTCTGGCCTGTAAGTATCGAGTTGTTCCAGACACTCGGTACCGCTTGCAGCTTCTCGTACGCTGAATCCCAAGGGGGTAAGCATGCCAATCAGCATATGACGCTGTACTGCCTGATCGTCCACCACCAGTAATCTGCGCGGAGAGCCGCTGTGACCTATGACCTCACGTTCGGGGGCTTCATTTGGAGATGGTGGCTTGGCATGTATTAAAGGCAGGAACACCTTGAACGTACTGCCCTGATTTGGTTCACTGTGCAACGTCAGACGACCTTTCATCAGGGAGACTAATTTCTCCGTGATTGTCAATCCTAATCCAGCGCCTGGTTCACCCCGTTGTCGGCCAGCAGAACCCCGTTCGAAGGGCTCGAAAATCCGCACTTTGTCGTGCAACGAAATGCCAATGCCGGTATCTTGAACGCTGATAACAAGCTCGTTATCTGTGAATGCTACGGCCAGTGTAATGCGTCCTGCATCGGTGAATCGCACGGCATTGCTCAACAGGTTTATCAGTATCTGACGCATTCGCTTGGCATCGGCGTGCACGAAGTCCGGCATGATTCCCTGGCAAGCATGATTCAGTTGCAAATCCTTCGCCTCAGCCAGTGGACGAATCATCTGCAACACTTCCTTGAAGAATTCGTCCAATGGCAACGGTGCAGGTTCCAGTCGAACACGATCGGCTTCGATACGAGCAAGATCAAGCAGTTCGTTTATCAGGTCGAGCTGATGTTCGCCACTACGATGAATTATCTGTACAGCGCTGCGCTGTTTGTCACTCAGGCTCTCGTCATGCAAGAGAATCTGTGAGTAGCCAAGAATTCCGTTCAGTGGTGAGCGTAACTCGTGCGACATGCCGGCAACATAACTGGACTTGGCCTGATTGGCTTGCTCGGCCAACTCCTTTGCTTTCTGCAAGGCAGAATCTGTCAGGCGATGAGCCTCACTTTCCTGAATCAGCAGTTCGTTCTGACGGTTGAGTTCATCCTGAGCCATTCGTCGACCTTCCTTGCCCAGTACAGTCCACCAGCTCGAAATAGTGACCAGGATCAATAGAATAACGGCGATCTCGAAGAACAGGCTATCCAGTTGCTCACGGTTACTGTCAGTGCCCATCGTTGCTAGTGATTGCAGGTAGACAAGGCCGATGATAGAGCCCAGCACGATGCTTTGTGCAAGCAGTACGAACAGGTAGCTGCCAACACGCCTGTTTACCAGGTGAGCGGCACTGTTGGGCAGAATAGCCGAGAGTACTCTGTGCGTGTGCTGCATGATGGGCGCGGGGTCTTTACACAAATCATGACAGCGAGATTCCAGAGTGCAGCACAGTGAACAAATAGGCGCACCATAGGCAGGGCATTGCGCCATGTCATCGGTTTCGAACAGGTTTTCACAGACGGTGCAGCGCAATACCTTGCCATTGTTGCCGGGAATAGACGGTGTCCTTGCAAGGTAGTATCGACTGCGTGTCAGGATGGCCAACAAGGGCGTGAAGATGAAGGTACAGCCCAGAGCGAGGAACGGTGCGAAAGCTGCTGTTATCGCTCCCCATACGCCCAGCTGAGCTGTCATCCCGATAGCGGCGGAAAGGGCCATTGAGCCCAGTCCTACCGGGTTGAAGTCATGCAAATGAGCGCGTTTGAACTCGATACCTTTCGGGCTGAGTCCCAAGGGCTTATTGATAACCAGGTCAGCGACCAGGGTGCCGACCCAGGCAACAGCCACCGTACTGTACAGTCCAAGAACATGCTCCAGTGACTCGAAAACACCAAGCGTTATGACCAGAATGGCGATCAGGCAATTGAAAATCAGCCAGACCACACGGCCGGGATGGCTATAGGTCAGTCGGGCAAAGAAATTCGACCAGGCCAATGATCCTGCGTAGGCATTGACTATGTTGATCTTGACTTGGGATATTACAACAAACACCAGGGTTGCAAACAGCACCAGGCGCGGATTATCAAAGACGTGCTCGAAGCCCAGCAGGTACATACGCGTTGGCTCCATGGCCTGCGAGGCAGTATTGCCAGCTTCCAGCAAGAGGAAGGCGAGGAAGGCGCCACCCAGCATCTTCATCGCGCCTGTCAGAATCCAACCGGGCCCTGCCAATATTACAGCTGACCACCAGAGAAATCGGTTCTGCGGCGTGCGTTCTGGTAGAAACCGCAGAAAATCCACCTGTTCACCAATCTGCACACACAGTGCAAACGCAATGGTTGCTGCCGATGCGAACAGAATCGGATCGAAGTCTGCGCTGCCGGAAACTGAGCCAGCAAACTGACTGAAAGTCACATAGGCCTGCGGGTTTTTCCAGGCAATTGCGATGTATGGCGCTATCAGCAGTGCTAACCAGGGTATCTGGGACCAAAGCTGTATGCGCGAGATGAGTGTGATGCCGCGTGCCACCAAAGGTACGATGAGCAAGGAACAGATGACATACCAGGCCCACAGTGGTAGTGGGATCCACATCTGCAAAGCGACGGCAAGAATGGCTGTTTCGAAAGCGAAGAAGATGATGGTGAACGAGGCATACACCAGCGAGCTGATGGTGGAACCCAGATAGCCAAAGCCTGCACCGCGTGTGAGCAAGTCCATGTCGACACCGTATCGAGCTGCATAATAACTGATGGGCAATCCCGCCATAAAGGTTATGGCGGCGACGGCGATGATGGCCCACAGCGTGTTCATGAAACCGTAGTTCAGGACCATGGCCGCACCAATGGCTTCCAGGGCAAGAAAGGATGCAGCACCGAAGGCGGTGTTGCCAACACGCCAGATGGAAAACTTGCGTACGCTGCGTGCCGTGTAGCGCAGGGCATAGTCTTCCATGGATTCATTGGCGACCCAGCTGTTGTACTTGCGGCGGATCGGGAAAATCTTTTGCGGAGCCCTTTGCGCGCTCATGTCAGTAGTCGCTGTGGGTTGAATTTCGGAGTCTGCTGGATGTTCGTTGACGATACGTTCCTGAAGGGCATCTGAATCTCGTCTACAAGCGACTCGCGAAAGGTACTGCGTATCGAGTGTACGTCGATTGACGTATTGTGTCATCGCCATGGTCTTGGCAATACTGATTGCCGAAGTGAACGGTGAAGCGCAAGCATAACTAGCTCCGCAAAGAACGGACAAACCCGTTGTTGCTATTCGCTGTAGATAATTTCCTCTGTTACCACAATCTAACAAAACGAGGTATGCCATGACTGACACTCTTATCAAGGTCGACTTGAACAGTTCTCCCTATGAAAACGAGAATGTTCACAATCGCTGGCACCCGGACATTCCGATGGCCACCTGGGTCAAGCCAGGCGATGATTTCATACTGGAAACCTATGACTGGACTGGCGGGTATATCCAGAACAACGACAGTGCTGATGACGTACGCGACGTTGATTTGAGTACGGTTCACTTTCTGAGCGGTCCGATTGGTGTCAAGGGGGCGGAGCCGGGTGATCTTCTGGTTGTGGAATTACTGGATATCGGTGCAAAAGAGGAAAGCATGTGGGGCTTCAATGGCTTCTTTTCAAAGACCAATGGGGGTGGCTTTCTGACTGATCATTTTCCTTCAGCGCAAAAATCCATCTGGGATTTTGAAGGCATGTTTACCAAGTCTCGTCATGTACCCGGCGTTCGATACGCGGGTCTGATTCACCCCGGACTGATTGGCTGTTTGCCTGATCCGTCATTGTTGTCCACATGGAACGAGCGTGAGCTGGGACTGATTGCAACGGACCCCGATCGAGTACCACCGCTGGCCAACCCGCCGTATGCACAAACAGCTCATATGGGAAAACTTACCGGGGATGCCAAGGCGAAAGCGGCGGCTGAGGGGGCCCGTACCGTGCCCCCCAGGGAGCATGGTGGCAACTGTGATATCAAGGATCTTTCACGTGGCTCAAAGATCTATTTTCCTGTCTATGTTGAAGGCGGTGGGCTGTCGGTTGGGGATTTGCATTTCAGTCAGGGCGATGGCGAAATTACCTTCTGCGGTGCGATCGAGATGGCAGGATGGGTACACATGAAAGTATCAGTACTCAAGGGTGGCATGAAGACTTATGGTGTCAAGAACCCACTTTTTAAACCCAGTCCGATTACTCCCAATTATCAGGATTACATAATATTTGAAGGAATTTCAGTTGACGAATCAGGCAAGCAGCACTATCTGGATGTAAATGTTGCCTACCGGCAGGCGTGTCTGAATGCGATTGAGTACATGAAGAAGTTCGGCTACAGCGGCGCTCAGGCCTACTCAATACTGGGTACCGCACCTGTGCAAGGGCATATCAGTGGGGTCGTGGATATTCCCAATTCTTGCGCAACCTTGTGGTTGCCTACGGAGATCTTTGATTTCGATATCAACCCCAGTGCTGCGGGGCCGGTGGTTCAGGACTTTGGTGGCGTGTCCATGCCTCTGTCACTTGACAAAAGCTGAGGGCATACCAATGCCAGTCTACGACTATGTGTGTAATAACTGCGGTCCTCATGAGTTCCGTCGCGACTACGAAGACAGAGACAAGGCAATGGAATGCAGTCAATGTCAGTCACCGCTGAGTCGGGCCTGGTTGACAGCGCCACGTCAGAGCGTCACATCAGCACATACGCGACATGCCATGGATGTCAATGAGCTTTCATCGAATGTACCGAAAATGTCGCGCGATCAAGATCCGCGTCAGATGCCGCATCCAGCCAGTTGCGGTTGTTGTGGATCAGGAAAATCCAAGTCGAAGGCGACAGTGACAGCAGCCAATGGGGCCAAGTCATTCCCTGGCAAACGGCCGTGGATGATCAGCCACTAGAGGTGTGCGCAGCGTCATGTATTGACGCTGCACTGCTTGTTTAAAACGGTTATTGATTGCTCAGACTGGCAAGTGTGCCCAGCCTGAACGCGATACAGCCTTGCCTGGATTCTTGTTCAATCTGACTATGGAGACTTCTGATGCTGCTGGGACTTTCACTATTTTACGTCGGTGCCGTGCTGGTTCTCAACGGTATCTGGCTTCACGGTCGTATTGCTGACAATGAAATCTGGGTCATCAATGTATTCTCGGGAATTATTGCCTGCATGGTGTCCTTCAAACTTGCCTTTGGCGTCGATGCCGATGCCGAATCTATCAAGGCTGCTGCGCTGACATTTCTCTTCGGCTTTACCTATTTCTGGATAGCCATCAATCGCTTCAACAAGTCGGATGGCAAGGGGCTTGGCTGGTTCAGCCTGTTTGTCGCGATCACTGCTGTGCCTGTTGCCCTTGACACTTTGATGAATGCATCGAGCATCTGGCAAGTCTGGTTTGGTCTATCCTGGGTGGCCTGGTCATTCTTGTGGTTTTTATTCTTTCTGCTGTTGGCTTTGCAAAAACCGATCGTGAAACTCACAGGAACTGTTGCCACGTCAGTGGGTGTGTTAACTGGCTGGTTGCCAGGGTATCTATTGCTCGATGGGGTGTTGAAATAGGCTTTACGCTAGACAAAATAATCCCGTTCAGAAAATGGCATGGATGCTACCTTCTTCAGGAATAGTTCATGAACGATCATCTCGGCCCGGTTTTTTCTGGCATTCGGATTCCAGGCGAGTGTTACGTCAATTGCCGGTGGATCATCATAGGGCGGTAGTCGCCACAGAATGCCCGAGTCCACATCGGCACGTGCCACATGCAAGGGCAGGGGCCCGACGCCCAGGCCACTGACGATCATGCGCCTGATCTCTTCCAGGTGGGCTGATGTGCCGAACACACGATCAGAGAGTTCGGCCTCGGCGCGCATCAGCGTTACCGGGCGCAGGGCATCGTTCATCTGGTCAGTAACAAAGCTGACGCTGGTGTAGCCACGAAGATCGCCTTTGGTCAGGTTCTGCTTGCCGAATAACGGATGAGTCTGCCCACAGAACAGACCAAAATACTCTCTGAACAAACGCTGATATTTCATCTTCGGATTCTGGTTTCTGACCAGGCAGACACCGAACGAAACACTTTGCTCATAGACCTTGGCCTGCACCAGTTTGCTGGCCATGATGTCGATACTGATTGAGGCCTCTGGGCACATCTCATAGAACTCAGTAAGCACCTCATTGATGATAGGTGAGATGACATGGCTGGCCATGGCAAGCGTGACATGCCCGCGAATCTTGTCTTCCACATCTCGCAAAATCGTGCCCAGTCGCAGAATGGAGCCACGAATATCCAGCGCTTCTCGATACAGGAGCTGGCCGGTATCGGTGAGTCGGAATTCATTGGGGTTTCTGACCACCAGCTGCTTGCCGACAACCTGTTCGAGCCTTTTCAAGGCCGCGGATACGGAAGGTTGGCGCAAGTTCAGCGTCTGCGCCGCATGGGTAATGTTGTCCGATTCGGCAATGACCACAAAGGTTCGCAACAGGTTCCAGTCCAGTTCCCGTACGAAGCGGCTGGCTATCTCGGGATCAACTTCCTTCATCATAGATTTAATCTATATAGACAATTTTTATTATCTATTTGATTTATTCAAAGTGTCAAGTTAGATTCCATGGTGTTCGGACTTGTCTGCGACTCAACCCTCGTGGTGGGAGTCGTCATTGTCAATCGGAGAAAAACGTTAGTGAAATATTCCATTGGTAAAACAGTCTTGCTCAGTCTTGGCCTCTTGTGTAGCGGTGCCAGCATAGCCGAGACCCCGCAAAGTGGCGGAACCCTGAATGCCGTCGTACAGCCTGAGCCGCCGGGCCTGATGCTGGGCATTTTGCAAAATGGGCCCACGCAGAACGTGGCGGGTCAGATATACGAAGGACTTTTGCGTTACGACGAAAACCTCGATGCGATGCCTAGCCTGGCAAAGGAGTGGTCCATCTCTGATGATGGGCTAACCTATACTTTTCACTTGGAAGAAGGCGTCAAGTGGCATGATGGAGAACCGTTTACATCAGCCGATGTTGTCTTTTCGATTGATGTTTTTCTACCTGAAACCAATACACGTCTGCGTAACAATATGCAGCGTCTGGAGAGCATAACCGCACCGGATGACAACACCGTCGTATTCAAATTGTCGGCACCCTTCGGGCCTTTTCTAGGGGTCTTTGAAGCAGGTTCAGCTCCCATCATTCCGAAACACATCTACGAAGGCACTGACTTCAAGAACAATCCCGCCAACAATACGCCCATAGGAACCGGGCCTTTCAAATTCGATAAGTGGGAGAAGGGTAGCTACATCCACCTGGTCAAGAACGAAGAATACTATCTTGAAGGCAAGCCTTATCTGGATGATATCTACTACCACATCATTCCCGATGCCGCCTCGCGTTCCATCGCCTATGAGACGGGCAAGGTTGATTTATTGCCCGGTGGCTCAATCGAGAATTTTGATGTAGAGCGCCTGCTGGCGATGGACAATACCTGTAGTTCTGACAAGGGCTGGGAGTTCTTTGGTCCCTTGTCCTGGTTGTGGATGAACAATGCGAGTGGCCCTCTGGCAGATGTACGAATCCGCCAGGCTGTCTCGCTTGCCATTGATCGTGAGTTTGCACTGAACGCATTGTGGAATGGTGTCGGCAAAGTAGCCAGTGGTCCGGTATCCTCATCCACACGCTTTTATGATTCAAACCTGCCAGAGTTGGCTTATGATCCCGACAAGGCGCGTCAGTTACTGAAAGATGCCGGTTATGACGGTGAGACACTACGTTTGTTGCCATTGCCCTATGGAGAAACCTGGCAGCGTTGGGCCGAGGCTGTCAAACAGAATCTGAGTGAAGTCGGTATCAATGTCGAACTGATAGCGACCGATGCGGGCGGCTGGAACCAGAAACTGGCAGAGCGTGATTATGATCTGGCCTTCACCTATCTGTACCAGTACGGTGACCCTGATCTGGGTGTATCACGAACCTATATTTCTACCAATGCAGAGCCCGGCTCTCCGTGGAACAATGTCTCGGGTTATATCAACGAGGAAGTTGATGCCTTGTTTGCAGAAGCCTCGGCAGCGGGTGATGCCGAACAGCGTCAAGAGCTGTACTCCAAAGTGCAGGCAAAACTGGTAGAAGAGGCCCCTGTTGCCTGGTTGCTGGAGCTCAGCTTTCCAACCATCTACCGCTGCTCTGTCCAGAACCCGATCAATACCGCAACGGGTGTGAATGACGGTATGCGTGACGCCTGGATCAAACAGTAGTAGCTGGTGTCGACGCCCTTGTTTTCAGGGAGCGGGTGGCGGGTCTGCATGGCCTGCCACTTCCATGGTCTGTTGCTTGTTAATGAGAAGATGGAATGTTCAGATTCATAGCGGGCCGGCTATTCAAGTCGGTGATCATATTGTTTGCCATTCTGGTGCTCAACTTTTTCCTGATACATGCAGCACCGGGTGATCCGGCGGCGATCATGGCGGGAGAGGCGGGCGCTGCAGATGAGAAATTTCTGACAGATCTGCGCGAGCAGTTCGGTCTTGACAAGCCGCTGATGGTGCAACTGGGAACCTATGTCTGGGGTGCCATGCACCTGGACCTGGGATTCTCCTATCGTCAGCAGATGCCTGTCTCGGAATTGATCTGGAGCCGACTGCCAGCCACCTTGCTGTTGACGCTATCGGCGTTCAGTCTGTCCATTGTTCTGGGCGTGCTGGCAGGTGTCAAGGCATCAGCAAGGCAGGGAACCTGGGTCGATACCATTATCTCCACAGTTGCGTTATTGTTTTATGCAACGCCGCTGTTCTGGGTTGCCCTGATGGCCTCCTTGCTGTTCTCTGTGGGGTTGGGATGGTTGCCGGGATTCGGTTATGAGACCATCGGTGCAGGTTATACCGGTCTGCGCCGGGCTCTGGATATAGGCACGCACCTGATTCTACCTGCCAGCACCTTGGGTCTGTTTTTCACCGCTGTCTATATGCGTATGACGCGGGCTTCAATGCTGGAGGTATCAAGGCTGGATTTTGTGAAAACAGCACGAGCCAAGGGCTTGGCCATGAAGCTGATTCAACGGCGGCACATATTGCGCAACGCTCTTCTGCCCGTCATCACGCTGGCCGGACTGCAAGCCGGTCAGGTGGTGGGTGGTGCGGTTCTGACAGAAACGGTCTTTGCATGGCCGGGTATCGGCCGACTGATGTTCGAGGCCATCAATCAGCGTGACTACAATGTGATTCTTGGCGTCTTCTTCGTGTGTGCCGCCATGGTGCTGCTGTTCAATCTGATTACCGACATCCTCTATGGTCTGGTTGATCCCAGAATCAGTGTGATTTCTTGACATCCTCCTCTCCCTGAAGAAAGAGGATTCCCACTAAGGAGCGCAATGTCCTGCGCCGAGACGGAGAATATTTCGAGCCGCGTTAACGTCACGATCATGCTGAACACCACATTCAACACATTGCCAGTCTCTTACCGAAAGAGCTCTTATTCCCTGCGGCCCGCACAGGCTTCCGCATTCGGAGCACGCTCGCGTGGTATAGGCTTCATTGATTTCTCGATAGACAATACCGGCCTGCTGGCTCTTGTAGTCGAGCATTGTCTTGAAGCTGGCCCAGCTAGCGTCAAGCGCAGACTTGGCCATCGTGGTTTTTGTCAGCTTCGAGCTACTGACATCTCCCACGTAGATCTCACCGCATCGATTAACCAGGTTGCGGCTGAATTTATGCAGGGCATCTGCTCTGCGATTCCTGATTTTTGCGTGAATCGCCCGGGTGCGCCGCTTGCGTCTTGCCCGTTGGGCCTTGGCAAGCTTGCCTTCCAGGTGGCGATACCAACGTCCCTCCAGCACGGTGCCATCGCTGCAGGTGGCAACGGTTTTCAAACCAAGATCGATACCTATACTGTCTTGCCCCTTGGGACACGTGCGATCAACCGAGACACAGATGCAAAAATACCATCGACCGCGAGCATCCTCAGTGAAACAACCTGCCCTGAATTTGTAATTGGCAAGACCGAAGCTGTCCCATACCTTGAAGTGAGAACCTGCAAAGAAGACCTGCCCGTGCTTCCAGTGAGCTGCCCGAGCCTTGAAGGGCACCCACCCCAACGAGCGTTTATCGCCAAAACTCTTGCGCCACCTCAGCTTGCGACGCTTTGCCGAGTAGCGTTTGCTGGCGTAGTGTTCGGCCGTTTCCTGAATCGTACTGCTGCCAATGTGCTCGAACTGCTTCGACGCACCAACCGTGTAAGCAGAGAAGTCAAATCCGGACATCCATCGACCACGCTCCCGAATCATACGATCAGACAGCTCGTTGCAGTAGTTCCATACCTGATTGACTTCAGTCGCCATGCTGCGCAAAAGCGGCGCGTGGCGATCTTTTACCCTGACTTTGAGAACCTTGATGCATGTTGATTTCACAGCTCGATTGTATAACCGTTCCGCCCCCATTCACCCAGAAGGGTCAACAACTACTGGCAATTTATACAGCATTCCAATATTTCCCCGCCCTGAACGACGGGGTATCCTTGGAATTGAAGGGATGAAAGATTTCTGGATGCGTTATTCACAGAATCGCGGAGCCGTTATCGGTCTGTTCATTCTGCTGTTCATTGTCATTATCGCCATCAGCGCTCCATTCCTGTTTCCACAGAGTCCGTGGAAGATGGTGCAAAGACCGTTTCTGGCGCCGTTCAGCACCGATGGTCTGCCCTTGGGTACCGATGCGCTGGGGCGCAATGTGCTGGCAGGACTTGCACATGGTGCCTATGTGTCGCTGATAGTAGGTCTGGTCTCAACGATTGCGGCGCTCGCCATCGGTATTCCGATGGGAGCCATTGCAGGCTATTTCGGAGGTCGGGTAGATGATCTGATGATGCGTTTTACCGAGTTCTTTCAATCGATTCCCAGTTTTGCATTGGCAATCGTCTTGCTGGTCATCTTTCAACCCAGCTTGCTGTTCATCATCCTGGCCATTGCCATCGTGAGCTGGCCACCGGTGGCCAGACTGGTACGCGGTGAAGTCTTGAGCCTGAGAACACGTGAATTTGTTGAAGCGGCAACGCTTTCCGGCCTGAGTCACACCTCTATAATTCTGCGCCATATCCTGCCCAACGCTTTGCCGCCGATCATTGTTCTGGCCTCCCTGATGGTCGCCACGGCCATTCTGCTGGAAAGCTCCCTGTCCTTTCTGGGCCTGGGCGATCCCAATGTCATGTCATGGGGTTTCATGATTGGTGCAGCACGAACGGTCATGCGTACCGCCTGGTGGTTGTCCTTTATACCCGGTGTGGCGATCCTGTTGACCGTGCTGTCGCTCAACCTGATTGGTGAAGGGCTTAATGATGCCTTGAACCCGCGTTTGACGAGAAGAGGCCAATGAGCATTCTCAGCATCAACAACCTGACCTTGGCATTGCCGGTGAATGCTGATCGCAAACACGCGATTGAGGATGTCTCTTTCACGCTGGATGCCGGTGAGATTCTGTGCATTGTGGGTGAGAGTGGTTCGGGCAAGTCCATGTCCGTCAATGCCATCATGGGCTTGTTGCCCGAAGGGGTTTTACCAGTTGCAGGTACAGCCCAGTTTGATGGTGTGGATCTGCTCAGCCTTGATGAGACAGCCTTGCTCAAGATCAGAGGCAAGTCGATTTCCATGATTTTTCAGGAACCTCTCAGTGCCCTGAACCCTCTGATGCGGGTGGGTGCTCAGATAGAGGAAGTCTTCGAGGCTCATGGCGTCTTGAGCCGTGCCCAACGCACCGCAAGGGCCATCGAACTGTTGAGTGATGTCGGTATACCCGAACCACTGATGACCTCGCGTGCCTATCCGTTTCAACTATCAGGCGGTCAGCGTCAACGAGTCATGATTGCCATGGCACTGGCTCTGGAGCCCAAGATACTGATTGCCGATGAACCGACCACGGCGCTGGATGTCACCACTCAAGCGCAGATTCTGCAATTGATTGAAGACTTGCGACAGAAGCACAAGATGGGCGTGATATTCATCACCCATGATATCGGTGTGGTGGCCGATATTGCCGATCGGGTCATCGTGATGCAGGCCGGCAAGATTGTCGAAAGTGGTGAGAGGGATGAAGTACTGCTGCATCCGCAACATCCTTATACCCAGGCGTTGATTGCCGCGGTTCCCAGAATGGCATCTGCGGTGTCCGGTACCGAGTCTGCTGAAACAGAACAGATGAAGAGAGAACCGATCCTGGAAGTCAGGCAGCTGTGCAAGACGTTCAGCTCATCCAGCGGTGGCATTTTTGGAAAGAAGCGCATCGTCAAGGCTGTACAAGATGTCGAGTTCTCCCTGTATGCAGGGGAGACTATCGGTATCGTTGGCGAAAGTGGTTCAGGCAAGTCCTCAGTAGGGCGATGTCTGGTCCGGCTGCTGGATCCTACATCGGGCAGCGTGCTGTTGAACGGTGTTGATATAGCCAGCCTGTCAGGGGAGGCGCTCAGGGCCAGCAGACGACGTATGCAGATGATTTTTCAGGATCCATACTCGTCGCTTAATCCGCGTGCCAGGGTTGACAGAATTCTCACTGAAGGCTTGCTGGCCTATGGCACGCCGCGCGCAACGGCGATTGCCAAGGCAAAGCAATTGCTGAATCTGGTCGGGCTGGATGAATCTGCGCTCAATCGTTTTCCACATGAGTTCTCGGGTGGGCAGCGTCAACGTATCGGTATCGCACGAGCTCTGGCGTTTGAGCCTGATATTGTGATTGCCGATGAGGCGGTATCCGCTCTGGATGTCTCGGTTCAGGCGCAGGTGCTGGAGTTGCTCGGGGATCTGAAAAAACGTCTCAATCTGTCCATGATTTTCATAACCCACGATCTGCGGGTAGCCGCGCAGATCTGCGATCGAGTCGTGGTGATGCAAAATGGCACAATCGTCGAGACTGGATTGGCAAGTGAGGTGCTGCATGCGCCTGTTTCACCCTACACACGCAGCCTGCTGGATGCCATTCCGGGCCAGCTCTATGAGCAGGCGCTGCACGATATGAAGCAAAACAGGAATATTCGTGAAAGCAATATTTGATGAACGACAGCTAGCGCACAGCCCCCAGAAGTACATATCGAACGGGGTGGCGTCAACATGCCCGGAGCAGCCCGCACGGGCTGATGCCTTGTATGCGGGTGCGATGGCGGCGGGTTGTACCTTCGACACGCCCAGTGATCATGGCATGCAGCCGATTGCCGGTGTGCATTCACCTGAATATCTGGTGTTTCTGGAAACCATTCACAAGCTATGGAAGCAGAATCCGGATGCGCCCGATGAGATCCTGTCCAGTGTTCGCCCCGATCGGCGTACCGCCTCCTATCCCAGCTCCGCATTGGGACTGGCGGGCTACCATCAGACAGACATGTCCTGTCCCATCAACAGCCATACCTGGGAATCGGCCTACTGGTCTGCACAAACAGCACTGAGCGCGGCGGACCTGGTTCTGGAGGGCGAACATCAGGCCTACGCTCTGTGTCGTCCGCCGGGCCATCATGCATTTAGTGATCTGGCGGGAGGGTTCTGCTTTCTGAATAACTCCGCCATTGCCGCTGATTATCTACTGGGCAAGGGCTTGAAACCTGCCATTCTGGATGTTGATGTGCATCATGGCAATGGCACCCAGGGCATCTTCTATGAGCGTGATGATGTGCTGACCGTATCCATACATGGAGACCCTTCCGGTTTCTATCCGTTTTATTGGGGGCATGCACATGAGCGAGGAGAAGGCCGTGGCCGAGGCTATAACCTTAACCTTCCATTGCCCATGGGTAGTAGCGATGCGGTCTTTCTGGACGCACTGACAACCGCGCTACAACGTATCAAGGCCTTTGGTGCCGATATCATTGTGGTTGCCCTCGGGCTCGATGCCCATGAAGCCGACCCTTTCCAGGCACTCAAGGTGACGAGCGGTGGTTTTGCCCAGATCGGAGCTGCCATTGCCGCCGCCGGCTTGCCGGTGTTATTTGTTCAGGAAGGTGGCTATCTGCAGCCGGAGCTGGGAGGCAATCTGACCAGTTTTCTGAATGGCGCGCAGGAACAAGGTAATCAGTAAATGACAAGCCTCAATATTCCATTTCAGACAATCGACTGGTCGGCAGTTTCTCCTACAGAACATGCGGGTGTTACCGGTATGGCCTATTGGCAGACCATGCAATTTGGTGGTCTGCGCATCCGGTACGTTGAATACTCTGAAAACTACCTGGCCGATCACTGGTGCGAGAAAGGCCATATCGTCTATTGCCTGAAGGGCGAGGTAATAAACGAGCTCAAGGACGGCACTCGTTCTTTGTTGACGGAGGGGATGTCCTATGTTGTTTCAGATGGTCTCAGCTCTCATCGCTCGGTGACGACTGAGAGTGGTGCTCATCTGTTGATCATCGATGGGGATTTTCTGAAGCAATAAGTGATTTGTCTCACCGGGCATGTATAAGGCCTGTGCCCGGTGAGTCAGCGATGGCGAATTACTGATCAATGGTGACGTTGATGAAAACGTTGTAAAAAACGTCGATGTCCACCGTGACCATGAGAACGGTCGCGGCGTGAAGAGCCGTGCTTATTGTGGCCTCGGCCATAATGGCCTTCAGATGCGCCGTAGTGTCTTCTTTGACGATCGTGATGTCGGCTATCGCCTCGACGAGAATCGGAGCGTCCGCGATCATTGCGGCGGGAATTGTGACCCTCATTGCGGTGACGGTCATTACCCCTGTTGTGACCATAACCGTGAGCAAGCTCAATTCCGATAGTCAGTTCTGCGGGGATTATACGAGCTGCATTCTGATTGCTGGTTGGCACCGCAGCTGTTCTGTAAAAGGCGTCGGTTGCATTCGCGGTAGTGGCTTGTGCCGGGGCTGCTGCAATGGCCATTGCGCTGAAAGTGGCTACAGCTATGACGCGGCCCATTGTGCGACGCATGGTTCGTTTTGCGTTTTCAAGAGTCTTCATCGTAGTATTCCTTGATATGTAAGCTTTCTGGCAAGGGCTGTATCCCCGTTCATGACACTAGTATCAGTGTCCGGGTATTCCAGCTGATTGCAGTTGGTTTACATCTGTGTAAGATCTTGAGACTGCCCGTTTGTCGGGCTGGCAGACCTTGCTCAGGTGTGGATCAAGAATAAGCGGGCTCTACTGAATCGCGGCTGAACAGGGCGTTGGTTGTGTTCTGGTACCATCCCGATCGACCCGCCAGGTTTGCATATTACCTGGAAAGATTTTCAAATCTGCAATCGTCGACTGCCCCCGTGACAATCTGCTGCGAACCTCAGGCAATCGTGCCACTTCTGAGAGGGTGCAGTTTCATGGTGATAAAAGCTTCGAGATTCGATCTTGGCAATGATCAGGAGGGCGAACAGAGACGTGGAGTTGAAACAGCTGAACGTGCACTGTTCAACCAGATCTTGCTCGGCGCAGCCATTGGCTCACAGCTGGCAATGATCACCTTGGCTTTTCTGGGGCTGGCAGGAATGGATATGGTCGTCTCGTCACCTGTCAATTCGTTTCAATGGGGTTTGCTGTGTGGCACCGTGCTTGGCAGCGTCGTAGGTGCGTTGAATGCCAGGGGCTCTGGCCGCACGACAACCTAGTCAGAATTTCAATGGCAGGAATTTGGAAACAGACGCTTTGTAATTGATATAGGCATCGCCATAAACGGCTATCAATTTCCTCTCTTCGTAGTGAACACCGATTAACAGATAGGCACTGGCAAATATCGCGGTCCATAAACCGAACTGCGAGTTTGCACCACCCCATAGGTACATGAAAGCGCCTGTGTAGAGAGGGTGTCTGATCCATCGGTTAAGGCCTGCGGTGTTGAGAGGCTCAATGACATCACCATCCGGATTGTTCTTTTTCAACAGCTGGCTTATGCCTGAAAACAGGCCGAGATCATATTGTCTCAGTGCCAACAGAATGACAATAACGCCGCCAATGCTGAGTAAGCTATAGAGGAAGGCGGCAGGATTTGACAAGGACAGATCGAAGCGACTCTGATCAAGCAGTGCACGGCCGATCAGGTATACAAGCAGAAAGTGGATAGCCGAAACAATATTGTAGGCAAGCCGGTAGCCATGCCTGACATGGGCCGGTAGCCGGTTCTTTATCGAAGGCCGGGTCAACACCGAGTGCAGGTATCCAAAGGATACCCACAGCAAAGCGTATAGCAAAATGTTGATTATTTGGATACCTGCCATTATCCCAGACGAGGGCCAATCTCCGCCAGCAACTCGATAGAGCGTAATCGTTTCTGATGGTCGAATATCGGTGCGCTGACCATCAGCTCATCGGCTTGTGTGCGAGCCACGAATTGTTCGAGTCCTTCCTGCACGGTCGCTGGTGAACCGACAAAGGCGCAGGAGAGCATATGCGAGACCTGCGCTTTTTCTGCCGGTGACCAGAAGTTCTCGATGTTCTCGATCGGGGCTGGCATCAGGCCACGAGTGCCTCGTAGCATGCCCACAAACATCTGTTGCAAGGTGGTGTACAGATGTCGAGCTTCCTCGTCGGTGTCAGCCACTATGACGTTGACACAGGGAACGGCATAAGGTGTTGCAAGCTGCTTGGAAGGCTGGAAGCGTGCGCGATAGTTGGCCAGTGCTGCATCCAGAGCATCGGGTGCAAAATGCGAGGCAAAGGCGTAGGGCAGTCCTAGTTGTGCTGCCAGTTGCGCACCAAACAGGCTGGAGCCGAGCATCCACAAAGGCACCTTCAGGCCTGCACCGGGAACGGCGATAATGGTCTGGTTGGGCACGGGCTCATCCAGCAACCGTTGCAATTCTTGTACATCTTGCGGGAAACTCTCGGCAGCGGCATGCAGGTCGCGCCGCATGGCACGGGCAGTCACCTGATCGGTACCAGGGGCGCGTCCCAGACCCAGATCGATGCGACCCGGGAACAGGGATTCAAGTGTGCCAAACTGTTCAGCAATCTGTAAAGGCGAATGATTAGGCAGCATGATGCCGCCAGAACCGACACGAATTTTTGATGTGCCGGCAGCAAGATGACCAATGACCACGGAGGTGGCGGCACTGGAAATACCGATCATGTTGTGGTGTTCTGCGACCCAGAAGCGACGGTAGTCAAGTTGTTCGGCACGTTGTGCGACCAGCAAGGCATCGGCCAGTGCATCAGCGGGTGTTTTTCCTTGACGGACGTGGACCAGATCGAGCAGGGAGAGGGTAGTCATATAGGGGTTCCTTTGATACTTCAGGCAATGCGAGATAAAGTGGGCATTGAATCTGGCTTCTCAAGCTGGTCCAGTCAGCGCTGTCCATCTGGCTGAAGATCGCCGGGAACAAAAGCTTAATAATGGGGTCCGCTTTTCTGGATGAAATGTATGGTCGACCAAAGCAAACGTAATCTATTCGAGCTCTATCAGCAAAATGCGGAAGAGGCCGATCGACAGATTTTCGGACGGGTCAGTTACCCGGACAGGCGCGGTTTTCTCAAAGGCGCAGGCCTGACAGCCATGGCAGCCGCTCTGGGCGGATTCATTCCCTTCCATCGTTTCATGCCGGCAGGACTCATACCTGCAGCGATTGCAGATGGCACCATCGAGCTGGATATTGCAGGCAAGGATGGCTTACGCGTACTCAACGATCGCCCGATCAATGCCGAGACACCGGCACACTTGCTGGATGCGGATATCACCCCGATCAATCGGCATTTCGTGCGTAACAATGGCGTTCCACCCAAAGAGGTGAATGTTGATGAGTGGACGCTTACGATCAGTGGTGAGGTGGAGACACCGATGACGTTCACGATCGCTGAGCTGAAAGAACAATTTGAAGTCGTCGAGCTCGCCCTGCAGATCGAATGTGGCGGCAATGGCCGTGCTGGATTCAATCCACCGGCCAAAGGCAATCAATGGTCAACCGGTGCCATCGGTAATTCCATGTGGAAGGGTGTTCGCCTGAAAGATGTACTGGAAAAAGCCGGTGTCAAGTCAACAGCTGTCTATACCGGAAACCTGGGTGCGGATACGCATCTGTCCGGTGATGCCAGCAAGGCCCCCATGTCACGTGGTGTACCTATCGCCAAAGCACTGGATCCGCATAACATCATTGCTTTCCAGCAGAATGGTGAAGACATTCATCCCATGAACGGCGCACCTCTGCGTCTTGTGACACCGGGCTGGCCTGGCTCCTGTTCGCAGAAGTGGCTGACCGGAATTGTGCTCTCACCTGAAAAGTGGACTGGTACGAAAATGGCACCCCCGTCCTACTCGGTACCGGCCTTCCCGGTACAGCCTGGAGCTGTCGTGGAAGACAAGGATTTTGTGACTTTCGAATCAATGCCGGTCAAATCCCTGATCACCAGTCCGCAGACCGGAGAGACCTTGTCGCCGGGGCAAAAATCATTGCGTCTGCGCGGACATGCCTGGGCAGGTGATTCAACCGTGACCAAGGTAGAGCTGTCCAACGACTTTGGAAACTCCTGGGTCGAGGCGCCATTGGCACCGTTGATGAACCCCTTCTCATGGGCCACTTGGGAAGGTGAAGTCAGTTTTCCAACTCATGGCTACTATGAAATCTGGGCGCGTGCCACGGATGACCAGGGCAAGGTGCAGCCGTTCAGTGTCGCCTGGAACCCCAAGGGCTACCTGAATAATGCCATGCACCGTATCGCGGTGATGGTTCCTCAGGCTTAAGGGGCACATCATGCGTAAATACGGCTTGCAAGGTATTGCAACAGGGCTGCTGGCGGCATGGCTTGTTGTGCCATTCGCCAGTGTGCAGGCACAGGATGATCCGTTCGGAGCCGGCTGGCCTGAAGGTGAGGGACGAGCATTGACAGGCGCCTGGTGTGGTGGCTGTCATTCGCTGAACCTGGTCAAGCAGCAAGGCCTGACTCATGAAGGCTGGGATGTATTGCTGGACTGGATGTCGGCGAAACAGAATATGCCGCCTCTATCAGGCGACAATCGGTCTTTGGTATTGGGCTATCTGACAAGCAATTTCGGCATTGAAAATAGCACTGCCGCGATGGATCCAACGTCAGGTTCAAGTCTGGCGCCCTTGAGTCCGGTGCAGGGTATCAATCACCTGCCTGCACTGGAAATCCGTCCCGTCGAGTAGTTGTAAATCAGGATTTAACCGCGTTTGCAACCGCATCAGGATGTGCGGCAATAAAAGCAGGGTGTTCAGCACAGGCATCAGCCGCCTGAATGATGCGTGAGCATCCTGCATAGTCAGCTCCCCAGCGTTGCGCGTTGTACAACTGGGGAATAAGGCAGATGTCGGCCAGGCTGGGTGTGCTGCCGGTACAAAAAGGAATCTGCTCGAAGTCTTTCAGCAGAGTGTCAAAGGCTTTTAGTCCCGGCGTGATGAAATGCTGCATCCACTCGGTTCGAGCAGGCTCTTCACCGTTGGTTGCATGTTTGACCACGCCCAGATTACAGACCGGATGCAGATCGACTGCGATGGCTTGTGCCAGGGCTTGTACTTTAGTGCGCAGGATCGGGTTCTGTGGCAACAAGCCCAGGTTTCTGGTGGCATCCAGATAATCGATAATGGCCAGTGATTGTGTAAATCGTTCACCATCAATCTCAAGTACCGGAACCAGTCCCTGAGGGTTGAGGATCAGATGTTCGGGTTTGCGATGATCGCCCGCAACCAGATCTACCGATACGGATTGGTAAGGGATATTCGCTAAATTCAGAGCGATACGAACGCGATAGCTTGCCGTTGATCGCCAATAGTCGTAGAGAATGGTCTCACTCATGATTCGAGTCTCGCTGCGGCCAACGCCTGGGTGATCAGGCTGCGATTGCCAATATGGTTGCACAAGATCAGTACCAGACGTGCATTAAACGCATCGCTTTGCTCGTCTGTCAGTGATTCGTGAGCTCGTAGCAACTCGTCATAGAAACCATCAGCATCGGCAATGTTGGGAGTAAGGTTCAGTGTAGGTGATTCCTGAGTCATGATGGTTTATCCCTTGCCAATGGCAATGCGCAAAGCGGCACTAGTTAGTGCAGGGTCGTAGTGCTTCCAGCGAGCCACGACGTGTTGATCAGGTCGAACCAGATAGACGCCGGATGCCTGATCACCGAGATAGCGCTGACGCAGGCCGTCGCTAGAGTCATCGTCACAACTCAGGGACAGGCAGTGAATATCCAGACCTTCAAGCTGCAGTGAGTCTGGCAGTTCGGCATCGATGCCCATCAGAGTAAAACGGTTACCTAGTTGGTCCAGCAGGAAGCCTTGTTTCAGGGTTGCATCTATACAGCACGCTCCGACACGTGTCTGTAACGGACCATCAAGCAAGTCGGGACCGTTCAGGGACAGATTGTCATAGACGCAGGGCAGGGACAGACGACCCGAATTGACCAGTGGACGGGCAAACTCATGCTTTTGCGCCAGCTGTAATACGGCATTGCGGAAGCGCTTGCTGATGGCAGACTTGGGCGTCAGAAAATCGGTGGCCCGGGTCGAATTGAGAATGTTCTCGTTGGCGCCGTGTACGCGTTCCTCTGAATAACTGTCGAGCAAACTCTCCGGGGCCAGGCCCTTGATGACCAGGTCCAGTTTCCAGGCCAGATTGTCAGTATCCTGAATGCCCGAGTTGGCACCACGAGCTCCGAAGGGGGATACCTGGTGAGCGCTGTCGCCTGCAAACATGACAGCGCCATGGCGAAACTTTTCCATGCGACGACACTGGAAGGTATAGATGCTGGTCCATTCCAGTTCGTAGTCAACGCCGTCACCCAGCATGGCATCGACTCGTGCTCGAATGCGTTCAGGCTCCAGCTCTTTCTGTCGATCAATCTCCCAGCCGAGCTGGAAATCAATGCGCCAGATATCGTCGGGCTGCTTGTGCAGCAAGGCTGATTGCCCGGAATTCTTGAATGGTGGCTCGAACCAGAACCATCGTTCGGTAGGAAATGGCGCACTCATCTTGACATCGGCAATCAGGAAGTTGTCTTCGAATACCCGACCTTCAAAATCGAGTCCCAACAGGTCCCTGACCTTTGAGCGAGCTCCATCACAGGCAACCAGCCAATCGGCTTCCAGCTGGTAGGGGCCTTCAGGCGTATCGATATCCAGCAAGACATGCTCACCCAGGTCGCTGAGCCCGGTGAGCTGATTGCAGCCACGAATCTGAATAGGTGCACCGCGTTCCTGTTCCTTGCGTATCTGTTCAACCAGAAACTTTTCAAAATAGGGTTGCTGCAGATTGACGAAGGCGGGATTACGCAGGCCGGTCGCCGGTGAGAGGTTGAAGTTGAACACCTCTTCCTCACCATGAAAAACACGACCTACGTTCCACACAACACCCTTGTCGAGCATGCGTTGTTCACAACCCAGACGGTCTGTGATTTCCAGTGTCCGTCTGGCAAAACAGATGGCCCGCGAACCCTGACCGACACCGGCATGATCATCCAGTACCAGAACCGGCGTGCCCTTGCGCCCCAGGTCCAGTGCCATGGCCATGCCGACAGGCCCCCCGCCGACAATGACGACGGGATGACGCTGAGGAGCAGCTTCATCCTGATCAGAGGCCCTGGCGTAGGGGTAGAGTTCGAATGCTGTTGTGTAACGCACGTCAACCATGCTGCTTCCCGTCTGTAGAGTTAAAGGCTAGTCTTGTAACGCTTCCCACATATCCTGGTCGCGCTGGGCGGTCCAGATACGAGGCGTGTCGATGCCACGGGCTTCGTCATAGGCTCGTGCCACGTTGAACGGCAGGCAGTGCTCGTAGATGGCGTAGTCGGAGAACTTGGCATCACAGGCTTCTCGTACGGCATCCCAGGCTTGCTTGAGTGAACCACCACGTGCGGCAACTCGCGCGGCAGGACGCCAGGTGCTTTCCAGAAAGTCGCGTGTGCTGTCGATGCCTGCATTGACCTGTTCACGACCGACCAGTGCACCGCCACGACCCGGTGCAATCGCATCGACGTCAAAGGCTGCAATATTGTCCAGGGTCTTGCCCCAGTCACCAAAGTGGCCGTCACCGCAATAGCAGGCTGAGTGATATTCAACGATGTCACCGGTGAACATGACATTCTCATCCGGTACATGAATGACGATATCGCCAGCAGTATGAGCACGTCCCATTTGCATCAGATCGACACGACGATTGCCCAGATACACGGACATGCGACCGCTGAACGTCTGCGTGGGCCAGGTCAGACCGGGAATGCTTTCATGGCCCTGGAACAGACGCGGGAAACGACCGAATTCACTATCCCAGTCTTCCTGTCCGCGTTCGACCACCATGGCGCGCGCAGCATCTGACATGATGATCTGGTCGGCATTGAAGGCACTGGCACCCAATACGCGTACAGCATGGTAGTGAGTCAGCACGACGTGAGAGATCGGCTTGTCCGTCACTTCACGGACTTTTTCGATCACTTTACCTGCCAGGCGAGGTGTGGCCTGAGCTTCGACGATCATGACGCTTTCGTCGCCAATGATGACGCCGGAGTTGGGGTCGCCTTCTGCTGTGAAAGCCCAGAGGCCGTTGCCGACTTCGGTAAAACTGATTTCTTTTTCAGTCATGTCGCCTTGTGAGGCAAATGCTTTGGCCATGATGGTTGTCCTGAATGTTGGGAGTTAAGTTAGCGGGAATAGGGCTTTTCAAGTGCCGGCACCAGCGTGCCGGAACAATCACCGAATCCGATGCGATAGCCATCACCTTGTGCATGGCCCTGCAGAGTCAGCGTGTCGCCATCTTCGAGGAAAGTACGTGTCTCGCCGGTATCCAGAGTCAGCGGTTCCTTGCCGCCCCAGCTGATTTCAAGCAGGGACCCGCGCATGCTTTTTTCAGGGCCGGAGATGGTGCCCGAACCCAGCAGATCGCCGGTGCGCATCGGACAACCGGATGTTGTGTGATGAGCCAGTTGTTGTGCTGCCGAGTAATACATCTCGCTATAGTTGGTTTGCGCAATGGTGGTTGCCGCTTTTTGGTCCGGTGCCAGGGTGACGCTCAGCTCGATGTCATAGAGCATGGGGCCGGTATCCTGCAAGTGCGGCAGTAGTTCAAATTCGCGTTCTGGTGTGCTGACGCGAAAACTATCCAGCGCCGCTGCTGTGACAATCCAGGGGCTGATGGTTGTGGCTGTCGCCTTGGCCTGAAACGGTCCCAGAGGCTGATATTCCCAAGCCTGGATGTCACGTGCCGACCAGTCGTTCAGCAAGACGTAGCCGAAGATCATGGCATCGGCTTCATCGACGCTGACAGGGCCTTGCGATGCGTTGCCGACAATGGCGCCCATTTCCAGTTCCAGGTCGAAACGGCGTGAAGGCATGAAAGCGGGCAATTCCTGATCCGGGCCTTTCAACTGTCCCCAGGGACGTTGTACCGGTGTGCCGGATACGACAACCGAGGAGGCACGACCGTTATAGCCAATGGGGATGTGCAGCCAGTTGGGTGGCAAGGCATTTTCTGCACCACGAAACATGGTGCCGACGTTGGTTGCGTGATAACGCCCGGCGTAGAAGTCAGTAAATTCACTGACGCGCATGGGCATGTGCAGCTGTACATCGGCCAAAGCGTAGAGGTGTGGTGTGAGCTTGTCCTGATCGGCAGCGCCGTCTTCAAGCAGTGCAATCAACTGAGTGCGAAACGAGCTCCAGCTATCTGCCGGCAATTCCATCAACGGGTTCCAGACGGCTTGCTGCAGTACTGCAGAATCTGCGATCACCAGCAGTTTGTCGTTCTCCAGTGCAGTAACGTCAAGTACCTGATCACCGATGGCGACTCCGCAACGGGGTGCGCCACCGGCAATGGAAAAAACGCCGTAGGGTAGGTTGTTCAGTGGGAAATCAGTAGTAGCGCTGTTGGCGCTGTCTACCCAGCTTTTCAAAAGAGTCATCAGGTTTCCTGTGGTCAAGTTGACCTTGATTGGTCGGGTATCTTATTTAAGGCCCGGCGTGCCATCGAATTTCTTCTCGATACTATCCCAGCAGTCTATGTATTCATCTTGAAGAGGTGCTTCATGGGCTGCAAATTCTGTCAGATGCTGCGGGAATCGAGTCTCGAACATGAACGACATGGTGTTGTCGAGTTTCTCAGGCTTGAGTTCGGAATTGGAGGCACGATCGAAGGCTTGCTGATCCGGGCCGTGTGGCAACATCATATTGTGCAGGCTCATGCCGCCGGGTACGAAACCTTGCGGCTTGGCATCGTAGGCGCCGTAGATATTGCCCATCATCTCGGACATGATGTTCTTGTGATACCAGGGCGGACGAAAGGTATCTTCCATGGTCATCCAGCGTTCACGGAACAGCACGAAGTCGATATTGGCCGTGCCGGGAACTCCCGAAGGGGCGGTCAGCACAGTGAAGATGGAAGGGTCCGGATGATCGAACAGAATGGAGCCCACCGGACAGTAGGTACGTAAATCATATTTGACGGGTGCGTAGTTGCCATGCCAGGCGACCACATCCAGTGGACTATGACCGATATGCGTCTGGTGAAACTGTCCGCACCATTTGATCGTGACCGTCGATGGCACCTCTTTATCTTCAAAGGCTGCCACCGGTGACTTGAAATCGCGCCGATTGGCCATGCAGTTGGCACCAATAGGGCCGCGTCCTGGAAGTTCGAATTTTTGTCCGTAGTTTTCACAGACAAAGCCGCGCGCAGGCCCGGACATCACTTCCACGCGATAGACCAGACCACGAGGGATAATGGCAATCTCCTTGGGGGCCAGATCAATCACGCCCAGTTCGGTGCAGATTCGCAACTCGCCTTCCTGCGGCACGATCAGCATCTCGCTATCGGCTGAGTAGAAGTATTCATCGACCATGGATGTTGTCACCAGATAGATATGAGTAGCCATACCCACCTGTGTATTGACATCACCGGCCGTGGTCATGGTGCGCATACCCGTCAGCCAGGTTAATGACTCGCCACTGTGGGGGATGGGATCCCATCGATATTGACCCAGGCTGATGACATCAGGATTGATTCTGGGAGCCGATTGCCAATAGGGCAAATCGATTTTCTGGTAACGAGCTGAATGCTTGACAGAGGGGCGGATGCGATAGCACCAGGTGCGCTCATTCTGATGGCTGGGTGCGGTGAAGGCGGTACCGCTGAGCTGTTCGCCATACAGGCCATAGTTGCAGCGCTGAGGGCTGTTACGGCCCTGCGGCAGGGCGTCTGGCAGAGCTTCGGTTTCGAAATCATTGCCAAAGCCTGGCATATAGGCGTTTTGAGTGCCGAGTGTCTTGCTCATGCGGGTTCTCATGGGTGCATCGTTATCGCGTGGTGTAGAATCTAACCGTTGCACATGCAACTGTCAACAAAGTTGCGCATGCAACAAATAAAAGATTACTGAATCATATGCACAAAACTGATCTGCAACTGCTTGACTTTGTCCCGTTCCGACTTAATCGGCTGGCTGCTGAAGTGAGCACCAAACTGGCAGAGGTCTATGCTGACCGGTTTGGTATCGATATTGTGGAGTGGCGCATCCTGGTGACCCTGGCGGCGCATGAGGCGTGCACGGCGCAATATATTGTCAATTGCACCCGGACACACAAGTCGCGAGTCAGTCGGGGTGTCAGTCGCATGATCGAGGTGCAGCTGATCGCCCGTACGGAAGCCAAAGGAGATCGACGTATGGCACGTCTGCGCCTGACAGCCAAAGGCCGTACCCTGCACAAGAAGTTGATCCCCCTGGTGTTGGAGCAGGAGCGCAAGATCATGCAATGCCTGAATGGGGATGAGTACAGCGCCTTTGTCAATGCAATGAACAAGCTCGAGTTGTCGCTGGATCTGGTGCGCCGTGAGGATGGGGTTGAGCACGAATAGTTCTGCATAAAGCCCTGTCTTTTCATTGACAGTTGCATGCGCAACGGATACTGTCGCCAGCCAGCACCCTTCCATTTCGAGAATGGGCTACCACTGGAGATGTAAATGAATCGTTTAAAGACTCGGACCATAGCGGGAGCCTTGTTAGGCTCGACCAGCGCTACCTTGCTAGCCGGTCTGTTTGCCGCAACGCTGGCAACACCCGCCTTGGCACAAACTGACTTGGTGATGTCCAGCTGGTTGCCACCACGGCACCCGGTTGCGCTCAATGCCATCAAGCCCTGGGCCAAGGAAGTCGAGGCCGTCACCGAAGGTCGTGTTACGGTCCGCGTGCTGGGCAAGCCACTCGGTAGCCCACCGGCGCATTTCGACATGGCGAAGGATGATGTGGCTGACATTACCTACGGTCTGCATAGCTTCAGCCAGGATGATCGATTTACCAAAGCTGAGGTTGGCCAGTTCTCATTTATCGGCGATGATGCCATCGAGGCATCCAAGGCCTTTTATCAGGTCTATATGGAAGATCTTGATGCAGAAAAGGACCATGAAGGTACCAAAATTCTAGGGCTGTTTACACATGGTCCGGGGCTGTTTCACAACAATCAACGCAAGATCAATACGCCTGAGGATTTCGCGGGTCTGAAGATTCGTGTGCCCGGCGGTTACGTGGCGGGTCTGATGGAAGGTCTGGGTGCCACGCCTCTTTTCATGTCCTCGACAGAAGTCTATGAAAAGCTGTCGCGCGGCGTGATTGATGGGGTGACCTTTACCTACGAGGCGCTGACCGCTTTCAACCTGACCAAGGATCTGAAGTACTCGATGACGGTACCAGGCGGAGTTTATAATACGACCTGGTTCATGGTCATGAATCAAGCCAAATGGGATTCCATCAGTGCCGAGGATCAGGCCGCTATCGAAGGTATTTCCGGGCTTGCATTTTCAGAGCGTGTTGGCCAGGCATGGAACGATGCCGACAAGGCTGCACAGACAGAAATCGAAGCAGCCGGGATCGAACTGTACGCAGCACCTGAAGCAGTACTGAGTGCTGTGCAATCCACAGCTGCCACGCTGGAGTCGGACTGGGCAGCAGGCTTGCCTGAAGGCTATGATGGCGCTGCTGCGATTGAGCGTTTGCGTACCTTGAGTGGCGTTGCTCAATGATCGAGAAGTTTGCCAAGAATGCGCTGGAGTTTGTTTCAGGCGCTTTGCTGGTGAGTCTGATGTTGGTGACCGGCGTTGATGTGATCGGCCGTTACTTGCTCAACAAGCCGTTGACCGGTGCCTTCGAGTTGACAGAAATGTTGCTCGGGGCGCTGGTCTTTGCCTCCTTGCCGCTAGTGAGCCGGGCGGGCGCTCATGTCGATGTTGATATGTTGACAGGGTGCCTGCCTGCTGGTGTCCAGCGTGCCCTGGCCGTGTTGATCGGTCTGCTGTCCGCAGCTGTATTGTTGTTTTTTGCCTTGCGGCTGTGGGTGCTGGGAAACAAGCAGTTCATCGATGGTGCACACTCAGAGTCTCTGAATGTACCGTTTGCCGCATTTGCCTGGTTTGGTGCTTTGTCGTGTGTGCTTGCGGCAATTTTCGGTTTGATCGAGGCCTACCGTCGATGACTATTTCACTGATCGGTATTGCGATACTGCTGGCTCTGATCTTTCTGCGGGTACCCATAGCCTTTGCCATGGCATTGGTCGGTGGTGTAGGTTTTGCCGTGATGCGAGGTATGTCGCCGGCAGGTTCCATGATAGGCAATGCGGTTTTTGAAACCGGACTGAGTTATTCCTTGTCGGTTGTGCCGTTGTTCATCTTCATGGGCAATATCATGGCGAAGGCGGGTATCGCACAAGGCTTGTTTGCCGGTGCTGATCACCTGTTCGGACGCATGCGTGGCGGCTTGGCTCTGGCTACGGTTCTGAGTTGCGGTTGTTTCTCTGCCGTGTCCGGATCCTCGCTGGCCACCGCTGCCACCATGTCACGTGTTGCCATGCCACCGATGCGACGTTTTGGCTACTCAGATGGTCTGGCAGCAGGGGCGATTGCCGCTGGCGGCACGCTGGGCATTCTGATCCCGCCGTCAGTCATACTCATCATTTATGGTCTTCTGACTGAAACCGATATTGCAAAGCTCTTTATTGCCGGTCTGTTGCCAGGATTGCTGGGCATCATTCTGTATCTGGTGGCCGTCATGATCACGGTGCGTCTATTCCCTGAACGAGCTCCACCGGTCAGTGAGCCGGTGCCGATGACGCGGCGCGACAAGATAGGTGTATTTGGCACGCTGGCTTTGTTCAGCTTCATCATGGGCGGGATCTATGGTGGGATATTCACGCCGATTGAAGCTGCCGGCATGGGCGCTTTTTTCTCTCTGGTGTTGGCGTTGGCGATTCGTGGGCTGACATGGGAAAATTTTGTCGATGCCTGTCGGGAGACCATTCTGTCTTCGGGCATGATATTCACCATCATCATTGGTGCTGAGATTTTCTCGGCCTTCGTCAACTTCGCAGGCCTGCCGGATGCCTTGGTCGATATGGTTTACAACTCGGGTTTCAGTGCCTGGGGCGTCATCCTGATCATGGTTGGCATCTATCTGCTGCTAGGTTGTGTGTTCGAGAGTCTGTCGATGATCCTGCTGACGGTTCCGGTGTTCTATCCGGTAATCATTCAGCTCGATTTTGGTACCGGGCTGCTGTCTGACCCTGAAATGGTCAGTATCTGGTTTGCCATTGTGGTGGTGGTGGTGACCGAAATCAGTCTGATCACGCCTCCGGTCGGGATGAATGTATTCGTGCTGCGCTCAGTGCTGAACGATGTGTCACTGGCGACGATTTTCAAAGGCGTGATACCGTTCTGGCTGGCTGACATGCTCAGACTTGCCTTGTTACTGCTATTGCCCTGGGTATCGCTGGCATTGCTGATCTAGTGGGTCGGTCAGGCTACTTCTCTTAGTAAAAAAAATCCACTGGCTCGTCCCGATCACACTTCAGGCATTCCAGCTCCAGACCCAGCTTGCAGGTCCGACCCTGCTCTGAGCTAACCCATGGCCGGTTAGTCCAGGGCGGGTTGTGCCGGACATGTTGTGTGTGGCGGCATTCCAGTTCAGCGACCCAGTCATCCAGTTCATCCTTGTGGAATCCTGTGATCTTCTGTTTCATGCGGTGCTGTCAGTGGCGTGCGAAAGCCAGGATTCCATCAGCGATGTACTGAACCGACAAGGCTGCCAGCAGTACACCCAGCAGTCGAGTGAGTACCAGTTTGCCGGTGCTGCCCAGATACTTGTCCAGAGAGTGTGCCGCAATCAGTACACCGGCTGTCAATAGCATCATGACCGTCAGTATCGCGATTATTGTCGCTTTACCCGCCCATACACTGACGCCGGGTTCAGAGGACATTTCAGAGGCGATCAGAATGGTGGCTGCAATGGTGCCAGGACCCGCCAGTAGTGGCAGTGCCAGTGGAAAAACGGCCAGGTTGGCCGCACGCTCCATGGCAACTGTATTGGAGGCCTCTTCGCGTCGCTCTTGCCGATGCCCGTAGATCATTTCGAAGGCGGTAACGAACAGCAATATGCCGCCTGCGATGCGAAAGGCATCAATGGTTATGCCAATGGAATCGAGAATGCCGGTGCCGGTCAATGCAAACAGGAGCAGTATGCCCAGTGCAATCGTGCAACCACGAATGGCGATGGATCGACGGACCAGCGCCGTCATGCCTGCCGTCAGACCCAGGAACAGCGGTACGTTGCCGATGGGGTCGACAGTGACAAATAGCGTGATGAACGCATTGATCACACTTTCCAGTGAAGGCATTGGTTTTACTCGAAGCGCTGGGTTAAGCGAGGCATCATCGTTTGCCTCGCTTTAGTTGTCAATTTCCGGCTGGGTGATGTAACTGCCAGTGCTCGGCAATATCGATTCGGCGTGCCACCCAGGCATCATCGAATGACTGGACATAGTCAAGAAATCGGGCCAGTGCTGCGATACGTCCGGGGCGACCCACCAGGCGACAATGCAGTCCGATAGACATCATGCGGGGTGTGTCGAGCCCTTCGGTGTGCAGGGTATCAAAGCTGTCCTTCAGATAATTGAAGAACTGGTCACCCGCATTGAATCCTTGTGGCGAGGCAAAGCGCATGTCGTTCGCATCCAGGGTGTAGGGCACGATAAGCTGAGGTTTGTCACCAAAATCGGCATCCCAATAGGGCACATCATCCGCATAGCTGTCGGCGTTGTAGGCGAATCCGCCTTCTTCTGCAACCAGTCGATGCGTGTTGGGGCTACAGCGGCCCAGATACCAGCCCGTAGGCCGTTGGCCTGTAACGCGAGTATGTATCTCGATGGCCTTGAGCATATGGGCTTTTTCTTCGGCCTCATCCATATACTGATAGTCGATCCAGCGATAGCCATGACTGGCTATTTCCCAGTCAGCACTGAGCATGGCAGCAACCGCTTCAGGGTTGCGCTCCAGTGCCATGGCGACGCCGAAGACGGTGACCGGTAACTTGCGCTCGGTAAACAGTTTGTGCAGACGCCAGAAGCCGACCCTGGAGCCGTATTCGTAAATGGATTCCATATTCATATGGCGCACGCCCGGCAGAGCCTGTGCACCGACAATCTCCGACAGGAATGCCTCGGATGCCTTGTCGCCATGCAGCACGCAGTTCTCTGCGCCTTCTTCATAATTGATGACAAATTGCACGGCAATGCGGGCTTTGCCGGGCCAAGTGACTTTGGGTGGCTGATTGCCGTAACCGATCATGTCGCGCGGATAGAGCGGCTCTGCCTGAGTTTGCAGTCGGAACAGGGCAATACGATTGATCTCTGCCAGGGCTCGTGCGAATTCAGCGGCAGGCTCATTTTGCAGGCGTTCTTCAAAGCCTGCGAGTATTTGATGACGGTTGCTGTGTCGTACAGCCATGATGAAAGGTATGTCGAAGCGGGCTTTGTAGGCGTCATTAAGCTGCTGGAAATGCGCAAGCTCCTCAGCTGTGCATTGGTCCAGACCGGCACTTGACTGTTCATCGGTGGAGTCGTCTGTCAGCTCACCTTGCAAAGCGGCCTTGCCGGCAAGATCCGGATGGGCCCGAATCAATTGCATCTGCTCTTGTTCGCTGGCCTGGCTCAATACATCAGCCATCAGTGCGGCCAGTGCCGATACCTGGTTATGGGAGGCATTAACGCCTTGCGCCCAGCTGCGCTCGGCAACCCAGGCTGAATGCTCGTAGATGTCACCAAATCGCTGCACAAAAGCGCTCTGGCTCAGTTCGGCCGGCGATTCTTTGAACATCGTATTTGCCTGCGAATCAGTCATGGTGCAAACTCTGAAATAATGTATGAATTATTTGTACACAAAAATGGATACAATATCAAGTACAAATATGTTGACATGATGAAGTCAACAAACTATGGTCCATCCATCGCCAAACTCACAATGACCTGTCTGATCGGCAGGGGAAGAGGCTAATGTTATGGGCAGACTCACAACGCATGTACTGGATACTACTCGGGGCAAGCCCGGTGATGGTATCCCTGTAGCGCTGTATCGCATATCCAATGAGCAGCGTTCACTAATCAATCAGGTGCTGACCAACAGCGATGGTCGCTGTGATGAAGCCTTGCTGGAAGGGGATGAGTTTCAGCAAGGGGTCTATGAACTGGTGTTTTCAGTCGGTGACTATTTCAACGCACTTGATGGTGGTACAGACAAAAAGAGCGAGCCACGATTTCTGGATGATGTCGTCATCCGGTTCGGGGTGGCAGCAGCCGATGAGCATTACCATGTGCCGTTGCTGATTACGCCGTACAGTTATTCCACTTACCGAGGCAGCTGAGGGCTAAGCGATGGAAGGCTATATTCTTGAATGGCTCAATTTGTTGGGCCGCTGGGTACATCTGGTGACTGGCATTGCGTGGATCGGTGCTTCTTTCTATTTCGTCTGGCTGGATAACAGCCTGCGAGAGCCAAAAATGGCTGAAGACATCGAGCAGGGCGTCGGAGGGGAGATCTGGTCTGTCCACGGTGGTGGGTTCTACCATGCGCAAAAATACAAGATTGCACCCCCTGAGCTGCCGCAGACACTGCATTGGTTCAAATGGGAGGCTTATACCACCTGGATAACCGGCATGTTCCTGTTGTGCCTTATGTACTGGTATCAGGCCGAGATCTATCTGATCGATCCCCGAATCATGGATCTGAGCAAGCCGGTCGCTGTCATATTGGGCATGCTGACCATTGCCGTGGGTTGGATTGTCTACGATCAGCTGTGTAAATCTGCAATCGGCAAGAATGAAACCAAGCTCAGTATTGCCATGCTGATCTTCGTCTCCATTGCAGCGTTTGTCTTGTGTCAGATCTTCAGCGGACGTGGAGCCTATCTGCACTACGGTGCCATGTTGGGCACCATCATGGTTGCCAATGTCTTCTTTGTGATCATGCCTGGTCAGCGAGATCTGGTTGCGGCCAAGAAGGAAGGGCGCGCCCCGGATCCGAGCCATGGAATTCGTGCCAAGCAGCGTTCGGTACACAACACCTTCTTTACCCTGCCGGTGTTGTTCGTGATGATCAGTAACCACTACGCCATGACCTGGGGTCATGCCTACAACTGGTTGATCCTGATTGTATTGTCGATCGCTGGTGCTCTGATTCGTGTCTATTTCGTACAACGTCACAATGACAAGGCAACGCCGGTTCCACTGGTAATTGCAGCGGTACTGATCATGGGTGTAGCCGCAGCCATCGTGCCCAAGCCCAGTGTGCCATCGGCCGAGAACGCCAGTGCAAGTCCGGCGCAGCTGTTTGCCAATGTTGAAGCGGTGATGCAAGAGCGCTGTGCCGTCTGTCATGCCAACTCGCCTTCACAGCCAGGTTTCAGTGCACCACCCAAGGGTATTGTGCTGGAGACGACTGACGATATCGTGCGGCAAGCTCTCGCAGTTCATCAGCAGACTGTTGTCACCAAAGCCATGCCTATTGGCAATCTGACACAAATGACGGATGAAGAACGAGCCCTTATTGATCAGTGGTACCAGGCTGGAGCAAAAGCCGAATGAATAAGCCTGTCTATCACGCACCGCATGGTGGCCTGCCACCGCAGACCGATCTGCTGACCGACAGAGCGATGGTCACTGAGGCCTATACCGTCATACCCAAAGGTGTTCTGCGTGACATCGTGACCAGCTCGTTCCCGTTCTGGAACAAGACACGCGCCTGGATCATCGCACGACCAATCGCCGGTTTTGCAACGACTTTTTCTCAGTACATCATGGAAGTCTCGAGCGGTGGCGGCAGTGACAAGCCCGAGCCAGATCCCAAGGTTGAAAGCGTTCTGTTTGTCATGGAAGGGACCCTGAATCTGAGCATCGATGGGCAGCAGCATGAGCTGAGCCCGGGTGGCTATGCTTTTTTACCGCCCGGTTGCAACTGGACGGTGAATAACCAAGCAGACGAGGCGGCACGATTTCACTGGATTCGCAAGAAATACGAATTCGTCGAGGGTGTCGAGGTGCCTGAAGCGTTCGTAACCAATGAGCAAAATGTTGCACCAACTGTGATGCCTGATACTGAAGGGCGTTGGGCCACGACTCGATTCGTTGATCCAGCCGATCTGCGTCACGACATGCATGTAACGATTGTCACGCTGGAGCCCGGCGCTGTCATCCCGTTTCTGGAAACTCATGTCATGGAGCACGGCCTGTATGTGCTGGAAGGCAAGGGTGTTTACAGACTGAACCAGGACTGGGTGGAAGTTGAAGCGGGTGATTTCATGTGGTTGCGCGCCTTCTGTCCGCAAGCCTGTTATGCCGGTGGTCCTGCCAAGTTTCGTTACCTGCTCTACAAGGATGTGAATCGCCACGCGGTTCTGTTGTAACGGTTGCATACATCAACTGTGTACAATCATTGTTCTCGTTTTAATGGCAATAGTGACGACAGTGGCTAAAGCAGAAAAAAACCGGAAGTCGGGTGGTGTGCTTGAAGGCATGCTGAGCCCGGCGGCTCCGGTGCAGGGCGGTCAGACGCAGGATGAGCGGCTTTACAATGAAATACTGGATGCCATCCTCGATCATCGCCTGAGCCCCGGTGTGAAGCTCAAGGAAGATGAGCTGGCGGATATATTCTCGGTCAGTCGCACCGTTGTGCGCCGTGCACTGCTGCGTTTGTCGCATGATCGAATCGTTGACATGCAGCCCAATCGCGGTGCCACCATCATCCGTCCGGATGTTCGCAAGGCCCGTGAGATTCTGGGTGTCCGCAAGTTGATCGAAGCAGAAGTGGTGCGCGAAGCAACGCTCAATGCGACACCAGAGTCACTGAATATGCTGCGACGCTGCGTGGAGGATGAGCGGGATCATGTGCGCAGACAGCAACAGGGTGCCGGTCTGAGATTGTCGGGCGATTTTCACATCCAGTTATCTGCCCTGTCGGAAAATACAACCCTGATGAGCTATCTGAAGGAGCTGGTGCCGCAGACCTCCCTGATTATTGCCATGTATCAGATACCCCATCACGACCTGTGCTCACATCAGGAGCATTTCGATATTCTCGACGTCATGGCCAGCGGCGATGCTCAGGCGGCAGTGGCGTCGATGAGTGCTCACCTGCAGCATCTGGAAGACAAACTCGACCTGGATAATGAGCGCTCACCGGGGGATCTATATGCGGCATTTGCACATGTGAGAACAACTGCGGACTGAAAGGTAGATAGCCAGGTTAGCGAGTCTGAAAGTTCAGTGAACTGAACTATTTTCCCGCAGTCGGGCAATGCTTGCGTAGCTGGCAGGTGTTTCAGTAATGAATTAAAGTGCAGGCATGTCCCTTGAGTTATCGAAATAACTGTCCTGGACAGGCTCGCCGCAATATACACGTGTATATCCGTTCGTACCCCATGTGGGTTGGTAAGGTGCGTAGCTTGCGGCCAACGCGCAGGTATTCCCAACCCGACTGTATGCCAATACCGATTTCAAGATTCATCCAGGCGGCACAGTAACGGGCGCCGCTGGTTTTCCAGCCCTCAAGATCATCGAACCGGACCAGGAGTTCCAGAAGATCAGCGTGATTGGATGTGATCTCTTGCGAAAGCGCCTTTAGACGCTGGCGGATAGAGGCTTCATCCAGCGGGATGGCTTTGCCTTCAACAGGTTCCGAGGTGCCTTCGATACACTCCATGGCCAGGCTGATGTTCTGGCCGAATACAGTTATAAGATCAAGATTCTATAGTCCAGCCACCACCGGTTATCGGTATCAGTTTCGGAGAGTGGAATGCTGAACACACAAGGTTTTCCATGCCTGGATGGGTATCTTTCAATGTCTGTTTCCAGACGTTGGACTGGCGCATGGCAAAGCCGAGGCACACCGGCGTAATGTCCAGTTGTGACAACAAGCTCAGAGCCGCGACAATGGATGAGCCGGTGCTGATGGCATCGTCAATGACACAGATCCGTTTACCTTCAAGCAAGGGCAGCAGGCGTGGGTCAATATAGAGACGCTTCTGGGCGCCGGGGCTTGTGATTGAGCTCATGGGGACGGACAACGAGTCCTGATACCAGAATTTGCGTGATGTGCCCAAAGGAAGATAGCCTGCGTGGCCCAGTTTGCGTGCGGTGGCCTCTGCCAGTGTCAGGCCTAGTGTCGGTACACCTACGATCAAGTCCGGTTGGTAAGTGCTTAGCTGCTCTGCCAGTTCGCTGGCCAATGCATCGACGACCGTAAAACTTGCCTGATTGATGATGAGTGAGGCCAGCGCAAACTGGCCATTGTCACGCTCACGGATGGGTAGCAGTAGTTCACTGCCGTCACTCAGTGTTGCCGGGTAGCCATCAAGGTAGCCGGTGTCCGGGTTGAATGGGTGGGTGCCTGCAGGGTCTATCTGCTGCCAAAATTGCAGGGCCGGATCGTTGCTGGTTGTTTGCATCGTATTTGCCATGGGAGTTGTTCTGCGCGACTACTGTACCAAGAGTAGAATAGTGCCGGAAACTATTTGAAGCTGTCAGCAAGAGTCCCTGTCATGAAAGAGTCTACCGCCAACGCCGACCTGGAATTTCTGACCGAATTGCGCCATGAGCTGCATGCGCATCCAGAGTTGGGTTTCGAAGAGGTACGTACGAGTGCCCGCGTGCTGGAGTATCTTGAGGCGGCAGGCATAACGGTTAATACGGGCCTGGCCGGTACCGGTCTGGTGGCCAGCATCACGGCTGGCGATGGTAAAGGCAGTATCGGTTTGCGAGCGGATATGGATGCACTTGCCATGACCGAAGTCGCCGAGCGCCCCTACCAGTCCAAGGTTGCCGGAAAGATGCATGCCTGCGGTCACGACGGGCATACCGTGATGCTGTTGGGAGCGGCGCTGGAGCTTGCCCGAAGTCGCCGTTTTTCCGGTACCGTGCATTGTATTTTTCAACCAGCAGAAGAAGGGCGAGGTGGAGCCCGGCGCATGGTGGAGGAAGGGCTTTTCAAACAATTCCCCTGCGATCTGGTGTTTGGTTTGCACAATATGCCGGGACTGGCGGTTGACGAGATGGCGGTGGTTGTCGGGCCGCAGTTGGCGAGCTCCGATTCGTGGCGGGTAGTCTTTGAGGGTG
The DNA here is from genome assembly GCF_002215215.1 of Granulosicoccus antarcticus IMCC3135. Lineage (NCBI taxonomy): Bacteria > Pseudomonadati > Pseudomonadota > Gammaproteobacteria > Chromatiales > Granulosicoccaceae > Granulosicoccus > Granulosicoccus antarcticus. The sequence continues at coordinate 4,655,553 of NZ_CP018632.1, read as the reverse complement.
TGGGTACGCATGGTGCCAAGCCGCATCTGGGGCGAGATGCCATCACCGCATCCGGGCATTTTCTGAGTGCGCTGCAGACCATTCCGGGTCGCGTGGTTGATCCATTGGAACCTGCGGTGGTGAGTGCCTGTTCGGTTCAGGCAGGTGACCCCGAAGCACTTAACGTCATTCCTGACAAAGTCCATATCGGTGGAACTGCGCGTGCCTATACGCCGCAGGTACGTGATCAGCTTGAGCAGAGTATCGGGCAGCTGGCACAGGGAATAGCGGACACTTTTGGTATTCGTGCGCATTACGAATACATTCGCCGTATACCGCCCGTGGTCAATAATGCCGCCGCGACCGCATTGGCGCTGCAGGCAGCAAAAACGGTATGCGGGGCAGCAGTAAGGACGGATTTTCCACGCTCTACCGCAGGCGATGATTTTTCCTTCTTCAGTCAGGATATACCCGGCTGCTATGTCTGGCTTGGTAATGGTCCGGCGGTGGATGGCGCCTTGCATCACAACACCTCTTACGACTTCAACGACGGTGCTATTCGAACCGGTATGAATTATTGGGTGACTCTGGCAGAGCAGGTGTTGCCTACCTAGGAAGCTGTTCGAGACAGGTGCCCTGGCATCACATTATCGATGAAAGCGGTGTCGGGCTGATGGCGTGATCCGCAATGCCCATATCGGTCAGATGAGGACCGGCATTGCAAGCCAGGCTGGCACCGAAGCAGGCCTTGAATATCAGATAGGGTGGTTGCCACTGTATGACCTGATCCATGGCGTCTCGCAAGTTCTTGAACTGTTCGGAGATCTCGCTGAGAGGTCTGTCGGAGATAAGCCCGGATAAGGGCAGGGGCAGGGTGGCAATCACTTTACCGTCGATGGCAACCGCCATACCGCCCTGCATCTGGATGACGGCATTACAGGCTGCAGCCAGGTCGCGCTCATGGCCGCCAAAGGCTGTCAGATTATGACTGTCGTGAGAGACGGTTGTGGCAAAGGCGCCTTGCCATTGTCCCCAGCCTGTGAGGAAAGCGACTTTGGGTTTGGCCGCGGCCCGTCCGTGGCGGTGTGTGATCGCCATCAGGGTGACTTCTGCAGGAGGTATGACAATGCCATCAACGACACGGGCCTCAAGCGTGGCGTGCTCGGTAAAACGGGGTTTGTGAATCGCTCTGATCTTGACTGAATCACCTTTGGCATGCAGATGGAAATCACCGGCATCCAAGCTGTCAACTTTCACAGATGAGATCAAGGGGGTGGTATCGCAGGCGATCGGAGTCGTCAGGCACTTGCCCTCGACTGCGACAGTCTTGCCATTGGTGATGACGCGATGACAGTGCAGATTGTCGAGCGAATCAACCAGGGCCAAGTCGGCACGGCGTCCTGCTGCCAGCAAACCAAGGTCGGGGCGTGACAGGCGCAGGGCTGCATTGTAGCTGGCTGCTCGCAGTGCCCAGCTAGCCGGCATGCCGTAGCTGATCAGGCGGCGCACCACATCATCAAGGCCGCCACGTTCGTATAAGTCGTCTGGAAAGACATCATCAGTACACAGCGTCAGGTTGCTGGGTAGAAAGCCCAGTTCGTTCAAGGCCGCCACACATTCGGGCAGCAGGTGGTCGTGTGAACCACGCAATTCGATACCCAGACCCGCTCGCAGTTTGTGCATCAGATCCTCGGCCGAGGTAATCTCGTGATCGGTAACCACACCAGCGGCCATGAAGGCTGCCAGGTCGGGACCGCTGAGACTGCGTGCGTGACCAAAAACCGGTTTGCCACTGTCCAGTCCTGCCTGTACCAGGCTTGTCATACGCTCTTCGCGTTCGATGACGCCGCGCATGTTCATGACTTCCGCCACGCCACCAACCTGCGGCATGGCCAGAATGCTTTGCAAGGTATCGGCGGCGAAATCAGCACCCGCAAGCTCTAAGCCCGGCGCTGAAGGCACGCAGGAAGGTGCCAGCAGTACGACCCGCAGGTCGAGTTCGGAGCTTGCTTCAATCGCCCAGTTGACGCCTGCCATGCCGTGGACATTGCCTAACTCATGCGGGTCCCAGACAATGCTGGTGACACCACGTGGCAGCACCGCCTGCGCATAACTGGCAGGCGTGATCATCGAGCTTTCCACATGCATATGGGTGTCAATCAGCCCGGGTATGGCAATCTGACAACTGGCATTAATGCTCTGGCTGGCTGCCTGATGCAGACCTGTTGCATGAACGCTGGCAATCAATGGACCGATCAGGCCAATATCCGCTTTACGTGTTTCTCCGGTGATGGCATCAAACAGGCTGCCATCACGAATCAGCAGATCGAATGGTTCATCGCCACGAGCCGCCGCAACCGCGCGATCTCGCAAGGCACGCTCGTTCAAGTCCTGCGGTTCCGTGGCTCTCATGTCAGATTACCCTTGCCAGCCTTCATTCTTCGCAGCGCTTAGCAAGGCTTCCATCAGCATGCTTTTGACACGGCTTGCATTCTTGAGCGTGAGCACCGTATGCAGGCTCTGGCCGGCAATCGCATCAGAGATGATCGTCTGACCTTCACGATCAGAATCCAGAGTCTCGATCAGGATGTTGACAGGCCTTGATTCGAAATCATCACTGGCGACGATGGCCGCAGCGGCAACCGGATCGTACACCGCCATGCCGCTTCGGCCCCGTGACAGGCCAATATCCAGGTAGCCACCCAGCAAGTCATGGAGCAGTGGGCCCATTGGTAAATCCGGGTCTGTCAAAGGGATCAGATCGTCCGGTTGTAGTTGAACCTGTCGGCAGACTTCCAGATCGACCATCTGAATGGGAATGCCTGATGCAAACACAATGGAGGCAGCTTTGGCATCTGCCCAGGCGTTGAACTCGCCATAGGCCGTCTGGTTACCCTGGCCTGTTGAACCCCCCATCCAGGTCAGGCGAGTAATGCGTGCGGCCAGTTCAGGTGCCTGCTGTACCAATTGAGCGATATTGGTCAACGGCCCCATGGCCAGTATTTCAGGCTGCTCGGGGTTCGTCGATAGCCAGTCGATCATGGCAGCTGTTGAGTCTGCGGCGTATGGCATCAAAGGCCCTTGCGGCAGCATCGCTCCACGGGTCAGCATTCCGCTCCAGCCCAGCACGTGCTCAGCGGTTCGGATGATGCCGTCGTAAGAGGCGGATGCACCAGCATGCCATGATCCATACCAGTTGAATGTGCTGTCAAAGCTCATTGCATTGTTGAGAACCTGCGGTAACGGCGTGCAGCCAAACACCAGGGATTGTCCTGCGGGTCTGACCCCTTGGTGACGCAGGACCAGTAAGGCATGCATGTCGTCGAATCCCATGTCGGTATCGACCCAGAGGTTGAGCTTGGGTTCTGTGAGTTCGGACATAGTCGCGTTCAAAGTCGTGGACACAGGATTTGTCGTTGAGGTGGGCGCAATCGCGGCCATGGGTGCCGATGTTTCCGGCGAAGTTGCTCCGGGTGCAGCCACAGTCTGTGCTTCGGCATCAGAGGCAGCGATAGCTTGCTCGATGGCTGGATCCTGTTTCATGTTCGTTAGCTGCACCGCCATGTACAGTGGCAGGTCAAAGGCTATCTGAGAACCGGATTGATAGGCGGGTAGCTCGGGCGCCACATCGGCACGTATAGGGCCAAAAGCGGTCTCAAGCAGGTATTCACGCACGGTGCCTGCAAAGGCATTGCCCATGATCTTGCCGCTGTAGGGGCCGCTTCCCATGACCACGCTGGCAGGACGCCAGGCTAGCCCTTGAACGTCAGCTGGCAGGGAGCCTGTCAACGACAGAGGACTGTTGATCGGAATGATATTCTCGAAGCCGACGAAATCTGCCACAAATCGCGTTGCAGGCGTGTTGTAGATCTCTTCGGGAGTACCGATCTGCTCGACACAGCCGCGGTTCATGACAACGATACGATCGGCCAGAGACAGTGCTTCTACCTGATCGTGCGTCACGAAGATCATGGTCAGCCCGGTTTTTTTCTGAACCCGTTGCAGCTCGCTGCGCATTTCCAGCCTCAGGCGTGCATCCAGGTTGGACAGGGGCTCATCGAGCAGCAATACTTTGGGGTCCATGACCAGTGCCCGAGCCAGTGCCACGCGCTGTTGCTGTCCACCGGAGAGTTCAGCCGGCATGCGCTGGGCAAACTCCGTCAGTCCTACCATCGACAATCCATCGTTGACCCGCATCGCAACATCCAGATCGGCAAGGCCTTTGAGGCGCAGGCCGAAGGCTACGTTCTCGGTCACGTTCAGATGAGGGAACAGGGCATAGGATTGAAACACCATACCCACATCGCGCTTGTTGGGTGACTTGCGAGTAATGTCCTTGCCGTCCAGACGTATTCGGCCCGATCGGGTTTTCATCAGACCGGCGATAGCACGCATGGTAGTGCTTTTGCCACAGCCGGAGGGGCCCAGAAAAGCAACCAGTTCACCCTGAGCAATAGACAGGCTCAGGGAATCGACGGCTACTGTTTTCCCGTAGTTCAGTGTCAGTGACTCGAGTTGTAGGTAGTCAGACATAGCGGGAAAATCCGAGAAATCGTTCAGCCACGAAGACAATGGCAATGGAAAGGAATGCGAGTAAGGCGGACAGTGCTGCCACCGATGGGTCGTAGGTGGTTTCCAGGTAGGAGATCATGTCGATGGGCAAAGTGCGCACCCCGGGACCTGAAAGGAACAACGAGACGGGTACCTGGTTGAAACTGGTGACAAAGCCCAGAATGAAGGCGGCCAGAATGCCACTCTTGATGTTGGGTAGAACGACTCTGAAAAATGCTCCCAGTCGCGAGGCGCCCAGCAGTACAGCGGCCTCTTCGATATCACTTCTCAGATTGCTCAGAGAGGCAGAAACAACGCGCACCGCGTAGGGCAATATGAGCGCTGTGTGAGCCGCAAACAAAGCTGCAACAACTTCGACATTCAGAGGCACCACCAAATAGCGCAGCAAAGCCAGTCCGACTATGATGCCGGGCACGATAATGGGGGCCGAGACAATGGTTCGCAGCGTCTCGCCAAAAGGTAGTTTGTAGCGAGCCAGCGCATAGGCAATCGGTACGCCCAGTATCAGGGCTGCCAATGTGCCAAAAATAGCCAATCCCATCGACAGCAGGAAACTATCGCGAAAACTGTCTATCTGGAAGACTTTGATGACCCAGCGCAGGGACAGGCCCTGTGGTGGAAAGGCCAATGATTCTCCGGCAGACAGGCCCGCCGCCACGATAATGAAGAAAGGTCCTATCAGGAATCCGATGGTCAGCGCTAGTACTGTCCATTGCAAAAATCGACTGATCACTTTGCACCTCTGGCGGTAGCGACACGCTTGAGCAGCTGGTTGGCGCAGAAGCTCATGACAATCAGAATCATGGCAATAACGCTGGCTGAGGCAATGTCATTGGCAACGGTTACTCTCTGGTAAAGCAGGGTCTCGAGCATCAGCACCTTTGATCCACCCAGAATGGCGGGTGTAATGAACGCGGTCAGAGAACCTGTGAATACGAGTGTGCCGCCAATCACCAGGCCTTCCCGGGTCAGGGGCAGAATCACTTTCCAGAATACCTGGAGCGGGTTGGCACCCAGAACACGGGCTGCCGCAACGGCATCAGCAGGCATGTTTTCCATGGCGCTGGAGAGCGATAGAATCATGAGAGGCAGGAAAAGCTGTAACAAGCCGATGAAGACGGCCGTCTCGGTAAACAGAAACCGGATGGGCTCATCACTGAGGCCGATGGTCATTAGCGCCTGATTGACGATGCCCGTGCGTCCCAGAATAACGATCCAGGCGTAAGTCCGAGCCACGGGTGAAATCATCAAAGGCAGAATCACCAGGCCGATCAGGCGTCCACGAGAGGTAGGCTTCAGTGAGACGATACTCCAGGCCGCCGCGTAGCCGATGATGGTCGACACCACTGTCACCATGGCACCCAGTTTCAGAGTGCGCAGGAATACCGTTCGATTACGCTCGCTGGAAAAGAACTCTATATAGGGGGAAAAGCTCCAGCCATCGGCGCTCTGGAAGCCTTCGGCGAGCAGGTAACCGACGGGTAGCAGAAAAACCAGGGCTGCAAACAGCACCCCTGGCAGCACCAGCGCCATGCCTACAAACTTGTTTTCAAACATCGGAATGCCGTCTGCTGGTTAATGGCGAATCATTGAGCAACTTTGTCGTTCCACGATTCCAGCCACTGATCACGATTGTCGAGAATCACATCAGGTGCCATCAACTTCAATGAGCTGACTGTCTCGGCGCCGTAGGTCAGGTTGCCAGCCACTTCGTCGCTGACAATCACTTCTGCATTGGCAGGACTGTCCACCAGTGCCTCAGCCAGTTGGGTCTGGATACCAGTTGAGAGCCAGAAGTCCATGAACTGGTAGGCCAGATCTTCATGCTTGGCGCCCTTGGTGAGAACCATCACATTCATGCCGCCAGTCTGGCCTTCAGTGGGAGTTGCCCATGCCAGAGGCATATCCATTTTCGTGTAGGCGCCCCAGGCGAAACGACCCACCGGTGCTGCCAGTATTTCTTCCTGCTGCATCAGCTGGGCAACTTGCGAAGAGCGTTCATAAAACGTCACGATATCGTCCCGGTGCTCTGCAACCTGTTTGATCGGTGCTTCCAGGCTTGCATCATCATCACCCATGGCCTTGCCCAGCATGTACAGCGCAGGAGGTCCCTGATTGGTCGTCACGTTTGGAAAAGCCACACGGCCTTTCAATTCATCCTTGAACAGATCCTGCCAGCTGTCGATGCTGACTTTGTCACTGCGATAGACGATGGATGTTGCATAGAAGGTGTAGCCGATCCCCAGGTGGTCACCCAACGGATCCTTGGCGATATCGTACAGTTTGTCGAAGTTACTGAGGCGTGACACATCAATGGCTTGTGTTACACCTTTGCGGTTTGCAGAAAGTGCATCGTGGGTCGACATGACCGCCATGTCGATTTCCGGGTCATCCTTGCGAGCTTCAAGCTTTGCCAGGCGTTCGACACTATTGCCAGTTTCTACAACCAGTTCACATTGGCATTGTTCTTCGAACGGTTTGTAGACGATCTCGCTGAAGGCATCCTGCGCAAAACCGTAGACGGATATGACCAGTTTTTCATCGGCTGCCTGAGCAGCACTTGAACCAAGAGCGATCAGGCTGCACAATGATAGTGCAGTTACGGACAGGCTCGGAAGCTGGACAGTGCGCTGCATTGCACTGTGAGCGTGTCGAGTGCGGAATGGGTTGTCGCATTTCATCGTTCGGGTCCTTTCAGGTCGGCGATCGGGGCTACTCAGTCGCTGGGAAAGATAGCACAGCGAGCAAGTCCGGCAAGTTGTGAGGCGCCTTGCCCCGACAACCGGTCGAGACAAGAGTTATTCTATTTTTGCAACTATCACAGGTAGTTGAATATGAGCGATTCTGACAAGACGCCTTCTGGTTTTTCCTCATCGCCTTGCTTTGCGCACGAGTTGCAAGCGGGTCAGAATGGCTATGAAGTTGTCGATGCACAAACGGCGATCGATGTCGCTCGCTGGCGCAAGGCGCAAAGGCAGCATTTGATCAATTTGCGACTGGAGGTTCCAGCTCGCGAGCGTCAAAAGGCTGCCGATTGTATGGCTGAAAAACTCGATACCATTCTGGCTGATTCACAGAATTGCATCGTCAGTGTCTACTGGCCATTTCGGGGTGAGCCTAACTTGCGAGACTGGATGGCGCGGGCTATCGGAAAAGGCGTTCGCATCGCTTTGCCGGTTGTTGAAATCAAGTCTCATCCACTGGTCTTTCGTGAATGGACGCCCGAGGCAAGGATGGAGCCCGGTATCTGGAATATTCCGGTGCCCGTTGATGGTCCGCCATTGATACCGACTCACGTTATCTCGCCGCTAGTCGGTTTTGACAAGGAGAGCTATCGACTGGGGTATGGAGGCGGCTACTTTGACCGGACTCTGGCGCAGCTGCAGGGTAAGGGCGTAAAACCGATCGTGATTGGCGTGGGTCATTCGCTAGCGCGAATAGCAACCATTTTCCCGCAACCCTACGATATTCCGATGAATGTCATTGTTACCGAATCGGATATCGTCTGGGCAGTGAACCAATAGGGCCCTTGGGGTCGAAAAAGTCATCATAGACACCACTTATGTGTCTATCCAATCGAAACAGAATACAGGGCACATTCATGAGTACCAACAATCAACGAGCTGTACTGGCAGGTGGCTGCTTCTGGGGCATGCAGGATCTGATACGTCGTATGCCGGGTATCGTGTCGACGCGTGTCGGCTATACCGGTGGAGAGGTCGAGAATGCGACCTATCGCAATCATGGCAATCATGCGGAAGGCATCGAGATTATCTTTGATCCGGCGGCGACCGATTACCGCACCATTCTGGAGTTTTTCTTCCAGATTCATGACCCCAGCACACCAATGCGTCAGGGTAACGATACAGGGCCATCATATCGTTCAGCGATTTACTACACCAGTGAAGAGCAGAAGCAGGTGGCTTTGGACACCATTGCCGATGTGGATGCATCCGGGCTGTGGCCCGCCAAAGTGGTGACTGAACTGGAACCGGTTTCTGATTTCTGGGAAGCTGAACCCGAGCATCAGGATTATCTGGAGCGACTTCCCAGCGGCTATACCTGTCACTTTGTCAGACCAGGCTGGAAATTGCCGAAACGCAGTACGGTTGCCTGAATCAGTCAACTGACTTGCTGATGATCCTGTCGTATTAAGGCAAAGGGACTTGCCATCACGGGATAGGCGATTCATGATGGGTGTCTGAATCCGCTACCATCATTTCGCATCAGGAACCCGAACCGTGCCCTCTGAGAATATTGCTGTTGCCATCGAACAATTACGTGAGCTGTTGGGCGAACGATTGTCAACAGGTAGCTCCATCCTGGAGATGCATAGTCACGATGAAGCTCACAGTACGCCAAATTTGCCTGATGCCGTAGCGTTCCCCGAGAATACACAAGAGGTGTCGCAGATCATGCAGATCTGTTCGGCCAACCGCACGCCGGTTGTGCCCTATGGCATCGGTACTTCACTGGAAGGCCATGTGATTCCGCTCGAAGGCGGGGTCAGTGTTGATACCAGTCGCATGAAGCGAGTATTGACCGTCTTTGAAAGCGATATGAATGCGGTGGTGCAACCCGGTGTGACCCGGGTTCAGCTCAACGATGAATTGCGAGCCACGGGGCTGATGTTCACTGTCGACCCGGGAGCTGATGCGACCATGGGTGGCATGGCAGCGACGCGGGCCTCGGGCACCAATACGGTTCGCTACGGAACCATGCGTGAGAACGTGCTGGCGCTGGAAGTGGTACTGCCAGACGGGCAGATTATCAGAACCGGCAGTCGCGCCCGAAAATCTGCTTCGGGTTACGATCTGACGCATCTGATGGTTGGTTCGGAAGGCACGCTTGGCATCATCACCGAGCTGACCGTTCGACTGGTCGGGCAGCCTGACACCATATCGGCTGCCACCTGTGCGTTTGATTCCGTTAAAGAGGCTGTGGACTCGGTCATCATGGCGATTCAGATGGGCATTCCCATGGCTCGTATAGAGCTACTTGACCAAGTTCAGATGAAGGGCATGAATATCTACAATCCGGACATGCAGATGCCGGAGAAGCCGCATCTGTTTCTGGAGTTTCATGGAACAGAAGCCGGGGTCGCAGAACAGGTCGAGATGTTCAAGTCAGCATCCGAGGAGTTCGGGGCCTCTGATTTCAACTGGGCAACTCGCACCGAGGATCGTAACCGCCTGTGGAAGGCTCGACATAATGCCTACTATGCAGGCAAAGCCTTGCGTCCGGGAGCCGAGGGGCTTGTCACCGATTGCTGTGTGCCTATTTCGGCGTTGGCAGCCTGTATCGAGCGTACCAATGAGTATGTTGCACAGAGCGGATTGCTGGCACCTCTGGTCGGGCATGTGGGTGATGGCAATTTTCACCTGCTTATTCTGGTTGATACAGCCAGCGAGGATGAAATGCAGCGTGCGACGACGCTGGCGGGTCAAGTGAGCCATCTTGCGCTTGAGTTTGGTGGTACGGTCACCGGCGAACACGGTATTGGCAGTGGTAAGCGCAAATACATGCAGGATGAGCATGGTGCTGCTTATGCCTTGATGGGGATGATCAAGTCCAGTATTGATCCTCTCAACATCATGAACCCTGGCAAAGTTGTCACGGTTGAGTAGTCTCTCAAGTCTCAGGGAAGCTCAGATATGCAACAGATTCTGTTAATCGGCTTTGGTGCCATCGGGCAGTATGTGCATCAGGCTCTGCAAATCAGTGAACATAGTCGGATTGCGGCGGTACTGTGCAGACCCGGACGTGAAGCGGCTGTCAGAGAGGCGCTGGGCGAATCAATGGTATGCGTCTCGGATCTGAGTAAGCTGCCGCCGCTGGATCTGGCGATTGAATGCGCCGGTCACGCAGGATTCGCACAACATGTGCCTGCGCTTCTGCATTGGGGGCTGGATGTGTTGGCAGTCTCCAGTGGTGCTCTGGCGGCGCGTGATCTCGCCTCGCAGGTCGAGCAGGCCTCCACGATGGGTCAATCGCACCTCGCACTGGTTTCAGGTGCCATAGGGGGTATGGATGCCTTGTCTGCGGCCAGCATCGGCGGCCTGAATCGCGTTGTCTACAGAGGTCGAAAACCTGTCCAAGGTTGGCGTGGCTCGCCTGCTGAAAAGCTGCTGGTGTTGGATGAGCTGAGCACTGCAACCACCTTTTTTACAGGCAGTGCGCGTGAGGCAGCACTGCAGTACCCGAAGAATGCCAATGTGGCCGCCACCATTGCGCTAGCCGGAATCGGTTTTGACAAGACTACTGTGGAACTGATTGCTGATCCGGATATAACCGCCAATCGGCATGAGATCGAAGCACAGGGTGTGTTCGGTAAGCTGCAATTCAGTATAGAAGGAGAAGCCTTACCGGGTAATCCGCGTTCATCAGCCTTGACGGCCATGAGTCTGGTCAAGGCTGTGGAGAAGCGAGGTTCGAGCCTACGGCTTGTCTAAGGCAGCTCATTAGCGCCCAGAGCTGTTTTGATAAGCGAAGCTGCGCCGGGGTAGTTATCGCGTGTCAGAAAATATCGCTCACCGGCATCTCTCCAGCGTCCTGCCTCAGACCAGCGTTGTTTGAAAAGCTCAGGCTGTGCCACACGAAAACCGCCTACATGGGTAATGCCTGCCGCAAAAAGCGCATCTGGCAGGCAACTGGCCGAAGGGCCGAGCAGGTAGACATTGTCAGCCTCATGGCAGTGTTTGAGGATGTTGTCCAGGCTGTGGTTGAGAAGCGTGGTGCCGGTAATGATGACCTGAGAGCAGCCCGCCAGGCGTGAGGTATCGAGCGTGACTTCAAGCCCGGGCTCTTCACGCAATAGTGACTCTTCCAGTTCAATCACTGTCACCGGAATACCTTTGGCACGCAAAGGGTCAACCAGGCGTGCAAAATAGCCAACCATGCCGATTCGCTCATCGGTTTGCGGTGAAAGCAGCTGCAGGTTGTCGGGCATTGCATTGACACTGGCAGAGTAGGACAGCAGATGCTGGCTTATGGCATTGATGGCCGCCAGCCCAAGCGCACGTTTCCAGCCCTGTGAGTGCCGGTACAGTCCAGCCAGCTCCATCGCAGACTGTCCGGCTTTTGGTAGCAAGGCATGCTGACTGTGCAGCTCTTGAAGGGCATTGTCGAGCGCCACATAGGTGAGCCCCACAGAGCCGTCAGTGAGGCTGAGGTAGGCAAAGTTATTCTGACGTGCGTTAGGATCGACTGGCAGAGGCGGGAATGTAAAGGCCTGGATTGCCGGCAGTTCGATCGCCTTGTCAACGATCGACAACTGCTCAAGCAGAGCCTCATACAGTGTGCCCACCTTCAGTTCAACTGGCGAATGGGGGCGCCGTTCTGCCAGGCTGCAATGGCGTCCACCGTTTGCGAATAGAACACTTTCCAAGTCTGCTCGGTGACATAGCCCAGGTGGGGTGACAAGAGTAGTCTGCCTGATTCTGTCAGCTGGGTATCTCGAAGTGGGCTGTCCATGGGCAGTGGTTCTTCGTCATAGACATCGAGAGCTGCCTTGAGGGGCTTGCCGTTGTGCAGGCCATCCAGCAAGGCTTGCTGGTCGACGATCTGGCCTCGAGAGGTATTGATGAAGAGCGCATCGTTGCGCATGCTTGCAAATGCGGCAGCGTTGACCAGATGGGTGCTGCGTTCGGACAGGACCATATGGACCGAGACGATATCGGTGTTGGCCATCAAGCTGGACAAGTCGGGTTGGTACTGGACCCCGAGTGATTCACAGCGAGCGGTTGTCAGATTGGGCGACCAGGCATGAATAGTCATGCCAAAGGCTTTGCCCAGTGTTGCCATCTGTTCACCGATCTTGCCCAGGCCAATCAGGCCCAGATCAAGTCCTGCCAAGTCTCGACCCAGGCTGGACTGCCAGCCGGTTTCACGCATCGAGTTCACTTCGGTGAGAAGTCCACGAGACTGGGTCAGCATCAGTAGCATGGCGAATTCGGAGGTGGTGGTTTTTCTCGATTCGGTCCCGCATACCGGTATATGCAGAGCTGCCGCAGCCGCCATGTCAATGGACAAGTTGCGAGGGCCGGTGGTGATGATCAGCTTGAGTTTCGGCAAAGCCTTGATGAGGCTGGCAGGGAAGGGGGTGCGTTCACGCATCAGGCAGACAACATCAAAGTGACGCAGGCGTTCAATCAGCTCTGACTCGGCCTTGAGTGTGTCGGTGAAGACGGTTACGTCGGCATCGTTCAGTACGCTCCAGTCCGCCACTCTTTGCGAGGCGTTGGCGCTGTCATCCAGAACCGCTATCTTCAGATTGCTCATTGAGATACTTCCTGACTTGTAGGTTTAACCGAGGCTGATAGCCATTTTATTCGTTTTTCCAGAAGGCACCAGCTTCCCATCTGCATCGGAGGCCCAGATATACATATGGTTCAGAGATGAATTGCCGACGTAGGTCGAGAAAGACATATCGGATGCATCGCGGCCAACACCGATTCTGATAAATGCGTTAACGGGGGCCAGGCGGGTGGCATCAAACAGATACCAGGCACCATCCAGATAGGCCTCCACCAGGCCGTGAAAGTCCTGCGGCACCAGATTAACCGCATAGCCTGCCACGTATCTGGCCGGGATACCCAGTGCACGACACAGAGCAATGGTGAGGTGTGCAAAATCACGGCAGACACCGACACGGCGAATGAATACATCAGAGGCCGTGGTTTGCGAGCTTGTGCTGCCGGGGGTGTATTTCAGATGGTTGAAAACCCAGTCCGCCACGGCTTGCACACGGGTATGCCCGGCTTTGACTTTTCCGAAGTGGTCCCACGCGAATTGTTCAAGCTTGTCCGATTCGCAATACCGGCTTGGATTCAGAAACTCAAGCACTTCGCAGGGTAGTTTCGAATGCGAGTTCGAGATCAGATTTCTGGAGCGAACCGACTTGGGCTTGTTGTCGATGGTGGCCGAATAGAACAGATTGAGACAGCCGGGCTCCGCCATCAGGCGATGGATACGATGGCCCAGGCTGCCAACCTTGCAGACCTGGATCTCATGCGGCGGATCGCAGACCAGAGATTCCTTGATGACTTTCTGATGTTTTGAATCCAGAACAGCTACCTGAAAGATGAAACTGGTTTCAAAATGGACTCGGTACTCAAGTCGACACCCGACTTCAATGATGGACATAGTTTGGGGCCGGGGGTTGCTAGACGGTCGTACACCGTGAGGGGATGTTGGTCAGTATGGCTGATGTAGGTGTATTTTGCCGGATGCGTGGGGGTTTTTCCAGTGGGTGGGTTGTCTGTGTCGAGATGACTTGCTGGTTGTTGCTGTCTATGACATAGGTAGTCTATGACACCGGTTCTTCCTGCACGACTCAACTGGTCGAGGGATAATTGGGAACCTTTATGCCGCCCAGCACTATCCTTATACGGTGCAGAAGTCCCTCTGGTGGTTTGTGAGCCTTCAGTGCCATGTCCAAGGCACGTAGTGTGAGTGCGGTATCGTTGTTTGCTCCCATGGCCCAGCCCACCACTTCGCGGTCGTACAGATGAGGTATACCAGAAAACCAAAGCCGTCAATCCGAAGAGATGGAGTGGGAAATCCAGAGACTGGAATCATCAACCGGTTATGACGCTGAACCCCGAGAAAAGGGAACAAGCTGCATCCTGATTTGACGCGCAACGATGTTGACAAACCCCGCTTAGCAGTAATTGTGTCTTGACGGCATAGACTTTAACGTATACATTAATAAATACACTAAATACCATTCATCAATCTGGAAAGCCAACCTATGAAGCGCCTCAAAACGAAAAATGGAACAGCTGTTTCCCGATTGGGATTTGGGGCTATGCAGTTTGGCGGCACCGCGGATGAAAACAACGCCCGCGAGATGTTCGAGGCGTGCATTGGGGCCGGGATCAATCTCTTTGACACCGCCTTTAGCTATACGGGCGGTGAATCAGAACGTATCCTTGGTGCGTTCGTCGCCCCCGTTGCCGACGACGTTCTTATAGCAACGAAGGCACCCAACGATCGCCCTGCGTCGGCAGCTAATCTGCGGGCGTCCCATGATGAAAGCCGTAAACGCCTCGGGGTCGACACGATAGATCTTTATTATCTGCACCGGTTCGACGATGCAACGGAGCTGGAAGAAACCTTTGGCACCTTGGCCGAGATGCAATCCGAAGGAATGATCCGTCATATCGGTGTTTCAAATTTTGCGGCGTGGCAGATCATGAAAGCACAGGCTGTTTGTGCGAAATTCGGAACTCAGATCGATGTTTGTCAGCCGATGTACAACCTCGTGAAGCGGCAAGTCGAGGTCGAGATTCTACCGGCATGCATTGACCAAGACATCGCAGTCTGCCCATTTTCGCCCTTGGGTGGCGGACTTCTCACGGGTAAATACGTCGATGGGGCAGCGGGGCGGCTTAAGGATGATCGCACCTATGCTGCGCGCTATGGGCAGGCATGGATGCACGAAACTGCACGCGGCCTGAGTGCACTGGCGGAAAGCTCCTCGATTCCCGCAATAGAACTCGCCGTGGCCTGGGTAGCACGGCATCCGGCAGTCACATCAACATTGATCTCTGCGCGCAATGTCTCCCAATTGCAGCCATCGCTAGATGCATTAAATCTGGAACTGTCGGACGATCTTTTTGCAAAAATAACCAAGCTCAGTCCCACTCCAGCACCGGCAACGGACCGTTCTGAAGATACCTGAGAATACCAAGACTACAACACGGCAGTGAAGTTTTGATTCACTGCCGCGTCTGGTGTCTGGGCAACACGTAAGGACGGCAAATATAGTTCTAAGCGGGATATTTCAGGCGCAGCTTTGTTAGATCTTCGGCGCAGAGGCCGATCCGCTCCATGCCGCGCGTCATCATCGCCAGCTTTGCACCTTCTTCGAGTTCTTCCATCGCATAAACCGATGCCTCAAGGTCTTTGCCCGCAACAACCGGCCCATGATTTGCCAGCAACACAGCCGAGCGTTTCCCCGCAAGTCCCCGCACCGCTGTGCCCATTTCCGGGTCACCAGGCAGGAAAAACGGCAGGAGTTTGACCTTGCCCAAGCGCATGATTGGATAAGGTGTCAGCGCAGGGATAACGTCTTCGGGGTCGGTATCTGGCATCATCGACAATGCGACCGAATGACACGAATGCAGATGCACAACTGCGCCTGTTTCAGACCGTGTGTCATAAAAGGCCGTGTGCAGCGATATTTCCTTGGTGGGGGTGTCGCCGGACAGCAGGAGCAGATCGGCCGACAAATGGCTAATGCGGGCAGGGTCGATAAACCCCATAGAACTGCCCGTCGGAGTCATCAAGATTGTGCCATCCGACAAACGGGCCGAGATATTGCCCGTCGATCCCGAGGTGAGCCCACGATCATAGATCGATTTGGCAAAGGCCGCGATCTGGTCGCGCATCTTGGTGATTTCGCTCATGTGGATTGCTCCATCAGGTGCAGGCTTTCGGAAAAGAAGTCCGGCCCGCCAAAGTTACCCGATTTAAGAGCCACAGCAATTCCGGTGCCCTCGACTTTCATGGCTGGGACGCCCGCGGCCAATTTGGGGCCAATGCGCAGTGCGGTTGCGTTCAAGCCAGCCACGGCAGCCCCAGAGGTTTCCCCGCCCGCCACGATCAATCGTCTGATCCCGCGTTGCACAAGACAGGCGGTCAAATCGGTGAACAGATTTTCAATTTTGTGCGCCACCACATCGCGCCCATAAGTGTCTTGGGCCGCGCGCACGACATCCGGATCGGCTGAGGAATAGATCAGCGGGGCGCCGTCAGTCGACATCACCCAATCGGCCAAGCCATCGGCGTCGACAGTTGCATCCATGACCTGCTCGGCGGTGATTTCGCGTTTGGGACCGGTGTAGGCGTGTACTTGGGCACGGGTAGCGCGGCTGCATGATCCAGACAGGATTGCGGCCTTTCCCGAGATACCAGGCCAGTGAGGCGCGGCAGGAGCATGATCAAAATTGGCAGGCAGGCCGATCGCAATACCGGATCCCCCCACAAGCAGCTTGCAATGCTTTGCCGCTGCACCAATCTGGATCAAATCGGTGTCGCGCACCGCATCCACGATCACCATTGCTGCGTCTGCTGGCATGGCGGCAACAATGGCATTCGCACCGCGATCCACGGTGCGAAAATCGACATGAGCAACGGGCCAGTCGGTTTGGGCCGACAGCACACGGCGCAGGTCGGCGTCTGTCATGGGTGTCAGGGGATGATCCTGCATCCCGCTTTCGCTCAACAACCCGTCGTTCACGAACAAGTGCCCTTGATAAACGCTGCGTCCGTTTTCAGGAAATGCCGGGCAAACGATGACAGCAGTTTCACCCAGGCGCTTGGCCAGCGCGGCGGTGACAGGGCCGATATTGCCCTCTGCGGTGCTGTCAAATGTGGAGCAAACCTTAAAAACGATCTGCGTCGCGCCCTGCGCCAACAGCCAGTCGCAGGCAGCGAGGGATTGTGCAATCGCATCCGCTGCAGCAATCGTGCGCGATTTGAGGGCAACTACGCCGGCATCCACATCGCCTGATGGGCCGCTTGGCACGCCGACATATTGGACGGTGGTCATGCCACCAAGCGCGAAGGTCAGCGCAATGTCGGATGCGCCCGTGAAATCATCTGCGATGACGCCAATTTTCATCCCTTCAATTCCAAGGATACCCCGTCGTTCAGGGCGGGGAGGAATTGGAATGCTGTATATATATCTAGTGATTGTTGACCCTTCTGGGTGAATGGGGGCGGAACGGTTATACAATCGAGCTGTGAAATCAACATACATCAAGGTTCTCAAAGTCAGGGTAAAAGATCGCCACGCGCCGCTTTTGCGCAGCATGGCGGCTGAAGTCAATCAGGTATGGAACTACTGCAACGAGCTGTCTGATCGTATGATTCGGGAGCGTGGTCGGTGGATGTCCGGATTTGACTTCTCTGCTTACACGGTGGGTGCGTCGAAGCAGTTCGAGCACATTGGCAGCAGTACGATTCAGGAAACGGCCGAACACTACGCCAGTAAACGCTACTCGGCAAAGCGTCGCAAGCTGAGGTGGCGCAAGAGTTTTGGCGATAAACGCTCGTTGGGATGGGTGCCCTTCAAGGCTCGGGCAGCTCACTGGAAGCACGGGCAGGTCTTCTTTGCAGGTTCTCACTTCAAGGTATGGGACAGCTTCGGTCTTGCCAATTACAAGTTCAGGGCAGGTTGTTTCACTGAGGATGCTCGCGGTCGATGGTATTTTTGCATCTGTGTCTCGGTTGATCGCACGTGTCCCAAGGGGCAAGATAGTATTGGTATCGATCTTGGTCTGAAAACCGTTGCCACCTGCAGCGATGGCACCGTGCTGGAGGGACGTTGGTATCGCCACCTGGAGGGCAAGCTTGCCAAGGCCCAACGGGCAAGACGCAAGCGGCGCACCCGGGCGATTCACGCAAAAATCAGGAATCGCAGAGCAGATGCCCTGCATAAATTCAGCCGCCATCTGGTCAATCGATGCGGCGAGATCTACGTGGGAGATGTCAGTAGCTCGAAGCTGACAAAAACCACGATGGCCAAGTCTGTGCTTGACGCAAGCTGGGCCAGCTTCAAGACAATGCTCGACTACAAGAGCCAGCAGGCCGGTATTGTCTACCGAGAAATCAATGAAGCCTATACCACGCGAGCGTGCTCCGAATGCGGAAGCCTGTGCGGACCGCAGGGAATAAGAGCTCTTTCGGTAAGAGACTGGCAATGTGTTGAATGTGGTGTTCAGCATGATCGTGACGTTAACGCGGCTCGAAATATTCTCCGTCTCGGCGCAGGACATTGCGCTCCTTAGTGGGAATCCTCTTCTTCAGGGAGAGGAGGATGTCAATGTGGAATTTCTTTCATGGGGCCTTGATCCAGCCGAGTGATGTGGGGGGCGATCCCGACAGGAAACAGCTGGCGGACCAGTGGATCATGGCCGGGCACAATCAGCTCAGGGCTGCTTGCCAGACGTTTTAGCGTCGCAAATCCGTCGAGCATATTTTGCAAATCAACCACAATCGGGAATGGCTTTTGCGCCATGAAGTTTTCATAGTAATGGGCTGCGTCCGATGCCAGAACCAGCCAGCCCGCGTCGGTTAGCACCCGCACACATTGCAAGCCGCGTGAATGACCGCCGATGCAATGAACCGTGACACCATCCGCCACTTGCGCATCCCCGTCATGAAACACGACCTGACCAGAATACAATCGTTTGACTGCTTCGCAGACATGATCGGATGTAAACGGCATGCGAAGGGTGTCGTGACACATGCACGGGCCAGTCGCATAGGCCATCTCGGCGGCTTGCATATGCAGTTTGGCATTGGGAAACAGGTGCAGCCCACCAGCGTGATCATAATGCAAATGTGTGACGATGACGGTTGTCACATCCTCGGGCTTGATACCGAAAGGGGCCAATGCCTCAGCGGGTTCCATCCGGATGGGGCGGTTGCGCGTCGTTGCTTCCGCCTTGTCATACCCGGTGTCCACGACAATCACTTCGGGCCCGCGACGCAAGACCCATATGTAATAGTCCATAGCGTGCGGCGCGTCGTGGTTGTCATCAAACAGGAAGCTGTCGGCACGAGTACGCGCATTGCGATCCGCATATTTGACGGCGTGAACCTCCCAATGTGTCATTGCTCAACCTGCGAGTAAGTTCGCAGGTCTTTGGACTCAACCAAGTCGGCCACGGCATTGTCGAAGCTTTTAAAATGCGCTGACGCGAGATGTGCGTCAAACCCAGCGCGATCCGAATAGATTTCGTAAAGAAATACCTCGTTCGGATAAGCGGGATCAGTCGCCACATCAAATTGATGGCACCCGTCCTCATGGAGCAGACTTTTGCGTGCATTAACTAGCACAAGAGAGGTGAAATCCTCCATCGCGTCAGCTTTGATTTTGAAGGTTACAACAACAGCGTATGGCATTTTAGACGGCCTTTTTGCGCAAACGCGCGAAGATGCGGCGAACGAGCGGCAATTGTGACAAGACAAGTGCAATAATCATCACCAGCAGAATGGCGGCGCCGGGGCGGCTAATAAAGACACCCAGATCGCCGTCGGAAATTAGTAAGGAACGACGGAAGGTTTCGTCAAACAGCCCGCCCAAGATGACACCGATGACCAGTGGCGCAATCGGATAGCGCAGCATGTTCATGAAGTACGCTACAAATCCGACACCCAGCATCAGGTACAGATCGTTGATGCCGCCCCCAACGCTGAACGAACCAATGGTGGTCAGAACCATGACGATTGGCAGGAAAACGGTCTGGGGGATGCGCAAGATCTTGATAAAAATGCGCGCTGTGAACAGGCCCATAATCGCCATCGTAAACGATGCCATTACCATGATCGCAACGACCCGCAATATGATGTCGGGGTCAATGGTCGGACCTGGAATAATGTTGTTGATGGTGAACGCGCCCATCAGGGCCGCGGCAGGCGGCGACCCCGGAATGCCCAGCACCAACAGCGGAATCAGCGCGCCGCCGATGCAGGCGTTGTTCGCGGTTTCTGAACAGAGCAAGCCGTCAATCGATCCTTTGCCAAAATTCTTGCCATCGGGGCTGACGGATTTACCGACCCCGTAGCTGACCCAGCCAGCAACATCTTCGCCCACACCAGGCAAGGCACCAACGCTGGTTCCAATGATGCCGGAGCGGGCAATCGTTGGCATGTGTTTACGGATGGTTTTCAGATTGGGCAAAATACGTCCTTCGAGCTGGACCATTTTCCCGATTTCCATGGTGCGCAACCCTTCGATGATCTGAGGTACGGCGAAGGCGCCCATCAATACGGGC
Organism: Granulosicoccus antarcticus IMCC3135; assembly: GCF_002215215.1. NCBI lineage: Bacteria > Pseudomonadati > Pseudomonadota > Gammaproteobacteria > Chromatiales > Granulosicoccaceae > Granulosicoccus > Granulosicoccus antarcticus. The sequence goes on along the minus strand of NZ_CP018632.1, from coordinate 4,635,214 downwards.
ACGACCTGGAAGCCCGATAAAAGGTAGGACCAACCGAAGGTGTAGCGTGGCTCCGACAGAAGGGGGTCAAGCCCGACCATGGCCATGGCTAAGCCGATCAACCCGGCGATCCAACCTTTTATAACCAGATCCTCGGACATAAGAGTGCCAGACAAAAGAATGCCAAACAGCGCCAGTAATGCCTTTTCCGGGCTTGCGATGTTCTTGGACACCAAAAGCAGCACCCAGACGAAGATCAGCAATGCGACTGTGCCGATAAGCGTTCCAATGAGGCTCGCCGTGGTGGTCAGACCTAATGCCTCACCGCCGCGACCTTGTTTAGCTAACGGATAGCCGTCCATCGCGGTGGCTGCAGAGGCGGCTGTGCCTGGGATATTTAGAAGAATTGTAGGGTATGAGCCGCCATAGATTGCGCCTACATATGCGCCCAGGAGGGCGATCATGGAATAATCCAGCGGGATCTTGTTGCCGAAAAATCCTGTCAGGATCGTAATAGCGAGGGTTGCCGTCAGCCCCGGAAGAGCGCCGAAAACGATCCCCAGAAACACCGAACTGATCAGATAGATGTAGGTGATCGGATCGCTGGAAAGGCTTAAAAATGCGCTCCCGAAACCGGACAGCTGTGTCAGTACAAATTCCATCAGTTTCTCCAGATCGGGCGAATGTTGACGTAATACTGGTATTCGATCTGGCTAAAGATCAGACCACTGCGGTTCGGCACATTTTGGCGAAACCCGAAGGCCATGACGCAAACTAAAAAGAGGGGGGCCATCATTGCAATAATAGGGGTTGCACGGGCCACTGCGTCGCGTGGGCCGCGCCAAGCTATAGCGCTTAGGATGATCCAGGCGACAAGGGTCAGCCAGTCATCGTCATGGGGGGCTGCCCATTCCGATTGCGGAAGGTGCATCGCCAAGGCGTAGAAAGCGGGGATAAACATGGCAATTGCAGACATTATCATCCGACGTGGATTGCCCGTATGAAACCCGTAGATCAGGGCAGTAATCAAAAGGCCGCTACATAAAATGAAATCAACGCGCGGCACGAGACCGACGATGAAGAAACCGATGATGATGCCGATGGTGCCAAAACGGATCGCTTCAAACCGGTTCCAGCCAATACCAACTGCCGTGAGGGCTGTTTTGGCGCCTCCAGCGCGGATCGCCGTTACGAGCAGGAAGATCGAAAGGATGAAAAGAGCGCTAAAAACGCCCAAAGGCACGATGGCGGCAGAGCTGTACCAGCTGGCGCCACTAACGCCGGCGCGGTTGCCGCCAAAGAGCGGAATGTAACTGGTGCGCCATAAAAAGAACGCCGAAACCGCGATCAGCACCAATGCAGCCCAAAAGTCGCGGGCGCGTAGTACAGCGATGTCGTTGATGTCGTTTGTGTTATCCACGTGGTTGTCCATTGGCAGATGCTGAAAATCATAAAACAGGGCGCAGCGTGAGCGCCCTGTTTTAGCTCGTTCAGGTGCGGGTTATTCGCACGTGATGCCCAGCGAAGCAGGATCAACCTCTGTAGCACCAAGTTCCTGGAGGGTGCATGCAAATGTCTCTTCAAGATTGGTGAACAGGGCCGTTGCCTCTGCGCCGGATTGCCCACCGATATCGTAGTTGTTGGCCAAGGCCCACTCGGCAACCGTATCGCCCGCCATTGCTTGATCAAATGCTGCTACCAACGCCGCTTTGACGTTATCAGGCGCGGAATCGTGGACAGCAAAACCAATCGCCTGCTTCAGCGGGAGATATTCGTCCAACCCGTCATATAGATCAAAGGCAGATGGAATAGTGATATCGCCAATTGTGGCTTCTTCTGGTGTCAGCATAGCCAAGGGGCGCAGCAGGCCGCCTTCGATAAGTGCGGCCTGTTCGGCCAGTGAGGTCACAACCAAAGCAACTTCGCCTGCAATGGCAGCTTCTTGACCGGGGGCTGACCCACCGTACGGAATAAAGTTAAACGTTGCGTCCGTACCATTCTGGATCGCAAGTAGGTTCAGATGGTGAATACCGCCTGCGCCGGATGCTGCCGCCGGAATGGAGCCGGGTTTCGCCTTGGCCGCATCAATGAGCTCTTGAAGTGTGGTGTAAGGGCTTTCTGCGGGTACGGAAATCAGGTCAGGCGATCCACCAACGATGAACGGGAACCAGAAATCAAAGCGTTGGTCCCAGCCGCCCTGGACGGCGGCCGTTACGTTGGATTCCGACAGACCGACTAATGTGTAACCGTCATCCGCCTGGTTTTTAACATAAACCATGCCGTTAGACCCAGCAACGCCGCCCGTTTGGTTAACGACGTTGATGCTGACGGGCAGGTGCTTTTCCATCTCCGCCATGATCATACGGTTAATGCTGTCGGTGCCGCCACCAGCGCTCCAAACTACGGCCGTGGTGATGTCGCGGTATGGATATTCCTGAGCCATTGACGCACTACCTACACCCATTACAAGTGTAGCTACCGCTGCAATCTTTCCAAAAGTCGTCTTCATTTCACTTTCTCCCTGAGGCTAAAAACACTGTTCGTATCTTGTTGCATTTATTTAATGTATACGTTAAATTATGCACTGTCAACTCAAGACGACAACAGAGCGTCTCTTGTCGCATTCGTTTAATGTATACATTAAATTATGCATTGTCAAATTAAGACGATAACAGAATTTATATAGCCCCAACGGGCAAATCGAAACGAGGGATCATATGAAAAACAGCTTTGATATCGCAGTGTTTGATGGCGATGGTATCGGCCCCGAAATCACACGACCGACCATTGATATTCTGGGCAAGCTTGCAGCCCAAAGCACCTATGAACTGTCGTTCACCGATTGTCCGGCGGGTGCGGCCTATTATGCTAAAACCGGTGAATCGCTGCCCAAGGCGTCAATGGATGTTGCGCGCGAATCGGACGCGATCCTGCTGTCGGCGATGGGTCTGCCAAGCGTGCGCTACGATGATGGCACCGAAATTTCCCCACAGATTGAGATTCGCAAAGCACTGACGTTGTTTGCGGGCGTGCGTCCGGTGCGCATTTTCCCGGGCCAGCGCACTCCTTTGAATATGCCCGAGGGGCGCGAGGTGGATTTTGTTTTGATTCGCGAAAGCACCGAAGGTCTGTTTTATTCACAAGGAAGCGGCGAGGTCACACAGGACGAAGCCCGTGAGACCCTTCTTATCACCCGCGATATTTCAGAAAAACTGTTCAAATTTGCCTTTAAACTGGCTGGTGATCGTAAGTCTAAAGGGGTCGGTCCTGGTCGGGTGACCTGTGTCGATAAAGCAAACGTGTTTCGCGCGTTCGCGTTTTTTCGCGAAATTTTTGATGGTATTGCCAAGGATTTCCCCGACCTGGTGGCCGATCACGCCTATGTAGATGCCACTGCCCTTTGGATGGTGCAAAAGCCGTGGGACTTTGATGTCTTGGTAACCGAGAATATGTTTGGTGACATTCTGTCTGACTTGGGTGCCGGTCTGATGGGTGGACTTGGTGTGGCGCCATCCGCCGATATTGGATTGGACAACGCGGTGTTCCAACCATGCCACGGGTCCGCGCCTGATATTGCAGGAATGGGTAAAGCGAACCCGATGGCCATGATCCTGTCTGGTGCAATGATGCTGGAGTGGCTGGGCACCAAGCATAACAATGCTGCCATGATGAAAGACGGCACGCGTTTGCGTAAAGCGGTCGAAGATGTGATCGCGCACGGTGACGGTCTGACGCCTGATTTGGGTGGAACGGGATCAACGTCATCCATTGGTTTGGCTATTATTAAGGAGCTAGCAGTATGAATATCCGAGTTGCATGCGTCGGTGCGGGCTATTTCAGCCAATTCCATTACGGCAGTTGGGCGCGCATGGATCGCGTCACGTTGGTGGGGTCCTGCAATCGTGAAATCAGTAAGGCACAAGCAACAGGTTTGCCTGCGTACGACGATCTTGATCAGATGTTGACGGATACCACTCCCGACCTGCTCGACATCATCCTGCCGCCAGTTGCCCACGCCGAGACGATCAGGACAGCGCTGGCGGCGGGGGTCAAGACAATCATTTGCCAGAAACCATTTTGTAACGATCTGGCAGAGGCTGAGGACATGACCGCGCTGGCCGAATCCGCTGGCGCACGCATCATCGTCCACGAAAACTTCCGATTTCAACCGTGGTATCGCGCGATCAAAGTTGCGATCGATGACGGTGCAATTGGCACGGTACAGCAGGCTACATTCAGGCTTCGTCCAGGCGACGGGCAAGGGCCACGCGCATACCTTGATCGCCAGCCTTACTTTCAGCAGATGGAAAAGTTTTTGGTCCACGAAACGGCTGTCCATTTCATCGATACATTCCGGTATTTGTTGGGTGACCCCAAGGCAGTGTATGCCGATCTACGCAAGATAAACCCTGTGATTGCGGGCGAAGATGCAGGGTATATTCTGTTTGACCACTCTCATGGGGCGCGTGCCATATTTGATGGGAACCGTCACCTTGACCATGCTGCGGAGAATACACGCTGCACCATGGGTGAGGGCCTGATTGAGGGCACCGAAGGCACCCTGACCCTGACTGGCGATGGCGCAGTACAGCTGCGAAAATATTCGACAATGACAATGAAGACCCTGCTGGGTCCGAATACGAGGGAAGGATTCGGTGGCGATTGCGTCCATAGCTTGCAATCGCATGTGATTTGCGGGATTTTAGATGGTACAAAGTTCGAGAACGAAGCCCGAGAATATTTGCAGGTTATCCGTATTGAAGAGGCCATTTATGCGTCAGCAGATAAGGCTCAAAAATTGAAAGTCTAAACCGATGGAAAGCGGCACCGCAAAGTCTCGCTCTAGCAGCCATCGTGCTATTGAAGAGTTGTGGGAACTGATCTTTAGCGGTGAACTTTCCGGTGGGTAATTCATCTCGAAAACGAACTTGCGGTTCGTCTGAAAATGTCACGGACTCCAATTCGCGAGGCCGCGTTGGCGGGGTGCAGCGAGACCGGGCTTACGGGGCTCGCATTCGCAATCGACAGTATGGAGGGGCGAAATAGGAATCGGAGTCATGTACACACAACATGATTCCAAATCCTGTATTGCCCCCTTCTTTAGGGCGGGTTTCGGATCGATTGAGGTTCAAGGGCCAACCCGAGAGCAGGCAAGCATTGAGAGTTTGAGTTTCCACAGGCAGGCTCAGAAAATATCTCATAATGACTCAAGGAGTGAGCTATGCGAAAATCTCTTCATCCGCAGGCACTTGCTGCACGACATCCCAATGCTCTACCAGAATATTGTCTCGTACCCGAAACAAGTCAACAACGGCTGACACCCCAGTATCACTGGTAACTTTTGAATAGACGAATACCAGATCGTTCTGATCGTTTTTGGAAGCCGATTTAAATGCCGAGTTCAGAGTCGCAAGCGAGCTTGGTGCCTGGTCGTGACCCACGGCGCTTTTGAAGTCGATATCAGGTGCACAGAGTTCTTGTGCCTGTGCAACGGTTGTGGCGCAGCTTACGAGTAATGCAACTGTGGCTGCCAGTGCGAATTTATGTGTCATAGTGTTTTAGTCTCCCAACATGGGAAAGGCTTTCGCATTGGAAAATGTCAGTAGTGCTCTGAAACCAGCGTCAGGCCAGACGACAGGCAGTCGTCATCTGCCCTGACACGATTATCAAACTTGATTTACCTCAACGCGCGGAAAGCCCCGTCCTTCAGGGCGGGGATGGATAGGTGCGCCCGGCATGGGTGCAATCTTGGAGGTGAAAGTCCTCCCGGAAGCTGACCATAGCGACCGAAGTGAAGCACAACTGCGCAAGGGCGACCAAGCGTGGGGAGGAAGTGTCTAGCGAAACCACGAGCCGATGAACAAGAACCGAATATTGAGGCGTTATCAACCAGGGCGAGCGGGCCTATCATCGCGAAGCTCTTGTGGTCAAAGGGAGATAATGTAGATTCGGCGGTTGTGTGGGGAAGGATTGCAGTCTTACCCGGGGAGATCTCACCTTGTGCCTGAAAGGGCGACGATCGTCTGGTCGGAGTGAGAAGTCAGCAGAGGCCATAGTAGTCGTCATCATGCGATGAAGGGCTAAACGAGAAGGAGAGCTAGAAGACGATGACGCTCGACAAAGCAAAGCACCAGAAACTCGGGAGATCGAGGCGCAGTGAGAGACGAACGGGTGAAGCCCGAAAGTTTCCTGCACGCGGTGAAGCGGTGTCGGTGCCTCAACGAACCGAAAGCTTGGGGCGGGAGAATCTGCTTGAGCAGGCGCTCTCGCGAGAGAACATGGTGGAGGCGTGGAAACGCGTCAAAGCCAATAAAGGTAGTGCGGGCGTAGACGGTCTTTCAATCACTCAAACGATTGAATATCTTCAAACCCAGTGGCCAGTGATCCGGGATGAATTGCTGCGCGGTAGTTATCGGCCATCGGCCGTGCGACGCGTGGAAATTCCGAAACCGGGTGGAGGCTCCAGGGAATTGGGGATACCCACCGTCATTGATCGCCTGATCCAGCAGGCACTGTTGCAAGTACTGCAACCCCTGCTTGACCCGACGTTTTCGGAATTCAGCTACGGCTTTCGCCCGGGTCGAAGTGCTCATGACGCTGTGCTCCATGCACAGCAGTGTGTGCAACAAGGCTATCAGGTGGTGGTTGATTTGGATCTTGAGAAATTTTTCGACAGGGTCAATCACGACGTTCTCATGGACCGGCTGAGTAAGCGAATCGACGATAAGGCCGTTCTTCGGTTGATTCGACGATTTCTTCGAGCTGGCGTCATGATCAACGGCGTATTGGTGGAACGCTTGGAGGGAACCGTACAAGGCTCCCCTCTTTCACCGTTACTGGCTAATGTGCTGTTGGACGAAGTGGATCAGGCTCTGGAGAGGCGCGGACACAAGTTTGCCCGATACGCCGATGACTGCAATGTGTATGTTCGTAGTCAACGGGCGGGGGAACGGGTACTGCGCTCTCTTCGGAAGCTGTATGCAAAACTGCACCTTCGGGTGAACGAGGCAAAGACTGCAGTCGGGCCCGTGTTTGGTCGTAAATTTCTGGGCTACTGCTTACGGCGGTGGAGTGGGAACACGGTCAAGATCGCGGTATCGCCCTCGGCAATCGTCAAGTTCAAGCAGCGCATCCGGCAGATCACACGTCGCGTCGGTGGTCGCAGCCTTGTCCAAGTTGCGGTAGAACTTCGGAGTTTCATTCCCGGATGGAAGGCTTACTTTCATCTGGCACAAACGCCGAAAATCTTCCGTGATCTGGATGGCTGGATACGACGCCGATTGCGGGCTATCCAGCTCAAGCACTGGCGACGCGGCCGTACGGCGTATGACGCTTTACGTCGTCTCGGTGCCTCGCAGGAGTTGGCTAAGCTCATCGCTTGCTCTAGCAAACGTTGTTGGCACAACAGCCTTTCGGGATTGCACCTTATTCTATCGGTAAAGTACTACGATAGCCTCGGTGTACCTCGTCTCTCATGACCTCAACTTCTCGAACCGCCCGGTGCGGACCCGCATGCCGGGTGGTGTGGGAGGGGCCCGACTTCGGTCGGCCCCTATCCCGATCGCTAGAGGCGAAGCCTCTTTCTCGTCCAGCTCAAAGATTTCCTTGATTCGATAGTGATAACACATTCTCGGATAGCTGTTTATAAAAACAGTATTCAATGGATGTCTGTGGCATACTCTCTATCGGTCCAGTGTATTATTCAGTTCATGGAACGTCTACAAGCCTTCAAATTCGAGCTACGCCCCAATGGTGAACAAACCCGCCAACTGTGGCAGTTTGCAGGTAGTTCCCGGTTCGTCTACAACAAGGCATTGGCACTTCAGCAAGAGAACCATAAGGCCGAACTCAAGTACATCAGCTATGCCCAGATGTGCAAAAATCTGACAATCTGGCGTAAAGATAAAGACACGCTGTGGCTTCAACTAGCACCTGCTCAAGCGTTGCAGCAATCGCTCAAAGATCTTGATCGGGCCTATCAGAATTTCTTTGCCAAACGCGCTGCTTTCCCTAAGTACAAAAAGAAAGGCCGTGGTAATAGCTTTCGCTTTCCAGAACCCAAACAGTTCAAGCTTGATCAGGCCAACAATCGTATTTTTCTACCTAAGTTAGGCTGGATGCGCTACCGAAACAGCCGTAATGTCATCGGCACGCTACGCAATATCACCGTCAGTGAGCGAGGTGGTAAGTGGTTTTTTTCTGTCCAGACTGCACAACAGGTTGAGACTCCTCTACACCCATCCACAACAGCGATTGGTCTCGACTTGGGCATCACCGTTTTTGCAGCACAAAGCGACGGTGTCATTCATTTGCCGAAGAACAGTTTTGCACAACTTCGACGACAATTGGCACACGCACAGCGAGCCCTGGCTCGTCAGTGCAAGTATTCCCGCAATTGGAAAAAACAGAAAGCGAAAATCGCCCGCCTGTATATTCGAATAGCCAATGTCCGAGCAGACTACCTGCATCAGAAATCACACCTCATTAGTCAAAACCACGCAGTGGTGTGTATCGAAGACCTGAAGGTCAGCAATATGTCTCGTTCGGCTTCTGGCACCCGACAAGCTCCAGGAAAAAGCGTCAAGGCGAAATCGGGTCTCAATCGAGCAATTCTCGATCAAGGCTGGGGTGAATTCCGTCGACAGCTGAGCTACAAGCTCAAATGGGTGGGTGGTGATTTGATTGTGGTGCCGGCTCAGTACACCAGTCAGCAATGCTCAGGCTGTGGCCATGTAGCGCAAGAGAACCGCAAAATTCAAGAGAGCTTCTGCTGTGTGTCTTGTGGGCATGCAGAGAATGCCGATGTCAATGCGGCAAAGAATATCGTAGCGGCGGGACACGCCGTGATGGCCTGTGGAGGGGACGTCAGACCTGAATTGCACGAACATGCAATTGAGGCAGCCCCAGTGAAGCAGGAACCCACCGAAGTGATTCAGGCATGTGCTTGAACGCCGTAGGAATCCCCTTTATTCAGGGAGGGGAGGATGTCAAATTGGCCCAGGTACTTTCATCCGGAATGCTCTGGATGATGTCCCAGTGCTCGACGATCTGGCCGTCAGCAACCCGGAACAGGTCGTAATAGGCATCGCTCAATCCCGTGTCAGCATCGGGGAAGCCTTCTGACATTGTCAGTACGAAGTCATGGTCTGCGTACAGGTATTCCATTGAGGAATAGAAAGGGCTGCCTTCAGGGATGCTGGCGGCAATTTGTGAAATACCGGTGAAGTCGGTGCCTGCACCAACGCTGTGTTGCTGGTAGTTTTCCTCATCGAAGTAGTCGGTGACCGTGCTCCACTCGCCGTTGATGAACAGTGCTTGCATCGTGTTCGCTACGAGTGTTCGACTGCTTTCTGTATCGACTGTTGTATCGATCGTCAATGTGCCATTTGTCTGGGTGGAATCGTCACCATCATCTTCAACGTTAGCCAGGTTGTCCCAGTGTTCAACGACCTGACCCTCTTCGAAACGGAATACGTCGAAGCCGACCTGTGGTACGCCACCGTTCCAGGTTCCGCCGTAGATGGAGTGCAGGAATACGATGTCATTGTCTTCAAAGACTCTAACATTCTCGACAGTGGTGCCACTCAGTGCGCCGGAATCAATAGCCTCTGACAGGGTTGCTCTACCATCCGGGAATCCAAGGTTGTGCTGTGTGTAGTTGTCAGCACTGACGAAAGCGGTAAAGTCGGTGATATCGCCAGAGGCGATGCTATCGAGTACGGCAAGTGCTCTTTCTGTCTGTGTCGGTTCCAGTGTGGTGTTGCTGGAATTATCATCATCATCTGAGCAGCCAACCAGCGCAAGTGCGACAAGGCCAATCGGGAGCAGGGTTCGTGTATTAAGCATATGAGAAATTCCTTTAACCGTGAAACGCCTGACTAAGGGATCGTGAAACAATTAACTATCATTTTCAGTCGTCCCTGCATCCTGCCCTGCTGCGTTGTTCGGCGGTTGAATAGCCGGCTATTCGCCCTTCTCACGCCTTGCCGGACAGGCGCAGGAACACCTGAAAATTGATACTTAATTATTTCACAATCCCTAACGGCGAAGCTGTCTTCAAACCAGTGCCAGAGGACGACCTGACCGTCGCGAACCTTGGCTCGCAGAGCGAATGTGAATTCACCGATTTCCTTGCCCGAATGTGTTGTGATCCCGTTCATTTTTCCAAAGACTGCGACAGTGTCACCCGAGGCAAATGCATCAGTGTTTTCCCATTGAGTCGTCTGGAAATTCTCGCAGAAGACGGGCAGGAACTTCAGGATTGCCTCTTTGCCTTCCCAGGGTCCGATCCATGGCATGCTCTTGTCGCCCTCGTTGTGCCAGACCATGTTGTCGGCCATCAGTGACATCATCTTTTCCATCTCACCGGCCCCCATCGCGCCCATGAAAGCCATGACGGTGTCCAGGCTTGCCTGTTGTCTTTGCTGGATCAAAAGCGCGGCTATTTGCCGGAGAGTTTTTCAATAAATGAGACTGCCTGACACTGGACCCCGCAGGATCCAGATGCTAGAAAAGCATGTCTTTGTTAGAAGTCCTCGTCGTCCCAGTTGGGCATTGACGATCGGGACAGGCCACGCTTCCACGGGGGGTGAAGTTCTTGATGTCTTTGTTCGCCCATGCGCCTTATCGGATCCTTGTAGAGTTCTTCGCAGGCGTGCAATAGCGCACGGAGCAAATTATGCATTTCACCGATATCCTCGTCACTCAGTGAGGACAGAGCGTCGATTGATGGCAGTGCGTCCCATAGTTTGGTTTTGTCGTTCATCACACCCGGCTCTTGTGAGGTTCTACCGGACTGGTTACATGAGGTCGATTCCTGTTTATCATCCCCTGCCATTCGGTCTATTTCATCGTCAAAACAAAGATGCCGCTGGCGTGGATCACATTGCTCATCAAGCTCCGGCGTGCGGCACTCTATGATGTCCTCGCTGTAGAGCTCCCAAACCGTATCGCGCAAACGGTCAAGATAATCAACAATGGCGGCAGCTTCCTCTGGCGTCCAGTAGAAGGCCACATCAACACAACGTGAGTTCATGAGTCTTTGCCTTTTGGTTTGGGCGTTCTTGTCACTTTGGCTCGGGTCCCTTTCTTTGAAGCTGCTCTTTTTTTGGCCTCATGGACTCGATACGATTCACCCTTGATCACCAGTATTTCTGAATGATGCACCAGTCGATCAACAATGGAGACCACACTGCCGTTGTTGGGGAACATGGATGCCCATTCGCTAAACGGTTTGTTGGTAGTAACAATGATCGGCTTCTTCTCGTAGCGACGGTTGACGATCTCAAATAGAAGATCCGCATGTCGATCGCCATAGGACAGATAGCCCAACTCATCAATGACCAGCAATGAGGGGTGAGCGTAATATCTGAGCCGGCGTCGCAACGCGTTATCACCATCCTGTGATGCCAGATCTCCAAGCATTTCGGCAGCATTGACATACAACGCGGTATGACCTTGCATCACCGCTTCATGCGTGATGTTTTGAGCCACAGTGGATTTGCCCAAGCCATTTGAACCGATCAGTATGATATTGCTTGTCTCGTGAATAAACTCCAGATTCATCAGCTCCGAGATGGCGCCTTTGTCGCATTGTTCAGGCCATTGCCAGTCGAAGTCTGCCAGTGGCTTGAAGCGCCCAATGTGAGCGCTGCTTAGACGTCGTTCAAGGCCGCGCTGTGTTCGTTCTACCTCTTCCCACTGCAGCAAAGAGGGGATCCAGGCAATCTGATCCTTTGAGAGTTCATCCCAATGTGCTAGAAGGCCATGAAGTTTCAAGGCCAGGGCGCGTTGTTGTAATTCACTATTTAATGGAGTCGTCATCTGTCTCTCCCGGCACGCTATTGTCGTTGTCGTTGTCGTTGTCGTTGTCGCTCAACTGGTCATAGCAATCCAATGAGCCCGGGCGCACGACAATGTGATTAGCGCGTGCGTTAGCTGGCAAGGGTACGATCAGTGGTGGTGGACGGTTGTGCTCATCACGCCGTCGTTCAAGCACAATGCGCACAGCATTGGGATGTGGAACCTGTTGTCTCAATGCCTCTGCAATGGCGTGTTCAAGCTCCTGTGCCCCGTAGCTGTCCAGCAGGTTCAGTAGCTGGGCAACCACCTGGCTAGGCCGGTAGCCACGCTTGGCGCCTTGTGTCAGTAGTGCAGTACTGCTCGGTGCAGACTGCGAAAGCCGATCCTGGCCGCGGTGTGCACGCCCCCGACGCTTGTAGTTAACGAGTGCCTGCAGATGCGCAGGATCTTCAATCTGTTCGCCTTTACCATAACTGCGAACATGGCTGGCAATCACCTTGGCACCATCAGTGATTCGCACCGTGCCCATCGAGGCAAGTACTGTCAGCACGCGACGCACATGAGTGTGTGGCAAGCTATAATCGTTGAGATCGTAGCGTGCGTACGGTGTTTTTCCGATGGACACACTGACCCGATCATCGGCTGGATACGGATTGTCCGGTAATGCAATCAGGTGCTCCTTCTCCTTTTCAAACGCTTCACCGACCGTGATTGATGTATCCGCCTGGCAAGGGCGTTGGGTACTGTGCTCAGTGCACCATTGGTCGGCCTGTCTATTCAGATCATCCAGATCACGGAAGTCACGGGCCGCAAAGAAATTCTCGCGTATAAAACGAACTCCTCTTTCAACTCGGCCCTTCTCATTCCCCCTGTACGGTGCGCAGGGGCGCGGTTCGAAACGATAGTGTGCCGAGAGTTTTAGCAGTTCGGGATTGAATGTGATCGCATCACCGTGGCGTTGAATGACAGCCGATTTCAGGTTGTCGTACAATACAACTCGAGCAACGCCGAGATGCTCGAAGGCAGCAACATGTCCCCGCAGAAAACTCTCCATGCGTGCGTTAAGATAGAAGCGTACGAAGATCATGCGGCTCCAGGAAAGCACCATCACAAAGGCCATCAACGGACGCTTGGCCCGGCCGATTTGCAGATGACCGAATGAGCCCCAGTCACATTGCATTTGTTCTCCTGGAAAAGTCTTGAGACGCTGGAAGGCCTCCGGATTTTTCCGGGGACGCAGCTCCGCCACGCGAGCACGAAAGTGACTGGAACACCCGTTATACCCGCGATTACATGCCATCACATATAGGCGAGTAGCGGTCAGATCGGGGAACTTGTCCAGCGTGGCTACGATGAAGTCGTTGTAGGGATCGCGTATCGATCGTGACTCGGTTCGCTCAGATTGTGGCACACCAACCTGGCTCAGTACACGTTCAACCACGCTGTGATGAATATGCAGCTGGCGGGCGATGGTATTGACACCCCAGTGCTCGACAAAGTGAAGCCGTAGAATCTGGCTATGCAACTCAGCATGAATCGTCATGGTGGTGTCCCTTTGTAATTCCGATGTCGAGAGTGATGTCGTGTTGTTCGCAGGAAATCGATTCTCATAGCCTCATTGCAGGCACGTTGACACCCGTTGCAGTAAACAAAACGAGACTGTGTTGGCCTGGATATCAGTGGAGCACTGCCGGACTCCTCGACGGAACCCCGGTGCGTTACTATGGGTGAATCGCAGGGTGTTGCACTCGGTTCTGAGTCAGGTGGCTTTAGCGTGAGCGGGGGTTGTTTGCTCGACTCGAGATCCGATTCAAGCATTGCTTTACGCAACCGGTTACGACGTTGACGGGCGGCAGTGCTACGCCTGCCTTTAGGACTGCGTCGGTAGCGTTTTGCGTTTCGTTTGCAGCGTTCTTTATTTGCAGCCTGGGCGCATCCATCGAAGCAGTAGATATTGCCTCGATCACAGTGGCGGCAGATAATGACCGGTTGGTGGCAACGAGCGCAGTGGTAGCGCCGTGCAGTGTCCAGGTCGTCCATCGGCAATCCCTGCCGGGTAGCTCTGGATTGAAACCTAATGAAGTGCGATACTTCACTTGGCTGTGTGAAAACACGGTTGGGGATGCGGCGTCAGATCGGACCGTCAAATCAGGACTGGCGTCGCGTCTTTCTACACGGCCATTCCTTCCTATCAGTTGATTGAGTCTGTGTCACGCGAATCAGAGGATCGGTAACAAACTAACCTGGAACCCTGAACAGAAGTGATGAGCAGGGTTGTTTTATAATGCACTAGCTCCCCGGCAACTATGCGCGGGTATTGAGCGTCGTATACACCTGTGTCTGATCGTCCAATTCCTGTGCTCCTGCGTGTTGTCCAAGGGTCAATGCCAGTGCGGCGCCCACTGAAGTCTTGATCAAGTTCTGCGTTTCATAGTGTTCTCTGGTAGACAGCTCTGACGATAGGGATAGGCTTGGCGCCCCGTCTCGAATAGCCAGTATTTGGCTAAAAGACATTTCGAAGGATTGGAAAGATGATCGATAGCTATCGCGGACTAGCGGTGTTCGTCGCTGTTGCCGACACAGGTAGTCTTAGCGCAGCGGGGCGTCGCTTGAAGCTCTCGACGTCGGTTGTCAGTCATCACCTTTCCCGGCTTGAGGCTCAGAAGATGGGTACGGCGCTGTTCTTCCGCTCAACGCACTCGATGTCCCTGACCGCCGAGGGTCAGACCGCGCTGTCGCCCGCCCGCCGGATGGTCGCCGCAGGCGAGGAGGCCATCGATGCATTGACGGCTGTTGGCGACGACCCCGTCGGTACACTGCACATCACGATGCCGGCCTGGGGTGGGCGAGCACGATTGCGTCAGAAGCTTTGGAGTTTTGCCCGCTTGTACCCGGCGGTGAAGACGTTCGAAGATCTTGCGGCTTGCGACTACATCGCGATGTCAAGCCTGCCCAATACGGATACCTTCGTGTGTGATGGCGTGTCTGTTCCGTTCAAGCCTGAGAATATTCGCCTCGAGGTGGGCACTATCGGTTCGGCAAAATCCGCGCTCCTTGCGGGATTAGGCTTTCGGCTTCTCCCGTTCGACGAGATCGAAGAGGAGGTCGCCTCGGGCAGTCTTGTCCAGCTTCTGCCCGAGTGGGGCGTGCCGGATATGGGTGTCTACGCCGTGTGGCCAAATATTGATCCGGAGAAGGCATTGACCCGTCGTCTGATCGATTTCTTTCTCGACGACTGAGTGTGCCTCCTCAGGCAGTGACGCTAGAGCGCTTCGATATGCTTGCTGACACTGTCGATTTTTGCCAGTACGGCAGCCTTGTTGTCGGATGAGGTTGACTCGTTGATCAGTTGCTTCAATTCATTCATTTCATTCATGAGATCGGTTTGCAGATCTTCGTGAGATGAAGCGCTTGAATCGTGTTGATTGATCTTTACCAGTTCATCGAGTTCGTGCACGGCCTTGAGCAGGAACGGGGAAATTTCGTAGGTGTGTTCCATGCGTGCTGTGCCGCCATCAGCAACCACGGTTTTTGGCGCGCGGCCAAATTTGTATTTGCGGGTATGCGGTAGAAAGGAGCCTTTGGCGCGATTGTAGATGATTCGCAATACATCCTTGTCAGGACCACTCTGGCGCAGACTGTAATGAGAGATTTCATTGAATCGGACAATGCCCATTTCTGTCAGTGAGGGGTATTGCTTGTCTGTATCAGTCGGATTTCCAGCCATTGGTATTTTCTCCTGAGTGTGTGGTGATACGAATTATTTCGAACGACATAGTCATCGCCCATGCCTGTGGCCAATATAGCCCGAAAAACGGCTATTTGTGAAATCTGGCATTTCTATACGAAAAACGATTGTCGAATTCTTGCTGTTATCGAATCAAGGAAGTCCTGCTCGGCTGTGCCTGAGCTGCATTATAGAGCCGATGCTTGGAGTTGCTTCCTGACTGACCATGCTGTTCAGGTTTGCAAGACGCCTGGAAATCGCGATTATCGTGACAGGTACTCATCGGGTGAATGTGTGATTCATTTCACGATGGCAGAGTCTGAGTGTTATGCAACATTGTTCATTGTTAGAGTGGTTTTGAACGCCTGAACGGTCGTTTAGCGAAATTCCAGGGCAGTTCTAATAATAAATGCTTTACAGGAACAAACGTTGTGATACTGTGTATCCGAAACGTTTCGGATGGCAGTTTCATTGACCTCGACGGAGTTATATGGCAGCGGTACAGGACAGTAAAGGCACATTGAAGGGTATCGCGACAGAGCTGAATCTGTCCGTGACGACCGTGTCTCGTGCTCTGGGTGGTTTTTCGGATGTGGCGCCAGCCACACGCCAACGCGTGCTTGATGCGGCTGCGCGTGCCGGATATTCGCCTAATTCGGCAGCCAGATCGCTGGTCACCGGCCGCACCAATTTTGTCTGTCTGATCTTCCCGTTGCGTGACCGGGCTCGTATTGATCCGTTTTTGGGCGAGTACATTACCGGACTGAGTGAAGGCCTGGTTGAGTGTGGGCGCGACCTGTTTCTGTCCACGGTCGCCTCCAACCAGACCGATCTGGGTGTCTTGCGGCACGTGGTGGAGTCGGGCAGGGCAGATGGCATTGTTCTGAACCGTATCGCCGAGCACGATGAGCGCGTTGACTACCTGATCAAACGAGGCTTTCCTTTCGTGACTCATGGCAGAACGCTGGAGAACAGTGCGGAGCACAGCTGGATCGATACCGATGGAAAGAAGGCATTTTCGGATATGTTCAAATGGTTGTATTCACTGGGCCATCGCCGTTTTGGTCTTCTATCCATCACTGAAGCCATGAGCTTTCGCAGTCATCGTGAGGAGGGATTGCAAGAGGCGATTGCCGAGCAGAATGATCCGGACGTCAGTGTCGTTATTCAGCGTGTTCCTCAGTTCGACATCGATGCGCGTGAATTCTCGGTCAACCAGTTACTCAATGACCGGCATCGCCCCACGGTCATTCTGGCGCTCACTGACGAGATGGGTCTGTGTGTTCTGGAGCGTGCCGCGCAAATGGGAATCAGTGTTCCCGACGAGCTGAGCGTTATCGGCTATGACAATATTCCCGAGTCTGCTTATGCCAAGCCCGGGCTCACCACGTTTGACCAGTCGACTCAGGATACAGCCCGCCAGATGGCCGCACTGCTGGCAAACATCCTGGATGGCCAGACAGGCATCACCCAAACCATGATCGAACCAATACTGATCAAGCGCGGTAGTCATGGGCCTGCGCCCGCACCTGCACCTGTTGTTTCTTCAATCACCAACCACTAGAGAAAATGAATATGAAACCAGTAAAAACTCTCTTGTCGCTGACATTGGCCACCGGCTTGTCCGCGGCAGCCATGGGCGCAGCGAACGCTGAAGTGCTGTTCTGGTCGACACAGGCCAATCCGCCGGAGGAGCAGCAGATCATGCGTGAAAAGGTTCTGGCTGATTTTGAAGGTGGCGCTGACTTTGCGCCCAGCGAGGGTGGCCCCTGGCTGACTCGTATCCAGGCGGAATTGCAGGCTGGAGAAGGCAAGATCGGTGTTCTGGGATCACTGCATGGTGATCTGATCGAATTGAGCGATGGTCTTGTTGACTTGTCCGAGCTGGACACGTCAAGCATGAACAAGACGTTTCTGGAACTGGGCAAGCTGGGTACCGATGAACAGAAGTACATACCCTGGATGCAGGCTACCTACATCATGGCGGCCAACAAGAAGGCGCTGGAATTCTTGCCTGAAGGTGCGGACATCAATGCACTGAGCTACGACCAGCTGATTGCCTGGTCCAAGACGATGGCGGAAGAAACAGGCTCTCCCAAGTTCGGTTTTCCGGCAGGTCCCAAGGGTCTGAAGCACCGTTTTTTCCAGGGCTATATGTATCCGTCCTACACCAATTCCATGGTCACGAAATTTCGTTCCGCCGAAGCTGAACTGGCCTGGAACAAGTTCAAGGAACTGTGGAGCTACACCAATCGCAGTTCCACCAACTTCTCCTTCATGCAGGAACAACTGCTGACCGATGAAGTCTGGGTCGTGTTTGATCATACTGCGCGCCTGGCTGACGCCTTTAACCAGCGTCCTGATGATTTCATCGCTTTCCCTGCGCCTGCAGGTCCTACGGGTCGTGGCTTCATGCCGGTGGTTGTTGGTATGGCTGTACCAAACTCTGCGCCTGACATGGAAGCTGCCAAAAATCTGATCAGCTACATGAGCCAGCCTGAAGTACAGATAGAAACGCTGCGTGCGACCAACTTCTTCCCAGTGGTTGACGTCGAGCTGCCTGATGATATGCCTGCCTCTGTGAAAGCGGCCGGTGCTGCCGTAGCTGCCATGTCCGGTTCTGCTGATGCCAACCCGGGACTTTTGCCGGTAGGTCTGGGCGATCTGGGTGGAAAATTCAACGCCGTCTATGTGGACGCTTTCGAACGCATCGTCCTGGCGGGCCAGGATGTCAGAGAAGTACTTGATGATCAGGCCGACAGCCTGCGCAAGATCATGGAGGAAGCTGGTGCTCCTTGCTGGGCTCCTGATGCGCCTTCCGAAGGTGCTTGTCCGGTCGACTAGTTCTAGCGTTTGTAACTTTGTGAAGTAGTAAATCTGTAGCCCGTCCGGCCATAAGCCGGGCGGGTGAATTGACAATATCGTCATCTTCCGGTTTTTCTCGAAAAGGTATCCCATGTATTCGAAAAGCCTTCCCTATATGTTGCTGTTACCAGCCACATTGTTTCTGTGCATATTCTTCATCTATCCGTTCACGCTGGTTGCGTGGCAGGCCTTTACTACTGATACCGGTGAATTCACCTCCAGTTTCTTTCAGGAGATGGCCTCTCACTGGAAATTCAACACCGCTCTGATCAATACCCTGTTGTTGGCTCTGGCCGTCGTACCGTTCCAGATGGCATTGGCCATTTACATGGCAACGCTGGTCAATGGCATGAAACGAGGTCGGGATGCAGTCCTTTATATCTGGACAATCCCACTGGGTATTTCAGATCTGGCCGCCGGTCTGATCTGGCTGGCAATCTTTGAGCAATCCGGTTTTCTCAACAGTTTTCTGCACACTCTGGGCGTCGTCGAACAGCCGGTAGGCTTTCTGGGCTATGAGAACAAGGGCATTATTTTCCTGGCGATAGTGCTGGCTGAAATATGGCGGGCCACCTCCATCGTACTGGTCATACTGGTTGCCGGGATGGGACTGATACCGAAAGAATATGCGGAAGCCGCCGAGGTCTTCGGTGCCAGCCGCTGGCAGCGTTTCACGCGAGTCACCTTGCCCATGCTCAAGCCAAGCTTGCAGACGGCCATGATTCTGCGTGTCATTCTGGCATTTGAAGTGTTTGCGGTTGTGGTGGCTCTGGGAGGCACCAACCTGCCGGTGCTGATGAGCGAAGTCTTCACATGGCAGTATGAATTGCGTGATGCTCACGTAGCAGCGGCCTATGCGCTGGTTATCCTGGCAATTTCCATTGCCTTCACTCTGTTGATCATGTGGGCCTTGCGAGTGCCTAAGGGAGCACGGGTATGAGTCAGCAAATCCAACCGGCCAAAGTGATGTTCGACGGTCCAGTGCATGGGCGAAGTCCGTTGCACAAATACATTTTTACCGGCGTCGTCGTGTTGTTGTGTCTGTGGGTGCTGGTACCCATCTATCTGCTGGCGGTCAACACGCTGTCCTCGCCGGAGGATGTCAATGCGTTTCCCAAGAGTCTGTTCCCTGATCTGAACACCGATAGTGTCAGCTTCTTCCTGAATTTTGCAGGCGTGGGTCAAGCCTTGTGGAGCTCGGTCAAAGTCGCCACCGTCACCATGGTGTTGTCCATTCTGGCCGGTGCGCCAGCAGGGTATGCCCTGTCGCGTTTCGACTTCACCGGCAAAAGCACATTTCGTGTACTGGTGTTGATGACCAGGGCGTTCCCGTTGCCCTTGCTGGCGCTGCCATTGGCGGTCATGTACATCCGTATTGGTCTGGACGATTCCATACTCGGACTTGCATTAGTACATACCACACTGGCTCTGCCGTTTGCTGTGCTGATTACCTACTCGCTGTTTTCAGGCATTCCCATTGAGTTGGAGGAGGCTGCCTGGACACTGGGATGCAGTCGTCTGCAGGCGTTCCAGAAAGTCATCTTTCCGCTGGTACTGCCGGGTATTGCCGCCTCAGCCATCTTTGCGTTTGTTATTTCATGGAATGAGGTATTTGCAGCCGCGGTGCTCACCATCGAGAACAGAACCTTGCCCGCCTTTTTATTGCAAAGTCTGTCATTTGCGCCGTTGCACTTGAAGTTTGCTGGCGGAGCCGTTCTGGTATTACCAGCGCTCATATTCATCTTCCTGGTGAGGAAGTATCTGTTTTCCATGTGGGGCATTGCCAATCGCTAGCGAGACATTCTCGTTATAGCAGGCATCAACTCTCATCACTCAACTCATTTGCAGGTGTAATCGTGGCAGAAATCAAAATCAAGCAAGTGGCCAAGCAGTACGGGTCAACTCATGCCTTGCACTCCATCGACCTGACCATTGCTGATCAGGAATTCCTTGTGCTGCTAGGAGCCTCAGGGTGCGGCAAGACGACCCTTTTAAGAATTGTGGCAGGACTGGAGACCGCCACCTCTGGTGAGGTGTGGATCGGTGACAGACGGGTGGATCAGTTACCACCTCGTGATCGTGGCATCGCCATGGTGTTCCAGAACTACGCGGTATTTCCCCATTTGACGGTTTATGAAAATATCGCCTTTGGTTTGCGCATGGCCAAGCTGCCTCAGCCCGAAGTGGACAAGCGGGTCAATCGCACCGCCGAATTGATGCATATAGAAGCGTTGCTACAGCGTTATTCAGGTCAGCTCAGTGGCGGACAGCGACAACGTGTCGCGGTGGCTCGTGCGCTGGCGACCGAGCCTGAAGTGCTGTTGATGGATGAGCCGCTGTCGAACCTGGATGCCTTGCTGCGCATGGAGATGCGTGCGGAGCTGAAAACGGTATTGGCAGAGAGCAAGACGACCACCATTTATGTGACGCATGATCAGGTTGAAGCCATGAGTATGGCCGATCGTATTGCCATCATGAACAAGGGTGAAATCGTGCAGGCAGCCTCCGCTGTTGAAGTGTACAGAAACCCGGCTGCTCACTTTGTCGGATCCTTTATTGGTAACCCACCGATGAATTTTCTGGATGCTACGCCCGCAGGTGATGGTTTCTGGAATGTAGGTGGAGTACGGGTTTCTGGCCCTGCCGGAGGTCAAGCAAAGCTGCGTTTCGGGATTCGTCCGGAAGACATCAGAGTGCATCCGACAGGTTCCGTTAACGCATCGACAGAGCAGCAGCCGGTGTTCTCGGCCACAGTGCGCATACTTGAACCCTTAGGCTCCCACTTGCTGGCCAGTTGCAAGATCGATGATCAGATGTTGCGTGTGGTTCTGGACAGTGACGATCCGATCAAGTCGGGCGATGAACTGCAATGGTCACCGGTTAGTGATCGTGTTCGCTGGTTTGATCCAGGCAGCGAACTTGCCATTGCGTCAGTCTGACAGCGGCGTCGTCTTTCAACATATTCGAACTTAATCACATGGCACAAAATACACATCGCGACGACCTGTACAAGCGCGCTGCCCAGATTCTTGATATCAACGATCGTGGTCACTACACCGTGCCCACCAGCGGGCTTTATCCGTTTCAATGGAACTGGGATTCATGCCTGGTTGCCATCGGCCAGCAACACGTGGACGAAGCACGTGCCTGGACCGAGCTTGTCACTCTGTTCGAGCACCAGTGGGATGATGGCATGGTGCCGCATATCATTTTTCACAAGCTTGATGATGGCTACTTTCCGGGGCCCGAGGTGTGGAGAACGGGCCGGACTGTGCCAACGACCGGTATCACTCAACCACCGGTGGCAGGTTTTGCCGCCAACCTGCTATTCGAACGTGCGAAAGACAAGGATCTGGCAAGAGAAAAGGCTGGCCATCTATTGCAACGTATAGACCGCTGGCACGAATGGTTCTTTCGTTGTCGTGATCCGCACGGTACCGGCGTGGTTGCGCTGATACATCCGTGGGAGTCGGGACGGGATAATTCAATTGATTGGGATGCGGCCCTGGATGCCGTGCCTACAGAGGGGCTTGAGCCGTATCAACGCCGTGATCTGCAGCACGCTCATGCGGATCACAGGCCTACGATGGCGCAATACGATCGATTCATCTCTTTGGTGCAGCACTTCAGGTCACTGGATTGGAACAATGAGGTGTTGCATGAGCAATCACCATTCAAGGTGGTTGATCCGGGATTCAACGCCATTTTGATTCGTTCGTGTAACGACCTGGCGAGCCTGGCCGATGCGCTGGGTGAGCCTGAGGTTGCAGAACGCAACAGGGCGCGTGCCAAGGCGGGTCTGGCCGCGCTGGATTCGCTGTGGGATGAGCGCTTGCAACAGTATGTCTGTTTTGACAGGGTGAGTGGCAAGGCGGTAGATAGCGCTTCCGTGGGTGGTTTGTTGCCGGTTTTTGCCGGTGTACCAACGGCAAGAATGGAGTCACTGGCAAAGCGTATTACAACACTGGGTGAGCAGGTCAACTACCTGGTGCCCAGCCATGATCCGACGGATAGTCGTTACGACGGCAAGCGTTACTGGCGCGGACCTGCCTGGCTGATCATCAACTACATGATCGCCAACGGGCTTGACCGGGCAGGGCATACCGAACTGTTCGAAAAGATCAGGCAGGCCAGCCTGAAGCTCATTGATGAGTCAGGGTTTGCTGAATACTACGATCCGAAATCTGGCGAGCCACTGGGTGGAGATACTTTCACGTGGACGGCGGCCATGGTCATGGAATTTCTGCGTGATAATGCTTCGTAGCATCATCGTGTAATTCGAGTACGTTCAGGGAAATGCACAGCCTGGTGTAATGCAGGCTGTGCAACTTGTTGAATTTTTCTTGTACGAGTGCTCAGGCGCCCTTGTTTTTCTCATCCCAGATCATGGGTTCCCAGAGCTCTATCTTGTTGCCCTCCGGGTCAACAATCCATGCGAATACGCCATTTTCGTGATATTGCGGACCCTCAAGAATCTCTACGCCAGCAGTTGTTAATTTCGCAATAAGCGCCTGCATATCATCGACGCGGTAGTTGATCATGAATCGCGCACGACTCGGCGCCAGCAGATCGCTGTCAGTGGCTGCAACATGCCAGACGGTTGCGCCACCGTCTTCAGCGGTATCATTTTTCCACTCAAGGACAGCTCCGCCCCATTCCTGCAAGGGGATGCCTAAATGCTTTTCGTACCACTGGGTCAGGCTTTTGGTGTCTTTGTTGGCGAGAAAGAAAATTCCACCAATGCCAGTGACCTTGCCTGCATCGTTTTGATCAGTCATGACTTACACCTTGTGTGATGACAAGTTTCAAGATAGCAAGTTTTGGCGTGTCGTGATTGATTTGATGGGACGCTGTGACCTCAGTGCGGCCAATAATTCTGTCTGTTTTTGCCGCTATACTCTATGCGTCAAAGTTACAACATGGAGTTATCGCGATGCGTGGAGCAGGTGGCAGTCAAGGCGGGGAGCTGCAGTTCCTGATTGGTATCGTGATGATGGTTGCCGGATTTTACTTGTTGTTCAACGCCATCACCATCGAGTCTCGATTTGGCCTGGGAATGCGTCTTTACGGCATTGGTGGGCTGGGTATCACCTCTGGAACACTGATGATCCCGTTGATCGCAGGCGTTGTCTTCATTTTCTACAATGTCAAAAACTATATTGGCTGGCTGCTGAGCATCGGATCGCTGGTGGCGTTGGTTGTCGGCGTGCTGGCTAATGCGCAATTTGGCCTGCGTGGCATGAGCTCATTCGACCTGCTTGTGATACTGGTTCTGGCATTTGGTGGGCTGGGTTTGTTTCTTCGATCGCTCAAGTACAATCCGTTATAAGGCGGCTCTGGCCAGGCGATAGATGACATGTCTGCGCAGCTGACTTGAAACATCTATGCGAGGGTGCTCGAATCCCTGTAGATCTTCTCGCATGCCAATTTTTATCATGACGGCAATGGATGGCAAATTGCACTCTGAGGTGAACGAGACCAGCTCCTTGAATCCGAGTGAATTGAAGCCTGTTTTCAGGGCGAAACTGGCCGCCTCGGTAGCATAGCCCTGGCCCCAGTGTCGCTTGTCCAGACGCCAGCCAATATCAATTTCCCCGGCGCAGGGGTGCCAGCTTGCCGGGTGAGAAAAGCCGACAAAGCCGATGAACTCTGCGCTGTCGATTCTTTCGACCGCCCACGCTCCCCAGCCATGGGTGGCGATGTGATCGGTTTGGGCGTCGATGAAGCCATTGGACTGCTCAGGAGTAATCAGGCGAGGGAAGTAGCGCATGACATCAGCGTCACAATTCAACGCTGCAAAGGGCTCTCTATCCGCTTCTTTCCATTGCCGTAATAGCAGTCTTTCAGTTCGCATCAACGGTGTTGATTCACGAGTCCTTTTGGATCAAAGGTAAGAACTCTGCGAGTACGGAGGCATAGACTTCACGTTTGAATGGTACTGCGCTGTCAACCAGCTGTGCAGGCTCCAGCCAGCGCCATTGGTTGAATTCAGGCTCATCGGTCTGGATGTTGATGGCAGAATCCTCGCTTAGCAGTCGTAGCAGAAACCACCTCTGCTTTTGTCCCCGATATTGACCGTTCCAGATTCCCGGCACTCGATCATGCGGCAGATCATAGGTAAACCAATCGGCACTTTCAGCCACGATTTTTATATCGGCAGCAGCGAGTCCCGTTTCTTCTCCCAGTTCACGCAGAGCGGCCAAGGGGGTGGTTTCACCTTTCTCGACCCCGCCTTGAGGCATTTGCCAGGCGGGTTCCACGTTGTCGATACGCTGACCCACAAACACATGGCCATCACTATTGATAATCATCAGGCCTACGCAGGGGCGATAGGGCAATTGAGCGATTTGTTCAGGGGTCACGGTAATGTTTTTTGTGGGTCAGCGTTGGTTTTTCGAATGGCTGTGTTTGGCCTTCTTATACCGGCATTGTTTGCTCGACGACATCCGCGAGTATCTCGGAGGTCGCAGGGCACAATGTCCAGCCTAGATGGCCGTGACCGGTGTTGTAGTAAACGCCGGGTTTCTTACCTGCGCCAACACGAGGCATCATGTTCGGCATCATTGGCCGCAGACCTGCCCAAGGCACGACATGTTCCGTGTCGACACCCGGGAACAGGCGACGCGTCCAGGCCACCAGAGGACGTATGCGATTGTCGCGTATGTCGTAGTTCACCCCGTTGAATTCAGCGGTGCCGGCAATGCGCAGACGGTTTTCGCCCAGGCGACTTGACACCACTTTTGCTTTGTCATCCAGCAAGCTGACCCAGGCGGCCGCTTCACGGCTTTCAGCGTTAGGTAGATCAATGGTGATTGAATAGCCCTTGACCGGATAGATGTTGACTCGATCACCCAATTGGGCGGCGAATCGTCGACTTTCGATACCAGCACAGATGACCACGCCGTCAAAGGTGTCGCGTTCGACGCTGTAGTTTTCGTCCTGATGGTAGGTCACATGAACCTTGTCGCCTTCGTGAGTCAGAGTCTGGACTCGGACATCAAACATGAAACGGCCGCCCATTCGCTCGCAAGCCTGAGCCAGGCCTCGGGTGTACTTGTGAATGTCACCGGTTGAATCACTCTCGGTATAGAAGCCACCGTAGAGATCGCCACGGATGGCAGGTTCAATGGCACGCATCTCATCAGGCGTGACTGCACGACGTTCAAGTCCGCCTTTGGCCAGCATTGCGTTGACACGCTCACCATGCTCGAAGCCGGCTTTGTCCACGCAGATATGCAGAATGCCACGCGCTTCATGGTCAAAATCGATATTTTCCTGTTTGGCCCATTCGAACAGGTGTTCACGCGCGGCAATGGCCAGACGGGTGGTCTCGATGGTGTTGCTTTCGTAATTGGGGATGTTGGCCATGAACTCGGCCATCCATGAATACTTGTGCCAGTCAGGTTTTGGGTTGACGAGCAAAGGGGCGTCACGCTTGAGCATCCAGCGCATGCCCTTGATGATGGTTGAAAACTGCGTCCAGACTTCTGCATTGGAGGCCGATAACTGGCCTCCATTGGCGAATGAAGTCATCATGGCTGCATAGCGATTGCGATCGAGGATCGTAACGTTATAACCGCGCTTGAGCAGGGAATAGGCCGTAGTGACACCGGAGATACCAGCACCGACAACTGCTATATGTTTCATGTAACGCCTTTGAGTTAAACCATCGAGAATACAGTGTCAGCGAGCCAGCCATCCACCGTCAACCGGTAGTGTAATCCCATGCACATAATTTGCGGCATCTGAGGCGAGGAATACTACGGCTCCCGCTACATCAGAGGGGTTGCCCCAGTGCCCGGCTGGAATGCGGTCCAGTATGGCTTTGTTGCGATCAGGGTCTTCGCGCAGGGCCTGTGTGTTGTTGGTTTCGATATATCCCGGGGCTATGGCGTTGACATTGATGCCTTTGGGTCCCCATTCGCAGGCTAACAACTTGGTCAGTCCCGCAACGCCACTCTTGCTGGCGGTGTAAGAGGGGATGCGTATGCCGCCCTGGAAAGACAGCAGTGAGGCGATGTTGATGATTTTGCCAGTACCGCCGGGCACCATGGTTTTGGCCACTGCCTGGCTCAGGAAGAACAGGGATTTGAGATTGACATCCATGACGGCATCCCAGTCAGCTTCACTGAAGTCCAGCGCATCTGCACGTCGGATGATGCCGGCATTGTTGACCAGTATGTCGATACTGCCAGACCAGGCCATGACTTCAGCGACGATGCGATCGATGGGCTCCAGGCTGCCAAGGTCGGCCTTGATGGCGATGGCGCGCTTGCCATCATTCTGGCCACCATTGATAAGCTCCAGAGTCTCTTCCATATCGGAGCGGCCAAGGCAGGCGACTCGTGCACCGGCATTTGCCAAGGCTACGGCAAAGGCTTGTCCCAGGCCGGTGTTGGCACCGGTAACCAGTGCGGTCTTGCCATCAAGATTGAACATTCCGGTGGAGAGCTCAGTCATTTCAAATCCTGCATTTTTACAAAATCCATATCGTTGAAGTCCTGGTTGTCGCCAGCCATCGACCAGATAAAGCCATAGCGACCGGTGCCAGTGCCACTGTGGATGGACCAGCCAGGTGAGAGTATGGCCTGCTCATTGGCCACGATCAAATGTCGAGTCTCCTGAGGCTCGCCCATCAGATGAATGACGCGTGTGTCAGCGGCCATGTCGAAGTATAGATACGCTTCGGTGCGTCGATCGTGTGTGTGGCACGGCATGGTGTTCCAGACGCTGCCATCGGCAATCAGTGTCATGCCCATGACCAGTTGGCAGGAGGTGCAGACGTCCGGGTGGATGTACTGACGCAGCTGCCGGACGTTGGCATCAGACTGTGTTCCCAGATTGATCAGATTGGCATCTTCTGCCGTAATCTTCTTGAGCGGGTGGGCGGCATGGGCTGGGGTGCTGATAAAGTAGAAACGCGCCGGGTCGGCGGCGTCGTCACTGATGAAAGCCACCTCTGCGGTGCCCATGGGGACATAGAGTGCGTCGGTGCGTTTCAGCTCATGCTCGGTGCCATCGACAACGATACGACCGCTGCCACCGATGTTGAAGATGCCCAGTTCGCGGCGGTCAAGAAATCGGGGTGAGCCAATCTGCTTGTTTGCTACCAGCGGCAAGGCTTCGCTCAGGGGTGTTGCGCCACCGATGACGGTGCGGTCCAGGTGGCTGTAAGTCATGCAGATCTCACCGGGACGAAACAGGGTTTCGATGAGATAGGCTTCGCGCAGTTGCCGGGTGTCAAAACCACGTGTTTCAGTTGGGCTACTGACCTGACGAATATCCATTGTCATGCTTCTCTGGTGGGAAATTTAGATGAATGCATTATACCGATTTTTCAATCTTTTTTTAAATTGGTATGACAACTAATTTATCAACGGGCTTGGGTGTAGGATGTCTGGAAATGGATGCTCATAACGAGTGAGGCTGATGAGTACGAAGCACAAACCGCGATTGGCGGCCGGTATGGAGCAAGACCTGCGCAAGAAAATAGTGGCAGGCCAGCCACCGGTCGGAGAAAGGCTGCCGAGCGAGCGGGTTCTGTGCGAAACCTATGGTGTGAGCCGCACAGTGGTCAGAGAGGCTATTGCCGGATTGCGGGCTGCAGGCTTGATAGAATCGCGACAAGGCAGTGGCTTGTACGTCAAATCAGACAAGCCGTCATCGCTCAATGGATTGCCATCGCTGTCCGATATGTCAAACGAAATCATAGCCATCGTTGATACGTTGGAGCTGCGGGCTGCGGTTGAAATAGAAGCAGCCTTTCTGGCTGCCACTCGGGCATCACCCGGGCAGGTTGAGAAAATACGCACTTGTCAGAAAAATTACTCCGATGCTCTGAGCAATGGCACAGAGACAGAAGGTGCAGACTTTGATTTTCATCAGGCCATAGCAGATGCCACTAACAACCCTGCCTACAAAGCCTTCATGGAATACCTTGGGCGACAAACCATTCCCAGAAGCAAGTTGGGCTTTGTGCCTGACAGTAAAGCCTATCAGTCCTATCTGGTGGATTTGCGTGCAGAGCACGAAGAGATATTGCTGGCGATAGAGCGGCATGCGGCTGAGGAGGCCAGGCAGGCCATGAGGGCACATCTGGTTGGTAGTCTGGAGCGATATCGAGCGTTGTCCAGAGGGTGATTGCGTGATTGGTATGATAACTATCAGCAAATTTTGATGATTGGTAGTTCGTTCCGAAGTACTCCTGCAGACAGAGATCGGCGTTCCTGTTATACCATTGCTGTTCGGTTTATCTGGAGTAGATTCGATGCTGTATGACGTCCGCACTTACCGCTGCCAACCAGGCACCATTGCCGCACAGCTGAAATTGTACAAAGAGCACGGTTGGGATGTACAGCGCAAGCATCTGGGGGAGCCGTTGGTCTATGGTCAGGTCGAGACAGGCGATGTGAATTCCTATATCCATATCTGGGTTTACGAAAGTGCTGCAGATCGCGAAAACCGACGCAAGAACATGGTTGCAGACCCGTTATGGCAGGTTTTTCTGAAGCATAGCGCGGCGGCAGGCAATCTCATTCTGCAGACAAACACCTTGGTCAAGCCAGCCCCATTTTTTGATCCGGAGGCCCGATCGGCCAAGTGAGATGCTAGAGCCAGCGCATGAGTGACTATCCAGTTCTGATGTATGTCACCGCTCTGATCATCGTCGTGTTGCTGCTCATTCGGGTACTTGGCAACAGAGCGTTGAAAGTTGTACCAGAGTCATGTGCTTGCGATGAAACGGTTCCTGATACGGCTCTATCAGAGGCTGTCGATGCATTGCTTGACGCTAACGCCGAGAAGCATCCAGGCTCTCTGTTCTCGCCGCTTGGCAAGGCTTCGACAGCCTTGCTGAGCCGTTTTCGTCTGGCGGATCTGGCGCAGCACACCATTGATGCACAGTATTATCTGTTTCACGACGACGAGGCGGGACAGGCTCTATTAGCCAACCTGATCGAGGCGGCAGGACGGGGTGTCAAGGTGCGGCTGTTGCTGGATGATATCGGCATCAAGGGGCGCGAGCCTGTTTTGGCACGATTGGCCAGAGAGACCACCAACCTTGAGATCCGTATTTTCAATCCGGTGTGGCTTCGACCGGCGCGTATTCTGGACTATCTGGCAAGATTTCCCAGATCCAGCCGGCGAATGCACAACAAATCCTTCACGGTGGACAAGATCGTCAGCATCGTGGGTGGGCGTAACATCGGCAATGAGTATTTCAATGTGGGAGACGGGGTGTCTTTCGCCGATTTTGATGTCATCGGTGCAGGACCGGTGGCTGTGGATGTCGTCAAGCAGTTCGATGCCTATTGGCATAGTGGTATTGCCGTTGAGGTGATACAGCTTGGCAAGCCCTGTAACGAGGAGCAATTTGCACTGTGTAAAGAGCAGATGGCGCAGGGTCAGGACAGATTTCGCGAACACAGCAACGCGCATGAGGAACTTGCTCTCGAGCAACTGATGTCAGGCAATCTTGAGGCCTGTCTCGGCTCGAGTCGGGTCGTGTACGACCCTCCACAAAAAGTAATGACTGGACTCTTTGATACTGAAGGCAATCTTGCCTCTCTCATCATCAAGTTGCTGTCATCGGCACAGCAGGAGCTGCTGATCAGCTCGCCCTATTTTATCCCCGGCAAGCGAGGCATGGCTGTTTTTCGCGAGCTGAGGGCGCGCGGTGTGCGGATCTGTCTGCTGACCAATTCCTTCGCTGCCAATGATGTGGTGGCAGTACATTCTGGCTATATCGATTATCGGCAGGAGCTGGTTGAGATGGGTGTCGAAATGTACGAATTCAAACCGGATAGTCAGACAACAA
The DNA here is from genome assembly GCF_002215215.1 of Granulosicoccus antarcticus IMCC3135. Taxonomy (NCBI): domain Bacteria; kingdom Pseudomonadati; phylum Pseudomonadota; class Gammaproteobacteria; order Chromatiales; family Granulosicoccaceae; genus Granulosicoccus; species Granulosicoccus antarcticus. The sequence continues at coordinate 4,605,026 of NZ_CP018632.1, read as the reverse complement.
GTCTGTCCTTTATGGGCTCGAAAAGATCCAGTCTGCATGCCAAGACATTCATCATCGATCGCAAGCAGCAATTCGTCGGCTCCTTCAATCTGGATCCGCGTTCGGCTATCCACAATACCGAGATGGGTATCTTTTTCCACAGTGTCGAATTTGCCGAATCGCTTTGTCAATCGCAGCTCGAACGTCTGGAGAGCTCGGCGTATCGCCTCAGGCTTGGCAAGAGCCATTCGCTGGAATGGATAGAAGTGACACCGACTGGTGAAACCATCGTACATACGACCGAACCCGATATGACTCGGTTGCAGCGTGTCAGTGTCTATATGTTGACCTGGCTGCCTTTCGAATGGTTGCTGTAGGGATATACTGTTGACAGGAAAACAATGATCAACGGAGCAAGGTGTAATGACTAACAAGTTAGAGCTTGGCAAGGCAATTCAGGAACTTCGATCAGAAATCGAAACGCTGGAAGACAGTGATGTCGAAACACGCAACAATCTTGCGCAACTGGCTGATCTCATGGACGCTCAATTGATTGGCGAACCCCTGAGCGAAGATCCGTCGACGGCTGAATCGGTCATGGCGCTGGTTGAAACCTATGAAGCCAAATACCCGCGCGTTACGGCAATGGCCAATGATCTGATGACACGACTGGCTGCCATGGGCATCTGATCTCAGGAGGTGCTGGCTGAGCCCCATCGTGCAATGATCTGATCGGCCAGGCTTGCCAGCTCTGATGCGCTGATGTCAGGAACAAGAACATTGTCGGCTGGCAGAAAGGCATTGTGAGGACGGGTCAGGAAGGCACCTCGATAGCCTGCAGCCTGCGCACCGATGGTATCCCAGAGGTGGCAGGCTACCAGGCAGAGCTGTGCAGGCTGGACCTGTAGTTCATCGGCTACCAATTGATATGTCTCGGGTGCCGGTTTGAATTTTCGAACCGCTTCAACACTGAATGATTGCTCGAAATATTGGGCAAGGCCGGCCTGCTCCAGAGCTGTCGGGCTTGAGGCACTTGCCGAGTTGGTCAGTGTCACCAGACGGAAACCCGCTTTGTGCAAGCGCTCGAGTGCCGGTGCCGCATCGGGGTGAGCAGGCATGGAGCCGAGTAGTTGTCGCATCTCATCAATGTCTCGCTCGGACACGACGACACCATGAATGCTTGCCAGCATGCGCAGTGTGCCAATGGCCAGCTCGCCGAACGGGGTGTACAGACCGGACAGCGTCATTGTCTGGGAATACAGGACCAATTGTGCAAACCACTCACGCAACAAGGTTGCATCGCAGAAGAGTCGATTGAATACCGGCTCCAGCGTGGTGATATCGAGAAGCGTCTCATTGACATCGAATACGATGATCGAAACCTGTGTGTCGTTGGGCATGGCTATTGGTGTCATCCAGAGCAAAGTATTACTATAGACATCCGGGCATTGTCCGTACAGCCGCATGACACCCGAAAGGGTACAGGGCTGAGCTGGCCTGAAACAAGTTCAGGACTCGTTACAGCTGGACTTGTTGCAGCTCATCCAGCAAGTCCAGCAGCGTATCCATTTTCTCGGTGCCAAACTGATTCTCCAGACGCAGGAAGAGATCCTCACTCAGCGCCGTATGTTCCAGAATCAGCTGGCGGCCAGCGTCAGTTATAACCGCTATTGTCTGGCGCTTATCGTGTTCATTGGTTGTGCGTACGAGGAATCCATCCCGATCCAGTGCGTGCATGATTCTGGTCAGGCTGGGTTGGTGCAGGCAGGCTTTTTGCGCAATACGAGTCTGCTCGATAGGGCCGGACTCTTCAACGACTCTCAGCACTCGATATTTTTGTTCAGTGATGCGGCTTTGCAGCAGCATTTCACGCACCGGTATCATGAGCGTTTCACGTGCCCGCAGCAGTGCGATGGGCAAGGATCTGTCTGTACGCTTGAGTGCGGGTGCCAGGGGTGTTTCTTCGGTCGTCATTCTTGCATTATCCAATAGCCCTCAATTCAGGGCCGTGTTGCCAAGTGTCCGACTTTCTACTTGCAAATAATACTTAACAGATTAACCAAATGCACGATCGAGGGGTTATTTACGCCAGGAACATGCTGCATAGAGCATCATCAGATTGACGATTGGGGTAAGGAGCCAAGTCCTGTATACGTTTGTTGCTCATCCCGATCCGCTTGCGAGCAAGACGTGACAAGTCGGCAAAGGTGGCTGTTCGGGGGTGCCTCAGATCAGTGCCTGAACCATGGTTGCTGTGACAGGCGCAAGTGTGACGCCGATGTGACCATGACCGAAAGCCAGAATAATATGCTTGCTGCGTTTTGAACGGCGAATGATCGGTACAGAGTTGGGTACCGAGGGGCGGAATCCGAGCCAGGCTCGGCTCACTTCACCGAGCTGAGGCAGCAGCTCGCGGGCACCACGTTCCAGCATTGCCAGACGTTGTGGCGAGGCGGGTAAATCAACGCCGCCAAATTCTACGGTACCGGCAATACGCAGACGACCATTCATGGGCGATGCATAAAAGCCCCGACGTGCCGAGCAAACCGGGCGGCTAACCGGGGACTTGGGCATGTCGAATTCGAGATGGTAGCCACGTTCGGTATCCAGCGTCACGTTCTCGCCCACGGATCTGGCCAGGGCACGGGAATGGGCGCCGGCGGCTATGACCACCTTGCGTGCACTGACGATCAGATTGTCGTCACAGTGAATGTCACTATATTGACCGTGTTCCACGATGTTATTGGCGCGGGCCTTGATGACGCTCATCCCCAGATCATTCAGCCTGGAGGCAAAGGTTTTCATGAGCGCTCCCGGGTCATCAATGCTGGTGGCATCAGGAAAATAATGAGCGCCTCCCTGAAAGGTGCTCAGGCCGGGTTCCAGCTGAAGAACCTCGCTGGCAGAGATGACCTCGAGGGCCACACCATTATCACGCCGCATCTTTTCATCAGCTTTTGCCGCAATGAAGGCGTTTTCACTGTCATACAGATAGAGACAGCCGCGTTGATGCAGCAAGTGGGAGGCACCGAGCTCCTCGGCGGTGGTTCGCCACAGAGCGTTTGCATTGTTCAGTAGCTGTCCCAGTGCCTTTGCATTGGCACGGCTGGGTCCGGGCAAGCTCTGGAAGGCAAACTGGATCAGCCAGGGCAGCAGGCGAGGTACGACGGAGTAGTGGATGGACAAGGGGCTTTCGCGATCGAACATCAGGCGAGGCAGGTCTCGCAGAACATTGGGCGTACCCAGGGGAATGGTTGCGTAATCTGCAATGGTGCCAGCATTGCCGTAGGAGGCCCCCATGCCGAGTTCATCGGGTTCAATCAAGGCAACATCGCGGCCTGATTTTGCAAGCTTGTACGCGATGTTCATACCGATAACACCGCCACCTATGACGACGATGTCATGTCTCGGATTGTTCATTGAAAATGCCTGTGAAAATGCTGGCTGGCTCGGTGTTGCACGAGCTCTTAGCGAGTTTTGACCTGTTTTCGATACTCGCGAGGAGTCATCGATTTATAGTCTTTGAAGTGACGATTGAAGTTAGCCACATTATTGTAGCCGACGTCGTGGCAGATGCTGGTAACAGGCTCATCGCTCTTGCTCAATAGCTCACAGGCATGGGCTATACGCAGACGGTTGAGATAACGGCTGAAATTGCAGCCCGTGGCTTTGGTGAAGAAACGCGAAAATGTGCTCTCGCTCATCTGGCTGATGGCAGAGACTTCGGCCAGGCGCAGATCGCGAGCGTGATGTTCGGCAATATAACCGGTAATTTTGCTGATCTTGTCCTGGGTCTCTTCACTTTGACTGGCATCGGGTGGTGTGGCTGATAACAGTCGGTAGTTAGTTTCACGGGTGAGCTTGCCGAGAAAATCCAGCAGCATGGCGATTCTGCTGATGTTGTCACTCGCGATCATTTTCTCTGACCAGGTGGCAGCATCACGGCAAATGGGGCCGGAAAACTCGATTCCATACTGGGCGCGTTCCAGTAATGGCAGCAGGGCACTCAGTTCGCTGACACTGAGAGCCATGGAGGGCACCAGCTCACGCCGGAATTGCACGACAAAATCACGCAATTCAACAACCTCGTCAGTGGCGGTTTCGCTGATCCAGTTATGAGGTTGCTGCGGTCCGAGCAGGACCAGTTGAAAGGGCGAGAATGAGCTGACGTGATCGCCGACAAACATCTTGCCTGCGCCTGCGACAATGACATGAATTTCATAGTCTTCGTGGCGATGCCATCGCACCAGTGGGCTGGGAAAGCCATGCTGGAAAGCCAGTACTGAACGTGCGTCGACATCGACATGTTCGAGTTCTGGTGTGATGGGCTTGCTGGTCGGGAAATTCGTCATCAAATTCAGAATAGCACCAAGCGACACAGGATTGAAGTCGCCAGCATAGCTCAGTCCGGTTCAATAACCTATTACTGTTGGATGTAGCGTGTTCAGGCAAAAGTTGCCTGTCAGGCTTTGCAGGAAATCCTGCAAAAGCCGTCTATACGCGATACAAGCTGTAGTGCTCAGGCCGTGCTGCGATCCAGATGCAGGCCGCATTCACGAAAGGCTTCGCCTTTGGTCGGGTCAAAGCAGGGAGCTCCCAGAGGTAGCTGGTTTTCCAGCCGATAGCGTGTCATGGTCTCGGCAGTCCAGTCCAGCAGCGGTGAGGTTTTCAGCATGCCGTCAGACAAGGTCTGGAACATGGGCTGGGACTTGCGATGGGTGGACTGATAGCGGCGAATCGAGCTCAACCAGGCATCGGCACGCAATGTTTTGAGTGCGCGTTGAAAGGGTTCTACCTTGACCTCCCGGGAGAAGGCTGCATGCTCTGGATCATCCAGAGCCGGTGGCATGATGATGGTGTGGTCCAGTGGCTCGAAGGTATGCAGATTGATATCCAGCCTTTCTGTTATCTCACTTGCAAATGACTGGGTGGCGCGTGTGTTGTAGCCTGTATCAACCCAGATGACCGCAATGCCGGGCTGAACCTGGCTCACCAGATGCAGGAAAATGGCAGATTCTTCAGAGAACTTGGTGCTGACAATCGGTTTGCAACTGATTGCCAGGGTGCTTTGGATAGCATGACGGGCTACAGCTAATTGGTGCCTGTAGTTGAGCTCTACTGTGTCGTCACTAGCCATCTTGACTGCAAGTCCGTGTCTGAAGGTTTCATGAAGTATCGGTCAGTTTATAAAAGGGCTCCAATATTTTCTTGTTATAAGCTTATTCAATATACGAACGATGCGGGCAGGGGCCTGCGAGCCCCTGACACCGGTCTCAAATCTGCTTGTCGAAATGAGCGTTGAATCTCGTGCGCTACAGCATTTCGTCCTGCATATGGTACCAGGCGTACATGAACCGTTGCCCTAGTCGGCGGAAAGGTGTCAGCACACCATGGCTGGGAAGCGGAGAGGTGAAAATAGGCAGATCGAGCCCGTGAGACTTGCCTGCCACCAGTTGCGCCATGCGTCGTCCTGCCTGTGCCGAATACATGACACCGTTGCCGCCGTATCCCATGGCGTAGTAAATAGTCTGCTTCGGATCAGGCTGAAAGATTCTTGGCATCATGTCGTGGCTGACGTCGACCCAGCCCCACCATGAATAGTCCAGATCTATGCCTTCGAGTGCCGGGAATTTTCTCGCCAGTCCGTGTTTGATCAAGGCCAGGTGTTTCGGATTTTCTGCATCCTTGCCAGTCACGGCGCTGCGGCTGCCGATCTGCACTCGACCATCGGGAAGATAACGATAGTAATGTCGCAGCGTACGCGTATCCGTCAAAGGTGAGCAGGTCTGGAATCCGCAGGCCTCTTTCTCTTCATCAGTCAACGGTCGAGTCACGATCGAATTGGACAGAATGGGCATCAGCCGATTCTTGGTTTTATTGTTCAAGCCTGCCGGTGTATAGCCAGCCGTTGCCAATGCCACCGAACGGGCGCGCACTGTGCCACCGGGAGTTGTCAGGTGATGGACGCCATTGACTGTCTTCCAGCCCATGACAGGACTACCCGTATGGATAGTTGCACCCAGTTTGCGTGCCAGCTGCTGGTAGCCGAACGCAAGCTTGGCGGCATGAATGCAGGTGCCATCAGGCTCCCACATCGCGCCGGCGGCTTCCTGGTCTTTCACGTACCGCTCGTGCAATTCCTCTTTACCCATGATGCGAGAGCCGTAGCCGAAAGTGTCGTTCAGCAGCTTGCTTTCTTTCTCCAGTTTGGCCATGACGCCTGGCTTGTGAGCGATGTAGAAATGTCCACCTTCCTGGGGCTCGCAATCAAATTCACCGCTGCCTATCAGATCGCGAAAGACCTCAAAACCTTCGCTGATCTCAGCGTGCAACTTCTTGGCAACGTCGACACCCCAGCGATCAATCCACTGCGAACGTTTGAGTCGGCCTGAAGACATCTGTGCCTGACCGCCGTTACGAGTCGAACAACCCCAGGCGACCGTATTGGCTTCCAGAATCGTTGCCTTGATGCCATGCTCCTTGGCCAGATGGATGGCGCAGGAAAGTCCCGTATAGCCCGAGCCGATGATGACGACATCGACGTCCATGTCACCGGATACCGGGCCGTCATCTTCAGGTGGTTCTCCGGCAGTACCAATCCAGTACGTCGGCGCATAGTCCCGGTTATGACCAGGGCCTGAATCGACTAGCGGGTCATATCGTGGATCGTAACTGGATTTTGGCCAGTGCTTTCGACGCAGTGAATCAGGCATGACGGTAATATTCGGCTAATAGCAGTGAAAGTCAGGGTTTATTGGAAGATGTTGAGGTTCAGGCTTTCTGAACAGGGCGATCTTTGCGCAATGCCTGCTTGACGATAATTTTTCCGTCTCGAAGGGTGAACAGATCTGCTCCCTGGGCTTCAACGCGTGAACCGTCAGCACTGGTGCCTGAAAAAGTCCATTCGGATACTGCACGATTGCCGTGCACGAAATGGCTGTGATGATCCCAGTGTGCATCGCTCATGGCGGCAAAAACACCGCTGAATGCTGCGGCGATAGCCGTGCTGCCTTCGACCTTGTTGCCATAGACTTCTGGGCCACCAACGGTATAAAAGACGCAGTCTTCAGCAAAACACTTCATGACACCATCGATGTCGTGAGCATTGAATGCATCAAAAGTGGCCGCCAGATCTTCTGCAGTGATTTCATTGGACATGTGATTTTTTCCTTTTCCGTTCCGTTCTGAAAATAGTTGTCTGATGGGCAAGGTCGCATTGACGCACTTGCTTGCCAGACTGCATGTTGCGGATGGTAAGGCAGTGGCGATGTCAGTGTACGGGCCACTGAAAATACATTAGTGGAACCAGATCGCTATTACAACGGATAGAAATGGATTGCGCTTGGTTCGCATCATAATGAGGAAAATATCGCCTGATTGCCTCATTTTGAACTGAGTCCAATCTTTATCCATGACTGGGTCCACGGTCAAAGTTATCTGGACCTCAGCTCCGATACGCGTTACAAATAGCAACCTGTGGAGAAGCGTAGAAAGTTCAAGCGCTTTGCTAGTCAGTTGTTCCTGAGCCTGCTTTGGCCGGTAATGCAAGTCCTGCAGGTTGCGATGTCTGATCAATGCATTCGACGCTCGTAGCGGAGGAAGGAATCCCAGCAAGCGACTGGGCAGTTTTCTCGAACACTAATCAATTGGAGAGAAATATGAAGTTATTTTCGAAACTGGCTGTAGCTGCCTTCAGCGCAACGCTGATTGCAACTCCTGCCGCCGCCAAGAATTTCAAGGTTGCCGTTGGCGATAGTGGTGGCAGTAGTCAGGAGGCGACCGGCCAGGGTTTTGTCAAGGCACTGGAAGAATTGTCTGACGGCAAACACACCGCCACCTTGTTTCTCAATGGTCAGCTGGGTTCAGAGCAAGATACGGTGAACGAGGCGGCAATCGGCACGCTGGACATGTCAATACTGGCGATCAACAACATCACGCCTTTCTCTCCAAGCGTGGGTGTCTTCACCCTGCCATACGTCATCCTCAGTCTTGAAGATGCCGAGAAGCTGACTCAAGGACCTATCGGTGCTGAGCTGACTGAAAACACGATTGAAGATGCAGGCGTTCGAATCGTTGCCTGGACCTACACCGGTTTTCGGGTATTGACCAACTCCAAGAAGCCGGTTAAATCAGTAGCTGATCTGCAGGGACTGGTCATTCGAGTTCCCAAGAACGAGATCATGATCGAGACTTACAAGTCGTGGGGCATCAGCCCGACCCCGATGGCCTGGTCTGAGACATTTGCAGGACTTCAGACGAAAGTTGTGGATGGTCAGGACAACCCGTACACCACCATCAATGCCATGAAGTTCTATGAAGTTCAGAAATATGTAACCAACCTGCGCTACATCTTTTCCATTGAACCACTGATCATTTCCGAGCAGGTCTTCCAGGAGCTTTCCGCTGAAGATCAGGACATCATTCTCAAGGCAGGCGAAGCTGCAACAGAGGCTTCTGCTACGTTCCTGCGTGAGAAAGAAGCTGAAATCAAGAATATCCTGATCGAAGAGGGTATGGAGATCAGTGACCCTGAGAATGATGAAGCTGAATTCATCGAATTGGCGACCAAGGCTGTTTGGCCTAATTTCTATGAAAGCATTGGTGGTATCGAAAAGCTGAATGCTGTTCTTGCAGAAATCGGCCGCGACCCTGTTGCTGAATAAGACCGTTTGACAAGTACTGAACGACTGAAAAGGACACCGGCATCGCCGGTGTGCCTTTTTGGCGGTCTGGCAATTTTTGGGCGCATCCGTCATTGCGGAGCCTTTCCCTTTCCCATTTGCATTGAGGGTGACCATGAAACGATTCTGGCATTTTGTAGACAACATCGAAAGTTATCTGTGCCGCACGTTGCTGGCCATATTTGTCTGCCTGCTTTTTCTGCAGGTGATTGTCAGGACGCTATTTGATTTTTCGTTCTCCTGGCTTGAAGAACTATCCATCTACATGTTCGTATGGTTCGTCTTCTTTGGTGCCAGCTATGCGGCCAAGATGGCTGCGCATAATCGCGTCACCTTCCAGTTCAAGTTTCTGCCAGATGGTGCCATCAAATACATTGAGGCGTTTGCAGATTTGTTCTGGATTGCGTTCAATGTCACTTTCATCTATCTGTCGATCGATTTCATCTTCAACAAGATGAACAAATTCCAGTCATCCCAGACCATGGGCTTTCACCTCAGCTGGGTGTATATCGTATTGCCCATCGCCTTCAGTCTCATGACCTTTCGCATACTACAAGTCAATTACAAGAAGCTGATCCTCAAAGAGGATGTGCGTGACCCGGACGCCATAGATCTGGATGCGGTGAAAGCCGATCTTGACGTCAACAGAAACTAACGGGCACTCCAAGGAAACCTACTGCAATGGAAAGTGAAATCATTCTGGTCCTGTTCGGATCGTTTCTGGCCCTGCTGTTTATCGGTGCACCGATCACGGTAGCGCTGGGCGTGTCGACTCTCATATCCTTTATTTATCTGGGCGACAATCCGATCAAGTTTGTACAGATTGCCTTTACCTCGGTGGGATCATTTCCGCTGATGGCACTACCGGCATTCATACTGGCAGGTGCCTTGATGGAGGCGGCGGGTTTGTCCAGACGCCTGATCAATGTGGCAGAGAGTTTTGCCGGACCGTTTACCGGTGGCATGTCGGCGGCGACCGTGTTTGCCTGCCTGTTCTTTGGTGCCATATCAGGCTCAGGCCCTGCAACCACAGCGGCCGTTGGCATGCTGATGATCCCGGCGATGATCGATCGCGGTTACAGCAAGGGATACGCATCGGCCATCACCGCCTCATCAGGTGGTCTGGGCATTGTTATTCCACCCTCGATTCCCATGATCATTTTCGGTATTGCTGCTCTGGGTATGCCACCTCCACCGGAAGCTGTCGAGAAGTTCGGCGTATTCCAGACCGTCTCCATTCCCAAGCTGTTCATCGCCGGCTTCATGCCTGCATTCCTGATTGCAGGAAGTCTGCTGGTCATGAATTACATACTGGCCAAAAAGCATGGTTACAAGGGGACAAGCGAAGGTTGGGAAGCCCGCGAAATCTGGTGTGAGCTCTACCGCGGCTTCTGGGCATTGATGGCTCCTGTAGTCATCCTGGGGGGGATCTATTCCGGTTTCTTTACGCCTACTGAGGCAGCTGTTGTTGCGATTTTCTATACGCTGATTGTCGGTACGTTCATTTACCGGGAAATGACATGGAAAAAACTGTTTACCGCATTGGAGACCACCACATGGTTAACCGGTCGGGTGCTGTTGATCATGTTTACCGCAACGGTGTTTGGACGCTTGCTGGTAGAGAACCAGATTCCCGCAGTCATCGCTGAAAACATGCTGTCGTTTACCGACAACATCTATGTGATCTGGACTTTGATCATCTTTTTCCTGTTGTTTGTCGGCATGTTCATGGAGACTCTGGCGACCATTCTGATACTGGTGCCTGTCATGCTGCCTGTTGCCTACAGCGTCGGCATTGATCCGGTCCACTTTGGTGTGGTCATGATCTGTACGCTGGGTATCGGTTTCCAGACGCCTCCCCTGGGTGAGAACCTTTTCATCGCATCAGGAATATCGAAGATATCGATCGAAGAAATATCACTCAAGGCGCTGCCTTTTGCCTTTATCAATACGATTGCCATCTTCATCATCGCGTTCGTTCCACAGATATCTCTGTGGCTGCCTCGCTTTTTTGGTTACTAGGCTTTAGACAGGAAAAATGATCATGAGGACATCGACTTCCCGAATTCTGTTTACAACGGATTTGTCCAAGAATTCGACCTATGCATTGCACCACGCGGTGAGTCTGGCGAAATCGACAGGGGCCAGGCTGCATATACTGCATGTGGCAGAACCGATGAGTGAGGATGCACGGATAACCATGCGGCTGTTCTTTCAGGACGAAGCTGCTCGTGAGACCGCGCTACGCACCCGCGGTGAATACATCAAAGCCGAGCTGGACGAACGACAGACTGCCTTCTGGCCAACGGTTGCCGAGGAGAATCAATCGGTGCGAGCACAGATAGACTCCATCGATGTGGTTGAAGGGCATCCCGCGGAAGTGATTCTGCGGCGTTCCAGAGAACTTGATTGTGATCTGATTGTTCTGGGGGCTCACAGTCACGGCTTTTCGCAAACATTTCTGGGAAGCGTCGCAAAGAGAGTTTTGCGACGGGCAACCATTCCTACACTGGTGGTGCCATACCGACCTGAGTGATCAGTATTGCCTGATGACGAAGTGCTTGCGGGTCTCTTCAAGCACTTCCCAGTAGCCCTTGAAGCCATTGGGTATCAGGAAGGCATCGCCGCCTTTGTAGGTGTTGCTCTCTCCGGTGTCGCTGATCAGGCGGCAGTGTCCGTAGACGATGAAGCAGAATTCATCTCGCTCGGTGAATGCATGCCATTTCCCCGGGGTACTGGTCCAACTGCCAGCCAGCAAGGATTTGTCCGGGCTTTCATACTGAATTTCCGTCACGTGGTTCGGATCGCCTTCGACAACTCGATCAGGCAGATCTGCCAGGCGCCTCTGGGTTTGCGAGGCGGGTGGGTTGGAAAATGAGATGGTTTGCATGGTGGTGACAGGCGTTCCTTGTGTTGGAATGAGGGATGTCCGGTAGAGCCGTCTATTGTAGACAGGCTAGAGCCCCAATTCTGACAAGCCGGGGTGATTATCGGGTCGACGGCCCAGTGGCCAGTGGTATTGTCTGTCGGCTTCGGCAATGGCCAGATCATTGATGCTGGCATAACGATAGCGCATCAGGCCACTGTCATCAAACTCCCAGTTTTCGTTGCCGTAGGAGCGATACCAGTCGCCGGCCGTGTTGTGCCATTCATAGGCGTATCGAACTGCAATTCTGTTTTCGCCATGCAACCACAGCTCCTTGATGAGACGGTACTCCAGTTCACTTTCCCATTTTTTTGCCAGAAAAGCCTGCGCCTCGTCGCGATTGGTGACGAACGTGGAGCGATTTCTCCATTGAGTATCCGTGGTATAGGCTAGTGCTACTTTAGCGGCGTCGCGCGAATTCCAGCCGTCTTCTGCCAGGCGTACTTTCTGAATGGCACTGTCTTGAGTGAAGGGTGGCAAGGGTGGGCGAGTAGTCATGTTCTTTTTCTGGTGGCTGATGCAAATCGGGATGAGAGGATTCTGGAGTTCTGTCTACGGTTTGTGAATCAATTGATCTGGAGTTCTGTTTTCGAATCACTTAGAGTGCGATTTTCAGCGTCGCGCTATCCTTGGCAGGAACGGCACAGCAGATCAGGACCTGATCGGGATCTCGTTGCGCGGAGGGTGTTGTACGGTAGGTCACGTTGCCGCTGACCAATGTGGCGGCGCAGCTGCCGCAACTGCCACTACGGCAGCCGTAAGCGGGGGTCAATCCATGCATTTCGGCCAGCTCCAGCAAGGTAGCGTCGCCTTTGTTCCAGCGTTGTTCAACATCACTCACGGTGAAGTGCACGAGGGCATCGTCTGCCTCGTCAAGCTGTTGCTCGATAATGACACCGGGCTCAGGTCTGCGAGTCAGACTCGATGGGCCAAAGGCTTCTGCGTAAATCCGGGAGTCACTCACCCCCAGCTCCTGCAGACTGTCATACATGGCTTGTATGAAGGCGGCAGGTCCGCACAGCATGAAGTCGTAGTCATCCAGAGCAAGTCTGGATTTGAGTACCTCGGTGTTGATGCGCCCGTCACTCCCCGAGATGTATGACAGGTATCGCAGCTTGCCTCCGCTATAAAGTTCAAGTTGGCTTAATTGATCGGCAAAGGCACGTTGTTCGATGGACTGGGAGGCGTGCAGAATGGTCAGCTCGCGTGTGTGGCGGGTCAGTACACCCTGATTGGCAACATGCTGTGCCATCGCCATCATGGGTGTTATGCCGACGCCTGCCGCGAGTAATACGGCGGGGCGATGCTCAGCGGGGTCCAGGAAGAAGTCACCACGCGGTGCCCTGATCTCAATGATGTCACCTGTCTTGAGGCTCTGGTGCAGGTGGTTCGACATGACACCATCAGGCTCGCGTTTGACTGAGATGCGGTAATACGATTCACCCGGGGCTGATGAAACGGTGTAATTTCTGATGACTGCCGCCGAGCTTGTCTGTATTTGTGCGCGAAGCGTCAGATGCTGTCCGGCCTCGAAGCTGGGCAAGCCGTGGCCATCCGTAGGTTCCAGATAAAAGGATCGAATCACTTCACTCTCGTCCTGTATACGAGTGACGGCAAAAGGGCGCCAGGCGTCGCGCTGGGCTTCGGCGGCCAGTGCCATTTCGGCTTGTTGCCAGCTTCCGGTCAGCAGGGTATTGGCCGAGAATTCTTCCAGTATTGAGCGGAACGGCAAAGCATTGCTGATGCGTATGGCGTGATCCAGCTTGAAGCGCCAGGCCCGTTCTGCACCCTGAAATGCCTGCACGACAGGATCGTGTTCCCACAAGATCTCAACACTGCCTGTTAGCTGCAGAACATCACCGGTATTGAAGTCTGTGAATATCAGACCGGCTTTGGGGTTTACCGTAAAATTGCCCAGTGTATTGAACAGATAGTTGCCGGGGTAGTCGGGGATGGTCAGCGTGTCCCCTTCCACCTTGACGAAGCCAGGCTGTCCGCCGCGGTGCGAGACATCGACGCCTTCTGTCGTTGGTTGATCCCGAGGGATGGCGTAACTGGCGACGAAAAAAGTGTCGGCAGCTGTAATCAGATCTCGGGCGGCAGTATCCAGACTTTGCAATCGGGTCATCTGATCATTCGAACCCGATTTGCCTGCATCGCGAACGAAATCTACAGAACGTTTTTGTATGTACTGGGGGCAATTGCCGAAGGATTGATCAACCTGTGCGCTAAAACCCTCTGTAGATTTGCTGGCGACAGTCACATTGACGCGATTACGCCGACGTGTGGTTATATCAATGCCCAACAGGCCCAATGGCTTGCCAGGTAGCAGGTTCTCTGACAGAGGATCGCCGAAGAGAGGGCTTGCTGCAATCTCAAGTGTGGTCGGTGTGTCCGATTGGATGAATCCTGGCTTGCCGGGCACGATGGAGGCCCAGGGGCTGCCGTTCTGATCGACGCTACCGACAACCAGAAAAGGCAGCTGCTGAAAAAATGCCCGATGCTGATCAGGCATGAAATTGCGAATGGCCTGGCGTGCAAAGGCCGCTACAGACTCGAGGCTGCCAGTGCGTGCCTGGATCTGCAATTCTCCGGCGTGAAACGGCGAGTCTTGCGACGAGTCTGTAGTGGGCTTGTTCATGAATATTCCTGATTTCTGTCGATCAGTGCTCGATCAGGCCAGCAGGCCAGCTTTGGTTGCAGGCATAGGCTTGAAGCCGTCCAGAGCTTCAATGCTTTGCAGCCAGCGGCGAACATGCGGGTAGGGCTCGAGTGAAACATAGCCTTCAGGAGCATGAGCGGCATAGCTATACAGGGCAACGTCTGCAATGGTGGCGGTTTCACCGACCAGAAACACTCTATCGGCCAGATGCGCTTCAAGCTTATCAAACAGGCGGGCTGAGATGAGTTGGGTGAACTCGGCATCGAGTGGGGCGTTGAACACGGTAATCAATCGGGCAGCGGCGGGACCGAACGCCAGCTCACCGGCTGCCAGTGTCAGGAATTTCTGTACTTGTGCTTCCAGTGCCGGTTCTTGTGGCAGGTAGGCGGGCGCGTACTTTCTTGCCAGATAGACCAGGATGGCGTTTGCATCACTGATAACGACATCCCCATCTTCGATAACGGGAACCTGACCAGCTGGGTTGAGCGCCAGAAAGTCAGCTTGTTTGTGGGCGCCATTAGGCAGATCTACCGTAATGAGTTCGTGCGCAATGCCGGCCAGACTGGCAAAAAGCTCGACGCGATGTGCGTGGCCGGAAAGAGGAAATGTGTGAATACGAATTGGCTTGGACATAAGATATCAGCGTCTGGATAAAGGGATCTTGTTGGTGAATGCATCGTAGGCATGATCTGTTATGAAGACAATGGGCATCTCTGGGATTCATTATGTACAATATGTGGATAGAGTGAGCAGAGACGGGAGGCTCCATGGATACGATCGAAAGCATGCGTACGTTCGCTGCGGTGGCTGCAGAGCAGTCATTTACCGGGGGCGGCAAACGGCTGGATATCAGTACCAAACTTGCCAGCAAATATGTTCAGCAGCTGGAGACTCGCCTGGGCGTACAGTTGTTCAACAGAACCACTCGAAGTGTGCGACTGACCGATATCGGTCTGGCGTACCTGGAGCGTTGCCAGCCTTTGTTGGACCAGTTCGAGGAACTGGAAGGCCTGGTGCAGACCCGTCATTCGGAGCTGGCTGGACGCATCCGTATTTCAGCTCCCAGCGCGTTTGGCAGTAGTGAATTGGTTGCCGCACTGGCACCGTTCCAGATGACACACCCGAAGGTGAGCATCGATTTGCACCTGTCGGATAAACGGGTTGCGTTGATTGAGGATGGGCATGATCTGGCTGTGCGCTTCGGCAAGCTGGAGGATTCGAGCCTGATTGCGCGTCGCTTGCTCGATATGAGAATGGTGACGGTGGTCTCTTCGCAGTATCTGGAATTACACGGTGAACCTGAAAAGCCTGAAGCCTTGGCGTCTCATGATTGTCTGATTCAGCAATCATCGACCACTCCGGAGCACTGGAAATTCATGGGTGCTGGAGGGACACGTACCGTTCGGGTTAACGGCAGCTTTCGAGCCAACTCGCCACGTGCCATTGCCCATATGGCGGCACAGGGTCTGGGAATTGGCCGTTGCCCCAAGTATGTTGCCGATCCTTTTCTGAAAAGCGGCGAGTTGCAATTACTGTTCGAGGAGATGGAAACCAGCGAATTCGCCCTGTACGCGGTCTATCCTCCCAATCGTTATTTGACAGTCCGTATTCGTGCGCTTATCGATCATCTGGTCAGTTTTTATGCTGATCCGAGTGCCATGATTGTAGTATCAACTCATGCCTGAATGGGGTTGGCATGATCCTCTGTAAGGCAAAGTGAGTGATCGCCCAGCACTTCAAGAATGCGACACTGGCTGGCGACCCCACCATCACATTCAGACAGCATTCTGCCTAGTTCATCACGGATGGCCTGCAGATTTGCCAGACGCCGGTCAACTTCATCCAGCTGTTCACGTACGATAACGTCGATCGGCTCGCAACTGGCCGCAGGGCGGTCTGCCAGGCCCAGGAGTTGTCGAATGGCATCCAGGGTAAAGCCCAGTTCGCGAGCGTGGCGAATGAAACCGAGCCGGCGTACCGAGCCTTGGTCAAAGCGCCTTTGTCCGCCTTCACTTCTGCCCAGTGGTGTTATCAGTCCGATTTCCTCGTAATAGCGAACGGTTGGCACCTTGGTATTGGTCAGCTTGCCCAGTTGACCGATCGAAAAAACCATAAGGATCTCCCTTGAAAGCTCTAATGACTAGAGGTTTTATAGGCGTTCCAGTTCAATTCAATACCGTATAGCTTATTCGCTGGCGGTCAGGGAGTAACTGGCCTTGTTGTCCTGACCCAATAGAGACACCATCTCCGGCAGCGCTTCTGCCAGACTCTGCTGCAAGGTCCAGGGCGGGTTGATGACGAACATGCCACTGCCGGTCATACCGCCGAGGGACGGATCGCAAATGTCCAGCCTGGCCGATAGCCAGGGTAGCCCGAGGGTGTCGCACAGCTGGGGAACCAGTGTCTTTACGGCAGGTTTGTCCAGTACTGGATACCATAAAGCGTAGACACCGGTTGCAAAGCGAGTGCAGGCAGACTGTAGTGCCTTGATCACATCGGCATAATCGTCTGGCAGCTCGTAGGCGGGATCTATCAACGTCAGGGCACGGCGTGGGGCTGGTGGCAGCAGGGCTTTGAGACCGGCCAGTCCATCGCCGTGGACCAGCTGGACTTGTCGCCTGTGGCGTGACATGCGGTTCTGCAGATCAGGTGCTTCATTCGAATGTAATTCGAAGAGCTTCAGCTTGTCCTGTTTGCGCAACAATGCCTGCGACAACTGCGGTGAGCCGGGATAGTAGCTCAGAGCCTGAGTCGTGTCGGTGCTCTCCGGGTTGAACGAACGCACCAGATCGCGATAGCGCAGCAGAGCGGCTGAATTCAGATTGGATGTCTGATGAATACGCTCAATGCCACTCTGGTACTCACGGTTCTTTTGAGCGAAGGCTGAGTTCAGCTCATAGCCGCCGGCGCCGGCGTGGGTGTCGATTATCCAGAAGGGTGTCTCTTTGCGGGACAGGTAATCGATACACTGAATCTGCACGGTATGTTTGAGAACATCCGCATGGTTCCCGGCATGGTAGCCGTGACGGTAGGAAAGCATGTTGTGTCTGAATTTATCGGGGTTGTCTGGGACTCAATACAAGAGTCAAGGCGGGGTTCGTGCATCTGACAGGGTAATGCCGATGGCGGCAATGATCACACAAGTGATGGCTATCATACCCTGCAGGCCAATTCGCTCTCCCAGTAACAGGGCACCAACCAGCGCTGCAACACCGGGTTCCAGGCTGACCAGTACGCCATAGGTTCGGGCCGGCAGGCGTTTCAATGCGGTAAATTCAAAGGTGAACGGTATGGTCGTTGAGAGCAATGCCACACCAATACTTGCAAGCAATATCAGTGGGTTGGTGACGAGTATGCCGGCAACAGGGAGGGCAAAGGGGATCATTGCGAGGGCTGCAACGGCCATCCCTATCGCCAGGCCATCATTGCCCGGAATGAGCTTTCCGACCCGGCCTGCAAAAATAATGAAGCATGCCCATCCCGTACCCGCCATCAACGCGAAGAGAATTCCGATCGGATCCAGATCTGCACCGGACAGTGGTGATAGCAGGACAATACCCAGTGCTGCCAGAGCTATCCAGGCAAATTGAGTCAATCGTCTGGAGGCCAGAGCAGCCACCCCCAGAGGACCGATAAACTCAAAGGCTACCGCTGCTCCCAACGGGATGCGAGCGAGGGCCTGGTAGAAGAAAAGGTTCATGGCAGCGATGCTCAGTCCAAAAACCACCAGCAGTTTCCAGTGCAGCCTGAATGTCTGGACCAGAGTACGCAAGCCGGTGCGTGCTGCCAGGCCTAGCAGTATGGCTGAGAATATGATGCGTACGGCCACCGTGCCACTGGCACCGAGCACCGGGAAAAGATGGATGGCGACGGCTGCGCCAACTTGAATGGCTACGATTGAGAGTAGGACCAGGCCTTGCGGCGGAATGCTATTGATCATGTCACGCTTTCAGGGACGCTTTGATTTTCCAGAACGCGTCGCGGCCCGCATTCGAGTCAGGGGCAGGGGCAGGATTGTTGGAAAGCATTGTTGCGTTTTTCGCACGAGTATCGGGGCCCGATTGGAACAGTAACGACTGTCAAGTTCAAGGAGAATCGGGCAATGGGCGTCAATGGCGTGCGCGCAGTGCGAGGTCCTCGTCAGTCACTGCGCAGATCAAGTAAGTGACGCTGTGCCAGCCAGGTGATGGCCGCGCCGACCGACTGCATCGGCCAGTCGCTGCCGGCGCAGAATGCCTCCAGATCCTGACGTGCCGGAACACCGCCTTTCTGCCGGATGTATTCCAGCAGTTCTACCAATGGAACCTCGCCAACCACCCAGGTGCCGCGAGGCGTATCGGGGCAGCTCACCACCTGACGATTCTCTATATAGCCATTGATCGAGACTGGCCGGATTTCGATTTGCCCGATACCCGGTTCCGGGGCTGGGTGAGAAGGTTCGGCATCGGGCCAGTGTTGGCGTCGAGACCAGAAGCTATGCTCCGGCCAATGCGTTTCCAATTGATAGAAATCGCGACCAGTCCGGGCCAGTCGCCAGAATTCATCGTGGACTCGATCACGGTAGAAGTTCATGGCGAGCTGCGCGTTTTCAGGGCGATCAAGCTGCGTCCGGATACAGCTGGCCAGAGTCATCGACAAGGCCATGGCTTCGAACATTCCATGGCCGGCAAGAGGGTCCAGTGCCAGCGCCGCATCACCGGCACGGGCATGAAACGGGCCGGGCATGGGTTCCGAATAGTTCAATCCGGAGCCTCGTACATAGGGCTCAATCAAAAGGTGTGAGTCCTGGACAATAGCGGCCGCCTCGTCACACTGCGAAATCAGCTGCAGGTAGTAGCTGCGCAGTTGTGCGCGTGAAGGTGGGCGATGCGTGGTGGCATCCACGAACATCTGCATCTGGGTGCGCCCATCAGGCAGGCGTGCATACCAGCACCAGCCATCGGCAAAGGAGGTGATGCCTGCAGCAGGCGTTGTCGCAGCACCTTGCCACCAGGCACCGACTCCCAATATTCCCGGGGCTTGCTGCAGCATCGCATTGGCAGGTGCTTGTCTGCCGCGCGCATCGACCCAATAGCGGGCGCAGATCGGTTGCTTGTCGACGGTAGTTTGCCAGCAACCCTCTTGCCAGATAACTCTGTCGACTCGACCAGGCAGTCTGTCAACATCCGCCTCGCCGGCATCTTGCCACAAGGCCTTGTCAAATTCAGAACGCTGTACCAGGTATTCCTGGTTGCCCCCGAATTGTTCGCCTGACCACCTTGCCTGTCGCAACACCAAAGGGCCCAAAGAGGCCAGGGCGTTCTTGCAGTCGGATGCACGCAGGGCAAGCACACCACGTTCCGTCATGCCTTCCAGTGAATCGAATCGGCGTGCAGTTCCGCACAACAGCACCTTGAGGCCAAAGCGTTGCAAATGAATAGCGAGCAGGCTGCCGGCGGGTCCACTGCCACTGATGAATACATCGTATGGAGTGGGGCAAGGGGATTTCATGTCTGAACCTTTGACTTGCACCGATGTTGTTAATAGAGTACAGCATGGGTCGCAACGCGACTGATACGCGGGAGAAATCATTGATGAGCAACGACGAGCACGAGAGTAAGGACGGACGTATTCCTTCGGAAGGGCTTTCGCAAGTAACAGGGCCTGTGTCAGAGCCATTGTTGACGCTGAGTATTCCGGCATTGCTGCAACAGACAGTTGCCTTACATGGCAATCGGGACGCAGCCGTGTTCGTTGCTCAGGGGATACGCTGGAGCTATAAGGAGTTTTCCGATCGAGTCGATGCTCTGGCTATCGGCTTGCTGAATCTGGGTTTGCAGGCGGGTGATCGAGTCGGCATATGGTCACCCAACCGGGTGGAATGGTTATTGGCCCAATTCGCCTCGGCGCGTATTGGCTTGATACTGGTGAACATCAATCCGGCCTACCGGACCAGTGAGCTTGAATATTCTCTCAACAAGGTCAGTTGCAAGGCGCTGATTACGGCTGAACAGTTCAAATCATCAAACTATGTTGACATGCTGCGCGAGCTGGCGCCCGAGCTTGATAGCTGTCAGGCGGGCGAACTGGTATCAGCCCGTCTGCCCGCCTTGCAGATCGTGATCAAGGTGGGGGATGCGGCAGCCGGCATATACGCCTTTGATGACATAGCAGGTGGTACTGGTAAGGCGACAGAGGCGCAGTTGCAGCAACTTGATCGATTGACAGCAAGTATTGATATCGATGATGCCATCAATATCCAGTTTACCAGCGGTACCACGGGCATGCCCAAAGGGGCCACCCTGACGCATCGCAATATCGTCAACAACGCGCATTTTGTCACCCGAGCCATTGGCCTGACTGAAAACGATCGTCTGTGCATACCGGTACCGTTCTACCATTGTTTTGGCATGGTCATGGGTACGCTGGGTTGTGTCAGCAAGGGGGCAACGATGGTCGTACCGACAGAAGGCTTTGAGCCACTTGCCACCTTGCGCGTACTCAGCAATGAGCAGTGCACTGCGATGTACGGTGTACCTACCATGTTTGTTGCCATGCTGGACCACCCTGAATTGAAGGACTTCGAATTCAAGCACCTGCGTACCGGCATCATGGCAGGCTCGCCGTGTCCTGTTGAAGTCATGAAGCGCGTCCAGTCCACACTGAATATGGATCAGGTCACGATTGCCTACGGCAT
The DNA here is from genome assembly GCF_002215215.1 of Granulosicoccus antarcticus IMCC3135. Lineage (NCBI taxonomy): Bacteria > Pseudomonadati > Pseudomonadota > Gammaproteobacteria > Chromatiales > Granulosicoccaceae > Granulosicoccus > Granulosicoccus antarcticus. Next base: position 4,584,102 of record NZ_CP018632.1, on the reverse strand, counting down.
GACAGAAACCAGTCCGGTATCGTTTCAGAGCAGTGTCAACGACTCACTGGAAAAACGTGTCTCCTCGGTAGGACAGGTGCATCCGCATGTGAGTGTGAAGATTATTGATGAGGACCAGAATGTCGTGCCTGTAGGCACTCAGGGAGAGCTCTGTACTCGGGGATATTCGGTCATGCAAGGCTATTGGGAAGATGCTGAGCAGACGCAAGGCAGTATCGATTCGCAAGGCTGGATGCACACCGGTGACCTGGCCACGCTCGATGCAGAAGGTTTTTGCAATATAACCGGACGAGTCAAAGACATGATCGTACGTGGTGGTGAAAATGTTTATCCGCGTGAAATAGAAGAATATCTGTACACCATGCCCGGTGTCACCCAGGTACAGGTTTTTGGTGTGCCGGATGAAAAATATATCGAGGCGGTGTGTGCCTGGATAGTCTGCCGGAATGATGCCGATGGGCAATCCATAACCAAAGAATCAGTGACGGATTTTTGCAAGGGCAAGATCGCCCATTACAAGATTCCCAGCTATGTGCAGGTTGTTGAGGAGATCCCCATGACCGTGACCGGTAAGGCGCAGAAATTCATCATGCGAAAACGCATGGTAGAAAAGCTGGAGCTGGTTGAGGCGAAAACGGCTTGAGATCCACACCCTGAGAAGAGTCATTCAATGCGCAATGGACATATTCCAGCTTCGGCATTTTTCCTTGTAGCGCTAACAGCTTGCAGTGCCCCTTCACCAGTGTCGCTGGTGAAGGAGGGACAAGAGATCAGGGTTCCAGAGTCGCTCGCTGGTAATTGGGTTTGTGGGGCAACGCATTCGAGCCGACAGAATGGGCACGATATGAGAGTGTCCAGTGACAGCCAATGGCTCATAGGCACCGATGGGAGATTTCAGCTGGCTGGGCGAATGGATTTTGTCGCCATTGGTGAAGAATTCAGTGTTTCCATGTTCGGCGAAGGAGTGGCTCAAATGGCTGACGGAAGAGCCTGGACGAAATATGAGAACGTCATCCTGTTGCCGGTGACAGACAAGCTTGGCAAGTTAGCCGTTGGCGTTTTAAAAGCGTCTTTAAACCAACAATACCCCAGGTTCGAAACAGCGAGCTATTCGGTTGAGGGCGAGTACTTGACGTCAATCTCTGAGCCCAGAGGTATAGAGACTAATTGTACTAGTTGGCGGGAATGGGAGATGTTGTGTCAAGAGCAAGTCAAAACACCTTGTGGGTTTCGAGTTGATGAAGTTCAGCTTGTCGCTATCAAGCAGGAATTCCTGGAGAAACAGGTAGTGTTGGAATTCGACTTGGACCGACTGCCGGATTAAAGCAAGAGGCGATCGGGCAGCCAGCGTTCAACGCGCTAGTTGCAATACCCAAACGACGAAGGCCAACTTTCGTCAGCAAGGATTCTCTTTCCGCAGAAATCCGAGGACATTTGTTTGCCAGACGGTGCTGAGAACATTACGATCGAAGACGTACCGAGGCGCTAGCTCTATCGCATAGAGAAAAGTGAGGTAGTTACAGGTGCACGCATAGGAGGTTTATTTCCTGAAAATTTTGAATTTTCACAGTTCAGGAAAACCGCACCGTTCCAGTTGTGGGGTGTAAATGAAGTTAGTTATTTTCGCACGGATCAATACTTCTGAGTTGGAACGCTACCCAACGCGGATTGGGGGATTACTGTCCAGCCGGTTCTGGCCAACACCCGACATACGAGCGTTGCGATAGCGTAGGTCTGCTTAGTGCTTGGTAGCGGCCATTGGAAATGGTTTAGGAAACTTGTATCCGGGAAGCAACAGGCTCGTCGACTTTATGCGGCGGGTCCGTTTGTTTGTCCTTGAGTCATATACCCTCACCTTTTACTAGAAAAAGCCAGTATGTATACTTAATATACAACTACGTGTGACCACACGGCGAAACTCCTGCGGTGTCAAGATTCATCGCCTTAAGCAGTGTGGATTTCACATCTATTCCCGGTAGTAGAAATCAGGATACGAGGTTCCATGGTTTTTGCCTCATCGATGAAGTCGTAGAGCAAAATATCTGGATGGTAGTTGTCTATTGCCTGACCAAAGCAGACACAGGCGGCATTCGATGCACAAGGCATAAGATGGACTTTACTGACGTTGTGCTTATCTTTGAGCAGATGGAGCAACTCTTGAATACGTTGTCTGAACGACAAAGCATCTTCCGGATGCCCCAGCACACCATTAGTAAGATCACCTTCGGGCCTGATCATCAGGATCTTATGACCCAGATCACTGGCAGCTTTCTCCATGCCCTCTGGTAGAGCGGTCAATGCTAACTGGATGGTGACCTCCGGTTCGTTTGCAGACAGCTCGCCCAGTCCAGTGATGTTTGAACAATCGTCTGTCGGATCATTTGCAGGCCAAAACCATTTTCCACCTTCACGATGCTTCAGCATTGGGAAAATAGAGGACTTGTTTCCTATTTTCGCACCAAGTGCGATAAGCGCAGGCATGGTGCCGGTTGCGAATAGTGCAGCGCGGTAGTTTTTACCTGATGCGACTACCTCAACTCTTGTGGCCGCGGCATTTATCGCTGCAGGAAGCACTCTCCATCGGTAACCGTTCACGGCCCCGCATGCGGGGTGTAGGAACCGCAGCTGATTCTTTCAGCTAGTCGCTAACCGAGGCGTATCAAACGGAAAGCGCACTTTCACCTCGCCCTCAATCATCGACTGGTGACACGCGATGCGGATAAACTGATAGCTTGAGATCCCTATCCGTTGTGCAGTGCCCACGATGCTCAGTATCAAGGGACGAAACTGATCGCCTTGATAAGATTGGGTGGCAAAGCTCAACTTGCGCCAGATCACATAGGGCCGAAGCGCACGCTCAGCGCTATTGTTGTCTAGCGGGATCCTGTGATCTTTGAGAAAGGTCCAACACATAGATTCTCGCTTGAGAAGATGTTGGCATTGACGTTTGGTTCGCCCATCGATTCGTAGCCGGGCACCTCGCTCCAGCGTCTGGTGAAAGCTGCGGCGTAGTCGCTGCATTCGCCGGTAATAAACGGCCTCGTCGATGAGTTGATCTTGCCATCGATGTCGGGTGCGGATAACCGCGTGGGCAAGTAATAAAAGTCGGCGTCCGATCTTGCCGCCATTGCTTACCCGTCCAGCAATATCGATGAATTTTCGAATCAGGTGCGGCCAACACAGTTGACGACGACTTTCCGGTACACGGTTATAACCCACGTAGTCATCAGTGACCAAATACCCTGTGAATTCGCCTAACAGCCTATCGGCAGCCTCTTTGCCGCGCGAGGCCTGTGTCAGGAAATAGCAAGCTTGCACACACACTAACGACCACAGCCAACGGCACTCATTGCCGCGAAAATGCCGTGTTTCATCGGCATGCGCCACGGGTTGTTGGCGAACAAAATCGCCAATCTGTCGGTACGGGTCGCCTAATGCGCTCGTCGCTTTTGCCTGAGCCTGAGAGAGGGCACCGAGACTGAAATGCAACTGCCAGTGCTCAACCAGATAATCCTGAATATTACGAATCGACAAATGATAACGCCCGGACAGATGAGCGATAAGTGCCACCAGATTGGGGCCCATCTGCCCCGAAGGCACGCTATCGGGAGTCTGGGCGCAATGATGTTTGCCACACCCGTTGCATTGCCCACCGAACAGCTGATGCTCAATCACTGAAAAACGCACCACCGGGATATCAAACACCTGGTGACGACAGCGTGGCTCGGGATCGACAAAAATAGAGCCACCACAGCCACAGGCCGCGGTCGGAAAATAGCGCTGAATCTGATCGACATCACTTTCGGGTACCAGCGGGCGTTCGTGCTTTTCATGACCCGGCTGCGCACCCTTTCGTTTTGTAGATTTGGGTTTCTTTTTTCGGTTGGCTCGTTGCGAGGTGGAGTCTGAAGAGGGTGGACGGGAGGAGTTACGCGAGCTTTTGCCCATGCGTTCGTTCAGCTCTCGAACCTGTTCAACAAGCTCCTCATTTTGCGCTTTAAGTTCTGAGACTATCGATTCTAACTGACCGACCACACCCCACAATTGCTCGATCTGAGTGCGAGCCTCATCAAGCGTTTGGGGTGGATTTAATAGATGAGGATCGGGCACGATGATGGCTAATAAACTCGCAGGGCCTTTTCTTCAGAATAGCCTACATAGTCAGAAAACGCTATTCCAACGCCGTGAACGCTTACTCTCCATCGGTCTGCCTGATCCATCGATCTCAGTGTCTCATCCTTTTCTACTATCGGAAGAAACTCACCAGACCATCGTGCTTTTAGGGGTTTAAGTGACTCCGCTATTTGCTGTTCAGTAGGCAAGGAAAATTGATCGTCTCGTACTGGCCAACATACACATATCGCGGGCATCGGCTCGTAGCGCATTGAGTCGAGAAGATTTTTGGCCTGATTACAAAATCGTGAACGCATATCGGTAATTACATGCGCTGGGTATTCGGCTTTAGCCACAGAATCCACCAATCGATGATGGACATCACACAACACCAGAATGTTCTCAGGCTTATTGGACAGCTCATTTGATAAATAAACCACGCCTCGAGCACCTTGCTCTGACGAAGCGACATTATGTGCCAAAGTTTTGTAATTGCCTGTTTTACCAGTGAGATGATCTATTGTCAAATCAACTGAGCATCCATCAAACATACATCGACCGTGTGAATCCAACAACACTTGATTTCGAGTGTCTGTTTTTATATTTGCCCCACGCCCTTTAGTCAGAATGCTCTTGAACAAAGAATCGAATAGATTATGTAGTTCGGCGATCGACACTCCGGCAGACTGGGCGATACCCCAGTGCTCGTTCAATTTTTCAAGGCTACGAACATCGTCGTGTGGAAACGATAACCCTGGCGTTGAAGCAATGATGAATTCGTCAGTAGTTGAACCCACCATTAAAGTTGCAATAGCAACGGTATCGTCTAACGCTAAGGCACAGCGAAAAACACAGACGATAGCCTCGTCGACCAGCAATAAAAATAGAATCGCACCGGGCTCTTTATCATAAATTACCCCTGCGCCTGTCCAGGCCAATTCACTTCCCACCAACTCAAGAAACTCAGTTGCCTGCTTTAACGTTGAAAAAGGCTTTTCGGTTGTTTGAATAAGTGTGTTACCGCAATTCATCGATTGCACATTCCTTTAGCTTTAGTGATTTGAAGTGATTTCCCCATTTGGAGTACAGGCGCACTGCCTGAGTGCCCACAATGGCAAACACCAATGGTCGTCCCGTATTTCTGTGTACACAGTGTTTCCAATCATCTAGATCAACGTGAGATGGGTTGGGTATATCTTGTGGATGTGTGTGCCACGTTCCCAGGTAGATTTGAGCACCGTTTGATTTTTCGTAGGCGTCGTTGACCATGCTCTGATGCATGCTATCGGTAAGCTTGAAATAGTGACGCGATTGCTCATCAAAGGGTGTCGCTATTGTCGAATCCTGAATCCAGATAGTCTTATTATCCTCGCTTGAAAGGCCAATGAGAACACCTGCAGTTTCGGGCGTTTCAAGCCTGATTTGCCTTTGAGAACGCCAAAGCAGCCAAACCTTGTGATGTATGTGGACCGATCGGCCTAGGCCTGCATAGTGAACAGGGTAGTCAGCCAACACAGACATCACATTCTCGGTTTTTCAGTGGCTCAACCTGTAAGGATTGAGTGAAGGAATGATATCGATAAGAAACTGAAAGACCTACATCGAGGGCTGCCTGCTCACTTCCTCTCCAGCTAACTCGCGACGATTTGGTATTCAGCCCGTTTAGGTATCCCATCGCCATTTCTGCCGCCATGGCTGCAGTCGTCTTTGCTGAAATACCGCTGTACGGGATGAATTGATGCCCACACCCAGCCAGCGTTGTCGTGATGTCCTGGTTCGGGGAAAGAAAATTCAAGTTCGATGCGAGTCCTTGCTCACAGGTGTCTGGATCGAGGTATGCGCATCGAAGACACCCTTGAGACTTGGGTATATCGAGTACAGCATGACCGCCGATGCCGTAACCTTCTAGCCAGGTATAGAGAACGGGCGTCTTCACATCATTTGTTGTTACAAAATCATGAAATTGTCGCTCGATGGTCGGCGTGCCAATCGCAACGACAATAAGGTCGTACTGATTGAGCTTCTCCACATCTGTCTTTAACTGAAGCGTCTCTTGATCCCACTGCGTAACAATCCACGGATAATGAAGGCTAAGATCGTGCGCGACACAGACAGATTTTGGCATGCCGACGCTACGCAAACCCAATGTATGTCTGTACAAATTGTCGCTTGAAAAATTATCCGGATCGGAAAGGTGGATTTCACCAACACCGGTGCACGCGATAGCGGTTGCAAGCTCACTCCCCACAGATCCGCAGCCTACAATGAGAATCGATTTTTCGTGTAGCTCAGTCAATGCGCCACTGCGTGGTAATAACCTATCCCGATCTAATACAGCGACCTCAACGGGATCTATTTTCCATAGCTTGCAATCAGCTTCAGATAAAGGAATGGATCGTTTGTTGTTACCTTAGGCTATCGAACCGTACTGCACAGCGAACAATCCCCGTCGGTGTGCTCGCATTGAATATCACCCAATGACGCTTACTCTTGAGTCGAGCATAGCGATTAAATCTGTTACCTGATGAAGTCGTTAGTGACTTTACCGCGTTCGCATACCATCTTGGTACGTCATCAGCAAGTAATGGTGCTGCCTCGATCGCGCTCAAATCGAGCATGATCGTTTTTCCGGATACTGGCCTGGAGTCCCATTTTGCAGAGTGACGTATCGCTTTAAACACGTCTCCATGTGATAGCGGCTCAGCTAAAGCAAGTAGTTTGGACTGAAGGCCAAATTCCTCTTTTGGCGCAGGCGTTTTTGTTTGTACGTGTTCATTGTCATCATCTGAAGCCGCACAGTACAGGGTGGGACAGACTATTTTGTCGCAAATTAAAGCCCAATTAGGTGAGAACTCCCGAATCAGTTCAGTGTGATTCCAGCCGGCATCAGTTGCCGCCTGCCGCACCAGTTCGACTTGCCGATTCAGTGCGTATTCGTACACCAGAGTAGGAACGTCATAGTTGATCGATACCGTTCCGTTGTCTCCTGCGCAAATAGCGGCGCTCTGTTTATCCGCGCTATACATGAGATGAGCAAGGTGCCCAAATTGCATCGGCTCAAGCAAGGAAAAGACCGGGAGCTTTTCTATCAGTTTACCTTCGGGAAAGCGATGGAGCAGCGTTGCTTTCTGGCCGTTGATATCGAACGACACTGAAAGGCAGTCACAGCTCTCATTATGCATTGCGTTGAATCCAGTTGCTACCAGGTGTTCAACTATTTCAACGTGATTCATGCGCCTTGTGATGTACCAACCGCACCAGCTGAAGAGAACGTCTTCGCGGCTTTTCCATCTGGCGTCTTCGGGGCATCGGGCACAGGGAAGTCATCACCGAACAACTCATTCATGATCTGGCACTGCTTGCGCACATCGTCCAGGCCTTCCGCTTCTTCGAGCTTACTGAGCATCTTCTTTAGTCGATTGCGAAACTGCGTCCCCGTGTCAGCGCTGGAGCCATCGAAAATATCGCGATAGGGTGAAACCGGTAAAGCGACCTGCACTTTGTAGCGATCTGCATCCACGTCAACGCATGTAAAGTACTCGTTGTCTAGTATCTGGCTAACGGTTTGACTTAGCGCTGACAGGTCGCTCGGAAAGCCCTCAGAATCAAGGTCAGAGACAAAGCACTCTTTTGCCATGACCGTGAGTCCGATCGAATAGACCTTAGATAGAACAGGATCGGAAAATTTGAAATCTCTCCACCGTTTCAGATAGCGAACGAGACGACGATATTGATCGTGCTTCTTTTCAGCCGGCGCGGCGTGTACCGACTGATCTTTCACCCAGCTTTTTAGTCCTTTCGGATCGGAAGGAGACCATTCACGGTTTTTCTCGTCTGAGTTATTCTTCCCGATGGCTAGTGAATACGAATCACCCGATTTTTTGTAAATGGGGTAGTCGATATGCACGTTGTCACTTGCGTAGTCTGCGGTGACACAGGACATTTTGATTTTGGCATTCTTAAATCCTCGATCTTCCAGTACCGAGAGCGTTTTTTTCTTAGGGTCCAGCGGATTCTCAGGCGCCTGATCGTCATCAATAACCAGTGTTCGATCAATATCCAGATCGCCCGAAAGTGGATGAATGGCAGTGTTGTTGCCGTGTGAACCCGTGAGAAAGTCATCGATTACCGGGTAACCGGCATCTTTGAATTCCTCTTTTACGTCAGCCGTTATGCTGTTGTCACGTTCACGTGCTTTTTTATATGCCTCGTCTTCGCGACTAAGCTTGATCTTGTTGTGAAATGTGTTGAAGTGCGCCTGAAGCCCCATTATTTATCCTCTGAATCGACGAGTGTAGATAGACGCGAGACAGGGCTACCACTTGTACTGACAGCACATCGATCAACAGTTAACCGGAAAATATAAGGGCATCAGAATTAAATGCAATACCTGACATAAATTTGTTTATGGTGCTGTCATCAAGGCAATAAAACCAAGTGTTTTCGGCGAAAAAAGAAAAATATGATGCGATTAAATGGGCGCAAAACTCACTCTCGGTCTCAGATAAGTTTTGCCGATCTGGAGCAAGGGCTGCTCAATGCTTGTCTGATAATGCCTTTGCATCGTTGAACGCTATATTGTCAGTCTGTTTGGTGACATACAAGCGTCATTGCGCATTGCATACTCGTGCTACAGAGTTGCGATCTGCGGATATGCATCCGCATCACAAATAAGACACTTTTTAAAGCAACCAACGGCGGCTTTAAGGGTTAGAGCGGACTAAATTATCTGCTGTTTTCTGTAACTCCAATAGACAGCAATGGGCACTTAGCCGACTGAAGCTACCCAACAGTACCGGACAGCTAAAAAATGACGGAGTAGCGTCGATGATCACTGGGAAGTGACCGGATAGACGGTCCGCCGCAAGCCGGACAACAGAATCAGGCTTGTACCCACTAATATCAATACAAGTCCGGACCAAAGCAAAGACATCATGGGGAAGCGTCGGGCAATCATCAGTTGCTCCCTTGATTCGCCCTGCAATGGTGGCGGCTCGGCGGGCATCCAGATTTGCCAGTCGGCCAGCAAGCCTCGATTGATGACCGGATGCAGCATATAGCCCGGACGATCAAGCGCCCGTGCAAATCGATAGTCCAGAATCATGCAGCGTTGTCTGAAGCTACCCATCTGCGTGCCATCTTGCTGTGCCCGTGTGTCCCGGTACAGGATACTGGCGTGCTCTTGCTGGGCAAGCCCATCCGAGGTGCTGAATTGCCAACGACTCAGGGCGCTCAGGGCTGAGCCTCCTGCAATACCATCATGGCTCTGAATCCACTGTGGTGCATCCAGGGTAACCGTGAATTCACTGCCCAGTCGAATCTGTTTGCCGTACTGGGCTGGCAGGCTGAATGTCTTCTGCAAACTGCTGTCAAGCGTGCTGGCAATGGTTGCCCCGACAATGAAGAGGATGGCACCCAGATGAACAAGGCCGACCGGTATCAGCCGAGACCAGGCATTCCAGCCACGCCTGCGCCAAGCCTGGTAGCACCAAAGCAGGGTGGCCAGTATCGCCCAGAGGCACCACATCAGTAATACGTCGAGTACCGAGAACAACTGCATGGTATGGGCGGTTGTTACACCGGTACCGTCGATCAGATTTTCAAGTGGTTTGAAATAAAGGCCGACAGCAAGCCCGGTAATGCCGGCAATTACGGTAAGCGACAAGGCACGCTTGGTTGAGGTACGGATAAAGGCGTAACCGGTCATCAACAGCAAGACCGCCATTAGCGGTAACAGCAGTCTCACCACCACGAAATGATCGACTTCCCATTGGTCGAACACCTTGGCTAGGTGTGCATATTCAGCACCGCCAGTCCAACTCAGGACGGCTTGTCTGAATGGCACAAAATCTCGGGAACAGTGCAGATTCTCGCAGATATAACTGTAGGCGAGCGATCCGGCAGCACCGGCAGCCATCGCGAAAAACATCCAGCAGGCAATGATCAATATGACGGCTTGCCTGGAGGCAATAGTGCGCTGCTGGCGAGAAAAACGAGCCCAGAGTGCCGCTAGCAATTGACCCGCAGCCAGTATCAGCATCAGCCACAGACTGGTATCGCCGATATAGCGGTGCGAGCTTGCCAGAGTACTGTCCCGCACGATCAGCAAGGCTAACGGAATGCTGATGGCGCACAGAACGCTGGACCAGAGCAGCAGAGCGGGGGCCGGTTTTTGCGGGTTGAGCTGGCGTATGCCGTGCAGTTGCCCACTGGCCAGTGCCCAGACCGTGAAAACGGCAGTCTGAACCGGATCCCAGTGCCAGAACTGGCCGTAGGTAAAATCCTGAAAGGCCCACCACATGCCGCTGGCCAGACCCAGGCACATCAGCCCCCAGCCGACACTGGCAGCGCCGCGAACAGCGACCAGCCAGGCGGCCGAGTTGGCGCCGTTGAGACCGTGGATGGCGGCACCGACAGGCAGCCACAGAAAACTGTAGGCGAGTAATACAGCTGGCGGGTGTAGCGCCATCCAGGGCGAGACCAGATGTGCGTTGAGCCCGAGTCCCTCGTTGGCCATTGTGCCGGTGGCTGCAAAGGGATTGAACCAGAGACAACCCAGCAACATGGCCAGGGCAATGAGCTGCATACCGACTCGGGTCGAGGGCCAGGCGCGATAATGCCAGCCAAGGGTTGCGAGCAGGGTACTCAGTAGCAGCAGCGTGCCTTGCTCACCACCCCAGAGGCTGGCAAGCTTTAGCCACAGGGGCAATGCTGTTGCACTGTAGCTATACACATAAACAAGCTCGAATCGATCGAACGCCAGTGCCAGTTCCAGTAGAACAATGGCAGACCAGAGACAGACGATGGGTGTGAGACTGATTGTCTTTCGATACAAGCCCAGGGCAAGGCTTATCAGGCTGATAAGCAGCAGAGCATTACCAATCAGAGTCAGTGCTGGCATTCCCGACCCCGGAACAGGCATTGCTGATGAAGCCGCTCGACGATATCAGCGCCAGCAGGTGATGTCAGCCATAGCTGTGCCAGGCGAGCGCTGACATGTGCGCAGGCAAAACTGGCTCCCATGCCGCGAGAGTGTGCGCGGTGATGTGGCCCACCTGGGGCTGCACCAAAATCCAGAGCGTGAGGGGGTGCGCCTGCAGACGATGGTGCAAGACTGGCAAAGTCTCCGGCAGCGCAGCGTGCATCACCGGTCACCGCCAGGACTCCATGATAGGCGGCGGGGTATACCGGAGACCCCAATGCAGGGGCGGAGGCTACCAGCAGAACATTCTTGTCGTGAGCGCGACAAATGGCATCGGCCAGAATCTGCCGGTCCTGGCGCAGTCCGATACTCAGGTTGATGATATGCACCTGTTGCTCAAGCAGCCATTCCAAAGCGCTGGCGATCTGCTCGGTGCTGCTGGCAAGCCCCTGAGTCAGGGCGCGCCCATCATATAGCCATGCCTCAGGGCAATGGGTTCTGATGATGGTTGCTATTCGATGGCCATGATCGTTAACGGTGACGGCTGGCCAGGCAGGGTCGTCTTGAGCAGGAAAGGCTTTGCGTTCGGCAACGGTACCGATACAACCCGTATCAAGAATGCCAATTTTTACCGGGCCGGCGCTCATGGCAGTGCCTCCAGCTGCCAGCGACCATCGTGCAATCGTAATTCATGGCTGAGCCCTGGCAGTTCGGGCCTTCTATGGCTGACAATCAGCAGGCTTTGACGGGTGAACAGGCGATCCACTGTTAGCCAGATTCTGTTTTCCAGTTCGGTATCCATGGCGGCACTGATCTCGTCGAGCAGCAGCACGCGCGGTTGTCTGAGAAACGCACGTGTCAATGCCAGGCGTTGGCGTTCACCACCGGACAGGCGGGCACCGCGGTTGCCCAGTCGTGTGTCCAGACCTGCGTCAAGTGAATTCAGCCAGGGGTGCAATTGCGCATTGTTCATCGCCTCGATCAGTTGTTCGTCACTGAACGTGCCACCCAGGGTCAGGTTGTCACGCACCGTTGCATCCAGTATCGGTGCATCCTGTTGCAGCAGCAGTATTGCCTGGCGTAAATCGTTGATCGTCAGATCAGACAGTGCGACAGAATCCAGTGAAATGATGCCGTGTGCAGGATCCGCATGACGTTGCAGCAGATGCAGCAAGGTGGTTTTCCCGGCCCCGGAATCACCACTGATCCAGACGCGGGCGGCAGCGGGAATAATCAATGAGGCTGGCTGCCACAAGGGGGCTGAACCCGTGCCCGCAGCGGTGTGACTCACCTTTGTGAATTGCAGCTTGCCGTGTCCTGCCGGCAGTTCCAGTGGCTGTACCGGGTCACTGGCAGCTGGGTCTTCGTCCAGCAGTTGTTGCAGGCGAGCCAGGCTGACCTTGACTCGTTGTGCGGCAACATACAAGCCGAGCAGGGTGTTGACAGGCCCGGCGGCTCGTCCCAGATAGCTGGCGAACGCAATCAGGGTCCCCAGGGTCAGGCTGCCGTTGATAACGGCATGACCACCGATAATGAAGACCGCAGCTGTTGCCAGGGTGTTGAACAAGGCTGGCACCGTTGCCACCCAATAGCCCAGAACCTGATTGCGCAGCAGTTCATCGCGATAGCGTGATTGAACGCTGTCCAGTTCTTTGCGGGTGCTGGTCACGGCCAGAAAAGACTGCAGTAACAGCATATTGGGCAGGCGGTCAACCAGTAGGGCTGACACATCCGTTGAGCTTTCGCGAAAGCGCCGGGTCTGCGCCTCCAGGCGCGGTCGCATGAGCTTGAGGAACAGGACACTGGCAGGCACCAACACAAAGGCGATCAAGGTCAGTTGCGGGCTTAACAGCAGCATCAACCAGATAACACCGATAAAGGCCAGCACACTGTTGAAGGCTGCCAGCAGGCTGTCGACGAGAAATCTCTGAACTTCGCCCATATCGCCATCGAGCCGGGCGATCAGATCGCCTTGCCGCCAGCGCAAGTAGAAACCGGGTGAGAGCGAGCCCAGATGATCGAACAAATAGGCACGCATGCTCATGAGCATGTCGCTGGACAGGGCGACATAGGCAATGCGGTTGATGCCGGTCAGCAGGGCTGCGCTGATTGCAACCAGCAGCATGATGCCAACCCAGTTCTGCAGCACACTGACGTTACCGGCGATTAGTCCATCGTCGATGATCTTGCGGGTAATCCAGGGCGTGAGCACACTCAGGGCTGTGCCCAGAAAAGCCAACGCCATGACGCCTGCCAAAGGCAGGATTCGCGGCTGCAGAAACTGTCGTATCCACTGGTACTGCGAGGCAGAAATACGCAAGCAGGTCTTCGCCTCCTTCAGTGCTGTCGTGCGCCTTTACATATCCACCATTCTCATGGAACTCAGTGACATGTTGCCGCCCGGAATGATGATTTCGCCCTTTTTATCGAGTGTTTGCGTGTCATAGATGGCGATGTCGTTGAGCGTGCCTCCGGCATACAGCTCACTGCCATCACTGGAAACGTTCACAGCATAGTAGGTGTGATCAAGATCCTTGCGTGCAATGAGTTCATCTTTTTCCAAGTCGATCTTGGTCAATTGTGTGTACACACCGTAGGCCTCGTTGCGCCGTACGGGATTGACTACGGTCGAGAAAATGATGACTTCAAAATTCTCGTACTCATCCATTCTGAAATCCTTTTTCTCCAGATCCATTGTCAACATACCCATACGGTAAGCGGCTGGGTCGTCTTCCGCTTTTGAGGTGTCGACGGTAAAGAAGGGGGTGGAGAAGGTATCGGATTGTTCCCACTGATTCCAGAAGTCCAGAATATCGGGAGCCGTGCGATCAGCGGCATCCCAGCCGCGAATAGGGTAGTCGCGCAGGTGTTCACCGGTGGCCGCGTCATAGACGTACAGGTCGTGGCCCAAAGCATAAATCTCGGTGCCGTCATTGGAACTCATCAATACGGCTACGCGTCGTGGGACAGGTATCTTGCGTACCGGCTCGGCATTCAAGCCATCCTCTGTGTTGAACACGGCGATGTAGTTGTCTTCTACCTCGTATTCACCCAAGCCTATCTTCACCGGTAAGCAGTTGACATATACATGTTTGCCGTCGGGACTGATCTCCATACCCTGAATGGCTCGAACACGTCTGCCATCACGGGAAAGGTCGGCGCGGAATACCTGCTCACCGGTTTTCAGATCAATGCCGGCCACACTGCCCCAACTGTTGAGTAGCACGTAGGCAATATGACGTTCTTCGTCTATGGATATGGTCATGCCCCCGGACCTGCGTCCGGCATTTCGATGCTTTTTTCGACCGTGCGCGCCTTCACATCGACGATGTTTAGCAAGTTGGGTTTGCTGGCTACCACCAGGTATTCGGTAGCGCTACAGATACCGGATACTGCCAGGCCCAATACGCACAGAAGCGCTCGGAAAGTCTGCCCTTTACAGCTCATGCTCTATCTCCTGCGGTTTCTGAACTATCCGGATTATTTTTTGGGGAATACGCTTTGTAGCTTGCGCCAGTCTTCGGCTGCATCATCAGCTCCTGTCCCCCAGTCTGGATAAGTGTTCAGGGTATCGGGTACCTGTGCAGGCCACCAGCAAGGATCCGAACACCCGTACAGATCAGCTTCCATCGGCTGGCAGAGAGCTGCCACGCCGCCAAAGGCATCAACTTCCCAGCCCGGATCCAGGGTGCTGGCGCAACCTGCGATGGTGGCCATGCTGTAGACCTCCTTTTGCTTGCCTTCTTCGACGGCTTGCCTGAGTAGATCTGCCTTGCGATTAATGGGTTGTAGTCGTTTCATAATTTACTCTCCGTGGCATCACATGCTTGTCAAAGAACGCCGGATTTTCATCGATGATTCTGCTGTAGATACCAATGCCGAAATCGACCCAGTCACGCATCAGATCACAATAGTGATAGACCGGCTTCAGCGGGTCACCATCGTGCGCATAGGATTCGTGATAGCAACCACCTGAGCACAGGTTGCGAATCTGGCAGGTTTCACAGCCTCGACCCGATCGATCTGCAGCTTTGTTCAGAAATTTGCCCAGTGAGGGCTTGTCGATGCCAATCTTGACATTGCCGAAGGTGGGTAGATCGGAGCCGGTAAATCGGTGGCAGAGATTGAGTTCTCCTTCGTGATCCACGGCCAGCATGCCGACGCCAGCTCCGCAAGGCAGCGCCTTGCGAGAGCCCAGGTGCAGGTCGGTCATCAATTGATGCATGTTGGAAAAACCGTTGTTGGAACCGGCCAGTGCTTTTTCGAGATAATCCTGGCCCAGCGCTTTCATGCCTTCGAACACCGTCTTCAATTCATCAGAATCAAGGTTGAATACAGCCACATCGCTGGTGGTGACCGGTGCGTAGCCGACTTCGAAAAAACCCAGCTCGTCACGCAGATGATGATGAATGGCTTGCAGGTCGGTGTTGCCGTTTGTCAGAGTAACGCGGGCGCCCACCGGACGTGAGTCGTATCGAGAGAGCAACATGCGCGCCTTGGCAGCAACCAGTTCGTGCGTGCCTTTGCCGCCAATGGTCTTGCGATGACGGTCATGAATGACAGCCGGGCCGTCCATGCTGATGGCAATGGAGAAGCGATGAGCGTTGAGCCAGTCCACGGTGTCTTCTTTGAGTAGTGTGGCGTTGGTTGTCATCGAGAAATCAACGGTGACTCCCAGTTCGGCACAGCGCGTCTCGGCATACTCGGTAGCGGCCTTGATGAGTGGTAAATTGGACAGAGGTTCACCACCGAAGAACACGATATTGATGCGCTCGCGGCTGGCCCCTTCCTTGAGCAACAGATCGATACTGCTACAAGCGGTATCGAAGGCCATTTTCTCACCGCGTGTGGGCGTGGTGAGGTCTTCCTTGTAACAATAGGTGCAGCCAAGGTTGCAACCCGTATTCACATTGAGTACCAGAGTTGAAAGCGGGTATTGCTCGATACTGACCTTGGGGTTGGCGGGTACCTGATCAGCGTTCTCACTGATTATTTCCAGGTCACGAAATTCCTGCAAGGCTTCAAGCAGGCTATCCGGGGTGCAGCGACCACGAAAGTGGGTCTCCAGGTCGACTGCACTCAGGGCTCCCTGATTCTTGAAAAGATCAAGTAACTCGGCACTCAGGGGGTCAAGGTTGAACAATGCAGAGCTGGGAATGTGGAACAACACACGGCGTTGATCCACCTCTACATCGTGGCAGTTGTGATGAACATAGTTGAGCATTGAGGACAAGGGCTGGGCTCCAACTTATCGAATAGGGGGATCATTGAAACGTTGTACCGTCACAATAAGGTGTGCACTGCCTGTCAGGTCGGTCCCGTTTTCATTGACCGTTGCGTCAATGGAAAGATTGCCGACATTATTGGTACCGAAGCGACGCTCCGGATTCGGACCTGCGCCAGCCGGAGAAAACAGGCCAGTCGTACTATCGATGCTGCCTGCATACTCAGCATCCTTTTCCTCTTCGGCGAGCGCATCAAAAGCGTTGCTCGACCAGCTTGCCTCGACGACACCAATGCGAAGATCATCATCAGTATCTGCAGCGCCATCGCTGCCATTTGACCAGGCGATGGCGTCGAATTGTGCGGGTACTGCGGCAATCGGTCCGCCATTGGATCCGACCCGCGCAATGGTTTCTGCAGGCTCCACAGCGATGCGATCGATCTGTTCGAAGACGATCAGTTCCACGCCACCGGCCAGTGTACGTGGCCCGGCTGCGGCACCTTCGGCAACCAGTGCATCGGCGCTCAACTGTGTGCCGTCACTGGAACGGCTGACGTTCGTGAACTGAATACCCTCTGCCGACAAGGTCTCTGGCAGCTCAGTACCATAAAGGGTGATACTTGTAGTGTTGCCCGTTCTTGCCGCTGAAGGGGAGAGCGCAATAGCGCCTGCATCGCTGCCGATGCGAGCGGCGCTCACCTGAGCGCCCAGAGAATCATCTTCTGTCCTGAACCAGCGTCCAGTGAGGGTTTTGCCATCTTCGCTCATGGCCATGATCTGTCGAATGCCATTGGCATCAGCACGCCATTCATAGCCGGTATACAAGGTTGCCTGTCCCTGATCATCAATGGCTGTGCCATCGTTGTATTGACCCTTGATCGTGATATCCATGGATTCGCTATCGCCGCTGGCACTCATAAGGGCGTTGAAATCTCCACGTCCGGGCCAGTGCCCAAACACGACCCAGTCACCAACAGGCGATGGCTTGTCGGCCGCTTGCCAGGCGTCCCATTCTGCTGTTTTCAGTGGGTATAGTTCAGCCAACTTGGGGACCGCGATATTGATTGCATCGTCGAACCAGTTGCGATCACGAGAGAGCGCCTGATATTCGATAGTGGGGAACTGACCGACATGGAAATGCACATGCTTCAACCATTCAACTTCGGTACGTCGCTGTAGGGCGATACGTCCAAAGGTATGGCAACGTGCGCACAGAACATTGAGATCCTCGTCAGCCGGTGTTTCTATGTAATCGGGCCGACGCTCGAGAATCGCTCTTTGTGAGGCGGTTTCCTGCGGTGCCAGACCTAGCGTATTGGACAGATAGCGGATGAGATCCTGACGTTCGTCGTCAGTGATTTTCAGGCCGTGTGATTTTTCCATGCGGAACAGGGTCATGTTCCAACCTTCCGGTGTCTTGCGCTGTTCACTGACGCGATACAGACTTCCGTCGTCTTGCGCAACATGGCACGAAGAGCACTTGGAGTTGAGCAGTGCTTCGGAGGCTGACGCTGAGGCGCCAAGGAGCGTCAGGGGGACCAGTAGAATGAAAAGCGTCGTCAATCGCATGCTAGCTTCACCTCGTCGTCTTGATGTTGTGCGGGTAGGTTGGCATCAGACAAATTTTCGTCTGCTCCGCTAAACCGTGAACTGAGCCTACTCCAAGTTTTTCTGTATTTCCAGCGTTGAATGTGTGAGTCTTTATAAGAGCTCTTCATTGCCTTGACATGCGCCGGGCTCATATTGATTGATGGATGTGCTGTTTACAGCGCTTGCAGTTCAAGAATATGTTTCGTGACAAAATAGAAATATTGTCGTACCATAGTCATGAATATAGTCGACTATCGGGCAAGTATGTCGTTCAGTCTCAATTCGTACCTTTTCTTGGTCGGACTAAAAAGGCGTGCAGAGACAAGATTATTTGCCTGACGCTTTTTCAGTGAGTCTGCGGATTCGCCATAACCCCTGCCGTCATCGACGGTATCAAGGAGAGAAGCAGTATGAAAATCAGAAAACTGGCAGGCGCTTTTGCGCTGGCAACTGTCGCTATGGCCGTTGCCTTGCCGGCAAGTGCCGCCAAGACGCTGCAGTTCGCACACGTCTACGAGATGGCCACTCCTTATCATCAGGCTATTCTCAAGGCGGCTGAAGAGTTAGAGGCGCGCACCGAAGGCCGGTACGAAATGAAAGTATTCCCGGCCTCATCTCTGGGTAAGGAGACCGCTATCAACGAGGGGCTTTCGCTGGGAACCGTCGATATCATCTACACAGGTGTCGGATTTGCTGCCAATGCCTACGGACCTATTTCGATCTCTGACTACCCATTCACCTTGCGTGGTCTGAATCACTGGAAGTCATATCGTGAAAGTGATCTGTTCGCGGAACTCTCCGATGGCTACAAGAATGCCACGGGCAATGAAATTGTCGCTTTGACCTATTACGGCGCTCGCCATGTGACAGCCAACAAGCCTATCCTGACCCCGGCAGACATGAAAAATCTGAAAATACGGGTACCCAATGCACCGTCCTACCTGCTTTTTCCAGAAGCCGTCGGTGCCAACCCGACGCCAATGGCGTTTGCTGAAGTTTATCTGGCACTGCAACAAGGTGTCGTGGATGCTCAGGAAAACCCACTACCTACCATCCAGTTCAAGAAATTCTATGAAGTGCAGAGCAACATCAATCTGACAGCGCACATCACCAACTCTCTGATTACGGTTGTCGCTGGTAGTACATTGTCATCCATGGATGAGGCCGATCGAGATATCCTGGTTGAGGTGCTCAAGGATGCTGCTGATGATGCCAGCACGCAGATTGAAACAGCTGAAGGTGAGCTTGCAGAATGGTTTCGCGAGCAGGGCAATACCGTCAACGAGGTTGATCGCGCACCTTTTATCGACGCGGTAAAACCGTTTCTGATCAGTGATGATATGCCTTGGCCTAGTGATGTGTACGAACGGCTGCAAGCTATCCCTGACGCTTCCTGATCCGCGTTTTCTACCACTAACCGTTTCAAGCGATTTTCGTACCCGGTCACTGTCGACCGGGTGTCGCCCCCTGTCCCGCGGAGTTACCGATGACAAGCCCTCCCAGTTCTGATACGCCTAAAACAGACCTCGAGTCGGCTGCATTTGATGAAGTCACCAACGACATCTCGGATGTCAAGTGGACTGATTATCCGGCTCTTCTCATTTTCTGGGTATTGTTCTTCATTGTGGCTCTGCAATTCTTCACGCGCTACGTGCTTAACGATTCACTGGCATGGACTGAGGAGATTGCACGTTTCTTTCTGATCTTTCTGGCCTACATCGGTTCGATTACCTGTGTTCGCAAGGGCTCTCATATCTATCTCGAATTTTTCTATCGCTATCTGCCAGTCAGCTTCATCAAGCCATTGGCCATCGTCTGCGAAACGATTGTTACCGTCTTTTTCAGTGCTGCCGGTTATTACTGTATCGGACTGGCGCAACGGACACTGGCACAGCGAATGATTTCCGTTGATCTGCCCAAGGGCATTATCTACTGGGTGGTGGTAGTGGCCTGTTTTGCCATGGCTGTGACCTCATTCATCAATATTCTCAAATTGATCAAGCGCCCGGCAGCCGACATCGCTGCTGAAAGACTTGGCCTATCACAGCCGGCTGGTAGCTAATCATGGCATTGACATTCATGTTCGTTCTGCTGGCCCTGTTGCTGATTATCGGCGTGCCGGTTGCAGTCTCTTTGGCCGGTGCTTCACTGATTTACATCCTGATAGAAGGCCGTCCTGCGGTTGTCATGATTCACACCATGATCAATGGTGTCGACAGTTTTCCCTTGCTGGCCATACCGTTCTTCATCCTGGCCGGACATCTGATGAATACCGCCGGCATTACCAACAAGATCTTTGCCTTCGCCCGCGCGCTGGTCGGCTGGATGCATGGTGGTCTGGGGCATGTGAACGTGGGTGCCAGTGTCATCTTTGCTGGCATGTCAGGTGCCGCCGTTGCCGATGCCGGTGGCCTGGGCACTATTGAAATCAAGGCCATGCGTGATGCGGGTTACGACACCGATTTCTCAGTCGGTATCACGGCGGCATCCTCCACCATCGGCCCTATCATTCCTCCCTCCCTGCCATTGGTTATCTATGGTGTCATGGCGTCGGTCTCCATTGGCGAGCTGTTTGCTGCTGGCCTGATTCCCGGCTTGTTGATGGCGGTGTCTCTGATGGTCATGGTGGCCTGGTATTCGCGAAAGCGAAATTACCCGCGTGATTCAAGTTTCGAGATGTCTCGACTCATCACCACTTTCAAAGCCGCTTTTCTGCCGTTGCTGACGCCCATGATCATCATCGGTGGCATCGTAACGGGAGTGTTTACACCAACCGAGTCGGCGGTAGCTGCCGTCACCTACGCCTTGTTTCTCGGTCTGGTTGTCTACCGGACGCTAAGCTTCAAGCATCTGATTCGCGTTTCAATGGATACGATCGAAACATCGGCCTCCATACTGATGATCGTATCTGCAGCTTCGATTTTTGCCTACATTCTGACCGCCAACCAGGTTGCCGCTTCACTGGGTGATACGTTGCTGGGAATATCCGACAACAAGAATGTACTGCTGCTCATCATGATGGTGCTGGTACTGGCCATCGGCCTGTTCATGGAAACCATCGCAGCCATCACCATCCTGGTACCGGTTCTGTTACCGATTGCCACTCAGGTCGGTATCGATCCGGTTCATCTGGGCATTATTGTCATCCTGAACCTGATGCTGGGCCTGCTGACACCGCCTGTGGGGATGGTGTTGTATGTCCTGTCGCAAGTGTCCGGGGTGCGTTTTGAGCGCTGTGTCACGGCCACCATGCCGTTTCTGGTGCCGTTAGTGATTGTGCTGATGCTGGTGGTCTTTATTCCTGACCTGGCTCTATGGTTGCCAACCTTGATCTACCGCTCATAGGCGATCTGTTCAGTGCTTAGATATCCTTGATATTGGATATTATCCGCTATATGATACGCTCCTGTTTGAGGGGAGCCTATCGTGAACAATCAATTTCTGACGCATCTACAGCATGAGCTTGAAGACATCGAGTCTGCAGGATTGCTCAAATCCGAACGTGCCATTCTTACGGCACAATCTGGCAGAGTATCGGTCCAGCTCGATGGCACTCAACGTGATGATGTCATCAATCTGTGCGCCAACAACTACTTGGGTCTGGCCAATCATCCGAGCCTGATTCAAGCCGCCAAAGAGGCCATGGATCAACATGGTTTCGGGCTGGCCAGTGTTCGTTTCATCTGTGGCACGCAGGATATTCACCTGGAACTGGAGCGTCGTCTGGCGCAGTTTCTGGGTAAGGATGACGCTATTCTTTTCGCGGCCTGTTTTGATGCCAATGGTGGCTTGTTTGAACCATTGCTGGGTCCTGAAGATGCGATCATTTCAGATTCCCTGAATCATGCATCCATCATCGACGGCATCCGCCTGTGCAAGGCGCAGCGATATCGCTACAAGAATTCAGATATGGATGATCTGGAAGAAAAACTGAAGACCGCAAAAGAGAGTGGTGCGCGCTTCATCATGATTGCCACCGACGGTGTGTTTTCCATGGACGGTTACCTGGCGAAACTGCCGGAAATTACAGCACTGGCCGAACGCTATGACGCGATGGTGATGGTTGATGATTGCCATTCCACCGGATTCATGGGGCCAAAGGGGCAGGGTACGGCTGCGCATTTTGGTGTTAACGACAAGGTAGATATTCTGACCGGTACCTTGGGCAAGGCTCTGGGAGGGGCCATGGGTGGATACGTGGCAGGTCCTGCGGCTGTAATTGATCTGCTACGACAGCGGGCTCGTCCGTATCTGTTTTCCAACTCACTGGCGCCGAGCATTGTTGCCGCTTCCATCGAGGCCATTCGGCTGGTGGAAGAAGGGGACGAGCTACGGGCTCGATTGTTCGAAAATGCCGCGTACTGGCGTTCAGGTTTGAGCTCTCTGGGTTTTACGCTGGCAGAGGGTGAACATCCCATCATTCCGGTCATGCTGGGCGAGGCGCAGCTGGCTCAAAGCTTGTCCAGAGAGCTGTTTGAGCTGGGAGTCTATGTATCGGGTTTCTTCTTTCCAGTGGTTCCCAAAGGCCAGGCACGAATACGGACTCAGATGAGTGCCGCACTGACTCGCGATGATCTGGATCGGGCCTTGAATGCATTTGATATTGCAGGTCGCAAGACCGGTGTGATTGGTTGAACATGACGACAAATACTGAAATGAAAGCACTGGTCAAGGCACATGCTTCAGAAGGCCTGTGGATGCAGAGTGCGCCGGTTCCGCAAATAGGTGCCAAGGATGTGCTTATCCGTGTCAACAAGACCGGTATCTGCGGTACTGATGTGCATATATGGAAGTGGGACGAGTGGGCGGCCAAGACCGTACCGGTACCGTTGATCATCGGCCATGAGTTTGCCGGAGAAATTGTCGAAATGGGCAGTCAGGTTGAAGGTCTGGCACTTGGCCAGCGTGTCAGTGGCGAAGGGCACCTGGTGGGCAAGGAGTCACGTCAATCGCGTGCGGGAAAATTTCATCTGGATCCACAAACACTGGGAATTGGTGTGCAGGAGAATGGTGCGTTTGCACAATATCTGCGACTGGATTCATTTAATGTGGTGCCGTTGCCGGATGCTATCAGTGACGATATAGGAGCCATTCTGGATCCGTTGGGCAATGCTGTTCATACCGCCTTGAGTTTTGATCTGGTCAGCGAAGATGTGCTTATCACGGGGGCAGGCCCCATTGGCATCATGGCGGCAGCAGTCGCCCGGCATGCCGGGGCACGTCATGTGGTCATCACCGATATCAACAAGGAGCGCCTGGCTCTGGCCGCTCAGGTGGCTGATGTCGTTCCGGTTGATGTCTCCAGCGAAGATCTCAATGATGTTTGTGCCAGGCTTGGTATAAAACAGGGGTTCGATGTTGGCCTGGAAATGTCGGGTAGTCAGCCTGCTCTGGATCAGATGATCGAGTCTCTGGTCATGGGAGGGCGTATCGCCATGTTGGGCATACCGCCTGGCAAGAGTCCGGTTGACTGGTCACGCATTGTGTTCAAGGCGCTGACGGTCAAGGGCGTTTATGGCCGTGAAATATTCGAAACCTGGTACAAGATGATCTCCATGTTGCAAAATGGGCTGGATGTGTCAGGCATCATCACTCATCGTTATGCGGCGCAGGATTTTGAAACAGGCTTTGCGACGATGATGGGCGGCTCCAGCGGCAAGGTCGTGCTGGACTGGACAGGGGTTTGATATCGCCTCGTAAACTAATGCAATGCAAGAGGGTAGTTGATTGAGTAGTGACGAAATTTCAGTCAGGCTGGCCAGCCGGCTCAAGGATGCCAGAAAATCACGTAGCCTCAGCCTTGAGGCGCTGGCACGATTGTCCGGTGTTTCCCGCTCCATGCTTTCACAGATCGAGCGGGCTGAAAGCAGCCCGACGGTCGCCATCTTGTGGAATCTGACACAGGCGCTGCATATCGACTTCTCCGGTTTGCTGGATGGTGGTCCGAATGAGCGTGGTCCTATCAGGGAAGTCATTCGTTCTGATCAGACTCCGGTGATTCATTCGCAGGGCCAAGGCTGCAAGATTCGCATATTGAGTGCACCAGAAACGGTGGGTGATACCGAGGTTTACGATTTGATGTTCGATGCCGGCGGTGCGCTTGAAAGTGATCCGCATCGTTCGGGCTGTATGGAAAGCCTGACAGTGCTGAATGGTCGTCTGATCGTGACATCGGATGGCGAGTCAGAAGCGGTTAACAAAGGCGATACGATTCGTTATGTCGCTGATCGTCCTCATTCCATCCGAGCCGATGGCAAGGCGGGCAGGGCTCTGTTGATTGTCACGGGTTCGTGAATATGAGCCCTTGTGGGGCGTAAACGAGAACGCCCCTCATTTGATTAAAACAATCGTAAATTACGAAACCATTAAGGTGTTGACTAGCGGCTATATAGGCTGCTAGCTTCATGTTGGCCAGAGGGTGACAGGTTACGGGTTACTCATACGGCGCGGTATTTCCTTAATAACAGAAGCAGTGGATTCAGGGACAGTTTCGTCTGTCGCTTCTCACAGGGTGAAGTCCGGTGGTCAGAAGACGATGAGCGATTTATGGGATTCCTGGTCAGGTGCACCGATGCCTGGCACCGCACTTTGTCCATTCGTGGACATTCCCGATGGGGGGAGCTTGTGCATTGTGCACGATGGCTTTCCCATTGTCCTGGCCCGCAAGGGCCGAAGCGTCAAGGCATACGTCAATGCCTGTCCCCATCAGTATCTACCATTGAATCACCGCGGCGAGAAACTGCTGTCTGCTGATGGCTCGATCTTGCGCTGTAGCAATCACGGTGCAGGATTTTCGGTGATCAATGGTGAGGGAGTTGAGGGGTTGGGGATAGGAGCCTGTCTGGATGCTGTGCCCATCATCATCAGCGCCGATAATCAAATCGTTGTTGCCGAGGTTCTTGGCGAACTGGCAGCTGTTCGCTGATTGAGAGACTGAGGCTTGTGCCACCAAGCGTGATTACGTGAACGGCACAGCTACAGCAACGCCGTCAGTCGCTGAGCCGCTTTTTTCAGGGCGGGCAGCATATCCAGAGCATCGCTACTGCTGACACGGCTGATCGGTGCATGCATGGCCACCGCGGCCCGCAGCTCGTTGTTGGTATCAAAAACGGGTACTGCAATGGCTACCAGTCCGGTGATGAACTCCTGCCTGTCTTCCGAGTACCCGTCGCTGGCTATCGCGTCGAGCATGGTGCGCAATTTGGCAGGATCCGTTTCGGTCATATCGGTCAGTTTGCGAAGCTCTATATTTCTGAGCAGGTAGTTTCTCTTTGTCGAGGACATGAAGGCCAGAAACAGTTTGCCACTGGCAGTGCAATGGATAGGCACTCGCTCGCCGACATTGATCGTCAAGCGCCAGGCATGGCGAGTCTCGACTCGATCCAGATAAAGTACTGAGGAGCCGCTCAGGGTGGTGAAGTTACAGGTTTCGCCTACTTCATCCACCAGGTCATCAAGCACGGTATGGCGCAAAGCGCTCAGAGTGCCGTGGGTCAGTGTATCCAGCGCCAATCGTCGCAGGGCAGGACCAATGAGAAAGGCCTTTTCGTTGACATCATTGGCAAGCATCCCAAGCTCCAGCAGCATCTGACACATGCGGTGCGCTGTCGGTTTTGGCAGGTCCAGGGCCGTGGATAATTCCGCCAGTGGCACCGACTGAGAGCGCTCTGCCACGTATTGGAGCAAACGAAGAGTGCGCTCTGCAGAGCTGCTTCCGCGTGACTGATTCGAGCTTTCCGTGAGTTTCATGATCAATAGGTTGTAAAAATAATTGAAATGGAATGTTGCGTTCCGAAATAAGATAAATGTATACTTCACTCGTGGCAAGTCACTTGTGAATAAAAGGCACATAAAAGTGAACTTGCACCGTACAAGTGCATCCAGCGGTAAGGAATCGTCTATGAAAGGAAGTTACGATTACATTGTAGTGGGGGCCGGTTCTGCCGGTGCAGTTCTTGCCTCGCGGCTTAGTGAAAATCCAGCTGTCAACGTGCTGCTTCTCGAAGCCGGGCCCAAGGACAACTCATTCTGGATACATCTGCCCATCGGTTACGGCAAGACGATGTGGAGTAAAAAGTATAACTGGTGCTTCCACACCGAACCCGATCCGGGTATGAACAATCGAAGCATCTACTGGCCACGCGGCAAGACACTGGGTGGTTGTAGTTCCATTAATGGTCTGATCTACATACGTGGACAGCGAGAAGATTACGATCACTGGGCAGAACTGGGCAACAGTGGCTGGTCCTATGATGAGCTTCTACCTTATTTCATTCGTTCGGAGCGTAATCAGCGTGGCGCCAGTGAGTATCACGGTGGCGATGGCCCTCTGTCTGTCTCCGATATCGGTGACAAGAATGAACTCATCGAAGCCTTTATCAGCGGTGCGGGTGAAAGCGGTGTGCCCAGAACTGATGACTTCAACGGTGAAAAGCAAGAAGGAGCTGGTTACTATCAGCTGACCACCTGGAAGGGCTGGCGCTGGAGTACGGCCAAGGGGTATTTGAAGCCTGCCAGAAATCGCTCCAATCTGACGGTTGAAACCAATGCGCAGGCCACCGGGCTCATCCTTGAGGGCAAGAGGGCAGTCGGTGTGCGCTATGTTCAAGGTGGCATTTCACATGAAGCACGGGCGACGGGCGAAGTGTTACTTTCTGCCGGCGCATTGCAATCTCCACAACTGCTGCAATTGTCAGGCATCGGTCCTGCCGCGGTCTTGCAGAAGTTTGGCATTCCGGTAGTACACGAACTGCCAGGTGTGGGCGAGAACCTGCAGGATCATTTACAGATTCGTGCAACCTATGAAGCCACGATACCGACCACTAACGATCAGTTGAATTCATTGATAGGTCAAGCCAAGCTGGGTCTGCAGTGGTTACTGCATCGCTCTGGTCCATTGGCTGTGGGTATCAATCAAGGCGGGTGTTTCATGAAGGCTTTGCCTGATGAAGCAAAATCACCTGACATCCAGTTCCATGTCGCCACGCTATCGGCCGACATGGCGGGAGGCAGTGTGCATCCGTTCTCCGGTTTCACTCTGTCAGTGTGTCAGCTGCGACCTGAATCGAGAGGTCATGCCCATATTCAATCCGCTGACCCGATGGTGCCACCGGCAATGGTGCCTAACTATCTGTCGACCGATCTTGACCGACGCACGGCTGTTGCCAGTTTGCGTGCTGCCAGAGCGATCGCCGAGTCTGCTTCCATGAAGCCTTACGTCAAGCGCGAAGTCAAACCCGGTCCGGATGCCACCACTGATGAGGAATTGCTGGAATTCAGTCGTAATCATGGCGCCACCATTTTCCATCCATCGGGTACCTGCAAGATGGGTGTTGCCAGTGATCCGATGGCGGTTCTGGATGAGCGTTTGCGGGTACGAGGTATCGAGGCGCTGCGTGTTATTGACTGTTCATCCATGCCAACGCTTGTGTCTGGTAATACCAATGGACCTGTCGTTGCGATGGCTGAGAAAGCGGTTGACATGATTCTGGAAGATGCCAGAAAAGGTTCGGGAAGTGAGGATGTTTCAGCACGTCATGACCCCAAGACTGAGCCTGCCACCACCTCGGTTTGACTGAGTAGTTTTTTTGCGGTGGTAATACCTGACAGTGCCAGTGGTATACGGCACTGATTTCAAATAAACACCTGACATCGAATCGGGTGAAACAAGGAGTCGAATACTCATGAGCAAAAAGACACCACTCGACCGACGTGGATTCTTGCGAATCGCAAGTCGATACGGCTATACCTCTGCACTGCTGGCTGTTGCCGGAACAGTAGGGCCACTGACTCTGGAAGGAGTAGGTACTGCCGCTGCTGCGACTGAGGCGGATAGAGACAAAACAACACCGGTTAAAACGCTGAAGTTTGGCGCCTCGGGATTCAATGAACAGAACCTGAAGATTCAGGAATCCGGTCAGCTCTGGTTTGCCCGCCAGCTGGAAAAAAACAGCGACGGTGCACTGAAGATCGATTTCATTGGTAGCAACGCGATCTGTAATCAGCTCGATTGTGTCAAGAAGACGCAGCAGGGCATTGTTGATCTGTTTACGGCAAGTACTCAGAACTCAGCGGGTTCGGCGCCATACTACAACGTGCTGGATTTTGCCTATATGTTCCCCAGTCGTGCAGCTCAGCATCACTTTTTCTATCATCCAAAAAGTGAAGAGCTGCTGCGTGAACCCATGCGTCGTTTGCACAATATCCAGTTCCTCTATACCCATTGTGAATTGCGTGGTCTGATGCTGGGCAAGAAGTTTTCTGATGCGCCAACCATTACCAGCATTGACGAGCTGGCTGGTACCAAGAACCGTGTTACTGGCACACAGCTTGGACGTATTGCCATGCAGTTGATGGGACTGAATCCGGTGCCGATTGCCTGGGAGGAAACACTGGACGGTCTCAAGCAGGGATTGATTGATGGTGCTGAAACCTGGATGGGTGCCGCGGCCTACGCCAATATGTCACCCGTACTGTCACAGGCTGTTGATCTGAAGTTCTTCTGCGGTACTGAGCATACAGCCATGAACAACGACACCTTCGAGTCCTTGCCTGCCCATTTGCAGGACATTGTCATGGAAACATCCTTCGAAGCGCAACAATATACGCAGCGTGAGCAGGAGCGAGCACTGATCGAAGTGGTTGGTGCTGTCGAGAACCCACCGGCAGGCACAGTGTTTGGTGATAATGGTGTTCGCGTGGCGACCTTGTCTGATGAGGAAATCAAGAAGGCCGAGCAGATGTGTTCCCCTGAATTCCAACCGGCAGAGTGGGAGCAGTGGCGCTCACGCCTGAACAAGATGTCAGGTGGTCTTGATGTGTACAAGGAAATCTACGACATCGCTCGTGAGATTCCGGCTGATGCTGATGTGGCATCGGTTGAAGCCCGCCGTTGGTGGCAAGGATAGGCTTTAACGAGTCTGCTGTTCCTTCTTCCTGGGGGAGCCTTTGTGCTACCCCAGGTTATTCCAGAGTGTTTTTACCCCTAAGGGTGTTCTCCTATGAAAGCGTTGATGGCCTGTCTCAGGTGGCTTGATCGAAACGTGGAACGAGTGCTGATCTTGATCGCATACTCGGCCATGGCTTTGATCATTGTCTATGCCGTATTCGAGCGTTTTGTATTGAAAACGCAAATTCCGTGGAGTTCATCCATACCGATCTATCTGTTCCTGTGGGTGACATGGATCGGTTGTTCATACAATGTTCGCAAGCGCAGTCATCTGGTTTTCAATGACATTCGTCTGCGACTGCCTTACGCCTTGCAGTATGCCTGCATGTGGCTGGATGCCATTCTGTGGCTGGTCTTTGCATCAATAGTTGTCTATTTCACGATAGAGCAGACCCGCCTGGTGCAAATGAACTGGGCCATCGTGCAGGGAACCGACAATGTCATGCAGTGGTGGTTCTACCTGGCCACACCGGTTGCCTGGGTGCTGCTGATGATCAGGGTGGTTCAGAATCTGATCGATGATATTCGCCGCTTCAGAAAGCGCGAAGATTTTATCCTCGATATTCAAGCCATCGGACAGGACTGAGGAGATCATCATGGATCAGGGAATGTTGATAGGTTTAGTGTCGTTCGGTGTTTTTCTGCTGTTCTTGGTCGGGGTGCCCATTTTTCTGGTCATCGGATTCTGGGTGGTGGGTGTGTCCATCATCATCGACTTTACGTTGGCCAATATCGGTTTCACACTGTTTGAAGGTCTGAATTTCTTCGGTCTACTGTCGCTGCCACTGTTCATTCTCACGGGGGACTTGATTGCCGCGGCGGGTATAGCCAAACGACTGGCCGACTTTGCTCACGCCTGTCTGAGCTGGATGCGTGGTGGTCTGGGGCTTGCCACGATCAGTTCCTGTGGCCTGTTTGCTGCGATCTCTGGCTCCAACTCTGCAACCACGGCGACCATTGGCGGCATCATGCATCCGGTATTGGTGAAGGATGGCTATGATTCGCGGTTCGCAGCAGCGACGGCTGCGGCAGGTGGCACGGTAGGGATCATCATTCCACCGTCAATCATCTTCATTGTCTATGGCTTCTTGATGAATCTGTCCATATCGGACCTGTTCGTTGCTGGCATCATGCCAGGCATACTGATGGTCCTGGCGATGCAGGGTGTCTGCTGGTACCTTGCCAAGAAGAATGGTTGGGGTTCGGTAGAGCCTTTGGATATGAAACGGGTAGGGCGTACTGCTCGACGGGCCTATCTGGGATTCTTTGCCATCTTCATTGTTATCTATGGCATCTATTCAGGTATCTTTTCACCAACCGAGGCGGCGGCCATTACCGTAGGCTTCTGTCTGATAGCAGGTTTGTTGTTTACTCGGGAAATCAAGTTTCGGGAAATCCCTACGATCTTGCTGCGCTCCGGTCAGTTGACCGGCATGCTGGCGCCGATGATTGCCATATCGATCGTCATGCAGCAGGTTTTCGGTTTGCTGGGTGCTGCCGATGCGGTTGCCAACTTCGTGGCCTGGTTTGGCGATAGTGAAGTGGTGGTGCTGCTGGTGTGTATGGGAATCGTCATGGCGGCTGGTTGTATTCTTGAAAGTCTGCCCGTGACCGTGATATTTGCACCGATCCTGGCACCTATTGCCATGGCCCACGGTGTCGATCCGGTTCACTTCAGTGTCATCTTTCTTGTCGGTGCTGCGATCGGCTTTATCACACCGCCTTTTGGTCTGAATCTTTTCGTTGCCAGTGGCACCACAGGTATTCCTTATTCGAAGATTGTGCCCTTTGCACTGATGTATCTGGGAGGCCTGTTGATAGCGTGGTTGTTGATCGCCTTTGTTCCCTGGTTCTCTCTGGCGATGGCACCTGGCCTTAGCTAAGTAACAATCTTTATTGTACTGTCCGGATCAACGGATTGATCCTCGTAGTTTTTAAGTTCATGCGCGTTTCACTCTAATTCACCCCTACTGGTTTTAGCTGAGGTATTTATCATGAAAATGACCACTGAAGAGGCGTTCGTAAAAGTCTTGCAACGTCATGGCATCGAACACGCGTTCGGTATCATCGGTTCCGCAATGATGCCTATTTCGGATCTGTTTCCTGCGGCCGGTATCAAGTTCTGGGATTGCGCGCACGAGTGCAACGCGGGAATGAGTGCTGATGGCTACACGCGTGCCACTGGCAAGATGTCCATGGCTATCGCACAGAATGGCCCGGGAATCACAAACTTTGTAACGCCGGTCAAGACGGCTTACTGGAACCACACACCCATGTTGCTGGTAACGCCTCAGGCTGCCAACAAGACCATCGGTCAGGGCGGTTTTCAGGAAATCAAGCAGATGGCTCTGTTTGAAGACATGGTTGCCTATCAGGAAGAGGTTCGTGATCCTTCGCGTATTGCCGAGGTTCTGAATCGCGTCATTCTGCAGGCTCACAGACTGGCAGGCCCTGCACAGATCAACATTCCTCGTGACTACTGGACACAAGTCATCGATATCGAATTGCCACAGGTTTTCCGTCTGGAACGACCACGTGGTGGTGAGCAGGCCATCCAGGATGCTGCCGCTTTGTTGTCAGAAGCAAAATTCCCTGTCATCCTCAATGGTGCCGGAGTTGTGCTTGCCGGTGGTATCGATGCATCAGCCAAGTTGGCCGAGAAGCTGGATGCGCCTGTTTGCTGCAACTATCAGCATAACGACGCCTTTCCTGGCAGCCATCCTTTGTCGATGGGCCCGCTTGGCTACAATGGTTCCAAAGCTGCCATGGAAATCATTTCCAAGGCCGATGTGGTTCTGGCCCTGGGCACACGTCTCAACCCGTTCTCAACCTTGCCTGGTTATGGCATCGATTACTGGCCAAAAGATGCGAAGCTTATTCAGGTTGATATTAACGCCGATCGTATCGGACTGACCAAAGCGGTTGCCGTGCCTATCCAGGGTGATGCCAAGCGAGTGGCCGAACAACTCCTGGAGCAGCTGTCAGCCTCTGCTGGTAACGCTGATCGTGCAGAGCGCAAATCTCTGATCGATCAGACCAAGAAGCGCTGGAGCCAGGAACTGGTATCCATGGAGCATGAAGATGATGATCCGGGCACTAACTGGAACGAACGGGCTCGTGAGCGTGAACCGAAAAAAATGTCACCGCGTAACGCGTGGTTGGCAATTCGTGATGCGATGCCGGCTGATGCCATCATCTCAAGCGACATCGGCAACAACTGCGCGATCGGTAATGCCTATCCAACCTTCGAGCAAGGTAGAAAGTATCTCTCGCCAGGTCTGTTTGGTCCTTGCGGTTACGGTTTTCCTGCGATTCTGGGTGCGAAAATCGGTTGTCCTGACGTACCTGTTATCGGTTTTGCAGGTGACGGTGCATTCGGCATTTCGATGAATGAAATGACTGCCTGTGGACGCAACGACTGGCCACCTATCACTATGGTTATCTTCAGAAACTACCAATGGGGTGCTGAAAAGCGCAATACCACATTGTGGTTTGATGACAACTTCGTGGGTACCGAGCTGGATCTGCAAGTCAACTACGCAAAAATTGCTGAAGCTTGTGGCCTGAAAGGCGTTCAGGTTGACAGCACTGAGGCGTTGACCGAAGCGCTGAATACCGCGGTCAAGGAACAGATGGAAGACGGCGTAACGACCTTCATCGAAATTCTGCTGAATCAAGAGCTGGGCGAACCCTTCCGTCGTGATGCCATGAAGCAGCCAGTTTCTGTTGCAGGTATTGATCTGGCTGACATGATTCCTCAGCAGACGGTTTGACGTTGACTACTTTCTCTTTGAAAGGCTGGGCCGAACAACAGTTCGGCCCAATTGACGGGCTTGTGCAGGGAATAGCTGTTGCAACCGTCATTGGCATTTGTGCTCAGTTCTTGTCTGAGCACTATGGCGCCCCTGCCATGTTAATGGCTTTATTACTGGGCATTGCATTTCACTTTCTGGCCGAAGAGGGCCGTTGTGTATCGGGTATCAACTTTACGGCACGAACCGTATTGCGTATGGGGGTTGCCTTGTTGGGAGCGAGAATCAGTGTCGAGTTGTTAATCGGGCTGGGTGTCGAGCTGATCGGGCTGGTGGTACTGGGCGTCGTGGTTACTATCCTGTTTGCCTGGGTAGGTGCGAAATTTCTGGGACGTGGCTGGCGTTTTGCTCTGTTGACAGGTGGTTCTGTTGCTATATGTGGTGCCTCGGCTGCCATGGCCATTGCGGCAGTACTACCCAAGAATGAACACTCGGAACGCAATCTGCTGTTCACGGTTCTGAGTGTGACGGTTCTGAGTACGATTGCCATGATCGTGTATCCGATTATTGCGCAGACCCTGGGTATGGATGAACAGATGATTGGCGTATTTCTGGGTGGCACTATTCACGATGTTGCTCAGGTGGTGGGTGCCGGATTCTCGGTGTCAGATGCCGCTGGTGAAACGGCTACTCTGGTCAAACTGATACGCGTCAGCATGCTGGCCCCTGTGGTACTGCTGTTTGCCTTGATGTTCAGGAATATGGAAAGTGATGCGGATGAGAGTGGCAAGCCTGCTGTCAAACCACCACTTGTCCCTGGTTTTGTCATTGCCTTCATGGTTTTTGCTGGCCTTAATTCACTGGGTCTGATCCCTGCCGTAGTTGCATCGTTTCTGAGTGAATTGTCGCGCTGGGCACTGCTGATAGCGATTGCTGCAGTGGGTATGAAGTGCTCCTTGAAAACCATCTTTGATGTCGGTGGTCAGGCCATTATTCTGATTGTGGCGGAAACCGTTTTCCTTGCGCTATTCATTCTGGGCGGACTCTGGTATCTCAAATGAGTATTCTTGAATCAATCATGAGTCGGGCACGCGGTCTGAATCAACGGATCGTGTTGTCCGAAGGAGAAGATCCAAGAATCGTTGAAGGCGCTGTGCGCGCCTTCAACGAAGGCCTGGCGCAGCCGGTTCTGGTGGGCAAGGCCGGACAGGTTGAACCACTACTCAAGCAGTTTGGTGGTTCATCGGAATCCATTGAAATCATTGATCCTGCCAATTCGCAACTGACGCCTGACTACGCTGCTGCCTATCATGCATTGCGTGCCCACAAGGGCGTGGATGCTGCCATGGCCCTTGAGGCTGTCACCGGTAATCCCCTGGTTTTTGCAGCTATGATGGTGCGTGAGGGGCAGGCGGATGCCACTATCGGTGGTGCGATACATACGACAGGCGATACGGTACGTGCCGCATTGCAGGTCATTGGTCGGGCAAAGGGTGTGAGTACGGTATCGAGTTTCTTTCTGATGTTTCTTGAACAGGAACATCATGGCACGCCCCGGGTGCTGGTGTTTGCCGACTGTGCTCTGGTTATACAGCCGAGTGTGGAAGAGCTTGCGCAGATTGCCGTGTCATCCGCAACCTCCTTTGAGGCTCTGTCGGGTGAGACAGCGCGGGTTGCCATGCTGTCTTTCTCAACGGCGGGTAGTGCGAAGCATCCTCTGGTTACGCATGTCATCGAGGCTACTGATCGTGCCCGTGAACTGGCGCCTGAACTGATGATCGATGGTGAGTTCCAGTTTGATGCAGCGTTTGTACCTGACATCGCTGCTCACAAGGCGCCTGATTCCAAACTGGCAGGTAATGCCAATATCATGGTATTTCCTGATCTGGCTGCCGGTAATATCGGTTACAAGATTGCCCAGCGTATTGGTGGTGCCATCGCGATTGGACCGATATTGCAAGGCTTGGCCAAGCCTGCAAATGATCTTTCGCGAGGCTGTAATGCCGATGATGTGTACAAGCTGATTGCCGTTACTGCTGTTCAAGCGGGTGCTGGTGTAGCGCCCTGAACTTTTAAGGCTAGTGTGGCACCTCTTCGAATCGCGGTTCCTCATATCCTTCGATATGGGGTTCTGCGAGTTTAGGGACTGTTTGTCGTTCAATCATGCGGCGTACCTTGGGCGGCTCATTACCACGGTGCAGAGCGTGGAGTGTTTCTGAGATGCCCGAGTCGGAGACGGTTCGGCGCTGATTGTGGCGAACATATTCCACCCAGGTCGCTACATAATATTTCTCGGTCCAGATATTGGGGTGCTCCAGGTCACGCAGCAGTGACCATCGTCGGGCCCCATCACGCAAGCGGATACGACGACGTGCGGCCATGCCCGCCAGAAAAGCCGGTATGTCATGTTCGGCAATATCAAAATCGACAGTGACCATGATGGGGCCGGTTTGTGGCGCCAGTTGTACCGCCAGCGTCGGCTCGATAAAGCGGTTGAGCGGATCAAGATTCAAGCGATCGAACTCGGGTAGCGGTAGCAGATAACCGATGATGCTGCCCACTATCAGTGTCGCTGCGGATATCATCAGAGCCAGCTGCAAGCCATGTTGTTCTGCAACCAAACCCCAGATCCAGCTACCCCCTGCCATACCCGCAGCATTGCCCATCATGTAGAACGACAGTGCTCTGCCAACCACCCAGCGTGGTGTTGATAGCTGCAAGGAGACATTCAGTAAAGCGTTGGTGGTTACCCAGCAGGCACCACAGATGAGCAAGGCGATGGCTGATAACAGCATGCCATGACCAGCCGACAACAACAGTACGCCCAGTGCCATGCCGATAAAGGTACTGCGCACGATCGTCTCGTTGTTGAGTTTTGCGCGAATGCGAGCATTGTTGAGGGCCCCGATGACGGCACCTATTCCAAAAAATCCGAGTAAAAAGCCGTAGGTGGAAGCACTGCCGTTCAGGGCGTCACGAGCGACAAGCGGTAGTAGTGCCAATACCGAAACACCGGTCAGGCCGAAGAGGGAGCCGCGCAGGATGATGCGCAACAGATTCGGAGAAAGCCCCACATAGCGAATACCCGCAGCAGCTGCCTGGCCAAATCGTTCACGCGGTAGTGTGCGCTCGGACGGGGGGCGGCTCCACAAGGCGAGCGCCAGAATCATGGCCAGATAACTGACGGTGTTCAGGGTGAAAGCGGTGGTCACACCCGCAGCCACAATGACGAGACCGCCCAGGGCCGGGCCAATGCTGCGCATCAGGTTGAATGACATGCCGTTGGCCATGACAGCTGCCGGCACCTGTTCACGGGGAACGATATCGCCGACCGAAGCCTGCCAGGACGGGTTGTTCAAGGCGGCACCAGAACCGATGAGGAAGGTAAAGAACAGCAGCATCCACGGGGTCAGTACACCGAAGTAGGTAGCCAGCGTCAGACCCAGAGAGGCCAGCAGCATCAGTGTCTGTGCCACCATCATGATACGGCGGCGATCATAGTTGTCAGCCAGCACTCCGGAAACCAGAGACAAGGCCATGATCGGTAGTGTGGTTGATGCGGTGACCAGAGCCACCATGTATTCCGAATCCGTCAGGGTGGTCATGGCCCAACCGGCGGCGACCGCCTGTATCAGGCCGCCCAGGTTTGAAATCAGTGTTGCAAACCAGAGTGAGCGAAAGACGGGGTTACTGAAAGGCGCAAGTGACGAGCTTGGTTTTATCGGACTGGCAGTTTTTTTCTGGGTGGAATCAGAGGAGTTGCGCATGTGTTCGAATCAACCGGTTTCCAGTGAAGTGCTTTTTACCTACTTGGACGAGCGTCGACGAGAGCGAGGCGTGTCTGCATTTTGCTGCTCGATGAATTTAAGCAACTCAGGGAACGCGGTTAGCTGTTCTATCTCGCGTTCAAGGGGGCCCAGATGATCAATCATCGCTGCTTCTGAGGCATCCGGATCGCCGGCCTTGATGCAGTCAACGATGTTCTGATGCGCCTTGAGTACCTTCGCCCCATGGCGTAATTGAAACTCGCGTTTGAGATGCCGGATTCGATAGACTTCCGACTGGGTTCGGCGCATCACATCCCAGACTCCCGGCAGGCCTGCCATTGTGAAAATGGCTTGATGCAACAGCTCGTCAAGCTGGAAGAACTTTGAGTAATCGTCTTCTTTCAGAGCCGCCTTCTGGCGTTTGATGATGCCGCTCAGGTCTTCATCGGACTGGTAGCTTGCAAATCTTTCGGTAGCGCGTCGGACGGCACCGGTTTCGAGCTGGATACGGATGAAGCAGGCTTCGATATAGGTGCTGATACGTACGGGTGTGACGTAGGTACCGCTTTTGGGTATCACGTAAACCAGTCCGGCATCTTCGAGCCGGATGAGTGCTTCGCGAACCGGTGTGCGGCTGGCGTTGAGTGCCTCTGACAATTCCTTTTCAGACAAGAGTTGTCCGGGCAGCAATTTTGTCGTGGTTATCAGTTCCCAGAGAATGGCATGGATCTGGTTGACCATGCTTTCCTTGCCGGATAGCGAAAAATCGCTGAACAGTTCCGAGAATGGCTGCACATTATCCAGTGATTTGTCGTTGGCCATTCTTATCCGTTCTTGAGTAGTCGATAAAGGGAAAAAATCAGAATAACAGATATAGGTATAGGCGACAGCGCATGACACCTGGGTTAGTCAGGTTTTGTCCGAATCTGCGAGTACTGAATCAGCTGGCGCGAATGATAGTCGGGTGCTCAGAAGTTCGGTGAATACCTGCATTGACAGCACTAAAGAAAGCTATTCGGGTTACTCATCAAGTTCATCGGATCATTCTGCGTCAAGCCACATATATACTAGATGTGTCAAACTAAGATGTTAATATGTTTCCCGATACAAGTCCATTGATTCGCACGAAGCGGGAGCCGATCTCAACAATGTGCTGCTGTTGCGCAATGGCCGAGGCAATATGGTTGGGCCTGCCTATACGCTGAGATACATTCCGGCCCGTGAAGATCTCAATCAGCTGGAGGTTTTCGGAAACCCCGAGCATCCTCAGCGGCCCTCATCGCTGATGAGGCGGCCGAAATGACCTGTTTTGAAGACTTTGTCACTGAACGGGTGCTTGAAGGCGCCAGCATCATTGGCCTATACCCGGCAACGCATCCGGAAACGCTTGAGCTGTTCGCAGCCTGGCGCTTGAAAGCAGGCCGCTAGAAGCCGGCTGATCGGTCGTTCCGGTTTCAGGGGCCTGAGTTGTCATAACTCTCCCGCATAGTGACAAAGTACATCGGCCCCATCGATCGTTTTCCTTGGCGGGGCTTGTGTCAGACACAGATCAGTGGCATGTGGACAGCGAGCTGCAAAATGACAGCCTGTATTTGTCGATGTCCCGTCTTTGAGTGCAACCCGTTTTTTCCGGTTAAGCCTGGCGCGCGGATCTGGCACCGGTACGGCGCTTAACAGAGCGCGAGTGTAAGGGTGCTTCGGATTGTTGAACAATTCATCGGTGGTAGCAAGCTCGACAATCTGGCCAAGGTACATGACGGCTATCCGGTCGCAGATATGTTCAACGACCGCAAGATCATGAGCAATGAAGACGTAGGTCAGCGAAAATTGTTCCTGCAGATCCTGCAACAGGT
Source organism: Granulosicoccus antarcticus IMCC3135 (assembly GCF_002215215.1). Taxonomy (NCBI): domain Bacteria; kingdom Pseudomonadati; phylum Pseudomonadota; class Gammaproteobacteria; order Chromatiales; family Granulosicoccaceae; genus Granulosicoccus; species Granulosicoccus antarcticus. The sequence goes on along the minus strand of NZ_CP018632.1, from coordinate 4,545,933 downwards.
TCAGGGTCTGTGCCTGTATGGAGACATCCAGCGCCGAGACGGCTTCATCGGCGATGATCAGCTCTGGCTGAGTTGCCAAGGCCCGTGCAATGCCCAGACGCTGGCGTTGACCGCCTGAGAACGCATTGGGGTAACGCAGCAGGTATTCAGGTCGCAAACCGACTTTTTCAAGTAAATCGGCGACTCGAATTGAAAGTGCCTTGCCGGAAAGATTCTCCGTTTTACGCAGACATTGACCGACAATGTCGATTACCCGCAGGCGTGGATTCAGTGAAGACTGGGGGTCCTGGAAAACCATACGCAGGTCTCTCCAGACACTACGCAGCGCCTTCTTGTCGCAATCGACCAGCTCAATGATTTCCTTGTGTTTTCGATGAAAGCGCACTGAGCCGCTGGTGGGATCCAGGATACGCATGAGACAACGACCCAGTGTTGTCTTGCCACTGCCGCTCTCACCAACAATACCCAGTGTCTCACCGCGATAGACGTCAAACGAGGCGTTGTCTACGGCTTGAACGATATTGGGGTTGCCTCCGAACAGGCCTCCGCCACTGCGAAACTGCATGTTCAGATCTCTGACCTGCATTATGGCATCAGTCATCTGTTGTCTCCTGCGAATGAAGAAAGCAGGCAACCTGCGAATCATCGTGTTCGACCAGCGCGGGTTGCTTCTGATCGCAGACGCCGGGCATGAAACTGTCACAGCGCGTCCGGAACGTACAACCAGAAGGCACTGCAAGAGGGTGGGGGACCATGCCGCGAATGGCCGGCAGTCGAGCCTTGCGGCTAGCGCCGATACGTGGCACGGATTTGAGCAAGGCTCTGGTATAGGGGTGTTGAGGGTTTTCGAAAATTGAGAAAACGTCGCCCTTTTCCACAATTTTTCCCATATACATCACGGCAACATCCTCGGCTACCTCGGCAACGACTCCCAGGTCATGAGTGATCAGCATGACACCCATCTCCAGCTCTTCCTTGAGCTCTGCGATCAGATCGAGGATCTGTGCCTGCGTTGTCACATCCAGTGCGGTCGTTGGTTCGTCAGCGATCAGCAGACGCGGACGGCAACTCAGGGCCATTGCAATCATCGCTCGCTGGCGCATGCCACCCGATAATTCGAAGGGGTAGGAGTTGAGGCGTTCAGCAGGTTTTGGAATACCGACCTTGTCCAGTAACTCGATGGCAATCTCCTTTGCCTCGGCTTTGGAAATTTTTCGATGTAGCAGAATCGTTTCGGTAATCTGCTTGCCGATGCGGGTGATCGGGCCTAGCGATGACATGGGCTCCTGAAAGATCATGGCAATATCATCACCACGAATCGCCCGCAATTCCCTGGAGCCTTGCCTGGCGGCGGCAAGGTCGATGCTGCGACCATCAGCCGAACGATAGACAATGCTGCCCTCTGTAATTCTGCCCGGTGCATCGACAATTCTGAGGATCGAGCGTGCCAGAATCGATTTGCCGCAGCCGCTCTCTCCCAGTACGCATAAGGTGCGATTACTGAATATTGAAAGATCCACCCCGTTGACGGCCTTGACGACACCGTCATCGGTAAAGAACTGCGTCTTCAGGCCAGAGATCTCCAGTAGAGGCGGGCCCTCGGGTTTGCTGATGGTCGCCATTGCTGGGTCAGTGTGCATGAGGGTCTGCTGCATCACGAAGTCCGTCTCCTAGAAAGTTGAGGGCCAGCACAGCGATAACGATCATCGTTGCCGGGGCGATCAGAAGCCAGGGAGCTTCAATAATAGTGCGTACGTTTTGTGCCTCTTTGAGTAAGGTGCCCCATGAGACTACGGGGGGCTGCAGGCCGACACCCAGAAATGAGAGCGAAGTCTCGGCCAGTATCATCAGCGGTACCGCCAGAGTCAGAGAGGCAATGATATGACTGGAGAACGAGGGCACCATGTGTTTGCGTATGACTTCCATATCGCTCAAACCATCGAGTCGGGCGGCAATGATGAAGTCTTCAAACCTGAGTGACAGGAATTTGCCCCGAACTTCTCGGGCCAGACTGGTCCAGCCAATCATCGACACGATCAGCGTGACAACGAAATACGTTCTCAAAGGTGGCCAGTCAAGTGGTATCGCCGCGGCCAGTCCCATCCACAGGGGAATGGTGGGAATGGAGCGTATGAATTCGATCAAGCGCTGAATCAGATTGTCGACCCAGCCGCCGAAGAAGCCTGAAATACCTCCCAGAGTGACGCCAACAAACAGCGATACGATGACACCGATCAGGCCGATCGACATCGACACTCGTGTGCCGATGATAATACGACTCATGATATCGCGGCCCAGTCGGTCCGCACCCATGAAGTAGACGCTCTGTTTTGGGTCCACCGGGCCGAACAGATGCACCTTGCTGGGGAATAGTCCCAATAACTTGTATTCGTAGCCTTTGACGAAAAAACCGAGTGGAATTATCTTTTCCTCATCAGTGACAAAGATTCTGCGCATGGCCTTGCGATCGATCTCCAGCTTCAGTCCTTTGGCATGCAGTTGAAAGTCAGTACCACCCTGGGCGTTGGGAGCAAAGAGGTGTATTCCCTGAGGCGGTGCAAAGGCACGTCGGGTACTGGTCTTGTGGATATCTGCCGGAGTCATGAATTCCCCCACCAGTGCCATGAGGTAGATGAAGGCGACAATGTACAGACTGTACCAGGCGATTCTGTGTCGTTTGAACTTGCGCCATGTCAATGCTCTTGGGCTGAGTAGCACGGGTGCGGGAACATCATCCGCATCCTGGACTGGAGTTGTAGTGGTGCTCTGACTCATGTTCATTGGTAGCGAATTCTCGGGTCAATCCATGCCAGGAGCAAGTCTGAAATCAGTGTTCCGATCACCGTCAGCAGGCTTACGATCAGGATCAATGATCCGGCCAGATACATGTCCTGTACCAGCAATGCTCGCAGGAGTAGTGGGCCGGTGGTCGGCAGGTTCATGACGACGGCGACAATGATTTCTCCTGAGACCAGACTTGGCAGAATCCAGCCGATCGTCGATATGAATGGGTTCAGGGCGACACGCACAGGGTATTTCATCAGAAGCTGGAATTCGGACATGCCCTTGGCACGTGCTGTGACTACGTAGGGTCGATAGATCTCATCGAGCAGATTTGCACGCATGATGCGAATCAGAGCGGCGGCCCCTGAGGTTCCGACAACGACAATCGGCATCCAGATATGCTTCAGAAGATCGATGACCTTATCAAAACTCCAGGCTGCCTCTATGTATTCGGGACTGACCAGGCCGCCAACACTTTGCCCGAAAAACTTGAAGGAGACGTACATCATGACCAGTGCCAACAGGAAGTTTGGTACTGCCAGGCCAATGAATCCGAACAGGGTCGCGGTATAGTCGCCAAACGAATATTTCTTGACTGCCGAGTAAATTCCGATGGGAAGTGCCGTTACCCAGATGAATAACAGCGTCATTATCGAAATGCCGAATGTCCAGCCGAGCCGGTCCCATATCAGATCGGTCACGAGAACATTCTTCTCGAATGAAATACCGAAATTGCCGTGCAGAAGAATGCCCTTCATCCATTTGTAATACTGCACGTATATGGGCTGGCCGAGGCCATATTGCTGACGTAAGGTCTCGACGACCGCCGTATTGTCAGACCCTGACTCCCCCATGTCAGCGGCAAGGGAATCAAGATAGTCACCCGGTGGTAGCTGGATGATTATGAAGGTGACGATTGACACCAGAATCAGCGTCGGAATCATGTACATGATCCGTCGCAGGCAAAACCCCATCATTGTCTGATACCCCTGAGGTGTTTAGAACGCTAAGGTGATTTGATTGTTGCAAGACGTCGATGTCCGGGGCAGGCGCCCCGGACTTCGCATGCTTGCTCAGGGCAGGTTGGTGCCGCCTTCAAAATACATCTGGGCGGTATAAGGCGCTGGAAACCAAAGCTGTCCGGCAATAGGCAACGGATCAGGAACGTTGCGCATGTTGTTGCGGGCAATTCCGAATACCGGGTTGTTCTGCACCAGGCCAATAGTGAAGAACTGCTCCATTGACATGTCGAGTAGCTCTCCCATCCTGTTTTTCATTTCTTCAGGTGTGGGGGCAGCCTTGACTTCGTTATAAGCGGTAAAGATGTCTTTGACTGCCTGCGGAGGTTCTTCGCCACGGGTATTGTCTACACCCCATTCAGCCCAGAGTCGCGCCCAGCTGACGGAATTGCTGATCATCGGTACATAGCACAATGGCGCGGTATAAGCGTCAGCCTGGCCACCTGAACAGTTCCACAGATAGGCATCCTGTTCATTAGCGGTATGCAAGGAAATCAGTCGTGAGCGATCAGTTGCCCGTACCTGTATATCCAGGCCGACATCAGCGGCATAGCCTGCAATCAGTTCCATGGCATCCGGGTATTGCAGACCAAATACATCAGCTACCAGAAAAACCAGGGTAAAGCGTTTGCCATCAGGGCCAAGGCGGAACCCTTCGTCGTCGCGCTTGTCGAGTCCGGCCATGTCCAGATGCTTGTTGGCCAGCTCGGTATCAAACTCGGTAAACTGCTTCAGATACCATTCCTTGTAGAGTTCTGAGCCTTCTCTGGGAGCAGTCTGGGCAGGTATTGCAGCACCGAAGTACAACAGATCGATGATCTCCTGACGGTTGACGGCATGACTCAGACCGATACGAAAATCCTTGTTATTGATGACTTCGCGCTTCACCGGGTCAGGATGATTCAGGTTGAGCATGAGAATCATGATATTGCCCGGCAGATCGCCGACATCGAAAAAGTGATATTTTCCACGTTCCATGTTGTCGGTCAGTGAGGCCTTGTTGGCAGGACGGCCCACATGACGCAGCATATAGTCGATCTCGCCGTTGAAGGCTTTCAACAGGATGGTCTCGACATCTTCTACCTGATCGTAGGTTATGCGATCGATATAGGGTAGTTGCTGGCCTTTCTCGTCAACCTTGTAGTAGTAGGGGTTGCGTTCTGCCACGACACGTTCGGTTGAACCGTAGGCGTTGCGCAGGTTCCAGGCGTGCAAGGTAGGGCGATCCGGATTTTGCCAGAACAGAGGGGTGTCCATCGGCCCTGCTTTCAGATTGAACAGTTGTATCCAGTCTGCTGCGGCAGGTTCTGCATCAACCAGTGTCTGCAGATCAGGGTTGTACTTCTCCATGAACTGACTGAGATAGTGCTTCGGGTAAGCGGTGACGTGATAACCGAAGCCGTAGGCCATGTTTTGCAGGAACAGGCCGTTGGGTGACCCGAAGTTGAACTCGACTTTGTAGTCATCAATCTTGCTGACTTTGACTGGCCCTGTGGAGCCTATGAAGGTTGGATCCTTGTTGGGTGTCAGATCACTGTTCAGAAATATGTCCTCGTACCAGAACATGATGTCATCAGCGTTGAAGGGCGCACCATCGGACCAGCGCATGCCCTCACGTAGCTCGAAGATGAAGCTGGAGGCGTCTGCTGATACTTCCCAACTCTTGGCAATGTTGGGACGTACTTCGGTCCAGTTGGCATCCCAGCGCACCAGGTTGTCGCTGCCAATGGTACGTACCAGGTTGTGCTGATCGCCACCTCCCAGAATGGCACGTCGCAAAGTACCGCCATATTCTCCGGGCTGTTCAACGACCTCAAGTACCAGAGGTTCCTTGGGCAGGCGCTCATCAACGGCGGGCAGAGTGCCTGCCTGCACCTGTTCATCCAATGAGGGTGCCTGCTCGTAGGCGTATGCGGGCATTACTGTGGCAAACGCCATAATGGCACCTGCTACCCCCGTTTCCAGGTATTTTATTTTGTTGTTTTTGGTGGTCATAGCTCCTCTACTGTGGTTGGTGTGTATTTTTATAAATCTACCAGTTGGTTACCGATCCATCCGGACGTCGCAGATGGGGAGGTTCGACATGTAATGGGGTTTGCTTTCTGATGATCTCTTCGTTGACTTCGACGCCTAGCCCCGGGCCATCGGGTACAATATAGACAGCTCCATCCATCTGTACTTGTTTCGGAAAGATTTCGGGATCATGAAAACCGAGTTGTTCAACTGAGGACTGGCGTGTTTCAAGCCAGCTGAAGTTGGGTACTGCGGCTGAAAAATGCACGGTTGCGGCAGTGCAGACAGGACCCAGGGGGTTGTGTGGCATCATGTCGACGTAATGAGCTTCACTCCAGCCGGCCAGCTTCATGGCTTCGGTGAAACCGCCAATGTTGCAGATATCAACCCGCATGTATTGCGTCAGGCCACGTTCCAGGAAAGGTGCTGCCTGCCATTTTGAAGAGAATTCTTCGCCGATGGCAAACGGAATCTGGGTAAGTGTCCTCAGGCTGGCGTAGGCCTCGGGAGACTCGTCGCGAATGGGTTCTTCAATATAGTCGACGGTACCGCTTGGCATCATGTTGCAGAAGCTGGCGGTTTCTGCCACTGACAGGCGATGATGCAGATCGATACCCAGACAGAGCTGGGGCCCGAATTCCTTGCGTATCTGCTTCAGTTCCTCTGCGGCGATGACCATCGCGGTACGAGGATCAAAGATCTGGCCGGTTTCAAAGCCTGATGAGTTGATACGCACGCTGGTCCAGCCATCCTTGACCAGTGTTCTTACATTGTCGACTAGCTCCTCGATGCTGTTGCCGGTACAGCAGCCAAAGGTAGGAATGACATCGCGTTGTTTACCCCCCAGTAGCTGATAGACCGGCACCTCCAGGCGTTTGCCCAGAATGTCATAGAGAGCAATATCGATTGCTGACATGGCAGCCGTCAGTACACGTCCGCCTTCAAAGTATTGACTGCGGTAGGTTTCCTGCCAGATTCGCGAAATATTTCTTGAATCCTGGCCAATGAGGAATTCGGAAAAATGCCTGATGGTGGCGGCTACCGATTCTTCTCGTGCAGAGAGTCCGGACTCACCCCAGCCGACAATGCCGCTTTCTGTCGTCACTTTCACCAGCAGCTGGTTACGGATGCCGACGCGGGCCAGTATGGGTTCTATGGATGCTATTTTTGTCATGGAATCTGGTTTTCTGTTAGTGCCAGCCGACACGAGGGGCCACAGGTATCTGATCGTCAGGCCGGGAGTTGATCATTGACAGGTGTTCGGCCTGGGTTTTTGCATACCCGGGATCGCCAAACAGATTGTGCATTTCATGGGGATCCTCCTGCAGGTCGTACAGCTCGCCGGTGTCAGTTCGCAAGTCGACGGACATGCGATAGCGTTGACTGCGTACTGTGCTCAGATCCATGCCGATACCACTGCGTGTTTCATCAACCTCCCATTCATTGAGTGCAAAGTCGCGGCTTGCCGTGTTCTGCAGGAGGCCGACGAGTGATTCACCGTTATCAGCGCTGACCTGCAGGCCGCACATGTCAGCCAGGGTTGCGCGAATATCGAGTGTGGATACCGGATCGTGGACTATTTTTCCAGCTGGAATATTCGGTCCGCTCATGACGTAAGGTACTCGCAACAGCCCGTCATACAACATTGGCCCCTTTAGCAGCAAGCCATGATCACCCAGCCATTCACCGTGATCGCTGGTGAATATGATGATGGTGTTCTCCAGCTCGCCCCTTTCTTCCAGAGCATCCAGAATGCGGCCCACCTGATGATCGATGGCGGTAATCATGCCGTAATAGAGTGCGGTGATATCTCGCAATTCAGTCTCTGTCAGAGCTTTGGATTCTCCCCAGTCCTTGCCTGCTTCTGCATGAGGTCGTTTGACGTTCTTGCGTATGGGGCTTTCCAGAAAGGCTCGATGCCACCAGGGACGATTGTCCAGATCCAGTTCACGGTGTTCCGGAATGTCGACCTCATCAGGGTGATACATGCTGGCCCAAGGCTCGGCAGCAAGGAACGGTGGATGCGGATCAGGGAAGGAGACCCAGGCAAACAGGGGTTCATCACCCATGTCTTGAATCATGTCTACCGTGCGATCAGCAATCCAGGGGGTTGAGTGCCATTCATCTTCCAGTGCCGAGCGCCAGACTTGCAGATGAGTGGTATCTGGCAGGCCTTGCGGGTTGGCATGCACCTTGGCTTTCTCCCAGCGTTGACGACCGGCATTGTCCGTGTTCAGATAGTTTTCATAATGCAATGTGTACGGAGGATCGTTCCACGCGCAGTGATGATGTGGGCGAAGCAACAGTTCGACAGATTCGAATCCGAAGTAGGGGCCACCCCAGTCAGCCGGATAATCCGCAGTGCTGTAATAGCACTCGGGCTGGCCGGTGGCATTGAATGTTTCATGGGTAGATAGGTGGGCTTTGCCAATGAACTGAGTTTGATAACCCGCCTGTGAAAATATTCCCCCCAGGCCATCGGCACCAAAATGATTGGCCAGATTGCGACCGTTGTCACGTACACCATGGGTGTAGGGCAGCTTGCCGGTGAGTATGGAGGCGCGTGCTGCCTGACACATGGGGTGTGGAGTTATGCAGGTGTCAAAACGGGTGCCGGCTTGTGCGATTCGATCGATATGGGGAGTTTTGACACCGCGCGGCTGATAGCCGACACAGTCTCCACGTTGTTGATCCGTGGTGATCAGAATAACGTTGGGACGCTTTACCTGGCTCGGAATTCCATCATCAGGCATGAGTGCAGTCCTCATTTGTAAACCGAATAGAAAAGAGTTTCACGACCATTAGCTCCCTGTGATTAGAGTATCTGAGAGACAAAGTATCATGAAAGCGAAGAAATAATATATTATTTGAATCACATGAACGATTTTTGTTGATCTATACAGGCTCGAACGGGTTAAATACGTCTACTAATTTGAATGACACATCACCTTGACTTCCAACGGCACTGAACAAGAAGAGACGAACTCGCTCTATGAGGCGGTTCTGAATGATATTTCTACCGGCGAACTGGAGGGCGGACAACGCCTGAAAGTTGCTGAGCTGGCCAGGCGTTATGGGGTCAGTACAAGTCCGGTTCGCGAAGTCCTGCGACGTATGCAAGGCGAGGGCTATGTCGTGATCAGCCCGAATCGCGGGGCAACGATTCGCATGGGTGATGCGAATACCATTCAGAATATCTTCGAGATACTCGAATTGCTGGAGCCTTATTTTGTCGCCTGGTTTGCCGAATTCGCACCGCCAGATCTGCTTGACGAGATGGAAGCGATTCAGGAAAAGATAGAGAAAACACCTATCTCCGAGCTGGCTGTCTTTCGCAAGCTGGACTATGAGTTTCATTGGGCGATCTGCAAGCGACATTACAACCAGCCTGCGGCTGAGACCTGGTACAAGCTGCGACGGGCATTGAATGTCTACGGGGCAAAGCTGAGTATCAAGACGCCGCGACATGAAACCATTCTCGTGGAGCATCGCGCACTGCTTGCAGCGTTACGCAAGAACGATGTGGAAGAGTCTCTTGCCGTTATCAAGCGCCATACCGGAGGCTCCTTCAAGCAGATGTCGCAACAGATGCGTGTTCTTGGGATTACCTGAAGGCAGGACGACACTGAGTCGGATTGCTCAAGCACCGGTCTCCGGATTTGACAGGGTTCAGCTTTTTACTGATTGTCTTGCCCACCAGGTATCCGCCAGCGGCAGGCCTTTTACGAAAGAATCCGGGCCGAGCTGGTCAGCTATACGCAGGCATTCATTCCATTTGGCCATGCGCTCGGAGCGGGTAAATGAGCCGACTTTCAATTGGCCGGCATTCAGACCGACGGCCAGGTGCGCGATGGTCACATCTTCGCTCTCACCGGAACGGGCCGAGACGACGGCACGGTAACCGCGTTGTCGTGCCGTGGACAGGCAGTCCAGTGATTCTGAAATGGTGCCTGATTGATTGACTTTGATCAGAACCGCGTTGCAGGCACCCTCATCAGCCGCCTGTTCAACTAATGGTGCGCTGGTTACCTGGTAGTCGTCACCGATGATTTGCAGGCGGTAGATCATCACAGACTTTGTCTTGCAAAATACTTCTTTGATCCGTTTTACCGGTTCGATTGTTCAGGTTTAATCAATCATATATAAAACATCATTTTACAAATGAATATTGGCGTTGTATTGTACTGCCAGAACCCAATACCTCAATGGCAGTGAGTACAGGATGATCGTCCAGCAATTTTTCGAGGACCATGAAATCGGGGCCGGTCGGCAGACCTTCGGTCGCACGATTACAGAAACCGATTTCGTTGTACATGCAGGTCATAGCGGTGATTATTTCCCGCATCATATGGACGCTGAATGGTGTGCAACTCAGGAGTTTGGCCAGCGCATTGCGCATGGCACGATGATATTCACCATCGGTATAGGTCTGTCAGCGAGCGTGATCAACCCGGTCGCTTTCAGTCTGGGATATGACCGACTACGATTTCTGAAGCCTGTGCATATAGGCGACACGATTCACACCGTTCTGGCGATCAAGGACAAGTATCCGGACAAGAAGCACGCTGATCATGGTCGTGTCATAGAGTCAGTCAATGTCATCAACCAGGAGGGGGTCTGCGTTTTGTATTGCGAACACATCTACCTGGTTCAGCGTAGGCCGTCCGTGGATTCTGATTGATCGTTGATATTTAACGACCAAGCCCACCCGCAATCGAGCGTGGGACGGGCTTGTAGTTATCAAAGAAGATTCAGGGACTGCAGGGCCAGGTCAATTTTTTCCTTGGTAGAGTCTTGCAGGGTAACAATCGGCAGGCGCACGGTATCTGTGCATAAGCCAAGTCGTGAGCAAGCGTATTTTATGCCTGCAGGACTGGGCTCCAGGAACAGGGATTGATGCAATGGCATCAATGAGTTCTGTATGTCTCTGGCAGTATGGAAATCATTATCAGCACATGCTTTATGCATACTGGCACACAGGGCCGGGGCGACATTGGCTGTGACTGATATACAGCCGTTTCCGCCTGCGGCATTGTAGGCGACTGCGGTGCCATCCTCGCCGGACAGCCAGGAGAAGGGCTTTGTAATAAGCTGTCGCTCGACAGCGGGTCTGGCCAGATCGGTTGTGGCATCCTTGACGCCGACAACGGTAGGAAGAGTTGCCAGGCGGGCCATGGTGTCGGCAGAAATATCGACAATGGCTCGTGCCGGAATGTTGTAGACAATGATGGGCAGCTCATTGCTCTTGCTCAACACTTCGAAGTGCCGGAACAAGCCTTCCTGGCTGGGCCGGTTGTAGTAGCCGGTGACATGCAAGGCCCCATCGGCGCCTACCTTGTGTGCATAGTCATGAAATTTCAGGGCCTCTGAGGTGTTGTTGGAACCGCAGCCAGCAACGACAGGGATTCTCCCGGCTGCCTCTTTAACGACAAGACGCACGATCTTGCGGTGCTCTTTGGCAGACAGTACCGGAGATTCGCCCGTAGTACCTACCGGAACCAAACCATCAGTGCCGTTCTGGATATGCCAGGCAACCAGCTTGCGCAGTGCCAATTCATCGAGTTCGCCATTGGCGTTCATGGGGGTGATCAGTGCGACGTACGATCCTGCAAACATGATGGTGCCTCGTTTGAGGCGAACTTTTACGGATTCCAGAGCGAAAAAAACTCCGGGAGCCGCAAAGGTTCGCCGGAGTTTTTTAAAAAATTGAGCCGGTTCTAAGCGCGCGCAGTGTTGACTGCCGGTTTTGAGAAATCCGGTTTAGAGAGCTGGACATTCTGGCTTGAAGTATTCATGCGCAGTAAAGATAGCGGTATTTCCTGCTCTCTGTCAAGTATTCTGGCTAAGGCAGAATCCGGCTTCAAGCTCCCTTCTGAGTCACTGCCAACCACTGTGTTATGCGTGCCAGCGGATCGGCATGGGTAGCGATATCGGTGACGACACAAACAGAATCAGCACCGTGCTCGAAGGCACCCGCTGCGCGTTCGGGTGTGAAGCCGCCGATAGCAACCAGAGGAATATCACCGATCGAATCTTTCCAGCGTTGCAGTTTGGGCAAGCCCTGGGGGCGCCAGGGCATTTTCTTGAGCAGTGTTGCGTAGACGGGGCCCAATGCAATGTAATCCGGCGAGTGCGACAGGGCGATATTCAGCTCTGCCCGATCATGTGTACTGATACCAAATTTGATGCCTGCCGCCTTGATGGTCTCCATCTGTGCCGCCTGCAGATCCTCCTGGCCCAGATGAATAGCCTGGCAGCCCTCATCTATTGCCAGCTGCCAGTAGTCGTTGATGATCAGTGAGCAACCGGCCGATTCGCACAGTTGCCGGGCACGCCTTATCTCACGGCGGCAATGTTCGACCGAGCCGTCCTTGATTCGCAGTTGCACGCAGCGAACGCCGGCTGCCAGAAATTCTTCGAGATGATCGGTTTCACCGACGATCAGATAAAAGGGATGCAGCATGTCACAAGTCTCGAAAAGGGGTGCCCAGCACCGGCGTGGAAGGGGCGGCCATGTCCCGTGGCAACATGGGCTGAGCTTGCCAGGCGCTTCGACCTGCCTGGACTGCAAGCGAAAAAGCCCGGGCCATGGCAACAGGGTCGCCTGCCTTGGCTACCGCGGTATTCAGCAAAATGGCATCGTAACCCAGCTCCAGTGCGTCAGTCGCATGCGATGGCAAGCCAATGCCGGCATCGACGATCAGAGGCACGTCAGGAAAATTTGCCCGTAAGGATTTCAGGGCGTAGCGGTTGTTCAAGCCTCTGCCACTGCCTATCGGTGCCCCCCAGGGCATCAATACCTGACAGCCGGCGTTGAGCAGTCGCTCGGCAACGACCAGGTCATCGGTGGTGTAGGGAAATACCTCAAAGCCTTCGTCTATCAGAATGCGGGCAGCTTCGACCAGGCCGAATACATCGGGTTGCAGCGTGTCATCATTGCCAATGACTTCCAGCTTGATCCAGGGCGTCTTGAAGAGCTCTCGAGCCATGTGGGCGGTGTTGACAGCCTCTTTCACGCCTCGACAACCGGCGGTGTTGGGCAGCACCCGGACATTGGCCGATTCGATCAATGACCAGAATGCCTGGCCGGATTTCTCTGCACTGGATTCGCGGCGCAGAGACACGGTGACCACTTCACAGCCAGAGGCTGCGATCGCATTGAGCATGATCTGTGGGGAAGGGTACAGTGAGGTACCCAGAAACAGGCGTGATGTGAGCGTTGTACCATAGACAGTCAATGACACCGGATCAGCCTCCTGACATCGGGGCGATGATGTCGATCGAATCATCTTCAGCCAGTTCACACTCAGCCCTCTGACCAACAGGCACAAATTCCTGATTGACCGCCGTGGCGACTGTTTCTGGTCGATGGCCAAGCTCTTTCAGCAAAGCATCAAGTCTGGTGCAGTTCACGGTTGCTTTCTCGCCGTTAATCATGATTTTCATCGACTACCTCTTCGTCAATATTGCCTTCCAGTACCAGAGAAACGGCACGTTGCGCCATGGCTGGCGCGCATAGAAACCCGTGTCGGTAAAGACCGTTCACATAGACAAGCTGGCCGCGTCTTCTGAGGCGGGGCAGGTTGTCTGTAAACGCGGGGCGTACATCAGTGCCGATCTGCACAATAGCGGCATCTGCGAATGCCGGATGCAGAGCATAGGCACTGGAGAGTAGTTCCATGACAGAGCGCGCCGAGGCATGGGTTCTGTCATCACTTTCGATCATGGTAGCACCGACCATGAACTGATCATTGCTGCGCGGAACTATATAGATCGGATGACGTGGGTGTAGCACTCGCACAGGACGGCTCAGTGTGATCTCTGCGGTTTCCAGTATCAACATCTCACCCTTCACGCCTCGCAGATCGCTGAGGCTATCGCGCGCGGCCAGGCCTCGGCAATCTATTCTCCAGCCACCGTCGGGTGCACTCTGTAAATACTGATCATCCAGCCTTTCATTGAAGACGGCGGTAAAGAGCTCGCTTGCAAGCAGTCTGTCCAGCAGTGCCTGCAGTGTCTCACGAGGGTTCAGGTGCGCCTCCTGTGGATAGTGCAGGCCCAGGTCGAATCGGCCATCGATATCAGGTTCCAGTTCGCCAATCTGGTCTCGGTTCAGTTCCTGATAGTCGGTGGTGCGCTGTGCAAACTGTCTGATATCCGCCTGGTCGCGTCGGTGGGCCAGAACCAGAGAGCCGCCGCTGTGCATGGACTGACTGTGTTGTTGCCAGTAACGCAGACTTTCCTGCCCCAGCCGAAATATCAACGGTTCTGCACTTTCGCTTTCACACCAGGGCGCCAGCATGCCACCTGCCCACCATGAGCAGCAGCTTTCGTCGATGCCGTTACTGGCGCTGCGTAGCGTGACCTGACAACCTTTTTCAACAAATGCCTGCGCGCAACACAGACCAGCGACCCCTGAGCCGACGATTTCGATAATCGGGAGCATCAGCTGCAATCCAGTCCCATCTGCCAGAAGTCGATTTCCAGTCGCGTGGCGGCATCGAAGGTCTGTACCAGCGTGTGCAAACGGGCACCATCAAGATTTGATAGCTCAACCGCATTGCAAGCCTCCCGGTGAGCATCAGCAACCTGCTGATATTCATCGCCTGCGTAGAGATTGATCCATTCAGCGTATGGGTTGTTTTCAAGGACCAGAAACGGTTGTGCCAGCAGCCAGTTGGCAATCTGGCCATACCCCAGAATACATGGGGCCAGTGCTATGTTCAGGTCCAGCAGCTCGCCTGCCATGCCGCGCTCCATGACATAGCGGGTGTAGGCCATATTGGGTGTCGACTCGATGGTGTTTTCCAGCTGCTCTTGCGAGATGCCCCATTGATGGCAGTACTGGATGTGCAAGTCCAGTTCGACATCCACAATACCGGACAAAGAGGCATTGGCCCTTTTCAGTTCTGTCAGATTACGACTCTTGAAGGCGGCCAGGCCAAAAGCACGAGCAAAGTGAATCAGAAAAAGGTAGTCCTGTTTCAGGTAGTGCTCGAAACAATGGCGCGGCAGTGTGCCATCGGCCAGCTGTCTGACAAAGGCGTGCTGAGTGTACTGCTGCCATTGCGGTTCGCATTGGCTCTGCAGATGCTCCAGAAGTGTCGACATGATATCAGCGGGCCTCGTAGGCGTAGGTGCTGGTTTCAGGCAAGGTATCGATCAGACCCTGCTTTTGCAGAAAGCGCGCAAAGTCTTCATATCGACGTGTATCCAGTGCGGCGGGGCGCAGTGCGAAACGGTGCAGGGTATCGCGCCAGGCACGCTGGTTCAGCTCGTTGTCGAGTATGTCCGTGTTGGTATTCTTGAACAATTCCCAGGCATCGTCAGAATGGTTGGCCAGATACGTGGTTGCACGTTCGACAGCTCGCAGGAAAGGGACGATCCATTCGGCGTCGCGTGATTCATTGTTGGTTACCAGGATCAGTTCGTCATAAAGTGGCACGCCGTGCTCTTCGGGGTAATAGGCCTTGCCTGCAAAGCCCTCGATGTCCAGCTGGTTGAGTTCAAAGTTGCGATAGGCACCAATGACGGCATCTACCTGTCCGGTGATGAGCGCGGGAGACAAGGAAAAGTTGACGTTGACCAGTTCGATATCGTCCAGTGACAGCGACTCGGTGTCCAGCATGGCTTTGAGCAAGGCATCTTCGAAACCGCCCACAGAAAAGCCAACCTTGCGACCCTTCAGGTCAGCAATGGATTTTACCGGACCGTCAGCCAGTACCACCAGTGAGTTCAAGGGGGTTGATATCAATGTACCAAAGCGCGACAGCGGCAAGCCTTCAGCGACCTGTACATGCAGTTGCGGCTGATAGCTGATGGCAACATCGGCTTTGCCAGCTGCGACCATTTTGGGGGGTAAGGAAGGATCTGCCGGTTCGATCAGTTCCACATCCAGGCCTTCCTCCTTGAAGTAACCCAGTTCTTTAGCCAGTATCAATTGGGCATGGTCCGGATTTACAAACCAGTCTAGTAAAACGGTCAGTGGTTTATCGTCTGCCAGACTTGCAGTACTGAAAAGCCACAGTGCCAGTAGCAGGTTCAATCGTTTCATGGGTTCAGTTTCGATGGGGTTGAGCGGTGTGGAACTGGCTGGAGTCACGTTGCCAGTAGAGGATTCGGTCAAGTAGCCGGTTAACGCAGAAGTACAACAGCAGTGCGATAAGGCACAGACACAATAATGCGGCGAACATCAGATCGGTTTGCATACGGCCATTGGCGTGCAGCATCAGATAGCCCAGACCTTTGCTTGAGCCAACCCATTCGCCGACCACCGCGCCAATGGGAGCAATGGAGGTGGCAACACGTATGCCTGAAGCAATTGAGGGCAGGGCGGCTGGCAGCCGGATCTGGAACATGATGCTCAATGGTGTAGCCCGTAGTGTCTGTGCCAGATCCAGCATGGCGGGCTGGGTGTGCCGGAGTCCGTCAAAGGTTGCGGCCACCACGGGAAAATAGATAATGAGTATGGCCATGATGATCTTCGAGCTGATGCCATAACCAAACCACAGGGTCAATAGCGGTGCCAGTGCGAAGACGGGCAGGGACTGACTGATGACCATCAGAGGCAGTGCCCAGCGACGCACAGAGGTTGATGCGGTCAGGCCAATGGCACTGATGATGCCCAGACAGCTGCCGATCACCAGGCCGACAACGATCTCGAAACCCGTGATCAATGAATGAGAGGCCAGTGATTGGGCGTGCGTCAGGACAGATTCGAAGACGGCCAAGGGGGCTGGCAGCATGAATTTCGGGATGCCCGTTATGCTCACCAGCAATTGCCAGAACACAAGGATGCTGGCAGCGGTGATGACAAAGTTCAGCAGCGCGGGGCGTTGTGTTGTTGGCAGCTTTTGCATATCAGGCGGCATCCACTTGCCTGCTCAGCGATTGCAGGTGATGCCATACCGTGGGTAGGTGCTGCATGACATAGGCATCATCCATGGCGCGAGGCGCAGCTGTCGACAGGCGAATGCTGTGAATGGATGAGGGCGATGCAGCACTGAGTACGTGGACTGCCTGTGACAGGCGCAGCGCCTCAATCGGATCATGGGTTACCAGCAGTACCGTGCGCTTTGATAACAGATCGAAGGCGAGTAGTTGCAGTTCATCTCGGGTGATGGCATCCAGTCGACTGAAGGGTTCGTCCATCAGTACGACAGGTTGATCCTCGAACAGGGTGCGGGCCAGGGCTATGCGCTGGCGCATTCCTCCTGAGAGCACAGCCGGTAGAGCATCGGCCCAGTCAGCCAGGCCGACTTGTTCAATCAGTGCCTGCGCGCGTTGCCGGTTGGCAGGGCTGCGTTCGCCACGCAAGCGGGCTCCCAGCTGCACATTGTCCAGATTCGACAACCAGGGTAGTAGGCCGTCCTCCTGTGCCATATAGGCAATCTGTCGGGATGCGCTCGGTTTGCCAAAGCTTGTAATGCAGCCCGAATCGGGCTGCTGCAAGCCTGCTACCAGCCTCAGGAGGCAGGATTTGCCTGCGCCACTGCGGCCCAGAATACTGTGCCATTGAGCCGATTCCATGCTGAGTGTCAGGCGATCAAAAATGCAATGCTCACCCAGTGTCAGGCTGACTGCCTGCAACTCGATGGCCGGAGCCTGAGTCACCTTCAACTCCACAGTGCATGAAAATGATGTACGGGACCGTGACCGTGCCCCACGTCCAGTTGATCGGCACAGGCAATCGCTTCGTGTATGTATTGCTCGGCGATGGCGATGGCTGTGTGCAAAGGCAGTCCTTTGGCTATTTCGGCAGTGATGGCCGATGACAAGGTGCAGCCGGTGCCATGTGTGTTGCTGGTGGGGATGCGTGGGTAGCAGAAGCGATGGATGGCGCCGTCTTGTAATAACAGATCGGTGCTGTCCGAGGATGCCAGGTGTCCGCCCTTGAGTAGAACCGCCGAGCAGCCGAACCGGCTCAGTGCCCTTGCCTGTGCTTCCATCTGCGCCTCGCTGCTGGCCTCGACATCACCCAAGAGCATGGCAGCTTCGGGGATGTTGGGAGTGATGAGGGTGGCTCGCGGGAAGAGGATGTCGCGCAAGGCCTCAATGGCGTCTGAGTGCAGTAATGAATCGCCACTCTTGGCCACCATGACAGGGTCAAGCACGACGGGGATGTCGGGGTATTGGTCGAGCACCACGCCGATGGCTTCAATGATGGGAATGCTGGCAAGCATGCCGATCTTGATGGCATCGACCTTCAGATCGGACAGGACGGCGACGAGTTGTTGCGTCACGAATTCAGGCGCCACCTCATGAATGGCACTGACCGAGCAGGTGTTCTGGGCAGTTAACGCGGTGATGGTGGAGGCGCCATAAACGCCTCGGGCGCTGAAAGTCTTCAGGTCTGCCTGGATGCCCGCACCACCGCCCGAATCCGATCCGGCAATGGTCATGGCGATCGGGATTCGCTGTCGCTGGGTATCAGCGCTCTGGGGCGGCAAGCTGGTTTTGTTGGTCTGCATGATTCACTCCTCGGCTAATACCGAGTGTGAAAGAGACCGGGGCATGGGAATCATGGTCATTCCCTTGGCTTGATCCCTTCGTCGGCATTATCCGCATCAGGTTCAGCGGGATCGTGCAGACATCTGCAGCATCTCAGCCGAACCCCCATGCGATATGGTTGTCCAGCACCCCGTCAAGTGGGCCAGAGACTAACATGCTATTTGGCTGATCGCCAACGCCTTATGCAATTATCGGCAAGCTTGCGCGCAAGCCATGCACCATTGCTGAGCCTATAAAGATGCTATCGATGAGGGGGACAGTTGTGCAGGATGAGGATATCTGGTATCAATCACACGCAATGCACATGGGAGTAGAGTGGGGGTATGTGGGGAGTTCAGGCTGTCGGACGTCCTGGATTGTCTGGTGTATTTCATCTTCCGTGTCTCTGCCACTTGTGGCAACAATCTGCAATTATCTAGAGAAAACAAGATGCTCAAGAACATAGTCCGAACAATGGTTGGATTCGCCCTCATCAGCACGGCTCATGCTCAAGAGGAAAAGGTTCTCAATATCTACAACTGGTCGGATTACATTGCCAAAGATACCATTGCCAATTTCGAGGCAGAAACCGGCATCAAGGTCAACTACGATGTCTATGACTCCAATGAGCTGCTGGAATCCAAGCTGATAGCAGGTAGCAGTGGCTACGATGTTGTCGTGCCCACAGCACCTTTCCTGGAGCGACAGATCATGTCGGGTGTCTTCGCAGAGCTTGATCGCAGCAAGCTGTCCAATTACGGCAATCTGGATACCGAGATCCTGACACGCATGGCCGCTCATGATCCGGACAATGCCCATTCTGTGCCTTATACCTGGGGGACGACAGGTTTTGCCTACAACGTTGACAAGGTGGCCGCTGCAATGCCCGATGCGCCGGTGGATAGCTGGGACATGATCCTGAACCCTGAGGTTGCGGAGAAGTTCCAGTCATGTGGCGTGACGGTGGCGGAGGCGCCAACCGAGGTCTTCGGTATTGTCATGGCCTATCTGGGAAAAGACCCTTATAGCAACGACGTCAAGGATGTCGAATTATTCGAAGAGCATATGTTGAAGGTACGACCTTTCATCAAGTATTTTCATTCATCACAGAATATCAATGACCTTGCCAACGGTGAGATATGCGTGTCCATGGGATACAACGGCGATATGCTGATTGCCCGCGATCGCGCCAGCGAAGCTTCGAATGGTGTCGATATCAAGTATGTCATTCCCAAAGAAGGTGCCGCTATCTGGTTCGACAGCCTGGCCGTGCCTGCTGATGCTCCCCATCCGGACAATGCTCATCAGTTCATCAACTACATGATGAGACCGCAGGTCATTGCTGATGTTTCCAACTATGTTTTCTATGCCAATGCCAACAGCGCATCAACGGAATTTGTCTCTGACGAAGTGAAGAGCGATCCGGCTATCTACCCTTCAGAAGCCGTCAAGGCTTTGCTGTTCGCCGACTTGGCGGACGAGAGAAAGTTTACCCGGGCGCTCTCCAGAGCCTGGACCACCATCAAGACTGGTAAGTAGGT
Organism: Granulosicoccus antarcticus IMCC3135; assembly: GCF_002215215.1. Lineage (NCBI taxonomy): Bacteria > Pseudomonadati > Pseudomonadota > Gammaproteobacteria > Chromatiales > Granulosicoccaceae > Granulosicoccus > Granulosicoccus antarcticus. The sequence goes on along the minus strand of NZ_CP018632.1, from coordinate 4,526,087 downwards.
AGCACGGCTGGCCCAGCCGGATTCAGCGATACCCTGAACCAGAATGACCTGGTTCAGGGCAATTTGAGCAAGTGGAGATATCAACAATGGCTGATACCGGTGAGCTGGCAAGCAAGGTGAAGGTGCCATGGAATGACGCGGAGGCAAAGCCCTATATACAGCTGGAGAACGTGACCAAGAAGTTCGGTAACTTTTCGGCTGTCGACAATGTCTCGCTGGATATCTACAAATCAGAGCTGTTCTGTCTGTTGGGTGGGTCGGGGTGCGGCAAGTCGACTCTGCTGAGAATGCTGGCAGGATTTGAGGAGCTTAGCAGCGGGCGCATTCTGCTCGATGGCGTCGACATGGCCGGTATTCCGCCTTATGAGCGACCTGTCAACATGATGTTTCAGTCTTATGCCTTGTTTCCGCATATGACAATCGAAGCCAATGTGGCCTTCGGCCTCAAGCAGGAGGGCGTTGCCAAGGCCGACATCAACAAGCGTGTGACTGACATGCTGGAGATGGTGAAACTAGGCGATTTCAGGAAACGCAAGCCGCACCAGTTGTCCGGCGGGCAGCGACAGCGTGTGGCACTGGCCCGGGCACTGATCAAGCAGCCAAAGCTGTTATTGCTGGATGAGCCACTGGGTGCGTTGGACAGAAAGCTGCGGGAGAATACGCAGTTTGAACTGATGACCTTGCAGGAAGAGCTGGACATCACCTTTGTGGTGGTGACCCATGATCAGGAAGAAGCCATGACGCTTTCCAGCCGCATCGGTGTCATGGACAAGGGACGCATTGAACAAGTGGGTTCCCCTAACGAGATCTATGAACACCCTGCATCACGATTTGTTGCCAACTTCATCGGTTCGGTCAATCTGTTCGATGGCAATGTCATTGAAGATGCGGATGATCATGTGCGAATCAGTTCGGATGCAGCGGGCTGTAACCTGTACATCGATCACGGTGTCAATAACGTCAGTGAAGGCTCACGCGTATCGGTGGCAGTACGGCCAGAAAAAATCAGAATATCGCGCCAGAAGCCTGACCAGGAAGACAATGTTGCCTACGGCACGATAATCGAAGTTGCTTATATGGGCAGCCTGTCCATCTACCGGATACAACTGAAGGCGGGGCCCATGATTCAAGTCACACAACCTAATCTGGATCGGGATACGGAGCAGTTCACCTGGGATGATGAAGTGTTTTTGAGCTGGAAGCCCTACAGCGGCCTGGTACTGACAGCGTGAAGTTCGGGCATCCCTCTCTGGGCAATGGCTTGATCTCGCTCTTCGAGCCGCTCATGCATACTTCTCTGGGCAGAGCCGTGGCGGCCGTGTTGGGTGCATTTGGCGTGACGGGCCGCAGCAGTGTTATCGCCATTCCCTTCTTGTGGTTGTTCCTGTTTTTCCTGCTGCCTTTTGTCATTGTTCTGAAGATATCGCTGGCAGAGTACGCCACCGCCATCCCTCCCTATAGCGACCTGCTGGAGTGGGGGGAGGATGCCGTGGTTTCCATCAAGCTGAATTTTGGTAACTTCCAGTTCCTGCTTGAAGATGATCTCTATTGGGCCGCGTATCTGAACTCGGCAAGGATTGCCCTGATTTCGACCCTGTGGTGTCTGTTGATTGGCTATCCCATGGCTTATGCCATTGCGCGTGCGAATCCCGTCAATCGCAACATTCTGCTGATGCTGGTCATCCTGCCATTCTGGACATCGTTTCTGTTGCGTGTCTATGCCTGGATGGGGATTTTGAAGAACAACGGCATCATCAATAACATTCTGATGGGTCTGGGTATCATCGATCAGCCCATCGTCATGATGCAGACCGACTTTGCGGTCTATCTGGGTATTGTCTATTCCTATCTGCCTTTCATGATTCTGCCCTTGTATGCGAATCTGGAGAAGCTGGACGGCACACTACTGGAGGCTGCCTACGATCTGGGGTGCAAGCCTTTCAAGACCTTTCTGGTCATCACCTTGCCGCTGTCGTTACCGGGAATCATTGCTGGCTCCATGCTGGTGTTCATACCGGCCGTTGGCGAATTCGTGATCCCCTCGTTGCTGGGTGGACCGGATACTCTGATGATAGGCAGAGTGTTATGGGATGAATTCTTCAACAACCGTGACTGGCCGGTTGCTTCAGCTGTTGCCATTGCCATGCTGGCATTTCTGGTGGTGCCGATCATGGTGTTCCAGCACTATCAGAACCGACAGCCGGAGGCATGATGAAGATTCGCAAACGCTTCAACTTTCTGCTTGCCAGTCTGATATTCGGCTATGCCTTTCTTTATATTCCCATCATCTCGCTGATTGTTTTCTCATTCAATGAGTCAAAGCTGGTTACTGTCTGGGGTGGTTTTTCGACCAAATGGTACGGTGAGCTGTTCCGCAACGAGCAGATTATCCAGGCAGCCCTTCTGAGCTTGCGCATTGCGGTTATCAGCGCCTGCTTTGCCGTGGCATTTGGCACGCTGGCAGGCTTCGTCATGGCCCGTATGCGTCAGTTCCGGGGGCGTACCCTGTTTACCGGGATGTCCATGGCACCACTGGTGATGCCGGAAGTGATTACCGGTTTGTCGCTGCTGTTGTTCTTTGTCGCACTGGAGAAGCTGACCGGCTGGCCTAATGGGCGAGGGGTCACCACCATCACGATTGCCCACATCACTTTTTCCATGGCCTATGTGGCGGTGATCGTCCAGGCGCGTCTGGCGGATATGGATCCCTCGCTGGAGGAGGCTGCGATGGATCTGGGGGCAAAGCCTGCCAAGGTGTTTTTTGCCATTACGCTGCCTATCGTGGCACCGGCATTGATATCCGGATGGCTGTTGGCTTTCACACTGTCGATTGATGATCTGGTTATTGCAAGCTTTGTCTCAGGGCCGGGTTCAAGCACCTTGCCCATGGTTATCTTCTCCAAGGTCAGGCTGGGTGTCAGCCCGGATATCAACGCCCTGGCAACCATTATCATCGGCATTGTTGCTATCGGTATTCTGATAGCGATCATTGCTCTGAAGCGTCAGGAGAAACGACAAATGCGCGATGCGCAGCTGATGATGTCAGAGGATGGCTGAGGGCGATAGCCGAAGCTTGTTGAGGTAGTCAATGACTGGTAAAAATATACCACCATTGCTATAGTGCCTGAATATGCCGCATCCCTGACATCCTGAACCCTGACCATTATTTGAAGTTCAGCAACAGGGGGTGTTAATCATGAAACAGGGAAAAAGGTGCTGATTTTCGATGGAAACTCTCAATCGTCATCCTGCAATACAGTTGTACCAAGAGCTGCTGGGGCAACTTGCCTGTCTGGTTGACGAGGTTCGATCGCATTGCGATGGTGTCGTTGTCTATCAGCTGCCCGTGGTGGAGGCGGAAAGCGTTGTTCCTTCTCATTTTCCGGTTGAAAAATCTGGAGTGATTGACGGAGTTGAACCTGAGGCACTCGAGCTGGCCTGCAGTGCGCTAAAACGTTTTTCGATCAGTGCCGGGCAGAAAAGGACAACAACCTATCGATTGCCGGGATATATTTCGCTCAGCAAGGATCTGAGTGAGCAGATTGCTGCGGTCAACGAATTGAAAGATCGTCTGCAAGCTCATGTGCTGAAGGCCTATCCCGACACCGTCAGGCGCAGTCGTGCCTGTACGCAGATATTTCCGGGTGTGCACATGAATCAGGTCTACCGGCATGTGTTCCTGATTCCAGAACACATCACACGCGTCAATTTTACCTGGCAATGTCAGACACCGGCGGATGTCTGGATCACTCCCGTACAGGCTGTCGAGCTGGCTGAAATCGCACTGGAAGAAGAATCGCAGAAGATATCAAAGGATGAAAACAAGCGACTGGCATTGCAGATGTCGCTTGAGTACTTTCAAGGCTTGCCTCGGCATAAAGAGATTACCCGGGAAGAGCTGGTAGACATCGACCCGCGCAAGATTCCGTATCAGTTGTTACGTCGCAACTACGTCAGGCCGCATCCGCGTGTTCAGATGTTTGATTCATCCGTCGGCGCAGCTGCATTATTCACTCATGCCGCCAACCTTCCGTTGATTCGAATACCTTCATCCACGTCCCTGAAAGTTCGTGATCTCAAGGACTACGCTGCTGGCAAATCCAGGAAAAGATCAGATACCAAATCAGGCTTTGAAGAGTTGTCCAGCGCTCTGCATGTGCTGGGAGGCTATCCCAGCGTCGATATGTATCGTCGTCGACTTATCCTGCAGGAAAAATCGAGAAAAAGGCGAGAGTAGGCATTGTCTGTCGGAACAAACAGATGAATATCTCAGACGAGTGTATCGACACCGATTGTCTGACCCTGGATTTCAAGCATGAGATCCAGCGCAATTTTAAACTGCCTGGCTATCGTTGAATTGCCAGCGGCAAGGGCGGCATCCATCCCGAACCGGGCATTTGCAAGAAAATCCAGGGCTTCATGTTGATCCAATTCCCCAGACACTGCCTTCTCATCGATCTGCACATTGGCGCTTAGCCATGTGAAAGTTGCACTATCTTCGAGGGATAGCTGCCCGCTTCTCGTCTGGCAGTTGACCAGATCGTGCAGCTCTTGTCGACTCATATTGGAAAAATTGGCCCGTTTGAACCGGGCTGAAACGGCGGCGCGATTATTTTCCCTTGATCCCGAGTGAGGTGTTGTAACCAGAGGTGGGCTGTGCTCATCGTCCGTGACAGTCGAGCTGGTTGCCTGAGCATTGGATTTTCGAACAATTTTCATGTTCATTATCTTCGATAAGCGTGTACCGACGATTCAAGGAAGCAAAGCCTGTTCCAGTCAGTCGTACAAGCCTGTTTGATACGTAACAGGATAAAGGGGTAAGGGGTACAAGGCTGGCGTAATGCAAGGCGTTGTCACGTCGCGCATAGTTGAGGTTGTAGTTCAATGGCTTGGGGGTTACATTTCATTGAACAGGCTGAAATTTACGGTGGAGTAGCTGACAGCTTGTTAAGCTTTCATCAATCAGTACATAATGTTGTTTTACGACAGTTATGTTGTTTCGGAATCTGGGGGTGGAATGGAAGGCACTGCTACTCTGATCACGAGCTCCTCCATTTCACGAGCCCTTATTGCCCGCGAGTGACGAAGTGCAGCTGTATAGGCTCAAGGAATATGCCTGGACTTATCCAATATGAAAATCAGATTTACCGTGCTCGCGATTTTTCCGTTGATGGTTTTACTGGCAGGTTTGCTGGTGATAACCATGCAGTACGCCGTCTCCTATCAATTTGATTCTGCTGCAGTACATGGAAAGTCTGCTAGTCACTTTCAGGTTATCAGTGCTCAGCTGAAGGCGTCTGCCTCTGGTGGGCCAAACGAGACTCAGTTCGAGAGTTTGAGTGGGGAAATGCGCTGGCTGAAGTCGACCATGCGTGATTTGCAAATAGCCGTTGTTCTGGATGATACGGAAACGATTATCGACTCTTCTGATCCGCAGGCGATTGGTCGTTCACTGAACGAGTTTCCTGGCTTGAATGATTTTGCCACTCAGTTTTCAAGGGAAAGTTTGTTGGGTGGACAGCTCTACAATATCGGCGATGGGGGGCTGGCCTACGGGGTACTTGCCTTTGAGCTTCCCGGCAATGCTGCAGGTAGTAATCCGGAGATTGGCCTGATAGGCCTCATTCTGGACCAGCGACAGCTAGTGAGTATATTGAAGAAAAAGAGGCTATCGATCGCCGGCTACAGCACGCTCATTCTGTTTATTGTCACGGTGACTTTCTGGATACTGCTGGGTCGATTCTTCATCGATCCGTTGCTGCGGCTTCGTTCGACCATTCGCTCATTTTCGAAAGGTGACTACTCGGTCTCTGCCAATCTGGTTCAGGGAAATGAGATGGGGGAGATTTCCTTGTTACTGGACTCTTTGGCCTCCATTCACAGAGAGAAAGACAAAGCGGAAGCATCGCGAAATCGTCTGGCCCAGATTGTCGAGGATAGCGTCTCTGAAATCTATGTGGCTGATGCGAAGAGTTACAAGATACTCAATGCAAATCGAGCGGCCAGGGAAAACATGGGATACAGCCTGGAGGAGTGTGTTGATCTGATGCCCTGGGATTTTGTTGGAGATCTGACAGAGCAGAATGTGGGTGAGGTAGTTGCATTGTTGAGTCGTGGGGATCTTGATTTCTACAATTTTGAAACGACACACAAGCGTAAGGATGGATCGATCTATCCCGTACAGGCCTCTCTGCAGATCATGACGAATCAGTCTCCACCTGTTGTGGCGGCTATGGTTCAGGATATGACGGAGAGAAACCGGCAGCAGGAAGACGTCAGACTACGTGATCGGGCGATTGAAGAGCTGGATGTGGGGGTTGGTATCGTTGATGTGAGAAAAGCGGGACGCCCCATCGTCTACGTGAATCGTCATTTGTGTGAAATGACCGGCTATACGGCCGAGCAGTTGATCGGTAGCGGGCCTGAAATTTTCAGGGATGAAGATCACAATGATGATGGGGTCTGTAAAATCGATGCGGCCCTGGCCAAGGGAGACCCTGTGCAGGTCTTGATGACGTATAAACGCAAGACTGGTACAAAGTACATTGTTGATCTTTATCTCTCTCCGGTACACGATACAGAGGGTCATCTGACACACTACGTAGGAATCATCAGAGACGTTACCAAGAAGCTGGAAACAGAAGCACAGTTAAACAGATCGCAAAAAATTGAAGCTATCGGTCAATTGGCAGGCGGTGTGGCACATGACTTCAACAATCTGTTGAGTGTCATCATTGGCAACATCGAATTTTTGAAGTGTGAAGCAGATGACGAGCATCAGAAGGAACTGTTGAATCAGGCGGATGCTGCCGCTCAAATGGGTGCAAGGTTGACCCGGAAGTTGTTGAGTTTTGCCAAACAAGATCAACTGGAGCAACTGGTGCTTGACGTTAATGAGCAAATTCAAGAAGCCATGTCATTGTTGCGCACAACCATTGGTGACAACTACTCTCTGGATTCTTCTCTGGATCCGGACTTGTGGCATATCTGTGCAGATCCTACCGGTATAGAGAATGCGGTGGTCAATCTGACCCTGAATGCCCGCGATGCCATGCCCGAAGGAGGACTTATCATGATCGAGACTCATAACGTGAGTATCGGTGCTGATGAGGCCGGGGATTATCTGGGTGTTGCCGCTGGTGACTATGTCCGGCTGTCAGTCTCTGACTCGGGTTGTGGGATGAGTGCTGATGTTGTCGAGCGGATCTTCGAGCCTTTTTATACAACCAAGGATGTGGGGGAGAATTCAGGACTCGGACTCGCATCAACCTATGGATTCGCACGGCAATCTGGCGGTAATGTCATCGTGGATTCAAATGCAGGTTCTGGTGCAATGATCAGTGTTCTTCTGCCCAGAAGTGAGAAGGAGATGATCCTCACTGAACCGATGCAGGAGGCAGAGGTTGAGCATGCAGCGGAGAGTTGTCGAGTCCTGGTGGTCGAGGATGATGAGATGGTCATGGAGGTAACCGTGGAGCGACTGCATGCTTTTGGTTATCTCACTACACAAGTGACCAGTGGTCTTGAGGCGATCGCTCTGCTCGAGAAAGATGCAAGCTTTGACCTGGTGCTGACGGATCTGGTCATGGGAGGCGGGGTGTCTGGCTACGACGTGGCAGATTGGGTTCATCAGCACTTGCCCTCGTGCAAGGTATTGCTGACATCCGGCTACAGTGATCAAAGAGTTGAAGGGCAGCACTCTGACAAACGCCCACGTCTGTTGCAAAAGCCTTATCGGATGGCAGATCTGAAAGAAGCGATTAATGCTGTGCTCGAAGAAGTCTGAGTTTTCTCTGTTCAGGACTTCTTGTTGAGGCGGATGCGTCGGGTTGAGGGTTTGTTGAGCCACTGCTGCTGCAGGGGCAGACTGGAGGGTAGAAATATATCTCACTTATGAATGGCAAACATTACATCAAGTCCCTGAGTTGAATATTCACATACACATGTAAGTCGGAACTGGTATATTAGATCTACACATAGGTATATCTGGCTGATATGACTTCTTCTGCTTCCACTGACATTCTTGGCACGCCGGATCGCGCATCCGTTGGCTCACTGCTAAGTGACGCTTGTCTGGTATCGGGCGAGGGTTTGGCAAATCAGATTTACCGCTTGCTGTGGGATCTGATTGTCAATATTCAGTTGCAACCCGGGCAATTGGTGTCAGAGAAGGAAATTGCCGAATCTCTTAACTCCAGCAAGACACCGGTGCGTGAAGCGTTGATTCGCCTTGAAGAAGCCGGGCTTGTCAATGTGGTTCCCAAGAGTGGCACTTACGTGACACCCATTCGAATCAATACCTATATCGGTGCTTGTTTCATTCGCTTGCAACTGGAAACAGGTGCCGTGCGTCGTGCTGCGATTCAGCCTTCCCACAGGCAGAGCCAGCTGACAGAGATTATCAAGGAGCAGGAAAAGGCTATCGAGAATGAAGACTTTCCCTTGTTCTTCATTCTGGATGAGCGATTGCACGAAGCATTTTTCATCGTGGCAGGCATACCTGCTGTCTGGCCTGTCGTAAAGCGAACCCAGTCTGAGGTATATCGCATGCGTAAGCTGAAACGGATGTTCAGAATCAATAGAAGGGCTCAGGTGTTGAATCAACATCGAGCCATTGTCGATGCAATACAGTCATGTAATCCAGATGCAGCGCAGGTGGCGCTCACGAACCATATAGGTTCTCTGGAAGGCGAATTACAAGAGTTGTCCGCCTTGCCTGAGTTGCTGGCATTCATCGAAGAATCTACGGTTGGCAGACAACGGTCAAGAACTCCGCGTCTGTAACCAAATGTGATTACACATACCAATGTGTCGGACTGTCAGATTATTCACTGGGGGTGAAGAGTGTCTCAAGTAGTTCTGGAAAAAATCGTAAAAAGCTACGGCGATGTTGATGTGGTGCATGGCATCGATCTAACGGTAGCCTCCAAGGAGTTTGTCGTTCTGGTCGGGCCCTCGGGCTGCGGCAAGTCGACGACGCTACGCATGATTGCTGGTCTGGAAGAGATATCGGGAGGCAAGCTATATATCGGGGACAAGGTTGTCAATGATGTCGCACCTAAGGATCGGGACGTGGCGATGGTTTTCCAGAACTACGCACTCTATCCTCATTTGAATGTGTATGAAAATATTGCATTTGGCTTGCGAATTCGAAAAGTTGACAAGGAAGAGATAAAGCGAACGGTAGCCGAGGTCGCTGAAATTCTTAGTCTGACCCCACTACTGGAAAGGAAGCCAGCTGATCTTTCAGGTGGGCAGCGGCAACGTGTTGCCATGGGCCGCGCCATTGTTCGCCATCCTGAAGTATTTCTTTTTGATGAACCACTGTCTAATCTGGATGCTCAATTGCGAACGCAGATGCGAGCTGAAATCAAGCGCCTGCATAAACGACTGGGTGTTACCAGCGTCTATGTGACGCATGATCAGGTCGAAGCCATGACCCTGGCGGATCGAATCGTGGTCATGAGCCAGGGGCGCATCGAACAGGTCGGTACACCCATGGAATTGTTCATGAACCCAGCCAATCGCTTTGTGGCAGGTTTCATTGGTTCTCCTCCGATGAATCAGCTGAAGGCGGTCATCGTTGATAGCAAGGACGGTCCGGCAGCCCAGCTATCAGAGACCGTACAGATTCCATTGCCGGCCGCTGAAGGCATGGGTGCGGCCATTGGTCAGTCCGTGATTATCGGTATTCGCCCGGAGGATGTATTGCTTGAAGCAAACGAGTCTTTGCCAACGGTTCCGCTGGAGATCAATCTCATTGAGCCTTTGGGATCAGAGGCGCTGATACACGCGGTAGTCGCGGATGAACCCTTTGTCATAAAAACAGATACTCATGGCGATATCGATCACCTGAATCACATCACGCAATTCTATGTCAACGTCGATCGTGTAAAAGTATTCGACGAGAAGAGTGGTCTTGCACTTTATCGACCTGATCAGAAGCGGGGGTAGGGGGTATGGATTTCACAACACGCATACGTTGGTTTTTCAAGCATGTTCGCAAGGAATGGCAGCTCTATCTGCTATTGGCACCTCTGATCATCTGGTTCCTGCTGTTTCTCTACAAGCCGATGTATGGCTTGCAGATTGCCTTCAAGGATTTCAGCCTGTTTCGTGGGGTAGACGCAAGTCCCTGGGTGGGGCTTGAGCATTTTCGAACTCTGTTCGACAGCGATACGTTCATAAGAGCGATAAAAAACACTTTTATCATCAGCTTTCTGAATCTTGCGATTGCCTTTCCCATGCCAATTCTTCTGGCGCTGATGTTCAATGAGATCGTTCAGGGGAAATTCAAGAAAGTGGTACAAACCATTGTGTACCTGCCGCACTTCATATCGTTGGTTATCATTGCGGGTATTGTTATCAATGCGTTCTCGCCCTCCACAGGTGTCGTCAACCTGATCCTGGGAAAGTTCGGAATCGAACCCATCTACTTTCTCACGCAGCCTGAATGGTTCAGACCCATATTCATCGGCTCCGGTATCTGGCAGGAAGCAGGCTTTCAGTCTATCGTCTATCTGGCAGCTATCGCCGGGGTAAGTCCTTCGCTCTATGAAAGTGCGGTTGTCGATGGTGCGAATCGCTGGCAGATGATGTGGAAAATCACCCTGCCTTGTATTTTGCCTACCATTGTCATCATGTTGATCATTCGAATCGGAAATCTTCTGGAAGTCGGATTCGAGCTCATCATTCTGTTGTACCAGCCTGCAACCTTTCAGACGGCCGATGTCATCAATACGTTCATCTATCGTCAGGGACTTGTTGGTAATCAGTACGATGTTGCTGCTGCTGCGGGTCTTTTCAATGCGGTCGTTGCCTTCGTGCTTGTCATGGCGGCTAACACGATCAGTCGACGTCTCACCAGAACATCACTTTGGTAACGGAAGATGAGCATGCAAAACATGAATCTGTATTCCCGGGGTGACAAGCTCTTTGTCAAGATCAACATCACCCTGTTGACACTCTTTGCACTGAGTACGCTGTATCCGTTCATCTATATTATTGCGGTGTCTTTCAGTTCGGGTACGGCGGTGACTTCGGGAGAAGTCATCTATCGTCCTATCGACCTGACCATCGCCGCTTATAAATACGTATGGGCCGAACCGCAGTTCTGGAATTCCTACCTGAATACCTTCATCTATACGATATTCGGTACGTTGACCAGTTTGCTGATCATCATTCCGGGGGCTTATGCCTTGTCGCGGCCTCAGTTGGTTGGACGACGGTTTTTCAACCTGTTTGTTGCATTTACGCTCTGGTTCAATGCTGGCCTGATTCCTTTCTTTCTGAACATGAAAGACCTGGGTTTGCTGGATAGTTATTTCGGCATCATCGTCGGTTTTGCGGTCAATGCGTTCAATGTCATTCTGCTGAGAAACTTCTTTGAAGGTATTCCGCAATCCTTCGAAGAGGCGGCGAGAATGGATGGTGCCAATGACTTCCAGGTTTTGTGGAAGGTCTATATGCCGCTGTCAAAACCTGCTCTTGCCACGATTGCCTTGTTCTGTATTGTCTCTCGATGGAACGGCTTTTTCTGGGCCATGATTCTTTTGCGAGATGAGGACAAGGTGCCCTTGCAAGTCTTTTTACGCCAGACCATCGTGTCTCTGACCAGTGATGAGGAGTTTGGTAGCACACTGCTTGAATCTGCCTACTCGTATGAAACGGTCACGGCGGCGATCATCGTTGCATCCATCATTCCTGTGTTGTTCATCTATCCATTCCTGCAAAAATATTTCAACAAGGGAATTATGCTGGGAGGCGTCAAGGAATAGGTCAGCTTCTGCAGTGACTTGTTGTATCTCACCAATTCAATACCATCGGAGCAATCCATGATTTTAAAAAAACTTCCACTGGTCGCCGCCATGGCCGCCACAATGGGTCTCTGCAACCCACCCCTGTGGGCGGCAGACGACTATAAAGTGACGGACAAGCCGTTGACTCTGGACATCCATTTTCATTCGGGTGACAAGATTGTCTATAACAATGACTGGCCTGTTGAGAAAAGAGCTGCCGAGCTAACCGGTATCAGTTTGAATGGCGTTGCCTCCATGGCCACCCAGAAAAGTGCTGATGCGTTCAACCTGATGATCGCCTCTGGCGAGATTGCCGACATAGTGGGTGGTAACAGACTCAGAGACGGATTCAATCAATACGGACAGGAAGGCGCGTTCCTGCCTTTGAATGATCTGATTGATGAGCATGCACCCAACATCAAGGCTTTTTTTGAAAGCCGACCGGAGATCAAGGCGGCGATCAGCGCGGCCGATGGCAACCTCTACTACATACCGTATTTGCCAGAAGGTGATTTCGGGCGCATGTACTTCATTCGTCAGGATTGGCTTGATACGCTAAAGCTTGAGGTACCTGAAACCATCGATGATCTGTACAAGGTTCTGACAGCGTTCCGCAACGATGATCCGAACGGCAATGGCAAGACGGATGAGATTCCGTTCCTGTCACGAGACTGGGAAGAGATCGTACGTCTTGTTATTTTCTGGGATGCCAGAACAACGGGTTCCGATACCTTCCATGACTACTACGTCAAGGATGGAAAGATCACGCACGGGTACACAGAAGAAGCGTACAAGACGGGCATGACCAATTTGGCGAAGTGGTACAAGGAAGGGCTTATCGATCCTGAATTCTTCACGCGTGGCAAGCGATCCAGAGAAGTGCTTTTTGGTTCGGATGTTGGCGGCATGACTCACGATTGGTATCCGTCCACGACCAGCTTCAACGATTCTCTGGCAGACAAGGTTGAAGGTTTCAATCTTCAGGCGATGGCACCACCTGCGAGTCCATCGGGTCGTAAACTGGAGGAGCACCGCGTTATTCCTGTCAAGCCAGACGGTTGGGCGATTGGTTATACCAACGAGCACCCGGTGGAAACAATCAAGTACTTCGATTTCTGGTTTTCTGATGTAGGTCGTCGTCTGTCCAATTTTGGCGTGGAAGGCGAGCAATATGACATGGTCGATGGCAAGCCGATCTACAAGCCTGAGATTCTGAATGGCTCCGATCCGGTTAATGCACAGATGTGGAACATCGGCGCACAGATTCCCAAGGGCTTCCACCAGGATTTCGAATATCAGGTTCAATGGACCAATCAGATGGGCCTGGATGCTATCGCACTCTATGAGGCAGGTGATTACCTGACTGAGCAGTTCCTGGGGGTCTCAATGAACCCTGAAGAGCAGAATGTTTATGACAAGTATCAACAAAACATGCTGACTTATATGCTTGAGATGCAGCAGATCTGGATTCTGGGCTCTGAGGATGTTGGGGAAGGATGGGACGACTATCAGGAAAAGCTTGAGAAGCTTGGCTATAGCAAGGTCATCGAGGCCATGCAATCGGCTTACGATCGACAATACGGCGGTTAACCGCTTATCAGTGAGCTGCCTGATCACAAGATGATCGGGCAGCTATTTTCTATTAATTGATCGAGATACTTATAATGTCCTCACGTGCGCCTGTCAGTTCGGGTTCGAAAAAAGCAGCGGCTAATTTCCTTGACGAGCCCAGGGCGGGCAGACTGACGATCGGTTATTCACCGGGAGCGGATGATAAACTCATTGAAAACCCGCCCAGGTTTTCATGGTTGCCTGTGTTGGAAGATGGTGCGCAGTATGTTCTGCGTGTGTCTTCGAATGACAAGTTTCCAGCAGAGTCCACGACGAGCTATAGTGGAATCTCTCTGAATTTCCATACACCTGATCAGCCGTTGCCACCGGGAAGCTATTTCTGGTCCTACGCTGTCTGGTGCCCGGATAAACGCAAGCCCATCACTGACTGGAGTCAGGTTCGCACCTTCGAACTTGCCGCTGATTTGCCCGAGACGCCGCTGGCCACACGCGCCACTCGTTACGCAAACGCACCGAAAGGTCATCCCAGACTCTGGCTGGACAAGGGCTCACTGGCAAGCTTTCAGACTTCCATCAATGAGGATCCTGGATTTTGTGCCTGGGATGTTTTCCTTGAAAAATCAGTGCTGCCTTGGATGGATCGAGAGATCCTGACAGAGCCAAAACCTTACCCCAACAATCAGCGTACTCCACCGGTCTGGCGACAAACTTATATTGATTGTCAGGAAGTGCTTTACGCTATCCGTCATCTGGCTATCGCTGGCAAGGTGCGCAAGGATGCCGAGATGGTCGAGCGGGCCAAGGCCTGGTTGCTCGAAGCTGCCAGCTGGGACCCTGATGGAACCACCTCAAGAGCCTATACCGATGAATGGGCGTTTCGCATCAATCTGGCACTTGCATGGGGCTATGACTGGTTGCACGATGTCCTGACGGAGGAGGAAAGAACGGTTGTTCGTGCTGCACTGCTGGCGCGTACCCGCCAGATTGCTGTGCACGTCATGCTGCAATCCAATATTCATTTGTTTCCATTCGACAGTCATGCGGTTCGTTCTGTCTCAGCGGTGCTGATTCCTGCCTGTATTGCCATGCTGGACGAGGAGCCCGAGGCAGAAGAATGGCTCAATTACAGCATTGAGTTTCTTTATACCGTCTATTCCCCGTGGGGTGATGCTGATGGCGGCTGGGCAGAAGGGCCGCATTACTGGATGACGGGTATGGCTTATCTGATTGATGCTGCCAATCTGCTCAAGAGCTTTACGGGTCTTGATCTTTATGCTCGACCATTTTTCCAGAAAACCGGTGATTTTCCGCTGTACACAAAATCCCCAGACACGCGCCGAGCAACGTTTGGTGATGATTCAACGATGGGTGATCTTCCTTGCTTGAAGGTGGGATACAACCTGCGACAGTTTGCCGGAGTTACCGGTAATGGTGCCTACCAGTGGTTCTTCGAAGAGATCCTGCGTAACGATCCGGGTACGGAAATGGAGTTCTACAACTACGGTTGGTGGGATCTGCGTTTCGACGACATGGCTTACAGGCACGACTTTCCCAGTGTCGAGGCAGACATACCGGAGGACATGGAAGTACTGAAATGGTTTCGTGGTATTGGCTGGGCGGCTCTGCAAGTCGACATGGACGAGCCGGACAAGCATATGCAGTTCGTGTTCAAGTCCAGCCCTTACGGCTCGATCAGTCACAGTCATGGTGATCAGAACGCTTTCTGTCTCTCGGCGTTCGGGGAAGATCTGGCCATACAATCGGGCTACTATGTTGCATTCAACAGCTCCATGCATCAGGCATGGCGCCGGCAGACACGTTCCAAGAATGCCATTCTGATCAATGGTAAGGGCCAGTATGCTGACAAGGATAAAGCGCGTGCGATGCGTGCTTCAGGTCAGATCGAATTTGCCAATGTGCATGAGGACCATATACACATACGTGGTAATGCAACGGCGGCGTATGCCTCGGTTAATGACAGTGTCACATCCGTGCTTCGCGATATCTACTTTGTTCGCAATCAGTACTTCGTCATCGTTGACAGCATTGATGCTGATAGTCCGGTGAGTATTGAATGGCTGCTGCACACCAATGAGCCGATGCAGTTGGCAAAGAACTCATTTCGTTACTCGGGTGAGAAGGCGGGCTTCTACGGGCAGATACTCTGGTCGGAAGCAGGGGCACCAGCCCTTAGTCAGGAAGCTGCCTTCGAAGGAGTTGACCCGAATGAGATCAAAGGTTTGCCAGTGAGTTCGCAATTGACCGTTGCCTATCCCGAATCGCGTCGGCACCGAATTGCAACCTTGTTGGTGCCGTATCCGTTGAGTGAACCTCGTCGCGTGTTTCACTTTCTCGATGATCAAGGGTACGATTGTGATTTATACTTCACAGATGCTGATGACCAGTCTTTCAAGATAACTGTGCAGAAGTTGGCAAAAGCTTGAATTAGCTGTATTTGTTGAAATTACAGCCTGGTTGACATAGCCTGTATATACAGGCTATGGTTTCTGCTATATCCCCATTTTCAGAGGTCTGGCAGGGTGAGCGATGCGTCTCCTGACTCACTATTCAAGCTGTCCGGCAAAACTGCACTCGTCACCGGGGGCAGCCGTGGTATCGGTCGATCGCTGGCCCTAGGGCTGGCGGCGGCCGGTGCCGATGTGATTGCGACGACCCGTAGCGAAGATCCGCTCACAGAGCTTTGCCATTCCATAGAAGCCCTGGGCAGAAAATGCCATGTGTTTCAGCTGGATGTGCGCGATGTCTCATCGGTCACGCGTCTTTTTGCCGAGCTGAAGAACCAGCGACTGAGCGCTGATATCCTGATAAACAACGCAGGCGTTGAGCAGGTCTGCCCCTCGCTCGATGTCGATGAGGCGCTGTGGGACACTATTTGTGATACCAATCTGAAGGGCTCATTTTTCGTAGCCCAGCAGTTTGCAAAAGCACTGATTGCCTTGCAGAAGGAAGGCAGCCTGATCAATCTGGGCTCCTTGACCTCGGCGGTGGGCGTACCCACGGCAACGGCCTATACCGCATCCAAAAGCGGGATACTGGGTATGACTCGCGCACTGAGTACCGAGTGGTCGCCACAGGGAATACGGGTCAATGCCATCGGTCCCGGCTATTTCAGAACCGAGCTGACCGAGGCGTTCTACCAGGACCAGGCCTGGCAGGATGCCATGCGGGCAAAAATCCCCATGGACAGATTTGGTCAGTTGGACGAGCTGACAGGCATCGCTGTTTTCCTGGCATCCAGAGCTTCATCCTATGTCAGCGGTCAGATATTTTATGTTGACGGCGGCTACCTTGCCTCCATCTGAATCACTGAAAAATTCGATTGCAAGATAATGAATGATCTGAACATGGATGCTCCGATTGAGGCCTTGGATGTGGCCAGCTCTGTCCCTCTGTACATGATGGTCAAGCAACACATCGTGAAAGCGATAGTGGCCGGAAATTACAAACCGGGTGAGAAACTGCCTTCAGAGAGTCGTCTGGTCAAGGATCTTGAGGTGTCCAGAATGACTGTCAACCGGGCGCTTCGAGAACTCAAACGCGACGGCATCATCACACGGCTGCAGGGTGTAGGCTCCTTTGTCAGCAAGTCCAGCCCGACAAGCTCCCTGGTGGCACTTAGTGATATCCGGGATGTGGTGATAGGACGAGGGGCTGTCTACTCTTGCAAAATGCTGATCGGGGAGCACTGCCTGGCCAACAAATCGATTGCTGATCTGATGGGGCTGGATAAAAATTCGCCCATCATTCACGTTTCAATGCTGCACTTCTCCAATCAGGATCCCATACAGATTGAAAGTCGCTATGTGCGTGAAGAATTTGCCCCGGATCTGCTGAAACAGGATTTGATAAATTCTTCGATGTTTGACTACTTTCAGTCAATCTCGCCAGTCTCTGAGCTGGAACAGCTGGTCGAGGCCCGTACCCCCGATGCCAGTGAGCAAAAATTGCTGCAAATCAGTGAAAATACGCCGATCCTGCGGATTCGTCGCAGAACCTGGGTTGGTCCCAAGGTCGTCACATTGGGGTATTTTTCGCACCCGGGTGATCGATACAGAGTGACGGTCAGAGTCAATCCGGCCGATCTGTCAGGCCAGTCGATCGGCTTCGAGAAATAGCATCATCAACACACAATCCATGATCGAAATCAGCGGCGTCAGCAAAGTCTTTGGCAAAACCACCGCGGTGGATGATGTCAGTCTGTCCTTGCAGCGTGGAGACTTTCTGACCATCGTTGGTCCCAGTGGCTGCGGTAAAACAACACTGCTGCGCATGATCGCAGGCTTCGATGCACCCACAAGTGGTCATATCATGATCAACGGTCAGCGTGTCGAAGAGGTGCCTCCCTATCAGAGAAGCATTGGCATGGTTTTCCAGAAGCTGGCCTTGTTTCCGCATATGAGTGCGCATGAGAATGTCGCCTTTCCACTGAAAATGCGACGATTTGATCCGGAACAGATTGCCGAACTGGCTGACAAGTACTTGCGCTTGGTCAAGTTGCAGGATCTGGGAGATCGCAAGCCGCACCAGCTTTCCGGTGGTCAGCAGCAGCGGGTGGCAATTGCCAGAGCCCTGTCGTTCAGTCCTGATCTGCTGCTGCTCGATGAGCCGCTCTCTGCACTTGATAGAAAACTGCGAGAAGAAATGCAGCTTGAGTTTCGTCGTATCCAGCAGGAGTTGGGCGTGACCACCATTAATGTGACTCACGACCAACGCGAGGCACTGGTCATGTCGGATCGCATCATCGTCATGAATGAGGGTGTTGTTCAGCAAGCAGATACCCCGTTGGAGGTCTATCGGAAACCCGGTAACCAGTTTGTCGCCAATTTCATTGGTGTCACATCCATGTTCAAGGGCCGTGTTCTGTCGGTTGACGAGGGTTTGATCAAAGTCGATGTCGGTGGCACGCCGTTGCTTGCACGTGGCAATGGTGAACTGATCAAGAGCGGTGATGTCATTGACTGCGCCGTGCGGGCAGAGCAGGTCAGAATGTGTGGTCCTGATGATGCTGCCGTGGACAACAAGGTTACCGGCCTTGTGGTGCAGCGTATCTTTGAAGGTGATCGGATTGTCTACGAGATGCTTGTCGAAGAGCTGGATAACTCGTCACTGTATGTGTTTGATCACGACCCCGGTTCACACGCCGAATATTCGATCAACGAAAGAGTGCAGCTGGGTTGGAGCGCTGATGTGTTCTACGCCTTCCCGCTGACTCCAGAGCTGATCCCACAAACATCAAGTGAAGGTAAAAATGATGAATAAGATGAACCAGATCGACAGTATCAAGCGACGAACGGCACTCAAAGCCGGTGCGGCTGCTGCCGGTATGATGGCGGTACCAGGGTTGCTGCAAGCCAATGACAAGCCCAAGGAGCTGATAGTCAGAGCTTGGGGAGGCGCTTGGGGTGAAGCTCTCAAGGCCGGTGTTGCCGATCCTTTCACTGCCGCAACCGGCATCAAGGTACGACTGGATTTTACCGAAGATAATGAGATCAAGCCCAAAATCTGGGCCGCTGTTGATCAGGGCCGTATTCCACCCATCCATGTCAATTGGGATACCTCCACTAACGCCACCATATCCGCATTGCGCGGCGTCACTGTTGATCTGAGCGATCTGTCAAACCTGGAAGGATTGTTGCCACTGGCAAAGCCTGCCGGGCTGGAAGGCTATCCGCTGGTCAATACCTACGCCTATGTTTATGTCTGTGCGTATCGCTCCGAGGCCTTTCCCGACGGTGCACCCACCTCGTGGAATGTATTGCTGGATCCAAAGTTCAAAGGCCGTATTGCCTTGTATGACGATGGCATCGGCTTCAACCCGATCTCCGTGATTGCTGGTGGTGGCACATTCGCCGACATCCCGGGCAACATGGAACCGGGTTATGAATTTTACAAAAAATTGAAGCAGAACGAGCCATTGCTGGGCGAAGACTCTGACTTCACAACCTGGTTTCAGAAGGGTGAGATAGATGTCGCCTGCACGATCTCTGTGAATGCCCGAGCGGCTCAACAGAACGGCATCGACGTCAAATGGACCGTACCGGAGGAGGGCTGCAAGGTCGATACCGACGGTCTGTGGATACCCAAAGGTCTGCCCACCAATGAAGAGTTCTGGGCCAAGGAATTTGTCAATTTTGCATTGAGCAAAGAGGCACAAGAGAAGTGGTGTTCCATGCTGGGCTTGCCGCCTGTCTATCCGGGCATCACGCCTCCGGAGGATCTGGTTGGTGACCCGTCTTATCCGACCAAGGCTGAGGATTTTGCCAAGCTGGTGAGTGTGCCTTCTCCGGTGTTGGTGGAAAATCAACCGATCTGGTTTGCCAAATTCAACGAAATTTTTCAGAGCTGATTTAATGCGTCAGGTTTACAAAATATGACCCGTCAATCTGTTCTGTGGACCTTGCTGGACAAAGTGGAGTCTGTAGCCCTGACGCTCTGGCCCATGAAATTTCGTGGGGCAACCGGCTATCTGTTCATCGCACCGGCCTTGCTGCTAGTCGGCATTCTGCTGATTGGCCTGGGCTATATGATGGAGTACAGCCTGCATGAGCTGGATACGGCCACCTATCGTTTGAAGGAGGCCTATTCGTTCGGCAATTACCTGTTCTTTGCCGAGCAGCCGGTCTATTTGCGCATTCTGCTCAGGACCCTGCTGGCAGCTACGCTTGTGACCTTCTTTACCTTGCTACTGGCCTTTCCCTATGCCTACGTCATGGTGCGTACCCAATCTGCGCTGGTTCGCAAGCTTTTGCTGGTGTCCCTGTTCCTGCCTTTTTTCATTGGTCAGGTTGTGCGTGCCTATGGCTGGCTCATCATTCTGGGTCAGCAGGGCATCGTCAACACCCTGCTGGTGAAAATGGGACTGCCGACGCTGGATCTGATCTACAACTATGGGGCAGTCATTTTTGGACTGGTGCAATATATGTTGCCATTTGCCGTGTTGCTGATCGTACCCGCGGTCACGGCGATCAGTGAGGATATGGAGCTGGCTGCCGAGAGTCTGGGAGCAAACTGGATCAGAACCTTCCGGCACGTCGTGTTGCCGATGGCCCGACCGGGACTGGTTGGGGCTGGTATCGTCGTCTTTACTCTGACCATGACCGATTTTGCCATGCCCGAAATTCTGGGCGGGGGTACTACCGACTTCATCGCCAGTGCTATCTACGACAGCTTTTTCCAACTGTCCAATTCAGGTCTGGGGGCCGCCTTGTCCATGGTGCTGGTGGCCATCGGCAGCCTGTTGGTTGCGTTGGTGTTCTGGCTGACCGGTGCCGGTACGCTCAGTATCAGGAGTGAAGCACCGTGAGCTGGGTACCCAACAAGCAGTTCGTTCTGTGGTCTTTGGTCAGCTTCAGTCTGATTACGCTAAGTCTGCCGACGATCATTATCATCGGTGCCTCTTTTACCGCTGGCGATATCATTCAGTTTCCGCCTGAAGGCTTCTCATTAAGATGGTATGAGCGTCTCTGGCATCTGGAGGATTTCCGGCAGGCATTGCTGCGCACCTTTATTGTCTCGATAATTTGCACCCTGGTCGCCTTGCCTGTCGGCACTCTGGCCGCGTTGGCAACTGTGCGGTATCGCATTCGTTTTCAGCAAACAATACAGGTCTATCTGCTGCTACCGTTCACCATACCGCTGGTAGTATCAGGTATCGCCATGATGATATTTTTTGGCGAAATACGCATTCTGGGAAGTCTCTGGCCGGTCGGTGTTGCCTTGTGCCTGATCAATCTGCCTTTCATGATCTGGTCGGTGACTGCGACTGTAAACGGCCTGGACCCGGAGCTTGAGAATGCTGCCTACAGTTGCGGAGCATGGCCGGTTCAGACCTTTTTCTCGGTCACCTTGCCAGCGGTCATGCCTGGTGTGATAACCGGTGCTTTGCTGATGTTTATCCTGGCGTTCAACGAGTTTCTGGTCAGCCTGTTTCTGACAGATGCGCGGACCGTGACGTTGCCGGTGCAGATCTACAACTCCATACGCAGTGTCATTACGCCAGATCTTGCAGCCGTATCCGTTCTCTACATCGTCATTGCCCTGTTGGCTATCTGGTTACTTGATAAAACCGTCGGCCTTGAAATTTTCCTCAAATCAAAATGAGTGGGACCACCGCATCCATGAAAATCAGTTTCTATTCCTACGGCTCACTCGATGAGTCACAGAAAGAGGCGCTACTTGAACGTACCGAAGGCGATCTGTCGCCATTCATCGAGAAGGTAGGGCCCATCATCGAGGCCGTCAGAAAGCAGGGCGATACCGCTCTTGCGCGGTTTGCCAATGAGTTTGACAAATCCCCGGTCACAGTGGATGCCATTGCTGCAACTCCGGCGGATTTTGATGCCGCCCATGATGCTGTCGATTCGGCGCTGATCGAGGTGATGGAATTCTGTAGTGACAATGTTCGCCAGTTCCATGAAGCCCAGATGCCTGAATCCATGTGGATGAAGGAGATGCATCCGGGTGTCTTTGCCGGTGAAAAGATCGTTCCGATCCAGTCGGTGGCCTGCTACGTGCCACGTGGCAAGGGATCATTTCCCAGTGTCGTGATGATGACAGCCATTCCTGCGGTGGTTGCCGGTGTTCCTGAGCCGGTGATCATCACCCCTCCGGGGCCGGATGGGAAAATCGATGCCGCCACCCTGGTTGCCGCCAGAATTGCAGGAGTGGAACGTGTCTTCAAATGCGGTGGTGCCCAGGGTGTGGCTGCCGTGGCCTACGGCACAGAGACCGTGCCGCGATGTCGCAAGATTGTAGGCCCAGGCAGTCCGTGGGTCGTTGCCGCCAAACGTCTGCTTGCTGATAGGTTGGATCCGGGTCCACCGGCGGGACCCAGTGAGTCGATCATCCTTGCCGATGAGACGGCCAATGGTCGGGTCGCCGCGCTGGATCTGCTGATAGAATCTGAGCACGGCCCTGACAGCTCAGCCTACCTTGTCACCAATTCTGAAGCTGTCGCGCAAGCCGCCATGGATGCCATTCCCGGGTATTGGGAAAAAATGAGCGCACAGCGAGTCGAGTTCTCATCCACCGTTCTGTGTGGTCCTCGTGGCGGAATCATTCTGACCGACACCATCGAGCAGGCGATCGACTTCGTCAATGCCTACGCACCCGAGCATTTACAGGTACACGCCAAAGAGCCGCATGATTATCTGGGGCTGATTCACAATGCCGGGGAAATACTGCTTGGTGAACATACACCTATCTGTATCGGCAACTTCACACTCGGGCCGAATGCGGTACTGCCGACCAATGCCAGTGCTCATACCCGTTCGCCGCTGGGCGTACATGATTATCTGAAGCTGATGTCAATCGGGCATGTGACTCGCAAGGGCTACCAGAAGCTGGCGCCTTATGCGCGCAAGATGGCTCTGTATGAAGGTTTTGATGCGCATGCCAATGCGGTTTCGCAGATGCGTACAGAAGCCTTTGAAGCCGGCCAGAGTGATTGACTGATCAAAAAGCAATCCACCCTGAAAGTTCTGCAGGACGCGGCTGGAAAGCCGGTGTCAGAGAGCCCCATGACATTCATACGTCGGCTCTCTGGGCATCCTGATACTCAAGCTGACGCGGCACAGGCCTTGTGCACCTTACTGAATGAGAAGTTCGACTTTAGCGTCGTTCCCGGTAGTCTGGTATTCGATGTCAGCAATGCGCTGGCCCTGAATTCTCTGCGTGCAGAATTCAGGACAGAGCAGGGGCAACACCTGTTCCTGAAATGCCATCATGAGGAGGGCGAGGCTGATCGCGTTGGCGAATACTATCGTGCAGGCATACTCGAGGCGGCCGGATTTCCTGTCGACTCGGCGCTGTACCAGTCCTCGACGGTGGGAGAGCAACTGGTTATCTACCCCTACAGGGATCGCCAGCTCACCCCGGAGTTGCATTCTCTTTCCCGGGACATAGAAAAAGCGGGGTGTCCGCCAGCACTGATGTCGCCGGTGATCGAGGCGTTTGACAGGTTTCAGGAACAAGTGGGTCAACGTTATCTGGACAGTCTGCATATGGCAGAGCCGGATCAGGTTGCCGACGAGGCGATCCATGGCTTATACCATCGCCGTCTGGTTGATCATCAGGACGATGAGCACTTTGGTGCTCGTATCCGTGACTACTATCTGGGCCGACAGTTCGCTCTGCCAAATGGTCAGACCATTGAGTTTGAAGAGTTCTGGCATCTTCAATGGACGATCAACGAGTGTCACTACCCGTTGAGTTTGCATGATGCCCTGACGACTGCCCGGACATTGCTCAAGCCGATGCCGACGGGGCCCGTGCCGGCCATGACAGCCCATGGAGATGATCACACCGGGAATCTGCTCTACAACCCTGGCGACGTTGAGGGGAATCGCATCAGCTATTTTGATCCCGCTTTCGCCGGTTCTCACATTCCAGCATTACAGGCTCCCTGCAAAGCTCTATATCACATCTGTTATGCCCATCCCAATATGCTCTATGATCCGGCAGAGCTGGAAGCCAGTGTGTCGGTTGAATTGGAAGAGGGGATTCTGCATGTCAATCATGACTGGCAGATGAGCCCCTTGCGGCAGGCGTATCTGCAGTCACAGATCGAACACGTATGGGAGCCATTGATTGCCGAGTTGCAGAAGCGCGGTAGCCTGCCCGAGAATTGGCAGAGTATCGTGAATTCGACGCTCTTGTGCTGCCCGGTTCTGTGCAAGAACCTGTTACCCGGGTACGGCTTGCCTTATCCTCTGACCGAAACAGCCTCAATACTGACTTTTTCAATTGCCATGCAGCTTGCAGCCGGAGGTTTCAGTGAAAAGTTGTTTGCACTCTTGCCAGGGACCCATTAACCCAGTACGAAGCCTATTAAAAAAGCCTGTTCGACTGCTCTGAGCGTCATTTGTAAGCCGACCAGGTCGGAGGGCTGGGTTCTCGAGAACAGGTAATATGCTGGCTTGTTTTAATGCAATCCCTGCACAATTGTCGCAACGAAATACTCGGGCTGAGGCATAGCTTCCTGCAGATAGCGGTGTATTGCATCGCGGGCATTTCATGTTGTTCATCGATTCCTCCTTGAATGTCGACGTCATCACCATTCTAGCAGTCCAGCATCCTGTGCTGTTTGTTTGAAATCCATGATTGCATTGCTGTCTTCCACTCGCTGAACTTGATTGTGATATCGATGCTCTTGTGTTGTCCGTTTTTGTGCAAGAATCCCCCGCGCGGCTGGCGACAGCCTTTTAGAAATAAACAGAAAAATAGTTCAACAATGTCCCTATCGCAATTCATGACAAGCAGAGTCATCGGCAAGATGATGCTTGCCAGCCAGTTGATGTTTGTCCTGCTGATGTCAGCCACTCAGGCGAATGCCAGTGACAGCGAAAGCGAAGGCGAACTGTTTCCGGATACGGAACCTGGGCAGGCGTGGACCTTGACATTCGAGAACGATATATTCGCAGGCACGGATGGCGGCTATACCAACGGAATAGGTTTTTCGGTAGCTCATGGGCCCTATGAAAGCTTCACCGAAAATAATCTGCCAGGCTGGTTGCTCTACCTGACCAACAAGACCTATATGGCAACGCTTCCCGACCGTCAACGCGCTGTGGCTTATTCCTACTCTCAGTCCATGCATACGCCGACAGATATCACTGTGACTGAATTACAGCTTGACGAGCCTCCCTATGCCGGCTTCCTCGGCGCTCGAGCGATGTTGTACGCCTTCGACAAAATTCATTCTGATCAGCTCTCACTCACGGTCGGTGTGGTCGGTGAGCTGTCACTGGCTGAACCTTCACAACGGTTCATCCATCGGATAACCGGATCAGAAGAGCCAAAAGGTTGGGACAATCAACTTGGAAACGAACTCGTTTTTCTGATTGCAGCTTCCCATGGCGAACGTGTGTTCGCATCATCAAGCGAGCGTGCATTAGAGAGTGACTTGATTTTGCGTGGTACCGCCGGCGTCGGCACGATACAGTCGGGGGCATCGGTGTCTGCAGTATTTCGCGTCGGCAATTTGCTTGAATTGAGCCATGCCACCGCCTCCTTGTTGCCGGACAGGCAGGTCAATAACCTTGCCTTCCTGAACGACAGTGCCTGGTACGCTTTTGTGGGTGGCGAGGTTGGTGTGGTCGTTAACGATATATTCATCAACGGCAATACCTTCAGGGACAGCCATTCGGTACCCCTGGACCACTCAAGAAGCATGATGTCAGCGGGCGTCAGCTGGAATATGGGCACATTTGCCTTCACTCTCTTATATGCAGAAACCAAGGGTGGCGGGGAAGTTGATCCTTTCGGCTCATTCAGCATCACGCATCAGTATTAATTATTCGTATAGTCAAATAAATAGGCATTCGGGATTGGATGCGCGATAATGAGCATCGGGTGCGCGTAAATTGAACAGTCAGGCATGGATAAATGGGCAGAGCTGAGGACGGCATATCAGGTCGCCAAACTGGGAACCGTCAGCGCAGCTGCTGATGTCCTGGGGTTTCATCGGGCCACGGTCAATCGTCACATCGATGTCCTGGAAGAGGCTATTGGTGCCCGTATCTTCATACGGCACTCGCGTGGCTACACGCTGACCGAGATCGGCGAGCAGGTTTTGCGGGCTGCCCAGAAGACAGAAGAGCTGATCAACGACATGGCCGGGCGGGTGCGTAGCGGCAAGTCAGAACTTGAGGGTGAAATCAAGATCACCATGCTGGCGCCTTTCTCAGATCTGATCATGAAGCCTGTTGCAGAGTTTCGCAGGCAACACCCCAAATGCCGGGTTCACATCATTGCTACCGAGGATCTGGCCCGGCTTGAGTATGGTGAGGCGCACGTGGCTTTGCGTGTCGGGACCAGGCCTGATCATCCTGATTATGTCGTGCGGACGTTTGATCGCGTGCATTTCAATCTCTATGCACATGAGAGTTACGTGCAAAGGTTCGGTTTGCCGGAGAATCTCGAAAACATGGAAGGGCATGACTTTGTCGTGCCGCCTCTTGAAGGCAAGTTGCTGCCTTTCATACCGTGGGTCCGTGAGTACGTAAAACCCGAGCAGTATTCGGTGTCCTCAAATCATATGTGGGTTAACCTGCATGCCATCTCGGAAGGGCTGGGGATGGGGTTCCTTTCTCAATATGATGTGGCAGGTCGTGATGACTTCCATCAGATATTGCCCCACAATGAATCCTGGTTCCTGACTGTCTGGCAGGTCACACATGTTGATCTGCACAGGACAGAAAAGGTCCAAGCCCTGCTCAAGAGTTTAAAGGCTGCACTGAAAGCGCGCGATTAAAGTTGGTTTTCGCAGTTTCAGACGCTTTATGGTGCAGGGTTGTCGTCTTTATCGCTGCTAGTGCAGCCCATTGCTACACGTACGCGCATCGGGTGTGCATACGCAGAGCACTCGCGTATTTCACATTCTGACATAATTGCATGCTGGTTGAGCAGGCGGCAACGCGGCACCAGTATCAGATTCTCGTTGAGGAGTAGAACATCATCAGTCCCCTTGAAATGAACAAGGAAAGCGATTCTCGCTTTGCCCTGAAGCCGCAACTTCATTCTTACGCAACGGCAGGAAACATGCTCAGCAAATCATTGATCGCCCTGTTCATGCTCGGCTCTTCAGTCGTCGCAGCCCAGGACGCACCACCGCCACAGGCGGTTACCGTCGTCGCAGTCCAGCCTCAGGAGATCATGCTCTCAAGCCTGCTTCCGGGTCGTGTGGTTGCCGCCGCCGTTGCCGAAGTCAGGCCTCAGGTAAATGGCATCATCACTGATCGATTCTTCACGGAAGGTAGTCACATTGAGCAGGGCGATGTGCTCTACAAGATAGATTCGGCGACCTACGAAGCGGTCGTTGCACAGGCAGAAGCGGCCGTTGCGCAGGCAAAGGCGCAATTCAAGGCCGCGGATAGAGAAGCTCAGCGCATACAAGAGCTGATGAAGAGAGATGTCTCCACTCAACGTGAACTGGATGAGTCGGTAGCAGCGCGTGACGTGGCAGCGGCCAGCATCGCTGTTGCAGAAGCCCAGCTGAAGTCTGCCCGTATCGAACTGGACCGGACAACGATTGTTGCTCCATTGAGCGGTGAAATCGGCCTGGCAATGACAACACGTGGTGCTCTGGTAACCGCCTCCCAGGCAGATGCGCTGGCTGTCATCCGTAATATCGACAGTGTCTATGTGGATGTTACTGCCTCTGCCAGCAGCGTGCTCAAGTGGCGCCGCGACAATCTGGATACGAATATGGATTTGCGCAGTACCGAGCGCAAGGTAACGCTGAGACTGGCGGATGGCGAAATCTATCCGGAGACCGGGCTTTTGACGGCCGCAGAGCCGCAAGTCAACATGCAGACCGGCGTTGTGGTTTTGCGTATGCAGTTTCCCAATGCTGACAAATTGCTGTTACCCGGCACCTACGTAAAGGTGGATGTAGAGACACAACTGGTGGAGAACATTTTTCTGGTGCCGCAGAACGCTGTCAGTCGTGATCGTCAGGGTAAGCCAACAGCGTTGGTTGTCAACGATGAAGATACGATCGAATTACGTCAGCTGACTATCCTGCAAGCTCGTGACAACCAGTGGATCGTTCAGGAAGGTCTGAATGCAGGTGATCGAATCGTACTGGAAGGTGTGCAGAAAGTAGGACCCGGATCAAAGGTGACTCCTGAAGAGCAGACTTCGGATGCCGAAGCGCCAAAAACTGAAGACGCCGCCGGCCAATAGGGCGCAATCCGATGGGCCTTTGGCCCATCACCCTTAATCCATTCCTGAACCCGCCTACGATTCTGCCAGAGACACCCTATGGCCCGCTTTTTTATTAACCGCCCGATTTTCGCCTGGGTCCTATCCATCCTTATCATGGGGGTGGGGATTCTTTCGATCCTCAATTTACCGGTTGCGCAGTACCCACAGATAGCCCCTCCAACGGTCTCCGTCTCGGCGGCCTATCCCGGTGCTTCTGCCGAAACCATTACCAATACCGTCACACAGGTCATTGAACAACAAATGACAGGGCTTGACGGTCTGCGGTATTTCTCGTCAAGTTCAACCTCCGCCGGTACCGCGAATGTGACTCTCACATTCGAGACAGGAACCGATGCCGATATCGCGCAAGTACAGGTGCAGAACAAGGTATCGCAAGCAACTGCGCTCTTGCCTGAAATTGTGCAGCGTTTAGGCCTGACGGTTGAAAAATCCTCCAGTGGTTTCCTGATGGTGGTCGCACTGTCTGCCAAGGATGACTCATTCAACAGGGCGGATCTGGCCGACTATGTCTCGACCAATCTGATCGATGAGATCAGTCGAATTGATGGTGTTGGTAATGTGCAGTTGTTTGGCGCACCGTATGCCATGCGTATCTGGCTGGACCCATCCTTACTGGCAGCCTATGAGCTGACCCCCACCGATGTCACAGCAGCAGTGGGTGCGGAAAACGCTCAGATTTCAGCAGGTGCCTTTGGTGATCTGCCGACTGTCGAAGGTCAACAACTCAATGCGACCATCACCGCACAGTCGCTATTACGTACCCCGGAAGACTTTCGCCAGATCGTGCTTCGAGCAGAGACTGATGGTGGCCTGGTCTTGTTGGGAGATGTCGCCAGAGTCGAAATCGGTTCTGAAAGCTACTCCACCATCGCACGCTACAAGCGTGCAGCTGCTGCCGGTATGGGCATCAGTCTGTCCACTGGCGCCAATGCGCTGGAGACGGCAGAAGCGGTGGAAGAGCGTATGCAGGAACTCTCCTCGTTCTTCCCTGAAGGCATCCAGTACGTTATTCCCTATAACACTGCACCGTTCGTCAAGATATCCATTGAAGAGGTCGTAATGACTCTGGCCGAGGCCATCGTGCTGGTCTTCCTGGTCATGTACCTCTTCTTGCAGAACATACGTGCAACCTTGATTCCGACATTGGCCATTCCGGTGGTTCTGCTGGGAACGTTCGCCATCCTTTCAGTCGCGGGGTACTCGATCAACACACTGACCATGTTGGCCATGGTGCTCGCGATCGGCCTGTTGGTCGATGATGCCATCGTGGTGGTTGAGAACGTTGAGCGCATCATGGAGGAGGAGGGTCTGAACCCGCTGGAGGCAACACGAAAATCCATGGATCAGGTGTCAAGTTCTCTGGTCGGTATTGCCATTGTTGTATCGGCGGTATTCGTGCCGATGGCATTTTTCGGTGGTTCAACCGGCGTTATCTATCAGCAGTTCGCCATCACGATTGTCTCGGCGATGGTCTTGTCGGTATTCGTGGCATTGACGCTGACACCGGCATTGTGTGCCACATTGCTCAGAGCCCCCAAGGAAGAAGGCAAGAACAGATTGTTCGGTCCCTTCAATAAAGGTTTTGACTGGGTTCAGCATAACTACACCGGTTCAATCAACTGGATCACGCATCGTCCATTTCGTATGGGTATCCTCTATCTGGCGCTGGCTGCTGGTATGGCTTTGCTGTTCCTGCGAACTCCTACAGGTTTTTTGCCGGACGAAGATCAGGGCATTCTGTTTACGCTGGTACAGACTCCCAGTGGCTCAACCGCTGAGCGAACTCTGGAAGTGATCAAATCGATCGAAGATCATTATCTGGATAATGAATCCGATGCCGTTGAAGCAGTGTTTGGTATCGTCGGCTTCAGCTTTGCAGGTCAAGGGCAAAATATGGGTCTGGTGTTCGTTTCCCTGAAGGATTGGGCCGAGCGTAACGATCCATCTCTGGGTGTCAAGGCGATAGCAGGCAGAGCCTTCGGGGCGCTGTCTAAAATCAAGGATGCGTTTGTATTCCCGATTGTGCCGCCTTCCGTCATCGAGCTGGGTAACGTCTCCGGTTTTGACTTCTATCTGCAGGCACGTGCCGGGCAAACTCACGAAGAGTTGCTGCAAGCTCGCAATCAATTGCTTGGCGGTGCGGCTCAAAGTCCACTGATAGCCTCTGCCAGACCCAATGGTGTCGAAGATGCGGCACAGTTCAATCTGGATCTGGACTGGCGTCGAGCAGGTGCATTGGGTGTGTCCGCCAGTGATGTCAGCCAACTGCTGACAACCGCCTGGTCGGGTCAGTACGTCAACGACTTCCTTGATCAGGGCAGAATCAAGAAGGTGTATGTGCAGGGCGAGGCCGACTCACGTTCCTCACCTGAGGACTTCGAGCTCTGGCGTGTGCGTAATGCAACTGGTGGTCTGGTGCCTTTGTCAGAATTCTCTACCGGGAATTGGACATTCGGTCCGCAAGGTATTACGCGTTACAACGGCTTGCCGTCCATGCAGGTCCAGGGTGCTCCGGCTCCGGGTGTGAGTACCGGTGAGGCTATTGCAGAAATCGAACGATTGGCTGCAGAGTTACCGGCAGGGTTTGCGGTTTCCTGGACGGGTTTGTCGCTGGAAGAGCAGGACTCTGGTTCTCAGGCGCCATTGTTGTTCGGCCTGGCACTGGCAGTTGTGTTCTTGTCGATGGCAGCTCTTTATGAAAGCTGGAGCATTCCCTTCGCGGTTCTGCTGGCTATGCCCATTGGTATATTCGGTGCGCTACTGGCAGCCTTTCTGGGAGGGTTCGCTAACGGTGTGTTCTTCCAGATAAGTCTGCTGGCTGTTATGGGCTTGACCGGTAAGAACGCCATCCTGATCGTTGAGTTTGCCAAAGAGCGGCGTGAGGAGGGTATGGAGCTGTATGAGGCGGTCTCAATGGCAGCCAGGCAGCGTTTCCGACCTATCCTGATGACCTCTATTGCGTTCTCACTGGGTGTGTTGCCTCTGGTTCTAAGCACAGGTGCTGGGTCAGGTGGACGAACGGCCATTGGTTCAGGTGTGCTGGGTGGCACGATTACTGCCACGTTGCTGGGCATCGCGTTTGTACCCCTGTTTTTCGTCATCATTGCAAGAGTGTTCGGAAAGAGCAAATGAGCAGAACTTCACGCACGTCTGATTACGTCCGCATAGCACTGTTTGTTGTGCCGAGTCTCTGGGTTGCTGCCGCACACTCTGCCGATCTTCGGCAGGTGTACGACCAGGCCGTCGTCTACGACGCAGAATACTCGGCAGCGCAGTTTGACCTGGAGGCTGCACGTCAACTGTCGCCACTGGCCAGGTCCGCATTTCTGCCGCAATTGACGTTGGGTGCCGAGGCCGGTATCAGTACGCTGGCCGATGATGGTGAGGGACCTTATAACGAGACAGCCTTGTCCTTGAGTCTGAGCCAGACACTGTTCAACCGTGCCAATGGCAAGTTGCTGGATCAGGCCGAACAGAATGTCATGCAGGCGGAGGCACAGTATCAGGCGCTGGGACAAACACTGATTCTGCGCGTGGCGACCGCCTACTTTGACGTGCTGCGTGCTCAGGTCAATCTGGAGTTCAGTCAGTCGGAGCTTGAGGCCATCAGTCGGCAGCTTGAGCAGGCAGAACGACGCTTCGAGGTGGGCCTGGTGCCGGTAACCGATGTACGCTCTGCACAGGCTCAATATGATCTGGCTACGGCACAGGAAATCGCCGCCACCAATCAGGTGTCTACAGCCCGTGAAGCACTGCTTCTGATTACCGGTGAAAACCCGGATGAGCTGGCCGTGCCTGCTGATGATCTGCCATTAGTGCCACCTGAGCCTGCGAATATCGATGCCTGGGTTGATATGGCCAAGGATCAGAACCTGGAACTGGTCATCGCCCGTTTGCTCAATGACAGCAACAATACGCAGGTTGATATCGAGCGTGCTAGCCGCTACCCGACACTGGATCTGATAGGCACCGCAGCCTCAAGTACGACTGATCTGAGTAGTTCCTCCGACACTGATGTTGCCGAAATCAAGTTGCAGTTACAGGTACCCATACTGACGGGCGGACGTATCAAGTCACAAGTGGCACAAGCCCGTGCCCTGGCAAGATCATCCGATGATCTGCTGCTGGCTCAGGAACGTGCCACCGTACAGCAGACTCGTGATGGTTATCGGGGGGTAGAGGCAACCATCAGTCGCGTGAATGCATTGCGTCAGGCTCTGGTCTCGACTCAGAAGGCGGCTGAAGCGACAGAGGCAGGGTTTCGTGCAGGAACGCGTACCTCGGTTGAAGTGTTGCAAGCCTTGCGCGATACCTTCAGTGCACAGTCAGACTATGCGGGTGCTCGCTACGATTACATCATCAATTCACTTAGCCTGAAAGCGGCTGCCGGTACGCTGTCGGAGAATGATATTGATAGCGTGAACAGTTTTCTGAGTGTGGCGGAGTCGGAGTAAGTTCGCTTAGTTGTTCTACGTAACCGCGAAAGTCGCAAGGTGCGTGGCCCGGGAATGATCTACTATAATAGAGGAGCCTGGTGTGGAAATCTGACCGTTGCAGTGGCGACGGTCAATTGTTTGCATGCGCAATACTGTCAAACACAATACGGTAACTACGTTGGCTCAATTCGATCTTCTCAAATTTACGCCCTTCCAGCTCAATCGCCTGGCGATTGAAGTCAGTAACGAGATTTCCAATGTGTATGCCGATCAGTTCGGTATCAGTATTGCCGAGTGGCGAATTATTGCAACGCTTGCTTCACAGGGAAGCTGTACAGCCCAACTGATCGTCTACTGCACACGTACTCACAAGTCGCGCATCAGCCGTGGCACTAACCGCCTTGTGGAAATGGGAATAGTGAAGCGTCTGGACGATGGTCACAGAGAAGTGCAGTTGCAACTGACTGAAAAAGGTGTAGCGTTGCATAAAGAGGTTGCCCCCGTGGTGCTGGAGAAGGAGCGAGATATCCTGTCCTGTCTGAGCGCCGAGGAGCGACGTGGATTTCTCAAGGCTCTGGATGCTCTCGAGCGTTCTCTTGGCCTGATCCAGCACGCCGATCAGAAACACGATTGAGTTTGTAACCGGTATTTTTCAAATACTGTCGAGCTTGCATTGCCTGGCTTGTATTAAAGCGTATGTCTTCGCGTTTCCCGTGATCTGGTTAATCTCATTGCGCGCCTGAGAGCCCTGAATTTGTTTTGTTGACAGTTGCGTTTGCAACCTATATTGTCGCAATATCATGGGCAAGGAGTCCGACCGGCCGCTGGCTGGAGAACTCGGTGTCAGATGAGAACATCCAATCTCAGGAGTCAGCAGATGCGTCCATATATACCAACAAAGCTGCCACGCAGGCTTCTTGCTCTGGCCATATTTGGCATTTGCGCTGCAGGCTCAGCCAATGCGCAAACCACGAAGACAGACGCGGAGCTACCACCGCCACTCCCCATCGAAGAGACCGGCGTGGTGCTTTCCCTGCCTGAGAGCTACCCGGAAAGCTGGATCATGGTGGATGAGGCGAGCTTCTTCAATCACTATGGTGGCAAAGTCATTATTCTGGATGCCCTGGAGAAGACACATGCCAAGCGTATCAAAGGCATGGTGCACAAGAGCCTGCTGGGCAACTTTGCACAGCATAAGGAGCGCTCCGAATTCTACGTGCTGGAAACCTTCCACGAGCGCGGTGGCCGCGGCCCCAGAACGGATGTGCTTGCCATCTACGATCGCAGCACATTGAAGATCAAGAAGGAATTGATATGGCCTACCGAGCGGCTGCAGGCGTTGCCGGAACGTTATGCCATGGCGGTAACCGGTGATCAGCAGTTACTGGTAGCTGCCAATCTGAACCCGGCCACCTCGTTTACCGTGGTTGATCTTGACTCGGAGGAAATCATCGACACGATCTCTACTCCGGGCTGTGTGCTGACTTTTCCCACCGGCGAGCGCAGCGTGGCTTCGCTGTGCAGTGATGGCGCCATGATGACGACGGTGCTGGATGAGAGTGGCCAGCTGAAATCGCAACAACGTATGGAATCCTTTTTTGATTCGGATGATACAGCGATCTTTGAACACCCCGCGATTGTCGATGGAATCGCCTACTTTCCAAGCTTTCGCGGCACCATGCACACCATCAACCTGCAAGGCGAGGTGGCTGAATATGTGGAAGAGTGGAGCCTGGTAAGTGAGGAACAGCAGCAGGAGAACTGGCGTCCCAGTGGTATTGGTCTGATTCACAGTGATGATCAGGGGCTGGTGTACATCATTTTCCAGGCCGATGGCGCTGAAGGTACACAGACACACGGTGGCTCTCAGGTCTGGGTATTCGATGTACAGACGAAGGAGCGCGTAAAAGTGATCGAACTGCCTTCTCATGGGCTTTCGCTGGCACTGACACGGGGCGACAAGCCAACTCTGGTGGTCACCAATGGTGAGATGAATCTGGATGTGTTCGACGCTACCAGTGGTGAATACATACAGACGCTCAGTGACTTTGGCAATCAGACACCTCTGCTACTGCATGAGAGCTACTAGGTCGTCATGCAAATGAGCGCAATAGCAGGACACGCCATCACGTTCTTTTTCCTGTGGCTGTTTGCCAGTGCCGGAATCCACAAGGTGAGCTCTGCCAACCTTGACTATTACATCAAGGTCTTTGCCAGCTATGGCATGCCCGGGAAGTGGGTCAATGCTCAGGTGGTCAAATGTGTCGGTTCTGTGGAGATCGCCACCGGGGTTCTGATCGTATTGCCGGCTACACGATGGATGGGTGCATCACTGGCGGCCTGTTTGTTGTCAGCTTATTTACTGGCAATGGCGCGACAGTTGTGGCAGGGACAATTGAATATGGATTGTGGTTGCAGCGGTCCTTCTGGTGCGGATACCAGCATCAGTCATCATTTGCTGATTCGCAATGTTGTTCTCGTGATCATGGCGCTGTTGTGCCTCCTGCCATTGTCCGACGCGGGCATCTATCAAGCATTGCCACTGGCTGCCTTGTTGCTGGTTGTTGGTCTGGCCCTTTTAATGGTTCTGCTCTATCTCAGCGCGGAACAACTGATCAGTAGTGGGCAAAAGCTCCAACGGCTGAAGCGGAGTTAACGATCATGAGTCTGTTATTGATATCGAACCTTTTTTTGTGGATTGTCGTGTTAGTCATGGCCTTTGTCATCTATGCACTGACTCGCCAGATTGGCGTGCTCTACGAAAGAGTGGCCCCTGCAGGAGCCCTGGCCGTCAATCAGAATATCGAAGTGGGTCAGATTGCACCCGCCATGTCATTGCAAACGCTGACCTCGCAGATGGTGCAGATTGGTGACTCCAAAAAGTCGGGTAAATCCCAATTGATATTCTGGTTGTCACCAGACTGCCCCATCTGCAAGACCCTGGTTCCTGCTCTGAAGACGGCGGCCAAGGCCGAGTCCGATTGGGTTGATCTGGTTCTTGCCTCTGATGGCATGGAGCTGGATCATAAGTCGTATGTCAACCGTTTCGGCCTGGAGCGTTTCCCTTACGTGATATCCGAATTGCTGGGCAAGCGTTATGGGGTTGCCAAACTACCCTATGCGGTACTGATCGACGAGCAAGGCAAGGTGGCCTCCATGGGCATCATCAATTCGCGTGAGCACCTTGACAGTCTGTTTGAAGCCAAGGAGCGCAAGGTAGGTTCAATACAGGACTACCTGTCAAAGAAAAATGCGGAACCCAAAATGACTGATCTGGCGGAGGTTGAATAAACATGAAAATGCTTGATTATTTCTTCGAAAAATCTGCACGTGGCGTTGCACAAAGAAGCTCGCGACGAGGCATGCTGAAAGGTGTGGGTACCGCATTGGTCGGTGTCGCCGGCATCCCCTTGTTGCCCGTGGCACGAGCGGCAGAGACACCGCAGAAGCCGCCTGAAACCGGTGATCCGACCAGTTGTGATTACTGGCGCTATTGTGCGATCGATGGATTTCTGTGTGAATGCTGTGGTGGTACCTATAACAGCTGCCCAGCGGGTACCGAGATGTCGACGATCACCTGGATTGGTACCTGCCGCAATCCTGAGGACGGACGTAATTACGTCATATCCTATAACGATTGTTGTGGCGTAACGCAGTGCGCGACTTGCCTCTGTCAACGCGACGAAAGGGACAGACCGCTGTATCGCTCCGACAAATCCAATGACATCAATTGGTGCCTGGGTTCGTCCAGCACAATCTACCATTGCTCAACGGCGGTGCTGGTGGGTCTGGCTTTCGAGGAATGAGGGTGAAGCCCGTTGGCCTTGTTGCACTGCTGGTCAGCAGTCTTTTGCCAACTGCCCTTTGTGCAGATTTCAACGCGATGCGGGCCAAGTCGAATTATCAGATCTTGTGTCAGGGTTGTCATACCCCCGATGGTAGTGGTGGTCGTGGTGTTCCCAGACTGACAGACTCGATAGGTCGTTTTCTGAGCTCACAGGAAGGGCGTGAATATATCATCCGGGTTCCTGGCTCTGCCAACTCACCGTTGGATAGTGATCAATTGGCCGAATTGATCAATTGGAGTATCGAGCAGTTTGCCGGGGAAAGCCTGCCTGCCAGTTGGCAACACTACAGTGCAGACGAAGTGGCTGAATATCGGAAAAAGCCCTTGTTTGAAGTGTTCGACTATCGGGCCAAACTTTTAGATGAACCTCTAGCGAAAGACGAGTGACAGGAATCGTGTTTATGAAATCTTCAAAGTTGTCCTCGATGGTAGTGCATTCCTTGCTCGCTGCCACACTGTGCACGATTGGCAATGTCAGTATTGCTGATACGCAGCAGGTCGCGTCAGTCTCGCCTGAAGAGATGACGAAACTGGTAGCAAGCTGTAGCGCCTGTCACGGTGCCGACGGCATCTCGCCCAGTGCCGAGTGGCCCAATCTGGCTGGCCAGAAAGCCGGATATATGGCCACTCAGATCAAGGCTGTTCGTGATGGCAGCAGAGAGGTGCCAACGATGAGCGTGTTTGTCCAGGATCTTGACGATGCGCAAATTGAAGCCTTGAGCGAACATTACGCCAGCTTGCCAGCGGCGGGTGGACCCACAATGGCAAGCGCGAGTCTGCCCGGTGCGAATATTCGGGGTAAATGTATTTCATGCCACGGCGTGGAAGGCAAGACCGTCAACCAGGAATGGCCTAACCTGGCAGGGCAAAAAAAGGAATATCTGGAAGCTCAATTGCTGGCCTTTCGCTCAGGTAGTCGAGTGGGGCCACCGATGAACAACATAGCCAGAATGTTCGATGAGCAAGAGATAAAGGACGTTGCCGAGTACTACAGCCAGACAGGTAAGTAGTCGGTTCTTTTGCCTCACTCTGTGCCCGATAGGCTGTCGCCGGGCATATTTGCTACTGTCTTGCTGATGGTCAATGCGGGCAGTGGCAGAGTCGGGGCTGGCTGGGTCTGGGATTTTGCCAATGGACTGGGCTTTTCAGCCATGGCAGGTCTCATCTATTTGTTCATGCAGCACAGCGCTGGTATTGCCACGCGCTACCATCGAGCCTGCAGTTACGTTGTACTACTGTTAATCGTTGCGCATGCGCTGTTTTTTCTGCTCATCGATCCACTGTTACTGGAATACCTGAAGCCGGGAGCTCCTGCCTATATGTGGTTCGGCGTGATCGGTTTCCTGCTGATCATCTTGTTGATCGTGACGGCAGACAGGTTGCCCATCAAACGCTCCTTTGTCAGTGGCGCCGCCTTTCGCCGCTGGCACCGTCGCCTGAGCTGGCTTGCACTGCTTGCTATCATCGGTCACGTGACAATCAGTGGTTTGTATATCCGCGGGCCGGTGCAATTTGCACTGCTGGCACTGCTGGTGGTTGCGGCAGTATTGCCTGCTCTGATACTTAGATGGGTTCCTGCTAGAGGGTTTTCTTCGGCTGTGTTTTTTGTTCTGGCCGTTTTTCTGGCGCTTGGGCTAGCTGCATCGTTGAACGTCAGGTTGCCATGAAACCGGTTCTGCAGCTTGTACTGCTGCTTGCATTGCTGATATTCGGCTGGTTAATGCTTGCCTCGACTCAGTTTTATCAGTCATTGAATCAGCAGGTTCGCTATCAGCCGAACTTGCCCATGACCTTTGCGCACACTGACCATGCCAAGCAGCAATGTCTGCAATGCCATCATAATTTTGGTGACAATACGGGCTCTGGATTATGCCTGGACTGCCATGTGAGAGAAATGCAGACTAGCCTGAAACTGGAGGAGCAGTTTCATGGTCTCTGTCGTGGCTGCCACGAGGAGAAGCTGCTGGCTGGTGAGGCTCATGGACCGGTTCGTGCCTGCGCTGATTGTCATATTGCGGATATAGAGCGATAGCTATCGAGCGCAGTCCCTGATCGATCTGTTCACGCCTGCCACAAGCCAGCAAGCAAAATGGGGCTGAAGCTTACCGATGCTCTGGCAAGCTCAGCCCCTGCAATCACGACTTGGGCTTGAGATTCTGAGGATCGTATAGAGGCTTGTAGCCTACGCCTTCGACCGTCACTCTGTATTGCTCGTCAAAGTATTCGATAATCAGTTCACGACCTTCCTGGGCAAAGTCTTCCGGCAGATATCCCAGGGCGATGTTCTTGCCGATGGTCGGTCCGAAAGCAATACTGGTGGTATAGGAGCGGCGTCCTCGGCTGTCGACCAGTACCTTGCCGGTGTCCGGGTCGATGATTGGGCAATTGCCCAGCGGGTAGCGCGCAACGCCGTTCGCATCCAGATTGTCGTTCATCGTCATGGTGCATAGATAAGCCGATTGACGTTCCAGCTCACGTTGCTCCAGGTAGGCCTCTTTGCCATGAAAATTGGCGGCTTTCACCACGGGACGTGACAAGCCTGCTTCATACAGGTTGTACTCGGTCAGCAGGTCAGCATTCTGCAGACGCAGGCTCTTTTCCAGGCGACGGCTGTTGGCGTAGGTTTCCACACCAATGGGTGTGACGCCTTCGGCAGCCAGGGCATCCCAGACTTTCAGGCCATCTTCATAGGCAAAATGCAACTCCCAGCCTTGCTCGCCGACATAGGAAATGCGGAACGCCGAGACCGTTACGCCATTGAGCTGGAATGAGCGTATGGCAGCAAACGGGAAGTTCTCGTTGGTGAGTACTTCTGGATCATCCACGACTTTTTGCAAGGTGGTACGGGCATTGGGGCCCCAGACGCCCAGGCAGGCAAAGTCGGTGGTCAGGTCTTCGATCAGCACATCATTCAAGCCCTGATCCTGGCTCATGCGCTTCATCCAGATGAAATCACGATTGCCTGAATCTCCACCATCGATGACACGAAAGTGATCTTCGGCCATGCGCAGGATCGTCAGATCCGCCCGGACGCCACCGGTGTGATCCAGAAAGTGGGTATAAACGCCTTTGCCCACAGGGGTGTCGGCACCGACCTTGGCGACACTGAGGTATTCCATCAGTGCTTCAGCATCAGGGCCTTTGGCATCGTAGATGGCAAAATGCGACAGGTTGACCATGCCGACATCTTCGGTGATTTGCAGATGTTCGGCATTGGAAACACGCCAGAAATGGCGGTTATCCCATTCTGCTTCACGCACGGGAACCTGGTCGGCAAATTTTTCCAGCAGGTGTTCGTTGGCTGCATAGCCATGCGCTCGTTCCCATCCCGCAGCTTCCATGAAGTAGCCGCCCAGAGCCTGCTCTCGCTCATAGAAGGGGCTCTTGCGATGCCCACGACCTTTTGTATAGGGTTCGCGGTTGTGTACGGCCGGGTTGTAGATCTTGAAAGCGGTTTCGTAGCAGCGATCGTGAATGTACTGTTCTTCTTGCTGGAACGGATAGTAGCGAGTGACGTCGATGCCGAAGTTGTCCAGCTCGGTGCGTCCATCAGTCATCCAGTCGGCAATGATCTTGCCGGTGCCGGGGCCATCTTTGACCCAGACCGAGACGGCATACCAGAGGCCGCGTACCTTGGCGGATTCGCCAATGGAAGGACCGCCGTCTGAGGTGACTTGCAGCAGACCGTTGAATGACGCTTTTTCATCATAGCCAAGCTCGCCCAGAATGGGCGTCAGCTCGATGGCTCGTTCCAATGGCTCCATGACCTGTTCGATCTCAAGGTCTCGCTGCGAGGGAGAGAGTCGAGCTTCTTCCTTTTCCTGCAAGTCTCGAGGGTGGCACATACGCGGCTCACCTTCTTCGTAATAGCCCCATTCGATCATGCCGCCATCGGAGGAGGTGGAGTCGCCGGTATCGCGCAGGTAGGCCGAGTTGCCCTGATCGCGCAGCAGTGGCCAGCCAATGTGCTTGCCAGTGCCTTCAAATTCCAGATACGGGCCGAACCACAGCAAAGGGTGATCAACCGGCATGACGGGAAGATCTTCGCCAGCCATCTCTGCAATCAGACGTCCCCACAAGCCGGCGCAAACAACCACGTAGTCTGCAGCGATATAGCCACGCGTTGTCTCGACACCCACGATCCTGCCTTCCTTGATATCAAGGCCGGTGGCTGAGGTGTTGGCAAAAGTCTGTAGATTGCCGGTTTTTTCTGCCTGCTCCACCAGTTCGCCTGCGACGACCTGTGAACGAGGCACCACCAGGCCTGCGTCCGGATCCCAGAGAGCACCCTGAATAACGCTCTCTTCGAGCAGGGGGAATTTCTCTTTCGCTTCGGCGGCGGTAACCATGTGAACACGGTTGCCGAAGGCCTTGCCGGCAGAGACGCGACGCTTGAGCTCACCCATACGTTCATCGTCACCGACTCGTGCCACTTCCAAGCCACCGACTCTGGCATAGCGACCCATCTTTTCGTAGAAGTCGATACTGTAATTGGTGGTGAAGCACGTCATGTGATCCAGTGCCGTGGTGTAGCAAAAATCTGATGCATGTGCCGTAGAGCCGATATCGGTCGGTATGGCAGATTTGTCGATGCCGACAATATCGGTCCAGCCACGCTCGATCAGATGATGTACCACGGAGGCGCCCACAATGCCTCCCTGACCGATGATGACTACTTTTGCACTTGAGGGAAAACGTGCCATTTCTTGAGTAACCAGAGTTGGGAACAACACCTCGACAGTGTGCTGTTCAGGGGGGCATGAATGGCCACAAGTATCCCTGTTGTGTTGTCTGGCGCAATGCTGAGTACGCTGCCTGCTTGCTTAAGGGCGACAAAATTCTGGCCTGCCTTGACGGCAGGCCGGCCTGTCATCCATTCAATGCCGCGACGCCCGACGCTGGTGCATGTTTTTCATCGCGTTTGAAGAACAGGTAGTACAGCACTGGGGCGGCAATAAGCGTCAGTATCGAGCCGAATGCCAGGCCTGCCATGATGGTGACTGCCATCGAGACGAAGAAGGCATCGCCCAGCAGTGGAATCATGCCCAGAATGGTGGTCGCAGCGGCCAGTACCACGGGTCTGAAACGGGAAGTGGAGGCGGTGATGATAGCCTCCTTGAGCGCCATGCCCTCGCGCCTGACAATATCGATCTCTTCCACGAGCACTATGCCGTTCTTGATCAACATGCCCGACAGGCTCAGCAGTCCCAGCAAAGCGGTGAAGCTGAAAGGCAGGCCGGTGCTGAGCAGCCCGATAACCACCCCGGTGACCGCCATGGGCACCAGCAACCAGATGATGAGTGGCTGACGCAGAGCATTGAAAAGCAGTATCGAGATAAGGATCATGATAAGTAGCGCCACCGGCAATTGCTGAGCCAGTGAACGTTGTGCCTTGCCAGAGTCTTCATATTCGCCGCCCCATTCCATGCGATAGCCGGTGGGCAGCACCATGGCCTCAACCGCTTGCTGAATGTCGCCATGCACGGCAGCAGGGGTCTTGTCCAATGAGATGTCGGCCGACACGGTCAGTGTCGGTACGCGGCTACGGCGGTGATACAGCGTATCCTGAATTTCATAGTCAAAGCCGTTGATGACTTGGCCCAGAGGCATCATGGCATTGTTCGATTGAGAGCCTGTCATGTGATCAATCAGCCCGTACTCGGTATCTTTTGGCGCACGTACGATAATGGGGATCAGGCGCTCGTCATCACGATAGATACCCGCCGGAACTCCATCTGTGGCAAAACGCAAGGTCCAGGCAATCTCCTCACGGGTGACACCCGCAGTCTGAGCACGCTCAGTGGCGTAGTCAGGTTTGATGACCAGTTCCTGCTCGTGCCAGTTGGTACGCATGCCGGTGAAGTCATCGGTATTTGCCTGCATGATGCGTGCAGCATCCTCACCCAGTTCACGCAGTACCTTGGGGTCCGGTCCAGACAATCGCAGCTGTATGGGATCACCACCACCCGGGCCGAAAACCAGACGCTTGGTCCTGAACTCGCCATCGATCAGGTGGCTCGTGCCAAATTCTTCAAGTGCCAGCTGCAACTCCGGAATATCATCGATGCTCTGTGTACGCACGATCAGATGCCCATAGCTGGGGTTGGGGCGCTGGATGGGGTAGGTAAGCATGAAACGCGATGCACCGTCACCGGCAAAAGCGGTGACCGACACCACATCGTCGCGCTCCATCAGCCAGGCTTCCACCTGTTGCAGATCTGCCGAGGTTCTCTTGATGTCAGCCCCTTGTGGCAGCTTGTAGTGAACAAAGAACAGTGGCGTATTTGAATCAGGGAAGAACTGTTGCTTGACCTGCTTGAAGCCTGCAAACGAGACTACGGTTATCAGCACCAGTACTGGCACTACAATCCAGCGTCCCGCCAGAGATGCGCGTAGTACCGATGCATAGGCACGAAACACCGCGCCACTGTAGGCATCGTCTGCACCCGCCTCTTGTTGCTTGAAGAAGTAGTGCCCGAACAAGGGGGTGACCGTGACGGCCAGCACCCAGGACAACAGCAGGGAGGTGCCGATGACGGCGAACAGGGAAAACAGGAACTCTCCGGTCGCATTGGCACTCAGCCCGATAGCGGCAAATGACATGATGCCAATGACGGTCGCACCTAGCAGTGGAATCTGTGTCTTGGAGGCAGCCTCATCGGCGGCATCCAGCGAATTGCGGCCACGACGCATGGCGCTCTGCATGCCTTCTGCCACCACGATCGCGTTATCCACCAGCATGCCCATGGCGATGATCAGGGCGCCCAGTGATATGCGTTCCATCTCGATCGAGAAGAACTTCATGACCAGCAGCGTGCCCAGTACCGTGAGTAGCAGAGTAGAACCGACAACGACCGCGGCGCGCCAGCCCATGAACAGGGCCAGGACGATAACCACAATAGCCACCGACATGGCCAGATTCACCAGAAATGCATTCGAGGCATCCTCAACCACCGAGTGTTGCCGATAGATCGATTCGATCTCCACGCCATAGGGCAGATCTGCCCATAATTCACTCAGGCGTTGATCAACCCGTTTGCCCACCTCGACAATGTTCTGTGATTGCAAGCCTGCCACGCCGATGGTGAAGGCTTCGCGGCCATTGAAGCGGATCATGCTGGAGGGTTTGTCCACCCGCATACGCGTAACGGTGGCCACATCGGTCAGAGCGATGACCCGGCCACTGACACCGATCGACAGGCTGGCTATATCACCCACACTGTCCGAGCCTTCGGGTGCCTGTATCAGAACATCACTGATTTCCCCGGCAGCCACCACCGAATTGGCCTGGGAAATGGCGCTGATGATGGATTGTGGTGGAATGTTCTGATTAGCTGACAAAGCCAGATTGGGTTCGATATAGATGGCTTCTTCAGGTAGGCCTGCCAGGGTGACATCGGCAACGCCTGGTACGGCCAGCAGTTCACGGCGTAGAAAGGTTGCCAGTTCATGCAGTTCGCGATCATCAAAGCCCTGGCCCATGACGGCAAAGTACATGCCGAAGACATCGCCGAAGCTGTCATTGACAAAGGGGGTGGAGACCCCGTCGGGCAAGCCGCGTGTGGCATCCGAGATCTGTGCTCGCAGGCGGGTCCAGATAGCTTTGAGTTCGTCGCCCTTGATCTCGGGCTTCATCTCGACTTCGATCAGCGACTGACCGGGTGTGTTGACCGAGATGATTTCATCCACCTCTGCCATTTTCTGAATGGCACTCTCCAGTGGCTCGGAGACCTCACGGGCAACCTGTTCGGCTGAGGCTCCCGGGTATTGCGTGACGATGGCTGCCGTCTTGATAGTGAAAGCAGGATCTTCCAGTCGTCCCAGTGAGAAGAAACTCCAGATGCCACCTATCAGGCAGATCAGGATGAAAAGCCA
Organism: Granulosicoccus antarcticus IMCC3135; assembly: GCF_002215215.1. Taxonomy (NCBI): domain Bacteria; kingdom Pseudomonadati; phylum Pseudomonadota; class Gammaproteobacteria; order Chromatiales; family Granulosicoccaceae; genus Granulosicoccus; species Granulosicoccus antarcticus. The sequence continues at coordinate 4,481,811 of NZ_CP018632.1, read as the reverse complement.
GGTAAAGATCGGCTTGCTGATACTGGTTCTTGCGATATTCATGATCGGTGTGCGCGCCTCAGAACGAGACAAAGCGGCGAACGCGCAAGCCATCGCTCAGAGCGCTGACACCGGTTGACACTATCTCGGTGCCGCTCTCAATGCCGCTCATGATCTGGATTTCACCGCGCGCACTGACACCGATTTTTACAGGAGTCTTGACGACCCGCAGGTCCTGCTCGTCGTCGCCTTCGATACGCATCACTGCGGTACTGCCATCAGTCTCCTTGTAGATGGCTGTGGCAGGTACGGTAATGCCGCCGGGGACATTGAGCACTCTGCCGATCACGGTGACAGAGGAGCCTGGAAACAACAGCAGGCCTGCCGGTGGCGTTAGCCCCAGCGAGACACGAAAGGTCTGGCCGACCTCGGATGCCTCGGCATCCACTTCCCGGTACTCGACGGGGAATAGCTCCTCGCTGGCAGGAAAGCGGGCGACAAATTCCAGATTGGGGTCATTGCCGACACGCTGGAAAAGAATCTCGGGTACATCGATTTCGATGCGCAGCTCTGACAAGTCGTGCAGTCGAACGACCGGTATGCCGGCGGCGATGGTGGCGTAGTTTGCCACCTTGCGCATAGCCACTACACCATCGAAGGGGGCGCTCAGGGTGGCGTGCTCCAGCGCGTATTCGGCATCCCTGACGGCGACCGCCGAGATAGTTGATGCCGTTTGTGCATCATCGATAGAGGCGCGGGTCGCGCCATTGCCTTGTAATTGACGTAGTCGCCTCAGTGTGCGATCAGCCTGGGCCTTGGATGCTTTGGCGCGATCCAGTGCCAGTGTGAAGGGTTCCTGATCCAGTTTGGCAACCAGCGAGCCTTTGGCTACAGGGGCGCCTTCAATGGCCGGAAAATCAAACAGCTGGCCACCCACCTGAAACGCCAGGTCGACGGATTGTTTGGCTGATACTCGTCCGAAAAAGGTGCGCTCCAGATTCATGTCCTGGCTGGCCAGGGTCATGATCTTGACGGGTTTGATGGACGGCTGGGCGGACACCTTGTCGGCAGGCTCGGCACTATAGGCCACCTGCATCAATGAGCTTGCGACGAATGCACTGAGGGACAAGGTGATGATTCGTATGAGGCGAGTGGCTTGAAGCGGCACCGCACAAGAGCGCAAGCAGTCTTGAGGTTGGGAGTGGGTCAGGTTGTTGCGCATCATAAGGGGCATGCTGATACTGTCAGGTTGAATGTAGTTCACGGGCAGGAGTTGTCAGGCCGCTGAGCCTGAGAGTAGAGTGTAGGAGCTGGTTTGTCTTTTCGGAAACAGGAAGATCGAATAGTGCTTATTGTTCTAATTGAATAGCGCCCCTCATCGATAGGGCGTGAAAGAACTGATAGTTTTACGAGTCCGAAGCTACTTTGGCTAGTCGCAAGGCGTAACACAGGGTAGCGGCCAGGCACCGTGGTGCTTTGAGAGTGGCCCGGCCAGCGATGCGTTACGCGCTACAGGTTCTCAATCTGTCAGCGGTTCGCTGGTCTGCAATGCGAACCAGGCACGGAAGGTACTCAGCGGGGCGTAGGTGTCGCGCGAGTGGGGCCAAACCAGCCAGTAGGCGCCCTGGCCGGGTATATTCTGTTTCAGGACTGGTTGCAATCGACCTTCTCTTATCTCGTTCTGGGCCAGATAATCGGGTAGAAGCGCGATGCCCAGACCTGAGATGGCGGCCTGTATCATCATTGAGAACTGATCCATGACCATGCCGCTGGTACCGCGCACCGTTGCGTTCTGTCCGGCAAACCAGTCTTCCCAGCCGGTTTTGCGGCTCTCCAGTTGCAGTCGTGGCAGTCCGGCCATGTCGGCGGGGGTGCTAATGGGATTGCGTGACAGAAAATCGGTCGAGACGCAGGCGGTCAGGCGTTCATCGAACAGTTTCATGCCATGGGTGCCGGGCCAGTCGTTATCACCAAAACAGATTGCGGCATCAAAGGGCTCGGTTTCAAAGTTGAAACGCTCCAGTCGAGTGGACAGATTCATGGAGATGCCCGGATGCTCATCGAGAAATCGCCCCAAACGAGGTCCCAGCCAGCGTGTGGCGAAAGTGGGAAGAACGGCCAGCGACAGGGTGCCGCCTTCTGGATTGGCGACGGCACGGATACTGGCGCCGTGAATGATGTCAATGGCGCGCGAGATGTCGACTTGATAGGCAATGGCCGCATCGGTGGGAACCAGTTTTTTTCGATGTCGCAAGAACAGCGTGATTCCCAGCTGAGCTTCCAGTGACTGCACCAGCCGGCTGACGGTGCTCTGTGTCAGGTAGAGCTCTTCGGCGGCGGCCGTCACCGAGTGATGTTGCATCACAGCTTCGAAGGCGAGTAACTGGGAGAGGGAGGGCAGGAAACGGCGTTGTCGCATTGACATTCATAAAATGCATGATTGAATGTAAAAATACTGATTTTTTATTGACTAAACAAGGTTTACAGTAAGAGAATCAGTTATTTTCTGCATTAATGAGAATTGTATGGTGGACAAGAATCAGACTCCCGAGCACAAGGGGCAGCCATTTATCTGGCAAGACCCGTTTCTGCTAGAGGATCAGCTGGAAGAAGACGAGCGCATGATTCGTGATGCGGCGGCCGCCTTTGCCAAGGACAAGTTGCTGCCACGGGTCGAACAGGCCTACCTGGAAGAGCAGACCGATCCTGATATTTTCAGGGAAATGGGGGAGACGGGCCTGTTGGGTGCAACTCTGCCAGAACAATACGGTGGTGTTGGCGCCTCCTATGTGGCTTACGGTCTGGTTGCGCGTGAGATTGAGCGTATCGACAGCGGCTATCGCTCGATGATGTCCGTTCAGTCTTCGCTGGTCATTTATCCGATCTATGCCTTCGGCTCTGAAGAGCAGAAGATGAAGTATCTGCCTAAGCTGGCCAGTGGTGAATTCATTGGTTGCTTTGGCCTGACTGAACCTGAAGCCGGTTCGGATCCGGGTGGCATGAAAACCCGTGCAACCAAGACCAGCAACGGCTACAGCCTGAGCGGTGCCAAGATGTGGATCTCCAACGCACCGATCGCCGATGTGTTTGTGGTCTGGGCCAAATCAGATGCTCATGATGGCAAAGTGCGCGGCTTCATTCTCGACAAAGGCATGAAGGGACTGTCTGCACCGAAGATCGGTGGCAAGTTGTCATTGCGCGCCTCGGTGACCGGGGAGATCGTCATGGAAAACGTCGAGGTCGGTGAAGATGCGTTGCTACCGGGTGTGCAGGGCATGGCAGGACCGTTCAGCTGTCTTAATCGTGCACGTTATGGAATCTCGTGGGGTGTTATGGGCGCGGCCGAAGATTGCTGGTTCAGGGCTCATCAATACGGCATGGATCGCAAGCAGTTCAACCGGCCGCTGGCAGCCACTCAGCTGTATCAGAAAAAGCTGGCAGACATGCAGACTGAAATCGCTCTGGGATTGCAGGCTTCACTGCGAGTCGGACGGCTTTTCGATGAGAATCGCTTCGCACCCGAAATGATCTCTATAGTCAAGCGCAACAACTGCGGCAAGGCACTGGATATTGCTCGTCAGGCGCGTGATATGCACGGCGGCAATGGCATTCAGATCGGCTACCACGTGATGCGTCATGCGCAGAACCTGGAGACGGTCAATACGTATGAAGGCACGCACGATGTGCACGCACTTATCCTCGGACGTGCACAGACCGGTATTCAGGCATTCGGTTAATACCTGACTTGCATTAATGCCCGTATCATTCCATGCCTGCGCTTGTCAGTAGCGAGCGCAGTGCATGAACCGCACTGTCCGGGGTGGTAATGATCGGGCAGGATATGATTCTGGACAAGGGTTCGGCCGATCGGGCTAATGAAAACTGGCCCAGAATGACGGCATCATGATCGCCCAGTTTGGCACATGCTTGCAGTACGGCCTGATCATGCGCTTCACCATCGCCCCGCTGTAGTGCAGCTAATGCACCTTCAGCCAGCACGGGTGTTATTTCTATTTTCTGACCTTGTTGTAATGCCATTTGTTCAAGCTCGGCGCTCAAAGCTGACAGTGAGGGCGGGAAGGTCACCACCAGCGCCAGTCTGCTACCGATATGCAAGGCCTCTGCGAAAGCCGCTTCGTTGGGACGCAGAACAGGAATCTGGTGGTCAGCTTTGACAGCATCTATGGCAGGGCCGAAGGCCGAGCAGGTAAAGAGTATCGCCTGGGTCTGTCCACCCTGGCCGCTGGCATTGGCGGCGTAGTCGCCCAGATCACGAAAGCGCTGGATGATGAGATCGTCCAGTTGGCCCTTGTCCGCAAGATCGGCCGACAATGAGCTGTCGAGCAGGTCCATACACATCGCTTTTGGCCAATGTTGGGCAAAGGCTGTTCGAATCGGGATTACCGACTCCTCCAGAGCATGGATCAACGCGATTCTAGACATTCGTCGTATTCTTCCGTGTTTGCAAGAGTAATTAAAACTTCCCTGTCTGGAGTGTAGAACGATATGCAGGTAACACGGAACCCGTTTTACACAAGGTTTTTGAAACAATAACCCTCAGACCACTCTTGTAATAGCGACTGCACCAATTGAGAGCAGGCTAGTCATCTGGGATCAACCGTGATGCACCAAGCCGGCTGGCCAGTTGATCGGCCAGAGAACGTACGCGTGCCGGTTGTGCCCGACTGGGCGGAAACAGCATTTGCAGGGGAGCTGCTGGCGGCGCGCTACTGGCCAGGATCTCTACCAGTTTGCCCGAACGGATGTCCTCTCGTACATCATGTTCAGATTTGAGTACGATGCCCAATCCTGCCACACCCCATTGCCGGACCAGAGCGCCGTCATTGGCGACACGGTTGCCGCGTACGGTAATCATCTGTTGTGTCGCCCCATCGCCAAATCGCCAGACATTGTCCAGATGGCGGCCAAATCGCATGATCAGGCAGTTGTGTTGGGTCAGTTCATCCGGGGTCATCGGTGTGCCGAATTGCTCAAGGTAGGCGGGCGATGCGCACACCAGTCGGCGGCTCAGGCAGATGTGTCTGACTCGCAGGGAGCTGTCACTGACGCGTCCGAAGCGCAAGGCGATATCAATGCCATCATTAACCACATCAACGTAGCCATCAGAGAGCAGTAGCTCGATTGAGATCTGTGGGTGCTCTGCCACAAAGTGATTGATGGTATCTGACACCACAGCTCGTCCGATATCAATGGGGGCACTAATACGAATGGGACCGGTGAGTGTCTGAGCGCCATGACGAATGCGAGTGTCCAGCTCTTCTACCTCACCGAGCACCCGCTTGGCGCCTTCCACCAGTGTGCGGCCTTCCTCGGTGAGGCTGATGGCTCGTGTGGTCCGGTTCAGTAGCACCACCCCATAGTGTGCCTCCAATGCCGCAAGGCGCTCGGAGACCGTGGTGGAGGACAGTCCTGCTTCACGGCCGGCCGCGGTCAGACTGCCACTTTCGACAATTTGCAGGAACAGGGCGATGTTATTGAGAATCATTGTACGGATATGCCGGAATATCAATTCGGATTTTGATAGTTTATCCGGTTAAGGCAAGCGCTTATAGTCCTATCCATGCCAGAACATCAACTTGGCCATCAGTCGTCGCCTGCGATAGTCGATGAAAGAGGCGTCAAGCTTGTACCCGTTCACGTTCAGACCTGATTTTAAAAGGCACTACCGTGTGCCGCCTGATTATTTGAGAGACAAACCCATGAAAGCTGTTGCCCTTACACACTATCTTCCCATCGAAAACCCAGAGTCGTTCCTCGACGTTGAGCTGCCCAAGCCCGTCGCTGCAGGCCGTGACATACTGGTTGCTGTCAAGGCGGTTTCTATTAACCCGGTTGACACCAAGGTTCGCGGCCCCAAGGATATCGTTGAAGAGACGCCACGGGTCCTGGGTTGGGATGCCAGTGGCATCGTTGAGTCGGTTGGACCCGATGTGACTCTTTTCAACGTCGGTGATGAGGTTTACTACGCGGGTGATATTACGCGCTCAGGTTCCAACGCAGAGTTTCAGCTGGTTGATGAGCGCATTGTCGGCGCCAAGCCCAAAAGCCTCAGCTTTGCAGAAGCGGCGGCCTTGCCACTGACCACCATCACAGCCTACGAAGCATTCTTTGATCGATTGAAAATTGATCGAAACGGGGCTGACAAAGGGCAGACAGTATTGATCATTGGTGCAGGTGGTGGTGTGGGTTCCATCGGCATTCAATTGGCAAAGGCTGCTGGCCTGGTGGTCATCGCAACAGCTTCGCGCCCTGAAACGACTGCCTGGGTTAAAGAGCTGGGAGCAGATCATGTGGTAAACCATCGTGAGCCCATGGTTGAGCAGGTGCGAGCTCTGGGTCTTCAGCACGTTGACCATATCGCGATCTTCAACGATATGCGTCATTGGGAAACAGCGGTTGAACTGATCCGGCCAGAAGGTGCCATCGTGACGATTGATGATACCGAGCAGCCCATGCCTATGGCGGGTATGAAGGTGAAAGCCGCTAGCCTGCACTGGGAATTCATGTTTGCTCGTGCCATGCATCAGACACCTGACATGATCGAGCAACACAATCTGTTGAATTACGTTGCTGGTGAGATTGATGCGGGTCGTATTCGCACCACACTGGATACCGTACTGAGCCCGATCAATGCCGAGAATATGCGCAAGGCACATGCCCTGGTTGAGACGGGTAAAGCCAAAGGCAAGGTTGTTGTAGAATCATTCTGACTATGACATCTGGCTTGATCGCCAGAATAAGCTAACCTTCTTCGGCCCTGACAGTCTCTTCTGGCGGGGTCGAAGACAGACTTGGAACCGCGCCATGCCTCTTGTAAAACTCGATCACGTCAATGTACGCACGACGCAACTTGATGCCATGGTGAGTTGGTATACGACGGTACTGGGCATGCGTTCCGGAGAGCGCCCCAACTTCCCGTTTCCAGGGGCGTGGATGTACGCCGGTGATAGCGCAACGGTGCACCTGGTCGGGATTGAAGGTTCTCCTGCAGCTGGCTCCGAGGTGGCGTTGAAGCTTGAGCACTTCGCCTTTGCAGCCACGGATATGGCATCGTTCGAAACCCGACTGCAAGAGTGTGGTGAACGCTATGAGCGTTCTGAAGTTCCCTCCTTCAACATCGTACAGTTCAATGTCTGGGATCCGGATGGAAATCATATTCATATTGATTTTTCAATCTGAATAAGCGCCAAATTGCACTACTATCGAGTTCTCAACGATCACATGTCTCAGGAGACTCGATGAACAACCAGCCATTGGGTGGCAATGAAATGCCCCGTTTTTCAGGCCCATCGACCATGATGCGCTTGCCCTCCCAGGCAACAGCTGAAGGGCTGGATGCCTGCTTTGTCGGCATCGGACTGGACATCGGCACCTCTCACCGACCGGGCACGCGCTTCGGGCCGCGACAGATTCGTCAGGAGTCGGCAATGATTCGGCCCTACAACATGGCAACCCGTCTGTCGCCATTCGATCATTTGCAGGTGGCTGATATTGGCGATGTGCCGGTCAATACCTTCAATCTTCAGAAAAGCGTTGATATCATCAAGGAGTTCTATGATGGCATTTTGAAGTATGACGCGGCACCTTTTACCTTGGGCGGCGACCATACGATCGTGCTGCCCATCATTCGCGCCATGGCTGCCAAGCATGGGCCTGTGGGTGTGATCCATGTAGATGCCCATGCTGATGTCAACGATGTGATGTTCGGCGAGAAGATTGCACATGGCACGCCTTTCAGACGCATGGTTGAAGAGGGACTGGTAGCGCCCGATAAGGTTATCCAGATTGGCTTGCGCGCCACAGGCTACGCGGATGATGATTTTGACTGGGGCCGTCAGCAGGGATTTCGCGTGGTGCAGGCCGAGCAGATCTGGTACAAATCTCTGGCGCCGCTCATGGAGGAGGTTCGCCAGATGATGGGCAATCATCCTGTCTATATCTCCTTCGATATAGATGCTTTTGATCCTGCGTATGCTCCCGGTACCGGCACCGCTGAGCCAGGTGGACTGACCTCGCATCAGGGCCTTGAGATTGTGCGAGGCACTTATGGACTGAACCTTATCGGCGGTGATCTGGTCGAAGTCTCACCGCCCTATGATCAATCGGGCAATACGGCGGTTCTGGCATCCAACATTCTGTATGAAATGCTGTGTTCCTACGCCATGCGTTCTGGCAGAAAACAGCCTGAATAATGAGTTGAACGAGGCCATGCTGAACTTGCTGCGAGTGAGCTGTTCGGATGATGTCCTGGCTTGAGCTTGAAACCACAAACCACAAGGAGATACTGAGTAATGGCTTTTTTTGAAATCAGACAATACAGAATTCGTCCCGGAAAAATGGATGCCTGGCTGGAGTTGATGCACTCTGAAATCATCCCGTTTCAAGTCACCCATGGTCTGGTGCTGTGTGGCAGCTACCAGGGTGAGGAAGATGATTCGGTGTATTTCTGGATACGTCGTTTCGAGGACGATGCGCAATGTAAAAAATTCTACAAGGATGTTTATGAATCCGATAAATGGGTGAATGACCTGGCACCTCGTGTTGGTGAGGTCATGGATCGGGATGGGATGGTGGTACACCGTGTGAAAGCGACGGCGATGTCACCTTTGCAGTAAGCGACGTCTCATCCAGCAACGAGCCGACATCCGGTGTCGGCTCCTTAGTGATGGAAAGATTGCCTGCGCGCTGTGTGCCGTTCTAGCGGGTCAGCCTATTTGAAACCATCCAGGACTGACTTGCCGATAGCACGACCGCTTTCCTGAAACTCATGGGCTGCCAGCAAGTTCTTCACATTCATTTCACCGCCGTGGTGATTAGCCGTGGTGATCAGGCTGTTGTTGTCCAGCAGTTCCGATACTCTGTTCAAAAGGGTGTGTTGTACATCCATATCCTCTGTTTGAAAGATCGAGCGGGCGAACATGAATTCCCAGGTCAGGGTCAGGGCTTTGAGTTTGATGGCGTTGATATTCAGGTCCTGCGGATCATCAGTCATTGCAATATGACCACGTGGTTTGATCAGTTCGATGATCGCATCCCAGTGCTGGTCTGTTCCTGTGAGAGCTGCAACGTACCGAGGTTGTATTTCCAGCGCCTTGAGTTCCTCGTTCAGTGGGTTGCGATGATTCACGACGTGATCAGCTCCCATCTTCTTGACCCACTCAATGGTGTCTGGTCGAGAGGCAGTGGCGATCACGGTCAGGTTTGTCAGTTTCTTGGCCAGCTGAATCAGAATGGATCCGACGCCGCCGGCACCACCAATGACCAGCAAAGCTTCGCCCATACCATCACCTTCGTTCAGCTTGAATGCATCAAACAGTATTTCCCAGGCAGTGATAGCGGTGAGTGGGACAGCGGCAGCATCGGCAAAGCCCAGTGATGAGGGTTTACGTCCGGTGAGACGTTCATCTACCAGCTGATACTCGGCATTGCTGCCCGGGCGCATGAACTCTCCGGCATAGAACACTTCATCGCCTGGTTTGAAGTGAGTGACTTCGGAACCAACCGCTTCTACGATGCCAGCCGCATCATAGCCAAGGATGCGATGTGCGCCCTCTGGCGCCATGTTTTCTCGCACCTTGACATCGACCGGGTTGAGCGATATGCCGTGGACTCGAACCAGCAGATCGTGAGCTGCGGGCTGTGGCTTGTCTATCGTGAGTTCGATGAGTGCGTTGTCGGCTGTAATTGGACAGGCTTGGGTATGAGCAATGGCTTTCATGAGGGTGTGTGTCTGGTTGAGTTGTGAGGCGTGTTGAGTCAGGCGGTGTGTTGGGTAAGAATCGAATCAATCAACTTCACCACAGCAGCCGATTTTTCCGCATTCAAGGCATCGGCATGAGGGGCTGCGAACTGTCCGCTATCATTATCGAAGTACTGGCCGGAGTGGCTTTTAAAGTCACTGTCCAGTGCTGCCCGGCACAGAATTCGGGCACCGATGCCAATATCATGGCCTTCGGCTCCGAAACCTTGCTTGACCATTTTCGTGCCCAGCATCGAGCCAGGATTGACAGCGATGACGGTCGGGGCATCGGCTTTTTCAGCAAGCAGGCGAGACCACATGGTGATCGCAAGCTTGCTTTGGGCGTAGGCTTCCATTTCGCTCACATTGGCGTTGCCTGCCAGAGCCTCAAGATTGACGGTGGCCTGTGCGGCTGAGGACAAGTTGATGATTCGTCCATCGGTACCGATCAATGGCAGCAGTTTTTGTGTAAGACGATAAGGGGCAATGGTATTGACCATGAAGCGTGTGTCAAAACCATCAGCGGTTTTGGCATCAGGGGTTTTGAAAACACCGGCATTGTTGATCAGAACATCCAGTCTCTGATGCTTGTCCGCTACTGCCTGCGCCAGCGCATCCACATCTGACAGTTTTGACAGATCAGCGACGAAGCACTCGATACTGGCATCCTTTGACAAGGCCAACAGTGATTCTGCAACCGCCTCCAGTTTGGATTGATTACGTCCGTGCAGTAGAACTTTATGGCCTTTTTCTACCAGCATTTTTGCTGTTGCCAGCCCGATACCATCGGTTGCGCCGGTGATCAGTATTGTCTTGCTCATGAATTGAATTCCGAAAGTGTAGGGAAATCGGGCAGTAGTTCGTCCGCAAGAATCTGCAGGGCAGGTTCGATGGCGGATTGATTGAAACGCAGGTTCAGGGCGACGTGATTGACGCCAATGGTTTCAAGTGATTGCAGATAGGCACGCAAGGCATGCACGCCTGTGCGAAAGCCCAGGTGTATGGGGCTGAGCGGGGTGTCTGGATTTTCGACCAGGTCCACGTACAGCGGTTGCATGACAGGCTTGGGTTTGCCGCTCGCGGCCGCTATGCGCGCCTGATAATCACCAACGACCTGAGATTGTTGGACAATGCTGCGCGGGTAGGTCATCCAGCCATCGCCATTTCTGGCAATCCACTCGGGATCTTGCTGAGAGCCGCCGGTGATGAGAAGCGGCAGGCGGGCACCGACCGGTTTGGGCAACATGTCCATATCACCACGCACTTGTCCCAGAGGGTTGGTGAAGCGAGGGGAGTCGCTAGCCATATTGCGTATATAGTCGACACTGTCGCGAAATCGGGCGCCACGTTCCTCGAAAGGGATGTCCAGAGCCGGGTACTCTTCTGGCCTGTCGCCAGAGGCAATCCCCAGTACCAGTCGTCCGCCAGAGAGTGCATCGACACTGGCAGCAGCCTTGGCTGTATGAGCCGGATGTCTTAGCGGTAGAACCATGCTGGCAACACCCAGTGTAATACGGCGGGTTTGAGCTGCCAGGTAGCCCAGATAGACAAACGGGTCAAACTGCTGGCCAGCATCGCCAAAGGCCGGGACGTTGAAAGGCACATCGCGTAACCATACTGCCGAGAACCCCAATGCTTCTGCCAACTGCACGCGTTCAAGGTGGTCGTTCAGGGTTGGCACCGGCGAGTGTGCGTAGGTCTCAATCGGTACAACCAGGCCCAGGCTCAGACGGTTCGTCTTGAACACGTTGTCAAAGCCGGCGTTGATGGATTCGAACGCGCAACTCTGACTGTTCTCAGAGACAGCTTGGGGTGAGCAAGGTGTGGGGTTACTCATGAATATGCTTTCAGTACAGGCCAGAACCAGCGAGGTCTTAACGATAGAGATTATTCATCAGGAATATAAGATGCTGTATAAAGACTTCAGAATTCGCATTTTGAATATAATCAATGGATACGCAAAGCATCCGCCTATTCGTACTGGCTGCTGACAAGCTGAACATCAGTGCCGCCGGGCGCGAGCTGAATATGGCGCCGGCGGTGGCCAGCTCACGGCTGGCAAAGCTGGAAAAATCCCTGGGTGCCGATCTGCTGCATCGCTCGACACGCAGTGTGAGCCTGTCAATGGAAGGCGCCGAGTTCCTGCCCTATGCCCGGGAAATGCTGGCGCAAGAGGAGGCCGCCTACAACGCCCTTGGGCGTGGCACTGCAATGCCATCAGGGACACTTCGTTTTGCCGCCTCCAGCACGTTCGCACAGCTCTATATAGCGCCGCTGCTGCCTGAGTTCCTGCGTCTGCAGCCTGCCATTCGACTGGATCTGCGGTTAACCGATACGCAAATGCCGTTGATCGAAGGCAGTTTTGATCTGGCGCTACGAAGCTCGACACCGGCGGATTCGAGCCTCAAGGGGCGCAAGCTTGCGAACGATACGCGCATTCTGTGCGCCTCACCAGGCTACCTGGAAGAGCATGGCGAGCCTGTGCACCCGGATGAGCTGAACTCGCATCAGCTGATAAGCTTCAAGGACAACGCGTCGCGTTTGCTGGTGGATGCGAATGGCGCGGTGGCAGATTTCAATCCGAAGCAGGCCGGCAGTCGTCTGACCATTGATGATGGTTTGAGCCATAAGCTGGCGACAGTTGCCGGAGCAGGCATCTCGATCAATTCGCTGTGGAGTGTTCATCGTGAACTCAACGAGGGTAGTCTGGTTCGGGTCTTACCGCACTACAGGGCTGATGAGCAGACGATGCTGTGGCTGGTGTATCCGAAGTCCAATGTGCTGACGGCCAAGGTGCGGGTGTTTATTGATTTTCTGCTGGACAGGATTGGGGCATCTCCGGTTTGGGAGAACGAGTCGTAGGATCAAGAGGCGTGGGTTCAAGAAATGGTCAGGCGTTTTGCTGCCTCTGACTGTTGTGTCAGCTCCTACTAGTTATCCAAAGCGACAACCGCTATGTCCGAATCCGGTACCAGGCTTTGCGAAAAACCAACAATCCTTTGATTCCAGTAACCACCGGGTGGATACGCCTGGCCTTTGCTGGTGTAAGCGCTTGGCCAGTCCCACCAGTGCTCTGTGATGCCGTTGTTTTTTCGTTCGTTCTGACCGTGGTACATTTTCCATCCGGTAACAAGACCGTCTGAGTTTTTTTCTACGCTGGTTATCGTGGCCATATGGCCTATATAGCCACCGGCCTCTTTGTAGAGGCCTTCCTTTTTCTTCGCAGCCAGCGGTTGTTTGCTTGAGAACCACAAAACCGCACCAGGCTTCAGGTTTTCACGTATAGCCAATAGGGCGTCGGGGGCTTCGGTCAGTTTCTTGCCATCGTAAAAAATGGGTACAAACATTCCCTTCTCGTCATACCATTTAGCGATGCCCCGTGTGGTTCTTGCTTCTGCCACACCCGGTCTTTGGTTGTTGCCACCTTGTACGTATTCTTTGATGCCAGGTGGAGCAACCAAGTCCACTTCGCACATATCGGCAACATAGCTGGATAGTCGCAAGAAGTTTCCGCTACAGTCACGCCACTCATTGCTGGGGTCCTGGGAATAATCGATAGTCTGGCTTGCCATCCAGGATATTGCGGGCGATATATCGCACTGAGTAACCGTCTTGTCGTCAGTTAGAGGACTCGTGGGTAACGGTTCTGGTTCTGATGGTAAGACTGGCTCTGGCTCAGTTGTTGGTTGCTTGAGTGTTGCAGTTGTGCATGAACTGCAAAATATCAGCGAGAGAAAGCATACCGAATATTTCATACCTTTTCTCTCTTGTGCGCTAGATTCGGTTTTCAGTGTCACTTGATATGACTGGCGCACGCAAGATTGTTTTGTGGTCTAAAAGGACTGTCAAAAAATGGGCACAGGCGTACACCGTTGCTCATGCATTTGGCGAACGATCATGCCTGGGAGCTCAAAACCATGATAGCCAGGCTGTGTCAGCACCTATAAAGAGGAGGTGGTATGAGGCAGACAAATCGTGAACTCCGTAGGCTTGCTGCATCGTGATATTTCGACGCTACCACCTAGTTTTGCGACATGCTTTCGTACGATGTACAGCCCCAGGCCATGTCCGGGTTGCCCCGCTGCATCACCTCGGACAAAAAGATCGAACAGGCTATCCTTGCGGCTCTCGCAGATGCCAATACCATTGTCCTGCACAATCAGTTCAGTACCCTGCTCATTTTCCTTTAGCAGTACCACGATCTCTGGAGCCACCTCATCCGGATTCTGAAATTTTCGTGCATTAGAGATCAGGTTGGTCAATATCTGTTTAACGCGAACACGATCAGAGGTTAACGTATCAACTGAGCAGTCGACTGTTATGCTCAGTTCCAGCGTCCTGCTATGGCCACTCAACAAGTCGGAGATGTCCTGCACCAGCTCTCTGACATCAAAGGTTGTGATCGTGGGTTCATTCACGCCTGATTGTGCCAATGACATCAGATCACTGATAAGTCCCTTGAGTCGCACGATCTGAGACTCGGATTCTTGCAGTAATTCGGGTATTTCGTCGAACTCTCCATCCTCGAAATCGCCGGTAATCATTTGCAGAAGTCCACCGATGGAGGTGATCGGTGCGGATAGATCGTGCGATAAATGATGCTGAAGTTGAGTGAGCTCCTCATTCGCCTCATAAACCCTGCGTTCCTGCTCCTGAGCATGGGTTATGTCCGTGAAGACAATCAGCACCCCCAGTACCTTTTCCTGTGCTACCCGTGAGGCGAAATACTGAATGCGTTGCTGACAGGTGCTGCCCGAGGAATGCTTAAAACTGACCTGCCGCTCTATCGTTTTGCCATTGGCAAAAACAGCATCGATATCGTCATTGGCAGTATAGGGTAATGGCAACGCCAGAGGTGATTCATGAAGCAGTGCCTGTAGCTTGAATTCAGCGTTGCGGGTGAGTTCAGGCAGCAGCTTGTTGAGCGCCGGATTGCACGTCAGCACGAGATGCTTGTGATCAACCAGCAGCGCTGCTTGTGAAAACCCTTCAACCATCTGGTATACGTTCAAGCAAGAGTTTTCAGTGACCTCTCTGGCCCCTATCTCACAGTGGTTTATGCCAGATCGTCCGGACTCTGGCAAACCCTCTCTATTGTGTGAATACGCGACCATTAGCTCTTTTCCCCTAACCCGTCGGTCTGAGTGTGATCATCCGGCTGGTCAATGCGTGAAAAGCTTCGTCAACACCATCGCCTGTTAATGCGCTGGTGCTCACTGTGGTGCAGGCCTGTTCGCAAAGCACTGTAATGGCATCCTGGAGCAGCGGATCTTCATCCAAGTCGCATTTACTCAGTATCACAACGTATGGCAGCCCGGGGTAGGCTTGTTTCACGCGTTCGTGCACTTCAATAGCTGTTTCAACGGTTTCAGAGCGCGAGCTGTCGATCACCAGCATATATCCTGATAAGCCTTTAAGATACGAAATCAGGATTCTCCGGTATTTATCTTCACCCTGGATATCCCATACCACAAGCTGAACATCTTCCTGCTCCAGTGAGACTATTTTCTTGTCGATCTTTACACCGATCGTTGTCAGGTAGCGTTCAGAAAATGTACTGGAAACGAATCGTCTTACCAGGCTCGTTTTGCCAACTCTCACTGTTCCAAGCAAGCATATTTTTTTTGTAATCACGTTCGTTTACTCTTCATTTGATTGAACGGACGTTAGCAAGCCTGGCTCGTTACTGGCGTCTGTAGACGCCCGAACCTGGTTTGTACGTCGCCGCACAATTTCATTTTCAGCTGACAGAAAGGCATGAGTTGTCAGTGTCAAGTCAGAGGGGTCAATGCCAGCCAGTAACAGCACCAGCTTTGGTGAGCGTGCCTGCGGATCCTTGAGCATTTGAATTCGAGATGTTCGCCAGCCACGCTCAGTGTTCAACACGACAAGACCGGGCGTGCTCGAGAGCTCATTCAGGATAGAGTCCCACCGGGAATGTCGTTCGTTGGTTACGAACGCGATGGATGTGAACAGTACAGCTGCGCCCAGAATGATACTGTTGAGCCGACGATGGCCCCATAATGATGTCTTTTTTTTCTCTTGAATTTGCGCTGATAAACACGATTCCAAATCCGCTTTGATGGGCTCAAAAGTGGCTAATTCACCGTTGAACTGATCTAGCGGTGCGCTGTACTGGGCGTGTATGCGCTCAAGAATCTCTACAAAGGGTTGTCTGTCCAACTCTGTCGCCATGCCTCTGATGACGACGGCCAGGACAGCTTTGGGACCCCATTCAACCCAGACGGTAATATCGCCAATGCTGAGCGTGTTCATGCCATCAAAATTATCGACGGCAAAAGCCTCCTGGACGAAATGACGTATGGCGTCGAGCATTCCCGAGACGATATCGGCATCCTGGGTTGTACGGTCTTCGACCACAACCTGCGAGAGTACAATGCTGCTTTCAGTATGTATGAGCAGCAGTTGTTCTATCTGATATGGCGCGCCTTTGGTTATGTTGGATGGTTCGAACAAGCTTGCCACCAGTTTTCGAACCGCTGGACCCAGAACCGGATACAGTGCTCCGGCCATTACATCAGGCTCGGTTTCAAACGTACGTTTGACGCCTTTCAGAATGTCCGGTTCAAGCGCCTCGGCAAGTGAGACACCACGTTCATGCAAGTGATCAATTGCCTCACGCAACACCTCACTGACATCAGCGGTGCGCCTGCTGAGATCATCTTGTCGTGTCGTGATGTCCTCCAGCAATTTCTGTTGTGCCGCTTGCTGTTCATTGACTTGCAGCAGCAACAGTTCACGCAAATGCGCTAGTTGCGCGTCGGTATCTGTTGCCTCATCGATGTGTTGGCGTTGTGCAGAGCTCATGGTGGTTTTGTGCTCTTGCGATCTAAGAGTTGGACGGGCCCAGGTCGCGAGACAAACCAGCCAATAGTTTTGACAGATTCTCCTGATTTACTTTTTCAGAATCCAATTGTGTCAAGTGCTGCAATTTTTCAGTCAGTCTTTGTTCAAGCGCTTTGAACTGAGCTTGATTAGCTGCCTCAAGCGCTGTAATTCTTTGTTCGATCTCAAGTGATGCTGTGCGAAACAGAATCGACTGAATCATTCCCAGGTCGCCATCGGCAAAGGTGACAGGTGCCGGCTCAGTCTCAGGTGATTTTGTTGGTAGTGATGTGATTGAAGCTTTTTTGGAGTTGTTGCTCATAACAATTTTCCTGTAGCTGCACGCAAGCGACAGCTTTGTTTGTGTTCTGTGAAGGGCATTCCAGAACATCATTATTAAAATGCCGTAGTAACATGTTAGCGACCCTCAAGCTGGCTGCTTTAACATTCGGCATTAAAGCATTCTCGCCGGTATGCATGGTTGGACCGATGTCTTGTGCATATAGGGGCCTGGCGTGAGATTAACTTCATATAACTATTGTGAACTTTGCCCGGAGGGCAATGTCCGGGTAGCTATCGCTTTGCCAATATGCAGGTGCGGCACCAGGTTCGATCACAGGAACGTTGAGTGTTCTCTATAGGGCGAGTTTGTGCCAAGTTGGGCAAGCAGCCTCTACATCAGCGCCGCAGGGCGCGAGTTGGGAATGGCTGCGATGGGGCGCCTATAGAGTATGGCGAGTCAGCACATCTTGATGGACTGAATTCACATCAATTGATTGGCTTCAAGGACAAGGAGCTAAGCTTTGTCTGCATGAGCAAGCCTCATCGGCGCCTTGAGGAGCCGATGAGGTCGGATGCCATCGGTAGTGATGGCCTGAGGGAAAATGCGTCAGAGATTAATCAATCACAACCCAGGGTGATTTTGCATGAGTTGATTTGCTCTTCGGAAAACAGGTCAATTGAATTTGTCCCGGGGATATTCGGAAAGTCGTAATTGGCGGTTGTCGCAGGGGTTACTGTTACAGTTTCGCCAGTTTCAATAACCGTGACATCCAATTGGAAATCGGCTTCTATGGAGCAGGTGGCAGGCACTAATACAGAAGCATTCGTGACTGTAAGGGAATTCTCAAAGCGTTCATCGTTGTATTCCTCAAAGGGTGGCTCTTGCTCGTAGGCAAGTTCGGTTAAACGGCGAGTAATTTCATTCGCAGTAGAGCCGAGAACACAATCATTGGATTGGTCGCAATCACCATCAACCGGAAAGAAATCAGCGCCATCATGGTTTTCCATATGACTTAATGCGCCGTTCAGGGAGAGCGACAGTAGTTTGGTCTTACCATTAGGCTTGACGTGGCATACTTCCACTTTTTCCGGCTTGCCATGGGTATGGTGATTTTTTTTAGAGTGACCGTGGCCATTACCTGCTTGCGCTGCAGTTGCACCCAGTAATCCGATTGACAAGAAAACCGGAATAAAGGTCGATAACGCAAGTGAGGTGCATGTGTTTTTCGTACGCATGAATTGGCTTCCAAGGTTGGCCGTCGTGAGAGTATTAATAATCAGGATCTTTTAATCGCGAAAATTACGTGGATCGGCTTGATCAACGTTTCGACGCGATGCCCTGTGATGAAAAATGTAACATATAGACTCAGGATGTATTGCTTATTAGCATGCTATGGATACACATTGTTTACACATTTGAGCGCTTCTGCTCGTTTCGACAAAAGAGCTGAACACACATTCACATCCGCAGAGTATATGCAAGCGGGGCTACATCAGGCCCAGCATCAAGAGCTGATGGAGTATGGCATTAAAGCCCGATTATTCTGATCAATCATCAGCTCCCGCTTCAAGGGTGGTAATGCCCGCTGCACACAATTTTCACGTTCACAGATACGACAAGAAACTCCAATAGGCTCAAAGCTCTCCAGTGGCTGGCCCGCAAAACTGTCGCTGTAAACAAACTCATCCTTGAACCGGTACTCGCAACCCAGTGCCAGGGCATATTGCTGGGTCGGGTCCTTGAAGCCTCCCGTTGGTTTGTCAACAGTGCAAGCCAGGCACAGGTACTGTACGCCATCCGGTGTTTCCGCCAGTTGCCGAATGATTTTTCCGGGAGACTCAAAAGCTCGATGCGCATTCCATAAAGGGCAGGCCGAGCCAAACCGGGCAAACTGCAATTTGGTGGCGCTGTGACGTTTGGTAATATTGCCAGCCCGATCCAGGCGAGCAAAGAAAATGGGAATGCCGTTTAGTCCGGGCCTTTGCAAGGTGCTCAGGCGGTGGGCTATCTGTTCAATGCTGCACTGGAAGCGATCTGCCAGATCAACCAGGTCATGGCGTAGTTCGCGTGCGGATTTCTGAAAGCGGGTGTAGGGCATCAGCAATGCCCCGGCAAAATAGTTGGCCAGGCCTCGGCGACAGATACTATTGGCCTCATCGCTACCGAAGCTGGCCTTGTCGATGATTTTATTCATGATGTCTGCGTGTTCCAACAAGGCAATCTGGTGCGCCATCTGGAAGGCTCGGGTGGAGCTGGGATGTCGACGGTTCAGGTGCAGTTGGCGCGTATGTGGATCAAAGGATCGAATAGTGGAGCTGTTCGACAGGTCCACGCCAATGGTGACACTGTGCTTGTCGTGTAGATACTGCGTCAGCTGTTGATCGCGATCCGTAGAGGTCTCATCAAAGAGACTGGTTGATAGCGATTCTGCAAGCAGATCCAGCTCATGGACATAGTTGTCGTTAAAATGGAAATAATCCCTGATCTGTTCATAGGGTGTTGGCTGGACGATAACGCCTGCGCGGGTAATGGTGTCATCCAGCTCCGCTAGCTGATCACTGGAGCGTCGCAGGGCTTCATGCATGGCAATTAGAGCCATGGCAACACCCGGAGAGTTCTGGCTGGCCAGTCGTAATTCTCGCGAGGAAGGTACCTTGCCCTTGAAAACAGGATCGGCAAAACACTCTGTCAGGCTCGCCAGTAGCCGATCACCATCCTGGCGCGACAAGCTGGCGATATCCACGGCAAAATGCTCTGCCAGGCCCAGCAGAATGGTCGCTGTAGCATGACGCTGGTTATTCTCAAGCTGGTTCAGGTAGCTGGTGGAGATCCCCAGCTTCTGTGCAAATCCGGCTTGCGTCAGCTTGTGCTCTTCACGTAGAACGCGCAGTTTTTCACCGAGGAACAGTTTTTGGCTTCTCATTATACAAGTTTACTAATTAATTATTGTAATTTGCAACATTCACAACGTAACGCCTTAATACACTTGCATTGGTCAATATTTATTGCGATGCTCAGGAAATACAAAAACGAGCAGCATGCATGAACGCCATCACGCAAGAACTGGAGAAACGTCGCGAACAGGCACGCCTGGGAGGCGGACAGGTTCGGATCGACAAACAGCACGCCAAAGGCAAACTGACCGCGCGTGAACGACTGGATGTCTTGCTGGATGACGAATCCTTTGAAGAATACGATCTGTACAAGACGCATCGCTGTGTCGATTTTGGCATGAGTGAGGATCGACCACCCGGAGATGGAGTGGTGACCGGCTGGGGCACCATCAATGGTCGCCCAGTGTATGTGTTCTCTCAGGACTTCACCGTCTTCGGTGGTTCCTTGTCTGAGACCCATGCCGAGAAGATCTGCAAGGTCATGGATCTGGCGGTTCAGAATGGCGTGCCGCTCATTGGCCTTAACGATTCTGGTGGTGCCCGTATCCAGGAAGGGGTTGCCTCCTTGGGTGGCTATGCCGAGGTGTTCTATCGCAACGTGCAGGCCTCGGGTGTCATCCCGCAAATCTCGGTCATCATGGGTCCTTGTGCCGGTGGTGCGGTCTATTCCCCCGCCATGACGGACTTCATTTTCATGGTGCGCGATACCAGCCATATGTTTGTCACCGGCCCCGATGTGGTCAAGACCGTGACCAATGAAATCGTCACGGCAGAAGAGCTGGGCGGTGCCGGTACTCACACAAAAACCTCGTCTGTCGCTGATGGCGCATTTGATAATGATGTGGACGCTCTGCTTGAGATCAGAAGACTCTACGAATTCCTGCCGCTGTCCAGTCAGGACAAAGCGCCGATATCGGAAACCGTTGATGCCTTCGATCGGCTAGAGCCTTCTCTGGATACCCTGGTGCCCAAGGATGCCAACAAGGCCTACGACATGCACCAGGCTATTCGTTGCATTGCCGATGAGGGTGATTTCTTTGAAATACAGGCAGACTTTGCTGGCAACATCCTGTGCGGCTTTATCCGCATCAATGGCCAGAGTGTCGGTGTCGTCGCTAATCAGCCGATGGTCCTGGCCGGTTGTCTGGATATCAACAGCGCCAGAAAAGCGGCCCGCTTTGTCCGTTTCTGCGATGCCTTCAATATCCCCTTGTTGACGCTGGTCGATGTGCCAGGCTTCCTGCCCGGTACCGCTCAGGAATATGGCGGCATCATCAAACACGGTGCCAAGCTGTTGTTTGCCTACGCCGAGGCGACTGTGCCCAAGGTCACCGTCATCTTGCGTAAAGCCTACGGCGGTGCCTATGACGTCATGGCCTCAAAGCACATCAGAGCCGATGTCAACTACGCCTGGCCGACGGCGGAAATTGCGGTTATGGGAGCTAAAGGGGCGACCGAGATTCTGTATCGAAGTGAGCGTGATGATGCCGAAAAGATTGCCAGCCGCACACGTGACTACGAAGATCGTTTCGCCAATCCCTTCATCGCTGCCCAACGCGGTTTTATTGATGAGGTAATCCAGCCGCATTCGACTCGTCGACGTGTCGGTAGAGCGTTCGAGATTCTCAAGAACAAGAGCGTAACGAGCCCGGTCAAGAAGCACGACAACATCCCACTATGAGACAAGCGACCATGTTTAAAAAGATTCTGGTAGCCAACCGTGGTGAGATAGCTTGCCGTGTGTTCAGCACCGCCAAGAAAATGGGTATCAAGACGGTAGCGATCTATTCTGATGCCGATGCTCAAGCTCTGCATACGCGCACGGCCGATGAGGCGGTTTGCATTGGTGGCCTGACAGCCGCAGAAAGCTATCTGCAAATCGACAAGGTGATTGATGCCTGTCGCAAGAGTGGCGCTGATGCCGTGCACCCGGGCTATGGTTTTCTTTCAGAGCAGGCGGCGTTCGCCGAACGTCTGGCAGCAGAGGGTATCGCCTTTATCGGTCCCTCGCCCAGTGCCATGCTGTCCATGGGTGACAAGATCACCTCCAAGAAACTGTCGTCTGAAGCCGGTGTCAATACGGTACCAGGCTTCATGGGCATCATTGACGATGCTCAGCACTGTGTGAAAATCGCCTCCGAAATCGGCTATCCCGTCATGATCAAGGCCAGCGCTGGTGGCGGTGGCAAGGGCATGCGTATCGCCTGGAATGATGCCGAAGCTCTGGAAGGTTTCGAGCGCTCCAAGTCAGAGGCAAAATCCTCCTTCGGCGACGATCGCATCTTTGTCGAAAAATTCATTACCTCTCCTCGCCATATAGAAATACAAGTACTGGCAGATTCTCACGGCAACTGCCTCTACCTGGGTGAGCGCGAGTGTTCCATTCAGCGCCGTAATCAGAAAGTCGTGGAAGAGGCACCATCGCCTTTTCTGGATGAGGCGACTCGGCGTGCCATGGGTGAGCAGGCGGTGGCCTTGAGTCGCGCCGTGGATTACGTGAGTGCCGGTACGGTCGAGTTCATCGTTGACAGCGAGAAGCAATTCTACTTTCTGGAAATGAATACACGTCTGCAGGTTGAGCATCCGGTTACAGAACTTATCACCGGTATCGACCTGGTTGAGCAGATGATTCGGGTGGCAGCGGGTGAGAAGCTCGGGCTGACACAGGATGAGGTCAAGCTGAATGGTTGGGCGATTGAAAGCCGTCTGTATGCCGAAGATCCCAAGCGTGGGTTCCTGCCTTCCATCGGCCGCTTGAGTCGCTATCGACCACCGGTCAGTGGTGCCAGTGATGAGCTGGTGGTGCGTAACGATACGGGTGTGGATGAGGGCGGTGAGATCTCGATGTACTACGATCCCATGATTGCCAAGCTGTGTACCTGGTCACCCACACGAGAAGCGGCCATTGATGCCATGTCGCGTGCATTGGATCAGTTCGAGCTGGAAGGGGTGGGTAACAATCTGCAGTTCCTGTCGGCCATCATGAATCATCCTCGATTCAAGTCGGGCAACATCAGCACCGCCTTCATCGAAGAGGAATACCCGGATGGCTTCAATGATGTGGAGCCGCCAGCGGATATCAAGAAATTGTTCGCAATGGCTGCCGCTGTTATTGCCAGAAAGTCCATACGCAGCAACCCTCAGGGTCGTCAATCCAATGTGATGTCGGGTGCGCGGGCCAATGGCCGCCACGTCTCCAAAGTGCTGATTGCCGGTGAACAGGTGCCTGTAACCCTGATCGATCAGCAGGATCACTATCAGCTTGAGGTGGAAGGTCAGCAGCTCCGGGTAAGCACGGACTGGGTTGCCGGCAATACCATTCTGAGCCTGCTGGTGGATGACAAGGCCTATGACTTCAAGCTCAGTCGGCGTGTGGCAGCCATCGGTCTGGAACACGGTGGTTATCTGGTCAAGGCGCAGGTGCTCAGTGAGCGCAAGGCTGAGCTGGCATTGCTGATGCCAGTCAAGCAAGCTGCCGATATGTCCCGCTATCTGCTATGCCCGATGCCTGGGCTGGTTACCACCTTGCTGGTCAAGGAAGGCGACAAGATAGAGCCCGGTCAGCCACTGGCAATCGTTGAGGCCATGAAGATGGAGAACGTACTGCAATCCGAAGTGAGCGGCGTGGTCTCTAGCGTACCGGTGGCCGCTGGTGATAGTCTGCAGGTGGATGACATCATCATGGAGTTCGAAACATGAGTGAGAGCAATAGCACCTGGACCGAGCTTGCGCGTCGGGAGCTAAAAGATCGACCGCTGGAATCGATCTGCACCCAGACCCCCGAAGGTATTTCCATCAAGCCTTTGTATACGATTGAGGACAGTCCGGCCGCAGCCGCTGAAGCCATTCCGGGTGTGGCGCCTTTCGCCCGGGGTGTACGGGCCACCATGTACACCGGTCGTCCCTGGACGATTCGTCAATATGCAGGCTTCTCCACAGCGGAGGCGTCCAACGCCTTCTATCGCAAGAATCTGGCAGCGGGTCAGAAGGGCTTGTCGGTCGCTTTCGATCTGGCCACCCACCGTGGCTATGACAGTGATCATGAGCGCGTCGTCGGTGATGTTGGCAAGGCTGGCGTTGCGATCGATACCGTGGAAGACATGAAGATTCTGTTCGACGGTATCCCGCTGGACAAGATGTCGGTATCGATGACTATGAACGGCGCTGTTCTGCCTATCCTGGCCATGTTTATCGTGGCAGGTGAGGAGCAGGGCTATGATCAGTCGTTGCTCAGCGGCACGGTACAAAACGATGTTCTGAAAGAATTCATGGTGCGTAATACCTATATCTATCCACCTGAGCCCTCCATGCGAATCGTGGCCGATATCATCGATTACACCTCCCGGGAGATGCCGCGTTTCAATTCGATATCAATTTCCGGATATCACATGCAGGAGGCGGGTGCAAACCTGGCGCAGGAGCTTGCCTATACGCTGGCTGACGGCATGGAATATGTACGAGCCGCGCAATCCAAAGGGCTGGATATCGATGCCTTTGCTGGCAGGTTATCGTTCTTTTTCTGCATCGGCATGGACTTCTTCATGGAGGTGGCCAAGCTACGTGCCGCCCGCATGCTGTGGTCTCGCATCATGACTGATCTGGGGGCACAGAAAGAAAGCTCCAAGCTGCTGCGTACCCATTGCCAGACCTCCGGTGTGTCATTGACCGAACAGGACCCTTACAACAATGTAGTCAGGACTGCCTATGAGGCGCTGGCTGCGGTGCTGGGTGGAACACAATCGCTGCATACAAACTCTTTTGATGAGGCGATTGCTCTGCCAACCGAGGCCTCTGCACGCATCGCCCGTAATACACAGCTGATACTGCAACATGAGACCGGCGTTACCCGTACGGTCGATCCTTTGGGTGGTTCCTATTATGTCGAATCCCTGACCTCGGAGCTGATGGAGACTGCCTGGGCCATGATCCAGGAGATCGAAGAGCATGGAGGCATGACTAAAGCCTTGCTTGATGGTCTGCCCAAGCGCCGTATAGAAGAGGCCGCTACCGCCCGTCAGGCGCGGGTAGACAATGGCGATGATGTGATTGTGGGTGTTAATCAGTATCGCCTTGAAAATGAGGTGCCCATTGATGTGCACAGAGTCGACAATGCCGAGGTTCGGCGTCAGCAGATCGAACGGCTCAAGCGGGTGAGGCGCGAGCGTGATGAGGCGATCTGTGCAAAGTCACTGGCGGATTTGACACAGATTGCCAAGAGTCAGTCCGGTAATCTACTGGCAGCGGCTGTGGACGCTGCTCGAAACCGGGCAACCCTGGGTGAAATATCAGACGCGCTGGAAAGCGAATTTGGTCGGCATCAGGCCAAGACCGAAGTGGTCTCGGGTATCTATCAAAAACAGAGTGAGACATCACCTGAGTTCCTGCATGTCAAAAAACGTGTGGAAGACTTCAAGACCTCACACGGTCGGGCACCGCATCTGCTGGTGGCCAAGATGGGTCAGGATGGGCATGACCGCGGTGCAAAGGTCATTGCTTCATCGTTCGGTGATATCGGCTTCAAGATAGGCATGTCCGATCTTTTCCTGACCCCAGAAGAGGTGGCTGATCTATGTATCAAGGATGGGGTTGATGTGGTGGGTGTCTCCAGCCTGGCCGGAGGTCATCAAACCTTGATACCACAACTGATCAATTTGCTGGCTGATAAGGGTCGAGCTGATATCAAGGTCGTTTGCGGCGGGGTTATTCCTGAGCAGGACTACGAGGCCTTGCGTGATGCCGGCGTTGCGGAGATCTTCGGACCGGGAACCAGTGTCATCGATGCGGCGAATGCTGTGCTTGGGCAGATTCTGGGGGAGCGTCGAAATCGCTGATGGATGGGTGAGCGAGCTGTGTGTTTGACACAACTTGCATTATCGCTTGAGCAGATGCACACCAATCAGCATACTGGGCCATCGTGAGCATTGTTGAGTGACAGGTCAGGCTCCGGGGTGTCGAAGTTCAGCCCTGAATGTATCCCTCTATAATCCGAAATATAATAAGAACGGCGTGATTCCTGCGTTCTGTACAGTTACTGTCAGTTCAGGATTGGGTGAAAATGTCATCCTCCAGCGATCACATGCTAATTTCAAGGAAACTTGTCACTAACCTCATCTGTGGGTCTGCCGTTCTTTTTTTCCTGATGTTCTATACGGACAAGACACAGGGCGTTGATCGTTTCCGGGTGGAACAGAACCTGCCGGAGAATCTTGTAGAAGACGCCAGGATGTCCAGCGAGTTAAACAGCGAACTGACGCCGATCCATCTGGATTTGAAGTCAGAGCTTGAGAGTACTGACCTGAGCACTGTTGCCTCCATACAGGTACGCAGGTTGGTATGGGAGATTGCTCCCTCTTCTACCGAATCTTCATTAGATCAGAAGGAAGACGGGCTGGCCGACAATTTCAATTTTTTGGAATCGATGAAGTTGTACATTGCCGCAGAGGTGAACGGTGAGCGCAAGGAGGTTTTTCTGGCCGGCGTGAACGATTTCAATCTCAGATTCGGTGGTAACCGGAAACAGCTGACCATGAAGCAAAATGGTATGGATATCAAAGAGTTTGTCGAAGCCCCCGGGGGTTTTCATATTCTTGCGCATATTCATGGAACACCACCACCGGATAGGGTGATTTTTACGGGTAAGGTGACGTACAGAATCACTACAGATGGTAGTTGATTCTTTTTAAATTCACGGCTAAAAAGTAACTGGCACGGCAGATGGCCTGAGCCCAGCAATTCGATACGTATTCATCGACCGACCAGGGTACCGAGGCTTTCAATAAATATTATCCGCCAATAATATATCCATACGAATGCGTTCCTGCGATTCAACGATTGGCTTGCCTTCGTAATAGGCGCGTAGAACGCGCATGGCACTGCGCGCGATGTGATCGGTATTCTGGGAAATGATCGCATCCACTTGTCCTTTGGCCACAGCTTTTCGAACCGGGTCGGACAGCTCGTGCATGATGACAACGGGTGACTTGTCGGTGTCATCCAGTGCCTGCAGGATGCCCTTGTTGCCCGCGGCAATGGAATAGAGCCCCAGTAGTTGCGGCTCGTTCTGATGAATCGGCCCATCAGATTGCCAACCACGCGACCGGCAGACACATTGTCGATGCCCACGAAGTGGTGTCGTGCTGAATCGGGAATGTCGGAAACCAGCGTGATGAAGAGCATGGTGGCATGACCAAGGCCTTGCTTGATGTCTGCCCAAGCGCCGTATAGAGGAGGCCGCTACCGCCCGTCAGGCACGGGTAGACAATGGCGATGATGTGATCGTGGGAGTCAATCAGTATCGTCTGGAAAATGAGGTACCCATTGATGTGCACAGAGTCGACAATGCCGAGGTTCGACGTCAGCAGATCGAACGGCTCAAGCGGGTTAAGCGCGAGCGTGACGAGTCGGTCTGTGCAAAGGCCCTGGCGGATTTGACACAGATTGCCAAGAGTCAGTCCGGTAATCTACTGGCAGCAGCTGTGGACGCCGCTCGAAGTCGAGCAACTCTGGGTGAAATATCAGACGCGCTGGAAAGCGAATTTGGTCGGCATCAGGCCAAGACCGAAGTGGTTTCGGGCATCTATGAAAAACAGAGTGAAACATCGCCTGAATTCGTACATGTCAGAAAACGTGTTGAAGATTTCAAGAGCTCACACGGTCGGGCGCCGCATTTGCTGGTGGCCAAAATGGGCCAGGATGGACATGATCGCGGTGCAAAGGTGATTGCCTCATCGTTCGGTGATATCGGCTTCAAGATAGGCATGTCCGATCTTTTTCTCACCCCAGAAGAGGTGGCTGAGCTGTGCATCAAGGATGGGGTCGATGTTGTCGGTGTCTCCAGTCTGGCCGGAGGTCATCAAACGTTGATACCACAACTGATCAATTTGCTGGCTGATAAGGGGCATGCCGATATCAAGGTCGTTTGCGGCGGAGTCATTCCGGAACAGGACTACGATGCCTTGCGTGATGCAGGTGTTGCGGAGATATTCGGACCGGGAACCAGTGTTATCGATGCGGCGAATGCCGTGCTCGGGCAGATTCTGGGAGAGCGTCGGAACCGTTGATGGCTTGTGACCTGCTGCAGGTCATACCTTGACCATCTGGAAACACAAGACGCTGATCCAGCGTTGGAAGCCGTCTGCAGCGGGTAGTACCTCGTGTGGAACGCAGCCGCCCAGCAGCAGCACTGACTGGCTTTGCTGTGGGTGCAGGTCACGATGGGCGGCGGCGGCATCGATCCGCTCAAGCGGCGTGCGAATGGAGGCAGGGTAGACTCTCAATGCGCCTGAGGGGACTGGTGCGTCGACCCGGTGAAGGCAGGTGACCAGAGTCACGTCACAGGTTCGGATATCCCGGTGCCGGGCCAGAAAATGCCCTTGCTGGTCATAGTACGAATAGGTGCCGCAACCCGATGTGGGTTTCAACCGGCATCCGCACCACTGGGATAACGTATGGTGTAGATCGGTGTCGTGGTAGAAGGCCATTTGGGATGGCCCGCCGTCTGCCGAAGCCAGATGTCTGGCAGGGTCTGCTGAACGCCAGTGACCCTGACCACTGGTGGTCTGCACCTGTTCTTTCGCAACAGACCTCTGCGAGGCACATTCTTTAAACAGTGCCCTGAACAGCGTAGCTGATATCAACTGGTCGATGAGCAATGCACCACCACTTGCGATTATAGCCGGGCGCTGGCGAGTCGTCATCATGGCTTATCCGAAACTGCCGGGGCCGAAATCCAGTGGCTGATGCAGTTCCACTGCCGTGCAGCTGTCGGCAAGGCTTGAGGGAAGTTTTATCTGAGACAGTTCGGATATCGCAGTGCCTTCGACAAGAAAGAACGCGTGCTGCTGGTCGTCTACCGTGACCGCATAATCAAAAGCTTCCGAAAATATCAGTCGATTGGCAGTAATTACCAAAGATCCGCCGATGATCCTCTGTACGGCGAAATGCAGTGCTTCCAGAGCCACAACCGCAGCACCGATTGTGCTTTCTGACCTGGGTAGAACGGTGGCTGTCAATTTGTCATCAGTGCCTGTCATGTACTTGTCTCCAACACGTCTGCGCGTTGCACCAGTGTACGCGTGTCTTTCATCGTCATATTGACGACAGGCACAGTTCCAATTGTTGTACGCGACCTGGGTCTGTGACGTTGTTCTGCGGCATTTGCCAGTGAGTCGGGAAAATTTTCATAGATTCCCAGAGCCAGATAATGTTTGCCTTCACACAACACCAGTTCATGTTTCTCGAGCCAGTCAAGCAGGTGTTGAATATCCTCAACGCTGAAATGCGAGGCAGGAAACAGTCCCTGCAGGCGCCGTTGGATGCTGGTGACACTACTGACTCGATCACACAGAACATAGATCAGTCGGTCAAAGCCAGCCAGTTGGTAGCGCCTGGGGTCGCACGATTGTCGTGTGTCAGTGATCGTGAGCACGGATCTGTCATCCTCCACCCGAAGCTCCGGACGTTCGTAATCACGCTTCCACAGATCGATGGCCGCCAACAGTTCGGAGGCATCGATGGGGGTGTGTTTGTCGTCATAGTCGAAATCGAAATAACCCACCATCTGCTTCAGCAATGCGTCGTCGAAAGGGTAGAGGTAGGCGAAAACGGCCATGGGTCGCACGTTGAGAATGCCAAACAGTGCAGGTGTCGAGTGATAAGGGCTGAAACGATCGAGGCGAATCTGACCATGCCCTGATGGCGGCTGTAGATGGCCTATCTTCCTGAATGTTTCCAGTATCGATGAATAGTCTTCCAGTCTTTCCCCGGGGAATCCGTAGAGGATGTTCCAGTCAACTGATACATCCAGTTCGCGGCACCATTTCAACAGTTGCACGTTGCGTAGTGCATCCGTTCCTTTCCGCATCAATGAGAGCACATGTGTTGAAAGACTCTCAATTCCAGGCTGGATATTCCGAATGCCCGAGTCACGCAGCAAGCTGACCTGCTGACGACTCAGATTTGCCTTCACCTCGAAGAACAAACGACGTGGGCTTCTCTGTTCTGCGAGCCGTGGTAGCAGAGTACGAAAATATTGCATATCAAGAATATTATCGACCACGGAAATGTCATGAACCTGCCAGGTGGACTCCAGGCTCGCAAGCTCCGACAGGACACGATCGGCAGACTTGGACCGAAACACCATACCGTTTCCGTTGAGGCCGCAAAATGTACAATGACTGCTGGCACCCCACCAGCAACCGCGCGAGGTTTCTAGCAAGAGTGCCGGGGTCACCTGTGCTCGCCGGGTCCCTTTGTCCAGCATCGCAAAGTAATCGCTAAAATCAGGTATGGAGACAGTGTCCATGTCCTTGACAGGTTCTGCAGGCAATGTGCTGACTACCGCAGCTGTATTGTCCCGATAGAGCAACCCTGGTATGTGATCCAGAGTGCTACCTTGGGCCAAGCTATCAACGAGCATTGGAAAGCTGTGATCAGCCTCGCCCTGACATACAAAGTCGACAAACGAAAATTGCTGAAACAGTGCCTTGCCCATCTGGTCTTCCCAGTTGGCACCACCAAACACTATCTGCAGGTGCGGGTAGTTGCTGGCCAACGCACGGGCTAGTGCCAGTGAGGCAAGATTTTGGGTAAAGGTTGACGTAAAGCCTACCAGTTGATAACGGTTCCAGTCGACAGTTGTCAGGCATTGTTCAATGTAGGCGGGCGTCTGCTCGCGAATGGCAATGATACGGGCGACATCCTGGCGACTCAACCGCCAGGTCTCCAGTAGAATCGATTGCACATAATCCCAATCGAGATCAGGCTGGCGTCCATAAAGAGGTAACGTGAAACACCAGTCTCCAGCAAACGAAGTGTAGGGCACCCCGTCAGTCAGCCATCGATATGTATCAAGCCCAGTCAGATCGAGCAGCTCACTGAGTAGATAGTGAACATCGCAAGTAATCCCGCGTTCGGTCAACCCCTGCTTCAACAGGCTGATACCCAGCGCAGGGCGGTCGACTGATCCAAAAGGCATCGACACCAGCGCCACCTGAAAATCCGGGGGCACTGGCGCCTTTTTCGAACGCTTTGCCATGATCGATTCAGATATCGCCAGGATCGATCATGCCGTCGCGCACCATGGCCTCGAGTTCATCAAGGTCAGCCTCGTCGAGTGGTGCAATATCACCATTGTCCTCACTCGCTTGAGGTATCTGGGCATCGGCCAAGGCTTGCTCATAACCCTGCTGATAAGCCTGCTGTTGTGCGACCGCCATTGCATTATCGAGCTCGTCCGCTGTCCGTTGTGGATTGATTACCGGTCCTATCGGCCGTATGGGAACTATAGGTTGTATCGGCCTGATGGGGCGTATTGGTGGTTGAATCGGCGGCACGATCGGTGGCCGGGTAGGAGGTTGTATTGGCGGCACGATCGGTGGAAAGATAGGAGGTTGGATTGGTTGCACGATAGGCGGCCGAATGGGAGGTAGTACGGGTTGTACGATTGGAGGCCGGACGGGAGGTAGTATGGGTAGTACAATCGGAGGCCGGACGGGTGGTAGGGTCGGCGTTACAGGACTCACAATTCGGCAGTGCATGCGTGCAAGAATAGTTGCCCGATGCGCGTTAACCAAGCCGTGACCAGTAGCCTCGTCGACACCGCAATGTGCAACGTTGGGCCCGGTATTGCCGTGTGTCTGGCCGGTCGTGACATCCGTTGCCGTACGTTGCAACACATCGCGAACCTGGGCAGGCGTCAATCGCTGGCAAGTCTGTTTCACCAGTGCCGCAGCACCTGCTAGTTGAGGGGCTGCCGCTGAGGTACCGCTGAATGCCGCCCAACCATCATTACTCGTTGTCTCATCACCATTGGGGTGTGTGCCACCGGCGCTGTTCCGATCGATTTCATCTAACGGTTGTACTGGCAGCATGATGTACCGAGCACCCGGCTGCATGCCTACCAACCCACTAAGGTCTGGGACTCGCCGTCCCGAGTAGATATTGGACATGAAACCGGACGAGTAGTCAGATGCCTGCAATGAACCATCGCTGTCCATGAAAACACCGCCTGCCGAGATGACATCCGGATGCTGCCCGGGAAACCCCCAGTGACCATTACCGGCAGAGAAGATGACCGTGATGCCAGAGGCGACTGCAGTGGCTACAGCGTTGCCCAATGCAATATCTGCGGCAGACAGCGAACCGTTACGAAGATCTGATCCCCATGAACAAGTGATGATATCCGGACCGAGGCCGACGGCCATGTCGAAGCTGCCGATGCTGTTGACGAAGCTCATCTTGACCGGTCGCAGCCGCACATCGGGAGCAAGTGCAAAGATATTCGCAGACTCGCCAGTTCCATGGCCACTTTCATCGTCGGCGGCATTGCTGGCTCCGGGCCCTAGCAAGGCATTGTCTGCACGATAGCCGTGTGCAGCGAAAAACGGATGTCGGTAGAATCCCGAATCGACCATCGAGACAACCACGCCACGACCGGTGATGCCAGCGCGGTGTGCCGGACCTGCATTGCAGCCCATGGAAACCCCATTGGGCACGTCCAGATGCCAGTAGCCAGGATTCGGCGGTGTGGCGTTGGGGGCCATGTAATAGCGTGGCTCTTCGAGGGCGACACCTTCAAGCACATTGCCGAAGGCGCTGTTCTGAGTGGCAATCAAACCCGGCATGTCACAGTTCGGACTGTCCAGGAATTCAGCCACGGTGGAGTTGCTGAATGGCTTTATGACTTCACGTTGATGCACTTCAATCGGTGCGCCGAATGCCTGCTCGAAAACTTTGGCAGAGCCCGCAATATTGATCATGGCGCCCGACACCTGCAGAACATCAAAACCGGCCTGTTGTAGTTGTGCCACAGCACTACTCAACAACGCCTCTTCCGATAGATAATCGGCTACGTTTTCAGCGTTAATGCCGAAGCCTGCATCGAACATTGACCGCCCACCAATCGAGAGAACGGATGCCTGTGCATAGATTCGAGCGGGCAGTGTCGGTGCGCGTTCCGTTGCTGGTGATCGCTTCTTCCCAGGTTCCGATTTTCCAGAGGACTTGCCGGTCGAATTCGATGCGCTCTTTCGGCTGGATGACGCTTTTTTACCGGACACTTTTTTCGTGACTGTCTTTTTTCGTGAGGCCATGGCTTGCTTTTCCTTTGTGCTAGTGGCTCTTCCTCATGATAGTCACGCTGTGATTTGAATCACAAGTCTTGAATGGCTGGAAAAAGTATAGGAGTAAGGTGGGCTGTTACAGTCAATGGCGATATAATCTCTCTGGTCGTCCGATTGACTAGCTGTAAATCGAGATATGGGCTTTGTATATCTCTACGGGTGAGATTAGAAAAAGCATCCGCCCGACCTGTAACAGCTTTAAAGCGCTGCAATTCAAGAAGAGGGTTCAGCGATGATCGCACAGGCAATACGTGCAGCTGCATCTCCGGACGGCTGACTCTTGTAATCGTCTGCATCGGCATGCAGGAGAAGGGCTGAACCATCTACATCATTGAGGGCGGCAGAACCCTCAGAGCCCATCGAAATTGAAGTATTCAGCACCTCGATTGTCAGCTCGCCTGACTCTGGAATATGCACATTAGGCATGTCACCGGCGTGTGGTCCTTTGTCTTCCAGAAAGCCGTGCTCCTTGCCAGCTGCAAGATGCCCGCCAGCACTTTCGAACCCGTCAGCTGCATTGCATTTGCCGGTCTCATGGATGTGAAAAGCATGTGCCCCAGAGGACATACCCTGCAGATTGGCCTTGATTTGAACACCGGTACTGACTTCAATGAAGGTGATCTCACCCAAAGTCCCACCATCCACACCTTTTAGCTCAGCAGTGACCTCTTTGGCGATGACAGATGGGGCAATCATCATGGCTGAACTGGTGAGTGCGATCATTCCGAACGTTTTGGCTACAAGACGCTTCGATGCTAGCGAATGGGTGTGTATTGTCATGACTGGCATTCTCTGAAGTTGCTGTTTACAAATACTGTTACAAACATCAGACAGTCATGCATCTAAATGAAAAAAATGACCCAGCACTCTGAGCATGACATGTATTTCATTGTTGTCGCCAAGCCGAGCTCAAACGCGGCACTCTTCAAAACACTTGAACAGCACATGAGGCGTGGCCAGTAACAGGCGTGGGAAACGGTAGACGAGAACTCTCTCTCTCTCTCTGCGGACAACCTATTATCGAGACACTAGTTAGAGAAAGCGGGGTACAAAGTTAACGGCTCTTCAATAAATATTATCCGCCAATAATATATCCATACGAATTCGTTCCTGCGATTCAACGATTGGCTTGCCTTCGTAATAGGCGCGTAGAACGCGCATGGCACTGCGCGCGATGTGATCGGTATTCTGGGAAATGATCGCATCCACTTGTCCTTTGGCCACGGCCTTGCGAACCGGGTCGGACAGCTCGTGCATGATGACAACGGGCGACTTGTCGGTGTCATCCAGTGCCTGCAGGATGCCCTTGTTGCCTGCGGCAATGGAATAGAGCCCCAGTAGTTGCGGCTCGTTCTGCAGCAGCTCGCTGGTGGCGATCCGATTCAATTCCGGATCTGAGTTGCATTCGGAGACCGTGAGCAGCTGAAGCTGTGGAAAGCGCTCCTCAATGATCTGGCGAAAGCCAAAAAAGCGATCCATCTGGTCGCGCATTCTCAGTGAGCCTGTAATCACGCCAACCTTGCCATCCTGCGCTCCGATGAATCGCCCCATCAGATTGCCAACCACGCGACCGGCAGACACATTGTCGATACCCACGAAGTGGTGCCGCGCTGAATCGGGAATGTCAGACACCAGCGTGACGATGTTGACGCCGCGTTCAACCGCTCTGCCTATGGCCTGTTTGACACCGGGCGCATCAATGGCAAACGCCCCTACGCCCTGATATTCGTCCGGGTCGATGTTATCGAGTGCTTCAATGAGGTCATTTCCATCAGAAAATGAGATGCGGTGAAGATCGCAGGTGATATCCACGTCATAGAGTGCGGCTGTGGCTAGCATGAGCGAGCGCTCCATGTCAGCAACGAAGTTGCTCTGCCGGTCGGGAATCAGGAATTTGAATCGATAGCAGCCTTTCGCAGCCTGTAGGAAAAGTTCTGGAATATTGTTGTTATTCAGTTCCTTGACTGCGTCTTCGATCCTGATTCGGGTTTTCTCACTGACTTTGGAACGACCATGTAGTACTCGGTCCACGGTGGCTGTGCTGACTTCCGCACGCTCGGCAATCTGCCGTATTGTCAATTTGCTCATGACTACCATTCTAGTCGAAATACTCGTCAGGAAAATATAATTGAGAGAATAAATGATGTGTTTTAAGGTTGTAAATGATTGCAATACATCAAATATGTGTTATTTTCGATGCCTCAAATGATGTTGTCGACTAGTGGAACTACTAAAAGGAAGAGTGCAATGAACATGAAATTCCCCACAGCAGTGCTGACAGCCATGTTGCTGTCCTCCACAGCGATGGCGCAGACAGAAGTCTCGGTATTGCGGGTCGAACTCGCCGATGAAGTGCAGAAGAACTACTACGCCGATATGGCAGCCGCTTATGAGAAGGCCAATCCGGACGTCAAGATCAACCTGCAATACATTGCCAACGAAGCGTTCAAGACAAAGCTGCCAACCTTGCTACAGTCGGATTCACGTCCGGATGTTTTCTATAGCTGGTCAGGCCTTACTCTGGTTGAACAGGCAGAAGCCGGATTTCTTCGCGATATATCCAGCCTTGTCAGCGAAGAGACCCTGAGTACGATTCCGGAGGGCATGGTGGAGGCCTACCGAGTCGATGGTGAGCTTGTGGGGATGCCTCTGTACGCCGCCGAGGTGGTCTTCTGGGCCAATACTGCGCTGACTGAGAAAGCCGGTGTGGATCCTGCCAGCATCAAGACATGGGAGGACTTCCTGGCTGCCGTCAAGACAGTAAAGGCTGCCGGCATTACTCCTATCGTTGTCGGTGGGCAAGATAAGTGGCCACTGCACTTCTATTGGAGTTATCTGGCCATCCGCGAGGGCGGGTCGCATACGTTGCTGGATGCTACCGGCGGTGAGGGTGAGGGATTCATGGCCGAGCCCTTTATCAAGGCGGGTGAGAAATTTCAGCAACTGGTTGAACTCGAACCGTTTCAACCAGGCTTCATGTCGACCACCTTCGAGACCGCCACCACACTGTTCAGCAACGATAAGGGTGCGTTTCGCCTGATGGGTGAATGGGCCTATTCCGCCATACAGGATCAAGCCAAACAAGGTGCCCCTTTGAATGATGAAAATCTGGCTGTTTTCAGTTTTCCTGTTGTTGAAGGCGGTGCTGACAAGGATGGAAGCGTCACTCTGGGGGGCATCAATGGCTGGGCGGTGTCAAAAGATGCGCCTGATGAGGCCGTGGTCTATCTGGAATTCATGCTTGAGCAGGAAAATCAGCGCAAGGCCGCCGAATTGGGAATCTTCATTCCGATAACCGACGGTGCTGACGAGGGTATTGCCAATCCTTACTTCAAGAAGATTGCCGAAGATCTTTCTAACTCCACCTACCATCAGGTTTTTCTGGACCAGTATCTTGGCGCCTCTGTCGGAGCCACAGTGAACGACATATCCGCGGATCTGGCTGCCGAGGTGATCTCACCCGAGCAAGCTGCAGAGCAGGTTCAGGAAGCCTGGGATTTTCGTTAAGCCTCACCGCGGCTGAGAACCTGTAGCAAATACAGGTTCTCGCCTGTCGAGAACCTGCGCAGGTGGACACGTTCACCGCACAGGTTGCTTTGAGTTCTACCCAATCCGTGTGTCGCCCTGATAGCTGGGCGGCGTGCGTTTAAATTCGCCTTTGATGGAGTCACGCATGTCAATTACGCAACAGGGACCGGCGTCGGAAACGCTTGTCGAGCGACTTCGGCGCGGCCTCACCAACGGGCGCTTTGCCGCCATCATGTTGTTGCTGCCGCCAGCTCTCATCTTGTTCAGCCTGTTTGTCATTGTGCCACTGGGTGAATCCGGCTGGTATGCATTTTTTGACTGGAACGGTTATGGCGAGCCAGTTGACATGGTTGGCCTGCAAAATTTCGAACGCCTGTTTGGACATTCGGTCTTTCATCAAGCCGTTGGCAATACGGTCAAGATAGTGGTGGTGTCGCTG
The DNA here is from genome assembly GCF_002215215.1 of Granulosicoccus antarcticus IMCC3135. Classification (NCBI taxonomy): domain Bacteria; kingdom Pseudomonadati; phylum Pseudomonadota; class Gammaproteobacteria; order Chromatiales; family Granulosicoccaceae; genus Granulosicoccus; species Granulosicoccus antarcticus. The sequence continues at coordinate 4,444,961 of NZ_CP018632.1, read as the reverse complement.
GTGATTCAGATGCCGCTGGCGCTGGGACTTGCATTACTGATTTATAGAAAGACACCGACCAATGCCGCCTTTCGCCTGATTTTCTTTCTGCCCTATATTCTTGCCGAGATTGCTGCCGGGCTTATCTGGAGTTTCATCTTCGATGGAAATTACGGAGTCAGCGCAAGTGTGACGCAGGCGATGGGCACTGAGCCTTACTTTTTATTGGCTGATCGAGACTGGGCATTTGTTGCCATCATGACGGTAATCGTCTGGAAGTACTTCGGATTTCACATGATGATCTACATTGCAGCTTTACAGGGAGTGCCTGATGATCTGCTGGAGGCCGCACGAATCGAGGGGGCAAAACCACTGGATATCGTCAAGCATGTGCAGATTCCACTGATCAAGCCGGCAATTCTGGTCAGCGCCTTCTTTGCCATCATTGGTGCCTTGCAGGTTTTTGATGTGATCATACCGCTCACCAATGGCGGGCCTTCAAATTCCACCCATACGATTGTTACCTACCTCTACACGTTTGGACTCACTCGCCTGAAGATCGGATTTGGTAGTGCGGTGGGCGTTGTTCTCTTTTTGTCTGCAGTACTGATTGCGGTGTTCTATCAGCGAATAGCGTTCAAGAAGGAGCCACAATCATGAATCAGGTGCAATTTTTCCGTCAATTAGCCAGGATTGCCATATTGTGCGTGGTTTCGGCCTTTGTACTGGGGCCCTTGGTGGCTACGGTGCTGGGCGGCTTCAAGAGCAGTGCCGAAATACGCACCAACGCTATTGGTTTGCCTGAAACATGGCAACTCGAGCACTACGCCAGCATTGTCAGTAGTCCAGAATTCTGGCGCTATCTTTTCAACTCTCTGGTGATCTCGCTTTCATGCGTGTTTCTGACCTTGCTGGTCGGTGCCGCGGCAGCCTATGTGTTCGCACAAATCCGGTTCTTCGGTTCACGGATGTTGTTTTCCTACTTGCTGCTGGGGTTGATGTTTCCGTTTGCCACAGCCATTCTTCCCTTGTTCATCAAAGTGCGTGACATCGGCATACTGGACACCTACTGGGCCGTGATCCTGCCACAGACAGCCTTCGGGTTAAGTCTTGCCATTCTGCTTTTTCGTACCTTCTTTCAGCAGTTGCCCAAGGAGCTGTTTGAAGCGGCCTACGTTGATGGTTGTGGTTATGTGCGCTTTTTCTGGCGCTTTACGCTACCTCTGTCTACGCCCATTTTGGCCACAGTCGGCACCTTTGTTTTTGTGCAGAGCTGGAATAACTTTCTACTGCCATTGGTGGTTCTCAATTCGCGTGAGGCGTTCACCTGGCCGCTGGGCATGATGCAGTTCCGTGGCGAATACCTGACTGACTGGAATCTGGTGCTGGCCTTTGTAACGCTCACCATCCTGCCTGCCATCCTGTTTTTTCTGGCCGCGCAGAAGTACATCGTGGCCGGCTTGACCGGTGGCGCGGTGAAAGGATGAGTCTTGTACCTGTCTGCAGCAGACCCCCAATATCGCTTTCATTTATCCCTACCGCCTGTATCACAGGAGTGAAATCACATGGCTGACGTACAGCTACAGAAAATCAACAAATGTTTCGGGTCGGTGGAAGTCATTCCCAGTCTTGACCTGGACATCCCCGAGGGTTCATTCACGGTGCTTGTGGGCCCCTCCGGATGCGGCAAATCGACGCTTCTGCGCATTATTGCCGGTCTTGAGCAACCCAGTGCCGGCCAGGTCATCATAGGCGGTCGCGATGTCACCCGGGATGAGCCGTGTGAGCGAGGCATATCGATGGTGTTCCAATCCTACGCACTCTATCCACACATGACGGTGGCACAGAATATTGATTTTGGCCTTCGATTGGCAAAAGTGCCTGCGGCCGAGCGTGAGAAGCGGGTTAGCGAGGCGGCGCGGATATTACACCTGGAGCAACTGCTTGATCGAAAGCCTGCCGCTCTATCCGGAGGTCAGCGCCAGCGCGTCGCCATAGGGCGCTCTATCGTGCGCGAGCCCAAAGTGTTTCTGTTCGACGAGCCGCTGTCAAATCTGGATGCATCCCTGCGCACACAGATGCGTGTTGAGCTTGCGCAACTGCACGAACAATTCACGGCAACCATGGTCTATGTCACCCATGATCAGGTAGAGGCCATGACGCTTGCTGATCAAATAGTGGTGATGAACGCTGGACGGATCGAACAGGTCGGACCACCGATGGAGCTTTATGAAAAGCCGCGCAGTGAGTTTGTTGCCACTTTCATCGGTTCACCCAAGATGAATTTGCTGCCGGGTAAGGCCATTGGCAGGGAAGACATCGGTAGCGTTGGCATTCGTCCGGAACACATCAGTCTTGACGAATCAAGTGGCCAGTGGCCTGCCCAAGTGCTTGTGGTGGAGAATCTGGGCAGTGACACCGTGGCCTATGTGCAGTCAGATGAGCTGGGGCCAATGACGGTTCGTCTCTCTGGCCATCGGCATCTTGCCACTCGCAGTCGCGTGTTTCTGACCCCTGAAGCTGAGCATCTTCACCTGTTCGATGCCGATGGATTGCGTCTGTAAATAGTCAGTAAGCCCTCTGAATTCAGAGGGACATTGTTGTGTTAAGTGCAATTACTGGTGTATTGACAGTGCTGCTTGTATGCACGGCTGCCTGGTATTTCCAACTCAATCCCAACCCTGAAACTCCCTTTCCCCAATAAATCTGCTGCCATGAATCCCTATCAAAATGCAAATCTGCCTATCAGCACTCGGGTCGAGGATCTGCTCTCCAGAATGACGCTGGAGGAGAAGATTGCTCAGATGCACGCGGGCTGGTTATTTCTGGATGAGAACGGCGATCACAAGATTCGTACGGATCGATTCACGGGTGGCTGTGAAGAGGATGCCGTGAAGCGAATGCTGGCAATGGGTCTGGGGCAGATTACGCGGCCATTGGGCACTCGCAGCGTAGAGCCTCGACAGGGTGTGCGTGCATTGAATCGACTGCAGAAATTCATGGTAGAGGACACTCGTCTGGGAATTCCCGTGCTCTCGCATGAGGAGTGCCTGTCGGGATTGATGGCGCGTGATGCGACGATATTCCCATCCTCGCTGGCTTACGGGGCCACCTGGAATCCTGAATTGATTAAAAAGGTGGGCGCAGCCATTGGGGCGGAGTGTTTATCAGTGGGTGCAAGGCAAGGCCTGGCACCGGTTCTCGATGTTGCTCGTGATGCGCGCTGGGGCCGAACCGAGGAATGCTTTGGTGAAGACCCTTATCACACCGGTTTGCTCGCCACCCGTTATGTTCAGGGATTACAGGGTGAAGAGCGTCAGGTGCTGGCCACCTTGAAACATTATGTGGGTCATTCTTTCAGCGAGGGCGGACGAAACCACGCCCCGGTGCATCTGGGCTGGCGTGAACTGAACGACGATTTCATGCTGCCATTCGAGATGGCCGTGAAACTTGGCAACGCTGGCTCTGTCATGCCTGCCTATCACGATATCGATAATGAGCCGCTGCACGCATCCCGGCATCTATTGACAGAGGTGCTTCGTGATGAATGGGGTTTTGATGGGCTGATTGTTGCCGACTACATTGGAGTCAGTCTGCTCCATTCGCATCACGGGGTTGCGGCGAGCAGCGCCGAGGCGGCTGCCTTGTCATTCAATGCAGGCCTGGATGTTGAATTGCCAGGCGATGAGTGTGCCACTCACCTGAAAGAAGCGATGGATAGTGGCCTGATATCAATGGAAACAATTGACGAAATCGTAGGCCGGGTATTACTGGAAAAAATGCGATTGGGATTGTTTGAAAAACCCTATACCGATGAAGAGGCCATTGCCTTGCGCACACCTGCAGCCGTTGAACTAGCCAGAGAAGTCGCTGAGCAGGCGGTCACTATTCTGGACAATAACGGCGTGCTGCCCTTGAGTGGCTCTGCTCGCATCGCGGTGATCGGGCCCACTGCCAACGATCCGTTGGCTCTGCTGGGTGATTACGCCATGCCCGTTCACCTGATCAATCAGGATGAAGTGGAAAGTACAGCCAGCGTGGTGACCTTGCTGACAGGCTTGCAGAATGCCTGCGGTGAGGAACGCGTCAGCTTTGCACAAGGCTGCTACATCATTGAAGAGCGCGGCGCTGGTGCGCCGGTATTCCCCGGAGATATCACCGATAACACGGATCTTGACATCGCATCACCGCTTTCAACGCGCCTGGATCTTGTGGAAGAGGCGGTTGCCGCAGCTCAAGCTGCTGATATTGCAGTGGTCTGTGTGGGGGATCTGTCAGGTATTTTCCAGACCGGTACCGTTGGCGAAGGATCGGATGTCGACACGCTGGACCTGCCTGGTGTACAGCAGACGCTGCTTGACGCCATTGTGGAGACGGGCAAGCCGGTCGTGGTCGTTCTGACCAGTGGCCGTCCCTATAACCTGGGTGGTCAGGAATCCAGGCTGGCGGCTCAGGTCATGGCATTTTTTGGCGGCGAGCAAGCGGGCAATGCCCTGGCCAACGTGTTGACTGGCGCGGTAGAGCCTTCGGGCCGTCTGACCTTGTCTATCCCCCGTAGTGCGGGTGCCTCTCCCTATTTCTACAATCACAAGTTCAAGAGCTCTGGTACGCCCATTGCCCGGCACTTTGGTAGTAAATATCCCTTTGGCCACGGCCTGTCCTATACGCAGTTCGAATACAGCGATCTTGAGCTGGGCGCACAAAAGGTGGACATCAATACGGGTGAGGTGCGTCTCTCGGTCACGGTGCGCAATGTCGGTGAGCGACCGGGTTTCGAGGTGCCGCAGTTGTATGTTCGTGACAAGCTGGCATCGCTGGTAAGACCCGTCAAGGAGCTGAAGTGTTTCAGCCGTATTCAGCTGGATGCCGGCGCTGCAGCCCGAGTGGAATTCGTCATACCGGTGGACATGCTCAACTTTACCGGTTCATCGGGTGTACGTATTGTTGAACCTGGCGAATTCGAACTGATGGTCGGTGCGTCCAGCGGCAATATCAAACTGCAAACCACCGTGGACGTCACAGGCGATGTGCGCACACTTGAATGCAACTGGCGCATGGAAAGTCACAGCAAAGTGACACCCCTTTAATACGCCGAATCATTGGCGCATTCCCCTTTCACAAGCTTGATGGAAAATACACATGAGTACTGGATTTTTTGGTGATATTGAACGTATTCCCTATGCAGGGCCCGACAGCACAGACCCGCTGACTTTTCGATACTACCAGCCCGACGAGATGGTGCTGGGCAAGCGACTCGAGGAGCACCTGCGATTCGCTGCGTGTTACTGGCACAGCTTTGCCTGGCCGGGCAGCGATCCTTTTGGCGGGCAGACGTTTGAACGTCCCTGGTTCGGAGAGTCTCTGGATGATGCACGGCTCAAGGCGGATGTCGCCTTCGAGATGTTTACCGCTTTGGGCGTACCGTATTTCTGTTTTCACGATCTGGATATGCGTCCTGATGGCAACAGTTTTGCCGAGAACACGCGCAATCTGCAAGTCATGACAGACTATCTGGGCGAGAAAATGGATGCCAGCGGTGTAAAACTGCTGTGGGGTACGGCCAATCTGTTTTCTCATCGTCGCTTCATGAGTGGTGCGGCAACCAACCCTGATCCGGACGTGTTTGCGTATTCGGCAGCGACCGTCAAGACCTGTATGGATGCTACACAGAAGCTCAAGGGCGAAAACTACGTACTGTGGGGTGGTCGTGAAGGCTATGAGACGCTGCTCAATACCGATCTGAAGCGAGAGCTGGATCAGATGGGTCGATTCCTGAATATGGTGGTCGAGTACAAACACAAGATCGGTTATGAAGGCGCCATTCTGATCGAGCCGAAGCCTCAAGAACCTACCAAGCATCAGTATGACTTTGATGTGGCAACCGTCTACGGTTTTCTGCAGCGCTTTGGTCTGGAGAACGAGGTGAAGGTCAATATCGAACAGGGCCATGCGATTCTGGCCGGTCACTCCTTCGAACATGAACTGGCACTGGCCAATGCCCTGGGCATATTCGGCTCAATCGACATGAATCGGAATGACTACCAGTCAGGCTGGGATACGGATCAGTTCCCCAATAACGTTCCAGAAATGGCTCTGGCCTATTATCAGGTACTTCAGGGTGGCGGCTTCGCCAGTGGCGGGACCAACTTCGACTCCAAGTTACGACGACAGTCGATTGAAGCTGATGATTTGCTGATAGGCCATATCGGCGGTATGGATTGTTGTGCCAGAGGTCTCAAGGCTGCGGCTGCGATGATCGAGGACAAAGCCTTGTCCTCTCCTCTGGAAGAACGTTATGCCGGTTGGAATGAGGAGACCTCGGCACGGATGCTCGATGGGTCCATGGGGCTTGAAGGCATCGAGGCGCATGTCTTGAAGAATGACATCAATCCTCAGCCTCGATCGGGACGGCAGGAGAAGCTTGAGAATATTGTCAATCGCTACGTTTAACCGATTAACTGAAACAAGACTATATTTAGGGATCACCCGGGATGCAATCATCGCCCGTGCAAGACACCTGATCAGCCACTGAGCGATCTTCGGAGATACAAAAATGCAGACTGTACTAGAGCAACTCAAACAGATGACCGTCGTGGTCGCAGATACAGGTAATGTTGAGGCGATAAAGACCTACAGCCCGGTCGATTGCACCACCAATCCGTCACTGGTGCTCGCTGCACTGAGGGATCCTGCTGCAGAAGAGCTTGTCGCGCGTGAGATCGAGGCAGGAGCTAAAACGGGTCGCAGTCCGGAAGGTGTGGTAGATGGTCTGACCGTTGCGCTCGGCGCTGAGCTGACGGCGTTGGTGCCAGGACGGGTCTCGACCGAGGTCGACGCACGGCTGTCATTCGATACCCAGGCGTCGGTTGATCGCGCACAAGAGATCATCGCGGACTACGCCAAGCGAGGCATTGGCAGCGAACGCATCCTGATCAAGCTGGCATCGACCTGGGAAGGCATTCGCGCCGCCGAAATCCTTCAAAGCAAGGGGATCGATTGTAACCTGACCCTGCTGTTTTCGATGGCTCAGGCTATCGCCTGCGCGGATGCCGGGGCGTTCCTGATCTCACCCTTCGTCGGCAGGATCACAGACTGGTACAAAAAATCCGAGGGCCGAGATAGTTATTCACCTGAAGAGGACCCGGGCGTGCAGTCCGTGAGGCGCATCTATGATTATTACCGATCGAACGGAATCGATACGATAGTGATGGGCGCCTCATTTCGGAACATCGACCAGATCAAGGCACTGGCAGGCTGCGACCAGCTGACCATTGCGCCCAAATTGCTGGATGAATTGCAAAACGACCAATCTGTTCTGCCGCGTGTCCTGTCCCCTGCAGCAGCAAGCGGAATGACTCCCGTATCAATGAACGAGTGTGTATTTCGATGGGAGATGAACGCCGATGCCATGGCGACGGAGAAACTGGCAGAAGGCATCCGTTCTTTCGATGCCGACCACAATGAGCTGATTGCTCTGGTGGCTGAGCGCATGAGGTAGGGGGTCAGCAGGTAGAGCTGATGAACTCAGACGACATGACCGAGATGGTCAAGATCGTTCGGGGGGTGGCTTGCAGGAAAAACCGAAATCGTCCAGTTTGCGGCTTCGATATCGTTCATCCGATTAATGTCAGTTAGATAAAGAACAGGGGAATTGCATTGAATCCTAATTCAACACGAAAGCTGAGTGCCAAAAGCGGACTGGATGTCTCAATATTGGGGTTCGGTGGTGGTCCGATTGGGGATCAGTACAAGCAGCACGACAATGACGTGGCGATTGAAACCGTCGTTGCCGCGCATGAGGCTGGGCTGACATTATTCGATACTTCGCCACACTACGGCTCGGGTCTTTCCGAGCATCGCACGGGTGCAGCGCTACGCAAGAAGCCGCGTGACAGCTACATCTTGTCGACAAAGGTCGGTCGGTATCTCGTGCCACCAACTGAGGATGAGCCGTTGGATCGAGATGGCTTTACCGGCGGCCTCGAATTCAACCGCAAATTCGACTACACGCGCGACGGTACCTTGCGTTCTATTGACCAAAGCATGGCGCGTCTGGGGATCAGCAGCATTGACTGCCTGATCATTCATGATTGCGATATCTGGACGCACGGCACACGCGAGGCCTATGAGTTCTATTTCAAGCAAGCGATGGAGGGTAGCTACAAAGTGCTGCACGAGTTGCGTGATCAGGGGGTGATCAAGGCTATCGGCGTCGGTATCAACGAGGTCGACATCTGCATGGAGTTCGCGAATGCAGGAGAATTCGATTTCTTCCTTCTAGCCGGTCGTTACACCTTGCTTGAACAAGGCGCACTGGGAGCTTTCCTCCCGCTCTGCGTTGAGCGCGGCATGGGGATCATGTTGGGCGGGCCCTATAATTCAGGCATTCTTGCTACCGGCGCTGTCGAAGGCGCACGCTATAACTATGAGCTAGCCCCGCCCGAAATCATGGATCGCGTCAGCCGGATCGAAGCTGTCTGTGCGCGCCACAATGTGCCGCTCGCCGCAGCCGCGCTTCAGTTTCCGCTTGGACATGAGGCCGTCAAGTGCATCATCCCTGGCGCAATTTCTCCGGATGAGGTGCAGCAGAACATGGCACTAATGGCGCACGAAATACCGGCCGAGCTTTGGGCCGAATTGCGTACCGAGGGGCTTTTGAACGAACAGGCGCCGGTGCCTGGCTAGGGGGCGCCCGGCTAGGGCAATGGCAGGACGGTGGCAATCGGTCAGGTGCCAGATGTGTGATGGAGCTTCGCTGACGGATCCCAGTCGTTGCGTCAAACAGTAGGTGGGCAGAAAATTGTTAGCCGTCTCATTCAGCATCCATTCTCTGGGACCTGATCTTGTTGTTTGATATTTGTACATGACAAAACTGAAACCCTAGGGTTTTCCCTGATTGTGCTTGCGATTCCTGTGGTCCAGACTTTTGCAGTCAGAAGTCGAAATATCAGGATGTCAGCAACGTGCAAATATCAGCTAATCGCAGTACGGTTTCATCGAAGCTTGAATCCACCTCTCCGTCGGCAGGGCAAGATTCTGGCGACATTGCCAAATCTGCAACCCCCAATGTTGCTTCTGGAGTTGTCTTGAAGTTCCTAGACGTGCAGGCTCGACGAGATCACTCATTGTCAGTCGAGTCGGCGCCCACTGACGTGCCATCATCGACTTCTGATGTCGATGGGCTCGTTGCTGCGTTTGCAGATCAATTTGCTGCAACAGCGCAAGATCCCGAGGCCTTTCATGGCTTGCTTCGTGAGGCGTTTGGTGATTCCTATGACCAGCAAGCCGCAGAAGTACTACGCCAAAGTGCACTCGAGGGCGATTTTTCGTGGTTACCCAGTATAGAAGTCGTTGACGCATCAGAGTTGGCTGATCAATCCGGAACTCAGGGGGCCGGCACTGGCATGGGTGCCTATGACGCCAGTAACGATCGCATTCTGCTCAGTAAGGAGTTGCTGAACGGGGACGCGGGTCAGGCATTGGATGTGTTGACCGAGGAAATCGGCCATTCGTTGGATGCACGGCTTAATACAAGCGATACCGCCGGCGACGAGGGCGCAGTGTTTGCACGGTTGTCCAGAGGCGATACCTTGGGTGCCTCTGAGCTTGCCGCTTTAAGAGCCGAAGATGACAGTGGCATCATTATTGTGGATGGTGAGGAAGTCGCCGTTGAGTATGGTTGGCTTTCGGATCGCTGGGATGATGTTACTGGTGTTGTCGATGACGTCGTTGATACGGTTACCGATGTCGTTGATAGCGTGACGGATGCTGTCAGTGACGGCATTGAATGGGTGGGCGATACGCTCAGTGATGGTGTGCAATGGGTGGGAGACACGATTGGTGATGGTGTTGATTTCATCTACGAAAACGGCGTGCGGCCAGTGCTGGAAAATACCGGTGCGTTGGGGGAATTCATTGATGAGCACGTCGCGCGTCCGATGGTAGGGGCGATTGGCGATGCCATCGATATCGGTACCAACATCGTGGATTCTGTCGTAGATACGACCACACATGTTCTAAGTAATGGTGTCCAGACATTTGGACAACTGTTGCAGGGTAACTTCTCAGGCGCCTGGAGCAGCGCTGTGCAAACAGTGACCGACTTTGCCTCCGATCTGGCAGGCGCAACGGTAGAAACTTTTGCAATGGGGCTACACGCTGCAACCAGCGTGATCAATGGAACGTTAGGTTTGTCCGGCACTCGCAGCCTGACTGGCGATGAGGTCGCTTATCTACAGACAATCTATGGCGACAGTCTTGACTATAGCGAGATGCGAATCCAAGAGGGCGGTATCGAGAGCTGGGTTGGTATGGACCCACATACCGTAGGTAGTGATATTTATCTGCCAGAAGCATATTTCGTTGCAGAAGGAGCCGTGGACTCCAATGGCACGCCCATTCCCGAAGGCACACTCACACAGGCAGGTCTGGAACTTCTGAGTCATGAGGCTGCTCACACCTGGCAGTTTCAGAATTCAGGTGCCGGCTATCTCAGCGAAGCAATCGGCAGCTATATTGTCGATAAAGATGGAGCTTACGATTACATAAGTGCTTTGGATAATCTCACCCCATGGGAAGATATGACGCCTGACCAGCAGGCGGAGTTGGCGATGTTGATTGGCATGGCGCAAGCTGATGATGGCGTTGGTGTTGTTACATTAAAGGGGCTGAAAGCAGCGATTGACGAGGATCGAGGTACCGGAGTGCCAGCATACCCGGTGCTGTCTGTCGAACAATTCGATTATGTCAAGGCAATACAAACTCGATTACTCGCTGGTGATGCGTAAACCGGTTATCCTCTAGCAATGAAAATACAAATAGCCTTGTTATCATCGATCATTCTGTCAGGGTGTACACATGGAACCCGCAACTGCAGCACATTCGATTTGCCTGCAGCCTTGAGTTGGTCAACCGTCGACAATGTAGGCGAGTCGGCAACCTTCACCAGTGCCTCTGGGGAAAATCTGACCATGACACTAATGTCACGAATCGATAATGAGCCTTACGAAGGCGGTGACCGTTTTGGTGCTGACAGTGTGGTTTGTTTGAAGTACTCAGATCGCCAGTACGAATTTGACGATGGTGACGCCGGGATGTTCATCAAGATAACTCAACGTGAGGAGGTGGATCAGCCCTACGAGGAGCAAAGTATTATTATCGAGTCGACTCCTCAGGCGCCATCAGGCAGTGCGCTCAACTACAAATTCTATATAAGCACAGCCAGTATTGCTTTTTATGGAGAAGATGGAGGAGAGGTATTTCCGACATCAACAGTCCGACTACTCGATGACACGAACATCGGTGGTGAAAATTATGATGTAGCAATAGAGGAGATCTTTACAGACACTGCCGAAATTACTGCAGCAACGCCCGATGGCGTTGATACGATCAGTAGTCTGGTATTTGCCAGAAGTCGTGACGGGGTTCGTGATGGTCTGGTGCGTATCGGATTCACCAATGGTGACGTCTATACGAGAGCAAACTAGTAGCTTTGCGATATTCACTCGACGAGTCATATGGTGCCGAGTAGGAATCGAGCAGAAAGCCCGTGTGTCATCTTTGAAGCCTGCGGTATTGTAGAAGCCACATGTTTCGGTCGTGGTTTCAAGGAATCGACGCACCCATATGAAATGGCTGGCTTTAGTAGTCACACCTGTACATCTGACGATAGATTGATGTATTCGTACGATTATGTACCAAGCTTGTAATATAGATAGATTCCTTGATGTTAGGAATGATCAAGGGAGTTGATCAATGCCGACTCTGTGCCCGGCGATACGACTTTCAGCACAAACAAAGGCCTTCACCGATGGAAGATATCACAACGCAGAGTGTTGTTTTCAACGACCTGTTCGGCAAGCCGGTTCAGGCTCGTTTCGATCAGCCCGACAGCAGCTCAGACGGCGGTGCGATTCTACTCAAAGCCTGTGACCAAGAGCTGGGGTTGATCGATGCCATCAGTGTGTGTTTGCGCGATGATCGCCAACAAGGCAAGGTCTTCCATACATACGGTGAAGGACTTGGTACAACAACGCGTATTCGGGATTGCCTGCGGATATGAAGACTGCAACGATTCAGCACGCCTTGCCAGCGATCCCGTACAGCGACTTCTAATGGACCGTGACCCTGTCACAGGTCAATTGCTGGCCTCACAGCCCACCTTGTCCCGCTTCGAGAACCAGGTCGATGGCCGATCGTTGGTGAAGATGGGCCACGCCATTGCAGATACTGTCGTTGCTCGCCATCGTAAAAGGCTAAAGGGTCGAGCGCGACGGATAACCATTGACATGGATCCGACAGATGATCCTACCTATGGGGCTCAGCAGCTGACATTCTTCAATGGCTATTATGACAGCTGGTGCTATTTGCCCGTTGCTGGCTTTCTTCAGTTTGATGATGAGGCAGATCAATATGCGTTTGCCTATGTGTTGCGCCCAGGAGAGGCAACGGCCACTGAGGGGGCTATCAGCCTTTTGAAGCGAACACTGAGCAAGCTGCGCAAGGCCTTTGGCAAGATAAAGATCCGGGTGCGCCTTGACGGCGGATACTCAACACCCGAGGTGTTGGAGTTTCTCGATGAACAGAGAGTGGAATATGTAGTCGCTATCGCAAAAAACACTGTGTTAAAAGCGTTTTCGGAGCCTTTGATGGCCGAGGCTAGAGACCTGTCGTCAATCTCAGGTGAGACAGAGCATTGTTTCGGCGAATGCCTTTACGAGGCAGAGACTTGGGACGATGAGCGACGTGTCATCTTCAAGGCCGAGGTTGTCCGGCATCCCGGCCGAGAACCGAAAGACAATCCGCGCTTTGTAGTGACCAATTTGAAAAGCAAACCAGCCTTTATCTATCAGCGAGTGTACTGTCAACGGGCACCGATCGAGAATCGCATCAAAGAACTTCTCTACGGGTTGAACATTGATCGAACCAGCTGCACACGATTTTTCGCCAATCAGCTACGGGGCCTACTCACGCTGGCGGCCTATGTTTTGTTCCAAGAGCTCAGGTTAAAAGCCAACGGAACCTCGCTGGCCAATGCACAGGTAAGCACTTTGCGAGAGCGGTTACTCAAACTGGCAGTCTGGATACAGCGATCAACAAGGCGTATCGTTTTCCACCTGCCTGACTCAGCGCCGTGGCGACACGAGTGGACTCAAATAGCGCGTGCACTGGGTGCGGTTCCAACCTGATTCAGCAAAAGTTCGATAATCATTTGCAATACGACTCTGCCATTAGCGTGGCAGTGTACCGCTATGTCTGGGCCTTTGAAAATGGCGTTCAGATCGTGCCAGAGTCATCAAAAAACAGTTGAAAAGTACACCCAACGAGCGATGCTGCCCGTCAATCGGCACACCAACGGTTCAATGACCCAGAATAACTGCCATCAATGTCATTTGCGAACGGTTCATGAATGAAGCAGGTTAGCTGAGTCAATGAGTTCTGCAGACTTCGCGAGCTTGATAATAGGCTGCCTCTTCTGCAACTCCGTACCAGGTTTCAATGGGAAATGGCTCTACATGCGTAGAGTGACGCTGGGCATTTGTAGAGCAGGGGGTGGGATTCGAAGTTGCCTAATTTACCTGAAAATCCAGACTATCGCGAATATCCTGACCGAGCCGGTTCGCGATGTGAAAACGAAAGTGGAGCTCCCCTGGTTTGATAGACACCTCAACTTGAGCGATAATGCTCCAAGAGGTATCAGTGGCGAAACGAAAGATTCCATCCAGAAAGCGTCTTACATTCACAGCCAAGGCATGCATCATGCCATCACAACGTGCTCCAGACCTTCGGCCGTGGCGAAATACGCCACACAGGCGTCGGCGAACACCTGGACGACCCGGCGCCCTGGGCCAGGCGTTACCCCCAATGACAATGTCAGCCCGCTTGACACGTCGGCGATGGGCACCGCTGCCAGGTTATCGCCTGCATAGCTGCAAGCAGTGCTTGGTCGCATGTTCAGGATCGAACAACCCAAACCTGCACCGACCATTGCTCGCACCATCTCGAGGGAATTCGCAGAAGCTGCAATCTTGATGGGCTGGCCGGCACGTTCAAGAAGTTCACGGTAGTAGCTTGTTGCAACGGGACGATCAAGAATCACTAATGGCTCCGCAGCAACCTCTAGCATGGTTACCGAGGCACGTCCGGCAAAAGGATGACCAGAAGAGCAAAGACAATAGCAGGGAGCGTGGATTAATGGCGTGACATCTATCTGTGGCAGAGGTGCATCGGCGACAAAGACAATGGCGTCGTAGCTACCGTCCAGCAACCCGGATTGCGCCTCAGGGTTGTCACATTCCTCCAGAACAAGACTCAGCTCGGGGTTCGCTGTCACCAATGGAGACAAGATGCGCGGCAGGAAGGCGGGTGCAGTCGGGGCGTAGTAACCGAGTTTCAGCTGCCCGGTAAGGGATGATTGCATGTCGCTCCCCTCAACCAACATGGCATCATATCGTTCCAGCAGATCATCTATTCGTTGCAGGATCACCCGGCCGGCGGCCGTTGGAAAAATACCCTTGGCTCGAGCACGCGTGACGAGGGTCATGCCAAAGGCTGCCTCCGCCTGGTCTAATGCCGCCGAGACTGCCGAGGCCGCGATATACAGCTCGCTCGCTGCCTCGGAGATGCTGCCGCGAATCATCGCAGTTCTGACATAACGCATGGCGCGCAATGATAATTGCATTGCTCTGCTCATCTGTATTTCAGATGAAGTATACACATATATACCGTTTTTCATAGGAGAGCGCCGAGGGCATACTGCAGACGTTCACTCAATCTGTTACCCGAAAACCGGAGTCAGGAATGTCCGAAAAGCCTTCGTCACTGCCCGGCTGGAACCACACTCCCGCCGTGCCTCTGCAAGTTTCACCCTTCTTCCAATGGCCGCCCAGACCCGTCGAGATGGCCCGTTGGTTGTGGAGTAGCTGGTTTCTTTTAACCGAACGTCTGATCATCCTTGGCATTGCCTTCGCTTGTGTCATCTGGGTCCAGCCACCACTGACGGACACCCGCACACTTGCAGTGGGCTGGATCGGGGAGATCTGGATTCGCAACATTATCCTGATGACGGTAGTGGCGGGTGGCCTGCATCTTTATTTCTATCGCTGGCGACGGCAGGATGATCGGCTCAAATTTGATCCGCGGCCGCTGATGACTAAAGGCAAGCAGTTCTCTCTGGGCGGACAAATTCGAGACAATATGTTCTGGACACTGGCCAGCGGAGTGACCGTCTGGACGGCCTATGAGGTGTTGATGTTCTGGGCCATGGCAAATGGCTGGGCACCGGTGCTGACCTGGGCCGATAGTCCGGTCTGGTTCGTTGCGCTTTTCTTGTTGATCCCGATCTGGGAAAGTTTCTATTTTTACTGGATCCACAGAATGCTGCATTGGCCACCGCTCTACAAACGGGTCCACGCTCTCCATCACCGCAACATCAATGTCGGACCATGGTCCGGTATGTCGATGCACCCGGTTGAGCATGTGATCTTTCTGGGGTCGGTGTTGATCCACTGGGTGGTTCCAGCAAGCCCGGTCCATATTCTCTTTCACACGCAGTATTTGGCGCTGACCGCAGCCACCACTCATACAGGCTACGAGGCACTTCTAATGAAAGATGAAAACCGTCTGAAACTGGGCACATTTCATCATCAGATGCACCACCGCTATTTCGAGTGCAACTATGGCTCGCTTGAGATTCCATGGGACAAATTGTTCGGATCTTTCCATAACGGAACGCTTGAAGACAATGAGCGCATCAAGGAACGTCGCAAGCGGATCATGAGCTCATGACTAGCCTGGGTCTGACGGTCTGCGAGCTCCGGGCGTTAAAAGGCAAGCGGCGGATTACCTACGTACAGGTTGCAAGTGCAGAGGAGGCTGCCGCTGCAGCCGAAGCCGGAATGGATATGATCGGCAGTGGCTTCCGTCCAGACACATTGTCGTTCGTCGCTGCTGCCAAAGGCACTCATTTTCAGTTTGGTCTTCCCTGGGGTAAGCACGCCAGTGCCACCGAAGCCTTGCGAGACGCTATGAGTGCGATGGAAGCCGGGGCGCAATCGATTTATTGCGCCATGAGTGCGCAAGTGATCGAGGTGCTGGCCCGAGAGGGTATTCCCGTCATCGCCCATGCCGGTCTTGTGCCGCCCAAGGCGACCTGGACAGGTGGCTATCGCGCAGTTGGAAAAACCAAGGAACAGGCACTGCAAGTCTGGCAAGAGGTCAAGCGCTTTGAATCTGCAGGGGCTTTTGCGATTGAACTTGAGGTAATTCCCGCAGCACTTGCCGCGGCAATTACCAGTGCGACTACGCTGATCACCGTTTCGCTGGGTTCTGGCGGTGACTGCGATGCCGAGTATTTGTTCTCTGCTGACCTGTTAGGCGAAAACACTGGCCATATCCCGCGTCACGCCAAGTCCTATCGCAACTTTGCGAAAATGCGGCAGCTGATGCAGACCGAACGAATTGCCGCCTACCGCGAGTACATTGCCGATGTCGATACGGGCAGGTTTCCCGAGTCCCGGCACTTGGTGAAGATCGACGACGATGTGTTGTCTGATGTCGTTGCAAGCATGGAAGCTGGCAAGCTCTAGAGAAACATGCACATATCGCATGAATATTTTATTAGAAAAATCAAGTCTGACCGCTGCAAACGGCGGGGTGAAAAATGACTACAGGATTTCTCACCTCTGACCATCGCAGCCAGTCAATGAAAGATTCTGTATTGGCCGTCGGTGATCAACACGATAAAACACAAAAGCAAAGAGGATATAGGTATGGCTAAAATCACATACATCGAATTTGGAGGCGTCGAGCATGTTGTTGACGTCCCAAATGGTCAGACTGTCATGGAAGGTGCCCGCGACAACGGGATTCCCGGTATCGACGCTGAGTGTGGCGGTGCTTGCGCCTGTTCGACCTGTCATGTGTATGTCGATTCTGCCTGGGTGGACAAGCTTCCTGCCAAGGAAGGAATGGAGGAGGATATGCTCGATTTTGCCTTTGAACCAGACCCGGTCCGCTCACGGCTAACCTGTCAGGTCAAGGTTAGTGAATTGCTGGATGGACTGATCGTGCAAATGCCTGAAAGGCAGATCTGAAAATGATCGTACTTGCCGTGAAGCGTGCATCGACTCATGTGGGTGAGGCGATATGGTTTCCACTTAAGTGAAAGAGAAAAGTGCAATGACTGATATCGTGATTATTGGCGCGGGACAGGCCGGGGCATCATTGGCGATCAAGCTGCGCGCGCTGGGTCATGAGGGTAAGCTGACGTTGATCGGCGAGGAGTCCTCACCGCCATATCAGCGTCCACCGCTGTCAAAAGGTTTCCTGTTGGGCGAGATGGAGCTGGATCGGCTCTATCTTCGTCCACTGTCATTCTGGGAAGAGCAGGGCGTCACGCTACAGATTGGCGAACAGGTCTCCTCTATCGAGCGTACCGCCAAGACTGTTCGGGTCGGCGACAAGACAATCCCTTACGACCAACTTGCGCTGACCATGGGCTCACAGCCGCGTTGTTTGCCTGAGTCCATCGGTGGTGGATTACCGGGGGTCTACACGGTACGAACGCTTGCCGATGTCGAGACGATGAAACCCGAATTTCACCGTGGGCGGCATATGCTGATCGTCGGTGGTGGCTATATTGGGCTTGAAGCTGCGGCGGTCGGTGCGAAGCTCGGCCTCAAGGTCACACTGATCGAGATGGCACCTCGCATCCTGCAACGCGTCGCCGCATCTGAAACCTCAGACTATTTCCGCAAGATCCATACGGATCATGGCGTACAAATTATTGAGAACACAGGTCTCGCCCGTTTGTCTGGCGACACTCGCGTCACCGGCGCAGTACTGTCGGACGGCAGTGAGATCGATGTTGATTTTATTGTTGTCGGTGTGGGGATAGCGCCATTGACGCTTCTGGCAGAGGAAGCAGGGCTTGTGATCGAGAACGGTATCCACACAGATGAGCTCGGTCGCACTTCGGATCCGAATATCTGGGCCGCAGGCGACTGCACCTCTTTTCCGCATCGCGGCGGACGGCTTCGACTCGAAAGCGTTGGGCATGCCATCGACCAGGCCGAGACGGTAGCGCAAAACATGCTGGGCGCGATGGTGCCCTATTGCGCCAAGCCCTGGTTCTGGTCTGATCAATACGATGTGAAACTGCAAATTGCTGGCCTCAATACCGGCTATGACCGAGTCATTACCCGCAAGGGCGACAGCGAATCGATCAGCTTCTGGTACTACAAGGGCGATACCCTGCTTGCTGTCGACGCGATGAACGATGCCCGCGCCTATATGATCGGCAAGCGTCTGATCGAGGCGGACAAGTCGCCAGATCCTGCGATCATCGCAGAGCTGGGGACTGATCTTCGCATGCTTTTGAAAATCTGATAAGGTCCGTCCAATCGCAACGTAGAATTCGACCTCTTCCGGGCCGTGGCTATGCGAGTCAGATCAACGCCCAGCTGGGCCGAGAAAAGGGAGCTTGCAACACTATGGCAAATATTGGTATTGACCTTGGGACGACCCATTCTCTGATCTGTGTATTTGAGAATGGTGCGCCAAGGCTTATCGAGAACGTATTTGGTTCCCCCTTGACGCCCTCAGTTGTTGCACTTGACACCGAGAACAAGCTGGTCGTCGGGGATCCTGCCAAGGCGATGCTGGTGTCTGACCCAAAGCGCGCCGTTGCGGTGTTCAAGCGCCATCTTGGCACGCAGGCGCAATTCGAGCTGGGTCCGAATTACAAATTTGGAGCTGTTGATCTTTGCGCACTTGTTCTGCGCGATCTATGCACCAGTGCGGAGCAGGTGCTTGGTGAATCCATAGATAGCGCGGTGATCTCGGTGCCGGCGTACTTTAACCAGAATCAACGCAAGGATGTGGTTACGGCAGCGCAGTTAATTGGCTTGACAGTCACGCGTCTGATCAATGAGCCAACGGCGGCGGCGCTGGCTTATGGTTTACAGGAGCGTGAAGGCGAGAGTACCTTCATGGTTTTCGATATGGGGGGCGGTACCTTTGACGTCTCGATTCTGGAGATGTTCGAGGGTGTAATGGAGGTGCGGGCAACCGCTGGCAACGCCTTTCTGGGAGGCGAGGATTTCACACGTTGTTTGGCGCAATGGATCGCGGCTCAAAATGATCTTGGCTTCGAGGATCTTGATCGCTCAATGGCGTCACGTTTCATCGAAGTTGCAGAGAACACCAAACGCGCATTGACACAGCAACTCTCAGTCAGCTTTGCGCGTGATATTCAAGGTATGCCTGTTGAATTTGACATCTCCAGGCAAGTTTTTGAGGACATCAACAAGACCAATATCAAACGCTTGCGCGCACCCGTCGAACGTGCTCTTTATGATGCCAGGATCAATCGCGAGGATCTGGACCGGGTTATTCTGGTCGGCGGCGCCTCGCGCATGTCACTGATCAGATCGTTTGTTGCAAAGCATCTGCTCAAGTTGCCCGAAAGCACATTGAATGCAGATCATGTTGTCGCACAGGGGGCTGCGATTCAGGCGGCTTTGGTCGCCAATGATGCAGCACTGGAAGATCTTGTCATGACAGATGTCAGCGCATTCACGCTAGGTATGGAAATCACAAAGCAGATCGATCGCAAACGTCGAGCAAGCGGCTTTTTCCAGCCCATCATCGAGCGTAATAGTGTCGTGCCAATAAGCCGGCTGGAAGCCGTGCAAACAGCCGAACCGGGACAGGAACGCATCACCGTTCAAGTGTTTCAAGGTGAGTCGCCCATGGTCGAAGACAATGTGTCGTTGGGGAAGTTGAAAGTGAAGGTGCCTTACAACAGGGACGAGTGTGAGCAGGTAGAGGTCCGTTTTTCCTATGATGCCAGCGGCCTGTTAGAAGTCGAGGCGATGACCAGCGACGGCAAGACAAGCAGCCTGGTTATTACGACTTTATCGGGTGAGATGAGCTCCCAGGATTTGGCGAAACGGATTGCTGTGCTCGACAAATTGAAGGTGCACCCAAGGGATCAACTGCAAAACATCGATATCATGGCGCGCCTGAAGAAGTGTTATGCAATGAGCCTTGGCGATGATCGCGACATGATCATGAGCTGGATTACCGGGTTCGATGCGGTGATGGGCCGGCAGAATCCGCGTGAAATTGAAGCGCTCCGTACTGAGATGGCTGGCCGTATTGATGAGTATGAAGACTACTATGTCAAATGATAGCCAAGTCTGGGTTGTACTGGGGCTTGAGCAGCCGACCGGCGGCACGCAGCATGACAGTCGAGCGGTCAAGAAGGCCTATGCCAAAGCACTCAAGGCAATAGATCAGTCTGCTGACCCGGCAGGTTTTCAGATGCTGCGAGAGAGCTATGAGCGCGCGCTTGAGCTGGTCAAAGTGGTGAAAGTTGAAGAGCTCTGGCGACGCTTTGCAGCGGACATCGGTACTTCGCCATCTCAGATCGTGCAGATCGACGAATTGATCGGTCAAGAAGGGAACGCTGTCTACCCCGAGAGCCAGATCGCATTGGATGCCTTGGGTGATATGGGGCGCGTGGCAGTTTTGGACCAAAGCGCTGACAGTGTTGATGCCTGTTTTGTACTCAATGCACTGTTGGCGAGAAGCGGTGCCGTCGCCGTGACAGAGGAGGTGTTGGCGGCGATCGAACAAAAGGCAGAGGCCATCTGGCACAAATCCATCGATGATATCGAGACTCCCGTGGAATATGTCGCTGCGCGGTTTTCAGTGATTGCTGCTGAGCAACGGCTGGCTCTGCTCTCAATCCATGACGAAGGTGAAAACATGATGTTTGCCATTGCCACCCAAGACGCCGGCCAAGGTTGGATAGGCAAAAAACTGGGAGCTGCTATCAGCATTTTTGCTGTCGTCACCGTTTCTGAGTCTCCTGCTGATGATCCGGTTCGATTCGGTGGCATGCCTGGCAGCCGTGCAGAATCGCACAGCGCAGCGGTGGGGAAGGCTGAGCTGTTTCATGGCGACAGACCACCGCAGCCGGTGGAGGCCGACACGTATTACGCGGCTTATGTACGGATGGTTGAAAATGCCATGGCCGTGGATAGTGAGGAGGAAGATTGGATACGTTTGTTTGACAAGCTGGACAATGAAACGCCAGAGATGCGTGAAGATGTCGAGTCGATGGTATTTCGTACCTTGCTTGAAACACAGAGATCGGCTGATGGTCCTGGGCATTTACCACCATCGTTCACCGCCAATGTCGTAGAGGCGCTTGATGAGCAGTTTCAATGGCTCAGTGACGGTGCCTGGTTTGAGCGAAAATTCCAGCAGGACAGCAATGTCATGGTCATCGCCTTACAGTCGGTGCGTGGTCGCAAGGTGAGCTTTAGCAAAGTTCCTCAAAAGCCTAACGTGCTGATTGTCAGTCTGATGTGTGTTGTCGCGTATGCAATCGTACGGACGTTATTTACTTGGCTGACAACTCATGGAGTGATATCGTGATGATCAAGCGTTTGTCTGCATGGTATGAAGGGCTACGACCAATCGAAGACTATGTTGCAGCAGGCCTGTCGCCACGAGCACGCAATAACATTCGTTCTGCCATCATCGTGATCGCAGCCTTGCCTGGAATAGCACTGGTTGAAAGCTATTTCATCAACCGGCCGTGGCGTGACTTTTATCGCGTAGGCATCAAGCTGCCTGAGCCCATAGTCAGGCTAGATGTCGGTCAGCCCTGGCCCAGCGATGTGTCGACTACATTGCTTGCAGATCTTTTGCCACCTGATGTCGCTGCGGTTTTGCCTGCAGATGCAGCGGTTCCACAAGGGCAGAAACGGTTATCCGTCTTGTCGATCGTGGAGCAAGTCGAATCGTTGAATACACCCGTGTTGCAGAGTTGGTTGTCCAGCTTTACCAACCCGGAGGGTGACACAGTCACAACTGAAGTTGCCCTATGGTGCGGATTTGACCTGGAAAAGTCACCGGCCGAACGGCTGTGTATCGCGACCGTTCCAGTACCCTTGTTTGGCAGAGTAACCTCTGCGTCATGCCTGGTGAAGAATGGGTTTGCGCTGTACCATACATTACTGCGCAGTGATCTCTGCGAGCACGACGAACACGAGAACATTTGTAGTCAATTGCCTGTTTGGAGACACAATCCACCCAGCCAGGGGCAGGTCGTTAAAATCGATGATCTGCAGTGTGCGGCATCCATCATTCTGCCCTATTTGACGCTGACCATGACACATGACGGGGTTCGTATAGACAGTGAAACCATTTCACCGTTTGCAGGCAGCTTCAAGGCTGATGTGGAGCATGGTCACGGCTTCACCCGTTCGCTGGCAATACTGGCGCATGACGGGGCAAGTGAGGGAGAAATATCATGGAACGATTTACTCGATAAGAGGGGAGTCATTCCCGTTTCCATCACGCCACAAACGCGGGCTGCAGGTCTGGTCTGGACAGAGTATCGATCACGACACGACATCCATCGCGGAGATAACGGCAAAGAGCCGAAACTGAAAGGATCACGCTCGTTTCATGAGTTGAAAGTAGCACTGCAACCGTCTTCATCGTTTCAGATAGCTGCACAGTTTCTTGGAAAGCAGTTAACTATCCCGACCGTGGCAGGTAATCTGCTCTCCGGTATTGATGCGTCAGAACTTCGTGATGGGGCGGTGCTTCCTGACGCTTGCCAGCCTGACTCTGAACTTCCTGTTGTTGCACAAGCCGGTTCAAGTATTGAGGGTCCTGGGTATTCGGTTCGCTTGTCTCAAACCGTATGCCCAGAAGACGCCTTGAAGCCGGCCCTGATTCAAGCCCTGTTTGCGAATTAAAGCTTTCCTGTAACTTCCTGCTCCAAGGCGTGATACAAAGGAAGTGCAGTCTCTACTGAGCTAATAGCCTGAGAATGACCGTCATGACAACACCCACTGATTCACTCGCACATTGCAAGCCCTGTAACGGCAAACTGCCTGCACTGACGCAAGCTGATATCAAGGAATCGCTGGCTGGTTTGAACGAGGCCTGGACGCTTAGTGCAGATAGCAAGTCCATCACACGACGCTTTGAATTCAAGGGTTTTGCCAAAGCAGTTTATACGGTAAATCTGTGCTCTTGGCTGGCTGACAGGGAAGGGCATCACCCCGATATCGCATTTGGCTGGGGTTATTGTCAGGTGACTTTGACTACCCATGATATTGATGGTTTGTCAGAGAATGATTTCATCTGGGCAACCAGACTGGATGCCCTGGTAATCTGAGCTGGCTAGTGCCCATTTATCGCATCATGAGCGTTTCAGGATGCAGAGGCTGAGAGTGTAACGTCACTGAAAAAGGCCTCACTCTGAACCCCCGTATTGTCGCTATCACAGAAAAAACCAAGAACGGTCAGTGCGGGTGCTCCTGTGCCACCAATCTGTGTGTAGAGCTCTCTCAGATCAACAGATTGAGGATGCCACTGACCGACATTCGAATTCAGTCCATTGGCGACCAGGTGGTGAAAGTTACCGATTATCTTGTAGTCGCCGGGTGTGTATTTTTTGTTACTCCAGATGATCTCGGTCGTTTTTGTCTCACCTGATTCATTTTCAAAGCGCAGGAAAAGCCGGGCAGGGTGGTCATCGCCGTCCTCTGTGTCTTCATCCATAGCACTCTCGATTGGTTTGCTGATCTTCCAGTTCCACGACAGAGTTGGCAAGTCTGCAAGCTGGATGGATGTCTCGCGCGCCAGGATCGAACCGCTATTGTCGGTGGTACAGGCCAGTGCACGCCGGCCATCCTCTTCGACCATCTGGTAGTCGGTGGGTTTGATCCTGAAAAAAGTGCGATGTGCCCACCCGTCTGGCAGCGCCTCTGTTGAGAAGTCACTGTCCATCAATTCAACAGGGCCGCTGGTTGCCAGTAAGGGATGGCCGGTTTTGAATACGTCGGAGCCCAATGCGCTGTATCCCCATGCGATGCCCGACACAATGACTACACCTGGGATGATCAATTTTTTCAACTGTTGTTCCTCGCTGGATCCTATTGGACTTCGACCCATCTGCAGCGTAAACGTTTCAGCTCATTGTCGTAAAATTGCCTAACCCGGATAGCATTTTGCTTGCCCCTGTTTTGCTGAGTCTCCTATAGACTGGCCGCGGCACGAATACTCTGCCCCCGCTATTGCCCGCAAGGCTTTTTAGAGCCCTGTCTGAACTGATCCCCATCAAATCGTATGTCCTCTCAACTTTTGGTTGATAAAATAATAGAACTCGGGGACACGCTCCATCGTTGTGGCTGCGCACCTTACAAGATCGCCAAATATGTCCATCACTATGCTCGGATAAACAGCGTGAACGTGGTGGTGCAGGCAAGCCCGACAGCCATCAACTATCAGTTTCCGGACTTTGATCACAAGGTCGTGATCAAGCAACTGGAGCCTGCCTCCATCGATCTGAGCCTGCTCGCCAATACCATTATTGGTATCAATGAGAACAGCAGCTCTCCCGTACCGCCCTCAACGCGCTACCGTCCCTGGTTGATGATGATCTCCAATATGCTGATTCCACCGGCCTTTCTGGTGTTGGTCGGTAGCACCATGAATGCGATCGCCATGGCATTCATTCTGGGGTTTCTGGTGTGGGTCTGTCAGTATCTCTGTCGGGATGAGCACAAGATCGTTGTGGAATTTCTCAGCGCTCTTGTGACAGGCTTGATGGTCTCTTTCATCAGTAGCCAGGGCATCGATGTTCCCATCTGGGCTTTGAGTATTGCAGCCATTGTGCTGTTCGTCCCCGGCTTGTCTATCGCCAACTCGCTGGAATGTCTGGCTTTCAATGATCTGATTTCGGGTACCTGCCTGTTTGCTCAGTCCATCTTTATTCTGGTGAAGCTGTTCATTGGCATTTATATTGGCCTGACGCTGGGCGATACGCTCTGGGGCGCTTCCATCTCCCAGACGAACCTCAATGAGGTGGCAAGCTGGATGCCTTTTGTGGCCTTGCCCGCCTTGTCGTTGTCACTGGGCATCAACTTCAACGCCCGTTTCATCGATATTTTCTATGCCTTGCCGGTATCGATTCTGGGGATGTGGGGACCTCTGTATCTGGATCTGGGAAGTGGCTGGATTGTCGGCACCTGGGTGACCACGGTGGTCATCACTCTGTATGGCACTTGGCTGGCCAAAACCCTGAAACTGACCGGTGCGATCTATATCGTGCAGGGCATCATCATTCTGGTTCCCGGAAGTCGAGTGCTGGTCGGCGCCAGCGAGTCTTTCTTGCACCAGCCGATTCTGTCCACGCCCGATATCGGCCTGTCGGCCTTGCTGATGTTTTCAGCGATCGTGACGGGACAGATAACGGCCTATTCGGTTTATTCGCAGAAGAACCGGTATCTGATCAACTAGATGATCTTGCGCAGTGTTTAACCCCCTATCACTGCACCACCATACAATCCTCCTGAGAGTCATCCCCCGGTTTTGCGGCGACTCCCAGGTCAAACCCATCGTCACCCGGGACGGCGCAGTCACCCATGCACGGCTCATTGTGAGTGTCGGGTCTGGAGTCGCACGTGAAGCCGTCTCGATTGGGCATCTGGATCGCGCTCAGACTAGCCTTGTCAAGCACAGAGTTCTCCGGAATGACCTTGTTGATCGACAGCAGGTAGGCGACCAGTGAGTAGATTTCATCATCCGAGAGTGATTGTGAATTGACGAACGGCATGGATCGTCGGATGTAATCGAATAGCGTTGTGGCATAAGGCAGATAGGTGCCCACGTTCTTGGTAGGCCAGCTGTCGATGGCAGACAGTGGTGTTGGGTCTGTGGAGCTCAGTGCAGGATAGCCGGCATGATCCTCGATGGGTTTGATACCACCGAGACCATCTTCACCATGACAGTAGGCGCAGCCGGTTTTATAGACTTCAGCACCGCTTGCTACATCACCTTGACCTTCAGGCAGGCCGGTGCCATCGGGCAGTACATCGATATTCCATGGTGCAATGGTTGCCGCATCGGTCACCGTGCCTATGCAGAAGGGGCGATCATCGCAATCCATGGCCTCAGTGTCCGACTGGGCATTGGCATTGTTCAGGGAATAGCTGGCAAGTGCCAGAACCAGAAACGAGGCTCTCCAGCCCAAGATTCGCTTATCCATAGACCACACTCCCATCGCTCTGCACAAGCCAGGGTTGAATCGCATTGTTGTGATAGAGGAAATACTTGCCTCTGGCTGTAAATAACTGCTCTATGAAGGGTTGAACGTAGCCCGTTTCGTCAGTTGCACGACTCATAAGAACGGCTGATGTCTTGTCCCAGCGCCAGGGCAGAGTGAATTCGGTCAGGCACTTGGAGAGTACGGGTTGAGTGAGGTTGGCAGGCTCCCAGTTCTTGCCGCCATCCATGCTGACATCCACACCGGTTATCTTTCCACGACCTGTCCAGGCAATACCTCGAATCTGGTAGTAGCCGGCTTCAGGTAGCTCCTGCCCGCCGGAGGGGAAGGTAATAACTGATTTTGCCTCCATGATCAGCGTGGATTTGTGGGCCATCCCATCGGGGCCCGTCAGGTCGGAGTATTTGGACGTCTCTTCACGAGAGAAAGCGGGATTGTCAGTCACTTCCAGACGACGCAACCATTTGATGTTCAGATTTCCCTCGCAACCAGGAACCAATAGCCGTACGGGGTAGCCTTGTTCAGGTCGCAGGTTTTCACCATTTTGCGCGTAAACGACGATGCATTCATCCATCGCTCTTTGGAAGGGAATGGTCCGCAGCATCGCGGCGCTGTCAGCACCTTCTGCAAGGACATAGCGTGCCTTATCCTTCTCGACACCGGCTTCTTCCAGCAAGGTGGAGAGTTTGACGCCGGTCCATTGGGCGCAGCTGAGCAAGCCGTGGATGTCCGCCACATTTTTGCCGAATTTGCCTTCAGTGACCATATCGCCATTGCCTGAACATTCCAGAAAGTGAAACGAGCTGACGGTGGGGAGGCGACGCAATTGGTCCATGGTGAAAATGAGTTCACGTTTGACCAAGCCGTGTACGACCAAGCGGTGTTCCGACGGCTCAACGGCGGGTACACCGGCGTGATGACGTTCGTAGAACAGGCCATTGGGTGTGATTGTGCCGCGCAGGTCCTGCAGTGGGGTGGTGGACCAGTAGCTGTGTGGTGTTGGAAAGTTATAGCCCCCAGGCATGTCGGCAGCTAATGTTTCGCGGCGTATGATTGCCTTTTCGAACGGTGAAGGCAAGCCGTAGGGGTTCTTCAGAACAGGGTCGCCCAGTGTTTTTGTCCACTGCGGAATGGGTAATGGGTCCGAGGCCTGAGCTTGGGCGACCATGCTTGTCATGACCAGTGCAGAGCCTGTACTTACCGCCGCAGATAGCAGGTTTCGTCGGTGAGGGTCTGTCGGTAATCCAACAGATTTTCCTTGTTCCGATTCTCTACATATCTTGCGGTCGGATGATTCGTGATTGGACATGGGTAGCAGTCTCTCTGATTGAGGCAGAACCGCTTTAATCATGCCTTGACACCAAGGGAAATGAATACAGTGTTCAGGTTGAGACTTTTTCTGTATTACCGGGCTATGTTATATGCCTGTGGTCGTGGCAGTTCAGCAAAGCGGGCAGTGTTGAGTAATGGCGATCCGTTCTGGTTAGTCCGACTCACTACAGTACTGCTTCTACGGTGGGTTGTCGAGAGAGACCTTGAGGGTTGATATCAACGTCAGTCGAACAGCTAAGCGCACTGTCAGTTTGAGGCGGTGATGCTGAAAGTACTGAAAAAATAGTATTTAGCAGGCATGGAAAGTGCACTTTTGCTTCTGCGTCGTCCAAGAGGTGATCCTGGTTCACTTTCATTGAATCAGTCAACCACGCTAGCAAACTGCACCATTTCGCTGTTTTCCAAGCGACTCTTCTTGGCAGGCTGGAACGTCGAGGTTAACTCCAGTTTGTAACGAGCTGCTCTGCCTCCAGACAAAAAACATTTTTTCTCTCTAATTACCGTTACAGGTTAAACGTGTGGCCATATTCAAGTTCAAGACTGCCTTCGCTTTGCTGGCGCTCACATCATTCTCGCTAAATGCTCCCGCTCTTGCCGCAACCAAAGTGGCCTTCGTTGGCGATCAGGGAACCGGCGGTAACGCGCAGGCGGTATTGTCTCTGGTTTCTTCTGAAGGCGCGGATCTCCTGCTATTACAAGGAGATCTGGGCTACTACGACAATACTGCATCAGATTGGGAAGCCAATCTTGTCAACGAGCTCGGTGCAAATTTCCCGGTGTTGACAGTGGTTGGGAACCATGAAAATCATGAATGGCCAGCCTACCAACGCTATATAGAACAGCGCATAGATCGAGTTCCAGGTTTATCATGTACAGGTTCTATCGGTGTCAAGGCTGCTTGCACGTTCAATAATATTGAAGTCGTTCAGGTTGCTCCAGGTGTGCGGGAAGTTGCAGGGGTGGCACCTGATGATAACTACGAGCAATTTCTGCGCGACTCATTGAGCTCATCGCAAAAGCCATGGCGGATTTGCAGCTGGCACAAGAATCAGAATGCGATGCAGACGGGTAGCAAGAGTGACAGTACCGGATGGGGCGTCTTCGATGCTTGTCTGGATGCGGGTGCCATGATTGCGATGGGTCATGAGCATGCGTATTCGCGTACCTACCTGTTGAGCAACTTTGAAAGCCAATCCATCGTACACAAGAACTCTGAAATGACGCTAGAACCCGGAAAGTCCTTTGCGTTTGTTTCGGGCCTGGGTGGGCATGATATCCGGTCTCAAAAGCGTGGTGGTGACTGGTTTGCTTCAATCTATACGGCCTCTCAGGGGGCCACACATGGTGCATTGTTCTGCAGCTTTGAAGACACTACAGCGGAATGCTACTTCAAGGCGATTGACGGTTCTGTGCCCGATCAGTTTTCTCTGACATTGGGTGTGCAACCGCAATTAGACAGTCATAGCGTACCTGTACCATCCGACTCCGACTCCGACGCAGGTCCTACCGCCGCGACTAGCGACATCGACGCAGGGTTTGTTTTCTCACGCACCGATAAGCAGGCACTTCGTTGGATCGACCGTGATTCGTCGGGCAACATGGCAAGTACCTGGATTAATGAAAGCTGTGCACAGAAAATGGGTGGGGTGAGTCGAACAGGCAACTGGAAAACGTTAATCTCCATTGCACCCAATACGGACGGTATTGCTAATCCCTGCTCGGCCAGTACGGCTTCAAACCCTCTCTCATCTCCACTTCCCTCGATATCCAATGAAAACGGGTTCGTTTTTTCACGAACAGATACCACCGAATTCCGGTGGGTGAGCCGGGATTCCACGGGCGGAATGGGCAATATCTGGATAAACAAGGCTTGCGCCGATCGATTGGGTGGTGCTTCACAGTCCGGGGATTGGCGGGCGTTGAATGGACTGGCCCCCGGATTTGATGCGATTGCCAATCCCTGTAATGAACCTGCCTCAACCGTTAACAGCCCCTTCACAACAGTGGATGAAGGCTACGTCTTTTCACGCACGGATAAAAAAGAAAATCGCTGGATTGAACGTGATGCCAATGGTGTTTGGGGAAGCATCTGGATAGACAAAGAGTGTGCCGATCGTCTGGGTGGACCCACTGCAACAGGAGATTGGAAGACGTTGAATCAAGAAGCCCCCGGATTTGATGCTATACGCAGTCCCTGCTGACGGAAACCTGCAGCCCATGAATTTCAGAAGATGAAAGCGAGTACCTGTGGGAGCTTGCATCCGTTTGGTGAGTAGTGTGGAAATAACGAAGGAGGTGAGTCCATAGCAGTCTGTAATTCAGCATATGATTGATCAAGTGTTATTGTTTCTGGTCTGCTTGGAATGAAGAGAGGTAACGCTTAATGAAAAATACGATTTTTCGTTCTGCCGGCATACCCAGGACAACTCGCATCTTGCTTGTCTGCGGATCTGTTTTGCTCAGCAGCGTAGTTTCTGCCGCTTCGGTCAAGGTAGCGTTTGTCGGCGATCAGGGTGTCGGTGAGCATGCCAAGGCTGTGTTATCGCTGATTGCAAGCGAGGGGACTGATTTGCTGTTGATCCAGGGAGATTTTGGTTACAACGACAACACAGCATTGCTCTGGGAGGCCAATCTTGACGAAGCCCTGGGTACCGACTTTCCGGTATTGAGCGTTGTTGGAAATCATGAGAATCACGAGTGGCCGATCTATCAGAGGCTGATTCAACAGCGTATCGATCGTGTAGACAGCCTCTCCTGCTCGGGGGAGGCCGGGGTCAAGGCGGCTTGCCGGTTTGAGCATATAGAAGTTGTGCAAGTTGCGCCGGGTATCCAGGAAGTTGAAGGGGTGTCACCCGACGACGATTATGCAAAATATATTTCCTCATCGTTTTCAGATTCAGATTCAGATTCAGATTCAGATTCAGATTCAGATTCAGATTCAGATTCCACGGCTAGCTGGCGTATTTGCAGCTGGCACAAGAATCAGGAAGCGATGCAAACGGGTGCAAAAAGTAACGCTACCGGTTGGGAGGTCTACGACGCCTGCCTGAACGCGGGTGCCATGATTGCCCTGGGCCATGAGCATGCTTACTCTCGTACGCATTTACTCAGTGATTTTGAAAACCAGATCATTGTTCATAAACGCAACGAGATGATACTGAAACCAGGCCAGTCTTTCGCCTTTGTGTCCGGTTTGGGTGGGTGGCAAGTACGCCCGCAGCTAAGAGGTGGCGACTGGTGGGCATCGATTTATACAGCGACGCAGGAGGCCACACATGGCGCTCTGTTCTGTAGTTTTGAGGACTCGACTGCCAGTTGTTATTTCAAGGCGATTGATGGTGCCGTACCTGACCAGTTTACACTCTCATTGGCTGATCCTTCAGTAAGTGATTCATCTCCTGTTAATGACAACAACGTGGATGTGGAACCAACTCAGGAAAGTGTTGTAGATGAGTCTGAACCGGTAGAGCAGCCCGTACCAACTGTTGAGGCTGGAGTTACGGATGATGTGACCGCAGAAACAGCTCCATCGGCTATCAACACAGATGGTATGAATTCAGCGCTGGAGAACGATACTGCTCCTTCAGTCGTTCGACCTGTACAACAAGCGACGAGCGGGGGCGGCAGTCCCTCCTGGTTGTTACTTGCCATTCTCCTGTTTGTGTATGGTTTGCAGTGGAAGCGATCAAGGCATGTCAAATGTTAGAACACCAAACCAGGTGGTTCCTTCTATTTTAAGAGTATTGGCTGCAACCTGCCACACACGCTGTGGCTCCAGATTGCCTCTTGCCGTGACCCTGTAGTAGAGCTTGCCTGAGGGCAGGGCAGTGCTGTCGTGTGCATATTCCACCTCATCTTCTGCATCGGCGATTTCTTCGACACTCAAGACAATAGTGTTCGCTTCGAATGCCACTGATGTCGATACCTGCAAGTCATAGCTGAGTACATTACGACGCGTGACATCGTAAGCAGGCTTCCAGGCAAAAACTAGTTTGTCCCCCTGTGTAGTCGGACTCAACAGAGTCGGTGGCATGGGAATATCAAAACTGTTTCGCAGATCATCATGAATACCGGAAACGAATGATGCGAAATTTTGTGTCCGGTACTGATTGTACGGTGTGAAGTCTACGTCTGGCGAACGCGTCAAATAGGGCAGTATCGCTGCATCGTAACGCTGGACTCGTTCAGTGATTTCGCTATCGGTAAAATAGGTATTTCTGAGCTCATCAGCAGCAGCCAATATCTTTTCATGAATCCCTGGCATTTTGTAATACCGTGAGACAAAGTCGCTGTAGATGCCCCTTGCATAGCCGTAATACAGTCGCTTCTCCAGCTCCTTATTGTCATACGAGTTGATCAACTGGTTCTCCGGGGAGAATGTAAGATCATAGTCCCATGGCGCGAAGTAGAACTTGTCGGAGCCAACCGGGTTGTACAGATAGAAATTGTGTGTAATCGCATCGGATTGATGCAATAGCAGATTGGCAGTTACCCACATCAAAACATTATTGCGATTGAAATACTGATCGAGAACGGAGTCGAACGATCGTGCCGGATCATTCATTGCCGTTAACATGTCAACGAGCTTGCGATGATCTTCCCCACGCTCGATTTCCAGGCTGGTTTCAAATCTGTTCAGATCAACAGGCTCACCGCTTTCGTCCACCTGGACGTTCTTGAGGTCGGACTGCGAGAATGCAAAAAACTCGATCTTGTAAATATTGTCATCTTCGTTCCTGTCTCGATTAACCAGATATTCCTTGCCGGCATATTCTGCGTGAGTATATAAGCCGTAGTCCACGGGACCCTGTCCATCGTCAATCCACAAGTTGAAAAACTGTGTGCGTAAGCTGGGCAGGTACGGTAATTCACTCATCAGATCAAAGGACAGCTTGTTTCGTATACGTGATTTGTCCAGGGGGTTTTTGTTGAGTTGCAGACGCCTTTCATTGCGCCACAGATTCTCTTTGCTATCGAGTTTTATCCTGAAGGATTTTTGAGGGAATGCGCGACTGGATCCTCCTCGCTGGCGTAGCGTTGCATTGCTCACACTGCCATCATCAGCAAAGTCGTCTCCTTGAAAGTGGACAGCAATTTCCGCCTTGAAATCATCTTTGTGGTCTACGTCGGCAATGATGTCGGCGAGCGTGCAGCCGGATGTATCATCGACAGTACAGATTCCGGGTACTGCCTCTGTTCGAACATCCAGTCTGACGACATTCACTGTCTCGTAGCCATCCTGGTCATAAAATTCGTCCGGATCTTCAATGTCTGATGAGTCTGGTATGAAAACACTGTTGCCCACGATTGGGCCAGTTCCCGGATCCGTAACCGGACCTCTGCTGCGGGTCGTCACCGTGACGCTGGCTGGCTCGGATCGGTTGCCAGCGGCGTCTAGTGCTACTACATCGACAGTATATTGCTGTGCGCTCTGTAGTCCATCAATATACCAGCTGGTGCCATTAGTGGTTGTGGCCTGCTGTCCGTTAAGTGAGACTTCGTAGTTCAGTGTGGCACCGGTTACACGATCCCAGAAAACTTCAATGGTTGATGGTGAATAGACGTCGCCCCGTAAATTACCCGGTGCAGACACAGCGTTGCTGACCGGCGGCAGCACGGGATCACCAATGCTAGGTGTTTCCCGGTCGCCACCAATAAAACTTACCGTGGCAGGCGTTGAACGGTTGCCTTCGTTATCGAGGGCCGTTACTGCAAACTCGTACGCACTACCTGCTACCAGAGCGGCGGTGAAGTAGCTCAGTGCATCCTTGGTGGTTGCTATCGTGCCGTTTATTTTTATTTCATAGCCGGTTACGATCAGATCATCGCTGGATCGGTTCCAGAAGAGCTCGGCGGCTGTATTGGAATAAACCTGATAACGCAGATCGCCCGGTTGCGATGGATCTTCAGCGAACGCTGTTGTGCTTGTCCCGACTATGAGCAAGATGAATGTGAACATTCTGGAGCGGTTTTGGACAAAACTGCTTCGATTTGTAATTAACATGCCGTTCTCCTCA
This sequence comes from Granulosicoccus antarcticus IMCC3135, assembly GCF_002215215.1. Classification (NCBI taxonomy): domain Bacteria; kingdom Pseudomonadati; phylum Pseudomonadota; class Gammaproteobacteria; order Chromatiales; family Granulosicoccaceae; genus Granulosicoccus; species Granulosicoccus antarcticus. The sequence continues at coordinate 4,411,535 of NZ_CP018632.1, read as the reverse complement.
AGTAGACGGTTCTTTATCGATAGGCTCACAAAATTTTCAAGCAATGATCCATGTCAGCAATGCAGCATATCCAGCGCCATGCTGGATATGGCTTTAGAGCTGATAGATCATCTGGATCAGATACGTTCAAACGGATTATGGTGTTTCAAATTCCAGGACTCCATACCAGGTGGTTCCATTGAGATTAAGTGTGTTGGTCGCAATTTGCCAAACACCTTGTGGGTCGGTGTCTCCTCTTGCCGTGACTCGGTAATAGAGCTTGCCCGAGGGCAGGGCGCTGATGTCGAGTGCATATTCAACTATCTCTGTTGCATCGGGAATGCCTTCGATATTGACGACAATGTTGTCGGCCTCAAAGCCTAACGATGTCGATATCTGCAGCTCATAGCTGAGTACATTACGACGCGTGACGTCGTAGGCGGGCAGCCAGGCGAATACCAGTTCATCCGCCCGTGTTATCGGATTCAGTAGGGTCGGTGGCATGGGAATGTCAAACGCGTTGCGTAGTGCGTCGTGGATGCCGGATACGGAAGAGGCGAAATCCTGTGTGCGGAAGGGATCATATGAAGTGGAGTCAACGTCTGGTGAGCGAGAGAGATATGGACCTACGATCTGAGCATATCGATCCGCACGTTCGGAGATGTTGCTGTCTGTCAGGTAGGTTTCTCTTAGCTCATCCGCTGCAGCCAGAATTTTCTCATGGATACCTGGCTGTCGGTAATACCTTGAGATAAAGTCACTGTTGATGCCTCTTGCATAGCCGGAATACAGACGCTTTTGCAATTCTTCGTTGGCGTAGCTGTTGGTCAATACGGGCTCTGGGTGAAACGTTCCATCATAATCCCAAGGCAGGAAGTAGATCTTTTCCGAATCAACCGGGTTGTACAGGTAGAAATTGTGGGTTATGGCATCTGTCTGATGCAGCAGTAGATTGACGGTTATCCAGGTCAGCACATTATTCTTGTTGAAATACTTGTCAAGAATGGCATCAAATGATTGTTCTGGATCATTTATGGCAGCGACCATGGCGACAACATTCCGATGATCATCACCGCGCTTTATATCCAGCACAGATTCGAAGAGATCCTTGTCAATCGGTTCACCGTTTTCATCTACCTGGATAGCTTTCAGATCACTTCTGGAAAAATCGAAAAACTCGATTTTGTACAGATTGTCATCCTTGTTCTTATCGCGATTAATCAGGTATTCCTTGCCAGCATATTCTACGTGGGTATACAGGCCGTTGTCTTCGGGACCTTGCCCGTCGTCAATCCACAAATTGACGAATTGAGTACGCAAGCTGGGCAGGTTGGGTATCTCTCTCATCAGGTCAAAAGCCAGCTTGCTTCGAATGCGCGATGTATCAAAGGGGTTTTTGTTCAGTTGCAAGCGATCTTCATTGCGCCATAACTCGTCGTCATTTTCCAGCTTGATTCGAAACGACTTCTGGGGCCATCCACGACTGGATCCTCCTCGTTGACGCAGACTTGCATTGCTATTGCTGCCATCATTGGGGAAATCGTTTGCCTGGATATGAACCGCTATCTCTGCGTCGAATTCATCATCCGGGTTCACATCGGCAATGACATCGGCCAGCGTACAGCCGGACTGATCATCAATGGTACAGACCCCAGGCACTGTATTTGTTCGCACGTCCACTCTTACTACATCGACTGTTCCGTAACCATCCTGATCATAGTAAGAGTCCAGGTCTGTTATGTCTGATGCGTCTGGTGAGAAAACCGTGTCTGGGCCTCTGTCACGGGTTTTCACGGTCACACTGGATACAGCAGATTGATTGCCAGCGGCATCCAGCGCTACTACATCGACAATATGTCGCTGAGCACTCTGCAATCCCTCGATATACCAGCTAGTGCCATTGGTGGTTGTGATCTGGTGTCCGTCAAGTGAGACTTCGTAGCTAAGCTCAGCATCGTTTACACGATCCCAGAAAACTTCAAAGGCTGATGGTGAGTAGACGTTGGCCTGTAGGTTGCCGGGTGCAGGTACAGCGTTGTTGGTCGGTGGTTGTTCGGGATTATCGTCATCGGGGATTTCCCGGTCGCCGCCAATAAAACTTATCGTGGCAGGTATGGAACGGTTGCCCTCGTTATCAAGGGCCGTTACTGAAAATTCATAAACAGTGCCTGCTACCAGAGAATCGGTAAAGTAGCTCAGCGCATCTCTGTTGATCACTACGGCGCCGTTGATCGCTATTTCATAGCTGGTGACGATCAGATCATCGCTGGGCCGATTCCAGAAAAGCTCGGCAGCAGTATTGGAATAAACTTGATAACGAAAATTGCCCGGTTGCGACGGATCTGCTGCGAACGCCGAACTACTGATGTTGAGTGAGAGTAAACCTACTGTCAGTACTCTTGGGTAACGGCTAGTCAATACCTTATAAAGATTAAAGTGAAGCATGTCCGTAGAACTCGACTTGACTCGGTATTACATGTAACTTACCACCGTGCGTTATAGTCATGTTGATCCAAATCAGCTTGATACCGGTTAATTTACCGTTGTCATGTGTAAGTTATTCAAATCCAGTCTTCGCTGCGGTAGAGCGTCAAATAAGTTAAGGGCAAGTCGATGAGTTATACGACATTGGAGTATGCGTGCCGCTGATAGTAGCGTTCGAAAGCAGGTTGGTGGAGCATGATTTCCAGGGCGCCTGCCTCGAAAGGCTTGAAGGTCCATCCGTTGATTTTTATTCGTCTTTGCAATCTGAAAAACTGCCATTGGTAATGCTGAGAAAGAAATTCAGCTGAATGACTGGGAAGCAAGCTGGTGCGACGAGTCAGGGCAGAGTCAGGCTGTAACCCGGGTTTATTGTTGCTTCTGATTCGTTGGGGTTAATATCCTGCTTATGCCATCTGAAAACCTGGATAAGTCGATGAATTCAAGCTATGCGAACGGTACTGTTTTTATCCTGTTGTGCACCGTATTTACCCTTGGCAGCTGTAGCAGCTCAAGCTCTGGAGGCAGTGGAATAACGTTCCAGGACTTCAGGGCCAAGGCTAGTCGGTTGGCGGGCAGCAATGCGACAGACTGTGGTCATGCTGATCCTGATCCTGATGCTGATATTGGTGATGGTATTAAAGGGGGTGAGCAAAACACCTGTATTGGTAATGCCTATTTATCCCAAACTGCAGCCTTTGCTACCTATGAATATCAAGGGATAGATTCAATGGGGGCCGAGGCTTTGGTCATCACGGCTAGCAGCGAGGTTAGCCGCCTTTCTTTTGATAGTGATCTAACTGGCGGCGGTAGCTTGAGCAATGGTGAAATTCTGATTTTTGAATGCCTCAATCCGAGCCTGAGTGGCGTCGTTGATGGTCAGCCAAACGAGGTCTTCAATTGCGATTAATTCAAGTCACCCATTGAATGTGACAACTTATCGATTGCAGAATTCGCCTGAACTGATTTTTATGTGAGGCGATCATTCCGCTGAGGGCAATCGCCAGTTACAAACGGGCGGTATATGGAGCCGTAATTCATCACCAATTTTCAATGTTCCGGGTCGCTCTACCCACAAGGTTATGCCTCGACGCCCCTGTGCCGCCTTGGCAAACAGCTTGCCCTTGCCGGGTCTGTGCTGCTCTATGATGTCGCCGGGAAAGCGGCAAGGTGCATTTTCCATGTCGACTACAATTGATGTACCGTTAGCTGCGATCAGTCGCGAGGAGGGAGGTAGTTTGCTGAAGTCGGGAAAACCTTCGACGATCAGATTGGCCCCAACCCAGCTTGGTTCAATGGTGTCCAGAACCATGCTCTCACGAATAAGTTCGAGTTCTTCTGCAGACAGGGCAGAGATTTGTCGTGTGTTTCTGATCTCTGTGTCTTTTGGGTATTGGGATTTCACTCTGACACAGGAGCGCCTTGTCAAACCGCTGTGAGAATCGCCGGCGAATCCTTCATAGCGAACCTCAACCATGGTTTGCGGCACGGTACTCAGATCAATACCATCGATATTGATGCCCAGAAATGTGATGACCGCTGTCAGCGGTGTAGGTGTCAGTATTGGCATAAAGATGAAAATTCAAAAGTGAAAATTTTTATGTTCACAGCCGTGCTTGTTCAGCTTCAAGAGCTCATTGGGCATCCAAAGCAAACGAGCCGATCTTGACGTCACCGGCAGTTCGATAGCGTGCCATGGTCACGCCTGTCGAGGATATCTGTATATCGTCCAGCTCCAGGCCGAGCGGCGCTATACCCACACCAAAGAGACGCTTGCCAGAGCCCAGAACCACTGGGAAGGTCCAGACCAGCAGCTCATCGGCAAGCCTGTTTTCCAGTAGCAATTGTATGAGCTCGCTGCTGCCCTGCACGCTGAGTGGTAGGCCGACGCCTTGTTTTAACTGCAAGATACCTTTCGCCACATCGCCTGTGATGGGCTGGCTGTTCTCCCAGTCCAGCGTGTTGGGTGATGAGGTTACGACATACTTGTTCGATTTGTTGAATTTTTGCGTCACAGGGTTGTCGTCGCCCGCGTTCGGCCAGTGGGCCGCGAAAATGTCATAGGTCTTGCGTCCCAATAGCAGATCATATTCCTCTGCCATCGCCTGGCCCATGACTTCGCCCATCTTGGCGTCCCAGTAGGGCTGTGACCATCCGCCGAGAGTGAATCCGCCGGCTGTGTCTTCTTCCGGGCCGCCAGGGGCTTGCATGACACCGTCGAGGCTGATGAAGGTCTGAATTTTTACAGGGCGCATAGTGTCTCCAAACTTTCAGGCGTCGAGCTCAATGATCAGGAAATATCCATCATTGATAACTACGACTATTTTCCTTATCCATGAAATAGCGATTAGCGTAGTTCGTACTTGTCTACGAACGTATGTTTGTTGGCAGCTCGGATCGCGAGTAAGAATGAAACCTGCGACCTGTTTGGCTAGCCTTGCGTGAATGCTAGATTGTGTCATCGCGAGCTGACAGTCAAGCTAATGAAGGGACAAAAAAAAATGAAATATATATCTTTTCTTATCCTGTTGACACTGGGTGGCTGTGCATTGGGTGACAAGCCAATCATGACACACGAAGGATATGTCAAAGCGCTGGACCGGCAGGTATCCAGAAATATGTATCTACCCGAAGGATCTTCTAAATCCTATGACTGCAGGATCAAGGTCAGCCAGGACCAGGAAGGTAATGTCATATCTTCAGAATATGGGCTTTGTGAGGCGGATGATGCGTTGATTGCAGCGTTCGACAAGGCCATTATGGATGCTTCGCCATTGCCACTGCCTGATGATATGGCACTGTTTGATAGTGAGATTGTCTTGCGATTCTGCCCGGGCTGTGAATGATCAGATGGAGAAGGGTTGATACAGCTTTGGTGGTTTGTTCGTGGGTTGCCGTCGGGTCTTGCAGAAATATAACTGTGCAGAAAGTAACCCCAGTGCCGAAATCACAGTAAAATCGGCAGGCAATCATGCAAGGAGCAAGAACAAATGGTATTTATTCGTAACACCCGTTTTCGGAAGGTGACTCAGATAGTTCTGTCAGCACTACTGGTCACAACGCTTGCAGGTTGCGCAGGCAATACGATCAAGAGATTTTCGAACGATGGGGTAAAGAAACAGGTCTTCGATTGGGCTTTCTGGTCTCAGAGCTGTACTGCGGCAGACTTTACAATCAAAGTCACAAAGCCCCCTGAATTTGGCGTTGTGGAAATAGGTACCGGCACAATGGTCATCGGACGAGAGTCCGCCACTGGTGCGCGTATGGCGTGTGAAGGCAAGACTGTTGCAAACAAGGTCGTCTACTACACCGCTAACGATGGATACAAGGGGGTCGATACAATCGGTTTGAGTATTGTCGGACGCAACGCAGCCCCACGTCTTTTTACGTTGGAAGTACAGGTCTACTAGCTGTTTCTGTAGCGGTTGTAGGACAATCCCGGTGATGTGAATCTCGTGGATTGTTCGATGTCAGGGCGATAGTTCGCATCACTGACAGGGCTGATTGTTCATGCCTTGTGCCAAGCCACTGATCTGGCCGCTTTACGACCTGCCAGAGCACCCATCACCACCGCACTGAGCAGGCCGTTACCGGACAGGTAGCCGCTGTCGTTGGAGCCTGAGACACCTCGGGCGGCTCCGCCAGCGGCAAACAGATTGGGCAGGGCGTGTCCCTGGTTATCCAGTACCCGTCCGTTGCTGGTAATCTCCAGGCCGCCCTGCGTATGGAACAGCGCCCCGGTAACGCGAATGACATGGTAGGGGGCTTGCAATGCTTGTTCGGCAGTAAATCCACGACCAAACCGATCTGTCTCACCGTGTTCCTGAAGTTCCTGCATTTCACGAAAGGTGTTCAGCACCGCCTCGGTGGGAAGTCCCAGTTCGTTGGCTAGCGTATCAAGGGAGTCGAATACCTTGATGGCCCCGGCTTCCTGTGCATTTCGATAGTCCTCGAATTGCAGGCATTGTTCATGAATACGGGTATCGAATACGTTGAAGGCAATTTGCTCAGGTTGTACGAGCACCTTGGCTGCCTGCTCGGAATAGCCGCTGTGTTCGTTCGAGAAGCGTTGTCCGTTCTTGTTCAGCTGCACACCTCCCTGCATCATGACTGCCCATGAAATCAGCGTCTGGTGGGGCCAGGCCAGTGAGCCATGAGCCTGATAGCCTCCCAGATCCTTCAGGCTGGCATTTAATGCCTCGCCCCACAAGATAGCTTCCCCTTGGTTGCCTTCGTGTCCGAAATACAGGGCCTGCTGCATTTGCGGAATGTGACGGGCTATCAGTTCAGGGTTACCGCCGTAGCCGTTACACGCCAATATCAGGACATCACAACCGATTTGCTCGATGCTCCCGTCAGGACGCTCGAAGGAGATGCCGTGTACGCGACGATCCTCATCGACGTGCAATGTCGTTACCCGAGCTTCGGTCAGAATCGGAAGCTCAGCCTTTTGAGCGGCGTTCAACAGGCAGGACATCAGCTCCTCCCCCGTGCGTCGCGGTGTGCAGTGCATGCGCATCTGGCTATGACCGGGGTAAAGAAAGCCTTCTACCAGTTCAAAGGGAATCTGATGATCGTCTGCCAACCATTCGATCACGCGTCCTGAAGCTTCGGCCAGGGTTGCGACGATGGCAGGGTCGGCTTCATCGTGATTCTTGGCAAGGATATCGGCGCTCATCAAAGCTGCGCTGTCGATTACATTGGCGGCTTTCTGGAAGCGAGTGCCAGCGGCTGGTACGAAGCCTGAGGACATGAAGGTGCTGCCCCTTGGGGTCTCATCACGTTCCAGCACAACCGCCTCGATCCCCTCTGACAAGGCCGCCAAGCCCGCTACCAGGCCGCAGGCACCGCCGCCGATAATGACAAGAGATACGCTGAAGTCGAAATTGATGCTGCCGCCATCGAATTTGATGTTCGCCATGAACTAAGCCTACTTCCCTGTTTGTGCGTTGAATGCCTGAAGAATGTCACCGGCTGTTGCGTTCCAGGTCTCTGTATGCCCCATGAGGTACTCAAGAACGGTCTCAAGACTACTGATACGGTGTGGCTGGCCCATCATCCAGGGATGTAGGTTCAGTGCCAGCATGCGCCCGCCCTGAGTCGCTGACTCTTCGAGTAGAAAATCAAAGGCATCCTTGATCTGTTCAACCCAGGAGTCTTCGGAGTGCAGGTTCTGGCCAATAATGAACTGATCTTCAAGCTCGGTGGACAGCGGCATCATCATCAAGGGCCCGTTATCGGTCTTGAATGCGTAGGGCATGTCATCATTGACCCAGTCGCAACAATATTCAATGCCGTTGGCAGTGAGCAGGTCCGGTGTTTTCCAACTCTGATTTTTGGCAGGACTCAGCCAGCCTTGCACCGGCGTGTCGATCAGGGAGTTCAGAGTTTCAACAGAACGTTGCACTAACTCTGCTTCTTCCTGTTCATCCTGTCCGCCGTAGTGCAAATGGTCCATGTTCCAGCCATGACAGATGAACTCAGCATCAAAGCGCTGGAGTTGTTCAAGCAAGTAGGGTGTGTCGCGTGCCAGCTGACTGTTGATGGCGAAAGTAGGGCGTACTCCGAAACGCTCAAAAGCTTTCAGGAGGCGATAAATGCCGACCCGATTGCCATAGTCACGCAGGGTAAAATGGCGCAAGTCAGGATAGGGCATGGTCATGCCATTAGGCACCTTGAATGGGAGGCCACGCTGATTCAGCGGATAGAACTGCAAGCTGGTGTTTATCCAGATGGCTACCCGCTTGTTGTCAGGCCAGGTGACTGGTGGGCGATCAGTAAGCATGGACCAGTCGAACCGGTCGTGATCATGGCCGTAGGAGCGTTTGGGGTATTCCAGATATTCTTTATCGAGGCTCATTGCACGCTCCCGTTCTTGTTGGCGATATCTGCCAAGGCGGCATCGTAGTCATGCTGGAGGTAGTGCTCGGCGATCTCCCGACCGGTGGTAACCCAGACATCACTGTGGCCGGTGATGTATTCCAGAGCCTCTTCGAATGCTTTGAGCCGATGTGGGCAGCTCACCTGATAGTTGTGCGTCGGGATGCACATGACGGTGCCAGACTCCTGACCTTCTTCATACAAACGGTCAAAATGGCGTTTGAGCATCGTGCAATAGTGGCGCGGTTCCACCTTGTTGACGGCATAAACGATCGTATCGTTCATCTCCAGTGAGTAGGGCATGGAGATGAACCGCTTGCCGCTGCGCACCCTAACCGGGGTTGGCTGGTCGTCGTGAAACAGATCGCAGGTATAGATGCCGGCCTCATCTCCGAACAGTTCGGATCCCACCTCGGCAAACAGGTCCAGTGTGTGCTCGGAATGCGACAGTGCGGGTGCCAGATAGCCTGCACATTTCTGCCCGCTATGACGATAGATGCTCTCGATGGAGTCGCGAATCATATCGCGTTCCTGTTCCTCACTCAGGCCATAGGTATAACGTGTGTTGTAGATGCCGTGGCTGAACAACTCCCAGTTACGCTCAGCGCACAGCTGGATGATTTCGGGGTGATGATCGCAAAGAGCAACTGACAGAGAGACGGAGCCGCGGATACCGTATTTGTCGAGTAAAGCCATCTGTCGATGATGGCCAACCCGATTGCCATAGTCACGGATGGTATAGCCTGGAAGAGCAGGGCTTGGTTGCGGCCATGCCTTGCGCTGAGGGTTGGCAGGCGGATCGAGCTCGTAGCATTCAATATTAGGGGCTACCCAAAAAGCAACCTTGGCCCCGTTGGGCCACTGGATCCGAGGACGCTCCTGGTAGGGCCAGTAGTCGTAAACGCCGAGACTCTCTTTCATCACGTTCCACTCTTGTTCAATACTGGGGGGCGATGAGGCGAACTCGCACCTCACCGTGTATGCGGTTTGTCCGGTCTACTCGGCTTTTTGCGTGATTTTCTGGTCAAGCCATTCGCATGCCTTCTGGACTCCCATGACGTCGGCGTACTTCAGGTGCAGATCAGTCAGGTTGGCGTAGTGATAGCTTTCATGTTTGTCAGCTGTACATTCCTCAGGGACAATGGTTCGATATCCACGTGACAGGCTGTCAACGGCGGTGGCGCGAATACAGCCACTGGTGGAGCCGCCGGTGATGATTACGGTATCCACCTGGTGCCAGACCAGAAGGGATTGCAGTGGCGTTTCAAAAAAGGCTGAGGGCATGCGCTTGGAATAGATGACATCGCGAGCCGGATCGATTTCGCAGCGTTCGTCGAAGGCGGTACGATCAGAATCGTATTTGATATTCTGGAGTGAGTCTTCGGTATCAGTGCGAGTGCCCCATACGCCGGCATCCTCGGCTGAATCCATATACGCAACATGGGTCCATACCACAGGCCAGTTCAGGCTGCGAAAGCGCTTGGAAAGCTCATTGACGTATTCCAGCTGACGAGGATCGGTCTCGTAGGCGGTTTTGTAAAGATCGGTGCGGGTGTAGGCTTTTTGCGGATCGACATTGACCAGAACCGCCTTGTTGCCAAATCCGAACGGTACTCGTTGCGGATTCTGCATGGCTTCATGAAATATTTCTTTGGCAGTCTTGTTGGAACTAATCATGGTGTTTCTCCTGAGTTCGAATTATTTAGAGCTTCAGCGTGTGTTGTCTTCATACTGTTGGCCCAGCTCCAGCATTGTCTGGGTGCCCAGGTAATCATTGAGTTGTTTAAAGTCGAGCATCTGGTTACGAAAGTTGTCCGTAGTGCCATCCGCCTTTAGAGTGGCAAAGAAGCGCGATGCCATATGGGTAAATGCGCGTACCAAAGCGCCTGGGAAGATCACCATGGAGAATCCAATGGACTCCAGGGTTGCCGCATCTTGCAATGGCGTATCGCCACCTTCAACCATGTTTGCCATTACTGGTACGCGGCCCCTGAGCTGTTGCATGACTTTCTCGATTTGTTCCGGCGATCGAATGCCTTCCACAAAAATAACATCGGCGCCAGCCTCATGATAGGCGTGGGCGCGTTCCAGCGCGCGCTCGATACCTTCGCAGGCTATGGCATCGGTACGGCCAATAATCAGCGTTTGTTCATGATGTCTTGCATCGAGGGCTATTCTGATCTTGCCGACCATTTCACCCGTGCTAACCAGAGTTTTACCCTGCAGGTGACCGCAACGCTTGGGATAGGTCTGATCCTCCAGCTGAATGGCATTGGCGCCGGAGCGTTCCAGCTGGCGCACGCTACGCATGACATTGAGCGCATTGCCGAAGCCGGTGTCGCAATCGACCACAATCGAGATGTCGCTGCGTTCGCGTATATGGGCCAGAGAATCGTTGACCTCGGTCAGACTCATCAATCCGATATCGGGGCGTCCGAGTTTGGTATAGGCCAGGCTGGCGCCAGAAAGATAGACGGTATCAAAGCCTGCCTGTTCTGCCAGAGAGGCGCTCAGGGCATCATACACACCGGGGGCGACCACAATGCTTGAGCTGCGCAGTCGATCTTTGAGGGTAATTGCTGCAGCAGTGTTCTTTGCGTTAGTCATCAGTCAGTGAGCTTCCAGATTTACGTGGAGCAGGGGCATCTGCTGTTGCCTCTGCGAAGTGAGGATCATCCGTTGCCAGGATTCAGGATAGTGCATTGGCAAGATCGTTCCAGACGTCTTGTCGTTCAAGCCGGTTGTTACGAACCTCGAACCGGTCAATGAAGCGTATGTCGCTGAAGGTGTTGCCATCAGGCCATTCGCCGGACAGGCTGCCGTGGACGAACACGACAAATCCGTCTGGTTCATGTGCGATATTGACAGCGGCCAGAGTTTTACGAACATAGCGATAGCGACTCCGGGACCAATCGACCAATGTGCTGAGTGATGTCATTTCGCCAGTACCGGGAAACGTCATGACAAAACCATTGGCCAGAAACGTCTGTGCTTTCTCAAGGTCACGTTGCTCCATGGCCTGTAGATAGTCACGAACCAGCGATTCTGCAGCCGTTGATGCGACATTCATGGCTGGCAGCTCAGGCGAGCGTAGCCCGAGTGCTCCCGTCTGGCATGTCCTTGATGCCCGCCCGGCTTGTCGCTGTATCCTGATTGCAGGTAGACCTGTAGTATCGCCATCACTAATCCTCTTTCATCAGGAAGTATTAACCGTGTTGTCTGATGCTTAGATGTCCTATTAATAATACAGTTATATGTGCTATACCTGTGAGCTGTCAAGTGTTGATGGCCGATTAACTAAAAGGTAAGCCACATGGTTACTCCTCTGAACGCCAACGGACCTGGCGGCACCAAGTCCCATAATCTGTTTTTGTTGTTGAAGGATGCCATTGCCAGCGGGAGCCTGGGGCCGGGTAGCAAGATTCCCGGCGAGCTGAAATTGGCACAGGAGCATAACGTCTCGCGCGTTACTGTGCGCCGTGCTTTGCAAGGGCTCACTGATGAAGGGCTGATCATGCGCAAGCCCGGGGTGGGTACGCTGGTTTGCGATAATCCGGTAGGGGCAACTGTTATTACCGCCAGCGTCTCCACATTGCTTCCCAATATGAAGAAAATGGGTGAGAGCTCACGTGTCCGCTTGCTGGAGTTCAGCTACGGTAATCCTTCGGAGGAAATCAGGAACAGGCTATTGCTACAGGCCGGCGATCGCACGCAGCGCTCGGTTCGGGTCCGTTCGGTAGAGGACAAACCTTTCTCCTATCTGACCACGCATGTGCCCGAGCAGTTGGCGCTCAGCTATAACGAGGATGAGTTGGCAAAAATGCCGCTGTTTGCACTGCTTGAACGTAGTGGCGTGCAACTGGATCACGCCACACAAAGCATTTCAGCAACCCTGGCGACCCGGGAGGTGGCGGATGCACTGGGAGCCGCCGTCGGCTCGGCTCTGATCTCTCTTACTCGAGTGGTGTATGACAAAAGTGGTCAGGGGGTGGAGCATCTGCATGCCTTGTATCGGCCTGATCGGTACCGCATCGAGGTCGATCTGTGTCGAGCGGGTAGCGAAGACGAGCGTTACTGGCAGCCCTTGGTAGCTGACCAGAAGTGATCTTTTGTGATTGATATCGACGCATGAAGGCTCATCAACAGTTGACATTTTGCAAACGGCTGGTATACCTTTATCTGTATTCAAAATAATACATTTAATGATTATATTCGTGGCGAGTTTATTGTCTTTTAAAAACTGTATAGCAATTCATGGATCACATTGAGAGTCGGGCGATGGCAGGCAAAACACTGTTTGACAAGGTTTGGCAGGTCCATGAAATCTGTCAGAACAATGAAGGCCAGAGTCTGCTGTGGGTTGATCGTCATCTGGCCCATGAAGGCTCTTTTCATGCCTTCAACAAGCTGGCAGAGCGTGATTTGCCCGTGCGTCACCCAGAGTGCACTACGGGTGTTGCAGATCACTACGTCCCTACCATCAGTCGTACCCTTGCGGCGGTACAGCCAAAGGTCCGCCATGTCATTCGACAGCTGATCGACAATACACAACGCCATGGGGTGAGCCTGATTGGTCTGGATGATCCGCGTCAGGGGATCGTGCATGTTGTGGGGCCAGAGCAGGGGCTGACTCAACCCGGCTTGTTGATGGTCTGTGGTGATAGTCATACCTCAACACATGGTGCTCTGGGAGCTCTGGCATTTGGCATTGGGGCCTCGGAGGTTGCCCACGTACTGGCAACCCAGACTCTTTGGCAGGACAAGCCCAGGCAGATGCGGATTAGCATCGAAGGTCAATTGGCACCCGGTGTGACGGCCAAGGATATTGCGCTGAGCTGGATAGCCAGGCTGGGAGCCGATGCCGCCCGTGGTTACGCTATTGAATATGCGGGTAGCGTTATTCGTGATCTGAGTGTTGAAGCACGCCTGACGCTATGCAATATGTCCATTGAGGGTGGTGGTCGTTGCGGCATGATTGCCCCTGATGAAAAAACCATTGATTACGTGAAGGGACGTGCATTCGCGCCGCAGGGCGATCAGCTGGAACAGGCTGTGGAGTACTGGCAAAGTCTGTTCAGTGATGCAGATGCGCAGTTTGATCTGGAGATCACGCTCAATGCTGATGACATCGCACCTACTGTGACCTGGGGTGTTTCCCCGGAAGAGGCCTTGCCCATTGATGGGCGAGTGCCGGACCCGGCGCAGGCCAGTTCACCCGGCAAAGCACTGCAACTGCAGGACAGTCTTGACTACATGGGTTTGCAGGCAGGTCAGAAACTGACCCAGATCCGGGTCGACAAGGTATTCATTGGCTCCTGTACCAATGCGCGTATGGAAGATCTGCGGGCGGCAGCGGATGTATTGCGAGGAAAACGCTGCAAGGTACCCGGTTTTGTCTCCCCGGGCTCCACGCTCGTCAAGGTTCAGGCTGAAGCGGAAGGGTTGGACAAGATCTTCATGAGCGCCGGCCTTGAGTGGCGCGAATCGGGCTGTTCCATGTGTGTGGGCATGAATGGGGATCTGATGGCCAGTGGTGAGCGTTGCGCCTCGACCACCAACCGCAATTTCAAGGGACGCCAGGGGCCGGGATCGCGGACCCATCTGATGTCACCGGCCATGGTTGCAGCCGCAGCGCTGACCGGGCACTTGACTGATATTCGCGATCTTTCGGAGTAGGTGGCCATGAATTCATTGACTCAGCTAAGCTCATTGGCCACTGCGCTGCCGTTGGAGAACATCGATACCGATCAACTGATACCGGCGCGCTTCATGAAAGAGTCGCGGGCACAGGGCTATGGAGGATTCCTGTTGCATGACATGCGATACAACCGTGATGGATCACCCCGGGATTTCATCCTGAATCATGCCGAAGCCCAGAGCTCGCAAGTTCTCGTGGCTCGCCGGAACTTCGGTGCAGGCTCCTCGCGCGAAGCGGCTGTCTATGCGTTGGTGGACTTTGGTTTTCGTTGCGTCATAGCGCCGAGTTTTGGGGATATCTTTGCCTCTAACGCGGTTAACAATGGACTGCTCCCGGCCTTGGTGTCAGAGCAGGATTGTGAACATTTACTCGAATTGCTGAGCAGCTCAGCGGTGCCGCTCTGTATTGATCTTGCCACCCAGATCATCAAGGTGAGCGAGAAGAGGATTCGGTTCGATATCAACCCGACCTGGAAGTTGAAGCTGCTCAATGGGTGGGATGATATCGATCTTACTCTAGCTGAACAGTCGAACATCGACAGCTTCAGAGAGCGTTATCTGAAGCGATACCCATGGTTGTAATGTATTACCAGTGCTGAAAGTCATTTCTTATTGATTCCACCAAAAAGTCCAAGAGGTTGTCATGAAAAAACATATCCTTGCTGTTACTGCGAGTGTTTCACTACTGTTCGCAGCGGGTGCGATGGCTGAAGAGCAGGAGATCAAAGCCGTTCACGCGTTTCCTACCTCCTTGATCTATACGCAGAGTTTTCTGAGTTTTGTCGATAAGGTCAATGAGAAGGGCGAAGGCGTGATCAGAATCAAGGTTCTGGGTGGGCCTGAAGTTATCGGTTTGCCACAGCAACCCGATGCGGCTCGTAACGGTGTGGTCGATATGGCCTACACCGCAGCAAGCTTCTATGCGGGTCGTGTACCAGAGCGGGATGTGTTGATCTCCTCCAACAGCAACGCTATTCATGCTCGCGAGTCTGGCGGTATGGATCTGTTGAATGAAATTCATCAGGAGAAAATGGGCGTCTATTACCTTGGCTGGTTTGACAGTGGTGTGAAGTACAACCTGTACACCATCAATGAGCCAAAACTTAAAGACGATGGTGGCCTGGACATGTCTGGCATTCGTCTGCGCAGTAATCCGGTGTATGACGCCTTTTTCACCGACTATCTGGAAGCCCAGCCGATCAGCCTGCCCACCACCGATGTCTATTCTGCTCTGGAGCGTAGCGTTGTTGATGCAACCGGCTGGACACAGATTGGCATGAATGATCTCAACTGGGACAAGTTTCTGAACTACCGCATTGACCCCGCGTTCTACTCCACCGATATGGGGGTGATCGTCAACCTGGATAGCTGGAACAAGCTAAGCACTGAGGCTCAGGAGATTCTGCAATCAGTTGCCATTGAGCATGAGCGCAGCAGTGCCGAGTCTTTTGCAGAGCTTTCCGGTGAGCAGCAGGCCGAGTTGGAAGAGAACGGCATGACACCGTTTGTTCTGGAAGAGGGGGCCGCTACGCGCTATCAGGAAGCCGCACAAGAGGCCTCTCTGGCGCGTATGCGTGAGCGTATGGAGCAGCATCCGGACGGTCTGGCTCATTACGACGAGCTGGTCGAGAAGTTCAATACACCTGCTTCTGCAGACTAGAAACGCAGGCCCGACATCGTCGGGCCATTTCCTCTTTTGCCGATGGCGAGAAGTCTTATGTCTCTGTTAATGCGTCTTTATGACAGGCTGGTTGATGGCTTCGCCGTTGTATCGGGGTTGATGCTCGTCTGGTTGATGGTAGCCGTGGTTGCCTCGGTACTGATACGAAATATGGGGGCTCAGCCTCCGGCATGGCTGTTCACTTCAACCGAATACTCCTTGTTTTATCTGACGCTGCTCGGGGCTCCCTGGCTGGTACGGGAGAAAGGCCATGTCTTTGTCGAGGTGGCTATCAGTCATCTGCCTGAAAAGGCCCTGAGCGTTTTGTCGCGAATCGTCATGGTTATCTGTGCAGCCATGTGTCTGTTGCTGGCCTGGAAAGGTCTGGAGCTTGCGGTGGGCAATTATCAGGATCGAGACTTTGATGTCAGAACCTACTTCATTCCGATGTGGATATTCACGGTGACGTACCCGATCAGCTTTGCCTTGATGGGGATTGAATTCAGCCGTTTTATCTTTTCCGAAGATTGTTTCCACAGTAGCAAGAGCGGAGAAGTCTGACATGGCCTGGCATGACGCATTGTTCTACCTTTTGTCGATTGTTCTGGTACTCATGCTGATCGGTGCGCCGGTTGCCTTTGCGTTTATCGGTGCCAATATAGTCGGTGCCTGGTATTTCATGGGAGGTGGTGCCGGTCTGACCCAGCTGTTGAATAACGGCTTCGGCTCGCTTTCAAGTTTTGGTCTGGTCCCCATTCCACTGTTTCTTCTGATGGGGGAATTGTTCTTTCGCACCGGCCTGGGTATGCGAATGTTCAATGCCATAGATCTGTTGATGGGCAAAGTGCCGGGCAGACTCTCTTATGTGACGGTTGTGGGTGGGACCGCCTTTTCAACACTGAGCGGCTCCTCCATGGGATCGACAGCCTTGTTGGGTTCTCTGTTGGTGCCGGAAATGGAGCGTCGCGGCTACAAGAGGCATATGTCCATCGGTCCTATTCTGGGTACCGGTGGTCTGGCGATCATTATTCCGCCCTCAGCCATTGCTGTTTTATTGGCAACATTGGCCAAAATAGACATCGGTGATGTATTGATTGGCGGCATCATTCCAGGATTGATTCTGGCATCGCTGTACATGGTGACTATCTGGATCAAGACCAAAATCGATCCGGATGCGGCTCCTGCCTATGATGTCGAGAGCATGCCATTGCTGCAAAAACTCAAAATTGTAGCCAAGGACATTATTCCCATGTTGAGCATCATCGTGATGATTGTCATCATGATGCTGACCGGTTTTGCCACACCCTCAGAAGCTGCAGCGTTTGGTGCTTTAGGGGTTATCGTGCTGGCGGCTCTCTTCAGGGCGCTGTCGTTAGAGGCTTTCAAGTTGTCGGTGACAGGGGCTTTGAAGGTTACGCTGATGGCCTATCTCATTGTCTTTGGTTCAGCCACCTTTAGTCAGTTGCTGGCCTTCTCTGGCGCCTCCAGTGGTCTGATCCAATGGGCGGTGAGTTTTGATCTGCCGCCTGTGCTGATGCTGATGGCGATGGTGATGGTACTGCTGGCATTGGGCACTTTCATGGAGGCTATTTCCATCATGATGATCACGGTGCCATTCTTCTTCCCTTTGGCTCAATCCCTGGGGTTTGATCTGGTGTGGTTCTCCATTGTCACTCTGGTCGCACTGGAGGTGGGCTTCTCGACACCACCATTGGGTCTGAACCTGTTCGTCATGAAAGGGGTTGCGCCTGCGGGCACCACCATGAAGGAGATCTACCTGGCAGCGATCCCTTACATCATCTGTTCGATATTACTGCTGGTGTTGATGGTGATCTTTCCGAAGATCGTGACCTGGCTGCCTTATCTGTCAACGGGCTAGATGATTAACAGGGAGGTAGGTCAGCAGTCAGGTCCTGTTTGAACAGCAGTGTCGCAGACCGGTTATTCCATGCATTATGAAAGAGAGCCGGATTATTCTGCAACGCTGCCGCTGCTGACAGTTGTTATCTCGTATCTACACTCGACGCACAGACAAGGCAATTCCCTGTCCGCCGCCGATGCACATGGTGATCAGACCATGGGTTTGCTGGCTGCGCTGCAATTCGTAAATGGCCTTGACGGTCAGAATGGCACCGGTGGCACCAACCGGGTGACCAAGTGCAACAGCACCCCCATTTGGATTGACCTTGGCAGGGTCGAGTCCCAACAATTGGGTGACGGCACAGGCCTGTGCGGCAAACGCTTCGTTGGATTCCACGACATCAAAATCAGCGATAGAAATACCGGTGCGCTCGCTCAGCAATTTGACTGCCGGTACGGGTCCAAGGCCCATAAGATGGGGTTCGACGCCTGCATGGGCATAGCCTGTTATTTCAGCCAAGGGCGTAGCACCACTGCGAGCCAGAGCTTCTTCTGACATCAGTATCAGTGCCGCAGCGCCATCGTTGATCCCGGATGAGTTGCCGGCTGTAACCGATCCATCTTTTTTGAATGCTGCACGTAGTGAGCCCATGCCCTCGACACTGGCATCGGCGCGGACATGCTCATCCGTATCAAAGGTGATAGTGCCTTTGCGAGTCTTGATTTCGACAGGCACGATTTGCGACTTGAAGACGCCATCGGCAATGGCCTTAACTGCGCGGCGATGGCTTTCAACGGCAAATTCATCCTGGTCCTGTCGGCTGAGGGACTGCTGTTCGGCAATGTTCTCGGCGGTAATGCCCATATGGCCATTACCGAAGGGGTCGTTCAATGCACCCAGCATCATGTCGCTGAAAGCGAAGTCACCCATTTTCTGTCCGTGTCGGATGTTCTGCGTGATGTGTGGTCCGCGGCTCATGCACTCGGCACCACCCACCAGTGCGATGTCTGCATCACCCAGCAAGATGGACTGCAAACCCGAAACAATCGCCTGAGCTCCGGAGCCGCATAGACGATTGACGTTCATCGCTGGCGACTCAATCGGAACGCCGGCCTCCACTGCGGCAACCCGACTCAGGTACATGTCGCGAGCTTCGGTATTGATGACATGGCCGAAAACCGCCAGTTGCACTTCGCTCGCAGCGATGCCAGCGCGCTCAATGGCAGCTTTTGATACGTGTGCAGCCAGAGAGGTCGGAGCTTGCGTGGCCAGTGAGCCACTGAAGGTGCCGATTGCCGTGCGTGCGGCGCTGACTACATAGACTTTCTTGATCATTGGAATATTCCTGAATTCATCCGTCTGAACCATCAAGGGTATACCTGCCGGAGCTAAATCGCAGTAATTGGGGGTTCGATTGGTGGAATTTGGCAAAGATATACAATGACTACCTTGTTGTATACAATCTAAAGGTACCTGTGTATATTGTTCTCCAGTTACCGGAGTGTTAGACATGGCCCGTCAGAACATCAGCTTTCTGCATGACCTTCTGCAGACCATTGGCGATCGTGTCAGGCCGCGAGCGGTTGAAGAGACCTCTGATATCGCACCGCTGCTACTAATCAAGCAGTCGTGTGAACAGCTCATGCACCGTAGCGGTGAAGTCTCCCGAATTTCTGTGGCTGCACAGGCGCTTGATGCCTATTCCAGGCTGGATTCAGAAGATCGTGTGCGCTTCTTCCGAATGTTGCTGGAGGACTACAGTGTTGATGCCGAGGCTGTTCGTAGTGCTTTCGAGCACTGGAATTCAGAGGGGACAGAATCAGCACTGGCGGCACTGGTCACGGTTGTTGAACCCAGGCGCCAGCAACTGCTCAGACAACTGAACATGGCGCCGGGCGGCACCTTGCAGCTGGTGCGTCTGCGGGCCGATCTGTTACAGGCCATTCGAGTCAATAGAGAGTTGGCACCGCTGGATGCGGATTTCTCGCACTTGCTGGCCTCCTGGTTTAATCGCGGATTTCTGGTCATGCGACGCATCGACTGGGATTCTCCGGCCTCTGTTCTGGAGAAAATCGTTGCCTACGAGGCGGTGCACAAGATCACCGGCTGGGATGATCTGCGGCGTCGGCTGGATCCGGCGGATCGGCGTTGTTATGGCTTCTTTCATCCGGCAACCGGGGATGAGCCACTGATATTCGTGGAAGTCGCTATTTGCACCGGTATCCCCGCGGCGATCGGACCCTTGCTGGAATCAGAGGTGGACGCGCGTGCAATAGATGCCGATACGGCCGTGTTCTATTCAATCAGTAACTGTCAGCCCGGATTGAAAGGTGTCTCGTTTGGTAATTTTCTGATCAAGCAGGTAGTGGCTGATCTGTCGAAAGATCTACCCGAACTGACCACCTTCGTGACGCTGTCACCGGCCCCGGGTTTTGCAAACTGGCTGGCTGCCGAGCAAAGTGAAGAGGCGCAGACCTTAAGTGCCTTTCTGCGAGAAGGGCGCTGGCAGACAGATACCGAGCTACAACAACAGCTGGCACCGGGTGTTCAAGCCTGGGCCACGCGATATTTTATCGAGGCCAAGAATGGATCTGGTATACCGGTTGATCCGGTTACGCGATTTCATATTGGTAACGGTGCGTTGGCTCATAGGGTCAATTGGCCGGCTGATTTTGCCGATGGAGCACTCCAGCGTGGTCATGGGGTGATGATCAATTACCTCTATGAGCTGGATGGTATCGAGGCTCGCCACGAAGCGTTTGCTGAAAACGGCAGTATTGCCTGCGGCCCGGATGTGGAGCAGACCCTGCAGCGTGAAGGTATAAAGCTGCCATGAATTCTGAATTTGATAGAACGAGAACAACACTATGAGTAAAACCATTTTCGACATGTTTGAAGCCAGTTGCCAGGCTTGCGCTGACAAGGCACTCTTCGAGCGACCTGGCCAATCATCCATCAGCTATCAGGAGGCGATGGTTCAAGCTCGTCAATTGGCAAGCGTGCTCAAGGATCTGGGTGTAAAGCCTGGCGATCGTGTTGCAGCCCAGGTGGACAAGAGCGTCGAGGCGATTCTGCTGTATCTGGCGTGTCTGCAAACAGGCGGTGTCTTCCTGCCGCTTAATACGGCTTATACCGGCACTGAAATTGATTATTTTCTGAATGATGCCGAACCACGACTGTTTGTCTGCACACTTGCATCCTTTGATGAGCACAGTAAGCGGGCGACAAGCAGCATGGCAGTGGAAAGCCTGGGTTCTGATGCTGATGGTACCTTGATGGCGCTGGCTGCCAAGGCGCAGCCTCTGACTGAGGTTATGGCGCGATCATCCGAGGATGCGGCCGCCATTCTCTATACCTCTGGTACAACCGGACGCTCCAAGGGCGCCATTCTGACGCATGGCAATCTGGCCTCCAACTGTGAATCACTGATTGATGCCTGGCGTTTCGAGTCCACGGATCGTCTCATTCATGCTTTGCCAATTTTCCATACACATGGCTTGTTCGTCGCCTGCAATATGGCACTGGCAACCGGTGCAACGATGATCTTTCTGACACGCTTTGATGTCGATGAACTCATCGATCTGATGGGTAGCTCGACCGTCCTGATGGGGGTTCCGACCTTCTATACGCGGCTTCTGAAGTCCTCTCGTCTGACTCATGAGGCCACCCAGGGGATGCGTCTGTTTACTGCAGGTTCGGCACCTTTGTCAGCAGAAGAACACGCAACCTTTCAAGAACGAACCGGCCACGCCATTCTTGAGCGTTATGGCATGACTGAAACCTGCATGATTACCTCCAACCCTTACGATGGCGAGCGACGTCCCGGCGCGGTCGGCATGCCATTGCCAGGTGTGGAAGTACGCATTGCCGACAGAGAGAGCGGTGCGGCCTTGCCGCAGGGGGAGATTGGTGCGATCGAGGTGCGTGGTCCGAATGTCTTTCTGGGTTACTGGCGCATGCCGGAGAAGACCGCGTCCGAGTTCCGCGATGATCGATTCTTCATCACCGGTGATCTGGGTCTGATCGATGCGGATGGCTATCTGCGTATCGTCGGCCGCGACAAGGATCTGGTGATATCCGGTGGCTACAACGTCTACCCCAAGGAGGTTGAGTCGCTCATCGATGAGTTGCCCGAAGTGGTGGAGTCTGCCGTGATCGGTGTGGCACATCCTGATCTGGGGGAAGGGGTGACAGCCGTTGTTGTTGTTCGCCCGGGTATGTCTCTGGATGCCACGCAGATCAAGGAAGCCCTGAGCGATAAGCTGGCTCGCTACAAACAGCCCAAGCAGGTCTTTGTTGTAGAAGAATTGCCACGCAACGTCATGGGTAAAGTGCAGAAAAACGAGTTGCGTGTGCGTTACGCCGATATCTACAAGAGCTGAATCAGCACCGCGTTGCCGCTAGCTTCAGCTAACGTCAGAAGGCCCAGTCCCCTCATCGGTCGGATAATCCCGTCCGATACGGGGACGGTAGGCTGGCAATGACAGGCCACGACTCAACCCCAGCGCTCGAACGGCAAAGCAGGCTGCTATGCCGCCAAACTCTGCCATGCGATAGGGCAGTGGCATTGGTGCCAGCAAAGTGTAGACAAGGGCGCCGCTGAGAGCGGCAGTGGCGTAGATTTCGTGTCTCAGGATCAGGGGTATCTCCTGGCACATCACATCGCGTATCAGCCCTCCGAATGTGCCTGTCAGTAACCCCATGACAATGGCGATGGTGCCGCCAAAACCTGACTCCAGTGCATAGCGCGCTCCCAGTACACTGAACAGGCTGAGTCCGATTGCATCGGCCCAGAGCAGGACCCGGTAGCGATATTCGATATGGGGTGCCAGAAAGTAGACTGCCAGCGCGATGACAACGCAGAGGCCGACGTAGTGCGGTTGAGTCATCCAGAACGGCGTCTGGCTCATCAGCAGATCTCGCAAGGTGCCACCGCCAATGGCTGTAATCGTGGCAATCAGTGCAAATCCCACAGGATCAAGGCATTTGCGAGAGGCTACCAATGCGCCACTGATGGCAAATACGGCCACACCGGCAAAATCAAGCCAGAAAAGGAAGCTGTCTATTTTGTTGGGGATGGTATCGATGACGTGTCGAACTCTTGCAAAGGAGGAATGTGGCAGCATCAGCCAGCCCTCCAGTATAGTTTGTTCGATACAGCCCGTCTGTGCCCGGGCTCTACTGCTGTGTATCACACAACAGCTTTAGTAAGAATCCTGTGAAGTAGCGCCGCCGGTTCAGCTGGCGGCGCTACCTCATCTCACTGATGCGAATCTGGCAATCAGATGGCTTCGAGCACTGCCGCAGGCGATATCGGCAAATGACGCAGACGCGCACCCACAGCGTTGTGGATTGCATTGGCAATGGCAGGTGCAATCACCGTGGTGCCAGGCTCTCCCAGGCCCACAGGTACTTCTTCACTGTCGATAAATTCGATTTCCATCTCTGGCGTATCGATCATGCGCAATGGGGTATAGGTATTCAGGTTCCGATCGCGCACGTTACCACTTTCGATCTCAGTACCTTCATAGAGAGCCATTGAGAGCCCCCACAACGCGGCGCCTTCACACTGCGCACGAGCTCCATCCGGGTCCACCACGGTGCCACAGTCGAATACCAGCCACATTTTCTGTACTTCGACATTGCCGGTTTCTCTGTCAACGTGCACTTGTACGGCACCTGCCGTCCAGGTAGGCATGGTGCGGGCCTGCCCGAAGGTGGTTGCAATACCGATGGCGGTATCTTCGCCAAGATCCGTACGGCCGTAGCCAGAGAGTTCGGCCACTCGAGCAAGCACATTGGCTTGTCGTGAAGCACCACCTACCGCATTGGGGGCAGAGCCTGCGTTGTCGCCTTCGGCAAGCAGATGCTGCAATCGGAATTCCAGTGGGTCTGCACCGATCTTGTGGGCGGCCTCGTCCATGAAGCTTTCCACGGCAAAGTTGGTCCAGCCGGGTCCGACCGAGCGCAAAAATCCTGGGCGGAATGTCTGGTTCGCCAGATCGTTGGAGATGGCACGTACCCGATGAGCGCCCACTGAATACCAGTGATCTGCACCATCAATGGCAAAAGGGTCGTAGGGCTCGTCATTGGTGCCTTTGGGCATGAATGAGGGAGCCATGACCGCGGTTGGCCAGCCGGCAGCCGCATGATGTTCCATACCGGTTACCTGCTGCTTGTCATCGAAGGCCATACGCAGCTTCTGGACACTGGGTGAGCGTGGGCTGTCAAATTGTGCATCGTCTTCTCGAAAGAACACCAGTTTGATCGGCTTGCCGTCCAGCGCCTTGGAGGCTAACGCTGCGGGAATGGTGTAGTCACCGTTCAGGCGTCGGCCAAAGCCACCACCGAGCATATAGGTGCGCATGATGATCTGATCTGGAGCGACCTCCAGAGCGGCTGACAGGGTCGGCATGATCAGTGATTGCCACTGGTTACCGGAATGGATTTCCCAGATGCCTTGCTCATTTTTGAAGACCGTTGCGTTCACAGGCTCCAGTTGGAAATGCAGGACGGTCGAGGTGGTGTATTCCGCCTCAATCATATCGCTGGCAACGTTGAAGGGGGTGTCTGTATCGGTGTCGCCCGTGTCCAGGATGGCACCCTTGCTGGTATCAGCAATCAGTGTGCGCGAAAGTTCCTGGATCTGCGACTCGGAGACCGAGGCTGTCTCGCCCGCATCCCATTCGACCTTGATTTCCTTTGATGCCCATTTGGCGGCCATCAGGGATTCCCCGATGACAACGACCCATCCAGGTACAGTACCGGAGGGGTCCTCCAGAGTCAGTGTCTTTACATAGCCCTTCATGCCCTTGGCCGCGCTGTCATCGACGGAGACGACCTTGGAGCCCAGGCGTGTGGGTGGCAGTAACGGTACGCCGTAAACCATGCCGTCCACTTTGGCGTCAAGTCCATAGATAGCCTGACCGTTAGTTTTGGTCTCTATATCCAGAGCTTTGACATCCTTGCCTACCAGCGTCATCTCGGAGTGAGGCTTGAGGGGCAGGGCCTTGAGTTCATCTTCAGTGAATGAACGGGACAAACCGCTTGCAACCAGTTCAGCATAGCTGATGGTTTTGCCGCCACCTGTGACCTGGCCCTTGCTGGCTGAGCACTCTGAGACATCAATGCCCCACTGTTTGGCAGCCGCCTCGAGCATTGCGGTTCTGCCCGCTGCGCCCGCCTGGCGATAGATGGACCAGCTTTGCCATACCGACCAGCTGCCACCTGTGACCATCAGGCCCCATTTTTCATCTGTATCCACGTGGGTGATGTGAACATCATCCCAGGAGACCTCCAGCTCGTCTGCCAGAATCCGTGCAATGGCGGTGCCGACGTGCTGGCCCATCTCTGCGCGGATAATATTGACGTTGACCTGACCTTCGGTGTCGATCCAGTACCACATGGAGGGCTCGAAGGTTTCACCTACCGCCTCGATGGGCACGCCATCAGCGACCTGAGGGGTCATGGCTGCATTGGACTGCAATGGGAAACCAAAGGCGGCACCGGTTGCGGCCATTGAGATCAGAAAGCCGCGTCGTCCCATGTTCGGCTTGTCGCTCGTACGTTCAAGAAGCTTTTGCATGATCATTCGCTGATGGATTCCTGGGTGGCGGCCGCGGCTTGGCGCACAGCGCTGCGTATGCGGGGGTAGGTCATACAGCGGCACAAATTGCCTGTCATCACTGCATCGATATCGTCATCGCTAGGGTCAGGGATGTCCTTGAGCAAGGCGGCTGCCTGCATGATTTGCCCGGATTGACAGTACCCACATTGCGGAACACGCAGATCATTCCAGGCAATCTGGATCGGATGCTGGTTTTCGCTGTGAAGCCCTTCGATGGTGGTTACCTCTGTGCCTTCAACGGCAGACAGCGGCGTGATGCAAGAGCGAGTAGCGCGACCGCCGACATGCACGGTGCAGGCACCACACATGCCGATGCCACAACCGAATTTTGTGCCGGTAAGGCCAACTTCATCACGGATTGCCCACAGCAGTGGTGTTGCAGGATCGGCATCAATGCTGATGTCCTGCCCATTTAATTTCAGATGGATCATCTAATTGTTCCTGTAACGCTCAATGCGTTCGAATGTTGGAAATCTTGGCTGGAAGATCTGTCCAGGCCGATTTGTCAGTACGTGAACTTCTCAGGTAGGCAGCAATGGAGGCGATTTCATCATCATTCAATGCCCCTCTGAATCCTGGCATGACTACTCCTGCCATGCCTTCATCGTTACTGACACCATCGAGAATGACGTGAATCAGGTTGTCAGGGTCATCAAGGCGAGTAGAGGAATTGATACCCAGATCCGGCCGCCCTAATGCGATCTGTTCGACGTTGTAATGACAAGAAGCACAGGCCGATGCGTAGAGCCGTTCACCTTGATTCTCTCGGTAAGCCTTTGATGGTTTGCCCAGTGCCAGGCTTGCAGCTACGATGCTGGCATTATCCTGTGCCGTGCTGGTAGATCCTGAAAGTTCGGCCAGATAGACACCAATGGCGTCCAGGTCGGACTCGGGCAACTCACGCAGGCCTGCGTGCACCACGGGTGCCATGGGACCGGCTGCACTGCCTTGGTAGCGTGTAGAGCCCACTTGCAGGTATTCACTGAAGTCAGCGGCTGACCATTGAATGGCAGAAGGGTTGTCGGCGGTCAGGGCTGGTGCTGTCCAGCGATCTACATTGGCACCCGCGTATTGCTGATCAGATTGTTCTGCGCCCAACAGATTGCGCGGTGTGTGACAGGCGCCGCAGTGAGTGACACCTTCCACCAGGTAGGCACCACGATTCCATTCTTCGGACTTGTCAGTATCTGGCTCGTAGCGATCAAAATCTACAAACAGCATTTTCCAGCCAGCTTGCAGAATGCGCTGGTCCAGAGGGAAGGGGAGTTCGTTCTCCTTCTGTATTGCCTTGGCAGGTTTGATCTCGCTCATTATGTAGGCATAAATGGCGTTGATATCTTCCTCGCTCATCTTGGCAAAATGATCGTAGGGGAAGGCCGGAAAGAGATGCTTGCCTTCACGATCGACACCCTCATGCATGGCTCGCAGGAAGGCCTCTTGCGACCAGCTGCCGATGCCCTGTTCGACGTCGGGTGTGATGTTGGTGGAGTACAAGATGCCAAAGCCTGTGTCCATGGCGTAGTTGCCCGTATAGGGTTCGCCATCGCCGGCTGTATGGCAGCTGGCACAGTAACCGGCGGCGGCCAGAATGCGGCCCTTCTCAACGGTTGCCGGGTCAAACTGTTGTGACTCGCTCGCCTGAATGGGCGCTATTTCGGAGTGATAGGCGTATACAGCAAATCCGCCCAATGACAATACGACAAGACTCGTCAGTGTGACGAGAAAGGTTTTCAACATGTTTATAAGGGTCCGTATCAAGTGTCGGGAATTGACAGATCAGCGAGGTGATCGGCATGAAAGACTAAAGCGACGACACTGGTTGGCGATTGAATTACGAGGGAGAAGCAATACAACATTGTCCACCAGACAGGCGTGGATAAATGCATCATGACTTTTCTACATGGTCAGTAAGTGTGATGACGAGCGATCAGGATTCCGGCCATCACGCTGCCCAGGTAGAAAACCGCATCATCAATACCGTTGACGCATCACAGCTCGTATCACATGGCACGAGTCGGTGGCTCTCCTGAATACTGACAGGATGGTATTACCGACAAAAGCGGTGAGGGACTATAACGACTCTGTGGCTCGGGTAGATATTGATAGTTTCAATAGTCCCTATTGATCTGGCGAACATCCGAACTTTCATCCTTACAGACGCTCGAACACGAATCTTGAAATTCGTGTCGTTCATCATGAATTTCCTCTGTCTCCTGACCATCTGAGTGTCACTGCCCTCCATGCAGACTGAACCTTTTTACACGCTGAGCTCATACCATCTGGCCTTCTGCGTGATCGGCATCATTGTCATTCTGGCAAGATGGCTACCACGTCTGATTTCAAAACGTGAGCCTGCCTCGGCCCCCTTGATGATTCTATTCGGCGCCGCCGCAACGTTGTTCATTCCGGGTCTGCCAGCGGTGCCCGATCCACGGGTAGTGCCGCTACCCTGGGAGCTGTTAAGTGAGCTGACGGTTATCGTGGCGCTGTTTGGTGCCGGCATGCGCATTGACAAGCTGCGCCCCTGGACTCGCTGGATACCGACCATGCGCATGCTGGGCATTGCCATGCCGCTGACCATCTTCGCCATGGCCTTCATCGGTGTGGAGCTGGTGGGGTTGACGGTTGCCGGAGCCATTCTGCTGGGCGCGGTGCTGGCACCCACCGATCCGGTACTGGCTTCAGATGTTCAAGTGGGCCCTCCACATGAAGGTCGGGAACATCCGGTCAGATTCGCTCTGACCACGGAGGCGGGTCTGAATGATGGCCTGGCGTTCCCCTTTGTGTATCTGGGCCTGATCATCGCCATGGAGGGTATGCATCCGGGTAGCTGGGCACTGGACTGGGTCATGCGCGATGTCTTCTATCGAATCATTGTCGGCGTGGGCATGGGCTGGCTGGGTGGCAAATTTCTCGGCTATATTCTGTTCTCAGTGCCCAGAAAATCGATATTGGCTGATACAGGCTCTGGTGTCATTGCTCTGGCTGGCATCCTGCTTTGTTATGGATCCACAGAATTACTAGAGGGCTATGGATTTATCGCGGTTGCCATACTCGGCCTGACGTTGCGAAGGATCGAAGTGCATCATCATTTCCATCGAAGTCTGCATGACTTTTCCGAGTCCATCGAGCATGCGCTGACAGCGATATTGCTGGTAGGGCTGGGAGCCGTCATGCCGCTGCTACTGGCCGATCTGGAGCCTGTGCACTTTCTGGTGGCCATTATTCTGCTTTTTGTGGTGCGTCCACTGGCTGGCTGGATTGCCCTGTCAAGAACCGATTTGGCACCCTGGGATCGGGGGGTCGTTTCCGTGTACGGGGTGCGCGGAATAGGCTCGATCTACTATCTGTGTTATGCAGGCTCCCACATGGAATTCGTGAATGAAGATTCACTCTGGTCACTGGTTGGACTTGTCATTCTGATGTCCACCATTTTGCACGGCTTCAGTGTGGGCTGGGCCATGGACAAGCTGCAGAACGACTGAGCTCGACAGAGGCACTGATTGGCGTCTGCATACGCTCCTCGATGCCTCGGGCGAGCCTGCTCTGGGCGTCGCTCGTTCGAGCGGGCAGTGGCTGATGACGAATGCAGGCTCAGGGGGGCTCCTGAGCCGCTGGTTTGAGCATGTGGCGGCGATATTGTCGGGATGAGTTTACTGCACGTCTCATTTTGAACAATAGTACCCACTAGCCGAACCGTACAATCGGGCGGCAAGGTATGAGATGAGAATTCCTAACGGTTCATTGGCGAGTCCCAAACCAACCTGGCAAAAAGTTCGTCAAACCACGAGTGTTTTTGTGAGAGTCAGCAGGTAACAAGGCATCCACTCAAGAGGCTGCTTGCCTGGCTGATTCTCATCCGATAGTCGACCCAGAACATATCGCGCGGGACGCGGCAGGAATTAACCGAAATGATGACACCTCGAGTCAGGGAGCTGTTGGCACAGAGAACTCCAGGCTATGCTCTGGTGCAACCTTTCTATACCGACCCGGAAGTTTTCCAGGCTGATATGGAAGGTATTTTCTACCGTGAATGGCTTTTTGCAATCGCTGCCTGCGAGCTGGAAAAGAATGGCAGCTATGTCACTCATCAAGTCGGTGCCTATGGCGTCATTCTGGTGCGTGGTGCTGATGGTCAGATCCGGGCCTTTCACAACACTTGCCGACATCGCGGGTCTGTCTTGTGCAAGAGCGAGAAGGGCAACGCCCCCAAGCTTGTCTGCCCCTACCACCAGTGGACCTATGAGCTCGATGGCAAGTTGCTCTGGGCCCGTGACATGGGAGCTGATTTCGACGCTTCACAGTTTGGTTTGCGTCCGGTGCATTGTCGTGAAGTGGCGGGTTTGGTGTACATCTGCTTTGCTCAGCAGCCCCCCGATTTTGACGCCTTTGCCGATCTGATCCGGCCCTATCTGGAGCCTCATGATCTGAACAATGCCAAGGTTGCGGTGCAAACCTCCATTGTCGAAAACGGCAACTGGAAGCTGGTCTGGGAAAACAATCGCGAGTGCTATCACTGCGGTGCAAATCATCCTGGCCTATGTCGCTCTTTTCCGGAAGATCCGGTCGTGACCGGTGGGGCTGAAGGTGCCATTCCACCACATATTCAAGACCATTACGATCGCATGTTGGCACAAGGTCTGCCTTCACAATTTCAGATGGGTCCCGACTTCCAATATCGTGTGGCCCGAATGCCACTGCTGCCAGGTGCGAAGAGCTTCACCATGGATCTGAAACCTGCCGTAACTCGCCACTTGGGACGAGTCACTGACGAGGATGCGGGTACGCTTCTGAAGTATCACTACCCGACCACGTGGAATCATTTTCTACCTGATCATGCAACGCTGTTTCGCGTCACCCCTCTGAATGCTACCCAGACTCAAGTGACCACCAAATGGCTGGTTCACAAGGATGCAGTGGAAGGCGTTGATTACGATGTAGCGCGTCTGTCAGAGGTGTGGAATTCCACGAACGATGAAGATCGCCGTGTGGTTGAAGATAATCAGAAAGGCATCAACTCACCGGCGTATGAACCCGGACCTTATTCACCTGTTCACGAAGAGAGCGTCATGGAGTTTGTCGAATGGTATATACGCACAATGTCCAAACAGACAGCAACCGTCATCAAGGCGGTAGCTTGAGCTGAT
Source organism: Granulosicoccus antarcticus IMCC3135 (assembly GCF_002215215.1). NCBI lineage: Bacteria > Pseudomonadati > Pseudomonadota > Gammaproteobacteria > Chromatiales > Granulosicoccaceae > Granulosicoccus > Granulosicoccus antarcticus. The sequence continues at coordinate 4,381,203 of NZ_CP018632.1, read as the reverse complement.
GAATACTACTGCAACTGACTTCAGCCGCTTTGCCACCTGGAACGAGACTGAGCTGCTGGAGTGCGTGTCGGTTCTGCCCGAAGTGCTCAACACAGCGACTTTTACATTCCGTGCACCGTCGGGTGCGCTGTTTGATTTCCAGCCGGGTCAGTTTCTGACACTGGAACTGCCTGTTCCCAGTGGCGTAGTTCATCGTACCTATACCATTTCATCGTCACCCTCACGACCGCGCTCGATCTCCATCACGGTCAAGGCGCAGCCTGACAGCATCGGCACACGCTGGATGCTGGATCATCTGACACCAGGGACCAAGCTCAAGGCGATGGGGCCTGCCGGGCAGTTCACCCATCTCAACTATGCCTCTGATAAATACCTGTTTATCTCGGCAGGTACTGGCATCACGCCCATGATGTCGATGACCACCTGGATGTTTGATCACGGCTCCGAACCCGATATCGTCTTCGTCAACTGCACACGAAGACCTTCCGAAATCATTTTTCGCAGTCAGCTGGAACTCATGGCAACCCGACTTCCAGGCTTGAGTGTCAGGTGGGTGGTCGAGGAGGCTGAACGCTTTGAACCCTGGACCGGTTTCAAGGGGCGGTTCAATCAGCTCATGCTGGGTTTGATGGCAACCGATTATCTGGAGCGGGAAGTATTCTGCTGTGGTCCTGAGCCTTTCATGCACTCGGTGAGAGACGCTTTGGCGGGCCTGGGTTTTGACATGGACCACTACCATCAGGAGAGCTTCCACGCACCGCTGGTGGAAACGGTGGCAGAGATACCCGAGCTGGACGATGTCACGCCAGACGCCGAGGTGGATGCGAAGATAATCTTTGCACAATCGGATCGTACCGCGCAGTGCACTCAGAATGACACGGTACTGGCTGTGACTCGAGGTGCGGGACTGAACATCCCTTCAGGCTGTACTTTCGGGGTCTGTGGCACCTGCAAGATCAAAAAGCTGGAAGGCGAGGTGCATATGGTACACAACGGCGGCATCTCGGAAGATGACATCGAAGCTGGCTATATACTTGCCTGTTGCTCCTATCCGATGGGCTCGATCACCGTCGACGTTTGAAGAACGAATCAGGCCGCGTTCATCAAGGGAGGTGAGTCAGCAGCATTCAGGCTAAACACGATACGTGTGCCGGCGGTGTAGGCAGTATCAAGTTTGATACTGCCGCCGTGGGCTTCGATAATGGCCTTGACCAGAGTCAGGCCGATGCCACTGCCTTCGTATTGGTTCTGAGAATCGTGCAAACGCTGGCAAGGTTCGAAAATGCGTTCAGCAAACTCGGGGGCGATGCCAATGCCATTGTCACTGATGGAAAATTGAATAGACTCGCCCACGGGTACCGCCTCCAGATCAATTCGAGGTGAGCGTTCGGGGTGGGTATATTTAAGGCTATTGCCCAGCAGGTTGTGCAGCACGCGTCGCAGTAGCTCTGCGTCTGCCTGCACATAGCCATCCAGATGAAGGTTGATGGTTGCCCCGGCTGACTTGATGGTGGTATCAAGCTCTTGCACGACAGAGGTGACCAACTCCTGCACATCGATTGGGGACAGCTCTGGGCGCTTGAATCCTGAGCGTGTGAATTCGAGCAAGCTTGCAATGATTCGATCCATACGAGCCACGGCATCGATAATGATGGTGGCGTGCTGAGTGACTTCGGCGGGATCGTTACAATCCTCGATTATTCGGTCACTAAAATGGCCTATATGTCGCAGTGGTGTTCTGAGATCATGCGAGACAATACCGGCAAACTGCTTCAACGATTTGTTGACCGACGTCAGTCCGGTATTGCTGGTCTCCAGCTCTGCGTTCATCTGCTGTATGGCATCGACATAATTGCGCCGGTTGTTCTGGTTGAACAGTAAAGCCAGAACGAGTGAGCTTAGTGCAATTGTGCCGCCCATACTGATCCAGTTGAGCAACTTGCCTTCGTGTTTGATTTGACGAACCTGGCTGCGAACCACTGCGGAAAGCTCATCTATCAGCAAATCGATTTCACGAATGGCAAAGACATCATTGAAGCGCACCGCGCGATCGATATCGATGGAACTGTAGCCTTGCTGGTAAAGACGCTGGACTTCATCCAGTCGAGGCAGGTAGGCGTTGACCATGGCCCGGGTGCTGCTGAGTTTGAACTCGACACCCATGGAGGCGGCATTGGTTTCAAGCTCGGCAATCAGCAGTGTGACTTGTTTGGCATCTGCCACGGCACTGGCATGATTATCCGTTTCGTGGGGGCGCAGCACCAGGTTCTTGAAATGGAAAATCAGACCACCATAGCCAACCCGTTGCATCAGCTGCATGGCACTGGTCTGTGTCTCTGATAAAAGGGAGTGCAGCTCAGCGGTACGACGATCGACATCTTTTGTCGACCAGAACTGGATGACGACAAGCAGAGCCATGACTGTCAGGCTCAAAAGCCACCACCGCCTGTCCATTTTCATTGTGAATTTCCCGTGATTGAAGTGTTCAGACTCTGCTGTGGATTTTTGTCAGTTTTCAGAATCAGTCCCTTAATGTAACTGTTACGAATAGCGGTCGAGCTCTGCACTTCTTGAGTGCAACGTTAGCGAGAATCTGGAGCCGGGTTCACGTCAATGTGCTACAGAGTACGGATCGCTGGATTCTCTGAACAGTGGAACTGGCGGTGACGAGTTGCTAATATGTGCACACTTTATCCAGTCAGGTTACTACTTTGAAACAGCCATCAATTACATCCCTGGAGATCTTGTCAAAGCTGATCGCTTTTGATACCACCAGTCGCGAGCCAAACAAGCAACTCATCCACTATGTGGAAACCCTATTGGGTGAGCACGGTATACAGACGACGATCATTCCCAATGAGGATGGGAGTAAAGCGAATCTCTACTGCACCGTAGGCCCGACAGATCGTCCGGGCGTCATGTTGTCGGGACATACCGATGTTGTGCCGGTTGATGGGCAAGCCTGGACTCGGCCAGCTTTTGAGATGACAGAGTCGGATAACCGGGTTTATGGTCGTGGAACAACGGATATGAAAGGTTTTGTGGCCTGCTCACTGGCGGCAATGATTAATGCCAGCAGGAGCACGTTGGCCACGCCGATGCACCTGGGCTTATCCTACGATGAGGAAATCGGCTGTGTCGGTGTACAGTCTCTGCTGGAGATGCTGCGACTGGCTCCGGTGAAGCCTGCCATGTGCATCGTGGGTGAGCCGACCAGCATGCGGGTGGCGACTCGGCATAAAGGCAAAATGTCTATTCTTGTGCGTTGCATTGGCCGTGAAGGTCATTCTGCACTGGCACCCAATGCCTTGAATGCGATACACCTTGCCTGTGATCTGGTCCAGGTGATACGCGATGCACAGCTAGCCATACAGCAGGCAAGCCAGGATGCGGGAGATCCTTCTGAGATCCCATATACAACGATTCATGTCGGCCGTATCGTCACCGATCAGGCGTTGAACATCGTCCCCAACCTTTGCACTGTCAACTTCGAGATTCGCTACCCGGCAGATACTCATCCTGAAGAATTACTGGATAGCATCAAGCAATCAGCCAGCAATATCGTTGCCGCTGCGCGTGAAATTGCCCCCGAAGCTGATATGCAATTCAGCATTCTCAATGCCTATCCCAGTCTGCATACACCCGATGAATCGCCTGTTGTGCAATTTGTCAAAACGCTGGTAGGTGCCAACACCACAACGTATGTCGCCTTTGGTACGGAAGGCGGTTTGTTTTCCGAAAAAGTCGGAATTCCCACCGTTGTCTGTGGGCCAGGCTCGATGGACCAGGGGCATAAGCCGGATGAATACATCGAGCTGGAGCAACTGGATCAGTGCGATACCATGCTGAACAAGCTCGTTGAGTTTCTGGCCGAATCGACACTGGACCAGATACCGAGCTAGCCGGCCAGTCAAGCGGGCAGGGATAGTCCCTTGTCATTGATTCGGAAAAGCTGAATCAATGCGAATAAAAATGATGTTTTTATAATTCGATCAGGCTCCTTATACTATTTGTCATTAGCTTGTCTGGTAAGTCGGAATAGGACAAATATGTCGATTGAGAAAGTAGAGACACTCGTTGTGGGTGCCGGTCAGGCTGGAATTGCCATGAGCGAACACCTGAGCAATATGGGTGAGAAGCATCTGGTGCTGGAACGGCACCAGATTGCCGATCGTTGGCGCACGGAACGGTGGGACTCACTGGTTGCCAATGGTCCCGCCTGGCATGACAGCTTCCCCAGCATGCCATTCTCGGATGTTGATCCCGATGCCTTTGCTCCCAAGGAGAAGGTGGCGGATTACTTTGTTGAATATGCCAGGATGATCAATGCTCCGGTTCGCTGTGGCGTGGAGGTCACTGGCGTACAAAGGATTGCGGGAAAGCCTGGCTTTCGTGTCGAGACCACCCAAGGCGTGATAGAGACAACTAACATCGTTGCTGCCACAGGTCCATTCCAGCGTCCGGTGATCCCACCGGTGGTCCCCGTCGATGCGGATGTTCTGCAGATGCATTCCAGCGGCTATCGCAATCCTGCGCAACTGCCTGAAGGGGCGGTTCTGGTGGTCGGTGCTGGATCCTCCGGGGCCCAGATAGCCAATGAGTTGATGGGATCGGGTAGGCAGGTGTATCTGTCTGTTGCTGCACATGATCGCCCCCCACGCAGCTATCGTGGACGTGATTTTGTCTGGTGGTTAGGTGTACTTGGTAAATGGGATGCCCAGACTACAGAAATGGGCCAGGAGCATGTCACCATTTCAGTCAGTGGTGCCGATGGTGGGCATACGGTGGATTTTCGACGCCTCGCCGGGCAAGGCATGAACTTGCTTGGATTGACTCGATCATTCAAGAATGGCGTACTCAGCTTTGCTCCTGATCTATCCGAGCATCTGGCTGCCGGTGATGCCAATTATCTCTCTGTGCTTGATGAAGCCGATGCTTATGTTGAGCGTTACGGGCTGGATCTTCCCGAAGAGCCGGAGGCCCGTATCGTCGAGCCGAACCCGGAGTGCGTCAGCAACCCCATCCTCGAATTGAACCTGGCAGAGGCGGGTATTACAACCATCATCTGGGCCACCGGTTTTGCCGTTGACTACAGTTGGCTGGACGTCCCTGTACTTGATCAAAATGGACGCCCCTTGCATCAACGCGGTGTGACCAAAGAGCCTGGAATCTACTTTCTTGGATTGCCGTGGCAATCAAGAAGAGGTTCTTCGTTTATCTGGGGTGTCTGGCACGATGCAAAATATCTGGCGGATCATATCGCCATACAGAAACAGTACAGGAAATATAACGATTCCAAGCTGTCCTGATAGGCTGAGTGACTGACTACCGTCAGTGCAAGATTACCCGACAATATCTGGAACATTTCTGAGGCTGATTGCAACACCATGATTCATAAACGCATCCGTACCTTCAATACCAAAGACACCTATCCGGAGCAGAATCTTGATAATGATCTTGCTCAGGCGGTTGTCGCTGGCAACACCATCTATTTGCGTGGCCAGTGCCCGCAGGATCTGGATACGTTCGAGAATATTGACAGTAACGATCCGGTAGAGCAGACGCATAAAGTCATGCAGAACATCAAGCAGCTGATCGAAGAGTGCGGTGGGGAAATGCAGCACCTGGTCAAGGTGGTGGTTTACATCACCGATGTTCGGCATCGTGAAGCGGTTTATCGAACCATGGGTGAATACCTCAAGGGTGTGCATCCGGTGTCAACCGGTCTGGTTGTCCAGGCACTGGCCCGTCCAGAGTGGCTGGTCGAGATCGATGGTACAGCTGTCTTGACTGAGAAAAGCTGAGATGACCTTTTCAATTGCTGCCCGGTGTAAAGACACGGGCATGTTCGGAATGGCTGTGTCCTCATCGTCGCCCGCGGTGGCTGCGCGCTGTGTCTTTGCACGCGCCGGTGTGGGAGCTGTTGCCAGTCAGAACATTACTGATCCATCGTTGGGCGAACGCGTTCTGGACTTGATGGCTCTGGGAGCTTCGGCCAAAGAGGCTTTGGCTATCGTCAGCTCGTCAACCAAGCATATCGAATATCGGCAACTAAGCGCGGTGGATGCACAAGGTCGCACAGCCAGTTTCTCCGGACAGCATACGCTGGGTGTGTTTGCCGCGGCCAATGCCCAGGATGTGGTATGCGCTGGCAATCTTTTAAGCTCTACTGAAATTCCGGCTCTCATGCTTGAGTCATTCGTTGAAAGCTCTGGGTATCTGGTGGATCGTCTACTGTCTGCCATGTCTGTTGCCATGCGGGCGGGTGGGGAGGCAGGGCCGGTGCATTCGGCTGGATTACTGCTGGTGGACAAGGTTTCCTGGCCGGTTGCCAGTTTGCGCGTAGACTGGCATGAGGCAGGCGCGCCAATCAAGGAACTGAAAAAGCTGTGGAAGGTTTATGCACCGCAGCTTGACGATTACGTTGCCCGGGCACAGAACCCGACGGCCGCTCCCAGCTACGGCGTGCCAGGTGATCAGTGATCTTGTCTGTAGGATTTACTGCATGCTGCTGGTATTGAAAACGGTCAACAGGCCATGACGGAACTATGCGGTATACGCTGAAACATCTTGAATACTTCGTTGCCACCGCTGCTGCGGGTAGTATCAAGCTGGCTGCTGAGAAGATAAATATCTCGGCACCCTCGATCTCCTCGGCCATTGCTCACCTGGAGGATGAGTTTCAGGTGCAGCTCTTCATACGCCGACACGCACAAGGCTTGATTCTGACACCGGCAGGTAAACGAATTGCTCGTGAGTCAAAGCTGGTTCTGCGGCAGGCCGATGCACTGTATTCAGTGGCTGGTGAGCTACGCAATTCGGTGAGCGGGAGCCTTTCCATCGGTTGCATGGTAACGCTGGCTCCTATGATCATCCCGGAGCTGAGTCAGGCATTTACCAGTACGCATTCGGACGTGGAATTGACTATCGTGGAGAATACGCACGAGCAGCTCATCGAACAATTGCGTCAGGTAAATATTGATGCCGCCATCTCCTACGACCTGAGTATTCCTGACGATATCAGCTTTGAGCCGCTGGCCAGTTTGCCGCCCCAGGTTTTGCTATCCAGTGACAGCCCGTTGGCGAAGAAAAAGAAGGTCAAGTTGTCAGATCTGGACGGTCTGCCCATGATTCTGCTTGATCTGCCTTATAGCCGCGAATATTTCCTGTCCCTGTTTCAGCACGAAGCCATGATGCCTGAGATCTATGCCCGATCTGCGCATCAGGAAGTGGTCAGAGCCATGGTCTCCAACGGCTTTGGTTTTACCATCAGTAATGCCAGACCCCGAAATCTGACAACACTGGATGGGCGCAAGCTGGTGGCTGTTGATCTGGTTGGCGAGCATAAGCCGATGATCATTGGCTTGGCAACACTGCTACAAGAGCACAAGCCGATGCTGCTTGAAACGTTTGAAAAGCATTGCAGGAAGATGATTTCCAAGCGAGGAATTCCCGGCATGCTCAAAGTCTGAATCAGCAAGCTATGATCTGCCTGCCTGCCTGCCTGCCTCGCATTAGCCTCGCATTAGCCTCGCATTAGCCTCGCATTAGCCTTGGCTGAGTGCCAAAGTAACGGCGGCTTCTGCATGAATAGCTGTGGTATCAAACAACAAGATGTCGGTGTGTTGCTGCTGCACCAGCAAGGTGATTTCGGTGCAGCCTTCAATGATGGCCTCAGCACCGCTGGCTGCCATCTTGTTCATGATTGACAGGTATTGCTGGCGTGAAGAGTCTTTGATGTCGCCCAGACAAAGCTCCTCGTAGATTATCCGATGAATGATCTGCCGATCAGGTTCAGAAGGCACAATGACATTCAAGCCATGCTGATCTGTCAATCTGCCCTTGTAGAAGTCCTGCTCCATGGTGAAGTTGGTACCTAGCAAGCCAACAGTCTTTATACCTTGCGCAACGATGCGTTGTGCAGTGGCATCTGCCAGATGTATGAGAGGAATACTCAGAGCGGCCTGGATCTGTGGGGCTACCTTGTGCATGGTGTTGGTACAGATCAGCAGAAAATCAGCACCGGCTTTTTCTACCTGCTGTGCTGAGGTAGCCAGAAGCTCAGCAGCCTCATCCCATTTTCCTTGTTTCTGAAGCACTTCGATATCATGGAAATCAACACTGACCATGGCGATGCGAGCGCTATGCAAACCACCCAGCTGATCTTTTACCTGCTCGTTGATGATTCTGTAGTAGAGCGCGGTGCTTTCCCAGCTCATGCCGCCGAGTAGGCCGATGGTTTTCATTGTTTGTTGGTTGATCTGCTGGGTCGGGTTCTGAGTTTAGTCCATGCTTGGTCGTAATGGGTTGGGAGCTGATTGGGGTTTTGGTTGCCAGAGGGACGGGGTGTTGGCACTGATAAATGGTTTAGGAATGCGCTTTATACGCGCTATCAATGTTGACTCGAGTATAAAAAGGGTGAACAGTCGATTTACAAGCCATGCCAACGCTGTATTCGCACTCCTGCCTCATATGCCATGAATCCAGCCGAGAGGAGTCGGTGACTATGGGAAACGACATGACAGATCATCGAGCTATCATGGCTGCCAACAACAATGCTGATTGGTAAAGCATGATGTTTGATATTCGCGATTTGCAGTATGGCCGTTCAGAGATCGCTTTTCTGAGTAAGGAGACCCCGCCCAGGTTTCACAGTTGGATGACAACGCTTGATCCGCAAGCGCATGTCGAACAGTTGCATCTGATCAGGAAAAATAGCTATCGGCCCAGATTTGGAGTTAAGGATTCTTTTGCTTGTCTGGACTTGATTGACGATGGCTTTGTGGAGAATTTTGCGGCGACCTGGATCTACGCTGATCATGTTCAAGCAGCCGACACCAGGGGCTGGATCCGGATTGCTTCGGTCAGCGAACTGTCACTGTGGGAAGCTGCCTGGAAACAGGGAGGTTCGCCCTCGGATCAACTGCAATTCCCTCATGCCATTCTTGATCGCAGTGAGGTGGCAATCTGGGGTCGTCGCGTATCGGACGGGTTCGACGCAGGTGTCATTGCAAATGTCTCGCAAGACTGTGTCGGGCTCTCCAACTGCTTTGGACAGAGTGCTTATCCCGCTGCAGCCTCTTTGTGTGCAGAGTTACCAGATGCACAGTTGCCAATCGTGGGCTATGAACGCGGTGATGATCTGATTGATGCTTTTGATATCGGTTTTTTGGCGACAGGGGAATTGCGTGTGTGGGGGAGGTCTTGAAGGCCGACTTGATAACACGATACGCCGGGTTTCAGAAGGTGGCGTGTGCCCTATTGTCCATCCAGACGCAGTTGTATTAATGAAATTGCTTGCGTAGTAATCTAGCGATAATCATGCATCTGAAAAAACAGGAGGGTGACCAATGTTCGACGAAGTGATAACAACAATGCAACGACTGCGGGAAATCGTTGGCTCACCAAGCCATCGCATGGCTGGTAAAGGTATCGACCATCTTGATGATATCTGCCGTAAATATATAGCATCATCACCTTATATTGTCATATCGACACGGGGCAGTGATGGACTCCTGGACATGTCGCCGAAGGGGGATAAGGCTGGTTTTGTTCATGTGATGGACGAGAAGACGTTGGTCATACCTGAACGGCTCGGCAATCAGCGAGCCGATACATTCAAGAGTTTGATGACAAACCCAGAGGTCGGTATCATTTTTCTGATCCCCGGTTTTCACTATATTTTGAGGGTGAGTGGCGTTGGACAAGTCGTTCGTGATAAGTCATTACAAGAAATGTTTGCCATCAAGGGTAAAGAACCAGCCTTGCTCACGGCGATTACCGTTGAAGAGGCGTTTGTTCACTGCGCAAAGTCGATCGCACGATCCAATATTTGGAAACCTGAGAATTGGCCAGCTATTGATGATATTCCGTCTTACGCGGTTTCGACAGTTGCTCATGCTGCACTTGTTGAAACTGTAGAAGAGATGCAGACTATGATCGACGACGATTACAAAAACTGTATGTATTAGGCGACTTGTTTCTTGCCGCGCCAGTAGTTGAATTTCACGATATTGGGGTAGTAGCGGGCGAAAATGTGCTCAACGACGTCGGCTTCAGTGGCAACTCATGGAAGTGCCCGACGTACTGAGGCGCTGCCTGCTTGGCTTGGTACAAGTGACGTGATTTCCACGTAAGTAAATCCCGTAACGAGCGCAGGGCGGGCAGGTGGATTCAACCGTTTTATCTGAACGTTTTCGTAGAACGACAACGTGGTGAGCTGAATCGTATGCCAACGCCCGACGCCGACTCCACATCTGTGCGATGCAACGTCATTGCGGAACCCGTGAAAATGATGCGTCGCTGGCGGATGAAATCATGCTCATACTGAACCCGGGTTCTCCAGTCTCGTTCGTCGCTGGAACGCCGGAATCGTGCACTGCCTAAAGTCAATCACATCAACGGGCGATACCCATCCAATGTAACCCAGAATATTTCATTTTTAAGGATCATTGGTGAATTCACTAAAAATCGCACTTCTGTCCTCGGCACTTGCGGCAACCAATCTATTCGCAGAAACAATTGATGAGAGGATTGTTCAAGCTGATAAAGTTGTTGATGGTCAAACAGTCGATGAATATGTTAACACTTGGTGGCAATGGACATACACGATGCCATCAGAATTAAACCCTGTACGTGACTACACTGGTAAACACTGCCATGTGGGTCAACAGGGAGATGTGTGGTTCCTGGCAGGCGGCTATGGTTCATCTACTATCAACAGGCAGTGTGAAATACCAGCAGGGAAGTACATATTCTTCCCAGTGATTAACATGGTGTATTTCCCTCGATACCCAAATTCTTACACTTGTGATATGGCTAAGACAAGTGCTGCACTTAATAACGATAAATTGTTAGATATCTATATTGAGCTAGATGGAATAACTTCCTGGAACCCTGCAAGTACCAGAATGGCTTCACCAGATTGTTTTGATCTACTTGGTATGGTACCAAAAGAATACGAACCACCCAAAGTCTACCCAGCTGCCACCGATGGATATTGGGTAATGCTAAAGCCTCTAAGCAAAGGAAAACACACTCTGAAATTTCAGGCTGTTTACGATAGACAAGGAGGTGCATATGGGCGCATGGCTCAAGATATAGAGTACGAGCTAAATATTCGGTAAATATCGTGAGAACTATGAAGTACGCCTACGTGATTATCGTCATGGCAGTCGCACCACACTAACGCTTGATTATGTCGGCGGGAAACTAGTGGAAAGCTGGCAAGGTTACGATCGTGTGATAGTGAGGCGCTCACCCTACGAGGAAGGGGTCTGCTAAGGATCAGCGGCATGGTTCACAAATCCGCTGCAGACAAGTGTCTTGTGTTTGACGATTCAATTTCCATTTCCTGTTACCAGGAATATGATTCCGAAACCGGCGACTTTTACCGTGACAAACTCGAAGACCCGCGCAACCGGTTCTCTGGGCTTATCAGCCACTCGACGCTTGGTTCTACGGTGCTCAGTACCGCTGAACACCTGGGGCTGGCAGTTGACGCAAGTCAGTATTATTCTGCTATTAGAATTTGGCCCGTTTATCGACAGAGCCCTGACGGTGATCTTGAATATGCTCCCGGTGGACCAGTTGTTCTGACAGGTATCAAAGGTGAAATAGCAGCGTTAGAAACTGCATACACTGGGCAGGAACGATCACCGCAAGTAGCTCACATGAAATTGTCACTGTTCGACCACGCTGATCCGCTGTTTGCCAAGGAAGGTCAGGCCAGCCTTTCACCCTGGTCGCCCACCGTTGACACGGGAGTTGAGCCGACGACATTCCAGGCGCTGCTACTCTTGTTGCGAGATTATCAGGAAGAATGGCAAGAGCAGGTTAACGTGCCGTACGAGCCTCTGGACGGGCTCGGTGATGGCAAGGCTGTTCACGACAGCGGCTCACACGAGTACGTGCTGGGGGAGTAAGGAGAAGTGGGGATCGTGGCCGATTCCAGCCGGTCAGGCTCACCGCCCTCACCGAAGATGGGTTCAGTTTGCTGATTCATCATGAATCAGCGCGTTGATATTCCAGACAAGCTCGTGGTCCATTTGTACATCCAGCACGTGTCGGATTCTGGGGACACCGCAGCATGATTCCGAATCCTCTATCGCCGCCCTGAAATACAGAAACCCCAGACAAGTGGGAATCCATCACTCGCAGTCATCGCAAAAAATTTGTAAAAAGTTGTTTGATTTGTAAGTTCAACTATCGTACAGTCCGTACATCCTTTGATGCCAGAAGATCACGAGAGAGATGACTGATACATACGCTGTTCGCCCGTTGGACGAGAGTATTCGCGCCGCACTTGTCGGTGTCTCGACCGCAACATTGCATACCGCTCTGTACAAGAAGGGCTTTCGAAATACCTATATCCAAGGGGCGCGGCGCGCGAATGTCGCCAAGGTGCACATGGTCGGGCAGGCGTTCACGCTTCGCTATATACCGGCCAGGGAGGATCTTGACACGGTGGCGGCTTTCACCGACCCGAAACACCCGCAACGGCTCGCCGTGGAAAGCGTGCCCGAGGGTATGGTGCTGGTCTGCGATTGTCGTCAGGACGCAACGGCTGCAAGCGCTGGCAACATTCTCCTGACCCGTCTGGCGGTCAGGAAATGCGCGGGTTTCGTCTCCGATGCGGGCATCCGGGACTTTGATGAAGCCGAGCAACAGGACATGCCCATTTTCTGCGTCAAACCGAGTGCGCCAACGAATCTGACCAAGCATCACGGCGTTGACCTACAGGTTCCGATCGGCTGCGGCGGAGTGGCGATCTATCCCGGTGACGTGCTGGTCGGCGACGGTGACGGTGTTATCGTCATCCCGTTCGAACTCGCCGGCGAGATCGCCGAGGAGACTCAGCGGATGGAGGCCTTCGAACGCTATGTGCTCGAGAAGGTTTCGGCGGGTGCCGCGGTCATCGGCCTGTACCCACCGAACCAGGAGTCCCGCGAGGAATACGAGCGCTCCCAAGAAGCTTGAACGCTCTCGACGTCAATCGTCGCCATCATTTATTCACGCAGTTCCGCGTCGCCGCAAGTCAATCGGCAATGAACGCCCCCGTAGTGCCCACCTTCATTACAAAGGATCAATTCAAGACGATGAAAACCAGAACAATTTCTCGTGCCGGACTCGGCCTCGCCGCCGCGCTCCTCGTCTCGAGCATCTCGAGTTTCGCCGCGGACTTCCCGACCCGTGATATCCGCTTCATCGTGCCGTGGCCCGCAGGCGGCGGCGCGGACGCCATCAGCCGCAAGATCAACAACATCGCCGAACAGCAACTGTCGAAGTCGATCTTCGTCGAGAATATTGGCGGTGCCATGACGGCGACCGGCCTGACACAGATGACACGTGCACGGCCTGACGGGCACACGGTCGGCATCCTGACCTACGACAGCGTCATCACTCTGCCACGTGGTGACATGGTGCCGGGCTATTCGCTCGATAACATGAAGTTCATCGCAAGGATCACGAAAGAGGCCGACGCCATTGTCGTGTCGAAGAGCTCCGGCTATACCACCTTCGAAGAGTTGATCGAGGCCGCAAAGGAAAATCCGGGTACGGTACGAATCGGTGTTGCCCCAGAAGGGTCAGGTCCGTATCTCGCCATCCGCCGCTTGGAAGAAGCGACCGGGGTCACGTTCAACGTGATCTCCTACCCCGGTTCCTCGAGTGCAGAGACCGAAGCTCTGCTCTCCGGCGAGATCGCAGCTGCGATATCCAGTCTCGGTGACTTCAGCGGAATCCTGGAATCCGGGGACGCGCTGGGCCTGATCGAACTGGCTTCCGAGCAGAACCCCTCGTATCCCGAGGTCGCACCGATCAGCGAGCATGGAATCGATCTACAGACCGGCAGCTTCATCGTGATCGCCGCGCCGAAGGATACCCCTGACGATATCGTCACGACACTCGAATCCACCTACAAGACCGCCTTCGATACCCCGGAATTTCAGGAATGGATAACCAGCGTGGGCGTCACGCCAAGCTGGCTGGGTGCGTCGGATGTGCAAGGTTGGGTCGACGACTTGCAATCGACCACCTACAAAGTCATGGACGAGCTCGGTCTGTAACGCAGACACCTCGGCGCCTCGATTCACGATGGATCGGGGCGCTTATATCCTGGCCGGCTTGCGTTCCGGCTCACATCACCGCAGTCCAGAGAGACTGAATTTCGGGGCGTGAATGATGCCTCACTCAAACATGTCGATATCAATCAGGGAAATCTGATGTTTGCTATACACCACTTCAGGAACGCGGGTTTCGGGCTCTTCGTGCTGGCGGTATCACTGCTTTATCTAGTGTCGGCGTTGGGGCTCGGGCCACCCGTCAATGCATCCAAATTGACGCCGTCGTTCTTTCCGCTGGTGCTGGGAAGCCTGTCGTGCTTTTTCAGCCTCGCTCTGGTGATACGCATCGTCAGAGGGAACATGGCAGCCGAAGCGACACACGAGAAACCCGAACAGACGAGTCAGGAAGATCGCTGGCGCTCTCCTGCAGCCATCGCTGCTACCGGCGTTTTCGTCCTGCTCTTCCAGACCGTGGGCTTCTTCGCATCAACCATCCCGTACGTGTTCGCGATCATATTGATCTTTTCCGACCGACAGAAACTGAAGAGCAAACTGATCTTCTCCGTTCTGATAACACTGGCCGGGTACGTGATCTTCACGGCCATCTTTAACGTCAGACTGCCGGCACTGTTGAGCTAACGACATGGAATTCATTGGACTGGTACTCGGAAGTTTCTCGCTGCTGCTCGATCCGGCCACGCTACTGTATGTAATAGCGGGCTTTCTGATCGGGACGGTATTCGCCGCCATCCCCGGCCTGACGGCGACGCTCGCGCTGGCCTTGCTGCTGCCGCTGACGTACAGCCTCGATCTGACCACCGCACTCATGGCCTGCGCCAGTATCTACATGGCGGGCATGTGCGGAGGTAGCATCACGGCCATCACGATCAATATTCCCGGTGCCCCCTCATCGATGATGACCGCGCTGGACGGCTACCCGATGCATCAGCGCGGCGAGGGGGCGCTCGCCCTGGGGCACGCATCGCTCGCGTCCATGATCGGTGGCAGCATCGGCGCGCTGCTGTTGATTTGCCTGGCGCCGTTCATCGCTCAAGCATCGCTGCTGATCCAGACCACGGGCAAGTTCTCGCTGCTTTTCTTCGCGATCGTCATCATCGTCATCGCCCAGCGAGGCAACGTTCTCAAGGCGGCCGTCGCAGCCTGTATCGGCATCATGCTCGCGACTGTCGGCCTCGATGCCATGGTGCCCGTGCCACGCTTTACGTTCGGCCTGGCCGAGCTGACCGCCGGCATCGATCTGATGCCCGTCATCATCGGTGCGTTCGCCATCAGCGAGATACTTGTCCAGAGCGGGAAGCTCAGTCAGACACACGATATCGAGAAACAGGCACGAGCGGTCGCAAAGATCAGACGTCGCGATTTCATACCGCCGCTCTCCTCTATTCGCAAGATCGGCCTTGTCTGCTACGTCAAGTCGAGCCTGATCGGCTATGCGATCGGCACCTTGCCCGGAGCCGGTGGCTCGATGGGTAGTTTCCTGTCCTACGTGGAGGAGGTGCGCACATCGAAGGAACCTGAAACTTTCGGCAAGGGGAATCCAGCCGGTATTGCCGCGGCCGAGAGTGCGAACAATTCGGTGTGTGGTGGGGCTCTGGTTCCCATGCTGACGTTCGGCATACCGGGTGATCCCATCACAGCCATCGTGTTGGGTGTGCTGGTGATCAACGGTATTCAGCCCGGACCGCAGCTGATGACCGACCAGGCCGGCCTGATCGCTCCGATGCTCGCCGCGTTGCTGTTCAGCGCCCTGGTGCTCATTCCCTTGACGTTGATGATTCTGGGTCCGTATTACATCCGCATTGTCTCGATCCGCAAGGACGTGCTCTACGGCACGATTGCCATGTTGTCTGTCGTCGGTTGCTACGTTGCCACCTACTCGACGTTCCAGATGATGGTCGCGCTGTTTATCGGTGTCCTTACCTACGTCATGAGGAAGCAGGGGTTTCCGATCGCAACGCTGCTGCTCGGCTTCATTCTGGGACCGAATCTGGAAGAGTTCCTCAGACGGGCGCTGACGCTTTCCAATGGCAATCCGATCACGTTCGTCACAAGCCCGGACAGCCTGTTCTTCGTCGTGTTGACCGCGGTCTTCGTGTACTTCCTGTCGATACGCGCGCCAATGAAAAACCCCGTTATCGCCGAGCAGAACGACAACTGACGCATCCGTGCCCTCCGGCTCGCGAGCGAAACCACATTTCAAACCTGACTAAAGACAAATCATGACCTATCACGTAGAAGGCGTACAGATAATCGGTACGAAGGTGACTCACGGTAAGGGCGAGTCCATCCATTACGTCAACCCTGCCACCGGTGAGTCGCTCGAGCCGATCTTTAATGGGAGCACGCTCGAGGACGTCGAGACGGCGTGCAAACTCGCTGACAGCGCATTCGATATTTATCGGGAAACGTCTCCCGAGCAAAGGGCTGCCTTTCTGGAAGCAATCGCCACGGGGATCGAGGCGGTCTCCGGCTCACTGATCGAGCGCGCCGCGCTGGAGTCCGGTCTGCCGACGGCTCGTCTGACAGGCGAGTGCGCACGCACCTGCGCGCAGCTGAGACATTTTTCCCAGGCATTGAAGACGGGTGAATGGTTGGGCGTGCGCCTTGCCACTGCACAGCCTGACCGGCAGCCGCTGCCTGGCCCGGACCTTCGCCAGCGACAGGTACCGCTCGGGCCAGTTGCCGTGTTCGGTGCAAGCAACTTTCCGCTCGCCTTCAGTGTCGCGGGTGGCGATACCGCCTCGGCACTGGCCGCCGGATGTCCGGTAGTGGTCAAGGCGCATTCCGCGCATCCCGGCGCCTCGGAGATCGTCGGCATGGAGGTGCAAAAGGCCTGTTCCGAGCACGATATTCCCGAGGGTGTCTTCTCGCTGCTATATGACGCCGGCTTCGATGTCGGACAGGCGCTGGTCGCAGATCCGAGAATATCCGCCGTCGGTTTCACAGGCTCGCGTCGCGGCGGTCTCGCGCTGATGGCTATTGCCCAGAATCGACCAGTGCCGATACCCGTCTACGCGGAGATGAGCAGCATAAACCCGGTATTTCTGCTGCCGCACGCACTGACGAGCCGTACCGAGAAGATCGCGCAAGGTTTTGTCGGCTCGTTGACCATGGGTGCTGGTCAGTTCTGCACCAATCCCGGACTTGTCATAGCCGTAGGTGGTGAAGCTCTGGAACATTTCTGCACGCTGTCGAAGCAACTCATCATCGATGCGCCTGCCCAGACCATGCTCACGCCGGGAATCCACAAGGCCTATGTTGCAGGTGTCGATCGACTGGCGGGGAACGATCGGGCGAAGAGCATCGCCGCAGGCCAGCCAGGCAAGGCGCTCGGGTCGTGCCAGGCGCACCTCTTCCGAACGACGGCCGACGCGTTTCTCGACGATCAGTCCTTACAGGATGAAGTGTTCGGTGCTGCGTCGATCATTGTCGAGTGTCGCGATCATGATCAGATGCTCGAGGTCACCCGGTCGCTGGAGGGACAGCTTACCGTCACCCTGCATATGGACGATGACGATCTTGATGTTGCGAAAAGCCTGGTGCCCGTGCTCGAGCGAAAGGCGGGCAGGATTCTGGTCGATGGTTGGCCTACCGGTGTGGAGGTATCCGACCCGATGGTGCACGGCGGCCCGTTTCCGGCCACGTCCGACGCGCGAACCACGTCAGTCGGTAGTGCCGCGATCGCTCGTTTCCTGCGTCCTGTGTGCTACCAGAGTTTTCCGTCCGCCCTGTTACCAACGGAGCTGCGAGACGACAACCCGCGCAGGCTATCGCGGCTGGTCGACGGAGCGCGGGTAGCAGCAGACTGAATCCGGCTCAGTAGACTCAGGCGCCCTCGAACATCCTGCCTCTGGCGTTTTCCAGGTGATCTGTCATGGCCTCGCGAGCACGCTCACCGTTTCCCTCGATGATGGCGTCGACGACCGCATCGTGCTCTGACTGTACTGTCGCCAGTCGCCGCTCGGATGCCTGCAATGTCAATGTCCGCGTTATGTCCATTCCCTTCTGGATATTCTCCCTGAGGGATTTCAGCACAGTCGGGTAGTAGTGATTGTTGGTGGACTCGGCAATGGCAAGATGGAAGGAAAAATCCTCGGCAGTAGCAATGCTGCCGAGCTCGATCGCCTTTCTCAGTGATTTTGATGCCTTGTCGATCGTATCCAGCTGAGCGGTCGTTCGTCGCGCGGCGGCGTATTTCGCCGCGCCACCTTCCAGATCCTTGCGAAACTCGAAGCAGCGCTGTATGTCGGAGATACTGGATATTTTGGCGAATTGCAGGACCGTGAAGTCGGGGCGAGTCGTCACGTAGCTACCGGAACCCCGCCGCGAGACAACGAGGTTGTCTTCCTTCAGTCGCGCAAGCACCTCGCGGATGGTGGGTCGGGACACCGCGTAGGTCGCACTAAGCTGTGCCTCGGTCGGAAGTTTCCTGTCGACGACGTACTCACCGCGAATGATCGCTGTAAGAATCTTTTCGTAGACCACCGACGATCGCGACATCGGTGGCGACAGCTTGTCGTGATTCGTCGCCAAGAAACAATTTCCAGTTCGCGTGATTCGTCAATGATGCCATGCAAAAAGAGCACGTAGTAGGGATCTGTGCAATATATGTGTAAAAAGTAGTAACTTCAGGGATCGAAAGTGGTTTGCTCATGTTACTGGGGTACCAAAACCTGGTGGTCTTGGCATTCTCAATGACCCATTCTCATGATGTACTCGGTGCTGTAACGCCGGCTGATGGCGAACCATTGAGCAGGTTCTCTCGGGCGGACGGCAGTATGTGTGAATAACGTTCCTGAATGTCGCAGGAGGAGCCAAAGTCCATGAGGTCATCATCGTCCAGATGATGGAAGTTGCTGATGTCCTGACCGGGAATCATATTGAAATCTCCCATTAACAGAATACCTGGGTCTCTCGCGACAGCTGGTGCGCTGAATTCCTCGGTAACCGTTCACCGCAGCCAGGACATAGTCGCCACGAGCGACAGTTGACGCCTGAGAACTAGGTAGACCAGGTTCAGCGCTACTTCCCGCAGGCCCAATGCGGCTGTGGTGGATCGGTGGTCATCAAGTCTGAACCCCAGTGCCGTCATCAGGTATTCGATTCGGCGAGCATGTACGCAGCCAGGTTGTTGCGCACGCCGATGAAGCACGCCATTTTCGGGGTACAGAGTGTCGTTGGATCTGGAAGTTAGTGATTCAGGAAGTCTGCTATTTTCTGACTCATTATTCACGCGGCAAGGTTGCAGCAGATACGTTATTGGGAGGGTTCGCCGGTTTTCTGCTCACCGATGATTACGCCGGTTACAACCGCGTACCCGAGAGTCGCCGTCAGCTGTGCTGGCCGCACCTGATTCGCAAATTTGTCGATATCAGCGAACGTGTTGGCAGCGCAGGAAGAGTCGGCCGGCGTTTGTTATTGATTTCCCACGCCGTCATTCGCACACGACATCGGTGGCAGAATCAGTGCATTGATGAGGCAACTTATTTTCGTCGGATGCGACGGCTTCGGAACAGTTTCCAGAAAACGTTGCAGCGAGGGTCTCGACTTCGAATTCATGGACGAACCAAGCGCCTGGGTATCTCAAGCTATCAGTTCCTGCGAACAGCTTGCACCGAATCGATGCTCAATGGTCGCGTGGAAACACGATTCGTGTTCAACCCGCCACTACAGCTCACTCATAGCTGACCTGGCTGTACGGCTGAGTTGGTGCCGTGAACGCGTACGGTTCGGAGATGCCTTCTTCGCGTGCTAGATCAGGAATTGATCGCTGATCCGGTGGCAGTATCTTTTTCAATACCGCTTCAAGACGTTCTGGTGAATAACCCATAATTTCTCTATTGACCGCTCCCTGCTAATTCTTAAGAATCCACCCGAGGGTAGAGGTCAACTATCCTGACGCAGGGGGAGGGCGGTCAAAATACCAAGATACAAGTTGTGATCAAATCTAGGAATTTGGCTAGCACATATTATAATATGTCGCTACCCACGTATATAGGTTAGATACAGGATGATTAAATCGCGATGCTCATTCGGAATCGGCTTGACCAGCAGTCTTATCATCAGCACAGCCAGCTGGGCCAATCCAACAGTCGACGGCGACACTATTTCCTGGCCTGACGACGGCTGGTATCAGGTGCAAGACGCCAGTACCTTTGAGTCTCTGTGTGAAGGAGGTCTATCCTGCACAGTGCCGCTAGGGCTCTACAACGTGATCAACCATACGTCGGGGGTTCGCTACGAAGGCATAGAGGTCGCAGGGTCGGACTCTGACCCGACAGATTCATTGGTACCAACAGTCGACGGCGACATCATTACTTGGCCCGATAACGGTTGGTACCAGGTGCAGAACGCCGAAACCTATGAGTCTCTGTGTGAAGGAGGTCTATCCTGCACGCTGCCTCCAGGGCTCTACAACGTGATTAATCATACGTCGGGGGTTCGCTACGAAGGCATTGAAGTAGCAGGGTCAGACTCTGGCCCAACCGACCCAACCGATGCCGAGCTGATCGAGAGCATGGCCAGTAACAGTTTTCTGAATTTTGGCCTTGAGACGCTGAATGTGGATGAACTGGGAATACGCATCGGTGAGTCGGACAGCCAAGTATTCATCATGGCTGATCTGGACCAGGACAACAACGACGAACTGATTCTTCGCGCGAATACACAGGATGACGAAGTAGGGCTGTTGCCAGGCAATGCGTCGCTCAACGCACTCGATATCGATGAGTTGATTCCTCTCTCCTACGAGTCTCTGCCTGAGTCAGTACTGGACTTCAATGGCGATGGCAATGCAGACAAGGTCAGCTCATTGCTCAGGGGCGTGGATCGGATTTACCCTGGTTTCACATTACGGTTAGACCCGGGCTTGCCTAGCAATGACAACAGTGGCTTGGACGGACAGAATGGGATCCGCATCGATGGAGTCGAACCGGGTCAATTAGGCGGTGCACTCAGGCCGGTTGGAGACGTCAACGGCGATGGATTCGAGGATTTGGCCATACTCCCGAACGGCCAGGTAACACCAGCTGGCAGGGCCGCACACATTCTGTACGGTCGGATGTCTTTCCCGGTAGGTCAGCTCGACATCTCTCAGCTCCAGGTTGACAACTATGCCGAGCAATTGATAGCTGACGACGGCTTCGAGTTCGAGAATATCATTGCGCTGGGCGATGTGGATGGCAACGGTTTCGACGATTTCGCATTGACCTATAGCGAGCAGGCAGGTTCGGGAAATACCGCTATTGATACGGTGATCGTTTTCGGCTCATCGGCACGGGCTGCCGGCAACGTCGACACGGTTGCTAATGGCCTGGAAAACGGCAGTCTCGCCCGGCTCGTGGACATGGAAATCAGGCACAATGTTGGCGATATTGACGCCGATGGCCTGTTGGATGTGGTGATCGATACAGACGAACTCGATTTTTTCTCGGGTGTGAAGGCGATACTCAATCCCTCTCAACTGACTGGAGGTCAGAGCTACAGCATGGCAGATGTGAAGGCTCAAATCGTACTGGTCGACATCGATGGGCAACTGATCAATCTTCATTCGGCCGGGGATGTGGATGGCGACGGGTTCGACGATCTACTGATCGAGGAATTTGCGGTGGGCAATCATGTGCTGGTGTATGCAGGCACCCTTGCCGGCCATTCCAAGATCACCGTAGCGGAGCTACTGGAAGCCGGCAGCCCCTTGCTTAAATCCGACACACCTTATGTCAGTTCCAGCAGTGCCAACGGCGAGTATGTGAGCGTCAGTTACGCTTATGACGTCGAAGCAGGTGGTGATCTCAATGGCGATGGGTTCGACGATCTGGTGATTCAGCTGAGCAGTTTTTTCAGAGACACGGAGCAAGATGAGCTGATGATATTACCTGGTGGGCCACGCTGAGGTGTGAGAGCCGAGTGGTGGGATGATTCACCCCCGGGTAGTCTGTCTGCCTGCAGAAACGCCCGGGAGGACTGATCTGCCGAAATGGGGTAGCCCTCTAGAAACGGAGTCATGTTGAGCACAAGCATGACTCCGTTTCCTGTGTTCACC
The DNA here is from genome assembly GCF_002215215.1 of Granulosicoccus antarcticus IMCC3135. NCBI lineage: Bacteria > Pseudomonadati > Pseudomonadota > Gammaproteobacteria > Chromatiales > Granulosicoccaceae > Granulosicoccus > Granulosicoccus antarcticus. The sequence continues at coordinate 4,359,078 of NZ_CP018632.1, read as the reverse complement.
CCTAATATTGAGAGCGTCACACCCAGTGATGACGTAAGTAGTGAGACAAACGATACAACAGATAGTGACTCGACCGTCAGCTCCAATGACGACAGCGATATCCCTGCGTTGTTTTATCAAGACTCCCGTATCCAACTCAAATATCCAGCTTCCTGGACTTTTACCGTTGATTCGGATGGGAATGGTGTTCGGTTTGAAACACCCAATACGAATTTTTGCGGGGTGTCTATTACGGATGTAGCAGGAGTACCCAATATGAGCCTTGAATTCCTTGTATCAGTACTTGATGGTTCGGACGGCTCCATACAGTACTTGGATTTAAACGGAAGCCGAGTTGCTCGGATTATCGGTAAACACTTTACGATTGAAGGCGAAGAAGTTCCTTTGAACATACAAGCGGTTCATAAATTCGACAGCAATTACATCCTGTCGTGTCATGGGCTAGAAGGCGATGCAGATGCTGAATTCCAACTAGTCTTTGATACGTTTCAAGTGAATGCGTAGCAACAGAAATCACTAAAATTCATATAAAGCCAGATGTCACGCTTGAGCAATCCACTGCATGCTCACTAAGGGGGCGTGAAATAATTAACTATACTTTTCGGTTGGTCCTGCGCCTGCCCGGCAAGGCGTGAGGAGGGCGAATAGCGGGCTATTCAACCGACAAACAACGCAGAAGGGCAGGATGCAGGGGCGACTGAAAAGTATAGTTTATTGTTTCACGACCCCTAAGGGCACAAAAACTGGGTCGATCGACTCCGTCCACGCGGTCATTGTTAACGTAGGTGCACTGTGCATTCTTGGCCCGTCGCTCGAAGACGATCGTGAAGGAGACATGCTCACAGGCCTGGATGGCCTGATTCAGGAAGTACACGTCGTGTGCATCGCGCGTCCAATAGTCGTTCTTTATCTCGAAAGTGCGCGCGTCCCTGTCTGGTAGGATGGCGCCATTGTATAACGTGTACGCACGATCAACGGCGTACCAATCGTTGAACAGGGTGAAGGTGGCGGGATTCGCGTCTGGAATGACGAACTGCCGGTAGAGCGCATGCTGATCCTTGGCGTAGCTGTCTATTTGGAGCACGGTGAAGGTCTTGGCACCTGCCAGAGGGCGCGCAACGCGACCGCTGCCATCCCAGACCGTATGAACGACCTGTTGGCGTTTCGTGAGTTCTGGCTCGATTCCGTCACCTGTATCCCCGTGTTGAGGTAGCCTCGCAACGTTTTTCCAGGGAGTCTGAGGTATAGCTGGCCGGAAACGCACGCTTGTCTAAACAGCGAGCGTTTAGTCGTATCGTAGAAACCCACGTCCTCCGGACGTGGTCAGAGGGCTGAGGCTTTGCCGATAGTCCGACTCAATGGTAAACCTCTCGTGAGCTATCCCCATAGCCTCATTCGAGGAATACCAATGAGTCGTTTTAAGAAGCTATCACACACGATATGGCACTGCCAATATCATGTGGTTTGGACACCCAAGTATCGGTACCGGGTTCTTGCCGGTTCGGTGAAACAAGAAGTATCCAGTTGTATTAGGGCTTTTTCGGAGCAGAAGAAGTGCGAAGTGGTGGAGTTGAACGTGCAGATCGACCACGTTCACTTGATCGTGTCGATACCGCCGAAGCTGTCGGTATCGGATTATGTCGGAATGGTGAAGGGGAGGACGGCAATACGAGTTCTCCAGCGTTTCAAAGAGTTACGGACAAAGCCGTATTGGGGCAATCACTTCTGGACAAAGGGGTACTGCGTTGACACGGTGGGTTTGGATCTGGAAAAGATCCAGGCTTATGTTCGGTATCAAGATAAGAAGGATCAACAAATAGAGCAGCGCCAGCTCGGGCTGTAGTTATGTAAATGCTGGGGGGTTGGCTTCCTGGTCGTCTCTGACGGCCAGGCATACCGGGCCCCTATGGGGCCGACTCAAGCCCCTGCGCTCCGCGTAGGGATCTTTTAGTCGTATCGTAGAAACCCACGTCCTCCGGACGTGGTCAGAGGGCTGAGGCTTTGCCGATAGTCCGACTCAATGGTAAACCTCTCGTGAGCTATCCCCATAGCCTCATTCGAGGAATACCAATGAGTCGTTTTAAGAAGCTATCACACACGATATGGCACTGCCAATATCATGTGGTTTGGACACCCAAGTATCGGTACCGGGTTCTTGCCGGTTCGGTGAAACAAGAAGTATCCAGTTGTATTAGGGCTTTTTCGGAGCAGAAGAAGTGCGAAGTGGTGGAGTTGAACGTGCAGATCGACCACGTTCACTTGATCGTGTCGATACCGCCGAAGCTGTCGGTATCGGATTATGTCGGAATGGTGAAGGGGAGGACGGCAATACGAGTTCTCCAGCGTTTCAAAGAGTTACGGACAAAGCCGTATTGGGGCAATCACTTCTGGACAAAGGGGTACTGCGTTGACACGGTGGGTTTGGATCTGGAAAAGATCCAGGCTTATGTTCGGTATCAAGATAAGAAGGATCAACAAATAGAGCAGCGCCAGCTCGGGCTGTAGTTATGTAAATGCTGGGGGGTTGGCTTCCTGGTCGTCTCTGACGGCCAGGCATACCGGGCCCCTATGGGGCCGACTCAAGCCCCTGCGCTCCGCGTAGGGATCTTTTAGACAAGTGCAACATGAAGGGACATATTTGTAATGTGTTTAATCATCATTACGTATAATATATACAAGACAGGCCCTGTTGTGGTGGGAGTGAGGACACTAGCTCGGACCTGAACCTCAGTCGCTCAGAAATGTACTCTAGGAGCATCATCGGATTCATGCGATTGCTGTTGAGACAAGCTCTGCGCGGTGCTCGATTAGATCGAATATCATCGGTATTTTGGCAGATTAAATCCCGATCTTCTCTACCTCATCGAGTGAAATTTCATCAGAGCGCCGATCATAGAGCAGGGTTGTTTTAGGATCCGAATGTCCCGCCAACTGCTGAGCATGCTCCAGCTTGGCATCGTCGTTACGCAAGTAGGCGGTGATGCCCGTCCCCCGAAATGTATGGTTGCACAGCCTCTCGGCATTCTCTAATCCGGCATTCCTGCAACGACGCTTCACCATGGCCAGGCATTCGGTCCGATGAAGTCGTTTTTCGTTCAGCTTGCCAGAGCGGCCACGCAAGGTTTGGAATAGGGGGCCTTCCTCCAGCTCAGCGGCTTCGATGTATTCGCGCAAGTAGGTTTCTAGGTTGTGATGATAGGGGATGTCTTTCACCTTGCCGCCTTTTTCATGCAGTCGTAGCCATAGACGATGATGCTGAGGAGACACGTCTTTGACGTTCATGCCCAGCGTTGCCGACACCCGCGCAAAGCTGTAGGTCATCGTGGCAATGATGGCCCGATTGCGTAGGCCTGGTAGTGTATCGGTGGGAATGGAGTTGATCAGAGCTCTCGCATCGGCGGCCATCAAGATGGGAGTCTTGCCTTTGGCCGTTGAATGCCGAGGACCTCGAACCGCTGAGGCCGGATTAGCCGAGAGTATGCCGCCCATGACCAGGAAGGCAAAAAGCGCTTTGATCGCTGCCAATCGTTGCTTGACCGTTTGTGGAGCTTTGTCTTGGATCATCTGCTCGATGTAGGCGGCAATGTGAACCGCCTCGATGTCGATCAGCGGCCCGATACCGTGCTCATCGCACCAGACGAAAAAATCCCGCACAGCTCGTCCGTAAGCATCGCGCGTGTTCGGGTTCCGGATGTTGGCCGTGAAGAATTCGACAAACCGTTTGGCGGTGGGTTTGCCAGCCTCAATGATGAGCGCCGGCAAAACCAGCGTCAACTTGCCGAGCTGAAGAGCCTTCGTATCCGTCTTTGCAGCGAGCTGTTTCATATGCCTTATTAAATATCTCGTGAGTGGCGATATTTTCAGGCGGCCTTTTTCCAGTTATTGCTATATCCAAGGGTTTGATGCTCGCCTATGAATTTCGCAATGGGATTGGTTTGAGCCCCAACGAGCAGAAATTCGGGTAACTCATTTCTCAACGCCAGCTTAACCACCATTTCACTCGGAGCAACGCCTGTACGAAGGGTGCGCAACCAGGATCTGAAGCACAGCCATACTGACTCGGTATGACATGCCGAGAGATAGTGCATCAGCCCTTGTGTAACCACGCCCATAAACAGGAACACGTGGTAGGCGTTCAGCTTTCTCCTGATAGCTTCCCGGTACTGCTTGGATTCATGATGCATGTACTGATTGCCGCCACGGCGCTTGATCCGCCTCATGTCCGCCATCCAAAAATGATATCCAAAGCTACCGACGATATGTGCTGCCTGCTTGAATCCCAGCTCGATTTTGAAGCGTAATCCATAAAGTCGAATAATCTCAACAGGCTCCAACGACCGATCGGTGCACATCAGCACCAGTCGTCCTCGCACGGGATGCTCCACCAGAACAAAGCGCACCAGTCGCCCGGCTGGCTGCCACAATAGATCGATACTTCGAACCCGAAGCCTGACGTTCCTCTCATCATATACCGGGCTGATGAGGGTCTGGATTTTCAGAGCGCTGCGAAACAGGTTGGTTAGTTTCACTTTCTTGCCGTAGAGTCCGGGCCGTCCACGTCGAGCCTTGCCCTTCGTCTTGGGGGCCAAGTGATAAGCCACACAATCCGAGCGAGCCCGGGTCACCAGATCGTGCCCTTGTGTGAGCATGCCCTTGATGATTTTGCCGCTTGCGTAGTACGCATCGGCTACGAGATAGCTCGGTTCGGCAAGGCCCAGCCCGGACACCTGAGACACCAGTTTGTCCAGCAAAGTGCGTTTGTCGCGGTTGGAAAAGATCACACCTTCGTGAATCTGGATATCCAGCGGCACGGCCAACAGAGAATCGGCCGCCCGTGCCAGGGTAGAAATCGCCTGCGTGGAATGGCCCATGATGAATGAGGGCTTGGTGCCTACGTGGCCCGATTCGATTCGGATTCTTGAAACAGACTCTTGACACCGGGCATCCTCTTGCCTGACTTGGCGATCTTCTTGCCGTTGGCGATCAACACAACTCGGCCGTTGACCCGCTCGATACGATCACCAAAAACTCTCAGAACCACTTTCATCCAGGTGCTTCTCAGCACGCTCAGATCGATCGCTTTACTATGGATGTTGCGCAGTAGGCTGGCATAGGCGCGGTCGCCGTCAAGTGACAGCGCACGTACTATACTCGACACACCCAAGTTATCCGAGCGTATGCTCAGTCCAGCTACACAGACGACGAACCAGACGAAGGCGGCGTGGTGTGAGAACGCCGGACGCAGCTGGCCGATAGCGCTGTACCACTGGGTCCATAGAAACATGAGCAAGGTAATCGTTGTTGACCAATGCTCTCTGTAGCCCATTATTCACCGATCACACGGTGTCTGGAGATGATGTCATGTTCGGATTTTTCAAGCGATGCAAGCCTGTTACCCTTGAGCTAGACAGCGCAACAATCGAGGCAATGTTTGATGAGGTCAACTTACCCGACGAGCGCGAATACGAGCGGATCAGCGAACACGTTGCAGATCTACTGGATACACTAAAGGTTGATATCAACAATCGAAAGTTCGTCTGGAAGAACGGCACTGCGCTGGGTATTACCGAGCTGACGCAGCACATTCACAACGCCGAGCCGGCTATGGCAGTTGATGAGGTCGACATGTGCATTACCCACTGGCTCGAGGAAGCTTACTGCCCTGAGGGTATCTCAGAGGGGCAGATGGAGAAGCTGCAGGTCAAGATCGAAAACTGGATCGAAGATCATCAGAATGAGCGTGAAGCGATGTGACGGCTGAGAAGTCGTCACTCACGAGTAGGCAAGAGTCAGGCAGAACGTACGCACCTCGGCACGTTCGTGGGCATTGGCCCCCGCCATGAATCTACCTTGCTCCTCGCTGGTCAGATATTTGCGTTTTCCTTCAACAGTGAACAGTTCGTTAGTCATCTGTTCACTTTTGCATATTTATTATGCACTAGCAAGCCCATTTAATCGGTATTTCTAGACTTTCGGCTAGTGACAAATCGTGCCAAAAGGTGAACACTTCTTTATCAAAATGTTCACCACTCCTGAGATGTGTGATGTGCGACTCTCTTCGTGGTTGTCTATCTTGAGTTTGATCGATTAGTTAGTTAACTTATAACAACAATTTTAAAGAGTTTTAAGGATGATTGGTTTTCGTCACATAGGTGTATGTATATTTTCTGTGTTCCTCGTGGCAGCCTGCGGTGGCGGTTCAGGAGGTGAAGCAGATACTACAGATCCGATGGCTGATCCGGGTACGATAACTGATGCGGGTACGGTAACTGATCCAGGTACGATAACTGATCCAGGTACGATAACTGATCCAGGTACGGTAACTGATTCAGGTACGGTAACTGATTCAGGTACGGTAACTGATCCAAACATTACTGCTTATATTCTGGGTGGTCAGGAATTTGCTGCGTCACTCTTCTCATCGAATATTTCTCTCAATTCGTCTGGAGGAGTTGCTTTTCGGACCAGTGTTAGAATTGAAGACCGCTCTAGGTTGGTCTTGCTCGCTGGCACTATAGAAACGCACAATGTCGTGATTAGCGAAGGTGATTCAATAGAAGGTATACCGGCAAGCACTCGAGTAGCATCCTTCGGTCAATTTTCCATCAACGATAATGATAGCGTCACAGCGATTTTAAATTTAAGTGGCGCTCGACCTGGTTCCGCTTTAGTTAAGATCTCCACAGAAGGCTTTGTTGACCTAGTCGCGTGGACTGGGGATTCAATAACGTCGCCGAGTGGAGAGTCTTTCCGTTATGACGCGTTCGGAGCATTTGTAACTTTCGGTGATGAAGTATTTTTCAAAGCGGGCTTAGATGCCGGGGCTTCGTTTCCAGATGTACTCGTGCACGCGAAGGATGGTGGCGTGGAAATTGTAGCTGAGCAGTCCCGGGACGGGATTCGTGTTTTAGGTCTTGAAAACCAACCTATGCTTAATGGCACAACCTGCCGTATCGAGATGCTCGGTACTTCTTTGCGTGGAGAAAACGATATAGTCACGAACTTCGACGGCAGCGTTTCATTTCCTGCCCAGTTCACAGGGGAGTCCTGCCCAGCTAGCAAATCTTACGTGCGTGAGCTAGAGAATCAGTATCTGCTCGACTACAACGCAACCGGTGATATTGTAGATGCGCCAACTTATTTTCGTGACGATTCAAGTTTCGTAACAAATTTTGCGGATGGAGGCTTTGCGCACTTCTCGACTGTACGCAATGAAGATGATTTTTTCTTCAGAAAGTCAGCGTACTTTCGAACTTCTCGTGATGGTTCGCTTGCGACTCTATTACTAGGCGATGAAACTGTAGAAACTGCGCTTGGGCAAAGAGTCATTGAGCCCTCAGTATTTGTGGATAGCCTGGTGGGAGGAACTAGCATCGGACTCAAGTTCGATGACCAAGGCCTATTCTCAGCTAGACTCAGATTCCGCGACGAAGATGAAATAGTGATTTTTGCGAGCCAGATGCGAACCCTGCAACCATACGAAGACTTTAGTTCTCCGGGTGCATCGACTTTGACTATGGTGGCAAGCACGGCAGGCTCCGTACCCGGAGCACTCACAGACAGCTTGTTTTTTCGCGACTTCTTCGATTTCAGAACGACTCAAGATGGAAGATTGTTCTTTGCAGCCGAAATAGATGATGCCCTAACTTCAGAAGCGCCTATCGATTCAGTATGGCAAGCACAAATCTCTGGCTCTCCGCAGCGGGTTATAACTAATGGAGACACAGTTAGGGTTAATACAGGTGGAACAATCGTAGTAGGAGATCTTGAGAATTCGTCAATTCACGAGCGTGATGGTGCAGGTGCATTTATTCTAGCGACCGGCCGACCAAGAACGACTAGCGAGAGTTCTTCGACATTGGTACTGGTCGTTGACTAGCTTTTGCGCAAGGAGGTTCTGAAAAAATGGTTGTTCGATATGCTCGTGAAGTGATTGAGATGTGGTCTGAGATCTGATGTACAAATTTTACAAAGACAAAGGATGCGTAGTTTCACGGCTAGTCTGCGTTGTGATGCTGTATCTATTAGCGCCATCTTTGGCGTATTCAAGTGATAAGGTTCGCGTGTGCAATGATAGCGAAACGCAGACGCTCTCAGTCGCCACTGTCAACAACTACTCGTTTGGTGGTCAGGAGCTGTGGAAAGAAGAAGGCTGGTATACAGTTGGTGCGAAAAATTGCGAGGTGGTCAGTAACATCACGCCATTTTACGCGGTCGGGTTTGCGTTTCAGGTCACGGATGACGACACTATTTATAATCCGGTGGTGAAGTTTGATAATTTTGCTGCTCAGAAAACACTGCGCATGTGCGCTGATCCGAGAGAACGATTTACATACTCCAGAAAGCAAGCTAGCGAAGTCGGTGCAAATTGTCCTGAAAATGCTTATCGAGCGAGAGTATCACTCTTCATCACTGCGGGTAACAAACTCGAAACGATAATCCTGAATGTAGATCCGGATGACTATATAAACGCCGAGAGCCTACTGGATCCGAACGGCGTCACTGATATAGAGGATATTTCTGAGGACGCTACTATTTCAAAAAGTGATGCGAGACAACAGTACGAAGAGGCTTGTTACGGAGGTCACATTAACGCTTGTATGTATGCTGGTAATTTTTTCCTTTATGGCGAGGGAGGGCCGCGTAACGTTCCCATGGCGCGCAAGCTATACGAAAAGGCATGTGAGTACGGAAGCAGCAACGGCTGTAATTCCGCAAAGCGTCTGGGTGGGAGCTCACCAGCACAGACCAAGGAAATAGCTGAGCGAAAACAGGTCGCGAGAGAGGAGAAACGGCTTAGGAATATGCAGCAACGGGAGCGACTAAGAGAGCTTTACAAGGAAGGCCTGCCTAGCCCGCCAGTTATACAATAGGTTAAATGTTTGGCGAAGCTTGCGTACAGTTCAAAGCTAAGTCATGTATCACGGACACAGTTTTACCCGATATATAATTAGCTTTCATATGTAGTTGCTTCATCAGGAATGGAATCAAGGTGAACACTTTCCCCAGCAAAGTGTTCACCTTTTTGATCTACAAACCGGACTGTCGCCATCATCAGGCGAACAGCCGGATTGGGTCGAGAAGAGTCGAAGCGGTCACCCCGGTGGCAACGTCCGCTATCCAGAAAATTGACGCTGAAATCAACGATGCGCAATGACAGTCTTTGGATCTCAGATGGACACGCGGCATAACTGCTCATAACCCCCCAAAGGGCAATGGCACTCGGATAAGCCATCACTGCTCATACATATGACAGCAAGTTCGCGCGGCTGATCGCTGAATATCCAACAATTTGCGCGATTTGGGCCTTCGTTTAATGGCTCTTGGCTCTCGTCGTCCCGGGCGATTTGCGACCCGAGGTCCTGCAACCGCGTGGAGTAAATAGTTCCAACCCTGGATATCAAGTTGCTGACCACACTGGGACCAGGCGCTCCACAGTTGCACGGTATGCCGGAAGCTGATTGAGCGCGGCTCCCTATGTGTCAGAGTCGCGGCTTCACTCATCAATAATCGTGTCAAATTGTAAGCAAGCAGGTGCACCCAGAGTTCCTTCCTGATCATCTCGGCACTGAGACAGCTCAGTATCCCTGCGTCCAGAGCGCATTTGAGCGAGCGAAAATCTGTCTCCACATTCCATCGACGTAAGTACAGTGCAACAATACCTTTGGCGCTGACCAGACGTTGGTCAGTGAATGAGGTAATGAAAAAGGTATCCTGATATCCACGACGACGGCTGATCACCTGACGAACACTGATTTGCCTGGGGCACGATTCGTAAGTCTCGGCATCCATCCATTCAGGTCTGATCGGTCGATTCAGCGTTAGGTAGGCGCGTCGTTTTTCGGGGCGAGAGCGACTGCCGTTGATTTCGAAAACCCCATCGCATCCGATATTCTGCAGCATCACAAACGTCCAGTAGGTCTCGTAGATTGCATCGCCGACCAGAACGTCCCCTTGCGTCAAACTGCGAGCCAGAGTCCTCATTTGCGACAGCTCCCCCGTGGCCTTACCCTTGGCTGGTGCTATCAACGCATCAATGATCGCACCCGTGGCCGCGCACGACAATGCAACCATGCGAGCTTCGGGGAAATCAACCCCTTTTTTCTGACTGGAGGGCTGCGGAAACTCTCGCTGGTTGTCGGGCGTGTCCGGCATTGAGAGCCCAGTGCCATCGATGAAATAGACAGGACGCCCACGCCAGAGCTACTCAGGCAAGGCGTTATCACAGACTTGTTGGCCAACTGCTTTGAAGAGCGTTTCGACCAGCAATACGGGCAAGCGAGCGCGTGCCTAGCAATAAGCTGCTGTCGATGTTCCCGGCGGACGCAATCCGTGGCTCAGACAGCGGATGATGCGATCGTTGACCGCCCGTTGGCAGGAGCTGTCGTCGTTGAGCACCTGTGCGACGAACATCGCCAGAGCCTCAGTCGGTGGGTAGGTGCGCTCTCGATGCGCAGGAAGCTGAGCCTCGATGGTGGCCAGGAAGCGATCATCGGTAATTAAATTGAAGACACCGACAGAGTCGAGTCTGGCACGCAGGTGTTGCTCTGAGGGCAACTCACAGGTAGGCTGCATGGTAGCTGGTTCCGGTTACGTTGATGGCGTCGTAACTTGAAACGTACTCGCCGGAACCGGCCACTGCAACCTTCCAAAAATCTCTTTTAGATCAAAGCTCTGGATCTAACCGAGTGCCATTGGTCTATAGGGGGGGGGCGACGGTTTCACAGCCTCCACTTCGTTCATCTTTCGCGTCCCGTATCGTGTATATGGCTCATTGCGGGCGACTATTGCTCCAGCGATCAACCGAATTCAAATAAATCAGTATCTTACGATTGCGTGGCCCACAAGCTTGTTGTGGGACACGCAACCTTCAATCTCCCCCTTCAAAGGGGAGAGTAGGGCGTATAGTGCCGTTGCGCAAACGAACTTTTTCTACTGATTTATCCATGCTGGATGGGCACTGCTGCGGTTGATTCATTTCACATAAATCATGCCTTGTATGGCATATGCTATTTAAGGCATAATGTTTGTGATGATATGGTCGATAGAGTTTCAACGTGACTTCGAAGTGGAATTCGATGCCATGGATGCCGGTTTACAGGAGGCTCTGCTGGGGCGACTGTTGGTGTTGGCGGAATTCGGGCCGAGTCTGGGCAGGCCAAAGGTCGACACACTAAACGGCTCAGCACACGCCAACATGAAGGAACTCAGGTTCGATCATGAGGGTGGCGTCTGGAGAGTGGCGTTTGCGTTCGATCCAAAACGGGTAGGGATTGTGTTAGTCGCTGGCGATAAAGCTGGCATGAACCAGAGGAAGTTTTACAAAGATCTGATCAAGACGGCTGACCGGCGATATGCCGATCACGTGGCACCATCAGAGTAACGGGAGTCATAGAAATGAGCACCTTACAAGACAAGATTGCACAGCTGTCGCCGGAGCGTCAGAAGAGAGTGCTCGCACATGGGCGGGAGCTCATTGCCGACGAAATGACGTTGCGCGAGCTTCGCCAAGCACTGAACATCACTCAAGAGCAGTTGGCCGATCGCCTGGAGAGTGGGCAACACAGTATTTCGCGCCTGGAGCGTCGAAACGACATGAAGTTATCTACCCTGAATGGTTATGTTTCTGCGCTGGGTGGAGAGCTGAAGGTTGTGGCCTCCTTTCCCGGCCACAGCGACATCACTCTGTGCACAACTGTCGACGGTTGATTCTGCTATTTATTGAATGAATTATCGCGTTGCGCAAAAGGGGAAAGCGTTTAAACGTTGTGCGCAGCATGACGATTTAACGCCCGTTGAACTGAGCCGTCCGTCGTACAACCGGCACCGTCTATCTCTATAAGGAAATTGTATTCGGCTGCCTTGAGGTTTCAGCGTGAAAGGTGACCCTTTTTCGGTTTTGCGCCATCTGAGTACCTCCACCGGATAAGAATATTAGCTGCCTACCAGGGCTGAATGCGTTCGATTTCACTCTCGAACAAGCCGTATCTTTACAACAGGCAATACCGCGGCACAGACCCTACCGGAGCGAGGTCTGACCTATCGTGCTGGCCTATCCTGTTGCGGTACGTCAGTGCATCGTTATCCCTTCCGTTGATCTTGAATGAGAAGATAAAGTAGAAAAATGCAGGTGGCCTTTCCGACACCTCGGGCACACGACGACTGTGTCTTTGCTGCTTGTTGTACTCGGTTTTTCTTGTCCTTTCACGGGGTCATTTGTCGCGTTGAGCGCTTCACGAACCAACTTGATTTTCTTGCGCCGGCAGCGATTCGCCAGTAGGCCATAGTGCCGGATACGCATCAATCCCTTGGGCAAGACGTGCAACAGGTAGCGGCGGATGAATTCCATCGCATCCAGTGCCATCGTCTTCCGCTCTCCACCACCGGCGTAGTCCTTGTACTGGAATCTCACCTGGTCGTTGTCAACGCTGACGATACGCTGATCACTGATAGCAATCCGATGACTGTAACGTCCGAGGTAGTCGATGACTGAGCCGGCGTGGGTTGGACAGGGTTTGCTGAACACCACCCAGTCCGGTTTCATCAGTTCATCCAGCCGCTGGTCGATCTCGCCAGGATGTTTGATTCGATGCAACTCACCCTTAATTGGCCGCGATGCGTAATGCACTGACCATCCGTCCCCGGACCCGGCGAGACAGTGCCCTGACCGGGAACAGGTAGGTTTCGCTGGCAGCATGCCAGGCACCATCAGATCCCAGTGCCCCTCCCAATGGCATTCACTTAAGCGCATTTAATGCATAAATTGGCGGTGTTGAAGCTAAAAATCAATGACTTACGGTTATCCTAATGGCGATATTTCACTTAAGTGAATGCCATTGGTGCCCCTCCTGGCACCAGGCAGTGTAGATGGACATGGCGGCTCAGGTTCTCTCCCCAGGTGTGCAACACCATCGTCGCTCCGATCTGCCCATTCAGGCGCTTTGGATCGTTGCCGAAGTGCGACAACGTATTCCAGACGGATTCAAACAGAGTCCGGTAGATCACCTCGGGGTGCAATGAGACCCGCGCATTCAAGCTCGACGGCAGGGTGAACACCAGATGGTGGTAGTTGACCGGCAACTGCGCTTCACGTTGTCGTTCGCACCAGGCTTGTGACGCATCGCGCTGGCAGCTTGGGCAATGCCGGTCTCGACACGAGTGGTAACACGGCCGCGTGTAGTCGCACTGGTCACACTGCTGCTCGGCCACAGAACCCAGTGCCGGTGTATGGCACGTCAGGATATGTGAGCACACCTGGCTCTGATGCGGGCTCAAGGTGTGAGTCTGTTGGTAATGTGGCAAATGCTGGAACAAGACTGATTTCAGGGTGCACGGATTATTCATCGACTCGCTCCAGTGCCGCAATCAGATCAATGCCGGCCTCAGTGACTTCACGGTAGTTGGGTACCCAATGGACGTAGTGCAGTGTGGATTGAATGGAGCGATGTCCCAGCTGATGTTGCAGTTGGTGTATGTGCATGCCTGCTTCAAGCTGGTGAGTGGCGTAGGCGTGACGCAGGGAATGAATGCCACCGACTTTCTCGATACCCGCTTTTCTTTTGGAGGTTGTGAATACGCGGCGTATGGCGGCACCGGATAGAGGTCGATCAGAGCTCTGGCCTTCAAATAGCCAGTGCGGTGGTCGATAGCTGCGCCAATACACTCGCAGAGCCAGCAACAAGGCATCTGACATGACCACGGCCCGATCTTTCGTCGTGTGTCCGAGGTGCCGAAAAGGCCACCTCCATTTTTCTACTTTATCTTCTCATTCACGATCAACGGAAGGGATAACGATGCACTGACGTACCGCAACAGGATAGGCCAGCACGATAGGTCAGACCTCGCTCCGGTAGGGTCTGTGCCACGGTATTGCCTGTTGTGAAGATACGGCTTGATCGAGAGTGAAATCGAACGCATTCAGCCCTGGTAGGCAGCTAATATTCTTATCCGGCGGAGGTACTCAGATGACGAAAAACCGAAGAAGGGTCACCTTTCACGCTGAAACCTCAAGGCAGCTGAATACAATTTCCTTATAGAGATAGACGGTGCCGGTTGTACGACGGATGGCTCAGTTCAACGGGCGTTAAATCGTCATGCTGCGCACAACGTTTAAACGCTTTCCCCTTTGCGCAATAAGGTGAAGGGATTCTGAGTTTCAGCCCCCAGCGCACCGAAAAGGGGTGGCTTGTAGTGCACTAAAATTACTCGTTCCGTTGTTTCACCAATTCATTCAAAATAGAAATATTCATCATTTAGCTGTATCTCCTCTGAATAGCGAGGAATGCAGCATGTGGCAGGAGTTTGCTATTTCAACGTATCTACATACCCCCCTGTGTCAGGATAGTTGTCGCCCCCTTTAGAGGAAAAGCAGGAGGCGGCAGGAATGAGTTGTGAGAGAGCGTACATCAGATGAATACAAGCAAGCAGTCATTAGGAAGTTAGCAAGTTCGACGCTGTCAGAGCGCCAGTTTGCTATAGAAGAAGGCATTGCTTTCTCGACATTACACAAATGGAAAACACACTATCAGGTAGACTCAAATTCGCAGATAAAACAGCAGGACATACCCTCAGATAAGTGGTCGCCTGACCAGAAGTTTGCGGTCGTCTTGGAATCAGCGTTAATGTCTGAGATCGAGCTGGGAGAGTATTGCCGTTCCAAGGGTATCTACCCGGAGCATGTTGCAGTCTGGAAGCATGCCTGCATACAGGGAAACATGAAACACAGCGAACAGACGAAGAAAACAGATAACAGCATTAAGGCCGACAAAAAGCGAATCAAAGAGCTTGAGAAAGAACTGGATCGCAAGGAAAAGGCACTAGCGGAGGCAGCTGCGCTGTTACTTTTGCGAAAAAAGTTGGACGCCCTCTGGGAGGAAAACGAGGGCGAATGACCTCGCTTTCAAAGCGGCAGAAGATGGTGCTATGGATCAATGAAGCGATGGAGTCAGGAGCTCGCAAGCACAAAGCGTGTGAGGTGGCCTGCATCTCTATAAGAACGCTTCAACGCTGGTGCAGTAGTGATGGGATTGCGGAAGATCTGCGACCCTCTGCAATCAGACCGGTGCCGATGAACAAGCTATCTGATGAAGAGCAACGAGCAATAGTCGACATTTGTTGCACGGATGAATTTGCCAGCTCTCCACCGAGTCAGATCGTGCCACGCCTAGCTGATAGAGGAATATATCTTGCGTCAGAGTCTACGTTCAATCGAGTTTTAAAGGCCAATGGATTGTTAGTGCATCGAGGAAGAGACAAGCCTAAGGGAAGTTTGAAAAAACCTACCAGCTATACGGCCAATGTACCAAACGAAGTCTGGAGTTGGGACATAAGCCATATGACGTCGCAGGTACGCGGACAATTTTTCTACTTGTATATGATTGAAGACATCTACAGCAGGAAGATTGTTGGATGGGAAGTCAACGCCGTGGAAAGCGGAGATCTTGCTGCTGAGTTGCTTCAGCGTACGGTATTAGCTGAAAAGTACCTAGGGGATAATTTGGTATTGCATTCGGACAATGGCAGCCCGATGAAGTGTCTGACCATGCAGACAAAAATGTATGACCTAGGTGTGCTGGCTTCTCGAAGTCGCCCTGGTGTGAGTAATGATAATCCGTATATTGAGTCTCTGTTCCGAACCGTCAAATACTGTCCTCGCTGGCCATCAGAGGGCTTCAAATCGTTAGAGCTTGCGCGACAGTGGGTTCAAGAATTTGTGCAGTGGTACAACCACGAGCACCGCCATAGTCGAATCAATTTTGTCACCCCAGATCAGCGTCATCGAGGCGAGGATAAAGAGATTTTGATGAAGCGTCATGAGCTATATGAGAAAAAGAAATTGGCAAAACCAGAGAGGTGGAAAAGTGCAACAAGAAACTGGAATCCGATCGGCCCTGTGACGCTGAATCCGGAAAATTCGACAAGAACTGAAGAGATTAGAAAAGCAGCTTAAACAAAAAGCGACAACTACCTTGAAAAACGCCGAGAATGACTGTTCATGTTGCTCCGGAATATGCACCTGAAAGCCCAACAGATGGCGAGTCCGGAGGGAGTCACCAAGAAATTCCGTGCCTACAAGCACCAACAAGTCGAAGCTGATCAGAGCCTTTTAATGGCCACTTGAAAGTGAGGCATCAAAGTCAATGTTTTCATATATTTAATCTCACTGAACGGAAAATCACACCCGCTTATGTTCTGGGAGCCAGTATAGAGGGTAATGTGATGATCGCCGTACAGAAGGGATCCATTGCGGGAGAGGGCGAAATGACACCCTAAGGGTTCATCTATCAGTGCCGGTCAATTCCGAACGGCTGGCTGGCAAGCGGATGTTGCGCTGGTGACTACCACTTGGCCTCTTCCCAGCCCACAGCAGCTGCAGTCCAGTTTTCTGTGGCAATTTGCTACTGGGTAAGGAAATGAGTGCCTTGCCTTCTAGCAAGTTTTTATCGAAAAAGTGAGATGTGAAATCATCGGCTCAATAAAGTTGCAATACACTGCTATAAAATATTCAGCAGCTATTCAATTGGCTACAAATATACTTCCTTTGAGCCTCCGCTGCAGCCTCAATTCTGGAGGAAGCATGTGTGTAGTACTGTGAAAATCCATCAATTCCTAATCTCTTATATTGCTTAACATGCTCCAGCTCATGCGCCCAAAGTCCCATGTTATTAAGCGCATTTGATAACTCTCGAAATACAACTATGTGACCAAATACTATTGCATCCATACCAGCCCAATCGAGAGCGTATTGAGATATAGAGAGAACGTTTGAGTAGTCGCTAGTGTATCTAACTTCATCTAGTATGTCGGAAGAGAAATAAGCTTGCAATTCTGCTCTGACAGCTGTTGGAATTACATCTAGATTTCTGTTGGACATCTGCTTTCGGGATTCATGTATAGCAGCTTCCGTCGGCTCTGATGAAATAATATGACTCACCTTGATCCTCTCACAGTCGAGCTTGCGTAGTTTTTTTCTTATTTCACAGGCTGGATTAGAGTGACAGTTATTATTCTGACTACACTCGCGTGTCTTACCAATGCCTGGTTCTAACATTGCCCAAAAATCTATCATGGTATTAGCATGCACTGGTGACCAGGGTGTCCATGTGCTGGAGGTCGGACCATCCGACAGTTGCACAAAGGTTGTGGTTGCTTCCTTCCCATAGTCATACGGACAAAGTAGATCCGTCTTGCCGTCTCCATTCACGTCGCCTGCAACGATGTCTTTACAGCTACGAACAGCAAACGTGTCAGCCCCATGATCAGGCGACCAGGGTGTCCACTCATTTGATGTCATACCGCCCGACAATTGCACAAAGGTTGTGGTTGCGGCCTTCCCATAGTCGTATGGACAAAGTAGATCCGTCTTGCCGTCTCCATTCACGTCGCCTGCAACAATATCACTGCAGCTACCAACAGCAAACGAACCAGTCCCATGATCAGGCGACCAGGGTGTCCACGCACTTGATGTCGTACCGCTCGACAGTTGCACAAAGGTTGTGGTTGCTTCCTTCCCATAGTCGTATGGACAAAGTAGATCCGTCTTGCCGTCTCCATTCACGTCGCCTGCAACAATATCACTGCAGCTACCAACAGCAAACGAGCCAGCCCCATGATCAGGCGACCAGGGTGTCCACGCACTTGATGTCGTACCGCCCGACAGTTGCACAAAGGTTGTGGTCATTGCCTTCCCAAAGTCGTACGGACAAAGTAGATCCGTCTTGCCGTCTCCATTCACGTCACCTGCAACGATATCTCTGCAGCTACCAACAGCTGTCTTTGCTGGATCAAAAGCGCGGCTATTTGCCGGAGAGTTTTTCAATAAATGAGACTGCCTGACACTGGACCCCGCAGGATCCAGATGCTAGAAAAGCATGTCTTTGTTAGAAGTCCTCGTCGTCCCAGTTGGGCATTGACGATCGGGACAGGCCACGCTTCCACGGGGGGTGAAGTTCTTGATGTCTTTGTTCGCCCATGCGCCTTATCGGATCCTTGTAGAGTTCTTCGCAGGCGTGCAATAGCGCACGGAGCAAATTATGCATTTCACCGATATCCTCGTCACTCAGTGAGGACAGAGCGTCGATTGATGGCAGTGCGTCCCATAGTTTGGTTTTGTCGTTCATCACACCCGGCTCTTGTGAGGTTCTACCGGACTGGTTACATGAGGTCGATTCCTGTTTATCATCCCCTGCCATTCGGTCTATTTCATCGTCAAAACAAAGATGCCGCTGGCGTGGATCACATTGCTCATCAAGCTCCGGCGTGCGGCACTCTATGATGTCCTCGCTGTAGAGCTCCCAAACCGTATCGCGCAAACGGTCAAGATAATCAACAATGGCGGCAGCTTCCTCTGGCGTCCAGTAGAAGGCCACATCAACACAACGTGAGTTCATGAGTCTTTGCCTTTTGGTTTGGGCGTTCTTGTCACTTTGGCTCGGGTCCCTTTCTTTGAAGCTGCTCTTTTTTTTGCCTCATGGACTCGATACGATTCACCCTTGATCACCAGTATTTCTGAATGATGCACCAGTCGATCAACAATGGAGACCACACTGCCGTTGTTGGGGAACATGGATGCCCATTCGCTAAACGGTTTGTTGGTAGTAACAATGATCGGCTTCTTCTCGTAGCGACGGTTGACGATCTCAAATAGAAGATCCGCATGTCGATCGCCATAGGACAGATAGCCCAACTCATCAATGACCAGCAATGAGGGGTGAGCGTAATATCTGAGCCGGCGTCGCAACGCGTTATCACCATCCTGTGATGCCAGATCTCCAAGCATTTCGGCAGCATTGACATACAACGCGGTATGACCTTGCATCACCGCTTCATGCGTGATGTTTTGAGCCACAGTGGATTTGCCCAAGCCATTTGAACCGATCAGTATGATATTGCTTGTCTCGTGAATAAACTCCAGATTCATCAGCTCCGAGATGGCGCCATTGTCGCATTGTTCAGGCCATTGCCAGTCGAAGTCTGCCAGTGGCTTGAAGCGCCCAATGTGAGCGCTGCTTAGACGTCGTTCAAGGCCGCGCTGTGTTCGTTCTACCTCTTCCCACTGCAGCAAAGAGGGGATCCAGGCAATCTGATCCTTTGAGAGTTCATCCCAATGTGCTAGAAGGCCATGAAGTTTCAAGGCCAGGGCGCGTTGTTGTAATTCACTATTTAATGGAGTCGTCATCTGTCTCTCCCGGCACGCTATTGTCGTTGTCGTTGTCGTTGTCGTTGTCGTTGTCGTTGTCGTTGTCGCTCAACTGGTCATAGCAATCCAATGAGCCCGGGCGCACGACAATGTGATTAGCGCGTGCGTTAGCTGGCAAGGGTACGATCAGTGGTGGTGGACGGTTGTGCTCATCACGCCGTCGTTCAAGCACAATGCGCACAGCATTGGGATGTGGAACCTGTTGTCTCAATGCCTCTGCAATGGCGTGTTCAAGCTCCTGTGCCCCGTAGCTGTCCAGCAGGTTCAGTAGCTGGGCAACCACCTGGCTAGGCCGGTAGCCACGCTTGGCGCCTTGTGTCAGTAGTGCAGTACTGCTCGGTGCAGACTGCGAAAGCCGATCCTGGCCGCGGTGTGCACGCCCCCGACGCTTGTAGTTAACGAGTGCCTGCAGATGCGCAGGATCTTCAATCTGTTCGCCTTTACCATAACTGCGAACATGGCTGGCAATCACCTTGGCACCATCAGTGATTCGCACCGTGCCCATCGAGGCAAGTACTGTCAGCACGCGACGCACATGAGTGTGTGGCAAGCTATAATCGTTGAGATCGTAGCGTGCGTACGGTGTTTTTCCGATGGACACACTGACCCGATCATCGGCTGGATACGGATTGTCCGGTAATGCAATCAGGTGCTCCTTCTCCTTTTCAAACGCTTCACCGACCGTGATTGATGTATCCGCCTGGCAAGGGCGTTGGGTACTGTGCTCAGTGCACCATTGGTCGGCCTGTCTATTCAGATCATCCAGATCACGGAAGTCACGGGCCGCAAAGAAATTCTCGCGTATAAAACGAACTCCTCTTTCAACTCGGCCCTTCTCATTCCCCCTGTACGGTGCGCAGGGGCGCGGTTCGAAACGATAGTGTGCCGAGAGTTTTAGCAGTTCGGGATTGAATGTGATCGCATCACCGTGGCGTTGAATGACAGCCGATTTCAGGTTGTCGTACAATACAACTCGAGCAACGCCGAGATGCTCGAAGGCAGCAACATGTCCCCGCAGAAAACTCTCCATGCGTGCGTTAAGATAGAAGCGTACGAAGATCATGCGGCTCCAGGAAAGCACCATCACAAAGGCCATCAACGGACGCTTGGCCCGGCCGATTTGCAGATGACCGAATGAGCCCCAGTCACATTGCATTTGTTCTCCTGGAAAAGTCTTGAGACGCTGGAAGGCCTCCGGATTTTTCCGGGGACGCAGCTCCGCCACGCGAGCACGAAAGTGACTGGAACACCCGTTATACCCGCGATTACATGCCATCACATATAGGCGAGTAGCGGTCAGATCGGGGAACTTGTCCAGCGTGGCTACGATGAAGTCGTTGTAGGGATCGCGTATCGATCGTGACTCGGTTCGCTCAGATTGTGGCACACCAACCTGGCTCAGTACACGTTCAACCACGCTGTGATGAATATGCAGCTGGCGGGCGATGGTATTGACACCCCAGTGCTCGACAAAGTGAAGCCGTAGAATCTGGCTATGCAACTCAGCATGAATCGTCATGGTGGTGTCCCTTTGTAATTCCGATGTCGAGAGTGATGTCGTGTTGTTCGCAGGAAATCGATTCTCATAGCCTCATTGCAGGCACGTTGACACCCGTTGCAGTAAACAAAACGAGACTGTGTTGGCCTGGATATCAGTGGAGCACTGCCGGACTCCTCGACGGAACCCCGGTGCGTTACTATGGGTGAATCGCAGGGTGTTGCACTCGGTTCTGAGTCAGGTGGCTTTAGCGTGAGCGGGGGTTGTTTGCTCGACTCGAGATCCGATTCAAGCATTGCTTTACGCAACCGGTTACGACGTTGACGGGCGGCAGTGCTACGCCTGCCTTTAGGACTGCGTCGGTAGCGTTTTGCGTTTCGTTTGCAGCGTTCTTTATTTGCAGCCTGGGCGCATCCATCGAAGCAGTAGATATTGCCTCGATCACAGTGGCGGCAGATAATGACCGGTTGGTGGCAACGAGCGCAGTGGTAGCGCCGTGCAGTGTCCAGGTCGTCCATCGGCAATCCCTGCCGGGTAGCTCTGGATTG
This sequence comes from Granulosicoccus antarcticus IMCC3135, assembly GCF_002215215.1. NCBI lineage: Bacteria > Pseudomonadati > Pseudomonadota > Gammaproteobacteria > Chromatiales > Granulosicoccaceae > Granulosicoccus > Granulosicoccus antarcticus. The sequence goes on along the minus strand of NZ_CP018632.1, from coordinate 4,337,834 downwards.
AAACCTAATGAAGTGCGATACTTCACTTGGCTGTGTGAAAACACGGTTGGGGATGCGGCGTCAGATCGGACCGTCAAATCAGGACTGGCGTCGCGTCTTTCTACACGGCCATTCCTTCCTATCAGTTGATTGAGTCTGTGTCACGCGAATCAGAGGATCGGTAACAAACTAACCTGGAACCCTGAACAGAAGTGATGAGCAGGGTTGTTTTATAATGCACTAGCTCCCCGGCAACTATGCGCGGGTATTGAGCGTCGTATACAACAGCAAACGAGCCAGCCCCATGATCAGGCGACCAGGGTGTCCACTCACTTGATGTCGAACCGCCCGACAGCTGCACAAAAGTTCTGGTCTTTGCATTCCCATAGTCGTACGGACAAAGTAGATCCGTCTTGCCGTCTCCATTCACGTCACCTGCAACGATATCTCTGCAGCTACCAACAGCAAACGAGCCAGCCCCATGATCAGGCGACCAGGGTGTCCAGGCACTTGATGTCGTACCGCCCGACAGCTGCACAAAAGTTCTGGTCTTTGCATTCCCATAGTCGTACGGACAAAGTAGATCCGTCTTACCGTCTCCATTCACGTCACCTGCAACGATATCTCTGCAGCTACCAACAGCAAACGAGCCAGCCCCATGATCAGGCGACCAGGGTGTCCAGGCACTTGATGTCGTACCGCCCGACAGCTGCACAAAAGTTCTGGTCTTTGCATTCCCATAGTCGTACGGACAAAGTAGATCCGTCTTACCATCGTTATTTACATCGGCGGCAACTACAGCCTCGCAACTGTCTACTGCAAACGAGCCTGCCTGAGCCAAGACTGGCGGTGATAACAGCGAGTATAAGATTAAGCAAGTGCCTGCTCTTCTCATAACTATATCCTCTCACATACTCATGTTGAAATATTGGCCTTTTCAAGCGTCTATCCCTATTTATATAACGTCGCCGCAGGCTCTTCCCCACCATGTATTTACGTTTTCACGTGAACTGTTCTCACGTACACGACTTGTCAGGATAGTTGTTTATGCCGAGCTCGGTATAGGGGGCTGGAGTCCAGCGGTACGAAAACGTACGCGAACAATAGAAAACTGTCTCTTAAATCGACTGGTAGAGGACATTGAATCTCAACCGCGCAGGAAAGTACTCTAACGAAGGCAGAACGCCAAAAAGTGTCAAGTTGGACGCTGAATAGATATAGTCACTGTCCTACAATCCCATTGTGGGACGCAAACTGGCTGATTTTGCCAGATCGGGCCGCTACACTTAGGATACATCTCTGGTCGGTTGAAGTTCAAGGCCCCTATACAATGGAGTAGCTTGCGCGAGTGCATGATTTCACTCAAGATAAACACCTACGACAACTATCACGCTTGCCATTCCTTTATATCGGAAAGACAGCTAGAGGCCAGTCTCATGAGCGGTAAAGATTAGGAAGGGTAAGTTGAAATGCGCTGTCGCTTTTATTGGCGGCGGAATATTGGGTGGTTTTACTGGTGCGGGCGCGGGCACGGTGATACCCATAGTAGGAACAGTTTGGTGCGGGGTAATTGGCGCTATTGCTGGTGCCGGAGCTGGAGCGGCAAGTACATGTTAGTCGCTCGTCCAAATAAACCGAAAATACCGCAAGGTGGGTATAAATATCTTGCTAAAGTGTCTTGGATACCGTTGCTTCTTGGAGCAATGCTGGCGATAAATAATTTCGCCGGACTGTCTCTTCTTGGCGGGGCTCTTTGGTGTTTTTGAATAGCATTGCAGTTAATAGCAACATATCGGTTCCTGACCGAGTGATCGAATATCTAGTCTTCTGATCACTCGAGCCAACTTTGATATGGCCGAATTTACAAGGAGCAATACGGGTGTTAACGACTGTTAAGGGGCGATAGAGGAATCGCAATCACGTTGTGCTCAACATGAAGCGGATTGAGTTCCAGATCATGTGGAGTAGCCTCTCAAGAGTCAATGAACATGCGCTTTTCTGGCAGAATAACTCAACATGATCCAGAGCTTTCAATCAAGGCTTAACTGCCCCGGATCAGGCAGCCACTGACCGTCTGGAATCGGCCAAGAGCGGAAATAGCCTTTAGCAAGAGGATTATAGGAAATGAGAAATCATAGCAGGCGAATTCACCACGTAAATTTGGGGTGGTGTCGCAGCCCTGTATTGATTTTATTTATCACGTTCTCCGCACAAGCTGCTGACGAAAGTCAGGATGCAATAATAAAAATTTTTCAACCCGGGCAAAATATCACTGCTTGGAGTGGCTGGAATGTTAAAGGGAGTATTTATATTAAATTAGATGGTGGTTCGGGTGAGGATTGTGTAAAAATATGGGGATTCGCATGGGAATAAACTCTGGTAGCTGGAGCGTCTGCGATTCAGCCATGGTGGAATTTAATCTTCCTCTTATCTATGGGGAGTTAAGAATCGGCAGCGCCCAGCGTCAACTTGCAATAGCTGTGTCCGACGATGCTAGTGTTGCTTATTCTCAAGAGTTGTGTGATCGTATCATCGACTGTGATAGCAGTAAGTGATTCTACTGGTGGTAGGTTCTCGCAGAATTCACTGGAGGAACTCGTATGCGTGAAGTGCTTTTATTTTCACTAGTTGGATTGCTCGTGTCGGTTTCGCCAGTCGCTCAAGCCGGGCCATGGGAGGATTTCACAGGAATTTTGACCGACCCAATCAAGTTGGACAGTACATCTGAAAAAGCGTTGCAATCGATCGAGATTATGACTATTCACGCTGAGCGGTTGCTTGATAAAGGCGACAAGATGACAGCCGAACATATTGCAGCGGTTGACACTGCGTTAAACGAGACGCGCAATTGGGCGACTGCCGAACGTAAAGCGCTGATTGACGGTGTTAGTGTATCTTTTGATCGTCTCGAAACAATTCAAAAAACATTCTTTTCAGAAACACAAAGTATTCTGAGGTGCTCTGTAGTTGTAACGGGAAGGGAATTTCGACAGACAGTTGCAGATTCGTTGAATGATTTAGGCGCTAGCCGGCCGCGATTCACAGTGTTTGGATTGAAAATCGGCGAGATCAAGTTGGACTCTAGCCATATACCTTCGCCTATAAAGGGATTCCGGCAAGCGCGAGCACTATACGACCAAAGAATCTCAGAAATCGACTTGGATAGCTCTCCAGTGATTTTAGTTGATGCGTATGCAGAGGTGCAGCGGTTAGCCGATCGCGCAAGATGCCACTATCGAGGGGACAGTCGAGTGTATGACGAACTATATAAAGTTGAACTCATATATAAAAGAAAAGCCCGTCCTTGGAAGTGGCTTAACAGAGGAGTGTAAAATCCATGAAGAACTGGATAGCTGTAGCATTACTGACTGTGGCGGTAAGTGTTTCACCGCGTGTCTTTGCGCAACCAGATTGTGGTGATATAAACGAATGCGTACAAAAAGCTGTCGAAGCAGCATTTCAGGCTAAAGAAGCACTTGCAGTAGCAGTGCCGCGAGGAGCTGTGATGGCTTTCAATAGAATTGAATGCCCGGATGGGTGGAGTGATTTCGCACCGGGGGCGGGTCGTACTGTGTTTGGACTAAGCGGAGCAGGAGCGTTTGCCAGCGTAGGCGCGACCGGGGGCGCCGAATTCGTCACTTTGACTGTGGGAAATATTCCACCCCATACCCACCCTTCTGGGAAAACCTTCAATATCGTGATACAAGGTCGTGGGGGCCATCCTATGCTTCAGCCGTTCTCCGTTAATCACCATCCTGGAGAGTACACTGACCACGAAACGAAGCCGAATAATAATCCAACTCCGGCTGCCGTTCCAACTCTGCCGCCTTACGTAGTTCTCAAGCTATGTGAACGACGCTGATCTGCGTTCAGAGCAATCGCGCTGTGCAGCGCCGAGATATTATTGATGGCTATATGGGCAGACTGTTTTTAAATTTTTCGTGGGTAATTTTTGGCAGAGTGTAGCAGGGATTTGAAATACGGAATTTAAATATCAAACGGCCAAAAATATGGGTCTGAAGTCCAATCGCCCGGAAACGTACGCTAGGCCGTGACGCAAAAGGCTAAATAGCGAACATTTAGGCTCCATACAGCGTAAAGGGTCGAGCTTGTATTATTGTGCATAATCATCATTATGTAAAATATTGCCGATTAATCAAAACCCACTATCAGAGTGTCAGCACTTTGCAAATCAAGCTCTCCAATTTTAGCGAGTTCAATGCTTTCCCCCGAATCAAAAGGATATTTCGATAACAATAAATGCTGACCCAAAAATCCAAAGCACCGGAATACCAATCTCTCTACACACCCAAAATCCAATGCACTATCCGACACCTTTCAAAAACATGTCGAAATTCCACCGTTTTTTAAACATATGACCAACAACCTGTCGATAGCATAGACATATCACTGCGCCAAGATCCCAAGGGTAGGGCACCAGACTTCAACGCACCTCCCCACGCTTACTCGCCAGCGACACCACCGCCACAATGATAATTCCCGTCATGATAAGTCTAACGCCAGCTCCCAGCCCATAGGAGTTAAGCATCGACACCACTAAAAACATGAACAAGGAAGCGCCCCAGATGCCGGGTACGTTTGAATTACCACCGGCAATCGAGCTGCCGCCGATAACCACAACGGCTATGGACATCAGCATGTATTCAGAGCCCATATTCAGGGCGGCACCACCGGAGAAGTTGGCTAGCAGAAAACCTGCGATGGAGGCTAGTACAGCACAGCTGACATAGACGGCGAAACGTACGGTGTTAACCGGTATGCCACTGAAGCTGGCGGCTCGCATGTTCTGGCCAATGGCCATAATCCAGCGACCGGCAATGCCTCGCTCCAGTACCACCCAGACGGCGATGGCGATGGCAATGCCGACCAGGGCTACGTTCGGTATGCCTAGCACACCGCCGGTCACAAACTGCGACATGGACTCCGGTGGCTTGATTCGCAAGCCGCGGTTTGACCAGATGGCCAGGGACTGGAAGATAAAGGAGGAGGACAGGGTGGCGATGATAGGCGGGATGCGTAGCAGGATAATAAGACTGAAGTTGAAGATGCCGCAACCAAGGCCCACCAGCAATGCGGTGGTCAATCCAATCAAAACCATATTGGGTTCGGAGTTCATGACCTTGAGGGCGAGTGTGGCGGCCAGTGTCATGCTGGAGGGGATGGACAGGTCTACGTTGCCGGGTCCCAGGGTTATGACCAGCATCTGGCCAACGCCGACAATCGCTGCAAACGAGGCGAATGTCATTGCGGTGTAGAACAGCGAGCCTGCGCCCTGACCACCAGAGATGGCCATGGTGCCAAGAAAGGCGGCGGCGGCTGCCACATAGGCCCAGATCCATGGTTTATTGAATAGTGACAAAGGGTTTTTACTCTGGCGAGTCAGTGGTGCTGCTGCCTGATTGGTCATTGCTGTGCCGCCTTTCTTGTGAAAGCCAGGCGAGCAGCGAGCACCAGAATCAGGATGGCTCCTTGTGAACCAATTTGCCAGTCAGGTGAGAGCTTGAGGAATGACAGGAAGCTGGCTGCCAGGGTGAGTGTCAGAGCGCCGATCACGGCACCAATGGGTGAGACGCGACCGCCGGTAAACTCACCGCCACCCAGAATCACACCCGCCACCGAGAGCAAGGTATAGCGTAAGGCAATATTGGCATCGGCCGAGGTAGTCAGGCCGATGAGTGCCATGCCCGAAAGCACACCAAACAAGCCTGCCAGGCCATAGGCGCTGGCCTTGAGTTTGAGCACTGACCAGCCAGCCCGGGACAGAGTTCGATCATTACCCCCGACACCTCGAAGCAGCACGCCAAAGGAGGATCGCTTGATCAGCAGATGCGTGAGCACACCGATGATCACCGAGGCAATGATAGCCATCGGTACCAGTGGTGGTTTGGATTTCATGATGGCATGCAGCCATTCGGGTGATGAGCCGCCGGGCGATGGCAGAATCAGGATTGCCAGGCCACCCCAGATGAACGAGGTGCCGAGGGTGACGACAATGGCTGGCAGGTTCTTGTGATGAATCAGTGCACCAATGGCAGCATAGGCGCCGATCGCCATGAGCAGAATCAGGTAACCAAACAGGGGGGTATCCACCACGAAGGTGGCGGTTACGCAGGCGCAAAAGCTGACAAAGGTGCCGATGGACAGATCGATGTCATTGACCATGATGATCATCATCTGGGCAATCGTTGCCAGCGCTACCGGTACGGCCAGATTGAACAACAGGTTCAAGCCGAAGTAACTCATGGCTCGTGGTTGTAGGTAGAAGACGCCGGCTAGCAGAACCGCCAGTGACAAGACCGGTAACAGAATTCTGAAATGATCGCGATTCATATTCATGCGGCGCTCTCCTTCATGCCAAAAGAGGCGGTCAGGATATTTTCCTCGGTAATGTCTTCACCAATCAGTTCGGCGGATATCTGGCCATCGCGATAGACGAACACCCGGTCGCATTCCAGAATTTCATCGGTCTCGGTGGAGTACCACAAGAAGGTGCGGCCTTTGGCAGCTTCTTGCTGGATCATGGCGTAGACATCCTTCTTGGTGCCCACATCCACGCCGCGCATCGGATCGTCCATGACGACTATGGGGGCGGTGGAGGCCAGTGCTCTGGCAAACAGGACCTTTTGCTGATTGCCGCCCGAGAGGGACAGGATCGGGCTATCAAGATCATCCGTGCGGATGCCGATCTTCTGTTTCCAGTCGACGGCGAGTTGTTGCTCTCGCTTGCGATCAATGAGAAAGCCTGTGCCAAACTCGATCAGTGTTTTCAAGCTCAGGTTCTGCAGAATCGACCATAGAGGCATCAGTCCGTCACGGGCGCGATCGCCAGCGACAAAGACGACCTGGGAGTTGCGGGAGCCTCTCCAGCGTGAGGTGCTGTCCAGGTAGTAGGTGGCCAGTGCGTGGGTCTGGCCATGACCGGCAAGACCTGCCAGTCCGACAATTTCGTGTTTTCTGGCGTTCAGTCCGCCTTCGGTACTCAGTACCTGCTCGCCCAGAGTCCGGACGCCTGATTGCTCGGCTGCTTTACCCTCGGGGATGACATGGCCCATGGCGTCGACCAGGCTCTGACGGTTGAAGTCTGCGGTGGCTCGATCGTCGGTGATGGTGCCGTCTTTCATGACGATGATGCGTGAGGCGACATCGAATATCTCCCCCAGCATATGAGAGATGAAGATGACCGAGCCGCCCGCGCGGCAGAAGGTGTTTATATAGTCCAGTAGTTGCCTGGCAATGGCCGCATCAAGCGAGGAGGTTGGCTCATCCAGGATCATCAGTGAGGCTGGCTCTTTGCGCTCGGAAAAAGCGATGGCAATCTCGACCATCTGGCGCTCGGCAATACTCAGATCTTCAACCGTATTACCTGCCTGGATGGAATGGCCTGGAAAGATGGTGTCCAGTGATTTCATGACGCGCGTGCTTGCCACGCCTCGCCAGCCCAGGCGCGGCATGTCGCGAAACGGTATGCGATAGTTTTCCAGTACCGTCAGGTTAGGGCACAGAGAGAGTTCCTGAAAGACACTGCGAATGCCTGCTGCCCGCGCTTGTTCAGCATTGCCGGCAACCGCATTCGAGCTGGCAGCTCCGCGATAACTAATTGCGCCCAGGGTCGGCGATAGCCTGCCATTGATGATTTTGACGAGCGTTGATTTACCGGCACCGTTATGACCTACCAGTCCCAGGCATTCTCCTGCCGAGATGCTCAGGGTGATGCCTTTGAGCGCTTGTAGTTTGCCGAAGTGTTTCTGTACGGCATCCAGGTGCACCAACGGCGCGGTGGAGGCGGGTGTCTCCGGTATTGCATTGTTCATCAAGTCAACGTGGCAGGTGGAGTTGAAGCGCCAATGGCATTGGCCAGGCGCTCCTCAAAGAGGTGTCTCGGATTCAGGAGGCGCAAAAGCGGTGCGGCCGATCCGATACATCTGGACCGGCCGCACTTGGAGCGAAGCCCTGTGTTAGCTAGCTTCCTTTGGCATCGGAAATGGTCTGCTTGGCATCGTCAAGTGTGTAGGACACATTGGCCACAGAGCCTTTCGGAGTGCCTGCCAGAGACTCGGCCAGCGTATCTGCTACGACGGTATGGATAGGGACAACCAGATCTTTGGGAACCTCCTGGCCATCAAGGATCTGCTGTGCAACCCAGAAGGCCAGGGCGCTGACACCAGGGGCGATAGAGGCCGAGTAGGTTTCGTAGCCGTTGTCAGCTTTCTGTTCTGACCACCATTGCAGTTCGTCCTGACGATTGCCCATGATGATGGTCGGCATGCTTCTGTCGCTGGCTGCAATAGCCTGGGCCGCCCCATAACCATCGCCGCCCTGAGTGACGACACCAATGATCTCCGGCATGCTGGGCAGAATGCCTGCTACCGCCTTTTGAGCAACATCCTGAGCCCAGTCGCCATGCACCGAGCCAACGATCGTAAGGTTCGTATTCTTGATTTCCTCTTCAATGCCTGCGTGAATCTCGTCATCGACAAAGACGCCTGCCAGCCCGCGAATTTCCAACAGGTTGCCGCCGTCCGGATAGCGCTCTGTCAGGTACTTCACCTGGTCGCTGCCCATCTTCTTGAAATCCACGGCTATACGCCAGGCGCAGGGTTCCGTCACGATGCCATCAAATGAGATGACCTTGATGCCGGCATCGCAAGCCTCTTTGACAGCACCATTGATAGCTGTGGGTGACGCTGCATTGACGACAATGGCGTCATAACCTTGCAGGATCAAATTCTGAATCTGTGCTGCTTGTTCGGTGGCTTGATTCTCAGAGGTCGTGAAGGTATCTGCCGCCTTGACCACGCCGCTATCCACGGCTTCCTTGGCATTGGTTTCCCAGACTTCCAGCATGGCCTGTCGCCAGGAATTGCCAGCATAGTTATTGGAAAGAGCGATGCTCATACCCGAGGTGTCAGCTGTTGCCAGCTGAGGAAGTGTTAGTGCTATACCGACAGCGGTAGCCAGTAAGGACGATGGTAATTTCATGTGCTCTTCCTTCCTCATGTTTGACGGCGTGGGCCGTTTCAGTTTCTGGTCATGCCATGACAGTTGCAGTGGTGAATCTGCAATCGGGTTTTGTCAGGCAGTCACGTTACTATTGATCAGGAGGAATAATTTGTAAAGAGTACGTGCTTGGTAAAGCTGCATATTTGTGCCTGATGCCAACTGCGGCAGGCTTTGTTCGAGGGGATCAAATGCAGACATATCCAGGGCGAAGCATTGCATCTTACTGGCAATAATCCAACTCGATACCACCTCTGTACAAGGTGCTCGATGCTGTGTTGTCAGGGGTTGGAGGCTCATCACTAGAGTCACGGCATTTCAAATCGAAGGTCTTCGCCTTGCTAAATTGTTGATTTGAAAGAGGCGTCGTCGATGGCTGTATTTATCGACGAGGCAAATATTGCAAGTGCTACGGACGCATTGCAGTTGTAACCGTCAGAGTGCTTCAGTATGCTCGGTAGGTAGCCGTTAACGTAACGGCCTGTCCGTTGTAACTACCACTTCTGAACTTAAGCAGGGTAAGATACGGACGTTCTATTTATTACCAGCGCAGCTCGATTCCGTCGCGGGTCGTGCAGCATCAACACACCACGATTTACCAAGAGGAGCGTTTCTTTGCCAATCTGGGGTCTAGTGCTGCGTTGCTCAACCTGCCGGGGCGAGCAACGATGAGTGCGATACGCATCGACAAGGGTCTTGACCTGCCAATTGAAGGCAAGCCCGAACAGAAAATACACGAAGGGCAACCGATAAAATCGGTCGCTCTGATAGGCCGAGATTACATCGGCCTGCGACCAACGATGGCTGTAGCCGAAGGTGACCATGTCACCGTGGGCCAGCCTTTGTTTACAGACAAGTACGATCCAGCTGCCAAGTTCACGGCACCTGGGTCTGGTATTGTCGAATCCATTAATCGCGGTTCTCGCCGTGTACTCCAGTCGGTTGTTATTCGTCTGGATGACAACGAAGATAGGGATGTCACGATTATCGATCCGGTGGCATCTGATGCACTGATCGGTGTTGAAGGCGAAGCGGTGCGGGAGGCATTGTGTAACAGCGGTCTCTGGACTGCCTTTCGAACTCGGCCCTACAGTAAAGTGCCGCACTCGACATCAAGTGCTGAGGCTATTTTTGTCTCGGCCATGGATAGCAATCCACTGGCCGCTGATCCGCAAGTGATGCTGGCAGAGCATGCCGAAGATTTCTCGAATGGATTGAAAGTACTCACCAAGCTGACCGACGGCCCTGTGCATGTCTGCAAGGCAGAAGGTGGATCCATTGCTGTGCCTGAAAACCTGCCATCGACACACGGTGCTGGTGTTCGCGTAACGGATTTCTCTGGTCCACATCCTGCCGGCTTGCCCGGTACGCATATTCATTATCTGCACCCCGTTAACGAATCGCGAATGGTGTGGCACATTGGTTATCAGGATGTCATCGCCATTGGCAAGCTGTTTACAACAGGCAAGTTGTGGCTAGAGCGTGTCATTGCACTAGCTGGGCCTGTGGTGAACAAGCCTCGTCTGCTGCGCACTCGTCTGGGTGCCAGTACGCAGGATCTGATTCATGAAGAACTTGAAAAAGTCGAATGTCGAATCATTTCTGGCTCTGTGCTTTCGGGTCGACGGGCAGCTAACAAGACGGCTTACCTCGGTCGTTATCACACTCAGATTTCGGTGCTGGCAGAAGGGCGCGAACGAGAATTACTCGGTTGGATCAATCCGGCCAGCAATAAATTCTCGATCACCAATGTCCTCTTTTCCAGTTTCAAACGCGACAACTCGTCGTTCGACTTTCATACATCGACGAACGGCAGCCCGCGTGCCATGGTGCCAACCGGCAATTTCGAACGAGTCATGCCGATGGACATTCTGCCCACTCAGCTGCTTCGCTCGCTGTTGGTAGGAGACTCCGACATGGCACAGAAGCTGGGCTGTCTTGAGCTCGATGAGGAAGACCTCGCGCTGTGCGCATTTGTATGTTCTGGTAAGTACGACTACGGAACGGTACTGCGCAGCAACCTCGAACTAATCGAGAAGGAAGGCTAACGAACATGTCACCGATGCGACGCTGGCTAGACCGCGTACACCCACTATTCGCAAAGGGCGGTCAGTACGAAAAGTACTTTGCCCTGTACGAGATGGTGGACACCTTTCTCTATACCCCCTCCGACGTTACGCGCACCTCTCCGCATGTGCGCGATGCCATCGACCTGAAAAGGGTGATGAGCTATGTCGTACTGGCCACTTTGCCTTGTATTTTTCTAGGCTTGTGGAATACAGGTTATCAGGCCAATCTGGCCATGGCTGACATGGGCATTGCCACCGCCGAAGGTTGGCGCGGTGCTGTGTTGGGAATGCTGGGCGTTGACTACAGCGCCGCCAGTATTTACGACAGCTTCCTGCATGGTCTCATGTATTTTCTGCCGATCTATATCGTGACCTTGATGGCGGGCGGCTTCTGGGAAGTGACCTTTGCAGCCATACGTAATCATGAGGTTAACGAAGGCTTTCTCGTCACCTCGATGCTGTATGCCTTGATCTTGCCACCGACGGTTCCTTTGTGGCAGGCTGCTCTGGGCATATCCTTTGGTGTTGTGATCGGAAAGGAGGTCTTCGGCGGTACTGGCAAGAACTTCCTGAACCCGGCACTCACTGGTCGTGCCTTTCTGTTCTTTGCCTATCCTGCGCAACTCTCCGGCGATGCCGTGTGGACAGCTGTTGACGGTTTCAGTGGCGCCACAGCTCTGAGTTTGGGTGCGCAAGGTGGTATTGATGCGATCCGCAGTGGCGGTATCGAGTGGATGGATGCCTTCTTCGGTTCTATCCAGGGCTCTATTGGTGCAACATCAACTCTGGCTTGTCTGCTGGGTGCCGCGTTTCTTATCTATACGCGTATTGCCTCATGGCGCATCATCCTGGGCGTGTTCCTCGGTATGGTTGGCACCAGTATGCTGCTTAACCTTATCGGCAGTGATACCAATCCCATGTTCGGTATGCCGTGGTACTGGCATCTGGTTGTAGGTGGATTTGCCTTCGGTATGGTGTTCATGGCCACAGACCCTGTCAGTGCGTCCATGACCAATACAGGCCGCTGGATCTTTGGTGCACTGATCGGCTTCATGACAGTGATCATTCGTGTGGTCAACCCGGCTTATCCTGAGGGCATCATGCTGGCCATTCTGTTTGCCAATCTGGTCGCTCCATTGATCGATTATGGAGTCGTTCAAGCCAATGTTCGCCGGCGAGTGCGACGAGCGGGAGTAGTCAAGTGAGCAATCCCACTGACAAGGCCCCCGAGCAGAAGCAAGAGGCCGCTGATCCTCAACAGATCGTGCGACACGATAAAATGCCTGGTAGCGAATCGCCAACAGGTAACGGTTTGATGGATCGGGTGAAGGCTGTACTGGCCGAGCCTAACGACAGCACGAAAAAGACACTGGCTGTCGCTCTCATCATGTGCCTGGCCTGCTCGATCGTTGTAGCAGGAGCAGCCGTCATGCTGCGGCCCATGCAGGAAAGCAACGCGGCACTTGATCGCAAGCGCAACATTCTTGCGGTTGCCGGTTTACTGCAGCCAGGTGAAGACATCGAAGCGGCATTTGCCAATGTCACACGTCGTATGGTTGATCTGGATAACGGAGAATTTACTGATGAGGTCTCTGGTGAGAGCTACGACCAGTATGTAGCGGCTCGCGATCCGGCCATGAGTGTTGCCATTTCTTCTGAAGATGATCTGGCCGGTATTGGCCGCCGAGCTCGTTACGCGGAGATCTATCTGGTTGGAACAGAGGATGACTTCACTCAGATCATCCTGCCAGTACATGGTCTGGGCCTGTGGTCCACGTTGTACGGTTTTGTGTCTCTGGATACCGACTTGAAAACGATCGAAGGACTCAAGTTTTACGATCAGAAAGAGACACCCGGACTGGGCGGCGAAGTGGACAATCCTAACTGGCAGGCCAAGTGGAAAGGCAAGCTTGCTTATGATGAAACAGGTGACGTCAGAATTCAGGTAATCAAAGGTGTGGTTGATTCAAGTTCAGCCAATGCCGACTACCAGGTCGATGGCCTGGCCGGTGCCACACTCACCAGTCGGGGTGTCAGCCAGTTGCTGCGCTACTGGCTCGATGAGCAGGGCTTCGGTAAGTTTCTCGACAACCTCAGACAGCAAGGGGCGTGATAATGGATGCTGATTCTAAAAAGGTGGTGTTCGACCCCTTGGTCGATAACAACCCGATTACCTTCCAGATACTGGGTATCTGTTCGGCGCTGGCGGTAACCACCACGTTGGCTGCTGCCATACTGATGGCGGTAGCACTGACAACAGTTGTCGCTTTCTCGAACGGATCAATCTCATTGATTCGCAATCATGTGCCTTCCAGTATTCGTATCATCGTCCAGATGACGGTCATCGCCTCACTGGTTATCGTCGTGGATCAATTGCTGCAGGCTTTTGCCTATGACGTTGCCAAATCCTTGTCGGTATTTGTTGGTCTGATCATCACCAACTGTATCGTACTGGGGCGTGCTGAAGCCTTCGCCATGAAGAATCCACCCATGATCAGTATGCTTGACGGTCTGGGTAACGGTCTTGGTTACAGCCTGGTGCTCATCATTGTTGGTGCGGTTCGAGAGTTGTTCGGTTCTGGCTCATTGCTGGGTTACACCATTCTGCCATCGGTCAACGATGGAGGCTGGTATTACACCAATGGTTTGATGCTTCTGCCGCCAAGTGCTTTCTTCATCATCGGTTTGATGATCTGGGGAATCCGTACCTGGAAGACAGCACAAGTGGAAAAGGCTGAGTTCCGGATCCATGAGACTCATAGCTCGGAGGTTCTCTAATGGAGGCCTTACTCAGTCTGTTCGTCAAATCGATCTTCATAGAGAACCTGGCACTCTCGTTCTTTCTGGGGATGTGTACCTTTCTGGCTGTTTCCAAAAACATCCAGACGGCCATGGGCCTGGGTACAGCCGTTATCTTTGTTCAGGCCATTACGGTGCCTGCCAATAATCTTCTCTATCAGTATCTGTTGAATGACGGGGCACTGGCATGGATGGGTTTGCCAGATGTGGATCTGAGCTTTCTGGGTCTGATCTGCTACATCGGCGTCATCGCGGCTCTGGTGCAGATTCTCGAGATGTTGCTCGATAAATATTTTCCAGCCTTGTACAACGCGCTGGGTGTTTTTCTGCCACTCATCACGGTGAACTGTGCGATTCTCGGTGGCTCATTGTTCATGGTGGAACGTGACTACAACTTCAGTGAAAGTGTGGTTTACGGTGTGGGCAGTGGTGCTGGCTGGGCATTGGCGATCACAGCATTGGCTGGAATACGCGAAAAATTGAAATACAGCGACGTACCTGCCGGATTACAAGGGTTGGGGATCACCTTTATTACAGCGGGCCTGATGTCCATGGGCTTCATGGCATTCTCCGGCATTCAACTCTGATGCTAAAGCGACTGCATAATATAAACATGAATGTGACTGAATTCAGACACACGGGAGCGTGCTGTCATGGTTGAGATTATCCTCGGTGTCGTACTCTTTACGATAATACTGTTGGTGCTCGTGGGAATTATCCTGGGTGCCAAATCAAAACTGGTTGCCAGTGGCAACGTTGATGTCCTTATCAACGGTGAGAAGACCATCCAGACACCGGTGGGCTCAAAGCTGCTGGGTGCTCTGGCTGACGCAGAGCTTTATGTCGCTTCAGCCTGTGGTGGTGGTGGTACTTGCGGTCAGTGCCGAGTTCGGGTGCTGGAAGGCGGTGGCTCCATCCTGCCAACTGAGACAGGACATATCAACAAGCGTGAAGCGGCAGAGGGCGGTCGTCTGTCCTGCCAGCTGACCGTCAAGCAGAACATGCGCATTGAAGTACCCGATGAAGTCTTCGGTGTACGTAAGTGGGAGTGCACAGTGCGCTCAAACAACAATGTGGCAACCTTCATCAAAGAGCTGGTGCTGGAATTGCCTGCGGGTGAGTCTGTGCCGTTTCGTGCGGGTGGTTATATCCAGATCGAATGCCCACCCCATGTCGTGAAGTACAGCGACTTTGTGGTCGAAGAAAAATTTCGTGGAGACTGGGATCGTTTCAACCTCTGGAAAATCGAATCCAAGGTGCCTGAGACTGTCATGCGAGCCTACTCAATGGCGAACTACCCGGAAGAGGCGGGTATCATCATGTTGAATGTTCGTATCGCATCGCCACCGCCGAGTCGTATCGACGAAGTGCCGGCTGGTGAGATGTCTTCATGGATCTTCAACCTGCAACCAGGTGACAAGGCAACTATTTCCGGACCCTTTGGCGAGTTCTTTGCGAAAGAGACGAAGAACGAAATGGTATTCATCGGTGGTGGTGCTGGAATGGCCCCCATGCGATCACATATCTTTGATCAGCTGATGCGTTTGAACAGCGATCGCAAGATTTCGTTCTGGTACGGTGCTCGTAGTCTGCGAGAGACATTCTATGCAGAAGAGTTCGATCGTCTGCAGGCAGAGAACCCGAATTTCGAGTGGCATCTGGCATTGTCAGATCCAACTCCAGAGGATGAATGGACTGGTTATACCGGCTTCATTCATAATGTATTGTTAGAGAATTACCTTAAAGATCACGCTACTCCAGAAGACTGTGAATTCTATATGTGTGGCCCGCCGATGATGAACGCCGCGGTGGTCGACATGCTGCAGGAACTGGGTGTAGAAGACGAAAATATCATGCTTGACGACTTCGGCGGCTGAGTCAATTACGAGGCAAATGAGAACTATGAAAAGACGCAGCTTTCTAAAATCTTCACTAATGCTGAGTGGTGGTATTTTTCTACCACCTGCAGTTCTGGCGTTAGTCGGATGCAGTGGTACTGCCCGTGAACCTGAGTTGGCCGGCTTCGAAGGCCTGGTCATGGGTACCGGTTACAGTGTTCGCTACGGTGGCGAATCCATCGAGAATCTTGACCAGGAAGTACTGGCGGTTCTGCAGAATGTGGATACGCATATGTCCACTTGGCGCCCCGAATCAGAATTATCAATTCTGAATCGAAGCGTTGACGGTGACTGGCAGGTAGTCTCGTCAGCAACGGCTCGAGTCATCGCCCACGCAATGACTCTGAGTGAGCAGACCGATGGTGCTTTTGATACCACGGTAGGTCCTCTGGTTGATCTCTGGGGCTTCGGCGCCGGTGCAGCTCCCAGTGCGGATGGCTCACGTGGGCATCGTCCAGCCAAGCAGGCTATCAGCCAGACTCTGGCACAGATTGGTCACGAGTATCTGGAGATTGATCTGGGTGCCAACGCCATTCGCAAGCGCAAGCCTGAAATCCAGCTGGATCTTTCTGGTATAGCCAAGGGACACGCCGTTGATCGCGTCGTGGCAGCACTGGATGCACGAGGACTGGATAGCTATCTGGTAGAAGTCGGTGGAGAGCTTGCCGCCAAAGGACGCAAGCCGGATGGCAGCGCCTGGAAAGTGGCTATCGAAAAGCCAGAAGTCGGTCGTCGGGATGTATTCCGGGTACTGGAACTGGAAGACAAGGCTATTGCTACATCTGGCGACTACCGCAATTTCTTTGATGATGGCGGTCAGCGTTATTCACATGCAATTGATCCACGTACTGGTCAACCGGTTAACAACGGACTGGCTTCTGTCAGCGTCGTTGCCGATTCGGCCATGGCAGCCGATGCACTGTCGACATCCCTCATGATCATGGGTGCCGACAAGGCTATGGCGTTTGCTGAACAGCATGACATTGCTGCACAGCTGATACTGAAGTCAGGCAGTTCGCTGGCCGAGCGTCACAGTCCAGCATTTGCTGCACTGTACGGTTAACAGACTCAGTTCTCTGGAGAGCACACTATGATGGCAATGTTTTTCGTTACTTTCGGAATCATGGCTCTCGCAATTGCGGGAATGGCCATCGGTGTGCTCATGGGACGATCGCCCATCGCTGGTAGTTGTGGCGGTCTGAATGCCGTGAACGGATCAGGTGAATGTCAAAGCTGTTCACGACCTTGCAGTAGCAAGCGTGCCGCCATCGCGAAAGGGGAATTCTGATGCTGAAGTCAATCAAAGTCAGTGACTACATGGCCGCAAGTCTGGTCACGTTCAAGCCAGATATGGAAATGCGTCTGGCAATCAGCCTGTTGGTCGAAAAGCGTATATCCGGAGCCCCGGTTGTCGACGACCATGGCAATCTTGTTGGCATACTCTCAGAGCAGGACTGCATGAAAGTGGCTCTCAGTGCTGGCTATTACGATGATTATGCTGGACAGGTAAAGGACTACATGAGTAAACAGGTGACCACGATCGAAGCGGATACCAGCATCCTGGCACTGGCACAGCTGTTCATTGACTCACCGTTTCGACGTTACCCTGTCATGCAGAATAATCGATTGGTCGGACAGGTCAGTCGGCGTGATGTACTGCGGGCATTGGAAGCACTGGCCTGATACCAGCCGCGTTCTTGGGCTGCTACGCAAGCGAAAGGGCGCATTCTGCGCCGTGCAAGGCAAGAAGACTCAGGGATACTGTCCGTGTGTCTTGGTTATTGCAGCTCGGAGACTGGTACTACCATTACCGGAACTGTAGATCGACGCAATACGCTTTTGGCGACGCTGCCTAGAAAAGTGCGTACAAGTCCTCTTTCATGACTTCCCATGATCACCAGGTCAGCATCCAGTTCGCCGGAAACTTTTAGAATGGTTTCAGCCGGATACGATTCGATAACTTGAGATGATGCTATTTTATGTCGAAGCCCTTGCTCTTCTTCTGAAAGGGCGTTCCAAAACGCATCCTGCCTATCAATCAGCGTTTGTTGTGCGACGTTGACCCTCTCTTTGAGCATTCTTCGTCGAGTTTCGTCATCGGAGACGTAAGTCTGAAATGTCAATTTTGCATCGTTGGAGAGTTTTTCCACGACATGCAAGATATGGATTTCTGCATCAGTAGTTTTTGTCAAATAGACAGCGTATTTGAATGCAGCGATCGAGCTTTCGGAAAAGTCGGTGCAGTACAGTATTTTGCGTATGTCGGGAAGCATGGGGAGTCATCCGTATCTGAGAAAAGTTAGCCTGCAACCAGATGAGCAGGTTTGGTTATAGAGTCAGTCTCTTCTGTGCCAGAGCTTGCAATGTAGAGCTGCTGGTCATGGTTTAATTGCAACTCTGGCATCAGAAGAAAAAGTTTGTCTGAAGCTGTTTCCTAGTAACCCAGAATACGCGGTAGAAATAATGATATCTGCGGGAAATAGGCAATAAGAAAAACTGCAATGGTGGATATGAATACGAATGGCAGTGCTTTTGTCGTCACATCCTCCAGAGAAATGTTGGATATACCTGCAGCGACAAACAGGTTCTCTCCCAGCGGAGGTGTTGCGAATCCAATGGAGAGCGTGCAGATCATCACAATGCCAAAGTGAATCGGATCAATGCCCAGGCTATAGGTTACTGGTAGGAGCACGGGTGTCAGGATCATGATAGCGGCGAGGGTTTCCATGAACATGCCAACAAATAGCAAGAACACGATAATGAGTGCCCATATGACAAACAAATTGTCGGTCATGCTCAGCATCGATTCAGCCACAATGGCTGGAATTTGATTCTCAACCAGAACGCGCCCGAATACGGTCGCTGTAAACAGAATCAATAGTATGCGTCCGGTCAACCAAGTGGTTGTTTCCAAGGAGCGGAATATTTTCGCCCAGGTGAGCTCTTTGTGAATGAATGCACCTACGAACACCGTGTAATAAATGGCAACTATGGCTGATTCAGTCGGAGTGAAGAATCCTGTATAGATGCCACCGAGTATCACAAGTGGCGCCATTATTGACCAGAATCCTGTGCGTACGGAGTGGCCGATATGCTTGATATCCCATCCTTCAGATGTTCCCTTGTAGCCTAGTCGGCGGCAACGAATATAATTGAGAATCAACAAACTCAGAGATATTACAAGTCCGGGCAGCACGCCTGCAATGAACATTTTGGTAATTGATACTGTCTGGAACTCACCGTGCAGAGCAATTGCATCTGCGGGTACGCTTAGGCCAATGGCCGAGATGCCAAAGATAACCATGGGTATCGAGGGAGGGATGATAATACCCAAGCCACCAGCAGAGGCTGTTATTGCTGATGCATACCCTTTGTCATAGCCACGGTTGACCATGGCTGGAATCATGAGCATGCCCACGGCGGCCGTGGTAGCTGGTCCAGATCCTGATATGGCGCCAAAGAACATGCAGGCCAGGACGGTGGCTGCCGAGATTCCGCCTGTAACAGGACCTGCAAAGCTTTCTGCCAAGGTGACCAGCCGTTTGGAGATGCCGGCGGCTTCCATCAACGCGCCTGCCAGTACAAATGCGGGCAGAGCCATGAGCGGAAAAGAGCCTACGGATGTGAAGGCCACTTGAACAAATTTAATAGGGTTTTCGCCAAGGTATAACAACGATGCCAGTGCAGAGACACCCAGGGAAATGCTGATGGGGGCTCCCATGAATAAAAGCCCTATGAATGTGCCGAACAGGATGAGAACTAATAGTGATTCGTTCATTTTCTGCTCCCTGCAGCATCAGTAGTATCTTCGGAATTTGCAGATTGATTTACCAGCTCATCCATTTCTTGTGAATCAAGGTCCGGGATTCCCTCACCCTTGATGAATTTATAGTAGTTGACCTGAAGGACTCGTATTGTAATAAGCGTGAATCCAATGGGTAATATCATGTAGATATATTTCATTGGAACGCCAAGGGTTTGTGATTTCCAGAATAGATTCATTTTATTAAAAACAAAATCGTATGACAGGTAGATGAAGTAGCAGTTGAAGGCGACCCAGATCATGTCAGTAATGAATTCGAGTTTTCGAGGCAGCCAGGCAGGCATGAACTTGTATTGAAAGGTCACGCGGTTGTGGGCGTTGAGTCGGGCCGCATAAGCGGCACCAAAGTAGACAAACCAGACGAACATATAGACAGATAGCTCTTCAGTCCAGGCTAAGGAATGCCCGAATACCTGACGAGAGATAATTTGTGCGAACAGCAGAGTGACAAAAACCGCTAGAAGGGTTCTGCAGACATAGCCCTCGAAATTGTCTATGAAATACAAAAGTTTTTTGCCCATAGCTGTTTCTCTGAAATTTGGTTAATTAGCCCGTGCGCCCAAGATGCATCATTGGAAGTGGCGCTTGTGGGGTCTGGTTGAGGGAAGGAGCTCGCCAGTTCAACTGAGCTGGCGAGCATTCAGTTACGGATGTTGGCTATTTATCGACCAAGAGCTGCGATGACGGCATCAACTTTGTCTTTGCCACCAACGCTGTCGTAGTACTTGGGCCAAACGGTGGTAGTCGCCTTTTCAATCCATTCTGATTCGTCCACGTCAAAAAATTCCATGCCTTTCTCTTTGAGCTTGGCAATCGCGTCTGCTTCGCTTGAGCGTAGGAATTCGGCGCTGTATAGCGTTGCCTCTTTACCTGCAGCCAGAATCGCTGCCTGGTCAGCTTCAGACTGATCCTGGAACACACCTTCAGATATGATCATCGGCTCGAGCAGGAAGTTGTAGTGGATGTTGGTGATGTACTTTTGAACCTCGTAGAATTTCAAAGAGGCGATATCAACGAGGGCAAGATCTTGACCGTCAACTACTTTTTGCTGTAGTGCTGAAAAAAGTTCAGCCCAGGCCATGGGTGTCGGGTTGACACCCCAGGCGCGGTAGGTATCGATCATTATTTCGTTTTTAGGTACGCGAATAACAAGATTTTGTAAGTCGGCAAGACCTTCTACAGGTCGCTTGGAATTGGTCAGCACTCTGAAGCCGGAGAAAGTCCAGCCGACTATGCGTACACCCGCATCGCGAACCGTGTTTTCTATCAGCTCCTGTGCAGCGGGGCTTTGCACCAGAGTTTCAGCCTCTTCAAGAGTTTCAATGATATAGGGCAGGGTGAATACGCCGACAGTCGGTGAGAACGGGGTGATGTTATTGATAGCAACCACTGAAAAATCCAGAACACCCATGGATGCATCGTTGACTGTGTCTTGTTCTGAGCCCAGTTGGCTGTTGGAATAGATGCGAGCGGTGTGCTCTGTATTCGCTTCCAGGCCTTCAACGAATTTTGCTGCCAACGCATGTTGAGCAGTGCCTTCTCCGCCACCTAAAGAAATTTTAAATTCTTTTGCCATGGCTGGCGAAGAGGCGGCGGCCAGCAATGCTGCGCTTAACAGCGCAGAAGAGGCTTTGAGTTTGAATGACAATTTCATTTTATTTCCTTCGCGGGGTGGATGGGGGTGCTGGATCTGCCTCTAATTGGCTATTCACCAGATGCAATGACGCTGTAGTGATGGCGTTACTGTGGTTGGTTCCAAATCTGTGATTGCGAGCGAGACACCTCGATCGGTATTGCTATCGATTCGAATGTTGCGTGCTGATTGATCACCAGGCGATTCATTTCGAATCGTTCTGTCACATCTACATGCAGATTCCGGTACCGATAAAATAACATCGAAGTTTTACAATGTTATATATAAAAAACACAATGCGCAACACAGAAATAATAGTATTGATAAGATTCAAGCGGACGCTTCTGAGTGTTGTGACGACACTAAGTGCTTGTATTTCAGCTGATATTCAGGATATTAGTTTGAGTTGGCTCAGTCTCATGGTGAAATCACAGAGAAGGGCGCGTCAATGCAGGTAAAGTGCAGTGGCAATGACGGATAGGGTGCGCAGGCTGGTGCATCTGCGAAATGTTGTTGTCGCTCTAAGGGGTCAGGTGCTGAATCCAGATCGTGCGAGGGTAAGTGGTTTGAGTTTGTGTGGTAGCAGTTAGGCTGCCGCAAGTGTCGTCATTGCGTTGAAGCTAGCTTGATATTGGGGGCGTGAAGTCAGGCCATTGATCCAAATCGAGCAGATATTTTGGCCGCAGTCTCCAGCATCGCAGGAACGTCCTGCTCAAGCGTTGACATGGAGGCAAAGCGTGTTGGTGTCCATAGGCTCAATGCCGCCATGATGCGGTTATCGTAGTCGACAATTGGGGCTGCAATGCCAACAACCTGCCAGAACTCCTCGCGGTTGCCTTTTGCGTAGCCGAGTTCTCGTGCCAGTTCTATATCGTTTAAAAGTGACTTTTGATCTGTCAGCGTTGTCTCTGTGTATTTTTCGAGTTCGGTTGTGTCCAGATAGGTGTCTAGCTCGAACTTGCTCATGAAGCCCAGAAAGAGCTTGCCTGCTGCTGTGCAGTGCAGGTCTGATTGTCCGCCAACCTTGACGGCTAGCTTGTAGGGATTGATTATTCGTGTGCGGATGAAGGTGACGGTGTAATCGCTCAGTACAGAGATCGCGACATTCATGCCTGTGGCGTTGCTGAGATCTATGAGGTCTTGATCTTCTATTTGCGCTAGATCGGTTTTTTGCCAGGCAGATCTGGCCCAGCTCACCAGCTTGGGGCCTACCGAGTACGTTTTGTCTCTTTCGTCAAGACGCACCAAGCCCTGGCCTAGCAGTATTGACAGGATTCGGTGGATTGAGCTTTTGTTGAAGCCGGTTGCCGTCACAATCTCGGACTGGCTCAGTTTGCCTGGGGTGCGAGCTAATACGTCCAGGACAACCACAAGCTTTTCAATGATAGAGCTTTGTACTTCACGTGCCACGCGCGGGCTCCAATGACCAGAAGGTGTGCCACTAGAATGGCATTATTTGAGAACGCGCGCAGTATGAATAAAAATGCCTGATTTTGCAATTAAAGGAAGATGTGTTTGGTTTGGTTTCACATTTTTTGTTATTGTATTGTGAAATAGATATATCATATTGTAAAACTAATGTTTGGGCTCTGAACCGGAACTTTCAAATCATGATTGATCAATACGACACGACCGCCGTAGGCGAAAAATGGGTGAAGGTATGAGCAAGCATCCTGTCGAAGAAATCCATTGGTCGGTAACGGCGTCTGCCAAGCCTGAGTGTGAGTCACTGAAAGGGGATATAGACGCAGACGTCGTCATCGTTGGCGGCGGACTTACAGGTTGCCGAACGGCTGTCGGGCTGGCCGAGGCTGGGCTATCCGTAGTGTTGCTCGAAGAGCGCGACATTGGATGGGGTGCGTCCGGGCGCAGTGGCGGTCAATGCAATCCACTCTGGCGGCAAACTCCCGATGAGCTTGCCAAGCGTTTCGGAGGTGCTCGTGCCGAGCTGTTAGTAAAGACCACGTTGCAGTCTGCAGATGAGCTATTTCGTGACATCAGGCATTTTGGAGTTGAGTGCGATGATGTTCAGAACGGTTGGGTGCAAGCTGCGCATACCAGTGGTTCACTCAAGTCGTTGGAGCGTCTGCATGCAGCTTGGCAAGGTGTGGGTGCGGAGATCGATATTCTGGAAGGTGGTGATGTCGAGAGTGTGAGCGGATCACCGGAGTATCGTTTTGCGCTTTTTCATCGAAAAGGCGGTAGCGTTCAGCCATTGTCATTGACAAGAGGCTATGCGAAAGCTGCTCAGGCCCGCGGTGCCAGAATATTTTGTGGCGAAGCTGTCCAGGGCTTGAATCGCATGAACGGTCGTTGGCGTGTGAGCACAGCTGCAGGCTCGGTGAGTGCCGAGCAGGTTGTCTTGACAACAAATGCCTATTCGCGTGATGCATTGACGCCTGGAATTCGAAAAACGTTCTTCCCTCTGGTGAGCATTGCCGTTGCAACAGAGCCTTTGAGTGCGGCGCAGCAGGCCTCTGTTCTACCCAATAAAGTCACGATAGCTGATACGCGCAAGGCAATCTATTTTTCCCGATATGATCGCGACGGGCGCTTGATATTTGGTTGCGTTGGCAGTTCCGAAAGTGTTGGCCTGTTAGGTGGGCACCAGCGATTACGTAAGGGTGTTGAGACTGTTTTTCCACAACTTCGAGGCATTGGGCTTGAGCGTACCTGGGGCGGCCGTATTGCGGTGACACAAGAAATGATTCCGCATATTCATGAGCCAGCGCCCGGTATAACGGCAGCTTTGGGCTTTAGTGGCCGTGGTATTGCCATGACATCCGTTATGGGACGAGCTTTAACATCCAAGATATTGGGTGAACCAGAGCATGCGTTACCGTTCCCGGTTCAGTCGATGAAATCCATACCGTGTCATGCTGCATTGAATGCGCTTCTGCCGCTGGGCGCTCCGGTATTGAGTTTGAAAGACAAATTTGACAAGTTAACGAGCGGTATTTAAGTGCGATGTCTACAGTTTTTATGCTTATTGATTAAACAGACTTTAAATCGGAATTTATTACAGCGTTCAGTAGTTGTAGTAAGTAGTTTTTCACGGGCTGATGTCTGGTGCCACGCAAGGATAAAGCCTGGTGCGATGAACGAAATATCGAATGTTTAAGATGGCGTTAGTTTTTTATCACTTGACCAGGAATTAATAATGACACAGGCGACATTCATTCGTTTCGGATCTCCAGAGATCGAGCGCGTTTCAAAAGACATTGGTGCTGATATTGTTGAAGGGAACCCTGAGCAAGGGTCCTGGTTGTACAGCAATGACACTCAAACCGGAACGCGATTTGGAATTTGGGAATGTTCGGCGGGAAAGTTCAACGCCAGCTATAAAAGTATTACCGAGTTTTGTCATATTCTGGAAGGTGAGGCTCATATAACCAATCTGGCTGATGGCTCAATACAGACTGTAAAGGCGGGTGACAGTTTCGTGATGGAGGCAGGCTTTGAAGCACAATGGCATGTGCCGGTACATATCAAGAAGTGCTTCGCCATTAGCGATCTGATCAAGTGAAATAGACATGAAAAATTTCTACAACGAACGACGAACGATAGTGACAGATGCAATCGATGGTCTTATTGCATCAGCAGGTGGTCGGTTGCGACGTTTTGATCCATCGAGTCATGCACGAGTCGTTGTTCGTGCCGATTGGGATAAGAACAAAGTGGCTATCATTTCTGGAGGTGGTTCCGGTCATGAGCCAGCTCATGCGGGGTTGATCGGTCCGGGTCTGTTAACGGCAGCAGTTTGCGGCGAAGTCAATGCATCACCCAGTGTCGATGCGGTTTTGTCGGCCATCTTGAATGTCTGTGGCACAAGTGGCTGCCTGCTCATAATCAAGAACTATACGGGTGATCGTTTGAACTTTGGTCTGGCTGCCGAGAAAGCCAAGGCGATGGGCTACAAAGTAGAAATGGTGATCGTGGGTGACGATATTGCAATTGCCGACGCTGTACAGCCTCGTGGTCTTGCTGGAACTATTTTCGTCCACAAGGTTGCAGGATATCTGTCTGAACAGGGAGAGTCTCTGGAAGCAGTCTTTGAAGCTGCACAGGCGGTTGCGGGTGATATCAAAACTTTGGGTCTTTCACGTGATACTTCTACGGTCCCAGGCAGTGACAAGCAAGACAGGATTGCCGACAATGAAGTGGAAGTGGGACTGGGCATTCACGGGGAGCCAGGTGTCGATGTTAAAAGTTTCTCGGATTGCACGGCGCTGATGCAGAATTTTTCCAGCCGACTCCTGGCTTGTGTTGATGAATCCAAGCGACATTTAGCTCTGTTTAATAACCTGGGCGGTCTCAACGGCCTGGAATGCTCGATATTGTTCAAGGAGTTCATGGCCAGTGATCTGGCAAAAGTAGTGGACTTTACAATGGGTCCGGTACCGATCATGACAGCTCTGGACATGCCTGGTTTTTCAATTTCGCTGGTGCCACTGGAATCGAGTTACAGGCAGGCATTGCTAAGTAATATTGATTGCAATGCATGGCCGCAAATTAGTCCGGTAGTCAAGTCAGAGCCAATTGTTCCACCTGCGTTACCGGGGGTTCCCAGTTTTGCAAGCTCGAACGAGCCGGAGGTTCGAAAAGTCATAGAAGCCATCATTGCTTCCTGTCTTTCCAGCGAGGCTGACCTTAACGAGCTTGATGCAAAGGTAGGCGACGGTGACACTGGAACCACATTTGCCGCTGCTGCTCGAACCATTCAGGGCGAGTTGGATAATTTACCCATGGCCAACGGGGCCGAGCTGTTCACGACGCTAAGCGATTTGACCAGTAAGTTGATGGGGGGCTCAAGTGGCGTATTGTTTGCCATCCTGTTTGCGAATGCCGCAGAAGCATTCAGAAACAATTCTGATTGGGCAAGCTCTCTGTCTGCAGGTCTGGATGCGATGCAGAAATACGGAGGAGCGGGTCCGGGAGATCGCACCATGATCGATTCCTTGAAGCCTGCGTTAGATGCACTTGTTTCCGGGTCGAGCATTCAGGATGCCGCTGTACAGGCACGTGCTGGTGCTGATGCAACAGCTAAAATGTTATCGGCAAAGGCTGGGCGTTCTGCGTATCTGGAAGCCCGCTCTCTGGATGGGTATGCTGACCCTGGGGCTGAAGGTGTTGCAAGAATATTCGAAAAAATCGCTCAGCTATAAGGGCGTTGTAATACCGTCTACTTGAGCATTTGCTTATAAGCGATAGTATTTTCGTACTGGTCTACAGCTGTAGACCAGTACGATGTGACACCACATACCTTGCACCTACCCAATCAAACCGTCCAGGGTGCAGATGCACTTGTATCAATCCCGAGAGTGTCGATGGCTTCGGCAGTCATGGACGGATCCAGTGATCCGGCTCGCACCAGTGCTTCGATGGCGGCCAGTGCAATGTGCTCACGGTCGACTTCGAAGAATCGGCGCAAGGCCTTGCGATTGGCCGAGCGTCCGAAGCCGTCAGTGCCCAGAACAGTCATGCGTGCATCAATATAGGGTGATATCTGTTGTGGGAAAGCACGGATATAATCGCTGGCGGCAATGACGGGGGCGTGGCCTTGCAATAATGTTTCTACATGGCTTTTGGCGGGCGGCGTATTGAGGCCAAGGCGGTTTTCACGCTCAACAGTGGCGGCCTCTCTGGCCAGTTCGGTATAGCTGGTAGCACTGTAGATATCGCTGGCAATGCCAAACTGTTCAGCCAGAATGTGCGCAGCTGCAATGACTTCCATCAGGATGGTGCCAGAGCCCAGCAGTCGCACTCGTGGGCTGTTTTCTGTGCCCCGATTCTCCAGGTGATACAGGCCTCTGATGATGCCCTGTCTGTTGGTCTCGTTCAGCGAGGGCTGTGCATAGTTCTCGTTCATTACCGTGATGTAGAAGAATTCATCGCATCGCTCATCCAGCATGCGTTCCATGCCGTACTCCATGATGACAGCGACCTCGCAGGCAAAACTCGGATCAAAAGCACGACAATTAGGGACTGCAGCCGCCAGAATATGACTGGAGCCATCCTGGTGTTGCAAGCCTTCTCCCGACAGTGTGGTTCTACCGGCGGTGGCACCGAGCAGGAACCCGCGCGCACGTTGATCTGCTGCTGCCCAGATAAGATCGCCGACACGCTGGAATCCGAACATCGAGTAATAGATATAGACAGGCAGAAGCTCGATATCATGAGTCGAATAGGCGGTGGCCGCAGCGGTCCATGAACTGATCGCACCGGCCTCCGTGATGCCTTCTTCGAGTAACTGACCGTTGCTGCTTTCCTTGTAGAACAACATCGAATTGGCATCTTGCGGCTCGTATAGCTGACCTTCAGGAGCATAGATACCTATCTGGCGAAACAGGTTGTCCATGCCAAACGTGCGTGCCTCATCTGCCACGATGGGGACGATACGAGGGCCGAACTGCTTGTCCTTCAACAGTGCGGAAAGAATGCGCACTGCCGCCATGGTGGTGGACATCTGCTTGCCATTGGCGTTGAGTGCGAACTTTGCATAGCTCTCAAGCGGTGGACGCTGCGCAATGGCTGTAGAAGCGTTAAGGGAACGCATGGGGAGATAGCCCCCCAGCTCTTCACGACGCTTTTTCAGGTAACGAATCTCGGCACTATCATCGGCTGGTTTGTAGAACTGCAACTCCTCGACCTGCTGGTTGTCCAGTGGCAGGGCAAAGCGATCACGAAATTCCAGCAATGCCTCGACATCCAGTTTTTTTGCCTGGTGCGCTGTCATGCGACTCTCGCCAGCGCCGCCCATACCAAAGCCTTTTTTCGTCTTGGTCAGGATGACGGTTGGCTGGCCCTTGTGTGCCTTGGCTGCCGCGAAGGCTGCATACAGCTTCTGGTAATCGTGGCCGCCACGCTTCAAGGCATGAATTTGTGCATCGGACATGGAGTCCACCAGAGCGGCGGTCTCCGGATCGGCGTCGAAGAATTTGTGACGATTATAGTCACCGTCCTTTGAGCCTAGGTTCTGATACTCGCCATCCACGGTTTCTGCAAAACGACGCAACAGCACATTGTTCGTGTCGCGTGCGAAAAGATCATCCCATTCCGATCCCCACAGTACCTTGATGACGTTCCAGCCGGCACCCACGAACAGGGATTCCAGCTCCTGGATGATCTGACCATTGCCGCGTACCGGTCCATCCAGGCGTTGCAGATTGCAGTTCACGATGAACGTCAGGTTGTCCAGTTTCTCACGGGCGGCCAGCGTCAGTCCGGCCACAGATTCAGGTTCATCCATTTCACCATCGCCGAACACACCCCAGACATGTCGCTGATCAGTCTGTGCCAGATCGCGCGCCTGGAGATAGCGCATGAAACGCGCCTGGTAGACCGCTGACAAGGGTCCGATCCCCATGGAGCCTGTCGGCAGCTGCCAGTACTCGTTCATGAGCCAGGGGTGTGGATAGGAGCACAGGCCGTTGCCTGAGAGCTCCTGTCGGTAGCTGGCAATATCGGCCTCGCTCAAGCGTCCTTCCAGATAGGATCGTGCGTAGATCCCGGGTGCGGAATGCGGCTGGAAGTAGACCAGGTCACCTGCTGACTGGTCACTTCGAGCCTTGAAAAAGTGATTGAATCCCACTTCGAAAATCTCCGCAGCCGAGGCATACGATGCGATGTGTCCGCCCAGTTCCCCATAAGCTTTGTTAGCTCGGACAACCATGACGAGTGCGTTCCAGCGAATCAGGGTGTTGATTCGTTGTTCGATCTCCAGATCACCCGGGTAGGGTGCTTGTTGGGAGACGGGAATGGTATTGCGATAGGCAGAGTAAGGCAGAGCTTGAGTCGTGACACCCAGCAAGCGTGCGCGCTGGTGTACTTGAGACAGCACAAATCGGGCGCGTTCAGCTCCCTGGGTTTCAGTCAGAGTTTCCAATGACTCGATCCATTCCGAGGTTTCTTGCGGGTCTGGATCCTGGCCGGGGGCAATTGACTGACCGTCGTTCATCGCAAAGACATTCCAAACAGATTCAATGGGGAAATAATAGCGATGCTTGTCTGCTCAATTTCTTCAAATACGTATGTTAAAACACGATAAGTTGGAGGTTTGAGCTACTAATGTCGAAAATGTTGAAGAATTTCACTACAATCAACGAATGGCCTATTCACTCGACAAGATCGACAACAAGATTCTGGCAGCCCTGCAGCACAATGCCCGATTATCCAATCAGGAACTCAGCGAGCAGGTCGGGCTATCAGCAACGCCCTGTGCCCGGCGTGTCCGTAACCTGGAGAGTCTGGGCATCATTACCGGTTACAGCGCCAATATTGATGAAAGCAAACTGGGATTTGCCTTCACTGTCTTCGTGTCGATCAAGCTTGATCATCAGATTGATGAGCGCCTGAGCCACTTCGAAGAGGAAATCAAGCTACTACCCGAAGTCATGGACTGTTGGCTGATGACAGGCAATAGGGATTATTTGCTACGCGTTGCCGTTGTCGATCTGCATGAGTTTGAACGGTTTCTCACGGGGCGATTGACCAAGGTGGTGGGCGTGGCCAATATCGAATCATCAATTCCCATTCGACGGGTCAAGGGGCAGATGGCGCGACTTTTTTGACGTCGTTCGACAAACGCTATGAATCGGTTCCGTAACTTGCTCTGCCAGCAACTTGGTCCCGATACAACTCGTATGATTGAAGGCTGGGGTGCTTCGAACAAGGTTGTGATGCTCACAACTGAGCGGCTGAAAACCTTGGGTGCAAGCTACTTGCCGGTGCTAGCCATGCAAAATGGCTTATAGCTTTAAAGGCTTGCGCACTTATTCAAGGGTGGTATCTTGAGTGCAGGGTCAACCGAACAACACACAGAGGAATGCAAAATGGCAAATATCGTTCTGGTTCATGGGGCTTGGCATGGTGGTTGGTGCTATCGGGATTTGGCCGCTTTGTTGAGAAGCCAGGGGCATGCTGTATTCACACCAACACACACAGGTGTTGGAGAGAGGGCGCATCAGGCGAATGAGGCGATCACACTGGAGACACATGTGCGTGATGTCCAGGGTTGCATTGAATCTGAAGAGCTGGACGATGTGCTGTTATGTGGCCACTCCTATGGCGGCATGGTCATTACTCAGTTGGCGGAACGAATTCCTGAAAAAATCAAGACATTGGTCTACCTGGATGCCTTTGTTCCAGAAAATGGTGACTCGTTGATCGACTTGTTGCAAACAGCCTTGGTGCCTGAGGTCGCTGAAGTCTTCATGCAGGCGTTCAGAGGGAATGGTGAGGTGGATTTGCAAGGCATGATGCCGCCGATTCCGGCTGAAATGTTTGGAATAGCGGAGAAAAACAGACCGTGGGTTGATCGTCGCTGCGTCCCTCAGGCACTGGCAACCTTTGAGATGCCAGCTCTGTTAACGGGTAAGGCTCAGGCAGTGGCAAACAAGGTATTCATACTGGCCGATGGCTGGGATCCTAGCCCGTTCCGGTATTTTGCCGAGAAGTACGCAAGTGATCCGAGCTGGCAAGTGGTTAAACTGCCCAGTAGCCATGATGTGATGGTGGACTTGCCTGAAGAGCTTGCCAAGGAGTTGTTGAAGCACGTTTGACAAAGGTTGATTGAGCAATCAGCTTTTGCAGCAGGTTTATATTTCGCTTGACGACATCAAAGTGATCTGGGGTTCTCAGTTCACTTTCTTTCGCAGCTTGGTTTCCAATAGGCAGAAGTAGCTGCTGTGGTGTAGTCCTGCGACTCCGACCAGTGAATCTGCCAGATGAGCGTCAAATACTGTTTTTGTAGCGCAGGGTGCTGTAATGGAAATGAAAATCAGGAAGATCACCTGTGTGGCGACGCTGGATATTCGTCAACGAGTGCTATGGCCAGATAAGCCAAAAGAATACTGTGAGGTGGAAGGCGATGAGAGTGCTTTGCACTATGGGATCTACCTGGAGGAGGTCTTGGTGGGTGTCGCTTCCGTCTATGAGGATGCAGGAGCAGTACGACTCAGGAAATTCGCAGTTGAGGCAGAGCACCAGGGAATGGGTTTGGGGGCGGCATTGATTCGCCATGTCATTCACTATGTGCAATGCGCTGGAGCTACTGTGTTTTGGTGCGATGCCAGGGAAAGTGCGCGGGCGTTCTATGAAAGGTTCGGGCTGAGTATTGAGGGTGAAAGATTCTATAAGGCGAACGTGTCGTATTACAGAATGTCGATGAATTTTCAGCCAGATTAAGAGTGTCCCGCTAAGTGTGGAGTTGTTGCATTATCAAC
This sequence comes from Granulosicoccus antarcticus IMCC3135, assembly GCF_002215215.1. Taxonomy (NCBI): domain Bacteria; kingdom Pseudomonadati; phylum Pseudomonadota; class Gammaproteobacteria; order Chromatiales; family Granulosicoccaceae; genus Granulosicoccus; species Granulosicoccus antarcticus. The sequence continues at coordinate 4,306,392 of NZ_CP018632.1, read as the reverse complement.
TTGCCCTTGATGTATTGATTTTGCGGCAAGCACTGGCTCTTGATGCCTATCAGCTGTTCCCCCGTCTTGTTCACGACCGTACCGTCGGGCAGAATCAGAAAAATGCCTTGTGAATAGTTTGGTTCATAGGCGTGGGCAAGCTTGTAGAGTATTAGCAGTACACGTTCATTGGGAGAGGCGCTTTTTATGGTGCCTATCAATATTTTGTCAGACCCGGTAATGATGTCGCGAATATCTACATTGACAGAGGATGCGCCCAGGTTGGCTGAAAGAAAAAAGGCACCTGCAATCAGGAGTCTAATCATAATGAGTCTGCCACCGAACGAATCAGCTGCCTTAGCCAGCGGTGCTCGGCAGACTCACGATGTCTGACGTGCCAGGTCATGAAAAAAGTCAGCGGTTCGATCGGCATCGGCAGTGGGCATGTTTGCAGCCCCTGCAAAGCACCTTGTGCCAGTCGCGACGGGCAGCTGGCGACCAGGGTGCTGCCGCGCAGCACGGCTCCCAGGGCCGCAAAGCCGGGTGCCTTGTAGGCAATCTTTCGGCTTTTGCCCATCTGGTACAGTGCTCTGTCAACGCGACCAGCCGTCGGGTTGGTATCAAATTGGGCAATGGCATGCCTTGCGTTCAGGCACTTTTCCAGCGTAGCCGGGGCCGAGCGCTGCTGGGCATCGTAGAACATGACCAGCTCATCCTGCAGTAAAGGCTGGGCTATCAGACCGCTGCCTTCGGTAGGCGCACGAGGAGTCAATTCGACATCCGCACGCGAAACCAGCAGGGGGTCGGAGTCACCCAGTGATGAGATCTGTGTACGCAAGCTGACCTGCGGTGCTTGCTGGGCCAGTAACTTGAACAAGCCGGGAATGATGATGTCATGTTCAAAATCATTGGCCATGATATTGAACTCTCTGACACAGGTCGCAGGGTCAAAGGGCAGGGGGTTGGCAATACGAGCCAGGCCTGCCATTACCTCTTCCATCGGGCTCTGCATGGCTTCCATTTTTGCGCTGGCCACCAGGCCGCGACCACTCTTGATGAACAGAGGGTCGTCCAGGATGCGTCGCAGTCGTTCCAGGTTATGGCTAACGGTAGATTGGTTGACTCCCAGCTCCAACGCCGCAGCACTGATGGAGCCTAATCGATAGATCAATTGCAGCTGAACAAGGCTTTTACCGTCAAGAGACATGTAATCGGTTTTTTTCATAGATGATATGCATAACATGTATTTGACTGCATGACTAGTAACAGGCAGTCTAGGCCTGAATCCACTGTCGGTTGACCTCGTTGCCCAAACCACTCTCAACCCCCCAGCTCAGCCTGCTGCTAGCGGCCATAATCAGTCTTACCCCGTTCTCCATTGATGCTTATCTGCCTGCTCTGTCGCAGATATCACGGGATCTGGGAACGGACCTGCACCACCTGGAATTGACAGTCAGCAGCTTTTTCATCGGCTACGCCTTTGGCAGTCTGGTCGGCGGCCCGCTCAGCGATCACAAAGGTCGCCGTCTTGTGGCCGGGATCGGGTTGTTGTGCTTTATGGTGGCAAGCCTGGCTATCACGATGTGTGAAAGTTTCGAGTCATTGCTGTTGCTGCGCTTTTTGCAGGCGGCAAGCGGGGGCGTTACCACGGTTGTTGTTCCGGCCATCGTGCGGGATCGATTCCCACGCCAGCAGGCAGCACAGGTGATGTCTACCATCGCGTTCATCATGATGGCAGCGCCGCTGGTTGCGCCGATCGTTGGTTCGGCAATTCTGGCAACCTGGGGCTGGCGTCCTATTTTCCTGTTCCTGGCAGTTTATGGCTTGGCGTTGTACCTGTTGACCAGAGCTTTCATGCCCGAGAGTCGACCGAACGGTGAGCCACCTTCCGCGTTCTCTCTGAAGAAGACGCTCAGCGTCTACCGTTTCGTTTTATCTCATCGACAAGCGCGACCGTTTCTGCTCATCATCGTCTGTAGCAACGCCATATTCTTTTCGTATCTGACTCAGGCCGCCTACTTGCTGTACGAATACATGGGGGTTACAGAATTGCAGTTTCCCATGGTGTTTTCAGGCTTCGTGGTTTGTCTGATGATTGCCAATCGCTGTAATGCCTTCTTACTGAGAACTCACGACTCTCTGCAAATTCTGCGTTGGGGGCTTATGGCGGCTTTGATCGTTGCCAGTGCGCTTTTGGTGGCGGCACTGTTCACAGGCCCGGGGTCTCTGTGGGTGATGGGGTTTGTGCTGTTACTGATCAGCTCACTGGGGTTTGTCAACAGCAACAGTCAGGTCAACTTTCTGCACTTCTTTGGTGAGAACAGCGGTACAGCCGCATCGGCAATGAGAGCCTCGCAAATGTTGGTGGGAGCCTCCGCCGGTGCCCTGGTCAGTGCTCTGTACAATGGCACACCGGTGCCTCTGGCCTGCGTCATGCTCTTCATGGCAGGCTGTGCCTTTGTGAGTATGCGAAAGGCGGGCATTGCGGTTGATTGTGAAGGGGGCGTGGTATCGCCTTAGCGAGCTGGTGTCCGTGCAGAGTACGTGTAAAAAGTTCTCACTTACTCCAGACCGATTGCCTCCGAATCCGAGGCAGAATTCATGTGGTGGCCCAATCTTGATGCCGCGAGGACCGGTCCGGTGGTTTGCGTCCCACGATGCACTTGTGCGGCAAGCGTCTACCTGATGTGGTCAAGTAAAATTGGATATTTTTCTATAGCAGGTATAACAGCTCTTCGCACACAGAACGATCATGGCCGTATCGAGTGGCAGCACTTATGAAGAGGTACGTATAGATGTTCCCGCACCAGCCGCTGGTGTGTCTATTTCATGGCAAATCCAGATGAGCCATGGAGTGGGCTGATTGAGGCTCGGCAGGCGTGCCAAACGGTGTACGGGCAAAAGCACCAGGCAAGCTGCTGTATTACTGGATTTTCGACTACTGAAATCTCTTTTCACCCAGATGGTATTTTTACCTTATTGATCATTTTGATTCGGTAAAAATTGCTCCTTTTAGTCTGCCGGTAAAGTGGTTATAACAAACAAGGTTCTTTCGGATGGCAGTATCACGGGGGTCTATCAGGGGTTTGATATTTTGTTGCTTGCAACAAGTCCCGTGAGTATTGTCAGCAAGGCCGCTATGTCAAGATCGCAAGACGGTAATAAGTGACAAATGCAAAAGACAGCGATCTGGAATGAATCCTAGCTTTCCGATTGTTCTGTTGATGTTGTGCAATAGTGTGACGCGATCTACACTTTCAGGAGGAATTTCATGCTTAAAACATTAACACTGACAACTACTGTGATCGGTGTTGTGGGTTCGCTGACTATTGCAAGTCCGGCTGCCGCATTTGATCCGAGTAATAATCCAATTGTAAAAGGCAGTGAGTATGTGCCTGTTACCGGTGATTTCGATAATGATGGACACTCGGACATTTTCTGGTACGGTCCCGGCAACGTTCTCGACAGCCTCTGGTGGGGGCGAAATGATCGTGATTTTGATCGGAGCAATAGTCCGCTTGTGATCGGAAGCGGGTATGTGCCTGTTACTGGCGACTTCGATAGTGACGGTAATTCGGATATTTTCTGGTACGGCCCTGGCGCTCTTCTTGACAGCATCTGGTGGGGTCGAGCCGATCGTGGTTTTTATAAGAGTAATGATCCGATTGTAAAAGGCAGTGAGTATGTGCCTGTTACTGGCGATTTCGACAACGATGGTTATTCGGACATTTTCTGGTATGGGCCCGGCAATGTTCTCGACAGCGTGTGGTGGGGGCGATACGATCGTAGCTTTGATAGAAGTAATGATCCGCTAGTAAATGGTAGTGAGTATGTGCCTGTTACCGGTGATTTCGATAATGATGGACACTCAGACATTTTCTGGTATGGACCCGGCTACGTTCTCGACAGCATCTGGTGGGGACGGACTGATCGTGGCTTTGATAGGAGTAATGATCCGCTAGTAAAAGGCAGTGAATATGTGCCTGTTACCGGCGATTTCGATAATGATGGACACTCCGACATTTTTTGGTACGGCCCTGGTAACGTTCTCGACAGTGTTTGGTGGGGGCGATACGATCGTAGCTTTGATAGACGTAATGATCCAATTGTAAAAGGCAGTGAGTATGTGCCTGTTACCGGTGATTTCGATGGCGACTACAATTCAGATATCTTCTGGTACGGCCCTGGCAATATTCTTGACAGCATCTGGTGGGGCACCTATCAGCGATAGATTGGATGTCAACATACCGGATTGGGTGACGCTTGCGTCTGCGATCCGGTATGGGCAGCCACACGAGCGATTGCTCCTCTATATATGTGTAGAGTGAATTGGGTCTAAGGGCTCTAGCTGGAGACCTTCCGCAAACTTGTGGATTGGCGTTCCTGAAGTGCCACACCCACGGTCACGCGTTGTACGGTCATGGCTGGGTTGGCGGCGTATTCGGTCAATAGTTGCATGGCGATACGACCCATCGCATCGCGATCAATCTGCATGGATGTCAATGAGGGGGATGCATGGGCACCAATGGAGAGTCCATCAAAGCCCATGACGGATATATCGCCTGGCACCGATAGTCCACGTGCCGTCAGCTCTTGTATCGCGCCCAGCGCAACGATATCGCTGACACAGAACAGGGCATCGGGCACGCTGCCACGTGCTTCTATGTGATCGGCAATGATGCTGCCGGCCCCGGTTGTCATTTTCTCAGGGGCTCCCAGATCCAGCATATGTCTATCAGGATCATATCTGATGCCCGCTTCGTCCAGCGCGTTGCGAAAACCATCCAGGCGGCGTTTGATGGATTCCCGATAGGGGTGGGTGACGTGCAGAATGTCGCGATGACCCAGCTCGAGAAGGTGGCGAGTTGCAGCCCAGGCACCAAAATGATAATCCGCTGACACGCTCGACAGCCGCATGGTGCGATCCATGCCATTGACGATGACGGTGGGGCAACCCAGCTTTACCGCCTCATCGATCAGCTCTGGCTGATCGATGCCCAGCAGCAGTAGCGCCTCGGTGGAATGACCTTTGAGCACTGAGCTCAAGGGCGTGCTGGCGACATCGGCGGTGACGGCAATTTTGATGTCGATGTCGGCCTCGGCGCCAGCGGCCATCAGACCATTCAGGATCGGGCCATAAAAGGCATCGTTGAGTACATACCGATCCAGCGTGACTATCGTGGCATTGCTCAGACCATGGCTGGGAGATGTGGCACGGCCTCCACGGCCGCGATACCTCATCCGTTGCGCAATCTCGGTAATGCGCTCGCGCGTATCCGCACCCACACCGATTCGATTGTTGAGTACCTTCGATACTGCCGCAACCGAGACACCGGCCTCGCGAGCGATGTCTTTCAGTGTAGGTTCATTGATCATAGTGTTTACCAGAAGAAGGCCGTATGCCCTTGCGCCCGCATTAGTGCTTCCATGAAATAGTAGTCACCGTAGGGAAGCATCGAGTCGGATTTACCTGAATTGACGAAGGCGGCACCGTGTGCCAACAAACCTTCGGCTTGAGGCTCGGTGGTCAGATCGCAGTCGCGCAACAATCCATGCAGACAGCGTCGTCCAAAGCGGTCCCAGCGTTCGGCCTCTTCGCCTTCAGTCAGCGATGCTAGCAAAAACAGACCGGCGGCGGTTACAGCACCGGCCGAGCTGTCTACCGGATGGCTGCCGTCAGCGGGTAGGGCATAGTCCCAGACAGGCACATCGGTTGTGCCCATCAGCTTCTCGGTGGTGTCGGCCACCTTGCGTGCGGTGTCCAGCCACAGTGGATTGCCAGTGGCAGCGTAGCACTGTGCAAAGCCGTGCAACAGCCAGGATTGTCCACGTGACCAGCATGAATCATGGGCATAGCCCTGATGGGTTTCACCGCGCAACGGCTCACCTGTGGCGGGATCAAAACTGAAGGTGTGAAAACTGGTTCCATCCTCACGCACCAGGTGGCGTGCCGTTGTTGCCGCATGCAGCTCTGCTACTTCCAGAAAGTCGCGGCGTCCTGTTTCTGCGTGCGCCCAGTACAGCAGTGCCAGGTTTTGCATGGTGTCGACAATCATACGGCCACTGGCAAAACGTGCCTGTTCACGATCATGCGGGCCATGCGGTAACCAGGCCTGGATATATGCACCTTCCTCACGAAAGCGCGATAACAGACAGCGTGCAGATTCGAGTGCCATTTCTCGGGCATCGTGATTGGCGTACATCTTCCAGTCGGCAACGGCGTGTAATGAGAACAGGAAGCCGATATCGTGATCCTGCCAGCGGCGGTTCTCCAGTACGGCACGAAACTGGCCACGACGTGCCCGGGCAGCTTCAGAGAATACCGGGTCGCCACTAAGCTGGCTGGAGAGCCAGAGCTGGCCGGAGAAAAAACCCATCACCCAGTCAAATCCGTGTGGGCAATATTCCCAGCTGTTGTTTGCTGTGCCAACGCGCGGGTTGCGTAATCCGGTGCGTGGCAGCACGGCACGGGTGCGCTCGACGCAGCGCTGAAGTGCCTGCGCAAAAGCGTCGTCGTTGCCCGGACCAGCTTCCGAGTCGAAATAGCTTGAGGTGCGCGTATCCATGTATTTCTCCAGTAAAACTCTTTGTCGCATAACGAAAATGTTTCGTCAATAGCGAAATTATACTTGACACGAAACTATATTTCGACCATTTTATGCACAGTTATTGTCAGCAATACAGAATGTTTACGAATTCGTTGGTTGAATTCGAGAGATGTAGCGAAATGTTTCGTTGTTGAGTTGTTGGAGAGACTTGTGAAAAAGTCATTTTTATCTGCTTGTCGTTTCTTTTGGAGGAAACCATGAAATTTCTGAAATTGATATCTACACCACTGGTGGCTGCCGGGCTGGCACTTGCCGTGACAGCATCGCCGGTCTCTGCCAAGACCTATCGCTTCGCAACCAACGTATCGGCCGACGGCAACGCCGGTCTGCAGATTCAGCAGTTTGTCGATGCGGTCAAGGACCGTACTGAAGGCCGTGTCGAGTTCGAACTGTTCATCAACGGTCAGCTGGGTGATCAGTTGCAGTACTTCCAACAGATCCAGCGCGGCGTGGTTGACGCAGGCCTGGTTAATTCGGCGGCTCTGGAGAACATCATTCCTGCGTTCGGTGTTGTTAATCTGCCTTATGTCTTTCGTACTTCTGAAGAGTACGGCAGCGTCATGACGGACGATCGAGTGCGTGAAGCGTTGTTTAATGCTGCGGAAAAGCACAAGTTCTGGCCACTGGGTTTTCTGTCTTCGGGTTTTCGCAGCATCTACACAACGATGCCACTGGAAAGCTTTGAAGATCTGAAGGGCAAGAAGCTTCGCACCATGTCCAGCCCGACTTATATTGAAATGCTGAAACTGTTCGGTGCGGTTCCAACACCACTGCCGTTTGGTGAAGTGTATTCAGGCATGCAGCAAGGCATTGTTGATGGGGCTGAAGGAGGTCTGGCCGGTTTGTATTCTGCCAAATTTGGTGAAGTTGCAAAATATGCGCTGGAAACAAACCAGACACGCCTGTCGGATTTTATCGTTACCTCTATCCGCTTCAAGGAGTCACTCTCTGAGGAAGATCATCAGGCAGTGGTCGAAGAGTTCGAGAAAATCAGTCTGGCCAGTATCGTATTTGCCGATGAAAACGAGGCGTCCGATTTGCAAAAGGCCGTTGATGAAATGGGCGTGACAGTAATCAAGATGGATACCGCACCGTTTATCGAAGCGGTCAGCCCGATGTATGAAGCTGCCTTGAATGATGCTGACAAGAAAGAGCTGATTGAAACGATCTTCGAAATCGAAAATCGCGAATTCTGATTCAGTGAATCAATCCGGGCTGCAGCGGCGGCTCGGATATGAACTACGTTGTTGTATTTAGCTGGTTGTGGATACTGGAGACAGTTAATGGAAAGCAGTGAGCTCGGAGTCAAGACGCAGAACGGTATTTTTAACCGTATCGGCGGACTCTATGGTTTTATTGGAAAGCTGCTTGCCAGCTCTGTCGCATGCCTGTTAGCCGTGATGGCAGTGGCGATCTGTTATCAGGTCTTTTCGCGTTATCTGTTCAATGCACCGAGTGTGGTCACCGAAGAGGTGCTGCGCTTTTCACTGATCTGGATGGGGTTCTTGTCGGCGGGGCTTTGTTTCATGCGTGCCCAGCACCTGAACCTGCCGCTCGTGATTGATATGTTGCCCGAGCGAAAGTCACGCTGGATGGAAGTGCTCAACGCGTTTCTGGTGTTGATCTTTGGCATCGTGATGATCTGGGGTGGTTGGCAAAGTTACACCGGCAATGCCTTCATGAAGACGCCGATTCTGCAAATCCCGATGGGCACCTTGCAGGTGGTTGTGCTGATAAGCGGTGTTCTGATTCTGTTTTCTCAGGTGGCATTGCTGAGCCGAATGCTGGCCAGCGGTAGAACCAGTGTTGCCTCGATGTTATCGGTGGTTGCAGTGATCGTGTTGATCGCGCTGGCGGCCCGAGGTTTGTTCAATACACAGTGGGTGCAGACTCTGGTGGCTGAACGCATCGATCTGATTTCGCTGATTGTGCTGTTTGTCACCTTCGCAGTGTTTCTGATCATCGGAGCGCCGATTGCCATTGGTCTTGCCTTTGCGGGTGTTTTTACACTGGCACTGCAGTTGCCACCGGATCTGGTGTTCTCCACGGTCAGCGAGACCATTTTCAACGGCATAGACAGTTTTGGTTTTCTGGCCTTGCCGTTCTTCATACTGGCCGGCAGCATCATGAATCGCACCGGGCTTGCCATGCGGTTGATCGATCTGGCCATGCTGATGGGTGGGCGTATTCCCGGCAGCCTGTGGCAGTCCAATATACTGGCCAATATGCTGTTTGGCACCTTGTCGGGTTCGGGTATCGCTGCCGCCACCGCCATCGGCGGAATCGTTAATCCGGTTGCGCGCGAGAAGGGCTACGACATGGCAGTGACAACGGCCATCAATGCCGCTTCCGCACCGACCGGCATGCTCATTCCGCCGTCGGGAGCCTTGATCGTCTACTCGCTTATCACCGGTGGTAGCGCCTCGATCATTGCTCTGTTTGTTGCAGGCTATGTGCCCGGGCTCATCATGGGCGGTTCAGTCATGATCATGGCTTATTACTACGCCAAAAAACTCGGCTATGAGAGCGATAGCACACGCCATTCCAACGCTGAGAGGCTGAAGATTTTGCTGCGGGCCATGCCCAGCCTGTTACTGGTTTTTATCGTGATTGGCGGGATTCTGGGAGGTGCCTTTACAGCTATCGAAGGCTCGGGCATAGCGGTGTTCTACAGCTTTGTGCTTGCCTTGCTCTACCGAGCTCTGTCGTTCAAGGCACTGTACGAGGTGCTGGTTGAAAGTGCGGCAGTCTCGGGTGTCATCCTGTTTCTCATTGCCTGTTCTTCCATGATGAGCTGGTCGATGACCTTTGCCTCTATACCCGCAACGGTTGGCGAATTATTGTCCACCATCAGTGATAACAAGATCGTGATTCTGTTACTGATCAACGTGGTGCTGCTGATGGTGGGTGTGTTCATGGATATGTCGCCCGCCATGCTGATCTTCACACCCATTCTGTTTCCCGTTGTGACCAGTATGGGTGTAGATCCGGTGCATTTTGGCATCATCCTCGTCTACAACCTGTGTATGGGATTGGTGACGCCGCCGGTGGGGACCATACTGTTTGTCGCCTGCTCAATCAGTGGTGAGAAGATCACCAAGGTGCTGCCGCCACTGGTTCCCATCTTCGGTTTGCAGATCGTGGGTCTGCTGTTGGTAACATTCGTGCCGGCAATATCATTAGCCTTGCCACGTCTGTTTGGATTGATCTGATGCTCGCTAATCGACAGCAGTGTGCGGCACTTGCACGCAGCTATATAAAGCCACTTGTCAATCAGCCATCGTTCAACTCAGCACGACCGGCGATAGGTGTCTGGGGCAGTGTTTACGATCAGGTTGCCGCGGATATGGAGACCTTCGTGCGCCCCTTGTGGGGGCTGGCTCCGATGCTGGCTGTTGATCCTGCTAACGTCGATGCAGCCGTATTTGTCGCGGGTATAGATCAGGGGACTAACCCTGAATCTGAGTGCTATTGGGGGGATGTCGGGCCCATCGATCAGCGTATGGTTGAAATGGCGGGCCTGGCTTATGCCTGGTTGATTGCGCCAGCCGCTTTTCGCGATCCGCTCAGTGATGAGGCAAGGGGCAGGGCCGTTCGCTGGCTGGCAACTATCAATGAGTATCCGCCTGCTGACAACAACTGGCTGTTTTTTCGTGTGCTGGTCAATCTGGCTCTGCGTAATGCTGGTGCGCCGTGGTCGAGACAAATCTGTATTGAGGATCTTGATCGACTGGATGAATTCCATATCGGTGAGGGTTACTACCGTGATGGCGAAAAACATCAGATTGATTGGTACAACCCGATGGCTTTTCATTATTACGGGCTGTTGATTGCCGCCTTGGCAGGCGATGAATTTCCTGAGCATACGGCGCGTTTCAGGGCGCGGGCGCATCAGTTTGCCCAGTCGCATCAATATTGGTTTGCCGATGACGGTTCGGCAATAGCTCACGGTCGCTCGATGACCTACCGCATGGCACAATCCGCCTTCTGGGCAGCCTGTGCCTATGCCAATGAGGAAGTGTTGCCCTGGGGACGCATCAAGCAATTGCTTCTGGCTAATCTGCGCTGGTGGGCAGAGCAACCCATACAGGATCGCGACGGCATACTGTCCATCGGTTATGCCTATCCGAATGCGTTGATGTCAGAAGGCTACAACGCGCTGGGCTCACCGTACTGGGCATTGAAACCTTTTCTGGTACTGGCATTGCCGGACGAACATCCGTTCTGGCAAGCACAGGAAACCAGGCCTGTCGAGCATGCCGGCACCGAAAGGCTGTTGGTTGAATCGGCCGGTGTTGTCTTGCAGCGATCAGTCGGGCAGGCCGTCATGCTCACCGGCGGCCAGGACGGTCAACAACATCGCGGCGCTGATGCCAAATACGGTGGGTTCGCCTACTCAACCGCGTTTGGCTTTTCAGTGCCCAGTGATGCCAGTCAGCCAGAGCGGCCAGAGATGAGTGCTGCTGATAATTCACTGAGTGTTTCGCGCGATGGGCTCTGCTGGATGCGGCGCGGGCGTATAACCGAATCCGGAATTCGTGATTCGATGGCCTGGGGGCGGTGGTCTCCCGATGATGCTCTGAGTATTGAAAGCTGGCTGGATTTCGCAGGCGATGGCTGGCACATACGGGTGCACCACATCCAATCTGCTCATCCTTTACGCCTTGCCGAATCGGGTTTCTCGGTTGAACGCAGCTTGCTGGACTCGAATCATTGGCAGCCCAGCGAAGCCGGTGGATTGATCATCACACCGACGGCAAGATCAGGGATTGTCGATCTGGGAGCTCGCCGTGCTCCAGAGCTGATTCACGCAGCGCCCAACACCAATCTGCTGCATCCCCGTAGCGTTTTCCCGCGTCTGGTTGGACACATCGGCGCTGGCGAGACGTGGATAGGCACAGCTGTTTATGGCTCGCCCGGTGCCGAGCCGGGGATAGTTCACCCCGCCATTTCTGCAACGATGGTGCGAAAACTGGACATCGCCGGTTTGGTGGACTCGGAGTCCATATTGCAGGCGTTTGTAGTAGAGGATGGGGCTGCGCTAATACGATAAAGGGCGGCCTAAGGAGCCTGCGCGGCAGGAATTCCTGTTCATATTTTGCTACCATCGACAAGATCTCTTGATCAGTTCCAGCGAGTTGAAAATGCAGGTGTCTTTGGGTCTTACACCGTCGGGAAAATTGCATGTATTTTTCGTCGACAAGCTCATAAAGGACGAATCGTCGCTGCAGAAAGTAGCCCGCTATTTCGATGGCTATAATGATGGCCGGGGCTTGTTTGAGCTGGCCTCGTCTAACACCAGAATCCCGCTTGATTCGACATTTCAATATTGGCGCGATTTTGCCGAACAATATATGAAGTCTCGCTGTCTGGAATCCGATGAGGCGACGTTACTACCCTTGGATTTGCTAGACGCGGCAAGCCTTGATAGCTGGCTGATCAATGCACCACCGATGCCTGGCGCTGAATATCTGTCGGCTACGGTATTGCAGGGCTTATGGAAGGCCCTCGACGTCTGGTTGCTGGATGAAGTTACTGAAAACCATCCTGATTTCAATGATTTTTTAGAGAAACGTGCGCCTGGCTGGCATCAGATGGGCCGTGTATGTTTCCATCTTGCCGAGAACAAGAACGATCGTGACTATCCCTTTGCCTTTATGGCGACCTATGTGCCTGAGTATGGCCGCGGTAAGGCTCGTCATCTGCCATTGGCCAAGGCGTTGGAAGATTACGCTGGCCATAAGAACCGCAAGCAACTGCTGAGTTTGCTGTCCCCCGTGGATCTGGCTGCAAAATCCAGTGAGCTGGTGAACGAGCTTGTAGTGTCCGGGGATATTTATCACCCCTTGGCCTGGAGTGCGCAGGATGCCTATCAATTTCTTCGGGCAGTGCCATTGTTGCAGGAAAGCGGTGTCATCATTCGCTTGCCGGACTGGTGGAAAAAACGTGTGCGCCCGCAAGTCCAGGTGACCCTGTCGACGAAAACGAAAAACGCTCTGAGTGCCGATCGTTTGCTTGATTTCGACGTACGTCCCGTGATTGGTGATCTTGAACTGACTGACGCCGAATGGCAGTCCCTGCTGGCATCTGCTGATGGTCTGGTTTTTATTCGTGGTCAGTGGGTTGAGGTTGATCAGGAAAAACTGGTCGAAGCGATGGGGCAGATGGAAGCACTGGAAAAACACGCTGATGTTGATGGCATCTCGTTTTTCGAAGGTATGCGTTTACTGGCCGGGGCGTCCAAAGACTTGTCGGCAGAGCGTGATGGCAGCGCGCTCACAAAAAACTGGGTGACGATTAACGCGGATGCAAAACTTGCCGAGCTCTTGCGTCAGATAAGACAACCTGAAACGTTGAAGCCGGTGCTGCCCGGACGTGCGCTAAAGGCTGAATTGCGTCATTATCAGCAGACCGGCGTGCGCTGGCTGTGGCAGTTGAACCAACTGGGTCTGGGGGCATGTCTGGCGGACGACATGGGGCTTGGTAAAACCATTCAGGTCATCTCACTGCTGTTGATTCTGAAAAAAAGAAAAGTTGCAGGACCCTCGTTGCTGGTGCTGCCGACCTCTTTACTGGGAAACTGGGAAAAAGAACTCGCAGGCTTTGCGCCTTCCTTGAAGTCTATGTTCGTGCATCCATCGATGATCGACAAGACTGACATGCAGACACTTTCGGCAGAAAAAGTAGAAGAGTCAGATCTCGTCGTCACCAGCTACGGCATGTTGCTGCGCCAGCCGTGGCTATATGATGTGAGCTGGAATACGGTAGTGCTTGATGAGGCACAGGCGATTAAAAACCCAGGATCGCAGCAAACCAAAGCGGCGAAAAAACTTCGAGCGCGCGTACGGATTGCACTGACTGGAACACCGGTGGAGAATCGTCTGTCGGACTTGTGGTCGATTTTCGACTTTATTTGTCCGGGATTGCTGGGCAGTTTTACCCAATTCAAGTCGTTTGCGAAATCGCTGGAAAGCCGCGAGTCGGAACAATTTGCACCGCTTCGAAAACTGGTGCAACCCTATATCCTCAGACGTCTCAAAACCGACAAGTCGATCATCGCAGATTTGCCGGACAAGACCGAGGTTTACGCATACTGCGGACTATCCAAAGTTCAGCTCGCGCTCTATCAACAGGCGGTCAACCAACTGAAAGTGTCCTTGCAAAATGAGGATGGCATAAAAAGACGTGGATTGATCCTGTCGTATATATTGCGGTTCAAACAAATCTGCAACCACCCCGGCCAGTACATCGGGGATGGAGATTACTCGGCGAAAAACAGTGGGAAATTTCTGAGACTGGCGGAGATTTGCGAGGAAATTGGTTCTCGGCAGGAAAAATTGCTGGTATTTACGCAATTTCGTGAGATGTGTGATCCATTGGCAGAGTTTCTGGAAAAATCATTTGGCAAGCCGGGCCTGGTTCTGCACGGGGGTGTGGCTGCAAAAAGCCGCCAGAAAATGGTGGAGTCTTTCCAGCGGGAAGCGGGTCCGCCGTTTTTTGTATTGTCAATCAAGGCAGGTGGAACCGGGCTTAATTTGACTGCCGCCTCGCACGTCATTCATTTTGATCGCTGGTGGAATCCGGCGGTGGAAAACCAGGCCACTGATCGCGCCTTTCGTATAGGACAAAAAAGCAACGTGCTGGTGCACAAATTTGTCTGCCGAGGTACGATTGAGGAAAAAATTGATGCGATAATTGCCGAGAAATCTGCGTTGGCGGATGATTTACTCGAAGGCGGTGCGAACGTGCTGCTCACGGAAATGAACGACAAGCAATTGCTTGATCTGGTTAGTCTTGATATCAATAAGCTCAGGGCTTGATACCTACATGAACTTCGGAGGGAATAAGCCGCATGTCTTATCGTAACGGTTGGGCACCTTATGTTTCGGTTGCCAAGAGACGGGCTCGGACGGAAAAAAAGCTGAAGGCTATGCAAAAAGCCGGAATGGACATTCATCCGGTCCACATTGATGGCAGAACAATCGCTCACACATTCTGGGGAAAAGCCTGGTGTGATCACCTGATAAAATTCAGCGATTATGAAAACCGTCTGCCCAGGGGCCGCACCTATGTGCGTAACGGCTCGGTCTGTCACCTGGAGATTGCACAAGGAACGGTGTCGGCGCTGGTCTCTGGTAGCAGCCTTTATCAGGTCTCTATTGATTTCAAACCACTGGCGAAAAAAACGGTGGATCGACATTCAAAAAGCCTGTTCTGGCCAGGTTGGTTCATTGCTTGAATTGTTGCAAGGCAAGTTGTCGGACAATGTCATGCAGGCCGTCACGGATCAACAGACAGGACTGTTTCCACAACCCAAAGAGATCACCATGCAGTGTGACTGTCCCGACTGGGCGCACGTATGCAAGCATATTGCTGCGGTCATGTACGGCGTTGGCGCGCGACTGGATGAGTCTCCCGAATCGCTGTTCTTGCTACGCGGTGTTGATCATCGGCAACTGGTTGCCGATAAGCTGAAAATTGCACCATCGGATCGCAACAAGCCGCAGGTGTCAGGAGATCTTGCGGATATTTTTGGTATCGAACTGGAGGCTGGTTCTGCAAAGCCTGCGCCGGGCGCGAAGCGGAAGCGAGCGGGTGTGAAAAAGACTTTGAAAACGGATCGTAACAGCAGTACCACTCGCAAAGAATCGACAGAGAACAAAAGTCATATCAATATCTCCAGAGGAATTCGTGCCTCGCATGTCAAAAAATTACGTAAGCAATTCTCCATGACCCCCGCAGAGTTTTCCAAACTGATCGGGGAATCATTTCAGAGTCTGAAAGAATGGGAGAGTAGCCAGGGAGTATTGAAGATTGAAAATACCAGTCGAGTTGCTCTCGAAAGAGCCTTTGATATGAATGAAGCACAAGCGTGGAGTGAGCTTCGATCGATTTTGACAACTCGATTACAGTTTTCTTGAGTGCGGTGCAGGTACGACTTGAAATAATAGTTATTTGTTCCATGGTCTCTTGGGTTTTTCACGACCCATTCGCTTTAGTACGATAGTCCATGATATCCACAGTTTCCCGATAACCGGCTACAGACCATGACAGGCATGAATTCACCGATCATTCTGCACAATTACCCTCAATCCCCCGTGGCCGAGAAAGTGCGCGTAGCCTTTGGCATCAAAGGACTCGCCTGGAGCAATGTCGAGATTCCGCGTTTACCGCCCAAGCCCTTGCTTACCACGCTCACTGGGGGATATAGGCGTACGCCAGTCATGCAGATCGGGGCGGATATCTTCTGCGACAGTCAGTGCATCATTCGCGAGCTGGAAAAACGTCACCCGACCCCTTCACTCATGCCAACAGCCGATGCGGGTCTCATGTGGTGCCTGAGCCGCTGGACAGATGGGGCGTTATTTGATCTGGCCGTCAAGATCGTGCTGGGTTCTGCAGGCGACAACCTGCCCGCGGATTTTGCGCAGGACCGAGGGCGTCTGTATTTTGGTGAGGACTGGGCAGAGGGCCTGAAAAAGGCAAATATTGAACTGCCGCATCTGGTGGCCCAATTCCGGGCACCTTTGTCCTGGCTTGAACAGCAATTGAGTGATGGGCGTCCGTATTTACTGGGAAATGACGCTGCTGCCATTGATGCGCAGATGTATCACGTCATCTGGTTTGTTGTTGGACGATGGGACGGCGGTCCGGTGCTGCTAGCCCAGTTTCCACAGGTGCAACGCTGGGTGGATCGCATCCTGGCGATGGGTCATGGAAGTCAGACAGAGATGAGTGCCGAGGATGCCCTGGCCCTGGCCACATCGCTGGAGCCGGTGACTGCTGCGACAGTCGGTGACAATGACCCACAAGGCCTGAAGGTGGGTCAGCTTGTGAGTATTAGCCCCGATGTCAATGGTGGTGAGCAGGCGGTCTCTGGCCGCTTGCGCATGGCAGATTCAGAGACCGTGGCCATTGACAGAGTATCGGATGTGGCCGGTAATGTTTGTGTTCATTATCCGCGCTCGGGGTATCGGATAGAGGTGGGTTGACGCTTGCTGCTTGCGGTAGCTCTGTCGTGCATTGGGCAGGTGGGGTAGAGGGCGCGCTCGTCAAGCGCATTGCAAGCACCGTTGAAAAGTTTGATTTCGACAGGCTGTATGGAAACTTCGACAATGGCATTCAGCACGATAGCCAAGGCTATTATTCGAAGCTCGGCAGAGCGTCACGACGGTTGCTTCTACAGTACCTTTTTCCATGAATTTTTCTCACAGACTCAGTTTCCTGCTCTAATTAAACATGACATAACTGCTATATAATAATACAGAGATCATCATGTTAATCAGCCTCACCCATGCTGACCATGATTTTGATGGGCGACAAGAAAGTACGCCATCAAATAGACGAAAAATCGCACAAACTCAGTCAGTTGAACACTGCAATAACTGCAAGTGTGATCGTCAGGTTCTCATTGATTCGCAACACCAAGGAATGAAGTTGAGTATGAAACAGGAAGAATCACACATGATGGACAACAGAGAAGCTGGCAGCCGTGCTGCTGGTCGAGCATCTCTTCATGCGTTGTTACTGCTAAGTGCGACTAGCTTGATTTTCGCATCAGCCCCGACAACAGCCGCACAGGACGCTATATCTGTTCTACCCAGTGGCATGACACCACCAAACAAGGGAGGCTCACAGGAACAGGGTCATGGCCTTGAACTCAGCATGGTTGCTGACTCCGATTCGAACACAATCAGTTTCGAATTGGTCAATCGCGGTGAAGAAACGGTATCCATACTACGCGATGGGACAGCCTTTGACGATGTTTCAGGCAGAGATGTATTGCGCATCGTACCGGCCGGCAAGGTTGGTATGAACCAGCAAAGGGCTCCCTACATCGGCCCGATTTATCAGCGATTGGCACCAGATACCAGCCGCTACCTGGAAGTAGCCCCCGGCAAGTCTCTGCGTGCTGTCATTGACGTCGCTGCTGATTATAAAATGGAATTGGACGGCGCTTTTCGTATCACTTATCACGGCAGTATCGAAGTCGTCAATACAATCTCATTACGCACGCGGGCAGCTATGATCGACCAGGTTGAAGCCTGGCGACCCAACGCCGCAGCTGTAGAGCTTGACTTGCCGGCAACGCCCCGGATTGTCCAGACTCGGGCACTGACACCCAACTATGATCAATGCAGTACCGCTCAACGGAGCGTGATTGAAACGGCAACACTGACGGGTGAGGCAATCACCAATGAATCATTGCAAAGTCTTGACGAGACCCCGGTGGAAAATCGCTCGACGTCACCTCGCTATACCACCTGGTTCGGATCCTATACCGCGCCAAACTACGGATTTGTGTCTGAGGTATTCGGTAGAGTTTCATCGATGCTGTCCGATGAAAGTGTCACCTATCGTTGCGCGCCGACTCTGTGCTCAAGCGAGTCGGTGGTAGCGTATGTCCAGCCTTTCCTGCGTGAAGATGTCAATTTGTGTCCATTGTTCTTTGATGATCGTCTCGATGATGCCTTCCGCTCTGGCACCGTTGTGCACGAACTCACACATTTGCTGCGTATTGGTAATACGGACGACGTGGCCTACGGCTCTGAAGCGACGGCAGTACTTGCACGGGACAACCCCATTCAGTCACTCAATAATGCTGATAGCTTTACCTTATTCGCCACCAACGACCGCCCTTTCTTGTCAATGATTGATGACGGTAATGGAGAAGCCGTTGATGATGTTCCCGTTGCACCGGCTACAGGAATTAACTTTACTTCGCTGGAAGGTGGCTCAGTAGCCCGCAGTGCGCTGTCAGTGGACACTTTCAACGCGTTTCGTGTGACACAGGCTAGGGCACTTGAATTGACTTCAGTGACTGGAGATGTGGACCTTTATGTTTATGATGATGAAAGCCTGTCCGATGCATCACTGGTCTGTTCTTCCACGGAATTCAGCGAAAACTCCACCCTGGATAGTTGCCAGCTCACCGGCCAAGGCGACCGATTTGCCATCGTCTACGGTTTCACTGATTCCAGCTATGAATTAGTTGCTGTGGCTCAATCAAGTGGAACGGGTGCCGAGATTGCAGATGGTGCCATAGAGCTTGATATCGGTGAGCTTGCCACAGGCTCACTGGAAGAAAGACAAGCCTCGCTGTTCACGGCAATCATGCCCGGGCGCATCGTACTTACGTCAGAAACCGGAGATTCCGATCTGTACGTATTCAGCTCTGCGACACTGACTGACGAAAGTCTGGTTTGCAAATCCGAACTGGTAACTGCGCAAGACTTGTGTGAGCTTTCTGGAACCGGCAGGGTACACATCGGCGTTTTGGGGTACAGCGCCACAAATCAATATGAGCTAACGATTCAGTCGCTGGATGGGACTGAAGTCCCTGAGACGCCTGACACACCTGACACACCTGACACACCTGACACACCTGACACACCTATCGTCCCTGACACACCTGCCGTTCCAGCAGACGATGAAGGCGTTATTGCAAGCAGCTCTAGTGGCGGAGGAGCATTTGGATCCGCAGGGTTTCTGTTTCTGGCAGGTTTTGTCCTTGCAGCCCGCCATCGCAGACCATCAAGTACTCGTGGGCAGATCCAGTGATGGAGTATCTAGTGAAAAAATGCAGGGCGTATTGGGTTTTCTGCTCGATAGCCCTGCTGTTCGTTGTTTTATTTTCAGCGAGTTGTTCGATGGTCGATCCAGGTACTACGGATAAAGGCGCTACTGAATCAAAGACTGGTTCCAGTCTACATGCGAGCATCATCATTCCTGACGTAGAGATTGCCTTGGGAGATGCAGTTTCCATTCAAATGGTCTTGCACAATACAGGCGATCAGACTGCATCGTTTCTACCCATGAACACGGCCTTTGAAGCACCACTTTACGCTGATGTATTCGAAGTAAAGCTACTGGATGAGTCGCTGCCTTATATCGGTCCGATGGCCCGCCGCTTACCGGCAACTGCCGATGACGTACTAGAGCTGAAACCTGATGAGCGCCTGGAGCGAACCGTTGTTTTATCTGACTATTACCCAATGGACCAGCCTGGCAGATATGAAATTCGCTACATCCCTCGACAGCTGGTAGTCGAGCCGGAAC
The DNA here is from genome assembly GCF_002215215.1 of Granulosicoccus antarcticus IMCC3135. Taxonomy (NCBI): domain Bacteria; kingdom Pseudomonadati; phylum Pseudomonadota; class Gammaproteobacteria; order Chromatiales; family Granulosicoccaceae; genus Granulosicoccus; species Granulosicoccus antarcticus. The sequence continues at coordinate 4,286,746 of NZ_CP018632.1, read as the reverse complement.
TCGCAATTGAGCTTGTAGAGCTGGTGCTGGACACGCCAGTAGTCTACGTAAATATTCCCTGGTAGAGCTGAAGGGGAGTGAAAAGCAAAGGCATGGCAGGCACCAATGGCGCTAACTCTGATTCAGGAAACGTGACGGACTAGTCCCGAGACATCGCTGGAACATGGCAATGAACGCACTTGCATTTTCATACCCTACCTCTCCGGAAACGACGGTCACGCTCCGCCCAGCGGCTAGCAGCTCCAATGCACAATGGAGTCGACACTGTTGGCGCCAAGCCCGAAAAGACATCCCGGTCTGTATAGCGAAAAGTCGAGTAAGGGTTCGTTTGCTTGCGCCGACTTCACGAGCCCATTCACCTAGGTTTCGGTTGTCGGCCGGGTTGCAAACAAGCGCTTCGGCGATTCGTACCAATCTCCCGTCCAGCGGCATGGGCAATGCGAGAGCCGCGACTGGTTGTGCGATTATCTGATCGAGTATCACCTCCATGATCCGCGCTTGTGGACTGTCAGGATCATATTCTGATCCGGCCTCAACTGCCGCAATAATCAGCTCGCGAAGCAGTGTGGAGACCTGTAGGACGCAGACCTCTTCAGGAAGGCCTGCGATTTTCTCGGTATCGACATAGACCGTTCTCATCAAGACATCACTTCGTGCATCAATCCGGTGGCGGACACCTGCGAGCATCCAGACTGCATTTTGCGGTGGGACAATATAGGCAGCCGTGAGTGTTGTCACTGTCATGACGCCGGAGCTGGCGTAAACAAGCTGGGCACGTTGGTGGTGATGAAACGACAGCACGTCTCCGGCCGCCAAATCACGACCGTAGGCAACCACGGCTTGCGGGAAATCTTCCAGACGACTGACGTCCGTACTGATGAACACTTCGGTTTGGCTTGTTCTCGGCATAAGTTGGCTTGCTACGCGTATCGCGACATCGCATAGTTGCAGACAATACGGGTGAACGCAAATTGAGGACGCTACTGTGCAACACACCCGCTTGAGATTCCTGTTCCTGAATATCGGCCATTTTCTGAATCACCTCATCATCCTTATTTTTGCTACCGCTGCGCTGCGGATGATGACTGACTGGGGATTAAGCTACGCGGAGTTGATTCCGTACGCCACGCCTTGCTTCATCGCCTATGGACTCTGCGCCATCCCGGCCGGATGGTTGGGGGATAAATGGAGTCGTGAAGGCATGATGGTTGTGTTCTTCTTCGGCATTGGGGCCAGTTCGATGTTGGTGGGGCTGGCAAGTAGTCCCCTTCAAATAGCTTTCTGTCTGACGTTGGTAGGCGTGTTCGCGGCGATATATCATCCAGTCGGGATAGCGATGGTTGTGCACGGTCTCAACAAGACCGGAGTGCCGTTGGCGATCAACGGGATCTTCGGCAACATGGGGGTAGCCTGTGCGGCACTACTGACCGGGTTTCTGGTGGACACGTCTGGGTGGCGCAGTGCGTTCATTGTTCCGGGTATTGCCTCTATCGGCGTTGGCGTGCTGTACCTGGCTTTTCTTCGTGCCGAGCCTGCATCGTTGGCAGCGACGGCGCAAAACGACAATTCTGATATGCAGGCGCATCACATCCCCAGACAGATGTTGTTGCGACTATTCGGCATCGTCTTGTTCACCACGGCAATCGGAGGGCTTATCTTCCAGAGCACAACGTTTGCGTTGCCAAAGGTATTCGACGAGCGTCTGACGGATATCGCCGGAACTGCAACCCTGGTTGGCATCTATGCCTTTCTGGTGTTCTCCGTCGCCGCCTTCGCACAGCTTGCAGTGGGCCACCTGGTCGATAATTACTCCGTGCGCACCATCTTCGGCACTGTGGCTCTCCTGCAAGTGCTCTTCTTTTTTGTCATGGCCCAGCTTGAGGGTATCGGCGCATTGCTGGTTGCATTTGCTTTCATGCTGGTTGTGTTCGGACAAATCCCGATCAACGACGTTCTGGTCGGACGAATAGTTCGTAGCGAATGGCGAAGTCGTGCGTATGCGCTCAGTTACATCGTATCATTCTCTGTGAGTGCGGCAGCTGTACCAACGATTGCATGGATCCATGGCACCCATGGATTCGCGATGTTGTTCGATGTGTTGTCGATTGCCGCGTTCGCCATTTTTCTTGGCACGTTGCTTTTGCCCGGAAAAACGCACGCTATCAACGCTCGAGTCCCATCTGGCGTCGGCCCAGATCAGTCAGATCAGCAACAGTAGCTCGGCCCTCAAAATCCACTTCATAATCTTCTGCGGCAAAGTCGGGTGCACTGCGACCACTTATGAAACTGGCGCTTTGTCGCAGGGCGTAGGCCCTGTTCTTTCCGCACACCGGACTGGCTCCGATATAGATGACATTCGCGTAGTCCTTGCCGCGATGTTCACTGCCGACGGCGTGGATGACATCGGGATGCCACCAGACAGTGTCGCCAGGCGCTACTGTCTGGATGGGTACGATGCCGGGCATGAGGTCCGGATGCCATTGTTCACTGACTCCCAATGCACGGCCGGGCTTGGCAAGACATAGTTCGTTCTCGGCAATGTCGGGTTGCAACGCCCGTAGTAGTACATGGGCAATGCCATTGGCAATAGGTAGTAACTCGAGGGTGCCATCTCCAGGGCCTTGTTCGGTGAGTGCGGTCCAGCCCTGAAAGGTGCGAAACATCGAGCTGACAGCGGGTGATGAATACTCGCGTGTCTGTGTGCGATAGGCGGCTCGCCAGGGGTCGTATGAATCCAGCTCGCCTGCGAAGATGCTGCCATAGATTTTCTGGAAGGCCGGGTCCACCCATCGCTCGTAGGAGCCGGCGTCCATATGGGGTGACAACCCCAGTGTGGTATCTCCGGGCGCTCGGCGCCTGGTTCTGTCAGCATAGGCATAGTCCATGTCCGGGTCGAACTCAGGGCCCGCCGGTGCTGATACATCCCAAAGGCGATTCAGGAAGGACTTGGTCCTGGCCATGGACTCTGCCTGTCGGGCCATGACTTGAGGGCGAGACCAGTACACGCCATAAATTTGAGGTTTGGCGTCTTTCAGATCACCAAAGTAGTCGTCAAGGCCTGACTTTTCCCGAGCGCGCTCCAGATACTGGTTGCGATCCAGATAGTCACCCAGTTCCTGGTTCCAGTCGGTGGCTTGCTGCTGCGAGAAAACGTTGCGTACAATTGCACAGCCTCGTTGCCGGATAGCCAACATATCGGCTTTGCTGACCTTGTTTTCACTGACAGCCTTGTAGGAGATTTCCGGAACGACTGCGGCCGTTTTGGCCTGCTTGTCGACAACCTCATCGACCGCTCGACGGATGCTTTCCCGAATACTGACAAAGGCTTTTTCTACATCATTGTGCGCCTTGATATCTCGCTTGGCCTGCGCAATGAAGGGGGCAATATCGACGGCTTCTTCGTTCATAGAGGGTGTCATGAATTTGATTTTAGGGGGGTGATTAACCTAATCGAAAGCGGGGTTCGGGCGCGATGATGGTATTGAGCTGCTCGGTTGGCAGTTGCCCACTGATGAGCTTTAGCAAGGTTTCGCCCAGGCGAGTTCCCGTCAGTGTGATGTCTTCGAAACAGGAGTCGATTATCGGCAATACATGATCAATGGTTGCAGAGGTTTGCTTGGTCACCACTTCGGCATCAATGCCCGGGGTCAGTCCGGCGTCGTGAATGCCGGCCATGATTGCCAGAGTTGCATTGTCGCCAGCACTGACGATGCCATCAGGTGCATTTCCTGACCTGAAGAGCGCGGTGATGATCCCACGTAGTTTGTCCAGTGGCATATCCAGGCCCAGTGGCTCGGGGGGCTCCAGACAGTCCAGGCCATTACGGGCGATCGAGCGGCGAAAGCCATTGAGCAGATGAGTTTGATAGGTCAGGGAGGCGGGGGCACCGACCAGCATGAGGCGTTTGCGACCGCGCTCAGCCAGACGGTTTGCTGCCATTTCTGCAAACCGTTCATTGTCGAAATCCACCGACGCATGAGCACTTGCCAGTTCGGTTCTACCGTGAGTTACAAACGGGAAGCCGTTTTCTATCAGATACCTGACGCGCAGATCCTGAGGCGAAGTATGCGAGATGACGATGCCATCGGCTCGATGATTCTGGACAATGGATTTTACGATAGTCAGCTCGTCGTCATGAGGGATTTCGGGGGTGGCCGAGAGTTCGAAGCCGGCGTCGCGGCAGACCTCTCCCAGGCTGGAGATGATGGATGTCGTATAGCCGGTGATCTCTACACGCGCTGGCAGCACCAGGCTGATCATATGAGTACGCCCGGTGCGCAGGCCACGGCCTGCACGATTGGGCACATAGCCCAGCTCATCCGCAACGGACCTGACACGAATGCGTGTGCTCTGGGCGATATCGCTGGCGTTGTTCAGGGCCCTGGAGACCGTAGTGACCGCCAGTCCGCAAGCATCTGCAACCGTGCGCAGGGTTGGCCGTTCTGAGGGCCGTGTGACAGCTCGTGGTTGCTCGGGTTTTTTCATTAATCAATAATAACTGTAACGTTACAGATGTCAATAAGGCTGCAAAGGAAACTTTGACGTCATGAATTTGTAACGTTACAATCTGCGCAGGCAACGAAAGTTGCTTCCACACCGAGGAGATAGGAGTGTTATGAAACTAACAACTTTGGCAGCGGGCATCACGTTCGCTCTGAGCATTGGCGCAGCAATTTCACCCGCTGCAGCGGCCGATGTAGAAGTGTTGCACTGGTGGACCGCAGGCGGCGAAGCTTCAGCATTGGAAGTGCTCAAGAAAGACCTGGAGTCGCAAGGTGTGGGTTGGCAGGATATGCCTGTCGCAGGTGGGGGCGGTGAGGCGGCCATGACAACGCTTCGTGCGCGGGTTACCGCTGGCAATGCACCGACTGCGGTACAGATGCTCGGATTTGACATCACCGATTGGGCCAATGAAGATGTGCTGGGTAACCTCAATTCTGTGGCGACTGAGGAGAAGTGGGATGAAGTGGTCCCCACAGCCTTGCAAGCTTTTGCCAAGCATGACGGCAACTGGATATCCGCACCGGTCAATGTACACTCTACCAACTGGGTGTGGATCAACAAGGCAGCACTGGATGAGGCTGGCGGCAAGATTCCCGAGACCTGGGAAGAGCTGGTCTCGGTACTTGATGCCATGAAAGCCAACGGCATTACTCCCTTGGCACATGGCGGGCAGCCCTGGCAGGATGCTACTTTGTTCGATGCCGTTGTATTGTCAATGGGGACCGACTTCTACAAGCAAAGCATGATCGATCTGGATATGGATGTTCTGTCTGGTGAGAAGATGGTAGAAGTCTTTGATCGCATGTCAACGTTGCGTTCATACGTCGACGATAACTTTTCCGGACGTGACTGGAATCTGGCCTCGGCCATGGTTATTGATGGTACGGCAGGCATGCAGATGATGGGTGACTGGGCCAAGGGCGAATTCGTCAAGTCCGAACAGACGCCGGGTGAAGATTTTCTGTGCATTCGGTTCCCGGGCACGCAAGGTTCTGTCACATTCAATTCGGATCAGTTCGTCATGTTCAATCAGGAAGGCGATGCCGATGCACAGCTGAAGATGGCTTCTGCCATCATGAACCCTGAATTCCAGTCAGCCTTCAATGTGGTTAAAGGCTCCGCTCCAGCACGAACTGATGTCTCGGATGCCGCCTTTGATGATTGTGGCAAGAAAGCCATGAAAGATCTGGCTGATGCAAACGAGGCAGGCACCCTGTTTGGTTCCATGGCACATGGTCATGCAGCGCCTGCGGCTGTAAAGAATGCAGTGTATGACGTTGTTACTCAGCACTTCAACGGCGAGTTGAACAGCGAAGAGGCTGCTGAGGAATTGGCCAATAGCGTCGAAGCGGTGATGTAAGGCAGAGTCTGAGGGCGAGGCTGACTGTACGTCGCCTGGTCTGATCGTCCGTTGCATGCTGAGCCTCGATATGTCTCCATGAATATCGGGGCTTTGCTGCTGACAAACAGTCCCTTTTTCGCGAACTGGCAATATAGTCGATATGAAAGAACGCCTGCAGGCCTGGATACCGAAGCTGGTGTTGGGGCCGAGTTTTCTGCTCATTCTGTTTTTCGTTTATGGATTCATTCTGTACACGGGATATCTCTCTGTTTCAGACTCCAAGATGCTGCCCTCCTACGGTTTTGTTGGTCTGGAGAATTACGAAAAGCTGTGGAAGCTGAGGCACTGGACCAGCTCACTCAATAATTTGGCCATATTCGGTATTCTGTATATCGTTATCTGCAGTGTGCTTGGGTTGCTGCTGGCCATTCTGCTTGATCAGAAAATTCGGGCAGAAGGCGTTTTGCGCCCCATCTATCTGTACCCCATGGCTTTGTCCTTCATCGTTACCGGTACCGCCTGGAAGTGGTTTCTGGATCCGGGCATGGGTCTGGAACATACGATGCACGCCTGGGGCTGGGAGAGTTTTCAGTTCGACTGGATCAAGAGTCGAACACACGCCATTTATGTCGTGGTTATAGCCGCCGTATGGCAAAGCTCGGGCTTTGTCATGGCCATGTTTCTGGCAGGCTTGCGAGGTGTCGATCCAGACATTATTCGCGCCGCTGAAATCGATGGCGCCTCACGTGCCCGCATCTACCGACGCATCATCATTCCCATGATGCGGCCCGTGTTTTTGTCCGCTTTTGTGGTGCTGGCCCATCTGGCCATCAAGTCCTACGATCTGGTCGTCGCCTTGACAGGTGGTGGTCCGGGCAAGGCGACCGAGTTGCCCGCAACGTTCATGTATTCCTATACCTTCAGTCGTAATCTGATGGGCATTGGCGCCTCGTCAGCTATCATCATGCTGATCATGATCTTCTCCATCATCGTGCCCTATCTGTATTCAGAGCTACGCGCGGACAAACAATCATGAGCAACTCACAGGCAAGTTTGCCGAATGGCTCGCTGAATAGCCCCCAGAAAAACTCACAAGATAATCAACCTCTGGCGGCATCAGGCAGTAAAACGGGGGCTCGGGCAGGGCGCTTTCTATTGTATTTGGTGCTCATACTCTTTGCTCTTTATTATTTATTGCCGCTGTACGTCATGCTGGTGAATTCGTTCAAGCCCCTTGAAGAGATTCGTGGGGGCGACATGATGTCACTGCCGGAAGTTTGGACTCTGGCTCCCTGGGCGAGTGCCTGGTCGACGGCCCAGATTGGTGTGCAGGCGACAGGCTTGAAGCCGTATTTCATGAACTCCATAGCCATGGTGGTTCCGGCGGTATTGATATCGACCATTCTGGGTTCGCTGAATGGCTATGTGCTGACCAAGTGGCGCTTCCGTGGCGATGGAATCGTGTTTGGACTGTTGCTGCTGTCCTGTTTCATACCGTTTCAGATTGTGCTGATACCCATGGCCAGAATGCTGGGCATCATGGGACTGGCAGGTTCAACCACCGGCCTGGTGCTGGTGCATGTGGTCTATGGTCTGGGCTTTACGACGCTGTTTTTCAGAAATTACTACGCAGCATTTCCCACAGAACTGGTGCGGGCAGCACAGATTGATGGTGCCGGTTTTTTCCGCATATTTCGCCGCATTCTACTGCCATCATCCGGGCCGATTATCGTCGTCTCGGTCATCTGGCAGTTCACCAATATCTGGAATGACTTCCTGTTCGGTGCCAGTTTTGCCGATGTGGATTCTGTACCCATGACGGTTGCACTGAACAATCTGGTCAGCTCCTCGACCGGGGTCAAGGAATACAATGTGCATTTTGCAGGTGCGGTGCTGGCGGCTTTGCCGACACTGGTGGTGTACGTCGTATCAGGTCGATATTTTGTACGTGGCCTGATGGCCGGTGCGGTCAAGGGGTGATGGAATTGAACGAGAAAACAATGAATAACACGACAGAACATTTCCTCGAAATCGATTCGCTGAGCAAGCAGTTTGCAGGCGTTGATGCCTTGAAGAACGTGTGCATCGATGTTGAAGAAGGTGGTTTTCTGGTATTGATTGGTCCGTCGGGTTGCGGCAAATCAACGCTGCTGAACATGCTTGCAGGTTTTGAAGAGGCGAGCAGTGGTGACATTCGGATTGGTGGCAAGTCTATCAAGGAGCTGCATCCGTCCAAGCGAGATATCGCCATGGTGTTCCAGTCCTACGCCCTGTACCCGAACATGACTGTGGCAGGTAATATAGGTTTTGGCATGGAGACGCGTGGCGTACCAAAGGCTGAGCGGATCAAGAAAACCGCTGAGGTTGCTGCCATGTTGCAAATCGAGCCTTTATTGAAGCGCAAGCCCGGGCAGTTGTCCGGTGGTCAGCGCCAACGTGTGGCCATGGGCCGTGCTCTGGTACGAGATCCGCGTGCGTTTTTGTTTGATGAACCCCTGTCAAATCTGGACGCGCGGCTGCGAGTGGATATGCGTGCCGAGATCAAGAAGCTGCATGCACGCCTGGGTACGACGATCGTCTATGTCACACACGATCAGATCGAGGCCATGACGCTGGCTACCAAGATTGCCGTGCTCAGGCACGGAGAGGTGCAGCAAGTGGGTACGCCAGACGACATCTATCATCGTCCCGCGAATACCTTTGTCGCCGACTTCATGGGGTCGCCGGCAATGAATCGCGTGACCGGGACATTGCAGCGTACGCAGAACGGATTGGAGCTGAAGTTTGCTCAATTCACACTGCCTCTGCATCAACCCAGTGAGGAGCTATTGGCTCGTGCAGAACAGTCTGGGACGATCGACATGGGCATGCGGGCAGAAAACATCACTCACGCGCAGGGCGAGCAAGCTGGCGAGACGGATTTTGGCACATTGGATCTGACCATCGAGCTGATCGAGCCGACAGGTTCTGATACGTTTATTGCCACGCGAGATGGCGATGTGCATTTCACCGCTCGCGTAGAGAACAGTCTGCGAGCACGAACTGGCGAACAAATCACTCTGGCTTTTGATATGAGCAAAGCTCATTATTTTGATACCGACAGTGGAGAACGCGTGCAGTGAATGAGAAGCCATTGAGGATAGGTCTGGTTGGTTATGGATTGGCTGGCAAGGTCTTTCATACACCTTTGTATCAGGCCGCGGGAGTGGAACTGGTGGCCGTTGCCTCCAGTGACAAAAACAAGGTACACGCGGATCACCCCAACGTGCGAGTACATGCCACGCCGGCTGAATTATTTGGCGATGATGAGGTCGAGCTTGTCGTGCTGGCATCCCCCAGTTATACGCATGCACCATTAATGCTTGAGGCCTTGGCTGCAGGCAAGCATGTGTTGAGTGACAAGCCGTTTACATCAACCGTGCAAGAGGCGGATGAGGTCATTGCTGCTGCCGAGGCCGCTGGCAGAATCGCCACCTGTTACCAGAATCGTCGCTACGATGCAGATTTTCTGACGCTTCGTCAGCTGATCGATGATGGCCAGTTGGGAGAGGTGGTGTTCTATGCTGCGCATTTTGATCGCTTCAAATTACTGATTCAGGATCGGTGGCAGGAAAGCGAGCAACCCGGTGTTGGTATTCATTACGACCTGGGGGCTCACATCATTGATCAGGCTCTGGCTCTGTTCGGAATGCCGGACTGGGTACAAGGCGATGTCCAGAAACAGCGTGAGGGGAGCGACATCATCGACAGCTTCCATTTGCGTATGGGCTTGGGCCGATTGCGAGTCGAGCTGACGGCGGGAATGCTGGTGGCGGACAATGATTTGCGTTACCGGGTTCACGGTACACGGGGTTCCTGGATTAAACATCATCTGGATCCGCAAGAAGACCAGCTACGACAGCTGGGCATGACACCACAGGATGAAGGGTATGGGCTAGAGGATGAGTCTCATTTCGGTATTCTGACGCAGATTGATGGTGATCAGAGCAGTCGATCAAAAGTGCCGACGCTCAAAGGCGACTGGCCGGCGTTCTATCGTGAACTCAGTGTTGCAATCAGACAAGGCAATCCACCGCCAGTTACCGCCCTTCAGGCTCGCAATACCATTGCCGTTATCGAAGCCATGCTCGAATCCTCTCGAACCGGTAGGAGAATTGAACTGCCATGATCAGACACTGCGTATTCATACAATTCAGAAGTAGCGTGACAGCTGAGCAGCGTGATGAGCTGTTCGCCGAAATCTCTGCCTTGCAATTACATCTGACTGGTATTCTGGCTGTGCATATCGGTGCTAATGTCAGCCCCGAAACAGGTATGGACAAAGGCTTTGCCGATGGCTTCATGGTCGACTTTGCCGGAGCCGAAGCACGTGATGCCTACCTGGTCGATGCTGCGCATCAGCGTGCCGGGGCCAGGCTGGTAGAGGCAGCCGAAGGCGGTGCTGCTGGCATTCTGGTTTACGATCTGGAGATGGTTGCAGCAGAATAAGCTCTGCTGCAACGGGTCTGGAATACGACTTGAACTGAAACGTTCTACAAAGCTTCGGAGGCAGGGCCGAAAAATTCGTAATGCAGACGATCATCACTAACACCCAATGATCGCAGACCACTGATGGTCGCCTTCATGAATCCTGAGGGGCCACAGACGTAGTAATCGGCTGTTTTGGGGCTGGTGTTTGCCGCAAGCCAGCTGGTATCGACGCGACCCGTAATAGAGGCAGCTTCGTCTGATATCTGTTCGCCATCTGGCTCTTCATAGAAGTTGGCTGTGTTGGTTGCCAAGCGACTGGACACCTCTTTCATGGCATGGTGGGCCCGGCTGCGTGCTGCGTGGACGTAGGTGATGGGCAGAGCTCCGTCGCCATTAGCCTCCAGCATGGAGATCATGGGCGTAAGGCCGACACCACCCGATAACAGGACGATCTCGGATTTTTGTGCCGGATCCAGAAAGAATTCGCCAGCAGGAGCACCGACATCCAGAATGGTGCCCTGCTGGGCGACATTATGCAGCCAGCCTGAAACCTTGCCCTGCGCTTCACGTTTTACCGTGATGCGATAGGTGCTGCCATTGGGTGCTGATGAGATGGAGTAGGTGCGTCGCACAGGCCCGGTATCAGCATCTCCTGTGTCGATCAGAAAACTCAGATACTGACCCGGCTTGTGCCGAAGCACGGGAGCACCGTCTTCCGGGCGCAGAATAAATGAGGTGATCTCTGCCGTTTCTTCATGCTTTTCAGCAATGACGAATTTACGCCAACCAGACCAGCCACCTGGAGCTTCTGCCTGATCCTGGTAGAGATCTTTTTCACGATCGATGAGAACGTTGGCCAGAAACCAGTACGCCTCGCCCCAGGCTGTCAGCACCTCTTCGCTTGCAGCCTCTCCGAGAACATCGCTGATGGCCGCCAGCAAGGCGCCTCCCACAGCTTCGTAATGGGGTGGTTCGATCTTCAGAGCAACGTGCTTCTGGGCGATACGCTCAATAGTGGCAGCCAATACCTGTGGTTCCCGGATATGCCGAGCGTAGGCCAGGATAGCGCCTGTCAAAGCCTTGTGCTGAGGTGAGTTGCCGGTTTGGTGCGACATATTGAAGAAGGCGCGAATGCCAGCGTCAGCCAGGAGTCGTCCATACATGCGGGCCACAATAGCCTCGCCATGCTGTTCAAGAGCCGGCACGGTGGCGCTGACGATTTCGATGGTGGATTCGGACAATGTTGACATCGGGATTCCTCTTCAATAAAGATACATGTCAGTAGCATGTATAGTGAATGATTAAATGATACATGTCAAAAGACTCTTTAATATAAACTCTTATGCTGTTGCAGCTAAAAACCCGACTGGACGACCTGTCTTATGCGCTTGACCGATGCCAGTGATATCGCTTTTCGTGTCTTGATCTATGCCGCTGAAAAAGAAGGCGCCTTGTTTCGAATCGAGGAGGTGGTCGAATTTTATGGCATTTCCAGAAGTACGACGATGAAGGTTGTAAATGCCCTGACACGCGCTGGTTTGCTGGTCGCTATACGGGGTCGCTCAGGCGGTCTGCGGCTGGGCAAGGAGACGGGCGAGATACCACTGGGGGATGTCGTGCGCCTGATGGAGCCCGATTTTGCCGTCGTCGAGTGTTTGCGGCCTGTGAATACCTGTCCGATCACGCCAATCTGTGCGTTGCCGGCGCCGCTGATTGCGGCGACCAATGCCTTTCTGGATACGCTGGATCGTTATACTCTGGCCGATATGGCCATTGGACCCAAGCGCATGTTTCCGCTGACCTATCAGCCCAGGAGTTGATGCGACTTACATCGAAGGCAGGCGGGCGTCAGGGTCCAGCATCGCCTGTGCCTGTTCAGGTGAGAGCGCCTCAGGTCGTTCACAGCTTGTTGTCATATCGACCCATTGCCGTGTCGCTGCAGAGCGCTCGATTGAGGTGAGAATGTCAACAACGTGCAAGGCAACATCCATGTTGCAGCGATGTTTACGCCCATTGATGATGGCATCTGCCATGTCGGCTAGTCCTGCACAGCGATAGTTGGCACGAGCAACCCCGTTGCTGTCTTCCATGGTTTGTTTACCGAAAGGATGCCCCGGCTCTGGCAAAACCTCGCACCAATCGTTGCTGCGGGCAAGTTCGACGTCGCCGCCAAAGAAATTAGGGTCGGGAATATAGAGCGTTGCGTCAGTCCCGTACAGCTCAATCAAGCTATGACGATGCGTTCGAACATCCCAGCTTGCGCCAAAAGTGATGACAGCTCCGCTATTGAATTCTATGAGGGCATGGGTATTCGTTGGAATCTCCACATCGATGACTTCACCCTCGCGCGGACCATTGCCAATGGTGCGGTGCTGGAAGCCGGTTGATGCCATGGCTGAAACCGTTCGTGCTGGTCCGATGAGTTGAACCAGGTTGGTGAGGTAGTAGGGGCCCATATCAAGTACGGGGCCTGCGCCTGGACGATAGAAGAAATCCGGGTTGGGGTGCCAGTCTTCCATTCCGGGAGTCATGAAATGGCAGGTGCCACCGGTGATCGAGCCCATCAGACCTCGATCCACCGCTGATCTTGCCAGTTGGTGAGATGCGCCCAGGAAAGTATCTGGCGCCGAACCGATGCTCAAACCAAGCGAGTCGGCCAGTTCTCGCAGTTCTTTGCCTTCTTCCAGAGTCAATACCAGCGGCTTTTCAGAATAGGCATGTTTGCCAGCTTGCAGGATGCGTCGAGTCACTGAAAAATGGGCGGATGGGATGGTCAGGTTGACGATCACATCGATATCATGTGCTGCCAGCAGTTCGTCTACCGATTGCGCACGGACCCCGTATTCAGTGGCACGCAGTTGTGCTGCTGATAGGTCGATATCAGCAACGGCCTTGACCTCTATAGACTTGAATAGCGGTGCGAGCGTCAGATACGTGGTTGAAATGTTGCCACAACCAATAATGCCGACGCTCAATGAGTTCTTGCTTTTCATAACCTACAGGCCTTCAACAGTTGCCAGGGAACGACGAGCAAATCGCTCCGGATCGGAGGGGTTATCGTGTTCGATGATGAAGCGTGGCACCTTGGCAAGTTTCAATGCGGCAGCGATTACTTCCCAGTCCATGATGCCATAGCCCACATCAGCCCAGCCGTCCTCGTCAAGATTCTCACCCTCAGGTGCGCAATCCTTGAGGTGAACGGCCAGAATCTGTCCAGTCAATCGCTTGATCCAATTGACAGGGTTCTGGCCGGCAACATGAACCCAGGCAAGATCCAGTTCCAGCTCAATTTGCGGCGCGGCTTCAAGCAGATATTCAATCGGCAGCGTGCCATCGTCGAGGGGGAGGAATTCAAAATCATGGTTATGCCAGCCAAACCCCAGTCCGGCGTCACGCACCGGCTTGCCCATCTCGGTGACTCTTGTTGCAAGCTGTTGCCAGCCAGCGGCATCAACAGGGCGTTGATCCGGGGTCAGGAAAGGCACAATGATACTTTCCAGACCCAGCGAACGAGCAATTGCGATGCAGCCTGTCGGATCGGACTCGACCTGTTCGATGGCGAAGTGCCCGGTGGGCATGGTCAGCTGATTCTTGTCCAGCCGGTTGCGTGTTGCATTGATGTCCTGGTAGAGCGGGGCATAGCCTTCGAGTTCTGTGATACCCAGGCGTGCGAGCATGCTCAGCGTACTATCAAGGTCGTGATTACGTGAAGAGTAGAGCTGATAGGCAATTGGCTTCATTGGAGTCCAGTGGGTGATTTTCCGAAGTGGAGGTGTGCAGGTTTTCTGCTTGTTATTGGTGGGTTTTGCTACAGGCGCAATTCAGTGGAAGAATCGAATAAGGAGGCACGCGCCGAATCAATGCCGATGGTTATTTTCTCCCGAGGCCTGACTTTTGCCTGGCCATCCATACGGATACGAAACGCTGTGCCTTCCAGTTGCGCATAAACCAGCGTGTCCGAACCCGTAGGCTCGACCAGTTCTATTTCAACGCTTGTACTGAATGGCATGCCATGAGCCTGATCACCGGTGACTATATGCTCTGGCCTGATACCCAGGGTGGCAGCGCTTTGCGATGCTCTCTCTGTGGAGAACTCATACTTGTTCAATGGCACCATCATGTCGCCTTTTTTAAAAGTGCCCTCCTTGATAGTGCCTTCAATGAAATTCATTGAGGGTGAGCCGATAAAGTCGGCAACATATCGATTGAGAGGGCGGTTATAGATTTCGTTGGGCGATCCCAATTGCATGATTTTTCCGCCCTTCATGATGGCGATTCTATCTGCCAGGGTCATGGCTTCAATCTGATCGTGGGTGACGTAGATCATGGTGTTTTCCAACTGTTGGTGCAGACGTTTGATCTCCACTCTCAAATCAGCCCTCAACTTTGCATCCAGGTTGGACAAGGGTTCGTCGAAGAGAAAGACTTCCACGTCACGCACCAATGCTCGCCCGATTGCAACTCGTTGACGTTGCCCGCCGGAAAGTGCGGCTGGTTTTCTTTTCAGCAGTGGTTCAATTTGCAGCACTTCGGCGGCACGTTTGACTCGTTTGGCAATCTCTTGCCTGGGCATTCGCGCGTTGCGCAAGCCGAATGTCAGATTACCCTCAACACTCATCTGTGGGTACAGCGCGTAGGACTGAAAAACCATGCCAATGCCTCGCTCCGATGGTTCGGACCAGGTGACGTTCTTGCCGTTGATGAAAATCTGGCCGGCAGTGGGCTCCAATAATCCGGCAATGCAATTGAGCAATGTCGACTTGCCGCAACCGGATGAGCCGAGCAAGACCAGAAACTCGCCTTTGGGAATAGTCAGGTTCAAGTTCTGCAATACCTTTATGGAGGCAAATTGCAGGTCGAGACCCTTGATTTCAACTGAGCTCATAAGGTCAACCCTTTACCGCGCCGGCGGCGATTCCACGTACGAAAAGTTTTCCGGAAATAAAGTAGATGACCAACGGTACGGCACCGGTCAGCAAGGTGGCGGCCATATTCACGTTGTATTCCTTCACTCCCTGGACAGAGTTGACGATATTGTTGAGCTGAACAGTCATGGGGTAGTTCTCCGGACGTGTGTAGATAACGCCAAGCAGGAAGTCGTTCCAGATACCGGTGATCTGCAATATCATCGCGACGACAAAGATGGGCAGTGACATTGGCAACATGATCATGAAGTAGATGCGCCAGAAGCCGGCACCATCGACACGAGCCGCCTTGAAAAGCTCTGCGGGTATCGAGCTGAAGTAGTTACGGAACAGTAGTGTCAGTATGGGCATGCCAAACACTGAGTGAACCAGCACAAGCCCTGTAAGCGAGCCGTAGAGACCCATCTCGCGAAGCAGAATGACGATGGGGTAGATCATGACCTGATAAGGAATGAAGGCTCCGACAATCAGAATCGTGAAGAAAACGTTGGCACCACGAAAACGCCAGTTGACCAGCGCGTAGCCATTGACAGAGGCTATTGCGATTGACAGCAATGTGGAGGGTACAAGAATCTGTACCGAGTTCCAGAAGCCGCGTGACAAGCCATCGCAGTTGAGTCCGGTACACGCGCTTGACCAGGCTTTAACCCAGGGTTCGAAGGTGATTTCGACCGGTGGTGAGAAGATATTGCCCAGGCGAATTTCAGGCATGCCCTTGAGTGAGGTCACTACCATGACATAGAGCGGTAACAGGTAGTAGAGGGAGACCAGTATCAAAGTGCCGTAGATGATGATGTTTCGAGACGAGAGCAGACGGCGAGGACGGGGGCCTTGTGGTCCTGACAGATCCTGAGAAACCACACTGATTGCTGGATGATCAGCCATGTTTCTTGCCTCCGAATTCCAGGTAGGCCCACGGTATGATGATGACGACAACTGCCACCAACATCATTGTCGAGGCTGCGAAGCCCTGGCCCAGGTTCTGGCTGAGGAACATCATGTCGTAGACGTATTTGGCGGGTACCTCAGAGGCCAGGCCCGGACCGCCACCGGTCTGGGCAACAACCAGGTCGTAGAGTTTTATGATGCCGGATGTAATGATGACCAACGTTGTGATGAACACGGGCCGCATCATGGGAATGACAATGAAAAGGTAGGTCTTCCAGGCTGGAATACCATCAACACGTGATGCTTTCCAGATATCCTCATCAATACTTCGCAGTCCCGCCAGCATCAGACACATTACAAGTCCGGTGCTTTGCCACAAGGCTGCGATAAGAATGCCATAGATGACGATGTTGGCATCGTAGAGAGGGTCGAACGTGAAGTTCTCGAAACCCAGAGAGCGTACGATATTCTGCACGCCGAATTCAGGATTCAGAATCCATTGCCAGACCAGGCCTGTCACGATGAAGCTTAGCGCGAAGGGATACAATAGGATCGAGCGGAATGTATTTTCGAATCGTATTTTCTGATCCAGCAAGGCGGCCAGCATGAAGCCGATGAGCAGGGAGAGGGTCAGGGCAAGAATGCCGTAGATTGCGAGATTTTCGATGGAGATCAGCCACCGTCGGCTTCCCCACAGGCGTTCATACTGATCCAATCCTACCCATTTGAGTTTTGGCAGCAGCCTGGAGCCGGTAAACGAGTAGACGATGGTCCAGATTGAGCAGCCCAGAAAAACAACTGTGGCTGTTACAACCATGGGAATGGCCGCAATTTTGGCAGCCATGTTTCTGAATGATTTACCGCCTCGCCTTTCTGATTTCATGAGTCTGTCTGTCTGCCTTCAACAATGAAAGCAGGGGCGGGAACCATGCGTCATGGTGTTTCCCGCCCCTGTACTTGAGTTGTCGTGCTCAGAAGGCAAAAATCTAGTCGGCGTCAGCGATTATGCCGGCGAAGCTCGCTTGCGCCTCTTCAACAGTTACGCTGTAATCGTTGAAGAATTCCGAAAACAGATCCTCGATCTGGCTATTGGTATCCGGGCTGATTAACTGTGCCGCGTCGCGAACCGTGTTGCCCGCGGCCAGTATCTCAAGGCCTTTGCGCATGCAGTCGTTGGCTGTATCCATATTGATATCGCCACGTATGGGCAAGGAGCCTTTTTTCAGATTGAAAGCGACCTGCG
Source organism: Granulosicoccus antarcticus IMCC3135 (assembly GCF_002215215.1). NCBI lineage: Bacteria > Pseudomonadati > Pseudomonadota > Gammaproteobacteria > Chromatiales > Granulosicoccaceae > Granulosicoccus > Granulosicoccus antarcticus. The sequence continues at coordinate 4,269,375 of NZ_CP018632.1, read as the reverse complement.
TTTCAGCCTTGAGCATGGTGGCTGCCAGCACGTCTTGGGCCTTCGATTGCTCGGCGTCGTCGATCACCGGAAAATAGAAGGCATCGCCGGATGTCGAAATTATTTCATTGACCCCGAGGCCGGGCAGACAGGAATAGTCCTCACCGGCTACCTGGTTAGCCACCTGAAATTCACCTTGTGCCCAGTCACCCATGATTTGTCCGCCAGCCTGGCCGGTAATGACCATATTGGTTGCCAGGTTCCAATCCTGTACCTTGGAATCTTTGGACATCTTGCGGGCGTCAGCCGCTGCTTTGAATACTCGGGTAATATCCGCGCCAGCGGCGGCTTCGGCATCATGATCAGCGTAGACCTTGTCGTATATTTCCTTGCCAGCAATTGCAATCATCAGTACGTTGAATGCGCCACTGGTCTGCCAGGCCTGCTGTCCCAGAGCCAGAGGAACCTTGCCGGCGGCTTCCAGTGCCGGTGCCGCGGCAACATATTCATCCCAGTTGGTGGGAACTGTTACGCCGGCATCCTTGAATGCCTTGTGTGAAAGCCACAGCCATTGCCAGGAATGAATGTTGATGGGGGCACAGTAGATACGCCCATCGACCGTGCAGGCATCCAGCAGTGATGAGGGATGTACCACCTCTTTCCAGCCTTCAGCTTCCGCCACGTCAGTGAGGTCCCGCATCAATCCCGCCTCGACAAGCTCTTCTGCCTGACGCCCGTGATTGAATTGTGTGGCAGCCATCGGATCACCACCGGTAATACGACTGATCATGATTGGACGGGCGATGCTTCCGCCACCGGCAATGGCGCCGTCAACCCAGGTATTGCCCGTTTCATTGAATGCCTTGGCCAATTCGGCAACGGCAGCAGCCTCACCCCCGGATGTCCACCAGTGGGTGACTTCGAGTTCGGTAGCCTGAACATGGCCAGCGCTAAGTATTGCTGTGGTGAGCAATAGACGAGTGGTCGCTTTCATCCCATTTTCCTCCAGAGAAAAAAATTACTAAAACGATATAGAAAATCCTATAACGTTTTAGATCCTTGAATCAAGTATTATCGGAGCTGAAATTAAATTTTCTCATCAGCATTCGCCAAGGAGGCACGTTCAGGTACTGGTGTATTCTGAAATGCAGGCAATATAAATCGGTATTTCCCAACGAGATTAGGAACCCTTGAGTCAGCAAGACAACAATCCAGATCAGGCTTCACACAATCTAGTGAGGCCGACTCTGAAGACAATTTCGCAACTGAGTGGATTCGCAGTTCCGACTGTTTCACGCGCACTGAGTGATGCTCCCGATATCGGGGCTGAAACCAAAAAAACCGTTTGCCGTATCGCTGACGAAATTGGCTATGTGCCGAACCGTGCCGGTCTGCGATTGAGAACCGGGCGTACGAACGTGATCAGTCTGGTGCTGCCTATCGAAAACGATGTCATGAATCACACGGCTCAGCTGATCGAGGGCATTGCCAGTGAGTTGCGCAATACGGCCTATCATCTGAATGTGACTCCCTGGTTTTCAGGTGAGGATCCCATGAAGCCGGTGCGTTATATCGTTGAAACCAAATCGGCGGATGCTCTGATCCTCAACGCAACAACGCCGCAAGACCCTAGGGTCAAATACCTTATGGAGCGAAACTTTCCATTTGCCACCCATGGGCGAACGGACTGGTCATCGGATCATCCTTATTTTGATTTTGACAACACCGCGTTTGCTTATGGAGGATTAAAGAAGCTTGCAATGCGAGGCCGCTCCCGCATCTTCGCTATCCTGCCGCCCAAAGATCAGTTTTACAGTCAATGCATGGCTCAGGGCCTGAAACATGCGTCCGATGAAACCGGTGTGTCGGTGCGTATCTGTGACAAGATCCGTAGTGACTCTCCCGCTGAAACAGTTCGTGACCGGATACTCGAGGTACTCCAGAAGGATCCGAGCATAGATGGGATATTTGTGGGATCCACAGTGGCCAGTCTGGCTGCCATCGATGCTGTTGATACTTTCGAGTTAAGCTTCCCCGATCAGGCGCGCCAGATTGATGTCTTTGGAAAGGAGTCAATACCGTTCCGCAGTCTTTTTCGAAAAGAACTTCTTTCCATGCACGAGGATGTCAGACGAGCTGGCAGGTTTCTCGCTGAGGCGGTATTACAATCCATAAAGTATCCCGATAAGCCGCCATTGCAGGAACTTGAAAAACCGCTCGAAGTTCTACCGTGAATTCTGGCTGCAAGGAAGCTGTCCGGGAAGATCGCCTCCGCAGTCGTTCAATCTATCTTCGGGCAGGCTCCTCTCAGAGCGCGGACTCAAATAAGAATGCGTTCTATCTCATCCAGCGTCAGCTCCTGTTCTGAGCGATCGTAGATTTGAGTGGTTCGGGTTGAATCGTGTCCGGCAATTCTGGCTGCCGTTTCCAGTTCGCCGCCATTTCTCAGGTATTCGGTTATACCCGTACCTCTGAAGGTGTGATTGCATATCTCGGTAGGCAGACCTGCCCGGAAGGCTCGGCGTTTGACCATTTGCAAGGCAGAGAAGCGCGATATGGCTTTGGGAAGCAGCACATTCTTCTGCCGGCCGCGGCCCGATGTGCGAAAAAGAGGGCCTTTGCGATCATCACTGATACCGGCGGTTTGCACGTAGATGTCCACATACTCCTGAGCGATGTGGTGGCTCGGAATGACATTGAAGCTACCGCCTTTTTCAAGTAATCGGAAGTAGGAGCGTTTTCCCTGTGTGTAGTAGTCAGCAACGCACATGGCAGCCACGGCCGATATTCTTCCGAAGCTGTACACCATGACACTGATCAAGGCTCGATCGCGAAGCCCTACCAGGGTGTCGGTTTCGATACTGTCCAGTAGGGTTCGGGTCTCCTTTGCTGTCAGTACGGGTGTCTTGCCGACCTTGACCGTGTGCCGAGGTCCGCGCACGGCGACCGCAGGATTCACGGCTACCACATGTCCGGTAACCAGCCAGTCGAACAGCATGCGAATGGCTGCCAGATGTTGCTTGACGCTGGGCGCGGCATAGACCTGATTCAACTGTTCGATATAGGCGGCCACGACCATAGGATCGACATCTTCGAGCTGTATGCGGTGAAACTGGCACCAGTCGGAAAACCGGTAGACCGCGTTCAGATAGGCATAGCGCGTATTCGTATTACGGATGGTGACGACAAAAAACTCCCAGAAGCGCCGTTCGGATTCCGGATTGACGGCGAACAGCGTGGGGGTTTCACCGGTAGCGACTCGGGCTGGTATGTCAGCCGAGCTGATGATGAGAGCAAGGTCCTGGGGATTTTCCATAGGGTAAGTATAGTGCTATACAACAGGTACTGAATCAGGAATGTGCGAAACTGATCGACACTGGCATACTCAAAACACATGGGGCCTGTCAAGGCAATCAAATGGGCGGCAACTTGAGCCACTGCATATCATGAGTGACAGTACTGACAAATTGCCTGTTGCGGTGAAAGCTGAGGTGAATAAAGCACCAGAATCAATTGGCATGGTTCCGTGGCGCAAGAACCTCAGACTTTATTCCGGCCTTATTCTATTTATCTTTGCAGCAGGGCATCTTGGCAACCATGCTGTGGGTCTGGTGTCGCTGGAGGCGATGGAGCAGGTACGCCAGGTACGAACCTATATCTGGCGTAACCCGATCGGCACCGTCCTGCTCTTCGGTGCCTTGATGACCCATGTCTATCTGGCTCTGCACAAGTTTGCACTACGGCGCACGTGGCGAATGAGCCGAGCGGAGGCGGTGCAACTATGCTTCGGGCTTGTCATTCCGGTTTTGTTGCTACCGCATATATTTGGTACCCGTTTAGCCAATGAGTTGTTTGGTTTGCAGGATAATTATGAGCATGTGTTATCGGTGCTCTGGTCAGGCAATCCTTTCAAGCAATCATTGCTGATGGTATTGGTGTGGGTGCACGGCTGTATCGGAATGCACTTCTGGTTACGTCTGAAACCCTGGTACGCACGGACAGGCTGGTTACTGTATGGGTTTGCAGTTGTTCTGCCAGCGCTCTCCTTTGCAGGCTTCGCTGTCGCAGGCCGACGGCTGGTGGAGCAGGACAGCCATGTGTCTGCACTGAGCGTGGTACAACGTGAATGGATTTACAGTACGGCCGATATGGCTACATGGCTCTCTCTGAGTACCATCATTGCTGTTGTCACTTTCCGGCTGCTGCGTTCTCAGGTTGACAGGTTCGGGCCGACGATCAAAGTGTCCTACGCAGACGGGCGAACCGTGACCAGCCAGCTTGGCCCCACGTTGCTGGATATCAGTCGACTGAACAAAGTGCCTCATGCGTCAGTCTGTGGCGGTCGTGCTCGTTGCTCTACCTGCCGTGTGCGGGTGCTGGAAGGTCTGGAAGCGCAACATCCGCCAGGTGAGACCGAGAGAAAAGTTCTCAAGAGAGTTGGGGCGGGTGCCAATGTCCGGCTTGCCTGTCAGCTATCACCCCGCTCGGATATTCGCGTAGCGACGATCTTGCCGGCTCATGGCATCACAGTCTCGGATGCGGCGCCGCTGGATAGATATTTCTGGGGTGTCGATCAGTCGGTCACCATTCTGTTTGCTGATATTCGCGGGTTTACGGCCATGTCCGAGAACAAGCTACCCTACGATGTGGTGTTCATACTCAATCAGTACCTGGGGCAGATGTCTACCGCGATTTCTGACTCTGGTGGGTATGTCGACAAATTCCTGGGTGACGGCATCATGGCCATATTTGGCATGGAGAAGCGTGTCGAGTTGGGTGTGCTGGATGCATTGAATGCAGCCAGAGCCATGGGGCGCGTTCTGGATAGTCTGAACGTGTCTCTGGAGGCCGATCTTGAAGTGCCGTTGAACATCGGCATTGGTATTCACACCGGCCCCGCTATTCTTGGTCGTATCGGTGTTGCTGGAGCATCCGGTGCTACTCAGCAAATAACGGCATTGGGCGATACTGTCAATACAGCCAGTCGATTGGAGGGCGCGTGCAAGGAACTTGCTTGCCAGCTGGTGGTGTCGGAAGCTTCAGTTAGGGCATCGAAACTGCCCATCACTGGAGGACACGGCAGTCTGATCTCAGTCAAGGGGCGAGGGCAGCAGGTGGGCATACAGGCCTTCAGCAATGCCAAGGACTTGCAGGTGGGTGCCAGTGAGGTGTGAGGCCGTTGTACTGATTTTGCCAACTATTTTCTAATTGAGGGTTGAGCTTCCACCTACTGGAAGCTGTAGCTTGGACGTTTGTGTCAAAAACCGTCATGAAGAGCAATATGTTGAAACTGCATTTGCCAGAAATGTCTTGTGCTCATTGCAGGAAGTACGTTGAGGCGGCCATTCATAAAGTCGATCAAGCAGTAATCCCGGAGTTTGATATGGAGCAGCGATTGGTGAGCATCAACACACAGGTGCCATATGGAGATGTTCTGAAAGCCTTGGCGGAGGCTGGGTACGTGGCCAGGCAGGCATAGAATGTGTTGCCGCTATCAGTTGGTTATCTCGTAGTAACGTTCGGCATCGTTTAGGCAATCACTCTGGAGTTGTTCATGAAGAAATACTGTCGATCAAATGTGATCCTGGTGGCTACAGCCGGTCTGTTGCTGTCACTGAGTGCCTGTGCTCAGGATACGGGTTCCGATGCGCACCAAACGGTTGGCGAGTTGGAAGCACCGGCCGGATCACTGGACTCATCTGGCGCTTTGCCCGAGGCGTCCGTCACTGCTCTACCTGTTGTTTCAAACAGCGTCGCTCAATTGATCTCAGCAGGCAGTCGTCCCGATGTCGTTGTCTACAAGAATGCGAGTTGTAGCTGCTGCAAGGACTGGGTTACCTATCTTGAAGATGAAGGTTTTCAGGTAGAAGCGATCAATCACGAAAATCTCGATCAGATAAAGGCGCAAAACGGCCTGCACGCACCTGGACTGAAATCTTGTCACACAGCCTTGATCGATGGCTATGTTGTCGAGGGCCATGTGCCCGTGAGTGACATTGAACGCTTGTTGGCTGAACGACCGGATATTGTCGGTTTGACCGCTCCGGGAATGCCCATGAGGTCGCCGGGCATGGGCAGTCTGATTCCTGATGACTATGACGTACTGGCTTTCAGAAAAGATGGCAGCTCACGAATATTTTCTTCGTATTAGGAGATGTGTTGAAAGAGGGCTGGCCAGCTCCCTTGGGTGACACTGTCAGCGAACTTTTGTATCGCGTGGCCTGCAGTGCCAGCCGACTGATCGATGTGCGATGCATCTGTTGCACCGAAGTCTCACCCGACGAGGCGCACATGCTGGTACTGATTTCGGCGTTGGGCCACGGCGAGCTGCTTGAATACCGGGATCATCTGCTTGACTGGCTGGAGCCACAATGGGCCAACGCGGTATATATGCAAACATCGGATGTGGTACTGGCGGTTGGCGAGTTGGTATCAATGCTGCCTCGCCGAAAATGGGATTTTGACCTGCTGCGCGCTCGCCAGCCACTGTTCGATATGAGTGGGCATAGGGAGCGCGATATTAGGCATTGACGGCTGTTTGATCGTCACATCATGATGTTAATACACGCGATCCAGACCGCTTGCTGCCTGGAGTTTGCTGTAACGTCCGCCGATCTCCAGCAGTTCTTCATGATTGCCGATTTCGGTTATGCGGCCTTCCTCCATAACCACGATGCGATCTGCATGGCGGATGGTGCCAAGGCGGTGCGCAATGATCAATGTGGTTCGACCCGCACACAGTTTGCTCAGTGCGGCCTGAATCTCCCTTTCGGTCTCTGTATCGAGGGCGGAGGTGGCTTCATCGAGAATCAGTATGGAGGGGTTGCGCAGGAATGCCCTCGCGATGGCAACGCGTTGTTTCTGACCACCGGACAGGCGTAAGCCGCGTTCTCCGACTATGGTGTCCAGTCCTTCCGGCATGTTCTCGATGGTGGAGTCGAGCATGGCGCTATGGGCCGCTTCGAGAATTTCCTCCTCGCTGGCATCCAGTTTCGCATAGGCGATATTCTCGCGAAGAGTGCCGCCGAACAATAGAACATCCTGTGAGACCATGCCCACCTGTTGGCGAAGACTGTTGAGTGTGAAGTCTTGCAAGGCAATGCCGTCTATCGATATCTCGCCACTGTCTACCTCGTAGAAGCGCGGGATGAGAGTCAGTAGTGTCGTTTTTCCTGCACCAGAAGGACCAACAAAGGCAACGGTTTCACCGGCCTTGATATCCAGATGAATATCTCGCAGCACATCGCCATCGTTGCCGTATGCGAAGGTCACACTATTAAAGCGAATATCGCCGCGCAATGTTGGTGCTGGTTGGGCGTTGGGCAGGTCGGCGATGTCAGCTTTGGTGTCAAGCAATTCCAGATAGCGTCTGAAGCCTGCGATGCCGCGTGGATAAGATTCTATGACGGATGCAATCTTGTCCAGTGGTCGAAAGAAAACGCCTACAAGTAGCAGAAAACCAACAAAACCTCCTGTAGTCAGTGTGTCTTGCATGACCATATATGCGCCCACGACCATGATGGTGACCTGTACCGCACGCATGCCCAGATACTGAATGGATACGGAGGCTGCCATGACTCGGTAGGCTTCCAGCTTTGTTTTCCGATAGCCATGATTGTCCTTGGCGAAAAGTCCATTCTCGTGTTCTTCGTTGGCAAAGGATTGCACGACACGAATACCCGTCAGGTTCTCTTCCAGTCGAACGTTGAAGTTGCCGACTCTGGCATAGATAGCGCGCCATGTTCGCGTCAGCTTGCCGCCTGCGACAGTGGTCAGCACAACTGATAGAGGGACGATCAGGGCGCTGAGCAAGGCCAGTTCCACGTTGATCCAGAGCATCAGGGCAAAAGCCCCGACGAAGGTCATGATGGCAATGAACAGGTCCTCGGGGCCGTGGTGTGCCACTTCACCGATTTCTTCAAGGTCGCGTGTGACCAGGGATACCAGCCTGCCGGTACGCTGTTTGTCATAATAGCTCCATGACAAGCTCTGCAAGTGTGCAAAGGCACGCCGGCGCATTTCGGTTTCGATGTTGATACCCAGCATATGCCCCCAGTAGGTGACGATGGAGATCAGTCCTGCTGAGACGGTATAGATCAACATCAGCCCGATGGCGGCGAATACGGTCAGCCTCAAATTACCCTGTGGCAACAGGTGGTCAATGAAGCCGGTGACTGCCAGAGGAAATGCCAGTTCGAGCATGCCAGCAACTACAGCAGCACCAAAATCGAGCCAGAACAATCCAATCCATGGGCGATAGTAGGAAAAAAATTCTCGTAACATTGGGCTGATGACGATTGTTGGAGATAGGGCGAGCTTAAAGAGCCCCGTAGAATCTGTTGGAGTATATATGCCAGCTTTTTTGACGGTACCTGACTTAATAATTGTCAATGCAGTCAATTCACTTTGGACTGAAAGCGAATAGATTTCTAAAAAAAATGATACAAATGATAATCATTCGCATGAAATGTGCACGTCAAACGCTCACTTGAATTAGAACATTCATTGCGTTCTATCTGATCTTGAGTGTGCGTTAGAAGGTTTCATGACGTGTGTGGTTAGTCGAGGGGCCGGTGTCACCAATACAACGGGTACCAACGGACGCGATGAAATGTGCATGCGCGACCTTGTTGGTTCATATACCTTACAAAGGAAGATGTTTGCTTACGTTCTCAAGCGATTGCTCCCATGAGCCATGAACGAAATTCCTGTAGTGAACCTTCGTTGGCGCGATTGCTGGCAATCAAGGCGTCCAGGTGAGCGCCTACTTCTCTCTGGTTATACCCGGAGCCCTTGATGCTTTCTGCCAGTTGTTCAAATGGTGAAGGGTCAAGGCTATCCGTATAGAGCCTGGCGTCCTGAATGCGCCCCTTTGTTACGTTGAGAAAGACTTCAACACCGCCCCAGTTGAAACGTTCATCCAGTAAATGTGTAAATTCCGGAGTTTTCCCGTAGTTCCAATCCCAGCTACTGTAGAACTGGAAGATCTCTTCCAGGCCGGGTAAGTCGTAATTGTCGCCGGGGGCAATGTACTCGATCTCCACTTCGGCCTCGTAGTGGCCAAGGTAGGCCTCGATCAGTGCGCCACTGACCACGTCATGATTGATGCCTTGTTTGATCTGATCAAGATTGGTGACTCGTGACTTGACTGAAGTGATGCCTTTTGCGGCAAGTTTCTTTGGATTGGGGGTCAGGTAGCTGGCGAGCCTATTCAGATCGCTGTGCAGTAACAATGTCCCGTGATGAAAGCCTCTGTCTTTCGTTTCCCGGTAGGCCGATCCCGAGAACTTTCTCAACATATCTCCCTCCTGTACGACCAGATCATTTCGGCCGTTGGCAATCGCGTCTATGTCCAGTAATTTCAGGGCATCAAGAACAATGTTGGTGGATACTGTTTTGTCATATTCAGGCTTGCCAGCCATGAAGGTAAAGTTGCTATTGCCAGTGTCTTGAAATACAGCTCCGCCCCCTGTACGTCTTCTGGCAAGCTTGACATTGTCTTCCTCCATCCGGGAAATATTGCATTCCCGCCAAGGGTTTTGTGCACGCCCGATAACGACGGTGTCGATATTTCTCCAGATGAACAGAACACGATGCTCAGGGCTCATTTTCTCGAATATGACCTCCTCGACAGCGAGGTTGAACCAGGGGTTGTTTGATGTTGAAACCAGCACTCGTGTCTTGTTCATGAACTCTTCCATTGATATTTAGGTGCTATTGTAATCAAATGAGAATGATTATCAATAAGAGTTTGGATGAGGCAACTGTCAATACAGTCGATCTGCTGCGGATTGAATGAGAGATATTTGTCAGAAATGCAATACAAATGATAATCATTCGCATATGCTCACTTGAATTGACTTCTACATCGTCCAGATGCGCAAGGTCACCAATGTGGTTCAGTCCATGCCAAACGATAAGAAACCGCTGGTATTCATGGAAAACGCAGCATGGCTTCATCCGGAAGAATTCAAGGACCTGGACCCGCAAGCCACCTTGAGTTTCATGCGTACCTTGTCGATCGTCTTGAATCCGAGTATTGCCAGCGCGCAGGAAATGGTCATTGCCATGGGTACCTCGCTCCTATTGGCATGATCACATCGCTGATTGGCATATCGTTTTTCATCAGTCTGATTTTGGGCCAGCGGGCCGAGGCAAGAGCTGACGGCTCATGCCTACCCGAGCTTGTAGTAATGGATCATTCAACTCGGCTCGTCTGCTCGACCCCGGGCTATTGGCAGGTTGTGCAGGGCAAGCTGATTTGCCAGTAGCAACAATTGCCAGAGGTTATACGTGGGGAATTGCTGTTTGATGAAACGGGATGTACCTCTTGCCATGTGCCGGTGCTGAAAACCGTTAGCCAGATGACGGTTCTGCATTGAATCGGTTTCTCGAATCGTTGTAGGAAAATGCGCAGAAACAGATTTGTAACCTGTTCGTAGGGCCTATCGCTGTCACATATTTGTGTACATGTGACGTATTTCCAGGTTTGTGTCTTTGCTTGGAATGCTGCTTGCTGAACAACTTTCATAAATCCCCATTTCATGGCGACAACCTGGAAGTTGATCTGTTCACATGCAACGATATTCTTACTGCAGTTCGGTTGAACCGGTTTCGACCTATCTGTAATGGGTAGTCTCGCTGACAACTCAAGGTACGCCACCGCGGGTGCGAACGCAGACTCTAAGGAAGCTCCAACACCAGAGATTGCGGCCTTGCATGCTCGTGCCGTAAGAGCGGAGAGACTGGCTGGACATCAGGCGGTGTTGGTTGGCATGCTCGCAGAGCTGCTCGCCAGTAACTCCCTGGAAGGTGCGTTGGATGCATTCGCAGGAGCACTGCAGTCAAAGTTCGGTTGTGATCGAGTTGCGATTGCCCTGGTAGCAGGCAATGATCTGAGCCTGTCGGCTGTCTCGCAACAGGCCGTGCTTGAAGCCTCTTCATCCGAGGCTCGTTTGCTGGTCGATGCCATGTGCGAGGCCTGCGCTCAGGAATCCATCGTGTGCTGGCCACCAACCTCGGATGCTTTGGGCGTGCTGGTTGCTCACCGGGCATTGGCAGGAAGACGTTTGACAGGTGCGATTTGCAGCGTACCGTTGTATGTCAACCAGGAGTTGGTCGGTGCTTTCTTGCTGGAACGACGTGATCAACGTGCGTTTCCCGTTCAGACGCTTGAGCGTCTGTCTGTGTGCCTGGCACCCTTGCTGACACTGCACAAGAAGGCGGATCGTGGCTGGTTGCGTGTCTTTGGTTCTAGCTTGAATACGCACCTTGGACGATACCTGGGCAATGAGCGTCCTGGCATGCGAGCACTGTGTATTCTGGCCGGGCTTCTTGTTGTCGGTTCATTGACGATGACAATGCGTTGGCAGATCGTGGCCCCCGCTGAATTGCTATCCAATGAACGTCGTCTGATTACAGCACCTCAGAATGGCTTTGTCTCCGATATGCTGGTGATTGCCGGGGATAGAGTTACTGAAGGGCAAGTGATTGCCCGATTGGATCGTCGTGAAATGCAGCTTGAAGCGGCAAGTCGCGACAGCGATATTGCCATGGCAGATGCTGAGTTTCGGGCGGCGATGGCCAGCTACGATCGTCAGGCTACCGGTATTGCCCGGGCACGCCTGGCACAAGCCAGGGCACGGCGTGAGGGCGTTGAGCAGCGACTGAATCGTTCGGATCTGACATCTCCTATTGATGGGCTTGTGATTGCAGCCGATGCTGCCCGCACGAGTGGTACTGCCGTATCACGTGGCGAAACCTTATTCGAAATTGCACCCAATGCCGACTTCGAAGTTCACGTTCTGGTGGATGAGGCGGACGTGTACGACGTGTTCGAGGGTCAGACAGGGATGCTCTCACTGAGGGCCATGCCGGGAGAGGGCTTATCCATTGTCGTAGAGTCTGTGTATCCCGTGGCAGAAGCCAATGAAGGCATGAACCGGTTTCGTGTTCAGGCCACGCTCTCTGAGCCTGTTGGCAAATTACGTCCGGGACAAAGTGGCGTTGTTCGACTGGATGCCGGCCGGATGAGTGTCATGGGAGTAATGACCCGGCGATTGAATCGCGCGCTGGCTGAGTTGTGGTGGCGGTTGGTCGGATGAGTGATACCTCTCTTTTCAGTAGCCAATGGCATCGAGTTCGCGATGTGCGTCCACGGCTGGCCAGCGATGTTACGGTTTCGCGACATGTATACCGCGGACGCACGGCCTACGTGTTACACCGCCGGGCGACAGCTGCCTGTCATCGCCTTGATGTGGCAAGTTTCGAACTGGTGGACCGGCTGGATGGTGACACCACTGTCGGACAGCTGTGGGAACGCGCAATTGTCGAACGTGACAAGGGTGCGCCCACGCAAGATGAATGGATTGCACTGCTTGCCGAATTGCATGCAGCCGAGCTCATTGTGGTCGATCGACGCGTTCCTGAGGAGAAACTGTTTGATCGGCGTCAGCAGCATCAACGTGCGCAGCAACGACAGCGCTACCTGAATCCGCTCTACCTGCGTTTTGCACTACATGACCCGGACAAGTGGCTGACCAGGTTCACCCCGTTTGCACAGCTATTGTTTTCGCGCGGTGCCGGGCTGGTTTGGTTGACGTTGATTATCTGGGCCTGTCTTAGTGTGTTCACTCAGGCGGATCAGTTATGGGACTCATTATCCGGTTCAAGCTTGCTGAGTTCTCGCTATACGCTGCTGTTTGCGTTGATCTACCCACCCTTGAAGCTTTTGCATGAGTTTGCTCATGCTCTAGCGGTCAAACGTGCTGGTGGCGAGGTGCATGAAACCGGTATCGCCTTGATGGTGCTATTGCCATTACCCTATGTGGACGCCAGTGCCAGCGCCTTGTTTGCTGACAAGTATGATCGGATGCTGGTGAGTGCCGCCGGCATATTGGTCGAATTGGCTTGTGCGGCTATTGGTGCCTTGCTTTGGGCCAATACTGAGGGAATGTTGCAGGACATCGGTTTAGTGATGTTCATGGTGGGTGGTATATCGACGTTGCTGCTCAATGGCAATCCACTGTTGAAATTCGATGGATATTATCTGTTGGCGGATTGGATTGAAATTCCTAATCTGACAGCACGTTCACGTGCTGCGGTGCTCGGGACTTTGCGATCACTGGTCTCGGGCAAGCCTGAGTCCCGCAAACGTTACGATGATCGCGGGGAGCGAGTCTGGCTGCATGCCTACGGTGTGTTGTCGGTCATCTATCGCACGCTGTTGATGTTGTCGATAGCCTGGATGTTGAGTGATCGATGGTTTTTTCTGGGTGTGCTGCTGGCCAGTGTTGTTCTCATTCTGGTTCTTATATTACCGGTGTGGAAAGCGATATCGGCTCTGATAAAAGACCCGGTTTACCGTTCAGGTCGCTCAGCATTGTTGGCTGGTGTGGTGCCCTTGCTGCTGGTCATGATGCTGTTCTGGTTGCCAGTTCCGAATTCAAGTGTAGTCCCTGGCGTTGTCTGGATACCGGACGAGGCGGTTGTGCGTGTCAGTAGTGAGTGCGACATCAGCGATGTGTTTGCACAGCCAGGTCAGAATGTGAAGGCGGGCGATACCTTGTTTATCTGCAAAGAGCCGGAAGCCCAGGCCAGGTTGCATGAACTGGTTGCTCGCGTGGATGAGCTACGAGTTCGTCGAGCAGGTGCGGCGGCTCGGGATCCGTTGACGCTAAACACCCTGGATGCAGAGCTTGCCGCCAGTGACGCGGCGTTGGCGGATACGCGCGAACGTATCGTTGCCGCAACGCTGAGAGCGACACTGGATGGCCTGTTTGATGTTGTCGATACCAGTGCTCTGCTGGGACGATCACTCGATCGTGGAGATGTGGTGGGTTATGTCATCCCGCCGACGGTGCGAACCGTCAGACTGGCGATTGATGAGGAGTGGATTGTACGATTTGACGATCGGCTGAAATCTGTGCAATTGCGCGTTAGTGGGGCCAATGGTCGTGCCCGTGTCTATGACACCACCGTGCTGCGACGTACCCCGAAAGCGAGCCATAGGGTGGCCAGTGCCGCGTTGAGCTCCTACGGGGGCGGATTGCATACGGCTGATCCTGACGGTGATGGCAGGCTCTTGAAGCAGGCTGTTTTTGATGTTGAACTGGAGTGGCCTGAAATGGCAGGCTCTGCCGCGGTAGGCTCGCATGTGGGTGTACGTCTGGTGTACGCATCGACACCCTTGCTGGAACGGCTGAGTACCGCGTTACGTCTGGCCATCGCCAGCAGAGTGGCGTCATGAACAAGCCGCGAATGAACGTGGATGCACAAAGCTTGTGTCCAGCTCCGGCTCATCGATTCGGCATGCCATCGTTGCTCAATTGGATGCCGGCTCTGCGAGCAGAGGCACGACTCAGCTTTTGTCGACCGGGGCTGCGCTATGGACCCTCGCCAGTCAGACGCGAATCGCCTGACAGGCGTACCTGGTTTGATCGTCTGCTCACTCGTAGCCTTACCTGCCGCGAACGAAGTCAATACACCGAGACAAGGTCGTCTGAGTGGTTGGCCCAGCTGATCGTACGCACCAAAACGCTGGCCGAGCTGAGTCCTGAGCAGCGCGATGCCAGGCGAGTCGCACTGGTACAACATATGCGTCAAGGTGTAACAAGGGACGAGCAACTTGATGATGCGCTTGCGCACGCCTGTGTCGCTGTGGAGATGGCACTGGGTCTGGACCCGCGTCCCAACCAGCGTCTGGCGGCACGGGCCATGCTTCACGGCCACTGCGTGGAGATGGCAACGGGTGAAGGCAAGACTCTCAGCGTGTCATTGGCCGCTGGTGCGGCGGCACTCAGCGGTACACCTGTGCATGTTCTAACGGCCAACGACTATCTGGCTGCGCGTGATGCCTCCAATCTTGAACCTGTATACCAGTGTCTTGGCTTGCGCGTTGCCAGTGCAGCATCAAGTGTTGATGCTGCTGAACGTGGGCTTGCCTATGCTGCTGATGTGGTTTATGTCACGGCAAAACAGGTGGCTTTTGACTGGTTGAATGATGCGTTGGAATCAGGTACCAACCCCGAGTCGTTGGCCGCACGATTACGTGTGCTGACACATCCGGCATCGCCCACATCACTCAGACCCAAGTTGCGAGGGTTGTGCCTGGCGATTGTTGATGAGGCCGATAGCCTGCTGGTCGATGAAGCCCGCATTCCATTGGTGTTGGCAGCTGCACAAGAGTCAGGCTCGGTTGTCGATACCGAGGCGGTAGTGGCCTTGGGGTTGGCTGAGCAACTGCGTGAAGGCGTGGATTACAACATTCTGTCAACAACTCGCCTTGTTCAGTTAACCGATGCCGGGCGTGCCGAGCTGATGAGTATTTGTGAAGGCATCGCTCACGTCTGGCAATCCTCCCGGTATCGTGAAGAGAGTGTTGTGCAAGCCTTGACGGCTTTGCACCGCTTTGAGCGTGATCGAGATTACATCGTGCGCGAGGGATGCCTGGAGTTACTGGATGCACACACCGGACGCGCTTTACCCGATCGCCGTCTGCCGCATGGTTTGCACCGGCTGCTGGAATTGAAAGAAAAATGTGCACCCTCCGCACAGCATGAAACCATTGCTTCGGTGCCATTTCAGCAGTTCTTCAGACGCTATATGGGATTGGTAGGCATCAGTGGCACATTGAGTGAGGTGGGTGGTGAGATTCATCACGTCTACGATCGATTGCTTGTTCGTATCGCACCACATCGCCCTAGCCGCCGAGTTGATTTGCCTGCCCTTGTCTTTGTGGATCGTGTATCCCAACTGCAGGCATTGGCGATTGATGTGCGCCAGAGGCAGGGCTTGGGTCAACCTGTACTGGTGTGTACACGGAGTGTCGAACAGTCACTGGGCGTGTCTGCCTTGCTGACGGCACACAGCCTTTCGCATCAGGTGCTCAATGCCTATCAAGATGCCGAAGAAGCCGCGATTGTTGCTAATGCTGGTCAGACGGGTCGTGTGACAGTGGCGACGAATATGGCCGGGCGTGGCACTGATATTCCCTTGGGTGAGACAGTTGCTGAACTGGGTGGCTTGCACGTTATCTCACTGGCTTTCAACGACGCTCGGCGTCTGGATCGGCAGTTGGCCGGGCGAGCGGCTCGGCAGGGTGATCCGGGTTCATGTCAGCGATTGTGCAGCCTGGACGATGCCTACCTTGTAGAAGCCATGCCTGTATTGCTACGGAAATTAGCTAACACACTGGTTGAAGGTGGTTGGCATAGAGCGGCCATGATGTTGATTCGCCTGGCTCAACGGCGAATGGAGCGACGGCACAGAAAAGAGACTCAAGTGTTGTATCGCTCCAGAGAGAAACTGGAGCGTCATCTCGCCTTTGGAGGGCGAAAGGATCACTTATCATGATATTACCAATAGTTCTATCTCTGCCTGTGAAATCAACGTGGCCCGGTTGTCTGTTCTCCCGCTCAGCGGTGCTGATCAGCGGTGCCTTTCTGGTATTCATATATTCGTCCATGGCAAGTGCTTCTGAGCCCATCCCGGAAGAGGCTCTGGATTGCCTGATCGAGCCCTGGGTTGTGTCGGATGTAGGAAGTCCGGTGCAAGGCGTGATTGACAAGTTGCTGGTGGATCGGGGAGAGAGGGTTATCAGAGGACAACCGGTGGCGCAGTTGGAGTCCGGGGTGGAAAGCTCTGAGGTCGCGCTGGCTGAATTACGAGCTACCACAAAGAGTGAAGTACAGGCCCGGGAGGCGGACCTGAGACTGGCGAAAATGGAACTGACACGACTGGAAGATTTGTATCAACAGAGCATGGTATCGGCCCAACAACGCGACGAATCCAGATCAAATTATCAAATAGCCAGTGCAGCATTGACTTTAGCGGTGGAGAACAGAAACATACAGCAGCTGGAACTCAAGCGCTCACAACGCTTATATGCCCGGCGCATTCTGACAAGTCCAGTGGATGGCGTCGTCGTGGCGCAATTGGCTTTTGCAGGCGAGTTCGTTTACGACAACCCGGTGATGACGATTGCCGCACTGGATCCTTTGCGTGTGGAAGTCATGCTGCCGGCTCGATTGTTCGGTACGATTGCTGTTGGCGATCTGGCGCGGTTGTATCCGGAGCTCGGAGGTGAATCCGCCTTGTTCTCGACTGTGGATGTGGTCGATGCAATGCTGGATACGCGCAGCGGTACGTTTGGAGTGCGACTGAAGCTCTCCAACCCGGATTACAAGATACCGGCTGGTCAGCGTTGTCGCATCACATTCGGGCCAGGGCTGGCAGCGGCTAATCCTGAGAATGAGGTTGTTGAACCAGAATCATCCGGGCAGTAAGCATTCCCATGTTTCGTAGACCCAAACAGTCCAAACAGCACTCGTTTCCGGATTTTCATCTAGAGACCCTGGAGACGCGAATACTGTTCTCGGCGGATGCGGCATTGAACGCATTGGATTTTGTGCCCGAGCCTGCGGCCGAATTGGTTTTATTCCAAAAGACTGAGAGTGGTGAGCTCTTGGTTGACGTTCAGGCTCAAGTGGCAGGGTTACAGAGCAAAGAGTTGGTGATCCTGGATTCGGACTTACCTGATCTGGACACGTTGCTGGATGATCTGTTGCGCTCAGGGCAGGGAAGTACGCAGGTTCTGGTATTGGATTCAAGTACAGATGCATTGAGTCAGATCACTGAGATTCTGGCAGAACAGCGTGGGTTGACTGCCATACATGTGATATCACACGGTAGCAGTGGTGTGCTGGAACTGGGCGGTCAACGCATCCAGACACTGGATCTATTGTCTCGGGCAGAGGATGTAGCGAGTTGGCGTAGTGCCTTGGTTCCTGAGGCGGACATTCTGCTTTACGGCTGTGAAGTTGCGGCAGACGGGGCTGGACGGCAGTTCGTAGACACGATAGCCCGTTTGACCGGAGCTGATGTGGGCGCCTCCAGCGATCTCACAGGCTCTACGGACAAGGGTGGCGACTGGCAGCTTGAGTATCAGCGAGGCAATGTCGAGAGTCAGCTAGCGGTGAGTGCAGAGCTGCAAGCCAGCTTTAGCGAAACACTCATGACCAGGACAGTTACGCAGCTTATCGACAGCTATATTGGCACTAATGACATTGGCACGTCTGTGGGTGCTGAAGCCGTCAGTGAACCCGAAGCTGTCGCATTTACGGACCGAACCGACACTTTGGTTGAGGCAAGCCTGATCTCGCGCAGTCGTGTGCAAAATGATGCGAGCGCTGAGGAAACACAGGCTTCTACGATTCGGCAAACCATTGATGTCCGTGAGCTGGTGTTCGTGGACACCGATACCGTCAACTATCAGCAACTGGTGGATGACCTGATCAATCAGGGGGACAGCGGACGGCAGTTCGAAGTCTTTGTTCTTGATAACTCCCGTGATGGCATCGAGCAGATTAGTGAAGTGCTGGCAAAGCATGACTCGCTGGATGCGGTACACATCATATCGCACGGGTTTGACGGTGCCCTCGACATAGGTTCAACCCGATTGGATTCGACTCTTTTGAGTGACAGATCCGACGAGTTTGCTGCTTGGGGCGATGCCTTTGATGTTGACGGTGATTTGCTGATATACGGTTGTGATCTTGCCTCAACGATTCAAGGGCAGAACTTTGTTGATAGTCTGGCACGTATAACAGGTACCGATGTGGCGGCATCGATTGACCTGACGGGACACGCCACATTGGGCGGAGACTGGGATCTTGAATACCGCAGCGGAGAGGTCGAGCACGCTGTCGCAGCTAGTGCCGAAATACAAGATGACTGGTCAGGACTATTGGCGCCGGTTGATTTGACCACAACGTCAACAACCGAAGGTGGTCTGAGTATTAACCAGGACGGGGGGAATGATGTCTATCTGATAGCCGACAACGCCGCTTTCTGGACGGGCGATCGTCTCACGGCCGAGGTCCAGGTGTCCGGACTGCAGAGCTCCAGTACGGCATCCGTGCTGTTTTCCAACGCCCATGCGTCGGGTGCGGGGGATTTCAGAGTGAGCTCCGGCGGGATACTCGCTTTTGCGGGAGTAACCGGTTCCGTTGCACAAATGCAGCTCTTTGACGGTGGCGATCACACGATAGCCTTCAGTTGGAATGGAACCTCCGGTGTCATCAAGTACTACGTCGACGGAGTACACGTTGACTCTGCTACGGGGGCGAGTGGCACATTGGCCAATGGTGAATTTATTATCGGACAGGATCAAGACATCCTGGGTGGTGCCTTCGATTCAGGCGAAACACTGGTTGGCCAGCTTCGAGATGTTCGCTTTTTCAATGTTGTGCGCACTGATAGCCAAATGGCTTCCAGCTATAAAAGCACGCTTCCCTTTAACGAAACTGACATGGTTGCCAATTGGCGATTTGATGACCTCTCCGTTGATGGGGTTGTCACAGAGGTTGTCAGTGGGAATAATCTGACGGTGCAGCATGTGGTGCAAAGTGGTTTTACCGCTAGTGAAGCCAGGTTAACGTTTTCAGCGGATGAAAGCGCACTTGATGGGACCGTTGTTGGTTCAGTAGCGGGGGTCGATGCGGCGCGTGATGCTCAAATCGCTTCCTTGTTGGCTGCAGATTCCGATTTACGCTATAGCGCGGAAACGGGCAAGTTCTACAAAGTAGTGGCGGGATCATTCGACTGGAATACTGCGAAATCCAACGCCGAGTCCACTACGCTCAGTTCTGCCAATGGACAATTGGCTACGATTCGTTCCGCATACGAAAACGCGTTCGTTCGCGAAATTGCGAATGCCTCGTTTGGTGCGGGCAGCGTTTTTCTTGGCGGTACCGATGCTGCTGTCGAGGGTGAATGGCGATGGGTTGAAGGCGGAGATGAGGCTGACAAGTTCTGGGACGGTGGCATTGATGGCTTTTCAGCGGGGCAGTATTCCAACTGGCTTACATCCTCACAACCCAATAACAGTGGTGACGAAGACGCAATTCGGCTCGACTCGGCTGATGGGATCTGGTATGACTCCCCTACCACAGGGTCTCTTCATAATTATGTCATCGAATGGAATGCCGACGACGTTCTGGATGATACTAATCCGTTGGTCTATTCGATTAATAGTCAAACGGTTGCTGGAGCCTTCACTGTCAACGTCGACAATGGCCAGATTACCGTTGCGGATGGTTCTTTGTTGGACTACGAGAGCAATGCAACGCAGACGCTGAACGTTCGTGTCACCAGCGGAGATGGGAACACTCATGATGAGGCCTTCGCGATTTATTTGCTCGACTTTGTCGAATCAAGCAACGCACCGAGTGATCTGTCCAACGGTATCGAGCTGAATACCGATGGCGGTAATGATGCCTACCTAAAGGCAAGTGACGGCAGTGCGCTTCTCGGCGGGCTAACCGCGTTTACATTGGAAACATCATTCAGCCTTGAGGATCATGACAACGAACCCGCCCTTTTTTCCTACTACGTCAGCTCGGACGAAATCCGTTTGCGTTTTGATGCAGGGGATCATCTGCGCCTGAAAATAAACAACACCAACGTAACAACCAGCAACATCTACTCTGAACTGTTTGATGGGGAGAGGCACCATGTTGCGGTGAGTTGGGACAATACCAACGGTGACGTGACGTTTTATATCGATGGTAAGTTTGCCGAACGCATCACAGGGTTGGAAGTTGGGCATACCATCGCTACGGGCGGCGATCTAGCGATAGGAAATGATCAAGACGGTTCGGATTCGGGCTATAAAGTTGAACAAACTCTGTTTGGAACTCTGTATGACATTCGCGTTTGGGACGAAGTGCGAAGCGTTGAAGAAATCGCGCTGAATCAGCAGCACAAATTTGACGGCGCTGCCTTGCCCAGTGGATTGATAGCCAATTGGCAGATGGATGGATTTGATGGGTCAGCAGAAGTTGTAGATATCGTTAGTGGCAATAACTTGGGTGTCAGCCATGCTAGTGGTACTGGGTTTATTGCCAGCACACCTGTCGAAGACTTGCATATTGCGGAGACCGCAATCGACGGAGCCATTGCCGGTTTCGCCGTGCCGGGTTATCCGGATATCAATAACGATGTCGTACGTGATGGGCTCTTTCTTGATGCCGCTTATCCCGGCACATACCAGATCTATACGGCACCGTCGACTTTCGGAAGTTGGGTTGTAGAGTCCGGAGAAGTTGAACTACTGGGCAGTGTTTTTGCCGAATCGCCATTGGGGGGACGCAGCGTTGATCTGAACGAAACCAGCCCTGGTAGCATCAGTCAATCATTGACGGTGGAAGCAGGCCGACAATATCAAGTGATCTTTGCTCTGACAGGTAATCACACCGGCGGTGAAGCAACCAAAGATGTCCGAGTATCCGTCGACGGACAAAGCGAAGATTTTTCTCACGCAGATAGCTCAGAGTGGTCGACGTCCAATCCGCGTTGGGATCAACGTTCGTTCACCTTCACAGCTGATGACACAACGGCAATACTGCGCTTCCAGTCACTGGATTCCGGCGTACAAGGCGCTATTGTCGCCGACGTTCAAGTTATAGAGATTTCGCAGGATATATCGACGATCCTGAACAATGATCAGACTTTGTCCTACGACGCGGGGACTGGCAAGTTCTATCGGTTCATTGATTCGCCCTCCAACTTTGCTACGGCATCCTCTGCAGCAATCGGCAGTGATATCAATGGAATATCGGGGCAACTCGTCACTATCGGCTCGGCGTATGAGAACGAATTGATTCGTCAGAACGTTTTTGATAGCGGAAATGAAATCTGGCTCGGTGCTGAAGACGATAATATTGATGGTGATTGGAATTGGTTCCATGGTAGCGAAGTAGGTGAACAATTCTGGACAGGTGGTGATGCTGGTAGTGCTATTGATGGTAACTATGCCTCGGGTATGTCTCTATCTGCACTCGCCGGAGAAACTCGTATACGCTTGGTCAGTAATGGCAATTGGGCCGATCATGGTGCTAATAATGACCATGCCTACGTTATAGAGTGGGACGCCAGAGAGGTGCTTTCAAGTTTCGCCTTTAGTCTGGCTGATGCGTCCAATAATTTTGACATCGACAGTAGCACAGGCAAGATTACGGTTGCGGCGACCAATACGCTGGATTACGAATCAAATACTTCGCATGATATCGATGTAACGGTAGTTGATGCCTCTGGCCAGAGTTATGTGGAGGCGATGAGAATTACGGTTGATAATCAGCTGGATGCCAACCAGAGCGTTCCCGGAGCGCAGATCGTCAACGAAGACGAGATTCTGATTTTTACCGGAGCCAACCAGGTGAGCGTCTCCGATTCGACGGGGGGGACCAATACTCTCATGCAGGTCGCGCTGTCGGTAAACGATGGTGTGTTGACTCTTGACGGTCTGGTTGGAATCACGATTGTCGAAGGTGGACAAGGTAGCAGTTCGATTACATTCAACGGTACCGAGTCGGATATTAACGCAGCACTGGACGGAATGACGTTCACACCCGATGCTGACTTCAACGGCAACGTGACGTTGGACATGTCGACAGCATTGGCTGCTGATCTGGAGGTTTACTACACGTTTACTGGTGGCAACGCGGATGACCAAAGCGCCGGTACGGTTCACAACGGAACCTTGGTTGGTGGCGTAACAACCATTGTTGATGGCACGCGCGTAGAGGTGCTCAATCTTGATGGAGTGGACGACCATGTATCAATCGTCGATACTTTCAATGATCCTGCCAACGTGACACTCTCAGCCTGGGTGAATCTGTCTTCTGCAGATGCAGATGGTGCGGAAATCATCAGTTTGGGTGACAGCCTGGTTCTGCGCGCCGATGATACGACCGTTGGCGGGCTCACAGGATTCTACTATGACGGAAGTGACTGGATCGACGTAATTACTACTGATACTGTTACCCTTGCAGGCACTGGCTGGAATCATGTGGCGTATGTATTTGACGATGCAAACAATACGCATGCCTTGTACTTGAATGGGACGTTGATCGAATCGTCGGTAGCAAGCGGATCGATATCCTATACCTTGGGTACTGATTCATATATTGGCGCCCATGCCAATGGTAATTCACTCTATGATTTTAATGGTTTGATCGACGATGCTCGCGTTTATTCACGCGCACTATCGATAGACGAAATCGCGGCGCTTGCCTCTGATCAGGCCGAAGTCAGCGATAGTGTCGCTATTACGGTTGATGCGGTCAACGATGCGGCCACTATCGAGAATGGATTTGGCAACTTTATAGGGGAATTTGATGGTTCCACCTCTACGTCGGTGATTGGCAAACAGACCCTGGCATCGGATAATCTGATTGCTGTTGACCCGAGCCAGACTTACGATGTTTCGGTAACGGCCTTCTCTGGTGACGGTGTCGGTGGAAACCATGATCCAGCTACAACTCAATATCTCGGGTTTTTCAGTTACGATACTGATGGCGAAAG
Organism: Granulosicoccus antarcticus IMCC3135; assembly: GCF_002215215.1. Taxonomy (NCBI): domain Bacteria; kingdom Pseudomonadati; phylum Pseudomonadota; class Gammaproteobacteria; order Chromatiales; family Granulosicoccaceae; genus Granulosicoccus; species Granulosicoccus antarcticus. The sequence continues at coordinate 4,246,032 of NZ_CP018632.1, read as the reverse complement.
AATTCATGCGCAGCATGTTGGAAAAGTTGCTTCAGCAGTTGATACGACTCTAGCGGTCGATCTGGTCGCTGGAGCAACAGAAATCGTACTGAGTGATGCAAATGGCTGGTACGAGGGGAACGCTGGTAGTAACCGATCATTTGCATGGTATGGATATACGAACAGCCTTGGCGAGACTTATGCGGATTACACCTATACTCGAAATGTCAGGCTTAATCTTTGGGATGAGAACGCGATCGATGGGAATATCATTACCCTGAGAAATGAGTGGACGGGTCCTACTATTCTGGCTGGAGATGCGGTCCGCAATATGTCTCCCATTGGTGGCACTTACCAATACCCATTGTTATCATTAACACCTGTTTCCGAAACACCTACCGAATTTTCGACAACCCTGGGTGGGGCGTTCGATTCGGGATCTACCAGTCAAACCCTGTTTCGTCAGGGAACTGTTTATATTTCTCCTTTAGCATTAGCGAACTTCACCAACGGGGATAACAACCAGTTAAACCTCAGTGATTTTACGATCAACTCGTCAGTGGGTGCCACGGTCTTTACGGAAGATGAAGGTCCAGTCGCCATTATTGATGAAGAGTTTTCGCTGACAGATCCCGATGACACCTATGCTGAAGGTTTGACCGTGACACTGTCGGGTGGTAAAGCTGGCGATATATTCAGGGTCGATGAAACGACCATCAACGGTCTGGGAATCTCGGTTAGTGGTGTTCCTGCAGATGCCTTGACAGGTGACGGTACAATCACGCTGACGTTGTCCAGCAACGTTGAAGATTCGGTGGCATTTCAGGACTATGAAAATGCGCTGCGGGCGATCACATTTGAAAACATCAGTGATGATCCCGATACGAGCAGTCGTACAATTTCGTTTGTTGTCGATGATGGGACTGATGAATCGACTGTGGATACGCTTGTCATGCAAGTTAAGGCTGTTGACGATGCACCGGTTGTTTCCGTGGTCGCAAGTTCGCCGATCTGGACGGAAAACGCAAGCCCGGTGGGACTGTTCAGCAGTACATCGATTGACCCTGTTGAAGCCGGCGAATTGGTATCATCATTAGTCTTTACAGTTGACGGTATTGCGGATGGAGCGAAAGAATCGCTGATCATTGATGGCGAGTCGATCGAGCTGACTGATGACTTTACGGCAGTTACGAATACGTTGGGATACGATGTTGCGGTGACTGTTTCAGGTTCCACTGCAACAGTGAGTATCTCGGATGAGTCTGGCATCTCGGCTTCTGCAGCTGAAATACTCGTCGACAACCTCCTTTATGACAATACCAGTGAAGCTCCCAGCGGAACTACAAGAACAGTAACGTTGGTATCGGTTTCGGATTCCGATCTTGATGGTGTCAATGACACCACTAATGTCGGCGTGGCTTCTTCGGTTGTTGTCACAGGGGTCAATGATGCTCCCGTTCTCGATAACACCGGACATTTGGTACTCGATACCATTACCGAAGATGAAACAAGCAACATCGGAAATCTTGTTTCAGAAATAATTGCCAGCGACGGTGGCGATCGTATTACTGATGCCGACACAGCTGCGCTCGAAGGTATCGGGGTAATGGGTGTCACCAACAGCAACGGTAAATGGCAGTTCAATACAGGCTCTGGTTGGACGGATGTCGGGATTGTTTCAACAAGCAGTTCACTTCTACTTCGTGCCAGTGATTCTTTGCGATTTGTACCTGATGGATTGGATTCAGACGTTGCACATGTGACCTTTTCCGCTTGGGATCAGACCTCTGGTACCGTCGGTAGCAAGGTAGATGCATCCTCCTTTGGCGGTAGTAGCGCCTTTAGCGCGGAAGTGGAAATTGCGAGCATTACTGTCTCTGCAGTCGCAGACTCGCCAGTGGCAACGGGCAATACAGTTGTAGTCAATGAAGATACGCCCTTGATCATTGGGCCTGATGATTTCAAGTTTAGTGATGCTGAGGATGATGACCTGGCCTCCGTGACGATCACAGGTCTGAATTTGAATGGCGGTACTCTCACTCACAGCGCGGGCGGCGTGACAGTGAATAACGGTATGACCGTTACAGCAGCCGAACTTGCAGATTTGACCTTCATCTCAGCGTTCAATGACTCGACAGATTCGTACTTTACCTACACGGTAAACGATGCGGGTACTGGCGTAACTTCCGCTGTTATGAATATCACTGTCAATGCGCTAAACGACGCCCCTGTTCTCACTAGCACAGGTGGCAGCACTGGCTATACGGAAAATGCGAATCCCACCTTTGTGGATGCTGGGTTGACTATCTCAGATGTTGACGTAGGTGATTTTGATGGTGGTTCGCTGACTGTGACGATCTCGGTTAACGGCACTGTGAATGATCAATTGACTATTGTGTCAGGTGGCAATATCAGTGTGTCAGGCAAGGAGCTCTATCAAAGTGGTGTACTGGTGGGTACCTTCAGTGGAGGCAAGGGGACATCTCCATTGCTGGTAGCGTTCAATGTGAATAGTACTGCTTCGATCGTACAGGAAGTGGGGCGACAAATAGTCTATTTCAATACCTCGGATGACCCTGTAATAGCGCCGCGTACGATTGACTTTGTCGCTACTGATGGTGATGGCGGTACTGGCAATACGACTCAGAAAACCCTTAGCGTCACAGCAGTAGCTGATGCACCAATCGCCGTCGATGATCGTGCCAGTTTGACGTTTGATGGTGTGGATGATTACATCAACGTTGGAAGTGATGCTTCACTGGAAATTACCGGTTCAACCTTGACGCTTGAGGCATGGGTCAAGCCTGCAGCCTACAACGCCGGTAATGGTTCTATAGTGTTGAATCGTGAAGGTGAATATGAAATTGGAATCAGCGATACGGGCGCATTGCGTTGGGCATTTACCAATACTAACCCAGGTTGGGCATGGCATGAGACGGGTTTTTTGGTGCCGCTCGATAACTGGTCACATCTAGCCGTTTCCAATGACAACGGTATTGTCAGCACATTCGTCAACGGCACCTTGGTCGATTTCTACGAAGGCTCAGGTTCCTTGGGCGATGCACATGCCGACAAGGATGAATTCCATATAGGTGGGCGAATGAACGGTGCAGCCGGTCAGTATTTCAATGGTCAAATTGCTGATGTTCGCCTGTGGGATATTGCACGCAGCGAAGCTGATATTCTGGCCAGCCTGAATCAGGAGCTGCCGGCGCAGGCCGGTCTGATAGGAAACTGGGAACTGAATGAGGGTTCGGGTTCAACCGCAGCAGACTCAGCTGGCAGTAACGACGGCGCTTTAACAGATGGCGCCGCTACAGGTGCACCGCTATGGAACGCTTATGGCACTGATCAAGATTCAACACTCAATATCGATGCAATCAACAACGACACCGACGGCGAGAATGACACCCTGACAATCGATCAGATAGACGGTAACGCGGCAGCTGTTGGTATACCGGTTGTATTATCTTCAGGTGCCGAAGTCACTTTGATGGCAGACGGTAGCGTAGACTATGATCCCGCCGGTGCATTCGATTCTTTAAACGACACCCAAACGGCGTCAGACAGCTTTGTCTATCGAATCAGCGATGGCAACGGCGGAACCGACACAGCGACAGTTCATCTTTCAATCACGGGATTAAACGATATACCTGTAGCAACAGGTAACACGGTTACGGCGGATGAAGATGTACCCTTGGTCATTGGTGTCGCAGACTTCAATTTCAATGATGCTGAGAACGATTTGCTCGTTTCGGTGACAATCACGGATCTGACTCTCAATGGCGGCACACTGACCCACAGTGCGGGTGCAGTGACTGTGACCAATGGCATGACAGTGACTGCTGCACAGCTTGCAGATCTGACCTTTATCTCGGCATTCAACGATTCGACGAATTCCAGTTTCACTTATACGGTGAATGACGGTGGTTCTGGTATCACCTCCGCGGTGATGGATATTATCGTGAATGCCGTCAACGATGCGCCGATGTTCGTTAACCCCGAACTCATTGATAATGGAACGTTTGATACCAACTTGAGTGGCTGGACAACCTCCGTAGACGTGCAAGTTGCACTTGGAGAGCTGCGTTTCGGCAGTGGCGATAAGGTAGGTCCACACACGATTTCTCAAAGCATTGATACTATCATCGGAAGCACCTATGAGTTGTCATTTGATTATCGTGACGGTAGCTCTTACAAGAACCAATCGTTGCAGGTGAGTGTTGATGGATCCAGTAATCTGTTGACCACATCGCAGATCCTCACTGATATCGCTGGCACAACATTCGTACGCTATACCTATAGCTTCACCGCTGATTCGAACTCAGCCATAATCACCTTCACGGACACGTCGGATACAGCCAATGTATCGGACGATACAGTCGGCGTTGACAATTTTCTGGATAATGTATCTATCCGAAATATCCCGGGTAACATGAGTGAAGCGACCTTTGTAGAGGGTGGTTCGGCGGTTGTACTGGATTCAGACAACACACTGTTCGACAAGGAACTTTCTAACGGTGTTGATACCTTTGAAAATACAACATTGTCGTTGTATCGAACTTTGAGCAGTAACGGGCAAGATGTATTTAGTGGCACGGGATTGCTGGGTGCTCTGACCGAGGGTGGCGGTCTTGTCTACAACAGTGTGACCGTTGGTACAGTCACAAACAATAGCGCTGGCACATTGTTACTGACATTCAATGCCGCAGCTGATAACGACGACGTCAACAATGTGATTCGGGCCATCGCCTACAGCAACAGTGGTGAGGCACCGTCAGCGAGCGTGCAAATCGACTGGATATTCAACGACAATAATAATGCGGGTGCTCAGGGAAGTGGCGGCGATTTACTTGCCGCTGCTAGCACGATAGTCACTATCACGGCCGTTAATGACGCACCTGTTGCATCCACCATTGAAGCGATGCCGCTGGCCTATACCGAAAATCAGGGTCCTGTCGGGATCACCTCGACTTTGGCGATCAGTGATATTGATGATACGAACCTTGAATCTGCTGTCGTACAGATAACGGCTAACCATGTCGTTAGCGAAGATATTCTGACATTCCTCAATCAAAACGGCATTAGCGGTAGTTGGAATGCGGCGGCAGGTGAGTTGTCATTGACGGGGCAGGCGACGGTTGTGCAATATGAAGCGGCGTTGCGCAGCATCACCTATTCAAACAGCAGTGAGAGTCCAAACACCTTGACTCGAACCGTCAGCTTTACGGTCAATGATGGCAATGCTAACAGCAACACGCAATCTCGTGATATTGCCATCACATCAGTTAACGATGCTCCTACGGGTGTAGTGACTATCGATAACACGAGTCCTGATGAAGGTGATGTACTCACTGCCAGTAACACACTGGCTGATAATGATGGGCTGGGTACGATCAGTTATCAGTGGCAGCGTGATGGGGTGGATGTTGTAGGTGCCGCGGGCAATACTTACACTACTGTACAGGCTGATGTCGACACCGCTATTCGGGTAGTGGCCAGCTATACCGATGGTGATGGTACGGCAGAAACGGTTTCTAGTACGTCAACGGCGGCGGTCGAAAATCTTAATGATGCCCCCACAGGCACGGTAACGATTGATAACACAACCCCTGATCAAGGTGATGTATTAACCGCATCCAATAATCTGGCGGATGAAGATGGCCTGGGTACCATTAGTTATCAGTGGCAACGCGACGGCGTAAACATCTTGGGTGCCGTAAAAACGACATACACTACAATTCAGGCTGATGTGGGCTCAGCTTTTCAGGTGGTGGCCAGCTATACCGATGCTCAAGGTACGCCAGAATCAGTCACTAGCACGGCAACGGCGCCGGTCGGGAATGTGAATGACTCCCCCACAGGCACGGTAACGATTGATAACACAACGCCTGATCAAGGTGATGTATTAACCGCATCCAATAATCTGGCGGATGAAGATGGCCTGGGCACGATTACTTATCAGTGGCAGCGAGATGGTTTGAATATCTCGGGTGCCACGAATACCACTTACACTACGATTCAGGCTGATGTGGGCACTGCGATCCAGGTGGTAGCTAGCTATACCGATGCTCAAGGTACGTCAGAATCAGTCGCTAGCACGGCAACGGCGGCGGTCGGAAATGTGAATGATGCCCCAACGGGCACGGTAACGATTGATAACACAACGCCTGATGAAGGTGATGTGTTGACGGCATCCAATACGCTGGCTGACGAGGATGGCTTGGGTACCATCACTTATCAGTGGCAGCGCGATGGTGTGAATATCTCGGGTGCCACGAATACCACTTACACAACGATTCAGACCGATGTGGGTTCAACGGTCCAAGTGGTAGCCAGTTATACCGATGGTCAGGGCACGTCAGAATCAGTCACTAGCACGGCGACGGTGGCGATCGGGAATGTGAATGATGTCCCCACGGGCACGGTAACGATTGATAGTACAACGCCTAATGAGGGCGATATCTTGACTGCATCCAATACCCTGGCGGATGAAGATGGTCTGGGCACGATTACTTATCAGTGGCAGCGAGATGGTGTGAATATCTCGGGTGCCACGAATACCACTTACACTACGATTCAGGCTGATGTGGGCACTGCGATCCAGGTGGTAGCTAGCTATACCGATGCTCAAGGTACGTCAGAATCAGTCGCTAGCACGGCGACGGCGGCGGTCGGGAATGTGAATGATTCCCCCACAGGCACGGTAACGATTGATAACACAACGCCTGATGATGGTGATGTGTTGACGGCATCCAATACGCTGGCGGATGAAGATGGCTTGGGCGCCATCACGTATCAATGGCAGCGAGATGGTGTGAATATCTCGGGTGCCACGAATACCACTTACACAACGATTCAGACCGATGTGGGTTCAACGGTCCAAGTGGTAGCCAGTTATACCGATGGTCAGGGCACGTCAGAATCAGTCACTAGCACGGCAACGGCGGCGGTCGGAAATGTGAATGATGCCCCAACGGGCACGGTAACTATTGATAACACAGCGCCTGATGAAGGCGAAGTCTTGACGGCATCCAATACGCTGGCTGACGAGGATGGCTTGGGTACCATCACTTATCAGTGGCAGCGAGATGGTGTGAATATCTCGGGTGCCACGAATACCACTTACACTACGATTCAGGCTGATGTGGGCACTGTGATCCAGGCGGTAGCTAGCTATACCGATTCTCAAGGCACGCCAGAATCAGTCACTAGCACGGCGACGGCGGCGGTCGGGAATGTGAATGATTCCCCCACAGGCACGGTAACGATTGATAACACAATGCCTGATCAAGGTGATGTCTTGACTGCATCGAATACCCTAGCGGATGAAGATGGCTTGGGCACCATCAGTTACCAGTGGCAGCGCGATGGTGTAGATATCTCGGGTGCCACGAATACCACTTACACAACGATTCAGACCGATGTGGGTTCAACGGTCCAAGTGGTAGCCAGTTATACCGATGGTCAGGGCACGTCAGAATCAGTCACTAGCACGGCGACGGTGGCGGTCGGGAATGTGAATGATATCCCCACGGGCACGGTAACGATTGATAGTACAACGCCTAATGAGGGCGATATCTTGACTGCATCCAATACCCTGGCGGATGAAGATGGTCTGGGCACGATTACTTATCAGTGGCAGCGAGATGGTGTGAATATCTCGGGTGCCACGAATACCACTTACACTACGATTCATGCTGATGTGGGCACTGCGATCCAGGCGGTAGCTAGCTATACCGATTCTCAAGGCACGCCAGAATCAGTCACTAGCACGGCGACGGCGGCGGTCGGGAATGTGAATGATTCCCCCACTGGCGCGGTAACGATTGATAATACAATTCCTGATCAAGGTGATGTATTAACCGCATCCAATACCCTGGCGGATGAAGATGGTCTGGGCACTGTCAGTTATCAGTGGCAGCGTGATGGTGTGGATATCTCTAGCGCGACGAACACGTCTTACACTACCGTACAAGCTGATGTCGGGGCAGTGATCCGGGTAGTGGCTAGCTATACCGATGATCAAGGTACGCCAGAATCGGTATCTAGTTCGGCCACTGCGGCGGTCGGAAATGTGAATGATGTCCCCACGGGCACGGTAACGATTGATAGTACAACGCCTAATGAGGGCGATATCTTGACTGCATCCAACACGCTGGCGGATGAAGATGGTCTGGGCACTGTCAGTTATCAGTGGCAGCGCGATGGTTTGGATATCTCGGGTGCCACGAATACGATCTACACCACTGTACAAACAGACGTAGGCTCCGTAGTCCGGGTAGTGGCCAGCTATACCGATAATCAAGGTACGCCAGAATCGGTATCTAGTTCGGCCACTGCGGCGGTCGGAAATGTGAATGATGCCCCAACGGGCACGGTAACGATTGATAACACAGCGCCTGATGAAGGCGATGTCTTGACTGCATCCAATACCCTGGCGGATGAAGATGGCATGGGCGCCATCACGTATCAATGGCAGCGCGATGGTGTAGATATCTCTAGTGCGACGAACATGTCTTACACTACCGTACAAGCAGATGTCGGAGTAGTGATCCGGGTAGTGGCCAGCTATACCGATAATCAAGGTATGACAGAATCGGTTTCTAGCACGGCAACGGCGCCGGTCGGGAATGTGAATGATTCCCCCACGGGCACGGTAACGATTGATAACGCAATGCCTGGTCAAGGTGATGTCTTGACTGCATCCAACACGCTGGCGGATGAAGATGGACTGGAGGCGATTACATATCAGTGGCAGCGTGATGGTGTGAATATCACAGGTGCCACGAATACGACCTACACAATGATTCAGGCCGATGTGGGCACTGCGATCCAGGTGGTAGCTAGCTATACCGATAGTCAAGGCACGTCAGAATCACTCACTAGCACGGCCACAGCGGCAGTCGGAAATGTGAATGATGCCCCAACGGGTGCCGTGACCATCGATAATACGGCTCCCGATCAAGGTGATGCATTAACGGCATCCAACACGCTGGCGGATGAAGATGGTCTGGGCACTGTCAGTTATCAGTGGCAGCGCGATGGTTTGGATATCTCGGGTGCCACGAATACGATCTACACCACTGTACAAACAGACGTAGGCTCCGTAGTCCGGGTAGTGGCCAGCTATACCGACAATCAAGGTACGGCAGAATCGGTTTCTAGCGCGGCTACGGCAGCGGTTGGAAATGTGAATGATGCCCCTACGGGCGCGGTAACGATTGATAACACAACGCCTGATGAAAATGATGTATTAACCGCATCCAATAACCTGGCGGATGAAGATGGCCTGGGTATCATTAGTTACCAATGGCAGCGAGATGGTGTGAATATCACTGGTGCCATGAATACGACCTACACTACGATTCAGGCTGATGTGGGCACTGCGATCCAGGTGGTAGCTAGCTATACCGATTCTCAAGGCACGCCAGAATCAGTCACTAGCACGGCAACGGCGGCGGTCGGGAATGTTAATGATTCCCCCACTGGCACGGTAACGATTGATAACACAGCGCCTGATGAAGGCGATGTCTTGACTGCATCCAATACCCTGGCGGATGAAGATGGCTTGGGCGCCATCACGTATCAATGGCAGCGCGATGGTGTAGATATCTCTAGCGCGACGAACACGTCTTACACTACCGTACAAGCAGATGTCGGAGTAGTGATCCGGGTAGTGGCCAGCTATACCGATAATCAAGGTATGACAGAATCGGTTTCTAGTGCGGCTACGGCAGCGGTCGGAAATGTGAATGATGCCCCAACGGGCACGGTAACAATTGATAACACAGCGCCTGATGAGGGTGATGTGTTGACGGCGTCTAATACGCTGGCTGACGAGGATGGCTTGGGTACCATCACTTATCAGTGGCAGCGCGATAGTGTAGATATCTTGGGAGCTACGAATACCACTTACACTACCGTACAAGCAGATGTCGGGGCAGTGATCCGGGTAGTGGCCAGCTATACCGATGATCAAGGTACGGCAGAATCGGTTTCTAGCGCGGCTACGGCAGCGGTTGGAAATGTGAATGATGCCCCCACGGGCACGGTAAAAATCGATAATACGGCTCCCGATCAAGGTGATGTATTGACCGCATCCAACACGCTGGCTGACCAGGATGGACTGGGTACGATCAGCTACCAGTGGCAGCGCGGTGGTGTGGATATCACGGGTGCTACGAACATGACCTACATCACCGTACAAACAGATGTCGGTGCAGAGATTCAAGTCGTGGCCAGCTATACTGATTCTCAAGGCACGCCAGAATCAGTCACTAGCACGGCAACGGCGGCGGTCGGGAATGTGAATGATTCCCCCACTGGCGCGGTAACGATTGATAACACAGCGCCTGATGAAGGTGATGTCTTGACTGCATCCAATACCCTAGCGGATGAAGATGGCTTGGGCGCCATCACGTATCAATGGCAGCGCGATGGTGTAGATATCTCTAGTGCGACGAACATGTCTTACACTACCGTACAAGCAGATGTCGGAGTAGTGATCCGGGTAGTGGCCAGCTATACCGATAATCAAGGTATGACAGAATCAGTCACTAGCACGGCGACGGTGGCGGTCGGGAATGTGAATGATGTCCCCACGGGCACGGTAACGATTGATAGTACAACGCCTAATGAGGGCGATATCTTGACTGCATCCAATACCCTGGCGGATGAAGATGGTCTGGGCACGATTACTTATCAGTGGCAGCGAGATGGAGTGAATATCTCGGGTGCCACGAATACCACTTACACTACGATTCAGGCTGATGTGGGCACTGCGATCCAGGTGGTAGCTAGCTATACCGATTCTCAAGGCACGCCAGAATCAGTCGCTAGCACGGCCACAGCGGCGGTCGGAAACGTGAATGATGCTCCGACGGGTGCCGTGACCATCGATAACACGGCTCCCGATCAAGGCGATGTATTAACGGCATCCAACACGCTGGCTGACGAGGATGGCCTCGGTCCGATCAGCTATCAGTGGCAACGCGATGGTGTGGATATCATTGGTGCCACGAGTGCGACATACACCACCATCGAGACTGATGTGGGTTCGACACTCCGGGTGGTGGCCAGCTATAACGACGCCCAAGGTACGCCAGAATCCGTAAGCAGTGCAACCACAGCCAATATTGCGAATGTCAACGATGCACCCGTCATTATCAGTGACGGAGGTGGTGCAACGGCCAGTGTCTCTGTGGATGAAAATCAAACGTCAGTCACGACTGTCATGGCGTCGGATGAAGATGCTGGCGCAACGCAAAGCTACAGTCTGAGTGGTGGGTTGGACCAGGCCGCATTTACCATCGATGCTGGCACGGGCGTGTTGACGTTCAATGTTGCCCCAGATTATGAGATAAAAAATACGTTCGAGGTGAAGGTAACTGTCACTGATAATGACGGCTTGACGATGGATCAATTTCTGACGATTAACGTGCAAGATGTGAACGAAATACCAACGGCTCAGACTGACACGCTGGAAGCCATCGATAATCGCGTATTGACTATTGATCCGCTAAAGTCGTTATTGTCGAATGATACTGATCCTGAACAGGGTGTTTTGACGTTAGTGAGCTTTAGCCAGCCTCGGCATGGCACCCTCACGCTGACTACTTCGGGAATGATGGAGTACGAGCCTGATGACCACTTTGTCGGATTGGATAGCTTTGACTACGAGGTGATGGATTCTGGCGGCAATGTAGTCAGCGCCCGGGTTTTTCTTGATGTCAAAGCATCGAACGATGAGATTCTCGGTCTTGGCAGCCCGACGCTGGGCGCAGCGCAGCCGGTCACTAACGAAGTTCAAGAAGCTCTGGATGCAAACCTTGAAAACGTAGCTTCAATTCAGTTGGGAGCTGTTCCCTCGGTGTTCACGCCACTGATCAGTCAGGAGACAACTGACGATGTAGCTCTCAGGTACGGTGAACCCGTTGTGGCGAGTGCGAGTAATGTCTCGAACGCTTATACTACAAAGGATGCGTTGAGTGACTCAGAATTCATACTTGTCACAGAGCAGATGGGGGGCTCTGTACAGCATCTGCCATCGACAACGGCACGCCTCGGTGCATCAACCATTAGTGCCTTGCTGCAGACAGTGCTTGATCATAAAGTGAGTGACATGGATGCAGTCTTCGAGCTTAATCAGAACGAGCAATATCGCTCTATTGAGCTTATTGATGCCATCTTCGCACTGCGTAATCAGATCGATCAGATGGTTGAGAAATCGAGTAACTCCAATCCCTTGGTGACTCTATCGCCGACCGTTGTTGGCGCCTCTTTAACCGCTGGTGTTGTGACCTGGATACTGCGCTCTGGGCTGTTGATTTCCACTACCCTGACGGCGGCCCCTCTGTGGCGCCCCCTGGATACAGTCGCTATTCTGACGCGGTCGGATGATGAAGAACCCTGGTTTGAAGCCGATGTAAGAGATGAGTCAGCTCATCACGTGACGGCGGCAAACGATCCCGATAACCAGGATAGGAAAAATGGCTAAACAACAGCCTGCCCGGCGCTGGTACAAAACATATATAGCACCGTTCACGCGCCCTCTGATTCTGGGTAGCAGTCTGGTCATGCTTAGCCTGAGCGTACTATTTCTGGCAGACTTGCTGGGCTTGAGAACCGATACTGGAGAGATCTCAAGAGAATCACGAAAAGTGGTTGTCGAAGCCCTGGCGGTGCAACTCTCAACCCTGGCCAGTAACGGCGATTTGAGTGATATACAAAACACAGTATCGCGTTTCGTATTGAGAAACGGAGATATTCATGCGGCAGCACTTGTGCGAGACACAGGTGTAATACTGGCAGAGTTCGGGGATACGACGCAGTTAGATACCCGCGAGTCAGAATCCACAGCGACACAGTTGCTCGTGCCGATCTACGATGAGAGTCGCTTATGGGGTGAGGTGCGGGTGGTGTTTGCACCGATGGCCAATCGTTTGAGTGAAATGCTCTGGTTAGGGTTTGTTGCCCTGTGCTCGCTGGTGGCCTTTACCGCCTTTTTAAGTCGAGCTCTGGTGCAGCTGGATCCGGGCAAAGCGGTACCTGGGCGGGTAGATTCTGCGATGAATCTGTTCAGTGCCGGAGTTATTGTTCTGGATGCAAAGCTGCGCATTGTAATGGCTAACCAGTCGGCAGCAGGCATTGCGGATTGCACAGCAAGCGAGCTCACCGGTCGCTCACTCGACGATTGGCCGTGGCAAAAGGAGGCAGGATGGCAGGCGCCCTGGACGACGACATTGCACAGTGGTCTGGCGATCTCGGATGAGTCACTGAAACTGGTGCGCAAGGGAAAAGAGGAGCGCTTGTTTCAGGTTAGTTGTGCCTTCGTCGGAGATGGCGACGATGGGCGAAAAGGGGTTCTGGTGACGTTGGACGATATGACGAAGGTGGAGCGTCAGAATCGTGAGTTGAAGGCCTCATTAGTCAAGGAGCGCCAATCGCAGGAACTGATTGCCGAGAAGAATCGAGAGTTGAAAATCCTGGCGACCACGGATCCGTTAACGGGCATTGCCAACCGGCGTACATTGATGGAGGAACTGGACGCGCGCATGAACCATGCGCTGCTGGAGGGTACAGCGCTATCGTGCATCATGACCGATATCGATCATTTCAAACAGGTGAATGATAACTATGGACATGCGGTGGGCGATGATGTCATCCGAGCCACCGCAGAAGTCTTGCAAGGATTGTGTCGGGATGGAGATATCCTGGGCCGTTACGGCGGTGAGGAATTTGTCATTGTTCTGCCGGGCCTAGATGCAGCAGCGGCCGCGCAGGTCGCAGAGCGTGCCCGTATTGCCGTTATAGCGCTGGCCTATGGAGATCGACTGGCTGTTGAAAAACTGTCGTCAAGTTTTGGTGTATCTGATCTGTCATGCGGAGCCACTGATGGCTCTAGTCTGGTTGATGCCGCGGATCAGGGTTTATATCGTGCCAAGGAAGGTGGGCGTAATCAAGTGGTGATCCACGCGCCATCGGCATCAGGTACGGTCAAGCCTGTTGCCGAGTCAGCCGGCGAGTCAGTCATTGAATCAGTCGGTAACGAGGAGCTAGTTCGTGAAAAACCTCTTGACGACGTCCTGATGGCATCTGTCTCGGATCACTTGCAAGCCCGCGTGCTGGAACTGGAAGGCTTGGTACAACAGCGCGATCATGAGCTGAGCGTGGTCAGTGAATTTGATGCCTTGACGGGCATGCCACTACGGACGATATTTCTGCAACGGATGGAGACAGAGCAGATACGAGCCAAAAGAGATGACACGCTGGTCGGCGTCATCTCGTTTGCATTAAGGGATCTGGATCGCCTGGTGTCCACGTTTGGCTACGTGTTGTGTGATGAACTGGTTATGGATGTCGTGGATCGACTCCAGAATGGACTGCGATCCACGGATCTTGTCTCGATGTTGTCGGCAGAACACTCGCTCTCCCGGATAACGTCCAACGAATACGCAGTGCTGCTGTCATCACTGAACGATACGACCAGTGCCATGATAGTGGTGACACGTCTGAAACGTTTGTTCTCAGAGCCCTTTGTACTGGGTGAGGAAAAAGTCTACATTGGGGCCAATATTGGTATCGCCATTTCTTCACGAAGCGATCAAGAGGCAACCAGCTTGTTTGCCGAGGCCAGTGAGGCGCGCAAGCTGGCTTCGATTAGGTCGGACAAGATCTCGCACGTATTTGCATCTAATTCCTTGCATGTCGCTTCAGACGACTACATCAGACTGGAGTCTGATCTGCATGAAGCACTGGAGAACAATGCGATCGAGACCTGGTTCCAGCCCAAGTTTGATCTGGCTAAGCGTCAGGTGACGGGCATGGAGGCGCTGATACGATGGAAGCACGAAACACGCGGATTTGTATCGCCGCAACTGTTTGTGGCCGTCGCTGAAGCGAATGGTCTGATTGACAAATTATCAAAACGAGTGCTCAAGGCGACGCTTCAACAGATTGTTGTTTGGCGATCGATGGGGTTTGATGATCTACGCGTCTCGATCAATATCTCGCCCATGCAGCTGAAAGCCGAAACTCTGGTAGAGGAGACGTTGATGGCGTTGAGAGAGGCGGGTGTTGAAGGTCGGCAGCTAGAGATCGAATTGACAGAAACCTCGGTGCTGGATAATCCGGAACAGGCTCGACATGCTTTGGCCAGGTTGCAAGAGGCCGGTGTGGGTATATCGATCGATGATTTTGGGACGGGCTATACGTCACTGTCGCTATTGGCTGATCTGCCGTTGGATGTAGTGAAAATAGATCGATTGTTCATCAACGCGGTAGAGACAAGTGCCCGTTCACGGGCGTTGGTGGGTTCGGTGATCAATATGGCGCATGCGTTGAATCTACGGGTGGTCGGAGAAGGTGTGGAGACGAATGCCCAGTTGGAGATCATGAGTCAATTGGGATGTGATGAGGTGCAGGGCTACTTGATCAGCCGACCGCAATCGGCAGACAAGATAACCGCGTTTCTGGTCAATCAAAGAATCAGTAACCAGGCGCGTCGCGCGTGAAGGTTTGTTAGACTAATCCATAGCGTCCGCACAGTTGGTTTTCCATTGTTCATGCGGGCGACAATGAACCTTGCCTTTAGCTATGCCGAATGTGACGAAAGCCTGCGGTCGATCAACAAGCGAATTCGAATTCGTGGCGCTTTTCGCCTCTTTGACCTCACTAACGGCGCTGGCATTGTCGATGATGCTACCGGCTCTATCTGACATCGGTCGTACCTTCTCAGCCGAGCAGGACGTTCATAAAGTCGTCTCAACACTGGTTCTGGGTATGGTGTTCGGGGAACTGTTTTTTGGCCCGCTAGCGGATGCACGTGGTCGAAAGAGTGCGATCCTGATTGGTATCGCACTCTTCATTGCCGGCTCACTGATTGCAATGCTAGCCTCGTCACTGACGATGCTTTTGTTTGGCCGCCTGCTGCAAGGGATTGGTGTGGCTGGACCCAAGATCGGATCGCGTGCAGCGATTCGTGATCGCTACGCTGGTGGTGCCATGGCACGCACCATGTCTCTGATCATGACCGTACTGGTCTTGGTACCCATGCTCGCACCGGTACTCGGTGAGTGGGTTCTCGAGCTGGGTAGCTGGCGATTTCTTTTCGGGGCCTATGCTGGCCTGTCACTGCTTGCTGCACTATGGCTTTATTTTCGTCAGCCAGAGACGCTCGGGCAGGAAGATCGTTTGCCGTTCAGTGTCCGAGGGAGCTTTGTCGTGGCCCTGCGAATTCTGATGAACGCCAAGGTGCTGGCCTACACACTGGCGGCTGGGCTCCTGTTCGGCGCACAGCTGAGTTACTACGGTGTTGCACAGTCGATATTCTCGATCACATACCAACGTGCTGAGCTTTTCACAACGTTTTTCGCCTTGTTAGCCTTTGCTGTCGGTGCCGCCTCCTTGATCAATGCAAAGCTGGTGCTGCGTCTGGGAACAGCCTATCTGGCACGTACCGCAGTCATGGGGCTGGTGCTGTCGAGTGGCGTATTGCTTGTGTCCGCATTGCTCTCAAACGGCACACCACCGTTGTGGATATTTGTAGGACTCTGCGCTGGCTGTTTCTTCTGTATCGGCATTCTGTTCGGGAATCTGGGGGCAATGGCAATGGAGTCGCTTGGCGCAGTTGCTGGTATCGGAGCATCAATCATTGCATCAGTCTCCAGCCTCGTTGCCGTGCTTGTATCTAATGTCCTTGGAAGCTTTCACGATGAAACCTTGGTTCCACTGGGTATCTGTTTTGTGGCGGTGGGGATGGGCACACTGCTGCTCGTTGGGTTCGCTACACGGCGCGACGATGTGGAAGTCTTGCCATATCGCCCAGCTACCGCTTAGTCCTTGTTGCAACTCTGCAGCTTCGGCTGCGATTGGTCTAGAGGGGCGGCGGGGATGGATTGTGTTCGCTACGACGAGCAATCGATCGTGGCAGAATCAGAACTGGTATGCAAAACCCTTAATTTGATCAAATATATTGATATTAATTTTTCATTTGAATTCTGCGTGGTAGTATTTGATCAAATCGTAGTCTGATTACATCAAATGCGCCCCAAGTTAGACGTAGCAGAATGTATCCGTACCGATATCGTGGCTGGTCACCTGGTTTTTGGTGCTCGCGTCACTATCGACCAGTTAGCAACGCGATACAAGATCAGTCATATGCCCGTCCGGGAGGCGCTCAGACAGTTGGCAGGCGAAGGCATTCTGGTCCTTGAGCCCAACAAGGGCGCAACCGTACGTGAAATCAATACCGAATTCGTCAGTCAGATCATGGATATGCGAGCGGGTATCGAATCGCACCTGACGCGCCGAGCAGCACGTCGAGCCACAGCGACAGACATTACCTGTTTGCGTGAAATAGAAAGCGAGCTGGAAAGCGCTATTGAGCATAAGTTGTACGATGAGGTACTGGTTCACAATCAGCGATTTCACGGTTTGATCAACCAGGTTGCCGACAGTGTCGATGGCGCCAATATGGTTGATCGTCACTGGATGCTGATTACCGCGCTGTGGCGTGTACATGGCCATAGCGATGAACGATTTGCTGGAGTGGCGAGTGATCACCAACACCTGATTGCAGCGCTCGAATCGGGTGATGAAATGGCGGCCGAATTGCTGATGGGCGCTCATGTGATGAAATCCAAACAGATGCTGATCAAACGGATGCTTGCGGCTGATGCGCCTGTTGTCAATTCAGGAATGGCAGGAGGCTAGATCATGCTTATATTGAGTGCGCAAGAGCGCATACGACACATCGACGTGGTGACAACGCAGATATCAGCCAAGAGTTGCTGGATATTCATTACGGTGACAAGCTATTCAGGAGTAACGGGAGTTGCCGAGGCGACGCTGGAGAAGCATACCGCCAGGATGTGCGAGCTGATCAAGGCATCTGGTAGAACGTTGCTCGATAAGGATTTTTTGTCAGCTTACAAACAATGTACGCAATCACTGGCGGCCAGCATTATTGAAGCCACCTGTCTCTCTGCACTGGCCGGAGCGTTGCTTGATGCCAACGCACGTATTCATGGAGTCCCATTGGCGAAGGCACTGGGCGACGTGCAGCGCAATGCCGTGGATGTATATGCGAATATCAATCGCCGCACTGTCGATAGAAGTGCACTGTCCCATGCCAATAGTGCCAGAGATGCACTTCAGGCTGGACACCGTGCATTCAAGATTGCACCTTTTGACGAGATGTCTCCCGAACTCGATTCATCGCAATTTGCGGTGGCATTGGAGGCAGGTCTGTCTCGTATAGCCGCCATCAGAGATGCTGTCGGATTTGAACCAGATCTGATGGTTGATTGTCATTGGCGTTTCTCGCCAGGCAGACTGGATTCACTGGTGGCAGCACTAGCCGACTTGAAGCTCTATTGGCTTGAGTGCCCGATTGATGAATCATCCGACAACATGAAAGCACTGGCAGCCTGTCGTGAGATGTGTCGCCGCCATGGCATGTTGTTGGCTGGTGCCGAGACGGCCTGCGACTATGCCGATTTAGTACCCTTTATCGAATCGCATGCTTACGATGTGTTGATGCCAGATATCAGACACATCGGCGGCCCTGAAGCTCTTTCCATTTGCGGTAAAAAGCTGGCTGAAAACGATGTGCATTTTTCCCCTCATAATCCGGTAGGCCCCATCGCTGCTGTCGCCTCTCTGCATGTCTGTGCGGTATCAACGATAGCGCCACGCCTTGAAATGCAGTTTGACGAAAGCCCGTACTTCGATTCCCTGATAAAGCCATCTGTGGGTACTGTTATTGAAGGTCAATTGCGACTAGGAGATGGAGATGGGCTGGGAGTCAGCCTTGATGAAAAAATCATCGAATCGATGGAACAGGCTGATCGGATGAGCTGCGCTTGAGTCCTTGTTCAAATTTTCTGTAGTGAAGTTGTTCGACTGAAATACCCCTGTCGCTGAGTCGACAAACAAGAAAACCGGAGGAGACACCATGTTTCGTAAATCATTAATGGCGACACTGAGCGCCTCGTTTCTACTGCTTAGCGCCAGTACCGTCAGCGCCGCTGAATTTCCCTCAAAACCCATCAAGATCATTGTTCCAAATGGTGCTGGTGGATCTACCGACATTACTTCCAGACTGGTGGCGCAGGCATACACAAAGGAGCTGGGAACTGAGCTTGCCATTGTCAATATGGGCGGAGGCGGCACTTCAATTGGCGCGATGGAGGCGGCCAGTGCTAAACCAGACGGTTACACCTTGCTATCGACGCATGAGGCATTTCTGACATCATCAGCATTAGGCGTTAATACAATGGGTCCCGCCAGCGTCAGACCCATTGCGCAGGTAGCAAAAGAGGTCATTGTGCTAGCTGTACAAAAAGGTTCAGGCATGCATTCATTGGATGAGTTCTACTCGGCAGCTCAGAAAGACCATCCGGGCGATAGTTTGAACATTGGCATCAGTCCGGGTGCCGCCAATCATTTCTTTTCCTTGAATGTACTGTCGGCGATCGAACATGATGTGACTTTTGTGCCTACGGGTGGCGGTGCCGATACGCTCAAAGCCTTGTTGGGTGGTACGATCGATGCGGGTACGTTTGCAGTCTCCGAGTCGATAGAGGCTATCCGCAGTGGTGATGTTGTACCGATTGCGCTTTACAACGATGAACGACATCCTGATCTGCCTGATACACCGACAGCCAAGGAGTTAGGTTACGACATTAACGTGGGTCTTCACTATATCTGGTACGCACCTGCAGAAACACCCGATGATGTTGTTAGCATTCTGGCAGAGGCTATGACTAGAACGGTATCGGATGAGGCATTCAAGAATAATCTGATTGAACGTTCCATTACCCCTTCATTGTTGACGGGTACTGAGTTGGAAGAGGCCCTGGCTAGCCGTTACACACAGGTAGAAGAGCTGGCTATCAAGTATGTCGTAGGCCAGTAATCAATCAAGGTCATCAGGGTCTATCGTGACCAGAGGTAGATACACGTGAGCGTCAGATATCGGGAAAGTATTTTAGTCGCTATCAGTCTGGTCACCGCCATTCTGGTGTATTGGTCTGCTGATCAGATTCCTTCATCGCTTATGGCAAAAATCAGTGCCGGACTTGTGCCAAAAATGATCGCGACTAGTCTGGCATTGATTGCCTGTTTGCACCTCTTGCTGATATTCAAGAACCGCTCTGAGGATGCGGATGATGTCGGTGACAGCCCGGTATCGGCAGGCTCGGATGAAGGCATATCTGAAGGTGGAGTGTTTAGTCTGTGGCGGATGGTGACCAGCGCCGTATTGCTTGGGTTATTCATTCTGTGCCTGGATCAGGAGTGGCTCAGTTTCTGGTGGGCTGGCTGTCTGTTTACCGCATTCGGCATATTGCTGTTATCGGAGTTGTCTGTAAGGGCTGTGTTGATGGCAGTAACGGTCTCACTGGTTAGCGTCTCATTAGCGGTTCTGTTGTTTACCCGTGTATTTACAGTGATATTGCCATGATCAACGAGTTGAGCAGCTCCTTTTCCTACATGCTGGGGCTGGAGCCTTTCCTGTTCATTCTGATTGGTACCGTGTCTGGCATTGTCATCGGTGCCATTCCGGGTTTGAACGGCGCAATGCTGGTAGCCCTGACGCTCCCATTGACCTACGGCTGGGAGCCATTGCACGCAATCGCCATGCTGGTGGGGCAATATGTCGGCTCCATATCCGGAGGCCTGGTATCAGCCACTTTGCTGAACATCCCCGGAAGTCCTTCGAGCATGATGACAACCCTGGATGCCGCCCCGATGGCTCAGAAAGGGCGACCCCTGCGGGCCTTGCAGCTTGGTATTATTGCTTCGTTTGTCGGTGGTCTGGTCTCATGGCTGGCACTGGTTTTTCTATCGCCACCGTTAGCAAAGATTGCACTTAAATTCGGGCCTCATGAGTACTTTGCACTGGTTCTTGCAGCGCTTATGCTGATTTCCTCGCTTAGTGAAGGCTCCATGCTCAAAGCGCTGATGTCAGCGTGTATCGGAATGATCGTCGCATTGCCCGGCCTGGATACGATAACGGCTCAGCCGCGCATGACATTCGGTTTTCCACAGATGATGGCAGGCTTCAATTTACTGGCGGTGCTGCTGGGGATATTTGCGGTCACCCAACTGCTGACCGATGCTGGGCGCGAGCTTCGTCAAGCTGATCGGATACGGCTGGATATCAAGGAATCCTTTGTGTCGATGGCAGACATTTCCCGACAAGGATTCAATTTGTTGCGATCCTCTCTGATCGGAACCTGGATTGGCATATTGCCGGGAGTGGGCGGCTCTGTGGGCTCCATCGTCTCGTATGTCACAGCCAAGAACATGTCAGGCACGCCTGAGAATTTCGGTAAAGGTTGCGACGAAGGCGTGGTGGCCTCGGAAGCTGCCAATAATGCAACTGTTGGCGGGGCATTGATACCCATGATCACCATGGGGATACCGGGTTCGATCATTGACGTCATTCTCATTGCCGCACTGACCTTGCATAACATTCGTCCAGGGCCCCTGTTGTTTCAAAATAACGCGGACATCGTCTATGGCTTCATGAGCACTCTGATGATTGCCAATATTCTGATGCTGGTCGTAATGTTGTTCGGTATACGATTTCTGGCACGCTTGATTGATGTGCCCAGTAAATACCTGGTGCCGGTTTTGCTGGTCCTGTGTGTGGTGGGCGCCTTTGCCGTCAACAACCGCGTATTCGATGTCTGGGTCATGTTTGCTTTCGGGTTGCTTGGAATAGGGTTCAGATGGCTCAAGTTACCGATTGCGCCGTTTGTCATCGGGTTCATTCTGACGCCAATAGCCGAGACAAATTTCAGGACAGCCCTGATACTGAGTCGCAATGATCTGCTGGATTTTTTGACCCGTCCGGTTACCGCCGTTTTGCTGGCAATTTCGGTGTTGATACTGTTTCTTCCGTTGTTCCGGAAAGCAAAGCCGGGGAAGAGCTGAAGCGGTCTGTCTGTGATTCCTTTGCCGAGAGCGACAAACTATTCCTGAATCAGACAGCCTTTGCAGCAATCGCCGTTCCGGCCACCCAGCCTGAGGACCAGGCCCACTGAAAATTGTAGCCGCCTAGCCAGCCTGTCACATCAACGGACTCACCGATGAAGTAGAGGCCGGGAACCGATTTGGCTTCCATGGTTTTGGAGGACAGCTCATCGGTGTTGATGCCGCCAAGCGTCACCTCTGCGGTTCTGTAGCCCTCAGAGCCTGCGGGCTGTAACGGCCAGGTACTGAGTGCATCGCAGAGGGTTTGGAGTTGAGCATCGCTTTGATCCGCAATGTTGCCCTGCAAGTTCAGATCGTCTTTCAGAAAATCTACAAGACGGCCAGGCAGGTGCATAGACAGGATGTTGCTTAATGCTTTGCGGCCAGCCGTGCGTCGTGTCTCTTTCAAATCATCAAGCAAGTTGGCGCCTGGGATCAGATTGACTGTGATTCGTTCACCTTCCTGCCAATAACTTGAAATCTGCAGAACTGCTGGTCCGGACAGGCCTCGATGGGTGAACAGCATTGCCTCTTCGAAGCTGGTGTCGCCTGTGGTAACCCGGATCGGTGTTGCCACGCCTGCCAGTGGCTTGAACTTGTCGTCGCTGAAGGTCAGCGGAACCAGACCGGGGCGGGGGGTTATCACCTCGATGCCGAACTGTGAGGCAATCTGATAGGCAAGCCCGGTGGCTCCCATTTTGGGAATGGATTTGCCGCCCGTGGCCACAATCAGATTATTGGCAGTCACCTGGGTTTGCTTGCCGTCGCGAGTCAGAGTTACCCGAAAGCGTGTGCCGTCATGGCTGATGTCACCCACGTCGGTCTTGATCCAGAGCTGTGCACCTGCCTTGTCCATTTCTGCGTGGAGCATCGCAATGATGTCCTTGGCGCTATTGTCACAAAACAGCTGGCCGAGTGTCTTCTCATGCCAGGCAATGCCGTATTCGGACACCAGGCTGATAAAGTCCCAATGGGTGTATCGACTCAGGGCAGACTTTGCAAAATGCGGGTTTTGGCAAAGAAACTGCGCCGGAGTTGTGCCGGTATTGGTGAAATTGCACCGGCCCCCACCTGAGATACGAATCTTCTCCCCCGCAGCCTTGGCGTGATCAACAACCAGTACGCCGGGACCGGCGTGGGCAGCGGCCATCATGCCTGCGGCGCCGGCACCGAGGATAAGTGTGTTGATCTGCATGGGGCGGAGTCGGCCTGAGGTGGCGCTGGTTTGAGGAACTGGAGAGCGCTGTATACTACAGTGACAGAGTTCAGGAAGCTCGGTCAAAGCTGATGAAGATTTCTCCTACCCGAAATCCAAATTTTTTCATGACTGCGCGATTGAGCAATACGTCATCCTGCAGATACATCCAATCATTAAGTTGTACAGCTAACGTGCTGTTTTTATAAGGAATGTTCAACGTGTATTGCCAGTTCAGGGCGTTGCCTTTACTTCTGCCTACGGCCTGTCCTTCAACGTCGGCGGCCTTGCCCGTGTAGTGTCCTTCTGCCACGCGAGTAATGAACCAGGTGCGTTCGCTGATTTCGCCATCGTCAAATTGAAAATCTTCTTCGAGTGTCAGTGTTTGAGTTGCTTCATCCCAGGCTCCCTCCAACTGCACGCTGAAGTAACGCATGGGAGCACCACCGCGATCAAAGACGATGCCCTGAGCCCGCGTACTTCCCAGAAAGTACTGTTCTACCTCAAAGGGCTGATCGGTGACTGGGATATCGTTGATCTGCATGCTAGAACAGGCCGTTAGTGCGCTCATCAGAATTCCCAGCACGCTGATTCGCAAGTACTGGCCGAATTTGAATTTCATCACACATTCCCCGACTGTCCGTTGATGAGGCGTTTGCGCAGGGCGGGCCGGGAAGTCTTCGTCGATAACCAGATGTCGAGAAAAGCTTGTGAGAACCCTGGGCTCTGAATGCCTCCAATTGGTTCTCCGTTGTACAGAAACATGTTGCTACCGCTGGTATCAACTTCAAATCTGAGCGTGTCCTTTTTCTTGATATCGGGCCACAGCGATAGAAGCTCAGGCAACCATTCATTTCTCTGTGCTTTCGAAATTCCCAGATTTTCCCACTGCCCATCGGTCGCCTTGACCAGGTCTTCTTTGTCGATATTGCGGTAGTAGCTGATCTCCAGGGCCTGCGGCAGTACTTTCGGACTGTAGCTGCCGTTATCAGTCAGTAAAGTGATGTTGTAGAGCTTGAAAACCATCCAGCTCATGTCAGAGCTGCCAACAGCATTCCAGGATTGCTGGGCGCTGGCAACGCCGGGGGCCAGGGCGATGCAGACGCAGATTGCGCGCAGTGAAAGTTTCATTATCGAGTCCCGATTGATCTATGTCGCTTCAAGCTGCGAAGGGGTAAGTGTTAGTCCCTATTCGCAGCTGAGGCACATCTGGTTCACTCAGAACGATATTTTTTTGTAAACCTCGGAATAGCTCTGATTTGAGCCAGAGCCCGGAATTAGCGGATTCGAGGCGTCAATGAGAAAGGCTGGCAGATTCGTCACTTTCATGCACTGGCATGACAGTGCGGCTGGTGCTCGTGATCAGCTCAAGGGCGTAACGACAATCGAGATGTTACTGGAGTCATCACTCAGGTAAAGCGCCCCGTCATCTATCGTGCATTGCAGCTGCATATTTCGATTGACCAAAGCCTCTGCACCTTCAGCCTGTATGTGACAGACCACCAGGTTTTTATGACGCGCCAGCTTTTCTCGGTATTGCTCCCACCAGACTGTGGACTTGCGATCCTGGTAGGTATAAATAATGACCTGTTCAGAACGACCGCAGGCCCGACGAATTCGCTTTTCATCAACCTGGCCAAAGTCTACCCACAGTTCGATACCACCACTTAGCGATTTCAGCCAAAGCTCCGGCTCATCTTCAGCACCTAGCCCCTTTGTGAAAACCAATCGCTCATGAGCATTCAGGGCAAATGCAATGATTCGAACGATAAATCGGAAATCATTTTCTGAAGGATGGACGGCTAGGGTGAGGTCATGTTGCTGGTAGTAATGCCGATCCATATCCGCAATATTGAGCGAGACCTTATTGATAGTGGCACCAATGGCCATGGAGTAACTCTCATTATTGCTGGTAGATCGGCATTGTATACGATCAATGGGGTCATCTACGGACCACTGATCGGGTGCTTGCAGCTACATCATCAGGGTGGAGCTGTTATTGACAGCTCAGTCTGTATTCATCATCCAGATTACGTGGCAGAACCAGACTGCTGAATTGCTTGTCCACGAATTCCTGGCAGTAGGCGCTGAAGGCTGAAGGTTGGTTGAGTAGCTCTGGGCGATACTCGACGTGAAGCACGGGTTTGCCTTGGGAAATAAATACATCCAGACGACCGCATTCGTTGTAACGATCGCATGACTCGTTGATTGTGAAGTCATAATCATCAGCTAATTGCTCAACCTGTCCGACGTTGTTCTTCAAGCCGATCGCTAACCCTCTGTTATGTGCTTGTTCCGACAGATAGCGGTTATAGGCGAGCTGATCACTGCTATCAAGGTCAATGCCTGTCGGGTTACTGTATCCGTCTACGTTATCCGGATCGACACCGTTGCAACCCTTTGAGCTAGCCAGATCAAGACGGGTTGACATGATGCTTCTTACATTATGAGTCCTGACATCAAGCCATCGCTCTCCCGGCCAATCGGCCAGTGCCAGTCCAAGGTCAGAGGCCGTGAACTTGCTGGCATCAGAACGCCACTCTTCGTATGTGCCTGCTGAGAAATAACAGATAACTGCAATTCCCTGGCTTTGTAAGGATGCGATTTTGGATTTGGATGTATCAAACAAATCCATCACATAGAGTTCGGCATCGTAGGAGGTATTCAGAGTTCCTTGCAACTGTAGCTGCCAGGTCACCAGCAGTTGTGGTTTGTAATGGTTGCTTGTATCCAGCTCAGGAGTGGGCTCAGGCTCGGGATTTGGTTCAGGCGCGGGTTCAGGAGTTACTCCTGGTGTAGAGGGAGTAACAGTGTCTTCATCAGCAGAACTATCAACGACTGGAGGTTTGGAGGGCGCGATCGGGTTTGGGGTAAGGTCCTCTTGTGTCGACGGGCTTTCGACAATCGAATCATCCAGATCTACCGGAACATCAACAGGTGATGGCGCTGGAGGGAGGGAGGGATTATCAGCCTCTTCACTGTCCGTGTTCTGCTCATCGAGGATAGGAGCATTTTCGTCGCTCGTAAGCGGTTGTTGTTTAGAATTATCGGTTTGATCCTGATCAGGCTCAGAATCAACGCTGCACGCAGAGAGTAGAAAAAAGGACGTTGCAAAAAGAGCAACGTTCTTGAACTTGGCAACTTTCATAATCTGGTGCGGTTGTTGAAATGCTGACTACGTCTGTTTGATGGTTCAGTAGCATCTTTCCCAACGAATCACTCTAGCCAGTTACTGCCAGATAATCGTTGGTTTGTGCTGGTCTGATCATCAAAATGAGTCAGGCATAATGTCAGTCGTTCCCTAATGGATTATTAACGTTTGATTACTGGCTAACTACATTGGGGGCTGGCTCACATTCTGTCGAACAGTTTTGAGAACTGTCTGGAAGTCCTGATTCCGATGAAAAGGTAATGGCTTTTCGGGATCGAGTTTGTTACCTGTTTCACCTCTAGTTTTGGTTATGTGCAGACGTTAAATAAGAGTATGCCCGCATCAGAATGGATGGACTCGTCTGTAGCGAGTTCACTGGAATCTGGATATGTGATCTAACGGAAAAAACTCATCATGCCATGTATTCTCTGCGTATCTCGCAGATGCCGACATCGTCACACTCTTTGGTTACTCGCCATCGTCTTTCTGGGACTGTCGGCGTGCAGCAAGAGTGATGAGTGGGAGCGCTTCTCCGTGCTTGCCTCGCAGCCGACGAGGCTCTACGGTACACAGCGTGAAATAGTTCTGGAGACAGAGCCTGTCAGAGCTCTCCAGGCTCTGGATCCACAGTTGGGCAATACGCCAAAAGTTGTTTTGGGCAACCAGCTGTTTCACGACAAGCGGCTTTCTGGTGACGAGACTGTGTCCTGCGCAACTTGTCATGATATTCAGGCGGGTGGAGACGATGGCCTGGTATTCTCGGTGGGCATAAAGGGGCAGACTGGCACTATAAATTCTCCTACAGTTCTCAACAGTGGTTACAGCTATCGTCAATTCTGGGATGGTCGAGCAGGTTCCTTAACGCACCAAGCGTTGGCACCCGTTGTCAACCCGGTTGAGATGGGGGCAAGCTGGTCGGATATAATAGCGAAGCTGTCATCGGATGATGCATTGTTGGCATTGTTTGAAGAGGCATTCGGAACACGTGAGTTGGAACCGACGTTGCTTGCTGAGGCAATAGCGGCCTTTGAAAGAACACTGATCACGCCATCCCCTTTTGATCTTTACCTGAATGGTCAAAAGCAGGCTATTAGTGAACAGGCGATTGCCGGTTATGGGCTGTTTAAAGAGTACGGCTGCGTGGCCTGTCATCAGGGCGTGAATCTGGGGGGCAACGTGATGCAGTATTTTGGCGCCTTTCATATCATTGATAATGTTGATGACGATAAGATAGAAAAAACCGGCAAAACCAGACAGGAAATACCAATTTACAAAGTGCCGACATTACGTAATGTCGCTCTGACGTCACCCTATTTTCATACAGGATCCGTATCCAGACTGAGTGATGCGGTGAAGATCATGGGTGCCGCTCAACTGGGGCGCATACTCAGTAATGAAGATGTGGAGCTGTTGGTAGCCTTTCTCGAGTCACTTAGCGGCAAGCTGCCTGCGCACGTTCTTGCAACAAGCCAGATAACGAGCGCAGAATGAGGATATTCAAGAACGGCTCATCTTTAATCAAATGGGCGATTGGCAGCATGGTCATTTTGCTGGTTGTTCTCATGGCCTGTAAGCCGCGGGTCGATATGGAATTCAACACCGCATACATCGAAAATATTGACACCATGCAGGAACTCACGGGGCAACTGCTACGTGATCATCTGTTGGTTAGCCAAGGGCTGGTAAAACACTATGATTACCTGGAAGCCGATCTGGAAATGATGGGGCGCTCTGCTCAGCTTGCCAAGTTTGTTCCCACCTATGTCGGGCCGGAGTATCGCGATAAAAGCGTAGATTATCTCGATCAGTATTCTGCAGCCATTGTCAGATTGCGTGAACAAATAGAGAAAAGCAAACGCAGTATAGGCTTGTTGCAAAATGCAAAAATGGCCTTCAAGCTATACCTCGATGATCTGAACAGCGTAGCTGCAGAAAGTGATGACCTTCAGGTGAGGAAGCTGTTGAATGAGCTGAATCACGCACTGGTTTATAGCGATATCCAGGCGTCCTGGCTAGATAAGCTGGAACAAGTAGAGCAACTGTTACCCATGGCTGCGGTGTCGATTCAGCCGTTGAGTCTGCATGCTCGAATGCTGCTGAAACAACAGCACCAAAGTACAAGCTCCTCAAAGCAGATCTATGCAGAGCTCAAACAGTTGAAACAACCTGATTTGCTCAAGAAGGCATTTGTTAATCAATACGTTGTGACTGTGAATTTGATCTCGACCCTGTCATGGGGTATCAACGGCGTCGTGGTTGGGTTGTTGATGCTGTGTGTCTACCTGACCATAACCAGTCACAGGGCACAGGAGTATGCACAACGCTGTGCATTGGTGGCACAAAAAGCCCAGGCGGATTCAGAACAGCGCGTAGAAGAGACAAAACTGGCGGTGCTCCAGTGCAATAAGCTGTTGGCGAAAATATCCAAAGGCGATTTCGGACATCGTCTGGAGAATCCCTTCGACGAAGAGCTCGAGTTGCTTCGTACCGGTATCAATCAAACAGCTGATAGTGTCGAGTTCATCATGCTTGAGCTGACGCGTGTCATGTTGGCGATCCAGGAAGGTCGATTTGATGTTCGTCTGGACTCACAAGTGCAGGGGGATTTTGGTCAGCAGGTCGATCAGACCATCGCTACCCTGGACTCCACGATTGGTAACATCTGTCGGGTCATGGATGACATGCGCGATGGTTGCTTTGGTACGCGGGTCGAGGCTAGCTGTAGTGGTAGGCTGCAAGAGTTGAAGCATTCCATCAACAGTTCGATGATCGTGATGGAAGATGCCATCTCAGCCGTGGTGGAGGTGGCTGAAGACCAGTCTCAAGGTAATTTCAGTCGACAGATTCAAGTCAATGGCAAGGGACAATTCGAACAACTTGCCCATTCGATCAACGCTACATCCTCCAAGGTTCATGAGATGGTTCAGCAGATACGACAGGTGTCCAGAACGGTGAGCCTGTCCTCCGACAGCATGCAAAGCAATTCGCACCAGCTATGGGAACACACCAACTCGCATAGCGATTCGGTTGCTCAGCTGTTGGGCAAGGTGGATCTTGTGAGAGCCTCCATACAAACCAATCAGGATTCGGTGCAGCAGGCGAACTCATTGGTCGATCGCTCTCGGCAGGCGGCGGACAACGGTACCGTTATCGCTAACCAGGCCATCGATTTCATGGATAATATCGCTGAGAAGAGTCAGAAAATTGCGAAGATTACACAAGTTCTGGACACTATTGCACGGCAGACCAACTTGCTGGCTTTGAATGCGGCCGTGGAGGCGGCACGTGCCAAGGAGCACGGTAGTGGCTTTTCGGTGGTCGCCAATGAGGTGAAGGAGCTAGCCAGGCAATCAACTGAGGCCTCCACACTTATCACGACCCTGATCCAGGCGACAGCGACAGACATCCAGTTGGGATCCGAGTCGGTTGAGAACACGGGGCGAGCGTTACAGGCGATTGCTCAGTCGATCAGCGATGTCGAGCAGGCTGCCAGCACGATTGTGGCTGAATCGCACCAGCAAGAGAAAGGCATGGATACCATTGTTCAGATCATCAGTAAATCACGTGTTGTGATGGATTCTGATCTGAAGCTGGCGGACACGAACCGAGACACCTGCGAATCTCTGGGCGAGCTGGCCCATCGCGTGAACGAATTGCTGGATTTCTTCCAGTCAGGCGAATCAGAGGTAGTATCTGATCAGTCGTGCTCGCCGTGGCCCAGTGCGGACAGCACTGGCACAAAAGTAAGCAAAGCTGCCTGAGGCCCGTTTCTAGAACCCGTAACTCCCGCCATCCTTGCGAGGATCTGAGCCACCGGCATAACCCCCGGAGTCAAGTCTTTGTATCAATTGCGCACCGCCAAAGCCGAAAGCCAGATCCGGTTTGGTCACTACGATGTCATGGCCTAGCTCGCTCAGCGTCTGCAATGTTGCTGGGTTCATTGATTCCTCACAGGACACGCCCAGCTCATCCGTTACGCGCCACCGGGGAGCATCTGCGGCTGTTTGCACATCTTGGCCCCACAGCTGGGTGCGCAAGGCCATCTGCACATGGCCCTGCGCCTGCATCATGCCCCCCATGACGCCAAAGGCCATGAGCGGGTCATGACCGGCCATGAGAAAGCCTGGAATGATGGTATGAAAAGGGCGTTTGCCTCCACCTAATTGATTCGGATGGCCCTCTTCAAGCGTAAAGCCACATCCACGATTCTGCAGGTGGATACCGGTTCCGGGCACCACGACTCCAGAGCCGAAGCCGTCATAGTTGGATTGGATGAAGGAGACCATCATGCCGTTGGAGTCTGCCGCTGAGAGGCAAACCGTGCCACCTTGTTTCGGTGATCCGCTGTGGAAGTTCTGCGCCTTGTTCGGGTCAATCAGGCGGGCACGTTCGGCCAGGTAATCTGGATCCAGCAGGTGTTCGGCGGCAACCTTGTGCATATAGGCGGGGTCGGCCACATAGGCGGCAGAATCCATGAAGGCCAGTTTCATGGCTTCGAACATCAGGTGCAGCGCCTGCGGGTCATCGGGCCCGAAATCTCTGATGTGGGTGTGCGACAACATACCCAGCGCCATGCAGGCGGCAATACCTTGTCCGTTAGGAGGAATTTCATGTAATGAGAATTTGTCGAATTGCTGGGAGACGGTTCCACACCAATCGGGTGTATTGGCCGCCATGTCCGCCACGCTTAGCGCAGCTGAGTGTTTGGCCGCATGGGCTGCGATCTGTTCTGCCAGATGACCCCGATAGAACGACTCTCCCCGGGTTTCTGCGATGGATGTGAGTGTGGCAGCGGCAGCCTTGTTGACGAATCTTTCGCCTGCCTTGGGCGCCTTGCCCTGGGGGAGGAAGTGTTCTGCAAAGCCTGGCTGGTCTTTCAACACGGTTGCAGCGATGCCCCACATCTTGCCGATAATGGGGGATACGATAAAACCCTCTTGCGCATAGCTGATGGCGGGTTCAAAAAGCTTCTGGAACGGCAGCTTGCCCAGTTTTTTATGTAATTCAACCCATCCCGCCACCGCGCCAGGCACGGTGACCGTCTCCCAGCCCCGATCGGGTATGGAGCCTGTTGCCGCAAAGCGATCAGGTTTCCATGATTGAGGTGAGCGGCCGGATGCATTGAGACCATGCAGCTGTTTTCCATCCCAGACGATGGCAAAGGCATCGGATCCGAGACCGTTGCCGGTGGGTTCAACCTGAGTCAATGTTATAGCTGCTGTAATCGCCGCATCAACTGCATTGCCCCCTTGGGCCAGCATGGACAAGCCAGCCTGACCGGCAAGTGGTTGTGATGCCACAACCATATTGTCAGCCATGGTGGCTGAGCGCTGAGAGACGTACGGCGGGGGAGATGGAAACTGCATAAGGATTTCCTGCTAGATGGCTAGAGGGATATTGTGAACGATCGTAATATCATGCCATAGAGAGTCGATCGGTTTCTGACGTTCGCAAGGTTTTGGTAATCGCAATGGGTCGCTCAGTGTTGTTACAGACGTGTTTCTCTATCAGTAAAATCGGAAAGATAGTTGGCGATGTAACATGATTTACGCACGTTGACAAAACATCCTTAAAAGAGTCGCTTTGTTAACAGCTATATATTCAGCCCGTTTCAGGCTGAATAATGCTGTTGTTTTCATGCAAACCGTTTTTGAATTATTTACACTTGGTGCCCCTCGTGGCGAGTGCTAGTGGATTTCTTCTTGTAATGACAGACTTGCATTACGCCCGATGGAAATAGTTAATAATCTGACAAATTAGAAAGGAGTTAGTGTATGTACGGAAAAGCATTGGCAGCAGAAGTGTTCGGCACGTTCTGGCTGGTTCTGGGTGGTTGCGGTTCTGCGATTCTTGCGGCGATGTTCATGGCCGGCGATTCGACCGTCAACCTTGGACTTGGATTTATGGGTGTCGGTCTTGCATTTGGTCTGACAGTTGTTACTGGCGCCTATGCTGTAGGTCATGTGTCTGGTGGTCATTTCAACCCAGCCGTGACACTCGGTCTGGTAGCTGGCGGTCGTTTTTCAATCGCAAAAGCACCGGGCTACATCATCGCTCAGGTTATTGGCGGCACACTGGGTGGCGCTGCCATCTATTATATAGCGTCGGGTCAGGCAGGTTTTGCCATTACCCCGGGCGCAGGCACATTCGCAACCAATGGTTTTGGTGTTGACGGCTCTCCTGGCGGCTACAGCATGCAGGCAGCGTTTCTTACCGAAGTCATCATGACCGCTGTGTTCCTGATCGTGATCATGGGTGCAACTTCCAAGCGTGCCTCAGCGGCAATGGGCGGCCTGACCATTGGTTTGTCTTTGGCTCTGATTCACTTCATCAGTATCCCTGTCACCAACACCAGTGTTAATCCTGCTCGCTCACCGGCACAGGCTTTGATTGCCAACGTATTCGGCGAAGGCGTCACATTGCCTATGCAACAGCTATGGCTGTTCTGGGCAGCACCTATTATCGGTGCGGTTATCGGTGCGGTTATCTATCGTGTTCTGATGGATGCCAATCATGATGTTGAAGTAGAAGACAAGAAAGTTTTCCGAACCGATGCTGGCGAGGCGACAAGCCGAGCTGCCATGGCAGATCTGGAAAGAAGTCGGGCTGCACAAGAGGAAGTTCGGTAATTTTCGAACACCAGGCCTGTTGAATAACAACAGGCTTCGTACTATCAACCCGGGTTGAGGTTTGCCCGGGTTTTTTTGTGCCTTTGATTATCGTTGTGCAAGCTCAGGCGTTCAGGTAGAGCGCTTTCGCCAGTAGAGCGTTGACCAGACAAACAACTGTCAATCAACGTCTACCGGGCGTATTTATCAAACGCTACGTTTTACCAATGTGCGGTAAGTACTGCGCAATGCGCCGCGATCAACATAGCAGCCTCGCAAGTGACGTGATCCGCTGTTGGCCTCAAAAGCCTCGCGTCCATGTACAACGCGATGATTGTCAAATACGATGCAACTGCCACCTTCGAGCCGGAAACGGTTTACGAAACGATCTTCTTTCAACAGCGACAAGAAGCGGCAGAAAGCCGGGTAGTAGTCATCAAGCACGTCCTGTGTCAGGTCCATGGTGTCTTGCAGATGCTGGGATATGGTGAGTCCCGACACTTGATCGTCTCGATCCAGCTCGATCACTCGTTGATGGGCCCGGTAGTCCCAGTCGACATTGCGACGGAAGAAAGGGATGTCATGGCTGGCTAGCAGTTCGAAGCCTGCAGGGTCACTTTCACGAAAAGCTTCTGCGGCTGCGGCGCCATCGAGAAACAGGCTATAACCACCCGAAACCGTATTGCTTCGACAATGTAGAAACTGTACGCCAGGTGCTGCGTCTTCTGAGGGAAGGTCGGTGTGAAATTCCAGGGCGCGGGCAGTATAAGCAAGGTTGGTGGGGGCAATTTCAAGCCTGACGTCGAAATAGTGACCATCGGCTGTCGGGGTCACTTGACCCAGCTGGTTTGCCAGCCGGGTGAGGGCCTCATTGCTGTCTTCCATCTTTGTGACTAGCGCAACGCCATCTTCAATCAATGCGCGTGCAAAGCTCTGACGAACCGAATCCGACGCCTCGATGTCGCTCTGCTCAAATCGGGCGAATGTATCATAGGCTCCCGCTTTCCAGAGTCGTCGCGGGATCATCGCCGGGTCAGGGTTACGTCCCGATACCATGAATTGATCGAGCATCGTCAAGGGTATTCTGGATACATGGCTTTCGCCAACCCAGTTTATGAGTAAGGTCTGTTCCTCCAGAAATGCCGAACTGGCGACCGGTCCACCTTCAATCTCGGTTATATCGAAAATACGCTCTCGGGTGGCCGGATCAATGTTGGTGGGATCGGCATCACGCAGCCAGTAATAATTGAAATAGCAACTACCCGAAGAAAGGGGGATGTGCAGACCCTTCTCGGCGAGTGTGACGGTGGGAATTTCGGAGGGTGCAAGGTTGTCATCTAACATGGTCTGTTCTCTTTATCTTCTATCAAGTTGTTATCGAGCGTAATCATCGCCTTGGCTGTCGAGCACCGCGCGCATGCCTGCAAGGTGCAATTCAGCCTGGCCGGGGTAATCGGCAATTTCTGCGGCCGTTCTGGCAGCGATATCATCGGGTATTACTCGCAGCGGCAGACCCGTCTGCAAGGCACGAATATAGGTTTCGGCAGCGCGTTCAAAGTAGTAGAGACGATTGAATGTTTCAGCGACGGTGGCGCCGATGACCAGAACCCCGTGGTTGCCCATGACCATCACGCGTTTTTCAGGATCGTCTAATTGAGCGGCTATGCGGCGCCCCTCTGCTTCAAAGGCAAGGCCACCAAATTCTTCATCAATTACGACACGCTCGAAGAAGGTGGCTGTATTCTGATCGATAGCAGGCAAACGCGAGTCGGCCAGGCTGGCCAGTACCGTGGAGAAAATGGGGTGGGCGTGCATGATGCAGCGAGCATGTGGCACCAGCGAGTGGACCATGGCATGCAAGCCCCAGGCCGTTGGATCAGGTGCGTCCGGACGATCCATGACCTGTGGATCATTGGCGTCTAGCAGTAACAGGTCCGAGGCCGACAAGGTCGAGAAATGCCGTTGATTGGGATTCATCAAAAATTGGCTGCCGCTGTCATTGACAGCCAGGGAGAAATGATTGGCGACCGCTTCATGCAGGTTCAGTCTTGCGGCTGAACGAAATGCTATGGCCATATCAACCCGTTCTACCGGGTAGTT
Organism: Granulosicoccus antarcticus IMCC3135; assembly: GCF_002215215.1. Taxonomy (NCBI): domain Bacteria; kingdom Pseudomonadati; phylum Pseudomonadota; class Gammaproteobacteria; order Chromatiales; family Granulosicoccaceae; genus Granulosicoccus; species Granulosicoccus antarcticus. The sequence continues at coordinate 4,211,015 of NZ_CP018632.1, read as the reverse complement.
CAAAGCGGCTGATTGGATGCTGGCAATTCCCATGGTCACAAGTTTTCTCGTGTTGGCTAATTCATGAGGAGACTAGCTTTGCCTCTTGTGAGGGACAAGCGATAGATTTGAGGGCGATACATAAGTATTATTAATGTCATCCGTATGCCTAAGAAGATCGCTCCATGTCCACGCCCGCATTGCCACCATTGACCTGGTTACGCGCATTCGAAGCGGCTGCCCGGCATTTGTCATTTACCGCTGCGGCCACTGAGCTGCATCTGACACAATCGGCTATATCACAGCACGTACGTAGTCTTGAGAGCTTCCTTGGCAAGCCCATGTTTGTACGACATACCCGAGCCTTGTCGCTGACCGAGGATGGTGCGAATTACCTGCCTGCTGTTCGCGAGGCCTTCAACGTGCTTGCCGCAGGCGCTCAGCCGTTTGTGGGACGAGGCGGGGACGCCCAGCGCACGCGTGCAGTCACGCTTCAATGCAGTATGGGATTTGCCGTACTGCGACTGACACCCAGGCTGGGCGCTCTTGCCTCGGCCCATCCCAAGCTTCGCCTGAATATCGTCACACCGGTGTGGGATCCTGAGAAAACCGCACAGATGGCTGATGTTGAAATACGTTTCACACGGCCCGAGGGTTTTGGTCAGGATGGATTGCGACTGACTCAGGAGCGAGCCTTTCCGGTTTGCACGGCCGCGCTTGCAGAGCGTATCCAGAACGGCGAGCCGTGGCATGAGTTGCCGTTGTTTGATTGCGTCGGAGTTCTGTCCAGTTGGCAGAGCTGGTTACTTGCGCATGAAGGCTCGCGTGAGCCCGTCTTGCCTCTCAAGGTACACATGAGCTCCACATTTGCGATCTCGATCGGGGCCGCACTGGCAGGCGAAGGGCTTGCCATGGCTCACGATGGACTGGTGGGTGAGGCGCTGGCTGATGGACGGCTGGTCAGACCCTTTAAAACGAGCGTGGATATGTCAGAGTGCTACGCGTTATACGAGCCTGCAAATCACATGCGCAGCTGGGCCTCGCAGGCGTTGACCGAGTGGCTGATCGCAGAGTTTGCTGATCCGGATGTGTTTCAACTGCGAGCCGAAGAGCCTGGACGAGAAGGGCCGGGGTGAGCGTCGTCTTTGCATGGATTCTGGCAACTCATGAAGGTGGGGTGTCGTAGGCATCACGCAGAAATGTCAGAGCGCTGCGAGTCTGATGCCGTGAGGCGGCACCACCAAGGCATAGCCTGAATGCCTCCGGCGCCTGGCCGTGCATGACGAAAACATCACTGACCACGGCCCCCAGGGCATGGCCTCGCATCCAGTCCACGATCCGATGCCTTGTCCATTCGCGAGGGGCTCTTACCCAGCAATGAAATCCCTCAGGATGTGCATCAAAACTGCCTGCTGGCAGGATCTGCCGGGCTAGTAGCTGGCGTTGTATCGACTCGCTACGAATCTGGTGCAGTATCTCATCACTGACACCGGTTTCGATCCAGCGTGTGGCCAGGCGCGTGGTTAAAGGCGAGACCATGACGTTGCTTGATTTCAAATGCGTATCAATGCTGGACGTTGCCGTATCGGGCGGGACAATGAGGTAGGCGACACGTAGACCCGCACCCAGACACTTGGACAATCCGGCCACGTAATAGACCAGTTCGGGTGCCAGCATAGCCAGGGTGGAGGGCGCATCATTCATCAAAAAGCCGTAAGCATCATCCTCGATAATGACGATACGATTTTGTCGGCATACATCAACAAGCTCTGCACGCCTGCGAGGGCTAATGGTTTGTGTGGTCGGATTGCGGACATCGGGGTTGGTATAGAACACACGAACGTTCTCTTTGGCCACCCAGTCGCTCAATTCCGTGGGGCTTGGGCCTTCCTTGTCATCACTGAGCCCTCGCAGCTTCAGCTGCAGCAGATTACACAGGCCCCGAATACCGGGGTAGGTAATGTTCTCGCAACAGACCGTATCACCAGGTTGCGTGTTGGCTCGCAGTATCGCCAGCATGGCGGCATGGGTACCGGGTGTTACCAGCACTTGGTCCGATTTGGCTTCGATACCGCGTCTGGCAACCCAGCGCAGGGCTGCAGCCTTGTCCTCTGTTGACCCGGTTGAAGACTGGTAGCGCATCAGAGCCCTGAGCTCTTCACCCACATCGTTCCAGATCTGCATCATGCGCATCTGCAACACCGGGTTTTCAGTTTCCGGAGCCTGGTTCATAGATCGGTCCGATAGATCTCTTCGCTGTGCCCGGGCACTTTGAGAGTCTGCCAGACCGATCACCTCGGTACCTGAGCCGACGCGCGTCTTGATCAATCCACGAGACTGGGCTTCTCGGTAGCCACGAGCAACGGTGGAAAAATTCATGTCGAGTTGCTCGGCCAGGGAACGCTGGCTGGGCAGGCGATCACCTGAATTCAGGCGTCCTGTACTCAAATCCCTGGCAATACTGTCTGCTAACGCCAGATAAAACGGGCGCTGTTCATCGAGTTGCGGAAGCCATTCAATTATTTGCGTCAAGGTATGGCGTCAACCTTTTTCAATAAGGTGTTGACACCATAAAGCGTCCAGGTGTGCTTGCACGTCATATCAGTTTTCCTGGCTTGTGAAGTCAAGACCTGGGTCACAATGATGAGGCTTGGGGTTGATGATTGCGCTCGCTGATGCGCGTGGCCACGTACTGGGCATCACGACCGACACCAGAGAATCGACCAGAGCCCCACGTCACCATCCACGGCAGACCCAGCACCCATAGTCCGTCCACCTGTCGAGAACCACCGCGCCAGTGATCAATTTGCTGCTTCTCGTCGAAGGCTGCTACCTCCAGCCAGGGGTAATCACTGGTGAAGCCTGTTGCCCAGATAACGGCCGCCAGATTCTGTGGTTCATCAAAACCCAGAGAGATACAACTGTTACCCCCCTCAGGCTGATGACAGGCAAACCACGGCTCGGCATCGGGTGCATGGATATCGTTTGCGGCGATCCACTTGTCGATTTCCTGTTTTATTCGCTCGGCAGAAGCATCTGCAGCATCCAGGTTCGCCAGCATTGTGTCGTCAAATTCTATCTGGTCTTCAGTCACCGCCTGCAGGCGTCCATGCAACTGCATGCCTTCCAGTGCAAAGCGGCGCAGATCGATGTCACGCCCTCCATCTCGCCCCGTCATGTAGTGGTTGGTTTTGTGCCTTACCGCCTCGCCCTGTGGGTGATCATCCACGGTAATGTCGTAATGGCCCATATCAACCAGCCAGGCTGTCACATCTCGCCCTCGATGACGTCGGGGAGCGCGTGGTGCACTACCCAGAGCGAGGTGAACCCGACGTCCAGCCAGGTGCAGATCCTCGGCAATCTGGCATCCGGACTGACCGCTGCCGACAACCAGCACATCGCCTGGCGGTAACTGTGCCGGATCCTTGTAGGTGGAAGAATGTAGCTGAAGCACATGGGTAGGCAAATCTGCCGATAAGCCGGGCAGTTTAGGCAGATGGTATGCACCGGTTGCGACGATGACATCCGCGGCCAGATAGCGTTGATCGCCGGCCAGCACTTCGAATCCCGCTTCATGTGAGGTGACACTGTGTACAGGGGTGTGTTCATGTAATGGCGGGTTGAAATAGGCTCGATAGGCTTCGATGTAACTGATGATTTCATCGCGCAGCATGAATCCGTCCGGGTCGCTGCCACCGTATTCTTCGGTGTAGGAAAACCCTGGCAGCGTACATTGCCAATTGGGTGTCACCAGGCAGAACGTATTCCAGCGCATGTCGCGCCATGCATTTGCAACCGTATTGCGTTCAAAGACAATATGCTCGATACCGCGTTGCTGCAGACAATAGCTGGCTGCCAGGCCCGCTTGACTGCCACCCACGATGACGACGGGTATGTAGTGTGTTTTCATGAATGAATTCTCAAGACGTTGACCTGGCCGGCAGGCTGTTTAGCTGCCTGGCGTTTGATATGTTCGTTCTGGTCGCTGGCGGCACTACAGGCGTAACCATATTTCTTGCGTACCCGTTCGCTGGCTTCGTTCAATGCCTGATCGCACCGTTCGACAAATTCTGCGAGTGGATAGTCCTTGCCCGCCTGCAGGTACTCGCCTATGACTGTCGAGGGGGAGTAGCAGGATTCGGTACTCTGGTCCGGCCAGCGAATTTCCATATGAGTTTCTGGCATGTCAAGTAGCTCTTTGTGTGAAATTGTCGTGGAATACAGTGGATATCATTTCGTGCAGCACACAGTCTCAGGCGCTCAACGTTTGCCTTGCAGAGGATGCGCAACCAGTCAGTGGGTGACGGCTCAGATCACGCACCACTTCCCGCTGAGCTGCCTGGCGTATGGCCAGTGTCTGCGTGTTATCAATGCTGCCAATAGCCTGCGCGGATATTCCCCGGGCAATGAAATGATCTTTGAGCGCGTCAACATTTTTGGGCGGCACCGCCATCAGGTAGCCGAAGCTGGGAAAGGTGCACAACCACTGTTCCAATGGGTAATTTGCAGGCTTTTGTATCGCATCAATATCCAGCGTCATGCCTACTCTGGAACTTTCTGCAAACAACGCACAGGTACCAATGATGCCTCCCTGACTGATGTCCTTTGCCGCTACACAAAGACCGCTCTCTGCCAAGGTGGGCATCAGCTCAAGATCCGCTCGTATGCGTTCCATCGGTGCATCACTGGCGGCATCCCAGAATGGCCAGGGTGCGTGTTGTTTGCCACGCAGGTCGATGGCCGCAACCAGCTGATCGCCAGCTTGTGCATCGAAGCTTGTCAATAGTTGCTTGGCAAATCCGAGTACCGACACCGATAGCGCCAGATGAGGCGACTGCAGGTTGGCATGTCCACCGACAACGGGCACCCCGGTCAATGCAGAGGCAGCCCGTAAGCCATCGAGGACAAGGGTTGCCTGACCCGCATCCTGAGCCCAGAGGGCGTCAACGACGGCTGTGGCCCGACCGCCCATGGCCTGTATGTCTGAGACATTGACCCACAAAGACGAAAAGCCTGCAAACCAGGGCATTTGCTCGATGAATGCAGGCAACATCGCTTCGCAAGCCAGCAAGTTCCAGCCGCCATCCACTTTGATGGCGGCGGTATCATCACCCACACGAATGGCATCACCATCACCGATGCCCAATGCCCTGACAACCGGTTGAATATCCTCTTTGCCCCGCAATCCTGCGCTGTCGGCCAGGCGTTGAGCCAATAGCCTCAACGTAGTTTGTTGCTCATTCATGCAACCGCCGCCGTACGTTGCTCGGTGCTCAGCATCTCATCATGCACCGGTGGGTAGTGCGCAAGATCGGCTTCCATCAGATGATGGGCTTTGCCGTATTGCTCAATCTCACCCAATGAGTGCCAGTGCAGCCGCTGGAACAACAAGACATTGCCCGCCTGCACATGGGCCAGAAATCGGGTGCAGCCCCTTGCATGTGCCGTGGATACAGCCAACCTGATCAGGGAGGTGCCAAGTCCTGCCTGACGCCGATAGGCTGATGATACTGCAAGTCGTGAACCCCACCATTCTGTCGCAGATGCTGCCGGGTGAATCCGAACTGTACCAATGACATGATCATCATCGCCGAGCAATCGGGAGAGCGCTACGATAGGTGTCGCCAGCTGATCTGTCTCATCTCTGTCATCGTCCGTGAAAATGCCTTGTTCTGTGCAAAAGACATCCCGGCGAAGCTGGGCGGCAGCGGCTCGTTGCCAGTTTTGCGAGGCGATGCAGACTCGATGCGTGGGAGAGACAAAGGGTTTGAAGGGTTCGTACATCAGTTGAGCACCTCGGTGAGCTGTGGGACCTGCTTTTCGTAGGTGGAAAGACTGGAGCAGGCACCACAACGAGCACAGCCTGCCTTGACGGACTCCCGGCTCATGCCAGCCTGGCTCAGCATGCGGCCCAACGGTTCCAGCACTTCGTGCATGAAAGCCGGTAGCGGAGCCGGGTGGTCCTCCAGTGGCGTGCCTGCGATAGGCACGAATGGCACAACGAAGGGATAGACGCCAATGTCGATCAGTGTTCGACACATGTCGAGAATCTCGCTCGCCGTGTCGCCGAGCCCTGCCAGGATGTAGCTTGACACCTGGCCGTACCCAAACACCGGCACCGCCGCCCTGAACGCCTCAAGGTAGCGCTCGATTGGGACTTCTGCCTTGCCTGGCATGATGGATTCACGTACAGAAGGCGAGACCGCTTCCATATGCATACCCAGGGAGTCAACACCGGCATCGTGTAATCTCTGAAACCAGATATCGTCATCGGGCGGCTCACACTGCACCTGTATGGGCAGATCAACGGCGGCCTTCACCGCTATGACCGATTCGAGCAACACCGCTGCGCCCCTGTCCGTGCGGTTGGGTGTACCGGTGGTCATGACCATATGCTTGACACCGTCCAGTTCGACGGCAGCTTTGGCCACCTCTGCCAATTGCGCTGGTGACTTGTGTGCCAGCGTTCTGCCTGCGGCCAATGATTGTCCGATAGAGCAGAAACGACAGGTTTTACGTCGGCTCTCATAGCGAATGCAAGTCTGCAATACCGTGGTTGCCAATACATCGGTGCCGTGTAATAAGGCTATCTGCTGGTAGGGAATGCCGTCAGCGGTTTGCAGGTCATAGAACCTGGGCTGTGCCGGGAAACTGAGAGTGCCAACCGTGCATCCCTCACGTTGGACGATGCTGTTTCCGGCCTCATCAGGTGCAAGCGCCAAATAGGGCGAGGCATAAGCACTGGCAGTGTGCACGGGGGCCATGATCGTCACCCCATTGATGATCAGACCCTTGTGATCAGAAGGGCCGGCACCACCCCGACGGCTGGGTGCCCCCGCGTTTGGATCAACCAGGCGTAACCCGTAAGACTGCAGTTCGTTGATCAGAGTCTGCGGGTTCATTGTGATCGCGTCTTGAGTCATCGTGTGCGTTCCTGTCTGAGTGTTGTGAGCTTGCGTGCGACAAGTTCTTGGGGGAATCGTCAATCAGAAGACTGAGTAGTTCGGGGCGTGCATAGTGGCCAACAGAGTCCATCATGCGTTTTCGTTTGGTACACAGGGCCAGGTCCATGTCAGCGATGACAAGTCCTTCACCCTGTCTGAGTGGTTCCACCAGATGCACCCCTTCAGGCGACACGATGGCTGAGCAGGAACCGCCTGATAAGGCCTTGTGAAAATTGCCACTGGGATCGATAAACGATTTTTGCTCATCAGTCAGCCACCCGGTCGAATTGATGACAAAGCTGGCAGCTTCCAACGCATGCTGACGTATGGCCACCTCCATCTGGTCGGCGAATATCTCACCGACCATGGAGCCTGGAAATTGTGCGACATGAATCTGCTCATGCTGCGTCATCAGTGCAAAACGGGCCAGGGGATTGAAGTGCTCCCAACACGCCAATGCACCCACGCGGCCCACCTGTGTCGGTACGACCTTGAGTCCTGAACCATCACCTTGTCCCCAGATCATGCGCTCGTGATAGGTGGGTGTGATCTTGCGACGTTTCAGTACCAGGGTGCCATCAGCGTCGAACACCAACTGGGTGTTGTACAAGGTCCCGTGTTCGCGCTCATTGATACCGGCAACTACGACCATGCCGTGTTGACGAGCTGCCCGGGCCAGTACCTCTGTCTCAGGCCCGGGTACCACCACTGACTGTTCATACAGCGCCAGATGCTTCTTGCCAATACTGACCGCAGGTTCAATGAAGGAGAAGTAGGGGTAGTAGGGCAGAAAGGTTTCAGGAAAGACAATCATGTCCACACCTTGTCTGGCCGCATCATCCACACAGCCCAGCATTTTGGCCAGCGTACCGCCCGGCTTGTCAAGAACGGGAGAGAGCTGCGCTGCCGCAGCTCTTACCAGTTCCTTGCTAGCTACAGTGTCCATGTGTCCAGAATGAATGCACCATCACGACGGTGCAGCAGGACGATATCAAGCACATCCTGTGGTGCGATGGGAGTGATACCTTCCTGCAACGCACCCTCACCGTGGCCATAGAGGGCCTGAAGTGCAAATCGACAAGCGTAGACCTTGCCGCCTTCATCCATGAATGCCTTCAACTGAGCACTGTAATTCTGGTGTCCCGGAAATGCCTCATCCCCCAGCTTGGGAAAACCACGCATGAGTCCGAGTGTGACGCCGGGGCCGTAGAGCAAGATGGAGGTGTCGAACCCCTTGCGAAGCAGGCGCTTGCCCTGCAGCAGGTTGACAAGCCCGATGGATCCTTCAAAGGCCACTGTATGAAAGGTGATCAGTGCTTTTTCGCCGGGCTCTGCCTGAACATCTTCAAATACTTTTTCTTCGTAATCGACCAGGGAATCGCCGATCTGGTGCTTTGGATGTGTCACTGCTGGCATGCTCGAATCTCCGAATGATGTGTTGAACAGGCGTTGACCATCAACCCCTGGAACCACGCATTTGCAGCTATCGCAATTGCGTTGTACACAGGGTGTTATGCGGGTTTTTATGCCATCCGGAAAATTCCACTCTTTGCACTCAATTCAGTCATCCAATGCACTCACTCATTGGCATCATCTGCCTGTTTTCGAGTGCAAGCCCGATCATGAATGCACCTCGATGGTTCGGCTGTGAGCGGGTTTGCACAGCCAGGGTGCTGTGCCGTATGCCTTCGACTGGGCATGAAATTAATCTACGATCACGAGGAAATGCAGGAGGCACAGTGCCGGTTCATGGCCTTGAAATTACTTGAGCACCTCAGGACTAGTGCATCCAGCCGATAACCCGGAGGGCCCCTGGCGACCCAGTCAAGAAGTCAGGGTGCAAATTGCGAGAGGAACAATCTTGAGTAAAGATTCTGATAACCACGAGTCTTGTCAAAATGAATCAGTGGTTCCTATAAGGAAGGGCGTTGCCGGGCGCTCGTTGATCCAGCAGTTCAGACTCATGATCATCACCTCGATCCTGTTTTGCCTGAAATTGGTCGGCAAGTCGTATTGGTTCTGAAGGCGTTTCCAAATTATTATGCTGCCGGGATAGCCATGGCAAATAGCTATATAGAAGGTGGTCCCGCATCAGGCAACCGGCTATAGCCAGCCAATTGTGCATGCCGATAGACGAGACGAAATCGGTTTGCTGGCCAAAGCTCTGGCAACCCTGAGAGATACTGCCTCTGAAGCAGATGCTCTCTATCGTCAGTATCAAGAGTCGGAACAGCAGGTTGAGCAAACGTGTTGCCTCGATTCAAGACAATACGGCGGTGGCGGCGACAGCCGTTGTCGACATCAGTGAAATCATTCGGCAGATCAGCGAGATTCAATCCAATATTGCCGTTGCCATCGATCAGCAAAGCATGACTACGCGTGAGATCAGTCGTATAGTTGCGGAGGCGGCCATGGGGAGTTCAACGATTGCGAGTAGTATCTTCCAGGTCGCTGAAGAGGCGAAGAGTGCCCTCGATGAGGTGGGAGAGGCCAGCCAAGGCGCACTTGATTTGAGCCATATGTCGAACGAACTCAATCAGCTTGTGGCATTTTACCGTTAAGGGCCGGTTGTTCGACAGTTCATTACTCGGCTGAAGGCAGTATCATCTGAATACATGAATCCATTCGAGATGGCCTGATGAAAGTTGTACACCTGTCGGATCTACACATCGGACCAGGGATTGTGATGGGTTCCAATCCCGTAGAACATCTGCGCTGCGTACTCACACATGTCACGAAATTTCATGATGATGCCTGCCGGTATGTCATCACGGGCGATCTTGTGGATCAAGGCGATGAGCAAAGCTACCGTCTGCTGCGTGCATTGCTGGAGGAATTCGGGCTGACCGGGGAGCGGGCGCCCAGGCTGCTTATCGGTAATCATGATGCGCGGCCGCAATTTCTGTCTGTGTTTCCAGAGACCCCCTGCGATCAGAATGGTTTTGTGCAATCGGTCGATGAAACGCCACTGGGCTGGTTCGTCTATCTGGATACCCATCAGCCGGGTACCGATGCGGGTCACTACTGCACTCAACGATTCGAATGGCTCCAAGGAGTACTGGATAGAGCTACGGCTGAAAAGCAGCCCGTATGGTTGTTCATGCATCACAATCCGGTTCCGGTGCATGTGACCAGCTCGGACAGCATAGGCCTGGTTCAGACGGCACAGTTCAAACAGCTTATTGCCAGGTATGCTTCAACCCTCAGGCACATCTTTTTCGGACATTGTCACTTTACCCTGAGCGGTACTGTACAGGGTGTGCCGCTAGCGGCTCCACGCTCCATTCACGAGTCTCTGTGGCCCTATCTGGAAGGTGAGCAAGCCCGGTTTGCCACAGGACCGTTGGAACGCAATTACAACGTCTGTTTCATTGAACCGGACACCACCATCATCCACACCGTCGATTACGAAAAATACGACCGCATACGATTGCTTTAGAAGCGATGTCTGAATGAAAAAACTTCCGTCGTTGCATGAGCGGTGGAAGGTGCGCTGTTGCAGGAGTTGATAGATGATCACCTGCGAGTCAGGTTCTGATTCTCATGCAGCTCTGGCAAGCAGCAAGATGTTGTATTAATGCGCAATCAGTAGTGATGTGGTTGCTTTATTTCTTACTTGGAATAAGTCCCGATCGGGACTTATTATTTATATTTTTTGATTCTGCGAAGAAAACATCCCTATAGGGACTATTTTCTATCATTTGGCTTGAAAGATGCCATAATAATCCCGATAGGGATGAAATATGACAACAATACTCAATGCTGAAATGCTCGGCGAAGTCATTCGCAGGGAGCGTAAGCGACAGAAGGTGACGCAGTCAGACCTGGCCGCACTGGCAGGGGTCGGTGTGCGTTTTTTGCGCGAACTGGAGCACGGTAAAAGCAGTTGTCAGCTTGGCCGGACGCTGGAGGTGCTGCAGACACTCGGCATTTCTGTTGACGCCAACACGCGGGAACAGTAAGTGATGCGCAAGCTGGATGTCTACCTGCGATCCGTCAATGCGGGTCTGCTTGAGCAGGATAGCACTGCCAATCTGACGTTTACCTACGACGAGGATTATCTTGCCTCGCAGGCTGCCAGGGCAATTTCTGTCTCCATGCCGTTGAGCCGCGACCCTTACCCTAATGCTGTCGCCAAACCCTATTTCTCCGGCCTGTTGCCTGATGAATCAGCCCGTACACGACTCGCTGCCGCATTGGGGGTATCCGACACCAATGCGTTTGGCATGCTGGAAATCATCGGTGGGGACTGTGCGGGCGCCTTGGCACTGTTTCCAGCAGGCGCACAGATGCCGCCACAGAATTTGCCCGACGAAATTCTTGATCAACAACAACTGGAAGAACTGTTGCAGGAGTTACGCGGTAACCCGTTGCTGGGTAGTCGTCGAGATGTGCGTCTATCACTGGCGGGTGCACAGGACAAGATTGCCGTCAAAGTGATTGGGGATCAAATTGCACTGGTCAAGAATGGCGAGCCCACCACGCATATCCTGAAACCTGGCATTCAAGGGCTTGAAGGAACCTCACAGAATGAAGTGTTTTGTATGACACTGGCAGCACGGGTTGGTCTGCCAGCACCAGAGGTTGCGTTTGCCAGTACAGGCGACACTCATTTCATTCTGGTAAAACGCTTTGATCGATTATTGCGAAGCGACCAGTCAGTGCAACGCTTGCATCAGGAAGATTTCTGCCAGGCCTTGAGCATTCCACCAGAGCTTAAATACGAAGATGAAGGTGGGCCTGGCATCGACAAATCGTTGAATCTGTTGCAGCGAGTTGTCAATCAGCCTGCTGCTGACAGGCTGGCCTTTCTGCGAATGCAAATCTTCCACTATCTGGTTGGTAACGCTGATGCTCATGCGAAGAATTACGCACTGCTACACACATCCAGCGCTGATTTACCTGAGCTGGCACCGCTTTACGATGTCGTCTGCACGGCCGTCTATCCACAATTGACTCAAAAAATGGCCATGCGTATTGGCGGTAGAAATGTTCCTGACACTATCCATCGCAATCACTGGTTATCGCTGGTACCCGAGACCAGAGGCTCACAAAAATTGCTCATCAGAGAGCTGAAAACACTTGCCAATGATATTATCCCTGCAATGGAAAAACTGCTGGCAGATGTACAGGAACTTGGAATAGGACATTCGATATTGCATGACATTACCAGGGTGATCAGGACACGCTCGCAGTTGGTATTGCGCGCATTACCTTGAATTCAGGTGTGCAAGCATTTCAGGCTGGTATGCTGTTTGTGTCATGAAACCAGAGAATAAGGATTCTGATATATAGTGCAACTTTCACACTCTCACCATCTTGCATGTTCAGCAACAAGAAACTTAACGTAATCAGATTTATGTAGAGTTCCCTAGTGCTGGATTTGAAGAAGGTCAAACTAGTAGACTGGCATAACAATGCTCTTCGCGTTCTTGATACAGCTAATTTTACTTTCCTGTATGCCTTTCTATTTTGCCACGCAAAATAAAAGGATCCGCTCAACCTCGTTTTTTTGCTATTTGAGTGTGTTGTTGGTTCTGGCCAATTACTTTGGCGCTATCTATTCGTTCCCTATTACACAAAATATCGCCATATCCGGTGGGACGCTGCTGTATTGCGCTTTCATGATGACGACTGTCCTGTTTGTCATCATAGAGAAAGAAGTCGGGATCATACGTGGCATCATCCGGACCGTCATCAGCGTGAATATGTTTGTATTTGTGTTGTCGATGACCGTCTCGGCAGTATTGCGCAATCCGGGCATTCTTAATCCCTTTGATACCTCTGCCAGTGTTTTCAATGCCTCGCTGATCGTGACATCAGTCGGTGGAGTGCTGACAATTGCCGAACTGGTTTCACTGATATTCCTGTTTGAAAAAATCAAGTCCAGAATAAGAAATATCACGCTCGTCTCCATTCTTTATATCGCAGCGTTTATTCTGATTCTATGTCTGGATGGCCTGATTTTTCCTCTGATACTCATTCCCTTCAGCTCGCACTGGGTAAGTGATGTGGCAGGAGGCGTTGCCGGTAATTTTATTATGGCTGCTGGCTATGGCACTTTGATGTTGCTTTTCCTGGCGATATACCGCAAGCAATTGGTGGAATACATCGGACAACCGATGATGCTCAGGGAGCTGATCACGGCTCCCAGGGGCAAGCTCATTGCGGAGATTGAACGCAGAAACAAATCTCTGGTACTAAGTGATCAGAAATTTCGCAATCTGGCAGAAAGTATTGACGACGTGTTTTTTTCCATGGACGAAGACTTGCGATGCACCTATTGGAACAAGGCCGCGGAACGATACGGGCACCAATCGGAGGAGGTGATTGGGAAGCTGATTTTTGAGGTGTTTCCTGAACCTGAGGCTGCCCCATTGATCGGTTTCTACCAGCAAATAATGAAGTCCGGCAAACCCGGCCAGTCCGAGTTTGTCATCCCCGCCATAGGTCAATATCGTAACTTTGAAGTCTCGGCGTACCCATTTGGTACTGGATTATCGGTTCTTGTAAAAGATGTTACTGAGCGCAAGGCGATGGAATCTCAACTGTTGCAGAGCCAGCGCATGGAGTCCATTGGGCGGCTGGCGGGTAGTGTTGCGCATGACTTCAACAATCTTCTTGTGCCTATTACCGCCAATGCCGAATTGGGAATGATGCACTTGGCCATCGATGACAAGGTTCATGTCTATCTGAAACGCATTGGTGAGGCTGCAGATCGCGCGGCGGGTCTGACGCGACAGATTCTGGCCTTTAGTCGCAAGCAGGTGTTGGAGGTTCAGGTGCTGGATCTGAACACGGTCGTCAGAGAGTACGAACCGATGATTCGACGGCTGATAGGAGAGGACATCAAGATTGAAACTATTCTGGATACCAGACTGGCACCGGTGAGTGCTGATAGAGGGCAAATCGAACAGGTATTGCTTAATTTGGTTGTCAATGCCAGAGATGCAATGTCATCGGGTGGCACTCTCACGCTAAGAACCGCCAATGTCGTTCTGAACAGACCCTATACCGAGCAAAATGGTGAGAGACAGCCAGCTGGTAGTTACTCAATGCTGGTGGTCAGTGACACCGGGCATGGAATGGATAGCGATATTCGTGAAAATCTGTTCGAGCCATTTTTCACGACAAAGGCAAACGGCAAAGGCACGGGGTTGGGCTTGGCCACCGTATTTGGAATTGTCAAACAACACGAGGGTAGCATCTGGGTTTATAGCGAACCGGGAGTGGGAAGTAGTTTCAAGCTATACCTGCATCAGCTTGACCGGTCTATGGCGATGAGCGCTAAACCGTTGCCGAGCGACAACCTGGAGCCAGGCACGGAAACCATTCTACTGGTTGAAGATGGAACGATGGTGCGTAATATTTTGCGAGAGGGCCTGGAGGCCTATGGGTACAAGGTTTTAGAGGCGCAGGATGTCGCTGATGGGGTGAGATTAGCGGCGGAAAATGGCAAGATTGATCTCTTACTGACAGATGTGATCATGCCAGAGATGAATGGTCGGGAGCTCTATGAAAAAGTAGTTGTCTTGCAGCCCTCTATCAGCGTTCTGTTTATTTCTGGTTATACCGACGATGTTATCGTTGACCAGGGGATTCTGGAGGAAGGGGTCAATTTTCTGCACAAGCCCTTCTCGATTGCAAAGCTTGTGCAAAAAGTCAAAAGTTGTATCAGCCTGGAAGCGGCGTAGCGACGGGTGTCGATAACAGCTCACCCGAAGAGACATTTTTCAGGCGAAGCGAGATGTTGGCATGATCACAAATCTATTTCGATGACACCATTCTCCTTGGCAGCTCTGGATTGACAGAGGATAAGACCACGCTCCCGCTGTGATTTTGATAATACGAAATCGCGGTGTTCAACCTCTCCGGACACCAGACCACATTGACAGACGCCACAGATGCCGTCGCTGCATTTGACATTGATTGGTATGCCGTTCTCATTAAGCACATCGGCTGCTGATTTGTCCGCTGGCACCTGGAGCTGCTTACCTGATTTCACCAGTTTCAGGGTGAACTCGTGATTTTCATAGTCAGGTAGCTCAGGAACAGAGAAATACTCGAGATGCTGGGCATCCTCTGGAAAGCCTGCAATTCGGGCCGCCTCCAGTACGCTGCTCATATAATGTTGTGCACCGCAAGTGTAGACATGCCATCCGGCCTGGTACTCGGACATCACGCTATTCAGATCCAGGCGTGTGCCTTCGTTGCTGATATGTGTTCTGACCTTGTCAGCCCAGGAAAATGTCGAAATTTCTTCCAGGTAGCCCATCGTCTCTTTCGAGCGCCCTGAATAATGCAATACGAAATCTCTTCCCTGAGCCTGTAATTCGTGTGCCATGGCGATCATCGGCGTCACACCTATGCCGCCTCCCATCAGAATGCACTTGCTGGCATGTGGATCCAGAGCAAAGTGATTGACAGGGCGTGAAATGAACAGCTTTCGACCGACATTGAATATCCGGTGCAAAAGCCTGGAGCCCCCACGCCCTTCATCTTCGCACAAGACCCCAATCTGGTAACTGGCGCGATTGGCAGGGTCGCCGGACATCGAATACTGGCGCAGAAACTCGGGTGCTACCACGATATCCAGATGCGCACCTGCCTGCCACGATGGCAGGTCGCCGCCGCTGACAGGCTCGAATTCATAAATGGTGATGCCTTTGGCTGTCACCTGTGCTTTGCTGATCTGTACCTGGATGACGGGGCTTTGCCCATCGGCTGAATAGATGTGAACGGCTGATTCATCACCGCGCCTCAATCGGGCCTTGTACTCCTCGGCAGTGATCATGGCCTGGTAGGCTTCAATGCCTGCCTCACGATCCATCGGAAAAGGGTAGGGATAGGGGTGAGGGGCTAAAGGGGCAGGGTAGACTGCCAGTGTCTGGTTCTCGTACTTCAAGTGCAGATCTTTCTGCAATTCACGGCAGTTGACGGGTTTCTGGGTGGGGCGATAGCCGCCATCGTCTTCAACCTCCAGATCCCACCACCACTTCTTGACAGGGTTGAGGCTGCCATTGCCAACGGCATCATCGAGTTTTGCAAGCACTGGGGCCAGCTTTGGAATATTCATGGCCGCCCAGCGAAATGGTTTTTCCTTGAATATGCCTTCAAGGTTCCATGGACAGGTTTTCATACAGCGTCCACACATTGCACCGCCCGGTGTCGTAATTCGATAGGTGGTGCATTTCTGGCTATCCGATTTCCAGATTTCATAACCGTTGAACATCAGCTTCGGACCTGCTGTGATCGCTCCGGAAGGGCATTCGCGAGCGCACTTGTTGCAGCTTTCGCAAAACGTCTGCAATCCGAAATCGATGGGCAGATCGTGGCTCATGGGCAGATCCGTGGTCACGGCACCGGATTTCAGACGCGGACCCAGATAGGGGTTGAGAATGACTTCGCCGATACGGCTGACTTCGCCCAAACCCGATAGCAGCATCAGTGGTGGTTGCAGCACCTCACCATCCATCACCGTGTGTGCCTTGGCGGAATAACCCAGGTTGCGGATCTGTTTGGCGATGACGCCACCCAGCAGAGAGAAGCGCAGGTACGCCCGCATGGACTGGGCGACGGCAATCCAGTCATCGCCTGAGGAGCCTTCCATCGTCTCATAGCCCTGATCGATGACCATGCTGATGGCCTGATCGTGCGGAGGATCTATGACATCACCGCGTGCATCATGGCTGTACCAGGTCCAATCGGGGCAGCGAGAAATTCCCACTGCATCAATACCGAGAAAATAGCTGGTTGCCTTGACCAGATTGGCAGCTGATTCTGGATCAATAGATACTTTTTTGTCCGCCGGGATGCCATCCTGCAGCAAG
The DNA here is from genome assembly GCF_002215215.1 of Granulosicoccus antarcticus IMCC3135. NCBI lineage: Bacteria > Pseudomonadati > Pseudomonadota > Gammaproteobacteria > Chromatiales > Granulosicoccaceae > Granulosicoccus > Granulosicoccus antarcticus. The sequence continues at coordinate 4,194,262 of NZ_CP018632.1, read as the reverse complement.
ACAAAGGCACCCAAGGCTCGCCTCTGAGCCATGGAGGGAGCTGCCTTGCGTACGTAGTAGCCACCTGTGGCGCTGTCCTGAAGCTTCTTGCCCATGTCGCCAAACTGGGCGCGGGCAAACATATCGCCTCGTTTGGGAACGCGGGCGACCCGTAATTCATCAATGAATGTTGTTGGCTTTTCGACTCGTTTCAGTTTTTCGAAGGGGTGGGCGCCATCAACAAATCGCCGCTTGGCATAGGGCACCGCGTTTGATGCGTTTCTGGAGGATCCCGTGCCCAGCTTCCAGCCAATGCCAAAGGCTGAGGCCGGTTGTTGTGAGCGTGGCAGCAGTGGCAGATCAGTTGCCATCTCGAAACTGGTTGTTACCGCCGACAAACCAAAGCGGGTTCCAATATAGGGATGCTTGAGTACGCCATCCTCTACGGTTGCAAGTCCGGCCAGCAGGGCAAGTTTATTCAGATCAACATCGCTACTGGTGACCGTATGAGCGCGAGAATCATGTCCCAGCAAGCGCAGGTAGTTGGCCAGCACGACCGCTGTTTCAGCAGCCATCAAGCCGGCTCGATGAGCATGGGCATCCGTTATCCAGTCGGTCCCCACTTCGCCAGGTTCGACATCTCTGGGGTTTTCGTAGAGGAATACCAGCACATGAGTGTGATTGTCTATGCTAGGTAGCTCGGCCTCCATGGACTCTTTAAGATCAGCCATGATCATATCGATGCCCGAGGCCAGCGTTTTAGTCTGGGTTGATTTCAAATCCTCGGCAAGCTGTGCGACATCAGGGTTCAACCAGGGGGCTGGTAGTAATGCCGTCTTGGGCAGTTTGCATATGCCAACGATGGCGGCATCGGAAAAATAGCCGAATGATTTGAGATGCTGTGCGCGCTCTAGCGGGTCTGTCGGGGCATCGGCCATGGCCTTATTGGTCAAACCACTGCGAATGGCATCCAGCATGGCCTGGTGCTCGCGCATCGCGTTGACAATCGAATGCGGTTCATGGGGACGCTCATAGCTGAGCGGCTCCACGGATGGGGCTGTTGCAAGGTTCACCTCGACATCAGAACGTGCCAGCAACTCAACCGGATAGGGACCCAGATGCAGCGCTCTGTTCTTGGTGGAAAAATACCTGCTCATGGGGCTTCCTGTGGATTGTCAGAACATTGCATTTGGCAGAAACAATGCGATTTCAGGGATCGCTACCAGTAACAGAATGCAACAGATCATTGCTGCCCAGAATGGCATGATGCCTTTGAAAATATCAGAAAGAGGCACATTGGGCGCAACACTACTTACAACGAAACAATTGACGCCGACCGGCGGGCTGATCAGTCCCATCTCCAGTACCAGCACCATGATGACGCCAAACCAGATGGGGTCGAACCCCAGGTTCGTTATGACCGGAAAGACGATGGGAAGCGTGATGACCATGAGTGACAAGCCCTCGATAATCATGCCCAGAAACAGGTAGAGGACCAGTATCATGGTCAGTACGGTATAGGGAGAGTCGCTGTATCCAAGCACTATTTCCGACAGGGCTGATGGCAGTTGGGAGAGTGCAACGAAGGGCGAAAATACCATCGCACCAATCAGAATGAGAAAGCAAAGTCCAGTTGTTTCAAGGGTGCTTTTGATCGCGTGGATAAATTCTGCAAGGTTTAGTCGGCGTCGCAGGAGGGCCATGAGAATGGCCAGTGAAGCACCTATACCGGCGGCCTCAACCGGGGTGAACAACCCCAGATAGATGCCTCCAATAGTGATCACGATGATCCCCAGTACAGGAGTTGCTTTCAGCAGTGATGTTTTTTCAGTGTCGATCAGATCCTTGGGCGCAATGCCCCCGGAGTCAGGGTTGAATCGCACGATGAGCGTCACTGTGAGCACAAAGAGTGTTGTCAGCAGGATTCCTGGCAAGATACCCGCCATGAACAGGCGACCGATACTTTGCTCGGTCATGATGGCGTAGAGCACAAAGCCGGTAGAGGGGGGAAGCAATATCCCCAGGGTGCCACCCGCTGCAATGGCACCTGTTGACAAGCGATCACCGTAGGCGCGGCGCTGCATCTCGGGATAGGCCACCTGGCCCATCGTGACAGCGGAGGCTATGGATGAGCCTGAGAGTGCTGCGAACCCGGCACAGCCTACAATCGTGGCACTGGCAAGTCCGCCCTTCAGGTGGCCGACCAGGGCGTAGGCTGCATCATAAAGATCACGGCTGAGCCCTGATTGAGAAGCAACGTTGCCCATCAGAATGAACAGGGGTAATACTGAAAGCGAATAGAGTGTGCTGATGGCGAAGGTCTGGCCTGTCATCAGCCGCAATGCAACATCGGGTGAATTCAGAATGGCTGTGCCACCCAGACCCACACCCAGCATGGCAATACCCACCGGCACACGCAGGAAAATAAGAACAAGCAGGACTGCAAAGCCACATATTCCTATCCATTCAGGCGTCATGATCGGGCAGGCTCATTGCTCTTGAATCCGAGCTTGATGTGGAAGAGAAAGGCCAGTGTGGTCAAGCCGAACCCGAAGGATAAAATCTGGTAGTACAGCTGATAGGGGATGCCAAGCAAGGTAGATTTTTCCGCAAAATCGTGAGCATCAGCTCCGGCTCTGATCAACTCATAGGATAGAAGTGCGCAAACAAGGGCGCCTGAGAGATTTCCTGCGGCGGTGATCAGGCGCTTTGCAACGTCAGGGAAAAAGGCTACGAAACCATCGATGGCGATGGCCTTGCCTCTATAGACGCTGACGGGTAGCGAGATGGCGACACAGCAGACAAGAAAAGCCTCGCTCAGCTCTTTTGCGCCAATGAAGGGGTTGGCGGTGGCACGCATGATGGCGTCAGACACGGATGTTGACATGAGCGCCAGCAGGCTTGCACCGCCAATGCTGAACAAAATTCCACCCAAGACTCGAAAGAGCATGATCCCACCTTGTTTGATGATTCTGTAGGGCAAATCAGTTGAATGGATGAACCGAGCAGACCGAAAGCCTTGGAATTCAGTTTTCTTCAGAAAAAGGTGATAGCCCGGCGAATACATTGATTTCTTCATCGGTCAGGGAAATCATCTCAACACCGTTCTCACCAGCAAGCCCCAGGGCACTTTTGCCAACATCAGCAAAGGCTTTGGCCGCTTTGAGGCTCAATTCCTCACCTGATACCGATTGCAGAGTTTTGCGCTCACCTTCGCTTAATGCAGCATAGGCATCTGTGTTCATGGCAAGCAGAAAGCTGTAAATGGAGCCTGGTATGTTCACCGTGGCGTATTTTGCAACCTCATATAGCTTGTAGGAGGAAAAGGCGGTAGGGCCGATATAGATCCCATCAACGACTCCTGTACTGAGTGCCTGATAAGCTTCTGTTGGGGACATATCCACGGGAACACCTCCCCACGCCTCAATGACACGAGCCATGTTTCTGCCTGCGACACGAATCTTCAAGCCCGACAGATCGGCGGGGGTTCGCACTATCTTGTCGCGGGTGATGAGAATCGTTGCGTTGTTGGCCCAGAAGCCCAAGGGGACTGCGCGGTTCACCTCAGCTTCGATGGCAGCCCTGTTTTCCCACATGGCCTGAGTGGCGCTGATGCTATCGGCAAACTGGCCCGGCAGCTCATAACTGGTCAATACCGGGAACAGATCAGGGGTGAACTCGGGCAGGATGAATGTCAGATCTGCCACACCGGTTGCAACACGCTTGTACTGTTCCTTGGGACCCGGGCCAAGCTCTCCTGCCGGAAATATTCTGATCTCTGAGCTTCCGGCAACCGCCTCGTTATAGGCCTCAGCCATGGGAGTCATGACCTGCACATCCATAGGGTGTGTCGGCGGCATGAAATGCGCCAGCTTCAGTACATCTGCCTGTACTGTAGATGTCCAGATCGCCGCGAATGCAACGGTACCCAGTACTAATGGTTTCAGGGTCTTGTCGGTGAAATGAACAGGCATTGCTCGACTCCATTTGTGTGCAGATTGCACATGATTTGTTACGAGTATGCCTAGCAGAATTAATATATCAAGCTATTTCTTGATACCGTTACAACATCAATCCCGGAATATGTGTGCTTTCTACACATAGATAATGAGAATCGTATGATGAACTCATCAAACAAAAGCACTCTGTACAACGCACAGGACGGGCTTGGATATTGCCTGAGCCGCGCCGCCCAGATCATGCAATCGACCGTTGACGAGGCGCTTGCGGAACTGGAGCTGGGAAGGCTCTCCTGGATGGTCCTGGCCTGTATACGATTCGACGGCGTCACATCGCCCAGTCAGATTGCCAGGTTCGTCGGTCTGGAGCGCAGCTCCGCCTCAAGGCTCATATCCAGGCTGGAGGAACTGGACTATGTGCGCCGTGAAACCGATACAGCGGATGGACGCGGATACAGTCTCAAGCCGACTACTCGTGGCATGCAAATATGCGAACAAGCGCCGGGTCTCATTCAGGCTGCAACTCGCCCGTACCTTGCCGACTTGTCCGACAATGAAACCGGGCAGCTGATCGGATTGTTGAAGCGCATTGGGACAGATGTCGATTCGGTCTGGAATGCTGATTCGGTATCTGTGAACAGGCGAAGTGAGCCCTGATTCGACAATAGCTGATGGCGGAAATCCGGCTAGTCTCAGCACGAACCCGTACTGAGGCTGGGCTGGGTTATCAGATGGTAACGACAATCGAGCGTTTTTTCGGGACGTCGCGCCGTTGAATAGTTCAAACAGACATGCTTGCATGCTAATCTTGTATATCAGAAATCAGATGTCGACATTAATGATGTCGAGCTTTCTGTGTGATCAGTCATAGCTGACATCAGCGTCACATTCGTTGCTGTTTTCAATTTTCAAGGGAATCGAACCATGCATCCATCTTCAAGAACCAAAGTGCTGGCTTTGGCTGTTGCCTCCGTGGCATCCGCGGGTCTGGCCGCCGTTGCTCATGCCGAGTCTGCCGGCAATCCTTCAGACAAGTTTGATCTCAGCCACTGGAATATCACCCTGCCTCTGGATGCCGATGGTGATGAGAAGATTGACTCGGTATCGGTTGCCGATATTCAAGGCTACTCGCATCCTGATTTTTTCTATCTGAATGAAGAGGGGGGGATGGTCTTTACTGCCGCAAACAAGGCCATGACAACGCCTAATTCTTCCAATACCCGTAGTGAGCTTCGACAGATGCTGCGTGGTACAAATGAAGACATCGGCACTCATACACCCGGCAATAATTTTGCATTGCAGGCCAATCCGATTGGAGAGATTTTTGGAGGCAAACTCAACGCCACGCTAAAAGTCAATCATGTCGCTGAACGGGCCGGTCATCCTGACAAGCCTCCTGCTTATTCAATGGTTGTCGGTCAGATACATGCCGACAAGAACAAGGAACAAATGGCTGAAGGCAAAGGCTTCGGCTATGGTAATGAGCCGTTGAAAATCTATTTCAAAAAATGGCCTGAACATGATAAAGGGTCGGTTTTCTGGAACTACGAACGCAATCTGGAGAAAGAAGATCCGAACCGCACTGACATCGCTTTCCCGGTCTGGGGTAATAGCTGGGACAACCCGGAAAATCCAGGCGATGCCGGAATTGCATTAGGTGAGGAATTCAGTTATGAGGTCAACGTCCAGGGCAATATCATGTCCCTGACGTTTGAATCTCCCGGTAAAGAGACGAAAACGTTTGAGATCAATCTGGCCGACAATATTGATCCCAATGGCGATGTCGATGCTCTGGACAACCCACAGGGATACGCCGAGGACTTCATGTATTTCAAGGCCGGTGCCTACAATCAGTGCAGTACCAAAGATGCTGAAGGTATCTGGTACGCCGCCTGCCCGGGTACCGGTGATTGGGCGACTGATAAGGCTAATGGAGATTACGCAAGTGCCACTTTTTCCAAGCTGACCTTGAGCAACTCCACCACAGAGTAATGGCTTAGCCAGGCTAAGTTCAACGGAGGGTGATGTGATGCCAGTTGGCAATTGCATCACCTTCTGTTGACATCACTGGCTCGTATTATTCGCTGACAGTCACTATCTCGGCACCCTCCAGGCCTGTAGCTTTTGCCAATTGTCGCAGCCGGCTTTGAACGGCATCGCTGTCAGGAATACTGCCGGCGTCCAGTATCTCCAGCCGAACGGCATCGGCATCAATTCTAAGTCTGGCCTGTTTCAGTATTTCGGGCACGCTGGCTGAGAACCTGTGGCCCAGCAACAGGGCACGGCCCAATATTTCGGCGCGTCGCAGCTCACTGCTTGTCATCAGATTGCTGACGGCATCCTTCACCATGTCGTCTACCTTGCCACCGTAGCGGGCAAGAATTGCCACTGAAATGAAGGCGCGTTCCGGATGTGAAAGACCAATGAAGGGGAACTGCAACAGGCGCAGAAAACTGTCAGTTGCACGAATTTTTTCGTGCTCTCTCCATGCAATATCGGTCAGCGCGCACACCGCAAGTCTGAGGCGTTTGTCATTTTGGGTTTCCCCTGGAAAAAGGTTCTCTGTCCACAGAGCCAGTGCTTCACTAAACGCTGGAACCCGCGCTGCTGGCAGGCCGATGGCAAGCGCCGCTTCAACGAGAGGGTCTCGATATTGCTCCTCTTCATCCAGTTGTTTATAGAGCCAGCCTTCTCGCAGTCCATAGGCTGAAAAGGCCACCCGATCTGGTGCCAGTTTTTTCAAGACGCGTGACATGACCAGTGCCGAGGCCGGCAGCGTTGCTATTCGACGACTGGGCACATCGGGAAGGGCAGCCACCTCTTCCGGGGACATCTTGGCAATACTGATGGCCAGTGCGCGAACATCCTTGGCGGGTAATTCATAGCCGTGAACAACCTTGATGGTCGGGTTGTTCATGGCGATGTGAATACGGGCAAGTGCACGCCAGCCACCACCCACGGCGAAGAACACCGGGTTTGTCAGTAGAGGTGGCAGGCTCTCTGAAAGTATTTCATCAATCCATTTCTTTGTTGCGCTATAGCCTTCTTCCAGTTTCCTGGTGACCGGCAGCGCGCCAAGCGGCATGCTGGTCATTCGTTCGCCCACACGGTCGGCAATGACTTCCGCTACTTCAAGGCTACCTCCGCCGATATCTCCCATCATGCCCATGGGTTTGAAGAAACCGGAAATGACACCGTGAGCCGAGTAAAATGCTTCCTGCTCACCGGTGAGGGTGATTGTCTCCAACCCTGTGCTTTCCCGAATCGCATCGATCAGGTCCTTGCCGTTTTTAGCGCGTCGTGTGGCTTCTGTTGCGAGAACATCGATACGCTCGACCTTCATGGCGCGAGCGATGGCACTCAGACGGCGAATGGCGTGTAATGCTCTAGCGATCGTCTCATCGGTAAAGCGACCGTCTGCATCAAGCCCCGCGCCCAGAGCAACCATGGATTTTTCGTTGAAGCGGGGGAAAGGTGCACGACTAAGATCATCATAGACAACCAGACGAATTGAGTTCGAACCTATGTCAATTACCCCATAGTGGGATTGCTGCCGGTTAATGACTCGCGTGGTGTCGATAGTGATGATCCTCGAGTCAGCGTCTGTTTGATTGGAAAGCCCAGCAGTCATGTCTGCCTCCCTTGCAACGAATGGATGCCGAACAATGGCACAATTTTGTACAGCTTGAAGCTTTGCAGCTTGTAAAGCTTACCAATTAATCAATACAGAGGCACTCTATTGGTGCCATGACATCCCTGATTTCGGGCGCAAGTCTGCCTAAAGTGCATCTACTGTCTTGTGGGTGGGCTAACCCACGGGGTTTACGAGTTCGGCAAAGCCAGCATTTCCACTGATATCCACCAGCGGTGGCTATTTTTCTGGAGCTCAGCGCAGTTCCAACTCGTCAACCAGTTTGGATCCGGGGGCTGCCGTGCGACTTGCTGCCATTGCTGCCTGTCGTTCTGCCTCGCTTGCCACGAACCCGGATAGTACAAGGGACCCCTCATGATCCCTGGTAACCAGAATCGCGGCTGCATCCACGCTCTCATTGGCAATAAGTGCTGATTTGACTTCGGTGGTCAGTTCGGCGGTCTGCTCATCGACCTGCTCGATTTCTCGGTTCAGGCTGGTACAGGCGACATTCCATACCAGAAGTGGAAGCAGGATCAAGGTACGCAGTAAAGGAGAGATCTTCATTTTGGATTTCGGATAGCGGCTGGAAAAAGAATCGATTGCATGGATTAACGAGCCTCATCAAGCGAGCTTGCAAGCCCTGAGCAATAGGGGCTGCTCTGTCCAGTTCCTGCCTCGATGAAGGGTAGCAGTGCAGCTGCGGGTGTGGCCGCTGTTGCCAGAATCGCCGCCGCTGCTGCCCGCAATGGCAGTGCTTTACCAGGGAGAATGGAAGGGTCTGCCATCGTACCGCCGACCTTTAACGAGGTCTGTGATGCCAGCAGGCTGACATCCTTTGGGTGAGGTTCGATCGTCAAGTCAAGTGCTTCATTGTTGAAATCAACGGTGCCATCTGCCAGAAATACGGTGTCGTCGGTGTCGATGACGAAAGTCTGAAGCGTCAGCAGGCCTTCTCTGGAGTGCAGGTCGGCATAGGCGCAGCGAATGTCGGTATTCGCATCCTTGCCGCTGGCCAGTAATGTCACCGATTCAACCAGATCAATGCCTGCCAATTCAGTCAGAAGCGCATCAATCTGGCCCTCGGTCATCAGTAGAAACGTACCGCCATCAGCGCTGGCGGCCATATCGGCAAGGGTATCTCCTTTTAGCCAGTACTTGGCCCGACCACCTATCAGGCCGAATCCTTCGTTGTCCAGACCTGCACTTGCCATGACCTGGCGTAAATTGACCCGGTTGATACGCAACTCCACCGTGCTGTCAACAGGGCTGGCTGCCACGTCGACATTCACTGAGCCCTCCACCAGGCCATCGGCCAGACCTATCTTCAGAGTATCGATGCGCAAACGCTCTGGCAGAAACTCCAGTCGAGTATCTATCGAATCAACCGGAAATAACTCTGTGCGAACCTCTGTTGCTCGAAAAGCGATCTCGCCATTGATGATCGTCGCCAGGTCCGTCAGTGGGATAGGGTTATCAGGCAGCAATCGCCCGTCAGAGCGTTCCTGCTTTGCAGCTTGTATCTGCTCCGCGGTTGCCGTCTCATCCGGATCCGGTGTTGCTCCAAGCAGACCGGCCAGGTCATCCAGGTCAAGTACCGTTGATATGACGTTGGCATAGACGGTGAGTGGTTGGGTGAACGGGTTTAGCCGGACATCGCCTTCAAGATCACTGTCACCGATCACGGCATCGAACCTGCGCAGGATGAATTCATCATTGTCACGTTGCATGGAGCCTTGCAGTGAGAAAGGCGGCAGGACGGGCAGTGTTGTTGCTGCGACAGCGCCCAGATCTTGCAGGTCCTGACCTTGCAGTGAGAATTCAAAATCCAGCTTCTTGAACGTTGAGACATCTCCGATAACACCACTCAACTGCGCCTCTGTGTCACCCAGCGTGGCTGCCACATCGATCGACATGTCGTCCTGTTGTGAGATTACAGCCAGCAATGACTGAGCCGTGGCGTCGACAGACAAGGGAATATCATTCAGTGTTCCTGAAATATCCGCCCTCAGAGGCTGTTCGGCATTGCTGGTCGAACCCTCGACATTGATGATGACTTCAAGATCACGATCTGACTTGGCATCCTTATAGGCTATCTGTATGTTGTTGAGCTGAATCAGGCGAATGGCTGGTATGGCAAGCGGCTCACTGTTGTTACTCTCATCTGTTGCCGTAGCGGTTGATTTTGGCTGCCAGTCCAGCCAGTTAGCCTTGCCCTGGGCATCCACTCTCAAATCAACCGATACGTCGGCCACGCTGGTTTGGTCGAGCACAGGCGCTTCGCTGAAAAGCCCGCGCAGGTTTGTAATCGCTGTCGCATTACCGACGGCTGCGACCGGTGATTTGTTCTCGTCCGTGATTCGAACACCCGATAAGGAGGCGGCCGGGGTTAGCGAGAATAGTGACAAAGAAGCATCCTCAATGTCGACATTGAGGCCAGTTGTGGTGGTGGCAATAGCGGCTATCTGTCTGGCTAGCCATTTGCCGGGCAGTAATTCCAGCACAAGCAGTAACAATAGTGGAATGGCAATCAGAACAAGGAGTAGTCGGGGTATCCAGCGCATCGGGGATTCAGCTCGATCTTGGGGAAATGGAGAGGATCAGCATACGAGCGAGCCGGTTCGCCGCGCGCCAGATCCTGTGGCAGAGTCTCAACGTTACGTTATCAGTGATAAGCCAAGCCATGAGGTCTGCAATTCTAGTCAAATAGGCATGGGTAATTGCAGTTTTTACAATCGACTATCGAGGGGGTTGTCTGGATAGTATTTTCTGTGCATCGATTCAGCATCCGCCGGATCAGACCCCCGTTAACCACCATCAACGCTTCGAGGCCTCTTGATCAACGACAAGACACCACAAGATCAAAAGCAGGTGCAATTGCGTCTGGAACGGCTTGCTCATCTGATGGACAGCTCTATTCGCCTGCCTGGTGGCTTCAGGATAGGACTGGATGGGATCATTGGCCTAATCCCGGGTATCGGTGATGCAATAGGGCTGTTGATCTCCAGCTACCTGATCGGCAAGGCGGCCACTATTGGTGCCTCGCGTCTGGTTCTTGCCCGCATGGTCGGAAATGTTTTGCTGGAAACATTGCTGGGCAGTGTGCCACTGATAGGTGACCTGTTTGACTTTGCCTTTCGGGCTAACAACAAGAATATGCAACTACTGCATAATCACCAGATGAATGCTGCGAATACCCACAAGCGCAGTGGCTGGTGGTTACTGTTGACCTTGTCTGTTCTGGTGATTGTGGGTGCTGTGATACTGCGATTGCTGTGGTGGTTTATCAGCTCACTCTATGCGGTAATTTTCTAGCTTATTGTCGGATTGCAAGAAGTCTGACGCCTGAATAATGGGATTAAATATGTTGCTTGATGAAATGCAAATAGCGCTGAATGAGTTACTTGTAACCTATCAGGAAGCTGCTGATCATTTCGAAGATGCGGTTAATTACGTGCAGCGAAATGATACGAAGCAACTGTTCGAGACGGTTCGAGAAGGACACAATCAAGCGGTGGATGTTCTGACTGAGCAGGTTAGAAAAACAGGAGCACTACCTCGTGCTCAGGATACTGACAGGGAGGAGGCTCGTCAGATTTTCACTCATGTCAAAGCGGCGTTATCTGATGATGAGCACGAGGTTTTTCTGAATGATCGTATGAGGCACGAAAAGCAGATAGAAGCTGCGATTGCAGATGCATTGCAACTGCCGTTCGAAGCTGAGGCAAAGGCCTGCCTTGAGGCATTGCACAAAAGAGAGTTGCTGGTTATTGCTGAATTGGAAACCGCGTTGAACGAGCGTGCTACAGGGATACGCTAGTTCCAAATTATTGTCTGCAGAGGTAACCCCAAGACGTTCATGTCGAGATCTATAAGGTCGTGATATTCTTTTTGAGTGCTAGACTGATTCTAGTATGCAAGGGCCGCCGCTGTCAGTTCGGGTCCGTGTCCCGCCAGGGGAAATTCAGAGTACTGACAGGAAACGGATGATGGTCAAGCCAGAATTCATGAAAAGCTTTCAGCTGACCGGCCGTTGCAGGGCCATGCTGGCATTGTGTTTTTCATGTTACGTGCTACCGGCCTCGGCAGATGTCATCGCTGAGCCAGTCGTCGAGTCCTGGGTGTTATCAACCGAAACATTACCACCGTTGATCACCAAGACAGGCGATGGCTACCTGGATATTCTCTATGATGAATGGTTCGCCAGAGCTGGCCTGAACGTTGAGTTCATAGCGACACCTGCAGCACGGGGTTTGGCCAATGCCAATGCCGGGCTGATTGATGGAGAGGCAGCTCGGATAGACATACCGCTTTCAAATTACCCCAATTTGAGAAAAGTATCTGAGGTTGTTACCCAGTTGGTTTTCACCGGCTTCACTCTCGATCCAGACGTCAGTGTCATTTCAGTTGCTGATTTTGATCAATATAGTGTTGGATACGTGCGCGGTTGGAAGCTGGCTGAAAAGTTGTTCGGGAAGCATGCCAATGCTGTTCCCGTGCGAAAGATCGACAGTCTGCTGGAAATGCTGTTGTCAAAACGTATTGACATCGCATTTCTGATGGTTTCGCCCACGCTGATGATGGCTCGTGACAAAGGGTTGGAGCAACTGATTACAACGAAATACAGCGTGACTAAAGAATTCTATCTGTATGTGAACTCAAAACACTACAAGAAGATTCCAGAGCTGGAAAGAACCCTGAGAGAAATGAAATCTGATGGAAGCTACCAGATGATCATGGCTGATTACATCGCCGAGAATCAATAGGTTGAATACCAGGTCATCTGTGTCAAAAATCGGTTTGAAGGCCCTATGGTCGATGGTTTTACCGTTGTTTATCACGTTGCTGTTGGCATGCTTCTTAGCTGTAATGGGCACCTACCAGTATTCATTACATCAGCTGGATGAAAAAATTGAACGGGTAGGTCAGGTCTACAAGCCGTACATTGAAGAACTGCTGTGGCAGTTGGATATCGAGAATATTGAATATCAGTTGCAAGGTTTTATTGCTCTTGACAGCATCAAATATGCGGTGGTGAAAGACAGTACAGGCAGGCGTATTGAAGCGGGTGAAACGCAACCCGATTTGTCAGTTCCACGAATTGTGGTTCCATTGGGGTATGTGAATCACAAAGGGGATGTCGAATCGATCGGTTCCTTGAGTATCCATGCTTCGGAGGAAGGAGTATGGGCTTCTGTTCGCCAGCAAGTAGTCACTTTGGTGCTCATCTACCTGGCTGTCGCTTTTATTGTCAGTTTTCTGGTCATGCGTCAGTTCAATTTGAAAGTGCTGACACCGATGTTCGAGTTGGTGAAGCAATTGCGAAAGCCTTTGGAAGATCTGCGCGACCTGCGTTTGCATTTGAAGCGAGAATCAGTTGCTGAAGACGCGGATGAACTTGATGAGCTGGTGGGTGCCATTCATCAAATGCGTGATCAGATTCTGAGTGGCAGGGAGGAGTTGCATAAAGGCGTAAGCCGCTTGGCGGAGGCTGCCAAACTAGCCGGTCTTGGATACTGTACGTTTGACGCGAACATGGATCATATAATCGATTGTGATCAGAACTATGCTGATTTTCATGGTAAGTCCATAGAGACCATGCGTAGCTTGCAGGTTGGCGAGGACATCGAACAAACGATGATGAATGCAGAGGACACTATTCGTTCTCTGGAATCCAGAGAACGAATCCTGACACAGCACCGAGACACGCAAACCTATCGGATCAATTTTCCCGATGGTCAATTTAGACATATCCGCCAAAGCTTTTTAGCAAAATTCAGTAGCCAGGGAATCAAACTTGGTATCGATGCAGTTGCGCAGGATGTTACTGACGAAATTCTGAAACAGGAAATACTGGTTCAAACCCAGAAGAATGAAGCGGTCGGTAAGCTGACTGGAGGCGTGGCCCACGACTTCAACAATATTCTGGCTATCATATTGGGTAATGTTGAAATCCTGAATGAAAGAAGCAAGGATATTTCATTGCAGCGTTATGCTAAAGCTACGCTGAAAGCCGTTAACCAAGGGGCGAGGTTGACTCAGCAACTACTTTCATTTGCCAGAAAGCAGCCTCTGTCGCCCAAGGTGCTGGATGTGGCGAAAAGGATCCGAGACTCTGCGATGCTGTTGCAGACCTCTGTAGGAGATAGTATCCGTCTGGAGATCATTGCTGATGGAGGCCTGTGGAGAACAAAGGTCGACCCCGTGCAGCTGGAAGCTGTGGTATTGAATCTGGTTGTCAATGCCAGAGATGCGATGAGCGAAGGAGGGTATCTGACGCTGGAGGTGAGCAACGCGCGGCTGGATCATGAATATGCCAAAGCGCATACAGAAGTGCAGGCTGGAAATTATGTCTGTATAGCCCTCACGGACACCGGTACAGGCATGTCGGAAGAGGTTGCCAAGCAGGCGATAGAACCGTTTTTCACGACCAAAAAAGTGGGTAAGGGAACGGGTTTGGGTCTATCGATGGCATTCGGATTCGCCAAGCAGTCTGAAGGGCATCTGAAAATCTACTCCGAACTCGGCATTGGTACCACCATCAAGCTCTACTTGCCCCGGGAACAGTCTGAGATCGACGTTGTCCCACCTGTGGCTGTGCCAGAGAATAGCTACAAATTGCATGGACTGAAGGTATTTCTCATCGAAGACAACGAAGAGCTACGCGAGATGTTCTCGGAGCAGATGATGAGTCTGGGTTGTGTCGTACACAGCGCTTACGATGAAGACTCGGTGTTAAAGCTGGCTAGTGAAGTCGACAGCATTGATGTCATTCTGTCGGACATCATCATTCCCGGAACCAAGAATGGCAGGGTGTTGGTGAAAGAGCTGCGCGGTTTTTATCCCGAAGCCACAGCTATCTATATGTCTGGATTCACTGAAAACTCAGTGGTTCACAACGGTCGTCTGGACGATGGCATCATCTTCTTGCAAAAGCCATTCAGGTTGGCTGACCTTGAACGTGTTCTGGCTGAAAATCTGCCGGCTCACGTTAATTGAAAATACCCCTCTGCGCGGGGAATCACTCGGGGTAATTCTCATGGGTACAACCTTCAATTCGTCCATTTCGAATGTGGCAAAAGCGTAGTATTTCAGCCACTGGTTAATGCCGGTTTAGTGTAAATCTGTCTGGTATTGTGAGTCGTGAAATCATGTTGCGAAAACGCGTTGGCATCGTCGGCTGTGGTGCGATGGGTTTGTACACTCTGAAGAGGCTCCTGGAGAGTCGGGTCGCGCTGACTATAGAACTCTTCGAATCAGAGGCGGTTGCAGGTACAGGTATGCCCTATCGCAACGGCATGAATGCCGACTATATGCTGTGTAATGCCTTCAGTCGAGAGATCCCGTCACTGACCAGATCACTGGTGCATTGGCTTGAGACGCAGCCCGCTCGTGAACTCAGCGAGTGGGAGATAAGTTCTGATGATATCTCTGCTCGTGCGTTTTATCCGCGTCTTCTGATTGGAGAATTCCTTCAGGCCGAATTCATGCAGCTGTGTGAGCTTGCTGAGTGTGCCGGTCATCAGATCAAGGTGCATAGCTCAACCAAGGTGATAGATCTGGTTGTCGAGCGCGAATCTGTAACAGTGATATTCAACACTGAAGTAGGTAAAGAGCGGGAGATCAGTCTGGATACCATCGTGATTGCCACAGGGCATCTCTGGCCCAAGAAGCCCTCGATTGATCAGGCTCAGTTACTCTCGCCCTGGCCCTATACCCAGATCACCCAGCACGAACCTGGTCGTATCGGTATTCTTGGCTCATCACTGTCCGCCGTTGATATTGTCATCGCACTGGGGCATGCGCACGGTGAGTTCATAGAGCAGGGTGAGCATGTGCTATGGGTGGCTGGTGAGCAAGCCTGCGATCTGCGAGTGACCATGGTTTCTCGCAATGGCATCATGCCGGAAGCTGATTTTTTCTATCCCTTTCCCTACGAACCATTGACCCGTATAACGCAGGAGGCGGTTTGCAACGAACTCGAATACGGCTCTAACGGATTGCTGTGGCGGGTATTCAAGTTGTTATTGGATGAGCTGGATGCCGCTGATCCAGGCTACCTGAAACAACTGGGCCCAGATGCTCGTACGATAGAAGGATTTTCATCGGCGTATTTCAGGGGAAGAAAAGAGCGCGGTGGGCTTGATGCTGTCAGGCAGAACCTGCAAGAGGTGCGAGCCTCCATGCGTTGCAAAGAGACAATTGCACACCGCTATGTGTTGCTGCGAGGCCACGAGCATTTCGAACTTGTACTGGCGTGGCTTGATGCTGCCGACTGGCAATGCTTCAAACAGCATTTATTGCCTGTGTTCGCGGATTGCTACGCAGCGTTGCCGCACCTGTCTGTTGCCCGAGTGCTGGCCATGCATCAAGCCGGGGTACTCACAATCGTTGCCTCGGGTGAGGATTCCTCTTTCACATCCGTGCCAAGTGGTGAAGTTCTGGTCGAGTTCAGCGATCAGAAAATGGAGTTTGATGCGATGTTCGATGCGCGTGGTCAATCCTCGGCTTCACCACAAGAACTGCTCTTTCCTTCATTAACTCAAAATCTGCTTGATGGTGAGTCGCCATTGCTCAAGCCATTCAGACTTGATTTGTCTGTGGAGACAAGCGCTCGCATTTATTGTCTGGCGCTACCACAGGTTCTTGAACGGTATCCCTTCTCGCAAGGGCTACCGAACTGTTCTGACTTGTCGAAGCAGGTGGTTAGCGATATTCTGGAAGGCTTTGAAATCAGCAGCATTTAAAGAGAGGCAGAAGTCAACTGCCATGCTCGCTCGAGCCCTGTGAGTGTCGAACAGGCGGCGAGCAGAGATTGTCGCTACCTGTTCGACCTTAGGGGCGGGGGCAGAAATGTGATTTTATTCTGCTCTCAGCCCTCAGGTTCAATGGTCTGAAAAAAATCAGCCTTTGCCTTTCCACGGTACCAGAAGGCGTTCTGCCCATCGCATGAGCAGATCGATTCCGAACCCGATAATACCGATCAGGATAATCCCCATCAGCACGATATCGGTGTTCTGGAACTTGGAGGCTGTCATGATCATCATGCCCGCTCCCTGTTCTGCTGCGACCAGTTCGGCGGCAACGACGGTGCCCCAGCAGACTCCCATAGCCACACGTGCGCCCGTGAATATCTCCGGTAGAGAATTGGGGATAATGACGTAGCGCATGATCTGCCACTGCCCGGCGCCAAGCGAATAAGCTGCATGCACTTTGGATATCTTGACACCCGATACGCCTGCGCGTGCAGCAATGGCCATGATCCAGAGCGATGCCAGGAATAGCAGGATTATCTTTCCTGCCTCGCCAATGCCAACCCAGATAATGACCAACGGGATCAAGGCCAATGGCGGGACCGGGCGCATGAACTCGACAATCGGATCAAACCAGCCACGGAACCAGTTGCTCAAGCCCATGGCGTACCCGAGTGGAATGCCAACAAGGGCTCCAAGCAAGAAGCCGACAATGACACGGAACAGTGAGTACCCCAGGTGCTCAGCCAGCGTGAAGTTACGAAACCCTTCGTCAAGTATCCTTAACGTTCGTGACCAGACGACCTCGGGTGCCGGCAGGTAGAGCGATTCCATCTGCCAGCCTGCTGCAGGCTCGACGATGGGCGTGCCTTTGTCCGAAAGTGTGACGGCACCGCCGTCGATTTTTACGCTCTGACCGGGTTTGATGCTCTGCCCATTGATGGCGATCACTTTCGCTTTGCCGCCATCTTCGGTTACATCATTCTTCACAACGTTGACAAGCTTTGTGCGCCATTGTGCAACGGAGGACACATCGTTCTTGGCGAAACCATCGCCTGGCTCGGTGACGAGTTTTTCAGGCTTTGTGTCTCGTGGATATACCACGACATTCACTGTGGCGTCGTCAGTTGCCTGAGAGCTGTCCTCTGCCGTATAAGTGAATGACAGCTTGCCTTCGAAAGGCGCGGGTGCGTGCAGAAAGTCTGGTAACAAATTGGAGCCAGTGAACATACCCCATAGCAGAAAGATGGATGCAACGGATATGACGCTGGCAATTCGGTTGGGACGAACCGCGCTCTCATCGCCAAATGTGACTGTTTTTCTGGATGCGTAGCCACGCTCTCCTGCGCTCTTGATTACCTTGGTGACGATGAGGTAGGCAACGATAAAAATGAGAACATAAATGGTTAATGCGATCATGCTGAATCCTCCGATCCGCCCATGATCTCTTCTTCCATATCCCAGATCATGTTCAGTATCTCCTCGCGTTTGATGGCGAAATCAGGATGTTTTTTCACTTCACGCAAATCGGTGGTCACTCCCATTTCGGCAAACGGCAAGTGGTATTCGGTGTGGATTCTTCCCGGGCGAGGTGCCATTACGATCAATCGCTCACCGAGCAGAAGCGCCTCTTCAACAGAGTGGGTTATCAGAATGATGGTCTTGCCGGTCTCCTTCCAGAGCTTCAGCACCAGGCTCTGCATTTTCTCCCGTGTCAGGGCATCAAGGGCTCCCAGGGGTTCATCCATCAGAATGACATCAGGGTCATTGGCCAGACAGCGGGCGAGTGCGACGCGTTGCTGCATGCCTCCCGATAGTTCATAGACCGCCTTGTCCTTGAACTGCCTGAGTCCAACCACATCCAGCAAGTGATTGACGACGATGCTTTTCTCTTTTTCAGGAGTGCCTTTCATCAGTAGGCCAAAGCCGACGTTTTCGCGAACTGACATCCATTCGAACAAGGCACCTTGTTGAAATACCATGCCTCGTTCAGCATCTGGCCCGACGATATCGTGCTCGTTGAGAACCAGTTTTCCTTCTGTAGGTGCCAGAAAGCCTGCAACAATATTCAGAAGCGTTGTCTTGCCGCATCCTGAAGGTCCGAGTACGCTCAGCAATTCCCCCTCATTCAACTTTAAAGAGACATTCTCCAGCGCCTGCACGGCCTCTCCATTGGGAATGTCAAAACGCATCGAGAGGTTTTCAAGTATTAGTGTACCCACAGTAATCTCCGTTGTTTACAGGCGCGGAGTAAGTGCCGGGGTTGAACAGCAACCTCGGCACTCACTTGATCAACGGTCTTGAATGGCTTGCAGTGGGCCAGTGTTGACAGTGCCAACGTAACTATCAAGCGCTGAATCTATGGAGCCAGCGTCGACGAATACATCGGCTACGCCTTTCATGAAGGTGGCAGCATTTGCACCCAGCCATTTGTCTGAAAGCTGTTCTTCAACAGTGGGAAACTTCATTGTGGAGATTGCTGATCGGGCGGCCTCCAGGTCCATGCCGGCTCCTGAGGCGATAATTTCCAGCAATTCATCATTTCCCGATTCTGCCCATTCCTTGTTGGCCTCGGCGGTGACTTCAAGAAATTTTGACACGACATCACCGTTCTCTGCAATGAACGAGGCCGGTGCTGAAGTTACATCAAACACCAGAATGCCCAGCTCTTCTTTTTCAGCGCCGCTCAGCAATACGTTTCCGTGTTCCATCATCCGGGTAAAACCACCACCATATCCACAGGCGAAATCTACGGCTCCCTGACCCAAAGCTGCTGCACCTTCAGGTGGAGCCATGTCTACCACTTGCAGGCTAGCGACGTCGATACCAAAATGATCCATCTGCCTCAGGAATCCATAATGCGCAGCGGTACCCAGAGGTACGGCAACTTTCTTGCCTGCCAGCTCATCGGCGCTATCAGCATCAATCTCAAGATTCGCTGAGACAACGCAATTGTCGTTATCAGAATAGCTGACTGCGACATCAACCAGTTGCAGGTCCTGCCCACCTGAGACAGCGATAACAAAAGGCGGGACACCCTGAGAGACCGAGATCTGTACGTCACCTGATGCCATGGCGGCACTCATGGCAGTACCCGTCTCGAAAGAGACCCAATTGACCTTCATGCCCAGAGCTTCGTCAAAAGCACCGGATGCTTTGGCTGCCAGCATCGGCATGGGCCATTCCAGAAAGTACCCTACTGTCAATTCGTCGAGATCCTGGGCTGTAGCACTTTGCGCGGCAAGCAGTGCAAGGGCACCGGCTACCAGCGTATGGGTTGTACGAAATTTCACATTAATCTCCTTCAAGTTTAACTGCGGGTACAAACGACCATCAAGCTAAGTAATTGATTAGAATGCCCAAATTTGGCATTTGACAATCACGATGTGAGCCCATTGTTTGAATAAGAATTCAGGTGAAGATCACTATCGAGAAAGCGTAGACCATTATTCAGAGAAGTTGACCATAACCCATTTTTAAGTTAGGTTCCACTAGGCAAAATATTTGTTTTGTATGCTGAAACTTTGGTCTGGTTAATACCGAGAAATTGTGAGATGAGTCATCCCCCTGAGCAAATTCACTGGACAACCACTGCGACTCCCAAAAGTGATTACCCGGCTGTCGAGCAAAATATAGAGGCAGACGTCATCGTAGTTGGCGGTGGGCTGAGCGGTTGCCGAACAGCGCTGGGACTGGCTGAAGCAGGTATGTCTGTGGTGCTTCTGGAAGAGCGTGATATCGGTTGGGGAGCTTCGGGAAGAAGTGGTGGGCAATGCAATCCGATGTGGCGAGAAACCCCGGATCAGCTGACTCAACGGTTCGGAGTTTCCAGGGCTGAGATACTGGTAAAGACAACACTAAGTGCGGCAGATGATCTGTTCAAGGATATCGAGCACTTTGGAATAGATTGTGACCCCGTCCAACGCGGTTGGGTACAGGCAGCACACACCAGTAAGTCGCGCAAGACGCTTGAGCATCTCTATCAAGGTTGGAGTGAAGCGGGTGCCAGGATAGAGACGATAGAGGCTGATGATGTCGAGACGATGACAGGTTCACCAGAATATCGTTTTGCCTTGTTGCATCGTTCAGGTGGACATGTACAGCCACTGTCACTCACACGAGGCTATGCCTCTGCTGCGGTTGCCAGGGGAGCCAGAATTTTCTGTGGTACTCGTGTGAAAGAACTGAAACGCAGCAATGAGCGTTGGCAAGTGAGGACCCCTGGTGGATCAGTCACAGCGCAGCAGGTCGTCATGACGACCAATGCTTATACAAGTGCTGCACCATGGCCAAAGTTGCAAAAAACATTCTATCCCCTGGTGAGTATCTCTATTGCAACTGCGCCCTTGACACAGGAGCAACAGGCTTCCGTTCTGCCCGATCAGGTTACGCTTTCGGATACACGATTAGCTATCTATTACACCAGATATGACAGGGGTGGGCGGCTGATATTCGGTTGCGTTGGCAGTACTGATCACGTCGGCACATTGGGTGGGCATAAACGCCTGCAAGAAGGATTGCATACCGTTTTTCCTCAGCTTCGGGGTATTGCCATAGAGCGGACCTGGTCCGGTCGAATAGCGGTGACTCCTGAAATGATGCCGCATATCCATGAGCCGGCTCCTGGTGTCACCGCGGCCCTGGGGTTCAGTGGGCGAGGTATTGCAATGACCTCGGTCATGGGACGTGCACTGACACGTAAATTACTGGGAGAGCCCGAGAACACATTGCCGTTTCCGGTCCTACCGATCAAGCCCATCCGACTGCATCAGCCTCTGAAGTCGCTGATACCGTTGGCGGCTCCCGCCATGACGCTTATGGACAAATTTGGCAAACGTATTGATCGAAGCTGAACCTGGGGGTCTGCGTGGCATAGACTTCCCGGTTGCACTTTGACAACGCTGCCATCGTCAGGTCTAGTAACGGCAAATGGTTGAAAGAGTAGCGACTATCAGAATCAATTATTTTGCTCCGTCAGACTTCCGAGAAAAGGTGGGCTTCCTCCAATAAATCCGGTGACCCGAGCCGTTGATATCATCAGTTCATTGGCTGACTGGCAAAGCTTCTCAAGTGGACACCTCTGGTGCAGGCTCCAGATATTGAGTACGGCGATGGGTTCGGACAGATAGTTGAAAATCGGTGCCGATATACCGACAAAGTGATCGTATTCTTCTCGGTCATTGGTGGCATAACCAGCCACTCTAACCTTATCAATAACCTTCAGGAACGCTGCAGGTTCGGTGATAGTGCGAGCGGTGTATTGCTTGAAATCATGCGTTTTCAGTCTTGCCTTGATGGCACTGTCCGGAAGGAAAGCCAACAGGGCTTTTCCAGATGCTGAGCAATGGGCCGATTCGCGCATGCCTGGCTGCTGGACAGGTCCTGCAGAGTGTAGTGATTCCAGCACTTTCAGGTAAACAACGTCCGAACCCAAAGGTACGCCAATGGTGACGTTCTCGCCTGTCAGATTATTGAGCCGTATCATTTCGTCGAGCGCAATGAACTGAATATCGTAGCCGCTATAAGCATTCTGTACCAGGTTGAACAGTTTAGGACCTAGCAGATAGAGTTTTCTTTGCTCATCAAATTGCAGGAGTCCGTTCTTGATAGAAAGAGCGAGAATTCTATGCAGAGTGCTTTTGTTGAGTTCACTGGCAATTACCAGTTCGGAAAACGTATACGGTTTTTTTGCTTCACTGACAATCGTCAAGATCTTCAGAAGCTTTCCTACGATGGTACTTTGCATCAGATATTCGGCTGCTCTGTAAGATGCGCGGGACATGAAGGAATATCATGATTCCCACTGCGTACAGCCATACTAACAGAGGGTACGAAGCCGGACATCGCTCACATTGTTTGATGAGCTTATTCGTCGAAATACATTGTCCGGCACGCACAACTTTCTAGAGTTGAACAGCACAAGAGGCTTAACGGAAACCGACACCGACACGGTAGCTGGATGAGCCATCAAAGATGACTGCATCCGGTGGGGCGGTACCAGAGACTTCCGAGACAATGGTGTAGCCGTCATCAGCCTCGACGAAGTCCAGGATGTCCACGCCTGTTGTGGATAGCTGAATGTTCTGCATACCTGAGCTCAGCTGCGTATCGTTTTGCGCCAGGCTGGCAATCAGTGCGCGCTGTTCAGTGCCATCGATGCTGGCTTCGATATAGAGCGCTATTGATGACAGGAAGTCGAAGTCATCAGGCATACCATTTTCGGCGACGTCCTCATCCGCGTCTTCGGAGGATGCTGTGATGCTGAAAGACAGTGACGACAACTTGATATAGGTGAGGTAATCGTACTGTTCGGCCCCGAACTCTTCGGAGGCCTCTATATTCAGATTGAAGGGGGCGAGCTCGGCGGGCAATATCGTGACGAAACCACCGCCTTCCACTCGAGTCTCGGGCAAATCTTCATCGACTGTGAAGCTGCCAATAGTGGTGTTGTCACAAGCGCTCAATACGCCCGCAAGTCCTATTGTTGCTGCAAGAATCCTGAAACTCATCATGCTCGTGCAATCCTCTGTCATGTGCACCTGCGACAGTGCAGGTTATGCAGGCCTTGTACGCAAAGATCGCTCTGGTCGTAATCAACCAGGACGGTAGCGCGGTACGGCAATGGTTTCGGAGCAGCAAAAAGCAGGCCGTTACCAAGGTGTTCGTCACATTGTAACCGAGGTGCGACTTGCGAGCTCTCTGCGAACCACGGTTCCCTCCTCGGGCTGCCTCACGAGCCAATGCCGTGACAAGTGACAATGACTAGGTGGTCTTTCGGTCATATGACAGATTGCACTCTGGTCAAAAAATATCGTTACATGACGATATTTCATGGCTGATATCGTTTCGCCATTTTACTGACCGTGCTTAGGTTTAGTAGATATTTACCCTGTTTTTTGCAAAGCTGTATGCAGCGGTTTTATGGTCCGCGTAAAGCAACGTCATAGTCTCAGCGTAATGAATGAGGCAGAGGACGACGGGGACAGTCATGAGCACACTTATTTCTCAAATTGATAGTGCTGAAGAAAGGTTTGCAAAGTCCAGGCCTGAACGCAATCTGGTTCTGGACGAATTATCCAGGTTTGCTGCCGGTGAAAAAACCAATTGGCAGCATCTTGATAAACGCTCTCGATACAGGACTCGTCTCGAAAGGCTCGGTCAATACGCCGATGCTGATGCCATTACAGACGATCAGAGCGTATCCTTCAATCCGCTCGAACGTATTCTTGATGCCAGCGAGTTATCCAGTGTCGAATTTTTTGAACGTGGCGTTATCGCAGCAAGATCCGTTGCCCGCGTGCAAATACGCAATGATATGAGGTCAGTTGTCGGGTATGGATCGGGGGTAATGATTGGGCCTGGCTTATTCATGACCAACAATCACGTGCTTTCAACAGTGGAAAGTGCAGCATCGAGCACTTTGCAGTTTGATTATCTGACGAGCATTTCTGGTGTACGCGAACCTGTGGCATTTGCACTGAACCCTCAGCAATTCTTCGTTACCGATGAGCGTCTGGATTTTACGATTGTTGCGTTGCTCGGACCCAATGAGGCAGGCAATCAACCCCAGGAGCGCGGCTGGTCGCCACTTATTGCTAATTCTGGTAAAGCTACGATTGGGGAGCGGGTAAACATCATCCAGCATCCGGGTGGTGAGCGCATGCAGGTGGTGGTGCGCGACAATACGGTGATTGGTGTGGTTGATAGTTTTCTGCATTACCGGGCAGATACACAGCCCGGATCATCAGGTAGTCCGGTCTTCAATGATCAGTGGGAGCTTGCAGCCTTGCATCACGCCGGTAAGCCCAAGCGCAATTCGCAAGGCAAGATAATGATGATCGATGGTCAACCCTGGACGGGTAACAAAGCCGACATTCCCAAGATTGACTGGGAGGCGAATGAGGGTACACGCATCAGTGAGATCGTACGCTTCGTTAATCAATTATCACTAAATGCTCAACATCGAATTCTGTGGGAACAGGCGCAGTTGACAGCGCCCACGATGGACTTCTGGTCACTTTTTGAGGGGAAAGTGGGGTCAATCAATAACGAATATGATCGGCAAGTCAGGCCAGAGCCTGGACTGTCAGCGCTATCTGTTGATGATTCTGGCAACCCGTCATGGTTGTTTCGCTTGAGTTTTGGACCTGTTTCTGCAGGCGCAATGGCTCCAACAGCATCAAATGTTTCGACTTCCCCGCCAACGCCACCGACGGTCATTACGCCACCGAGTGTCCCAGGCACTTCATACATTGATCCTTTATCAGCCGCGCAACGGATCATAGAGTGTTTTCAGCCCGAGGAGCCTTACTTCGATAAAAACGCAGATGCTATAGCAATGGAAAAATATTGGGGTTGCGTTGATCCAATGCTGCCGTCGGCTGAAATATATCCCATTTTGCGACAGCACCTGGAGACGACTCACACCGGTAGACACTCGTATACTCGTGCAAGACATGAATTCTTGTACCCTGTCATTGACTTGCATCCAGATGGTAATTTGCACAACATTTATTCTGGGGAGATATTCTCGCCAGTTGAAGCCATTGCAACTGAAATCGCCGCTCTTGTTCCGTTCTCCGAAGCCATCGGGCTGGATATAGGCCAGGAAAAGTCGCTCGACAGCCTGCTTGCCAATGAGTCGCTATGGGATGATCTGGAACGCTCGGCAGCGTTGAGTTTCAACTGCGAACATGTTGTTTGCCAATCCTGGTTCGACAAACGTCAGCCCATGAAGGCCGATTTGCATCACCTTTTTGCCTGTCAGCCAGGATGCAACAGTTTTAGAAGCAATATTCCGTATTGGCAGTTTGATCCCACTGACGAAGCGATTCGACAGGCCTGTGGTCGTATTGAGGGGCGGAGCAAGTTTGAGCCTGAACGGGGTAAAGGCGCGGTGGCAAGAGCCACCATGTACTTTCTCATGCGCTATCCTGGTGTCATAGGCGACCAGGCGGGTGAGCTGACAAAAAGCCGAGTGAAAATACTGGTGGATTGGCACAAGGAGTTTCCAGTTGACGAGTACGAGAAGCACCGGAATAGCTTCATAGAGAAGGCACAAGGTAATCGAAATCCCTTTATTGATTTTCCTGATATTGCAACTCAGGCGTTGTTGGAACGTGGCTTCGGATAATGAACTGGTTGACATCCTGTCATTGATATCCAAAACTTATCATTGGTTTAAGAATGCGTATTTAGTCGCCTTCAGTGTTGACCGGAATGTAGAAAAGTATGACAGTTGCTTTAAATATTGCGAGCACAGTTCGCTACTGCATTTTTCGAGACCTTCATCAGTTGAAAATTTGCCGACAGGAGATAGCTCATGGCAACAACAGCAGATCATTCACGCAAGCCGATGATTGTGACATTCAAGCGCAAAAACAAGCGCTCGACCAAGTCTGACAAACAGAAGATCATGAAGGATGTCATGTCTTCAAGGGTTGAATTTCTGACGACTGAAGATTTTTCCAGAAGTGGTCGAGCGGTGGCCTCTGGCGCCGATCTGGACAAGGTCGGTTTTGATGTCAATCGATTCAAGGCACCGATTCTAATGGCTCACCTGAGCGATGCGGAAATTGATGAGCTGAAAAAACACAAAGACGTGCAACGTGTCGAGGAGGACGGCATCATGTATGCGCTGACAATGTCGGGTCTGAATTTGCGCAATGAAGGGGCCCCTGATGTATCAACGCAGACCGTGCCCCACGGCATATCCCAGATCAACGCACCCGATGCCTGGGCGTGCAGTCAGGGCGAGGGGATCAAGGTGTTTATTTGCGATACCGGTATTGATTCGGATCACCCGGATCTGGTTGAAAACCTCAAGACAGGCAAGAGTTTTGTTACCGATGAGAGCAGCACCGAAGACTTTAATGGTCATGGCACGCATTGCGCGGGAACGGTAGCTGCAGCGCTCAACAACATCGGTGTGGTTGGCGTCGCACCACATGCCTACCTCTATCCTGTCAAGGTTCTGGCTGCGAACGGTAGTGGCAATTGGAGTTGGATGATCGCGGCGCTGGATTGGATAACAGAGAAAAAGGGTGCGCGCATCGCCAGCATGAGTCTTGGTGGTGCCGGTGCGCCCCAGGCATTGGCAGATATGTGCGAGGCCGCCTATGATGACGGGGTTCTTCTGGTTGCAGCTGCTGGAAATGCAGGCCCTGCCGACAATACGGTCGGCTTTCCGGGAAAATATCGACATGTCATGGCTGTATCGGCTGTGGACGACACCAACATGATTGCCGACTTCTCCAGTCGTGGACCAGAAGTGGAGATTGCTGCACCGGGTGTGAAGGTGCTTTCCACTGTTCGTGGAGGGGGTTATGACTATTCGAGTGGTACCTCGATGGCCTGTCCTCATGTCTCGGGGGCAGCAGCACTTGCCTGGGGCTCGCATCGAGGTGCAAATAACAAGCAGATTCGGTGGCTGCTCAATTCGTTCGCAAACAAGATTGCCGACCATGATCCGGAGAAATATGGCAACGGCAGTGTCAATGCCAACGGCTCCGCTTTTTTTATAGGCACAGCGGAAGAACATGAACTCTAGAGACCTGGCTGATCAAGTCAGTGGCACTAGTTGAAGCTCACAGCGTCCCTGGTCAGCGAGCCGGGGCGCTCATTGCCTTCGCCACCGGGGTAACATACGCCAACGCCATCCGGGGCTAAGGGTCGAGCGCCTTCATTGGGCCATCCCGTTCGATCCGCTCAACTCCAGCAAGCGATCTTAAATCATTGAATGCCGCCGCATTGAGAGTGCCAGAAACGATAGGCCTGTTCTTCATTGTATGTTCTATACGCATACCGGCGGCTTGCAGGTTTTGCGGATCGGTCCCGGGAGTCAGAGTGACGATCACAGCTTCGCGATGCTCGGGATCAAGGTCTGTTTGGGAGAAGCGTTGGGTAAGATCGAGTGATATGTCGATGACTGAATCCTCCGCTGCACTGGATTGATCTGTTGTTGTCTCCGACACATCATTGCATGCCGAAAGTTGAGTCAGTAATAGTAATGACGAGGCGATTATCTTGTAAGCAGCCATCACGATTCCTCTTTACTTTTGAACAGATGAGTGTTTCAAAGCACCTACAATCTCGCCTTACAGAATCAGTGTAAACCATTTCATCCCAGGCACACTGTCAAGCGCACCGTCTTACACATCTTCAAAACGATTCAGTTATGGACCCCTATTCTTTTGGTGGGAGTCATGGCAGGACAGAATATTGACACCACTGGAGCAGTGGAGTTTGTCAATTTTTCATAACCTGTCAAAATTCCACAGCCTGAGGTTTGCTGTACCTTAGGGGTATCTTGCGCCAAGTGATTCTGCACAAACTTCGATGCAAGACAAGGCAGTCAGTTGTTCAGAAATCGGTGTCAAGTCACAATGTTACTTTTAGCTATCCAGCACGTGTCCGATAGTTGGGTCTGAGG
Organism: Granulosicoccus antarcticus IMCC3135; assembly: GCF_002215215.1. Lineage (NCBI taxonomy): Bacteria > Pseudomonadati > Pseudomonadota > Gammaproteobacteria > Chromatiales > Granulosicoccaceae > Granulosicoccus > Granulosicoccus antarcticus. The sequence continues at coordinate 4,166,509 of NZ_CP018632.1, read as the reverse complement.
ATGGATAATCACTATGAGGCAAACTGTGAGTGGTCAGAGTCTGAACCCGACAGCAATCGATGCGCCGTTGAGCAGACATTGTAGGAGTCTGTTCATCTGAACATCAAGCAACTAGATACTGACACTTTACAGAGTGAGGAGAGCAGTGATTACTCGGGCACGGCCCTGGTGTCATTGGGAGCTGAGCGCGACCATCAGAATTCGTCCCTGGAATTCATTCTGCTTGAAAATGAGATCTTGCGACATGTACTCGCCTACATGCCTATCGGGTTCTGCATGCTTGATCAGCACGATCGTTTGCAGCTATGCAATCAGCAGTTTGTTGATGTATGGAATCTTCCACTTGAAGTCTGCCAGCAGGGCACTCATTTCAGGACGATCATGGAGCACAGTCATGGCGAAGAAGTATCGTTCTCTGGTGATTCAAAGTTAGGTGATGCGGGTCAAAAACGCCGTGAATGGTTGACGAGCGATGGACGAAGAATAGACGTTCTGGTTCATGTGCTTTCCGAAGGCACCGTGCTGGCACTGCACGAGGATGTTACTGAGAAACGGGAGGCTGAGCATCGCATCGCTCAAATGGCACAATTCGATGCGCTTACCGGTCTTTACAATCGCGGCATGCTGTACCAGAAGCTGGAAGCCACTTTGTCAAACAAGGATCAGGGCATTGCGGCGATGTTGTATCTCGACTTGAATGGATTCAAACAGGTTAATGACACACTGGGTCATCCTGTTGGTGATAAATTGCTGGTAATGGTTGCCCAGAGAATAAGGTCTTGCTGCAAGGAGACGGACCTGGTTGCTCGACTGGGTGGCGATGAATTTGCCATCATCATGACCCACCTGGAATCTGCAAAAGGTTCCGAATTGCTGTCGGGCCGTATCATAGAGTCGTTATCAAAACCGTTTGATATTGACGGCAGGAATGTCTACACCAGTACTTGTATTGGCATAACCGGCATTTCAGACGGCAATGCAACCGCAGATGACATCGTGAAAAGATCCGATATGGCACTGTATGAGGCGAAGTCGGCTGGCAGTGGCGTCTTTCGACATTTTGTCGAGGACATGGAACACAACGCGTGTATCCGTCGTACGTTGGAGATTGATCTGGGCAATGCGATTCAGAACAATGAGTTTGAGCTCTACTACCAACCTCAGATAGATCTGCATACGATGAAGATCTGCGGTGCTGAGGCCTTGATCCGATGGAATCACCCCACGCGTGGCCAGGTATTGCCCGACGAGTTCATTCCAGTGGCCGAGAAGATAGGGCTCATCGTGCCGATCGGCAATTGGGTGCTTAAACAGGCTTGCAAAGAGGCTTTGAATTGGCCTGACTCGATCAATGTGGCGGTTAACGTCTCATGCGTACAGTTTGGAAATGTGGGTATGTTGGGTGTGGACCTGCTTCAGGAAGTGAAGCTGGCGCTTGAACAGTCAGGTTTGCCTGCTCACAGGCTCGAATTGGAGATGACAGAAACCGCTATCATGGATGATGTTGATAAATCTTGCGCTGTCTTGCGAGATTTGAAACAACTGGGGGTGACCACCGCGATCGATGACTTTGGAACCGGATACTCCTCATTGCAGTATTTGCGCAGTTTCCAGTTCGATCACCTGAAAATAGATCGCTCGTTCGTCAGCCATATCGAAACCGATGTGGATGCCTTGTCAATTGCACGAACAATCGTTGCGCTGGGTAGAACCATGGGAATTCTGAGCACCGCAGAAGGTGTGGAAACCAAAGCACAGCTTGAGATAGTGAAAGAGATCGGGTGCGACAAGGTTCAGGGGTATCATTATGCCAAACCCTGTTCGGTAGAGAATTTTCGTTCCTATATCAATACTTTTTCAAAGAGCAGAATATCTGGAAGTCACCGGGTTGCGTGACTTTATCTATTGAGCAGTTTCAGGCTCTATAGCGAACAGATGTCCAGAGTTGCAGTTCCGGTTTCTGATTCGGGATATGTATTATCAGGTTCCTGTCAAACCATCAGTCATCATGAGTTCAAGCCGCTTCACGGTCTCTGACAGCGCGGCTTCCACCGATTCACGTGCTTCGTCAAAACGCGGTGTCGGAATCGGAACCGAAATGGCATGCAGTGTACCCAGGCGGTCCTTGAATGCACAACCGATAGCGGAGAGGCCGAGCGTGTGTTCGCCCATGTCATAGGCCAGGCCGGAGCGACGCACTTCTTGTAGCTGAGTCAGAAATTCTTCCATATCACCGGCAAAATCCTGTTGTTTCCATTCAGCCGTGACACGCTTGCGAACCAGGGTATCTGTCAACTTTGCCAGGCAGGCCCGGCCGTTGGCGGTGGTTGTGAACGGGAATATTTCACCAACGGCTGATACCGCGCGCAGGCGATGCTTACCGATGACCTGGTCCAGGAACACCATACCTTGTAATCGCATGACGGAAAGATCCGTTGTCTCACCGGTCATGGCGGTCAATTCGGCCAGCAAAGGTTGGCACTCGCGCACGATGTCCGATCGAGAGGCATCAGCCATGGCTTTGACTTCGGGGCCAATGAACAGGTGACCTCGTTGCCCGTCACTGATGATCAGGCGCTCATTCTGCAGTGCACCGACGATACGTTGCACCGTAGAGCGCGGTAAATCGACATGGACCGCAATCTGACCAATGCTGACACCGTTGGGATGGTCACGAAGTGTTCTCAATATGGCTGCCGAGCGGGCAATTACCTGGATGCCATTCTTCTCGGAATTTTTGATTTTATCTTTCATATCAGTCATTTAAGGATTTTATCACGCGAATCGGAATGATTGTTCAGGTTTGAAACGCCTTCATTAAAAACCACAATGTGGTTTTAATAATCCGTAATGTGATTATTACTTGACCACGATATGGTTGCAATGTACCGTATTGTGAACATCAAGGCACAACAGTACAGACAAATCATCAATATCAACGCCTGTTCATCGGCGTAACCAGGAGCACTGAGAAATGATCAATATCCGCGGCATTGATTTCCAGGCCAATACTGATAACGACATGGGGCTTGAGTTCTACAACCTCAGTCATCGATTCGGATTCCAGAATCCGAACTGGCCATATTTTGAAGATACGAAGATCGAACGCATTCACTACATGGCCAAGTCCGGGGTGTTGAGCCAGCGGATCACGACGACCATGCACGCCACAACCCATATCGATGCGCCAGCCCATGTGGTGCAGGGCACACCGTTTATCGACGAAGTTCCTTTACCGCATTTCTTCGGTACAGGGATCGTGGTATCGATACCCAAGAAAAAATGGGAACCCATCACCGGAGATGATCTGGAAAAGGCCTGTGGTCACGTCATTCGCAAGAACGACGTTCTGCTCATCAACACCGGCTGGCACAAGCAGTATGAAGACGGTGACTACTTTGCCTATTGCCCGGGTCTGGTGAAATCGGCGGGTGAGTGGATGGTGGAGAAAGGTATCAAGGTTGTGGGGCACGATACTCAAGCCAATGATCACCCTCTGGCAACAGCGATCGGTCCTCAGCGAAACGGGCCTTTGATGCCTCATCTGGCTGAAGAATATAAAGAGTGGTCTGGCGGTGTTGACTGGAAAGATGCCTTCCCTGAGTGGGAGCCGGTACACAACATATTGTTCAAGAACGGCATTCTGGGGATCGAAAACGTTGGTGGTGATCTGGATGCTGTCACTGGCAAGCGTTGCACCTTTGCATTTTTTCCATGGAACTGGGATAGGGGTGACGGTTGTATTATCAGACTGGTTGCCATGATCGACAAGGGTCAGAAGTTCCGTATCGATGCTGGCGAGAGCTTCTAGCTGTAGTAGATCAGAAAGTCTTCTGAACGCTTTCATTAATGGAAGTGGCGGAAGGTACAGGTTTAAAGCCGGGGCTGATCACCACACGAAGTGCCAGCCCTTTATCAAACACACCACAGTAGTCAGACCAGACACCTGGAGGCCAGCATGCACCTGAAACGATTTACGGATGCAAAACCGTACGAAGCACCCAACCATTTTCATATGACGGGGTTGCGCCTTCAGGGTTTTGAGGACAAGGGACCTACTAATCAGTGGGTCGGATTGAGCCATTTTCTACCTGGCGGCGGTGCAGGGCCAGACTCGACACCGTTCGAGAAAGTCTACGTTGTACTGGAGGGGGAAATGAGCGTGATCATCGACGGCGAGGTAACGGTTCTGGGCAAGTACGACAGCTGCACCATCCCTCCCAATGAGGTTCGCACCATCGAGAACCAGTGCAACGAGATCTGCACGATGATGGTCGTCATCCCTTACCCACCTGAGAAATCAGCATGAATGCGCTAATGAACCCGCTGTCGATGTTCGATGTCAGTGGCAAGGTGGCGCTCATTACCGGAGCCTCGGGTGCATTCGGCATGGTGGCCGCCCGTATTCTGGGAGGGGCCGGTTGCAAGTTGGTACTGGCAGCAGGCAATGAGTCTGCACTGGATGAGATCGCCGAAGAATGTCGAGCCAGTGGTTTTGAGGTAACGACGGTCAACACACGTCCGACTGACGAGCAGGCCTGTAGCGCTCTGATCGAGCAGGCCGTCAAGGCTTATGGACGGCTTGATATTCTGGTGGTGGCATCAGGCATGAACAAGGTTGCCTTGATCAATGATATGGAGCCTGAGACATTCACGGCGGTGATGGACGCTAATGTGACGCAAAGCTGGTTGCTGTCACGGGCTGCCGCTGGTCAGATGAAGGCTCAAGGCGATGGCGGCAAAATAGTCATGGTTTCATCCGCACGTGGCTTGCTGGGTCATCCGGCCGGTTACACCGCTTATTGTGCCTCTAAGGCGGCGGTTGATGGCATGACCAAGGCACTGGGCTGTGAGCTTGGGCCGACAGGTATCACTGTCAACGCCATAGCACCGACTGTATTTCGTTCACCTTTGACAGCCTGGATGTTTGATGACACCGACAAGGCACGGGCGGTGCGCGAAGGTTTTCTGGCACGGGTGCCCAAGGGGCGATTAGGAGAGCCTGAGGATTTGGCTGGCCCCTTGTTGTTTCTAGCCTCCAATGCTTCGGATTTTTATACCGGTCACATACTTTATGCCGATGGCGGCTACACAGCGGGCTAAGTCATGAAAAAGACAAAACAGATAGGTGTTATCGGCGCCGGCTTGATGGGGCACGGTATTGCATTGACCATGGCAAGGGCTGGTTATCAGGTTATTGTCAGTGACCCGGATGCAGCCACTCGCAAGAGTTGCAAGTCACGCATTACAGACAGCATGCAGGCGATGTCTTGTACTGAGACTGATGTGATTGAATCGACGGCTCGAATCAGTGTCTGTGAGTCGATCGGTGAAGCGGTGGAGGGGGCCACCTTTGTCTTTGAGGCGGCTCCGGAAAAGCTGGCATTGAAGCAGGATATCTTCAAACAGATCGAAGCCTTGGCACCTGCAGATGCAGTATTGGCATCGAATACGTCCGTCATACAGATTACGCTCATCATGCAGAATCTTGATCTGCGTGAGCGCGCACTGGGAACCCATTGGTGGAACCCTCCGCACCTGATTCCGCTGGTTGAAGTCATCAAGACGCAATGGACTCACGATGAAGTGGCGCAATCGATGATGGAGCTGCTTCACGAGGTTGGCAAAACGCCTGTCCTGGTGGAGAAGGATGTTCCCGGGTTCATCGGTAATCGCTTACAGCACGCACTGTGGCGCGAAGCTATCAGCCTGGTTGAGAACGGTGTCTGTGATGCAGCCGCTGTTGATACCGTCATCAGGTCCAGCTTCGGCCGTCGGCTGGCTGTGCTGGGTCCATTGGAGAATGCGGATCTGGTCGGGACAGACCTGACTCTGGATATCCATGAAAACGTGCTGTTCGATCTGGAGAGTCGTCAGGGACCCTCACCTTATCTGGAAAAACTGGTTGCCGATGGCAAGTTGGGCATGAAATCCGGTGAAGGCTTTCGTCGTTGGAGTACCGAGGATGCACAGGCAAGCCGTGATCGTGTCAATCAACATCTGCAGCGTCTGGAAAAGATCCTGCCTGACTGAATCAGTGCTGGAAACAAGTATTAGTAGGGCAATAGAGAAATAGAGAAAGTCAGATAGATCAGATCAATAACAAGCAAGCCACAAACACCACCACCCACATTCAAACCCAGTGAGGATTACGCATGAAGTCATCACCCAAGCCGCGTACAAGTCGTCATGACCTTTCCCGGCGTGATTTTCTTATCCGTGGTACTGCAGCTGCGTTTGCAGCCCCTGCCATATTGAAAAATACTCGCGCCTATGCGGAGACACCAACTCTGCGCATTGGTCACGTCAGTCCTCGTACAGGTCCGTTGGCAAGTTTTGCCGAAGCCGATGACTATGTGCTAGAGGCTATCCAGCAGGCATTCAATGCAGGGCTTGAAAACAACGGCAAGAACTGGAAGCTATCGATCATCTCCAAGGACAGCCAGTCGAATCCCAACCGCGCCGCCGAAGTGGCTGCCGATCTGATTCTTTCAGATGAAGTGGACATTCTGGTTGCCGCATCTACGCCCGATACGACTAATCCGGTAGCGGATCAGGCCGAGATCAATGAAGTTCCCTGCATTACAACTGACTGCCCGTGGCAGCCCTATTTCTTTGGACGAAATGGTGATCCGGCAGTTGGTTTCGAAAACACCTTTCACTTCTTCTGGGGCCTTGAAGATGTGATTGCCAATTTTCTCGACATGTGGGATGGCGCGGGTGTGAACAAGAGCGTTGCCGGTCTGTTTCCCAATGATGCGGATGGCAATGCCTGGGGTGATGCTGAATTAGGCCTGCCCAAACCATTGGCTGCTGCCGGCTATGCCTTGACCGACCCGGGTCGTTACTCGCCAATGTCACAGGATTTTTCCAACATGATCAGCGCCTACAAGGCTGCAGGCTGTGAAATTGTCACGGGTAATATGATTCCGCCCGACTTTGCAACCTTCTGGGCCCAGTGTGCACAACAGGGATTCTCTCCGAAGATTGTCACCATCGGCAAGGCCTTGTTATTCCCTTCGGTTATCGAATCGCTGGGTGATCGGGGTGATGGTCTGAGCTCAGAAGTCTGGTGGTCACCCAACCATCCTTTTGCCTCCTCGCTGACAGGTGTTAGTGCAGGGGAACTGGCCAATGGCTACAGTCAGGCATCGTCTCGTCCCTGGACGCAACCGATCGGTTTCAAACACGCACTGTTTGAAGTGGTTGCCAATGTGATCAAACGCGCTGCTGATCTGGACGATCCGGCATCGATTGTCGAGGCCATCGCATCCACCGATATGGACACTATTGTTGGCCCCGTCAACTGGTCCAATGGCCCTGTCAAGAATATCTCAAAGACCCCACTGGTGGCCGGGCAATGGCAGCGTGAAAACGGTGAGTTCGACCTGAAGATAGTCACCAACAAGCAGGCACCCATGATCCCGGTAACGGGTGAACTGAAACTCTTGTAGGCGGATTACGAAATCATGTCTGCCTGCAACCCCCTGTGGCTAATGAGGACGTTGAGTCCATGAGCAAGATACTTCAATTACAGCAACTGAGCAGATCCTTTGGCGCCATTACTGTCGCCGACTCACTGACTTATGAGCTGGAGCAGGGGGAGGCATTGGGTGTGATCGGCCCCAACGGGGCTGGCAAGACCTCCATGTTCAATCTGATTACCGGCACCTTGAACCCGGATGAAGGACGCATCCTGTTCAAGGGGCAGGATGTGACGCGTTACAACGCTGCGCGTCGATCAAGGATGGGCATCGCTCGCAGTTTTCAGGTACCCCAGCCATTTAGTCATATGACGGTATTCGAGAATGCAATGATTGCCTCTACCCAGGCAGCTGGCTTGTCCGGGCGTCAGGCCGAGCAAAAGAGCCTGAGTGTCCTGGAGCAAACTGGCCTGATGGCCAGAGCCAACAAACCGGCCGGTCAACTGACCTTGCTGGACAGAAAGCGCCTTGAATTGACACGCGCACTGTGTGCTGAACCCAGTTTGTTATTACTGGATGAAATAGCAGGGGGTCTGACCGAAGCGGAGTGTACCGCACTGATAGAAACCATCAAGGAGATCCATGCCAGTGGTGTCTCGATTATCTGGATTGAACATGTCGTGCATGCCTTGATGGCTGTGGTGGATCGGCTGATCGTGATCGATTTTGGCAAGCAGATCGCCGATGGTGAACCGCAGCAAATCATGCGCAGTGCAGCCGTTCAGCAAATCTATATGGGGATTGAAGCAGATGAGTGAGCCCATTCTTGTCGTCACCGCACTGGACTCCTACTATGAGGATTTTCAGGCTTTGTACAAGGTAAGTCTGACATTGAACGAGGGCGAGGTCGTTGCCATTATCGGTGCCAACGGTGCGGGTAAGACAACCTTGCTACGTTCAATCGTCGGACTGATCAAAAGCAAATCCGAACAGGTAAAATATCGAGGCCAGGCCATCGGCAGCTTGCGGGCCGACCAGATAGCTGCCACCGGTATTGCCATGGTGCCTGAAGGGCGCCAGTTATTCCCATCACTGACGGTAGAGGAAAACCTGCTGATCGGAGGGCGCATCAAACGCGCAGGGCCCTGGTCGCTGGATGCTATCTACGAACTATTTCCCGTGCTCAGTGAACGTCGCAAGCAGGCCTCGACCTCCTTGTCGGGAGGACAACAGCAAATGGTCGCTATTGGCCGAGCTTTGATGTCCAACCCCAGTGTCATTCTGTTTGATGAAATCAGCCTGGGCCTTGCCCCCGTCATCATCAAGAATATCTACGAGGCGTTGCCGGGCATCGTTCAGGATGGCATGACAGCCGTGATTGTAGAGCAGGACATTACCAAAGCACTGTCTGTCTCTTCACGTGTGTATTGCCTGCAGGAGGGAAGAGTTTCCTTGCAGGGCAATTCATCCAGCGTCTCGCGTGAGGACATATCACGCGCCTACTTTGGGATATCCTGATTATGGAATGGGTAAATGCAGTCATTCAAGGTACGCTTCTGGGTGGTTTGTACGCCTTGTTTGCGGCCGGGTTATCACTGATTTTCGGTGTCATGCGGCTGGTTAATATCGCGCATGGTGATCTGATCATTCTGGCCGCCTATCTGGGCCTGAGTACCACTGTTGCATTTGGTATGCATCCACTGCTCGCGTTGATTGTCGTCATCCCGGTTATGGCAGCGCTGGGTTATGTTCTGCAGCGCGTTGTGCTGAACCGCACCCTGGGTGGCGATCTGTTATCCCCCTTGCTGGTGACCTTCGGTCTATCCGTCATCATCCAGAATGTCTTGCTCAATGTGTACTCGGCTGATCCTCAGAAAATGGGAGCGGGAGCCTTGGAAACGGCGAGCGTCAAGATCGGTACGGTGTCTCTTGGTGTGTTGCCGCTACTGACGTTTGTCATCGCCATTGCGGTCATTGCCGGGCTGCAATGGATATTTTACCGGACTGCGTTGGGTCGCGCCTTTCGCGCAGTCTCGGACAATCAGGACATAGCCCAGCTGATGGGGCTCAACAAGCATCATATCTATGGACTGGCTCTGGCATTGTCACTGGCGGTGACGGCGATTGCCGGCTTGTTGCTTGGAATCCGCACAAGTTTTGATCCGGCGGTTGGCGGTAGTCGACTCATATTCGGCTTTGAGGCCGTCATCATTGGCGGTCTGGGCAATCTATGGGGCACGTTGGCAGGTGGTGTGATACTCGGTGTTGCCCAGACACTGGGGGCATTGATCAACCCCGGATGGCAATTGCTGGCTGGCCATATTGTTTTTCTGATCATTCTGGCCATTCGTCCGAATGGGCTGTTCCCGAGGATGAGCGAATGAATACCCATTACCGAGTGACCCGAAGTTCTACCGCTACTCACATCTCCATGTTGTTGGCCGTCTTGCTGATTGTCGTTCTGGTGACGGTGCCGTGGTGGGCGGGGCGGGCCGAGATGCGACTACTGGGAGAGATCTTTCTCTATCTGGCCTTGGCGAGTCTATGGAACCTGCTGGCAGGCTATGCAGGCCTGGTATCCGTCGGTCAGCAGGCTTATGTCGGGTTTGGCGGTTACATGCTGTTTGCCCTGACCATGTTCGGAGGCTTGCATCCGCTGGCAGCCATTGCCATGGCAGGTGTTCTTGGGGCCATCATTGCAGTTCCGGTTGCAGCTCTGATGTTTCGTCTGCGTGGTGCCTATTTCGCTATTGGCACCTGGGTCATGGCCGAAGTCTTCCGTCTCAGTTTTGCACAGGTTTCAGCGCTGGGGGGAGGCTCCGGCAGTTCGCTTCCGGTTGCCATCGTCAAGTCATTGTCTGCATCACGCTCATCACGCGAATCGCTCAGTTACTGGCTGGCCTTGGCGGCCGTCGTGATTGTCATACTCACCGTGGTATTCACGCTGCGATCCCGCAAAGGGCTGGCACTGACCGCCATTAGAGACAATGAGCTGGCAGCCGGTTCACTGGGTATCAATATCTGGCGAACCAAGTTTCTGGTTTATGTTGCGGCCTCATCTCTGACGGCGGTGCTCGGTGCACTGATCTTTTTGCAAAAACTGCGAATCTCACCTGATGCAGCCTTTGCGGTGAACGACTGGACAGCGTTTGTCATCTTTATCGTCGTAATAGGCGGAATCGGTACGGTAGAAGGACCCATCATCGGCACCCTGGTGTTCTTTGCCTTGCGTGAAACCATGGCAGATTTGGGAACAATCTATCTGATCCTGCTTGGGGTAGTGGCGATTGCGATCATGCTGGTGGCTCCCAAAGGACTCTGGGGGCTGATTCGTAGCCGATTTGACCTGCAACTCTTTCCACTCGGCTATCGAGTCGAATCTACATCCAGCAACAAGGGAGAATGACAATGGCACGACAAAAGACCATCATCACTTGCGCTATCACCGGTGCTATTCACACGCCCACCATGTCGAGCGCCTTGCCCTACACGGCTGAAGACATTGCTGCACAGGCAACTGCTGCGGCACAAGCCGGGGCATCAGTGTTGCATCTGCATGCACGCAATCCAGAGGACGGTTCGGTCTCACTCAATCCGGATCACTTTGCCGCCTTCTTGCCAAAAATAAAGGAGTCGACAGATGCTGTCATCAATATCTCTACCGGTGGCAGCCTGAAGACCTCTATCGAGGAACGTATAGCTCCGGTGCTCAAGTTCTCACCCGAAATGTGTTCCTTGAATATGGGTTCGATGAATTTTTCGTTCCACCCACTTGCCAAGCGCTATGACACATGGAATTTTGACTGGGAGAAAGAGTATGTACAAAACTCTGATACTTACATATTCCGCAACACATTCAACGATATCGAGAAAGTAGCCAGAACGCTGGAACCTCATCAGATCAAATTCGAGCACGAATGCTACGACGTTGGTCATCTCTACAACCTGAGATTCTGCATGGATATCGGCCTTTTCAAGGCACCGATATTCATTCAGTTCATCTTCGGCATTCTTGGCGGCATTGGCCCGGAAGTGGAAAACCTGATCTTCATGAAACAGACAGCCGACCGTTTGTTTGGTGATGACTATCGCTGGTCGGTTCTGGGTGCCGGTGGTGTTCAGATGTCCCTGGCAACGACGGCCAGTCAGATGGGTGGCAATGTGCGTGTTGGGCTCGAAGACAGCTTGCTTATATCTCGAGGAAAACTTGCCGCCAATAATGCACAGCAGGTGACCAAGATAAAACGAATTATCGAAGATCTGGGCTGTGAGGTTGCAACACCTGATGAAGCACGTGAAATTCTGGCGCTCAAAGGTGGCGACAAGGTGCAATTCTAGGGCTATGACGAAGGGGGTTGCTGATCGAGCCGATTGCAACTTTGCACCGCAACCTTCTCTAAGGTGTCATTGCCGATAATTGGCGCAAGCTTACTTGCACGAAAACTGACTTGCCAGCAACAGGATGAAAAATCCGTGTTGCTGGCAAGTTTGACTACGATCGAACAATAAAGCGCGGTTACTTACTTGGACTTGGCAGGAGCCGCTTTTTTCTTTGCTTCAGGAGCGGCTTTGGCTTTCGCCATTTCACCCAGTTCAGTAGCAAGCGTTACGTATTCTGCGGCGCTGGCATTGACTTTTTCAGCAAATGCCTTGGCTTCAGCTGTACGTTGCTCGTAGGCTTCCTGAAGGTTGGTAGGATCAGCAGGTGTCTTCACTTGAGCAACAGTGTAGTCAACCAGCTCACCCATCAGCTCGTAGTTCTTGCGAGCGATACGTTCAAATGCTTCTGCAGCCACTGCATTCATGTTCTGCATGGGCTCAAGGCTTTCGAGTGTCTTTTTCTGCATTTCTGCAAATTGTTCGTTTATGGATTTCATCTGTTTTGACTCCTGATGTGGGTAGGTTCTAACTCACGATAACCGGCAATTCAGATTAACCGGCTATCGTAAGCCTACGGTAATAAATTTGGCTTGCAATCAATGGCGTTGGGTTACAGCGCCAGTGGTCGATTTACTTGAAAGAGGCTGAAGCGCTTTCAGCGGCTTCTTTCGCCTTGGCTGAAAACTGCTGTACGATTTCTGTGTATTCAGCCGCACGGCTGTTCAACAGTTCTACCAGCGCCTTGGCTTCATCTGCCTGGGCTGAAGTCACATCTGTCACGTTATCACTGGACATAGGCAGATGGGCTTGCTTGGTAGAGAATTCAAGAACGTCACCAATAACAGCGTAGTTCTGACGAGCAATTTGCTCAAGAGCATCGGCAGCCAGTGTTGCGAAGTCGCGCATTGGCTCAAGGGCGTTGGATTGCATGTCTGTCAGCTGCTTGATTTGCTCGTTCATGCTGTCAGTCAGGTTCAGGTTTTCGAATACGTTTTTCATGGTCTGGCTCCGGTTGGTCATACAGACAGTTGCCTGCCCTGTTGAAATGAATTATGGGGCTAATCATTTTGCATTGCAACATCAAACGGAACAGTTTCACGTAAAAACCTGAGAAATTTATAAATATCAGTGTAAACAACAAGATAAGATATTCACTGGTTTTGTGAATTTTAATAATAACTGAATTAAAAGGCACTACAGAATCTCTGTGGTGCGCTGCAAGAGGGTTTTTAGTGGTGTTCAAGTGTGCAGCTCGGTACGCATGGCTCGCCGTTGGCCCATTTGCCACCGCGACGCGACGGGCTGGGCGGTAGCCGGCGAACAAGCGATATTCACCGGCTGTGGGTCGGACGTCAGGCAAGAGCCTGTTTGTTGTCTGGCTGGCAGGCGGCCGTGTAGGGGGCAATGGCGGTGCGTACGTTGGCGAGCACCAGATCCCGCCCCAGGCTGGATGCGGTGCCCAGCGCAACAGAGCGGTAGAGCTGTGGTAGGTACTGGCTCACCAGAGTCTCGGGGATCTGCACGCCCTCAAGAGTCTGGAAAAGCTGCTCTACGGCCTTGAGGGCATCCGGGTCGGTCCAGTAATAGCGGATACGATCGCTGTAGCTGAAATGCCGGAGCAGGTGCTTGTGTGTCTCAGAGCCGCGGTAGTAATCTTCCCAATATTCAGGCTTGCGGATCATGAGCTGCTCCAGACTTGCCCGAAGTGCTCCTGCCTGATAATCGGTGGATAATTCTCCGGCGATCTGATCCAGGGCGTAATAGGCTTCACGTAGTGCAAAGGTGAGAGCCGGTCCGACCTTGAGGATCGCAAAGCCACCGCTAACCAGTTGGTGCAAAGCCTGAGGTGTCTGGTAGTCCGTTGAATGAGCCTCGAACACAACACGCTCTTGTGCATCACGCCAGCTGGCCAGATCCTGCGCACCCTCATTGTCGAAATGGATGACATTGGCATGCCCGAACTCAACCCCGGGCTGGACGACCAGTCCGATTGAGCGCTGGAACGCCTCATCAAGGCCTGCTGCATGAAACGCCTCACGGTGCAGGTTCAGTGTCTCTGTGGTGTCATCACAGGTGGTCGCTATCAGCACATCAAGCTCCTCGGCGGCACCACCGGGCACTGGGACCTCGGTGCCGATGATATAGGCGGGCATCGGGTGACCCGCTGAACTTGCGGCGGTCTCAGCGGCCTGGGCAAGTCGGGCGGCGCGTTGCGCAATCGTTGTGGCGGGCAAGGGGTCAGGATCGTCGGCACAGGCCATGCTGGCGTCCAGGTGGATCTTTGAAAACCCTGCTTGCGCATAAGCTGCCGTCATCACACAGGCTTTTTCCATTGCTTCGGCGGCTGGCAATTTACGCCAGGGATTGGGGCCGAGGTGATCACCACCGAACAGAATATTCTTAGCCGGAAAGCCGATGCTGGCCGCGATATTGAGCACAAAATCACGAAACCCGGCCGGGTTCATACCGGTGTAACCGCCGTCCTGATTGACCTGGTTACAGGTGGCTTCGATCAGAACTGTGCCGCTTGTATCTGCAGCCTCTAGAAGCGCTGCCTCTATGACCAGGGGATGCGCGCTGCATATCGAGGTGATCCCTGTACGATGGCCCGCTGTATGTTGTGCCGGAAGATCCAGCAAGGTGTTCAATGGCTGCATCATTCTGAATCCAACATGACGACTTTTGTCAGATGACGGGGTGTGCTTGTATCGATTCGGTGTGCCTGTGCATAGCGCTCCCCGAGCAGTTGTAAGGCCGGTAGCACTTCGGCGCCGGACAGATCGCCGACGCTCGTTACGTTGATAGAGGCATCACCGGGGCCGCCAAGACCCAGTACCCAGGCACCTTTTGCCTGTAATTCCTTGACCAGTAGCGCCTCTTCTTCACAGGTATCAGTGTGATACAGCATGATCACAGCCGTACGCTGGTCAACCAGGCTAACAGGCCCATGACGGTATTCTCCGGGATGGAAACCCTGTGTATAGCAGATGGCCATTTCCTGCAGCTTCAGGGCACCTTCCAGGCTGACACCGTAGTGGGCACCACCACCTAGAAAGACAAAATGGGTTCGTTCTGAATAAGCACTGGGCGGTATCGCATCCAGAGCTTGAAGTGCGGCTTGCGCCTGTGTTGCCAGGGCATCATCGATGCTCAGGCCTGCCAGTGCGTAGCCTGCCAGAAGCATCAGGCTGGCAGAGCAGGTCATGACGATGCCTTCACTTGAATGGGTTGCAAACTCAATAGCTGTTTGTGCCACGGTGCTCAATGCAGAATCTTGCGCACAGGTTATACCGATGGTTTTCTGGCCACGGGCATTGCTGGCAGCTGTTGCTTGAACCGTTTCAGTGGTCTCGCCACTGCGAGACAGGGCGATGACACAGTCGATCTTCACCCCTTTGGCCAGATAGGCATGGGAGCGTATCGTCCACTCACCGGCCGGTACCGCCAAGGCGTGCAAGCCGCAAGCATTCATCGCCGCTGCCACGGCAAGGGCAAGGTTGTAGGATGTGCCGCAGCCGATGATGATCCGCACACCCTCTGCCGGGGGCAGTGGCGCAGGCATATTGGCGTCGCGCCAATAGTCGAATTGACCAGTGATACTGGTTAAGGTCGGGGACATTATTCTCTCCTTTTCTCTCATTGTTAAGTTCAGCTGCACTAAGGGTTTGTGAAATAATTAGCTATATATTTCACGAGCCCTAAGGGCTGGGTGTGCATTCTTCAGGAATTGAGTCGTGCGCCACTGGCGGCATCGAACACGTGCAGAGTTTTTGTGGGGGATTGCAAGCGGATCGTCTCACCCACTGTGGGGGATATTTCACCATCCAGGGTGACCGTCATGTTGTCAGCCCCCAGGCAGCCATAGACATGGGTTTCCGCGCCCGTTGTCTCAACCACCTCAACGCTCATATTGAACGTGTCTTGAGCATCAGGGCCATCGACAATTCTCAGGTGCTCGGGCCGCACACCCAGTTTGATGCTTGTTCCATCGGCAACGCCTTCGCATTCGGGCAGGGCAAACGTTTTTCCATCCACCTTGGCAAAGCACTGATCAGCGTCGCGCAACAGGGTGCCTGACAAGAGGTTCATTGCAGGGGATCCGATGAAGGTTGCAACAAATACGTTTGCAGGACGTTTGTAGACCTGCATCGGCGTGCCGATCTGTTCGACACGTCCGGCGTTGAGCAGAACCACGCGATCGGACATGGTCAGCGCCTCGACCTGGTCGTGGGTGACGTAAATCGAGGTTGTGCCCAGGCGCTTTTGCAACGCCTTGATCTCCATGCGCATTTGTACTCGCAGTTTGGCGTCAAGATTTGACAGCGGTTCATCAAACAGGAACAAGCGAGGATTGCGCACGATGGCACGCCCCATGGCCACCCGCTGACGCTGACCACCTGACAGTGCTTTGGGTGTTCGGTCCAGGTAGGGGGTCAGACCCAGCATCTCTGCCGCTTTGGCAACCGCAATGGCTGCCTCTTTCTTGGGCACTTTGCGAAGTTCGAGACTGAACCCCATGTTCTGTGCAACGCTCAGGTGAGGGTACAGTGCGTAGTTCTGGAAGACCATGGCGATATCACGATCTTTGGGTTCAACGCTATTGATCAGCCGCCCATCGAGCGACATGCTCCCCGAGCTCACCGATTCCAGGCCTGCAATCATGCGCAACATGGTTGATTTACCACATCCCGAGCTGCCGATCAGCGAGACAAACTCGCCATCCTCAACCGTCATGTCGACGCCATGGATCACCTCGACCCGACCGTAACGCTTCTTCAGTTGTGATATTTCCAGCTTGGCCAAAGTTCTATCCTTTTCCAAAGAGCACGCAAGTGCAAGTGTGTAGAGTGGCCTGCACCTGTGTATTGCCCGGCGCGGCGGTTAAGGTGTTCTGATGTGCGCGGGGAGCGTTATTTTCCCGCACCTGCCATCAAGCCGCTGACCAGAAACCGGTTGAGGAAAATCACCAGCAATATGGGGGGCACCACGGCAATGATGCCTGCCGCGTTCATCAAACCGTAGTCGATATAGTTGCGGGTCACGAACTCAGGGATAAGCACGGTCAGTGGTTTTGTTGCCAGCGTGGGTGAGAAGACCAGTGGCACCATGAACTGACCCCAGGCATTCAGGAAAGTAAGAATGGCCGCAGCGATCAGACCAGGGGCTGCGATAGGCAGAATGATCTTGATCAAGGTATGGGTTTTACCGGCGCCATCCAGATAGGCGGCCTCCTCAAGAGAGATGGGAATGGCCTGATAGATGCTGCGCATAAGCCACAAGGCCAGTGGCAGAAAGGCTGAGACATAAATCAGAATAACGCCTGTCATGGTGTCAATCAGCGACACAGAGATCATCAGCCGATAAAGCGGGATCATGACCGTGTAGGCCGGAATTGCCATGGTTGCCACGACAATGAAGAACAGTATGTCGCGACCGGGAAAGCTGAACCGGACAAAGGCGTAGGCACCAAAGGCGGCAATCACTACCGTCAGCAGTGTGGCCCCTACAGAGGTAACAATGCTGTTGAAAAAGGCGCGTGAAAACTGCGGCCATACCGACTGCACCTCATTGCCCTGTGACTGGCTGGTTGCCCCGAACAGCTTATTGTAGTGCTCGAACGTCAGCGTCTGTGGCCACAGATGCAGCTCTGCTGATACCAGATCATTGGGGGGCGTCAGGCTGGTCACCAGCGACCAGTAGACCGGACCTATTGACCAGAGCAGCAGCACCAATACGGCCAGGCAAAGTCCGGCGCGACCCGCAAATATCTTCAAAGTGGGTGAATACATCAGTCGAACCTCGTTTCACGATAGACACGCAGTACATACACGGCGGAGATGATCAGAGAGGCGAGCATGGCCATGATTGACAGAGCCATCCCGTAGGAGAATTTCAGATTCTGGAAGGCCGACATATACACCTGTATCATGACCGAGCGGGTGTCGTAGCCGGTGCCATTCATGATCCACGCCTCGTCAAACATGTTGAAGGCGAAAACCGTTGACTGGCTCAGGGCTATGGCCAGTCCGCTGGCGATCAGTGGCAGAGTGATCTTGCGGAACATCTTGATAGCACCGGCGCCATCCAGTTTCGCCGCTTCATAAAGCTCTTTTGGAATGCTTTGCAGGGCTGCCAGTATGATAATGGCAGTCAGAGGCATCATGCGCCAGGCATGTACCACAGAGATCATGAACAGTGCCGACAGGCGCTCATTGAACCAGACCTTGTTTTCACTAATGACGCCCATGGAAAGCAAGGCGTTGTTCAGCACGCCATAGCTTGGATTGAAGATCCAGCCCCAGACGATGGCATTGACTACCGGAGGTAGACACCAGGGCAGTATCAGTGCCGCCAGCAGCCAGCTTCGGCCGAACTTGACCTTGTTCAACAGCAAGGCAGCACTGACACCCAGAACGGTTTCGATGACGACCGTGAAAAGCACATAGAGGAAAGTGTTGCTCCATGCTTGTCGGACATTGGGATCGGAGAGCAGGTTTATATAGTTGTCCAGGCCAACAAAGGGCTTGCCTACCTTCATGGGGTTGACGCTGTAGAAGCTATCCCAGATTGTCGAGGCCAGGGGCCAAAGCACCAGGGCGCCCATGATCAGCAGCGCCGGGGCGACATAGCCCCAGCCCAGAAGGCTTGCCTTCAGCTTGGGTAGAGGCCACAGTTTTTCTCGTATTGTGTTCATGGTGTCTGTGGCCTCTGCTGGATTCAGCGCTTATTGCATCGCTGCAGTAGCTTGATCGGCGATGCGATCAACGGCTTCTTGCACGCTGATCTGACCCTTGGCAGCCAGGTTCAGGTTGCTTGCAACCGCGGCCGAGAACTCCGGGTACCAGCCTGGTGTCCCTTGTGCAAACAGCGGCTCTGCGAATGCGGCTTGCTCAAGCAGAATGTCGCCATCTTTCAATTCGCCGGCAGTATTGAGCGTCTCCAGGACACTCAGACGTGGCGGCAGATTGCCCAGCGAGTGGTAGGCACCGATTTGAGTCTCGGCAGTCTGGATCCAGTCTATAAATGCAGCTGCTGCACCCGGATTCTTGGCGTTTGATGGAATACCGACCGCCTCTGGCAGACCGAATGAGCGTGGCGTACCGGTGGTTGAAATCATGAGTGCCAGTGCGGCATCACCTGCAACTGTTGATTTTTCCGGATCCTCGTAGACCGAAATAGAACCTGCCCAGCCTGCTACATCAAATGAGGTCTGCCCATTTTTGAACAGCTCCTGGATGTCGACATCTTTCAGACCCGTAGCCGCTGGGCTGATGAGCCCTTCGTTAAGCGCTTCGATCTCGAAAGCCATGGCCTTGTACCCGGCAGAATCGGGTGTGGTGAACAAGGGGTTGAAATCGGCATCAAACAGATCACCACCAAAGGCCTTGGTCAGTAGATACCAGGCGGTGGCACTGCCTTCGGTGGCGGACAATGGCAAGCCGATTGGATAGTCTGCGATACCTTCAGCCTTAATGGTGCGGGCAGCCTCGAGCATCTCGTTCGGGGTGGTGGGTGGCGCGCTGATGCCAGCTTGCTTCAGGTGCGCCTTGTTGTAGATCAGGATGCGAAAGTCATTGTTGTAGGGCACCGCCAGCTGGGCTCCATCGTAGACAAAGATCTTGGCTGTCGGGGCATCCTTGATGGCGGCTGCATCGACCAGGCCATCCAGTGGCTGGAACCAGCCTGCAGCCCCGAACTGGCCCACCCATGACCAATCGATTTCAACGGCGCTGGCCGGTGCTGTATTGGCGATCATCGAGGTGACGATCTTTGTTCGAATCTCATCCCATCCCAAGGTCTGACCATCCAGAGAAATTCCCGTATCGGCAGTGAACTGGTCTGTCATATCCTTGGGTAGCGTGCCCCAGGGTGGCAGTAGAACAGACAAGGTCTGTCCATCAAATGGTTTATCGTCGGCAGCCCACGTCGGTGCTGCACCCATCAGTTGAGTGGCTGCAATGGCTGCAACCAGAAACGTACTTCCTGCTTTTGGATAACGCATTACTTATGTCCCTATCAGTTGGATGTGGTTTTGAGCCTGGCTTCGAGCGACAGTGCAAGTTGCGAGATCCAGGCATCATCAATTGACCAGCCTGCCTTGTGCGAAGCTTGCAGTAGCGCACCTCCAATCGGAGGTAGTCGTGGTAATAGAGGGGCGCTGCTCAAACGCTCCTGTAGTCGTTCCACTATGTAGGGGCTGTTGAATACACCGCCTGCATAGCTCCAAGCCAAAGGTTTGTCTGTCTTGAGCTGACGCCATAGCGTCAGAACGTGCTCAGCCAGATGATCTGCTGCCTGCGTCAGTATCGTATGCGCTGTTGCATTGCCCGATTGGCTCAGCTTTGAGACGATGATCGCAAGCGTTGCAACGTGTTTGCGTGGCTCCTTGGAGCTGTGTATCCAGCTGTGTAGCTGGGTGGGCTCAATGCCAAGATCGCTCAGGATATGTTGTGAAAACTCAGCCGCTGTCTCTCGACCATCCAGGTGCCTTGACAGGGTCTGTAATGCCGATCGACCAATCCAGAAGGCGCTGCCTTCATCGCCGATGGTCTCTCCCCAGCCGCCGACTCGAAAATGCCTGTCATTCGGGCCATTCAAACTTCCCCAGGCCATGGAGCCTGTACCCGCGAGTACTAAAACGCCTGCGCTTCCTGCCAAAGCGCCATCAAAAGCGATGTGTACATCGTTTTGTACAACGGCCCGATCACCAAGACAGCGCCTGACTGTTTCGCTTTGATGCTCGCTGTAGGCCTGATCTTCGCCATGAAAAGGCAGTCCCAGCACTAAGCGTTCAGCGTCATTGACAACAGAGCTATCAAGCGACAGCAGGTCTTCGAATTTGCCGACCCAAGGTGCATTGGGTGTGGGGGCGATGCTATCGACCAAATGAAAAGAGGTGACTTTGGCGTTCTTGTCACAGGCGGCGAAGATGGTTTTGGTACCACCGCTATCAATGCCGGCTACGATGCTCATTGCGTGGCATCGAGCTTGTCTTCATTTGCGGCAGGAAGATAGACGATGGTGACATGCACGCCTTTCTCTTCAAGCTTTTCAGACCATAAAGCGTCCAGGTTCGAGTCGGTAAAGAGGTTGATGTCATCGCCTAATTCGGCGACGCGATAGGTCAGGTGACGACCGAATTTGCTGGAGTCGACCAACAGGTGTTTTTTGCTTGCCCGCGTTAACATCTTCTGATTCAGGCGCGACTCATCAGCATCAACACCGTAGATGCAGCCATCATCCGCAATCGCACCACAGCCCAGAAACAAGTGATCGAACCACAACTGGTCCAGCGTCTGCTCAGCGATGCTACCGACCATTGAGGCATTCTCCGGGCGCACTCGTCCACCCAGCAGTGTCACGCTCACACCATCGATGTTCGAGAATTCCTGGGCAACCGATATACAGTTACTGAAGATGTTGACCGGGAAGGGCTCCAGACGGATACGTCGAGCCAGCTGGTAGACGGTGGTGCCCGCATCCAGAAATATGGAGCTGTGGGGCAGAATTTCCCGATAGGCAGCATCTGCAATGACCCGCTTGGCAAGCAGGTTGTGCTGAACACGCTGCTCGAAAGCTACCTCGATTTCAACACTTTCCGAGATGCTGGCACCGCCATGCTCACGAATGATCACACCGGCCTGTTCCAGCTCTTGCAGGTCACGACGAACGGTGGCCAAGGAGGCGCCGACGGCTGTCGCTATGGCATGAACGGAGCTGTAGGTTGTGCTGTAGAGATGTTTACGTATGGATGTGAAACGTTCACTTTTCGTCATCCCTGAAGTCCAATAGAGCAAGATTTCGATCGAGTATACAGAAATTACAATCACAAACAATCATTAATATGATTGTTTGTGATTGAATGTTCGATCTATTGATGACCAAGGAGTGTGCAGGTGGCCCAGGGCTGTGCTCATGAGCCAGCAACCCCCGAAATGCCAGCCTCTATTGATTCATGACCACCGGAGCAGGCTTGATACGAGCCAACAAGGGTATGAAAAACAGCGAGGTAGTCAGAACCGCCATGACGAACAGGCTGTAGGCACCGAACAGTGTGGCAAACGGTAAACGGCCCAGTGGTTTTGACATGCCCACAAAGGCTGCCAGCATCCAGTGACTGGTGCTCAAGGCACCGGTTGTGACCAATAGAACCGATTCACCCGCTGCGAGTGAAATCACCGAGAACCAGTGCGATATCTGTTTTGAGAACGGCACTGATTGCAAACACGCAAAGCACAAGATGGCTATAGAGCAGGAAGTTCTGCGCACAGAGAGTGTGAATTTCTCTCTATGCACCTGTTGCCAAATACTATATAGACGCCTGCGCGAACAATCGCTCAGTTGGCGCTTTCAAGCTCTTCGATGACCATCTTGCCATCCTTGTCGATAACGTAGAATTTCACGTTATCACCTTTTGCAAACCCTTCTAACATGGCAGCGTCCTGAACTGTAAACACCATGCTCATCGGAGGCATATCCAGGTTGACGATGGGTCCATGCTTGATGGTGATTTTGCCAGTACTGGTGTTGACCTTCTTGACGACACCCTCAGTCATCGGATGATCGCCTTCGGCGAATACTGCAGCTGTGGTGAAAATGGCTGTAAGCAGCGTAATAGGTAATAGTAGTGTTCGGATCTTCATGTATGAATGGTTTCTGTTTGATTGTGTGTGTTAGTGAGTAATGCAGTTACCTGATACCGCTGGGTAACAAGACTGAGTCAGCTGCCCGAGAGCACCGAAATAGTTCCTCGCATGCCAGCCTGGTAATGCCCGGCGATAAGACAGGCAAAATCAAAATCACCTGCTTGATTAAAGGTCCATATGATTTCGCCTTGTTCGTCGGGCCCGACATGAGCCATATAGGGTTCATCGTGTTCCATGCCCGGAAATTTGATCATCATTTTGGCGTGTTCGTCATTGGTCGCCGAGGTTCCGAGTACAAATTCGTGCAGTACCTGCCCCTGGTTGTTTGCGATGAAACGAATGGTCTCACCCTGTTTGATCGTCAGTGAGCTGGGTTGGAACTCCATGCTGTCCATCATCGAAACGTCAATGGTGCGTGATACCTGCGTGGCATCGCCTGCGATCCCCCATGGTTTTTGTTCCTTGACCACGTCCGTAGACGCCTTGTGATCGTCTTTCCCGGCCTTGGTTCCATGGGCGTAAACAGCAGGTGCAGATAGGGCGGCAACAAGCGCTAGTGCCGTAAGTACAGTTTTTGTCATGATCAGGTCTCTGGTGTGTGAATGGTTCCGCTGCCTAACCGAGTCGGCGTCTTGGCTTTCTGACATCAATCTCGACGCTCTCTGTGGGTGGTGCAGGGGCCATATTCGAGGATGACACTTCGGATTTGAAGCGCTCTGGCTGGTCCAGTTCGCCCGTGTATTCCCATGCCACCGTGCCCGGAGGATGTTCATACCATCCTGGGTCTGTGTAGTCACCACGAGGCTGATCTGCTCGTACTTTGAGCATGGAGAACATGCCGCCCATCTCCACCGAGCCAAACGGGCCGTCGCCTGTCATCATATTGGCCGTATTGTCCGGTATGGGCATCTCCATTTCGGTCATGTCGGCCATGCCGCGCTCGCCCATCACCATATAGTCAGGTATGACGCTACCGATCTGCTGGGCCATGCCCGAATGATCCACACCGATCATGGTGGGTACATCGTGCCCCATGGCGTTCATGGTGTGGTGACTCTTGTGGCAATGAAAGGCCCAGTCGCCTAGCTCATCGGCAACAAACTCAAACTGTCGCATCTGGCCCACGGCGACATCGGTGGTCACCTCCCACTGACGTGCCGATGTCTGAACCGGTCCACCGTCGGTTCCTGAGACGACAAACTCGTGGCCATGCAGATGGATAGGGTGGTTGGTCATGGTCAGGTTGCCGAATCGCATGCGCACCTTGTCACCCTGGCGCACGTTGAACGAGTCAATGCCGGGGAAGATCCGACTGTTCCAGGACCACAGGTTGAAATCCAGCATGGTCATGATCTTGGGCGTTGCAGCGCCGGGCACGATGTCGTAGGCATTCATGATGACGCAAAAATCCCGATCAACATCGCTGATCAGATTGTTCTTGCCTTTGGGGTGCGTGACCCAGGAGCCCATCATGCCCATCGCCATCTGCACCATCTCATCACCGTGGGGGTGGTACATGAACGTGCCGGGGCGTTTTGCCACGAATTCGTAAACAAAGGTCTTGCCCACAGGAATTGCAGGCTGATTCAAACCTGTGACACCGTCCATACCATTGGGCAGCCGTTGTCCATGCCAGTGAACACTGGTGTGTTCGGGCAGGTTGTTGGTCACATAGATTCGTACCCTGTCACCTTCGACAACCTCGATTGTGGGTCCGGGGCTCTGGCCGTTGTAGCCCCACAGGTTGGCGTTGAAGCCAGACGTCATTTCTCGAACCACAGGCTCTGCAATCAGGTGGAATTCCTTGACGTTGTTGCGCATACGAAAAGGCAGGGTCCAACCGTTGGGGGTGACCACCGGGTTGTAGTCTGGACCGCTGTCTGGAAACAGCGGTGGCATGGTGCTCACCTCTGTTTGAATGACTGCCTCAGGCAAGGCTGCCATCAGGTTGCGACTGACGCTGCCTGCTGCCACAGCCCCGCCGGTCATGGAGGCGTACTTCATGAAATCACGTCTTGAACTCATGTCAGATCGATATCCGTGTGAATTGAGTAGGCGATCAACGCGCTCCAGGCTATGTTGCCCTGTAGCGCTGATCTTGATGTTGTTGTCGGGGCGAGGCTCAGCACGCTAGTGGCCTGCCTCTTCGCCACCACCGGCTGCCGCCATCGTGCCGACGGAGGCATCCATGGGGCGACCCATCATGGCTGCTTGCAGGGCGGCATCGGCCATCCAGAATTGTTCGGATGCCTCGATCGCCGACATGATCGATGAGGTTTGTGTGCGTGAGTCGGCGAGTAACTCGAAGACGCCAATCAGCATGCCGTTGTACTGCATGACGTTCTCTTCGGAGATAAGGGTACGCAGCGGGACCACCTCATCACGGTAGAAGCTGGACAGATCAAAACTGGTGCGGTAGGCCGAGTAGGTTTCGCGCAGGCTGGAAGAAGCATTTCGAAGTGTTGCCGCATATTCGTTGCCAGCAGCGAGCGTTTGCGCACTCATGGCATCGCGTCTCATGTTCCCCCAATCAAACAAAGGCAGACTGATCTCGACTTCATAGCCGCTCAGCTCCTCTGATTCCTCAGGCCCGGTCGCTTTTGTTTCGCGATAGCCCACCTCGATATCGGTAAAGGAGGTTATGTTGGTGATGCCTTGTGCGCGGGCGGCGCGATCAAGCGAGGCTTTGGCCATCCGCACATCCAGGCGTCTGTCGCCAAGCGTCTGGGTGGCCTCGCCGGGCAGTATGGGTTGAGCAGGAAGATCGGGCAGTCGCTCAGGCAGCTTGAGCATCGCTAGCTGCCTGTCATCGAGCCCCAGTGCGCGAATCAGTTTTTCTCTGGCTACCACCGCTTCGTGACGAGTGGTTGCCAGCTGCATGGTGGCATCGGCGTAGAACACCTGCTGGCGTGCTCTTTCCAGGCGGCTGAAGTTGCCGACGCTCTCCAGACGGCGACCCATCTCGGCAGAGGCATCGGCACTGGTTCTGACCTGTTCGGCGAACGCGACCAGTTGTTTGGCTGCGACCGCCTGTGTCCATGCTTGCCGTACGGCTGTGACCTCGGCGACAACATCAGAGGTAAGCTTGACCCGGGCACTCTCCATGCCGCGTTCCGCAACCCCTTTTTTCATTGGCAGCAGCAGTACATCCAGCAATCCGAAAGCGATAAAGCGTTCCAGATCCTTGGTCTGGCTGTCGTCAGAGACCAGGCGTTCAAACGAGAAAACCGGGTTGGGGATACGGCCTGTTTGCGCCGCACTCGCCCCGGTCTCCCAGCTGCGTGCGATCAAGGCCTGAATGGTGGGGCTATTGACAAGGGCCAGTTGCACCGCGCTGTCACGTGTCAGTGGTTCTGCCAGCAAGGCGGTGGCCGCCTCGGTACGTGCAGCGCGTTGGCCAGCGGTACGGGCGAGTTCCAGATTGCCCCCCGTGAACGTCGCCGCCTCCTCATTCGTCCAGCCAATGGATTCATTGACGTCAAAGGTGGCACAACCGCTCAATACCGTGGTTGTCAGAAAAGCAATGCTCAGTGGCCTGGTAATCCGTCTTTGTGTCAGTTTCATTGTGAGTCTCCGGTCCCGGCCCCGGATTCGAACTCAGCCTGCGCCTGAGCATCTCGTTTGGAAGCCTCGTAGGCTTCTTGTGCGTAGGCTCTCCAGCCACCGATTTCTCTGACACGATCATTGGCCGCTTTCCAGTCTCCCGGAGGGTTGTCGTCATAGAGACGGTAGCTCGTCATTGCCGACTGGTAGTTCATCGTCAGCGGGGATGTGTTGGATTGCACATCAAGCTGTGTTTGCGAATCGTCCTGCATGGGCGTCATTTTCGTGTTGCTGGATGCGACCGAGGTGGTATCCATGTGTTTGCTATCGGTATCTGGTGTGGGGGCAGCAGCAGGCTCCTGAAGCTTGCTCGACCCTTCAACAAGGAGCTTGGCATCACTCTGCGCTTTGGCGTCAGCCTGGTTCGCCTGATACGCCTCGTTGGCATAGCTGCGCCATCCACCGATCTTGCCAACGGTATCGTTGGACTGTTTCCAGTCTGTGCGCTCATCGCCATCCAGCGACTTGTAACCTGTCAACGCAGATTCATAGTCCAGAGCACTGGGCGTGGACTGTGTTGTTGCATGAGAATCAGCGAGAACGGGGCTCATTGCAGCGATCCCCAGAGAGGCTGTCGACAGTGCCAGCGTGAGTAATTTGCCTGGTGATTTGATCGGTTGATGGTGCTGTATTGTCAAGAGCATGGGTTCGCTGTGTTTTTGTTGATGATCAGGGATAAGCCAGCAGAGTAGGTGCCACAATCATACATAGCGGCACAACAGGGACTGATGTTGCCCTATGCAGTTTGCAGTTGAGTTGCACCAGGATTACAAAACACCGACAAACGGTATCGGCATTGAGGTCTGGGCTCAGAGGCCTCAGGCGACGCTCTTCTCAGCTGACAAAAAAGTAATCTGACTGTTGGCAAGGCGACATCTGCAAACACTAGGCTTCGATGCGACGGTGCTGATAAGCGCTCACCCCATCCCCATTGCCAAACGATATCTCAACTATGCGTCATCCAATCCTTGTCTTCGCACTACTGGCTCCGATGCTGATCATGACGGGATGCTCCATGAGTCACGAGTCGGATGGCGAGGATGAGGATCACCACTCGGAAGGGGGCCATCAGGTGTCAGAGGGGCATGGGCATGACGATAGCCATGCTGATGAAGCTCATCACGACAGTGGTATTGGCAAACCGGGTGATGCCAATTCAGTGGATCGTGTTATCTCTGTGGTTATGGATGACACCATGAGATTCATACCCGATAGTTTCGAGGTTGTTGCTGGTGAAACGATACAGTTCTATGTCGTGAACCAAGGCAAACTTGCACATGAGTTCGTTTTGGGTTCTGCCGAAGAGATCAAAGAGCATCACGAACTGATGAAGAAGTTTCCGGGAATGGAGCATGATGAACCCAATTCGATATCGCTCGATACCAATGGGGCTGGTACGGTGACCTGGTCGTTTACCAACGCAGGTGTGGTTGACATCGCTTGTCTGAAACCCGGGCACCTGGAAGGTGGCATGAAAGGATCAGTGACTGTCCAATAATCACGTGCCAGTAACTACATCCGGTACTGAAAAGGTTTTACGGGTTAGTGCGCGCTCAATGATGCCAAATGGGGACAGTGGATCGGTATCAGGTAGGTATGTGTGGTGCGATGAGGCCGCACCGGCAAGGAGGCATGCTGATCGCCCAATGCTTCGATCGAATCCAATGCCAGGCGCACTGCTCGATCGCCAATGGCATGGAAATTCATCCGGTGAATCACGCAAGGAGAAATAGCGTTGCACCCGCTGCGCGAACCCAGTCATCAGTGCGCTGCTTCTCGGCGCACTCCGCTATTTAAAGTCTCATAGACGTCTATGCCTTCGCCGGGGGGGAGAAAGCAGAGACTTTCGTTAATACCGGCTTCGGGGACATGTACATGAGTGTCAACGAACCCTAGTAGAGCGAGATTTCCTTCTGCGCTTGTCATCTCATAGTCATGACCAATGGCCGATAGCACCTCGGATTCCATGCCTATTGCCAGAATGACGCCTGCCGAGTCCCAGGCCATGGCTTCGGCCCGTGGGTGAGCCGAATCCATGGTGACTATCCGTGCATTTGTCAGTACACGAATATCCGCTTCATCCGATCAACCGGGATCCATCTTGCAAGCCAGGACGTTTGAGGTGGAATCCATGTCAATGGGTTCAGTCGGTGCCGATAAGATTATTCACTTCGATCGTTCCTCTGACTTGAGTGGCCAGATTGCTTATTCTCTGCTTTTCAGGAGACGAGTCGGTATGCCCGGCCAGTGTAATGACGCCGTGATGATCAATTGTTGCCGTTACTCCAGGATAGGAGCCCAGCTCGTGTCGGAACTCATGCCATGAAATATGGTTGTCGACCGGTGCCTGCTCAGCAGGAGGCTTTGCCAGGTCATGAGAGGCGTAAGTGGGGCTTGCGAGTACCAGTAAGGCGACGACTGAAGCGGATGTTAATTTTTTCATGGCGATTCTCCGAAACAAAGGTTAAGTCAAAAAATTACGGTGTTACCGCCATCTACGATAGTGTTTGTAGCCTGTCATTTAGAGTTCATTGAGATTACATTCGTATGACTCTTGCAACACTGAGTAGAGCCTGAGAGTGCGTAACCGTCAGGAATGTAATCACTGAGTTAGCTGTCGGTAAGACGCACTTCATATACTGCTGATAGATAACAGATCGCTTGTTGTGAAGCACGGTGATTTGATTCTTGTTGTCATCCGAGGATGGCTGGGTCGGACATGAGCTACTGCAATGCATATGAAGGAGAAGAGTGGCGAGTTTGATGTGCTACCAGAAGGCTATGTTGGTGCCATCTACACCTGTTCAATGCATTCTGAGGTTCGTCACCCTGGACCTGGCGCCTGTCCTCTTTGCAGCATGGGGCTTGAGTGTGTCGGCCTGCAAGGTGAGGGGCCTGATTCGGAGCTGCACGACATTACACGGCGATTGTGGGTGGGTATCGGGTTGAGCGTACCGCTGCTGGTACTGTCTACCAATGGTCAGGTCGGCGTGTTTTTCGAGGTGGCTGCCGTGATCGTCACCTTGGTGTTGCTGGGGCAGGTCATGGAGTTACGTGCTTGCGAGGGGATGGGGAAGGCGGTTCGGGCAATGCTCGATATGGCCGCCAAAATCGCGCAAATGATCCGCTCCGACAGCAACAGAAGAAGAGATCGAGCCTGATCAGGTGCCGTTGGACGGCTACATACGTGTAAGCTTGCGACTGGTAAATTTAATATCCTGATTGGCTCTTTTTTTGCCGTTGAAATTGGAAATACAAGAACACGTGAGATCAAACCGATGAAGCTGCTGGTGGTAGAGGATGAGGCCAAGCTCGCAGAGTATCTTCGGAAGGGGTTGAACGCCGAAGGGTTCGTGGTCGATGTCGCCAACGATGGCTTGGAAGGGTTACATCTGGCACTCGAAGGCGAATATGACGTCATTGTGCTTGATCGTATGCTGCCTGGGCTTGATGGCATGGCATTATTGTCAGCGTTACGTAGTAAAAAATCGACCCCTGTACTGATGTTGACAGCGGTTGGTGGCGTAGAGGATCGAGTTGAGGGGTTGAAGTCAGGAGCCGATGACTATCTGGTCAAACCCTTCGCCTTCAGTGAGTTGGTGGCCAGATTGCAGGTGATTACCCGACGCGGCTCCTCCCTGGCAGAAAAGCCTTCAGAAGCCACAAAGCTGAACCTGGCTGATCTGGAGGTGGATCTGGTTCGGCGCAAAGCGACCCGGGCAGGTCAGCCATTGGCACTCACCGCTAAAGAGTTCACATTGCTCATCTTGCTTCTACGCAGAAAAGGCGAAGTGATTTCACGTACCTCTCTTGCAGAGCAGGTCTGGGATATGAACTTTGATAGCAATACGAATATGGTCGAAGTGGCCATACGACGACTGCGTACCAAGTTGGATGTGCCCTTTGAGCACACGCTTTTACATACCGAACGGGGTATGGGTTATGTGCTGGAAGATCGTTCTGCGCTGTGAAGCTTGCTAGCTCAAATTCACTCTCATTAGGTCAGCGACTCTCACGCTGGTTGGCACTGCAGGTATTGATCAGCTTTACACTGGTTTCTCTGGTGGTCTATCTGGTCATTGCAAACTATCTTACTTCCCGTCAAGCCAGCAGCCTGCTTGAGAAGCAGGACATTATCGAACACCTGATGGTTGAGTCCAGACTGGACCCGAATATGGACGAACTGCGTCATCAGCTGGACGATTTTCTGGCAGGGCATCAAGAGCTTCAAGTCGCTCTCCGGTATCAGAACGGCCCTGTTGTCTATGAGGGTGACGACACTTTTGCAGGAGATCCCGATGTCAAAGAGGTGAGCTTTGTGGTGCCAGCCTTTGGTGGTGATACACAGCCGGGCCTGGTGACTATCAGTGTTAATCAGCACGCCGACGACGAGCTGCTGCACTGGTTGGTCTTTGCGTTAACCGTGGCCTCATTGCTGGCGACAATAGCGGTAGTCTACGGTGTTTACTGGATCGTTCGGCATGAATTGAAATCGGTCGATAGTCTGGTGGAACAGATTGACCAGCTGACAGCCAGTACCCTTGAGTCCCGATTGGATGGCTCATCGCTGCCGACGGAATTACAACCGCTGGTATTGCAATTCAACGACCTGCTTGAACGTTTGTCCAGTTCTTACAAACAGCTGGAAAATTTCAATGCCGATGTTGCACATGAATTGAACACACCGTTAACCAACCTGATTACCAGTTCGGAGCTGTCGCTACGAACGATGCAAAAGGGGCTGGTCGAGGGTGCCGTAGTAGGCTCGAATCTGGAAGAATTGCATCGTATGTCTGAAATCATACGCAGCATGCTGTTTCTGTCCAAGGCTGAGCGAGGCTCTCAGGCTCGCTGCGAGAAAGTAGGCAGCATTGCGCAGATAGCCTCAGAAGTGATCGATTACCATGAAGCGTTGTTGTCAGAGTCTGAGCTTGAGGTCCAGGTAAAAGGCGATGCCAATGGTGAATTCGATGTCTCGTTGCTAAAGCGTGCTTTATCCAATCTTCTGGGTAACGCCAGTGAATACGCAACGCCGGAATCAAGAATACAGGTCACAATCTCGCTATTGAAAGAGGATTGCATAAGTGTCTCGGTGTGCAATCGTGGACAGACGATCGACTCACAGGCGCTAGCACTGATCTTCAATCGTTTCTATCGCTCTGATATCGCTCGTTCGTTGTCAGAAAAACACCATGGTCTGGGTCTGTCCATTGTTGCCGCTATCGCCCGTATGCATGGCGGTCATCACTTCGCTCGCTCGGAGAATGGATTGACATGTATAGGGTTCACCCTGGCCAGGCACCGAGGGCAGGATGCTGTGTCGGCACCGGATGAAGAGCTCCGATAGACTGTCAGAGGCTCTGCGCAGACTATTGGCTCAGACCCTCTATCAGTTGCTTCATCTCATCGATTTCCTTCTTCTGTGCCTCGACGATCCTGTTGGCTAAATCCTTCACTCGGGGATCGCTGATGTTAGCTCGGCTGCTGGTCAGTATGGCGATAGAATGGTGCGGTATCATCGCTTTCATCCATGACACGTCCTCTACGGTAGATTGACTGCGCAGCAGCCATAATGAGCCTGAAAAAATGACGATTGCAGTCACGAAAATTGCGCTGTTTTTAGCTGCTGATGTGTACATTTTCAGCATGAAGAGCAACATGATGACGGCCATCGCAGCTCCCATGTAAAAGGCCATGTACAAACGCGTTTCACTGAAAAAAAGATGATCCGTTTGATAGGTGTTCAGATACATCAGACCGAACATCACAAGGGTCGAGGTTGCAATCATCAAAAAAAATCTGGCGTACTTAGACATTTTTTATCTCCATCTTGTTTGAGCAGAGTTGTGTTGTGGACTCAGCGCTAATGGTAAGAGACAAACCCAAAGGCCCTGTTCAAGTAGGAAATATTTGTAAAAATGAAGTTACCCATCAGCTCGAGGACCGAGTTGGTCCTCTTGAGGCAGTATGAAAATTACTGATCGAGGCGATAGTGATTGACCTTCCACCGGCTGGAATCGATTGCCAGGGGAAATTAATTTCTGATATCCAGATATGACATGCTTGTATTAAATAATTTAATAAGTGTCATTAACTGTCTGTAAAAATAGCAATTTGGAGCGCCGTTTTAGATTTCATGCTTGAGACAAGCATCCAGCACGGCTGTGCCTCATGTAATGATTGCAATTGTCATCCTGATGTCGATTGTTTGTCAGGTTGCTGGCCTAACATGTATGCAACGACGCCATGACCCTTCCAGGTTTTTGTGCGATCGCCTCCAAGCAGGTGAGGTATGCCGCATCTGCAATCATCTATAAATTTTTAGAGGATATAGACTAATGAAAGTAATAACCGCCTCCACCGTGCTGCTTCTGTCACTGATGTTCAATGTTGTCAATGCAGAGGATGCGTTGATCGAAGAGCCGGCGCCGATTGAGCAAGCCGTGAAAATGGATTCGCATATCAGCTGGCAGGATTTTCAGGACAGGTTAATCAGCTACCCTCGTGTCAACGTCACTATGAGTGATGAGGGCGTCATTACACTTCAGGGATTCGTGAAAGGTCCTTTCGAAAATGGCGAGCTTGAGGAGCTGGCAAATCGGGTAGAGAATGCAACTAAAGTGGTCAACAGTATTGGAATGAAGTAGCCAGGCGGGCCAGAAGATACGACCCACTGGCAATCAGATTACAACAATAGAACGCAGGCTGTTTCAGGCATGCCTGCTGTGTTGTAGATCTGCACGAGGAATAGGTATTTTCGAATACTTCACGCTGTGAAGCGAAATGCTCAATTGAGGAGTAAATCCATGTCAACAGTAGTTAAACAGAAAGCCACTCTTTTCCGGATGGTGACGGACGAGCATGTATGTCCGTTCGGACTGAAGGCGAAAGACCTTCTTGAACGCAAGGGGTACCAGGTTGATGACCAACGCCTGACTTCTCGATCAGAGGCTGACAGTTTCAAGGAAGAACAACAGGTCAAGACGACACCGCAAATATTTATCAACAATACGCGGATTGGTGGCTACGAGGCATTGCGCCGACATCTGGATATGCCTGTACAGGACACCGAGAGCACCAGCTACAAGCCTGTTATCGCCATCTTTAGCGTGGCCTTTTTGATGGCGCTGGCAACAAACTGGGCTCTTTCAGGGTCGATTATGACCATGCGCAGCTTTGAATTCTTCATTGCGATCAGCATGTGTATTCTGGCGATTCAGAAGCTGCAGAATCTTGAGAGTTTTTCGAATATGTTTCTCGGTTACGACTTGCTGGCCAAGCGTGTCGTCCGGTATGCCTATGTCTATCCTTTCGGAGAAGCTCTGGCCGGTATTTTGATGATCGCAGGTGCGCTGCTCTGGCTCGCCATACCCGTGGCGCTGTTTATTGGTACCGTGGGAGCAGTGTCGGTAGTCAAGGCTGTTTATATCGACAAGCGAGAGCTTAAATGCGCCTGTGTCGGTGGTGACAGCAATGTGCCACTTGGTTTTATTTCGCTGACTGAAAATATCATGATGATGGTCATGGCCGTCTGGATGCTTATCAGGTGATAGCCTGTCTTGTATCATGACCGATCGCCGATCCTCTGATCAACAACCAGGTCAACTCCGTGACGACTCTATTTCTATATTTGGGTGCGGCTCTTGCCGAAATCGCTGGTTGCTTCTCCTTCTGGGCCTGGTTGCGGCTCGGAAAATCGGTTTTCTGGCTTATCCCTGGCTTGTTGGCGCTTGCCGTGTTCGCCTATCTGCTCACCCGTGTTGAGGCTGATTTTGCCGGACGAGCCTATGCTGCCTATGGGGGTGTCTATATAGCTACCTCTCTGCTGTGGCTATGGGCGGTTGAGGGCGTGCGGGCCGACCGTTGGGATCTTGCCGGCGCCACTCTGTGTCTGCTGGGTGCCGCTATCATTCTCTGGGGACCCAGAGCGGCCTAATCAGCAAACTTCCGCACCCTGGTTGTCAGTTGGACAATACGCAGTGACTGTGCGAGTCTGAGGCCTTCCCGATATTGTATTGATAGACCCAAAGGACTCATGGAATCACTGGCCGAAGATCTGAAAA
Source organism: Granulosicoccus antarcticus IMCC3135 (assembly GCF_002215215.1). Taxonomy (NCBI): domain Bacteria; kingdom Pseudomonadati; phylum Pseudomonadota; class Gammaproteobacteria; order Chromatiales; family Granulosicoccaceae; genus Granulosicoccus; species Granulosicoccus antarcticus. Next base: position 4,132,393 of record NZ_CP018632.1, on the reverse strand, counting down.
CAATGATCCGTACACCGCTTGCCGACGAGCATATCGAGGCGATGCGAAAAGTGGGTCGGTGCCAGGTCTTTGAAGCGGGCGAGTGCCCTATATCCCTGGGCGATCCGATCGATACGTTCTGGTACGTCGAGCAGGGAGAAATCGAAATTGTTGATCCTGCAACCGATGCTCGCTATGGCGACTCAACACTGCGAGAGGGACAGTACATCGGTGATATTTCGTTTCTCTCGGGCGGCAGACAAATGGTCAGTGCACGCGCTGTATGTCGCAGCCAGCTGATCGGGGTGCCGCGGCCCGACATGCTGCGACTGATGAGCCGTATACCCGAGCTCAGTGATCGGATTGTCACCGTATTCGCTGCACGCCGGCGGCGGTTCCTGGAGGCTAACGATATTGGATTGACGCTGCTGGGTGCTGAGATCGATCGCAATATTCGCCAGATTGCAGCTTTTGCCGATCGTAACCGGATTCCGGTTCGCTCGCTGTCAATCGGTGAGCCCGAAGCGGCACAGATCGCCACCCGGTGTGGCATCGAGCTTGGGAGGCCAGCCGTCATCCTTGGTAAGAATGAGGTGATCGAGGAGCCGACTCCGCGCAAGATTGCAAGGCAGATCGGTCTTAGCATCGAGTTTGGCCATTGCGAATTGATGGATGTCGTCATCGTTGGCGGCGGACCCTCAGGGGTGGCCGCTGGCGTCTATGCAGGGGCCGAAGGCTTGTCTGCATTGGTTGTCGAGGGCATGGCTATTGGTGGTCAGGCAGGCACCTCCAGTCGCATTGAAAATTACCTGGGCTTTCCCACCGGTATTTCGGGAGGTGATCTGATCTGGCGAGGTGAGCTGCAGGCCATGAAATTTGGTACCCGTTTCACTGTGCCTTCACAAGTTACCTCTCTGAAGCAGGGCAAGGATGGTGTCTTTCAGATCACGCTCGAGGATGAGCAAGTGGTGCGTGCTCATGCCGTGGTGGTGGCAACTGGTGTGCAGTACCGCCGATTGCCAATACCGGATCTGGAACGTTTTGAAGGCCTGGGTATCTACTATGCGGCAACTTCGGTCGAGTCACGCTGGTGTAGCAACACGGATGCGGTGATTATCGGTGGGGGCAATTCTGCAGGCCAGGCTGCCATGTTCCTGTCGCGCACGGTCAACTGCGTTCATCTGCTGGTACGTGGAGAGTCGCTAGCGGCATCCATGTCCGATTATCTTTCTCATCGGCTGTCAAGTGACCCTCGCATAAAAATCCATTTCGGCGCGCAGATGAGTGCTGTTTATGGCGATGAGCATCTGGAGGCGATCGATGTCCTTGATCGCACCAGTGGCCAGACCAGGCGAATAGAGACCCGGGGTGTCTTTGTCATGGTGGGGGCTGCACCCAATACCCGTTGGTTGAACGGTTGCGTGGAACTTGATGAGCGCGGTTTCGTGATGACGGGTTCTGATGTGCGCCGGGCCTCCTCCTATGAAACTTCGCACGATGGCATTTTCGCTGTTGGAGATGTGCGCTCCGGTTCAATCAAGCGGGTGGCTTCGGCAGTGGGCGAAGGCTCGGTGGTGATCTCCCGGGTATGGGAGTATGTGGACGCTCATCGACAGTAGTGTCAGGTGATGATCCCGCCCCGATTGCCCACTTCGATACTGCCGTAACGTTGTTTGAAGCACTCCGGTAGCTCTCCGAAGCGACATCGTCTAGCCCATAGAGTCGACGCAGTTACCGCGGATAGTCTCGTCGTCGTGGCCAGCTTCATCGAACTGCAGCAGGGAGGGCCATTTGAACTGAAACATGGCCAGGGCTGCGCACAAACATCGGCTCGCGCGAGCGGCACGTCGCCTTCGCACCGCTTGCGCACGCTAACGATGGCGTTCGACGTTGGATTCGGGATGTGCTAATGCCCGGGGGTAAGGTGCGCGTCGCCACACTAGACAGTGCCGTCGTCGGCATGGTCGCGACCTCACACGACGAGGGCCTTGACTGGATCGATCACTTGTATGTCGCCCCTGATCTCGTTGGCAAGGGAATAGGCACGTCGTTGTTGAGAGATGCTCTGGGAGGACTCGGCCGGCCAGTACGCCTATGGACGTTCCAAGACAATCACGGAGCGCGACGATTCTACAAAAGAAATGGATTCGGAGAGTTGGAACTCACGAATGGCGAAAACAATGAGGAGAAGTGTCCTGACGTGCTTTGCGAGCTCTTATAGCATCATGCGATGATCCATCACTTAAGCGAACAAAAAGGAGAACTAACGTGTCCTCGATAGTTACCAAGCAAATCAGAGCAATCATCAAAAAATGAGAGTCTATTACATAGAAGTTGTGCGCAGAAGAAAGCCTTGCGAGTCTATGGGCGACATCAAGACAATGGCGGAAACTGATATTCAAGCGTTGTTACAGGTGGAGAGAGAGTATCCATACTACAAAGCGGTGAAGGTTAGGAGGTATGTAGAATGCGTAACCGTATTAGCAAGTGACGTTGAGTCTGGTCCGATGACCCAGGCAGACCGCAAGGAACTAGAAATTACGAACAGCATGAAGATAGAGATAGGCCGCTTGGACGAGCAGCTAGAAGAACAGAGGCTACAGATCAGGCGCTTGAATGAACAAGTCAGGCAGTCGCGGGAACTAAAAGAGGCACAGAAGACTGTGCAGTTCGAAACCCAGTAAGGAGGCATCATGAACACCTAACCCAATCTCTTGGTGCTCTCACTCTCACTCTCGCTCTGACTACCACTACGAGCTATGCGACCTTCTACACTGGCAACGATATGACCAAGTTCTGCGGAACTGGCAAGACATCTTCGAGCTATTACAGTGAAAATGCTAGATGTAGTGGCTATGTTATCGGCGTGGTCGATACGATCACACAAACCGATGCCTATGACGATGATCTTTGCTTGCCCGACATGGTAACGGTCGGACAGCTAACAAAGGTCGTCGAGAAGTCGCTGGCTATCGAGATTGAGCTGGGACACAAGGACGGCATGGCTAACAAGTACTTCAAGCAGATCAAGGATGGGGCTCGAAGGTGATCGAGCGCTTAGCGCAGGATTTACGGGCAGTATTTCGGGACATGAAAGGTTTTTCACCGCGTAATCACAAGTACATGAGGGCCTTCGCAGAGGCTTGGCATGACAACGAATTTGTGCAAGCGGTGCTTGCACAATAGCCAGCACTCAGTCTGCTTCAAACAATCCTGGACGAAAGCTGACGCACTGATTGCACCAGGTATTTGGAATAATCCCGGGCCGATTGCCGGTTGAGAAGCTCGCCATTGATGGCGGCACTGATGGCGGCCACAGGCTCGTTACGCAAGTTCAGTATGGGGGCGGCGATACAGCTGACATGGCTATCGATCTCCCCTTGTGTGACTGCATACCCCAGGCGCTTGGCGCGAACGATGTCCTCCTGGCTGCGTTCCAGCAGTGGCTTGCTATCGGGGTGGCTGCTCTGTTCGTTCTTGAAATAATCCTGCTGGAATGACTCGGAGCGCATGGAGAGTATGGCCTTGCCGGATGCCGATTGATGCAGGGGCATGGTCAGGCCAATGTGAATATTGAAAGCGCTGCTGGCTGAATGCTCGACCTTGGAGACCACCACAACCCTGTTGCCGATAGGGACACACAGAAAGATCGGTTTGTGGATCTCGTTTTTCAGAATCTCGGCAATGGGATGAAAGTAGGGGATCAGACTCTGCTTGTTGTAGATGGTGGAGGCTATCTGAAAAATGCGTGAGCCAATGCAATAGGCTCTTTTTCGACTCGGATCCAGAGCCACAAGCTGATGATCCAGAAGCGTCTTGACGAGACGATGACCGCTTGCCACGGCAATGCCTGTCTGTTCGCAGATCTCGGACAAGGTCATCGGGTAGGAAGTGGCTGCCAGTAGATCCAGAATCATCACCGTGCTGTCTACGGCAGGGGCTTTGGACTTTATTGAGGGTTGCATAGAGCTGTTTTTCATAAGCGGAAAAAATGCAAAAGCCCCTGTCTTGGTGACACCCGGTTGTGAGCTGACGACGATGATGGCTGTAACGTTTGAGAGAGCACCATTTTTGATCCGTATCTGCTGAGAACAGCCTGTACAGTTTGTCCTTGTATGGGCCCTATCACGACTGAAATCATTTATCCCAGCTTATCATTCATCAAAATATTTTCATATATGAAAATCTTATTTTATATGTGAAAATTCTATTGACTCCCGTTTTTCCAGCTCTTAGGATGCCGCCATCGATCCTGTGGAGCCCGTCATGCGCATTGACCAGAACTTTGTCAATAACGAATTTGTAGTGTCCAGTCAGGCGCAAACGCTGCCTGTCTATAATCCTGCCACCGAAGAGCTGGTTGGTCAGGTACAGCTGGCAACCGCCGAGGAGGCTATCGAGGCTGTCCAGTTTGCGGCTGCGGCACAAAAGCACTGGCGCAAGCTGACAAGTGTGGAACGCGCAGGCTATATGCACCGTCTGGCCGATGCTCTGGTGGCACGCAAGCAGCTGATCGGGCAGGCGCTGGCTGATGAGTCTGGCAAGAGCCTGGAGGATGCTTGCAATGAGGCTGTATATGCCGGGGATATCACCCGTTATCATGCCGAGTGGGCACGTCGGATTGAAGGGGAGATTGTTCCCAGTGATACCCCTGATGAGACCCTGCTGTTACAGCGAGAGCCGATCGGTGTCATTGCCTGTCTGATTCCCTTCAACTATCCCGTCTATACTCTGTTGCGAAAGATCGCCCCAGCACTGATTACCGGTAATACGGTTGTTGTTCGACCCAGTAACAACACACCAGGCTCAGCCTTCGAGATCGCACAGGCGGTGCTTGAGGCAGGCATTCCTGCTGGTGTGATCAATATTCTGACCATGGATCACGCTATTGCCGAACAGGTCTGTACGCACCCTGCCGTAGGCATGATCACGCTGACCGGTAGTGTGGGTGCGGGCCGCAAGGTGCTGGAGTATTCCCAGGTCAATATCTGCAAGTCTTCACTGGAACTGGGTGGCAAGAGCCCGGCTATCGTTGAGGCCGATGCGGATCTGGAAAAGGCGGCACGGGAGATTGTGGCCTCCAAGACGACTAACTGCGGACAGCTGTGTACCGCCATTGAACGCGTCTATGTGCATGAAGCGGTCTATGAGCGCTTTGTCGAGCTACTGCGCACGCATATGTCGGCACGCCAGTATGGCGATCGCAGTGTAGAGCCCGGTGATATGGGGCCACTGATCAATGAAAGCTCGCGCCTGAATATTCATCAGATGGTTGAGCGCGCGATTGATGATGGCGCAAAGCTTGAGATGGGCGGCTTCATTCCAGAAGGGCCAGGGCATTTCTACCCACCGACAATGCTGACCAACTGCCGCCAGGAAATGGAGATCGTGCAGGAGGAGATATTTGGCCCCGTACTGCCGGTGCTCAAGTACAGTGATGCTGACCAGGCTTTGCAGCTGGCCAACGACCATCAGTTCGGACTGGCCTCGGTTGTCTATACCGAGAACTACCGTACGGCGATGAAGCTTGCCAACAATATCGAAGCCGGTGAGGTGTATGTCAATCGCACACCGGCCGATCCGTATCAGGGCTATCACGCCGGTTGGAAGCGCTCGGGGCTGGGTGGCGATGATGGCAAGCACGGCATGCTGGACTACACCCAGACAAGACTGGTTGTTCTGAATTACTGAGTGAGCGATACCCGTCTCTGCCTGGTGTCCTCACCCGGTAGAGGCTCTTCATGTCAGCTATATCGCGCTGATGGGTGGCATTGGCACATTGGCAGTTCTAAAATTGAAATCAATGACAGCACGTAAAAAGGCACTCTGATGAAAATTATTTCTTGCGAGACACATGTCGTAGCAACACCCGCTCCCCACGTGGGTGGTATGTACTGGATCTTCGTATCCTTGCGCACCGATTGTGGCATTGAAGGCGTCGGGGAGGTCTACGCGGCCACCTTCCACCCCAAAGTGATGGTGCCGGCGATCAGTGATGTCTTCGAGCGCTGTCTGCAGGGGCATGATCCGCACCATATCGAACGCTTCTTCCGGCAAGCCTATTCCAGTGGTTTTACGCAGCGCCCCGACCTGACCATGATGGGTATTGTCAGTGGGCTGGAGATGGCGTGTTGGGACATTATCGGCAAGGCGGCAGGCAAGCCGGTGTACGAGCTGATTGGTGGCATGGTGAATGAGAAACTGCGCTGCTATACCTATCTCTACCCGAAAAACAAGCACGGCGACTATGACTATGACAACGTTGAATTAGCCGTTGACTGTGCCCTAGAGAACAAGGAGCGTGGATTTACGGCCTTGAAGTTTGATCCTGCTGGCCCCTACACGGCCTACTCAGGACATATGCTTTCGCTGGAAGACATGGACAAGAGCGCCACCTTCTGTCGGCGTATTCGCGAGGCCGTAGGCAATAGCTGTGATCTGTTGTTCGGTACCCACGGGCAAATGACGCCAGCCTCGGCTATACGCCTGGCGAAGCGTCTGGAACCCTACGACCCCATGTGGTTCGAAGAGCCGGTCCCTCCGGGTCAGAGTGAGGCGATGTCCAGAGTGGCACAACACACCAGCATTCCGATTGCCACGGGTGAGCGACTGACCAGCAAATATGAGTTTCATGACTTGTTGAAAAATGGCGCCGCCGCCATTCTGCAAATGAACCTGGGGCGTGTGGGTGGCATTCTTGAAGCCAAGAAGATTGCCAGTATTGCCGAGGCCTATTACGTGCAGATTGCCCCTCATTTGTATAACGGGCCCATTGGCGCTGCCGCCAGTATCCAGCTGGCAACGGCCACTCCCAACTTTCTGATTCAGGAAAGCATTGGTAGCTGGGATGGCTTTCATGCCGAGGTGCTGCAGGAGAAGATCGAGTGGCAAGACGGTTACATCATTCCCTCCAAAAAGCCGGGTCTGGGCGTTGAATTGAATATGGAGGTGGTCAAGGCCCACTCGCCTTATACGGGTAAAGCCTTGCACCTGTCGATGGACTCCAGGCCCTATGATTACCAGAGGCAATCTTCAAGCAGCTGGAACGAGCCTGCGGAGCGTTAGAGATGCAGTTTGATTACATCGTGGTCGGTGCAGGCTCCGCCGGTTGCATACTGGCGCATCGATTGAGCGCCTCCGGGCAATACTCGGTCCTGTTGCTCGAAGCAGGCGGCAAGGATTCCAGTCCCTGGATAAAGCTGCCAGTGGGTTTTGCCAAGACCTATTACAACCCGCAATACAACTACATGTATTACAGCGAACCGGAAGCATCCATGGCTGGTCGCAAGCTCTATGCGCCTCGAGGCAAGGTGCAGGGCGGTTCGGGTTCCATCAACGCCATGATCTATGTACGTGGCGCTGCTGCAGATTTTGACAGCTGGGCGGCGGCTGGCAACGAGGGGTGGTCACATCAGGAGGTGTTGCCGTACTTCAGGAAACTTGAAAATCACCCACTGGGCGATAACGATCATCATTCGAGCCAAGGGCTGATCGGGATCACGCCCATGAAGGTGGGTGCGCATCCGATCTGCCAGAATTTTCTGGATGGGGCTGAAGAGTTGGGCTACCCGGCAAACGATGATTTCAATGGAGCCGAATTTGAAGGCGCCGGGATTTATGAGACCAATATAGCGAAGGGGCAGCGAGCCTCGAGCAATACGGCTTACCTGAAGCCTGCCCTGAAGCGCAAGAATCTGCAGATCAAGCGCCATGCCGTCGCAGAGAAGTTGCTACTGGATGATAGTGGCCGCGTGAGTGGGGTCAGTGTGCGTACCCCTGAGGGTGTTGAGACCTGTTCTGCCAGGCTTGAAGTGATTCTGTCGGCAGGTGCAGTGGATACCCCCAAGCTGCTGCAACTGTCGGGAATAGGAGATAGTGCGCAGTTGGAGAAGCATCAGATTGCTGTTCTGAAGCACCTACCGGCAGTTGGAAAGAATCTGCAAGATCATCTGTGTGTCAGTTATTACTATCGGGCCAATATACGCACCTTGAATGATGAGTTTCTATCATTGAGTGGCAAGGTGAAAGCGGCCTTGCAGTATCTGTTGACACGCAAGGGGTCGCTGTCCATGAGTGTCAATCAGGCGGGCGGCTTCTTCAAGGGGGATGACAGTGAAGCGGAAGCTAATATTCAACTCTACTTCAATCCGATGTCGTATCAGATACCGGTGGATCCCAAAGCAGATCTGGTTCCAGAGCCGTACTCGGGTTTTCTGCTGGCCTTCAACGCCTGCCGTCCTAGCAGTCGAGGCAGTATCGAGCTGGCCTCGGCTTCAGTGAGTGATGCTGCCTTGATAAAGCCGAACTACCTGAGTACGGAAAAGGATATCAATGAAGTCATTCAAGGCAGTCGATTGATTCGCAAGATCATGAACTCGGGCGCTCTGCAATCGGTCACTGAAGCTGAAGTGATTCCCGGTGCCGCCGTTGCCAGCGACGAGCAGATGCTGCAGTACTTTCGGGAAAATGGTGGTTCTATCTACCACCTGTGTGGCTCTTGTGCCATGGGATCCGATGCTGCAACTTCGGTGGTCGATAATCGGCTACGTGTCCATGGAGTCAAAGGCCTGCGAATCGTGGATGCCTCCATTTTTCCGAGCATCCCGTCGGGCAATATCAATGCTCCTGTCATGATGGTTGCGGAAAAAGGTGCCGATATGATTCTGGAAGATAGCCCGTCAGGTGTCTGATAGAGGCCAGTTAATACCGGGCTGATATCGGCGTATAAATACATCACGGATATCAAACTTCGATAAAGAACATTCAAGGAAAAACCCTGCCCATGAAATCACAAGCCAGAGTTGTCGTCATCGGTGGCGGTGTGGTCGGTTGTTCAGTGTTATATCACCTGACGCGCTTCGGTTGGACGGATGTGATGCTGCTGGAACGTTCCGAGCTCACCTCCGGTTCAACCTGGCATGCGGCAGGCGGCATGCACACCATCAACGGTGATCCGAATGTTGCCAAGCTGCAGAAGTACACCGTCGAACTGTACAAGGAAATAGAAGAATACTCCGGTCAGGACATCGGCTTGCACATGACCGGTGGAATAATGCTGGCTGCTACCAGAGAGCGTTTCGACTGGCTTAAATCAATCGCGGCCAAAGGTCGGTACCTGGGTCTGGAGGCACAGATTCTATCGCCCACCGAGGCCCACGAACTGATGCCATTGATCGACCCCGATCAGTTTGTTGGCGCTCTGTACGACAAAGTGGAGGGACATCTGGACCCTTATGGGACGACCCATGCCTACGCCAAGTCTGCGAAGAAAAATGGTGCAACGATCGAATTGCACACCATGGTGGAAGACCTGGTGCAACGCGCTGATGGCACTTGGGATGTCATTACCAACAAGGGGAACATACATGCTGAACATGTGGTGAATGCCGCAGGTTTGTGGGCACGTGAGGTGGGGCGCATGACGGGGCTGGAGTTGCCAGTGCTGGCCATGGAGCATATGTATCTGATTACCGAGCAGATGCCCGAGGTTGTCGAGTTCAACGAGCGTACCGGGCGTGAGATGCTGCATGCCGTGGATTTTGATGGTGAGCTGTATCTGCGTCAGGAAGGGCGCGGCATGTTGATGGGGACCTACGAGAAAGACTGTCGGCCCTGGTCTGCCCATACCACGCCGTGGACATTCGGCCACGAGTTGCTCGAATCTGACCTTGATCGCATCACCCCTGAGCTGGAGGTCGGCTTTACGCACTTTCCTGCTTTCAATAATGCCGGTATCAAACAGGTCATCAATGGCCCCTTCACTTTCTCCCCTGACGGTAACCCGCTGGTGGGGCCTGTACCTGGAAAACGCAATCTGTGGTCCGCCTGTGCGGTGATGGCAGGCTTCAGCCAGGGCGGTGGTGTGGGGCTGGCACTGGCCAACTGGATGATTGATGGTGATCCGGGTATGGATGTCTTTGCAATGGACATCGCACGCTTTGGTAACTTTGCCAGTCGCAGTTATACAAACAAGAAGGTGCGTGAGAATTACTCTCGACGTTTCTCGATACGCTTTCCGAATGAGGAGTTACCTGCCGGGCGACCTCTGAAAACAAGCCCATTGTATGAGCCGATGAAGGCTGCTGGTGCACAGTTCACGGCAAGCCACGGCCTGGAGGTGCCATTGTGGTTTGCACCGCCGGGCACTGAGGAACAATTCTCATGGCGCCGCTCTACCGACTTTGCACCGGTTGGTGACGAGGTACGGGCGGTACGCAGTGCCGTGGGACTGATTGAAATATCCGGCTTTGCAAAGTATTCGGTGACCGGGGCAGACTCAGCGGCTTATCTGGATCGTGTGCTGGCCTGTCAGCTGCCTGCTGAGGGGCGCATGACACTGGCACCGATGCTCAAGCACGATGGCAAGTTGATCGGAGATTTTACTGTCGCTAATCTGGGGGATGGGGAGTGGTTCATTGCAGGTTCGGGTATTGCCGAGGATTATCACATGCGCTGGTTCAGGCAGCAGATCAGCGATAGCGAGCGGGTTGATGTACGCCCCTACGGTATGAGCTTGATGGGAGTTTCGATAGTCGGGCCGCGTGCACGTGAGGTGCTTGCCGCGGTGACTGATGAGGATGTATCGGCCGAGAGTTTCCGGTTCATGGACATCCGTCACTTGTCCATTGGCATGGCGCAGGCGCTTGTGGGGCGAGTCAGTTTCACAGGTGATCTGGGCTACGAGATCTGGACCAAACCCGAAGACCTGCGTCATGTCTATGATGTGCTGATGGCAGCGGGCGAGCAGTACGGTATTCGTCTGTTCGGGTTACGTGCACTTAACTCCTTACGATTAGAGAAGAACTACGGTGGCTGGGCTCGTGAATATCGACCCATCTATACCCCTTTTGAGGCAGAGTTGGGGTACTTCGTGGCATTGGATAAATCAGCAGATTTCATTGGTAAGGCCGCCGCTGTGGAGGCCCATGACAACAAGGGTGGCCCCATGCGTCTGCGCGGGTTTGTAGTCGATGTGCACGATGCCGATGTCATTGGGGATGAGCCTATCTACCTTGAGGGCAAAGTCTGTGGCTGGGTGACATCGGGTGGTTATGCCCATCACAGTCAACTGTCTATGGCGATGGGGTATGTGCCGCGTGACGTTGCCGATACACAGATCGGCTGGGAAGTTGAGATTCTGGGAGAACGATTGCCCGCCAGATTGCAAAGAGCGCCTGTGTTTGATGCTGATGGGAGCAGAATGAGGGGCTGAAAAGCCTGATGTCCAGTCCTCCTTGTTAGAGCACGAAAAGTATCAACAGTGTCGTGTCTATGCGTGATCAGTAATGAATCGGAGTGATATTACGGTGGGTGCACAATGTAACGAGATGCATTTTCGTGGTTAGAAGTTTGCCCTTGACGCGATCGGGCTAGAACCCGGAAATGTGAAATGGTTAATATTCCCGCTTTTTCCAAAGTGCTAACTGATTTATCATGCAGCCCTTCATATTCTTCAAGGACGTTCATACAATGAAAATTAGCGTATTGCTACTGGCTACTGCTGTTTTTGCCGTTGGCTGTAGTAGCTCTGACGATGATGACATTCCGGTATCGCAGAATGACCCTTCAATCCCAGGGGATGACGGCACAACGGATACAGAGCAGGAAACAATTGCTGATTTCATTACGATGGATAACCACGTCGAGCTGCTGAGAAACGTTCTTTCCATCTATTCAGGCAAACTTTGGGCCGACGAAGTTCTGATAGAGCCTGACAGTGGTGACCGATTGGTACCCACGGGTGTTGAATATGCGGCCGATGGGACTGGCGATCTGATATCAACCCCCGTTGATATCGTTTGTGAAAATGGTGGCACGGTCAGTATCACTCCAGCCACCGATGGCCAACCCGCTGACGCTGTTACCTCCTGGGACTTCGAATTTGATAATTGTCAGAAGGGCGAGGCGGTACGAGAAGGGCAGCTCAAGAGAGAGATATACGAGTCGGTCAGATTTACATCCGCTGACTATTCCAATACATCGCAATCGAGGCAGATCGAATTTTCAGGTGATTTGTACTACTCGTCTTTCGCTACCGAAAGAGCTGACGGTGTTGGCACCCTTATAACCGAGGATGTTGACTTCACCTACTCAAACAATGTTGACAATCTGGTTATCACAGAATCCAATGTGAACTATTACGCGGGCACATTCACCGGAACTTCTGGTGGGTTTCATGTGAAAGCCAACTGGACTAATGATATTGAACTGGCAGTGAGTACGATTGACAATCTGCTATTGGTGGATTCCGCTGGCGTAATCATCGATCAAGGGTCGTTTGAGGTACGCAATGGTGACGACAATGTTCTTGTTTTCAATGCCGATACCGGGGATGTCAACACAGTGGAAGTAAGCATCACCTCTGATGGGGTGACAGATACCGTGATTGAACCCTGGTCGTTATTGTCAGACAGTTTCAGGTTCGTCACCGTTACTGGGTTCTGATTGCTGAGGATGTAGCGCGGGCAGTGCCCATTGGCATTGCCCTTTTAGATTCTGACAAGGTGCTTTTCAACCATGCAAAAGCATTTGTTGGAACCTGTAGTCAGGCTCTGTTGATTGTTCAGTAGTTTTCAACCGACACGTCACCACTGGCATGTTCTATTATCCACGGCGTATTCCATGAGTATTTAGGGGTCGTGAAACAATAAACTATACTTTTCAGTCGCCCCTGCATCCTGCCCTTCTGCGTTGTTTGTCGGTTGAATAGCCCGCTATTCGCCCTCCTCACGCCTTGCCGGGCAGGCGCAGGACCAACCGAAAAGTATAGTTAATTATTTCACGACCCCTTAGTGGGCTTTTCTTGACCACAAGCTGCTAGAGCTATTGACAGTCAGGCGATCAGCGTATGCCTCAATATAATAAAAAAACGGGTGGCACACTGACATGAACCACCCGCCTCACTACTGTAGCTAATAATAAAAATACTACGGTATTCGCTCTATCAATCGAAAGCGAGTAAGCCGTGAAGATTAATACAACAAGGCCGGAGTAGCAGGCTCTCTGACAAGTAAATCAGATCGCCAGTTCTCCCATGAGTCTGTTAATACGTGCTCCCCAGAAGAATTGATGATAGTAACCTCGACGGTGCTCTGATCACCGTTATCTGCATCAAGCACCAGCTCACTATTATCTGCCGCCACAAGCCTGAGCTTGCCTTCTCCGAAAGACCATGAGTCCAAGATACCTTCCTCGGGATCCTGGATTTGATAGGAAAATATTTTTTCGATCGTCGCTGCAACCTTGAGGCCTTGCAACACCTCAGTCTGCATCGTGAAACTACCACTCATGCCCGCGATGAACTGATGCAGATCAATGCCGGAGAAGAACTCTGTCTTGTCTGTATCGATCAACAAAGTATCACTATCAAGGGTGAAAGCATAGTTCAAGCCATCACTTGTCCATCCAGAGATTAAATCATTAGTACTTCGTCCGTATGCACGTTGAGCACTGCCGTCGATATACATTCGTCCGAACCCTACTGCGTTGTCGAGTAAGACAGAGTAGTTTGCAAAATCAGACCTACTGGCAACTTGATCAGTATGATTAATTATTTGCCCGTTCCGAACATCTCCCACATCATTCTGCTGCTCAGCCGTCTCATAGCCGCTCAACGTGCATCGATTGAAGTCCATCGAGTCAAATACGATGCCATTAAAAGCATCTATTGCACGTTCCACCGTTTCTTCCTCGGCACCAGACAACGGGCCCATGCAACTACGCGTTACATATGTGCGTGGGTTTCCATCTTCGTCCTGCGTATCGAATTCACTGAGATAATTGGTCTGAATATCATCATAATACACATCAATACGATGGTCATAGGCTTGACCACTGTAGACTTTGAACACCTGCGACAATAGCGCCGCATAATTATCCTGATTGATGCTACTGCCTCTTTTTTCACTCGCCGCAACCACAACACCTTCAAATCGCTCACCACTGGTAAGATTGATAACGTTATAGACCCCCGGCGTGACACGACACGATCTTCCGCCCTCGCAAAATGCAGTGTAATCAGTAGCGCTTTGAACTTGATACCAACCATTATCTGGCCAACTGATATCCAATCCATCAACAAGAATTCCGGCACTACTGTAATCAGGAGAGTCTGTTCGATCTGGCTCAGATGTGGATATGATCAAAATAGCGGGTGTGCTACTGGTATAGCTATCCCGATAGTCGATTTGATAAGTATAAGTGACTCCTGGCTGTAACTCGTCATCAAAGTAGCTGTTGTTATTCTGTGTACTGACCAGCTCACCATCGCGATAGATGTCAAACAGTGTAGAACTACTGTAGGGTGGTCTGTCCCAGAACAACTCCGCCGCAGTGGAGGAATAAACACTAGCTCTGACATTGGACAGGCTGTAGTCACTGGTATAGGAAAAGCTGGTTGGTTCAGACACATCACCATTGGCGTAGTGTGCCTTCACTTCAATTGAATAGGTGTGACCGTTATACAAAGTAGCTTGCCCAATTGCGTAGCTCGTCAGCAGACGATCATCCACGAACTTCTGGCCATCCAGATATAGAGAATAACCTGTGGCTTTACCGCGGGTTTCATCAATGGCCTCATCCCATGACCAGCTGATCTGGCTCGAGCTGTAATTGCTGGCTCTCAGGTTCTCGGGAGCCTCTGCAACTGGCGCAGCAAACAAACTGGCCGGAACTATAAAAACTCCCAACAAGCCGATAGCGGGATAAGGTAAAGCAGGTAACAGACGTATTGTCTTCATGAAAACTCCTTGTTATTGAAGCACTGAACCCATCAAATGTGCCTGCACATTGAATCATGATTGATTTACCATTGATGGGTATTAGTACCTTATCCAGAGGCCTATCTGTTACTAAATCATATTTGTAATGTTGGTTTGATTAGTGAGGGTTTCGTACATCGTCGCACGATGTGCCCACAATACAAGGTTGTAGGTTAGCTGGAGAAAATGTATCTGACTGCGGTCGATGGGTCCTGCACCAGAAAGGAGTAGCAAGGGTAATGGCTGCTCGGTGGAGATTGATTCTGTGCCAGATGTGTGATGGAGCAGCTGGCTGAGGTCTTGAAAGGAGTATGGGAAAAGTAGTTGGCAGCTCATGGCTATGGAAACCATGTTTCTGTTGGTTTATCATGTTGCTTTCAATTACCGGGTAATAAGTCGAAGCAATTATAAAAATATGAATATACGTAAACCTTTTTTACTACTATTCGCGCTCTCGTCAAGCCTGTTTTTTCAAGTAGGAATGGCTAAAGACAATCCTGACCTGTCTACCTACTTGAAGGCTGATAACCCAAGTGGGGCTATTACCTTGGCGAAAACGCTTGATCATTCTTCAGCAAAATATGGTGATACCTCTACTGACTCTTACTACAGCTCAGGTTCGCCAAGTTTCAAGCTGTTGGATTTCACGCTTGAAGACTGTACTATCAGCCTTTTCGATAAAGAGATAGGTCTTATTAATGTCTCGTTCAAAGGTGATGAAAACAGAGATCGCCTCTTCAATTTTCTAACAGAGTCATTAGGAGATGGGGAAGAAGTATACGATGATGGGGACGCCTCGTATCGCTGGTTAGGCAAAGACGAATTTTACTACGAGCTTGTATATGCTGACTACTCGGAAACCTATTATTTAAGTATATCGAATGATGTTTACCGAAACTTCAAGGAGAGCTACGGTGGTTGAAAGTTCTGATTTGAATCACCCTTTATAGGGCGCTGAGATGGAAAAAAGGGATGGCTGGAGAGACATTATTCCAGGCACTCGCGGGTCGATTAGTTGATCGGAAACTGTGTAAAAATACCAATGTCCGGGATGGTATTTGATCGCTTAAAGGAGTAAAAATCTCGTCAGTGAACAAGACGGCCAAGCCGATCTCTTCACGGATGCCGTTTCTCCTTAACGGTTCGAACCTATCAATTCTCCAGAGACACCGCAGTTATGATCATGTGCAAAAAGACGGACAGACACGTGAGTGGTCAGTATGTCTTGACAAACAAGGTAAGCCTTGTCGCCGCTGCAGTAGCCGCCTTGTTGGCAGCGCCACTGGCGCAGGCGCAGCCGGTGGTCTCAGGATCCGAAATATCCTGGCCGGACGATGGCTGGTATCAAGTACAGAGCGCCGATGGCCTGACCAATATTTGTGAAGGCACTCGATCCTGCCAGGTTGAGCCAGGCAGCTACATTGTGATCAACCATACCACCGGTGAGCGTTTCACCCATGTTACGGTTCCGGCTTCACCGGCAACGGGCAGCATTCAGGTCGATGGCAACACCGTCAGCTGGCCGGACGATGGCTGGTATCAAGTGCAGAGCGCCGATGGCCTGACCAATATTTGTGAGGGCACTCGATCCTGCCAGGTTGAGCCAGGCAGCTACATTGTGATCAACCATACCACCGGTGAGCGTTTCACCGATGTCACGGTCTCATCTTCACAGGCTACGGACGAGGTACTCGTTGATGGCAACACCATCAGCTGGCCGGACGATGGCTGGTATCAGGTGCAGTCGGCCGACACTTACGAATCCTTTTGCGAGGGCGGGAGGTCATGCACCGTAGCTGCCGGTGTTTACATTGTCATCAACCTGACAACCGGTCAACGCCACGAGGGCATCGTGGTGGAAGGCGATGATGGGGCAGGCACGGGACTGGTGTTGGACACACAGTCGAACGAGCTTATTACCGAGCTGGCTGGCTACAGGCTGGACGAGGCGGCGGCCGCGGCCCCCGAAGTCGCCGCTAGCATCATTGCTGGCAATATCGGCGTCACGGTACTGGAAGCAGGACAGTACGAGGTTGATGAAATCGCACAACCCACGGAACGAACGCAGTATGCCTGCGCTGAAGGCGGCACCATGACGTTGGAGACCGGACGTACGCGTATCCGCGAATCTGAATACTCGCACGATACCAGCTACAACATCTGGGAATTTGACAACTGTCAGACTGAACTCGACGCCGGTGTTCCTGTCGCAGGCTCCTATGAAATCATTGGCAAGCTGGCAGTTCAGAGAGATTTCGTCTCCGGCAGCCGTTTTAACACCATCGAGAATTCGATTGCCTTCACGGGATTCGATATACGGACGGACGGTTTCGCATTGACTGTCAACGCCAGTGTGCAGGCCAGCGACAACACTTCTGGCGTTAGTATCAATCGGCAGCGAAGCGTCTCGATTCCACAGTATGTACTGCAGGAGAGCAGTGTACCGTTCTCCGCACCTTCACTGACAATCGCTGATGCCAATTTCATCCAGGAGTTTTCGAATACATCCAATGGTGCGCTCCAGAGTTCTTCACTGGATGTGCAAGGTTGGATTTCGGGCGAGCTGACCGATGATACCGCGGTTAGCGTAACCACCATCGCACCTCTGAACCGTGTTCTGGGAGTGGGGTCATTGGAAAGCGAAAATGTTCCCTTCAGTGGCCAGCTGCAAATGCTTGGCTCTGACGATTCTGTACTGACCATCAGTGCCAATCCTGAAGCCAGTGAAGGCCAGTATCTGTTCGTTGACTACAATTTATTGGATGCAGATGGCGAACAGCGTGAAACAATCGGCGCTCAACTTGTTGATCTGCCACTTGCAGCATACGACAGTCTGGATTGGCTAGACGAATAAAAACGGGCATGAGCGCTATTTTCGATAACGCTTGAATCTAAGCACGCCGGGGTAGTGTGCATCTGCACTGCCCTGGCTCGTATCTTTCACACGACAGGTAGGTTTTTGGGCTGAAAAAATGCGGTCAATAACAGGGTAACCATTATTCCAACGCCCAGTATCAGACCTGACGCCTGTGTCATATGTACAAGATAGCCCAAAATCGGTAGTGCAATGAACGGTAACAGGTAAGTCAACGGTATCCGACGTGCAATCGTCCGGCGAAACAGTGCATTGCCCAGCACGAATATGAGTGGCCCGGCAACCGCGATAGCAATAACTGGAAGAGGTGCCGTCTGTGCCGGATTGGTGATGATTTCTTCAATCGCAACGGCTACAACGATGGCACCGCAGACGATGATCCCATGCGCATGAATTACTATTATTTCAAGTTCCGGGTTATGTAGAGCAGGCTCTCAAAGGCTAAAAATATACCACCATTGCTATGCGCCGCTTATATCCGCACGCCCAAACACCCAAAACGTGCGAAGCATCCACCAGACACTGTTGATCAAGAAAGGGGGAAAGACGTCGTACCCACTTCGTCCGGTCCAGATTGTGAAAATCTCGGCAATCACTCACCGGCTCAAGCCAACAGAATCCGGCAAAGATTGCACAAACGCCTCTATCAGCTGCTCGACTTCCCGACTACGGGAGTGGTGCAGGGCATGGCCGGCGCCCTCCAGCTCGACTGACTGTAATTGCGGTACTTGCAAGGCCAGACGTGCATCGTGATTCCATGCAGGCACGATCGTATCCTTGCTGCCAGTGATTGACAGTATCGGTTGCCTGATACTGCCGTACTCCAGGGACTGTTGTTCCAGATAACCGCTAAGTCGAGTCAAGTCCTGAGCATTATGCTGAAAGGTCTGAGGCCTTAGCGATAACACCACACCCATCTCTTCAAGGTAATTGTCGGGGACAGCTTCGGGGGCAAATACACTGGCGATGGCACCCTCAAGCGCCAGGTTGCCGATCGGCTCAATGTACTGCCAGCTAAACAGCGGACCGATAATGGGGGTTGCGGCCAACTCCACATGCCAGGCAGAGCCTCCTTCCCAGGGGTGAGTGGCTCCGGCCAGCAACACGCCAGCTCTGACATTTTCCTTCAGCAGGCCTGCCATCACTACAGAACCTGCCCAGGAGTGCCCAACCCAGATGCTGTTTTCGGCACCAAGTGCTTCCAATGCGCCTGCGATCAAGCGTGCCTGGCGTTGCGGATTCGTCCACGGGTCCGGGGTATCCAGTAGAGCTATCTCCTCATTTGCAGCGGATGCTGTTGAAGATGATGCGGACAGCGCTGGTGCGTCTGCATTGCCTCGCTCGCTATAACCGTGTCCCGGTCTATCGATACTGATGATGCGCATGTTTTGCGCCAGGTGTTGTTTGATGCCTTTCTCAAAGTCCAGCAAGCTGGTGCTGGCACCATGGATAAGAACAACGACGGGAACATCGGTTTGCTGATCGTTGTTTTCGACAAGTTCTGGCGTTCCGGTATCAACGACATGCATGGTCACACCATCGACGCAAATCAATTGCCCAATTGCCGGATAGTGCTGCATTGAACGTTGGGAGAGAAAATACGAAGCAATAAGCAATGCGGCGTTAAATAAAAAAATCGCAGAGATTATCCAGACAAAGTAGGGCTTCATACGTTTTTGGGTCCGGGGTCGATATGAACGTGTCGCTGTGGATAGGGGGTCTTGATCCCGGCGTCTCTGCAGGCCTGGTCGATAATGAAGCGTAGTTGGCTGGCAACGATAGGATAGCGCTCTGCATCGCGTACAAAAACACGCAGTTCAAAGAGTAGCGCACTTTCGCCAAAATCAACAAACAAGGCGTAGGGCTCGGGAGCCTCCAGTACTTCTTCGTGTGCTGTCGCACTGTTTAGAAGTAGCTTCTGGAACTGTTGTATATCGGAACCGTGAGCCACACCAATCTTGATGATGACGCGCACGGTGCGATCTGTATGAGTCCAGTTGACGACGGAGTTGGACACCAGCTCACTGTTGGGAACATTGATAGAGGCCTTGTCAAACGTTTCGATTTCGGTTGATACCCCCATGATGTTCCTGACGATGCCCTCATGCCCGCCAACTTCAATCCAGTCGCCAACCCGAATAGGGCGCTGGGCCAGTAATATCAGTCCCGACATGAAATTGTTGACGACACTCTGTAGGCCCAAGCCGATACCCACTGATAAAGCGCCAAAGACCAGCACCAGATTGCTCAAGCCGACGCCGAGCGTCACAATGGCCAGAATGAGCGCCATGGCCAAGCCCAGATAACCAATACCGACATACACCGAATGACGCACACCAAAGTCGGCTCGAGATTCAGTCAGAACATGTTCGTAGATGACTCGTCGTAATAATCGCGATGCAACGAATGTCATGGTGAACACCAGCAAGGCAAGCAGGAAGCGGCCCGGTGAGAGAGTCAATTCCCCGATCGTCACACCCTCCAGCAGGCGTCGGCTCCAGAGATAGATTGATGTCTGTGGCAAGCCCCAGGCACTGGCCAGGACATACAGTACGGGACCCAGCAGGAGAAAATCCAGCAAGCTGCCAAGCCAGAATTCTGAAGAGCTACCACCCGACAGGCGCTCAATTCTGATGAAATCCTGCCACGCGCTGATCAGACGATCCAAAAGGTCGTGTAACAGGCGGCGTATGAGTAGCAGGGTCCCTAGCGTAATCAGAGTCAACGCCAGGCGTGACACCAGGAAAGCGCTCAGCTCGACGTAGCTGGCCAAGGCCAGTATCAGGGCTGTCGTGACGACCACCATGAGAGATCGGCGCAATGCAACAGGCAGTCGTGATGGTTGAGCTTCGTCACTTTGGAGGGTTGCGGGCCGCCAGAAGTGTTGACGAAGCAGATCCAGTAGCATCAGACCAACCGTGAAAGCGATGAGCAATTTTCCGACGATATCGAGTTCAACGCTATAGGGGCGATAAGGCTCGCTCGCCCGATATAAGGCGAGCATTACGGCACAAAAGGCGATCAGCCATTGTATTCGTCGTGTGAGTCTGGCGGCAACGGTTGAGTCAATGGTAAGCAGACGCCAGTTGGGGGCATAAGGAACCAGGGCTGCTCTGACAGGCGCTGCGGCAGCAACACCTAGTACAAGGCTCAGCGTGACAGCCTTGACCAGCGTCATGGACTGTTCGCCGACTAGCTCCTGATGGACGAGAGTCAGGCCAATGCCGCCGAAGATGGCCGCGGGCAGCAGTCCGCTGGCAACCCCTTCAGCAAAAGCGCTCAGCGTACGCTGCGTATAGGATGTCTCGTTTGCCTGAGGCTGACGTCCGTACCGGCCTTTCAACCAGCTTCCGAAGGGCAATGCACTGAGCGCACAAAGCAGTACCAACACCAGTGCCAGCCAGGCTGTCCAGACATGGCGTCTCTGACCGTTCAGTAGCTCACGTGCGTCTTGCGCAAGCTTGGCGCTCATGGCCGTTGAATCTGTCAATACTTTTTTCCAGAATCCACTTGTGTAGATGGCTGGCGAACGGGTAAGCAGTTCTGCCTGCAAGCGCTGACCTCGACTCCTGATCAGCTTTTCGAGGAGCTGCTCGGCGCGCACAATCATCAGTTCAGCTTGTTTTTCCTGCTGCTGCAGTGCGGCAATCTGTCCGTCGATCTCAGTGCGTTGTGCACTAATGGTAGCGGTCTCGGCAGGCTCGTTGTCCTCTGGCGGTGCACCCAAAGCTTCCAATTCCAGCTGCGGAATTTTCAGAGCATCGCTTGCCTGGGCTTTGTGCTGTTCAACCGCATCAATCAGCGTCCCTAAGCGGCTCTCGTAGCGTTCGTAATCGGCGGCTACCTCCTCATTTTGCTCCAGCTCGAGTTCGATCCAGTCGAGTGTCACGCCCCAACGCTGCTGTAGGGAAAGCTCGGTATTTTCCGTGGGTTGAGCGTAGGCAAGGTTGCAGATCAATAGCAGGGAATAGCAGATCACAGTGGCTAAAAAGAAGGTACGCCTTTCCCGAACACACATCGTCATTGCTTTGAGGCCACCAGAATCTGACCTGTCAGTCTAGTGTAGCGAGCAACGGTTGCAAATCCAGTGCAAGCTTTGCGTAATCGATATTCTGCAATCCGTGTTTCTCGGTCCCCATTTGCTGATCGGTGTGACGTTGAGCCTCGCAGTGGGGCAGGCTGCAGCAAAAAAGGGAGATTATGGCCGTCCGCCACTATCGGGTAAATAATGTTTGCGTTACTGTAAGTCTGTGACGACTATTAACAAGGAGATTCACACAGTGAGCGAAGACCATATCCGCAAGGAGGCTCTCGACTACCATCGGCTGCCCACCGCAGGAAAAATATCGTTAGCCCCCACCAAGGCTTTGACGACACAGCACGATCTTTCATTGGCCTATTCGCCCGGTGTGGCGTATGCCTGCACCGCAATCCAGGAAGATCCCTTGCTGGCAGCAGAGCTGACCTCGCGTGCAAACCTGGTGGCAGTCATCACCAATGGTACTGCCGTGCTGGGCCTGGGCAATATTGGCGCACTAGCGAGCAAACCTGTCATGGAAGGCAAGGGATGTCTGTTCAAGAAGTTCGCCGGTATTGATGTTTTTGATATCGAAGTGGCAGAGACTGATCCTGCCAAATTCGTAGAAGTAGTCGCAGCACTGGAGCCGACCTTTGGCGGCATCAACCTTGAAGATATCAAAGCGCCTGAATGCTTCTATATCGAGAAGGAACTGCGCAAGCGCATGAAAATCCCCGTGTTTCATGACGATCAACATGGTACGGCCATTGTTACAGCCGCAGCGGTCACCAACGCACTGCAGCTGGTAGGCAAGCAGATAGAGGATGTTCGACTGGTTGCCTCAGGCGCAGGCGCTGCTGCACTGGCCTGCCTCAACCTGTTGATCAGTATGGGACTGAAGCGCGAAAACGTCCTGTTGTGTGACTCGCGGGGCGTGGTCTACAAGGGGCGCGACAATGTCGATGAAAGTAAAGCGGGCTACGCACGTGATACCCATCTGCGAACCTTGTCAGAGGCGATCGTTGAGGCAGACATATTCCTGGGCTTATCCAAGGGCGGAGCCCTCAAGCCCGAGATGCTGGAGCAGATGGCCGCCAATCCTGTCATATTGGCCATGGCGAATCCTGAGCCCGAAATACGTCCGGAACTGGCCAAGCAGGTGAGGCCGGATTGCATGATAGGTACAGGGCGATCTGACTATCCCAACCAGGTCAACAACTCCTTGTGCTTTCCGTTCATCTTTCGTGGTGCTCTGGATGTTGGCGCTACTGAAATAAACGAGGCCATGAAGGTGGCAGCCGTCAAGGCACTGGCCGCCATTGCTCAGGCGGAAACATCAGAAATTGTTGCGCAGGCCTATGGTGAGCCCACGCCACCCTTTGGCCCGGATTACCTGATACCACGGGCTTTTGATCCGCGTCTGATTACTCAAATATCACCCGCGGTTGCACAAGCTGCCATGGACACGGGGGTAGCTACAAAACCCATCAGTGATATGAAAGCCTACCGGAACCAGTTGTCTCAGTTTGTCTATGAGTCAAGCTCACCGATGCAGCCGGTTTTCCTGGCAGCGATGAACAATCCGAAACGCGTCATATATGCAGAAGGCGAGGACGAGCGTGTACTGCGTGCTGCTCAGGTTGCCGTTGATGAGGGGCTTGCACAGCCACTGCTTATTGGCCGTACTGACATCATCAGTTCACGCATAGAGCGGCTTGGTTTACGGCTAAGGGAAGGGGTTCATTATGAGAGCGTCAATGTACTGGACGACCCGCGTTATCATGAAGTCTGGAGCGAGTACTACGAGTTGTGCAAACGCCAGGGCGTAACCAAAGAGCAGGCCAAAGAGGAGACGCGAACACGAACAACATTGATCGGTTGCATGCTGCTACAGCGTGGCGATGCAGATGCGCTTCTTTGCGGTACCACGGGTCACTACGCCGAGCATCTGGGTTATGTGCGCAAGGTGATCGGGAGAGCATCGGGTGTCAACACGTTTGCAGAGCTGCAAATGATTGTTCTTTCCGACCGGC
Organism: Granulosicoccus antarcticus IMCC3135; assembly: GCF_002215215.1. NCBI lineage: Bacteria > Pseudomonadati > Pseudomonadota > Gammaproteobacteria > Chromatiales > Granulosicoccaceae > Granulosicoccus > Granulosicoccus antarcticus. The sequence goes on along the minus strand of NZ_CP018632.1, from coordinate 4,108,729 downwards.
AGCTTTTCATCTGCGATACGCAAGTCAATGACAATCCGAGTGCCGAGCAGATTGCTGAAATAGCGATTCTGGCTGCAGATGAAGTCAGTCGTTTTGGCATAGTACCCAGTGTTGCATTACTGTCCCGATCCAGCTTTGGCAGTGCTGAGGTTGCTTCTGCCCAGAAAATGCGTGACGCTTTGACCATTATCAAGCTTCGCAGGCCAGATCTTGAAGTCGATGGTGAGATGCGCGCAGATCAGGCCTTGTCGGCATCCATCCGGGAGCGGGATTTCCCCGATTCCACACTGACGTCCAATGCCAATGTGCTCGTCATGCCTAATGTCGATGCTGCCAATATCACGTATAACGCATTACGTGTGGTCAGCAGTGGTGTGACGATGGGTGGCATTCTGCTGGGTGCTGCCAAGTCGGTTCATATCATGTCCTCATCATCCACGGTACGCCGTATCGTGAACATGACGGCACTGGCCTCCGTTGATGCAACTGCTCACGGCGTGTTGGCGGAGTAGGGAATAACAGGCGTCTCTCCCTGGCTGGGGAAACCCATGTGGTTTCTGAAGCGATCTTTAAAACTGACAGGTGCTCGTCTATGAAACATAGGCGGGTGCCTGTCAGTTATCGTGTCAAAAGAGTCGCTGCGGATCCAGTTTTGATTGAACCGGCAAGGTGTCAGTCTGAGCTTCGATAGCATCCGCCAATAGCCTTGCTGTCGTCGGTCCCAGAGTGAGTCCATGATGGCCATGGCCGAAGTTAAACCACATGCCCGAATGCTTCGGAGCCTTTCCAACTACCGGTAGCATGTCAGGCATGAAGGGGCGAGTACCATACCATTGAGGCTCTTCTACTCGATCTCCCAACTCCATGATCTGGGCAAGGCCTTTTGCACCTCGTATCAACTGACTCGGATTTGCCGGCTCATTCTGTGGGACCAGTGCTACGCCTGTGGTAATTCGAAGTCCTTTTACCATGGAGGAGGCCACAACCCCGTTGGCCACATCCAGGATTGGACGCTGCAGTTTTACAGGCGCATTAAAGTGGCCGTGATAGCCCCGTTTGAGCACCATGGGGATCTTGTAGCCAAACCTTTTGAGTGTCTGTGGCGCCCAGGGGCCGAGGGCAATCACGACGGAGGAGGCCTCCGTGACGCCCTCTATGGTGTCGACGCTCCAACCAGAACCATTCGGCTTTAACGAACTGGCATCTCCGGTTCGAATCTCTCCACCCCGAGTGACAAACAGGTCTGCGTACAGTTGGGTCAGGCGGCCAGGGTCCGAGCACGTCCAGCTGTCGTGCCAGTGGATGGCGCCTGCAAACTCACCAGTGAGAGCAGGTTCTTCTCCGGCGTACTCAGTCCCGGTCAGCAATCGTGCCTTGAGCTTGTAGGTGGTACAAAGCCTGTCCATTTCCTGTGCCGCTGCATCAAATGCCCTGGCGTCCTTGTACACACAAGAGAATCCATCTCGGGTGATCAGATCATCTGCTTGCGCCGCTGTGATCCAGCTAGCGTGATCTGCCGTTGCACTAGAGGTGAGCTGTGCATAGGTTTGAGATATTTCCCGATGACGTCGGGTTTCAGAAAAGCGATAATATTTCCACAGAGCCGAAGCATTTGCCAGAATTCCTGCACTGGACCAGCTCAGATCGTTCGTCATTCCCAGAGCCATACGTACTAGCGTGGGCAGATTTCTCGGTAGTAGATAGGGCTCGGCTGCCTCGCCCTGAATGACGCCAGCGTTGCCGTAGCTTGTTTCCAGGCCCGGAGATGTGCGATCCACGACAACCACAGAATGGCCTCTGGATTGCAGCTCCAGAGCGGTTGAGATACCCACGATGCCGGCACCCAGTACTAGAAATTCAGACATTGAAACACCTTGTGTATTTTCCGGAGTTGAGCGTGATAATCCGATGCCCTGAATAGCCACTGACAGGTGAAAGTGCACGCTCATGATGAAGCTGAAGAACTCTATTGTATAGACATAATCAAAGTACAGAAACTGCTGAAGGTGAACATCGAGCCGCTGTTTTTACTTAATTATATATACCACCATTGCATTGGAGTTGAAAGATAAGTGATCCAACATCTCAGCAAGCCCTAAGAATGTTCATCAGGTTTGGGGGAATAGTGCGGATCTGCATAACTACAACAGAGGTAGCCCTCAAGAGAAGGAATCTTGTGGTACAGAGATGATTACTTTTATGTCGAGTTCCGAATCGTGTGGAGTAGACTCTCAAGAGTCAATTGAGCGTAGTGATTGAGGTAACTGAATGTCATACCTGAGCGATATATTCAAGAATTTTGGTACGCGTCCTGACACCCGGGATGGCATATTTTCCGAAGACGAAGTACGGTTGTCCAACCGTAATTCGGGGATATTACTCGAGACGCTCAAGTACAACATCACACCGACGGGATTACATTATCTGTTGATTCACTTCGATGTACCCAGTATCAATGCGCAATCACACACACTGGAATTTGGCAAAGGTTTTGATGCGCCATTTAGTTTAAGCGTTGATGATATTCGCGTATTACCCCAACACACCATGCCGGTGACGCTCGAATGCGCAGGTAATGGCCGAACCGGTTTATCGCCGCGTACCCATTCCATGCCTTGGGGCGTGGAAGCTGTGGGTACATCAGAGTGGACAGGCACTCCCTTAGCACCGCTGATTGAGCGAGCACAACCCAAGGCAGGCACCATAGAGATATCATTTACCGGTGCTGACTGTGGATTTGATAAAGGCGTCGAACACGCGTTTGGTCGTAGTTTAACCCTGGAACAAATTGAATCAATGGACGTTCTTCTCGTGCATGAGATGAATGGTCAGCCATTGTTACCCCAACATGGAGCACCGCTCAGAATCATTGTGCCAGGCTGGTATGGCATGGCTTCGGTCAAATGGCTGACAACCATCGAAGCATTGGACAGTCCCTATCAAGGATTCCAGCAAGTGCGTACCTACCGCTACCGTGATCACAAGAACGATCCCGGACGGCCGGTTACAGCCATGCGTGTGAAATCCTTGATGACACCTCCCGGAATTCCCGATTGGACAACGCGTCTGCGCCATATTCGATCAGGTCCGGTGACCGTGATTGGGCGAGCCTGGTCAGGCGATGGGGCCACAATTGAAAAGGTTGAATTTCATGATGGTCAGCATTGGAAGGTAGCAGAGCTGACGCCTCCACAAGGACAATATGATTGGACGCAGTGGACAATAGCGTGGGATGCCAGACCGGGCGAACATGTGTTGAGTTGCAGGGCAACCGACAGCAATGGCGATTCTCAACCTCTGGAGCCTCGTTGGGATGCATCGGGCTTTGGCAACAATGCCGTACAAAAAGTACAGGTCTACGTTGATGATGTTTGACAGGCGAACATAGAGGATCACCTTGATTGATGATTGACTGTGCAACTGGGCTCGGTTGCGCAGTATCTTGAAGACTACCCAACTGCAGTACATCGACAAGTTTCTAGAAAACCATGCGAAGCGCCTGAGGACACAGCCACGCAAGCCGAAACAGAATACCTCCCAAGCTGTTATCGGCGCGCCAGAACATCAACGAATATGTATCACTAATCGTTCGTGACCGGGTAAGAAGGCAGCTCCAACTGGCTGAAATAGCGCATGTTTATGCTCTGCTGCAAGTAGTGCAGCACCATGCTGCAAAATGAGCCCACGACAACTCTGACCGTATTCTTTACCGTATATCACTGTCTTGATACGGAGCTTCAGCAGTGTCAGTTTTGAACAATATTGTCACGATAAGTTGCACAGAATTCTACTGCCTATCCCAGCGCCATCATGGGTAACGCTTCTGTAAACGTCCGCAGACGACATCAGACCAGATTGCCAAGGGAATAATTCATGGACACAAACACAGACTCCGTACCCAATACTTTTGTCAGAGTGGCAGAAGTCTGGATACCCAAAGACGGCAGGCTCGTTCATGCCGAGGGTGATTATGCTCATTCTCAGGCATTCGCTGATGCCTCTGTTGCGACAAGTTTTGCCAAAGGTGAAGGATTGCCGGGCAAGGTCTGGGAAAGCGGCAAGCCGATCGTACTGAAAGAATTCGACGGCTCATATTTCAAGCGAACAGAGGCCGCGGCAGAAGCTGGGCTGACCAGTGCTGTAGCGATACCGGTTTTTGCAGAAGATATCTTGAAGGCTGTACTGGTCCTACTTTGCAGCTCCGATGTCGATCACATGGGTGCCATCGAAGTCTGGGAGTATAGGGAGGAGCGGTTGAGGCTTGCCGATGGCTACTATGGCGCTGCGACTGAGTTCGAAGCTGCCAGTAAGGACATTGCCTTCAGTCACGGTCAGGGTCTACCTGGCGGTGTCTGGTCATCGAATACGCCGATACTCAAACGTAATATTGCCCGTGCTGCCAGTTTCTTGCGTAGTGAACAGGCATCCAACATAGGCCTCAAGACAGGGCTGGGGCTGCCTATTCCGACACCTGGCGATAACACCTTTGTCCTGACTTTGTTGTCCGCGACAAATACACCGATAGCTCACCGTTTCGAGATCTGGGATGCTCGGCCCGAATGTGTCGGGGCCAGCCGCAAGGCGCAGCTCATCGACGGCCTTTGCGAGCGTGATGGGCCTCTTTGGGCGCAACAAAATCCGCCAGTTGATCCCCCCATGGCCAGCGCCTGGAAAGGTCCTATCGGTCAAGTACTGGGCAACGGTCTGCCTTATGTTCAGCGGGAAGGTACCGGGTTGCCTGCAGGCTATACCTCCATGTTCGCTTTGCCAATCTACCACGAGGCCGATTTGGCCTATGTGGTCGCCTGCTACCTCTGAGATGGAAAATTCTATGCAGAAAATGGTCATCATCGGCGCAGGAATGGCCTCGGGTCGCCTGCTGGAGCATATCCACGAAGCACAGCCAGATGCTTTCGAGGTTACAATCTTCAATGCTGAACCGCGCGGCAATTACAACCGCATCATGCTCTCGCCAGTGCTTGCTGGTGACAGGAGTTTCGAAGAGATCGTCACCCATGATGACGATTGGTATGCGGACAACAACATCACTACCCGCTTTGGTGAAAAAGTCACGGGAATCGATCGCGAGCGTAAGGTTGTTATCGGGGAGAAAGGCGAGGTGGCTTATGACAAGCTGATCCTTGCAACGGGTTCTGCGCCTTTCATTATCCCAATGCCCGGTCACGACCTTCCAGGCGTGGTTGGCTATCGTGATCTGGAAGACACCAATGCAATGATCGATGCTGCTGCCAATCGGGAAGCTTCAGCCGTCGTCATTGGTGGCGGATTGCTGGGTCTTGAAGCGGCTGCCGGATTACGCATGCAAGGGATGGAAGTGACCGTCTTGCACATCGCCGGACACCTGATGGATCGTCAGCTGGATGAAGCTGCTGGTTACCTGCTGAAAAATGATCTGGAAAAGCGTGGTATCAGAGTCATAGTCGAAGCGAATACCAAACAAATCGTCGGTAACGGTAAAGTCGAAAAAGTATTGCTCGACGACGGTACCGAACTTCCTGCAGACATCGTCGTGATGGCCGCGGGCATCCGACCGGCTGTGCAACTTGGCCATGAAGCCGGCCTGGATATGGGGCGAGCCATCAAAGTTGATGCACAAATGCGCACCTCTGACCCCGATGTTTTTGCCGTTGGCGAATGCGTTGAATTCGATGACAATATTTTCGGTCTTGTTGCTCCGCTGTACGATCAGGCGAAGGTGCTGGCCAATACCTTGCTCGGTAAGGAAGACACATTCACAGTACGTGAGATCTCAACAAAACTGAAAGTGACCGGCTGCGATCTTTTCAGTGCCGGCGATTTTGCCGAGGGCGAAGGTCGCGAGGATATTGTTTTCCGTGACCCAAAACGCCGCGTCTACAAACGGCTCATTGTTGAAAATGATCGTTTGATTGGTGCAGTGATGTATGGCGATACTGCTGACAGCAACTGGTTCTTCGGACTGATAAAAGATGGCACTGACATTGAAGAGATGCGCGAGACGCTGATCTTCGGACCTTCTTTTCAAGGGGGTGGTGGAGCTTCGGTGGACCCGCTGGCAGCCGTTGCAGCATTGCCTCTTGAGGCGGAGATTTGTGGCTGCAACGGCGTATGCAAGGGCGATATCATCAAGGCCATAGAGGGCGGCGTGCAGACTCTCGATGGGGTGCGAACAGAAACAAAGGCGTCTGCCTCCTGCGGCACTTGCACAGGATTGGTTGAGCAGGTTCTGGCTGTGAGTCTTGGCGACGGGTTTGAGATAAAAGCCGAAAAGCCCATTTGCAAATGCACGGATCTGACGCATGAAGACGTGCGCCGTCTGATCAAGGCGCAGGAGCTGAAAACACAACCTGCGGTCTGGCAGGAACTGGCCTGGAAAACACCTAATGGTTGCCATGTCTGCCGACCAGCGGTCAATTATTATCTACTGTCTGACTGGCCGCTGGAATATCAGGACGATTTGCAGTCGCGTTTTGTGAACGAGCGCAATCACGCCAACATTCAGAAGGATGGTACCTACTCGGTCATGCCACGCATGTGGGGTGGTATGACAACGCCCGATGAGTTGATAGCAGTTGCTACTGCCGCCAAGAAGTTCAGCGCGGCAGTCAAGGTAACCGGCGGTCAGCGGATCGATCTTCTGGGTATCAAGAAAGAAGACCTGCCAGCAATCTGGTCTGATCTGAACGATGCTGGCATGGTATCGGGCCACGGCTATACCAAAGGACTCAGGACGGTCAAGACATGCGTCGGTACGGACTGGTGTCGCTTTGGTACACAGGACAGTACAGGCCTGGGTATCAAACTGGAGAAAAAACTCTGGGGTTCCTGGACACCGCACAAGGTCAAGCTGGGCGTGTCGGGTTGCCCGCGCAACTGTGCCGAGTCGACCTGTAAGGATGTCGGCATCATTTGCGTGGATTCCGGCTACCAGATCAGCGTCGCTGGTGCTGCAGGCATGGATGTGAAGATGACCGAGAGTCTGGTTGATGTCGCCACGGAAGCTGAAGTGGAAGAGTGGGTCACCGCCTTCGTCCAGCTTTACCGCGAGAATGGCAAGTATCTGGATCGGGCCTACAAGTGGGTTGCCAAGGTGGGACTCGACTGGGTGAAAGAAGAGCTCTCTGATTCGGACACACGTAAAGCACTGGTTGATCGCTTTGATATCAGCCAAAGCGTCTACCAGAAAGACCCGTGGGCGGACCATGTTCGCAACCGTGCTGATCAATACAAACCTATTGCAGATCTGACGAAGGAGGCCGTGACATGAGCTGGACTGATATTGGTACCTTGAATGACATACCGCTTCGCGGCTCACGTATCGTGAAAACCGCCGTAGGTTGCATCGCTGTGTTCCGAACGGCAGAAGCCGAGGTATTCGCAACCTCTAACAAATGTGCGCACAAGGGTGGGCCACTTTCCGAGGGGATCGTGCACGATCGCAAGATCACGTGCCCTTTGCACAACTGGATTTTTTCGCTGGAAACCGGTGAAGCGCAGGGCGCTGATCAGGGCCAGATAACCACTTATCCGGTAAAGATTGAAAACGGTCGCCTACTACTGGATTTTGATGCGGTGATCGCAAAGGTCGCGTGATGAGCGTTATTGCCAGCGGCGAAACGCGCTCCACCTGCCCTTATTGTGGGGTTGGGTGTGGCGTACTGATCAAGGCAGATAGTAGCGGTGGCATCACGCTAAGGGGGACCCCGATCACCCTGCCAATAGAGGCAAGCTGTGTTCAAAGGGTTCTGCTCTTGGAGAAACCGTTGGCACAGACCACCGGCTGTTGTCGCCGGTGGTCAATGGTGAGAGCGTCGGCTGGGATACTGCGCTGGACGGGGTTGCGAATCGATTTGGTGATGTGATCGCAGAGCACGGTCCTGACTCGGTGGCCTTCTACGTCGCAGGCCAGTTATTGACAGAGGATTACTACGTCGCCAACAAGCTGATGAAGGGCTTCATTGGTTCGGCCAATATCGACACCAATTCAAGACTCTGCATGTCCTCGACTGTGGCGGGGCACAAACGTGCCTTTGGCACCGACACCGTGCCAGGTATCTATGATGATCTTGACGAGGCAGAGCTTGTGGTTCTCGTCGGATCAAATCTGGCCTGGTGTCATCCGGTGCTGTATCAGAGGGTCATTGCCGCCCATGAGTTACGCGGCACGCGAATAGTGACGATCGATCCACGCCGTACTGCTTCTTGCGCAGGAGCACTACACCTGCAGTTGAAGGCGGGTAGTGACGTGGCCTTGTTCAATGCGCTCTTGGCAGAGATCGACCGACGCGGTGCAATCGATACCAACTACGCTGACGCCCATGTCGAGGGTTTGAGCGAATCCATAGCTACTGCAAAGGATTCTGACTCCTCACTCACTGGGTTGAGTACAGAGCAACTTCAAGAATTTCTGGATCTGTGGATTGGCACTGAGAAGGTGGTGACCATCTTCAGTCAGGGCGTGAACCAATCATCCTCAGGTACCGACAAGGTCAATGCCATACTCAATTGTCATTTGGCTACCGGCAGGATCGGCAAGCCGGGCACAGGCCCGTTCTCGGTCACCGGCCAGGTTAACGCCATGGGTGGACGTGAAGTAGGGGGGCTGTCCAATATGCTGGCTTGCCATCTGGATATCGAGAATCCCGAACATAACGCTGCTGTGAAGAATTTCTGGAAAGCCCCGGTTATGCCAGAACAAGCAGGATTGAGAGCCGTTGACATGTTCAAGGGCGTCGAAGATGGGCGAATCAAGGCACTCTGGATCATCCATTCCAACCCGGCTGTGACTCTGCCTGATGCGGATCGCGTACGTGATGCCATCGCTGCCTGTCCTTTTGTGGTTGTCAGCGATATTACCGGTAACACCGATACGGCACGGCTGGCTGATGTAATCCTGCCTGCGGCCGCCTGGGCTGAGAAGTCGGGCACGGTCACAAACTCGGAACGTTTGATCAGCCGTCAACGTGCTGTACTGCCTGCGCCCGGGTTGGCAAAACCGGATTGGTGGATTCTGGCAGAAGTAGCTCGCCGTATGGGCTGGTCCGATTCATTTGCCTGGGAGAGTCCCGCCGAGATATTCGCTGAATATGCAGCACTTTCCGGTATCGCGGGAAAGTTGGGCAAGGACTTTGATATCTCCGCTCTGGCAGAGATAGGCACTCAAGCATACGAAAAACTTGACCCCATTCGCTGGCCTCAATCAGCATCGAAGCAGGGTGGTCGATTTTTCGCCAACGGGGGGTTCTTTCACCCTGGCGGCAAGGCGAAGATGTTGGCTCTCACGCCTCGTGGGCCGGCCGAAACGCCTTCTGAAGCACAGCCGTTCCGTTTGAATACCGGTCGGCTTCGTGATCAGTGGCATACAATGACACGTACATCCTTGTCGTCACGTCTTTCGGCACATTTGCCGGAGCCCTTCGTCGACATGAACCCGCAAGATGTAAAGCGGCTGGGTCTCGATCATGGTGATCTGGTGCGACTCAGCAGCACTCACGGTAGCGCTATTCTTCGATTGCATCAGACCGATGATGTGGTGCCGGGTGATCTGTTCGTGCCGATGCACTGGACGGGAATGAACGCTCCTACTGCGCGAGTTGATGCTTTAGTGGCGCCGGTTACAGACCCTGTATCGGGTCAGCCGGAAAGCAAGGCGTCTACCGTTGCTGCCAAAAAATTTGCGGCCGCATGGTATGGGTTCGCGATGTCAACGACACAATTCATACCGGAAAGCGATTATTGGGCTCAGGCCCGTACAAATACAGGATACCGCTGCGAACTGGCAGGTCTTGGTACTCCTGATAATTGGGAAGACTATGCCCGGTTACTTTTTGGACTACCCGATGCTGCGATTCAGCACATGTCGGATAACAAGCGTGGGCGTCACAGTATTGGTTTGTTCGACGGTGAAATACTACTTGCAGCTCTTTATGTAGGGGCAGAGCCGGTGGTTCTGATGCGTGATTTTCTTGTTGGTCTGCCAGGGCACGAGGCCCCGTGGGCATTGGCAGGACAGGCACGTGGCGATACTCCTGACCCCGGACCTGTCGTTTGTTCGTGTTATGCGATTGGACGTAACACCGTCAAGCGAGCCATCGCAAATGAGGCGCTGATAAGTGTCGATCAGATTGGTCGGAGCTTGTCGGCCGGGACAAACTGTGGCTCGTGCAAGTCAGAGCTAGCGTCGATCTTGAAAGATTGCCATGAGCCAGCGGTAGCGGAATCAACCTAGATAATAACGTCATGTCGCAGAGCAGCCGCTTGGAACACTTGCTTTTGGGTTGCTCACTTAGCGCGATGCAAATTGTGCAGCAATATGCTGTGAAATGGGCAGCAGCCGTGAATCTTGCCCAGCGGTAGGCTACTCCGAGTATTCAAGACTATCGAACATCCAGAAAGTGATAATCGAGTAAACAAAACTATGACAACAGAACGCTTCAATCTGCTTGCTTTCACAGGGAAGATGAAGATCCTGCACCTGAGCTGGATCGCTTTTTTTATCACCTTTGTCGTGTGGTTTAACCTTGCGCCGATGCTGCAAGCTATCAAGGAGACCTTTGGTTTAACGAAAGCACAAGTTACAACCTTATTGATCCTGAACGTCGCATTGACCATTCCAGCCCGTGTAATCATTGGAATTCTGACCGATCGCTTTGGTCCGAGACTGGTCTATTCTTCGCTGTTGGTGATCATGGCGATACCTTGTTTCTTTTTCGCTTTTGCAGAAAGCTATACGCAACTCGCAATAGCCAGATTCGCACTTGGCGCAATTGGAGCTGGTTTTGTTATTGGTATTCGAATGGTCAGTGAGTGGTTTCCGCACAACGAGCTGGGTACAGCCGAAGGTGTTTATGGCGGCTGGGGCAATTTCGGTTCAGCTGCTGCGGCCTTCACATTGCCTACCGTTGCATTGATGTTTGGCGGTGAAGACGGTTGGCGCTGGGCGGTGGCGATAACCGGCTTGATGAGTCTGGTGATGGGATTTATCTATTATGCGGGTACCAGTGACACGCCTAAAGGTTCGACGTACTACAAGCCAAAGCAGTCCGGTGCAATGGAAATCACGAGTAAGAACGATTTCTTCTTTCTCATTGTGATGAAGGTGCCGATGTATATTGCCCTGGCTGTACTCGCATGGCGGTTGTCCCCGGCACGCGTTGACATGATCTCCCAAATGACGTCGAACCTTATCTACACGGGTTTGGTACTGCTGTTTGTCTACGAAGTGTCGTTGGTTTGGAAGATCAATAAAAAGGTATTTAGTGAAGAGATTCCCGCCGTTCAGAAATTCAGCTTCAAGCAGGTAGCGGTCCTTTGTGTACTGTATTTTGCCACTTTCGGTTCAGAGCTGGCTGTGGTTTCCATGCTGCCATTGTTCTTCGCCAATACTTTTGAATTGACGCCTGTACTAGCGGGTATGCTGGCATCAGGCTATGCATTCATGAACCTGATGTCTCGACCTGGAGGCGGCTGGATCTCTGATCGATACGGGCGACGTCGTACACTTCTCATCCTGACTGCTGGATTGGCAATAGGCTATTTGTTGATGTCGACAGTGAGCTCTAGCTGGCCACTGGCTTTGGCAGTGATCGCTGTCATGGCCTGTTCTTTCTTTGTACAAGCAGGGGAAGGGGCAGTGTTCGCAGTAGTGCCTTTGATCAAGCGTAGTCAGACAGGTCAGATTGCGGGTATGACGGGTGCCTATGGCAATGTAGGTGCAGTCGTGTACTTGCTGGTTTATTCAATGGTCCCTGCCAGCACCTTCTTTCTTGTCATTGCAGGTACCGCCGTCGTTGGCTTCTGTGCCTTGCTCTTGCTGGAAGAGCCTAGCGGTGAGATCGCCGAGATTGACGAGCATGGCAAAGTCAAACTGATCGCTGTAAGCTGAGACTGACGTTTCGGGCACCTGCAAGGGTGCCCGAGCAACAAGCTCTGATATCCCTTAATTTCTACTGACGTATAACGCGTGAAAACAAGCCTGCCTGTTGTTCAGGCGTTTATGGTTTGCAAACGATGGTGAACAAGCTGATTGATAGTGACACCGGCTATACAGCACCTGACACGACAGGTGAAGTAAAAGAGAAGGCCAAGGTCGATGCGCCCGAGTTGGTATTCGGTGGCACAAGTCGTGCCGGGGCCCATGGACCAAACCGCGATGCATTTGCAGCTTGTCAGCCAGATAAAGTAGCACTTCGCAGTCATCGTGGCGTTGTCATGGCTATCGCCGATGGTGTCGGATCAAGCCAGACATCGCGTATCGCCAGCGAGTTGGTTGTCACCGAATTTATCAACGAATACCTGGGCTCAGGCTCTACCCGAAGCGTACGAGATTGTGCAGCTGCAACTGTGGATACGCTGAACGGGTGGCTATATGCGCAGAATGCCCCGAATCGAGCCAGAGAAGTGGAAGGCGATGGGCTGATGACAACGTTCACAGCCGTTGTCGTTAAATCCTGCACAGCACATATTTTCCATGCAGGCGATAGTCGTGCCTGGCTTATCAGAGACGAAAACGCGCAGCAACTGACACGAGACCATCAGGTAAGAAGCAGCGGCCGACTGCTACTTGCCAGAGCACTTGGAGCAGACCTCTCAGTTGAACTGGACCATATAGAACACAGTCTGCTTGAAGGTGATGTGATCGCCCTCACCACTGATGGTGTTCATGGGGATTTGCCGGTTTCAACTGTTCGCGAACTTCTGGTTGAGTCATTGAAACAGGCTGACAACGATCTTGAATCGGCATCTGCACAGGTACTGGATACTGCAAGGTCAAGTTCGGGTACTGAAATTGAATATGACGATGCGACTTGTTTGTTTGCTCGTGTTGTTTCATTGCCTTCGCACGACGAACAAGAGATTCGCCGGCGAGCGCTTGCGGTCATCATTCCTCCGGTTCTGAGTACGGGAATGCGCATCGATGATCTGGAAGTCATCAGCACTATCTATCAAAGCACGCGTAGCCACGTATACCTTGTGCGTCGCGATACAGACAAACGAGAATTTGTGCTGAAAGCTCCGTCGAGGAACTTTGCCGATGATGCTCTCTATCTGCAGGGATTCGCACGAGAATGCTGGCTTATGGAAGGGTTTGATCATTCCTCGTTACCCAGAAGTGTCAGCCCCACAAGTGACTCTCCCTTTTTATATTCGCTATCCGAAAAGCTTCCCGGTGAGTCCTTGCGCCAATGGATGATTGATCATCCAACCCCTACCTTGGCAGAACTCAGACCGTTATTGTCGAGTATCGTTGATGGCTTGCGAGCTCTGCGGCGTGCGGGCATTGTCCATCGGGACTTGAAGCCTGAGAATGTCATCGTCAGCGCCGAAGGTGGCTGCACGATTATTGATTTTGGCACAGCCAGAGTTGATGGTCTGGAGGATTTTGGTATATCGCTTGTTGAAGAGGTCCCTGTCGGGGCGGTTGGTTATGTTGCACCAGAGAACTTCAATGGGGTTGTCGATTGGCGTTCAGATTTGTTTTCATTGGGAACGATCGCGTTTGAGGCCTTGACCGGTTCTCTGCCGACAGATAGTTCACCCAAGACACAAGGGCGTGCGGGTAGTTCGGCGTATCTGGCCAAGCCGTTATCGCAGATCAGGTCAGACCTGCCGCCTTGGGTAGAGTTTGCGCTGAGGAAATCTCTGGCAGCTCGCCCCGAGCAGCGTCACACTTCATATTCTGAATTTCTTGAAGATCTGCGACGACCCAGCATAGAGGCTAGTCGGCAAGCCGGTAGAATGCCTCTGGCTGAACGGCACCCAGTGCGTTTCTGGCAATGCGTTTCAGCGGTGTTAATGCTTCTGCTGTGTTATTCGATTATTTCAAGGAGTTTCTAGCGAACTGCAGCTGCAAATAGTCAGAGAGCACGAGAATTGACCTGCAACGATCAACAATGGCCTACTAATATTCGTTTTCGATACTCCCTGGGCGTCATGCCCTTGATCATTCGGAAGCGTCGATTGAAATTGGCGACGTTATTAAAACCCACTGTGTAGCAGATGTCAGTGATTTGACTCTCTGTGGTGCTGAGCAGCTCACACGCATGAGTAATTCGTACATTGTTCAGAAATTGGGTGAAACTGCCTCCCGTTGATTTTGTAAAATAGTGCGAAAACGAGCTATTACTCATGCCAATAAGTTCGGCCACGGAGTCCATTTTCATACTGCTATCGTGATGCTCTTTGATGTGGTTCATCGCTCGTTCGAGTTTACTCACCAGCGCGATGTTCCTGCCAGAACTCAGTGGTGCCGTTGATAGCGTTCGATATTCTCGCTCACGTGACAGGCGTTCAAGTATTTCGAATAGTAGTCCGATACGACGAAGTCCGTCGCTACTGATGAGATCTTCAAACCACTTCACTGCTTCAGCACAAAGACTATCTCGGAATTCTATACCGTGGCGAGCACGGTCAAGCATCGGCAGTACGCGCTTCAGCTCAGGAGCAAATGCCGCCATGGACTGCACTAGATTCTCTCGAAACTGTATTACCCCATCGCGCATCTCGACGGTGTCACCGGCTTGTGTCTGACTGATCCAGTTGTGTGGCAGCCGAGGGCCCATCAAAACCAAATGCCCTGGTGAGAATTCGCCAACATGATCTCCCACAAATACCTTGCCTTCGCTGGCGACAATCAGGTGTAGCTCGAATTCGTGGTGAAAGTGCCATCGGACCAGTGGGCTGGGGAAGCCATGCCAAAAAGCATGTATAGAACGCGGATCAACCTCTGGCGGTCCCAGCTCTGGATCCAGGTGAGAGTAGACGGGATCAGGCATATTGAAAATATCTCCGAAACAGGACTTCGTAAATCTTTTCCTGTGTCCTGAAATGTCGAGTGAGGTAGGAACGGAACGCTGCAGCTTCTCTCAGAAAATCTATCTTATCCATAAAAGTGCAGTTCTTCAATACACGATTAATTACATGACTCAACGTGCTCCCAATGTAACTTTCAACGAGTATTTGGCCTTGAGCCGTTTTGGAGTTCGCATCTCAGTACAAATTCCGAACATCCAAGTACTGGTTTGGCATGTGTAACCAGCGTATGTTTGAGTTGTGCCTGGCTAGATCGGATGTCATGAGTGATAGTCATCATTCTAGTGACTGACTAGTGGCACGACATTGCTCTTCCGAATCCGCAGACGTTGATGTAAAAAATACGCACTTGCATATCAGGTTCGAATGAGCGCTCATTGCCTCTCGTATGATCGAGGTGTTGTCATGTACAGGAGGATCCATGATGAATTCCATACGTATCTCTGCAACGTCCATAGCGTGCCTTGCCTTCAGTGCAACCCTGTCAACGGCTGTCGCTGACACGATCACCATCGCCACCGTAGACAATGGCGATATGGTTCGAATGCAAGCGTTGACAGAACATTTTACAAAAGACAATCCTGACACTACTGTCGAATGGGTGACTCTGGATGAGAATACACTTCGCCAACGTGCCACTACAGACATAGCCACTGGTGGTGGGCAGTTCGATGTGGTCACGATCGGAACCTATGAGGCGTCGATCTGGGCTGAGCGTGGTTGGTTGATGCCGTTGGACGATTTGCCGGGTAATTATGACATTGGTGATCTTCTACCGCCGATCCGATCGGGTTTATCGCATGATGGTGTTTTGTTCGGCGCGCCTTTTTATGGAGAGTCCTCCTTCACGATGTATCGCACCGATCTGTTTGAGCAGGCAGGGCTTGAAATGCCCGATGAGCCCACTTGGGATTTCATCAAAGAGGCTGCAAATACACTGACTGATCGAGACAAGGGTGTCTCCGGAATTTGTCTACGGGGCAAGGCAGGCTGGGGCGAGAACATGGCGCTGTTGACATCCATGGCAAATTCTTACGGAGCCAGTTGGTTTGATATGGATTGGAAACCCCAGCTCGACAGTGAGGCCTGGAATAGCGCGCTGACTACCTATGCAGATCTGTTGAAAAATAATGGTCCTGTGGAGGCATCAACCAAAGGCTACCAGGAAAACCTGGCACTGTTTCAACAAGGCCAGTGTGCAATCTGGATAGATGCCACTGCTGCTGGTCAGTTCGTCACGAACAAGGAATCCACGGTAGCCGATTCGGTGGGCTTCGCTATGGCACCTGACAATGGGCTGGGCAAGCGCGCCAACTGGCTATGGGCATGGGCTTTGGCCATACCTCAGAGTACCGACAGTAAGGAATCTGCGAAGAAATTCGTGGCTTGGGCAACATCTAAAGAATATCTCGCTCTGGTTGCCGAGACTGATGGGTGGGCTAGTGTGCCGCCGGGTACCCGAAAGTCTCTGTATGAGAATCCTGAATACCAGAAAGTCCCTTTTGCTGCCATGACACTCGCCAGTATTGAAGCGGCGGATCCGACTAAACCGACAGTAGAAGAGGTGCCTTATACCGGTGTGCAATTCGTGGCCATGCCCGAATTTACGGGAATCGCCACAGCGGTCGGCCAACAGTTCGCTAACGTCCTGGAGGACGCTGCAACTATTGAGGATGCGCTCAAGAACTCCCAGTGGGTAACAGAGAAGCAGATGGTGCGAGTTGAGATGCTTAACAGGTAAGTAATAGGGATGGGCACGCAGCCAGAAGGTTGCGTTCCGACAATCATCAATCAGGAGAGGGTAAACCGATGGTAGACACAGCAACCGATCAAGGTCGGTCCGTAGCGGAAATGGACGACGAATTACTACCCGTGCCGAAGCACAGGCTGCACGGGCCCAAGCACTTTCTTGGCCTTTATGGTGCGGAGCATGTCGCGGCAACGGAGTTCGTCATAGGCGCTGCATTTGTGGCAATGGGCGCCGGCATCAAGGATATTCTGCTTGGGCTCCTCATCGGCAACACACTTGCCGCTATGAGTTTCTGGCTGATCACCGCACCAATCGCGGTCAAAACGAGGCTCAGTCTCTATACCTATATCGAGTACAACTTGGGGGATATGACCTCACGGATTTACAACGGTGCGAATGTGCTGATATTTGCGGCTATTTCGGCAGCCATGATTACGGTGTCGGCGACCGCGGTTCGGGTGCTGTTTGATATCCCGCCGCAGATATATCCGTATCCCAGCAACTTTGCCTTTGCCGCCATTGCCGCTTCGGCGAGCGTGATCGCAGTGCTGGTGGCCTATTACGGTTTCAACGTGGTGGCCGAATTTGCCACTATTTGCACACCCTGGCTGATGGTTATGTTCACTGCCGGAGGTATGGTGCTGATACCGGCGTTGAATGAAACCCTGACAGGGTACACGACGCTTTCAAGTTTCTCCGAATTCGTGAACCTGGCGGGCGCGACCGTTTTTACCGGCATCAATGCTAATGGTGAGCCCGGGATCGGTTTGATAGAAGTGATTGGTTTTGCCTGGGCGGCGAACACTTTCGCGCATTTTGGTCTGGTAGACATGGCGATGCTGCGTTACGCGAAAAAATCGGTCTACGGTCTCTGTACAGCAACCGGTATGATGTTTGGCCATTATGTCGCCTGGATTTCCGCAGCACTGATGGGTGCAGCGACGGCTTCCATGATGAAACTGAGTATCGCAGTGGTGTCCCCCGGGGACGTTGCCTACTACGCACTAGGCGCTACAGGCTTTGTCATCGTCATTATTGCGGGATGGACAACGGCTAACCCCAACCTCTATCGCGCAGGACTCGCAGCTCAAGCGGTATTTCCCAAAGTTCCACGACAAAAGGTGACGCTTGCCGTTGGTGCAGTGGTTGTGGTCGGTAGCTGTTTTCCATTCATCTATCGCCAGATTCTGCCGATTCTTGCCTATGCGGGACTCGTACTCGTGCCGATTGGCGGCATCGTATTCGCCGAGCAACATGTCTTTCCCCGTCTCGGCTACAAGAGCAACTGGCATCGACTCAAGGGTCTCAAGGATAACAAGCCTGCACTGATTACCTGGGCTATTTGCCTGGTGTTCGGCTTCGGGCTGAATGCCCTTAACGTCCTGTACTTCGTGTATTTATTCCTACCGACCTGGTTCGTCGCGATCGTCTGCTACACCATTTTGGCGAAGCAGGCTGGTGCCGACAAGAGCTATCCGGAAGCAGAGCAACGGGAGGAGGAATTCAATAGAAAGATCGATAAGTACCATGCGCAATTGGCCGCGACGGAAACCCATCATGATGTCAAGGACAAATCAGCGTTGACCATGGGAATTCGGGCAGTATGGGGCATTATCGGTCTGTTAGTACCGGCTGTTCTTGCATGGCGAGTTCTGTTCAACAGCCCGGATCTCTACGCCTACTATGTGAATCGGGAAACGTTCTATAGCGTGACCATCTGGTGCACACTCATCTATTTCGTCTTCTCCTGGTGGGATCTGCAGCGTTCCAAGGCACTGCAGAGGGGCAACGCGGCCTCTGCTGAGCCGATGCAGGCGACACCCGCGGTGTAGTCAGTAAAGTCAGGCTGATCGCGTAAACAAGTAGAAAGCTGAGCGATGCGGAGGTTTATCCGCATCGCTCGTTGGCGACCATGACATCTGATGGGAGGCACGGCCATGACAACAGACAAGGTTGCAATGCGAGATAAAGCGGTACCGCTCTCATTAGGAACGCTTGACGACTTACCCGAGACGGTTGTCCGACCGAACTATGATCGAAAATCATTGTCCGCGGGGATCGTGCATTTCGGAGTGGGCAATTTTCATCGTGCTCACCAAGGCGTCTACCTGGATGCTTTGATGAACGACGGGCGTGACCACAACTGGGCCGTTATTGGAGCGAGTGTCATGCCTGGTGACGCTCGAGTGCGCGATTTGTTGATGAAGCAAGACTGGCTAGGCTCCGTGACTGCGCAATCTGCAACGGGTAGTGATGCTCGCGTCACGGGTGTGATGATCGACTACCTGCCACCTGCTGACAGCGCAGCGATTCTGGCTACACTGGAGCATCCGGAGATTCGTATTGTGTCCCTGACGGTGACCGAAGGTGGCTACTTCGTCGATGCTGATACCGGCCTGTTCGATGATCAGCACCCGGCAATTCAGGCGGATGTGTCGAACTTTGATTCGCCCTCTACGGTGTTCGGCTTGATTGTACGAGCGCTGAGGACACGTCGGAACGAAGGTCATCAGGCCTTCACTGTTATGTCCTGCGACAATTTGCCACATAACGGTGTGGTGACGCGCCGTGCCGTTGTGGGTCTGGCGCAGTTGATCGAGCCTGCTCTGGCCATGTGGATCGACGCACACTCGAGTTTTCCCAATGGAATGGTTGACCGCATTGCCCCGGCCACCGGCGATCGGGAACGTAGCCTTGTCGTTGACAAGATCGGTATAGGCGATGCTGCACCAGTGTTCTGCGAAGACTATCTGCAGTGGGTACTTGAAGACAAGTTTGTTGACGGTCGTCCTCGACTGGAGGAGGTTGGCGTTCAATTCGTCGATGATGTAACGCCGTTCGAGACCATGAAAATTCGCATTCTCAATGGCGGTCATGCTTTGATTGCCTATCCAGCCGGACTGCTCGATATCGAAGGTTCAGGTGAGGCCATGGCCCATCCTCTGATTCGGGGGTTTCTCGACAAAGTAGAGCTTGAGGAAATATTGCCGATCGTGCCGCCTGTGCCGGACACCAACCTTGAAGACTACTACAAGATAATCCTGTCGCGTTTCTCCAATCCTCACGTGGTCGATACCATACGTCGACTCTGTCTGGATGGATCCAACAGGCAGCCAAAATTCATCGTGCCCAGTATTGTCGACCGTACCACCAATCGACAACGCGTCGAGGGGCTTGCACTCGCTTCTGCCCTCTGGTGTCGTTATTGTTTTGGCAAAACAGAGAGTGGCGCCATTATTGAACCCAATGACCCTTCCTGGGATCACCTTGTTGAGCGTGCTCATGCAGCACGCACAGACCCGGGGGCCTGGCTTGGCATGCGGGATATTTATGGTGAATTAGCCCATGTCATGCTCTTCAAAAAACCGTTTACGCAAGCGCTTGACGCATTGTGGGCCGAGGGCACAGAAAGTGTGCTGCAGCGATACCTGGACGGGACGTTGTTTGCTCTGCCAGACCATTCTCACCGCTAAGGAGTAAGTTATGCCGTTAGATCAGGATCATCGCTATGTCAGCCGTCTGACCAAAAAGACCTTGGCGCTGGTATTGGCAGGCGGGCGCGGCTCACGTTTGTATGAGCTCACGGATTGGCGCGCAAAGCCTGGTGTGCCGTTTGGCGGAAAGTTTCGCATCATCGATTTTCCACTGTCGAACTGTGTCAATTCAGGCATCCGCCGCATAGGTGTGCTCACTCAGTACAAAGCACACTCATTGATCCGCCATCTGGGCCAGGGGTGGAGCAACTTTCAGAGCGAGCTTGGCGAATTTGTCGAAGTCCTGCCTGCCTCTCAGCGCACAGGCGATACATGGTATGCCGGCACGGCTGACGCAATTTATCAGAACCTGGACATAATCCGTACCCACAAACCTGAATTTGTACTGGTTCTCTCGGGAGACCATATCTACAAGATGGATTACGGTCCCATGCTCGCCTTTCATGTGGAGAATCAGGCAGACATGACTGTCTCTTGCCTGGAAGTCCCCATTGCGGAGGCCGCAGGCTCTTTTGGTGTCATGACCGTGAACGAGGATAGTCGCGTACTGCGTTTTGATGAGAAACCCGCGCAGCCCACAGCAATTCCGGGTAACGACTCGCTGACACTGGCATCCATGGGTAACTATATATTCAACACACAGTTTCTCTTTGACCAGTTGATTGCCGATGCCGACAATGAAGACTCGCAGCATGACTTTGGTAACGATATCATTCCTACCATGATCGAAAACAACCGTGTGTTCGCGTATCCCTTTCGAGATCCCGAAACCGGTCAACAGGCGTTCTGGCGCGATGTGGGCACCTTGGATGCCTATTGGGAGGCCCATATGGAACTGGTGTCGGTGGCACCCCAGCTGAACCTGTACGATCAGGAGTGGCCGATCATGACATACCAATCGCAACTGCCCCCCGCCAAGTTTGTGTTCAACGAAAGTGAACGCCGCGGTGAGGCTCACGATTCCATGGTTTCAGGTGGTTGTGTCATTTCCGGTGCGCAGATCAATCGCTCGTTACTGTTTTCCAACGTCAACGTGCACTCATACGCTACGGTGACCGATTCGGTCTTGCTACCCGAAGTTGACGTAGGGCGGCATTGCCGAATCACCAAGGCAATCATCGATCGAGGTTGTCAGCTACCGGAGAACACCGTGATTGGTGAGGATCATGAAGCCGATAAGGCGCGCGGCTTTCGCGTGACAGAAAACGGTGTGGTTCTGGTTACACCGGATATGCTGGGACAGAGTTTGCACAGTGTCCGCTAACTCGCCTCGATGCGCTGTTTGATGAGGAGAAGCCCTATCACTGGAAGATTGCCATGACAGCCGTTGATCAGAATGTTCTCTCGGCGATATCGCAGGGGGAGCACAACGATCCCTTTTCGGTTCTGGGGCCACATGAGGAAGGAAGAAATCTGGTAGTGCGTACCTTCCAGCCTCAGGTTGAAGCTGTGTCTGTCGTTGATCGTAACGATGCCGTGTTGGCGGACATGACGCTTGTCTACCCCGGACTGTTTGAAGCCACGATTTCGACTGATATTGGCTATCGACTGAGGTTGTCCGCAGGAGGAAATACAGACACGATTGATGATCCTTACCGATTTCCCTCACCATTGGGTGACATAGATCGTTACTTGTTAGGGGAGGGGACTCACTTAAGGCTCTACGAGAAGCTGGGGGCTCGATCAATCGAGCTGGATGGCGTTGTTGGTGTTCATTTTGCCGTTTGGGCTCCCAACGCCCAACGGGTCAGTCTCGTCGGGCCGTTCAATGAGTGGGACGGGCGCAGGCATGTGATGCGAGCACACCCTGACAATGGGGTCTGGGATATCTTCATCCCAGGGTTGGTGCCCGGCGAACTGTACAAATTCGAGATCAAAGGCAGTAACGGCGACGTGCTGCCCCTCAAATCAGATCCTTTCGGGCGTCGTTTCGAACCACCACCGGGCAATGCCTCTATTGTGCCGGACAACCGCTCGATGAACTGGGAGGATAAGGATTGGCTGGCCAGCCGTGCTCAGCTGTCCTCTCTGGATGCCCCGATGTCCATCTACGAAGTGCATCTCGGGTCGTGGTGTCAAAGCCCCGAGAATCAACATTGGATGAGCTATAAACAGTTGGCGGATGAGCTCGTACCCTATGTCAAGGAAATGGGTTATACGCATATCGAGGTGTTGCCGATTACCGAACATCCCTTCGATGGCTCGTGGGGATATCAACCTATCGGAATGTATGCCCCTACCTGGCGGTTCGGTACGCCACATGATTTCAAGGTATTTGTCGATCAATGTCATCGAGAAGGTATCAGTGTGATTCTGGACTGGGTGCCGGCCCACTTCCCGCGCGACACCCACGGACTCGGTGAGTTTGACGGTACGCATCTGTACGAACATGCCGATCCGCGACAAGGCGCGCACAGCGATTGGGGTACGCTGATTTTCAACTACGGACGCAAAGAGGTTGTTAACTATCTGCTCGCCAATGCGTTGTTCTGGCTAGAGGAGTTCCATATTGATGTACTGAGAGTCGATGCCGTGGCTTCCATGCTGTATCTGGACTACTCACGTGAGCACGATCAATGGATTCCCAATGAGCATGGCGGCAATCAGAACCTTGAGGTTGTCGAATTTCTAAAGCAGATGAATACTCTGGTTCACTCGCATGGAGGGATGACAATTGCAGAGGAATCCACTTCCTGGCCGATGGTCTCCAGGCCGGTGTATCTTGGCGGGCTGGGTTTTACCTACAAGTGGAATATGGGCTGGATGAATGACACGTTGAACTTCTTCAAGGAAGAGCCAATCCACCGTCGATTTCATCAGGGCGAACTCAACTTCAGTTTGACCTATGCGTTCAGTGAAAATTTTGTTCTGCCATTGTCCCACGACGAAGTGGTCCACGGAAAAGGCTCAATGCTGACTCGCATGCCCGGTGACGCCTGGCAGCAGTTTGCCAATCTGCGCCTGTTTTATACCTTCATGTATGGACACCCGGGGAAGAAGCTGATGTTCATGGGGTGTGAATTTGGCCAACGTCGCGAGTGGAACTTTGAAAGTGCGTTGGACTGGGCTCTGCTCGACGACCCACAACATGCTGGCATACAACGATTGGTGCGTGACCTGAATCAGCTTTACCAGATGACACCGGCTCTCTACGAGCGGGACTGCGAGGCCGAAGGCTTTGAATGGATCGACTGCACTGATAACGAGCATAGCGTCATCGCCTTTATCCGGCGAGCGAAAGTGATCGAGGACTGTGTCGTCATCGTCTGCAATTTCACCCCGATGGTGCATGAGCAGTACCGCATTGGTGTGCCCGGACCAGGTACTTATCAGGAACGGCTCAACAGCGACAGTTCATCCTATGCCGGCAGCGGTGTTGGTAATCCGGGAGGCGTGATGGCCGAGGCCATTTGCTCTCATGGCCAGTCTCATTCACTGAGCTTGACTCTGCCACCTCTGGCAGCGCTTGTGTTGCAAGCGAAGCCAGCGGCCAGCTAGAAAGGTTCGTTGTTCGTTAAAGCGTAAGTGGTTGTATAAGTGGAGAATTCGAGAAACGGATCAGATTGTACGATAGCGTAATTAATAATCAATATTTCAATGGTTTACGAATTCCATCATCGATTGCTCGGAGACGCCGAGGTGGCTCGCGGACGTTCTTTAAAAATCAATAGCTTGGAAGTTCCTGGCATGCAATCTGATCCGTTCTCCTTGCTGGCAACCCCAAAACGGCGGTAACTATGAAATACATCGGCCTAGATGCCGACACCGTTCGTTTCTGGAGAACGAGAGTACTGCTAATTCTCTAATAGGCGGCACCGCCTATCTTCACACCGCCCAGCAAGTGCTTTGTTACCTTGGCGGCGAGATATTGAACGGTAAAGAGGCTGATGATGAGCCTGGTCGGTACGTGATCCATTTCCGGTTTGATAAGAGGATGGCGTGAGTGGTATGGTGCGATTTTCAGCCGTCGCCGCAATGTACCCTGCCTTTTGCCATGCTTTTCTTGCACGAAAGCATTCAGCCACATTGGCGAATTAATTCGCTGCAACCACCATACTTTCGGATGTTCCTGAAAGACCATCAAATATTGTAGCCACGCGCACTCTCCTTCATTAGTTGGATCTCCGCATCAGAACGTGATTCTTTGACTCTGAGTTTGTTCAGCCAGTTGTAGATCTGAGTTGTGTGGATGCCAAGCTTGGCTGGCCGCTTCGGCAACCTCTTCTGTTTCAGTGAGCTCCTCGGGTTCTTTCTTGCTTCTTGTTAAAGCGCACCAGTTGCTGCGGTTTCTTGGCTTTCTTGCGTGTTGTCATAGAGCACTCAGTAGCCATGTTCTCGCTTGATTGACTGCCTGTTAGTTCAGGGGAGGATCACCTCACACCAGTCAGCGAAGCGAAAGCACGCGTTCAGATAGGCCTGACGCGTGTTCTTGTTGCGGAGGGTGGCGGCAAAGAATTCCCAGAAGCGGCGCTCACAGGCCTATGATCTTGAAGGCCAGAACCTCTGAAGCAATCAGCTTCCGTAGCCAGTTCATATTCCGTCGACGCTGATCACCCGTACTGGCCCAGATCTCTCCGGGGAGGAGCTGCATTTGTCATCGAGTTTTGCTACCAGAGACTGCTTTTCAGGAAGCGTTATAGGTACGAAGGAAATTCTCCGCTTGGTAGATCATGTCCTGCCGCACAGACCGATCCGCCAGTAGGTATTGAGTTTTCCGTATCCGCTGAGTTTTGTGTTGGCCAACCAGCCGCAGGTGATGGGCAAGGTATTAGCCATCGTTCACCGCGCGATCGCAACGTACTTGATAAACAAGGCGGGCTTCAAGGTATCGCAGGCTCCTACGGGTGTGGTGACGTTGATCCAGCGCTTTGGCTCAGCGTTGAACCTGAACCTGCATTTTCATGTGCTGTTTATTGATGGCGTCTTTTTGCCCAAAGAGCAATGGTCAGCTGATATTTCATCGGTTCAACGCCCTCACGTCCAGGCTGTCCAAGAGTAAAACGCGCTTCTCTCTGGTTTTTCAGGTGGAGGGGGCTGTTGCAGCTTTTACAGCCATTCGACAATACCTTGAAGGGTTCAAGGTGGGGCCGTTGATCGGGATGTCTCCAGAGATCGCCCATGCTTTACTGATCGAGCTTGTCAAAAGATTCGGCGCAGAAAATGTGGTGCTGGATGTACCAGAGCCTAACCGGCCGGCAAAGGCACAGGCAGAAGGATTCGGTTTACTGCTGGTGTTCGAGACGGCCCGAATGTTCAAGGGTGGTCGACCGGACTATTGGTTGGATGGGTTGTTCGGTGTGACCTCTTTTGAGTCGGGTTGAGTGTGTGTGGTTAGCACGACCTTGCGGACAAGTGTCACAGGCAGGCGTCAAAATCACTTCCTTGGCACTCTAGAAGGCCGCATGGTCGCGGGCATCACCATTAGCACCACGCTATCCAGCGAGCAGCAGGTATCACGGACAGAGGAAGAGCACTGATCAACAAAGGTCATATAGGCGAGACGAACTCAATAATCTTCCAATCGCTGCATATCCCTGACGAGCCGGCGTACCTCTCCCTCGTGCCGTCCAGACAGTGACTCGAAAAGTTCGCGTTCAGCGCCTGTAACCGCATGCTCGACACGTTGAGCATAAAGATCCTGCAGCGTTCGGTGAGCGACCAGGGCGGTCGCGAGAACGGTTTGCACAGTGTCGCTGTTGAGACTCTCGGAAAGTCGGTCGAGTACCGGAGCATGAGGAATATCTACCGCATCGTCGAACCAGGTGTTCAGCACGCCGCAATGATCGCTGTCCTCGGCGAGATACTGCTCCAGCTCAGACTGCATCTGTTGCTCGTGCTTGGCAAGATATTCAAGAGACATGCGAAGCCGTTCACCTCCTTCACCGCTGGACGCCTTTTCAGAATACAACCTGGCGAAGCGGGCATGGTAATCAGCGGCCCAGCGTACCAGTTCCCGGATCTGTTGAAAACGCATAATGCTCTGCTCACTGTAGTTGAATCTGACAGATAACGACTGCCGACATCGAATATCTTCCTGAAAGACTAGCCGAAGCCGCTTCCTCTGACGTTGATACAAGTCAATTCTGAGATTGACGGCTGAACGCTCGTGCTCATCGTTCGGGATTTTCACACGCTTGATGATCAACCGTTGAATGCCACGTACTTCTTAGGCGTTCAAGGTTGAATGAAGTTTCATCGACAGAAAAATCAGACTGAATCCGAATTCCACTCTTGACCGGCAGCGATTGGCACTGGCTGGCCTGTTGTAAAACGCCACAAATATGTTCAAGAGCGGTGCTTCAGAATCGCCGCTATCGGCCAAAATCAAAAATATAAGAATGTCACCAATTCAAGCCGGCTGACCGTCCGGTATAGGGGTGGAATAGCGACGCGGGACTGACCCAACTATGGCATAGTAAACGCTTGCGGTGGCAAAAAGTACTGTTTATCCTTCCTATATTCTAACGTTCCATTAGCTATTATCGATTTTGAGTCATCAAGTAGTCGCTTCAAGAATATGCAACGCGGCCTCGATGCGTGATTTCACCGCCTCATTAATACTCATTGAGAATGTCAGTTTGCTTTGCGGGGGAATAAGACGGCCCGGCCCACTGTAGTAGCTCTCCGCGGAGGGTGGTTGATGCGTGGGAATGTCCATAGCGGTGCCCGTTTGGCGTTGTGAACGCTGCTGGTCGTCTTTTCGCTGATCATCGTCAGCTCTCGGGTCAAGTTATGGGCTATCAGTACGGCACGCATGAATGCTCGGTTACCCAGCCAGGTTTTCGTCGGCACGTAGGCAAGTGCGTTATCGCTCTTGAGCTCGGCGAAGATTCCTTCCTGGGCACCACGACCCTCGTGCATCAGTACCGCTTTGGTCATAAAACTATCATTGAGCTAACCGCCACATATAGCGATGACAGGGCGGATCATAGCGTTGTCTACCAGGCGAGAAATCAATAATGGTCTCGCTGATCGTACCGTTTTGTCTGTTCTCTCCAGTCGTCCTTCCGTGAGTGGACACGCGTCGGTCTGGAAGAGGCTCGTAGAGCTGAACGGGTAGGGGCGCCGTCCCAAGCTGACCGACGACCAGCAGAAGGAAATCACTGACTTGGTGAGCTCCGGAAAAAAGTGCGCCGCCAATGCAGCCCGGTTATTTCGGGTGCATCCGACGACGGTATCGCGGTTACTTGCACAGTATCAGTCACCTTTTCCGTAGTCACCCGAGTGAAAGATTGTTTTACCAAAAAATTCCCGCTTAGCTCATAAGTTGTAATCCGATTTGTCGCAGGCGCAGTGCTGTGGATTCAACCATGTGAGTGGGGAGATGTAATGCCTTGCTCTCCCCGCATTTTTCGGAGGAATATAAATTCCAGTAATATGATGATTCCGATGCCGACCGCCGCTATTACGATGATCGATGGGTCACTCGTGCCTTTGATCGTTAGAAAAACAAGGAGCACCACTACATCCAGGATGATGGCAGTTGCGAGTATGCCCTTGTGGGCATTGACTTCTGATGCCAGATGTCGGAGCACACCCCAATGAATAACGATATCCATCAACAGATAAAAAATCGCACCCAGGGATGCAATCCGGCTCAGATCAAAAAACGCCGCTAATAGTCCTGCAGCTACCATGGTGTATACCAGGGTGTGGTTCTGTACGGTGCCTGGCATTCCGAAATGTCGGTGTGGAATCAGATTCATTCTAGTGAGCATGGCAAGCATCCGCGATACCGCGAACATGCTGGCTAACAAACCGGAGGTGGTGGCAATGATTGCAATTATCACGGTGAACCAGACACCAGCCTGTCCCATTACCGGCCTTGCTGCCTCAGCTAAGGCATAGTCCTTGGACTGCACGATCGACTCTATGGAAAGCGACAGCAGGACTGCTACGCTGACAGCCAAATAGATAACCAGACAAATCAAGAGAGATATCACGATCGCGCGTCCGATATTTCGCTTCGGATCGGCAATCTCGTCGCCACTATTAGTGATCGTGGTAAATCCTTTGTAGGCCAGTATGGCGAGTGCGACTGCTGCCACGAAACCACTTAACGAAGTAGTGCTCGTATCACTGCCCGCATTGAGATCAATCGTCAGATCTGTTGCCCATAAAGTGATCAGCGCAAATCCGAGAATTCCTCCGACCTTGAGCACTGAGGTCAGTTTGGATATCGCACCGATCACTTTGTTACCGGCCATATTCACACCAAAGGCAAATACCACCAGGCCTACCGCAAATACAGGCACCCATAGGCTACCAGAATCAATATTGAGAGCCTTTGCGGAGTAACTGCCAAATGTGCGTGCTACGAGGCTTTCGTTGATAATCATCGAGAATGTCATCAGCAGTGCCGCTGCACCGGTAATCGTCGTGCTCCCATAAGCCTTGTGCAATATCATGGCTACCCCGCCCGAGGACGGATAGGCACTTGACACTTTGATATAACTGTATGCGCTGAAGGCACTGATGATTGCACCAATAACGAATGCCAATGGAAACCAGGTGCCTGCCAGCTCGGCTACTTGCCCGGTTAGCGCAAAGATACCCGCTCCAATCATGACGCCGGTGCCCATGGCAACGGTGCTTGTCAGACTCAAGCTGCCTTTTTTGTACTCATCAGTCATGTGGTGATCTCAGCCTGTTTGAACGCATGTTTGCTTTTTGCTGTTTTATCTGACGCGGGCTTGGATCGGCTGATGATTCGAACTGAAAAGTACGATCAGACCGACTGCTGGATTTATTAATAGTCAGGTTAAACTAACCACTGCGAATAGAACAAAGTGGGTCAATCAGAAATTCTCTCTACGATCGTAGTGCTGGACATCACTTCAAGCAACGGATAGTAACAAGCATGACACTCAGCAGTGTTGGGAAGAACCATGCTCTGTTTAAAAAGCTTTGCTCGAGAGAGGGGCTACAATGTTCATTCCGGGTGATAGCTCAATCGCAGTTTGCAGCGCCATCATCCTGGAATATTATCATCCAATCGTTTCATGATCTTATCTTCAAGATGTCTGCAATGGCATCCTGAATCTGACATCCGTATGAAGCTCCTTAACCGCTGACCACTATGACTCGTGTAGACACCCTTCTCCAGGCCACTGTCAAAAGACCAGACTGCGCCTGGCATACTTTCCTTCGCCGCTTTTTTCTCGTCACAGCATTCGGTCATTTGGTCTGGGAGTTTGCCCATATGCCGCTGTATACGCTATGGGAGACGGGGACTCGAAATCAAATTGTATTTGCTGCGGTGCACTGTACCGGTGGAGATTTGTTGATCGCTTCGGCAACATTGATGGTGGCACTGTTGTTGTTTGGCAATAATCAGTGGCCAAGTGAGACCTTTGGAGCGGTAACGTTGTCGATGATCATTCTGGGAATCGGGTATACCGTATTCAGCGAATGGTTGAATATTGTGATCCGTCAAAGCTGGGCGTACAGTGAGGCCATGCCTATCGTACCCGTACTGGAAGTTGGACTGTCACCTCTGCTGCAATGGATAGTGGTACCTTCGGCAGCGATCTGGTGGGCACGACGGGCTGTCGTTGTTCAGTGAAGTTCAAGCTAAACTGCTGTGCTTGAGCTTCCTGATGACCTGGCGGTTAGTGTTCATTGTGTTGCGACAGGTGTTCGTTTAAGCGTGGGAACAAAGGCAGGAACATGGTTTGCGTAGAGGTCGAACTGCGCGCCGAATGTCGCTTTTGTTTCCCGCTCTTCAGAACGAGCCAAGCGCACATACATCCAGATCAGCGCCGGATACATAGCCAGTGTCAGCAGTGTTGGCCACTGAACGAGAAACCCGGTCAGCACCAGAATAAAACCCACATATTGGGGATGGCGTACTCGCGCATAGGGACCGCTGGTGGCCAGTGTCCCGCCGCGTTGTGCGCCGTACAGGACCTGCCAGGCAGTGGATATCATCCAGAACCCCACCCCGATCAGGATGAAGCTGAGGATGTGGAAGGGGCCAAAGTGCGGGTTAGCCTCCCAGCCGAATATCATTTCCGGCAAGTGGCCTGCATCGTGGGAGAACCAGTCGACGCCCGGGAAACGAGTCTGCAACCAACCCGACATCAGATAGATGGTCAGCGGAAAGCCATACATTTCTGAAAAGAGCGCCACGAGAAACGCGCTGAAGGCGCCAAAGCTGCGCCAGTCACGCGACGTCTGCGGCTTGAAGAAGCTGAACGCGAACATGATGAAGATCGCGGCGTTTAACAGGGCGAAAAACCACAAGCCATAGGCGGGCGCGTCAGTCATCGCTTGTCTCCTCCACCGTGGCCGCCATGCATGAACAGATGCATCACAACGCAGCCTAATAGCAACAGGGCCAGAAAACCATTACCAGCAAAGAGATGAACACGGTGTTCAAACCCCAGGAGTAGGGCGGCGATTGTCAATGCAATGATCAGGCTGATCCCGACGCGTGATTTCCAGAACGGTTGTTGCGGTTCCGGTTGCGGTGCCGCTGTAGTTTCTTCCGACTGTTCGGGGACGCTATGTTTATCATGTTCCATCTACTATTCACTCCCTTTGTTTGTGGCAGCCAGTGCTGCGATCAATGCACGACGATCATCGACACCACCCAGCGTGCGCACCGCCAGGTCAATACGCCGCGCGGCGTTGTAGCCTTCAATTGCCGACTGATCGGGCATCATCCCAAAGGCCGATTGAAACCGGGTTGCAAACAGCTTGCTGGTCTCTGTCGGGTTCGCATTGATCGTCCCCGGCCGGATTGTGACGGTGTGCAGATCCAGCTGATCTGCTCCGGCTTCGGTGCTCATCAGGATTGCAATGTCGATGGAGCTCTGAGGGGCGCGCTTGAGTCCCTGGATCGTCTCAGCCGCACGGGTCGGCAAGGGCACGATAAAGACATCTAGCCCGCCAAGATGCCCGTCCGATGTTTCGTCCGCATGCCCATCTCGCTCTTGCGAGGCCAGCAGAATGCCATTGACTGCAGAGTTCAGCTGCATCGCCGCCTGTTCTCCGTCCGCCACGACGGCGAGCGAAAAGCTGTGCGCGCAGGCGGCGGTTGCAGGCAATGAAACGGCCAGCGCCACAGTCAGCATCGCCCCAAATCTCGTAGGCATCCGCCGGGCTAACCTGTTGCTGGCCTGGCGCTGACAGATCCGCATCGCGGTAGATCGTTCAGATTTTTTCACGCCATAGACTCCTGTTCAGAACTTCAGTCGCCGCAGTCGCAGCGCGTTCAGAACCACCGATAGCGATGATGCGCTCATCGCGAAAGCCGCAAACATTGGGCCGATCAGAATGCCGAGAAACGGATATAGGACACCAGCTGCAATCGGCACGCCGACGGCGTTGTAGATCAGCGCGAAGAACAGGTTCTGCCGAATATTGCGCATGGTCGCATGGGACAGCTTGCGAGCTCGTACGATGCCATCAAGATCGCCCTTGACCAGCGTGAACCCGGCGCTTTCAATCGCTACATCTGCACCTGTGCCCATCGCGATACCGACATCGGCCTGGGCAAGGGCAGGGGCATCATTGACCCCATCGCCTGCCATGGCGACTTTCTTGCCCTGTTCCTGCAACTCCCGGATGATGCGGGCCTTGTCTTCAGGCAGCACGTCGGCGCGAATCTCATCGATGCCCAGACGTTTGGCCACCGACCTGGCGGTGCGCTCGTTGTCACCTGTGGCCATGATGATGCGAAACCCCAGCTCGTGCAGCGCTTTCAGGGCGGCTGGTGTGGTCTCCTTGACCGTGTCTGCTACGCTGACAAGCCCGGCGATAGCGCCGTCCAGCACAATGAACATCACCGTCTCGCCCTCATCGCGCCGTGCATTGGCGGTGTCGACCAGCGCGCCGTTGTCCAATCCCATGTCTTGGATCAGTGCAGCATTGCCCAGGGCGACGGCTTTGCCATCCACGCGACCCTTGACGCCCTTGCCGGTGACCGCCTCGAACTCTTCGGCCTTGGCAAACTCGACGCCGCGCTCTTCAGCGCCGCGCACAATGGCTTCGGCCAATGGGTGTTCCGAGCCGCGTTCCAGCGAGGCTGCCAGGCGCAGTACCTCGGCCTCGTCATGCCCGACTTCTGGCAAAACCGCGACCAGCCTGGGCTTGCCTTCGGTCAGGGTGCCGGTCTTGTCCACGATCAGCGTGTCGATCTTCTCGAACCGTTCCAGCGCTTCGGCGTTCTTGATCAGCACGCCCATCTGCGCACCGGTGCCCGTTGCCGTCATGATCGATATCGGTGTGGCCAGACCCAGCGCGCAAGGGCACGCAATGATCAGCACCGCTACCGCCGAGACCAGCCCGTAGGCCATCGCGGGCACCGGCCCCCAGATCGACCAGACGATGAACGACACGACGGCAACGGCGATGACCGCTGGCACGAACATGCCCGCCACCTGATCAGCGTATTTCTGGATCGGCGCACGACTTCGTTGTGCGTTGGCGACCATCTGTACGATCTGGGAAAGCATGGTATCAGCCCCAATGCGTGTGGCCTCGATCACCAGACTGCCGGTGCCATTGATCGTGGCCCCCGTTACTGGCTCGCCCGCGACTTTTTCCACCGGCACAGGTTCGCCTGAAATCATGGATTCATCCACTGACGACCGGCCTTCGAGAACCACACCATCAACGGGCACCTTGTCGCCGGGGCGCACACGCACGTGATCGCCCAGCTGCACCTGTTCAAGCTCGATCTCTTCTTCGGTGCCGTCGGGGCGGATCACCAGCGCGGTCTTGGCGGCCATATTCAGCAGTGCCCGGATGGCCTTGCCGGTGCCCTCGCGGGCACGTAGCTCCATCAGCTGGCCCAGCAGGACCAGTGTCACGATCACAGCCGCGGCCTCGAAATAGACACCCACATTGCCGTTCGCGTCCCGGAAGCCTGCCGGGAATATCTGCGGTGCGACGACGGCAACGATGCTGAACAGAAAGGCTGCGCCGACCCCCATCGAGATCAGGCTGAACATGTTCAGGTTCATCGTGCGGAAGGACTGAACGCCGCGCACGAAGAATGGCCAGCCCG
Source organism: Granulosicoccus antarcticus IMCC3135 (assembly GCF_002215215.1). Taxonomy (NCBI): domain Bacteria; kingdom Pseudomonadati; phylum Pseudomonadota; class Gammaproteobacteria; order Chromatiales; family Granulosicoccaceae; genus Granulosicoccus; species Granulosicoccus antarcticus. The sequence continues at coordinate 4,075,659 of NZ_CP018632.1, read as the reverse complement.
ACCACAGGATCACAGGGGTTGCAAGTGCGAATTCCAGCCAGAGCGAGGTGCGTTCGCCCAACAAGTCCATGAAGTACATAAAGCCCACGAACGGCCCCATTGCCAGAACCAGCAAGGGGACGGTCAGCACCGCGCCGACCCAGAACCGGTGGGTAAAGTCGACCAGTTCGGGGTTTGGACCTTCGTCCTCCAGGCTGACGGTTTCCGGCTCCAGACCCATGCCACAGATCGGGCACGAACCGGGCCCGGGATGGTGCACCTGTGAGTGCATCGGGCAAGTATAGATTGTGCCAGAGTAGTCGTTTGGCACCGTATCGTATTCGCCGTCCTTCACCTCCATGCTTGCTGCATCATGTGCATGGGTGTGGCCGGAATGGTCGTGCTGCCCGTGTTCCGCCACTTCGTCCTCCGGCACCAGGAACATGCTGCATTTGGGGCAGGATCCTTCTTTGGTGCTTCGCACCTCGGGGTGCATAGAACACGTGTAAATCGTACCGGAATACCCGTCCGGCACGGTATCGAGGGTTTGTTCCTCGACGGCAGTTTTGCCGAAATGGCCTTTGGTGACGTTCATCTTATTGTCCTTTTATGTTGTCGACCGTGCGTTGAGTGCCAGGATGACCTGTGCAGGCAGGGATTTTCCTCCCTATCGGTCGACGATAACCGAGCAGGTGCATCGCCAACCATCCCGCCGCTGACCAGCAGCAGCCTCCGTTTTTCGCTAACCCATTGCATTATTCGTGTCCTTCCTCATCAGACCGGCATCTGGGCGTTGAATTCGATTTTCGAGGCGTTGCCGCCGTAAAGCGCTCTGAACGTGCGCTCGAAACGGGCGTCGCGTGCGATGCGGGCTCGTTCGATAGCATCTCCGACGGCTGCGATTGTCGCCTGCTCGCGCAGGATCATTGGATCGTCTGGCGCGAGGGGCTGACGCGTTTCGGCAACGCTGTTTGCGCTGTGCCGGACTAAACGCATCCAGGGATTAAAGCTTTCTGAAAACATCAGGCGGCTGGTACGCATGGGATGCATCCACTTCAGCATCTCGGCGCTGGCCGGAGTTGTCATCAGGCGCACCCAGGGGCTTACGAAGGTGGAATAGACCGCCTCGTTGATCTCTGATACTCGCTGCACGGCCTCGAACGCCTGTTCGGGCACATGAGGGTCCAGGTCGCTCACCTCGCGTGCTTCAAACCGCACCTTGTACTGTGGCGCGTGGCAATCCGGATCGCCTGACGGATTGTCGATCTTCATCTCGTAAAGGCCTGGCTTCAGCTTTTCGATCTTGCTCAGACTCTCCAGAATGGCGCGATGTTCCAGCCGTGCGACCGACGCCGACACAAAGATTCCCAGATGTCCGACATGGGTATTAGTCAAGTAAACGATGCGCTGCCCTGCCGCCTTCAGATCTGCCGTGTCCTTGTAGACCGCAGGGATCCAGCCCAGTGCCTGCGCCGGTGGGGTGATATTGTCACCGTAGGATGCAAAGACAATCATCGGACTTTTGATCTTGCGCAGGTCGGCGATGCAGTGATCGCCGATCGGCATTTCGCCACTTTCCAGCCGGTTACCGATGAACAGGTTCTGGGTGATCGACAGGATTTCCGGGCGGCTGAGGGTGTAGAACCCGTTCCACCAGCGCTCGAAGTCGAGAAAGCGGTCCCGTTCGGTGTCCACATTCGTCAGCAGGTTGGCGTATTTCTCCCAGATCGCCTTTTCCGGCTTCAGGTTCTCGAAGTTCTGTGCCAGCCAGGCTCCGTCGAAGCGCCCATCGCCCAGATCGGCCGTCAGATGGGCCAGCCAAACCCCGCCCAGTAATCCGCCGGTGACACGCATGGGGTTGACCCCTTCCTCGCCCGCCCAATAGGACAGGGGCGATCCGTTGAGGACAATTGGCCCCGCCAGCCCCTCGCAGTGGGCCGCGAGCAGCGTGACGGCCCAGCCCGCCTGGCAATTGCCATAAAGAACGGGGGCTGAACCTTCGTGGCGGGCAGAGACCTCGTCGACAAAGCGGCGCAATCCGTACAGAACATCCTCGAGCGTCTGGTCGGGGCTGGGCTCGGGAAAAAAGATGACGAAATAGACCGGGTACCCCTCAGCCATCGCCATGCCGACCTCGCTGTCACGCTTGAACCCGCCAATGCCGGGACCGTGGCCCGCGCGCGGGTCGAGCACAATGACCGGCGGTTTTGCCACATCCACGCAGTCATCCCAGCAGTTGCCCTCCACCTCGGTAATCCTGAGCAGCGCGTAATTGGCCGGACGCTCGAATCTGCGCGCATCCATCAGCGTTTCATACTTGAAATCCAGCAGCGGCGGCATCCCGGCGCGCTCATGAGCGTTCATGTTGTCGGCGCGTTCGCGCAGCGTGTCCAGAAACAGCACAGAGCGTTCCCAGAGATCTCGACCATAGGCGAGCGGATCGGGCAGGGGCGCCAATGTGTCTGATAACGGTAGAGTCACAGTTGTATTTGTCGGAATTAACCTGTCAATCGGCGTGAGGGTGTTCATGCCGTTGCCCTCGGTGCGAAGAAGTTCAACGCGGGCACAACGATGACGGCGATGTACCAGCCATAGGCAAAGGTTTCGACCAGTCCGAGCAGAAAGCTCGGCCAGCTGATCCAGCTTACGCCTGGCAGCAACGGCAACCATGCCTGATACATCGTGGCCACCGGAAAAAGCAGTCCGAACACCACACAGAGTGCAAAACTGAAGGCCAGCAAGATGCCAAGAGACATACCAACTGGATAGATGCGAATGGGTTTTGGATCTGACATAGGGAATATCCGTTTTTAGGCTTATGTCTGTGTGAAAACGTGCTCTCAGGGCTCTTCCCGATCAAGCCTCGCATAGTGGGCTGTGTTGCGTACTTGATCTCGACGATCAACCATCTATGCAGGATGGTTCAACCAAGCAGGTAATCAACCACAACACTAGGTGTTCTTACGATTGCAAGGTTTTTTGTGTGATTCGTACTCTTGTTGATTGATCTCACCTTTAGCATAACGTGCTTTCAATAGATCCAAAGGCGTGGTCACCATCGTCTGATTGGTATCGGGTGATAGGCGTTATTTAGAAAACGTGAAGATGCCCAGTATCGCGAGCGCGACTAGTATTATCCACATGAACATAGACCCCCACATCCAGCCACCTGAACCCCACATATGATCAGAGGAATACCATGCACCTTGATCGGCCATCGCCGTCAAGGAACTACCTGATAGAAGAGTCAATACACCCGTTGAAATAACAGTCTTCATTTTTACCTACTCCTGTGAATCTAAACGCAAACAACAAAAATGGTAGCAATCGGTGAAAGTTGTAAAATCAATCTGGTTAATTCCAATTGTTTTCGACTCGATACACACTGTAGCTGAGGTTGAATGACGAAAAGATTCCGGAATCTATACCGATTGTTTATCAACACCAATAAACGCAATCGGGGGGATTTGTTCCGAGAAAAAGGCAGCGCCCATCACCAAACCGAACACGGGGGTCAGAAAGGTGTACACACTCAGTGTGAGCAGAGCGACAACGAACGGCCACGACCAGATGATGGCACTGCCGCTTTTGGTCCAGTAAGCCAGTAATGCCAGCGGTGCACTGCCTATGATCAATTGCCAAGCCATTGCGCGCAGAGTATCAACACGCCCGGCAATCTGGGTCACTATGCTTTTCTGGTCGGGCAGCGATTAACGCATTCTGAGAGCTTTGAAAAAAGTCCCGAGTATCAAAAGAACCTTCCATACCCGAAGATTTAGTCCCGAGGGGCTCCCCAAAGAGCACAGCGTCATGTTGAAGAATCAATCAGTACCATTCGCTGGTATATTGCACAGACTATAATATGGTATCGATATATCCATACGCCAGTGGGTAATGTGCTGGGCCATGGTTTATTGCAAGGACCTGGTGATCGCGAGTGACGATGCCGGACAGGTACGATGTCCTCCAGCACGCTTAACGAAAAACTGCCCTGACCGTCAGGTCCAAGGCAGTTTCCAGCCACCCCAAGAGCGTTAGAAGTTGTACTGAGCAGCAAACAGGAGACGGTTAGCGTCGCCTTCATCCCCGCCGACCTCTTCAACCTTGAAGTATCCGTACTCTATGCCGAAAACCACTTGATTAATAGGACTCCATTGATAGTTCGCCAGAATCGAGCTGTTGTTTTCATGTCTGTCGGCAACAGCGTCCGCCCCCAGGTCTTTTTCACCGTCATCCCAGTCAACTTCAGTGAAACCGTAGCCTACATTGACTGAGCCGGGTCCAACATCAACAGATACACCCAGTGTGCCACCATATCCGCCAATAAGCTCAAGATCACCGTTTTCGGTAACGTATCCATCAACGGCCGCGTAGTTTTCGCCCGATCGATAGAGGTAGACACCACCACCTTTCACATAGTTGATTGCTCCGTGCAGGGTGACGGTGTCCGTCAATGCCAGGCTGACCGCTCCGAACGCTCCGTACCCGACTGCGCTATCGTCTGTAGTGCCGTTGTCATAATCTACTTTTCTCACCATGGCAGCTGCCGAGTAGGACACTGACCCTGCAGTGTCTTCGAAGCGCGCGGCGAATACGGGCAGGCTATCCTTTTCGTCTTCATTGTCGCCAACTGACCGCGTTCCATCGACTGGGTCCGGTGGGCCGTTACTTTCGATAAGCCCGTTATAGCTGAGCGGTTCTTCAATGGATAACGCCAGTGGGCCCATGGTATATCTCACTTGCGGAGTGCGGAACTGGGCACCGGGGCTGCCGGGTAGTGCATCAAAATCGAGCACCGGCGTGTAGCCGACGAAGCTGGTAAAGTTTGACCAGTTCTGCCCGGCCAGGATACCCATGTACTCGCCATATGCATGACGAAGTCGGAGGCCGTTTCCATTGGTTTCAAAGTCAGCTTCAACTTTTATTTTAAGGCCCGACGAATGAGTGCTGAGAATACCGATTCGAGTCTGGTATGCGTCTGCCCCAAAGATCCCGGTAATCTCGTTATCTTCTGCAGAACCCGTGTTTATCAGGCTGAAGTTTCCAGCCCGAGCACCTGAGCTGATGTCCTCGTCAATATCATAACTTGCGTTCAGTCGCGCATACCCATAAATCTCAAGCTCGAACCCAGCAAGATCCGAACTGTCGCTTGCGTTGCCTACTATCTTCATGGCACTCGCCTGTCCTGAAATGCAAAGCATCGCAGCAGAAGTCATCACCTTGACAGTCATCAATCTTTTGTTATTTTTCATTTATAAATTCTCCACGTGCTGATTTGTGATCCGTTAAATGAAAGTATTGCAATTCGTTAAAATACGACTACAGAATTATCAATATTAAAATACCTAACTTCAGACAGTAAACTTAAGTTCATGACCTTTCAAGGTCAAAATCAGGAGGCGTTTAAAAATTACCTGTTGATTTCACGAACCCTAGTCCTACTGTGCTATTGGAGTCGTATTGGCAGACTCTGTTTATGGCAATGACTCGGTGTTTCGTGCAGGACTGGACGCACTCGAACTTCTCTATGTGCTCCATGTAAATCCTTCCCATCTGGTGAGCCTGCCCAGTGTGAAATTACTACCCCCCCCCCCCCACCAAGCCCTATTCGGGGCGTGGACGTCGATCTACTCGGCCGTGCTATGCCAAGGGGCATGAACCACAGAGTTGCAGGCACAGAGCGTTGAACCTGGATGAGAGCGAATGGCAGTATCTCACTTGGCGTGAAGGCGTTGGCATATCGAGCGTGGCTATCAGGAGCTCAAAGACGAGATCGGTCTCAACCATTATGAGGGTCGTAACTGGCGCGGTTTCCATCCGGGCGGCGCTCCGCACCATGCCACACTGTGTTTTGCAAGCTATGCCTTTCTGGTCGAACAACGATTAACGCATCCTGAGAGCTTTAAAAGAAAGTTCCGGGTACCTAAAGAACCTTCCATAACCGACGATTTCGTCCCGAGGGGTTCCCCAAAGAGCACAGCGTCATGTTGAAGAAACGATCAGCACCATTCGCTGGTATATAGCACAGGCTATCGCCGAACGCTCTTGAGCGTTGCCCATGCTGCTGCGAAAAACATGGGCCAAGCGGATGAATTTGGCCAACACAGTAGGGCTAAGGTCCGAGCTGTTTCTTTGGTCATTGGTGTGCTTTGTATTCTGGCAGATGATGGTGATTCTGTTAGCTGAATGCACCGTGAATTCCATCTAGGCTGACACGACGGAGTTGACCATCAATGCTTAAAGTCGCTCCGTTCGTGTCATGCGATACGCTTGGTTACTTCGTCCCGGTATAGTTTAAGACTTTAGTTGCCCCCTCCACACGGCTTGCCAGCACCTCAAGCTTGTCCCCCTCGAATGGGCCCACGAATCCCCATAGTGAAATGACTCCGCTATCAGTCATGCTGGCGCGGACTCGTGTGTAGCTGCCTAACCTGGCCCGAAAGTCGTGCCATGCAATGTGCGAATCTGACTGTACTGGTTGTTGAACCGGATCCGGCTCTTTGATCAACGTATCTTTTGCGTTGACTAGAGTAGACATCAGTGTCAGCAGTAGTAGTGTGGAGACTATTAATATCTTCATCGTATACACCCTCGAAATAACACGAATGGCTGTAAGCGGGCCACGCTCCTACTTACGTCAGTTCGATCTTGCACAACCCTTTTCTGAGCTCTGTGGTTTCCGTGCTTTCCTCTAGCTTGTCGTTAAGATCAAGTCAGTCGTAGAAGTGCATCACCACCATCAAGCAGCACGATGGATCATTGCATTGGTGTGTTCATACTAGGTCAGGTAACCTTACAATCAACCAACATTTAGATGACAATTACAACCTCAATTTGGACGCACAACGGTGTTTGACTCTTGCCTCAAGCCTGATACCGAGTGAGAGGCAGGTTTGATCAATCGTCGAACCTTAAAAACTAGCCCGTGACAGCTATTAACAAATGACACGCCTCTATTGCTAGGACTCTTCCAATTGGTTCACCACCGACTCCTCGTTGTGATGGACGAGCATGTGGTAGAAGCTTCGTGAATCAGTATATCTAACGGCATAGTCAAGAGTGAATCACTACACTCATCGCCATACCCGATTTGGCCATATTCTTACCATCAGCCATCAGCAGCGTTCGCTCATTGATGCGTTCCGTTGGACCAGAAAACAGACGCATCACGGCAACGTTTAACAGGCGCGGAGCTATATCAATATGATCCCCAGCTGTATCAATTCTTCAACAGGCGTTGATAGCAACGATCCAGGCCCGGTGACAAGACGCGCATGATGCTACTGATCTCGAGCTTGTCCACTCGTATGCACATCCCTGCTACACTCAGGGACCACATGTGGAAACTGTCAGAAAATGAACAGCTGCTCGATCAGATTGGTGAGTGCTTGCGTACACCACGCTGAACGAACTGAACATGAAATACCATTCTTTTGAAGCTTCCCTGGTGCTATCACTGGGTTTGACAATAACCGCATGCTCTCCGGCTGAGGGTTCTATCGCTTCTCCTCCCGAGACCGATGCCAATGCATTGTCAGAAGCTCCGTTGAAACCAGTATTGTTCGGCATGCCTTAGATGGTCGTCTATGCAGCAACTTTCCGTGTTGATCTTAATAGTCGGTAGTAAAGCCATATCAATCCATAAATGAACTCGAAATTAGAACACAGGTTACGGTTATACAGCGGATTATTCATTGCGTTCTTTCTTGTACTGCATCTGCTCAATGCTGCTCTGGGTATCATCTCATTGGCCGCCATGGATGCTTTAGCTAAAGTTCTGTTCGCGATATGGTCAATACCGCTGTTTGGCGTAATGCTGTATTCGGCATTTATTGTTCATGCAGGGCTGATGTTTGTCTCATTGATTCAACGCAGTAGCCTGCGCATGCCTGCCTGGAATATGCTGCAATTCGCAACGGCGCTTGTGATGCCTTTGTTGTTGATTGGTCATATCGCAGCTACACGTGGTTCCCACGAAATCCTTGATATCCACAAGCACTACACGGGATTGGTTTCGATTTTGTGGAGCCAGCCGGTAGATATTGCTAAGCAATATGCATTGATGGGCGTTGCCTGGATCCACATGTCTGTGGGCATTCATTATTGGCTTCGTCATAAACGAGGGTATAAAAAATGGACGCCCGTACTCTACCCGTTGTGCTTGATGATTCCATTGCTTGCTGGCCTGGGTTTTCTAGCTGCAGGGCTTGAAAGCTGGCAACTTCCAACGGATTCACCTGTATTACAGAAAATACATCAGGAAACAATGAATTCTGACCCGGTCTCAGTCAATTTTCTTATAAGTTTAGAATTGTCGATAATGTGGTTATTTGTGCTGCTGTTGATCGCGGTGTTGATCTTTCGTTCGATTCGGGAATATTGGGGAAGAAATCACGGAGGTTATCTGATATTCCATACCCCTACTGGCAAAAAGCTAACAGGACGAGATAATCAGACCATTCTGGATACACTTCGCGAGGCAGGTATCCAGCATGCTGCAGTCTGTGGCGGTAGAGGTCGATGCACAACTTGTCGTGTAAAAATTACGGCGTGTAAGTCTTCGCTTCCAGAGCCTGGGGCGCTGGAGATGCTCGCTTTAAAACGTATCGGCGCCAATCCTAGTGTGAGACTCGCTTGTCAGCTCCGGCCGCAGCAGGATATTTCGATCACCCCATTGTTGCACCCCGATAGCTCCACACCTATGGTTGGTTTGATGGGGCACGAGCAACAGATCACCTGCATGTTGGTAGACATGCGAGATTCAACCAGACTGGGCGAGGAAAGATTACCCTACGATGTGGTCTACATACATAATCAGTTTTTCAAACAGCTTGCCGACGCCCTGCATGCAACCAACGGCCATTACGCCACATTCAATGGCGATGGACTAATGGCCTTGTATGGTCTGGATAGTGACCTGGAGAGCGGATGTCGTCAAGCATTGGAAGGTGTAGTGGAAATCTGGCAAAGACTGGAGAAACTCAACGTGTGGTTAGCGGCAGAATTGAAATTCCCGATCAGGGTTGGAATCGGCATACACTGCGGGTATGCCATTGTGGGAACCATGGGACCACCCGATTCGCCGACAGTTTCCGCTCTTGGGGATATCGTAAATATTGCCGCTAGACTTGAAGCTCTAACCAAAGAATATTGCACCGGTCTTATAGTGTCCAAAGATGTTTTGCGCAATATCGGTGTTAATTATCGAGAGCTCCCCCAACATACTGTACATGTGCGAGGGCGTGAGAAGCCGTTGGACATATTCACTATAGACAATTCAACAGAGTTAATTAAACTGTTGCAGGACATAAGACTGAAACATGGGAACGTCGTTCACCCTGAATAGAATCGGCAGATAGGAAATCACTACTCCAGAGGTTGGATGGACTCGGCCACCACCAACGTTTTTGGCGGACTCACGTCGGTTTTATTGACCCAATAGATTCCGGCTATACTCACTACAACACCGATAAGCGCAATCGGGGGGATTTTTTCCGAGAAAAAGGCAGCGCCCATCACCAAGCCGAACACGGGGGTCAGAAAGGTGTACACATTCAGTCGACTGAGCGTGGCGTGTTGTAACAACCAGAACCATAGAATAAACGCCGCTGCGGTACCCGCCACACTCAGTGTGAGCAGAGTTGCAACGAAGGGCCACGACCAGATGATGGCACTGCCGGTTTCGGTCCAGTAAGCCAACAATGCCAGCGGCATACTGCCTATGATCAATTGCCAGGCCATTGCGCGCAGAGTATCGACACGCCCGGCAATCTGGGTCAATACGATATTGCTGATCGCTACACCTACCGCACCTATCAGGATATAGCTCATACCCGCAATCTGAGACCCGGTACCAAACAGACTGGGGCCACCGATAAGCACGACACCAGCAAACCCGGTAATGAGCCCATAACGTTGTGAACGTGAGAGTCTTTCTTGCAATACTGCCCAAGCGAGCAATGCCGCGATAAGCGGTTGTGTATTGCCTATCACGGTCGCAAGCCCAGGAGCGACAAGGCCGCCACCATAGAACATGCCAAAAAACCCGAGACTAGTCGCTGTAAATCCGGCAAGAATGACACACCCCCAGAGCCTTGCGGTTCTGATAGGCGCTCTGCCCTGAAACTGAGCGATTGCCAACAGAACAGCGCCTGCGATCAAAGCCCTGAGTGCAGCAAATGTCATTGGCGGTGATGCGGAGAGTCCGTAATTGATCAGTGGAAAACACAGTGCCCACAAGAACATGACCAGTACGGCGCCAAAAGCAATATGAGTGCGTCTGGATACCGAGTGTTGCAGCCAGTAAACGAAGGTGTTCGTCCAACCTTTTTTCGGTGAGGATTCAGATGATTTGAAAGCTCTATTCATGCGGATACCTAACCTTCCAATTCAGCACGACACAAGCGCGATGGTCGCGTGTCCAGAAATAGCACAGATAGTTTCCAGAAATCTCGACCATAGGCGAGCGGATCGGGCAGAGGCGCAGAGTGGTCGGATGAAGTCGTACTTGCCGGGATGAAGCCTGTCAATCGACGTGAGGGTGTTCATGCCCATGCCCTCTGTGCATAGAAGGTCAATGCGGGTGCAATGATCACGGCGATGTACTAGCCATAGGCAAAGGTTTCGAGCAACGGCAACCCAAGCTGATACATCGTGGCGCCCAGAAAGAACAGCCCAAACAGCGGCGGGGCAGTGGGTTCTTACTAGCGGATCTTGCTGGGGTTCGAGTCGGTTGGCGTGTTCGAACTTGTCGACACGCCGCCACTCCGTTATCACAGATCATTATTCCTCGACACCATACCTGGCTCATTCAGATGACCTGATGATGCAAAAGTCAGGATAACGATCGGGTTTCCAATACTATACGGTGATGCAATCAGGTTTTGCGTCACACTGAATGAAGCATCTTGGGGGGGGGGGGGGGGCAATGGCATTCACTTAACAAAATAAGCCATTCACTTAATAAAACGGTTTTCGGCGGCCAGTGCTTTTCCCTGTTTTTTGCTTTAAGCCGTAATCGGTGTCTTTGCTGCGGCGAGTTTTGCTGGTTTTGGTGCTTTCCACTTGCCCACAGGCTTTCTTGAGCATCGCGCGTACGATCTGTTGGGGCGTAACTTCTGCCGGCACGTGCTAATGCTAGCGATAATGGTGTTCACGGTCTTGTTCAGCAGGTTGGTTTGTTGAAGTAACAAAGCTTCGATATGTCTAGCCACCGTCATGAGGCAGTTTTTGAAGTTCGCTTTAATGGCGTGCTTTTCACTTTCGCCTTGCTCGCTTTTTGATTGAAAGCCATCCTCACTGTGATTGGCAAATAATCGAGCGAGAGTGATGAGGTTAAAATGTGCAAAGAGTTCCTGCTTGACGCCTCGCTCGCTTTGAGCATGAAAGTCTTCGACTTTCATCAGCTGTTTGGATATTTTGTACAACTCTTCGACACCCCAGCGCGAGTGATAGACCGCTGACAGTTGCTCAATGCTGTATTTTTTCTGATCCCATAATGTGGTGCCCAGAATGTAGCTTGTTCCGCCAGCATCGTATTTCACTAACCGCAGCGCGAGTGCTGGGTAATCCGGCTGTGGGTCGTGCGCAGGTATGGATGTGCGCTTTGACTGGCTAGGAAAAATCTGGACGACGGCATCGATGTCATCGCTGTTGGCAAATGCTTCAACCACGCGACAGGCGGTTGTCTTGAGTCGAAAGATAGGGTGTATGTGACGTTTGTCATGCTCGTGCAGCATGTCATACGAGTAATATCCACGATCATAGACCACCACATCGGTTTCAGAGAGTGAGTTCAGGTGGCTGATCGCCATTTTGCGCTCATCGCGATGACTGGCCAAGTCAAAATCGATGGGAATTTTCGTTTTTAGCTCATAGAGGCAGCTCACAGTACCTTGTGGATAATGGGCATTGTCCGAGGGCGTTTTGTAGCCTGCGCGAATCAACTGCCGAGGTAAGTTCAATTTTGATCCATCAACAGCCATTAGACGATGGCCTTGCCATAGTTTTTTGGGGTCGGGTTTGGCTTGTTGAAGTATTTGAACCTGGAGTAACTTGAACACCTCTTCATCTAATTTGGCGCGAGCATTACAAAAAGCTGATGCTGCGACCGGCGTGGGTTGAGGAAGGTCTATGCCCAGAGTGCGGCACTGCTCCCAAAGCTCAGCGGTGGTGATGGCATAGCCTTGTTTGTTCGTTGAAAAAACCAGCCGGAAGATGAAGAGCATGATCAACAGTGAGTTCAACACGCGTTGACGCTTTTGCCATTGCCGATCGAAATCATGAGCAACGTGAATCACGGTGCCAATGATGTTTTGCCACAGCTGAACAAAGGGATCAGTTGGGCCCAGTGGTCTGGGCGTATGGCCTGTATTTCTAGAGTGTGCTTTACCTTTTTTGCGGACAAGCTCAGGGCCATTGATCAGTATGGGTTTGGGGTTCCGGGTCAGTGCAAAAACATAGACATCTTTCGCAGATTTACCCGGTGTGCTTTTAGTGGCAGATTGGCCTTTGGTCTGACCCAGGCATTGCCAATTGGCCGCGCGGTAGCAGGTGGCTTTGAATCTTGTCGGATCAATGAATGTCTCGACCAGCACGGGACGCGTGTGGTAGTTCGCCAGCCAATCATCGCTCAATTGTTTGCAGGCCATGGATAACGACTTTGAGGCCAGGCATTTCACTTTTACCCACGGGAAGATCAGGAATCGATTGTTATTGACTAGCAAATCCAGGTGTTTTTTGTATTTCTGTTCCTGCCAGCCAATCCATTGATCACGACAAGGTAGCGACTTGACGGCATAGCAGAACATCAGGCAGCCTAACTTTCGTCCTTGCGCATCGACAATGAAATAGCGCAAATGCGGCCCAATAGGTCGCCTGTAGCCCAGGTAATGATGCCTGTCGACTAGCTCGTTCCACAGCCCGATGTCGTGCTTGTCTGCGGCCAATTGAACCGTAATTGCCAGCTGGTCCAACGGCTCGTCGATGAGAGGTTGTTGCTCTGAGCGAGAAGTCGGTTTGATCTGCTTCTGCAGGCCTGGTCTCTTGGTCTCATCGATTGCTGGCAAGGACACAATGCCCAGTTTTTCCAGCGACTCCAGCGTGCTCAGGCAGGACTGAATCTTGTGCTTGCCCGCCGGTGTACACCAGCCTAGATGTTCGCTAATCGTATGAGCCAATTCCCGTCGGCTTAGTGCTGGAAAAGCGCGACAGGTTTCCTGGATGGTGCAGATTTGCTTGCGGGTAAATCGCTTGCCTGCAAAGGTGGTTGAGCTGAGGTTCTCTATGAGTGGATCCATGGCCCTTTCGACTGAAGTTGACGCACAGATAGTGTGTCAACTGTCGTGAAGCGAGTCAAGAGTTTTTTGAGGGACATCTCGGAAGTGTAGAATGTTCATACTAATCAGCCTGTTACAAAACTGCCCGTGACGGGGAAATTAGTTTGCTCCAAAATGAATGCCATTGGGGGGGGGGGGGTGGCTCGTCGCAATGCGTTGGATTGAGCCGGCTAATTTCCGACGTACGCATCGCAGCATGAATCAGCACCATTGTCTCTGACGAATTTCCTGCCACAGCGAAACCTCGTTCTCTGAATCAAGAGAATGTGATGGTTACTTTTAGCCCAGGTTCGTTGTCATCGAGTTCAATGGTTGCGTCGTGAGCTTTAACCACAGCGGCGACAAAACTTAGTCCAATGCCATTCCCCGGTGTTGATCGACTCGCATCAAGCCGATAAAAGTGTCGAAAGACACGCTCTCTTTCCTTTTCTGGAATGCCGGGGCCCGTATCAGAGAGTACGATTCGCGTTTTACCCTCGTAGCGTTCGATATCCAGTCGAATGTGTGTGCCTACGGGTGTGTGTCGCAACGCGTTTTCTATCAGGTTGGAAATCAATTGCGTAAGCAACACACGATCGCCCATCACACGGCAGTCGGACTCTACATGAGCGCAGAGCTCCTTACCCTCATCATCAGCGACGGCCTGAAACGCATCAACAATATTATCGGCTATTTCATCCAACTCGACTTGTGCAAAATGTTCTCTCAGCGTACCTGCTTCAATTTGCGCAATGCGTAACATGGCTTCGAATGTTTTCAAAATCGAATCCGTGTCTTCGATAGCCGTATCGATGACCGCTCGGTATTCTTCCAGGCTACGCTCTTTCATTCGACTCAATTCCAGTCGCTGTCGATGTCTGCTCAAGGGGGAGCGTAGATCATGAGCGATATTGCTCGTGATCGCTCGTAGATTCTGCATGAGATCATCGATCCGAGCGAGCATACGATTCAGGCTTTCCGCCAGACCGCCAAGTTCATCATGCCGGCCCACCAGCGGTATCCGCTGTGACAAATCTCCATTCATAATGGCTTGCGCGATCTGATTGACGGACTCAACGCGTCTTAGCAAGACATTGCCGATGAACAGCCCACCGAATAGGGAGAGCGCGACCGTGACGGCCAGTGTGATGCTAAAAGACTGTAACAGTAGTCTACGAGTTTGGACCAGGTCAGCAATGTCTTCCGAGACGAGCACAAAAGTGCCATCATCAAATCGGGTGCCCAGAGCCCGGTAACTGCGAAGTGAGCTATTCTCATCGATACGCTCTGTTTGTTTCTCCAGGTTTTGCCAGCCTTCTACCGGAGGCAACAACGGTAGATCTCCTGCCAGGTAGCGATCCTCACTGTTCAGAGCAAGTAGATGGATGCTGCTGGACGCGGGGTACTTTGCATGCAAACGAATCAATTCCAACATTGATTCCATGCCATTTTGCGCTAGATCATCTTTGAGTACCGCGTGCTGCCGTACTATAGTCTCATCAATATGACGTTCAAGAAGCGAGGATATCGACCAAAACAGCACAGCCAATAGCATTGACATCATGATGGCCGACAGAGCCGCAAATATCATCGCGTACCCTACAGGCACACTGCGTGCAGCAGCGGGAAATCTCACGCCGAAGAGTCGGGTTCGCGGATGCAGTATCCAGACCCTCTGACGGTGTGAATAAGGGCCACCTCAAAGGGGCGATCCACCTTTGCGCGTAATCGACTGATATGTGTTTCCACCACGTTGGTATGAGGATCAAAATGAAACTCCCACACATGCTCGAGCAACATGGTACGCGTCACTACCTCGTCTGAATGCCGCATGAGATATTCCAACAACCGAAATTCTCTGGGCTGTAGCTCGATAGGTTGTCCTGCACGAACCAGGGTTCGTTTGATGAGATCCAATGTCAGATCGGCAACACGCAGTACCGGTTTTATCGTGTCGATAGGCGGTCTTCGAGCCAACGCATTGATTCGCGCAACGAGTTCAGAAAAGGCGAATGGTTTGGATAGGTAATCATCGCCCCCTGCATCCAATCCCGCCACTCGATCGTGCACACCGCTGAGTGTTGTGAGAAACAGTATAGGTGTTTTTACGCCATTGCTTCGAATGGTGCGAACGATGTCCAAGCCATCGAGCTCGGGCAGCATGCGATCAACGATCATCATATCGTAGGATTCAAAGGTTCCCATGTAAAGCCCATCTCGGCCCGTAACGGCCAGATCGCACACATGACCGAGCTCCTTTAGCCCATTGGCAATAAAAGCTGCCGTCTCTGCATCGTCCTCAATCACTAATATCTTCATGTTTATCGATTCTTGGCGCAGCCGTCGGGATTCTCATAAGTTCATGCGTTTCACGTGCACAGCCTGAAGCTGCAAACCTCTCGCAGGACTGTCTGCCACTATACCAAATTGTTATCTGGCACTCCGACACAGATCAAGGATCTTTCACGTTTCTCGATACTTGGCGAGCCTGAACCATACGATCAAGGATATATGCCATGTCACGCCATGAGCGATATGAGTGTATCTCAAACCAGCCTCGGATTATCCTGAAAATCCAAAATCAGATATACGCTGGAAAGCCGTCACTGACGAGTGAACTATACCAATCTGTATAAACCCTGCCACATACTTACAAACCCGCAGTACTCATACTAGGCACCAGAACGATGCAGGTAAGAGGATCACGAAACGGGCCTCATCTCTGCATTATGAGCTGATAATTGACAGATAGAGTACTGAATATGAATGCACCAATCGCACATTCCGGCATCTGGATCCTTGCCGTCTTCATGATCGTTATCGCATCATGGATGTTCTACCGCTATCTTGCTCCCAGTACCTGGCGTGAATGGGCGGGGGCAGGCTTGGTGCAGGCGTTTATCATTGCATTATATGCTGAGATGTATGGCTTTCCGATGACTATTTATCTACTGGTTCGTTACTTTGGATTAGATCAAAGTCATTTGAATGCAAATTTATGGTCTTCTCTGGTTGGCATGGGAGAAACCGGCATGTTTGTCGCCATGGTATTCGGTTACGGCTTGCTGTTTTTAGGTATCGGACTTGTCATTCAAGGCTGGCGTGAGCTGCATCGTGCCCGTCAGGAACAACGCCTTGTTACCGACGGCTTATACGCTCTGGTCAGGCATCCCCAATACTCTGGTTTGTTTATCGCCTTGTTTGGAGAGGGAATCGTGCATTGGCCGACTGTTTTTTCGGTCATTGCATTTCCCATCATTGTGTTGATGTACACATTGCTTGCCAGACGTGAAGAAAACAAAGTCATAGCGGAATTTGGAGAATCGTATGGGGAGTATCAACAACGGGTCCCTATGTTTTTTCCGCACTGGGGTCAGTGGAAAACTCTGCTGCAGCGTTCACGGCCGGCCGATAACCCGTCGTAACGCCGTCATTAATTAATCGGAATGAAGCAGGGTCGGGAAGTTGTTGATCATGGCGATGCTGGCGAACTGGCAGGGGGCATTTGCCTCGCACCTCAGCGGAAACCAGAGATTTTCCACGGTGTTGATTATCTGCATCGAATCGTGGAAGGATCTCAGGCAATGGACGGCGACATGCTTGCAGTATTAAATAAATTTACGATGTATTTCATGAGATGCTCCTGAAAGGATTAACACCATGAAAAATGAACTTTTGAATATAGTAAGTTTACAGTAGAAGTTAATAGCATCCATGGGTGCGACAATTTGGAAAAAAGTGAGAAATATGGATACCACATTAATCGTTATTCTCGTTGTTGTTGTACTGCTCGTTTTTTATGTCATAGCGATATTCAATAAACTGGTCACACTGAAGAATCGCTATAAGAATGCTTTTGCACAGATCGAGGTGCAATTGAAGCGGCGTTACGACCTGATTCCCAATCTGATCGAGACCGCGAAAGGTTATATCAAGCATGAACGTGAAACCCTGGAGGCTGTCGTCGAGGCGCGCAATACGGCCAACCATATGTTATCAACGGCGACTGCCGATCCGGGTAACGCCGAGGCGATAAAAGGCCTGAGTGGCGCCGAAGACAAACTGGCCGGTGCCATGATGAATTTCAATATGGTGATGGAGGCCTATCCGGATCTCAAGGCCAATCAGAACATGATGCAGTTGAGTGAAGAACTCGTCTCCACCGAGAACAAGGTCTCATTCGCCCGGCAGGCTTTCAATGATCAGGTGATGGCCTACAACACCTATAAGCAAACGTTTCCACCACTGTTCTTTGCAGAACGCTTTGGTCATACGCAAGATGCGACCCTGTTGGAGTTCGACGATACGGCGGCCATACAGGCTGCACCAGAAGTCTCATTCTAACCACTGCGGTTGATTATGAATTTTTTTGAATCACAAGAGCGTGTACGCAAAAACACGCTCCTGCTGGTCTTGCTGTTTGGCCTGGCGGTTGTCACATTGATTGTCATGGTCAATCTCCTGGTCATGGTCGTGTTTGGATATATCAACAGGCAACAATTGCAAGAGGGCGGAGCACTGCTTCAGCAAATGGATTGGCAGACAATTGCCGCTGTCAGCGCAGGTGTCGTTGTGGTGGTGCTGGCGGGCAGTCTCTACAAGATCATGGCCCTGTCGGCGGGTGGCAAGGTGGTTGCTGAATCGCTGGGTGGAAAATTGATCCCGCAAAATACCAAGGATCTGAAGCAACGTAAATTATTGAACGTGGTGGAGGAAATGGCTGTCGCCTCCGGCACACCGGCACCGCCGGTATATCTGCTCGCCGACGAACCGGCAATCAATGCCTTTGCGGCCGGGTTCTCGCCACGCGATGCTGTCATCGGGGTGACCCAGGGAACGATTGATCATCTAAGTCGAGATCAACTGCAGGGTGTCATTGCCCATGAGTTCAGCCATATCTTTAATGGCGATATGCGGCTCAACATCCGTTTGATCGGCGTACTGAATGGCATCCTGATTCTCGGCATCATTGGCTACTATCTGTTGTATTCCGCTTCCTTTTCACGGCGCGGGCGCAATAGCGGAAAGAATGCGGGTGGAATAATGGCACTGGCTATCGGGCTGATGGTCATCGGCTTTGCCGGCACCTTTTTCGGTGGCCTGATCAAGGCTGCGGTGAGTCGACAACGGGAATACCTGGCGGACGCTTCGGCGGTTCAGTTTACCCGCAACCCGGACGGGATCGCGGGCGCCTTGAAGCGCATCGGCGGACTCGAGTCTGGTTCCAAGGTAGAAAGCCCCGGCGCCCTCGAAGTCAGCCATGCCTTTTTCGCCCAGGGTGTTTCGGGGTTTATGCAAGCCTTGTCCGCTACGCACCCGCCGCTGGCGAAACGTATCCTGCGCATCGATCCTCATTGGGACGGTAAATTTGCCGCGTCCGACAAGCAAGACAATACCGTCTCACCCCGAGAGGGTGGCCTGAGTCACGAGGAAGAGACCAGTAACAATGAAACCATGACGCGTGATGCGCTTGCCAGACATCTGGCCACGGTTGTTACCGGTGCCGCCATGGCCGATGTCGCGAATGCGATTGATCAGATTGGTAGTCCGAAAGCGGAAACCATCCATCACGCCCGCTCGCTGCTATCAGAATTGCCCACCATCATCATTGAGGCTGCCCGTGAACCTTATGGCGCTCGCGCCGTTATCTATTCCCTGGTGCTGGATTCTGGACAGGAGGTTCGTGACAGGCAACTGGCGCATCTGCAGACGCATGCCGACCCAGCTGTAGGGGTGTTGACACGCAAACTATTGCCGGAGATGGGTGGGTTGGATATTAAATATCGCTTGCCACTCATTGATATCGCCATACCGGCACTCAAACAGCTATCACTCGATCAGTACCAGGCCTTCAGAGACAACCTGGTGGTCTTGATTGACATGGATTCCAGGGTCGATCTGTTGGAATGGTCCTTACAGAAAATTTTGTTTACCCATCTCGATGGGCAATTTTTCAAGCTGGTACACACCAAAACGCGCTATTCCCATGTTGGCCAGCTCAAGCAGGAAATTGAGTTGATCCTCTCGGTACTGGCCTATGCTGGTCAACAGGAGAACCATGCCGTTGAGGAAGCGTTTAGCGCCGCGACAACCATACTGGACATCAGCGGGCTTCAAGTAGTGGCAGAAAATGAAATCACTTTTTCAAACCTGGATATCGCCCTGAAAAAAGTGGAAATGCTCAAGCCCCTGGCCAAACCACAACTATTGAAGGCCTGTGCCGCCTGCGTCCTGCATGACAAAAAATTACTTTCTGTTGAAGTCGAACTAGTGCGCGCCTTTTCGGATGTCCTCGGGTGTCCCATGCCACCGGTAATCCGGTAACTCGAATCCGCAAAGATGCTGATAGTGCTCATCAACTCAGTCTACACTCCCAGCGCTAAGCAGCGAGCTGTCGTCGGTATGGGTCAAAAATGCCTGCAACGGCGTGCGGAACAAGGCGTTGCAGAGGGTGGAAGCCGCTGGATTCAACCAGTGTTTGTATCAAAGCCGTCCTGATGGGGTGGGGGGAGGCTGCCCGCATCACGGAACTAGACATCAATGACACATCGATCAAACCGCCGCGCACCCAAGCTACTTGGAAATGCCGCAATGGCTGTTGAGGGCACGCGCCTGTTCACCGAAGGTGATGATCTGTACGTGGCAATGCTTACGTCGATCCGCAGCGCCCGTAACTCGGTACGCATGGAGAGTTATATCTTCTCGGACGATGAGATTGGTTGGCAATTTACGCAGGCGCTGGCTGAGCGTGCTGCGGCCGGGCTCGATGTGAGATTGCATCTGGACGCAGCGGGCGCACTGGGCGGCTCGTCGCAGGTCATGGAACGCTATCTGCGAGAACGAGGCGGATTTCTAAAGTGGTTTAATCGATGGAACTGGCGTCATCCGCTGCGATACAACCGCCGCAATCACCGCAAACTGCTGATTGTCGATGACCAGGTCGCCTTCGTCGGAGGATTCAACATCCATCGGCAAAGTTCGCGCCGGTTTTATGGTGAGGCACGATGGCGCGACAGTCACGCCGCAATCACCGGCGAGCTCGTCGATGACGCGACCAGGCTGTTCGACACTTTCTGGCACGGACACCGGCACTGGATGCCAGCCCAGCGCGGCAGGCTGACCCCCACGCTCGTATCGAACAACACGCGCAGCTGCCGTCACCGGATACACTGCCTATACTCCGATGCATTTGCAGGCGCACGCGAACGAATCTTTCTCACAACACCCTATTTCGTGCCCGACTTTCTCACCCAACGGCGGCTCATCCAGGCGGCGCGTCGGGGTATCGACGTACGCCTGCTGGTGCCTTCAAAAAGCGACGTGCCGATCACGCGATGGGCGGCGCAAGCCTATTACGACGTGCTGATGACTGCCGGCATGCGCATATACGAGTATCAGCCGCGAATGTTGCACGCAAAGACCGCTGTTATCGACAGCGACTGGGCGGCGGTGGGGACCGCGAATCTGGATTACCGCAGCTTTTTCCTCAACTACGAGCTCGTACTCGCGAGCGGGGAGCGAGGTTTCTGCTCGCAACTCGAGCAACACTTCCTCAATGACCTGACGGAGTCGCTGCCGATCACGTCCGTGAACTGGGAGAGGCGGCGCTGGTCAGGACGGATGCTTGAGGCGTTTGGATGGATCATGCGCCGCTGGCTTTGACAGAGCCACGGGCGAGGAACGTACAACGCAATGGGCGACGACGTACTTGCAGTAGAGAGTCAACCAGACAATGGGAGTAGGGCAGAGGTCATGATCAAGCCAAAGAATGTCAGGAACCGCGAAGCGCATTTGTCCGGGAGTCACAACCCAGATGACCCCATGAACCCGGCGACAAGCGCTTCCGATGCAGAGCTGGAAGAGCTTCAGCGCGCATCATTCAACTATTTTCTGCACGAGACGAATCCGGTCAACGGACTGGTGATCGACAAGACTGAAGCCGACTGGCCTGCCAGTATTGCCGCCACTGGCCTCGCTTTGGCTTCCTACCCGGTGGCTATCGAGCGCGGATTCATGTCACATGACGCGGCGGTGGAGCGAACGCTTGCGACCCTGCGATTTTTCTGGAATAGTCCGCAAGGTCCCGAGCCTGACGTGACCGGCTATCGGGGCTTCTACTATCATTTTTTAGACATGCAGACCGGGCGACGCGCCTGGCAATGCGAACTGTCGACGATAGACAGCGCTTTTCTGCTGGCGGGGGCACTGACGACAGGCAGGTACTTTGACGCTGACACAGCGGACGAGCATGAAATCCGTACCCTCGCCGACGCGCTCTATCGCCGTGCCGATTGGCCGTGGGCGCAGAACCAGGGTGAAACTGTGACGCATGGCTGGACGCCTGAAAGCGGCTTCCTCAACTATCGCTGGGAAGGCTACGACGAGGCGTTGCTGCTGTACATTCTGGGGCTGGGTTCGCCGACGAATCCACTGTCCGAGAGTGCCTATGCGGCATGGACTGCCACCTACCGATGGGACCACTGCTACGGATACGACTATCTTTATGCCGGGCCGCTCTTCACGCATCAACTCTCCCACATCTGGATCGATTTTCGCGGTATCCAGGATGCTTTCATGCGAAGCAAAGGCATCGACTATTTTGAGAACAGTCGGCGCGCGACCTATGTGCAACATGAGTATGCCATCGACAATCCGCTCAAATTCACCGACTTTTGCGGGCACTGCTGGGGCCTGACCGCGAGCGAAGGTCCCGGTCCGGACACACTCAACGTGGCCGGTATCGAGCGCCAGTTCTTTGGTTACCTGGGGCGCGGCGTGCCGTACGGACCCGATGACGGCACGATCGCGCCGTGGGTAGTCGCGGCGTCGCTACCATTCGCGCCCGAAATTGTGTTGCCCTCGCTCAGCTACTGCATTCATGACCTCGAATTGACAGCATCCAACCGCTACGGCTTCAAAGCGACCTTCAATCCGACCTACCCGGTTGCATCCGGCAATGCCCACGGATGGGTATCGCCCTGGCATTTCGGAATCAATGAAGGGCCAACTATTTTGATGATCGAAAATTACCACACGGGATTAGTGTGGCGGCTGATGCGAAACTGCCCGTATATAGTCGACGGTTTGCGACGATCGGGCTTTGACGGGGGGTGGTTATGAGCAAGTTGCCTTATGGTTGTCGTAGACCGCACCCTTTCCCTAAGGCGTGATAGCCACCTTTAACACGCCATCACGCTGGTGGGAGAACAAGTCGTAAGCACTCACGATATCATCCAGTTTGTAACGGTGAGTGACCAATGCCTCCAGATTCAACCGTGAGGATGAGATCACTTCCATCAATCGTCGCATGCGTTCCTTTCCGCCTGGGCATAGTGAGGTAATGATGCGGTTATCTCCCAGTCCGGCGGTGAAAGCGTCAAGCGGTATCGTAATATCTCCTGAATAGACGCCCAGACTCGAGAGGGTCCCGCCCGGGCGAAGACAGCGCAGGCAAGCTTCAAAAGTTTCCTGTCGTCCCAGCGCTTCGATGGCCACATCGACACCGCGCCCGTCGGTGATTTTCATCACCTCGGTCACCGGATCCACCCGGCTGAAGTCGATGACATGGTCAGCCCCCATTTGCCGCGCAATCGCCAGGCGTTCGGGTACGGAATCGACGGCGATGATCGTTGTGGCGCCTTTGAGTTTGGCACCGGCCGTTGCACACAAGCCAATCGGCCCCTGGGCGAATATAACGACGGTATCGCCAATCTGGATGTTGGCGCGCTCTGCGCCAGCAAAGCCGGTTGACATGATATCGGGACACATCAACACCTGCTCATCGGTCAGACCATCAGGCACTGGCGACAGATTGGCTCTGGCGTCCGGTACACGCAGATATTCTGCCTGTGCACCATCAATTGTATTCCCGAATCGCCAGCCGCCGGCAGGCTTGAAACCGTGTTTGTTATCCTGACCATCCTGCGACCATTGTCCACACAAACAGGCATTGGAATAACCGGACGGGCTGATGGCACCGGCTATAACACGCTGACCTTCTTCAAACCCTGTGACCTCGCTGCCGAGTTTCTCAATGATACCGACCGGTTCATGGCCGATGGTCAAACCCGTTGCAACGGGATATTCGCCCTTGAGTATATGAACATCGGTGCCACAGATCGTGGTCGTGGTCACCCGTATCAGCGCATCGTTCGGTCCGACATCCGGAATGGGCTTGTCTTCAAGCTCAATACGATCTTTCTCGATAAATACCAGTGCTTTCATGTTGGACATGTCGATTCCTGTTTTGTGCAACCGTTTAGCGATCAGGCGATGGGCCACCTGGTGGTGCTGAAGAGAATGGACTCTCTGCGTAGCAATGAAGTCGCCTTGTCACGCTCTGCGAACCGAGTTTCCACCCTTGATGATGCGATTCATCTGCACTGCCACGGTCCTGTCCGTTTCGACGTTGGTGTCAGAACCGCCCGCATTTTCATGGGCGGCCGCAGCGTTCTTGAGAACGCCCATTCAAGGCATACTGGCCAAGAAAGTCAGACTTCGGGCTGATCGACATCAGTCATCAGCTCGTTATCGCTGAAAACTATTCAACGATCTTCATGGAATGAGTACGCATCATCAAAAACAACCCGTTGATCCGGAAACTGGGAGCCTTTGTTGCCTCGTCGGTCGGGATGACCAGCAAGGCGATATCCGAGGATGTCGAACCGATGTGTGTGGCGTGACGATGGTTCGCGGCCGAGTGTGACTTCCATCCACTATCGACATGGATGATGTCGTCCGAGACCCGCTACGCACCCTTACTCGCCATCATGACGGCCATGTTCCAACGTCTTCATTGGTGACGAGGGTGTGCTCCGGTACGTAGCCTTGGGGCATCGATCAGCTCATCGAAATGCCCGATCCGGCGCGAATCTGCAGTGGCTTGGTCGAAAGGGCGTTGACGCAGATCTGAAGGAGACCGGGTTCGACCGCGAGTAAGTGCATTGCGCCTTCGAGCGCTGCTCTCACAAGGTCCATGATATCGTCATGGTCGACGACCCTTTCATCGCGCCAACAGCAGACGTTTGCAGAACTGCTGCTCTGGGCCATGCGTCCGGAAATTGGCGGACACAACGAGCCCAACGACCCGCCAGTCAAATCACGAACACCGGCGCAAATCCTCCCCCTGGCGTTCTGAAATTCGTCGTCTGGCCTTGATAGAGTCGCGCCGCTGTCAGCAGAATCTGGCCAGAGTATGTATAAAGCCGGATATCCATCTTGCGCTGTACGGGTGCACCATCAAGCTTGATCATGCGCTGGCCCGGAGCCGCGAAGGCTTGTGCCACATATCCACCAGCGACGATGTCAGCCCATACGCGTCTGGTCAGTTTGTCGCCGCGATAAACAGCCTTGCCGCCATGGCCGGAGAGCGGCTTGAAGAACAGGTTCTTGCGCTCTGCCCACATCGCCTCGACATTTTCAGGCGTGACCAGGGTGGTTTTCGGGATGCCTGCCAGCTTGGTTCGCACCCCATCAGGCAGACCAGCCGATTTCAGCCAGGTCTGATCTGACAGCAACGTCAGATTGCGTTTGGCCGCGTAAATGGCATGATTGCGAGGGTTTGGCGTGACCACAACCGCATCATCCTTGTAAGCTGCGGCGAGTGCGGCATGCTGCGATTCGACCAATGAAAAATCGGTCAGTCGATTATAAACGAAATCGATCTCTTCTCCGTCAAGAGTGAGTTTTCCCGCCTTGTATTTCAGTGCTGATGCATCGCCAATCACAGCGTCGATGTCATGGTTGCGCAACAATTGCTGCACCAGAATGAATTCGGGGTAGAGATACTGTTCTTCCGGCTGGTCATCGATGATCGCCACCCGGCGAGGCTGATCTGTATCACGTTGGAGCCGCCATTCCGCGGTAAATACATTGAGCGCCTGCGTATCGAAGTCTTCTGCCTGCATCGCGATGAGTCCGCGTTCCATTTCGCTGCAACAGGCTTTCTGGGCGCTTGCGAGCAGGGCGTTGATGAAGGCACCGCCGGCATTGGTGTTTACCTCGATGAGCTTCGGACCGCTGCTGTCGAGATGGAAATCATAGCCCATGAATGCCCCCACCGGTCCAAAGTCACTTTGCGCAGATTCAGGTGCCCAGGCAAGGACGGTTCTTTGGTAGAAAGGTAATCTTGCTACCGCTTCGATAGCATCGACAATACCTTGCATGTTCGCCAGTTCGTCGGACGAGAGGAATACCAGGACGTTGGAAAGTAAATTTGGTCGACTTTCAAGATGCTCCACATTGAACTCAGGGTCATCCACCGCACGACCGACAGCGTCCTCCAGTCGTTTGCGATCAAGCGTTGTGCAAAGGCAGTGCTGGTTCAGTCTGTCGGAGAGTGCAAGTTGTTCAGTTTCTGTCATGTTCCTGGAAAGGTGTGTTGGAGAAATGATAGGGAGCTACACATGTGCTGGCCACTGCCAGTTACGGATTTCCGGCATGTCTACGCCGTGTTCGGCAATGTAGACCTTGTGTTCGGCAAGTTTGTCAGTGATGGTCTGCATTACGTGTGCAGCGTTCACCCCAAGCTGCGGCACGTGGTCGATGACATTGGCTACGAGGTGAAAGCGGTCCATTTCGTTCATCACCACCTGATCAAACGGCGTGCTGGTGGTCCCTTCTTCTTGGTAGCCATGCACATGAAAATTATCGTGGTTGGTACGCCGATAGGTGAGCCTGTGAATGAGCGTGGGATAGCCATGGTAGGCGAAGATGACAGGCTTATCGACCGTAAAAAGCCGATCAAACTCGGCATCTTCCAAACCATGCGGGTGGTCGCTCTGTGACTGGAGCTTCATCAGATCAACAACATTGACAACGCGGACTTTCAATTTCGGAAAATAGGACCGCAACAAATCGACGGCCGCCATCGTTTCGAGCGTTGGAACATCGCCACAGCACGCCATCACAACATCGGGTTCGCTGCCCTGGTCGTTGCTCGCCCAACTCCAGATTCCAATGCCAGTTGAACAGTGCTGGATGGCAGCATCCATGTCGAGCCACTGCGGCGAAGGTTGCTTGCCTGCAATGACGACATTCACGTAGTTACGGCTGCGCAGGCAATGATCGGTTACCGACAACAACGTATTCGCATCAGGTGGCAGATAAATGCGGATGACCTCGGCCTTCTTGTTGACGACGTGGTCGATAAACCCCGGGTCCTGATGGGTGAATCCGTTGTGGTCCTGTCGCCAGACATGCGAGGTGAGCAGGTAATTCAGCGAAGCAATGGGCCGCCGCCAGGCAATGCCACGGGTCACCTTCAACCACTTGGCGTGTTGGTTGAACATCGAGTCAACGATGTGGATGAAAGCTTCGTAACAGGAAAAGAAGCCATGTCGGCCTGTGAGCAGGTAACCCTCCAGCCAGCCTTCGCATTGATGCTCACTCAGCATTTCCATCACACGACCATCGGGCGCAACATGGTCGTCGAAGTCATGAATTTCGGCGGTGGAGCAGCGGTTGGTGACCTCGAACACGACGCCCCAGCGATTGGACGTGGTTTCATCCGGACTGAACACGCGGAAGTTGTCCGGGTTGTGCTTGATCACATCTCGAATGAACTGCCCCTGTACGCGAGTGGCCTCGGCCATCACCGCGCCGGGTGATGGGACCTCGACTGCATGCTTGACGAAATCGGTCAGATGCAAATCCTGCAGCAGGAGGCCGCCATTGGCGTGGGGATTTGCGCTCATGCGACGCTCTCCCACGGGGGCCAGTTCCGCGATCTCAGCGTGGAGCTTGCCTTCGCTATCGAACAATTCTTCCGGTCGGTAGCTCTTCATCCAGCTTTCCAGCAGCGCCAGATGCCCCGGCTTGTCCATCTCGCCCATCGGCACTTGATGAGAACGAAACGTGCCCTCGGTCGTCTTGTCATCGACCACCTTCGGGCCGGTCCAGCCCTTGGGCGAGCGCAGTATGATCATGGGCCAGCTTGGGCGCCTGCTGAACCCATTGGCCCGTGCCTCTCGTTGGATATTCTGAATCTCAGTGATAACAGCATCCAGCGTTGCGGCCATGAGTTGATGCAGGGTCATCGGATCATCACCTTCGACAAACCAGGGCGTGTAGCCGAACCCGTGAAATAGAGCGTCCAGTTCGTCGCGGGGAATGCGTGCCAATACCGTCGGTCCGGCGATCTTGTAGCCGTTCAAGTGAAGGATCGGCAGCACCGCGCCATCACGCTCCGGATTGAGAAATTTATTCGAATGCCAACTCGTTGCCAGCGGGCCGGTTTCGGCTTCGCCATCACCAACAACGCAGGCAACGATGAGGTTGGGATTGTCGAAGGCCGCGCCATAGGCGTGGGAAAGCGCGTATCCCAGTTCGCCGCCCTCATGGATCGATCCCGGCGTCTCGGGTGCCACGTGGCTCGGGATACCGCCCGGAAATGAGAACTGCTTGAACAACTGCTTCAGGCCGACTTCGTCCTGCGAAATTTTGGGATAAACCTCGCTGTAGGTGCCCTCCAGATAGGCGTTGGCAACCAACCCCGGTCCGCCATGACCGGGCCCGGTGATATTGATCATATTGAGATCGTATGACTTGATGACACGGTTCAGGTGGCTGTAAATGAAATTGAGCCCCGGCGTCGTGCCCCAATGGCCGAGCAGGCGCGGTTTGACATGCCCAAGCGTGAGTGGCTCCTTCAGCAGCGGATTGTCATAGAGATAGATCTGCCCGACCGAGAGGTAATTTGCCGCACGCCAGTAGGCATCCAGCTTGCGCAACATGTCGGGGTCAAGAACGTTAGATGCTGATGAGGTATTCATGATTTGATTGTTTTCAGTCATTGCGAGCCAGGCGGATGCGGCACACGACTCACGCCTGTAATACGCGGTGGCTGCTGCTCTACTCCGAACGCCAACGCCACCCCATGGGCATAGCGGGACAGGGCAGGGAGCTACGGATCCTTGGCAAGCTATGCGCTTCGGGATCCCGCCGTCCGTGCGCTGTCGCACATAGAGCAAACCCTTTGCGTATACTAACCGCTGACCTCCAAGACATAGGCGAGATTCTGCGAACAGGGTTTACTGGAGCATCCAATGCCGATCGGCCATGACCCCAAGTCCAACCACCTGCTCGCGGCGCTGCCCGAGGCCGAATGGACGCGGTGGCTTCCCCAGCTGGAGTGGGTCAAGTTGTCCCTCGGCGACGTGCTCTATGAGTCTGGCACGCAGCAGACGCACATCTACTTTCCGTCGACGGCGATCGTCTCTCTGCTCTACGTGATGGAAAGCGGTGCGTCGGCCGAGATTGCGGTGGTCGGCAACGAAGGCGCGGTCGGCATTTCCCTTTTCATGGGCGGCGAGTCGACGCCCAGCCGCGCCGTCGTGCAAAGTGCGGGGCAGGGATTTCGTCTAAAGGCCGGCGTGATCAAGGGCGAGTTCAACCGCTCCGGCCCGGTGATGCGCGTATTACTCCGCTACACGCAAGCGCTGATCACGCAAATGGCGCAGACGGCGGTCTGCAATCGACACCACTCTCTTGATCAGCAACTGTGCCGCTGGCTGCTGCTTAGCCTGGATCGCCTACACGGTAATGAGCTCGTGATGACCCAGGAACTCATCGCCAACATGCTCGGCGTAAGACGTGAGGGCGTAACCGAAGCGGCGCTCAAGCTGCAGAGGGCCGGCTTGATCCGCTATGCGCGGGGCCACATCACGGTGCTGGACCGCAAAGGCCTGGAACAGCGGACGTGCGAATGCTACGCGGTCGTCAAGAAGGAATACGACCGCCTGCTACCGGCTCTCCAGGCGACCTGAGCGCCAGCGTTCAATCAGGACGGCGATCGCGCCACGAGCATGTCGACCCCACCGATACCGCTCCGTACGCTGGCAGACAGTCCCCGGGGCGAAGCGAGGTTAGACTCGGTTGTCCATTTGCTTCGGCATCGGGACCACCCGGTGAGAGTTCATGACCGACGCCCAGAACCACCTGATCGAACGCCTTCCGCGCAAGGACGGCCTGCACCTGCTCAGCCTTTGCGAACCAATCGATCTGGTCTTCGCAGAGGTGTTGTGTGAGCCTGGAGAACGAACGCGATACGTGTATTTTCCCGTCGGCGGCTTCATCTCGCTGCTGACCCAGATCGACGGCAAGGCAGCCCTGGAAGTCGGTATGGTAGGACGCGAAGGCATGCTCGGGATTCAGCTGGCCATGGGCGTGTCGACCACACCCTTGCACGCCCTCGTGCAAGGGGCGGGCTCGGCGTGGCGCATCGGCGCCGGCGTGTTCGTGCACGAGCTCGCCCAGAGCGGGGCGCTGCGCACCAGTTTGAACCGCTATGCCTATGTGCTGATGAGGCAACTCGCCACCTCGGCGGCGTGCCTGCGTTACCACGAAATTGGTCCGCGTCTGGCCCGCTGGCTGCTGATGAGTCAGGACCGGGCTCATGCAGACAGGTTTCGCGTCACGCAAGAATTTCTCTCCTATATGCTGGGTGTTCGTCGCGTTGGCGTCACCCGGGCCGCGAGCGAATTGCAGCGTGCCGGGCACATCAGATATCGCCGCGGCGTATTGACGGTGCTCGATCGAGTCGGCCTTGAGGCGGCGGCGTGCGACTGCTATGCGGCGGATAGAAGGAGCTACGTAGAGGTTCTTCAATTACCGGCGTAGCAGCGCGGTTGACAGCGTTCTGCCTGCTTGCAATGGCTCGCGCATTTGCTGGGAACCGGTGTGTTAACCGGCGGCATTGCGCAGGGGCAGGCTCTGGCGCCGTCGGAGCTGCATTGTGCGCTATCGCACAGACGCCGTGCCGCCAGAGGCGCACTTTTAATTTCCCTGTTCCGGGCAAACTGTCCATTGGACCATGCACCTTGCTGCGCGTCCACTGACCCTACTCCTGCCGGACGCTCTGCGTTTGAAACCGTTGAAAGCCAGAACACCATGCTTCGCCAATTCAGGAATCTGCAGAAAATCGACGTATACGGACACGACGACGTACGGGTTACCGGCCAGGCGCGACGCACGGGTCGGAAAGGGTCTTTCTCAACTACGCCGATGCCAGATCCCGAATCGCAGAAAGCTTCACCGAAAGACCCGTCGCTGATCGATTTTGACGATCTGGTCTCATCGCTTGGCACCAACCTGGAGCGTGGACTCGACGCCGGGGAGGCTGCCAAGCGGCTGCGCGCGGACGGTCCGAACGAACTGCGCGCTCTGCCACCCGTGCCAGTCTGGCGCCGGGCGTTGGCGCAGCTGCAGAACCCGCTGGTCTACCTGCTGGGTATAGCAGCAGCTGTGGCTCTGGCTGCCTGGTGGTTTGATGGCCGGAGTCAACCAGATGTGGCCGGCTGGCCTCTGGATGCCATCGTCATCATCTGCGTGGTGGTGCTGAACGCCGTGCTGGGCTGGCTGCAGGAAGCCAAGACGGCGCAGGCAGTAGCGGCGTTGGCGAAGATGACCACCTCACACACGCCACGGCGAATCTACGGTTGCACTCGATGCAGCCTTGCACTCGCAGATATTTGCCGACGTGGCTGCGATGAGCGATGAGGCGCTGCGCACGCTGGCCGTGGCGCGCCGCAACGTGGCAGCTGACGCGAAGGTGCCGACCGATGCTGCGGAGGAGGCGGCCTCATTTGAACAGAATCTGGAGTACCTCGGCACAGTGGGCATCATCGATCCGCCTCGCAAGGAGGCGGCCGTGGCAATCGACCAGGCCCGGCAGGCCGGCATCCGCGTGATCATGATCACCGGCGACCATCCGCGCACGGCGGTGCGCATTGCGGCAGGTCTTGGCATTGTCGACGTCGGTGCTGACCCTGCTGACGCTGGACCTGTTCTTGCCCGGTGGACTGATCGAGCCGGTTGATACCTGGCTGGGCGCCGGCCCGCACAGCCTGGAACTGGCGCGCACCGCCACCTTCACGGTGCTGGTGCTGACACAGCTTTTCAACTGCGTTAACGCGCGCTCCAAGTCCGCATCCGCGTTCCGAGCCGCTTTCTCAAACCGCTGGCTGTGGGCCGCGGTAGCGTTGTCGACAGCACTGCAAGGGGGCGCTCGTTCACCTGCCATTCCTCAACCTCGCCTTCGGCACTGTACCGCTCTCGGCGGGCCAGTGGTCCGTGTGTGTGGCGATGGTCAGTGGAGTGCTCTGGTTCAGTGAAGGGCGAAAGCTGTTGCGACGACACTGGCGAGCATAGGCATCAAACAAACAACAATCGCCGTCAAGTACTTCATAGAACCTCCTGAGTAAAGAAGAACGCCAGAGCAATCGCTCCAGGCAGACGAAGGGTGCGTTGCAATCTTCACGCGCCGTGTCAGCACGCATCTCCTACGCAGATGACGATCACCGATCATGTTTATCTGCCCACTGTACCAAACTTGTAGTAAGCGAGTCGACGTGCGGATACTCCGGCTCTCTTTTCGTCGCCCTTCAAGACTTGCCCGGGGCAGGGGGCATGTGGTCCATCATCATCTGCATCATGGACTGCATCATCTGCATGCGCTTTTCCATCATCTTGCGATGCTTGCCCATGTCACTATGCATCCGGTCCTTGTCCTGCATGTCGGGCTTGTCTTTCATGCCGCCCTTGTCCATCATGCCGCCAGAGCCCATTTCATTCATCATGGCCATGCTGTTCTGCATGACCTCCGTATGCTCCGCCATCATGGCGTTTCGCTCTTCCGGCGTCTTGGCCTCCATCATCTTGTCGTGCATCGCCTGCATGGCCGTCATCTGTTCGTCCATGCGAGCCATTTGCGCCTCGGAACCGTCCATCGGCATGGACATGTTTCCAGTGGATGCGGCATCAGGACGTTGAGCGTTGTGCCCGACGGGCATCTGGGCACACCCAGTAAGGCCAAAAGTGCTCAGGGCGGTCGCGATTGCAACAGTACGAAGTGAAATCATGGGGAAAGCTCCAGTAGTCGACAGGAAGAGTGAGCTTGCGGTGCTGCAAGCAGGAAATGCGATTCTGGTCGGCCATCAACTCGATAGCTCAAACTGGTTCTTTTATGAACTCGAAGGACAAAGGTTGTCTGTGCGGTAGCGAACTTAATTCGTTCGCTCTGAATATCTGGTATTACCTCGGCGTTGCGTAAATCTGACCGGTCCTTCTGGACTACGCGGCTGCCTGTAACGTCTACAGGGTATCCAGCCTCTCATTGTTTGCAACGTTTCGTCGGCGCTCATGAACAGGGTCAAATTCCCCTGAGGAGGAATCAATTTTCAGGCAAGGTCGACGTCAGAATCGTCCGCGTTTTTATTGGCAGCCGCAGTGTCCTCGAAACCGCCCATGATCTCGCACTCGGACAGCACATGCGCGTCGTTCAGCGCAAGCAGTAACGACTCGTAATTCTCGAGTGCGGCCACTCCCGAATACGTATTGTGTTTCGACATTCCGTGGTTGACCTTCGGAAGAATTGCGCCAGCACGGGAGGATTGAGCTGCCTTCTGAACAAATTGTCAGAGTACTGGTGATTTCGGATTGATCGACATCAGTTCCCAGCGCGTTTCATCTCGGAATGATGCCCCTGAAACAGGTCAAAATTTTCAGCAGTGTTTGGGTCTTCTTCTCCGCGACCTCGTTCGACTCATTTTGAGTCAGGCGTCTGGTCGCCTTGGTCTGAGATAATCCTTCTGGTGACGAGCCGAGATGCTTTTCGACCGCCAGTAGAGGCAGTATTTTAAGGTCATTGTGCGCCGTGAGCGTCGAACTCAACGTCGGTTTGGGAATCTCGTCCGTTCTTACAGTTATCATTACCATGGTTGCGCTTTCTTTGTTCGTTGAGAGTTCGGGGTCTGCGTTCCAGGCTATCTGTGGTTCGTCGAGCTCAAGGACGGTGCTGACGGATGTTGCGGCGATGGCTGCCAGCCGCTGCAATGAGGCCGAGCATCTGTGTGGCTCATTTCGTCCCTTGCGAAGATCACAGCGTTCTCGTCTGCCGGATGTTGTCATTGCCGTCTGTATGCAGAAATTCTTTGGTTACACTGTATCAATTCTGCGCCGAAAGCGTCCGTTCGTCTGTCTGTTAGCGCACATCCAGACGCTGACAGCCGAGCGTCAGCACTTACGCGATGAGGCCCTGGCCGAGCGCGACGGGTTGCGGGTCGAACGGGACAGCGTCCGTCGTCAAACCGACGCGCTGTCCCAGGCACGATCCAGCCGCACGGACCTGAACAGCCAGCTCGAGGCACGGCAGCGAGAGAGCTCCAATCTGACCATCACCATCACTATCAGCATCACTATCAGCATCACTATCAGCATCACTATCAGCATCACTATCAGCATCACTATCAGCATCAGCATCAGCATCAGCATCAGCATCAGCATCAGCATCAGCATCAGCATCAGCATCAGCATCAGCATCAGCATCAGCATCAGCATCAGCATCAGCATCAGCATCAGCATCAGCATCAGCATCAGCATCAGCATCAGCATCAGCATCAGCATCAGCATCAGCATCAGCATCAGCATCAGCCACGGCCTGCAAGACACAATCGACGCTGGCGAGTACCAAAGGTCAATTGCTGGCACTCACCGCGCAGCGCACGGGCGAGCAACGGGAAGGGGAGACGCTTCAGGCCATGGTGACGGCGCGGCTCGCGCATCTTTGGGTTCTAGAGGGGGCAATAAGAGATGCGACTGGGCGGACTTGTGGGAAGAAACAAAGAGTGGATTCAGGTTGCAATGAATGACAAGATTGATGGCTGGTTCAAAAGACTTGTCCGAGCCCTAGAGACTGTTGTTGACCGAACTTCGACAACTGATTCTAGACTCGGATACTCGATTCACCGAAGAACTCAAGTGGGAGCAATCCTCCCACGCTGCCGGGACCCCACTGACGCGCAGTGACATGCCTGTCGGTTGAGTCTCCGCCTCGCTAGTAACTTGCCAGATGACCTGCAATCCAGCTTGCCCAATGTCAGTGAACTGGAGGCAGAACTCAGTCCTGATCTCACTCGCCACTCAGAAGACGCCGACGAATCCTAAACCGAAAATCTAATTCCAAATAGTCGTATAAGCGCAATAATCCGTTAAAATAGCATTAGTACGGATTTAGTGGACTTCTCTCCTGTCACTTCAGAAAAATGGAAACTCAACTAAGAAAGCTGCCCAAAGTGAAGTAGGGTAGTTTTGTAGAGTGCCGGATCATGTAAACAGGTTGGCAAAGCGCAGTAAGAGCGTTGTTCTTTGAAGAATTTACTTGACATGGTTCTGAACAAAGAACCCTCTGACTTGCAAGATTTGGCTGGTGCGACGACGGTCAGCAAAGTGCCCACAGCGGCTGTTGATGATAGCTAATCACATTGATCATTGACGGTATGTTTCATCCGCAAAGCTGTCATAGGCACGGTCGACATCAAGCGTTGAAAGCACTTGGCAGCTCTAGAGTGCGCCGCCGCCAGGTGTTTGCCAGGAGAAACTCCGAAGCAAAGATTATCGAAGGATACTGCCCAAGTGACGAGAACCGTAAGACGGATGGTTGCGTGGTGAAGATTGATCAGATGCTAGATGAGTGGTGGAGTGAGCGTCCCAGGCCCAGCAAGTGCTTCAAAGGGTGAATGGGCAGGTACCTGGCAGCTGTATGATTGATGAAAAGCCATGGATGTTGGGTATTCGGTATGCCAGCCTAGTAGGTTAACTGCATGATACTTTCGGGTAAAGCCTTTTGAGTTTGATACGAGCATCGTCGGTTGTAAAGCGCCAGTCGGCAGGCTTGGCGTTCTCGTTGCGATGGGTCTGCCATGCGGCTATCTCCTTGGTCAGCGTAGGCACGTCGGCAATGCGTCGATCCAAACATTGCCTGGCCAGAACGCTGAACTCACATTCAGCCATATTCAACCAACTGCCATGCTTGGGTGTAAAGACAAACTCAAGCTTCTGCATAAGCGCATGTGCCACGGCGGGTTCGAACGTTCTGTATAGGGAGGCTCCGCTATGAGTGCTCAGGTTGTCCATAACCAGCGTGATCTTTTTCGCGTGGGGGTATTGATTCTCCACCAGGTCACGGACGCCTTCGGCCCATTCGCCCGACGCATGATTGTCGGCAATACGCACCGTGCGTCGACTCTCCAATGGCGTATAGAACACCATCAGGTGGGCAACTCCATTGCGCTCGTACTCTCCGTCGTAGCGCTCACTTTGGCCAGGCGATGCCGGGATCGGTTTTTGTACCTCACGCGTGCATTGTTTGGTTGTCTCGTCCATACAAACCACAGGATACTCTGCATCAAAAGGTCTTTTATACACATCCAGTACAGCCTCCATCTGGCAGACAAACCCCGCGTCCTCTTTAGGCGCTATGCACCACATGCGTTTCTGCCAAGGTTTTATGATGTTTTTTTAAAACTTGACGCACCGTTTCATAAGCCACGCTTTCGACAATTTCCAGCTCAATCAGACGCTCGCTCAACAGCTTCAACGTCCAACGCACCTGGCCTTCTGGCGCATCACTGCAAGCCAGGCTTACTAGCCTGGCCTCCGCATCGCCATCCAATCTTGCCGTTCGCTCTCGACTGCGTCTCTTACGCTGCAGCGCCAGTTCCAATCCTTCTTCCACACATCGCTGGCGTGTCTTTGCGATGCAACGGGTGGTCAGTTCCATTCGCTCAGCAACCTCGGCATCGGTCATCGAAGGACCATGCTCTCCTTGATCAACCAGTAACAAAATCTGTGCATGTCGTCGCTTCTGCGCCGCTATGCGTCCCGTTTTACAGATCTGCTCCAGAGCATGGCGCTCTTCTTCGGACAACTTAACCACATGACGCTTAGGCATTCTCAATCACTTCAACAGGTTGCAAAGTATTATTATGAAGTTAGACTATAACTGGAATTTATCAAGCGGTTACACCACTAGTGGTGGTCGATGTTTTGATATGTCCTATACTCGGGGACCGAAGAGAGCTACTGGGCAAGTCAACCGACCGGAGGCTAGACTGCGGCCAGCTTCTCTCGTCCGTTAGCAAAGATGATGACGTTAACGCTGAAGATCCTCAACTGAACTTCTAAAATATGTTGCCTGGCTCTGATCTAGCTCGACCACTTCGACTCCTGCTGATTGTGGCATTCACGATCAGCGCCTGCGACAACGGATCGGCTGACCCGTCCGCCGAAATCGGCGAGACGAGTAACGTACCGATTCAACGCTTGGGAGCCGTCTGGCTCAATCAGCAGCTGGGTGACGGTCAACGAGGCACTTCGATAGAGGCTAGCTTCGCGCTGCTTAATCAACCTCTTGGAAACGAGCGAACCATCGAGACAGTCGTGCCGTCGCCTGATCTGTGCTCGACAGATGCCATTACCCCATGGGGTCTCGGAGCCGCCTTCATCATTGAACCGGACAGCACAATCGAAGTTGAGTCCATCAGCGCCGGTGAGGCACTGGTGTTCAGTTCACCAGCAGGTACCTGGCACACCTTATTGCAGGATCCGGAACCCGGCGACTCTGGCTATGTCGACAGTGCATCGCTCCCGCCTAACGAACTTACACTCGATGTACCCGGTGACAGCTTTCCCGGCTTTCCTGATATGCCAATTGCCAACATCACGCCGTTGGAGAATGTCACACCTGAGGGTCTGGCCACTCTTACCTCCGATTCAGTGTTCCGCTGGCCACCCGCTCCTGCTGACGCTAACACATTGACTGTCATTTTCATCGAGATCGCCGGCCCGGTATTCGTATCCGACGCATCGGGGGATCATGACCGGCGCAGATTCTTTTGCGTGGCCCGGGACGACGGTGAGCTTGCTTTGCGTGATGCGGCAGACGACGAGCTCAGCTCGCTCATCGATCAGGACGCCACTCTGACGAGAATTTCCGCCTGGCGATCCGGCTACACGACGCAACAGAAGGGGGATGCGCTGTTGGTGGTTATTCATTCGGTGCTGGAGACGAGGATTCGAACAGTGAGGCTATAGAATCGCCAGTTGACTTAAACTTGCTGGATTATCTTGATACATCCGACATCTAGGTAATATTACTACATGACTGTCTTGACACACAATGAGTTCAGATAAGCCATCACCTCTATACTTTATTTTCAGATACTGATTGAAATATACCTTATATCAAGAGACCTATACGTTTTGCTGATCAACCGATACTCGAATAAACACCAGTACCGCCTCTGTCATATGACCGCCTGTCATTAGTAAGCTGCGCTTTCCGTAGGCACAAGTTTTTATCGTTTGTTGTGTTACTACATGTCGCTATCTTAGTCAGCAAGAAAGACTGAAGAAGCGGCATCAGGCTGGCTTCAAACAAGAGAAACTACAATACATGTTCTACGGTACCTACAAATTAATGATGGCTCGATACCCATCCGCTTTATCCCTCAAGAAGCTCGACACAGAAAGCCATGCTTTCGCTAACGTTGTCGGGCGCCGCCGTGCTCGTCGAGCGTTACTGACAAAAAGTGATCATATGCTGGCCGATATGGGTTTTTCTCGTGAGTTATTGGAGCAAGGTGTGAAGGCCTGGCCATGGCTTGTTGCGACTGATACAACCGAGCAGCTCGTTGCTATTGTGCCAGCCGTTGCGCCAATGGCTCATCAAACCGATGTGGTCAGTATGGAAGAGCACCCAGAGATGGAACAGCAGCGATACGCAGCCTGAGAATTCCTTCTACCTCAAGCGACTTGACGTGTCTATGCGCATCATTCACGCAGCTTGACTCAATAATGCTCGTGACGAGATCGGATTTTTCCTATACTGATCTTATGGGTACGTGAAAATGCCTTGCCGAGAGAGGAGGCTGTCGAGAATCCACAGCGTACGGCAATCTCGGATAAGGACAGCTCGGTACTCGTTGCCAGATCGCGCGCACGATCGAGCCTTAACATCTGATAATACTGGCCTGGTGACAGGCCTATTTCAGTGCGGAACAACCGATTGAGCGTTCTCAGGGAAAGGCTCGCCGATGCAGCAAGATCTGCCAGAGAAAGCGGTTCTTCGACCGTCTCCACCATTCGATTGATCGCCTGTAACAGGCGGGTGCTGCCTTTACCTTTGAGATAATTGGGGCCTCGCCCTGAACGGTACTGTCGTTCTGCATCATGCAGAAAAAGGGTCGACGCACTAAACGCGGCAGCGGGTCCAAACGTCTCGGCAATCAGCGCCAGCATCAAATCCAGCGCGGTGGAGGCCCCGCCACAGGTCCAGATCTGCTTTTGTTTTGCCACCCGCGTGAAAGTACACGTCAGTGCGGGAAACGATTCAGTGAACTCATCCAGTACATGCCAGTGAATGGTGGCTTCCCCAGAGCTCAACAAGCCGCTGGATGCCAGCAGCCATGCTCCCGTATCCGCACCGATCAGCAAATCCGAACGTTTGGCCAGGGCTCGCAGGTGTTTCCCTGTGCTGGCCGTGGTGTGTTGACGGAATCCATAGCCGGAAACGATGACCAATGCATCCAGATCGGCCACTTCGGCACAGGGCCGACTGGGCGTGACAAGTAGCCCGCTGGAACTTCTGGCAGGACCATCATCGACAGTCAGCACCGACCATGTTGACTGCTTATCCGATTGGCCTTGCACTGCTCGCAGGGGTTCCATCAAACAGGCCAACACCATATTGGAAAAACCGTCGAACAGAACGAACCCAACATGAAACGCATTGTTTGGCATTTTGCGACCCTTAACTGGCAGAAATGGAACAGGCTCAATCGTGCCATGAGCATATCTTGATTTGTGCCACCTGAACGTAAATCTGTTGACATCTAATGCCAGTATCTGATGATTTGTCGCAGATTTCAATGACGGTACCAGACAATCAAGGAGATCATTATTATGCCCCTAGCCATGAATCGCGATGTATTCATCACTTGTGCGGTAACCGGATCGGGCGCCTCACAGGATCGCAGTCCACATGTGCCGCGCTCACCGGAACAGATTGCCAACAGCGCTATTGACGCTGCCCGTGCCGGTGCTGCAATAGTGCATTGTCACGTTCGTGATCCGGACACCGGTGCGCCCTCGCGTCGACTAGATCTGTATCGGGAACTGACAGAGCGAATTCGCGCCGCAGATGTAGATGTAGTGTTGAATCTGACTGCAGGTATGGGAGGCGATATGGTCTTTGGCTCGCCCGAAGCCCCTTTGCCGTTGAACGAAAAAGCAACCGACATGATCGGTGCCAGTGAACGAATGGCGCATATACGAGAGTGTTTGCCAGAAATATGCACGCTCGACTGCGGCACCATGAATTTTGCCGAAGCGGACTACGTCATGACCAATACGCCGGGTACCTTGCGCACCATGGGCAGCATGATGACCGAGCTGGGTGTCAAACCCGAGATTGAAGCATTCGACACGGGTCATTTGTGGTTTGCAAAGCAGTTGGCCGAAGAAGGTGTGCTGAATTCACCCGCACTGGTACAGCTGTGCATGGGTGTGCCATGGGGTGCACCAAATGATATGAACACGTTTCTGGCAATGGTCAACAATGTGCCTTCCAGCTGGAACTGGTCAGCTTTCAGTCTCGGCCGAGATCAGATGGCTTACGTGGCAGCCTCCGTTCTTGCAGGAGGAAACGTGCGAGTAGGGCTGGAGGACAATATTTTTCTCGACAAAGGCGTATTGGCCACCAATGCTCAATTAGTTGAGCGGGCGAGGGGCATCATAGAGGGGATGGGGGCGCGAGTCGCAGGTCCGGATGAGGTGCGAACTCGGCTGGGGCTTGTCAAGCGAGCGCCGGTATGAATCCGGTAAGCACAGATAATATGAACTCTGCGATGAAGACTTCATCAAGGCGTAGAGCGGCAATCATTGGCGGTGGTGTCATTGGTGGTGGCTGGGCCGCTCGTTTTCTTCTCAATGGCTGGGATGTCGCTGTCTTTGATCCGGATCCAGAGGCTGAACGCAAGGTTCGCGAGGTGCTGGCCAATGCGCGTCGCTCCTTGCCCGCCTTGTATGACATCCTGCTGCCAGCAGAAGGACAGTTGTCGTTTCATGCACAACTGGCAGAGTGCGTTAGTAACGCTATCTGGATTCAGGAAAGCGTGCCAGAACGTCTGGACATGAAACACCGGATACTTGCAGAGCTCCAGACCTATGCAGATGACAACGCGATCATCGCCTCGTCCACCTCAGGGTTCAAGGCATCTGAGCTTAATGCCCAGGGTGCGAATGCCATCGTGGCTCATCCGTTTAATCCCGTCTACCTGCTGCCATTGGTCGAGTTGGTGGGCGATGCGACGCTTACCACGCAAGCTGCCGACATTCTGCACAGTATTGGCATGTTTCCGTTGACCGTACGCAAGGAGATCGATGCACACATTGCCGATCGTCTGCTTGAAGCTGTCTGGCGGGAAAGCCTGTGGCTCGTCAGCGATGGTATTGCCACGACAGAAGAGATCGATGACGCCATTCGCATGGGCTTCGGTTTGCGCTGGGCTCAGATGGGGTTGTTTGAAACCTATCGGATTGCCGGTGGAGAGTCGGGAATGAGGCACTTCATGGAGCAGTTCGGACCGGCTCTGGAATGGCCTTGGACAAAACTGATGGACGTACCCGACTTTACACCGGAACTTGTTGATCTGATCGTCGAGCAGTCCGATGCACAGTCAGGCCATCTGCCGATTCGGGATCTGGAACGACAACGCGACGATAATCTGATTGGCCTGTTGCGCGCCTTGAAAAAGTCGGGACACGGTGCCGGAACTGTCTTGAATACTCATGAGAAAACACTGATTCCACAGAATGCGTCAGACGCCTCTGCACAGCCGATTGGCGGGTCTGAAGGGGCAATCTCATCGCCGCTTGTGTCATTGCCAGTCACATTCAGTTGTCAGATACCCAACACCTGGACCGACTATAACGGTCATATGAACGAAACCCATTATGTCGAAGCAGCCTCACGTGCTACCGATCGCTTTATGGAATTGATCGGTGCCGATGCGGCCTATATAGCCTCTGGCAAGAGTTTCTTTACGGTGGAAAGTCATGTGCGATACCTCGATGAAGCACGCGCCGATGAAACACTGACGGTCAGAACACAGGTGTTGCCGACGCAAGGCAAAAAGCTGCACCTGTTCCATCACCTTTCAACCGATGCTGACAAGCCTGTCGCTACAGTCGAGACTCTACTGCTGCACATGGATCTGGAGTCACGCCGCAGTTGCCCGCCAGAATCTGTTGTCGCAGAGCGACTTGCCACCTTCGCTACCGCTCAAGCTCAGCTGATGATGCCCGAAGGATTCGGACGTGCTGTCGGGCAGAAACCATGAATAAAAACTATCTGACTTCAGTAAGCTCGATCGTTGTTATCGTGGCTCTTATAGCGATTACTGCAATTTTTCCAGTGCAGTTCGAGCATTATCTGAACATCATCAAGCAAAGTGTTATTGGTAATTTTGGCTTTATCTTCACCTATCCTGCGTTTCTTGCCGCTATATTTTTCATTGGGGCGTGCTTTACGCCGTTAGGCAAGATCAAGTTCGGTAGCGGTGACCCTGAGTTCAAGACAGTTAGCTGGCTCGGAATGCTGTTTGCCACTGGCATGGGTATCGCCTTGGTCACCTGGGGTGTCACCGAGCCGCAAATGCATGTCGCGGCTGGTATGAGTGTGAATGAGGCAATGCTGAATGCCTACAACCACTGGGCGCTTCTGGCATGGGTCGGATACCTTGCAGTCGGGGTCATGTTCAGCTACGCGATCTATAACATGGGTATCGAAAAGCCAGCTGAGGAACTGCTTGGCAATGGCTTTCTGAGCAAGCTCAATCTGGTCAGTCTGGTGGTCTCCACCGTAATTGGCCTGGCACTGACTTTCTCCTATGCCAGCACCCCCATACAATCCAGTCTGATCGGTTGGTTTGGCGTTGAGATCAACAAAGCCGTCATTATCGGCGTGTTGGCCTTGTTCGCCATTGCGTCATCGACCTCGGGGTTGAACCGGGGGATCAAGTGGTTAAGTAACTACAACAGCGTGTTCGCACTGATTCTACTATTCGCCACTTTTGTGCTCACACAACCACTGGAGATTCTGAGCACGCTAGGGCGCCTGTTACCTGAATATCTGGTGCGCTTTCCAGCGATGGCTACTGATATCGGGCTGGGAGATCCGGAACGAAAAGCCTGGTTGGCAGATTGGCTATACGCATTTGAGGCATCATGGTATGGGTGGTTCATCTTCACTGGCGTTTTCATTGCACGGATTTCCAAAGGTCGTACATTGCGCCAGATGGTGTTGGGTATTCTGATTGCGCCAAGCCTGATTTCCTGTCTGTGGTTCACAACCTTCGGATTGGCGGGAATGTCAGAGAACGTGGAAGATGTTTTTGCCTTGGTAGCCCAGATTGACAGCACGGGTATTCTTTCTATCGTGCTGACGGTGAACATTCTATTGTTCTTTGTCACTAGTGCGGATTCCGCCGGGCTTGTTTGCGAGATGCTTACTGTCAATGGGTCAAGGGTCTTGTGGATCGTGGCCATGGCAGGGCTGGCAATCTCGATCAATCTATTATCAAGCGACATCTATAAAGTCATCCTGACTCTGATTTCGGTAGCAGCCATCCCAGTGGCTTTTGGTGTCTTTGCCTTGGGGACAGCATTTATCCTCCGTGTCTTGCGTACCAGAAAATCCGGAATAATCATGGCGGATTAAACGCCAGGTTGATTCAATGCGAGCTAGCTGTTGGCATAAGGATGCGAAGGTACGCAAGCCTTATGTCAACGCTCTGCTGGCACCGTGAAACACACACGTAGAATCATTTCGCGCTCGCCTCATAGAATACGATGGGGTGAGTGCGGCCTCGGAGTATTTCACTGCCCTTTTTCTTGAATGCAAATCGTTCATGGTCACAAAGCTGCATAGTGCGAAAAGAAACCAGATTGGCGGTATTGTATTGCTTGCTTAATACCTGGAGTCGAGAGGCAATGTTGACACTATCTCCGTATACGGTATAGCTCAATCGTACTGGTGTTCCGATAAATCCTCCAACCACTGTGCCAGTATTGATCCCTGTGCGGGTGGACAAGGTTATGCCTCCTTCAAACTGATACTCATGCAAAACCCTCTGAATTTCAAGAGCTGCTGATATCGCACTACTGGCGTGATCAGGATCCTCGGTTGGCAGGTTGAAACTTGCCAGAATCGCATCACCCTGAAACTGATTGATTACTCCATGATTGCGCTCTATGGGTCCTGAGATAAGGAGGAAATACTCATTCAATACCGCGATGAGATTCTCAGGTGGCAGGCTCTCTGCAAGGCTGGTAAACGAGGTCAGGTCTACAAACAGGATGCTGGCTTCACGGGTTTCAGTTTGTGCATTGATCAGCGGTCCATCACTTTTCTCAATTTGAGAAGCGACGCCCTCCGGGATGAATAGTGAAAGGCTTTCTGCTGTTCGACCATCGACAATCGATCGGACCATCAGACGTCGTGCTCTGGAAATTGCAAGTGTCAGAATGAAAGTAACGACCAGAATTGAAATCATCTTGTCGAGTTCACCACCAATCAGTACGCTGTTGGATGTCAGATATATAACATAGTCATTCGTTATGACAGAACGACCTGACTCATCCAGGATGGCAAGAACCATCAGAAGCAACCAACCCGCAGCGCCCACAATACCGGATAGAAG
Organism: Granulosicoccus antarcticus IMCC3135; assembly: GCF_002215215.1. Taxonomy (NCBI): domain Bacteria; kingdom Pseudomonadati; phylum Pseudomonadota; class Gammaproteobacteria; order Chromatiales; family Granulosicoccaceae; genus Granulosicoccus; species Granulosicoccus antarcticus. Next base: position 4,031,828 of record NZ_CP018632.1, on the reverse strand, counting down.
TACGTAGCCTGGCTCAAAACGTAAAGCACGAAGCGCGATGAAAATGAATATGTACAGCAATGTCGGTGACTTCAGATAGAACGAAGGCGGCTGCATATATTGAAGATGAAAAGACCAGATCAATCCTAGTAACAAGCCCATATCTACCAAAATAGACAGGAACAGGATCCAGTGAGCCAAACGTGATGTGTAGGATAAGTACAGACGTAAACACGCGAAAACAAAATAGGTGCCCAGAAATATAGGCACGGGTTCGAACTCTGCACCTATGGGTGAGGTTTTAGGTGCCATTGTGTAGAGAACCGAAAACACGACCAGTATGGCGATCTGAATCCAGCTGATGAAGCGTTCGCTACTATTTTGCTGTTCCTCAATAGCACCCCGAATGCTCTCTGGAAGGTCGGCATACTCCTTGCCGCTCAACAACCACTCGTGCTTCGACTTTAGAAGCTCAAGAAGATTCAAACGCAGTGATTCGAAGGATTTATCGAACAAGTTTGAATTCTCGCTGCTATAGGAATTGTCCTGTTTTTTAACAAAGAGCGCGATGTATCATCGGGACTTATAGCTCTTCCGACTGTGGTCTGTTAGAAAGGTTCCGAATCTGGTTTTAGGTGCGCTAAGCATTCCAGCTAATGGATAGTCAGTAATGCGGCTGAATTCCTGGCGTCAGGGCTTTGGACGAGAAGCATTGATGTTGATTATTGGCTCCGCAATCTGCGAAGCCAATATCAGCTGTAACTAGCTACTGCTTGTCGCAGTAAGGATGAGTGCTGTGTTTCCTTGTTGCTGGAAAGTGAAAACTTGTCGTGTGAGGCTTCCTCCCAGAATGCTGTTGAAAGAGTCGCCCATATCACTCTGTGTCTGTGATGGAAAACTGAATTGACCATCGTCTGTTACTACGCATGTCACAACAGTTACCAAGGCCGTTCCTGCGAATGAAATGTTAGCCGCTGAGATAGTAATATGGGCATCAGCATTAGTTCCCGGTGTCCAGGAAAAATTGGTAGCCGGCGTAATTGATTGGCCTTGTTCTGGAGAGATGAAAATCAAGGGTTCCACTGTTGGCATATCTACATTGGAAAATTCAGGGAAAACATCACCGGGTATATTCAGTGTTAGTTGCGAAGGTGTGGGGCCAGGTACTGATTCGGGCTCGGATGTATAAAAAATGAATCCTGATTGTTCATTTCTCTGTAGCTCTATATAGCTGCCAGCACTGGAACTAAAAGGCAGGGCTTCGCCAGCACTCACCAGTTCGGGGATCAGATCGCTATTCAAATCTGGAATGCTGGTATCCGGACCCAGGTTCAGATCTGACGAATCGATGGTTTCAACCGTGCAAGCATTCAAATCCAGCCCGGCTGTAAAGGAGGAGGCAATCAGGTTTCCTGCGATGTCAGAAGCATACCGAACAAAGGTTCCCTCTGCAGTGACCTCATTATCCGAAACATCCTCATTCACTGAGACATAGCCCATGAACTTGATATCGCCACTGATACTTCCGGAGTTGTCACTGCCAGTGTCTCCAGTGTCTCCAGTGCCTCCAGTGTCTCCAGTGTCTCCAGTGTCTCCAGTGTCTCCAGTGTCTCCAGTGCCTCCAGTGTCTCCAGTGCCTCCAGTGTCTCCAGTGTCTCCAGTGTCTCCAGTGTCTCCAGTGTCTCCAGTGTCTCCAGTGCCTCCAGTGCCTCCAGTGTCTCCAGTATCTCCAGTAGTGTTTTCTCCATTACCCTCAGGGCTGTCGTCCAGATTGTTATCAGGGTCACTGCTTGACGAGCCACCACAGGCCGTAAGGGAAAGCGAGAGAAAAACCGTTACCAGGAAACGTGTATTCATAAGTAATCATCCGATTTGAGCATCTGACAGGAAACAACGATGGCAAAAACTATCGGCTATGAGACTACGCGAATATCTTCGAAGGCATGATGATCCAAAAGTACAGTCAGACCTGCTGATCACTATCGCAAGGTGATGGAATACAGCCCGGAAGAAGGCGGCTGCCATGAAGAGTTGAACATGCAGGCCCAGCAGATATAGATTGAAATGCGTTAAAGTGTATGTCCTGACGCTGTTATGACGCCAATGCCAGATATTATCGAAACCAGCCTGACCATCGATGTCGACAGTAGTCAACTCAAGGCCAGCCAACTACTGGCCAATCACACAAATCTGTCTCAGGCAAAAGTGAAGGATGCCATGCAAAAAGGCGCTGTGTGGTTGCTGCGAGGCAATGGCAAGAAACGGTTGCGGCGTGCCAGCAAACCCTTGCAAGCAGGGGATAAGCTGGAGCTTAACTACAATGCCCAGCTGCTCACTCAAGCTGTACCAGAGCCACAGTTGATCCACGATGCGAAGGATTACAGTGTCTGGTTCAAGCCGTACGGGCTTTATTGTCAGGGCAGTCGCTGGGGAGACTTTGCCAGTATTAATCGCTGGGTGGAGATCAACCTGCCCAAGGTGCTCAATACGACAGAGCGTCCTGTGTTTATCGTGCACCGGCTTGATCGGGCAACAACAGGACTCATCTTGTTATGCCACAGCAAAACTGCTGCTCGTCTATTCAGTGAGATGTTTCGTGACGGAAAGATGGATAAGCGCTATCAAGCGATCGTGGAGGGTGATTTCAGCGTTCACCCACAAGATCATGAGGTGAATCAAGCCGTTGATGGAAAGGCGGCATGCAGTTTCTTTTCCTACGTCGATGATAAAGATGGTTGCTCGTTGGTGAATGTGAAGTTGATCACAGGGCGTAAACATCAGATTCGTCATCACTTGAGCAGTCTGGGATATCCCATTGTCGGTGATCGGCTATATGGAAATGGCACTGATGAAAACGAGGGCAGAGACTTACAGTTGCAATCGGTGTCGTTGCAATTTACCTGTCCCATGACAGGCCAGGAGCAGCAATACTCGGTGGCTGAGAATCAGCGATTGCAGCTGGACTCCAGGTAACGCTAGAATCGTTGAACCGAGACCGAGGCGCGTGTGCAGATCCAACAGACAAGCTAAAAGGGTGAAGGGCAAACCGCGTGCACCTGTTCACCAGTAGCCGGATGCACGAAGTCTAGTGTTTGTGCATGCAGCATCAACCTGTCAGCCAAGCGCAGGCTGTGCTCATCACCGTAAAGGTCACAGCCAAGAATAGGGTGCCCGATGGATTGGCTATGAATTCTTAGTTGGTGCGTGCGGCCTGTTTCCGGTCGAAAATGCACAACACTGCGAGCTGGTGATTCCCACCGTTCTTCCACCTGGTAGTGAGTGAGTGCAGGTTTTCCCGATATCTGGCAGATTTTCAGGCGCGGAAAAATTGAACTGTCTTTCGCAATGGGATCATCTATCACGCCCTGATCTGCTTTCAGATGGCCCTGCAATACAGCCCTATAGCCTTTTGCAATAGAGCGTTGCTGGAACTGCCTGGTGAGATGCGCGTTGGTTGGTTTATCCAGGGCCACCACCATTATTCCCGATGTGCCAAGATCCAGACGATGCGCCAAGGTCGCCGTCGGGAAATCCTGAACAAGACGAAAGTGAACAGAGTCCTTGTTGAGCGGATTCTTGCCCGACAAACTCAGCAACTTACTGGGTTTCGATATGAGGAGCAAAGAGTCATCCTGATACAGCAACTCGATGTCATCCAGACAGGCAGGTGCTACAAAAGTGTCGACTATGTCATTCACGTGGGCAGGGTTTTCAAGGATTATCGGTCGATGATAACCGACTACGCTAAGAGCGCGGCTTGAAAGTCCGTTCCTCAAAGCGTCGAGGCTCTGAACGCACGACAATCTGCTTGATTTGATCAAGGCGAATGGATTCGCGCAAATCGTTCTCCAGTTGAACAATCAGATACTCACCATTGGAGTCTTTTTCAGTCGTTACAGCGCAGCCGCGAACGACACCCTCGTGCTTGACGATATCAACCTCGCAACGATCCAGACAGGCAAGCTCGATGTAATCATAGTCTGAGCAATTGATTGGGGTGTAGGGTTCTACGTCGATGTCATGTCTCCTGTCGCAACTGGGCCTTTTCACTGGTTGGTATCAGACGATACAAGCACTCTCTTTCAACAACACATTGAGAATGTGGTGATTCAATGAATAGTCAATCGGCAAGTCGATAACATGTACACCTTTGCCGTTTAGTGCGGTTCCCAGAATCTCTACAAAATTCTCGTAGCTTTCAGCTTTGTGGCCAGTGGCTCCAAAGCTGTTTGCGTACTGAACAAAATCAGGGTTGTTGAAGTCAAGGCCAAAATTCTCAAACCCAACACCTTCTTGCTTCCATTTGATCATGCCGTAGGCGTTGTCAGTCAGGATGATGACAACGAGATCCAGATCCATCCGCACTGCCGTTTCAAGTTCCTGAGAGTTCATCAGAAACCCACCATCACCATTGACTGAGACGACCTTTCTATCAGGATTCAGTAATTTTGCAGCCATGGCTGAGGGTAGTCCAGCACCCATCGTCGCCAGAGCATTGTCCAGTAACAAGGTGTTGGGGGCATAGCATTCGTAGTTGCGAGCAAACCAGATTTTGTAAACACCGTTATCCAGCGTGACGATGTCTTCTGCTTCCAGATGGTCTCGCAGAACGCTGACCAATGCCTGAGGCAATACCGGAAAACGTTCATCCTTGAAGTATTTGGTAACGTGTGAATCCACATCGTCTCGTACTCTCTGGAAAAAGCTGAAATCCTGATCCAGCTTGCCAAGCTTGTTTGTCAGGCTGCTGATGGTGCTGGAAATGTCACCAACCACATTTAATTGTGGAAAATAAACATCGTCCACAGAGGCTGCATCAAAATTGATATGGATGACGTGCTTGCCATTTTTCTCCATGATAAAAGGCGGCTTTTCGATAACATCGTGCCCGACGTTGATAATCAAATCTGCACGTTCGATCGCGCAATGAAGGTAGTCATGATCTGACAAGGCAGCAGTACCGATGAATCGCTCATGGCGCTCATCCACGACCCCTTTACCCATTTGAGTGTTGAAAAAATAGATGCCTGTTTGATCAATGAACTCTTTAAGTGACTCGCTGGTGCGTTTTCGGTTGGCGCCGGCTCCGATCAGTAGTAACGGTAATTTGGCTGCCTTGATCATCTTCACCGCTGCATCGATAGACTGATCATCGGCATTGGGGCGTCGGTGTCCAACGACATCAAATACAGCTGCGCTAACTTCTTCCTCGGCTATATCTTCGGGCAATTCTATATAAGCCGCCCCCGGACGTTCGTCCATCGTGATTCTGAATGCTTCACGCACCATTGAGGGCAGGTTATTTCCATCAACCACCTGCCTTGAATACTTTGTAACAGGGGCCATCAAGCTCACTACGTCAACAATCTGAAAACGACCCTGTTTACTCTTGCGGATCGGCTTTTGCCCGCCCAGCATGATCATAGGCATACCACCGAGTTGCGCGTAGGCAGCAGCAGTCACAAAATTGGTTGCACCGGGCCCCAAGGTCGACAAGCAGACGCCGGGCTCACCTGTTAACCGGCCATAGTTGGCTGCCATGAATCCTGCAGCCTGTTCGTGGCGAGTCAGAATCAGTTCAATGCTCGATTTCCGGAGCGAGTCAAGAAAGTCCAGATTCTCTTCACCTGGAATGCCAAATATGTATTTAACGCCTTCATTTTCCAGGGCTTTGACAAATAGATCTGAAGTCTTCATGCGCAATATTCCCGTTGAATAGCCTACACGTTACCAGCAATCATGAAGTGCAGCGGCGCAGTCGCCTTTACAGTGGTTAGGTGCAGTCAGCTGACGAAGACGATCCTGAGTCAGGACAACCCCAGAATTGCAAGCCCGAATATCTGCGCCAGCAGCACTAAGTTCAGTGACAGAACCACAGTTGCACCGAAGCGGCCATGATTACCATCGCCATGTTGACCATGCCGGCAACAGCCAGGGCTATAACCACTTCTCGATTGGAAAAGGTCAGTATCTTCCAACGATCCTTGTTGTTCTGCACCTTCGCACGATGCTGCGTCAGGCCTGAGTGAAGGTAGATAGCATGTGGCATAACGGTGGCACCAACAATGCCAACAGCAATCGTCAACGCCGCGCTATCAGGCAGTGATGGCGTCACCAGCCCTGAGCCAACTTGCCCCCAACTGACGGGGCAATAAATGGACCTGTTAGAGCTGTACTGATTCAATAAAACTTAGCCAAGGCTTTGTTTCTACCTTCATGCTAATAAATATTGACCATGTACTGATTAAGCATCAGGAATAAACCTCGTGACGCCAAGGCCATGTTGGGTAACGCGTAGCGGCCATGAAATTCTCAAAACTCCTGATAGTGGCGCGGTTGAGGCGTAAACGTTCGCACATCAGGTCTCACTCTGAGGTCTCTCAATGGCAACTGTCGCGTCAGCTCTTGCGACTTATTGATCAAGCAAGGTTGCATTCATGGAAAACACTCAGCATGCTAACTATATACATACTAACAATCACTATGCTAACTAAAAGACACTCCCATTTGCATCTCCACTTCGCGCACTTACTAGAAGAGCGCCTGCGTGTTCGCCTGGCACCGCTTGGCATTCACCCACGGCAGGCACGAGTACTGGATCTTCTCGAGAAGCTGGGTCAGGCGTCGCAGGTAACGTGCTCAAACTTTCAAAGCATGGGCACAGCTCGTTAAAGCAGATTTACCAAGAGTGGAATGAAGTTGATCGGGAGATATATGAGGTAGTTGGTGATCAGTCTGACAATCTTGCGACCTTGACACTCCGGCTTCGAAATGCATTTGGTGGCTTTTCGCCGGGTGCTGAGGAGCTTGATGAAGAGCAGCCAGGCTCACCGTCCCAGCCTTCGAAATAATTTCGAACTAAGTACGTCGTACATCCTTTCGATGACGATCACTTACACAGAGAAACACAACATGTACAAACCGCTAGACACTACCTGGGTGTACACCAACCCAGGCTCGACATTGCGAGCCACGGCCATGATAGACACACTGGCTCTGAGCCTTGCGGCCTGCAGTGAAAAAACAGAGGCTGAGGCTAAAGCCACGCCTCCAGTAGAGGTCGTTGCTTACACCGTAAAAAGTAGCGAAGTACCCGTTTCAAGTGAATTGAATGGACGTGTCGTCGCTGCCGTTACCGCCGAGATCCGCCCTCAAACGGGCGGCATTGTGCGTAAGCGCCTGTTCACCGAGGGCAGCACAGTGGAGGCAGGGCAGGTACTGTACGAGATAGACCCTACCTCGGCGCAAACCTCAGTCGCTGATGCCCAGGCGATACTGGCAAGTGCTGAAGTGGCTGTCGCCAGTGCCAAGGCCAAGACGGTGCGCTACCAGGAACTGGTGCGAATTGAGGCGGTCAGTCAGGAAAGTGCTGAAGAAGCCGAGGCCGCCTACAAGCAGGCAGTCGCAGCGGTTGCCTCCGCCCAGGTGCGGGCTGCCAATGCCAGTATCGGGGCGGCGCGGGCAGCCCGCTTTCCGAGTATCACACTGACCACCAGTGTTGGCACAAGCAGCAGTCAATTGTCGCAACTCTTTGGTGGTGGTACGGGTTTATGGACTTTTATCCCGTCAGTCTCGGTGCCCATTTTTGACGGAGGAGCTGCCAAGGCTGGTGTGCTGGAGGCTGGAAAGCTCACTTTCGGTGTTGACGGACGGTGCAACGCTCGTATTACACCGCGCAACAGAACATGATAGCGACCCGATTAGAGGAGGCTAGTAACTGGGTGACTCTCTATCGTGTGTTGGGAGGAGGCTGGCAGTCCTGATGACTGGCTCGTAGAATTGCCGAGCAGGATAAATCCGATCAACGGATGATCGAATTTTTCCTGCTCAGAGCTCAGCCAGCTTCCCCAAACCGGGGCTCCCGTGTAAACACTTCGTTGATCATAGGGCGAAAGAATGACAAGGGCTTGCTTGTATAGTCCGGATCGAAACAGTTCTCGTCATACTTCTCACAGAACTCTACGGCATCGGCATACCAGTGGTTATCGCGATAACGTTCACGGGCATGCTTGTCAACGCCTGTCTGCTCACCGTAGTAGTACATCTGGAAAATGCCATGGGTCTTGATGATCCAGTACAGCCTTTCGCTGACGTACGGCCTGAGGATGGCTGCAGCCATTTCGCTGTGGCTATGCGGAGCTAGTTCATCACCAATATCGTGTACCAGTGCTGCCACCACATACTCGGTAGACCGGCCATCATGATAAGCGCGTGTTGCTGATTGCAGGGAGTGTTCGAGGCGAGAAACACGGTAGCCGCCTAGCGATTCTTCGAGTTTTTGTAATTGCTCTTCTATTCGCTGAGGCAGTTGCTTTGCATAGGCAACTTCTATTTCCTCAAGAAACGCGTACTCTTCGGCAGTGCCGTCTCTCATGCGCGTGAATGCGACTGTCTTCATGTTGATCCTGTTATGTGAGGGTGATCAAGTCGTGGTGTTAACCATGATATTACACCCTCACATAGCAGTTCTTACTCGTCCTTGATGGACTCTGAAGTCTGATCTCAAGGATCTACTTCATTTTTCAGACATCAGCGGTCTGCTTTTCATCGACGGACTTTGCAAGCGCGGGCTCTGCTGAAGCTGGTGGTAAGTCCTTAGGGTCTGTGTCTGTTTCAGGGGCAAGGGGTTTGATAGTCCATCCCATATAGCCAAACAGTATCGTGACCAGCGGTGACACCCAGCAAAATACCGCAAACGGTGCGTACAAGATGGTTGGTACACCCAGTGTGGCTGCCTGATAGGAACCACCTGATCCCCAAGGCACGAGCGGATCAACAACCGTACCTGCATCTTCGGTGACACGGGACAGGTTCTCGGGCGCCAGGCCCCGATCTTTGTACGCCGGGGCATACATGCGTCCAGTCAATACCAGAGACATGTACTGGTCGCACAACAGGAAATTGGAGCCGATGGCTGTCAATGCAGTTGTCAGGATCAACGACCCTGTGGAGCGTGCGTATGACAGGATCTTGTTGGCGATCACCTGTATCTGACCGGTACTCTGCATGACACCACCGAACATCATCGCAACGATAATCAGACTGACCGTATAGGCCATTGATTCAAGGCCACCTCGGCTGAGCAAGGCATCAACATCGGCATTGCCGGTCTCGGCAGTGAAGCCTGACATCGCCGTATTGAGTGTTGCCGTAAAGTCAGCTCCCTGGACCAATATCGAGAAAATGATGCCGGCAATAGCACCGATTGCAATGCCGGGAATAGCGGGTACTTTTCGAAAGCTCAATACCATGACAAGCAAGGGGGCGATCAGCAATAGAGGATGAATGATGAAAGTCTGTTGCAGCATCTCAAGGATTGAATCAACACGGGAAACATCTGCGCCCTGTGGCGTGTATGCCTTACCGACGATTGCATAAAATATCAATGCGATGCCAAAAGAGACCACCGTTGTCGACATCATGTGACGAATATGTACGTAGAGATCGACACCCACCATGGCTGGAGCCATATTGGTTGTGTCTGATAGTGGTGACATCTTGTCGCCAAAATAGGCACCTGAAAGTACAGCGCCAGCCACCAGCGGTGTCGGAAGACCCAAACCGGCGCCCACACCCATCAAGGCCACACCCACGGTGCCGGTCGTGCCCCAGCTGGTGCCAGTGGCTGACGAGGCAATAGCGCAAATGATCGGACAGGCAAACAGAAAAATTGAAGGGGAGAAGATCTGTAATCCGTAGTAGACCAGGGTCGGTACAACACCGCCCAGAATCCACACGCCGATCAATATCCCAACGAGCAACAAGATGATGAGAGAGCTTAGTGCATGTGTAATGCCGTTGATCATGCCATCTTGAATGGTTTTCCAGTCAAAACCGCAGTACAGAGCCACCGAACTGGCCATCACCACACCAAAGAGCATGGGCATATGAGGTGCCAGACCAAATATTGCAATCGAAACGCCAAGACCTATTATAAGCGAAAATAACGATATCAATGCCAGTCCAAGACTGGGTATGCGCGGTTCGTTTTTCGGTTTCTTCATGAATCTCTGCAACGATGGTTTTGTTGGAAATAGAGCATCACGACGAATACCGAGACACTCGTTTGACCTAAATCGTTTTAATGAACGATTCAGGATGCACTAGTGTCCGTGACAATAGTGGCAAAGTAAATTGACTAAATGAGCAAATTGGGTGGTATATTTTTCAATTTGATTGTTGTGACTTATCAATATGGCACTGGATGACCTGGATCAGAAGCTAATTACAGAGCTGCGTCATGACGGACGACTGTCGATATCCGACTTGGCAAAAACACTTGGTGTGTCGCGAGCGACATTGCGTTCACGGCTTGAACGGCTCATAAGCTCCGGAGAAATACTTGGTTTTTCCGTTGTCCTCAAAGAGGATCGACATGAATTGCCGGTTTGCGCCACCATGTTGATGGCCATAGAAGGCAAGCGTGCGAACAGTGTGATTCATCAACTCTATGGCATGCCTGAAGCCCAGTCAATCCATACGACCAATGGTCGCTGGGATCTCGTTGTTGAACTGGGTGCCGCCGATCTGGCGGCGTTCGATGCCATCCTTGGCCGTATTCGCATGCTAGAGGGCGTGTCTGCTACTGAAACAAGCCTTCTTCTGGTAACCCACAAGCGAACCTCATCGAACTTGCGCCAGTTTTGATCGCAGTAACAAAATCCACGCCCGAATTGCCAGTCTCCATCCGGGAAAATGCAACTGCCTGACTATCAGGGTTGGGCAAAGTAAGGCTCTAGCAAATCAAGCGATACAGGACGTGCCTCAAGGTCGTTCTCCAGCAAATCATCGAAATCACCTTCACCCAGGAACAGGCTGCCGTCCTGGATGGCTATCAGATCAAGCAGGATTCTTTCTTGACCACTAACCGCGTCGGTGTAACTGAAGTCGATCTGTGTTGCTGACAACCCGCTGGCCGTTAACACCGTATCGCCCATGCTGAAGGTACCTTGTAGATCAACGTCATCATCATCCACGACGGCCGTGGTGCAGCCGGCATCCGAAAATGAGGCGGCTGACGCTGTGAACCCAGCGTCAGAGAAACTGACGCTCTCTATTTCGTAGCCATCAGTAGCATCATTGACATCATCGAGAATACAGCCCGTGCTCCAGCTGCCTGTCAGATCTGCAGCACTCAGACCTGGTTGTGTGTTGTCAGCAACAGGCTGCGATTCATTGTCATCGTCGTTGTCACTGCAGGCAGTGAGTGCCAGGCTGCACAATACGATGCTGCCAACGATGCTCAATGAGCGTTTTTTCATGAACTTGTTCATAGGATTTTTCACTAGCCTTGAGTTATTGATTAATTGAGGTAAAGTTCAGGACGCTTCTGTCAATTCCACCCGTTCGACTTCAATGAAGGGTTTGCGCATCAGTTCGTTATCTATTTCACCCGTAATCCTGACCGGGGTCTTGTCATCGAAGCTGAAAGCCGGCATGTCTTCGACTTCCAGTTCAATCCGGATTTCACCACTTGCATCAGCAAAACGATAAAAATCTCCCCCCTCATGCAGAACGACCAGGCCCTGCAAGCTGACGTGTGCATCATCGACAGGCTCAGCGAGTACATCAGCCACCGAGGCATAGACGGCTTGTTCTGTTGGCCCCAGGTATTGAGCAAGTGCAACAATGGGCAGAGCCACGGCAGCACCGATCATCATGAGCATCAAGCCTTTTTCCACTCTCTTGAGCCTGGGCAGCTCTGAACTGCTGCGAGCCGACTCAGAGTGGATGAGTTTCAACATCTTCGTTCTCCGCAGAATGTGTTCTACAATTCGAATTTGAATACTGCACGATCGCGTGTGAAGCGTTTGTGAAGCGTTTGTGAAGTGATAGTTGAGGGTAGGGCGTACAAGGAAGTCATGAGAATACTGATCATCGAAGATAGCCAGCAGATCATGGAAACCGTGGTCGATTATCTGGAACTGGAAGGCCTGGAGTGCGACTGTGCGTATGACGGGCAACAGGCCCTGGCCCTGGCTGCCACTGAATGCTTCGATGTCATCGTGGCCGATATCATGATGGCGCGACTGGATGGTGTCAGCGCTGTGCGACAGATGCGTGAAAAGCTCAAGGTGCTGACGCCTGTCATTTTTCTCACTGCACGCGACTCCCTGGCAGACAAGCAGGCTGCCTTTGAGGCGGGCGGTGATGATTATCTGGTGAAACCCTTCGCCATGCAGGAGTTGTTGTTGCGTATACATGCACTGGCCCGGCGTAGGGAGGTTGCAACGGTGCGCAAGGTGGAATTTCTCGGGGTTTGCTGCAATCTGTCGACCCACGAAATATTCTGGCAGGGTCGCCCTGTCAAGCTGGGTCGACTACAACGGCAAGTGCTTGCTCATCTTCTTCAGCAAGCGCCTGCCATGGTCAGTCGCGAAGCCTTGATAGAGGCGGTGTGGGGCGACCAACCTCCAGCCACCGACTCACTACGCAGCCATGTTTATGGTTTGCGTACATCACTCAAGAGCGCCAATATCCCCATCAGCGTGGAAACAGTTCACGGCGAAGGGTATCGGCTCATCTCACTGTGAAGTCACAGACCGCCTCCTTGCACCGCCGTTTTTCCAGTGTCTTGATCGCAGGCGTAAGCCTGCTGGCGATGATTTTTGCCTCCCTGTATGTCGTTACTCTGGTACAGCTGGAAGATGGCATGGAGAAGATCAGCCTGAACCACTGGCTGGATGTTGAAGTGCAACGCTACTCTCTGGACTGGGCCGAACTAGGTAAACAGACCAGTGAGCCCAACCCGTTTGAATTTGATTTCTTTGGTCCCGATCGGGCTCCGCCAGGCTGGCTGGGAAGCTACACGGACTCGGGGTTCCACGAGCATGAACTGGGCGATGAAGACAAACATTTCGTGGTCGCCGAACACCCTTCTGGCAAAGGGCTGATGTACCTGGTATTCAAGGATAACGCTGATGATTATCTGGATGGCTATGAAAGAAAGCTGCATACGACAGCCGTTGTGCTTGCCCTGTTAGGCATTGCCGCCATGCTGCTGGCAAGTCTGGTACTGGCCCGTCGATTGTCTCGGCCTCTGCGGGCAGTGGCAGACAAGATACGCGACCTGTCACCGGATGGCTCGACCATTCAGGTGGACGCCCCTTACACCGAATTACGGGCCATCGAAAAGGCGCTGGCCGATGCGCAGCAACTGGTCGCCGCATCGTTGCGTCGCGAAAGGGAGTTCAGTCGCTTTGCCTCGCACGAGATACGGACGCCATTGACAGTGATCAAGGGTTCCTCAGAGTATCTGGCTCGCGCATGGCCGCAAGCTGATGCCAAAGGCCGTGCGGTTGCCCGTATCGAAAAGGCCAGTGATGACATGGCCATTCTTATCGAGACCTTCTTGCTGCTGGGACGATCGGAACTGATTGATGAGCAAATGGCGGATGTAAATCTGGCAAGTCTTGTGGCAGAGCTGGTCCAGGTCGCCGAGCACGCCAGACGACAACGTCATGCGACAGAGAATCACTCGTTAAGTATCGATATTGATGCGGCTGTTACGATAAAAGCGCCGACCATATTTTTGCACGTACTAATGCATAACCTGATCACCAACGCACTGGACCATGCCGCCGGCCCCATTTTCCTACAAGCAGATCAGAACAACATTTCCATCAGCAATCCTGTAAGCAATGAAAGCCGCAGTTCAAGCGGGTATGGCTACGGCCTTATTATCAGTGAACGTATTTGCGAACGCATGCAGTGGCAATTAGAGCTCAGCAATGATGCTTCATCATTTATGGTAGAAATCGGCATGGCCGCTGAGTAATAACGCCAGAGGGAATATTACCTATCTAAGGGTGGCTAGCGTCTGGCCAGATTGCCGTTCATAATCATAAAGACAAAGAGGTCATTCATCTTGCTCATGGATGGCTTGAGCTAAGTATCTTGGTTGCATATAAAAACTGCACTGTTTGTGAAAAGTGAGAATAGCCTGAAGAGCTCATCTTCAGTCACCCTTCGATGATCAGTTGTGAGTAATAAGGTTCAGGGTTTAACCTCTCACAGGACTGCCCGGTAATAATGGCCCCTGAAACGCCATCTATTAGTCGAGGTTAGTTCTTTTCATCGATCTGATACGCACATCCATAGCTGCAATAAAAGCTTGATAGAGCAAGGCAAAAGGGGATATTTCCCTGTCTCCTGCAAAGTAACGAAAGATTGACACAACCTACGGATAGTTGATTGAACGATAGCATTGATATTATCTTGGCCGCGTTGTCAGCCGACAGAGCTTGCAACGAATTGAAGATGTTCAGTGCAGTACATCCGATAGACAGGTAGCCCAGCTTGTATTCAGCCAAGGCTGAAAGAGGCGAGCAATAATCTTCATGGAAAGACTTATTCGCATCAGGGCTATATGTGTGTCGTCCATCGCAATATCATAAAGGGATGTAGAACTATGACTACTGAGAAACGCGGTTCCGAGAAACTACTGAATTCAGGAAACAGCTTGTGTTCATTGACTGCAGAAGAAATCTCGCAAGTGGCGGGAGGTATCAATCCAATGAATCTGCTGTGGCCCAATGACATTTTTCCATTGGGAACAATCGACCCTGATGTTTTCAGGGGGCTGACTAACCGGGGCACGCTCGTCAAGCTGGAGAAGGTGGGAAGAGTCATGAATATTCCTACCGGAAAATCTATCAGCAACGGCTACTGATTCAGGTAAGCCTGTCGATTAGAACGTCAAGGAGATGAGAGCAATGGGACCTACTGGAAAGACACGAATCGTTCAGATTCATCCAACACGAAAGTGCAATCTCAGTTGCAAGCATTGCTACTCATCCTCATCACCGCAGGAGAGCGAATCGCTAGAGCCTGCTGTATTAAAGGATGCATTGGATGATCTTGCAGATGAAGGCTATGACTGGGTGAGCTTCTCTGGAGGTGAACCCTTGGTGTATGAACCGCTCGCAGAGCTTTTGAGCCATGCCAAAGGGATCCAGATGCAGACCTCGCTTGTCAGCAACGGGATGCTGCTTACCGGCGCAAGGCTGGATGCTATCGAGAATGATATCAATGCTCTGGTCATGTCCCTCGATGGCAAACCTGATTCACACAATACAATGCGTAACTCATCTCGTGCGTTTGAAACGATGGAAAGAAACCTGTCGCAGCTTCGCAGGCGTGGAATCAGCTTCGGATTTCTGTTTACACTGACTCAGAATAATCTTGATGAACTTCCTTGGGTTGTCGAGTTTTGCCTGAAATCAGGTGCCAGCGGACTGATGATACATCCGCTTGAGAACACCGGAAATGCCACCACGCAACTGTCAGGAAAAGCCCCCGATACCATTGAGAGTACTCATGCATGGTTACTGGTAGAGCATCTGAAGAAAAAATTGGGCGGCCGCTTGAACATACAATTGGATCTGATTCATACCAGTGCATTCGAGCAGAGTCCAGATCAATTCTTTCTGGGCGACTACGCCACACCTTTGCAAGGTAGGCTGGCCGAACTGCTATCGGTACTTGTTATTGAACCTGATGGCGAAGTTGTTCCATTGCAGTATGGTTTTCCAAGAGAATACTCGCTTGGAAATCTGAGAGACTGCCGTATCAGCGACATGGTGAGTGGTTGGCAAAATCGCCTTGGTCCTGAACTGAACAAGTTGAGTACCGGGTTGTACTCATCACTGGAAAATGCTGGTAATGGATGCTTCATCAACTGGTACGAACGGCTGGGGCTGTATGCCAGACAGACCCGAACAGTGTCTCTGCCAATACGTAGAACTGCCTGGAATATGTCCACCGCAGGGGTTGCCTGATCATGCGCAGCTCACTATTTCGCAAAGAGGCCCTGGAGCAACAGAAGCAACCATTGGAGGGGACCTTGCTGATAGCGGCCTCCCCCAAAGCCACCGTATTAACGCTCATGGCATTTGTCATCTCCATTTGTCTGGTGGTCTATCTATGCTTGGGAGAATTCAACAGAAAAGCGAGTGTGCAAGGGTATCTATCTCCGGATAAAGGCCTGGTCAAGGTCTTCCCACAGGTGGTTGGTACGCTGCTTGAACGGCGAGTAGAAGAGGGGATGCTGGTTCAAAAAGGTCAAGTGCTGGCCGTCATATCAACAGAACGTGGCAGTTTGCAGGTACGCGATGCAAACGGCGAAGCCATTCGATTTCTGCAAGCCCGACTGGACAGCCTGAACAATGAGCTTGTTTCCTATAAGAAGATGGATATTCTTCGCAAGCAAACCGTTGAGAGTCGACGAATCAATCTGGCTGATGAACTCCTGCAGTTGGAGGTGTCCATACGCACATTCAAACTACGAATGCAGAACTCACGGGAAGAAAGCAAACGATTCGAAGAATTGAAAACATCCGGGTTTATAGCCAGCTCTGATGTGTACCGGCAACAAGATATTTCAATGGAGTTACGCGGTAGATTACAAATATTGGAACGTGACAGAATTGCATTACTTGGACGTCAGCAGGCCCTGGACACAGAGCTGGCCAGTGGCGAGCTGGATTCGCAATTGCAACAGGAGACATTAAGGCAACGCACCATGGAGCTGCAGCAACAACGTAGCGAGTATCAGACTAACAATGAGATAGTCGTCGCTGCACCTGCCGACGGTATTGTGACTACCATTCTTATTCAACCCGGGCAGCAGACTCGACGCGATGCACCTTTGTTGAGCATCATTCCCGAAGGGGCGCGCCTGGAGGCAAGACTACTGGTCCCTAGTCGTGCGATTGGTTTCGTAACACCCGGTCAGGAAGTTGCATTGCGCTATGCCGCTTTTCCCTATCAACGTTTTGGTCACTACCGGGGCGTGGTGAATTCCATAGCCAGAACCTTACTGTTACCCGGTGATGTCGATTTACCAACGCCGCTGACATCACCTGCCTATCTGGTGACCGTGGACCTTGAGAAACAATCGGTTGCAGCTTATGACAAGGAGTTCCCATTGCAGGCCGGCATGTCATTTGATGGTGATGTACTACTCGATAGACGAACCATTATGCAATGGATGTTCGATCCTCTGTTCAGTCTGACGAAAAGGAGCTGAATATGGCGGCCATTAATATGCTTGAATTTGTAGGGGGCTCCAGAACTCCCATCGTTCTGCAGAATGAAGCGAATGAATGTGGTCTTGCCTGTCTGGTGATGATTGCCTGCCATCATGGCTACAAGACAGATCTTGCTAGCCTGCATCAACGAAATCTGGGCACGGCCCGTGGTGCACGCCTCTCCGACCTCATGCAAACGGCAAGTCAGCTGAAGTTGGCGGCACGTCCGGTCAAAGCTGATCTGGATGAATTGAACAAATTGCAGCTTCCGGCAATTTTACATTGGGATTTCAATCACTACGTCGTATTGACACGTGTTGGTCAAAAGAACCTGGAAATTCACGATCCCGGCACAGGCAAGCAAAGTCTGAGCTTGAAGGAAATGTCAAAACACTACACCGGCATCGCATTGGAAGTGCTGCCCGAGGCCGATTTTGTTGCCAGAGAAGAGCGTCGAAAAATCAGCCTGCGTCATTTGCTGGGCAGAATACAGGGCCTGCCAAAAGCTGTCACAACAATCATAATGCTGGCTCTTGCGCTGGAGGTATTCACTCTCGCTGCCCCTCTTTTCATGCAACTGGTGGTCGACAGTGCCATCGTATCCAACGACAAAGATCTGCTGACTCTGTTGGCTATCGGATTTCTGTTGCTGAGCTTCATTCAAGTCAGCGTCAGCTTACTACGCGGTTGGGTCATCATGGTTATCAGTAACCAGTTGAACCTGCAGTTACTCAGCAATCTTTTTCGACACCTTGTTCGGCTTCCCATGATCTGGTTCGAACGTCGCCACCTGGGTGATGTCATTTCACGCTTTGACTCCATGGGAACCATTCAGACAACCCTCACGGGTAGCTTTCTTACCGCAATGATCGATGGTTTGATGGTTATTACCACGTTTGCAATGATGATGTTCTATGCAGGCAGTCTGTCGGCTGTGGTGGTAGTCGCCGCACTCAGCTACGCACTGGTTCGGCTGGCTCTGTACAGGCCGCTGAGGCAGGCACAAGAGGAGGCAATAACCCGTGGTGCCAAACGCCATACGCACTTTCTGGAGACTGCCCGTGGAATCCAGAGTATCAAACTGTTTGGCCGACAGATACTACGCCGCACACAATATGAAAGCCTGATGGTAGACCAGTTCAATGCTGGCATTCGGGTGCAGAGGTTGGGTCTGGCCTATCAATGTGTCAATGGGCTGATCTTTTCATTGGAAAACATTGTCGTTGTCTGGATTGCAGGGGTGATGATTCTGGATGGCCGGTTCTCAGTGGGGATGCTGTTTGCCTTTCTTGCCTACAAACAACAGTTTATTTCACGCACCACCAACTTGATCGAGAAAGGGATTGAATTGAAAATGCTGAGCTTGCATACCGAACGTGTCGCAGATATCGCTTTAAGCGATGTGGAGCCTGAGCGTCACAATGCAGAACCACTGGCAGAGGGCGAGATGCTGGATATACGCGTCAGTGCACTTTCCTATCGTTATTCAGAAAACGAAGAGAAGATTCTTGACGATTTCAGTATGCATATTTCACCTGGTGAGTGCGTTGCCTTGGTAGGACCATCAGGGTGTGGCAAGACAACCCTGGTCAAGCTACTGCTTGGGTTACTACCGCCAGAGTGCGGGGATATCTTCATCGGTGGTCAGTCACTAGAAAAACTGGATCTGACCGCCTATAGGAATCAGGTAGGTACGGTCATGCAGGATGATCAATTGTTTGCCGGTTCCATAAGCGACAACATCACCTTCTTTGATCCAACACCCGATATGCAGTTGGTGCAACAGGTTGCCAATATGGCTGCCATCCATCGCGAGATAGTCTGCATGCCACTGCAGTATCACTCGATGATAGGGGATATGGGCTCTGTGCTGTCGGGTGGGCAGAAGCAACGACTGCTTCTGGCTCGAGCCTTGTACAAGAGGCCTCGCATTCTTGTGCTGGATGAGGCAACCAGTCATCTGGATGTGGCTGGGGAAAAACTGGTGAGTTCCGCTGTCATGCAGTTGCCAGTTACACGAATCATCATTGCTCACCGGCCAGAAACCATTGCATCTGCTGATCGTGTCATCGAGATGCAGATCAGGAGCATAGCGGAGATTCCTGTGAAAACGCAATCCTGTGTGGAACAGGCTCATTCACAGTTCAGCACCTGACTTTACGCATGGGCACGATCAGGAAAAGCGATCAATGAGGACATGAAACCAGAGTTGTATTTAATCAGGAAATTAGCTCATTTTCAGGTTCTTCGGCATACGCAGATTTTTCGCCAAGAAAATATCATGGCGAAAAAAATGTAACAAGACGATCCTTATTCAGGGTCATTTCGGCAGCAAAGTCGCTGCAAGCAACAGGAGTTGTAATCATGAAAGTATATCAATCTACCGATTTGCAAACTCTGACACCTGATGAAATACAGTGTGTCGGTGGCTCCGTTAGAACAATCGGAAAGTTGCCAAGAGCGCAGGATATGCACGGAAATACCATTAGTATGGAAGAATATATGGATTTGCAATTGGGGATCATGAAAACAGGCCAACTCGGCTCCCTGCATGATTTCTACTCCAAGGGGTTCAATGCTGGGAAACCGAATATCCTGACTGATCCAAAATGAGACGAGTTGAGCACGTCACAATTGATTGCCTGGATTGATAATGTGATCTCGGTTTGACGTGTTATCTATTCGACAGAAACCCCTTCTATCACTGCAAAGTCAGGCGGTGATAGAAGAGGGCAGAGAATGTCAGCCGCCAGGGGAAATTCAGAGATCGCGCTAACAATCATTCAAACCAACAAACGTCGCAACCAGTCCAGCAATACGGTTGGCAGTAATTCAGGTTGATGCAGTAGCGCATAACGATGCGGTCCAAAAATGAAAGGCATGTAATTGGCAGCCTGGCGATCTACGGTCAGACAAAATGGGGCAATGCCTTGCAAACTTGCCTCTTGCACCGCCTGACGCATATCCTCAACACCGGTCCGACCTTCATAGTCATCGATGTCATTCGGTTTGCCGTCTGAGAGCATCAGCAACAATCGGCGCTCGCTCGGTTCACGCATCAACAGAGCGGTTGCATGGCGCAAGGCGGCACCCGCCCGGGTGTAATTTTCAGGTTCTAGCCCAGCGATTTTCAATGCGATCTGATCGCTATAGGGTTCGCTAAAAGACTTGACGGATCGTACTGTCACAGCACGTGGGCCTTCACCCGAAAATGCCTGAACACTATAGGGCGTATTAAGGCCATCAAGTGCAAGACAGACCAACAACAGAGCTTCGCGTTCGACATCGATGATTCGTTTGCCACCACTCACCAGGCTATCTGTTGAACCGCTGATATCGACCAGTAACAGGACGGCCAGGTCACGCCTGTTGCGTCGTTCATTGCTATACAGCCGTTGTTCCAGTGGCAAGCCGGCTCGATACGCCGCCAGACTTTCAACATAGGCGGCCAGATCAATATTGTCGCCATCATGCTGACGGTAATAGCGTGTGCGCACGCTACGCAGTAGCTCGAAGCGACGCCGAATTTCGTGCAGCATGGGTGCGCGTTTGGCAAGCGTATCGTCGACCCATTGCTGTGACCCACAGTTGGCCGATCGTAACAACACAGTAGCGCCCGGGTATTGGTAAGTGCCGGAGCGCCAATTCCATTCCGGGTAATTCAATGAGTCCGCTGCATTAATGTTGATCGGAATGATTTCTGCGCGTGCACGCGGATCCGGAGAGTCATCAGATAACAGGTACTCTCGCGCCTTCCCAGGCGTCGAGACAAGACGCGCCTCTGGGACTTCAGACAAGGCATCGGCAAAGTCCTCGGCCGCCGTATCCGCGTCACGGTCAGTTGGTCGTGAAAGCCCCATCGGATCTTCGGCCATCTCATGCGGAGCTGCCGTTTGTACCATCCAGGCCCCTGGGGATTGATCATCTTCATCATCCTTTGCCTCTCGAACCTCTGGACGACGTTCTAGTCGTGCACTACGCGTCGCCGAGTCGATCTGCTCATCGGACTCAGGATTGCAAGCTGAGAGCGAACCACCGCGTTCCAGCTGTTTCGGGGCACGCAGCTCTCCAGTCCACTGATCCGGCCAAAGCCATGGCCTCGACACCGCAGCGTTTGTCATCGCGCTGGAGCCCGACAGCCAACTGTCGTAAATTGATTCAGCGAATGCCAGGGTCTGGGCGGGTGTGACACAGGCTGTCATAGGAACAAGGCCAGGAAGGGCAAACAAACGAGCAAGATCGACAGGGCGTTCAAGTGGTGCTGTCATCAACTCGCGCACACACCTTTCAAACGGTTGCTTTGAAGCAGGGAAGTCGTTGAGTGAAGGTCGTCGTATCAACGCGTCCTGACCCAATGATGCAAGCGGGGTGGCCGTGCCGGGCAGCATTCGAGCCAGAACGCTGTCGCCGGCATGGGCCTCAAGCAGACGATACAAGTCCCTCACCAGCGCTGGTGCCTCGATTGGGAACCAGGTTGCACTGCCGCGAGAAGCCCGTACGGCCTGACGCAATGCAAGCAGTCGAAACCGTGCCATGGTTGCTGGCTCGGAGTCGGCCTCCGGCAAGGTTGCTGGTAACCACAGGCGAGTCCCGTCAGTCGACCCGATTGCCTCATGCGATGCAGGCAGGTCCTGGCGTCGCAACAAGCGTGCAAGCACCGTCGCTCTGGCCGGTGTTTGAGCAGTCCGGATGGTAAAGCTACGCCCGAAAGCGGCTTCGAGCAACAGGTCGAGTCGCGGTATGACATCGTTCAACGCTAACGGCGTATCCTCAGCCTGCCCAGATCGATGCCGCCGCCACAAATTCTGCGCATAAATAGTCGCGTGTCGTGCGGCGTCAGTGATGACATCTTCAGCTTCAGCCACGGATCATCCTCCGTTTAGATGAACATGGCATCAACCAGATCGCGCATCGCGCTACCCAGTGTCGGGTCGTCTGAAAGCGGTGCAACGATGGCTGTCTGACAAGCCAATTTGGGATCAATACCGCTATCGATCAGCCTTGCGGCTGCAATCAACAAACGAGTGCTTGGTACTTCAGCCAGTCCGCGATCGCGCAAGGCACGCAAACGCACCGCCAAACTGACCAGTGCATGGGCATTGGCGTAATCAACGCCGCCTTCCTGGCTGACTATCTGTACCTCTTGATCAAGCGGCGGAAAATCGAAATCCAGACCAACAAAGCGCTGACGAGTGCTGGGCTTGAGATCCTTGAGCATGCGTTGATAGCCCGGATTGTAGGACACCACAAGCTGGAATCCCTCGGCCGCTGCAACAGTTTCGCCCGTTTTATCAATAGGCAAAGTGCGCCGATGATCAGCCAGTGGATGCAGTACGACAATCGTATCCTGCCTGGCTTCGACCACTTCGTCCAGATAACAGATCGCCCCTTCGCGCAAGGCTCGAGTGAGCGGACCATCCTGCCATTGAGTGCCATCGTGTCGAACCAGAAAGCGACCGATCAGATCACTGGCGGTCAGGTCGTCATGACAGGCGATGGTGATCAGGGGACGCCCGAGTCGCCACGCCATGTATTCGACGAATCGAGTTTTGCCACAACCGGTTGGCCCCTTGAGCAATACGGCCAATTGACGTGCGTGGCATTGCTCAAAGACCTCCACCTCCTGGCCTGTTGGTAAATACCAAGGTTCCTTGTTGTCATGCTGTTCAGACAATCCGATTGGCTCAACGATGTTCACGCCTGTGCCGCTTCGCCACTGCCCGATATTGCCTGCTTTGGTGGAGCGGGTTCAACGACACTGATCAATTTGAAAACCGGTGGGAAACGGAAGAAATCAACAATGAACAAGCCAACACCAACCGTGAACATGGAAGCCGTTGCAATCAGCATCACAAAGTGAATCTGGATTCGGAGCTGAGCATCAAGATAGCCCATGCCCATGATTCGCTCTAGATACACTTGCCCGATACCCGCAGTAGCGAACGATAGTGTCATGCCGAACATACCGCCCAATTGCAGCCAGAAAGACCAATAACCCATTGCTGAACCTTCTTCTGGACGGCGTGTGATTGCCGGCAATGCATAGCTGATCATCGCCATCACAATCATTGCGTAAGCACCGTAAAAAGCAGCATGGCCATGCATTGCAGTGACGAGGGTGCCATGAGTCCATTTGTTGACTGCAGGAAAGGTATGGGCAAGGCCCAGCAAGCCTGCTCCGAAAAGCGTGAACACAGCACTGCCGACTGTCCAGTGCAAAGCAAGCTTGTTAGGGTGCAACATGCCGGAGCGACGAATCGCCGAATAGGCATATACAGCCATGCCTACCAAAGCAACCGGTTCCAGCGCACTGAAAATTCCACCAATCGGCAACCAATAGCTGGGGACACCAATCCAGTAATAGTGATGAGCTGTACCGATAACACCGGCAATGAACACCAGTCCGACAATGACATACAGCCACTTATCCATCACTTCACGATCAGCGCCTGAAAGCCGGATGAGCAAATAGGCGAGAAAACCACCCTGGATCATTTCCCAAACGCCTTCGACCCATAGGTGGATCGTCCACCACCGGTAGAAGACGGCAATCGTATAGTTTTCGAAATGCAGCAGCGCGGGCAGGTAGAGCAGGGCGGCTAGCCCTAAACCAGCAATCAACACACCCTCTGGTGTGGTCAGACGGCCAGCCTTCCTGATTGTCATACCGATGTTGTAGAGAAACATCAGCATCACGATAACAATCACGATTTTTGAGGGTAATGGCTGTTCCAATAGTTTGTTGCCCGTGCCATACCGAAACAGGTATCCGGTCACGGTAACCACACCCATGAGGGTCCAGAGCACCAATTGAACGTAGGCCAGCTTCGTGCTGTACAACTCGGAACGTGATTCATCCGGCACCATCCAGTAGGTGGCCCCCATGAATCCTGTTAACACCCAGACAATCAGTAGATTGGTATGGATGACCTTGGTGACATCGAAAGGCATGATGTAGAGTAGTGGATCAGGGCCGAGATACTTGGCCGCAGACAACAGACCAAAGACCAATTGCAGGCCGAACAGGGCTATCGCAACGGCAAAGTACCAGTAGGCGACAGACTGGGATTTGTATCGCATGAGAAGAGTTCCGTTGGATTATTTGAGCGAGGACAGATAAGCAACAAGTTGATCGACTTGTTCAGTCGTCAGCTCCATCGCATAGCCTGGCGGCATGAAAGAGGTGCCATCAGCTGAGTACATCGCACCGGGCACCAGATAGGCACCGGGCGAGACGATTGACTCATGCAGGTAGCTCTGTAAATCCGTCGCTTGCCCTGTATAGTCAGACGATGCAACCATTTTCTCGCTGCGACTGGCAATTCCCGCCAGACTCGGTCCGGCCATATCCACACCAGGTACAATGGAATGACAGGCGCCACAGGCTGGTGTTGTCGTCTTGAATACCTGCTCGCCCAGAGCGATCGGGTTCAATTCAGCATTCTGTGAACTGCCAGTTGCGTCGTCTGTTGTTGGTGTCTGTACCGCGACGGGTGCACCGCCGGGCATGCCAGCACCCGTTACCAGTATCGGTCGTGGTGGCCACCCTCCATTGTCGACATTGCTGACCCAATCGAGAAATGCGATCAGGTTGGTGATGTCATCCTCACTCAGATCCTGATTGGGCATCAACCGTCGATCTTTCTGTTCGTCATAAAATTGGGACGGATCGCGCATATAGGCTTTTAAATAGGCCTCACCACGATGCTGAGTGATTTTGGTCAGATCGGGTGCGTAATAAGCACCCTCGCCAAACAGGGTGTGGCAGTTAATGCAATTGTTATCGTGCCAGACGTTCTGACCCAGTTTTACTTCGGCCGTTATTTTGTCAGCATTGGTCAGTTTGCCGAATTGACGGTGACTATCAATGGTCATGCCGACGAATATGACAACGGCGAGCAAAGTCGAACCAATGGCAAACAGGCGGGTTTGGCGTTTGTTCATGTCAATGCACCCCTACACGGAAATTGCTGAGTAGTGGATCAGCGACATGGTGCCAGCGTAGGCAATCGCCGCCAGCATCAGAAAAACAACGACCCATCCGACGATCCGAAACGACTTTATCCAGGTTTGCACTCAACGACACTCCGCAATTATTTTTCAGGGCTATTCGCTTGCGCCGGATAGTGCTTTAAAAATTGGTGTAGCGAAGCTCGGGAGATCTCGCGATAACACTCAGTAACGAGGGAGTATCGAAATCACGATCACTTGAACGACACTACTGGAATTGAATCCAAGGGTTATTGATTTGTATCAGTTAAAGTTCAGATAATTATTGAGTCAATTATTCTTCCCACTCCAGAGTGACTCCCAACAGTACTCGCCCACGACAGATGCGAAGTGAAGATTTAAAGTGCGTCTGAAGTATTGAGCCTATGTGAGTACGATAGTCAACAGCACCACAGAGTCCTGAATACCAGTCACCGCATGCTTCGCCTGAGATTCTAGGTAGGCCAGCTGGCCGGCATGCAGCCTGACCGTTGTATCACTTGTCTGCAAATCTATCTCGCCTTCAATGCAATGAAAAATGGTGGGTCCATTGACATGGCAGAGTCCGTTCTTGTGCATATCTTCACCGGCTTTGATAACCAGGCGAGCTAGTTCAAAGCCATTGCTCTTGACGATGGCCTTGGATTTTTCGAAGGGCAGATCGTTTGCCCAGGTTGCAAGATCCACTATTTCGCCAGCCTTTGCGTGATGTGTTGACATGCGTTGTTGCTTCCTTCTATTTGTGATGGGCAACGCTCATGCCCTGTATTGGAAGTGTACCGTTAGCGATGCAAGTTCGCTGGCAGGAAAGCGAGTGCCCTGGAATCAATTCTCGGCTATTCACTCATTGTTCGATGGCTTGCTTGTTCGGCTTGAGTAGCTCTGCCTGATCATCGGTAAAGCCCTGAAAATCTGCAAGACTCAACCGACCAATACCGCATAACACGGAAACGCCTCGCTCCAAAGCCACGGCAATACAGGTTGCGAAGCCCTTGCCATGTGCCTCGCTCTTGCTGAACTTGTTCACGATAAGCAGCTGCGGCAGCGCATTATTCGATGCACTACGAAGCAAGCTCTCAACTTCCCAGGCTGCGCATTCCAGTGCCTCTGGGTCCAGCTGACATCCTCGGGACAAAGGGCCCAGCCTGGCAGATATGGGATAGCGATTATCCGAACTGAGAATTCGCAAGCTCATGTCGCAGCGGCATTCGCCTTGTCGTTCGATATCGCTCTGAACGGCACCTGCGAGCCGCACGCCATCTCGTTCCAGGCGTATGGCCAAATCGCAAAGCAGGCGATCGACCTGGCCGGTGTCAGCTGCCGGGATTCCGGCAAATGCCATGTCAAGGCTATCTGTGAAGATCACTGGAGTGTTCATCCTGTCATTTATAGAAGGGGGGATATCAGCTTGAATAGGTAAAGTTTTTGAGCAGACATTGCGGCTATATCCGGCGATTGCTCAGATCGAAGAACGACTACATTCAAGATCGCGGATCAGTCCATCGTTCAAGCTATAGACCCAACCATGAATATTGACCTGCTTGCCACGCTTCCATGCGTACTGGACAATCGGCGTACGAGCGAGATTATCCACCTGAGCCTGGATTGAAAGCTCGCATAATCTGTCCAATGAATCCGTCTTCGAGGTGCAGGCATCCAGCACACTGGCATGTGATTCAGCAACGTCTCGAATCGGTTGCAACCAGTGATCAACAATGCCGTGGCGATGGCCATCCAGAGCCGCCCGGATTCCGCCACAACCGTAGTGACCACACAAAATGATGTTCTGTATGCCCAGCGTATCAACCGCAAATTCGAGCACCGACAGCAGGTTCATGTCGCCACGATGAACAAGATTGGCAACATTTCTATGTACAAACACTTCACCGGGCTCAAGCCCGGTGATGACATTGGCCGGAACCCGACTGTCGGAGCAGCCTATCCAGAGGTACTCGGGTTGCTGAAGCGCAACCAGGCGTTTGAAATAGTCCGGGTCCTCGAGCTGGCGTGACGCGGACCAACGCTGATTGTGTTTGAGAAGATCGCTTAGCATGGACTACTAGTCACTCACCACCCAGAAGAGAATCATCTGTACTGCCATGAGTCCAGGATCCTCAGCTTTTTTCATATGCGTCAGAAGCTGGGCCCACTGACTATCGTCGGCCCAGTCAACGAACTCACGGACGGCACCCGCAATGAAATCAGGAGGGCTCATTGACAGAGTTCCGGCACGCTGAGTGATGGCATCCCTGATCTTCGGATCAAATGTTGCCAACACATCAGCAGAAATCTCACGTTGATCAAGTTGACTGATGAGCTCGCCTAACATCATGATATTTCAATCTCGGATTGTTTCAATGGACCGGCTGGCTTCACTTGCACTCAATCTACTGCACCAGTGGATCGCTACTGGCGGCCAGGTCGACCCCTTCGATCTCGCATTGCCCGGCCAGTAGTTGCAGGTATTGACGTAATGCCGTCGCGTAGCGCTGTCGTTCCAGCGCCAGTGAAACGGCTGAACGAACCGCTTCGAATTCTGGCAATACGCCAGCCTCTCGTTCCAGTACCTCGATGACATGCAGACCAAAACGGCTATGCACCAGGCGGGGTAATACACCGATTTCAGGTTTGCCAAAGATTTCACGAGAGAACTCAGGAGCGCAGTCATCGGCTGTCAACCAGCCTAGATGACCACCCTCAGCACCACTGGGGCAGTTGGAGGTACTACCTGCAACGCTGGCAAAACGATTGGTTTCATCACCCGGTGTCTCGCATCGCAGGTCGAGCAGACAGGCTTCTGCCCGTTTGCGTAGCTGGTTGACATCCACACCCGGGACAACAGCAAACAATACATGGCGAGCGTTGACTCGCTCGCCTCGTGTGAACTGCGCGGCATGGCCTTCATAGTATCGACGGCAGGCGGATTCATCAGCTTCCTCTGCCGCTTGCAGCTCGCGATCGAGAAGCGATTCAATTGCCTCGCTTGCAGCTTCGCTCATGACCCCGGCTTCAGGAGCTGGGTCGTCAGTCGGCAACAGACCCTCCTGCATGGCAGTCTGACGCAACATTTCACTGCAGGCGCGCTGGCGAAGCTCATCGGTTGAAAGCGATTCATCGGGAGTGATCAATATAATCCCGTTGACACTTGGCACCGGCCCCTGGATTGGCTGTTTCTTGTTTGTTTCAACCGTGTTCTGGTTAAGGCTATCCATTTTTATCAGATCCTTTCATGAAGCGCCAAGGCTGCTTGGGCGCAGACGGTTGATCCAGGCGACGTGAGCGCACAATCTGCTTGGGACGGAACACATAGAGAATGGTGGCAAATCCACTCCACACATGTACCAGACGGCTGAATGGGAACAGCAGAAAGATGGTCATGCCCAATACCAGATGAATCTTGTAGGGCCAGTTCAAACCTGCCAGCACCGTGTGGTCGGGACGGAAGGTTACGATGCGTTGTGCCCACTCACCTAACTGCAGCATGGCATGACCATCGGAGTGCATCAAAGAGTAGGGCAGCGTGATAAGACCAATGACCAGTTGTACCCAAAGGATGATAAGAATCGCCAGATCGGTACGATGACTGGTCATGCGGATTCTTGGATCGGTTACCCGGCGGTGAATAAGCAGGCTAAGTCCGATGAAGCATAAAATACCCGCTGTGCCGCCCGAGTAGATGGCAACCAGTTGCTTGGCATGGGGTGATATGAAGGGTTCGTAGATAAAGTGAGGCGTCAGCAAGCCGACAAAGTGGCCGAAGAACAGGAACAGGATTCCCACATGGAACAGATTACTGCCCCAGCGCAACTGGCCATGACGAAGTAATTGCGACGAATCACTTTTCCAGGTGTATTGGTCGCGATCGTATCGCGCCAGACTGCCCATGAAAAACACTGCCATGCAGATATAGGGGTAGATACTGAAGAAGAAGTTATGCAGTGCGTTCATGGGCTGGTTCTCCTGGTATCAGAAGATGATGGTTTCGTGACCGAAGATGCCGAGGAGGTGGCGGCCTTTGGGATGAAATACAGCGGTTGGGTACCCTCGGGCTGAGTGGGGCTATTCGCAGATGCAGAAGCTTGTCCCTCGGTCGAACAACCACCAAAGACTTCAGGCTCTGCCCAGGCCTCGTCTATATCCTGCTCGTCCGGTATGCTGACGGCTTCCGCTCGCTCACCGGCAAGCTCCAGCAAGGCGCCCGCCAAACTGGCGTAAGAGCTTTCACGGCGTACCAGAGCGCTGAAGATGAGCCTGATGATATGAGCTATCTCACCCAGAAACTGGCGTGACTCTGCGTTGGGTTGTGTTGAGGCAAATTGCAGCACCACTGGCAGGTAGTCAGGCAGTTCTCCATCATCCAGCAACAGGCCTCCTGCCTCATAGGTCTTTACCAGATCGATCATTGCAGGCCCTCGATCCCGTGAATCGCCATGCACATGCTCAAAAAGATGCAGGGAGGTACCACGTCCTCGATCGAATAGTTCGACATAAGCAGCCTCGCTGGACAAACCAGGCTCATTACTTAACCGGGCGATCAGCGCATCGATCTCTGCAAGGCGTGATTTGCCTAGTGCATTCTCATCATGCAAAGCCTCTTGCAGTTCACCAAGGTGCTCACGCAGTTCTTCACTGGGATAGCCAAGCAAATGTGCTATTACTCGCAGCGTTCGGGTACTACTGGATACTTCAGAGCGATGCCTGTTCATGATGCCGGGATCCATTTTTCCATCTTGATAGGAATAGTGCGTTTTTTCTCGCTGCCAAACAGACTGGTTTGGGTGGTGCCTTCCGAGCAGCCGTTACCAAAACTGAAGCCGCAACCACCGCGCAGGTTGAATGCATTTTCATCAACTTCACGATGGCTGGTCGGTATCACGAAACGGTCCTCATAGTTGGCAATGGCCATGACCTGATACATGTCTTCCACTTGGCTTTGTGTCAGCCCCACCTGTGTCAACACCTCCAGATTGGTCTCGCCATCGACGTGGCGTCCACGCTGGAAGGCACGCATGGCAAGCATTCGCTCAAGGGCCCGTATGACCGGCGCAGTATCACCAGCTGTCAGCAGATTGGCCAGATACTTGACCGGGATCCGCAGTTGTTCAACATCAGGCAATACGCCTTTACTACTCAGATGGCCAGCATTGGCTGCTGCTGAGATAGGTGATAGGGGAGGGACATACCACACCATTGGCAAAGTGCGATATTCAGGGTGCAGCGGCAATGCCACTTTCCAGTCCACGGCCATCTTGTACACCGGGCTGCGTCGTGCCGCGGCCATCCAGGCATCCGGGATATTGTCGATGCGTGCCTGCTTGATGACTTCTGGATCGTTCGGATCAAGAAAGATATCCAGTTGAGCCTGATACAGATCCTTGTCCTTCTCAACGCTTGCGGCTTCCTCGATACGATCGGCATCGTAGAGCATCACTCCCAGGTAGCGTATCCGGCCGACACAGGTCTCCGAGCATACGGTCGGCTCACCAGCTTCGATACGTGGGTAGCAAAAGGTGCACTTCTCGGCCTTGCCGCTTTTCCAGTTGTAATAGATCTTCTTGTATGGGCAGCCACTGATACACATACGCCAGCCGCGGCACTTGTCCTGATCGATCAGCACAATGCCGTCTTCCTCGCGCTTGTAGATACTGCCACTGGGGCAAGAGGCTACACAGGTAGGATTCAGGCAATGCTCACAAAGGCGTGGCAGGTACATCATGAAAGAGTTTTCGAATTGCCCGTAGATATCCTTTTGTATGTCGTCGAAGTTCTTGTCCTTGCTGCGCTTTTCAAATTCGCCGCCCAGGATATCTTCCCAGTTGGGACCCCACTCGATTTTCTCCATACGCTGACCGGTGATCAGGGAGCGTGGACGCGCTGTGGGAGGGGCCTTCATCTCAGGCGCGCTTTGCAGATGATCATAGTCAAAGGTAAACGGCTCATAATAGTCGTCAATCTGTGGCATGTTCGGATTGGCAAATATCTTCATCAGCAACTTCCACTTGCCACCCTGGCGTGGTTCTATCTTGCCGTTGCTCTTGCGAACCCAACCACCGTTCCATTTGGCCTGATCTTCCCATTGCTTGGGATAGCCGATACCGGGCTTGGTTTCTACATTGTTGAAATAGGCATATTCAACACCGGGACGACTGGTCCAGACATTCTTGCAGGTAACACTGCAAGTATGGCAACCAATGCATTTATCCAGATTAAGAACCTTGCCGATCTGGGCACGGATTTTCATGGGTTCTCTCCCAGAGCCTGGTAGACCGGTGCAAGATGATCCTCGTCTGGTGTGTCGAGCCAATCAATCTTACTCATCTTGCGTACCACCACAAATTCATCACGATTGGTGCCGATGGTGCCGTAGTAGTTGAATCCATAACTGAACTGTGCATATCCACCAATCATATGTGTCGGTTTAAGTACGGTTCGGGTGACCGAGTTGTGTATGCCACCACGAGTGCCGGTTATCTGGGATCCTGGGGTGTTGATGGTTTTCTCCTGCGCGTGATACATCATGACCATGCCGTTTTTGACTCGCTGACTGACCACCGCACGGGCGGCAATGGCACCGTTCACATTGAACAGCTCCACCCAATCGTTATCCTCAACGCCTGCCTCTTTCGCATCGTCCTCACTTAACCAGATAACCGGTCCGCCACGATTGAGCGTGAGCATGATCAGATTGTCGGTGTAGGTGCTGTGAATGCCCCATTTCTGGTGCGGGGTGATGAAGTTCAGCAAGATTTCAGGGTTACCGTTGCTGCGCTTGTTGTGAACACCGCCTGTGGCCTTGAGATCAACCGGTGGCCTGTAGCTTGCCATCGCTTCACCAAAGGCAATCATCCAGGGATGATCCAGGTAGAACTGCTGCCGGCCCGTCAGTGTGCGCCAGGGGATAAGCTCATGCACATTGGTATAACCGGCGTTGTAGCTGACTGTCTCACTCTCGATACCGCTCCAGGTTGGGCTACTGATAATCTTGCGGGGCTGTGCCTGAATATCCCGAAAGCGAATTTTTTCATCTTCACGATGTATTGCCAGGTGCGTATGATCGCGTCCGGTGATCTTGCCCAGAGCTTCCCAGGCCTTCACGGCCACATGCCCGTTCGTCTCAGGTGCCAGACTCATGATGACTTCACAGGCATCAATGTCGGTCTCGATTTTTGGCATGCCAGTTGTTATGCCTTCCTCTTTGTTAGAGCCATTCAACTGACCCAACTGCGAGACTTCGGTTTCGGTATTCCAGCCGATGCCCTTGCCGCCATTGCCGACTTTGTTCATCAACGGGCCAAGTGCCGTGAACTGCTTGTAGACGTTCGGGTAATCGCGCTTTACCACTGCAACTTGTGGAGCGGTCTTGCCGGGAATCAGGTCACAATGACCTTTCTTCCATTCCTTGACACCGATGGCCTGCGCAAGCTCGGCGGGTGTGTCATGCATCAAAGGTGTCAGCACCACTTCCTCTTCGACATCCAGATGCCCCTTGCAGACTTCACTGAAAGCCTTGGCGAAACCCTTGTAGATCTCCCAGTCACTGCGCGACTGGAACACCGGGTCAACAGCCGTTGACAGCGGATGAATGAACGGGTGCATATCACTGGTGTTCAAATCGTTCTTTTCATACCAGCTAGCGGTGGGCAACACGATGTCGCTATACAGACAAGTGGTGCTCATACGAAAATCCAGCGTCACCAGAAGATCAAGCTTGCCTTCGGGGGCCTTCTCATGCCAGGTAACCTCCGACGGTTTGGCATCCTCTGTGCCAAGGTCCTTGCCCTGTACGCCATTGGCGGTACCCAGCAGGTGCTTGAGGAAATACTCATGACCTTTACCACTGGAACCCAGAAGGTTGGAACGCCAGACGAACATGTTGCGAGGCCAGTTCTCCGGTGCATCCGGATCTTCACAGCTCATCTGCAAATCCCCATTCTTCAACGCGCCTGCAACATAGTCGGCAGCTGAACTGCCTGACGCTGCGATATCCCTGGCAACCTGAATGGGGTTGGTTTTCAGTTGTGGGGAACTGGGCAGCCAACCCATGCGCTCGGCACGCACATTGAAGTCGATCATGCTGCCTTCGTATTGCGACTTGTCGGCCAGTGGCGAGACGATCTCATCCATACCGAGTTTTTCATAGCGCCATTGATCCGTGTGCGCATAGAAGTAACTGGTACTGTTCATCTGGCGTGGGGGGCGGATCCAGTCGAGAGCAAAGGCCAGTGCTGTCCAGCCAGTTTGTGGGCGTAGCTTCTCCTGACCGACATAATGCGACCAACCACCACCACTCTTGCCAATGCAACCACACATCATCAGCAGATTGATTACCCCGCGATAACCCATATCGGCGTGATACCAATGGTTCATGCCGGCACCAATGATGATCATGGACTTGCCTTCGGTTTTGTGTGCGTTCTCGGCAAATTCTCGCCCAACTGTTTCTATGCGCTCAGCGGGTACGCCGGTAATTGTCTCCGCCCAGGCTGGCGTGTAGGGAGCGTTGTCAGAATAGTTTTTTGCACCACTACCCAGACCACGATCGATACCGTACTGTGCTGCCTGCAAGTCAAATACGGTAACCAGCAATACTTCCTGTGGGCCATCATCTGTGTTGATGGTCTGTCGCGTAGCAGGCACACGAACATGGCTTATGTCACCTTGCTGCTCGTTGGCGGTGAAGTGTGGTGCGACGACGCCTCCAAAGTAGGGCAGTGCGACATCAACCACTTCATGTACCTGATCGCCATCTTCCATGACAGAAAGCTTGAGCCGAACATCTTGGTCATGCTCGGCTTCCTTGTCTTCCAGATTCCAGCGTCCGCTATCGGCCCGGTCTTCGGGGCCCCAGCGAAAGCCGATGGAACCGTTGGGCGTAACGACATTGCCATTGGTATCGTAGGCCAGAGTTTTCCATTCCGGATTGTTCATCTGCGCTGATGTGTCGTACACATCGCTGGCGCGAAGATAGCGGTCAGGTACCTGTGTGATGCTACCGTCCTCCAGCTTATGCTCCTTCAGCATGATCAGCATGGGCAGGTCAGTATAACGACGTGCATAGTTGTCGAAGTAGGGGCTGCGCTGCTTGAAGTAGAACTCGTTAAGCGCAACATGACCCATGGCCATGGCCATGGCAGAGTCGGTGCCCTGTTTAGGGTGCAGCCAGACGTCTGACAGCTTGGCCACTTCACTGTAGTCAGGGGTGACTGCAACTGTCTTGGTGCCCTTGTAACGAACTTCGGTAAAAAAGTGCGCATCGGGAGTTCGCGTCTGTGGCACGTTTGAGCCCCAGGCAATGATATAGGTACTGTTGTACCAATCGGCTGATTCAGGCACATCGGTCTGCTCACCCCAGACCTGCGGACTGGAGGGAGGTAAATCGCAGTACCAGTCGTAGAAGCTCAGGCAGACGCCACCGATAAGGCTCAGGTAGCGAGAACCTGCAGCGTAGCTGACCATACTCATGGCCGGGATTGGACTGAAGCCTACAACACGATCCGGTCCGTGCTTCTTGATTGTGTAGACGTTGGAGGCTGCAATCAGCTGGTTTACCTCGTCCCAGCTACTGCGTACAAAACCACCCATGCCGCGCACTTTCTGGTAGTCGCGCCGCGCCTCATCATCTTCAACGATGCTGGCCCAGGCGTCGACCGGATCCGGACTCGTTACCAGTGCCGCACGCCAGCGTTCTATCAGACGGCGACGCATCATCGGATACTTGATACGGTTCGCGCTGTATAGGTACCAAGAATAGCTCGCCCCCCGAGCACAGCCGCGAGGCTCGTGATTAGGCATATCCCAACGTGTACGCGGATAGTCTGTCTGTTGTGTCTCCCACGTGACGATACCGCCCTTGACGTAGATTTTCCACGAACAGGATCCGGTACAGTTGACACCGTGGGTACTACGCACGATCTTGTCGTGAGCCCAGCGATTGCGGTAAGCGTCTTCCCACGTACGATCTTCACCGGTGACAACACCGTGACCATCGGAGAAGGATTCACGGGATAACCTGAAGTAGCTCAGGCGATCGAGAAAATGACTCATGTGTATTTCCTGATGGAGTGAAGTTAAGAGGCAGAAGCGGCGTTGGCCGCTGATGAGGTGGCGTCAGGTGCAACCGCTTGGTTGGGCTGATGCTCGATGTCATATAACAGACCACTACGACGTGAGTAGTAAAGCCAGGTCAGAGCTGCGCAAACCACATAGAAGAGCATGAATGCCCACAAAGCCGCGCTAGGTCCGCCCGTCAGTGAGATCGACGTGCCGTAGGACTTGGGTATGAAGAATGCACCGTAGGCAGCCATTGCCGAGGTGAAACCAATGATCGCAGCCGATTCTTTTTCGGATTGATGTGCCCGAGCTGTAATATCAAGTTGTGGCATCAGTCGATCGATTTCCTTGCGCATGATGACCGGAATCATCTGGAAGGTAGAGGCATTGCCAACACCGGTTGCAAAGAACAACAGCATGAACATGGCGAAGAAGCCCCAGAAAGCGCCTGGTTGTGTCTTGATACCCAGAAAGAACAGTACGCCGAATACCGCGGCAATCATTCCCAGGAAGGTCCAGAACGTGACCCGTGCACCACCAAATCGATCTGAGATCCAGCCTGTGCCTGCTCGCGAAAGTGCGCCAACCAATGGCCCGAGGAAGATAAAGGGCAGGGAGTTGACTTCTGGAAACTGCGACTTGGCCAAGAGTGGAAAACCTGCTGAGTAGCCGATGAATGAGCCGAAAGTGCCGGTGTACAGCACACACATGATCCAGTTGTGCTTACGAGTGAATATGACGGATTGTTCTGAAAACGAGGCTTTGGCGGAAGCGATGTCGTTCATGCCAAACCAGGCTGCAACCGTTGTGATCATCAGGAAAGGTACCCAGATGAAGCCTGCATTCTGGATCCAGAGGTTCTGACCCGTATCCGTGGTTACCGGCTCACCGCCGATTACGCCAAACACACCAATGGTGACCACCAGCGGTACCAGAAATTGCATCACGCTGACACCCAGGTTGCCAAGACCCGCATTGAGCGCCAGCGCATTACCTTTCTCTTTCTTGGGGAAGAAGAACGAGATATTCGACATGGAAGATGCGAAATTACCACCACCTAATCCGCACAGCAGTGCAAGTACCAGAAAAATCAGATACGGCGTTTCTGGATTCTGTGTTGCGTAGCCGATACCGAATGCTGGCACCAGTAATGAGGCTGTGGTCAAGGTTGTCCAAAGCCTGCCGCCGAAAATGGGCACCATGAACGAATAGAATATTCTGAGTGTTGCACCCGATAGTCCGGGTAATGCTGCCAGCCAGAACAGTTGATTAGTCGAGAAGTTAAAGCCGATGGACGGCAGTTTGGCTACCACCACGCTCCACACCATCCAGACGGAAAACGCCAGTAACAACGCGGCAATCGAGATCCACAGGTTGCGCTTGGCGATGTGTTTGCCTTTATTCTCCCAGAACTCTTCATCATTCGGCCGCCAGTCGTCAAGCGTCTTGGAGGCTGCCAGCTTGCCGTGTTGCTCAACGCCGTGCAGAGGTAGCATTTCAGGCAACTCGGGCAGATCTGCCAGGGTGCCTGCCATGGCTTTACGTTCCATATTGCGAATGGACAAATGCATCCATACCATGGATACCGAGGCGACCAGAAACAACAACATGAAACTGCTGGTCCACACACCGGTCAGATCCAGTAGTGCACCAAAGGCTATAGGCATTACAAAGCCACCCAGACCACCGATCATGCCCACAAGACCACCTACGGCACCGACGTGATCGGGGTAGTAGACCGGGATGTGTTTGAATACAGCCGCCTTACCCAGCGACATGAAGAATCCGAGTACGAAAATCGCGCACACGAACGGGATAAGACTCATGCTCGTCTGAAACATGATGTCGCCCTTGATACCGTGAATGATGTAATCAGTATTAGGGTAGGAGAGCATGAAGGTCATCAGTATGGATACCCCGAAGGTCCAGTACATGATGCGGCGTGCTCCGAATTTGTCGGATAGATGGCCTCCATAGGCGCGAAAAACAGACGCCGGGACCGAATAAAGCGCAGCTATCATGCCGGCCTGCTTGATGTCCAGATCGTAGACACCCACCAGATAACGCGGTAGCCAGAGGGCCAGCGCCACAAAGGCACCAAAGACAAAAAAGTAGTAAGTGGCAAAGCGCCAGACTTGCAGATTTCTTAACGGCTCTAATTGACTCAGAGCGCTGCGTGGCTTCTCACCTGCCAGACGACGGGCTTTCAATGAGGGTTCATCCTCGGTACTTAGCCAGAACACCACGGCCATGACCGCCAGCACGCTAGCCCAGACCTGGGCGACGGTAGTCCAGCCAAAGGCAACCATGACGAACGGGGCGATGAAAACGGTGATGGCAGACCCCAGGTTGCCCATACCGAAGATTCCCAGGGCGGTTCCTTGCTTTTCTTTCGGAAACCACTTGGAAACGTAGGCGACACCCACCGAAAATGTACCGCCAGCCAGACCCACGCCAAGTGCCGCCAAAAGCATCACTGGATAGCTGGTGGCATATGACAAGGCGAAGGTAGCTGCCGCTGCGGTCAGCATCGTTATTGTATTAACGATTCGCCCACCGTATTGATCGGTCCAGATACCAAGGAAAATTCGGGATAAGGAACCGGTCAGTATCGGTGTGCCGACTAGCAGGCCGAATTCTGTGTTGCTCAAGCCCAGGTCTTGCTTGATACGCACGCCGATGATCGCAAATATGGTCCACACGGCAAAACAGAATGTGAAGGCCAGAGTACTCATGCCTAGTATTCGATTTTGCTGTGAGGTGTTCGTGGCGGGTGGGGCTCCGGATGGTGGCCCGGATGTTTTTGTTTGACTCATCAATAGGTTCCGAAGGTTCGGGTACGAGTCATTCCGTCAAGACAGTCTTTGCGAGCTGAAGGAATGATAGTTGTTCGCGAACCGCGAGTATCTTCCCCTAAAGATCTCTATGCCTTGATGTAGATCAATGCTTACTGGACCACCCTTGTAAAACGTTAAGTAAATTGCCCATACAACTAAAAATAACTTGTGAACTATGTGTTTTAGTGCTCGTATCGCTCACGAGCGACAGGGCGTCTGCCGACAATACAAAGGCTTCTGGAGAAAGAACGGAGCAGATAGAGTCATCCGTTGGTGGTATCAAGACTATCAATCCAGAGGCGAGCAAGGTAGGAACTTCCAGTGCATTCATCGATGGCTCGCATGCCCATAACGGCGAATCACTGAATTACAAATTGTTCAAACCATTCGACGTTGATGGCTCGACTGCACCCTTGTTGGTAATGCTGCATGGTTGTACACAGGACGCCCAGGGTTTTTCTGCAGGGACACAGATGAACGCCCTGGCCGAAGAACACGGTATGTTCGTGCTGTATCCTACTCAACCGGCAACCGCCAACGCGAATCTATGTTGGAACTGGTATGAGTCAGCACACCAGCAACGAGGTAGTGGAGAGCCGGCTTTGTTGAATGCCTTGACTCTAGAGATATTGGCCAACCATCCGATTGACCCCAACCGTGTCTTCATCGCCGGATTCTGCGCCCGGGGGTGCAATGGCGTTGATCATGGCGGAACAGTATCCCGAATTGTTTGCAGCCGTCGGCGTTCATTCCGGACTTCCGACCGGTGCTGCCTCTTCCAGGGGTATGAAGCCCAATGGAACGAAAAGTTGCGCTAAGCACCGAACGGCCCCGTGTTTGGGTCGTTTAAAGGTCTGAGCACGCCTGATTTGATCCCCTCTGCCAGCGCAAAAGAATAATGGCCCAGCATGTTGATGTGTTTGTTGATCAGCGGTGACAGTCTTGCTAGATCCGCCTCAATGATTTCTTCTCCTTGTTCACGCAGTCGATTGATAGCGGCATCCATATAGATGGTGTTCCATAGCACAACGGCATTGGTGACGAGTCCCAGCGCGCCGAGTTGATCCTCTTGCCCTTCACGGTAGCTTTGTTGAATCTCGCCCCGTTTTCCGTAGCAAATTGCTCGAGCAAGCGCGTGACGGCTCTCACCGCGATTAAGTTGCGTCAGAATTCGGCGGCGGTAGTCTTCGTTGTCGATGTAGTTCAGCAGATACAGCGTTTTGTTGATGCGACCCACTTCGATGATCGCTTGCGCCAGCGCTGAGGGTCGATCACTTTTCAACAACGAGCGAATCAGCTCAGACGCCGAAACAGTGCCGAGTTTCAGCGATCCTGCAACACGCAACATTTCATCCCACTGAGTCTCGAATCGCTGAGGTTTTATGCAGCTGCGAACCAGATCATCCAGCACACCGTAATCCGCTTCCTTGTCGATGCGCCACAGCCTGGCTTCTCCTGCGTCTGCCAGGCGAGGCGAAAACT
Source organism: Granulosicoccus antarcticus IMCC3135 (assembly GCF_002215215.1). NCBI lineage: Bacteria > Pseudomonadati > Pseudomonadota > Gammaproteobacteria > Chromatiales > Granulosicoccaceae > Granulosicoccus > Granulosicoccus antarcticus. The sequence goes on along the minus strand of NZ_CP018632.1, from coordinate 3,992,461 downwards.
GGTAGCCAAGTAACCAGAACAGGCCAAAGATCATGTCGCTGGCACCAGCCGTGTCGGTCATGATCTCTCGTGGAATGAGACCTGTTTGCTGTTCCAGTAAACCTTCGAGAACGAAGATTGAGTCTCTGAGCGTGCCAGGCACCACGATGCCATGAAAGCCTGCGTATTGATCAGAGAGAAAGTTGTACCAGGTGATCCCGCGACCCGAGCCAAAGTATTTGCGGTTTGCACCAGAGTGAATGGTTCTGCCTGAACTGACAAAGCGCATCCCATCTGCCGAAGCGACTTCACCACCACCAAAATGCAGAGACAGGGGTATTGTTGATTGGTGATCAACCAGTCTTGCGTTTGCGTCGATTAAGGTTTCCGTACGGATATAGTTTTGATGCGCCCACAGTAATCGGTGCCGCGTCAGTTCTGTTCTTGCAGATCGAACGAAAGGCTCTCTGCCAATATTGCAGGCCTCTGCCAGCAGCACGGCACAGATGCTCGTCGGCATGTCTGAGGCACGAGCGTTGGCCTCGCTGATATGTGAGAAGGTATCGAGAAACCCTGTGTGGGCATGAATTTCCAACACCAACTCTGGCAGATCGATGCTTGGCATCAGGGCCATTACCTTGTCCTGCAGGGCGAGCAAACTTTCTGGTTCATCCAGCTTGGCCAGGCCTGTGATAGTCAGACTTGGCTTTTCGTTGGTGTACTCAACTCGCACGGCCTTATTTTGATCAAAGCGTTCGATGGTTTGCCGATACGCCGTATCAAGTTGCTTGCTTAACCCGCAGAGTGCGTCGTCTACGTTGATCGGATGGCCTAAAGAGCGGTAAATCTGCACCTTGTTCGCTTCCCATTCAGCACCCTGCAATAGCTTCGAGCGATGGTCTGTCCAGCGCTCGCTGTCTTCGACGTAAATGTCACGGCGACGCAATGCGTCCTGTAGTCGATCCATCAAACAAAGCGTGTATCCAGCTCGACTGATACGGCCGCCTTTGTCGAACACTAAACGGCGCCAGGCGTTCGTCACAAAAGCAACGGGGGCATCGCCTGGCATATCTTTCTGCGGGCCGTCGATGGTCTGGAGAAAGCTGAGCGCCTGATGAACAGGCACACCAGACGCTGTGGGTTTGAATTCAATATCAGACAGTAGCCGAGGCACGACGCGTTTCAGTCGACCGTATTGCTCAACCATCTCTTCATGGAATGTACCTTCTGGTGGGCGAGCAATGTCATTGATCGTACCGATCGCTTGTTCAAGCTGAGGCTTGGCGATCAGTGAGAAAATCGAGGCGCGTAAGTCATCCGAACTCTGTTCTTCATCCAGTATCAAGGCGCAGGCTTTGGCCAGTGCGATAGCCGCTTTATCCAGATCCTTGAGTGTCCTTAGCCGGTTACGCTTACCGAGATATTTCGCTTTGCTGGTGATGTCCGAGGCCAACAGATCCAATACATCAAGGGCGTCGTCCAATGCCCGTGTCTGGTAGCTGTGTACAAAAGCCACCAGGCTGGCAATCCGACGATCGTCAGGCATTCGTGCCATACGGTAGGCTGATATTTGAGCCGCGTGACGCGCCAATACCTTCAACCGTACCAAAGGGATACCGGTGACGTTCAACCGATTCATGCCGAATGCCTTGAGTTCAACGTAACGATCCAGGGACGCAAGAAACGCAGGGCCACTGACATGCACAGGGGCTTGTCGTAACCGATCTAACGCTGTGGTGCGGCGGCTGGTTTCGATCTGCAAAAGTGTTTCCAGAGCAACCACTTGGCCTCGACCCGGCAAAGCGGAGAGTTTGCTCCACAGACGATTGGCAGCACGCTCTCTTGTTTGAGACACTAGACGTTCCAGCGTCGAGGAACCCGGTAACAACACTTTGTTGACCATGAGCCAATGAGTGGCAATATCGAACTGTTGGCTGGGACGCTCTGTGCTCGTCCACGCTTGTGCATAGAGCAACCGAGTCAACCGGAACCCCCACGGGGCTTCGTTGAAGTCACGGTATCCATACGCGTGTTGGATCTCGGCTTGATGCGCATGTCTGGTCTGTTTGCGATCCAGATATCGCGCTAAGCATGTTGGGTCATACCCACCAATTTGGCGGGCAATGAACGCCACCATATTGCTCGGCACATCGATCGGATCTGCTAAAAACGTCCCCAGGCAGCGAACGGTGCACAACTGGACGGCGAAGCCGAGACGGTTGTGGTCCTGGCGCCGACTGTTGATCAAAGCGCGATCCTTGTCATCGAGATGGCAATGTTGGGCGAGTTCGACCACGGACAGCTCACCGGCAAATCGACCGTAGTGCTCGCGTTGCGCTTGGGTCAGAAATTCGACAGGCATAGGAGATTCAGGGCATCCGGAAAACGGAGGTTTATCTTGCGGTATGAAAAGACGCGAATTTCGTGCAAATAGCGAGCGAAAATCACAAGAAAACTCATTCCGATAATCTACGCAAGAAAAACGGTATCTGCAGAGGTTTTCTTGTACCCTGCAGAAAACCAACTCGAAAAACCACATGCAGCTGGGATATGTTCGCGTCTCAAAGGCCAATGGCAACCAAAGCACAGATTTGCAGCACGATGCGTTGCTAGCGGCTGGCGTCGAGGTATCGCGGATCTACACCGACAAGATGAGCGGTCGGCATGACCAACGCCCTGGACTGGACGCGTGCCTGAAATCCCTGCGAAGCGGCGACACCCTGGTGGTATGGAAGCTCGATCGCTTAGGGCGCAATCTGCGCCACCTGGTCGAGCTGGTCGAGACACTGTGCGATCAGGGCATTGGCCTGCAGGTGCTGACCGGGCAAGGCGCAGCGATCGACACCACCAAGCCTGAAGGAAAGCTGGTCTTCGGCATCTTTGCAGCCCTGGCTGAGTTCGAGCGAGAGCTCATTGTTGAGCGGACGAAGGCTGGACTCGTAGCAGCAAGAGCAAGAGGGCGCACCGGTGGAAGACCACGAAAAATGACGCCATCCAAGATCCGTATGGCCATGGCGGCGATGGCAGACCCGAATGCCAAGGCGAATTTGATCGCTGAAGAGTTGGGTATTACCACCTCTACGCTCTATGAATACGTGGGCAGCGGCGGCAGAGCTAAGAAAGTCGCGCTAGATGTACTAGAAATGCAACCTGAAGAGACTTAGCCCAACTTTTCGTTCCATTAGGCTTCATCCCTCTACTGCCACCGGCAACTGAACCGACTTTGAACTCAATCATGTCCCCCGCCCAGATTTGTTCGAAAATTAGCGATCAACCGACTTATTCACACAAAGGAGTTTTATCCATGGTTCAACGTATCTTACTGGGCGCTTTGCTCTGTGCAAGCGCCTCAAGTCTGTTAGCACAGGAGGCTGTTTTTACAACCGGTCCCGCCACGACAACCAATCCCGGATTGGTCGACTGCGGAGGCGGATCTCGAGTCAGTGCAGTCGGTGAAATCACCTCTGATGATGGCACAGTCTGGACAGTACCTGCCGCCACGAATTTCGATTCAGCACGCAAGGCTGCGGATCTGTTCAACGAGTGTGACGGGGATGAACTGTCTTCTGTTTCGCAACTGGACCTGGAAAGCGTTCCACTGCTCGACGCAGGCGGCAGCGAGGAATTCGTGGCCTACATCTTCGCAGACAACTATTTCGAACTCTATGTCAATGGTGTGCTTCTTGCCGTTGACCCGGTTCCGTTCACGCCTTTCAATTCAAATGTCGTTCGCTTTACTGCCGATCGTCCGCTTACCATTGCGGTCATGATGGTGGACTGGGAGGAAAATCTGGGGCTGGGTTCAGAGAACAACCAGGGCAAAGCCTTTCACGCCGGAGACGGTGGATTTGTTGCACAAATTCAAGATGCTGACGCAAACTCTGTTGCTATTACGGATGGAAACTGGCACGCGCAGACATTCTACACAGCACCTTTGACCGATCGTGATTGCCTGGTAGTCGAAGGTCAATTACGCAATAGTTCGGCATGTGATGAAACAGGCGTTGACGATGGTACCGGTTTCTCCGCAGCACACTGGGCTATCCCGACTGACTGGATGGCACCCGCATTCGACGACAGCATCTGGCCAGCAGCCAGTATCTACTCGAACGACACGGTCGGCGTCGATAACAAGACAGCCTTCACCAATTTCAAGGATATCTTCGACGCTGCCGGCGCGGACGCTGAATTCATCTGGTCCTCCAATCTGGTGCTCGACAACCTTGTGCTATTGCGAACGACTGTGGAATAACCGATATCCGGCATGCGTCATCTGAGGCATGCCGGATATCGAGTGCCGTCAAAATGGCTTGGTGAGACAATGTCTCCTCGACATCAAGTTGGGGTGGATAGAGGATTCGGAATCATGTTGTGGTGGAGTAAGAGACAGGGAGCGGTAGACCGTTTCCCTGCCTCTCCTCCCCGAACCGGACATGCGCCTCTCGGCGCATCCGGCTCTCCCCTCAAGTGCGGCATACCGCCATGGCAACATCAACTTTCCATGCTGCCAGCTTGCGCTGCATTTCGCCGATTATCGAAGGTATTCACCTCACTACGGTCGGCTAATCTGTCGCACAAGCACACAAGAGCTGCTTCCCTTTGCCATGTAATGGGCTTTCCCCATCGCGGACTACTACGGAAGCTCCGCCAGTCGATACGTCGTCGGGGTCGTGCCCCCTTGGCATCCGATATCGACCTTCCCCGGTTTGCTTGCCTGAACTCGAACACATTGGTTAGGTTGCCCATCGCACTCTTTGGCCTTGCGTGCTGCAAGGTGGCGTAAAGCTGTTGGCATAGCGGTGACCAAGCCAGCAGAACCCGGACGCGGCAGTTGCGCATAACCGGTCCATCGGAAAACTGCACCGACCGAATCGGTAGCAGCTTCTCTTTACGCATGACCTGGTAGATCACGTAGGTCATGGCGGATCTTTCGGCCCACAGAGGCGGGTTAATGGATTCATATTCTTCAACCTTCCAACGTTCAGCCTCTGGGATCTTCTTGGCTTAGTGATCTCGCCTCAATCCTATTTGTCAGCGGGTTTCATCACCCGACGGGCACACCGCCGGTCACTGCCGCTCAGGCTCACCGCCCTCACCGAAGACGGGTTCAGTTTGCTGATCCGTCATGAATCAGCGCGTTGATATTTCAGACAAACTCGTGGTCCATTTGTGCATCCTGCACGTGCCGGACTCCGGGCACACCACAACATGATTCCGAATCCTCTATCGCCCCCAAGTTGGAAGACTACTAGAAATGCAACCTGAAGAGGCTTAGCGCAACTTTTCGTTCCATTGGGCTTCATACCCCTTCCATGCCAGAAGCGTTGATTGCGATGCTTGGCATCTCTGGCAACAGTTCAGATATTCTATCTGGAGAGAATCTACTGAACGGGCTGACGTCCGGCTGCTCGAATAGTGATCGAATAGTGATCGAATCGTCAGCGACTGGTTAGCTGCCAGTAAAGCGTCGTCTGAGTCGAGTACCTGGATCTTGAACAATCGACAACACTCGACCGATTTGGGACGCAAAAGTACGATCACTGCGTACACCAATGAAAGTAACTCGGAGTTCATCGGGTGCGAATACTGGAAGCTGACAGAAGGAGTTCATGCCTGGTCTGGCGGCGATGTTGCCTGCACCTTCACCGATGCCGAAGGGCCCGACGCTTCAGCGGAAATGATCCGCTTCTTTTCCGATACCACATCGTCCTAGGCAGATACTGAAGCGAATGGATGCGCAGGCTGACGATACGACCTGCTAGAACCCGAGCTCGGGTCACCCAGCCCTATAGGTGTAGCAGGTTGCACTCGTCGAGCGATCGATAAAACGGCTAAAAGGCATTACAGCGCGTCAATATGTCTACGCACGCTGTCTAGCTTGGCATTCACGGCGCCCATACTTTCAGCTCGAATTGACTGGTTGATCAATTGCTTCAATACATTGATTTCAGCCATGAGACTCGCCTTCAGATCTTTATTAGACGTGGACGGCTCAGTGGGTCCATATTGATTGAATACCAACAAATCTTCGAGCTCAGCCACTGCCTTGAGCAGGAAAGGTGAAATCTCGTAGGTGCGTTCCATACGTGATGTACCGCCGTCAACAACGACGGTTTTCACCGAACGGCCAAATTTGTATTTACGGCTAAACGGCAGCAGAGAGCCCTTGGCACGCTTGTAAATCACCCGCAGAACATCTTTGTCGGGTCCATCCTGACGCAAACTGTAATTGGATATTTCGTTGACGCGGAAAATACCCATCTCAGCCAGTGCGGCGTATTGGGTGACTTTTTCAGCCAGGATTGCAGACATTGGTGTTTCCTTCAAAAATGCACGTATGCGGTTGTTTTCGTGCTTCACAGCTATCGGCCATATCAGCGATCAATATAGGCCTTGTTTGTTGCAGTGCAGTGTATGGATTGGAACAAGTCATTTCATCGTGTCGAACGAATAATGAATGACTTGAAATGTCGCACCATGAAATATGTGTGCCAGTTCTCAAAAAGGCTGTATTTGAGGGGGTTAGCCCCACATTACCAGCTGTTTAATGCAAATTCAGTCTTGCAGATGACGCTCTGGCAAAGCGATTGACGAGTCTACCCGAAGGCTTTGACAAGTATCGCTCTTCGCTGTTGTTGTTCACACGGGTTCACTGTTTGTGTTGCACTGTGTCACTCAATTTGCGCAATGTCTCGTGAGACTGATCTGGGCTTACCAGAGTGCGGCGGACGAGCTCGTCAAAACGTTGAACGAAGCTGGTTATTTGTTCTCGTGCGGTAATAACCAGGTAGGACTCACCAATATAGATAGCGACGCGCAGCTTGCCGTATACGGTGAATGGTGCAGAAAACGTCGTCGTTCCATCATAGAGATGAAGTCGCAATGCTGGATAACTTGTCTGGCAGATACGCGCCATGTGTTGCAATTGGCGTCGGCAGGTGTCCGGCGGTGTGTTTTTGAACAGGCCGGATTGATTGGCCAGATCTTCCAGCGTCTGAATAGGCATGGCAATTTCGATATCCAGATCACCGGGCATCAGGCCTTCCAGCACGTTTTCAGCACCACTTGCACGCGCATGATCATTGCCATGAATAGGGTCCCCGACTGGGTCCCCGGTGCGTTCCGTGTCACCGGCATTGGCCAGGCTTAGCATGTCGGGTAATGTCGAGGGCACGTAGCGCAGCTTGTGACCCCAGGCTTCATTTCGCCAGTGCTCAAGCGGTGAGGTGCCGTGCTCATCCTGCATCTGTTCTATCTGTACGCTGGAGGTAACTACTTGTCGGCCTTCAGGAGCATTCTCCAGACCCAGTAGCCAGTCAACAGAGACACCTCGAGCTACCGCTATGCGTCGCAAGGCTTCGGCACGAGGCAGCCGATCACTGCTCTCATCGAGAAACTGACTAAGGGCAGAACGATCCATTCCCGTGTCACGAAGAAAAGCCGCCGTGCTTTGTTTCTCACTGGCAATGAGTAATCGGAGGCGTTTTCGAAAGAGACTAGCGACATCACGTTTATGCATATTGCATATTCACCTCAAAATTGTATTTGCACATCATATTGCATGATTCGAGCTATAAACACCTTATAAAATACAAATATGCATTATTGCCTGTCGTCTGTCCATTGGTGATCATTGAGACCACTGCCTGTCACCAATGAAAAGAACACATGCCAATTCGTCCCTTCATACCGTTGAGATCACACGACGTTGAATGGCCCACACTGATTGTTCTTGCAGGATGCTACGGCGCCTACGGTGTTGTCACGTGGGCCGCCTCTGGCTTGGGACCGGTAGTGTCTGTCGTTCTACTAGCCGTCATTCTGGCGTTGCATTCCTCACTACAGCACGAAGTGATTCACGGCCATCCTTTCGGAAACAAGACAGGCAATGCTTTGTTGGTGTTTCCGCCTATTGGTCTCTTCGTGCCGTATCAACGATTTCGGGATACGCACCTGGCACACCACCGGGACAGCTTCCTGACTGACCCATACGATGATCCTGAGAGTTCGTATTTAGACCTGCTAGTGCTGCATCGACTGCCGCGTTCGCTTCAGTACCTGTTTCGGCTGAACAACACCTTGTTTGGACGAATGCTGCTTGGTCCCGTCATGGGGCTCTCTCAGTTCTATTACACCGACTGCAAACGCATTCTGAGGCGCGAGAAAGGAGTAATCCGTGCCTATATTTACCATCTGCTTGGGCTCGCGATGGTGATTGACTGGCTTGGAAGTTTTGCAAGTATGAGTGTCGGGATGTACATCCTCGCGGCCTACCTTGGTATGTCGATCCTGAAAATCCGCACCTATCTCGAGCATCAGGCGAATGAGTCCGCTCCCGGGCGTACGGCCGTGGTCAACGATCGTGGCCCGCTAGCATGGCTCTTTCTATACAACAACTTTCATAGCGTGCACCACCTGCATCCCAGATTACCCTGGTACCGACTGTCCGCATTTTTTGACAAACACCGTGCAGCCTTGCTGGTTCGCAACGAGCACTACTTCTATGCCTCCTATACCGAGGTATTCAGGCGATACCTCTGGTGCGAGAAAGACAGTGTTGCCCATCCATTGTGGTCCTTTCACAACAGGACCCTGCCTGTCGATATGACTGGAGACAACGTCCATGAGACAAAGCCATGATTGCTAGCCTGCCCATGTACGATCGTCCAGAAACCAGAGGTGCTTTCGAAAATATGAACCCTGAACCTCCAGTACTGGTTCTCGATGGCAACGGCCTGAGCTGTGCATCACTGGTTGCTGCCATTGAGCAAAAGGCCGGTGTAGAACTGACTGACGAGGCCTGGTTACGAGTATCGAAAGCTCGAGAAGTCGTTGAACATATAACATCGAGTGGTATCGCGGCTTACGGCATCAACACCGGCGTCGGCTCACAGAAGGATCACGCAGTACCTACTGCTGCACTCGCGGAGTTCAACCGCCGACTAGTCCGCGCTCACGCGACCCGAGTACCTGGCCCATCCTTGAGCGAAGGTATTGTCAGAGGGGCACTCATCGTTTTGTTGAACGGTTTTGCCAAAGGCTATTCAGGTGTTAGCGAGGAATTGGTGAAAGTGATTATCGGCAAGCTTGCCGAAGGCAAATTCCCCACCATTGATGCCGGTGGAACGGTTGGCGCATCCGACCTGGTCCCGTTGGCGCAGATAGCAGACTGGCTCATCTCGTCTGAACAGGCACAGGCATCCGGTCTGCCAAAAGCCAAGGAGACACTGTCTTTGATCAACAGCAATGCGGTGAGTCTGACTGTCGGCGCACTGCAACTGGTGGAATTGAAAAACCTGACCTGGGCACAGGAGCTGGCCGCCGCAACGTCAATGGAAGGGTTTCGTTGTAATCTCGATGCAATCAGCGAGATCGTCAACAAGGTACATATCAGACCGGGCCAGACGCGAGTGGCTGACAGACTACGAACCTTTCTCCAGGGCAGCAGGCTCTGGAGCAAGGGCGAGGCGCGACTGCTGCAGGATCCGCTCAGCTTCCGGTGTATTTCACAAATACACGGTGCGGTAGAGGAGGTGGTCTTGAACGCAGAGGAAATATTGACGCAAGAGCTAAACAGTCTGGCTGACAACCCTGTTGTCGATCATGACTCGTTCGCAGCATTTTCGAATGGCAATATGGATACGACACGCCATACCCTGGCGCTAGATCAAGTGCGGCAAGGTTTGGCGAAAATCACCGATATTTCCGGTGAGCGTATACACAAGTTGCAGTGGACGGCATTCTCGGGACTACCGACGGGTCTCGCCGCTGAGGATTCAGCGATCGGTGGTGTGCAGTTTCTCAACCTTGGCCATATCGCCGCTTCATTGATCACCTCGGTTAAAATCTGGGCACAACCGCAATTGTTGATAGCTATTGGTCAGTTAGCTGATGGAGTGGAGGATACTGCTGGCAACGCGTTTCACGCCGTACATGATTTGCAGCGACAGATTGATGCAGCCTGGACTATCGCTGCCATTGAGCTGTCTATTGCCACTTGGTCAATACAACGCCGAGGGTTGTCGGAGGCCAATCTGGGAGTGGCAGTTCGTGATGTTGTGCAATCCATCCTGCCGTTACTGCCCGTCGGTGTGGAAGGAATTGAGGTTTTTGATTTATCGATTGTTCGTAACGCTCTGAAAAATCGATGATGATTATGCGTGAAGATACAGGCATTGGAACCTTGCATACGATGACAGGCCATCAAGTTGATTACAAGCACCGCCAATTTTGTAACCTGCTGGTACATCGATTCCTTGTGAGCTTGGTATTGTTCTTGAGCCAGTAGCCGATACTCACAAGAGATCGTCTGCTTTTCGTGTCTTATGACAATACGACGACCAGTACACAGGCTGGTACTATCAACGTTGATTGAATAAGAGGTTTGCCGAAACATCTTGTATATAAAGCTGCTTGTCACTCTGTGATGGGTGGTCAATCAGGATTGGTTTTGACTGCGTTTTCAAGGGGTTTGTTTAATGCAGCTGTAACAGACATCTACAAAAATGCGACTACAAGTAAAACTGTTCATTATCGTTGCACCTTGTGGCATTTTGTCTCTCATACTGATCTATCTCTTCACCAATGCTGGACTCTACGAAAGAGCCAGTCGAGATATGCTCAATGAGATGAACCTGGCTCTGAACTTGACAGGGCACGAGTTCCTCAAATTCATCACCTCCGCAGAAGCCAGCGTACAGTTACTGGCAGGAACGAATGTACTGAGGGAATATGCCTCAGCGAGCAAGCAGAATAGGGGTGAGGCTATTCTGCAGGAGCGCGTTCAAAGAGACATGCTCCAGTTTCAGCAAGCTCACCCCGAGTACTTGTACCTGAAGCTGGTCCATTCAGACCGCACTCTGGATCCGATAGCCACTATCGGTGAATCTTCAGCCTTCTACCAGACATTGATGGGTGCGGATTCTCCATCACCGGCAAAGCTGCCCGACCAATTCGAATTACTGACAAGTCCGACTACCTCGATTCAAACGGATGCCACTGCAGGGCAGAGTGTGCTGGTTATAACGCATCCTGTGAGCTATGAAGCTGATAGGGTTTCTCTGGATACCGGTGCAAGCTCATTACAACGCTCTGATGCAACATCGAACATCGCCCATTTGATGCTTGTCGTGGATCTGGCTGGACTCACTGATCAAATTGAATTTGAAACGATTAGTAAAGGTGCGTTCTGGTCAGCTGTTACTGATGATGGACAGGTTGTCCTTCATGCAAACAAGGCTCTCATAGGAACCGTTGATCCGCAATTGTTGCAAAACGAAAGCGTCTTATCCACCTCAGGTGAGATAAACCGGGCTAGGAGTCTGCGCGGTGGAGCGTTTTGAGTGAGCGCTTGGGCGAGCGGAGACACCCGCGCTCATCTGCCCCGGTTAGAATGCAACTCGAATCGAAAAAAGGCTGTAAATGTCGGGTATAACGCTACTTGAGCGGCTCGCAGGCGCTGATTATTTCGTTGAATTAGGGCTCACAGATACGCCATTCGCCTCAAATTCAATGCTGCGCACACCAGCTTCCACTCACAACTCACCTTGTCTAGCCCACGCAGACTGAACTGACGGAAGCCGAGCACTGACTTGATCCAGCCATAGGGCGGTTCAACGATATGTTTGCGTTGTCGATACAATTGTTGAGCCACTGGGGTTTGCAGCTTCTCAGCCATTTGTGCAGTGTGAGGATACTTCACGGTGTTAACACTGAGGTTGCCGCGACCTTCACGCCCCAGTGCCATGGTCACATTCGTTGCCAGCTCTGATAGCTGTTCCAACACCGCTTCACTTCGATAACCTGCATCAGCCAGCGTCTGCTCTGGCAAGTCTTGCAGATTGCCTTTCACAGCATCAAGCATCACGGGCAGTTCTGCACTGTCCGCTGCATTCTGTGTCAGCTCGGCAGCGACAATAATCTGGTTTTCAGCATCCACAGCTGTCTGGCCATTGTAGCTTTGATCGAATCCACCATTGCTGTGTTTCATGATGCGACTATCAGGATCGGTGAAGTTTTCCTGAGCCTTGTCTTCGGGGGTGCCAAATTTTCGCTTGTATTTTGGCCCACGTTTGGCCGAACCATCCGGATTGCGCGGTTGTTGATCGTCATCCTCACTTCGCCCTTTCTCTCGATCCGCTTCTCGTTGGCGAGCTTCCAGTCGCTCTTTGGCAGCAGTAATCGTGGCAAGACGCTTCTCACGCCGTTTTATCTCGTCAGGAATATTCAGATCCGGTTCATGCTTCTCGGCAGCATCAGTGGCTTTAGCTTTCTCCAGCAATGATTTGATTTGTTCTTTCAGGTCTGACTCAGCCTTGAGCATATGCCCATAGCTCATCGCCTTATGACGACTAGCATTCGCTTTAAGTTTGGTGCCGTCCACCGCCACCGTGCCCAGCTTGATCAGACCGCACTCATTAGCCAGCCTAACCACCTGCACAAACAATTCGGCGAGCTCTTCCAAATGAAGGGCCCTGAAATCACAGAGCGTACGGTGAGCTGGAAAATTGTTCGCCGCCAGAACTCTGAACGCAACATCCTCATGTAGCTTACGCGCCAGCTTGCGCGATGAGAATACGCCAGTGGAATAGCCATACAGCAGTACCTTGACCATCATGGCCGGATGAAACGGCTGGTTACGCGGACCGCCTTTCTCGTAACGAGCGTGAAAGGCTGACAGATCCAGCACATCCACCGTATCGCTAATAAAGTAGGCAAGATGTCCTTCCGGCAGCCATTCTTGCAGGGACGGTGGCAGAAGTAAGTCCTGCTCAGCGACGTATGTTCGGTAACTGATAGTCATACATGACATTATCGTTCAAAATGTTCTGCAAGTGGCTTCTGCCGCGCAGATTCCTAGCTATCGTGATAATCCGATGATCATCAGCCGAAAAAGAATGATTGATGATATCTCTCTAGTTGCATTATTGCCTGACTCGGCGGTAAGGCTCAGTATTGTTGATTTTGTCAACAGACTGACGATCATCTCGGCGGTGAGTACCTTTATGGGTATCGCAACGTTTTTCACACTCCTGCGACCTCTGGTATTGCGACCCTTGATCAGACTTCGCCAGCTGGCTATGGAGATTGGCGTCAAGAGTCAACAAGACATATCACATGCTTACGTAGATATAAAGCGTCAAGATGAAATTGGTGATCTGTCCAGAGCGTTCAAAGACACCAGTGAACGCCTGCAAGTGTCAATGGATGAGTTGCAGGTCTCACACGCGCAGATAGAAACGCTGGCTTATCGAGATGCGCTGACCGGCCTGGCAAACCGCCGATTGTTCAATCAGGTGGCTGAAGAGAGGATCATTAGGGCATCCGAGCTCGGTCAGGAGCTATGCGTCCTGTTCCTGGATCTTGATGATTTCAAGATGATCAATGACACGCAGGGGCACAAGGCGGGCGACAGGCTGTTGGAAACTGTCAGCAAAAGATTGCTTGCCTGTCTCGAAGTTACCGTTCCCGAGCCTGGATGCATCCAGGGCTCGGGCAGAAGCTGTAATACTATTGCCCGTATGGGAGGCGATGAATTTATCGCTTTATTGTCTCATTCGGAGAACGGTAATGAGGGGGAGCAGGCTGCGTCGAAAATTCTGCAAGCCATGGCTCAGCCAATAGCCCTGAACGGACATGAGTTTGTAGTGAGTACCAGTATAGGCATTGCCTTGTACCCCACGCATGCCGATAACGTTGACGACCTGGTCAAGTGTGCTGATGCTGCCATGTATGAGGCGAAGCGTCTTAACAAGAACAACTATCGAACCTATGGCAGTTCTATTCAGCAAACGCTTGAGGATCGCATGAAGCTGGAGCTATCCCTGCGGCAGGCTATGTCAAAGAACGAATTGTCACTTTTCTTCCAACCTCAGTATGCAGTCGAAGATATGGAGCTGGTTGGAGCAGAGGTCCTGTTGCGCTGGAATCATCCCGAGAGAGGCATGGTGCCGCCAGATGTTTTCATTCCGATTGCCGAAGAGCGTGGCTTGATAGGCGAGATCGGTACATGGGTTCTGGATGAAGCCTGTCGTCAATGGAAGGAATGGCAAACCAGTGGTATTGCACTGGACCAGATTGCCGTAAACGTCTCGGCTCGGCAATTCGCGCATGGCAATATTCCACAAATCGTTGATGAGCTACTGCAACGATACGACATGCCTGCAAGTGCACTTGAACTTGAGTTGACAGAAAGCTGTCTCATTGAAGCCCCGCAAGAGATGTTCAATACTCTGAGTGAGCTGAGAGCGCGCGGAATTGCCATCGCCATGGATGATTTCGGAACCGGTTATTCTTCGCTGAGCACCATTGCAACGATGCCGGTCGATACATTGAAAATAGACCGAAGCTTCATCACCAACTTAACTATCGGCTCTCCTAATGAAAAAATCGTGACAGCTATTCTGATGCTTGCCAATAGCCTGGAAATGCAGGTTGTGGCAGAAGGCGTTGAGCAGAAAGGCGAGCTGGACTTCCTGCGAAGCAAGCAGTGCCATATCGCGCAGGGCTATTACATGGCACGTCCGTTGTGCGTACAGGGCATGACGGCTTTGCTGCGCGAACGAGCCGAAACCCGCTACAAGCGATCAGCCTGAAGGCAGTTTCCTTTCAGTAAGTTCAGGCCACTGGTCTATCACGGACGTACCTGGAGCGAAGGGCCTGAGAAAGCCGATTCGATCCAGCTATTTCGTGCCATCGGCCTATACCTTGTACATCCGAGTCGCGTAAACTCGCCATGCCCGTTATTTTCAGCTATTCACTTTCCAGAGGCCTTGCCGTCGTGCACACAATCAAGAACAAGAACATTGAAGCGACAATCAACCCCGTTGGAGCTGAACTAAGCAGTCTGAAAATCAACGAGCGCGAATATTTATGGCACGGTGATGAAAAATACTGGAGTGGCAGGGCACCCATACTGTTTCCGATCGTCGGTGCATTGAAAGAAGGGCGCATGAGCTATCAAGGCGCAGACTACCAGATGGGCAGGCACGGTTTTGCAAAACACGCAACGTTTGAATGCATAGCGAGTTCATCGACATCCATCTCAATGCGCTTGCAATCTGACAGCCTGACGCTGCAACAGTACCCATGGCAATTTGAATTATTGGTGCATTTCATCCTGAACGATTCAGGTATGGACATTCGTTACGAAGTCATCAATAGAGATGACAAACCAATGCTGTTCACCATAGGGTCACATCCGGCCTTTGCGTTGGATATCAACGATCCGGCAGAACTTGCGGACTACACCATTATGATTGATCAGAGCGAACCTTTACACCGATACGATCTCTATGAATCAGGCCTGCTGAATACCGTTGCCGAGCCTCATGCAAGCGAGTTCTCATTGAGTGAGACCCTTTTTAACAATGACGCCTTGGTATTTCGAGATATAACGGCGGAGTCGGTCAAGCTCAGCCACAAAGGGCAGACTATGTTGACTGTCAATACCGGTGGTGCCCCACATTTGGGTATCTGGTCGAAGCCCGGGGCGCCGTATGTTTGCATAGAGCCCTGGCTTGCTACCTGCGACTTTGCCGATTCAGATAATCAATTTGAGAACAAGCCAGATCTGAAAAGCCTTGAGCCGGGCGATACGTACGAACACAGTATCGGAATTGTTTTCCCCAAGTCCGATTGATAGCGAGAAGTCAGCCAGCGGCTTGGCTCAAAATTGCAAAGCCGTTGGTGTATGGCTCCATGCTTCAAGCGCCCGGAGTAGGTCTGCGGTTCGCATGCGCGTGCTGTGAGTATTACGGCACGGGTGCAGAAATATCCATTCATGCTCCAGCAAGCTGGCCTCGAAAAAGACCTGCACTTTGCCTTCAGTGTCATTGATCAGCGCCAGTGGTGAGACAGAGCCTGGTACCACACCCAGATAGAGACCCAGTCGTTCGGTGCTGGCAAATGCAAACTGCCCACCGCTTACCTTGATCTTGTCACGCAGGCCTCGCAAGTCAACGGTATGGTCCTGCTCCACGACCAATAGAAACATTCGTCCTTTCTTGTTCCGTAGAAACAGGTTCTTGGTATGAGCTCCAGGGTCTTTGTAGGCGACCGATTTTGCTTGTACGACGGTATACAGTGGCTCGTGACTTGTCGTCTGATGCTCGATGCCAAGCATCGTCAAAGCGCCAAGCACTTGCTCGACACTCGCAGCCTTGTCACCATTAGCCAGAATAACTGCTTCCGGATCAGGTCTGTCTGAGTGGCTCATCGTGTCTGTCAATAATCTTCTAAACGTTGCATGTCTCTGCTCAGGCGGCGTACTTCTCCCTCGTGCCCACCAAGCAATGCCTCGAAGAACTCTTTTTCTGCTGATGTCGCGGCGCATTCGGCACGATGAGCGTAGAGATCCTGAAGTGTACGATGAGTCGCCAGCGCCATGGATAGGACTGTTTGCATATCAACGCTAGACATGCCCTTAGACAGGCGGTTGAGTACCAGTACGTGTGGAAAATCAGTCGCATCGTCAAACCAGGTATCCAGTACGCCGTGATGCTCACTGTCATCATTCAGGTACTGCGCCAGACTCGCTTGCATGGCACGCTCATGCTCTGCGAGATAGCGAAGCGCCATGCTGACTCGTTGACTAACTGGTCCGGCTGCCAACACGGTATAAGAACTGGCTAGTTGGGCGTGATAGTCAGCCGCCCAGCTCACCAGTTCTTTGACTTGACTAAAGCGCATTGTGATCTCCCTCGATCTTCATATTAACCAGCTTGAACTGTTACCGAAGAATACCTTTCGAAGCTTGATGCAGGTCAAGGAAGGCGAGTGGTTCAGCGCGACAACGGTAACTGCTATCTAACGACATATCAACACGGAGTCCTCACATTTCATCTGATCAAAACCTGTAGGTAGAACCCTGATAATTCAGTATCGGCCTGTCCAATGCGTGCGGGTACCAGACCCAGCATCCAAGTCCGTGAGGTAAGAGAGTCCTATCGAACGATGTCAGGCACTGATAGATAGGGCATCCCCATATAGCCTCACAAGCACATTCTGGCCTGCAGATTGTGAATTCTTCAGTTATTATGTGAAGATAGTGCATCAACTGTTTGGCACAGACGAATCTTGACGTACGCTCGTTCTTCGTGCTAGTCAGATTTTTCTGCATGATCAGACGTTAAGATATCCTTGAACCGAGAAAGGTCGCAGCATGAATAAAGTGTATGGCAGTGCCGCAGAGGCTCTTGACGGAGTTTTGCAAGATGGCATGCTCATTGCCGCCGGGGGTTTCGGCCTTTGTGGAATTCCAGAGCTGCTACTGGGTGCAATAAAGGATGCGGGTACCAAAGACCTGACCTTTGCTTCCAATAACGCCGGTGTTGATGATTTCGGTATCGGAATCCTGCTGCAAACCAAGCAAGTGAAGAAGATGATCTCTTCTTACGTGGGCGAAAACGCCGAGTTCATGCGCCAGTACCTGTCAGGCGAACTCGAGCTGGAATTCAATCCCCAGGGCACTCTGGCCGAACGTATGCGTTCAGCGGGTTGTGGTATTCCTGGTTTCTACACCAAAACCGGTGTTGGTACCGTCATCGCGGAAGGCAAGGAACACAAAGACTTCAACGGTGAAACCTACATCCTGGAAGAAGGCATCTTTGCCGATCTGGCCATCGTCAAGGCATGGAAAGCAGATGCAACCGGTAACCTGGTATTCCGCAAGACAGCACGCAATTTCAACCCGCCGGCGGCCATGTGCGGCAAGATCTGTGTTGTTGAAGTCGAAGAAATTGTTCCAACAGGTTCACTTGATCCGGACAGCATTCACTTGCCGGGCATATACGTGCACCGCATTGTTCAGGGTGAGCATGAAAAACGGATCGAACAACGTACAGTGAGGACTGCATAATGGCTTGGGATCGCAATCAGATGGCTGCTCGTGCCGGGCAGGAACTGCAAAACGGCTGGTACGTGAACCTTGGCATCGGTATTCCGACACTGGTATCAAACTACATCCCGGAAGGTGTTGAGGTCACACTGCAGTCAGAAAACGGCATGCTGGGTATGGGGCCTTTCCCAACCGAAGATCAAATCGATGCTGATTTGATCAATGCAGGCAAACAGACGATCACCGAACTGCCTCAAACCGCCTATTTTGACAGCGCGCAGAGCTTTGGCATGATCCGGGGCGGCAAAATCGCCATGGCTATACTTGGCGCAATGGAAGTGGCTGAAAACGGTGATCTTGCCAACTGGATGATTCCGGGCAAGCTGGTTAAAGGCATGGGCGGCGCAATGGATCTGGTTGCAGGTGTTGGCCGAGTTGTTGTCGTAATGGACCACACCAGCAAGCATGGCGATAGCAAGCTTTTGAAGGAATGCACACTGCCGCTGACCGGTAAATCCGTGGTTGATCGAATCATTACCAACCTGGGTGTTCTGGATGTCGTAGAAGGTGGGCTGCGTATTGTTGAATGTGCCGAAGGCGTCACTGAAGACGAACTACGGGCAGCTACCGAAGCCACTATCGTCGCTTAATCACACTTCCATCGTTGCCATTCAGCCGAATCGAACCTTTCCAGTAGTGGTTGGATAAGCCTGATGTGAGTACGTTAAGCCTGAAGCGAATACGTCGCGTGCCCTGAGGTCTGTCATGACCTCCGCATTAACGCTGAAATACGAAGAGCCCCGCCATTGACGGGGCTTTTTGCTTTGCCGGAACGAGTAAGGGGTCGTGAAACAATAAACTATACTTTTCAGTCGCCCCTGCATCCTGCCCTTCTGCGTTGTTTATCGGTTGAATAGCCCGCTATTCGCCCTCCTCACGCCTTGCCGGGCAGGCGCAGGACCAACCGAAAAGTATAGTTAATTATTTCACGACCCCTAACTTCAATTCTCGCCGAGTGTAATAAAAAGTATAACTATACTGCTCGCTCGTGATTGATATTCATCAATGAAAACGAGATAGAATCATGCTTGAATAGTCGGCCAGGTGAAGTTGGGTGAGGACTCCTATGCATGTAATATTGCTTGCTACTGATTTTTCGGAACGTTCAGATCGGGCCTTGCGTCGTGCGGTGCTGTTGGCTCTTGAGAGTGGAGCAAGCATTCATCTACTTCATGTTGTTGACGATGATCGACCTCGGCATATCGTTGATCGCGATACGCTTGATGCCAGAACACTTCTCGACAAACTCGCACACACGTTGCAAAACGTCGATGGTGTGTCTTGCAATACCCGCGTCATCCAGGCCGACCCATTTGCAGGAATTACAACAGCGGCGAAGGATATCAACCCGGATCTATTGATACTCGGCCCGCACCGTCGGCAGATATTGAAGGATGCGTTTGTCGGAACAACGGCTGAGCGTACGATCAGGGCAGTGGGTTGTCCGGTTCTCATGGTTAATGGTCCACCGGTGGGGCATTACAAGCAGACGTTACTGACTACGGACCTGTCGGACAGCGCGCAAACAGCGCTGCAACACTTCGAGCGTCTGGGGATAGGTATGGATAATGGTATGGCCATACTGCATGTATTTGATGCACCGGCGCTGCGCCTGGCAATGGTCGACACCCTGTCTAAAGAAAGTCAGGATGCTTACCTACAGGATCTGAGTGCCGATGCTCGACGCAAGCTGGCCAATTGTGTGTCAACGATTGGAGTAAAGCGTCCTCAACAAATCGTGCGACACCTGGAGACCTCCATTGCTCATGAAATATTGACAACGGCAGGCGATACAAGCTCGGACTTGATTGTTGTGGCAACCCAAGGCGCGCACTTCGTTGCGCGAATGATAATGGGCAGTGTCGCCGAGCAGGTTCTGCAGTCTTCTTCTGTTGACGTTCTGGCCATACCACCCAATCCAGAAAAATATCAATAGCAGCAGGTACGCCGAAGACGCATAGACAGCATTGGCAAATCAATCTGATTCCGTTCCTGGAGCAGGCTCGATGAAGCTTGGTTTCAGGAGAACGACAGCTAGGCGGCATTTGCAATAATACAAGCCGCAATGCGAATACTGCTCGTATTATAATTCGCGAAATCTATCACAACACAGGGAAAGTACAATGGGTTTGATTGGAATATTCGTGTCGCTTGGCCTCTTGATGTACCTGGCCTATAA
This sequence comes from Granulosicoccus antarcticus IMCC3135, assembly GCF_002215215.1. Lineage (NCBI taxonomy): Bacteria > Pseudomonadati > Pseudomonadota > Gammaproteobacteria > Chromatiales > Granulosicoccaceae > Granulosicoccus > Granulosicoccus antarcticus. The sequence continues at coordinate 3,972,407 of NZ_CP018632.1, read as the reverse complement.
GGGAATCAATGTCCTTATATTAGCGCCGATTCTTGCGCTGCTGGCTGTGTTGATGAGTGGCGATCTGCCTGTGCTGGCGACCTATACCCAAGTCTTCATGAAAGCGCTGGGTGGGTATGTCATCCTATATTTCCCGTTGTTTCTTCTGGGTGCCATTTTTGGCAAAGTGATGGCTGACAGTGGCTCGGCCCGAGTCATTGCTGAACGAATTGTCGAAGGCGTGGGCGCGCATCGCGCTATCACAGCGGTGGTTCTTGCCTGTGGCGTTCTGACGTTCGGTGGTGTCTCTCTTTTCGTTGTTGCATTTGCAATCTATCCCATCGCCAACTCGCTGTTCCGTCAGGCAGATATCCCTAAACGATTGTTACCTGCAGCTATTGCGCTTGGCTCATTTACTTTCACCATGACCGCGCTTCCGGGAACGCCTGCCATCCAGAATGCGATCCCCATGCCGTACTTCGGCACCAATGCTTTTGCCGCACCACTTTTAGGCACGCTTGCTGGATTGATCATGCTAATAGGCGGCATTTTGTGGTTGAACAGTCGTTCGACCGCCGCTCAGGCTCGCAGTGAAGGCTATGGCACTCATAAGGCCATGGCCGCCGATGATGCCTTGCCCGACGATGTGCAACTGCCTGCATTTGCGCTGGCCATCGCACCAGTAGTGCTGGTGATTGCCCTGAATGCGGCGCTCACCTATCTGATTTTCCCAAACATGGATGCAAGCTATCTGGCCGAGGACAAATACGGACCGACCTCGCTCAAATCGGTCGCCGGAATCTGGGCCATCATCGTGGCACTGCTAAGTTCAATCCTGCTGGTAATTGCAACCAACTGGAAGCGCTTTGAGAACGTCAAGGACAGCATCAATCAGGGCACCATGGGCGCACTTCTGCCGATCTTCAATACAGCATCCGAGGTCGGCTACGGCGCTGTCATTGCAGCTCTGCCAGCTTTCCTGATCGTACGCGACTTTGTTCTTGAGCTGTTTCCTGACAACCCTTTAGCCTCGCTGGCGGTTGCAGTCAATGTGCTTGCAGGTATCACCGGGTCAGCCTCGGGCGGCATGTCAATCGCATTGAGCGCTTTGGGTGAGCAGTTTGCCGATCTTGGTAACGCACAAGGAATCAGCATGGGATTGATGCATCGGGTAACGGCATTGTCTTCAGGCGGTTTTGATGCTCTGCCGCACAATGGCGCGGTCATCACTCTGTTAGGTATCTGCGGATTAACGCACAAGCAAAGCTATGTCGATATTTTCATCTGTGCGGTGGCAATACCCGTTGTGGCGACAATCACTGTGATAGTGCTTGGCTCCATGCTGTAATACAGGTGTAATGCCTATGTAACACCTATTGGAGAGAAGGCCCATGCTGAACAAGCTTGTCTCGCCGCGCGATGCGGCGGCGTTGATCCATTCGGGCGATACGGTCACCACCTCCGGCTTTGTCGGGGCTGGTGTGCCCGAAGCATTACTCAAGGCACTGGCAGATCGGTTTGACGAGGAATCGCACCCACGCGGTCTGACACTCTTGTTTGCTGCCGGACAGGGCGATGGAAAAGAGCGTGGCCTGAACCGTCTGGCGGCGGAAGGCCTGGTGAGCCGAGTCATCGGTGGGCACTGGGGCTTGATCCCGAAGCTGGCGGCGCGCGCCGTGAAAGGCGAGATTGAGGGTTATAACTTTCCTCAAGGCGTGATCTCCCACCTATACCGGGACATCGCCGCCGGTAAGCCCGGCACCATCAGCCATGTTGGCCTGGAGACCTTCGTTGATCCACGACTGGGCGGAGGTCGCGTAAGCAGCGACAAGCCATCACCTGATCTGGTCGAGCTGATCACCATCGCCGGTTGCGAACGGTTGTTCTATCATGCCATGCCGATCCATGTCGCACTACTGCGCGGATCGACAGCCGATGAGCATGGCAACATCACGATGGAGCGTGAAGCCCTTATTCTCGACAATCTGGCGCAGGCCATGGCCGCTCGTAATTCCGGGGGTGTCGTCATTGTCCAGGTAGATCAGATTGTTGCGAAAGGCAGTCTTCCTGCTCGTGACGTGATAATCCCCGGAATGTTGGTTGATGCGGTGGTTCTTGCTCCAGCAGAGCTACACCCGCAAACCTATGCAACCCAGTACAACCGCTACTACACGGGACGCTATAAAGAGCCGGAGGGCACGACGGCTCCCGCACCACTGGACCTTCGCAAGGTGATCGCACGCCGTGCCGCATTTGAGCTTCCGGTCGGTGGTGTGGTCAACCTGGGTATCGGTATGCCAGAGGGCGTTGCGGGGGTTGCGGCAGAGGAGGGCCTGCTGCACCATCTCACCCTGACGGCTGAGCCGGGCGTCATCGGTGGCCAGCCAGCATCTGGGCTGGATTTTGGCGCAGCGGTGAATACCGAGGCAATCATTGCACAGGGCAGCCAGTTTGATTTTTACGATGGCGGTGGTCTGGATATGGCTTGCCTGGGTATGGCCGAGGTCGATGTGACTGGCAACGTCAACGTCTCTCGCTTCGGACCCAGGCTGGCCGGGGCGGGCGGTTTCATCAACATCAGTCAAAACGCAAGACATCTGGTGTTCGCCGGTTCGTTCACGGCCAGCAGGCTGGATGTCAGGGTTGTCGATGGTGAACTCAAAATTGCAAGCGAGGGTCGTGCACGCAAGTTCGGACCAGCGGTGGAGCAGATTACTTTCTCAGGCAAACGCGCCCAACGTCTTGGCCAGCCAGTGCTTTATGTGACCGAACGTTGTGTCTTGCGCTTGGGCCCCGAGGGTATCGCTCTGATTGAAGTGGCGCCAGGAATCGATATCGAGCGTGACATCCTGGCCCATATGGGCTTTGTTCCGCACATCGACGATGTTGCTCTGATGGATCCACGCATCTTTATCGATGCGCCCATGGGCTTGCGTGATGATCTGCTGACAGTCGGCATGGCACAACGTATTCAGTTTGATGAGGCTCGCGACATCCTCTTTATCAATCTGGCTAAGATGAATATTCGTACCTTGGCCGATATGAATGAAATCAAGACTCGAGTCGAATCTGTACTGCTGCCTCTGGGGCGCAAGGTGGATGTGGTTGTCAACTACGACCAGACTCAGATCGATGACACTCTGACGCATGCCTGGTCGGACATGATCGATGACTTTGAGACTCGGCTCTATAAACGCGCAACCCGTTATTCAACCTCGGCCTTTCTGCGTCGCAGGCTTGGTCAGACGCTTGAGCGCCGTCGTCGAGTGACCATCTTTGACAGCGAGCGCGCTGCCGAGGCTGCATTGCGCGAAGCAGAGTGAAAACAATGCAAGCAGGTTCGACTCATGCGATCATTGCAGCAATGAGCAGGGATACGCCCTGATAACTCTCAAATCACACCTGCTTGCCTGCAGGCAAATTCAAAACAACCTTTAAAACGAGCTAGTACCATGATTCAAGCGTTGGCCAGCTTCTTCACGAAGATTGTACGCCGGTGGCTACCGGATGCATTTCTCTTCGCAGCCTTCATTACCTTCATCGTCTTTATCGGCGGCATACTGAGTGAGGGCAAGAGCCCGGTAGAGATGGTCGGTTTCTGGGGCGATGGCTTCTGGAGCTTGCTGGCCTTTGCCATGCAAATGGTCTTGATCCTTGTCACAGGCTATGTCCTGGCCATGAGCAAGCCGGTACGCCGAGGGCTGGCCGCGATTGCCGGGCTGGCAAAGAACCCGGGGCAAGCTGTTGTTCTGGTCACCGTTGTTGCATTGGCGGCGTGCTGGATCAACTGGGGCTTTGGTTTGATTGTCGGGGCCTTGATGGCAAAAGAACTCGCCACTCGTATCCGCGGTATCCATTATCCCTTGCTGGTCGCATCGGCATATACAGGCTTTCTGGTCTGGCATGCCGGGCTATCAGCATCGATCCCCTTGAAGGTGGCTTCACCGGGTGATGATGCATTGTCTCTGCTGACAGGCGGGCAAGCGATTCCTGTGAGTGATACGATTTTCAGCTGGCAGGTACTTCTGGTAACGCTGGTCCTGCTTGTAACGCTGCCTATTCTCAACCGGATGATGATCCCCAAAGACGAGGAAGTCCTCGAAGTGGATCCAGAGAAGCTGAAGGAGCCCGAAGAGGTAGCAGTCAAACCTCGAGCCGAGATGTCTCCGGCCGAGAAGATTGAAAACAGTCCTGTTGTACCCGTGCTTCTGGGAGTCATGGGAGCAGCCTATCTGTTCAACTATTTCGCTAACGGCGGATCGCTGGGCCTGAACAGTGTGAACTTCCTGTTTCTGTTTGCCGGAATCTTGTTGCACTGGACGCCAGCCAACTACCTGCGCGCACTCAATGAGGCGATCAAGACCACCGGTGGCATCGTACTGCAGTTTCCAATGTACGCCGGCATCATGGGCATGATGGTCGGGTCGGGTCTTGCAGCCTCCATCTCCTTGTGGTTTGTGGATATCTCGACGCCCACCACCTTCCCGTTGCTGACGTTCCTGAGTGCCGGTATCGTGAACTTTTTCGTGCCCTCCGGCGGTGGTCAATGGGCCGTACAGGCACCTATCGTCTTGCCTGCAGCCGAAGCGCTTGGCGTGCCATTAAGCAAGGCGACCATGGCTGTAGCCTGGGGTGATGCATGGACCAATATGATCCAGCCTTTCTGGGCCTTGCCTTTGCTGGCAATCGCCGGTCTGGGTATTCGCGACATCATGGGCTACTGCGTAGTGGCCTTGCTCTGGACTGGAGTCGTTGTGGGTACTGCAATGCTGGTGCTGTAGTGCCCGGGTATTGTATCGTGTGATCCTGACTGGCCCGCTGATGACGGTGGGCCAGTTTCAAATCAGACGACCGCTGCCAGCATGCTGGTGCAGGGCGGCAGGTGAGCATATAAATGAGCTGGATCGATACCCCTGATGAGTTGTACCCGCAATTATTTCAAGCGGTGCAGGACAGCCAGTTACTCGGCGATTCCAAGACTTTCGTCGATGCCCTGCCTAACGGTGAGCCTGCGGCAATCGTTGCCGACTATCTCAGCCAGCAACACCAGCCTGATTTCGACCTGAGCGAGTTCGTTGCCTCTCATTTCAAGCTGCCCGAGGGCGATGACAAGAGCCTCCATTCGGCAGAACGCAAGCCGGTGCGTGAGCACATTGAGCGACTCTGGGATGTGCTGACCCGAGCTCAGGATGCCAGGCAACCTCACAGCTCTCTACTGGCACTACCCAGGCCGTATATCGTACCCGGCGGCAGGTTCAGGGAGATCTACTACTGGGATAGCTACTTCACCATGCTGGGGCTGGCGGGTTCAGGCCGCATTGGCATGATTGAAAACATGGTGGCCAATTTTGCTTTCCTGATTGATCAGATCGGGTTCATTCCCAATGGCAACCGCAGCTACTATTGCACTCGCTCACAGCCACCATTCTTTGCCCTGATGGTGGAGTTGCTGGCGCAAACCACTCACAACCAGGACGTCTACCGACACTATCTGCCGCAGCTACAGCGCGAGTACGATTTCTGGATGATTGGGGCAGAAACACTGAGCGAAAAGAACCCGGTTTCGCGACGGGTAGTTCTGGCAGGGGGCACCTGCCTGAATCGCTACTGGGATGACTCTAGCCTGCCGCGCCAGGAAAGCCACGCAGAAGATCAAGAGCTGGCGGCCGACAGCAAGCGCGAGACGGCGGAAGTATACCGAGACATTCGTGCTGGAGCAGAGTCGGGCTGGGACTACAGCTCGCGCTGGTTTGCCGATGAGCATGACATGGCCAGCATCCAGACCACCCAGATTGTTCCGGTGGATCTGAACTGCCTGTTGTACAAGCTGGAGACGGTTCTGGCAGTCGCATATCAGCTAACGGGTGATCACCCACAGCAGCGCTTCTGCGAGGAGCGAGCCGCTGCACGGCGCAAGGCTGTCCAGACTCTGTTCTTTGATCCAGAAACCCAATTTTTCGCAGACTTGCTGCTGCCGGAGTTGCAACCCAAACCCAGCTTGTCACTGGCTGGGGCCTACCCTCTGTTCTTTGAATTGGCCACACCTGAACAAGCTGCCGCTGTGGCGTCCCGGATCCATTCACGCTACCTGAAGCCCGGTGGCTGGGTTACCACTCTTGTCAACACTGGACAGCAATGGGACTCACCTAACGGCTGGGCACCGCTGCAATGGATCGTCTATCGTGGATTGTGCCTTTACGGGTACAAAACAGAGGCAGAAACGGGAGCCCGACGCTGGATAGACAACAACCTGCAGGTCTATCAATCCGTGGGAGCTCTGGTGGAGAAATACAACGTCGAGCAGCCGGGAGTGTTGGCAGGCGGCGGTGAGTATGAGGTGCAGGACGGATTTGGCTGGACCAACGCGGTACTGTCAAGGTTGATGGATGAGCTGGGGGATGAGGGATGACTTGCATGGCATACGTCGCTGGTCCGTTTTTCGACAGAATGGGGAGTCTGGAATTTTGGATAAGGTCGTTTAAATTCAGAAAATGAAAAAGCGAATATACGTAATCGGGGACGTTCATGGTGAGCTGGACATGCTCCAGTGCGCGATCGACAAGATAGAAGCTGACGGTGGGGCCGATGCGAAAGTCGTCTTTCTGGGAGATTACGTCGACCGGGGTGCGCAGAGCAAAGAGGTCATTGAGTTTTTGATTGAAGGCTTGTCTGTTGGCAAGAACTGGCTGTGCCTTCTTGGCAACCATGACCGGATGTTCAGCCTGTTCATGCAAGATTCCCCGCAAGCTGATGTGCGACTCCCACGCCAGTACACCTGGCTGCACGACAGGATTGGTGGCAAAGAGACGTTAGCCTCTTACGGAATAAACGCAGGCGATGGTGATCATTTCCGTGATGCCCATAAGCGAGCCCGTGCCACAGTTCCAGAAGCGCATCTCAAATTCCTTGAGTCACTGGAATACTTCCACCAGGAAGATGACTTTCTTTTTGTCCATGCTGGTATTCGTCCTGGCATACCTTTCAAGCAACAGGACAAAAATGATCTTGTCTGGATCAGAGGCGAGTTCCTGGAGAGTAAGAAGCCGCACCCCTGGTTAGTTGTGCATGGACACACACCCGTTGAAGCGGCACGTCATTATGGTAATCGTGTGTGCCTGGACACCGGCTCCGGCTATGGCAGGCAGCTGACATGCGCAGTCTTTGAAGGTGCTGATTGCTGGCTATTGACTGATGGCGGAAGAACGCCGCTCTTGCCAGAGCCGCTTGATTGACAAGTGAGGATGGTATCCAGATAGATAGCCTCGAACCCGCCAATTAACAGGAAGAATAGTGATGGGGAAGGACTTAATCAGCCAATACAAGGCAGCCTTGCAGAAATGAGAAAGGCGGAGCAATTCGAGATACCGGTGAATTTGTAGTAGCTGGACTCTCGTGCAGGAGTCTGATCCAGGGAGGAAACACCGGGTGGGCTACTAAAAGGAGTTACTTTCTTTCTTTACCTGAAAGAGGCGAGCGCCTGTTCCAGAAACCAGCAAACCCCGCTACGTGCGGGGCTTGCTGGTATTACCGTGTCTATGTGACAAGGATTAGATCGCAGAGACGTTAACCGCTGCTGGGCCTTTTTGACCCTGTTCCATGTCGAAGCTTACTTTCTGACCTTCATCAAGCGACTTGTAACCGTCGCCAGTGATAGCAGTGTGGTGAACGAATACGTCCTTGCTGCCATCTTCAGGAGCGATAAAGCCGAAACCCTTCGCCGCGTCGAACCACTTAACTGTACCAGTACTCAAGATAATACCCTGTATATAAAAAACATCAAAATGGACAGACCGTCTGAAACAAAGGTAGCTTGAGACTACAAACTCCTTCAGACTAAATCTGCTATCTAGCAAATACCTTTCACGTAAAATACGCTTCGAGTCACTAACAACGGACAGCTCTTGAATTTCTCCTAGAACCGTCACAGTTGCAATATAGGTAGTTTACGTCTCGAGTACAAGCGTCAAAACACTTAATTTCACATTTATTCGCTCAAGTGCACTTTTTGACACTTTTGAGCGATATAAATCCCTCTTAAGACGTTGAAGATGTTAGCTATTGGGAGATGTGGCATGATAATTGTCGCAAGTAGGTTAAAAATATTGCGTTTCGCTTAACAATGCGTCATAGAAGAGCTTGATGCGCCAAGCCTCGCCAAGGTGAACATCGACATACCTAACGTGGAGATGATACTCCCATTACCCTAACTCGCAATTGAGCATCAGCCACTACTTTCGTCACAACTGTTCATGCCGGTCTGCGATCTCATCACCAGTTTCAGCATTTTCGGCTTCAAGCCCATGAGGCGTGTCCAGCACGGGATCATGTCGACATTCCTGAAGCTGCCTGGATCCGTGCTGCCGTAGCTCTCGTTAACAGCTCTCGTTGTTGAACTCAACTCCTCACACGATGGCATCCTGGCCTTCCACGAGCAGAGGAGGCTGGAGCTGGGCAGCTCTCTTTTGTCTCAGGGCTTGTATTGTGAATTCAGCTCAAAGCCTCAGCTGTCACAATGACACCATCCGTATCGGTATAGACATAATCACCTGGACGGAATTCAGCGCCACCAAAAGACAAGGGGATGTCACGCTTGCCCTGAGTAACAGGAATGTATTTTCTGGGGCAAGTACCCAAGGCGTACAGTGCGACCGGAATGTCTTTGATCTGAAAAGTATCTCTGACATAGCCGTTGACGATGATGCCAGCGTAGCCACTTGCCTGAGCGAACTTCATCAGGTTCTCTCCCACGATAGCGTAGTAGGCTTGATCTGAATCGACGACAACTACTTTGCCTTGCCCGTCTTCATCGCGTAGTAGCGTGATGAGGTCACTATTATTGCGATCCAGCTGGATGGTGACGACTTCGCCCTGACACATCTCAGCCCCCCCGTAGTTTGAGTATCCGGGGCCGAGCACCGATACCTTGTCAGGGTGAACGTCGCAAAAATCTGCAGTGAAATCGGCCATGTTTTGCTCTCTGATGGGGGGTGTCAGGCCCAGTCGGTATGGGCTCGAACGGAAGATACTATCATCTCGACGTCTCTGTACAGGAGGACTTTTGATACTATGATCGCTTGGTTACAGAGCACGTTAAACATGAAAGTCGTAACGGGTGTGATTGGCAACGATATTCATGTGGTTGCCAACCGATTGATGGATCTGTCGCTGAATGCGAGAGGCTACGAGGTATTCAACCTGGGTGTGAATACCTATCTGGAAGAATTCTTTGATGCAGCGGTCGAGACTGGCGCAGAGATTCTGCTGATTTCCTCTCTCAATGGTGAAGCCGAAGGCTGGGCCCGGGAGGTCAAGCAGCTCAGAGCCAAATACAAGAGTCTTGACCAGCTCATCATGATGATCGGCGGCAATCTCACAGTGGGCAGCGGCAACGCTAAGGATATCGTACCGCGTTACAAGAACTATGGCTTTGATCTCGTGTGCCACCAGGTGGACTTGAATACGGGACTGGACATGCTCGAAGACTACATTAAAGAATATGTACCTCCACAGGAGAACCCCAGCTCATGAGCCAGCTACAGGAAGAGCGCGAAATCATCCTCGGCAATGAGAATGTTGACTCCTTTGATTTCGATGAAGTGCGCGAATTCGTCAAGGGTGCTGATGAGAATCTGTTCATTTCTCATCATTTTGCCAAGAAGGAAAAAATGCTGGTTCAGCCTCGCGGCGGCTTTCCAACCTATGAAAAACAGTTCGCCCTGTATGAGTTCTTTGTCGATGCCAATGTCGACGTGCTGCCACTGACCATCGATTCCAACACCCGGCTTAATGACTACACCACGGCCAAGAAAATGTTGCGCCTGAGTGAGGCGAACGAGGTGGATATGCTCAACGGCTATCCGCTGGTCAATCATGGCTACCGCAATACGCGCAAGATGATGACGCATTTCAATCATCCGGTCAGTTTGCGCCACGGCACACCTGATGCCAGGCTTCTGATCGAAATTGCCATCGCCTCAGGTATCTTCGAAATAGAAGGTGGGCCGATCACCTATCTGCTGCCGTATTCCAAGAACTTCCCGCTGGACAAGGCATTCCTGTACTGGAAATACGTTGAACGAGTATGTGCTGATTACTCAACCCTCAACAGACCCATTAACCGAGAGTCCTTCGGTCCACTCACCGCCACTCTCGTGCCGCCATCAATAACGATTGTCATTCAGCTGCTGGAAATGCTGCTGTCACTGGAGGAGGGCGTCAAGTCATTCTCGGTGTCCTTTTCCCAGCAAGGCTCTATGGTCCAGGACATTGTCACCGGCACAGTGACTCGAAAGCTTGCGGACCACTACGCAGCACAGATAGGCTGTGAAGATGCCATTATCAATCTCGTGTATCACCAATGGATGGGCGCCTTCCCGACAAACAGGGATTCTGCCGATCAGCTCATCAACATGTCTACGGTTATTGCCTCGATGGTTGGTGCAGACAAGATCATTACCAAGACCCGCGAGGAGGCTGTCGGCATTCCCACCAAGGAGGCCAACGCAAAGACTGTGGCCAACACGCAGTACACGCTGAGAATTCTCAGCGGTCTTCCCGCCATCGTCGATGAGCAGGAGGAAGAGATCCTGACAGCGGAAGTGCATGCCATCATGGAAGCGGTATTCAATGACCCGGCCGATACTCTCTGGCGCAAGGTGTTCAACTCGATCAAGAACGGCATTATCGATGTGCCTTTCTCACCGCATATCATCAACCATAACAAGATGATTACCATTCGAGATGCTCAAAAGAATATCCGCATTATCGAGCGCGGTAATGTGCCGATCCCCGATCGTTGTTATGCCTATGAGAAGTCTTGTTGCGATCTGAACAAAGACACGACCAGCATCGTCAATGACATCATCCGCGATATAGGAATAATGCAGTGAGTACGAGTAATCAAAAGCTTCTGATCGATATCGGCAGCACCTATTTCAAAGTCTGTACTTCTGAATCCATCGAGCAACACTTTCGGGATTTCAACAAGCAGATTCTTGATGATCTGATGCACAAATGCGGCGAGACCGTACAGCGCTTTGATGCAAAGGATATCCATATCTGCTCATCTGCCAATGGTGGCCTGAGCACACTGATCATCGGGCTCACCCATTCCTATTCGCTGAAGTACGCAACCAACATCGCGTTCAACGCCGGCATCAATATCATTGACTCCATCGTTTTTCAGGATATAGAAGACTACTCGATCCCCAGTGATCTGATCGACGTGGTCATCATTGTTGGTGGTATCGATTCCAACAGTGGGTTGTTTGATGAACGCTTGCTGAGCTATCTGGACAAGCTGCATTACTCGAACGTGGTGTATGTTGGCAACGCTCCGGACGCAGATTTTGTCGCGTCACATGTCAAGAAGCTCGTCGTGCTACCCAATATCATTGACGATCGCCTGCATATTGTCGAAAGGCATCTGAAAGACTACCTCACCAACCTGTATCAGCAGGATATCGAAGGCAAGGAGGATATCAAGGATCTGTATCAAATCACCGGCAATCAGATCTACCCCACGCCCTATGTGGTCAACAAATCCCTGCCACTGATCCACGCCTCTTTTTCAGTAACCGATCCTTTCATTCTGTTGGACATCGGCGGCGCTACAACCGATGTGCATTACTCCAAGGATCTGGTCAGCGACAATATCGTCACAGAGCAAGAGCACGACAGGATAGTGTTCAAGAAGCTGGGGGTTTTCAAATCCAGGCAGTCATTGATATTCACGGCAGAGAATAACGAGTTTGCCTATGAACTGCTGATGCATCTGAAGGTGACCGAGAACATCTACAACGAGCACAGTGAGAAAGCAACGAGAATACTCATGCAACTGGCGATCTTTCTGGTGCTTTGCAAAATGTCTCACTACAGGCCGACCTACGTTACCCTGAGGCTGCTCGCAATGAACTCCATTGTATTTACCGGTGGTATAACAAAAGTACTCAACACCGATGACATCGAAGATGTAGTGGCATTTTTCTATCGGAAAATCCTCAATTCGGATCACAAGCCTGTGACTGTGCTGGACGCCAACTACGACATCTGGACACTCGGTGCAAAGGAGCATGCAACATGTCAATAAACTGTATCCGTATATTGCTGGACAAGGCAGCACAGACGCACCCGGATAAAATTGCCCTGACACACAAGGAGCAACAGCTTACCTATGCAGAGCTGCTGGCCCGGGTCAATCATGTTGCCTTGTATCTACAAGAGCTGGGGCTGCCCAAAGGGTCCAGAGTAGGGGTTTATACCAACAAGGATATTTCTCAGGTCATCGCCATATTGGCGACCCTCTCGACTGATTACATTCTGGTGCCACTGACGCGCCTGCTCAAGCCGGAGCAGGTTCAGTACATTATCGACGACTGTGGAATTCAATGCGTCATCACCGACAAACTCAAACTCAATAGTATTGAGGAAATTGACTTCGACGGACATATCATTTCCATCGAAACGGTTGATAAGAACATTCCTTCGTTCGAAGAAATATTCAAGTACTACAACAAACCCTTCAGCTGCGATATCAACGGCCATGACAATGCCGTCATTACTTATTCATTTGGTTTTACAGGTACGCCCAAAGGTATTGTCATCTCGCATCGCAATCTTATCGATTCGGCACGGGTTGTGTCTCAGTACCTGGAGCTTGCCGATACCGACGTGATTTCCGGTCTGCTTATCTTTAACCTGGATTATGGCTTGAATCAGATTTTTTGCGCGATTCTTAACAAGGCAACCTTGTCATTACATCGTTTTATCTTGCCCGAAGATTTTTTCAATCACCTGATCAATGATCAAGTCACCGTGCTGCCTCTCATGCCGGTTAATATTTCGCAGATGTTCGACGAAGACTTGCCTGCGCATCCCAATGCCGATTTGCTGGACAAGGTACGAACGATCACCTCCTCAGGTGGAAACGTGACAGTGAAGATGATTGAGGATTGCGAGAAGATCTTCAGAAACGCTCGATTCTATTCCATGCATGGGCTGACCGAGGCGTTCCGCTCCACGTATCTGGATCCTTCACAAATCAAGATTCGTCCCGATTCCATCGGCAAGGCCATTCCCGATGTCGAGCTCTACGTAATCGATGAAAACGGTCAGGAATGCGCACCACGGGAAGTAGGTGAGCTGATTCATCGAGGTAGTTATATCTATCGAGGATTCTGGAACGCTCCTGAAGATACTGCTGAACGTTTCAAATCGGTACAAATACTCAAGAACGCCGTAGACCTGGAAGGGCAGCTGGCCGACGAGATTGTCGTTGCAACCGGTGACTATGTCTACAAGGATGAAGAAGGCTATTTCTACTTTGCTTATCGTCGTGACGACATGATCAAGACCAGTGGCTTTCGAGTATCGCCCTTTGAGGTCGAGTCTGTCGTTGCCAGGCGCCTACCGCAAATACAACAATGCGCGGTCTTTGGTATGGACAACCCGCAGATAGAAGAAGAAATTGTCATGGTGTATTCAGCACCGAGCGAGATCTCTGAAAAAGAGATCACCTTCGAACTGAAAAAACATTTGGCGACTTATATGATACCCAGCCGCATTGTGTATCGAAAGTCCTTGCCCATGGTGCAAAGTGATCAGAACCAGATCAACAAGGATGAGTTGAAGCGAGAGCTGGCTGATATTTGAATTTCAGATCGCCGGGTAGTGTGCCCGGCGCTCTGGGGGCGTGAATGGAAACTTATCTGTTTCACGATCCCTTAGTCAGCGTTGATACCAATCAACTCGACGTCGAATATCAATGTGGAGCCTGGCTCTATTTTACCCGCAGCGCGATTCCCGTAAGCCAGGGTGCTGGGAATGAAAAGACGAGTCTTTTCACCTTCGACCATCAACTGCAGGCCTTCTGTCCAGCCCGGAATGACCTGATTCAAGCCAAAGGTAATTGGCTCGCCTCGTTCGACGGAACTGTCGAACACCGTGCCGTCAATCAGTGTGCCGTGATAGTGCACCGTCACTCTGTCTGAGGCGGACGGATGCGTGCTACCCGTACCTGGCTCCAGGACCATCAGTTGCAATCCGGAAGCGGTGCTTTGCACACCATCAGCTTTGCCATTTTCATCCAGAAAGGTCTGCCCTGACTGGATGTTCTCCATAGCTTTACCGTTGCTCATGTACTGCTTCGCGACATACCAGGCAGCGCCAACGACGAGCAGTATCAGAAAGTATTTCATGGTGCACTTCTCTTGACTATGATTAAAGCATCAGGATAACGAATTATTGATGTTAGCGGTTGGCTGCTTCACGTCGGCCGCGATTATCATGGGATCTATTCAGAAGGGAATACCGGTATAGCCTATTGATTCTATATTGCAACTCCGGTGTTAAGAGAATGAGGCTGGCCCATAATTCACATCAAACACACTACCGCTTAGCCAGTTATCTGGATGGCCCTTGTAGCAAAAAACGTATACATATAAGTACCATTCAGCGAGTGTGATGGTGGCATCACTATTCAAATATCCAAGAGTTGTATTACATCGAATCGAGAAATATGGCTATCATGATGATTACAGTGCGGACAAGCTGATAATCAGTGGACCAAGCGCATCATGTTCTGCGAAAGGGCGTGGGAATTCTCTCTAAATACAGTAGGCACCTATGAAAATGAGCTTGGTCTCCAGAACATTTTGCAAATCATTGTGTCTCATGGCTCTGTTACAAGCGGATGTCGTACTCGGTGCGTCAGATGATGATGATGAGAGTACAGACTTTTTTACATTCACCTTTGAAAACGACGTTTTCGTCGGAAAGGATGCCGGATATACCAATGGCACTGGTATCACTGTAGGTTCTGCCGGTTTCAGTGAATTCAATAACGATAATGTACCAGGCTGGATCTACTGGCTGATCAAAGATCGGTACATCAGTACCGAGCCTGACAAAAATCGCGCTATTGCACATATGTTCTTTCAACGGATGCAAACGCCCACCGAGATCACGGATCGCGCCTTTATAGCCGACGACCTTCCTTATGCCGGTCTGCTTGCATGGCAAGGCACTGCCTATTCATGGGATGAGCATGTCTCTGACCAGCTATCACTGTATCTGGGCATGGTTGGGCCAGCCTCATTAGCTGAGCAGTCGCAAATAGCAATTCACAAGATGATCGGTGCGGACGCCCCCAGAGGTTGGGGTCATCAGCTCAAGAATGAACCCATCGTGAAGATTGAAATGCAACGTACCTGGAGCCTGTATCGCAACGAGAGCAGTCGACTGCAATATGATGTTGTTGGGTTAGGAGGCATGGGGCTGGGCAACCTGAAGAGCGCTGCCAAGGCGGGTTTCGCCGTACGTTGGGGGACTAATCTTAGCGCCAGTGTCGGCGCATTCTCACTACAGGCGGACAGACACGTGAATCCACTGGCTTTTACAGATACCAATGACTTCTATCTGTTTGCCGGCGTGCGGGCAGGGTATGTTGCCAATGACATCCTGATAGACGGCAATACTTTCACAGATAGCCCATCTCTTGCTCTGGAACACTTCCAGAATGAAGGCGCGGCTGGCGCAATCTGGAGTCGAAATCGCTGGGCTTTTGTGTTTGCACTCTCGTCTTCCAGCTCCAGAACAGAGTTGACTAGCGATCGAGAAAGTCATGGCGCTTTCAGCGTGACCTACCGCCACTAGGCGCTGTGAGGAGTGGCAGGCACGAATGACATCATGGCCTGCCTCTCATTGAGACCGAATCAAATCATTGCTTCGACTTCAAAATTGCCGCTATCAAATCTGCTGGCACCTCATCGGGAACCGCATCATCAGGCAGGCCCAACACCACTTTATTGATCTCAACAGTGCGCTTGTACGAAGCCAGATAGTCGCGGCATTCCCTGCATACCAGCAAGTGCATTTCAAACATCGCAACCTGCTTCCGAGTCAGCTCGCCATCCAGGTAGGCGAGTATGAAATCTTCAAATTGGCGGCACGTCAGCATACCGGGCATATGCGTCAACATCTGTCCCTTCAACCAACGAACCGTACGTTGTAATACTGATTCGCTCTTCAATTGAATTCTCCCCGGAGAACCGGATCCAGCAACTTTTTCAATGCTGATCTTGCCCGATGTAGCCGTGTTTTGACATTGCTGACAGTTATATTCAGCAAGGAAGCAACTTCTGCAGTGTCGTAGCCCTCGATATCTCTAAGCAGTAGAACGATGCGGTAGTCATCTGGAAGCTGTGCGAAGGCGCGGTGTACCGAAGATTGGAGTAACACGCTTTCCATGACCTTTTCGGTTCCCACCAAGTATGTGCAGCGATCTTCCAGACGACATCCATTCTTGTCAAATTCAGGAAGGCACTCTTCAAGAGATTGTTCTGAAAGACGTTTCATCTTGCGTAGCTGCATCAATGAATTATTGATGAGAATCTTCTTGAGCCAGGGTTTCAGACTTGCCTGATCTTTCAATGTGTTGTAGCAACGAAAGGCGTTGATGAATGATTCCTGAACCGCATCCTGGGCCAGTGCACGATCTTTCAATATTTTTTCGGCTAACGCCAACATCCATACAATGTGTTCTTTGACAATGTGCTCTTTATCGCACTTTTTTGTCGCTACTTCTATTTTGTACGGATCATCCGGCGTGTCCCCTGGCATAAATCTCTTTAATCAACTTCTAAACATTGGGTGTGAGAGCTTGCCGTGACGTCTTAGTTCCAAACTATTTTCACATCGTGTGTAACCGATCGATTGTAGCGAGCATCTAATGCTCTGAAGCGACTAATTCAACCATCTCGTGTTACTTGTACGACATGGTTGTCTGAATCAGATGAACGAGCACTGAGTCACACGAGCCAAAATACATGTTGATACGCCAATATTTTCTAATCTTTGCAGTCAGTGCCCCGATTCTGCTGCTGGGCCTGTACACGGTCTGGACACCGGCAGTCTGGATCCTGCTGTTGTTGGTCCCCATCATAGCTCTGGGTATCATTGATGTACTACAGACCAAACAGACGATACGCCGACTGTATCCGGTTCTGGGACGATTCAGATATCTGCTGGAATCCATTAGAACAGAAATACAACAGTACTTTGTGGAGTCTGATACTAGTGGTACCCCCATACCCAGAGAGTTTCGTTCACTGGTGTATCAACGCGCTAAAGGTGATCGTGACACACGACCATTTGGCACCATTTTCGATGTCAATCGACCCGGTTACGAGTGGATGAACCACTCACTGCAGCCCAAGCATGCACACGAACTTGACCCTCGCGTAGAGTTTGGCGCAGGGCGGTGTGCAAAACCCTATATGGCCTCTCCACTCAATATCTCTGCAATGAGTTACGGTGCCTTGAGTAAAAGCGCCATCAGAGCGCTGAACAAAGGAGCCAGCATTGGAGGCTTTTCACACAATACGGGCGAGGGCAGTCTGAGCCCCTATCATCTGGAAGCCGGTGGGGATATCGTCTGGCAAATTGGCACAGGTTATTTTGGATGTCGAACGCAGGACGGTAATTTCGACGCAGAACTATTTCAAAAATCGGCAACACTTGATGTCGTGAAAATGATTGAAATAAAACTGTCACAAGGTGCAAAACCGGGCCATGGAGGCATATTACCTGCGGCCAAACTGACTGAGGAAATTGCCCAAATACGCCTGGTTCCCATGGGTCAGGATGTTGTCTCACCAGCAGGTCATTCTGCTTTCTCCACGCCTCTGGAACTTCTGGATTTCGTGGAGCAGTTACGCGAGCTCTCAGGCGGCAAGCCTGTCGGTTTCAAGCTTTGTATCGGTCGGCGTGATGAATTTCTGGCTATTTGCAAAGCCATGAAGCAGACCGGAAAAGTACCCGATTTCATCACTGTCGATGGTGGCGAGGGTGGCACAGGCGCAGCCCCGACAGAAATGACCAATTCTCTGGGAACGCCTTTGCGGGATGCACTGATATTCGTCAATCAGGCACTTATAGGGACCGGGCTTCGAAATCAGATACGGATCATTGCATCAGGCAAGATCCTCACAGCGTTCCATCTGCTAAGGGTGATAGCACTGGGGGCCGATACAGCTAATTCAGCCCGAGGAATGATGCTGGCATTGGGTTGCATACAATCTCGCACTTGCAATACCGATCATTGCCCGACAGGCATTGCAACACAGAATCCAGCACGCGCCAAAGGTCTGGTCGTCAGCGACAAGGCAACCCGTGTGGCAAATTTTCACAGAGCAACGATTGCCCATCTGGCAGAGCTGATTGCGGCCGCTGGATTGGACAATCTCGATCAACTGGAACCCAGGCATATCAATCATCGAGTGCAGGGAGCAACGGTCAAAACCTATGCTCAGCTATACCCGGTCATTGAAGAAGGCTGCCTTCTCAATGAGATGAAAATCCCGGATGACTGGAAAGATGACTGGCAATCAGCTCAGGCAGATCGCTGGTAACTCAACACAACTATAGGGATAGAAAATATTTCATGAAGACCTCCGACCTGTTTGTAAAAGCGCTCGAGAACGAAGGCGTCAAGTATATTTTCGGTATTCCTGGTGAGGAAAATCTGGATTTTCTGGACTCGTTGAAAAACTCAAGTATCAAGTTGATACTGACACGGCATGAACAGGCGGCAGGCTTCATGGCCGCCACCTACGGCAGATTGACCGGCGAACCCGGAGTATGTCTATCAACGCTGGGCCCTGGTGCGACCAATTTTGTCACAGCCGCAGCCTACGCTCAGCTGGGTGGTATGCCCATGATCATGCTCGGTGGGCAGAAACCGATTCGTAAAAGCAAGCAAGGGCGCTTTCAAATCGTTGATGTCGTCAACCTGATGAAGCCTGTTACCAAGTATTCAGAGCAAGTGGTGGACGGCAACAACTTGCCCTCTATGGTGCGTGAAGCGTTCCGTCTGACGATGGATGAACGACCGGGAGCTGCCTATATCGAGCTGCCTGAGGATATTGCAGAAGAGCAGACAGATGCAACCGTCTTTGATGTCGTCGGTCACCGACGTCCGGATGCAGGCCAGCCCTCTATTGATCAAGCCGTTAAGATGATCAAAGAGGCCAAGTTGCCATTGTTGCTGATCGGTGCTGGCGCCAACCGCAAGCGAACCAGCGAGTCTTTGAAAGCACTGGTTGATCAGTCAGGCTTGTATTTTTTCGATACGCAAATGGGAAAAGGTGTTGTTGATGAACGCCACGAGCGTTACATTGGTACCGCAGCGTTATCCTCCGACGACTATCTGCATTGTGCAATAGAGCGCGCGGACCTGATTATCAATGTAGGTCACGATGTCATTGAAAAACCACCTTTTTTCATGGAGAAAGGCGGCAAGAAGGTTATTCATATCAATTTTGATGCTGCCAACATCGATGATGTCTACTTTCCTCAGCTCAATGTAGTTGGTGACATTTCCAGCTCGATAAGCAACATTACAGAAAAACTGGGAAAGCTGGACCAGGACTTCAGTTTCTTTGAACGTGTCCGTGACGATGTTGATTCACACGTTACAAAGTACTTCAAGGATACGCGTTTCCCTGTGCTGCCTCAGGCACTGGTTAGCCTGCTACGCGAACATCTTGATGCCGAAGATATCGTGACTCTGGACAACGGTGTCTACAAGATATGGTTTGCCCGAAACTACGAATGCTACGCGCCGAATACCTTACTTCTGGACAATGCACTTGCCACCATGGGAGCCGGTCTGCCCTCTGCTATGGCTGCCAAACAACTGCATCCGGAACGCAAGGTTGTTTCGGTCAATGGCGATGGTGGCTTTCTGATGAACTCTCAGGAACTGGAAACCGCTGTTCGTATGGGTCTGGATCTGGTGGTCATCGTGTTGACTGACAATGCCTACGGCATGATCAAGTGGAAGCAGGAAGGTGTTGGCTTCGATAATTTCGGACTGGACTTCAACAATCCGGATTTGGTTCAGTATGCCAATAGCTTTGGAGCAACCGGACATCGCGCTTCGAGCTACGATAATTTTGTATCGATTCTGGAAACCGCTTTGAATGGTGATGGGGTGCACGTCATTGATCTACCCGTAGACTATTCGTTAAATCACTCTATCCTTAATGTGTTGTTGAAGGAAAGTGCCTGCATTGTCTGATTCCAACGAGAGCCACGTCATGCTGAATGTCAATAATCCTTTCAACGGTCAGCTCATCGAGCAGGTCGCTGTCAATACAGCCGAGGATGTGGAGCAGGCTCTGGCGCGAGCACATGCCTTGTTCGAAGATCGTTCTGCATGGCTACCTGCTTATCAACGTATCGAGATTCTCGAGCGTGCTGCGCAGATCATGAGTAACAGGGTAGAGGCACTGACTCTTCTTGCCGCAGAGGAAGGCGGCAAGCCCTATGCCGACTCTAAAGTAGAGGTGCTCAGAGCGATCAATGGCCTGAAGCTGGCCATCGAGCACATTCCGCAGATCAAGGGCGAGCAGATACCCATGGGGCATACGGCGTCCTCAGTTAACAGGTTGGCCTTTACTCAGCGTGAGCCCATTGGCGTGGTCTCGTCGGTCAGTGCGTTCAATCACCCCCTGAATCTGATCGTGCACCAAACCGTTCCTGCGATTGCCGTTGGTGCACCGGTTATCATCAAGCCTGCGCAAACAACACCATTGTCGTGTTTGAAGTTTGTGGAAATACTCCAGGAAGCCGGCTTGCCAGAAGGATGGTGCCAAGCCCTGATCGTTGGCAATGAAGACGCCGAAAAGCTGGTCGTCGATGAACGGGTCAATTTCTTCTCGTTCATCGGCTCAGCAAAAGTTGGCTGGATGTTGCGCTCCAAACTATCACCAGGGACTCGTTGTGCTCTGGAACACGGTGGCGCAGCCCCGGTGATTGTTGATCGGTCTGCAGACGTCGAATCAGTTATCGATAGCGTACTCAAAGGCGGCTTCTATCATGCCGGACAGGTCTGTGTATCGGTCCAGAGAGTCTATGTCCATGAAACTGCCTGTGATGAACTGGCGGCAAAACTGGCAGAGAAAGCCAGTCAATTGATTGTTGGTGATCCACTGGACGAGAAGACCGAGGTCGGACCTCTTATTCTGCCCAGAGAAGTTGATCGAGTCTCGCAATGGGTCGAACAGGCGCGGGAGAGCGGTGCCAAAGTGTTGTGTGGCGGGAAGAAGTTATCCGAAACATGTTACGCGCCCACCGTTCTATTGAACCCTGACGACACCGCAACGGTATCGCAGAATGAGATCTTCGGCCCAGTGGTGTGCATTTACTCCTACAAGGACAAGAGCGAGGCTATCGCCAGGGCTAACGCCTTACCCTATGCCTTCCAGGCCTCCATATACACTAATGACCTGACGGACGCACTGGACACGTCAAGCAAGTTGAACGCTACAGCTGTCATGGTGAATGATCACACTGCATTCAGAGTGGATTGGATGCCATTTGGCGGACGTGATGCGTCAGGCCTGGGTATGGGAGGTATTCAATACTCCATGCATGATATGACTCGGGAAAAAATGCTGGTGATTAAAAGTACCGTGTTGTGATGACCCGCTTGATTCCCATAACACGATATATCACAGGAAAAAAGTCATGACTTTATTGAAGCACATCCTTGCAATCGCACTACTTGCAGCGATGCTTTTCATGGGCCTGCAAAAATTCGGAGCTGATAACTATATCTTCGCAACGATTGCTCAGAAGTCCGGATTCGCCTTCTTTGAACCGGGATTCAGAATGTTCTCTGGCGTGCTCGAAGTCCTGGCAGGCATATTGATGTTTCATCCTCGGACCCGTGGTGCTGGCGCAGTGCTTGCCAGCGGCATCGTTGCTGGTGCTGTCGTGTTCCACCTGTCGCCCTGGTTAGGCACCAAGGTTGCCATGGCTGCGGGCGCTGAACCCAGCTACAGCTTGTTCACGATGGCTCTGGCCTATCTCGTGCTTGCCTTGATCAACCTGTTTCTGAACCGACAATCAATCCCTTTCATCGGGCGTCATCTCCCTTGAAGTGTTTCACGGGCTTGATTTGTAGTCGAGCCTCCTACCAGAACACCCACCAATGCGACACTTTGCGTGTCCGAATAATATAAAGAGATCATCATGAAATTTAATACATCACGGGCGATTGGTCTGGCTCTGACGAGCGGTGTTGCACTGGCCGGTTGCAGCAGTCTGCCATTTCTGGGAAAGCCCGATCCACGTTGGGCAGATTATAAAAGCTGGACCAAAATTACCGAAGGCGAGCCTTCTACCGGGAATTCACAAGCTCTGGGTGGCGTGCACATGGGGATTGAAGGTTACCGTGATGTGTATGTCAACGAGATCGGACTTGAGATGCTGACAGGAGACGGGCCTTACGATTTTCCTGAAGGTACAGTTGTGGTCAAAGAACAATTTGCCAACAAAGCCGATTGGGAAACCGGCAAGCGTGCCGCACATACCATCAGCTTGAAAGTGGCCGACAACCCGGGTACTTCCGCTGCTGACTGGAACTGGGCTGCTGGTTACACGGGCAAGGTAAAGGCGCATATTGCCGATCCTAACTGCGTCGCCTGTCATACCGCTGCGGTTGCCTTGAACAAGTCTGACTACGTCTTTTCGGTCCCAGCGTACCTCGAAGCCAACTAAATCAGGAAGCGTTCTTGATCGACTCAAAGAACGGTAAACGCAATTGCAGCTTGTAAAGTTGCATTGATGGAAACTTCAATGTAACCAATCTCTATCTGAAGCGTATGCACTGCTACCTACAGGCTCATTGCTGTTAAAGCGTGAGCCTGCTCTTAACGGCTTATGAGTCTGTTAAGGGTGCCGGCTTGGTGCGCTTTACAATCATGGCAGTGTTGATCGGCTCTCGATCCGACTCAATTCGTATCCTGATCGATCGCGCGGCTGATCGCCCGATGTGCCTCCCTGGCAGCGAATATGACCGCAACAGCTCCGATGCCAAGACCAACGTAGGAAATAACCTCACTCATGGAGTAGCTGCCAGTTTCGCTGCCCCCCATGTGCACCACTTTGTTCCCTATATGTCCAATCCAGACCTCCAGCACGATAGAGGGCAGCATCGCCGGCAACGCCAGCAGCAATGGCACGAGACGAATACCAGCAGCGCCTAGCATATACGTGATGCTGGCGTGATTCACGGGTGTCAGTCGAATGAGAAGTTGCAGTCGAAGTCCTTCATTCAATACAACATGTTGTATTGCTCGCATCTTGGGCCGTTTAATAATAAAGCGTTCGATAGGTGCAGCAAATGGACGAGCCAACGTAAATTGCAACAAAGTCCCCAGCAACGTAGCCAGGGCGACACCAAGAACTCCCCACACAGGTCCGAACAGGGCACCAGCACTGATGCGTAACAAAGTGTCAGGGAACAGCAGCGAGGTCAGTATGACGTAGGCAGGTATGAGTGCAAGCTTACCCATCGGACCAAGAGAACTGATTCTTGACTCGATACTGGAGAGCTGGGTGCCAAGAGCTTCACCGCCGATAACAACAGCACCGAGCAAGAGCACTGCGGTAGCAAGAAAAAACATGCCGCGGCGGGTGAACACTGCGCGTCTGAGGATCTGCAAGACATGACTGCTTGAATTCATGCTAGGTGCGTATTGATTACTGGATGAGATTCAGCCGCGTGACCGATTGTCAAATGCGATCAACGATATCTGCTATTGAGTTGACAACATGTTTGGGCCGATAGGGGAAGCGTTCTATTTCGGATTTTGCGGTGGAGCCTGTCAGCACCAGAAAGGTCTCCAGGCCAGCCTCTATTCCGGCAATGACGTCAGTATCCATACGATCTCCGATCATCGCCGTGGATTCTGAGTGAGCTTCAATCTGGTTCATGGCACTGCGGAACATCATGGGGTTCGGCTTGCCAATGAAGTAGGGAGTGACACCGGTTGCCTTGGTAATCAGTGCCGCTACGGATCCTGTTGCTGGCAATGAGCCCTCTGGTGACGGACCCGTTGCATCGGGGTTCGTCGCGATGAAGCGTGCACCTTTCTCAATGAGACGAATAGCCGTTGTAATGGCTTCGAATGAATAGGTTCTTGTCTCTCCCAATACGACAAAATCAGGGGCTGTGTTGGTGAGCGTATAGCCAACTTCATGTAACGCGGTGGTGAGTCCGGCCTCGCCGATAACAAAGGCAGATGCGTTGGGCGCCTGATCGTTCAGAAATTGCCCAGTGGCGATCGCTGAGGTCCAGATACGGTTTTCTGGCACCTGCAGTCCAGAGTGAGCCAGGCGTGCCGACAAGTCTCTCTGCGTAAAGATCGAGTTGTTGGTCAGTACCAGAAAGTTGCGATCCTTTTCTATCAGGCGAGCCAGGAATTCAGCAGCTCCCGGGATGGCGTCACCTTCTCTGACCAGGACACCGTCCATATCGGTGAGCCAGGTATCTATTTTCATTTCAGTGGACATGCTTTTCTCCGATCGGGCACTCATGAGGCAAGTAGCTGCCCCGTTGACTCGACAGGGCCTTCAAAGTGTAGCAAATCGTCACCCGCTACATTCTGGGCACTACGGCATCCTGCAGATGTCTCCACGGCACTGTACTGGCGGTATATGGCTGCCGAGTGCACGCATGCTCACCAGGGCTACCAGAATGCCTGCGATGATGCCTGCATAGGCAGGAATAGCATGCGGTGATAGGGACGGTATGGCAAACAGAATCAAACCGTCATTGCCTCCGGGAACCAGCACGGTTCCCATCCCCATGAGCAAACCGCCTGCGCCGTGACGAATGGCGATTCCTGCGCCGGGTAAACGCAGTTTGAACGATCCGCGTTGCAGGCTTGAGAACGCCATGCCCAGTAGAGCCGCACCCACGATACCCCAGGCCAACAGAGGCTGGGCACAGCTTGTTCCTGATCGGGATCCGATGCCACACAGGATGGTGGAGGAGAATGACCAGGGGCCTGTTGCTTCGACAATGACTGCGTTGGACAAGCCAACCAGTGCAGCTCCAGCCGATAAGGTATAGACAGAGGCACCAAGAACTCGCTTCAATGTATGTTTGCGCCAGAATCGTCGCGCAATAAGGAAGCTCTCGCCCAACAGAGCAGTGCAAAGCAGCAGCAGAACCCACAAAGGATAGTCAGGCTGTTGCAAAACGATGGGATTTGGGTGAGATAAAGGAATTATCGTGGCAATCCACATACCTATTGGCCAGGCAGCGACAGTGACCCACTGCCCAATATTGCCATCCACAGCGCGGGTCAGGGTTGAAAATGTGCAACCACCATTCAGTCCGGCTCCAACACCGAATAACACACCACCCATGACAGATAGACTCGTGAGAGGCCAATGGGTGAAAGTACTCGCGTGTCCAAATGCCCCGATTATCGCAATCAGCGTCATTACCCAGACAGCACTTTTCATGAATGACCACAGGAAGTAGCCGCGACGAGATGTGAGAATCTCCGCCACAGCCTTGACTGTACATAGCCCGGCTCGGTGAGCAGAGAAACCAAGGATGGCCCCCACAACAAGCGATAGCAGGATATTTGACACGTTAGTTTTGTATCCAGGACGTGCCTGAGCATTCTGGTTCTGTCAGGCATCTATAACGGCGGAGAACCTTTTGAGGCAGGTAATCCGAATCTAAGGCAACTGCTTATCACTGAGGAGGCGGGCTGCTGTGCAGTGATATTGTGCGCCAGCAGACCTTTGAGCGCTCTGCGACAACGATAGTTTATCACCGTGAGAGGATCATCTGCGTGTAGAAGCAAGGATCGCTCCCGCTACGCAATCGTCGAAGCCATCCAGCGTTTCACGAATTTCAACGGAGGCAGATAGGGGAGTTCCGATTTGAAATGCATTCTCGATAGCTTGTAACCAAAAGCCTTCTTCGTGCATCTAGTGTGCATGGGAGTTGAACAGTTAGTCAAATAATAGTTGTTCGATGCAGTGGAGGAATCGGTGCTTCGGTAAGTATAACCATGCCTCAAGTTCAACAAATGATGAGCTGTGCATGACTTCCATTCAATCCATCGTTATGAGAAGAGGAATAGAAAATGAACAAAACAAACGACACAGCTAACAAGAACAGACGGGCATTCACCAAGCTCCTTGGCATGGGGGCTGTTTTTTCATTTCCTCTGGCTACCATGACTTCTCTTCTTCCGAGAACAGCGTCGGCAGATTCATTGCTTGACCCTTCATCCGATAGCGCCAAGGCGCTTCAATATACGGAAACAAGCTCCACAGACAATGCTACCTGTAAAGCCTGCATGTTCTATCAAGGCGGCCAGGAAGAGCAGGGTGGATGTCCTATATTTCCGGGAAATGAAGTGAAAGCCACCGGTTGGTGTTTGACGTTTACTCCAAAAGCCTAGCAAACAAGCCATTTTTCAAGGAACTTGTGCCTTCCTGCAGAGCGTGCTTGCCACTATTTTATTGCAAGCATGGTCTGCTAAACCGAATCCATGTAGATCAGAACAACCTGACAATCGCGGATTAATCCTCTGTTTGTCAGCTTAAGTAATTGGAATAAGAATATCGATGAGTGAAACAAGCAAGTTGCTAGATCGATCCGAGTTGCATACAGATACCGGTGTGGGTATTTTGCGTATTGCCGCGGGTCTTTTCTTTCTGGTGCCCGGTATCCTCAAGGTTATCGCTCCAGAGTCTTTTCTAGCGATGACGGCACACTTCCCTGCAGCTTTACAATCACAGCTGGACTGGCTATTCAATCTCGTGATCATCGCAGAGATACTCGGCGGCCTGATGTTGATCGTTGGCTGGAATATCCGACTGGCCGTGCCCGCTCTGGTCGTTATCACGGTGATTGCCGAGTCTCTGGTCGTTATCAACGACACAGCGTCGAACATCCGCTTGCTGAGCCTGGCTGCACATCTCATGGGAATTGGCCTGTACAGCGCCATGTTCTTTCTGGGCAGTGGTCGCTGGGCGATAGGGCGCGGCAGGAGTGTACTGCACTGGCTGGCCTCAAGAGATGCAGGCCGACTCTCGAAGGCGGCTCACTCGGTGACAAGCGGTGCTGGCAGGAATGTTGGCGTGTTCTTGATTCGTGCGTCGGTCTCCATTCCATTTATTGCTGCATTCTGGTTGGGGCTGACCGACGAAGCTTACCAAAGCGTGCTGCTTGAGCCAATCTGGTTTCGCAATATCTTGTTGCTCGTATCCCTGATCGGCGGCTTGTCCATGCTGACCGGGTTTCAGACAAACACCATGAGCTGGGTGCTCGCAGCACTGGCACTGCTTCACTTGGCTACGGTAGGTATCGCCGATGCCTCATCGTCACAGATCGGAATCATCAATATCCTGTTTCATCTGTTGATCATTGCCGCTGTTGTCTCCCTGCGATTGATCAACTTTGGCTCTGACCTGGAAGTTGCCCATATCCTCTCTCTCGACAAGAAGAATGTGGTTGTGGTCGGTGGTGGTTTCGCTGGTACGCAGCTTGTCAGGAAACTTGAACG
The DNA here is from genome assembly GCF_002215215.1 of Granulosicoccus antarcticus IMCC3135. NCBI lineage: Bacteria > Pseudomonadati > Pseudomonadota > Gammaproteobacteria > Chromatiales > Granulosicoccaceae > Granulosicoccus > Granulosicoccus antarcticus. Next base: position 3,945,045 of record NZ_CP018632.1, on the reverse strand, counting down.
CAAACTGCCGAATGACTGGCAGGTCGTACTGATCAGTGAAGAGAACTACACCACGTTCAATCCCATGCTCGCTGAGGTGGTAGGCGCCAGCATATTGCCAAGCCATGTCATTGCCCCGATTCGGCGCATGATCAGGAAGACCCGTTTCATCTCGGCCCGATTGACGAGTGTGGACATTGAGGGCAAGACGGTGAGCTTTGAAGGCGAGGAGCGAGATCATGTCCTTGCCTACGAGCATCTTGTTTTTGCTTTCGGCTCACGGGCCAATATGGAGCTTGTGCCTGGTATGGCTGAGCACGCTATGCCATTCAAGTTGCTCGGTGATGCGCTGGCACTGCGTAATCGCGTGATTGAACAGATGGAGAAGGCCGAACAGGAAGAAGACGCCGAGACACGCCGCTGGCTCGGACATTTTGTCATTATCGGTGCGGGATTCAGTGGGGCGGAGATCGGTGGTGCGATTCAGGACTTTATCCATGCGTCACACAAACACTACCCTAGGTTGCACGACGATGATCTTGCCGTCACCCTCATTCACCGTGGTGAGGTGCCACTGCAAGAACTCAGTCCGAAACTGGGTGAGCACGCGATGCAACGCATGCTACAGCAAGGAATTCGTATGCGGATGAGTACTGGAGTTTCCGAAGTCGATGCTCGTGGAGTGGTAACCGACAAAGGCGCAAGAGTGGAGGGGGCAACAGTTATCTCCACGATCGGCACACGCTCAAACCCGTTGATGGAGACCATGGATGTTCCTGTTCAGCGTGGCCGCATCACCGTTGAGCCCGACATGTCCATCTCGGGACACGAAGGACTCTGGGCGATCGGCGATTGCGCAGCCATACCCAACGCTCATGACGGCAACCTTGCACCACCCACCGCGCAGTTCGCCATACGTGAAGGCCATCAGCTGGCAGATAACATCGCTCAAGCTATTGCTGGCAAGCCAACAAATGCCTTCAACTACGACTCGAAGGGCTCAATGGCTACCATTGGACACCTGAATGGTGTTGCGGAGATCTCCGGTGGTATCCGCCTCGGTGGTTTTCCTGCCTGGCTCTTGTGGCGAGCCTTCTACTTGTCGCTGATGCCAACCATGGCAAAGAAGACGCGTATTTTGTTCGAATGGACCTGGAGCATGCTGTTCTCACCGGACATCATCAATCTGCGCTTTACAACGACAGAGAACGCCGACAAGTCCCGGGAGGAAAGACGTCGCGATTAAGGTAGGCTGTTGATGATATAAGGAAGCTCACTAACTGTGAGCTATAGCAACTCAAAGTAATGGGACAATGATTCAACAGTTTGCGGAAAACTTGACCATAACCGGAGGGATTTTGCTCCTTTGCCTGGTCTATCTACTACTAACCAGAGTGCTTGGGAAGCCGATCTCGGCAACCGGAACCCCCATTACGGTATGGATCTTTGACTTACTGATCTGGCCAATTGGAATCGCCGCATTTTTCGCTGTATTCTCCGGGATACTTCGTCTCACTTCGATCCCGGACACGCTCGTAGAATCACTGTATCTGCAGTCGTTCACGATGAAGATCGCCTGTTTCTGGTTGGTAGCTCGGGGTGTCGATCTCATTATTCTTCAGTGGTACGTGTTTCACCGAACCGGTTTCACAACGCCCGGATTGTTGCGAGGTCTGAACTACGCAGTTTTTGTAGTGGTGGCCTTATGCATTTTTCTACTGAGCATAGGTTATCCCGTTACCGGCTTTCTGGTTTCCACAGGTGTGGTAGCAGGAATTCTGGGATTTGCTTTGCAGGGTACTTTGAGTGATCTGTTTTCCGGGCTAGCATTAAGCGTTGATAAACCGTTTCACATTGGCGAATGGATTGAGCTGGAAGACAAGACCATTGGCCAGGTAATTGATTTGACGTGGCGATCGACACGAATAAAGACATTTAGCAGCACCTTGCTATCAATACCCAACTCGGTCATGGCGACGTCGGCGATCAACAATCTGGATCGCCCCGATAAGATCTACGCGATGTTTTATAAGGTCAGGGTCAGCAATGAAGTTGATCCTAAACTGGTAGTGACCGTTATTTCCACCGCGGTTGGGCATTGTAACTATGTATTGCGAAAGCCTGCCCCGACCGTGCGTTTACTCGACGCTACAGGTGCTCCCTATATCTACTCGGTCTGGGTGCATTTCTCCAGCTATCTTGATCACTTCCGTGGTCAAGAGCACCTGCATATGGACATAAATAGCAGCCTCAAAGCCGCAGGAGTATCTCCAATCGGCGAACTACAAGAAGTAAGGTATTCGCGAGCAACTGCGATGAATCCGATCAGCCCCAGCATTTCAGACACGTTGCGTTCAATCGAGATATTTTCGGAGCTTGACGATACTGAAATTGAACAAATAGCCAGCAGTAGCGACTACATATTAGTCGCGACAGATACAAACTTACTGACAGAAAACACCAGCTCCAGTCATGTGTACGTTGTTGTGAATGGTTCGTTGGAATCGAGCATTAATGTAAGCAACGGCCAGCGTGCCTTGGCTGACCAGCTTAGTGGAGGCGATAGTTTCGGCTGGACTACGATTGTGACAGATGAAAAATCGATCATGACTGTCAGGGCAACATCAGATTCATTAGTTTTAGCCATCGATGCAGAATGTCTCAGGCCAATATTGCATGCCCATGAAGCGCTTCGGCAACAATTCCTGAATCTTGTTACCGAGCGTATAAAGCGGCTCAGCAACGTTCGAAGTGATGCTCTTGAAAAACGCAGATCTTTGTCGCCATCAGAACTTCGCCGTCGTATTGAACGTTTTGTAGCGAGAGGCACAGGCCGTTAATTCAATGCATATGATGCGCGCAGAGCACATAGATTCAACTGACTGGTAACCGCCATACCTGGCCGGTACTTTTGCGATTACAGTGGGAGCAGGGATGGTTATCTGCTCTAGTCCAGCGGCCACAAATTACATTAAGCTTTCCTGATCAACGTGCTTTTTCGAGTATGTCGTTACAAAGCATTTGTACCGTCTGAGATAGCGCGGCGACCAGCGGGCCATAGCCATCATTGATCTGCCTCTCACGATACTCGAACAGATAGGTGTTTTTGGTGGCTCGTTCACTGCGCAGCGTGCTCGTCCATACGCCGCCAAAAACAACACCTCTGCTATCCGCATTTTGGCATTGGCCAATCCCACGCTACCCTGAATCACTTCTTCGTCCGGCACCACTGATCGCAGCATGTACACCTGTTGTTCTGGTTCTTTGGTTGACGCGCAACCCGTTGCAAAAAGCAACATCGATACAGCACCAATTTGCACGCACAACGTCGTTACTGACGATACCCGCCTAGTCATATATTTCATCGTTCAAATCCTTCCCGCTTCACAGCTCCTCGTGGAATTCTGTCGGCTGTTTTCGGGCTAGTGAAGATAAGTTGACTAGGTTTTTCCTTAAGCGAGCTGGCTAGCTGATCAACGGCAATTAGTGTTGTACGTAGCTGATCGAGAGAATCCTGCATCGATCCATACAGTGCAGAATCGGCTGACACATCTGCCAAAACAGTATCCGCACGACGCAATGTCTGCTGGGCTGAATCCATTGTTTCTACCAACTCGGCAATTACGGCATCAACAGGCATCTCGTTCAACTTGTCCAGAGTCTTGCCTACCTTGTTCGTCAGAAGGTCAATTCCACTAGCCTGAGACGGGATAACCAAAGCATCACCTATTTGTTCCAGTTGAGCTTCGCCGACACCGGCTAGTGCTTCAAACGATATGTACTGCGCCCCCGTGACAAGATTGCCCTGTCGCAGCGTGGCGCGCATCCCACGGTGCACTGAGTCTGTAATCCCTTGCAAGGCGCGATCTATATTTTCCTGAGTGTCTTCTCCTATCAGGCGAGCTGGCTCAATTCTCAACCGGATGGGTACTGCAATCTGCTCTCCGGCGGACGGTTCTGCCATTTGCTTCTGATCAAAAATTTCGAATCCAAACTCAGTCACATTCCCAATCTGAAGCCCCCGAAACTCAACCGATGCGTCGATCTGTAGTCCTCTGAGCGAACCGGTGTACATCATGATGAGATCCAACGCATATACATAAGGATTCTGATCAATGCTTTCACGGTCCGGATACAGCTCAAACAGCGCGTTATCGCTAATCGACTCACCTTGTTCTGACCCTTCTGGAATATCGAAAGACACACCACCTACCAGCATTGATTCAAGCGAACCTGTTTCGACTTCAAATCCCGATGCACGGGATTTTATTCTGACCCCACTAGTATTCCAGAATCGCGATTGGGAATTCAGTAGCGTGTGATAGGGCGCCTCTATAAACAGCTGCGCAATCAACTGCTCTGATTCGTGATCGAAATTTACACTCTCAATTTGCCCTACTCGATAATTCTTGTACAACACCGGTTGGCCGATATTCATGTCACTGCCATTTTCACTGCGCAATCGAACCCGCACGCCAGGAGCTGAAGCAGGCGACACAGGAGGTTCTTCCTCACCGATAAAGGTACGTGTTGGTGTGTTACCAACACCTCTGTTAAAGCTTATATAGGCGCCACTCAACAAAGTACCCAGTCCGGATATTCCACTTGCACCAACGCGTGGCCGCACCACCCAGAAGCGAGTATCTTCCTGCAACAACGGCATCACATTGCGTTTCATGCGAGCACGAACCTCCACTGCATCAAGCGATTCATTAAGCGCTACGTCGGTGACTTCTCCAACATCAATACTCAAGTGCCTGATTTTGGTTTTTCCGACAACGATGCCTTCAGCACTCTGGAAGTGAAGCACAACCTCAGAACCTTGCTGTTGATACTCGGTATATACAAACCATGCACCCACCAATAGTGCAAATATGGGAATGAGCCATACCGCTGATATTCGCTTACGCTTAGACACTATTGCCTTATGACTGTTGTTGTCCATCCTACATTTTCACCCTGTCCCAGATTAGCCGCTCATCAAAAGAATTGGCCGCTAGCATGGTCACGGCCACCATTCCTGCAAAACAAACAACCGCAAATCCGGGGAAAATTTGTAAAATCCCGACCAACTGTACCAGCCCCACTAAAATGGCTACTACAAATACATCGACCATCGACCAGGGACCAATCATGTGAGATAAACGGAACAAACGACTACGGCGAACTGCGCTATCAAGATCAATTCCTGCCTGACCCAGAACCACCCAGTAAAGTGCAAGCAGTTTTCCTATTGGCACAACCACGCTGGCTATAAAGATCAACAGTGCGATAGGGTAGGAACCGTGATGCCAAAGAGTGACAACCCCGCCAACTATAGTGCTTTCTTGAGCATCGCCGAGCGTTTCTGTGGTCATGATAGGCAACATGTGCGCAGGGAACATCAATAAGCTGGCCGTAGCGGTCAGTGCTAAAGTACGCTGGCGACTTTGATGTTTGCGCAATCGTAGCAACGTATTACATCGACCACATCGATCCACCTCTATTGGTTCCAAGCGCTCGCAAACGTGGCAAGCCTGAAGACCAGCCTGCCAGGCTTTTCTGGGGGCATCTTTCATCCGGTGACACCAGAGCTGCGTTCGCCGCGATGCACGTGCGGTTCGATCCACTGCCACAGTGGTGGACGATCAAAGTGCCAAAGTGACACCAACGCCAGTACCGCAAACGTCATATAGGACCAAAATCCGACACCCAGAGTTATATCCGCCAGACTCACAATTTTCGTCAGACTGGCCAGAACACCAATCACAAATACATCAACCATGCTCCAGTGTGCCAGGTGATGGCTCCATCGCATCACGGCGGTGGCATAGCGAGGTGCTGTCAAACCAAAATGAAACGGAATAAGCACAGATATATTCAACAACATCAATAGCATCGGAAACACAAGCGTTAACAATACAATGCTTGCTGCAATCTCCGGCCTGCCATTTTCATACATTGTCTCTGGTAGCGTTATCAAGGATAGTTGATGCCCTAATCCATTCGCCTCAAGAGTCAGAAACGGATACACATAGGCTAGCGCAAGCATGACAATAGAGGCCAGCGCGCATGCCAGCGACAATCCTGAACCGAAGGAGGAGCGCACAGCCAGTACCGCACCGCAGGAAATACATGTTGCCTGTTCTCCCTCTCCAAGTTCTGGGATGTTGATCAGCACATCACATTGTTGACACGCTACTTGTATCCCAACTCCATTGTCAGTGTGTGTTTCATCGTGGCTAATGTTCAGAGCTTTCGTCACAAATCTTCTGTTCCATCATCTTTATGGTGGGCTAGGGCTCGACCATACTATTTGGTTTGCCGCTCTTCTATTATCAGCTACTGGCAAGTATCAAGCGAGTAAAAAGGAATTGGAGCGTAGTTGACTAGAGCTACTTACAGGATGCATTCCGATGTCAGAAGGTTACAGTCGGAACAAATTATTTCGGATCTGATGGACATCACTTCTATGACTTCAGGGTTCGCTACTAGTGATTGTGTAGAATATGTCCGTTTATAATGAAGGGGCTTGCCCCGATGTTTCATACGCGGCCTGCGTTGAATTTCCTGGACACTCGAGCAGCTGCCGCATTTGGCAGGCGAGCTTGTGGCATGCCATGCTTTACCTACCACCTTGAAAACAGAGAGAGTCATGCGAGCAGGCGAGAAACCGAGAACACCAACAACCATGCGCGACGTAGCCAAAGCGGCGGGTGTGTCGCGTATGACGGTGTCTCGTGCGCTCAAGAAAAACAGCTCGATTTCTGAAAAAACCCGCGAACATATTCTGGCCATCGTCAAAGAGATGAATTACGTGCCTGATCAGATGGCGGGCAGCCTGAGTACAAAAAAATCCGGTTTTGTGGCCACGCTTCTCCCTTCAGTAAACAATCTTCACTTTGCATTGACCGTACAGGGACTGACTGAAGAGCTGGAGAAGGTGGGCCTGCAGATTTTACTCGGTCATACGGGCTATTCTTCGGAGCGCGAAGAGATCATGATTGAAACCTTGTTGCGAAGGCGTCCTGAAGCCATGGTGCTGTCTTACGATGGACACACAGAACGCACCTTTGAGCTGCTTTCAAGCGTAGATATACCGATCATCGAAATCTGGGAACGTCCTGTTCGCGCCATTGAGCACACAATCGGGTTTTCCAATGAAGAGGCTGCATTTCGCATGACTGAGCAGCTGATTGAGAAAGGCTACCGACATCTTACCTTTCTAGGGGAAAGTGACGACAGCTGGACCCGTGGCGCGGCACGTCGTTCAGGCTTTATTGCGGCGATGAAGGCCGCTGGTCTGGATTCCACGCGCATCGTCCAACATGGGGCACCACCGCTGTCCAGTGAGTTGGGGGCAGAGGCCGCGGCCCGCGTCCTGCAAGTCTGGCCAGACACTGACTGCATTTTTTGCGTGTCAGATATTGCCGCATTTGGTGTCCAGAGCTACCTTCTGGGCAAAGGCATAGCCATTCCTGGACAGATTGCGATTGCAGGTTTTGGCAATTTTGAAGTTTCACGCTTCGCCTCACCGTCCATTTCTACGGTTGTAGTGGATCCTTTGGCTATCGGGCGTGAAACCGGCCGTCTGATTGTCCGCCTGCTGGATGAGAACGCCACAGACAAAAGCCCAACGCATATTGAGGTGCCTGCAGAGCCCGTTTTTCGCGCCAGCAGCTAAGTCGTCAGGTAATTTTCGACGGCACGATTTCCCTAATAACTTGTTGGTATCAATAATGTCCTATGCTAATGTGACCGGTAACAATCGGATAGAAGTAGTGAAACGGAGCGGTTATGCCAAAGATTGTCCTTGAAGGTCTGGTGAAGCGATATGGCAGCATCGAGGTTCTGCACGGCATTGACCTGGAAATGCAGGAGAACGAGTTCACGGTTCTTGTCGGCCCGTCAGGCTGCGGTAAATCGACCACATTGCGCATGATCGCAGGCCTGGAAAGTGTCACTGAGGGGGAGATCTATGTCGATGGCAACCCTGTCAGTCACTTGGAACCCAAGGCACGTGATCTAGCCATGGTATTTCAGGATTACGCGCTGTATCCGCATATGAACGTGGCACAGAACATGTCATTTGCACTGCGACTAAAACGCACCCCCAAAGCTGAGATCAATGAAAAGGTTGGCGCCGTAGCCGCCACATTGGGCCTGACCCCGTATCTGGATCGTAAACCTGGAGCCTTGTCGGGTGGTCAGCGCCAGAGGGTGGCCATGGGGCGCGCACTGACGCGTGATGCGTCTACGTTTCTGTTTGATGAGCCTCTTTCCAATCTCGATGCCAAGCTGCGTGGGGAGATGCGAGCCGAGCTGGCGTTGATGAGCGAGCGGGTGCAGAAGAACATGATTTACGTCACTCATGATCAGATTGAGGCCATGACTCTGGCCGATCGAATTGTGGTGATGAATGCCGGTTATATCCAGCAACAAGGCATTCCTGAGGAGCTGTTTAAAAATCCTGTTAACAAGTTTGTAGCCGGCTTTCTGGGAATGCCCCCCATGAATTTTCTCAACGGTTCGATCTCGCAAAAAGCCGACAAGTGCTTTGTTGAGGGAAAGGGGTTCTGTGTCGAGTTGCCACCGGAGAAAGCCGCAGCTGTCCTGGCGCATTCGACACAGCAGGTCACGTTGGGGATTAGGCCCTCGGACCTGGTCTATGACCTGGAGGCGGCTGCAACAAGTTCGCTGTCACTGAGCATTGTTGTCTCTGAATACATCGGCGCTCAGACAGTGCTGCTGTGTGATTGTGGCGGTCAAAAAGTGGAGGTTGAACTGAAATCGACCATTCCGATTGATCGTTCCGGCCAATTACGCTTTGCCATCAACCCCGAAGGTATTCACCTGTTCGATCAAGACACTGAAGTTGCCCTTTGATCGATTCACCACCTTGTCAGTCCCACGGAGAAGAGAAATGCTGAAGATAATAAAACCACTCGCAAGTTCGGTTGCGGGTATCGCACTGAGCGTCACAGCGGCCTTTGCCGGGCCCTATGAGCCCTACGAAGGCACAACGCTGGTGGTGAACTTTCCGGCTCATCCGCATTACGATGCTGTGCGACGTGTTTTACCGGAATTCACCAAAGAGACTGGTATTCAGGTTGAAGTTGATCAGCTTCAGTACCTGAAGATGCGTGAGAAGCAAACCCTGGAACTGACAAAGAACAAAGGCGATTACGATCTGATGGCCTACGTGGTTTTTTCCAAGGCTGACTATGTTTATGCCGACCAATTGGAAAATCTTGCACGCTATTTCATGAACCCCAAGCTGGTTGACCCCAATTATGATGCGGCTGACCTGGTCGAAGGATATGTGAGCAATATCGGTGTTGCTGGTGGCGAAAAAGGTTATCTGCCAGGAGCGACAGGCTCTTTGTTTGGCCTGCCGTTTGGGGCCGAGACCTCCATTCTTGGTTATCGTACTGACATTTTTGAAAAACATGGACTGACAGTGCCCAGCAATTACGAAGAACTGCTGGATCTAGCCTGCAAGATTCCCGAGCTAGAGCCTGGTATGGGAGGCTTGGCCTCAAGGGCGGCTTCAGGCCATCACGCAAGCCATGCGTTCCTATTACACCTTGCCCCATTGGGCGGTCGTATTTTTGACGACGAATGGAATCCGATCGTCAACAATGCCGAAGGGGTTGCAGCAGCAAACGCTCTGAAAACAATCGTTGATTGCGGCACTGAAGGTGCGGCCACGTTCGGCTTTGCCGAAGCCGGAGCATCCTTTCTGCAAGGCACCTCGGCCATGTTCCTCGACTCTACGGTCTTTGCTGGTCAGGTTAATGATCCTGCCAAATCCAAGGTAGTTGGAAAAGTTGCCTGGGCACCGCATCCTGCGGGCGTGCGTGCAGGCTCTCAGACCGGTGGTTTTGGTATTGGCATTCCTCGTAATGCACAGAACAAAGAAGCCGCCTTTCTGCTTATGCAATGGCTGACATCCAAGAAGGCGGACAAGCTGATCGCATTGGCGGGCGGTAACCCGTCGCGTTACTCGACGCATGCCGATCCGGACGTGAACGCCAAATTCCCGTACATGGCCACCTTTGGTGAAGCACTGAAAAATGCTGATCCTGACTGGCGCCCGATCATTCCAGTCTGGGGGAAAATCAACGCTGACTTAGGCACAACTTTGTCCAAGGTACTGACCGAGGGTGCTGACATTCAGAGCTCACTTGATGGTGTTGCAGAGCGTGCAAGAGCGATTATGGAAGAAGCTGGATATTACTCGTGGCAGTAATCTGAACCAGCGGTGCTCCGCCATGCTGCGGAGCACCAAACCTATTCAACCCTTTAGACAAAAGGCATGTCCTGATGAGTATCGCAATCAAAGCGAACCGGCTCACGCCCTACATGTTCATGGCGCCCGCTGTGATCATTCTGGTGGCAGCCTTGTTATACCCCATTGGATATATGGTGTACGCCAGTTTCCTGGACTGGAGCCCGAGTCAACGAATTGGCCAGGCCGAGTTTATTGGCCTCAGAAATTACGCCAACCTGCTTACGGACGAAGCCTTTCGTGAAAGCTTTTGGGTCACGATCAAATTTGCCGCCGTTGTCGTAACGCTTGAGATGTTCATTGGTGTGGGTCTGGCTCTGCTGCTCGATCGCAACATCAAAGGCATGTCCATGCTGCGAACCATTTTCATTCTGCCGATGATGATTGCCCCCATCGTTGTCGGTCTGATGTGGCGCTATATGTATCATCCTACGGTCGGCATTTTTAACCGCACACTGAAAAGTCTGGGTTTCGAAGAAGGCATACCCTGGCTCTCTGACAGCACCTGGTCTTTCGTGGCTGTTGTGATGGCCGATGTCTGGCAGTGGACGCCATTCATTTTCATATTGTCTCTGGCGGCGATGCAATCATTGCCACGCTCCGTGCTTGAGGCTGCCGAGATTGATGGTGCTAATGAGTGGCAGAAAATCTGGATGATCAAACTACCGCTGATGATGCCGGTGCTGATCGTCACACTGCTATTGCGCCTGATTGATGCGTTCAAGGTGCTTGAAGTCATTCTTGTCCTGACCAACGGCGGACCTGGTTTGTCGACAGAAATAGTGGCCTTGCGTATTTATCGTACAGCTCAGGAATTCCAGGAGCTGGGGCAGGCCGCCGCCATGTCAAATTCATTGTTGATGGTGCTTATGGCGTTAACAATCGGCATGTTTACCTTTAACAAAATACAAGAAAGCCGCGCCGAGCGTATGCGCAACGCCGCAATGAAGGAGGCCACCTGAATGGCTATTCAAAAGGATGCGCAGAACACAGGGTTCTATATGCTCATTGTGATGCTGATCATGATGTCGCTTGGGCCGATTGTTCTCATGTTGGCCACCTCGTTCAAAACCAATGTTGATGTTTATGACAGTGCTGTTTCAGCCTTCTTTTTCACACCAACAATGGCCAACTACGAAACGGTCCTGTGTGACGTGTTGTGGTACGAGCCGGCTCACGTAGAGTTTTGCGATCCAACCTTTGGTCGCTCCCTGGGCAACTCCATTTATGTGGCACTCGTCTCTACCGCTCTGACCCTTTTCATGGGCTGTATGGCAGCCTACGCACTGGTGCGCTTTCGCTTCATGGGGCGCGACACGGTGTCCATGACAACCTTGCTGATGCGGATGGTGCCACCTGCCGTATTGTTGGTACCAGTGTTTGGTATCTGGACATTCCAATATGGCCTGGATGGCACGTATACCGGCATCATTCTGGTTTATACGGCGATGAATTTGCCGTTTGTCATCTGGATTTTGCAATCATTCATCGTGCAGGTTCCTATCCAGCTGGAGGAGGCGGCACGTATGGATGGGGCAAATCCCCTGCAGGTATTTTTCTTTGTTGTCTTGCCTATCATCAAACCCGGGCTTGCGGCGGCTGCGATCTTTACCTTTCGTATCGCCTGGAATGAATTCTTGCTGGGCAACGCACTGCTGGATCGCAACACCCGAACTGTACCCGTGACGATCGTGAATTCGATCACCGAGTACGATATCAATTGGGGCGTCATTATGGCCACGGGTATGTTGCTGGCCATACCTCCCATTATCTTCACCTTTATTGCCTCCAAGCAGATCATTACCGGTATGACCGCAGGTGCGGTGAAAGGCTGATGCTGCACTGGTTACTATCTCCCATTGATCCGACACGTGCTCATGAAATAGGCCTTGCCTTATCCTGGCACGCACGCCTGATGGTGCTGTCCTGGGGGATACTGACACCGACGGCTGTACTGATAGCCAGGTTCTACAAAATCAGGCCTCGACAGAACTGGCCTCAGGATCTGGACAATCGCTTGTGGTGGAATGCTCACTACCTGGGGCAATCCGCATCCTTTGTCATAGCAAGCGTTGCCTTGATACTGATTCTGATATCGCAGCAAAACACAGGTTCGGTGCTTGTACACCGGGTGTTGGGGTACATGATAATGAGCCTGGGGACGCTGCAGATTCTGTCGGGTCTTTTTCGGGGCACCAAGGGTGGGGCTACAGCGCCACAATCCGATGGCAGTCTGCGAGGGGATCACTACGATATGACTCGCCGCCGCCTTGTCTTCGAGCTTGTCCATAAGAGCGTGGGCTATACAACCATTGGCCTGATTGTTGTTGCCTTGCTGTCTGGGCTTTGGGAGGCCAATGCACCACACTGGATGTGGCTGTGCATAGGCGGTTGGTTGTCACTGTTGATCGTTGTCGCGGTATTTTTGCAGCGACGCGGATATGCATACGACACCTATCAGGCGATATGGGGACCAGATTTAGAGCACCCTGGTAATAATATGCCAAAGCAGGGGTTTGGGGTAGTTCGGCCTTCTGAGTGTGCACGGTTCAAGGTGGAAGAAGGTGAGTGAGTCAAAGCTCCAAGGAGGCGACTTCAAATAAGTCGTCAGAAGGCGTCGAGCCAGTTTGGCCAAATACTCACTCCTTGAGTATCGACGCTTACATGAAGATGCAGCTAGGCGAAAAAAGACTAAGGCAGAATTTCAACACGCTTAACTTGCGCATCACTTTCCAGATCGGCAATAAGCTTGCTCAGCTCGGGCACAGCGATCGAGTCTTTAAAAATGACTGTATAAACACTATCCGCTTTCGCTTCAATATCAATCCGCTGTCCCAGTTTTTCAACTCCCTGCTCAATGATAGATTGAGCCTGTTGCAGGCCAACAGCCGTTGACATCTCAACAGACAAACGCATTGACGAGTCAGTAATGTCAGAAGAGCTGAGTACTGAATAGTCATCATTCGATTGACTGAAATACACTTGAAATCCTAATACGGCCACCAACAAACCAGCCAGAGCAGTTGCGCCCCATTGAGTAACGGGTAGAGTCGTTGCAAATTTAAAGAACTCGCCAAGCTGGTTCAGAAGCGATGATGCACCAGAGGCGACAGCATTGGTTTGATGGCTCTCTTCATCAATCCGATTCATCACATTAGCCAGACTTTTATCTACGTCAACATGCGTGCTGTATGCATCCTCAGTTTCAATCTTTACAGTCTCGGACAGTGATTCCAGGAACTGAATTTCACGCTGGCATTCATCGCAATTTTTGATATGACTCGATACGGCCCCTCGCTGACCCTCATCCAATGTCAGGTTTACGTACCAGGGTAGCAATGAGAAAATTTCTTCGTGGTCAGGATGGTTGCTTATTTTATTTGACATATCGATTAATCCTGAAGTGCTATTCGCAACTGACGACGTGCATGGAAGGTTCTGGTTTTAACAGTGTTCTCTGGACACCCGACGATGGTTGCAATTTCTGTAACTGAATAGCCTAGCGCTATCAGTTCCATAACAGCACGATGATTGCTACTGAGTGTGGACAGGGCCTTCTGCATCTGACCAACTTCCATAGCGTTGTTCGTATAGGTTTCCGGATTTACACTTGGCGATGACTCCACCAGTTCCTCCATTTGATAGGTAGGCTCTCTATTTTCTGTATGCCTTGCATTCTTGTTGTAGCTCTTCAGTGAGCGCCTATAGGCAATGCCCAGAATCCATGATGAAACTGTAGATTGCTCTCGGAATTTTGAAGCGCTGGTCCAGACCGCATATAAGGTATCGCAGGCCACCTCATCAGCGGACAGATGATCCTGCAGCATTCTGATCGAGAATTTGTAAATTCGGCTGTGGTACAGACGAAACAATCGCTCAAAAGCCTTTCGGTCTCCATCTGCAACCGCACGAACTAATTCGACGTCTATATCAATCGGCTGGTCCAACGCTATGTAGTTCTCGCTGCCTGAGGTTGCTGCAAGCATATCATCCGCTCAAATATATCTTTTGAATTAGTAGGTACCTGGTGCAGCTGATTCGGTTCAATCCGGAATTACACTATTTTGAAGGCTGATGAATTGAGGCCAGTCCAGGCCTCGAATCGCATCATTGTGCGTAGGTGATGCCATGCGAAATACGTGTATTTCAGACTTTCTAAAAAAATTGCACTGTTAAATGAACCACATCACGCAGGGCCGGTACCTACTGTCGAACCAGTTAATTCCACCCGGATTTGAATGGTTGGGTCAATAGTTGTTGCTGGTCAAGTCGAGCTCACTAAGTCGCCCATTTTCAGTCTGATGATTTCGCTTTATTACTTAAAGAATGCGCCTGAAAGAGGCGAAGTCACATTCTCACAACACATGCATACGGAGATAAATATCATGTCACCCAAAACAAGCCACATGAAGCTTCACTTGTCAATTCTGGCAGCATTCTGTATTTCAGGAAGCGTTTCGCTGTCGGCAATTGCCGCGATATCGACGACAATTATTGGTACTGATCAGAACTCCATCTCAGGAGTGGATGACAATGTGCGAGATTTTCTCTCGGCCAATCGAGGAAGTAATGGGGGAGGAGATCAGAGCCTGCAGGCTGGTGATGCACTAAGTGGCTCTGAAGAATCAGATCTTCTCATTGGCGCGTTGGGAATAGACGTCATGTTGGGCTACGGTGGTGAGGACATCTTGATCGGTGGCACCGAAGATTTTAACCCCTTCAACCGTGACCGGGGATTTGGCGGACAAGGCGAAGATGTATTCATTTGGGCGCCGGGTGACGGTAATGATTTCTTCGACGGCGGTGAAGGTAGTGATGTACTCATGCTGGGTCTGGTCGGTGAGCAAACTGATGACCATGGCAGCGAAATAGGTGCTCCATTTTTTAGTGTGAACCCACCATCAGGCGATGGAAGTCAGGATTTTGATGGCATCTACATCGACCCATCGTCAGGTTTACCCATCGTGGATGTTGCAGGTGGTCCGGGTTTTTGTGAGGTGGTGGATGGGTACAACAATGAAGTCGAAAAATCCGAGCTTTCTGCTTTAGGTCTGGATCATCTGGTTCGTTTCACACTACGTGGTCCTGCCGCAGACTTGGCTAATCCGGATACCGGACTTCGAATAGCGGTACATCTTACCAACACAGAGTATCTGGTGTGTGGCGGTGCGCACATCGGTGAGACGGTGGTACTCGACCTTACAACAAGTCCACCGACGCCCATCGATATTTCGGAAATACCTGCGCAAGCATTCCAGCTCATTCGCTAAACAATCGCATAATTTAATTGGAGTAGAATTTTGATGATTATCAAAAAATCGACACAACCGCGAACATCATTGATTAGCCAGGTTTGTATTTGCACTGCCATGACGCTTTTGCTGGTCGGCTGTAGCGGCTCAGATTCTGAACACGACGGAGTCGAACTTCCGACACAGGAGCCGCCTGAAGGTGTCCCGCCGGGTGAAGAACCACCGGGTCAAGGCGTAGAGCGAGTTGTTTTGCAGGGTAATGACCTTAACAATATTGGCAGTCCACTATTATCACTCAACCCTGATGGACCTGGTGGATCACCGAACCAAAGCTTGCGTAGCGGCGACATTCTCCAGGGGGGAGTCGCTGACGAGGTGATAATCGGTGCGCTTGGAGTTGATGTTTTGCTGGGTGGTGATGGTGATGATGTGCTGATCGGTGGAACTGAAGATTTCAATTCCAGTGTTGATGGCGATGCACTTGGTGCTGATAACCGTGACCGAGCATTTGGTGGAAATGGTGATGATATTTTTATCTGGACACCAGGGGACGGCAGTGATTATTTTGATGGTGGCCCGGGAACTGATGTTGTTGCTTTTGGCCTGCTCGGCGAAGAGCGTGACAGCGACTCTGGTATTTCTGGAGCGCCCTTTTTCAACGTAAATGCTCCTGGTTCAGTCGGTAGTTTTGATTTTGACGGGATTTTTCTCGATCAGAACACGAGATTGCCGACATTAAGTGTTTCCACATCTCCCGGGTTTTGTACGGTACTTGATATTTCAACCAATCCAACAGAGCTGGCAATGCTTTCTCTGGATCACCTGGTACGGTTTGGTTTGCGCGGCGTCGCCAACGCTTTTGATGCCGGTGAACGCGAAGATGATGATGGTCTGCGAGTATCATTGAGTCTTCGCAATGTTGAGTATGTTGTGTGTACAAAGCGTGAAGTAGCTGATGGTGGTGGGGTTGAGAACATTGATGTTCTGGATATCACCACAAACCCACCAACCCTGGTATCTCTGTCTGATCTGCCTGATTTTGTTCAACAGCAGATTCAGTGAAATTAGGGTTCTTTGACAATTAACTAAAGTGCTCACTGCAGGGGTACCATCAGATGGTACCCCTGCAAAGTGCCTGACTACCGAACTATTGTGACAAAGCTTGTGATCGATTGAAAAGAGGATGTAGTGTGTGAAGCTGAGTGCCTCTGGGTATTCGTATTCCAAACCTGAAGCATAAGATGAACTTGCATAGGAGATTCTGATTAACACTTATAACTACCTATTAGCGCTCATGCTGTGTTTTTCCATTTCGGGATGCGTGTCGAACCCCGCATCACCCAAGCCAGTGACCGATGAGACGTTTGGACACTATGATGAGGATCTGGAGCCAAATCTGATTCTGATAACAATGACTCCGGAACGTCATGCATTTTTGACTGGAATGAAATCAGTGCCGATGTCAGGAGATCTACCTCCTCGCTATTCGGATTTTCTCAACCAGATGCAATCCAGATACGGGCTGAAGCGCGTAGCCAACTGGCCATTACCTGCAATCGAGATATTCTGTGTCGTTTTCGAGGTTGAAAATGCCCAGGCGCGGAAAACTATTGTTGCGGCTTTAGAACAGGAGCCGGGGGTAGAAACCGCACAAATAGTGCAAACATTTGAAGTAAAGGCAGAAAACTACAACGATCCTTACTTGGGGCTTCAACACGGGTTCCATTCGCTCCAGGCTATCAGCTCTCATCAATGGTCGCGTGGCAAGGGCGTAACGGTGGCGGTAGTTGATACGGGCATGGATAACACTCACCCTGATCTTGTGTTAAGCAGCGAAGCTACGCGTAATTTTGTTGACAGCGACGACGCTAAATTCCGCTCTGACACTCATGGTACAGCCGTTGGTGGAGTAATTGCTGCTAGTGCCGACAACGATACCGGCATGGTGGGCATAGCGCCTGAGGCAAATTTATTGGCGCTCAAGGCTTGCTGGCATGTAAATCAGGGTGAAAGCAAGGCGCGCTGTAATTCGCTCACTCTGGCGAAAGCGATCAACTATTCGATTTTACAGAATGTGGACATTATCAACCTGAGCCTGACAGGGCCTCCAGATCCTGTGCTGGAACGATTGGTCCTGGCGGCGTTGGAGAGAGGTATCGTCGTTATCGGTGCAGTACCTGCTCATGAAAACAGGGCATTTCCGGTGTCTATTCAAGGAACAATTGCTGTCGATATGCCAGGCAACAAGTCAAAATCGATATCTGCACCCGGACGGCGAGTTCTCAGTACACTTCCTGATAAT
Source organism: Granulosicoccus antarcticus IMCC3135 (assembly GCF_002215215.1). Lineage (NCBI taxonomy): Bacteria > Pseudomonadati > Pseudomonadota > Gammaproteobacteria > Chromatiales > Granulosicoccaceae > Granulosicoccus > Granulosicoccus antarcticus. Next base: position 3,927,242 of record NZ_CP018632.1, on the reverse strand, counting down.
AAATACGCCTTTTTTGACGGCAGCTCATTTTCCACAGCACACATCACGGGGCTTGCTGCGCTGCTGCGTAGCGTTTCGCCCACATTGTCACCAAGTGAATTACTCGCGTTGCTCGAACTCACGGCAAATCTCGATACAGGCGCAGTTAACGCTTGTCGAGCAGTGGACATGGCAAGACGTCTGAGCGATGAGATAGCAGACCAGGATAACTGTCTTTTAGCACAACAATGATCGTGTGAAACTAGATAGTGCCTGTCCTGAGACTCCTAAATGATTGAGTTAGCAGGAATTTCCACACGGCAGATGCCCAAGATTGAACGCGCCACACGCCCTTCGATCCTGGATCCCTACTTACCCTTCATGGTTCAGGCGCTCGAGCAGTATCCGGATTTGAGTGCCGTACGGTTGCTGGGGATCAATGGTGTGCCGGTACCAGCAGTGATAGAGCATGGCGATAGGATAACACTATCACTGTATATGAAGCTTTTTCCCAGGAACAATCCTCGTTAATGCAACTGCCGGACAATCCGTTTCTCACCGAAGAGCGGCTCGAGGTTCGTGTTCCCAAAACGCCGTATTTGAGACGGCAGGCGAGCAAAGAGCGTGGACAGAACCACCTGCGCGTTGCCGATCCCTGATTCAACCACATGCCGGAAAATGTAAGCCCTGCGCATCGCCTGTAGCAACCATCAACGATGGGAAAAGTTACAAATGAGCGAAGCGCATTCCTGAGAAGTTGTACGTTGATTGGTGTCTTGAAACACACACATACACAAGTTTCCACTCGTCCCGTATTCATCCAACGACACGGCTTCCAATCGGCTTGGCCAGTCTCATTGCATCCATTGTATGAGGGGTAAAAAAATGGCAGATAATAATTCCAAACCAACCACAACAGACGCAGGCATTCCGGTTGCCAGCGATGAACATTCCCTGTCGGTCGGACCTGATGGTCCACTGCTGCTTCAAGATCATTATCTGATCGAGCAGATGGCGAACTTCAACCGGGAAAGGATTCCGGAAAGGCAGCCCCACGCCAAGGGCGGTGGTGCCTTCGGCCACTTCGAGACGACCCATGATGTCAGCCAGTACACCAAGGCGGCGCTTTTTCAGCCCGGGGTCGAGACTGACACTGTCATGCGATTCTCCACGGTGGCGGGAGAGAGAGGCAGTCCGGACACCTGGCGCGATCCACGTGGCTTCTCTGTCAAGTTCTACACGTCAGAAGGTAACTATGACCTGGTGGGAAACAATACACCGGTTTTCTTCATTCGTGATCCGATGAAATTCCAGCATTTCATTCGCTCTCAAAAAAGACGAGCTGCGAACAATCTGCGTGATCACGACATGCAATGGGACTTCTGGACGCTCTCGCCAGAGTCTGCTCATCAGGTCACCTGGCTGATGGGTGACAGGGGTATTCCGAAGAGCTGGCGCCACATGAATGGCTATTCCAGTCATACCTATATGTGGGTAAATGCATCGGGTGAGCGCTTCTGGGTCAAGTACCATTTCAAGACTGATCAAGGTGTCGATCACCTGGTTCAGGAAGAAGCAGATCGTCTTGCAGGTGCCGATGCAGACTATCACCAGCGTGATCTTTTCACGAGCATAGAGCAGGGAGATCATCCCAGTTGGACCCTGCACATTCAGATCATGCCCTTCGAGGAAGCCAAGACCTATCGCTACAACCCATTCGATCTGACCAAGGTCTGGCCACATGCTGACTACCCGTTACACGAGGTTGGGAAGCTGACGCTGAATCGCAATCTGACCGATTACCACTCGGAGAACGAACAGGCAGCGTTTGAACCGAATAACCTGGTTCCCGGTATTGGTCTGAGCCCGGACAAGATGTTGCTGGCACGAGGCTTTTCTTATTCAGATGCTCATCGAGCGCGTTTGGGTGTGAACTATCGACAGATACCGGTCAATCGCCCCAAAGCACCGGTGAACAGTTACTCCAAGGATGGCGCAATGCGTGTCGATAATGTCTCCGATCCTGTGTATGCACCCAACTCCTACGGAGGTCCCAGTGCCGACCCGGAACGCTTCCCCGAAGATGCCGTGTGGGCGTCAAGTGGAGACATGGTGCGCAGCGCCTATACGCTGCGTGAAGACGACGACGATTGGGGACAGGCAGGAACTCTGGTTCGAGAAGTGATGGATGATGCCGCTCGCGATCGCCTGGTCAGCAACGTTGTCGGACACCTGAGCAATGGTGTATCACAGCCGGTGTTGGCGAGAGCACTGGAATACTGGCGCAATATCGACAGTGATGTTGGCGAGCGAATTGCGCAAGGTGTCCAGCAGTCATGAACATGGTCACGAAGTAGCGATTTCGTTCCTATGCTGGAAAGTGCGTTTGAGGTTGTTTTCTGGAGAGCCTCTGCGCACTTTCCACACGTTAATACGATTCAGGCTGGTTTCAATCGTCTGGCGGCCAGTTGCCGTCTGCGTTATCTTCGGCATCGTGCGCGTGTAATACGGCCTCCCTGACATCGTCCGGTAGTTTGTCAAACGCAAGAACGACCTTGCCGTCGTGCACGGCTGAAATTTCATCTGCACTGATACGCTGATCACCAAATCTCTCGATATACACGATGATATGGTCGGTGTGTACCTCGCGGACGGCGCCTATTCCGACCGTTCCTTCATTGATGAAAACCGCGTCTTCACTCTGAATTCTTGTATAGGGCATTGGTGTACCTCTTTATTCGGTGCGCAGGCCATTATCCCTCCAATTGATACCGAATTTGTTGATCGGCTTACCTGTCAAATCCAATTATTGACAATGAACGCTTTTCTTGATTTTCGAGCACAAAGTCGGCATTAAGTGGCTTTATCTGCCTTGAATAGCCTCTGGATGGCGGCCGCTGTACTCATGCGGTACTGACTGGTCTTTACCAGGGGGCTTTGCTTGTTCTGGGAAAAGGTTAGTTTTTTGCCGGAACGACCCTGAAACTGCTGACGTGCATGCTTCCATTGAGGTGATACCCTTGGATACCGCAAATGAACTTGTAGATCGACGGGAAAACAGTCATGGACGAGGATTCGAATACAGATCGCCAGTCAGTATTGCAGCCTGAAAACCGCAACGGCATCAATAGCGATCAGAGGACTGAACATTGGCCACTCGTTTTATTGGGCAGTTGCTTCTTTGCGACGGGTGCCGTAGTGCTGGTTATTTTTCTGCCGGATGCCATTCGCGATGGAGACTACGGTGTTCTATTTTGCCTGCTGTTTTTAATCGCTGGCGCAGGGTTTCTCTATCAAGCGTTCAAAATACATGGAAATTACCGACGATTCGGTTCCACTCAGTTGTTTCTTGATCCGGGCAATCCGGGTGTCGGTGGTCAGCTTGGTGGGCGCTTCAGTTTAATCGCTCAGAATAACAGTGAGATCATCAACTCGACGATACCAAGCTGGGCGACACTTGCCTGTATTCGTAAAAGCAAGGGGGGAAGAAGAAGCCCTACCACTTACGTTGTTTTGTGGCAGGAGAACGTCCCTGTGTATCTGAAGCAGGTGGCCCACGGTGTTGATGCCTCATTCTTGATAGATATTCCAAAGACATGCACAGCAACCAAAAAATTGGACAAGCGTTCGTTCATCATGTGGAAAGTGACGGTTGAGGCTGATTTCAGTTCGGTCAATCCAGGCAAGTTTGAACGTAGTTGGGAAGTTGTTGTTGGCAATAATGGATCTCAAAGTCATGAGATCGACATCCCACAGAGCTTTCTTGAACGGGCAGCACAACAATCGCAAGACTTTGTTGAGGCGGTTGTCCTGGAGCAAGTTTCAATGACTGAAGATTCACATCAGATCAATGTTCACAGCAAAGCGGCACGAGCATCCGATGGCGGAGTAGTGGGGATGGGTTTCGGTGCAATTTCCATTGGTGTCGGCTTTTACATGGCTTCCCAGAATTCCATATTCGGGTATCTGTTCATACTCCTGGGAGCGGCTGTGTTTTTCTTTTCGCTCTATCGTATGGGGAAGATAATAGACGTAAGTATCGACAAACAATCCTGGGAGCTCAAGACACAGGAAAGCTTCTTTGGGTATGTCTATGCCGAGCATCAAGGTGGTCTGTTTGATGCTGATAAATTGGGATTGAAGAAAGTGGATAGCAGAACCAGTCAGAACAAAAAGACGGAGTATTTTGCCGTTGAATATGAAGCCAACGGCAAGACAATAAGGATTGCCGATGAAGTAGTTGGAGAAGATGCCGCGTTGGCATTGATGGATGCAGTGGTTGAGCGTTGTTCCAGATAAATTTGACTGCGCGAATTGGAAGGCATTTCTAGCGACGAAATGAAATTTAATAAGCACATAAATATGGTTATGTCATTATTAAATATGACTAAAAGTAGCCTGTTTAACTCGGAATTCCACGTTATTTTGCGCTGTTCTGCGTGCTAGATGCGATTTTTATACTTTCAACCTCTGAAGCCCTCTCAGCTGAGGGTAGGCCCCTCAGGGGCCTGGACTCCAATGGGCTCGGGGGCTCCCCTCCGAGGCCCTCTCCTCAGGAGTCTTTGCATTTCCAGGCATTTCCAGAAGCGCTAAATGTGGAGTTTGACCATGGTTGTTTCGCAATGGTCGTCGGTATAAGTCAAAGCTGCCGAATGGATCGAGTTCACTTGGAAAAGCAACCTATCATCTGAACGATGTGGCTATGGTGGGTTTCGTCCTTACAGGTCATTCCAGAGAATGCGCATCGAACTCGTTGTGAGCCATGGCAATCAACACGTGAACAAGGCATCGTCATGTCAAACAACGCTATATATCGGAAAACGGTCACTCAGAGGCAAATCCGAATTTCTCCACGCTGCATCAAGTGATTGCTGCTGCGCACGCCGCGTGTCATACGTGCCCAGATACGTCGAAACTGAAGTCGACCAAATCTTGTGTGGAATCTGATTTCAGGCGTCGAAACTCATTCCAGGCAGCAATTGCGAACCTGAAGCCTGAGTCCATATCCAAATGATCGGTCTTTGCATTTAGATGGCTTTGTGAGGCTTTAACAAGCCAGACATGGAAATGCCATTCGTAGTCATACGGTGCCACAGGCTGTAGCCACCAACAAGCAGCCAGAACAGCTAGATTCGATTCTAACAAGGCTTTATCAAATGAAACCTTGAACAGGAACTTGAACAAGACTGTGCAGCTAAGATTCCGACTCGGATGGACCCAATAGTCATCGGTGCACAGCGCATTACAAAACTTGACCAGAACCAGACATCAATTGCATAGCGCCGCATGGCACACAGGTATCACAGGCGCTGAAACGTCAGAATCTGATGATCAACAACAAAGATGTAGACATGTGTGGATATCGGAGAAATTCGGGCCAAATCCTGAGTTTTCGACTGATTCTGGCCCAGCTATCCTTTGTTGCGCATAATGCATATTATGTTAAATTGTATCAATGGTCAGGAGAAAACACTTGCCGATCCCTTACAGGTCCGCTGCTGAATCGACAGAATTTCTCAACCTGGATATCGTAACCGTGACTGGAGTATCGAAATGCATGGACCGAACGTCATTGAGATATGCCGTGAACCCTCATCGTAGTATGTTGTATATCTTGAAATACTCGCTATCGATTTGAGGACAGTTCGTCTTCAAATCGATAACCAGACCGCCATCCAGGAGGATCATCATGAAAATCAGCATTGACATCGACTGTACACCCGAAGAAGCACGTCAGTTTCTCGGCCTGCCAGACATCAAGCCCATGCAGGATGCATGGCTGGCAGAAATGAAAAAGAAAATGCTGGCGGATATGGAAAACTTTACACCAGCGACTCTTGTAGAAAGCTGGATGGCAACCGGCACAGCCAATAATACTGACTGGCTTACAAAAGCCTTCGAATCGATGACACAGGCTGCTGCTCCCCCGACGCGTAAAAAGTGATCTACAAAAGCCTGGAAGCCTGGAAAACTACAGGATACCCAACGAAAAAAAACATGGACGGTATCAGAGGCTCAGAGTCTGCTCCCAAGTGGTTGGGATAATCTCCAGTCGCTCGCTGGCAATGTGCAGCAAGCGCTCAACTCCCATCGTTAGCTTATTAAAGGTACCCAGATTTCCGGGTGTAGGCCTGCAGGAAAGTACGAGCCATAGCCATACTGCACCATTGGTCAGGTACGCGGGAGCCCCGAGTGTATCGATCTGTTGATCGTATCGAACAGCGCCGTCGGTGCACTGCGCATGCTGGCCAATTTGAGTGGTTTTGCCACCTACAGGCCGCTATTCGACTGGGTAGCCACCATTGTGGCCTATATACTGTAGTCATAGCATTAATCAAAGTTAAGAGGGTTTATGGGCTGCCCCCCGGCCGTGCTCCGCCCGCCTTCTGAGCTCTCTTGTCGTTCGCTGCAAAACAACAGCTTCGAAGAATGTACTATATTCCCCCTTCTCCACCATTATCCCTGTAGGCATTGGCAATGATTTTCGACAAGCTGATTCAACAGATCGACTCCATTGATCAGCAAGCCAGAAACGATACTGCTCGCGCAGTGAATGTCGGGCTGACGCTTCGCAACTGGGCAATCGGCTTTTATATCAGTTACTACGAACTGGAGGGTGAGGATCGTGCAACCTATGGCGAACACCTGATTGATAGTCTTGCGAGCGGCCTTAAACAACGCCAAGTAAAAAGCTGCGATCGGCGACAATTGTATCGGTACCTCGACTTTTTCAAGCGCTATCCGCAGATTGTGGGGACACTGTCCCCATCATTGGCCGCGATGCTCCCTGCCGATGCGACAATCGGCTCATCTGACAGAATGTTGCAGAGTGTGGAGACAGCGTCCCCACTATTGCAGGTACCCGCTGAGATGTTGGTTGCCAGGCTCTCGTACAGCCACTTCGAATTGCTACTCGCACTGAACGACCCTCTCCAACGTGCATTTTACGAAGTGGAATGTCTGCGTGGGGGGTGGTCTGTTCGTGAGTTGAAGCGCCAGATCGGCAGTGTCAGCTATGAGCGGACTGCACTGTCCAGGGATAAAGAAGCGCTCAGACAACACGTCAAATCGCTTGCAGAAACTGAAAAACCGGAGCTGATACTGCGCGATCCAGTGGTATTTGAGTTCCTTGGCATTCGGGCTCAGGACACCATGCTTGAATCGGACCTTGAACATGCTCTGCTTGATAAGCTCGAACCATTCTTGCTGGAGCTTGGTCGAGGGTTTTGTTTTGAAGCACGACAGAAACGTATCCTGATAGGCGGTGAGTACTTTTTCGTCGACTTGGTTTTCTACCACCGAATACTCAAATGCCACATTTTGGTGGAACTAAGGGGTCGTGAAACAATTAACTATACTTTTCAGTCGCCCCTGCATCCTGCCCTTCTGCGTTGTTTGTCGGTTGAATAGCCCGCTATTCGCCCTCCTCACGCCTTGCCGGGCAGGCGCAGGACCAACCGAAAAGTATAGTTAATTATTTCACGACCCCTAAAAACAGAGCCCTTCAATCATGAAAACCTCGGGCAGCTCAATACCTATCTGAACTGGTTTGCCGAGAACGAACGCAGTGAAGGCGATAATTTGCCTATCGGCCTTTTACTGTGCACCGGCAAAAATGAAGCGCTTGTCCGGTATGCAACCGCCGGGATGGATAATCAGTTGTTTGTTTCGCGTTATCAGGTGGCATTGCCTGATAAAGAACAGATAGCTTCATTCATTGCAACACAGCTGAGGAATGTGACGAAATAATTTTTGGTTGGCCGGGACACACCACATGGCATTGCCATTAAAGCGTTGAGTTGATCCAGGCGTCTGATTGTAACTGCTGGGACAGCCTTTGGAGGCCTCCCATACCTATGGGCTATTTCCAATCAATTCGGATAGACAACAAATATGGTTTCGGCAAAATAGAATACAAATATCCGTAGAAATATGATTAGTACGGATTTTATGGACATATCTCCTGTCGGGTCTATACTGCTTGGTATACCCATAGATTGATGGTAAACGATGGCCAAAAACGGTCAAGCCAAGGTGCTGTCCAATGACGAACTCAGCGCCGTACTCGATGAGATCGAACATCATCGTTACCCTGCCAAGAATGCCCTGATCATCCAGATCAGCTTCAAGCTTGGGCTTCGTGCCCAGGAGATGGCCTTGTTGCGTATTCGTGAAGTCGCTGCCTTAAGCGATGAGTTCGCGCGAGGTTACAAGATCAAGGACGTTTTGGTACTGCCGAAAAGCTTCACCAAAGGCGCTCGTGCGATGGCTGCCGTCGGCAACAAAACCAATGAACGTACCAGCGTGCGGTTTACCGTGGCTGAATTTGATCGGCTAGTCGCGCAGATCGCCAAAGATGCCAGGCGACGCGAAACGCTCACTGCCGCTGACTACTATCCGCCCATGAAGAAGCCCGGTGGCCTGACACGAGAGCTGCCACTGGCGGACTCTGCTCTGCTGGAGGCAATCTCACGGTACTTGGACGAGCGCATGGCGCTGAAGAAGCCCCTGAGACCCAATGATCCGCTGTTACTGTCCCAGAAAGGTGGTTTCTACAGCCCGAATACGCTGCAGGATCATATGGCCACGATGCTGCGTGAGTGGTCCGGTATCGACCGTGCCAGTAGTCATTCCGGGCGTCGCACATTGGCTACCAACTTACTCCACGATCAGGGTGAGCATCTCGAAACCGTTCAAAAAGTACTTGGGCACAAATCAGCCGCAACCACCACCATCTATCAGGATGTCACTGAACAGGAAGTGCGCCAAGTACTTAAGAAAGCCGGTGAAAGCTATGATCTCTAGCGTACTATCTCAAGTAGTCTGTGCATGTCAGTATTGATCTTGCACGCTCTACTTTCTCTAGTCTTTCCTCTGCGTATTTTTTCCAGAGGTGAGGCATCAGATTGCGATTGTGCCAAAGAATCTCTCGATAAGGTTCAACCATGATGAACTGGTAGGATTGAGGTGGAGAGCCGGCATGAAGCCCTGTAGACACAAACCTCACGAGACCTGCACCGGATGGATTTTTCAGATATCGAAGATAAGAAGCACTGGATGGTTTATCAGACACCCCACTACGACATTCCTCTGCAAGACATCGATACACTCAGGGTGGTGACCACGAAGCAGGGCAAGAGAAGTCCGAGAGAAGGCGATATTGTTTGGCTGTGGGGCAAGGTTGGCTCGGTGCCAAGCAAGGGTTTCCACGTTCGATCATGCTTCATCGCCGGTAACAATTCAGGCGGTACCATTAACGCTCAAAATGACGTTGGTGTTCTATTCCAAAAAATGCCGCTGTTGGACAAACAAAATTGGTTCCAGCTACTTAAGGCGATGCAGCCGTGGGCACACGGCCCTATCCTTCTTAATTTGCGGCATGAAAATGTTAACAAAGCGAGGAACTATTCTGAAATTCAGGAAGGCTTGGTGGCACTGCTGCAGAGCCATCCTGACTTCAGCACATCGGACTCGTCCGAAAAGGAGGTAATTGAGGACCAACAAGAGATTAGCAACGACCCGGATCTCAGTCAGACGGAAAAAGAGCAATTGATCAGTGCACGGGTCGGACAAGGCGCTTTCCGAAAGGATGTGCTTTCTATCTGGAATGGCTGTTGCGCAGCGACACTCTCTTCAGAGCAGACGATGATCACTGCATCGCACATCGTTCCATGGCGCCGCTGTAAGTCGAACGGACAACGGCTTGATCCAGCTAACGGAATACCGCTTTGCGCGAGTCTGGACAGACTGTTCGACCAAGGCCGGATCACATTCAAGCGTTCCGGCACCGGTCAGGATTTCTACTTGCTCGCATCCTCTCAACTTGAAGATACGATGAAAACGCTGGAAAAAGCAGGGTTGACTGGAGGCAAGAGCCCTCAAGATCATGGAATACGCTTCCCTAAGAAAGGTGCTGAACTGGAGAGGTTTGCGGAACATTTGGCTATTCACGCCGTCGAGACATTCAAACCCTAGCTGGCAGAGTCATTATGGATGAAGTGAATAAATAGTACCAAGCTTGGCGATATCGAAGATTTCGTGCGCTGTCTTAAGCATGCCGGCCAGCTCTCGTAATCGGTGTTGCTCAGCGTCCTTCAGGCTGTCCAGATTGTCAAATATCCGATATTGGGATATATCGTATATATGAGCTTTTTCACGCTCCCTCTTCGTTCATACGAGTCGCAACAGTGACGGCTGGGCCCTATATTGACCACTATTCCGGCAATGCTCCCGCACTCTTAGAACTCTCCTGAAATATCCCGAGTGAGCATGATGGACAAAGACCGCTCGCCCCTTTATAGGTACTGTTCGGTTGAGTCAGCTGTTCTTTGTTTTGGAAGCAATAACTCGCGCGATTCGGTGCGCCTCCTCAACAAAATCCTTTGCGTAGAATGAAGGAAAGTCGAAATCATTTGCGTGAGCAGCTTCGTTTCGTAGATGCCTCAGTTCTCGATACCTTAAAATTACTCCTTCGATTGGAGTTCGCGCTTTGTCTGGCAAGCGATCAAGACCTAGCGCGAGAGTATTCTTACTAGCACCGACGGACTCGATGTAGTCGCGAGCAGCTGATTCAACGGCGATCCAGGATTCGAGTACCGCTGCGCGCGGAGACAGCTCAGCTAACGAGTAAAGCGCAGCCAATTTGTCGTCTTCCGGCTCCGCTGCTGGCGTCGAACCTCCGTCGATGAGAGAGAGGTCGTCAGCATTATCGGGACTCCTGCCGAAGGCTTCTTTGAAATCCGCCTCTATCCCACCAAATTTCAATGAACTAATGCGGGCGAGGATTTGTAGAAGCGGCGCCTTTAGCAAAAATAGCGAAACGGCAAGTAGTCCTGGCCATGCCAGTGAATCGATAGTAGAGGCGAAAAATTCTAACCAATCCATCTTTGATACACTCGGTGAAAAATATACTAAACTGCGAGAACGTAGCACATCTACCATCGCGCACCTTGAGATTACAGTCCATCTTCTGCCCTACAACCAGATACGGTTACTGACGAATGAAGCGACTACAGTTTGCGGACGCGAACCCGTTCGATCAGATTTCGACACATCGTGCAGCTATGGAGTGCATGGTCACTAAGCGGCTGCCAACTGAACCCAGGAGTAGGGTCAATTGCTGGTCGCCGTGTAGGCAATCGCCCGGGGCGCAAAGAACCTCGAGCAAAGAAAAGACGACCAAAACCGAGGCATTTGTAGGACACACCGCGATCAGCAGCACGCACTTGCGCTCATAGATACGCTCAATAATGGCTTAATCGAGTGCCATTGGGCTCTGCCCTGCTCTTTCTCTCTATTCATTGGTTATACTATTAATCACAGTTAAGAGGGTTTGTGGGCTACCAACCCCGGCCGTGCTCCCCGCCTTCTGAGCTCACTTGGAATGTGTCTAAGTGTCTTGAACTACGACCAATCCGACCTCGTAGTGGACCGTCAAGATGATTGAAATTGCATCTGCAGTTATTCACGGACTCTACCCAAATTAGCTGATAGAGCGGTGTGCCCTGCTGTATACCCACAATTCTCTATTATCTTCCAGGCTCTTGCAGTGAGCACTGGCTATGACAACGACGACTACTTGCAATAGAGGTTGGAGTGCGTGCTGTGGTAATCATGGCAGCGTGCTAGCCGCAAGTAACAAATTCGTCGTTCGGTATAAGTCGCAAAGTGCTTGACTCCGAACGCTGTGCTAGCCAGAGCATTCGCCAGCATTCCGGCCAAAAAAGAAATTCATTCAGGTTTCGTCGCGACCAGTGTTCCAAAAGGTTGATGTCCGTACAGGACTCCATCTTCTTTGCGACGAATATATTCACTTGCGAGCGCATCCGCAAGCTCCTCGCCTATGAGTCCACGCTCCACCATCTGTTTGGTACCCATCTTTATCCATCCCAACCCACCATCTGTATCGGTTATAGTGCGACTGTCGACTCGAAACTCATCAATCTTGAAGCCAACTGAAGTAGCTATTCTCCGTATATTTGATATCAAATAGGGTTGGGTGACGAAGTTCTGTACAAAGTACTTTGCGCAAGCATTTAGAGGATCACCCTCAAAATTACCCAGGAAGGATTTTTCGAAGTCAGCATCGCAGATAACTAACTTACCGCCTGCCTTCAGGACGCGCATCGCTTCGATCAGCAGGATTTTCGGCTCGGGAACATGGCTCAGAACCGTGTGCATTACGACACTGTCAATCGAACCCGCCGCGAATCGCAGCGCTGATCCATCACCTACTTCGAATTCTATATTGGACAAGTCGTCAGCCAGTTCCCGTGCACTCACTATCAGCTTCTCTGAAGGGTCGATAGCTATGATCCTCCCGCTATTGGCCCTCGCCGCCATGCGGCGTGCGATCGGACCAGTACCGGCACCGACTTCGATGTGAGTTGCACCGTCAAGCCAATTCAAGCGATCAAGGTACTGCTCAACTATAGGGATCATATGATCCTCTGCCGCACGGCTCTCCAAAGCTGCGACAACAATGGCCACGAATTCGGAATCTGTAGAATCGACGTCCTGGAATGGATCGGTCATGGCAGATCTCTCAATTATTGACGGGGATTTCGCACAATGTACTCTGTTGTCCTTTCATCAACCAAGTGCTTCTATTCAACTTTACAACAAACCAAACACGTTCAACGTTCGCTTTAAAGATCAAGCGGACGTTGTTATATTGAGGATATTATTGTTAGACGTCTGTGCTAGCAAAATGCAGGAGCCAATAGATGCAGAATAGAGCATTGGTTCTTGTATAGAAAACATGTATAGAGCTAGGGATTTATCGCAGATTAGAATCACCCTCGTGGGTTTTTCAGTAACTGTCAAACCCAATAGACAACTTCATAAGTGACATATTTTTGGTAATAACCCTTTCTCAACACCACTTCCGACCATACCTCGTCAATCTATTGCCAGTAGATAAATACTGATAACTGTGTACGATCGTTATTGCGTCCATTGATAATTCATGTCGAAGAGACAATGAGGCGCAGTCAATGAACATACAGGAGCATATAAAGTGAAATATATTGCATCTAGATTGTTTTTGATCTATGTATTTTCTGTCGGTGTTGTTCTAGCTGATGGTCCACCCAAGTTTTTTACAGATTCGCTGCCAGAACATGCCATGGCAAAAATACTGGAAAGTTATGGCGCACTTCAGGGTGAAGGTTCTTCGCTAGATCCAAAAACAAGAGAACTGATTGCACTTGCAGTAGCTGCACAAATCCCCTGTCCCTATTGTGTATATGCACACAGAAATAATGCAATAAAGCTGGGTGCGACCGAATCCGAGTTAAGAGAAGCAGCCGCAACAGCAGGGTATGTTCGGATGTTGAGTACTATTTTCCAAGCTGCTGAAATCGATCTCGATGAGTTCAAGTCAGAGCATGACGAATTACGAGAGGCGTCCAAATAACATTAATATTTCGTTTTTAAGTTAGAGCGAAATTTATTATAAATTTACATTGTTTTCGTGCGGCTTTAAGCATATTGCGTCAATCCGATGCAGTTGTTTAACGTTAGCATGAAGCTGACCGCTGCGCCTCATATGCAACCGCGAATACCTCAGAACGCGCATGAGGCGTAACTTTTGCTTATGCTGGATGCTGTCCGGCTAGGTCCGCTATGAGGACAATCCAGCCGTACATGCCACAAGAGGCAGACGCCTCTACTGCCCTACTTTGTCTCTCGATACATTGGTTGTGCAATTAATCACAATTAGTAGGGTTTGTGCGCTGACTATCAACCTGCCCGTCTAGTCAATATAGCGGTCATACACCAAATATCCGATATTCCAATATATCGGATATTTGGTCTGTTTTACGCTCCCTCTCCGGTGATGCTAGCCGCTAACATGGCAACCCCACCTATTAGCTATTTGCTACAGCCTCCTCCGTGTCGCGCTGCTAACGTCAATTCCGAATTGACGATGCTCAATCGCAACTTCCCGGGGTATTGTATACGACGCTCAATACCCGCGCATAGTTGCCGGGGAGCTAGTGCATTATAAAACAACCCTGCTCATCACTTCTGTTCAGGGTTCCAGGTTAGTTTGTTACCGATCCTCTGATTCGCGTGACACAGACTCAATCAACTGATAGGAAGGAATGGCCGTGTAGAAAGACGCGACGCCAGTCCTGATTTGACGGTCCGATCTGACGCCGCATCCCCAACCGTGTTTTCACACAGCCAAGTGAAGTATCGCACTTCATTAGGTTTCAATCCAGAGCTACCCGGCAGGGATTGCCGATGGACGACCTGGACACTGCACGGCGCTACCACTGCGCTCGTTGCCACCAACCGGTCATTATCTGCCGCCACTGTGATCGAGGCAATATCTACTGCTTCGATGGATGCGCCCAGGCTGCAAATAAAGAACGCTGCAAACGAAACGCAAAACGCTACCGACGCAGTCCTAAAGGCAGGCGTAGCACTGCCGCCCGTCAACGTCGTAACCGGTTGCGTAAAGCAATGCTTGAATCGGATCTCGAGTCGAGCAAACAACCCCCGCTCACGCTAAAGCCACCTGACTCAGAACCGAGTGCAACACCCTGCGATTCACCCATAGTAACGCACCGGGGTTCCGTCGAGGAGTCCGGCAGTGCTCCACTGATATCCAGGCCAACACAGTCTCGTTTTGTTTACTGCAACGGGTGTCAACGTGCCTGCAATGAGGCTATGAGAATCGATTTCCTGCGAACAACACGACATCACTCTCGACATCGGAATTACAAAGGGACACCACCATGACGATTCATGCTGAGTTGCATAGCCAGATTCTACGGCTTCACTTTGTCGAGCACTGGGGTGTCAATACCATCGCCCGCCAGCTGCATATTCATCACAGCGTGGTTGAACGTGTACTGAGCCAGGTTGGTGTGCCACAATCTGAGCGAACCGAGTCACGATCGATACGCGATCCCTACAACGACTTCATCGTAGCCACGCTGGACAAGTTCCCCGATCTGACCGCTACTCGCCTATATGTGATGGCATGTAATCGCGGGTATAACGGGTGTTCCAGTCACTTTCGTGCTCGCGTGGCGGAGCTGCGTCCCCGGAAAAATCCGGAGGCCTTCCAGCGTCTCAAGACTTTTCCAGGAGAACAAATGCAATGTGACTGGGGCTCATTCGGTCATCTGCAAATCGGCCGGGCCAAGCGTCCGTTGATGGCCTTTGTGATGGTGCTTTCCTGGAGCCGCATGATCTTCGTACGCTTCTATCTTAACGCACGCATGGAGAGTTTTCTGCGGGGACATGTTGCTGCCTTCGAGCATCTCGGCGTTGCTCGAGTTGTATTGTACGACAACCTGAAATCGGCTGTCATTCAACGCCACGGTGATGCGATCACATTCAATCCCGAACTGCTAAAACTCTCGGCACACTATCGTTTCGAACCGCGCCCCTGCGCACCGTACAGGGGGAATGAGAAGGGCCGAGTTGAAAGAGGAGTTCGTTTTATACGCGAGAATTTCTTTGCGGCCCGTGACTTCCGTGATCTGGATGATCTGAATAGACAGGCCGACCAATGGTGCACTGAGCACAGTACCCAACGCCCTTGCCAGGCGGATACATCAATCACGGTCGGTGAAGCGTTTGAAAAGGAGAAGGAGCACCTGATTGCATTACCGGACAATCCGTATCCAGCCGATGATCGGGTCAGTGTGTCCATCGGAAAAACACCGTACGCACGCTACGATCTCAACGATTATAGCTTGCCACACACTCATGTGCGTCGCGTGCTGACAGTACTTGCCTCGATGGGCACGGTGCGAATCACTGATGGTGCCAAGGTGATTGCCAGCCATGTTCGCAGTTATGGTAAAGGCGAACAGATTGAAGATCCTGCGCATCTGCAGGCACTCGTTAACTACAAGCGTCGGGGGCGTGCACACCGCGGCCAGGATCGGCTTTCGCAGTCTGCACCGAGCAGTACTGCACTACTGACACAAGGCGCCAAGCGTGGCTACCGGCCTAGCCAGGTGGTTGCCCAGCTACTGAACCTGCTGGACAGCTACGGGGCACAGGAGCTTGAACACGCCATTGCAGAGGCATTGAGACAACAGGTTCCACATCCCAATGCTGTGCGCATTGTGCTTGAACGACGGCGTGATGAGCACAACCGTCCACCACCACTGATCGTACCCTTGCCAGCTAACGCACGCGCTAATCACATTGTCGTGCGCCCGGGCTCATTGGATTGCTATGACCAGTTGAGCGACAACGACAACGACAACGACAACGACAATAGCGTGCCGGGAGAGACAGATGACGACTCCATTAAATAGTGAATTACAACAACGCGCCCTGGCCTTGAAACTTCATGGCCTTCTAGCACATTGGGATGAACTCTCAAAGGATCAGATTGCCTGGATCCCCTCTTTGCTGCAGTGGGAAGAGGTAGAACGAACACAGCGCGGCCTTGAACGACGTCTAAGCAGCGCTCACATTGGGCGCTTCAAGCCACTGGCAGACTTCGACTGGCAATGGCCTGAACAATGCGACAAAGGCGCCATCTCGGAGCTGATGAATCTGGAGTTTATTCACGAGACAAGCAATATCATACTGATCGGTTCAAATGGCTTGGGCAAATCCACTGTGGCTCAAAACATCACGCATGAAGCGGTGATGCAAGGTCATACCGCGTTGTATGTCAATGCTGCCGAAATGCTTGGAGATCTGGCATCACAGGATGGTGATAACGCGTTGCGACGCCGGCTCAGATATTACGCTCACCCCTCATTGCTGGTCATTGATGAGTTGGGCTATCTGTCCTATGGCGATCGACATGCGGATCTTCTATTTGAGATCGTCAACCGTCGCTACGAGAAGAAGCCGATCATTGTTACTACCAACAAACCGTTTAGCGAATGGGCATCCATGTTCCCCAACAACGGCAGTGTGGTCTCCATTGTTGATCGACTGGTGCATCATTCAGAAATACTGGTGATCAAGGGTGAATCGTATCGAGTCCATGAGGCCAAAAAAAGAGCAGCTTCAAAGAAAGGGACCCGAGCCAAAGTGACAAGAACGCCCAAACCAAAAGGCAAAGACTCATGAACTCACGTTGTGTTGATGTGGCCTTCTACTGGACGCCAGAGGAAGCTGCCGCCATTGTTGATTATCTTGACCGTTTGCGCGATACGGTTTGGGAGCTCTACAGCGAGGACATCATAGAGTGCCGCACGCCGGAGCTTGATGAGCAATGTGATCCACGCCAGCGGCATCTTTGTTTTGACGATGAAATAGACCGAATGGCAGGGGATGATAAACAGGAATCGACCTCATGTAACCAGTCCGGTAGAACCTCACAAGAGCCGGGTGTGATGAACGACAAAACCAAACTATGGGACGCACTGCCATCAATCGACGCTCTGTCCTCACTGAGTGACGAGGATATCGGTGAAATGCATAATTTGCTCCGTGCGCTATTGCACGCCTGCGAAGAACTCTACAAGGATCCGATAAGGCGCATGGGCGAACAAAGACATCAAGAACTTCACCCCCCGTGGAAGCGTGGCCTGTCCCGATCGTCAATGCCCAACTGGGACGACGAGGACTTCTAACAAAGACATGCTTTTCTAGCATCTGGATCCTGCGGGGTCCAGTGTCAGGCAGTCTCATTTATTGAAAAACTCTCCGGCAAATAGCCGCGCTTTTGATCCAGCAAAGACAGGTATGAAGCCCAGTGGAGCGAGAAGTTGCGCTAAGCGCTACAGGCCCCTTTTTCTGTACATCTAGCGCAACCTACTTAGGGCTGTGCTTCACAGCCGCAATAAGAACCCTCGTTTTTCGGACAACTCAAATGTCCGAATATTCAGTGGATTTGGCTCTGAGAACCGCAAGGAAACTCATTCCGATAATCTACGCAAGAAAACCCCCACACTATTTACTTTTCCGGACATCCAACATTTATCGCTTAGCGCAACTTCTCGCTCCGCTGGGCTTCATACCCCGCAACCCCCTAAAAATTAACCCTATCGCCGCCTTTTAGCTTCAACATTTCCCTAGCTTCATCTGGCGTTGCAATTTCAAGCCCCTGCCCTTCAAGGATTTGGCGAACCATACGTACCTGAACCGCACTGCTCTCAGCCAATTTGCCAGGACCTGCCCAAAGGGAATCCTCGAGACCGACTCGCACGTTTCCACCCATAGACGCCGCCATAGCCGCGATCCGCAACTGATGGCTGCCTGCCCCCAGTACCGACCAACGGTAATCGTCACCGAACAGCCGGTCTGCCGTGCGCTTCATGTGCGAAACATCTTCGGGATGAGTGCCGATTCCTCCAAGAATACCGAAAACAGACTGCACGAAGAAAGGTGCCTTGATAACACCGCGATCGGCAAGATGGGCTAACGTATACAAATGGCCAATGTCATAACATTCAACCTCAAAACGTGTTTCGTTGCTTGCACATTCGGTGAGGATATACTCCATATCAGTGAAGGTGTTTTTGAAGAACCGAGAGCGCGATCCTTCTAGATAGTCGATTTCCCACTGGTGCTTGAAATCCTTGTAGCGATCAAGCATCGGGAACAAGCCAAAATTCATGGTTCCCATATTCAACGATGCGACCTCCGGCTTAAACTTGATCGCAGGTTTAGCTCGTTCCTCCACGGTCATGGTCATAGCCCCGCCAGTGGTCAGATTCAGGACCGCGTCAGTCGCCTGTTTGATGACTCCCAGAAATGGCTCATAAGCTTCAATCGATTGATCAGGCTCGCCGGTTTCATTGTTCCGTGCATGCAGGTGTACGATCGCGGCGCCGGCCTCTGCCGCCTCAATAGCAGCAGTGGCGATCTCGGAACCGGTAATAGGCAGGTGCGGCGACATAGACGGGGTGTGTATCGACCCTGTCACCGCACAGGTAATAATGACTTTTTTCTTGTTGGTAGGCATATCTGGGGCTCCTCAGCCGAATGTCGTTTGCATAATTATAGTTTCGCAGGGGTACATCATTCATCCCCGTAGGCTTTTGCGGTATTAAGATGTGCAGCGAGCGCACCTAAGCGCTCATCGCGCCAAGCGCTCTTGCTTAACACATGGTCAGCAGTAGGCCTTTCGCCCCAGCTGTCTGCGACGCGTTGACAATTTTCTGGCCCCCAGATATCAGCTGTCACAGCCGATTCAGATAGGCCATGTAGCATCTTGGAGTAACGTGCGCAATAGTCGGCAATTCCATTCGGTGCGTTCAACTCAATTGTTTCCATCGGTCCCATGAATGCCCAACGTCGACCCAGCCCGTCCTTTATAGTTTTGTCTAAATCGGCAGCACTGACGTAGCCCTCTCCTATAAGTCGAAAGGCCTCAGCCAGCAACACGGACTGCATGCGGTTAAGTATGAATCCATCGATTTCTTTGCGAACCTCTACAGCGGACTGACCGACACTTTCGTAGAACTGCCGAGCGCGAACCATGACATCAGGGCTAGTCCACGGAGCACCGCACAGCTCTACGATGGGCACCACATGCGGTGGGTTTACTGGGTGAGCGACAAGGCAGCGGACTCTGCCCGGCAGCTCGCTGGTAAAGCGAGAGGCGACTAGCGCGGATGTGGAAGAGGCAAGAATTGTTGCAGGGTCAGCCAAGGAGTCCAGTTCCCGATACATTGCAATTTTAATATCGATCTGTTCGGGTCCGCTTTCCTGCACCAGGTCAGCACCATTCAAAGTATCTTGTAAGGATCTGCCGACTCGCAGGTTTTCAGCGGCCGCTGCAGCATCGTTCACCAGGCCATGTGGCACCAAGTCATCGAGTGATCGACGGATAAGCGCTGGTGCTGCGGCAAGTGCTTGTGGGTTCGCGTCCCAAAGAGCAACCGACCAACCCGCGCGGGCAAAGACGTTTGCCCAAGCACGTCCTATCAATCCAACACCAACGATTCCAACTCTCGGCATGTCTATTTCCTCTATTTCTCAAGCGTCATTGTCTTGAACTTCAATTCTTAAACATCATTGCAGACTACCAATCCACCGCGATATATTTCTTTTCCAGATACTCGAGCATGCCCTCGTGACCACCCTCTCGGCCCAGCCCGCTTTGCTTGGTCCCACCGAAAGGCGCGGCTGGGTCAGATACTAAACCGCGATTCAGTCCTACCATGCCAGCCTCTATTTGTTCACAGACTCTTAAGCCCTGCGCAAGATCCTGAGTGTACACATAGGCTACCAATCCATACTCGGTATTGTTCGCAGCAGCGATTGCCTGCTCCTCTGTATCAAAGGATACAAGCGGCACGACAGGTCCGAAGATCTCTTCATGCAGGCACTTGGCGTCGCTAGGGGTATTCACAATAATAGTTGGTGGGTAGAAGTAACCTTGCCGCTTCTCTTTCTGCCCGCCCAGCATCAGTTCAGCGCCTTTTTCAACTGCATCCTGGACGAGCTCGTTAATCCGCTCGACTGCATCGGCATTGATCATTGGACCGCATTCAGTATCCTCACTCTCACCAGCGCCCAGTCTCATTGCGCCCATTCTATCGTTGAGCTTTTTGGCGAAAGCTTCATACACACCACTTTGCACATAGATGCGATTGGCCGCTGTGCAGGCCTCGCCACCGTTACGCATTTTGGCGATCATCAAGCCATCGACAGCCTTATTCAGATCGGCATCATCGAATACAATATAGGGTGCGTTCCCACCCAGTTCCATCGAGCAGTTCATCACTGACTCGGACGCTTTCTTGAGAAGGATACGGCCCACTTCTGTGGAGCCTGTAAAAGAAATTTTTCGTACACGCGGATCATCCATAATGGCGCTGACCACCTTTCCAGAGCTCGAGGTCGTGATGACGTTGACGACACCATCGGGCACCCCCGCTTCGGCCATTAACGCAGCGATTGCATAGGCGGTTAGCGGTGTTTCGGTCGCAGGCTTCAACACGCATGTGCACCCTGCAGCCAATGCAGGACCGATTTTGCGTGTGGCCATAGCTGCTGGAAAATTCCATGGCGTCACTAACAGCGCGATACCAACTGGCTGATGCTGCACTAGCATGCGATTTGTGCCGCTGGGTGCGATTGCAAAGTCACCAATGATGCGAACCGCTTCTTCAGAGTACCAGCGGAAAAACTCGGCGGCATAACCGACTTCACCACGCGAGTCATTGAGTGACTTGCCGTTCTCAAGTGAAATAAGCCTTGCGTAGAACTCTTTGTCGCGCATCATCAAGTCGTAGCATTTGCGCAGAATATCTGCTCGATGTCGGGGACTGGTTTGCGCCCAGTCTGCTGCTGCATCTGCTGCTGCATCAACGGCCTTCAGGCCATCCTCGACTGTAGCGTCAGCCACTGCCGTCAGTTTCTCCTCAGTGGATGGATTGATCACGTCGATACGGTTTCCACCCGAAGCTGCTAACCAAGCCCCTCCGATAAACAGGTCCGTCTTCATGTCTGTTCTCTCGAGTCGCATCAGAAATTTCCTTTGTTAATCATTCAAGCTCCGGCAAAAGCCGCCGCGATAATTTTTGAAACACCGGCGTGATCAAGCAACTCCGGATTATTGTTGATCAACCGAGCAGCACTCATCGATTGTGTCGCTACCCACTCCAATCGATCTGCAGGTACACCGAGCTCTGCAAGTGTCACAGGAATTTTTATCTCCGAAAAAAGCATGGTGACTCTATCAATCGCGTCGTTCGCCAAAGCTTGTGTGCTACCAGAATCAGCCCCCATCGCGCGCGCAACCTCGGCGAAAGCATTCTGCCGAGAAGCCAGATTGAATCGCATCACGTAGGGCATTAAAGTAGCCACGCCCAACCCGTGTGGTGTGTTGGTAATTGCGCCTATGGGGTATTGGATTGCATGAGCCGCAGCAGTGCCAGCCGACCCAAAGGCAAGGCCTGCAAACAAGGCGCCGAGCATCAGGCGGGTGCGCGCCTCAAGGTCGCTGCCTTCTCTGACAGCATTAGCCAACGAGGCAGAAATTTCTCGAATTGCATTGAGCGCGTAATAGTCGCTCAGAATATTTTTGCCGACAAACACGCGTTCGCCAGAGATTGATGGCGTAGGCTCATGAGCAACGGCGGTAAAAGCCTCAATTGCATGGGTAAGGGCATCGGCCCCTGCCACGGCGGTAAGTGAGGTAGGGCAGCTCAGTGTCAGCTCGGGGTCGCAAATGGCTGAGTGTGGTATCAGAAAAGGACTAGATACGCCGACTTTCAGGTCTCGCGAATTGTCGGCCACCACAGCAACTGGTGTCACCTCTGACCCTGTGCCCGAGGTAGTCGGTACTGCAATGACCGGAATAACAGGGCCAGGTACTTTGAATTCACCGTAGTAATCCGACAACCCACCCTTGTGAGTTAGCAAGAGTGCAACGAATTTAGCCATATCCAGACAACTACCTCCGCCCACCCCAATCACCGAGTCCGCTTTTGAGTTTGCGTGAGTTTGAGCACAGGCCATAATGCTCTCAATAGGTAACTCCGGTAACGTGCTAGAGAACACCTTGACCTCGACGCCTGCATCTTTAAGTGAGGCCAGTGCATCACGCATTTCCTCGCTATCCGCGAATCGTTCATCGGTGCAGACCAAGGTCTTCGTACCATGCTGACGTGCAACACGTCCCAAAGCGTGACGCTGGCCCACACCGAAAAGAATACTGCTTGGTGCCCGCGTTACACCTAAGTGATAGTTCATCTGTTTACTCCTCAACATTAATCGCACATTTGGGTTTTAAATTTGTAAAAATATCAAACATCCGATCCGATCGTATCTAGATATAAAGAATAGTATATTTCTACTCCGTCACAGTCAAGCTAAAACTGTTGAGTTACTGGCGAGGGCTGGTTGTGCTATTAACGTCCACCACTGACATCAACTATCGTACTGGTGACGTACGATGCAGCATCGGATAACAACCATAGAATACTGGCGGCGACTTCATTCGCAGTGCCATAGCGTCCCATCGGAACGGTTGGCCCCAACTCTCTAACCCGATCAGGCTGACCTTGCGAGGCATGCATATCCGTATCGATCAGCCCGGGCCTGACAGCATTAACACGGATACCCTGCGCAGCCACCTCGATGGCCAGGCCTTTGGTGAAAACATCTATCGCCCCCTTGGTTGCCGCGTAGTCCACCGCCCCGTTTGGCGCACCCAAACGGGCTGCCACTGATGACATGTTCACGATTGCGCCGCCGCTACCGCCGTGCTTTAGCGACATGCGCAGAACGGCTTCACGGGCGCAGGCAAAGGTGCCAATGACATTCACATCGAACAGATGTCGAACCCGCTCGACAGACATGTTTTCAACCAGGCAAACCGTATCAACCATACCCGCGTTGTTAACTAACGCCCTCAGATTGCCAAGCTGATTGTCGATGGCTTGAAACATTTTGATGACGTCATTATCTTTCGACACATCAGCGCGAACTGTCATGGCACGCTGTCCAGTTGCGCGCACAAGCTTCGCAACCTCTTCCGCAGCGGCCTCATTGGCGGTAAAGTTGATTGCCACATCATATCCAACTTGCGCGGCTAAAACGGCTGTGGCGGCGCCAATGCCGCGACTGCCACCCGTTATAAGAACAGTTTTATCCAATTCAGAATCCCTCTTTTACGTTATAGCAGCGCTACTAATCAATAAAAGCGTTGCTCACCGGACTGCTTGCGCATGGAACAAGCACACATTTGCATCAATAGTACATCCGATCGGATCACGGCTGGCCGAAAAGAGCGTATCCTTGTATATTCTCCTGCACATTGAATGAAGGATTATAAAAGAAATCTTATGTCAGAAAAAGTCGGGAAATCTGCCGTGAAACTTTCGCCGGTGCCGCGCAGAGCATCACTGGCCGAGACGGTCTATGAGAAAATTCTTGCGCTAATAATTTCGCCCAAGACCCCTCCAGGCAGCCGCCTGTCAGTGGATGCTCTCGGGCGTGATCTTAAGGTGTCTCAAACTCCAATTCGGCAAGCACTGGTTAGATTACAGGCACAAGGATTGGTGGTGAAGGCACAGAACGTTGGTTATTCAACAGCGCCGCTGCCTTCGGCTAAAGTCTACAAGGATATTTTCCAATTCAGATTACTTGTTGAGCCCGAAGTTGCGCGTATGGCAGCTGAGAACATGAGCAAGAAAGACGTCAGCAAGCTGGAAGTTTTGATGGCTAGAATGGAAGACCCTGTTCAAAAAGAGCTCAATCTGCGCTATGGTCAGTTCGCGGTGGATGACGGGAAATTTCACATGTGGATCGCAGAGAAAGCGGGCAATAGCATTACCACCCATGCACTTGAGCAACTACATACACACACTCATTTGTTTCGGTTGCGCAATCACCACACTGTAACCGAAGAGGCAATCGTGGAGCACCGTGCAATATTTAACGCCGTAATAAAGAGAAAGGCTCTTCTCGCTAGAGATGCAATGTTCAATCATATAGAAGCCTCCTTCAAGCGCATGGTCCCCTACTTTGGGGAGTGATGCAAAAAGAAACACCAATGTCTCGGCTTAGCCAGAAGCTCGACACCAAATGGTACTAGGTGTTGAGCATCTGGCGGTTGATATCGACCAGCCTTATCTTAATAAAATCAGGGCATGAGGCCTGGCAGCCACAGCACGATGGCGGGGAAGTAAATACACAAAGCCAAACCCGTCACTTGAAGCAAAACAAAGGGGATGATTGATCGATAAATTGTGCCTATGCTAATTTCCCCACCGGTTATCCCTTTTAGATAAAACAATGCGTATCCAAAAGGTGGTGTCAGAAAGCTTGTCTGCAAATTTATTGCAATCAGTATTGCAAACCACACAAGAACCGCTTGCCCACTAAGACCAAGGCCGAAATCAAGCGTTTCAATAACAGGCGCAACCAACGGCAGCACAACAAAGCTGATCTCGATCCATTCCAGAAAGAATCCCAGAACAAAGATAATCCCCATTATCAGCATCAAAAGACCAAATGGCCCGAAGCCTGTGCCAGTGATAAGCTGTTCAATCATATAATCACCGCCAAGGCGCTTGAATATCACTGAGAAGCAAGTCGCTCCAATCACAACGAATAGAATCATTGCCGATGTGTTGGACGTGTTGCGCACCGTTGTGCGGAGATTTTCAAAGTTCAGTTGTCGCGCCATTGCCGCTAACAAAAGACTACCAACGGCTCCGATCGCGGCAGCCTCAGTTGGTGTCGCTATCCCCATGATGATAGACCCCAAAACCGCGGCAATCAAGAACAACGGCCCCATCAGATCTCGCAGCAAGGCAAAATAGAGCGGCGTGTCATCTATATCCTCCGGCGCCTCACTGGCCGGAGGTGCCCATTCAGGCTTGATTGATGCAGTCACGAAAATATACGTAATATAAAGCCCTCCCAGAAGCAGACCTGGGATAATCGCAGCCTTGAACAAATCTCCGACAGATATCTGCAGAATGGAGCCCATGATCACCAGCATGATCGATGGCGGAATGAGGATACCAAGCGTACCAGAGGCTGCAATAACACCGCACGCCATCTCAGCTTTGTAGCCTTGCTTCATCATGACCGGCAGCGACAATAGCCCGAGCATCACTACCGATGCCCCGATAATGCCCGTGGAAGCTGCCATTACCACGCCAAGAATGGCAACCGATATTGCCAAACCTCCGGGCGTTCGCCCCAGCAGACGCTGAAGCGTCAGCAGTAAATTCTTGGCTACCCCGGATTGTTCAAGTGTCAGGCCCATGAAAACGAAGAGCGGCACCGCAAGTAACAGCCAATTTTCGATAATACCACCGAAAATTCGAGAGCTGACCGTGCCAAGAAAGGCTACCGGAATGTCGCCTATAAACGAAAACACAATGCCTATACCGCCCAGCAAAAACGCCACCGGATATCCAGAGAAAATCCCCAGCAAAAGCGAGACAACCATCAGTATTGCCAAGGGGTACTGTTGAACGAATTCAATCACTGGACACCTGTTGGTTTACGTTAGGGCCTGTGCATAAATAACTATTCAATTACACAGAGTTGCATTATTCCCGTGGTTTTATCGTGTAGTTCCACTCGCCATGGAATTTGTGGGGGTGCAGGTTGATTGACTCCATTTCTTCGTCCGTTACCTTGCGCCCTTTCTCGTAGGTGTTTGTGTCAAGCTCACAGCGTACTTCTAGTCCTTGTTCTGTCTTCGTCGCTCCGATCAGCTCGATTACCGTGCGATAATCGTACAACGGCTTGCCGCGCCAGTTCATGGTGATAAAGCTGAAGAGTCGGTGCTCGATTCGATTCCATTTGCTCGTGCCCGGCGGAAAGTGGCTGACGCTGATTGATCGACCCAGCTCGTCACTGAGCCCCTGAAGTTCAAGCTTCCAGAGCCGGCTGCGGTAACCGTTACTGCCCCCGCAGTCGGCGGTGATAAAAATCTCGCGCGCCGATCCGTAACGTGCCTTGCCGGATGTCTGCCACCAGCGGCGGATGCTTTGCACCGCAAACTCGGCCGTGTCCGCACTGATCCCGACGTTCACCCAGGCGTCGTTGTCCGCGATGTCGTAAACGCCGTACGGAGCCACCCTGCCAAGCTCACCCTTGAAATCGTGGGTCTTGACCTTCTCCGGCTCACCTTTGGGGCGATATTCTTGGCCGCTGTTCTTGAAGGCTCCGACAAGCTCCTTCTTTTTCGTGTCTACCGACAGCGCAGGCTGTGCAGCCTTTATGTGTCGCTTGCTCTGTTTGGCGATATATAGAAATTGCGCGTTGCGGTCTGGATGCTGAGCTCCTTCGATCGTTTTTGCGTTGCCTTGCAAAGAGTAGCCCAACTGTTTGAGCAGCGTCGACACGCTCCGGAAACTCACTGAATGCCCTGCCGCGCCAAGCTCGTTTGCGAGCACCCGCACGCTCTTGGTCGTCCAACGCAGCGGCGACTGTGGATCGCCGCGTGTGCCCGGCTCCACAAGCGACTCCAGAGCACCGAGCAGTTCGGGGTCTTCGGCAAGTTTCGAGGGGCGTCCGGCACCCGGACGACGAACTCGACGCGGAGACTCAATCGCGCCGCCGTTGCGCTCCATCAGCTCGGCGATGCCGCTACGTATAGTAGGCATCGATAGGGCACTTGCTTCGTGAACGATCGTGATGCCGCCGTGACCCAATGCCATCGCCTCGGTGGCAGCCCATTCGCGCCGGCCTCGTTCGTCGAGTGAGGGAAGGATTTGCGAATATTTCAAACCAATTTTATCTACGAGACGCTTGCGCGACAATTCTTCTCTGCTCATGTGCTGAGCGTAGCAGATATTCTTATAATTTGAATATTAATATTTGCACAGACCCTTAGTTAGTGTGGAAGCGTGTCCAAAATTGATCGGATCAATGATGATGGCGAACTTGGCAAGCAACTGCCCTACTGCACCGATTGCTAGAAATACCAAGCCAATAGGCAGCATCGCCTTGATCAAATACCTGTCTGACAGGCCACCATAATTCGACATTTCGCCGGATATATAGGCCATGCGCACAGAGTGCATCGACAGCCAAGCAATGATCAAACAGAATGGAATCAAGCAAACAACATGTCCGATTACATCAACAATTGCACGAGCCCGAGGACTTAAATTGTGATAGACAAGATCTACCCTGACATGCGAGTCACGATGCAGGGCGTAGGTGGCCCCCAACAATGTCAGAACTCCAAAAAAATGCCATTGCAACTCAGTCATCGAATTGATAGTGATCGCATCGCCGAGTAGAAGTACATCGCCCTCCCAGCGTATGATCTCGTTAAGACCAAGCGTGTTCAGCACAACGGTTGCCAGAACTGACAACATAACGAAAAGGACAAGCCAACTGCTCAGCTGACCAACCACCACTCCCAATCGGATCAATGGTCGGGCCAGCTTATCGCAGAGGACCGCGCTGCGTGCAGCATCGGTAGCCTTTCTCACTCTGGCGCGAAACTCAGATCTTGAAGCTTGTCCCACTCTGCAAACATGGCCGCATGCTTCATCAACGAGTCGTATGCCTCTTGAAGCAACTCATCTTTAGCAAACTCTTCGGTACGCACCTCGTCCCATGCATTGCTTAACGCTTCCATCGTTTCATCCGAAAAACGGTGAAATTGCACACCCTTCCCCTTGAATGTATCCATAGCAGCAGCCTGCAGCGGCATATGATCTGATAATGCGCGCTGAATATTGGCTCGGCATGCAAGCTCTACTTGTAACTGATGGGTTGAGCTTAATTCATCCCAAACTTCTTGATTGAAAATCAACGAATCCCAGTTAGAGCGCTGGTGCCAGCCCGGAAAGTGATAGTGATCGACAACCTCGTCGAACCCCATCGCGATATCAATCATCGGAGTGGCAAATTCTGCAGCCTGGATACGACCACGCTCTAGTGCAAGGTAGATTTCGCCGCCAGGAATAAGCTGAGTCGATGCGCCCAGCTTGCTTAGAACCTTAGCACCGTAACCAGCAATTCGAATAGTCAGGCCATCAAAGTCTTCTGGCCCTGTGATTTCCTTGGAATACCATCCGCCAGTTTCAGGAGGAGAAATCATGCAAGGAACCACATGAACGCCGTAGGGATCATATGCTCGCTGCAGTATTTCTACACCACCGCCATCAAATACCCATGAGTTAAACACTTCAGCATTTGGACCAAAAGGCAATCCACCGAACAGGCCAGTGACAGGAATAGTACCTCCCCAGTAACCTAGCCAATCAAAGCCTACAGGGACAGCACCTGATGAAACAGAGTTGAATACTTCTAGTGCTGGTACCAGATCGCCCGGATTGTGTACTCGCATATCCAATGTGCCGCCACTGATAGCCTTAATATCTTCAGCGATTTTTTCAGCCTTCTGGCCTAGATAATTACTGGTTCCAAAGACGCTTGCGATGTCCAGTTTCGTCACTTTATCTTGAGCAACTAACGGTGTTGCAAAAATGGCGGAGCAGGCAATACTTGCCACCCCAAAAAATCCACCAACAGACCTCACTCGATGCTTGCTTTTAAACATGGTATTCCTCTTCCAATTCCAGCTAGATGAATCTGCCCGAGCAGAACGTCCCGTGTCGCGCAGTGGGTTTTTAGTATATTTGTACCAACCGCAAATCCTTTCACTTGATGTACGACACATAATATATCCGATCGGATCGGATTAATGGAATAATATTAGCGTGACAAAACCATTCTGTCAACCCTCTCGCCTCACGGGACTGGAATCGTTTATTGAATGTTGGGAATACAGGCGCTGGCCACGCTACGCTCAGCAATAGTCCATTTCACACGTATATGGACTCCTTCTCGTTCGCAAGCACATAGCCTCTCAGTCGACAAAGTGCCGAGGTACGGCCACCATTCGTGATAAATCAGACACTTATTTAGATCAAGCGTCTGATTTTATTCACTAAAAAACACACAAATGTTGTCTGTTTTTCACGCTATAAGGGGTCGACACAGGAAACGAAAATTATCGTACGTTAAGCAAGTGAAATGTCACTGAAACCGAGGCTTCCAGGCGCCCTCAACATCTCATTCGGTAATCGATATTTACCGCTGAAGTTGCTCGATATTCGTCCCAGTTGAACCTATCCAGAATTTCGACCAGCTAAGCCCCGTGTACGCTTACTCGGGCCTTGTCCAAAACTGAGGAGATGATCCGTGACAAAGGGGTTGAGAGTCGGAAGAACGACACTACGTGGCGTGGTGCGGATCAGATCGTCCACGAGTTCGCTCATTCGCTCAACTACCAGTTCGGCCTGCCCTCACAACCGCTACTCTCCCTTGCGAGCTTCAGAATCGAAACATTACATTTAGCTTGGGCGAGAGAGCCAGCATCGTTGTGCGCTGAGGCCGAGAACAGAAAAATGTTTACTTGAGTGAAGAAAAAGATACGGTCAATGCCGGGGCAGATAAAGGAATATCAACGTTTCGCCGCAATTAACATTGCGGTGTTAGTGCCGACGTAGACCCGCGGCTATTTGCCGCGGACCGGTTCCGGCACAATTTCAATAGTTGTCAAAGTTGAACGGTTGCTGAGAGTCAGGCACATGATCACTGCCTGCCTCTTCAATTGGCTCCTCGCCACTTTCATCCTCAACCTGTCGCAGTTCAATGATCTCCTCGCCGTAGAGATCCCATACCAGATCGCGCAGTCGGTCCAGATAGTCGAGGATGGCGGCGGCTTCTCTGGGCGACCAGTAGTACGCAACATCGAGTGCCTTTATGTTCATGAGTCGATCCCTCTTGGTGTAATGGGTTTCGTTTTTTTCTTGGCTGCTCGGGTGCGTTTCTGCTTGTCAGCCCTTTGTTTGGCTTCGTGCATGCGATAGGATTCGCCCTCAATGAGCAGAACCTGTGAGTGATGAACGAGGCGATCAACGATCGACACAACACAGGCAGCGTTAGGGAAGACCTCGCCCCAGTCACTGAATGGTTTGTTGGTTGTAACAATGGTTGGCTTGAGTTCGTAGCGTCGATTAACGATCTCGAACAACAGATCGGCATGGCGATTGGCGTAGCTGAGGTAGCCCACTTCATCGATGACCAGGACGTCCGGACGGGCGTAGTGTTTGAGCCGTCGGTGCAGCGCACTGTCACTGTCTCGTCCAGCCAGATCTCCCAGCATCTGAGCGGCGTTGATAAATAAAGCGCTGTGCCCCTGCAAGACAGCCTGGTGTGCAATATTTTGTGCGATGGTGGATTTGCCAACACCGTTGTTGCCGACCAGCAGTAGATTGGTGGACTCCTTAATGAAGTCCAACTTCATCATCTCGGCAACGGCCGTCTGATCACAGCGCTCAGGCCATGTCCAGTCGAAGTCGGCCAGCATTTTGAACCGCCCCAGATGCGCATGCCGCAACCGGCGCTCAAGCCCTCGACGGCGCCGTTCAATTTCCTCCCATCCGACCATCGTGGCAATCCAGTTCAATTGGGCTTCATCAAGCTCATCCCAGTGGGCTAGTAATCCCGGCCATTGAAGAGCTGCAACGCGGCTGTTCAGTACCGCATGATCTAGTGGTATCTCAGGAGTTGTCATCGTTTTGTTCCTCTTTATCGGCACTCGTGTCCGTGAAGTGGGCGTAGCCGGCCAACGATGCTGGACGCATCGATAGCTGTCGCAGCTGCTCGTGCCGCGTCAACGGCATTGCCAGCGGTGGCGGCTCGTTGCGCGTCTCGCGGCGCCGCTCAAGCACTTGTTGCACACTCTGCGGGTGTGCGGCATCGTGATCGAGCACTTCGGCCAGAGCCGCTTCCAGTTCGCTGGCGTGGTATTGATCCAGCAAATTTTCAAGCTCTGTGATGGTTGAGCCCAGGCGATGACCTCGTTCAATGGCCTTTGACAGGAACGCCACACTCGAGGGGGCCGCCTTGGCCAATCGGTCCTGGCCGCGGTGGTGACGGGCTTGTCTTTTTCGTTCGATCAGGGCAGCTACATGTTCCGGATTCTCAATCTGCTCCCCCTTGCCAAAGGTACGTTGGTGGCGGGCGATCTCGAGACCGTCTTGCAACACGGCAACCGTCTTGAGCGTGGCGGTCACGGTAGCGCCGCGACGTACGGCGGTGTGCGGAACCGAGTAATCATTTAAATCGAAGCGAACATAGGGTGTCTTGCCAATGCGTGCTTCAACACGTTCATGCGTGGGGAATGGATTGTCGGGCAGTCCGATCAGCGCAGGGCGCTCCTGTTCGAAGGCCTCTGCGACACTCATATCCGGGTCTTCAGGACACCGTCGCTCAGAGGCCGTTGTCTCGCACCACAATTTTGCCTCGGCGTTCAGAACGTCCAGATCCGTCCACTGACGACCGGCAAAAAAGTTGTCGCGGATATAGCGAATGGCACGCTCGACGCGTCCTTTCTCATTTCCTCGATATGGCGCGCATGGCCTTGGTTCGAAGCGGTAGTGTGCTGATAACTCGAGCAGCGTCGGATGAAAACGGATGGTGTCGCCCTGACGCTCGAGCACCGCCGACTTCAGGTTGTCGTACAACAGGATCCGGGGAAGTGCGTTCCATTGCGTGAAGGCCGCCACGTGCCCTCGCAGGAAATTATCCATGCGTTGATTGAGATAAAAGCGCAAAAAGATCCGACGACTCCAACTCAGCACCACAACAAAGGCCATCAATGGGCGACGAGCACGGCCGACCTGCAGATGTCCGAAGCTACCCCACTATCCCGAGCATCAAACTATGCCGAGTTGACTCTGAGAAGCATGGCAGCTGCAGTTTGTACTACAGATCACTCGGCATAGTATTTTCCTCGTTCACTTCCGCATTCGCGGATGGAGGACCGTCATGACTACAGCATCAGCTCAACGTGCTTATCTTTTACATGAGATCGAAGGTCCGATCTCGCAGTTTCGCCAGTCACTTATTCTCAGTCTTGAGAAGCAGGGATTTAGCCAACGCTCTATCCATTGCCAGCTTCGTGTTGTTGCCAGGTTTAGCAATTGGCTGCAACGCCAGAATGTCTTGGCGAGCGATATCACCCCAGAGCATCAACAAACGTTCTTCAGCTGCCAACCGTGGCAACACTCTAGTCGTCAGGGCCATGTTAAATCAGTTGGTCGATTGTTAGATCATTTGCGCAATCTTGAGGTTATACCTGTATGTCAACCGCAAGTTAAAAGCTACTCTCCAGTCGATATCGCTGTTATGCAGTATGCCCAGTACCTTCGTCACAAAGTCGGTATCACTGAGCTGTCTATCACCAAGTACTGCCCATTTGTAAAAGACTTCTTGCTCAAGAATACCGATGGTGTTTCACCTTTTTGCTGCGATATAGGAGCCGCCGATGTGATGTGCTACTTCACCAAACTAGCATCGGTGGTAAGTATTTCACAGGCAAAGTCTGCAGCAACTGCCATTCGCTCTTATCTCAAGTATCTGAACTACATGGGACATATCAAGTCTGATCTGGTTGGTGCGGTACCTACTGTACCGAACTGGTCGTTGAGTGAAATTCCTCGTTCGATCTCCGCAGATCATGCTCGACAAGTGCTTGATAATTGCCCCAGACACACCGCTATTGGCCTGCGTGACTACGCGATCCTGCTGATGCTTGCTCGACTCGGACTTCGGTCCAGTGAGGTTGTATCCCTTACGTTGGACAGTATTGACTGGGGTAACAGCTCCTTGTCCTTTGTCGGTAAAGGTAGCCAACCAGCGGAGTTGCCCATGACATCCGACGTAGGAGAAGCGCTGGCAGACTATCTAAAGCACGCTAGGCCCCATTGCGATAGCCGTGCACTGTTTCTGCGTGGGTTGGCACCGATGCAAGGGCTTGGGTCACCAACAACAGTAGGCACTATTGTTTGCGCAGCTATCAGACGTGCTGGAATACAAACCACGAGCTATGGCTCTCATCAGTTTCGACACGCGTTGGCCAGCTCCATGATGAACGGTGGAGCCACTTTGGATGAGATTGGCTCCGTGCTGAGACATCGCAAAGCTAAAACAACGAGGCTCTACGCAAAGGTTGATATCAACTCTTTGCGAATGTTGTGCCTGCCCCTACCAGGTGAAGACCAATGAGCCTGCTGTCCGATCGGTTGGAAGACTATCTGGTCATGCGTCGCGGTCTCGGCTTCAAACTGCAATCAGACGGAACCGCCCTTTTGTCGTTTGTCGAGTTCATGGAACTCAACGATGCAATACACATCACCAACGAGCTAGCAATTTCGTGGGCAACCTCACCAAAGAATGTCAAGGCCAATCACTGGTCACGCCGCTTAGGGTTTGTGCGCGGATTTGCAAAATATTGCCGCGCCTTTGATCAGTGCTCTGAGGTTCCTCCGTCTCAGCTACTCCCCGCGTGCCAACAACGATCAAGCCCCTACTTTTTCAGTGACGCTGACGTTAAGCAACTGCTGCAACGAAGTCTGGTACAAGACGATAGTGCTGGAGTATCAGGCAAAACTACTCATTGCATTCTCAGCCTCCTTTGTACAACCGGCCTGCGTATCAGCGAAGCCCTTCGACTAGATGTTGCTGACTTCGATGCCGAGCAGGGGGTTTTGTACGTGCGTGTTAGCAAGTTTGGCAAGTCACGATTGATTCCCTTGCACCCGTCGGTGGTAGCTCTGTTGATGGACTACCTTTCATCCGCTACAAGCATGACAACTGTATTTAAGCCGGTTGCCTTATTTCGCAACGCGAAGGCACAGAGACCATGCTATGACAACATATACCGACGGTTCCGTCGCTTATCGAATGACTTTCCCGATCAGCCGGGGCGCCGGCGTCCTCGATTGCATGATCTCCGGCATCGGTTCGCAGTAAAGACATTACTGAACTGGTACCACGATGGCACTGATGTTCAAAGTTGGCTGCCGGTACTCTCTACGTACTTGGGACATGTCGAAGTGCGGGATACGTACTGGTACATCAGCGCATGTCCCGAGCTCATGGATGCTGCGCGGCGACGACTAGAGTCTCGCTGGGAGGGCAGATCATGAGCGTTGAATCGACTTTTCCCACGCTTTTAACCAAGTTTTTCAGTCAGCGGCTGATACAGCAAAAGCGTGTGAGTCCGCACACCATTAGCTCGTACAGAGATACGTTTCGTCTACTCCTACGATTTGCTTGCAGTGAACTGGGCAAAGATCCTTCAGCGCTGGCATGGGAAGATATTGATGCGCCGTTGATCTGTGCGTTTCTTGATCAGCAGGAACAGCAGAATGGTATTAGTCCCAAAACTCGCAATCTCCGCTTGAGCGCGATCCGATCCTTTTTTCGATTTTCTTCATTTGAGTTACCTGAGCGGATGGCGCTCGTCCAACGTATCCTTGCTATCCCGCCCAAGCGCACGTTGCGAAGACAGATCGGCTACCTGTCGCGTACAGAGGTAGATGCCCTGCTTGCCGTGCCCGACCAGGAGACGTGGGCTGGTAGGCGTGATCACGCTTGGTTGATCACCGCCGTACAGACTGGACTTCGCGTCTCAGAATTGACGAGTCTCAAACGTAAGGACATCGAGTTAGGCACCGGAGCCTACGTGTACGTGGTTGGCAAGGGCCGTAAGGAGCGGTACACGCCGTTAACACGAGAGACGGTAACAGCGTTGAAGTCCTGGATGACGGAATCGGATACTTCGACAGAAGGTGTTCTCTTTCCCAGCTTGCGTGGAAAATCCATGAGCAATGATGGCATCCAGTATCTCCTGTCCAAGCATTGCAGGAAGGCTGCAACGCTGTGCCCTTCGTTACAAGACAAGCGAGTATCACCTCATCAGCTGAGACATACGGCTGCCATGGAGCTTTTGAAGGCAGGTGTTGATGTGACTGTAATCGCGCTCTGGCTTGGTCACGAGTCTCTCGACACCACACGGATCTACCTCGAGGCAGACCTGGAAATGAAACGGTGTGCCCTAGCGAAAACTACACCGCATCAGGCACAGACCGCAGGGTTCAAGGCCGATGACGCATTACTCGAATTCTTGAAATCATTGTGAGAGCAATACTATGCCGAGTGATTAGGAGTGCAGCCTACAGCTGTCATGCTTCTCAGAGTCAACTCGGCATAGTTTGATGCTCGGGATAGTGGGGTTTATGCCGAGCTCGGCATAAACCCCAGTCGACCTGACCTTGTTCTCCTGGTAAGGTCTTCAGCCGAAGGTAAGCCTCCGGTGTCTTTCTCGGTCTCAGCTGCGACACATGCGCTCGGAACTGGCTCGAACTACCTGGATACCCACGTGAGCGTGCCATGACGAACAGCCGTGTGGCGCTCAACTTGGGATACTTCGCCAGCTCCTCCAGAATCATTGGATAATAGGGATCAACGATTGAGGCTTTGCGTGCCCGTTCCAGCTTCGGCAGCCCGGCCTGACACAGCACCCGATCAACGGTGGTGTGATGAACGCCCAGCTGCACCGCGATGGTGTTGACACCCCAGTGTTCAACGAAGTGGTAGCGCAGAATCTTCGCCTCCATTTCTTTGTCGATGCTCATGCTCTTCGGCCTCCTATACGGTCGAGCCCTCATGGCTCACGTGTCGAACGACGCCAATGAGGGCGTCGTGATGGAGAGCGGAGAAAGTCACGTCGCAGAAATGGGTCGCATGGCCGAGCACAAAAGTGACAATGCAAGGCTGGTTGCCGAGACCTGTGACTGAGTGGCGATGCATCATCAACGTTCTCAGCTCTGAGAGGCAGTAAAGCAATGGCGTTGGGGGAACCCTGATGCGTTACTTTCTGCCTCTGACGCTCCCGATAGCGACGTTGACGAGCGGCATTGGCGTGTCGGCCACGGCGGGTATTCTGATAGCGACGAGTTGCTCGTTTGAGCGATTCACGACGGGCTGCAGCCGCACAAATTGAAGGGCAATAACGTTGGCCTCGATCACAGCTTTGGCAGATCAGACACTGCGCGTGGCAGCGAGCGCAATTGAATAACCGGCCGGAAGGCTTCATCGGTGCTCTCAAGCCGATGAGTGCTGGATTTATACCCGGTCCAGTGAGACACTAAACGGGCTGTGCTAACGCACGGTTCGGGGCACGGCGTCAGTTTGGACTCCTACATCTTTGGCTGGCGCTGTGTCTTTCTCTTCGGCTTACCTGTGATACCGGAGAGTGCCTGCCTTGTCACCCCTGCAAAATATTTCCGAGTCGTCGAAACGGCACTTCAGCTGACATCATCCGCTCGGGGTCCGCGGCAAATAGCCGCGGTATTAGGCTGGCAATAACACCTGGCAACGTCCAGTGTTCACGTGCATAGTTTAAATACATATGCATCTGACCGGCGTCGGCATGACTAAATCGCCCGACTTTCAGGTCGATGATCAGCAAACACCGCAGTCGGCGATGGAAGAACAATAAGTCTACCCGGAACCAACGATCATCGAGCCTCAGTCATCGCTGACGGCCAACGAATGCAAAATCATCGCCCAACTCGAGCAGGAAATCGGTCAGGTGCTGGATTAGCGACTCCTCAAGATCGGACTCGGAATACTGGTCTTTCAGATTTAGAAATTCGAGAACAAAAGGATCCTTGATCGCATCAGCCGCTGTTAGTGGTTGCTTGTCGGTATCGGTCTCCGCTTGCCTGAGCATCGCGGCCTTGTCTCGAGAGAGAGCAGCACGCTCATAGAATTGGCTATTGACTTGCCGGTCGAGCTGCCGAACCGACCATCCGGCACGAAATGCCTCTGCCTCATAGAAGGCTCGAGCTTGCTCGTTCTTGACGCCGAGTAGACGGACGTAGGCCGACCAGGGCAGCGGGAATGCCTGCGAAAGCAAGGCAAGATCGGTTGAATTGTCCGTCAACACCCGGAGTTGTTTTGCTGGTACCGATTCTCCAGACAGTGTCTGGAGAATTCGCTCTTCCGGCCAGCCTAAATGAAAGGCCCTCATCTGCCACAAATTCTGACGACTGAAGCCACGTCCAAAACGCTCAGTCAGATCAGCCGCCAGCCGCTCCACCAAGGAATCTCCATACCCAGCGCGATCATGACCCCCCTGCTCGGTCAATACGATATGTCGACCAATCTCCCAGTATGTCGCCGTCATCAAACGATTGACGCTGCGCGCCGCAGCCGAACGTGCTGCCTCTACGACACCAGCAATACTTTCGTGAATCTGCTGATAGCCCTGATCTGATTCGGGTGAGTTGTTCATGCTCCTTGCACAAGTTATGTTCAAAGTAGTAACTGATGATAGCGTGCGCACCGGGCTCTGGGGCTGAGAGTCTGCCACTCTCTTTGGTTTTGGAACACCGGATCGTGGTGGGCTTATCCAAATGCTCCAGACCTGAACCTTGCCCATCTGTCCGCGACACCGTGTTCAATTTATGACCAAGTTAAAAACGTGTGTGCGATCAACCACTTCATGTCCTTACTCACCGAGTTATCCCCGCAAACTGTGGATAACTCGGGGTGGTCGCTTTCGGTAACTTTTCAATCACGGAAAAAACGACACACCCAACTTTCGAACCCGCCCATCAGGCGTCACCGGTGTCGCTTTCCAAGCCCATATCCGAGTCTTTGGGTGGCTCGGTAATCTGTCGTAGGAGGCTGGCAATCAGCTCATCCTTGTCGGCGAGCCGTGACGTCATCATGCTCTGAAGCGCCTCCTGTCCATGGCGAATTCCAAATTATCGCCGAAATGCAGCACTTTGGATAGACTTGTTCTTGCCGGCTGTCTGCCCTATTCTGCTCTGCCATGAAGGACCTCTTTTTACTCCTTGCGCATCTGTTGACCACGATCGCCAAACTTCTGGGACCTGGCGGCGCGAGAGCCATTGTTGCCGATAGCCTGCTAACGAAACAGCAGCTTCTGATCATCAATCGCACCCGGCGCCGTTCGCCAAAACTGACGGCACTGGATCGCTTCCTGATGGGTTTCTGCTCTCTTTTCCTTCTGCATCGCCATATTCTAAGAGCGGCCGTGATTGTCCGGCCCTCGACGCTGTTGAAATTTCACCAATTGCTCAAACAGCGCAAATATCGTCTTCTTTATTCTTCCTGTGGCACTTGCAAACCTGGCCCAAAGGGCCCGTCAAAGGAACTCATTAATGCCATTATCGACATAAAACGACGCAATCCCACCTTTGGTTGCCCACGCATCGCGCAACAAATCAACCTTGCGTTCGGCACCAATATTGATAAGGATGTCGTCAGGCGAGTCTTGGCTGCACACTACCCGCGTGATTCGGGTGGCGACGGTCCATCCTGGTTGACCTTCTTGGGCCATACCAAGGACAGTCTCTGGAGTGTGGATCTGTTTCAGTGTGAATCCATTCTTCTCAAGAGCCACTGGGTGCTCGTTGTCATGGATCAGTTTACTCGGCGCATCATCGGCTTTGGAATACAAGCCGGCGCGGTGGACGGTATTTCGCTATGCTGCATGTTCAACAAAGTCATATCGGGCAAAGGCATCCCACAGCGATTGAGTTCTGATAACGATCCCCTATTTCGGCATCA
The DNA here is from genome assembly GCF_002215215.1 of Granulosicoccus antarcticus IMCC3135. NCBI lineage: Bacteria > Pseudomonadati > Pseudomonadota > Gammaproteobacteria > Chromatiales > Granulosicoccaceae > Granulosicoccus > Granulosicoccus antarcticus. The sequence continues at coordinate 3,888,431 of NZ_CP018632.1, read as the reverse complement.
CCAATGGCAAGCCAATCTACGAATTCTCGACATAGAGGAAATCAAGAGTGTGCCCTATTCGCCGACGTCGCATCCGTTCATTGAACGACTAATTGGAACGATTCGGCGTGAGTACCTTGATCAGTTGTTTTTCTGGAATATGCAAGACTTGGAGCGAAAACTCGCTGATTTTGCTCAATACTATAATCAGAATCGAGCCCATCAGTCACTTAATGGCAAAACTCCTGAATCTGTCAGCAGTGAAGTTCAATCTCGATGCGCACTGCTCGATCACTATTCATGGCATTCACACTGCAATGGGCTCTTCCAGACTCCAATCGCTGCATGAAGTAGGAATTCGCCATGCACAGGTGATTGGGTTGGCATGATGAGCTCCTGTTATAAAGAAGCTCAGCTTCGCGCGAGGAAAAAGGCTTGTCTACACCCTTATATCTTGGCGCTTACTCCCAGCGTATGTCCAGCTGTCTGGCAACAGCGCTGACAGAGGCCTCCTTGAGCCAGTCAATAACCAGAATCTCGAACAAAGCCGTGAATCGAGAACGCTCCTCTGCCCAAGGGACATTGATCTGCTTGATACCATGCTCCTCGCATTTCACACGAGGCACTTGCGCAACCAGAACCGTCTGGTACTGACACGTGTCCAGATGACGCCATCGACGCTCTCGCTTGTCATGGCGTGGGCAGACCTTCTGGCACACCGGGCAATGCATGTCAGCTGATGATGGAGCACTGACACGAACTTCAATCTTGCCACCGTCCAGCTTCAGGCCGACGTCAGTGACGCTCCATGGCTTCGGAATTCCCAGAATTTGCTGGTACAGATCTTTATCATTCATGCCATCAAGGCTAACTTACCCACACGGAAACCGGAAGACCCGACTATATAAACAAACGCCACCTGTTCTCAGTTTAATAGCCGTGCATCTAAGGCTATTTTTGGTGGCGGTATATAATGTAGCAGAGCCATCGACTGCTTCAAACTTGGATAATTTAGCTGCCATCGGTACTTCCTTTGTCGTGGTCAAATTATAGCGATCAAATAAATCCGCTCATGGTTCCGTAGTCTACCCAATATAACGCTTAAGCATTTTTTCTATTTGACCACTAGTGTAGTGAAACATACAAAGAATTCAAATGAGCGAGTCTCTCGCTCGTGATACTTTCTCAAGAATTATTCCAACTGACTTTGTCCACACGAATGGCTTTGGATTAATATTGTGAATATTAATGAAGCTCATCAGTTTATCTTCCAAGTCTTTTACTGAGGTGAATACGCCGCGTCGGATGGCTTTGTCAGTAATCAGACCGAAGAATCTCTCAACCAAATTCAGCCACGATGAGCTTGTTGGTATAAAGTGAAGGGTGACTCGCTTGTTTCTCTTCAACCAGTTTTTTACTTTCTTATGCTTGTGCGTGGAGTAATTGTCCACGATGACATGCAGGCCCAACTCCTTTGGCGTTTGTTTCTCCACCGTTTTAAGAAACGACAAGAACTCCTGATGTCGGTGGCGCTGTTTGCACTCACCAATAACCTCACCACTAAACACATTGAGTGCAGCAAACAAGGTACTGGTGCCGTTTCTCTTGTAGTCATGTGTCATCGTCCCTGCACGACCTTTCTTCAGCGGAAGACCCGGTTGGGTGCGATCCAGTGCCTGAATCGAACTCTTCTCATCAACACAGAATACGGCCGCGTTCTCAGGTGGATTCATATATAGCCCCACCACATCTTTCAACTTCTCCTCAAAGTGAGGATCATTGCTTACTTTGAACGATTTAATCAAATGTGGCTTCAGACCATTTTCACGCCATACACGTGACACAAACATTTGGTTGATACCCAGTTTTGCTGCCAGTGTACGAGTGCTCCAATGAGTCTGGCCCTCCGGCTTTTCCCGGGTAGTGATATCAATGATCTGTTGACGTAGCTTGGCATAACTGGCGTTCTTGCTACCGTTTCTTGTGAGGCCACGGGGCAGGTTTTTCTCGATACCCTCGATGCCGTTTTCACTGAATCGCTTCCTCCATCGACCTATCGCATGTGCACTGAGTGGCACATGCTCTGCGATCTCCGTGTTCGTCAACCCTTCATCAGCTAGCAAAACGATGGATAAACGCTCTTTCAGGCGTACCGGTGTTTTACCACTGCGGCAAAGCCGATGAAACTCCTCGCGTTCCACTTCGGTAATTTCAATGAATATCGGGGCAGGCATGCAATTTCATTCAACCAGAGACACTTATTAATTATATACTATTGGAGTGTTTTGAATGTTTCAGTACACTAGCCCTATAATTAGTGTTTATTTAATAACTTTTTTATACCAATCGACAATACCTTCACCAATTTCGTGTGGATGCGACTCTTGTAGATAATGCTTTCCTTCACCTAAATCTACTGCAGTAATATTTTTCCACGTTTCAGCGATATGCTCACCTAATTCTCGATTAATGATTAGTCCTGGCTCTGCATAAAATAACAACTTAGGCACATCTGAATTTTTGTGGTATTCATTATATGAATTAACAATGTCAGTGGTAAATTTTGGGACGCCATCAAACGAAATTTGACCAGGCCACATAAGCAGTGGTTTACGGCTCTTTTCTTCCAAATAAGGCGCTCGGTAATGGTCCATTTCTTCTTGAGTTAATTCTCTGCCCGCCATCATGGGTAGCATAGCCTCAATAAAGAAGTTGTTTTTAACAATCATTTCATGCCCTTCTGCAGGGTCACGAAATTTTTTAAATAATGTTTCTGTCTCTTTAGTCGTATTTTTCCAATAAGAAACTTGAGACATAGCTTCAAAAAAAACAATCCCTTTTATATTTTCTCTATGCTGATTGGCATAGTTAAAACCCAAAGCAGAACCCCAATCTTGAATGACTATAATGATATTTTTTAAGGCTAACTTTTCAATAAACGCATCTAAATAGGTAATATGGTCTTCAAATGTATAATCTATATCGGGCTTGTCAGACTTACCCATTCCAATAAGATCAGGAACAACCACACGACCTAAGGCACTTACATACGGAATGATGTTTCGCCATAAATAACTTGATGTAGGGTTTCCGTGTATGAGTAAAAAAGTATCTTTAGAATTTTTGTCTCCTTCATCTACATAATGCATTTTAGAATCTAATACTACTTGAAATTTAGATTCAAAAGTAAACGCTGCTGATATTGGTTTGTTGTTTGACATATTTATTCCTTTTTAAATGTTTAAATTGAATTTTTGCGATTTAAACCTCTTGCTGCTTTTCTAATTTGCTTCAGTTTTTCTCGTTTTTTTTTATCCCACTTTTCTGTACCCGCGCTATATCCGTAAGCACAAATTTTAGTTGCGTTTTCAAATAGAAATCCTTCCTGCTCTTTAGGGTATATATTTCCTATTTCTCTAAGTGTCCAACCCACTCCTTTTTCAACATAATAAGCGTGGTCAGAAATTAAAAGTGCTACCAAATCTATAAGTACTTGAAAAGGTAAATAGTGTTTTCTATGAGCGCTGTAATAAAGTAAACCCACTATGCTTTGTCTTCTATGCCATGGGTTTGTAGACGTATTCCATTTTTTATACGTTGGCAAAATTAATGCTGCATCATATTCTACTAATTGAGCATATATTTTTGAAATGCCATCGCTTGTTTCCCATCGATTAATTTTGTCTTGCCATAATTTAATCGTTGGCCAAGCGGCCAGCATTTCATCTTTGTTTTTAATATGCTTCTCCAAGAAATACAAACAAAACATTTCTGCTCTATACACTTTGGTGTTCGTCCAGATATAACTCCATATCGCTAGTTGTTTATCAAAAGGCAATTGCTTAAAAGAAAAACCTCCTTCAAAAGCTTTTCTTTGCAAAGGAACGGTTTCACCTGCTTTAGAAGTGATTGTTTCTATTTCTTGAAGGTAGTTTTGCATATTATTTAAAACTCTAATGCCGATTTAAAGAAATTACCAACCGTTTGTGATTTTATATTTTAAATTCACCAACAGCTTTTTCACACCCATTCCAATTGATAGCGACATTAGATTCGTCAAAAAGTAGTTCTTCTGGTTCTAACAAATTTGGAAAGCCACTTATCCCTTCAGTTGGTCCATAAAAATCACCAGATTTCGCCTCTTTATCCATAGCAGCTCTAATAATTCCAGCGGCGCCATCTTCAGCAGACTGTGCTTGGCTCATAACGCCTCCGTTAACATCCATTCCACCTGTTTCAGCTGAAGTTGCTTGAAGGTTGGTTATGGCTACGCCAGGATGCGCCAATAATGAAATAATATTTTTAACGTTAGCCTCTAAAAGTTTCTTTTTTAAACCATAGGTAAAAGTGGCATTTGCCAATTTAGTTTGGTGATAACGCTCCCATCTAGCGCCTTGAAAATTTGCGGTTTCTTCAAGTGTGCCATTACCTCCTAAGTTACCTCCATTTTTCTCAAAATAGGCAGATTCTAATGGTCCACCTAATCTAGCTAACGACGTTTGGTTTATGACTCTAGCTTCACAACTGTTTTTAAGTAAAGGATACAATTCTTTGGTTAAAAGAAAGTGAGATATGGCATTTGTTTGCATTTGAACATCATAACCATCTTTAGTCGCTTCATCTTTTACAGCCATAATACCAGCATTATTGACTAAAACATCAAGAACACTATATTCCGATTTAATTTGTTCAGCTGCTTGTTTTACACTTTCAAAATCTTGCAAATCGCACGCTATTGCTTCAAATTTTCCACTTGGAACTGCTTCGGTTAACTGCTTATAGGCATTTTCTGATCTTGCACTTGTACGATTAAGCAGTAGGACTGTAGCCCCTTTCTTAGCAACTTCTCTTGCGAATACAAATCCCGTACCACTTGTAGTACCTGTAATGGCAACTACTTTACTTGTCATATCTTGAGAATGTTCTTCAAGTACTTTATTAAGATAGATTGTTTTATTTTGAGTCATGATTATTCCTTAGTTTGTTACATAATACTTCTGAGTGAAAAATGAATTCAACACATTTACCTGGGAGGATTTTAAACGACCTTCTAATTCGATTAGCCCAATGTTAATGCTTGAATGACTATTATTAAGCGCCAAGTACATTAGCCATGTTGAGTCTTAAACTTTTAATACGCCAACCATTTGTCGTTCTAACATAATCATTATCATAACTGGCAAGCATACAAATTACTTTTTCGCCATCAATAGCAGGAGAAAAAAGAATCCATTTTGCTGTCGCTTTATCTTCATTAATTTCAATAATGGGGTTAGTAAAACTATGAATAAAGAATTTATTCTTTGCATCAAAAGATTTAAAAGATTCGATTATTTCTTTGTGTCCATTAGCTAATACTCCAGCTGCTGGCGCTTCCCATAAAGCATCTTCGGTAAATATTTCAGTGAGCTTTTTAATATCCATCTCTTTCTCATTCCAACCTTTATCTACATAATGACCATATGTAGCTTGGAGTGTTCTTATAGCTTCTAAATCTTCTAATTTTTGAATTCTTTGTTCTAATGTATTTTTCATCTTTTTCTCTTTAATCATTATATTGGTGTTAAGTTTTTGTTTTGTAGAACAGAATGATTAGCTTATTTTAAAGATTCACGAATGGATTCTTTCCCACTATATAGCTCAAACGTTTTTCCTTTAGTATTATCGGCGTTTAAACAATACGTAATTGTCGCTGCTACATCTTCTCGTGGAATGATTAACTCTTTAAAACTTTCAGCTCTTGTCGTTCTAACTAAAAGATCCCTACGCGGAGCGCAGGGGCTTGAGTCGGCCCCATAGGGGCCCGGTATGCCTGGCCGTCAGAGACGACCAGGAAGCCAACCCCCCAGCATTTACATAACTACAGCCCGAGCTGGCGCTGCTCTATTTGTTGATCCTTCTTATCTTGATACCGAACATAAGCCTGGATCTTTTCCAGATCCAAACCCACCGTGTCAACGCAGTACCCCTTTGTCCAGAAGTGATTGCCCCAATACGGCTTTGTCCGTAACTCTTTGAAACGCTGGAGAACTCGTATTGCCGTCCTCCCCTTCACCATTCCGACATAATCCGATACCGACAGCTTCGGCGGTATCGACACGATCAAGTGAACGTGGTCGATCTGCACGTTCAACTCCACCACTTCGCACTTCTTCTGCTCCGAAAAAGCCCTAATACAACTGGATACTTCTTGTTTCACCGAACCGGCAAGAACCCGGTACCGATACTTGGGTGTCCAAACCACATGATATTGGCAGTGCCATATCGTGTGTGATAGCTTCTTAAAACGACTCATTGGTATTCCTCGAATGAGGCTATGGGGATAGCTCACGAGAGGTTTACCATTGAGTCGGACTATCGGCAAAGCCTCAGCCCTCTGACCACGTCCGGAGGACGTGGGTTTCTACGATACGACTAAACCCGTTCCATTTTCATTGGTTAAACTACCGGGGCGTAAAATCGTATAATCTAAACTACTTTCTATTAAATAATAATCGGAAAAATACTTTGCCACCAAATAGGGTTTTATTTCTGATTCAAATTCGTCAGGGTCTTGTGCGCCTAAACCACTTACCATTACAAAATGTTGTATACCTTCCTTTAAAGAATAATCAACTGCTTTTTTTGCTGCCCATAAATCTATTAAGGGCTTGTGAATATATTATATATACATTTTGATTATATCTGCTAAGCTTATTCGATAATGAAAAGCGAAAAGCAAATTCGGCAACAATATTCTCAGATTCTCTCCTCACTTGATGAGCGTGGACGACGTGAGTGGGCCGCCTCGGAAGCAATGACTCTGGGCTATGGTGGCATAGCGATTGTTCATCGAGCCACCGACCTGTCGCGTATCACCATCACTCGTGGTATTAAAGAATTGCGAGAACGAGGCGATGCTCAGCCTCAGTTGGCAAGGCGGGTTCGCCAGCCCGGCGCTGGCCGACCAACAAAAGTGTCTGAGGATCCCAAGCTGCTCGGTGCACTGGAATCACTGGTGGAGCCGGTCACGCGCGGGGACCCGCAGTCGCCGCTACGCTGGACGCTCAAGAGTCTACGGGTGCTCGCTGGCGAGTTGAGCCAGCTTGGTCACACGGTGAGCTATCGCACGGTGGGTCATCTGCTCAAGAAGCTGGGTTATTCGCTGCAAGGCAACGCCAAGAAGCTCGAAGGTGCCCAGCATGAGGATCGTGATGCACAGTTTCGTCATATTGCTCGCCAGAGCAAGCGGCGGATCAAGGCAGGAGAGCCCGTCCTGTCAGTGGACACCAAGAAAAAGGAACTGGTAGGGTCCTATAAAAACGGCGGCAAGGAGTACCGCCCGAAGGGTAAACCGGAGCCGGTGAAGACTCACGATTTCAAGGGCGAACTGGGTCGGGTAAGCCCCTATGGGGTTTACGATATCGGTGACAACGAGGCATGGGTGAGTGTCGGCATCAGTGCCGACACCGCCGAGTTCGCTGTGCACAGCCTGCGTCGCTGGTGGCAAGAGCTGGGTCAGAAACGCTACTACGGCACCACGCGCGAAATTTTCGTCACAGCCGACTGTGGCGGCAGCAACGGTTACCGCAGCAGGCTCTGGAAGCTGGAGCTGCAGAAGCTCAGCGATGAGTTGGGCATTGCCATTAGCGTCAGTCATTTCCCTCCAGGAACCAGCAAATGGAATCGGATTGAGCACCGTTTATTCAGCTTCATCACGTTGAACTGGCGCGGCAAGCCACTGGAGGACTATCGAACAGTCGTCGAGCTGATCGGAGCGACAAAAACTCGGGAAGGACTCGAGGTGCATTGTGAGCTTGACCAGAATCCCTATGAAAAGGGAAAAAAGGTTACTGACGAGCAAATGGAATCGATCAACTTATACCCTGATCGGTTTCATGGTGAGTGGAATTACACGATAAGACCACGAGAATAAACAAACAATATAAATATATAGTTTATTTATTCACAAGCCCTAAAAGTGTTTTATCGTCGCCTGTATTACCGCCAGAACCTGCACTAAATACTACTTTATCGCAGCCCTTAAAAGCGTGTTCAAAATCAGTTTCAAGATCGCCAACAACAGCCTCTACACCCATATTTTCTAACTTCTCAGCTTGTTGTTTGCTACGAACCATTGCGAGCACTGGGCGATCCTGATTGTGAAGCAACTCAACCACTATTTTACCAATCTGGCCATTAGCGCCAATAACGAGTGTTTTTTTCATTTTTTATACCTTTTAAAGCAACTGTTTCACGTTGACCTGCCAAACAAAATACAAAAAAGGCAGGATCAACTCACATTAGATTAGAAGTCTTGAATTGTTGGTCTGATAATAATTTCGTTAATATCGACATCATCTGGTTGTTCAATCGCATAGGCGACAGCTTTGGCAATAGATAACGCTGGAATGGCGTCTTTATAAATATTTTGAACAAATTGAGAGGTGGCTTCATCCGAACTGCCGAATTTTAATTCAGAATCAATTAAGCCGGGTGATAATAGCGTTGTACGTATATTGCCACCTACTTCCGCTCTCAATCCTTCCGTTATCGCTTTAACCGCAAATTTTGTACCGCTATAGACAGCCGTTCCCGGTGAAACTTTATGTGCAGCAACGGAAGCGAGATTAATAAAGTGACCACTATTTTGTTTTGTAAACACTGGAAGTGCAGCGGCGATACCGTAAAGTACCCCTTTGATATTAATGTCGATCATGCGATCCCATTCATCAACCTTAACCTCAGCAATCGGAGCAACTGACATCAAGCCGGCATTGTTGATCATTACATCTAAGCGTCCAAAGGTCTCAATCGCCTTGTCGACAAGCATCTGAACCTGATCGGCCTGTGCGACGTCGGTAGCCAGTACCTCGGCTTTGCCACCGGCGGTGCGAATGTCGTTGGCAATCGCCTCCAGGCGATCCTGGCGGCGCGCGCCGAGCATGACCATCGCACCGAGAGAGGCCAGATGCCGGGCGGTGGCTTCGCCCAGACCGCTGCTGGCGCCAGTGATGACGACGACTTTGTTTGCAATGTTGTTCATTTTCGTATTTCTCTGAAGTTGGGGTTTTTACGGGGTCAAGGTTGCAGATTCCCTGCAACCTTGAGATTGCGTACAGTCAGACCGGCTGGACGTTCGAACAAACGCTCGTACCATGCAGTGATGTTTGGGCGAACAGTCGTGTGGTATGCGATTTGGGGCCGTAAGAGTCGTAGGGCCTATTCGCTTTCGATCTGGCTCAGCAGGCGGCGCAAGGACAGGCCGAAGCTTTCGGGACTGTCTTCCTGAGTGAAGTGGTTCGCGTGTGGTAGCAATTGCACTGGCGCATCAGGGAAATGCCCCCTCCATCGGGCGACGGTGTCGCTCTGGCCCAAAAGTTCGTCCAATTCACCGAAAATCAGCTCTGCTGGCTTGTCAGCCAGGAGGTGCAATTGTTCTTCAATCTGCGAAACCCATTCCTGTTGATCGATGATCGCAACCGGGAAATATGCCGCACCTTCGCGGGATTCAGGTGTCGGGAACGGCATCCGGTAGGCATCCGTCACAGCTGTATTCGCGGCGGAAACCGGGTTTATTCCGGCCGGCATCATCTCCGCAGTAAAGAAGTTCTCGTCGATCAGTTTTCGCTGCATTTCCGGGGTCGCCATCTGCTTGGAGAAATCGGCCAGTGCAGCTGCGGGTCGCCAAGCCCATGTGTTACTGACAACAAGACCTGCAATTTTTTCAGGATTATCCGTGGCTACGGATAATCCGGTGGGCCCGCCCCAGTCCTGAACAACCAGGATGAATTTTTCCAGCCCGAGATGCTCGTTCACCAGCGCACTGATCCACTCGGCATGTTCTTGTGGCGTCCAGTTGAACCCTTCAGGTGATTCTGAAAAACCAAACCCTGGCAGGTCATAGGCAATCACGCGTGCCTCACTTGCCATGTCCTTGATGATGTTGCGGTTCAGGAAAGACCAGTCAGGATTGCCGTGAGTCAGAACGATGGGGAAACCTTCTCCCTCGTCTATGTAGTGCATCGCCACACCATTGCGTTCGAACCAGTGGCTCTTGAACGGGTATTCCTCTTTGTCGACGACGAACGGTCGGAGTCGTTCGTCCGTGGGGTCGGCGTTGAAAGCAACCGGGTCGGCGCTTTGCTCATAGATGATGGCATCGGCCAGGACTGGCGTGGTCAGCGGCGCAAGCGCCACCAGCCCGGCCACGATGTACCGAGTGAACGTATTTCTGGTCATGATTGATTTCTGATCGGAAGGGGTTGAATGGGGCATCGCCAGGTGGCGTGGAACATCCGCGTCAGCCTGTGAATCGTGTCTGTTCTTCGTCTGTTTCACTGCGAGAATCTTCATCCAACCAAACATGTTGGCGAGACATTTAATTTATCACTACGAACGAAGTGATTGTTACACTACACTCGAAGTGATATATTGTCAAGCAGACATCTTAAAAATTTGGCATGACACGCAACCGTGACGTTTGAAGAAAATTATGGCTAGACAAAAAAGCTATGACCGGCAAGAAGCTGTGGCGCGGGCGCGCGATGCGTTTCGCGAAAATGGGTTTCAGACCCTAGGCATACGCGCCATCGAAGATATCGTCGGCATCGGGCGCTTTGCCATTCGCACGGAATTCGGTGGCAAGGAGGGCCTGTTCATTGAGGCGATGAAGCTCTATGGACAGGACATTCACCAAGCCGTCATTCAACCCATTGAGCAGGCCGATAATCTTGATGTGTTGTCGAATCTCATGTCCGCTGGTCTTGATCCCGAATCGGATGTCAACGGTAAATTCGGTTGTTTGTTTCTGAACACCACGGTCGAGAATGCAGCGCTGCAAAACAACGACATCCGAGAACTGACCGATGCCTATTTCAGTGATCTGTTGAACGCAGTGACGGGGCTGGTAGATCGCGCCAAGGCAAAAGGCACAGTCCGCTCAGATGTGGACTCGACGGGCGCTGCGGAGTTCGTGAAAGGTGTTTTCATGGCAGCAGCGATCATCAGCCGGGACGCAGGGGACGTTACCGCGTCGACAGGCCTGATCAACATGGCGCTCTATACGATTGATTCCTGGCGTCCGTCTCAGATCGACCCATAGGTGTAACGGCTCGCACTTATCGAGCGCCCGAACTGCACTTATCGCGATTTCCCGATCACTTTACGTGACACTATCGGCGCTGCTCAAACCACTTTGCGTGCGAATGAAACCACTTTATCTGCCACCAGATCTCACTTGTCACCTCTAAACCACACTCTGCGCCACGAGCGTCATACCGGTAACCCCACCCGTCGCACCAACAGGCATTCGCGCGTTTCTCACGGAATACGGACCCGATCTCGTGCGAATCAATTTTAAACGGCGCGAATGGCATTTGCGGGTCGACATATGTCGACCACGTGCGGGTGATTTCATCATTCCCGACACAGGCGATTCCGATCTGGCAGGTGCTCGCGCTGTCACTCTATGCGGTTTCGACATGCAGTGCGATGAACTGGAAATCCCCATCCGGCAGAGGTGAGGTTATTGAGTCGACCCGCGCAACCGTGCCTTCAGAACCGAAACGAGGGTGTCAGAAGCCGCGCGCAGTTCGGAAACATCTTCGGTCAGCCGAGAATAGGACCAAATGCCCTGCACCGAGATCATGGAGTAGCGCGCAAGATCAGTGATTTCGGCTTGGGTAAGCGGTCCGTGAGCACCATTTTCATTTGCGATCACCTGATGGAAGCCACTCGTCAGACGGTCGCAATGGGCGCACAGCTTTTGTCGGGTTTCCAGCGCTTCTTCGGGGATCTGAGTAAGCGTGTTTCCAACAAGACATCCCTTGCCAAACCCGCCCGCATCTTCGAAGCGCATCAGTAGATTGTTCAGGTAGGTCTCAATGCTATCGATTCCTGCGCCATCGGCCTCAACCGGGGCAAAGTGCGGAGCCACCACGACTTCCTGATAACGATCAAGACAGGCATGGAACAGCTCTCGCTTGTTCGCAAAGTCGCTGTAAATACCGGCGCGACTCACACCGGTCTCTCGTACCAGATCACTCATTGACACCACATGAAAACCGATTTCCCAAAAGGCTTTCATGGCAGTGTCAAGCAGATCTGTTCTGGATGCTGATTTTTCTCTTGGCATACTGACCATTGTAATAGAATGAACGTTCCGCTACAATCCATCTCATCACAAAACGAGACCAGAGTCATGGCAGGTTTTATCGATCGAAAGAAATTCGCCACTGTTCGTGGCAAGCAAATGGCCTACATCGAAGAGGGTGAAGGCGACCCGATTGTATTTTTGCATGGCAACCCAACGTCGTCCTACCTATGGCGCAACGTCATGCCGCACCTGAGTGGACTTGGCCGATTGATCGCACCAGACCTGATCGGTATGGGCGACTCTGAAAAACTTGATAACAGCGGGCCTGATAGCTACACCTTTGCAGAACAGCGCGACTATCTGTTTGAGCTTCTGGAACAGCTGGGTGTCAAGGAAAACGTGACATTGGTTTTGCACGACTGGGGGTCCGGACTAGGCTTCCATTGGGCTCATACACACTCCGAAGCGGTCCGGAGAATCGCTTTCATGGAAGCCATTGTCGCCCCGATACCCAGCTGGGACAATTTTCCAGAAGGAGCTCGCGCAGGCTTCCAGGCGATGCGTTCGCCGGCTGGAGAGCAGATGGTTCTCGACAACAATCTGTTTGTTGAGAAAATTCTGCCAGGCTCCATTCTGAGAGACCTGAGTGACGAAGAAATGGCTGAGTATCGCAGACCGTTTCTCAATGCCGGTGAAGATCGTCGCCCAACGCTGACCTTTCCTCGACAAATCCCTATCGAGGGAGAGCCCGCTGATGTATTCCAATGGGTTGCCGCCTACTCCCAATGGCTGGTGGAAACCCCAGTCCCCAAACTCTGGATCAATGCCGATCCCGGGGTGATGATTTCCGGTTCCGTGGAGGACTTCGTTCGGACATGGAAAAATCTGACAGAAGTGACGGTACCCGGCCTTCATTTTATGCAGGAGGATTCACCTGATGAGATTGGTGTGGCAATAGCAGGTTGGATAAAAAAGCACTAGATGCAGGGCTAAAGGATCATGTCTCACCAGCCCGGATAATTCATGGATCATCGAATTGTACGAACTAGTGGGTCGATCGGGGAATAAGGTAATACTCACCTTGTTTTCCGACCGACCCACTAGTAGGTTAACTGCATGATACTTTCGGGTAAAGCCTTTTGAGTTTGATACGAGCATCGTCGGTTGTAAAGCGCCAGTCGGCAGGCTTGGCGTTCTCGTTGCGATGGGTCTGCCATGCGGCTATCTCCTTGGTCAGCGTAGGCACGTCGGCAATGCGTCGATCCAAACATTGCCTGGCCAGAACGCTGAACTCACATTCAGCCATATTCAACCAACTGCCATGCTTGGGTGTAAAGACAAACTCAAGCTTCTGCATAAGCGCATGTGCCACGGCGGGTTCGAACGTTCTGTATAGGGAGGCTCCGCTATGAGTGCTCAGGTTGTCCATAACCAGCGTGATCTTTTTCGCGTGGGGGTATTGATTCTCCACCAGGTCACGGACGCCTTCGGCCCATTCGCCCGACGCATGATTGTCGGCAATACGCACCGTGCGTCGACTCTCCAATGGCGTATAGAACACCATCAGGTGGGCAACTCCATTGCGCTCGTACTCTCCGTCGTAGCGCTCACTTTGGCCAGGCGATGCCGGGATCGGTTTTTGTACCTCACGCGTGCATTGTTTGGTTGTCTCGTCCATACAAACCACAGGATACTCTGCATCAAAAGGTCTTTTATACACATCCAGTACAGCCTCCATCTGGCAGACAAACCCCGCGTCCTCTTTAGGCGCTATGCACCACATGCGTTTCTGCCAAGGTTTTATGATGTTTTTTTAAAACTTGACGCACCGTTTCATAAGCCACGCTTTCGACAATTTCCAGCTCAATCAGACGCTCGCTCAACAGCTTCAACGTCCAACGCACCTGGCCTTCTGGCGCATCACTGCAAGCCAGGCTTACTAGCCTGGCCTCCGCATCGCCATCCAATCTTGCCGTTCGCTCTCGACTGCGTCTCTTACGCTGCAGCGCCAGTTCCAATCCTTCTTCCACACATCGCTGGCGTGTCTTTGCGATGCAACGGGTGGTCAGTTCCATTCGCTCAGCAACCTCGGCATCGGTCATCGAAGGACCATGCTCTCCTTGATCAACCAGTAACAAAATCTGTGCATGTCGTCGCTTCTGCGCCGCTATGCGTCCCGTTTTACAGATCTGCTCCAGAGCATGGCGCTCTTCTTCGGACAACTTAACCACATGACGCTTAGGCATTCTCAATCACTTCAACAGGTTGCAAAGTACTATTATGAAGTTAGACTATAACTGGAATTTATCAAGCGGTTACACCACTAGGGCCTGTCATCAATTAAGCCATTCAATGGCGGCAACCAAGTGAATCGCTCCCAGAAAATTGCATGCTCGCTTGTCGTAGCGCGTCGCAATCGCACGGTACTGCTTGATTTTAGCGAAGAAATTTTCGATCAGATGTCGAGCTTTGTACAAATCACGGTCATGTTCGATCTTTACAAGGCGAGACTTCTTACTGGGAATAACGGCCTCAGTGTTCGCCTCTCGCAATCGCTTACGCACGCGTTGCTCGACATCATAAGCTCGATCGGCCAGCAGCGCACCGGCCGTGAGTCCTGGCAGCAGTGCGTCAGCGCCCTCTAGATCCGATGCTTGTCCGGGTGTGAGCTTGAAGCTGATCGGATTTCCCAATGCATCGCACAGTGCATGAATTTTGGTACTTATTCCCCCTCGCGACAACCCAAGGCACTCTATTTTTTTTCGCTCCCAGCCGCGCCAGCGCTGTGCTGATGTGCTCTTACAATCGTACTGTCAAGCATCACGTATTCATTGTCTACGTCTTCGCTTAATACCTTGAAAACAAGCTCCCATATCCCTTTTTTCGACCACCGACAATGGCGAGTATGAATGACACGAAAGTCACCAAAACGAGCTGGCAGATCCCGCCAGGGAATACCGGCACGGTAGCGATAAAGTACGGCATCGACAAATAGTCGGTTGTCCTTGGCTGTGACACCGACCGTGTCAGCACGACCAGGTAACAACGGGCCAAGTTGCTGCCATTGTCTGTCGGAAAGCCCGTATCGTCCAACCATGGTTTGGAGCCCCATCGACGCCTGTTCTCTGTAGGCGTCAACTATAACGGGTCGACAAGTCAAAATATCTATCTTTTAATTGATGACATGCCCTAGGCAGCGCAATTCATGTAACACCCTATCTGATTCCACAAGGCAACTGATTTTTCAATGTTCAAGAAATTCGTACAAATAACTGCGCTACTGAATTTTCCAATAGCACTGGTAATGATGTTTCCGGCAATCAACGCTCCTGAACCGGATACATTTGTCATTACAGTTGTATTAGGTGCTTTCATGATTTTCACAGGGGTCGCATTACTCTGGGCTGTTTCTGACATCAGAAATCGTGCTCCCGTTGTTGTCTGGGGCGGACTAGTGAGGTACGCGGGTTTCGTCGCCGTAGCCTATGCCGGGCTACTGGGGTTTGCACCGAAGATATTTGTAGCGATAGCGGCAATGGATCTTGTCACAGCAACGATCTATATCTTTGGCAGTATCAATGTGTCTGGGCTATCTTTCTGGTCTCTGATGTTGGGCCGGTCCCGTACTGAAGAGCAGTAATCAACATATCGGTAGTCAAGCGAAAAACCCGAGCTGTCGGATAATCCGGAATCGCAATGGTCACTAAAACGCCTACGATACCGGCTGTTTTGTTTATCAAGATTCACCTCCAATTGTATTGGAATTTATTTTTTCTGAGACTATCGAACTTCACGATCTATCTATTTATCAGTGAAAACCGAACAATGTGTCAATCGGAATTGAACGCAAGCCGAACGGAACAACAGCGCATACGTGCCAGTTTCATCGCGCTGTTCAAACATGCCTATGGTCGAATGGCACTGACTTAACGCTAGGGATGTCCGTGCAGACGTATCTTTGACTGCGCCTGGGCTCGAGGAATGAAGAGCCAAGGGAATGCATTTGGTCTTCGTTTCATTGCTCGTGGTTCGACCCGAGTTGGACGATTTCCAACCCGTCTTTGTGCGATCAGTTCAAACAACACAACTGCGTCGTAGTCTACGCCAGTATCTTTCCACGAGTTTCAAATCTGGATTGTCGCGTTATTGGCAGGCATTCCCGTGCCAGCCTTAGCATCCGCACTGTGCTACTACGATGGCTATCGCACAGCCACCCTGCCCGCTAATTTACTGCAGGCACAACGCTGTTGCGCAATGCCACTGCACCGACTGCCAAAAGTCGACTGGCGGCGGCACAGTTTTGGTTGTCATGATCCCTAAATCCAACCTCAATATCGTCAAAGGATCGCTCAAACGCTACTCCAAGGACGCAGACAGTACAAAATCGGTCACGCGTTGTTTCTGCGAAAACTGCGGCACGCCTTTGTATTCAGAACTTGAATTATATCCCAGTTTATATGCGGTGAAATCTGGGGTCTGGGATCAGGACCCAAAACTTGAACCTGGCAGCGCCGTGTGGACAAGTTCTGCGCCTGAATGACACCATGTTCCAAGCCATTTGCCCCAGTTTCCAAAGGCGCGCACGTAAGCGCATCGGCCTCTTCCACGTCAAGGCCATTACAGGTCCAGCGGATCAAAAGAAAACGGGCCGCTACTCGCGGCCCGCTTCATAAATGGGAGGATCGATACTTGATTCAGTCGACCTAGTTGAGGCCGTAGGTGTTTTCGTCCAGCTTGCTGAAGATTTCCGCGTTGACCAGTTTAAGCAGTGCGGCGTGGTCTGTCAGATCAACATCAGCCAGAAGAGCAGTCCATTTTTCTTGCGCTGCCACATACTCGTTGACCATATCCGAAGGGTCAGCAATGGAGCGTTTTTCCATCTCGCTTGCAGGTAGATCGGCCAAGAAGGTTGCGTTGAATGCTGTTAAAGCATCTTGAAGGCCAGCATCTGGCGCGATGATTTCAAGGCCCTTATCTACCGCTGCAGCATTCGCTTTGGCCAAAAGATTCGTGGTAAAGATGATGTTCTCAACGAGCGCGATAGCCGTCTGATCGAGCAAGATGCGGCGGTTTTCGGGTGTTTGGTCAGCCCAGAAATCCTTATTAAAGCCCCAAGTAGCGCCACCCAAGAACACGCCCAGCGGAAGTTCTGTTACGTGGGTCACGACTTCGATTGTTTTCAGGCTTAGCAAGGCATCACTCGCGAGAAGCGTACAGTCGATCGAGCCACGCTCGAGGCCACTATAAACATCCGAACCTGGGACACTGACCGGCACAGCACCAATGCTGGTTAAGAAGTCCACCTGCGCGCCAACCGTAGCACGGATATTTTTGCCCGCTGCGTCCGCGAGTGTCCGAATGGGGGACGTACATTGGATATAGTACGTCGGCGTGCTGAACGAGCCGGAATAGATGATATTGTGATCACTCCACTCGCTCTGCAAATCAGCGTTGTTGAAACGAACGTCTGTCGCAGCAAGCGAACCGACTGCATCGCTCAGTGTCAGGAAACCCAAATCGTTGACTACGTTATTAAGCGGAAGATCGGCGGGCGTGTAAACTGCGGTAATCTGGCCCATCATCGCAACACCGCGTCCAACACCCTGAAGCGTCTCGCGAGGTGGCAACAGCGCGCCGCCCACGAAGATCTCGAAGTTGATGTCGCCATTTGTGGCTTCGGCCACGCGTTCTGCAAACGTTACATAACCTGTCGGCACCGAGGCTTGTTGCGGCAGCCAGGTGCTCGCAGCGAAATTTTCGGCAAAAGCAGGCGCGGACAGTCCCGCCAGCACTATCGCCGCACCCATAATGATAGTATTCCGTTTCATGATTTTCACCCTATTAGGTTTAGTTGTAATTTTCTGATTTGATCGTGCCGTACTTATTGGGCCAAACTTGGCAGCCACAGGCTTAGGATCGGAAAGGCCACTAGAATAGTGAGCGTCAGGACATCCATTGCGAGGAACCAAAAGACACCCTTGAACATCACCGAAAGTGATACCTGGTCGCCGAGTGATGTTTTCATAACATAGACGCATAATCCCACGGGCGGCGTTATCAGCCCGATCTCAAGCAGTTTGATAACAATAATTCCGAACCAAACCATGTCGATTCCGAGCGACGTCGTTAGCGGCAAAACAATCGGTAAAGTCAGCAACATCAAAGACATCGGGTCCACAAACATGCCTAGCACGACATATAGAACCGCGATCATTGCAATCAGATAAACTGGGCTATCAGTAACAGGCAGCAACACCTCCGCGACAAACTCAGGCAACGTGCTCAGTCCAAGGAACCGCACAAACATCACCGCACCCAAGGCTATGATAAACGTGGTGCTTGTTCCCTCGGCCGTTTCGACCAACGCCTTTTTCATTACGGGCCAGTTCAAGGTTCCGCGGAACCCTGCAATCACCATCGCCAAGAATGCACCAACAGCGCCGGCTTCGGTTGGGGAAAAGACACCAACGAAAATTCCACCCAAGACAAATACGATCAGCGTTGGAAGCGGCCAAATCTCTTTGAGACCCTGAATTTTTTCTGCACGGGTGTAAGTTTCGTTGTGGGGCGGTGCAAGCGACGGGTTCAGCGAGCTGCGCACGGTGATCATCCCGATGTAGATACCCGCAGAAATTATACCCGGAATGACACCTGCTAAAAACAACGCGCCCACAGACGTGTCCGTAAAAATACCGAACAAGATCATCAGGATGCTTGGCGGGATCAACGATCCCAAAGTTCCCGATGCGGCGACGGCCCCTGTGGCAAGTCCCGGGTCGTATTTCGATTTCAACATCTCCGGCACGGCAATCCGCGAAAATGCAGCAGCCGTCGCGACGCTTGACCCAGACGCTGACGCGAACATCGCGGACGCAAGGACCGTTGAGGACGCCAAACCGCCCGGCACGCGGCCAAAGAACATTCTGATCGACGCGAATAGCCCCTTGGTAAGGCCCGTCGCAGAAGCAACGTAACCCATCAACAGGAACGTCGGAACAGCGCTAAGGTTCCAATTGGTAATGAAGTCGAAGGGGATCGCTGTGACGATGCTCCAGGCCGCGCTCAGACTGGTTAGGATCCATATCCCTACAAATGCCACGATCCCGAGAGTTACGCCAATGGGAGTCCGAACAGCCAGCAACAGTAGAGTAATGGCGACACCCGCCATTCCAATTTCAATCCGATCCATCACTCGACTCCTTCATAAAGGGATTCAGTTTCAATGTCGTGATCGACGGGAACCAGTGGCGTATCTTCGATTGACCGAAGCTCGTGTACGATGCGAACGAGCAGCACGATAACAACCAATCCGAAGCTGATCGGCAGAACAAACCTGGCTGGCCAAGTAATGACGATATATGCACCGTCGACGAATTCGCCCTTCGCAAACGACTGCACCGCATCAATCGAGGTTTGATACGCCAACAGTGAGAAAAACAGGATTGATACAGCCGTGCCGAATACACGGGCCAGATATTTCATCGGATCAGGAAACCACTGGTAAAACAGATCAACGGATATCGACCGTCCGCGCAGTTCGACAAAGGCCACTGGCAGGTAAACTGTGGCAACCATGTAATAGTTAGCAACAACGTCCAAGGTGCCGGGTATCGATGTGGAGAATAGATATTTAGCGATCACATCAATGACAATGTGCAGCATCATTAACATGAGTACCGCCGCTGCAGCATACTCCATCGTGTTCGAAATACGAGTTACGGCCCACTTCATGAAGACAGCTCCATAGTTGGTGAGGGAAAGGCCGGATCGGTCAAGCGCTGACAGCAACCACTCTGCGTGATTCTGTCTAAACCCTCTTGCACAAAAGGGGCGTAATAATTCTTCATGATCTCTCCTCACAGAAGTTTGTACCCAATTTCTCTCGCTCTACAACATAACAGTACCGCTAGGTGAAACACAAGTGAGTTTTGCGAAAATCTATGTAGAAATTTGCTAATAAATTAGAATAAAATTTCTAGTAACATCGAAGCGGAAGTGGTTAACCTTTATGTGTACAGTTGAAAAAATGCGATCATCGTAAAAATCCCAACCGCGGTGAGCGCGTAATTCGCGTTCCAAACATATGCGACTCTATTTGCACTGACACCAATCTCGCGCACTGTGAGAAGGACTCCGACACCAATTGGCGAACTTATCGCACCGATTCCAAACGCCAATGTGACAGAAAGCACCAACAACGATTGCTCGACCTGTAAGCTTGGCGTGTTCAAAAACAGATCCAGAACAATCGCCGCAGACACGACGCTGCTGATCCCTAAATTGACGAGCAGGATCATTATGACCACGGCAGCCACCAGTAACATTTCCGCGGGGACATTGCTGTTTTCGATTGCGACCGAGATCTCGTCAACATCCACTAACGGATATAGAATGCCAGACAGAGCGCCAGCCGCGAACAGCAACGTCGCTTCATTCGTCGCTCTGGATAGCCGATCATTCATCGCAGTCAATGAAGCACTATAGCGTTTCAACGAACCGAGCATGTCCGAAGTCACTATTTCCTGACAACCGACCCAGAATAAACTGATAACCACAAAGGCAAAGATAAGCCCTTCGGTAAACGAAATAGCCGTTAGATCGCTTAAAGCCCCTGCACAAAGCGGAACAAAGGACAGTATTAAGACAAGCCATCCGATCGGGCGCCAGTCGAATTCATGCTGGTAGGCAAAATTTGCCTTAAGTGCCGAAAACGTCAGCTTATCGAGGCCCCAGCCCATGACAATCATTAGAATAGCTGTAAACAGGCCAAGCGGCAGGTAATCCATCCAACGAAGGTCAGGAATCCGCGTTTCGACTAGAATAATTGTGATGGAAATCGGTGACCAAAGTGGAACGATGCTCATCCCGCGCATAATGGCCGTCGCCGTTCGGCGAGTGATGATCGTGTACGCCTTGTCGCCGGGCTTATGCCCAGATTTTCGAAGGTCAGTCTGGACAGCGGCATTTAAAAGGCTAACGACGCTCACACTTAGCATTGGCCCAAGCAATCCACTACCGACGCAAAGAGCCCAATATCGTTTTCCGGGCGGTTGTCGGGCCAGGTTTGCGCCGACCTTAGCCACGATGTCGGATCGGCTGGCTGCGAAGACCAACATCCCAAGGGAAAGAATGAAGACAGCAAGAAGCAGTCCCCGCTCGATCGAGACTAGCAGTTGCGCCCAACTTAACCGTTCGAGCCAAAATCCTGCGATTGTTGCGACAACGCACAACGCGATCAACAATTTGGCGGCTCGAGAGAGGGTTCCAATGGAGAAGACCCCTACGTAAAGGGCGGCAAAACAAGCTATTGAAAGTGCGATGGGACTTTTCGTAAGAGAATACGCCACGAAACCGCACAACAATATCCAGATAGGAAACGAAGGTTTATCCATTCCTGGGCGAGACAAGCCCCCGCCCGACGACATGAGCCTGGATTTCTGCGGCTCCCTCAAAAATATTCAGAATTCGTGCATCGCAGAGAACGCGGCTGATTTCGAACTCCATTGAATACCCGTTTCCGCCGTGGATTTGAAGCGCGGCATCCGCGTTCGTCCACGCGACACGCGCCGCCAAAAGTTTGGCCATGCCCGCTTCTATATCGCAGCGCTTTTCTTTGTCTTTCTCGCGAGCCGCGAAATACGTCAACTCTCTGGACAACACGACCTCGACAGCCATCATCGCAATCTTGTCGGCAATGCGTGGGAACTTGACAATTGATTTGCCAAACTGCTTGCGATCCAACGCATAGCTCAACCCCAACTCAAAGGCGTTGCGCGCAACCCCGACAGCGCGGGCTGCAGTCTGAATCCGCGCGCCTTCAAACGTTTGCATAAGTTGCTTGAAACCTTTGCCAACCTCGTCACCGAGCACAGCGTCCTCTGGCATTTGGAAACTGTCAAAGGACAGTTCGTATTCGCGCATGCCGCGATATCCAAGCACTTCAATTTCGCCGCCGCTCATCCCTTCAGCAGGGAATAGGTCGTTTTCGGAGCCGCGCGGTTTTGGCGCAAGCATCATACTCAACCCGCTATAGCCTTTGCTGTCAGCCTCAGTGCGTGCCAATACCGTCATCAGATCACTGCGTGACGCGTGCGTAATCCATGTTTTGTTACCTTTAAGCGTCCAGCCGGTATCCGCCTTTGTCGCTCGTGTGCGCAGACTTCCCAAATCCGAACCGGTGTCGGGTTCTGTAAACACCGCAGTCGGAAGCACTTCTCCCGACGCGATTTTGGGCAGCCACTTTTCCTTCTGACTGAATGTGCCGCCGGTCGAGATCAGCTCGCCCGCAATCTCCGACCGTGTGCCGAGCGACCCAGCAGCGATCCACCCTCTGCTCAGCTCTTCGGTAACAACACACATAGCCAGTTTGCCAAGGCCCAAACCGCCAAAATCTTCGTCAATGCAGACGCCAAACGTGCCAAGCTCGGCCATTTCCGAAACAATACCGTCAGGGATCAGGTCGTTGTTCAAGTGCCATTTATGGGCCTGCGGTTGGATGCGTTCGTTTGTAAAGCGGCGATACATATCACGCACCATCATCAGTTCTTCGTCAAACAGATCGTCCGAAATTTCGGACCCCTGCGAAATCAGCGTTGCAAGTTCTGCTCTGTTTTCGGGCGAATTTCCGTGGGTGATAAATGTGGCGACTACGTCGTGGCTCGCGAAGGCCTGAGCCTCTTTCGTGAGCCCAAAATCGACAGGACGCGCCATTTCGTTGGGGCCCATGGGAATTCCGCCAACCAATTGGGTCAGGTACTCGCCAAAGCCAATCTTGAGAACAAGCTGCTCCGGCGCATTGAACGTGCCTGCATCGTTAAGCCGATGGGCCCAGATCCCGGTTTGTGCCAATGCCTCTACGACTGTCGCCATCCATGCCATTGCATGCAGCGCGCGTTGTTCTTTTTCAGCCAATGCAGCGTCAAATTTTCCGGATACCGCAACGCGGTCACGCACTGCGTGTCTCGCCGATTCAAAAAAAGCACGTGCATGCGAAACGGCTTGGTCCGCGTTCGCCAATACTTGGGTCATGTTATCCGAAATCATGTCATAAGCCTCTATTTGGATGGCCGCGAAACGATGCCGCGGTCATGCAATTCGTTAATTTTTCGTGTCGAAAACCCAAGCAACTCTTGCAGCACTTGATCGGTGTGCTCGCCTAACCGCGGTGCAAATCCGGGCATTGCGCGTTCCTTTTTTGGAATTGTCGCGGCGGCGCTTGGTGTGGGGTAGCTGTAGCCGGACGGATGTTTGTGTTGTGTGAAAATGGGGTTATCGCGCACGAACCCGCGTTCTTCGGAAATAGATTCCGTTAGCGTACGATACGTATTCCACAAAACACCCGCATCATCGAAGCAGGTCGCGACTTCTGCATGTGTCATCTGCTCGATCTTGGCTTGCACGATGTCAAAAATACGGCTTCGATGGGTGAAGCGTTCGCTTTCGCCCTCAAAGGACACTCCCAATTCTTGTTCGAGACGGGCTTCGTCGTCCTTGAGGTTGAGCGCTTTGACCAAAGTGGCCCATTGGCGAAATGTAATGGCTACGGCAATCAACCGCTTGTTGTCCTTTGTGACAAAATCCCGTCCCAGCGCACCAAACAAATCATTTCCCGACCGAGGGCGATCTTGCCCACTGACGCTGACTTCTGCGAGTTGCCCGAGGTTGGCGATGGTTGTCGCCGCGATATCGCTTAGCGGGATACGAATTTCCCCGCCCTGCCCTGTAAGGCGTCGTTGTCTTTCCGCCGCAACCAATGAAAACGCGGCATAGGACCCGGTGATCAGATCCCACGCGGGCAAAACATGATTTACTGGCCGATCCACAGGCAATTCAGCGGGACCTGTCATCATCGGAAATCCAGTAACGGCGTTCAGCGTATAATCTACCGAATTGCGCCCGTCGGCCCACCCCATGACGCGCACCGTGATGAGATCAGGACGCACTTCAGCCAACTTTTCGTGCGACAGAAACCCGTTCACAGGATAGTTAGTCACAAACATTCCTCCGTCATCACCCGGAGCAGTCGCGATCTCAATAGCAAGGGCGCGTCCTTCGGTGCTGGAAAGATTAATAGCGACAGATTTTTTGCCCTTATTAAGGCCTTCCCAATACAGACTGTCGCCTTCAGGCGAGATCGGCCAACGGTTGTAGTCAGGCCCACCGCCGATCATGTCGAACCGAATGACCTCAGCCCCGAATTGAACAAGGTGCTGGCAACAGATCGGCCCCGCGATAAAAGACGCACCTTCGACAATCCTGGTTCCCTTTAATAAATCATACATTTCGGTCGATCCCTTTGGTTTGGGTTATAGCTGGCACCGCGCGACGGACAATTTGTTCCGCCCGACGGCGGACCGGTGCATCGACCATCATGCCATCCACTTTGGTCGCGCCGTCACCGTCGCTCTCCAAAATTTTGTTCGCCCATGCGAGATCAGCTTCGGATGGGGAAAAGCCCATTTTTACGGGCACTATCTGATTTGGGTGAATACAGAGCTTGCCGGAAAACCCAAGATCCGAAGCGTAGCGGGCGTCATCTTGTGCAGCATCTGCGTCACTTACAGACAATGTGACCCCGTCCAGCGGTGCGGCCAATGCGGCCAAACGCGATGCGAACACGATTTGCGCCCGCGCAAAACTCAGACTGTCTCGAACGTGAGCACATCCAAGATCAGCCGCGAAATCCACCGATCCAAACGCTAATCTCGTTACGGCGGCGGTTGCGCAAATTTTGTTCAAGTTGGCGATACCGCGCACAGTTTCGACCAATGCGATGATGTTGAGTGCCCCACCCAGGATCCCATCAAGCTGGGATAGCTGGGCAATCTCTTCAGCCTTAGGCAGCATTACCGCACTTAGATTCAGATCGATCGCAGCCTTGGCATCATCAACAAACCATTCTGTATCGCTTGCGTTGATCCGTAATATAATCGGTAGGTCGGGCAACTGGGATTGCAGCAATTCTTCACGCGCACGAACTTTATCTTTTGGCTCTACCGCGTCTTCCAAATCCAGAATAATCGCGTCAGCCCCTGACGCCGCGGCCTTGGCCAGCCGATCTAGCTTTGTCGCCGGAACAAACAGGGGGGTCACGATGGAACTGATGTCATACATCACGACCACTCCGCCTTGGCCAACATCGCGTCGTGCCCTGCTGCCGACGATGTCCAAAGGTCCAGCCCTGCGTCGGTTGGTTCAGCATTGAGCGTATATTCGCTGCCATCAAACAACGGGCTTACACCACGAAAATGAAACGTTTTCGGCATGCATTTGTAGGACGCAGCCAAATTCAACAGCTGTGTCGCCTGAAGCGGTCCGTGCACCACGAGGCCGGGGTACCCCTCTTCGAGCTGCGCGTAATCACGATCATAGTGAATGCGATGTGCATTAAATGTCAGCGCAGAATATCGAAACAACAGGACCGGATTGGCCGTCACCGCCTTTCTGATCGTAGCCGACTTCGCGACCTCTTCCGAAATACTGGCTGGTTTCGGCGTGCTGGTTTGGCCCCGATAAACGATGTCTTGCTTTTCTCTTATCGCAACACCGCGTTCGGTCGATATGGTGTGTTCAACGGTGATAAAGCACAGCGTCCCACTGCGCCCCTCTTTCACCCTGACGTCCGTAATGATGGATGTCTGATCAACGCGGTCACCGACCAAAATGGGATCAAGCAGGCGCAATTGACCACCCGCCCACATGCGACGCGGCAACGGCACATCTGGCAAAAACTGACCACGTTTAGGATGCCCGTCGGTGTCAATCTGCGCCATTGGTGCGCACGCAAGGTTCACGCACCAATGAATGCCAAGCGGAGCAGGATCGCCCACGGCCACTTTATCGACACCTCGATCCAAGGTCGCTTCCAATTGCTGGCAGCGGGCCAGATTTACTACATCCGATGATCGCGTTTCGCGGCCAATGGCCTCGCGTAGCGTATCTGCGTCCGGCTTCTTTTCATTTGCGACAGCAGACATCTACAGCTTTCCCGTCAATTCGAGAACATCATCGAAGTGGTCGGCAACCAGTCCAAAGTCAGCGGCCTGAAAAATCGGTGCCTCTTCATCTTTGTTGATCGCTACGGCTCTAAAACAAAGAGTTGTGTCTGTTAGGGTGTTCGAATTGGCGTTCATTATCTGTTTTCCACCTTTGCATCCGTTGATTTCAGCATGGCGATCGATACTATGTGAAAGCTTCGTAAATGAAACTGATTTTCGCAGAGTAAAACACGATCACCCTCAAATTACAAATACTGAGCGTCATTCTGTGATCTCTGGGCGTAGTCTGAGACGAAATCGCCTAGTCGGTAAGCCAAATTATTGCTGTGTGTTTTAACTAATGAAACTGCAATATGCATCTATGGCAAAATCACAACGTGGACGGGCACCCAAAGTGCCCAGCCTGTGCCCTTATCGCGCCGGACATCGCAATGCGCTTCATTGGATAATAACGAATGACTAAAAAGAAAAGCAGTGGCAAAACACCATCGAGTCCGAGCAAGGCTGAGCCTGGCACCGCGCCAAAGGCGTCCCGGTCCGCAGTCAGCCTGATCTATGACAACGATGATATCAGCGAGCGCCTGAGTAAGGATCGGAAGTTCAACTGGTCGCTCGCACGCGGCTTGGAAATGCTGCGGGCCTTCAGTGTTCGGCCCTCGCCACTTGGAAATAGCGAGCTTTCTGAAATCACACAGGTTCCAAAAGCGACCGTCACCAGATTGACCCACACGCTCACAGAATTGGGCTACTTGAGCTACAACCAGCGCCTCGGGAAATTTGAACCAGCGCCTGCTATCCTTGCGCTTGGGTATCCGGTTCTTACCAGTATGAAGGCTCGAGTGGTTGCGCGCGAGCATCTTCAAAAGCTCGCCGAAGAAGTCAATCTGCCAGTGGCGCTAGCCGCACGTGACCGGTTAAGCATGATCTATGTGGACGCGTGCCAACCTTCCACGATGATGACGATGCACCTAGATATCGGAAGCCGCGTGGACATGGCAACAACGGCGCTGGGTCGGGCGTTCATGTGGGGCATCTCTGAAGGTGAACAGGATTACGTTTTCAGCTTGCTTGAAAAGCGGCACGGAACCAAATGGCCAAAACTGAAGGCTTCTATCAAGAAGAGCTTTGCGCAAATTGAAAAGCGTGGTTTCTGTATCGTCGACGGTGAATGGCAGCGTGATATTCGTGCCGTGGGGGTCCCTTTGGTTTCCAGTGACGGGGCTACAGTTATGGCCTTTAATGCAGCAGGCCCACAGTTTGCTGCCAGCCTTGAAACTTTGGAAACCATTGTGGGGCCTCGGCTTGTCCATCTCAGCAAGAACGTCGCTTCTTTGGTCTCAACTTAAGGACACAACTTGCATAAGCAATTTCACTGTGTAAAATAGGCGAACCAATAATGGGAGTATTCTTATGTTCGACTCGCTCATTTACGATTCAGTTCGCACGCCACGCGGAAAGATAAGGGACAGCAAATTGCAGTCGATCAGCCCAGTTCAACTGGCTGCAACCCCATTGCGGGCCTTAAAGGAGCGCAATGATTTCGACGTAAGCAGCGTCGAGGACGTCGTATTGGGCTGCGTTTTACCTGTTGGCGAACAAGGTGGGGACATCCCACGGTCGGCTGCGCTGCTCGCTGGCTATTCCGAAAAAGTTCCCGGATTACAGATAAACCGCTTCTGTTCGTCTGGATTAGATGCGGTGAATTTATCGTCGGCAATGATCAAATCGGGCCAGAATGAACTTGTTATAGCAGGAGGTGTTGAGAGCATGTCGCGCGTGTCAATGGGTGCGGATCGCGGATCATGGGTATCGGACCCATTGCTGACGTTCCCCGAACATTACGTTTCGCAGGGTTTTGCCGCTGACATGATTGCGTCGCTTCTGGGCCACGACCGAAGCCGCGTTGATTCCTTCGCCGCCGAAAGCCACAAACGCGCAACCGTCGCCCGTGAAAACGGACATTTTGAGCGTTCGATTGTTCCCGTAAATGATTTGAACGGAGTTTCAGTTCTTTCTCAAGATGACAACATCCGCCCTAATTCCAACACGGACGCACTTGGCAAACTGCGCGCCGCCTTTGCCCCTGCGAACGGAGCAATTGACTTTACCGAACGCGCTTTTGCCGCGCATCCTGAGCTCGCCAGCATTTCGCACATTCACACCGCGGGAAATTCCAGCGCCATTGTTGACGGTGCCGCCGCAATTTTAATGGGAAGTGCTGCCGCCGGCAAAAAGCATGGCTTGACCGCGCGCGCGCGCATCAAGGCGTGCAGCAGCACGGGTGTCGAAACGACCACGATGTTAACGGGCCCGATCAGTGCGACCGAGCTTGTTCTTGAAAAAGCGGGCATGACGATTGCTGACATAGATCTGTTTGAGATTAACGAAGCTTTTGCTTCGGTCGCGCTCATGTGCATCGACCACTTTGATCTGGACCCCGACAAAGTAAACGTAAACGGCGGTGCAATTGCAATGGGCCATCCATTGGGCGCCTCCGGCGCGATTCTTCTCAGCACTGCCCTCGAGGAATTGGAGCGCCGCGACCTGAACACCGCATTGGTGACTCTTTGCGTGGCAGGTGGCATGGGTGTCGCCACTATTATTGAACGCGTTTAAGGTTGATTGGGATGCTCTCTTCCATAGAACGCGCGGATCTCGAACTTCGCAACGGCGTTGCAACAATAATACTAAAAGATCCCTACGCGGAGCGCAGGGGCTTGAGTCGGCCCCATAGGGGCCCGGTATGCCTGGCCGTCAGAGACGACCAGGAAGCCAACCCCCCAGCATTTACATAACTACAGCCCGAGCTGGCGCTGCTCTATTTGTTGATCCTTCTTATCTTGATACCGAACATAAGCCTGGATCTTTTCCAGATCCAAACCCACCGTGTCAACGCAGTACCCCTTTGTCCAGAAGTGATTGCCCCAATACGGCTTTGTCCGTAACTCTTTGAAACGCTGGAGAACTCGTATTGCCGTCCTCCCCTTCACCATTCCGACATAATCCGATACCGACAGCTTCGGCGGTATCGACACGATCAAGTGAACGTGGTCGATCTGCACGTTCAACTCCACCACTTCGCACTTCTTCTGCTCCGAAAAAGCCCTAATACAACTGGATACTTCTTGTTTCACCGAACCGGCAAGAACCCGGTACCGATACTTGGGTGTCCAAACCACATGATATTGGCAGTGCCATATCGTGTGTGATAGCTTCTTAAAACGACTCATTGGTATTCCTCGAATGAGGCTATGGGGATAGCTCACGAGAGGTTTACCATTGAGTCGGACTATCGGCAAAGCCTCAGCCCTCTGACCACGTCCGGAGGACGTGGGTTTCTACGATACGACTAAATTACCCGTCCGGGCGAAATGCTTTGGCCCCAGGCGTCAAGTCAGACCTAATTGCACATCTGGAAAAGACGACCCTAGACCCCAAATGCAGGGCCATCGTTATCACTGGCGCAGAAAGTACGTTCAGTGCGGGCGGTGACGTGAAGGGCATGAAAGACTCAAATATTACGAAATCCGTAGAACGGTTAACTGACCTTCAGCACATTGTTCGCCTTATCGCTACAGCGAAAAAACCGATGATTGCCGCTGTCGAGGGTAACGCTGCGGGAGGTGGCATGTCGATCGCAGCGGCGTGCGATGTAGTTATTGCGGCGGAAGATGCAAAATTTAGTGGGGCAGCCACCAAGATAGGTCTTATTCCGGACATGGGCGCTGTTTGGTTCTTGCGCGCGCGCATGGGGGTCGGCGCGGCGCGGTACTTTTTGATGACGGGCAATGTCCTTTCGGCGGCCGAGGCTGCGCATCTTGGTCTAGTTGAAAAAGTGGTCGCAAACGGAACAGCCCTAAGCGTTGCGCAATCCCAAGCCGCGAAGTTCGCCGCAGCTTCGGCCACCGCTCTTTGTTACACCAAGGCTGCGTTTCAACACAGTCCAAGTGAATTAGAGGATGCGCTGGCATTCGAGCTGGCGTCTCAAGAAATATGTTTCAATTCAATTGACTTTCAGGAAGGCAAAGCTGCGTTTCTGGAAAAAAGAGCCCCAAATTTCACCGATCCAGCATAAGGAGCACAGTCCATGGTTCACGTTCAGGAACCCAACGAGAACGATCCCATTTGCTCTTCGGTATCTTACAACAAGGCCCGATTGATCTGGATAAACCAACCAAAGTTGCGCAACGCGCTCACGGCCGAAGTTCGAGAGCTATTGAAAGTGGAATTACGCCACGCGATTGCAGACGACACTGTCGGCGCGATTGTCATCGCAGGGGCAGGTGGAAGTTTCTGCGCAGGTGGCGATATTTCGACGATGAAAGGTGTCACAGCCCCAGCTGGCCGTGTGCGCATGCAAGCAGCGGCCGAATTGATGCAACTGATCGTAAATTCGCCAAAACCTGTGATAGCTGCAGTTGAAGGATGGGCCGTTGGCGCGGGTCTCGGGCTTGCGGCAGGGTGCGATATTGTTGTGGCCGGACGGCAGGCGAAGTTCTCGGCTCCGTTTGGAAACTTGGGACTCATGCCCGATCTCGGCTCGTTGTTCACATTGCCTGCGCGGATCGGCATGGGAAAAACCAAACTTCTCGCGTTCACGCGGCGTAGGATTGATGCGGAATGCGCGGCGGAATGGGGCCTTGTTGACGAAGTAGCGGAAGACGGCGCAGCAACGTCGCATGCCGTTGCGTTGGCCAACGAAATTGCCCAAGCCGCGCCCTTGTCCAACGCCTATACCAAACAGCTCCTTGCGCGGTTACCGCTCAGTTTTTCGGAATTTCTGTCCGCTGAAAACGACAGCCAAGCGATCCTTTTTTCCAGCGAAGACCTCAAAGAAGGCGCTGCTGCATTTTTCGAAAAGCGGACACCTGATTTTAAGGGCCGGTGATTCGACTGCGCGGCACTAATCCGTGCCTGCGCGTTTCGGCGTCGCTATATCAAAGATGCGCAGCGATCGCCCAGTACCATAGCGATCGCTGCCGTGTTTCCCGATGGGATCGTAGGAGCCGCAGACACATCGCACACCCGCAATCCGTCAATCTGACGGACCCGTAAATGGGCATCCAGAACAGACATTGGATCATCGTCTGCGCCCATTTTGGCTGTCCCGACAGGGTGATAGTTCGACTTTACCGTAGATCTGCAAAATGCGGCTTGATCTGTACGCGAAACACACCCTGACGTAGGGGCCAAAATGTCTTGGATCTTGTTAGAGAGCGGCGAAGTGCCCAGTGTTTCACGAAGATACGCCACCCCGTCGACCATCGCCTCGATGTCTCGGGGGTCGTCCATAAATTTTGGCGAAATAACAGGTGGGGCATCGGGATCGCCAGAGGCTAGTGTCACGTTGCCGCGGGACTTGGGATTCAGCAATAGAATCGAAAGCGTCACCCCCGCTTGAGCGCCCGCCAACTTTGCCGCTGCAGGATCGGCAATCGCGGGCAGACAATAGACCTCGTGGGTGGCAAGCCCATTCGGATCTGTCGGATTGATAAACGCCCCCGCTTCGAGCCCAGAGGTCATAACAACGCCTGACTTAAACAGTTTGAATTGCAGCCCGTTACGGATCATACGCCACCCGCGGTCTTGGCCCGAATAACTATACCGCCCGTTCAACGTGGCAATCGTTGACACAATAGGATGATCCACAAGGTTTTGACCAACACCGGGAAGATCGGCCACAACTTCAATCCCATGAGAATGCAGGTGTTGCGCAGGGCCAATACCTGACAACATCAGCAGCTTAGGAGTGATAAAGGTGCCTGCGGACAGCACAACATCGCCGTCTGATCGCACCTCGTGCTCGCCCGAACTGTCGCGATAAATCACACCAACTGCGCGACCGTTTTCGATGATGATCTTGCGCACAATTGCGCCCAAGACAACCTCTAGGTTTGGGTTTCCTCTCAACGGGTCCAGGAACGCGGACGCTGTCGAAACCCGTTGCCCTTTATCGTAAGTGAACTGGAAATATCCGACACCCGTTTGTCGGTCGCCATTGAAATCATCATTGAAAGGCTGGCCTTGCGCCTGCATCGCCTTCACAAAGTCCCGTGACATTTCATTCACATGACCGGGATCTGAAACCGTGACAGGTCCGTCCCTGCCATGAAGCGCGTTGTCGAAACGCTTGTTGCCTTCAAGCCGCTTGAAAACAGGTAAAAGGTCGTCCCACCCCCAGCCAAGCGGGTCGGTGTTGCCGCGCAGCACATCGTTCCATGCGTTGTAGTCATCTGCCCGCCCACGAATGTAGGCCTGAACATTCACCGTCGACCCACCGCCCAGAACATTGCCCTGCACAAGATCAATCTCGCGGCCACCAAGCTGATCTTGGGTAACCGATTTGTAAAATTTCATCTGTTTTGAACGGCCCTGAAGCAGCTTGAAAACACCAGGGGGCATGTCCAGCAATGGGTGTCGATGGGTCGTGCCCGCCTCAAGGACCAAGACGCGAGCTCCTTTCTTGACCAAGCCCGCAGCAGCAGCGCAGCCGGCTGTTCCGCCACCAATGATGATATGCTCATACGTCTGTTTTCTCACCTTTAAACCTCAATTCTGATTAATGGCGACTCATTTCAAGTGTTGTCAGGAACGTTAAATTTGGGGGTTCGCTTTTCGCGAAACGCAGCCACGCCTTCGGTGTGTGCCGGGGTGCCAAGAGTTGACAAGAAAGCGCCCTCTTCCCAAGCCAATCCGTCGGATTGGTTCATTTCATCGACCTTATTGACGGCCTCACGGGCGAGTTCGACGGTGGATTTGTCAAAACCGGCAATTGTCGCCGCTTCTTTTAGCACAGCATCGATAAGCTCATCATCCGGGAAAACTGCCGCAACCAAACCACAAGCCTCTGCTTCTTCAGCGTTCATCATTCTTGCAGTCAAATGCATTCGCATCGATTTCGTCCGGCCAATCAGGCGAGTCAAGCGTTGCGTCCCACCCATACCGGCGATCACACCCAGCTTAATCTCGGGCTGGCCAAATTTGGCGGACGCGCCAGCCAATATATAGTCGCACATCATCGCAAGTTCGCAGCCACCGCCAAGGGCATATCCTTGGACAGCGGCAATCTTTGGTGTCTTGAAAGCGGCAAATGCACTCCAAGTCGCAAACGGACTGACTGCGTTCTCCGTCGTGCCGGACCGACCCCTTATTTCGGCACCTGCCGCAAAGGCCCGTTCGTTGCCAGTGATGACAAAACAACCCACTGACGGGTCGGCATCCAGTGCAGTCAGCGCATCAACGACATCCTGCGCCAAGCCTTCACTGAGCGCGTTGAGCTGTTTGGGGCGGTCCAAGGTGATAAGAACCACCCGATCATGACGTGAAATCTTGATATTGGCAGGCATTTCGCGACCTAAATCCTTATTCGACCCATGTAATAACGTCGTCCAAAGCCGCACGCGGTGTGCGAAATTTGTTGGCGACATGATCGGGATCTTCATAGCCAAACGAAATGCCGCACACGACGTTGCGCCCGGGATCAATGCCCAAGTGGTCCTTTACGAACCCTGAATTCCGCGCTATCGCCGCCTGCGCAATTGATGCGACGCCGTGACTGCGTGCAACACCCAAAACCGACGACACATATCCACCGCAATCAATCGCACCATAAGTGCCAAAATCAGCGACCGAAGTGATGATCGCCATGTGCGGCGCACCAAAACCGTCGAAGTTCGCCATCATCTGGGCCTTGGCCTGCGCCTTGTCTTCGCGGCCGATGCCGACACTTTTATAAAGTTGTAAACCACAGGCGCGACGGCGATCTTGATACACACCATCATAGGAGGTTGGGAATGGAAAATCCGGCGAGGCTTCATTTCCGGCAACGTCCCCTTGCAAAGCGGCCCCGAACTTTCTGAGCGCGTCGCCAGAGACAATTGTGACTTCCCAAGGCTGCATGTTGCTCCAAGACGCGGTTTTTTGCGCGGTGGCGAATATTTTCTCGATGACGTCCTTTGGCACCGCTTTATCAAGATACGCGCGGCAGCTGTAGCGTTCGGACAGGATTTGATCGAAAAGTTCAGCCTGAGTTTGTGTCGACATGTTTAGTCCTTTTCTGAAAATTTGTGAATTTAATAGGGCCGGATCAGGCGTGGAAACTTTTGTTCGTTTCGGCCATCTCACGTAGGAGGATTGGAACTGCGAAGCGTTCACCGTGTTCCTGTTTCCAACGATCGCAATCGGCGACAAACGCCTCTAAACCATAGGAATCTATATAGGAAATGACGCCGCCCGTATGCTTGGCAAAGCTCCAACCGAACACGGACCCGACGTCCGCATCTCGCGGGCTGTCAATAATACCTTCATCAAAGCAGCGCGCAGCTTCCAGTGCTTGGACATGTAGTAAGCGTTTTGTAATATCTTCGGGGTCGGCCTTCGTCGCTCCGCCAAAGGCTTCCGCAACACCCGCCCAAAGGGTCTTGGCATCTCCTGTTGGGTAGTCATAAAACCCGCCGCCGCCTTTGCGGCCTGTGCGTTTTTTGCCTTCGGCCATTTCTTTCAGGGTTTCAAATTCTCCACCAGGGGCTTTTCCATAATCCTGCTGTTCTTGGCGTCTGACCTGCAACATCAAATCCATACCAATCTCATCCGCCAATGTCAGCGGACCAACTGGCATGCCAGACAAGCGGCCACAATTTTCGATCAACGCTGCTGGAACCCCTGTGGACAGCATGATCAAACCTTCGTTCATATAACTGCTGACGCAACGGCTCGTAAAGAAACCCGGGCCGTCGTTCACGACAATTGGCATTTTTTTGAACAGTTTGCCGATATCCATTGCCTGAGCAAGCGTTTCTTCCGAAGTCTCTTTGCCGCGAATAAGTTCAAGTAACGGCATTCGACCCACCGGGGAGAAAAAGTGCATGCCGATAAAGCGGTCAGGTCGTGGAGAGCTTTCGGCCAGTGACGAGATCAGAATTTTGGACGTATTAGACGCGAACAAAATATCCGCCCCTGTCACTTCCAACGTTTTGCGCGTGATATCGGCCTTGACCGCCTTGTCCTCAAACACGGCTTCGATAACAGCTTCCGCACCAGCCAATTTCGCGAAATCTGGTGTTGCCGTGATCATGCTTAATGCATCAACAGCGACCTTTTCTGACATCCAGCCGCGCGCAACCTGCTTGTCGAATGTCGCTTTCACGCGGTTACGCCCGGCGGTTGAAGACGCCTCATCGCGATCAAGCAAGACCACCTCGATCCCAGCCAAGCTGGCAATTTCAGCGATACCTGATCCCATTAGGCCAGCTCCAAGCACACCAATTTTCGCGGGTTTGAAGCGATCAAAACCATCTGGACGTGTCGAAAGCTTGCGCACCTCATTGACGCCAAAGAACATTGTGCGGATGGTATTTTGTGCGACCTCGCCAATCAGCAAACCGATAAACCGCGTAAACTCGATGGCCAGACCAGCATCAAACGGGACGCGAACGCCTTCAAAGACTGAAGACAATATCGCTTGCGGAGCGGGGCTAAGGTTCTTGGTCGCCTTTTCGACTTCGGCACCCTTGGCGACAAAGTAACGGTGCAGCGCCATACTATCCGCCGCATGTCCCGGCAGAACGAATCCTCTTTGGTCCCAAGGCTGCAGGCACGGGCCATCTTGTGCCAAAATCCAAGTTCTGGCAGCTGTTAAAAGTTCATCGCGTTCAACAAGGTCATTCACAAAGCCAAGTTTGTGGGCCTCGGCTGGTGAAACGCGCTTGCCACTCAATATCAAATCCAGCGCCTTCTCAACGCCAATCAGGCGGGAAAGTCGCTGCGTCCCACCAGCGCCTGGCAAAAGTCCCAATGTAGCCTCGGGGAGTCCTAGCTGGGCCTCTGGACGGTCTGCAGCAATCCGGTGTGTACACGCGAGGCAAATTTCTAGGCCTGCCCCTAATGCAGTTCCATTGATCGCTGCAACGCTTGGCTTGCCAGATTTCTCCAACCGCCGCAGCGCATCACGCATTGGACTCATAGTTTTCATGACTTCGGCAGGATCCCCACCCCGCATCGATGTCAAAAATGTCAGGTCTGCGCCCGCGATAAATTCGTTGCGCACAGACGTGATGATGACACCGCGCACATCTTCATCGGCAATGACTTCGTCGATCCGTGAGATCAATGCGATACGCGCATCCGGGGACATCACGTTTACCGCTCGATCAGTCATATTCCAACTGAGCGTCGCAATTCCGTTAGTGTCTACATTGTATTCCAGCATCATATGCTCCCGCAAAATTCAAACTCACTTGCAATGACTTCAATAATGATATATCAATACCATTAAGTAAAACACAATTGCGATATCGAATCTCTCTTTCATTTCGCTGAAACATCAAAAGGAAATACTATGACGACTATTGCTGTCATCGGCACCGGTGCCATGGGTCGCGGAATCATCCAATGGGCCGCCGAAAGCGGAGCGACTGTGCTTGCCTATGATCAAGCAGATGGAGCGGCTGACAAGGCAATCAGCTTTGTCGTTGGTTTGTTGGATCGG
Organism: Granulosicoccus antarcticus IMCC3135; assembly: GCF_002215215.1. Classification (NCBI taxonomy): domain Bacteria; kingdom Pseudomonadati; phylum Pseudomonadota; class Gammaproteobacteria; order Chromatiales; family Granulosicoccaceae; genus Granulosicoccus; species Granulosicoccus antarcticus. Next base: position 3,851,893 of record NZ_CP018632.1, on the reverse strand, counting down.
GCGGTCACGAAAAATCGAATTTCTCAAGATGTCAAAGACGATCGAGTGAGCCGTATCAAACCCGTGAGCGACCTGAGCGATTTGGCTTCGGCAGACGTTGTCATCGAAGCAATCCTCGAAGATCTAGATATCAAGCGGGCCCTGTTCAAAGAACTGGAAGCCGTTGTTGGCCGTGACACCCTGCTGTGCACCAATACGTCTTCTTTATCAGTGACCTCAATTGCCTTTGGGTGCGAACATCCTGATCGCGTTGCTGGACTGCATTTCTTCAATCCTGTTCCGTTGATGCGCGTTGTTGAAGTGATCAGCGGTGAACGCACCGATCCAAAGGTTGTTCAGATTCTTTTGGACATCGTTAAGCGCACCCAGCATCACCCCGTGATTTGCTCGGATAATCCGGGGTTTGTCGTGAATCACGCGGGTCGCGGACTTTATACCGAAGGCCTGCGCATCGTTCAGGAAACGGTCGCCGAACCGGTCGATGTGGATCGGATCATACGGGGGTCTTTGGGACTTCCCATGGGGCCATTCGAACTTTTCGACCTCACGGGTTTGGATGTGTCTGGGCGGGTTCTGCACGAAATTTACGACGCCTTTTATCAAGAGCCCCGTTATCGACCGGCTCCCCTTGTGCGCCGACGCATTGCTGCTGGCCTCTTGGGTCGAAAGACCGGTGCCGGGTTCTATACTTATGTCGATAACAAGCGTGTTGAACCGACAGAACCCCACGCTTCAAATGCCAATGCTGGCAGCTATTTCATTGATGCAAGCGGCCCCGAAGCCGAAACGCTAGCTACTTTGCTGATCGCGGGCGGCGGGACCTTGGCACCTGCAAAAACTGCTGCCACGATTATTGTAGCCCCGATTGGTCGGGATGCGACCACTACATGCATCGACGCTGGGCATGATCCTGCGCGGACATTGGCCATCGATCTGCTGTTCCCAACGGCGCTAAAACAAGGCGGTCGCCAAACTGTCATGACCACTCCGGCCACCGACTCCGCGCGGGTGGATGCACTTGTTGCCTGCCTGTCGCGCGCAGGCCAATCCATAACAGTCATTCAAGACTCTCCAGGATTTGTTGCGCAACGTGTCGCCGCAAATATCGTCAACACCGCATGCGAAATTGCACAAATGGGTATTGCAACACCACTTGATATCAACGCTGGTGTGACTGGTGGATTGGGATATCCCCTTGGCCCACTCGCGCTTGGTGATCAAATTGGACCGCTACGGGTTCTTGAAATACTGGAGAATCTCCAAATCGCTACAGGAGATCCCCGCTATCGTCCAAGCATGTGGCTTATCAGGCGCGCAAAACTTGGTCTTTCTCTAATGCACATCAATGAAAAGAATGAAAAGGAATAACCAAATGTTAACTGACGTCGTAATATGTGAACCCGTTCGCACCGCTGTGGGTCGATATGGTGGGCAATACAAGTCTTTGCATGCACACGAGCTCGGTGCTGCCGTACTGAAGGGGTTGATTGAGCGCACAAACCTGCCGGTCGATGAAGTTGACGATGTGCTGTTCGCCCAGTGTTACCCATCAATGGACGCTCCAGCCCTTGGTCGCGTCGTAGGTTTGGATGCGGGACTGCCTATTGGTATTGGCGGTTTGCAGCTGGACCGTCGCTGCGGTTCCGGTCTTCAGACTGTGATTAACGCGGTGATGCAGGTCGCTACGGGTGGTTCTGATCTAGTCATTGCTGGTGGTGCAGAATCCATGTCAAATGCACCGTTCTATTCGACCCAGAACCGTTGGGGCATACGTGGTGCGAGCGCGTCCTTCGAAGACTCGCTCGCTCGCGGACGGATAACTGCGGGCGGCATCAACTTTCCCGTCGAAGGCGGAATGCTAGAGACGGCTGAAAATCTGCGCGAAGAATATGATATTTCGCGTGAAGAGCAGGATGTGTTCTCTGTTGAATCCCATCGCCGTGCAATTAATGCGCAGAAGAATGGAACGTTCGACGAAGAGATAATTCCAATCGTTGTTAAGACGCGAAAAAGCGAAGAAACGATTACCAAAGACGAACACCCCCGCCCCGAGGCAACGGTTGAATCCTTGGGCAAGCTCAAGGCGCTCCGTCAATCTATTGATCCCAAATCAACTGTGACAGCAGGCAATGCCAGTGGCCAAAACGACGGCGGCGCTGCTTGTATCGTAACGACCAAAGCCAAGGCTGACGAATTGGGTCTCAAGGCCTATGGACGTTTAGTCAGCTGGGCCGTGGCAGGCGTTGCGCCCAATGTGATGGGAATTGGGCCAGTTCCGTCCACTGCCAAGGCCTTGGACCGTGCGGGATTGGCTTTGAAAGATATCGACCTGATCGAACTCAACGAGGCCTTCGCTGCGCAAGTTCTGGCGTGTACGCGCGTGTGGAAATTCGGGGCTGACGATTTCAATCGCATGAACGTCAATGGCTCGGGCATCTCGTTGGGTCACCCCGTCGGCGCGACGGGTGGGCGCATTCTTGCCGGGTTGTTGCGCGAAATGGATCGTCGCGACGCGAAATACGGTATTGAGACGATGTGTATCGGTGGTGGACAAGGCTTAACTGCTGTTTTCGAAAACGTGTCTCAGTAAATTCCCTTTAACGCCGCTTAAGGAAAACCGTAGGCGGCGTTTCGTTTTCTAATAGTGAAAAGTGACCACGCTATGAGCTCGACGTTTAAAGACAGGAAAAAATTTGCCACCGTTCTTGGAAAACGAATGGCCTATATCGATGAAGGCACCGGCGATCCCATTGTATTCGTACATGGAAATCCGACGTCGTCGTTTCTGTGGCGTAACATCATGCCGCATCTATCAGGGATGGGACGGTTGATCGCGATTGATCTCATCGGCATGGGCGATTCTGATAAGCTCGATAACAGCGGCCCGGACAGCTATACAATCAAAGAACATAGCCGATATGTCGCCGAACTGTTGTCACAGCTCGACGTCAAAGATAATGTCACGCTCGTCTGTCACGATTGGGGCGTCGCGCTCAGTTGTCATTGGGCGTTTAATAACAAAGCGGCCGTCAAAGGCATCGCGTTCATGGAAGGGCGCGTCATGCCTCTGCCCACATGGGACTATTTTCCTGAAAAAGCCCGTGCAGGGTTCAAAGCGATGCGCACTGCTGCTGGCGAGGAAATGATTCTGCGGAATAACATGTTCGTTGAAAAGATGTTGCCCGGTTCTGTGATGCGGACTCTAAGCGACGAAGAAATGGACGAATACAAACGCCCCTTTGTCAATCCGGGCGAAGACCGCAGGCCAACGTTGACCTTCCCACGTCAGGTTCCCGTGGAGGGCTTTCCAGAAGACGTCCACGACCTTGTGTCTGACTATAGCCAATGGCTCCTTAAGGACCCGCTGCCGAAATTATTTATCAACGCAGATCCGGGGGTTCTCATCACAGGTCGGGTCCGCGATTTCGTGAGGAGTTGGGAAAATCTGACCGAAGTGACCGTGACGGGCCTGCACTTCATTCAGGAAGACTCGCCCGATGACATTGGCCAAGCGATCCGCAGTTGGCTTTCCGGTTTGTAAGTAAACCTGCTTAAGCGATCTTCTTTGCCAGGTCCGCCTTAAGAATTTTCCCCGATGGCCCAATCGGCAGTTCTTCTTGAAAAATCTCAGATGGAACTTTGTATCCCGCCAGGTTTTTGCGGCAATACCCGCGCAGTTCCTCAAGATTTAAAGTGGTGCCCGCGATACCCTGTACAAAACCGACGATTTCCTCGTCACCTTCAATTTTCCGCCCGACCACGGCGGATTGCATAACACCCGGAAAAGAATTCAACACGCTTTCGACCTCGATCGGATAAACATTGAATCCTGACCGAATGATCAGCTCTTTGCTGCGGCCACAAATATGGTAGGCACCGGTGTCGCCCTGACGCACAAGATCGCCGGTGCGCACCCAGCCGTCGCCAACCATGACTTCGGCCGATGCTTCGGGGTTTTTGTAGTACCCCATCATACGTGAAGGTCCGCGGGCCCAAAGCTCGCCAATCTCGCCCTTGGGAACCTCGTTCCCGTCTTTGTCCATCAGCTTTATTTCGATACCCGGGGAGGGCACACCGATTATATCTCCCGAGGCTTCCATACCGTCCGGCGTTCGGGCAATTGGTGTCATTTCGGTACAACCGTACCCGTTGCTGCACGGTAAGCCGAAGACCGATTTAATCCGACGACTAAGGGCTGGATCGATGGATGCTCCGCCAGATCCCACTACCCGAAGACGAGAGCTGCTCCCGAGATCCATTCCTTCTGCGTCAGCGTAATCCAGAAGTTTGGCGTAGACCTGAGGGACAGCCACAACGAAAGTTACCAAGTCATTCACTATCGCTTTTGCCAGCCCTGCAGGCGTAAATCGTAAAACCAGGATCGCCTCAGCGCCAGCAACGACTGCGCCCATCAAATTTGAACCTAAACCAATCGAAACGCTCAGCGGCGCGACGACATAGACGGAGTCCGCACTCGTTAACCGGCGACTGATAACTTGGCTTGCGCCCTGATAAAGCAGTGACGGATGGCTTTGCATGACGGCTTTTGGGTTACCTGTCGTGCCTGACGTAAACACAACGACGCCGGGCAAATCACCGGTTTCTGGTTCGGCCGTTTCATCAAAAATACCGCTAAATTGACCAACACCTTCAATGTTCATGGGCGTGGCATTCACACTTTGCGCATACTCGGCAGCGGCGGGGCTGTCGGTTGTATAAAGGACACAACGGGGGGCGAAGCGATCTAAGACAACCTCCATTTCGCGTTGGGAAATTCGGGCGTTCACGGGTGCGACGATGCCGCCAGCCGCGCTGACCGCAAAAATGAACACGGCAGTCGTAATACAGTTTTCATTGACAACTGCCACCCGGTCACCCGGTCGCACGCCTTGCCCGACCAACCAGTCAGAAGCGTCGGTGATCGCCTTTCCAAGCTCGCCGTAGGTCAACTGTCGCGTATCGTCGGTCAGGGCGACATGATCAGGTGTTTCACGCATCCATTTCATCGCGGCTTCATGAAACTTTAATGGGGAACCTTCCAAATAGCTTTTGGCGTCCGAGAGCGGAGAAGATACGTGAGGTTGGTTCATTTTTATTCTCCTGAGAACATTTTACTTTAACTTTTTGCGGAACGATCTCGCCTCAGCTTTCGAAGTTCAGCGTGACCGCTTTGGAGTTCGTGAATTCTTCAAGACCGCGCAGCCCATGTTCGACACCAAGGCCTGATTGTTTTCTCCCGCCAAACACAGCGAACGGAGAAAACGCCAAAGGTTCATTGACCCAAACATTGCCGGTGTCGAGGCGTGCAGCAACATCCAAAGCCAAGTCCCTATTTTTGGTCCAAACCGTGGCCGCTAGACCGTATTGGCTAGCATTTGCCCGTTCGATCACGTCATCGGTGTCTTTGAACTTCACCAACGGAAGGATCGGACCGAACTGCTCTTCTTGCATGATCTGGCTATCTTCGGGCGGATTATCGACCAATGTGGGAGCCAAGAAGTAACCCTTGCCACTTGGAATCTCGCTAGGTTGAATAAGCACGAGGCCCTCTGCTTTTGCTGTGTCAAGCATGCCAGTCAGGCTTTCAAATTGCGCTTTGTTATGGATTGGGCCTAAAGCGACGCCATCTGTGGTCCCCGTCGCCACCAACGACCCTGCAACTAGCCTTGTCATTTCGGCCAGAAAGGCGTCGTATATATCTTCGTGCACGTAGCACCGCTTGGTCGCGACACAAACTTGCCCATTGTTGAAAAACGCAGACCGGAACAGCTTCGCCGCCGTGTCGGGTATATCAATATCAGCAAAAACAAGCGCCGGGTCGTTACCACCTAGTTCAAGCGTGAGCCGTTTCACCCCAGCCGATGCGCTGGCCATCACGGCACGCCCCGTAGCGGTAGAACCAGTAAAAGAAATCTTGCCAAATCCCGGATGCGCCGTAATCAACGGTCCAAGAGCGTCACCCCCAGTTATAACATTGATAACACCCGCAGGAAAAACATCCCGCAGGAGTTCGCCAATTTTCAGTACAGTCAGAGGTGCCGTCGGTGCAGGCTTCACCACAATTGTATTGCCCGTCAGAACGGCTGGCAGAATTTTCCAAATCGCCGAGGACACCGGAACGTTCCAAGGCGATATACCCGCCACCACGCCAATTGGCTCGTGACGCACTTCTACCCTGCGCCCGTTCTCGTCCGACACGACTTCTACCGGAAGTTCCAACGTCGCCAAGGACGTGCACCATCGCCTCGACGTATCCATTTCGCGCCGCGCTTCGGCCAATGGTTTGCCGTGTTCTAGCGTGAGCAACTGCGCCAGCTCTTCTTTATTCTCGTTGATGACTTCCGCCGCGTGTACCAATGCAGCCTGACGGTCCGCCCAAGGCGTTGCGGCCCAACTAGGAAACGCGCGCTGCGCAGCCTCAACCGCCGCGTCCAGTTCCGCATTTCCGGCATCAGGCGCGCGACCGATGACATCTTCTGTCGCAGGGTTTATCACGTCAAGAAAAGCCTTGGCACTTGCATCACGCCCACCGATGGTCATGTGGTATTCATGAATCATTTTGTTTTCAGTCCCGTTTTATTTGGTATCAAAACGAAGGACCGCTTTGATGCAGCCCCCAGAATGGCTGTCCTTGATCGCATCATTGATCTGATCAAAAGGGTAGTATGTCACCAGCTTCTCAAGCGGCATTTTCCCGCTCGTGACCAGATAAACAAGTTCGGGCAAAAACGTTTGTGGGTCACTGTCGCCTGCCATGATCCCTTTAAAGGTGTATCCCGCCCCGATCATTGGCCCGATTGATACGGGCAGTGGCGATAGCCTGTCTGTAGGGATACCAATGAATCCGAACATTGCCTTGGGGGCCATCATTTTAACCCCACTCTCAATCGCGCCCAGATTACCAGAAGTATCGAGCACATATTGAACCCCGCCAGGGCTGATCTTGTGAATGTCTTCTGCTGCATCGCTCGCCATTGGATCAATTGCATGGGTCGCACCAAGCTCCTTGGCCAAGTCGCGGCGCACTTTGTTCGGCTCAACCAATATGATCGGCGAACAGCCCACGATCTTTGCAGCCATGACAGCGCTTAACCCAACGGCACCGCCGCCGATCACGGTGATAGAACTGCCTGCCTTCGCCCTGAGCGAACGCATCACTGCGCCGGCACCAGTTTGCACTCCACACCCCAAGGGTGAGAGCAACGCTTCGTCCGCGTCAGCGGGCAGCTTAATCACATTGCGCGCGTTCACATTGGCATGAGACGCAAAGGAGCTTTGGCCAAAGAAGCGCGCGGCAATGTCTGTACCCCCTTCGCTATGGGCAGGTGTGCAGCCTTGCGCATCCAGGCAAGAAAAGTTCAGTGGCCTGTAATTGTGGCAATACGCTGGGTCGTGGCTTGCGCAATTTGGACAATCCCCGCAGTTTTCAAACGTCAACAGAACCTTATCGCCAACACTTAACCCTTCGACGTCAGGGCCTACACTCGCAATGCGCCCCGCCCCCTCATGTCCCAAAATTACGGGAAACGGAGTGCCCATCTTTCCAGTCGCGAATATGAGGTCTGTGTGACAGACGCCAACAGCGGAAATCTTGACCATGACTTGACCGGATGTCGGTGCGTCCAATTCAATCGGTTCAATACTGAAATCAGTGTTTGGCTCATGCAGGATGGCGGCAATGGCGTGCATACTTTGTCCCTTATTCATCGATTCGCTATCTGTCTAAACGTTCCAAACCCCGAGGCAATCAAGTCCGAAGTTACAGCACTTTCTAACTCAACCTTCACCGTCTTCAATTTACGTCCCCCGCCAGCCAAGCGCGCCGTGCATCTGACACGATCACCCTCTCTGAAAGGCGCAATATAGCTGAGGGAAAAAGATACAGTCACAACGCGGCTCGCGCGCTTGCCATTTTCGTCAGAGACAAGTGCGACGCCACAAGCGGTATCCATGATCGTAGCAATGACGCCACCATGCGTTACATTTGAATCGTTCGCGAATTCCGGTTTCCAAGCACAGGTCAGGATGGCGTATCCAAGACCGGATTCTTCAACCTCGATCCCCAACAGCTCCGTAAATCTGCTCATTTTCCCCCAGCTATTTGTCATTTCTTGGCGGCAGGTCTTGCCTTCATCTCTGCCCAATCTTCGTCTGTAAGGACATCCAGGTCGGAAAATGCCGATGCGCGCTTAAGCCAATTACCACCATCGATAACAATCTGTTCACCGTGAATAAAACCTGCCTGATCGCTAAGAAGATAAGCAATGAGATCCGCAAATTCATCATGGCGACCAGGGCGGCCGACTGGAGGGCGGTTTTCCATGTGCTCACCCAAACCCGGACGCGGAAATAGATTTTTCCACGCACCGGGTGTTGGGAATGGGCCGGGGGCAACTGCGACGAACCGAATGCCTTTGGATCCCCATTCCACCGCCAGCGAGCGAGTCATGGCCAAAACGCTCGCCTTAGCCATTGCGGACGGCACCATGTACGGCGCACCAGTAAATGCTGCAGTTACAGTGATCGACAAAACCGTCGCTTTCGTTCCCGCAGCAATCCAACGTTTACCACAGGCCAGCGTCATATAAGCTGTGCCATGCACCACGATGTTCAGAACGGCGTCGACAGCCCGTGGCGACAGTTCTTCGAATTTGGCAGTAAAGTTTCCGGCCGCATTATTCACCAAAATATCGGGCGGCGTGTCGTCCCAGAAGCTGTCCAAAGCGACATCGATTGCTGCAGCATCGCGGATATCGACCGAGGCATAACGTACTCGCTTCCCATAGGCCGCTTCCATTTCCTCTGCCGCTTGCTTGAGCACATCTTCGCGACGCCCCAAGATAATAATTTCGGCACCAAGTTCCGCCAATCGGTTCGCCATTGTGCGACCAAGGCCTGTACCGCCACCAGTAATCAGGGCGCAACGCCCATCGTAAAGACCAGACTTAAACATGTGTTTACCCTTCTTTGAATTTGCGGCTCATCTGGCGCGCGATTATCAGTTGTTGAATTTGTGTAGTGCCTTCGTAGATACGGCTGAGGCGTACATCGCGGTAAAACCGCTCGACCGGATATTCAGCCATATAACCTGCACCACCTAGTATCTGAACCGCACGGTCAGCGACTCGGCCAACCATTTCAGTACAGAACATTTTGGCACAGGCTGCTTCCTCGATGGCTTTGCCTTTTTCATCAAAAACGGACGCTGCGTGTTCGACCATTGTTTTGGCCGCATAATATTCTGTTTGACTGTCAGCCAACATCGCTTGAACGAGTTGGAATTCTGCGATCGGTTTCCCGAATGCTTTACGATCATGGGCGTAACTCAGCGCCTCTTGGATCAACCGTGCCGCCGCGCCGACGGAGGATGCGGCAATGTTCAAGCGACCACGATCAAGTACCTTCATAGCAGTCTTAAAACCCACGCCGGGCGTTCCGCCGATGATTGCGCTTGCTGGTACCCGCACATCTTCAAACACCACGTCGTGCGTTTTGGTGCCACGTTGGCCCATCTTGCGATCCGCGGGCATCACCGTGATACCGGACAAGTCAGTTGGGACAATGAACGCAGATATTCCGGCTGCGCCCTTTTCATCCGGATTGGTGCGCGCCATCAAAGTGAAAATACTCGCGCGGGATGCGTTGGTGATATAGCGCTTGGTGCCATTGATCACATAATCGTCGCCATCAGCCCGCGCTGTCATTCGGATTGCTGCCGCATCCGAGCCAGCGTCCGGTTCCGTCAGGGCGAAAGACGCAGTGATTTCACCTGTCGCCAAACGCGGAAGGTATTCCTGTTTTTGCGTTTCGGTCCCGTCCATGACGATACCCTGCGATCCAATGCCGATATTGGTGCCAAACAGCGACCGGAACGCCGCTGACGTCCGCCCAATACTTTGCATGATCTTCACTTCTTGGACGAGGCTAACCCCCAAACCCCCAAACTCCTCGGGTATCGAAAAACCGGACAATCCCATCTCACGCATATCTTGCACAATATCTGCCGGAATATCGTTTTCAGCTTCAACAATGTCTTCGGCAGGGATCAGCCGTCGGTCGACAAAACGATCAATGCTGTTGAGCACTTGCTGAAATGTATCGTTATCAAGTCCCATAGTCACTTTATCCTCTAAATTTTCATGCGGGCACGGCGTGCTGAACAAAGCGCGCAGACGCAGCCGCCAACGCCTTTTCAGCATCATCAGCCAAGCGTGTCAGAATTGCTGCCGCCGGTTCGCGACGGTCACACCAAGAGGCTGCCGGACCCAAAGACAAAATGCCCTTGGTCCGATCGCCTGTCTTGTAAGCCGGCAATTGGCCCTGTCCACCAACCAGCGGTCCAAGTGTTTCATAATCGCGCACGCCCGACGCCTCGAGCGCTCTAACTTCAGCCGCAGTGTCATTGGCTAGACAGCGATAGGTGTTTTTCAGCGCGCTCAGAACTGTCGTCGAACAAGTTTCGTCCAGCTTTAAGATGTGATCCTTATAGTCTGCGTGTGCCCAGATTTCGTCGGCGACCAGCATTCTGGAGCCGATCAACACGCCGTCCACGCCAAGCGTCAGTGCCGCTGCCAATTGCGCCCCGCTGCCAATACCACCGCCTACAACAACAGGAATATCGACCTGATCCAACGCACGTGCGGCCAAAATCATCGAGGAAATATCAGCTTGCCCCGGGTGTCCACCACATTCCGCGCCCAACAAAACGACAACATCCACACCCGCTTTGGCAGCTGCAACGGCATGACGCACACTTGTTGCTTTGTGCACAACGATGCTATTTGCAGCCTTCAAAGACGGAAGGAATTTCGCAGGGCTATAGCCCGCTGTTTCCACATGCTGAACGCCCTCTTGTGCCAAAATTTCGATCCAACGTGTGAGACGGACGTTTTCTTCCGGTCGCGCCGAGATGTACAGATTTACCCCGAATGGTCGGCCGCCCGTCAATCGACGGCACCGCCGAAGCGCATCCACAAAGTCGGCCTCGTTTGGATAAGAGCGTGGCGTTATGTATCCCATCGCGCCGCCATTGACGACGCCAGCGACATATTCCGCCGTTCCAAGCCACATGAGCCCTCCACAAAGGATCGGCTTCTCAATGCCAAGTTTCTCGGTAAGGCGGGTCTTCAGCACGGAAGCACTCACTTTGATTGCGGGTTACGACTCATATTTCCTATTAAAACACATATATTTCGCTCTGCAAAATATTATTTTGCATTTTAAATTTGCCCACAAGCGGTATTCTTCCCAACTCTAAACCGCTTGAGAACTCGGCGAACATCTGACAGTTAGAATGATAAATCGAGAGGCAGCATGGCAAGACCCCGCAAAACGACATCCCAAGACAACCCAGAATTCGCGAGGTCTTCTCGTCAATTTGTTAAGTCCCTTTCGCGTGGGTTTGAGGTATTACAAGCCTTCATTCCACACGGTAGTCGCCTTGGCAATCAGGAGATATCTTCAAGAACTGGCCTGCCAAAGCCTACAGTTAGCCGCATCACTTATACGCTCGCCGAGCTGGGGTATTTGGTGTATTCGTCTGAGAAAGAAAACTATCGCCTCGGTCCTGGCGTTTTGGGGCTCGCCCAAGCCTTCAGCTCAGGCACCGGCATCGCGGAAATCGCGAACGGCCCGTTGCAGCGACTGGCCGATGAAACCAGAGGAACCACCGCGATCGGTCAGGCCGATCTGGACGACATCGTCTACATCGCAATGCGCAGGTCTGTTTCCCGCATCATGCTTCGACAAAGCACCGGCAGCCGTATGCCGATGGCGACCACTGCAGTGGGGCATGCGTATCTACATGCGCAACCTGACGAAATCCGTGCCGCAAAGGTTGCAAAGCTTGCCGAAATGATGGGCGATCAAAAGGCACGTTTTCTTGAGCTTCATGAACGAACCGGTGAGGAGCTTCGAACGAACGGCTATTGCGTCGTGGCCGGTTTTTGGGAACCGGATATCAACGGAGCAGCCACCGCATTCAAACTGGATGACGGCCAAGGCGTTCTGTCCATGAACATTGGTGGCCCTGCGTTTTGGTTATCCGAGGAAAGCCTATACGGTGAAGTCGGCGAGAAACTTATGCAAACTCGTGAGGCCCTCATCAAAGCCGGTATTCAGAAGTTAAATTTGCTTTAGGCCGCTGGCGTGAAGTTCGCATAAGCCACAATACAAATAAAAGTCCTGTGTTTCTGGTGTTGGGTCTTTTGCTTTGCTAACTCAATGGACTGATAAGCTCAACCTTAGGTTTACCAAAAAGGGGTTTTCACAGTAATATAATAGTATGAACTCAACGATGAGGAGCCCCATGGCGAGCGAAACAGGAAATGCCGGATGCCTTTGTGGCTCTGTCAGACTGCAAATTGACGGTGATCCAGTCGCTGTTACGCAGTGCCACTGCACCGACTGCCAAAAGTCGACTGGCGGCGGCACAGTTTTGGTTGTCATGATCCCCAAATCCAACCTCAATATCGTCAAAGGATCGCTCAAACGCTACTCCAAGGACGCAGACAGTACAAAATCGGTCACGCGTTGTTTCTGCGAAAACTGCGGCACGCCTTTGTATTCAGAACTTGAATTTTATCCCAGTTTATATGCGGTGAAATCTGGGGTCTGGGATCAGGACCCAAAACTTGAACCTGGCAGCGCCGTGTGGACAAGTTCTGCGCCTGAATGGCACCATGTTCCAAGCCATTTGCCCCAGTTTCCAAAGGCGCGCACGTAAGCGCATCGGCCTCTTTCACGTCAAGGCGTTACAGGTCCAGCGGATCAAAAGAAAAAGGGCCACTACTCGCGGCCCGTTTCATAAATGGGAGGATCGATACTTGACCAGTCGACCTAGTTGAGGCCGTAGGTGTTTTCGTCCAGCTTGCTGAAGATTTCCGCGTTGACCATATCCGAAGGGTCAGCAATTGAGCGTTTTTCCATCGCGCTTGCAGGCAGATCAGCCAAGAAGGTTGTGTGGAATGCTGTTAGGCAGTGTAAATAAATAAAGGTAGCAAGTATATTATCCTGCTCTTGGCGTAATCACGTAGTTCCATTCCCCGTGGAATCTGTTGCGCTTTATTTTAATCTCTTTCATTTGTTCGTCGCTGATCTTGCGCCCCTTGGGGTATTTGGATCGATCTACCCGGCAGGTGACGGTCAATCCCTTTGCTGTTTTTGTGTTCGCGATGAGATTAACAATGGTCTCGTAGTCACACAACGGCTCTCCACGCCAGTTCGATGAAATAAAGGAAAATAGCCGATGCTCGATCTTGTTCCATTTACTCGTGCCTGGAGGAAAATGGCAAACCGAAACACTCAAGCCGGTTTGATCTGCCAATTGCTGCAGCTCGAGTTTCCAAAGGCGCAATCGCCAACCATTGCTTCCGCCTCCGTCGGCGGTGATCTGCAGCCGGTCTGCCTTCGGGTAGAGATGCCGGCCTTCCTGCTCCCACCAACCCCGGATCGAGGCGACCGCAAATTCGCCGGTGTCATGGTCGGTACCGATATTGACGAAACCGGTGTGCATGGCGAATTACAAATATATGACGTGTATTCGGTCATTTGATCCTCCCCTGTACCGGATAGCAGGTGAAAAAATCACGATATCGATACAATTGCCGCCGGTCACAGCTTCTCACCTGGAGTTTGCGAAGACGGTTTGCGAGATTGTCAAACAATTGGTCACCGTATTGAGCCCGATCTTCTCCGTTGAGCTCATAGTGGTCGATGTACAATCCAATCGCCCAATTACGAAGTGTCAGGCCAACATTGACCGCGCGTACGGTACCGCGCCTGGCTTGTTGATCAATAGTGCTGATCCGGTTGTCGCCTCAGCGGCATGATCGTCGAACAAACGTTTATTGTCCACAGGCTCGGACTGCTCGGAACTGTCAGAGCGACCAGCTTCTTCGCTCCAGCCCATTTCCATTTTTTGACCAAACCAAAAAACGTGTGTGTGATCAACTACTTTATATCGTTACTCACAGAGTTATCCCCGCAAACTGTGGATAACTCGTGGCGGCCGTCTTCTGCAAGTTCTCAATCACGAAAAAGCGACACCACCCAACCCGCGAACCCTCCCATCACGCGTCACCGATGTCTTTATCAGCGGCCCCTTCCGGGTCCTTGGGTGGTTTAGCCATCTGTCGTTGCAGGCTGGCAATCAGCTCATCCTTATCAGCAAGCCGCGCCGTCATCATGCTCTGAAGCGTCTCCCCTTCCCGTTGCTCGGCCGTGCGCTGCGCGTTGAGAGTCAGCAACTGGGCTTCGGTACTCGCCAGCGACGACTGTGTGTTGTCGATCCGCACGGACAGGCCACTGTTGAGGGTGGTCAGATTGGTTTTCTCACGCTGCAGAGCGCCAAGCTGACTGCGCTGTTCAGCAAGGCTCGTTCGTGCCGTCGCCGCAGCTTCATTGAGCGCATCCAGGCTAGGGCGTGCAAAACGTGCTGAAAGTCCCGCTAAGCAAAGCGAACAAATTCAACAGGTTAAAAACCCTTGGCGAAAGTGTTCAATTCCTGGGGGTCCGGTCCTTTGGAGTAGACTGAGGATCGGCCAATCGTTAAAGGGATCCCTCTATGACCTGGGTACTCAAATTGGAAGAAGTATGTGATGGAAAAATCATTCGTCGTCAGAATGTTATGACCATTGAACAGCCTTCATCGATCGACACTGTCGATGACATTGGACTCCGCAGCCACGACGCCAAACGGCTGCTTTCAGCAATCCAACAAGCCGTTGCAACCTCCCAATTCAAGCGGGACGCCCAGCACCGCTCAACGTGTCGGGGTTGTGGTAAACCTCAGACGATAAAAGACTATCGGTCTCGGAATATAAACACTCTGTATGGGCGTATCACTGCGCGCTGTCCGCGATTTACCTGCTCGCTGTGCGGTTTGGCTGCTTTGCCAATGCTTGAGCGTTCAACCACCGAGTTTGATGAGATACGGGCTAAACTGGCAGCCTATTTGCCTTTTCGAGTGGCCAGCAATGTGCTGACCACCTTGCTACCGGCGGATTCGGGAGTCACGCACACTACCATCCGGAACAGGACTGCGCAGGTTGCAGCGGAATTGGAACGCAAAGATGCATTATCGTGTGTGAGTAGTAATAGTTCAAAAGCCACAGAGCTGATACTGGGCTTGGATACAGGTTTCGTTCGATCGACGACACCTGCTATCGCTCGCCATCATGGCGTGCTCGTGGGCTGCGTTGAGCACCAAGAGACGCGCCGGTATTTTACGGCTCGACGCAAGCTACCACCATGATCCGATCTCAGCTCAATGTGTCGGGCTACCATCAGAGCACCGATCTGACGGTACTGACAGATGGTGCGAAGGGTTTGAGAAATCTTGCACGCAGTGCCGTCGACGCGCCTATCACACCCATCCTGGACTGGTTCCATATCGCTATGCGGCTACAGCACATGCGACAAAAGGCCCGCGGACTCAGTACGCGGGTGCCCACCCATCGAGAAGCAAAGATGATTATCCAGGACGAGTTGGAGAAACTGCGTTGGCGCCTCTGGCACGGTCGAGTTTCGAGTGTCGAACAATTTCAACAAAAACTATCTTCGGCCATCCGTCGATTCCGATTTCATAACAAACCGCACCGGAAGGATCCACAAGGGTATCGAACGCTATGGGCGATGCTGCTCGAACTAAAAGCGTATGTCTGTAGCAACGAAGTGCTCATCCCCAACTATCATCGTCGACACCACGCAGGACAACGTGTATCGACGTCATTGGTCGAGTCAGCCGTCAACAGTCTGGTGAATCAACGCATGAACAAGCAACGACAAATGCGTTGGACCGAGAGTGGAATCCAGAGCGTGCTGCGAGTGAGGATGGCTCTGATCAACGGTGATTTCGAAAACCGAAATACCACTGATCAGCTCCAGAAACTTGAAATCACCACTCTGCCGCTAGCCGCATGACCCCCAGCATTTGAACACTCTCGATCCAGATAGCGTGGCTCGCCATCACAGCTTCTTTCCATGTTCTTCTCTGGCTTATGCAGAATCGTCTGATGCTGTTTGCAATGCGACCTCAGCAGCGGCACGCTCTTTGGTTAATTCCTTTTTCAGTTCAGATTCGGTCGGTAGATACAACTGGTAACGAGCCGCATGGACGGCCGGATCGGATTCAGGCAAGGTGATTTTCACCATCGCGTCATTCTTGTCCGAGCACAAGACGATACCGGCAGTCGGTGCATCTGATTCTTCGCGTTCGAATTGATCAAAGTAGTTGACATACATCTGCATTTGTCCAAGGTCCTGGTGTGTCAGCTTCCCTAGCTTCAAGTCGATCAAAATGAAACAACGAAGTAATCGATTGTAAAACACCAGGTCGACGTAAAAATGATCGCCATCGACCGTCAATCGCTTTTGTCGTCCGACGAAACAGAAGCCCTTGCCGAGCTCGAGTAGAAACGTCTCCAGCCGATCGATGATCGCCTGTTCCAAGTCGCGCTCGTGCCAGTGCGTGCGCTCCTCGAGACCAAGGAACTCCAGTACCATGGGATCCTTGATGGCATCAGCGGGCTTCTCAATAATCAGCCCTTGGCTCGACAAGGCTTTGACCGCAGCCTCGTCCCGGCTTTTGGTCAGTCGTTCATACAGCATCGAGCCGATCTGGCGCTCCAGTTCGCGCACTGACCAGGCGCCCTGCACCGCCTCGATTTCGTAGAAGCTGCGCGCCGGCTTCGAATCGATACGCATTAGCAGACAGTAGTGGCTCCAGCTCATTGCACTTGGAAACCGTGTTGATTCGCTAGTGAAAAGGCGCGACAGTGTCGCGCCTTTCTGAACGGGAGGCAAAAGGCTCGACGCCGTCGCGCCTTTTCCATCAGCAATCGCTGGCGAGCCTTCCGGGTAGGTCAAGTAAAACTGACGCATGCGTTTGACGTTGGAGTAACTGAATCCACGCCCGAACTGACTCTGCAGATTCTTGGCAACAGCGCGCATCAACACCTCGCCATAGTCTGCACGGGTCCGGCCAGCCTGGTCGGACTCAACGATTTCACGCCCCATGAGCCAGTACGCATGCACCATGGCGGTGTTGACCGAACGGGATACGTGCTCACGTGCCTGCTCGACAATGCTGACGAGTCGCTTTGTCAGCGCCTCGTTGTCCAGTTTGTCGCTCACCGTTCGGTAGTCACTATGTTGATGTCCTCGAGTGTTGACGCCTCAGCGGCATGATCGTCGAACAACCGTTGATTGTCCACATACTCGGACTGCTCGGAACCCTCAGGGCGGCCAGCTTCTTCGCCCTGCAATGTCTAATTTTTAACCAATCCAAAAACGTGTGTGCGCTCAACCACTTTCCACCCTTATACACAGAGTTATCCCGACAAACTGTGGATAACTCGGGGTGACCGCTCTCGGCAACTTTTCAATTACGAAAAAGCGACACCACCCAACCTGCGAACCCGCCAATCAGACGCCACCGGTATCGTTCTCAACGGGTGCATCCGGATCGTTGGGTGGTTCGGCAATCTGTTGTTGGAGGCTGGCAATCAGCTCGTCCTTGTCGGCGAGTCGCGACGTCATCATGCTCTGAAGCGTCTCCCTTTCCCGTTGTTCGGCCGTGCGCTGCGCGTTGAGTACCGACAACTGAGCTTCGGTACTTGCCAGCGACGACTGTGTGTTGTCGATCCGTACTGACAGGCCGCTGTTGAGGGTGGTCAGATTGGTGTTCTCCCGCTGTAGGGCATCCAGCTGACTGCGCTGTTCAGCCAGGCTCGTTCGCGCTGCAGTCGCGGCTTCATTGAGTGCATCCACTCGTTTTTCATGGGCTGAGCGTTGCTCACCGATCTCCCGACGCAGTGCCTGGGTCAATTCATCGGTTTGACGACGGACGCTGTCCAGTTCGACCCGCAATCCGTCACGCTCGGCCAGTGCTTCATCGCGTAACTGCTGACGTTCAGCGGCCAATGCCTGGGCTGCCTCTCGCTGGGTGTCCGTTCGGGCATGCGCCAGGCGTTCCTGCTCCAGAGCCGCGGTGGTTTGCTCGCGAGCGCTCTGCTCACTGGCCAGGGCTTTTTCCAAACCGATCAGTGTGGTTTGTGCCGCCTGCAGATGCTCCTGCGTGCGCACCGTCGCCGCCTCTGCCTGGGCCCTTGCCGCCTGCTCTGCTTTGAGATCCCGCTCGAACTGTTGCCGGGCGTCGTTGACCACCCTATCGGCTTCGAGGCCCAAGGCACGCCACAGTGTCTCGATCGCCTCGGTCACGCTTGCTGCGAGCGGCTCGGTCAGCGCACTGCCCGGCACCTCCCCGGCGTCGCTCTCCAGTTCACGCAGCAGCGGCCCCACCTGTGAAAAGCTGCCGCCGCCCAGATGCTTGATCACGGCGCGCTGGGACGCTTTGCGCCCCTGCGCGAGTAGCGCCTGCCGGGCGCTGGCCACCGAGTCGCGGGTGATGAGCGGTGTGTCGACCATGCGGAAGAGCCCTCGAAGTAGCGGTCGCTGCCGGTGGCGCGCGCACCGCCCAGCGCTGATAACGGATGTCTTACGGACGTTAAGGCGAATATTCCAACTATGTCTAATGTAGCATATACGCTACATGTATCGATACTGCTACGACTAATGCACGAGAAGTTTCCCTTCTCAGGTGTTATATTGATAGTGAATTCCGATCGACTGAAAACGCAATAACGAGAATGCCCGAGACCCAGCCTGATGTTCTTCCTCGTGAAACTCAGGACGATTTGGAAGTAAAAGCCCGAGATTTCAGGGTTAAAACCAAATACATCGCTAAAAAACCTTATATATCCGGTGCTTGGAGAGATATAAGGGAGTTCAACCGAGAGTTAGCGTATGACGATTTCCGACAAAGTGACACTCACGGGCGAGATCGATGCTCCAGAATCCGAAATCTGGACGGTAGAAGGTCGTCCCTCGCCCGCCCTCACCACCGCGCTGGACTCAGCCCGCGATTACGCCACCGCCAGTCGAAGTGATGCCACTTGGCGCGCGTATGCACACGACTGGCAGCGGTTTGCCAGCTGGTGCGAGTCCGTCGGTCAATCAGCCCTACCTGCCAGTGCCAGCACGATCTGCGCGTTTTTGGCCACAGAGGCAGACGCAGGATTGGCCGCCGCTACCCTCGACCGCCGACTGGCGGCCATTCGAGTCGTGCATCAGGGTAATCAGCAGACGTCGGCCCACGATGCGCCAGCTGTGCGCGAGGTGATGCGTGGTATTCGCAACCGGCAAAAGGGTCGGCCTTCGCCGAAAAAAGCGCCGCTGATCGATACCGACCTGACCTTACTGGTCGACACAATGGATACGACCACGCTGGCAGGCGCACGAGATCGGGCACTGCTGTTGATCGGCTTCGCCGCCGCCCTGCGACGCTCGGAGCTGGTTGGCATCGATGTAGAGCACCTGGCATTCCGTCCAGAAGGACTGACACTCATGATTCCGTTCTCAAAGACCGATCAAGCCGGTAAGGGGGCCCAGATTGCGGTACCGGCCATTCCCCTATCGGATTACTGCCCGGTGGCTGCGTTGAAGGCCTGGCTTGCGGTTGCAGGACTCACTGAAGGGGCTGTGTTCCGGCGGTTGCGACGCGGCCCGCGCGTAGGCCAGGATCGACTGTCCGACAGCACCGTGGCCAAACTCATCAAACAATGCGCCAAAAACGCTGGCCATGAGAACGTGTCAATGTTCGCTGGACACAGTCTGCGACGCGGATTTATCACCACCGCCGCCAGGAATCGCGCGGATGTCTTTGCGATCGCCGCCCAGTCGCGGCACCGGTCATTAGACACCGTACGGGAATATGTGGACGCAGAGACGCGTTTCGATAATCACCCAGGGCTGAAGATGTTTCAATGACGCATCTGCGCGAGAGCATGGAGAGTTGCAAATCATGACGATTTTTCGCGCTATTTAGCAATTCTCCATACATAGGAGCTGGAGGAGGCAGGCATTCGGCCAGATACTATTGCTATCACACCGAAGGTGCCGCCATTGTATTGTTGTGCGTGATGTGTTTTATGTTGACAACCCCGCCCTGAAAGAGCGGGCTTTTCACTCAATCTGTTAAAGCTGTTGACATATCAGTGACCAAGAAAACAGCATCCGGATGCTGCAGTTGCTCATGCAGGATAGCTGTCTTGCAGCATTACGATTTTAACTTAGGGGTCGTGAAATAATTAACTATACTTTTCGGTTGGTCCTGCGCCTGCCCGGCAAGGCGTGAGGAGGGCGAATAGCGGGCTATTCAACCGACAAACAACGCAGAAGGGCAGGATGCAGGGGCGACTGAAAAGTATAGTTTATTGTTTCACGACCCCTTAGTCGTCCAGGTCAAAGCACTGCAGGCCAAAGCGCTGCAGATCCTCATCGGCGATCAATCCCATTGTATGCATTACGCGCAATTGATACAGAGCCTTGGATCGGCTATGCCCATCGAAGGCTTTTGCCATCGAGCGATTGCGCTTATCGATCAACGCATACACCGCGAGATACCGCTCATGGGCAGTGCGTGCCATGTCCGCACTCAACGCTGCTGATTCTGCCAGTATCGACGCACAGTAACGCTCCAGCGCGTCGGCTTTCAGCGCCTTGAAGGCGCGCCAGTCTTTCTCGGACATCGGTTCCATTGGTTAATCACTCCGGCTCGAAAGGGATTCAGTCTCATACAGAGCTATAAGCCGCGTCAACCATATCAAACTCCAAGACGTTCTCCTTGGTGGAAAAATCGCGCCATGATCTGTTCGCCTGATGACATCGCACTCAACGCTGTATCACCCGATCGTCGGCTATACCACGTGGCGATGGGGTTTGAGTACCGTCACAAGACTTGTCCGGGGTTGTAGCGACAGCAACGTTGTACTTCATCGGTATTCTTGACACATCCTGAGGCCGCGAAGTTCATCAGCAGAACAGCAAAGTCACCACGAGTAATCCACCTTATCTTGCTTGTACAGGTATGCAGTTTGTATCTTCCGCATCTTTTTTACTGCTTGCCCCTCGGCGTGTCCTCCTCCAGCGTGCCCTCCTCGAATTGAACCCATGCCTACACCCATTGTCCTGAATCAGCCGCAGCCGAAACACAGCCCGATTGAGGATGTACAAGGTTTTGCGATCTCCCTGATCACTACCGCCATCGGCTTGTCGATCATCGCGCAACTGGGGTTCATCACGGGGCAAACGGCGGGCCTGGCGCTTGTCATTTCCTACCTGACGGGCTGGTCGTTTTCCTGGGTCTTCTGGTTGATCAATCTGCCTTTCTATGCGCTTGCCTGGACGCGAATGGGTCGGGAATTCACGCTGAAGTCGGTAGCCTGCGTAACGATACTCAGCTTGCTAATGGCACAGATTCCGAACTGGCTGAGCTTCGACTACATCAACCCGCTCTTTGGCATCATCACCTTTGGCATCCTGACGGGATATGGCCTACTTGGCACCTTCAGGCACAAAGGCAGCCTCGGCGGTCTCGGCGTCATTGCGCTGTATGCACAGGAGCATTTCGGGGTGCGCGCCGGGTTGGTGCAACTGGCCTTCGATGCAGTCCTGTTCGCCGTTGCCTTCACGCTGTTCGAGCCTTCGCGCGTGTGGTACTCATTGCTCGGTGCACTGATCCTCAGTGCT
The DNA here is from genome assembly GCF_002215215.1 of Granulosicoccus antarcticus IMCC3135. Taxonomy (NCBI): domain Bacteria; kingdom Pseudomonadati; phylum Pseudomonadota; class Gammaproteobacteria; order Chromatiales; family Granulosicoccaceae; genus Granulosicoccus; species Granulosicoccus antarcticus. The sequence goes on along the minus strand of NZ_CP018632.1, from coordinate 3,830,305 downwards.
GTCATCGCCTTCAATCATCGCGGCGACCGCTATATCGCAGACTAAGACCATCGCTCAGGCATTGCAGTGTTATTCAGCTACTTTTTTCGATGCCCAGACCTGCGCGACCAATTGGATAACAGACATGCCTAAAAGTGACTTCAGAACAAGGAAGCGAGCAGCCATTTTTTCACTGAGAGATGAGCAGGTTTCTGCTCAACATACTGCCGTTTGGGGACGGGCGGTGGCGTTGCTGCTCATTGCACTTTTGGTGACCATTATGGTGCCATGGCCTGGGCCGCTTTATTTGTACCTGCTCCTACTGGTATTTGCATTGCTGGGCTATGGCGCTTGGCTTATTTCTATCGGCCAAGTCTGGTGATGTGGGGCGGGTTATCTGCTGCTGTTAGCTGGACAATTGGAGTTGCCTGGTTGCTGCAGTTGCCTGATACAGTGTTTTTATCTTCTGGCGATATAAGCTTGGACGCGGCGCTCAATATCTACGCGCAACCCACTTACGTTGATCTTGTAGTACGAGTTCAGGAAGTTGTCGTTCTACTAATCGCAGCAGGGCTACTGGCGTTGAGATGCACACGCCCACGCAGACTATCGAGCTACTTCGTGAAGTACACGGAATCCTGGCAGAGGTTATTTTTCGTCATGATGGCACCTTGGATAAATATATTGGCGATGGTCTGATGGCGACCTTCGGCACACCTGAACCCAGCTCGAACGACGCTTCAAATGCACTGATGGCAGCGATCGAAATGTCCAACGCGTTTGAATCCTGGCAGACGCGACGCTTCATTTCAAACGGTGAGCAACTGAAGCTGGCTGTTGGTGTCCACTATGGCACGGTCGTCATCGGTGATATCGGCAGCCAGGAGAGGCTTGAATTCGCGGTACTTGGAGACGCTGTCAACGTGGCGAGTCGACTGGAATCTGCCACCAGAGATTTGGGATGCAAATACTTGATAATCCAGGAACTGGTTGATGCCTCGACAACGGAAAACCTGGCCGAAATCGCCTCGTATCGAGATCAACTGGACGCTCATGACCCCATTCAACTACGTGGACGCAGCGGTGAAGTGCCGATATTGGTTCTTCGCTAAAGATTAGTCTTCATCACTCAGCTATCCTTCAGGTGGCTCCGGACCCATTAGTTCACTTGCTGTCAAACTATTGGAGCTGATAAAGTATCAAGGACATGGAGGGCATTTTCTGGCTTCAATGCTTTAACAACCCTTACAACCTGATTCTGCATCAAGAGGTAGTGACATGTTCTGGACAATCTTCGTATTTGCGCTTGGCTGGTTAGCGGGTCGAAACTGGGAGCAAGTGAAATTATTTGCCCGCAATAAATTGAATGCGAGTAAAAAAATTTCGGGGAAAGCCACGAGAATCGAGCCTGATTGATAGGCTGTAAAGCTGACACAGTGTTCTTATGAGACGGTTTGACGCTTGCATGTCAGATCGTGATGCCCCCGTCTATGTTGATTGCCTGCCCATTCATGAACGCCCCGTCGTCTGAGGCTAGAAATGCGCAAAGACCGGCAATCTCCTCAGGTGTGCCGAAACGACCAGCTGGCTGGCGGTCGATGAAGAACTTAACGGCTTCGTCACGGTTCTTCATTGTGTCAGCCAGATCATTGATCCGATCCTGCAGGCTTGGACTATCAACAGTACCGGGGCAAACCGAATTGCAACGAATGCCATTGCCGATATAGTCTAACGAAAAAGGCACTGTCCAACGTGATCGCGCAGGATCTGCGCCAATCATCGTAACTACATTCCTCAATTGTTCCCTGATGGACATATCCGACGGCATGAACCAAGATATCAATACGGTCGAATTTGTCAAAATAAGTTTGCACCGCAGCATCGTCGGTTGCGTCAAGAACAGCGCTCTCCACGCCGGCCAGACTCATAAGCAGATCACCGTTCAGATCGCTGGCATGTACCAAGGCTCCTTCGGAGCGCAATCGTTCTGCAACTGCCCGGCCAATCCCCTGTGCAGCGGCGGTCACTACAGCAGTCTTGCCTTTCAAACGTTGAGTCAGATCCATTAATTGTCCTCCTGGAGACGGGGTGTGTGACCTGAGATTGCTCGCCCAGGCCCTCGATGCCCAAAGCGACAGGACAGGCGGATCATGTCCAGCCTGCATCAACTACCAGCGTTTGATTTGTCACTGCACGTGACGCATCTGAAGTCAGCATGATAACCATTTCAGCAATGTCTTCCGGTTCGATAAAACTCGTTAAACATTGGCTGCTTTTAATTCTCTGTTCAAACTCGGGGGTCAACCAATTATCCACTTGTCGTTGAGTACGGACGAAACCCGGTAACAGGCAGTTCACCCGTATTCCCGCTGGACCCAGTTCGCGTGCAAGCGAGTGAGTCAATCCTTCGATAGCCGCTTTCGAAGCAACGTAGGCTGGAGCGCTTTCAAGTCCGACCCGCCATGCAATGGAGCTCATATTCACGATAGCGCCGGCACCTTTTTTTCGCATGCCCGGAATCACTGCTTGTGTTGAAAAAAACTGGTGGTCAAGGTTAACTGCCAATTGTTCGCGCCAATAAGCAGGGGTCACCGATGCAATTTCATGTCGGTCATCCCGCGCGGCATTGTTGACCAGCACGTCAAAATCTCCGACCATTGCAGCGGTTTCAGCAAACCGGTTGGTGAGCGCTTCGATATCGGTCAAATCGAGAGCCCGGAAATGAACTCTGTTTCCCAGGCTCTCAGCAAGCGCTGCACCAGCAAGCTCGTCTTTGTCAAAAAATACAACGTGCGCGCCTTGATTATGAAACGCGGTGACAATCGCCGCACCAATGCCACTGGCACCTCCCGTAACGGCGACGACCTTACCGGCAAGATCAGGATAAATCGCATGAGTGCTTGTCACAATCTGTTCTCCGTAATTGGATCAAACAAACATATTTTTCTCATATCGATGGCAAGTTCCATCCGCTCGCCCTGTTCAGGAGTGTCATCTGGCTCACAACTTACGATGGCTGTCTGACCAGAGATTGTTGTCATTAGGATTGTTTCGGAGCCGGTCGGTTCGACCATGTCCACATGCGCCTCAACCAGAACCGAGATGCCGCCCACTCGCTCCGCACGATTCTGAGAGGCAGGACTGAAATGTTCAGGACGGACACCGAAACAAACTTTCTGTCCTTGTTGAAGTGCTGTGAATTTCCCTTCAGGCAACGGCAGTACTTCGCCACTACTGCCAGCCAGAATCAGCCCCTTGCCCTCTTTTACTACCGTCGCGTCCAGAAAATTCATAGTGGGTGATCCCATGAAGCCTGCAACAAAACGATTCACCGGCTGTTCGTAGATCACCTTTGGCGTATCGTATTGTTGCAACAGCCCTTTGTGCATCACCGCTATGCGGCTTGCCAAGGTCATTGCTTCTATCTGATCATGGGTCACATAGACGGTTGTCTTGCCGACATTCTGATGGAGCTTCTTGATCTCGGTGCGCATCTCGATCCGAAGCTTGGCATCCAGATTGGAAAGTGGTTCGTCGAATAAAAACAATTTTGGATTCCGAACAAGTGCCCTGCCCATGGCAACACGCTGACGCTGCCCGCCTGACAACTGACTCGGTTTGCGCTTCAATAGAGGTTCAATCTGCAATAATGCAGCCACACGCGCCACTTCCCGATTCTGTTCGGCTTTAGGCACTCGCCGACTTTCCATGCCAAAGGTCATGTTCTCTCGCACGGTCATGGTTGGATAAAGAGCGTAGCTTTGAAACACCATGGCAATGTCGCGATCTTTGGGTGCCTCGTTGTTCACCACTCGATCCTCAATACGAATCTCACCGAACGTTATGTCCTCAAGACCCGCTATTAGCGAAAGCAGCGTGGATTTTCCACAACCTGACGGTCCAACCAGCGCAACGAACTCGCCAGGTTTCGCCTCAAGATTTATATCGGTCAGGACTTCCACACTCCCGTAGCTTTTGCGCAACTCGCTGATTAACAGTGAGGACATAACGAATCTCCTATTTGACTGCGCCTTGTGTGAGGCCACGAACGAAATATTTTCCGCCAACTACATAAATGACGAGGGGTGGCAGAGCTGACATGATCACGGCAGCAGCTTCTACGTTGTACGCGCGGACACCGGTACCTGAGCCTGAGAAGGCAACCAGTGCGGATGTGATCGGCTGATTGGCACCGGAGGTAAATACCGTACCGAACAGGAATTCATTCCAGATGCCAGTAAATTGCCAGATGACTGTGACGATGATTATCGGTGGCGAGAGTGGCAGAATGATACGTCGGAATATCCGCCAGAATCCGGCGCCGTCGATGCGCGCGGCTTTGATGAGATCATCCGGAACAGCTAAAAAATAGTTCCGACAGAATAAAGTCGTGAACGATAGCCCCTGGATGGTGTGAATCAGAACCAATCCGCTAATCGTATTGGACAGTCCGATGGAACCCAGAACAAATGCCCAGGGTAACAAGGTCATTTGCGCTGGAAGAAAAACACCCAGAGTGATCAATCCAAAAAGAATGTCCGCTCCCTTGAATCGCCATTTTGAAAGCGCATAACCGTTGATCAACCCCAATACGGTTGAGATGATCGTCGCAGGAACAGCCATCAACAGTGAATTCATGAAGAAACGAGACACACCTTCGCACGTGCCACCGATACAGAATGTTCCCCATGCTTCTACCCAATATTGCGACGACAAGCTACTCGGAATATCAATAAAGCCAGTTCGGACAATATCTTCGAGTGGCCGCATGGAATTCATCAGCAGGATCGCCAACGGTGCCAGGTAGTAGATCGAGAACAGGACAAGCAGCCCATAAATGATGGCTTTCGAGGTAATGCGCCTCCTTAGACTGCCAGTGGACAAAGGATCGAATTCGATATGAGTGTCTACTTCAGCCATGGGTGTTTTCCTCACCGCGACGGCGGTAACTCATATAAAGCGCATACGGGATCAACACAACGGCCAAGGCAACCAGGATCATGACGGCTGCCGCCGACCCTTGCGCAATCTGGCCGCGTTGAAACATCAGGTCATAGACCACTATTGCCGGAACTGTTGTTGAAACGCCAGGCCCACCTTGTGTCAATGCCACCACCAGATCATAGGTTTTGATGGCGAACTGCAGTAGCACCACGGCGACAGCAAGAAAAATAGGCCAGATAGATGGGAGGATGACACGACGATAGGTGCGTGCCATGGAGGCACCATCTATTTGTGCCGCTTTTATAGTGTCACCATCTACTGCCCTCAGACCTGCAAGAATCAGTGCCATTGCAAAGCCGGAGGCATGCCAGATGCCGGTTATGACAACGACGTACAAGGCTAGATCTCGATCGGTAATCCAGTTGAACTGAGCGCTAAGCCAGCCCATATCGTGCAGTGCCAGTTCCACACCGGTTTGCGGGTGAAAAATCCAACGCCAGACTGTACCTGTCACGATGAACGATATAGCCAGGGGGTAAAGAAATATCGTTCGCCACACAGCTTCGAACCGGACGCGCTGATCAATCAGAATCGCCAGCAATGTGCCTATAAACAAGGCACCTAGTACATACAGTGACCCAAAGATAAACAGATTCTGATAAGCAACAGTCCAGCGCTTGCTTTTCCAGAGTGCGACGTACTCACCGAATCCGCCGAATGATGGATCGGGGAGCAACGTCGATGTTGATACAGAGAGCCACAGTGTCCACAGGGAGAAAACAACGACATACATCGCCATCGCCACTACTGTGGGCACCAGTACGATTTGGGGCAGGTAATCCTGAATCAGTTGAGTTACAGATCGCTTGTTTGTATTACTGTCCGGCATTCAGTATTCTCCGATCGTTAAAGCGGCGCCGCCTCGTCCGACGCGGCGTCGACTGGTGCTGAATTTACTGTTGGATCTCTACAGCATCCGCAAGCTGGTTGGCAGCCTCTTCGGGACTGATGGATGAATCCGCGACATACTCAGTGATGACTTCCATCATTGCACCGCGGAATTTTTGCAGTACCGTCATGTTGTGCGCTAACGAACGCACCAGCGTGCCTTCAGCGACAGACGCTTTCAGATCAGCCAAGCCTTTTTGCTGGCACTGGGTGAAACCGCCTTTTGACAGATCGATATCTGTGCGCGCCGGAATCGAGCCTTTGGCCACATTGAAGGTCACCTGAAACTCAGGCGACATGATGGTTTCAGCCAATAGCTTCTGGCCATCAATATAGTCCTGATCCTTTTGCTCGAAGAAGACAACCGAATCTGCAATCAGAATGAATCCATTGCCGCCCCAGTCCACTGGTGTTTGGGTGCACACGTAGTCCACATCTTCCTTGTAGCCTGCTGCATTGGCTGATGCGACGGTCCAATCTCCCATCAGAAAGAAGGCGGCCTTGGCATCCATGGTCATCGCCATGGACTGCTCCCAGGAGCGGCCGTTGATTCCATCGTCCATATAACCGACCATCTTCCGTAGCTGTGCGAAGGCGTCGATCATGCCCTGGCTGCGCATAGCGTCGGTATCCGCTTCCTGAAATGCCTTGCGATAAAGATCGATATCCATGCCATAAACAACACTGTCAAATGTGGTGGTGTCTGACCAGTCAGCTGCTCCGTGTGCAATGCAGATCTTGCCTGCGGCGATAACTTTTTCGCAAGCGGTATTGAAATCCTCCCAGGTTTTGGGAATCTCGATATCAAGATCATCCATAATCTTCTTTGAGGAATAGAGCCAGTTGACGCGATGAATATTCATCGGTGCCGCTACCCAGTTTCCAGTTGGCTTCATGACAGCAGTCAGCTCTGGGGCAACCACAGCATCCCAGCCCTGAGCCTCAGCTACATCGTCAAGGTTGGCAGTGCGCCCGGTCTTGTTCCACTCGGCTATTTCCGGGCCTTTGAGCTGGACTGCGGCCGGTGCATTACCCGATACAACATCCGAACGCAGCTTGGCAAGCGTATTCGAAGTATGGCCTGAGATTGCTGTCTGTTCCCATGTTCCCCCCCTTTCCTCAAACATCTCGCCTAGCTTGGCGATTGCTGCGGCTTCTGAGCCTTGGGCCCATTGGTGCAACATATTGGTTTTGGGCTCGGCGTGCGCTGTGGAAATACCCAACCCAACGGCTGCGGTAAAAGCTGTTGCTTTGCAAAAGTTGATGGCTATGTTGGTTTTCATCTAATTTCCTTGTGTTGATGGTCTGTTGAAAAATACGACTCTCAAGGCGTTTACTCCAAGCATTAACCCGGTGGTGAGCCCGGCAATGGCATCAGTATATACAGTTATTGTTCACGTGAACAAATATTATCAACTTAATATATCGAATTTTTTCTGTATTAAAATCCGTACGCAGCACTGATAGGGTTTGCGGGCTTTCGGCACACGCAAAGTCGTAACAATCGCTATTCACTTTCAAGACTACGCAGTGCGCACCGGTGAATGAGATTGCACGGTGGCATTAAAGCGCACGAGTCATGGGTGAAATACGACTGCACTGACATCAATAGGCAGCGGTATTTGCCAGCCGCACGTTTGTCAGTTGCACGAAAGTAATTTAGCCGCCCTGCACTATGAGCCCAACGAAGGGCTCACGAAATCGCCTACTTATGTTATGCGCAAATTGCCGCGAAGTAAAAGCCTGGCACCCAGCTCCACGGTTTCTGGCGAAGCTTCGGTTTGTGCCGACGAGTCCTCCGCCAGCAATTCACTTGCTCGTAAGGCCAGTTCGTCGACAGGAACTTCGATGGTGGAAACCCCGCCGTTTACACGAGCATAGAAGGAAGGATCGCCATAGCCAACAAAACCGATATCACGAGACGGGTGGATCTCGCGCTCCATCAGAACGCTCAGAGCACCATTGGAAATTTCAAATCCACCGCACACCATGGCGGTGACCTCACCGGCGTCAAGTAGCTTCACTGTGTTATAGCGCCCCATCTCGAACGATGGTGCTCCGGTGAGAACAAACCGTTTGGTCCATTTAAGCTTCGCGCTCTTGAGTCCGTGTTTGAATGCCTGAAGTCGCTCACGACCCGACGATAAGCCTGCATCCGCACCAATATACCCGATCGATTGATGCCCTCGCCTGGCCAGCTCCACAACCGCGTCATGCAGCGCGCTGTGATCATCAACAAGGAGCGCAAAACTTGGCGTACTCATGGGCCGCTGTCGTATCAGCTGAATAACCCGCATGGACTTCAATAAAGTCTCAAGGTCTTTTGACTCACCTGGAGCCGGCACCATGACAACAGCCCTTGCCTGCACTTCACACAGGCGTTCCAGAGACTTTCGCTCAAGCTCTGTATCGTCACCGGTCAGGTGGATGATCAAATGCAGAGAGCGCTCGCGGCAGCACTGTGACAAAGTGTTGGCAAATCGAGCGTAGAACTCGTTGATTATATTGGGCAACAACAGGCCGACGATGTCGGTCTTGTCTCCACGCATGGTGTTGGCTGCGGCGCTTTTTACATAGCCTAACTCCTGCGCCCGCTTCAGCACCGCTTCGCGGGTAGCCTTCTGAACATTGGGGTGACCCGACAGAGCCCTTGAAACGGTCATGTGCGAAATGCCGAGATCTTTACCGATTGATTTTATCGTGACGCGGCCCAATGGAACTTTACTCCTGGAAAAAAGTGACAAGTAGTTGATAGATCATCTTGACACTGTTCTGATTCTGGGTAAAGATGTATGTTCACGTGAACATAGCCAGGTGTTGTCTTGTCTGTCCAATTAGAAGCGCGTTGCAGAGAACTAATCTCGGAATTGGGACTGGGCGAGGCAGCAGAAGTCCAGAGTGTTCATCCTCTGACCGGAGGTGTGTCATCTGATATTGCCCGAGTCGTTCTCGACTCCCGGCAAATTTGCATTAAATTTGCCATTCCCAAATTGAAAGTCGCCGAAGATTGGCATGCGCCAGTACACCGCAACGCGGCAGAGTACAGGTGGCTGCAAACCGCCGCCGACATTCTGCCCAGCGGCGCCGTACAACTGCTGGGCCGCTCCGAAAAGCTTCACGGCTTTGCCATGGAGTTCATCAGCGGCGACGATGTCTATCTGTGGAAATCCGCTCTGTTGGCGGAAGCGCCTGATCACGGCGAAGCCACAGCGGTTGGCGATATTCTCGGTCGCATTCACGCAGCATCCTCGCTCGCAGAGTTTGACACCTCACAGTTTCACAATCGCGATGATTTTCGCGCACTGCGCATCGAACCTTATTTGAGCTTCACCGCTTTGCAGCATTCGGAACTGGCAACACACCTTGATGCCTTGGCGTGCATGTTGTACCAGTCTGAGCAAGTGCTTGTACACGGAGACGTCAGCCCGAAAAACATCTTGTTTCGCACCGGCGGACCGGTAATGCTGGACGCCGAGTGCGCAACCATGGGAGACGCCAGCTTCGATCCCTCGTTTTGTCTGAATCACCTGGTGCTGAAAGCTGCCCTGCTACCTGATTCGCGCGCTCGCCTGCTGGCGAACGCTGCCGACTTATGGCGCGCCTATGCGGCTCATATCAGTTGGGAACCTGCTGAACAAGTACAAACACGGATATGCAGCCTGTTGCCCGCGTTGATGTTGGCCCGGATCGACGGGAAATCTCCAGTAGAGTATCTGGATGACGATAAACGCCGCCTTGTTCGAAAACTGGCGATCCACTTGATACGCCATCCCGTTTCTGAGCTAGACCAGGCACTCGAACATATTTCCACAGCATTGAAGGAGCATTACGCGTGACAACGATCAAGTCCATCTATGGCCGCCGAGTCTGGGACTCGCGGGGCAACCCCACTGTTGAAGTTGACGTGACTCTGGACAACGGACTCGTCGGCCGAGCCATAGCCCCTGCAGGTGCCTCGCGTGGCAGCCGCGAGGCGATAGATCTTCGCGATGGCGGCGTCGCGTTGCGAGGAAAAAACGTGATGCAGGCGCTTGACAGTGTCAACGGCCCTATCGCTGCAGCAATGCGTGGCATGGAGGTACAAGATCAACAAGCTATCGATAACGCCCTGCTGGCGCTGGACAGCTCGTCTTTCAAGGAAGTGCTCGGTGGCAACGCAACCGTCGCCACCTCCCTGGCAGTACTACACGCAGCCGCCGCCGACACGGGTAAACCGCTGTGGCGCCATGTTGCCGATCTCTACAACTGCACGCCCTCGATTCCATTGCCAGAAATTCAAATATTTGGCGGTGGCGCCCACGCGGGGCGACGGGTCGACATTCAGGATTTCATGATCATGGTTCCTGGCGCCAGCTCATTCGACGAAGTGATGGAAGTAACCAGCGAGATCTACTTCGCCGCTGGAGATATTCTGGCTTCGCGGGGCAAAGCCGCTGGCGTCGCCGACGAAGGAGGTTGGTGGCCGATGTTTGATTCCAATGAGGAGGCGTTGGAGACGCTGGTCCTGGCCATTGAAAAAGCCGGTGAAAAACCTGGAGATCGCGTCGTGATTTCACTGGACATCGCCGCCTCCGAGTTTGCAAAAAAGGGTCGGTACAGGCTTGCACTTGAGGATCGGGAAATGGACTCCAGCGCACTGATCGAAATGCTTGGTGGCTGGCTGAATGACTACCCTATCGTCTCCATTGAAGATCCGGTGAGCGAAGACGATCCAGAGGGTATGGCCGAGTTTACTCGCCGTTTCGGCGATCAGGTGCAAATTATCGGCGACGATTACCTTGTCACCAACGCCACCCTTGTCGAAGAGGCAGCGGCAGCCGGAGCTTGCAACGCGGTACTGATAAAAGTCAATCAGGCGGGAACGGTCAGTGAATCCATCGACACCTACCTGGCAGCTCAAAAAGCTGGCTGGGGTGCAGTGGTGTCAGCTCGCTCTGGCGAATCTGAAGACACATCGATCAGCCATCTGGCAACCGGTCTGGGTGCTGGGCAACTCAAAGTAGGCTCTTTCCAACGTTCCGAGCGCATGGCCAAATGGAACGAATGCCTGCGCATTCAAGAGCAGCTTGGTGCAGGTTCTTTTGTCGGCGGCGCATCGCTGCGACGTACCTGGTGGGGCAAACAACAAGGATCAAAAGGGGTGTGGTGATCGGCAAGCCCGCGCTGAATCAGCGAATCGCGCAAAAAATCTTGTCGCGCGATAACCACTTATTTGTAGCTTGAACAATTTCAAACAGGACTAGATTCATGAATACATTGGACCTTAAAGGGCGCAAGGCAGTTATCACTGGCGGCGGACGTGGCATGGGCTTTGGCATCGCCCAGCGCTTTCTTCAAAGTGGTGCTTCTGTAGCGCTGTGGGATATCAGCGAGGATACCCTCGCAAATGCGCATAAGCAGCTATCCTCCTTGGGCAAGGTAATCACTCAGCGAGTGGACGTGGGTGACTACGCCAGCGTCGAAGCCGGCGCAGCCGCCGTTGCGCAGGAATTAGGCGGGATCGACCTGCTGGTCAACGCCGCCGGTATTGCCGGGGTCAATACACCCTTGGTGGACTACCCCTTGGACACCTGGAACTCGGTGATAAACATCAACCTCAATGGCAGCTTTCACACCAGCCGAGCAATTGTGCCTTACATGCTCAAGGGCGACTATGGGCGCATCGTCAATATCGCCTCCATGGCGGGTAAAGACGGCAACCCCAACGCGTCTGCCTATTCAGTGTCAAAGGCGGGTGTGATTTGCCTGACAAAAAGCCTGGGCAAAGAACTGGCCAACACGGGAATACGAGTCAACGTAATCTGCCCTGCCGTGATAAAGACCGAAATGCTGGACGACGTCTCCGAAGCGCAAATAAGCTATATGTTGTCCAAGATACCAATGGGACGCATGGGTTCAGTGGAAGAGATTTCTGCCATGGTGGGTTGGATGTGCAGCGAGGAATGTTCCTACACCACCGGCGCGGTGTTCGACCTGTCAGGTGGACGGGCTACCTACTAAACTGCCAATGATGCAGGATTTGCCAACACGAGGAGCCTTCAGTGAAAGTGGTTGTTTAACGCTTGACCAAAATGGTAATGGAAGCGGGAGTGTGGTTACGAAATATGCACTCGTGGTCCACAAGCTTCCTGGTCGATAGCTGGCACCTAACTCAACATGCTCGTTTTAGCGGAACGTGGAAACCCCGTATTGCCGCTGCCTCGGCAGGACAGTCTGATGTGAGAGGTTGGAAAAAGCGAATGCTTCGCTGTAATGACGGGGGCTGGTGATAGTCGCTGCCTATCCGATCCGCATCCTCTATCGTCCCCTATATAAGAGAATGACCGGATAGTGGCGTAGTGGTGTGCATTTTTTCGGCGCCTGAAAAGCGATTGTCAGCCCCACCACGCCAGTACGTCTTGGCGGATCATAGCGCGGTGCCGAGTAAGCGTTGCTGGGCATAGCGCTGGGCAGTCTTGCTACCTCGATGGGCTACCTGCTCCATCAGTTCAGCATGTCGAGCCTCGGCCTGAAATCGACGATCGCCACGTCCGCGCTTCCATGGTTACCTCGATCGACCGACACCGGGAAAGGCTTTGCCTATTGATGTAAATGTTGCGGGACCAATTGTGCTTATCTGAATGAGGGGCATCTCATGCTGGCGCAACGTGATACTTTTCTAGGCGATGCTGACCCCGTTAGACACCGGTATACAAGTTCCTGTATACGCCAAAGAACCACACCACAAGGGCTGCGATGGCACTTGATGGGACTATTTTATTGGTTGCGTCGTGTGGCAACTGACAATCGTCATCTGACTGAGAATCAAAGGCCTCTTCAAACCACTGTCTCAACCACCCCTTCAATCACACTATTGCGCAGCCGCATTGCCTCCGAATAATCATCATCCTCAAATCCTTCGCGCTTCAAAGCAACAGGCTCACCCATCAGTTCATTGATAGCCACTTCAATCTGATTCAACTCAACTCGGAAGAACTCCTTTCGGTTATTGACTACATTCACGCGCTTACCATCAAAATGCCGGTGCAGCTCATTCTCCAGCTTGGGCGCGTCTTCCGAGTAAATGATGCCGTGCACGTCGAATGAGAATGGCACACTCGCATCCCCCAACTCCTTTACACGGTCCATCGGTTCCAGTCTGCGTGTCAGACCGATCTTGTAAATACCCTTGCCGAATGAACCTTCATTGCTGATTACGTAAATGAATCCGCAACGTGTCTGCTGCGCCATACTCATGGCGCGCTGTTCATTCTGACGTGCGCCTTCCAGCATTTCCTCCAGATACCGGAATCTTTCCTGTTGCTCCAGAGTCTGCCCGCCCGTGGCCTCCGAGATTTCCCTTCGCGCTTTCTCCAGCATCTGCTGATAGGCCTTCTCTTCATCCTGTGCTTTTTTCAGGGCGGCTTTGTATTCACGCTGAGCCTTACGCTCCTCTCTCAACTGCTCTCGTTGCTGTCGCTGCTCATCAGCCTCTTCCTTAGCCTTGTACTTGTCCTGATAAATGAGCGTGCACTCACGCAGCTTGGATTCCACGTATTCCAGTGATACTCCGAAGCGCTGATCATTCATCAACTTCTCAAGATCATGAGCCAGCTTGCCGACGCGTTCAACAGTTTTTGCATAGTTTGAATGCCGTACGGTAGCAAACAACTTGTCACACTCTAGGTTGAATGCTCTTATCAACAATTTTCCGTGCCGAGACGCCTGCGTGCGTTCGGATGCATCCTTCAATGCATCCAATCCCGTCAGTTCTTTCTTCTCGCTGATAAGCGCTTTTTGAAAATCTCGCTCGCGCTTGACCTCTATCTTGAAGCGATCACTACTCTGATGCAGGTATTCCGGTTCTGCGTAATGCGCGTAAGCAACCAGGTTATTCTGGCGATCGTACAGATCAAGCTCTAACCTTAGATTCTGCAACTGCCGCTCTACACGCACCAGCTCATCTGATTTCTCAACTACTTTCCAATTCAGGTTCGCAAAGTGTTCGTGCAGTGGTCCGGTATTATCCAGAACACTCACGATATCTGAATGCCGAGCCTCCAACTGTACAACGTTGTCCTGTAGGTCAGCCTGCCGCCGTTGCAGCGCTTCGTAGACAGGTCGCATCTCGGCAGCTCTCTGCGATACCGTACTGACCTCTGCGGTCAATTGCTGCAGATCATTCTTTGCCCGGTGCCTCTGGCGTGCCGTCTCATCCTGCCACTCTACGAGCTGAAATTGCTGTTCCACAAACTCGCTATTGAGCTCTTCCAGCGACCGGTACACTCGGTTATAGCGATGACGAAACCGGCGAATCCTGTATCGAGTAACGAAATAGCAAACAAGTAAAAAGGTGATCAGACCAGCAACCGTGGCCAAAAGATCGGTAATGGGCAATTGAAGATACCCATCTATCAACGCCCACCGGGACGATTCATTCAGTAGCTGTTCCATACTATTCAACCACTGAATCGATATACCGTTTACACAACTTGTCGCGAGCCTGCACCCGTCGTTCGAGTGCCTTCTTACCTGCATCAATAACAGCTTGGCGTGCAGCCTTATCGACTTCCTTTAGCGCCTTGATAACAAGGCGACCAAAACTTCGTGCCATGGTCGCGTCCTACAAATTCAATGATAGATATGATCAGCGAACCACCGCGCCAGTCAGTTGGGCTTATCTCAAACCAAAGACGTTCACCTGTCTAAGCTGCAATATATCAGACAGGTATCATCAAGGTCCACCCGTGTCATCTCCTCTTTTCCTCTTTATCCATCTGCGCGAAAAACCTCGTCCTTCAGGGCGGGGATGGATAGCGCGAGAGGCGAAGCCTCTCTGTTGTGTTAGCGCGGTGTTCGTTGCTGTTCGATGTATTGTCTGATCAGGCCAATCGGAGCTCCACCACAACTGCTGGCAAAGTACGAAGGAGACCATAGTGCATTACCCCACAGTTTGTTTTTGATGCTCGGATAATCTGCTTTTCTTACTCGGCGACTAGATACCCCCTTCAGACTGTTGACCAGGCCAGATACTGGCACCTTGGGTGGGTAGTTAACCAGAAGATGGACATGATCGTCTTCACCATTAAACTCCACCAGAGTGGCTTCAAAGTCTTCACATACCTTGGTGAAGGTGATCTTCAAGTCATCGAGAATTTTCTTGGTGAAGACATCACGACGATACTTTGTGACGAAGACCAAGTGGACATGCATAATAAATACACAGTGTCTTCCTGTGCGAATAGTCGTATCTTTGCTCATAGGCCAATAGTATAATAAATGCATGGAACGCCTTCAAGCCTACAAATTCGAACTACGTACCAACGGCGAACAACTGGGTAAGTTGCGACAGTTTGCCGGTAGTTGCCGATTTGTCTATAACAGGGCACTGGGTTTGCAGCAGGAGAACCACAAGGCCGGATTGAAGTATATAGGCTATGTGCCCATGGCCAATCGCCTGCCGAAGTGGCGAAAGGAAGAAGGCAGCTGCTGGCTCAAGAATGCGTCGGCCCACCCGTTACAGCAGTCACTGCGGGATCTTGATCGTGCGTTTCAGAATTTCTTTGCCGGGCGGGCAGGATTTCCCCGGTTCAAGAAAAAAGGCGACGGCGACAGTTTTCGATACCCTGAACCCAAACAATTCAAACTGGATCAAGCCAACAATCGTGTGTTTCTGCCCAAACTAGGCTGGATTCGCTACCGCAACAGTCGAAAGGTGCTGGGTACGTTACGCAATATCACGATCAGTGAGCGTTGTGGCAAGTGGTTTTTTTCTGTGCAGACAGTACGCGAGGTGGAAGCGTCACAACACCCCTCCACGAGTTTGGTGGGTATTGATATGGGCATCAAGGTATTCGCTGCACAGAGTGACGGAGAGAATCATCTGCCGCTCAACAGCTTTGCAACGTATCAAAGAAAGCTTGCCCGGGAGCAACGCTCACTGGCGCGTAAAAAGAAATTTTCCAACAACTGGAGAAAGCAGAAAGACAGGGTTGCCCGACTATACCGACGTATTGCCAATGCCCGAGCCGACTATTTGCACAAGAAGACACACACCATCAGCAATAACCACGCAGTCGTGTGTATCGAAGATCTGAAAGTGGCCAATATGTCTCGTTCGGCGTCGGGTAGTCAGGCATTGCCGGGCAAGAACGTGAAGGCCAAGTCCGGTCTCAACCGTGCCATTCTGGACCAGGGGTGGGGCGAATTCCGACGTCAGTTAGGCTACAAGCTTGGTTGGGCAGGAGGAGAGCTGATTGTCGTCCCGGCTCAGTACACGAGTCAGCAATGCTCTTGCTGTGGGCACATAGCGAAGGAAAACCGACAGAGCCAGGCAGGTTTCTGCTGCCAGAGCTGTGGGTATTCGGACAACGCTGATACCAATGCAGCAAAAAATATAGAAGCGGCGGGACACGCCGTGTTGGCCTGTGGAGGGGATGTCAGACCTGAATTACGAGAGCATGTCATTCAGGCGGCCCCAGTGAAACAGGAACCCGCTGAAGCGATTTGGGCAATAGCCTGAACGCCGTAGGAATCCTCTTCCTTCAAGGGGAGAGGAGGATGTCAAATACCTGAAGGTTCAGCAACACAGAGCGGACCATACGCCAGAATCCCATCACCCAAGCGGTGGCATCAGCACACACTGTTCCCGGTCAAGGCTCTGCTGCCAAAAAGTGTTGACGAGCTCACAGCCATTGACATCCCAGCGACGTATCTCCGATATCGTCACGCCATTCACGGTGGAAACCAGCTGATAGGTCTCCGGATCGCCCGTGCCGGCTAATACTTCGAGCGAGTCGCCCGTATCGCTGACAATGCGCAGGCGACCGTTGTCGAACCAAGGTGCTGCTTCGCCCCGACCATCAAACACCGCGTCGATGTCGAGCGTCTGTCTATCAGTCCAGCTCGCGCTCACTGTGAAAGTGGAGTTCAGGCGATTGAAGGCATGCTGCCCCGTGTTTGGGTCGAACCGGTTGAAGCGATGATTCCAGTTACGCACCGCCACTTCGACATCGCCCTTCTCGTAATCGTATTCCCCGTTTTCGATGCGCAAATAGCGACGTATGCGATAGCGCTCGCTCGAATTGATCTGACCTCGCGACGTGTTGTCCTGGATAGAGGATGCCGTCATCGTCTCGCGGGCATCGCCCTGTTCGACAACCAGTGCATCGAACGCCCCGCGATAACCGGTCCAGGTATTACCGGCATAGTCGAAACCATCGTATTGATTTGTGTAGGTACCAAACCCTGAAACAAGTCGGTAACCCGGAAACATACAATCAAACGCATCGAAGCCGTGTCTGTAAAAGCCGTGATAACTGAACTCAACACGATGCTCAACGTTGCCGCCGTTGACACAGTTGCGTCGGTACAGCGTATCTGATGAGTAAGAGGACTCACTACTGCTTGCAAGCACCTCTTCCGAGGTGTAGTTGTCTGCGTCGATTCTGTTAAGGGAGCGCAAGGTACCCTGATGCTCGGTCAGTCCATTACTGCGCATCAGGCTAGTGAGCTCCTGAAGAAGACTGCCAGCACGTTCGAGCGATAACAAGGCATCATCAATTGGCTCGGGCGGATTGTCCCCACCATCATCCGGTACACCATCGCCCGCCGTCAGCGCCAACGCACTTTGTGCCGAACTCGCACCCGCTGCATTGCGCGCAACCAGCATGATCTGCAACTGGCCCGATCCATCGCGATAGGTCGTCTCGTCACCTATGAAGAAGCTGGTGCCATCGGTGCTGCCGACTGCCTCGCCATTGATCTCAACATCGTACTGGTAGGCTTGTCCCTCGACACGATCCCAGAAGAGCTCGAGATAGCGCAAGCACTTCTGGATACGCCGGGCGGCACACCGGTCGTCGGTCTTGCACGGACCCCGCAGAAGGCTCAGGGTCTTGACATGAAAATACGTCCCGGAGATTACTCCGAACCAATGCAACTCCAGGCATCGCTGACGGGTATAGACACATTGCTATTGGTGTCAGGCATTGACCCGCCGGAGGAACGCATTCAGCAGCACCGTAACGTGATCGAGGCTGCCCAAATCGCCGGTGTAGGCAAAATTGTCTACACCGGCATTCAGGGACCGGAACAGGGAACCCGCTTTTCGCCCGTGGTACAGAGCAGTCGCCAAACCGAGGCCGACATTCGAGCCAGCGGGCTGACATGGGTCATCGGCCGTAATGGTATTTATATTGAACCGGACGTGGACTATATCGACAGCTACCGATCACGTGGAGAAATTGCGAATAGCGCTGGCGACGGGAAATGCGGTTACACGACCCGAGCGGAGCTTGCCCACGCCTACGCACAGCTTCTGTTGAATTCGGATCACGACAACCAGATCGTCAATATCAACGGTACTCCGATCACGCAAGCGCAGTTGGTTAATTATATGAACAGCGCATTCGGAACACAGCTTACCTACCGCACCATGACCGCGGCCGAGTATACCGAGGATCGCACGGCCGAACTTGGCCCGTTTTTCGGCGAGATCATCGCAGGGATCTACGACGGAATACGTCTTGGTGCCTACGACAATGCCAGTGATTTCGATGCGGTGACCGGACGGTCGCACGGTCGCACCAAAGCTGGGATGCGTACTTCAGCTCACGTAGCTAGCTTTCTAACACATGTAGCCCTGCATCAGCGATCCAGCTTCTAATTCTCCGAATATGATTATCATCTTTGTAGTAGAGATAATTCGTAAAATCATGGCCCTCGAAGTACAACGCTGAGAGCTTTGGGAGAACTATTTTGAAATGAAACTTTGCACTCACACCATAAGGACTCTGGCTGAAATACTTACATAGATCCTGCGATGTATTGAACCTGTAAAACATTGGATACTCGTGTCCGTTTCGTTCGACTATTTCATAGCTAAGGCATTCTGTTGATTGAGCCATGATTGAACGTAAGCCGTTAAGAGCACTATTACGACGTGGCTCATCGCTTGACTCTGACTTGTCAATGGCTAGCAGGTCTCTTGCTTCAGAATCATTTAGCCAATGATCGAATACCGAAATAGCTAATGTTTTGTAAGATTCATCATCTTCAATATGATGAACTTCTATTAAATTTGAAAATTGCTGAGATAGATCACTTTGTCTGTCATCAGATACATATTCAATCCTCTTCGATTTGTCAGTCGCCACGCTTGTTTTAATACTCGTCATTCGATCCAGTTGTTACCCATCATATTGCAGTTTGCCCTACAGTGACAAAGCGCTCAGATCATCCTTGAGTTATCCAATGCCGGCCAAGGTCAGCGCTAGCTCCTACCCTTTGGTGACTTTGTCTTTTAAAAATCCGGCAGGTTCTGTATGTTTGATATTGCGATTTCTTCAGATCGAATGCAATGGTGGTATATATTTGCTTGGATTATAGTCGGAATGCCAAGGCAGGCCCTCATATAGGAGGCACCATTGGCCCTGCCAAGGCGGGACTACTGCTCGGATTGGCGGCAGGAACAGATGTGGCATTTGCAGCTGCTGAACCTGTGATGCGGGATCTTACTCGCCGGTTGGAACACCTCGGTCCGGTTGGACGCGGGGCTGCCATGAAACTGGCCATTAACCTGCCGTTGATGGTTTATTGGGGGGCAGTCGGAGAAGCCATCGCCCTTGCGGTTGGCAACGGTGTTGACCCGGCGTTGGCCACAGATATTCTGGTAGACAGTTCCGGTGCTATTGGTGCAGCCAAAAAGCGTGTACCGCCAATCCATGACTTTCTGACCACAGGAAACCCCGGTGCAACAAGTCTGAACCTGCAGAACGGCATCAAGGATATGAAACTGATGGAAGCAGCACTCAGCCTGGTGGGCGCGGTAAGCGTTCACGGCGTTGCAATAGCGTTTTCTGACTATGTAGGCTATTCTGAAGAAAAGGCCCCGCGAGTTTATTAGCCATCATCGTGCCCGATCCTCATCTATCAAATCCACCCCAAACGCTTGATGAGGCTCGCACTCAGATCGAGCAATTGTGGGATGTGGTTGGTCAGTTAGAATCGATAGCCTCAGATCTTAAAGCGCAGAATGAGGAGCTTGTTGAACAGGTTCGAGAGCTGAACGAACGCATGGGCAAAAGCTCGCGTAACTCCTCCCGTCCACCCTCTTCAGACTCCACCTCGCAACGAGCCAACCGAAAAAAGAAACCCAGATCTACAAAACGAAAGGGTGCGCAGCCGGGTCATGAAAAGCACGCCCGCTGGTACCCGAAAGTGATGTCGATCAGATTCAGCGCTATTTTCCGACCGCGGCCTGTGGCTGTGGTGGCTCTATCTTTGTCGATCCCGAGCCGCGCTGTCGTCACCAGGTGTTTGATATCCCGGTGGTGCGTTTTTCAGTGATTGAGCATCAACTGTTCGGTGGGCAGTGCAACGGGTGTGGTAAACATCATTGCGCCCAGACTCCCGATAGCGTGCCTTCGGGGCAGATGGGCCCCAATCTGGTGGCACTTATCGCTCATCTGTCCGGGCGTTATCATTTGTCGATTCGTAATATTCAGGATTATCTGGTTGAGCACTGGCAGTTGCATTTCAGTCTCGGTGCCCTCTCTCAGGCTCAGGCAAAAGCGACGAGCGCATTAGGCGACCCGTACCGACAGATTGGCGATTTTGTTCGCCAACAACCCGTGGCGCATGCCGATGAAACACGGCATTTTCGCGGCAATGAGTGCCGTTGGCTGTGGTCGTTAGTGTGTGTGCAAGCTTGCTATTTCCTGACACAGGCCTCGCGCGGCAAAGAGGCTGCCGATAGGCTGTTAGGCGAATTCACAGGGTATTTGGTCACTGATGACTACGTGGGTTATAACCGTGTACCGCAAAGTCGTCGTCAACTGTGTTGGCCGCACCTGATTCGAAAATTCATCGATATTGCTGGACGGGTAAGCAATGGCGGCAAGATCGGACGCCGACTTTTATTACTTGCCCACGCGGTTATCCGCACCCGACATCGATGGCAAGATCAACTCATCGACGAGGCCGTTTATTACCGGCGAATGCAGCGACTACGCCGCAGCTTTCACCAGACGCTGGAGCGAGGTGCCCGGCTACGAATCGATGGGCGAACCAAACGTCAATGCCAACATCTTCTCAAGCGAGAATCGATGTGTTGGACCTTTCTCAAAGATCACAGAATCCCGCTAGACAACAATAGCGCTGAGCGTGCGCTTCGGCCCTATGTGATCTGGCGCAAGTTGAGCTTTGCCACCCAATCGTATCAAGGCGATCAGTTTCGTCCCTTGATACTGAGCATCGTGGGCACTGCACAACGGATAGGGATCTCAAGCTATCAGTTTATCCGCATCGCGTGTCACCAGTCGATGATTGAGGGCGAGGTGAAAGTGCGCTTTCCGTTTGATACGCCTCGGTTAGCGACTAGCTGAAAGAATCAGCTGCGGTTCCTACACCCCGCATGCGGGGCCGTGAACGGTTACGTGGGCGCGCCCTCGCCCGTGGTCAGCGCTGCTCGCACCCGTGCCGAAGATGCGGCAGCGGGCGGTTGGTCTGAGCTTGATACGTCATTGTTTGGCGTATTTGGCCAAACTGACGTCAAGCCTTAATCCTTGCGACCGTTGCGATAGATTTCAAATATCGCAGCGGTATCCAACCCTTCTGGCAACTCTGCGAAAGCGGCACCGTACAGCACCTGGCAGGCGTCAAATAACGGCGTCTGCACACCCTTTTCAGCGATGTCATTGCCAATGATGCTTAGGTCTTTTTCAAACATCTTGAGGCTAGCCGTAGGTGGATCATAAGCCCCCGAAATCATGAGTGGCATCCGCAGATCAGACATACGCGACTGCCCTGCACCACCACTTAACATTTGATAAACGATGTCACGATCCAGACCCAATTCATCCGCATAGTTCAGCCGGTCCGCCGCTGCGATGAACGTGGCTACTGCCGATTTCATGTCGGACGATCCACGGCCCTGCAGCTGGCCTTCTTTCACCGTGCCAGCAAACGGTGGAAAGTCCCATTCCTGATCACCAACTGGAACCGTATCCAGATGGGCAGAAAAAACCATCGGGCGCTTCGTCCCTGTACCGCGCACGCGACCAATCACGTTCGTCCGCCCCGGCTGGAATTCGTCCAGCTCGCATTCGATGCCAAGTGCCGTCAGTTGTTGTGCCACCACTTGCGCCACTGCGAGCTCACCACCCGGTGGATCGCAACTGGGGATGCGTACCAGCTTTGCTGTGAAATCAACTGGATCAAAGGTAATGGAATCTTGCATGGAACTTTCCAAAAGTTGCTTTGCGAGCGAGCATACAGGCTCATTCATCCGTTGATAAACGACATTTGTTGCCCTATCCATCGCGATATGCGATAAATCATTGAGGACTACTATCTTTTTCCGAAGGTAATGAAAGTGATTCGTGAGTTTGCGGTGTCGAGGCCAAAGGTATCAGTGCGAATCGACGCAAGCCTCTCGGAACATCATCGAAAGAGCCTTCGCGATGGTTTCCTCGATCTGGCCATCATGCGACAACCCCTTGGCATAGAAACCGGTAAAGTGCTTGCAAAGAACCAGCTGGTCTGGATCGCGGATGCGGGCCTTGATCTCGACAACGAGCTCAGTATTTCGCTGGCACATATCAGTGGTCCCTGCCAATACTTTCGGGCTGCCACCACGACCATCGAGGCTGCCGGTGATCACTGGCGCTCGGTGTATTCATGCAGCACACTGGAGGGCGTGCGGGCAGGTGTCTGTTCAGGCATGGGAGTCGGCGTGATTCCAGTCGAGGACTGTACCGACTTGACGCTGATCCGGGAACATCACCGCTTGCCCAAACTGCCGGAGTTCAGCGTTGCAATCGAAATGGCCATCATCGATCCCCCAGTCATCGTAAGAGTGCTTGCGGAAAAGCTGAAAGAGGTTCTCTGATGCCGATTTGGTCTGCTTATACCCAAAAGCGCAATGACGAGTCCCCGACATAATCGCGCCTTTGGTGTTGTGATATCGTTTTTCCTTGGACTCAATACATTGGGGGTACAACAGTGAACCTGAACACTCATGAGACTGATCTTGTTTTTTCGATCATGCGCGATCTAAGTGGCGACTTTGATCATGCGCAGGTTCGTCAACGTGTTGGGAGCCGTTTACTTGAATTACTGAATGCAGAATATTTTGCCTCTTTTGTCTGGGACCAGGATGCGAACAAATTCTTGTCCTGCGTACAAATCAATATGTGTCTAGACAACCTTTCCAGATATGAAGCATATTATCAATTTCACGACCCCATCACGCCCATGCTTCAAAGGCGACGAAAAGCCACGCCTGTTAGCCAGGTTCTGAGTCACAAGCGATTGGTTAAGACCGAGTTCTTCAATGACTTCCTCAAACAAGATGGCTTATGTTATGGCATCAACTATTTTGCCTATGACAGAGGTACAAATATTGGGGATGTCAGAGTTTGGCGAGGTAAATCAGCAGAAGATTTCTCGGCCCGCGATGCCATGATCATTGATGCCATTGGACCAAGTTTTGTCAATGCGCTTATCAGAGCGCACAAGCTTGATGAGACTTTGCCTGCGCTAAGATTTAGCCAGATCAGTGCGCAACTTCAACTCACAAATCGTGAAGTTGAAATTGCCGATATGTTGGTGGTCGGATTTACGGATAATGAGATTTGCCAAAAGCTCTGCTTCTCAAAGTCGACACTCAGAACACATATTGGCTCAATTTTCCGAAAATCTGATCTCAACCGACGAACTCAGCTAAGCCAGTTTCTGGCAGATCAAGTGAATCTTCTTCACTGAGTTTCAATTCTCAGCACTCGCCTGAACGGGTACTTCGTAGATGGCCAGGCAAAGCCCTGATTCAGGAATATCATCATTTGTGATGATATTTTCTACCTTCCCTCCGAGGTACCCTACAGCGTAGAAAAGGAGAGAAAGTATGGCAACTTCAGAACTAATTGGCGCTGCGGAGCTAAAACGCAGACTAGAAAAGAAAGACATTTCTGCTGCAGAATTCGCCGCAGATGTCATTCTGCGTGAGAAGCAGAATACGAGTCTGAATGCAATTTCAAGCTTCGATCCCAATCTATTGATGGAGAACGCAAAGCGTGCTGACCAGAGACGTCAGTCGGGTAATGCAGAGCCTCTTTGCGGAATACCACTGATCGTCAAAGACAACATCAATACCGTGGCCTTTCCAACGACCGCTGGTACTACCGCGCTGCAGAACCATACGCCTGCAACGGATGCCGGCGTCATCGTCGCGCTTGAGGGCCAAGGCGCTATCATTGCGGCAAAATCAGGCATGCACGAACTGGCATTCGGCGTCACATCGAATAACTCAGTGACTGGTGCTATACGAAACCCGCATGACCAAAGCAAGATACCAGGCGGATCCTCTGGCGGTACCGCAGCTGCTGTTGCAGCGGGTATATTCCCAGCGGGCCTTGGTACAGACACAGGTGCCTCTGTCAGGCTGCCTGCAGCGCTTTGCGGCATTGTTGGCTTCCGCCCAACTGTCGGGCGCTATGCAAGCAATGGCATCGTCCCTATCAGCCATACTCGTGATACCGCTGGCACCTTTGGGAATAAGGTTGAGGATATCGTCTTGCTTGACTCTGTGCTCTCCGGTTCGTCGACAGCTGCCAGGAAGAAAGACATCAACCAGGTGGTACTGGGTATCTGCAGAGAGGTTCTGTTTGAGAATCTGGAGCCTGAAGTCGAGAAAGCTATTCAGGAGCAACTCAAGACACTCGAGTCCGCGGGAGCCAGGCTGGTGGAAGTCAATATCTCCGACATCTGGAGTCACAATGAGGAATTCAGTTTTCCTGTTGTCTTGTACGAGGTCATGCGCGACTTACCGGCCTATTTGAAAGAGCATGCTCCTGAAGTCAGCTTCGAGAAGCTTATCGAACAAATTGGGTCACCCGATGTCGCCGGTGCATTCAAGAGTCAACTTGGTGGTGGTGCCATGCCTGAAACTGCCTATCAGGCTGCCATCAATGAACATCGTCCGGCCATGCGCGCAATCTATGCCGAGGCATTTGCTCAGCACAACCTGACAGCCCTTGCGTTTCCAACATCACCATTGCGGGCAACCGACATCGGTTCAGATGAGACCGTTAGCCTGAACGGTGAACAGGTACCTACCTTCCCTACCTTCATTCGGAATACCGATCTGGGATCAAATCTGGGTGTGCCCGGTATCTCCCTGCCCTGCCAGAACGTCAACGGTTTGCCGATCGGCATCGAATTTGATGGAGTTATGGGCAGGGACCAGGACCTTCTCGAACTGGCTCTTACTGTTGAAGAGGTCCTCTCTCATTGACAAACTCGACGATGAATTCGGATGACGGATGTTTAGGATCAGCTTGACAAGCAGGCCTATGCCTGCTTTTTCACAGAATCCGAACTCACGGGAAGAGTGGTAATTAATCGTGTTTCAAGTAACTGTCCAGTTTCATACAGAACTGGATAGGCTATCGCAGCGACATGACCGTTGAACTCTCTGAATGCTCTGAGTGTTTCCAAATGTATGTCGCTGGTCTCGAAACTCTCTGTCAGGCCATTCTGCAAACGCTTCAAATGTCGTTTTCGACTTTGTCGTTCAACCCGCTTGATCTCTGTTTTCTCAAGGCTCAAGAGCCTGGCATTCTCAGGATCATTTGAAATAAGGACATTAGCCGCAAGTTTGAAATTTGAAAGAATTTCTTCATGCATTTTTGTCAGCTCTGCCTGTCCTTCACCGCTGAACTTGTATCCATTGATACGAAAGTCTACGGCCAGCTCTGTAATCTGCCTTGCAACAACATCCCCTGCGGATTCAAGCCGTATAGCGTATTCGAGCAAATCACTCGCCACTCTGGACTCAGCCTTGTTATAGAGCTCTGTTGGAATGCTTGCAACAAAAGAGCGAATTCCGAAAAGACAAGCGTTCACTTCTTTGTCTTTCTGTCTGATCGCTTGAACCTGATCATCATTGCTGTCCAAATAGATTTGCATGACAGGATGAAACATTGATTCAACCAGGCCCAGCATTCTGAGAAGTTCTTGTTTCAAACTGGTAAATGCCAGTTTAGGCGTGTTGATCGTGCCTTTTTCCAGTACGGAGACAGGTTGTATCAGAGCCCGCTTCACACTTTTAACGGACTGTCTGCCTGGGTACATTTTCTTCATGATGCCTTCGATATGCCGGCAGAAGGGAAGAGTCAACAGAACCAAAGTGGCGTTGAAAACCATATGCCCAACCATCAGCATGTGAGAGCCAGGCTCCGGCTTTCCAACAAAATAGGAATGAAGGATGGGTAAGATACTCAGCACAAACAGTGACAATATTCCACGAGCAAACAGATTTGCAAAAACCAGTCTGCGTGCCTCACCCGGCATGCCTTTGGTTAACCAGACTGGTATGAATCCACTACCAAAATTGGCCCCGACCAGCAACGACAGGCCCGCTTCAAACGTGACCGCATCAATTTCAACGAAGGTGATGACTACCAGTATTGCAGCAACACTGGAGTGCATTCCAAATGTAAGTATTGCACCTACAATAAATGCGGATACGTAATCCTGCTCCAGGTAAGCCGCAATAGTAGGCAGGAGAGCACTCTCCCGAAATGGTTCGATTGCTTGACGAAGATAGCCTAACGATATCAATATGAGTGCGATGCCCATAATGACACGGCCATATTGACGCAGTGTTTTGCTTTCCGACTTGATCACACACCAGCCGCCAACCGCCAGCAAGGGTGCAATTATCCAATCCACAGAATAAGACAATATACGTATTACCAACGCAGAGCCTAAATCTCCGCCCAATACAATTGCAAGGCCAGTAGAAAAGCTCAGATAGCCCGACATGAAAAAGCCGGATGCCAACAATGCAACAGCTGCAGAGCTTTGCAGTATTACGGCCAGACCAACCCCAGACAAACTGGCACTGATCAAATTTGTCTGCTTGACCAGGTGTTTCTGAAATGCGGCTCCATGTGCACGCTCTATTCCTGTCCGTACCAAACGTACAGAAAAGAGCAGGAGCATTGTGGCGCCAGTCAGGTTTACTACGAAACTCAATATTTCCATTCAATAACCTATCATACAATGGCAGCGGTGCGAAACACCCTTGCACTCACCTGAAACCAGCACTGGTAGAACATCCTCTATTCAGCCGCTAAGGCAATGTCGGCGTCATGAGCTCTTGAGATAACTGACATATCGTCATGTAAACAAGTGTTACTGGCCATCAGGTAGCCACCATTGGTAATGAACTCTGTGATGGAAGGACAATCAACCTTCCCCCCTGCTTCTTGTATGAGAAGAATTCCTGCAAAAACATCCCAGGCATTCAGATGAGACTCATAGAACCCTTCAACACGACCGCATGCGACGGTTAGCAAACTCACTGCAGCAGAACCGTTGCGACGATACTCCATTCCTTGTTCGAATACGCTCTTGATAAGGCTCAGGTAGTCAGCATTACTGGTCCTGCCGGATCGACCAAGCAATACCAAGGCACGCTTGGGGTCCACACACGAAGACACAGCCATACGTTCGCCATTCATGAATGCGCCATTACCCAGACTTGCCCACGCAAGTGTGGCGCTGTCAGGGACGTAGATTGCGCCACAAACAATGACACCGTCGTAGCAAAATGCGATTGATACGCACCAATCGGCAAGACCGTGCATAAAATTGGTCGTACCGTCGATCGGATCAACAACCCATAGAGCCTTGCCATCGCCCGAAGTTCCCTGCTCCTCACCCAATACAGAATCGTCAGAGAAGTGTTCGGAAATTCGATCACGGATGAGTCGTTCAGCGGCTAGATCAGCAGCTGTTACGAAATCCTGATGCGATTTCACGTTACCAACCAGGTCTCCCCTGTTGGACCGCATGCCAGAAGCCAGATCACCGGCCTCCACCGCAATTCTTTTAGCCAATTCAAGTCTTTCGTCAATTCGATCAATCATTGCGATTTCTGCGTTGTATTTCTGAATATCGGAACCACGGTTTGAAGGTAGATTTTAGGATCTCGATCAGGATTCTCTATTCTGTCCAGCATGAGATCAACTGCCGCGCAGGCTTGTTCCTTGGCATCTTGCCGTATCGTAGATAGCTGATAGCTACCCCACTTCGCTTGCTCTATGTCATCAAATCCGACAATTTGCAGCCCATTGGGTATGTCAACATTCCAATCCGCCCGTAGTCGATCCATGACGCCAATAGCCAGTAAGTCAGTTGTGCAGAAAAGTCCATCTATCCTGTCGAGGGCCAGACCTATTTTACCTGCAACCTCGAAGCCAGAGTCATAGCTTTGTGAAGCAGCATTGAACACTTGTGCGCTGTACCCATTCTCAGAACAGTGCTGTACAAATGCGTCAGAGCGCCCGGTCACTGAGAATGAGGGCGATACAGGCCGTACAACAGCCAGGTTTTTTGCCCCCGAACGAATCAACATATCAAAAGCCAGCTTTCCAGCCTGCTGTATATCTATTTGAACTTTATCAGGACCGACTATCTCAGTCTCCCTGTTAATCAGCACAACCGGAACGGATAAATTATTACTCTCAACAATGATCTCTGAGGAAGGGGTGGCAGAGGTAATCAGCATGCCCGCAACATTGTAGCTAAAGAGAAGTGATATCAATTGTTCGACTTCATCTGGCGTTTCCGCCACCATCAACATGGGACGATACCCCTGCCTTATGAACTCACGTGCCGCCATCTTTACCTGTCGCGCACGAAATGGCGTATCAAGAGCAGAAGCTACGATGCCAACAAGATTGGATTGGCG
Organism: Granulosicoccus antarcticus IMCC3135; assembly: GCF_002215215.1. Lineage (NCBI taxonomy): Bacteria > Pseudomonadati > Pseudomonadota > Gammaproteobacteria > Chromatiales > Granulosicoccaceae > Granulosicoccus > Granulosicoccus antarcticus. The sequence goes on along the minus strand of NZ_CP018632.1, from coordinate 3,801,696 downwards.
CGTCTGCAGCCCTCTTGCCAGATAATTAACCCGATACCCTAATTTTTCAGCTGCCTCGTATACCTTCTTGCGGGACTCGTTCGATATTTTTGCACCGTCTGTATAGGCGCGAGATACCATTGATCGCGAAACACCTGCTTGTTGAGCAACATCAAATGAGGTCACAGACTTATTGTGCTTTTTGGACACGCTATTCTCGTTTATCAGAAATGAACGCTGCAAACTCGAATGGATATCCGAGGTTCACAAGATCCGGTTTCAAAGCAACGATAGATTGGAATACCTCTAAATCCTTACCGTTGTACGCGAGCATGGAAAGAACGTTTTTATCACGCAGAGTTTCAATATCATGTAGCTCATCATTCACGGTATATTCAACAAGCGCAGGAGACAGACTTTCGAGTGTTTCATTGAGCGTATCAAAATCCTGTCGTCGCAACATTATATGAGCAGTGGGTGCAATCGCCCGCATATCGACCAGCAAATCATGATTGAAAGACCAGAAGAAGCAGCTATCGACCATTTCATTCGACACCACTGACTGCCACACAAGCTCTGCAGGTGCATTTTTCAACTCAACATAGAGCTGTCTGCCCCAGGATTTTGCAAGACGCAAATAGGCCTCAAGTGTGGGTATCTTTTCATCAGCATAGTGATCTGAAAACCATGCACCAGCACTCAGGTTGCCTAGCTCCTTTAGCGTCTTCTCACAGACCGGGCCTGTACCGTTGGATGTTCGTTCAAGGGATGAGTCATGCATGGCAACAAGCTTATTGTCAGCGGTTACCTGAACGTCAAGCTCAACATGACTGAAACCTGCTGCAAAACAAGCCACTGCCCCCTTTAATGTATTTTCCGGAGCTATATGATTGGCACCACGGTGGCAAACAATTTGAACCGGCCAGTCCTCAGGTGGCACAAATGGATGGACCAGCTCGGGCTGATCAGAGCAGATACCAAAAACCGGCAGGCCCCGAAGCTCACTCATACGAGCAGGCCCCTCTTCATGCCACAGTACAACCTTCCGCCCCTCTTTTCGACACCTGGCAAAGAACGCTTCATCCAATAGATCCTGCGGTCTATCCAATCGCTCCCAGCACAGATGAATGACATCAATATCAAGCGGGAAGCTGAAAGGGTCGGCGCCAACAGGTATCAAACCAGCCAGTGGATAGGGAGTCTCGTGCTCAATCAGCAGAGTGATGGTCGCCTGATCAAACGAGCCTAGAATCGCTAACTCAATCTTTTGCTCAGTCAGCATGTTGGATATTGGAATGGCAGCCTCTCGATCTTTGATGTCAGCATAGATGCCGCACTTGTGCTGTTGTGCAAGATTCAATATGTCCTTGAACAATGGCGGCGTATCAATTGGAACAGCCTTTTGTATCTCCGCATAGCTCAACTCACCTATCTTGCGACCATCAGGCAAATTATCGTCGTGAAACGCCAGTATTTGCTTGTCTGCTGACAGGCGTAAGTCCACCTCCCACATGTCTGCACCCAATTGTGCAGCGAAAAGAAATGCCTGTATTGAATTCGCTGGCGCATAAGCACTAGCACCGCGATGTGCTATCGACAATGGTCGGGAATACGGCAGCGATTGATTCACAATCGTAAACCCTGCTCTGAAAACGCCATGACATTTTCCGTGGCGACTCCCCAGTTGACATCCGCCCCAAGTTGAACGCGGTTTCCAGCAGGCTGGATGGATCGCAATACCGTTCCATCTGTCAGGGTGACGTTGTACAGATCTTCACGACCTTGCGTTTCAACGAAGCTCACTTTACCTCGCACACCCTCACCAAATTGTGGGCCAAAGAACTCAGGACGCAAGCCAAGGTCAACCCGATTTTTGACTTTTACTTTCAGAGCCTCCGATATCCTTATTTTGTTTTCACCGAAAACAAAATGGCCATCACCAACAGTGGAATCGATAAACGAGATAGGTGGATTGCCGAGAAAACCTGCTACAAATTTATTGGCCGGATCGTTATACATCTGATCAGGCTCGGACAATTGCAGTATCTTTCCATCTTTCATCAAGGCAATTCGATCGCACATCGACATCGCTTCCACTTGATCATGTGTGACCAGAACGGCGGTTATACCGGTCTCGAGTTGAATACGCCGAATTTCCGAACGCATTTCAAGTCTTAACTTGGCATCCAGATTCGCGAGCGGCTCATCGAGAAGTAGAACATCAGGCTTACGTACAAGTGCCCTGGACAATGCAACACGTTGTTGCTGTCCACCTGATAGTTGCGCAGGTTTTCGATCCAGTAGCTCGGAGATATGCACAAGCTCGGCTATCTCGTCCACTTTCCGAAGTATCGTTGCATTGTCCTGCTTTTGTACTTTAAGTGGGAAAGCTATGTTTTCACGAATACTCATATGCGGATAGAGTGCATAGTTCTGAAAAACAACACCGACATTCCGTTTCTGAGAAGGAACATTCGACACATCGCGATCCCCGAAATGCAAGGTTCCGCCGTTCATCCTGTGAATACCGCAGATCGTGAACAAGGTGGTGGATTTACCGCAACCTGATGAGCCCAGCAGTGCCAACATTTCACCACTATTGACAGTCAGATTCAGCTTGTCAATGACGGTTATATCGCCAAATGATTTTGTGAAATTTGTTAGTTTTATTTGCATCAGCCTTTTGAACCTCCACCGTAAATATTCATTAGCTTGTTTTGAAATATGAGGTAAATGACGATAACGGGTATCGCATAGAACATACCCACCGATTTGAACAGGTTAAAATCGGGCTTGGTATCATCAAGTATCAACGCTGACAAGTAAGTTGAAAGTACCTGTGCCTCGTTTCCTGGTGCAAGCACGAGTGGCAATATGAATTCGCTCCACCCGGATAGAAACGAGAAGATCAGAAGTGCTGACAATCCAGGTTGAACCTGTGGCAATACAAGCTTCCACCAGACCGTCAATCTACTTGCACCGTCCTGTACACCCGCCATTTCTATTTCCCACGGCACGGTATCGTAGAATCCTTTCATTATCCAGATACCAAATGGCAGCTCCAATGCTGACTTGACCAGGATCACGCCAATCAATGAATCATAGAGTCCCAGATACTGGAGAATCAGAAATATCGCAATGATAAGAGTGATCGTTGGAAATGCGTGCAATACAATCAGACCTGCCAGAAAAAAACGTCTTGCTGGAAAGTTCAATCGAGACAAGGCATACGCAGCTGTTAATGAGATTGACGTGACAGCGATTGCGGTGGCGCCTGCGAACACAAATGTATTCCAGGTTACCGCCCATATATTGGCTCGCCCCGTGTCTGGTTTTTCCCAAAGGAATCGCCAATGCTCCAGGGTAAATGTCTGTGGCCAGATACTTCCCGGGTAGGGGTTTGTAAAGGTATCTACAATCTGGAAAACAAACATGATCAGCAGTGGCAAAGACACCACTGTAAGAATGACTATTACAGGCCATGATTTAAAATTTGAGTGCACGATTGCTTCCCCTACTGTTCAATTCGCGGTTTTGTTACAAGCTCCTTGAAATTGAAGAATTTCAAGTAGAGAAGGCTTGCAGCGATACCGATGACGACAAGGACCAGTGCGTAGGCTGCACCGAAGCCGTACTGGAGATTCCCCCCATAGTTGTTCAAAGCCGTGTGGTAGGCAGCCAATGCCCAAACCTCGGTCGCTCTGCCTGGCCCCCCTTCTGTAGCCAGCAGAATGTATTCAAAAGAGGTCAAGAGTGAGAGTGTTTGATAAGAGGTTGTAAATAGTATTGGCCAGCTAAGCTGAGGAATGATGATGTACCTAATTTGTTGCCACCGGTTAGCCCCATCGACCTCAGAGGCATATAGCATCGAACTTGGAATCGCCTTGATAGCCGATGAAAACAGGATCATTCCCAGAGACGCACCAACAAAGCCGTTAATCAACACGACAGAAACCCAGGCGTTAGCCGCCGTGTCCAGCATCCAGTTTCGCGGTGCAATGCCAAAGTAGGAAGTTACCGTTGCGATAAACCCGGTGTCCCAGGTAAACCACTTCCACATAAGAACGTAGAGAACGGGCGGAAGGATTCGGGGTAAAAACCAGACGGTGCGAAACGTCGACGCTATTTTCCCGGGAAGATAAAACGTGGAAATAGCCAGGAACAGACCAAAACCAATATTAAAACCCAGCGTCAAGATGACATAGAAAACGGTGTTGATGGCATAGCGATAGGATGAATCCAATGAGAACAACAGCTTCATGTTCTGGATAGTCCAGGTCCACCCCGTGTAGGCCTCAGCAGTCAGGGAATCGTGTTCCTCAGCGGCAATATTCGAACTTATCAGTACTGCACGAAACTCTTCTTCGGTGTCTATCCGTTCATCCATGACACTGACCTTGAAAAAATCAGCAGCAGCCTTTCTATCGCGTGTTGAGCGAATCTTGTTAACGCTCAACTCCTTCAGCGCTCTATCAATTTCTCGCTTGTTTCCAAACACTGCGCCATCATGAAGTTTTTTGAATTCGTTTGCCGTTGCTTGGCCTTGCGCCTCGGCAAAGCGAGACAGTCCGACTTCGTCGACGTTGTAACTGGAGTCCTTGAGTGCGGTGAGTGTCTGCTCTGAGACTCCCTGTGCGCTCAATTCATGCAAGCTGGATTGAGTCAGCAGATATTCACCGCCTCGAATTCCCGTCGAGGTGGACATATTGGTAAAAGCGAAAAAAACGGTTAAGACTACGGGCGCCAAAAAAAACAAAACCACTATGACAATAGCGGGTGCCAGAAAGGCGAATCCGAGTGAATATCGTTGAAACATTTAGATACCTCATAGAACGTGTTGCCAGAGGTGGTGGTGCCCACCTCTGGCGTAAGGCTCAGCGTACGATTAGCTCGTCTCCGAGTTTTGCAGTCAACTCAGCCTCGAGTTCTGCCACCGCGTCAGCGGGAGTCTTCACACCCGTCCACGCGGACTCCAGCCCTGCCCACATAGCTTCCGAATAGACACCATAGTCCAAATGATTGGGTTGAGCATTGGCACTGCCAAGCAGGCGATCAGTCGCTTCAGACGCCCAACGATCGTTCGAGTAAAGCTCTATGTTCGACTGCTGCTTGCCAATGGCAAGATGCGCTGATTTAATCGCATGCAAAGAGTTGATTCGCGGCTCACTGGCGATTTTTATCAGCTGTGCTGCAACCTCTTCGATGTCGTCGTCGACTTGGTCCGTAACCAGATAGACAAGCGGCTGCGTAATGGTGTTGGGCTTTCCATTTTCGTTGCCAGAGGGGATAAGCGAAAATTCAATGGTTCCGAAGAAATCATCATTTCCTTCTGGTCCTGTGTAGCGTGCGTAGTGCCAGGTGCCGCCGTGCCAAAGCGCAGCCTTGCCATTGGCAACTTCGCTGTACCACTGCCCGTAATCTGTACCGATATGATTTTTTCGCGTGATTCCAGCTTCTACTGCATCGACGAAAAATTGATAGAAGTCCTGCATTGCAGATTTGTCGAGCACCAGTTTGTTGGTCTCAGGATCTTGAAGCACACCACCGAATGATTGGTAGAACTGCCCCCAGTCAGGACCGTTTGAAGGCCTGGGATAGAAGCCATAGCCTTTTTCAACGAGTCCCATATCAACCGCTTTTTTGGCATCCTCAAACACATTTGTGAGGGTGTACTCCCCAGAGGCCACACGATCTGGTAATGCCGCTATGTCATCATCCGAGTAACCAATGCCGCGCATGGTCTCTTTCCAGAAAAAGAATGGACGACTCTCTGCATCCTGAGGTATTCCCCACTGAGTGCCGTTATAGGCAGCGATTTCCAATAGGTTTGGATAGATATCGTTGAGAGGCCATGAGTCGAAATCCAGGTAATCTTCAACCGCAACGATGTAGCCAGCCTGACTCCACGGAGCGATATCGAGATGCGAAGTAACAACAATATTGGGTGCTTTTCCTGCCTCTGCTGCCAGCGTCACACCTTGCTTGAATTCTTCCCAACCACCAAAATCCCGCTTTCCCTCAACAATGATATTCAAGTCTCTTCCTTCTATTGCAGCTTCTCGCATAAGCAAGTCTGCAGCCATGGAAATGGCATCGATTCTATAGGCGTCATTGTCGTTTGATCCACCAGCCCACACGGTGATCGTCATATCCTGCGCTAAAGCAGGCAGTGTAAATACTGAGAGTACTACCCCAGTAAACAGGCCTTTCGTTCGTGAAAACAGCATGAATTATCCTCTCTATTGTTTATGAAAACAGTTCTCAAATAGACTGCCCTCGTGTGCATTTTTGAAGATACGGAATCAATCAACGCCTACAACCTTTATGAAACAACGCTTTCATACAAGCGTATTAGCAATATAATTACTATCTCTATTTGTTTTTATTAGTGCACACGTGTGCACTCTATTGAAATTTTATTTGAATTGCAAACGAATCATTCAGCCTCGGCATTGCTGACTTCTTTCAACTGTTAACGACTATCTGCTAAAGCCGGTGGTCGTTAACAGGATTCATTGACAACAGCATCGAGCAGCTCATTGTCTGTCCTTAGTCAGTTGGCTATCCAGTGCCAATTACTGGTTCAGATCGACCAGTCTTCCGCCCGGATAGTGCTCACCATCAATGTGGACGGCGACTAAGGGATCGTGAAATAATTAAGTATCAATTTTCAGGTGTTCCAGCGCCTGCCCGGCAAGGCGTGAGAAGGGCGAATAGCTTGCTATTCAACCGCCGAACAACGCCGCAGGGCAGGATGCAGGGACGACTGAAAATGATAGTTAATTGTTTCACGATCCCTAAGCTGGTCCGTTGGGGCAGGATCCACCATCGATCTTTCAGGCAACTCGCGCGATCTGCGTACAGTTTCATTGTAATCCTGCACGGATAAAATCCGTGCAATCAGAGCTCTGCACTCGCAACCGAGGTTATCGGTAAACACCAGTGCAAAGCTCCGAACTCAATACCCTGTTTCATCGAATAATTTGCATGGCGCTGCGCATCGAATAACTGAATACTTATTCGACCACAATCTCTCGAGGCGCAGTCAGAGTGAAGTTTCCAGCGATATCGAAAGCTGCCAGTGCCGCTTCCGGCACCGCCACCTGACCGCTGCTGTCGGTATGCTCGACACCCTCGAACGAGAAGTTGGCAGTCTGAGTCAATTGCACAAAACTATCACTGGTGGTGATAAATTCATCTTCTTCACCTTCATCCATAGCCAGAGCCTGAGAGTAGAATACCACTCGGTCACCAATCGCCAGCCGTCGATCATTTCGATCGAACAGAAGCGTTGAATGGTCATCCACATCATTGTCGAAGATCTGTACATAGGTTCGAAAATGATGGTCGACAACCGTCAGACTGTCATCATCATTGACCCTCGCAACCAGCTGGAGAACGGCGGTTTCGATGAGCTCATCATCACTTCCTGGCTCAACATCACTCGTCACTGATGCCGGTACAAAATCAACCTCAGTCGTGTATACCTCGAAGCTGCCTTCTTCGTTTTCATATCGTTGATTGAACTCGACCGGAATAAAAACGCTGTCCTCTTCAGCTTCACCATAATTCAGAAAAAAGCCTTTACCCTCCCAGGTGGTACCCACATATTCATCGTTCTGTTCGTCATAATCAGCCGGGAACGTGATAATCGGCAGAAAATAATCAACGGGCTCGTCACTACCGTCGATGGTATCGGTATCCTGAAAGCCGTATATCACATGGACACTTGCCAGATTGTCGTCAATGAATCGTGCCCGAATTTCATTGACACTATCGCCTTCCGCATTTCTGGTAGCCAGGGCCAGCGCTTCGACCGGTGCCGTGTCGTCACTGGAAACATCAGCCGCATAGGTCTTGACCAGGCTTTCGACGCCATTCGAGAACTTGACCGATGCGTAGCTACCGGGACTGACGCTTGGCGGAGCAATCGTGATACCGCCTGCCTTTGCCCGAGTACCGTCTTGTGCCGTCTTGATGATGTACGCGTCCAATGCCGTTTCAACGGCACTCATTTTGGCATGAGTGTCGGCGTAACCAACTACATCCAGCTTGCTCTTGAGGATAGTGATGAACTCCCTTAGATCGATACTGATTGACTCATCTTCACGGCTGGACTTGCCAAAACCGAACGAGCCTTCGGTTGCATCGATGACTGCATTGGCGATGTCAGCCTCAAGGTTGTAGTTGCTGCTCAAGTCCGCGTACAAGGCATCAACTGCCGAGCGCACAGGCGCAAATTGGGTCTGGTCATAGACCGATAAAGTCTTGCCGTCGCTCTTGTACGGATGCGAGCCGTGATTTACATAGTTGTCGACAAGACCTGTGGCGAATTGCCGAATACCTGTGCCTTTGCCAAACTCATTCACGACAAAGGTGTAGTTCCAGCCATGCCCTGGCTCCAGCTCCTCGGAACCGACATGGTATTCGGCATACGGCTGGGTCACCGATGCGATCTCCAGGTTGCCGTTCAGGCAGGCATCAAATCCGATCATGCCAAGCTTGCCATTATTGACAGGCTCGCCTGGCGATGCTGCCGCCAGTGCTCCGTTGATTTCAGACAAGCTCAAGGCATCTGAATTGAAGTTATCATCATTTCCGAAGGGCCCATAGGCCGAACCGTGATCCCACATGACCAAAGCGGTGTCATCGTAGTTTTCGTAAGTTTGGTTGATATAGCGAAAAAACAACTCCAGAGAACTCTGGTCACCCATATTCGCACCAGTGGCCAGGTATCTATAGCTCTCTGCGGGCAGGTTGCCGTAGATACCATCTTCGGCATCGTCGAACAACAGATCAGTATCGGCAATGCGCATGCCTTTCCAACCTTCCTTCTCTGAGCCACCAAACGCCACGACGATGTCAAAGTTGGCCAGCTGCGCATCGGACATGGCATTCAGCGCCGTTTGCACCTCCAGCAGATCAGTCGTACCGGCATCACTTCCGCTTTCCAGGTCGGATCCGACCATGTAGAGCATGAGCAGCTTGCGAACTCCCTCTCCATTGACTTTCTCACCTGCTGTCGGCAACGCCGTCAGCACCCCCGGGTGGTTATTGACACCAGCGCGCCCCGCACGACTGCCAACGAAGGTCGAGTCATCCGGGTCCTGGTCATTGTCCGAATCGGAACAGGCTACGAGCAAAATTGCAGATGCTATCGCGCAACTGCCTAAAACCTTAAGGGTTGAAATCTTTCTAAATTCTGACATCGGGCAATCTTCCGTGGATTCGTGCAATGAAATAAACAGAGGCCTGCAACAGCACTCTTAATGCCATAGCAAGGCTGTGCAAGATAGACCGTAATTCGCTCATCCGCCGCAACTCTGTGTTAGCCCGTGCAACCGGTCATGGCTGCGTCATTAAAGCGATTGGAATCAGCGCCTGATCAGCCAGGCGCGTGGCGTTCATTGCGTAGGTTGGTTGGCCTTTATAGCGCACTGCTCTTCATGGCTTCCAGCACTTCATCCAGACTTCGTACCACACCGGTTTGAAGATACTCCATTGCTTTCAAGGCAGCATCATGAGCATCAAGACAATGCACATCTTCTTCACCATCAAGCTCACGGCCAAAATCGATCAGATTGGCTCGATGGATTTTCTGGATGAACATGCGCACCGCCTTTTCCAGATCATCAACGGCTACAGCGTTCAGACCGTTGTGTCGAAGTTCATCGGCCATCTCACCTGCCTTGCGTAGCGATCTGCCCCAGACGGATACCGTGGTGATCGGTCGCACCGTAGAGGTTGCCATTGCCAGGGAGCGAGAAAGCCCACCGGTGCCGACAAGCAGATGATGCGATGCCGGCGGACTGGCGCAGGGTCGTGATCAGTTCTGGCCAGGGCAAGACTGCTTGAGTGGTTTGCGCATCCAGCGCGATCATGATATCGAGCCCTTGCCACCCTGACACGGTTCAATGCTGATCATTCGCCTTCCCCTTGTAACCCGACTGTGCGGGTTCGTGATGTACTGAGTGTGAGAGCAATGCCAGAGGCGAGGATGATGGCGATCCCCAGCATCGCCAACTTGTTGCTGGGTAAGCCCCAGAGCATGAAGGCCCAAAGGCTTGCGAAGATCAGGAACGAGTATTCGAATACGGCGACGTAAGCAGGGATGCCGATTCGGTAAGCTTTTGTAATACAGGTCACGGCTATCACGGCTCCGGCTGCCTGAAAAGCGGTTAACCAGAGAAATCGTACGGAAGGCTTCACCCAAGTCTCTACAGAATCGACGTCGTGTTCCGTTTCTTTGAATCTCTGGTCGATCCGATGCAGGCCCGCGAGGCATCGCGCCCGCCTGAGGCAACGCTGGCGTTCTTCCGTTTCTTTCTGCACCCCGTACGCCATGTTCTGCTGGCCACACTTGTAATTTCCGGTGTGGCGGCTCTCAGCGAGCTGTATGTGTATATCTATCTGGGCCGTATTCTCGACTGGATGGGGAGCACAGAGCCCTCGGCCTTTCTCGAAACACATTCCACGGCATTGCTGTGGATGGCATTCGTGGGCGAATGTGGTGTGAAACTATCAGGTGGGCAACGACAACGTATTGCCATTGCCGGGTATTGCTACCGGCGGCTTCCTCGGCGATCAGTAGAGAGCAGGCACAGGCGCCTTGCCCTGATACGCAATATCGGCAGAGAATGCAGGCAACTGGCGAAAAAGCTTGTCAGGCGCTTTCGCGAACCACCAACCGCCCGACAAAATGGCTGAGCGAATCCGCGTCATACTCCCCCTTCAACACGCCAACCAGACCTTCTGCCATCGCGGTAATTGGCTGGCGATAGGTGGTCAAGCGGTAGTTCGGATTTGCAGCCACAGGTGTGTCGTCAAAGCCGGTTACAGCGATATCATCGGGCACGTGCAATCCGAACTCGTAGCGTATGGCATCAACGGCCCCCATGGCCAGAGCATCATTTTCGCAAACAAGAATATCCGGCCACTCAGAGCGGTTCAGGCCAGACAGATACCGGGTGACTTGCCGATAGGCAATCTGCGGGTCGTAGGTTTCGACCACCGTAAAAGCCACTTGCTCTCCCCTGGCCTCCTGCCACCGCTTCAGGAATGTTTCCTTGCGCATCACATGGGCGCTTTGCGTCTGTGGTCCGGCAACGAACACAGGGCGGCAATAACCGCGGCTGATGACATGGTCTGCAATGCTCTCCATCGCCGCCTCGTCGTCACAACACACTGAAATGGTTCCAGGATCTGCCGAGTAGCGGGCAAAGAGAATCAGCTTCTTCACCTGTCGCGCCCCACCCGCGGCGGCAAGGATGGATTCACTGAACTGACTACCTATCAACACGGCGGCATCGACACGATGCTGTCGTGCGTTCACCAGCGCAAGAGCAGCATCGTCCGCGTCCAGTGTATTGACCAACAGAGTCCCCCACCCACTGTGGCGCAGGATACGCGTGAGCCGTTCCATCATCACCAGCTTGTGCGGGTTCGAAAAATCATCGATCAGTAGCGAGACCAGATTGCTTCTGTCAGAGGCAAGACTGGCGGCAATCAAGTCTGGCGTATAGCCCAGCTGGTTTGCTGCCTCCAGAACCTTTCTGCGACTCTCTGACGAGATGGATGCATCCGTCTTGAACGCTCTGTTGACCGTCCAGCGTGAGACACCAGCCAGCTCTGCAACGTCGTTTGCGGTAATCGATTCGCGGAGTTTGTCCGGTTTCATGGGTGTTCTTGCTACGGTATCGCTGTGCATTCTCATCAATTATTACAACTTTTGCACACGCGAGCAAGATCTACTTGCACGCGAGTGCAAAGCGGGGCATTATCGCTCGCACAACTAGGGTTTCAATGAGATGAACGAGGGGAATATGTTGAGAGTAGGTCTTCTGGGTGCCGGCCGCATCGGTACCGTACATGCACAAACCATTACCGCTCACCGTGGTAGCACACTGGTTGCCGTTGCCGATGTGGCACCGGAAAGTGCCGAAAAACTGGCCGCACTGCATGGCGCGGTAGCCCGTAGCGTGGAGCAGATCATCGCTGATCCTGAGATCGATGCCGTTCTCATCGCCACCTCCACCGATACGCATTCTGAACTGATCGAAGCAGCCACCTCGGCTGGCAAGGCGGTGTTGTGCGAAAAACCGGTCGACCTGAGCCTTGAACGTGCCAGAGCCTGCCTGAAAGTATCCAGCGCCAATGGAAAGCCTGTAATGGTCGGCTTCAACCGACGCTTCGACCCCAGCTTCGCAGCTCTCAAGGCCGCCTCTGTCGCCGGTGAAATCGGCAAGAGTGAATTGCTGTCCATCACCTCATTCGACCCTTCTCCACCTCCCGTAAGCTACGTCAAGGTGTCCGGCGGATTGTTCCGGGACATGATGATCCATGACTTTGACATGGCCAATTTCATCATGGGAGATCTGCCAGAATCCATTACGGCAATCGGCTCATCCCTTGTCGACCCTGCCATCGGTGAGGCTGGCGATGTGGATACCGCCGTTGCGACTCTGCGCTATGCCGATGGTCGTATTGCCGTTATCAAGAATTCTCGACGAGCCGCCTACGGTTACGATCAGCGCCTGGAGCTTCTGGGCTCCGATGGCCATCTTCAGGTACTGAACGTGCCTGAGAACTCGCTTGTCAAATCCACGAATGCCGGTGTCAACAACGCCAAGCCTACCTACTTCTTCCTGGAGCGCTACATGCCGGCCTATGAAGCTGAATGGGCCGCTTTCGTCGACTCTGTCATCAACAACAAGGCACTTCCAATCACTCTGGAAGATGGCGTTGCAGCTCTGGCAATGGCCGAAGCTGCGACAAAATCAATGCAGACGGGTCTGCCGGTAAAACTGGCAGACGTTTGATTGTCACCCGTCCGGACTATTCAAGACCAGCCCGGGCGGGTAACGCATCAAGCTGCCTGCAGTCGATCAGCAACTTGAGCGAGTACGAATACCAACCTTACTTGAATACCAGCCGAGAACGGATGTGAAAAAACTTGATCTTATTACTATTGGGCGTTCTTCAGTAGACCTCTATGGCGCCCAGGTTGGCGGCCGTCTCGAGGACATGCGCTCGTTCGACAAGTACATCGGTGGCAGTCCCACCAATATCGCTTGTGGTACGGCGCGACTCGGACTGAAGTCAGCGGTGATCACCGGTGTCGGTGATGAGCACATGGGGCGCTTCATTCGTGAAGAGCTGGAGCGTGAAGGTGTTGACACGCGCGGTGTCAAGGTCGATTCGGAGCGTCTGACAGCCCTTGTATTGCTGGGCATACGTGACCAGGAACAATTCCCCTTGATTTTCTATCGTGAGCAATGTGCTGACATGGGTCTGACGGTCGATGACATTGATCCGGCGCTTATCCGCGAGGCTCGTGCAGTGGTGGCCACCGGCACCCACCTGAGTCACCCACAAGTGGAAGCTGCGACACTCAAGGCACTGAACATTGCCCGCCAGGAGGGAATGCAGACTGCGCTGGATATCGACTATCGCCCCAACCTGTGGGGAGTTGCCGGCCATGGTGAGGGGGAGAGTCGCTTCGTGGCCTCCGATCAGGTAACAGCCAAGCTGCAGTCGACTCTGCATCTGTTCGACTTGATAGTGGGCACCGAGGAAGAATTTCATATCGCAGGCGGCACCACAGATACGATAGCAGCGCTCAAGGCGGTGCGAGCCGTCTCGAATGCCGCTTTGATCTGCAAACGTGGAGCCGCTGGTGCTGTTGCATTTACCAGCGATATTCCTGACACGCTTGACGATGGTGAAAGTGGTCCGGGCTTTGCCATTGAAGTATTCAACGTATTGGGAGCCGGAGACGGCTTCATGTCTGGTTTGCTCAAGGGTTGGCTGGATGGCGAAGACTGGCCAACCACACTGAAGTATGCAAACGCCTGTGGTGCATTCGCTGTGAGCCGGCACGGTTGCACACCGGCCTACCCCAGCTGGCAAGAGCTGCAGTATTTCTTCGAGCGTGGCATCAAGCAACCGGATCTGCGTAATGATGTGGAGCTTGAGCAGGTCCACTGGGCCAGTAATCGCCATCTGGATTGGCCTGTGGTCAGAATTTTTGCATTCGACCATCGTATACAGCTCGAAGAGCTGGAAGGTGCCACCAACGAGAAGATTGGCCAGTTCAAATTGCTGTGCCTGGAGGCTGCCAACAGGGTCGCCGCCGGTCAGCCCGGCTATGGACTGCTGTGCGATGGTCGACTCGGCCGTGATGCACTCTATCGTGCCGTTGATACCCCTTTGTGGATCGGCCGTCCGGTTGAATGGCCCGGCTCACGTCCGCTGACACTTGAACCGAGCATCGGTCTGGATTTTGGCGGATTGTCGCAATGGCCGCGGGATCAGGTGGTGAAAGTATTGTGCTTCTGCCATCCGGATGATGACGAGGCAACCTGGGCCGATCATGAAGCGACCATCGTGCGGCTCTATCAAGCCTGTCGTCGCAATCGACTGGAGTTTCTGCTGGAAGTGATTCCCTCGAAGGTGGCAGCCGTGAACGACAGCACGACAGCCCAGGTCATCGATCGATTCTACGCCGCCGGGGTTTATCCCGACTGGTGGAAGCTGGAACCCATGATCACGCAACAAGCCTGGCAACAGACCATTGATGCGATCGAACGCCATGATCAGAATACTCGCGGCATTGTGGTACTGGGCCTGGGTGAAACCGAAGAGAAACTGGCTGAGAGCTTCAATATTGCCGCCCGCTATCCATTGGTCAAAGGATTTGCCGTAGGACGAACCATCTTTGCTGAAAGTGCCAGCCGCTGGATGCGAGGCGAACTGTCCGATGAGGATGCGATTACCACCATGACGGATAACTACCGACGACTTTGCACGCTCTGGGACAACGCACAAAAACAATGAGCATACAAATCGGTATTTCTCCTATCTCCTGGCAAAACGACGACCTGCCAGAGCTGACCGCCGCCTACACCATGGAACAGGCACTGCAGGAAGCACGCAAGATCGGCTACACCGGGGTCGAGCGCGGTCGACGCATGCCACAGGATACCGAAGGCCTGCGCACCTACCTGGCTAATAACCAGCTGGCATTGTGTGGAGGCTGGTGTTCCGGCAATCTCATGAATTCATCGGTTGCTGAAGAAAAGCAGCTGATCTCTCAGCAAGTCGAGCAGTTTGTAGCGCTAGGCTCTCCTTGCATTGTGTACGCAGAATGCTCTAACACCGTTCAGGGCAATCAGTCGGTTGCGGTCAATGATCGCCCCAAGCTGACGCGAGACGACATCACTCGGTATGCCGCCAAGCTGTCCGAACTGGCTAGCTGGACGGCAAGCCAGGGGCTGGTCTTGGCTTACCACCATCACATGGGCTCGATGATCGAGGATCAGGATGATGTGGACTGGCTGATGGAAGACAGCTCGGATGATGTCACACTGCTCTTTGATACAGGCCACCTGCATTTTGGCGGAGCTGATGTGCTCAGAACACTGGACACCTGGGGCCATCGTGTACGCCATGTGCATTTCAAGGATGTGCGTGAGGACGTCATGCAGCGGGCGCGTCGCGAAAACATGAGTTTTCTTGATGCCGTGATTGCCGGTGTATTCACCGTACCCGGAGATCCTCAGGGTTGCATCGACTTTCAGGGGGTTACCGACGCGTTGCAAAAACAGGATTATGCGGGCTGGATTGTCGTGGAAGCCGAGCAGGATCCTGCCAAGGCGCCACCGTATGAATACGCCAGCATGGGCTATGATCATATTGTCAAGATCTGCCAGCAGTCGGGGCTCATGATCAACACCAACAAGCAAGGCCTGGAGTCAATCTGATGTCAGTATTGTTGAAAAAACCCTTCGGTAATCATGGAAAAGTCCATGAGATAACAGCCAGCAGCGCCGGCTGGCGCTATGTCGGATTTTCATTGTATCGACTGAGGGCGGGTGAGACGGCCAGCGAAGCCACGGGCGACAGAGAAGTGATTCTCGTCATGGTGGAAGGCAAGGCCAAGATCAATGGCGCAGATCAGCAATGGGGCGTACTGGGGAACCGTGCAAGTGTATTTGAACGCACAGCCCCCCATTGCCTGTATCTTCCCAACGATACACAGTGGGATGCGAAAGCCGAGACCGACTGCGTCATCGCCGTGTGCTCAGCTCCCGGTAAGGGCGGCCATGAGGCACGCAGAATCGGACCTGATGGCATTACCCTGACCGAACGTGGCAAAGGCTCCAACAAGCGCTATATCAACAATATCGCCATGGAAAATGAAGATTTCTGCGATTCCCTGCTGGTCACGGAAGTCTTCACCCCCGCTGGCAATTGGTCCTCCTACCCCAGCCATCGTCATGATGAGGATGACTTTCCACGCATCACCTATCTGGAAGAAACGTACTATCATCGCCTGAATCCGGCAAACGGATTCGGCATACAACGGGTGTACACCGATGATGGGTCTCTGGATGAGACCATGGCCGTGGCCGATGGCGACGTCGTGCTGGTCCCGCGTGGGCATCACCCTTGTGGCGCGCCACACGGATTTGAGATGTACTACCTGAACGTGATGGCCGGCCCACTGCGCAAGTGGCGTTTTGTTCCGGCACCGGAAGTCGAGTGGATCCTGGAGCGTGATGCCTAGAGTCTTGATGTTGATTCAAACGAACCTCCCTTGCGCGTGGTGACGAGTGCACTTGCGCAGATGCTGATATTCTCGCCTTCGGCACCAGCTTGAATGCAATGGTGGTATATTTCAGATTTCCGTGCTTAAGGCCTTGAGAATACGTTCAGCATTCCTGCTGGCGCTGACAGAACCGGGACTGATGATCAGCACTTGTTCAAACACCTCCAGTGCCGCTTCGAGCTTGTTCTGACGCATGAATATCAGGCCAAGACCGGAAATAGCGCCAAAGTGTCTGGGTTCGCGAATCAGCGTTTCTCCTATATCGGCAACCGAGGAATTGAAATCTCCCATCAGGTAATGCAGGGTCGCCCGCCTGTTCCACCCTTCGGCAAAGTCGGGCGCACTTTCAACAAGCTGGTTGCACAACCTTAATGCCACATCCAGCTCCTCAACCGCCATGGCGCGGCTAATCCGTGACATCAGCAACTCGGATATCGGATCGGGTGCCACCAGCCAGTGGCGCCATATTTCGTTTTCGAGAGCCTGCACCTCCGGGTCATCCCTTGCATCAAGCAATTGCTCAAACAGACCCGGTAATTCCGGGGCGGTCTGATCGCCCAGCGCAACTCCACTGAAAACGCCGCCCGTAACAAGCACCAAGCCAATGGTGCACGCAACAGAACGCAATTCGGTACTTCTCAACCAACGGAGCATGATCGAATCCTCAGGGAGTCAGTGCATGTAACACTGTATACGCATGCCGAAGACCATCGGTGCATACCAGTGCCCGGTAAACTGGAAAAACAGACAGACAGATTTCTGAACGTACCTGTATTCGTCAAAGCCCCTTCGTGCTAGATTTCCATTCTGAAACCAAGATCAACGGCGATTGACAGAAACTGAATCACTCTCGAGCAGAAAGATAATAAGAGGTACACCCATGGTGTTTAACAAAATTCAACGTGACGATGCCGTTTTTATCAATGAAGGGACAGTCGGGATTGGAGCCGTCCGTGAGGTGTCCGCAGACCATATCATTGTGTATATAGAGGGATTTGGCGACCAGCGTATCACCGCCGATGAGATATCAGCTGTGCACGACGGCAAGGTTATCCTTGCGTTTGACAAACTAGCGGACACTATCAGGAATGCTGCGTTGCACGCGCACGACGCCGAAGAAAAGACAGACGGGAACTGGCCGCCGGTCGATTGAAGCACACCCGTCTGCGGCGTCATGCTGGATCGGCAGTGGGAACCAAATGCGGCGCAATGATGCCTAAGGGGCTTTTGCGTGTCTTTTGGCGGGCCTCGTAATACAAAACAGGCACCCACGCTAATACCCGGGAATGTAGACGTATCCTTAGAGGAAGGGAGTCAGTCCCCGGTTACAGATGCCTCGACCAGCGGATGTGCTCGTCGTCAATGACAAAAGGATGCGCATGTGTTCGTCCATCCTTCACATGGGGATGATCCTCCGGAAGGCTGTCATGCCGGTGTTCCACAATATCCGAATCGCTCTTTGGCCAGATGAAAAGTGCGACCACTATTCCCACTACCGAAAGCCCACCCAAAACCAACAGTGCAGGCACAAGCCCGGCTTGTGTCATTACCCAGCCTGCCAGCGGATAGGTGACCAGCCAGCAGGCATGTGACAGGGCAAACTGTGCAGCGAATAGCGCAGGTCGGTTCTGGGCATGGGCCGATCGGCGCAGCAGCCGACCTGAGGGGGTCAAAACGGCTGAGTAACCGATACCTGTCATCAACCAGGCAAGCAGCACGCCTGCCCAGCTCAGTTCCAGGATACGTATGCCGAGTGCGAAAGCGATCAAGGTGGTTGTCATGAGCATTGCACCCAACAGCATGAGCGAACGGTCAGAAAACCGATCAAGCAGTGTTGGCAAGGCAAAGGCGGCCAGCATCGAGCCGGCACCGAAGAGCCCCAGTGTGATGGCAACTTCGCTCTCCCCAAGCCCAAGATTTGCGCGTATCAGCACGACAGTATTCACAATAACCATGGCACCGGCTGCCGCGGCGGCAAGGTTCAATGCCAGGAGTCCTCTGAGGCGTGGCGTCTTTAAATAGATGCGGATTCCGCGCGTGGTTCGCTCGTAAATCCCGCGTTTTGCAGAGGGCTGCGGGCTAGGCAATACCACCGAAAGGACCAGAGCCGCAGAAGCCGCAAAGCCACCCAGAGTCCCGAAAAACAACACATTGGACGACACGACCATCAGTAGCAAAGCGGCCAGAATCGGACTGACGATGTTTTCAAGATCATAGGCCAGGCGCGAGAGCGACAAGGCTCGTGTGTAACGCTCCTCATCAGGCAAGACATCCGGAATGGTGGCCTGGAACGCCGGCGTGAAGGCTGCCGAGGCCGACTGCAGCACAAAAATCAATACATAGATCTGCCAGATCTGGGTGACAAAGGGGAGCATGAATGCAACCACCGCACGAACGATATCCAGGCAAACCAGCACTGTACGCCGTGGAAGACGATCGATAAAGGCTGCGGCAATGGGAGCTACAACAACATACGCCACCATCTTGATCGTAAAGATTGCACCCAGAACGAGTCCGGCTTGCCCACCAGCCAGATCGTACGCCAGGAGACCCAAAGCAACGGTGGCAAGCCCTGTACCCAGCAGTGCGACCACCTGAGCCAGAAACAGATGGCGGTAGGTACGATCAGCCAGAACGCCCCACAGGGATGTCTTAGAGGTAACGGGCAATCTCCCGGAACTCAGCCATATCGGCACTGTGCCCCTCAGCGTCATCATCGAGGCAATGATCGATATGATCATGAATGAGTACACGTTTTGCGTTGATCACCGCCTTTTCCACGGCATGCAACTGCTGGGCAATCTCAAGGCAAGGCTTACCCTGCTCGATCATGTCGATGACGCTGCGCAAATGCCCATTCGCACGTTTGAGACGTGAAATGACCTTCGGGTGTGTTGCATGAGTGTGCTTATCTGTCATACTCTTAGCTTATCCCCCCAGGGGGGATAAATCAAGCAACGGAATTGATGATGCAAACAGCCAGCAAACAGGGTAGCCCCCATCTTTGAATTACTCAAAATAGCTCGCTTGCATCGATCTTGCAGATGCCGGGCCACCGGTCTACTGCGCTCCGATCTTTGACGTCGAGAGCCCACCGCGGGTTTGAGGAACTGCTGCCTTTCGGGCAGCTTTTTTCGGTTTTTACCTCCTCAATTACCTACGGAATATTCGCGAATGAAATTTGTTCATCCCGGCGGGATAGTGCGTTCGATTGGAACGCCGCTGTTTCTCTCTCTTTTGATCGGTCTGGCGTTCGCCGTGAATGTCAGCCCGGTCCTGGCCCATGCAGTCACCGAAGGCGACAAGGGCTACATCATGGAGATATGGGGGGTGCACCTCATCCCCTTCTCCTACCTTGGCGCAAAACACATGATTACCGGATACGATCACATCCTGTTCCTGTTTGGTGTCGTGTTCTTCCTCTACAGACTGCAGCATGTCGCGCTCTACGTCACCCTGTTCGCAATCGGTCACTCGACGACCATGCTGGCCGGGGTGTACTTCGGCTGGAGTGTGAACGCCTACCTGATCGATGCGATCATCGGGTTATCGGTTGTCTACAAGGCGCTCGACAACCTGGGTGCCTATCAGCGCTGGTTTGGGGTTCAGCCCAACACCAAAGCGGCTACGCTGATTTTCGGCTTGTTCCACGGGCTGGGTCTGGCGACCAAGATCATTGATTATGAGATCGCTCAGGACGGACTACTTCCCAACCTGCTCGCTTTCAATGTGGGTGTTGAGATTGGCCAACTGCTGGCGCTGTCGGTGATTCTGATCGGCATGGGCTACTGGCGGCGCACGGCTGGCTTCTGGAAACACGCCTACACGGCGAATGTCGTGATGATGTCAGCAGGCTTCATTCTGGTGGGCTACCAGCTCACCGGTTACTTCTTTGTTGTTACCTGAACCCAAGAGACTTTTGCAATGTACAACACACAAAAACCTGATATAGATGATCTACCCAGCTCGGCCCGACTGCTGAAATCCACAGCGATTGCGGCCGCGGCCGCGGGGGTAATTCTCGTGACTGTCGTTCTCCCTGCGGAATACGGCATTGATCCGACAGGATCTGGTAGCGTGCTTGGTCTCACCCAGATGGGTGAGATCAAGTCACAGCTTGCCGAAGAGGCTGAGATGGACCGCAAGACGTCACAGGCAGACAAGGGGCAGTCCAGGCTTATCGAAGGCCTTCTGGGCTTGTTCGTGAGCACGGCCCATGCACAAGAGGCTGCAGACTCATGGGACGAGGAAGTGTCTTTTACGCTAGCCCCGGGTGAGAGCACTGAGTACAAGCTCGCCATGGACGAAGGTGCCCAGGTCGATTTTCTCTGGGCTGCCGAAGGCGGAGTGGTCAACTACGACCTGCATGGGGATGGCGACGGCCAGAACATCAGCTACGAAAAAGGTCGTGGGGCTCCCGGTGACCAGGGCACGTTGAAAGCGGAATTTGCGGGAAACCATGGCTGGTTCTGGCGAAACCGTGACAGCCAGGAGGTGTCAATCACACTCTCAGTGCGTGGCGACTACCAAGAACTGAAGCGAGCTGATTAGAACGGTGATACCAGCGTCCCTGCCCATGGGCGGGGACTCTACGCACCTGACTCACGGTTAATTTCACGTAAGCGATTAAAGGCGGCCGGCTTCGACGACTATATCTGAGCAAACCACTGACCCGTGCTCGGCTGGGACAGGCGTTGGCGTAGATCTCTATCGGGGGCGTTGACAGGTTCGGTGACACTATCCTTTTTGTGAATACTGCATATTCAGTCTTCGCTGACTTGATCTATTGGAAAAAAGCGTATGATCAAATAATCGGGAACTTTACCGATATTCAGCTGGTCACATAACCGACATGACTACTGACACGCCTCGTCAAAAGACTTGGTGATGCGTGGCGGCTTACTGGAAACTTACAGATTCAACGCATGACAATGAACCCTCCTCAGTCGTACCGCTCGCCGGAACCTTCGGGTATCCGGACGAATGCCGTACGCCTGTGTGTGGCATTGTTGGGCTTCTGGATCGTTGCCAGTTCTCTGTTGTTGCAATCACCGGTGAGTCCGTTCTCTTTACCAGTTGCAGACATCAGCAATGTCGATTCACCGCTCCTGGCGGTCGGTGCCGAGGTTCACGATCAGAAATCCAGTGACTGTTGTCCTGAAGTCGGTTGTAATGACTCTGAGGCGTGCTCACTGTCATGCACCTCAAGTTGTCCTGCGCCTCAGGTTGCCGTGCTTGAAAGTCTTTTTTATCGTGATCTATCGAGCGGCGCCAACATTACCTCTGATGTTGATAACAACGGCTTTGTTCCGCCCTTGGCTACCCCGCTGTTCCGCCCCCCTATCGTCTGACGTCCTTGTTGTTGCGCGGCTCGCGCATCGCATAGTCCCTCCGCTTGATTGCTGATCAGCCGGTTCCACGTCTTGTGGATCGCATGATTGACAACTGGCGCGTGGATGGTCTCCCCCGTATTTCGACCATGACCAGATCGATATGTCCTATCAACACTTCAGAGCAAAGCGCCCGCGGGCGCTCATGTCACGTCGCGAATTTCTTGTCGGATCCGGCGCAACGGCCCTATTGACGACACTGCCTGGTTTCGTGACTCAGGCAGCAGTTGCTGAACCGCAGCCGATGCGACACTTTTCTCTACGTCCCGGAAAGGCGAGCACACAGCTGGCCCCCGGAAAATACCCGATGACTCCCGTGTGGGCCTACAATCAGAGCGTGCCGGGCCCCCAGATTCGCCTCATTCAGGGTGATCGTGTGCGAATCGCCGTGGAAAATGCACTGGACGAAGAGACGACTGTGCACTGGCATGGATTGCGTGTGCCGCATGCCATGGACGGAGTACCACATCTCACACAGACTCCTATCGGATCAAACAAGCACTTCGTCTACGAGTTTGATGTGCCCGATGCCGGGACCTATTGGTATCACCCGCATCAACGCAGCGCCGAGCAGGTGGGACGCGGCCTCTATGGCCCACTGATCATTGAGGAAAGGGAGCCGATCACTGTCGATCGTGACGTCACCTGGATACTCGACGACTGGCGGCTCAAGAGCGATGCGCGTATCAGTGATGACTTTGCCAATCGACATGACATGAGTCACAACGGACGCATCGGCAATACCGTCACGATAAATGGACTGGCTCCCGGCAACTTTCGCGTCAGACAAGGCGAGCGGATCCGACTGCGCCTGATCAATGCAGCCAACGCGCGGATTTTCGCCTTGAACTTTCAAGACCATCAACCGCAGATCATTGCGCTGGATGGTCAACCTGTCACACCACATGAGCCAGCCAACCGCACTGTCGTGCTCGGCCCTGCAATGCGGGTTGATCTGGTGCTCGACCTGACGGGGGATCCCGACACCCGGTTCACCATCACTGACACTTTCTACTCAGGGCTGGAGTACGAGCTGATCGACGTGGTTTATGGACCGGAATCGCTTCGATCAAACGCACTGGATTCGCCGATTGCACTACCAGCCAATACCCTTCCAGAACCCCTCATGGCAGGCATTACGCGGCATCAGATTCGTTTTAACGGCGGAATGATGGGGCAGATGATGATGGGTGACGGCAATAACATGATGGCCATGATGCGTGAAGGAAAAATGTGGTTCATCAATGGCGTCGCGGCATCCGGCCATGTAATGGATCCTCTGCTGACACTGGAGCGTGATCAAAGCTATCTGATCGAATTGATCAACGATACCGCCTGGCATCACCCCATCCATCTGCACGGGCACTCATTCCGAGTGGTGAGCCGCAACGGCAAGCCAACGCCACATCAGGAATGGCAGGACACCGTGCTCATGGCTCCCGAGGAACAGGTTGAAATCACACTGGTGGCAGACAACCCGGGAGACTGGATGTTCCATTGCCACATTCTCGAACATCAGGCCGCCGGCATGATGGGAATCATTCGAGTCAGCACCTAATGAAATCTTTTGTCTGGCACCTCGTATCTCTCAAGCACAAACCACAGGAAACATCATGAGACTCTACACAAGAACCGCTGCAGCTATCAGCCTGCCACTCACCATGATCGTGTCGTTGGCGACCGGCGCGGTACACGCAACCGAAGCGCTCATCTACAAAAACCCTCAGTGCGGCTGCTGTGAAAATTACGCAGACTATCTGCGGGCCAACGATTATGAGGTCACAGTCAAACCCACGCATGAGCTGTCCGCGATAAGTCGCGATCGCGGTCTATCCGACGAGTACCAAGGCTGCCATCTGGCGCTGATCGACGGATACTTTGTCAGCGGTCATGTGCCTGTCACCGTAATTGACAAATTGCTCTCCGAGCGGCCCGACATCGATGGTATTACCTTGCCTGGCATGCCTCTGGGCTCACCGGGTATGGGCGGCAACAAGAGTGAGCCATGGAAGATATTCGCCATTGATGATGGCAATTCGACGCTCTTTTCTACCCAATAAGCATGATCAGCAAGCGACAGTGGGTGACGATCTTGAATAGCTTGATGCAATCTCCGTCGCGTTGCGACGGGACCTTGAACCTCATGGCATGTAATGCCAATAACAGGAATATATCTGATGATGAATGATGGAATGATGAACGGTGAAATGATGAGTGGCGGAATGATGTGGGCCATGGGGCTGATCTGGCTCCTGGTGATTGTTCTGCTGGTCCTGGCGATTACGGCTCTGGTGAAGTATGTCTTCATGGGAAATAAAACGCGGAACAAAACGTCGGGATCCCGCAATGATGCTGACTAGCCCTGTGGGAACGCTGCCTTGCGTAGTACAATTTTTTGGAGATCAATGATGAAGACAGACATCAGTGCAACTCAGACACTTCAGTCTGAACAGCCCCACCCTGCTTTCCGATCATACAGTTCACGCCTTAAGGAGAGACTACGGGGGCGAAGTCTGTTACTGGTCGCGGGCATGGTTGTCGTGGGTACAGGCATGGCGTTGAACTGGGACTGGCTGACAGCCATGGGAGCCGCGCCAATCATTCTGTCGCTGGCGCCCTGCGCGCTGATGTGTACAGTTGGCATCTGTTGCAGCAAAAAGGGGACAAATCAGACGTGAATCAACCACAGGATATTGCGACCCTCTCCTCGCACCGTACTCCCATCGATACCGTGCCAATGGGTGCGTCATTCGTGTCGACGTTACGACGCTATTTTTCAGTCATCGCAGGAGGTAATCTGGTCTGGGAGTTTGCGCACATGCCGCTGTACACCCTCTGGAATACCGGTACTACAGGGGAGATCGTGTTTGCCGCCGTCCATTGCACCGGCGGTGATGTCCTGATCGCCATGAGCGCCCTGATGTTGTCGTTGCTGATGTTTGGCGCAGGATGGCCACTGACGCGTTCTGCCGTCTATCGTGTGGTTGGGTTCACGATGGTGATTGGCGTCGGCTATACCGTGTTCAGCGAGTGGCTTAATATTGTCGTGCGTGAGGCGTGGGCCTATTCGGAGCTGATGCCCATCGTGCCGGTGATTGATGCCGGGCTGTCTCCCTTGTTGCAGTGGATCGTGATTCCAGGGCTGGCATTCGCCTGGGCGCTGCGTCCATTTCGACAGCCACGCGCAAAGTAGCGTGTCGACCGAGATTGCTGGTATTGGCATCGTCGCCGCCTTTCTGGCGGGTGCCATCTCCTTTCTTTCCCCCTGCGTGCTGCCGCTGGTTCCAGGCTACGTCTCGTTTATCGCTGGCCAGACGGATCAGGCACCCGAACAGCAGGCCGAATTCAGGGCCCGGCTGCGTGCGGGGGGTCTGAGCCTGTGTTTTTGTGCTGGGCTTTTCGACAGCTTCGTCGTACTCGGTGCCGGAGTTGGTGTACTGGGGCGTGTGCTGTTGAGCTGGCGCAATGAGCTCAGTCTGGTCGGTGGGGCCATTATCTGGTTGTTATCGATCTATTCAGCCGGACTGGGCGTGCCGTTTCTGATTACGGCTCTTTCTACGCACAACTACCCGACCAAGTGCCATTGATCTCTGAATGAGGGAAGGCTCAATATTCATTTTTACAAATTATCTCGAAATATCTGATCAAGCCTTGACGTTCCAGCCACTGGAATACCCATGATACAACCGGAGTCTGCAATGACTGGTAGACAACGACGACGTCATCGTATCGCCAGCATTATCCAACGAAGAAGCTGAAAAAATTTTTCCAGCCGGTTGGAACGAACTCAAGCCCTATCTGCGCATGACCCGACAGCCGAATAAGTAACAACGTGTCGGCCTTGTTTTTAACGAACACGACTGAGATAACATTATTACAGTCGAACCGGATAGCTGATTCATTTGCATCAAAATACTACAACTCATGTTCAATCTAATCTC
This sequence comes from Granulosicoccus antarcticus IMCC3135, assembly GCF_002215215.1. NCBI lineage: Bacteria > Pseudomonadati > Pseudomonadota > Gammaproteobacteria > Chromatiales > Granulosicoccaceae > Granulosicoccus > Granulosicoccus antarcticus. Next base: position 3,775,777 of record NZ_CP018632.1, on the reverse strand, counting down.
AATCGGTTGGAGAGAGCGTATAATCAAGCTGTCGGGAACTTTGCCAGTACATGGCAGGTCATATGACCAAGCGTGACTACTGACCCACCCGGCAACAAACAGCGTGAGTGTGACAGCTCACTAAAACGATTAAAATTCAACGCATGACAATGAACCCTCCTCAGTCGTACCGCTCGCCGGAACCTTCGGGTCTCCGGACGAATGCCGTGCGCCTGTGTGTGGCATTGTTGGGCTTCTGGATCGTTGCCAGCTCCCTGTTACTGCAATCACCGGTGAGTCAGTTCTCCCTGCCGGCTGCGCAAGTCAGCAGCGTGGGTTCGGATCTTCTCACGGTCGGTTTTGAGAAACATGGCTCAGAATCCGGTGATTGTTGTCTTGAAGTCGACTGTAGTGACTCTCAGGATTGCTCACTGCCTTGTGTCTCAAGTTGCCCTGCGCCTCAGGTGGCGGTGTTGGAGAGCCCCTTGTTCCGAGATTTGTCGAGCGGTGCCAACATCGCCTCAGTCGTTGATAACAAGGGATTCGTCTCCCCCGTGGTTACCTTGTTGTTCCGCCCTCCTATCGTCTGACGTGCTTGCTGTCGCGTAACTCGCGCACCTCGCACCTCCTCCCTTCGCTTGATTGTTGATCTGCCGACTCCGCTTCTCGTGGATCGCTGATCGACTACCTGTGCGCGGATGGTCTTCCCCTGATTTGACCCTGACCAGATCGATATGTCCTGTCAGCCCTTTAGCTCTCTACCTCAACGAGCGCTTATGTCACGTCGTGGATTTCTCGTGGGATCCGGTGCGACTGCTTTATTGATGGCAACGCCTGACCGCCTGGCATTCGTTATCAGAAATGCATGAGATCTCACACAGCAAGGGATCACAACATTGATCAGTCGCTCGCCTTTCATCCTCCATTCATTGAGATTATTACTGCCTGTGCTTACGAAAAACGCATTTCTTGTTCCTTTGTTGTATCGCCATCTGGCTCGAACACTGATCGTAGCCGTATGCTTACCCCTGCCTGCTGTGCACGCTGATACCCTGTCGCTCGACAATGTGATCAAGCTCGTCGTCGAGAGAGATCTGGAAATTGGTCAAAGCATGGATCGTGAATCGATGCTGCGTGACACGGCACGGGTATCGGCCGCGCTGCCACCGCCTACGCTTAAATTGTCGGCCGCGAACTTTCCCCTGGATACCTTCGCGATCGATCAGGAGCCCATGACGCAACTGCAGATAAGCCTGAGCCAGATGTTTCCGCCAGGCGATTCGCGCCACTGGCAATCGACCGCTCAGCAGCATCTTGCCCAAGCCGCCGTAATCCAGAGCGAACTGCGCAGGGCCCTGTTGCGCCAGCAGTTGCAGACCGCCTGGTCAGAAGGATGGATGGCACAGGCCTCCGTGGCAGCCTTGCAATCGAATCGTACCGTGTTCGAGCAGGCATTGGATATCACGCGCGCCAACTACGGGGCCGGCCTTCGTCAGGCACGCCAACGGGAGGTGCTTAGCGCCCGGGCGGCATTGACCCGAGTCGATGAACGTATCGAGCGATTTTCGATGCTCGTCGACAACAGCCGTGAACTGTTCGGCGAATGGCTGAGCGCGGCTGAGATTGAGCGACTTGACTTCACGCAATACAACTCAGACCCGATGAGCTCATCGGTAACATTCGACCCCTCGACCCATCCCTCCTTCGTGCTGGCTGACGCTGAACGTAAGGCTGCTGAGGCGGAACAGCGCCTGGCCACCGAGCTGGGCAAAGGCAGCCGGGGGCTCAGTGTGAGCTACGGTTATCGTGAGGATCCCTCGAACGATGTTGAGCGCGCTGATTTTCTCTCCTTGGGTTTCACCATGGATCTTGCCTCGTTGCGCGGTGGTGCCAATACAGCACGCCGGTCAGCCGCCACCGCCAAGGTGGATCAGGCAGACAAAAAGGCCGAACTCATACGTGATCGACTGTCTCGCGATTATCGCCAGCTGCAGGCACAGGCGATCCGTCTGGAAGCCAGGCAAACCCTGTTACGCGATGAGCTCCTGCCTGAGTACCATCAGCAAGCCGAGGCCACGCGCCGCGCCTTTGCCAGTGGCGAGGCGGGCTTTGTTGAAGTGCAATTGGTACTGATCGATAGGCTGAATGCCGAGCTTGAGACCCTGGCACTCGATGCCGAACTCATGAAAACAAAGTCAGCGATCGAGTATGTCTCAAGCGCTACACCTGCTTCTGGAGAGCGTTCATGAAAGGTCTGTTCCGGATTTTCGGCCTCGTTGCCCTGGTCATTGTTGCCGGGCTGAGCATTGGCCTGGGTATGTCCTGGGGGCCTGAATTCTCATCGCAAATTCTGACCAAGCTGTCCAGCCCGGCCTCGGCTACCGAGGCCTCGGGTGAAGAGTCTGATAGTAACGAGCCACTGTACTGGGTCGCTCCCATGGATCCAAACTATCGGCGAGATCAGCCCGGCAAATCGCCGATGGGGATGGATCTGGTACCTGTCTTCAAGCAGTCTGGTGAAGCGCTACCGGCCGGTACGGTAGAGATATCTCCTGCGGTGATCAATAATCTGGGCGTGCGCACCGCCAAAGTCGAGCATGCCATTCTGGCCGATGCCATCGAGACGGTCGGTTATGTCGGGTTCGATGAGCGCCAGCTCCAGGAGGTTCATGCGCGGGTTGCCGGGTGGTTGCGCCGCCTGCACGTCAGAAGTGACGGCGATCCGATTGAAAAGTTTGGCCGGCTGTACGACATCTATTCTCCGGAGCTGATCTCGGCACAGGAGGAATATCTGATTGCTCTGGATTCCGGCGATACCGTGCTGATCGATGCCTCGCAAGACAAGCTTGCGAATCTGGGTGTCAGCAGCGGCACGATCGATCGCATTCGCCAGAACCGCACGGTTATCCAGCAGATCCGCGTCTACGCACCGCAGGCAGGAGTTGTTGATTCATTGTCGGTCGGTCAGGGCGCCTACGTGACCCCTGGACAAAGGTTGCTGCGCATCGCCTCGATGGATCCTGTCTGGATTGAAGGCGAGGTTTTCGAAAGCCAGCTGGCCAAGCTTCGTGTGGGGGCGGCGGTAGAGATTCAGACCGATGCTGTTCCTGGTCGACGCTGGCAAGGTCAGGTTGATTATATCTACCCTGTGCTGAACAGCGTCACGCGCACCGCCAAGCTGCGCATCGTACTCGAGAACCCGGATGGTGCCTTGCTGCCGAATATGTTCACACGTCTGAGCATCGCCGCCGATGCCCCTGAACCGGCTCTGCTCGTTGCGCGTGAGGCGCTCATTCGGACCGGAACCATGGAACGGGTGGTACTGGCTACCGGCGAAGGTCACTTCAAGTCCGTGGCCGTGACCATAGGCCGACGCTCGCGTGGGCAGGTACAGATTCTGGAAGGACTTGAAGAGGGTGACGAGGTGGTTATCTCCGCCCAATTTCTGATCGATTCGGAATCGAGCATCGCTTCCGACTTCATGCGCATGAGCGAGCTTGACGAGTCGCTGTCGGGCAACCGGTCTGGGCCGGAAAAAACCTCCGAGGCGGTCTGGGCGATCGGCGTGCTTGAGGCGATCAATGAAAAAGAAGGTATCGCATCAATCTCGCATGAACCCATTCCCGAATGGGAATGGCCAGCCATGTCGATGAAGTTTTCACTCGACGACGCGGTGGATATAGAGCCGCTGAAGGATGGCGACTCCATACGCTTTCGCGTGTTCGAGACCGACGCCGGCGACTACCAGATCAACGCCATCGAAGCCGCTGACACGGGCGAGGCCTTCCAATGATTGAATCAATCATCAATTACTCGATTCGCAATCGGATTTTTGTTCTACTGATGACCCTGATGCTAGTAGCCTGGGGCTTGTGGTCGGTAAAACAGACACCGATTGATGCCCTGCCCGACCTGTCTGACGTTCAGGTCATCATCAAGACCAGCTTTCCGGGACAGGCTCCGCAAGTGGTCGAAGATCAGGTGACCTACCCCCTGACCACTGCAATGCTGTCGGTTCCCGGGGCGGTGAATGTGCGGGGCTACTCGTTCTTCGGTGATTCGTTTGTGTATGTCATTTTCGATGATGATACTGATCTGTATTGGGCACGTTCGCGGGTGCTTGAATATCTGAGTCAGGTGACGCCCAACCTGCCCGACACCGCTCGCCCTCAGCTGGGACCCGATGCGACCGGTGTCGGTTGGGCCTATATGTACGCACTGGTCGATCGCACCGGACAACATGATCTCAGCGAGCTGCGCAGCCTGCAGGACTGGTTTCTGAAGTACGAGCTGCAAAGTGTTTCTGGTGTCTCGGAAGTGGCGACAATCGGTGGCATGGTGAAGCAATACCAGGTCACCGTCGACCCTGACAAACTGCGTGCCTACAATATGCCGTTGAGCCATGTACAGACGGCGATACAGCGTGCGAATCAGGAGGTTGGTGCCTCGGTGATCGAAATGGCCGAGGCCGAATACATGGTGCGGGCATCCGGGTATCTGGATGGGCGAGACGCGCTTGAAACCGTGCCGCTGGGTCAGGATGCCAATGGTATTCCCTTGCTGCTGCGCGATGTCGCCACGATCAATATCGGGCCGAAGATTCGTCGTGGTATTGCCGAACTCAATGGCGAAGGAGAAGTTGTCGGTGGGGTAATCGTCATGCGCTTTGGTGAAAATGCCCGCAGCGTCATCGATGGGGTCAAGTCGCGCCTGGAGGTGTTGAAAGCCGGTCTGCCCGATGGCGTGGAGCTCGTGACCGTCTATGACCGATCGGAGCTGATCGATTCAGCCGTGGAGAACCTCTATATGAAGCTTATCGAGGAGTTCTTCGTGGTCGCACTGGTGTGTGCGGTGTTCCTGTTCCACGTGCGCTCGGCCCTGGTGGCCGTATTCTCCCTGCCCGTTGGTATTCTCATCGCCTACATCATCATGCATCAGCAAGGCATCAACGCGAACATCATGTCATTGGGCGGTATAGCGATCGCGATCGGTGCGATGGTCGATGGAGCCATCGTGATGATCGAGAACATGCACAAGCACATGGAGGAGACACCGCTGACGGATGACAACCGCTGGCAGGTCGTTGCCCGCGCGGCCAGTGAGGTGGGCCCTGCCCTGTTTTTCTCTTTGATGATCATCACCATGAGCTTCTTGCCGGTGTTTACGCTTGAAGCGCAAGAGGGACGCATGTTCTCCCCGCTGGCGTTCACCAAAACCTATGCGATGGCCGCCTCAGCCTTGCTGGCGATCACACTGGTACCGATACTGATGGGCTATTTCGTCCGAGGCAAGGTGCGGCACGAATCGGCCAACCCGATCAACCGGCTTCTGATGGCGCTCTACTTGCCGGTGCTGCGTACCGTTTTGCGGATACCAGTTATCGTGCTGATCGTGGCGTTGGCCATAACCAGCATCGGCCTGTTGCCGGCACGCAATATCGGCAGCGAGTTCATCCCACCGCTGGATGAAGGCGATCTGATGTACATGCCGACCACCTATCCGGGCATCTCAATTGGCAAGGCCCGTGAGATCCTGCAGCAAACCGATAAGCTGATCAGCACCGTGCCTGAGGTCAAGACGGTGTTCGGCAAGATGGGCCGGGCCGAGAGTGCGACCGATCCAGCACCTTTGACGATGATTGAAACGGTGGTGCAGTTCCATCCCAAATCACAATGGCGACCTGGAGTCACGTCTGAGAGTCTGCGGGCCGAGCTCGACTCGCTGGTCCAGATACCCGGTCTGACAAACGCCTGGGTTATGCCGATCAAGACCCGTATCGATATGCTGGCGACCGGTATCAAGACACCCGTGGGCATCAAGATCGCGGGGCCGGATCTGAAGGTGATCGAATCCATCGGTCGGGATCTGGAAACGATTCTGGAAAAAGTGCCAGGCACCGCGTCGGTCTACAGTGAGCGGGTCGCCGGCGGACGCTACATCAAGATTGACATTGACCGTGAGAAATCCGCCCGCTACGGCTTGAACATTGCCGATGTACAGCAGATAATTGCAACCGCGGTAGGGGGCATGCAGGTGACCCAGACGGTTGAGGGACTGGAACGATACCCGGTCAACATGCGCTATCCGCAGAGTTTTCGTGATTCTCCGGAACAACTCGAGATGCTGCCGCTGGTAACTCCGGGCGGTCACCGGATTTCACTGGCCAATGTGGCGAGTGTGCGTATCGAGGAGGGTCCCCCGGGCATCAAAAGTGAGAATGCCCGGCTCAATGGCTGGACGCTGGTGGATATTGCAGGCGTGGATCTGGGCTCCTATGTCAAAACGGCTCAAGCCGCCGTGGCAGACAACCTGAAGCTGCCAGGTGGCTATTCGGTGCAGTGGTCCGGGCAGTATGAGTACATGCTCAGGGCACAGGAGCGTCTGAGCTATGTGATCCCGTTGACGCTGGTGATCATTGTGCTGTTGCTCTATCTGAACTTCAGAAGCTTTACGGAAGTATTGATCATTCTGGCCACCCTGCCCGTTGCCGCGCTGGGGGGAGTCTGGCTCATGATGGCCCTGGGATACAACTTCTCGATTGCCGTGGGCGTCGGCTTCATTGCCCTGGCAGGCGTTGCCGTGGAGATCGGGATCATCATGCTGGTCTATCTCAATCAGGCCTATGTTCGGCTGGTGTCGGAAACACAGGCCCAGGCGCGTCGCCCGACGGTAGACGAGCTCAAGTCCGCCGTGCTGAAGGGAGCAGGCCGGCGGGTACGTCCCGTGATCATGACGGTCGCCACCATTGTCGCTGGCCTCGTTCCGATCATGATCGGCACCGGTACGGGTTCTGAGGTCATGCAGCGCATTGCCGCCCCCATGGTCGGCGGCATGCTCAGCGCGACCGTGTTGGCGTTGTTGGTGATCCCTGCGGTCTATTTTCTATGGAAACGCCGTGAGATCAAACGTCTTCCTCTCACACACATCGATGTTGTACTGGATTCAGCGCCGCCTGGAAACACCCTCGGCTTACCGCTTCTAACCAAACCACAACCAACGGAGACACCATGAAATCCCTACACTCGAATTAAAGAGTACTCGGCTTGATCGCAGGATTGTCTAGTGCACTAGACAATCCTGAGTGCAGTTATGATTAGCGGATTTATGAAGTATGTCTTCAGAGCAAACAAACTGCGGAACAAATGCCGGGATCACACAATGATGCTGACTAGCCCTGCGAGAACGCTACCTTGCGTAGTGCAATTTCCTGGAGATCAATGATGAAGACAGACATCAGTGCAAGTCAGACACTCCAGTCTGAACCCCCACCCTGCTTCCCGATCATACAGTTCACGCCTTGATCATGCGCACAGTAGCGTGTCGGTCGAGATTACCGGTATTGGCATCGTCATTTTTACATATTATCTCGAAATATCTGATTAAGGCCTTGACGTTCCAGTTACTGGAACATCCATGATGCAACCGGAGTCCGCAATTATTGGTAGATAACTCAGTTACCAATTGGCACTCCATGCACGGTCGGCAACAAAAAAGGACAATAAGATGAACGTCACCAAAGGCCACTTCGACAAAACCGCCCCCGAGGAGCCATCCCTCGATACTGTGCCGGATGGGTATTCCGGTACGATCTACACATGTTCCATGCACCCCGAGGTGCGCAGTACCGAAGAAGGATCCTGCCCAAAATGCGGCATGTTCCTGGTACCTGAGGGCGAAGTGGCGGAACACCGGCAACACGACCACTCCGGTCATTCCCCTGCGCATGATGCAACTAGCGTGGGTGTGAAGGAAGGCGAATACGATACGGTGCCAGAGAACTACAACGGCACGATCTATACCTGCCCGATGCACTCACAAGTACACCATCCCGGGCCCGGTTCGTGTCCGATCTGCGGCATGGGTCTGGAGCCAGAAACCGTCAGCCTGGAGGAGGAAGGCCCAAACCCCGAACTGGTCGATTTTACCCATCGGTTCTGGCTCGGAGCGGCTCTGACCGTTCCCTTGCTGATTCTGGCCATGGGGCCGATGGTGGGCTTCACCTACTTCATTGACTTGTTGGGCGAACGCACATCGCTCTGGCTGGAATTCGTACTGGCAACCCCTGTGATTCTGTGGTCGGGTTGGCCATTCTTCGTGCGCGGCTATCAGTCGTTCCGCACGATGAACCTGAACATGTTCAGCCTGATCTCGATGGGGGTTGGCGCAGCCTTTCTGTTCAGTATCGTTGCCGTCGTCGCACCGCAGATATTTCCCGCAGGCTTTCGAGACGCGAACGGCCAGGTGGGTGTGTATTTCGAGGCCGCGGCTGTGATCGTGACATTAGTGCTGTTGGGCCAGCTGATGGAGCTACGTGCCCGCGAGGGCACTGGCAAGGCCATCCGGGCACTGCTGAATATGGCCGCCAAGACCGCGCTGGTGATCCGCCCCGACGGCACCGAAGAAGAGATCGAGCTTGAACAGGTGCAGCTGGGCGATCACGTGCGTGTGCGCCCCGGCGACAAGGTGCCCGTTGATGGTGTGGTTCTCGAAGGCCGGTCGTCAGTGGATGAATCAATGATTTCAGGCGAACCTATGCCGGTGGAAAAAATCGCGGGCGAGCCTGTCACGGGAGCCACGATCAATGGCACCGGCAGTCTGGTGATCGAGGCCACCCGCATTGGGGCTGATACCATGCTTTCCCAGATCGTACAGATGGTCGCCAACGCACAACGAAGTCGTGCGCCGATCCAGAAATACGCTGATCAGGTGGCGGGCCTGTTTGTGCCAGCAGTCATAGCCGTTGCCGTCGTATCGTTTATCGTCTGGTCAATCTGGGGCCCCGCGCCGGCCATGGCCTATGGGCTGGTCTCGGCGGTAGCGGTAATGATCATTGCCTGTCCCTGTGCGCTGGGTCTGGCCACACCCATATCGATCATGACGGCAACGGGCACGGGGGCGCAGATGGGCGTGCTGATAAAAAACGCCGAAGCGCTGGAACGATTCGAGAAGATCGATACGCTGATCGTGGACAAGACCGGCACGCTGACTGAAGGCAAGCCCAGGCTAGTCGCGGTTTTGCCAGAAGTCGGGCATGACGAGGTCGAAGTACTGCGGCTGGCGGCCTCTCTGGAACGCGGCTCAGAACACCCGCTGGCCGAAGCCATTGTGCGCGGCGCCGAAGAGCGCGGTGTCGAGTTGGCCAAGGCCGAGGAGTTCGAGGCGGTGACCGGCAAGGGCGTCAAGGGCCGCGTGGATGGCAAAGCCGTTGCCTTGGGCAATGCTGCACTGATCCGTGACATGGGATTGGACAACGACGCGTTGGTCGACACCGCCAATGCGCGGCGCGATGAGGGCGAGACGGTGATGTTCATTGTGCTGGACGGTGCTATCGCTGGCCTTGTCAGCGTAGCAGACACGATCAAGGAGACAACACCCGCCGCCCTGAAAGCGCTGCACGAATTGGGGTTTCGCATCATCATGGCCACCGGTGACAATGAGCGCACCGCCAGGTCGGTGGCCAAACGTCTGGGCATCGATGAGATTCGCGCCGACGTGCTGCCCGAAGACAAGGCCCGCATCATCCGGGAGTTGCAGGAACAGGGCAAGAAAGTCGCCATGGCAGGCGATGGGGTCAACGACGCCCCTGCCCTGGCACAGGCCGACGTCGGCATCGCGATGGGCACAGGCGCCGATGTGGCAATCGAAAGCGCCGGGTTCACGCTGGTCAAGGGCGATCTTGATGGCATCGTACGAGCTCGCAAGCTGTCCCATGCGACCATGCGCAATATTCGTCAAAATCTGTTCTTCGCATTGATCTACAACGCCGTGGGCGTACCGATCGCAGCCGGTGTTCTTTACCCGTTCCTCGGCATTCTGATCGGCCCAATGTTTGCAGCCTTCGCGATGAGCGCATCATCGTTAACGGTGGTTCTGAACGCCCTACGGCTGCGGCGGCTGAAGTTCTGAAATTCCGAGATGAAACACGCCGGAAACTGATGTCGATCAATCCGAAATAACCAGCTCTCTGATAACTTGTTCAATGAGCGGCTGGATGCTTTACCGCACAGACAAGCTCACTCTTCCTGTCAACTACTGGAGCATTCCCCATGTATTTACTTCGTACTGTTGCAATTGCAACCGCCCTGACTACTTTCGGCCTTACCGGATGTGCACAGATGCCCGTCGGGCACGACACCCAACGTCCAGATGCCGCATCCACGAAAAAGATGTCAATGGACGGTTCCGACGCGCAGTTGGCTCGCATGGACGAGCAGATGACGGTCATGCAGGCAATGCACGACAAGATGATGGAGGCCAGGACACCGGAGGAGCGAAGCGCCATGATGGCGGAGCATAAGAAGGTCATGCAGAACAGCATGACCATGATGGGTGAAATGGGCTCTGGCGACATGATGGACAAGGGTGACATGAAAGACAAGCCCGACATGCAGGACAAGGACCCGATGCATGGTGACATGGGCAATCACCACAAGATAATGGAAAAGCGCATGCAGATGATGCAATCCATGATGCAGATGATGACGGACCACATGGCCGCAAGTTCGAACAAGTCTTAAAGAATGACGAGAAGTGACCAGGATCAGCTGGATACAAAGTCCCGAATCACGAACCCGGTGTCGGATTCTGCAACGCCAGGTAGTCCTCTTTGGGAATGGATACCAGTCCGAGGATTCCCAGCAGATCTTTGTCTTCGTCTTGCAACTGAGCGAATGCCCGTTCAACGGCTGTGAAAATAACCACAGGATCATTGCCTTTTGCCGTAATCAGCGGCAACCCTGGCGTCGGTGCCGTCCACTCCAGAACACGCAAGTTGGCGGCGAAAGGCTCGTACTTTGACATAAGCCGCCAGGACACCGCATCCAGCGATGCGATATCTGCTTGCCCCTGAGCCACCGCTCGGGCGCTCTCCAGGTGCTGCTCTGTGTGCAAGCGATTCTCGAACCAGAATCCGTGCGGTTCAAGATGCCAGAATGGCGCCGCATAACCGGATTGAGAAAAGCTCTGGTTGTAGGCAAATGTGGAGCTACGAAACTCGGGTAACTCATGGCGTGGGTCGTCATGTCTGACAACCAGGGCGCTACGGTAGAACCCGGGCGGGCAATCCATCAGGCCATAGTCCGGCGTACCGACCAGCTCCACATTCTCATGCAACCACGTTCGATAAGGCATGCCGCAGGTCTGGCTAAGCACGAGCTCAGGATGCTCCCACACAATATTTTCGTCGGTATCCTGCGACAATTGCGCTGGAGCGTCCAAGCCTGCATCATGCAAATTCTTGCGGATCAATCCCCACAGGCGACTATGCGCTTCAACAAGTTGTGGACGTTGGTACATGGCTAAACTGGCGATCATGGAATACGTTCTCCTTCAGGAATTACAGCAAACTGCAGCTCTGCACAGGCAGGATGAGGTGACGGGAACATCCGTTTTTGTCAGTGCATACACAAGTTTTGCCTCAAAAAATGGCAACTCTTCAGTGTCGCCTCTGGCACGCAGACATTCCACCAATCCGTGCAGAGCCCATACATTGTCCGGATGTTGTGCACAGCGTTGTAGCTTGCCGTTCACCCCCAGGTCCGTACGATAGACCTCTTCCGCCTCCTCGTGTTGCCCTTGCTCGGCCAACAAAGCTGCCAGAGCATGACGCGGTGGGTGCATCCACGCCCATGGCTCGGTGTACCCAAGGTTATCATCCCGATAAACGCTTTCACGCAAATGCTTAAAAGCAATCTCATGGTTGCCTTTGTGATACTCCAACTCACCGTCCAGCATCTCTTCTGCCACCGCAAGAATAGACTGCGCGGTGTTATTGAAAAATTTCCTGTCCTCTGGAATACGCTTCACAGCCGCATGAAACTTAACCCGTTCTGCCTCTGCGATAGACAAGTTCTTCAATGCGGCATGCGCAACACCCTGGCATAGATATGCAAATGCAGAATGGCCGGATGCTGCTGTTCACCGGCCGCCTCTTTCATCGCGATAGAGCGTTCAATCACAGACAACGCTTCGAAGGTGTCAGCACGAGCAGCCGGCACGCCGTGCTTCACATCCCATAGCTGCCATTGCTTTGAGAAAGCATTTCACACCTTCCTCATGATTAAACCCATAACACCAATTCAGCCCAACATTGAACCAGCGCTGAGATTCAGCAGAAGCAGTTGAAATCAGTTTTGTGTGATTTCCCAGATCAAATCGATTCATCAGTCTTGCCGGAAAAAATGCAAAGCGTACAGCATCGCGTCGGGTACTGTTTCAGGAAGGTGTCGAGGTATCTCTAAGTAAAACTCAAAGACCGTTATCGAGCTCGCTCAAAAACGCACTGATAGCCGTTTCCATTTGCGCATATTCCGGGTTGAATGTGGAAATGGCTGTCGGTGGTTCAGCACCGACTTCTGGCAACTTGCTCCAGTCGGCGTACCAGACCTTTTCAGCATCGCTGCACCGCTTCGCATCGCCAAGATCGCGTCCATCAGTAGCACCACAGCCTCGATAATCGCCGTCGGCTCCGTAATGTGGATTGTCAGGGGCTATATGCACAGCCAGATGAGTCAGCCCCGTAACGCGGTATTCAAGGTTGGTCCCCGGAATCCATTGCACATCAGGTTGCGGTGCCTCCGGGCTTTGATCCGAATAGAAGTTGATAACGCGTGAGCGCGGATCGCTGGCGTACTCCAGCACAAACGCCTGATTGTCGACAGGCACGGTACTGCTGTCGTCCCGGCTCTGAATCAACATCCAGGGCTGATCATAGCCCTTGCGTTGTTCAATCAACGCGTTCATTACTTTCAACCCACCGACCAACTCGGCCACGGCCCGTGTCGGCATGGACTCATAGCGTTGCGAGTCATCCGAGTTGCCCTTGTCGATCCACGGGTATACCCAATACAACCACGGCGCAAAGCGCGCAGAGGACATCGTCGAAATGTTATAGGCAGGCGATATGGCCAGCAGTGCATCAACCGGACTGTTCTCATCCAGAGCGACCGTCATTGTCGCTATTGCCCCGAGCGAGTAGCCAACCAGAACGACCCGATCGTGCTCGCGAGCCGCCTGCTCGGTCAGGTAACGCACGGTATTGGTCCAGTCTTCATGGGTCACTGCCAACAGATCACCAGCACGCGTGCCATGGCCTGGCAGCAATGCCGTGCGAGCGATGTAGCACTGCTTACTCAGTGACTGCGCAAGATCGCGCATCGCGAATGCGGTATCCGACAAACCGTGCACCAGAATGGCAATGCCAGCTACCTTTGCGCCACAGTGATCCGCCGCAGGGTATTCACGAGGAGCGGCACGCTCTATCTCCAGCTCGGCCTGAGACGGGTCATGCAGCAAGCGATGTGATTCGAGTCGCTGCCGGACATCAGCTACATAATCGGAGTAGTGATCACCGAGCAGTGAGGTATCAACATCAAGCCAGCCAGCAGGCTCAAGACTCTCTGCGGGGGCAAGGTTACCCTTTTGCGTTGCACATCCGATCAGCGTTGCCAGACTGACAGTGGCTGCAAATAGTAGAGATGTACGTCTTTTGCACGAAGGCATAATTGATTTTTCTGTTCAAAAAAGATCCGGATAGCACTGAGGAACGACCACCCAGACCATTATCATCTACGTATCAATCCTATTCCTCAACATAGCCGAATATAGCATTGTCAAATGTAGTCCTCGGCAATAAAATCCCGCGCCGCTGAAATATCATCAAGTGGAATTGGGTGTATTCAAGATCGTGCAGACCTGGCATGCTCGACATACCGACTCAAGCCGACATCAATGGTTCAGGAAGCTGGTGAAATCAGTGTCGAACGCAACGTCCTCAAGAGCAGAATTCAACTGAGCGCCAAGGCCTGCATCCGCGTACTTGATCAGCTGAGCGCAGGCCCACAATCCTCCAGAACCGAATCAAGCGTATTCAGCAGCAGGTCGGCATTCTCTCGGTGCGATTACGCTGGACGCAAGTGAGTAGAGGCTGACTGCGCCGCCTGCCGGATGGATCTGGCAAAGAGCGTAACGTCGATCTCGGTGGCAATGAATGTGGCGCCCAAGTCTCGGCAACTGGACTGCAGGTCGCGATCCAATGTAAGAATGCCCGCCGCTTTACCGGCCGTCACAATACGACCTATGGCGCTCAGCACGGCTTTCTTCACCTCGCTGGCTCCAGCCTGCCCGATGAACCCCATATCAGCGGCCAGATCAGAGGGGCCGATGAAGACGCCATCGATGCCCTCAACCGCAAGAATTTCATCCAGAGCGGCCAGGCCCTTGCAGCTTTCTACTTGTACTAGCAAGCAAATTTCATCACCGGCGCTCTGCAGATAATCCGGAATGGCGGCGAAATTGGATGCACGCGCCAGAGCAGAACCTACGCCGCGAACGCCATGAGGCGGGTACGTGACGGCATCGACCAGTTTCTGCGCCTGTTCTGCCGTGTCAACCATAGGGATAAGCAGAGTCTGGGCGCCGGCATCCAGCAATTGTTTGATGATCCAGGTCTCTCCAATGGGAGGACGAACAACAGCCTGGCTATCAGACGCGGCAATAATCTGCAGGTGGCGAATGATTGAGCGCAGATCATTGGGTGCGTGTTCAGCGTCGATCAACAACCAGTCGAAACCGGCACTTGCACTGATTTCTGCCACATACGGTTCTGCCAGACCCAGCCAACAACCAATTTGCAAATTTCCCTCTTGCAGCGCTGCCTTGAACGAATTGTGTGGTGCGGGCATTGATCCCTCTATTTTCAGAATGAATTTTTAACAGGAAGATATCGAACGGCTCAGTCGAACTGAACATCCACGAAACCAAAGGCTCCAAAGTCTGCATGGATCTGAGTATTCTCGGGACACTCCACAGGGCGGATGAAACTACCTGACAAAATGACCTGACCCGGTTCGATACTCTGTCCGTACTGGGCCATGCGGCGTGACAACCAGACCACGCTCTCGATCGGATCGTTCAGAACACCAGCACCCAGGCCGGTCTCCTCGATATCACCATTGCGAAAAGCCATGACCCCCACCCAACGAAGATCGACGGTTTCCACCTCATGTTTCTCTCGCCCCATGACGATACCGGCATTGGCGGCATTGTCACTGATGGTGTCGAACACCGTGCGCGCACGCCCAGTGTCAGTATCGGTGCGTTGTATACGTGTATCGAGAATTTCGATAGCCGGCGAAACATAGTCGGTTGCCGCGATCACATCGGCGCGGGTCACATCCGAGCCTCCTAGTGCCGACTTCATGACGAAGGCGATTTCTGCCTCTATCCGCGGTTGAATGAAGCGGCCCTTCTCTACCGTATCGCCGGTATTGAACAACATGTCGTCAAACAGAATGCCGCTGTCGGGCGTATCAATATTCAGCGCGTATTGCATGGCCTTCGAGGTCAAGCCGATTTTCCAGCCAATCACCTTTCGACCTTGTGCCAGCTTGGCCGTACTGATAGCTTTCTGAATCTCATAGGCATCATCCATCCCCATCTCGGGATGGCGTAATGTCAACAGTCCGATCTGTGCGCCCGTTTGTTCGGCCTTGAGTAGATCTTGGGCTGCACGAACATGCTCGTCGGGCGTCATGGCTGCTCATCCTCGACGCCATTGCGCAATGTGCCAATGCCCCCTACTTCAACTTCGATTACATCACCGGGAACCAGGTACCGCGGTGGATCGAAGCGTGCGCCAGCACCTGTCGGGGTACCCGTGACGATGATATCGCCCGGCTTTAGAGTCATGAATGTAGATATATAGGCAATCTCCTCCCTGATCGGAAACATCATTCGCGACAAGACGTCATCCTGACGAACCTGGCCATTGACTCTTGTAATAATGCGGGCATCATCCAGCTGACTGGCATTCTTGAACGGCACCAACCAGGGGCCGATGGCACCGGAACGATCCCAGTTCTTGCCTTGGGTGACGTTGAACTTGGCATGGCGCACCCAGTCACGAATCGTACCTTCGTTGCACAGTGTCAAGGCTGCAATATGATCGTAGGCGTCGACTTGTGAAATACGCCGCCCCTGCTTACCGATGACAATGGCTACCTCACCTTCGTAATCCAGTGTGTGGTTTTCCGGCGGACGTATCAGATTCTGTTCATGGCCTGTAAATCCGGACGCAAACCGCGGGAACAGAGACATGTGTTTCGGCTGCGTACTGCCATCCTTGTATTCTGCATTGCGGTCAGGGAAATTAACACCGACACACAGGATGCGCGGCGTATCGGGCAGCACCATTTCGAATTGATAGTCATGATGGGTGACGCTGGCTGAGCTGGCCGCAGCCTCCAGTTGATCCAGAGCGCCTGCCTGTATGACACTGAGCAGCGTCGGCCACCGGGGGAACAAGGCACTCAGATCGATCATCCCTGTGTCGGTAACAGCACCATAGAAGGTGTCACCGTTTACAGAATAGGTTGCATAGCGCACTGTCATTCTCCGTCGTTGTTTTCGATTCCACCAAAGTAAAAGTACTTCAGTTGCATGACTGCGAGTGTATTACTGAACCGGAAAAATGACGTTAGTCTGCCCGGTGCCAGAGGAAGGGAAGTACTCGGTAATCACTTCACAGTTGGCCGTATAGCTATCCCAACCCAGAGCACCGTAGAGCATGGCTGTGTCGTGCATACCGCCTTCGCCATAACACAACTGTGCGTAATCACCCAGCATCTTGAGGAAGGTGTCGTGTTCGCCGTTCTTCCACATCTCCAGTACACGCAGATCCATCTGACGATTGAATTCGGAACTGATGGTGAAGGTGCCGTTGTTGTCGGCGTACTCCTTGTTAGCCCACATCTTGTGTGACAGTGAACCACTAGCCAACAACAGCACTTTGCTGTCCGAGGCTTCGACCGCCTCACGAATAGCTTCTCCCATCAGGCGGCTTTCATCATGAGCATGAGTACTCGCCCAGGCGGCTACCGAGACGACCTTCATGTCATGCTCACGACTCATGAAGCGCATTGGAACCAGGCTGCCATACTCCAACTCCAGGCTCTCCAGATGGTGCACCAGGGTATAGGCGCCCTTGTCGGTGGCAATGCTGGCTATCGCATCGCCCAGCTCAGGATTGCCTTGATAGTCATAGTCCAGATCCTGAATGAATTGCGGAAACTCATTGGAGGTGAACAGCCCCTTGAAATGCTTATAGGCATTGATATGAAAACCGGCGTTAATCATCCAGTGGGTGTCGCAGATCACGACAGTATCCACTCCCAGCGCTTTGGCACGCCGCGCAATTTCACGATGCCCGTCAATCGCCGGTTGTCGTGTTCCCTTGATACGCCCCTCTTGCTCAGACATCAGCAATGTGGGTACGTGAGTTACCTTGGCGGCAAGTACTATTTCTCCCATGACCTTATTCCTTCTACAGTTGATTAGTGTGGAATCAAGCGCCGAGACGCATCATCGAATGCTGACCGATGGCAAACCCGATATGTTTCTGCTCCATATAGAACTCGAAACTCCAGTCGCCACCATCACGACCGATACCACTGGCCTTGACGCCACCAAAGGGCGTGTGCAGATGGCGAACGTTCTCTGAATTCACCCAGATCATCCCCGCTTCCAGCTTGTCGGTGAATCGCAGGGCACGCGTCAAATCGTTGGTCCAGACGTAACCGGTCAGGCCGTACTGCGTATCGTTGGCTATGCTCAGCGCTTCTTCCTCGGTGGAGAATGGAATCGATGTCAGCACCGGACCAAAAATCTCCTCCTGGGCAATACGCATCTGGTTGTTGGCTCCGGTAAACAGCGTGGGGCGAATGAAATAGCCCTGCTCGCCGACCGTCTCGCCACCAGCGGCCACCGTTGCACCACCCTGCCGAGCAATATCGAAGTAGGAGACAACCTTGTTGTAATGCTCTTCTGATACCAGCGGACCTATTTCAGTAGCCGGATCCAGCGGATGACCCACCTTGATGTTATTGACCCGTTCGATCAACTTCGCTTCAAACTCCTCACGAATTGTGTCCTGCACCAGTAGTCGGGACGAAGAGGTGCATCGTTCGCCATTGACCGAATAAATCATGAAAATCACGGCATCCAGAGCACGCTCCAGATCAGCATCGGCAAACACGATGACCGGATTTTTCCCACCCAGCTCCAGATGCATTCGCTTCAGCGTATCGGCGCCCTGTTTGGTAATCATTGAACCGGTACGACTCTCACCGACGAAGGCAATGGCCTTGATGGCCGGGTGTTCGGTCAAACGCTTACCCGCGTCATGACCATATCCGTTCACGGTATTGAGAACCCCCTTGGGCAATCCTGCCTCTTCAGCGATCTCCACCAGAAGCCGCGCCGTCAGAGGAGAATCTTCTGCTGGTTTGTGCACCACGGTGCAACCGGAGGCCAGTGCCGGGGCTATCTTCCATGTCGAGAGCATGAAAGGGGTGTTCCACGGCGTGATAACACCCACGGGGCCCAACGGCACGCGTGTAGTGACATTCATGAGTGTGGGTGACTTCAGGTGCTTGCCGTCTCTGGCCTGCACGATCTGATCAGCGAAATAGCGAAAATTCTCAGCGCCACGCAGAGCCGCTTTGGACATGAAACGTATGGTCTGGCCAGTGTCCCAGCACTCACATAAAGCAATTTCCTCGGCACGCGCCTCAATGGCATCTGCCACATTCAACAGGATTCTGCGTCGTTCGGTAGCCGGCATGTCACGCCAAGCGGGAAAAGCGGTGGCAGCAGCTGTTGCCGCATCGTCTATATCAGCTTCCGCACCTCGGGCCACATCACAGATGATGCTTTTGTCCACCGGTGATTTCAATTGAAAAACGCCAGCCGAGCCCTGACGATCGACTCCATCGATTCGATTCAGGATTCCGCTGGCTTTGTAGCGAGCCAGATAGCCGGTCAGTTTCTCGACATTCTGTTCAAGTACGTTCATGAATTATGTCTCCAAGTGTTCTCTGATGGTGCCGATTTTGGGAGAAAGATCAGGGTCGATATCACGCAGCTCCAGAGACAAGGCAATGGATTGCGTTTGCATCGCACTTTCCAGATAAACACGTGCTGCTTCGAACACTCTCTGTGCTGCATCCTGCTTGACGCTGGCAACTCGCCCACCCCGCATGCGTATGGAAATATCAACAAACCCATGCTTGTCATTACCGTCGGCAATTGCGTAATGATCTACACGAATGGCCCGTACTCGTATACCCGCAAGCGGAAACGTGTCTATCTTGGCCGCCTGGGCTCTGATGTGTTCGCACAAGCCACCGATATCCACAACGGCTTCCAGGTTGCCCGAGTAATCAATTTGAAAATGAGGCATGAGATTTGTTTAATATGTTAATAATTGTTATGTTAAGTATTTATTTTGAATTTGTCAATCGACAACCCTCCAGTTTTTTTTACCTATAAAATCGAGCCAGCAAGCAATCGAACGGACCCAATGAAGAACAAGCTACCCTCGCCCTCCAGATCCCTACCCATTGCGCTGATCCGTGCGCGAGAGGGTGTCATGCCACCAATTCGTGAAATGCTGGCAGAGACAGGGATAACCGAACAGCAGTGGCGGGTGCTTCGGGTTCTGGCTGAATATGGATCTCAAGACACCTCGACCCTGGCGGATCGTGCCTGCCTGCTGTTCCCAAGCCTGACCCGAATAGCGCAAACCATGAACAAGAAAGGTCTGATCAGTGTTTGCAGGGATGAGACTGACAGACGACGTCAGATAATCAGCATCACCGGAACTGGACAGAAGATCATTGACGACAACACTGAACAAGCAGCGCTGATCGTGGAAGGATTCAAGGAGACATTGGGCAAGAAGAATTACGAACAGCTACTCGACCTGTTGGCCATGCTTGATCCAAATAGGGACAATTAGCAGCGATAGAGATTTTTCAATATTTATTTGCCTTGTTAATCTTTATTTGCCAAGCCATGCCTGATGTAATCAAATCCATTGCCGGATCTCGGGTAGTACTTGTCATATAGAGCTGTCTCAAGGAGCACACGCATGAAAGGTCCAAACTTCCTCTAAGAAAACAATGCACGCCACTTCTGGCATCCCATGACATCACCAGAAGACAGTCAAACAACCCCACCCAAGATATGCGATCGTTACGGCATTTTGCTGATTACTGACGAAGTCATCACCGCCTTTGGCCGTACCGGCGCCTGGTCCGGTGCACGCCTGTGGGGCATCAAGCCCGATATGGGGTCTCCGAAAAGTTTGCAGCCTCAGGCGCCTCAGCCTACCTGGCGCGTCCAGACATGCATATCGCTGGACGCTGGTACAGAGCAACTTCAGAGAACATCATCGACGGATACCGCTCGGTTACATTCCGGGCAGGAGCGACTCAATGAATCATCCAGATCTGGAAAAAGTCTACGCATCGCTGGCACTCAAGATCGACGAGGTCGGCGAATGAGTCTGAGTCGCTGAAGCCACGACAAACTTCGAGTCAAATCGCAAATAGTAATGAGAACGAATATCATTACGTTTCGTATTCGTATACACTCCGTCATCGTACTTGATGCCGAAATGCACGTCGAACGGCCCCAGGACTTACACCCCTCCACGAATCAAGGAAATTCAAAGACATGAAAATTCAGCGATTAACTCTTCTGGTTATGTTGCTAAGCGGCATGCAGTTAGCGGCTTGTAGCTCCGATGATGACGATAATGATGTACTGCCTGAGGATGACACCACCGAACCTTCAGTCCCCGCAGTACCTGATGAGCCAACCGCGGACACGGGTGGGCTGCAAACACTCGCTGATATCTCAACCGATCGCGCCAACGACCTTCGTGGCCTGAGCTTCGCAGCCGATGGCAAGATCTACGCCTCTGGCTACTCTGGCAGCGATGATGCGCTACTCAAGACGGTTGTCGCCCGCTTTAATGTCGACGGCTCGCTGGACACCACATTTGGTGATGCCGGTATCGTGGAAGTCGATGTCGCGGTTGGCCGCGAAGAGCAATCACTGGGCATTGTTGAACTAGCCAATGGTGACGTTCTGGTATCAGTCAATGCCGTTGATGAAGATGGCGGCCAGTCAGTCTATCTACTGCGCTTTGATAACGTCGGTGCACAAGCAGTATCACCCGCCTGGGGCGATACAGAAGGCAAGGTGGAAGTTATCTACGGTTGGTCAAATACTGACAATGCAGCCTACGGTGGTGAAGATGCTCCCGAAGATACAGCGTTCGACATGAAGCTTGACAACTCGGGTGGCGGCGAACGTGTCGTACTGTTCGGTTATGGTGCGGCCACCCAGGACTCAGGGCGTATCGATCGTGACCGCTATGTTGTTCGACTCAATGCAACTGATGGCACTCCGGATACCGCTTTCAACGCAGGCAACGCATTCGCCTATCACAGCACCAGCGACTTCAACGATAACGGACGACGCGGACTGGTTGAATCTGACGGCTCTATCATGAGCATCGGCTACACCAATCTGGGCGAGGGTTATGCCAATCACGTGATTCTGTTCAAACTGAATGCAGACGGCACACTTGACAGTAATTTCGGTAACTTCATCGTACCTGAGAGCACTGGCACCGAGCTGGGCTTTGAGCCACAACCTGGCGTTGCTGTTTTCAACCCTTTCCGCGTCGACGGTGGATTTGCTGAAGCGTATTCAGCGGCACGTCAAAGCGACGGCAGCTACGTGACCACCGGTTATGGTCGCGCAACAGCTGAAGAAACACCATCCACACTTGGCTTCCAGACGTCTATAGAACAGGATGTGGTCTCCTTCCGGGTTGCGGGAACTGCACTTGACACATCATGGGGAAACAACGGCAACCAGGCTTTTCAAAGTGAAGGTCAGGACCGTGAAACCAACGAAGACCGTGGTCGACATATGGCCATTCTGGGAGACGATCGCACGGTACAAGTGGGTCGTTATGGTGGAACAGCGGCTATCTATGTTGTTACCAGCGAAGGACAACTGGACACACAAGTGGACGAGGACGGCATCATTGAACTGGGCCACGACACCATCGAGTCGCAGTTTTATGGCATCGCAGCATCTGCCGACGGCTCTCATGTCGCCGTGACCACCAATGGCGACGATAACGGTGCTCGACTGGTTGTACTCAACGTCAGTCAATAACGCTTTCGAGCGGCTATAGAAAGGGGCGTATTGCTCATCTGAACAATACGCCACTCGCAAGACCCCACCTTGAATCAATTCGATCTTTCTCCAGAGAATTCAATGCCTGCCTCATCCGCTGTTCTTGTAAAAAAGCGCCATCAATTCACAACAATTGCCACGCTTGTCATCTCCAGCATTCTGCTAAGTGCGTGCAGCGGTAGTGACAGCAATAACAACACACCGGTTGAGGACTTGGTTGGCGACGATGTTCGGCGCCTGATCCTGACTGACATCGGTGATGACATTTTCATGCCCGCTCTACGTGACTTCTCGGCCAAGGCACAGACACTGGATCTTGCCGTTACCGAACATGCCGGATCGCCCACAGATGCAACGCTGAAAAACGCTGCTCAATTGGCCTGGCGCGAAGCCATGCATAGCTGGCAATACCTGGAGCCCTTGCAATTGGGCCCTGCAGGTCTGTCAACAGGCCTTGACGGTACACGCGGTGGTGCCGATCTGCGTAGTGATATCTATTCATTTCCGCTGCTCAACACCTGCACCATTGAGGAGTTAGCCAGCAATGATCTCAGTGTGAGCGAAGGCTCTGCCGCCAATGCGACAGGGCTTGGCGCACTCGAATTCCTGCTCTTCAACGAACAGAGCGACCCCTGCTCTCTGGGCACACCGGCCACCGCGGCCCAGCGTGCCAACTATGCCGCCAGCGCAGCACTGCGCGTGCACAACGTAGCCGACGATCTGCTGCAGCGCTGGGAACCCGATGGTGGAAACTTTCTGGGTGAATGGAATACCGCCGGACTTACCAGCGAATTCTATTCGCTGCCACAAAACGCCCTGAATGCACTTTCCGTTGCCCTGTTCTATGTTGACAAGGCCACCAAGGATGTCAAGATTGCCAATCCAACCGGCATTGGTGCTAGCGACTTGCCAGCCTGCGACACCATCAGTTGCCCCGAACGCCTCGAGTCACGTTTGTCCGGCTCATCCGGTGACAACATCCAGGCCAATGTGCAGGTGTTCTACGATGTCTTTAATGGCGTCGACAACGGTCGTGGCTTGAATGATCTGCTGCGCGGTATCGACCGCGACGATCTGGCTGACGAGATCACCGCCGAACTTGATGCCGTGCTAGAGCATCTGGACACAATGCAACCTCAGTTCGATCTGGCCGTCGAAGCCATCACCGATGCCGACGCCTGCATCAATGGCACCGCCAACCCCGGTCCTGAAGCTCCGGCCGCCTGTGCATTGCATGGCTACCTCAAGATTGCCATGGATACCTTTCGTGGCCCTATAGCCGCCTCCTTGTCACTGGCAGCACCCAACAGTGCCGCTGGTGACAACGACTAGACACACCATCACCTCGAAGATCAGATAGATAGACAGACTCATTCAGCCCGGCGCAGATAATTTCTTGAACACCCTCAAAAAAGCTCTGGGGCAACTTGCCCAGCCAGTGGATATAGCGGCACTGGCAGTGTTTCGCATGCTCTTTGGCGCCATGATGTTCGGCGGCACCTTACGTTTCATGAGCAATGGCTGGGTGGAGACTCTGTATGTCCAACCAGACTTTCATTTCAAGTTCTGGGGCTTTGCCTGGGTACAGGTGCCCAACGAGACGGGCCTGTACTTGCTCTACAGCGGCATCGCTCTGAGTGCTGCCCTGATCGCCATTGGTGCATTCTATCGTGTGGCCATTATTGTCTTCTTCTGCCTGTTCGCCTATGCAGAATTGATGGATGTCACCTACTACCTCAATCACTACTACTTTGTCTGCCTGCTGGCCCTGATCCTGTGTTTTCTGTCGCCGCACAAGGCATGGTCGTTCGATGCCTGGCGCAAACCTGCGTTGCGCAGCAAACACCTGCCAGCCTGGCAACTGTGGTGGCTACGCTTTCAGGTTGCTCTGCTGTACTTCTACGCAGGGCTTGCCAAGTTTGAAACTGACTGGCTACTGCATGCCCAGCCTCTTAATATCTGGCTACCACCGCTGGGCGGCATGCCTGTGCTGGGCCCCTTGCTCGAGCTTCCCTGGGTGCACTTTGCCTTTTCATGGTTCGCCTTTGTATTTGACACCAGTATCGTGGCCTTCTTGCTGATGCGTAAAACGCGGGTTTACGCCTTTTTGGTGGTACTGGTTTTCCACCTCTTTACCCATCTGTTTTTCAATATTGGCCTGTTTCCTTTGATCATGGTACTGGCAGCCTCCTTGTTCTTTGATCCAGACTGGCCACGACGCTGGATCAACTATCTGAGTAGCTGGCACCGTCGAGCGGCATCGGTGCCCGGCACGGCTCTGGTTGTCAGGGGCGCCTCACCCTATCGCCTTTCAACGCTGCCCACGCTATCCATTCTGGCCTTCTGCCTGTTTCAGTTTCTGATGCCACTCAGGCACTGGTATTACCCCGGTACCGTCTTGTGGAATGAGCAAGGCATGCGTTTTTCCTGGCGAGTCATGTTGCGAGAAAAATCCGGGGCTCTGCAATATCGTGTTGTGCGCAGTGATGGCACCACGCACATCGTCACCCCCGGGGAATACCTCAACGAATTGCAGTTCAGAGAGATGGTCGGGCAGCCCGACTTGATACTACAATTGGCACACCGGATACGCGACGATTTCAACGCAGACGGTGTTGGCCCGGTCAAGGTCTTCGCAGATGCCACTGTTTCATTGAATGCACGCCCTGCTGCAAATCTGATCAAACCCGATGCCGACCTGGCTCAGGTAGAAGATGGGATGGCCATTGGGTCGTGGATCACCCTTGCACCGCAGCAGTCCCCGCCGTTACAACAGACCTTGAAACTGGCTGGGGGACAATAGCTCTTTGTGCTACAGATCGAACTGGCTTACCAGCTTCTCCAGATCCTGAGAAACAGCTGCCATTTGTGTGGAGGTCTGGCGTAACTGATTAACCCCTGTCAGAGTCTCTTTGGTCGCGCTGGCAACCTCCGACATACTCCTGGAGATTGTCTCACTGCCTTCTGCCGTGTTGGATATGATCTGCGAGATTTCAGAGGTCGCACTTGCCTGTTCACCGACCGCCTTGGCAACATTGGACTGTATCGTATAGATACGATCTACCGTTGCGCGTATTTTTGCAATTGATTCGGCAACACCACCACTATCGCTTTGAATGGCCGCGACCTGTTGGTACTCTGAGCAACATCAGCCGCTTCTTGTGCTACTTTTGTAGCGTTACGTGTATTTGCCGCAATATCGTTGGCAGTCTCGCTCATCTCCTGAATCGCTACAGCAACGTTGCGAACACCTGAACTGATGTCCTCGGAAGACTGGGATACCTGAATCGATTGCGATGAATTGTGCTGTGCATTGGTGGCAATGCTTTCACTGGCGTTGGACAGTGACGTTGACACGCTACTCAAGGTGGAGGCACTGCGGCTGATACTGGACATGCTCTCTGCGAATTGTTTGAAGACCTTCTCCAGCCTTTGCCCTATCAACCCGATGGCATCATCCCCCTTGACAGTCACAGGGCACAATAGCTTCCCTTGAGCTACCGAATCGACGGTGGCGAGTAACTCATCGACCCGTTTCTTCAAGGCTACTGAGCAGCAGTATGGAATCCATATAGGGGTGGAGCAACATGAAGCTTTCTATGGTATCGACGATAGGAACGTAATAGGTAACGCCGGTTACCAGGCCCTCAGGGCTCTGCATGCTTTTAATCGTTCCCAGCTTGACGGGATGGTTATTGCCGCCAATGAAAGAGGGAATGCTCGGCGGATAGTCTTTCAGATAGACCGAGCCACTTGAGCGCAAAATGATCTGTCCAGCCTTCTTCTCACTGGCGAATTTATTGACAACGGCATCCATCTCTTCGAGCGAGCCCAGTTCTCCGTGAATATCCAGCCTGATGGAAGGAGCGATCTCCTTGAGCCGATCCTGAACCCCTACCAGCACGGCGTTTGCCATGCCCGATTGTCCCATCCATGCAACGCCGATGTCTTGTGCAAACGAGACCTGACAGGCGAGCACGCTAATGGCGCTGATGAGAAGCTATATGAATAGAACGGGGTAATTTCATCGACAAATACCATGGCGTGATGATCGAAATGAAGGGAATTACAGACCTCCCCTATTCCGATCCTTAGCGGCCTTTGCGTAAGTAGCTTCAGTGAGTTGGTGTTAGTAAATTAGGAAGCCTTTGAGTGCCAAGCAGCTTGAAAATGTAACAACCCCGCCATCGTCGTGGCATTCAGTACCAGACTTCAACGCCGTTAGTAGGGTTGATTACCCCCAACAGAACGCTTCTCGTGGCGTATTTGATGAGATCAAGAATGCTCCACACACTATCGTATTTCTTTGCAGCACCCATTGTCATTCTGGCAGGCAATAGGTTCGCAATTATGATCTGGAGCCGCGACGAAACGAAGCTGTCATGTGGTTTATGAAAAATTTGAACCTGGGCATAAAATCCAAATTACTTATCGCATTCGGGGTGGTCGTAGGCACGACGTTACTTGCCAGCGGCATAGCCGTGAATTCATACAAAACGTTGTCCTCCTCACTTCGTGAAATTACCGAAGTCAGTGTTCCCCTCATGTCAGATTCCATGACCATGACGCAACTGGCCGTTGAACTCAATATGGCAATTCAGGCCCTATCCTCTGCTCACACGCAACAGGATAGAAAAAGCAGATACGAACACCTGAATGATATAAGCAGCAGGATTGTAGAGCAACTTGCAAAGCGAACGCTGCAGCACTACACAGCCCAGCAAATCGACAGAAGCAAGCAATCCATTACCTGGGTTCAGGATCAACTCCAACAACTGGATACAGCCGTCGGTGAAAAGATCAGCGCCTTGGACAATAGCAATGATCTGATGCGCCAGATACGTATCATTCAACGTCAACTTAATTCACAGTTGCTTTCTGCTTCCGGTAAACAGACGCATGAAGCGGATGCGCTCAGGAACAATGCTGAGGACCTGCTTCCTGAGCTTACGCGTGATGGAATCGCAAAGCTGGCAGCTTTGCTTGAACTTCGATCCGAAATAAATGCTGCGGCTGGCATTCTCGCTCAAGTCTCGCAAGTGAATGATTTGGCTGCCCTGGAAGAATTGAAAGAACAATACGAGTTATCGCAGGAGTTGATTGAAATAGGTCTGACCAAAACAGACAACAGTCAGGAAATGGTTGAAGTCACCAGAAAAATTGAAGACTTGTTTGCCCTGGGCAATGATAGTAGTGGTGTGTTCTATTCTCGTGTGCGGGGGTTAGTTGAAGAACAAACAATTCTGCAATCAGAACAAAAGATGAATGAATTCCAATCAACGGTCGTAACGCGCTTGATAAACTACGCGTTGAAAAATAGAGAGCAAGTGTCAAACGAAGGAAGCAAAGTCAACAGCCTGATCAATGCAAGCGAAATCCAGCTGATTGCTGTGTCTATCTTGAGCGTACTTGTTACCGTGTTGGTTTTCTGGCTGTTGATCTCCCGTAGCCTGTTAAAGCGATTGCTGCAGACCATTACTGCCCTGAAATCGCTTGCCAGCGGGCAATACGATGTATCCGTCTCTATCAGCGGTAATGACGAATTGACGGATCTTGCAAGAACAGTTGAAGTTTTTCAGCGAAACGCTATACAAGCACAGCAGCTGCAAGAAGAGCAGCAGCTTCAAGCCAAGCATCTACGACTGAAAGAACGCGAGCAAGTTGAAGAGGAACAACTCAAGCATACAGAACAAATTGAACTCCATGAAAAGGCACAGGCTGAGTCGGCCAGGCAACGCTCAGAGGCATTGCAGCTGCAGGAAAGAGTTGACCGATTGCTTGCCGCGGTTAGCGCTGCGGCAAATGGAGACCTTAATCACCCAATAGACACAAAGGGTGAGGATCTTGCCGGACAGATGGCTCGTTCTCTTGATGCTTTGTTCTCTGAGATGCGTTTAAGTATGCAGGGAATCAATAAAAATGCACATCAACTGAGTAATGCATCCAAACGACTCAGCGCATTATCGGGGGATATGAGTGGACTTTCAAAAGCGAGTGCAGACAACAGTCTCAAAGCTTCGGAAGTGTCCGATAGTGTTGATGCCGGCATCAGCCGCGCTGCAAATGCAACCGAAGAGCTCAGCGCCTCTATCAAGGCAATCGCCCGTAATACAGTGGAGGCGGAATCTGTCGTGATAGAGGCCGTTGGTCTTGTGCAAACCACTGATACAACAGTACGCAAGCTGGCAGAGAGTAGCGTAAGCATAAGCTCGGTGATCAAGGTAATTACATCAATTGCTGAGCAAACCAATTTGCTGGCACTGAACGCCACAATAGAGGCTGCCCGGGCAGGTGATGCAGGCAAGGGGTTTGCCGTTGTAGCAGGTGAAGTCAAGGAATTGGCCAAGGAGACAGCCAATGCAACCGAGCAGATTGAGACGCGTATCAGTGATATTCGCACCGATACGGAATCGGCTGTCACAGCCATACAATCGATATTTCACATCATCCAGCGTATCAGTGACATTCAGTCAGCCATATCGGTATCGGTCAATGAGCAGGCCGGCGTGACTCAGGAGATCAATCAATCGGTATCGCGCTCCGCTAATGGTAGTGAGGCCATATCACTGCTGATCAAGGATGTGGCCACTCAAGCTCAGGGTAATCAGGACGCATCGAATGATGTGGAAGCGGCTGCTCACGAGCTCTCAGACATGGCTGCGCATCTTCA
The DNA here is from genome assembly GCF_002215215.1 of Granulosicoccus antarcticus IMCC3135. Classification (NCBI taxonomy): domain Bacteria; kingdom Pseudomonadati; phylum Pseudomonadota; class Gammaproteobacteria; order Chromatiales; family Granulosicoccaceae; genus Granulosicoccus; species Granulosicoccus antarcticus. The sequence goes on along the minus strand of NZ_CP018632.1, from coordinate 3,747,072 downwards.
ACAACTGATATCACGATTCCAGAGCGAGGAACAGAATGCCAATCTGCAGTTGGCCAGGGTTGCCTGATCTGTGCGGCGCTAGGAGTCAGCCACCTGGCCAACAGCCTCTGACGCACTGGCGAATGCTGTGATCAGCTCTTTACGCGAGAAAGGCTTCTGCAACATGATGACGCCCTCATCCAGTCTACCCTGGTGAATGATGGCGTTTTCCGTATACCCCGACATATAGATGATCGCGGCATTCGGGTAGATAGCCTGCAAGCCTTTCACCACTTGCGGCCCCTTCATGCCATAGGGAAGAATGACATCACACAAAATCAGATCGATACGTGGAATATTTTCGATCATCTTGAAAACTGAATTACCGTCAGCCGCGCTGTGTACGACAGAACCCATCTGTTCCAGTTGTATCGTGAAGGTCTTTCGAAGATCTTCGCTGTCTTCCACCAGAAATACATGAAGACCATTGAACTGAGCGGCAGAGAGGCCCGTAAACTCCGGCCGCTCAACTTCCTGCTGGGCATTGACGCGCGGTAAATAGAGCTTCACGGTTGTTCCACGATCAAGTTCCGAATAGATCTTCAGGTGTCCGCCAGACTGTTTGACAAAACCGAATGCCATCGGTAGTCCCAACCCGGTACCCTCGCCCACATCCTTGGTCGTAAAAAATGGTTCCAGCGCCTGATTGATCGTAGCCGCGCTCATACCGCAGCCGGAATCGGTGATGGCGATACAGACGTATTGCCCCGCCTTAACTTCGTCATGTAATTCAGCGTAGCCTCTATCCAGCCTTGTATTACTGACATCTATGGTGAGCTTTCCTCCATCCGGCATGGCATCACGCGCATTGATCACCAGGTTAAGGAGCGCTGCCTCCAGCTGCGCCTTGTCTACCTCGGTGCGCCACAGCCCCCCGTCGGTGACAACTTCCAGATCCACACTCTCACCCACCGAAGTTCGTAAAAGCGAGAGCGACTCACGCACCAACCGGGATAGATCCAGCACTTCCGGACGCAGAGGCTGCTTGCGGGCAAATGCCAGCAACTGGTGGGTCAGTTCGGCACCAAGCCGTACGGCATGCTGGGAAGTATCGACATATCGTCGAGCAGATTCATCTGTGATAGTTTCAGCGAGCAGTTCCAGATTGCCAGAGATCACCGCCAGTATGTTATTGAAATCATGGGCCACTCCACCCGTCAGATTACCAATAGCCTTCACCTTCTGTGCATGCACCAGCGTGCTCTGCAGACGGTTGAGTTCCGTTACATCCTGGGCAACGGTACGCACCACAAAAGAATCACCTTCCCTGCCTGGAGCGACATCGTATAACTGTCTGATGTGTCGGTACTCACCTGAGTCGCTGGCAATTCTGAACAAGCCTTCGGTTGCATTGCCCATCAAAAGCTGCTTGCGTATCTGCACCCCCTGATCAAAATCCTCGGCATGCAGCCGCGTGCGAAGAATGTCATCACGAATTGACAGCTGCAGCATATCCTCGACGCTCTGGCCGAATATACTTGCGAAATTTTCGTCACATTCAATGATTTTGCCCGATTCAAAATCAAAGGATGCATAACCAATACCGGCTATCTGTGCAGCACCGAGTAGACGATCCTCTTTCGATTCGATAATGTTGTCGGCGTTCAGAATATGGTCACGCATGCCATGGATGGCGTGAACAAGACGATCAAGTTCGTCCTCCTCATGCTTTTTGTACCTTTTCCCTCGTTGCAGCTCTATTTTGAACTCGCTCCAGTTGCCATTCCACTTGTCCAGACCATTCGCAATCTCCAGAACGGGTGTAATCAAACGTGTGGTCAGCAGGTGCTGGATGATAAACGTCGTTGCCATGACTGCCAACGATGCAATAAACAGTGTTTGAAACATGCCGCTTCGGACCTTGGTCCAGATATTTTCACGACTCACCTGCAGCGTCAGCACACCGGTTTGTCGAACTGAATTTGACTCTTCATGTATCAGATCACGAGAATGCACATAGACTGACTCCTCCGGATCGACATGGCCCGCCTCGATCTTCAAGTATGGCCCTGCGTCAATGTGTACGGCGCTGACGACCCCCAAAGAAACGTATTCGTCGAGCAGAACCTGAAGAGTTTCGTGGTCAAGCTGCCAGAGCAGCTCTTCGATCAATACAGCACTGCTGTCGGCAAGACTCTGTATTCGTTGCTCAAGAGCATTGTTGCCTGCGTGATAGGTGATCGTACCAACCATCACGACGGCGACCAGTACCAGCGAAAATATCGGCAGCAACAGGCTCTTGTTCAGGGTTTTTTGAATACTCACGTCAGCTTGAATCTCCGAGCGGCCTATCAGCGGGACACGTTATAGCCAGCCAATATTGACTTCATCGTGCCGTCCTCTTTCATCGCAACCAGTTGCTTGACGAGAAGCGGCAACAGGCTTGCATGACGCTTGTGGAGGTGCAGATACAGATGCCGCTTGATATAAAACTCTGACACCTTCAGGTTCTGCAGACCGATTTGCCGGGCAATGTACTTCCCCGGAACTGTAGAGAAAAACACGATGTCCACTCGATCGCTTGCCAGCATTTCCATCAGCAAGCGTGGGTCGGACACCTTCTGCGTACGCTCATGTTCCTTGAAAAGTTCCTCTGCCTGTCTCCAACCGCGCATAAAGGCGAGACGATAGTCAAAGAAGTCTTCCACCGAAGTCACTACCATGTTGCTGCGCGTGTACATCCCAGACAGCTCCGTCGTCAGGAGCGGCTCTGGCAAGACCCGTAGATTGGAAAAGTCTGGCCCCTTCCTTGGAAATTTCAGACTTCTAAAAGGGATAACAGCAGCATCCAGAATTCCGGCATCGGCATCAGTCAAACCACGACGGGGAGGGGTCGGTATCAGCTCGCAGTCAATGCCGGATCGTGCAAACAGCTCTTTTAGAATTTTGTCCAGATAGCCATCACCCGCAGGTGCGGTGACCGGCGGCAAGCTGGTCACGGCTATTTTCAGTGGTTCTGAGTTCGGGTCAGCTGCGCTGGCCTGATGCGTGAAAGCAGTGCCGAATACAAACACCAATGCCAGCAGGACAAATACCCGAAAAAACCCATCAGGGCATAGACGCGACTGAGTCATATCCCCCCCTGTTTCCCGATTCAAACTCACGAGCACGCACTGTTTTGCCACCGATGTAAATACACACGGTAGATGGTATTGGTTTACGGACAATGATGTAAGGGGTAATACCATAATGCAAATAGCACTATAACGCTCAATAGAGCAGGAGATAGGAACCATTACGCACTTATTGTTATGTCGAACCGTGTGAGTATCATCATTCAGCAGCTGTCGGCAATTTCAGCAACGCTACCAAAGCGATGGCCAGAAGCGCCAGAGCACCGGAGCTCATATAGCCCGAACTGAAGTCTCCGCTCGTCTGAGCAAGAAAGCCGCCCAGAACCGGCCCCATGGCTTGCCCGGTCGAAAAAGTCAGGGTAAGCGCAACCAGTGCATTGGCTGCATGGGCAGAGCCGAAAATGTCCCCGGCAGATGCCGCCATGATGACTGGCACGCTCCAGGCTGCAACCCCAAACAGGAAAATCGAGGCATAGAGCCCAGGCATCGAGCCACCCATCCCCACCAGGAGATAGGCCGATGCCAGCACCGCAAAGGACACCACCATGCCGGCTCGCCGGCCGAGACGATCGGAGATGGAGCCGAACAATACACCGGAAAAGATACTGAACAACCCGAACCAGGCCCAGATACCACCGGCAGTTGCGGCACTCAATTCATAACTGTCCACCATACTCGTGACGATGAAGGTGACATAGAGCATATAGGTCGCACCATAGATGGCGAAAATCAGGCCCATATGAGCGAGCAAACGAATCTTGGCTGATCGTGACAATACGGCTTGAGGAGTCGTAGAGCTGACAATGGGCTTTCGACCATAAGGACGATGCCCGGTGTCTTGCGGGTGGTTGCGAATCAGAGCGTGAACCAGGAGAGCTACAAAGACGGTAATTACGGCAAACAGCAGCCACCCACCTTGCCAGGACTCCAACCCGGAAAAGGGTTGCAATTGCGGGGTAACGAAGCCAACCAGAATGACAGCGAAGCCAGGACCTGCCATGGCAATTCCTGCCGCCAGTCCTCGATGCGATGGATAGAACCACTGTGACATCACACTCATCGTCGGCAACACAACCCCACCAGTACCTATGCCCATGAAACAAAAAAGCAGGCACAGGATAAGAAAGCTCTTGGTCAGTGCGATTGCCAGCATCGACAGAGACACCAGCAACAGACTGGCGACCGTGGTGGCACGTGTCTTCAACAACGGCAGAATGAACGGTATCAACAAGACGGCAATCAGATAGCCCAGCAGATTGGCGAAACCCAACAGACCACCCTGCCCATAATCCAGACCCAGCGAGGCTGACATGGACGGTAGCAGCATGCCAAAAGCTAAGCGCCCCAGACCCAGGCCACAGAAAATGGCAATGGCCGCCCCCAGTGCCACTGTCCAGGCTCGATGCACCCGCCGGGGTACACATTCTTCCAGCCTGTCAATAGTGCCAGGTGTTGCGGAGGTCTGATTCTGAGGTTGGTCCATGACAGGCTGTTTGAAATCAGACAAAACGCTCCGTTATCGGCACGCGTGCATCAGCCATACGGGCAACAAGACTATCAGGCACTCCGAACACCAAACCGGCAATAGCACCCAACGCCATTGAGCGTCCACAGCTATCACCACCGCAACGTATATTGTCACGCACCGCAGATTCAAAATCGGTGGCATGCTTGAGCAGATGCCAGACAACGGGCATTGAATGCTCGACATAACAGGCAAGACCAAAACGGCTGGCCGTCTCCAGTGGCTGGTAGCCCTCTATCGCCAATGCATCTCGCATCAAAGCACCGACTGTATCCGTCATCGCCTCTGCCGAGGCGCTCAAGGCATCAGCGAGTGACTTGCCCTGCAACACCTGCTCCAGACACTGGTAAACGGCAGCCGCCGACGCAACCACTTCCTCATTCGTGGAAATCACCTGTGCAGCTGTCCTGACAGTGTCTGCCGATTGAGCGGCTGAGAAGATACCGGCTACCACGCACACGGCTGGCATCTGGTTGTCATCCATCCCGGATGGCTCACTGATCTCTGCGCCCTCATTGATCATGCGGGCCACCAGTGTCTTGGTCGGCCGATCTGCGTAGCCCACATAGTGACCACAGGGTCCAAAGGCTTCCAGAAAGCGCTGCCGGTGCGTGTCTGCCTGGTACGCATCCTCTGAAGCCAGCTGCCCGACGATTCGCGCGGACTCACCATAATGTGATAACTGGCCCGCACGTCTTGCAGCGTGAGCAAAGTAACCTTTCTTGCCCTGATAGACAGCAGAGTCCGGCTGACGAAACAGCAAATCACCGCTTGCCGCTACCGTACTGATCTGTTCCTGGTCATACAGCCAATGCAAGCCCATGGCAGCGGCATCCGCTACCAGAGCCCCTGCGAGGGCATCGTTACGATTCATGTGTTCTCCATGGATGTGATCAAGTACTCAGTGTACCAAGTCCACTAGCGTGGCCGGAGCGTTGCAAAAAGCCATGGCAAAACTGCCATACACATCTTGCGAAAGCCAGTAACAATTACAGCTCGAAGTGTCGCTGTCCTGTCCAGCGTCATACTACATACATCATGACCTCTGCAACCGACTCGATGCTTCTCCCTTTGCAAAGTCAGTAGCATGACAAGCCCACTATCAGCAATTGAATCAGAAAAAATCATGGACTGGCTTACGACAACCTGGAGCGACTTTTGGCACATCACCCTCAGCGCAGCCGGTATTCTTGCTGCAGTCGTTCTGCTGATTCGTTTGAACGGATTACGCAGCCTGTCAAAGATGTCGAGTTTCGATTTTGCGGTCACTGTCGCTGTCGGTAGCATCGTTGCCACCACACTGATCTCAGACTCAGCCTCTTTGCTCGATGGCGCTATCGGAGTAGCGGCACTATTGCTTAGCCAGCGTGTCGTGTCTTATGCTCGGGTATATGCAAATGCCTCTGCTCTGATAGACAACCAACCGATCGTTCTGATGGTCGGCGAACACATGCTCGACGATGCACTGCAGCGTACACGTGTCACTCGGGACGACATTCGAGGCAAGCTGCGTGAAGCCAATGTCATCGATTTATCAGAGGTATACGCCGTCGTACTCGAATCGACCGGTGATATTTCAGTATTGCATGGTAGTAATGGCAAGCCGCTTGACGCAAGACTTCTGGAGGGCGTGGCAAACGCCGAGCATGTCAGCTCTGCGTCTGCCAAATGAGCTACAGACTGATCTGTCACCTATGTTCCCTGCCGCAAGGTGGGGCTGTGCCCTGAGTTGTATCAGGTGCTTTCACACGTATCGGCACCGGACCACCGATACGTGTACCACCTGCAAGAAGAGCAGAAATATCAATCTGATGAATGTGCGTTCGGACCACTGGCCATCACACACAACAACTCGAACATGATTGATGCGCCCAGGAATGCGGTATTCCCACTTTGATCAAACGGTGGTGAAACCTCAACAAGGTCCGCACCTATGATGTTCACTTTTTCCAATGCCCTCACAACCTGAATAGCCTGATAAGAATTAGGACCGCCAATTTCAGGGGTGCCAGTGCCTGGTGCAAAGGTAGGATCAACGAAATCAATATCGTAAGAAATATAGGTATCCGTTTCTCCTACAATTTCGCACGCCTCTTCCATGACGCTGTCAACGCCACGCGCATGAAACTCCTCTATCGGAATAACACGAATACCGACAGCATCGGCAAAATCACGATCTTCATTATCATAGGTTGTTCCGCGAATGCCTATTTGCACTACTTTTTTGGGGTCAAGCAGGTTTTCTTCGACAGCACGTCGGAATGGGGTGCCATGGGTATACTTGGTACCGCCAAAATAGCTGTCGAAAAGATCGGTATGACTGTCGAAGTGAATCATCGAAACGGGTGCATCCTTGGCCAAGGCGCGCAGCACTGGCAACGAGGTAAGATGATCTCCACCAGCGGTTAGCGGACGAATGCCCTTGGCTTTCACCTCCTCATAGAAGGATGTCACCCGCGACATGGTTTGCATAAGGTCGGCAGGATTGGGGGCAACATCCCCAAGGTCAGCGCAATTGATCAGCTCAAAGGGACGCACACCGGTGGCTCCGTTCTGAGCACGCATCATCGTCGACATGTCCCGCAATTGACGTGGTCCATGGCGTGGACCAGGTCGATTGGTTGTACCACTGTCCCAGGGAACGCCGATCAGGCCAACCTGTACATCACTGACTTTTGGATCATCCAGCGCCACATACGGCAGACGCATGAAAGTTGCCACGCCTGCAAAGCGCGGAAGGTCAAACCCGGAAACAGGCTGAAAGAAGGTATCGCTCAATTCATTCTCCACTATTGCATGACACTGCACCGTTAACGCCGAAGCATTGATCGGTGATAAATTTACTATCAGGACCCGCCAAAAAGGCAACCATTGAGCGGCCGATCACTTGCCACCTCGAATAAAATCTAGCCCTAGAGCGGCTGGAGGCTTCACTTTTCCCGCAAACACAATGAGCGCCAGGATTGAGGCAAAATACGGCAACATTGCAAAGAACTGGTACGGAACATCGGGACTGGAGAATTGCAAACGCAATTGAAAGGCATCACAGAATCCAAAAAACACGACAGCGACCAATGCCCCAATCGGATTCCACCTTCCCAGAATCAGAGCAGCCAAAGCCACAAAACCTTTGCCAGCACTCATGTTCTCGGTGAACACGAAAACCTGAGACAAAACGATATAAGCACCGCCCAATCCGGCCAGCGCGCAGCTCGTCGCCTAGAGATTGTTCAGACATTTTTCATACCTGGCTGGGTGATGGAACGTTACCCGAAAACCGTTGATGCAATTCTTGAAGGCGGACATGAGATTGGCCACCACTCATGGGCTCATGAAGACCCCATGGAGCACTCAGATGAAAAGGAAGCCGAGCTTTTCGGCAGAGCCCTTGATACACATGTGAGAATGACTGGTCGCAGGCCATGTGGGTATCGAGCGCCAGTTTATAGCCTGACGCCCGCTATCGTGAACCGCCTGATTGAACACGATTTTCTCTATGACAGCTCCATGATGGCAGATGATCTTCCATACGAGGTTGTTACCAGCAAAGGTTCAATCATTGAGATCCCACCCCACTGGGGAACCGATGACTGGTGGACAAAGGAGTAGCAAATGTCGACTATGTCGCGCCGCGCCTGCCAGGCACCCCACAGACTCACTTGTTGCCAATCGTCATGTGCACTCCCCACCTACCGGTAAGGTTAACTAATTTGACAAAAACAGTGCATTTCGTAGTATGTTTTAAGTCCCATTAGCGGAAACCGGAGGTGATCATGTCTAGAGTAATAACTGGTATGACAGTCGAGACAGTCAAGTACAGAGACTTCAATGGCAGCCCGGAGAAGTAGAGGTTCTTGATTGGGTAGATGCCTAACCGGCAGTCATCCCATGAACTCGAAGGGTCGTCCATACGTGGATGACCCTTTTTATGTCACCTGACGAAACAGTGGCTACGCGCGTATCTCACCCTTGTCAATATTGCCGTGAATAGCAGTCACTGGCGCAATCTGCGACAGCGTCTCCACGATCTCACCCTTGCCGATATCACCTCCATGGACAATATAATCACTGCCCTGAAGAGCCTCGAGCGCCTCGGATCGTAACAAGCCGTGAGTGTCTGAAATGATACCAACCCGGGTCATGATCGGCCGCCACCCTTGTTGGATCTTTCGGTAAACGTATCGGGTACTGTAGGAGGATCAGCAACATCTTCCAGATCACCGATACGTAAATAGGCAACCTCTCGCACCAGCTTGATAGTGGGCCGCATGCCGAACAGTACCGAACCGACGACGAACAACCAGGTTCCTGCGTAGGTGGTATCTGAGCTGAAGAACAGAATGCTGCCAACCAGAAACAATAATGCTGCGACGAAGTCTACGGCTGTATAGGCCAGTTCGGTGTAGGCATAGATTCGTCGGTGCCGTGCGCTTCGCTGATGATTGCCGGGGTCAAATAATTTCATGGCCAAACCACAGACTCTATGCTTTGAAGCTTGATGTCATAGGTGACCCAGTTGGTCTTGCCGGCCACGCGATCATAGACACTGCGGCCGCGATAATTATCTTCAGCGGTAATCCAGCGCACCACTGACCAGCCCCGTTCCAGAGCAACACTCTTCACACCCTCAATCAAAGCGTCTGCAGCCCCCAATCCTCGTGCCTCGGGCAAAACAAACAGATCATCCAGAAATCCTCCGGTGGTTGCAGACAACGGGCGTGCAAATGGGCGAAAATGTGCCAGGCCGATGATCTTGCTGTCCCGCCCCTCGGCGACCAACCCTTCAGACTCTGCCGTCGGTTCGTGCAACCACGACCACACGCAGTCACGCATCTCAGCGGTTTGAGTCACTTTGTAGTGCTCTGCATAACCCTGATAGAGAATGTCCCAAGCGTCACGGTCTTTCGCTTCCACAGGTCGAATGATGAGGTTGTCATGTGTATTCACAATATTGTCCTTTGTCGTCAGAAGGCATTAACAGCCTTACAGTCGTCGCCACTGTGAATTACCCACCGCAGCGACTACAACTTTCGATCACTGCGTCTCTGGGAAACCTGTTAAATCAGAACGTAAAACGATGAAGGGGTGAGTTTTCCAACACCCGCGAGAGTGCTGTGAAATGTTCAATACTGAACATTTCACGATCTCGCTCTATCTGTTCTGCTGTCAATTTGATAACGTCTTCTGGAATGAGCTTCAAGGGCTTGCCGGATTGCATGGCAAAGAGCTGTTGTCGGCAAGCACGTTCCAGGTAATAGAGATCGTCGAATGCTGCAGCGACGGTTGAGCCTCCGACAACGATCCCATGGTTCGCCAGGAACGTGACATCAATATTCTGTTTTTGTGTCGCAGTCTCGGCCAGACGCGCGCCCTCTTCTGCACTGACGGCTAATCCACCAAACTTGTCGTAATAATCAATTCGTCCGAAATATCGGGCAACCGTCTGGTGTGCAAATTCAAGTCGACCGCCTTCGATCATTGTCAACGCGGTTGCATAGGGCATATGGGTGTGCAACAACGCCTTGTGCCTCGGATTGGCCCTGTGTCCGCTGATGTGAATGAATTTCGCCGAATCTTCTACCATACCCTCGCCTTCAAGCACAGTACCGTCCCCATCTATCATGAGTAAGGCTTGCGGCGTCATTTCTGACCAATGGGTGCCATACGGATTGATCAGGTAGCGCTCAGAATCACCGTCGAGTTTGACTGAAAAGTGATTGCAGATACCTTCATGAAAACCGAACGCCTCTGCCAGCCGAAAAGCATAGCTCAGCTGTTCACGATCAGTTTGAACGCTCGATACACTGTCAAGACTTGAAGATATTTCACTGGTGGCATGTTGTTGCATGGAAGACTGATGACCCTGGTTATCAATTACTAATGTCGAATTGAAACTGCAAACGACCTCGGCTTCGAATCTAGCGGTTGCGTCGCTTTCAGTATAACGCCTGTGGGGAAAATCTGATCCATAAGCCTGAGCTTCGTGTCCAGCTCGATGAGTCCTATTGTGTAAAAGATGGCTGAAGGATGGTAGCTGCTGCTTGCCATAAGCAATACGGCTATCTCCGGCCTGCTCGCGCTCTACAATCTGAAGCCCTATCTGCCCAAATATTTACACCATGGCGTTGTTGACTGCCTTAAGCCGGTGCTAGTTAAGACAAGGCAGGCGAAGCAGAAGAATGCCCTGTATGAGTAAGAACTTCAGCTGCTGCATTCGGCTCCCGATTGTCCATCATACTCACATCAGGGCAATATCGGTCCGTAACAAAAGAGAATAAACATGGAAATGGGTAGCGGCCTTCTGGGCCTTATAGTCTTCATCCTTGACATTTACGCAATCATCAAGATACTGGGTAGTTCAGCTAGCGCTATCATGAAAATTGTGTGGGTACTTGTCGTTCTGATCCTTCCTGTCATTGGCGTGATCATATGGTACTTCGCTGGCCCTAAATCTTGATCTGCTAGATCATCCTGGCGGGTACTCAATTTGGGTACCCAATGAAATTGTAGCGGCGCCGCTCACTTTCCCCAAGGCAATATTGGAGTCTCAAAATTGTTTTTGAGCCTAAGCAGGTTCGTGTCGATGTATTTCGGTGACAAAAAGCCGAATGTGTCTACATAGGTAGCCTATTCGTGGAGATTGTCAGCCTGCAAAGTTGTTTCGTTTTCCAGGTATGCTTTCCTCATGAAAAACCTCAGATCAGTTCGATCGCTTTTCAGCTTTTCTGGATTCACTGCCATCTCCACGTTGAATTCAGTGATCTGAATCGCCGCCGTCCCATCTGGGTTGGTGGCGACGGTGGCAAGGAAAAGACCTGGGTGAGTTCTTCAAATTCATCGGTAGAAGAAACTGCAGTCCAGTGCTCTCTTCAGTTCGTTCTGGCTATGTAAGTGCGATGGCGTTTCGGACCTTCCGAATTTCTAGTCGAGATTCCAGCGCACACCAACATGAAGTCGGTCATCAACCTCACGCTTTCCGGGACGAGTATCCATTTGCAGATAACGCACGCCTGTATAAACCATCATGGAATCGCGAATCTGCAATCCGACGTTAACGTCCCAATCAAATATTCGGTCAGCATCGCCAAACGCAAGAATATCAGGTGCGTAAAAATAACTGGCTGACAAGCGTAATGGCAATGATTTCACCGGAACAGTAAATTCAGCCTCCACACCCAACGCAAGTCCAAAAACATCAGCGTTTTCGACACCAAGTAGTGCGACGTATCCTCGACTACCAAAAGACAACCTTACTCCCGGTATTGGCTTCGCTACTGGTATCTACAGAGTAGGCACCATCTGCATACGCGCAACCAATCGATAAAAACACGATCAAACTCGTTCCTGCTTTCAAAATACTGTTCATACGATATTTTTCTCTATTCAAGCCAATCCAGTAAAGCTGGGATTCTGCACTTCTTGCCATTTTCATTGAGAGAATTGAAAAATATCCATGCAAAAATCAGTTGCGTATTTGGAAGCAGACACTTCCATCACTTGTGACCATTTTCGCTCCAGGTAATGAGCTGAATTTCGACATCACCACGGCAGCTAAGTGACTGAAAGATGATTGATACACCTTGGTACACCTCTCCCCGTCTGCTTTGTTAGCATCTCCCCGTCAGCACGAATGATGTAGTACGTAGCTTTTGCATACAAATCTTCCACCGATGATTTTTGCTTTCGAACCGTCACTCACCCGAGTGGCAACCGTCATTGTATTTCTACAGGAACTCACTCAATGAACCCCGCACATACCGCAGCTGCTCTTCTTACAGGCCTCGGATTAATGTTACACGCTGGATATTCGCAAGCACATGAAACCGGTGAAACGCCACATGAGACTGCTGATCATTGTGCTCTGGTAAAGGCCTCCGTGGAGGATGCCGGCTTCTCAGACACGGTGAGCGTCACTTGCGAGAACGGACAAGCGTTCCTGAGTTCTTCAAGCTACCCCGACCATGAGTTGATGACAGGCATTGTCGGCTCGAACGAGCAGGTACCTATCCCTGCAGCCGATTATTCTGCCCCGATCCCACTAACCGCTACGCCTGGCACTGAGCCCAAGACTCGTGATTCTGCATTGGCTGTCGCCGTCAACGGTGTCCCTATTTTCGACTATACGGGAGGCGGTGAGATGAGTGAGGATGATCTTTATCACCACCAGACGCAACACGACACCCTGTTGACCGAGCAGTTAGACGGGTGTGGCGGGCATTCTGGACGCGGTGATGATTACCATTATCACGTGACCCCCACCTGCATGATTGATGCAATGAAAAATGCTGGCGACGATGCAATCCTCGGTTGGGCATTTGACGGCTTTCCACTCTTCGGAGATAACAATCCCGATGGCACGCCTATTTCGGGTGAAGAATTGGATGTCTGTAATGGGCTGACTGACGAAACCTATGGTTACCGCTACCACACCTCAAAAGAGGCACCCTATATCATTCAATGCCTGATGGGAGAAGTTGCTGACTTCGACAGCTTGCCACGTATTGCGCCTCTGAGGCCAGCAGCAGGAAGCAGCCCCATGGAGCCCGGTCGCCCACCCGCCGGCGGTGTGGACGACATGGTATTTGCCCAGAACGACTCGGGCACCCGCAGTCTGGATTACTCCTACAAGGGCGTAGCCTATTACATTCGGTATACACCGACCGAAACGCCCAATTGCTACGACATGGAAACCAAGACCGTTACCAATAACGGCGTCGTGAAATCCGGAGAGTACTGCCGGTGAGTAACCCCATGCAATCGATATGGAAACAAACCCTACTATGCGCTTGCCTGTTCAACGGCACTATTTCGCTCTCGCTGGCAGACGAATCGCTCACCTTGTCCAGTCCCGATTTCCAGGACCAGGGGCGTTTGTCTCTCAGTAGCAAATGCCATCGTGATGGCGGTCAAGGCCTGTCCCCCGCACTTGACTGGACTACCGCACCCGAAGGTACACAGAGCTTCGTCGTAATGATGCAACACTACCCGAAAGGTAGCGTGGAAGGTCGGGATGCTCCGAGCCACTACTGGTCACTATGGAACATTCCTGCTGATGTGCATTCCCTGCCATCAGGCAATCCGGAATCAACAGGTGATGAAGGTGCCGATAAGGACAACCGAGGAGTGGGCTTTACACCTCCTTGCTCCCCGGGCACCGCCACACATTCCTACACGATTACGCTCTATGCACTGAATGCAGCCCCTGTTGCGCTGGGTAGCAAAGACTCCCCTGATGCTGACTGGTCTGCCGTGATGAATGCCATCGAAGGCAAAGTCCTGGCAACTTCGACATTGAGCTTTCTGAATTGACGCGGCCACTTACCCTGGCAAACACCCAACCACTACTCCCTGCACGAGGCACTAACATGAAGATATTCCTACCACTCCTGTTGATATTCTCCTCCAATATGGTTCTTGCCGATTCACGCGAGCTCACCGCAGAGGTCTGGGTCGATAACTGGTTCGAAATGTACGCCAATGGCGAACAGGTCATCGAGGACAGCGTATCCATCACGACAGAAAGATCTTTCAACGCGGAAACTGCAACGTTTACGGCAGAGCTACCGGCGGTAATCGCAATACAAGCCAAGGACTTCAAGGAAAATGACACCGGACTTGAGTACATCGGATCGCGCAGACAACAGATGGGGGATGGTGGCATGATCTTCCAGATCAAGGATGCCGAGTCTGGAGAAATTGTTGCGGTAAGCAATGAAGATATGAAGTGCCTGGTGGTTCACCGTGCACCCGTTGATACATCATGCGCTGACGAAAGCAATCCTGTGGAAGGACAAGGCGCCTGCGCCTCCATCGTAACGGATGTGCCCTCTGACTGGACAGCCCCTGAGTTTGACGATAGCGCCTGGCCAAATGCTGTTGAACATTCCGAACGTGATGTCAGCCCAAAGGATGGCTACGACCGCATCCAGTGGGATGATAGTGCGAAGCTGACCTGGAGCGACGACCTTGTTCAGGACAACACGCTATTGTGCCGCGTACAAACAGGAAGCTGATGACGGACAGCACTTGCCTGATACCTTGATCTGCTGTCAAGGTGACGGAGCCCGGCATGCTGAAATGGGGCACCGGGCACTCACTAAATTCTTGACAGCTTTGAAACGCCTCCTTATATTACCTACCAGTTGGTAACATAAACCACAGGAAGGAGAAGGAGATGTACGTGAAACACCTAATCGCAGCCTCGGTCACCACCATGACATTGCTGGCTTCAACAACACCGGCACTGGCTGAATGGAAGCCGGATCGCCCCATCAACATCATAGTTCCCTGGTCTGCAGGCGGCTCGACTGATCAGGTCACTCGTGTGGTGGCACCCTTGCTGGAACAAGGCCTGGGCACCAAGATCGTCATAGTCAACCAGCCCGGAGCCTCAGGTTCACAGGGCACTCAGGCCGCACTGGACGCACCGCGCGACGGCTATACATGGACAGCCAATGCCATTGCCAATAATGCCACCTATGCCATCACAGGGCTGGTTGAAAATACCTCCATCAACGATTATGAAATCTACCTGCATGTCGCCAATGTGCCGGTTGTCAGTGTCAACGCTGATGCGCCCTACAAGGATTTTGGCGAGCTACTCGAAGCCATGAAAGGCTCCGACGTGACAGTGGGAACAGCGGGCGTCAACTCCTCTGGTGGCATGGCTCTGGCCGCCATCAAAGAACAGGTCGAAGGCGATGTAGGGGCTCGTATGGTTACCTATGACGGAGGCAACCCGGCGGTCATGGCTGCTGCCAGTGGCGAGGTTGCAGTCACCACCCAGTTGGCAACCGAACAGACAGAAATGATTCGTGCCGGCAAACTTCGAGCCCTGGCCGTTCTCTCGGACAAGCCCCTTGTTGTAGAGGGAATCGACCCGATTCCACCAGTGACAAACTGGCTTCCCGACATGCCGATCGCCGCTGATTACTTTGGCGTCTTCATCCCCAAGGGAGCTCCTCAAGAGGTCTACGACACGGTTGCCCAGGTCTGGCAGGACAACATCATGAACTCCGAAGAAATGATGAGCTACGCATCAGAGCGCGGTGCCGTATTCGCGCCCAGCTTTGGCGAACAGGCGATGGAAGTTGCCATGCCGGTTGTCATCGCAGAGGCCTGTGCCCGTGTGACTCGCGGCGAAGCCGTCGTTGATCCATCAACCATCGGCATAGACTGCCCGGCCGAGTAATTCACGACAGAAGCAGCGTCAGCTGTGCAGGCAGCCGCATTTGCCTGTACAGCCGGCGTCCTCCTCGCCTGTTTTCCAGCCTGTTTTTCATCAATGAGGCACGTACTTGATCATGCTTGTAGACTCCCGCACCGCAGACCGACTAACCGGAATGGTATTGCTCATGCTGGGCATCGCCATGCTCGCTGGTGGCTACACCATGGATCGACTGGAGATTCGGCAGATCCACCCTGCCAGCATTCCCGGACTGGTTCCCATGGGCCTGGGGCTCGCGATGATCATCTGTTCTGTCTTGCTATTGGTCTCGACAGCATCCACCACAGACACATCACTACCTGAAGATTCCGCGGTCTCTGAAGATTCTGAAAAAACACAGCCCGGCTCCTTCAAAAATCTTGCACTCACCATCGTCCTGTGTCTTGCCTATGCTGGTGGCTTGCTCGGCAAGATGCCATTCGCCGTGGCCACAGGCATATTCATTTTCATGTTCAGCGCTGTGTTCAGCTGGCCTGAAAAGTCTGTTCCAGTGCGCGCCCGAATCAAACCACTCTTGCTAATCGCGCTATTTGCCGTGGTCTTTGCCGTCGGCATTTCCACACTCTTTCAGTACGGCTTTCTGGTGAGGTTGCCCTGATGCATGCTTTGCAATCCCTGGCGGAGGCCCTGATCAGCCTGTGCACACCCATGTCCCTGCTGCATGTTGCCTGGGCAACCTTACTGGGAATATTCGTCGGCAGTCTACCTGGGCTGACTGCGACCATGGGGGTGGCCCTGCTCACGACCCTGACCTACACTCTGGATAAAGATACTGCAATACTGGTACTTATCTGCATGTACGTTGGTGCCATCTACGGGGGCTCCCGCAGCGCCATATTGCTCAATATTCCAGGCACCCCTGCCAGCGCGGCAACCGCCCTGGATGGCTTTCCACTGGCTCAACGGGGCGAGGCTGCCAATGCCATGGCTCTGGCCACCGCAGGCTCGGCACTGGGCACCCTGGTCGGCATCGTTATGCTGGTCCTGTTAGCGCCACCACTGGCAGAAGTGGCCTTGAATTTTGGTTCATTCGAATTTTTCTGGCTCGCTCTGTTCGGCATTGTCATCTCCGGGCAGCTAACCGGTGGTGGCTCGCCACTCAAAGGCTATATAGCTGGCCTGCTGGGTTTGATGGTCGCCATGATTGGCAGTGAAGGCATCCATGCCCATGTCCGTTTCAATCTGGGTCTACGCGATCTCAACGGCGGAGTTGCCCTGATTCCTGCCATGGTCGGAGCTTTCGGCTTTGCAGAAGTGCTGACGGTCATGTGGCGCCCTAAAGGCGAGCTGCTGGATACCAAAAAGAGCGCAACAAGTGCCCTGCCTCGAATGCTGGACCTGTGGCGATACAAATTCACTATCGTACGCTCGGGCATCATCGGCACGATCGTAGGCATCATCCCGGGCGTGGGCGAGGACATCGGTGCCTGGTCTTCCTACGCGGTGGCCAAAAAGTTGAGCAAACACCCCGAACTGTATGGCAAGGGTTCTACCGAAGGGCTGACGGCTGCAGAAACCGGCAATAGTGCGGTGGTTCCCGGTGCTCTGATCCCCGCCTTGACGCTGGCGGTACCCGGCTCCGCCCCCGCAGCTGTCTTGATAGCAGCCCTTTTCATTCATGGCATCCGGCCCGGCCCCATGATCATGATCGAACAACCTGATTTCATCTACTCGATCGCAGCCATGCTGGTTCTGGCCACCCTGGCCATCGCCGTTTTCGGCCTGTCACTGACGCGCCTGTTCATAAAGATTCTGAAAGTACCTCGCGAGCTTTTGATGCCAGTGGTTTTCACGCTCTGCGTGATTGGCCCCTACGCACTGACTCAACGCGTATTCGATATCTGGGTCATGCTGTTTTTCGGTCTGATCGGGTTCGTCTTGCGACGCATGGACTACCCCATGGCACCGCTGGTTCTGGGCATCATTCTGGGAACTTTGCTCGACAAGAGTCTGCGCCGTGGTCTGACACTGAGCAACGGTGACTTGTCGCCCTTTTTCACACGACCTATTTCCGCCTCATTCGCCGCGATCATATTCCTGAGCATCGTATTAAGCATTCCTGCTGTGCGCCGCGCCCTCTTTCGTATCATCCCCGGCCTGCCCGGTCCGGTGAAGCCTTCAGTCACAGAAGAACAATCATGAGCGTGCCCGAAAAAAAAGATCCGAGCTTGCGCAAGGCTGTCAAGACCAAGGCTACCGCTCCCAGGCGAGATGCCGAACGCTCACGTCGACTCATTCTCGATGCCGCGCTGGTCGAGTTCTCCGAGAAGGGATTTGCCGGTGCCCGCGTGGATACCATTGCGACTCAGGCGGGTGTCTCCAAGCCCATGATTTACAACTACTACGGCGACAAGGATGACCTGTATGCCGCCGCTCTGCGAGAGGCCTACATACAGATTCGGGCCGGTGAGCGCGAGCTGCACCTGGAGGACATGACACCTGAAGAGGCGATCCGCACACTGGTGAGCTTCACCCTCAGTCATTTCAAGTCAAAGCCATGGTTCATTTCCATGCTGAACACCGAAAATTTGCGAGGCGGCTCCACCATCCGCAAAATTCATGATGTCAGTGAAATCCAGTCCATGCTGCTACAGGAGCTCAAGAAAATCCTGGAGCGAGGACAAATCGAAGGTGTCTTTCGCCGCGGTATCGATCCGGTCGATCTCTATATCACGATTGCCTCGCTTTGCTATTTCCCGATATCCAATGCACATACCTTGCGCGTGGTTTTCAAAAAACCTGTCGACGAAGACGGTTGGCTGAATCAACGACGCCTCGATGCCGAGGAAATGATCATCCGTTTCCTGCGACCAGATACCAGCGAGTAGCACCGTCGATGACTCGAACATTAATCAAAGCTTGACCCTATTAATAATAAACGCGTTCTCCCCGACAACGACGCGTATTGACACAAGCGGTGCCAGCGCACTGGCACTACCACTAGAGGATCACACTATGACGCAGCAACGCATCGGTATCATCATGCACGGAGTAACCGGTCGCATGGGCATGAACCAGCACCTCATTCGATCGGTACTCGCCATTCGAGACCAGGGTGGCTTACTGCTGCGCGATGGCAGCCGCCTGATGCCCGACCCCATCATAGTCGGACGCAATGAAAACCGCATTGCCGAGCTGGCCAAAAAGCACGGCATCGAGCGTTACACCACCGACCTGGCAGCCGCCCTTGCCAACCCCGATGACACCATTTTCTTTGATGCAGCCTCCACGCAGTTGCGTCCTGAACTACTGCGCCAGGCCATCGATGCCGGCAAACATATCTATTGCGAGAAACCCATTTCCGAAAAGCTGGATCAGGCTCTGGATATTGCCAACTACGCAAAGTCCAAGGGCGTCAAGAACGGCATTGTGCATGACAAGCTCGACCTGCCTGGCTTGATGAAGCTCAAGCGGCTGCGCGACAGTGGTTTTTTTGGCAAGATTCTTTCGGTGCGGGGCGAGTTCGGTTATTGGGTCTTCGAAGGCGACTGGATGCCGGCTCAACGACCCAGCTGGAATTATCGCGCTGCCGATGGCGGCGGTATCATCTCTGACATGCTGTGCCACTGGCGCTATGTGCTGGACAACGTCTTTGCACCGGTCAAGGCTGTCTCCTGCATCGGAGCCGTGCACATTCCCGATCGCTGGGATGAAAACGGCGAACACTACAAGGCTGACGCCGATGATGCTGCCTACGCCACGTTCGAACTGGAAGGCGGCATCATTGCCCACATCAATTCCAGCTGGTGTGTACGGGTACGGCGCGATGATCTGGTGACCTTCCAGGTCGATGGCACCCTCGGATCAGCGGTGGCCGGTTTGCACAGCTGCCGCAGTCAGCACCGCGTCAATACACCCAAACCAGTCTGGAATCCTGATCAGCCACAGACCATGAATTTTTTCGACGACTGGGAAGAAGTACCAGACAACCATGAATTCGACAACGGCTTCAAGGTGCAGTGGGAGCAATTCCTGCGTCACGTGGTTGAAGATGGCCCCTGGAACTACACGCTGATGGAAGGCGCCAAAGGTGTACAGCTGGCAGAGCTGGGACATCAGAGCTGGAAAGAGCGTCGCTGGATCGATATCCCGTCACTGGAGGATTAATACATGTCTGTCACTATAAATCTTCCAACTGCCGGGGGTGGTCTGCAGGCCCTCTCTCTGGTAGCAGGCCCGGCGCCTGTTGCTGCCAGCGGTCAATGGAATCGAATCGGCTACGCAGCTGCCCATGTTGTCTGCGACCCATTGGCGGATATCGACCCCTGGATCGATACCGCCGTGGACTGGGATCGGACGTTGGCTTATCGTGAATACCTGTGGAGTATCGGCCTGGGTGTCGCCGAGGCCATGGACACCGCTCAGCGCGGCATGGGTCTGAGTTGGGACACTTCACTGGAGCTGGTACAACGCAGCATGGAGATTGCCAAAGCCGGTGGGCACCTGATTGCCAGCGGTGCCGGCACCGATCATCTCGTGATCACACCGGCTACCACCATCGATGATGTCATTGCTGCCTACGAGTTTCAGTGCGAGGCAATCGAAGCCACGGGCAGTCGCGTGATCCTGATGGCATCGCGTGCACTGGCCGCGGTGGCATCAGGCCCCGAGGACTATGCCAGGGTCTATTCCCGGGTGCTCGCAGGCTTGAAACAGCCAGCCATTTTGCACTGGCTGGGAGAAATGTTCGACCCGGCTCTGCAAGGCTATTGGGGCTCTGACGATCATATGATCGCCATGTCCACTTGCCTGGAGGTACTGCAAGACAACGCCGCCAACATCGATGGCATCAAGATCTCTCTGTTATCGGCAGAGAAGGAAATCCATATGCGCAACCACCTGCCAGATGGCGTCAAGATGTATACCGGTGATGACTTCAACTATCCGGATCTGATAGAGGGGGATGAACAAGGCTTTTCACATGCCTTGCTGGGTATCTTCGACCCCATTGCCGGTGCCGCTGCACGGGCACTATCGGCGCTGGGTGCCGGCGACAACGCAGCCTTTCGGGCAGCCTTCGAACCGACAGTGCCGCTGTCACGGCATATCTTCAAGGCCCCTACCCGATTCTACAAGACTGGTGTGGTCTTCATGGCCTATCTGAACGGCCACCAGGACCATTTCACCATGGTTGGCGGACAGGAAAGTACGCGCTCCACCGTACATCTGGCTGAACTGATGCGTCTGGCCAATGAGGCGCAACTGTTTACCGACCCGGAAGCAACCGCGCGTCGCGCCCATGCCGTGTTCGCCGCTCGGGGCGTGGAGATCAACTCATGATCACCCCTGACAGATTATCGCTGAATACGGCTACCGTCAGCCGGCAGTGGAACCTTGAACAGGCAGTGGAGGGTTGTCTGCGCCACGGCATTGGTGGCATTGCGCCGTGGCGTGACAAATTGCATGAAGCAGGTGTCAATGCAGCAGCTCGCATGATCCGCGATTCTGGTTTGCAGGTATCCGGTCTGTGCCGGGGCGGCTGGTATACGGCGGAAGGGGCACTGACCCCTTCTGTCATCGAAGACAACGAGCGCGCAGTTGATGAAGCCGTTGCCATCGGTGCCGCCTGCCTGGTCATGGTGGTCGGTGGACTGGGGCCTGACTCCAAAGACCTGGTTTCTGCGCGCGACATTGTCACGCAAGGTCTGAGCAAGACGCTTGATTATGCTCGAACTGTCAACATGCCCATCGCCATCGAGCCACTACATCCCATGTATGCAGCAGACCGGGCCTGCGTCAATACGACAGCCCAGGCTCTGGACATCTGCGACCAGCTGGGTACAGGCATCGGTGTCGCGCTGGATGTCTATCACATCTGGTGGGACCCTGATATCCAGACGCAGATAGCACGGGCGGGCAAAGAGCGCCTGCTGGCCTTTCATCTGTGTGACTGGCTGGTTCCAACGACTGACATGCTGAGTGACAGAGGTATGATGGGCGATGGCGTCATCGATATTCCACACTACCGCAGTCTGGTGGAGGCGCAGGGTTTCGACGGGCTCAACGAGGTTGAAATCTTTTCCGCAGAGAACTGGTGGAAACGCGATCCTGATGAAGTGTTGCAAGAGATCATCAATCGCGCCCGGCAGTGCTGATTGTTCCTCATGTCAACGGCATGGCCCGACTGTTTGTCGGGCCATAAGGCAGCTACGTTTTGTCTCATCAAGGTTAATATAGGCGCTTACTACATCACCAGGGCGGTAGAAAACCTGCTTCATCAGGTCAGCTTCGATCAGATCGAACTGACGCCGGAACAGGCAAAGCGTACACTGCTTGCAGGCATTCCCGCTATCATTTTGCGTGAATCCTCCACACTCTGGATCCTCGGTGTTGAACGCAGTCGTACCCGTTTTCTGGTTGAGTGGCTGAGTGGTCTTACCCAATCTGTCGGAGAGAACCCATGACCCATGATTTCATCGCACACCTTGCTGGCGAACTGGCTGGCTTGAAGGAAGATGGTCTTTACAAGACCGAGCGCATCATCAGCAGTAAACAAGCCGGGACCGTATCGCTGCAATCGGGACGCCAGGTTATCAACCTGTGTGCCAACAATTACCTGGGGCTTTCCGATAATCCGGAGCTGATCGAGGCGGGTCGCGAAGCACTGGCTCGTTACGGCTATGGCATGTCATCGGTGCGCTTCATCTGCGGTACTCAGGAAGAGCACACGGTGCTCGAATCGCGCCTGTCATCTTTCCTGGGCTTCGAGGACACCATTCTCTATTCCAGTTGTTTCGATGCCAATACCGGGCTCTTTGAAACCATTCTGGGCCCTGAAGATGCGATCATTTCAGATGCACTGAACCATGCCTCGATCATCGATGGCGTGCGCTTGTGCAAGGCCAAGCGCCTTCGCTATGCCAACTCTGACATGAGCGATCTGGAAACGCAATTACAAGCGGCCAAAGACTGCCGGTTCAAACTGATTGCCACAGACGGCGTATTCTCGATGGATGGCTATATCGCGAAGCTGGGTGAAATCTGTGATCTGGCAGAACAATACGGTGCGATGGTGATGGTCGATGAAAGTCACGCAGTGGGCTTTATGGGCAAGACCGGACGCGGCAGTATCGAACATTGCAACGTCATGGGTCGGGTCGACATTGTCACCGGCACACTGGGCAAAGCGCTCGGTGGGGCATCAGGCGGCTACACCAGTGGCAAAAAGGAAGTCATTGACTGGTTGCGTCAACGTTCACGCCCGTATCTTTTCTCGAATACGCTGGCTCCCGTGATCGCGCAAACGTCCATCAAAGTGCTCGATATGCTGGAAAGCAGTACCGCCCGTCGTGACCGGCTGATGGAGAACGCCACGCACTTTCGTACTCGCATGTCAGAGGCCGGATTCGATCTGCTGCCAGGTGAGCATCCGATCATACCGGTGATGCTGCGTGATCCCAAACTGGCACAGGAGATGGCCGCACTGCTGGATGAAAAAGGCGTTTATGTTGCCCCTTTCAGCTTTCCTGTTGTGCCCCGTGGCCAGGATCGGATCCGTACACAAATGTCTGCGGCACACAGCCGCGAAGAGCTTGATCGTGCCATCGATGCATTCATCGAAACAGGCCGTCAAATGGAGATCATCGAATGAGCAGTAGATCCAGTAATCAGATGAAGGCACTGGTCAAATCCAAGCCGGAGGCAGGCATCTGGATGGAACAGGTACCAATTCCGGAAGTAGGCCCCCGTGATGTCCTGATCAAAGTAAAGAAATCCGCGATCTGCGGCACCGATGTGCATATCTGGAAATGGGATGAATGGTCGGCCAAGGTTGTGCCTGTTCCCATGGTGGTGGGGCATGAATTCTGCGGCGAAATCGTCGATTGCGGCGCAGCGGCTTTCAAATACCAGGTCGGTCAGCGAGTCTCAGGCGAAGGTCATATCGTCTGTGGCGCCTGTCGCAACTGCCGTGCAGGTCGTGGA
This sequence comes from Granulosicoccus antarcticus IMCC3135, assembly GCF_002215215.1. Classification (NCBI taxonomy): domain Bacteria; kingdom Pseudomonadati; phylum Pseudomonadota; class Gammaproteobacteria; order Chromatiales; family Granulosicoccaceae; genus Granulosicoccus; species Granulosicoccus antarcticus. Next base: position 3,723,284 of record NZ_CP018632.1, on the reverse strand, counting down.
CATCTTTGCCGCAACACACAGGGCGTCGGTGTAAACCGGCCTGGTTCATTCGCAGAATACGTCTGTATTCCAGAAAGCAACGTGGTACCCATTCCGGATGATATCTCTGATGAAATCGCCGCCATTTTCGACCCTTTCGGCAATGCCGTGCACACAGCTCTGAGTTTTGATCTGGTGGGCGAAGACGTGCTGGTCACCGGAGCAGGTCCCATCGGCATCATGGGTGCCTTGGTGGCGCAGAAGGTCGGTGCACGCAAAACTGTCATTACCGACATCAGTCCTTACCGCATCGAACTGGCAAAGCGCCTGGGTGTTCAGCACGTCGTCAATGCCGCAGAGCAGAACCTTGCAGAGGTCATGATTGAACTCGGCATGACCGAAGGCTTTGACGTTGGCCTTGAAATGTCGGGAGCTGCGCCTGCAATGCGCGATATGATTGACAAGATGAACAATGGTGGAAAGATCGCACTGCTTGGCATCGCTCCCACTGAATTTGCAGTCGACTGGAACAAGATCATCTTCAAGATGCTCAACGTCAAGGGCATCTATGGTCGTGAGATGTTTGAGACCTGGTACAAGATGATTGCACTCGTACAATCGGGACTTGATCTCACAGGCCTGATCACGCATCGCATTTCGATTGATGATTACGAGAAAGGCTTCGCTGCCATGCTCTCGGGTGAAGCTGGTAAGGTTGTCATGGACTGGGACTGATTCCACACTCAACACCAGTAGTAAATTGTACGACTGCCGGCCTCTATAGCCGGCAGTTTGCGTTTGGCGACAGTCGTCGGCGCCTGCTTGACAATCGCTGCTGCCGCCGTGAAAGGTGTCGCTGATGCCATCGGTGCGGCAGATCTCGGACTGTCTGCCAAAGTCTTTCCTTCCAATCAATGGAAGGCGTATTGCCCGGTGGATTAGGCATCAAACGCAGAGCACATTCGATTCACCAACAGTTGCTGGTGGAGCGTGGTCATATAACCTGGTACAACCGCATTCCGAGAATGACTGGCTAGCCATCTAACGAACAGATTGAGAACGCCTCAGAGATTGCACTGAAACACCACCTGGGCATGACCTGTGATCCAGCCGGTGGACTCGTTCAGATACCGTGTATAGAACGCAACGCGCTTGGCGCCATCAAGGTGTCCGCAGCCTCACTGACCCTTAGAGGCGACGGCAGTCATTCGAGCACTGCCAGACAGCTCCAGACAAGCATCTCCCAGCGACATCAACCATTTTCGAACCAGATCTACCGCTGGTGGTCGGGACTCGGCTTTTCGTGCCAGAAGGTAGAAATCTTCCACACCTGTGTACACGCCATCAACCACTTGAACCAGTTGTCCAGACTTGAGATCACGCGCAATCAGAAACTGGCTCACCAGGGCGACACCCTGCCCGGCTAGAGCTGCTTCCACGCTCAAGCTGGTTTGACTGAAGTGAAGGTTACGACGTATTTTGGCGTTGGATTTGACACCCATTTTTTTCAAAAAATCCGGCCAGAGATTATGTGTGTCGTGTAGTAACGATAGTTGATCGAGATTGCTCTTGGTAATGGGTAGTGATGTGCTGGCAACCAGCTCGGGGGAAGCAACGGCAACGATCGATTGTCGGAACAACAGATCCACATCCAGTTGTGCGCCAAACGGTGCTCTGCCTTGGCGTACAGCCAGATCGATACCGTCACTATGAAAACTGAGCACCCGCTCGGTCGACAGAATCCGAAAATCGATCTCTGGATGCAAGGCGGTAAACTGCGATAAATTGGGAATCAACCAGCGCGAGGCAAATGTGGGCGTGACGCTGATAGTGACTCTCGCCTCTTCTGGCCTGAGTAGCAGGGTAGCTGCTCGCAGGCGGGCAAACGCCTCACTCACCTCCTGATGATAACCGTGCCCCATCGAGGTGAACGAGACCCCTCTGGCGCCTCGCTCAAATAAACGCACGCCCAGTGCTGCCTCAAGCCCCCTCACCTGTTGTGCAATAGCCCCCTGAGTTACATTCAACTCATCTGCTGCCGCTCGAAAATTCAAGTGCCGCCCGGCAGCTTCAAAAGCCCGCAAAGCATTCATTGGTGGAAGATCATCTGAACCAGACAATAGTTTTTCTCCTGTCAGCTTGCAAAGTTTCTTCATTGTAAACAATCAGAATAGATCGTAAATTATCACTCAACAACAACAATATTTATTTTTGAGTAATTATCATGACTGTAGAAAAAGTAGCTCTAGTGACAGCAGGTGGATCAGGTTTGGGGGCGGCAGCGGCCCGCCGCCTGAGTGCGGACGGGTTTCGCGTCGGCATTCTTTCATCTTCGGGCAAAGGCGAGGCTCTGGGCGAGTCGTTGGGTGGTTTTGGCGTCACCGGTTCCAATCGTTCCGTAGAGTCGCTTAAACGACTAGTCGACGGCGCTATAGAAAGGTGGGGTCGGATTGATGTACTGGTCAATTCTGCCGGTCACGGTCCAAACGGAACTGTGCTCCAGATGAGCGACGAAGACTGGCACGAAGGGCTTGAAGTCTACCTGCTCAATGTTATCCGAGCGTCGAGGTTGGTTACACCCTATATGCAGAGCCAGGGCGGCTCGATCATTAATATCTCCACATTCGCAGCATTCGAACCTGACCCACTCTTCCCCACATCAGGCATCTTCCGAGCCGGTCTCGCAGGCTTCACCAAGCTCTATGCCGATCAATACGCAGCCGAGGGTGTGCGAATGAACAATGTCCTGCCAGGCTTCATTGACAGTCTGCCAGAAACCGAAGAACGACGTGCTCGGATACCCATGAAACGCTACGGGCGTACTGAAGAAGTGTCATCCTTGATCTCCTGGCTTGCCTCTGATGACGGTGCCTACATGACCGGGCAAAACCTGCGTATCGACGGAGGCCTGACACGTGCAGTCTGATGTGGCGATACCAGCGGCTCGATCAGGGCGCACAGCGTTCATCATCAAGTGGGTTGCTTCGGTTTGACTGGACGCCGCGGAACGCCTGTCTGTTTCTTGCAGGTGTTGCAAGGTCGTTCGTTGTCGGCGTACTTTGGAATGATCGAGCGCTGATGCTGATTCACGCGATTGCCCTTATTGCCATGCTCGCAGGATTATTGAATCGATGATCAAACCACGCTCTTTCTGCAATTTATTGAGACGAGTGTCGCGGGCCCAGATGGAGTGGTATCTTGATAGCATCATTGCGGCATATCACACTTGCATATTAACGACCCTCCAGCTCTGCAGATCTCACTAGCCGACCCTTGAAACGTCGTTCTTTTCAAGCTTGTAAAAATATTCTGTTCTCTGAGCACATCGATAGAATTGCCTGTCTTTAGTTTCACTCCATCCCAGCCCCAACCGTCTGGCGAACCGGGATGCCTTCATAATCAAATTCCTTCAAACAGAAGATATTGACTCCGTAGCTGTCAGGGGCAACGCGCTTGTTGTGGAATGTATAAATGCCACAAACATTGCAGAAAAAATGGCGAGCAGTCATCGTGTGAAATTGATATTCGGTAAGCTGCTCTTCACCAGTCAAAAGCTTGAAATCACTTTCATGTACTTTGACCATCACCGCATTCTTGAGGCGACAAATGGAACAATCACAAGTCGTAAGCTCCTCGAAATCACTGGTTATTTCAAACTGAACCGCGCCGCAGTGGCAACTACCAGAGCACTTCTTACTTGATCGATTGTTCATTGTGCGTCAATTTTTCATGAGTGAGCTTGGAGCCAGATAACCTGCTTTTTTCAACATTCCGAGCGACGGGTATTGACCAGATTCCAGCGGGTCAAGAACGTCGGTGGTGAAAGAAGTGTAGTCACTTTGTAGCCAGCGACTCATCTCAAGTAACTCTATCGAGGATCGCCGCCAGGACTAAGCTTCAACTGGCAGCCCAACATGATTCGGAACTCAAGATAGACGGAGTCATGCTGAACACCACATGACCCCATTTCTTCAAGGCTACCCCAGCTTCTCAGATCCACGCCCGATACACATGCGGCGAAGCTCCATCAGCTGCTGCTTTTCAGAAGCTACAGGCCTTAAGCACCTGTAGGCAGCCGAATATTCAACCTAGGTTGCCTGCAACTTTTCAAGTTGTTGCTTGCCGCTGTCAGTCAGACCACTAAGATTAATGGTCTTGATGCGGCTTCCTGCGGAACCACGAGGCTTACTGTGTTCAACCAATCCGTTATCGATAAGAAATTTCCAGTCATCATAGTCAGACTGGTTGTCGCTGATATTTACGATGCCGGTAAGCACTTCGATGAGTAAGTCATGCAGTCGATCATCGTTCATTGGTTTACCCTTCAAGTCGTGGAATTGGCATGCCAGAGAGGCATGTCGAAAGCATCTGACTGTAGAAACAGATTAGATGGTCAAACAGGCCGCATAGGCTGTTTTGAATGCAACCTCCTGAAATATCTTTAGTTCGGTTTCAGAGAATTTGATCCCAGCAGGATTCTCTGCCAGAACTGAATTGATCTGCGATGGTTGCATCAGTGTGACGTCCAGATCTGGTATGAGTTGCAGAGCAGCCTCTAGTTTGAAACTGATAGCACCACCAGCAAATTTGCCCTTGGGCATGCGCTCTCTTATCACGACTTTATCGACGCTGTACTCGCTCATGAGGCCCGCAAAATCCAACTGGAACTGGCGTAAGTCTTCACGCGTATGCCCCTTTTTCAGCACCAGTTTCCGTACCCGACATTCGGGCAAATTAAAATCACCATTGCCCTTTACAAGCAAACAGATAACCGCTTCGCTACCCGTTAAATCAACACCACAAATTCTCATACTCACCTTTTGTTTGGAGCCTTCAATACATCTTCATAGACCCGACAAGGATAACGTTGTTCAACTAGAAGGTCGAGACGCGATAACACCTGACACCAGACTTAAAAGCACTACCAAGGTCCGAGACCACCTGAAGCCCATTTTGATTCTGGATAGTCACAATGGGATTTTTGGCGTCCTCACTCCCACTAACTCATTGAAATTACGAGAAAGCCACATGGACAGCCCTATCCAGATAAGCTATCTACTCTGGCAAAGTCTCTCCAGAACCACCCATCTCGGCTGGAAAGTCCTTCATTTTGGGCAAGCCATCCTTTATTCGCAAAACAGCAGACTCGTAATTGACATGAATGCCGGGTTCAAATTCCAGGGTTGGCAATATGGCGGCATAGACATCGGTGAAATCTCCACCCGGATGTACTGACATCACATGGCCGCCGCATTGCTTGCAATACTTGCGTTGACTGGCGTCGGTTAACGCAAAATTGGCCAACTGCTCAGCGCCTTTTGTAACCTTGACTTCATCCTGCTTCCACAGCGTAAAGGCATTGACAGGACCAGCGCTCCACGCTCGACAATCCTTACAATGGCAGTAGCCCATGGCAAACGGTGCACCGCTTACAGTGACTTCAACTGCGCCGCAAAAACACTGGCCTGTGTGTTGGTTGGATGACATGATTGATTTACCTCAAGTGTTCATAGTGTCGTGACAGTGTATACACAAACTGTTGCGATATCGTTGCCATATCAGGGCTGCTGGTCATTTTCATACGCCTTGATGCGCACTGCTCATAGACCATTGACTAGTTGTCAGCTCAACAGCGTGGAGTGTACTTTCAGGATTGGATTTTTATTCGTAACTTTATTTTCGAATCCCGATCAGGAGTGGATCCATGCCGAAAGTGGCCGGAGTCCCGTTGGTATCGCTTTTCGACGCAATTGATAGCGTCAACCAAGCCTTGCCTGCACCCATGTCGCGCTTTGTCGAACGTTTTGTTGCGTTAGAGCTGGAGAGTCGTACCAGCGATGGCGCCTTTATCCATACCGGGCGCATCCAGTCCCTTGATGTCGCCATTGCCGGACAAGATGTCGAGTCCTTTGATCTGCCGTTCGGCAAGTTGAAGATCCCGATGATCACTAGCGGCGTGCCGTTCCGTCTGGCGTTCCGCCGCTCGGCGGTGAGTGACGATCAGGAACCCGGTGCGCAAGCCTGGCAGTTCGATCTCATGTTGGGCGAGTTCGAGTTGGAACTGGAGCAACTGGTCGGCGCTGACTTTGTCGCAGAGAGCGGCACTACGCCGCGCCATCTGGCGCCCAAGCCCGGCAACCCGCCTGCCGCGATCACCGGCGCCGCGGCGCTTCGCTTCGAACGCGCAGGCTCCGACCTTCCGGTGGTTACACGCTTTATTGATGCGACCGGTGGTGGTGATCCTTTTGTGCCAGACGCCCCGATGGGGGCTGTCACCAGCGTCTCGCTCGCACCGCCGCATGTCCTGATCGGCTCGTCTCAGTTCGGCCTGACGGTCAAGAACGTGCTCTTCGACTATTCAACCGAGTTTTCACCCGCCTTCGTTCTGGAGCACGGTCAATCGGCAGATTGGGTCGGACTGGCGATTGAGGAGGTGGCGATCTATTGCCCTTCTAACGCGGTCGGTAAAGGCGGATTCTCACTCTCGGTGCGCGATCTTTTGATCGGAGATCCAGCCGGACTGCAGGCACAGATCGAGGTTCAGTTTGGCTCATCACCCCTTAATCCGGCCACCTTTGTCTTCACGCAAAATGGCAGCAATATCACCTCGGGTTTTGACTTTGATAACGGCACGCTGGAATTGCAGGCTGCTGCCGATGAGGCGGTGGAGCTGACGGTCAATCTGGCAGTCCCCGCACCACCCGCGGACAGCGACATCTTGGACTACGAGGCCGAGTTTGACTTTCCCGGATCCACGCCACAAACCGGCGACAGCGCCACTGGATCGGTTGTGCACGGCGATGTCATCAGAATCACGCCCATCGAGGTACTCGGCACGGCAGCCAGCCCCCGGCGACTGCGTAAACCTGCCTTCACGGTGCGAATGGTCACCAGCGGGACGGCACCACGTGTGTCTGTGCAAATCATGGGATCAACGCTGAGCGATGTTGTCGATCTGACCGGGCCCATCGATCAGATCACGACCCTGACACTTGAGGCCGCCGCACAACCACCCGATGTTGCCGCAACCTTCGAATGGAGCTCATCCACGCTGGGATTTCAGCGCTCAGGAGCGAGCCTGCCGATCAGCGTTCCGGCTGAGGCGCGGGGCGTGCACCATATACTTCTGAAGCAGACAGGCGGCGCACAAACGTCGCAAACCCGCATTCGACTTCGCCTGCGCGAGCCGGACGACGGCGCCCTGCTGATTGGTTGCGAAAACGGCATCTTCGATGCGACAAACCCGGTAGTGCCACTTGCTCCGACGCTGGTTCTCGGGGTCTACGATCTGGCAGCCTTCCACGAACACGGACGGCTCGATGGAGCCAATGCGATGGGATTCATCACCGGAACAACGGTGAACATCCCGCCCGGCACCATTGCCGAGGTTGCGCTTATCGAAGGAGGTACGCCGGTCGAAGGAGATACGCCGGCAAGTGTCATCAATGATGATCGCCATGTTCAGGTGCTCTTCCACTTCGACGAGAGCGACCCCCAACACTGGGGGCCTGCGAAGCCCCTGAATGAAATCAATAGTGTTCTTCATGAAAGCCTGTTGGTCTGGGCCGCAAACTACCCCGGCGCTAAGTTCGTCGTGATCGGACGCTGCGACGATGTCGGCTCGGACGGCTACAATGTCAGGCTGGCCGGACGGCGACGAGATGCAGGAATCCATCTTCTGCGCACCGCAGCAGGCTCGCAAGTCGCTGTAACAGGAACGGTTGAGGGACACCAGGAGCAGAACCTTGGCGGACTCGACGCGGCGACGAAGGCCCTCGTGGAGCCTGTGGATGCGGAAGCCTCGGCACGCCTGATCAAGGATCCGGACGTGGTCGATCGCAGCACCTGGTCGAAAGATGCTGACGGCAACGGTCTGCGCAACAATGCAGCTCCAGACCCGTCACTTGAAAACATTCGAATCAATTACCGCCGGGTGGATATTTACGCCGTCGGCGGCACCCCCACACCTGACGCCATTGTCGAAACCACCGGTGCGCTTGCCCCGACACGCAGGCAAGTATTGGTTCCTGCCGCGGGCCGCGATGTCCTGCCCGCTGACAACGATGACGCCAACGCCGATTACCGAGTACTTTTGAAGCTTGGCTGGGACCGGCCGCGCTTCTCTGGCTGGGAAGACATCGTCCCTAATCTTGCTGAATTCGAATACGCCTGGACGCCCTCGTCCGCGGATGGTGTCAGCACGACGAGCGAGGTTCTGTCGGTCTTCGGCAAGTGGATTTACGACGACCTGACGGGCTTCACCGAATTTCTTGTCGGAATCGAATCCGAAGGCGACCCTGACGGGCTTTTCGATATCCAGCAAAGCAATATTGTCGCGGCACTGACCTTCGGCCCCATGCTGGCCTCGGGCGTTGATTTTGATACAGCGGCAGTGGAATCGGGTGTCAGGCTGGCCGCCATTGCGGCCATCACCGGATTTGCCGGTGTCGATTTTGGAGGTGGTGGGCCCTTGATCGGGACAGACTCGAAATCTGCCTTTACCAAACTACAGGCAAAGGCGCAGACACGAACGATCGCAGACCCGCTGCAATCCTACAAGGTCCAGATCCTCACCGACTATTCCAACACCGTGCATGTCAACACCGGTGCTCTGGGCTTGCGAACCGATCCCGATCAGCCGATGAAGATCAAGTACACGGATGTCGGAATCGAGTTTGACAATACTGATCCCGATGCCCCGTTTATCGAAAAGATCGGACTGGCACAAAGCTCGACGTCAATGTCAATCGAGGACTCCGGGCTCTGGAAAATTACGGGTCCGCTCGGACGGCTTCTCAGGATCACAGAATTCAAGATGGGTACCGGATCGCTGTGGTTCGAGCCGACGCTGGCTGTCGCCATCGATATCGGCGTGGTCGAGATAAGCGAGGCCTCGTTCCGTATCACCTTCAACACTGATGCCAACGGTAATCTGGACGGTGGTCCCGAATTTTCGCTTCGGGGGCTAAAGGCGGCAGTGGACATCCCCGGGACCATCAAGGGCGAGGGCCGGATCAAGATCGAAGACAACGGTATTTTGAAGGCCGGTGTAGACGCCACGTTGATCCCGCTACAGATCCGTGGTGCCGTGGCCCTTGCAGTCGGCATTCCCGACGATCCACCGGATTTTGCTCCATCACTGTTCCTCAGCCTCTATGCCCGCATCCAGTTCCCGGGTGGCATCCCGCTTGGAACCCTGCCATTGGCGATCCACGGCTTTATCGGCCAGGTGGTTATCAACGGTACCCGCGATGTCGCTGAAACCGAGGATGTGGTTGCGCGCGAAATTGGCTGGTGGCGCAAAGACCCCGAAGACAAGTACAAGCCGAAGAAGGGTCAGTATGCCTTCGGCCTGGGCGTTGTCGTGGGCACCCTGCCCGACGCCTCCTTCTCGTTCTCGGTAACCGGTATGGTCGTTGTCGCTTTTCCCGATATCGAGGTGATATTCGGCGTCGAGGTCAACATTCTTTCAGTGCCCGACAAGAGCGCAAAGGACAAAAAGGAAGGCCAAAGCGCCTCGATCACAGGTCTTGTTGTCATTAACGAAGAGGCGGTGACAGTTGCCGTGTCAGCCTCCTACACCATTCCCGGCCTGCTCAGCCTCCAGGTGCCGTTCAGCGCCCATTTTCCGGGCTCCGGTGCCGGCACCTATGTCCGGATCGGCTCCGACAACGGACCGGGCCGAGCCGGAGAGCCGGTGACGATCACCTTCTTGCCGGGCGTTCTGGATATCAGCGTTTGGTCCTACCTGATGGTCGAAGGTGGTGGCCTACCCGCCTTCGGACCTAACCAGGATTGGAACTTCGACGGCTTCTCCATCGGCTTCGGTGCGGGCGCGGGCTTCGAATGGGAAGCCGGACCATTTGAGCTGTCGGTGTCCGGTGCAATTTACGTCGGCATGGGTACCGATCCCTTGTTCATCAAGGGCGGTCTGTATCTCAGAGGATCTCTCGATCTGGTGATCATCTCGGCTTCGGTTGATGCGGCCATCGTGGTCAGCTACTACGACCCGCCTGGGCCCGCGGCCCCCATTGTCGCCCTTGAAGAAGCACGTTTTTGCGCCGAGGTCGATTTTTTCTTTTTCTCAGTCAGGGGTTGCATCACGCTCGACTTCGGTAGCGCAGCCTCTTTCGAGGCGCCTGACCCCGAGCCGCCCGTCGCCTCGATTAGCCTGACCGACCGGCTGAATGTCATCTCTGGAGAGGCGACGACCGGCACACCACAGGGCGCGCCGATCTACGACTTCATTGAAATCGATGGACAGTCCCAGAACCAGGGCGTTCCGCCCGAGGACAACCACACGGTCTGGCCCGACACGGTGCTGGTGCTTAATTTTCGCCACTTTGCGCAAGATGCCATTCCGGACGGTGCACAGTTCGATCCCGGAACCCAGCCGAGCGGTGAACCCTGGTTCGGCTCCAACCGTCTGCGCTATGCCTACCGGCTACTCAACGTGCGACTTGTCAGAGACGATGACGATACCCCGGTTGCGGATCCGACAGGTGCTCCACTGTTATCAGTCTGGACCCATTCACCATCGCGCGCCGCCGACGACACCTCGGGTAACAGCGGCGCTCCACCATCCGGAGCCGAAGTCACCCACCTGCAGCTGTTAAACCTTGAACCTTCCGCCTGGGCACAGAGCACAGCGGGCGGCGGAGAAGGCCAACCGGGCGACCCGGCAGAGATCATTCGCCGTGTCTGCGACCCTGTACCGCCACCGCGAAGGGGCTGCCTCACAGGCGCCGCGGCGCGCATTCTTGCACCCAGTGTCGCACGGCTTCGCCGGGTCGGATCACCACCGGGCCCCTACCCCAGCAACTTCCAGGGCCTGTCCCGATCCTTTGTCGCGGTGGGTGACGAGGAGGCAATCGGCAGCGAGCTGGTGTCACTTGTCAGCTCCTTTGGTGCAATCTTCGAACCGGGCGTGCATCGTGCAGTGCCCACCACCGGTCTGGAGACTGGAGTCGTCAGCGAAGGGTATCAGTTGCCCAGGCTTCTGCGCGCCAGCGAAAGCGCCCTTGTACCTTTAAGTCTACCCTGGAGAATCGAACTGAACCGTGCCGTTCAGACCGGCACGCTGACTTTGCTGGTCTGCGACAGCGCCGAGACTGACGACGGTACCGATAACGAGGGTTGTTATGAGTTCAAGGACCTTGCCATCGGCAAGCAGGGCGAGTCCTTCGATCTCCCCCCCTTCACTATCTCGGCCATACAACGTCCCAATGCACAGCGACGAAACTCTCTGCAGGCAACGGACCGGATCGATCTGTCGAACGCGCTGAATCCGGTTTTTGGAACCGACAACAAGACCGACGTTCTGATCAGCGATCCCGGGGCTACGATCAAGCTTAAACAACCTTGCCATGCACTTGAGTTGCATTATTTCAAACCCAGTATCGGCAAGTTGATACTGCGCATCCATCATGCCGATGGCAGTACAACTCAAGTCGTGATGGACACTCCCGCCGCACGTCCGGCACAAGCCATGCTGCAATCGGCCAGTGGCATCGTCAGCGTCGAGATGCTGACCGACGGGCTCAAACAGTTCCACCTCTATCGCGTTTGCTGCAAGAAGCCCGGTCAAGTGCCTCCGGACAATTCACGCGATTGCATCGATTTTCGCAAACTGCCCAAGGACATCGTCAATCGATCGAAGTTCGAACATGGCGGCGTGATCTTCCAGACACTCGATGCCTCTCAGAAATTCTCACTCAGTGACGCGGTGGACATGCGTCCCGATCCGGATCGGCGGGGACAAGACGGCATCGGTGATATTCAGCTACCACCCAGCGGGGCGCGCGTAACACTCGCAAAAGGCTGTCGCCAGCTGGAAGTCTCCGTCATGCTCGGCGCCAGCGCCGTCAAGGTGACCGGGTTCAACGCGGCCGGTAACGCGGTGGCAAGCGTAAAATCCACCACCGTTCAGGGTGTAGGCCAGATGCTCACGCTCAGTGCCAAGGAGCCGATCCTGTCGATTGTGATCGAGGGAGGATCAGGTGAGGCCTTCCTCTATCGCATTTGCTGCCAGTTGGATACGCCCACGGGCCCGGCGAACCGCTGCATTGCACTTGGCAAACTGAAGTTACGCGATACCGTCTCGGAGGTACGCCACGAAGGCCTCGTGTTCCGCGATCCGCGCGCCGAGGCTGTGCTCAAATCTGTACCCGCGAACGACCAGCACCCCGGGGCCTTGGCTTACGACAAGGAGGGGCTGGAGATTGCACTGCCTCGCAGTGCCACCGAACTAAGTCTGCATCTGCTCGTCGCAAAGGGTAGCTCCTACCAACTCGACGCCTTCGATGCCGAGGGCCGCAAAGTCGGCGGCGAAGGGGGCGAGGCGCCTGGCAATGAGCTTCGACTGAAACTGACAATGAAACTAAGGGATAAGGCCATCACGCTGATTGAGATACGCAGCAAGGGCGGTGGCGCCTTGGCCGAGATCTGCATCAAGGAAACCGGTGTAATCGACCGTCTCCCTATTCCGATCCGTCTTGGGGTCAGCATTGCAGATATGGAGAATACTGCAGTTGCGAGCACGCTGCCCGAGGTGCGCGGTCGCACACGGGCCGAAGGCGGAGACGGACGTGCCTGGTCGCCACAAGTTATCTCTACTCATCCGCAGAAAGATGGCAGCCTGTGCCGCGTTGTGCGCTATCAGATGCCGGGCATCCCGCAATCCATCGACGAAATACGCGTTCTGACTCGTAGTCCCGGGCAGAGCGTCACCTTCATCGGCCTTTGCGCAATCGACGAGCGAGCCGCCCAATGGCACGCCCGTGACGAGCTCATCCGTACCCAGATCGGCGAAACAACGGGCGGCGGCGATGGCTCCAGTCCGACAGACACTGGACGGCCCATTGTGCTCGATCCCGACACGACCTATCGAGTCGAGATCGACTGGGCTTTCCAGAGCTGGATAAGCGAACAGGAAGATGAGCAACCGCCGGCAACGCCGCCTGCTGCAAACTGGCAACCCGGTCCGATGCAGCTCTTCCGCTTCCGGACCGCCTCCGAAACAACCACGATCCCGACCCGACAGGATGGCCCGAACGAGCATCTCTTCGATCCGCGCGATCTTGATCGCTACCTTGCTGAAAGTGCGCCTGCGAACGGTGCTATCGCCCACTTCACCGGCGATCCGGTCGTTTTCCACTTCTTGCATAACCACGTCTTCAACCTGGTTGAACGCTATGGACGCGGTATGGAAATCGAGGTACGCCGCACCGACCCCGAGCCCCAATCGGGCGGTACGCTCTTGAATGCTGCCGCGACACCACTGACAGGCTTGATCGGCCTCTTCAATATCCCGTTCGAACTGATGACGATGGCCGATCAGCGCATCACCGATGCAGCACGCGAAGCACCTTGCATCGACAGCGAACGACCGGTCGGCGGCACCTCGCTTGCCGGTGTCTACCCTCTGGAGCCAGATGTCTTCTACGACGCCAATCTTTGGGCCGTGAAGTCCGGGGACAGTGGCGATCGAATAATGATCAGCGCCGCCAACTTCCGTACCTCACGTTACGTTGATCCCGAGGAGATGATCATGGCACTGGGCTGCGACACCGACGGCAACGTGGCGCCCAGTCCGGCTGCTGAGCTGATCCTTGATACAAGTGCCGTACTGCCCTCAGTGCCCGCAGCTGCCACGCCAATCGGGTCCGAGCCGCCGTCAGATCGCCTGTTCGACGAGGCGATGAATGCGATGGGTCTGGGCACACTGGGTCTTCCCGATGGCCAAGCACGCCTGTTCCAGCTTTGGGAACAAGGCAGTAGCGGTGCCATCACCCCGGCTGGCTTCCTTATCGATGCGCTGGAGCCCTTGAACCGTAAGGCTCATGTGCTCAGTGGCTCCGAGGTCGTCATTGTTGATCGCTGCCGCCTGCGCGAGGGCCGCTACGGTGGCGTAGAGCTGCGGGTCGCGCGGATCAACCGCAACAGCACCCGTGTACTTCTGCTGCCGGTCACGCCAATTCGGGCGAACGTCGATCCAGCCAGCTTCGAGCTGATACTGGATACCAGCGATGGCACACTGACCGGACGCCGCCAGATGCGCACACGTCCGCTGATGCTCGATCTGGAGGGCTTCTGAGATGACCGAATTTGCGAACCCTGGCCTTCTGAATCTGCAGGCGTTATATGTCGACAAGAGTGACAGCCACGCCCGGGAAGGCGTGCATGTCCGCGTTGCGCATCACCCCTTACTCGGCCTGCCCGCAGCTCCCTTCGTGTTGGAACGTGCGGATGTGCGGGACAGGGATTTCAAGCAACTGAATCATCGCACTGATGCCGTATGGCGTAGCAAGGCTGGGAATATCCTGCAGCCGCCGTTCTCGATGTCACAGGGTGACGAGGTTGTAGTAACGCTGCCCAGCGTGCCGACAGTCACAGCGCTCTGGGCTGAAATCATTGCTGACCCGGGATCGCCGCTCACGTTCCGCACCGCCATGCAGGTCAAAGCCTTCGTCCGCTCCGCCAATGATGGCCTCAGCGCGCTGGGCAGCCGCTCGGAACCCCCTTTCGCTTTCTCGGCCCCCGGTCTGGTCAGTTTCGTGATCCGTGGCAACGGCACTGTCGTCGGAATTCGCTGGATCGATGCCGAGCGCCCGCAGAAGCTCGGGTGGCGCGTGATAGACGTCCTGAACCTGCCGCATCCCGGTGGTTCTCGTTACGTGAGCCTGTCGAATTGGGAGCAACTTTGCGCCAGCAGGCTGCAGAGCCAGACCCCTCAGCGTCGCCCGATGCAGGATCTATCCAGCGCCCTGCCACGCTTCAGCGCACCGGGGCACAATAGCGCACAAGAGTTCAAACGCGTCCAGACCCTCTTTGACGGTCTCAACAAACCACTGGATGAGCTGATCACCGGCCCGGTGCCGCAACATGAACATGTCACACGCCATACGCTGACGAACGCGACAGGTGGGACAGTCTTGCCCGATGGCACTGCCGAGGCCCGGGTGCCGACTCTGGGACTGGTTCTGCAAGGACAGGTTGACCCGGGCAGCGGCAGCTGGATGGGCTACAAGACACTGGATCAGGACAATACAGGCGACTCGGAGTATCGCCTGAGCCTCTATCGTCTGACCGCCTACTTTCCGAACCCGACCGATCAGATCATGATCGAAGGTGGAGTGCTTACCACGTTACTGATCTCGGCGGCGCGTGCAACACATGGACTGTCGTCACATACCGAACTTTTCAACCATTTCACCAACCTTGTCAAAGGCTGGCTGGGCGAACGTGGAATCGAAGCAACCTCGGCTCTCTCGCCCTTCTCGGGCTTCGACATGGGCGCACTTGCCGTTGCCGATTACCTTGCCCCACTCGATCCGCTGACACCACCTTCCCTTGACGTACCACGGCATGTCAACTGGCTTCCGGCCCGGATCGGCACACCCATTCGAGTGACAGAGACCGGCGTAAACGACGTACCTGTCGCCGGAGCCTTGACACTGCAGATGCGCCAGCCTCCCGCAAGCGGTATGTGGCGTGCGCTCAACAAGGACAAGAATATTGGTCAAGGCATCTGGCGGACACTGATCCTGCCTTCCCCACCCAGCGAAAATCCATCGGCCCCAGCACCGATTGTTACAACGCCTGCCCAGGCGCTGATCACCGACAATCGCACCGGGCCGGATGATTTCACGCTCCATGCGGCCAATATGGATCGCTTCGGTCGCTATTCCGACTTCGATGTTGCAACCGGCAAGGCCGGACCAAGACCCAAACCACCGCGCCCTGTATTGCTCGGTAGCTATCGCCAACCTGACATCTCCACAAATCTGTCATTCGGGCGAATCACGGCAACCGTGCCGCTGCCTGAAGAGGCGGCCCTGGCGCCGGGAGCTTTCTCTCTCCTGCGCGCCCAACTGACGGTACGCGTCGACGGGGCTGCTTTCGGGCCTGTCCAGCTGCTGCCGGTTGCTGGCGCTATCTCGATCCACCCGAACACCAATATTCCTGGCCAAAACGTCCC
Organism: Granulosicoccus antarcticus IMCC3135; assembly: GCF_002215215.1. NCBI lineage: Bacteria > Pseudomonadati > Pseudomonadota > Gammaproteobacteria > Chromatiales > Granulosicoccaceae > Granulosicoccus > Granulosicoccus antarcticus. The sequence goes on along the minus strand of NZ_CP018632.1, from coordinate 3,707,326 downwards.
GGCAGGTGAAGATCAACGAGGTGTGAGGATCACCTTCGACGGTCCGGCAATCTCGCGCACGCAGACGCGCAAACTCGAGATAATCGCCGTCTGGGTAGATACCGCAGCGCAGATCTCGACCCCTTCCGAGCCGCTACGTCTGTCAATGGTCGATCCTTACCCGCCGACACAGATCCCGATCCCGGATGTTCTGGATTACGCCGCCCGACCCGATGCAACCGGCACAGCGTGGGTGGAGCGTGACATTCCCGGTAGCACGGCGCAGCGCTATGCGATCTACTATGCAGACGAAAATCGGCTGCGAGATCATCTGCGCAATTCCGCTGACAGCGCGGACACCGCCTTGCTGGCAACCCTGGTCGCCGAACCTGATCCGGCGGTACGAGCGGGCGCATTGCGCACAGCGCAGGAGCGTTTTCCGGCGAGCCTGTTTGAACGGCTGGAAGAGGCGATCGAGACTAGCCCGACGCTGCGGTTCCGTCACGGCCTGCCGGGCACCTTGCGCATCCTGAGTGCCTACAAAATCGCCGTTGAGTCCGCTGCAAACGCTGCCGGGCCCGATCTTACGACGCTCGACACGGTCTTCTATGGCGTACCGAACAGCGATCCACCGGCCAGACCGAGCATCACAGTCCGTCTCGTGCCAGCCACCTCGGGCGAATCCGAGCTTGTTGCCGAAGTCACCGTTACGCTGCGTCCTGGCATGAGCGAAGGTTCGGTTGCCCGCATCCGACGTACCCGCTCCGGAGTGGTCGATCCGATTCGCAATCCGATCATCGCCACGATTTCAATGCAAGCCGTGGATCCAGCGACGGGACTACAGACTGCAATCTTTCGTGATGTGGGCACAGCACTTGTCGCCCCCGCAGCCCGATTGGCAGCCTTCGTGAACTACGCCTGGCTCGCTGAGGTACAGGGCGCTCCAGAACCGGGTTCGATGGCCGCAGCCTCCGGCACCGTACCGGGCCTCTGGGGTCCGCCGAGCGCACCCACAACGCTGACCATCGTACCCAGAAACGGACCGGTTGCACCGACCTTGCTGGGCGGCAGCAGCACACCCGCTATCGGCGGACGGCGTAATATCAGAATCAACTTCAGCTACCCGATCGACTTGACACCCGGATCATCCGGCCCCTGGCTTATTCGCATCGAACGCGCCTTGCCCGATCAGGGGCTCACCCTCATCAGCGAGGAATCAGCATCGGCAGGCACGCTCTTCGTCGTTGAGAGTGCAGCAGGTGAGGTTCTGCCATCGGGTACCCGCTACCGCTTACGTCTGATTGATCCTGTAGGGCGTGAAAGTCCTGCCATCGAGCACATCATCTGAAGGAGGACCGACATGCCATCTCTCGTCCCTGCACCATCCAGTCTCGGTCTCTTCTCGCCTGCCCTGGGCCCCATGTTCGAGACCTCGGCCGCCGACCCTGGTGATCTGCCCGAACTCCCGGTGCCGTCTCCCGATTTGTCAGTTGCGCGCCGGTTTACACCTGGCGCGATCTGGAATGCACCGGCCAATGGGACGCTGTCGTATCTGGTTGCAACGGCCAGTCGTCCTCCTGCTCTGGCGCGTTTACGACAGGCAAACGGTAGCCCGGCATTTGCCGACAATGCGCTGATCCTGCTCTTTCGTCTTTTACCCGAAGTGGCAGAGCGGTTGGGCGCTTTGTCGCAGGCGGTACCACGTCCGGATGCAACGACGGCACCGATCGACGATCAACGTACGCGACCAGTCATTACGCAGCTTGCGCTTGAACTGTCTCCCGGCACGGTAGCGAGTGTGGCGAACCTGCAGAACATTTTGCCCGCTTTCGATGCCGCTGACTTGCGTAGCGTGGCCGCCGCACTGGCGGACGATGCTGAACGCGCAGCCTATGTCGGTCTCACAACGTCAGGAGGACTAGCCAACGCGAACAAACCCGCGGCCATTCTCCGTCGTCCCGAGACAGACGAGCGGCGCTTGCTGGAGAACAACTCGACAGCTCCGATTGACGCCAAGCTCTGGACCTTCACCCGCGGTGGCCGAGCCTTTGACCCGGGCACGCTGGCCGCGATCTGGGCTCGGCTTGCCGAGAACGACTGGGACAATCTCTGGGCCGCATCGGACACCACCCGGCAACGTACAGCCCGTGTGACGGACACGCGCAGCGTCCTGTTAGTCAACGCTCATCAAGGGCCGCTGGAAGAGGCTGTGAAAAACCGCATAACCGGCAATATGACCGGATTGTTGCCGATCGAAGGCTCAGACGTTCTGTTCACAGTCGACACCACGGCGACCCCTGCCATCGCACTATCGAGCGCCGCATCTGTCGACACCGACACCGTCCCGATCCCGCGCATTGCCCCCTTGCCCGCCGGTCCCTATGCCGCGCCCGAATCCGCCACACCTTTTGCAGGATGGGCCGCCACGACGGCTCTTGCGCGTGATTTCCAGCGTATCGCCATCATGGATGTTGAGCGTCACCTGGTTGGACTCAGCCGCGTCGCTGACTCGGCGCAAGCCGATCCACGCCGACGCGTAACACCCGGACAGAACAGTGCCGATCCTCTGTTCTTACCCACCGCCGACTCTGTCGCCACCGAAGTCATGGCACGGTTCGCCGACTCCGGTGCGACCGTTGATTTCACAGCGCCTGAGCTGGATCGTGATTATGGACCACAGCCATCCGCGGTGCTGGCCGCCGGCGATGTTTTCGACAACGCTTTCGATGAACCGGTCGCAACGGCACACAGCCTCAAAGGCTCCGGAGAGCAGAGCGACTCGACAGCCCAGGGGCAGAGCATCGTGCTTCGCTTCGATACCACCCTGGTACCAGGGGCGTGGGTGCGCGCCTGGCCTGTAGGCCGCGATACGACGACAGGACGTCGGTTCCGAATGACTGGCGGCGCAGCCCTGGCCGACGCAGCAGGCAGTGCACTTATACTCTTGCCACTGCCCGACGGCGAAGCGGGTGGAGGTACGGACTCGCCCCCTTTCAGCTACGATCTTCTGCAAACGACAACAGAGGGCAGTCGCCTCTATACCGACCGTCGCGCTGACCGTCCGGCAATCGATTCCAGCGCTGGAGCGGCTGATATGGGAAACCTTGGCGCTCTGACACTCTACAGTCCGGAAACGGCAGGCGCGCCTCTTGCTGCGGCGAGCACTATCGCACCGGGGCACAGTCTTATCGCCATGGCTGGTGCTATCACGGCAGAGGATTTCACTGCCGTCGACATGACCACGCTGCGTGCCACCGATCTGAGCACAAGCCTGCCCAACAGTGCCGATGGGAGCGACCGTATCATGACCAACGCACCCGCCTTCACTCAGACAACGCCGGGCGACCTGCCTGATTCACAAGTTGCCGGAGGCCCCGAACGCTTGCACGAGACAGGCTTTCATACAGGCGCACAAGGGCAGGAAATCTACGAATTCGCCGCCTACGACTCCACCGGTAATCGCGGGGTAATTGCTGCGGTTGCAGGCCGGCGCAGATGGCACGAGGCACCTCCTGCCGCGCAAGCTCATCCAGGCGTGAACGCCGCACCGGAAATACACGGAGAAGGCCTGGGCCTTGCAGGTCCAGCGGCAGATCGATTAAGGCTTCTGATGCGAGAAAGACGCCCGAGCGACATCGTAGAATTCGTATCACTCATGGGCCGAACCTTCACCGCCGCAGAGGCTCCAACCACCGCTGGCCCCTGGAGTGCGGTTCTGGAGACGGCGGCAAAGGGCACGCATGGCGATCTGCTGATGTCGCTTATACCGGACACGGTCGATCCGGGCACCGTCTGGGATAGCGCCGATGCCGCCAACCCAGGCATCAAACAACGAATTGATTCGGTTCTGGCCAGCCTTTCGGGGGGACAGACTGTCGATGGCATCATCGACAGCACCAGCTTCGATGATGATATCGCCTCGGCTGCATTCGATCGACTCTTGGATAAACACAGAAAAGGGGCACAGGGCTTTGCCCGCGCCGCGCTAGCCGCCATCGCCCGGGCCGAGGATCTGATCTGGCTACAGACTCCGGCACTCGACGCCGATGCCTGGACCGATGCCAGTGGTGACATTCGCATTCTGCAGGCGTTGACCGATCGACTCACTGCAAACGCAGCCCTGCACCTGGTGCTGGTCCTGCCCAAGATGCATCTGCCCGATCGCAATCTGAAAGTGGACGCAGTGCGGCGATCCGGTCTGCAAAAGGCATTGGCTGACCTTGCAGCGGCGGCGGCGGAGCGTGTTGCCTGGGTCTCACCCACCGGCGGTTTGGGGCGTGATTTTCATAGCGCGGCGACAACAATGATCGTGGATGATGCGGTCCTTTTCACCGGTGCTGCCCATACTGGTCGACGTGGATTGGTATTTGATGCAGCGCTTACCGCTGCGCTCTTCGACGAGCGTCTGAGCTTCGGCCGCCCTCAAGCGGTAGTCAATGCGCGTCGCAATGCTGCCGGCGCCGTGCTTGGCGTCCAGTCATCCTATGTTCCCCTGACCGGCCCTGACCTTGTCGCCGCACTCAAAGCACAGGCCAGCGGCGGCGGGTTCGGACGCAGCGATCCGAGCGCCTACGTTCCCGGCCCCGATCCGACATCCACCGCCGACAAGGATCTCTGGAACCCAAGCGTAAGCAGCGCTACGAACTGGACTGCCTTCATAGCGCTGCTTAGCGGCGACATCGCAACCCAATTCCAGAATGGCACTCGTCCCCGTTAACGAGGATTGTGATCCTCAAAGGCCAAACTTCAGGCCGTATTGATTTCCAACAACTCAATAACAAAAATCAATACAGCGCCTGATCCAATCTGCGTTCCATTGCCACCATCCCCATATGCAAGCTCAGGTGGCATCACAAATCTATACCGACTCCCGACGCTCATAAGTTGAACGCCCTCTGCAAACCCCAATATGGTGCCGGACAGAGGGAACGTATTAGGTTCACCACGCGAATAGCTGCTTTGAATTCTCCTCTCCCTGAAGAGAAGAGGATTCTTTTCCTCTTCGCTCATTCGTAGGCTCCTTCTGCAAGGCTCTGAATTCCCAGAGCGGCAATGTTGCGGGCCGCGTTTATATCGCGATCGTGCGAGCTTCCACACTCGACACAGCTCCATTGCCTTATTCCGAGCTCTTTCAGTCCTTTCGGACCGCTGAGTGCACCGCACTCAGAACAGGTTCGGGTGGAGTATGCCTCGTTCACTTCTTGGTAGATAACCCCTGCGCTAGCGCATTTATATTCCAGGGCTCTCTTGAGGCTAGACCAACCAGCATCCAGTGCTGACTTGGCCATCGTAGTCTTTACCATCGCTTTGGATGAGACGTTTCCGACAAACACCGCCGCACTCTTTTCTACAATCCTTGTAGAAAACTGATGGATTCCGTTACTGCGACGGTTTTTTATTCTGGCGTGTATCTTCTTTGTCTGACGCTTCTTTCTTGCCCGCTGGGCCGTGGCCAACGCTTTCTCATCCGCTCGATACCAGCGCCCATGCAATACATCTGCCTCACTGGTGGTCGCAGCATCCTTGCACCCCAAGTCAATACCCATGGCGATCTTGCCCGTTGACTTCCTGATCGGTACCTCAACAGCGACGTTGAAATACCACCGACCCCGACTATCCTCACTGAATGATCCAGAGCGAAGCGTGTAACCTGCCAGTCCGTAGCTATCCCAGACACCGTAAGCTGTACCATTGAAATGCACCTGACCGTTACGCCAGCGGGCGTGACCGGTATTGAATGGCACCCAACCCAACGAGCGCCGTACTCCCCCGGACCTGCGCCACGCCAGTTTGCGCTTCCTGAACTGGATTCTTGCCTGAACGTAGGAGCCTGCTACTTTCTGCACCGTATGGCTATGCAAACCCAGCTCTTTACTGGCGCCAGTGGTGTATGAGTGAAGATCGAAGACCGAAAGAAAACAGCCCAGTTCGCGAATACTGCGCTCTGACAGCTCGTTGATGTAATTCCAGACGTAATTGACGGCTCGTGCCTGACGGGAAAGCTCAGCGGCATGTTTGTCCTTGACACGCAGTCTCAGCGTGCGCAGTTGTTTCTGATTGGAAGATGCCTGATCCATGCCTCTATCTTAACCGCGTTACACAGGCTAATTCCGTTTATTGCACCAGAAAGCTATAAATATATACAGTATTATCGTTTTCAGCTCTCACATTCGCTAGGACCCCGCCCTGAGCGCAGGCCCGGCTAAACGACGGGGTTTGCCGCTCAGTCTGATCAAATTATGGCCACAACATACAAAAACCACTTCGCAAAGGCTGTATTGCTAATAGTCATTTTTCTAACAGCTTGTTCGGCAGGACCCTCCAAGCGTTACCTTGACGGAAAATGGAATGTCTCTGAAAACATATGTTCGTCAGACCCGGACAGACCAGAGCTTGGGGATATGCGTTCTGAGTTTAGAAAATATGAATCTTATCAGTCTTCGTTCGATCGGAAAATAGCGATTTTCTATCTTGATAGAACTATTCTGAATGTATCGCAGAAGTTCAATCGCAGCGGCAGTTCAGGTGAAATGTTCTTGTATGAAAACTCTGCTGCCAACCCGGTTATAGAGACAATAAAAATTCTCAACACACGCGAACTCAACAACACCATAAAGAGCGGTATTGAGAATTTCTTTGCGAACGATCCAACTATAGATGGAAAAGATGCAGAGAGTTTTTGCCTATATCGAGGTCAATAACCAGACTGATCAAACAGACACTTGCAAAGGGCTACGCTGTTCGGTTCAATCCCTATGCGGAACAGCTGATAACCACTTGGCCAACTTGCCTTCGTAGAGCTCAGGGAAGTTCATGACTGTGCCATGGCCGGTAGTCTCATCAGTCCCTTTGATCATGAAACTTTCACCGTGGGCGATTTTGGCAAGCCCTGAAGTCAGGGTATCGAGGACTGGCGGATTGCGAGGATCATCATCAGAGTTGATGATCAGAACATGGGCCTCGATACTTTCAAGCCCTGGAACCGGATCAAAATCGCGACTGGCTCCCCACTGATACAGCGCATCATTAGCGTCGGGTACGTTGGTATCTTCATAGCGTTTATCAATCATGGCATCGACCGCTTCGCGGGTATCACCAATTGCCGAAAACTTGCGCTCTCCCAGGTAGTTGGCCGTGCTGAACCAGATCCGCCCTTCGACGAAGCTGCGCGGTGGCTCTGTGTAATTACCATCGTTGTAGCTCGGATCGCGCTGGATACTATCAACGAGCAGCTTGCGCAATGCCCAGTTGCGGCCCGACATCGGTCCGGGGAAGGCGGCCATTGGCACAACGGCATCCATGAAATCGGGATACATGATTGCCCAATCAAGCGCCATCATACCGCCCATGGAATAACCGAAAACCAGGCGCAGATGATCAATTTCGAAATGCTTGGTCAGCAGCTCATATTGTGCATTGACCATGTCGTGGTAGTTGTATGTCGGAAAATCAGCTTTCAGGCCGTCTGACGGTTTGCTCGACTCCCCAGTACCCAGCGCATCGGGAGCGATGAAGAAGTACTTCTCGGCATCTAATGCCCGGCCGGCGGCGAACAACACTTCCTTGAACTGGTCCGGCAGCATTTTGCCCCCATTCCCATGGGTACCATGCATGAGCAGCACCGGCTCTCCCTCTGGATTACCGTAAGTTGTGTAGGCCAGTTTGACCTCCTCCAGCACTTCACCATTCTCGAGTGTCAGACTATCAAGAACGTAGCTTCCAGCTTGCGGTTCCTGAGCCTGAACTGCCACACAAAAGGTACTCAGGGCCAATCCCGCTACTGCGACGATCGAACTGGTTTTTCTCAACATCGATTACTTCTCCTTCCAGGGGGATTGAAGTTACCATGAATATGGTTCAGGTACAGTGGGTCAAAATTCGCCGGGGCATGAAGAATTCAAAGTGGCTGAAATTGATAATAATTCGCGACTACATTGAAAGTGACGCCGAAGAATTGTGGAAACTATTTTTCAATACAATTCGTAACATCAACCGCCGTGACTATTCTCAATCACAGGTTGAGGCCTGGGCGGTCGATTCCTTCGATTCAGAATATTGGCAAAAGCGCATGAATGGCCTATCGCCATTCGTCGCAGAAATTGAGGGTGTGATCGTTGGCTACACTGACTTGCAAAGCGATGGACTGATAGACCATTTCTTCTGTCATGGTGAGCCCATAGTGCCTCCAGCACTCAACGATACGGCTTAGCCAACTGCAAGGATGCAGCTCCTTCAGAGCATAGAACACACAATGACCGAAACTCAAAGACATAAGCTAATCGCTGTGGATTGCGACGGCACGCTATTCGATGCCGATGGCTACCCATCGCAACGAAGCTGTATCGCAACGAAGCTGTGAGGTGATACAGCGAGTAGTCGATGTCGCCTTCGGCTGGGAAACAGGCAGTGGAAAATGCAGTAACCATGTCCAATACCGACCATGGCGTGGCCCATTACCTTGAAAATCTGTTGAATACTGGTGTCCTCTGAAGAATGCACGCGATAATACGATTGCACACAGCTTCATCTGCAAGACGCAATCAGTCCACAAACAACCGTTGCCCACAAACCATTCGTTCTGGTTTACAGTTGACCCATGATTGATCAAACAACTTTAATAACCTACCTGGCAATCTTGCTCGGATTCGTGATCATCCCGGGACCAGCGGTGCTTCTGACGCTTGCGCGGGCGTCATCCTCTGGAACTCGCGTCGGCGTTGCTACTGGTTTAGGCATCGCCGCGGGAGATCTGACACACACGGTGCTAGCGGTTGTTGGAATATCTGCTGTTGTGATGGCTTCAGCAATCCTTTTCACCGTTCTGAAGTATCTAGGGGCAGCCTATCTTGTCTACTTGGGAATACGGGCAATTCTCGACAGAGTTGAACCTGACTACTCCGGTGGCAGTCGTACGTTGAGTGCAACGCTTGCATTTCGTCAAGCGGTATTCGCAGAAATACTCAACCCCAAGTCAGCAATGTTCTTCCTCGCGTTTCTTCCTCAATTCGTAAAACCTCAGAATGGTGCTGTGTGGCTACAGCTGATTCAGCTTGGTGTTCTTTTCGTTGTAATAGGATTGTTGACTACGATGGTAGTCGCTGTAAGCGCCGGGCGTATAGGAGTCTATTTGCGCAGAAATCCGACAATTGCAAAATGGCAGGGTAAATTCGTAGGTAGTATTTACTGCGCACTCGGATTCCGAGTAGCTTTGCAAGAACGTTAGATCCGCTGTAGTACCAGTTTCGACCAGGTAGGGTTCAGCAACAGACTCACCCTGGGTTTGAAACAGCAGTTCAATCGAGTACTTGCTTGCAAGTTGTATCGTCTCATTACACGACACATCGAACATTCGTCGATAATTCGGGATCGGCCCATGTCGCAAGCTGATGAAAAGCTTCGATCCGACATGAGTCAGCTTGGAGATGCTTTCCATGGCAATCTCGCGTTGGCCTTTGTCAAGATGCATCCATACCGCATTGAGAATGACGACATCAAAAGTGGACTGCAAGCTCAAGAGCTGCGAAAGCTCAGGAAGGCTATCGTCGATCCACTCTATATTTTCAGACGGATGCAACTCCTTGGCAGGTTCCCTGAGCTCAGCCGTTGGTTCGACAGCAACAACCTGATGGCCAATTTGCGCCAGGTAAGCGGCGTCTCGACCGGTGCCAGAGCCGATATCGACGATCGTTGAGGAGACTTCCGGAAAATAGCTCCGCACAGCGGCATAAACATCCTCGAAGCTATTCCTCTCATAGCGATCGAGCAATATAGCAGCCTCTTCTGCGTAGCCCTCGGTGCCACTCACTACCTTTGAATTCATCTTTACCAGATTGAGTGAAAAGCCCGGTCCTTCAGGGCGGGGATGTAAACTCACACTGATTGTGCTTTCGCCACATCGATACATCGTGACCCTTGGGTATATTAGTACAAGGATCTATTGAAGAGTATCCCCGCACTTTGTTGTAAATCTGAATTTGTTGCCTGGTCAATATGTGAGGGGTTTTGAGATGTGTAGACAAATGAATGAAACGCAACTGAGAGCGTTTTTTTCAATAGCTATCAGCATTGTTTTCAAGTCTGTCTCGGTCGGAAGATCATGCTGAAAACGTGCTTCAAGCTCTCCCTCAAGCATGATTAATCGCTTCCCATTCTCAATTGCCTGTTCCCTCATCTCGTCATGCAATATTTGAATTTCATTCAATTGATCGCCAGTTAGTTCGATTTCATTTTCAAGCTCCAGGAGATGCGCTGGGCCTGGCAATCCGTTGAGCTCGGCCACCTTGGCCAAACCCCACTGACCACCGCGTTCCAGCTCGGCAATATTCTCGGGCGACAAGCTCTTGATTGCACGTTTTTCCTGAGCGGTGCTATTGCGTGCACGGCAGATCTCTTCAAAACAGCTTGTCGAACTCTATCTGGCCAGAATCGAACGGATCAATCCACAGCTCAACGCTTTCACGAACATCTTCGATGAGCAGGCCCGCACAGCGGCTGTCCATGCCGATCATCTACTGGCCACTGAAACGCCTGAGAGCATCGCTTTGCGGATGCCGCTACTCGGTGTTCCGATCGCCTTGAAGGATGAGATGGAAGTCAGCGGACTGACCGCCCAGCACGGAACCTGCGCTTACTCGGAAAACGCTTGCGCTGACGCAACACATTGGCGTCGACTGCGAGAAGCTGGCGCAATTCTGCTTGGCAAGACAACCCTGCCCGAGCTGGCAATATGCGGATTCACCGAGTCGCAGACCTGGGGTGCGACCCGTAATCCCTGGAACACAGCTTACACGCCAGGTGGCTCAAGCGGCGGCTCAGGGGCTGCGGTCGCCGCCGGCCTGATCGGTGCGGCATCCGCCTCCGACGGTGCAGGCTCAATCCGAATACCTGCCGCTTGCAACGCTCTTTTCGGTCTGAAACCACAGCGTGATCGGATCAGTCTTGCGCCGCATCGCTCACAATGGCTTGGTCTGTCGGTCAACGGATGTCTGACCCGTCGCGTGCGCGACACAGCGCTGTGGATGGACATCGCCCACGGCCCCGAACCAGAGTACACCTGTTCACCACCCCCGCCTGCTGGCACCTACTCAGAGGCCGCCACTCGCGATCCGGGCAAACTGAGAATCTGCTGGAGCCTGAGCACACCCAGGGCAGTTGTACCACCGCTCCGCTATCCATTAATTGAGGCAGCCCTCGAACGGGTTGTCCGAGCATTCGGCCGGCTGGGCCACCGGACCAGCCAACGCGACCCCGACTGGGGAATGATCGGTTACGACTGCATGAACGTCTACCTGAAGGCCATTGAGAGCGAGTACGATCAGGTACCTCACCCCGAACGCCTCGAACCACGGACCCGGGGTTTCAAACGTCTTGCCCGCCTGATACCCGCACCACTACTGCGCCGCTCGCAAGCCCGAGAGTCTGGACATGCCGAGCGAATCAACGCAATCTTCAAGCACTGCGATGTCCTGCTCACCCCAGTCACTGCGATACCAGCGGTTAAAGTCGGGCATTGGGCAAACCAGGGAGCGCTTCGCACCGTAGCCGGCATGAGCCGGGCCTATCCACACACGATTGCCTGGAACTACCTTGGTCAGCCCGCAGCATCAATCCCGGCGGGCCACACAGCAGAGGGTTTGCCTGTGGCGGTACAGCTCGTCGTACCACCCAATCGGGAGGAGCTGCTGATCTCACTCGCAGCGCAACTCGAGGACGAGCTTGACTGGCCAGCACGCTGGCCGCCGCTGGCAAACCTGGAATCATGACCGACACGGACCTGAACAAGCAACTACGGCAATACCAATGTCGTGGTGTAATCATCGCTCAGGCGATGCGGGTTATTGCTATCTGCCACCAAAGTCTCATCAGAGTCCCAACGGCCAGACCTGTTGGCATCAACAAATGCATAAATCCAGATGTCAGGATCCGGTGAGCAGCAGATCTCGGTGACCAAGGTACCCTCCTCGTCAACCGGCAACGTCATCATGCTGCTTGACTGGCTTTGCTGAACCGGCGTTTTCGCAATGATTATATTAACGTCAGCGATCGCCTCAATACCAATCTGATCACCCGGAACTACCGTTACTCGCAGCTGGTAGGCGAACGAACATGCCGAAAGCACAACAGCTGCACCTGGCAGGATGATCCATCCAACATATCGCAATACTTTTTTGACATGAAATTGGCTCACCGGAATTCTTTCGATAGCGATGGTAAGGGTTCGTCAATATTACCGACCACACGAAACTTCTGCCAGGCTAAGCTCACACTCCGATCATCCTGTTTAGCGACGACCTTATCGATTGCAAGCATCCAGTTCCCAACCGACGACGGTCGATCAACGACCAAGGATTCAGCTGCTATCTGAGCCAGCGCTGTATTGTCACGCGTTCTGGCGGCACTGTCTGTTGTGCCTATAAACGCTCGCACCAGACCGCTCTGCACGAGCCTGATCCCAAATGCACTCTGGCCAAATATTGCATTGCACGACCAGCTGACCAAAACTCCTATCGGCTCATTCAGGCGCATGTCCTCAAGCGCAATTCCATGATACCCGTCGAAACCGATATCGCTGGCATGACCGAAATAGGCAACCAGCCCCGCGCCTGAGACTACTGCCAAAGCTTCATCTCGAATGCAACGATCAGCACACACATCATGTACTGTGCCGATCGGTTTTACACGACGCTTCCAGCGACGCGCTATGCCAGTGTAGGGCTCATCCCATTGCGCAAGAATGCAAATGCGCTGTCGGTCCACATTGCCATGCACTGGCAGCGCTAACGTAGCTGTCCTGGTCTGCGTTTGTCGCGGAATGTAGAATGCCACTGCCACACCCCGCTCAACCGGTCGCTTCACTTGGCGCCTGACCTCTGCCTGATTTCGGCCGACGATCACCCTTGTGCAATCGTCAGCCTTACCCCTGGACCGGGACCCACATTCCTCATTCGATACTATCGCGACATTAGCCAACACAAGCATTTAGCCTCCGATGGGACCCACTACCAGCAAATCCGGATCGACCCGTGCAAGTTCCACGGGAATCAACGGACTTATCCGGTTAAGGCGTTGACCACGCTTGAAGACCTGACGCGCATAGGGCTCTAACAGTTTGACTGGATTGGTATCAACTCCCGGACCAAATTTACCTGACCAGTAACGATCGACGATCGTTGCTTGCTGCTCGGGATTAAACGCGGAGAATTGACCGTTTTTCAACATCAGTTCCTGATCAGTTACCCGATACGCATTCTTACCGAGCGTAAACTGCGCATGCAATGCATCAACCGCATAAATCGGCCCGCGCATCTGAGCCTGCCAGACATGTGTCAACTCGTGAATGAGCACCTTCGTTGAAATGGTCGCACCACTCTTGAAGTTGATGATATACATGGTGGTGAATGGTCGCCCCCCATTGAATGTCAGAATAATATCAGCCGGAATTGATGCCACTGCGATACGAACACGTTTTAAATCGATCGAAACACCAAACACCTTGGTCGCTTCTCGCCTCTCGGCCTTGGTCAGCTTGCGATGTCCACCAAAGACTTCCAATATTGCACTGAATGCCGCAACCAGAATCGCACCACCCAGCTTTAGCGCTTCGACAGCTATCTTCTTCAGGCTTTTTCCCAGAGCCTTGATTGCCTCGAAAAAGTTTCGGTACTTCCCCGTTGCCACGTTTTTCAAGATGGCGATGACTGATTTGGTGAAATTCGCACCGGCCGCCCATAAGGCTTCCAACAAAGTTCTTGCCGCCGACACCGTTCGCACAACGAATCCCTTTATGATCTGACCCATTTTTTTGGTCACCTTATACAAGGCGTCAATCAATTTCCTGATTTTGGCGGTCTTGAATGCCGCAATACGCCGGGCTATCGCCAATACCTTTTTTCCAGCGTCAATGAGGCCGCGCATTGCTGCCTGGATCATATTCGCCGCCTTTTTGCCGATAAATTCAAGCACAGCACTGATTGCCTGGCCGGCGGCAACGATCGCTCGCGTCAGCCGACGAACCGCTGCTGCAGAGAGCCGCACGGCTGCCGCCAGAATATCTGCAACCTGCTTGCCCAATCGCAACAATTCATTCACAACCTTTAGCGCAGCGGCATGTGCCATACCAGCTACGATGGCCACAATTTCTGAGAGACGCCTCCCCAGTGCCACAAGTGCTCCAACAACCTTTCGAATAACGGATGTCGCAGCCTTGACTGCTTCTGCCAGGATAGCCCCCACCGACTTGCCCAGTTGCATGAGCGCCTCTAGCAGGCGCCTTACACTAGCGTCAGCCAGGCCAGCAACGGCTTTGATTATTTCACCAAGCCGTCGCCCGATAGCGATGAGTGCATTTAGCGCTTTTGCCAGCGATGCGACTGCCAGATCGGCAATGTCCCCGACAATATTCAGTACACTTTTGCCAGCGGCTACCAACGCCGCTAAAGTACGACGAAGCACTGCGCTCGCTTGCCCGGCCGCCCAACTAACAATTGATTTTATTCGACGACCGACCTCCAGAAGGGCGCGTATGTATTTATTTAATGAAGCCTGTGCCAACTTGGCGGCTTCAGCCAGAATACGAGATAAGGAGACACCGGCTCGAATGAGTCCATTGACGAAATCGCGTATCTTGCTGGAAGACCAGTTTGCTACTTCCTTGATCGCATCACCCAGTTTTGTCACTGCGGCATCCAGCGCATCGCCAACGGTCTTGATCGCACCTTTTACCCAGTTCCCAACCTTCTTCAAGCCTTTTCCGATTTTGCCAAATATTCCATCCTGGCCTGCTACGGCTGTGTCGTTTTCATCCAGAAATTTCGATGCCTCAGCGATCCAGCTGGCAACATCACTTGCTTTACCGCCAGCCTTGAAAAAGTCGAGCATGACAGCACGTGCATCAGTGGGAGACATGCCACCAATGTTATGCACAACAAACTCGGATCGACGCTTCGCGATCATGGACTTCATAACCGAACGACGACGCGGTGCGGCACTCACTCTCGCCACATTCATGAGCAAGCTGGCATTCTGAAAAATCTTTGCATCATCGTCCCAGGTATCAATAAACGCCTGAGTGAGCGTTTCACCTTTCTTGCTCGACTCATCGAATGCATGCGTAATCACACCAGACATCGACTGTGCGCTGAAACGCTGTTTCACCAGTGAGGCACGCACCTTGGCTTTGGAAGAGTAATCAATCTTGTCGGCCTTTTTTATTAATGCCGCGGACAGACTGAGCTTGGGTTTTGTTCCGAGTACTGCCTGAAACTGCTTGGAGGAAATGAGCGTTGGCATGGTACTACTCCATTAACGAGTTAATAAAATACTAGCACCCCACTTCATATGATCAGCCCGATGTGAAAGCAAACTAGACGAATTATAGGCAAATAGACCTACGTCTAGTGCGATAGATATTAAGCATGACTATCCATATTTGTCATCCAGATATATACTTGAAAATTATTCACCATTCTCCATAAACTGATAATGAACTGGGACGATCTGAAATACTTTCTGGCAGTTGCACGCGAAGGGCAAATACTGAGAGCTTCGAGAAAACTCGATGTCTCGCAAGCCACTCTCAACCGACGGATCAGTAACCTGGAACAGGATCTGGGCAAGAAGCTGTTTGATCGCTCGACCACCGGCTGCATGCTTTTGCCGCCCGGCCAGGTGCTGCTGGCACATGCTGAACGGATCGAGAACGAGATGATTCAGACTACGGCCGATTTAAAGGATGATGTGCAGACACTTTCTGGCACAGTGCGCATTGGGGCTCCCGATGGTTTCGGTATCAGCTTCCTCGCCCCACAACTGCATCGGCTCGCAGAACAACACCCTCAACTTCAGATACAGCTGGTCCCCATGCCACGCGTCTTTTCCCTGTCTCAACGTGAAGCTGATATTGCCATTACCATAGGGCGACCAAAGAAAGGACGATTGCGTGTCAGGAAACTTACAGACTACTCGTTGAGATTGTATGCCTCGCGAAACTATCTCAAACAGTGGGGCACGCCACAGCAACTCAGCGATCTGAGCGACCACCGCCTCGTTGGTTATGTCGAGGACTTGATTTTCTCCTCCGAGCTCGAATACAACAAACAGATCTTCAGCAACTGGCGATCGGCTATTGAAATCTCAGGTGTCATCGGTCAGTTCGAAGCCGTACGCGGGGGCGCCGGAATCGGCGTCTTGCATGACTTCATGGCAGGTGGGCAACGCTCCCTCATTCCCGTCCTGCCAGATGAATCGACACTTTCCAGAAGCTACTGGATGGTCTGGCATGAGAGCCTGAAGAACAGTCGCCGTGTTCAGGTCGTTGTGGAATTTCTGACTCAGGCCGTCAAAGAGTCCGCTGATCAGTTTTAAAGCAGCTGGACACAACCTGGACTTCCCTCTCCTGCTGCTTACCAGCTGTGTAGCTCTCTGGATAGAGACAGGGCGCGTATACATGTTAAATTGGGGTATTGATGCGATATTCCTGAGTCTATGGATTCCACAAACAAGTCCGAGCAATGACCCAACTCACCGTCTCTCTTAAAGAGCTACCGCTTCGAAAATTCCTACAGGTCGCGCCAGACACCCTATTGAGTGAGGCAGCCCGCCAGATGGACAACGACGGCTTGGATACGGCCCTGGTCATGCAAGGCCAAAACCTGTTAGGCATACTGGGCTCCAGAGACCGGCTCAGGGCTTTTCATCAACAGACTCCTCCAAACACACCTGTGCGTGAGCTGATGAATTCGGCTCATTGTTCGCTCAAGCAGAACACGTTTATCACAGACGCATGCAGCCACTTGCTTCAGCATGCAGCCTCCGAGCTAGTCATTACCAATGAGCTGGGAATGCCACTGGGCCTGATAGGCGAAAGTGAATTACTGCAATATATAACCCCTTTCCTGACAAACGATACGCAGGCAAACAAGGACTGGGTGTTACAACACGCCTCTAAGCGCATGGAGGCAGACAAGCAGCTTCACACTCTCAAGCGGCAGACTGATCTGTTAAGCCGGTTCGCCGCCGCCTTGATCAACTTGCCGGCGGATGATATCGATCCTGTGGTCAACCATGCCCTGATGGAGATGGGTGAACTGGTACAGGTCGACCGGGCCTACATCTTTCACTATGACTTCGACACTGACACCGCCTGCAACACCCATGAATGGTGCGCATCGGGCATCAGCCCGCAGATCCATAACTTGCAAGTCCTTCCCATTCAAGAGCTTTCAGACTGGGTCTGCAAACACAAGCGTTCTGAAAACGTGGTCGTTGACGATTTCAATTTATTGCCGCCAGGCATGATGCGCGAGGTTATGGAACAGCAGGACATAAAGAGCATGGTTTGCCTGCCAATCCTGGGCAATGAGGGCTGTATCGGCTTTCTTGGCTTCGACTCGGTGCGATCAAAACGTCAATATGCCCCAGAGGATCTGGAGGTCCTGGAACTGTTTGCAAGAACGCTAGCCAACTATCGCGAACGTTTGATAGCCGAACAAAAACTGGCCAACAACGAGGCCAACTTTCACGCCTTTTTTGATCAAACCCAGGACCTGCTCTTCGTTCTCTCCCAGCAGGGCGATATTGTTCAGTGCAACACGCAAGCAACCCAGCGGCTGGGCTTTTCCATGGAGGAGTTGTACGGAAAACCTGTGTTGCAGCTACATCCAGACGAGAACCATACCGAGGCTGCCCAGATTGTTGCGGACATGGCCAAGGGCAAGACTGACTGTCACGCCATTCCGATGCAGACCCGATTCGGGCAGCAGGTTCCAATGGAAACCCGTGTCGTTGCTGGGCAATGGAACGGCATTCCCGCCCTGTTCATGGTTTGCCGGGATCTGTCTGACATCACCTCTTCGGAGGAAAAATTCTCCAAAGCCTTTCATCTCAGCCCAATGCCGATGGCTATTTCGGATGTACAGAACGGAACGTTTCTGGAAGTCAATGAAGCCTTCTTTCATGTCACAGGTTACGACACCCATGAGGTTGTTGGAAAAAATGTGGCCGCCATGAACCTGTTCGGCGATCTGAAGTTGTGGGGTCATATCATCGAGCAATTGCAGCAACAGGGCCAGGTGAATAATATCGAATTCCCGTTGCGAACCAAACAAGGAGATATTGTTTACGGCCTGCTCAGCGCCGCTCTTCTCGAGCTTCAAGGCCGTCAGGTGATGATCTCCCAGTTGCTGGATATCACGGCTCGCAAAACGGCGGAGGAAGCGCTGGTCAACGAGCGGCTGCTACTGCGAACCTTGATAAATTCACAGCTGAACCTGGTCTGGCTCAAGGATCCTGAGGGCGCCTATCTGGCCTGTAACTCTCGGTTTGAATCACTCTATGGCCACACTGAATCCGAGATTCTGGGCAGGACCGATATTGAATTTGTCAATCAGGAGTGGGCGGAGTTCTTCCGAAAAAACGACCACCTGGCCATCAAGGCGGGCAAACCCCGCATTAACGAGGAGACACTAACCTTTGCCTCCAACGGATACCAGGGACTTTTTGAAACCACCAAAACACCTATATTCAATGGCCAGCAAAAACTGCTGGGGGTGCTGGGTGTTGCCAGGGAAATTACCCACGCACGACATGCTGAACAGGAGCGCCGACGCATGGAGCGCGAATTGCACCAATCGCGCAAAATGGAGGCTCTGGGCCAGCTCACAGGTGGCGTAGCCCACGAGTTCAACAATATGTTGGCCATCATTTTGGGGTATAAGGATTTATTGCAAGCCAAGCTGGACCCCTCAACCGATTCCTCCATTAACATCTGGCTCGATCATATCGACGTAGCCGGGGTCAGGGCAAAAGAACTGGTCCGACAGCTACTCAGCTTCAGCCGCCCCAACGAGAAACAACCCAAACGCATTAACCTGGAAATCGGAGTTCGCAAAGCCATAGCTCTGAGCCAAAGTAGCCTGCCCAGCAGCATCGAAATCGACTACCGACCGGACCCTGAACTGCCCGACGTACAGCTTGATATCGGTGAGTTGCAGCAGATGCTGACTAACGTGCTGGTGAATGCCCGTGATGCCATGGATGGGAAAGGTCGAATTGAAGTGACTCTTCAACACACGCGACATACCGAACAGGAATGTCAGCTCTGCCATACCTTGATTGAAGGTTATTGGGTAGAGCTGTGTATTGCAGACGACGGCCCCGGCATTTTCCCAGAGCAACTCTCACGCATCTTTGAACCGTTCTATACCACTAAAGCGGTGGGAAAAGGTACGGGTCTGGGACTGTCGCTGGTGCACAGCATCATGGAGCACAACGGCGGTCATATTCTGCTGGACAGCCGGCCAGGAGAAGGCACTCGATTTTGCCTGTTATTCCGCCCTCTGGACGATGAAGCACTCAAATCCATACCGATGCACACCCCGGTAGAAACGCCTTCTCTCAAAGCTGGCAGGGTTCTGGTGGTGGATGATGAGCCGGCACTGACTGAATTTCTGAAAGAGACACTCGAATTACAAGGCTTGCAAGTCATAGCCCTGAACGACAGCCGAGAGGCACTGGATCTTCTGCTCGAACCAGAGCAACAATTCGATCTTCTGATTACCGACCAGACAATGCCCGGAATGCTGGGTACAGAGTTAGCCACCCAGGCGAAAAATCACCTGGGCGACTTGAAAGTAATTCTATGCACCGGTCATAGCGAACAGATCAACGCAGACAATGCCGCAGAGTTTGGTATCGATAGCTTCCTGAAAAAACCCATTGGCATACAAGACATTGTCATTGCCATAGACAACTTATCGAAATAGTCCAGCCATCATGCCCATGTAACATCAGCCCTTGAACGTATACTGAGCAATCGAATCAGGTTTCATTTCGATAGAAAACCCGGGCAGCTCCGGTGGCATATAAGCCGCATCACGAATTACACACGGGTCAACAAAGTGCTCGTGCAGATGGTCAACAAACTCGATGACGCGACCCTCTCGGGTTCCTGCGATACACAGATAATCGATCATGGACATGTGCTGAACATACTCGCACAGACCCACACCGCCTGCATGCGGACAGACCTTGAGATCGTATTTGGCTGCCATCAGCATGACTGCCAATACCTCGTTAAGCCCACCCATCCGACAACTATCGATCTGTACGACATCAATAGCACCACGCATGATCAACTGCTTGAATATGATCCGGTTCTGACACATTTCACCAGTGGCAACCTGAACCGGAGCCACAGCTTCGCGGATTTTGCGGTGACCTTCAATATCATCCGGACTGGTCGGCTCCTCGATAAACCACGGCTTTGCAAAGGATAGTGCCTGAATCCATTCGATTGCCTGATCCACTTCCCACACCTGATTGGCGTCGATCATCAGGATGGCATCCGGACCACACTCGTCACGAGCAATGGTCAGACGACGTATATCGTCCTGTAGGTCATGGCCCACTTTCATCTTGATGTGCTTGAATCCGGCATCAATAGCATCACGGCAGAGTCGACGTAACTTCTCATCGTCATAGCCGAGCCATCCGGCAGATGTTGTGTAGCACGGATAGCCTTCGTTCTTGAGCGTAGCAATACGCTCAGACTTGCCTTCGGCCTGTCTGGTCAGAAAATCGATCGCCCATTCCGGTGTTATACAGTCAGTCAGGTATCGAAAATCAATGCAGCGCACCAACTCTTCAGGACTCATCTCGGCTACCAATTGCCAGACCGGCTTGCCCTCCTGCTTGGCCCATAGATCCCAGACGGCATTGACTACGGCACCGGTTGCCAGGTGGATGGCACCCTTATCGGGTCCGATCCAGCGTAATTGACTATCCGATGTGATGTGCCGCCAGAATCGCCCCATATCAGCCTCGACCCAGTCCATGTCAAGACCAACCACCAGCGGACGCAGCGCATCGATTGCTGCTGTGCAAATTTCATTTCCGCGGCCGATAGTGAAGGTCAGACCGTGCCCCTCATGTCCGCCATCGGTCTCCAGAATGACATACGCCGCAGAGTAGTCTGGATCAGGATTCATCGCATCTGAGCCATCCAGCGACTGCGACGTAGGAAAGCGTACATCGACAGTACGCAGGGTGGTAATTTTAGTCATCGAACCGTATCCAGGAAGTTAGGGCGGGCCCGGCCAGTCGTACAGCCGGACCCTGTCTGATAAAATCAATCGTAAAGGACAGCCGCTATCTCAGGGTCGTCGATATTGTTGGCATCGTAGTAGTAAAAGCCAGTATCGATAACCTCGGGGACAGACTCACCCTTGATCGTCAGGACAGCTGCCTTGACCGTTTCATAGCCAATGCCAACAGGGTTCTGAGTGATGGCACCTACCATCAAGCCGGAACGAATGGCCTCTTTCTGAGCAGCTCCACTGTCAAAACCGATGATCACGATATCCTTCGCACCGCTTTCACGTACGCCATTGACCACACCAATAGCAGAGCCTTCATTGGTACCGAAGATACCCTTGAGCTCAGGATTGGCAGTCAGGATGGACTTGGCAATTTCAGTCGATTGCAACTGATCGCCAGCACCGTATTGAATGGTGACCACTTCGATATCAGGGTAAGTATCAGCGATCCGGTTAACGAAACCATCGCGACGATCAACACCGGTGCTGCTGGTCTGGTCGTGCGCAATAACAGCGACTTGCCCTGCTCCGCCAATGAATTCAGCCATCTTGTCAGCTGCCAGTGCCGCAGCTGCACTGTTGTCCGTGGTCGCCGTGGATACGGGAATATCACTGGCAACACCACTGTCAAATGCCACAATCGGGATACCGGCCTCGTTTGCCTTTCTCAGCAGTGGAATTGCCGCCTGACTATCGAGTGCTGCAAATCCTATGGCATCAGGTGATTTGGCCAAAGCAGCTGCCAACATGTCAATCTGACGATCGACCTGAGCTTCGCTATCCGGACCTTCAAAGGTCACTTCAACACCAAACTCTTCTGCAGCCTGATCAGCTCCTGCTTTCACCGCTTGCCAGAACTGGTGCTGAAAGCCCTTGGAGATCATCGGAATGTAGAGCTTATCCTGAGCCTGGGCCAGTGTTGTACCGGACAATAGCGCGGTGGCAACAAGTGCGCCCAACAAATTACGTCTCTTCATGGTTTTAATTCCTCTATGTTTTTTTAGTGTGAACAGAAACACCAACCGCTTCTGTCTGATTATCGAGCCCTTGATATGGGCTTCTCTTGAGTGATTCGGATTAACTATCAGGCCGATTTCTTACGCCGTACCATGTCGGCGTAGACAGCCAGAATAATGATTGCACCTGTCACCACCGTCTGCCATTCCTGAGCAACAGACAGAATGCGCAAGCCATTGATGAGAACCGCCATGATCAGCGCTCCAATCAGCGTACCCAGGATGGTGCCGCGACCACCTGAGAGCGAAGTCCCGCCAATGACAACAGCCGCAATCGCTTCAAGCTCGTACCCCAACCCAAGTGCTGGCTGAGCAGAGTTGAGACGCGATGCGATCAACAGACCACCAATTCCGACAATGGCACCTGCCAGGCTGTATATCGCAATCTTCCACCAGTCTGTATTGACACCAGAGAGTCGGACAGATTCCTCGTTGCTACCCAACGCAAAGCAGTAACGACCCAGTACAGTGCGACTGAGAATATAGGCGGTGGCCCCTGCAACCAGGAACAGTATCAATACACCGTTCGGAATTGGCAGTGATGGAATGAGCATGCCGATCAGAGAGCCGTTTGAGATCAGATCAAAACCGGGAGTGTCGTTAAAATAGATCGGGCGTGTTCCCGAGATGACAAGGCTGAGGCCTTTGAGTATCAGCATCATTCCCAGCGTTGCAATAAACGGTGGAATCTTCATCTTGGCCACAAAGCTACCGGAACAGAATCCGCAGAATGCACCGGCCCCAATCGCGGCAATAACACCCAGCGGCAGTGGCAAACCCAGGTTGGTAAGCACCACTCCGGCCATGACAGCAGTAAAAGTCATGAGCGTACCGACAGACAGGTCAATCCCCCCCGTGATAATCACGAGTGTCGCAGCCACGGCAAGTACGCCGTTGACAGAGGTTGCCTGCAATATCGCGATGATGTTCGAGACCTGCATGAAGTTTGGCGAGGCGAGAGTAAACCCCACCAGCAGGATAACCAGACTGGCAAAAGCCAGTAATTTCTGGTGTGCCCCACTTGCTACCAACTTGCTGAAAAGCCCCGGTCGAGCTTCTGTATTTACCGATGTCATTGCGCGGCTCTCTTGTTTGTGGATGGTTCGCGCATGGTTAGTGTCGCAAGTTTCATGATGCTTTCCTGGGTGGCATCCTGGCGATCGAGTATTCCGGTCAAGCGGCCTTCACACATGACAGCCACTCGATGGCTTATCCGCAATACTTCGGGAAGCTCGGAGGATATGACGATGATCGCGCGACCTTGCGCGGCCAGTTCAATCAACAGTTTGTAGATCTCAGCCTTTGCCCCCACATCGATTCCTCGAGTGGGCTCATCAAAAATCAGAACTTCACAATCTCTCAACAACCACTTGGCGATGACTACCTTCTGCTGATTACCACCTGATAGCAGGCGTACTTCCTGCCGATCAGAGGGGGTACGAATCCCCAGACGCTCGATATAATCCTGTGCGGTGGCCTGCATCGCAGCTTCGTCAAGAACGCCCAGAGACGATGAGAATTGCTTGAGATTGGTCATGACTATATTGGCACGTACATCCATCCCCGTGGCCAGGCCAAAATGTTTGCGATCCTCCGAAAGGTAACCAATACCCGCCGCCACGGCATCTCTCGGGCTTTTGATATCAACCTGTTTGCCGTGAATCATGAGCGTACCGCTATCACGCGGATCAGCACCAAAAATGGCGCGGGCAACCTCAGTTCGACCAGCTCCCATCAAACCTGCAAATCCCAGAATCTCCCCTTTGTGCACTTTGAAGGAAACATCCCTGATTTCGTGACCGCGCGTCAAGCCGTTCACTTCCAGAGCGACGTTGTCATGCTCAAAATCCGCCAGCTCAAGCGCGCTGTCACTCAATGAACGACCGACCATCATCTGGATGATTTCGTTAATCGGCGTGTCCGCAGCTGGCACGGTACCGACTGTTTCACCATCGCGCATGATCGTCACCCGATCAGCGATCTGCTTTAACTCGTCCATCTTGTGGCTGATGTAGATGATGCCGGCGCCTTCACTACGCAGTGTGCGAATGATCGTGAAAAGGTCAGCAATCTCGGCATCGTTCAATGCAGCGGTTGGCTCATCCATAACCAGAATGTGACTGCGATAACTCAAAGCCTTGGCGATCTCGACCATTTGCTGCTTGGCGATGGTCATCTGATGAACCGGCGTACGCGGGTCCAGATCCAGATTCATTTGTGAAAATATGTCGGCAGCCTGGCTATTCAACGCAGCTTCATCCAGCCGCCCAAAGCGACGTCGTGGTTCGCGGCCGATAAAAATGTTCTGCGCGGCAGTCAGATCGTTCATCAGACTCAGCTCCTGATGGATGATGCCCACACCAGCATCCTGCGCCGCTCCTGGCCCGTCAAACCCCACAGGTCTCCCATCAACCTCAATCGTCCCACCATCACGCGTATAGACGCCTGAGAGGATCTTCATCATGGTTGATTTACCAGCCCCGTTCTCTCCCATCAGCGCATGCACTTCTCCAGATTGCAGATCGAACCTTGCATTCTTGAGTGCATGAACGCCTGGAAAACGTTTCTCGATTCCCTCCATGCGTACCAGCTCTTTCATTCAACAATCTCCTTGTTGAAGGGCGTCATGTCAGCAACCACCCTGGCGCGGACGGAACCTTGTCCGGCAGCAGTTAAAAAGTTTGTTTTTCCCGTCATTGACTGAACATGCTTTGTGCATTTGTGTGTTCATATACAAACAGATTGTCCATATATAGTCAAACAAAAGTTAAAAACCATTGACTCTGAACCTTTCATCAATCAATATTTCGTGTGCATTTCTTATGGAAAAAACGTGACAACAGACTCAGAAGACAAGCGCTATCGTGCACCAGCCCTAGACAAAGGCCTTGATATTATTGAACTTTTAGCACTCCAGCCCAGAGGCATGACACGTGCTGAGATCGTCAGTGCACTCGGCAAGAGTCACAGCGAAATTTACCGGATGATCGAACGACTCGTTGCGCGCAACTACCTCAGTCGGTCAATCGAAGGCGACCGTTATGCGCTGACCATGAAGTTGTTCCACCTGGGCGCCTTGTACCCTCCCATGCGTCGACTGGTGGGACACGTGCAACCACTAATGGATGAATTTACGAGCCAATCCATGCAGGCGGTCCATCTGGTCGTTGCCGATATGGGTCAGGGGCTCATTGTTGCTCGCTCGTCGAGCCGCGCGGCCTGGGAGTTCCGACTCAGAATCGGTGCCTTACTCGGATTGCTGGACACCAGCTCTGGTCAGACCTTGCTTGCTTTTCAGGATGAGGAACAAGCTGCATATATGCTGCGTGCTGCACCCGAAACAGGCAGTGACATTCCGCCCGATATCGCCAAAGAGCTTGCGATCATCAGGAAAACTGGTTATCGCCTCGGTGCCAGCCGGCAGCTTGTCGGTGTCACAGATATCTCGGTACCCGTACAATCAGCCTACGGAGTAACTGTTGCGGTGCTTACCTGCCCGTTTTTGCCTCTCGTCGGCACAGCACCGGATGAGGCAGACCCCATGAAAATGGAGGACACCTTGCAACTACTACGCGAAACGGCAAAGCAGGCCTCTACTATCTAAGCCAGAGTCTGGCTCAACAGTACAAGCTATTCACCTACACATTATTTGCAATGTTGACTGTTACCCTCGATTTTCAGTTCTCAATATCATGGCCTTACCCATGCCTATAAAATTATCGCTGGCAGCGATCCTCGTCTGTACAGCGTTGTCTGGATGTTCAGACGATAATTCAGATAGCGGCAGCACTGACCCTACAGACACCACTGACGTTACTGATACCACCGACGCAACAGACACCCCCGACACTACAGAATCTGTCGTTAGCGTTGATCCCAGCCTGTTTGTCGATGGTGCCTTGGCAGAAGATATTACCACTGAGGATTGCACTCTAAGCAATGGCACGCAGACCACTTGTTACCGCATAACCATCGCCGGTAATCCCGCCGATGGTTCAGCAGTTGGTCCCTATTGTCCGCCAACAATCGATTCAACAGCAGAGGAAGGCGGCACTTGGATTAAAGACAATGAGATCTATGACGTGGATGGCGATTTCATCGTCGGTCTGTCAACCTTCTTCAATGACGATAGCTGGAAAATGTACGACGATGAAACCAGGGCTGTCACCGTTATCGACGGAGCCTATGGCTGTGAAGTAGCAGGCGACCCGGAGAACAACACCGGCACAGACAACTTTTGCCTCGAATGCAACCTTGAGTTCATCGACGGTGGCGTGGAACGCACCATGCTGATACCCGTTACCCCCGTTTTCGAAGGCGGAGCAGATGCCAACTTCGGCAATGACAATATCGGCATCGCTCTTAACGGTGTCCTGCTTGGACCACCAGCCCCACTGGAGTTGATTGTCAGCAGCCTGACACTGGGCGTGTTCGACGACTGTGGTGGTCATGCAAACCCTCATGAGGGCTATCACTACCATGCCAGCGTCCCAGGGGCAAACCAGATCATTGGTTGCTTTATGGGTGCAAAAGGCTATGACGATAACGGTGATGAAGCCGGTGGCGGCGGTGGCGGACCTCCTCAGTAGTTTGAAAAGCCAAGTATTAAAAAGAGCTGGCCAATGCCAGCTCTTTCTCAAAAAAGCCAGCCACTGGTTAAGGGGTTGTACGTTGTCAGCAAGTCTTTTTCCCCTTCACATGGCGATTATAATATCGACCCATCGAATGAGCTGATAACCATGTATTGACCATAGTGTCATTCATATCGCAGTAGCGGTACCAGATGTTATTCAATTGAACAAAAACATCATTCTGACCACTGTCAAAGCAAAGCTCTCGAATGAAACTGCTTTGCGTTATTTTTTCACACTGATACGCCTGCAAATCAACGAGCCCGACGTACTTGACGGATACCGTTCTTGCATGAGCACCAATGGAAGTCAACAGAATGCTCACAAGCAATAGTGTTGAACATAAGGTTGTTATTGAGCGCATGATTTTTCTACAGATCGAATTGCCACTATTTTCCATTACTTATGACCAGGCCATTTACGTATCAGAGCAGGAGTTTTGATTACCAACGATACTGCCAAGCAGAATAATACGCAAAAATATCCATAAGCTATTGCGATCAATGACAGGAACACAATCGACAGGATCTCTGAACCGGCACTGCTCATCAACTCATTTGGTCTTATTAACGAAAACACGAAGTAGAGTAATGAAAATACAGGCGGGGTAAGCCAGATAGCTTTTCCGATTTCAGTATTCTGACGATTTCTTGACCATATCAGCGCTGCAATAACGAATATCCCATAAGGGATCACTGCCTCCATCATGGCCAATGCAGCAAGTTGGAACAGGAAGATATTCATCGTTCCTGGTATGAACAATGCGGGCAAGAGCAGTAGAATCGGCATAAGGGATCGTGAAATAATTAAGTATCAATTTTCAGTTGGTCCTGCGCCTGTCCGGCAAGGCGTGAGAAGGGCGAATAGCTGGCTATTCAACCGCCGAACAACGCAGCAGGGCAGGATGCAGGGACGACTGAAAATGATAGTTAATTGTTTCACGATCCCTAAGCAGGATAAGCCGGAAACAGGCGAGTTGCTTCATTGCTGTTTACCTCAAAGAGTCGCGGCTCTTTACACATGCTCAGATTACTTTCCGTGCAGCGCAAATCCGTTGCTTTAACATAATTCATTCACTCCGGTTTACAAAGATTTTATCATAGACTCTCACTTGCTCTCTAATGTCGGCTCACAAAGCTTGGGGAAAACCATTGCCCCTTCAGTTGCAACAGGGATTAAGACTAAATCACCACCTCCCCCGCATAACCTGTCAATTCAAGATACCCACTGGCTACGGGCTCGCCTGTACTGACGCCATCCGAATCGACATCCTCACTTTGCCATACTTGCACTATTCCTTCCCAGTAAATGACACCCGTACTGCCTCTCGAATCCAGCTCCTGATCGTCAAACAAGGCCACGATGGTCAAATCCAGACCGCCTGCCTGCAACCTCAGTGACACCGGATATCTACCATCCGTACGTGACGACTCCCAATACCGCAGCGCTGTGAACGTCGCCTTGTGATCAGTCTCCTTTCGCACACCCGCCTCAACCGTCACATGCCGGGCTGTCGTGTACAGTGGCTCGCCGGATTTGGCCCGCATCTGAAAGGCCATCAGTGCAGAGCCATCATCAAAATTCAGACCGACCCAGTCCCAGCCAGAGGCCTGGCTATCCAATAGCTCACTGGACCATTCATGATCAAGCCAGGCCGTTCCAGTGACAGGTACGGGCGCAGCGTCGGTCTTATATTCACCTTCTATCTGCAACTGCGGTCGGCTGTAGTAATAACTGGCCTGCAGCTCGTCGGGTCCCTTTTGCGAAAACCCTTGCCGGCCTTGCAGCACCGGAGTCTCAATAGTCGATGGTGGTACTGCCGTAATATCAAACTGAAACTGTTCAGCCCGGACGCTGATCTGGTAGTGATCCGACGCTGTGCGCACAATACTCCAGCGTCGGCTGGGCAGACCAATGGCAACATCCGTATCATCGACACTGAACTGTGCAACCGCATCATCCTGACGCCAAGCCTGCTGGTCATGCAAGAGTGATCCCTTCTCAGGCAGTGCCAGGGCTGCATGGGCCAATACCAGTTGCTCCGGAGCAAAGCGACTCGGGTTCTCTCGGCCAAATGGTGTGCGTGAGCGAAAGAAGGTGATCTGCAAACCCATCGGCCCTTGCGGGCTGTCCAGCGAGGCGGTCAGATACCACCACTCGGTCCGATAGTCCGGATGCGCACCGTGATCTTGCGGGAACAACAATTCCGCCCCCGGGTACACGCTCGGATAGGCCACAGGTTCGCTGGCAGCATCTCCCCAGCGGCTCATTCCCGGCACGGCGGCAAGTCCCAGTATCTTTGAGGATGTTCTCAAAAACACCCGGCGCGAATTCATTCGATTTGTCATCAGCTTCACCGTGATTACCAGTCTGTGCGAACCGCTTCAATGGGACCGCGCCCTGCCGCTTTTCGGGCAGCGATCGTGGCGGTAAACGCACCCAGCACCACCAATATCATGGCCGCACCTGACAACTGATCAAGCGGCCAATGCGTCTGCATGGTCCAGTTGAATGATTGCGGGTTCACACGCTGGATCAATACCTGAGAAATAGCCGCGCCCAGCAAAGCACCCCAAAGTACACCCAATGAGATACAGAAAAGTGACTCATAGACGAACAGTGCCGATATCTGTCTGCGCGTAACACCCAGATGCCGCAGCATGCCGAACTCTCGAGTGCGTGACAGAGCTTCGCCCGAGTAGGTAGTCGCCACGCCAAACAAGCTCACTAACAGAGCGACGGCCTCCAGCACGTAGGTCACCGCGAAGCTACGATCAAAAATGTGTAACGACAAGGCCCGGATATCCTCGGCACTACGAATCTGTAGCTCGGACAAGGTGCCCAGCTGTGTTCTGATCGCACTCACCACCTGCGAGGCGTTCACCCCGTCATCCAACCAGATTGATGCGCCACTGACGCTCTCATCACCGCTCAATTGCACATAGTCTTCACGACTGATGGCGATAGCGCCACTCTGGCTGGCGTAGTCACGCCAGATGCCCCCTACCTGAAAACAAGTCTCACCCACAGAATTTGATGACAATGGCAACGATACATGATCACCTACACCCCACTGATACAAAACTGAGGCCGGCTCACTAACGTAGATCAGAGTGCATTCCGGGTCTTTATCAGCAAGTGCTAATACGGTGCCGGTAATCGGTAAATCAGCATCCGGATTACTCGTATTGATCGTTCGGGCAACCAGCTCCACCGAGGGTCTCTCCGGGTCAATAACCAGATCCAGATTGCGGGCGAACTGTATTTTTGAAATCCCCTCAATGGCCGACAAGGAATCACGGTCCGTGGCACTGAACGCCGCATTTGCCCCGGTGGTCGGTACACGCACATACAAGGAGGCAGGCAGCACACCCTCCAGCCATTCATCTACCGAGACACGAAAGCTGAACACCATCATTGCCATGGCGCACACCAGAGCAAAGCTTGCCACCACACCTGCCAATGCCGGAAACGCACGCTGATGAGCACTATTCAAACGCATGACAGCCATCATCAACATGGGCCGCCTTTGCGTCAGACGCCACTGTGACAAAGCCTTCGCCACCACACCCAGCAATGGCGAGACAACCAGCACACCGGCAAACAACCAGCAGGCAATCGC
Source organism: Granulosicoccus antarcticus IMCC3135 (assembly GCF_002215215.1). Lineage (NCBI taxonomy): Bacteria > Pseudomonadati > Pseudomonadota > Gammaproteobacteria > Chromatiales > Granulosicoccaceae > Granulosicoccus > Granulosicoccus antarcticus. The sequence goes on along the minus strand of NZ_CP018632.1, from coordinate 3,676,986 downwards.
CAGATAGGCTGCAATAGGCAGGCCATTGATCGCAGGCAGAAACAACAGTCCCGTCCCCACAACGAACAGGCTCAAACTGATCCACAGCGGTGAAAGTCGAGCGCTCAGTATCAATGATTGCCCGCCTTTGAGTGCCTGCGCTGGCGATAGATGGCGTAGCTTGAGCGCTGGTGATAATCCTCCGGCCACAGCGGCAATGACACCCAACATGAAAAACAGAGTCAATGAGCTCACAGGTAGTGACAGCGAGGGCCTGGAGGCAGCAAAGAAGCCACCACCCAGATCACCGCCAACAAGCCCCAATAACGCCCAGGCCAACGCAATACCCAAGCCGATGCCCAGAAGGGCTCCCAGCACACCCAGCACCACAGACAAGATCAGCACCAGGCGCAAACGAAAGGCTGACGTTGCCCCCATCACCGAGACCAGTGACAGAGTGGGTATCAGTCGCGTCACCGCCAGATCCAGCGTCGCAAACACAATGAACCCGCCTGTCAGCAGTGCCACCAATGCCAGCACGTTCAGGTTCACCCGATAGGCGCGAGACAGATTCGACATACGCTGCTTGCCGCTATCGGGACGATCCAGACGCACATTGGCAGTAGCAAGCAGTGGGTCCTCCTGCACTCGCGCAAGCCAGGCCTGCGGATCCACCCCCTCTGCCAGACGCAGATCAATGCGCGACAATTTCCCCAGCCAGCCTAGACGCCACTGCGCTGCACCGATATCCATGATGGCAATCGATGTCTGATCATCCACACCCGGAACATCGCCACTGACAATGAGCTGAACAACCTGACCGTTTACCAGTACTGGCAAACTCTCCCCGACCTTGCGTTGAAATTCACGCTGCGCCGCGGCTGACAGAAATATTGCCTCGTCACTGAACACAGCACTGCCTGCCCCACCTTCGAGTGACTCATCAGCCCGAGGCAACAAGGAGGGGGCAACCTTGGCCGCCCTGAAAATATCCAGAGCGATTAACGGTATGCTCTCAGGCAAGTTCTCAGCGCCCTGCGCCTGCGACAACGGCAGGTTCATTGAAATGATGGGACTGGCAGCCACCACATCCGGATCCTGCTCAACCACCGATAGAATCTCGTCGTCGATCGAATCCAGTGCCCCTGTCAGCTGATACTGGGCATCACCATTGATGAGGCTGATAGCGTCATCGAACTCACTCAATGCAGAGGCATTGACCAGGTTGATACCCAGCCCCAGCGAGACGCCCATGGCAATGGCGAAGACGGCGGCCAATAATGGGCCAGGCTGTTGGCGCCAGCACGAAATTGCCAGCCATCGAATCAGCGGAACATTCATCAGCTATGAACTTCCCGCCTTATCAATCGACAGTCGACCATCAGCCAGTCGCAATCGACGATCGCAGATGCTCGCTGCATGATCCGAGTGGGTCACAAGAATGAGTGCACAGCGCGATTCATCGACCACTGATTTCATCAGGCTCAATGCCCGTTCGGCAGATTCAGGGTCCAGGTTCCCCGTGGGCTCATCGGCCAGCAGCAGTGCCGGACGATGCACCAAAGAGCGGGCAAGCGCGACTCGCTGTTGCTCACCACCGGATAAGGTGGAGGGTCGTTTTGCCGCCAGGTTCGCAAGACCCAGGCGATCCAGAAACGACAAGGCTTCTGGCAAGGCGGCCTCCGGTTTTGTACCCATCAGCAATAATGGCAATGCCACGTTTTGCTCGACAGACAGGTGCGGCAGCAGATGAAACGCCTGAAAGACAAAGCCGATTTGTGTGCGACGCAATTCAGCACTTGCATCCGGATCAACCTCTCCCGATGCCAGCTTGTAGCCGGCCACTTGCAGCTCCCCCTCATCAAAGGGCTCAAGCCCGGCAATCAGGTTCAGCAAGGTGGACTTGCCCGCACCCGACTCTCCCAGCAATGCCACTGATTCACCCGGCATGATGTCAATGGCGCTGTGCCGGACGAGCCAGCGTTCACCAAAGCACTTGCCCAGATCGCGACCACTGACCACAGGCTGCGAATTTGAAACAGGATCATTCATAGATAGAACGCGCTCACACAGATTGGGCAAAAACAAAATGAATCGGAACAGTATTGTCGCTTACGCAATCAAGCGCAATGAAGTTCACACCTCCATCAAGCGTCCAATGCCGCCCCCGGTGAAGACTTCCTCGAACAGGTTCTGAGAGTCGCCCCACAACTCCTTCCAGCCTGCCACTGAAAACCTGTGCAGGTTCTCGCTTTGAGTATAGGAGCCGATGAGCCCGGGTATCAGGCAAACTTTATTCATTACAACGACTTACAAGCGATTACAGTATCATGTCATTTTCATGACACCGACAATAAAACCATAACATATTGTTTTAATTACTTTTTCCACCTCATCCCCACTCAGTTGCTAATCACTTAGCTCCCCAGTAAAGTTCGCGGCATGTTGTTGACACAGCTCAACAGCATCTCTTTAGAGCTGGCGCAGATCAGCGAAGAACTCGGGATTAGAACAATGAAAACGCAGATTTTCAAAATCGTTACAGTCGTACTTCTGGCCTTTGGATCGTTGACAGGCAGCGCCTCCGCCAAAGCCGATAACGGCTTCTTTGTATTGAGCACACTGGCTCTACATTTCGAAAACTTCGACGAGCGCAACGCCTTCACTCCAGGCGTCGGTTGGGAGTACTCACCCAGCCGCAAACTCGGTTGGAACGTAGGCACCTTGTCCGACAGCTTTGGCTACCAGTCCTACTACGGCGGCATCAATTACGCCACACGCGCTGTTCTCTACAATCGAGTACGCCTGCTGGTAGGCCTGAACGTGGTGCACAAGCAGTTCAAGAAGAACGGCGACCCAGAAACCAAAGTGCTGCCCTTCCCGGCTCTTGAAGTCAAAATGAGCAAATTCGCTGTACTGAACATCAGTGGCTCACCTGCCATTGACTACGGTGATCAGAAGAACAACGCCGTCCTGTTCTTCCAGTACAAGCTGCAGATTCGCTAGAACTCACCCTTACCCAAGAATTTAGTCCCTAAAGTATTACCCCTTTTCGGCTGGTCACTTTGATCAGCCGTTTTTTTTGTCATCCCTTGTACTTGCCCGCTACCGGTACTTACTCGCTACCGGCATCCAGGGATTTGAACACCTGCCATGAGAAACCGACGCCTGCCGTCCAGCCGTTTGTGGCATCAGCCAATGGGCTATCCTCATTTTGTGCTCCCGAGATTGATTCGCCCCTCCAGAACGTCACCAGGCGCAAATCAGGCCGCACCCGATAGCCAAGTGTCAGATTGATACGCGAAGAAATCAGCCCTGATGACGCCTCATAGGCCGCTCGATCATCATTGGCAAATTTATCATCAACACTGTAGAAATGCTCGCTGAGTCTGCGCGTTCCCAAAAGCACACCCGCCGTGGCCAGAAAATCGAGCTTGCCAGCCAGGTTCGAGCGATACACGACTCGCGGTTCAAATGAGATGCCACGGTAACGCAGATGGGTGAAATCCCAGACTGTGCGAACCGGCAGCTGCAAAGACCAATTGTGTTTACTAGTCGACGGTAGTGAGTCAATGCGACCTAACCGGACTATCAGCATCGGCCCAACCTCGGCAAGAAAACCCAAGTCAGGCATTCCTTCGCGAACTGAAATATCGGCAGTGTCGGTCCCGAAGGCTGCGGCCACACCCAGGTTTATTTCGTAGCGTGGATTCCTGATCGTACGCACACTAAAACCTTCCCGCTCAGCCCGAACAACTGGCCCCCGGTAGATTCCGTAAGGTAACAACAACAGGTTGTCAGTTTGTACACTAGAGCCTGGATAGGCTAGCTGCTTGATTACCAGCCCGGCCAGACCCGCCTCCCAAAGGGGTCTGCTCTGCGATGCCTCATCCAGGGGCTCGTTCTTCGGCGCCTCTTCTGCCAAGACAGTGTGAGATTGAATTCCAAACGCTATCGCTAATGCAAAGAGCACTGCAAGCTTTGAGCGGGCAAATGTAGTCATCGAGTATCGAGAGAGTCGTTACGATAGAAACCCCGAAGATCTATTGGAGGGTGCTGACAAGAAGCTGGATCTGATGGCAAGAAGCGGCCTCCATTCGGCTATTCTTCTTCGCCTGTTCAATGAGGCGAGCCATTACCACCACTTCATCAGCCTTCCGCTAGTCCTTCGCGAAGAAACCGAACCTGAACGGTCCGTACATGCGCTTTAGTTGGAAAACGTCATCCGACCTCTGCGCTCGCTGGCGTATCGTGACACAGCTTGAACTTTTTATCTCCCATAAGGAGTACCAGAAGCCACAGCTAGAACGGACCAAAAAAGTTCAGCGATTGTTTGACGTGTACTATTTGCCAGTCAGACCAGACAACTCGAACAGGCAATACGACTCAATGACTGAACCGGCCTCATCCATCCCAGAGCCTATCGCCGCAGCCTTTGCTCACCAGAGGGCAGGCATCGTTGCTCGCCGGCAGGACTTCGGACTGGCCGAACGTCGTGATGCACTGGTCAGGCTGGCCGCCGCCATCAAAGAGAACGAACAGGCTCTTGTCACCGCATTGGCCAAGGATTTTGGCAAGCCCGAGGCCGAGGTGATTCTTACCGAACTCATGCCGGTGCTGCAGGAAATCCGCCATACCTTACGCCATCTGCGTCGCTGGATGCGCCCGCAACGAATTGCACCCACAGTCGCCGTTCTTGGCACCTCGGCACGTATTCGGTCTGAAGCCCGCGGGGTCTGCCTGATCATCGCCCCCTGGAACTATCCGTTCAGTCTGGCTCTCGGGCCTCTGGTGAGCGCACTTGCAGCAGGCAACAGTGTCATCATCAAACCTTCAGAGATGACACCGGCCACATCAGCGTTGCTTACACGATTGATTGAGCAGACTTTCTCACCGACTCTTGTCACGGCCATCGAAGGCGGTGTGGAGACATCCCAGGCTCTGTTAGCCCTGCCGTTTGATCATATCTTCTTTACCGGCAGTCCTGCCGTCGGCAAGATCGTCATGGCAGCAGCCGCAAAACACCTCACATCGGTCACACTGGAACTCGGCGGGAAATCGCCCACCATTGTCGGACCGGATGCAGATCTGAACCGTGCAGCGGCATGGATCGCTTTCGGCAAGTTCGCCAACGCAGGCCAGACTTGCATTGCACCTGATCACATTTTTGTTCACCACTCAGTCAAGCAGGCTTTTCTGAGCGCGCTACGCGACAAGATTGCCAACGCCTACGGTGACGGCCACAACAGTGCGCACCTGGCAGGCATCGTCAACGAGCAGCACGCCAGGCGCCTGTCACGACTGCTAGGCGATGCGGTTACCAAGGGTGCCAAAGTGATCCTGGGGGGTGAAGCTGAGGGCAATCGCATGGCACCGACGCTGATCGAAGCCATCACCCCGGAAATGGACATCGACAAGGAGGAGATCTTTGGGCCGATTCTGCCCATCATGGTCTACAGTGATATTGAGGAGGTCATCAACCGGATCAATGCACGACCCAAACCGCTAGCGCTGTATGTATTCGACAAGCGGCGCGCTGAGCTCGATCGTATCGTCGCCGCCACCAGTTCAGGCAGTGTGGGTGTCAATTTGACGGTGATCCAATACAGCCACACCGGCCTGCCATTTGGCGGCGTGAACAGCTCTGGCATAGGCGCATCACACGGGCATCACGGGTTTCGGGCTTTCAGTCACGAGCGCGCCATCCTGGTGAATAGATTCTCAGCTCTACCGCTGATTTTCCCGCCTTATACGGACAGGATAAAAAGCCTGATCGGGTTCATCAAACGGGCTCTGGGGTAAGCCTATTTGCCAGAAAAGCAGTCACTTCGCATACCGTGTGACAAGCTCTTGAACCGTCGTACGCATAGCCTTGCGCAGACTCTCTGGTGACAATACTTCCAGTTCATTGCCAAGTCGCAAAAACTCACTGACAGCCAAGTGAGTTGAGCCAACTGGCATGGTTATTTCCTGCCAGCCATCTGCATCGAGCTCCCCGACCAAAGTCAGCTTGCGCCGCGCATAGCTGCTGCAAAGCTCTGGCAGTATCTGCAAGCCCAGTGGCGAGACTCGTACGTGAGCGATTTCGGCGTGCATATCAGCATCCAGGCGCTCGGTGTTCTCTTCCCAGTACTTGGCAAGATCGAAATCTGCCAATGCCGAGAAGCTGCCATCAGGCACCTCCAATGACAATATCCGTGAGATCTTGTAAGTACGTGGGTTCTTGTCTGATTGGGCAACCAGATACCAGGCACCCCCTTTGAGAACAATGCCTAGCGGCGCAAGATCGATGGTTTGCTCCCTGCGCCAACTACGATAACGTATACGCAACCGTTGCTTGTGCCAAACAGCTTCAAAGGTTGCCTGCAGGAAAACGGGCTGTTCAGTTTCGTTGAACCAGCCCGGCGCATCCAGATGAAAGCGTTTACGCAGCTGACTCATGTCGTTGCGCATGGCTTGCGGCAAAGCGGCGGCAAATTTTCTCTCGGCACTGAGTATAGCCGCATCCAGCCCCAGCCCCGTCGCCGTATCCCCCAGCCCACTCAGAAACAGCGCGCTCGCCTCCACGCTACTCATGCCGTTGAGTTGAACTTTATAACCGTTGAGCAAGCGATAACCACCTTGCGAACCACGCTCTGCATAGACCGGTATTCCGGAGCTCGTCAGCGCATCTATATCGCGATAGATAGTGCGCAAGGAGACGTTATTTTCCGCAGCCAGGCCCGAAGCAGTCGCCCGTCCACACGCCTGTAGCGTCGTCAGAATGTTGATCAAACGGTCAGCACGCATGGTAATTCCGGTATCGGTTTCATACCTGACACTAGGTGTCAGGTATAGGCCCGTACATTGTACCTGTGTCAGCCCACCTACCTTTCATGGAATTGCTTATGAACGCACCACATATCACGCTCTACTATGCCCCGCAAACTCGTGCTACCGGGACCCGCATTCTTCTGGAAGAACTGGGAGCACCTTACGATCTTCATGTGCTGGACATTCATGCCGATCATTTTGCCGATACCGATTTTCGCAAAATCAATCCACTTCGCAAAGTACCCACTCTGAAGTCCGACAACACCATCATCACAGAGCAGGTCGCGATCGCACTATTTCTGGGTGATCGCTTTCCCGATGCTGGATTAGCGCCAGCTTTTGATGACCCGGATCGTGGCACCTACCTACGCTGGATGGTCTATTACGCGGCCTGCTTCGAACCGGCTTTGATCGACAAATCAACCGGGCATGACCCAGGCCCGGCAAGTAGTTCTGTTTATGGAACTCTGGAAGAAATGCTGAGCACTCTGGAGCAGGCAATGACACCGGGACCCTTTATTCTGGGTGATCGCATGACGGTGGCGGATATACTTTGGGGTGTTGCCTTGCATTGGACGATGATGTTCGATCTCGTCCCGGAAAACCCTGTCTTTCGTGATTTTGCGCAACGTATCATGTCCCGTCCCCTGGCCATGAAAGTTCAGGCTATGGATGAAACGCTGGCCGCTGAGCAGGCCGCAGCACGCGGGCAATAAATCAACCAATGGGGGAATGATGAACACCAATCCCTCTTAATCAGTCCGTGGCACTCGATGCATACAAAGAACGCATCGAGCGCCACGTGATCACCAGGACCTACGCTGCTTTCGGGTCCTGTTGCACTTCGGCGTTCTTGCGACCTGCCTTCACATAAGACCAAACCGACCAGGCCAGTAAAAATGCCGCAACACCCAGTGCCGTCGCACTGATGGGGCGTTCCAGAAAAACACCAGCATCACCTTTGGACAGCAGCAAGGTTCTTCGGAAGTATTCTTCAAAAGGACCTCCCAGAATGTAGCCCAAGAGCAGGGGCACTGGCTCCAGACGCAATTGCATCATGGTGACGCCGATAGCGCCGAATGCAATCAGGCTCCAGATATCAAACACGTTATTGTGGGTGCTGAATACACCAATACAGGTAAACAGGAGAATGCCCGGAAACATGATCGGATAAGGGATCTGTAACAGACGTACCCATAAACCGATAAGCGGGATATTCAGTACGACCAGAATGATGTTACCAATCCAGAAGCTGACAATAAGTCCCCAGAACAGCTCCGGATGACCCGTGACCACTTCGGGACCAGGTTGAATGCCTTGTATGATGAGTGCGGCAAGCATCAGGGCCATGATGGCATCGCCAGGAATACCGAGTGTGAGTGTCGGAACGAATGCGGTACCGACACCCGCGTTGTTACAAGCCTCGGGACCGGCGAGCCCTTCTATCGCCCCTTTGCCGAACTCCTCCGGGTGCTTCGAGATTCGTTTCTCCATCGCATAAGACAAAAAGGTTGCCATGCCGCCGCTGGTACCCGGAAGAGCACCAAAGAAAGCGCCCAGTCCAGACCCCCTGAGCATGGGGCCAATGGAGCGTCTCCAGTCCTCACGAGTCGGTAGTTGATCACGCATGCTGAACTTCTGAGCGACATTGGCGACTGCATTCTGACCGGCGTTCTTGACCACTTCGGCGATAGCAAACAGACCCATTGCAATGGGAATGAGTCCGAGGCCGTCTTCCAGTTCCAGAACATCAAAAGTGAAGCGAAGTGAACCGCTGCTCACATCGGTACCGACAATACTCAGTATCAGTCCCAACACCATCATGGCGACACCTTTCACCGGTGAACCCTGCCCGACAGTGGAGGCGGCAACCAGGCCCAGCAACATCAATGCACAATACTCTGCCGGTCCAAACGCCAGCGCTGCATCGGCCAGAATAGGTGCAAACAACATCAGTAAAACGATGCCGACGGTCGAACCCCAGAATGAGGCAATGCACTTCATGAACAAGGCAACACCACCACGACCTTGCTTGGCCATGGGATAACCATCCAGTACATCAACGGCAGCTGCCGGATGCCCCGGCACACCCAGTAGTATCGAGCAGGTACCCCCTCCGTAGTCGGCGCCAAAGTAGACGCCAGCCAGCATGATGAGAGCGCCACTGGCAGGCAGGTGGTAGGTAATTGGTAATAGCAGTGAGATGGCGATCAGCGAGCCCAGGCCCGGCAAGACACCGACCAGACAGCCCAGAGTCACCCCGACAAAGCAGTACCACAGGTTGCTGATGGTGACCGCCTCATGCAGGCCAATCGACATGTTTCCGACAAATGTGTTTAGCAGTTCCATGACTTATCCCGGAAAATCAAATGCTGGCAGAGTCATCTGCAAAGCAACCGTAAAAATAAGCCAGGCAACGAACGACAAACCAATGGCCAGTAGTACAGATCGACGAAGTGGCGGCCTGCGTTCTGCAAACACGGCAACAGCCGTTAGCCCTATCGTTGCGGGAACGAGTCCGAATGGCTCGATGAGAAAGCTGAATACCAGCAGTCCACAGAAAACGGCTATCAGCGGACGCACCGCCAGCGCAGGCGGTGCAACGCTGACTATCACGCCGCGTAGCGAAAACAGCAGAATCACGACCCCGAGCCCAGCCAGTAGCCAACCCAGTATCATCGGAAAATAGCCAGGCCCCATGCGGGCCATGGTGCCGATATTCAGATTGCTCATGGCATGAATAGCCACGAACAAGCCGACGGCCATGATCAGTAATCCTGAAATGAAATCTCTATTGTCAACACGCGTCATGAAGCCGTCCTGTAGTTGTTAGGCTAAAAGCTCGTCAGATCCTAACGACGAATCGTCGGGCCCAGAGAGTCGATTACCGGCTTCCATTTGGCCGCTTCAGCTTTGACAAAGCGAGAAGCTGCCTCGTCTCCGATATGCAGATCGGCAAACATGTTCTGCGCAATCAGTTTTTCAGCGGTTTCTGCATCATTCATCGCAGCCTGAGAAGCTTCAGCCAATCGCGCCTTGATCTCTGGTGGCGTATTGCGAGGCACAGCGACAACGTTCCAGAGCAAGGCTTCAAAAGGAGTATCCAGTCCGGCTGACTCGGCGATAGTGGGTATTTCCGGAGCCAGATCCAGGCGTTTTGCACTGGCAACGCCGAGCAGTTTCAGTCGACCGCCCTTGTGCAGAGGAAGCAGACCGCCGAGGGTGCCAACCGCCATTTCGATACTACCGCCCATCAGATCCTGCATGGCCGGGGCACTACCTTTGTAAGGAACATGACCGACACTGGCGCCGCTCAGTTGCAGGAAATTCTCGGTAGCAACGTGCAGCAGGGTTCCTGCTCCGGGTGAGCCGTAGTACATGGTATCGGGAGCCGCTTTGGAGGCATCAACAAATTCGCGCAGCGTATCAGGCATATCATTGTTGACCGCTAGTGCAACAGGTGCGCCTCCGAGTACGGCGATGTATTCAAAATCCGTAGCAGCGTCGTAACGAGGTTTATTCTGAATCAGGTTATACAGACCATGCGTTGAGGCCGTACCAAACAGAATATTGTATCCATCGGGCTTGCTTCGCATGACATCCATCGAACCGATAGAACCTGAAGCACCATCCTTGTTTTCAACGATAACGCTCTGGCCAAGCTGCTTTCCAAGCGACTCTGCATAGAGGCGCGCAAAGCTGTCAGTTGGTCCACCGGGTGAAAAAGGCACGATCAGATGGATAGGATCAGATGGGTAGCTTTGTGCCCAGGATGGCATTGAGGACGCCAGTGTTGCGGCGCCTGCTGCGATCAGAAATTCTCTTCGTTGCATGGTATCTCCTTGTATTGTGGTACTTGGTGTTTTTGGTGTTCTTGTTCAATCAGAGCTTGCTGTCGTTCCACTCGGGGTTGGGAGCGTCAGGCTCACATCCAAGTTCGATTTTCTGGATAGCCTTGATGGCGCAGTACTCGTCCTTGTCGGAGGTGTCACCGCTGATACCGACGGCACCGATAACCATGCCTTCTGCGTCAAGAATCAAGACACCGCCGGGTACCGGTATGAACTGGCCTTGTGCGGCTGCGGCCAATGCACTTTGAAAGGCTGGTCGGGCTGCAAGGCGATCACGAATCTGACGCGTTGACATACCCATGCCAAGAGCGGCTGCCGCTTTTCCACGGGCAATATCAAAACGCAGCGTCCCGCAACCGTCTTCACGTTTGAAAGCAATCAGATTGCAGCCACTGTCAAGAACGGCGACAGCCAGAGGCAACAGCTGGTTCTCTTTTCTGATATGGATAGCCGCATCAACGATGGCGGAAGCATCATTCAGCGACAGACTGGTCCTGACTGGGTGTAGTAGCTCACTCATGCGCAAACCTCGTTGATCAATGTGCCAATACCTTCGATCTCGACTTCTATCGTGTCCCCGGCTTTCATCCAGACAGATGGTGTGCGGGCATATCCGACACCACCAGGGGTCCCCATCAGAATCACATCACCCGGTTCAAGGGTCATTGCCTCTGACAGCAGTGCAATGGTACGAGCCACACCAAAGGCCATATTGGCCGTATCAGCGTCTTGCATGACGGTTCCGTTCAGACGTGACTGAATACGCAGGCCGACACACCCTTCCGGCAACTCATCGGTGGTCACCAGGCAAGGACCAAAGCCACCGGTGTTGTCAAAGTTCTTGCCAACAGTCCACTGAGCCGTCTTGCGCTGATAATCGCGCAGAGTGGCATCATTGAAACAGGCATAGCCAAAAACACAATTCAGCGCCTCTGACTCAGAAACGAACCGTGCACGGCTTCCGATAACGACCGCTAGTTCGGCTTCATAATCCAGCTTGTCGGAAATTTTAGGGACTTGCAAAGGCGCCTTGTGAGCCAATAGAGAGCTGCTGCAGCGTAGAAACACGGCAGGATAATCGCCAATCGTGTTTCCACCCTCATTCGCATGATCGATGTAGTTCACACCCAGGCAGATCACTTTGCCAGGCTTGGGGACACAGGGCAGTAACGAAAGCTGATCCACAGCCACTGTCGGGCTGTTGGCAGCCTGCGAAGCCAGATCGGCGAGCAAGGTTTCGCGATTGTCCGTGGAATCAAAGAGTTCCTGGAGACTGGCAGGTGCATTGGCTCCCAGGTTTTGTTGCTCGACAACCGACTCACCAACCAAAATTCCCCACGAGGGTCCTGTTGGTGTGTTGTAGCTGACAAATCTCATTTGATATACCTGGTCGATGCGAATTCAAAAACGATCTATTTCACCTTGCAAATCAACGATGTTCTGTGAGCCTTCGCTCACTTGTAGTCAGATGCAGGTGTATGAAGAGAGTACTGCAGCCAATCATGTATATGAAATACTCATTTCATAAGTTAAGATATCAATCTGATATGGAAATAGATCCTAAACATCTAGCGACTCTGCACGTCATATTCGAACGTGGGGGTCTGACTGCGGCTGCCGCCATTCTGGGAACCTCGCAGCCCGCTCTGTCACGCCTTGTCGGTGACCTGGAAATACGTCTGGGCGCACCCATATTCGATCGCTCCACTCGCCCCTGGCGCATGACCGCTCTGGGCGAGATGCTGGCGGCTCAAGGCAGTGCAGTACAAGTCGCCATATCACGAGCCACTCATGCTATCGAACAATTCAAGGGTGGCACTGATGGCTTGCTCAAGATTGGTTGTACGCCGTACGTCAGCGATGCGGTCGTCACTCCCATGATTGCCAGATTCCAGCACACAGCCCCAGATGTACGTATCGAGCTATCGCATGCTTATACCGCACAACTACTTCGACGCTTGAAACGTCGCGAGGTGGATCTGGTCATAGCCCCGGTGGACACCATGGACATTGCCCAGGGTCTGACCAGCCAACGCCTGATTGCCGCAAAGAATCTCATCGCCTGTCGCAAAGAGCATCCTTTGACTCGTCGTCGCAAGCTACAGCCCATGGCCCTGCTCGATTATCGATGGATAGCACCACCTGCCGACAGCCCTCTGGCAGCCGATATGCGCAATGTCATGAATCGCCTGGATGCGCATGATATCCAGGTAGCCTTTTCGGGCGGCTCCCTATCCAGTGTCATGCATATACTGGAGCAATCAGATTATCTGGTGCTACTGCCCGAGCATGTCCTGAATCAGCTGGCAGACCGATACGACATCACCACTCTGGCCCTGAATCTGTCAACGCCGACACGCTCGGTCACCATGCTTACCAATGAAGACGATGCCCGCTCCTACCTGCTGGAAAAGTTCATCGGCTTTCTGGAAGTTGAATTTTCAGCGCTGGCGCTCGACGAATAGTTGATGGCAATTTCCGAGTACCCCTCAAAGCTGAGTTTGCCGCAGACAAACCCCGGTGTTGCCACGGTGCTGGAATACCTGATAATCAAATTCCCCTATATTGATGCTGATATCTGGCATCAACGGATCAACGATGGCAAGGTACATCGCGATGACGGCTCCCTGATAACAGCGCAATCACCATTCCAGCCACAACAACGCATTCACTACTACAGGGAAGTGGAAAGCGAGCCCAGCATCCCCTTCAAGGAAATCATTCTATTTCAGGATCAGGATATCCTGGTGGCCTATAAACCGCACTTTCTGGCAGTCATTCCCGGCGGTATCTACGTGAACGAATGCCTGCAAAATCGGCTGCGACGAAGCACAGGCATTGATGACTTACAAGCCTTGCATCGCCTGGATAGAGTGACAGCCGGTCTGGTCATTTTCTCTGTCAATCCGGATACGCGTCACCATTACCATGAACTATTCAAAACACGAAATATACATAAAACCTACCAGGCTGTTGCAAAAGTCAAAGACACGGAAAACCTGGTAGGTCAGCAGTGGGAGATAAAAAACCGCCTTGTACAGTCAAAACCACGCTTTTGCATGCGTGTCACCGAGGGCGAGGCCAATAGCCACTCTGTGATTCGATGCTTGCAACAAACAGATGACAAGGCCTTGTTTGAATTAAACCCGGTGACAGGTAGAACCCACCAATTGCGCGTTCATATGCACACTCTGGGTTGGCCCCTACTTAACGACAAATACTATCCACAATTACAACCTCTATCAGCAGACAACTACTCACAACCCTTGCAGTTGCTGTCAAAGGCTCTTCAATTTATTGACCCGGTGAGCCAGCAAGCAAGAAGCTTTGAGTATGCTGAGAGCCTGTCACTGTCACTGTGAGTGATCAGTCAATCAGCATTGCCTTACAACGAACTATAAGGGCTCAGGTTTGAGCCGACAACCAGCGTATCGCCTTCTACTGTCAGCGCGTAGACTTCACGCTGCATAGTGCGAACGATTGTGGTGTGGTTGCCAATCAGATTTTCCGCCGCCCAGTCGGGCACAACAAACTCACCGTCATCGATTGCCGTACACAAAACGCCGTTAGACGAGCCGTCGAGTGAGCTTGCTATGATAGACAACATGACGATGGACGAAGGGTCAGACCCAGCTTCCCATCGAAACTCACTTGAGTGAATCCCTTCAGGAGAGTCTCCCAACACAACCAGCAGGTCTACGTTCGGAATCACGATATCGGCCACAGCCGGAAACTCCCCACCGGGGATATTGGCGATGAGACCGTCCGGCACTGGCAGAGGCAAGGAGTCCAACTCCACATTTGCATACGTGGTTCCGACTGAATTCGGATTCACCAATAACTCTGCGTAAGAGCCTTGCGGACTCTGAATCGTCAACACCTCACCGCCATCCACCAGATCCGATGGCAGGCTATCAGTGGCGCCTTCCAAACGCCCCTCTACAGCGACATAGTCCACGTAGCGCGTGCACTGATCTTCATCCAAAGCACGCGCTTCACGATATTCTGTGAGCGAAAAAGGTTCGTTAAGTCTGGTCAGCACTGCCGATGCACGGGCGTTCGGAGATGCCCCCCTCAAAGGTGCACCGTCGAACAAACTATTGGCCGGCGTCGTTTGTACAAGAGCGATATACCCCACGTACGTGAGCAAGGCCCCGGAACCGGCATCGGTGGTATTACCCGGCGGTACATTATCACCACCACTGGTATCAGGAATATTGGGTGAACCGACCGTTGGCAGATCGTCAGAGGGCACCACGGCAGTGGAAGGTGAATCCGACGAGCTGCCGCAACCAGCGAGAAAGATAAACGCGGTGCAGATGACAGGTAAAAAAGCTGGAACTCTGGGGCAACAATGGCTCATAGCTAGTCTCCTTCGTAGTTCTGATTGCCAATAGCCAGCGCATGTCTGCTTTATCAGGCCGAATCGAATGCTAGCGCAAGGCTTCTGTCTCGTAAGCCTGCAGGGACTGGCCAAATGTCCAGCTATGGCTATAGACGCTGTAATAATACGGGTGCTGCCTATGTTACTCGGCTCAGAACAAGCTACCAGCGCACTTGTTCAAACGTTACAAACTAGTCTCAGAGGCCAATCATTTGGCGTCCCATCAAGCCCATCCCGCATCGTCTATTGGCGGTATGACCTGAGAAGCGAGTAATTCAGCTACCGCCATGATCACACGATATTGAGCCTCGTGAGCGATCCGAAAGTCTTCACCGTAGATGCTTTCATCGGGTGCTTCCGTGATCAATGAGATTGAATACGGTTCGCGAGGCCGTTGTGTCAACGTATAGGGAATACAGTCTCGATAGAGCTCAAAATCCAGTGAGCCGACCACACTTTCATAACTTCGCAGCATACGGCGATTGACCGCCATCATTTCCGGAAACTCGTACAGCGCCTCTAGTGCTGCATCCAGCACCTGGGTGGCAAGTGTCAGCTGGCTCTCATCCGCGTAATCGCAGATCAGGAAAAAGCCTTTGGGGATGGTCCAGCGTGAGAATCCTTGCGGAACATAACCCGACAATGGCCGCGTCCATTCATGAGCCGGATAGCCGTGCAGGTTGACATGCACACGAGCGGGTAGCAGGTCGTAGGCATTGTGCCGAATAGCTGATTCGAACATCCCTTCCCCGTGCGTCAGATCATTACCACCGGCGCTATAGCGCGCCGCGTGATGCATATGATTGGCATTCTCCAGACATAAGCTATGGTACAGAGCATAGCCGTCGACATTCTCCACAGGGCACACCGTGAAGGCGAGCTTGCCGGTCTGCTGCAAATCCAGTGCAGCCCGCAAGGCACCAATCACACCGGAACTTTCATTGGCGTGTTGTGCACCCGATATTGCAAGCATGGCCTGCTCAGGCAATACACCATTACGAACAATGCGCCCTTCAACAACACGACCTTGTCTCGACATTGCCAAGATAGGCTGCCCATCAATCTGATTCAGGCACGATTTGACCTGCGAGGGATACAGCCAGTGTGTTGCCTGTGACAGCACCGGGCAACCCGCCTGATCCCGATCCACTGCTAGCCGGGCCTGATTGGCGCGGATCGACAGCGAGACCGTTTCACCCCTGGAGATTCTGGGCACCACTTGTCCCGGTTTCAGCTCGCGTGACATGGGCGGCAAGCCTAGTCTTTGCTGAAATATTTCAATCGCTGTAAAATAGATCTCTTCATGCAGAGCTTCTGCCAACGATATTGCCTCGTTACCCACCGGCATTGGCTCATCCTGGAACGGTGCTGTCACGCAAACATCCAGTTGATCGAAAAACGGCCCACCAGGCTCCGAGGGATGCATTGGTGTCATTGGCATGACTTGCAGATAAGCACAAATATCGTCATAGAGCTGCTCATAATCAGTAACCATCGGTACCGACTGCCCGTCACTGGACTGCATCCACCCGGATGCCACCAGCAACTGACGACCTGCCGGATGAGCCTTCCATCTGACAGGCACCGCAATGCTCAGCTCGAACTGTTCAGTCTCAGTACGAATGCTCAACTGATAGGCGGGCAGACTATCACCACAGTGATCAACTGCCAGAAACTGGATGTCGATATGGCTGAACAGATCCTGCAGCGGATAACACTCCAGTCGAAAGCGCAGCGGCTCATCGTGTTCGACAACCGGGTAACGGATCGTTACAGCGATGGCATCAACAAATAGATCCTGCTCCAGTACGCTGTGGAGCAAACACTTGTAAGCCGAGTGAATGCGCAGAGTGCGCCCCGTCTCTGCCAATGATCGTTCAACAGCAAGACGCGCTGGCCTGGGCTCGAACAGCCAAACATCGGCGATAGTCGACGGGAGACTCTTCAGGCTATCCAGAGTTCGTGAATAGTGCTTATCAAAAGGTTCGATGGGCATGAGTCAACATTCTGGGGATTACACAATCGCCCTCAAAGCGTTAGCATGAGGCGACCTGTTGTTAAGAATCCATAGAGTATAAACATGAGCCAACCTCTAGTGATGATTGCCGGTGGTGGCATCGGCGGACTGAGCCTGGCGTTGACGCTGGACCAGATCGGTGTCCCGTTCATCGTATTCGAATCCGTGAGCGAAATGAAGCCGCTCGGCGTAGGCATCAATATCCAGCCCAATGCTGTCAGAGAGCTGTATGACCTGGGCATCGACGCTGCAAAGCTGGACCGCGTGGGTTTGCCGACGCGTGAATGGGCATTGGTAGGTCGCAAGGGCAATGACATTTACTCTGAACCGCGCGGACTGGAGGCAGGCTACCAATGGCCGCAATACGGTGTTCATCGAGGGCACTTTCAAACGCTGCTATATCAGGAACTCATCCAACGCGCCGGTGATTCCCGAGTCTGCCTTGGCAGCCGTGTCAGCGGCTACCAGAACAACCCTGACGGCACAGTGACCGCGATCGTGGAGCACAAGGACGGTGGCCTCATGCATCACACGGGTACGTTACTGGTTGGAGCCGACGGCATCCATTCGGCCATCCGCGCCCAGATGCATCCGGATCAACCCCCCATTCACTGGGGCGGTACCATGATGTGGCGAGGCACAACGCGTGCCCGACCCATTCGTACCGGTGCCTCGTTTGTCGGACTGGGCACTCACCAGCAACGCATGGTGATCTACCCTATTTCCGCACCTGACGAGGACGGCATGGCCTTGATCAACTGGATAGCGGAGGTCAACTACGAGACGGTTGATCAGCGTCCCAGTGGCTGGTTCAGGTTAGCGCAGGTTGAGGATTTCATCGAGCATTTTCAGGACTGGTCCTACGACTGGCTGGATGTCAAAGATCTGCTCAATGGCGCCGATGTCGTCTTCGAGAACCCGATGATCGACAGAGATCCAATACCCAGCTGGCTGGACAAACAGGTGACCTTGATGGGTGATGCCGCCCATGCCATGTACCCCACAGGCTCCAACGGGGCCAGTCAGGCGATCATCGATGCACGCATTCTGGGCGCGAAAATGCTTGAGCATGGGGTCTCTGGCAAGGCACTATCCGCCTACAACACAGAGCTGTGCGAACCCATATCCAAACTGGTTCTACGCAACCGCGGCGCTGGTCCTTTTGGCCTTCTCAACCTGGTTGATGAACGTTGCAACGGGGTCTTCGAGGACATCGATGCCGTGGTGTCACCTGACGAGCGTACTGCTTTCATGGCGGACTACAAGGCGGTGGCAGGCTTGGCCATCGACGAGCTGAATCGTGCACCGCAAACCATTGCACCTGGTTCGACCGTATTGATCTGAGCCTGTCGCAGTACACTCGTTGTCAGCTCTTCTTCGCAAGCCCTTCTTCAGAAAAAACCAAGAAGAATCCCCACACTCAATAACAGTGAAAAGAGCAACAGCACACCAAAGCTATAGACACCATTCCAGCCCCAGCTCACACGCCAGACCCCTTGATTGACAAGTCGGCTAATGAACACGGATGTGGTGGCAAAAGGTGCAAGAGTGACAGCACCTGCCCAGCCGGACAACAGTGCCAGTGTGGCGGCCAGCTCTGAAATGCCGCCATTGCGCACGACCAGCTCCCCCAGCACAATGACGGAGATAATGGGGTGAACTCCTATTACGCTGAACAACACGGTCGTCCACAACAATGCCAAGGCCAGAATGACCGGCTGAGCGCCAACAACACTGAACAGGGGGTTCATGGCCGCTTCTGGAATGAGTGCCGCGATCATCGGCCCCAACAGGCCTGCCATGGAAAAGACACCGATCTCAGTGACAAAGCTCGGTGCTCGCTCGATGAAACCAGTTTTCAGCGTGGCCGGCCCCGTCTGGCCAAATAGCCAGACAATCCAGATCAGCGCATAGATAGGGACTACGAACAACAGAACCGATTGGAAAGATACCGGTAGCATGACATCGAGTGTGAAGATGACCGTGCCGAGTCCGAGTATGTGCAAGACGACGAACAGTGCCGACCAATGATCGCCCGGCTCGGGTGCATCCACTTGAGGTCGAGGGTGCAATGGCCGCAGGCGTCGTTCAATGCTGTCCTGTGACCACCCAAAAATCAGCGCAGTGCCCGCAAATAGCAAGCCGAACGGTGCCACGTCGATCCAATGCAAATCCGGGAACACCAACAACAGGCTGTTGAGTGCAATGCCGAACGGTGTCCAGAAGGCTATTGTCGAAAAGCCTCGCATGATCGCGGATACGATCCGGCGCTGTCGTAGCTGGAAGACCAGCGGGCTCAGACTATCCCTGCGGGCCTCCAGCGCCCTGTTCACTGTTTCTACCAGTAAACCGAGGCCACCCATGTTCAGCAATGTGGTGAACAGATGGCCACCCGCATACATGGACAAATAACGGCGGGCCGGTGGTTGTGAAATCAGGTACCGACCGGCACGAATAAAGTGTGTGTCGTGTGTCGCGACTACCCGCATGAATCCCAGTGCGGTGAGCAGAGCGCCAAGAAACACCATGCGCTCCAAGCCTGCCAGAATATCTGAAGAGCTCAGTGACGTGCCACCAGAGCTTAAGATCAGCAGCATGGCGAGCCCGAAGAACACCTTGACCACCGTCGAGGTTTGCCGCAAGTTCAACGCGACATAGATCAGCAACGCCGGCGCGGCCACATACGTCCCGCTGGTTATGCCAAACAGCTTGCTTGCCAGGACCCCTGCCAGACACAGTGTGAGGCATAGGGCGCTGATATACGTTTTCAGGTGTGAATCCTGGCTTCTGTGAGAGATTGAACGTCTTCGAGTGAGTTACCGGCAAGCAGTTCGACCAATGCAAATCCATCGGGTGTAATGTCAAGAACCACTAAATCGGTGTAAACACGAGTGACAACACCCAAACCGGTTAGCGGATAAGTGCACTTGTTGACAAGTTTAGGTGATCCGTCCTTGTTGGTGTGTCGCATCATGACAAATATCGTCGGCACTCCGACAACCAGATCCATAGCGCCACCCACAGCGGGAGGAAATTTCTCATCCAGTGTCGCCCAATTAGCCAGATCACCATTCTGCGCAACCTGATAGCCTCCTAGAACAGCAATATCGATATGCCCGCCTCGCATCATGGCGAACGAGTCTGATTGCTCAAAAAACGATCCGCCCGGAGCGGTAGTGATCAAACGCTTACTGGCGTCAATCAACTCGACATCCTCCTCGCCGGGTGCAGGTGTCGGCCCAACCCCCAGAATGCCGTTCTCAGACTGATAGATCACCTCGCGCCCTTCGGGCAGGTGAGATGACACATGGGTGGGCTTGCCGATGCCAAGATTGACGTAGGAGCCATCGGGAATGTCCTGTGCAACCCTGGCCGCCAGCTGCTGATCAGTCAGACTATTCACGGTCGCACCCCATATTCAACAACATTCTGTACGAAGATGCCGGGCGTCACCACGCTCTCGGGATCAAGCGGCTCGCCAGACAAGTGCCGAACTTCGGCAATCGTAACCTTGCCTGCCATTGCCATGACCGGATTGAAATTTCGTGCTGTGCCATGGTAGCGCAGGTTGCCCCAACGGTCTCCGGCCTCGGCCCGAAGCAGTGAGAAATCAGCCGGCAAGGGTTTTTCAAGAACATAGCCGACCCCATCGATCAGGCGGGTCTCCTTGCCTTCTGCCAGCAGAGTGCCGTAGCTGGTCTTTGTCAGGAATCCACCCAGACCTGCCCCTGCAGCACGGATACGCTCAGCCAATGTGCCCTGAGGTACCACCTCCAGTTCAATCTCTCCTTGCTCATAGCGACGCTCAAACCAGACCGATCCGGGCGAGCGCGGGTATGAACACACCACTTTGGCAACCTGACCTTCTTTCAATAACCGAGCGATACCGGTTTCACCCGCCCCCGCGTTATTGGAGATGATCGTCAGCTCACGCGCGCCTTGCTCGACCAGTGCGTCAATCAAACCATAGGGGATGCCCGAAGAGCCAAAACCTCCGATCATTACCGCAGCACCATCCCCTATTTGCGAGACGGCTTCGTTCAGGTCCTTGACCCGCTTGTCAATCATTGGGTTGACCCTTTATATCGGTTGTGAGGCTTGTTTGCGTTCAAAAAATAGTTGATACCGATGACTCCAGCCAACAGGACAAAACCGATCAAACTGGTTTTCAATTCAGGAACCAGAATCAGAAGACCGCTGGCGCCGATCACAAGTCGGCTGAGCAAGCCGATTTTTCCCACCTTGTAGATCCACTGTTCGAATGCCGCGGTCAGCGCCCAGATAGCGATCACTGCAAGAGCAACAGAGAGCAGAATGTCTCCGGCAGAGCCTTGCATGATCAGCGCCGGGTTGTAGACAAACATGAATGGCAGGATGAACAGCGTTATGCCGAGCCGCATGGAATAAACCGCCGTGCGCATCGGCGGTGCATCGGCAATATTGGCAGCGGTAATTGCAGCCAGCGCCACTGGCGGCGTGATGTATGACAGCATTCCCCAGTACAAGATGAACAGGTGACTTGCGATAGGATTCAGGCCAGCCTCGATCAAGGCCGGTGCCAGCAGGATCGACAGAAAAATATAGCAAGCTGTCACTGTCATTCCCATGCCCAGAACGAAACTGGTCACAGCCCCTGCAAGCAGCATCAGCGCCACGTTGCCATCCGCATATAGCAGCAGTTCGCGCGAGAAAGCGCCTGCCACCCCGGTATAAGACAATCCACCGACAACCAGACCGATGCCCGCGAGCACCGCGACAAGATTAGCCACGTTCACCGAGGTATCCATCAACAGCCCCTTGGCACGTGCCAGCGTCAGCCGCGTCTCCTTGTTGAAGGAGGTCGCAAGGATCATCACGGCAGAAGCATAATAAGGCGAGCGCGATTCCATACGCAGAACCATCAATACAAAAACGAGCACCGCCAGGCTCAACAAATAAGGCCAGCCACTTCTGATGACCGGCCAGATGTCCGGCGTCTCCGATCTAGGCAAACCGTCCAGCCCGCGCCTGGCCGCATACATATCAACCTGGAACAACAGCGCAACGTAGAACAATATGGCCGGGATAATGGCGGCAAATACAATCTCGGTATATTGCACACCCAGGAAAGAGGCCATGACAAAAGCCACAGTCCCCATGACCGGCGGCATCAACGTGGCACCGGTTGAGGCACAACTTTCGACAGCAGCGGCGTAGTGTGCGGGATAGCCGACACGGCGCATCGTCGGGATCGAAAAAGGCCCTGAGGTCAGAATGTTCGAGATCACACTGCCCGAAAGAGAACCCAGAATGCCGCTGCCAAGAACCGCCACTTTTGCAGGACCACCGCGTCTGTGACCCAGCAGTGCATTGGCAAGATTCATGAAGAACTCGCTGCCCTTGGTTGCCACCAGGACAGAACCGAATATCACAAAGCCGATGACCAGCTCAGCCACCACTTGCATCGGAATACCAATGATGCTCTCCACACCCAGCACATGCGCCCGCACGGTTTCCAGTGGAGTGAACTGCGATCCCCACAAGAAGCCTGGCATGTGTCCCGCATAGAGCGGAAAGGTACCGAACAGCAGTGCAGTACACAGTAAGACTCCACCGCCAGCGCGGCGTATGCCTTCGAGCACCAGCACAATCATGATCAAGGCCATTGCATCGGCCATCGGCGGTGCGTCGTATTCCCAGCCTCGCTGCAGAATATCCAGGCCGTGTAGTCCCAACCACAAACAACTGGATAAAGCCGCAATCGCCAATAGTGCATTTAACCAGACCAGTCGGTTCGGATGGGCTTTCGAGACCGGTAGATGCAAAAAGGAGATTGCCAGAAAAATTCCAATCAGATAATAGAGATAGGAATTACCAAGCGGCTGGAACCCTGCAAGATTCAGCAGGAACTGTTGATTGAGCGCCATCAGCACACCGATGGTACCTAGCACCATGATGGCAATCCGCCTCCAGCGAAGCGATGGCACGGGCTCGACTTCAAGCTGTGGTGGAGCCACTACTTCAGCAATCGGGAGTGTATTTTCAGGTGACATTGCAGACTCATTGCAAGATCAGGGAAGCCACCACTTCACGCTGCTTTTCCATCCATGCTTTGACATAGTCATCTTCACTCAAGTCCACATGCAGCGGCTTGAACTCGGCCCAGGCTGCAACCAACGCATCCAGGCGCTCAGCCCGCTTCTTGTTCCAGGCTGCATCTTCTTCTGTCCAGATCCCTTTCTCCTTGAGATAGCGAATTGCGCCTTCGTGAAAAGGTACATCAACTGGCGAGTGGCCTGACTTTTCCAGCGCCCAGCGTTCCATGGTTGCCGTGCCGTTCTTGTAGAGATCATAGCTTTCATCTAGCGCCTTGATGAACGCGTAGACCTCGTCAGCCGACTTGTCCTTGGTCGTGGCAATGATGGGATAACGATAGGCTGCCATCTGGATGGTATCGCCCTCCTTCAAACCGGCGGCAACATCCTCTTCTGAGGGCCCCATGATCGGCAGCATTTTTTGCATGGATTCCCAGCCTGCCTTGTTATCAGGATCTAGCCTGGGGTAGTGAATACCTCTGGGCGACTCAGCGAGCTCGTAAAGCTGACTGGTAGTCGGTGAGGTGCACGTCGCGTCAGACTCATTGCGAGTCATTGACGACATGGCGGAAGCGTAGGTTGGGAAAGTGATAACTTCCACATCGTCCAGTGTCAGACCACCAAAGGCCAGAACAGCCTCGCATTTCACGTTGATTGAGGGGTTGCCAGCGACAAAGGCAATGCGCTTGCCACGCGCATCTTCGACATTTTCGATGCCGGCATCGCCTGCTGCGATCAAATCAAAACCGGCAGGTCGTCCGGCTATTGCGCGCAATTCTCCTGGCCCCCAATCCGGAATAGCAAAATCATGCACGCCATCGCTCAGGAAAAAGGCTTCAGTTGCCAGAAACGCATAGTCTGCGCGGCCCTTCAAGAGTGGCTGCAAACGTCCGATGCTACTGCCCGAGGGCTGAATTCGAATTCGTGTTCCAAATTGTTTGCCAAAAGCATCGGCAATCGCCGAGGCCTCGGCATAGCCTGCTGAGCCGACATCATAGGATGACCAGATCATTGTTTTCGGCAATTCTTGAGCAACCGAGGGCAGCGCCGCGATAGCCATCGCCGAACCCAGAATCGCACCCAAATATTTGTGTGTCATCAAACTCTCCTTTTCTGCATTGATCACGCAGATGCCCGCTGAAAAACTCACTGCGGAACCGGTTATGAGGAAGAAGGCGTTGTAAACATTGACAAAATGTCGCCTCCCCAAGCTAACGCGAGGTTATCGACTTGCTAATCACATGACAAATGCTATATGGATATACCAGCAATACCAAACGGGCATGGGATGAACCTGAAACAGCTTCGCAATTTTGTCACCATTGTCGAATTGAATAGCATCACCGCAGCGGGCAAACAGCTGGGCGTTGCGCAACCTGCGCTCAGCCGACAGGTCACGATGCTGGAGGAAAAGCTAGGGGTCAGTTTACTAACGCGGCACGGGCGCGGTGTTGTACCCACTGATGAGGGGATCAGGCTGGCAACGAAAGCAACGGCGATTCTGGAACAATTTGATGATCTGATCGATGACTTCTCAGGGACCAAACGGGATCTGAGTGGATCACTCACTCTGGGCCTACCACCATCGGTAGCTGATGTGATGGCCGCGCATCTGATCGACCGCACCCTGCAGATATTCCCGGCTGTGAATCTACGTATCACCTCCGGCTACAGTGGACATGTACAAGACTGGCTGAGTCGCGGCAAGATTGATCTTGGCATTGCCTATGGGGGGCGACAACCACACTCTGTGAAAGTCAGGCCGATTATCGAGGAAGAGCTGTTCTTCATTCAAAAAAGTGACGAGCCAACACACGACTCATCCCCGATCAAACGAGCTGATGCTTTAAAGCAACCATTGATCCTGCCAAACCAGGAACATTTTCTTCGAATGCTGATAGACACCGTAGCCGAAGCCGAGGGAGTTGCGATGAATGTGGTTCTTGAACTTGATATCCTGCCTACGACCTTGTCCTGCGTCGAAAGAGGTATGGGGTCCACCATTCTTCCAATGGTGAGCGCCTTTCAGCATGTACGCGATGGCAAATTACTGGCAAGGCCTATCGTCGATGAGCCCATCACGCGCCGGCTTGACCTGTTGAGCTCGCTCAACCGTCCTCTCAAGCGCCTGACGGACGTCTATTCCGATTTCCTGATTGCCGAAATCCATAACCTGGTGTCCACGGGTGAGTGGCCTGGACAGGTGTTGTAATACCGGCCGCCTTGCCAAGGCGGCCAAGTCATCAGAACCAGTTGTAGCCCAATGAGACTCGCAGACTGGTTATCTCGTAGTCGATATCCGTAATGAAGTTTTCATCGTCTGTAATGTCCAGGTACATCAAACTTCCGTCGACGTAAAAGTTCTGCGTGATGCTATAGCCACCACCGAACACCAGACCCGAGCCAGTCGCAGAATCGTAATCATCTCTGAAGTTCGAATCGTTCCGATCATTGTTGTCGATGGTGATTACTCCCACTCCAACGCCACCGAACAGATAGGCACTTGGGCCCGAACCACTGAAATAGAATGTTGCACCCGGCCCCAGCAAACCATAGACCGCATCGCCGTCTTGTTCCAGATCGTACATACCGTAGATCGTGACGTGATCACTGATGCCAGCACCGATCGACAAGCGAAACTGAAGGCCGGACTCAGAACCTGATCCGCCTGGCGCACCATCGACCTTGGCATCAATATCAGTCGTATGAACGCCACCCGCGACACCAATCATGAAGCCGCGTCGTTCACCATCGAACGCATGGGCAGAACTGGCGGAGACCGCTAACGCGGTGGCAA
This sequence comes from Granulosicoccus antarcticus IMCC3135, assembly GCF_002215215.1. NCBI lineage: Bacteria > Pseudomonadati > Pseudomonadota > Gammaproteobacteria > Chromatiales > Granulosicoccaceae > Granulosicoccus > Granulosicoccus antarcticus. The sequence goes on along the minus strand of NZ_CP018632.1, from coordinate 3,651,071 downwards.
GAGCAACTTTTGTAATTTTTCGCATGAAATGCATTCCTTGGCTGATTCCAGGGCCCTATCCTAACCGAGTTGGGCTGCTCAACCACCATGGTTGACCCATCATTTTTCAATTGATCGGACTCATGTAAATTCCCGGCTGGCTTACGGGTCCTGCATTGACAAGCCAGACACCCACAAAGGAACCAATCCTATTCCAATTTGTCACAATCGACAGCCTTGCAGAAATCCTACGAAATCATCGCGCGTCTCGCCGCGAATCACCACGAAACGCTCGCAGTAGGATCTCTGCTCACAACAATCACCAATAGAAGGACTGACCCACCATGCCTCGCCTGCTTTCTGCCATTCTCCTCACCCTCGTCTTGCCCTCAGGCGCCTCCTTCGCCCAGGATCGAGCCATAAGCAACATTGCAGGGGACGTATACCGTTTTCAGAACCAGTTTCACAATTCCATTTTCGTCATCACCGATGACGGAGTTGTAGTAACAGATCCGATTAATGCAGAGGCTGCCTTATGGCTTCGATCGGAAATTGGCAAACTCACAGAAAAACCCATTACCCACCTCATCTATAGTCATAGCCACGCTGATCATGCATCCGGTGGCGCAGCCTTTGGCGAGGTAGCTGATGTTATCGCTCACAAAAACGCTCCCGACCGAATAGACGGCATCACCCCTACCCTGCGCGTGGAGGATGCCACCATCATCGAGACAGGTGGAAAGACAATCGAATTGACACCTCTCGGACCGGGCCATGGTGACGATCTGATGGCCATGGTCGTTCGACCGGAGAATGTCAGCTTCGTTGTCGATGCCGTCGCGGCCAAACGCCTACCTTTTCGCGACTTCGCGAACGCCAATGTCGACGACTGGACCAATCAGGTGCGCATCGTCGAAGCCCTGGACTTCGAGATTCTGGCAGGTGGACATGGCCCCCTGGGTGACAAGGCAGATGTCACGGATGGACGAATCTATCTGGAAGAACTTCGTGAACAGGTCTTGTCAGGTCTGAAATCCGGAAAGTCCGTCGACGAACTGGCAAGCAGCATCACCATGGATGAATACAAGGATTGGGCCTCCTACGAGCAATGGATAGAACTGAACGTACGCGGCATGGCGAGACACCTGATTGATATTGGGGCTGCTGAGTAAGACTCTTGTCCCGCTGCTGAAATCAGCCCGGGCATGCCTCAACTAGACTTCAGAGAGTCGATCGGCTCAAGCATCCGCTTTTGCCATCGACTCCAGACTGTCGAGGATCAGATCAAGACCGAATTCGAATTCACGCCCGAAGTCATATCCAGGCTGCATCACGTGTTCGCTAGCGAATTCCATGAGGTTCGGATAATCCTCCATTGGCGCAGCTTCCATGACTGACTCTGCAAGCTCTGCCATCTCTGGCCCTGACGTTGCCGGAAGGCTCGCCTCCTGTATTGCGAATCCATAGACGAATGCATCTATCAACGCATAAGCGTGTGCGGTCATTGCTATCGACAAGCCTCCGTTGCGTAGACATCCGATCACCGCATCATGTTGTTTCAACGTGGCTGGCCCCGGACTTCTTCTTGACTCCATAAGCGGAACGGCCCACGGATGCCCCGCTAATACCGCTCGGGCTGAGGCAGAGCGTTCATAAATTGCCTCTTTCCAATGGGCATCAGCTCTTGGGAGTGTGATTTCACTAAACACTGTGTCAACCATGCAATCGACGATCATCTCTTTGTTCGACAGATGATGGTAGATAGACATCGGTTTTGCGTTGAGCGAGTCCGCTAACTTTCGGATAGTTACTGCATCAACGCCGCTGATATCGGCAAGCTTGATCGCCGCCTCTACAATGCGGCTGCGTGTTAATGGCTCACGTTTAGAAGCTTTTTTTCCGGTCACTTTGGCGCTCATGATTTCATCTGTGCCTCGTTTTGCATCGACTTGAAAAACTCTCCGCTATCTGAATAAACGTACATTGTACGGATGTTTATGATTAAATACCGTACTAAGTACGGTTTGCAATAAAACATCCGGAGCAAAGTCATGCAAAAAACTGCAGCAGCCCCCAATCAATCAACCAGACAATCTAAAACGCATGATCACCTCACCATGCAAGCGATTGTTCAGCATCGATACGGATCTTCCGAGGTGCTCGAACACACCACTATTGATCGTCCAACCTTCGGGGATAAGGAGGTCTTGATCGAGGTGCATAGTGCTGGGCTTGATAGAGGTACCTGGCACCTGATGACCGGCACCCCCTATTTGATCAGAATTCTCGGCTTCGGCTTTTCCAAACCAAAACAAGCAACTCCCGGGCTTGATGTTGCGGGACGAGTCGCGGCAATTGGTAAAAGCGTGAGCCGACTTGCTGTCGGTGATGAGGTGTTCGGCATTGCCAACGGCTCCTTTGCCGAATACGCCACGGCTAGTGAAGATACACTGGCTATCAAACCGGCAGATTTAAGTTTCGAGGCTGCCGCTGCAGCGACTGTATCGGGCGTTACCGCACTTGAAGCCCTTAGCGATATTGGACAACTCAAAGCGGGAGAACGTGTCCTGATTGTTGGCGCTTCAGGTGGGGTTGGAACATTCGCGGTGCAGCTTGCAAAAGCAATGGGGGCTGAAGTTACCGGTGTTGCGAGTGCATCCAAATCCAATTTGGTTCTCTCGCTCGGCGCCGATCATATTGTTGATTATAGTACGGACTATCTTGAAGATCCGACGCATCAATATGATCTTATCATCGACATAGGTGGTCGCAACAAGGTCTCCAGTTTACGTAAATTACTAACCCTTACTGGAACCTTGGTTTTCGTTGGTGGCGAAGGGGGCAATCGAATTACCGGTGGCATAGGCCGTCAAATAGGCACCAGCCTGATGTCTATTTTCTACAAACAACGCCTGACGATGTTCGTCAGCAGCGTCAGCCTCAAGAATATTACAAGACTAAGAGAGTTCATTGAATCTGGCGCAGTGACACCAACAGTTGGCAAGTGTTTTAACCTTAATGAGGCTCAAACTGCGATGCGCGAAATGGAAGCAGGTATGACATGCGGAAAGTCGGTTATTGTCATCCAGCCATCAACAATCACTTGACCGTGAATTATTCTCTCAAAAGCATGTTGAAGTATATATTGCTTGCCACTCTTTCGACAGCAGCTTCAATTATTTCTACCCTCTTATGGCTCCGGCGCAGAGATCGAGGTATTTTCCACCTTTGGCGATGAAGAACAAATAGACAGCTATTTTGGAGTCTCTCAATCTGACTCCATCGCATCTGGCCTGCCACCTACCAGTTTTGATGGCGGGTATCGTTCGTCTGGTTTTAAGGCTACTTACCGCAAAGCCTTGAATAGAAATTTTCAATTCATTGTCAAAGGCCAGGTGGAGGTCTATTCCAGAGAAGAAGCAAATAACGCGAATGACAATGACTAAGCGAGCTGGCTTATTCAGCTTTACCTGTTGATAGATTCCATTTAAATGTGTTTACTTTTTCCAAGTTACCATTTTTTTTGTCGATACTTTTGTACTCGTGCTCAATCTTGGAATAGGCAATCGCCCAAGCTTCTTCTGGAGTACCACCGTTGTCCACCTGGAGCTCGTATCTATCAATAATCGCGTCCTTTAACGTCCAGTTGGAGTACGCCTCAAGAACATTCCCTGAATGTTTAGAAGGGCGACAAACATGCAGTTTTATCTCTCGATAGCTCTTACCGCTCACAACTGCCGACATCAAATTGTTCGATGCAGTGCCCAGGCTTGAGACGAGCTCGATCTGGTTGAATCGCGTATTGGCATGACTCCGTTGATTTGAACTTAGATCGTTCATGTCAATCATTCTTTCCACTGAAAAACTCATGCTGTGGACAACGATCCAACCTTTGTGCTTATCGTCATCGGCATCGCCTGTAACCTCGGGAATTTCGACAAAAATAGTTTCAGCCATAATGCGATTCCTTTCAGAAGGTTTAGTTAAGTTAGTTTGACACTTCGTACTGAAGAACTGACGCTCAATCGGTCTGGCTCTGCCGAGGCAATTCTGCCTGTAATCGACACGAGCGATTCATACAGCATTTTGGTCACTGCACCATAGACCCAGAAACTAACAGAAACCTACCCTACAAACCAGACAACTGCAAACCACCTAAACGAAAGTATGAAGTGTGAAAAATCACTTGTATGCAACATAGAAACTGGAGTTCGTCAATTCAATCACCGAAGCTACTGACAAAGACCTACACACCACTTCAAACAACGCCACTTTAAGCTATATATTTATACAGTATAAATATTTGACGACACACCACCAAACAAGTATATTTATATCTTCAAAGAGGGCATGAATTCATGGAAGATTCAACCAGAAAAACAGATAGAAAATACAACGATAATACAAATTATGAACACAGCAATGGAAAAGCCAAACCCCACGTAAACCACACCTCATTCGGCTCAGACTCCTTCGATGCCGACGCGCGTGAATCCTTCGGCCGCAACCTCCGTCTTTTCATGTCACTCACAGACGGCTCCGCCATTCCTCCCGACTCTGAGCGTACCAACCCCGAGCGTCCCGGCATTGCGCTGCCCGACATGGCGATGCCCGCCGAAGCACCTGCCATAGCCCGTCGATTGAAACAGATCGGAGAAGACATATCCTCGGACATGGCTGATCAACTCGAATTACTGGTCCGATTTGACGACCTGGAGGGCTGGAAAACTTCCGGCTCCCGTCACTGCGTAGCCTGGATGAACCTTGAGTTGAGCATCAGCCTTCAGCTGGGGTGGGAATATCTGAGGGTCGGCCGTAAACTACGCAGCCTCCCGATCACTCAGGCATTGTTCAGAGCTGGCAAACTCACCTGGTCAATCGTACGCCTACTCTCACGCGTAGCAGATACAGACAACGAAGCACTGCTGTGTCACACAGCCTTGGACGCATCAGTCTCTGATGTAGAACGCCTGGTCAACGAATACCGTTGGCAGCAGGATGCCGAGCAAAATATGGCCGATGGCGAGAATGCCAGAAGCTTGCAACAGATCGAAGCACGATCATTCAGATGGAGCTCGGCAAGCAATGGCAACACTCTCATCAAGCTGTCACTGCCACCCGAGGTTGCCCAGGCATTTCTCAACAGTGTCGAGCAATCCTTGGCACAACTCGAAGAGTCTGACGCTTCCATGACACAACGTCGCGCCGATGCAGCAATCCTCATGGCAGAGAATAGCCTGCAGAACGCTGGCAGGGAAATGGCCACCGCTGATCGTTATCAAGTCATTGTATCGGTGGATGCAACAGAGTTACCAGCCAGCAAGCCCGCTGAACAAGACCAGCAGCCAAGTTCAAGCCCAATACCGACAAAACGCCCTAACGTAAACGGAGCAGGCCCGATTGCCATCGAAACCGCTCGTCGACTGGCTTGCGATTGCAGCATTTCTACAATCACACACCAACACGGCGAACCTCTGGATATCGGCCGCAAATCACGCCTCTGGCCACCAGCCATGGCCCGCGCCATCAAGAACCGGGATCAACATTGCCAGTACCCTGGGTGCACACAAACACGGCATTTACAAATCCACCATATCCAGCACTGGGCCGACGGCGGCTCTACATGCGTAGACAACGGCATCTGCTTATGCAGCAAGCATCATACGGCTGTACATGAAGGGGGATATCGTATTGAACACGTAAGTCATCTGGAAACAGCGCACGAGGAACAGTTCATTCGGCAGCAAGCCACAGAACAGACTGTCAACGAGATCGAAAAGGCGTTACGTAACAGCCGTGAATCATTCGAGCTTGTACGCCAACTAGATCCAACCCGCTTCCGGTTTCGCGTCGTTAACAAAGATGGACTGGACATTCGTGATATCAGTGAGACTGCAAAACCACCAAAGTGGCAAGGAGAACCTGGTGAATCAAATGAGTCAGACCAGTTAAATCACGATGCCTACTCTACACGTGTAGACAACCCCTTCTACGACTTCCGACAGCAGACAGATGAGGACACACCGTTCAAGCATTGGCCTGGCGTCGCTGAGCGGGCAGAATATTATTGCGCCGCTAGCGTTGTTTAGACGTAGAAATTCTCGACTGCCTGACCGCACACAAATCCGTATTCAAACCCACCGCCTATCAATAGGTATCGCCGGTCAGGTCTTCACAATTGTAGGCTTCATAGGCAACGTCAGTTCGCTTGACGGCATCCTGTCCGGAGAAGGTTCCGACCAGATAGAGTGAGTCATCGGCAACATAATCGCGTGTCAGTGTAGTGCCGTCTTCGCTCAGCGTGAATCGCTCCACTATATGCAGTTCAGTACTGTTTCTGGCGACACCATCTTCGTTTGGCGGCACATGAAGATAACCCTCTGCAAAGCCGACCGTATCCACAATCAACACGCCGTCTTTCCACTTGCCAATAGAGTGCCCCGCAATACTGGGTACAATGCCCTCAGGATGCTCATCCAGATCCAGATGGATGGTTCGAGCAATATCCATAAAACCATACGTCAGCTTGATGTCATCTCCGGTCTGTTCAATCCTGTTGACCAATTGATCGAACCACCAGTCCACCAGGATGTTCGTTGCCTGACAGTGGAAACGCGGATTGTCTTCGCGTACAAAGCCTTCGACTGCGGCCCTGCCCAACACAGTCAGCTCAAGCTGCGTTGCTCCGCCACCATTGCCAGCAGGCGGTCGAGGAGGCACAGCCTTTTCGCCGACTGCAGATCTGGCTTCGACAGAGTCGACCCGCTCTGGTCTGCCGTCAGGACCGTCCGAAAAAGACGGTGGCGCACCGTTCTTACCCCTCGGTCGACGCTCCTGGCGTTCGGACACCCAGTTTCCAGTTAATTGTGGACTCTGGCTATCAAGACTCGCAATATCGGCTTCAGGCACCTCTTGCTCACTGGATTTCCGGATCGCTCTGCCCGACTCATCCAAACTATCCTGCCGGCCTATTGTATGACCACCAGCAAACGTGATTGTCTGGGTAAAACAAGCTGTAGACTCTTTGCGAGCGGGCGCCCCATGAATAGTGATCTCGACACCATCGGCAAACATGTCGACCGTCCAGCCTTTACGCTTTAGCAGACTGCCCGAAGTCAGCTCACAACGCCACTCATCAACACTGCCATCATCTCCAGTCACATCGAAATAGACGTAAGAGTGGGGATTAACAAATCTGACCTTGGTGACCACGCCACTGACTTCGATTGTCTGCGAAGTATCGAACTGCCCGTTGACACCATGGTGTGCATGAGCAAAACCCGCAGTGAGCATGCAGGAAGCCAAGCCGGTCATGCAAGCTCCAACGATCCGTTTCTTCAATTCATTCTCCAGGCAATAATGATCACGACGAAATTGGCAAGGCAGAGCCTTACTAAGCCATGCAGGTAGAGAGACTAAAAGGAAATATTTCAAACAATGTGGATATTAATGTGGATATTGGAGTGCTGGCAGGCATAGATTTCCGTATTGTGCCTCGGTACTGAATAATTCAGATTAGTGCGCTGAAGCAGTACACTACCTTGATCAGGCAAAAATGATCGAGGCTGAAGTAATCCCGTGAAAAAACAACATTCGCTCAGGCTTGGCATCGTCGGTGGTTTGGGTGCGCTTGCCGGCGCCGATCTGCTTAATCGGATCGTGCAGGAAACTCCCATCAAATCAGAGGGCGATCACCGCGAGCTGGTCTTTGAACAGAAGCCGATGCGCGAACCCCTGTCGCCGATGAACCCGAACTACAGTCCAACCCATCGCAAGCTCTATGTGTTCGACGCCTTATCGCGCATGGAAAGAGACGGCTGTAGCGCCGCACTACTGCCATGCTTCATTACGCACTGCTTTCTGTCGGAGCTGGAAGATGAGCTGAATCTCAAGCTGATCAGCATGACCGAAGCGATCAAGGAGGCCGTCGAAAAACCTGGTTCTCAACACGCCAGGATCGGCGTTATCACAACGCCCTATGTACGCAAGAATGGACTGTTCCAGTCTTTATTCGGTGAAGACAAATGTGTGGTTTTCCCATCGGAAATGATGGAAACCGCAGTCATGCATTCCATCTATGGAGAGAACGGTTTCAAATCAGGCAATCGCGGGCCGGAGATTCTGGGGCCCATCAACGCGGCGCTATCCGATCTGCAGGAACAGGGTGCCACGGTATTCGTGCCGGGGTTGACCGAACTGCCTTTGCTTTTCGAGCAGCTTAGCTTTCCCGATTCGATGACGGCGATCAACACCGCGACGCTCTATGCAAGGCATGCGCTCGCATTGACCGAAGTTGGTAGTAAGCGCAAGTTCAAGGTGGGTATTGTTGGTGGCATCGGTCCAGCCGCTACCGTGGACTTCATGTCCAAACTGGTGAAAGGAACGAACGCTGCTCGCGACCAGGATCATATCAAGATACTGGTTGAACAGAACCCTCAGATTCCCGACCGCACTGAAAATCTGGTCGGTGGTGGCACCGACCCTACCGTTGCACTCTATTCGACCTGTAAAAAACTTGAGCGTGGTGGAGCTGATATTCTTGCCATCCCCTGCAATACGGCACATGCATACGTTGATCGTATCCAGCGGCATCTGGATGTGCCCATTATCAGCATTCTGTCCGCAACCACCGATGCGATCAGACAGATGTCACCACGCATCAACAGGGTGGGCATCCTGGCAACCAACGGAACCATCCAGAGTGGCCTCTATCAGCAGGCACTGGACGAGGCGAGGCTTGACTACCTGATTCCGGACGATGCACATCAGGCATTAGTCATGGACTCCATCTACGGCCGCGAGGGCGTGAAGGCAGGATTCATCGACGGTTTGTGCAAGCAACAAATACGACAGGCTTTCGATTATCTGGTTGAAAACGGTGCGGAGGCCGTTATTCTTGGTTGCACTGAACTTCCGTTGATCGTCTCCGGTACACGTGAAATTCTGGGCGCGATACCCATCGACCCTACCGATGTGTTGGCCAGGAAATGCGTGCAGCTTGCCTGCGAATACGGGAAGTAATTGTCGACAATGTGATCGTGCGCTGTATGCAATACGAACGCGTCATAAAGAAGATGATCATCAATGACTGCTGCAACCAATCCTCTGTCAAGGATTGATTGTTTGATGAATACCAAGTGAGAAAGAAATAGCGCAAACAGCTGCTTCAAGCCACGCCCCCGCCTGTGAAGTTCCAGCGGGCACTTACACAGTGATTATCCTGACAAAAGATCCAGTGTGTTGCGCAACTCAGTTTGTCATGATACGTTCGCCAACAGTTACGTTATAACATTACTTTAGGCGAATCAAGATACCCATGTCGATCCTTTGTGTACGCGTTCTCTCACCCGTCTGCCTCTCAAAGCTCACTGATGTAATCAATTCATCTGGCCGGGGTCCTGTTTATGCCGGTCCCGGCGTACAGGGCATTGACGGAAGTCTGTCATGCACGCTTTGAAGTCAGTTGTGGATCACGAACTGAAGAGCTGGCATCGTGTCTCAGAGATCGCTGAGCTGGCCAGAATCTTTGAACCGAGCGTCCAGGTATGCAGCTGGCAGCGTACTATCGACCCGCAGATATCGACCTATCTTGATGGCATAGCGGGTCTTGAAAAGTTACGGGCGATGGAAACACTGAGCCAGTCTAGTCGGGTCAAGCTGTCCGATTTTCCACTAGGCGCCGGTCGCGAGGCATTGATAAACGATATAACCTTGCTGTCCGAGATCCTCTGCGAACTGGTGAATTGCCCGAGTGTCGGTTTTCGGTGTACGCGCATCGAACATACGATGTGTCCGCGTTGGCACATCGACCGAGTCCCATTGCGGTTGCTCTGCACCTACGAGGGCCCAGGCACAGAGTGGCTTGAGGACCAGGGAGTCGATCGGCACGAACTGTCCAGTTCAGAGACTATGCAGAGCCCTTGTCAGCGCGCCTCCATCGGTGAGCTCGTACTGCTCAAAGGTGCGCTCTGGCAGGACAACGACGGTTTGGGTGCCATACACCGTTCACCAGCGATCGCCTCTAGCCTGAATATTTCACCAAGAGTTGGCGGAGCACCTGTAAAATTGTAGGCCGATCAAAGCTTTACAATCAAAAACAGGAGCGCCCCGCCAGTGTCAAATTGTACCCTCAAACGCAAGCTGAAAAAACGTAGCATCCAACTGGATTTCAGCGGTGGAGATGTCAGTGGCATTGGAGGGGTTGAACTGCTGCGGGCAGCCGATGATCGCCTCGGACTGTGCAAGGCGGCTTCCAGGCTTATGCACGACCCTCGCGATCAGAGTGGCGTGACACACCAGTGGGATGCGCTTGTGCGTCAACGTATTTTCGCTATAGCGGCAGGCTTTGCCGATTTGAATGACCATCAACAGTTGCGTCATGACGCCGCTTTGCAAAGTGCGGTCGGAGTGCTTGAGCCCATGGGTAGCGCTCCCACACTCTGCCGAATGGAAGCTGCTATCGCTCAGCATTCAACGGTACAAGCGAGAAAAACGGTGTTTGAGATGCATCGATTGATTCTGGAGCGATTCATCGCCTCGTTTGATGAGCCTCCCAAGTCTTTGATTCTCGACTTTGATGGCACTGATGATCGTGTTCACGGTGAACAGCAAGGTCGGGCATACAACACACACTACGATGGCTATGGCTTTCTGCCGCTCTACGTGTACTGTGGAGAGAAGCTGTTGGTCAGTTACCTACGCCCCATCAATCGCCCTGACGCCACTCATTCGGCAGCGGTGCTGTCGCTGCTGGTTAAAGGCATTCGAGCCCATTGGCCGCAGGTGAACATCGTTTTTCGTGGCGATGGGGGCTTTTACCGGCCGCTATTGCTGAGCTGGTGTGAGCGTCATGATGTTCGCTATATTGTGGGTTATACAACCAACAAGGTGCTGATGAGCGAGTGTCAGGTCAGCCGGGAGACACTGAGCAGTTGCTGGCTGTGGTTCGAGCACAAGGATGTGGATATTCCTGCACTCAAGGTATTCAAGGATATTGACTACCAGGCGGGTAGCTGGGTTCGCCCCCGCCGAGTCATTGCCAAAATGGAATACAACGAGATAGGACCCAATCAACGCTTTATCGTCACGGATCTGGTTGGCGAAGCTGAACAGCTCTATAGCGAGGTCTATTGCGAACGTGGGACCATGGAAAATCGGCACAAAGAGCTGCAGATGGGTCTATTTGCTGACCGTACAAGTTGCACAGCTTGGTGGAGCAACCAGCTGCGCGTGATGTTCTCCTCACTGGGGTATGTGTTATGGCAGACGGTGCGAGAGAAAGGATTGGCAGGAACCTCACTGGCCAGGGCCCAGGTATGGACGTTGCGCCAGCGCCTGGTCCATATCGGTGCCGTGGTGATCAGAAACACGCGACGGATTGTGATAAAGCTGAGTAGCGCGGCGTTAGAAAAAGAGAATTTTCTGATTGCGTTGCAACGTCTAGAAGCAGCGTAGCCATTGGCTATGAAATCTCTGGCCAGCCGAGATGGGGGAAAGGGGGCCTGTACCCGAAACTCAAAAAAATAGTCACTTTTGGTGCTATCGGCACTGATTTATGCTCAACAAGGTGACGTAGTTGCATTACTTGAGGCCGATGAAATATTCAGGCTAGCGAGGAACGCCGCACCCTGGTGACGCTTGACCCGCTATGGCCTGATTAAGCCCCGTGGTAGAGTTTGCAGACGTGATCATACTCAACAAGATTGACTTGATCACAAGCGTGGAACGCAAGCGGCTCGATCATGCACTGCGCCAGCTCAACCGCCACGCCAACATCGTGCACGTGCGCTTCGGCGACGTACCGCTGGACAACATCATTGCCACAGGACGCTTCGACTTTGAACGCGCGATTAGCTCGCCAGGGTGGTTGGCCTCAAGCCCTCATGCTGCCGGTGAATGGTCGCAGGCAGGTGGCATAGTGCGGCACGGCCCAGTTGGTACCTGGTGGGCCGATGTACCTTGCGAGCATTGGCCGGACGATCCTGAACAGCGCACCCAGATCGAAGCCGAGTTCGACGGTGAGTATGGAGACCGGCGTCAGGAGATCGTTTTTATCGGCCAGGACCTCGAACCGGCACATACGCAAAAGACTCTCGATCGCTGCTTGCTCAACGATATTGAAATGGCATTGGGCATGGAAGCCTGGAAACGCTTCGACGAATCGCTGCCACGATGGTTTGGCGACGCAGACGAAGACGCCGACACGCCTCGATAATACTCATTAAAACTGATCTATACCGGAATACCCAATGAACAAAACTGTCCTGCCCGTGGCGCTAGCATCACTGATCACCGCCACTATCGGCCACGCCGATGTGCCCGCTGTTGCCGTCGATATTGCACCTGTACACTCTCTGGTTGCGCAAGTGATGGGGACACTCGGCAAACCAGAGCTCGTTGTATCGCCAGGTGCATCACCCCATGGTTATTCAATGCGACCTTCAGAGGCAAGATCTCTGGAAAATGCGGATATCGTGTTCTGGGTCAGCTCCGGATTGACGCCATGGCTCGCTGATACGATTGACACACTGGCTCGAGATGCGGTGCAAGTGGAATTGGTGAAGGTGCTCGGCAGCACAACACTGATCAAACGAGACAGTGCGCTGTTCGAGGCAGACGAACACGAAGAGGACGAGCATGAAAAGGACGAAGGTGAAGGTGAAGAACACACCGAAGACACTGAATCACAACACAGCAACACTGACCCCCACGCATGGCTAGACCCATCAAATGCGATGATCTGGCTGGACTCCATTGCAGACGAACTATCAAAAGCAGACCCGGAAAACGCAGCCGTTTACTCAGCCAATGCAATGTCAGGCAAGGCTGCGATTACAGCTGCGAAAAAGGATGTGGAAGCTTCACTCGCACCGGTTCGTGGTCGCCACTTTATCGTCTTTCACGATGCCTACCATTACTTTGAGGATGCATTTGACTTCCCCGCCTCAGGCGCCATATCCCTGGGCGATGCGACCAGTCCCGGCGTTGCACGCATCCAGCAGATTCAGGATCGCGTTGCAGAAGCCAATGTCACTTGTGTGCTGACCGAACCTCAGTTCAACCCTAGCCTGGTTGAAACCGTTCTCGAAGGCACCGAGGCGCGATCGAGCGAAATTGATCCGCTGGGTACATACATTGAAACCGGGCCTGATCTATATCCGCAACTGTTACGAAAGCTCGCCACAGCACTCGCTGGCTGCGTTTGAACGATGTTAAGGTGAGGCCCATTGTTTGATGATAAATGAGTGATGGGCAAGAGTACAAATGCAATACGTAGCGTCCCTACGAACATCATTACCGGCTTTCTGGGTGTTGGCAAAACGACTGCCATTCTACACCTGCTGAAAACCAAACCTGCCCAGCAGCGCTGGGCAGTATTAATCAACGAATTTGGCGAAATCGGTGTCGATGGCGGCCTGCTGCGGGGGCAATACAGCGAAGACAATGGGGTCTACGTTCGAGAAGTACCCGGGGGTTGTATGTGCTGTACAGCCGGCTTGCCTATGCAGGTTGGGCTCAATTCCTTGCTGACCCGCTCCAGACCCGATCGCTTACTGATCGAACCCACCGGGCTCGGTCACCCGCAAGAGGTCTTGCAGGTTCTTTCAGACATGTATCGAGAGGTGCTGAGTGTGCAGCAGGTTCTGACACTGGTGGATGCTCGTCATCTGCTGGATCAGCGGTACACAGACAACGAAACCTTCAATCAGCAAATTGCCATCGCGAATATTGTTATTGGCAACAAGAGTGAGTTGTACCTGCCAGACGATGCTGAAAGACTGCAAACCTACGTGCAGCGGAATGGACGTCCCTCAGCGAGCGTCATGTTCGCCTCCAACGGTCAACTGGACCCTTCGATTCTTGATCGCAAGGCCGATCTCTCGGTTTTTGCCAGCGGCCAAACAGAAAGTCACCACCACCACCACGAAGCCCATATTCCACCTGTATTGGAAGCCGATAAGCCATTGCCTGCCAACGGTTACCTCAAGGCAGAGAATAAAGGCGAGGGTTATTGTAGCGTCGGCTGGCGTTTCAAGGCTGACAAGATCTTTCATCACGATCGTCTTTTCAGTTTCCTCAGTGGGATTGAAGCTATGCGAATGAAAGCATTTTTCCTGACAGATAAAGGCATGTATGGCTACAACATGGCGTCCGGTTCGCTGACCGAGATAGCCCTCCAGGATTGTGCAGAAAGCCATATCGAGATCATCGACAGCACGATTGACGATGACTGGGAAAACCAACTATTGCAGTGCCTGGCAGAGTAAGCGCCTTCATCCTGTAGATAACGATACTGACACACACCAGGCAGCTCCGAACCGGATGGCCTGTTCTATATACGTTCCAACAACACGGCCCTGTTGAGCGGTCAGTGTTTGGCTCGGGAACGATACAGAACAGCGATCTGGTAGTCAGAACTTCAGGGCGTTGTCACCGCAACCGTCAACAAGGCTGGGACAATCAACACTGAAGCCTTCCGACCAGTTACGCATCTGAATATCTCCCGAATCATTCAACTCGATCTCTACCAGCATCTTGTCTTCACTGGATGGACGCAAGCTGACGATACTGCCGTCCTCAGCCGTAATGGTCAGTTCACCGTTCTGCCATTGCGCCTCATTATCCTTCGGAGTATTTTCCAGCATCTCTACATCCGAGGCGGAATCTTCTGTCGCAGAAATGGCCACTGGTGAGCCAAGATCACTCACTGGGTAATCGTTATCATTCTCACTCACGGGATTGTCCCAATCAAAGTAGTCACCTGTGAAAGTCAACGATGCTTCGACCACGACCGATGCTGGTCAAAGCCCCTTCCCCATTACACGTATAATCAATCTCGACCCTGCCGTCATCAAGAGTAGTTGTTGATGCCAGCAGGATACCCTCTACCTGCTGTCCATGCCGCCATCATCGATTACGGTATCACCCGTATCTACAGGATCGTTGTCATTGTCAGAGTCCGAAGACGAGCAACCTACCAAGATCAAAGCTGCGATGAGTGTCGTACTGATTACTTTCATGGTTTGTCTATCCTTTTACTGGTCAGCATTCAGATTCAGATTCAAGAGCCATATCGGAATGTCGATGCAACACTTGAACGACATGGAGCGTTGTTTCGTGAAAGTGAGTGAATTGTAAGTGCTGTAGATGTAACCCTGTGCACTTAACTGCAGATATAAATACCGCCCCCACCTTTCGCACTGCCGACAATGACATCATGTACAGAAATACTGATCAGATACTGAACGGCTGTAAATACCAGACTTGCAATACTAAAAGATCCCTACGCGGAGCGCAGGGGCTTGAGTCGGCCCCATAGGGGCCCGGTATGCCTGGCCGTCAGAGACGACCAGGAAGCCAACCCCCCAGCATTTACATAACTACAGCCCGAGCTGGCGCTGCTCTATTTGTTGATCCTTCTTATCTTGATACCGAACATAAGCCTGGATCTTTTCCAGATCCAAACCCACCGTGTCAACGCAGTACCCCTTTGTCCAGAAGTGATTGCCCCAATACGGCTTTGTCCGTAACTCTTTGAAACGCTGGAGAACTCGTATTGCCGTCCTCCCCTTCACCATTCCGACATAATCCGATACCGACAGCTTCGGCGGTATCGACACGATCAAGTGAACGTGGTCGATCTGCACGTTCAACTCCACCACTTCGCACTTCTTCTGCTCCGAAAAAGCCCTAATACAACTGGATACTTCTTGTTTCACCGAACCGGCAAGAACCCGGTACCGATACTTGGGTGTCCAAACCACATGATATTGGCAGTGCCATATCGTGTGTGATAGCTTCTTAAAACGACTCATTGGTATTCCTCGAATGAGGCTATGGGGATAGCTCACGAGAGGTTTACCATTGAGTCGGACTATCGGCAAAGCCTCAGCCCTCTGACCACGTCCGGAGGACGTGGGTTTCTACGATACGACTAAACACTACAAGAATAATTCAATATTAATCCTAGCGACACTTCCCAAGTGTCACCCAAACAGTGACCTCTCGCTCTGCCCTGCGAGGCGCCACCATGTGCATGTCATTTAGTCATTGAGAGCTCTTTCAACGACGTGTATTGCCAATTGGAAAACAAGATATTAAGCGCCCAGTCAGCTTTCTCTGCAATAATTCAACGACGTACCGGTCCATTATCTCGGCGTCTGGGTGAAATTGAACAGCAGTGGAGTACATGCATGCACTCCACCCCTCCAGCAAGGAAAATCACGACATGAAAAACAAGACTCTGTCAGCAGCAATGATCTTCATTGCCTGCACGACGACTGTGCAAACGCCTCTGTTTGCTCAAACAACGCTCGAATATGGTTGCGATGACAGGCTCAACACTGTCAATGATAATTCCACTATCCGCATACACGGAAATTGCGATGAAATCTGGCTCCCCGGCAACGACATTACCGTCACCTTTGACAGCGCACGCGAAATAAAGATCGCTGGAAACAACAATACCGTGACACAAAGCGGCACCACAGACGGCTCAGCCGTATCGCTTTGGATCGGTGGCGACAAAAACGTCGCAACAATCAATCGCGTTAGCAAGATCGTGCTGGCCGGAGACAAGAATCGTGTCAGCCATTACGGCGGCAATAGATTCAAACCGGCCTTGATGGGCCATGGTAACAAGGTTGTCATTGCCAAGGGTTCATATCCGGTTGCAGCCAATGGCAACAAGCAGAGCAAGCCCCCGACCAGGCAACAGAATCAGGCGAAAAACGAGCCACAGAAAAACGAGCCACAGAAAAACGAGCCGCAGAAAAACGAGCCGCAGAAAAAACCCGTAAAAACGGATTCCAGCGCCGCGCCCTTACAAACCACGAAGAAAAGCCCTGACCTCAGGAATGTAGTGGATGTTCTCTTTCTGGGACAACTCAATAAATACGATATTCTGGTTCTGTACAAGGACAATACCGCACGATTCAATCCTGCCACTCCCGTCGACTATCTGGATGTCACCGCTGACAAGAAAAACTATCCTAAACACTGGAGGCAATGGCGACGAGAAGGAAAACGTATTCAGGTGCGTGGCATATCGTCCACTGGCAAGTGGTTCAATTTGAGGGACTCCACGCCCGTCTCGATGAAGCCTGCGCAAGAGAATCTCAGATTATCCGGCGAATGGAGCAACTTCTGGACAAATTCTGATTATACGGCGACAGGCAGCTCACACTACTGGCTCTCAAAAGACGGCCGGTTCAAAACGTCCAGCTCGTCCATGATGGGAGCCTCTGTTCCGGGAATCAGCTCGACCATTGCTGCCAGTTCATGCGACTCCAGTGGAGATTCATCCATCGTCAACTCGACGGCAACGTCAGGCTCAAGCAGCATCAGCAAGAAAGGCAACAAGTGCGGTGCCGCCAATGTTGGCGAATACAAAATTGATGATTACAGCATCGTGCTCAATGCGGAGGATGGCAAGGTTTACCGTCGCACGTTCTATCGTCTTGACAACAAAACGATCTTGATTCGAGGACGCTATTACGCAATCAAGGAATAGACACCCTGCAGATTGCAGTACTGACACACACTGTCAGTGGAACATAGGTCACAAGAATGGCAACGGCAGCTGGCGATACGGCGGCATGGAAACCGATGAACGTTAGAATGAACGAGATATCACTCTATGAAATCGGACATTGATACGCGTAATGAAAAGACTGCGGGGAAGCACTGTTCACGTACTCGGCACGATTTGCACACTATCGATATTGCTTTCAGCATGCAGCACCGAACCGGAAGAAGTGACACTCGATACCAGCGGATTGAATCTGAATCCAACTCAAGCGGAACTGGGCCGGAGGAGAACCCCACCCCAGTAGCCTATAGCGCAGGCCCCCAGTCTATTTTCGATTTCACCGACGCTGATCTGGCAGAAACCAGCTTCTCCAAAGACACACCAGATGGCCTGTTCTATACACGTTCCAACAACACGGCCTTGGTGAGCGGTCCTGTGCTTGGCACGGGAACGATGCTGAACAGCGAACTGAGACGAATCATCCCCTATACCCTGACCAAGCATGCAGAAGATCTGGAGATGGTGGGTATCTACCTGCTACGAGGCAATCGCACCTCCATACTGGACAGCGATCTGGCAGTCGGCATTGTCAGGAACAATTCAGCCAGCACGCACTGCCATATAAGGGCCACGGGTATCTCCTTGCTGAATGTTCAAGGCGAACACCTCAGCGACTACATTGCCGACTCCGCATTTGTCCGAGGTGCCAGCGGTACCAGCTCACCTTGGCGTGACATACCTGAATCAAGTCCATGCCTGGGTGTTGGCGACTTTGGCTACTTCCGAGCAAACCTGGATAACTCTGCACAGGTCATCGGCGGCATTGCGATCGAGCAGCTGGATTACTTTGACCGGGAATTCGTCATTCCCACACCCACGATGATTCCCTTGACTTTCGAGGTGACAGAAAACGGCCTACAGGTACGGGTGGTGAATCAGTCCACAGTGCCGCTGGAGATGCCCGGTATCAACATCGTCTTTCTGGATGAAGGCGGGCTGCCATTGGGAATGGATCGATGGAACTCCCCCTGGCAGACGACACTCGAGGCAGGAGAAGAGCGGGTGTTTGATGTAGAGGCAGAATTTCGTGGCAGCACCAGCACGATTCGTTTCGTGCTGGATCTGAAGGGATGACTCACATCAATTGCTGCCCTGAAATCAAGCGACGCTAACCGGAACCTGACGCTCCTTGCTCAGACGTTTTGCCGACTTACCCGGCTCATTTCCCCAAACGGCAATCCAGCGGTAGAAGACCGGTGTCAGGAACAGGGTGAAGGTTGTTGCAAAGCCCAACCCACCCACAATGACCCAACCCACGGCGATGCGCGCCTCGGCACCGGCACCCGAGGTGAAGATCAAAGGCAGGCCACCACAGACGGTCGAGACCATCGTCATCATGACAGGCCGTATACGCAATCGCAGCGCATCACGAATAGCGGAATCTATGTCCTGGCCGGCCTCGCGTAACTGATTGGCGAATTCGACGATCAGAATACCATTCTTGGCCATGACCCCAATCAGCATGACCAGACCTATCTGACTGTAGTAATTCAAGGAGCCACCGGTCAGTGAAATAGCCATCAACGCTGCGGCCAGACCGAATGGCACGGTCAGCAAGATGACAATGGCGCTGACAAAACTTTCAAATTGTGCTGACAAGACGAGGAATACCACCACTAACGCCACGCCAAAGACCAGATAGAATCCTGCCTGACCATCTGCAAGCGTAGCCGCCTCACCCGTGTAGGTGATGCCCATACCGGCTGGTAGCATCTCTGCTGCCAGTGAATCCAGCTGCGCCATAGCCGTGCCGATGTCGACACCGCTACCCAGGTTGGCTTGGACTGACACAGCCAACGAACCCCCTTGTCTTTCGATTTGCGAGGAACTCACGATGGTATCAAGCGTTGCGACCACCGAAAGCGGCACGTATTCCCCACCTGGCAGGCGCAGAAACAGTGACTCCAGATCGGACGGGTCATTAATGGGCGGACCACCAGGCACCAGATTGACATCCGTCTCTGTGTCGTCCTGAAAGACGCTGACGGCAACGCTGCCCTGCACCAATGCGCTGACCGTCTCCGTTATTTCAGCTTCCGTCAGACCAAATGCGCCAGCCATCTCATCGTCTACGCGCAACTCGAGTTGCGCCTCAACGCTGTCGTTGGAAAGCTGTGGATTGACAAAGGCCTGATCCCCGCCCATGGCTGCGACCAGATCTTCAGCCGCCGCAGTCATGTCACCTACATTCTTGCCCGTCACCGCGAAGGTCAGCCCCTGACCGGCGCCACGGATGTTCAGGCTGTTGGTTGTGCGTGCCGAGACCTGAACGCCTGGCACCGACGACAGTTGCTTGTTGATTTCGGCAACCGTGTCCTGCTGCGAGCGATCACGATCGGCCCAATCGGGCAAGCGCACGATGATAATGGCACTCGTGCCGCCTTGAATACCGATGATGCTCTGCACGCTGGCGATCTCGCCACTGGCGCGATAAGGCGCCAGAATGTCCTCGATCTGCGCGACCTGCGTGTCCAGGTATTCCGTTGTTGTGTCGCTCGGTCCTCGCGCCTGGATCAGAAAGAATCCACGATCTTCACTGGGCGTGATTTCGGATGTCAGTGTGTTCGCCGCACCACCTGCAATAAGTGCGAATGCGATAGCTATGGCCAGTACCAGCACGGGAGTTCGGATGGCCCAATCCATGATCCGTTCAAACCCTTGTGCGAGCAGACCCGGACGCTGGGGTTCAGCACTCTGTTTGGCATCGGGTTTTCCCGGATCCAGCAAGGCTGCCATTACAGGGGCGAGCGTCAACGCGGTAATGGACGACAAGGTAACCGCAAACGCCAGCACAAAGCCGAATTCGGAGAAAACGCCGCCGGCCTGACCCGGCAGGAATGAGATAGGGATGAAAACGGCTGCAAGCGTCGCCGTTGTTGATATCACGGCGAAGAACACTTCGTTAGTGCCTTCGGCAGCGGCTGCAAACGCACCCATGCCCGCCTTGCGTTTGCGCACGATATTTTCGATCACGACGATGGCATCGTCCACCACCAGTCCCGTGGCAAGAACCAGCGCCAACAGACTGATGGTATTGACCGAGAAGCCTGTCAGCCAGATAGCCGCCAACGTACCGACCAATGCCACCGGGATGGTAACTGCCGGAATGATGGTGGCCCGGAAGGAGCGCAAGAAAGCAAAAATGACCGCGATCACGATTACAGTTGCCAGCAAGATTGACTTTATGACCTCAGAGATCGAGTTTTCAATGAACACGCCGTCGTCGGTGGTAATGAGTAAATCCACCCCCTCTGGCATGTCATCTTGCAGTTCGGCTACCGCAATGCGGACAGCTTTTGAAATCGATAATGTATTACCGACAGACTGGCGTGTGATATCCAGACCAATGGCTGTAACGCCATTGACGCGGGCTGTGACGTCGTTATCTTCAGCCGTCAATTGAACAAATGCGATGTCCGAGACGCGCGTCGTTGCGTCGACCGGGATCTGTTCAACCGTTTCGATCGTTATGTCCGGATTGCCAACGCGCAGCGCCAACGCCTGAGAGCTACCTTCAATAGAGCCCAGCGGGGTGTCATCACGCAAGGCTGACAAGGCGTCAGACACGTCAAAGATGGTTAGTCCACGACTCATGAGCGATGGAATATCAAGCGTGACACGGAACTCGTCTGCACGGTTGCCTTGCACAGTGACCTCCGCGATGCCATCAATAAGCGACAAGCGATCATAGATCACCCCCTCAGCCAACGCTGTCAACTCGTCCAGGGTGGCATCACCCAGAATGGCGAGACGAATGATGGCGTCTGAATTGGTGTCGCTTTTGGTGACTTGCGGATCATCGATATCATCGGGTAGCTGACCCAGCGTTGCCGACACGATTTCACGCGCCTCACTGGCGGCGATATCCACGTCTGTACCATCGGACAGATCGATTGTGATTCTGCTGGAACCGGTTGATGACTGCGACTCCATATAGGAGACGCCATCAAGGGCGCTCAAGGCATCCTCCAGCACTTGTGTGACGTCCTGGTCTACCGTGGCAGGAACGGCGCCTTCGTAGTCTGTGCGTACCGACAGAACGGGCTGGTCGACATCGGGCATTTCACGCACATCGACACTGCTGAGTGCCGCAAGCCCTGCGATCAGCACCAGAAAGTTGAGGACCATGCCCAGAATGGGGCGCGCGACAAACAGATCCGCAAAACCGGATCGTCCCACCCGGTGCAGGTTGCTATCGGTCATGCCGGTTCCTCGGGCCGTGGCCTTCTTTCGGCTCCATCCACAAGCAACGCTCCACCTTCACGTAATTTTTGCGCACCTTCGGTAACAATGGAGCTGCCCTCGGCGATGTCAGTTTCAATCCAGACCCGATCACCTTCGCGATACAGAATAGTGACAGGCACACGAGCAGCAACGCCGTCCGTGTCTGTCCATACGGCAGAACCGGCACGACTCCAGGTAATGGCGGTTGCAGGCACTGCCGGCAGCTTCTCGATTTCATTGACCAGGCGTATGGCGAAGGTCATGCCAGACCACAACTTGCGATCAGGATTGTCGATCCGTGCACGTACTGTCACGCTACGCGTCACGCTATCCAGGCGACTGTCAAAAGCAAAGATCTCACCTTCAAACGTCCGACCGGTGAAAACCGGTGTGTTTGCCAGGACGGCGCGGCCTTTTTCCAACAGACCGATGGATCTCTCCGGAAGTTCGAATTCGATCAGGAGTGTTTCCGTATCATCAATGGTGACAATCACCTGCTCGGCGCTGATCCGGTCACCGACCTCCACATCACTCAAGCCCAGACGACCGTCAATTGGGGCACGAATGGTCCGGTCTTCCAGAGCAATTTTGGCCAGGCCAACAGCCGCCTCAGCCAAACGCACCGCAACATTAGCATCGGCAACATCAACGGCTGTCACGTAAGAGTTTGTCAACAGGCCTTTATAACGCTCGACGGTCTGCTGGGCCTGATCCAGCTCGGCTTGCGCAATCTCCAGATTGAGGATCTCGGTCCGGTTATCCAGCTCGACCAGGATGTCTCCTGCAGCCACTTCAGCATTGGCCTCTATCAACGACTCCGTCACTTCGCCGGCAACGATGGCAACGACATTGACACTGCGCTGCGCAACCGTACTGCCGATGGCGCGCAGAATATCGGTATAGGGCTCTTGCTTGAGAGGTTCGACCACGACAGTCGTCGCGCCACCCCCTGGACGTTGTGGCCTGCCAGCCGGAGCCCCGGGGCCTGCTTTTTCAGCCACCGTTTCTGATGCACCGGGCAAGAGCCCGGTCAGTGACGCTGGCATGCCAAAGGACAGCACATAGGCACCCAGTATCACAGCGCCGGCGAAAAGCAGGCTGACTAATTTTTTCATTGAGATAACTCGTGTAATTGGCAATTCTGCCTATCCTTATTTCAGTATCGTCTGCCTGTGTGCATGCTTGAAGGCATGCAAGACCGAAGGGCATCTTGATGGCTGGCTATCTGTGACTGAATAGGCGTTTGTCGATCAGAGCGCTAAATGCCTTCAGCGGAGTAGATATGAATTGTGGTTATCGAATGTGCAAAGAATGTGGGGTTTGCGGTTTTTCCAGTCACAACTGCTAATGCTAGACTCCTCCCAATCAAAGCGGCGAAGCGCTGACAATCACTAATGGCTGACACAGACTCAACCCTGGATTTTCTTAACCTGCTACAGCAGCTTGCTCAACGTGGCGGGCCTGTTGTTCTGGTATTGCTGCTGATGGCAGCTCTGGCAACTGCCATTTTCATTGGCAAGTCGCTGCAGTTTCACAGGCTTGACACTGGTAAGAGCAGTAAACTGTATGCCAGCCTGCGCGAATGGCGTAAGGGTCACTGGCAACAGGCATTTGATAACCTGAAAGCGGTGCCGGATCATCCGGTTGGTCGTGTGATGAATGCAGGCATGCGGGGCCTGCTCGCGGACAAGAAAGAGGCTACTGTCCGTGAAGAGGTCACACGCATTGCCCGCAATCATCTGGAACGTTTACGCTCGTGGTTACGTGCTTTGGAATTGATCGCCAGCTTAAGTCCTTTGCTGGGCTTGCTGGGCACGGTCATAGGCATGATTGAAGCCTTTCGACGCCTGGAGTCTGCAGGCAATCAGGTTGATCCTGCCCTGCTCTCTGGCGGCATCTGGCAGGCTTTGCTGACCACCGCTGTTGGCTTGATAGTCGCCATCCCCGCACTGGTCGCTCATCAATGGCTGGAACGTCGCGTGGAGCGCTGTGCGCATACCATGGAAGATTGTTCGACTCGGATCTTCACCACGTTTGATAAGAGCCTGCACGAAGCTTCAAAGGCCAATGAGCCTGCGGTCAGTGCCTTGCAGGAGACTGATGATGACTGATGAGGTGAGCTTCCAGTTTTATCAGCCTCGGACAGGCTCTCTCATCAGCCTTACACCACTGATTGATGTGGTGTTCATCCTGTTGCTGTTTTTCATGCTGGCCAGCAACTTCAATGTGGAAACCAGTTTTTCTGTTCAATCGGCGGGCAATCAGTCGTCGGCTACGGCAAGTACAGAACTTGCAAGCCGTGTTCGCTTGTTGGGGAATGACAATTTCGAACTGGACGGCCAAGTGCTTGATCGCACCGGTCTGATTGAGGCACTCAAGCAGCTAGATATCATTGATGCTGGTCGCGCCCTGTCGATCAGTGTTGCCGAGGGCACTCGGGTTCAAGAGCTACTGGAGCTGATTGCCCTGGCAGAGAGAGTCGGACTGACTCGCGTGACCATGGAATCGTTGTTGCCATGATCTTTCGCGATGAGGCTCCCCGCAAAACACCGCAGCTGGATCTCACACCACTGATTAATGTTGTCTTTCTCCTGCTGGTGTTCTTCATGCTGACAGGCTCTTTGACGCCTGCTGATAGCCTGGAGTCTGCCAAAGTGGACTCGCAAAACCCCGTTGAAGAAGGTTTGTTGATTGTGTCAGTGAATCAGGCAGGCGTTGCCATGATCAATGCTGAATTGCTCACCGATGAAGCCTTGATCAAGCAGCTAGCTCTCTATGCGCAAACCGGTGGCAAGGTGGGTATCAAGCCTGATGCCCGACTGGATGCGCAGCGGCTGGTGCAGCTGACCGCCCTGCTGCGTCAGGCAGGCTTTGATTCCATGACGCTGATTACGCAACAGCGTTAGGTTTTCTAGCACCCACTACCCCGGCACAACAATAGCCCGCACCTCACCCTCAGGTGCGGCATTAGCAATGACATCACTCGCTTCCTGTAAAGATATCCTGCGAGTAATCAGGGCTGAAACGTCGATCACACCTTCTGCAATCATTCGCGATGCACGGGCATGTGTAAACGGATTCAGGAAACTGAAGTGCATCTGGATTTCCCGAAATAGCAGATCAAAAGGCTCAATGGAAACTTTTACGCCATCTGCTAGAACACCCAATACCATAATGCGTCCGCCAGATCGTGTCAGTCGTGGTGACATGGCAACCGTTGCACTGACACCGGCACACTCCACCACAAGGTCAGCGCCCTCTGGCCACTGCTCTAGTGCCTCGGGCTCTGTTGCGGCAACCAGATCAGCGCCTAGGGCTCGCCCCAGCTGCTGCTTGCTTGCAGAGCGTGTTAGAAGCATCACTTCGCATCCGGCTAGCTTTGCCAACTGAACAGCCAGTAGCCCGATCACCCCTCCGCCAATAACCAATACTCGTTCACCAGACTTTGCTGCCCCGATATCCATGCCATGTAGGGTGCAGGCCAGCGGTTCACAGAAGGCACCGAAAAGTGGATCTAGATCCAGAGGCAGAACATGCGCTTTATGCGCCGGGAAAGCACAGTACTCTGCGAATCCTCCATCTCGGCCAATACCTGTGGCAATGTTGTTGGTGCATAGATTGACTCGTCCTCTCTGGCATTGGTAACAGGCCCCACACCAGGTGTTGGGATCACAGGTCACTCTTGTCCCAACAGCCAGCTCGGAGGCTCCTGCATCCACCACAATGCCGCAGAACTCATGGCCCAATGTCGTACCAGCAACCGATGGAAATTCACCCTTGAACAAATGCCGGTCGGTACCGCAAATGCCGGCGGCTTCTACCTTCACCACAATGTCGCCTGGACCAGGCACAGGCTCTGCCACCTCGACAGTGCGAATATCTCCGACCTTGAAAAGCCGTGTTGCCAACATCTCATTTCCCCCAAAGGTGCAACGCTCATTATCAACCGCCACGAGCCTCGCTGCAAGGTAGGAGATGCTCCATAATGTTGTCTTGCCGCCACCAGAGCAGCCTGATATCACCTACAAAGTGAATTTTTTCTCTTACCCGTATGGGGAATAACAATAACCGACTTTTTTTCGTATGGTATTCCACGATGCATTCACTTTTGCACGCCGCGACACAACGTCGCCAGGGAGTACCGTCTATGAATAGATCACGTACACCGATCGTATTACTTACCTTAGCATTTTGCTGCTCATCTTACGCTCTGGCAAAACCCGAGTGCCAGTGCAGAGCTCCTGATGGGAGCATGAGAGATATGGGAGCTGTTGAATGTTTCGATGTCGGCGGCACATCAAATCTGGTTCGCTGTGAAATGTCTACAAACACCCCATTCTGGAAAAAGATCAATGGAGTGGAGGGGTGTCCAAGCGCATAGCGCTGCCTCGTCCTCATAGAACATAACCGCCTTGGTGCACTAATAGCAGACAACCGAAAACAGCGCAAAAAACCCACACCCCGAGAACTCATCCTATCTATTGGACGAGCGCCCACTATTCAACGCTCATGTGATTCATCACTGGAACCGCACTTCGGCGAACTCCCCAGCACCCGGTTTGCGATCGGATAGATAACGCCGCTCAGTATCGAAAACGACACGAACAAGATCAGGACTACGACCAGCTGCCACGAACTGCTACCACTAGCGATCAATAACAATATTGTTGTCACAGAGCCAAAAACCAGTCCCGCATAGGACCAATGAGGTGTACGTCCTATCGCCCAGAGAAGTAGGTGCAAAGTCATTCCACACACACTCAACAATAACCCTGCAACGATAGCTGCCGCACCGGGACCAATAAATGCCACCAATATCCCGGAGCTGGTGCTTAAGAAAAACCAGACAAGCATGGCCAACAAGCATCGTGCAAATTCTGGGCGCTGACTTTCTATCATTTATTATCCACTAACGTTGAAACCCATTGAGTTACTGATAGAGGAAAATCAACTAATTCCTGTGTTTAAAGATGTGCAAGTAACAGATGATGGTAATCCATATTGTGCGACAGCGTTCTGATATGCTCAACCAGCCGCTTGAACACCCTGGAAGAGACGCTGATGACACGAGTACGAAGATTCATGCAGGTGGATGTTTTCACGGCAACTCCAACACGTGGCAATGCGCTGGCAGTCGTACTTGATGCGGATGGACTCACCGACGAGCAGATGCAAGTGTTTGCCCGCTGGACCAATCTGGCTGAAACAACGTTTTTGTTTCCACCCGATAATGAGCAGGCAGACTACAGCTTGCGCATCTTTACGCCGGTACGAGAGATGCCCTTTGCCGGACACCCGACGCTCGGTAGCTGTGCTGCGTGGTTACGCGCAGGTGGTACACCCAAAAATGCAGGCTCGGTCATACAAGACTGCGGTGTAGGTTTGGTTGAAATAGACCTCCAGGGCGAGGTACCAGCATTCGTCGCACCGCCGACAGCAATCGATGAACTGCCCCCTGCCGATGCGAAACAATTGGCAGAAGCACTCGGTCTGCAAGCGGCAGATATTGTTCGAACTGCGAAACTGAATAATGGGCCGGTGTGGCAGGTCTTTCAGTTACGATCTGCAGCAGCGGTGTTGGCAGCAAACGCCGCTGCTGTCAATTGGGCAACGCACAAGCCCATTGGCCTGATTGGCCCTCACACATCTAATCACGAATGTGACCATGAAGTCAGAATGCTCGCCCCCTCAAGCGGCATGAGCGAGGATCCGATCACAGGCTCTCTGAATGCCGCTATTGCGCACTGGATGCAATCAATAGGCGAGCTGGAGCGGGATCTGATCATTGCTCAGGGTACGAGTATCGACAGGCAGGGTCGAGTCTATATACGCCGAGGTGAAGCAGGTCGTGTCTTGATTGGTGGTCAGAGTCACGTTCTGATTGATGGTGAATTGACGTTATAGCGAATGTGCAGTATTCATCGCGGCAAGAAGGACGAGGATAGGTCTCATATGTTAGATTTTGTTCAGCCGTTCGTCAGCACCCGACGTATCAGGAACAAAACAGGACAGCACAATGAGCATGATGCCAACACGAGATACCCTCCCTGAATTTGCCAAACATGCAGTCGCCTCGCCGATTGTGATTCTTGCATTGCTGCTGGCCAGCCTGCTGGGCATATCTGCCGCACATGCCGAAACCGTACAGGTTCCAGGCACGACAGTCAGCATGGATCCCCCCGAAGGCTTTGAGATTTCTGACACCTTTGCAGGCTTCCAGCAACTGAAAACCTCTAACAGCATTCTGGTCGTGGAAATGCCAAAGGAGGCCTACTCCGAGATCTCGACAATCTTCGAAAGTCAAGACAGCGCGGCTTCTGCATTGGCCTCGCAAGGCATCACTGTCACAGGAGTCTCATCCATTGACATCAATGGTGAAGCTGTCAATCTGGTGCAAGGTGTTCAGTCCGCCCAAGGGTTGGAAGTGGGCAAGTATCTGATGGTGCTCGATGGCAATATGACCGCGATGATCACCATCAATGTCATTGATGATTCGCTCAGCGAGAGCGAGGCTATCGATGCGCTGCAGTCAGTCACTCTTGGAACACCCGCCAGCCTTGAAGAGCAGTTGGGGCAGTTGATTTTTAAATACCAGGACGCGGCACCGTTTGTCCACAATCAGGTTATGGCTGGCTCGGCCGCTTCGATCAGTACGTTTGAAGGTACTGACCCCAGTGGCAAGAAACCCTTCATCATCATTACCAACTCTCTGAGTAGCTTTGAGCTTGGTGATTTGCAGGCAGCCTCCGAGATGATGCTGGCGCAAACAGCTGATCTTCAAGACGCCGAGGTCAGTACTGGCGAGATAGTGGAATCAGCGGGTGGTGATGCGTTCCGGGTAGAGGCCAGGGCGCCAGATATGCTGGCCATCCATTACTTGTGGGCCAGACCCGACAATAATTATCTGCGCCTGGCTGCGATGGGTGCCCCCGACCTGCTCGAGCCTCTGATTGCGCAGGTGGATACGGTTGCCAAGTCGGTGTCTTTCCGCTAGTTCAATGCAGTTTGAATGCTCTTGGAACTGATGCCTGATTGGGAATGGTCGAACTCACTCCCAATTGAATTGATATTGCTCACTATTAGTAGAAGCCATGTCCTTTCGCTCCAGCTCTAACAGCTGCTTTTTTACAGGCAGGCCACCCGCGTAACCAACGAGATCTCCATTACTTCCAATGATGCGATGACAAGGAATAATGACGCTAATGGCATTGGCACCGTTGGCACTAGCCACCGCTCGAACCGCCTTTTTGTTGTTCAAATTGATTGCCAATTGCAGATAGGTTGAGGTGAGCCCATACGGAATATCCAGCAGAGCGCCCCAGACACTTTTCTGAAATTCTGTTCCTACCATCAACAAGGGGATGTCGAATTGGCTTCTATCTCCACGCAGGTATTCATCGAGCTGCTCAATAGTCTGATCTATAAGATCATCCTCGCTTTCTACAAACTCAGCTGCAAGCCCCTTCTTTATTCGTCTATCCACAGCTTCTCTCATCCTTCTGTATCGCCAATCAAGCATACAAAGCTTGTTGTCAAAGGAGCCCAGGATCACTTCCCCTACCTTGGTCTTGTAATACCTGATATTGATCTGATTCATATCGTATAGTTTTTATACTAACGTTGCTTTCGAAAGAAAAATAGCAACCCTTCGCAGCCTTGGGCAGCAATCCACCGGGTGGTTGGCCAGTTTGAAGCATCGTACGCAGAGAGCGTATTAGTGTACACCTTGAACTACCTGTCATTTTCGGACAGAGAGCCACAGGAACGCCGAACAATGGATTTAGGTCAACGCAACTTCACCAGCTACCCCCTCAGTGATCATGACAATTTTCAGCGTATCTAACCAGAATGAGACATGAACAAAAAATATAACCTGGCGGTAGTCGGGACAAACTTCATCGTACCCAGGTTCATTGATGCAGCCGAGCGATCAGGCTACTTCCATCTGCATTCAATCGTGTCCAGAAAAACTCAATCAGGGCTCTGTTTTCGAAGTGCAAACGGATACGATTCAGATGTAGTTATCCATGAAAACATCGCCGACATGCTGAACGACGACAAGGTGGATGTTGTCTATCTGGCATCGCCTAATGCTATTCACTTTCCACAAGCAGCCGCTTGTATCAAAGCTGGAAAACATGTCATCGTTGAGAAACCGATGACATCCAATACCAGGGAACTGCTGTCACTTATTGCACTGGCGAAGGCAAACAATGTGTTGCTTATGGACGCCATGAAGTCTTTGCTATGTCCGAATTTCAGCATACTGGTAGACAACCTTTCGAGGGTCGGGCGAATCCGACAATGCACCTCGACCTACTCCAAAATATCCAGTCGATATCAAGGATATCTGGATGGCAATAACCCCAATACGTTCAACCGCATGCTATCGAATGGCTCCGTTATGGATCTGGGGGTCTATTGCATACATCCATTTGTTCATCTTTTCGGGTCTCCAGAACAAGTCCATGCTTACGCAGATCTGCTCGATTCTGGGGTCGATGCGGCAGGCATTGTCATCCTGAAGTATCCGCAGTTTCACGTAAACATCACTCACTCTAAAACCTGTGCCACAACAAACAGTAGTGAAATTCAGGGTGAAGACGGCACTATCGTAATAGACAATATTTCTACGCTCACCAGCTTGAAGTTTGTCGATAAAAAGGGGGAAGAGACTGAGATATCGGCCCCGCAGGATCCCAATTCAATTTTCTACATTGCGCAGCACCTGGGTGAAACAATCTCGTCCGGGCTCAAGGAATCTGCTGTAAATACTCATGCGCTCTCGACCAAGGTACTGACTGTTCTTGACGAAGTCAGGCGCCAGACGGGTGTCAGGTTTCCTGCTGACGATCGGTAATTGCCCTGGAACGACCGATCCCCAGGCACTACACTGACTACCAGAAACCGCTGGACTTGCCCCCTACAAGTGAAACAATGTGTCCCTATGCCATTTTGCAGCACTGCAAGCAGACTCTGTAATAACATTCACATATCGTAATCACACGCGACCGATGTCACTAGTCAAAATGCACTGGCGCGGTACGATCAGTTTCAAATCAAGTCTTTCAACACTGCACACCCCAAGTGCCTGCGGTGTCATGTCCTAATCGGATAAACGGAGAATCAGGTGTCTAGCGCCAGCGCAACTAAAAGCAAAATCAATACTTCAATCATCAATGCTGAAAGTGCTAACGCATCACACATCGCTGAGCAGCCTGTCGAAGAGCAACATCTCGGTACTCTGGCTCACAGTGATACTTCGACATTGCAACCCATCACTGGAGTCAATGCAGCAATGAAGCGGCTGGAGGATTTTGTCTTCGGCTCTGTCGCACTGCTCATTCTGTTCCCTCTCATGGCTTTGATCTCCATCGCCGTGAAACTCGACAGCACAGGACCGGCACTCTTCTGCCAGGCACGCAGTGGTCGTAATCGTGAAATCATCATGGTCTACAAATTTCGCACAATGTATCAAAGCGGCTCACAAGAGTTCAAGCAGGCTCAGAAAGATGATCCACGCATTACCCGCGTAGGCGCTTTCCTACGCAAGACCAGCCTTGACGAGCTGCCACAACTGTTCAACGTGATTCAGGGATCAATGTCCATGGTCGGTCCTCGCCCCCACCCTCTGAAGCTGGACGAAGACTTCAAATATGTCATCCCTGCTCTGCCTTCTCGCTATTGCGTCAAGCCGGGTATCACCGGATGGGCTCAGATCAATGGTTTTCGCGGCGAAACTCGCCGAGTCAGTGACATGGTGTCGCGCATCGAACACGATCGTCACTATGTAAAGAACTGGAGTCTGTTTCTCGATATCAAGATTCTTGTCATGACAGTCTTCAAAGGCTGGGTTCACAAGAACGCTTACTGATACACCCGTACTGGAGGGATGAACTCGGTGCTGTTCTGTTTGATTCTGTGACCTATTCTCCTTTATCGTTCACTGACAGAAGAAACGACTCGACCTTATCCACGACTTCCAGATGAGCAAGCACCCTCTCTTCTCTTGAATAGCCGCATAGGTCGGGATTGCCTCCATCATCAACAAGAATGGTCGGCCCAGCTGGTGTGCACAGACCGAATCCATCAAACAGGTTTGCTTCCTGGGCGACTGAGTGAGTGACTTTCTTCGTCTGAATAGCACTGCTGCTCTGCTCATCCCTTCCCAGATTGATAAGCAGCGACTGCGCTTCAATGGTGTCACCGCCATTCGAAAATGCAGCAGCGTATTCAGGGTTGATCGCTACCGCAAGCTTTACCCGTGTGTCACGTCGAGGCGCAATTAGCTGAACCTGATCAACCGTATCCAGCGATACATTCTGTGCGTTGTACCAGGCGCAATCAGGGGGATTCTTGAGCGAGTCAGCGCAAGATTGAATGAAGCTTGGCGCATCGAACTCTCCGCCAGCCAGTGCAAGCGCAGCCGTACCACCCAGCGCATACCCAACGACAGAGATGTCCTGCAAGTCCACACGCGCTGAGTAATCAGCGTTTTCCAGAATGGCATCCAGTGCTCGGCTAATGTCATCAGGACGTTGCCAGATCTCGTCCACCGCCTCCGTTGCCGAATGTGGGCGCAATCCATTGATCTCAACGGCAATCCGGCCAGCCTGCGCCAATGCCGAAGCCAACCAGGCCCCCGAGTTGTCAGCAGATCGCAGGCCACCATGTGAGACGAGCACAAGCGGGAGCTTTCCGCTGACGATCGGTGCATTTTGCACTGCAGACACTCCCATGAATACGGCGCTGCCGCCGATCTCTTCCGGAGTTCCGCTTGTTGCTGGATACCAAACCGATAATGACAATGCTTGGCCAGAACCAGCGCCCTCAACCTCAATAGTTGAAACGCCGAGCAGCTCATCCGCATAGGCGGTGCCCATGCAAGCAACAAAAAGAAAAATACTGAGTGGAACTCTCATCGTGCCATCCCTGAGTGAAGAATCTTAAGCCCTATAACAGCCACAGATGATACAGGCATAGAAGGTTCGCCTATCACATTGCGATAATTGCCTGTAGATGTGCTATTGAATTGACCGGCGACTTCTCAACGGACTGAAGATCAATCAGGGGTGGTTATCGGTCGAACGCAAAACCGTTGACCAGAACTTCATTTTGGTTATCGATGAGAAACAACTTCCAATGCACTGTGTTTTCATCGTTCTCGTAGTTGACCTTCCAGACCAGCACGTGGTTATCGTTTTCTATTGAATGGCTTGAATATTTGCTTGAAAGCAATTTCCCCAGGCGGTTCTGGACTTCTACTGCCTCGTCAAAAATCTCTACTGTCATCCATTCGTGCAAGTAGGGAAAGTACTGCAGTAGCTCCTCACGATCTGAATTCTGGAATGAGCGAATAATCTTGTCGAAAATCGGCCTACCTATGTGCTCGGCATTTTCATCGCAGATTTTTAGTTGTGCTGTCACAGTCCTTCTCCTCTCGTTCAGTTCCTTCAGGGCGATGTTGATGCAAGAAGACGATCGTCCTGGCATCGAATCTCTAATTCATTCATGCGTCATTGAGGCCTGCGTTGCGAATTCAATGCATGGTACGGTATGGGCTAAACTGCATCGCGTTCACCGCACAATGGGTATGGACATGACGATGAGCTTACGCTTGCAGAATTGAAACTATTTTGCTGTGACACGTGATGTCGATTTTACTCTTCTGAGACAGGATACCTTTATGACCACGCCCTTCGTGCCGGATGATTTTGATATTCCACTTGAGCTTGGAACTGAGCACTTTCGGTTAGAGACACTCGGGCCGCAACACAACGAGCGCGACCATGAAGCGTGGATGTCCAGCATTTTCGGTACTTGATGGCGACGAGATTGTCGGTGCTGTCTATGTTTACCCGTCCCAGGAAGAAGGCTACGACGCCAGGGTGAAGTCATGGGTTATCGCATCCCGGGCCCAACTTGACAAAATTCTATGGGAGAGCATGTCGACTTGGCTCATCGAAGCCTGGCCTTTCGACTGCGTGCACTACGAGCGCCGCTGAGGTCATTACTGCGCCGGAAAAACCGCAGTACCTATGAAGTCCGAGAATCATTGACCGAGTGGTCGTTGACATGGGTTCCGTGCCCCTCGCGACCCTTGCCGCTCATCAGTGGAATCAGCATCAAGATCACATGGAGCCTCGCGTTCTTTGGGCTCATTTCTCTGATATCGAGGCTAGCAGACCGAAATAACCGGCTCCACCTACGCATCCATACGCACTGTCGATGCTTGATTCTTTCGTTTCTCGGGATAGTGAATCCCGTAGTTCGTGGTTACTCCTGACTGGGTATGTCGATAGTATTTCTCGCAGGTCATCTCTGCCTCTCAACGTGCCATGGGAGATGAGATCACAACGGGCATTTGATCAACAATCAGCACAAGCCCCGCCGCGACACTACCCGTTCAAGACTCACGTCACCCACTGCCAACACTTCGAGAATACCCTCATGATCAACCGTGTCATAAAATTCACCG
The DNA here is from genome assembly GCF_002215215.1 of Granulosicoccus antarcticus IMCC3135. Lineage (NCBI taxonomy): Bacteria > Pseudomonadati > Pseudomonadota > Gammaproteobacteria > Chromatiales > Granulosicoccaceae > Granulosicoccus > Granulosicoccus antarcticus. The sequence continues at coordinate 3,616,800 of NZ_CP018632.1, read as the reverse complement.
TACCATCCGAGCAGGTCAGCGGCTTCAAGGCATCGTTCGCCATAGCCAGTGCCGGTGCATTACAGGAACCCGGTTTCGAACAAGCCAGGCTCTTCGTCACTCGTGCGGATTCGAACACATTCTTTGCCTACGAGCGCCTGCTGGACCAGGATACCCATGCTGCCATGCCGCACACACAGCAACTGTTCGAGTTTCTGGCAAGCTCCGGCACTCAGGTCGAGCAGTTCAACCTCGGCGAGACGGCACCAGCCAGCACCCTGCCTGCCAATACCGATGGCGGCAGCGACGAGTTTGCAGTGTTCTTCATCTTCAAACTGCGGGCAGGCTTCCGGGATCAAGTGCTGGAACAGTTCGCCGAGCACATCAAACAGGCTCGTCAGGAGCCGGGCAACGTCGTCTTTGATCTGTATACCATCGACGGTAGTGACGACACCCTGATGGTCTATGAGCGCTGGGAAAACGAGGCGGCGCTGATGGAGATACATTTCTCCCAACCTTACGCTCAAAAGACAGGTGCATTACTGAACGATGCCGTGGCCGGAAGCCTGGAAGATGCCATGCATTTCGCCACTGAGATTCGATAGGCACGTTCTGCCTTCATCACAAACGTCACGCCCACATCGATCACCTCAATCCGAGAACTCACATGATGCTCAAACACAGGCACACTCTACTGGCAGTCGTTAGTACGATCGCCACACTACTCTCTAGCGCAAACGCCACCGCACATGAGTCAGACGACCATGCAGAGATCACTGCCAGCACTGGCGACAGGAAAGCCATCGAACAGTACGGGCTGCCACTGACACTGATGAACACCATCTATGAAGGCCAGATAACGGCTGCCGAGATGAAATCACTAGGCACTCTGGGTGTTGGCGTCAGCAACCACTTGAATGGCGAGCTGACAGCCGTTGACGGAATCGTGTACTCGATTGCCGCCGATGGTACCGCCACAGTTGCCCCAGATGATCTGCAAGCTCCTTACATGTCCATGATCAACTTCGAACCGACCCGAACTGTCACGATCACGGACATCAGCTCTTTCAAAGCGCTCGAACAAGCGGTTTTGGACAATATCTCATCAGCCAACACTCTGCACGTATTCAAGGCGAAGGGCGAATTCTCGTTTACGCGTCTGGCCTCCGCCCACGGAGTCGAAGATGAGAATGTGGACTTCTTCGAATACCTGGGAAGTCGACAGATGTACAACCTGGAGCATACCGTTGGTACCATCGTCGGCATCTACACACCCGCCTATCTTGGCACCATCAGCATCCCGGGCTTGCATTTTCATTTTCAAAACGAGGACAACACCATCGGTGGACACCTCGAGGACATTCGCTTTGACAAGATGCAATTCGATGTACAAGAAGTGGACCGCATCAACGTAGCGCTGCCGAACGTGCAGAAATTTCGTGACATCGACATGAAGATGATTCAACCGCCTTCAGGAGCAGGCGCAGGCGGAAGCAAAAAAGAAGAGTAGTTGACAGATCTGCACCTGGCTGAGCTGCAACGCTCCGCGTATCTCACCAGAAGTCCCTGTGACCTTCAGCAACTTCCTCTTCCAACTCGGCATATGCCCCCCGGGTCAGAACTTTTCTCTGACTGGCTGCGAATACTTTTTCGCAGGCCAGATCCAGCGTCAGGTTCTCAGGGTTATCACCGGTCAAGACAGCCTCATCTGTAAACGCCACTGCGAGTCTGTGACGGATTCCCCCTGAATCGCAACTTCGATTCAGGGAGAATAGCGCCTCGGCTATTGCAGATAATTATCAGGGCAATCGAGCCTTCCTGTCAGATCAGATCGGTAATAAAAACAACTGAGCTCGCCGTATCCGAATGGAAAGGAATAACTTTCCTGTTGCAGTTGCGCCTGATCTCCATTTGCCGCTGTGTAGTTAAAGTCAGCAAAGAGCGCCCAGAAATCTTCAGGATCGACAAAAGGGTTGGCATTCTGATACAGAGAACTACCATCTTCTGCCAACATCGCTATTGAACCGTTGAAGGGCATGAAGGGTTCAGAGCCCCAGCTCAATACGGGCGCTGTCGTGATAGTCACTTTCTGATCGCCGGTTTGCGCATTGCGAACGATGCCATTGACCTCAAGTGTCTTCCAGGGAGCGGCAAGAACCGTGGTGTTATTCAAGGTCTCATAGTTGAATGTGACATCGGAAATCGTCTCCTCTGTCGGAACACCAGGCAACTTTTCCCGAAAGTCGGCAATTGTGGCGCTGCGCAGATAATTGAAGTCGTAGCCGTCAGTATCCTTTGTCTGTCCATTAGCTCGGTACTCTACGCCGTTATCTCCGATAATCGAAAACTCATCAAAAACGTTTGTGCTTTGTGAGTCACCGTAGCTGTAGATGATATTGGTTTGCAGATTGCCATTCAGTTCATAGGTTCCGTCCGGTAGCAGACCGTTCTGCAAGCTCATTCGACATTGGTCAAATACATAGCCATTTTTATCGGATATTCCACCGATAACACTTCCGAATGAGTCAGTAAAGGTAGCTTCATTCCCGTTACCTTTTTCCAGTACGAAACTGCCACCGTTTTCACAGCTGTAGTACGTTCGCTTTATTGTCAACTCCGTGCTGATGTTGTCAGGATCCTGGGGCAGCGGGAAAGTCGCAGAGGTATTCTCCAGCTGGGTCGCCTCAGTTTGGTCATCCGGGCTGACATAAGGCACGAGCAGCGGGCTACGTTCGCCGGTTGAGTGATTGATGACCGTATAGCTACCGGGCAAAATATTGCATTCTGCCCCACCATTACACACTGATGCGTAGGTGTCGGCATTCTGCACCTGGTACCAACTACTGTCTGGCCACTGGATCGTTGTTTGTTGTCCGATGATGAACGCAAAATCGTCTACTACCACCGCAAGCTCGTCGAGCTGGAAACCGGCAGCCGTGACAATCAAATCTTGCGATATATCAAGCAGGTCAACGGTAGATAAAACCGGCGGCTCATCAATCTCAGTTCCACCGTTAACGACAATGTCGGTAAAGCGTTCGCCAGTAGTGTGGTTGATCACAATATAGACTCCGTCATCCACCGTACACGAAAGTCCGCCTTGGCAAATTGACTCATAGGTGCTTGCCGACTGTACCTGGTACCAACCATCGTCAGGCCATGAAATCGTATTGCCTTCAACCGAAACGACTTCCGCCATCGGCGCCTCGGGAACCAGAACATGGGTGAAGCGCTGACCCGTCGTGTGATTGATCACGATGTAGGAACCTGGCTCAACCTGGCAGGATCGAGTGCCCTCACAGATATTGGTCAGCCCATCGGCGCTCTGAACTTGATACCAGCCATCGTCCGGCCAGGATATTTCAGACCCTGTAACCACCGGTTGCGCTTGCGCCAGTGGTGCAGCCAGCAGGATGGCTACTGCAGCGGCAACGAGACTCACCTTGCTTGTTGTGACGGGGTAGTCACTCCCGCCTCTGTCCGCCATTTTGTACATGATCATGATTACGATGTCTCTGGAACACTGGCCCACTGGAACCGTTAAGGCATAACGGCATGCGTGAAGAGATCAGCCTGGCCGTCTTGTTCACTGGCGTGATTATTACTCTTTTAAGCGATCAAAAATCAACCCAGAGATTGGTAATTTTCCACTGTTTCCGACGCCATCCCGATCCCGGCATGCAACGAAAATTCTCCGATGTAAAGCTTGCATTCATATAGATCAATACGACAGAATCGCGCCTGATCGCGTAACCGTTTGCTGGCTGACCTTTGAAAGGATCTGCGCGCCCTGCTTTTGACCAATCTTTGAGAATTACACATATGGACCCAATGACTTGGCTGATGTTTGCGCTCGCCATGTTGGTACTGACAGCATCACCAGGACCCAGCGTGCTACTGGGCATTAGCAAGGCGATAACCATAGGCATGGAAGCAGCTCTTTATGCTGTCATTGGTAGCACCTGCGCGATCGTCTGCATAATCACCCTGTCGTTCAGTGGCCTTGGGCTAATCCTGGCCAGCTCCGAACTGGCATTCAGTACCGTCAAGTGGTGTGGTGCGGCGTATCTGATCTATCTGGGATTACGTGCGCTGATGACTAAAACGATTGATTCTGACGGTCGTACAGACACCGCTGCGCCTTCCACTGATTCGCCATCACGCTGGAGTCACTGGCTCAGTGGCTTTCTGGTGGGTGCCAGTAATCCCAAATCCATCGTCTTCTTTACAGCGCTCTTTCCTCAGTTCATCGATACCAATGGTCATATGTTCACGCAGTACTGCCTGTTCGTAATAACCTTTGTAGTTATCGAGATGAGCTTGCTTATGCTGTACGCCAGTTTCGGACATCGCACATCACAGTGGTGGCAGCAACCGGGTCGTCTGCAATGGTTCAACAAGGCAACCGGCGGCTTGTTTATCGGCGCCGGCGTATTGCTGGCTGCCAGTGCCCGATAAGCCGAAGCGGTCTGAAAACAGTAGCAGGGACAATGGCTGTATCAAACGATTGCTTCGTTGACAATACGTGTCGTCAAGAACGCCGCCAACCCCTCTGGGCCACCGTCGGATCCCCAGCCACTCCAACCTAATCCAACAAACGGCATTTCCGGCGCAGCAACCTGAAGTGTATTGATTGCCGTCATACCCGCCTGCATTTCTTCTCCGATCCGGCGGATCAATTTCTGATCAGATGTAAAGGCATAAGCAGCCAAGCCATACGGCAAACGGTTCGCAATCTCAAAGGCTTCATCGGCGGTGGTAAATGACACAATCGGAGCAATAGGACCAAACGGCTCATCTATCAGGATTTGGGCATTCTCGGGAACATCCTCCAGGATCGTCGGTGCAAAGTAATATCCATCGCTCTCGGGAATCGTTCCAGCCCAGGCGACCTTTGCACCTTTAGAAAGGGCATCGTCCACCAGAAGAGTGCATTGCTCCACTCTGCGAGCATTCGCTAGCGGCCCCATTGTCGTGGTTTCATCCGAACCGGGGCCCACACGAACGGAGCCGGCTTGTTCAATCACTTTTCCAACGAATGTATTGTGGATACTGCTATGGACAAGGAACCGCGACGGTGCGACGCAAACTTGTCCGCCATTGCGAAACTTCCCGGCAATCAGCAGTTTCGCTGCAAGATCTATATCGGCATCCTTGAAAACGATGAACGGCGCATGACCGCCTAGTTCCATCGTTGTGCGCAAGAGATTTTCTGAAGCAAGCTTGATGAGTTGCCTACCCACCGCAACGCTGCCAGTAAATGTCAGCTTACGTGGTATGGATGAAGCACAAAGATGCCGAGAAATTACGTCCGGCGAACCATAAACGACATTCAACACGCCGTCGGGCAACCCGGCATCGCGAAACGCTCCTGCGATTCTGGCTCCGGTTACCGGCGTTTCCTCTGAAGGCTTGATGATAATCGAACATCCGGCAGCAATCGCTGCTGCGACTTTCCGCATGAAGTTCACAGCTGGAAAATTCCATGCAACAAAGGCTATGACTGGCCCAACAGGTTCCTGAACCACACGTTGCGCCAGACCCGGAGTCGCCGATGGGACTGTGCGCCCATAGATTCGCTTGGCTTCTTCGGCATAAAACCTAAGTATCTCAACCGATGTTGCAACTTCGACTCTTGACTCCGCCAGAGGCTTGCCGGATTCACGAGTTAGATCGACAGCAATCTCTTCCGCGCGCTCCAGAATCAAATCGCCCGCCCGCAATAAAATATCTTGTCTTTTTCGCGCAGATACAATCCGCCAGGCCTTGAAAGCATCGAACGACGAAGTGAGTGCGTGATCGAGATCTTCTGCTCCCGCCTCGTTGAAGGAGGCAAAAGCCAGCCCCGTGGCCGGATCGATCACATCGATTTTTTGCTCGCCGCTCCCATCCTGAAACTTGCCATCAATGAACTGGCATTCGATTGAATTAATTGTATCTATCATCTGCTCTTTTTGTCAGTTGTATTCAGCGGGGATGGGGCTGCGTACCAAACATTCAAATCGACGAAATGGTCGAGAATCAAAACAGAAATGATTTCAAACCACTGTCGATCGGAAATGATGTTTAGTTACGCCTCCTTGGCTGTATTCGCCTCGGACAGAGAGACGAAACGTGCTGCGATCCCGTCAGCTGCGTTAAAAATAATCGCACCGTCTGTCGCGACCGACACAAAATCAAATCCGAACTGGATAAACCGTTCTGCCGCCTCGGCGTTAGGAGCAAGAATACCAACGGTTTTTCCAGCCTTGTGCAGAAGGCGGCACTTCGCCTCCATGGCCTCCAGAACATCCTGGTGTGTCGGGTTGCCGCGATGTCCCATCAACGTCGATAGGTCACCCGGCCCAAAAAACACCGCATCAACGCCCTCGACTGCAGCAATATCTTCAGCAACATCCAAGGCTGTGGGGGTTTCAATCTGTACTATCAGGAAACGTTCATCGTTTGCCCGATCAATGTAATCGCGGATGCGGCCATACCTGCTGGCACGATGCATCATGGCTATACCACGATGGCCTTGCGGTGCATATCGTGTGGCGGCAACTGCGGCCTTGGCCTCCTCAACCGACTGAACAAACGGCAGCATCAAGGTCTGGGCTCCGATATCAAGGTACTTTTTTATCATGACCGGATCATTCCATGGCAAACGCACAATGGGAGCCGTGTCCGATCCAGCGATGGCCCGCAAGTGAGACAGAGTATCTCCAAGGTCCGTGGGCGCGTGTTCGTTATCGATCAACATCCAGTCGAATCCTGAATGTGCCAGACCTTCGACAACATTAGATGAATTGAGAACTGACCAGATCCCGACCAAGGGACGCCCCTGCTTAGCCAAGGCGGTTCTGAAAGGATTTGTCGGAAAAACATGTGTCATTGTGAAACCTCATAATGCGATGTCAAAAAGGGAGTAATCGCAGCAGGAAGGAAGGTGATTCCCATCCCGGGCGATGTGTCTATTTGGCGGGTGCCATTCGTGATTTGAGACCCATCAAGGCCATCAAAAGCGCTTCGTAGGACGCTGTCATTTACATCTGTCTCAAGCCATCCCCCAGCGCAAGCCGCCAGAACATGGGCAGAAGCCATCAGACCAACACCACCGCCGAGAAAATGAGGACAATATGTTTTACCCTGCGCTTTTGCCGCGAACCCTACTGCCAAACACCCGGAGACGCCGCCCCATTTGGCTACATCCGGTTGGATAATAGACAGAACACGCTCGTCGATTGCCTGTTCAAACGCTGCGAAACCCGCAAGGTTTTCACCCCCCGCAAGGGGCGTATCAGTTACCGTCGCCAGATCACGCCATTGGGCCGGATTCGCGTCAACGGGCATTGGCTCTTCGATCCAACCAAGCCCGAGCGATTGGGTCGCATGAGCAAAATTTCGAGCCTGATCAAAATTCCACGCCTGGTTTGCATCTACCATCAAGGTTTCACCCTTGCGCAGCGTTTCGACCAGTCGCGTCAGCTTTGCGGGTTCCGCGTCAGTGTCGAAACCGACCTTGACCTTAAAGCGAGTGAATCCGACTTGCCGGGCAGCGGCGATCATCTCATCCGCACTGTCGATGTGAATCCCGCTGGCGTAGACAGGCACCGCTGGGGCCGTATCGGCGGCGAGATACCGTGCCAATGACATATCGGCCTTGCGCGCAAACAGGTCATTGATGGCGATATCCAGCCCCGCAATGGCTTGTTGAAACGGCCCGAACTCCCCCGCTTGAAGCGCCACCAGCCGAGTCGTCAAAACAAGATAGTCGAACATCTCAGTTGGGGACGAAATCTCCCGCCCCAGCAACAACCACGCTAGATCCTCTGCAAGCAATCGAGCTCGATTCTCCGGAGCGGCGACGGGCCAGTTGGCAAAGATTTCACCAAAACCAAAACAACCATCGCGATCTTCAATCCGCACCAGAACACACCGACGGTCCGTCATCCTTCCAAAGGAGGTGGCAACCACCCGCTCGATCGGTTCACGGAAAGACCAGACATCGATCTTGCTTATTTTCACGGACGTATCCGTTGCTACAGAACGGTTCATGCCGGCAGCACCCATAACGCCAACGTTGCTTTGAATTGGTTTCCCATGAATCCTCCCAATGGATTTGATTGCCGCGCGCCATCCAAAGCCACGAGGTGATAACATGCGAGTTCCTTATGAAGGAACTCTAGTTCCTCATAAGGGTACGCCACCAAGACCATAAAACCTGTCAATCTGTCTGTCAAGAAATAAGGAAGGAAAAATGCCAAAGCGCGGCGAAGGTACAGTTTCACCATTGACCCGTTCTATTCTTGTACTGGAAGAAGTTGCACGCCATCGCAAAGCATGCTCGTTTACTTCCCTGATGCGAGAACTCAAGTTTCCTAAAAGCACTCTGCATCGGGTTTTGACCTCGTTAACAGATGAATGCTTGCTGGAATTCAATGCGGAAGAAAACGGCTACCGGCTTGGACTGCGGCTGTCCGCCTTATCCTTAAAGGCCGTTCACGGTCTGAAGATCCGTGATGCAGTCAGGCCGGAGATCGAGACACTTGGAGCTTTCGTGAAGGAGAATGTTCTGGTCGGGCAGCGCGACGATACAAAGCTTCTCTATGTTGATCGAGTCGATTCGCAACAAACAATTCAGATGATCTCTCAACTAGGGAACCGAGGTCCACTGCATTGCACCGGGCTGGGTAAGGCAATCCTCGCCTTTACTGAGTCAGAAATCACTGAGGCCCTGATACCACGGATGTCGCTTGATCGCTTTACTGAGAATACGATTTGTGAAACAGACAGATTTTCAGCCGAGCTCGACAAGATCAGACAGCAAGGGTTTGCGATGGATGATTGCGAACACCAGATGGAAATCCACTGCATCGCGGCACCAGTATTCGGCATGAACGGTCACGTTATTGCGGCAATCAGTATTTCAGCGCCGGTATTTCGTGTTTCACGCGACACACTAATCAGCTGGATTCCCAAGTTGCTGGAAACGTCGCAACGAATTTCCCTAAAACTGGGCGACAACAAAGAGACTACCTCACTCAGCTGAGCCTACCAGCACCTCATCGCCTTGAGGCTCGTTTTTAGAGACTTGTTCGAGTTTGAACGGCCCGCCAGTGTCGCGGACTACTGCCGCTGTAAACATCGTCTTGTCATTTGAAAAGCTGGTCATGTCGCTTCCTTGTTATCAATAGTGAACAACTTCACTCAGACTTCCGTCAGAACGTCCGAATAGGGCAAACGTGATTTGGGTAGAGTGGCGTTGAAGTCTTTTTCCGCGTCTCGGTAGCCGAGTGCGACAACAACAATGCTGGTGTATCCCGGCGTTTTTCAAGGTGATCACCCGTTCTGCCGTATTTCACTTCAGTAAAGATGACGGGTATACCGGCTGCTCGCGCCGCCGGTGCCAGCCTGATGGCGTTATCCAGCGCACTATGAAATCGTGCACGTGAATAATTGTCATCAAACTCCTCTGTCATGGCTCAGACCTCACTCGCCTTGGCGTAGTTCTGCTTGAATACCGGCGCAATCGGTGGTTCAAAACCGGTCTCGGCCAGACAGCGCCCCTTGAGCTCTTCGACGGACTCGAACCCACGGTTGAACGTGACCGATGATACTGGCGGCAATATCCTGATTGCTTTGCTCGCGCACAGCACTTTGCAGATGAGCTGTGGGGAAATAGAACACATTAGTACGTCATTTGGCACTTTCTGGGAGTTGCATGAAGGCGGCGTACGATATCCGATAGCGGCGCAATACTCGCATCTTCAACTTGTGATGGTGTGCATCTAACGCGTCTCTGTCGCCGAGCATTTCAGGACGATCCATAAAACTCCATTGTTGAAATCAAAAACCACTATCTATAGAGACTGTGTTGGCTTCAAACTGCGCTCGTCCACACTGACTATCGATGTTTGAAATTCCAAGCGCGAACGGTTTTTAATGCGCAGCAAGCAGCGCCTCGGGGCCAATCTCGCTCACCCGTGGATAACCGGTCAGAGCAAGCGTTGTATCAATTTCGGAGGCGATCATTTTGATAACGTCGCAAACGCCTGCTTCTCCATCGGCTGCCAGGCCATAAAGAGTTGCACGACCCAGCAGGCACAGTTGCGCACCGGCAGCCATCCCCTTGACTACATCAGCCCCTGAGCGAATGCCACTGTCGAGCAATAGTGGCATTTTGCACTTACCGGCGACTGCCCGCAGTGTGTCAATAGGCGCTGCGACATCCTCGAGCTGACGACCACCGTGGTTGGAAAGTATGACCGCATCGGCACCGGCCCTCTCCGCCAGCCCCACCTCTGCCAGGGAATTCAATCCCTTGAGAATGAGTTTGTGCGGCCAGGCATTTCGCAATTGTGCAAAGGCGGCCCAGTCAAAACTTGCATCCATCTGGCGATTCATCAGTGCGGCCTGAGACGATGCATCTGTCGCTTGTGCTGTAGCAAAGTTTGCAAGCTCTGGTAGACCGTGACGTATTTGTGAAGCAGACCAGAGCGGATGTAATGCCGCATCAAGAGCGATACGCGGTGAAAGCCTGAACGGCACTTTGAATCCTGATCGCATATCGCGCTCACGCTTACCGTTGACGGCCACATCCACGGTAAGAATCAGTGTGGTGTAACCGGCATCGAGCGCTCGTTTCACAAAGAGCATCCCCTGCTCTCGGTGCAGTACGTATAGCTGAAACCACTTTTCGCCATCCGATGCTGTAGCCACCTCCTCGATGGTCGAGGTGGAGGCCGTGGATAAGCAAAACGGGATGCCATGACGGGCGGCTGCCCGTGCCAGCATGAGATCACCCCCGGGACGAAGCACCCCATTGATGCCGGTGGGTGCGATGGCGAGCGGTAACGGATAACGCTTGCCAAACAGACTCGCTGAGGCATCACGATGGCTCACGTCAGTCAGACGCCGTGCTTCGAATAGATGCTTGGAGAACGCTTCACGGTTGCGCGAAAGACCTCGCTCGCCTGCCGCACCACCTTCCAGATAATCGAATACCATTCGGGGCAAGCGGCGTCTGGCACGACGACGAAAATCTTCAATTTTCACGCAGCTACTCATTCCTATTGTAAAGCGTGCGGAAGCCAGAGCGCGATCGCAGGAAAGGCGACCAGCAGGCTGATACGAACTATTTCAGCCCCGAAAAATGGCAGAACGCCTTTGAATGTTTCGATCATGGGGACGTCTTTGGCCAGCGACGAAATCACAAAAACGTTCATCCCGACTGGGGGTGTGATGAGACCAAGTTCAACGACAATGAGCGCAAGAATGCCAAACCAGACTTTCAGATCCTCCGTACTCATGCCGTAGCCGGCTCCATCTGCCATCTGGTAGATGCCGCCATTGACTTCAACAAGCACAGGCCAGAAAAACGGAATCACCAACAGAATCATCGATAAGGAATCCATCAGGCATCCCAACACGATGAGGGCAACCAGTAACAGGACAAGAATCATCATTGGGGCCAGACCAGAGCTAGCCACCCACAGAGCCGCCTCCTGTGGCAGACCAGAGCGAGACATGAATATCTTGAGCAATTCTGCCCCCAACAGGATCAGATAGATCATGCCCGTGGTTGATGCTGTCTCTAGTAGCGCTTCGCGCATGCTCGTCCAGTCGAGTGTGCGCTGAATGAAACCGAAAATAATCACCAGAGCAACACCAACGGCTGCAGCCGGTGTTGGATTGAACAGGCCTGCGTAGATACCGCCGATCACCAATCCGAAGATGATCAAAACGGGGATCATGCCGACAGTGGCTTCGGTGAACTCCCGGCGTTCCGGCATGCCACCTTTTGGTCCGGCCTCAGGATAGATAGCCACATAGATGGCAATCGTCAGAAGGAACAGAATAACCGCCAGGATGCCGGGAATGAAGGCCGCCATGAACATCGTGACGATATTGGCCTCGACGATAATCGAATAGATGATGAGTACCACCGAGGGCGGGATTAGAATGCCAAGCACACCACCTGCTGCAAGCGTTCCTGTCGCAAGCGCACCCGAGTAGTTGTATCGGCGCAGCTCTGGCAAGGCGACTTTACCCATGGTAGAGGCCGTCGCCAGGGACGAGCCGCAGACCGCACCGAATCCAGCGCAGCCTGCAATTGCCGCCATCGCCGTGCCTCCGGGCAACCAACCGAGCCAGGCGTTAGCAGCCCGAAACAGCGCCTTGGATAATCCTGTTTTGGATGCAATCGCCCCCATGAGCACGAACATGGGAACAACCGACAGATCATAGACAGAGAACTGTCCATAGGCGAGAGTCTTGAGTTGGCTCAGCACCAACGTAGGACCATTGATAATCATCGTGCCAATAGCACCCACAAGCATCATCGCGTAGGCAATGGGCATACGCACGGCAATCAGCGCAACAAGGACCACAAAACCACCAAGGCCTAGCATCATGGCTTCAGACATGAGGGCGACCTTTCTTCACGATGTATCCTTCTTCTACAATGGTGGTCATGGCTGCCAGCGCGAGTAGCGCGAGAGAGATCAGAATTGGCAAAAAGGCGATCCACTGAGGAACTTGCAGGATGGCCGTCATATAGTCATACGTCTTCTGGTCAAGCATCCCGAAATACATGCGCCAGATAAGAAGTACGCTGAATACAAGTGCGACAACAGCCCCCAGAAGCGTTAGAAAGGCAATCCAGCGCGGTGAAGCACGCGATGTGAAGATGTCGGCTGTAACATTCGCCCCCGTCACCTGACAGTAAGGCAGGAAGGCGAATGCGGCGATAGCAACTCCCATCTCGGTCAACTCAAAGTCACCGGGAAAGGGTCGTCCAAATACCGACCCGATTACCGAGAGCATGTTGATCGCGATCACCGCAAGCAACACGGCGCCACCCAACAATGCCCAGATGCTGACAATGTGGCGAGCAGCAACGGTAAACCCGTTACTGCCGTTATGTGCCACGTGTGCCATTAACGTGTTGAATGGGCTTGAGTGGCGGCACGAGCCTTTTCAACCAATGCGGCCCCGTCGATCCCCTTGGCGTCTACCTCCTCTATCCAGCGATCAACCACCGGTAGCAGCGCCTTATCGAAGGCTGCGGTCTCCTCCTCGGTCAGCATGATGTGTTCATTGCCGCTGTCGACCGCCATCTTGATGCCAAAATCATCGGCTTCACGCCAGATTTCACCGACCTTCTCCGGCCAGTCGCCACCAGATGCTGAACGGAACGCCTGTTGAATTTCTTCAGGAAGGCCATCCCAACGCGCCTGGTTCATGGACACCTGAAACACAGTGTTGCCGAAGCGGGCTTCATCTGCGCCTTCGATCTGATATTGAGTCTGCTCCTGGATCTTGAGCGGAGGAATGATTTCCCACGGAATGAATGCGCCATCCACTACGCCTTTTTGCAAGGCTGGTGGAAGCTCAGGCACGGGCATTGCGGCCGGTGATGCACCCAGTGCCTCTATGATCCATCCGCCTGTCCGAGTGGGAATACGCATTTTTTTGCCAGCCATATCAGCAGGACTGCGTACTGCGGTATCGCGCATATGGATGCCCTGGCCTGCGTGGACATGCAGGAACATGACTTCAACACCCTTGTATTCTTCCTTCAGATCGCTCTCGAAAATGTCGGCCAATGCCATGTTGGTTGCGGCCGGATCGTTTGTGTAGACAGTCGGTAGTTCGAATACTTCGGTTCGCGGGAAAAGGCCTGGTGTGTAGCCGTTTACCGTCCAGACCAGATCTACTACGCCGTCACGCACCTGTGAGATCAGCTCCGGAGGGCGCCCACCCAGGGTCATCGATGGAAATATTTCAATATGGACCTTACCGCCCGAAGCCTCGGCGACAGCATCTGCCCAAGGCTGCAACATCTTTGTTTGAGCAGGTGCGTTGGCACCCAGAAACTGGTGAAGCTTGAATTCATGATCGGCGGCCAGCGCACCTTGTGCGCCGAATGCGGCCAGACCAAGCACCATGGCGGCGATAGTCGTTCTTCGAGTCATCATGTATTGTTCTCCCTACACATGCTTAATGGATCAAGGCGAAAAGCCCTGGCGGTCAAGATTCTTTTTAGTGTGCGGCTGCCGGCTCTATCGCGATATTGAGTAGTACATGCCGCTTCTCTTCGGTGGCCACGCGAATCGCACGATCAAGTGCGTCGGGCAGGTCTGCGCCTTGTGTCACCGTCTCGGTATAAGCGCGGCTCGCCTCGGCGGTGCGCGTGAAGTCGGGGCTGGGTTTGAGTGAAGTCAACGGCACCTGATTGGATTTGACCGCATGACCTTTACTGTACAACCCTTCCACAGAGCTGCGGACAGCGCCCCATTCCTCATTGTTCAATACCAGCACGATGACAGGCAATTCCATCGCCTCGGCGATCTGATGGCAGACGGTGGGGTTGGCGAACATATAGCTGCCGTCGCCCATTGTGGCGAAAATCAAACGCTCTCTATCCGCAAGTTGTGCGCCGAGCGCAGCGGGGAATCCCCAGCCAAGGCCACCCGAATGAGGTTCTTGAAAATAGCTCAGATGCTGATCAAGATCGAGCGGCAGTAGCGGGCACCCTAGTTCGTGAAACACTGACGCCTTACGTCCTTTTATCGCACGCCCCAGACACAGGCTGACCCACTCCTTGCTCATTGGACCGAGACGGCCACTCTCTGCAGCTTTGAACACGGCTTCGCGGTTTTCATGTGATAGCGCGGTAATTTTCTCACGGCGGGTTGCAATCAACGACTCGTCGCGCTGACAGCTTGACATCGTCTCGATCAGCGCATGAATACTGGGTGCGGTTTCCCCGACCAATGTTACATCAGCGCGAAAGTTGCGCACGGGAGTTCGGGTGAACAGCGGATCCGGGCCTAGGTGGATCACACGCACATTCTGCTGCAGTGTCACCTTGTCGGGCCACCAGGGTGCAAGACTATTGATTACCAGAATTACATCAGCCTGTGCTAACAGCGCCTCAGGAGCCACGCCAACTTGCATCGGATTTGACACCGCAATTGACAACTGGTTAGCCCAGTAGTGCGACAACGGTATTGCCCAGTCCTGTACAAATTCTGCCAATGCATTGAATGCAGATTCACTACCTGCACCACGCTGACTGATGATGAGAGGTGTTTTGGCCCCTGCCAGTAATTCGGCGGCTCGTTTGAGCGACACAGGATCCGGTGCGGCCACAACTGGTGCCATGATCGAGGACTGATCCAACCCTTCGCGGGGAGTCTGTCCGCACAGCACTTCACGTGGCAAGCTCAGGTAGATCGGCCCCTTAGGGGTGGAATTTGCGATCGCCCAGCCTCGATCAAAGAGCTCAGAGACCTGCTCGGGAAAGCGCAATTCATAGTCCCATTTCGAAGCCTCACGTACCAAAGCTGTCTGGTCGAACATTTCCTGACCCCAGCCAATCGGCACGGTACGCGCGCCAAAACGGTCCTTTTCCATGACGGGAGTGCGCCCGGACATCAGCATCATCGGGATGTGATCACACGATGCGTTGATCGCACCCGTCGCGCCGTTGGAAAGACCTACGTTCGTGTGCAGCATGACGGCCTGCATGCGCCCTGAAATCTGGAAAAAACCATGCGCCATACTCACAGCAGCCATTTCATGTGGCACCGTCACAGGAACTGGCAGGTCTACTCCGCTGTGCGTGGCTTCAATCAGGCCTTCGATAATGGGAGGAAAATCGGTACCCGAATTGGCAAAAACATAGTCGACGCCAAGAGCCTTGAGCTTACCGAATATCGCGCCACCAGCCGTTATCGAGTCGTTCTTGTCATCCTCTGGCATTGCGCCTCAACCTGTTTAAGAAGTGTGTAGATACTGAGTGGAGATAACTGAAAGCATCCTATGCACCGACTACCTATGACCGGACAGCACTGCAGCATGGTTCAACTTTCGCTCGTGATATCTTATATAATAATATATATATCTCAAAAAAAAAGTATCCAATATTCACGTACTTCTGTCAAGTTACTGCTTCGTCCAATAAACCCATTGCCGCCCCTGAAAGGAAAACGCATGAGTACACCTCTGAACGGCTCCATATTGAAGGCCTTTAGCATCCTGCGCCTGATCACAAAAGAACGACCGGACATCTCCGCAAAGACGGTTGCCTCCGAGTTGGGAATGACACATGCGACAGCGCACAGACTGCTGCTCAGTCTGGAAGAGGCAGGCGCTGTTGTCACTTATCGCAGAGGCAGTTTCTCGCTCGGACCTGTGATGGAGGAGCTGGGCTCTGTGGCCAAGGCCTCGAACCGGATCGCCGCACGCATCAGCCCGCTCATTGAGGAGCTGGCGCTTGGTCTGAACGAGTCGGTCATGGTCAGCCGCCTGGGACGAAGCGGTCCGACCTGTATTGCAGTTGCCGCATCCAGTCGTTCAATATCAGTCAACATCAGCGTTGGAACGGTTTTACCGATGGCATCATCGGCGCAGGGCAAGCTGTGGCTGGCAGGCATGGAGTCTGCGCAGCGAGCCCAGTGGTTGCAAGATGGCCAGACAAGTGAATCGCTGGATCTGGATCAAATCGAGACCTGCGGATATGCGTGCAACCGGGGTGAGAACGAACCTGATATCGGCGCATTGTCAGTTCCCGTAAAGAGTGCCAGTGGCGAGATTGTATTTACGCTGAGCACATTTGGCATGCTCCATCGCTTCGATGACCCGATGGTGGTGCGTAGCCTCCCGGTACTTCTGGCGATGGCAGAACGAATCAAGGCCTTACTGGTAAGGGCTTGACGACGCCCAACCTTCTTGAACAGCCACTCTTGTGCCAAGTCCGGGAGTGCTCCAATGTCTATTCGCAGAGAGAAAATTCAGTGATGAAAATTGCCATTTTAGGTGCCGGTGCATTGGGATCGGTCATGGGTGCAACGCTCTACAAGGCCGGGTTTGACGTGACCTTGCTAGACAAGAACATCGCCCACCTTGCCGCAATCCGCGATAGTGGCTTACGTGTCGACTGGGATGATTGCACTGAGCACCTGATGATCCCCGCGATGGAACCTGAGCAGTCCTCTCAAGTGGATGTGGTAATCCTGTTAACCAAGACACTGCACTCGCACTCAGCCCTGCAAAGCATCAAAGCGATAATCGATGCAGGCGCCTGCGTGCTGACCTTGCAAAACGGTTTGGGCAATATTGAAAGGTTACTGTCAATGGTCCCCGCAGCGCAGATTTTGTTTGGCTGCACGATGACGCCTGGTGATTTGATCGGACCGGGTCACGTGGCAAGCCATGGCATGGCCTACACGCCGTTCAACGCGCTTGAGGACAACGGCCCCGCCGCCGCGCTGGCAGGTTCACTGGCGAGAGGCGGCATGGAGCAAACAACCTCCGCTCTGTCGCAAGTCTGGCAAAAAGCTGCTTTTAACTGTGCAATGAATGCAACTGCTGCACTTGGCGAGGGCACAGTGGGTGATATCGCAAACTTCATAGGTCAGGAATTGGCCGACAGTATTGCAGCAGAAGTTCTGCTTCTTGGACAGACGGAAGGGATAGAAACGGATAGAACGGCGGTTGCCAGACAGATAGAATTCGCGCTTGGCGCCCATGGTGCGCACAAGCCTTCGATGCTGCAAGATATCGAGGCAGGACGACGCACTGAGATTGATGCACTCAACGGTTATGTCGCAACGCGCGGTGCCGAATTGTCCGTCGACGTACCCCTCAACACCCTGCTTGCCGGCCTGGTAAAAATGAAAGAAGGAAAAACAGCCTGAATTTACTGCAAATTCAGGATATCCCGTGCTTGTTGCCATGTGGCGACGGGGCGTTCATGTTTTTCGCATAGATCGACCGCTCGACGAACCAGCGCGGCGTTGGACGGCGCCAGGGTGTCGCGGTCCAATCGCACGTTGTCTTCCAGTCCCGTTCGGGTGTGTCCACCCTTCGCAATCGACCATTCATTGATCTTCAGCTGTGCCGGTCCGATTCCTGCTGCACACCATTGTGCATCAGGTGCAAGGCGTTTCAGTGTTTCGATGTAGAAGTCGAAAATAGGCTCATCGGCAGGCATCGAATTCTTCACACCCATAACGAACTGCACATAAAGTGGCCCCTTCAGACGCCCGTCGGCGGCCATCCGCGTTGCCTGAACGATATGACCCAGATCGAACGCTTCGATCTCGGGTTTAACGTCATGGGTGATCATTTCGGAGGCCAACCAGTCCACCAGGTCAGGGCTGTTCTCGTAGACACGCGTGGGGAAATTGTTGGAACCCACGGACAAGGATGCCATATCCGGCGACAACGACAGCATTCCTCCGCGCTCCTTTCCGGCACCAGAACGCCCACCCGTGGAAAGTTGCACGATCATGCCAGGGCAATGCTTTTCCAGCCCCTCCTTGAGCCGGGCAAAACGATCCGGATCAGACGTCGGTTTGCCTGCCTCGTCGCGCACATGGCAGTGGGCGATTGATGCCCCAGCCTCAAAGGCCTCCTGCGTGCTTTCAATTTGTTCGGATATCGTGATAGGCACTGCCGGATTGTTTTCTTTTGTCGGGAGAGATCCGGTGATGGCGACGCAGATAATGCATGGATTGCTCATTGAGGACCTCATATGTCAAAGAAGATGGTCTCGTTGGGACCTTGTAGATAGATGTCGAACCGGTACGCGCCCTCACCAGTCTTTTTTGCCAGCAAGGTAGGAATACGGCTTGGATGTTCAATGCGACTCAGAATCGGATCCGCCGCATTGGAATCGACTTCATCCTCAAAGTAGATACGGGTATGCAGGCCGATGTTGATGCCACGTGCGACAACCCATGCGGTGATATGTGGCGCTTGCATCCGCCCATCAGGATAAGGTACCGCACCAGGTTTTACCGTATGAAACGCAAACTCACCTGTGCTCGAGTCTCCCGGTGAACGGCCCCATCCGGTGAAGTTCGGATCGGGCTGACCACGGGTTTCATTAGCCGACGGGAACAGACCTGCTGCATCAGGTTGCCAGATTTCAATCATCGCATCGCGCAACGGCGTATTCATGCCGTCATAAACGATACCGGTGATCGTAATCTCCTGCCCTTGTACAGGGCCCGTCTTCATGTGCGTACCGAGGTCTCCACCGTAAGCATCAATACCCGTAAAGTTCGGCATGCATCCGATATGTACATAGGGCCCGGCAGTCTGACTAGGACTCTCGCGCAGGTATTCAAGTTTTTGCACCATGATCAAAGACCCTCTTTTCGGTTTTCGAAGTATGTCTGGCGTTGGCCGCGCAGCACGATGTCGAATTTGAAAGCACGGCTGTCCATAGGAACCGTCCGGTGCATGTCCAGCAGCGCCGTCAACGCGTCGATAGCTTTCTGGTTGTTGAGTGCTCCCGCAATGGGGCAAAGCTTGATGTGCGGGTCTCCTTCAAAATACATCTGAGTGATCAGCCGTTGCGCAAAACCATGCCCGAAAAGCGAAAAATGTATATGTGCCGGACGCCAATCATTCATGCCATTAGGCCAAGGATATGGACCCGGCTGAACAGTGCGGAATTCATAAGATCCGTCCTCAGCCGTAATCGTCCGCCCACATCCCCCGAAGTTCGGATCAAGCGCTGCAAGGTAGCTTTCTTTCTTGTGGCGATAACGTCCACCTGCGTTGGCCTGCCAGAATTCCACCAAAGCCCCCGGCACCCCACGCCCCATCTCGTCCAGCACACGCCCATATACGATAATACGCGGGCCAATAGCGCTTTCCCCTGCATGCGCGTAGTTCAATATCAGATCGTTATCGAGCTCGCCGATCAGATTGTGTCCGAAAACAGGAGAGGTTTCTTCGCTCAACGTCGTCGGAAATGACAGCAACGCGGCCTGCGGACTACGTTTTATGCTGGTTTTGTAAGTCGGGGTCAGCGCATCAGGCTGCCAGCTACGATCACGCGGAACAAATCCGCCAGTCTGTTTGATCAGGCTCATACTTCGACTCCCATTTCCTTGAATGTTTCCTTGGCAAGTTTGATGGCATGGTTCGCCTTGGGTACTCCAGCATAGACCGCCACATGCATGAATGCCTGCAGGATTTCATCAGGACGTGCTCCGGTATTGCGGCTGGCGCGGATATGCATCGGGATTTCTTCAAAATTCCCCATCGCAGCCAGCAGTGCCAGTGTCAGCAGGGAACGGTCACGCCGTGAGATCGTATCGTCCGCCCACAATGTGCCCCAGGCACCTTCCGTGATCATGCGTTGGAACGGCTCATCAAAGCCTGACTTGTTGGCTTCGGTGCGATCAACATGGGCATCGCCCAGCACCTCCCGACGAATGGCCATACCGGTGTCAAAACGATCAGGCATTTGCATGCTCCTTTAGAAATGGCGATAAAATGGCCGCATAGTCGCAAGGCTTCTCAACGCAGGGAAGATGTCCTGCGCCAGAGATGACATGGCATGCCGCGCCCTCAATCAGCTTGCACGTCGCTGCAACAAGATCAGGTGGACTGGCCCCGTCTTCAGACCCTGCAATGCCAAGCGTTGGCAGGCGCAGTGTGCCGGTCGATGCGCTCAAATCGGCATCTGCCAGTGCAGCGCAGCACCCCAGATATCCTGCCTGCGGCGTGCGTGTAAGCATGGCGCGCCAGGCAGATATCTGCGGTGATTCACGGAACTCTGCTCCAAACCAGCGATCCAGAATCGCATCAGCCGAACCCTCTATCCCGCCTTGCATTATCTGCGCTATTCGTGCATCCCACATCTCGGCAGTGCCCATGCGGGCAGCGGTGTTTGACAAGACCAGTGCTTTGACCAGATCGGGCCGCGATGCAGCAAGCCCCTGGCCGATCATGCCGCCGATCGACAAGCCGACAAAAATGACAGGGCCCACTTGCAACTCATCAATCAGCGCCCCTGCATCTGCGGTGAGCAACTCCATCGAATACGGCCCATCACTCGCCTGTGTCAGGCCATGACCACGCACGTCATAGCGCAAATAACGGTACTCCTTAGGCAGCAATGGCAGAAGCTCGTCCCACATCCTCAGATCAGTGCCAAGAGAATTGGCGAAGATGACCGGCATTCCATCCGGGTTCCCGTCTTCACGCCAATGCATCGCAATGCCGTTTGCCTTGAGCACCTTCATCAGTACGGCAACCCGACGTAATTTTCCGCCATCGCTTGTTGTGCAGCCTTGTTTGATCGCAAGAACTCGAGTTCGGCGACTTGTATTTTCAGATCAAACTCAGACTGGTCAGGGTAGCGGTGCATGAGTGACGAGAACCACCAGGAAAATCGCTCGGCCTTCCATACCCTTTTCAAGGCTTTCTCTGAATAGGTATCGATGCCTTCTTCTGAGCCTTTTTCATAAAATTCCCGCAATCCATTATAGAGATAGTGTACGTCCGAAGCGGCGGTGTTCAGCCCCTTGGCACCCGTGGGCGGTACAATGTGCGCAGCATCGCCACACAGGAACAGCCGGCCCCATCGCATGGGTTCGGTCACAAACGATCGCAATGGTGCAATCGATTTTTCAATGGAAGGACCTGTCACCAACTTGTCGGCCTGCTCTTTTGGAATGCGGCGCTTTAATTCTTCCCAGAATGCCTCATCCGTCCAATCGCCGGGACTGTCGCTCAGCGAACACTGGATGTAATATCGGCTGAGATTACTGTTGCGCATGGAACACAGGGCAAAGCCACGATTGGAGTTTGCATAGATGAGCTCGTGATTGACGGGCGGTGTCTCACTCAGGATGCCCAACCAGCCGAATGGATATATTTTTTCGTATTCGCGCCGTACATCCAGCGGGATGCTCTGGCGGCTGACGCCGTGGAACCCGTCGCATCCTGCCACGAAATCGCAATCAAGGCGACGCGCTTCGCCGTCAACCGTGTAATAGACATGCGGAAGGTCGGTGTTCGCGCCGTGAATAACGACATCTTCAACTTCAAACTCAATCTTGCCGTTCGCTTTTTCACGGGCTTCGTACAGATCGCGAGTCACTTCTGTCTGACCGTAAACCATGACAGGCTTGCCGGTGTGCTCGGAAAAATCGACGCGGAATATCTCATTGCCATAGGAAATAAGTGTGCCGTCATGGGTCAGGCCTTCGGCATGCATCCGCTCTGCACAACCCGCCTCTTCCATCAGTTTGACAAGACCCTGCTCAAGCACTCCAGCCCGAATACGGCCCAGCACGTAGTCCTTTGTCTTGCGCTCCAGAACCACGCTATCAATCCCGCGGGTGTGCAGAAGCTGTGAGAGGAGCAGGCCAGCAGGACCTCCGCCAATGATTGCCACTTGTGTCTTCATGGGTCTCTCCAAGACTATTGCGTCTACTTTAATACACCGTAAACTGTATTGAAATTGAGAAATCAGACCAGTTAGTTGCCCATATGGAAAGTAATAAACTTCGCCAGATCAAGATGCGGCACCTATCCGCATTCGTGGAAACAGTACGATGCGGCAGCTTGAAAGCCGCCTCTGAGCGTACCTTTCTGACACAGCCCGCCATCTCCAAAACCTTGAAAGACCTTGAAACCATCCTGGAGGTCGCTTTGATGCATCGAGACCGCGGCGGTATCGAATTAACTCGTGAGGGCGCCGTTTTTCAGCATTTCGCCGAACAGAGTCTGGCCGCCCTGAGCCATGGTCTGGCCAGTCTGGACGCACTGTCAGCAGGCACCTCATCACCCCTGCGCATTGGCGCGTTGCCAAGTGTTGCAGCTGATTTACTGCCTGACGTGGTTCTTCGATTTTCAGAACTTTCACCTGCCACCCCTGTAACAGTGGAAGACGGCCGTATTGGCGCATTGGTTGATCGCTTGCGTTCCGGTGACCTTGACCTGGTCATCGGACGCATGGGCAGACCTGAGACAATGACTGGCTTATCCTTTACTCAGCTATATTCTGAACAAGTTGTCTTTGCTGTTGCCGCAGATCACCCACTGGCGCATGCAATGGCGCATGAATGCAATCTCGACGCGTTGGGGAGCCACCGCATTCTTTACCCGCCCAAGGGTGCTGCGATCAGGCCTTTGGTAGATCGCTTTTTCATCACCAATGGAATTGGCGACTGGCCCAATCGGCTTGAAACCGTATCCAGCTCTTTTGGGCGTGCGATGACATTGGGACCTGCTGCAGCGATCTGGATTATCAGCAAGGGTGTAGTCGCGCGCGACATTCAGGCAGGACGAATGGTAACGCTGCCTATTGATACGAAAACAATGGCTGGACCCGTCGGCATCCTGGCTCGATCCGAGGAAGATCCGACACCCACAATCCGTCTATTCCGGCAGGCACTTCTGGAATCCAGGAAAAGTGCAGAGATGCGGTGATCAGTTGAAAGGCAGCTATGCAGTTTGTACGCACCTACGCTCCTGATCCGATTTGTCGGATCTGCCTCAAAAGATGATCCGCATTGTTAAGGCTCGCCCCGGTTGATTCAAACATGGCTGGCAATGTCATCCATTCGATGGCCCAGGCAGCCCCTGAGCGTTCCTGTTCATGAATCATGGACTGCGCCAATATGCCCTGATGGCCAGCAACAACACGTGCAGATGCAACCAGTATTTCAGCCCGGATGGGATTTTGCTTGTGCGGCATGGAAGAGGAACCTCCTGCCCCATCGAGCTTTATTTCGTCAATGCCCTGCTGCGCCATCAGCGCAATGTCCTGCCCGACCTTCCCCAACGTTCCGGTAATTTTTGTCAGCCAATGGCCTATATCCAGCATGACAGAGCGATCAGTGTGCCAGACAGGGAATACTCTCAGCTTGAGCAACTCAGCCACGCAGGTAGCGATATTTTCATCGCAGCTGCCGGAGGTTGCGCGAAGTCCGACCGCGCCACCTACCTGCACGATACTGATTCGTTCGATGAGCTCCGGCAATTGATCAAAATGCGCAGCCAGCGGGGTGCGCCAGTCTTCAATCCGGTCACCTGCCATAATGGGTAGTGCTGCCTGCATCCGGGTTCGCCCCATGATGGGGTTATCCGCAAAACGCGTGGCAAGATCATCCAGACATTCCAGCAGTGCCCTGGCGCGCCATTCAAACAGGTTTAATACCGAGCAGGCGGTGAGGATCATGCTCGTATCAATGACGTCCTGACTGGTCGCCCCCGTATGGATCGCGGCCTGAGCTTTTTCGGGCAGCCCCGCTCTGAGTTGCCGCACCAATTCCGGTACAGGCAAACCATCGACCTCAGAGGCTCTGCCCAGAACGTCAATATCAGGCGCAAACGCATCCATTGCCTGCAACGCGATGTCTGCGGCAGCCTCATCAACAGCCCCTGTTGTCTTTAGTGCCTCGGTCCATGCCCGTTCAAATTGCAGCATTCGATCGATAAAAACCGCTCCTGAGAATTCATGGGCGATCTCTGGGTCCTGCAACAGATTACCCATCAGGGCCGTTCGGGTAAAAGCATTGGTCATTGGGGTAGCCTATCGCCAGGTTTTTCAAGCACAAGGATCATGCAGTGTACTTGCCTGAGCTGAGATGTAGCCATCGGCTTATTGACTGGATCACCCTGGCGTTCAAACAGGTACTCAAGGCCAGTCTGCAAAGCCGCGTTTCAACTCCACCAGATCATCGGCATCCGGTGCAGACACTATCGCGCGGTAGGCCCCCGGAGAAATCTCGGTGCGACGTTTGAAGAAGTGGCTGAAACGCGTTGCATCGGCAAAGCCCAGATCTGCGGCAATCTTTTTCAACGGGAAACCGGACATCTCAAGCCGCGCCTTGGCCTCGGCGGTCAGTCGCTCATAAACCAGCTCTGCCGGGCTGCGCCCGGTTTCGCGCTTGCAGATGCGATGCAAGCGATCACGCTCCACACCCAGCTCATCGGCATACCGTGGCACTAGCCAGTGCTCCCTGTAATGCAATTCGACCAGGTGTCGAAACTGGCGCAATATGCTGGTTTGATCAGCACCAGCCTCAGCGGGTTCAGGCCGATAGATTCGCAACGCACTGACGAAGATCAGCCGAAGATAAGCAGCCAGCGACATCGGTGAGCGACGCTCCACATCATGATACTCATCGCCGTACCAATCAAACAGGGCGATGACCTGAGTCAGGTTCTTCGGGTCGGTTACCGACACACAGAATGGATACTCGACTAGCATGCGTAGATGAACCGACTCTGCACGCGCGCCCATGGCATCGAGAATGCAATTGTCACTCAGCCCCAGAATGCGAACACTGCCGCCAGCGCCCAGAGTCAGAACCGGACGCTGCCCTTGTGGCCAATAGCACAAGCCAGGCCCCTTTATACCCTGCCCCTCCACCCCCCAAGACAGCTGCCCCTGTTTCAGAAAAATCAGCGTGGAGAATTCATCAGCGACCCGCAGCCGCAGGGTTCTGTCATGCAGGGCTTCCAATTCATCCTGCACGGTGGTGTATGCGATCGTCATTCGCGGATATCGCCTCCAAATAAACGCAATGAATGCCCAAGTATGAGCATTTAATGCGAAATTGTATCGATCATAATAACCATCAACGGAGTTTGTCATGGCTCGACACCCATCAGACATGCATAAAATTGCAGTAAATCAAGAGACGCATGTGTCCTCTATGGAGCCTGGCGAAACAAGCTGTGATCTGGATCACTGCCAGCATCTGATCGCCAGTGCAGCCGCCGCTTTCCCGGCATGGTCTTCCACCACCTCCCTGTACCGCGCCAGCAAACTGATCGCCTTGTCTCAGGTTATCAAGGCGTGGTCCGACACGTTTTGCGATTCCATGATTCGGGAAATCGGCACCCCCCGAACCTGGGCTGAACACAATGTGGAATTCGCCGTTGAGATGCTCGAAGCGGTGGCCAGTTATGCCGATGAAGTTGATCGCATCGAGACAATTCCCGACGAAAAAGGCGTCATCAGTCGAGCTGAACGAACGCCCTGTGGCGTGTGTCTCGGCATTGCCCCATGGAACGCACCTTTGATTCTTGGTATCCGGGCCATTGCAGCGCCTTTGTTGTGTGGCAATACCGTATTGCTCAAAGGCAACGAAATCGCACCGCAGACCTTCAGGTTGCTCGGCGATGCCATCCGCGAATCAGGACTTCCAGAAGGCGTCGCCGAGGTCTTCCTCACGCGCTCTCAGGATAGCGAACCCATCGTAGAAGCATTAATCAAATCACCAGTTGTTCGCCGAGTCAATTTCACAGGCTCTACCCGTGTGGGTCGACGTGTGGCGGAATTGTGCGCCAGTCATTTGAAGCGTTCACTACTGGAACTCGGCGGTCAAGCCACCATGGTGGTACTGGAGGATGCGGATCTGGAAGCGGCATCAGAGGCAGCTCTGCGTGGCGCCTATCTGAATCAGGGCCAGATCTGTATGTCCACCGAACGCCTGATCGTGGCCGATTCCGTTGCTGACGCACTGATCAAACGCATCGAAGCCGGTCGTGCACAAATGGTCGTGGGGAATCCGAAGGCAGCTGATACACAAATTGGTCCCGTCATTAGTCTTGAGGCGGCGGACAGGCTGTCTGGATTGATCAACGATGCTGTATCCAAGGGCGCCAACCTCGTTGGAGGAGGAGGTATTCGCGATGCGTTCGTGGAACCCACTTTGCTCGACCGTGTCGAGCCTGACATGCGCGTCTACAATGAAGAAGTCTTCGGCCCGCTGTTATCGATTACGCGGGTGGCGAACGATCAGGAGGCCATCACCATAGCCAATGACAGTGAATACGGCCTGGCAGTGGCCATATTCAGTCGCGATGTTTCCAGAGCCCTCGCCGTTGCCGGAAAGTTGCACAGCGGCATTTGCCATATCAACCGGGCAACCGTGGATGACAACCCGCATGCCCCTTTTGGCGGCGTGAAATCCAGCGGCTACGGCCGCTTTGGCGGACGCTGGGCACTGCATGAATTTACTGAACTGAGATGGATCACCCTCTCGGAAACAGACAATAGCCGCGCCTGAAAACACCAGAGTATTGCAGGCACGGCCCCGACTCTATCGACTGTCAACTCACATACCAAATCATTTATAGTTTCAATCAGGGAGATACAAATGCTACAGGGTAAGAACATTGTCATTACCGGTGCCGCCTCAGGTATCGGCAAACGTACGGCCGAACTGGCGCTGTCCATGGGGGCCAATGTCTACGGTGTGGACAGGAATCAGCCCGATCAGCTCAGCGGTCAATTTTTGCAAGCAGACCTGGGCACACAACAAGGCGTCGATGCGCTCATTGAGCAGTTGCCCAAGGGTATCGATGCACTGGCCAATGTTGCGGGCCTGTCCGGCACCGCAGGCGTTGCTCCAACGCTTGCCGTCAATTTCCTGGGCTTACGTGCGCTGTCACTGGGGCTTGCGCCGAAGATGAACCAATATGCCTCTGTAATCAATGTCGCCTCCGTTGCAGGCTTTGGCTGGCGAATGAATCTGCAACGCGCCAAAGCTGCCGTGGCCGTTCAAGGATTTCCGGACCCAGCCACTTTTGCCTCTGATCATGGTGTCACGGATGAAATCGCCTACCCGACCTCCAAGGAGTTCCTGCTGCTCTGGAGCTATCAGGCCGCTCACAACCCCGTTTTCAAGGATCGCAACATACGCGTCAATGCTGTCAGCCCTGGTCCCGTGGAAACACCGATACTCACGCAATTCCGCTCGGTACTGGGCGACGAACGGGTGAACAGTGACATTGACAAGGTAGGTCGAGCTGGCACCGCCAATGATATTGCCCCCTCTATCCTCTTTCTGGCATCAGATGGTTCTCGTTGGGTCAACGGTAGCAACCTTGCCTGCGATGGCGGGCTCGAAGCCGCAATTCTTGCCGATGTAATGGAATTCTAAAAGGAGACAAACATGAACACTTCTCTATTGATCGCAGGCCAGGACATGCCCGCAACTAACAACCAAACCTATCAACGGCATGATCCAGTCACCGGTGAGGTTGCCACCACTGCAGCTGCAGCCAGTGTTGAAGACGCACTGAAAGCCGCTCGAGCGGCAGCTGCGGCCTATCCCGCCTGGTCGGCCACCGGGCCAAGTGAGCGTCGTGCTTTGCTGATGAAAGCTGCTGACGCTCTGGAGGCGAGTACGGATCGGATTATTCAGTGCATGATCACCGAAACCGGATCCACCGGGCCCTGGGCCGGTTTCAACTGTATGTTAGGTGCTGGAATTCTGCGAGAAGCAGCTGCCATGACGACGCAGATAACCGGTGAAATCATCCCTGCCAACAAGCCCGGCACTTTGTCCATGGCGCAACGCAAGTCGCTTGGCGTTTGTCTGGGAATTGCCCCTTGGAACGCCCCTGTGATCCTTGGCGTACGTGCTGTTGCCATGGCCATCGCCTGTGGTAACACTGCCATTTTGAAATCATCAGAACTCTGCCCAGCCACTCATCTGGCCATCGGCGAGGCCTTCAGAGAAGCTGGCTTTCCCGAGGGTGTCATGAACGTTATCAGCAATGATCCTGCAGATGCGGCAGAGATTGTCGCGGCATTGATTGCGGCACCTGAGGTACGGCACATCAACTTCACAGGCTCCACCAGTGTTGGCCGCATCATCGCTGTAAAGGCGGCAGAACAACTGAAACCGGTATTGCTGGAATTGGGTGGCAAGGCCCCTCTGGTCATTCTCGACGATGCCGACGTACAGGCCGCCGTCAATGGCGCAGCCTTCGGCTCATTCATGAACCAGGGCCAGATTTGCATGTCCACTGAACGTGTCATTGTGCAAGAGGGTATTGCCGATGAATTCATTGCAGCCTTTGCTGCCAAGGCCAATGCCCTGCCAGCGGGAAATCCTCGCGAAAAGGTGGTTCTGGGTTCTCTGGTTACATCGGCTGCCGCGGAAAAAATGGACGCCCTGATCGCCGATGCCATTGCCAAAGGCGGTAAAGTCATTGCCGGCGGCAAACGCAACGGCACCATCGTAGAGGCAACCTTGATCGACAATGTCACACCAGACATGAGAATCTATTCAGAAGAAAGTTTCGGGCCGGTCAAGCCAATCATCCGAGTCAGCAGCGATCAGGAAGCCATTGACGTAGCCAACGATACAGCCTACGGATTGTCGGCGGCTGTCTATAGCAACAACATCCAGCGAGCATTGGCGGTTGCCGACCAGATAGAGAGCGGGATATGCCACATCAATGGTCCCACTGTTGCCGATGAAGCCCAGATGCCTTTCGGAGGAGTGAAAGACAGTGGTTACGGACGTTTTGGAGGCAAGGCCGCCATTGATGCCTTCACTTCGGTACGCTGGGTAACCATTGAAGATCCGCATCAGCACTTTCCTTTCTGAGCTTTATACCCCCTTTCACCGACAACGATACTGATATGACAACGCCTGAACAGAACAGAAAGAACGTCATCGCATTCTACGAAATGATGTTCAATGACTGCGAGCCGGCGGAAGCCATAAAGCGCTACGTCGGTGAAGAGTACATTCAGCACAATGTACATGTGACATCTGGCAAGCAGGGGTTCATCGACTATTTCATCCGTATGGCCGATGAATTCCCGGGCAAGCATGTCGACATAAAACGCAGCTTCGTCGATGGAAACCATGTGATCCTGCATTGCCACCAGATCTGGCCTGAAGGACTGGAATATGCCGGTATCGATATATTTCGTGTCGACGATGCCGGCAAGATTGTCGAACACTGGGATGTGCTGCAAGTGATTCCGGCAGAAAGCGCTAACGATAATGGGATGTTCTAGGAATTCGTGCTAGAGCGCCGAGGGACCAGCGCTCTGAGCACATCCGACATTTTGAGCGTGCCTATTCGTGTATGGCCTCTCATCACTGTCAGTGAGGTTTCGGCCTGCCCTTGAGCCACCAGAATGGCCTGTTCCAATGTTGCCTGCTCATCAATCTTCAAGTCTGTGACAGTGGACCTATCTTCATTCATAACCGATCCGACCCGAATAACTCGCGCTCGGTTGATATCACTGACAAAGTCTTCGATGTAGGGATCAGCCGGGCTCAACAAGATGCCCTGTGGCTCACCTTGCTGAACGATCTCGCCATCCTTCAGGATCACCAGATGATCGGCCAGCTTCAATGCCTCATCCAGGTCATGTGTGATGAATATAACCGTCTTTTTCAGATCTTTTTGAAGATCGAGTAATAGATCCTGCATGCTGGACCGGATCAATGGATCGAGAGCTGAATAAGCCTCATCCATCAGCATCAACTCGGAATCAGAGGTCAGCGCACGTGCCAGTCCCACACGCTGTTGCATTCCTCCAGACAACTGATTGGGATAAAGATTCTCAGACCCTTCCAGCCCTACCCGCTTCAACCACTTGCGTGCGACCTTGTCAGTTTCAACAATATCTTCTCCTCGAACGTTACGCGCAAGGCCGGTATTTTGCAGAACGGTTTCGTGCGGTAGCAACGCAAATTTCTGGAACACCATCGACATCTGTGTGCGTCGCAGTGTGCGCAACTCATTCTCATCCAGCTTCAATACATCGTTACCATTGACAAGAATTTCGCCATCGGTAGGATCAATCAGACGATTGAGATGGCGGATCAGAGTGGATTTCCCAGAGCCGGACAATCCCATGACGACAGTGATTTCTCCCTTCATGATCTCGATATTGATATTACGCAGCCCCAAAACCTGCTTATGCTGCGCAAGCATGTCAGATTTACTCATGCCACTCTTGGCTAGAGGCAACATAGCCTCAGCCTCGGTCCCGAAGATCTTGTAGAGGCCTCGGATCGAAATATGGCTGTCAGTCTTATCCATTGCTTTCATGCCTTATGTGACTTGTTGATGCGCTCGAGTGCAGCCTTGCTGACACGATCCAGCATAATGGCGAGTAGCACAATACCCAAGCCTGCCACCAGACCAACGCCAAGCTCCAGCTTGTTGATACCGCGCAAAACCAGAGCACCCAGGCCAGGAGCCGATACCAGCGAGGCGATAACCACCATGGAAAGAGACATCATGATGGTCTGGTTCACCCCTGCCATGATATTGGGCAGTGCCAGTGGAAATTCGACGCGTATCAGTTTTTGCCTGGCGGTCATACCGAAGGCATCTGCCGCCTCCAGTACATCCTTGTCCACCAGGCGGATTCCCAAATTGGTCAAGCGGATGGCGGGGACGATTGCATAGAGAATGATGGCGATACCGTAGAGCTTCGGCTCGGTGACGCTGAACAAAAAAATAAGTGGTATCAGGTAGACAAATGTTGGCAGGGTCTGAAGCATATCGAGTACTGGAATTGCCAGCCTTTCAAGCCGAGAGCTTCTTGACATCATTATCCCGATCGGCACACCAACAAGTACGCAAATAAACGTACACACCAGAATAATCGCCAACGTTTGCAACGCGGGTTCCAGATGATCAATGAAGGCCAGAATGGCGAAGACAAGAGCGGTGAACACCGTGATTCGTACCCGCTTTGCTGCAAGTTGCACTATGACTATAAGCGTCAGAACCAGCAGCCACCATGGCAAGTCATGCACAAGATCAAGTGCACCTTGTAGCGCCCAGCTGAGTGGCTGCGTCAGCGGACCCAACACTGATTTTACCGGGTCTTTGACACTGAGAAAGTAATGCTCGAGCCCCGCGGTAAAGTCGCGAGTTCGAGGAATGACACTGCAGGCGCTGTGCAGTACATCCAACGAGGGAAAGACGATCTGGGAAGCTTCGGAAGCCTCACCCGAATGGGTGCGAGCAAGAAGATCGGCCATCGTCTGAGGACCACCAGTCGTACCTGCATCGCACCAATCGCGCAGACCCATTGAATCAAAAAAATCGCTATATAGTGCCATCGGCCCTGTTCCATGAAGTTGGATAAGTGTTAGCCGCAATCAACGGCATACGGCGTACTCTGAAATTACTGCAAGAGTGCCGAAAGCCTTTCGCGAGCCACTTCGCTCAACCAAGTACTCCAGACGTCCGGATAGTTCGTCAGAAAGTGAACAGCTGTCTCTTCAGAGGAGGCATTGTTGTCCTCTTGCCAGGCAAGAATCTTACTCATCTGCTCGTTAGTGAAGGAGACGTGTGACATCAACTCAGCGATCTCTGGCTGACGCGATTCAAAATCAGTAGTCACAGCCGTGATTACTTCGGCAGGTGGGTAAGACGACTTGCCGGGCGTCGCACATTCCTCCGCTGCATTGCAATCGTGGATGGCCTTATCAAAGGTTCCAAGATCAATTTTGACCATGGGGTATTTCCCCAACACGGAGGTAGGTGCCCAGTAATATCCGAACCAGGGCTCTTTGCTTTCATAGGCAGCAGCAATAGCTGCAGCGAGGGTTTCTCCTGAGCCATGATCAAATACTTCAAGCCCAGCCCCAGCAAGATCATAAGCCTGTGCAAGATGCTCATTTGTGACTTTACAACCCCAGCCATCGGGGCAGTTGTGGAACCGATCTCCCACCAACCCGGGATTGGCAAGAATGCCTTCCATTGTGGCAAGTTCGGGGTGATCATCGATAAGATACTGCGGCACCCACCAGGCATCAACTCCACCTTCGGAAAGCACATGTGTCAGAGTCCTGATCTTGCCAGCTGCTTCCAACTCAGCGTAGGCGGGCACACCGCTCAACCACAGCTCCGTGACGATATCGGGCTCTCCCGTTTCTGCAACAGACGTGATGGCCGTAACAGTGCCTGATGGAACCGTGGTCACGGTACAGTTATAACCCTGCTCCATCAGGAATTTTGAAATAGAAGTGACAACCGCTGCCGACGACCAGTTCATTTCGGTGATGGTGACATTACCGCATTTGGCAAATGCGGGAGATCCCGCCGCTGTCAGAAGTACAGCGGCCAAGATCAGCCTGGGCCTTGAAAATATCATCTAGTTCTCCCGTTACCTGCTCAGTGCGGCTAAGTGAACCGCTTCACCACGCATCCTGCGCTCAATCACTCTTGAAGCTTCTGAGTGTGTGCTGATGGTATAAGAGAGATCTTCTTCAGACTAACGAATATAATCTCTTTCTAATATCGAATATTCCAATGCAGGCACCTGGCCAGAACCTGCCTGTTAATCCTACAGTGCAAATTTGGCAACTGCCGTCTCGTCAAATGTAAAGCCTGAGCCTGGTCTATTGGGAATCAGAATATCGCCGTTCACGATCTCCAGCTCTTCGACAAATAGCGGGGCATACCATGGCATGTGTTCCACCGAGATACAGTTAGCCGCTGAACCTGCAATAGCAAGGCTGTGTTCGGTAAATATATGGGTCGAGATGGGAAGGCTGTACGCCTCGGCAAGCGCTACCACACGACGCATCTCAGTCAGACCGCCTATCCGCTGCAAGTCCGGCATCAACACATCGGCAGCCCCTGCCTCTATGGTGCGTCGGATGCCGTAGCGAGTCCATTCCGTCTCGCCTGATGCGACGTTGATGTCCAGCGCCTCTCTCACCTGTGCCTGCCCGGTCAGATCATGCACATCGACAGGCTCCTCTAGCCAGGACACACCCAGTTCGGCCAGCATCCGCCCTAGTCGAATGGCTTGTTTAGGTTGCAATGCCTGGTTTGCATCGGTAAGCAGCTCAATGCCCGGCCCGACGACCTCGCGCACCGCCCCTACCCGTTCGACATCGATGCAAGGGTCTGCATGACCGACTCTGATTTTCATAGCGCGAAATCCTTGATCGAGAAACGTCTGCGCCTCGATAGCCAGATCATCAATGGACTGGGAAAGCCAAAGCCCACCACTTGCATAGGTGCGAATACGATCTCTGCAAGCACCGAAAATATAATGCAATGGCTGCCCTGCCGCCTTGCCTACCAGATCCCAGCAAGCCGTATCCAATGCAGCCAGGGCTGAAATGGTGACACCTGCATAACCGGTCGGATTGATATCAGACCAGATGGCTGTGTTCATACCTGTCACATAATGAGGATCAATGCCTTCGACACGGTGAGCAAAACCTCTTACCATCTCGTCAAATGCCTTGAGCCGGGTAGCATTGATGGTGAATATATAGCTTTGCCCGACCAGACCAACGTCAGTTTCCAGATCGACCAGAACACAGCCGACCGATTCGATACTGTGAATCGCCGTAGTGATCGGACGGGGCAACGGGACATTGACAAGTCGGGTTCTGAGGCGCGTGATTTTCATGGGGCAACCAGGGTAGTAGAAAGGAGGAGTGAGAGTTCACTCGATGGTGTCACGCACAGCCTTAACGGCTGTCGCGATCAAATCAGGTGAGGCGCTCTCGGTTCGCACAGCAACGAACAATGCTCGCTGTAAAACAGGTGCCTCACTCACAACGAACAGGCGACCGGCCTCGACAAGAGGATCCGCAATCCGTTTGAGAAAATAGCCAGACCCTCCATGTTTGAGAATGTGTTCCAGTGCAATCGACGATTGTCGCAATGTAAGCTTGTGACTGAAAACACCAGGGAAATGTGCGCTGTGCAGTGCACGGAATGAGTCACCCCAGTCCACGAAAACATAGCCAGGCACGATTCCAGATTCAACCTTTCGTTGGGAGGTGGAATACATAACCAGATCCTCCTGCACCAGAAATTCAATGGTGGCCTCGGCGCAAAGCTGAGGGTCGTACAAGATCGCCATATCCAACAGCCCTCCCCGCAGTTTCTGCATCAGCAAATTCGACGGTTCAGCCAGAACACTGGTGGCCACATCTGGCAGAGTGGATTCAAAGCGGGCTAGAAGATCAGTCACCAGCAGTGGCCAATGGTTCTCTTCGATGCCGATACTGATCAGCGTGCTTTGACCTTCTGGCAGGCTGACAACCTGCTGTCCCCGTTCCCAGGCACGTACGACATTGATTGCGCTGCTGTGGAACTGATGCCCTCCTGCTGTCAATACCACCCCATTGCGTTTGCGTTGGAAAAGTTGTTGCCGCAACCGATCCTCGAGCGCCTTGATCCGGGCACTGACCGTGGATTGGGTGACGTTCAGCTTATTGGCGGCCAGTTGAAAACTGCCTGTTGCCGTGACCTCTAAAAATGCGCGAATGTGCTCGATGTTCATGTTGAAGGCCTCTGCATCGGATTATTCGATACTAACTGCTAATTATATTCACTTGTCAAGTCGTGATTGATGCTCCATGCTAGATCCAAGCGTCCGGTATGCGAATTCGGTGACGCCGCGCAACTGTCGCTTTCAAGCGAACCTTTAGGTGGAGATAGCAATGCGGATTACTTTTATCGGCCTCGGAAATATGGGTGGTCCGATGGCCAGGAACATTGCCAGAGCCGGCTATGAGCTGACGGTATACGATCTGGACCCTGACAAGGTGGCGCAGCTCTGTGCGTTGGGCGCACAGCCCGCTATTAGTGCTCTCGATGCAGCAACCGGTGCAGATGTGGTGATGACCTCATTGCCCAACCCAAAAGTCACACAGGCTATGGCGACCGGCCCTCAAGGCATTCTGGCCGTTATGTCAAAGGGCAGTACCTGGATCGAGATGTCTACCAACAACCTGGAGGTGGAGCGTGAGGTACGGGGTGCGGCAACAGTTGCTGGCGTTCATTTTCTTGACGCACCGGTCAGCGGTGGAATCGAAGGAGCAGCCAAGGGGACACTGACAATCATGGTTGGCGGTCAGGCAGAGATATTCGCAAAAAACGAAGCACTTTTGAATATCGTTGGCGAAAATGTTCAGCATATGGGTTCCCATGGTGCAGGCTATGTTGCCAAGATTGCTCAGGTCGTGCTGTGCTACCTGCACTCCGTTGCGCTCTCTGAGGCACTCATGCTCGGTGTCAAAGGTGGCGTGCCGGCTGACAGAATGCTGTCAATCATCCAGAACAGTACCGGCCGATCCTATGTGTCCGACCGCTATGGGCCCGCTATTCTGGACGGAAGTTATGATCCTGGGTTTGCTCTGGGGCTGGCACACAAGGACATGGCGCTGACTCTGGAGTTGGCGAAATCGGTAGAGGCTACCTTGCCGATGTGTACTCAGGTCGAAGCGATTTACGCTCAAGCAGTTCAGAAATTCGGCTTTGATCAAAATCACTTGATGGCCATCAAACTGCTCGAAAATGCCAATTCTATGCCTTTGCGGAATTCTGCCGCAGCGCAATCTCACAATAAAACGACGGAGAAAGAAACATGTCACGTGAACTGAATGCCGATGATTTCTCAGCCGCGGGTGGCCACGCAAACATCTCACAGGAAGAATGGCAGGCACGGATCGACCTGGCCGCCTTGTACCGTCTCGCCAACCTCTACGGCTATGACGATCTGATCTGGAACCACATCACGATGCGGGTTCCCGGAACCGATCATCAGTTCCTGCTGAACCGCTTCGGACTTCTCTACAACGAGGTAACCGCCTCGAATCTGATCAAGATCGATGAGACTGGCAATGTTCTTCATGGCCCCAGTGATGTCAATACTGCAGGCTTCGTCATCCATTCAGCCATCCATAATGCGCACCACGACATGAAGGTGGTTTTCCACTCACACGCACCAGCAGGTCTGGCGATCACAGCCCTCAAGGATGGACTCGACTTCCTTACACAGGACTCCTCCATGCTCTATGGCGATATTGGTTATCACGATTGGGAAGGGCTTTCACTGACTCTGGATGAGCGTGATCGCTTAGCTCAGAACATCAAGGGCAAAAAATGTCTGATCATGCGCAATCACGGCTTTCTGGCTGTCGGCGAAACAGCGGGAGAAGCGTTCATGAATCTGCATTACACCATACGAGCCTGTCGCGTAATGGTGGATGCTTTGTCCACAGGGCTACCTCTGGATAAGAGCACTGAAGGGATCTGGAATTTGGCGCATCGTCAATACGCCGATTTCCCACTGGGCAAATACGAATGGCCTGCCCTGTTGCGTCAAGTTGAAAAAGCTGATCCTTCATACAAGTTCTAACCACTTTTTCGGAGCTGTTCCTGCCCATGACACTTCTGCTCAACAACAACGGCTATGACAATGACGGCTGGCAGGCTGAACTGGAACGGCAATGGCCCGAGGTCACAGTTCGCCGGCATGGAGATGTATTTGATCCGACTGAAATCACTTATGCATTAGTGTGGAACCACCCTCCCGGAGACCTGCAACGCTATTCTGGTCTCAAGGCAATCTTTTCACTGGGTGCAGGAGCAGAACATCTGATTGCCGACTCCTCTCTTCCCGAGGTGCCGGTGGTCCTGCTTGCCGATCCGGCAGTGGCCAGAGACATGGCCGCCCATGCACTCTACTGGGTATTGGAGCGGCACCGGCGATATGCCGATTACCGGGCACAACAATCCGAGAAGCATTGGCACAGATTTGCTATTCCACCAGGCTGTGAATTTCGAGTGGGCGTCCTGGGGTTGGGTCGTATCGGCTTGGAAGTTGCCACTCGAATTCGCAGTTTTGACTATGCGGTTAGTGGCTGGGATGCTGGAGAACGAAGTATCGATGGAATAGAAACTACATCAGGTGCCAATCGGCTAGGCAGTTTCCTGGAGAATCAGGATTTGGTGATAAATTGCCTGCCACTGACCCACGGTACCAGACATCTTTTAGGACAAGATGCCTTTGATGCGATGAAACCCGGTGCATTTTTTGTCAACATCAGTCGCGGCGCCGTCGTTGACAATGCGGCTTTACTAGTAGCACTGAACAAGTGTCATCTGTCGGGCGCTGCTCTGGACGCCTTCGCGATCGAACCGCTACCGATGGGTGATCCCTTCTGGAGCCATCCCCTCGTGCATGTCACACCGCACATGTCGGGTGCCACGTTTGCAGCATCCGCAGTTGCGCTCATCATCGAGAATATCCGTAAACTGGAAAGCGGCGCATTGCCCACGCCTCTGCTCAACCGGGCATCGGGCTACTGAGGCACGAGGTAGCTGGAAATCACTCAAGTCTTGAGATGAAATATCGAATCTTTTGCGCAGTCTGTTGTCATCCCTGTGCTGTAGTATCACTGTCAAAGTCGTCGCTCGATAAATTCCAATCTGCGCCTGTAGGCTCTAAAGTGCAAACTAGGACTTTCAGCCCTTCATCAGCTCCTTCATCGCCTTAGCCAACATCGGCACCCTTTTCGGATGAAAACTCTCATTCGATATCTCGACGTGCTGAAGCCTGTCCAGCCTGAAAACACGAGTCTCTTTTCGCAGGCAACAATGGGCTACCAACACCAGCGCCTCATCCATATACACGATGGAAAGCGGATAGATCCGACGACTGGAAGTAGCACCCTTGGCATCGATGTAGGATATATCGATTGCTCTTTCCAGCCATGCAGCTTCTCTGAGCTGGCTTACATCGACAGTGATGACCGGCCGGGCACTGAATCGCTTTGCGTGCAGCACCGAATGTTTCAGGTAGCCCTTCAAACGCGGTGGAAGTGATGCATGCAGTTTTGCCAACGCATGTTCCGCTGCTTTGGCCAAAGCGGGATCTGCAACGGCCTGCACTTCTCGAAGCCCCAGCACCAGAGCTTCGATTTCTTCCCTTTTAAAAACCTGCGGGGGCATCGCCGGATCTTCAATCAGGGTAAAACCATAGCCCGCCTCCCCTTCAATGACAGCGCCTGAGGCACGAAGCGTTTGTATATCCCTGTAGATCGTTCGCTCAGACACTGCCATCGCGGCTGCCAGAGTGTCAGCCGTCACAGGAGGCGTATGCAGGCGGATTTCTTGTAGTAACTGCTGCAGCCGGATGGCCTTGCTCATTGAATCTTCGAACTCGGTTATCAGGAATCGGTATTCGTCCATGCGTCAAGAGCCTGCACCTGCTTGAGCCATCGTTGCAGATTCTTCAACTCTTTCACTGGAAGACAGGCGCGATCCTGATCGGCCAGCGGTGCGCTGATTGCAAAGTCTGCCAATGAGAGACCAGACTCGCAGATCCACTCACAATTGGCAAGATGCTCGTCCAGGATTCCTGCGGCACTGCCTAGCAGACTCTCCCCTCGAGTCACAGCCTCTGGATCGGACGGTCCGATGCCTATCATTGTTTTTATGGAGTTCTCCCAGTTGAGTATGGAAACTCCGGGCATGAAGTCTTGAGCGCACCAGAAGAGCCAGCGATTGACATCTGCTCGAGCCTTGGGATCGACGGGATACACGGTTTGCCCAAGCGTGATGTCTGCCAGGTACTGCATGATGGCGTAAGACTCCCAGAGCACGAATCCTTCATCTTCCAATACCGGTATTCGCTGATTCGGATTAAGCTTCAGAAACTCTGGCGCATTCTGCTCAGCCTTGGCCAGATCAACCAGCACGAGATCAAGCTTGATGCCAAGGTGCTCAGCTGTCATAAGGACCCGCCGAGCATTGGTGGACATGGGATGATGATAAAGGCGCATGTTGTGGCTCTGGTATCTGTGGATAGGAGCAATCAGTGTAGATCCACCTACTGACAGAAACTGTCAGTAGAAAAAAACCGCCGCCGACAAAGCCGAGCACGCATAAACACGAGTCCTATTAATCAAAGTGCTTGTGAATTCTCTTTAGCATCCACCAGACACCCAGTAGAACCAGCGGAGTTGCCGTGGCTGCCATGACTGTTTTTGATATGCCGTAGTACTTTTCCAGTGGCCCCAAGGCATAGAGCACTATATTGATTGCGTAGTAGCTGATAGCCACCACCGATAGTCCTTCAACAGTACGTTGTAACCGCAGCTGCAATGCCGCCCGCATGTCCATCGATGTCAGCAGTTCCTGATTCTGTGCAGAGCGTTCCACATCGACTCTGGTACGCAATAGATCGCTGGCACGTTGTGCACGATCTGACATGTGCGACAGCCTTTCTTGAGTTGATTTTACCGTTCGCATGGCAGGATCGAATCGGCGCATCATGAACTCACCAAAGGTCTGGAGTTCCTGAAATCGTTGTTCACGCAGAATATTGATGCGCTGATTCACGATGGTTTTATAGGCCTCAGTCGCGCCAAATCGGAAAGATGACTGGGCAACGATATTTTCCAACTCTGCTGACACTTCCAACAAT
Source organism: Granulosicoccus antarcticus IMCC3135 (assembly GCF_002215215.1). Taxonomy (NCBI): domain Bacteria; kingdom Pseudomonadati; phylum Pseudomonadota; class Gammaproteobacteria; order Chromatiales; family Granulosicoccaceae; genus Granulosicoccus; species Granulosicoccus antarcticus. Next base: position 3,577,049 of record NZ_CP018632.1, on the reverse strand, counting down.
GACTGAAGCATCACATCAGGCTTGTTAATGGTGCCAATCATGTCTGATAGCAGAGAGGTCAGAGTTTTATCAATGCCTTCCATTTGCGGGCTGAGGACTCTGGCTTGGTGCAGGCCTATCATTGACATCGCCTTGTACGTCTCAATTTCACACAGCCGCTGCATGACTCTTCCGATCCGCTGCTCCCCCACTCCGGGTCGAACGAACAATGCAAACCGCATATGCCCTGAATGATCGATACGAAAATCCCCAGCCATCACCAAGCCATCATTCAATACCCGGCTGATGGCGAGACTTTCAGGCACAAACCAGTCGTTAGCCTTTTCGAAGATGCCTTCGTCACCCTCAGCCACCTCCACTCTTATCAAAGCAGATGTAATGCGCGTGCCTGGCGATTCAGCCAGCCATTGCTTGGGAAAGACAGAGAAGGTTTGTGCATCGAAGGGCGTTTCCGCAACACCTAAACCAAATATCGTGTAAGTCACGAACTCAGTGTGGCTTTCCCATTTCAATGAATGCCTGCCAATAGTGCCTGAGTAATGTGTTGCTCCCGGTTGTGGATGCTGCGCACCAAAACGATCCAGTAAAGAGATCAAATGAACTCGATCTGCCTCCCTGTCGCGCCCCGCTGCATTCGCTGCCGGCTTGATAGCCAGGTAGGCGGCCCGACTGGGTGCTGCAACAACGGGAAAGGGCCGCGCATGCAGCTCGTTCGTCATGGCGTAGCGCAAGGGGTGATCAGCGATAGAGGTCATGGCGGTACTTTGCAAGATGTGATTGAAAGTGAAAGAGGCGACTAATTGTTTACTGACCTGAGTAGGCGTATCGCCGAGGCGTGAATATGGTACCTCGAATTCTGATCTACTGTTATTTTGGTCGCGCGGGGTAAAAACAGGGTAGCGTTATCGATGAAGGCAGCACCGACGTGCCTGACAACGCCGACGACGATACGAACGATGAACCGCTGACGATCAACACCCAGAACTATGAGCATGTTCCCAAGGATGTGATCAGTGTTCTGAACCTGGGCGCGATTGTTCATGAAGAGTCTTTATCACGACCTGAGCCAAGTTGTTGGGTTCGTCTGGTTGCCTTTTCGACAAACGCATTTTGCGTATGCATCAGAAATGCCTTGGCCGGTGTGGCAAGGCATTTTTCATGCTTCATTGCACCGATCGACACTTCCTCACCGCGCGTCACTGGCGGACACGGTATGAACATAACGTCAGCGCGGCAGCGATCCAGCGTGATTGAATCGATACGCAGGGAGCCGAGTATCTCTTTCTCCTCGTTACTTGCATTGTTTGGCCAGCAATCGGTGACGACTATATCCGCCTCTTCAATGACACGCAGATCATTGGTCGTGCTGGATCGTGATCCAAACTCATCTTTTGAAAGCGCAAGATGTGGTGGTGCTACCTGCACGACCTCAATCGGAAGTACGGCAGCTGCTTCAACCCAGGAACGCGCTATGTTCCCTGCAGGGCCCACCATAGCGACTTTGAGCTCGTCCCACGACCCTCGTACCGAGAGCACGTAACCAAGGTCACCCAGCACTTCACACGGATGGTTGTCATGGGTACGCAGGTTCATGACAGGAGCAACGAGTGACCCAGAAAACTCACGAAGCTGGGAAAGCTGTGGTGTACGCACTGCCAATAGATCAAACCAGTTGTCCATATACCCGGCCAGATCTTCGACAGATTCTGCGCCTTGCAATTTGGCCGTCACGGTCACGCATGTACCGCCCATTGTGGCGACGCCTAAAGCCAGTGCAGTCGGATTGCGCCACCCGGGAAGTTCAGCAATCAGACCGATACGGGTACCCGTGAGTGTTTGAGGCATAGTGCGATTGTCCCAATGTTCAGACAATTCGATTGCACGCACTGCAAGCTGTTCAACCGTGGGCAAATCCAGATCAGAGATCGAGAGCAGGTCAATCTGTTTCAATTTTGTATCCCCTTACAAAGCTTGTTGATCCAGCATACCTTCTATGGATCGCTGCTCTGCAACGAATAGATCATGGTTGTCGAAGCACCAAATCCTAACAGCCATCTCAGGAACTCAAATCGTTCTGTCTTCGTAGCAACGAATCCCAGACGTTCGTACAATCGTCGGGCTGCAGGATTGGTGTCGATCACATCCAGTCTGATCGTCGAGTATCCTCGCTCTATCGCCAGCTTGATCAAACTGGAAAACAGTTGCGTTCCAATCCCTTGGCCACGACACGATGCATCGACGACAATACCGTCCATCAGAAGCTCCCCTTTGCGCGACTCTCGGTCGTATACGCTGAATACGAGAGCTGCTCGGTTCCCGCCAAGAAACCCAAAATCCGACAACAACGATCGATACCCGATACCACTTGTCAGTGATCCATCAGGGGTCGGAAAACCTGCCAGCCCCACCAGCTCACCGTTCGTGATGGCAGCAATTGAGTGTTCTAGCACGAACCCTTTAGCGAGCATATCGATACGCTGCTTTTCGTCGGGCACCGCCAGCGCTAACTTGCTACCGAAGGCGACGTCATACAGTTGAGCGGCACGATACCTGACGAACTCTGGCGTTCCTACTGATATCTGCACTGCATGTCTCTCCTCCTCACCCCGCAAATTGAATCACCGTCGTTCCTATTGAGTTCTTTAGACAGCCTATCAAGCCCTTCTCTGTTTAAATGCCGACATCCCTGATGCCAGCAGAGTATCAAAAACAGTTCTCCAAGTAGTGAGTTTATCATCGGGAACTATGGCTATGCGATGAATCAGAGTTCCAAACCATGTCAGCTTCAGCATGACCATGCGATCGATTTTGGGTTTGCCCGTGCTCTGATCAGGGAGTGTTACGCGGTTATCAGAGTCAGCAGACACTCTGATTGGCACGTCCCGAACCAAGGCGAGTGGTCGCACAAGTTCTACCATATTTGCCGCACCACTCGAGATTGCATCACGTATGGCTGCGCTGCTACAAACCCTCCAGTAACCGCCAGTGGGTTCAGAGAAATACAGAGGTCGAAACTCCCATCCTTGAGGATTGAATCATGAGGTAAAAATACCGCCCTCCGCCAAAGTTTAGGGCATAGCCGACACTCAAAAATGGAATCATGCTTAAGCTTACTCTGACATTTAAGAACAGAAACGATATAAGTTTTTCAGAACACGCAACTGGGCACGGTGAATCATTCTTGAAGTCGATTCTCCAGAAATTTTGACAGCCCATAGAGATTATCGTTATTCGCGTGCAGTGCATGAAACTGATCATAAAAGCTCGTTTGATATTTTGTGATCGTTCTATCCAAAACTTGACGAATAAATAGTGTACGAACTTTACAGCCCACACTTGATGTATTGATGGAAGCATGAGATGGATATTTCGTTAATTGCAGGCTTTGCCGTAATGGCTTTTTTGATTGAAATCAGCCCGGGGCCGAATTTTTTCCTCATCATCCGTAGCGTCCCAACTTTTGGAAAGATTGGCGCGCTGGCAAATTTTTCTGGATTTGGGTTCTCTTACATGATGCATGGTGCACTGGCTATTTTTGGCATGTCCGCATTGCTTGCTGCTGAACCGTTGCTGTTGGCCGTTATCAAAATAGCGGGGGCCGGGTACTTGCTTTATTTGGGTATCAAATCAGTTGTCCCCATCCGCAAACAAAAAGCGAGTTCGGACTTCATTACAGCGACCGTTGATATTCTATTGACGCCAGTTACCTTTTCGTCACCTGTAAGAAACAACTGGGCGCCTGTACAAACCAATGCCCTGTTTTCATGTGGCTTCAATGGTTTCAGTTCAGACTCAGAAATAGACATCCTGCTTGATAGTACAGATGAGCAGACATGCAGTAATGAGTTATTCAATTGCTTCAGAGACGGGCTGTTTATCAGTGCTCTTAACCCAAAAATCACGTTGTTCTATTTAGCGGTCTTTCCGCAATTTATCCAGGGGTCAAACAATACTGTTACCTCTTCCTTTCTCCTGGTGTTAACACACATTTTGATCTGTGGGCTATGGGTTTTGGTTATAGCGCAAACGGTGGAATATGTATTGAAGAAGACAGGTAGTCAGCACTTGGTCGAAAAGCTAACTCGCTTCAGTGGGATAGCATTCATTGGCATGGCGATCACATTTTTCAGTAGCGCGATACAAGCAGTCTAACGATGCTATCTCAACAGTGCAGATCCCACCGCCCATAATGACTCAGAACTGTTTGTAGCATTTCATCCAGAATGCGTTACCGCGCTCAGGGCGTAGCGTGTACTTCGACCACCACCGGGTAGTTTGTACAAACAGCCTTTGCCAACAAGAACTGCCAGCTCTCGAGTCGAGGTGGCTTTGCCGAGTCCACGCGAAACCGAGGTGTGTCTGCCTCAACACTGAGCCGTTCATTAACCCGGCTGGAGCAGCAACTAGGCGTCTTCCTGCTGCGCCGAACCACGCGACTTGTCGAAATCACACCTGAAGGTTCCACTGTTCTGGCCGCCGCACGCGACATTCTGGATCGGGCCGGATGCCTGCAAGAGATCACGACCACCGGGCAAGCCCCTGACGGACCTCTGCGCGTGAATGCCCCTGTTCCCTTCGCCCTTCACGTACTCGCCCCACGACTCGCTGAATTCCGAGCGGAGTCGCAGAAGATATTGCAGCAGGCCGCCTGGTCGAGCTGTTTCCAGGACAGCTGGATTCCGAGCCGCTAGAGATCTCAGCACTCTATCTGACGCGCATTTCAGGGTTGCGGCGGCTGGGGGTGTTTCTCGACTGGTTGGGTACACTGATTCGGTGAAGCAAGGTCGACACAAAAGCAAGTTGCCCAGGCTCAAGTCTGCTTCTCGTGCATGATTCTGCCAATCAGGTTCATCAGCACCTGCGCCGCCAACGTTGTCGTGGTGCCAGAGTGGTCGTAATCCGGTGCCACTTCGACCAGGTCTACACCAACTACGGTCCCTCTTTTACATAGGCCTGCGAGAAGTTCTAGCACCTCGTAATAGATGAAACCGCCGTGTGAAGGCGTGCCTGTTCCAGGTGCAATGGAAGGATCGAAGCCATCGATATCAATCGTGATGTAGTAACGGACACCGACTGGAATTTGTTCCAATACCGCACTGACCCCAAGTGCTCGAATTTGCCGAACTGACAGGATATTTGAGCCCATGGATCTAGCGGCCTCATAACCGTCTTTGGCTGTAGAAGAAACGTTTCGAATACCGAGCTGAGTCAGACCAGTAACATAGGGCTTTTCTGCTGCTCGACGCATCGGGTTGCCATGCCCATAACGTACCCCGTGGCGTTCATCTACAAAATCCAGGTGCGCATCAAACTGGACCAGATGTATGGGGCCGTTAACAGTGCAGTCTTTCTCAAACGCATTGATGCAAGGAATATTGACTGAATGATCACCACCCAATACGACAGGCAAGGCTCCGGCTGCGAGAATCTTTTCCACGCCGTAGGCAATGTTTGCGTGTGATTGCTGTGTGTCCGTATGTACGATATCGGCATCTCCCAGATCAACGATTCGAACCTTGTCGGCTGGCAGATAAGTGACGTCATCTTCATGATCGTAGGCGCCACCGTGACCAAATGAGAACAGCGTTGAGGCCTCGCGAATACCCCGTGGGCCAAAGCGTGCTCCAGCGCGCCATTGAGTACCAAAATCGAACGGAGCCCCAAGAATGGCGACATCAGCATCGATGTTGTCCCAGTCCGCCAGATAAGGCGACTTGCCAAACGTACTGATACCCACAAAGGGAAGATTCAGTCGCCCACTGTCGTAAGAGTTCGTTGTCATTTGTTCATCTCTCCATTTCCGACAAGCATATTCAGTATTTCAGGCTATAAAAATATCTGATTTTTGATGTTTACTTGTGTAATTCTCAATGTATGTACAAATCGAATTACAACCACCGTCAGCATCACTTGGTGCTCAACGACATTGATCTGCGCTTGCTTAAGGTGTTCACCGAAATCGTGCGCTGCAATGGTTTCTCAGCGGCACAAGCAAGCCTCGGTATGAGTCAGTCGACTATCTCGACTCATATGCGTCATCTGGAAGAACGACTGGCTCTGCGATTGTGCGAACGCGGCCGTAGTGGTTTCCAACTGACCCTTGAAGGTAGTCGCGTGCATTCAGCGGTACTCGACCTCTTCGGCTCGATAGAGCGCTTTCAGGGCGAGGTTGGCGATGTGCAAGGCGAACTCAACGGACAACTGGCTTTCGGTACTGTCGATGCCATGGTGACCAACAGCAGCCTCAATCTGCACGAAGCTTTTCGCACATTGGCGATACGTGCACCCAAAGTCGAGCCAGATTTCGATATAGCAGCACCACAAGTTCTATTACAGGGCGTACTGGGTGGCCGCTACCATTTGGTACTACTGCCAGAACAGCAGCATTTTTCAAGTTCGAATGCGATCACCATTTTTTCGGAAACCCAGCATCTTTACTGTGGCAAGGACCACCCCTTGTTCAAGGTGGCCAACAGGAAAATCAACGCAACACTACTTGCACAACACGCTTTCGCCGGAAGAAGCTATATGCAACGCCTCCCCATTTGCGGAGTCAATTTCGAATGGCGCGCAGTCACTGCACACATGGAAGGCACTCTCATTTTGTTGAACTCGGGCTGTTACATTGGTTTTCTACCAAGTCACTACGCAGCTGAGGGCCTGCAGTCAGGCCGATTGCGCGCATTGGCACCTTCGCGTATTACGTTTGCCAATCCATTTCAGATAATCTTCAGTGGAGACCGGCCTTCGCGTGCAGCTCGGTTGTTAGCCGATGCCATCATTGAGCAGACTGCGGATTGCAAAGCCTGATTTTCTGCGCTTATTCCATCGATCGCGCACCTTCCTCAGTGTCTACTATCTCGAATGGTTGAGATGTTGGACAGTGCAAGAGTGTTTGCACCGCTGGTGGTCCGACCCCAAAGCAATGGTGGTATATTTGTGAGAATGTTTTTCGCTGTTAGCAGCGATCAAAAACGCGCAGCACTGGGCCTCTAATCGATATTGAACTTTGCCACCAGAGCGTGCATGGAGCCAGCCATGTTCTTCAGTTTCAAAGCAGATTCTTGTGCATGGGCGGTCTCCGCCAAGGTGTGCTCTGAGCTGGCGGAGACCTTGGCAATGTTCTCGATGATGCCTGAGGTGCGAGTATCGGTTTCCACGGCGGATTGACTGATACCGTCCGTTGCCAGTTTTTGTTCCTGGATGCCGGTGGCAATCTGCCCCTGCAGATTGCTGATGTTGACGATAAATTCGCTGATTTCATTGATAGCCGAAACCGCGCCATCGCTGTCCTGCTGAATTGCATTGATCCTGCTTCTGATCTCATCGGTTGCCTTGGCGGTCTCCTTCGCCAGCTCCTTCACCTCATTTGCCACCACGGCAAAGCCTTTACCGGCATCACCTGCACGGGCGGCCTCAATGGTGGCGTTGAGCGCCAACAGATTGGTTTGTTCGGCAATCGAGGTAATCACCTTGATCATTGCTCCGATACTGATGGACGACTCGCTTAAGCGCCGCATCAGCTTATCCGCTGATTTGGCAATTTCCACCGCATCTCCTGCCACCACGCTAGCCTGCTCCGAATTCCTGGCAATCTCGCGAATGGATACGTTCATCTCGGTCACGGCCACAGAGACAGTGCTGACGTTATTACTGATATCGGCTGAGGCAGCCGACACATCATCAATCTGCTGAGCACTCTCTCTGGCGAGCCCATGCATTTTCTGGTTCAGAGCTTCGAAATCCCCTGAAAACTCGTTCAAATCATAGGCATTGACCGATATTTGTCGAATATTTCCTGCCAGAGATGTGAAAAAACGATCAAGAGCAGAGCCAATCTGACCAATGGCATCATTGCCACCCGTCGCCACTCTTTTGGTCAGATCCCCGTCAAGGGCCGCAGCCACCACGCGCAGCAAATCGTCGGCGCCAGCTCGAAGCTGCTCAGCCTGCATGCGCTCACGAGCATTAGCCTCCTGTATCTGTGCCTCTTTCGCTTTGCGTTGAGTCATGTCGACCCACTCGAAGACCAGGCCGATATGCTGATTGTTTTCGTCAAACACAGGGCTGATGATCTGTTGCAGATGAAATTCCCCCAGCTGGCGCTCAAACGTTTTTATCTGACGTAAAGCGAGCAGCTCTGCGGGCGCCATATCATTCAGCAACATCCCCAAATTCAAATGCTCATAATCCAGTGAGCCTGCACGCAGCGTTATTTGCGGTAGATGTTTCGTAACACCTTCCAGCAAAGCCTTCATTGAATGATTGACGAAAATGGCATCACCCACCTCATCCGTCACTATAAGATTGGTATTGGCACTGCTCAAGGCATGCCGGATTCGTTCATTATTGACACCCAGCTGACTGGCCTTCTCCAGCCGCCGTTTCTCCTGTAACTGTTCCTTGAATCGTTCGACAGCCAGAGCCATGACGCCCAACTCATCGCGATTCCTGGTGCCAGTGACGCGAACGTCATACTCACCGTTTGCCAGACAACCGATGATCCTTGAAAGCTTGCGTACAGGAACCGCGATGGCGCGTCCGAACAACCACCCAGCCAGCAGTGATGCCAAAAAGGCGAACCCGGACACCGCTACGACGATGTTCAGAGAATCTTGTTTTGCAGCAGTGGCTACCTCATCCATTCGCTTCAGATAGTCGATGAAATATTTTTCAAGCGCAACAATTCTGAACTTCATCTCGTCAAAGGCAGGATAACTGCTGATCAGCAAATTGGTCGAGATGTAAGGATTGGAATCGATGACCTCAGCAGTCCTGAGGAATACCGTCTTGTATTCATCAAACGATGTCCGGATGGCGACAACCAACTCTGCGCTACCACCATCAACGCCAGCTTCCAGAGCAGACAGCATCTGATTGGAAAGCTCAAGGTTCGCCACAAGCCCGGGCACACCACCTAACGCCTCATCGATTTCATTGCCCGTCTGAATCCAGCTACTGAACCGACCCAGTAACGCCTGCGTGGTTTCAACCTGCACTGATAGCTCATGCAACTCTGCATTGATGGATCGGACAAGCTTGTCCTCAGCCCTTCGCTCTTCCGCCGACTGGTAACTGGCATAGAAAACGAAAACCACCAATGCAATCAGTAAACTTGAGAACAGTGGAGCCAGCAAGGCCTTTAGAGTTATCGGTACGTGCTTTAACATTAAGCGCTGTATTTGAGTGAATAGACGACTATTACTAAAACTCACCGCCAGGGCATCTTGCAACCACACCTGATAGCAACAAGGGTGAGCCCTTTGTAACCATAGCGTCTGGCCGAATATTTCATTGACTCGACGCAGGTTATTTGTGATTCAGAACAAGGTCCGGGAGCCGAGTAACGCAAGATCTTGTGTTACAGACCGGTAACCGTATTTACCTCCATGCGACTTGAGGCAATGCACCAGCATCGACAGGCTCTTGACTCATGACTTTACTCGCAAGCCGCCACGTGACGCGGCCGGTGGCGACCAAGCTGAGTTGCAGTTCGTCACAATCTGCCAAGGGACATCTATCAACTGTAAGGTTATTACCCTTGCATTGAACAGGTTTGAAACACAAGAATCTAACATGCAGGCCCTATATTTCACTGGCGATAGACTTATTCTGAACTACACGGGCACTGCCTGAGTAAATGGCATTGTCGCCGGTCGTCCACTGATCTAGAAATAGTCAACGTTAAACTGACTCTGGAGCATGACATGCAGATACGAAAATATACTTCCAACATTTCAGAAAGTTCTCATCAAGACGATGACCTGATGGGTCATCTTCGCGCAGAGATCAACAAGGTATTTGACAACAGTGCAGGTTCGCAACTGACATCCACCTCCAGTATGTCCTTCGACAAAGGCCAGTCTCTACACCTGAGTTTCACGGAGACCGATGATGCCATCACGGTAGAAGCCGAACTACCAGGATACAAACCGGGTGATGTTGATGTCTCTTTCCAGAACCAGTCAATGATCATCGAAACCAGAGAACGGGAGCTGCAGAGCAAGAGTTACTATCTGGGCGAGTACTCTCAGCCCGGTTGCCGTTGGATTATTCCTCTGCAAAGCGGGGTCAGGGAAAATACCGTCAAGATGCAGTTTTCTAATGAAATTCTGGTCGTCTCTGTCTCGAAGAGAATGGCGGCCAGCGGATTTAAAGCATTCGAGCTAGCATGATTCGTTGATAGTGTCGCGTACGGACAGCTTTTATCGTACTGCCGGGCGAGCGATGACTTTCTATATCACCCGACAGTACGATGATGAGCGCGCTTTCAACACAACCATGAACCCGCCTGCAACCTGATACCTGCCTCAGGCCTTCAACACCTGATCCAGAAATTTTCGAGTTCTTTCCTGCTGCGGATCGGAGAAAAACGCTTCAGGCTCATTCTCTTCCACAATCTCCCCGGCATCCATGAAAATGACACGGTCAGATACTTTTCTGGCAAAGCCCATTTCATGCGTCACGCAAATCATGGTCATGCCCTCTTGCGCCAGGGTGATCATGACATCCAGCACTTCACCAATCATCTCGGGGTCAAGTGCAGATGTAGGCTCATCGAACAGCATGATTTCCGGGCGCATGCACAAGGCACGTGCAATCGCCACACGCTGCTGCTGTCCACCGGAGAGTTGCCCGGGGAATTTATTGGCCTGATTACCTATATGAACCTTGTTCAGATACTGCATGGCCTGAGCCTCTGCATCCGCCTGGTGCACCTTGCGGGCCTTGATCGGCGCCAGGGTGCAGTTCTCCAGAATGGTCATATGCGGGAACAGATTGAAGTGCTGGAAGACCATACCCACATCTCGGCGCATCAGCTCGATATTGGGTAAATCAGCACTCATACGATTGCCATTGATCTTTATCTCACCCGACTGATGCTCTTCCAGCTGGTTGATAGTGCGGATCATTGTCGACTTGCCTGACCCCGAGGGACCGCAGACGACAATCTTTTCACCGCGCTTGACTTCAAGATTGATGTGCTTCAATGCATGGAAATCGTCATAGTATTTATTGACGTCCTGCATCTGCACCGCTGGCTGCTCAGTCATGACCTACCCTCGTTTTAGAATTCCTTTGCGTACCAGAGCTTCTGTAATTTCTGCCAGACTCTCCGGGTCATCGATGGCAGCCGGCAACTTCCAATCGACGCCGTCACCTATTTTCTGAATCGTGCCTCGAAGCACCTTGCCAGAGCGGGTTTTTGGCAAACGCGGCACTTCGATGGCAATCTTGAAAGCGGCGACCGGGCCGATGGCTTCACGTACTCGCTGCACCAGTTCGGCCTGCAATAGCTCAGGGTCTTTATCGACACCATCGTTGGTGACGTAGAAGCCGACCGGCAACTGTCTTTTCAAGGGATCCGCCAGCCCGACAACCGCAGATTCTGCAATATCAGGATGGCCGCCTATGACCTCTTCCATGGCTCCGGTTGACAGTCGGTGGCCTGCCACATTGATGATGTCATCAGTACGCGACATGATGAAGACATAGCCCTCCTCATCGATCATCCCGGCATCGGCTGTTGCATAGTAGCCGGGGTACTCACTCAGGTAGGCATCGTGAAACCGTTCTTCGGCATTCCACAGCGTCGGGAATCCGGATGGTGGCAACGGCAATTTACAGACGATGTTACCCAGCTCACCCGCAGGCAAGGAATGACCTTCATCGTCGAGCACCTGGATGTCATATCCTGGCATGGGCACCCCGGGGGAACCTGGCTTCACAGGCAGCAAGCCGAGGCCAACCGGGTTACCCGACATTGGCCATCCTGTTTCTGTTTGCCACCAGTGATCCACCACCGGGCGTTGCAGTTTTTCTTGCGCCCATTCAATGGTTGCAACGTCTGAACGCTCACCCGCCAGAAAAAGCGTACGAAAAGCACTCAGATCGTATTGCTTGATAAATTCGCCTTGCGGATCAACCTTCTTGATAGAGCGCAAAGCCGTCGGTGCCGCGAACAGTGCCGCAACTTTATGATCCTGAATAACCCGCCAGAACGCACCGGCATCGGGTGTGCCAACAGGTTTGCCTTCGTAGACCACCGTCGTGTTGCCGTTCAGTAGCGGGCCGTAACAGATGAACGAATGTCCGACCACCCAACCCACATCCGAGGCTGCCCAGAACACATCACCAGGCTTCATACCGTAATGATTTTCCAGCGCCCAGCGCAGCGCAACCATATGCCCGCCATTGTCACGCACCACCCCTTTGGGTTGCCCTGTGGTACCGGAGGTGTACAGAATATAAAGAGGATCGGTTGCCGCAACCGGCACACACTCACTGACCCGTCCTGAAGCCATGGCGGCACCCACCAGCTCTGCGTAGTCAGCATCGCGCCCGGCGAGTAACTCACAAGACAGCTGCTCGCGTTGCAATATCAGGCAGCCATCGGGCTTGTGTGACGATAATTTGATCGCCTCATCAAGCAGTGGTTTGTAGGCCACCAGACGTCCCGGCTCAATACCGCAAGAGGCAGAAATCACATACTTGGCAGTGGCATCCTCGATGCGAGTTGCCAGCTCCGGCGCTGCAAATCCGCCAAACACAACCGAATGTACGGCTCCGATACGGGCGCAAGCGAGCATGGCGATGATGGCTTCGGCCACCATGGGCATGTAGATAATGACCCGATCACCTCTGCTGACGCCCGCATCGAGCATGACCGAGGCCAGTGCACCGACTTCCACCAGCAATTGCTGATAGGTGTATTTCCTGACCTGTCCGGTAACCGGACTGTCGTATATCAATGCCAGTCGCTCACCGTTGCCGGCCTCGACATGCCGATCGACACAGTTTGCACAGGTATTGCATAGAGCTCCGTCGAACCAGCGACCATAGGCTCCCGACTCAGCATTGAATACCTGTGTTGCCGGACGTATCCAGTCAATATTCTCAGCAGCCTTTTCCCAGAATGCCGAAGGATCTTGCTGCCACTGCTCGTAGACTGCCTTGTAGTTGCTTGTCATTTCTTGCTCAACAGGTGTAGTTGATGACTGTAATGTCGTTGCCTGAGTGTGAGTGCAATGGCTTCAGCCACTGAATCCGTAATCATCGCGGGCCTTGTCAATGGAGATCAAGCCGGCGTCCATATCAGCCTTGATCAGTTCCGGATCACGATTTTTCGGATCGCCATACCCGCCGCCGCCCGGCAAACTCAGCTTGAGTCGCTGACCATTCTTGATTAGCTGCTTGCCTTTGCTTTTCAGCACCGCGCCATCTGCCAGCTCGACCACACCGGTGGCGCCGCTGTGCCCGCCGTCGCGACCACGTGCCGGATTCTTTACACGATCAAACATGGCATTGAAGGAAAAATCGAAGCCTTCTCGAGGTTCGATTTCAATGGTCTGACCGAAGCCACCTCGAAAGCGTCCCGAGCCTGCAGAATCTGCGCGCAAGTCTTTACGCCAGACAACGATAGGGCCGACGTGTTCAGTTGCCTCGACACTCATGGTGGATACACCCGATGGAAAGGCGGTAGCTGACAAGCCATCCAGTTGCGGCCTGGCACCGGTGCCGCCGGAATTGAACATCAGAACTTCTGAATTACCCACAGTGGACTCAGGCGTATTGGGTCGTACGGAAATCTGAATATTCCACAAAGCACTTGCGCCTTCGGCAGGCACCGTATCGGGCATGGCCTGATGCAGTGCACCCAGCACCACATCGGGTACCAGATGCCCCAGGACGTGTCTGACAGAGACCGGCGCTGGTCGAGCCGCCGCTAGGATGCACCCCTCAGGGGCTGTAATCACAAACGGTTCCAGCGAACCGGTATTGTTCGGCACCTCAGGTGCAATCGCACACTTGAGTCCATAACAGGCATAGGCGCGCGTGTAGACCTCGGGCACGTTGACACCAAACGCACTCATGCCAGAGGTGCCTGCAAAGTCGGCTATCAGCGATTCGCCATCAATGTTCAGGCTGACAACCATCATGACCGGCTCGTCGTAACCATCCACCTGCATGGAGTTACGAAAGATCCCGTCGGGCACTGCAGCAATAGCCTTCAACGTAGCCTGACGACTACTTTCAATGATGAAATCAGCCAGACCTTGCAGCTCGCCCAGAGAAAACTCATCCAGCATGGCTTGCAAGCGACGATCCCCGGCCTCGTTACACGCAGCCAGAGAATACAAATCCCCCACCACCTGGTCAGGCACACGCACATTGGCTCGCACCAGTCTTATCAGATCATCTGAGATGACTCCCTGATTGGCAAATCTCATGATCGGAATCTGCAGACCTTCTTCGAAAATATCATTGCCATCGGGCCCGAAACCGCGCCCGCCAATGTCGACCACATGCGCGGTACATGCAAAGAAGCCGATATGCTGCGAGGCTCGAAAAACCGGTGACACCATGGTGATGTCATGTAAATGCCCGGTCCCGAACCAGGGGTCATTGGTCACGAATACATCACCTTCGCGAATATTGCCCTCGCCAATCTCGCGTACAAAATGAGTGACACTCTCGGCCATCGCATTGACATGGCCCGGCGTGCCGGTCACCGCCTGGGCCATCATGCGACCGCGACGATCGAACAGTCCTGCGGAAAGATCACCCGCCTCACGCACCGAGGTGGAGAATGCAGTTCGGATAAGCGTCGTTGCCTGTTCCTCGACAACGGCAATCAGACGGTTCCACATGATCTGGAAATCGATACTCTGACGATTCATGCGCTGGCTCCCTTTCGCTGTATCAACAGACTTCCGTCGGCCTGGCCGATGGCGTTATAAGCAGAGGTGACAATGGTGCTGGTTTCGCGCTCGACGATCACCGCCGGCCCTTCCACCTTGATACCCGCACGCATTTGCTCACGTGTGACTTCTTGCGCCCAGACGCGACAACGCTGGGCGGCATCGAAGAACTCACGCGTACCGCTGGAGTTCACATTGCTGCCCGTCGTATTGCGCTCCACCGGCGTCACAGCCGGTAGTTCGGTGCTGATGCTCAACGACCAGTTGGTAATTTCAATACCCAGACCGTCGATGGTTCTGCCAAACAAAGTGCGATACGCCTGCTCGAAGGCTTTCTCGATATGCTCAACATTCAACGATGCCTCATCGCTTTCATCCAGTGGCACCGGTATTTCCCAGCCCTGCCCTGAATAGCGCATGAAGGCGGTCAGGCTTCGCACTGTTTTCTCACCCGCAGCACCCTGATTCACAAACGACAGGGCCTCCTCTTCCAGATTCTCAAGCGTTGCTCGAACAA
Organism: Granulosicoccus antarcticus IMCC3135; assembly: GCF_002215215.1. Lineage (NCBI taxonomy): Bacteria > Pseudomonadati > Pseudomonadota > Gammaproteobacteria > Chromatiales > Granulosicoccaceae > Granulosicoccus > Granulosicoccus antarcticus. The sequence continues at coordinate 3,561,830 of NZ_CP018632.1, read as the reverse complement.
CCTTGGCATCAAAATGGGCCAGTCGCTGGAACAAACCCCGGCTCGCCTCGTAGCTGAAGGGTGCCTTGAGAAAACCGATGGCAGAGCCAACGCCTGCTCCGGGTGGAATCAACAGCGTGTCGATATTCAGCTTTTCGCATAAACGACAAGCATGCAAAGGCGCACCGCCACCAAAGGCGATCATGGTGAAATTCTCGATGTCACGTCCGTTTTCAACAGTGTGAACACGGGCAGCGTTGGCCATGTTCTCATCGACCATCTCGGTGATACCAAAGGTGGCATCCTCGACACTGAAGCCCGATGCCGCACAAAGCTTGTCCTGCACAACCGCTTCTGATGCCGATGCCGACAAGACCAGGGCACCGCCTGCAAAGTTGTCACCATCAAGTCGACCAAGCAGCAGATTGGCGTCGGTGACAGTCGGCTCAAGACCACCACGCTGATAACAAGCAGGTCCAGGCTCGGAAGCTGCCGAGCGAGGCCCCACCTGGATACGCCCCATGCTATCGATAGCGGCAATAGAGCCACCACCGGCACCAATCTCTACCATCTCCACCACCGGTGTGCTCAGCGTCATGCCAGAGCCCTTCTTGAACCGGTAGGTACGAGCCACTTCAAAGGAATTGGCGGTTTTGGGATAACCGTTTTCGATCAGACAGATTTTCGCGGTCGTGCCCCCCATATCGAAGGACAAGACGCTATCCAGAGAATAAGCCCTGGCAAAGTCAGCTGCGTAGATGGCACCACCGGCAGGTCCGGACTCAAGCAAGCGTACCGGCTGCTCGGTGGCCGTCTGTACCGTGATCAAACCACCGCCGGAATGCAGCATGAACACCGGTGCATCCACACCGCGCTCCTGTAAACGCAGCACCAGTCGACCCAGATAGTCAGCCACCTGTGGCTGGACATAGGCATTGGCAATGACCGTATTGAAGCGCGGCAGCTCTCGCATTTGTGGTGAGACTACCGACGACAAAGACACCAGTAACTCAGGCTTCAAGGCTTTGATGGCATCGGCCATCTGCCGCTCATGAGCATCATTCGCATAGGAGTGCATGAAACCGATGGCAACCGCTTCATAGCCAGCATCAACCACCTGTCTGGCCACTTTTTCAATCTGCTCGGCACTGGGTGCCAGCAAAACGCTGCCATCGGCGGCCAGACGTTCGTTGATGGTGAAACGATGCTGGCGTGCGACCAGAGGAATGGGCAGCTTCAGGTTCAGATCGTATTGTTCGAAACGATTTTCAGCACGCATCTCGATCACATCGCGAAAACCTTCCGTAGTGATAAAGGCCAGATTCGCACCACGACGCTCAATCAGGGAATTGGTGACCAGCGTGGTGCCGTGAATAAGCTGCCCGATATTCTCCAGAGCGACACCTGCCTGTTCAGCCGCTTGCACGACACCCTCAACGATTGCCAGTTCCGGATGGCTGTAATTGGTCAGCACCTTGGTGGTTGATAATTCCAGCTTGCCCTGGCTATCAACGAATTGAAGGGCAACATCGGTGAAGGTTCCACCCACATCGGCACCAACTCGTATCGACTTGTTCATAAGCGATTCTCCTTGCACACTAAACAATGCTCCTGGCCACCTGATTGGCCGTGAAAGCCGTCTGATAGAGACGGGAGTAGAACGGCGCACTGGGTACCGTGGACAGCGAGGTAATGGGCAGAGGCAGATCAGCCTTGTCCATCCCCGTCAACAGATCCGCCATGGCTTTGCCAAACAGGGTGCCCGTGGTGATCCCTCGACCGTTGTAGCCAATCGCCGTATAGGCGTTGGTGCCCAGCTCATGAATGCGCGGCAAGTGATCCGGCGTCATGGCAATCTGTCCGTGCCAGGCCGTTTCGAATTCAACCGGTCCCAGCTGAGGAAAGATCTTGCGAATCTGGTGACTGGCCCAGCGCTGTGACAAGCCGCTATCAACGGTTCCCATCACCTTGCCCATGCTGCCAATCAACAGCCGATCGAAGGCATCTCTACGAATGTTGAACATGATGGGAGCTGTGTCCCAGAGACCTTGCTTACCAGGCAAAATGGAAGCAGCCTTGCCATCCAGAGGACGGGTTGCCAGCTGGAAGTAATTGATCATGGTGAAGATGCGCTTCAGATCTGGCCACAGCTCGTCGGTATAGGCATTGGTGCCCAATATGACGGCTTTGGCATGCACAACGCCCTGGTCGGTCTCAACCACCCAGCCTGTACCCTCTTTTTGCAAGCGGGTCACCCGTATGCCCGTGGATATCGTGGCCCCCGCCTGATCAGCGGCACGCGCCAGCCCCCGGCAATAGCCCATCGGGTTGATCGTACCGGCCCGGTGATCCAGCAAACCACCATAGAAGCGCTCTGTACCGATCATCTCTGACACCGCGGCACGATCGAGCAACTCAACAGGCTCGCCCAATCGCTGCCATTCATCCATCCGGCCTTGCAGATCACGCAGGCCACCGGGTGAGTGTGCCGCATGGATGGTGCCGGTGCGAGTTACCTCACAACGCATCTGGTGCTTTTCGATTAAGGAGAAGACGTACTCTGGCCCCTTGCCAAACTGCTTGATAAATCGTGGCCCGTAGGTTTCACCCAGTTTTTCGCGAACCTGCGCAGGTGGCAGCCACAAGGCTGCGTTCACCAATCCACAGTTTCGTCCAGAACCGCCATAACCAATCTGCTCGGCCTCAAACAGCTGGACGGAGAGTCCTTTCTCGGCGCAATGCAAGGCTGTCGACAGGCCTGTGAATCCACCACCCACAATGGCGACATCGACCTTCGAATCGGGCTTGAATGGCTGCGAAACTTCAGGCTCTTCAGCCGAATGATCCCACAGAGAAACAGGTTTTGATGTCATGGTCAGTCGCCGTTGGCAGTCCTGTAGTATCGATGTGGGCATGTTGCACTCTAACTTGCATCGTGTCAACATATAGAATCACTGTTCCATATATCAATACAGGATATTTATCATGACTTCATTGACAACCTCATCGGCGCAGATGGTTGCAGCTGCCAGAGAACGCATAGAAGAGATTGAAACCGTTGATCTGATTGCCATGGTCGGAGACCCCGACGTGGTTATCGTGGATATTCGCGACGTGCGTGAACGTCAACGCAGTGGCTTCATTCCGGGTAGTTTCCACGCACCACGTGGCATGATCGAATTCTGGGTCGATCCGGACAGCCCCTACTTCAAGGAGATCTTTGCAGCAGACAAGAAGTTTGTCTTCCACTGCGCATCAGGCTGGCGTTCAGCACTGACCGTGGCCACCTTGCAGGATATGGGCTTCAAGGCTGCACACCTGAAGGAAGGCTTTTCTACCTGGGCGAAGCAGAACGGCCCGGTAGAGCATGCAGCCGCAGACACGGCCAAATAGCGGCTAGAACCAGGCTATTGGAAGTGGGTTGAATTCAGAAACGCTGCAGCTTGGCTGACACCTTGGCTGCAGCCTCAACAACCAGAGCGCCCAACTTCTCCTTAGTGATATCACCCAGGTTCACTTCGGGTAAGGAGATGCTCACTGAGGCTATCGTCTCCTGATCGGGCAGACTGATGGCCGCACCCACACTGATGATGCCTTCCCTGAACTCGCCACTATCGTAGGAGTAACCACGCTCCAGAGTCAGCGCCATATCGGCGTCCAGATCAGTGATGCGCGTCAGCGTCTTATCAGTGTGTCGAGTCAGACTACCTTTGACAGCGTCTCGCAACGTCGTGTAGTTGGATGCCAGAATGGCCTTGCCGGCACCCACACAATGTACGGGTGCACTGCCGCCTATCGGATTCCAGGAACGAATCGGCTTGATGCTGTCAATCTTGCTGATATACACCACAGACAGATTTTCACGCACGGCCAGATAGATCGTCTCCCCGGTCTCTCTGGACAGATAGCGCATCTCCTCACTGGCCACATCCCGAAGATTGAGATTTTCGATGGTATGACGACCCACCTGCCAGGTCTTCAAGGTCGCCGTATAGCTCTTGTCTTCGCGATTCTTGACATAACCCAGATGCTTCAGCGTCTGCAGCAGCCGGAAGACATTGGATTTTGTGTAGCCCAGCTCCCTGGAAAGCTCGGTTACACCTTTGCCATCAGTCGCTGCTGCCAGCGTCTCCAGTATTGCCAGCCCCTTGGATAAGGTGGAATCGACCTTCGTCTCATTTTTCTCGTCAGCCATGCCGATTCAGAACGCTATTGCAAAGAGCGTTGAATATACAGAAATCAGGCCCCGACCACACAGCTCAGGGAAGGCTTGCAAACTCGGGCGCCTCGTGAACGGTGACCGTCGGCAATGGATCGTCGAATCGCTGCATCTGCACTTGGGTGGAATGCGCTGCCGGGCCCTGTGCCAGTGAGGATGTCCGCTCATCGTGAGTCAGGACATTCGGATTGCCATGTCGATCACGGTGAGACGCTGTGCTGTAGTCAGGATCATGCCAGGCACCGGTCCACAAGAAGATACAGCCCTGACGAATGTCGTCGGTAATTCTGACTCCCGCCAGGCATCGCCCACGCTCGTTATACAGTTCAACCACATCACCGTCCTGCAAGTTGCGCGGTGCGGCATCCTGCGGATGCACCAGCACCGGTTCTCGGTCTTTTATCTTGTACTGTTTACTGTAATCACCATTGTCCAGCTGGCTGTGCAAACGTGTTTTCGGCTGACCGGACAACATGAACAAGGGGTAGCGCTCATGCCCCGGACGCTGCTGATCCCGAACTTCGAACCAAGTGGCATGACCCGGACAATCATCAAGACCAAAGCCTGCAATAGCTTCCGAATACAGTTCGATCTTGCCACTGGGGGTCGGCAGCGGATGGGCATCCGGATCGGCGCGGTAGTCCGCCAGAAACACCTGATCGGGTGATGGATCCGGTATTTGCAGCATATCGCCAGCTATAAAGGTATCCCAATCAGGTAGCTCGACCTGCGCCTGCTCAGCGGCTTGTTGCGTTTGCTCCCAGAGCACTCGAAGCCACTGATCCCCATCGCGACCTTCAGAAAATTCAGCCAGACTCCCCAGGCGTTCGGACAAATCACAATAGATATCGTATTCGGTGCGGGCCTGACCCGCCGGTTGCACATGGGCGGGCATGGGTACCAAGCCATCATCGGACTTGCCTGCTCCAAAATCACAACGCTCCTGGGGGGCTGCCACCGGCAAGACGATATCGGCATGCCGCGCCGTCGAGGCCCAGTTGAACTCGTTGACAATGATGGTATCCGGACGCTGAAACGCCTGATGCAGTCGATTCAAATCCTGGTGATGGTGAAAAGGATTGCCGCCCGCCCACCAGACCATCTTGATGTCCGGAAATGTCCGTTGCTGACCGTTATAGGGATACTGGGTGCCTGGCTTGAGCAGCATCTCACTGATCATGGCCACCGGGATGAAGTTCTCGACCGGGTTCTTGCCTTGCGGCAACGTTGCCCAGCGAAACAGGCGCTCGGTATTACCGATATTGGCGTTGACGCCATAACCGATGGTGTAGCCGCCGCCGGGCAGGCCGATCTGCCCCAGCATGGATGCCAGTGTCACCGTCATCCACAACACCTGCTCGCCATAATCGGTACGCTGCACACCGGCAGCCGTACTGAGCATGGTGCGTTTACTGGCCATTTCACGGGCCAGCTCACGGATAGTGTCTGCCTCCAGACCACTGATTTGCGCCGCCCACTCAGCGGTTTTAGCCACACCATCTTCCTGGCCCGACAGGTAACGCAGGAATTTATCAAAGCCGACGGTGTGAGATTTGATGAAGGCGCGATCGTACAAGTCTTCTGTGTACAGCGTATGGGCAAGCCCCAGCATGACAGCGGTATCGGTGCCGGGTCGTGGCGGAAGCCACTGCGCCTCCAATGTCTCCATGCAATCACCGCGCAAGGGACTGATATTGACAAAGCGAACCCCAGCCTTGGCGCAAGCGTTCAGATTGTCAGCCGTCTTGTGCCGGGAGACGCCACCATCACTCACTTGCGTATTGCGCTCAGCCACACCACCGAACAAGACAACCAGCTTGGTGTGCCTGGCTACCACGGACCAACGTGTTGCCTGTACTACATGCTGGCGATAGTGGCCGACAATATGGGGCATCAGCACCAGAGCTGCATTGTAACTGTAGTTACCTTCCGAGCGAACAAAGCCGCCTTGAGTATTCAGGAAACGCTTGAGCTGGCTTTGGGCGTGGTGAAACCGCCCGGCACTGGACCAACCGTAGGAGCCGGCGAATATCGCTTCATTGCCATGATCAACTCGTACCCGCTTCAATTCATTCGCGACCAGATCCAGTGCCTGATCCCAATCAACTTCAATAAAACGATCCTTGCCGCGCTCCACGCCGCGATGACCCGGCCCGTTCTCCAACCATCCCTGGCGCACAGCTGGGCGCAATACGCGTGCACGGCCATGCAGACTGCCCGCTATATTGCCGTTGATGGCAGAGCCCTTGGGATCTTGCGGATGAGAATCCACAGAGATTATGCGCCCCTTCTCGACATTGACAACACCCACACCCCAATGACTGGCGGTCAACCTTCCTGCTATTTTTTTCATGACTGTCACCGTATCGCTATATGGAACGTGCATTTCATATATTGACACATAGTATAATCAATGTCACTCTGAAGTTGTCTCCAGACGATCACTATTAATCGTGTCAAAACACACTACATCCATTGATAACACACTGGTGCAGGCCGGTCGGCCTCAGCCCTTGCAAACCCGGCAAGTCAACTTGCCTATCGAACTGGGTTCAACCGTCGTGTTTGACTCGATCGAGGCCTTTGAACAGGCTCGTGATCATCGCTACCAGACAGGCGTTCAGTATTATGGCCGCTATGGAAACACGGCAAGCTTCGAGCTTGAGCTAATGCTTGCCACCCTTGAACATGCTGCCGGTGTCACGCTGACCTCATCGGGTGTCGCGGCCATCAGTCTCACCTTATTGGCACTACTCAAACCCGGCGATCACGTACTGGTTGCCGATCATGTCTATGGCAATACGCGCGCCTTCTGCGACACGGTCCTGAGCAGAATGAACGTGACCGTCGAATACTTCGATCCGATGATCGGTACCGCGATCGAGAGCCTGTTTCGCCCTGAGACAATACTCATCATGTTCGAGGCACCAGGATCCGGCACTTTCGAATTCCCGGATATCACTGGCATCACAGAAGTCGCCCGCCATGCAGGTGTGTGGAGCGTGCTGGATGGCACCTGGGCGACACCGGTGTTTTGCCAACCGCTGGATCTGGGTGTTGATGTGCTGGTCTATTCGGCTTCAAAATACATCAGTGGCCACTCTGACTGCATGATGGGTGTTATCGCTTCAGGCGATGCCAACATGCACGAGCGGCTGCGACGCTACGTCATGGCCATCGGTGACAAGACCGGGGCTCAGGAGGTCTATCTGGCGTTGCGGGGTCTGCGTACCTTGAAAATGCGTATACAGGCAGCGCAAGCCTCCGGACTTGAAATGGCACAGTGGTTGGCAGAACAGCCGCAAGTGAAACGATTGCTGCACCCGGCCCTGCCAGATTGCCCTGGCCATGAATTCTGGAAGCGGGACTGTACGGGTTCTGCCGGACTGTTTGGCGTCATTTTCCATCCCTGCGATAATGAACAACTGCGCGAATTTGTTAACGCACTCGAGCATTTTGGTATTGGTGTCAGCTGGGGTGGATATGAAAGTCTGGTCCTGCCGGTGACACCCGTACGAACGGCAAAAAGCTGGGATGAGCCCGGCAAACTGGTCCGTTTCAATATCGGCTTTGAAGATACAGACAGCTTGAAAGCTGATCTGCTCGAAGCTCTACCCCTTTTGAACAGTAGCAACTGAACAAGCCAACAGGAGCAAACACATGTTGAACAAGATTGATCATTTCGCCGTGGGTACCGATCTACTGGAAAACGGCATGCCAGCCATGGCCGAGGCATTGGGTGTCACACTCAGCCCGGGCGGCAAGCACGACCTTATGAGTACCCACAACTGCGTCATGCAGTCAGGCAAAGAAAGCTTCTTCGAACTGATTGCCATTGACCCTGCTGCTCCAACCCCTGCGCGGCCACGCTGGTTTTCGCTGGATGATCCCAGCACCACACAGCGCCTGGCTGAACGTCCTCGAGCATTATGTTGGGTGGTCAACACCGATAATCTGGACGAGGTTGTAGCCTCGTCACCGGTGGATCTAGGCGAAATCATCACCTTCACACGCGGCGAACGCTCCTGGCGACTGACAGTACCTGCCGATGGTCATTTACCCGAGCACGGACTGCTACCCGCCTTCATTGAATGGTCACCAGGCCCTCATCCAAGCACAGCACAAGCTGATCTGGGCGTTCAGCTGCAAGGCATCCGGCTTAGCCACCCAGATTTTCAGAAGATCAACAAGATGCTCGAGACGCTACAGATATCGCACCTGGCGCAAGCCGTGGAAGGTGATATTGGTTTGGCGTTTGAATTGCAGAGTCCGAAGGGGGTTGTGGTTATTGATTAGTGTTAAGGATCAACTATGGGCCAAAAGTCGATAGCTCATACATAATTCAAAGCTAAGAATCAATAGCAAGATAGAGTCGTCGGGTATTGACGTTAAACCCTATGCGCACCGGGAAGTTCAGTCATTGTATTTCAACGACCCTGATGGAAATCAAATTGAGCTTTATGTGCGTATCGCAGAGTAAATCCAAAGATCTGTGATGTCATGCGTAACTATCATGGGAATGATTAAGATCACGCGAACCTAACAGCCAAAATAGTTTTATGTGCTTCAATGTGTGCTTTACATCTAACCACCCTTGTATTACAGCAAAGCCCGATCAATCGTGAACGGGCGAATTCTGAACCGATCGGTCTGCCGAAGCGTCGGCAAAGTGCCAAAGCATGGCGCTTCATTCCTGTCGCACGAGCCCCGTTCAGATGATGTTCTACTTTTGACCCATGACCATAAAGAGGCAAAAGACAGCATCGTCCTTGTTCAATGACTGCGAGCCTGCATGGCTACAACGGTTCGTCCTATCGTCCGGACAAATTTGACCCACATTGAATCAGAGCGCTAACACCTACACGAAATATATCCCTAGCCCTGCCTGTCGACATTATGTTAGTTTTCAGACACTCTGAAATGGCACAAGTGAAATGACGTGAAGGAATGTAAATTCCTGATTGCGAAAAACAACAACCCATTTGTCCGTCCAGTGAAAATAGCTTGACCGTGTTCTGCGAAGCCCCCTCACCCACATCAGCCTGCTCTGATGCAGTGATGGAGTCTGTCAACTTGAAGTTCAAGGAGAAATAGAAGAATGTCAGGAAAGAGAATTGCATCCGCTCTTTTGATGAGCTGCGGGTTGGCACTGGCCTCGGCGGCGCACAGCGCGGAGCCGGTCAAAATCAAACTGGAACCCTATGTATCCGGCCTCAACTCTCCCGTTGCCATGGTTCAACCAGACGGTGATGATCGTAAATTTGTTCTCGAGCAATGGGGTCGGGTTCGACTCATAAGCGCTGATGGCGAACTGCAGGCAACACCGTTTCTGGATATACGCAACCTCATCGTTCAGCAGTTCCTGGACTTCGATGAGCGCGGCTTGCTGGGCCTGGCCTTTCACCCCGACTTTCAGGAAAACGGTCGTTTTTATGTTGCCTACAGCGGCGATATAAATTTCGGCTCAGACCTGGGCAAGCAGTTCTGGTGGGATCACACCAACACGGTTGCCGAGTACACGGTCTCCGAAGCGGATCCGAATATTGCAAATCCCTCTTCCATGCGCATCATCAGCTCCATCGACTGGCCGCAGTTCAACCATAACGGCCACTGGATCGGTTTTGGCCCGGACAAGATGTTGTACATATCCACTGGTGACGGCGGTTACGCCAATGACTGGGGTATCGGACACAACGTTACCGAAGGCAACGGCCAGGATCTGACCTCACTCAATGGCAAGATTCTGCGCATCGATGTGGACAAGTCGGAAAACGGCAACAACTACGGTATTCCTGGCGACAACCCTTTCCTTGACAACGAAGAGGCGCGTCCGGAAATCTGGGCCTACGGCCTGAGAAACCCCTGGCGTTGTTCGTTTGACACGGGTGACGGCAAGTTGATGTGCGCCGATGTGCAGCAAAACAGTTTCGAAGAAGTCAACATCATTGAAAAAGGTGGAAACTATGGCTGGCGCATTCGCGAGGCGGCCCATTGCTTCGACTATGCCCGCCCAGACGATCATCCGGCGGCCTGTGAGACCGAAGGACTGATTGATCCGGTCATGGAATACAACAACTGCACAGCACAACCCGATGGCTGCCTGGGCATATCCGTTACTGGCGGCTATGTATACCGTGGCTCGAACGAAGCCTGGCAGGGCAAGTACATCTTCGGTGACTGGAGCAAGTCCTTCGCCGAGATGAAAGGACAGATTTTTGTCGGATCACCCGGTGATAACGACCAGTGGGAAATGAGTGAAACCGAAGTGGTCAACATGGAAGGCGAACGCCCCTATGTACTGGCATTCGGGCAGGACTCGGCGGGCGATGTCTATGCATTGACATCCATTACCACCGGCCCGGTCGGTTCACTGGATACCATCTACAAAGTCGTACCTGCCGAATAGGTAGATTGCAAAACCTGCCGGCATTCTGCCGGCATCCGGAAGAGGCCACCTGCTCAGGCAGGTGGCTTTTCTGCATCACGCCACATGACGCACCTATTGGCGACAGCCACCTCCACTGCTCCTTTGAATATTGCTGCCATGAAAATCCTGCTACTCGCTCCCGCACTCCTCTGCCTGAGTTTCGAGCTATTTGCGGCCAGTGCCGGTAACCCGATCAAGGGTGAGGAAATCTTTCAGCAATGCGCCGCTTGCCATCAAGTAGGCGCGGATGCACCCAATACGGTTGGCCCAAATCTCAACCATCTATTCGGACGAACCGCCGGCAGCGTCGAAGACGCCAACTACTCGGATGCAATGCGGGCCAAGGGAGCCGATGAGTCTCTGATCTGGAATGAGAAGACCCTGTTCCAGTTCATCGCAGGACCGCAACGCTACGTACCGGACACGATCATGGGCTTTGAAGGGCTCAGAACAGAAAAGAAAATAAAGAACGTTCTGGCCTATCTCATTCAGTTTTCGCCGGCCTATGAAGCAGATTCGCTGGCAGCTGTTGACCCCGAAGTTGCTGCTGGCACAGCCTTGCCAGTCATCAGTTCGACACTGGAAGAGGAACCTGTGCCCGAATTCACCGACGAATTTCTTGCATCAAGCACCGCCATAGAAAATGGTGGTGAGCTTTGGGCCACTCAGTGCCGTCACTGTCATGGCAATTCAGCCTACCCCGGCAAGGCGCCCAAGCTGCGACCTTCCGCCTACACCCCTGATTTTGTCTTTGATCGTGTCACCAACGGATTTCGCAAAATGCCAGCCTGGAAGTCAGTCTTCACGCTGGAGCAGCGCAAGGAGCTGGTAGCCAATATACTGAGCTCCGAATTCGCTCCCTGATATCCCCTCAGTCGAAGATTATGACCTTGCTACCACGTAACTGCGTCACGCGGTGACGGTAGCGACTATTGGACGAAAGGCCGCCCCCGCTGAAACACCACATGCGGGGTGCCGCCCAACGGAATGCCGCCCAGCGGAATGCCGCCCAGCGGAATGCCGCCCAGAACTCTCATATCTGTCCATTCCCTGACCTGTCAGATCCAGGCACGCCTTCGAGTTTGCAACGCCAGCACTCTGCGCCCTGCCTGTGGCCTTATGGCTATCTGATAATGGCTACCCGACACCTGATCGAGTAGTCCTCAAGCTAGCCCCCGGCTTGCATGTCCAGCAGATAGGCAAGCAATCATCGCGGCCAAACTGCAACCCCTGATCAGAAGGCATCAGAACACGCTGCCTGGGTTGGCAGCTGTTGATGGCTAGCGGGTATGAAGCTGAATTAACTTCACCACCCTGCTTCATTGAATGATCATTGCTCTTCATACATTTGTATGATCGGCGCATCTTGAGCTTGGAATTTGATGATGTTCAAGCCCGCATGGGTGCGTGTAGCCTTCCGTCGACAGCAAAGCTGCATACAAACGAAAAGGAGACAGGCAATGCCTATTCAGACGGAATATGACCCACGATTGAAGCGTGGACTCAAGACACGACATATAACCATGCTGGCTCTAGGTGGAGTGATAGGTGCTGGTTTATTCGTAGGTTCCAGTGCCGTTATTGCCACCACTGGACCCGGTGCTTTCATTACCTATGCCATCACAGGTCTCATCGTGGCATTGGTGATGCGCATGCTCGGCGAGATGGCTTCTGCGCACCCTAGCAAAGGCTCATTCGTAGACTACGCTTCCATGGCATTTGGGCGCCCTGCTGGATATATGACTGGCTGGTTGTACTGGTATTTCTGGGTGATTGTGGTTGGCTTTGAAGCCGTAGTTGGTGGGCAAATCATCAACGTCTGGCTGCCTGATTTTCCGGTGTGGCTCATCGCTCTTGGGTTAATGGGGACGATGACGCTACTGAACCTGATGTCTGTTCATTCCTTTGGAGAAGCCGAATATTGGTTTGCGGGCATCAAGATTACCGCCATCATTCTCTTCCTTGCTGTGACGGGGGCTTTTGTCTTGAAGCTATGGCCAGGATCAACTGCGAGCCTCAGTAATCTTACTCAGCATGGCGGCTTCCTCCCTTTCGGTGTGACCTCATTATTCACTGGAGTGGTCGTAGTCATCTTCTCCATGACTGGCGTAGAAGTAGCCACCATTGCTGCAGCAGAATCTGAGGACCCATCCAACAACATACGCAAGGCGGTCAATACCGTCATGCTTCGCATCCTGGTGTTCTTTGTTCTGGCTACCTTCCTGATTGTAGTCGCGCAGCCATGGACAGAAATAATTCCGGGTATATCGCCGTTTGTGACCACAATGGATAAAATCGGAATTCCAGGCGCCGGTACAATCCTGACGATAGTGATTCTAGTTGCCGTATTGTCCGTATTGAATGCGGGACTTTACACATCCTCACGTCTGCTTTTCGTGTTGAGCTCAAACGATGAAGCCCCCGAATGGATTGCCAAGGCAAACAGCAAAGGGGTTCCTGCCCGCGCTGTTATCGCCTCTACCCTCGTAGGCTACGGATGTGTAGTCATTGCCGCATTCTGGCCAGATACCGTTTTCCAGTTTCTCATCAACTCATCAGGTACAGTCTTCCTGTTTGTTTACCTGATGATCTGCCTGTCGCAATTGAAGCTTCGAAAGAAATGGATCAGTGAGGGCACCTTGAAATTTGCAATGTGGGGTCACCCTTGGCTTCCACTCTTGGTTGTCGCCTCGATTATTGCCGTACTGACAAGTATGGCTTTTGACCCCACGATGCAGATCAGTCTTCTGCAATGCCTGTTAGTGATTGCCCTGATAGGTGCCTCATATGTACTCCGCAGATTCGTACGTGCAAGCCAACGCGTCACGAACATTGAAGCGCAACCGGCAAGCAACGTATCGTGAACCTGTCACTCGGCAGCACCGAATCGCATGGAAAATAATTTCACATTCAGGGCAATCAGACGGAATACACCGATATGTCAGCAGAAGTCGATTTAAGCAAGTTACCCAACAAGCCTCTCTGGTTCGAGCCAGACCAGACGCGCAGGCGTTTGGAGGATACGGTGAGGGCCGACGTTGTCATCATCGGTGCCGGATACACGGGCCTATGGACTGCGTACTACTTGTTGAAAAGCTGTCCATCGCTTCGAGTGGTGTTGCTAGAGAAAGAAGAAGTAGGTTTCGGTGCCTCCGGCAGGAACGGCGGCTGGGCTTCAGCAATATTCCCGGTTTCCTTATCCAGAGTTGCTCAAATGTATTCACATGCCGACGCTCTCAAACTACAGGCTGCCATGAATGACACTGTCGATGAAATCGGGCGCGTACTCGCTTTGGAAAGTGTCGAGGCTGATTACGCAAAGCAGGGATTTCTTTCACTTGCGCGCAGTGCACCGCAACTGGCTCGTGCCAGGGCTACCGTTGAAGCTTCAACGCGCTTCGGACTGCCAGATCAATGGCAGGTACTTGATAGCGCTGAAGCGTCTTCCAAGATCGGCGCTCAAGATATAACGGGTGCTCTCTACACGGAACACTGTGCCTTGATCCATCCCGGAAAGCTTGTACGAGGCCTGGCGCGGCTCGTTGAGCAGATGGGGGCCACGATCCATGAACACTCCAATGTCAGGGACATGGCGAAAGGGCTTGTCAATACTGATCATGGCTCGGTCAGGACGGATGTCATTGTTCGTGCGACCGAGGCATTTACCTCACAGCAGACCGGACATTCACGCTTCGTTGTTCCACTTTATTCAATGGTGCTCGCAACTGAACCGTTATCGAGTGACGTACTGCGTAAATTGAATCTTGAACACCGTATTGCCTTCAATGATATGCGTCATCTTCGCGTATACGGACAAGTCACTGCTGAGGGGCGACTGGTATTTGGTGGCAGAGGGGCCCCCTATCATTGGGGTTCAAAGGTATCCGATGAAGTCGATCTGGCAGGCAAGATCCATGGAAAAATCCATGACACGCTGATCGAATTCTTTCCTGACCTGGCCGATGCTCGAATTACGCATCGTTGGGGCGGCGCTTTAGGCGTGTCCCGCGACTGGTGCCCGACAGTCAGTATGGATCCAAAGAATCGCATAGCCTGGGCTGGAAACTATGTAGGGGACGGTGTTGCTACAAGCAATCTGGCGGGTCGTATCCTTCGCAATTTGATCCTCGAACAGCACGATGAGGTCAATGAATTACCCATTGTCAATCACCGCTCTCCAGATTGGGAGCGAGAGCCACTGCGCTGGATTGGTATAAATGGAGGGCTCGCTGCCGCTTCGCTCAGCGATGCCGAAGAGAGATTTACCAAACGCCCATCACGCACCGCAATGCTACTTGAAAAATTAACGGGTGCACATTAAAAGGAGTATGAAATGAATACATTTACTATTGTCAAATCAACCGATATACAGTCGTGTGAACTGGCTTCTGTCGGTCAGCGTGCTGGTGCCGACAAGGGCGATCCACAAATCGCAATTCAGCAACTGGCACCTGAAGCTGTTGGTAATCTCGGTATCTGGGAGTGCCAACCTGGTGGGTGGCCTGTGGTAAATCGTCCCGACACTGAGTTCACCTATATAATCTCTGGTCGCGCCGTGTTGACGGATGATGCGACGGGTGAAGTGGTAGAGGTAACTTCTGGCGACCTGATTATCTTGCCTCCTGGCTGGAGCGGTCGTTGGGATGTTATTGAAGCGGTTAGAAAGATCTATGCGATTTACTAAGCACAGAGATTTCGCATGGTTGCATTATCGTGTGCGACCACGGATGAGAATATTACTGATACAGTGACTTGGCATACTGCCTGATATGGCGTGTTCAATCGATATTCCGCGTTGATTGAGCGTCTCCGCTTGCGTTGTAATAAGAGGGGGAGCTCATGCTCACCGTGCAGGACCTGATCGATATAGATTTATTGAAGTTACAGGCTATAGCCGGTCAAGCCGGCACGAGCAGGCTGATAACGTGGGCCCATGCCGTTGACTTGCCAGATCCCTGGAAATGGATTTCTCCGGGGCATCTAGTCATGACAACCGGCGTGGGCATGCCACTTACCGCAGAGGATCAAGTCGCCTGGTTAGAGAAACTGGTGAAAAGCAATGCCAGTGCATTGGTTGTCGCTCCCAGTCAAAACGCTCCAGCACTGTCGAGCAAGATGCTCGAAGCAGCCGATCGCTGCCTGTTTCCGATTCTTCGCGCCAACTTCGAGCTTGAGTTTGTCAAGCTATCCCAACATGTCATTGAAAGTGTCCTGAAGGCCCAACGCGAACGATTCAACGCAAGCGAGCGTCTGTTCCAAACATACGCTGAAGCACTGCGCAAAGAGCCGAATATGAATGGGCGTCTTTCGATATTGGCAAACAAGCTGAATCTCAATCTGGCACTTGAGGATGCGGTCAGCGGAGCCAATATCGTTGAAACACAGGCAACCCCGGCTGCGGCAAAGGATCCTGGTCTGGTTGAACGGATTCCGATTGCCGGGCGATCCCGAGTCAACCTCATCATTACCCGACACGAAAAGCGGATGCAGGATGACTCGATCCTTGTGCGTTCGCTTGTCGGCCTGCTCGGTGTGGAGATTGAGCGCCTCATGATTCACCGAGACCTGCAGCGCGATGAAGGTGCCGCTCTGCTACATAGTCTACTGGAAGGCGAAACGGAGTTTACTCTCGCGCGTCCTATCCTGGAGCGACGAGGCCTTACCAGCGCACTCGTCAGTCTTGCAATAGCACCTGGGAACGATGGGCCCTGGCTTCCGGATGAGATACACCATGCCCCCGCCCTGCATGCTTCAAACCCCATTTTTCTGAGTGAAAAAGGCCTGTTACTGGCAATTGGCCGTGACGATAACAGCATGTTCGACTTCCTGTGTGACAACCTCGGCGATGGATGCGTGATTGGAATAAGTGGACCGATTGCCGTAGCAACGGGATTTCGTGAGAGCGTCAGGCAAGCAAAGCTAGCTCTGACGCAAGCTCGAGAAGTCGATATGAAGATTCTGCGCTATGGGGAAGCCGAAACTGGCCTCATCATGGCGCCCAAGTCTCTGGAGGAAGCCAGAGCGCTGGTAGGACGCTACCTGGGCCCGCTGATTGAACACGACCGCACGCAAGGAACCTCTCTTTTAACAACGCTTATGAGGTTCCTTGAAAATGATGGCAACTGGAAAGCCTCAGCCTTTGAGCTCGGCGTTCACCGCCAGACACTCGTCTACAGACTAAAGCTCGTGGAGCAACTGACAGGGATCAAACCCACAACAACCATTGGAGTAGCGCGTTTCTGGATTGCAATCCAGGCTGGAAAGAATTCAGATCTTTTTCATGGCAAGAACTGAGAGGCTCCAGGCCTTCAAGGTGCTATGCATTAGGACAATTTACCGTTTTCTGCATCCACCCGAACCAGCACTAAGGGATAGTGAAACAATCCCTAACGCTGCGCCACCGACATCCGCTTACCCAGATACTCCCCGTATTGCCCCAGAGAAAAGATGAACAGCCAGTACAGGGCTGCCACAAACGCATACACTTCCATATAGTACGGCGACCACTCTCCCGTACCAAAGGCGGCATTGGCAGAGGCTAGTACATCGAAAAAACCGATGATGATGACAATGGCCGTCTCCTTGAAAGTAATGACCACCATATTGATGGTCGATGGCAATGCCTGTCGAAAGACCTGGGGTAATACGATGTTGAACAGTATCTTCCAGTAGCCCAGACCCAGCGCCTTGCCCGCTTCAAACTGCCCCTTTGGAATGGCCTGAAACCCACCTCGAAAAACCTCGGCCTGATAGCAGGCAAAAAACAGGGCGAATGCGAAAATCACACGCCAGATCTTGTCACCCTGCAACCAGTCAGGCAGCAGCAAAGGGAAAACGACGGCCGCTGTGAACAAGGTTGTCAGCAAGGGCAAGGATCTGATGAAATCAATCAGCAACGAGGCCAGCAACCGCACTACCGGCATCTCGGAACGACGCATCAATGCTAGTCCAAGCCCCATGGGCATACCGATCAGTACCACGCTTGCAAACAGGAATAGTGTCAGCGCCAGACCACCCCATTGATCGGTGGTAACCGTCGGCAAACCGAGCAAGGTGCCGGTCATCAACAGATAATAGAGGGCGAAGCCTGCCACCCACAGTGTGCTCAGTCGCGCTGTTTTCCACGACCATGGAAAGCAGGACACAACAACGGTTGCCACAATGGCAAGGCAGGCCAGTGTCGAACGCCAATGTTCTTCGTAGGGGTATAACCCGAAAAGAATGAGCCGGTGCCGTGCATCGATGACCGACCAGCAGGCCCCGACCGCCTCACCACAGGCCGCCACGTTCTCCTTGCTCCACACGGCTCGAAACACAGCCCAATCCAGCGCCAGCCACAGCGCATAGGCAAGTCCACCGAAAATGATGATCGACAAAACAGCATCGGTCGGCGTGGCAAACGCCCGCTTTTTCAACGTTTTGACGTCCTCCCCTCCCTAAAACGAACGAAGGGGATTCCTACGGCGTTCAAGCACATGCCTGAATCGCTTCGGTGGGTTCCTGCTTCACTGGGGCTGCCTTAACTGCATGTTCGTGCAATTCAGGTCTAACGTCCCCTCCACAGGCCATCACGGCGTGTCCCGCCGCTACGATATTCTTTGCCGCATTGATATCGGCGTTCTCTGCAAACCCACAAGACACACAGCAAAAGCTCTCTTGAATCTTGCGGTTCTCTTGCGCGATATGGCCACAGTCCGAGCATTGCTGACTCGTGTACTGAGCTGGCACCACAATCAGATCACCACCCGCCCACTTGAGCTTGTAGCCCAACTGTCGACGGAATTCACTCCAACCTTGATCGAGAATTGCTCGATTGAGACCCGATTTCGCCTTGACGTTTTTTCCAGGATTTTGTTGGGTGCCGGAAGCCGAACGAGACATATTGCTGACCTTCAGGTCTTCGATACACACCACCGCGTGATTTTTGCAAATGAGGTGTGATTTCTGATGTAGGTAGTCTGCTCGGACATTGGCGATTCGAATATACAGACGAGCAATTTTCGCTTTCTGTTTTTTCCAATTGCGGGAATACTTGCACCGACGAGCCAGGGCTCGCTGTGCGTGTGCCAGTTGTCGTCGAAGTTGTGCAAAACTGTTCTTCGGCAAATGAATGACACCGTCGCTTTGTGCTGCAAAAACGGTGATGCCCAAGTCGAGACCAATCGCTGTTGTGGATGGGTGTAGAGGAGTCTCAACCTGTTGTGCAGTCTGAATTGAAAAGTACCACTTACCGCCTCGCTCACTGACGGTGATATTGCGTAGCGTGCCGATGACATGACGGCTGTTTCGGTAGCGCATCCAGCCTAACTTGGGTAGAAAAATACGATTATTGGTCTGATCAAGCTTGAACTGTTTGGGCTCGGGGAAGCGAAAGCTATTCCCACGGCCTTTCTTTTTGTACGAGGGGAAAGCAGCGCGTTTGGAAAAGAAGTTCTGATAGGCCCGATCAAGATCTTTCAGCGATTGCTGCAACGTTTGAGCGGGTGCTAGTTGAAGCCACAGTGTGCCTCGATCTTTACGCCAGGTTGTCAGGCTCTTGCACATCTGGACATAGCTGATGTACTTCAGTTCGGCCTTATGGTTCTCTTGCTGAAGTGCCAATGCCTTGTTGTAGACAAACCGAGAACTGCCTGCAAACTGCCACAGCTGGCGGGTTTGTTCACCATTGGGGCGTAGCTCGAATTTGAAGGCTTGTAGACGTTCCATGGAATGAAGAATACACTGGACCGATAGAGATCATGCCACAGATACTCAAAATATACTGTATTTATATACAGCCATGCAGGAATGTATAATTACTATCGAATCAGGGAAGAGAAACCTTCGAGCTAGGCGAGCAAGAGGCTTCGCCTCTAGCGATC
Organism: Granulosicoccus antarcticus IMCC3135; assembly: GCF_002215215.1. Classification (NCBI taxonomy): domain Bacteria; kingdom Pseudomonadati; phylum Pseudomonadota; class Gammaproteobacteria; order Chromatiales; family Granulosicoccaceae; genus Granulosicoccus; species Granulosicoccus antarcticus. Next base: position 3,542,344 of record NZ_CP018632.1, on the reverse strand, counting down.
GGGATAGGGGCCGACCGAAGACGGGCCCCTCCCACACCACCCGGCATGCGGGTCCGCACCGGGCGGTTCGAGAAGTTGAGGTCATGAGAGACGAGGTACATCTAAGCCATCGTAGTATTTGACTGATAGAATAAAGTGCAATCCCGAAAGGCTGTTGTGCCAACAACGTTTGCTAGAACAAGCGATGAGCTTAGCCAACTCCTGCGAGGCATCGAGACGACGTAAAGCGTCAAACGTCGTACGGCCACGTCGCCAGTGCTTGAGCTGGATGGCCCGCAATCGGCGTCGTATCCAGCCGTCCAAATCACGGAAGATTTTCGGAGTACGTGCCAGATGAAAGTAGGCCTTCCAACCGGGAATGAAACTTCGAAGTTCTACCGCGACCTGAACAAGGCTGCGACCACCGACGCGACGTGTGATTTGCCGGATGCGCTGCTTGAACTTGACGATTGCCGAAGGTGATACCGCAATTTTAACCGTGTTCCCACTCCACCGCCGTAAGCAGTAGCCCAGAAACTTACGACCAAACACGGGCCCGACTGCAGTCTTTGCCTCGTTCACCCGAAGGTGCAGTTTTGCATACAGCTTCCGAAGAGAGCGCAGTACCCGTTCCCCCGCCCGTTGACTACGAACATACACATTGCAGTCATCGGCGTATCGGGCAAACTTGTGTCCGCGCCTCTCCAGAGCCTGATCCACTTCGTCCAACAGCACATTAGCCAGTAACGGTGAAAGAGGGGAGCCTTGTACGGTTCCCTCCAAGCGTTCCACCAATACGCCGTTGATCATGACGCCAGCTCGAAGAAATCGTCGAATCAACCGAAGAACGGCCTTATCGTCGATTCGCTTACTCAGCCGGTCCATGAGAACGTCGTGATTAACCCTGTCGAAAAATTTCTCAAGATCCACATCAACCACCACCTGATAGCCTTGTTGCACACACTGCTGTGCATGGAGCACAGCATCATGGGCACTTCGACCCGGGCGAAAGCCGTAGCTGAACTTTGAGAACGTCGGGTCAAGCAGGGGTTGCAGTACTTGCAACAGTGCCTGCTGGATCAGGCGATCAATGACGGTGGGTATCCCCAATTCCCTGGAGCCTCCACCCGGTTTCGGAATTTCCACGCGTCGCACGGCCGATGGCCGATAACTACCGCGCAGCAATTCATCCCGGATCACTGGCCACTGGGTGTGAAGATATTCAATCGTTTGAGTGATTGAAAGACCGTCTACGCCCGCACTACCTTTATTGGCTTTGACGCGTTTCCACGCCTCCACCATGTTCTCTCGCGAGAGCGCCTGCTCAAGCAGATTCTCCCGCCCCAAGCCTTCGGTTCGTTGAGGCACCGACACCGCTTCACCGCGCGCAGAAAGCTTTCGGGCTTCACCCGTTCGTCTCTCACTGCGCCTCGATCTCCCGAGTTTCTGGTGCTTTGCTTTGTCGAGCGTCATCGTCTTCTAGCTCTCCTTCTCGTTTAGCCCTTCATCGCATGATGACGACTACTATGGCCTCTGCTGACTTCTCACTCCGACCAGACGATCGTCGCCCTTTCAGGCGCAAGGTGAGATCTCCCCGGGTAAGACTGCAATCCTTCCCCACACAACCGCCGAATCTACATTATCTCCCTTTGACCACAAGAGCTTCGCGATGATAGGCCCGCTCGCCCTGGTTGATAACGCCTCAATATTCGGTTCTTGTTCATCGGCTCGTGGTTTCGCTAGACACTTCCTCCCCACGCTTGGTCGCCCTTGCGCAGTTGTGCTTCACTTCGGTCGCTATGGTCAGCTTCCGGGAGGACTTTCACCTCCAAGATTGCACCCATGCCGGGCGCACCTATCCATCCCCGCCCTGAAGGACGAGGCTTTCCGCGCGTTGGGGTAAAATGGGTGTTCATGCAGCATCCCGAATAGGAGTGGAAAGAACCGGATTCAGTGGGCTTTCAATGCAATGTGCTGGTTTAACCAGTTAATGAACTGGGCCAGGCTGAAGTTGACCAGCAGAAATCCGCCCATGAGAATGCCAATCAGCTCAAGCGTCTGACCTGATTGGGTAATGGAGGTGGATACCAGCATGAACAGATCACTGAAGCCGATCGCCACACCGATGGTGGTGGCTTTCATGATGAAGATCCACTGATTACCCAACGGCGGAATGATGCTTCGCAGAGCCAGCGGCATCTTGATATCTGACCAGATGACCCGGCGATTCAGACCCAGCGCCTTGCCCGCTTCAACCAGATTCACGGGCACCCCCTCCAGGCCACCACGAACGACCTCTGCGATATAGGCCGACCCATACAGCACAATGGCGACGATCATGGCAACCAGCTCCACTGAAATAGTCAGACCGCCCTGGAACCGCAGACCCTTGAGAGCCGGCACAGAGACACTACTTTCGCCCGCTGGCGTCATGATGACACTGGCCAGTGCAAACAGGGCCACGCAGCTGAACGTCCAGATCATCAAGCCTCTCAGCAGCGCCGTTTTTCTGCGAATCAGCATAAATCCCAATAACAGAGAAACCAGTATCAGCCCCAGTGCCAGCCAGATCGGGATATTGAGCATTGGCAGCAACAGGCCTCGATTGGACAGAAATACTGCATCCATGAACGAATAAGCCTGACGCGGACCTGGCAGGTGAATCAGAACCGAATACCAGAAGACGAGCTGGAGTATGAGTGGAATGTTGCGAAAGATCTGCACATAGACAGATGACAAAGCCTGCAACCCCAACTTGCTGGAGCCTCGCAAACTGCCAATGGCAAAACCCAGAATGGTTGACAGGAATATGGAAATGAAGCCGACGAACAAGGTATTCATGAACCCGATAAACAGCGTACGCGCATAGCTGTCATCGATAGAACGAGGCACCAGTGAAAAGGAATATCCCAAGCCTGTGGCCCGATCCAGAAATGCAAAACCGCTGGTGATGCCCAGGGCATCAAGGTTGGTACGAGCGTTATTCAATGCCGACCAGCCCAGCACGATGGTTCCGGCAAGCAATAGAAACTGAATCAGGAGTTTTTTATGCCGAACACTCAGAGCAATTGACGTGACCATGGCAGGATTTTGCCTCCTGCGCCATTAACTGGGTACCGCCAAAAAAGTAGGGCAAACTGAATTGCAGACCCAATTCGGTATCCCGGCCCATGGTCCAGCCAGTGGCTTTGATGATGATGTCCACATCACCCGATTGCAGCGCCGGAAAACGCTGTGCCCAGCTCAACGGCACAATCTGCACCTTGTCAGCATCGCCGAGTATGGCGGTCGTCAAGGCACGACAGAGATCAATGTCCAGACCCTTCCACTCGTTTTTATCGTCAACTTCCACAAAACCGAAGTAACTTCCGTTGTGTTCGGAACACAGCAAGCTGCCACGATCCTGGATTTTCTTGACCGTTGGGCTCACCTCGGCTGCGGATGCAAACAGGGGCAACGCTAGAACAACTGCGACCAGGCCGCTCAGCTTAAACAACATGATATCTCCTGTGTTTGTTCTGATATATGGCACACTAGTGCTGTTATATAGAATGACAGAATTACGAAGACATTGTCAATACTGTTGTGCGAGAAGTTGGAGCAAGCTCTTTTTACAAGGCCGTTCAGATCAGCACCTATTTGCCGATTACAACCAATCAGTCTCGGCCTTTTGCTCATCAATGTTTAATCGATGGTTTCGTAAACCCTGTAAAGAAAATGAAGCCTCTCGTGATCGCGACACACTTCGTCACGATGAGTTGAAAGCGATCTACAGATCAAAGGTCGTTATCGAATTCGATCTGAACGGCACCGTGACGTTTGCCAATGACAACTTCTTGAATGTCAGCGGTTTCACACTGGATGAAATTCTGGGCCAGAATCACCGGATGTTTGTCGATCCTGTCTATGCAGCGTCAAGCGAATACCAGTCGTTCTGGGACACATTGCGCTCCGGGCAATACATCAGTGGCCAGTTTCAAAGTATCAACAAGGCGGGCGATGAGCTGTGGCTGCAAGCCGAATATAATCCGGTACTCGATAGCAATGGCATACCGTACAAGGTCATCAGATTTGCCTCAAACATCACCGAGCACTGGAAAGAGAATGCCAGCGTTCAGGCACAACTTGACGCTATTCATAAACTGAGATGTGTTGTTGAATTCGATACGGATGGCAACATCCTCAAGGCGAACCAGAAATTCATCGATACATTCGGTTATACCCGCGCAGAGCTCACAGGCAAGCATCACCGTGAGCTACTGACGCTGGAAGAGCGGGACGCGCCAGGCTACGCCGAGCATTGGACGCGCTTGCAACAGGGCGAATTCATTGAAGAGCGATACGATCGCCTTGGCAAGCAGGGTCAGATCGTCTGTTTGCTGGAAAGCTATATACCCATCATCAATGCAGCAGGCAAACCGTTCAAGATTGTCATGTTCGCCTTTGACATTACTCAACGGGTCAATGATGAGCGCAACCTCACGCTACTCCTGGAAGAAGCATCGAGTGTCATGGGCCTGGTGGCACAAGGTGACCTGACCAGGAAAGTAACAGGCAGCTACCCTGCTCCTCTGAACAGCCTGAGCGATGCCATTAACAAGGCCATTGCTCAAACCAGCCTGGTGATCTCACAGCTCATTGACAATGGGGCCACCTTGAAAGCATCCACCCTTTCAATGGATGAGAATAGCAAGCAGGCCAGTCGGGCAACCAATGCAACGGCTGAAGAGGCTAGAAATGCCTCCCGCGCCACTGACAAGATTGCCGATAGCACCTCTGTTGTTGCGAATGCCCTGACGGAGATGACCGCCTCGATCATGCAGATCGCCAAAGAGTCCCACACAGCTGTCTCTGTCGCCGAGAAGGCTGTCGATTTGTCGGACCGTGCCAGAAACAATGTCTCTCAGCTGGCCCAATCCTCGCAAGACATAGGCGCTGTGGTCAAGGTCATCAACTCCATTGCCGAGCAGACCAACCTGCTGGCTCTGAACGCAACCATCGAGGCGGCTCGTGCCGGAGAGGCGGGAAAAGGCTTCGCGGTGGTCGCCAATGAAGTCAAGGAGCTTGCCAAGGAGACCGCCCGTGCCACCGAAGAGGTCAGTGTCAAGATTGCCGCCATACAAGCTGATAGTCAGGCAGCCACCCAGGTCATCAATGAAATCAGCGAAACCATCGAAGGCATCAACATCAGCCAATCCACCATTGCCGCCGCGGTCGAAGAACAACGCTCCGTCTCTGCCGGAATGAACCAGATAATCAACGAGACATCGGAAGGTACCGTTCAGATTGCCGCCAGCTTCAAGCAAGTGGCGGCACTGGCCTACGAAAGTCTGGATGTGATCGATAAGGGACGCGGATCCGCTGAGCAATTAACGGTCATGGCCAATCAGATCGAACACATGATCAGCCACTTTTCACTGGATGTATCCGGGCATATTGCGGACGAATAACGTCCACTTACTTCTTGGCTATCTGCTTGCCAGAGAGCCCGCTATCAAGATCAATCTCAGCCACTCGTTGTCGCCAAAAACGACTCCGGGCGGCCTCATGTTGCCGAGCATGCCAGAGAACCGCCCAGCTGACAGTCGGTGGCTCCCACGGCAAGGGGACGTAGGCAAAGTCCTTGAAACTGCTATACCTGAACACCTCTGGTAGCGTTACCACAATCGCTGTATCTCGAACCAGAATGGCCAGGGTGTCAAAATCAGCGGCTTTGAAAATCACTCGCCGACGCTTGCCCAGACTGGCAAGTTTTTCATCAATATCCGAATGTGAATCCGGCCCCAGTGACACCAATGCGTGCTCACAGCGACAGAAACCATCCAGATCAGTTGGCGCCGTGCCTGTAGCCGGATCATGGAAGACCACGAACTTTGTCCTCAGTAAGACTTTTTGCCTGATGCCATCAGCAGCACGGACATTGGTATGAAAGAACGCCAGGTCAATCCTTCCTTGCTGCAGATCTTCAATGACCTGATAGGCAGAGCCTGTCTTCACGATCTGGAAGGATAACGTCGGCGCCAGCTTGCGTGCTACTTGCACCAAGGGGGCGATGAACAGATCCCGCTCCAGGGCATTGCCGGCAATACGCAAAATGCCCCTGTCTTGTGATGGATCATAGGCATCGGGCTCGACAAAGGTGCTCAAGGCATTCAGCAGCTCCCTGGCCTGGGGCATCAGTTGCTCCGCCCTGGCCGTTGCAACCACCCCGGCTCCAGAACGCGTGAACAACTGATCATCGAACTTGCGTCGCAGCTGATCCAGCCAGTAGCTAACGGTTGACTGGTTCATGTCCAGATGCTGGGCAGTCTGCGTCAGGGAACCGAATTCGTGAATTGTCAGCAGTAACCGCAGTTGCCGACCATCGATATCCAGATAATCAGTTTTTTCCATGGACGCTATCGACTTTATCAGCTTTTCAAATAGTCAGTCTAGCCTCACCATCCGTCTTGTCAACTTCAACCACACACGAAACACCTTCATGAACATAAAAACAGTGGCCGCCAGCTTACTGGCCCTCAGCACTTTCTCAGCAGTGGCTTACGCCAGTGATGCCAACCAACTGGATGCAAACAAACAACTGGTGACAGAAGCGATCAACGCCATGTTTGTAGACTTCGACCCCGTTGCAACCGGCAATCTACTGGCCGAAGACTACATTCAGCACAACCCTGCCGTGCCCACCGGCGCGGCTGCCATCATCGGATTTCTTCCCGCCTTGAAGGATAGTGGCATCAAGCCCACCACCTATAGAATCCTTGCCGAAGGTGACCTGGTAGTGACTCATAACGTCTACGAGAACGCTCAGGCATTCGGTGGCGAGACACTGGTCGCTTTTGATGTTTTCCGCATCGAGGATGGCAAAGTGGCAGAGCATTGGGACAACCTGCAGCCTTTCGCTACAGAAACGGTATCGGGCCACTCCATGGTAGACGGTGCCACAAAAATCGAGGACCTGGACAAGAGCGCTGACAACAAAGCCCTGGTTGAAGCCTTCATCAATGATGTTCTGAAAGGTGAGGCACCGGAGAAGATCACGGACTACCTGTCGACAGAGACCTACATTCAGCACAATGCCCGTGTGGGTGACGGATTATCAGGCCTGGCAGACGCTCTCAAGGCGATGCAAGCTGCAGGTATCAGCATGGCCTATACCGAAACACCGCTGGTGGTAGCCGAAGGCAATTTCGTCTTCGCAGCCTCACGAGGAATACAGGCCGATAAACCCACCGCATTCTTTGATCTCTTCCGCCTCTCTAACGACAAGATAGTGGAGCATTGGGATGTCGTTGCCGACATTCCTGCTGATATGGCTCACGACAACGGCAAGTTCTGAGCCCGTACAAGATCAGCACAGTGGTCGCCGAGCATCATGGCAGGAGCATTGGGTTTACCCGCCGGAATCTCGGGGACCGCTAACATGTGAATAAACAAGAATAAATCAAGTTTTTCTGGAAATTGTCGATCTTCAGTGTGGGCTCGTTTTTTGTAGCACGCTGCGCTGCGAACGATGTGTAACCCTAACGGTCCCACACTCGTCGCTGCCGCTACTGGCAAAAAGCCTGACTTGCTCGAAATCAGAAAAACAATAGAATGACTCATTCCAGAATTACCCTCATCACCGATGCGTCTATCGATATCGGCCAGCGCATCGCCAACGGGCTTGACGCCGCTGACTACAACCGCGCCCTCAATGACATCAAAGCTGCTTTACCCGTCAATGGCGTACGGGCAGCTCACTGATGGCGCAGGCAAAGAAAACCGCCAGTATCGGTGCAAGGAGGCGTAAATCTGGCAAAAAACGTAAATGCATCAACCTTGCCTTGCAAGGCGGTGGCTCTCACGGCGCCTTCACCTGGGGCGTACTGGATCGCATCCTGGAGGACGGGCGACTGGAAATCGATGCCATTTCCGGGACCTCTGCAGGTGCCATGAATGCGGTAGCTCTGGCCAATGGCTATACCGAGGGTGGTGCGGATGGTGCGCGCGAGAAGCTGGAAGAGTTCTGGCACACCATGTCAAAGGCGGCCAAAAACAGTCCTGTCAAACGCAGCTCTCTTGACATGATGATGGGCAACTGGAGCCTTGATCGTTCCTGGGGCTACCACGCGATGGATGCATTAAGCCGGCTGGTATCGCCCTATCAACTCAACCCGATGAACATGAATCCTTTACGCGATGTACTGGAGAGCTGTGTTGATTTTGACTGCGTGCAACACTGCGATAGCATCAAGCTGTATATATCCGCAACCAATGTGGAGACTGGCAAAGTCAAGATCTTCGACAGCCATTATCTGACCTCAGATATGGTCATGGCCTCGGCTTGTCTGCCTAACGTCTTTCAGGCTGTCGTGATCGACGATATACCTTACTGGGATGGCGGATATATGGGCAACCCTGCGCTATTCCCTTTTCATGCCAGTAACGATTGCGCCGATATCGCCGTCATCCAGATCAACCCGGTGGAGCGCAAGGGCATCCCTCGCACGCCACAGGAAATACAGAACCGACTCAACGAAATCGCCTTTAATTCCAGCCTGCTCAAAGAACTGCGTGCCATCGAATTCGTTGGTCGGTTGATCGACGAAGGCAAGCTGGATGAAGCTCATTACCGGCACGAACGCATTCATATCATCGAAAATCAGGATGCGCTTATCCCACTGGGGGCGTCATCCAAAATGAATGCTGAATGGGCATTTCTGACTCATCTGCGCGACCTGGGCCGCGAGACTGCGACGCAGTGGCTGGAGACCAACTTTTGCGATGTCGGTGAGCGTTCAACGGTCGATTTGCGAGCCATGTTCATGGACACCGGCCCACAAGCCCGAGGTGAGGATAGGCGCCAGGCATGATCAATTTGCCAGGCCCTGGATAGAGGCCTCGACAGTTTACCCCTACCCTCGGCCCAAAATGCCTATGTCTGTTTCGATTGCTCGATTTGTGTCGCACGCTGATAGGCCGGACGACTCTGGATCATCTCGACAAACTCTGCCAGTGCCGGAAAATCTGCACCACGCTCTTCACGCATGGCGATCTGTGCAGGAAAGCTGAGCATGATGTCGGCCGCCGACAGGCTGTCCTGGACAAAATGCTTTGATGAGCGCACCAGATCATTCATATAGCTGAAATGGCTATCAAGCTCGGAGCTGATACGCGGATGCAGCGGCTTGCCCGCATCACCCAGACGAGCAACATACAGGTTCAGCAAAATCGGTATCATCGCCGAGCCTTCGGCAAAATGCATCAATTCCAGATGTCTCAAGTAAGCTGAGGTGTCGCGTTCGGGAATCATCTGCGGTGCAAAACGCGCGCACAGTACCTCGACAATGGCGGCACTCTCGGTGAGTAGCGCACCATCAAGTTCGATCATCGGCGACTTGCCCAGTGGGTGCACCAGCTTGAGCTCTGGTGGCGCCAGGTTGGTCTGGGCATCGCGCTGGTAGGGAATGACGGTATAAGGTTGCTCCAACTCCTCCAGCAACCATAAAATTCTGTGAGAGCGAGAGCGATTGAGGTGATGCAGTGTAATCATGGTTCAGTTTTTTGCCGAATGTGTTTGCAGAGCGATGCGAATCAGTAATACAGAGTAAATATAGCTCAACCCACTAGGCTGGCTTATTTGCCTCCAGACGAGTCGCCGGCACACGCTTGAATACTCCACTGGCGGTGGCGATCAGCCTGCCGGTAGAGTCTACAAGCTCGCCTTCGATAAACTTCAACGACTTACCCCCACCGACGATGCGTCCGGTGGCAATCAATTGCGTGCCGTGCGCGGCGGGGGCCAGAAAATGCGTATTCAACGAGATGGTCATGAAGGGTATGCGGCCACTGGCATCCACCGTCAGACTGGCGGTCGCACCCATCGCGTTGTCGAGCATCGTGGTGGCAATACCGCCATGTAATACGTGATGACGATTCAGATGCGCATCGCTCAGCGTCAGATAGCAACGGGCGCGGGCATCGGGCTGGCCCACATCAAGCGTATAGCCAATCAGGCGCTGGGCACCGGTCTCGCCTTCTATGATAGCGCTCGTGGTCGCATCGTCGTTCATCAGTAAACTACCTTAATTGGGTGTGGTGCTACGGGGGCGGCTGGTATAAGAGAACACATAATCCAGTGCTTCGGGCAGCGTATCTGACCAGACCTGCCACTCATGATCGCCATCGACTACCCGGTATTCGACGGCTTTGGGTTGATGTTCGCGCAAGCTCTGGTAGAGCACCGCTGCGTGGTAGGCAATATCGAAGGTGTCATGATCACCTGAATTGATATACAACGGCACGACAAGCTCCTGCGCCTTGTAGTCGTCAATATAGGCGGTGTAATTCAGTGCCGACCACTTCTCTGCATCGAACTCACCATCTTCCCCCAGATAAGCAGGATGTCGCTTACCCGACGAATGATCCGGTGGTACCGGCACATAGGATGCCGGGCTCAATGCAGCACCTGCGGCAAACATGTCCGGGTGCTCAAGTACAAAGTTGACGGTACCGTAGCCGCCTGCGGACAATCCACCGACCACACGTCCTTCGCGTTCGGGTATCACACTATAGGTACTCTGAATATGCGGAATCAGATCGTCAAAGAAGGCAGTCTCGGCCGCCTCGTTATAACCATCAACCCACCAGCTCTGCGCACCGGGCATGACGACAACGGCTGGTGGTATCTCGCCGCTGCTGATCAGCTTATCCATTGTCTGCTTGAGCCCACCCTTGATTGCCCAGTCATTCTCGCTACCAAAAGAGCCGTGCAACAGATAGAGCGTCGGATATTCCAGTGCATCCTCTGCATAGCCACCCGGCAGGTAGATCGTATACGGATAGTCCTTGCCCAGCACCTCAGAGGCAAAGTCATGATGAGTGATGTCGCCGGCGTTAACCGTCAGCGGTGCCAATAGCCCCAGGGCGCTAACCAGACTCACTGAGGTGTATCGCGATACAGTTACTGTGTACATGGGGATCTATCTCCTTGTTGAAATAACCCCTCCCGCAGGATGAGGGTTTCAGCTTCTTTGCAGATCAGGCGTCGCGCAGTTGCTGGGTGAATGTGCCCAGCAGTTTATGCTTTAGTACCTTGCCAGTTGCGGCCGCTGGCAGCTCCGTTGTCGTGATGATGCGTGAAGGTCGCTTGTAGCTGACCAACCGTTCGGATACGAAGGCTGCCAAGGCCACCGTATCTACCGTATCAGGCTCAACACATTGAACGAAGGCAATTATTTCCTCATCGCCGTTGTCAAGTTTTCGACCGATAACCGCTGATTGAATCACATCCGGGTGATCATTCAGAGCCGCTTCAACTTCAGGCGGGTAGACATTGAAACCACCACGAATGATCAGCTCCTTGCACCGTCCGACGACATGCAGGTTGTCTTGCTCATCGATGCTACCCAGATCACCGGTGCGCAACCAGCCATCGACATCAATCGCTCTGGCCGTCTCTTCGGGGTTCCTGAAATAGCCTTTCATCACATGCTGACCACGGGTCAGAATCTCACCCGTGGCAGAGTCATTCGAAGAACCGATGGAGTTGTCGATTCGAATTTCAATGCCAGGCAATGCAGGGCCGACGCTGGTATCAGCGGTACCAATCGGATTGCTGGTGGCGCAGATGCCAGCCGTGCTCTCAGTCATACCGTAGCCGTTCTGCAAGGCCAGGCCATAGAAACTTTCAGCCTTGCGTTTCCAGCTCGGATCCAGTGGCGCGGCGCCTGAAGAGACATACCGTAGCTGGCTATTCTCCAGCCGGATAAAGCCCTGCGTGCTCACATACTGCATTACCAGTGCATGCATTTGCGGAACCCCCGGAAACACGGTCACACCGCTCATCAATGCACGGTAGACACGCTCTGGTCGAAAGCGCGCCTCAAGCTGCACCGAGGCACCGGCATGCGAGGCTGCCATCAACACCGAAGCCAGTCCGAAAACATGAGTTAGCGGCAGCGTGCCGTAGACCAGATCCTCTGCCACCATACCACGTAAATGGGCAGATGCCTGAGCGGCGAAATGCAAATTGGCATGCGTCAGCATCACCCCCTTGGGAGCACCGGTGGTACCGGTGGTATAGAGGATTACCGCTGTTCCTTCGGCCTCCGCCGGTGCCGCATCACGAGAACCGTTATCGACAATCGCAAAGTCTCCAAAATCGGTCTGATGTGGCGTTGCCCCGACCTTCGCGGCATGCCCGGCAGCCTCTTGCGAGATACCGGTGCTATAAATCGTCACACGCGGCGTTGCGTGCTCCATGATGCGGTTCAGCTCCATCGGGGTCATGCGTGCATTAACAGGCAACGCATAGGCCCCTACCTTGCTGGCAGCGAAAATAAACGCCGCAACCACCAGGCAGTTTTCCGCAACAATGAGAACACGATCGCCTGGTCCGACACCTTGATAACCCAATAACCCGGCGGCCTTGTTGATGGCAGCCTGATACTGAGCATAGTCATAGACCTGATCGTCTGAATCAACGACAGCGATGGCCTCGGGCCTGCGCGCAGCATGCTCTTCAACCAGGTGATGAATACGAAAATGTTGTTCTGTTGTCATGCTGGAACCGCTCGCAATCGTTTGAAGTCGGGAGCTCTCTTTTCAAGAAAGGCATTGATGCCTTCACTGGCCTCAGCTGTAACGACGGCATCTACCATCGCATCACGCTCGGCATCCATCTGCTCTTCCAGTGTCGAGCTTTGCGCTCGATTCACCAGCCCCTTGATAACACCCTGAGTCGCACTGGCACCGTTTGAGAGTTTGTCCGCGAGTTCGTGAGCGGCTTCAAGCGCCTTACCTTCAGAGCTTAATTGCAGGATTGCACCCGATTCATTGAGTTGTCTTGCCGGAATCGCCTCGCCCAGTAACGCCATACGCATGACCAGGGCACGCGGCAGTTGCGTCGATAAGGTGCTGGTCAAACCACCATCGGGCACAAGACCAGCCTTGACGTAGGCCACCGTAAATTTTGCCTGTTCATCGGCCACCAGAAAATCGCAGGCAAAGGCAAGCGACACGCCAGCCCCGGCAGCGCCGCCGGACACCGCAGCGATCACAGGCTTGGGGCAGGCAACTATCGCGCGGATCACATCATGTAGATCTTCGATCTTTTGCAGCCTTTGGGGCCGTGGCAACTCACGACGAGTCGCAATCAGGCTCAAATCACCACCTGCGCAGAAAAAGCCAGCTTCGCCGTGAAGAATAACCGAGGTAATCCGTGATTCTGCGGCGGCAAGTTCCAGCGCGCTTTGCAGAGCACTATAATAGTCAGGCGACAAGGCATTGCGTTTTGTCGTATTGGCGTTCACGACAAGCAGACGATCACCAAGATCCTCATAGTAGGCGAGTGCTTGCATCTCAGGCCACCGCCAATTCGACAAATCGTTCCAGATGAAACGTGGCGTCTCCCAAACGGTGATCGACCATGATGAGACGCTTGGCCAGATGGCCCAGTTCGTATTCTTCGGTCATGCCGATGCCGCCGTGCATCTGAATGCTTTCCTCGGCCACCAGCTTGCCGACAAGACCAATCAGGTTCTTGGTGGCACTGACATGCTTTTCACGAGCATCCCGTTCGCCATCAACATGACCAGCCAGATTGATAACCGCTGATCGCGCCTGCTCTATTTCAATCAGTATATCGGCCATTCGATGCTGCAATACCTGGAATTTGCCGATCGGTCTGCCGAACTGTTTGCGCACCTTCAGATAATCAGTGGTCAAGGCACGAATCGTCTCCATCAGCCCCAGCGCTTCGGCACAAACAGCCACTGTCGCTCTGGCATGCACAAGCTCCAGGGTATCAAACGCATCGCCTTGCTTGCCCAGCAATGAAGCGGCACCCAGACGTACATTGTCCAGTTGCACCTCGGCAGCACGTCCCCCTGCGCTCAGTGGGTAGTCATTCAGCGTCAGCCCTGCGGTGTCGGTTGGAACAAGAAACAGACTGATACCGGCCGTTGCTGCAACCGCCCCTTCTGATCGCGCACTGACAATCAGATAATCGGCAGCCGATGCATTGACGACAACACATTTTTGCCCGTTCAGTACGAAGTCCTCACCTTCACGCTCAACCCGGGTATCCACTCGCGACAGCTCATACCTACTTTGTGGTTCGGCATGTGCCAGAGCCATCTGCAGGGAGCCTTCGATGATTGATTCAACCAGGTTTTTTTGCTCACCGTGGCCAAGCGCTGCCAGTATGCCTCCACACAGTACCGCGGTGTCCACCAGAGGGTCTGTTGCGCCGACCCGACCCAGCTCTTCGAATACCAGAGCCATGTCAAAGCCTGCGCCGCCATAGCCGCCATCCTCTTCACTGAACAGCGCACCAACGACGCCCAGCTCGGCAAGTCCTGCCCAGTTCTCCTTTGAGTAGCCGCAGTCACTCTTTGCCAGGGCGCGGATCACCTCATTGGAGTAGTGATCTGCCAGGTATTTGCGCAGTGAATCCTGCAGCATCTGGCGCTCGTCGGTCAGATCGAAATTCATGGCGAGTTCCTCTACAGTTCCAGTAAGGCTTTACTGATGATGCTACGCTGGATCTCGTTCGACCCTCCGTAGATAGACAGCTTGCGATTGTTGAAATAGGCGCCAGTCACAGACGCGGCATAATCGGGTACGACAGGCAAGGCATTACTGCCAGGCTCGAGCTCTTCGGAGACAAACGGCATCGCATAGGAGCCAATGGCAGAACGGGTCAGCGCATTGATAGCCTGACGAATCTCAGACCCCTTGACCTTCAGCATCGAACTCTCGGCGCCAGGAGCCTGCCCGGCAGCGGCTTTGGAAATCACCCGAAGATTAGTGGTGCTCATGGCCATCAGATCAATTTCAATACGGGCAATCTGCGCTGCAAAATATGGGTTTTCAATCAAGGGACGGCCCTTGGATTGCTCGGTACGGGCGATGCGTTTGAGACTTTCCAGTCCCGCTACCGCGAAGCCGACACCAGCAATATTCGTACGCTCATGTGTCAGCAGGTATTTGGCATAAGTCCAGCCTTTGTTCTCTTCACCCACCCGGTTGGCCACCGGTACTTTCACATTATCGAAGAAGACCTCATTCACTTCGGGTTCACCATCGATCAGCACGATGGGGCGAACACTCACACCTTCGCTGTTCATATCAATGAGCAGAAAAGAGATGCCTTCCTGCGGCTTGCCTTCTTTGGCGGTGCGCACCAGACAGAAGATCATGTTGGCATGCTGACCCAGCGTGGTCCAGGTCTTCTGACCATTGACTATATAGTGGTCGCCTTCGCGCTCAGCCCGGGTCTTCAAGGAGGCCAGATCCGAGCCTGCGCCGGGCTCTGAATAGCCTTGGCACCACCAGTGCTCGCCATTGAGTACCTTTGGTAAATAGTATTCCTGCTGTTCCGCAGAGCCAAATTCTTGCAGGACCGGTCCCAGCATGGCCAAACCGAATGGCAGGATACGCGGCGCCGATGCACCCGTCATCTCTTCTTCAAACAGATGTCGCTGCACGGCATTCCAACCAGCCCCCCCATAAGCTTTGGGCCAATTGCCGGCCAACCAGCCTTGCTTGTTGAGAATCGCATGCCACTGCTCAATGTCGGACTTGTTCAGTGTCTTGCCACTTTTGACTTTGGCTGACAGTGACTCGGGCAATTCGGCTTCGAGAAAAGCGCGTACCTCTTGACGAAAGGCTAACTGCTCGTCGGTATATTCAAGGTTCATTGTTCTCTCCTGCTATCAATAGATTTCGAACAGGCCAGCAGCACCCTGACCGCCGCCGATACACATGGTGACCACACCGAGCTTGGCGCCACGACGCTTGCCTTCAACTAGCAAATGGCCGCTCATGCGAGCACCAGTCATACCAAAAGGATGGCCAACAGAGATGGAGCCACCATCCACATTACAGATAGCCGGGTCGATACCCAGAGTGTCGCGACAGTACAAAGCCTGACTGGCAAACGCTTCATTCAATTCCCACAGATCAATATCGCTGACCGAAAGTCCATGCCGCGCCAGTAACCGTGGTACCGCATAGACCGGCCCGATACCCATTTCATCCGGCTCGCAACCAGCGACCGCAAAGCCACGAAAAGCACCCAGCGGTTCCAGACCCAGGCGCTCAGCCTCATCCGATGCCATCAATACGAGCGCCGCAGCACCATCACTGAGCTGCGAGGCGTTGCCTGCGGTGACAAAGTTGTCGGGCCCGCGTACCGGTTGCAGCTTGTTCAGCGCCTCCAGTGTCGTGGTGGGTCGATTACATTCGTCCTGGGTAATAGTGTGACTTTGCTCTGTCAGCTCTCCGCTTTGCTTGTCCTTGAGCGCCATCGTCACCTCCATCGATGTCAGCTCGGTATCAAAACGGCCCGCCTCTTGTGCGGCGGCTGTACGCTGCTGGCTCTCCAGTGACAGTGCATCCTGAGATTCACGACTGATTCCGTAGCGCTTGGCAACAATATCAGCCGTCTCGATCATGGACAGATAGAGTTCGGGCTTGTGTGCCTCTATCCAGGCATTGCGTGAATGCCGACTGGGTGGTTGCACCATGGAAATACTTTCCACGCCACCGGCTAGTACAGCTTTGGCCCCTTCAGCGGCAATCATGTGGGCGCCCATCGCGATGGCCTGCAAACCGCTGGCACAGAAACGATTGACCGTGGTGCCGGCAATACTGACAGGTAGTTGTGCGCGAATGACCGCTTGGCGGGCGATATTGCCACCAGTGACATATTCAGGGTAACCGCAACCCCACACACTGTCCTCTATCAGCGCTGGATCAATGCCGGCCCGGCGCACGCATTCGGCGGCCGTATGCCCGGCCATGTCCGCACCGTGCGTCATATTGAATGCACCTCGGTGCGCCTTGCCGATAGGAGTTCTTGCGATGGAGACGATAACAGCGTTTGGCATGAGTGGTATCCGGTTCAGGGGTGGTTGAGGCTGGCGAAATTGCTATCTTGCTCAACCAGTTTTTCCAGTAAAGGGGCTGCTTGCCAGAAGTGATCATCCTCTTCGGCAAAACGCTGAATGTCGGCCAGAACCGCCTTGAGTCCGCGCTGATCGGCAGTGTGCATCGGCCCACCACGCCAGCGTGGGAAGCCGTAGCCATAGAGCAGCACGACATCGATATCCAGTGGTCGCTGAGCGATGCCTTCTTCAAGAACCCGTGCGCCCTCATTGATCATCGCAGCCATGTAGCGGCTGACGATCTCCTCATCCGTGAAAGTACGCGGGTTGATACCAGCCTGCTGACGGGCCTTGGCCACCAGAGCTTCAACCTCCGGGTCTTCAACGCCCTGTCGACTGCCCTCGGGGTACAGGTAATAGCCTTTGCCGGTTTTCTGACCTAGTCGTCCCAGGTGGAACAGCTCATCTGCCCAGGCAGGGTAACGATCGCGTGGATGGGCGTCGGCAGCCTTGCGTTGTCGCGTTGCATAGCCGATGTCAAGCCCGGCAAGATCAGCCACCGCGTAGGGACCCATGGCAAAACCATAGGCCTTCAAAGCCTTGTCAATCTGATAAGGGCTCGCACCATCGAGAAGCATATGATCCGCCGCCGTTCGATAATGGCTGAGCAGGCGATTACCGATAAAGCCATCACACACACCGGCACGAACCGCCGTCTTGCCAAGACGCTTCGCCAGAATAAAGGCACTAGCCACCCTTTCAGGTGCCGTGCGCTCGGCCACCACCACTTCCAGTAGCTTCATGACGTGCGCCGGAGAGAAGAAGTGCAAGCCGATAACAGACTCTGGGCGTGCCGTTATCGAAGCAATTTCATTGATGTCCAGATAGGAGGTATTGGTGGCCAGAATAGCGCCGGGTTTGGCTACGCTATCCAGCGTTTTGAAGACAGATTGCTTGACCTCCATACTCTCGAATACCGCCTCGATGATCAGATCAGCATCCGCCAGGGCGTTATAATCTGGCACCGTGGCCAGGCGATCATTGAGGATCGTCTCACGCTGAACCTCGTTCAACTTACCGCGTTTGATGGCGGCAGCCAGATAGCCTGTAATCGTGTTGCGAGCTTTATCAGCCGCTTCCTGGTCACGCTCCACCAGTGTCACCTGAAGTCCACTGAGCAGAGCTGATGTAGCAATTCCAGCCCCCATCGTACCGCCACCAACAACCCCAATATGCTCGATCTTCATCGACTCAAGCCCTGCCAGTTCAGGTAGCTTGGCCACCTGACGTTCTGCAAAGAAGGCGTGGATCAGCCCTGCACGTTGCGGGGTGTCCATCAGGCTCAGGAACAGACGACGCTCCTCTGCCAGCCCCTCGACAAGATCCAGACGAGTGGCTGCGCTCACCGCATCCAATGCGACCAGTGCTGCTACTTCACCTCGTGCCGAACGTTCGAGCCGTGTGCGCCACTCTTGTAATAGTGCCGCATCGCCTGCTGGGCGTGGCAACTCACCGGTACGCCGCACTGGTGCACCCTGCTGCTGAAGCTTGCGGGCAAAGTCCAGCCCCTGCTGTCGCATATTCGAGTCATCGAAGACCTGCTCCACCACCGCATGCTCCAACGCCTGTGCTGCGCTGATCGGGGTGCCACTGGTAATCATCGTCAAGGCTTGCTCTACGCCAACCAGACGCGGTAATCGTTGCGTACCGCCGGCACCGGGCAGCAGACCAAGCTTCACTTCGGGCAAACCGAATCGGGCATCTGCGCCTGCGATGCGATAGTGAGCACCCAGCGCCACTTCAAAACCACCGCCTAATGCTGCGCCATGAACCGCGGCAACAACCGGCTTGTCACAGCTTTCAATGGCATTGATCACATCTGGCAAACTCGGCGCCTGTGGTGGCTTGCCGAATTCAGAAATATCAGCGCCGCCAATGAACAGTCGACCTTCGCCCAGGATCACGGCAACCTGTGCCGAATCATCGGCTCCGAATTGTTGCACCGCTGCCAGCAATCCGGCCCGGACGCGTTGCGATAGCGCATTCACCGGTGGATTGGCTATCGTGATCAGAGCAACGCCCTGGTCATTGATGTACGTTACCGGTTCACTCATGACGTGCACTCTCCTGTTTTCCTGTTTCGCATTGATAGCATCATCATGCTCCTGTACCCACCTGTACCGGGCTCTGGCCCATGATTCTTTCCAGCTCGCTGACACTCGCCCGCAACGCCGGACCCACCGTCTCGTTCAGACGCTCAAGCGTCAGATCCTTGGGTACCGCACCGCTGGTGAATACCACCGGTTCGCCCAGATCTTGTGGGTAGAACGGTACTGATGCTGCATGTATATTCGGTGTGAAGTATTCGGTTGCATCGGCGACTACAAAGCCTGTTTTCAGTAGCTGCCGAGTGGCATTATGACGAATCTGTTGTGCATGTTCGGAGCTCAGCTGATCATCTATCTGCACTTGCTTGACGACATCCTGGAAGCGTTCGTCAGACAGAGACGCCAATAGAGCATGCCCTGAAGATGATCCGGCAAACGGCACCCGCTGACCGACTTCCAACCACAGCGAGGGCACCCCGGCAGGCCGCCAGGTCTTCACCAGCAACATCTTGTTATCGTCTCGCACGGCCAGCACACTCAAGGTGCCTGTCTCATCCGCCAGCTGTTGCATGATGGGCCCTGAAATATCAACAAACGACATCGATCCGCTGGCCAGATTGCCCAATGCCAGCAATGCCGGGCCAGGCCGGTAGCGATCACCGCGTCCCAGGTGATTCAGGTAGCCGAGCGATTGCAGAGTGAAGGTCAATCTGGAAACGGTGGATTTTGGAAGACCGGTACGTTCTGCGATTTCAGCATTACCCAAGCCGTCATCCTGCGGACGAAACGCGCGCAACACACTGAGCCCGCGCGCCAGAGTCGTGGCAAAGCGCCGATCTTTCTCGGGTAGCTCGCTGCTACTCATGACATGGATCCCGGAATCAGCAGAGAGATGAGCGGGAAGGCGATAATCAGGATCAGTACGATCACATCGATTGCCAGAAAGCGCAAGATACCGGCAAAAATTGTTTCACTGGACACTTCCTTGCCCACCACGTTGGCGATGACAAAGACATTCAGACCGACGGGTGGCGTAATCAGGCCAATCTCCAACAACTTGATGATCACCACGCCAAACCAGATCAGATCAAAGCCATAGGTCTCAACCAGCGGAATCATCAACGGCAAGGTCAGTACCATGATGCCAATGGGGTCCAGGAACATGCCCAGAATCAGGTAGATGATCGATATGGCCAGCAACAGATAAAAGCTGGATAGATCTGCCGCCGTAACAAATTCCACTATCGCCGGAGCAACACCCGTCAAGGCAATGAAGGCGACAAAGATCTTGGCAGCTGCGGCTATCAGAAAAATACTGGATGTCTGGATGCAGGTTTCCCGCAAGGAATCGAGCAGGCCTTTGATATCAAGTTTACGCTGTGCGAAACCGATGAACACAGCCGCTGATACACAGATAGCAGCGGCTTCAGTCGCTGTAAAAAAGCCACCGTAAATGCCACCGACAATGATGACAAACAACGTGATGGCAGGCCATGCCTTGATGGCTGCTTGCAGCCGATCGGCCCGGGTAATATGGCCGTCAAATGGAGGAGCTGCGGCCGGATCGTGTCGAACCCACAGGTAGATGACCAGCAGAAAACCGAACAGCGAAAGAATGCCCGGCAATACACCTGCCAGAAACAACTTGCTGATTGAGGTCTCTGTGAAAATACCGTAAATGATGAACAGCACCGAAGGCGGTATCAGTGAACCCAACGTACCGCCGGCTGCCACACTGGCGGTGGCCAATCGCTTGTCATAGCCCATGCGCAGCATTTCAGGCGAGCAGATACGTCCCATGGTGGATGCACAGGCAATCGATGAACCTGTAATTGCAGAGAACCCGCCGCAACCCACCACCGACGCCATGGCCACCCCACCCGGAATTCCCACCAGCCAGACTTTGGCCGCGTAATAAATGCGTGTCGTGATATCGGCTCTATAGGCAATATGCCCCAGGGCGATAAACAACGGGATCATCGATAGATCATAGGAATGGATCAAATCGAACGAGTTGGAAAACACCAGAGAGCTGGTCGCACGTATGGCTCGCTCCCCCATGAAAGTACCGGTGCGAAAAGCGAACATCACAAATGAGCCGACCGTGGCAACACCCACCAGCGCAAAAGCAATCGGTACCCGAACAGCCAACAGGCCGATAACAGAGCTAAATGCAATTAGCCCGACCAGAGTGCCATCCATCAGTTGATACTCCCGGTATCAGTACTCGGCTCGGTGTTCGGTGCATCCAAGCCCTCAATCGTCAGACCTGCACGAATACGTTGCACATCCCCAATAAGCAATAACAGCAGTCGTAACCAGCAGAACGAGATACCCAGCATGAAGATCAGGTGCCCGGGCCACTTTGGCAAGTTAAGCTGCCCAAAATAGAAGCCCCCACTTTGCAGTGTATGCAGGGACTCGTTCCAGCTGGCATAGACCAGCGGTGTTAGCGCCAACGCACCAAACGCGGTACCAAAAACAACAAACCACCCCTGAATACGCACAGGGAATCGGTTTGTCAAAAATTCCACCACGATATGGGCGCGTGCCGTGCTGGTAGCAGCCAATGGCAGAATGATGGCTGCCACCATCAATTCACGCACCATGACAACCGAATCCGGCACGCCGGAATTGAAGAACACTCTCAACAAAACACTGGTCGTAATCAGAATACCCAGCAACAGCACGGCGAATACCGCGAGCTCCAGCAACAGCTTTTCTATTCGTTGTAGCATCGCAGTATTTCTTCGTCAGGATTGCTTGTGGATCACAGAGTCGGCGTGTGGGCTAACAGAGATTCGCTGATCAATTACGCTGCCAGGGGTAACCTTTTTCATCACGCTCAGCGGTGTATTTATCAATCAGTCCACGGTACTGCTCAAGCACGGCAGCCCCGTCAAAACCGATCGAGTCAGCCCGCTTTACCCATTCATCGACATAGGGCTTGCCCTTTTCTACCAGTTTGCTGCGCTCGCCTGCAGCCATCTCAAGGACCTCAACTCCCGTACTTTTCATCGTATCGATAGCCATCTGGTTATCAACGGTAATGAGCTCACCAAGCTTGTCAGCCATGGCCTCGCCGGATTCTGACAGTATCGTGCGCACCTCAGGCTCCAGCGAGTCGAAGATTTCCTTGTTCATGAATACGCCCAGGGCGCCTACCTGCCCCCAGTTAAGCAAGGTGTAGCTACTCATCACTTCCTGTTGCTTCAACGCTGAAACCGCATAGGAGTAACCTTGCGAACAATCGATAAGGCCGGAGTCCAGAGCCTGATAGGCATCGTAAATGGACACGCTGACCATATTGGCGCCAAAGTCCTTGAAGACATTGCCGTAGGCACCAACGCCGCGCACCTTGAGGCCTTTGATGTCATCCACGCTCTCAATGGTGGCGCCCTGACAACCGATATTGACCGCCGATGTGGTGAAGGTACCGATATAAACAAGATTGTTGGCTGCCAGATTTTCCTGCATGGCGCTGGAGCTGCGCATCAGCTCATCGGTTGCACGCATTCCCACCCAGGCATCCGGGTTTTCCAGCGGCAAATCAGCGATGCCATAACCGAGCATCTCCTGCGGAAAATACACACCAATGATGGTGCCCATATCCGCCACGCCGTTAGAGATCGACTGCAGCGCAGCTTCTGACTTGAACAGCGCACCGCCCCATTGAATATCGATAATCACCTCACCTTCAGAACGCTCGGCAACATCATCGGCAAAGGATTGCAATGAAGCGGCCCGCGCACCACGATTTGGCCCCGCCTCACCGGCAATCAAGGTCACCTGCGCGCTGGCAACACTGGCGGACGTCAACAACGCTGTCAGGCTGGCTCCCAGCAGGACTTGTCTGATTCGGTTGGTCAGGCTGATCTGAACATTCATAAGCTATCCCCTTAATTCCATTATGCGGAATTGAATTCCACTAAGCGGATGATACGCAAAACTACCTCACGGAACAAGTCTTATGAAATTAAAACTTGGCTATTCCCTCCAGGACTGATTTTTACAACAGAAATTGTCACGTGCGAAATTCTCGTCGTTCGCGTCAATACGGCCTCAAAAGCAGAATTTGAACTGCCGACTGATACAGCGACGGACGAGATCCTGGCTGTCAATCACGCGATCCTGGCTCATTAGTCCAGGACAATAATGATTTCAATGCCGCAGGCACCTGCTCATATTCATCCGAACTGAGTCTCAGCGATGGCTGATTATGAAAATTGATATAGTCACGAAACCACGGCCGTTGATAGACCAGGCTGAGAATCGGGCGCGGCTTGTCTGATTGGTTGGCCTGGCCATGATGCGAGAGACGGTAGTCCATCAGGTAACAATCGCCCACCGAGACAAAGGGAGTTTGCCAGGGCATGCCCTTCGAACGATCACTGGTGCGAGTGTGCGAACCTTTCTTGACACGCGTGGTGCCCACACGTTCATTCAAATCGACCAGTGGCACCATCATGGTGACAGCAAAACTGGGTTCACTGACGGACTGCGGATCGTCGTGGAATAGCGCCTTGTGGTCTTTATGTAAACGCTGATCTTTGGATCCCGGCAGAGACATGGCCGAGGTAAAACATCCCAGAATACAGGCTTCACCCAAAATATCTTTCATCAAGGGGAGCGTCAGACCATTACCGTATAGAGCAGGGTCGTTAAATGGCTTTGTGATATCGATAGTGATCTGAAAGCGTTTGTCGCCAATGCGCAAGGCGTCTTTATGACGTTGATCGGTCAGATAGGCTTGATAGCGTTCGCTGAAAACTTGATGACACTGACTGAGAAGCGATGGCTCGAAGACGCTTTTCAGTATCAGAACACCATACTTGCGAAACAGCGTGGCACACAGTGCCAATGTTTCTGGTGCAATGGTTCGGGACTCGCGCTCTGCATCTGAAAACCACACGGTGGGAACTTTGCCCTCCATATCCGCTTCACGCAGCATTCGCTCCAAGTCATAGACGCGCTTGATCTGTTGCTCAAGTGCCGACGAGGGAGTGTGGCTCTGTGCACGATGCAGGTGTCTGAGGGCTAGCTTGTAGCACCCCAGCTGCGCGTGCAGAGTGCCAAGGCCCTGATGGGCCATCGCATCATTGATGTCGATATTCGTACAGGCCTCAAAACTCTTGATGGCGTGCGACGGACGGTTGCGCCGCAACTGAAGCTGAGCCAGGGCCTGTAGCGCGGGCACATCATCAGCTTGCAGATACAGATGCTGGACCAGCAATCGTTCTGCGCGCCAACCCCGTTTGTGTGCCTCGTAATCATCAGCCAGGGCGACGATATCGGTAGGCGTAGCCACACACAACAGGTCCGCAACATCCAGTAGATCGCTCAATCGACGCGTCAGGTTCTTCTCTACGGTCTCTATATAGCTCTTGCTCTCTTTCGGGAAACGACCAAAACTGATGATGTAGTGGATCATTCCTGCAACAGCCGCTGAGGCTAATCCTTTGCCCAGATCCGAGGCCTGGGCATACCCAGCGGACTCTAATGCTTCACAGTAAGCGCTGAATTCCCGGCGCGGTTGACGCAGACTCTCGGCATCAATCAGGTTTATTTCCGGTAGCTGCAACTGCACAAGCGTGGAACATCCGCTGAACAGGGCGTGCAGTGAAATGCCTGCAGGAGCGACGACCGCCTCGTCCCAGTCGTACAGACTGATGTCCCCCTTGCCTGATTTGGACGCGTTCGCCGTTCGCAAGTCGCCATGATTGAGCGTCGGGGTCAAGCCATGTGCCTGGCTGATCCATGATTGCAGCTGCGGTGCACGCTTTTCCAGTAACTCATGATAGGTCGCACACACAGATGCGGATAGATAGAAATCGGCATTGACAGTGTGCCCGCTCGTCTCTGTACGGCTGACAGAAGGAGCCAGAAATTCAAGTAATGCATCGGTCATGGAATCAATGGGCAAGAAGGGTGCAGCCTGTAGTAGCTCCTCATCAGCGCAACTGGCCGCTTGAATACGCGCATAGGTTTGCAGCATGCGTATACGTTCCTGCTCTGTTGCATCCTTGCGAAGATCACGACCATCACAGCTGTGCATGAGCAACAGCCCGCGATCGGTATCACTGGCGATAACCCTGGGCACGGATTGTTCAAAACGCTGACCAAGAAGCACCAGTAGCTCTGGACTATGGGCCAGGCAAGTTGGCAGAACCTTTAGCCAGGTATCACTTTTCTGTCCGTGAATCCTGAATGTGGTTGCCCAGGGTGAATCGCTGACAATCGAATGCTTGGACACATCAACGTACTGGCCAGCCCATTCAAGCGCAGCGTCGGCAGCTGTCTTCTCGTTTGATTGCACATCTGATGTGGTGTCGATCTGGGTGTTCATTCCATGAGTCCGTTGCAAGCCCACCGTTTACGAGTGGGGATTGATCAATGTGTTTTTGCTCTGAGTATCTTCAGCGAAAAGCACATTCTCGATACTGTTCGCGTGGTCGTGATCACCGATTCGATTCAACCAGTCTTTATAATGGCTCAGCGTTTGCGCATCATTCGGCCAGCTTTCCAGCAACTGTGAGTACAGTTTATGCATCTGACGTCGGCCGAGTTTTCCAGCACGCTTGCTCAATTGTTCCAGTGCATCGCCTCGATATTCGATGGGTAGAAAACGGGTTTTTTCTACCGCATTGCTGCGACGAACCCTGATCGAATACACCGGCTCATCAATGCCCCCCAGCGAATACTTGTAGGGCTCATTGCCACGCAGGAGATGATAGCGTTGATAATTATTCGAAATAGCCCACTGGATCATATAGCTGTGCAGCAGGAGCCCACTCGGTACGGAATCGAATTGAAGATCACGAGCGGCGACGAAAAAGGACACCGTCTTGCGTATCTCATCCAGATAGCAGGCAATCATGGCTATCGGCTTATCGGACTGATGCATGACCAGTAGAACCAGATTTCCATCCTCCAGCCCCTGCTGCATGATTATCTGATATTTCTCGGCTAGAGTATCGACCTTGGCGCCCTTGCTGGCGAGCCATCGCTCCCGCCAGACACGCACAAACCACTGCAAATTCTGTTCATGCGTTGTGTGATCAGAGAATTCGATCTTCAGATCGTCAGATTTTTCCTGAACACGCCCAAATCTGCGCAGCCTCTGACGAGTATTGGCACTGAGGCTCTTCAGATAGTCCTCAAATGTCGCCGGCAGCGCTATACACGGGGCAACATCGAGCCGTGTCTCCCCTTCATTGTCGGTCAGACTCCGGACATCCACTGCATAGCCGAGATTTGAAAATTGTGTCACTAACTCTTCATATCGATTTTCGCTCATCGACATATCCGAAAAATACAATGATCGCCAGGACATCTGCGCCAAGGCTGCAGTAAAGGCTTCAACGACCTGGTGCTCGATGTCGGGACTGCAGAGCAAGCCTGTTTGATCGGCCCAATCGTTGCCCGCCAGAGCATAAGACACGGTAAATCGGGCCTGCTCCCGATCAAGCAATAGACGCTGACGCAGAGGTAGAAAGGCTGCGTAGTTCTGGCTATCGGAATTCAATCGTGCGGCGAGAATGCAGACTGGTTCAGCGCGTCTGTCATAAAGCTGTTTCAGCCAGCACCAGGACATGAACACATTGGCTGAAGAATCCTGTTGGTACAGCTCTGTCCAATTGTCTTGCAATCCGTCGAATTGCTGCCTCGAACCAATCAGTTCAATGTGCATGACAAGCACCCGGAAAAATGATTTTTCCCATCAGATTACAGTTCATTGATCTTGCTTTGTGCCGCGACAAACCAGGCAGAAAGAGGCGCCGTCAACTCGCATTCGGCAGACCAGCGTGCACCACGTTGGCATAACCGCGTGGCGCAAATAAGTGACACACCTACTTTATCTTCCTCGATACACTTGTCAATGTCCCACCAACCATCGGTCATGTACTTCAGAATCAGGCCAACCCGAACAACCATATGAAAACTGCCATAGGCCATCAAATAGTGATAGGCCTCTGTGGCGTCTGCACCATCGCTGAACAAGGGTACAAACTTGTCTATCAGCAAGCGTTCGGCCTCAGGGTGATCAGGCAAATATTCATCACCCAACATCCAGGCCATATCGTCCAGACGATTGCGCTTTCCCGCGTGCTCCCAATCAAACCATTTGACAACACCCCCTTGGGTAACCAGTGCGTTACCGGGGCGAGCATCCCATTTGATGAATCGTGGCTGTCGAATACGCAACAGGGCGATCAACGCAGCCTTGTCCAGCTCGGGCGCAGGAGCACCCAGATATTCACCAATGACTTCAGGTCGGTGCAGCAGACCCTGTATCCAGCTGTCCTCGTCTCCCAATGCCTCAACCTGGTTTTCGAGTAGCTCTGCAGAGGCAGCCTGCTGAATGGCCACCAGGGATGACAAGGCGGCGTCTATCAGTTCGCCATAGCGTTTGGCATCAGCCTCTTTCAATGCCTCAGACAATCGCTGTCCAACAAGCTCTTCTTGAATCAGAATCTGCGAATGATTGGTACCCAACAACTGTGGCACTGGCGCATCGTGCAGATTCAGTGCGCCAAGTGTGCACACCTCACGTCGTGCTAATTGCAACGAAGAACGGCGCGTTGCGATCACTGAGGAGCCATTGGCAAGCAACATTCGATAGGATTCACGTGACTTTCCGCCCGGATATTCAACACCCACGACTTGTGTCTCCAGCAGCGCCTCAGTAGCCTTGGTCAAGGCAATCTTGCGGTACGCGGCCGAATCACTCCTGTTTCGTGATTTGCTGCTGCTGCGTTTCTTCGTTTTGGTTTTTGCCACGTTTCTCTAGTTCTCACGAAGTGCGCGGTTGACGCTGTTGGCAATGGGCGAGATAAGGTAGTCCATCAGAGTCTGCTTACCGGTAACAATCAGCACCTCCGCCTGCATCCCGGGATGAATCTGGCCACTCTGCAATAGAGCAGCGGCGTCATCTTGTAACTCGATGGTTGCGCTGTATCGTGGCAGTAGCGTATTCGGCGCGATCTGGCTATCGGCGGATATCAGCGTCACTTTGCCCACGACCGGTAAAGTGGTGCGTCGATCCAGTGCACTGAACCGAACTTCGGCCAGTTGTCCTACATGGATAGCATCACGATCCTTGGGATCAACCAGGCTTTCGACAAGTAGTCGTTCACCTGTCGGCATGATCTCCATCAATGTTTGCCCCGCACTGATGACCCCTCCCACCGTATTGATAACAGAGTTCAGTACCTGACCGGCAATCGGTGAACGCACCACTGATCGAGTCAATTCGGATGAAACCGTCGAGAGTTCCTCCCGGATGGCTGCCAGTCGCAGACCAATTTCAGTGCTTCTCTCAGCCGCCTCTGAAAGCTGTGTCTTTGCAAGCACTTCAATCTGTGATTTTGCTTGCTCATGACGCTGTCCGGACAAGTCTATCAATGAGCGTGTCTCATCCATATCCAGCGTAAGATCAGAGAGCTCTTTCTGCAAATCATAGACCTGCGCTCGAGTGACCAGACCTTCTTTCTCCAGGCGCAGATACTCATTGATTTCACGCGTTACCAACTGATACTTCTCATTGAGCGTCTTCAGTCGCTTTTTTGCGGCTGATTGTTCATCCACCGTCTGTGACTTGATCAGGATCAGTCCTCGCATGGATTCCTCGAAAACATCTCGGCGAGCAATCAGGATTTCACTCTGCTTTAGCTGAATTTGTCTGACACGCTCCTGCAGTGGCTCAGATGCCATCCATGCGGGAAAGTCTATCGCTGGCAGCATCTCGTAAACGGCCTCCCAACGAGCCAGCTCTGCGGAGAGTTGCAGTCGCTCGTTACTCAACGTGTTGTGTCTTGACTGGTTGGAGAATGAATCCAGGGTAACCAGCACTTGCCCCACCTCAACCTGGTCCCCGTTTCTTACGTGTATGACTTCGACAATGCCACCGTTAAGATGCTGAACCTGCTTCTTCTGGCCTTCAACACCCACCATTCCAGGTGCAATGGCTGCCGTTGACAGAGACATTGTGCTGGCCCAGACAACAAACAGAAACAGGAACAAACTGATGACGACATACCCCCAGCGCACGATACCGCGGGTGTCACTGGCAGATTCTACTGCTTGTACTTTTGTCATCAAGGGAGTGCTGCTCATCCCACGTAACCTCGCTTGGGGTCACGCTTGCGTGCAATCTTGCTTTGCAAGCGACGCAGCGGTTCATTCTCAACTCTGGTTGACGGTATCTGGTGCACTTTTGCCAGACTGACGGGCTGAGTCTGGGCAAGGGATGCAGAGTTCGTCGCCTCAGCTTGCGACTCAACAATGACATGAGTACCCACGCTTGTATCAGGAGCTTCCTGTTTTTCGTGGATCATCGACACACTGCCGTTCTTCAGTTGGTACACGCGCCCACAAATTTTCTCCAGACTACTGCGGTGGGTTGTCACCAGAATGGCGACATTCTGTCGACGCAATTGTCTCAATGAGTTGCGCAGCTTTGATCGACCCGGTGCATCCAGGTTTGCATCCGGCTCATCCAGTATGACAACACAGGGATTGCCAAAGACAGCACGGGCGAACCCCACACGCTGTCGCTGGCCGCCCGACAGATTGCTACCACCCTCCTGAATTTCCGTATCGTATCCGTTTGGCAGCAATTGAATCATTTCATGGGCATTCGCCAGCTTCGCAGCATCAATGACACTTTCGATGGAGGCATCATTAAAGCGACAGATATTGTCCCTGACCGAACCGGGAAACAAGCCCACATCCTGTGACAGGTAGCCTATATGCGGCCCCAGTAATTCCGGAGACCATTGGGCAAGATCGTAACCGTCCAGAGTGACCCGGCCTGATCTAGGAGGCACAATGCCACACATGACGCGCAGCAACGTCGACTTGCCAGCGGCCGTAGGCCCAACCAGTGCGGTAATGACGCCAGGTTCGACCGACAGCGTGACACCACTGAATTGGGATTTGCTTTCTCCTGAGCGACGAAAGCTCATCTTCTGGGCAACCAGCTGGCCAATGGGACGCGGCATTGATACATCAGACTGCAGAGTGGCATAGTGATCCAGATACTCACTGATGTTGTCGAATGATTGGCGTGCCTTGATGACCGACTTCCAGGATCGAATGGACTGCTCCAGCGGGTCGATTGCACGTCGCATCAATAGAACGCTGGCTATGGTGATGCCGGGCGTCAGTTGTTTTGAGATGATCAGCCATGCTGCCGTGCAAATGATGGCTATTTGCAGGAATAGCCGAACCATTTTTGAAGCGGATGCGAGTCGGGAATTAAGTTGGCTCGACTGATAATTGGCCATCAGAGACTGTGCATTGTTCTCATTCCACTGCGACAATAGCGTTTTCTGCATGCCCATTGCCTGAACGGTGTCGGCATTTCGAATCCAGCTTTGTGCACTGTCCATCAGTTGCCTGGATTCATTGCTTGCGTCGTTGATTTTCTCTCGCGTTGCCCGCTCATTGAACACAGCCAAACCCAGCATGATCAGACAACCAATAAGGCCGACGGCACCCAGCAATGGATGCAAAAACGCAAGACAAATCAGAAACAGCGGTGCCCAGGGAAGGTCCAGCAAAGGGATAATCGAGGCATTGGTCAGAAAGTTGCGCAGACGTGATAGATCGCGCATGACGCTGACTGAAGCGTAGGACTTCTGCACACTACGATGGATCGAGCTGCTCAGGAGGTGGGCGCTGAGCAAATGATCAAACCGCACGCCAGTTTTTTGCAGAATGGATCGACGGACAGCTTCAAGAACACCTAGTGTGACGACCCCGACCAGAACAATAATGGTGAGGACTGCGAGCGTGTCCAGATTACGGCTGGGCAACACCTTGGAATAGATTTGCAGTAGATAGAGAGGTAAAACGAGGCTCAACAGATTAATGAAAAAGCTGAAGATGAATGTCGTAACAAGCATCCCCCGAAAGGATTTGACCACGTCTCGTAGAAACGCATTGGTCGGCTGACGCGCCTTACGAACCCGGCTGACCGGTTTGAATATAGCGCCCATGCGTCTGGTTTGGTATGTTTTCGATTGAAGTTATCGTTAAGCAAAAAATCCAGCCGCACAAGCGGCGACCGGATCCTATAACGACTTGCCTAGATTCTACCAGCAGTCGCCACTCTTACCGCCGGAACCACCAGAACCGCCGCCTGAACCAGAACCGCCGCCCGAACCGGAACCACCACCCGAACCGCCTGAACCGCCCTTGCCACCACTGCCGTTGCTGCCCTTGCCGCTGCCGCTTCCTTTGCCACTACCACTTCCTTTGCCACTTCCTTTGCCACTTCCTTTACCGCTTCCCTTGCCACTCCCTTTACCGCTTCCTTTACCGCTTCCTTTACCACTGCCCTTGCCGCTTCCCTTGCCGCTTCCTTTACCACTGCCCTTGCCACTACCTTTACCGGATCCACCAGCAGAGACGCCTTCCTGGCCTGTCAGGTATTCTTCGAAGTGAAGGTTTGAAGTACTTCCCATAACTACTACTCCTTAGCTGTATTTTTTTTGCGCAATCGCAGAAACATCCCTATCAACCTATCGTCGTTACCATCAGAATACGATCCTGTTAGTGACGTCTCACTGCTACCGATAACTGCTTATAACGTACGTTACGTTGATGGGAAAAATGTTACATGGACTTGAATAGCAACACCAATACAATTTCATACATTTGTAGCTATTATCGAAAAATATTCTCAACCGCAAATACCCTATACCTGAAAGAATGTAAAGCCTTAATACAAGGAATATATGACAATTTATCGCCATCTGTAACAACGCTTCAGATTCCAGCCTTGGGAAGGTAAATACTACAATAGCGCTCACTCGTGCATTAATGGTTCCAGCCTTGGGAAGGTAAATACTACAATCACGGCGACTGAGCCACACCAATGCTCGACTCCAGCTACCAGCTAGATGAATGAAAATAGTGAAATTCCCATTAACGGGACACCAACGAGATAGCTTCCAGCCCTGGGAACGCAAAATATGCAATTTCAGCAAATGAAACAGCTTGCGCCTTGCAGACAAATCAGCCTATGTTCCTCATGAATTGATTGTCGAAATCAACAGATAAAATAGATCATTGGCATTGCATTACCCCTCGAATATCATGTAAGACAGAAGCCAGCTGTGATGTGTTGTACAGAACCGTATTGGGCCGCTGCAATAATGGATCAGCATCTTTCATGATTCGTGTATTTTTCAAACACCAACTACTTTCGAGCAACCAAGAGCAGAGATGGCCTTGAGTAAAGACGAACCAGGCGATGTGCTGTCTGCACGATTGCTGGCACTGGCTGAACAACAGATCACGTTGTGTGTGGACACCTCTCAACAGAGTGACAGCAGTCAATATAACGGCCAGAGCGAGGCTTCCACGTTCCTGCAACTATTTGATTCAGTGGATGTGGAGCACAGGTTACCGTTACTGGAAGCCGATACTTTGGTGCGCTACCGGTCGTTGCTGAAAATGCGCTGGCCACTGTTATCGACGTGGCTTGAGGCTGCATCGAATCTGCCACTCATCCAGCATGCCGACACGGCACAAGATAAACCTACGCTGCCCCCCGACATCAGTCGACTACTAGGCAGCACCTTGCATCAGCACTTCGACAGCGCATGCAAAGCCTTGAGCTGTCTGATTGATGGCTCACCGATGGATGTAAAACCACATGAACAAGCAGCCATGACTGCTTTCATGAGGGTGTGCACCGAGCGCTTACCCTCTACTGATCGGATGGATAGACAACTCTCTGGTGCGATCATCAGTGGCTTGTTGACAGAGCTCTCTACGCTGCTTAACCATCCTGGTGAATCGCGAACAGATCGCCGTATTACTCGCAGGCGTTTGCGTGCCGGAATCAGTGATCTGTTGGACATTCTGGATGTTCTCAGCTTGCAATCAACCGAACATGTTCTTCTGTATTCGGACGACTATCTGGATAACAGGCGAGAACAGCGTGCGCGTCGACTGCTTGAGACCGCTTGCAAGAACAACAGCGATTGCACCCAAATACGACTGGCACTCGCCAGACTCCACGCCAGGCTCGGGAACATTCACCGATCACTACCGCTTTTGCAAACAATGCTTCTAGCCAGCCCCGACAATGTCCAGATACGGACAGAACTGGCATCGATGTTGTTGCACAATCTTGAATTTGGCGAAGCTATTGATCATTTCAAACAGTCGCTTGAACAGGCCAATGCCGACCAGACTCTGCAACTCCATCGCAAACTTGAACTGGCTGTGGAGCTCAACGAGTGTGAAGTCTCAGCTGCATTAGACGATATTGTGCCGACAATCACATTAACTGACGAAGAGCGATTCAGTGGCGCCTGCGACCCCGCCAAACTCTCGTTGGCAGCAAAGCTCTACCAGCTCTACGGTACGCTGGTGATTCACAATGTGTACTCGACGGAACTCATTGAACAGTGCCACGAGGAATTCCTGAATCGCTACCGGCGCTACTTCACCAACCGTAAACACAGCTCTGCCCTGCAAATCGGCGATCGTCGTTTTCAGGTCAGCCTGGCGCTCAGTGGAGCCTTCAACAATCCTGAATTCTATGCCAATGCATTCATGATGCCACTGATGAAAAGACTATTGGGCGAACAAGTGATTATCGGCTCTACCGTCTGTGCGACATCCTTACCCGGTTCTCGTGATCAGCACGGCCACAAGGATCATCGCGCATTGTTTACCGACACGCCAGATGATGAGCCCATGGCATTGCCACCAGTGGCTGTTACGACCATGATTCCGCTGGTTTCTGTCAATGAAGACAATGGCACAACGCTTGTCAAGAAAGGCAGTCATCGACTCTCAAAGCGTGCATCCAACCGTCTCGATTACCAGGCACCAATCGTTCCGGCAGGCTCCTGTTATCTGATGGATCTGGCGTTGACCCACAAAGGCCAGGGAAACCGAACTGAACAGGTGCGCCCCATCGTCAATATGGTTTATCACCGCTCATGGTTCGTGGACAACAAGAACTTCAGAAACCAGCCGCCGCTACAGATAGACTCTGTTGAATACCGACAGATTCCGGCAGAACATCGTCATCTGTTTGACTGGGCCATTCAACCCGGAGCTGGCGTGAATACACCGCGTTGATGCATGTCAGACTGAACTTCTGTAGACATTCCTGTTCACTGAGCACAAGCAAACTGCATGAGTATTGTCAAACCCTGGACCTCACCCATGCCCGAAGAGCAATTCGGTCTGATGCGAGACATTATCTCCGCACCCAGTCCGGTCGGCTTCGAATCAGCAATGACGCTTGGCGTACTGAAGCCGTACTTTGACGGCTTCATGCCAGACTCCTGGGGCATGCATAAATACGTTGGCAATGCCAGCGTGGTATGGGATTCCCACCCGGGTGAAGACAAACGATTCAGCATCATGCTGGTTGGTCATGCTGACAAGATTCGCCTGCAGATTCGCAAAATCAGTAGCGATGGAAAAATCTGGATCAACAGTGATTCATTTCTACCCAACACACTGGTGGGTCATGAGGTCACTGTGTTCAGTGAAGAGCCTGACGAGCCGGGCCAGTATCGAAGCCTCAAAGGCGGCACTATTGAAGCCCTGGGCGCGATTCATTTTGTAAACTCCGATCTGAGCTCCGGACGCAAAGGTATTCGGCCCAATTCCCTGTATCTCGACTTGCAGATGCATGGCAGACACCGATCAGAACAAGTCAAACGTCTTGGCCTGCGTCCCGGCGACCCCATTTTGCTTGATCGCCCCATCAAACAGGGCTTCAGCCCGGATACCTTCACCGGCGCTTATCTGGACAATGGCCTGGGTTGCTTTATTACGGCGGAAGTGGCGCGACTGGTGGTCGAGGCTGGAGGCACCCATAACGTACGATGCCTGTATGCGATAGCCTCGCATGAAGAGATCGGACGGTTCGGCTCACGTGTTCTGGCCGGTGAGCTGAAACCTGATGTGCTCATTGCTGTTGATGTGAATCATGATTACGTTGCAGCACCGGGTATCAGTAATCGAAAAATGCAGCCCCTGGAGATGGGCAAGGGTTTTACGCTGTCAACGGGCTCGATCGTCAGTGAGCAGCTCAATGTTCGAATCAGGCAGACAGCAAAAAAATTCGACATCCCGTTTCAGATCGATGTCACTGGCCGTGATACAGGCACTGATGGCATGGCGTCGGTATTTGCAGGCGTTGATAGTGCTGCCACATCAATAGGCCTGCCCATACGCAATATGCATACGATTTCCGAGTCGGGCCATACCGGCGATGTATTGGCCGCAGTACATGTATTGAAGGAAACCATACTTGGCATGGATACAGAAGATGAGCTGCGCTCTGTCTTCAGAGAGTCGCACCCACGTCTTGATCAGACAACATCCATGACCCATCAAGGTCCTGCAACGTCTACGGGGCACAAGACAAGCGATTCGATCTGACCCCTGATTCGAATTTTTCCTGATCAATCGAGGCTAGACTTGATCCTGCGCAATGTCCGGGGGTGCACTCGGTGTGTACGCGCAGTATACTGATCACATGGCACACGAAATACTCATCGTGGAGGACGAACGCAACATCGCCCTCTCGCTCGAATTCCTGATGAAACAGGCAGGCCACACTGTGCGCTGCGTTGCCGATGGCCAGGATGCACTGGATGCCGTCGCTGACTTATTGCCTGATCTGATCCTGCTGGATGTCAATCTGCCAACGCTTGATGGTTACACCGTCTGCTCCACACTGCGCGCCGATGAGCGTACTCGAGAGGTGCGGGTGCTGATGCTGACCGCCCGGGGCCGTGAGATTGAACGGGAAAAAGGCCTTGCTGCCGGTGCCAACGATTATCTGACCAAACCCTTCTCCACCCGTGAGCTTGTCGAGCGGGTAGCCACCTTGCTCGGTGAGGCATGAAGCCTGCCTGGCAGTCCGGGGCCGGCTTCAGCACATTGGCGGTCGCAGGCGTACTCGCCCTGAACTATCCACTACTCGCGCTGTTTGATCGCAATACGCAGGTGTTCGGTATACCGCTGCTGTTTCTGCATGTCTTTGTTGTCTGGGCCTTACTGATCGCCGGACTCGCCGTGATGTGCGAGCGAGGTGGCAACAACGGCGCGAACCGGGACAGCACTGAAGACAATGTCGGTCTGTCGGCAGCAAGCCGGCGACCTGACACGGATAGCTGAATGTTGTCAGGCGGCGTCATCCTGGGCGCCTCACTCGGCTACCTGGGATTACTGTTCCTCATCGCCCACCTTGGCGAGCGCGCCGCTGCCGCCAACCGTAGCCTGATTGCAAATCCCTACGTCTACACCCTGTCCATGGCCGTCTATTGCACAGCCTGGACCTACTACGGCAGTGTCGGGCGTGCCGCCAGCACGGGCATTGGTTTTCTGCCCATCTACCTTGGGCCCACTCTGATGGCCGCAACGTGGTGGTTCGTGCTCAGGAAGATCATTCGCATCTCCCGCCAGCAACGACTGAATTCGATCGCAGATTTCATTGCCTCACGCTATGGTAAAAGCGCCCTGCTCGGTGGCCTTGTCACCGTCGTTGCAGTGGTCGGTATCCTGCCCTATATCTCGCTCCAATTGAAAGCAGTGTCGACAAGCTACGCGGTGTTGCGCGACTACCCTGAACTGGGCAATGCCGCCGCTCATGCCTCGCCCTGGCAGGATACCGCGCTCTGGATTGCACTGGCAATGGCGGCTTTCACGATCCTGTTCGGAGCACGTAACGTGGATGCGACCGAACGCCATGAAGGGATGGTCGCAGCCGTGGCTTTCGAGTCGCTGTTCAAGCTTGTCGCCTTTCTTGCCGTTGGATTGTGGGTCACCTTTGGACTGTACGACGGACCCGGAGAGCTGTTTCGCCAGGCCTCGACAGACCCGCGACTACTGTCCCTTGTGACAACACAAAGCCTACCCGGTGGTTACACCAGCTGGCTGTCACTGACGCTCCTGTCCATGGTTGCCATCATGTTCCTGCCACGCCAATTCCACATGGCAGTGGTAGAAAACGTCGATGAAAACCATGTGCGCCGCGCCATGTGGCTGTTCCCGCTCTATCTGCTGGTTATCAACCTGTTCGTGCTGCCACTCGGATTTGCCGGCGAGATGCGCTTTGCAGCTGGCAGCGTCGATCCGGACACCTATGTGTTGACACTACCGTTGGCCGAACAGCATGCCAAACTTGCCTTGTTTGTCTTCCTGGGCGGACTCTCGGCCGCCACCGGCATGGTCATCGTTGCCACCATTGCCCTCACGACGATGGTATCGAACGAGCTGGTCATGCCGATACTACTGCGCACGCGCGGACGACTATTCACCACCAGGCTGGATGCAGGACGAACACTGATACGCATACGTCGTGTGACCATTATCGTACTGATGCTGCTTGCCTATCTGCATTTCTATCTGGTCGGTGAATCGTACTCACTGGTGACCATCGGCCTGGTGTCCTTCTGCGCCGTGGCGCAATTTACACCTGCCGTACTGTTCGGGCTCTACTGGAAAGCGGCGAGTCGGATTGGCGCGATCGCAGGGCTTGTTGCAGGATTTGTGATCTGGCTCTACACATTGCTGCTGCCAGAGTTTGCACAGGCCGGCTGGCTACCCTCAGATTTGCTCGACGAAGGGCCAATGGGTATCGCCTTGCTTCGCCCCTTTGCACTATTCGGCTTGCAGGGACTCGATCCCATTAGCCATTCACTGTTCTGGAGCTTGCTGGCGAATACCGGCTTGTTCGTCACGCTCTCGCTGTTCGGCACCCGTTCGGTTAACGAGCGCGTGCAGGCGGCGCGTTTCGTGGATGTCTTCAATGATGGTGGCCGAGCTCTGGACGTCGACTCATTACCAGGCCACGCATCAGTGGCTGATCTGGAAGCCCTGCTCAGTCGTTTTCTGGGCCCGGTACGCACCTCGCAAGCCTTTGCCGAGGTGCTAGGCGCCACTCAGACACATTCTTCGGTTGATAACAACGAGCGTCGCCAGGCGATTGCAGCACCCGTACTGGTTGAACGTTGCGAGCGGCTGCTGGCCGGGGCAATTGGTGCGGCCTCGGCGCGCGTCATGATCGATTCGATCACCGGTGGCACCGCGCCGAGCATTGAGAGTGTGCTCAGTATTCTGGAAGAAAGCTCCAAGGTACGCAGCCACAGTCGTCGCCTCGAACGTCAGTCCCGCCAGCTTGAGAAAGCCACAGACGAGCTACGTTCTGCCAATGAGCGACTGCAGGAGCTTGATCGACTCAAGGATGAATTTGTTGCAACGGTTAGTCATGAACTGCGCTCCCCACTAACCTCCATCCGTGCCTTCTCCGAGATCCTGCTCACCAACCCGGAGATGGAAACCGCGCAACGTGAAGAGTTTCTGGGTATCGTTGTCAAGGAGTCCGAGCGCTTGACGCGACTTGTTGATCAGGTGCTGGATCTTGCCAAGATTGAATCGGGCCGGATGGAGTGGCGTCACGAGGTGTGCGATCTACGGCGTCTTGTTACCGATTCTCTCGCCACCGTCAGTCAGCTTTTTCGCGAACGTGACATCGAGCTTGTACAGACACTTCCGGACGAGGCCATATCACTTAATGTCGATAGCGATCGCATCATCCAGCTACTCGTCAACCTGCTGTCCAATTCAGTCAAATTCTGCGACCCGACTGCGGGTCGTGTGCAACTGCGTCTGTCCAGCACTGACGATGGCTACCGTATCGAAGTGGAAGATAACGGGGCGGGCATCGCAGCCGACGATGTCGAACATGTCTTCGAAAAATTTCATCAGGCCAGCCGTGCCAATGCAGGCGAGTCTCTGGGCACCGGGCTGGGGCTACCCATCTCGCGCCACATCGCTGAACATCATGGCGGACATCTACATGTGGCTCACACCGGCCCGGGGAGTACGGTGTTTGCGTTCGACCTGCCAGCCGATACAGCGACAGGACATGAGCCTGATTCGCGAACGGAACACTGAATATGGATATAGAGCAGCTTGAAATTCGTGATTTCGTCGGTGCACAGCGCCCTTTTGACCAGCTACCCGACGAGGCGCTAGTCGCAGCCGTCACCGAGATGTCAGTGCGTTATGTCCGGCGCGAAACAGAGGTACTTGCCCTGGAGGATGGCGAGCCTGCGCTGAGTCTTGTACGCAGCGGTGCCGTAGAGCTTCGCGGTGAATCCGGCGAGTTACTCGCACGCTTTGGTGAGGGAGATTTACTGGGTTATCGGGCGTCGGCGCACGAGCTGGCACCCACCGATCATCATATCGCGCTTGAGGACTCTCTGCTCTATCGGCTGCCGGCAAGCATCGTTGACAAGCTTTGCAACGAACACAGCCAGCTTGCCTGGTATCTGGCACCCACCGGTGCCGGGCGACTACGCGATGCCGTACATCATCACGACGATGCGAACGATTCACCTCTCAACCTGACTGACACCCGCCTTGGGGAATTGCTGGGACGCCAACCGGTTCATCTTCCCCCCACCGCCTCGATCAAGCTGGCAGCTGAACGGATGAGCCAGGAGAATGTATCCTCCATGCTCATTGTCGAAGATGAAGCACTGTTTGGCATACTCACCGATCGTGACTTGAGACTGCGCGTGATCGCGGCAGGCATCGACTATCAATCCCCTGTGAGCGAGGTGATGACGCTAGCTCCCATCACTGCCGATATCGAAACCATCGCCTACGATGCGTTATTGACAATGGCTCGCAATCGTATCCATCATTTGCCGGTACTGGACGGTAGCCGTGTTGCAGGCGTGGTGACAAGCTCGGATTTCATAGAACGACATAGCACATCGTCAATCTATCTGGCAGCCGATATCCATCGCCAGAATACCGTTGAAACACTGGTCGCCATTGCCCGCAGGCTGCCGGTACTGGTCCAGAATCTGGCTGCTGCTGGCGCCTCTGCCGAGCGTACACAGCGGGTCGTCACGGGACTTGCCGATACGTTCACCATTCGCCTGCTGGAACTTGCCGAGCTGGAACTCGGTCCACCACCGGTTGACTACGCCTGGGTTGTCGCAGGTTCACAGGCGCGGGGTGAATTCACCATCGCCTCCGATCAGGACAATGCGCTGATTCTGGATGATGCGTTCGACCCTGCACGCGATGATGCCTATTTTGAGGCAATGGCCTGCTTCGTCTGCGATGGTCTGAACCAGTGTGGTCAGAGCTATTGCCCTGGTGATGTCATGGCAAGCAATCCTGAATGGCGCCAATCGCTGTCAAACTGGCAGGCACGTTTCACAAACTGGATCGACAACCCTGACCCCACCGCACTGATGCACGGCTGCACCTTCTTCGACTTACGTCATGTCTATGGCGATGCCGCCCTGACAGCCACCTTGCGCAGCTCAATGCTTGAGCGTACGCGTGGCAATTCTATCTTTCTGTCGCACCTTGCCGGCAATGCTCTCTCCCGTCATCCGCCGCTTGGCTTCTTTCGTAACTTTGTTCTCAGCGGTGGTCGTGACGATGCAGGCGTTCTCGATCTGAAGCACGCAGGCGTTGTGCCCATCGTGGATCTGGCCCGTGTGTATACACTAGCGGCCGGCATGGATGTGGTAAACACTCGCGAACGACTCGAGGCGGCTGGTGCCACCGATGAGCTGAGTGAAAGTGGCGCTCGCGATCTGTGTGATGCGCTGACTTTCCTGCTGGATACGCGTTACCGACATCAGGCACGACAGCTTGATGCGGGCATCGAGACGGACAATCTGGTGGCGCCTGACTCGCTTTCGCGCTTCGAACGCGGCCACCTGAAAGACGCTTTTTCAATCGTACGCACCATGCAGCGTGCGCTTGCACAGCGCTCCGGACACTGATGCGTATTCAGGATAGAGCCTATGCAAGCTTTGCATGTAGACGCATGCTCTCACTGGAGCAACAAAGGCGCCGGTGGCTCAAGTGCGCCCCCGCCGGTGCATTGCGAGATTACTATCAAGTACCCTTTGCAAAGCCTGACACATTGTCATCCGCGACACGCTATCTCGCACTGGATATCGAGACCACGGGACTGGTACCGCAGCGTGACGAGCTTCTGAGTATCGGGTTTGTGCCAATCTATGCGCACGAACTGCGTCTGAGTGGCGCTCGCCACTATCTGGTACGCCCAGAGCAAGCCATCCCCGAGTCCTCGGCCATTGTGCACGGCATTCTGGACGATCGTGCGCGGGAGGGCCTGTCACTCGCCGAGGCACTGCCACCACTTCTACAGGCGCTTGCCGGCCACGTTCTGGTCGCACACAGTGCACGTATCGAACATGACTTTCTGGATATTGCCTGCCGGCGACTCTACGGATGTGCTTTCGTTACCCCCATGGTTGATACCCTCGAACTCGAGCAGCGCAAGATCTTGCGTGCAGGTTCCATCATCGCTCCCGGCTCACTTCGCCTGGATGCCTTACGCCAGCAGTACGGACTACCACGATACCGCGCCCACGATGCGCTGAGTGATGCGATCGGCGCAGGAGAGCTTCTGCTGGCGCACATTGCACACCGCACCAACAAGCGCCCCTTACGGCTCAATGAGCTCACTCGCTCTTACTAAGGGATCGTGAAACAATTAATTATCATTTTCAGTCGTCCCTGCATCCTGCCCTGCCGCGTTGTTCGGCGGTTGAATAGCAAGCTATTCGCCCTTCTCACGCCTTGCCGGACAGGCGCAGGACCAAATGAAAACTGATACTTAATTATTTCACGATCCCTAACTGAGCCCTCGGGCCGTTAGATGTCAGGTTTCAATGAAACTTCATTTCGCATTGTAGAACTGACAAAGTCCGTAGAATGATATACAACTGATTAAGAATATTTAAGACGCTAGGCATCATTGTTCAACTTCGGAGCTTAAACTTGCAAATTCAGATCAGAACCGATAATCACATTCATGTACACGAAACTCGGGCAACCGAGCTTGAAGATATAGTGAAGCACGCGCTGCGACATTGCAGCCAGCACGTCACACGGGTCGAGCTACACCTGAGCGACAATATCGGTACGAAGCCTGGTCAGCAAGACAAGTGTTGCGCCATGGAAGTCCGTCTGGAAGGCCGTCAACCCATGGCCGTGACAGAACATTCCGGAACCGTCGGCGGCTCCGTCACCGGTGCCTCTGAAAAACTCGCCCGCATGGTTAAAAGCACATTGGATCGCGCCGCTGATCGGCGTCCACCGGCGCCCGCGGCAGAACCAGAGGCCGTCGACATCGACGCAGACGCAGATTTGGATACGGACAGCGACTTTGAGCAGACCGATTCCAAATAAGGAAGTACAGCAACTCAGAATCAGGCAATACCCCAAGGTAGTCCTGCATAGCTGAGGTGACATTCGTACTGTCGGGCGGATCAATAATCTTTCGCCCGGCAGTACGACATGATGATCAGATCGTCATGCTGCGTTATCCGCTTCACACAGCGATGGCGTCAGTGTCTTGATGGCATCATATTGTGCCAGGAACACACGACCCGTCAGCTCTTGCAGAAAGTGCGTCTGCTCCAGCTTGTCCATGACCGGACCTTTGACCTCCGACAGGTGCAGCTGAATACCAATATCCTTCAGACGATGATTGATGGCTTCCAGTGACTCTATCGCACTCATGTCTATCTCGTTGATTGCCGAACACATGAGAACCAGATGCCTGACATCGGGACAGGCCACCGTTCGATCGTAAAGATAGTCCTCCAGGAACCTGGCATTGGCAAAGTAGAGACTCTCATCCACTCTGATGCTCACCAGGCTTGGATCAGTCACGACACTGTGACGATTGATGTTTCTGAAGTGCTGAGTCTTTGGCACTAACCCAACCTCGGCGACATGCGGACGTGACGTCTTGTACAGAAATAGAAGAATGGAGATGAGAACCCCAGCGGTCACACCTGCCTCCACCCCGATACCGAGTGTCAATAATATCGTTGTCAGAACGGCCGTAAAATCCGCTTTGGAGTATGCCCAGGTCCGCGACAGCATGCTGAAGTCCACCAGCGACAAGACAGCGACAATGATGGTAGCAGCCAGCGTTGCATTGGGTAGATAGTAGACCAGCGGTGTCAGAAAAACCGCTGCAACGGCCAGCAGCACGGCTGTATACGCACCCGCGGCAGGAGTCTCGGCACCGGCATCATAATTGACGACAGATCGGGAAAAACCACCCGTAACAGGAAATCCTCCCGTCAGTGCCGCACCCACATTGGCAGCACCCAGGCCGATCAGTTCCTGATTGGGTTCGATCCGT
Source organism: Granulosicoccus antarcticus IMCC3135 (assembly GCF_002215215.1). Taxonomy (NCBI): domain Bacteria; kingdom Pseudomonadati; phylum Pseudomonadota; class Gammaproteobacteria; order Chromatiales; family Granulosicoccaceae; genus Granulosicoccus; species Granulosicoccus antarcticus. The sequence goes on along the minus strand of NZ_CP018632.1, from coordinate 3,499,175 downwards.
TGCCGTTTCTTGGCCGCCAGGGTCTGCGCGACCGAGATCGATTCCACGAAGCCAATGATGGATATCAACAACGCCGGCACCAGCAGGCTTTTGGTCAGCTCCAGTGAGAAGCTGGGCAGTGTCAGCGGTGGCAAGGATTGCGGTACGGCACCCACCACATTGACGCCTTGATTGGCCAGGTCAAAGTACCAGACTGCCAACGTTGTTCCAACCACCGCCATGATCGGTCCGGTTTTGGTCAGTGCCGCGGCCAGAGCCTCACCCGCGCCCAGGCGTTTCAACAAGGGCTTGAGCCCCTTCCTGACCCAGAATAGAAAGAGCGTCGCCGAGACGCCCAGCAACAAGGTAATCCAATGCGTATCCAGCACGTGTCCTACCAGTGAACTCATCAACTCCAACAAGTTATGGCCGCCCGCATCCACACCCAGAACATACTTGAGCTGACTGGTGGCGATGATGATACCGGATGCCGTAATAAACCCTGCGATCACCGGGTGCGAGAGAAAGTTGGCCAGAAACCCCAGCTTGAAAACCCCCATGACAATGAGAATAAGCCCTGACAGACCAGCTAGTGTCAGTGCCGCACTGGCGTAATCAGCACTGCCGGTACTGGCAACCTTGCCCAGAGTTGCAGCTGTCATCAAAGACACGACAGCGACAGGCCCCACGGCCAGTGTGCGGCTGGTGCCGAACACTGAATACAACAAGATTGGCATAATGGAGGCATACAAGCCCGCCTCGGGCGGCAAACCTGCCAACAAGGCGTAGGCAAGCGATTGCGGAATCAGCATGATGGTCACGATGACAGCCGCCAACAGATCACTGCTCAGGGCAGAGCGATTGTATTCACGGCCCCACTTCAATATCGGTAAATAATTACGCACTTGAATAAAACTCAATCCGGCGACTTCAACGCTTGTGGTTCAGCCATCCATTCACGACCGCGCAACATGGCTTTCCAGTAAATGGGCGGAAGCATTTTCTCCTTCAGGAACCAGGCTGCTCTGGAAGGCTTTGAGCCATCAACCAACCAGGATGGGAAGCTGGGTAGCAACTTGCCGCCATAACCAAATTCTGCCAGCACGATCTTCCCTCTTTCAACGGTCAGGGGGCAAGAACCATATCCATCATAGGAGGCGACAGCAGATTTTCCGGCAATGTCGGCAACCACATTGGCGGCCACGACCGGCGCTTGTTTTCGCGCAGCGGCAGCCGTTTTGGCATTAGGCGCATTAGTCACATCACCCAGAGCCCAGATGTTATCGAAAGTTTTGTGTCGCAACGTTGTCTGCTCGACATCAATCCAGCCACCGGCATCAGATAGTGGTGATACCTTGATGAAATCGGGCGCACACTGAGGCGGACACACGTGCATCATGTCAAAGTCGGTCTCTATACGCCGTACCGGCTCATCCGGTGTTGACACATCAAACCACGCCTTTTTCGCAGCGCCATCCACAGCCACCAGATTGTGGAAGAAATTAAGCGATGCCTGATAGCGATCAATATAGGACTGCAATGCCGGTACGTATTCCTTGACACCGAACAAGACACCCCCTGCATTGTTGAACGAGATGTCGATATCATTGATTCGCCCATTGCGATACCAGTGATCTGCCGACAAGTAGAGTGCCTTCTGAGGTGCACCTGCACATTTGATGGGCATCGGTGGCTGCGTGAAGATGGCTTTACCCGATTCCAGCGATTGCACCAGAGACCAGGTATAGGGCGCCAGATCGTAACGATAGTTGGAGGTCACCCCATTGCGACCCAGCGTATCGCTCAGACCCTCAACCTTGTTCCAGTCCAGTTTCAGACCCGGACAGACAATCATTCTGCCGTACTTGATGACCCTGCAGCCTTCCAGGATAATCGAATCATTTTTGGGTTCAAAAGCGGTCACTGCCGTCTTGAGCCAATGAACACCTTTGGGAATCAACGAGCCCATGGTTTTGGCAGTTTCTTCAGGCTCGAAGATTCCACCGCCCACCATGGTCCAGCCCGGTTGGTAATAGTGGATATCCGCCGGATCGATGATGGCAATTTCCAGATCCGAACGACGTTTCAGCAAGCTGGCTGCCACAGCGATGCCAGCAGCACCTGCACCGACGATAACCACATCGTAGCTCGCATCGGCCTGATTCGTCGGCGTCTTGCCACCGTTTGCCAGGCGTCGCGCAGCACCGGACATGTCATAGCCGGCCGCTTTGGCGGCGGACAGAATATCGGAAATTGGCTGACTACTGGCCTGACTCAACGACCACAGTGTGGCTGATCGAGTACCGGTGCGACAAAAAGCCAGTGTCGGCTTGGGCAGCTCTCGCATGGCCTGAGAAAATGCGGTGACATCCTCATCACTGATCTGGCCAGGCACCACAGGGAGAAATCGAACATCCAGGCCCAGCGGTTCTGCCGCGGATCTTATTTCCTCGAATGTGGGTTGATCAGCGCCCTCGCCATCGGGACGATTGCAAATGATCGAGCGGTACCCCTGCTCCACCAGCAAAGGGATATCGGCCAGTTGCAGTTGCTCACTGAGTGACAACTTGTCTGATATTCTTTTTATGTCCATCGACTTCATCCTCTTTACCGGTGGTCTTATTTCAGTGCGTTAAGCGGAACTTTGAGCGAAGGCCGCCCCTCAGCATCAACCGGAATGGCACCCGCTCGCATGTTGACCTGTAATGAAGGAATAATCAGTTTGGGCATATCAAGCTGTGCATCTCGCTCAGTACGAAACTTGACAAAATCCGCCTTGTTCTTACCACCGCCAACATGAATGTTGTGTGCCTTTTCCTCAGCAACAGTGGTTTCCCACTGAATCTCCCGACCATTGGGCCCATAGTCGTGGCACATGAACAGGCGCATGTCATCGGGCAAGGCGAGTATTTTCTGGATGGAGTCATAAAGCTCACCTGCATCACCACCCGGAAAGTCAGCTCGGGCTGAGCCACCATCAGGCATGAACAAGGTATCGCCAATAAAGGCCGCATTGCCGATCACATGCACCATGCAGGCGGGCGTATGGCCTGGCGTTGCCATGACACGAGCCGTCATGCCACCGATCTGATAGATCTCCCCATCGCTGAACAAGGCATCAAACTGGCTGCCATCGCGCTGAAATTCTGTGCCTTCGTTGAAGACCTTGCCGAAGGTCTCCTGCACGAAAGTGATCTTCTCACCTATCCCGATTTTGCCGCCCAGTTGCTGCTGGATATAGGGCGCGGCGGAAAGGTGATCAGCATGGACATGCGTTTCTATCAACCATTCGAGAGTGAGCTCATGAACCTTGATGAAGGCAATGATCGCATCAGCGTGGTCGTAGGTGATCTGTCCAGCGGCATAATCTATGTCCATGACCGAATCGATAACGGCACACGCACTGGATTCCGGATCCTTGACCACGTAACTGATGGTGTTGGTGGCCGGATCAAAAAAAGCCGTAACGTCAGGCTGTGTATTCATCAATGCTGAGGTGTTGCTCATGGATTGTTCCTGTTCAACTGGCGGCGTACGTCAATCTGACTTGCGTGGGAATTTGTCTGGCGCTAGCGATGATCAAGCAAGTGGCTTCTCTTCAGAAACCCAAGATACGCGTATCGTCAGCCAATAACCGAATCGAACCTGAGTCTAGAGCTGTGCGATAGGCCTGTCAGTGACAAAGTCACGCTATGGGATATTTTACATACACATCGAATAGCAACCTGAAATCATCATTAGCAGCGATCAGCTGCCTTAGCACTGAGATCAATTACCCGCCAGCTTTTGAAGCCCGCCAGAGTCCACTATCTGTATAGCGCCCCTGGTCTGCTTTATCCATGCTCGCCGCTGAAATTCTGACAACTGGCGAGAGATCACCTCCCGCGCCGTACCCAGCTCAGCACCCAGTTGCTGATGGGTAATTCGAATGAGCTCATCGCCTTGAGCCAGCTCTAGAATTTTTGCAGCCAGCCGGATATCGATACGCTGGAAGGCCACATCTTCAATGACATGAAAGAGCTCCACGATACGTGTGGAAAAGGCTGTGAAGACAAAGTGCCTGAAGTCGGCTGACTCACTGACGAGTTGATCAAAGACTTTCAACGGGATCGCAGCCGCTCGAGCCTCGCTCTCTGTGACCCCTTGTGCAGAGTAGCTCTCGAAGGCGAGCATGCAGGCAGAGGTCATGACACAACTCTCACCCGCACGCACTCGATAGAGCACAATCTCGCGTCCCTTCTCTGACAGTTGCTCCACACGCACCGTACCTTCCAACAGCAGCAACAGGTGGTCAGGCGTTTTTCCGGGACCAAATACCACGGTATTTTTTGGCACACTCATCACCGAGCTGTTAGCCAGCAACAGTTCTCGCTCAACACTGCCTAACGAAGACAAGCCGGGAAATTGATCAATCCAGCTCATATTTGAATGCTCTTTGAATCGTGCTCAGGTGAATTGCTCCGGACGGGTAACCATGGCCCAGCTTCACGGTAGCTTACCCTCCTACTCTGGCGCCGTCTCTTTTCGCTGCGCACTCTTGTATCGATTAGAGCTCTCATAATATTCGTCAAAGCCAATTCGCTGACGTAATTCCGAGAAATCGAGTAACAGCTTGTCGCGTGGCTGGCCCGTTCGCAAAGCATCCAGGGTTTCCAGCATGGCTTTCATGGCCGCCGACATCAATGACAGAGGATAGGCCGCTATTGAAAAACCCAGCTCTTCCAGATGTTCGGGTGGTAAATCCGGCGTGAAGCCATTCTCGACAATATTGGCCATCTTGAAGCCGGGCAGTTCCTTGCACACGGTACGCATCTCCTCGACAGTCTGCGGCGCCTCCACAAACAGGATCTCGGCTCCCAGCTCATGAAAGTGTGCGGCTCGATCTATCGCTTCAGCCAGTCCATGATTGTGCCTGGCATCAGTACGCGCAAGAATCATGATGTCACGCCCCTGCTCTTTGGCATCAACCGCTGCACGAATACGATCAAACGCCTCCTCACGATCAACCACCTCCTTGCCCGGCGTATGCCCACATCGCTTCGGCGCCAGCTGATCTTCAATCATGATCGCCGCACAACCGGCCTTGGCAAAGCCTTCAACGGTGCGCCGTACGTTCATGGGATTCCCATAGCCCGTATCGCCATCACCAATCAGCGGAATATTGATCTGATCGCAAATGTTGCTGGCAGAATCAAGCACTTCCGAATAACACATCAAGCCCAGGTCCGGCTCCCCGATTCGCGAAGCTGATGTGGCAAAGCCTGACATGAATGTCAGTGCAAAACCTTTCTGTTCAATCAGTTTTGCCGAGAGTGCATCAAAACAGCACGGCATCGTCAGAAAGGCATTGCTGGACAACAGATCTCTGAGCACCTGCGCAGGTTGCGGATGGTTCATGCGAGTGAAAAGCTCCTGTTCCTGCCGATGAATGAAGGTTACAACTTGAAGGGGATATACAGTGCCATATCAGGCAGCAGATAGAGCAGAACGACCGTCAGCAGCATCAGGACGAGAAAAGGCAATACACCCCGACACACATCCCCTAACGAGGACTTTGCCACTGACTGAATGACATACAGGTTCAAACCCACCGGTGGCGTGATCAGTGCACATTCAACCAGTATGACCATATAGATTCCGAACCAGATAGGATCGAAGCCCAGGCCGATAGCCCCCGGCAAAAGCACCGGCGTCATGATCAAGACCATGGACAGTGCTTCGAACACCAGCCCCATTACCAGCAATACAACACTGATCACCAGAATAAAACCCAATGGTGTACCAAAGTTCTCACTGATCATGACGGAGATGTCTTGCGGTATTCGATACAGCGCGATGGCCTTGCCGAATATTTTAGCCCCGGCAATGATCAGCAAGATGGCGACCGTGGTTACCATCGATTCGTGAGCGGCTTCCTTGAATTTGGCCCAGCTTAACGATCGCAGAAATACCGCCGTGATCAGCAGTGCTGCCGAAAATCCGATGGCTGCCGCCTCCGTTGGCGTAAAGGCACCTGAATAGATACCTGTCATGATCAGTGTTGCAAGTGCTATGGATGGCAATGCCCGTATGGTTGCCTTGCGCCGTTCAGCACCGCTCGCTTTCGCCGGACTCTTGTTGCGATTGATAAACCGCGCATAGATCATGGAATAGCCGATGAACAAGGCCACCAGTACCATCCCCGGTCCAATGCCTGCCAGAAACAGGGCGATGACCGATTCTTCCGTCACAAAGCCGTAGACGATCATCGGAATGGAAGGTGGTATCAGTATGCCCAGCGTGCCACCTGCTGCCAACAAGCCATAGACAAACCGGCGGTCGTAGCCACGCGAAATCATTTCTGGAATCGCAACGGTACCAATTGTTGCGGCGGTAGCGACCGATGAGCCAGAAATGGCTGCAAAGAATGCACAAGATAAAATGGTGGCAACGGCAATCCCGCCAGGCCAATGCCCGACCCAGGCCTGCACCGCGTTAAACAGATCAGCACCGACGCCGGCTTTGAGCAAGACATTGGACATCAACAAGAACAACGGTACCGCCAACAGGATAAAACCATCTAGCGTAGACAATATGGCTTGCGGAGCCATCAGCGGAGAAAACCCGCCGACCACCAGCATGGCAAGACCCAGAAAACCCAGCGCAAATGCCACTGGCACACGCGCCAGCAACAGGGTGAACAGGCAAGCAAGAATAATGACGACTGTCATGACGAGACGCCCTCAGCTGGACTGACAACCCGGAACAAGGTTCGTTTGATCTCATAGACGCATTGCAGAGTCAGCATGAAGAAGCCGACCGGCACAGCCAGCTCGACAATCCAGATTGGAATATTCAACATGCTGCCAGTGGTTCGTCCACGAATAAATGAATCGTAGAAGATCTCAAAACCATACCAGGTTACAACACCTGAAAAAATGCCAACGACCATCAGCACCAGCATATCTACCCAGCGAACTACATGGCCTGGCAGCAGCTGCACCACCGCATCAACCTGAATGTGCTGACGCTTGGACAATAGCGAGGCCATGGCCAACAGAGCCCCCCAGATCAGACACATCTGAGATAACTCTGCTGCCCAGCTCGTCGGCTTGGTAAAGAAGTATCGAGCAATGACCTCGTAGGTCAGCATCGCTCCCGCGGCTACAAAAAGGCAACTGGCCAACGCAGTACCGACGCGATTCAGCCAGTCAAATAAACGAGTCACAGACATAATCAAGGATGCTGACCTGGGGAAGTATTCTCGAGAAAAACGTAATGTGTACGGCTTTTTACAGCGCCTTGGCAGCGTTGAGAACAGTAGCACCCAAATCACCTGCCTGCTCTGTGAATGCCTCATAAACAGGTTCACTGGCAGCGCGCCACTCGCTCACTTCTTCTGCAGTAGGTGTATACAGCGTCATGCCGTTCTCTTCGGCCAGAGAATAGGCGTCAGCCTCGATGCTAGTCATCCGATCACGCACATCTGCCTCGGCAACCAGGCCCGCCGCGGCGATGATCTCTTTATGCTCTTCAGACAGCTCGTTCCAGAAGTCGGTATTGACGACCACAATGAATTCGATGTCAGCATGATTGGTAATGGTGATGGTATCCATGACTTCCCACAGCTTTCGAGAGGCAACACCCGACACTCCCGTCATGCCCAGATCAACAGTCCCTCGCTGATAGGCCAGGTATTGCTCTGAACCTGAGACAAGCGTTGGAGCTCCACCTGTTGCTGTCACAAAGTCACCCAGCGTCTTGCCAAACACGCGAACCTTCTTGCCGACCATGTCTGCAGGCGTCTTGACAGGCTCCTCTTTGGACAACAATACCGCGCCACCATAAGCTTGCCACCACAGAACGGTTGAACCGGTCTCAGCAATCGCCGCATCCAATGGCGCCCGTACAGTAGAGCCTTTGGCAACCGCACTGCGAACCTTGGCCTCGGTATCAAACAGGAATGGCTGGTAGAAAATATCTACAGCAGGCACATCTCCTACATAGCGCGTTAGCGATACAACCCCCATCTCGATAGAACCTGAACCGACCGCTGCGGGTACTTCCTTGTCTTTGTACAAGGTCGCTGAATCATAGATTTCAACATCAATTGCGCCGCCTGACTTCTCTTCAACCTCTTTTTCGAAAAGCACCATATTCTGCCCCAGGTGACTCTTCAAAGGCAATTGCAACGTCACTCTCAACGTGACATCAGCTGCCATTGATTGGCCAGTCAATGCGACACCCAAGAGTACAGATGAGAGAGAAACAATCAGCTTGCGAGGAAAACGGTGGTGTAGGGAAAACGAATTCATAAAGTGCTTCCAAGTGGTTGGTTGATACCGCGAGCTGCCAGTATCCAGACTGCCCTGAGGCCAGTCACTTTTTTATGTGAACCCCATACATTAACAATGTCGAAGTGAGTTGTCATTTGTCTTTTGTCGGCTAAAGCTTCGGCAGATCAGACGGGCCTGTCAGCGCAAGAGTCGTTATGCTGCACCCAGTCTACTTTCTGCTACATACAACTGGTGGGACAGATTCGTACGCCGCCGACAAAAAGGCTCGATCATTGAATGCACAGCCCTGTGGAGCTGAGACACGAATGAACGCAAAAATACAGACCTACCGCTGGAACCCACCACCGGACACGATTGTGAGGCCGCACGGCATCTACTTGCTGCACGGCACCGGTGAGCATGCGTGCCGCTACGAGGGTCTCGTCACTCGGCTGACGTCCAGAGGCTGGCGCGTCGGGGCGCATGACCATATCGGGCATGGCCGTTCACAAGGTCAGCGAGGCCTGGTCTACCCCGAAAATGTCCTGTCAACAACAGCAACCGTTCAGATAGAGGCGTTTGCCAATGAAACGGGCGCTACACCTGTGTTGTTTGGACATAGCCTGGGCGGTGTATTGGCCACGCAACTGGTGATTGAGGAAAAGCTTGCCGTATCGGGGCTCATACTTTCCGCGCCAGCCTACGCTGCAGTGATGCGTCCCATCGATCGAATCAAGCTGCGCCTGCTGTCTACGTTTGCCCCAAAACTCTGCCTGGACCTGGGCTATGACCCCAGCCGTTTGACAAAAGATGTTGCTGTGCAACAAGCAGCCGTGGCGGACCCACTCATTCATGGCTACAAGTCGGCGACCCTGGTTAACTGGTTACTGGACACCGGCCAGCGCATGATCGACAAAGCCGCTCAGCTTGATGTGGACACTCTATTGATGATAGCCGGGGCAGACACGGTGGCAGACTCGAGCAAAACTCGGCTGTTTGCCAGCAAGGTGCCGGCAGGACTTCTAACGGTGCACGACTATGAAGGCGATTTTCACGAGCTGCTCAATGAGACTCTGGAGCGTCGGGAACGCACATTGACTGACATCGAACAATGGCTGGAAAGATTCTAATTGCCGGGACCTGAGTGCAGGCCACCTGAATGCAGGCCACCTACCTCACAGGATCTGACAGTGTGGATCCAGAATTGTCACCACACCTTGCGATCAGGCCGCGTTGACGGCCTTTACTGGTTTTTTTACGGCCGTCTTTCTCTGGTGCCGAACTGTACGGATCATCTCCCGAATGCGTGGCTGGATTTCTGTCCTCCAACGGGTGCCGTTGAATACACCGTAGTGGCCCACACCCGGTTGCACATAATGCCAGCGCTTCTCATCAGGCACATTGGGACAGATATCATGAGCTGCCTCGGTTTGACCCAAGCCGCAGATATCATCGTTCTCCCCTTCCACGGTCATCAACGCCGTATCCTTGATGGCATTCAGATCGATGACTTCGCCTTTGTATGTGTACGTGCCATTGGGTAGAGCATGATCCAGGAACACCTTTTCTACAGTATCCAGATAGAACTCGGCTGGCAGGTCCATCACCGCCAGGTATTCGTCATAAAATCGGTTGTGCTGGTCAACGCTATCGCAGTCACCCTTGACCAGATCGTTGAACACTGTCTTGTGCGCTTCTATATGCCGTTCAAGATTCATATGCATGAAACCTGAAAGCTGAATGAATCCAGGATAAACCTGGCGCATGCAACCCGCGTTGGGCCAAGGCACACTTTGAACGACGGTGCGCTTGAACCAGCTAAGCGGCTTGGACTTCGCAAAGTCATTGACAGCAGTGGGGCTGCGACGGGTATCCAGCGGACCACCCATGAGTGTCAATGATGCGGGGGTACAGTCATCGTCCATGGCAGCCATGACAGCGGTTGCTGCAACAGCCGCAACAGCCGGTTGGCAGACGGCAATGACATGGACATCCTTACCAATAAAGCGAACACATTCAATGATTTCGGTAACGAAGTCATCCAGATTGAATTCACCCTCGGCAACAGGTACTTCCCGGGCATCGCGCCAGTCAGTAATATAAAGGCAGTGATCTGGCAACATGGCCTTGACCGTGCCACGCAGCAACGTTGCGTAATGACCCGACATGGGGGCAACAAGCAATACCTTCGGATCATCACGTTTACCGCAAGTCTTCTCATCGCGGTCAAAATGCAAAAGATCACACCAGGTGCGATTCATCGCAACCACTGGAGTGATCGGAACTTCCAGACCCTCTATCGTCGTGCTGTCGATTTCCCATTCAGGTTTGCCATAACGCCGTGTCATGTTCTCGAACATCGTGCTGGAGGCCCGGATCCACTTTTTCGAGTAGTTCTCAGGCCATGGGTTGAACGGCGTATCCAACATCTGCCGCATCCACTTGCTCTGCATTCTCAAGGGCATGAGCGCAGAACGGGCGAACTCGTATGTTTGATATTTCATTCAACGCTCCAGAACTAAAGTTGTCGGATCATTTTGCACTGCAACATTGAATAAAGTCAATGTTGAAGAAAGAGTATAGCTGTCGTTCTCTATAGGCATGTATCTATCATTGTGAAAATGAGTGTCGAATGACGTTCAGTGAACCAGCACCGTTATTGTGAATGCCCACCATTTTTTGCATTATATTGCATGTCATTAATCACCGCAGGCTGTAGCAATGCGATGCTGGCAGTCGTTACCCTGCTCTCGGCATTAGACAAACACCATGACCCAATACCAAAGCACGAAGCGTGCCCCAAAAAATAATGACATGGAAATGTCATGAAACAAGCAAATGAGTAGCTCTCAACCGCCAAAAATGTAACCCAAACAATCTGAGTAACAGGATTCAGCATCACTTGCAAAGGTCGATAGATCACATATTATTGCACTGCTTCATTCATACAGATGGCTTGCTCGACATCATAAAACATGTGCTGAAACATCACTCTTGATAACAAACCACACTTCCAAGAGTTCACCAACTGAGCTGCCACCCGAACTGTCTGAAAGCCACTGGACCTCGTCTCTATGGCTGGTTATCGGCAGTGTCGCAATCGTGCTCCTGTTGCAAATCGGCTCCGCTGCAAGTGTCTCGACAACCGCCAAGGAACTGCGATCACTGCTCTCGGAAGCCCACGTAGCCGTTAACACCCTCGAACAACGCATCGGTTACGGTGGCCTCATTCACAACTTCAAGAACTACGTGTTGCGACCTGAAGAAGAACATTATCGTGAGGCCGCCTACCTGGATGCCGCCCATGCACTCGCTCTGCTTGAAATCTTGCGCACCAGTGCTGATAACATCGACATTGATGCAAGCCTGTCCAATACACATGAAATGCTGGAAGGCTATACATTACGGCTGACCAAGGTACACCAGCTAGCAGAAAGCGGCCTGTCATCCCAATCCATCGATGAACAGGTTCGCTTCGACGATAATCCGGCTTTACAGGAAGTCGACGTTTTGCTTTCACTACTGAACACGGCTGTTCAGGATCGTCTTGAGAAACTACAACGCCAGGGCTCATTGACATCCTTGCTCAGCACCGTTGGCACGGCGCTACTCGGCTTGCTACTCATCACCATAGTCGCAAGGCGGCAGAAAAAACACGCTGCAGCACTGGGCACTTTCGCAGAACACCTGGCAGCCACCAATGTCAATTTATCCAAAGCAAACGAGTCACTGAGCCAGTTTGCCGGAATCGTCTCTCACGACCTGAAAAGCCCCATCAGGTACATCAATATGTTCAATCAATTGATCATTGAGGACAAGAAGAACAACAAGGCGGTTGAACAACATACTGGCCACATCGATATACAGGTTCAGAAAATGGATTCGATTATCGACAGCCTTCTCGATTTCACCAAAGCCGGGTTCTCCAAGCCAAAAATACACAGACTCGATATTACCCGGCTGTTCGCAGACATTGAACAGAGTCTGAAACCTGAGATTGCCAGACACAAAGCGCATGTTGAGTTCCACACAAACCTGGAAACACCGGTATTGGCAGATCCCAAACTGCTGGCTCGCGTCATCAACAGTCTGATCGACAACAGCTTTAAATACCACAACCCTGAAGAGCTGATACACATTGTCGTGAGTGCCAACAGAAAAGATGCTAAAGCTCTTTTTTCTGTTACCGATAATGGTATTGGAATCGACGCACGATTCGCAGATATCATCTTTGAACCCATGGCCCGTCTGCACGGAGAAAAATCACCCTACGAAGGAGTCGGCATTGGACTCTCACTCGCAAAAACCATTGTCGAAAGCCATGGAGGCCTGATCTGGCTGGATTCTGATGTCAGCTCCGGCGCTTGCATCTCATTTTCGCTTTCATTGAGTCAACAGAGTAGAGAAGCTGCATGAGTACCAAAGCACACGATCTTGTTCTACTCGTTGAGGACAGCGATATAGATGCAGATCTGTTGCAACGAGTATTCCGTCGCCTGAAACCCGACGTCAAAATAATGCGTAGTGAAGATGGCATTGACGCTCTTGATACACTCGAGAATTTCCGACCTGATCTGATCATCATGGATATTCGCATGCCACGCATGGGAGGCCTGGAAACACTGGAGCTGATCAAACAAGACCTGCGCCTACGCAGCATTCCGGTCATCATGATGTCCTCCTCAAAGGATCAGAACGATATATCGGACAGCTACAACCGCCAGGCCAATGCCTATATCGTAAAATCCTTCGACCCCAGAGATGGCAACAAGATGGAAAATCTGGTGCGCTTCTGGCTGGAGACTGCCGAGCTGGACAACTAAAGAATCTGACCAGAACCAGGTTTACACAGTAGGCGAATAACCTACAGAGTTGCCCGCATCTTTTGCATGATCTCCTGCCAATGAGCTTCTGCCCCAGCCCCGGCTTCATCGAAGATGCCTGCCATAAGATCAAGCTGTATTCCCGTGAGCTGCGCCTCCAATGACTCCCCGGTACTCGTCAATGACAAGCGTCTGACTCGCTTGTCCTCACCGCAAGGCTCACTCGCGACCAGCCCTGCACTCATCAGATCGCGCAATGGAGCATTGAGAGCCTGCTTGCTGACCGACAGCACCGCTAGCAACTGAGCAACGCTCAATGAGGGCTCACGGCCCACGAAATACAAAATTCGATGGTGTACCCGACCTAGCCCTTGCTTTGCCAATAGAGCATCCGGGCCGATTGTAAAAGCTCGATACCCGAAGAACATCAGTTCAACCGATATTCTTAATTGCTCCTCACGCTTTTTTCGAGAGGACTCAGTAGCGCTGTTTTTTGTGTCAACCATATTGACATATTACGCAGAATAATCGAAGATGGCATTAGGTCAACTACTTTGACCTATTTTGCAAATCATTGAGCATCACTCATGTCGGTTATCAGCCTGTCCAAGCGCGTATCCAATCTTCACAGCTCTCCCATTCGTGAAGTACTAGCCGTCGCGAACAAACCCGGCATGATTTCATTTGCCGGCGGATTGCCCTCAGCTGACTCGTTTCCGCGAATGGACATCTTGCAGATGCCCAGACAAATGCTGCAGTACGGACCAAGTGAAGGTGAACCGGAACTACGAGATCTGATTGCGACAGAATTGCAGAATATCGAGCTTGACGTAAAACCGGAAAACATCATTGTGCTCTCAGGTTCGCAACAGGGAATCGATCTTGTCGCAAAGCTGTTCATTGACCACGGCACTCGTGTGGCATTGCAATCACCCTCCTACCTGGCAGCATTACAGGCTTTCCGCTTTTATGGCATGCACGCCGTAGCACTGGACCCGGATGCCCCTGAGCAGGCCTTGTCAGGCGATGGCAACCACCCCGCTCTGGCCTATATCAACCCGACTTTTCAGAACCCCACCGGACACTGTTGGTCGACACAACAACGTTTGCAGTTTGCATCGCTTGCAGACAAGACAGGGGTTGCGGTATTTGAAGACGATCCCTACCGCGATCTGGTCTATGAACAGATTGACCGCACCCCGGTTTGCGCAAAACTCAAAAAAACCTCCTGGATATACCAAAGCTCGTTTTCAAAGAATCTGGCCCCTGGCCTGCGCCTGGGATTTCTGGCAGCCTCTGATGATCTTGTCCCGTATTTACTGCGATTGAAACAGGCGGCTGATTTGCACAGCAGCCGTGTTAGCCAATGGCTGGTACTGCAAGAACTCAACAAAGTATCCCGAGCGGAGCAGCTGCACACTCTGGCCGCCCAATATCTGCTCAAGCGTGATCACTTCCAGGCACTGTTGCTTGAGCACTTCTCAGACCTGGCCGTCTGGCAAGTCCCTACAGGTGGTCTGTTTTTCTGGTTGAAGCTGAATACAACTATCAATACCTCAGAGCTATTGGCCAGCGCAATCAGCCAGAACGTCGCCTTCATGCCCGGTGAACCCTTCTTTCTGGACCCGCAAAGCGGGTATTCAGCCATACGCCTGAACTTCAGCCATGCCAGTGCCGATGAGGCTACAAAGGGGCTCAGCGTGCTATCGGCATTGATACGCAACAATACCTGATCATATACCCGTTTCCTGTAGCTGCAGTTGCTACTCGGCACGACTATTCATGAAGCAATCCACTAGTAGTCATTCGTTTCAAGGTGTGAGGCGTGCAAACAATGCCCGCAAGCCATTTTTTGAATCATGGACTGCCATGACGGAATGGAGCGAGCAAGCTGTTGGACCTGGCATAGCTGATAGGCGCAATTTCCTCATACCACGATAGGCAGCTTGGCGGTGATAAAGTAATTTTCACGTGCCTGGTGTCATCCTGACTCAAGGTCCTGGCGTTGTAAGACATTACTAGAGCATTCATTTTCCTATTATAATTTTCATAATCGACAGATAACGATTTGATCCCGCGATTCCGGGCCATCACCGTCATTTTATGAAATAACTTCTTTCCTATACCCCAATGGCACTCGGTTAGCAGCAAGGGCTTGATCTGAAAGAAATTTTTGGGAAGGTTGTAGTGGCCGGTTCCGGCGTGTACGTTTCAGGTTGCGAAACAATCAACGTAACCGAAACCGGCCACCATGCACACTACCCGAGCCATACCGTCCGAGCAAGACCTACGAGCAACTTTGAACTCCACTGGCGTGTTCAATCTGATTACAGACGATCGCTTTCTCGGCACCATCGAGGCTCATTTACCTACACACCGGGAACGGACCTATCCGCCGACCGAAACACTGGCGATGTTCGTTGCGCAGGTTCTCAGTGATGATAGTTCCTGTCAACGTGCGGTTAACGAGCGCATTGTTCGCTGTCTGCAACATGGATTACGCCCGCCGAGCACATCAACAGCGGCCTATTGTGAGGCGCGTGCTCGCTTGCCGAGCGACTTGGTTGAGTCACTCTACAAGGTTGTAGGGCAGCATGTCAGCGACAACGCCCCAATCAAATCACTCTGGAACGAGCGACGCGCTCTGCTCATCGATGGTACAGGAACCACAATGCCTGACACCCCGGACAACCAAAGAGAGTTCCCTCAGCCGTCCAGCCAGGAAGAGGGTTTGGGCTTCCCCGAAGCTCGCATGGTTGCACTCTCGTGCGCGGCTACCGGCGCGATCATTGATGCGACGATCGGAGCTGCCAAAGGTAAGGCAACCGGAGAACTGTCGCAGATGCGTATTCTTTCGCGTAGCTTGCGTGCGAATGACGTGCTCGTGGGCGATGCTATCTATGAGACGTACTGGACATTCATGATGGTGCAGGACATCGGCTGCGACGGCGTGTTCGAGATCAATGGAAGTCGCACTCGCCCAGGCAAACATTGCACGCAGCTGGTACTGAAACGTCCAGTGCGCCCTGAATGGATGGATCTGGAGACATTCCACTTGTGCCCAAAGCAAATTACTGTGCGTCAGGTTGTCAATTGCCAACGTGGGTATCAGCCCAGAGTGTTCCTGACCACCCTCACCGACAGCAAGTTGATAAGCGACAAGCAGATCGTGAAACTGTATCTACTACGCTGGAACGTCGAGACGGATTTTCGCTCGCTCAAGTGTGCCCTGGAGGCCGGTATACTGACTTGCCGTACGGCCGAGATGATCAAGAAAGAGTTGTCAGTACACCTGCTGGCCTACAACCTGACGCGGCTACTGATGAATGAGGCGGCTACTCTTTGCGGATGCGAACCTCGGTCGATCAGCTTTCGACACACCGTGCAGCTGTGGAGTGCATGGTCACTGAGCGGCTGCCAGCTGGATCCCTACCAATGGGATCAACTGCTCAAGGCCATCGCTAGTCGCCGGGTAGGAAATCGACCGGGACGCAAAGAACCTCGGGCAGTAAAAAGGCGACCGAAACCGAGGCCATTGTTGGACATGCCGCGATCAGCAGCACGCGCTTGCGCTCACAGATACGAGCGATGATGGCTTAACCGAGTGCCATTGTCCTATACCCCTATTTTGCCAAGGCGATTCAACAGACAACGCTATCTCTGCATGGGTAGGCCATGTTCTATCGTTATCTGCAATCAGCTCACACACACCCCGCAAACCACCGTCGACAAAGGCCCCCAATACTATATCGTTAGGTGATCGTGGCTTGGCGCTGTATTGCAAGACATATGAGTCACTGACTATTCCACAAAAGCGGGTGCGCCTGTCAACGTCATCCAGACGCATGAAATGCTCATGGATCTTGTCATGCTCTACACGGAAAACTCGGCGATACCTATCATTACCACTTGATTGCTGGTAGTAGGAATTTTGAACCAGTGGTTGGATATTGTTCATTACAAGCTGCCACTACCAGATCAAGCAGCATACCGATGAGCAATAACATCTCTCTCAGATGATTTGACTTTCACCTCAGTTTCATCAAAAATTGTACTGTGGCCAGGTATTTGATTAGCTGTGTGCGTAGCAAAATCTTCTGGAAGTTCTCTCCATGGCCATGCCTTGACACCTTTCCTGAGAATCTCAGGTGAAAAACCATATTCCACCACCTGCCTTTCTGACATGGCGCGAAGATGCGAGAGCGTTAATCTTTTCGCCTGACCATCAAATATATCCATCAGAGTTGAAACGATTTTCATGGTAATTACCTGTCGTTAGAAAATAGCGCTTGATCGAAGAACAACTGAGGCGTCTCAAGTTGTCCGATGCGAATCATCTGGTTCTAGCTGCGCATCTGCACAATTTCAAAGTAGCGTCAGAGTGGCAACAGACACAAACAATATTTTCTTTTACGTCGACAAATAAAATCTAATGTCAGGTTATTTACTCATGAAATCACCGAAAATGTGCGAGTCCTGCACCGCCCTGAAGCAAAATGAACCTGCGATTGCACTATTTTCAGCTATCTGAACGTTATCGCACGCTTGCAGTGCGCAATATAGATTGGCTGGTAACCGTAACGCACAACTCTCTTTCTGACGATTGTGCCTTAAATCTGCTCATTACCCGCAAAGGCTTCGAGACCTTCTTCACGCAGTGTTCTCTGAAACTCTACCTAAGCCTTCGCTCAACGACCGCTACCCAAACGGCAATGGCACTCGGTTAGCAGCAAGGGCTTGATCTGAAAGAAATTTTTGGGAAGGTTGTAGTGGCCGGTTCCGGCGTGTACGTTTCAGGTTGCGAAACAATCAACGTAACCGAAACCGGCCACCATGCACACTACCCGAGCCATACCGTCCGAGCAAGACCTACGAGCAACTTTGAACTCCACTGGCGTGTTCAATCTGATTACAGACGATCGCTTTCTCGGCACCATCGAGGCTCATTTACCTACACACCGGGAACGGACCTATCCGCCGACCGAAACACTGGCGATGTTCGTTGCGCAGGTTCTCAGTGATGATAGTTCCTGTCAACGTGCGGTTAACGAGCGCATTGTTCGCTGTCTGCAACATGGATTACGCCCGCCGAGCACATCAACAGCGGCCTATTGTGAGGCGCGTGCTCGCTTGCCGAGCGACTTGGTTGAGTCACTCTACAAGGTTGTAGGGCAGCATGTCAGCGACAACGCCCCAATCAAATCACTCTGGAACGAGCGACGCGCTCTGCTCATCGATGGTACAGGAACCACAATGCCTGACACCCCGGACAACCAAAGAGAGTTCCCTCAGCCGTCCAGCCAGGAAGAGGGTTTGGGCTTCCCCGAAGCTCGCATGGTTGCACTCTCGTGCGCGGCTACCGGCGCGATCATTGATGCGACGATCGGAGCTGCCAAAGGTAAGGCAACCGGAGAACTGTCGCAGATGCGTATTCTTTCGCGTAGCTTGCGTGCGAATGACGTGCTCGTGGGCGATGCTATCTATGAGACGTACTGGACATTCATGATGGTGCAGGACATCGGCTGCGACGGCGTGTTCGAGATCAATGGAAGTCGCACTCGCCCAGGCAAACATTGCACGCAGCTGGTACTGAAACGTCCAGTGCGCCCTGAATGGATGGATCTGGAGACATTCCACTTGTGCCCAAAGCAAATTACTGTGCGTCAGGTTGTCAATTGCCAACGTGGGTATCAGCCCAGAGTGTTCCTGACCACCCTCACCGACAGCAAGTTGATAAGCGACAAGCAGATCGTGAAACTGTATCTACTACGCTGGAACGTCGAGACGGATTTTCGCTCGCTCAAGTGTGCCCTGGAGGCCGGTATACTGACTTGCCGTACGGCCGAGATGATCAAGAAAGAGTTGTCAGTACACCTGCTGGCCTACAACCTGACGCGGCTACTGATGAATGAGGCGGCTACTCTTTGCGGATGCGAACCTCGGTCGATCAGCTTTCGACACACCGTGCAGCTGTGGAGTGCATGGTCACTGAGCGGCTGCCAGCTGGATCCCTACCAATGGGATCAACTGCTCAAGGCCATCGCTAGTCGCCGGGTAGGAAATCGACCGGGACGCAAAGAACCTCGGGCAGTAAAAAGGCGACCGAAACCGAGGCCATTGTTGGACATGCCGCGATCAGCAGCACGCGCTTGCGCTCACAGATACGAGCGATGATGGCTTAACCGAGTGCCATTGACCCAAACGGGGGGTTGGCTAGTGGGTCATTGGCGGCAACTGGTTCTAGTTTATGCCACCCCCATAAACCGATTGTTCCAAGTGCTTATCGGGTGAAACAAATTGCCTGTGCAACCACTTCACCTGAAAATGTAGGAACCGTACATGTGTAGGAACTGTGCCCAACCCAAGCGTCCGCTTCAACAATATCGGATGTTGAGCAAGCGCCACCCGTCATTTTACTGGGATATATTGTTGAATGATTTTCAGGCTTGTAGCTTCTCGGGCATCGGGCAATACAAGATTCACCAGCCCCCACATTTACGCACGTCTGATAAACCAGCAAACTATTGTAATCGTAGGAGTAACTCACCGACATATCGGCATCGCTTCCACCATACTCAGCCTCTAATCCGTAGTCTGAACCATATTCTCCAGAATTATTAAAGGCGATCACTCGATAAGTACCAGGCTCACTCAACTGGTAGGAGTTTGCGTCCCGTACAGTGTCGTAGTAGCGATAGTCCAGACTGATGTTATAGCCGCTCGCCCCTTCTAGAGGATCCCAAAGCAGCGTATCACCTTGAACATCCAGATTTTCAACATCGGGTAGTTGCGGGTCTTGCGCCAATGCGGCTGAAGACGCGATGCCTGCAACGAACAGAAAAACCAGAGAACAGACTATCTTTTTCATGAACCATATCCTCACTATTTAAAGTGAGAAAAGCATATCCGATGTCCACTTCATTCAAGGGGCCGGAAATGCCCAATATGTATTCGTCCGTGTAAAACAATGTCAAGTCACTGTGTTGATTCGCTCGTTTTGGCAGTATTCTGCATCTACTCATCGCTTCCACCGAAGTAGACGCAGCGCGTGCCTGATCACACCAGCTTGGGCGCTTCAGCTTAGGGATTGTTTCACGATCCCTTATCTGGCTAAAACCTGCCCAGGCCACCCAGACTCATGGACGAATGGTCCGGGCTTGGCTTACCAGGGGGCGTGAACGCGTACAGCCGGAGGAACCTCATGTTTTCTTAGATACGGTTTGCCACTGTGTTCAGTGCATTTTCGAGTATGTCAAAAATTTCATTCACGTCTGAATCCATGACAATAAGCGGTGGGCATAACAGCAATGTGTCACCCGCGGCCCTAAATAGAAGCCCATTCTTCTTTGTTTCCTCGAACACCTGCGTGCCCATATTAAGTGCGGGGTCGAACTTTTCTTTTGACGATTTATCGGCAACCATTTCGACGGCACCCAACAAGCCAACGCCACGCGTTTCACCGACCAAGGCATGATCTGCCAAAGCATGTAGCCGACGCTGAAATGTCTGACTAACGGCCTGCACGTGCCCGACCATGTCGCGCTCTTGATAGATATTCAGCGTTTCCAGCGCAACCGCGGCAGATACCGGGTGCCCGCCAAAAGTAAAACCATGGCCAAACGCACCTTTCTCATCTCCGAGTTTCAAAACCCCTTCGAAGACCTCGTCGCTAATGCCAACGGCAGAAATCGGCTGATACCCTGCCGACAAGCCCTTCGCCATGGTCATGATATCAGGCTTCAAATTGTAGGTATCAGCGCCAAACATATTGCCTGTTCGGCAGAAACCGCAGATGACTTCGTCCACTACAAATAGAATGTCGTACTTCTTCAGGATCGGCTGAATCAGATCAAAATATCCTTGCGAAGGTATGATGACCCCTCCAGCCCCCTGCACGGGTTCCGCAAAAAATGCGGCGATGGTCTCCGGCCCTTCTTCGAGAATGGTTTTCTCCAGCTCTTCTGCCAGACGCATTGAAAACTCGTATTCTGTTTCGCCATCCCGGCCAAATCGATAATAGTGCGGACAAGGCACTTGAACGAATCCATCAATTGGCAAGTCAAAGCCATCTTGATTAATTTTTAGACGCGTCAAGCTCGCCCCAGCAACGGTGACGCCATGATAAGAGTTCAGGCGGGAGATGATTTTTTTCTTTTGCGGACGACCCTTAGCATTGTTGTAATACCACACCATCTTGATTGCTGAATCAATCGCCTCTGAGCCAGAGCAAGCGAAGAAAAATCTATTGATTCCAGCAGGAGTAATTCTGGACAGTGCCTCTGCCAGTTTGATTGTTGGCGCCGGCGCCCGACCAAGAAACGAATGGTAATACGGCATCTCACGCATTTGTTTTTCGGCGGCGATGACAAGACGCTCTTCATCGAAGCCAAGCGCCGCGCACCAAAGCCCAGCTAGCCCTTCGATATACTGTTTTCCATCCTCATCGACAATGCGGATTCCACTGCCTCCCGTGACGACCATTGCGCCATTTTCAATGACCGTTCGAGGGTTTGTACTGCCATGGAGGTGATGCTTGGCATCTAATGCGGAAAGGCTGTTCAATTGGGTGACATCCACTGTGGGCATCCTCATCTAAGAAATTCAGGGAGAACCTATCTGCACTTGCATCAAGATTCCTGTTGATAGAGCCTAATACAAGCTTTATAGTTGGTAAAACACATAATTCAGCCATTCTTTGTCGGATAATCAGATGAATATTTCACTCCGTGCCATCCGATATTTTGTTGCGGCTTGCGAGCTGGGCAGCCTGACCAAAGCTGCTGAACAAGTATCAATTTCAAACTCGGCGATATCCGCAGCTATCGATGCCGTAGAGCAAGAATTCGGCGTGCAACTGCTTTTGCGTCAGCGATCAAAGGGCGTTGTGTTGACACCCGCAGGCAGAAACATCCTGTCACACGCCAAACATTTAATCGAGGAATACGATCATTTTCTAACGGCTGGAAATGAGACGAACTCACAGTTGAAGGGCACGCTAAAAGTTGGTTACTTTGCTCCAATCAGCCCGGCATTTTTACCCCATATAATCCGACCGCTACTTGCGCACGGGAAAGATGTTTATGTTGACCTTATCGCCTGCAACAACGACGAAGCTCAAGAAGGACTGCGAGCCGGCACTTTCGATGTCGCCCTCTTTCTAAACTATGCAACTCTCAGCGATATCAGTGTCGAAACACTCATGGAAATCCCTCCCTATCTAATCGTATCCAAGAACCATCATCTGGCTAAACGCTCATCTGTTCAGTGTTCAGAGCTTCAAGGCGAAGATTTCATTTTGCTCAACCTGCCAACAACTTTGGAATACTACTCTGGCATGTTAAAGAGATATGATGTTCGACCTAATGTTGTCATCGGCGCGAGCAATGTCGAAATGGTCCGATCATTGGTAGCCGCTGATCTTGGGTGTTCGATCTTGAACATGCGCCCCATGACAGATCAAACTTATTTCGGTTCGAGTGTTGTTTATATTCCTTTGGCCGATGCAGGCGAAACAACATTGGATTTGACTATTGGCTATTTGCCTGGGCCATCCAGAAAACTTAGCCAGGCATTTGTAGACAGTTGCAGAGCATACTTTGAGACGGAAGCAGCGCAAAACCACAGAGTCATTTACCAACCTTGAGGTGACATGACTCGTTAAAAGTATCATTCGGCAAGACTCCAGCTGAAAGGCTACCAGCAAAATTGACCGATCATCTGGTCACCGATGACTACTCAGACCACAACTATGTCCCCGAGAGTCGTCGCCAGCTGTAACCCTTCTCTGTACCAGCGGTCAGTCGATCAAACAGCCATATCGTAACTGAGGTTCGGAATGAAGGCTCGTAAAAAGAGGCACTTTCCAGGCGCTCCAGGAAGGTGCCACAAAGCTCGGATCTTCTGGGGTAGGAGCGTTAAAATCCATAAAGCATCGGTAATACCACACTGAGCGTCAACCAGATCAGCAGCACAAGCGGCACGCCTGCCCGAAGGAAATCCGAGAACACATACCCCCCAGTGTTCATGACCAGCAGATTGGTCTGATAGGCCATCGGAGTTGCAAAACTCATGTTTGCTCCGAACAGAACTGCCAGCACGAATGCTTCGACCGGTAAACCCAGCTCGGTTGCAATGCTGACGGCTATGGGCGTACCAACCACTGCTGCTGCGTTGTTCGAAACCACGTTAGTCAGTATCGCCATCAGTAACATCAACAAGGACAGAACGATGGTGGCTGAGAAATCACGCGTATATTCAAGAAACAACAAGGCAAGGTAATCGGCACCTCCGGTCTGCTGTAGCGCCGTTGCCAAGGCCAGGCTGGCCACGATAACCAGAACGACAGACGTGCTCAGTGCGCCTCCAACGTCGCGCCAGTTCAGACATCGGGTGAGAATCATCAGAGCGACGCCACTGGTCGCACTGACCGAGATAGGCATCCAGCCCAATGCGGCTGACAACACTACTGCGGCCATGATTGCAATGGCATACGAAGCACGATGAGTGAAGGGCAGATCACTGGTGGCATCAAGCATCAGCAATTGGCCTTCACGACGGATGGAGGCCAGCTGTTTTCTACCACCTTGAACCAGAATGACATCACCGGCATACAGGCGGGTGCTCATGACGCCTTTGGGCAGCGACTTCATTTCAACTCCGGCGCGATGCAGAGCCAGCACGACCAGTTGATAAGTATCCTTGAATCGTATATTTCTCAGTGTATTGTTTTCCAGCAAAGAACCCTGCGTCACGACGATCTCGGCAATCTGCTGCTCCGCGTCGGCCAGTGGATGTTGTTCGTCAACCTTGACGTTACGCGTATACAGCGTTGCCCCCAGCGTTCGTTCGAATTCCTTCAGCCGCTCAGGCGTATCCCTGATTCCCAGTTGATCGCCGGCCATGATCCTGGCATCCGGCAATGGCCGGATATAAGTGGTTTCATCGCGCAGAATCTGCTGTATCGACATCTCACCCTGGGTCTTGTCCAGTGTATCGGACAGCGATTTGCCGTCTGCAAAGCTGCCCTCGGGAATGAACAGATAGGCATTGAATACCCTCGGTGAAGTATCACTCATGACTGGGGTACGTTCAGGCATGATTAATGGGACGACCAGCCACAGATACAGAATACCGACACCGACGGCAATACTCGCTGGCAGCAAGAAATCAAACATGGAGAATCGATCGAGCCCAAGATCCGACGCCACGCTGACCACCAGCAGATTGGTGGAGGTGCCAATAGTGGTGCTCATACCACCCAGCAGAGTGGCAAAACCCACTGGCATCAATACTTGCGAAGTAGACACTTTACTGCGCATGGACACAGTGACCAGCACTGGCAGCATCAGTATGACGATGGGGGTGTTGTTCACGAATGCGCTGAAAAAAGCGGCTGCCAACAGGGCCAGTAACAATGCCAGGCGCGGAGACCTCCCCCAGACTCGCGCAAGCAGCAGCCCAACGGGTTCCAATGCACCAGTACGCACCACTCCATGACCGATGATCATGAGGCTGCAGACCGCAATCAAAGCCTCGTGTCCAAAACCCGAAAAAAACGACCGTGTTTCCAGAACCTGCCCATTGTTGCTGTACGGGAAAGCGGTAAAGCCAACGAGCAGAGCAACCAGCACCAACAAACTGGTGGTCTCCAGCGGAATTTTGCGCCGGGAGAACAGGATCAAGGCAATCGCGGTCAGCAACAACACACTGGTGGCGTGCAGGTTAGGTACAGCTAACATGATGGCTGAGTCGCCCGAAGAATCAATTGCCAAGGTTATTCAACGAGAAGTTACACCAACTTCTTTGACAAATTTCCTGATCGGCATGTTCAACTTGTCTTCGTCCACCATCGGCTTGATCCTCCCAGGAGGGTGCAGTTCGATAAAACAAGAGTTGTACGGGCCTGACTGAGCCGCGTCAGACTGCCAGTCTGGTTCTCACACTACCATGAATTTTTGCCCAAGCCTCTGAGTTGAAATATGGCGGTTGACAATAGCGCCTTACTCAAGCACCTGATCGTCATGGCGAAGTCGCCCTCATCAGAGATCCAGCGTTCGAGTGCCCAGAGATTATCACCCACGTTCTCGATGACTGCGGCCATCAGCTTGGCCGCACATTGATCATCCGGGCCGTAGTTCATCACGATGGCCAAGGGGAACTCACGCTTCGGCGTTCGTTGTCGCTTGCGGATCCACTCACGCGCGCTGGCTCTTCAGTGACATTAACGACCTCATTGACTTACCGGTCGTCAAAGGATAGCGCTGTTCAGATCGACGCGTGAGATGAAACTCCAAAAAACGCAACTAGCCAAAAGGCGGATTACCGGGCATCTTCGGTAGTGCTTCACCCAGCGAACCCCAGGAAGCTTTGGAATCACACCAGATTTCAGCACCTGGTACCACCCAGCTTGAATCATCCAGGGTGCCCGCCTTGATAAAGGACACACCATCTGCAGCTTTCAGATTCGTCAGAATGGGGGACCCGCACTTGTTGCAAAATTTACGTAACACTGGCTCACCCGAGGCCCCGGCATCTTCATAGGTTGTGAGCGAGCCGCCCGTGACAGAAACAGAATCCGCAGGGACACCGATATTCATCGAAAACGCTGTACCACTTTGCTTTCGACAATTTGTACAATGGCAAGCCGCCACCATCAACGGTTCAGCCGTTGACTCGTATTGAACTTCGCCGCATAAACATCCGCCTTTGATCTTTGCCACTTTTTCAGCCTCGCAGTTCAAGTGATTGAGTGCAGCCATGTTGCACTGTCCAAAGGTGCGTTGCTATGGGTCATTGGTCGTTCCTGGTTTCACGATTCCAAGTGTGTGTGTCGACTACCCCGTGGCTTGGTCCGTTGTGAAATCTTGAGCGATACCGTTGAACGTTAACGCCTGCCCTGGAGCCAGCATGACACGGGAACTATCGATATGAACGCAGGGTGCCGGGTATGGATACGTGGGTGATCCCAACAGCCACGTCTGCCAATTGTCAATGATGAACGCGCTTGATGTAGAGCCGACAGCGTATCATCGGCAATAGTGTTCTAACTCGACTATCGGCCTGGGCTAAAGCGGAGTCCTGGCTATTGCTTTCATGAAGAAAAAAGGAGATACCTACGTTGAAAGTCCTGGTTTATGGAACCGGCTTTGCCGGTGAGGGGCACGCCGATGCCTTTCGTGGCGCGGGCGCTGAGGTAGTCGGCCTTGTCGGCCGCACAGCCAGCGTTGTCAGTGCCGTGGCTGAGAAGCTGTCTATCCCCTATTCCAGCACTAATTGGCAGGAAGCGCTGGAGACATGCAAGCCCGATATCGTCTCAATCGCCACGCCCGGTGGTGCTCACTATGAACCCATCAAGCAGGCCATTGCAGTCGGCTGCCACGTTTTCTGCGACAAACCCATGACCCACAGCGCAGAGTCCGCCGTGGAGCTCTATACGCTGGCACAGGCCAAAGGCGTGAAAACAGCCTATGCCGCCAGTTTTCGCTATACCGCCAGTGTCCTGCATGCCAAACGTCTGGTTGAGGAAGGGGCGATTGGTGAACCGCTTGAGGTCGAATGTATCTCGCATTTCAATCTAGATCGTGACATCCCCTTCGGTTGGTCTCATCGCAAAGAGGACGGCGGTGGTCGTCTTAACAACAACTTCACTCACACACTGTCTATCGTATCCTCAGTCATCGGCGAAAAGATTCTTTCGCTTATCGGTGAAGTTCGAGATGACTTGGGCAAGGCCCCTATTGTCGATGGCGTGCACAACTTCATGACCCGACGAAACTTCATTCCCGAAGATCTGAACGACCCTTCGCTCAAGTGGGGAGAGAGCAACGTTGAATGGTCCTATACCGTCATGGCGCAACTTGAAAGCCAGTTCGCCGTCAAGCCGGTGTCAGTATTGTTCAAACATGGTGGACTGGTACCGCGCTATCACGACGATCATATTGTGTTCTACGGCCGAGATGGCGCAATCTACATCAAGGGTCACTATGGCAGCGGACCTCTGTCAGTGTGGGGCAAGAACAAACAGTGGGAAGAAGTACCAACACCGGCTGACATTGCCGACAGCATCCCTGATGTAAAAGGCGAAACAGAGCAATGCTGGCATTATCTGGCGCGGGAGTTCGTGAAGGACATCCGTGGACAGAGCGTTGAACCCTACCCGACGTTCAAGGAAGGCAGCCAGTATCAGCAATTTATCGACCTTATCCGCTTGAATCAGAACTGGACACAAGTCTCTCACCTGTAACAAAAATTACTTCGATATAGAGAAAGCCGGTCAATCCAATGAAACGCGTCATGATTGTTGGTCAACCTGGATCAGGGAAAAGTACGCTGGCCATACGCTTGGGAGAGGCCACTGGGTTACCTGTATTCCATATGGACAAGATTCATTATCTACCTGGCTGGGTGGAACGATCAGCGACAGTAAAAAGCGCGATGACCCGGGAAATTCACGCCATGGAGCACTGGATCTTTGAGGGACCTTGGCGAACTCGTCCTTATCAAACTTCATTCATCATGCGTTTGCATGCTGTCTGACAAGCTTGCATTGCCAGTAATATCAACCCGCATTCGAGTCTCATGTACAGCGAATGGTTCCTCACATCTTGAATCCCCATCAACGACAAAACCGTGCTTGCGATAAAAGCCCAATGCCTGCCTATTACCATCCAGAACCCACAGAACCATAGACATGCACCCACGTGCGCAAGACTCATCCAGACAACTCTGAAGAAGCGAGGCTCCCAAACCTTTGTCTCGGGAAGATTCCTTAAGGTAGATTGCCGCAAGCTCTGAGACTTTCAACTCATCAACATCATCGTCCCTTGCAGGAATCACCGATGAAAACCCAACAACATGACGGTCCTCTTCAAGGACAAAAACCGGCCAGTTGTTCGGTTCAGAGACGAAATCGCGCCAGAATACAGTGATATCCGGCAACGATTGAGACCGTATCACCGACTCCGGCAAAAGCCCTGCATATTCATACCGCCAACTGAGAAAATGAACAGAGGCAATGGCATTAGCATCGGCAGGCTTTGCTCGCCGGACACTCACGTTCTCAAAATATCCGGTCATACTCACTCCTGTGTTGACGCCTGGTTACAATCCGCTTGAATTTTCCCAAACCTTCGCACATGCCATCCATATCAGTCGCCATGATGTCATTGTAGTCGCCCAACAAGACGGAACAACGTTCGGTATGTTGCACAGCTCTACAGACTCACCTCTTGGCAATACCCCTGTTCTGGCAGTTTGACGAATACAATTGATTATCTGCCAGACAAAGTACAGAATCAGACTTCGTTAATATCACATGGGTTTCGGCCATGACGTTGCCACTGATCACGTTCTCTCGACGTTTGCGAGAAACCCCCTTCACCGACCGTATTCTGGCTGGAGGTGCACAATCCTTCACGGTATACAACCACACCCTGTTACCCAGCTGGTTTCGGTCTCTGGAGGGGGACTACTGGCACCTGGTAGAGCACGTGCAGGTATGGGATGTCTCTTGCGAACGACAGGTGCAATTGAAAGGCCCGGATGCTGAAATGCTGGTACAGCTGATGACACCGCGCGATTTATCAAAAGCCCAGCCAGATCAGTGCTTCTATGTTCCGATATGCGATGAACGTGGACATATTCTCAACGATCCGATCGCCATCAAGGTCGATGACGACACCTGGTGGCTCAGTCTTGCCGATTCGGACATCTATCTCTGGGCCAAGGGTCTTGCCCTTGGCAAAGGTCTGGATGTCGAGATAATTCGAGCCGACGTTTGGCCCATTGCCGTCCAGGGCCCCAAGGCTGAAACGCTGATGGCACGGGTGTTTGGTGACGAAGTCAATTCAATACGGTTCTTTCGCTACAAGCGCCTGGAATACCGAGGCCACGCTTTCATAGTCGCCAGATCCGGCTGGTCGGGCCAGGGTGGGTTTGAAATCTATATCGATGATGCCGAATTGGGCCAGGAACTCTGGGATGAACTATTCGTGGTCGGAGCAGACCTGAACGTCGGGCATGGCTGCCCCAACAACATCGAGCGTATGGAAACAGGCCTGTTATCTTTCGGCAGTGATATGGATTACAGCCACACACCTCTGCAATGTGGCCTTGACCGTTATTGCCAGCTGGATACAGACCTGCAAAGCATGAGTATCGCAGCGCTCAGAGAGCAGCGGGCGCAAGGTGTACCAACCCGCCTTGTAGGCATTGTGGCCCCCGGGGTTCCAGCCGCTTCAAAATATTGCCAATTGCTTGCCGATGGCAAGCCTGTGGGCGATATAACATCCCAATCGCTCTCCGGGCGATATGATGCCTGGATCGCTTTCGCCTATTTCGAAAGCGAGTTGATAGACAGGCTGAAAAATGAATCGGTCAAACTCCAGTTGCTATGCAATAACGAGCTGCATGACGCACGCTACAGCGAGATTCCTTTCAAACTGGGTCAAATGGGACTGAATGAGCGCTTCCCCAATCTGTAAAGGCATTCAGCCATAGATAATACTCATCCCCAGAAATACAGTCGTCACTAATGTCACTCCCACATTCATCCCCAGATATGGCAATAATCTGAACAACGAGATTCCATGTCTGGCGATACCAAAGAAGATCATCACCGCAAAACCGACCGGAAACAGGCAAACAATACTCAGCTCGGGAAAAATCCCCGACACGATCCCCAGAACAATGATCCCGCAGGTAGCCATGATCGTATTGCCGTACAACATGATGCCTTTCCTTTCACCGTAGACGATAGGAAAATGCTGCCGCCCAATACGTCTGTCTGCCGCAATGTCAGGGTACTGGTTGAGCAACAGGAGATTGTTGACAAGAAAAAAAGGAATCAATGAGGCAATGGCTGCTTGTACTGAATATTCACCCGTGAGTACGACATGCGTACCGATAACGATTAACGGGCCAAATCCGACGCCCGGAGCCACCAGACACAAAACCGGATGCTGGATCAACCGCGGTGCGTAGCTCAGGATGATGAGAACACCGATAACCCCCAAGGGGGCTATCAGCAGTCCCTGGCTGACGATGAAGTAGGTTCCGATAAGGGTTGTGACAAACAGACTGGCGATTGCCCCATAGTGCACCGCCTCTGCTGCGTCCGGGTTTTCCAACAATGCACCGCTGTTGACACTGAACTGTGTTCTCTTGGTCTTCGAATTGGCATCGACATCCAGACCACGACGAAAATCATGATATTCGTTAAACAGGTTGACGCTGACATGCGCAAGCAAAGCACCCAGCAGTACAAGAAACAGATCCAGGTACTGAATGCGCAACGCGCTGACCAATGAGGTGGCGTATCCCAGAAAGACACTGACGGGTGCCAGTACCAGAAATGGGACTCGCATGGATCTGACAAGGGTGTGCAGCATACAACCAAAAAGCCTGAATATACCTGGAGAGTAAAGGCACTCTACAACAGGAGCATGGCAATGTCTGGCACCAGACTTTGAGCCATGTACACAATCTACGGCAATGGGTTGCGAATACTCTTCGAGGCGAACTTTCGTGTTCTTACCTGTGCACACAGCAGTGGGTAATATGTTCTTTGAAATACTCATGCCCTTGTCGTACAGTCTTCACTTTGTTTGCATATTTGCTCTGTACGCTATGCAAACCGATAGTCTGCCAATACTAAGGAATCGATTCATGCGCTTATCCCGTAGTCCATCACTACTGGGCATGCTCGCCTTTAGTGCCCTCGCCCTGGGGGGCTGTGCCAGCTCCTCCGTCAATTCAACGGACAAGGCAACAGCTTCTGTTGGCATGGACATTTCCCTGTTCGCCGAAGGTGCATTCACGCAAGAGCCTGAGATAGTGGATTGCGAAACGGCCGCAGGTACCACAACGACCTGCTACAAACTGGTCACCTCCGGTGCACCTGCAGGACGCGAGCCGGGACCTTTCTGCCCGCGAACCATCACCGATGGGCCTGATGCTGGTGGAGCCTGGTTCAGCAAGGATGGTACAGGCGATCTGGTGGATATCACCGGCGAATTCATCCTGAGACTAAGCGACTACTACGGTGATGAAAAGTGGGTGCTATACGATGCCAAGACCAACGAAGTACGCTATACAGCAACAAAAGAGGCCTGCCTGGGCGCGGCCAGGCCTGACGTTGAAGAGCAGTACAAGCAAAACTGCATTGAATGCCAGCTGTCATACCTTGATGATGACTTCTCTCTCACCTTTCTGATACCGACCACGCCGATACCGGCCGCCGAGACGGGTCGTGTTCGCACCGCAGGTATCGCACTGGATGGCACAGAGCTGTCAGGACCTGCACCGGTAGATGCCATTCTGGGCGCCTATACGATCGCAGCCTTTGATGACTGCGGTGGACATATCAACGTACACCAGGGTTATCACTACCACGCCAGCACTGGCTGCACGGATACCCCGGATAGCAACACCGAAGATGGACATGCTCCGTTAATCGGCTACGCATCAGATGGCTACGGCATCTATGCCATGACAGATGCTGAAGGTAATGAAGAGTCGCTGGATGAGTGCCGAGGAATAAGCGACGACACTCGAGGCTATCACTACCATGCGGCCAGTCCGAGCGAGAATCTGTTCATTGGGTGTCTGCATGGGGAATCTGTGCACCCTGCGATCGATAGGGGTACTGTGCTAGTGTCGCCAACCAACACACGGCAATGATCCAGCCATCATGTTCACGTTTTTTGAAAATCTGGTTGATCCCTACACCGAAGGTCCTGTCGGTTCGGAATCTACCACGCGTGTCTGGCCATTCATTGGTGCATTTACACGTCCTTTCCGCACGATCATTGCGCTCAACATTGTCACCTCTTTTCTCGTTGCAGCCGCCGAGGTAGGTCTTCTCTATTATCTTGGCCGTATAGTCGACTTGTTGAATGAATCCACTCCGAGTGAATTCTGGTCAGCCAATGGGCTGGAAATATCGATTGTGCTGGCGCTTGTCGTCATCTTTCGCCCTCTTGTACAGATATTGAATACGGCACTGATCAAGAATGCGATACAGCCAAACATCGCAGCCCTGGGACGATGGCGCTCCTACAAACATGTTCTCAACCAGTCGGTAGGCTGGTTCGAGAATGACTTTGCCGGACGTATTGCCAACCGGGTTTGCCAGATGCCCGCGGCATGCGGCGACCTGATCTTTCAGGTGATGGACACTCTGAGCTTTACAGTGGCTTATATGATCGGGGCCAGCATCTTGCTGGCAAGCTCAGACCCCAGATTGCTCATCCCCCTGTTTTTGTGGTTTGTACTTTATATCGTTCTGCTTCGCTGGTCGTTGAAGCGCATCCGACCCGCATCTCGTGCCAGTTCGGCCTCGCGCAGTCGCACCCTGGGGTTTGTGGTCGACAGCTTTTCGAATATACAGTCTGTGAAACTGTTTTCTCATACCGCAAGAGAAACTGAATTCGCTCAAGGCATTTTCGAAGATCACCGCCAGACCTACGCCGCTGAGACTCGAATATTCACCACTATCGATGCCGGCCTGGTGCTTCTGAATGGTTTTCTGATTGCCAGTGTCGTGGGCTGGGCATTGATGATTTGGAGTGATGGTTCAGCCACGGTCGGAGTTGTCGCCACGGCTGGTGCACTGGCTTTACGAATAAACTCGATGTCCAGCTGGGTCATGGGTTCCCTGACCTCTTTCTTTCGCAATCTAGGCGTTGTTTCAGAAGGTATGGAATCTGTCGCCCAACCCATTGGCCTGCTGGATAAGCCCGACGCACCTGATTTGCAGCTGAGCGAAGGTGGCATCAAGGTGGTGGCACTGAGCCATCACTATGGCCGGGAGTCCGGCGGGCTCAACAATGTGTCGTTTGAGATACAAGCCGGTGAGAAAGTTGGATTGGTAGGCCGTTCAGGATCAGGCAAGTCAACGTTGGTCAAGGCCTTGTTGAGGCTCTATGACCCCGAGCAAGGGCAGATTCTGTTCGATGATGTGGATATCGGCAGCGTCACCCAGGCAAGCCTGCGCGCCCAGATCGGCATGGTTCAGCAGGAAAACTCGCTACTGCACCGCTCTATCAAAGAGAACCTGCTTTACGGCCGGCCTGGTGCCAGTGACGAGCAGGTAATCAGTGCCGCCATTCAAGCTGAGGCACATGATTTTATTCTGGATCAATGCGATTCCTATGGCCGCACAGGTTATGCCGCTCATGTCGGAGAACGAGGCGTCAAACTCTCTGGCGGCCAGCGCCAGCGAATAGCTCTGGCAAGAGTCATATTGAAAGACGCCCCCATACTGATTCTGGACGAGGCTACCAGTGCACTGGACAGTGAGATCGAAGCACAGATACAGACGACGCTCTACGGCATGATGCGCGGCAAAACCGTGGTTGCCATTGCACATCGCTTATCGACCATTGCGCAAATGGATCGCATTCTGGTACTGGACAAAGGCTGCATTGTCGAACAAGGTTCGCACCAGACCCTTATCAATCAAAAAGGCCTGTATGCAACGCTTTGGCAACATCAGTCCGGTGGCTTTATCGACATTGAATAGGCATTAAACGCGCCTTCTTCTGAACGCAACAAGCAACCACGCTGACAACCAGTACATCACACCACCACCGCCCGATTTTTTACTCTCACTCTGACCCTCGGCATTTTCCTCACTCTTTTCTGATTCCACCTCATCAGTGGTTTCGTTATCTACCGCTCCTGTACCAAGACCAGCTTCCCATGTGCTGCAAAACGAGCTGTCACCTGTCAACACCAGCTCAGGCGCTGTGATGTCATCTGAGGCTTGCATAAGTGCGAGTGATTCGCTACCTGTCGTTGCGGACAGGATGATGGTTGTCATTTCACGTGGTAACAGAGTTGCGTCCAGATTCGTGCCATATCGCTTGTCGGCTTCCCAGCCGCCCTGCGCATCCGCGATCAATACCTGTGCACTGGGTGCCTCGGCAGATTCTCCATCAGGCCAGTTGTTATGCGACCCTAAATGTATCGTCATGGAACCGTTACTTGCCTCTGCACCGGTTGAGTAGTGTAGCGATGCGGTAGAAAACACAGGCACCTCAGACAAATCATATGAGAGTAGTACTTGTTGAGAATCCGCGATTAGCACAAGCTCATCTGTATTGTACTGACCTGCCGCATTCCCAATGCTGACGCTTGCCGCCTCAGCCAGTGATAGCCTCAGTGTGTTGCCCTGACAAGATGTTTCGCTTTGGGCATTACTGGCAACAGTTATATAGTCGACATTCAATCGATCCAAAGGTACCGGCTCCGTGGTTTCGGGCTCCGGGATATTTGAATAGACGATTGGATTAGGATCTATTGTTGTTCCATCCGCCAGCTGATAACGCGACAGCGGCAGCGTATCGTTCAAACCAGGATCAAAACTGACGTCCGCGTAACGATACAGGGCAATTCTATCGATGGCATGGCCATAAGAACGGCCCGAGATGGCTAAGGTGTGCTCACCCTCTGACAGATATTGCCGGACGTTCCTGGCTTGCTGGTCAACCGTACGCGCGCTCCACGACCATACGTTCGATTCGCCCATATACACTTTCGTCCACCCATAGAGTGGCTCTTCACCCGGGACATTGTCGCCCGTGTCAAAACGCAGCCATGAGTCATTTGACTCAGTATTGCTATCACCCTTGGCAATTCTGCTACGCCAGCGAAACTCATAGTTGCCAGCAGTCTCTATAGTGAAATGATATGTGGTTGTGCCTTCGCCTGCGGTGTCTTCAGAAAAGTAATCTGCTCCTGCCCATTCCAGGTAACCGCTGCCTGTATGGCCGGCTAGAGTTGCATTTTTCTCCCACTCTCCCTGCAGATCAGCATCTTCTGCTTCAAAGTGGATATAACCATTCTCCTCAAGATAGACTTGATTTGAATCTGCCAGAGCGTTTGACAATGGCAATGCCATGACCAGACAGACAATGGGAAGCAGTATGGGGAAATCAGCAAGTTTCACGAGTTTCAACTATCCGGTATGGGCGCTATCGTTGATTCGTCAAGCCTTCAAACTCGGCTGACGCTAACGATATCGGCCATACAGGTCCCGTACGTAGGCTCTACTTTGCTCTATGTGCGCTGGTCGCAGTCGACAACAGCGAGCCATGGGTATGACCCGGGCTCACTGTGATCGCGCTCACGCTTCACTCCAGCTGGTTCAACGGAAAATCAATGATAGGCGTAGACACATTATCTCTGCGAATACGGGCAAGCACGCGCTCGGTTTGCTGGATAACGCCATCGTCAGTCGATTTGACAATAGCGTAGCCTTCGGTAATCCCGTGGTACATGTCAAGCGCCAGAATATTGATGGAATCAGAAGTGGGCACCAACCCGAATGTTGGCACTGATAAGCCGAAGTCATCGCTGTCTGTACCCATGGAGTTGAAAAACACATCAAGCTCGAACTCTGACGTGTCTGCCGGTGCTGCCACCTTGATACCATGAACCAGATTCAGCCGCGCGGTAATCAAACGCGTCGCGTAATCCATTAAAGGGTGATCTTTGACGAAATAGACACCCAGGTGGACTGTCTTGCCTTTCATCACCGAGATTTCAGGTTGCTCTGCCAGCTCTCCAATGAACTGATCAAGACTGTAGGTCACAAGTCGCTGAGCAGTCGAGCCTTCAAGTGTGCGTGACACCTGCCGTGTGGAGCAACTCGCCAGCACACAACTTGACAAGATCGCCACTGCCAGGCAAGTGCGGCGACGATGATTCTGTATTCGACTTTGAGTCACTGTTGATACGGCTCCGGATTGCCAACCTCAAACTTGCGTGTGCGAGCTTGACTGCAATATTAATACTAGCCGAAAAATACTGAATAAACTTGACCAAGTCAGGTTTTTCCAATCGTACCCGGCAGCGGGTTCTGAGTTCATCCCGCGTAGCGATCCTGTTCTGAGCCAGAGTTGGATAGAAAACGCTGGAGTGTCAGTGTATTGGGATCCCTCAGAGACGGAGTTGTAGTTACACCGCTATTGGCTCCATGTTAACCACTCGAGTAGATTGCCAATATAACGCTACGCATCGGAGCTGAACGAAAATATCCCTACACTATGTAAGTATTCACGGGGATTTTTCAGGAGAGTCGAACGATGGTCGTCCTTTTTAACAACGAGATTGCAAAATAATGCCAGCCATTGAACAACACGGGGCTGATGTTGTTGTTTTCCACTTCAATCACCGACATCCAACCGATGCCATTCAGCGATAATTACCTGAGCGCCTGAGTATGTCTATATTGTTGCCTGATGAGTTGGAACGATTGAACGCACTGCGCGCACTCGATGTTCTCGATTCTCACACAGACGATGATGAATTTTCAGGCCTTGTTGAAGCCGCTGCACTAGCCTGCGGCGTTACCACTGCCGTAATCGCCTTGCTCGACCAGAATCGACACTGGCTGAAGGCGACAACGGGACTGGCGGCAATCGATATGTCTGATGTCACCGAGACACCATTGGCAGGCTCCTTCAGTGCTCACACCATTGCCGGATCTGATGTCTTCGAGGTTGCGGATGCATCCATGGATGCCCGCTTTCTTGACAACCCACTCGTCACTGGCAAGACGCGCTTGCGCTTTTACGCTGGCGCACCATTGCGGCTTAGCTCAGGCCATCAGGTTGGCGCGCTGTGCGTTCTTGATCGTGAACCGCAACAATTGGACGACGGTCAACGCCAGATGCTGAGACACCTTGCAGTAACCACGGCAAAGATGCTGGAAACTCGCGAGACCATTAGAACGCTGGCCATTACAACGGCCAACTTCCGTGCACTGGGTGAATGTACACCGATGGGCCTGTTCCGCACCGACACCAGCGGGGCCTGTACGTTCGCCAATGATCTGTGGGAGAAAATCTTCGGTATGAGTCGAACCGATGCCTATGGACACGGCTGGAGTCGTACGCTACACCCCGACGACCGACAGCATATATTCGATGAATGGCAGCGCTGCGCTCAACAAAAATTGAACTTCGACATGGAGTTTCGGGTACTTCATGATAATGGGACAGTGCTACACGTACATGCATTGACGCGCCCGATGATCGGTGAGACCGGTGAGTGGCTCGGTCATATAGGTTCTGTTTGTGATATCTCCGCCCAGCGAAAACAAAGCCAGGCACTTGAACATAATCGCCAATTGCTGGGCGAAACCGGCTCGTTGGCCGACGTCGGAGGCTGGGAGCTGGACATCGTCGCCGACAAGATGCAGTGGACAGAACAGACATTTCGCATCTTTGGGCTTAGCTCAACAGAGGCACCCTCAATAAACGATGCGATCAACTACTACGCACCAGAGGCGCGTGCAGTCATGCACGATGCGATAGCTCATGCCATCAATGAAGGCCGGTCCTGGGACCTGGAACTTCCTTTTCGGCGTGCCAATGGCGAATCGATCTGGGTGCGAGCTGTTGGACGTACCGAGTTCTCGAACGGCAAGGCAGTCCGATTGTTTGGTGCCATACAGGACGCAACTCAACAAGTAACCCAGCGCCGAGCACTGGAAAATGCGCACAAGCGCATCAGCATTGCCACAAACAGCGCAAAAATCGGTGTCTGGGAGTGGGAGGTCGACACCGACACCCTGCTTTGGACCGCGCAAACGTATGCATTGTTCGGCCAGGACCTCAGCGCCGCCCCCCTGAACTACGCAAGCTGGGCTCAGTGCGTACATCCTGAAGATCTGCCAATTGCTGAACAACATCTGAAGCTTGCCATTGAAGACACAGGCAGAGCCGATGCTGAATATCGCGTAATCTGGCCTGACGGCAGTATTCATCATTTGCGCTCATCGGGCCACGTCACACGAGATGAACAAGGCCGTGCGTTGAAACTTCTGGGTGTGCATTGGGACGTCACAGATGTGCGCCAGTTAACCGCAGAGCTTGCGGAACAGCATGAATTGCTGCGCGTGACCCTGCAATCGATCGGAGACGCAGTTATCACGACTAATGCTGATGCTCTCGTGACCTGGATGAACCCCGCCGCCGAAGGGCTTACCGGGTGGCTATCGAGCGAGGCCGAGGGACGACCGCTGGACCAGGTCTTTCACATCATGCGCGAGGACACACGCCAGGCAATCGAGAGTCCGGTGGACAATTGCCTGGCACTCAACAAGGTCGTCGGGCTGGCCAACCACACAATGCTGATCTCACGTGACGGTCACGAGATCAGCATCGAAGATTCTGCAGCTCCCATCCATGGCCAGCATGGCACCACACTGGGTGCGGTACTGGTCTTCCACGACGTCACCGAAAAGCGCCGCCTGGCCAGGGAAATGATGCACCGGGCCACGCATGATGCACTGACCGGCCTGATCAATCGCTCAGAATTCGAGGTTCGCCTGCAGTACACGCTTGATCGTGCTCATGAGGACAACTGTCTCAGTGCACTCATGTATATCGATCTGGATCAGTTCAAGCTGGTCAATGACGCCTGCGGACATACTGCCGGTGACGAACTACTGCTACAGATGTCAAAACTGCTGACTGCAACGATCCGTGACACTGATACTGCGGCGCGCCTCGGAGGCGACGAGTTCGGTGTGATTCTTCACGATTGCGACGATGAACAGGCCCTGCATATGGCACAGGCGATCTGCGATCGCATGGATGAGTTCCGATTCACCCATGATGGCCAACGTTTTCGTATCGGCACCAGTATCGGCCTGGTACCGATGGATAACCGCTGGCCTGACAAGCAGGCTCTGCTGCAAGCCGCCGATATCTCTTGTTACGCTGCCAAGGAGGCTGGGCGCAATCGAGTTCATCTCTGGTTCGATACTGATAAATTGATGCAAGAGCGTCAGGGCGACATGCAATGGGCTGCTCGACTTGAACAGGCGCTCGATGAGAATCGCTTCGAGCTACATCTACAGCGCATCGAACCGCTATTCCAAACCTGTGGCCTGCACGCCGAAGTACTGATTCGCTTGCGCGATGTGGATGGCAGTCTGGTGCTGCCCGGGCAATTTCTGCCAGCGGCTGAACGCTACCATCTGGCCACCCGTATTGATCGATACGTGCTCAGAAGTGCCATCGATCTCCTGAGCTCATCGGCGTGCGCATCGACGAGGGAATCATCGCCTACCATGCTGTTCATCAATTTGTCGGGCCAGTCGATTGGAGACCGAGTCTTTCATCATCAGGCGATCGACATGCTGACATCGGCCGGCGCAACGATCTGCCAGACCATCTGCCTGGAGATTACCGAGACGGCTGCCGTGACCAACATTGCAGACGCCACCAAATTCATCGAACAGCTACGCGCATTGGGCGTACGCATCGCTCTTGACGATTTTGGCGCAGGCGCCTCCTCATTTGGCTATCTGAAATCGCTGCAAGTTGACCTGCTAAAGATCGACGGTCAGTACATCACCGGTCTGATCGATGATCCTTTGAACGATGCGGCCGTGCGCAGCTTCGTCGAGGTTGCCAACATCATGGGGCTGAAAACTGTCGCAGAATATGTCGGGAGCCCGGCCATTCTTGAACGTGTCCGCGCCATCGGGATCGACTTTGCCCAAGGCTTTTTATTGCATCGACCCGAACCTGCCAATGATGTACTGACAAACATCGAACGCGTCTTGACAACCTGCTCTAAACCTTCGTAGCATTTCCAATCAGCGATACCAGCCAGGTATCGCTGATTGGAAACAGACGATCAACCCAGAGTCGGCATCACAAACTCAGCATCACTGCGCTGACCATCAGGCCAACGAGTCGTTGTTGTCTTGATGCGCGTATAGAAGCGAACACCTTCCATACCGTGCATGGAATGATCACCAAAGATCGATGCTTTCCAGCCACCAAAACTATGGAATGCCATCGGCACAGGAATCGGCACATTGATACCAATCATGCCCACCTCAACATCCTGACTAAAAGCGCGTGCCGTATCACCATCACGAGTAAAGATGGCAGTACCGTTGGCAAAATCATGGCTGTGCACCAGGTCCAGCGCTTCCTGGTAGGAGTTGCGACGCACCACGGCGAGTACCGGGCCAAAGATTTCATCCTTCCACACCGACATATCGGCTGTGACATTGTCCAGCAACGTGCCACCCAGGTAGTAGCCATTTTCAAAACCCTGCTTGTCCTGCTTGAAGCCACGACCGTCAATAACCACTTTCGCACCTTCCGCCTCGCCCGCATCGATATAACCACTAACGCGATCACGGTGCTGGGCGGTAACCAGAGGTCCCATATCCGAATCACTGTCGCCTGTGGGCCCAATTCTCAAAGCTTCGATCTTGGGGATCAGCTTTTCGATCAGCGCATCGGCCACCGCGTCGGTCACTGGCACTGCCACCGAGATTGCCATGCAACGTTCACCTGCTGAACCGTAGGCAGCCCCCATCAGTGCATTGGCAGCCATGTCCAGATCTGCATCAGGCATGATGATGGCGTGGTTCTTGGCACCACCCAATGCCTGCACTCGCTTACCGTTGCTAGTACCCGTTGTGTAGATGTACTTGGCAATCGGTGTGGAGCCGACAAAGCTGATGGCCTTGACGTCACGATGGTTCAGCAGCGCATCAACTGCCTCCTTGTCGCCTTGTACAACATTAAAGACACCGTCCGGCAAACCCGCTTCGGTTAGCCATTCGGCCATTTTCAGAGAAGCCGATGGCACCCGCTCGGATGGCTTCAGGATAAAGGTGTTACCGCAGGCCAGAGAGACCGGAAACATCCACATGGGCACCATGGCAGGAAAGTTGAACGGTGTGATGCCGACACACACACCCAGTGATTGACGAATGTTGTGACTATCGACACCGGTTCCTACGTTCTCGGAGAAGTCCCCTTTGAGAAAGCTGGGAGCGCTGGTGGCAAACTCAACCACTTCCAGACCGCGGGTCACTTCACCCAGTGCATCCTCGTGTGTCTTGCCATGCTCAGAGGCCAGAATACCGGCCAGCTCATCAGCGCGCTCCCACAAGATCGATTTGAATCGATCCAGTACACGGGCACGTCTGAGTGCCGGCGTCTTGGACCAGGCTGGCCAGGCAGCCTTGGCTGCTGCGACCGCGGTATCCACGTCGGCGGCTGATCCCAAAACCACGTTCTTCTCCGTCTCACCCGTCGCCGGATCGTAGACAGGCTGCGTGCGACTGGAATCGCCACTGAGGGCCGAACCATTGATGTAATGTGCGATGTCGTTCATATCAGGTCTCCTTGAGTTCATGGTGCGAGACTATCGACATTTATCATCCATTTATATACTCGAAAATGATTAACCATTATCCAAAAACAGATAACAAACCGGCAAGCGGATAATGCAAGGAGGCAGGCAGCACACCCTCCAGCCAGCCATCCACCGAGACACGAAAGCTGAACACCATCATTGCCAAGGAATACACCAGAGCAAAGATTGCGATCAATTTCTGGCGACACAATTTACGCTCTGTAAGTTCGCAGTGGTATCAGCGAGTGACCACAACTGCCCTGAAAAGACGAAACAGCGATTCTTTTTCGACAGCCACAGCACTTATTCTCCAGAACCAAAAGTTTTCTAAAATATGGTTTTTCACTAAAAATCGATCACTCAAACATTCCACCTGAATTTTCATATCAGTTCGATGATTGCCTGAAAACTACTATTTTTAAAGTGTCAAAGCTAAAGAAGCGTTATCCAATGCCCCCCAAATCTGAAACAGATTGCAGCTTCGCTTCGATCGCGCAATCGGGAATCAAGCCGCACAGGAAGAAAAAAAGGTCATTGCAATTTATATTATCTATGTCTTAAACAAGCGCTAAGAACGTCAATATGACACTATATGCGCCAAAGCTATTGCCTT
This sequence comes from Granulosicoccus antarcticus IMCC3135, assembly GCF_002215215.1. Taxonomy (NCBI): domain Bacteria; kingdom Pseudomonadati; phylum Pseudomonadota; class Gammaproteobacteria; order Chromatiales; family Granulosicoccaceae; genus Granulosicoccus; species Granulosicoccus antarcticus. Next base: position 3,457,326 of record NZ_CP018632.1, on the reverse strand, counting down.
CGGCTTTAACCAACAGATAGAGGCTCGCTTAAATAGCGACTTCCTGTACCCGTAACCAACTTAATTGACTAGAGATATACAGATATGCCACGTGCCGCTAAAAAACTAGACTTTGACGATGTCACTGCCTTGGTGGCTGTCTTGAACGCTATTGGTGCTCAAGCGAAAAAGGCTCCATGCACCAAACGCCAGGTTGTTGAATTAACAGCATTGCCTACTACTCAGGTAACAGCAGCCTACAAAACACTGATCAAAAAAGAATTGGCAGTGCAGATCGCTCCACCTGCAGATGCACCAGCCAAAGGTGTTTTTCTGAAGATTGCCCCTAAAGGCCGAGCGTATTGCAAAGCTTATGATTTGCTGTTTGCTTAAGTAGTCCCTATACCGCCGAGCATTCCAATCAGCTTGGCGGTATACCCCATGTGCTCATCCGGACATGGATATCGAGGCACCGGATCGCTGTCTCTCAAGCTGACAGATACTGAGAGCCGTCTCACAGAGCCCCTCGACTCGCCCCTGAAAACCCATGCTGGTTCTCGCTTTGGGCATAGAGACAGGTTGGCCATCGTGCCAAATAAAACTCATTCAATACAACTACTTACGATGAATTTTAGCTTGACGCCATAGTAATGGCGCCAGCAATAAAGCCATAACACTATGTTTTAAATCGTTTTTCCAAATATCCCCACTCCATTTGCGTATCGCTTAGCTCCCCAGTAGAGTGCGCGGCATGTTGTTGACACAGATCAACAGCGGCTCTTTAAAGCTGGCGCAGACCGGCAAAGAACTCGGGATTAGAACAATGAAAACGCAGATTTTCAAAATCGTTACAGTCGTACTTCTGGCCTTTGGATCGTTGACAGGCAGCGCCTCCGCCAAAGCCGATAACGGCTTCTTTGTATTGAGCACATTGGCTCTGCATTTCGAAAACTTCGACGAGCGCAACGCCTTTACTCCAGGCATCGGTTGGGAGTACTCGCCCAGCCGCAAACTGGGTTGGAACGTAGGCACTTTGTCCGACAGCTTTGGCTACCAGTCCTACTACGGCGGCATCAATTACGCCACACGCTCTGCTCTCTACAATCGAGTACGCCTCCTTGTCGGTCTGAACGTGGTGCACAAGCAGTTCAAGAAGAACGGTGCTCCGGAAACCAAAATACTGCCCTTCCCGGCTCTCGAACTAAAAATGAGCAAGAACGCGGTACTGAACATCAGTGGCTCACCCGCCATTGACTACGGTAACCAGAAAAACAACGCTGTCCTGTTTTTCCAGTACAAGCTACAAATTCGCTAGAGCGCACCCAATTCCAGAAATTCTATCCCCTAAAGCATTACCCCTTTTGGCTGATCGTTTGATCAGCCATTTTTTTGGGCGCAAATAAAGTTCATGCTGACGAATCGCATCAAGTTCCATTCTCATTGTTTGTAACACTTGTGCTCAACGTTTCAATCGAGAATTTGCGACGAGGGTCATCAGATCTACGTTTCGCACTCGCATTGAACAGGCAGAGACAACCTTGCAGTTTTTAGGATTCTGCACAATCGAGCCTGTTGAACACTTGGTGCCAGTGCGAGATATTTTCCATTTGAAAACGGTTGCCTCCATGAGAAGCATTGCTGCTTCGACACATTACTTGTGATAACTGCGTCACACTCGTATGATTCCTACAGGTGGGCTGAAAGAGCACGTTAGCCATTGAAACCATTCAGAGAGTTCACTCCAGGCTCTACACCGATTACTGATTGTTCGACTTGCCAACGTTCAGCTCAAGCTATTCTGCCCACTTAAGGAAGGAGCGTTAACCATTGAATCCTGCCCATCGCTGGCTTGGATTATTCATACTCTTAAAGGAAGGAATATGTGTAACTATTCAGCCGTTTCAGGCGGCCTGAGCTTGTGATTGAATAGTATTGGCTATGAACGAAGGCAACTGCCCATCAAAGAGCATGTTCAGCGCATCAGTTGCTGAAACTCCATTTTTGCGGCACGTCGATAGGTAGCCGCGAATTCGACACGATATCAAGGCACCGTCCATCGAACGGAAACATCCTGATATTTTTTGCTGCACCTTGGTCATCCGTATGTCGTTCTCACCCTGGTTGTTGGTGAACGGCACTATCGCATCACTCATGAATCGCAACACGTCATCTTCGTAGTTGATCAGACGCTCGAGCAAATTTCGTGACTTGCTGCGCTTGAGGCGGCCACGGGTACCACTTCGACGATTGTCTATCGGTGGAGGACATTCGATCTGTGCTTTTTTCGTTATCCGACGATATCTGGCGTACCAACGAGTCGCCTCATCTAAATCCAACTTACCTTGAGCCTTGTTGACCGCTGTATTGAGTTCTATCAGGTATTGACGCATCGTTCTTGCCCACGCTTGCTTATCCTGCTCCCAGGCACGCTGCAGTTCGCGTAGGTGGTGTGCGTTACAAAGAGAATGGAGACAAAAAAGATATGTGTAATAGGGCTTCCAGTGGTCATGACATAGCACGCCGGTGAAGTGTGGAAGAATGTCGATCTGATCCATCGCTTCAGTGCCACGGCGTTCGTGCGGGTAATAGTAGGTAAATTGTAGGTTCGAGGTGCAGTGCAACCAATGACGCTTGCCATTAATGTTGATGCCCGTTTCATCCACGTGAAGTAAGGTACTGTTCGTGAGCTGATACTTGACCCAACTTTCATATTCTTCCAGCTTGTCAAACGCTTTACGATTGAAGTTATGGATCGTCCCGGCACTAAGCGGCATTAGAAATTGATCAGCAAACTGTTCGTGTACTCGCTCATAGGGAATGAGCTGTTTCTGAGACAGATAGACTGCCTGAACTTTTACCGTATTGCCGTATTGAGCTCTGGCAACCACTCCTTCGGGGAATGGTGCGGTGTACTGATATCCATCACTACCTTCAAGAATCTGGGCGCGGTACTCGGTGACGACAGCGCAGATCTTGATATCAAAAACCTGTCGTGACTCATAGCCCACTTCTTTGTACTCGACTCCTGTGGGAATCGTGCGCTTATCGATTTTGATGGGCACAATTTCATCTGGTTCAGCCACCGGTTCCAGGGTGCACCCCTTATGACCTTTTTGTCCACCGGGCTTGCGTTTGCCTCTGGGCGGCCTCGCTTTCTTGTCGCGATTCGGATCTTGTGAAGGTGGGATGCTGCTAGTGCTGCTGTTAAGAGTGACACGGTTGAGCAGCAGGCCAACCAACAGAAGCAACACCTCCAAAGAGGATCTGAGCGCAGGTGATAGATCCTTCTCATTTTTCAGAGATAGCTTGACCGACTCGATGGTCGATTCAACGTCAATATCCTGAATTTTCACTGTGACAACCCAAACATTTCAGAGCTGCTCTCATAGCCACGTTTTGTCTATGAGGAGCATAGACGTCATTGAGAAAACTGCCAGAAAAATAGCACCACTGTGCAATCTTGAGGCACCGTGGAAAATGAATGCGCATACAGCGCTTACAGATGCAGGGCCAGCGGTATTGCTCTCGATCAAGTACTAATCAAGTGTGCAAATCTATCGCGGCAACGACAAATACGGCTGAATAGTTACGAATATGTTACACAAATTCGCTATAAGCACATTTTCGGCATTGGCCCTGAGCAGCAGCGTATTCGCTGCCAGTGATTTTGGTACCGCTGATGAGGCCAAAGCCATGCTGGAATCAGCCGTTGTTGCACTGGAAACCGACCAGGCAGCAGCACTTACCATGTTCGCTAGTGGCGAAGGTGGTTTCAAGGACCGTGATCTCTATCCGTTTTGTGGCGGCCCGGACGGAAACTTCACCGCACACCCGTCTCTAACCGGAGAGAGCCTGAAAGATCTGAAAGACAAGACCGGTGCTGCGTTGGGTGAAGAAATCTACAAGAACGCAAGTGAAGGTGGTGTAAGCGAGGTGAGCTATATGTGGCCACGCCCTGATACGACAGAGCCTGTACAGAAAATCACCTACGTCACCAAAGTCGGTGACCAGGTATGCGCTGTTGGTTACTACCAGTAGTCGCCTAACTGCAACTACGCTAACGTAGTGTTAATTGCACTGAATTCTATCTCCTGAGTACGACCCCTTTCGGCTGGTCAATTGACCAGCCGTTTTCTATCGGGCCCGATAAAGCAGCCATAGCTGCATTATCGCCTCCCCCGGCATCTTCAACCGCTACCAGGGAACGGAATTCTGATTTTTCCTAACGGATAAAAAGCATTTCCTGAAATGTTGGCAACGGCCACAAATCATCCGCAACCCGATGTTCCAGTGCATCAACCGTCGTGCGCACTTCCAGCATTTTAGGCAATACCTCGGTTTTGACGAACTGACAATGAGCCGCAACATCGGTTATGGAACTTTCCTGATTCTTCAGCTTCTCCAGATCATCAAGTGATACTTGCAGACTCTTGATCAGACTGGTGATGAGGTTGATGGAATCGTGATCAGTCTCGATACCGACGGCCTTGAGATTAGCCAGGCTGAGCGCCAGCTCGCTCTGGTAGCGAATGGCAGCCGGGAATATCTGTGTTCTGCCCATCTCAAGAACCAGATTCGATTCGACATTGGCCGTAGCCACGTACTGTTCGGCATAAACCTCGTAGCGTGATTCAAGTTCACGCGCCGACAACACGCCGTATTTTTCAAAGAGAGAAATTGTTGCAGGCTCCATAAAGACACCCAGTGAATCTGCAGTGGTCGCCAGATTGGGAAGTCCGCGTCTGGCTGCCTCTTCATGCCAACCGGATGAATATCCATCGCCATTGAAGACCACGCTCGAACTCTCTTTCCAAACCTTGCTCACATAGGCCTCAACCGCTTTACCCAAGGCTTCTCTCGAGCTGGTATCAGCGCGTTCCAATTCTGTAGCGGCCTCATCCAGTGCTTCGGCCATGATGATATTAAGTGCAACCATTGGCCCGGAGATTGACTGACTCGAACCAACCGCCCGGAATTCGAACCGATTGCCTGTGAATGCCATAGGACTGGTACGGTTACGATCCCCCGAATGCCTGGGTATCGGCGGTAGTACATCGACCCCTATGTTAAGCGTGCTGCTTTTCGAGCTGACCGAAGAATCGCCGCTGAGGATGGTTTCCATGATCTCGTTGAGCTCAGTGCCAAGAAACACCGACAAAATGGCAGGTGGGGCTTCGTTAGCACCCAGACGATGATCGTTCGAGGCCGTGGCCACCACCGCGCGTAGCAACGTTGCGTGCTTGTAGACCGCACTGATCATAGCCGCACAGAACACCAGAAACTGCGCATTTTCGGCAGGTGTATCGCCAGGATCAAATACATTGCCAGCGGCTGACGAACCCATGGAGAAATTCACATGCTTGCCACTACCGTTGACACCTGCGAAGGGTTTTTCGTGCATCAGGCAAGCCATGCCGTATTTGTCGGCCACTTTCTTGAGGATCGTCATCATCATCTGCTGATGGTCAGTCGCCACGTTGGCAAACTCATACACTGGCGCAAACTCATACTGACCCGGGGCTACCTCGTTATGCCTTGTCTTGGCCGGAATGCCAAGCTTGAAGCATTCCCGCTCGACCTCGAACATGAAGGCCTGAACGCGCTCGGGAATCGCACCGAAATAGTGATCATCAAACTCCTGACCCTTGGGAGGTGGCGCACCAAACAGAGTGCGTCCACACGCCAGCAAGTCGGGTCGTGCATAGTAAAAATTCTTGTCGATAAGAAAATATTCCTGCTCGGCACCCGCCGTGGAGGAGACGAAAGGCCCATCGGTGCCAAAGAACTTCAGAACCCGTTGTGTTTGCGTGTTCAAAGCTTGCATGGAGCGCAGGATAGGGGTTTTTCTGTCCAGGGCTTCACCGGTCCATGACACGAATGCAGTCGGAATACACAAGGTTGTGCCATTCGGATTTTCGATCAGATAGGCTGGACTCGTCACGTCCCAAATAGTGTAACCCCGAGCTTCGAAGGTCTGGCGAATACCACCGTTCGGGAATGATGAACCGTCGGGCTCGCCTTGTATCAACGCTGAACCTGCAAACGTGGCAATGGTGCCACCATCGCCGTCGGGGTCAAAAAACGAATCGTGCTTCTCAGCGGTTAATCCGGTTAACGGATAGAACACATGAGCGTAGTGAGTTGCGCCCTTACTGAGTGCCCAGGTCTTCATTGCCTCAGCCACGGCATCTGCGGTGGAGATGTCAAGCAGGTCGCCGGAGGTTATCGTCCGCTTCAAAGACTTGAAGGTTGCCTTGGGAAGGCGTTGTGCCATCTCACTCAGGCTAAAGACATTCTTGCCCCAGTATTCGCTGGCAGGAGTGGCAATGAAATCCATACCCGATTCTAGTGGCGGTGCCTTCGTGATTGCGGCAATTGCGTCGAGCCTGGTTGTGTGTCCACCCATTCAATATCTCCTGTTATCCGATGTTTGGCACATGTGCAGCGAAATCTCTCTCTCACATGCCAGAACATCATCTAAGTAATTGAACGTTTATTACAGACATGCCAGGACAAAGTATTGTTTCGAAAGACTCAGGAATGATCCGTCCCACTTGGGTAATCTGTAGAGTCATTGCTCCAGATCAACGTGCCCGAAATCAGGCGGAGTACCAGATGACATGAAGCACGACAATCAGTGACATCGTCATCTGCGATTCAATTTGCAAGCACTGACGAAACCGAATTGAATTATCAAACCGGCTCACTGACCGTGATCGCAGAAGATGACTGAGAGCCATCTCACAGAGCCCCTCGGGATGCTCCTGAAAACCCGTGCGGGTTCTCGCTTTGGGCATAGCGCCAAACGACTCTTCGTGTCAGAGAAACATTATTCAATACAACAACTTAGAACATATTACACCCATGCGCCATAGTATTGGCACCTCTAATTTTATCGTAACCTTATGTTTTAATTATATTTTTCATAAACTCCCGCCCCATTTGCTTATCTCTTAGCTCCCCAGTAGAGTTCGCGGCATGTTGTTGACACAGATCAACAGCGGCTCTTTAAAGCTGGCGCAGATCAGCGAAGAACACGGGATTAGAACAATGAAAACACAGATTTTCAAAATCGTTACAGTTGTACTTCTGGCCTTTGGATCGTTGACAGGCAGCGCCTCCGCCAAAGCCGATAACAGCTTCCTTGTATTGAGCACACTGGCTCTGCATTTCGAAAACTTTGACGATCGCAACGCCTTTACACCCGGTATCGGTTGGGAATACTCACCTAGCCACAAGCTGGGCTGGAATGCCGGCACCCTGTCCGACAGCTTTGGTTACCAGTCCTACTATGGTGGCATCAACTACGCCACACGCGCTGTTCTCGCCAGTCGAGTACGTCTGCTGCTCGGCATCTCCGTTGTGCACAAGCAGTTCAAGAAGAACGGTGCTCCGGAGACCAAGATACTGCCCTTCCCGGCTCTTGAAGTAAAGATGAGCAAAAACGCGGTACTCAACATCAGTGGCTCACCTGCCATTGACTACGGTGATCAGAAAAACAACGCTGTCCTGTTTTTCCAGTACAAGCTGCAGATTCGCTAGAGCGCACCCAAACTCAAAAAATTCTATCCCCTAAAGCATTACCCCTTTTCGGCTGGTCATATGATCAGCCGTTTTTTTGGGCATTACCGTGAAGTGATTGCTTGCTGTGTTGGCGATAGGCTTGAATCGATCTAGTCTGCGGCTGTCGCCTCGATCTCAAACATTAGCGTTGGAATCGCGAGTCGTGTAACACCAAGCAGGGTCATTGGCGGTGTGGCATTGAACGCGCCGAACCCCGCTCCCAGTACATCAAAATGCTCCATGGTTTCGTCCATATCCGTGGTGTAGATATTGAGCCGCGTGATATTGCTCAGACTCATGCCAGCCGCCTCAAGTACCGCCTCCAGGTTCTCCAGCGCAAGAGCCATCTGGCCACGCATATCGTCTGTGTGCTGCGGGTTGCCCTGGGCATCAACGGAGGTCTGGCCTGCACAGACCAACTGTCGTTTGATGTCTTCAAGTATTTCAGCCTGGTGGTAACCGAGCTTCAAGGACCACGACCACGGATTGACAGATGTGCGCTTCATAGCTTGTTTCCCATTGATTCACTGACCGGAGAACCGGAGAAGCTCCGGACCTTGGTTCACGGTGTTTGACCGAGGAATCAACTATGACAGAGGGCACTGACAAGCCAACAAATCGAGCAGCCTCTGTACTGAAGTACAATTCAACCTCCTGCAACTCTTCTTGCCCGGGTCGTTGCTTGAGATACTCTTGCAGAGTCAGTCTGCTATGGCGTGCAAACTGCTCAGACTGTAGCGAGAAAGATTGAATGCGATCCAGCCTGAAATCCCGATAGGCTTCACGCAGACGACACCAGGCAATCAGATGCCAGTGCCAGCTATAGTAGAAAAGCCCGATAGGCTCGATTAGCCGGGCGGTATGACTGTCACTACCAGTGCTGGCATAGCCAATTTCTATCACCTGCCGACGTACCAGCGCACCTCGACACTCACGCAACCAGCGATCCCCACTGTGCGCAACTCCCTGTGCTCCGGATACCCCTGGTTCCTGATTCTCTTCATGAGCAGCATCAATGGGAAAATGACTGCCAGTCGGGAATACTTCCAGATCGGTATCCAGCGAACTCAGATAATCGGTGTCCGCACTATCGATAACCGCCCTGACCTTGTTCAGAGCCTGTTTGAAATCCTGCAATGAACTGGCATCCAGACTCGACACCAGTAGCTTTTCCCCTAATAACAAGGAGGCTGCCTCATCAAGCGTGAAACTGACCGGCGGCAAGCGATAACCTTTTTCCAGAAAGTAGCCAACACCCGCCTCAGCGCCAATGGGCACACCGGCATTCTCCAGGGTTCTGATATCACGATAGATCGTGCGCTCGGTAACCTGAAAATGCTCTGCCAGAAATCGAGCTGTAAGAACCGATCGTGTTTGCAGCAACAGTAAAATGGAGGTAACGCGATCGAATCGATTCATGACTTTATTATAGCATTGCCCATTGTTACAGCTCTGCGCTAACGCGCAACCTTAGTGAGTCGATCGGAAAATCAAGGTGATACTCAGAGTTCCCGGACAAATGCCCTTCCTCAGAAAACCATTCATCCCGACACTTATTTTTATGCGGAGATCTTATCTCACTCCTGTTTCTGTTCGTGTTTTTCTCATACTTGCAATACGGCATATTAAACAAGAAAATCAAAAAACAAATCGAATCCTCTAACCAGGCCTGATCCAGAATTTCGCATCGCCTGATCAGGCAATCCCTTGCCTTTATTTTTGCAGAACCAGGCCGGTTACCGACTAACCAGATGCACTCCCGCCAACATGCAGCGTACTGAACCACCTGCCAGCTCAATGGTCGGTACCTCCAGTGGCACCAGCGTACAACTCTGCTCAATGATCGCCTTCTGCTTGTCTGTCAGACTTGCCGAAGCTCTTGATGACAGGGCCAGAATGCGATTATCAGCGCCCTGCAGTTCTATCGCATTGCCGGCAAAGTTGGCAACCTGTTCATGGGTCAATGTCATCACTTCGCGACCTGAGCGACTCAGCCTGTCTACTATTTCATCACGCCTTGCCCTATTACTGATCGAGTCCAGACCGATCAGAGCAAAATCCGTTGCGATACACATCAACACATTCGTGTGATAGATCGCAACGCCTGTCGCATCAAGCGCATCGAACACCATGGGCTCATAGTTGAAGTGGGTACAGAACCGTTCCAGTGCGACAGGGTCTGTGCGTTTTGATCTTGCAGCATAGGCCACACGATCGACATGATCGAGCACCATGGCGCCCGTGCCTTCCAGGAACATGCCATCGGCTTCCAGCCCCGAATAGTCAATAATGTCCTGTACGCGGTAGTGTTGCTTGAGCAGTTCCAGCACATCGCTGCGCCGTTCCAATCTGCGATTTTTCATGGCCATGGGATAGAGCGCAACATGCCCGCCAGGGTGTGTCGAGAACCAGTTGTTCGGGAATACCGAATCAGGCGTCGCCTGCCCTTCATCCTCGAATATATGTGTCGTGACACCGTGCTGACTCAAGGTCTCAGCTGCCGCGGTGACCTCTTTATACGCAGCCTTGGCGATACGACCATCCGTATCCTCACCACCCTGTTTTTGAAAAGCATTATCCTCACTGGTTTCAGGGTTCGAGCGAAAACTGTGCGGACGAATCATGACCACGGAACTGGGAGCCTGAACGCTTCGCCTCGGTTTTCTAATCGCGTTCATGGTGCGACCAGTTCGGGCGAACCAGCATGGATGAAAGGTACTGGATCGATATTCGGATTACGTGAATGGGTCATGGTTGAAATCTGCAAGGTTGTGCAAAAAATGCAGGCTCACTCATCGTCAATCGTGGACAGAATGAGCCTGGCTGATCATTGCGAAATCTTAGATTTCTGTAATGGCAGTTACAATCGGTAAAATTGGTCTAATTTTCACATTTTTGTTCAAAATGACGGTTTAAACTTCCATTATGAACAAAACCGATATGCAGCTGATCAGCGCGCTACGCCAGAATGCTCGCGCCACTGTTTCCGAGCTGGCAAAGTTGCTACGAGTCTCGCGTACCACCGTGCGCACGCGTATAGATGGTCTGCTGGCCTCGGGAAAGATTCTGGGGTTTACGGTTATCGTCGAAGGCGATGCTCAGGAGCACGCCGTTCGTGGCGTGACACTGATAGAGATTTCAGGTCATGGCAATGATGAAATCGTCAGAGCTCTGGCAGGCTTCAGCGAAGTGCAGGCCATTCATACGACCAACGGCCAATGGGACTGCGTCATCGAGTTCGCCGTACACACGCTACCCGATATGGACCAGTTTCTGAAAAGACTCAGGGTCATTGAAGGCATCACCAATAGCGAAACCAGCCTGTATCTTTCCACCATGCGAAGCAACCGTCCAGCTCGTCCGAGCTGAATGATTGCGGTTCTATAGAGTTTGATCCCGTGCCGTATTGCTATCGGCACGGGTCTTTCTCGAAACTCAGTTACACCAGCTCGCAAACATCGCAGATGGCCAGGATGTACAACCTTACGCAATCAAGGAACTGGCTCTTGCGAACACGCTCATCGGGCATGGTATTGAACTCACCACCGGGTCCACAGACAACACCCTGCATGCCAGCTGCGGCCAGATGCGCTGCATCGGTTCCAAAGAATGCGGGCGGCATGATGGCCCCCGTAGGCTGAGGCTTGCCTGTCAATTGCTGGTAGGCGCGATTCATGACTTGTACGATAGGTGCATCGACGGGCACCTGGAAGGGAGGCATTTGCGGTTTGTTCTTGCGTATATCGTGAGAAGCGACTGTGCTGACCAACCCGGGAAATTCGAGTTGCAAGGCATCCAGCATTTGTCGCAGATCAGCCAGTACAGTCTCTACTGATTGACTGGGCCCATAACGGCATGTTCCCAACAGCTTGGCATGATCTGCCACCTGAGGTGGCCGCCACTCATGAAACTCCTCTCCCAGACCCGCGCGAACCACACCGACATGGCCTCGATTAACCAATCGATGCATGGGATCAGTGACGCCGGAAAATGTCATGTTGTTAATACGTGGAACCAGCGCGGCGGCAGCTGCCAGTGCATCACAGGCCTCATGTCTTTTGGAGACATGACGTGTCGAGCCTTGCAGTTTTATTTCATAGGAGAAGGCTCCTGCATGCAGCGTCAATGCCTGCAGATCCGTCGGCTCGCTGTTGATGAAATAGTCTGCACGAACACCTTGTTCGATCATGCGTACCGTACCGATACCGCCCTGCAATTCGCCCACTACAAATGACAGTATGACATCGCCCTTGAGCTTCGCACCGGCTTTCAACAAGGTTTCCACTGCACACAGGTAGGCTGCATCACCAGCTTTCATGTTCGAAACACCGATGCCGTAGATGAATTCTTCATCCACCACCCCACCCCATGGATCAACGCTCCATCCGGATGTCGCTGGATTGGTATCCAGATGGCCATTGAACAACAGACTACTACCGCCGCCTTCACCTTTGAGCCTGGCAATGGTGTTGACGCGCGTACCTTCCACGCTTTGCAGCGCACTGTCGAGACCCAGAGACAGACAGATATCGTTGACATGCACAGCCAGCGCACGCTCTTCGTCAGTCTCTGTATAACTCTTGTGCTGGACAAGGTCGACCAACCTGTCAAGACAGGCTTGTTCATCAAGCTGTGCTACCAACTCCTGGGGGGTCATGATGTGGTTTCCGGTTGTATTACAAGTTCATGCCAGAGGGGCGCATGCGAGGATAAATCGTTGATATCGATATGGCATTTGATCTCATGACCATCAGCGGTGAGCTGTCTGGGTGGTTGCTCAGTCACGCATTGCTCACCCAGATGATGAGGACAGCGGCTCTGGAACGCACATCCCGTCACGCGCTCGGTACGTTTGGGTAATGCCCCGTGCAGACGAATTCGCCGAGTGCTGGTCAGCGGATCTATCGACGGCAAGGAAGACAATAATGCTTCGGTATAGGGATGATAGGGCGGCAAGTCCATGTCGTTGATGTCCATCAGTTCAACGACTTCCCCCAGATACATGACAGCTACCCGATGCGCCAGGTGCCGCAAAATGCCCAGATCATGAGTAATGAAAATGATTGATGTTCCGCTTTCGCGCTGGATGCTCTTCAGCAACAATGCGATTGATGCCTGAACGCTGGCATCCAGCCCCGAGGTAACTTCGTCGCAGATAATGACTTCGGGATTTGCCGCCAGAGCCCTTGCAATAGCAACTCGTTGCTTCTCACCGCCTGATAGCTGATGCGGATAACGACTGGCATAGTGTTCAGGTAATTGCACACGTTGCAGTAAAGCCTTGACCTCAGTCAATCGTTCAGCCGCTGCAAGACTGGTGCGATATAGCGCCAATGGTCGGCTGAGGATGGTATTGATCGAATGCCGGGGATTAAGTGAGCTATCGGGGTTCTGAAAGATGATCTGCACACGGGACCGGTATTTTTCGTCAATTCGCCTGACAGGAGTACCAGAGAGACTCAACTCCCCCTCAAATCCGACCAAGCCGGCAAGCGTTTTGGCCAACGTCGATTTCCCACAACCACTCTCGCCCACCAGTGCCAGCGTCTCGCCTTTGATCAGTGTCAGATTGACATCAATGACAGCGTGTACTTTCCTGGTTTTCCCTCGTAAAGAATCCAGCCAACTCGTTCGGCCATAAGAGACAGAGACACCAGACAGTGCCATCATCGTCTGCGGCCGACTCTGCGATCTGATCAAGGTTGCACGTTGCTGCAAGGGTTGTTCTGTTCCTGCAAATTCTGCAACGACTTTGACACACGCCACCGCATGCCCCTTGTCCGCCTGCAAACCAACAATTCCTGAGTCACAACGATCTGGCTCATGATAGGCACAGGATTGCGAATAGATACAGGACGGTGCCGGCCCCAGACGAGGTGCCGGACGGCTACGCCGCGTCGCCAGTTGACGACCGGTCCGAGTATCAGAAGGTCTGGGAAGACTTGCCAGCAAAGCGCGCGTGTAGGGATGCTGAGGATTGCTGAACAGTTGTGATGTTTGTGCCTCTTCAACGACACGCCCACCGTAGATAACCGCGACCCGATCAGCAACAGATGACACCACACCCAGATCATGACTGATGAACAAAGCGGAGACACCGGTACGTTGTTGTAGCAATGCAAACAGATCCAGCAGCGTGGCAGCAGTCGTAGCATCCAGTGCCGAGGTCGGCTCATCAAACAGGATCAATTCAGGCTCACAGGCCAATGCCATGGCGAGCACAACCCGTTGCTTCTCGCCGCCGGATACCTCATGTGCGTAGCGTTTCATCATGGCGACAGGATCCGGCAGACCCACTAAATCCAGCGCTTCCACGGCGAGCTGTTTTACATCACCTTCCAAGCCCTTGCCATGTTGTTTGAGCATCTCGATAACATGATCACCCAGACTCAGCGTCGGGTTGAGTGCCGTACTGGCATTCTGCATGACCATGGCGATTCGATTACCACGAATGGCCTGCATGGCGTTCTCATCAACACCCAGAATGTCCTCTGCGCAGAACAGCATCCGACCCGATTCACTCGCAACCTTACCCGGCAGATCCCGCATGATGGCGTTAGCCAGTGACGATTTGGCAGAACCACTCTCGCCAACCAGCCCCAGTACCTCCCCGCGTTTGATCTCAAGCTCAATGCCATCGAGAATTCGCACCGTACCGGCGCGTGTGGCATAAGACAAAGAGTAGTTCTCTATGCGAAGGATCGGTGTGAGATCGTTCATGAGCTTGCCTGCGGGTTCAAGGCATCACGCAAACCATCGCCCAGTAAATTGAAGGCAATGGCCACCAGACCAATCGCCACACCGGGGACCAGAATAGGCCAGGGACTGCGAAACATATGATCACGCCCCTCTGCAATCATCAACCCCCACTCAGGTGATGGTGGCTGTGCGCCCAGACCCAGAAAGGACAACGTGGCCAGCGTCATGACTGCAAAGGCAACCCGGATAGTCGCCTCAACGATGATGGGCGACACCACATTGGGCAAAAGCTCTGCCATGAGTATCCAGGCAACACCCTCGCCTCGTGCCTTGGCCGCCGAGATGTAATCAAGCTCACGCACTTGCAAGGTAACTGATCGGGCAATACGTGCCATGCCTGGCGTAAAGGCGATGCCGATGGCAATAACCGCATTAAGCGATGAGGATCCCAGCACAGAGAGAATCAACAGTGCAAACAGCAGACTGGGAATCGCCATGATGGCATCGTTCAAACGCATGATTATTTCATCTGCCCGTCCGCCCAGATAGCCGGAGACAATGCCGATGATGGAGCCTGCCACCGTACCAATGACGGTTGCTACCAGAGCCAGCAAGATGGTGGAACGCGAACCTGCCAGAATACGACTCAGCAGGTCGCGACCGTACCAGTCTGTTCCCAGTGGAAACTCGGCCGAAGGCGCTGCAAAGCGCGCAGTGAAGTGAAATTTCTCCGGATCAAGCGGCGCCAACTCTGGCCCGACAAGCGTCAGTATGAGTAATATCAGACACAAGACCAATCCAACCGCACCCTGTGGACTTCGAACCAGGGCCGACAATGTACGCAAAAAACCACTCATTCGAATTGTATCCGTTTGTCCAGTAGCGCATAAGCCAGATCTGCCAGCAGATTGGCTGCCGCATAGGTAACGGCCATCAGCAAGGCTCCCGCCTGAAGCATGGGCAGATCACGATTCTGAATAGCTAGAATCAGTTGCCGACCGACACCCGGAAAGGAGAACACCTCCTCCACGACAATGACACCACCAATCAGATAGCCGATATCCAGCGCGATGACCGTGATGGCTGGCAACATGGAATTGGGCAGAGCGTGTCGGAACAACACACGCTTTGCAGACAAACCACGCAATCTGGCGGCTCTGACGAAATCACTCTCCAGCGTATCAACCATCTCGGATCGGACCATCCGACTCACGTGTGCGGTCAGAACAATGGTCAGAGTCAGCACCGGCAGTGCAATGTGATGCAACGCTTTGAGCGGGTTTTCGGCAAAGGGTACATAGCCAGATGCCGGAAACAATGCAATAGCGGGACTGGCCAGCCATGCCAGCAACAAGGTTGCCAATACAAACTCAGGCAGTGAGACCCCTAGATAGCTGATCAGCGAGACCCCCAGATCAACCGGCTTGCCACGACGTGCCGCAGCCAGAACACCCAGAGGAATGGAGATCAGGGAAACCAGAAAGAGCGCACACACCGCCAGAATGGCTGAGTTGCCAAATGCTGAAAGAATGACAGGCCCGACGGGTTGCCCGGTGCGCAAGGAGATCCCGAAATCACCGTGTAGAATCCCTGAAAACCAGTTCCAATACTGGGCCCAGGCAGGATCGTCCAGGCCCAGCTTTGCGTTCAACGCGGCCAGAGACTCTGGCGTTGCATATTCGCCCAGTATCATCGTCGCCGCATTTGCGGGCAGCAGCTGTGTGACGCTGAACACGATAATCGAGACAATGATGGCTGTCACCACCAGTGATGACAGACGTTTGAGAAGGAATCCGATTGACATGGAATCAGATCAACTAGCGCTTGGGCGCCGAGTCTGACAGGGATACTTTGTGAAAGCCGTAGTTGGCACCGCGAGGATGCTGTACATAGCCTTCCACGTACTCGGCCCTGGCCCCCAGAACATCAAAGAAGCATGGCACGATTGCGGGGACATCCTTGCGCATCAGACGTTGAGCCTCTGCATACAGCTCAGAACGCTTGTCAGTATCCGTGGTTCGATCGGCCTCATCGATCAGAGCATCGAACTCTTCATTGTTCCAGCGTGTCTCGTTCCACGAAGCATCCGAGGTGAATAGCAGGTTGAAGATCGTACCTTCAGTGGGCTGCATGTTGTAGAAGCCAACATAAAAATGGCCCTTTTTCCAGACCTGATCAAGATAGGAGGGATGATCCATGGTCTTGACGGAAATATCGAAACCACTGGCACGAGCCATTTCACGAACCACTACCGCCAGAGAAGAACGATAGCCGGGTTTGACCGAGGCAACCAGCTCCAGTTCGATCCCATCCGGGTAGCCGGCCTCAGCCAGCAAGGCTTTGGCTCTCTCGGGGTCAAACGCCTTGAGCGGCGCCTCGTCATGATAGCGATAGGCACTATTGACCGGAGTATCGTTGCCGGCAGTCCCATAGCCTTCAGCGACAAGCTCAACGATTGCCTCACGATCCAGCGACAATGACAAGGCTTCACGTACTCGTACATCATTGAACGGCGGTTTGGAGGTGTCCATGACGATGTCAAGAAAACGACCTGACGGGGTGACCAGACCTTCAATACCAGCGGAATCAGCCACTCGTTTGAAATCAGTGGGTTGTATTTCGTTGAGCAGATCGATCTCGCCTGCCAGCATTGCGGCAGCGGCACTGGAGGCATCAGGAAAGGTGCGGATTTCAACAGAATCGAGCAGAGGTTCACCGGCGATGAAGTAATCCGGGTTCTTTTCCACTACAGCAACCTGATCGGGTTTGAACTCAACCAGCCTGAAAGGCCCGGTGCCCACAGGCACCTGATCAAATCCGGCGAAATCGCTCTCTATCAGACTGGCCGGCAGTATCTTTGCTGTTGGATAAGTCAAACCCACCGGCAAATCACTGAACGGTGTTTCGGTCGTGATAACGACTGTAAAGTCCCCGTCGGCTACCACACTGGCAATGGGGCCCAGATTGCGGCGTCCGGGTGCGGATGTTTCCGGGTCAAGCAGCTTGTTCAAGGAAGCCACGACATCGGCCGACGTCAACGCCTGTCCATTAGAGAACACCGCGTTCTCACGAAGAGTGAAGCGCCATTGTGTTGCATCCTCATTGGAACTCCACTCAGTCGCAAGATCGGGTTGCGGTGACATGTCAGTACCCAGTGTTGTCAATCCCGAATACAGCATTTCTGACAACATGTATTCAGAGTTGAGCCGCGTCAGCATGGGGTTCAGCTTGTTGGGCGTAATGTTCATGCCTACACGCAAACTTCCACCTGCTGTGGCTGACCAGGCTGGCATGGAAGACAGACCCAGGGCACTCAGGCCCAATGCGGTACTACCAATCAGAAACTGACGTCGATCCGAAGATGAAGGGCTCATGGCTTTTTATCCTTGCAGAGTAAGTTTATGACGTGTAGTCGGTAGGTTCAGCCAGCGGAACGGCTTCACTTGTTTGAGGCTGAAAGTCAGCGGCTAGAAAATATTGAATGGCTCGGGACAACTCCACCAGATCCTTCTCGGTGGTATGTTCGTCGGCACCGTGTACATTGCGCCCCGGCCGCGACAGGCCTCCCAGCATCATGTGCTGGATACCCGCTCGCTGTACCCAGCCAAAATCAGAAGACGTTGTTGAGCCATAGCGCACGAAGCTGTCAATGGGTTCGTTGCAAGCGGTGGCTCGCGCCGCTGTCCAGCGATCAGTTCCAGGGCCATCCGGATCCCTGACAGGAGGCAGATGTCCAATCTCCTGCAGCGACCACTCCAGTAACTTGCTGCCAGCCAGCGCCTGCTCTATGACAGCTTGCAGTTCGTTGTACACCTGCCGCTCATCTTCCTCAGGCAGGTAACGACGATTGAACACGATGCGACATTCGCCGGGCACAGCCGCGCCCTTGTCACCCCCCGATATCGAGGTGATAGTCAGATGTGCCTGTAGCGGTCCACTGGCGTCAGGCGCTGCCGGCATCTGACTGCAACGCTGTTCAATGACAGGTTTCAGATTCATCAATGCCTGTATCGCGGCCATGCCCTCTTCTACGGCATTCACCCCCAGTTCCGGCGTACCCGAGTGAGCTGATTTACCGCGGCAGACCAGTTCGTAGTTCAATGAGCCAAAACAACCTGCCCAAATGCGCTTTTCAGCAGAACCATTGAGATTGAGTAGCAATTCAGGCAACTCCATGGTTTCAGCCAGATAGCGAATACCCGGATACTTGCCGCCCTCCTCATCGGTACAAAATGCCAGAATGGGCTGATACTTGAGTTCAACTTCAGATTGTTGCAGGCGGTACAAAGCATCCAGCACGGCCACGATCGTACCTTTCATATCAGCTGTCCCACGCCCGTAAACAATCCCGTTCTCGTGTGTTACTTCAAAGGGAGGACGCTGCCAGCCGTCACCTGCCGGTGCCGTGTCGACATGAAAATAGATCAATAATTCCGGTAGACCTTCCTGCACAATCGCAGGCGTTGTCAGCAAGTTGATTCGGGGACCATGCACGCCCGGGGAGGCCCACAACGGCTCTGGAATCCGAACAAATTCATGCGTGGCATTCAGCTCCCGGCACAAATTGATAACGATTTCAGCCATATCGGCATAGCTGTCGCCTGGCGGGAAACTGGTATCGCAGGCCACCAACGTTGATAGCTGAGAAAGCATGCGATCAACGTCTGGATCAGATATAATTTGAAAACTCATACCTATATAGAAATACATATTGCAAAAATATGCAAGCGCTTTTTGGAAGGAGTTAGAAAATGAACAAGGCAGTAGAGATGGGTGGCAGTCTTGTGTCAGCCCCTTTGCACGAACAAGTCAAGGATCGAATAGTCGAGCGAATCACCTCGGGAAGCTGGTCTGCAGGTGACGTTCTGCCCACAGAAACAGAGCTGGCCAAAATGCTGGGCGTCTCCTACGGGACCATCCGCCGGGCAATGGGGGATCTGACCAACGAGGGTATCGTCATGCGACGACGACGTACCGGGACGGTGGTCACCGGGCGTATGCCTAACCACACCCTGTCACGCTTCTACAAGTATTTTCGTCTGCAGACATCAGATGGTCAGCTGATAACAACCGTTGCCAAAGTACTGGGAATCGCTAACCGGCAAGCCAGTCAAGCCGAGAGCGAACGATTGAAGCTACCGCCCGATACCTGCGTCACACAACTTACGCGGGTCCGCATTGCCGGAGACAAGCCAGTCATGCTGGACAACTTCATCATCCCGCATACCCGAGTCAGCAATTTTCCAACAACGACAGAGGCGGTTCCCGAGCTGATTTTCAACTGGTTACTGGCCGAACACGGCATCCAGCTGGGTGCCGTGCTTGAAAAAGTGACAGCGCGCATTGCCACACAATCTGAAAGAAAAATGCTTGAGGTAGAATCCAGCGATGCGCTGGCGTTACTGGACATAAACGCCCTGGCGCTCGATAACATGAATGAGCCTTTGCTCATCATGCAGCATGCGGCCCTGACTGAAGCACATTGCTACGTGAACGAAATGCGTTAAAGGCATCGCTGCAGCGCCCCTGTTGGTTCCAGGGGTGCTGAGACTTGACGGTAAATCAAGTCAATAACTACGGTGTGGCGCAGGCCACTTCCAGCAACCGATGATCTTCGGGCAATGTTTCCCATTGCAGGTCCGTAGGCAAGCCCTCGCTATCAAAGACAGGATCGTTTGTCAGATCGGCCCGCTGGGAGCGCTGGCAATCAACAAGCTGGCGAACCTGCATGACAGGACTGAAACGCTGCATCAGCAAAAGATCCAGGATGAGATAGTCCGGATGCTCGGGATTACGCCGTATGGTATTGGTGTCAACCAGCGACATACGATCCGTTCGAGGAATGAGATAGGCCCAAGGCGAAAAAACAGAGCGCCCCTCAAACGTACTGACCACCTCCACTGACGCGGGCATCTGCTGCAACGTCCGGGATTCCCACGAGTATTCGCTGTAGATGCCGTATGAGATCGCCGTGCCTCCAATCAGAATCGGGAGCAGCGCGCGTGGCATGGGCTTTTTCACCGTACGAAAATAGGCCCAGACAAGCAGAAAGACAATGGCCGATACGGCAATGGCCGAAATGAGATTAACAAGCATGTGTAGCGGGTATTTCCTGGATTAACGGCCGAGCATGGCAATTCGGTTACTCATGGCAGCCTGGATGTCTTTTACCGTCTTCATGGCGTGCCGCAAGCGATCACGTTCTGACGAGCTCAAGGTAGCAAGATCAACATGATTGTCGACAGGTTCGGCACGCTTTATCTGGCGCACCTGATGCCTGAGTCTTGTCAGGGAGATCACTTCGTAGGCATCGCACAGACTACGTGCACCTGACTGACTCAACACACCCGAATCGACACTGGCACTGAGTCGTTGCACGGTATTGACGAAAGGTTGTGCTGCCGAAAGAGCGTACAGCCTTGCAATATCGACGATCGGAACAACACCCCCGTGCTTGAGATCTATCTTGCCACGGTGTGGACCTGAAGAGGCAGTTTTAATCCGGCCGAACCAGCCAATCGGGGGCCTATGCGTCAGGCAGTTGCTGGTCATGTGTGCAACAAAGATGCTGTTGCTACTCGCACTGGCTAATAGTTCTTCACGCAGCGGCTCGTAGAGCGTCATATCGCCTTGTATGGAACGCAGATCAAACATGACACTTGCCAGCATTTGCGCTGTCGGGCCTGGTCGTTTGATCCAGTCATTGAAATAGTCGCGCCAGACAGAAACAGGCTGACACCACTTCGGATTACTGGCCATCATGTCACCCGGGCAATAGACATAACCAGACTCGTTGAGTCCGTCACACACAAATTCTGCCATCTTCGCGAAATACTCGCCGTGCACTTCAGCCTCATAATCATCGCTGAGTATCAGGCAATTATCCTGATCGGTGGCTCCGGTTTGTTCTTGCCGACCCTGTGAGCCGCAGGCCAGCCAGGCATAGGCAATCGGTGCCGGACCCAGCTTCTCCTGGGCCAGTTCAATCAATCGGCGAGTCACAGCACCTGTAATGGAGCTTATGATCCGCCCGGTCTCAAAAGCACTGCTACCGCTGTCGACTCTTGATACCAGTAATCTGGGTAATTCCTGCACAACAGCCGCAATGGCGGTGCTGGACTTCATTCGCGCAATATCGCCGACCATGAAGACTGAGGTGGCGACCTGATGCCGGATCACATCGGTCTGCGTGACGATGCCGACCAGCATGCCATCAATACAGACAGGCATATGGGCAATCCGGTGACGCGTCATCAAAGTGAGCACATCCAGCACACTTTGATCAGGAGTCACGAAATGTGGCTGCTGCGTTGACACCCGGCTGACAGGCTGGGTGACCATAAGGCTTTTAGCCACCACTTTACTGACAAAGTCAGACTCGGTCACCATACCGACGAGGCGCCCATCCTCCACTACCGGCAAACAGGATATCCGGTGCTTGCCCATCCGTAAGGCCGCCCTCTGAATGGATTCCGATGGGTGGACTGACAACGGATCCACGCTCATGACTTCACGTACAAGCACGCTCGTTAGTCGGTCTGAACCTGCCACATCAGGCACGGACACAGAGACCGCCTGCGGCTTGTACACAACATTCGCGTTATCAACGGCGACCACATCTGATTGGGAGTTCGCAGGCTGGTTCATTGGATTCTGGCTCTCTCTGACTGCGGCTACTGGGTTTTATTACAAGTGGGATGCGCAAAGCATGAGTTGCTACTGCCCAATACAAAAGGGCCCGCAATACAGCGGACCCTTTTTTAATACAACTACCGATCAGTTCTGCTGACGAGCCTTTAACAGATGGCCCGTCAGCGAGGCTGACAATTAATGGTCGGTAGCAGCACCTGATCCACGAGGGACTCGGATACTTTCGACCAGCTCGCGGATATGAGCCGGAGGTGGTGCAGTCGCCCGAGACACCATGATGGCGACAAAGAAGTTGAGCATCGCACCCACCGAACCGATAGACAGTGGAGAAATACCCAGGATCCAGCCTTCAGGTGTATCCATCAACTGATTGGTGCCCGGCACGAAGAACCAGCCCTTGTACATGAAGATGTACACGAGGGTGAAGAGCAGACCAGACAACATACCCAGTACAGCACCGATGTTGTTAACACGAGTAGAGAAGATACCCATCATTAGTGCCGGGAAGATTGACGCTGCTGCCAATCCGAACGCCAGTGCGACTGTCTGAGCAGCAAATCCCGGTGGATTCAATCCCAGCCAAGTGGCGACAGCGATAGCAACCGCCATGGCAATACGTGCCGACAACAACTCACCTTTTTCCGAGATGTTCGGAGCCAGGGTACCCTTGATAACGTCATGACTCACCGCAGAGGAGATAGCCAGTAGCAGGCCCGCCGCGGTTGAAAGCGCCGCTGCAAGTCCACCCGCTGCGACCAGTGCGATAACCCAACCTGGCAGAGCCGCAATTTCCGGATTGGCCAGTACGATGATGTCAGGGTTGACTGTCAGCTCCGAACCTTTCCAACCATTGGCTTCTGCAGTAGCTGCAAAGGCTTCTGACTTGTCGTTATAGAGCTGGATCTGACCGTCGCCGTTCTTATCTTCAAACTTCAGCAGACCAGTGACTTCCCAGTTCTTCATCCAGTCTGGACGCTCTTCATACTTCAGAGATTCTGACTGTGCGCCACCCGGATAGACAGTATCCATCAGGTTCATACGTGCCATGGCACCTACAGCCGGAGCCGTCAGATACAGCAAGGCGATGAAGACCAGAGCCCAACCAGCAGACCAGCGAGCATCTGAGACTTTAGGAACCGTGAAGAAGCGAATGATGACGTGAGGCAGACCAGCAGTACCGATCATCAGTGACAAGGTGAACAACACCATGTTCAGCGTGTTGCTGTGATGTTCGGTGTAGTTAGCAAAACCCAGCTCTGTGACGACCTGATTCAGTTTTGTCAGCAAAGGAACACCTGATGCGACATGATCCGAAAACAGACCAATAGGTGGCAAAGCAACGCCCGTCAACTGCAGAGAGATGAAGATAGCCGGAATTGTATAGGCCAGGATGAGTACGCAATACTGAGCAACCTGCGTGTAGGTAACACCTTTCATACCACCCAGAACGGCGTAGAAGAATACGATGGCGGCACCGATGAACAGACCCGTATCGTTGTCAACTTCCAGGAAGCGCGAGAACGCTACGCCAACACCTGTCATCTGACCGATAACGTAAGTGATGGAGGCGATGATCAGACAGGCTACTGCGACCATTCTTGCAGTCGGGCTGTAGAAACGATCACCAATGAATTCTGGCACAGTGAACTTGCCAAATTTACGCAGGTAAGGCGCCAGCAACAAGGCCAACAGCACATAACCACCCGTCCAACCCATCAGGTAGGTCGAGTTGTCATAACCGGTAGAGGCGATGAGACCTGCCATGGAGATGAAAGAAGCCGCTGACATCCAGTCAGCCGCTGTTGCCATACCGTTGAGTACAGGATGCACACCACGACCGGCCGCATAGAATTCCGATGTGGAACCTGCTCGGGCCCAGATAGCGATACCGATGTAGAGCAAGAACGTTGCGCCTACAAACAGCAGATTTAGTGAATATTGTTCCATGAATGTTCCCCTATTCCTCGTCTACGCCGAACTTCTTGTCCAGCGCATTCATGCGCCATGCATAGAAGAAAATAATGACCATGAAGACAATGATGGAACCCTGTTGTGCAAACCAGAAACCCAAATCGGTTCCGCCAATCATGATGCCGCTTAAAAGCGGTCGGAGCAGAATGCCAAAACCGAAGGACACCACCGCCCAGAGAACCAGGCAATAGGTGACCAGGCGGATATTGGAAGCCCAGTACTCGTTGTTGGAAGGATTTTCAGACACGTGAGGCAATCTCCTGAAGCGTAGACTTCTTATTCTAGTTGTAGTAAGGGTTGAAACGACACTCTGTGGTTTTCTTTGAACCGTCAGAGTGCCGGCATTGCACTAATATCCAGCTTTCAGCCGATCAGGCGTTAGCTCGATGTTCGATCAAATCTGCGACAACACTGGGATCTGCCAGAGTTGATGTATCGCCGAGCGCGTCATAGTCATTCTCGGCAATCTTACGCAGAATGCGGCGCATGATTTTTCCGGAGCGGGTTTTTGGCAGCCCCGGAGCCCATTGGATAAGATCAGGAGAGGCGATCGGACCAATCTCCTTGCGTACCCAGGTAACCAGTTCTTTACGCAGCTCTTCGGAAGGTTCTTCGCCTTCCATCAACGTGACATAGGCATAGATGCCCTGACCTTTGATGTCATGTGGAAACCCCACCACCGCAGCTTCTGAAACCTTTTCATGTGCCACCAATGCAGATTCAACTTCTGCGGTACCCATGCGGTGTCCCGATACATTGATGACGTCATCGACACGACCTGTAATCCAGTAGTAACCATCAGCATCACGACGACATCCGTCACCAGTGAAGTAATAGCCTTTGAATGTTTCAAAATAAGTGGACACGAAGCGCTCATGATCGCCATAAACGGTGCGCATCTGACCAGGCCAGCTGTCCTTGATACACAGTACACCTTCGGCCTCCACGCTCGTCTGCACAACACCCTCTGTATCCAGAATAACCGGCTGAACACCGAAGAATGGTCGGGTTGCCGAACCTGGCTTGGTCTCCGTCGCACCCGGGATAGGTGTAATCAGAATACCGCCGGTTTCTGTCTGCCACCAAGTGTCGACAATCGGGCAACGGCCTTCACCCACGACTTCGTCATACCACTTCCAGGCCTCAGGATTGATGGGCTCACCCACCGAACCAAGCAGACGCAGCGATGACAGATCTGCACCCTTCACATGTTCCTCACCAGCACCCATCAGGGCACGGATTGCAGTAGGGGCAGTATAGAAAACCGTTACCTTGTGCTTTTCACACACATCCCAGAATCGTGATGGGCTCGGATAGGTTGGAACACCTTCAAACATGAGTGTGGTTGCGCCGTTGGCCAGTGGCCCATAGACGATATAACTATGCCCCGTGACCCATCCCACATCAGCGGTACACCAATAGATGTCACCGTCTTGATGATCGAAGACATATTCGTGGGTCATTGAAGCGTAGACCAGATAACCACCCGTTGTATGCACAACACCTTTGGGCATACCGGTTGAACCGGAGGTATACAGAATGAACAGTGGGTCTTCAGCGTTCATGGCTTCAGGCTGACAATCGGCAGACACTTTCTGAGTCTGTTCGTGGTACCAGAAATCCAGCCCCTCGCGCATGGCGATATCGCCGCCGGTATGCTGCACGACAACCATCTTCACATCATGAGCAACCTTTGCCAGAGCCTTGTCGCAATTGGCCTTCAACGGCACACTGCGACCGCCCCGCAATCCTTCGTCGGTCGTTACCAGCAGTTTTGCCTGCGAACCGGTTACTCGATCAGCCAGTGCATCAGCACTGAAACCACCAAAGACAATGGAATGAACGGCGCCGATGCGCGCACAAGCCAGCATAGCGTAGGCCGCTTCGGGAATCATCGGCATATACAGAATGACGCGATCACCTTTTTCTACACCCAGCTCCTTGTAGACATTGGCCAGACGGCAAACGTGCTCGTGCAGTTCCTTGTAGGTAATTTTCTTGTCAGAGGATGGATCATCACCTTCCCAGATAATGGCGACCTGATCACCGCGAGTAGCCAGATGACGATCAATGCAGTTGGCACTGACATTCAGCTCACCATCTTCATACCATTTGATCGAAACGTCTGGATATTCAAAGCTGGTGTTCTTGACTCGGGTGTAAGGCTTCATCCAGTCCAGACGCTTGCCCTGCTCCCCCCAGAATGTCTCGGGGTTATCAACCGATTGGGCATACATCTTCAGATAGCCAGCATCATCAATGAGTGCTTTAGCGGCAAAGTCCGAGGGGATGGGTCGTAGTTCGTTAGTCATTCAAATTGCTCCTTGTGCTAACCACCGTCTTTGAAAAAATGTCTTATGACATAAGGCAAAGAGATCATGACTCTTTCACTAGTCAGATGACACAACTGCGGTGAATAATATTCCAAATTCGCGCTGTTGCAAAATTGTAAATAAAAACACACAAGTTTATAATGGACATTATTTTCCTTATATATCAATTGCTTAATTAATTAACCCTGGAAATGACAATTTACCGGCGGATTTTAATTGCAGGTTGTTACTAAACGTAACACCGGATTACCTGTTTTAGTGCAGCTGATCCACCACAGTGCGTGACCTCTAATGGACACCTGGTACTAATGTTCCACTCATCCCAGAGGCCCATGTGGACCAATGCGAAGCCCTGCATGTGGCGCAATCGAGAGCCATCAGGCTGAGTTACAGTAGCCGCCGCAAGAACCTGCAGTCCAGACACGCTTATGCCGATGTCATGAACTTGCGGAAAATTTCATAAAATTAATTTATGCAAAAAATGGAATGATACGTTCCATTATTTGATATATTGAACCTGTGCGCAACAGCCATAGCAGTTTTGCCACCTGTTCAGCACCAACCACTACCTCAGGGGATAAGCCACCATGAAAATGACTACAGAAGAGGCCTTCATCAAGGTTCTTCAGATGCACGGAATCGACAATGCATTTGGCATTATCGGCTCCGCCATGATGCCAATTTCAGATCTGTTTCCGGACGCCGGCATCAAGTTCTGGGATTGTGCCCACGAATGTAATGCAGGCATGAGTGCTGACGGTTACACCCGTGCCACCGGCAAGATGTCCATGGCCATTGCTCAGAATGGTCCCGGCATCACAAACTTTGTAACACCTGTCAAGACGGCCTACTGGAATCACACGCCCATGTTGCTGGTCACGCCACAGGCTGCCAACAAGAGTATCGGCCAGGGCGGTTTTCAGGAAATCAAACAGATGGCTCTGTTCGAGGATATGGTCGCCTATCAGGAAGAGGTCCGTGACCCCAGCCGTGTGGCCGAAGTACTCAACCGGGTTATCGAACAAGCCTGGCGTCTGTGTGGTCCGGCTCAGATCAACATTCCACGTGATTACTGGACTAAAGTCATCGATATCGATCTGCCACAGGTTGTACAACTTGAACGACCTCGCGGTGGTTCCGATGCCATTGAAAGAGCAGCAGCCCTGTTGTCAGAAGCCAAATTCCCGGTCATTCTCAATGGTGCCGGTGTTGTCATCGGTGGTGCCATCGAAGCCTCTCGCCTGTTGGCTGAAAAGCTGGATTCACCTGTTTGCTGCAACTACCAGCACAACGATGCGTTTCCTGGCTCACATGAACTGTCTATGGGCCCATTGGGCTACAACGGTTCTAAAGCTGCCATGGAAATCATTGCCAAGGCTGACGTGGTACTGGCACTGGGCACACGCCTGAATCCGTTTTCAACACTACCTGGCTACGGTATCAACTACTGGCCAACTGAGGCCAAGTTGATCCAGGTTGATATCAACGCCGATCGTATTGGTCTGACCAAGCGCGTCGATGTTGCCATTCAAGGCGACGCCAAGATGGTTGCCGAACAGCTGCTGTCCAAACTTGCCAAGAGTGCGGGTGATGCAGGACGCGCTGATCGCAAATCACTGGTCAAACTGACCAAGGATCGCTGGGCGCAGGAACTGGTTTCCATGGAACACGAAGAAGACAACGATCCGGGCATCACCTGGAACGAGCGTGCCCGTGATCGTGAGCCAGATCGTATGTCTCCGCGCAACGCCTGGCTCGCCATTCGTGATTCACTGCCAGAAGATGTGATTATTTCCAGTGATATCGGTAATAACTGCGCCATCGGCAATGCTTATCCGACATTCGAAAAAGGTCGCAAATACCTGGCACCTGGACTCTTCGGCCCTTGTGGTTATGGACTGCCTGCCATTCTGGGCGCCAAGATCGGTTGTCCTGATGTACCGGTTGTCGGTTTTGCCGGTGACGGTGCTTTCGGTATTTCCATGAACGAGATGACTGCCTGTGGTCGTAACGACTGGCCCCCCATCACCATGGTTATCTTCCGTAACTACCAATGGGGTGCCGAGAAGCGCAACACGACATTGTGGTATGACGACAATTTTGTTGGCACCGAACTCAATCAAGGCGTTGAATACGCCAAGATTGCCGATGCTTGCGGCCTCAAAGGCGTCAAGGTATTCACCACTGAAGCACTGACTGAAGCGCTGACAACTGCTGTCAAGGAACAGATGAATGATGGTGTAACAACCTTCATCGAAGTAGTTCTGAACCAGGAGCTTGGCGAACCCTTCCGACGTGATGCCATGACAGCACCTAACAAGGTTGCCGGCATCAGCAAGGATGACATGCGAGCTCAGCGTAACGCCTGATCACGCCCTCGACACACCGGGTAACAAGCGGATCACCTCGCTTGTTACCCGGTGACTTTTCAAGCATTACCCAGCCTTGTACGCCTGCAGGCGATCACGCAAACAGGCGATATGCGAAGGCCCTACCTCACAGCAGCCACCAACCAGGGTTGCGCCCTGCTCCACCCAGGCCATGGCCATGTCGGCATAGGCATCGGGACCCAGATCGTTACGCGCCTCCAGTGTGCTCACCGTGCCCCCGGGCTGCAATGCATCAATCGAGGTAAAGCCGTTGCCATAGGCCCCCACGGGCACCCGGCTGCCGGACCTGAACGTCTCCCACGCACTTGTTATGGTCTCCGGTCTGGAACAGTTCAATAACAATGCCTGTAGCGGTATTTCCTGCAGCGTCTCAATAGCCTCACTCAACAACTCACCACTGCGTAGATACTCAGGCCTGTTGTCGTCAAGGCTCAGTGCCAACCAGACAGGCTTGCCGGTTTCATATCCCGCCGTTGCAGCCCCCCAGGCTTCGGCAATCGAGCCCATGGTCTCGCACAGAATAACATCGACGTAGCGCGCCTGAACTTCGCAGATTCGTCGATACTGCGCCAGAGTCTCATCTGTACTGAGCGCCAGGTCAGGTCGGTAACTGGCAACCAGAGGCGGCAAGCACCCCGTGATCTTCACATGCTCGACAGCACAGCGATCCCGAGCCTGCATCGCCAACTGACAGGCAGTTATCTGCAGAGTCTCAAACTGATCGCCCATGCCATCTCGAGCAAGACGCGTCGGCGTACTGGTGTAGGCATTAACGGTAATGACATCAGCGCCTGCACGAATGAAATCAGCATGCAGCTCGCTCACCAGCTCCGGCTGTTCCAGCATTACTGTGGTTGACCATAATGGCGTGGGTGACTTGCCGGAGCGTCGAACCAGTTCCTGGCCCATTCCCCCATCAAGCAATGTAATGTTCTGCATCGGTCGGTTAACTCGTGTATCTCTCTTGGTCTGAGTCATGACGTGTAACTTGTGTCATGGCGTGGTAAGCGCCGAATTCTATAGCATGTAGGCGTTACAATCGGCACATACCGGATTGTGCATGCGCGATGATGCCATCCAACCTGACAAGGCAACGCTGCCACGTGGTTCAGAGGCACAGATTGAAAACAACACCAGACACTGAACAACCCCCTGAAGTACTGCCAGACCCGCAGATGGAAGACGTTATCCGCTCCCTGCTGGCTCGAGTGGTTGCGACTGTGGATCTGACAACCGCGACCCTGAAACTGGCGGTAGCCGAGACCCGCCTGGCCGTCAATAGCGCCGGGCTGTTAGTAGGCTTGGGTGCCATTCTGCTGATCATGGTGCTGGTGACCTGGCTGGTCGCTCTGGCAACCGGATTTGCTGCACTGCAGGCATTGGGCCTGAGTGCCCTGATGGCATTACTCACTCTGCTTTTCATTCAGCTGGCTATCTGTGCACTTCTGGTTTTCACGCTGTTGAAGCTGAGCAAGAATCTGTCTTTTCCCCTCACACGACAAGCCATTCGCTCGTCAACACAATCCTCTTAATCACAATCCTTGACGACAGGAGTTTGTAAAACCATGACCAGTACTGCAACAAAACCCGATGCCATCAAACAGGCAGCCAGAGATGCGGCAGACAAAGCCGAAGAAAAAACCGCCGAAACCATTGAGTTCGCCCGTGAAAAGGCCGAGAAAGTCGTTGACAAGGTCCAAGAGCTGGAAAGCGAAATCAGTGAGTCTGTCTCTGAGCTGTCAAGCACAGTGACACGCTATGTTCAGGAAAAGCCCCTACAGGCAGCCGGCATAGCCTTCGCCGCTGGCGTGCTGACCACCCTGCTCCTGCGCAAGCGCTAGCCCCGGAGAGTCACGACGATGTTACTGAAAAAACAGAAACAGGCGGTGGCTCAGGCTTGGCTGGATCGCTGCAAAAAGGATGCTGACTTGCGCGGCCTGACGCATGTGTGCAACGCACAGTGCCGCGACTATTTCAGCCATCCTTTATCGCTGCTCTGGCCATTTGCAGCTGGAGTCCTGCTTATTCGTTTCAAAAGTGTGGCACCGCAGCTCATCAAGGCTAGCAGTGTCGGCGTCTCGCTTGTTCAATTGGCCGCCAAGGCTGCACCATTGGCCAGACAATGGATCAAATGAAGCTTCAAAAAGAATTACTGGATAGCTGGCAACTTCGCACAGAATCGTGCCCTGCGCAGCCACACCTTTCAGACTCGGCCCGCCAGAGAATCACGTCCGTGTTTCTGGAAGTCATCGCGCCCGATGATTCTGTTGCCGATTCTGCAAACCAGCCTAACCGCTGGTCCACCGAGCTGGCAGAGCTGGCACTGGACAGTGACTTTTCAGCTCCTGCGTTCTGTGCAGAACTGCGCAATTGCCAACTGTCCCTGATGCAAATACTCATGAACAAGGCAGCGGCTGAAGCACAAACAGGCTCACCGCCAGAGACCAACGGCGTGGACGCCCTGTCTCGATGCATGACAACGCTGGATCAGCTGATACGCAACAGCCTGATAGAGCAAGACACTTGCAATGAACCGTCGAAAGAAAGGCCTGAGCCGATAGCCCCCACTACTGGCAAGAAGAAAACACTTCAACATGAGATACGAACTCCCTTGCAGGGAGCGCTATTGACAACCGAGCTGATGTTGGAGGATGCTGCGCAGGGGGACCCGGTGTCAGAAGAGGACATCCTGGCTGTGCGCAAGTCCATCGAAACCGCTGTCAGCATCCTTAACGATTTTGCCAGCCATCCCAGCCCGGAATAACAACAGCGACACGCCTTACCATCGATACCTCTTCTCCGACACTGACCAGTGGGCCTCTGCTGGGTCATCTGTTGAGACTAGCCATCCCTGCCTCCATCGGCATGGTGTTCAACACTCTTTATAACCTGACTGACTTCTGGTTCGCAGGCCAACTATCAAGCGACGCTCTGGCCGGAGTATCCATCGCAGGTAGTGTCTTCTTTCTGCTACTGGCTTTGGGCCTGGGCATCCAGATCGGAGCCGCCGCACTGATTGCACCCATTGCAGGCCAGTCAGGTGATGATGATGAGCGTCGCGGCAGCATTGCAGATTGGGTGGATCAGATACTGGGTCTGTCTTTGGTCTTGAGCCTTGTCGTGCTGATTGCTGGCTTGTTGGTAGCTACTCCACTGGTTCATTTTCTGGGTGCAGAGGTGAATACAGTGGCGCCTCTGGCACTGGAATATATAGGCACCATCCTGTGGGGTGCTTTCACCTTCATTCTCACCTTTGCCGCCGCCGGAGCCCTCATGGCTCTGGGCGACACGCATTCCAATCGAAATGCTCTGGCGATCGGTTTTGTGGCAAATCTGGGTCTCAATCCCTTGCTGACATTCGGGCTTGACATGGGTGTTACCGGCCTGGCGCTGGCAACGGTATTGATCAAGGGTGCATCAGCGCTCTACCTGTACCGGGTTCTGACCCGCAGGCTGGGCAGACGCTGCCGACCCAGATTCAGCAGTGACAAATGGGCTGCCCTGTTACGACAGACGATACCCGCGAGTGGCAACATGCTGACCATTATCCTGGGCGGCTTCATCACAGTAGCGTTGATTGGTCGCTTTGGCAGTCAACATGTAGCTGGCTACTCGGTTGGGCTGCGCCTGGAACAGGTATTACTGCTACCGGCCCTGGGTTTGAATTCAGCGGTCATGGCTATTGCCGGGCAGAATCTGGGGGCCGGCCATCTGGATCGCGTCAGGCAAATCTATACCATCGGGCTACAGCTAGGTTTGGCGATGGCAGCTGTCTTCATTCCCATCATGGTCTTTCTGTCGCCGGTACTAATGGGGTTCTTCTCTGACGACCCTGACATTCAGCACACTGGTGCGATCTACCTGAAGATCGATGCCATCGCGTTTTACGCCTATGTCGTTCTGTTTCTGAGCACGGCAACTCTTCAGGCGCTCAAGCAACCCATGTTTCCGCTGATTCTGGGGGTGGCACGTCAATTGGTCATACCGGCCAGCATCAACTACTGGCTGATCGTCTATCAAGGCTTTCCCATGATCTCGATCTTCTACACCATCATCTCGGTGGTGGTGATTTCCTCACTGATAGCACACGGCTATACGCTACGGCAGCTTGGAAAACTTCAGGTAAACACACCTGCCACGTCCGCCTGATCCATCCCGGACCTTGAAGCCTGTGATCTTTTGCGTAGAGGGGAAAACCCGGACAAAAAAAAGCTCCGGCTCCTCTCATTGAAACAATGGAGAACCCGGAGCGAATACTTCAAGCATTCAGCTGACCCCAAATGGTGGTCAGGTAAATGCTTTTCAAGCTATTACCGGAACTTACGGCTTCTGCCAGGCGCGAATGAAGTCGATCTCTACTTCAGCAGGGATAACATCTGCTGAAGGATCACCAATCCAGCTACTGCCGACAACCAGTTGAGCAATGATGTTCATCGGCTCATCAGAGACGCGAACACCTGTCATACGACGCACTTCCTGACCGTCGATGTACCAGACAACCAGACCAGGCTCCCACAGAACGCTGTAGTTGTGAAAATCATCACTCAGATTTTCGCTTACAACAGACTCCATAGTCGGAGAAGAATGCTTCTCACCACTGAAGTTACGGGCACGAATGCTGTCGTAGTAGTGGTAAGTCTGATAGCTCTTGTCAGGACGTGAACCGATGTATTCAACAATGTCGATTTCCGGCTTGTTCTTGTGGTAATCCTGGTTGAACAGGTAGAACGTAGACAGCAGTCCATCACCACCAGCCAGCTTGGCACTCATTTCCACATAGCCATACGTCATCTTGAAATAATCAGACGTTGTAATGACACCAGACAGGTATGGCAGGTTGTTGGCTTGTTCCAGCAATTCTGGCGGAGTGTTTTTACCGGTGATCTTCATGGTTGTACCGGTAAATTCAAACGGTGTGTAATCCATAGGATCAGCAGCGAAGATATTCACAAAGTACTGTGTTTCAAGATTGATAGTGGTATCAGCGCCCCAGGGAAGTGCGGCTTTCCACTTGGTACGATCAAGGCTGTCGCCTTCGAACTCTTCATCAAATACGCGAACATAGTCTGTCAGGTCAGGTACATCTGAAGTCAGTTGTTCAAAAGTGAATGTGGCAGGTACTGACAACTCTGATCGCATGCCCTCATTATCAATGGCTAATACCGAATAGCTGTAGCTGGTGCCTGGGATAGGTGTACGTGAACCGACACAATCAGTATATCGAGTGTAGTTACAGTCGATGAATGAAGTGCTGAGCCAGCTGCGGTAATCGTGCTCATAGCCTGTGTCACCACGAACTTCTGCTATCAGCGCACCATCTCGATAGACTTCGTAAGCCGTTACGGCCTGGTCGTCAGTGGAAGGCGCCCAACTGAATTCCAACCAGTTTTCAGCAGAAAGCAGCAGAGTCAGATCTGATGGAGTTGACGGAGGACCCGCGCCGCGCGCAGCATCCTTGATGAAAGGACCTTCCAATGAGGCAGTCTCGACGGCTGTTGGACTGTCGTCCTCACCACCTGAGACATCGCTGCCATCAGCAGAAGCATCCGGCAGGATGTTGTCCGGTGCTGAGTTTCCATCGGTTGTATTGGAACCGTCAGTCGTGTCAGTACCATCAGTTGTGTCGGTACCGTCAGTTGTGTCAGTACCATCAGTCGTATCAGTACCGTCTGTTGTGTCACCACCTGTTACGGGAGTGTTGGTACCTGTGTCAGGGTCTTCAACTGTTGGGATGTCCACACCAGGAGTCTGAGACGAGCTGTCGTCATCAATGGGTGTGTCATTGGATGAGGATGAGCTGCTACACCCAGATATCACCAGAAGACTGGTTAAAAATAAACCGGTAATGCCGGTTCGGACAGATATCGTCATAAGTTTATATTTTTCAGGCTCGATTGCGCAAGCCCGAATTGTCCTTGGGTAACGTGTCAAGGTCAATGCTGGGTCCGTTGCTAATTCGCAAACAAATACAATCATTTGCGGTTGGTAACAATCCGAACGATATAAACGGTAAATTAATGTGAAACAGGCTGTTTTTCGGGGAACTTTTACAAACGCAGCAAGGTTTCGACAGGATCATGCTCAGCGACAAAATGACCCGGTGAAAGTTCCTGGAGAGCCGGAACATAGTCTGCGGGTAATTGCCCACGTCTGGACGGAAGAAAGCGCAGTCGCGCCCCTGTATCCATCGGAGAGGCCATCTCGCCCACCAGTTTGATACGTTGTCTGGACCGTTCGATGCGTGGATCAGGTACCGGTACTGCCGATACCAGCTGACGGGTATAGGGGTGTTGCGGACGTGCAAACAGCTGGTCACGCGGGGCCAGCTCGACCACCGAGCCCAGATACATCACCAGCACGCGCTGGGAGACCTCCCACACAACCGACAAATCATGCGATATGAATATCAGAGACAATCCGAATTCACGCTGCAGGTCCTTCAACAGTTCCATGATCTGCGCCTGAATGGAGACATCCAGCGCTGAGACAGCCTCATCACAGATCAGAAGCCTGGGCTTCGAGATCATGGCCCGGGCAATGCCGACCCGCTGGTTCTGACCACCCGAGAGTTCGTGTGGATATCGATTGATCAAGGTATAGGGAAGCCCGACACGCTCCATCATATCCGCCGCACGCCGGCTACGTGCCGCTCGGTCAAGGCCCGGTTCGCAGACACGCAAAGGTTCGATAATGCTGTCACCAATGGTCATCGATGGGTTGAGACTTGCCAGAGGATCCTGAAATACGATCTGGGCATCCTGTCGGAACGCCCTGACCTGCTCGCGGCTCATGGTTGTCAACTCATCACCCAGCCAGCTAACCTGACCGGACGTGGGCTTGATCAATTGCAGAATTGCCCGCGCCAGTGTCGACTTGCCACTGCCTGACTCGCCGACGATGCCCAGCGTTTCACCCGGCGCCAGATCGAAGCCGATACCATCCACGGCCCGCAGTTCGCGCGATTTGCCGAACCAGCTGGTACCCACCGCAAAGCTGACGCGCAGGTCTCGCACCTTCAGAACACTATCAGCAACAGCAGAGGTTTCTGCTTCGCCAACTGACTTGCCGGTTGGTTCCTCGGTCAGCTGGCTAGCCGGTTGGTCAGCCAACTGGTGAGTCGCCTCACCCACTGGCTCGTTATCAGGTAGCGCGATACGCGGCACCGCCTCCAACAGCATTTTCGTATAGTCATCCTGCGGGCGGTAGAAAACGTCCTCACAGCTGCCCTGCTCCACGTATTCACCATCACGCATAACCTGAATCTGATCACACATGCGAGCCACCACCCCCATGTCATGCGTGATAAGCACAACAGCGGTATCATGGTCTCGGCGCAGCTCATCCATCAGATCCAGAATTTCTGCCTGAATTGTCACATCCAGTGCCGTGGTGGGCTCATCGGCAATCAACAGGTCCGGCTCGCACAGCATGGCCATGGCAATCATGACTCGCTGCCGCATGCCCCCGGAAAGCTCATGCGGGTATTGCCTGAGTCGCTGGGCGGCTTCAGGCATGCGCACATTCTCCAACCAGCGCAGGCACTCTTTATGTGCCTCTCGATTACTCAGACTCTGATGTGTCTGCAACACCTCGCGCATCTGTTCGCCAATACGCAAATGGGGCGTCAGTGCGGTCAGTGGATCCTGAAAGATCATCGAGATGCGGCTACCGCGAATACGATTAAGCTCGCGCACCGAAAGCTGCAGCAGGTTCTGACCGGCAAAGCGTACTTCACCGCTGACACGCGCATTACTGGCAAGCAAGCCCATGGCTGCCAGAAAGGTCTGGCTCTTGCCCGAACCCGACTCCCCTACCACCCCCAGACACTCACCAGGCCGAATTGACACATCGACGCCTTTTACCGCCTCGATCACACCATCATTGGTGGTAAAACTCACACGCAGATCGCGGATAGTCAGCACTTCGCTGTTTGGCGTGTTCATTATCGGTCTCGCGGATCAAAGGCGTCACGCAGACCATCGCCGATGAACAGCAGGCTGAGCAGCAGTGTGATGAGAAAGCCTGCAGGAAACCACAGCAGCCACGGCAGCACTTCCAGAACATCCGCCCCTTCAGCGATCAAGGTGCCCAATGAGGTCAACGGCTCCTGGATACCGAAGCCCAGATAGGACAGAAAACTCTCCACAACGACAATTTCAGGAATGGTCAGTGTGGCGTAGATGACAACCGGGCCGACAAGGTTGGGCACTATATGCCTGAAGATGATGGCGCCGGTTCCAAGACCCGAGGCACGGGCCGCTTCTATATATTCACGCTGTCTGATAGACAGCGTCTGGCCTCGTACGATGCGCGCCATGGTCAACCATTCCAGAGCCCCGATTGCGGCAAACAGCAGGAAAACGTTGCGGCCGAATATCACCATTAGCAGAATCACGAACAGGATATAGGGCAAGGCATACATGACATCTACAAAGCGCATCATGGCTTGATCCACCCGGCCTCCCACATAGCCTGCAATGGCGCCATAACCGACACCGATAACCACCGATACCACCGTGGCAATCAAGGCCACCAACAGCGAGACTCGCAAACCGAACAAGGTTCTTGCCAGCAAGTCGCGACCATTCTGATCAGTACCGAACCAGTGACCGTTGGCCAGCGACGGGGGGGCACGAAAAGCTGCCCAGTCAGGGTCTTCGTAGTTATAGGTGATGAACCAGGGTCCGGCGATGGCAAGAATAACCAGCAGAGCCAGAACAATGAGAGAGACAACTGCAGCCTTGTTGCGCTTCAGACGCGCCAGTGCGTCCTGAAACAGACTACGACCTGGTGCCAGTGGCAGAGCCTCGTCAAGGCTCGATTCGATAATAGCCAGTTTGGCCTTGCGAAAGATCATCGTTATCGCACCCTCGGATCAAGCCATGCATAGAGTATGTCAACGATCAGGTTGAGCACGACAATCAGCAACATATAGAGCACGACAGTACCCAGTACCATGCCGTAGTCTCGATTCAGCGCCGCATTGATGAAGTAGCGCCCAATGCCCGGCAGACCGAATATGGTTTCGATAACCAACGAACCTGTCAGCAAGTAGCTGGCCGCTGGCCCCAGATAGGAGACCACCGGCGTCATGGTCGGTTTCAGCGCATGACGCCAGACGATACTGGCGCTGCTCAAGCCCTTGGAACGTGCAGTTCGAATGAAGTTGCTATGCATCACCTCAATCATCGCGCCACGCGTCAGGCGGGAAATACGGGCGATATGCGGCAAGGCGAGCACCACAACCGGTAATACCAGATGCGACACGGTGCCACCTCCCCAGCCCCCGACTGGCAACCATTCCAGCTTCAGACCAAAGATCAGCTGGAAGATGGGAGCCAACAGAAAATTGGGCAGTACCAGCCCCGATAAAACCACAATACCGATCAGGTAGTCCGGAAACCGATTGCGGTAGAGCGTACCCAGAATACCGGCCAGCACACCCAATACAATGGACAGAAAAAACGCCACGCCACCAACGATCAGAGTATAGGGAAGACCGATCAGCAACTGCTCGGCAACCGTGAAGTCCTGATTGATGAACGAGGGCCCCAGATCCCCCTGCAGCAGCTTGCCGATGTAAATCAGGTATTGCTCGAACAGGGGCTTGTCCAGATGGTAGTGAGCCGCCAGGTTCTGCTTGATGGCCTCTGGCAAGGGACGATCCCCGTCAAATGGCCCACCCGGTGCCAGACGCAAGATGAAGAAGCACGCCGTTATCGCTACCCAGAGCACAGGGATAGTCGATAACAGGCGCTTGAACGCATAGTTCAACATGGCGGGGATCTAGTGGTGCAAACCTATTCGCTCAATTCGAGCCAGCGCGTACGATGCACATCAAAGGCGTTGTCCTCGAACCCTGTGACTCGGGGCGATACAACGTTGCGTGCCAGATAATAGTAGATAGGGATGGCGGCAGTTTCATCCATGGCAAGTTTTTCGGCCTGGTGCAGCAACTCTGCGCGAACCTGGGTATCAACCGTGGCATTGGCCTTGTCGACCAACGCATCGTATTCCGGATTATTGTAGCGACCGTAGTTGTGCTCAACCGTTGACTTCAACAGGTTGAGAAAGTTATCAGCATCGTTGTAATCAGCAAGCCATCCGGCACGCGCCACATCCAGCACGCCACGTTGCAGCTCATCGTAGTGCACCTTGGTTTCGGTGTTATACAGCTCGACCTGTACACCCAGAGGCTTCCACATGGAGGCGATAGCCACCGCTATACGCTTGTGGTTCTCGTTGGTGTTGTAGCGCAATTGCAACGTGAGTGGATTGTCCTTGTTGAAGCCTGCCTCATCCAGCAAGGCTCTGGCTTCAGCCAGCTTGTCGGCGTACGGCAGATCCTTCCATTCGACACTGTAAGGCTCATCATAGTTGGCCATACCCGGCGGCACCCAGGAGTAGGCAGGCAGCTCACCGGTACCCAGTACCTGAGGACCAATCACTTCACGGTTAATGGACATGGACAAGGCCTTGCGAACATCAGGGTTGTCGAACGGCGGCTTGCTGTTGTTGATCACGTAATAGTAGAGACCAGCGAACGGTGCGACCCGTGCCTGCCCCGGCAAGTTTTCCTGCATCCACTCGAACTGATCGGTTGGAAACTCGGTGAGGATATCGAACTCGCCTGCGCGGTAGCGTTTCAATGCCGCTGATTCGTCATCCAGCACAAAGAACTTGGCACCATCGATCTTCACATTCTCAGCATCGTAGTACTTCGCCTGCTTTTCTGTTGTCACATGTGAGCCTGGCACCCAGTCTACTGGCGTGTAAGGACCGTTCGTCACGATGTTGTCGATCTTGACCCAATCATCACCAGCGGTTTCAAGCAGATGCTGTGGCAAGGGATAGGCGGTGTAGTGCGTCAGAGCACCCAGAAAATACGGCGTAGGCCGCTCCAGTGTGATCTCCAGAGTCTTGTCGTCGAGCGCCTTGACGCCCAGCTCATTCAAGTCGGTGATGGCACCGGTGTTGATAGCCTCGGCATTCTTGATACTGTATTGCAGGTAGGCATAAACGGCCGCGGTTTCAGGATTCATCAAACGCTGAAAGGCGAAGACAAAATCATCGGCTGTCACTGGTGTTCCATCACTCCACTGAATACCTTCACGCAGGCTGAAGGTATAGACCAGCGCATCATCGGAGACACTCCATTGTGAAGCCTGACCCGGAATCGCTTCGGCCTTGGCATTCTCTGTCAGCAAGCCCTCGAAGATATCCCCGGCAATGCGATTTTCCCAGTCGCCGGAAAGCTTGTGCGGATCCAGGGATGTTGGATCACCACCATTATGGATATTGATGGTAGCGGCAGATGCGGCGCCCGTGGCAAAGGCCAGCAGGCAAAGACACACCCATTTTCGAATACTTAGCAGTTGCATATGAAGAGTCTCCTCTGATTGCGTAACATGCCACTCTATCTGTGTAAGCCACTTGAGTGCAAGCACTGCTTCAAGCGTCAGACAACCGACTGCAAAGATGCATATTCTACAATTGCGATCGGGAGATTTACCGATTGAAAATATGACATTACCGCCCTGGCCAAAATGCTTGAAGCTGGGCATTAACAGGATCGTGGGCCCTAACCTCGGATGATATATCCCGCAGGCTTCATTATCCCAAAACCGCGACTACCTCACGATAAGGCGGCAAGAATGAAACCCGGTTAGTAGAGTTTGGCGAGGATGTTGCTGAAGCAGGATAATGAATTCAGCCGCATGCAGACGAAACGCCATGAGTCTCTCAAACCCGGAACATCGGGCGACCCGTCTAAAGCTACCACTCAAGGCGAGCGTTATCGCCGCAGCCCTGGCTTTGAGCGGCTGCAATACGACGCTGCATATCATGGACAGTGAGACGATCGACTCACGAGCAAGCGTTGATTTTGAGCAACTGTTTGCCAATGTCCCGGCACCGGGTGAAATCATGAGCCTTGCAGAGGCCGTGGCTCGAGCCATCAAATACAATCTTGACCACCGGGTGGCCATGATGAACTCTGTTGTTGCACAGCGACATCTGGATCTGAGCGACTACAACAAACTGCCCCGCCTGGCTGCCAGCGCCGGCTATACA
The DNA here is from genome assembly GCF_002215215.1 of Granulosicoccus antarcticus IMCC3135. Lineage (NCBI taxonomy): Bacteria > Pseudomonadati > Pseudomonadota > Gammaproteobacteria > Chromatiales > Granulosicoccaceae > Granulosicoccus > Granulosicoccus antarcticus. The sequence continues at coordinate 3,416,669 of NZ_CP018632.1, read as the reverse complement.
GCTCGCGACAAGGTCCACGCCTCATCCAGTTTCAACCTGGCAACAGGCGTTCCCAACTTCGGTGCCTCGACTTCGCAGGACAAAAGCATCGTCAACGCTGATCTGGAGCTGTCGTGGAATACGCTGGATTTTGGCATTGCCTGGATCGAATCCAGACAGGCCGGGAATGCCGCTCTGATTGCGGTCGAGCAACAACGACGAATAACCGCCAACATCGTCAGAGATGTACGTGATGCGTACTGGCGTCTGGTAAGCGCAGAACGCCTTGCCCCGCAACTGGCTGTGCTGAAAAAAGACATCCAGCAAGGACTGAATGATTCCTACGCCGCACAACGAGCCAAACTGAAGCCGCTGGAAGAGTGCCTTGAGGAACAGCGCACTCTGCTGGATTTGCAACGACAGGTGCTGCAACTACAACGCGGCATTGCCGAGTCACGCAGTGTTCTGGCAAGCCTTATTGGCCTGCCCCCCGGCAGCTGGTTTACCGTGGATGTGGAGGGCGAACTGTTTACAAGCTACAACGCTGACGCCGCCCTTGATCGCAATGCCTTGCAGCAGATTGCCCTGCGCCATCGCCCGGAGCTGATCGAAGAGGATTATCAAAGCCGAATTGCTGCGGACGAGGTCAACAAGGCCAGGATTCGCTGGATCCCTGGCATCGAACTGTTCACTGGCACGCATTACAGCGATAACAGCTACCTGCTGCACAGCGCCTGGGCCGCGTCCGGTGTTCGCCTGACCTGGAATCTTCTCAGTGTATTCTCCGCCCCCGCGGCCACGCGTCTGGCAAAGTCCAAACAGGAACTGGGTGAGCTGCGCCGACTGGCACTGTCCATGGCTGTACTTACCCAGGTAGATGTTGCATTGCAGCGCCTGCAGCAGTCCAAGGAGGACTACCGCCTGGCCTCACAGATGACCCAGGTGGATCGCAGCACCATCGAGCAGTACGAGCGCCGTGCATCGGCTTCACGCATCGACAGACAGACCGTGCTGCAGGCACGTGCCAGAGATGTAGTTTCCCGATTGCGATATACCATCGCCTATGGTGAATGGCAAAGCGCAACCGCCAGCGTGTACTCCAGCATCGGTTACGAGCCTGCCGTCATTTTCGACCACGATGCACCGCTGGAACAAATCATTGCGGCTGTTGAAGATCATCTGGAAAATTCGACATACCAGGGTCCTCGCGGCCTCTATGAACCTGAGGAGAGTCGTCGTCGCTCACGGCAGGCCTCCGACTATGACGCTCATATCGGAGACACAGACGCTCTGTCCACGCCAGGAGATGCTCGATGAAGGCCTGCCAGAGACGACAACACCGGTACAGGCTTGCAGCCACTTTCATCACTCTGCTCTCAACATCCATCAGTACTGTTGCCAACGAAAGATCGCTTGAGGAAGCCCTCAGTCCGGCAATAGAGCATGAGCCTTTCAGTGGTGTGGTTCGAGCGGGCGAACGGGCCGTATTGAGTGCTGAACTGGACGCTGTTGTACTCTCCATGCCGTTTCGGGAAGGCCAGGAGTTCAAACAGGATGATGTGCTGATAGCACTTGATTGCACACTGGCAGAGGCCGCCCTCGGACAGGCCAGCGCCCGTTTCGATGTAGCGACTCAGGATCATGCCTCAAACCAGCAATTGAAGGCACTTGATTCTGTCAGCGATCTGGAGCTTGCCGAGAGCACAACACGGTTGGCCGAGGCCTCGCATGAAGTCATAGCAGCCTCACATCGTCAGAATCGCTGCCGTGTACTGGCCCCTTTTGATGGTGTGGTCCTGCGGACTGATATCCGAAAACACGAACGGGTACAAACCGGACAGGAGCTGCTGGAGGTGGCATCTACGGATGCGCACACGGTGGAATTTCTAGTGCCTTCCAGTCAGGCCAGCCATTTGCGTATAGGCCAGACATTCAGCTTTTCTATCGGTGAAACAGGCCATTCTCACGCCGGCAAGATAGAACGCATCGTCCCGGATGTCGATCCGGTAAGCCGCACGGTCAAACTGGTAGGCCAGCTCAATGACTTGAGCCAACCTGAACTGGCAGCAGCAAACCCGATATCGACAAACATAGAATCATCTTTATGGCCTGGCATGAGCGGCTGGGTCCGGCTCGATGAGTGAGGCTGCACTGGTTCGCCGTCTGGGCGATTTCATCAACTTTGAACGCCTGCTTCGTCAGTCATCCACGATAGAAGAACTGGATCGGGCTGTGTGCAACGAATTGCACAAAATCATTGCCTGTGACACAGCGATTCGGCTGGTGCCTGCCTACCAGAGCAAACTTCTGTCTCATCAATCAATGCGGGTTCGAAGCGTATCAGGGGTTTCAAGCTTCGATGCAGATGCCCCGCTGATCCGATGGGCAGAAGCCTACTCATCAAATGAATCAGAGTCGCCAGGAACAGAGTCCGGGCAGGCACCTGGTGAGGTGCTCGTTTTATCACTGGCCCCTTTCGGTTCGCTATTGCTGTTGCGTACCCACGCCTTTCGCGATCACGAGCGTCATATCGGTACAGAGGCCGCCGCCGCCATCAGTCATGCAGAACGTACGCTGTGCCCATCGACAAAGAACCAGAAAATCAATCGAGCCAATCGTCCGGCCCGCACGCTCTGGTTAGTTCGAGCGGCATGGGTACTGGCCTTGCTCGCAATAGCGGCCATCCCTGTACGCCAGAGCGTCATGGCGAACGCCGAAGTGGTGGCCGCACGCCCTGCTGTGGTGGCGGCCAGCATGGAAGGTGTGGTGCGCTCGCTTGCCGTCAGGCCCAATGAGCGTGTAACCAAGGGTCAGCTTCTGGTTGAACTTGACGACAGCGATCTGCAACAGCGCAAAGCTCGCCTTGTCGCAGAGCTTGCTCTGTCAAAGGAACAGCGACGCGAGGCGGCGCAGTCCACGCTGGAACGTGATACACGCGGTACACGCCTGGCCGAGCTTGACAGTCGCATCGCTATACAAAACCTTGATCTTGACTTTGTCGAGACCCGTATCGAAGAGCTGTCAATTCGCGCCGAGGCTGACGGCATAGCCGTTTACTCCCGTGAGGCTGACTGGCTGGGCCGTGCCGTACGAACCGGCGATCGCATCATGGAGATTGCCGTGGATGCGCAACGCGAATTTGAAGCCTGGGTTGCCGTGAACGATGCCATTCGTTTGCCTGATGGTTCGAGAACAACATTCTTTCCTGATGCCTTTCCACTGGATGCAACTGCCGGTGCGGTGCAAAGCGTCAGTTTTTTTGCCACTCGTGATCAGGACGCGCAGCTGGCCTATCGCGTTGTCGCATCCATCGATCAGCAAAACAACCTGCGGCTCGGGATGAAGGGTGCCATGCGTCTTTATGGCCAGCGCGTACCACTGGGTTATGCTTTTCTCAGAAAACCACTTGCCGCCACACGCCGGGCTATTGGTCTGTGACGCACAAGCCGGTGCAGCTAAAAGGCGAGTCGGTTCCGCAAACAAGCCCACCGTCGATACCGACCCCACGGTGCGATCTGGAACTGACGGCCGTTGACGGCCAGAGCACTCCCGAATGGACGCTTCACGATCCGGTCCGTGCCCGCTACTACCGAATCGGCTGGCTGGAATTCGAGCTACTGGTCAGACTCTCACTGGGCAACTCGCAACATATCATCGAATCGGTCAACCGCGACACGGCTCTGCATGCCAGTACGGATGATCTAGACACCCTGCTACAGTTTCTGGAAGAGGAAGAACTGCTCAAGATCGATAATGCCACTGCCAGGCAACGTCTGGCCCAACACGCAGCACGCCCTGCACCTGCATTGTTCACACGTCTGTTCCGATTCTCCATGCACGCCCGCTTTACCTTGTTCGATCCCTACCCGGCGCTGCAAAAACTGACACGCCTGTGCAGCCCTATATTTGATCACCCTCGAGTGTCACTGGCTGTGATCATGGTGATGGCATTGATATCGATTTTCGGGCTCGTCACCCATGCCTTCGAATTTCGTGACAACCTGGCTGAAAATCTGAATTCAACAGGCGTTACCTGGTTTTTCATAACGCTTGTGGTGCTCAACATCGCTCATGAATTCGGCCACGGTATCGCCGCGACCCGTCTGGGCTGTCGTGTACATGCCATGGGCGTTGCGCTGATATTCATGATCCCGGTTGCCTGGTGCGATACCAGTGATGCATGGCGACTGCGCTCATCACGAGAACGACTGATCATCGACGCCGGTGGACTTGCTCTTGAAGGGCTACTGGCACTGATAGCCACACTGGTCTGGTTGACTCTGCCTGATGGTCTACCTCGATCCATCGCCTTCTTCGTTGCGGCCACATCGCTGGCCACCACCTGCCTGATCAACCTCAACCCATTCATGAAGTTCGACGGGTATTTCCTGCTGGCTGATGCTCTGGGCGTGGACAATCTGCAAGAGCGTGCTTTTTCGGCTTTGCAAAAACGTCTTCGTCGCCTGCTCTACCGTGCCAGGGAAACTGGCACTGATCGTCATCCGCCGGCAAGAATTTCGGAACGAGGACTGTACACCTACGCGGCAGCCACCTGGATCTACCGTCTGTTTCTGTACCTTGCCATCGTCTGGGCGGTCTATACCTTCTGGTTCAAGGCATTGGGTGTACTGCTGGCTGCAGGCGTTGTATGGACACTGCTGATCAGACCCGTTTATCGTGAGCTCAAGGTATTTGTCGTGCACTACCGTGAGCACGGCATCAACAGGCACTCACGCTGGACACTGACACTTTGCACGCTGGCTTTGTTGCTGTTCTGCCTGCCACTGCCGCGAGCTGTGACCGTTCCCGCCATGCTGATACCAGCCAGTCAAGCTCAGGTATTTGCACCGGCAGCATCTCGAATTGCTCAAGTACATGTGACAGAAGGTCAGCAGGTACGTACCGGTGACCTGCTGATCAGTCTGAGCGACCCGCAACTGGATCACGACAAGCAACGCCTCGAACTTGAACGTACCGCCTTGCTTGAACGTCGACGCAGTCGTGCCGGCGGACGATTGATCAACACATCAGCTGCTAGCAGATCCTCGAACGAAGGCGGCGACACTGCCTGGGCCATGTCAGCTTCGGATGAAGCGGTGGCGGAAGTGGATGCCAGGTTGCAGGAAATTCAGACCAGACGGGAGGCTCTGTTGCTGCGATCTCCAATCAATGCGCAAGTACTGCATCTGGAGAGAAGTGTGATTCCAGGTCGATGGCTACAGGCCAATGCAGCCCTTGCGTATCTGGGAACACCCGCTGATGCCCGCATTCAGGCCTATATTCCAAGCTATGCAGCGTCACGAATCGACAATGCCAAACCTGCCCGTTTCATGTCAGTCAACACTGACACCACGGTAAATCTGACGGTGCAAGACGTGGATACCCACAGCGTCAGCCAGCTCACCGATGAAGCACTGGCTGTATCAGACGGTGGGCCCATTGCAACAAGAGCATCGACGCAAAACAGCACTACTTTCGACGATAAGCCTGCTCTGGCACCGGTGCAGGATTTATACCGCATGACGTTCATCCCTGCTGAACCCATCACACTCACACGCACCATGAGCGGCTTTGTTCGACTTTCAGCCACTCCCGAAAGCCTTGCCACCCGAAGCGTCAATCGACTCTACGGTGCCTTTATCAGAGAAAGTGGATTCTGACTATGCCAATCAATCAACACAAACCCATGGCTGTAAACGATCCTGCTCTGCGCAACACAGAAGAATCTTCATACCGCTGGAAACATGGCTTGCATGCTGCGCGAGCCAGATACAGACTGGAAGCTCGTATCATGCTGGACGGTGCAGCGGAGGCTGCAGTACTGGCCGTTGACGACTCGACTGACGCACTGTCCAGCGATGCACCAGACGCTGTTGATCAAACATTGTACTCAAGTGGCAATGATGGACAGGATCAGGATGTCGTCGATCTTTTCAATGACACCTCAGCTCGGCGTGAAGTAGTCATCGTTGATACCACTATCAAGGATTGGCAAGACTTGCTGGCAGATATTGACGGGGCGCAAGATTCTTCCAACTGGCAACAGGATTCCGACTCGGGGCTGATGCGCCTGGATACACAAAACGGCTCAACATCATTGACTGTCTATGCTCTGGACGGTGCAAACGATGCCATCAATGGTGTCACTCGTGCCTTGGCGAATGAGACTGATATCGATGCTTTGCACTTGCTCACGCATGGTGAAGAGGCGGCCATTCGTATCGGCAGCGAACGTATCGATGCCGAGTCACTGGATAGCTGGACGTCCACATTGCAAGCCTGGGGAAACAGCCTGAGCAGTGATGGTGACCTGCTTCTGTATGGTTGCGAAACCGCCGACAGCGAAGCTGGCCTGGCTTTTGTCGATGCCATTGCTCTGCACACCGGCGCCGATGTTGCCGCCTCCGATGATGCAACAGGCAGCAGCCGTTCTGGTGGAGATTTTGACCTGGAAGTTCATGCAGGTCAGGTCAACAGCGAGGTGATTACTCAGGAACAAGCAGACGCCAGCTTCGATGGTTTACTGGCAGCGACTCCCTCTGCCACGCTGAGCTTGCCAGCCGACGCAGCTATCAACGAGCCTTTCACCTTCACAGTCTCACTGGACAACTCAGGAACCGAGACGGGCTATGCCCCCTATCTGGATATATTTACAGAACCGGGCGTTGAACTCGGTAGCGCCTCCTATCTGGGCTCAGCAGTCGATACAGGCGCGCAACTGACCTGGAATGCAACCGATGCTGAGTGGCAGGACAGTTCTGGCAGCACCGTTACCGAACATCCACTGACGGACTCCATACCTCTGCCGGCAGATCCTGGAATCGATGGTATGAACTGGATCAGTGTCGAGTACCCATTCGGCAGTTTTGTTGCAGATCAACCCGCCGCGACCATCTCCTTCGCGGCCACGCTTGTCAAAAGTGATGGTGCGACGGCGGGGACACCACTGAACATTCGTGCTCAGTCAGGCTTTGCCTATGGTACCGATGCTTTCGACAATGCCGGTGCACCAGATAATGACCCGGCGATTGTTGGCACACTGACCAGCTCAACGATCACCCCATCAGTACTGGACATCACAAAAGATGCCTACTCGTCAGGGCCCAATGCCGTGGGTACTGAAAATGAACAGGCAACAGGTCCGAACAACCCCATTACCTGGGAGATCACTGTCGACATCGCCGACGGCGAGACCGTCAATGACATCGTCATAGAAGACATTATTGGCGAGGATGTACACTATCTGGGCAATCTGGTCGTCACCGGCTCAGGCACTCAGGCCGGATTGAGTTCGACCGATGCCAGCACAGGCACATCGACTTCCAACCCCCTGGAGGTGCGTTTCTCATCGGTAACGGGCACCGCTGCCGGTGATGACATCGTTATTCGCTACGACGGCTATCTGCCCGAACTTGATGCCAGCAACAATCCCATCCTTGACCCTGTCACTGGTCTGGCCTCAGGGGTAGTGAGCAATCGCGTCGACATCGATGCACAGTACGATGGCAATGCACTGAGCGACTTTGCTGAGCATGATATCGAGCCGCATGCCATAGCCACGCAAAAATCGGTCAGCATACTCACCTCGGACGGCAACGCTGCCGGGCGTACCAGCACCGTTCCCGGGGACTTGCTGGAATGGCGACTGGCGGTGCAGGTATCGGACTACCTGTCACTGGACAACCTGGCTATCGCTGATACCTTCGGGGATGGTCATCTGTTCGTTGCCAATAGCGCAAAATTCAGTGTATTTGACAATAACGCAGTCAGTAGCGAGGCTGCCATGGACAACAGTAACGTATCGCTGGGATCGATTGATTCAGGCACGGGTCTGACGCAGGTCGACTTTGACATATCCGCAGAACTCATCTCCCGTGGCTTTGATATGGCCGGTGAACTGGACGGTGACCTGTCGACTGACACTGTGCAGTCAGGCAAAACGACTGTTGTAATCACGTTTCGCACCGAGGTCCAGGATAACTTTCAGTACCCGACCAATTTTGGCGGAAACTCATCGGTTGATGTCGGCGATGAACTGACCAATACCGAGATCGTCACTGCAACGCTTGTCTCCAGTGGCAATGCCGTCAGTGATAACAGCACCGCGACGGTCTTTATCAGTACTCCGGAGTCAAGCAAGAGTATCTATGCCATTGACGGGGATACAAACGATTTTGATAGCAACGACCCGGAGTTATCACCCGGCCAGGAAATTACCTACCGCATCACGATTGATCTTCCCACCAATGATGTCGAGAACCTGACTGTCACCGACTACCTGCCCCTGCCCATCTTTGCCGTACCGGCAGACTATAGTTACGCCGGATTCTTTACCGGTATTGACAACGTGCCTGCGGCCGGTAGCTACGGTTTTGGGCCGAGCACGAACGCGGCCGACTTTCCAGCCACCTTCTTTGATGTCAATGGCAGCACCGGAGAGCTGGTCATCGTTGACCCAACCACCGACGCCGATTCAAACAGCGTCACTTGGCACTTCGACAGTTTTGATGAACCAGGTTCTTCGGGCGGCACGATCGATCTGCTATTCACCACGGCAACGCAGGATGTGAAGTTCGAGGACGGGCTGTCTCTGACCAACCAGGCGCAGATCAGTTACGTCAATACCAACAACCCTATTGCTCCGGACATACAGATTGCCAGTATTGAAACTCTGGCACCTGCTCTGTCTATCAGCAAGGGTGTGGTTGCACTGGATGCGGATAGCAACGGCATTTTGTCCGAAACCGCTCTGCCCGCCAGCTTCAGTGATGCCGGCACAACTGGCGCCGCTTTCACAGGCACGATCAATTCCGCCGCCCTTGAGAGCACCCCTGTTGATGCGGACGTCGACACCGTGGATGCCGACGATACAGTACGCTTTGCCCTGGTCATTCACAATACAGGCGGTTTTGAAGCCACCGACATACGCATCAACGACGACCGTCCGACAGGTTTTGAGATACCTGCAGGCGGCCTGAACCTGCGTGCCGTGCTTGGAGATGGAACAGTGCTGAGTGTCACCGGTCAGCTGTTTGATGCCGCAGGGGCTGCGGATCCCACAGGTCTTGGGTTCACACTGTCATCCAGCGAGCTGGAACTTGGTCCGGGTCATGCCAACGAAACAGCGGTAACTGATGGTTCGAATATCATTATCGTCACATACGATCTGGTCGTCGCCTCCAGTGCCTCTGCCGATTCCAAACTGGAAAACAATGCCGCTATTCTGGCCTTTGCAGCCTTTGACGGCGGCACCGACTATACCGCCGGCGCATCGAATGCAAAATGGAGCGATACGGCAACAGCCACTCTGAGTACAACAGGTATAGTCAAGACACTAGTATCAACTGGCATTGACAACCTGGGAGACAATCCGCTTGACGAGGCAGTTGCAGGCGAATACGTCGAGTATCAGATCGTTCTGACTCTGCCTGAAGGCACACTCGATAACGCCAGAATTGTTGATACGCTGGATACCGGCCTTGGTTTTCATTCCATCAAATCTGTCACCCCGTCCTCGGCTGATATAAGCAGTTCGATTGGCGCTCTGACAAGCAACGTGACAACAAGCACCAGTGGTCAGGAAGTGACTTTCAATCTGGGTGACGTGCTCAATGCCAATACCGATGACGGCACGGTCGAAACCATCACGGTACGATACAATGCCTACGTACTGGCCACCGCAACAGTCGGCAGCACTCTGGCCAACCGCGCAGATATACGCTGGTCGCGAATCGATAACACCACCGCACAGGAGAGCGACTCGGCCGTAACGGTACAGGTGATTGCACCAGAGCTTGAGATTGAAAAGACGATCGTAAGCAGCGCAACAGGTGCCGCGGGTGACGATATAACGTATCAGATACGTATCACGCACACCGCAGGCTCGGATACCACCGCGTTCAATGCCAGTCTCAGTGACATACTGCCTACCGAGGTAGAATCGCCCACCATTGACTCGGTTACCGGTCCGGCAGCGGCTACGGCGGGTTTCGTCATTGTTGGCAATGAGCTGAGAAATACAGACTTTGATCTGGCTAAAGGTGAGGTCATTGTTGTAACAGTCACAGGCACGGTGGGCAACGTCATCGTGGGGACACCGGTTGACAATACCGCCGATCTGAACTGGAGCACGCTGGATAGTGATGATGCTGATGACGGACGCGATGCCGATGAGGCCGTGTTCAGTGACAGCAGCACTGCAACCTTTACAGTCAACGAGCCTGATATTGTAAAAACGGTTCAGGCAAGCGGAATCATGACCACCGCCAACGGCACGAATACTGTCGTTGACGGCGAGTGGATCGACTATCGAGTCACGATCACGGTTCCGCAAGGCAGTGTTCCATCAGCATTGTTGGTAGACAGTCTGCCCGCTGGCATCACCTTTGATAACACAACTCCAGTCACGATCACCGCCAGTAGTGCCGACGTGACATTTACAGGCACACCGACCTTGCCAACGACAAGTGCTCAGGATGTGCGCTTTGATCTGGGCAATCTGACCAACAGCAATCGCGATGACGGTGTCGTTGAGACGCTGACTATCGACTACCGCGCGTATGTGACCAGCGGCAGTATTCCCAGCACTCTGACCAACACCGCAACTCTGTCATGGGACCTTACAGCTAACGGCAGTTCGGAAGATACCGGAGACGGCAGCACAAGCGATAGCGCCACCGTTGTGTTTGCCGAACCTCGCCTGGAGGTGCTGCAAAGCATTGTGAGCGCCCCAGTCGATGCCAACGATACAGTGCGCTATCAGTTCATCATCAAGCACGAATCAGGCTCTACAGCCGATGCCTGGGATGTCGGATTTGACAACACCTTTCCGGCAGATCTGGACAGTATCGTGCTGGTGTCAGCCAGTGACAACAATACAGTTGATCGCTCTGCGGACTTCAGCAATTCTGGCAATCTTCTGTCTGCCTCCGATCTGAACCTTGCGCTGGGTGAGAGTATAACGCTAATCGTTGACGCCACGGTTGGCGGCGATACGGCGGCAACCAAGACCATCACCAATACCGCCAACATCAACTGGTCCAGTCTTGACAACGGTGCAGCACAAGGCGAGGAGAGCACAGAGACGTCAGGTAGTGACTCAGACACCCAAAGTACAATACTGGCGTCTCCCACTTTTGATCGATCCGTTGTCGATACTGGCATCACCAGTACGATCAATGATGACAGTGAGCTTGTAGCCGGAGAATACGTCACGTTTGCCCTGACCGTGACTGTTCCCGAAGGCAACACGGTACTCACAGCTATCACTGACACTCTGCCCGCCAACCTGGTATTTGATTCGACATTCCCTGTCACTGTGACAGGCTCTTCTGGTGTGTCTGTAGGCAATGCCTCTGCAGCCACAGCTGCATTATCAGGTCAGAACGTCGCTTTCGATCTGGGTACAATAGACAATAGCAACTCAACCGACAGCGGCAGCGACACCGTAACGATCATCTACCGTGCCTATGCCAGTAATGGCGTTGCAGACGGCGATACGCTCACGGCCAATGCAGCACTGGTATGGGATACCAATGATGATTCGGCTAATACTGACTTGATTGATGGCAAGCTACAGAAAAGCGAATCACTGACGGTTATCCATCCGCTTCTCAGCCTTAGTCAGAATGTGACGACGACACCGGCGGACAGTGGTGACACCGTGGAGTACACGTATGTTATCGAGCATACCGCGAGCTCTACAGCCGATGCGCGGGACGCCTCATTCCTTGATCTGTTACCAGACAATCTGTCAGGCGTAACAGTCGTCTCGGCAACACTTGATACAGCCGGGGATCTTACCGGTGATTTCATCGTCACAGGCAACGAGGTCAGCAACAGCGAATTCACACTCGCCCATGGCGATTCGATCACTCTGGTAGTGAGCGGGACACTCGATTCATCAACGGTTGCAGGATCCAGCATATCCAATGTGGCGACACTGGACTGGGACACGCTGTCAAACAGTGACGCCGATGATGGGAATGAGTCTGCTGAAGGCACCGGTAGCACCAATGCATCAGCCACACTCACTATTGCCTCCCCTGAACTTGAAAAAGTCATCGTATCTACCGGTATCGATGATACGACCAACAGTGCCGGCCAGGTTGTTGCTGGCGAGTGGATCGAATACGAACTCAGGGTAACCGTGCCTGAAGGCGTAACCCGTGATGCCGTGATTGTCGACAGCCTTGGCGAAGACCTGGTCCTCGACAGCGGATTTACCCCTGTGGTGACGCTGGCCAGCGGCACCAGTATCAGTGGCGATCCTTCCAGCCCGAGTCTTGATACAGGAAGCAATGCACTGACGTTCACGTTGGGGGAAATCAGCAATACCGAAACGGATAACGGTGATGCTGAAATCATTACCATTCGCTATCGCGCCTGGGCAGATACCGATGTTGTCGCGACAGCTCCACTTGAGACCAGTGCACAACTACGCTGGGATGTCGATGGCGACGGATCGGATACCGGTACCGACAACGGCACAAGCACTGCAACCACATCAACCGATATTATCGCACCGGAACTGATTGTCACCAATGAAGTCACGTACATTCCGGGTGAGGCTGGCGATGCGGTCGAGTATACGGTCGTCATTCGCCACACCAGTTCGGATATCGGACGTACCGATTCGGACACGATTGCCTATGACGTCAGCTTTACCGATACGATTCCATCAGGTGTTGACGGACTTGTCCTGACAAGCGTTGTCGATGAGAACGGTGATCCGGTCAGTGCTTCTGGATTTGTCGTTGATGGTGGCACCAACACGCTGTCACATCCCACAGGTTTTGATCTTGCACCCGGTGAGTCCTACACTCTCGTTCTGTCAGGTACTGCTGGTGCCTCGCTTGCCACTGGAGACACACTGCGTAGCGAAGCGACTATCAACTGGACAACACTGGATGCAGACACTGCCAGCGATGGCAATGATGCTCTGGAGGCATCCGGTTCAGATGTCGCCAATGCAGATTTTTCCCTGGTCAGCATGACCAAGGTGATTACATCCACGGGCATCGAAGATACCAGCAATTCACGCAATGAAGTGGTTGCAGGTGAGTGGGTCAACTATGAAGTGAGCATCGAAGTGCCACACGGTGATGTTGATGCTGCAGCGATCATGGACACGCTGGATGCGGGCCTTGTTTTTGATACATCCGGTCCTGTCACGGTGACGGCAGGATCAAATGTGTCAACCAACCTGACGGGCGGATTCACAGCCGTTAACGGTGCTTATGACACTGTCAACAACCGCGTTACTTTCGAACTTGGCGATATGGTCAATAACGCGCCGCCTGGTTCGATCGAGACGCTGACACTCAGTTATCGCGTATTTGTAGCCGTTGATGCCACGACTATCAGCACGGCAAACTCACTGGATACCTTCGCCACGGCTGTCAAATTTGTCTGGGATATCAATGGCGATGGTGATCGTTCTGATCCAGCCGATGGCAGTACCGGCGCCATCGTCGCCCCCGTGACTTTCCAGGCGACTGAGCTGAGTATTTCCGAGACTCTGATTTCACCAACGCCTGCCACTGCTGTGGATGCCGGTGATGCCCTGCGCTTTGAGATAGTCGTCGAGCACACCGCCAATTCTGAGCTCGGTGCCTTCGATGCCTCCGTCACCACCACACTGCCGCCTGAACTGCAGAACGCGGTGATTATCTCGGCCACCGACAACAACGCTAACCTCATAACCGCCGTGGTGTCTCCGGATGGCCAGACCGTCACCCTGCCCGATTTTGACTTGGCACTGGGCGATACCGTCACCCTGCTATTGGATGCCGCCGTTAGCACGCAAGCCTCTGCCAACCTGACGATCACCGATACCGCCTCCTTGACCTGGGAGTCTCTGGGCGACAATACGCAGGGCAAGCAGAGTGTGCAGTCCTCTGGGGCAGATTCTGACACTGCCAGCTTTCTGGTTGATGGCCCCGCCTTCTCACGCTCGATCAGCGATACCGGCATTGATGGCACCGATGGAGAATTGGCTCCTGGCGAATTCGTTGAACACACTCTGGTCATCACCGTCCACGAAGGCACCACACCACTAGCCGCCATTACTGAAACACTCGATGCCGGCCTGGTCTTCGATGCCGATTTTCCTGTCTCCATCACAGGCTCTGCCGGTGTAAGCTTCTCCAATGCAGCGGCGACCACACCAACCGTCTCGGGTGATACCGTCCGCTTTGAGCTGGGCACCATCACCAATAGCAATACCGAGAACGGCACCGACGGGACACCTGACAGCACCAATGACACCGTCACCATTATCTATCGCGCCATTCTGGACGAAGCCGATGCGCCAGCAGGTACGCTCGTAGATCAAGCCACCATTGGCTCGAACTCCGCCTTTGTCTGGGATGACAACGCCGATGGCGACAATGCCGATACCACGGCCCTGACCGGCAACGACACGCTCACCATCGTTGAACCACAACTGGCCATCACGCATGCGGTCTCGCAAATCCCCTCGGAAACCGGTGACACCATTCGTTATGACATCAGCGTCGCTCACACGCCTTCCTCTACCAGCGATGCTTTTGATGTCAATTTGATCGATGTTCTACCTGTCGGAATCGAGGCTGTCAGTATTGTCAGCGCCCTTGATACCAATGGTGACACCGTCACAGGCTTTACGATTACCGGCAGCGATGCCGCTGGCTGGACGGTCACACACCCCGGTCACGACATTCTCCAGGGAGACACCCTGGATCTGATCGTCGAAGGCACCATGGGTGAGGCCCTTATCGAAGGCACAACCATCACTCACGATGCCAGCATTACCTGGTCATCCCTGGATGCTCAGGCAGGTCCGGGCGTAACACAAGACGGTGATGCCGACAATCTGGATGCCGTCGAACGCAGCTATAGCACTGACAATGAAGCCAGCTTTACGCTGGCTGATGTCGTCAAACAGATTGTCGCCACCGGCATCAACGATGCCAGCAATGCCCTCGATGAAGTCGTCGCTGGCGAGTGGATCGACTATCAGATCATTATCGATATCCCTCAGGGCGATATGGATCTGGCTCTGGTGACCGACCAGCTGGATGCCGGCCTGGTCTTCGATCCGACTAGCCCGTTCAGTGTTACCGCTTCCAACAGTTCACTGCTATCCACCGATCTGGGCTTTTTTTCTGATGCCACACCGATCTGGGATGACAGCACCCGCACGCTGAGTGTGGATCTGGGCAACGTCAACAACGCTGCTACCGGCAACGCCGTCGAAACACTCACCATTACCTATCGTGCCTTTGTCGCTGACTCGGCAACCGTTGTCAGCACGGCCACCCCGGCAGATACCCTGGCCAGCACCGTCACGGTGCAATGGGATATCAATGCTGATGGTGACCGTACGGATGCGCTAGATGGCTCTGCGACAGCCACATCTGAGTCCGTGACTGTGCGTGCGCCTGTGCTTGAAATCACTGAAACGCTGATTAATCCGGCCAGTCCGACAACACCCGTAGATGCGGGTGATGTCCTGCGCTATCAGATAGTTGTCGAACACACCGCCAGCTCTGATGTCAGTGCCTTTGATGCATCAGTGACTACCACTCTGCCACCCGAACTGCAGGATACCGTGATTGTCTCGGCCACCGACAACAACGGTAATCTCATCAATGCAGTGATGTCCCCTGATGGTCAGACTGTCACCCTACCCGATTTTGATCTGGCACTGGGTGACACAGTGACCCTGCTGCTGGATGCCACCGTCAACACTCAAGTCTCTGCCAATCTGACGATTACTGATTCTGCCTCTTTGAGCTGGGAGTCTCTGGGCGACGATGCCCAGGGTAAGCAGGGTGTTCAGTCCACCGGCGCAGATTCTGACACCGCCAGCTTCCTGGTCGACGGGCCTGCCTTCTCACGTTCAATCACCGATACCGGTATTGATGGCAGCGATGGGGAACTGACTCTCGGTGAGTTCCTTGAACACACCTTGGTCATTACCGTCCACGAAGGCATAACACCACTAGCCGCCATTACCGAAACACTGGACCCAGGTCTGGTCTTCGACGCTGATTTCCCGATCTCAATCACAAGCTCCGCCGGTGTCAGCTTCTCCAACACAACCGCTGCCACGCCGACCCTTTCGGGTGACACCGTGCGCTTTGATCTGGGCACCATCACCAATACCAATACCGAGAACGGCACCGACGGTACACCTGACAGCATCGATGACACCATCACCATTATCTATCGTGCCACTCTAGAGGCAGATGATGCACCAACAGGCACGCTCGTTGATCAAGCCACTATTGATTCGAACTCCGCCTTTATCTGGGATGACAACGCCGATGGTGATAATACCGACACCACCGCATTAACCGGCAGCGATACGCTCACCATCGTCGAACCACAACTGGCCATCACCCATGTCGTCTCACAGGTTCCTTCGGATACCGGTGACACCATTCGCTATAACATCAACATCGCTCACACCCCTTCCTCCACTAGCGATGCCTTTGATGTCAACCTGATCGATGCTCTACCAGTTGGCATCGAGGCTGTCAGTATAGTCAGCGCCCTGGATGCCAATGGCGACACCGTCACAGGCTTTACCCTCACCGGCAGTGACGCCGCTGGCTGGACGATCACACACCCCAGTCACGATATTCTTCAGGGCGATACTTTGACTCTGGTGATCGAGGGTACTATGGGTGAGGCCATCGCCGAAGGCACCGCTATTACCCATGATGCCAGTATCAGCTGGTCATCCCTGGATGCCGAGGCAGGCCCGGGCGCAACCACAGAAGACGGTGATGCCGACAACCTGGACGCCGCCGAACGAATTTACACTGCAGACAATGAAGCCTCTTTCTCTCTGGGTGATGTCGTCAAGCAGATCGTCGCCACCGGTATCAACGATGCCAGCAATGCCTTCGATGAAGTCGTCGCTGGCGAGTGGGTCGACTATCAGATCATTGTCGATATCCCTCAGGGCGATATGGATCTGGCTCTGGTGACCGACCAACTGGATGCCGGCCTGGTCTTCGATCCGATGGGCCCATTCAGCGTTACCGCTTCCAACGCCTCACTGCTGTCCACCGATCTGGGCAACTTTACAGATATTACCCCCAACTGGGATGACAGCACTCGCACGTTGAGTGTGGATCTGGGCAACGTCACAAACTCTGCCACCGGTACCACCAATGAAACACTGACCATTGCCTATCGCGCCTTTGTCGCCGACTCGGCAGCCGCTGTCAGTACTGCCGCCTCGGCAGATACCCTGGCCAGCACCGTCACGGTACAGTGGGATATCAATGGTGATGGTGATCGTACTGATACCCTTGATGGGAGCACCGGCACCACCGTTGCCCCTGTGACTTTCCAGGCAACTGAGCTGAGCATTTCCGAGACTCTGATTTCACCAACGCCTACCACCCCTGTGGATGCCGGTGATGTCCTGCACTATGAGATTGTCGTTGAACACACGGCCAACTCCGAGGTTGGTGCCTTTGATGCCGCCGTCACCACCACACTGCCGACAGAGCTGCAGAATGCGGTGGTTGTCTCGGCCACCGACAACAACGGCAACCCCATCAATGCAGTGGTGTCCCCGGATGGTCAGACTGTCACTTTGCCCGATTTTGATCTGGCACTGGGTGATACCGTCACTCTGCTGCTGGATGCCACCGTCAACACACAAGCTTCTGCCAACATCACCATCACCGATACCGCCAACCTCACCTGGGAGTCTCTGGGCGACGATACCCAGGGTAACCAGAGCGTGCAATCCACCGGCGCAGATTCTGACACCGCAAGCTTTCTGGTCGATGGTCCTGCCTTTTCACGTTCAATCACCGATACCGGTATTGATGGCACCGATGGCGAAGTGGCTCCTGGGGAGTTCGTTGAACACACCCTGGTCATTACCGTCCACGAAGGCACCACGCCACTAGCCGCCATTACCGAAACTCTGGATCCCGGTCTGGTCTTCGACGCCGACTTTCCGGTCTCCATCACAAGCTCTAGCGGCGTCACCTTTTCCAACGCGACAGCTGCCACACCGATCGTCTCCGGTGACACCATCCGCTTTGATCTGGGCACCATCACCAATAGCAATACCGAGAACGGCACCAACGGCACACCTGACAGCACCGATGACACCGTCACGATTATCTATCGCGCCATTCTGGATGCAAACGATGCCCCAACAGGCACGCTCGTAGATCAAGCCACTATTGGCTCAAACTCCGCCTTTGTCTGGGATGACAACGCTGATGGCGACAATACCGATACCACGGCATTAACCGGTAGCGACACACTCACCATCGTTGAGCCACAACTGGCCATCACCCATGTCGTCTCACAAGTTCCCTCGGAGACCGGTGACACTATTCGCTATGACATCAACGTCACTCACATACCGTCCTCCACCAGCGATGCCTTTGATGTCAATCTGATCGATGCCCTGCCTGTCGGCATAGAGGCTGTCAGTATTGTCAGCGCCCTTGATGCCAATGGCGACACCGTCACAGGCTTTACCGTCACCGGCAGTGATGCTGCTGGCTGGACCATCACACACCCCAGTCACGATATTCTCCAGGGCGATACCCTGGATCTGGTGATCGAAGGCACCATGGGCGGCTCCATCGTCGAAGGCACCGCTATCACCCATGATGCCAGTATCAGCTGGTCATCCCTGGATGCCCAGGCAGGCCCGGGCGTAACCACAGAAGATGGTGATGCCGACAACCTGGATGCCGTCGAACGCAGCTATAGCGCTGACAATGAAGCCAGTTTCTCTCTGGGTGATGTCGTCAAGCAGATCGTCGCCACTGGCATCAACGATGCCAGCAATGCCCTGGATGAAGTCGTTGCTGGTGAATGGATCGACTATCAGATCATTATCGATATCCCTCAGGGCGATATGGACCTGGCTCTGGTGACTGATCAGCTGGATGCCGGACTGGTGTTTGACCCGACCGGGCCTTTCAGTGTCACCGCTTCCAACGCTTCACTACTGTCCACTGATCTGGGCAACTTTGCGGATATCACCCCGAACTGGAATGACAGCACCCGTACGCTGAGTGTGGATCTTGGCAACGTCAACAACGCTGCCACGGGTAACACCGTTGAAACACTGACCATTGCCTATCGTGCCTTTGTCGCTGACTCGGCAGCCGCTGTCAGTACTGCCAACTCAGGGGATACTCTTTCCAGCACCGTCAATGTACGTTGGGATATCGACGGCAATAATGATCGCAATGATCCCGTGGACGGCTCTACAACCATCACAGCCGAGTCCGTGACCGTACGATCGACCGAGCTTGATATAACTGAAACGCTGGTTAATCCAGCCAGCCCGACAACCGCAGTGGATGCCGGTGATGTCCTGCACTATGAGATTGTCGTTGAACACACGGCCAACTCCGAGGTTGGTGCCTTTGATGCTGCCGTGACCACCACACTGCCAACCGAACTCCAGAATGCGGTGATTGTATCGGCCATCGACAACAACGGCAATCCAATCAATGCAGTGGTGTCCCCGAATGGTCAGACCGTCACTCTGCCTGATTTTGATCTGGCACTGGGTGATAGCGTCACTCTGCTGCTGGATGCTACCGTCAACACACAAGCCTCGGCCAATCTGACGATTACTGATACCGCATCCCTCACCTGGGAGTCTCTGGGCGACGATACCCAGGGCAACCAGAGCGTGCAGTTCACCGGCACCGATTCTGACACCGCCAGCTTTCTGGTCGATGGCCCTGCCTTCTCACGTTCAATCACTGATACCGGCATTGATGGAATCGATGGCGAACTGGCAGTCGGTGAATTTGTTGAACACACCCTGGTCATCACCGTTCACGAAGGCACCACACCACTAGCCGCCATTACCGAAACTCTGGATCCCGGTCTGGTCTTCGATGCCGACTTCCCTGTCTCCATCACAAGCTCTGCCGGCGTGACCTTCTCCAACGCCACCGCCACAACTCCAACACTCTCCGGTGACACCGTGCGCTTTGATCTGGGCACCATCACCAACAGCAATGTTGAGAACGGCACCGACGGCACAGCTGACAGCACCAATGATACTGTCACGATTATCTATCGCGCCATTCTGGATGCAGCTGATGCCCCAACAGGCACGCTCGTTGATCAAGCCACCATTGGCTCAAACTCCGCCTTTGTCTGGGATGACAACGCCGATGGCGACAATACCGATACCACGGCATTAACCGGCAACGACACACTCACCATCGTTGAGCCACAACTGGCCATCACCCATACCGTCTCGCAGGTTCCTTCGGATACCGGCGATACCATTCGCTATGACATCAGCGTCGCGCACACACCCTCCTCTACCAGCGATGCCTTTGATGTCAACCTGATCGATGCCTTGCCCGTGGGAATCGAGGCCGTCAACATCATCAGCGCCCTCGATGCCAATGGTGACACCGTGACAGGTTTTACCATCACCGGCAGTGATACCACGGGCTGGACCGTCACACACCCCAGCCACGATATCCTCCAGGGCGACACTCTGGACCTGGTCATCGAAGGCATCATGGGGGAGGCCATCGTCGAAGGCAGTGCCATCACACATGACGCCAATATCACCTGGTCATCCCTGGATGCTGAGGCCGGTATTGGTCCGATAGCTGAAGACGGCGATGCCGACAATCTGGACGCCGCCGAACGCAGCTATAGCGCTGATAATGAAGCCTCATTCTCTCTGGGCGATGTCGTCAAGCAGATCGTCGCCACCGGCATCAACGATGCCAGCAACACCCTCGATGACGTGGTTTCCGGTGAATGGATCGACTACCAGATCATTATCGATATCCCTCAGGGCGATATGGATCTGGCACTGGTCACTGATCAACTGGATGCTGGACTGGTCTTCGATCCGACAGGGCCATTCAGTGTCACCGCCTCCAACGCCTCACTGCTCTCAACCGATCTGGGCGATTTTACGAATGTCACCCCGACCTGGGATGACAGCACTCGCACGCTGAGTGTGGATCTGGGCAACGTCAGTAATACTGCCACCGGTAGCACCATTGAAACACTGACCATCGCCTATCGCGCCTTTGTCGCCGACTCAGCGACCGTTGTCAGTACCGCGAATTCAGGTGATGCTCTTTCCAGCACCGTCAATGTCCGTTGGGATATCGACGGTAATAATGATCGCAATGACTCGGTAGACGGTGCTACAAGCATCACAGCCGAACCCGTGGCCGTGCGATCAACTGAGCTTGAAATCAGTGAAACACTGATCAATCCAACCAGCCCGACAACCGCGGTGGATGCCGGCGATATCCTGCGCTATGAGATTGTCGTTGAACACACCACCAACTCCGAGGTCGGTGCCTTTGATGCCGCCGTCACCACCACACTGCCGACAGAGCTGCAGAATGCGGTGGTTGTCTCGGCCACCGACAACAACGGCAACCCCATCAATGCAGTGGTGTCCCCTGATGGCCAGACCGTCACTCTGCCCGATTTTGATCTGGCACTAGGTGATACCGTGACCCTGCTGCTGGATGCCACCGTCAACACACAAGCCTCTGCCAATGTCACCATCACCGATACCGCCTCCCTGACCTGGGAGTCTCTGGGCGACGATACCCAGGGTAACCAGAGCGTGCAGTCCACCGGTGCAGATTCTGACACCGCCAGCTTTCTGGTCGATGGCCCTGCCTTCTCACGTTCAATCACCGATACCGGCATTGATGGAACCGATGGCGAACTGGCCCCTGGTGAGTTCGTTGAACACACTCTGGTCATTACCGTTCACGAAGGCACTACACCGCTAGCCGCCATTACTGAAACACTCGATGCCGGCCTGGTCTTCGATGCCGACTTCCCGGTCTCTATCACAAGCTCTAGCGGCGTCACCTTTTCCAACGCGACAGCCACTACACCGACCGTCTCCGGTGACACCCTGCGCTTTGATCTGGGCACCATCACCAACAGCAATGTTGAGAATGGCACCGACAGTACACCTGACAGCACCAATGACACCGTCACGATTATCTATCGCGCCATTCTGGATGCAGCTGATGCCCCGGCAGGTACGCTCGTTGATCAAGCCACCATTGGTTCAAACTCCGCCTTTGTCTGGGATGACAACGCTGATGGCGACAATACCGATACTACAGCCCTGACCGGCAACGACACACTCACCATCGTTGAGCCACGGCTGGCCATCACCCATGTCGTCTCGCAGGTTCCTTCGGATACTGGCGACACCATTCGCTATAACATCAACGTCGCGCACACACCATCCTCAACCAGCGATGCTTTTGATGTCAACCTGATCGATGCCCTACCGGCCGGCATTGAGGCCGTCAATATCATCAGCGCCCTTGATGCCAATGGCGACACCGTCACAGGCTTTACTCTCACCGGCAGTGACGCCGCCGGCTGGACCGTCACACACCCCAGTCACGATATTCTCCAGGGTGACACTCTGACTCTGCTCATCGAAGGCACCATGGGGGAAGCCATCGTCGAAGGCACCGCCATCACGCATGATGCCAGCATCACCTGGTCATCCCTGGATGCGCAGACAGGCCCGGGCGCAACCACAGAAGACGGTGATGGCGATAATCTGGACGCCGCCGAACGAATTTACACTGCAGACAATGAAGCCAGCTTCTCTCTGGGCGATGTCGTCAAGCAGATCGTTGCCACTGGTATCAACGATGCCAGCAATGCCATCGATGAAGTGGTTGCCGGTGAATGGATCGACTATCAGATCATTATCGATATCCCTCAAGGCGATATGGACCTGGCTCTGATCACTGACCAGCTGGATGCCGGACTGGTGTTTGACCCGACAGGGCCATTCAGTGTCACCGCCTCCAACACCTCACTGCTCTCAACAGATCTGGGCAACTTTACAGATGTCACCCCGAACTGGGATGACAGCACTCGCACGCTGAGTGTCGATCTGGGCAACGTCAGCAACACGGCCACCGGTAGCACCAATGAAACACTGACCATTGCCTATCGCGCCTTTGTCGCAGACTCCGCGACCGTTGTCAGTACTACCGCCTCAGCAGATACTCTGGCCAGCACTGTCACAGTACAGTGGGATATCAATGATGATGGTGATCGTACTGATACGGTTGATGGTCTGACAACGACCGTCGTTGCACCTGTGACGTTTCAGGCCAGCGAGCTGACAGTCACCGACACGCTGATTTCACCGATATCAACCCAGGCTGTCGACGCTGGCGATGTCATGCAGTTCCAGGTCGATATCAACCACACACCTGACTCTGAAGTGGGCGCTTTTGATGTCGCATTTGTCAATACACTTCCAGACGAACTCAACAATGCGATCATTCTCTCTGCTCTTGACAGCAGCGGTACAAACGTTACAGGGTTTACAGTTTCGCCTGACGGACTGACAGTACTCAATCCGGATTTCGATCTGGCTCTTGGCGAACACATCGTGCTGCTTGTTGAGGCAACCGTGACGACACAGGCTTCAGCCAATGCGACCGTTCTTGATACCGCATCCCTCACCTGGGAGTCTCTGGGCGACGATACCCAGGGCAACCAGAGCGTGCAGTTCACCGGCACCGATTCTGACACCGCCAGCTTTCTGGTCGATGGCCCTGCCTTCTCACGTTCAATCACCGATACCGGCATTGATGGGATCGATGGCGAACTGGCAGTCGGTGAATTTGTGGAACACACCCTGGTCATCACCGTGCACGAAGGCACCACACCACTAGCCGCCATTACCGAAACTCTGGATTCCGGCCTCGTCTTCGATACCGATTTTCCTGTCTCCATCACAGGCTCTGCCGGTGTCACCTTCTCCAATGCTACCGCCACAACCCCAACACTCTCCGGTGACACCGTGCGCTTTGATCTGGGCACCATCACCAACAGCAATGTTGAGAACGGCACCGACGGCACAGCTGACAGCACCAATGATACTGTCACGATTATCTATCGCGCCATTCTGGATGCAGCTGATGCCCCAACAGGCACGCTCGTTGATCAAGCCACCATTGGCTCAAACTCCGCCTTTGTCTGGGATGACAACGCCGATGGCGACAATACCGATACCACGGCATTAACCGGCAACGACACACTCACCATCGTTGAGCCACAACTGGCCATCACCCATACCGTCTCGCAGGTTCCTTCGGATACCGGCGATACCATTCGCTATGACATCAGCGTCGCGCACACACCCTCCTCTACCAGCGATGCCTTTGATGTCAACCTGATCGATGCCTTGCCCGTGGGAATCGAGGCCGTCAACATCATCAGCGCCCTCGATGCCAATGGTGACACCGTGACAGGTTTTACCATCACCGGCAGTGATACCACGGGCTGGACCGTCACACACCCCAGCCACGATATCCTCCAGGGCGACACTCTGGACCTGGTCATCGAAGGCATCATGGGGGAGGCCATCGTCGAAGGCAGTGCCATCACACATGACGCCAATATCACCTGGTCATCCCTGGATGCTGAGGCCGGTATTGGTCCGATAGCTGAAGACGGCGATGCCGACAATCTGGACGCCGCCGAACGCAGCTATAGCGCTGATAATGAAGCCTCATTCTCTCTGGGCGATGTCGTCAAGCAGATCGTCGCCACCGGCATCAACGATGCCAGCAACACCCTCGATGACGTGGTTTCCGGTGAATGGATCGACTACCAGATCATTATCGATATCCCTCAGGGCGATATGGATCTGGCACTGGTCACTGATCAACTGGATGCTGGACTGGTCTTCGATCCGACAGGGCCATTCAGTGTCACCGCCTCCAACGCCTCACTGCTCTCAACCGATCTGGGCGATTTTACGAATGTCACCCCGACCTGGGATGACAGCACTCGCACGCTGAGTGTGGATCTGGGCAACGTCAGTAATACTGCCACCGGTAGCACCATTGAAACACTGACCATCGCCTATCGCGCCTTTGTCGCCGACTCAGCGACCGTTGTCAGTACCGCGAATTCAGGTGATGCTCTTTCCAGCACCGTCAATGTCCGTTGGGATATCGACGGTAATAATGATCGCAATGACTCGGTAGACGGTGCTACAAGCATCACAGCCGAACCCGTGGCCGTGCGATCAACTGAGCTTGAAATCAGTGAAACACTGATCAATCCAACCAGCCCGACAACCGCGGTGGATGCCGGCGATATCCTGCGCTATGAGATTGTCGTTGAACACACCACCAACTCCGAGGTCGGTGCCTTTGATGCCGCCGTCACCACCACACTGCCGACAGAGCTGCAGAATGCGGTGGTTGTCTCGGCCACCGACAACAACGGCAACCCCATAAATGCAGTGGTGTCCCCGGATGGTCAGACCGTCACACTGCCCGATTTTGATCTGGCACTAGGTGATACCGTGACCCTGCTGCTGGATGCCACCGTCAACACACAAGCCTCGGCCAACCTGACGATTACTGATACCGCCTCTTTGACCTGGGAATCTCTCGGCGACGATACCCAGGGCAAGCAGAGCGTTCAGTCCACCGGTGCAGATTCTGACACCGCTAGCTTTCTGGTCGATGGCCCTGCCTTCTCACGTTCAATCACCGATACCGGCATTGATGGAACCGATGGCGAACTCGCCCCTGGTGAGTTCGTTGAACACACTCTGGTCATTACCGTTCACGAAGGCACTACACCGCTAGCCGCCATTACCGAAACTCTGGATCCCGGCCTTGTCTTCGATGCCGACTTCCCGGTCTCCATCACAAGCTCTAGCGGCGTCACCTTTTCCAACGCGACAGCTGCCACACCGATCGTCTCCGGTGACACCATCCGCTTTGATCTGGGCACCATCACCAATAGCAATACCGAGAACGGCACCAACGGCACACCTGACAGCACCGATGACACCGTCACGATTATCTATCGTGCCATTCTGGATGCAAACGATGCACCAGCAGGCACGCTCGTTGATCAAGCCACCATTGGCTCGATCTCCACCTTTGTCTGGGATGATAACGCTGATGGCGACAATACCGATACCACGGCATTAACCGGCAACGACACGCTCACCATCGTTGAGCCACGGCTGGCCATCACCCATGTCGTCTCGCAGGTTCCTTCGGATACTGGCGACACCATTCGCTATAACATCAACGTCGCGCACACACCATCCTCCACCAGCGATGCTTTTGATGTCAACCTGATCGATGCCTTGCCCGTGGGAATCGAGGCCGTCAACATCATCAGCGCCCTCGATGCCAATGGCGACACCGTCACAGGCTTTACCATCACCGGCAGTGATACCACGGGCTGGACCGTCACACACCCCAGCCACGATATTCTCCAGGGTGACACTCTGACTCTGCTCATTGAAGGTACTATGGGCGAGGCCATCGTCGAAGGCACGGCCATCACCCATGATGCCCATATCACCTGGTCATCCCTGGATGCCGAGGCCGGCACGGGCGCCATAGCGCAAGACGGCGACGCCGATAATCTGGACGCCGCCGAACGAATTTACACTGCAGACAATGAAGCCAGTTTCTCTCTGGGTGATGTCGTCAAGCAGATCGTCGCCACCGGCATCAGCAATGCCATCGATGAAGTGGTTGCCGGTGAATGGATCGATTACCAGATCATGGTCGACATCCCTCAGGGCGATATGGATCTGGCTCTGGTGACTGATCAATTGGACGCCGGACTGGTCTTCGATCCGACAGGGCCATTCAGTGTCACCGCTTCCAACGCTTCACTACTGTCCACCGATCTGGGCAACTTTACAGATGTCACCCCGGCCTGGGATGACAGCACCCGCACGCTGAGTGTCGATCTGGGCAACGTCAGCAATGCTGCCAGCGGTAGCACCAATGAAACACTGACCATTGCTTATCGCGCCTTTGTCGCAGACTCCGCGACCGTTGTCAGCACTGCCAACTCAGGAGATATGCTTTCCAGCACCGTCAACGTGCGTTGGGATATCGACGGCAACAATGATCGCAATGATCCCGTGGACGGCGCTACAAGCATCACAGCCGAGCCTGTGACCGTGCGTTCGACCGAACTTGTACTCACTGAAACACTCATCAATCCAGCCAACCCGACAACAGCGGTGGATGCCGGTGATGTTCTGCGCTATGAAATTGTCGTCGAGCACACCACCAACTCCGAGGTCGGTGCGTTTGATGCCGCCGTCACCACCACTCTGCCGACAGAACTACAGAATGCGGTGATTGTCTCGACCATTGATAACAACGGCAATCTCATCAATGCAGTGGTGTCCCCGAATGGTCAGACCGTCACTCTGCCCGATTTTGATCTGGCACTGGGTGATACCGTCACCTTGCTGCTGGATGCCACCGTCAACACACAAGCTTCTGCCAACATCACGATTACCGATACCGCCTCCCTGAGCTGGGAGTCTCTGGGCGACGATACCCAGGGTAACCAGAGCGTGCAGTCCACCGGTGCAGATTCTGACACCGCCAGCTTTCTGGTTGACGGCCCCTCTTTCTCGCGATCAATCACCGATACCGGCATTGATGGCGTCGATGGAGAATTGGCTGCTGGCGAATTCGTCGAACACACTCTGGTCATTACCGTTCACGAAGGCACCACAGCACTGGCTGCCATTACCGAAACGCTGGATCCTGGCCTTGTCTTCGATGCCGACTTCCCGGTCTCCATCACAAGCTCTGCCGGCGTGATCTTCTCCAACGCCACCGCTGCCACACCGACCGTCTCCGGTGACACCGTGCGCTTTGATCTGGGCACCATCACCAACAACAATACCGAGAACGGTACCGACAGTACAGCAGACAGCATCGATGACACCATCACCATTATCTATCGTGCCACTCTTGAGGCAGCCGATGCACCAGCAGACACGATCGTCGATCAAGCCACCATTGGCTCGCACTCCGCCTTCGTCTGGGATGACAACGCCGATGGCGACAATACCGATACCACTGCATTAACCGGCAGCGACACGCTCACGATCGTTGAGCCACAATTGGCCATCACACACCTTGTCTCACAGGTTCCCTCAGAGACCGGTGACGCCATTGGCTACGAAGTGACCATCGAACACACAGCGACTTCCAGCAGTGATGCCTTTGATGTCAATCTGAGCAATACCTTGCCCGTAGGGATTGAGGCTGTCCGAATCATCAGCGCACTCGATGCCAATGGCGACACCGTGACAGGCTTTAATGTCACCGGCAGTGACGCCAATGGCTGGACAATCACACACCCCAGCCATGACATTCGACTGGGCGATACACTCTTTCTGGTGATAGAAGGCACCATGGGCGAAGCCATCGTCGAAGGCACCGCCATCACACACGATGCCCACATCACCTGGTCATCGCTGGATGCCGAGGCCGGCACGGGTGCCCTAGCGCAAGATGGTGATGCCGACAATCTGGATGCTGCCGAACGCAGTTACAGTAAGGATGCTACAGCCGGATTTTCCATCGGCGATGTCTCTAAACGTATCGTTGCCACAGGTATCCAGGATGCTGACAACACACTAGATGACGTTGTTGCCGGTGAGTGGATCGAGTACGAAGTCATCATCGAGATTCCTCAGGGCACGACCCATCTGGTAGAGATCATTGATCAACTGGATCCGGGTACCACACTGGATACCAGTCAGGCAATCACTGTCACTCCATCAAGCAGCAGTGTATGGACAACACTGGGGCTTGGTGACTTCAGCGATATCACAGTGACACACGACGATAGCAACCAGCTGTCAATTGCTTTGGGCGATGTCACCAACAATGCAATGTTTTCATCCGTACAGACACTCACCCTGTCTTACAGAGCCTTTGCCAACAACGACGAAACCGCATCATCGAATGGAGAGCAGCTGGCGGACAATGTGGTCCACATCCAATGGGATATCGATGGGGATGGTATTAACAATGGCCCCAAGGATGGTGTAACCGACGCTTTTGCACCGGCACTGACTATTGCCGAGCCAGTACTGGAAGTCAAAAACACAGTCACGCGAATACCTTCTGATCATGGCGACCAGATTCACTACACCTTCCAGATTGCTCACAGCGATACCTCTAGTTCAAGCGCTTACGACGTTGCATTCAGTGATACCTTTCCTGCTGGCGTCAGCGAGCTGACCATCATCTCGGCACTGGATGCAGAAGGTAACCCGGTTGAGGGCTTTGCTCTCAATGGGCAGTCTCTCTCGCACTCAAGCTTCGACCTTGCCATTAACGAATCAGTCACAATAGTCGTATCGGGCACCGTATCCACCGGCACACCCGTGGGCGACACCATCAGCAACGTATCTACCATCAACTGGTCCTCTCTCGATGCTGACAACCTTGATGACGGCGCCGACGTGCTCAGTCCTGCCAATGAGCGCACGGACAGCGCCCAGGCTACATCTACCTTCTCGATCGCAGATGTTGACAAACACCTGCTCAGTACCGGTATCGACTCCACAGCCAACACGCTGGCGGACGCAGTCCCAGGGGAGTATGTAGTCTGGGAAATCACGGCCTCACTGCCAGAAGGAGAAATGGACAAACTGGCCTTGATCGATACGCTACCAACAGGTGTCGCTTTCGACGCATTGCTGGAAATTCGTGCCAGTTCAACCAACCTTATCAGCACCACCGGCCCCGCAGATCTATCAGGCACCACACTACCTGCAAAAGGTGATACCGGTGAACTTGTCTTTGAACTTGGAGACCTGATCAATCAAGACTCAAGCAGCAACAGTACAGAAACCATCACTCTTGTCTATCGGGCTATAGTTCTGGACACCGCCTCAAACACGGCAGGTGTCATTCTTGATTCCTCAACCCGACTTGCCTGGGATATTGATGGCGATGGTAACAATCTTGGGCCCTTGGACGGCTTGTCTGAAGACAGCTCAGCATCGCTGACTATCCTGGAACCATCACTGACGCTGGCATCGGATGTCAACGACACCGACCCACATCTGGGGCAACGAGTCACGTTTACCGTCACCCTCCACAATCCCGATGATGGGACCGGGCTGGGCACTGACGCTTTTGATGTTGCTTTGGTCAATCTCTTGCCATCAGAGCTTAGCCTTGAGCCTACCTCGGTACGCATCAATGGCATCTCCAGCGCCAACGACGTGAATGCAACAGACTCCACCAACGGCAATACTCTTGACCTGGTACTTAACAGAGTTGCATTAGGCGAACAACATGTCATCACTTTCGATGCGATTGTCACTAGTGATAACTCACTTGCCAACATCGCACTGAACACCGAGTCGGCACTCATCTGGTCCAGCCTGCAGCAGATCGATGTCAATGACGGTGATGAGTCGAGTGAACGAGACCAGACTGGCGGATATGCTGCCAGCACCAGTACCGAGCTGACGCCTGTCGTCCCTGATTATGCAATCTCTGTAAAAAGCGATGCTGATGCACCTCTGTCAGTCGGCGATCCGATCACTTATACGTTGAGTCTTGAGAACATTGGTACGCATGCCGGAAACAACGTTACCGTCAGCGCACCATGGCCTGTAGAGACATTTGGCGAGCCAGGCTCCTTATCCGCTGGCGGACAGTACAACCCGGAAACACAAACCGTTGTCTGGATCGTCGACGTGCTTGATGTGGGAGAGCAACTCAGCTTTATCGCAAACGGCACGGTGGCCATGATGCAAGCTGCAGATACGGATGCCAATCCGGATACTCGAAATGATCGCTTTGAGCTGATACCAGTTGTTAGTGATGATGGCAGTCGTGGACAAGACCCGGAACTTGCCAACAACAGCGACCAGGTCAGTGGTGAGATCGATGCATCGCCTGATTACGTGGCCACAATTGACAATGATATTGAACAGGCCTCCCCGACACAGGCTGTGCCCTACACCGTTACGGTGAATAATCAAGGGACCCAGACAGGCACTGGCGTCACGATTGTGCATGGATTCGATCCCGCTCTGATTACGATTGTGGATGCTGATGGCGGTACCGTTGATGAGCAGGCAGGTACGGTAACGTGGATTCTGGACGAATTGGCCGTCGGAGAAACTGTCATTTTCAACATCAATTCCCAGCTTCTCCCAACCGCCACCCTCAGTACTGCAGATCAGCTGTTCACCGGAACGGTATCGGTCAACGACGACGGCCTTAACGGCAGCGACCCCACACCGCAAAACAACCAGGATGAGCAGCAGGAAATGCTACTGGCAAGCCCCGGTGATCCATCCCCATTGCTGCCCCCCGTGGCCATTGACGCAGGTACAGCGATCAGCAGTCAAGAGATAAGAGATAACCAACTGCAATTGGATGGATCACGGGGTCAGCTGATATCTCGTCTCATGCTCACCGAAGTGCTCTCTGGTGATTCACAAAACGAAGATCGGCATATGTCTGCGCTGCAAATGCTCGATGGAGACGAGAAAAACAACCTTTTCCAGGATTCTGAAAACAGATTGGCAGAGGATGATCCGATAAACGGCGGCGACCTGCTGGACATCTTCAGAAACGATGTCGTGACCTGCGAGGCTGCAGGCATTGACTGGACACGTTATGAGCCGAACCTGAAAGAGCTGGGACTTGATGACAAGCAGCAGCTCGACAGCGTGCCGCCAGAAGTGCCCGGTACTGATGCCCAGAAAGTGCCAGACCAATCATCATCGACCAATGGTGCATTTCATGAAAGCCTGCAACGCGAATTTCAACAGCTTCACGGTACGTCGGAACCTGCAATCGTCGACTGGATGAGGGATATGGACGATGTACAAGGTGCCAACGATAGCCAGCCACAACCGGACGAACAGAACAAAGAGTCAGAAAATCCGGATCAAAAGGCTGCCTGATCTGATGTCCAGACATCCTGACTACACTTTCCGAGTGTAGTCAGGAGAGGGCTTCGACAGATAACGTCAATACAAGTCCGGTGAACAGATCACGGGCAACGTGACGCTCTTCCAGCCAGGTATCAAAGCGTGCAACCGATAAGCCTTTTGCTGCGATAGCTGCTCGTATTCCATCAAGAGCATCGCTCACTGCTGCGGCCCCCTCGTAACGCTTGCCAGTCAACGGACGGTAGGCTTCAATGAGAAGCCCGGCCTCGTCAAGACGCCACTTGACAGGCTCGTTTACGATTCGTACACGCGTGCCCACAGGAACCGTTTCTGCCAGAATGGCAATATGTTCATTATACAGTCGGATACAACCATGACTGACCCGCAGCCCCACGCCTTCGGGTGCATTGGTTCCATGTAAAAGATAACCCGGCAAGTTCAGACGCAAGGCATGCCCGCCAAGCGGATTGTCGGGCCCGGGAAGCACAACAGCCGGCAATGAGAGTCCGTGGGCACGATACTCGGCATGGATCGATGCCGGTGGACGCCAGCTGGGCTCGGCGTCTACGCGGGTAATCCGTGTGTCAGCCAGCGGCGTATCGTTCCCTGTTCTGCCTATACCAATGGGAAAAACGTTGGCAAGCGCATCATTCACAAAGTAATAAACGCGCAGCTCAGCAAGATTCACCACCAGTCCATCACGCGGACCTGAAGGTTCCAGAGGCGCATTGGGGATTCTCAGCAGGCGCCCTTTCTCCAATGTAGCCCGGATATCCAGATGCTCGTTGGCTGAGACAAGTCCGTCAAGAGGCACACCTGTACGCCGGGCAACAGCAGCCAGAGTTTCCGCGGACTCGATGGTGATCTGATCGGCATCGTTTACCCAGGCTGCAGCCACACCTCCATTTGATAGTGCAACAATTGACAGTACCAGCAATGATCGACGCATTTTCATACATCAGGTATCGGCACAAGCATCGGTAGCTTGCATGACAGTGACATCATTTCGACACAGAAGCTGGATAGGGTTTTATCGTTTAAGACGCTTACAAGGGTTTAATCATGCAAACATATTCGCTACCATGATGTGGGGGTCGACTTTTTCCGACCTCCCGCAAAGCCAGCGACTGGCTGTATGGCGTCACGACAGGAGCACTACATGAAGCACGGACTCAATAAACGCCCTTCGTTCAAACAGTATTACACCGTTACCGCCGTTGTCACGATAGCGGCCCTGCTCTCGTCCTGTTCGGACGATGACGAGAACACTACGCAGCCATCCGGCCAGGTCGCTGCAATCGACACCCTCGGACCTGTGCTGGACACACGCCATGATGGTGAAAACGATGGATTACTGGGTGGCCTGGGCTTGAGCGGATTACGCACACCTCCCGTTTTCTACGCCGACCCCGCAGCGCCGACTGCCGCCGAACTACGTCGTGCGACCTTGCATGCCAACTATGCAGCATTGGTTGATCTACGCGCAGAAGGCGGGTTCGGCACACTCTACGGACCCACAGATGACACATCCTATCCAGGCCGTGAATTTCGTGCATTCGTCGGTGAGGGTATCAATCGCGCAACATTGATGTTGCAACTGCCCGACAGTTTTGATCCAGATGCCGCCTGCCTGGTAGTCGCACCCTCATCCGGCTCACGCAATGCCTATGGCGCTGTCGGCACCAGTGGTGACTGGGGTGTGTCTAAGGGCTGTGCCGTGGCCTATACCGATGCCAACAAAGGTACAGGAGCGGTAGAGCTGACACAGAAAACCGGGTTTGACCTTTCACTGGAAAGCATTGAACTGGCCAGCAGTAGCGATGAGGCGAGCTTCGTGGTACCGACCAGCGAGAATGTGCCAACACCGGGTGCGGACTATGCCGGCATCACGCTTCCCGGTAATGACGAAGTACAGGCTTATGCTGATGCCAATCCGAACCGCTATGCCTTCAAACATGCTCATTCGCAAAAGAACATCGAGAAGGATTGGGGTTTGCATACACTCGAATCGATACAGTTTGCGCTGAATATACTCAGCGAAGAATACGAGACATCGCTGACGACAGCGAATACCCTGATCATGGGAGCCAGTGTATCCAACGGTGGCTCAGCCATTCTCAGAGCCGCAGAAGCGAGCGATGGAAGCGTCTTTGATGGCATCGTGGTCGGCGAACCGAATGTCAATCCTGTTGCGGCCGCCAGCCCGTTCACGATCAATATGGCCGGGCGCGACCCCTTCGATGCACACTCGGCACCGTTCTATGACTATATAGTGGCTGCCGAACTGTATGCCGCCTGCGCCAGCAAAGCGTCAGTCAATACAGGCGCCACCTTTGCAGAGCTGCGCGGTGACACCACTGCTCGCTGTAACTCTCTGGTAGCAGCCGGCCTGCTAGATGAAGGCGATATAGAATTAGTAGGCGAACAGGCCAACCAGAAATTACTGGAAGCCGGCTACCTGAGCGAATCCACGAAACTGCTCGCAGGCTACGCAGGCGTAGATCTGTTCCAGTCCCTGATCACCACCTATGGTAATGCCTACACCCGCAGCTCTGTCGTGGATGCACTGTGTAGCGTCAGCATGGCTCATGTGATCACAGCGACGCTGACACCTGCCCCCTACCCACTGCTCACAACCCTTGCCGCCGACAGCAACGGCATTCCCCGCACAGCGGGCATGTTCCTGATCAAGGATGACTCCCCTGCCGGCGCTACCATCCAGATAGCGGCACCCTCCAGCAACGGTGAGCTGGACTACAACCTGGAAGGCGCACTGTGCTGGAAAGATCTGCGCGACAATGCAGAAAACCCTCTTAATGCAAGACTGGTCCAGGGAATCGATGAAATCAAAGCCAGCGGCGATCTACACGGCGTACCCACTATCATCGTGCATGGTCGTGCGGATGCACTGATACCCGTCAATCACTCCTCGCGTCCCTACTATGTGTTGAACCAGCAGGTCGAAGGAGAAAACAGCGCCCTCAAATATTATGAGGTGCCTCATGCACAGCATCTGGATTCACTGTTGGGAGCCTATGCCGCATCGGGCATGAACTTCCTGCCCATTGACTACTACTTCAAGCAATCTCTGGATCTGATGTATGCGCATCTGATGGAAGGTACAGACCTGCCAGCCAGCCAGGTTCTGGCAACGTCAGCCCCTGTCGATGGTGTTGTCACGCAAGAGAACCTGGGGAGCATTGCGGCCAATGTCACCGCCAGCCAGGCGATCACCTATGAAGATGGGGCTCTGCTGATTCCGCAATAAAGCATTTGCAACGGATAACAAAACTGCAGGGTAGTGAAAACCTCTCTACTCTGCAGAATCGTTAGTGAAGCAGACTATTTGTTGTACATTGAGCATTCACTGTGTAGCAAGCAAATGACTCGAAGGTGCATGTGAACGCAGACTTCTCCCTGTTACTGCCGTGGCAATAATTCGGGACAGGCTCGCCACAACCTACACGTGTATAGTCACCAGCTTCAGCACTCACTCAATATTCTGTGCTCAGGTTACACGGCCATCGGCGCAGTGCTTTATAAGCCTCAAGCATAGAAACGATCCAGCCATTGATTCAATTGCCGGTCCAGCTCATCGTGCTCGGCAAGAGACTCGTACAGCTCGCTGTCAACACTGCCAGCTACAAGCCCTGTCACGGTGCCCAGAACTGATCCGCGATGTGCATTCTCACCGCCCAGATTCGTATTGATCAGTAAGGCTTTTCTTGGATCATCATGATATTTGGCAGCCAGATAACAGACGCTGGGCCAGGAATCAGTGATATAGCAGGCCAGAGAATACGTACGCCCCACCACATAGGCGTCGCCCCGTGGTTGATCAATCAGTGTCTGAAGACGCGTCCCGGGAATGATGGCCGCAGCATCTATCAGGGCCTGTCGGCAGGACGTGCCTTCTTGTCGCTCAAGCAGATGGGCCATGAGAGCAACGTAGCTATCGATAACCTGCATCAGCAAGTCATCAGGATGTGTCAGCCAGACATGGGCACGGCATTGTTGCTGGACGCTGCTCAATGGATGGGTTGCAAGCAATGCCAATGCCAGTGGCGCGACACTGACAAGCGCGCCCATCGATGGAGTGTCGTGGGTCACGGCGCCACAGCGTGTAGGTTCATGACCATTTTGCAGGTTCGCAAAGAACCCTCGATGACAACTCTCTGCATAGGTGTCCGGGTGTTCTGCAGGCTCTGCTGTCATTTTCTGGATATACTCGGCCACCCAGCGCTGTGCATCGTAGTCACCGTGATGAGTCATGCTTTGCATTACCCATCTGGCCCACCAGGCATTAAGCGTGTTTTCACCGGCTTGCATGCCATGGTGATAATGACCGTTGGGGCGACCCCAGAGATGCTGCTTGCCTTTGAGAATGACGTCGCCGACGATGTTCAGCTGTGACTCTGCGCCCTGCCGCCCTCGACCACCCCGCGAGGTTGAATGCAGGGCCATGATGGAACTGGGATGCGATGCCGGCGCTGCCTGCATACCCTGAATACCATGTGGCGGGAACTGACGCAGAATATCGCCCGGATTGTAGAACCAGTGCACCGGCATGGACAAGGCGTCACCGACGAACAGGTTGGCCAGGGCTGCTTTCGCACGCTGACGCTTTAGCGCAGCGCCAGCCGGCTTATCAAGTGTTGATTCGTGTTCATCCATAGGCTGTACAAGACATCGCTGTGCGAACTGAAGACAGTGATGATCGATACGTCCGTTAACAGATTAAGGATCACGAATGGATGTCAGAGGCAACCTGCAACGCAGGAAAAAGCATCAAACCTGCATTGCACGTCGCATGAAAACGCTGTAAGGATCAAGCTTATAGTCAGCAAATGGCGGACATTCAACAAAGCCGTGGCTGGCATACAGCAATCTTGCAGGTTTGTAGGCATCGGGTGTACCGGTTTCCAGCAACAGGTACTTCAGCTCTCGCTCAGCGGCTACGCTCAGTATGTGATGCATCAATAGATTGGCGACTCCTTTTCGCTGGTGCTCTGGCGCCGTCCTCATCGATTTGATTTCTGCCAATTCGGTATCCAGCTGCTTTAAAGCACCACAACCCTGTAACACGCCCTCATCCCTGACGGTCCAGAAGGTAATCGCTGGCATCCTCAACGCGGCTATATCAAGGGCATGAATACTTTCCAGTGGTGAATGTATGCGCATGTCAGCCAGATGTTCAAGCAACAAGGCATGAACATCATCCGTACCTGGATCTTCTTCTTGAATATTCATGTACAACAGCCCCGACATGTATTCCAGACTCGATTGTAGCTACAACATGAACCCGATTCCATACTCATAGCTATCGGATCCCTGTACTGTCACGCACAAACCGAACCATCATTAATTGTATCTATCCTGCTGCACAGCAAGGTTGGGTTTCAACTAACCGCAGTACAAACAAAAAAGGCCCGTCACAAGCAGTGACGAGCCTTTCGACAGCAGCCAACTTTCCTGATGACTACCCAACCATGACACCTGGCAACCAGAGTGAGACCGCTGGTATATAAGCCACCAGCAGCAAAGCGGCGAGCATGGCCAGATAGAAAGGCCAGATAGTGCGTATTGCCTCTTCAATGGGTACCTGTCCGACAGCGCAGCCGACGAACAGGCATACGCCTACAGGTGGAGTACACAGACCCAGCCCAAGGTTCATCAGAAGCATGATGCCAAACTGAATGGGATCCATGCCCAGTCCAACGGCAATCGGCAGGAAGATCGGGGTACAGATCAGGATCAGAGCCGCCATATCCATGATCATACCCAGAGCCAGCAATATGAGATTGATCATCAGGATAATGACCAACGGATTGTCAGAAATCGATGTCAGAGCGGTCGCCAGCAATTCAGGCACGTTATACAGCGCCAGCAGATAGCCAAACGCGTTGGCACAGCCGATCAGAATCATGACCATCGCTGTTGTGCGAACCGAAGTAACAACCGCGATTCTGAAGCTCTCCCAGCTTAATGATCGATAGACCAGACCGGTCAGCACCAGTGCGTAGATGGCGCCAAACGCACCGGATTCTGTAACTGTAAATACGCCGGATAACACACCACCCACAATAATGACGGCAGTGATGAATCCTGGCAGTGCTGCTGCAGCCGAAAGCGCAACTTCCTTTATGCCCGGGAACGGCTCGGAGGCGTAGCCATGCTTGATCGCGATGATGTAGGCAGCAATAGCCAGACACAGGCACATCAAAAAGCCCGGTACGACGCCAGCCAGAAACAGTGAAGAGATGGACAAGCCACCACCTGCTGCGACCGAGTAGATGATCATGTTGTGACTGGGCGGAATGACAACACCCGCAATCGAAGAGGTCACTGTCACGTTGACAGCGTAGTCGCCGCGATAGCCCTTTTCCTTCATGACAGGGATCATCAGCGAGCCTAGAGCAGAGATGTCTGCAACGGCCGAACCCGATATACCGCCAAACAGCATACTAGAAAAGATATTGACAGAAGCCAGACCGCCTCTGACATGCCCGACAAGCGTTGATGCAAAGCGTACCAGGCGCTTTGCTATACCGCCGTGCAGCATCAGCTCACCGGCGAAGATGAAAAATGGTATTGCAAGCAGAGAAAAGACACCTACTCCCGATGTGATTCGTTGAAACGCAATCAACAACGGAAAGCCTTCGTACATGAAGGCGGCTATGGCCGATATGGCCATGGCAAAAGCAACTGGAATGCCGATCAGCACACCACCAAAGAAAAGGCCAAGCAGTATTGCGAGTCCCATAAGTCAAGCGCTCCTATCGTCAGAAATTGGTACGACAGGCTTATCGGGTGACACACCGCCTGCAATCATCCGAACGGCACGTTCGGTGGCAAAAAGAAAAATCAGGCCGCCAGCAATAGCCGCCGGCAGGGTACGTATACCCTCGGGAATATTCAGCATTGGTAGTTTGGTTGACCAACCAAACTGCACGAGTTCAGTACAGGCAACGAGCATGACCAGCCCGAACACTGCCATGGTCACCTCACAGGTGATTCGTAGTACATGACGAATCTTGGGAGGCATCGCTTCACGAATAAAACTCACGCCCAGGTGAGTATCGTCATGGACGCCGGCACCGGCACC
This sequence comes from Granulosicoccus antarcticus IMCC3135, assembly GCF_002215215.1. Classification (NCBI taxonomy): domain Bacteria; kingdom Pseudomonadati; phylum Pseudomonadota; class Gammaproteobacteria; order Chromatiales; family Granulosicoccaceae; genus Granulosicoccus; species Granulosicoccus antarcticus. The sequence goes on along the minus strand of NZ_CP018632.1, from coordinate 3,377,820 downwards.
CAGAAAGGTGATCCACACAACCAGAACCAAGGCCAGTTGCTCAACCCAGGTTGGGGTCTGATTCAAAACATACCGACCAAACACTAACCATGCAAAGGTAAGAATAAGTACAACCAGCGAAATGCTGCTGATGAGCACGCACACATCGCGCAGCTTCTGCAATACCTTCACCGTTAATGATTTGCTTTCAACCATACTGAACTACCTGCGTTGCTAGAAAGTGGATCGGAGAACGCGACTCCTGGCGCGAAAGCACTCAGGAGTCGCGCGGTTAGTACAAACCGATTTAGTCGGCTGAACGCATCATGTCAACCAGCTCAACCAAGTCTGGGTTCGCTTCCAGAAATTGCTCGTAGACAGGTTCCATGGCTTCCTGGAACGGTCCCTTGTCAGCAATCGTATTAACGACAACACCAGCTGCCTGTACATTTTCCAGACTTGAAGTCTCACGTGCTTTCCACAGCTCACGCTGTGTTTCAGCGCTGTGCTTGCCAGCAGTCTTCAGGATTGCCTGTTGCTCTTCGGAGAGCTTGTCCCAGGAAACCTTACTCATGCACAGGCACTCAGGAATGATCAGGTGCTCTGTCAGTGAATAGAACTGAGCAACTTCAAAGTGGTTGACTGACTCATACGAAGGAGGATTGTTCTCAGCACCATCTACAACGCCAGTTTTCAGAGATTGGTAAACCTCAGCAAACGCCATTGGTGTTGCGTTTCCGCCCATTGATTCAACCATGCCCACGAACAGATCATTGTTCATGACCCGAATTTTCAGACCTTCAACATCGGCTGGTGTATTGATCGGCTTTTGAGAGTTGTAGAACGAACGAGCGCCCGCATCGTACCAACCCAATGGAACAATACCCTTCTTCTCCATACCGGCACCAATGGCTTCTCCGACTTCACCATCCATCAGCTCATACATCTGCGGAATGCTTTTGAAGATAAACGGAAGTGATACCACGTTGGTTTCTGGAATTGACTGACCCATAGGCCCGAGGCTGAACTGGCCAAAATCGATCGCGCCCAGGCGGATCTGTTCAATCGCATCTGGCTGTGAGCCAAGTACACCACCGTGATAGGCCTTTACAGTGATCTCACCATCTGTTTTTTCTTCGACTTCAGCGGCGAACTGATCGATCGCATCTGAGTTCGGGTAGCCCGCTGGATGGATGTTCCAGGCGCGCATGTCAGCAGCTTGTGCCGTTCCGGCAACAAGAGCTGCGGCTGTCAGCGCCAGGACTGGCAGCGCACCGGCCACTTTCTTGACCGTCTGGTTCGTTGTAAAATTCATTGGTATAGCTTCTCCAGTAGTTTATCAGGCCGTAACGTCACGACCGTTTGGTGTGGTTGATTGTCCAACCGATTGGCTTCCAACACACGCCTGTAAAGACGCTTTGAAATCCAACAAGTACGACGAGCAGCAGGGACACCTGCTCCACCCAAGTAGGTATAAAAGGTAAGTTTCACTAAGGCTGGAACAACAGAACTGCGTACTGAACTAAGGCGAACATCATAGCTTCTGTGAATCTGGAGCAATGGTATGACGATCCGTGGACAGGATGCAAGCAACTTGTATGGCAGTTTTAAAAAAATGTGAAAAAGGCCGCAAAAACCGAGTAGCGACGCATGATTGCCGATGCCCCGCCTCACGGGTCAAACCACCCTTTTATCAATCTCTTAGAGGCGCTTCCAGCTGCTGAACCATGGCAGAGTCAATCATTGCTTGACGATGAGCTCAGAGCCAGAGCCTGCCCAACCAGAGTTTCCGTATACGGATTGATCTTGTCGTGCTCGGGCATCCAGCCCATCAGGAAGCGGTGAAAGTCTGCCCATGCGATAGCAAACAAAGAGCGCCACTCGGCCTCCACCGCGCTTGCACTGGTCGGCAGGCACACCGACAGATGGAGAAAATAGCTATCCAGCAGCGCTTGTTCATGTTGCCGACAATCTGCTTCGGACAAACAACTTCCCAGCAGATAAACGACATCGCTCATACCACAGCCCTTGCCAACGTACTGAAAGTCAACGGCCGACACCGAGGCCATGTCATCACTGAAGCAAAAATTGGCAACCTTGGCATCACCATGCACCAGCGTCCTGAAGCGAGCCTTTTGCAAACGCTCGTCCAACCAGCTGGCCGCCTGCTTGAGTGGACCTTCAGCCATGGCCTGCCATTCATCGGGACGAGTCTCCAGATGCCAGTAACAGCCCTGCGACCAAAGGCCCTCTCCGGCATCGTCCAGAAACAAGGCATGAAACTCGGCAAGCCAGCGCAGGCAGACAGCGACCTCTGACACCATCAGGCGATTGCGCAACACGGGATACTCGGTGGCAAGATCTTCCAACAGGATCAGACTGCCATGCTCCTCACGCTGTATTCCCAGCAATTGCGGTACTTTGCAGCCTGGAGTACAACGTTGCGCAAAGTGTTCATACCAATGGCATTCCACCTCGTAGGAGTGTGTCTTGCGCTGAAACGAGCGTGAGGTATTCCAACCACGTGGATGAGACGAGTCAGAACGCGGGGCAATGCACTTGACGATGACCGTCTCATGCCCCGGCACATCCGTGCTGAGACGGAGCAAGAAGCCCTGAGCGCCCCACAGCGCTTGCAACTGTTCATCCACAGCCACCTGCGAGGCATTCAGTGACTCTTTGACAAACTCAATGACTCGTTCCTGCATTGCAGTGACCATCAGGGTTGTGATATCACGCCGCCTGTCATGGCAGCAGGCACGCCGGTGGTTGAAGGAAAACTCAATGGCAAACGCCCCAGTACCCGCATGGCCAGATAACCGAAACATTCAGCTTCGATGGCATCTCCTCGCCAACCAAACGCCTCTGCCAATTCGCAATGAGGTGCCGCCCTTTTGCATAATTCTTTCATCAGTACCGGGTTGTGACGCCCGCCGCCACAAACGATCAGCCGGCTCGGACGAACTGGCAACAGATCCAGCGCCTTGCCGACGGCCGCCGCGGTAAAGGCTGTCAGCAGCGCCGCCCCATCAGCAACATCAAGTCCTTGTGCCATAGCGGCCGAGAAGTCAAACCGATCCAGTGATTTCGGGTAAGTCTGCTGCAGATAAGGATGTTGCAGCAATACCTGCAGCTTGTCCTCATCAACCTTGCCGGTTGCCGCAAGCTGGCCATCTCTGTCCATTCTCCCCAGTCCATGACTGGCAATGAAGTCGTTCAGCGGCGCATTGGCAGGACCGGTATCAAATGCAACCAGATTGCCAGCATGATCGGTCCAGCTCAGATTGGCGACACCTCCCAGATTAAGAACGGCAGTATCGGTTCCCGCATTGAGGCTCTCCAGCAAGCCTTGATGATAGATCGCTGACAGAGGCGCCCCCTGGCCGCCTGCTGCCACATCCGCCGAGCGAAAATCGTGCACCACCGTGCAATCCAGTGTGCGAGCCATCAGTGCGCCATCCCCAAGCTGACGGGTCGCGCCCACCTGCGTGGGTGTTGGCGCCCTGTGCAAAACCGTTTGACCATGGAATCCAACCACACCAATATCGCACATCGACAGACCGGCATCCTCTACCACTTGTTGAACAGCATGGGCCTGTGCCAACGTCAGCTGACGCTCGGCCAATGCGAAAACTTCCGGATCCTGCTCGGCAAACTGCCAGCTCTGGGCAGCCATCGTGGCTTGCTGCAATAACTGGTTGGTTTGCTCATCATAGGGCTTCAGCGCATAGTCACCAAAAGCCTCGACAGTCCTACCATCGGTACGGATCAGGGCGACATCGATATTGCCGTCCAGCACAGTGCCGGTCATGAGGCCGACGGCCCAGGTAGCTTGCATAGGTCTAGTGCTCCTCGGCATTGATGGCATTGGAGATATCGCGGCGCAATTGCACAATGCCACTGTCAGCATGGCGCGTTGGATGAATACGGTTGGTCAGCAGCGTCCAGGCTATATCCGATCCGAAATCCACCCACAGTCCGGTGCCTGTAAAACCGGTATGTCCGATCGTCTGGTCAGTACACTGATCCCCGCCTGACCAGCCCGGATGCGGCCGCTCCCAACCCAGGGTGCGAGTTGCCGATATCGATGTTCGCATTGATTTTATAACGGAGGTCGATGCGCCTGTTCCTTGTAAAAGAGCCTGCGCATGGTCCAGCACGCTAGCTACGGTGCCGAACAAACCGGCGTGACCGGCACCTTGCAGGGCGCTGCAATTATCATCATGCACCTCGCCACAGATCAGGCGTTTACGCCAGGTACAGAACTCGGTTGCTGCACACTCGTCGGCTGGCGCACTGAAGGCGAACCCGCCTCCTGCCGGCATGGACCACAGCCTGGCATCATGGAAACGCTCCAGGGCAAGCCCCAGCAAGATGTAATTGATATCGGAATAGACAGGTGTGGCTGTTGGTGTCCATTGTCGCTGCAGCACGAATGCGCGCAGCAGTTCAGCGTCACGCCCATACGTATAGATAGGCTCGACAGCCGGAAATTGCGTTTGATGCGACAGGCACTCACCAAAAGTGACTGCGCGCTCCCAGGCATTGGCATCATACTGTCGAAGATCGGGCAGCAAACGAATCAGAGGCTCATCCACGGAGATACCCTGTTGCTCCAGAAGTTGCAGTATACGAGGCGCGGTGTAGATCACCTTGGTCAGCGAGGCCAGGTCAAACCAGGTCCCCTCGTGCAGCAAGCGCCGCTGTGGCTTCACTTCAGCCAGACCGCAGGCCTTGATTGCATGTTGACCGCTACGGTCTGTGACCCCCAGCACGGCACCAGGAATGCGACCGGACTGCACTTGCAGTTCCAGTATCCGGAAAGCGCGCTGCAGCGCCGCTTCTGTGTCTTTCGTTGCGACCATAGATGACTTCGACTTCAATGCAGATTCAGGCTGATCTGAACCTGAGAGTGGCAGAGTATGACATGCGGCTCAATTCCACCGGTGTGCCTGCCGCTCGGTAACATTGACAAGCAAGCGAGCAGTTGGTGACAATGTTGCGGCTCAATTCTACAACCCATACCAACGCTGATCCAAAGGGACTCAAACATCATGAACAGCATTATCTGGTACGAATTGTTGACAAGTGACCCTGACGCTGCAACAGCCTTCTATAGCAAGGTGCTGGGCTGGAAAACGACGGACTCCGGACAAGCGGACAGAGATTACCGCATATTCAACAAGGATGACGTTGCCATCGGAGGCTTGATGGCCCTGCCCGCTGGCGCTGCCGAGGCCGGCATGCCGCCTGGCTGGCTAGGGTACGTGGGTGTCAAAGACGTTGATGTGTGCGTTGCCGGTGCTCTGGCGACAGGCGGTACTGAATTCATGCCAGCGGTCGATATCCCGGATGTCGGACGCATCGCCCTGATCGGCGACCCGCAGGGCGCAGCCCTGTATCTGATGTCCGGATCTGGCACTGCAACGTCAAACTCCTATGCTCCAGGCAAGCCGGGTCATGGCGGCTGGCATGAACTGCATACCAGTAACTGGCAGGAAGCGTGGGCTTTTTACAGTGCGCAGCTTGATTGGCAAAAGGCTGAGGAAATGGACATGGGGCCGATGGGCACCTACCTGTTGTTCGATGATGGCAGCAATGTCAGAATGGGCGGCATGTTCAATAATCCGATGGCACCTCGAGCCTATTGGCTTTATTATTTCAATGTCCAGAACATCGACGAGGCTAACGAACTTGTCAAAGCCCACGGCGGCACAACGTTGCAAGGGCCCATACAAGTACCTACCGGTGATTGGATCATCCAGGCCTTTGACCCTCAAGGTGCCCTGTTTGCTCTGGTCGGACCACGTACTCAGGCTCATTGAACCTTTCAATACAAGCAGTAACTAAGGCACAGCTTTACCGTGGCCAGATTCAAGTAGAAAGCACAAGTAACACCAGTAGACTATCCTTCCTTTTTCAATTCACCGGACTACCCATCATGTCAGCATTGACTCCCAAGCCCGTTGTCGGCCAGCCCATTCCCGAATTCACTTTCGATCTTGTCGGTGGTGGCAGCATGACCGTTGGCAAGCCCATTGATGACTGGATGCTTCTGGTTATCTACCGCGGCAAGCATTGCCCACGCTGCAAGCGATACCTCAATACGCTGGAGACGATGCAGGCACAATTTACGGAAGCGGGTATCAAGGTTGTCGCACTTTCGGCAGATACACAAGAAAGAGCCACGATGGATGTCGGTGAATTTGGCTGGACCTTCCCGGTTGGTTATGGCCTGAGCGAGGCCGACATGCGCCGTCTGGGTGTCTACATCACAGAACCTTTAAGCCCTGATGAAGCTCCAGCACGTTTTTCAGAGCCTGGTATCTTCTGCCTGCGCCCGGATGCAGAAATTCAGATCGTCACCATTTCCAACGGACCTGCAGCGCGCCCTGATCTTGCAGAATTGCTCGATGGAATGAAATTCAACATCACCAACAACCGTCCTACTCGCGGTACCGTCGTTTAAAGTGACAGCCGTCAAACAAGCGCCCTACGGCACGTGGGCGTCACCGATAACCGCAGACATGCTGGTGACCGGTGGCGCAGTCATAACCGAAGTGGTGCCCGATGGTGACACTGTCTGGTGGGCAGAGTCACGTCCGGGTGAAGGTGGCCGGGTTGCCATCATGCGCTGGTTTGACGGCACCGCTCAAGAGATAACGCCGCCAGAGGCTAATGTGCGCACAACCGTACACGAATACGGCGGCGGCTCCTGGTGGGCACAGAACGGTACCTTGTGGTACGTGGATCACAGCGACCAAAGGCTGCGTGCACTTACCCCTGGTTGCGAACCACTCATACTCAGTGCCGAGCCACCCGAACCACGTGCCTGGCGCTATGCCGACTTTCGGCCGACACCGGACGGTCATTGGCTCATCGGTGTGGCTGAACGTCATGCTATTGGGGCAGACTCGGATGTACCCTGCCAACCTGAGAACCTCATCATCGCTATCGCCAGCGATGGTTCGGGATGCAGCGTCGATCTGGCCAGCGGCAGTGACTTCTACGGCTCGCCCTGCCTGTCCCCCGAGGGCAAGGCGCTGGCGTGGGTGCAGTGGGAACACCCGAACATGCCCTGGGATGATAGTTCCTTGAAGCTTGCAACGCTGCAAAGCTCAAAGGGTTCTATTGCCATCAGCCAGGTACAACACGTCGCAGGAGGACAGGATGAATCCATTGTCGAACCTGCCTGGTCGCCTGATGGCACCCTGCACTACTTGTCAGATCGTTCGGACCTGTGGCAACTGTATGCACTAGGCCAGAGCACACCCGTATTTACGGCAGACGGCGAGATTGGCTATCCACCCTGGGTACATGGCTTGTCCCGTTACGGCTTTGATGAAACAGGACAGGTGCTGGCTGCCAGCTTCAAGGGCGGCATCGATCACCTTCCCGGATTCCCTGAAGATACTTCGTTCTATTCCATACGCTTTAGTGGCAACAAGCTGGCCTTTGCCAGTGCTTCGTGGAGCCGGGAACTGGCGGTGCATTTTGACGGTAAAATCGTCAGTGATCCCAAGCCCCTACCACTATCGGATGGCTATCTGCAGGCACCGGAAGTTATCAGCTTTCCGACCGGCAGTGATGGTAGTGATGAGGCGCACGCCTTGTATTATGCACCTGCCAACCCTGAATACTCGGCCCCCGATAATGAAAAACCACCACTGATTGTTCTGGCCCATGGTGGCCCCACATCAGCGGCGCGCTCGCAGATTTCACTGGCACAACGTTTCTGGACCAGTCGCGGATTTGCGGTGGTAGATGTCAACTACCGTGGCAGCAGTGGCTTCGGACGACGTTACCGGCAAAAACTCAATGGCGAATGGGGAATAGCTGATGTCGAGGATTGCGTCGCAGTAGCTCGCTTCCTGGTGGATCGCGGCGATGTGGATGTACAACGGCTGATCATTCGTGGCGGCAGCGCTGGTGGCTTTACCGTGCTATCGGCCTTGGCCTTTCACGATCTGTTTACAGCCGGCACCAGTCTTTACGGGGTAGCCGACCTGGAAGCCCTGGCCAATGACACACACAAGTTCGAATCACGCTACCTCGATAATCTGATCGGAAGCTGGCCAGAGGATGCTGATATCTATGCACAGCGCTCACCTATCAATCATCTGGACGGATTCACTGCCCCCATGATCGTCATGCAGGGCTCTGATGACAAGATTGTGCCTCCCAATCAGTCACGCATGATTGTGGATGCTCTGGATGCGCGCAAATTGCCGGTAGCGTATCTGGAATTTGCTGGCGAGCAACACGGGTTCCGACAGGCTGCAACCATTACCACAGCCATTCGTTCCGAACTGAGCTTCTACGGTCGTGTATTCGGATTTACACCCGATGGCGAGACCGTCCCGGTTGATATTCGCAACTTGTAAACAGCGGCCCTTAGCCTTCAACGACTCTCAGAGTAGGTACGGCGGCGCCAGGCACTTTTGCCACTGCGCCGTCCTTTAACGACTTCATGAAACCGCTGGTCGGCGCTGTCTTGGCAGCACTGGCCAGCAATTGTCGCAACTCTTCAGGCTCACAGGGCTTGTGCAACATCGGAAAACCGAGCGACTTGATATCCTGCAACCTGTCGGGTGCAATATCGCCTGTCAGTATCACTGCCGGTATTTCACACTGTAGGTGAGTACGTATGCGACGTATCACATCACCACCGGTTTCTCCCTGTCGCAGGCGGTAGTCACTGACCAGCACATCGGGCACTTCACCGATCTCATCAAGTTGCTGCAAAGCGGTATCGCCCGATGTTGCTGTCATGACAATGCAACCCCAGGTCTCCAGCAAACCCTCGATGGCCAGACAAACCTCCTCTTCATCATCGATGACCAGCACGAAAAGCGAATCTACCGCCTCACCACTGTCAGCTGGAAAACGTGCCATATGCTCGCACTGCGCCCGATCGCCCAGGGACACTCCCACGGTAAATGTCGAGCCCTTGCCTGGCTCTGATTGCACCTTGACGTCCAGGCCCAACAGATTCGACAACCGCCTGACAATGGACAAGCCCAGACCAATGCCCTGATTACGGTCTCGCTCTACATTACCCAGCTGCACAAACTCATCAAAGACGCGAACGTGATCAGCCTCCGGAATACCAACCCCTGTATCTGAGATGGTAATGAAAACCCGGTCGTCCTCAACACGAGTTTGCACATCCACACCACCAGCATCGGTGTAACGAATAGCATTACTGCACAAATTGCGGATCAATCTTTCCAGCAACAAGGCATCCGTAAAAATCACATGATCTGCCAACTCCACATTGAAGTGCAATTGCTTCTCATGTGCCAGTGGCTTGAATTCACCTTCAATCTGTGACAACAGTGAATCCAGAAACACGTGATTCTTTTCAACGGATAGCGTACCGGCATCCAGCTTGGATATATCAAGCAAGGCGTTGAACAGATCTTCCAGTGACTTGACAGAAGAATCGATCTGAGAGACCAGGGTCTTGTGCTGAGTATTTCGAGTCTGCAATTCCAGCGTTGCAGTAAACAATCGCAATGAGTGCAGCGGTTGTCGCAGATCGTGACTGGCTGCTGCCAGAAATTTTGACTTGGCCAGGTTGGCCTGCTCTTCGCTCTTCAAAGCGACCTCAGCACGCTGCTTTTCATCACGCAAGCTGCCGAGCAGATTCTGATTATCGAAGCGGATGTTGATAGATTGCATGATCGATGCACGAATATTGCGCGAGGTGCCCACGCACACAACCAGGTACAAAATAATCAGACCGGCAATCCAGTGATAGCCCGCCTGCTCGAATTGCGTCATGCGATAAGCCACGGGCAGCATCAGAGGAAATATGTAAAGCATGAACATGGGCAGCATATGCGAGATTGCCGCCGAGGCTGATGCCACCATGCCCGTGGAGACCATGATCACGAGCAGATTGGTCAATGGGCTGTTTTCCGAGACAGCCAGATAACCAAACAGGCCAAACAGGATGGCCAGACAGGTAGAGAGCGAGGTGGCCAGTACAATGCGGGCATTCACATTGCCAGACGTTGTCGGAACACGCAGCCAATACCGCAACATTACAACTCTGACGGCGATCAGCAATAGCAACATGGTGATCCAGGGCAGACGCTGACTCAAAGGCATCTGATCCTTTGCAGCGACGAAGAGTGCCAGTCCGGTTACGAGAGTACCGACAATAACCCAGCCCAGATTGCCGCACAGCAACATGAACTTGGCTACTTGAATTTCCTGATCCCTTTGCCAGAGTTTATCGCCGTGTGATTCTGGCAGGGCTGTGGGACTCTCAGATATCGCCATCGGCAATCATCCGATACTGCTGGCCTTCGAACTGAATCCAGTCATTGTCCATGATCTTTCTTCGACGACGGTATTCAGCCTCGCCGTTGACCAGCACCAACCCCTCATCAATCAGTTGTTTGGCTTCCGCACCGCTACTGGCCAGGCCCTCGAACTTGAGGATCTTGTAGAGCTCAACAGGCTGGCTACGCAGGACGACCTGAATCTGGTTTGTGTCAGCCGGTAAGGCGGATTGCGAAGCTGTTTGTTCGGACATGCGAAGGATAGAGTATTTGATGAGTGTCAGTACTCACAATACACCCTGTCCACTATCCTGCGAAACCAACGACCTAGACTTATATACAGTTCTAATGTAAATCATCGTATCTTACAGGTTATATGCCTGCCTGAAGGGCACGGCCAGAACATGCACCTGACACGGTCCGACGAGCGCGCCAATGGAGCTTGCGACAGAACGCCATCCTCCTGATTTGATGACGTTTTTCAGTCTGAAACCTAAACCGCAGGCGGGCTCAGCTGGCTTTGGCGAAAACCACCTCATTGGCATTGATCTGAGCAATCAGTTCAGCAACAACCGTGTCGGCATTGTCATTATCAATCTGGCATGTTCCGGCAGCTGCGTGCCCGCCCCCACCATATTTGAGCATCAATTCACCCACATGCGTTTTGCAGCTGCGATCGAAGATGGACTTACCTGTGGCAAACACGGTATTTTGCTGACGAAACCCCCACAATCTGTGAATCGAGATATTGCACTGCGGGAACAAGGCGTAGATGCTGAACCGACTGCCCGGATAGATCACTTCCTCATCACGCAGATCCAGTACAACCAGGTTCTCATGCACGGTACTGCAACGATATACCTGGTCCTTGAAGGCTTGCTTATGCTCCTCATACAGCTCAACCCTTTCCCGGACATCAGGCAGTTGCAGAATCTGTTCGATGGTTGATTCCTTGCAGTGATCGATCAGAGACATCATCAGAGCGTAGTTGGAAATAGTGAACTCCCTGAACCTGCCAAGACCGGTACGCGAGTCCATCAGCATATTCAGCATCTCCCAACCCGTGGGTTCCAGCACTTCCTGCATGCTGAACTGAGCAGAATCAGCCTTGTCCACCGCCTCCATCATCTCATCCCAACGCGCAGGAAAAGTGTCATGCCCACCATAGTGCTTCCACACAACGCGGGCCGCCGAAGGCGCATCGGCATCAATGACGTAGTTGGCTACGCTCGTATCGTTGCGCTGGGTCTCCGATTCATGATGATCAAACACCAGATGAGCACCTGCCACGAAAGGCAGGTTGGTTGTGATATCGCGCGCTCCGATATCGATCTTGCCATCCTGCATATCCTTTGGGTGCACAAACTCTATGTCATCGATCAGGTCAATATGCTTGAGCAATACCGCACAAACCAATCCATCAAAATCGCTACGGGTTACGAGTCGAAAATAGTCCGTCATCAGATTTATTCAATCACAGTAAGTATCTGAAACTGATGAGCGGCTGTTTTTGTAACAGGTTGAGCGGCGAACCGGAAATCATGCCGGACTCCACGCTCAGATCTGAATCTGGGTCACAGAACTGACACGTCAGTGATCGAACACGACAATTCTGGCAAGCAGTGGTTTGAAGCCATCCCGGGGATGACTTCAGACCGCTGTGCGACTTTTTCGTAAACCGATCTACTTTCCTTCCAGAGCTGCCTTCAACGACAGTGCCAATGCGGATGGCTGATCACTGGTCTCCCGATGTGAGGTCGCCTGCTTCTGCCGGCCTGAAGAGCCATTAGTGCGTTTATCCCGCTGATTGGAGTTGGAGCGCTGTCCAGAACCCTGACCAGGACGTTGCCCGGGGCTCGAGCCTGCACGCCCACCACCATTGCCACTCGCACGCTGGCCCTGCTCACGGGAGCCACCACGCCCTCTTTCGGCCGCATCTTCCGCATCATCAGTCAGGCGCATGGAAAGACCGATACGCTGGCGTTCGATATCCACAGCCATGACCTTGACCTTGACGATATCGCCCGCCTTGACCACATCTCGTGGATCCTTGACGTAGGTATCGCTCAAGGCCGAGATATGCACCAGACCATCCTGGTGAACCCCGACATCGACGAAGGCGCCAAATGCGGTGACGTTGGTCACCTTGCCCTCCAGTACCTGGTTGGGCACCAGATCACTGACTTTCTCGACACCATCGGCAAACTGTACCGCACGAAATTCCGGGCGTGGATCACGACCCGGCTTCTCCAGCTCCTTCAGAATATCCATGACCGTGGGCAGACCGAACTGTTCGTCGGTGAATTGACTGGCATCCAGAGCACGCAGCACACTGGCATCACCGATCAGTTGCTCCAGCGACTTGCCTGAGTATTCAATAATCCGTTGCACCACAGGATAGGCTTCAGGGTGCACACCAGAAGCATCCAGAGGATCCTTGCCATTGGGAATTCGCAAGAAGCCTGCGGCCTGCTCAAATGCCTTGGGTCCCAGGCGTGGTACCTTTTTCAGTTCCTTGCGGCTCTTGAAGGCACCCTGCTCGTCACGATAGGCAACGATGTTATTGGCCAGTGTCGGGGTTAGTCCGGCAACCCGGGAAAGCAGAGCCGCCGAGGCTGTATCCAGATCAACACCCACAGAGTTTACGCAATCCTCAACTGTGGCATCCAGGCTCTTGGCCAACGCCGTCTGGGATACATCGTGCTGATATTGCCCGACGCCTATGGCTTTGGGATCAATTTTCACCAGCTCCGCCAACGGATCCTGCAAACGCCTGGCGATGGAGATGGCACCACGGATGGTGACGTCCAGATCCGGGAATTCGTCTTCTGCCTGTTGTGAGGCCGAGTAAACGGAAGCACCTGCCTCGGAGACCACCACTTTTGTCATGAGCTGGCGCTGCCCCTCTGTGCCGGCCTTGCGCAAGCCATCGATAAGCTCATCAGCCAGCTTCTCTGTTTCACGGCTTGCCGTACCATTACCAATGGCCACCAGCTCGACCGCGTGCTTCTTGCACAGTTGTGCCAATGTTCCCAGAGACTGCTGCCATTGCTGTTGCGGCTTATGCGGGAAAATGGCGGTGTGGCCCACCACCTTGCCCGTGGCATCAATCACCGTCACTTTCACACCTGAACGGTAGCCGGGATCCAGACCCAGTGTCGGACGTGGACCTGCAGGAGCTGCCAGCAGAAGATCCTGCAAATTGGCGGCAAACACACTGATGGCTTCAGCATCGGCGCGCGATCGCAAGGCACCCAGCAATTCGGTTTCCAGATGCAGGGAGAGTTTGATCTTCCAGGTCCAGCTGACAACCTGCTGACGCCAGTCGTCTGCAGGCTGTGCCGTGTGCTGAAACCCCACATGCGAGGCCACCAGATTGACACAACCCTCATCGGAGAACTCATCCCCTTTTTGAAGCAGCAGGTTCAGCGACAAGGCACCTTCGGTACGTCCTCGAAACATTGCCAGAGCACGATGACCGGGGACTCGAGCCAGAGGCTCCTGATGGTCAAAGTAATCCCGGAACTTGGCACCTTCCTGCTCCTGCCCCTTGACCAGGCTTGCACAGAAGTAGGCTTGGTTCTGCATCAGCTCCCGCAGCCTGGCTATCAGGCTGGCGTCTTCGGCAAAACGTTCCATGAGAATGTAGCGAGCACCGTCCAGTGCAGCCTTTGCGTCGGCAACAGCTTCCTTTTCATCACCACTGGCAGCCGTTGCCGTAATGTAGGGTACAGCCGCTTGCTGCGGGTCGTTTTCCGGATTTTGCCAAAGCAGTTCCGCCAGAGGCAAAAGCCCCGCCTCAATGGCAATCTGACCTTTGGTGCGACGCTTTTTCTTGAAAGGCAGATAAAGATCTTCCAGCTCCGCCTTGGTCGCCGCGTTATGAATTCGGGTACGTAGAGCGTCGTCCAGCTTGCCCTGCTCATCGATGGAAGACATGATCGATTCGCGCCGATCATCCAGCTCACGCAGATATCCAAGACGCTCTTCCAGTGTGCGCAGCTGATTATCGGTCAGCCCACCGGTCACCTCTTTACGATAACGGGAGATGAACGGTACAGTTGCCCCGCCATCAAGCAGCTCGATAGCCGCGACCACCTGTCGCTCGGTGGCCTCAATCGCCTCGGCGATCAGTGAGGTAATGCGATGACTCGCCTTGCTTGCAATGTCGCTCATGTGTATTTCGTGAGTCTGTTGTTGTTATGCCTGGCGCGCCGAGCGACCAGCAGGTGGAACAAAAAGAAGGGAAGTATAGCTACTCATGGATAAGTACACGCCTAACTGGCCATGACCCAATGGTTATCAGGCCAGAGAGTGCCGGACCTGAATAAGCTCTGCCATGATTGAAATGGCAATTTCTGCCGATGTGCGACTGCCGATGGACAAACCAATAGGACCACGCAGACGAGCAATGGCTGCCGCCGGCACATCCAGACCAGCCAGGCGTTTCACCCGCTTTTCATAGTTGCGAACTGAGCCCAGAGCCCCGACATAGAAGCACTCTCCCGGCAACGCCTCCATCAGGGCCAGATCATCGATGTTCGGGTCGTGAGTCAGTGCCAGAACTGCACTGTTCGCATCGTTTGCGTGGGCCAGAACGGCATCGTCCGGGCTGTCGGCCAGGACCGGCACCAGCGGATTGTTCCATGCTTCTCTGAATTGCTCACGCGGATCCACCACCAGCACATCAAAGTCGATGGCCAGGGCAAATTCGGCCGTAAAACGCGACAATTGACCGGCACCCACCAGCAGCAATCGCCAGGCAGGTCCAAAAACCTGATTAAGATTCTCACCATCCCACATGAACTGGTCATCGCGAGCAGCGCTGTGCAATGTGGCTTCACTATCACCAATACTCACGTTTCGGCGTACCCGTTCCCGGCGCGACAGACGTTGTAACAGTTCGCGCAGAGGCTTTGCATCGGCTAACGTTTCAAAGACCAGTTCCAACTCACCGCCGCAGGCAAGACCAAAACGCTTGGCTTGCTCGTCATCCACTTTATGGGTGTGAATTCGGGATGCTCCCTGACCACGAAAACTTTCCGATAACTGCTTCTCGACGCAGCCTCCGGACACCGATCCCACCAATACGCCATCATCACGCACAGCTGCAATCGAGCCTACTGGCCGTGGCGAAGAGCCCCAGGTGCGGACCACCGTGACAAGTTCAACACCATGACCCGCCTCCAGCCACTGTGCAGCGCCTTCCAGCACCTCTACCGTGCTGTTTTTCATGTCTTGCATCTAGAAGATCCTGTCAAACCTGTCAGCCACACTTCATGGAGCCCCCTATTCTACTAGCTTCTGCACGCCAACAACGACATCTGCACCAACAGCAACTGGACTCCGGGTACATATCAGAGCTTGATGGTTCACCATAAAATCAAGAATGTGTCAAAATTCAACAGGGTCAGGTCCTGACCAGACAATCACTGTTTTGCGCATGACAATCGAAAACGAACAAACCCTTGAAGATCTGCGATTTCCCGAGGAGTTCATCTTTGGTGTGGCCACGGCGGCCTACCAGATAGAAGGGGCCGTGCTGGAAGATGGTCGAGGCACATCCATCTGGGACACGTTCTCCCATACTCCTGGCCGGGTGCTTAACGGTGATACCGGTGATGTGGCATGCGATCACTACCATCGCTGGAAGTCAGATCTGGATCTGATGGTCGAATTGGGCGTCGATGCCTACCGCTTCTCTATTTCCTGGCCCAGACTGTACCCTCAGGGAGGTGGCCAGCTCAATCAACGCGGCCTGTCATTCTACGATCGCCTGATCGATGGCTGCCTTGAGCGCGGCTTGCAGGCCTACCCCACTTTGTACCACTGGGATCTGCCCCAGGCGCTTGCCGACAAAGGTGGCTGGAGCAACCGTTCGACAGCCGATGCCTTTGCCCGCTATGCAGAAAAGATCATGGACAAATTCGGTGATCGAATCAGCGCTGTGTCCACCTTCAATGAACCCTGGTGCTCCTCCATCCTGAGTCATCTCCTCGGCATTCACGCACCCGGTGAAAAGAACCTTGATGCGGCACTGGCGGTCCTGCACGGCCAGCATCGCGCCCACGGTCTGGCGGTCCAGGCCATGCGTGCCTCACGCAGCTCTGTACCACTGGGTATCGTGCTCAATCTGCAATCCCTGTACCCGGCGACAGACACCGACCGTGACCAGGAAGCCACTCAGCGACACGAAACCTTTCATAACGGCATGTTTCTGGATCCGCTCTTCAAGGGCGAATATCCGGAGGATGCCATGCGCCATCTGGGAGACAGAATGCCGGATGGCTGGCACGATGATCTGGCAACGATTGCCCAGCCGCTGGACTATTGGGGATTGAACTATTACACCCCCTTCCATATCGCTGATGCAAGCAGCCCGCAGGCCGACTATCCGGCTACCGTGCAGATCGATAAACCCGATGTGCCGCGCACCGATATCGGCTGGGAAGTCGATGGCAGCACATTCTACGATCTGCTGGTTGATATCAACGCTCGCTACACCTTGCCGCCTTGCTATATCACCGAGAACGGCGCTGCCTACAATCACGATATCGTCAAAGGTGTTATCGCAGATCAGCCTCGCATTGACTATCTGCACCAGCACCTGGAAGGGCTACTGGCCGCGATGCGCGATGGAGTTGACGTGCGTGGCTACTTCGCCTGGAGCCTGATGGACAACTTCGAATGGGCAGAAGGCTATGACATGCGCTTTGGACTGATTCACGTGGATTACGCGACACAGGAAAGAACATTCAAACAAAGCGCATTGTGGTATCAGTCCTTACTACAGCAACACAGAGGCTAGGTTTACACGATCTGATGTTAGTTGCCTGACCAAATTGGCAGGCAATTTGTATGCGTCCAGACCCAAAGCCCGAGACATTGCGCATTGAGAGAACTCACGGTACCTGCTGCTGCCCGAGCTTCTGGAAAAAATATACGCGTGGTTTTTCTCTACCGGAGGCCTGATTTGACGCATGACCAAGATCTTACTAGTAGACAGTGACATCAGCGCCTGCCGTGAGCTTGCACGTACTCTTGGACAGATGCGTGCTGACTGGTCAATCAATTCAACCAGTAGTGGCAAACAGGCACTGGATATCATTTTCAATGAATCAGGGGATGCTCCTGTTGATGTGATTGTCACTGAAGCCCAGCTGGAAGATATGTCAGGATTCCAGTTACTGGATCTGGCACGTTCAGCCACGGTTCCTCCTGTCCGGTTTACCCTCACCGCCGATGCGGGTTTTGAATCCGCATTGGGCAATTTGCGAGTCAATCAGCGATTCTTGCTCAAACCCTTTGACTCAGGCTCGCTGGCCACCAGCATCGAACGCTCGCTGCGCTTGCGTGAATCGATGAACAATGAAGCACTGAAACGGCTCATGTTATCGGTCACCTCAATACCGGCATTACCGATTGTCTATGACAAGATGGTGCAAGAACTGGCATCACAGCACAGTTCATTGATGAGAGTCGGCGAAATCGTCGAAAGCGACACCGGTCTGACTCTGACCGTGCTCAAGGTGGTCAATTCCGCCTTCTATGGCATCAACAAGCATGTCGAGTCTGTCGCTCAGGCAGTGACCTTGCTCGGCGCACATATGATCAAGAACATCACACTTACCACCAAAGTCTTTTCACGCTTCGATGGCAGCCAGTTGAGTACAACACGCCTGATGCAACTCAATAATGAGGCTATCCGTATCGGCGCATTGTGCAACCAGTTTGCCCGCTACGCTAAGCTGCCCAGAGGCGCAGTGGACCATTGCCAGATATCCGGCATGATGGCCAACGTCGGACAACTCGTGGCGACAACCAACGCAGAACTTAATAACGACAATGGCAGCAGTAGCACGCTGTCACCAGAGATAATCGGTGCAAACGTGTTGCGCGGCTGGCATATGTCAGATGCGGTTGTCGAGGCTGTCGCACTGCAGTTTGAAAGCCCGCCTCGCGATCTGGATGTCATTACACCTCTGATGGTACTGCACAGCATTCGTTATCTGCAGACAAACCTGACCGATACCACTGACGAGAAACAACGACAGGCGTGCGAGCAATATCTGGGAGAGTTTCTATCACCGGATATTATGAAAACATGGATTGATGCGTTCAATGCCATTGAGCAATTGACGGAGGCGCAGCGCTCTAATGCGGCCTGATTACAACGTGTGACCAGATTCTTGCCCAATTCCAGCAGGTAATCTGATGATGATCAGTGCTGACAGTGTCACCAGCAGCGCCGAGACCCATAGACACATCTCAAGGCCATAACGCTGGAACAACCAACCTGACAGAACGGTGCCCAGCAAACGGCCCAGCGCATTGGCCATGTAGTAGAACCCGACATCCAGTGACACACCATCACGGCTGGCATGGCTCAGAATCAAGAAGCTGTGCAACGATGAGTTGATGGCAAACAGCACACCAAACATCAACAGTCCAACGACCAGCGAAGTCTCTGTGTGGAATTCACCCATGACGGCCAGCGCAATGCCAGCAGGAATCACTGCCAGCACAGCAGCCCAGATAAAGGCCGTTCTGCCACCGGGCTGCTTCGTTTCAGAGTTGCCAGTCAAGCGTGGCGCCAGCGCCTGCACAAACCCGTAACCAATGACCCAGAGAGCCAGAAAACCACCAACACTCCAATCATCCCATTCAAGTGTCACAGACAGGTAGACCGGCAAGGCGACAACAAACCAGACATCCCTTGCCCCGAACAGAAACAATCGGGCAGCTGACAGTATATTGATTGCCTGGCTCTTGGAAAAGATGGCCGTGAACGGTGCCTTGCGTTTGGCTTTGCCCAGATCCTTACCCAGAGCAAACAGGCTGAACAGCCATACCAGACACAGCATCACAGCCATCAGCAACATCGCTCCGCGAAACCCCACTAGCGTAAGCAGCGCACCTCCCATGAAAAAACCAACACCCTTGAGCGTATTTTTCGAACCTGTCAGCAAGGCCACCCATGTGTACAGCCGACTCTGCTGTGCATCGGACAGCAATAACTTGATGGAGCTTTTGGCGCTCATCTTGTTCAGATCCTTGGCAACTCCCGATAGTGCCTGGGCCGCCATCACCCACGCTACACTCAAGAAACCGGACGGCACCAGCAGCATCGACAGCGCCACAACCTGCAGTGCCAAGCCGATATTCATGGTTCGATTGAGGCCGAACCTGGCGCCTAACCAGCCGCCTACCAGATTAGTGATAACCCCGAATATTTCATAAAACAGGAACAGCATGGCGATCTGCAGTGGTGCATAGCCCAGTGCATGAAAATGCAGCACCACCAACATGCGCAGCGCACCGTCGGTGAGAGTAAATGCCCAGTAATTGCCGGTAATGATCGTGTATTGCCTGATGGCTTCCGGCAGTTGCGACCAGCGCTGCATAACGGTATTCAAGTGAATCAGTCCTGATCTATCTGCCCAACGAGTCGTGCAAGCTCTACAGTACGATTGGCGTATCCGAATTCGTTGTCATACCAGGCATATATTTTCACCTGTGTCTGGTTAACAACCATTGTCGAAAGCGCATCGATAATACTGGAGCGAGGGTCACTTTTATAATCAACAGACACCAACGGGCGCTCTTCAAAACCGAGAATGCCCGCTAGTTCATTATCCGCGGCCCGTTTCAGCAGACCATTCACCTCCTCCACACTGGTCGGGCTACTGGCCTCGAACACGAAGTCAGTCAATGAGGCATTGGCCAAGGGCACACGGACAGCATGGCCGTTCAATCGCCCTTTCAATTCCGGAAATATCTGTGTAATCGCCGTAGCCGAACCTGTTGTTGTTGGTATCAGGCTTATCCCACAGGCACGTGCACGCCTTAAGTCCTGATGCGGAGCATCCAGAATAGTCTGCGTATTAGTCAGATTATGAATAGTTGTAATCGAACCATGCTTGATGCCGATATGTTCATGCATGACTTTGACCACAGGGGCCAGACTGTTGGTAGTGCAAGAAGCTGCCGTCACGATACGGTGCACTAATGGATTGTAGGCCTGATGATTGACCCCCATGACAACATTCAACACCGACTCCTCTTTCACGGGCGCGGTGACCACCACTCGTTTGACGCCCTGATCCAGAAAGCCTTGTAATTTTTCTGTGGTGCGCAGCGTGCCCGACGCCTCTATTACGACATCACAGTCCGACCAGTCGGTTTCTGACAGAGCCGTATGACGCGTACAGATAATACTCTTGCCGTTGAGAATCAGTTGTTCGCCCTCACCCGCCACCTGCTGGCCCCACTGCCCGTGTACCGAATCAAAACTCAGCAAGTGCGCTAGCGTGTGAGCATCAGCAGCCGGATCATTGATACGCACGATCTCAAAATCGCGAGAAGCACTGGCGACTCTAAAGGCAAGTCGACCGATTCTGCCAAACCCGTTAATGCCTAATCGTATTGTCATGAGCATTCTCCTGGATGCACGTACAGAAACTACATACGCCAAATCATATATAGATTATATGAAGATTGTGTGACAAAGCTGCATTCCAGATCAAAATGTGCAACATCAGGGCTGTAACTGGATACACTTATATTCAAAACAAATGCCATTGATCCCAACCTTGAACATGAGAACCTGAAATGACTCCGGTGATGCTGTTCAAGTGCCTGTCTGATGAAACACGCTTACTATGCCTGTTACTCATCATGAAAGAGGGTGAGCTTTGCGTGTGTGAGCTCACCGAGTCGCTCGGATTAAGCCAACCGAAGGTGTCACGTCATCTGGCGCAGCTTCGTAGCTGCGGCCTGGTGCTGGATCGCAAACAAGGGCTCTGGAGCTTCTATCGCCTTCACGACAAATTGCCAGACTGGATGAGTTCGGTGCTGGATACCACTCTGGCTGGCAACGCAGCTTGTTTGCTCCCCTACCTAGAGAGACTTCACAGGATGGGTCCTCGTCCAGAGCGAACGACTAATTGTCTGTGAACATTTCCGAGACGCGTAGTCCGGGACGCGTAGTCCGGGACGCGCAGTCCGGGACGCGCAGTCCGATCGAGGTGACCCCGTTAATTCGAGTCACCCGATCGGTTAGCTCTAACTGCCTACAACAATATCAATGATCCGCAGCGTCAGGATTGCCTTTGACAATAGGCTGGTTTCTGACACACAGCAATTTTTCAGACATCAGCTGGCACGTACCACGATAAATATCTTCATGGTTATCCGTGTATTCACACGAATCTGACCTTACCTGCTTCTCACACACTTCCCACGCTTTGTTATTGATGATGGATGAATGTGCGAAAACCATCTGCGGCACCCAGAAAGGCAGGCCGCAGAAGAGCATAAAACGGAGTGACTTTTTTACTGAAACTAATCGTCGACTCACTCAGGTGGCTCTCCACCAGGACCACCACCACCAGGACCAGCGTCTGCTGATTCAACGGTCTTGCCAGTAAAGCAGCCGATGAACATGTTCTCACCGGCGCTGGCTGCGTGATAGTGATAACCGCGTGATTCATCACTGATTCCACGGCACTGATCCAATCCTTCCGTTTCCAGGCCTTCGCTATCCAGCATTCCGTAAATTCCATATCCATCCATTGCATAACCCAGCAGCGATGCATGACCATCTACTTGCGTATCGGACAGCTCAGAACAGCCAGTCGCCGCATGATAATGGTAACCCTCGAACGGGTTGACATGGCCACCACAGTCATCGAATGCCGCAATGGTGTAGTTACTCAGGATATCCGCAACAGGGGCGGCTGCAGCAAGCTGCACGCCATTCAGACTAAGGCCTGTTTGCGTACCTATTGCTCCGATCGTATCTGCAGGTATGGGTGTGGCCGGTATGAGATAAGTCTCTGTCACACCACCATCAACGTAGTCCAGCGAACACTCTACGCAGTAGTTTTGATAGGCAGGATCCACATCCGGCCGGGCTGCCGCTTCGCAACCTTCCTGAGTGTCCGTGATATACACGTCGCCGGTAGCTTCGTCATACAACTGCCAGTTGCTATCATTATAGATGTTCGGCAGGTCGAGTATGAAATCCCCATTCGCCTGATAGACCGTTCCAGAGCCATCGAGCCAGATACCACTGTCAGCATCGGTGCTGCTGATGCTTTGAGGGCAGAACGGGCCGACAGCCGAGTCTGCCGGTACACCTGCGATCTCGATCTGATAGCACTGAGTTTCTGTACCATCACTCAATGTGCAATCGACGAGAGTGGGTTCTGATGCCAGGGCATCTTCAACAAACAGTGACGGATCAAGCGTGGCAGATGTACTGCTGTTGTCTGTCGTATCGGTGGTGTCAGTGGTATCTGTTGTGTCGGTCGTATCAGTGCTATCTGTTGTGTCAATGGTATCGCTATCGTCATCCGACGAACAACCACTGGCGATGATGGCGGCAAAGCTCAACGCCGTCATGCTGATAAGGCTTAAACGCCTCTTCTTATGGAATTTAATCAAAGTCTGGTATCTCCTCTTGAACTGGCAAATTCCGATTAGGGATCGTGAAATAATTACCTATCAATTTTCAGTTGGTCCTGCGCCTGTCCGGCAAGGCGTGAGAAGGGCGAATAGCTGGCTATTCAACCGCCGAACAACGCAGCAGGGCAGGATGCAGGGGCGACTGAAAATGATAGGTAATTGTTTCACGATCCCTTAGCTACTAATCGCTACTCTAGCTATAAACAATCAGCAAATCGAGTCAGCAACTGGTCGGCAGGTTACAGGTTTACAGAGGAATACAGATTCCGGATTAACTCAAATCGCCCCCTCTGCCGTTTGAATAAGGTAGTCCTGTAATGTGCAGACATTGTGCAGACAATGTGACTTAGGGGTCGTGAAATAATTAACTATACTTTTCGGTTGGTCCTGCGCCTGCCCGGCAAGGCGTGAGGAGGGCGAATAGCGGGCTATTCAACCGACAAACAACGCAGAAGGGCAGGATGCAGGGGCGACTGAAAAGTATAGTTTATTGTTTCACGACCCCTTAGCTCTCTCGAGGGGTTATATGACTAACAACATCTTCAGGTACTTATTCTGAGCATCGCTCTGGCTCCCCGCTGAAACTCATAGCTAACAGGCACTTCTTCAGAATGGTAGCCAACCTCAGCCAACGCTGAAAGCACCGCAGGAAGATGTCCGGATCGTTGATTGTTCTCAATTGATACCAGTGGGTAGATACGCACTTCCCGAGCCACGCGACAAAGCTCCAGAACGCTCTGGATGTGTAGCTCCTCGTCTAACTGGGGCGAATAGAGGAACAGAAGGTGGGAGCACAGTCCGTAGTCAAAGGCATTGTCCTGATAAGGCAGCTTCGGCAGACTCGCCGCAATATAACGCCCCGCCCGGCACCCCTCTTCGTAATCCTTGAGGAACACCCGCATAGCCTGCATTCGGCGGCGCTCCAGCTCCTCCGGACTTTCGATCGTTTGCCAGATGTAGTCATCGACTTTCGCGCGAACTTGCGGCATGACCTCGTTTCGGGCCTGTTCTATCCGCTGTTCCAACTCAGCTCTGCTGAAGGTGTACAGGGGGTCAACCGAGGTTACACAGATACCTCTGGAAGTGGCCTCAGCATTGAACGAGGCTGGGCCATCACCGCAACCAATGACGGTATCACCGGCTTTGAGTGACGACAGAGAGAACATCTCTGAATATTCGTCAAAGTCACGACCCCAGGGTACGGTGCGTTGTAGATCCATAGTGCTATTCGTAGTCTGGCTATATCCACGAGTGATTGTAGTGCACTGCTGCCAGGCTCCACGCCTCAACCATCAATAGTGAGCGCCCTTATTACTGCAGTCGCTTCAATCTCGATCAGTGCGTCATCTTCAACAAGTCCTGCTACCACAACCATCGTCATTGCAGGAAAGTGCTTGCCCAACACACGACGATAAACTTCACCTACTTCTTTTTGGCGAGCAACGTATTCCTTTTTGTCTATCACGAACCAGGTCAGCCGAACGATATCCGTAGTCGAACCACCGGCCTGAACAACAACGGCCACTATGTTCTTCAGTGCTTGCTCCATCTGCCCTATAAAATCGTGACTCTCGAACACTTGCTCAGCATTCCAGCCAATTTGACCGCCGACAAAAAGCATTCCCTGTTCGCTCAGTATGCCGTTTGCATATCCCCTCGCTTTGGTCCAACCTTCAGGCTGAATAATTTCACTGGACACTAATCTTCTCCTTGTAATCTTGTTTGTAATGCCCGACGCAATGAATCAGGCCATGAGTTTGGTTTACCGTTCGTATCCACGTAAACCAATGTTGAATTCGCTGAGAATCGCAGCTGTTCTTCGCAGTAAGTCTTGAAATCCAAATCAGCGCTCGAACGACCTATTCGGCAAACTTCAAGATTTATCACCAACTTATCCCCCAACCTGCTCGGCGCTGAGAATGTGGCATTCATCTGTACCGTAGGAATGCTGGCAGTTTGATGGATCTGCGAAAACGACTGACCCAGCTCACTGTCAAAGAACTCTTCTACCGTATCGTTCAGCATCTCAAAGTATCGAGGGTAGAAAACAATACCGGCAGGATCACAATGTTTGAACAGTACTTTCTGATTGTATTGAAACATCTGAATCAAACACCCAGGTATTGGTCAGCAACGTCGGCACTCAAGGCTTGAAACTGCCCCCGCCAGACAGACTTGCCTCGCTCCAGGATGACCGCCCTGTCTGCAACGAGCGCCAGTTCCTTGAGGGTTTTATCGACGACAAGAATCGAAAGACCGGTTTCACCTTTCAACTGAGCGATAGCCTTCCATATTTCCTGCCGAATAACAGGGGCCAGGCCTTCGGTTGCTTCATCCAGAATCAGGGTTCGCGGGTTAGTCATCAAGGCCCGACCAATAGCCAGCATCTGCTGCTCCCCGCCCGAGAGTGAAGCCGCATATTGAGATGATCTTTCCTGCAGTCTTGGAAACAGATTTGCAACCCGGTCAAAATCCCAATGACCTTGTCTGGCAGATGCCATGAGGTTTTCCCAAACTGTCAGGTTTGAAAAGCAACGCCGACCTTCAGGCACAAGCCCCAGCCCGAGGCGAGCGGCACGGTGTGAAGGATAAGAGGAAATATCCTGTCCCGCAAAACAGACCGTTCCGGATTGATTTTTCAATAACCGACAAATGACCTTGATGGTGGTTGTTTTACCCATCCCATTGCGGCCCATCAACGCCACAACTTCACCTTCATCCAATGTCAGATCAACACCGAAAAGTGCTTGAGATGCACCGTAGGATGCCGTGATATTTTCCAGCGTCAAAAGGCTCATACGCCACCCTCATCACCTAGATAGGCGGTACGTACATCCGGATTGGCACGTATTTCATCAACTGAACCTGTTGCAATGATTTTTCCATAAACCAGCACACTGATACGATCTGCCAGTGCAAACACCGCATCCATATCGTGTTCTACCAACAGAATGGGCGCATCATTGCTTAACTCTCTGAGCAACTTCGTCAGCTTCTTTGACCCATCGGCCCCCATCCCCGCCATCGGCTCATCCATCAAGAAGGCTTTTGGCTGCATGGTCAAGGCGACTGCAACCTCTAGTTGGCGACGCTGCCCATGCGATAGTTCGGCAGTAATGCACGCCTCGTCATCGATCAACTCAACTCGTTCAAGCGCAGCCCTTGCCTGTAAAAGCAGTTCTTTATCGTGCATGACCGGCTTGAAAAAACCAAATGCCTTACCGCGATTGCCCAGTGCCCCAAGGACCACATTCTCCAATACCGTATTTTCCATTGCCAATGCTGACACCTGAAAGGTACGGCCCAGGCCCAATCGGGCTCGTTGTACGGTCGATTGGGTACTGATGTCCTGACCCAGAAAATGCACGCTACCGCTATCGGGTTTCAACCTGCCGGCTATCTGCCCTATCAAGGTGGATTTACCCGCACCGTTCGGGCCGATCAACGCATGTATTTCGCCTTGTTTCAGGTCCAGAGAAATCCCATCGCTTGCCTTCAAGGCACCAAATTGCTTGCGTATGTCGCGTATGTCGAGAACAGGATCAACCATGACTAACAGACTTCCTGAATACCGAGCCAATCAAGCCGCCTTTTGCAAACAGCACCACCAACAGCAGAACCGCACCCAGATAGATATGCCAGTATTCCGACAGGCCACCGAGTACATGCTCGAGAGAGATAAAAATGGCAGCCCCTGCCACTGGGCCAAACAATCGCGCCACACCTCCCAGAATGATAAACACCATGATCTCACCACTGGTTTGCCAACTGAACATCGTCGGGCTGATAAATCGATTCAAGTCTGCATACAAGGCGCCAGACAATCCGGTTACCGCACCCGATATCGTAAACGCGACCAATTGAAGCTTGAAAGGACTGATGCCGACCGTTTGAACACGCTCGCTGTTCTGTCGAGCGGCATTCAGTGCCAGACCGAATGAGGCAGAGTTCAGCCTGGCCATGAAGAAAATGACCAGCATCAGCAAGACATAACAGATCGCGAAAAACTGGATCGGATCAAGTGTGTTCAATCCGGGAAATCCATTTCGCACATAAATGGACAGTCCATCCTCTCCGCCATAGGCTGGCCAGCTGATCGCAAAATAGTAGAACATCTGTCCGAACGCCAAGGTCACCATAATAAAGTAGACGCCAGCGGTCCTCAGACTCAGCAGACCCACGATGAACGCTACCAAGCCACTGATCACTATGGCAGTCAACCAGATGACCGGCATTGAATTCGTACCTTCAAGCACAAATGGGCTTTCCAGCAAAGGCGTGTAAGTCTGAGCATGGCTGGCCAGAATACCCATCGAGTATCCGCCCAAGCCGAAGAATGTAGCGTGACCCAGACTGACGAGCCCACCATAGCCAAGCGCAAGGTTCAGCCCCACCGCTGCCAGTGCAAGAATGGCGACCTTGGTTGCCAGCGTGATGATAAAGGGCTCATCCAGAAACCAGGCAATCAACGGCACCGCTAAAAGCAAAAGCGCAATGAGGGCATTCAATGTTTTTTCATTGATCATGATTGCGTACGCCCAAATAATCCTGATGGCTTGAATAAAAGTACAACGGCCATCAACAAATAGATGAGCATGGAAGACAAAGAGGAGCCGACGGATGCAGCCTGCGAGGTCTCCATGAAGCTACCAAATGCAATGGGCAGCAATACTCTGCCCAGAGTATCGGTCACACCCACTAGCAGAGCGCCAATAAACGCACCTTTGATTGACCCAATGCCACCAATGACAATGACAACAAATGCCAGAATCAACACAGGCTCCCCCATGCCTACCTGCACCGATTGAATCGCACCAACCAAAGCTCCCGCCAAACCGGCCAGGCCCGCACCCAGTGCAAATACAGAGGTATATAGCTTCGAAATATCAATACCCAGCGCACCGATCATTTCCCGGTCATTCTCACCCGCTCGAATACGCATGCCGATACGGGTTTTTGATATCAACAGATACAGTCCTACCCCGACCAGCAACCCTATGACAATGATCGCCAGACGGTAGCGCGAGTAATGAATGCCGCCGGGCAGCAGTACGGTACCGCTGAGCATCTCGGGGACATCAAGGTAGAGCGGGAAGGAACCAAACATCCATCGCGTTCCCTCAGAGAAAATCAGAATAAGTGCGAAGGTGGCCAGAACCTGGTCAAGGTGATCACGCTCGTAGAGCCGCCGCATGATGCTGAACTCGACAATGGCACCAAACAAGGCCGCAGCAACTACACTGGCCAGAATGGCGAGTACGAACGAGCCAGTCAAGGTAGCCACAGAGGCTGCGGCAAATGCACCTATCATATAGAGCGAGCCATGAGCCAGATTGATCAGCCCCATGACACCAAATATCAATGTCAGGCCAGCCGCCATTAAAAACAACATGACCCCAAACTGAATACCATTCAGGAGTTGTTCGATGAGAAGTATTGTCGACATATGTTGGCTTTATGCAATTTTAGAGTCTGACACCAGCGGCATCAGACTCTCATCAGGAAAAATTACAGGCTGCAATCAGCAGCGTAGGAGTCTGCATGATCTGATAATGCAGTTGCAATTATCTTGTTGGTATAGACGTCACCTTCCTTGATCACTTCTCGCACATAAATATCCTGAACAGGATGCTGGTTGTTACCAAACTTGAAGTCACCGCGTACTGACTTGAAATCAGCTAGCTTCAGGGCTGCACGAAAAGCTTCTGTATCATCCACTTCAGCCTTGTCCATTGCACTAAGTAGCAGGTTTGCGGTGTCAAACCCCTGAGAGGCGTATAGCGAAGGCAATCGTCCATACTCAGCTTGAAACGATTCTACAAAGGCGGCATTGGTCGGGTTATCAATGTCCTTGTTCCATTGAGAGGTATTCTTGATTCCCAGAGCCGCATCACCGACTGCCTGCAAGATACCTTGATCAAAACTGAAAGCAGGACCCACGACGGGTAACTCGATGCCGCTGCCAGAATACTGCTTCAGAAAAGAAATACCCATGCCACCCGGAAGAAAGAAGAAAACACTATCTGCATCTGATGCTCGAATCTGTGCCAGCTCTGCCGCGTAGTCTGTCTGCCCCAGCTTGGTGTAGAGTTCACCTGCTATCTCACCTTTGAAATAGCGTTTGTAGCCCGTCAATGCATCTTTGCCGGCTGGGTAGTTAGGGGCAAGAATGAACGACTTTCCATAACCCTCGTCGGTTGCGTAAGCACCAGCGGCCTCATGCAGCTCATCATTTTGCCAGGCAACATTGAAATAGTTAGGATGACAACCTTTTCCGGCTAAAACTGACGGACCTGCGTTAGGTGATAGATAGATTTTCCCTTGTGCGGTGGCAGAAGGTATCACGGCCATCGCAAGGTTCGACCAGATGATGCCCGTCAACACATCTACTTTTTCAGATTGAATCATCTGATCGGCTAACTGTACAGCCACATCCGGTTTGCGTTGATCATCTTCAACCACCACTTCAATGTTCTTGTTGCCCGACTGAGCGATTGCCAGCATGAACCCATCATGAACATCGATTCCTAGTCCAGCCCCGCCCCCGGACAGCGTAGTAATCATGCCGACTTTCACTTTATTGTCGGCCACAGAAATAGCAGGGGTTAACAAAGTACAGCTAGCCAGCAAGGCCAGTCCAAGACTGCTTGCTTTTCGACGTATAATCAACGTTTTCTCCTTACTGCATTGTGATTGTTGGCGTTCTTTCTACTTCACTGAATCAATGGTTGAACAGAGTCATTTATTAGAGCGTTTCTCGAGGCTACGTCCTCAATGTATATCTCTGAATTTTCCCACTGGCTGTCTTTGGCAGACTTTCGCAAAAAACAATCGATCGGGGATATTTGTACGGTGCAATGGTCGCCTTGACATAATCCTTGAGCAGCAAAGCGGTACTGTCGACAGCCGCAGCGCCATCTCTGAGCACTACGTGTGCCTGGACAATGGAACCTCGTTCTTCATCGCTGGCAGCCACCACAGCGCATTCAGCCACTAAGGGGTGTGACAACAATGCAGCTTCCACCTCAGGACCGGCAATGTTATAGCCACCAGAAATGATCATATCGTCATTTCTTGCAACGAAATGCAAATAGCCTTTCTCGTCCATTGAAAAGCTGTCCCCTGTGATGTTCCAGCCATCAAGCACATAGTTGGCTTGACGATCGTCAGCCAGATAGCGACATCCAGTCGGTCCCTTTACGATCAACCTGCCCACAGTTCCATGGGGTACCTCATTGTTGTCATCGTCAATGATTTTTACCTGATAGCCAGTAACCGGCCGGCCCGTGCAGGCAGGTGAATGATCATCAAAGCGGTTAGAGATGAATATATGCAGCATTTCAGTTGCCCCGATACCATCAAGTATGGGCTTACCCGTCTTTTCAATCCAGTCTTTATAGACAGGTGCCGGCAGGGTTTCACCGGCAGAAACAGCGGCTCGCAGACTGGATAAATCGGCTCCCTCGTCCATGGCTGAAAGCATATATCGATAGGCTGTTGGCGCGGTAAAACACACCGTTGCCTTGTACTTCTCGATGATCTCGATCATGCTGGGCGGGCTGGCTGTTTCCAACAGCGTTGCCGTAGCCCCAAACCTCAATGGAAAGATGGCCAGACCCCCTAATCCAAATGTAAATGCCAGTGGTGGTGAACCAACGAAAACATCATCTGGCGTGACCCCCAGTATTTCCTTTGCATAGCCGTCGGCGATAATCAACAGATCACGATGAAAGTGCATTGTCGCTTTAGGCACTCCCGTCGTACCGGAGGTAAAGCCCAGCAGCGCAACATCGTCACGTCCGGTTTGCACCGCATCAAAACGTACCGGTTTTTCAAGGGCCAGACGGTCCAGGTCTGAGTCATGATTCTGGCTTCCATCAAAGCTGATGATCTGATGCAAGGTTTTACTGTCTTGCGCTACCGCCTGGATTTCATCCAGCATCCGGTTGTCGCACAAGGCATGAGTGATCTCGGCAATGTCAACGATCTGAGCCAGCTCAACCGCTCGCAACATCGGCATCGTGTTCACAACGACCGCACCTGCTTTAGTGGCTGCAAGCCAGCAGGCAACCATGGCAGGTGTATTCGCTGATCGAATCAAAACCCGATTTCCCGGCTGCACATTCATATCCTCAACCAGGACATGTGCCAGACGATTCGTCCAGTCTGTCAGCTCCTTGTAGGTGCGGTGCCGGCCATTGCCAATAAGTGCCGTGTGATCACCGAAACCCTTTTCAACCATCCTGTCGGTGAGCTCAACAGCCACGTTCAGATAATCCGGGTAATCAAAGCCATCCAACACGATGTCCGGCCAAAGCGTTTCAGGTGGCAGATTGTCCCTTGAAAAAGTATCAGTGTGTGCGGTTGGTCCAAGCATTATTTTCCATCCCGATGTGCTGCCAGAGTCTGGCGCGCGATAATGATCTTCTGAACATCCGAGGCCCCTTCGTATATCCTCAGCGCTCTGATCTCGCGATATAACTTCTCCACGACACAGCCCGTTCGAACCCCGTCGCCGCCATGCAACTGAACCGACTGGTCAATCACTTTCTGAGCCTGCTCAGTTGAAAACAATTTCGCCATGGCCGCCTCTCGCGTGATACGTGAAGCACCGCTATCCTTGAGCCAGGCTGCCCGATAAACAAGCAAGGCACTGGCATCAATATTCATGGACATATCTGCGATATGCCCTTGTACCATTTGAAACTCTGCCAGCAGAGTGCCTTGCACTTCTCGTAGATTGACTCTATCCAGCGCGGCATCCAGTGCACGCCGCGCAAAGCCAAGCGCCGCTGCTGCAACTGTGGGCCTGAAAACATCCAGTACCGACATCGCAATCTTGAAGCCCTCCCCTTGCTGCCCCAACAGTGCTGATGCTGGAATGCGACAATCGGTGAATTGAAGCCTGGCCAATGGATGAGGGGCGATTGTCTGCAGTCGTTCGACAACTTCAAAACCCGGTATACCTGCAGGCACGATGAAAGCTGACAGCCCTTTGGCTCCGGGTGCATCTCCAGTACGTGCAAATAGCGTATAGAGATCGGCAATTCCGCCATTGGATATCCACGTTTTCTCACCATTCAGGACGTAGTCATTGCCATCACGTGTTGCGCTCATCGTCGAGTTGGCAACATCAGAACCAGACTGGGGTTCAGTCAAGGCAAATGCCGCTATGGCCTCGCCGACTCGGGTGGCCGTCAACCATTCGTTCTGTTGATCTTTAGTACCGAATAGAGAAACAGCACCGGTCCCCAGACCTTGCATGGCGAAAGCAAAATCAGCCAGCCCATCATGCCTTGCCAGCGTCTCACGTATCAGACACAAGCTACGGACATCAAGCGTTGTCGCCGATCCGGCAGGGTCAACTGCGCTATGCAAGCACCAGCCTGCCTTGCCAAGTGCCTTCACCAGTGACTTGCACGCATTATCCGTGTCGCCATGGTCTATGTTTATCAGGTGCTCTGCAGACCAGCTTTCCAGCTCCTCTGCCAACTGCCGATGCCTGTCCTCAAAAAAAGGCCACTGCAGATAGGTTTTATCTGACATCTAATTGCCCTCGAAAACGGGTTTTTCCTTTTGCGTAAACGCTAGAAACGCACGCTTGAAGTCATCTGTTTGCATGCACAAGGCCTGCGCTTGTGCTTCAGCCTCAATGGCCTGATCGATCGACATGGACCATTCTTGCTTCAGCATGGTTTTTGTCATCATGTGAGCAAAATTTGGCCCCTGAGCAATACGGCTTGCCAATGCCATCGATTCACCTTCAAGATCTGCTGACTCAACAATCCGATTGTAGAAGCCCCAGCGCTCGCCTTCGTCTGCACTCATCGAACGACCCGTATAGAACAAATCGGCAGCCCGTCCCTGACCAATGATGCGCGGCAAAATGGCGCAAGCTCCCATGTCGCAACCTGCCAATCCGACACGTGCAAACAGAAAGGCGGTTTTTGCCTCGGGAGTGGCCATTCGCAAATCTGATGCCATGGCGATGATGGCGCCGGCTCCCACACAGATGCCATCAACTGCGGCTATGACAGGCTTGCCGCAATTCACCATGGCCTTGACAAGATCGCCCGTCATGCGGGTAAATTGCAGCAGCTCCTTCATTGACATCTCGGTCAGCGGACCAATGATCTCGTGAACATCACCACCCGACGAGAAGTTGCCCCCATTGGATCCAAACACCACAACATCGACATCATCGCAATAGGGCAAATCATTGAACCAGTCACGCAGTTCTGCGTAGCTGTCGAATGTCAGTGGGTTTTTTCGCTCTGGCCGATTGAGTGATATCTGAGCGATACGATTATCCACACGACAGTGGAAATGTTGAACATCTGTTCGACAGCTACTCATGTGTCTGATTGCTCAGTGGAGTTATTTGAGAATACTTTATCGACAAGTTCCATCATCAGCTCCGCATCATCGCCAGACACGTTGCCCAACAGGCTGTCAACCCAACCTTCATGCTGGAGTGCTTGTTGCAGGAATTCTTTCTTGCCTGAGGCAGTAAGCTTTACCCGCAGTACGCGCCGATCTCCCGGCACTGCAACTCTGGTGACCAGAGAATCGTTGACCAGCCTGTCAACAATGCCTGTGACATTGCCATTGGAGACTCTGAGGGCCTCGGACAACTCATTCATGCGCAGCCCCTCCGGAAATCGATACAAGGCTGCCATCACGTCAAAGCGCGGCAGTGTCGTTTTGAATTCCACTCGAAAGTTCTCACGCAGCTCGCCTTCAATCTGCCGTGATAATTTCAGCAACTTCAACCACAGACGTAATCGAGTTTTAGCAGCAGGCTCAACCGCTGATTTATTCTGCGGCTGGCTCATACCTCGCCTCCATTGACGGATACAGCCTGACCGCTGATCGAAGCACTGCTATTGCCAGCCAGCCACAAGACGGTAGCAGCCACCTCCTCGGACGTGATGAAACGTCTCATGGGATTACTGGATTTCAGAACCTTGGCCGCCTCTTCAGCACTCATGCCGGTTTTGGCAACGATATTCTGTATTGAACTTGCCAACATGGGCGTGTCGACAAAACCCGGGCATATGGCGTTGACCGTGATCCCGGTTCTGGGAAGTTCCTGAGCCAGGGCACGGGTTAGCCCGACAACCGCATGCTTGGCCGCACAATAGCCGGATACGTAGGGATAGCCTTTCAGCCCGGCACTGGAAGCGATCGCCAGCATACGACCCCACTTCGACTCGATCATGTCTGCAAGAGATGATTGCCACAGGTTGAATACACCCAATGCGTTAACGTCCATGGTCGACGAGAAATCCTGAGCTGTCATGTCTGCAAATGGTTTGCTGATGGCGCTACCGGCATTAGCCACGGCTATCGTGATAGCACCATGATGACTACGTGCTGCAGACAAGGCCGATTCAACCTCTTCCGCATCGGTGACATCACACACAACCGGCAGTGCACCGGTTGCAGACGCCACCTCTTGCAGCTTGCTCTGCCTGCGCCCAAGAATCGTTACTCTTGCTCCGACGGCTGAAAACTGTGCGGCGATTACAGCGCCGACACCACTACCACCGCCCGAGATAACCACGTGTTTGTCAGCGAACTCTGTCATGTTTTTGCAGCCATCTGTGCATCACGATCAGCGAGCCGCCAAGCCTGGTCTCTACCGGCATCATAGGGCTGTGGCCATGCCTCCAGTCTGTCGCCAAGCTGAGTTGCAGCATGCAAAGTCCAGTAAGGGTCGGCCAGATGTGGACGAGCCAGGCAGACCAGGTCAGCGCGTCCTGCCATGAGTATGGAGTTCACATGATCAGCCTCATAAATATTGCCAACGGCCATGGTAGCGATACCCGCCTCGTTGCGAATACGGTCAGAGAAAGGTGTCTGGAACATGCGGCCATAAACAGGCTTTGCACTTGTTGATGTCTGCCCCGATGAAACATCAATGATGTCGCTGCCGGCGGCATAAAACATTTTGGCGATTTCGACGGCATCCTCAGGCTCGATGCCGTTATCTGCCCAATCATTGGCTGATATGCGGACGGACATTGGCTTGTCCTCAGGCCATGCTTCACGCATGGCTTTGAATACTTCAAGCGGGAAACGCATTCGATTCTCCAGTGACCCGCCATAGTCATCGACACGTGCATTGGACAAGGGTGAAATAAAGGAGGAAATCAGGTATCCATGTGCAGCATGAAGCTCGATCATGTCAAAGCCTGATTGCTCTGCCATATTCACAGCATCAACAAACTGCTGTTTCACGCTATCCATATCATTCCGACTCATCGCTCGAGGTGTAGCGTTGCCATCTGACCATGCAATGGCCGATGCAGAAATCAGTTCCCAGTTCTGATCGACAAGCGGTTGATCCATTCCTTCCCAACCTACCCGAGTAGAGCCTTTTCGGCCAGAATGCCCTATCTGGCAGCAAATTTTTGCCTGAGTTTCCAGGTGAACAAAATCACACAGTCGCTTCCAGGCCAATTGATGCTCAGGGTGATACAAGCCTGGACATCCAGGCGTTATGCGACCAGTTGGAGAAACACAGGTCATTTCTGTGTAAACCAACGCGCAGCCGCCCTTGGCACGCTCGCCATAGTGAATCAGGTGCCAGTCCGTCGGACAACCATCGATCGCCTTGTACTGCGCCATGGGTGAGACGACAATTCTATTCTTCAGCTCCATGCCACGTAGCTTGAAGGGTGCAAACATGGGAGCTCTAACCGGACTGCCGGGTGTGACACCCGCCTGCTCCTGAAACCACTTTTCCGCACTTTCCAACCACTTCGGATCTCGCAACCGCAAGTTTTCATGACTGATTCGTTGAGAGCGAGTCAGAAGCGAGTAGTTAAGCTGCACGGGATCAAGATGCAAATACCGCTCAACGTCCTCGAACCATTCAACAGAATTTCGTGCAGCTGACTGCAATCTCAGAACCTCAAATCGTCGTGCGTCTTCATACGCAGAGAAGGCTTTTGCCAGATCAGGCTCATCGCTCAGGTGTTGAGCCAGCGCCGCGGCACTCTCCAAAGCCAGCTTGGTCCCCGAACCAATCGAAAAGTGTGCAGTGGCAGAAGCATCGCCCAACAGGACCATGTTCTTGTGACTCCATTTCTCACACAACACTCGCGGAAACTGAATCCACGCAGAGCCTCGGATATGATTGGCATTAGTCATCAATGGATGGCCGCCAAGGTAATCTTTGAATATCCCTTCGCAGATCGCGATGCTCTGTTGCTGGTCTAGTTCGGCAAACCTGAAAGCATCGTAGGTGGCCTGAGAGCATTCAACAATGAAGGTCGCGGTATCATCATCGAATTGATAAGCATGTGCCCAAACCCAGCCCTTATCAGTTTGCTCAAAAATGAAGGTAAAGGCATCATCGAATTTCTGCTTTGTACCTAGCCAGACAAACTGGCACTGAAGTTTTTCAATATCGGGTTTGAAAATCTCGTTGAATTCGTTGCGGGTACTGGAATTCAAGCCATCACTGGCAACCACCACATCGTAATCATCAGCGTAACTGCTTGCGCTGCGCACCTCGGTTTCGAAACGCAATTCCACACCTAGCTCCAGTGCGCGCGCCTGCAGTAACACGAGAAGTTGGCGGCGGCCAATGCCACAAAACCCATGCCCGGTGGAGAGCATTTTCTGACCTTGATGATGCACTGCAATATCATCCCAGTATGCAAAATGCTCTTTGATAGCCGCAGCACTGACAGAATCATTGCGCTTGAGATTCTCCAGCGTTTCATCCGACAGAACCACACCCCAACCGAATGTGTCGTCAGCCTTATTGCGCTCAAGAACGACAACCTCAGCGTCAGGCTGTCGAAGTTTCAAAGAAATAGCGAAGTACAGTCCCGCCGGACCGCCTCCCAGACAAGCAATACGCATTTCAATGCAGTCCATGCGGCTGAGGATTTCCCCGTAGGTACTCAGCTTATACCTCAAACGACATACATTTCAAGTATAAATAGTTTAAGTTTAAAACTTATTGCATTGAACAACCGCCTTTACGCATTCAAGACTATGTATGCCTAACTCGCCTTGTAGTCTTCCTTGAGTTTTGACACAAGCTCATACTGCTTGTCAGTAACAGACTCAACAACCTCATCACTACTCATGCACGTCTTGTTCAATGAAATCACCTCTTTCAATGATTCAATCAATTCCAACGTGCTTTCAGAATTTTTTCCAAACCCGTTAAAAATCAACTCTTGCCACTTAGGCTTGATGTTGAAAGTCTGGCTAATGAATTTCTTGCTCCCTACTTCGACCATTTTCAAAAAGGGCATCGATTGATGGTTGATAAAAGGCAATGGATAGAAAGACAACTTCAACTGCATACTTTCAGCAAAGTCATACCATTTATCTTCACGAAAAAGAGGTGAAAACTTGACAGGGGTCCATGGAATTCGCATGGCATCAGCGACAATGGCACCGTGCATGGCTTCTGTAATGACTCGTTTACAGCTTCTTAACTGGGCTAGGCAATCATCAACAGGCTGTTGCGCTGTAATGAACTTTATACCCAGCTGATCGCATATTGTTTGCCAATCAATGTATTGCTCACTTCGATGGTGAGGCATGAAGCCGATGTCGTTCGTCTGCTTCACAGCAGGCAGATCAACCTTTCTCAACAAATAGGCCCCATCACCAATAGCCTTGTCTTCAGACAAACCTAATCGTTTTGCCGTTCGTGGCCCTCGAACACCGTACACCTTGCAGTTTTCAGGCAAAGCAGGCGCATTGTCACCCCAGGTTCCCGACGAGAAGATAACAACCTCTTTCGCATCCTTCAATTGCACTTCTAACCTTTTAGAGGTCAGCAATGTACCGATACCCACCAGATAGATACCGTCATCTCTCGACAGTAATTCATCGCCCAACAACCTGGGCCATATCCATGGGTTCAGGTCATCCCCAAAGTTGTAGTTCTTTGTACGGCAATATTCAATTATCATTATTTGTTCTTGGTTTTTGTCGTATTCACGTAACCACAACCCAACGTATCCATAAGATCAAGCTGCACATGAATCGATGGCGCTCAATGGCTGCCAGAAATGGGGGCTGATGTCGATTTCAGGAAGGTTGCAGTGCGCGGCTCCAGCTGTATGTTTCACGTTACCAGAAAATTAACGTAACCGACCGCGGCCCGACCGACCAAGCGCGGCCCTATCGTACTCGGCCTGGGTGGGCGCGGGCACAAACTTCCTTCCGCATGGCTACCCTTCCGGGATTTGATTGATCGCGGGATAATGTGGGGTGTCGGGTTCGCAGACTAGTGGCCTGGAAATGCAATGGTGGTATATTTTAGATATACAGAGGCAGGAGGGTGATCATTTATGCCTTGCCATCCCCAGCATTCGCTGGCGCATGGTGTTCGCATTTCAACTCGCTACGATGACGCACTCATTTTCCCCCACCACAATCCTTACGCAAAGTGCCGGACACTGATCGCCGAGATCGTAGCGACACTGGCTGACAATGCTGTACCCCAGACCAGATCCACGAAACTGATCAGCATTGGCCAATCCTTCACCGTCGATAGATTGGTCATGTCGTAGGTACCGTAAGCCAGAAAGCCGACAATGGCGCCGTAGGCTGCAACGTTGAACAGTGATAGCTCGGGCTGCATGGGACGCACCGCCAGAAACACGATTCCCGCCGTATAGGCAAGGTAGAAGCCCACCGCCGGAGCGACCAGAATATCCTTGCGAAGCAGCTCGCCCATCTGCGTGGCATACAGATTTTTGGCAACCAGTCCCAGCCAGATTCCATCGATGACAACAAAAGCCAATACAGCCGCCAGATAGGCGATGAGGTAAATTTTCATGGCCTATTTTTGCTCATTTTCGAAGAATCTTGCCGGAGTTTGAAAATTCAACCTGACTCCGGTTTCAGGATGATCGAAGGCCAGGTATTGAGCATGCAGCATGAGCCTTCCACAAGCAGGCTCCTGCGGCGGCTCTGCAGACTCACTCGGGGCGCTCGCATTGTGGTTATTTGACGACGGGTAATGGGCCTGGTACAGGCGATCCCCCTGAATGGCGACCCCAAGCCCGTCGGGGTGAGCCATATGTACGCGCAGTTGGTGCGTCCTGCCGGTCAGAGGATAGAGCCAGACACACAAAGGGTCACTGGCAGAAAAGCGGTGCCATATCGTAGTGGATTGCTTGCCGTGAGCCTGGCAAACAATCTGACGAGGGCGATCATCCATATCACCACGCAAGGGCAAGTGCACACGCCCACCCAATGCCTGCGGTGCCATACACAGCCGAGCGATGTAACGCTTGCCGATGCGTCGATGTTCAAACTGCTGCTGTAACAGGCGATGGGCAACCCGATTTTTCGCCATAACCAGAAGACCGGACGTATCCATGTCCAGCCGGTGAACCAATACGGGCCCGTCCGCCTCTGGCCGGAACTGCATGACCCTGGTCACTACAGAATCCGAGACCGTCTTGCCCGGCTGCGACAACATGCCTGAGGGCTTGTCGACGACAATCACCGAATCGTCTTCGAAGATGACCGGCAATCCGGGGATGCTTGAATTCAGTTCTGACACAAAGAGTTCCGAGCAAATCACATCAAGGCAGAGGCTGCCAATGATACAGCTCATTGACACCATGACATCGACAGGATCACAGCTTCAAGAATGCATCCCCCTTATAGAGCGATTTCTTTGGCATCACCTTCTTCACAAGCCACCCTCAAAGCGACAGCCGCCACCGCCAGATCCTGTAGTCCGACACCCGTTCCATCAAAAACGGTAATTTCATCATCAGTCACTCGTCCAGGATGATCACCGTTGATCACTGCCCCCAGCGCCGTGATATCCGCCTCCTGCAACTGCCCCGCCTTGAAGGCATGCTGCGCCTCACCAATCGTGATCGACTGTGCCAGCTCGTCGGTAAATACCGATGCGTCAGAAAACAACTGTGGATCCAGCTCCTGCTTACCGGCGGTATCGGTTCCCATGCAAGCGATATGGGTACCCGGCCTGATCCAACCGCTATCCAGCAATGCTTCGTGTGCGGATGTAATGGTAATGATGGTGTCCGCCTGTTCCGCCAGTTGCTGCCGCCCCACTGCCTCAAAAGGTAATCCGAGTTCGGTGGCCACCGCCTCAAGTATTGACAACTTCTCAGGGTGCAGATTCCAGGCGATCACCTTCTCGAACTGTCGCTGCTCAGCTGCGGCTCGCAACTGGAATTGCGCCTGATGCCCCGCACCGATCATACCCAGAACCCTGGCATCCTTGCGTGCAAGATGCGCGATGGATACAGCACTGGCTGCTGCCGTGCGTATGGCTGTCAGATAATTACCACCAACCAGCGCCTGCAGCTGACCCGTATCGGGATCGAACAGAAATACCGTTGACTGGTGATTGGTCAAGCCCTTCTGGGCATTGCCGGGCCAATAGCCACCCGACTTTACACCCAGTGCCAAGCCTGCCCTGTCAAAACCTGACTTGAATCCATACAGCGCATCGGCATGACCAAGGGCCTCCCGGACCACCGGGAAGTTGCGAGCATCACCGCGCGCCATGGCCGCAAATACCGCTTGCACAGCATCAAACGCATCGGCACGTGAAACGACCTTACGACAGACTTCTTCTGAGACTACAAACATGGATCTATTACTCTTGGTTTCAGTACGATCGGCCACGGGCACTCACTGGCCAAAGTGTTTCTACCTTGCCATTGCGTACACCCACGTACCAATCATGAACATTACAGGTCGGGTCACAATGACCAGGCACCAGACGCAGCTTCTCATTGACCTTCAGAACACCCTGCGGATCGGCGATGACACCATGCTCATCCGTGCATTTCACATACTCCACGTCATCGCGGCCAAAAATCAATGGCAAGCCGCTATCAACAGACTGAGCCTTCAGTCCCGCATCACAGATGGCCTTGTCCGCTTTGGCATGACTCATGACGGAGGTCAGAATGAACAAGGCGTTTTCCCATTCGCCCCGATCAAGACGCTGGCCTTGTGCATCCAGAACACGACCATAGTCAGCATCCATGAAGGCGTAGGAGCCGCACTGCAGTTCGTTATAGATACCTGACTCTCCCTCAAAGTAGTAGGACCCTGTTCCGCCTCCACCGACGATATCGCACTCCAGACCGATAGCTTTCAGTGCCGCCACCGCATCGCGCACCATATCGATGGCAATAGCGGTCTTCGCCTTACGCTCTTCATACAGATCCAGATGCTGCATGGCTCCCTGATAAGCCTGGATACCGGCGAACTTCAGACCCTTGGCAGCATCAATGGCCTTTGCAATATCAAGCACCGCTGCGGTGCTGGTCACACCGCAGCGACCCGCACCACAATCGATTTCCACCAGGCATTCAATCTGCGTATCGTGACGACTGGCCGCCTCGGACAGTTCTGCCACATTGTCGATATCATCGACACAACACAGTGTACGCGCACCCAGCAACGGCAAACGGGCAAGACGATCTATCTTGGCAGGATCACGCACCTGGTTCGACACCAACACATCCTTGATACCGCCTCGAACAAATACTTCGGCCTCACTGACTTTCTGACAGCAAACACCACAGCTACCGCCCAGCTCTTCTTGCAGCAAGGCGACATCCACCGATTTGTGCATTTTTCCGTGCACACGATGGCGCATATTCGCCGTTCTGGCGATATCGCCCATTTTCTTGATATTCCGCTCCAGAGCATCCAGGTCCAGTACCAGAGCAGGTGTCTGGATATCCTTCTCATCCATGCCGATAGCGGCGGGGATATCAAAGCCCACTTCATAATCATGAGACGATGGTTGTGTCAGAGTTGTATTTGACATGATAATTTTCTCTATTTGTTGTTCAATTATTCCAGGGCAGTCGATCCATATCGACGTTGCCTCCGGTCAGAATGACTCCCACCCTCTTGCCAGCGAAGAGCTCACGATTCTTGATAATGGTGGCCAGCGGCACGGCTGAACTGGGTTCTATAACGATTTTCATGCGCTGCCAGATCAGCTGCATGGCGTCGATGATTTCCTCCTCAGTAGCGGTCAGGATATCGGTGACGTAGTTCGAGACAAAGTGCCAGGTCAGATCTTTCAACGGCACCTTCAAACCATCGGCAACCGTTGAAGGTGCATCATCAGCAATGATGTGTCCGGCCTTGAAGGAGCGCGCCGCATCATCAGCATTCACAGGCTCTGCCGCATAAACCCTGATATCCGGGGCTTGACTGGACACCGTCAGACAAGTACCCGACACCATACCTCCCCCGCCAATGGGCGCAATCAGGGCGTCAAGACCTGATACCTGCTCCAGCAACTCCCGGGAACAGGTAGCCTGACCCGCAATCACTCGCGGATCGTTATAGGGGTGTACAAAATCGGCCCCACTTTGCGCAACCACCCTGGCAAAGGTTTTCTCGCGTGATCGGGTTGATGGCTCACACTCGACAATGGTGCCACCATAGCCTCGCACTGCGGCCTTCTTGGCCTCGGGTGCCGTTCGTGGCATGACGACCGTAACCGGAATGCCACGCCGACCAGCAGCGTAGGACAGAGACAGAGCATGATTGCCAGACGAATGGGTGGCCACCCCCTTGCTGGCCATTGATTCATCCAGGCCGAACACCGCATTGCTGGCACCGCGAACCTTGAAGGCGCCCGCCTTCTGGAAGTTCTCGCACTTGAAATACAACTGTGCTCCCGTTAGTTTGTTCAAGTAATCCGATGTCAGGACAGGAGTCAGATGAATATGTGTACGTATGCGTTCATGGGCCACTTCGACATCGGCGAATGTCGGAATAATCAGCTTTTCCAGTGTATTTGACTCAGACATGATGCCTCCCTCGGCTTGTATGACAGTGCAAACGGATTACACATTCATGATGACCTGGCTCACGCGGGCTCATTGCGTATTGCCAGCAGCTGTCTTTCGATAATAGGCCTGAGCGGCCGCAACGCCACTGCCCAGTTCAATCGGATAGTCCAGATCCTTCATGGCCATCTCGATACCGGCAAGACCCGAGAGCACCATCAGATCGCTTAAAGAACCCAGATGCCCAATGCGAAACGCCTTGCCTGCCATCTCCCCCAGACCGACACCAAACGAGACATCGTAGGTGTGATAGGCATGATCAGTCAGTGCATCGCTATTCAGCCCCTCGGGCACGTAGATAGCACTGACAGTATCTGAATACAGGTCTGCCGACTGCGCACAAAGAGTGAGCCCCCAAGCCGCAACCGCCTGACGCACCCCTTCAGCCAGACGAAAATGCCGGGCAAAGACCGCGTCCAGTCCTTCTTCGAGCAACATGTCGACACTTGCCCGCAAGCCATGAATCAATTGCAAAGGCGGTGTATAGGGGTAACCGCCTTTCTGGTTCGCAGCCAGCATGTCGCGGAAATCGAAGAAGCATCGCGGACACCTGGCCGAATCCATCGCGGCCAGCGCCTTGTCGCTTACCCCGACAATGGCCATACCGGTATTGAGCATGAAGCCTTTCTGAGAGCCTGCAACAGCCAGATCAACACCCCACTCATCCATGCGAAAATCCATGCAGCCTAGTGAACTGACGCAATCGACAAACAACAGCGCCGCATGATCCGATGCATTCATGGCCTTGCGTACCCCGGCAATGTCACTTCTCACCCCGGTAGCGGTTTCGTTGTGCGTGACCAGAACCGCCTTGATGCGCCCCTCAGGGTCTGCCGCAAGCCTTTGTGCAAACAGATCGGCGGGTGCTGCGCTGCCCCAGGCACATTCAATGATCTCGACGTCCAGACCCTGCCGTTGACACAGGTCGATCCAGCGATGAGAAAACATGCCATAGCGTGCCACCAGCACCTTGTCACCGGGCGACAGCGTATTGGTGACTGAAGCCTCCCAACCACCGGTGCCGCTAGCGGGAAAAATGATGACCTCTCCGCCACTCATCTTGAATATCTTTTTGACATCAGCGAGTACCGGCAAGAATATTTCCTTGAAGTCCGGTGCACGATGATCGCTGCTCTGCACATTCATGGCAGCTCGGAGGCGGTCCGGAATATTGGTCGGTCCGGGGATAAAGATAGGGTTCTGTCCGTTCATTTGCGAACTCCAGTGGTGGCTCTTCACTGCAGTATCATCACGTCAAAAAGTATTTTCAAGCTGTTTTTGTAATTATTTTTTATTTTATTATATAAATATTTATCTCATTGATTTTAATAGTTTTAATTTATTATTTTTGGTATTTTTTCACAATTTTATTTAAATAAAATATACTCACCCAACAATCTGTAGAAGCAATCGCCATGAAACGTCCTGTCATTGCAGCCGAACCACCCAAACGAGGCCGAGGTCGTCCCAGGCTTCAGCACAGCGATACGGAAGTGTCCGTTGTCCAGGCGCTGGACCGTGGTTTGACCCTGCTGCAGATACTGGCACGCGAAGGCGCTGTCAACCTCACTGATCTATCGCTTCAG
Source organism: Granulosicoccus antarcticus IMCC3135 (assembly GCF_002215215.1). NCBI lineage: Bacteria > Pseudomonadati > Pseudomonadota > Gammaproteobacteria > Chromatiales > Granulosicoccaceae > Granulosicoccus > Granulosicoccus antarcticus. Next base: position 3,333,642 of record NZ_CP018632.1, on the reverse strand, counting down.
GCCGGCATGCCGGCACCCACAGCTCATCGCCTGCTGACAACCTTGATGCGGCAACAGTTTGCGGCTTACAACGAATCCACCCAGATGTGGACAGTAGGTGTACAGGCCTACAGTGTCGGCTCCAGCTACCTGGCCCGTACCAGCCTGGTGGAACTGGCTAAACCTGTCATGCGCACCCTCATGGAGGAGACGGGTGAAACGGCTAATCTGGCAGTTACCGAAGGCGGCTATGTTGTCTTCCTTTCCCAGGTGGAATCCAACCACCCCATTCGTGCTTATCACCGACCCGGTTCCCGCAGCCATCTGCACGTATCCGGCATTGGCAAGGCTTTACTGGCATGCCGTTCAAAAAGCGAGGTCGAGAAGATTCTTCAAAAACGCGGCCTACCGGCTTTCACGCCCCACACCCTGAGCTCACCTTCGGCCTTGTTTGAGAACCTGGAACTGACACGCCAGCGTGGCTGGTCATTCGACAACGAGGAACACTTCGAAGGCATGCGCTGTGTTGCTGCGGCCATCACCGATGCGCAAGGCGAGTCACTGGCAGGTATATCGGTGTCTGGGCCAAGCACGCGCTTCCCAGAGAACCATGTGGCAGAAATTGGACCGAAGGTACAGCGTGCGGCTGAACAGATATCCCGGGAACTGGGCGCCTGACAACTCACCGCGCTCTGGCCAGCAAACTACGGAGCAAAGGTTTCAAAACGTTACAACGCAATGGCATTGTAGTTGCTATTAGCTTGTTGCCCAGAGATCCGCCTGATGTGAGGAGATGGGCAGAATTTCTGCAACTCCCACTCATACCAGAAGGACACTGAGTAATAATGCCTGACAACGTTTTCGAGAGAACCAATACAGTATCTATCTCCGATCGCTGCGAACGGACCGTTGCCAGCGTCCTGATTGATATTGTCGGCACGGCCTGCGAACACGAACCTGATCTGACCTTGATGGATCTGGTGAACCTGATGGATTTGTATCGCACCTACCTTTCTCATACGGTCGTACCCAATATTGAAAACGAGGTTCAGCCCTCCACACACAGCGGGCAGCCCTTACCATTTTCAAAACCGCGACTCGTCGTCTCGCATCGCTCCAGCTTCGAACAGTTCGTGGGCGATTCTCAATTGCTACAACTCGCAGCCGCGGCAGCAAGCCGTGAATGTGGCGTCGTGGTACCGATACCCACACCACTCAAATTCAGCAATAGCGGCAATCTTGATCTCACACCCGGCACAACGAAAGAAGACCTGGATACAGGACCTCCGAGCACTTGCGTCAATAGTTGAACAGATATGCGTTCGACACTATCAGGGCTGAATGGCTACCTTGTCCAATCAAATTACCTCATTACTTTGTCCGCATTTTCTATTCAACAGGCACACCCAAAACAGCAATGCTGATACCCAGCACGGCAAGAGCCAAAAAGCCGACTAATTGCGGCGATTGCCGCTTGCTTCGCCATGATGCCAGAGCGGCGATCAGGGCCTGCATCGCGTAATAGACAGCAAAGGCTCGAGATGCGTAACTGATGATTTCGAATACGTTCGCTGTCCATGTCAGCACCAGGCCCGACAGCACCAGTACCGCGTATGCCTGTCTCTGTGTTATTCGTCGCTGAGTCAGTTCGACGATCAGACCGCCAGAACCACTGGTGTCTGCCACAGCCGCACTGAACTGCGCACTAAGTGCGGCTGCCACGAGCAGCACAGGCAGAATCGGTGCAACTATCAGCATCATGTCTATGATGGCTGTTTCATTCAGGTGCTGTTCGTCAGGAACAAACACGTAGGCCAGCAGACAGATATAGATCATATAGATGACAGCAGCGAGCAACTGAGCCAGGCGCATGGAGCGGATGCGCGTGGCACTATCGTAGCTAACACCCAGGTATCTCGATGTTTCAAAGCCTTGCACTGTGACAATCAGACCAAAAGCCAGCGTCAGCGCAGGCCAGCCCGTGAGTGTTTCCTGCTCGAAGACCAGATCACCAGCAGCGGCACGGGTATAAAAATACACAGCCAGACCCACCAGAAGTCCGGCAATGATCGCCAATTTGATACCCACGGCAACCTGCTCCATTCGTTCAAGTGCGCTAAACCCGCGTGTCCATCCGACAAACAGAATCACCAGGAAAACAGCACTTGTCAGCAGCTTTGCATGGTAGCCATCGTCCATGGGCGTCAGGCTGACACCAAATGCACCAAACAGGTTCAGGTAGTAGGCAACCGAAATGGTATAGGCAACGGCCAGCGTCCATGACGCCATCGTTTCCAGACGTTGCTCCATGCCAACGTCAGGGCGCAAGTCCAGAGTGGCTATGTTGTAGCGAATGGCAGATCCGAAGCCATAGGCAACCGCACACAGTAACGCCATGATTAACGGTGCATAACCACCGTAGGAGACTTGCAGTATCGGCCCAAGAACCAGAAATCCACTGCCAATGATGGATGCCAGGGGCGTAATCGTAGCTCGCCACAGCGGCGCATTGGCAAGCCGGGGCCGAAACAACAAGCCGGCCGTTATAACAACGATTACCAGGACCAGAACACTGAGCATAAAATATCCATCGTCAGCATTCAGATGCCAATGATTTTCTTGTGATCAATCTCCCGGGCGTACCGTCAAACTGGTGAAGAGATTTATCGTGATGAAGGGCTGTTGCCATCATACGATATTGCGTTGCGTGGAAACCAAGTGCGGTACCTGCTTGTTATAGGCACAGCGCTGAACCAAGCGATCGCACCTGTCGGGCTTGCACTGACGCACATGAGGCCATACTTCGACAAAATAAGTTGGCATTACTGCATAAACAGTCGCTGCAATGACTTATATCAAGACATGTCGATGACTTTCCAGCCATCATCAAACAACTACTTACATCGAGGATTACCTTCATGTCACAGCTTGTTGACAACCATCCACTCGCTCGAGACTTGCCTGAGCATAAAGACACCATTCATAACCTGAAAATGAATGACACTCATTTTTCGAAGACCATGGAAGAATACGAAGTACTGGACAAGGAAATAGTCAGAGCTGAGCAAGGCGTGGAGCATGTTGCAGATCTGGAGCTGGACGGAATGAAAATGAAGCGGGTAAAAATGAAAGATGAGTTGCTGACGATGTTGCAACAGGCCTGACAGGCTCCCGTCTCAACGGTAATTTAGTCAAGCCTTGCCCACCCCACCTGGGCGAGGCGACATACCGCCTCAGACGGGATGCTGATCAGGATTTTTCATGCGCTGATGTATCTTCGACTACAAGTCGGCTTGCTGATCTGATGAGTCCAGTATCAGTCTCGCCCCATGCCGGGCAGCAATATGCGCAATACGTGAATAGGTATCCTCTGGCACACCCTACCCCCACCCCGTGTTGCGCAGGCAGTCAGGCAACATCGTGAAAAAACTACAAACTGTCCCAATCGAGATGTTGCTTGATATAACTTCCATCTGGTCTTGATCAGACAACAACTGCCATCTTGCCCAAATGGGCCGCCTGACGGGTTCAGCATCGTAATTCGGGTAATAGCCGCACAAGTGCCTCTCACTCTACCACCAACCGGCCAGTCATCGACAAAGCGCAATCAGGAAATGGCAACGTTAATCCGTTATCATCGCGCTAACCTGACAAAGTCTCTAGCCATGCAAGAACCGGCAGAGTCAATCCTGAGCCACCCTGGACGTGCTGCTCATCAAATTCCACTGCACAACTTGCTCACACTCCGTGAATTTCCTGCAGTAACCGGAGATATACGATCGCTATGCCCACCAAACAGATCACGACCGACAAGCGCGACAAGCAGAAGCCCACATCACGATTCCAACGCCTGTGGGCGGAAGCTGAAACGCTGGCCCGAGACAATGCGGAACTCGAAAAAGGGCTGGATGCAGTGGTCAGCCGGATCAACGAGGATATATTCACGGCTGAGCGTCAGCTTGGCGAAACTATTCGTCTGTTTGTCTACCGCCAACTGGAATTTGCACACAAGAAATCCCTGGCCAAATGGCAACGTAATGAATTGAACGACTGGATTAACGAGAATCTGTCAGAGCTGTTGGCCATGGGGCTGCTGGATGAGCCATTACAAGAGCAGCTGGCCATACTTCGAGCGGCAGAAATGGATATCGATCTGGATCCGGACAGTGAACGCTCAGCCGTAGAACAGCTCGATGACTATTTCGGCTCAGAGGCCGGTGAACCTGGCGATGAGGAACAAGGCAACAGATCGGACGATCTGTTCGGCGAAGACGAAGATCTGGACGACACCTTCGAGGACGATGAAGATGAGCTCGCCGAACTGTTGCGCAAATTGCACGCTGAGTTTGAAGGTGCTCAGGAAAGTATGGACACCCCGACACCACCGAAGAAAAAACCAATCAGTGACAAAGTCTTCAGACGGCTTTTTCAACAAACAGCAGCGGCATTGCATCCGGACAAGGAGACTGACCAGAGTCGTCGAGAGGAGAAGCATGCGCTGATGTCTGAGCTGCTCACGGCACGCAAAGAGCATGATCTCATCACCATCCTGAAATTGCATGAGCAGTACGTCAATGCAGACTCGGATCTGAATTCAGATGATGAGCAAGCGCTCGAAGAGGTGCTGGTCGAATACCTCAACCAGCAAAGAGAACGCATCGACGAGATCGTCAGTCAATCACCTCTGCACCAAATGGCATTCTCACAGTTCTATCACAAGACGCCGGCGACAGTGACGCGCCGCATCGACGCACATCTGGAAAAGATTGGTGCCAAACAGGACGCCTTGCTGACCGTACTGGCAAGTGTGAAGACTCTGAAGAGCTTCAAGGAAATACTCACCGCCCGCTACGATACTCAAATCATGCGAAACGACTGGTTCTAAAACATGAATCCTGACACCCCCTTTCGTCAAAACCCCGTGGTATGGCTCATCGGTGCCGTTATTGTCGGCGCCATAATCTATTTGCTTTCACCCATCCTTGCCCCCTTTCTGATGGCTTTTGTTCTAGCCTACCTGGGTGAACCGATAGTGCGTACCCTTGAGAACTGGAAGTTGCCACGTTGGGCCGCCATCCTGGTCGGCTACCTGCTGATACTCATCGTCATGGGCTCACTAGTCCTGCTGGTACTCCCACTGGCGCAGGAACAACTCGAAGAGCTGATAAAGAAAGCCCCAAGCTACAAGTCTGCGATCATGGGCTATATGCAACCCGTGGTGGATCTCTGGCATTCCTACAACGGCTCGGTGCAAGGTAGCGGTGACAAAGGCGATGGCAGCACTGCAGGCTCTGTTGTCAGCCTTGCAAAAGATGCGGCACCACAGGCTGGCGGAGCCGTCAGCTCTGCATTCGATGCGGTTGCTCGATCAGGAATGGCTGTTGCAAAAACACTCATGAATATTTTCCTGATCCCCGTACTCGCTTTTTATCTCCTGCGTGACTGGGATAAACTGAGTCGTCAGACGCTACGCCTGGTGCCTGAGCACTACCGCAGCAAGACGGGAGTCATTGCCAAAGATGTCGATGAGGTGCTGCAAGGATTCTTGCGCGGACAGTTACTGGTCATGGCAAGCCTGGCTTTCATGTACTCCACCGGCTTGTGGCTGATCGGACTGGAATTCGGATTACTCATTGGTGTCATTGCCGGTCTGCTGAGTGTTGTTCCCTACCTGGGCACCCTCACCGGCCTGGTTCTGGCGGCCATCGCCATGGTTGTACAAACCGGAGAGTGGCAGCCGCTATGGATGGTGGGACTCGTGTTTGGCGTTGGCCAGTTCATCGAGGGAAACATCCTCACCCCCAAGCTGGTCGGAGACAAGATCGATCTGCACCCGGTCGTTGTGATATTCGTGGTACTTGCGGGTGGGCAACTGTTCGGGTTCACAGGCATATTATTGGCACTTCCAGTCGCCGCCATGGTCTGGGTGATCATCAAGCGAACGGTTGGCACCATCCCCTCAGATGAACCGCTGAATCAGTGAGTTTTTGGCTCAAGCCATTCCTCCTGCCCGTCCCCTCTTCCCACATTCACATCTAAACTCGCCGGGCAGACCGCATGCGTCTGATCGAGGTACCGAAATGTGCCTTGTAGGCCCGGCTCAGGGTCGCCGGCATGGAAAAGCCTGTCTGGATAGCAAGCTGATGCACGGATAGGTCCGTTGTTTCTGCAAGGTCCTTCGCCCGGGCCAGCCGTAGTGATTGATAATATCGCCCAGGCGGCATGCCAAGCCTGGTCATGAACTGGCGGTGCATCGAGCGCAACGACAGTCCAGCGATTTTAGCGATACTCTCCAGTGTCTCGGGTTTCTCGATGGTTTCCACCATGCGATTGATGATCTTGTGTAATTCCGGAGTCTCAGGGCTATTGAGGTGCGCCGGTCCACGTCCATTACTGATTTGGCGAGCACCATCCTGGACAAACAAGGTCGACACGTCAAATGCAATGGCAGCACCGAATCTTTCTTCGATCATCAGCGTCATCAGATCCAGTACAGTCGAGGCCCCACCGGCTGTCCAGATGCGACCGTCGCGAACAGAACGATCCGGCTTCAATTGCACCGATGGAAAAGTCTCTGCAAATATTGCCTCTGTCTGCCAGTGAATGGTTGCCTCTCGATTGCGTAAAAGACCGGCCGATGCGAGCAGCCAGGCACCAGCGTCGACTCCGATAACTGTATCGCTGAGCCGAGCGGCTTTGCGTATGTGGCGGTTGTTCTCCGAATTGGCATGCTTGCGGAAGCCATAACCGCTGATGACAATCAGAGCATCAGCACGCTGTGCCTCTTCAAGCCGGCCATCTGTCGAAGGCTCTTCTGCGCAATGCCGGGGTAAGCGTTCCCGAATTTGTTGTTGGCTCCACTGTCGAGACCCTGGCAGGAAACGCTCACGCTCTGACCCCTCCGCTTGCCATGAAGGGTCTGGGATTCCTGCATAAGAGCGAAGCCGGTGCAGTCCGACTCAACCTTGCCAGCCTGAACGAACAGACAGAAATGGCGGGAGCCAACGGCTACCTGGCTGAAGAGATGGTGACTGACGGTGTTGCAGAATTGCTTGTCGGGCTTCGCCGAGTAAAACCTTATGGCCTGGTCATCGTACTAGGCTCCGGTGGTACAGCAGCCGAACTGCTGTCTGACACCGTCACGCTGATCGCCCCTGTCACTGCAGCTGAAGTTCAGACTTCACTACGAAAATTGCAACTCTGGCCATTACTTGATGGATTCCGTGGACGCCCCTGTGCTGACGTCACCTCCGCTGTCACGACCGTGATGCAATTGCAGCAGCTTGCACTGGAACATGAAGATCTGATCGATATCGAGATCAACCCGTTGATACTGCGCACTCACGGTGCTGTTGCAGTTGATGCCGTCATTCGCACGATAGCTGGAACTGGCACGTGGTAATACACAGGGCGTAAGGTGATCGGTTCTTTTGTCCGGTTGGGGCTTTTCGTGGTTCAATATCCACAGAACACCAACAGGCCATCGGAAACCACACAATGGACGAATCCAGACATCAGCAAGGTACAGCTTCCATACCGAACTCGCTCAAGCACTTGCGTTTCCAGAGCTCCTACCAGCACCTTCGTTCGGTGTTTGGCGATGACTGGTTTGCCCTGAAAGCGGAATCCTTTGCCCGCTTTTTTGGTACACCGACCTTTCTCATTGGCCAGACACTGATCGTCATGGTGTGGATAGCAGCAAACGCAATCGGTTTGCTGAAATTCGATGTCTATCCGTTTATTCTTCTGAACCTGGCATTCAGTCTTCAGGCAGCCTACGCCGCACCGTTGATTCTGCTTGCACAGACGCGACAGGCAGACAGAGACTCGGCATCGACTGCCGCAGATGCTCAGCACCGAGAGTCTCTGGCGCAGGAGAATTCTGCACAACTTCAGTTGATTCAGCAACAGAGCGTGCAATTGATCGAATTGATGAAACAGAACACGGCACTGACTGAAGCGACAAAAGAACTGAGCATCAAGATCGAATCGCTCACGACAGATCTACATCGTAGAATTGCGAAAGACTGAAATGGCCTGCATTGTTTCGCTCGTCATCATTAATGCATCAATGTGAACCTGCATACAAATTAGCCCGACACGTCCTGACAGCTTGTCACGACAAAAACCGGTTGCAGCTGGAAAAACCGTGTAGAAAACGCAAAACCTGAATATCGAGAAGCACCATCGATAGACTTCACTCTTTGCGAACAACTGCATCGTTAGCCTTGGATCGTTACCCAAGCCGTCAGCTCGCTCTTGCAACCGGAACAATGCTTATGACAAAGATCACGACCATTAACCCTGCTACAGAGGAAACCATAGCCTCCTATGAATTGATGAGCAAAGAGGCAGCCTTTGAAAAGATTGATGCAGCCCATACAGCTTTTCTGGGATGGCGAGAAAAAACACATGAAGCGCGAGCGCCTTATCTGCGTGACATTGCGTCAGGCTTGCGCGACAACGCTGAGGAGCTGGCACAACTCATGACGGCCGAGACCGGCAAGCTGCTGCGGGATGGCTTGACTGAAGTTGAACTCTGCGCCCAAATTTTTGAATATACCGCCGACAAGGGGCCTACCGAGCTGGCCGACGAAGAGCGCACTCACAGCGGTGGTAAAAAACGAAGTATTGTCGCCTACTCTCCAGTCGGTGTCATCTACAGCATCCAGCCCTGGAATTTTCCGATCTATCAGCCTGTGCGTGTTCTTGCCGCCAACCTGATGGCCGGCAATGCAGTCATTCTCAAACACGCAGCCCTGTGCACGGGTAGTGGCCTGAAGCTGCTCGATATCTGTAGCAAGGCAGGACTGCCTGAGGGACTGTTTGACGTTCTGCTCATAGATCATGATGTTTCTGACGAAATAATAGAACATGATCGAATACGCGGCGTCACGATGACCGGCAGCGATAAAGCGGGTCGTCATATAGGGCAGAAAGCGACTCAGAACCTGAAAAAATCCGTGCTCGAGCTAGGCTCAAATGATGCCTATCTGGTGTTGGATGATGCTGATGTCGAACTTGCCATAAAAACCTGTGTGCAGGGCCGTATCTATAACAATGGCGAGACCTGTGTGTCGGCTAAACGCTTTGTAGTGACAGAGGCCGTTTATGACGAATTTGTCAGCGGCTTCGTGGATCAAATGAAAGCAATTACCATGGGTGATCCAACCAGTGAGGATACCCAGCTGGGCCCCGTATCCAGCCAGGAGCAGTTCGACACTTTAGTCGAGCAGGTGGAGAAGAGCATCGCTGGCGGTGCACAGTTGCTTTGTGGTGGCGATCCTGCAGAATCCGTAGGTCAATACTTCCCCGCAACGGTGCTTGCCAACTGCCAACCTGGCACACCAGCCTATGACGATGAGCTGTTCGGCCCTGTCGCCTCGATCATCAAAGCCCGTGATAATGAAGACGCCATGCGGATTGCCAATGACAGCCGCTATGGACTGGGAGGCGGGATTTTCAGCCGCGATGAAGACAAAGCCCTCAGACTCGCCCGCGATCACTTCGACACCGGCATGATCCGTATCAATTCCTTTGGAGCTGCAGATCCGAACATGCCTTTTGGTGGTGTGAAGGACTCCGGTTTTGGCCGCGAGCACGGTGGCTTCGGCATGAAGGAGTTTATCAACGTCAAAAGTATCTACCTGCCATGAATACTATTCATGGTCTCGCCTACTCACCCGCCATACGACTACTGTACAGGAGCCTATAGTGAAAATCCTCGTTGCCGGAGCAACCGGTAAGACAGGCCTGCGACTGATCAATGAGCTCTCCGCCCTTGGTCATACACCTATAGCACTGGTTCGTGCCAGCTCTGACACCAGCACTCTGCCAGCAGATGTCAGCTTGCGTCAGGGCGATCTGACAGACTTGCATGAGGGCACCTGCAGTGGCTGCGATGCGGTGATATTTGCGGCAGGTTCAGGCGGCGACACCAGTGCCGAAATGACCGATAAAGTAGATCGCGACGGAGCCATGCGCCTGATTGATCTTGCCGCAAAAGCCAACGTTGGTCGTTTCGTCATGCTTAGTACAGTCGGTGCAGACAAACCCGATAGCAACAGTGAGCTTGCCCACTACTTGCAGGCCAAACACGATGCCGACGAGCATCTGAAGTCCTCTGGTCTGAGTTATGTCATCGTGCGCCCAGTCAGACTCACCGATGATGACGGTAAACGTGATCTGCGCTTTGGCGATGATGTTGATGTCAACGGTGAGGCGGCCAGAGGTGATGTCGCCGCCGTATTGGCAACCGCTGTGAACAATCACGACTGGAGCGGCCAGTCGTTTCTCATGCAGTCAGCCTGAACACCCACGGGTAAGGTGCGGTTTGCGGCCGCATCTTGCCCCACTGGTCAGAGGATTCCAACCAGAGCAGTGAGACCAGCAAAGCCGACGCGCTCAAATCAGTCGAATAATTGACATAGGCTCTACTTTTGTTAATTATTTTGGGTATATTTTCCCAATCATTGCAATATATTCATGGCATAGTTCGTTCTCACCTGCAACGGAAGCATCCCATGATATTTCGCCACACTCCTCGACTCTGCCTGCCTGCACTTGCAATTGCTGCTGCACTGGCAGGTTGCTCAGGTAGCTCCTCGGACGATTCCTACAATACCGACGGCTCATCGGAAGGTGTAATCGGTGACAGCCCCCTCAACGACCCCTACTCGCCTGTCTCCCTCCCCGACGATGTGGCATTACCACCCGAATCGGGGGAAGAGCCACCCATTGATGGCGAGCAAACCTCGTTCTATTTCTCCTACGACGAGTCGACCAGCACGGCGGCACGCGATCTATCGCTGTTCGCAATCGATAACGGCTTTCGCCCGGGACCCTCACTGGGTAGAGCCTTTGAATTTCTCAATGCCGAGAGTTTCCAACCTTTCAGCTCCCAGGCCGTGGGCCCCTTCAGCGTTTCCATGGGCATGCTCGCCACGACTAATTCTGATCTACCCACCAGAATCGACACAACTGAATCGCTATACGCCCTCGGTGTCAACCTCAGCGGACCTGAGCAAACGCTCGAACAACGGCGTAACGTCGTGCTCACCGTCCTGGTAGATGTGTCCGGCTCCATGGAGTCTGCCTATGCCTCAGAGACGCGTACCGATATAAGAAGCTTGCTCGATGTCGCCAGGCATGGCTTGTCGGGCTTGCCCGAAAGCCTGAAAGAGGGAGATGTCGTCAACCTTGTGAAATTCTCCACTCAAGCTCAGGTTCTGCTTGAAGCAGACAGCGGTCAGAGCAGCGCCTACACGAACACGGTAAACAGCCTGGCAACCGAAAACTCTACGGATATCAACGAAGGTCTGAAGCTTGCCTACGAGGTCGCCAATCGAACCTACGACCCACAAAAAGCCAACCGAGTCTTGTTGGTGACGGATGCCTACGTTAATACGGGCGAGGTTGATGCCGATATCATCGCTCAGCAAACAGTGATCAACGGACTTGAGGGAATCTACTTCTCAGGGATCGGCGTAGGCAGCAACTTCAACGACGCCGTGCTGGACACACTCACCGATACAGGCAAGGGAAGCTATAGCGGCATGATCACTCCAGACGATGCTGAACGCCTGTTCACAGAGGGCTTCATGCGCTTCATCGAACCTGCATTCACTGATGTCAGGTTTCGCCTCAGCTATCCACAGCAGCTAGATCAATTGCAGTCCGCTGCCGAGGAAATTTCGACCAATGCCGACGATATCCAGCCAGTCAACTTCTCCTATAATAGTGATCAGTTTTTTCTGGAAATATTCACTGGACCAGAAGATATCAACTCGGATCAGAATATAACGCTGGATATCGAATACACCGACGCACAAGGAGAGGCTGCCCAGGTTTCAACAAGCATGACCCTGGCTCAACTCTTCAGTCAGGGGGAGAATTCGATCAGAGCTGCCGCCTTGGTCAGCACTCTTGCAGGCGTGATTGCTGAACAGCTGGACTGTGATGCCGCGCTTGCCAGCATGCTGTATACGAATCCGATAGAAGACCTGATCTACGCCCGGTATCGTGATGCGCTCACTGACTACTGCGCATTGCAAGAACCCTATACATACCTCATCTACTAAGCCGCGCAAGTCCCAAAGGGCAAGCCCGACATCAACAGTTGGCTTTGGTTTTAGCAACTGCTGACAATCAGAACAATGATCGCCGTAAACAGACACTGAAGTCCGTCTACGGCGTCCATTCAGCACTTCAACTAGAGAGCTGAGTTGGCCCATCTCCAGGCATAACCGTAATTGTTGGCAGCGCCTTTGAGCCAGTCCCGACCACGATCACGCTCTGCCAGTCGCAGCGCAATTCTTGCCCGAGATATCTTCCATTGAGCACCGTTGGCAGCAACCGCCTCTTCGATCTTGTTATCAGCCAGAGTACGCAGATTGTCCAGCAACGCACTACTGACTGCATTCAACTCTGCTCGTAACGTTGCATCAGTACGGCGATAATCGGCAATTCTCTCTATCTCATTGAGAGCAGAAGCCACGTAGCTGAATACACGGTCTCCGCGTCTGCTGGACAATTGATTCTCCGATGTCCATTGATTGCTACGCAGAGCCCGATCCAGCAACTTCGCGGCACTGGATAGAATTCGACGTGTCTGGCCATTAGTACCGGCAACAATGCCATCCAGTGTGTCAGCAGCCTGTACTACCTGATCATTAACATCGCTACCACCATTGTCTACCGGCTCGTCACAGGCATCACCGATACCATTACCGTCGGTGTCTGTTTGATCAGCGTTAGAGACTGCAGGGCAGTTATCAGCATGGTCCTGTACTCCATCACCATCCGTATCACCATTGTCGATTAAATCGCAAGCATCACCGACTCCATCACCATCAGAGTCTGTTTGATTTGCATTGGCATCAGTTGGGCAATTGTCAAGACGATCTTCTACTCCATCACCATCCGTATCACCATTGTCGATTAAATCGCAAGCATCACCGATTCCATCACCATCAGAGTCTGTTTGATTTGCATTGGCATCAGTTGGGCAATTGTCAGTGGCATTGTCCACGCCGTCGTTGTCGTCATCACCGGTTGGCGTTTCATCGCAAAGATCACCGAATCCATCCTTGTCTGTATCCAGCTGGTCAGAGTTTTCGATGCTACGGCAATTGTCGATTTCATCATCCACACCGTCCCCGTCGACATCACCTGTTGGCGTAATGTCACAGGCATCACCCACACCATCACTGTCAGAGTCTTTCTGATCTGGATTGGCAACCATGGGGCAGTTATCTTCGAAGTTTTCAACCGTGTCTGAATCACCATCGCGATTATCAATATCGTCACAGGCATCACCAAAAGCATCACCGTCCAGATTTTCCTGGCCTTCATTGGCATCGACCGGGCAATTGTCCTCCGAATCGATTACCCCATCCTCATCGCCGTCAAATTCTTGCAGATCCAACTCATAAGGGCCAATATCGCAAAGCTCGGAATTGCCGGGACGAGAGGCTCCGCGTTGATCAATAGTCAGACATAAATCGTCAGTGGACGCATTAATGGCAATACTGTCGGAAATAAGAGCGAACGTAGGGGTCAAACCACCATTTTGAGCAAGCGCTCCAGCCACGACCGTATAAACATCACCAACTTGCGTGACCTCATTGCCACCACAGCTTGCATCATCCGAGATATTGCTCTTGAACAAACCGGTAAATACTGACGAGTTACCTATACCTTCACAGTTGCCCCCGGCATTACCTCCCAGGATATTGCTACGCATAGCGACGCCTTTACCCTCAGAGAAAAAGGCCAATAGACCACCACCACCGCTGCCACCACTCGCACTATTACCAATCAAGGCACTGAATCTCAACTCCAGCCCGAAGCCATCAGCATCACCCTTCCCTTGTGAATAGATAGCCGCGCCTCCGGTATCAGCAGTGTTCTGGTAGAACGTACTGTTCTCTACAATAAGGCTGTCCTGGGCGGTGAAAATAGCACCACCCAATGTGGTAGCCGTATTACCCTGGAAAAAACTTTCTCCGACGGTCGTAGAATCTTCAGCCGATACGGAAAAGTACAGTGCACCACCGGCGTTTGCCTGGTTACCGGTATAACTATTACCACGCAAACTGGTGCCTTTGTCCTTCATCATGATTGCACCACCGAAGGCTGCAGTATTCTGAGCGCCAGTACTAAGTGCAGTATTGTTTATGAAGACGCTGTCCTCAACGGCCAAATAGTCGGTCGACAGAATGGCGCCACCAGATCCGTTACCCACGACAGAGTTATTTTCAAAACGGGAGTTCGTGACCTCGACCCACCAGCTTGCGAGAATAGCCCCGCCACCCGTCGAATTTGTCGCAGCATCACCAACATCGACACGTCCATTACGAAATGTCATATCGTTGAAATGGACTCGTGTGCCGAATTCGCTCCTGATAATTTCACTCGCTAATCCATCAAAGCGTCTCACTTCAACCAGGCGCGTCGACTCAGAGCCTGCCGCACGTTCCAGCGTTCCGTTGGTAATTTCCAGTGTCTGACTCTCTGGCACAATCACCAAAGACTGCTCGAGCATGATTGTCTGCCCACTCAGATCTATAATATCCGCCTCATCATTATCAAGGGCGGTAGCCAGTACATCTCTCAGGGACGCTTCATCGCCTGGTCTGAAAGTTTCAGCAGAAGCTGCACCGGCCCATAAATTCGTCAAGACAAGTCCGAGTATCGTTCGGCGGACCAGAGTTGGTGTGAGATTCATGCATTGCGCTCATAACAGTCAGGAGTCGCGAACTATATCGTCAACCTATTGTCATGGTCAGCATTACATCAATGGCAGAATCTGTTTCTGTGAGCCGTCACTCACTGATACCCTGTGACACGTTTGTTTAATTGACAACTCAGTATTTTCAATAGCACATGACCGTGCGCACCCGATCACCTGCAACTATCACGCAACAGCCTGATAACTCATTTCCTTGCCTGGCTCATCAGGGATTTGCATAGGTCTGGCGATGTGATAGCCCTGAGCATAATCAATTTTCAGATCTCTCAAAATATCCAACGAAGCTTCGTTCTCGACAAATTCAGCCACCACCTTCTTGCCCATGGACTTACCTATCGCGCCAATCGCTTTGACAAACTCCCGATGCATTGAGTTGGTATCCACATCCTTGACGAACTGCCCGTCAATCTTTATGTAGTCTACAGGGAGTGTTTCCAGGTATCCGAACGAGGCAAATCCGCTGCCAAAATCATCAAGCGCCAGCTGGTATCCCATTTCTTTCAAGCGAAGCAAAAACTCTCGCGACTTGTGCCCTGCCACCGCTGTTTCGGTCAATTCAAAACAGACTTTCCCAGGATCGAAACTGGCTTGCCGTGTGAGCTCTTCAATGAAACTCAGAAATTCCAGATCACTCACGGATAATCCGGAGAGATTGATATTAAGACAATCCAGCTCGTAGTCTTCCAGGCAATTCCTGTCCAGCCAATCAAACGCATGCTGCACTACCCAGCGATCAATCCTCGGCGCCATACCGTAGCGTTCCGCCACCTCGAGGAACTGCCCCGGAGGAATCACACCGCCTTTCTCGTCGCACATTCTTACCAGAATCTCCCAGCTATGCTGGCATACGCCCTGTTCGCATATACCGACGATAGGCTGATAATACAGTAAGTATCTGTCCTCCTTGAGCGCTTGCTGCACGGCATTGATCCAGAAAAGATCTGACTGCCTGGAGGCAATGATACTGTCATCTCCATCATGAAAATATACTCGCCCACCACCACTGTTCTTGGCCTCGTAGCAAGCTGCATCAGCAATAGCCATGACAGATTGCTTCGAGTGCTTGCCGGCATCAAAATGCAAGGCGCCAAAGCTTGCGGTGACCTCGAAAATCTGCTGATCAGAATTAAATCGATAAGGGGATAACTGCTTGCTGACCTCCATGATCAGATCATTGAATTCTTCAATTTCACAGCTGGATAGAACAAGCACAAACTCATCGCCCCCAAATCGTGCGACATATCCACGGCCTTCAAATTCGCTGGTAAACAGGTCGGCTACTTCCTGTATCAATCGATCACCGGCAGCATGGCCGCAGGTGTCATTCACGACCTTGAACATGTCAAGATCCACAAAACACAAACCATGCATCTGACCTGTGTTCTGAAATAATTTGCCCAGCAACAGTTCGAATCCATGCCTGTTCAGAAGTCCAGTCAAGGAATCATGGCTTGCCGCTCTCTTGAGCTCATTGGTGAGTTCTTCTGATTCGGATATTTTCGATACCAGCTTACTGTTCACCGATTCCAGGGAACGAGCAGTGCGATTCTTGATCATCACATAGGCATAGATAGCCACAACCAAGGTAAATATAACCAGGCACAAGCCAATATAGGCAATACGCAGACGTGAATTAAGCGTCTCGGTTAAATGGTTTTGTGCAAACTGCAGCGTTCGGGTTCGAGCGAAGAGTGCAGTTTCAAGATCCACTGCATTATCACTTAACAACCTGAGACCCTGCATCATTTCCTTGAATGCAGCTATATCACCGGGCTGCAGCTTCATCAGTATCGGCTCTAAACGCCGAAGCGTCGCAATGCCACTCTCGTTGAGCACGCCAACAATTTGCGTCAAACGATCTTCAATATCACCCGGGGCACTGGTGATCTCGGACAGCAATGCCATTGCTTGGGCATCTGATGTCGTAAAAAACGTATTCATCGCTGAATACCGACTCCAGTAGAGATCAAACCGCTCCACCACCTGCTCCAGCTCAACAGGGGATGTTGCCTCCTGATTGATGTAGTTCTCCAGCTGAACCACAAAACGCAAGTGCTCGCGCACCAGAGCTGTTGCCTGCCAATTCCATTCCTGCTGAGACACGGATAAGACAGTCAACCAGTTCTTCACCAGCACCTGAGTATTCTGATAAGCCAGAACAATGAGTACCAGCCCTACCAGGCAACTGAGTGTAAAGCCTCGAAGGCGCCAACCGGAAAACAAGGGGCTTACTCTATCTCCAGCGTCTTGAGCTGCCAGACCATACGGTGATTCAATATCGTCGGCATCACATCGGGCTTGTCATCCGGCACATACAACAACCACAAAGGCCCCTGATCTCTCAGGCGCAATCTTTGCCCATCGCGGCTGGTA
Organism: Granulosicoccus antarcticus IMCC3135; assembly: GCF_002215215.1. Lineage (NCBI taxonomy): Bacteria > Pseudomonadati > Pseudomonadota > Gammaproteobacteria > Chromatiales > Granulosicoccaceae > Granulosicoccus > Granulosicoccus antarcticus. The sequence goes on along the minus strand of NZ_CP018632.1, from coordinate 3,316,538 downwards.
GCCAGCAATGTATCGTAATCGGCCAGATCCTTGAAGGGAATACTGACAGAGTAGTCGTTCATCGCAGTCGCGGTGATCCGGCTCCCCCTGGCCCCTACAAATTCCAGCAGCCTGCGCGCTCTTATGCCTTCAAAAACCGCTCCTGCTGGCGTCCACGACGTATCTATCTGTTCGGACACTAACCCCAGATCTGCCAGCATGGCGTAGTCAAAACTAGCCACCCCGGGCGCGTTGGTATGACTAATGGCACCCTTGATAACAAGTATCACATCGCCTTTGGGCTGAGGCAGATCCGCTGCTGACACCGACGTCATCGAAACCGACCATAGGAGCATGCAGACAACCAGCTTTAGCAGGACGATCTGACTATGCAAGGTCTTGAGCAAGAATTTCATTGGCGCTATATCTACTCGAAGTCAGGAGAGAGCATGAAGAACAAAGTATCTATCGGCGCTATCGGCCCAGTGCTTGTGCACTTGAAAATGCGGTGTTAGCAACTGTGGCCACCCTCTCAAACAGGAGTTGACAGATCACCACACCGACAATGTGTCACAGGTCATGGTATCGCTCTGGTAATGGATCTGAAAAACGCTTGTATTCAACAGCTTGAAGCCTGCGATACGGCCTGTCTGCACACCCTGTTTCTTGTAGACCAGAGCGCCTTTCAAACAGGATCTCCACAACAGGAACTCAGTGAGCGCTACAATCTCGGTTTTAGTGGAAACGAGTCGAATCGTTGCGCGCCCAAGCGGGCATTACGATTCTGCGAGGAAAACTCAGCAATGCATTTGCAACCTATCATCAAGGCTCTTGGCCTGACGACCCTGTTAGCTGCCAGCGGTACTGCTCTCGCCCAGAGCTACGACCCGATCATCGAAAACTTTCGACTTGGTCAGGACGACCAGCTCACTATTGATCGGGGCGGCCCGGTTGATCAGGCTGGCGACATCAACGGCGACAACCTGCAAGATTTACTGGTAGGCGCCGGAGTTGGCGGTATACGGGTGATTTTTGGCCCGACAAAGGGCAACAATGGCGTCCTCAATGGCCAACAGCTCGACGGCAACAGCGGGTTTGTCATTCTCAACGATACAGAGAATGACTCCGTGTTCGCAGGCATTGGTGACATCAATGGGGATGGGCTGGATGACATCGCAGCGGGTTCGATTACCGGAACACATATCGTTTACGGTTCTGATGCTGACTTTGAGCGCACGCTGGATGTCTCAGAGCTGGATGGCAGCAATGGATTCCAATTCGCCTCCGGCACCACAGACCTGAAACGCGCCGGTGATGTAAACGGCGATGGTATTGCCGATTTCATCATTGGCAATGCCAATGCGTCGCCCAATGGCCTCAGCGGCGCAGGTGTGAGCTACGTCATTTTTGGCAGAAGCACCGCATTTCCAGCCAGCCTGTCGCCTGCCGAACTCACCGGCAACAATGGCTTTGCCGTGATTGGCATCAGCGCTGAAGATCGCACAGGCCGCTTCGTAGCGGGAGCTGGTGACTTCAATAATGATGGTTTTGATGACATCCTGATTGGCGCCCCCTACAAGACAACCAATGGCAAGGCCGAAGCCGGTGCCGCCTATCTGGTACTGGGCGGCAGTTCTTTCCCCGCCGCTTTAAGCCTGGCCGACCTGGACGGTGACAATGGCCTGGTGTTCAATGGCAGTAATATCCAGGACGTAGCTGGAGCATCGGTGGGCGCTATTGGTGATCTGAATCACGATGGCATTGACGACATAGGCATTGGCGCACCGAGCAAGGGTCCTTTTGGCGTACCCAGTGACTATCCGGGCGAGGTTTACGTACTGTTTGGCGGCAACTTCGATGGCATTGAGACGGTGGTCGAAGATGATCTGAACGGCCTCAACGGTCTGGTGTTGCGCGGCATACGCGGTGGCGTGATTCCCATTGAAGAAGAACAGACAATCTGGGGAGATATGGCCGGTGCTGATCTCGATGCTGCCGGGGATATCAATGGCGATGGCATTGATGATTTGATGATCGGTGCTCCGCATACTGTCATCACCCCACAGCGCAAGGGCGTTGGCCAGGCCTATTTCGTCTTTGGATCAACCAGTGCGTTTCCTGCCCGCCTGCAGCTGTCCGATCTTGATGGTAGCAATGGCTTTCGAATCAATGGCACTGGCACCGTGGACTATTACGCCGTATCGGTCGCAGGAGCCGGTGATTTCAATGCCGATGGTCGTGACGACGTGATGATGGGAGCCTCTGGTCAGGGCGAGACCTATGTATTCTATGGTCGTGATACCGGCAGTGTTCGCCTCGCTGCAGCACCCAGTGCTGCGGCGGGATCAGAATCCACCAGTTTCCCAGCGGCGCTGCTGAGCCTTGGTACTGACGCAGCACCTCTGGCGTTTAATGAACGACGTGATCCAACCGGTCCGAACCCACTGCCACCCGGCACACCGACCGATCCAACGGACCCTCTGACACCGGGCTATACCGCCCCCTACCCCTTGAACACCGCCCCTGTTGCAAGACCCGGTGATGATGAGACAGGTGGTTCAGATGGCTCTACGGATGGTTCCACAGATAGCGGCACAAGCGACGGCGAGGAAACATCAGGAGAAGGTGGTACAGATGGAGACGATGACACGGGCGGCGACACCGGGACGCAAGATGCTGGCAGTACGGATAACGGCACCGACAGCGTTGTGACTACCGGCGGTGGCGGAGCGGCTCTATGGCTGCCAGTGCTATTGGGCTTGTTTCTACGCAAGCGTATAAGCGCACGCAGATAAGAACCGCGCTATACGACGAAGGCTTTCAACATCGATATCGTCAGATATCAAGCAGCCTGATCTGAACGGGAGCCCAGTGGCTCCCGTTGTCGATTGTTGTTCAGGCCTTGCAAACTATTCCTCAATCAGACTCGTTGCTCGACGGTAGCGAATGACCTGTCAGCAAATACAAACTCTCAATTTGCTGCCTGAGCTGCACATTCTCGCTTTTGAGTTCCTGTACATATTTGCCCAGCTCACTCACTTCAGACTCAAGCAAGGAGAGCATGTCCTGATCATCCTCACTCATTCGAGATGATTTACTGCTGGCACCGGCACTGGATGTGAACTGCCCGACCTCGGGCACACCATTGAACAAATGCCCAAAACGCTCACCACGCTGACCCGGCTGATGGCCAAGTCGAATGGCGTAAGGTAATTCGCGTTCACACAAGCGTTCAAGACAGTGGGTTAATTCGTCCTTGTCGCTGAATAGCTCCATGCGCTGTGTACGTGTATTCAGCTCGCTGAGTGTTTGCGGGCCACGCAGCATCATCAGACAAAGCAGGGCTTGATGTTTTTTACCCAAGTCCAATTGCTGGATGAACGATTGAGTGTATTTGTCAGCGCGAGAGCCAAACTCCTTGCGTACAAAGCGTTTATCTTCAAGGCCCTGGAGCGTGCGAACAAGCTCGCCTTGCTGATAATTTGTTATCGGCTCACGACTGGATTTCTGGTTACAGCCAGTGATGATGCTGTTGACGGTCAGTGGGTATTGATCAGGTGTGGTCAGCTGCTTTTCCATCAACACACCCAGCACTCTCAACTCGATGACCGTTAGTTGTGGCGGCTGTGCCGGTTGCGCATCTTCAGTGACATTGTCGTCTTGATCTTCCATAGCTATTCCTCGAACGCTGGCTTATTGTTACACGAACCCTATCCAGGTTGAAGGTTAGGCGCTTATGGGTACGTTTGCCGGTTACTGGATGAAATCCGATGAACTAACACAGACAGACTCTGCGATGCCGCTAGTAATGGCAAGGTATGAGCTGGTGACTCTTGAAAGAGTGCGCTACCGACGGCACTTATGATTGCCGGCCTTGAGTCAAGCAAGATGGCTACCTGGTCCCTTTTGTCCCACCGGTAATATGGCGCGCTGACAGCATGAAACGATCTACGAAAGCGCTCCTGCTTTCAGCATTCGCATACCCGGGTGCAGGGCATTGGTATCTGGAGAAAAAACTGCCTGCGATACTCCTCATCGCAGCCTCCATCGCTGCGTTCTACGTGTTGATGTCGGGTATGTGGACGCAGACGAACCTGCTTGCCGAGCAGATTGTCAGCGGTGAAGTACAGTTTGAGGTTGGTGCCGTGTTGGACCTGATGACAGCGCAAAACAACCCCGACCAATCAAATAGCATCACTACGGCTACTGCATGGATGGGCATCATCTGGGTTGTAGCCGTCGTTGATACCTGGCGACTGGGCAGAACTAAAGCATGACATGCCAATAGAGCAGACTTGCATTATTAACACAAGCCGCCCTACCACCTACTCTGGCAACCTCAATCTCATGAACCTCGACTTATCCTTTGTGATTGCCGGATTCGAAGAAAAAGCGAACCATCTCGGCGCTGGCATCAGGGCCTTGCGTATCGGTATAAGAGCCTTCGGGTTGACCACCTGACCAGGCATGACCCAAGCCATCAACAACCCAGTGTTCCAACTCAGTCGTACCCTGCGCGGTGGCTATAATCTTGCGACTAAAGCTTCTTCCAGAGGTACGACCTTGTTCGTCAGTCTCGATCGTCAACTGCGCTCCTCGCGCCCGTATATGCCTTGCAATACCATCGCCGTTTGAAGGATGTACCGTTGCATCTGCAGACCCATGGAAGACGATGGTACGAACGGCAGGCGCTTCTGAAACCCTGTTTGCAGCTTCAGGCATATTGGCATTGCCAGCCATGGCCGCAAAGGCCGAAGGCACATCTCTGGCAACACCCAATGGAAGACCAGAGTGCGCGCCAACCGCGCAAAACACATCAGGATAAGTCTCGCCCAGTATCACCGCCATTGCAGCACCCGCAGAAAGTCCGGCCACACAGGTTTTCTCTTTAGGCACCCCCTGCTCCGCCATTACCTTGCGAGTCATTCCAGCCAGAATGGCAGGCTCACCCCGATCTCTGTGCTGATCACCGCGACTGAACCAGTTCCAGCACGACTGCGCATTGTCACCACGCGATTGCTGCGGATAGATCACGACAAACCGGTGTTTCTCTGCCAATTGGTTCATACCTGTGCCCAGTGCAAAGTCTTCAGGATTCTGCGTGCATCCGTGCAGCATAACGACAATGCCTGTCACACCGATCGTGGCGCTTGAAGGTATGTAGGTTCGGTAGGAACGACTTCCTGCTTCGCATGAAAACTGCTCCTGGCGAAACTCAGCCCCTTCGGGAATGACAACATGCTGAGCAGCCGCACCGGTAAACGGTGTCTTGAATCCTGCCATTGGATTAACCACCACAGGTGGCACCGATGAGGGCACAGCACCGGCTTGCCCGTCAACCGCGCCGCTCAAGGGGGAGACGAGCCCATGTTGAGCAAGGGTACGCTGTACCAGATCATTGGCGGCCATGACACGAGCATTGTGCGTGCCGTCGGTTGCCGAACGTAATGAGTCAACTTTGAAGTTATACATGGGTTCAATCCTTGTTCAAAAATGGTGCATCTTGAGACTGATGCGGTCAGAAAGTGGTGGCTAGATGCTTGCGCAAACCTGCAAAGACTCAGGTTCGATTCAGTACAGCCCTTTACAGTAGGTTCACATGGCAAATATGCCATTAAACATCCACATGGATGGTATATGGATGCCATGTGGCTATTTGCAAGGAATTATTCTGACAACTTGATACTTTTTGAAGAGCTGAAACATCGCTCATCGATGACCAAAGGCTTACAAATGGATTTTTCGGCAAGCAGCGATAGCATTACCTGCCCAAAAACAGGCTGACCAGATCCCTTGCCTGGAACCTGCAGCACAACTGACAAACTCGCTGAGTATTACCTTGTTTACCGACCGCCACACTAGGGTGTGCAACTTGTTCCGTGCTAGGATATTTGACACTGCCGCTGCTCAAAGAGAATCTGTCATGTCATCCATCAGAACGACTCAGGGCCACGGCAAGCTGTTCGAATCCATTCTTGACACGGTAGGCAATACCCCCGTCGTCCGAATCAACCGAATCGCACCTGCTGGTGTCACGGTGTACGTCAAGTTCGAAGCGTTCAATCCGGCAGGATCAGTCAAGGACCGCCTGGCACTCAATATCATCGAGGCTGCCGAGCGCAGTGGCGAATTGAGCCCCGGACAGACCGTCGTTGAGGCAACCTCAGGCAATACCGGCATTGGCCTGGCCATGGTATGTGCCGCCAAGGGATATCCGCTGGTGGTGACCATGGCAGACAGCTTTTCCATCGAACGGCGAAAGTTGATGCGATTCCTGGGGGCCAGAGTAGTGCTGACACCGAAGGCAGAAAAAGGCCTTGGCATGTACCGAAAGGCCAAGGAACTGGCCGAGGCCAATGGCTGGTTTCTGGCACGACAATTTGAAACCACTGCCAATGCCGATATTCATGAGGCGACTACCGGCCGTGAAATCATCGCTGACTTTGAAGGTCAGTCGCTGGACTACTTTGTCACAGGGTATGGCACCGGTGGGACGCTGACCGGTGTATCTCGAGTCCTGCGTCGGGAAAGGCCTGATACCCGAATTGTGCTGACCGAACCTGCCAACGCTGCATTGCTGGGCTCCGGCATTGAGCAGGCCCGCAGTAGTGACGGTGAGCCTGCCAGCAGTCATCCGAGTTTTGAACCGCACCCCATTCAGGGCTGGACGCCAGACTTCATTCCACTGGTGCTGCAAGAAGCCCTCGATGCAAAAAACTATGACGAACTGATTCCTGTGACAGGTCCCGAAGGCATTGCCTGGTCTAAGCGACTGGCCAGTGAAGAAGGCATTTTTACGGGTATTTCGGGGGGCTCGACCTTTGCCGTTGCCATGAAGATAGCCGAGACCGCACCAGCGGATTCAATCATTCTGTGCATGTTGCCCGACACCGGAGAGCGTTACCTCTCCACACCGTTGTTCGAGGATATAGCGGAAGGCATGACTGACGAGGAATTCGCCTTGTCTCACTCCACACCATCCTATCAATCAACTAGATAAACGCGCGCCTGATCAGATTAAGCCCCATGATCAGGAAAAACCACAGCAACACGCGTTCGAAACGCTTGGCTGACATGCGGTGCCTTATCCATTCACCACTGCTGAACCCGAGCAGTGATGGCACCAGCAAGAGGCTGGACATCACCATGATTGAACCGCCAATCAGGCCTGCTTTCACATAGCCGGTGAATAGAACAATGCTGCCCAGGCACATCAGGACTCCGGTTGTAGCAACGAACGCCTCCTTGCTGATGCGTCTGGCATTCAGATAGATCAGGATCGGCGGAGCCCAGACACCGACCAGCCCTGCCATGATGCCAGCACTGACTCCGGCTGTGACTTGCGCTATCCGATCAAGTCTGTCGGGAATGAAGAATATCGGCCGATACAGACTGGATGCTGAATACACGGTCACTATCAGGCCCAGCACTCCCGTCAGCAGTGCCACCGGCACCAGCACGGACACCTGTGAGAATAATGCAGTCAGCACCAGCATAACGACCAGGAGCAACCAGAAGCTCTTCAATACCCAGCTCACTCGCCGGCTACGCCAGACTTGCCAGGCATTGGTGACCACCATGGGTATGACGACCAGAGATATCGCGGTGCGGGCATCAGTCACCTGCGCCAGCAGACTGACCGCCGCCGTCGGAAATCCGATACCCAGCATGCCCTTGATGACACCGGCAACGAAGTAGATAGCGACAGCACTGAGCATCAACGGTGTCAACAACGTTTCAGCCGAGAGGGCTTGCATCAGAGAATCAAACAAAATGCACAGACCTCTTGCCTTTAAAGTTCCACAATTGAATCCAGGCCCTGTTTGTAGGTGGGATAACGGTATTCCATGTCCAACACCTTTTTGCTTCGCTCATTACTGACTCGCTTGTTTTCGCTGTAGAAAGAGCGGGCCATGGGCGTAATGTCGGCAGTCGCAAAATCCTGTGCTTCAGGCTCAGAATCAGACTTGCCAATGAGACGATGAGCATATCGGATAACGTCCTGCGGTGGCGCCGGTTCGTCATCGGTAATGTTGAGAATGCCATCAAAGCCTGTGCTGGCAGCCTTCATGGTCGCCGTTGCCAGGTCCTGTACATGGATGCGATTGAACACCTGATCAGGCTTGATCAACATGCGTGCCCTGCCCGCCATGGCATCTTTTACCGCATTACGACCTGGTCCATAAATACCCGACAGCCGCAGCACACTGACAGGCACAGAGAGCTCACCACCCAGGGCTTGCCACGCCTGTTCTGCATCACGCCTTGCCAGTGAACGAGGCTGCATCGAGGTACAGGGCGTATCCTCGGTGACCCAGTGACCGCCATGATCCCCGTAGACACCGATAGTCGACAGATAACCAATCCATTCCAGTGATCGCAGAGGCGTCTGCTTGCCGCCTTGGGATAATGCATCTACCCATGGGCGCAGCAAATCCAGCATGGGATCCTGCAATGGTTGCTGTCGTGCGGGGGCTACACAGACCACCAAATGCGTAACGCGGGCAAGCTGCTCCAGCAACATATCACTGGCACTGCTATCCACAAGACAGCCCGGAACTCCCATAGCGCCCAGCTCATCCAGACCTTCCGGGCTTCGGCGCGTGCCACAGACCGAACCGAACTCGGCGGCCTTTATCGCAATAGATTGTCCACTGAAGCCTGCTCCCAATACAAGAGTGTGCATGGCAGTCAGCCCTGTGCCCAGACTTTCACCAGCAAGCTCACATGGTCGCACCGATTTGCCATGGCACAAATTCGTGATCACCCAGTCCATGTCCCTCACTCAGCGTGACAGAACCAGAGGCGACTTCGAGCAGACGACGATAGATACGTTCACCCACCTCTGCCACCGAGTCGCCGTCACTGACAATGGTGCCTGCATTGATGTCCATATCATCTGACAACTGCCGGTACATATCGGTGTTGGTGGCCACTTTCATGCAAGGCGCAGGCTTGCTGCCAAACGTGGAACCCCGTCCAGTCGTGAACACGACAAGGTTGCAGCCCGATGCGATCTGACCTGTAACAGAGGCCGGATCGTAACCGGGTGAATCCATGAAAACAAATCCCGGCTTGTCGACCTGCTCTGCATAGCGAAAGACGCCATTGAGCATGGTCGTGCCACCCTTGGCAACCGCGCCTAATGACTTTTCCAGGATGGTCGTCAGACCACCCAGTTTGTTGCCCGGCGACGGGTTGTTATCAAGCGAGCCATTGTTGCGAGCCACGTAGTCTTGCCACCAGGAGATCCGGTTCATGAGCTCAGCCGCGACCTCGTCAGAGGCGGCGCGCTGCGTCAACAAATGCTCGGCACCATAGATTTCCGGAGTTTCCGCCAGTACCGCAGTACCGCCCTGCCTGACCAGCAAATCAGAGGCGTAACCCAACGCCGGGTTAGCCGTGATGCCTGACCACGCATCAGACCCGCCGCATTGCAATGCCACTGTCAACGCGGATGCCGGACAAGTTTCACGTTGTATGCTACCTACCTCGTCAAGCATGCTCTCGATGATTTCGACACCACGAGCAATGGTTTTGACATGGCCACCTGTCGTCTGGATATTCATGACACGCAGCAAGGGACCAGTGGCAAGCTTGTGCGACTCGATGGTGCCTGCTATCTGACTGTTCTCACAGCCAAGTCCTACCAGCAGAACACCGCCAACATTGGGATGACGCGCATATCCTGCCAGCACCCGTTGCAGGTTCTGGAATCCTTCACCGGCCGAGTCCATGCCACAGCCCGTACCATGCGTAAAAGCGACGACACCATCAACATTGGCGTAGTCGTCCAGCTTGCCATGATTGAATGCTTCGGAAATTCGGTTGGCAACGGTGGCAGAGCAATTGACACTGCTGATGACAGCGATGTAATTTCGAGTGCCGACGCGACCATCGGCTCGCTTGTAGCCCTGAAACGTATCGCTTGATTCGATGGTTTCAGGCTTCAGCTCAGCATTGCGAGCATAGGCTGTATCGTTATTGATGAAGGACAGATTATGGGAATGCACATGCTCCCCCGACTTGATGTCCTCGGCTGCCACGCCGATCAACTGTGCATATTTCACCACCCGTGCGCCTTTGTTCAGATCAGACAGCGCAACCTTGTGGCCTTTCATGATGCGGGCGGCCACCACCACCGTCGTTGCCTCCTGATCTGGCGTCGCAGCTGGCAAGGATAGCTCCTCACCGGGTTTCAGAGTCCTCAGAGCCACCGCCACATTATCGATGGCGGACAGTCTGAGAAATGGCTGACCGGCAGATTCTTTGCCATCAAGCCAGACAACGGGCGTGGATTCAACCATTTTTAGTCACAACATCAGTTTGTAGTGAAAACACCGCAGCATCGCCTTCAGGCTGCACTGCGGTGCTCTTGGAATAGGCGAAAAATCGCGCCTACTTCTGGATCAGACGCATCACGGCTGGTACGAAATCATCACCATGACCCGCTTCAACCAAAGCCTTCAGACGTGCAGTAGCCGCTTTAGGCAGCGTTGCATCAACACCGACCTCATCCGCCATCGCCCCAAAATAGCCCATGTCCTTGTAGCCGTTCTTCAGCGCAAACTCCAGCTTGCTCTCATCACCGGAAACTGCAGCTTCCATCATCCAGTCAAAGAAGTCACTGCGATTCGGACCTGCTCCCATCACCTGATGCAGTACTTTCACATCAACGTTGCCAGCTCGTGCCGTTGCTACCGCCTCGGCAGCCAGACAGGCCACGGCCATGGAATAACCATTGTTGATCAGCTTGATGCGATGCCCTGCACTCAGCTCACCTACATGGAACAGGTTTTCAGACATGGTTTCCAGCAGCGGCTTGGCGCGATTGAAATCAGCCTCACTACCACCAGCCATCATGTTCAGCGTACCCGCTTCGGCGGCAGCGGCAGAACGTCCCAGAGGCACATCCATCATGGAACAACCGGATTCAGCCAGTTTGGCACCCAGCATCAGTGTCGAATCCGGCTTAGAGGTGCCGCAATCGATCAGCATAAAGGGGTTATCGCCGCCAGCAAGCAAGCCATCGTCACCCAGAACGATGGCCTCAACGGCATCGGATGTGGTCACACACAAGATAATGACGTCGCACTGTGCGCGCATTTCGGCAGGAGTCTTGACCTCAGTCGCACCCAGAGCGACCAGGCGCTCAACCGGCTCACGGCGAGTGTGACCCATGATAGTCAAGGGATATCCCTTGGCGATCACATTGGCAGCCATACCCACACCCATGGCGCCAAGACCAATAAAACCTACTCTTTCAGATTTGCTGATCATATGGACATACCACCGTCGACGTTCATTTGAGTGCCGGTGGTGAATACGGAATCATCACTGGCCAGATACATGGCAGCCGCTGCAATTTCATCAACACTACCAAGGCGCCCCATAGGCTGTCTGGCTACGAATTGCTTGCGCGCTGCTACCGGATCTTCAAAGGCTGCAATACGATCGTTCAATGATGGAGACTGTACGGTTCCAGGACAGATGGAATTACAGCGAATGCCATTTGTGACGAAATCAGCCGCGATAGCCTTGGTCAAGCCCAGTACAGCGGCCTTTGATGCGCCATAAGCGAAGCGGTTCGGCAACCCTTTATGGGCAGCAATGGATGAAATATTGATGATGGAACCCGTTCCGGCCGCAATCATGCCCGGCAGCACAGCCTGGCTCATGTGAAACATGCTTTTAACGTTCAAATTAAACGCCATATCCCAATCATCGTCAGTGCAATCGAGTATTGAGCCATTATGGACAGTACCGGCGCAGTTGAACAAAATGTCGAACGCCGCTTCGTCTTTGAAAAATGCTTCGATCGCAGCGCGATCCATCACGTTCAGCACTTGTGTCGTGATCCCCGGCACTGAATCAAGCTCGGCCAGTTTTTCCGCATTGATATCTGTTGCCACCACAGTGGCGCCAGCCTCCGCAAAGGCGCGAGCCGTTGCTTCACCAATCCCTTGCGCAGCGGCCGTAACCAGTGCGCGTTTTCCTTCGAGTCGTTTTTTCATGTGACGAAGCCTACCGGATTGTGTACCCATTTGCCAAGTCAGATAGTCGAACTAACTGTCTTTCAAGGACTCCAACGCCCCGTAAACAAGCTGATCGATAAATGAAAACGAGAATGTGGCGAATCCTGTCCATCATCATTTTGCTGTTCTTCATGCCCGTTGGCTGCATGGTGGCCGCCCATTACACCGAAGATCCAGGCGCATCGCGCAGCCAGAGTCGCCATGGCAGCACCCAGCAGGCCCCCTCAGCTGAATCAGATGAAGCCGTCATCCAGGTCTATGCTGCCCGGGCAGCTCGCTGGCGCGGTGCATTCGGAGTCCACACCTGGATTGCAACCAAACGTCGTGATGAAAAACACTACACGCGCCTGGAAGTCATCGGCTATCGGGTTTATTGGGGAGGATCGGCAGTACAGGTGCGCAGGGGCACACCTGACGGCATGTGGTTTGGTAATTATCCGCTGCTGCTGCGCGATATGCGCGGTGGTGAGCAGGTAGATGAGTTGATTACCCGCCTGCATCAGGCCGCCCGGGATTACCCTTACGATAAAACGTACAAGGTATGGCCCGGTCCCAACAGCAATACCTTCACCGCCTACCTGGCACGACAGGTCCCTCAGCTGAGACTGGAGCTACCCAGTAATGCCATCGGCAAGGACTACCTGCCCGGAGGCGCTCTGCTAGCCCTGACTCCCAGCGGCACCGGTGCGCAAATATCCTTTCAAGGTTACGCCGGTATTCTTGCCGGTATCGAAGAAGGTATTGAATTCAATTTACTGGGCTTGACGGCCGGTATCGATCTGTACCCACCTGCAATAAAGCTACCCGGTATCGGCCGACTGGGATTTCCAGAGGCAAGAAGACTGACATTGCCCGATTCGTGAGCCTTGAAGTTGACGAGTAGTCCTCCATCTTTATCGTTACGGGTTCAGGCAGCTCTCATTATCAAGCCGGAGGACTACCGGCTCCCTGAGCCGCTTCCAGCTCGGCAACGCGTTTCTGCAAGACCAGAAAATCTCGATGAATGCACATCAACTGATTGCGGACATCATGCAGATAGCCTTCGAGCCAATCCTGAGTGATGGTTTGTAGTCGCAGGCTCTGTTTTGGATCCAGACCCCCTACCTGTTCCAGATCGAGTACCGGCTGACTTGGCATGGGCGGACTCGGATAGCGAGCAATGGACTCACGGGCCATCGCCGCCCAGGCTTGCGCCACCTCAGGGTCCGGGTGAGCAGCAATAGCCTGAGTGACCAGCTGTTCAAGCAACCGTGCGTGAGCATCCGCCGCTGTTGGCAGATGATGAAGACTTCCCATGGCTTGTCTCGTTCGTTTTCGGAATTATTTGACCGTTCTGCCAGTAATCCTGAACGATTAATGAAGCCTGATCTGCAGGAACATCACATTTCTGAAAAAATAGCCCCTGATTACTCCGTTCTCGCCTGCTTCTGCAATAGCGGTAACAAACACTTCTGCAATGGCGAACTATCCTACCTCCATCATCTCACTGATATAGCTAATCCTTGATGTTCGATAAACACATACCCTCTGTGATTACAGTAGGATACAAACGACTGCCTCCCCTAGCACTATTGTTCGCACTGGCGCTTGTCAGTGGCTGCAGCTCTTCCAGTAACTCGAATCCATCCAATGACGCGCCGCCAAGCGGCACGGACACAGGAAACGTGCCGGACGATGCCACGCCGGATACCGATAACGACACTGGCGACAACCCGGACACGACCACTGGCGGCGAGCCCGACACTGACAATACGGACACGCCGACAGTCGTCGTCTCACCAGAGATCACCCCTGATCGGGTTCTGGAGCCTCTGCCGAGCCAACCATTGACGCCTGCCCCCGGAGCTGACAGCGAACCGGTCAGATCCACAGGTCCTGTGACAACCGTCAGTGAGTTCTTCGTCGTTCGGAATCCTGACCGTGATCTGGATGATGACTTCGGCGTTCTGACCGATGCGGATTTTGAAGCAGGTCCATTACCCGCAGTCACCTATATACCCGATGACGTCGACACCAGCACCAATTCCTTGCCCTACTTTGAAAATCTGAATGATGTCGAAGTCTTTGCCGGCGAAGAGCTCAATCTGGTGCTTCGCCCACTGGATGCTGACGGAGGCATACCGGGGTTGTTTCCTTATGCCATTCCTCCAGGAGCCCGCTATGTGGACAATCTCAACGGTACGCGTTCACTGATCTGGCAGCCACTGCAGCCCGATGTCGGCATTCGCGAGTTCACCATCACGGCCACCGACCCGGTGGAGCCCTACTATCGCACCGAGCGTACCGTTCGTATCAGGGTGAAGATGCCGTCAGACCCGCAAAGTATCGTCAACCGATCACCTTCCATCAACGAAATCAAACCTCACACCCTGCGTGTCAACGATCCGGTAACGCTCTACATCAAGGTCACCGACCCGAATGGCACTATCCCCACCCTGGAGATTGCCAACCCACCAGCGGGCGCGACCATCGTGCCGCATTACAGCGAGCCGGATTTCACCATCCTGCGCTTCACTCCGCGAACCGCCGAAACCCTGGTGCTGGAACTGACGGCCATTGATTCTGACGATGCCAGCCTGACCTATTCGCGCACCGTGACACTGGAAGTGCTGGAAGAGGACGATTTCATCCGCCCTGGCAGCCGCTTGCGCGATCTGGCTGCAAGTCGCGACCTGCTGTTCGGCTACGCCGCCTTGCAAGGGTTCTACGAACGCCCTGACGGTGCCTTGTACGCGGACATTGCCGCTGAAGAATTCAATTTCGTGACGACTGAAAACTCATTGAAATGGGATCTGCTGAACCCTCTGCCTGGCAAGTATCGCTGGGCACAGGCGGACAACCTGATCCAGCTTGCCAAGGTCAGCAGACAGGCAGTTCATGGTCATACCCTGGTTTGGTACACACAATTGCCAGGCTGGATCAAGCGCTCAGAGCTGGCAGATCGCGAAACACATATGCGAGAATTCATCGATCGTGTCCTGACTCGCTATGCCGACGATGTGCCTATCTGGGACGTTGTCAACGAGGCACTGGAAGCCGATGGTACATTGCGTCACTCCACCTGGTATGAGGCCATGGGGGGCGACTTCATCGATATTGCCTTTCGTCAGGCGCGGCTTTCTGCCCCCGATGCGACATTGCTGTACAACGACTACGATGTCAGCTTTGCCGGCCCGAAATCGGATGGTCTGATCGCCTTGATGACCTCGCTCAAGGATGCTGGTACGCCGGTGGACGGTGTCGGTTTTCAGATGCACCTGGATGCCGATTTTGACCGGTTTGATGAGGTGGCTGCCACCTTCCAGAAGATGGCCGATCTGGATCTGGACATCTATATTACCGAACTGGATGTCTCTATCCGCAACGGCATGACAGAAGCCCAACAGGCGGTTGTCTATGAGGAAGTCCTGTCGCTGTGCCTGGAGCAAGCGCGTTGCAAGGCTTATCAGATCTGGGGTTTCACCGACATGTACTCATGGCGTGATGAGTTCAACCCCTTGATATTCGACCGTCGATATCAGACCAAACCAGCCTACGCTGCGCTGCAACGCAGGCTGTCGGAAAACTAGGAAAAAGCCCGCTCAGACAACCTGCTGTTCTTCACGTCGTGAGAACAGCAGGACCAGGGCAACCAGCAGCAGGCCAACGAACCAGGCCAGCGACCACTCTCCCATACTGAAGCTCATGAAGGTCCAATGGACCTCAGCGCAGTTGCCATCGCCTTTGAACAGCAACGACAGGGTGCGCAACCAGGGTTCGTTCTCCATCCAGTAGGACAGACCAGGACCACACTCAGGCACCAGCTCTGGTGGCAGATGCTGCAGCCATACCTGACGCCCGGCGGTCAGTATGCCGCCCACCGCACTCAGTGCCACCAGGCTGGCGGCAATTCGCTGCACCGTACTCTGACGGATGAAAATCAGACCAATCAGCGAGAAAATCCCTACCAGGACGTAGAACATGCGTTGTGTGATGCACAAGGGACAAGGATCCAGATACAGCACACGCTCTGCGTAAATGGCGTAGCTCATCAGCCCGATGACTGAGAACAGGCAACCCAGCCACATCAGGCGGCGCGAATACACGGATGACAGATTCATTTGGATCTCTGCAGGACAAACATGGGAAAAAGACACACAGGAGTCCCGTAAAGCGTGGAATAACCTGTCGTGCATCAAATTGGCATTAGAGTAGCAAAAGCAGAACCGTAGTCAGCCGCTAGCCAACAAGTATTATTTCTCTACTCGTTTATTTCGGGCCTAGGGTTACACTCAAAGCTTAATCCGTTACAGAAGATGACGACATGCAATATTGGCAAGAGTTCCAAAAATTTGAATATGCCAATGAGGTCCTGATAATGCTCGGCGCATTGCTGGTCTTCATCGCGGCACTGCAAATTGTTCGCAGCAGCCTCAAATTACTGTTCTGGGTGCTCATAGCTGGCTGCGGTGCCATTTCAGCGTCCTACGGCATGCAGCAGTCCCCCTACGACCTGCCATCACTGAATACAGGCGCTCTGAGCGGCGCACGATTGAGCGATCTTGTTGCAGGTAAAGACCAGGATGTTCTGGAATACCTGTGTCAGAAACTCGATTCCCCAGAGCCTCAATGATTCGATGGTTCCAGTTATCGTTCCCGCGGCTCGATTTCGGCCCTGCGGGGCATTGCACATTCGATCTACAGCAAGTCGACTGCTTGCTCGAAGCTGATCAGAATCAGTGCAGAAGAAAATCATCTACAAAATAGCGACCACCCTTCAGAGCGATGGTCGTCATGGCCACGACCTGCTCATCAGTACGGGTGTAGTGCTGCACCCAGACCAGAGTAAAGGACTTGTGCTTGCGAAAGAGACACCTTAGTTCTCGATCGCCAGGCAAACCCCAGTCAGTTTCCCGCTGGTCACAGGCTGCCAGAAAAACCTCAGGGGTCAACCGGCTTTTCAGAACAACTGAAAAATTTGTGCTGTGATGTTTATAGTCACGCCGAGATACGCCAAGCATGATGTCATCCATCATGGGCTCCGCTATCTTGACTATCTCGGCGTCGGTCAGTTCCAGGCAACTCATGCGTCCGAATACTACACGTGATTATTCAGAATTGGCATGAAGTTGAACGGATAAACAGAATATTTCCAATATCCTTAACGCTCAGCTCTCTTCGGCTACACGCTGTTTGGCTGAACGATATCCTCGATACCATTCGGTTTCCAATGCCTCTTCAGCAAAATAAGAGTGATGGCAATTGGAAGGTGTAGTGCCTTTGGTACCGGCATCTGTTCCTGCCTTGTGCGCCAGGGCAGGTGTAACCTGATGTAGGGGCTTGAACGCTTCGGAAATAACCGTGTTCAGACCAACAAAATCAAACGTACGCTTCATGTGAATAGAACTCCAGACTGAGATGACAACCGGGTAACCCCGGATTTGCAACAGAAGTTAGCATTTCATCAAAGCCTCCTATTTCTACTGGTTCTCAGAAGGCCACTATTGAATAAGCTACCGACTAAAACAAACTCCAAAGTCGGATCGTTGACGCGTTTTGACTGTGCGCCAGCTAACGTTTAACTACCATCTAACACTACCCTGACAGTACCGGAACTTCGGTAGCTGTACGCCAGAAGTAACCCCCACACACCCTTTTTTTTAAGGTTACATGCGGTAATTAGCCGACATGCAAGGGGCCATGCTTGTCAGTTAATGCAGGGAAAAATCCCTCGCCTTGTAATGTCACAGTCATTCGATTCTGTGAATGTGAACACCCGCACAGTTCAAAACATGGACCACCAACTAATGGTTACCTAAGCCGGGGATGAGCCGATAGTTTGCACAATTCGTGGAAGACAGAAATTCCTGTCAAACAGCAAACAATGCCTAGACACCTTGCCTGATTTCAATCCCTCAACAGACCTTCGAATACATGCGCTTGCCCATGTCCAGGCACCGCTTTGCCTGTTCGATGTCGACAGTCTGCGCATTCTCTGGGCTAATGAGGAAGGCCTGAAGTACTGGCAGGCAGACTCACTGGATGAGCTGCGCACACGTGAATTCAAGCAGGACATGGCAGGCCTCGCCAAGACTCAGATACGACAGATACATTCCAGTTGTCATGAAGATGGCAATACCCATACCGGACAGTCGTCACAGTTTTTTGCGACGCAACTTGCGCCCGTAGAGCTTCGCTTTTCCGCCTTTGCCACTCAGGATACGCACAAGGCTCTACTGATACAGGCCCTCGACAAGCCCGCCGGTGTTGAAGCCGAACTCCTGCACGGTGCAACCGCGCTGCTGCACACGCCAGCGATGATCAGCGTCTATGATGCCGAATACGATCTGATCTACTGCAACCCTGCCGCTCGCGACACACTCAGCCATACCTGCACCACTCTGCCTCAACGGCTGCTCAACGAGATGGATCTGCTGATCATCATGGAAGAGCTGGAAGTGTGCGAGACATGTAACGTCGAGCTGGAGGTCAACACCTTGATCGGGCCTCGTTGGCATCAGATGACCTTTCAGATAACGGACAATGCCCTGACCGGCAAGCCGGGGGCAATTCTGGTCAGCGCCAGCGATGCCACCGAGCGTAGAATTGCCCAACAGTCCGCCTACAAGCTTGCCTATACAGACTCTTTGACAGGCTTGCCCAATCGCGCAGCACTGAACATTTATCTCGATGAGCTGTTAAGCGATGAAGCAGGCTATACGCCGGAGTTCAGTCTCTTCTTTCTGGACCTGGATCGCTTCAAGATCATCAACGATTCACTGGGACACGCGGTTGGAGATCAGCTACTGATAGAAACCGCACACCGGCTCAAACAGTCCATTGGCACCAATAGCCTGGTGAGCAGACTCGGTGGTGATGAGTTTGTAGTCATCACCAACAAGATGACGGACATAAGAAAGCTGACCGAGACGGCAGATAATATTCTCCAGTCCATGGCCGAGCCGGTCATATTGAACAAGCAAAAATTGCATATCAAGCCCAGCATCGGTATCTGCCGACTACCAATGGATGGTGCGAATATCACCGAGCTGATGGAAAATGCGGATGCTGCCATGTATCTGGCAAAATCCCGGCAATGCGGATACTGCTTTTTTGACAAGCAGATGTCGATCAACATGAGCGAGAACATCAAGGATCGTCTTGGTCTCGAGAATGACCTTGTCACGGCCGTGAAAAACAACGAATTCGAGCTCTACTACCAACCCAAGATCTCATGCATTACCCAGGCTGTGACCGGCGTGGAAGCCTTGATTCGATGGCATCATCCAACGCGTGGTCTGGTACCACCGGACGACTTTATTTCGATTGCCGAGGATACTGGCCAGATTTTACAACTGGGCAACTGGGTGCTGGATGAATCCATGCGCCAGCAACGTGAATGGCATAAGGCGGGACTGACAATTCCAGTCTCCATCAACATATCTGCACACCAGTTCAATGCCGATGATTTGATGATGAATGTGTCAGAAATGCTGGTCAAGCATGGTTGCGACCCTGCCATGATCGAACTGGAAATCACCGAATCCATGCTATTAGGTAACGCAGACAAGGTTAACCAGACACTCCATCAGCTCAGTGCCATGGGCATCAAACTGGCACTGGATGATTTTGGTACGGGCTATTCCAACCTGGCGTACCTGCAAAAATACCCACTGGATATACTCAAGATCGATCGCGCCTTTCTCGGTGACCAGACACGCTCCATGCTGATGGGCACCATTCTGGACATGGGCCGGGTACTGGGTCTCAAGGTAGTCGCAGAAGGCGTGGAAACCAAAGCCCAGGTCAACTGGCTGGTTGAAAACGGTTGCGACCAGATGCAGGGTTTCTACTATTCACAGCCCCTGCCCGTGGCTGGCATAACCGACTATCTGATAAGTTACTGCACTCCCGATGCACTCAAGCACAAGGCTGCCTGATTGCCGAGCAGCAGCACTTTCAACGCAGTCAGTACCCCCCCGCCTATGCCATTGGCTCATCAGCGACAATAGCCGCCTCGCGACCTGACAGAAACTCGCCGAAGTCTTTCCAGGTTTCGATGTGATCACACAACACCTTGATCACCAGCAGAATGGGCACGGCCATCAGCGCACCACCGATGCCCCACAACCACCCCCAGATCACCACGGCCAGAAACACAGCGACGATATTGAGCTGCAGTCGACGACCCACGATCGCAGGCGTAATGAAGTTACCCTCGATGGTGGTGCATGAGAAATACACGATAGGTGGAATCAGAGCCGCTGCCAGCGTATCGTAAGTGCCCAGCGAGACAATGGCCAGCAAGCCTGCCCCGATCAGAGCGCCGGCAAACGGCAGAAAATTAAGAACTGCGGCGACCACGCCCCACAAAACAGCATTGGTAACACCCAGCACTGACAATGCAATGGTGATTGCAACACCCAGCCCAATATTGATCAGCGACACCGTCAGCAGATAACGAGACACGCTGCTCTCCACAGAATAGGCCACACTTAAAGCACGCTTCTTGTCCTGCAACCTGGGCATGACGGAAATCAGCTTCTCCTGAAACAACGTGCCTGAGGCAAGCATGAACAACGAGAGCACAAAGGCCAGCATGATGGTGGTCAGGCCATTGGCAACCGTTGATGCGGCCGAAGTAATGATGCCCGGTTGCTCCAGTACGACACGCGCTGGCTGCTCGCCACCTGCAGAGGCGATGTCTTCGACCTGCTTGCCAGCCTTACTGATGGCATCAACCGAGGTCTGATAGGGTGACAGCTTCTTTTCCAGTGTTTCCCCGATATGCGGAATGGAATCAAACAACTCTGTCATCGGTGTGGCCAGCATATAGCCAAGGGATGTGATAAACCCGCCAACGATCAATACCAGCATGACAGCTGACACCGGCGCCGGCACCCGGTAGCGGGATAACCAGCGTACGGCTGGCGCCAGGGTCAGCGTAATCAACAAACCTAACGCCAGCGGCAACAACAGATCCTTGCCAAAGTAGCAAATGACGGCGATGGCAAAAATCAGATGGATGAACAGAATCCGCTTGATCGATCGCAGAAGTCGAGTGTTATCCGCAACGGAATCAATGTCCATCAGTGTACTCATCCGCCACGACAACACAATCCACACGACCTATTCGCCAAAAAATCAGGCTTGCGCGACTTACTGGACACAGGCAAAACTGTGCGTTCTGATGATGAGTCATGGGCCTGGCGAGTTCCGAGTCTGCAGCTGGAGAATAGTAAGCCCTTTCTTGCGCGGCAGGAAACACCCTGCACGCGCTTGGAAAACCTTACACAGTCTCCTCGTTCACCAGCTGGTCGATCAGCTCTACCCAGTGCACCACCGAGCGGCCACTGCCACCTTGCAAGTGCAACTGACAACCGATGTTAGCGGTTGCAATAATGTCTGGCTCATCGGCCAGTAGAGACTTCAGCTTGTTATCACGTAGCTGATGGCTGAGTTCGGGTTGAAAAATGGAATAGGTTCCGGCAGAACCACAGCAAATATGCGCATCGTTGACAAAGCTCAGATTAAATCCGAATCGGCCTAACAGGCTTTCGGTCACCAAGGGCAGCTTCTGGCCATGTTGCAGGGTACAAGGTGAATGGAAGGCGACTTTGCCCATTGCCGCCGCACGTTCGCGAAAACCGGAGAGATCCTCCTTCTCCAGCACCTCTACCATGACTTCGACAATGTCCTTGCTCAGCTCGCTGATGGTTTGCGCTTTTTGCGCATAATCGGGGTCATCGGCCAGTATATGACCATAATCCTTGACCATCACACCACAGCCGCTGGCGGTGGTGATGATCGCCTCGCAACCAGCCGTTACCGAAGGCCACCAGGCATCGATATTCTGCCGTATCAGCTGTTTGGCTTTCTCCTGCTCGTTCAGATGATAATGCACCGCACCGCAGCAACCGGATTTTTCAGCGTTTTTCAAGGTGATGCCAAACGCGTCCAGCACACGAGCGGCACTGATGTTGGTGGCAGGCGCCATAGAGGGTTGCACACACCCATCCAGTACCAGCATTTGTCGCGCCTGAGTGCGACTGGGTAGGGCTTTGATCTGCTGTCGGGGAGGTACACTGCTGGCCAGACTTTGCGGCAATACCGGACGCAGCGCCTGACCCAGCTTCACCAGCGGCTTCACCCGAATCGAGTAAGGCAGCACACTGAGTATGGCCTTGCGCTTCCAGTAATCACTGCCGCTGCGAGGTACCATTTCCTCGACCAGACTACGACCCAGATCAACCAGATGACCGTATTCCACGCCTGAGGGACAGGTTGTCTCACAGCTTCTACACGTCAGACACCGATCCAGATGTGTACGGGTGCTTGCCGTCGGCGTATGACCCTCAACCACCTGTTTGATCAGGTAGATACGGCCTCTCGGGCTATCCAACTCATCGCCCAGCAAATTATAGGTAGGACAGGTAGCCAGGCAAAAACCACAATGAACACACTTGCGAAGCACGACTTCAGCAGCAATAGCCCGCGGATCACTGGCCAGGGACTCGGAGATGGTTGTTTGCATGACTCAGACGCTCGAGGTCAATTGACTGTTTTCAGGGGCATCCAGCTCAGGATGAAATCGGCCGCGATTGAACAGACGCAACGGGTCAAAACTGTCGCGCACCCGTGACTGTAATTTTTTCATGACCCCATCCAGCGGCTGAAACGCGGCTGAATCATCCAGGCTTGCACTATAGCGACTCGCATGACCACCCACAGCACGGGCAGCGGCGAACACCTCGGCCGCTGGTGCCGTTGTCTTCAACCAGCGTTGTGCACCTGCCCACTCGTAGAGGTATTCTCCGGGCAGCGTCAAGGCAGGGGCATGATCGGCAACAGAGATTCTCCACAAGCTTGCATCTTGCGCCAGGCTGGTGAAAAACTCATGCTCATGATCGCGTACCGATTGCCAGATCTGCGCATCCTCCTCACTCAGACGATCACCCCCCAGTTCCGTGGCGGCAGCCATTACCGCAGCCTCACTGCCACTGAGGCGAAGATAGCGGTGCTCACCAATCAGCATGGCTGCGGACAAGGGCAGCGGTTGTCGCATCAGTGGTGAAAAACCCCGGGTATCGTGCTCCGTTGCAGCTTGCACCAGGGTTAATTCAAGCTCAGGCTTGGGCAACACTTTCATGGATACATCCAGTAGTACACCCAGCGTGCCCCAGGTGCCTATCTGCAGCCGCGACACATCGTAACCGGCTACATTCTTCATGACCTGACCACCAAAGGAGAGATCCTGCGCCTGTCCATTGATGATCCGGGTGCCCAGCACATAGTCACGAGCTGAACCACTGAAAGGGCGTCGAGGTCCGGACAGACCACATGCCAGCACCCCACCGATGGTGCTACCCGGCAGACACGGCGGCTCAAAGGGCAGCATCTGGCCCGCCTCATCAAGCACCGCATTGAGCTCCTGCATGGTGGTACCACTGCGTACAGTTACCACCAGTTCAGTGGGTTCGTAGCTGATGACACCGGTATGTGATAACACCGACAGCGGTTCAGCTGTATTGGCATCCGATCCGGCATTTCCCAGACTGGACTTGCTGTTACCGGCCTTGATAACAAGATGAGAGGCTGTGTCCACCGCCTGTTTGACACGCTGAAGCAGCGCGCTACTATCGTCATTGGGAGTCACTGGATGATGATACCTTCAGAATCGCTCAAGTTCGGGAAATGGCAGTTCGCCATGATGAATGTGCATGGCGCCAAATTCTGCGCATCGCTGCAGCGTTGGTACCGCCTTGCCCGGATTCAGCAAACCTTCCGGATCAAAAGCGGCCTTGACAGAATGAAATTGCGTTAACGTATCGGCATCGAACTGCACGCACATCTCGTTGATCTTCTCCATACCAACACCGTGCTCGCCCGTTATCGAGCCTCCGACCTCGACACACAGCTGCAATATTTTGCTACCCAGCTCTTCGGTCTTGTGCAGCTCGCCCGGTATGCCGGCATCAAACATGATGAGCGGATGCAGATTGCCATCGCCCGCATGAAATACATTGGCAATCGGCAAACCATACTCAGCTGACATCTCCTCCATACGCTGCAGTACATGGGACAGTTGCTTGCGCGGTATGGTGCCATCAATACAGTAGTAGTCCGGTGCCAGTCGCCCCACAGCCGGAAACGCCGCCTTACGGCCCTTCCATAACTGCAGGCGTTCAGCTTCGCTGGCAGCAATATGCAGGCTGGATGCCGAACATTCCGTGAAAACCTGGGACACACGCTCAATCTGCGACTCCACCTCCTCTGCCATGCCGTCCAGCTCACACAACAACAGAGCCGCCGCATCCGTCGGATAGCCACATTTGGCAAAGGCCTCAGAGGCCACGATGGCAGGGTTATCCATCAGCTCCAGTCCGGCAGGAATGATGCCTTCGGCGATGACGCGTCCCACCGCATCACCGGCAGACTCGACGCTGGCGAAGGCTGCCATGACCAGCTTGGCCACAGGGGGTACCGGCAGCAGCTTGACCCTCACCTCGACCACGACGCCCAACATACCTTCAGAGCCTGTGA
Source organism: Granulosicoccus antarcticus IMCC3135 (assembly GCF_002215215.1). Lineage (NCBI taxonomy): Bacteria > Pseudomonadati > Pseudomonadota > Gammaproteobacteria > Chromatiales > Granulosicoccaceae > Granulosicoccus > Granulosicoccus antarcticus. Next base: position 3,292,002 of record NZ_CP018632.1, on the reverse strand, counting down.
ACAGCGCTAACAAATCGTACCCGGCACTGTCATGACCATCACTACCGAGCACCACAAGCTCGCCATCAATGGTCACCATGGTGACTGACAGAACGTTGTGGACCGTAAGTCCATATTTCAGACAATGCACCCCTCCGGAGTTTTCAGCCACATTGCCGCCAATCGTGCAGGCAATCTGTGAAGAAGGATCGGGGGCGTAATAAAGGCCCAGTGGCCGGGCAGCGTCTGATATGGACAGATTACGAACTCCGGGCTGCACACGGGCAAAGCCCAGCTCCTGATTCGTTTCCAGTATGCGATTGAATTTGGCGAGCCCCAGCAACAAGCCATCTTCATGTGGCAGCGCACCACCCGATAGTCCGGTACCCGCGCCTCGTGCCACTACCGGCACACTGTTATCGCGTGCCCAGCAGATAACTGCCTGCACCTGCTCGATGGTTTCAGGTAACACGACCAGCAAGGGTGTCGCCTTCAGGGCCGTCAATCCATCCGATTCGTAAGGACGCAACTGCTCCTGATCAGACAGAATCGAACCAGCAGGCAGTAGCTGTTGCAACTCTAGGGCAAAGCGCTTGCGTCTGACCAGTCTGTCAGCACGCAACCGAGTCTGGTCGGCGTCATTATCTTGCGGACTCTGACCCGATGTCATCTCGGATAAAGCGGCAGGTGCAATTGCAGGATCAGGTTCGCCTGGCGGTGCAGCAGGATTGGCAGACATTCAGACACTCCGGAAGCTTTCGATAATGAACAAGAATACATCACGCAGAGCACGCTGTTCAGACTCCAGAGCTTTCCGAAGAACAGATATTCTCCCAGGCAGATCATGCGCCGGCATGTGGCACCAGCAGCCAGAACACATGACACTCAGAGTAGTTTGACTACATGATGAAACCGAATCGGCGCCTTCTCATTGACGAGACTATTACCATTCGAATGAGAATACCGACACTGGGTGCGTTAAACTCGCAGTATGGAGCGGCAAATGCAGTAACTGCCGTAAACAAAAAGTTTGTAGATAAACTACAAACTATTTATCGAACTGAAGGCAGAAATCGATGAGACGCAAACGCGACGCTAAGATCATAGGCACTCTGGGGCCGGCAAGCAATGATCGCGAAACGATATTGAAATTGTTTGACGCAGGAATTGACGTATTCAGACTCAATTTCAGTCACGGCACGCACGCTGATCACGCCAGAACACACGCCATCATCCGTGATGTAGAAAAGCAACGTGGTCGCCCTATCGGCATCATGGCCGATCTGCAGGGACCCAAACTACGAGTAGGCAAGTTTGCCAACGGCAAGGAAATGCTGGTAGTTGGTCAGCAATTCACTCTTGACCAAGACCCGACACCCGGTGACGCCACGCGCGCCCCCCTCATGCACCCGGAGATCTTTGCAGCCCTGACAGTCGGTGCAAACCTGCTGGTCAATGACGGCAAGATTTGCCTCAAGGTGCTTGAATTCACAGCAGACAGCGCTCTTACCGAAGTCACGGTTGGTGGTGAAATCAGTGGCAACAAGGGTGTCAATGTTCCCGATCTGGTACTCCCTATCTCACCACTGACTGAAAAGGATCGCGCTGATCTGACCTACGCACTTTCTCTGGGTGTTGACTGGATCGCCATGTCCTTTGTTCAGCGTCCTGAAGACATGGTTGAATTGCGCTCTCTGGTTGGCAACAAGGCAGCCATCATGGCCAAGCTTGAGAAGCCCAGCGCTATCGAGTTTCTGTCCGAAATCGTACAACTCAGTGACGGCGTCATGGTTGCACGTGGCGATCTGGGCGTTGAGATGCCACAGGAAACAGTACCGGTTGTTCAGAAGAAAATTCTGCGCCGGGCCCGGCAGGAAGGCAAGCCCGTTGTTGTGGCAACCCAGATGCTGGAATCCATGATCACCTCGCCCGTCCCCACTCGCGCCGAAACCTCCGATGTCGCCACTGCCGTCTATGACGGAGCCGACGCGGTAATGCTTTCAGCTGAAACCGCAGCCGGCAGCTTCCCCGTCGAAGCCGCCACTGCCATGAATCGCATCATCATAGAAGTAGAGCGCGACCCCTACTATCGCAAATCCATTGATGCCTCCATGCCGACTCCCGGAGACACGGTTGCCGACGCTATCAGCTCCTCCTTGCACCACATCGCCACAGTGATGCCGCTGGCAGCAACCTTCACGTACACAGAATCAGGATTTTCCAGTTTTCGTGCGGCACGTGAACGCCCTGAAGCACCGGTTATCGGCTGCACTCCTAATGTAGAGACTGCTCGTCGACTGACCATGGTATGGGGTGTACACCCAGTCATTCACCAGGTCATGAACAGCATTGACGACATGGTCTCGCACGCCATCAACATCACGCTGGAAGAAGGCTTTGGTGAGATGGGCGAGATCATTGCCATCACAGCCGGCATGCCATTCGGTCGTACCGGAACGACCAATATGCTGCGTCTGACACGGCTCAAAGAGCTTCCAGACTTTGTTGATCCGAAGGATGTAGTGTAAACATTAGTGTCTGAAAAGACATCAACGCCGCGCCCTGTAAGGCTTTCAGCCCTTGCAGGGCGCAATTGCTGATTCATGAGCTTCACTATTGAACACATATATCCGATACTCGGTGAATGAACTTAAAAGCCGAGTATGATTTTGTGAATATCCGGATTTCAGAAATTCCCGCCAGCCTGACGCTGGCGTTGTGCCTGGCCTCCTCAGCGGCCTACTCACAGCAAACTGTAGAGAATTCGCCAGACAGCGAGGCCAGCCTGGCGACATCCGGCCCGGACTCCGGCAACTCGGTGAGCACGCCTGCATCTGCGACCGCATCTGCGACCGCATCTGCGACCGCATCAGTCATCATCTCTCGTGATGCGGTTGTTATTGCAGGTGACACCCTGAGCTCCATAGCGGCAAGAGAGCTTGGCAAGGCAGGCTACGCACCACAACTGGCAGAGTTCAACTCTCTGGTAACGACCGCTCCGCTGATCCCGGGCAATATCATACGCATTCCCATTCACGTCCCTCCACGCGGAGAATTCGCTCAGGTCGTGTTCGCGAAGGGCCATGTGACAGCCAGCCGCTCCGGCGCCGCCCTGACACAGGCAAACAATACTCAGGACTCCACGTTCGAACTGAACCGAGACTCTGAAGTGCATTCCGGAGACAGGATTTTCACGGGTACTGATGGCTATGTCAGCATCGAGTTCTCCTCCGGCTCTGTTGTGAACATGCAACCGGGCACCGAGGCGATACTCTCACGCCTGAACTGCCTGCCAGGCGATGACAGCTGTGTTATCGAGATCGAGACATTCAAGGGAAAAGTCACCTCGAATGTTGAAAGGCGTGAAGACCAGCCAGTCGATTTTCGTATCAGCACCCCCTACGCTTCAGCGGCAGTCAGAGGGACTGTTTTCGATATCGACGCATCTGACGAACTACTCGTCGGCGTTACTGAAGGCTCCGTAGACATCGAAACCGAGGATGTAAGCGTTGGCCTGCCGACCGGATACGGCTCTGTCGTGGCCGAAGGAGAGCCTCCCAGCCCACCTATCGCCCTGCTGCCGGCACCGGTCTTGAAGCGTGTACCGGTGCGGATCGCCCCGGAAGATATTGTCACCTGGTGGCCATTTTCCGATGCACAAACCTATAACGCACAGGTTGCCACCGACGAGGCTGGTAATGAAACACTCGCAAGCTTTCAGACCGACAGCACGCAGATCGCCTTTGATACGCTGGATGCTGGCGACTACTACCTGCAGATGCGAGGCATAGACCAGAACGGCCTGAAAGGCTTCCGCTCCAATACGCCCATCACCATCGCCGATATTGACAGCACACTGACACCTGTTGTGACCGCCATAACCCGGCAAGGCAGCGAGTTTCTTGTGCAAGTCCAGAATCCACCTGTCGAAGCAACCGGATTCGAGATCCAGATAGCCGATAACGAATCCTTCGAAGATCCGCTCAGTGTCGACGTGAACGAAACCGGTTCAGCGGTCTTTCGCCTGAACAGTGATCGGGTTTTCAGCCGTGCACGGATTCTGATCACCCCACAGATCGTGTCAGCTTTTGGTGATATCTCCAGCAGCGACGACTAGGAGACGACTCCGAGAATAGCGCGTCTCCAGCAGATCAGCCTATTCTCGGACAGCTCTTTGTCTTTAGACAAACTTGAAGTCGATTGCCCTTCTTGCACGTGCCAGCTGTTCCAGCATGTGAGTGCCACCGCGCACCGCCACACCCACCGCCAGTACATCCAGCACGACCATCTGACCCAGGCGTGACTTGACTGGCGAGAAAATGTCACTGTCCTCATTAACATCCACGGTCAGCGTGACATCACTGCATTGCGCCAGCGGCGACCGTGTCGCGGTCACGGAGATGACCTTGGCTTGTGCCGCTCTGGCAATTTCGACCGTCTTCAGAATGTCACTGCTGCGCCCGGAGTGCGAAATGGCAATGACCAGGGCGTCCTTGTCGAGCAAGGCTGCGGCGGCAGCTTGTATATGCGGATCCGAATAGGCAATGGCAGGCTTGCCCAGACGAAAGAACTTCAGCTGCGCATCTTCTGCCACAACAGCAGAACCACCTGAACCGTATAACTCGACGCGATTACAGCCTTCGTACAGGGCGATGGCCTGATCGAGTGCCTTCTCATTGATCTGGTTACGTATCTGCACCAATGAGGCAATAGCCCCATCAAGCAGCTTGTTCGCCAGCTCCTTGCTCGAATCATCGACCGTCACATCCTGATAGAAGAAGGTGCCGCGACGTGCCAGATCCTGTGCCAGCTTCAGCTTGAATTGCTGAAAGCCGACACAATCCAGAGCCCTGCAGAAACGGATAACCGTAGGCTCGCTGACGCCAGCCCGGGTAGCAATAGCCTGAATGGATGACTGAACACTTTCATCAGGGTCTGCCAGAACGACATCAGCAACCTTCTGTTCAGATTTTCTGAGCGTATCCCGAGCAGCCTTGATTCTGGCCAGCATCAAGGACTCCAGTAAATTGATGCATTTTCAGGTTGCTCCGTCAGCAAGCCTGTCACAGGGGCAAAACCTGACTGATAGGTTTTGCCTTTACAGGTCTCAAGCGCCGCGTTCAAAACAGAGCGCTTACCCGCACCGGTGATGTGCAGGAAGCGATGTTCTGAATTCAACAAGCAAGCTCGCGTCAGCGTTATTCGTCGCTGAGAGACCGACGGGGGATTCATGAAAGCCACCGTCTTGTCATTATCCAGAGACATGGCCGTACTGAGTTCCAATACTGGCGCATCCGGGAACAAAGAGGCTGTGTGACCATCCCCTCCCATACCCAGCATCACCACACTGAATGGTTGCTGCATGCCCAGAACATCGCTTGCGATCTGCTGCAAAGCCTGCTCATCGGACACGCCTTCGCGATACAGGGCGATAAAGCTCGCAGCCGCCGCCTTGTTCTGCAGCAAGGTGTCACGTACCAGTGTCTCGTTGCTATCCGAGTGTCCGGGCGGCACCCAACGCTCATCAGCCAAGGTCACACAAACGCGCGCCCAGTCGATGTCCGCATCAGCAAGATAGCTGAATACCGGCGCCGGCGTGCTACCACCAGAAACCACCAGAGAGGCAGAATCTGCTTGCGACAAAGTGCGTTGCAAGCGCTCTGCAACAGCCTTGCCCAGACTAATGGCCAACTCGGCTCCCGACGGCTCTTCATGCCAATGCAGGCCTGAGCTCTCAATCACGGTCTGTGTCATATCAATCTTCATTCCAGCGCAGACCATCCTTACTGATCAGCGCGTTGGAGGCACCCGGGCCCCAGGTGCCTGCTGTATAGCTTTTGGGCAAATATTGATATTGCTCCCAGGCAGCTCGTATCGGATCGATCCAGGCCCAGGCAGCAGCCACTTCGTCACGACGCATGAACAGAGTCTGGTTGCCGCGAATGACGTCCATCAGCAAGCGCTCATACGCGATCATCTTGCGTTTCTGGAAGACATCATTGAAATCAAGATTCAAGTAGACCGGCTGCAACTGGATGTCATCCCCCCACGCCTTGACGTAGATGCGCATACGGATGCTCTCTTCTGGCTGCAGGCGAATGATGAGCTGGTTAGGCGTACTGAAGCCATCTGCCGTTGGAAAGATGGAATGTGGCACTTTCTTGAAATTAATGACGATTTCAGTCGTTTTGCTTTCCATGCGCTTGCCGGTACGCAAAAAGAATGGCACGCCTTCCCAGCGCCAGGAACCGATTTCGGCACGTATTGCAACGAAGGTTTCGGTCGAACTGTCATTGGGAATATCGTCATTGTCCAGATAGCCTGGCACCGGACCTGTACCGTAAGCACCCGCCTTGTATTGCCCGCGAACAGAGTTTTCTATTGCATCGATTCCAGCCAATGGCTTCAGCGCACGCAACACCTTGATTTTCTCGTCACGTACCGCATCCGGATCAATACTGACAGGCGGCTCCATAGCCAGAATAACCAGCAGTTGCAGCAAATGGTTCTGCACCATATCGCGCAATGCACCGGTCTGATCGTAGAACGCACCACGACCCTCTACTCCCAGATCTTCAGCGATGGTGATCTGCACATCATTGATGCGCTCACTTCGCCACAATGGCTCAAAGAAGGCATTACCAAATCGCAACGCCAGCAGATTCTGAACGGTCTCTTTGCCCAGGTAGTGATCAATTCGGTAGATCTGATCTTCGTTGAACACGGCCGACAAACGATCGTTGATTTCTTCGGCTGAGGCCCGGTCACGTCCCAGTGGCTTTTCCAGAGCAACGCGGCTTTTTTCCGTGATGAGCCCGGCTGCATGCACCCCATTGGTAATCTGAGTGAACAGGCTGGGAGCTACGGAAAGATAGAAGACCCGTACATATTCTTCGCGCCCTGCCAGCGTATCGACCAATGGCCGGTAACTCTCAGGATCGGTAACATCCAAGGGGTGATAGTAGACTAGATCCAGGAATTCCTTCCAGGAGTCAGCGTTGAAGTCGTTATCGTCTATATGCTCTCGAACATCCGTGTTGAGCATGCTGCGGAAGCCGGCAGTGTCCATATCTGAACGGGCCGTGGCAATAATGCGGCTATCTTCAGGCAACTGACCTTCGCAATGCCTGAAATACAGAGAAGGAATGAGCTTTCGAATGGAAAGATCGCCGGTGCCGCCGAACAGAATAAAATCAAACGGCTGCAGTGTTTCGTTGGATATCAGATTCATTTTGTAATTTTACTACCAAACGGTTACAGACAGGTGAATGGTGGGTAATCAGTAATTTTCAATCATCTTAGCGGCAATTTGTCATGGTGTGACAACTTTCATGTGACATAATTGTGTAACTTACCTACAACTCAGGTTAAAGAGCCTATGCCCTCGATCAGCGCAGCCGTTGATGACGTCACTCAACGCATCATTGAAAGAAGCCGCGATACGCGTAAAGCCTATCTTGCACGTATCAATGCACTTGGCGATGCCCCGCCCAACCGCGGCCTGATGGGCTGCACCAACCTGGCCCACGCCTTTGCGGCAGCCCCAGAACGTGACAAAATCGTCTTACACGCCGAGCGTGCGCCCAACCTGGCGATCGTTACTTCCTACAACGACATGCTTTCGGCACACCAGCCTTATGAGCATGCGCCAGAGAAAATTCGCGAAGCAGCTCGTGCTGTTGGCGCAACGGCTCAGGTAGCCGGCGGCACCCCTGCCATGTGTGACGGTGTTACACAAGGCCAGCTGGGCATGGAACTGTCCCTGTTCAGCCGTGATGTCATCGCCATGTCGACGGCTATCGCCCTGTCTCACAATGTGTTCGATGCGGGTGTATTCCTCGGCATCTGCGACAAGATTGTCCCCGGCCTGCTGATGGGCGCCTTGTCGTTCGGTCATCTGCCCGCCGTATTCATCCCGGCCGGCCCCATGACAACCGGCATACCCAACAAGGACAAGGCACGGACACGTCAGCTTTTTGCAGAAGGCAAGGCCACTCGTGAAGACCTGCTCGCCTCTGAAAGCGCCTCCTATCACGGCCCGGGTACCTGTACTTTCTACGGCACAGCCAACAGCAACCAGATGATGATGGAAATCATGGGTCTGCACATGCCAGGCTCAGCCTTTATCAACCCCGGCACTGAACTGCGATCCTCACTGACGGTTGCCGCTGCACAACGCGCTCTGGCCATCACGGCTCGTGGCAAGGAATACACGCCCCTGGGCCGCATGATTGATGAAAAAGCTATCGTCAACGCCATTATCGGCTTGCTGGCTACTGGCGGCTCAACCAATCACACTCTGCATCTGGTTGCCATCGCCAGAACTGCCGGAATCATCATCAACTGGGATGATTTCGACCAGCTCAGCCACGCCATCCCACTGCTGACGCATGTCTACCCTAGCGGTCAGGCTGACGTTAACCAGTTCCACGCCGCTGGCGGCATGGCACTGGTCATCCGCGAATTGCTCGATGCAGGCTTGCTGCACGACGATGTGCAAACCATCGCTGGCAACACCGGGCTTTATCAGTATACGCAGGAGCCTTGGCTCGACGAGGGCGTCCTGGCATGGCGCGATGGCCTGAAAAAATCGGTAGACGATTCCATTATCGGCACCGTCAAAACCCCCTTTTCGGCAGATGGCGGACTGCGCCTGATGGCGGGCAATCTTGGCCGCGCTGTAATCAAGACCTCTGCGGTCAAGCTCGAACACCGCATCATTGAAGCACCAGCCATTGTCTTCACCTCTCAGGATGCTCTGCGCATCGCTTTTGACAATGGCGAACTGGAACGTGACTTCATCGCCGTAGTCGCCTACCAGGGCCCTCGTGCCAATGGCATGCCTGAACTGCATAAGATGACCCCCATCCTGGGCGTGCTGCTCGATCGTGGCTTCAAGGTAGGCCTTGTGACTGATGGCCGGATGTCAGGCGCTTCAGGCAAGGTACCAGCCGCCATTCACGTTTCACCCGAATGCTTCCTGGACGGACCTCTGGCCAAGGTCAAAACCGGCGACATGATACTTCTTGATGCAGAATCAGGCATCTTGAACGCACAGGTTGATGCAGCTGAATGGGATGCACGTACGATCACCCTGCCTGATCTCAGTCGCAAGACCGTCAACATGGGACGAGAACTTTTCTCCGGCTTCCGACACAATGTCTGCAGCGCCGAGCTAGGTGCCGTCAGTTTGTTTGACGATTGAATCGTGGCATCATCAACAGCAGTCCACTCAGTTACAACAACAAAAGGAGCCACCCAGGCATCATGAAAGTTCGTGAACTCATGCAGGTTGCACCGGTCATTCCGGTTTTGGTTATCGACGACGTCAGCAAAGCAAAGCCTCTGGCCGAAGCTCTGGTCGCTGGTGGATTGCGAGTACTGGAAGTAACGCTGCGCACACCCGTTGCTCTGGAAGCCATGAAAGCCATGGCCGATGTACCTGGCGCTATCGTTGGTGTGGGAACGGCGCTGAATGGCGATGACTTGAAACGCGCGCAAGACCACGGCGCCACTTTTGCTGTCAGTCCGGGCTTCACCATCGAGCTGGGAGCGGCTGCTAACGCCATGAACATGCCTTTACTGCCAGGCATCATGACGCCAGCTGACATCATGCGTGCGCTTGATGGCGGATTCGATGCGCTGAAATTCTTCCCTGCATCACATGCCGGAGGAGCGCCTTTTCTAAAAGCTCTGACCGGACCTTTCGGTGAAGTCAAGTTCTGCCCTACCGGAGGCATCACTGCCGACACGGCCAAGGATTACCTGTCCATACCCAATGTTCTGTGTGTCGGTGGCTCATGGGTCGCCCCTGCGGCCATGGTTAACGCTGGCGACTGGGAAGGCATTACCAAGCTTGCCAAGGCCTGCGACTCACTGCGCTGAGTTGATGGCGGGCCTCGGCTCGCCAACAGACCAGGAAGCTATACATTAAGTCCGTGCCCTTGGCAACAATCCAAGGGCGCGGCCTGGGTACAAAATGCGACTGCCACCCCGGAAATTCGAGGATGATCACGGACGCTTTCAAGACTCGTAGAATATAAAGACAAGCCGTTTTTCAGGGGTTGTAGTTTTGTTAACCATTGCTGATGCTAAGGCCTTACAATGGAAACCAGCCCCAACCCCTCCTGCCCCGTTGAAACTCATCACAAACGCCCATGTCTACGCACCAGATGACATCGGCATACAACATATTCTCGTGGCAGCGGGTAAAATTCTCTGGATGGGCGCCTCTCTACCTTCATTCAACGGCGTACCCGTTGAACAGGTTGATTTACAGGGACAACGTGTCTTGCCCGGCTTCATTGACGGCCATGCCCATCTGACAGGCGGTGGCGGCGAATCAGGTTTTAAAAGCCGGGTACCGAGCGTGCCGCTTTCTCACTTTACATCAGCTGGTGTGACCAGCGTGGTGGGGGTACTGGGCACCGATGACACCACTCGCGACACTCGATCGCTAGTCGCTCACGCCTACGCCCTGCGAGAGGAAGGACTCAGCGCCTGGTGCCATACTGGCGGTTATCACCTACCACCCGTGACCATCACCGGAAAGGTTCGTGATGACATAGTCTTCATAGATCCGATCATTGGTGTCGGCGAGATTGCACTCAGTGATCACCGATCCAGCCAACCAACTCTGCCTGACCTGCTACGCCTCGCAAGTGATGCCCATGTGGCAGGACTGATCAGCGGCAAAGCCGGCATTATTCACCTGCACCTGGGTGATGGTATGCGCGGCCTGGAGCTGGTTCGTCAGGCACTGGATACCAGCGAACTACCGGCACGGGTATTCAACCCGACACATGTCAATCGTCGCAAGGCTTTGTTTGACGAAGCTCTGGAGCTGGCCGGGCGTGGCTGCACAATCGACATCACCGCTTTCCCGGTGGCCGATGATGAGGATGCCTGGCGGGCTGACACAGCATTGATCAAGTATCTGGAATCCGGCCACCCGGACACTAACGTCACTATCAGCTCTGATGGTGGTGGATGCCTGCCAACGTGGAATGAACAGGGAGAGATGGTGCATATGGATGTCGGACACCCATCGAGCCTGTTTGAGACATTACAGGCATTGCTTGCCCAGAGCGTACCGCTTGAGCGTGCCCTGCCCGCCTTTACCAGCAATGTCGCCGATATTCTGCGCTTGCCTCACAAAGGCAGAATTGCGCCTAACAACGATGCCGACCTCATCGTTATCAATGATCAAAACGCCATTAGCGATGTCATGGCAGGAGGCAACTGGCATGTCTCCAATCAAAAACAGTGCATCCATGGCACCTTCGAAAACACAACAGCGACAAACAAATCATGAGCCCCTCAGCCGATACAGACCATAGTGAACGTGGTTATATAATTCCGATTGGTGGCGCTGAAGAAAAGCTCAACAATCCCGCCATTCTGGATCGGTTTGTCGAAGTCTGTGGTGGCGGCAGCGCCCGAATCGCCATCATACCGACAGCATCCAAGCTTGAAGACACGGGTAGCCGCTACGAAACACTCTTTCGCAAATTGGGCATTCCGCATGCGCAGGTATTACCGTTCATTACTCGCGAAGACTGCCAGTCTGACCAGTACCTCGACGTCATTGAAGCAGCTGATGGCGTATTCATGACCGGTGGAAACCAATTGCGTCTGTCGACAACCCTGGGCGGCACACCAGTGGCTCAACTCATTCGACGACGCAATGCAGCAGGCATGCATGTTGCCGGCACATCGGCAGGGGCAGCCTTCATGCCAGAACATATGATTGCTGGCGGTTCAGAAGGCAGCACCCCCAGACCCGATATGGTCACCTTGGCTCCCGGGTTAGGCTTGACCAACAATTTCATTATCGATCAGCATTTTCGCCAGCGCGATCGACTCGGTCGATTGCTGACCGCACTAGCTTACAACCCCTTCGCAGTGGGTATTGGTCTGGATGAAGATACCGCAGCCTTCATCAAACCTGGCGATAGCCTGGAAGTGGTCGGCAGTGGCGGCATCACCATTGTGGATCCGCGAGACCTTGAATACTCATCAATGGACAAAGCACGCCGTGGCCAGCCGGTGAGTCTTATTGGCGTTAAATTGCACATCCTGATTTCCGGGGGCCGATTTGATATCGCTGCCCGCCAAGCCTTCGCCAGCTGATTACCGTTGAGAATTCTCTTATGAAGATCATCAGTACCAATGCTTACACCGGACCGAATATTTACGCGCATTTTCCCGTCATGCGCCACGTGCTGGATCTGGGCGAGCTGGAGCAATGGCCCACAGCCCGGCTTGGCACAACCTATATCGACGCGCTCCTGAGCCATCTTCCGGGCCTCAAGGAGCACGGTTGCTCCTACCGGACAGCGGGTGGATTTGAACGTCGCCTGCGTGAAGACGAAGGCACCTGGCTGGGTCATGTCATGGAGCACGTCGCTATCGAACTCCAGAACGTAGCCGGAGCAGATGTCAGCTTCGGTCGGACCCGTTCAATCGACGGCAAACCCGGCCACTACAATATGGTGTTTCAGTATCTGGACGTCGATGTGGCTCGAGAGGCCAGCCAACTCTCACTAAGGTTTCTGCACAGCCTGTTACCAGCGGAGCTGCAAACCGACAACAAGCCCGATTCGCAGTGGAACTTCACCGACGAACTCGAAGCCTTCGTGCATCGCGCCCAACGGCGCGCATTTGGCCCCAGCACCGCCTCTTTGGTGCGAGCCGCCGAAGAGCGTGGCATACCCTGGATTCGGTTAAACAGCCAAAGCCTCGTCCAGTTCGGACATGGACGTCACCAGCAACGCATACAGGCAACCACGACATCGAAGACCAGCAATATTGCGGTAGAGCTGGCTTCCGACAAGGAAGAGACCAATGCCATCTTGCGCGATCTGGGATTACCTGTTCCTGATCAACGTATCGTCCGCTCATCGAGCGATGCAAAACGTGCAGCCCGGCGAATAGGAGTACCGGTTGTCATGAAGCCACTGTCCGGCAACCATGGTCGCGGTGTTTCAGTCAACCTGAAAACGGATGAGGAAATCGAAGCGGCTTTCGAGAAGGCGTCACAACACGGTCGCAATATCGTGGTTGAGAGTTTTATCGAAGGTTTTGACCATCGTTTGCTGGTCGTGGATGGAAAACTGGTTGCCGCAGCCAAACGCATGCCAGGCCATGTCATCGGTGATGGAAAACACACCGTCGAAGAATTGGTCGCGATCGTGAATCAAGACCCACGCCGTGGCATTGGTCACGAGAAAGTACTGACTCGACTCGAGCTGGACGAACAGGCCGAGAAATTGTTGAGCCTGTCCGGTTACGACCTGCACACCGTGCCGCCCGTCGACGAAATTGTCTTCCTGCGCGCAACCGCCAATCTGTCAACCGGCGGCATAGCGATCGATGTCACCGACAGTATTCATCCCGACAATATCGCCATGGCCGAACGCACGATCAAGGCTATTGGTCTGGATATTGGTGGCGTGGACTTTCTGACCAAGGACATCACGCAATCCTATCGGGAAGCCGGCGGCGGCATCTGCGAAGTCAATGCCGGCCCCGGGTTCCGAATGCACGTAGCCCCAAGCGAAGGCACACCACGCGATGTTGCCGGACCTGTGCTGGATATGCTCTTCCCCGAAGGCGCGCCCAGCAGCATTCCCATCGCCGCCATTACCGGCACAAATGGAAAGACCACGACCTCACGCATGCTTGCGCATATTCTCAAAATGCGAGGGTACACCGTAGGTCTCACCTCTACCGACGGTGTCTACATTGATGGACAACTCAGTGTGTCGGGCGATATGACCGGACCTATCTCGGCAAAAATAATCCTGCGCGACCCATCGATTGATGCGGCCGTGATGGAGACCGCGCGTGGCGGTATGCTGCGCAGCGGATTGGGCTTCCAGACATGCAATGTGGCGGTGTGCCTCAATATCTCTTCAGATCATTTAGGGCTAAAGGGAATCGATACCCTGGAACAACTGGCCGAACTGAAAAGAGTACCGATTGAGGTTGCCACCGATGCGGCCGTGCTAAACGCAGACGACGTTCTGTGCTTGCAAATGGCTGACTACACAGAGGCAAAAACACTGTGTTATGTCACGATGAATCCTGCACACCCACTCGTCAAACGCCATATTCAGGCAGGCGGCCAGGCCGTGGTGCTGGAACAGGGCATGAACGGGCAAATGATTACGCTTTATGACAATGAAGTGCATGTACCACTACTCTGGGCCCATCTGATTCCAGCAACCCTTGAAGGCCGTGCATTGCACAACGTTCAAAACGCCATGTTTGCAGCAGCCCTAGCCTACAACCAGAATACAAGCCTGGATCATATCCGCCAGGGCTTGCGCACATTCGATACGTCTTTCTTTCAAACACCGGGACGTATGAACATCTACAACGAACATCCGTTCAAGGTAGTTATGGACTACGCCCACAACCCTGCGGCGGTAAAGGCCATGTGCGAGCTGGTTGAGCGCTTGGGCGCTGACAACCGAAAACTCGTTGTGCTGTCAGCTCCGGGTGATCGTCGCGATGAGGATATTTTCGAGATTGCACATATCGCTGCCTCACACTTTGATCATTTTATTTGCCGATGTGATGATAATCGTCGCGGTCGTGGCGAAGATGAAGTTGCGAATATGCTCAAAGATCAGCTGCTGAAAGATGGCATCACAGCCGAACAGATCACGGTGATTGCAGACGAACAACTCGCCACCAGCGCCGCACTCAATATGGCAACACCTGGCGATTTACTACTCGTACTCGCCGATTCAGTCAAACGAACCTGGAAACAGATCATCTATTTCAACGCTGACGCCTCCATGGAAGCCAAACCCTCAGCGGCACCTGTGCGCGCCGACATCCCGGCAATGGAATTCGATCTGGATGATGATCTTGAAATCATCAGCGACGAACGGGGCGTTCGGATAGCACGAGAGACAGGCGACTGACACAGGGTAGCGACAATATGGAACTGCTAGACACCCGTCGTTTGACGGGCCCCAACCTTGTCTTGAACGGCGCAGGCACTGTACTTGACGTGCGCTGCACCGACGAACAAGCTCGCACCCTTCTCCCTCTCTGGGAGAAAAAGGTTAGACAGATACTGACGCGTCTGGATTGGACAGGCGAGACAGTCGCCTGCACAAAACGCTTCAGTGGTATCAGCCTGGCCTTTACTGCGCCGCTTGACGCCTTGTACACCGCCGCTGAAATCAACGAATGGTGCTATGCCCGTTGCGCCATCGAGCTTGGCGTACCGTATGCCAACGCTGAAGGCAACTCTGTCGTGCTGGATCTTGAAGAACAACTCAAAGTCATTCATCAGGCCTTGGCACTGGAAGCCAATCCTCGTTTGATCCAGCTAGCAGCGATGGCAAGCGAAGAACAGGTATCAATGTTGTGGGACGACGATGAAGTATCGTTGGGCCTGGGGAAAAACGCCAGCGTCTGGCCAGTCAATGCTTTGCCAGATCCACAATCGCTGCCTTGGTCAACATATGATGATATTCCTGTCGGCATTGTGACGGGAACCAATGGCAAGACCACGACTGTCAGGCTCATCAGCCACATCCTCAAAGGCGCAGGGCACAGCGCAGGTTTCTCATCTACCGATGGCATTATGGTGAATGAGAATAAAATCGATTCAGGCGACTGGTCTGGTCCCGGCGGTGCGCGCTTGCTGCTTCGCCAGACTGAGCTCGACATCGCCATACTCGAGGCAGCGCGTGGCGGCTTGCTCAGACGTGGACTCGGTGTTGATCACGCCAACGTCGCACTCATCACCAATATCAGCGAAGATCATCTTGGCGATTTTGGTTCCGAGAACCTGCAGGAACTGCTGACCATAAAATGGATGATCAGCCAGACAGTTGCAGACAGCGGAGTGCTGATACTCAATGCCGATGACCCGCTACTAGTCAACAAGGCATCCGGGTTTAACGGAACTATTGTGTGGTTCAGTCTTTTTGCTGACAATTTACAGGTGCGTCAACACATCAAAAACGGTGGCATCGCCTATGTACAAGACGAGCAAAACCTTGTGCGCATGCAAAGCTCGGGCACTGACATCATCTGCGCTGTTGAGACCATCCCACTGACTCTCGGCGGCAAGGCCAGGCACAATGTCGCCAATGCACTTGCAGCGGTTGCCATGGCATCACAACTGGGTATCACCGATTCAGCCATCAAGCAGGGACTGCAGTCGATGTCCCTCAAGAACAACCCTGGCAGACTCAATCTTTACACGGTGGAAGGCGTGACTGTTGTGGTGGACTATGCCCATAACCCTGCAGGCATGCAAGCCATGGCTCAGTTTGCCCAGGCTCAAAAAGCGGCGCGTACACTCCTCGCGTTCAGCCAACCCGGTGATCGACCTGACTCACTCATCAGAGAACTCACCCGAGCTGCCTGGAAAATGCAACCTGACAAGGTGATTGTGTCGGAATTGGCTCACTACCATCGCGGCAGAAATCACGGTGAAGTGTTTGCCATCATTCAGGATGAGCTGTTGCGCTGTGGCGCACAAAAGGAGCAGGTGAGCCACTTTGATGAAGAGCTCGATGCCCTGCATTTTGCGCTTCAGTGCGCCGAACCGGGCGATCTTGTCGTGATGCTGGCACTGGCAGATAGCCAGTTGATTCAAGATGAACTCTCAGCACTATCCGCAGCGAACTAAAGCTCGTATTGAAACCGGCACGGGCGCCGTCTCCTGACTCACTACTCGATACAAGAGCCGCCCCGGTAGGAGCGGCTCTTTCGTTACGACTTAAGCTTGCAGATCAAATCGATCTGCGTTCATCACCTTGGTCCAGGCGGCGACGAAATCGCGTACAAACTTCTCGGCATTGTCGTCCTGAGCATAGACTTCCGCATAAGCGCGCAGGATTGAGTTAGAACCGAAAACCAGATCTGCACTGGTAGCCGTCCATTTAACAGCACCACTGCTACGGTCACGAATCTCGAAAGTGCTTTCGCCAGCAACCGGATGCCAGCTATTGCCCATATCAGTCAGATTAACGAAAAAGTCATTCGTCAACTGACCTTCACGATCAGTAAAGACACCGTGCTTTGAATCACCGTAGTTGACACCCAGTACTCGCAGACCACCCAACAACACGGTCATCTCAGCACCAGTCAGACCCAGCAACTGCGCCCGATCCAGCATCAATTCCTCAGGTCCAACAGCGTACTGCTCCTTCTGGAAGTTACGAAAACCATCAGCCAGTGGCTCCAGAACCGAGAAACTATCAGCATCAGTCATCTCATCGGTCGCATCCCCACGTCCCGGTGCGAATGGCACAGCAGTGCCTTGACCGGCAGCTTTGATGGACTGCTCAAGACCAACGTTACCAGCAAGCACAATCACATCAGCAACAGAGGCACCAGTATCAGAAGCTATCTGCTCCAGTACTGCCAGCACTTTAGCAAGTCGTTGTGGCTCGTTACCCATCCAGTCTTTCTGTGGAGCCAGACGAATTCTTGCACCGTTTGCACCACCACGCTTGTCAGAGCCGCGATAGGTTCGAGCACTGTCCCAAGCTGTTGCAATCAGCTCTACAGCTGACAAATCACTAGCAGCAATTTTTGCTTTCACAGCATCAACATCGTATGACGTTGAACCTGCAGGGATAGGGTCCTGCCAGATCAGTACTTCAGCAGGCACATCAGGCCCGAGATAGTTGGATTTTGGTCCCATGTCACGGTGTGTGAGCTTGAACCAGGCGCGAGCAAACGTGTCGGCAAAATAGGCAGGATCAGCCATGAACTTCTGGCAGATTTCATTGTAGACAGGGTCAACTTTCATCGCCATGTCGGCATCAGTCATCATGGGATCGCGACGAATCGACGGATCAGATGCATCTACCGGCTTTGCACTTTCTGGCATATCGACAGGCTTCCACTGATGTGCGCCTGCTGGAGATTTTGTCAGTTCCCACTCATAGTTGAACAGGTAGTCGAAATAACCCATATCCCACTTGGTAGGATCGTAGGTCCACGCACCTTCAATGCCTGAGGTAAACGCATCAGCCGCCTTCGCATCCTGGCCCGGGTTAGCCCAGCCTAAACCTTGCGCATCAACACCAGTAGCTTCTGGCTCTGATCCGATGTTGGCGTGATCGCCACCACCATGCGCCTTACCTACTGTATGACCACCGCAAGTGAGCGCTGCAGTTTCTTCATCGTTCATTGCCATACGGGCAAAGGTTTCACGTACATGCAGAGCTGTGCGTGCAGGATCAGGAACCCCGTTAACACCTTCTGGGTTGACGTAGATCAGGCCCATATGAACCGATGCCAGCGGGTTATACATAGTCGATGGCTCATCCAGATCGCCGTATCGATTAGCACTGTCGGCTAGCCACTCGTTTTCAAAACCCCAGTTGATGTCAGTCTCTGGACCCCAGATGTCTGCACGGCCAAAACCATAACCGAAAGTCTTGAGACCCATGGATTCATAAGACAGGGTTCCGGCCAGTACAATCAGATCGGCCCATGACAGTGCATTACCGTATTTCTTCTTGGCAGGCCACAACAGACGGCGCGCTTTGTCCAGACTTGCATTATCAGGCCAGGAGTTCAGTGGGGCAAACCGGATATTGCCTGAACCTGCACCGCCACGTCCGTCACCCATACGGTATGAACCTGCAGAGTGCCATGCAAGACGAATCATCAGACCACCATAGTGACCCCAATCTGCTGGCCACCATTCCTGACTATCAACCAACAGCGCCTTGACGTCTGCCTTGACCGCTTCATGATCCAGAGCTTTTACCGCGGCCCGATGGTCATAGTCCAGGTCCATCGGATTAGTACGTGCGCCGTGCTGGTTCAGAATGTCCAGATTCAGAGCTTTTGGCCACCATTTGGTAACCGAGTTTTCTGTTGATGTGTTACCGCCGTGCGCAAAGGGACAGCCGCCTGTAACTTCTTTATTCATAAGTATCTCCGGGTATTGAGTTTTGTGTTGATTTTGATGGTTGTGATGCTGTTGAGATTTACGTGTCGTTGGTCGTTTTGTTCTGGCAAGCCGGACAAAATCCCCAGTACGTCACTTCTGCCTCGTCTATTTTGTAACCGTGATCGTGCTCTGCTATCAGACAGGGAGCCTTCCCCACCGCACAGTTGACGTCAATCAGACTTCCGCATTGACGGCATGCCAGATGGTGATGGTTATCTACACGATGTTCGTAGCGGGCAGCAGAACCCGCCGGTTGAATTCGTCGGATGATTCCATGCTCGGACATCACCTTCAGCGCATCGTAAACAGCCTGACGGGAGATGACTCCTAACTCCATCCTGACCGCCTTGCAAATATCATCTGCAATCGCGTGAGGCGATGAACAAACGGCCTGATAGACAGCCAATCGCTGTGCCGTGACCTGGAGACCCACAGCCTTGAGCGCTTTTGGCACGTCAACTGTGTATTGATCTTGGCTAATTTCAGATTTGTTCATGATTCAATCATAAGGCCAATTCTGGACGATGTCAAGATGATGAAATAAAAATTTGTCGACGCAATACACAAAACTGGTTTCTTTGGATCTATGTATTGACCAGAGGCTTTTGGAAACGAACCCGCGAACCAGCAGAAAGTGAGTGAACAGTTGCGAGTCGGCAAACAGTGGGCGAACACAGAAGCGACATGACGGCTTTCAATGTTTAGCGGTCTTGCCCGGCACTGAGTGCTGATTCCGCAGGAGCGTGACCATCCACTGCCCACTCCAGAACAGACAAGCGCTCAAGCCATTACTGAGGTTGCCGATATCTACCGCATGAGCAGAACACCCTCAGGGTGATCTTGCATGTCGCAAAAAGCGTGGAAAAAGTGACGAGCGATCAGAGCAAATTCACATATTGAAACACCTCAGCATCATCACACTGCTCAGCCTGACACTGACAGCCTGTGGATCAGGCAGTTCGAATGGCCCGGACAACACTCACACAACTGGCCAGACCAGTGACAACAATGCCCCCGAAAATCAGAATCAATCATCCAACCCGGGTAACGCCGAAAGTGCCGCAAATATAAATCAGTCTCTCGAAATAGAGGCACGTGACGACGTGGTAGCCACAGCCGTTGTAGTTAGAGGCAGACGTTATCAATATGACCAAGCGCCGATTCAGGACTGGTATGACGCTGTCCTGAGCGGCAATGCAAGCTGGTCGACACATGCACGCCCCAATGGATGTGAAATTCTCGAAGATGACCCCACAGGTAACACCCTGCGTTGCATGAACCCCTTCGACAACACGTATTCGGGGCTCTCCGTTGAAGGCTCTGATCAGATCTTCTTCCACCCGCTCTTCATCGATACACCTATTGATGCCGAGATCCTTGTGGATATTGCCTATGGTGCCACCGAGACCGATCGCACGCCATCCGACAACTTTGCCAGCGTCAGTATCTCGCACGTTGAGAATCCGACCGCTGCATTCGGCATCGACGCACCCATAGCCATACTCAGCCATCCCGACGAGTCAGTGATGCTATCCATCCTTCTGACACAACCAGCCAACGCGTATCCACGCGATGCACAGCTGATCATCGACTTGCCAGATCAAATGGCAGCGACATCAGCGCAGGTGGCAAGAGAAACGAATGTCTCCGAAGAAACATACGCACCGATTGACTGCAACTTTGGCGTTGCAGTTATCTGCGATGTGTCCAACATCAAGCCCGATATCAACTATCAGGTAGAGCTACACTTGCTCGCCAGCGCACAGAGCACAGATCCGATTCGCCTCAGCTTCGCAAACGTCAATCCTGATGCTGGCGACCCTGTTGCAAGACGGGATATTCACGTCGAACACGTTCGCTCGATGCTCGTTATCCAGGCTATTCTGGACAATGCCGAAGCCGGCAGCACGGTCGTGTTACCGCCAGGTGTTTTCGGCGGTGCGCTGGATGGACATGGGAAGCGTCTCAATGTGAACGGTGCTGCGGGAGACGAGCCGACGGTTCTGCTGGCAGGCATCGAGGCACCCCTACTCGTCGGAGCAGGTCCGCGGACCACCTGGTCCGGGCTAGAGATGCGCTCGTTCGGCGCACCGATAATTGGTTTGGTAGGTGCAAACTTCACATTGGCCAATAGCGTGATAGAACCGGCGCTGCCCGATATACACTCCCTGCCAGATGGACTGGTGGCTCCCCACAACCCAACATCGTTGCGACTGTTGAACAATACGATACATCACTGGGGTTCGACAGAATCAGGCACCTGTCACCGACTGCTTGAAGTCACGATGCATCGTGCAGCCTTATACCTGCAACACAACCTGTTCGAAAACAACGTTTGCGACATATTGATCGAATCCACGTTGCTTCCAGGCGATTTTTCCAATGATAGGGACAATGTGTGGTTGTACGCCACCAACAACACCTTCGTTGATAACCCGAAGCTAATCCGCCTGGCTGGCGACCCCGAAACATGGCGTACACTGGTGTTTCGGAACAACATTGTGACCGGCACTGATGTACTGCTGGATATCAGTGATGAACTGCTTGATGATGAGGAGCAGCGACCTTGGCTTTTGACTTCAAATAACCTGCTGTGGAAAAATGGCGCTGAAACAATGCTCAATGCAAGACAGGCCACCCTGCCTCGAGTTTTCGTCGAGTTACCTGACTTGCATGCCGACCCTCATTTCATTGATCCGGCAAATAGCGATTACCGATTGGCTGCCTTCTCCCCCGCTCTCGATGCAGGTACGTTCCCTGGTGAATACCGTTGGCTGAAAGAGGCCATATTCTGCATAAGCTCAAGACCCATCAATTGTGCAGGATTTTACGACGAACCTGAATTCTCGGAAACGGACTACCCACAACCCGGACCGGAGGCGGTTATTCAGCCGGTTGACGGCAATGGAGATGGGACCGCGGAGTATGATATTGGCGCTTTCGAGTATCGACCTTGAAATTCGCGACCAAAGCGATTTGATTCAAGCCCTATCAGCTCAAACACGCCGCGCGAGCCAGGTTGAAGAAACCATCTAATCTGGCTAATCGATGCTGTACTCATAGTAACCTTCAATCAAAAGGCTCACAGTGATTGCCTGAGCGCAAACATGTGTATACTCTGCACTCTAATCTACCATACTAGTTTACACCACACCTTCAGGAGTCAGTTATGTCCAAACCAGTTATCGGTTTTATCGGCCTCGGCCTCATGGGCAGCAACATGGTCGAATGCCTGCAAAAGAACGGCTTCGAACTGAATGTAATGGACCTCAACAAGGATGCCGTTGCAGCCGTTGTCGCCCGCGGTGGCGCCACTGAAGTCACCTCGCCTGCCGAACTGGCTGCAGCCAGTGACATCGTCATGCTTTGCCTCACTACCTCTGAAGTCGTTGAAAAGCTGATCTATGCCGATGATGGCATTCTGGCTGGCATTAAAGAAGGCAGCGTGCTGATCGACTTCGGTACATCCATCCCTGCCTCTACTCGCAAGATCGGCGCAGACCTTGCCAAGAAAGGCGCAGGCATGATCGATGCTCCACTGGGTCGTACACCTGCCCATGCAAAAGATGGACTGCTCAACATCATGGCAGCTGGCGACAAGACAACTTTCGACAAAGTGAAGCCGGTTCTTGACGTCCAGGGCGAGAACATCTTCTATCTGGGCGCACTCGGTGCCGGTCACACAACCAAGCTGATCAACAACTTCATGGGCATGACCACCGTCTGCACCATGTCACAGGCATTCGCCGTTGCTGATCGCGCCGGTGTTGACCGTCAACAACTCTTCGAAATCATGTCTACGGGTCCGTCCAACTCCCCGTTCATGCAATTCTGCAAAAACTACGCAGTAGACGGCGTGAGTGATCTGGGTTTCTCCATTGCCAACGCTAACAAGGATATCGGTTATTTCCTCGAGATGGCCAAGGACCTGGACACACGTACCGAGATCGCTGAAGGTACTTCATCCAACCTGAAAGCTGCTGTTGAAGCTGGCATGGGCAATGGCAACGTACCGGAAATATTCGACTACTTTCTCAAGCTCAAGAAATAAGTCATACAATGACTTAGTGATCCCGCGCTCCCATTCAGGGGCTGAAGCGCGGGATCCAAAATCTGCTGTAAATGGCTGAATCACTCGGAGAGAAACAATGTTTGTACATAATAAAGATGTAGCACTGGATGACCTGGGCGATGGTGTCAGCCGTAAAGTTCTGGCCCATACAGACAACATGATGTCTGTAGAAGTCTATTTTGAAGAAGGTGCTGTTGGCGCAATGCACAACCACCCGCACGAACAGCTAACGTATGTACTGTCCGGTGAGTTCGAGTTCACGATTGGTGATGAAACCCAAGTGGTCACGGCCGGCGACACCATGTACAAGGAACCCAATATCATGCACGGTTGCCGCTGCCTGAAAGCCGGCACTCTGATTGATACCTTTACACCGATGCGTCAGGACTTCATGTAAGACGCCAAGCGCTTTGCCCTCTATACGGAGGGCAACTCAGAAAAAAGTCCTGATACCTTGATCACTCTGGCGCCGCCAGTAGCTGATAAGGGTGCTGCCACCCATCCAGAGAAGCAATTCTCTGCAGCCAGGCCTGCACTGCCGGTGGCACAGTAACCTTGGCCTCATCGGCAAAAACAAGGTAGCCGCACAGGCAAAAGTCAGCAATGGTAGGGGCATCCCCGCCCAGCATCCAGTCTCGCCCATCCTGCAAGCTCGTTTCCAGCATGTTGACGTCCTGCTCATAGCGTGACATCAACCAGGCTGCAGCACCTTCCAGTGACGCATCAGCGTCGAACTTCTGCAGGACACGCAGCTGCGGCAAGCACATGCCAATCCGATTGGCCTCCCACACCAGCCACTCGGCACAGGCATTGAGCGTCTCGCTGTCTTCACCACCCAGCAAACCCGTCTGCCGGGCAAGGTGCAGCAATATGGCATTTGATTGCACATAGGCTTTGCCCTGCTCCACAAGCACAGGTACTTCACCAAAGCGTGAGTGCTTGCGAAATTGCTCAGAGCGCTGATCACGTGGTTTGAAAATATCCACGTATTCATAGTCGTGCTCTATGCCTGCAACACACAGGCATAGACGCACTTTGAACGCATGACCGGAGTCAGGGTGACCAAACAGCTTTCTGTGCAACATGACGGTTGAACTCAATTCAGGTCATGTAAATCTATAACAGATTGAGCACCAGCACCGCACACATGAAGATGATGACAACAAACATCATGCTGGCAACACTCCAGCCACGAGCCAACGGTGCACCCGGCCGAGCCAGGCGCTCGATGGCACCACAGCTTGCTCCCACGATCGACAGCAGTACCTGACGAGCTCGCAAGTTCAAGCTCACCACACTCTCGACCACCGCTGGCAGCAAGGACGGTATCCATTTGCGATAGACCACATCCGAATCGATATTCGTCGCCCGAACCTCAGGTGGATGAATTCGCTTCTTCATGAGGAACACAAAGGCCAGTAACGCAAATATCAGCAATTGCATTTGCACCAGCACATGATCAACCGTGTACGGCTGATATTCAATTTCGTATGGCAACAGTGCATACAGCAGCCCTGGAAAGACACCGATGATGATGCACAGCGCGGCTGTCACGATCATGGCAATTCGCATATGAATCGGTGCTTCAGCCGGTCGCTTGCCACTGTCGTGAGCAAAGAAAGTGAAGTACGGAATCTTGATACCCGAGTGACTCATGACACCTGCAGAGGCTACCAGCAAGGCTAGCCACACCACGTAATAACCATTGGAAGCAGAAGCATCAAGAATCAGCGATTTGGAGACGAAGCCACTGAACAGTGGGAACGCCGATATCGATGCGGCTCCGACCAGACAACACACCATGGTGACAGGCATCGTCTTGTACAGCCCCCCTAGTTCCGAGGCCTTGGAGGTGCCTGTTCGATACAAGACAGCCCCCACAGTCATGAACAACAGTGATTTATAGAGTATGTGGGCAAAGGCATGCGCCGCCGTACCATTAATGGCAAGCTCGGTTCCGATACCGATACCCACCACCATGAATCCAAGCTGGTTGTTAAGGCTGTAAGCCAGAACGCGCCGCAGATCGTTCTCGATTTCTGCAAAGAATATCGGGAACAACGTCATGATGGCACCGATGTAGATCAGGATTTCAGTGCCGGCATAGCCACGAGCGAGCGCATAGATCGCCATCTTGGTTGTAAACGAGGACAGTATGACCGTGCCGGTAACGGTGGCAGCCGGATACGCATCCTGCAACCAGTTGTGCATGAGCGGGAACGCACACTTGATTCCAAAAGAGAGGAAAATAAGGAAGGTGCCCGTACTGACCAGACCCAAGTGCTCAAATGCTATTGAACCGGTGTCGTTGTAATGCACCAGCAATCCTGCCAGTAGCAAGACGCCAGAAAGCACCTGGATAATGAGATAGCGCATACCCGTTGAATAGGCCGCAGGTGTACGTCTAGCCCAGATCAGAAATACGGAGGCAACAGCTGTGCCCTCCCACCATAGAAACAGACTGATCAGATCACCGGCAAACACACCACCGATGGCCGAACCGGCATAAGCCAGTGTGGCTACTTGCTGGATAGTGTCGCGCACATGCCAGGCATACAGACCGCCCAGAAAAGCGGCTATCGAGAAAATAATGCTGAATATCAGCGATAGTTTGTCTATTCGCATGAAGGTCAGATCGAAGCCGACGACTGACAACACAGCGTGATCGCCCATCGGGTAGGCAAGAATGACCATCAGGCCAAAAATCGGCACACCCAGCAACAACAGCGCTCGCAATCGAGACGGCAAGAACGGACAGATCAGAGCCGCCAGCAGATAGATGAACGGCGGAGCCATTATGGTACTCATGATGACGCACCTCCCTGGCCGTTATCCTGACTTTCACTCTTTGGCTTGCGCCCCAGCATTTCATCACGCAAAGTCATCAGGGATTCCTGTGTCCTATCGGCATGCGACAATCGTTCGGTACCCGCCTCAGGGTATTCTTCCGAATCGACACCATCAGGTGCGTAAAAATTTTCATCCCGTCGAATGAGCAGTCGCAATGCACGCGCACCAATCACGATGACAGTAAAAGATAGAAAACCGGCAATGGCATGAAAGCCGTAAAAGCCCTCACCCGGCACCTTGACGTGCCGGTGCCAGACGAAATCCATCAGGAACAGGAACACGCCCAACCACACCAGGTACTTGATGAACCGGTCTACACCGGAGGCTGAATCGGCCCAGAGAAAGTAGCGGGCTAGCGGCGCCACCGACTCCGGCGTATCCGCACCGGAGTCAGTGTGTTTGTCTGTTGTCATCGCCATTGAATCAGTCCGATCAGTTCGGTCAGCGGCCGTGGGAAGAGGAAGAGCACAACACAGGTGGTTGCAGTCAGAGCGATTGCCCAGAGACAGGCATAGGGAGCTTCCTGCCAGGTCGCTGTTTCACCGGGTGCAAGATCCGGATCAGGCTTGAAGAATGCCCGTAGAGGAATGGGCAGCAGATAGGCGATATTAAGCAAGGTACTGAGCATCAGCACGCCTATCCAGATAAGCGTACCGCTATCCAGAGAGCCTCCGGCAATCATCAATTTACTCCAGGCCCCGCCTGCAGGTGGCAAACCGATAATGCTGAGAGCACCGATAAAGAAGGCTCCCATCGTCAATGGCATGCGACGCCCGATACCATCCATCTTGGATATCTCGGTCTTGTGCAGAGCGACCATGATGGCCCCGGCACAGAAGAACAGCGTGATCTTGCCAAAGGCATGCATGACTATATGCAGGACCCCACCGCTGACCGACATGACGGTCGCCAGTAAGGCTGCCATGATGATGTAGGACAGCTGACTGATGGTCGAATAGGCCAGTCGTGCTTTCAGGTTGTCCTTGGTGAAGGCGACGATGGACGCTGCCAGCACGGTGAACCCGGCCACTGGCAATAACCAGTAAGCGGCACCACTGATGCTCACCGTATCGATACCAAAGGTATAAGTGACGATTTTCAGGACACTGAATACACCGGTCTTGACGACAGCCACCGCGTGCAACAAGGCACTGACGGGAGTCGGTGCGACCATGGCCGCTGGCAGCCAGCGATGAAAAGGCATGATGCCGGCCTTGGCAATACCAAAGACGAACAACGCCATCATCACAGCCAATGCGCCTTTACTCAGCCCTGAGTCCGCCAGCACACCACCGGGAACAAAGTCCAGAGTGCCTGCCGCCGCTGCGACCCAGATGATGGCCGGCAGCAGAAAACCGATCGAAGTTGACATCAGGATGCCCAGATAAAGTCGTCCGGCCTTGCGTGCGTCATCCCCACCGGCATGGGTCACCAGTGGGAAGGTTGATATGGTGATCACCTCGTAGGCGACGAAAAGAGTCAGCAGGTTATCGGCATAAGCCGCTCCCATGACCGCTGCCAGAGCCAGAGCAAAGCAGACATAGAAGCGTGTCTGGTTGATCTCGTGATGCCCGCGCATATAGCCAATGCTGTAGACGGTTGTGACCACCCACAGGAAGCTGGCCAGCAGACCGAAAATGACGCCCATGGGTTCGGCCGACAGTTTCAGTGAAAAATCGGCCAGCATGGCCAACTCGCCACTCTCCACCGGAATACCGGCAGTCACATCGCTGTAGATACGACTATTCAGCAGTAGCAAAACCAGACCGGCAATGATGATCGAGGCTTCACGCAGGTTCTTGCGCCCTTCACCGAAATAGATGATGAAAGGGATAACCGCCAGAGGCGGCAACAGTGTCCAGAGCGGATTCATCGAAAACCACCGAGTAGCTGAGAGGCAGCCTGTCCAGCCACCTCAAGAGTGGCACCGCCGTTGATACCGAAATAGAGACCGACTATTACCAGCACATACATGGGCACCAGCATACTTAACGGTGCCTCACTCATGCCGGTCGTCGACTCTGGCGCGCCTTCCCGTGACTTGCGAAACAGCATGACCTCGATGACGCGACCGATATAGATCACCGCCATCAGAGAACTGATCAGAATCAGGGCAGCAATGCCCCACCAGCCCTTCTCCATGGAAGCCTCAATCAGCGTGAACTTGCTGACGAAGCCGACGGTCAGAGGCACACCGATCAACCCCAGGCCAGAGATGATGAAAGCCACGCACGTAAAGGGCATTTTCTTCATCAGATTGTCCAGCGACGGTGTATGCGTGTGTCCGACTTGATAAAGGATGCAACCCACCGCCATGAACAGGCTCGTCTTGACCATTGCATGATTGATGACGTGCACGATCCCAGCTGTCAGGCCTGCCTGGGTTGCCAGAGAGAAGCCTGCCACCATGTACCCGATCTGGGCGACACTTGAATAGGCAAGCATGCGTCGCAGATCTGTCTGGAACATCGCGACCAGCGACATCAGGACAAAACCTGCCACTGCTGCTGGCAGTAACACACCGTTGAGCAGATGCTGACCGAAGCTGTACTGCGTGCCAAAGATACTGAAAAAGAACCTCAGTAAAATATAGAGAGAGACCTTCGTGGCGGTACCCGCCAGAAAAGCTGTCGCAGCAATGGGTGCGTAAGTATAGGAGTTTGGCAGCCAGGCATGCAGAGGAAACACCGCCGACTTGATGAGCACACCCAGAGTAATGAAGCTGAAGGCAACCAGCACGGCTCGCTGCGATTCGCTCTCGGGAATGCGTGCAGCAAGATCAATCATGTTCAGCGTGCCGGTGGCGGCGTACAAAAAGCCGATCCCGATAAGAATGAAGGATGCTCCGACACTGCCCAGCACCAGATAGCGAAAGCTGGCCGTCAGCGCCCGCTTGTCCTGCCCGAAGGAGATCAGCGTATACATGGCCAGAGAGCTGATTTCCAGGAAGACAAACACATTGAATGCATCACCGGTTATCACGATACCCATCAGTCCGGTGACACACATCATCCAGGCGGAATAAAACAGGTACTGCTTGCCCAGCGGTACGACCTTGCCCACGCTGCGGTAGGCATAGCTCAGTACCAGCGCACTGATGCCGGATATCAGCACCAGCATGGCCGCGTTCATGGCATCTATATAGTATTCAATACCTGTAGGGGCTGCCCAGCCACCCAGCGCATAGCGGATGACACCGGTGTCGAGCACCTGATTCAATAACAGAATGGCGTTGATGAAGACAAACGCATTGGCAACCATGGCAATAGCCCAGGCTCCCCTGGGATTGCGGACCATGACGCAAATCGGGGCTGCGACCAGGGTGACCATGATCTGCAGCGCGGGTAACTGTTCGATAGTCAAGCGTCTGGCTCCGCGGCTTCGATGACTTTAATCTCATCTTCCTCAATGGTTCCGTACGCTTCGTAAATACGTACGATCAGTGCCAACGCAACAGCCGTGGTGGCTACTCCCACCACAATTGCCGTCAGAATAAGTACATGTGGCAGCGGGTTGCTGTACACGACTCCTGGCTCGTCCATCAGTATGGGAGCCGTGCCGCCATCAACCTTGCCCATCGTGATGTACAAGTAGAAGATGGATGTCTGAAACAAACCCAGACCGATGATTTTCTTAACCAGGTTGTAGCGTGCAATCATGATGTACAGGCCTGCCATCATCAGCACAATGACAATCCAGTAGCTGTAGAGTCCGATAAGATTACTCATCGTTTGCTGGCGAATCCGTAAAACAGGGTCACCATGACAGCCGTCACGGTAATACCCACACCCAGCTCAACAGCAAAAATTCCCCAGTGCTGTCCGTGCAAGGGATCGTGAGCCAGCACGTCGTAGTCGAGCAAGGTGCCGCCGAACAACATGGTGACCAACCCCGTTCCGGCATACAACAGGACACCGGATGCCATCATGAAGCGCAGGACAGTCGGCGAAAGTACGGCGCGGGTTCTCTGCAGGCCGAAAATCAACCCATGCAGAATAAAGGCACTGGCGAAAATCACGCCTGCCTGAAAACCACCACCAGGACCATAGTCCCCGTGGAATTGAACATAGAGGCCAAACATGAGCACGAACGGTATGACCAGTTTGGTCACTACCTGCAGTACACGATGGCGCTGTCGAGGATAAAGTTTCACGAGTGTTGCTCTGTATTAACCTTGTTAGAGTTACTCAGCCCTTTCTGCGAGAAAATCGTCAGAGTCAGGGGCTGGCGTGTCGCCGGGAGCATGTTCGGGGGCGTCATCTTCAGGGCGTCGGCGCTTGAGACCCAGCAGACTGAGCACCGCAACTCCGGCAGCGAAGACCACCAGGGTTTCACCCAGGGTGTCGTAACCCCGGTAGCTGGCCAGTACGGAGGTGACAATGTTTGGTGGACCCACTTCGGCACCTGATTGCTCAAGAAAACGCACAGCCAGATCCGGATGAGTCTGCGCCGCCGAGATTGCACTACCAAAGTGCGGCATATCCAGGGTGCCGTATATCAAAAGTCCACCAGTGACCACGACAAAAACCAGCGCCAGCCAACTATCGTGACCGCGTGGCTTCTGCTCATGTTTGGTAAACGACAAGGCGCCCAGGAACAGGATCGTGGAGACCCCCGAACCGACCGCCGCCTCGGTAAAGGCCACATCCACGGCATCCATGACAACGAAGGCACTCGCAGCCGTCAGACTATATGCACCGAGCAAGATAACGGCCCCGAGCAGATCACGCAAAACGATGATGCCAATGGCGATAATAGCCAGAAACGTCAGCAGGACAATAATGATGAAGGTATCCATCAGCTGTTACCTCCATCTGAATGAGACGAGCGCGTCTTTCTGTGTTTGCGCGTCTCTTCGAGTATGACTTCAGCATCCTGACCCGATTGGTAGTCTGCTGTTCGCGAACGGGCCATCAAGGTTGCCTCTTCGGGTGAATCGAGGATGGGCTTGCCATCTATGTCTACCGGTACCAGTCCACTCAACAAAGCGGTCTTTGCCAACGCGTGCGACGCTGTCGGTGCAGTGAATAGCGTGAAGAACATGATCAGCAACACCTTGATAGCTGCCATGGCACTGCCAAACACGAAAACTGATTGCAATATTAGTGCTAGCGATATGAAGATCGCCCCACCTGTATCAGTAACACTGCCCGCATGCAGTCGGGTGTACAGATCCGGCATGCGAATCATGCCAACCGCACCGGTTACGACAAACACACAACCGATGAGTAGAAGTACCCAGCTTACGCTCCAAACAATCCAGTCAATCATCAGAAATCATCCTCCTGATAAGCGCCACTTCCCAGGTCGTCGTACTCGAAAAACTTGAGCACGGCGATGGTTCCGACGAAATTGATCAGGGAGTAGACCAGCGCAATATCCAGAAACTCCGGCCTCCCAGTCATGAATCCGTGCACGGATATCAGCAAAACAGTCTTGGTTCCGAACGAGTTGACCGCCAACAGACGATCGAACAACGTAGGTCCCAGCAGCGCACGGGTCAGTGTCAGCGCCATGGTAATCAGCAGCGCTATCGTTACAGCAATGAACATATCAGCGGTTCCTGAAATGCAGGTGAGGTTCCACGTCCCGGATGTGCGCAGCCATATCACCTTTTTCGAGCTCCGCCAGACTGTCCTCGTGCAGGGCATGCACCAGAATTTCGTCATTGGGAGTAAAGTTGATGGTGGTGGTTCCGGGCGTCAGAGTGATGGAGTTTGCGTAGATGACTCGCCCCAGCTCGGTATCTGGTGTGGCCGCTACGCGACGCAAGGTAGGTTTGATATCCAGTTTGCGCGACCAGACACGGCGCGTGACATCCACATTACTGAGGAAGATCTGCCAGACCAGCCAGGCCCAATACTCCAGGATGTGCAAGAAACGGAAATAGATGGGTTGTCCGCGATGTTCCAGCACTCGCATCCGGACGGCCAACCAGACCACCACAGCGACAGAGAGAACTCCGAGAATCAACAGCATCGGCTTGAACATGCCTGACAGTAATAGCCAGAGGCACGCCATCGTCGCAGTCAGCCTTAATGTTTGTGTCATGAAGCTAAGCTAATGGTTGATAAAAAATAGTGTGAAGCACTGCATGGTTCCAACTCTATCATGACACCGTGGCAAAGCTGCATGTCGGTGTCCACCACAAATCGGCGGCCATAGTGTCAGAAGAACGTAATAATCTGTTGCAGTGTAGATAGTTGGGTAGTTTGACCCCCAGAAAAAGCATCGCTCTCTGCTAGACTCGCCGCCATCAATGGTTACTCGACGGCGATAAACTAGTTGTCGGCAACCCATGCCTTTTCATGAACTTAAGCGCCACCCACTAGTCTAGTACGTAAGCCGATTCTTATCGAGATTCAGTCTCACCTGACCCATCTTTTGCAGGTTCACAGGCAACGTCCTTTGGCCAACACTCAATTCGTTTTAAAAATAAAGCCAATGCCTATTTCTGAATTTGTTCGCACACCCACTCGACTATCTCAGCAACTTTTGCTGCTTGCAGGCGTCAGCCTGGCCCTGGTCAGCTGCGACAGCGACCTGCAGACCAGCAGCACTCCAACCACGGGTACGCCGGTTGTTGTACCCTCAACCGGCGCCGGCGGTGGTACCAGCAATAGTAGCCTGAGCCTGCAGGTCGGTGACGGCCAGATAACACTGACAGAGGGTGAAGATGCCATCAGCGTCCCGGTCAGCGTTACCCGCAGCGCCGCCTCCACAGGGGTCGTAGAGCTTAGTGTTACAGGCGCCAGTGCTTCTGATGAGAATCAGATGACCGCCACATTTTCGCAGGCCCAACTGGCCGCTGACGAATCCTCAACCAGCCTGTCCCTGCAACTGGCAATCGATGCACTTCCGATTCAGGCACAGACACGCAGCTTGACCGTAACAGCCTCCATTGACGGCTCGCCAGTACTCAGCACTGACGTCGATATTGCAGTGACTCCGACTAATCGACCTGATGTCTATTTGCTGGTTGGCCAAAGCAACATGGTCGGCTTCAGCGAAGATGCCTCCAAGCTGGCAAGTACTGGCGGTCTGGATGCTCCAAACGCACGCATCAAACAGTTGAATGTAACTGGTAACGATGGCGAGAATTTCGCCACCGCTGCAGACTTCACCACGGCTGCCAGCGTGTTCAACGAAGGTATGCCCGTGTCGCCTGCTGTCGATCCGCTGCACGATGGCTATGATACGAACATCGAAGGCAAGAGCGGCCAGCGCATCGGGCCTGCATTGTCATTCGCCAAACGGGCACTGCTTGATACAACCGCTGAAATCGTACTGGTACCAGCTGCCTGGTCAGATACCGGATTTTGCAAGCGCGATACCAATCGCCTGCCAGGCGTTGGCTGGAACGCTACAGCCAAAAACAATGCAGCACTTGCCGGCACACTACTCTATGAGCGCGCTGTCCTGCGCGCCAATGTTGCACTGGCTGAAACCGATGGTGTTTTACGAGCCATTCTATGGCACCAGGGTGAAGCGGATTCCGATGATGCAGGTTGTGCAGAGACCTATGCAGACAACCTGATGGAGCTTGTCACAGCATTACGCACCAACATTGACCAGGATGCACGCGGTGCCGTCGCACGCGGCCCCAATGCTGAACTGCCCTTCATCGTCGGCACCATGTCGATGGGCTCTGATGCCTTCAGTGACCAGACACCGTTTTCAGACCTCAAACAACTCGTCGACGATACTCACCGCAATATCGCCAACCTGATCCCACTGTCTGATGTTGTGAATAATGACGACCTGATACCTGACGCCTATCCTTGCGGCGAAGGCTCTTGCATCCACTTTGGGGCAGCGGCCTACCGGGAAATGGGTAACCGTTACTATCAACAGTTATTCGAATTAATGCAGTAAGTTCTTGTGGCAGACGTCACAAAAACTTCTATCATCTGAGCGCGAGTCTGATCTTTTCCCCACAAGCTGACGTGGATTACCACTGTCAGCGCAAGTCGGCAATAGGCTCCGCTGAAAGCTCGCCGCAGGCTTATTGAGAGCGTAATGAAAGCTCACGATGGCTTGGCCGCTAACTGTGCCAAACGAATGCACCCTGCACGCCAGTTACGTCCTCACCCGCAAGCAACCGGCGTGCTGCTTGCTTAACTGATCTGATGAATAGTGTGATTACTACCTTTACCCAATTTTCCAATAAATCGCGAATAGCCGTACTGCTAGCCAGTCTGTTTCTGCTGGCTGGCTGCACCGACGACGATGTCGATACAGACGATAGCGGTCTACTATCCAACGATAACTTCGAATTACGCTCCCTGGCAACACAGCTGACACTGGTTGAAGGTGACGAGGCCGGACTGCGAATACCGCTGGAACTGGACCGCAACGACGAGCACGACGACGCTGTCGATCTGAGCATCATGGGCGTCTCAACCGCCGATGCAGCCTTTATCAGCAGCAGCTTCACACGCCTGACACTGACGCCCAGCGAAGACAACAGCGAAATGGTGTTGAACCTTGCCATCGCTGATCAGCCTCTCATGCCCCAGCAACGCAGCTTTATCATCACGGCAAGCGATGGTACGAATAGCGACGAATTGCTGCTAGAGATCAATGTCGAACCTGTCGATGCGCCCGATGTCTACTTGCTCGTAGGCCAGAGCAACATGGTTGGCTTCAGTGGCGATGGAACTCGCGAAGCTTTGCCTGGTGGTCTCGATGAGACCAATCCACGAATCCGACAACTGAATGTCAGCAAGAACGATCGGGAAACCTTGTTCCTGTCGGAAGCGGATTTCACCTCACCGACACTCAACGTGGTTCCACCCAGCATAACAACGGCCGAAGATCCGCTACATGTGCCACTGGATCCATCCAATGACTCCGGCAAAGACCTGGAATACATCGGTCTGGGACTGAGTTTTGCCAAACGTGCGCTGCTCGATACCACCAAGGAAATCGTTCTGGTTCCTGCGGCCTGGTCCGGCTCGGCCTTTTGCACCAATGACGACGGCCCCAATGGACAGTGGAATGCCGAACCCACCGATAACCCGGAACTGGGAAACACCTGGCTGTTTGATCGTGCGGTTACTCGCGCCAACCTGGCACTGGCTGAAACCGGCGGCATTCTGCGCGGCATCCTGTGGCATCAGGGAGAGTCGGATTCCAATGAGCGCTGTGCACAATTCTACTCAGATAATCTCGAAAAACTGGTCACACAACTTCGTGTCAGTATCGATCCGGACCGACGTGGTGCCAGCTTGCGCCAAGCCGACAGCAACATACCTTTCATCGTTGGAACCATGTCACGTGGCAGCGATGAGCGCGGCGATCTGTCAGTCTTTCCACCGGACAAGGAGCTGGTCAGCCTGGCTCTGCAGAACTTGCCTGCCAACATCCCCTTCACCGAACTGTCTAACCATGATGACCTGACACCGGCAAACGGTTATCCTTGTGGCAATACCACCTGCGTACACTTTGGTGCCGCAGCTTTGCGTGAGATGGGCAATCGCTACTACGATGCATTACTCAGAACCGCTCCCTGAGCAGCTCTGCTCGTAGCGCTTGCTCAAGCACCTGAAAGTTGTGACACAAGTTTTCCCGAGTGACTTCTTTCAGCTGCTATAACTTCACCATAGCCGTACATTGCCGATAATCCTTTCATGAGACTGCATGCACTCCAGTACCTGCGAGCTGTAGCGGCGTTAGCCGTGGTGTATAGCCATACGGTTATCCAGGTAGCGGACTATCAGCAATATCTGACTGATGCCGGAAGTTTCGGAGTTGATATTTTCTTCGTCATTTCCGGCTTCATCATGATCTATATTGCAAAGCCGAGCGATACTCCTGTAAATTTCTTTATCCACCGGATCCGTCGCGTAGCGCCGATGTACTGGTTTTTCACTCTGTTGATGGCAGCCATATTACTGGCGATGCCCAGCGTCTTCAAAAACACCGTTTTCGATGTGAAGGCAATGTTCCTGAGCCTGGCTTTCATTCCACACTGGAGCCTGGCCCATACAACGGAAGCCTGGCCTATCGTGGCTCCCGGCTGGTCCCTGAACTTCGAGATGTATTTCTATCTGATTTTCGCCGTGTCGCTTTTCTGTGCACAGCGATTCCGTATAGCTTTCATCACATTGGTTATCACGGCTGTCTTTCTGATTGCAACCGTACTCAATGATGGCCAGTCAGCCATAGCGGAGTTTTTCAGCAAGTCTCTGGTATTCGAATTCATACTGGGCATGCTACTGGCGGTCGCCTTTAAACGCGGCTTTCGACTCCCTCCTGCAACCGCGGCCTGGTTGCTACTGCTCGCCAGTTGCGTATTGCTGATAAAACTGCCGCTGCCACGTATTTTCGAATACGGCATCCCCTCCTTTCTGGTGGTCATGGCCTGTCTTTACGTCAAGATTGGTGAGCACCGTTGGGCGGTGCTACTCGGCGATGCCTCCTACGCTCTGTATCTGAGTCATATTTTCACGCTCGGCGTATTGCGCAAATTTGTAGCACCGCACCTGGGAACCGGAGAAATGGCGGCCTACCTTTTCGTGCTCATCTCACTGATTGTCTGCACCCTGGTCAGCGTTGTCATTCACAAATACGTCGACAACTGGCTATTGCGACACGAAAGGCTCAGCTGGGCGCACAAAGAGACGCCTGCTACCAGTAAAGCGTGATGGTGATCGCCGTGCTGAGCTCACCACTGGCGCTACACTGCCAGATATGAATACCAGCAAAACCATGCCCGACTACGCCAAGCTGTTTGCGCTTGCAGCCGGCAATCGTCTGGCAGAATCCGGGAGCCGCAAGACCACTCGCAACGGTACGAGTTACGAGGTCCGCTGGCTGGATGAATACGATCCGAATGATCGGCTGGTAGGCCGTTTTCGGACCTGGACCAACCAGCTACTCAAGCCGCCCTATCGCAAGCAAGTTGGCTGGGAGAGGTTCTCCCTCTCCGGTGAAATGCTGGATCGTGAAGTGCGGTATTCGAGGCGCAAGACAGAGGATTATCTTCATTAAGAGGAAGGTCATCCGACTCGCAAATCACGGGGTCAGCGTGCAGGGATAAATGCCGATGTCTAAGGCAAACTATCCAATTCGGTACCTTCTTTTTCTACCGGCAACAGATCCTCACGTGAGATGCCCATGGCCTTGACCGTCATACTGGCAACAAAGATGGACGAATAGGTTCCATAACCAATCCCTATCAGCAGTGCAAGGGCGAAACCATGAATGGTCGGTCCACCAAGCAGCAACATGGACACTACCACCATCAACGTGGTGCCTGACGTGATCAGGGTACGAGACAGCGTCTGGTTGATCGCATCGTTCATGACTTGCTCGGGGCTGGCATCTCTTATTTTGCGAAAATTCTCGCGAATACGGTCATACACCACGATGGTATCGTTCAGCGAGTAGCCAATGACCGCCAGCAAGGCTGCCAGAACCGTCAGGTTGAACTCGATGCCGAACAAGGCGAAAAAGCCAATGGTCACGATGATGTCGTGCACGGTTGCAAGGATGGCCCCTACCGCAAACTTCTTCTCATAACGCATCCACACATAGACAGCGATAGCGCCCAACGCGATCAGGATAGACAGTCCGCCCTTCTCCCGCAGCTCCTCGCCAACCTGAGGCCCTACAAAATCGACACTGCGCACACTGATGGATGAATCGCTGGTGGTTTTCAGGGCCGTTAATACCGTCTGGGAAATGGTATTGGCGGCAAGCCCCTCCTGGGGTGCGATCCGAACCAGAACGGATTTTGCAGTTCCAAAATTCTGCACCAGAGTATCGCCCAGTTCAGCAGTTTCAAGTGCAGTCCGGATGGTGGGCAGATCGGGGGATTCCTGATAGGCCAGCTCCATGGTATAGCCGCCGGTGAAATCGACACCCAGGTTCAGACCCATGCCAAAGATGGCGACAAACGACAGCACCATCGTGATGCCAGAAAACCATGTGGCCAGTTTCTGCCGGCCCATGAAATCAAAATTCGTGCCCTCAAACAGACTGTGCATTTTGACACTACGATCAGGATCGCAGCCTTTTTTCCACTTCCAATTCTGGCGAAATGTCATCAACAATCGAGGAGGTTGAACCTTGTACATTTTTGTCCTGGTCTTCGCGCAGAGGCGGGTATCAACGCCCACAGGAGCGCAGGCGAACGCGCGAATTGTACGCCTGCGCAATCCCTCGAAAGTTACATAGTAGACAAAGAAAAATCAGCCAATCAGCTCTCTGAGAAGTAACTATTAAAGTGCTTGGATTGGGAGCATATTGCCCCGACTAACAGTCTGACCCTTCGGCAAACACCGCGTGTGTTACCGAAGGCTTTGCGCCGTGAGCGCTTCTTTTGGATGGTACAAACGTTGGACATTCTGTTCTCGGACTTTCTCGGCAAACCGCTATGGAGCTGGTTGGGATTTCTATTGTTGGTCGCTGGCCTGTTGGCCTTTGATCTGGGTATCTTGAACCGTAAGACACATGAGATCGGTGTACGCGAAAGCCTTATGCTCTCCGCGTTCTACATCACGATCGGTGTGTCATTCTCAGTCTGGATCTGGTACTTCATGGGTCAGTCAGCAGCGATGCTGTACCTGACCGGCTTCGTCGTCGAGAAGAGTCTGTCTCTGGACAACATCTTCGTCATGGCGCTGATCTTCACCTACTTTGGTGTCCCAAGAATTTATCAGCACCGCGTACTGGTGTTCGGCATTATTGGCGTCATTCTGCTGCGCGGCATCATGATCGGCGCGGGCGCTGCTGTGGTTGCCCGATTCGAATGGGTACTGCTTCTGTTCGCAGCCTTTCTGATATTCACCGGCGTGAAGATGCTGATGAGCGACGATAGTGAATACGACGTCTCGACGAATCCTGTGCTGCGATTCATGCGCCGCCGGTTTCGGGTAACCGATAGCATTGAAAGCGATCACTTCTTTGTACGCCAGCCGGATCCTGTAACCGGCCAGATGGCTTTGTTCATAACACCCCTACTTCTGGCTCTGGTCATGGTGGAGCTGGCCGATGTGATTTTCGCAGTGGACTCCATCCCTGCTATCTTCGCGCTCACCACCGATCCCTACATAATCTTTACCTCCAATATATTTGCCATCCTCGGTTTGCGAGCCCTCTTTTTTGCCTTGTCCGCCATGCTGCACCGATTTGCCTATTTGCAAACTGCCCTGTCACTGGTACTCGTTTTCATCGGCGGTAAAGTTGTCATTGCCCATCTGCTTGGTATCGACAAGGTACCCGCGGCGTTGTCGCTCTCAGTGACCGCTTTCATTCTTGTTGGGGGAGTGGTGTATTCGCTATGGCGGACGCGTGATGATGCGCAGAAGATGGTGGCTGGTGTTGAGGTGAAGAAGGCGGCGTGATGGATTGGCGATCTGTAGATCGATTACCAACCTTCGAGTAAAAGATCGCCCGCCACCCTCACATGCTCGACCATGGCGTTTGAGGCGCGCTCGGCATCACCCGCTTGCAGATATTTCAGGACACGCTCATGGTCGGTCTGGGCAACACTCAGTAGGCTGAAATCCGGTTTTACCCCCAGCTTTGCAATCACCTGAAAAGAGAGCATCGGGCGTTTCTCGATATGCAAAAGCATCTCTTTCAACGTCTCGTTGCTCAAAGCATCAAGCAATGCATGATGGAAGCAACTGTTCATTTCACGCCAGTGCTCATGCACAAACGATTTCCGGTCCTCTGCCAGGAGCTTTTTACCCTTTACCACGCAGGCCAACAAGGTCTCCTGAGTGCTCTCCGAGAGCCCACACATGGCAATCTCCCGA
Source organism: Granulosicoccus antarcticus IMCC3135 (assembly GCF_002215215.1). NCBI lineage: Bacteria > Pseudomonadati > Pseudomonadota > Gammaproteobacteria > Chromatiales > Granulosicoccaceae > Granulosicoccus > Granulosicoccus antarcticus. The sequence continues at coordinate 3,252,386 of NZ_CP018632.1, read as the reverse complement.
CATGCCTGCCCTTCCAGCACGGCACGCACCTGATAAGCATCCAGCACAGCTTGTTTATCGAACTCACGCATCTGGTAGCCACGCTGCGCCTGATACGTCAACACGCCTTCCGCAGCAAGGGCCTGTAAGGCTGCTCTTACCGGGGTGCGCGACATGCCCAGATACTCGCAAACGTTGCGCTCTGTCATGGCTTTACCGCCAGATATCTCCCCGGACAAAAGGGCATGCTTGAGGCGATCTGTTGCTTGCTCTGCTAACGTCATGATCTGATATTGAATGTATACATAATATTATATCCGTAAACACCTCAACCCCATGAATGTCCATCAATTTCACTTATGGGGCACTTATGACAAATATTGTAAACCACCAATCAAGGTTTCGAACTAAACAACCGGCATCGAATTCCGGGCTGTACCACCTTGTCCGAGAATTAAAGTATACATTTAATATAATGGACTCACCATATACCCCTAAAATGAACCTCAACGAACCAATTATTGAAAAAAACAGGTTAGAATGTATACCAAGAACCATACCCACCCATCGTTGAGAGGAAGAAAGTCATGAACGTCCAGGGACTTCATCACGTTGCATACCGCTGCCGGAATGCCAAACTCACCGCCGAGTTCTACAAGCAGTACCTGAATCTCGATCTGACCATCGCCATTGCTGAGAACAAGGTCCCCTCAACCGGGGAATGGTCACCGCATGTCCACATCTTTCTTAAAATGCAGGACGGCTCCTACCTTGCCTTTTTCGAGCTACCCGAATCGCCAGAGATGGAGCTCGATCAGAACACACCCGACTGGGTGCAACATCTTGCGCTGAAAGTACCTGATATGGAATCGCTTGTTACAGCAAAAAAACGTCTGATCGCCGGAGGCGTCGATGTTGTTGGCCCTACGGATCACAAGGTTTGCCAGTCGATCTACTTCTTCGATCCGAACGGTCACCGCATGGAATTGACAGTTGATACCATCATCCCGGAAATGGCTGAAGCACTTCTCATCCAGGCACAACCACTGCTTGAAGAGTGGGACAAGACCAAACGTGCGCCAGATGTCGCCGCCTTCAAGACAGAGAAAGCCTGAAGGCATGCCTGACATGAGCCCCCATACGCCCGAGCTTCACCAGATTGTACGCATACCGGTCATCGTGTCCTTTGTTGAAACCGCCGCCTTCACCGAGACCTATGGGTTCACGGGAAGCCAGGGCCGGGTATTTCTGGAAGGCCAGCAGATCCTTCCAGAAAATCTACCATCGGACACGGTTTTTGTATTCATGCACCCGGCCTCCACGTTGAACCTCATGCCTCTGCCTGTGGCACTGGCAGAGGCAGGCCACCACGTGCTTTGCTGCGGCTCTCGCTATGCCAAGAATGACACTGCTCTGATCATGGAGAAGGTTGCTGTGGACCTTGGGGCCTATATCCGCCACGCTCGAGATGTTCTGGGCTATTCCAAGGTTGTACTGTGCGGCTGGAGCGGCGGTGGTTCGCTGGCGATGTTCTACCAGAGCCAGGCGGAAAATCCAACCATCACACATACGCCCGCGGGCGATCCTTATGATCTTGCCCGCGCTGATTTGCCGGTGGCGAATGCCGCTTTGTTTGTTGCGGCACACATTGGCCGCGCACACATTCTCAGTGAATGGATCGACCCATCCGTCATTGATGAAGATGAGCCAGAGAATCGCGACACGGCATTTGACCTATATGCCGTGAATGGGCCCAAACCTCCGTTCAGCGACGAATTCATCGCACAGTTCCGCGCACGCCAACAAGCCCGTAGCAATAAGATTACAGCGACCGTGCAAGCGCATCTGGAACGGTTGAAAAGCTCTAAAGGCAACGGCCAGGAACGCCCCTTTATCGTTCATCGAACCATGGCCGATCCGCGCTTTCTGGACGCCTCACTAGAGCCGAATGATCGACAAGCGGACTGGTGCTACCTGGGCCTACCTGAAACCGTCAATACCGGGCCCGTTGGCCTGGCACGATTCTCGACTCTGCGGGCCTGGATGTCGCAGTGGTCGCTTGATCACTCGCGCGCCGATGCCGAAGCATGCGTCGTGAATATCAGCTGCCCGCTCCTGGTGATCGAAAATACCGCTGATGACTGCGTTCCTGTGGCACACCTGGAACGAGTGTTCAACGCGGCCGGCTCGACAGACAAGCAATATTGCCGGATCGACAAGGCTACGCATTACTACCGAGAACAGCCCGAACAACAAAACCAGGTGGTTGCGCTAATCACCCATTGGACACAACAAAAGGTCACATGACATGAACGGAGCTCTTGATGGCATTCGCGTTCTCGAACTCGGCCAACTGATTGCCGGGCCTTTTTGCGGTCAGCTACTGGCTGACAATGGTGCAGAAGTTCTGAAGATCGAGCCTCCGAAAACCGGTGACGCGATGCGCGAATGGGGCCGCTCAGATGACAATGGCAAACCTATCTGGTGGTCAGTCATTGCGCGCAATAAAAAGTCTGTGACCCTGAACCTGAGACTGGCTGCAGGACAGGACATCCTGAAACAGCTCGTCGCAGACGCCGATGTACTGATCGAAAATTTCCGCCCCGGCACCATGGAGCGCTGGGGATTGAGCTATGAAGAACTGTCGAGAATCAACCCCAGACTGATCATGGTGCGCATCTCTGGCTTTGGTCAAACAGGCCCCTATGCAGAACGAGCCGGCTTTGCCTCGGTTTGCGAAGCCATGGGAGGGTTGCGGCACATCGCTGGCTACCCCGACAGACCATCGGTACGTTCGGGCATTTCCATCGGCGACTCACTAGCTGGTGTCTTCGGCGCCATGGGGGCGCTTCTGGCCCTTCAGGCCCGTCATGTGACCGGCAGGGGACAAATCGTCGACAGTTCGATCTACGAGTCCTCACTTGCCATGACCGAAGCCATCGTTGCCGAATATGATCGCGGCGGACATATCCGATCGCGCACAGGACCCTCCCTGCCCGGCATCGCCCCTTCCAATGCCTACCCCTGTAGTAATGAACGCGATGTGATCATCGGGGCCAACCAGGACACCGTATACAAACGCATGTGTACTGCCATGGACCAACCCGAACTGGCCACAGATCCAAGATTCGACAGTCACCGCTCACGCGGTGCCAATGCCGAAGAACTCGATGACATCATCGGCCAATGGACACAGACCCACACAGCTGAAGAGGTCGTAAAGATACTGAGCGATGCCGGCGTTCCTGTTGGATTGGAATTTACCGCCGTGGAAATGCTGGCCGATCCGCATTACCAGGAACGCGAGAGCATCATCCATGTCGCCGACGCACAGGGCGACAAGATTGCGATGCAAAACGTTTTCCCTCGCCTGAACGACACCACAGGACAAATCCGCCACACCGGACCAACACTGGGAGAGCATACAGTCGAGACCCTGACCAACCTACTTGGCTTATCGGACCAACAGGTGGACTTACTACGTGAAAGTGGCACTATCTAGTGATACAGACAACACCCATCGAGATTGTTGAGGTCGCACCGCGAGATGGCTTTCAATCCATCAACGAACCTATCGCCACCGGCATCAAGATTCAGATCATTGAGGCTCTGATTGCAGCAGGCCTCACACGTATCGAATTCGGCTCGTTTGTCAGTCCGCGAGCCATACCGCAGATGGTCGATATGATCGAAATCGCGCAGCATTTCCGTACTGACACTCGAGCGCGTCTTGCAGCGCTGGTACCCAATGTCAGGGGTGCAGAGCTGGCCTTGAAAAACGGTGTCCAAGAGATTGTCTATGTGTTTTCAGCCTCAGAAGCGCATAACCTGTCGAATGTAGGCGCCCCGATCTCTCAGTCGATCCAGGGCCTTGCGGATGTCTGCCAAGCCATCTCAGGTGCAGACATCGCTCTGCGTGTCGATCTTGCGACAGCTTTTGATTGCCCCTTCGATGGAACTGTTCCGATGGATGCTGTGCTGCATGCTCTCGAGCACATAGCCCAGCTTGCACCCACCTCCGAAATTGCACTTTGCGATACCACCGGTCGAGCCAACCCCTTTGAAGTCGCCGAGCGTTTTCAAAAAGTCATGACCATGGAGGCTCTGAGTAACAACACCTGGGCGTTTCATGGGCATGACACTTATGGAATGGGCATTGCCAATGCCATGGCAGCCAACCGCGCGGGCGTGGCTGTGATCGACACCAGCGCCGGTGGTCTGGGCGGGTGTCCCTTTGCCCCGGGCGCAACCGGAAACACCGCGACCGAGGACCTGGTGTTTGCCGCACGGGGTTCCAATGCAGGGTGTGCCGTCGACCTGGCAGCGTTGCTTGAAGTTGCTGATCGCATCGCAGAGCTTCCCGGCACGAGTATGGGAGGACATCTGCGAACGGTACCGAGGGGCAAACTACCTTTGCTTTGAGACTTGCCAGGTCTCGGGTTTTCTACGCGCTTCTGCTACTACTTGTATTAATACTGGTGTATCGATGTATTCGTATTGCCTGAATGACTGAGTCTGGATATTCGGAATCTAGTTGTAACATGCAACCAACAATGTATACATTTTTCGTCTTGACTATTGACTTGGAACATAGAAACTGATTAATTGTATACCACTACAGATTTCCAAGTGTTTTTCAGGAGGAAGCACTAGGAAAAATCTGCGGCAAAGAAATCAGTCATCCATTTTTTGAGAAAATAATGAATATTCTTACTGCACCATCTTCACTCGAGCTGTGCTCAAAAGAGGCGCGCGACTTTATCCAGAGCAAGCCTGGTCTGTTTATCAATGGAACCTGGCAAGGATCAGACGGCAACGACTTCCTCGACGTTGTAGACCCATCAAGCGGCACGATCATCGGGCAAATCATAGACTCGACCAAAAGCGATGTTGACCGCGCAGTAGCCGCGGCAAAAGCCGCTTTTGCAACAGGCAGCGAATGGCGTCGATGCGGTCCGGATAAACGTCAGAATCTGATCTTGAAACTCGCAGACGCCATCGAAGCTGACACGGATGTTCTTAGCGATCTGATTGCTGCAGATCTGGGCACCACCAAGGCTATCGCCAGCGGATTCGAAATACCCAAGGCCATTGAAACGTTCCGCTATTACGCCGGTTTTGCCACAAAAATAAAAGGCGAAACCATTGACCTGAGCCCTGATTATAAAACTGGCGGTGAATTCTTTGCCTACACAAGCAAAGAACCTGTTGGCGTTGTAGGCGCCATCACACCCTGGAATGCCCCTGTCATGGTAACCAGCTGGAAAATAGCACCAGCACTGGCCGCTGGCTGCACAATGGTCCTAAAACCAGCAGAAGATGCCTGCCTGGCCACACTTCGCGTCATCGAGCTTGCACGTCAAGTGGGCTTCCCAGCCGGTGTCCTGAACATTGTCACGGGTCGTGGAGAAAGCGCTGGCCAGTCTTTACTGAACAATAAGGATGTTGACAAATTCGCTTTCACTGGCTCATGCGAAGTTGGCAAGCATATCTATAGAGCAGGTGCAGAGCGCCTGGTTCGCTTAAGTCTTGAGCTTGGCGGCAAAAACCCGATGATCGTGATGGAAGATGCCGATATAGAAGCAATCACTCCAGCGATCGCAATGTCGACGTTCCCTAACGCGGGGCAAATATGCGTGTCCGGTTCGAAGGTAGTTGCCCATGTTTCTGTGGCAGAACGTCTTGCTCAATCATTAAAGACATTTGCAGAAGCACTACCGGTTGGCCCTGCACTTGTAGAAGGCAGCGTAATTGGCCCAGTCTGCTCGAAAGCACAATTCGACCGTGTCATGAACTACATTCAAAAAGGCGCCGCTCAGGGCCGCGTCATCGCCGGTGGTGAAGCATTGAAAAGCAATGGATATTACATCCAGCCTACTGTGATCACAGACCTTCCCAAAGATAGTCCTTTGCTGAAAGAAGAAATATTTGGCCCTGTGATAACCATTGAAACCTATGAAGATATCAATGAAGTGATTGAAGAAACCAACGCAGCTGACTTTGGTCTGTGCTCTTTCCTGTTCGGCTCTGATCACGGTAAAATCCAATCGGCTATTCGTGACTTGCGCACAGGCACTGTGTTTGTCAATACAGGCCCTGTTCCACCTGCAGCGATGACACTGGGCGGATTCCGACAGTCGGGTATTGGTCGGGACCTTGGAGCAGAAGGCCTGGGTGGATATCTGGAAACAAAATCGGTAGTAACGAGAATCAACCCTCACTAGCAGGCCGACCGACCCTCACCCACTAGTGGCATCATCAGCTGTTGATGTATTCAATAATCAACGGCTTCGTTTTACCCCTTTGTATTTTATCCAAAAAAGGTCGCAACCTGCGCGACCTTGAACTTCCTCCAGAAGGGCTTTCTCTAAATGTGCCGATACTGCGATATCAATAGATGATTGTACCTAGCAGTCCAACCGGAAGATATTTTCCGGTTGGACTACTAGTAGCTCGTGAAACAATTAACTATTTCATGAACCCTTAGACCATTTTTATCGCTGTTTTTTAGTATTTCGACTTTGGACGGTAGACAAGATCTGCTTCACCAAGCTGCTTTTCAACCCACTCTCGCCTTTCCTTGCTGATCTTCTTATCCAGCTTTTCTGCATACGCAGGATTTTTCAGCCTTCGCTTGGAACGAATGATATTCATGGGTACTGTTATGATGAAATAAACAATACCCCAGAATTTTCCTGCTCGAATCTCGGCAACCTTGCGCGTCTCCGGGCTTACAAATAGCAGAGTCATGGCAAGGTTCGCCTTGTACTCCCACCAACGCTTGAATTTTTCAAGCCCCTTGAACTCCTTGGGTGGCTCAAAACAATCCATGAATGATTTACACAAACGAATACCATCCGGGTCATCTGACAACTTGGTCTGAAGCAATAATTGGTAGAAAAGATGGCGGCCTTCTTCAATCGTTTCAGGAAATGGCACGACACTATTGTCATAGCCCATGACATGTGAAACATAGCGCCACAGGTGCATTATCCCTTCTATCTCTTCGTCGCTTAGCTTCCAACCGAGCTTACGAGAAGAGACGCCCATCACCAGTGAGCTAATGACGGGCGCACCTAACAACCCTAACTGATTTATTGGCATGCCAAAGACGTCAGGCTCCCAACGCTCACTACTAAAAACCGCTCGACGAATCAACGTATGAAGCAGACGCACACGCAGCGCTACCTTCCAACCATCGCCGAAGGTGCGCATACCACCTGTCTCGGAGACTTCAGTCCAGAAGTTACAAGTCAACAAGAAGCGTTTGAAAGCAGTCTCATCTGAATACTGCCCCGTAGACATCAGAGTGCGTGCAATATTACGACTACGATAACCGTCCAAAGTAGCGATGCCCTGGAATTGAAATCCATAAACACCGTAGCCCCGATAGGCTTTTGCTCCCAACTCTAACTTGTCCCAATCCAACCACTCGGGATCTTCTGACACATCTTTCCAAATCGCTTCCAGCTCTGGCGGTGGGTTCTCAACGGCATCAATTCCGCCCTCCAGAAATTGCTCGATGATCTGGTGCGGCTCGTCTCCCCTGCGACGAATCTTGAGGATTGCGACATCTGACAATGGATCGCCTGTCCAATTCGACATACAAAGCCTCTTTGAAAGCTCAGGGTCATACTTGGGAACAACACCGAACAAAAGCTTGATAATGGAAGCCGCTTGTTCCTTATTCGGATTACCATCAAAAGGCGCAATGGTCATATCTTCGGGAGGAGTTGTTCTACCCTCAGCCAAGGTCAACATTTTTTTATCTATCGCAATTTCTGCTTCCAGATTTTTTTCAGTAAGTAACTTCATTAACAACTCTCTCTAAATATAGTTCCAATACATGTCATAAGAGGCTTGAGCTCTGAACCCGTGCACAAGCACTTACATGTTCAAAATATTTCTACGCCAGTGGCGTACCTTGATCAGCTAAATAACAGACCATCAGAAATTTTGTTTGAGCGATAGTGACAGCGCCAAGGCGGTACCATCATCAAATTCGCCAATAGCTCCCGTTTTAGCATCGGTGGTAACCCGATTTATCAAGCCTGTCACCGTAGTCTTGCTTTTTGTAAAAGCAAAGCCAACACCAACTTGTTTTATTGCGCCGTAAAAATTATCAGGATCTTGATCTGCTTTCGGACCTGCCTCATAGCTACCTCTGGCAAACACTATGAATTCAGGTGAAAACACGTGGGCTGCACCCAACTGATACGTCACCGTATCCTCAGTCACGCTGGCAACTTCAAACCCTGAAGGTGCAGTAACCTTGTAGCCATCCCAGCCAGTCCACCTTATTCCTCCGAAAATAATATTGCCTGGACTTACCGGAACTCGAAAATCCAGGTTCACAGACTCAGGTGTAGTCAATTCAAGGTCACCTGTATCCACACCGTTTTCATTGGCTTTTAGTGTGTTATCAACTTCTGAAAAATAGGTAAGTCCGACAAGTGCATGAAAATCAGGCACTTCATAGGTAACACCAATAACATATCCATAACTTGCTTCACCTTCAGATTCAAGCCTATAGCCATCTGGTGGAATATAGGCAGCAGGGACAACAGTCAGTGCGTCCATCTTATGGGCACTGACACCACCATGAACTGCAACATTCTTGTCAAACTTGTATCGCAGCAGCCCCGTAATACCTTCTGTTTCCACCTTATTAGCGAGCCCGGCAAACACACCCGTTTTATGCGTTGTTTGAGCATAGAACGGCGTGTCTTTCAGCACCGCAAGCGAATACTTCTCATTGATATCGTGTTTGAACACCAGAGATAAATCAGAAAAATCATCCTTGACATCCCCTGTTTCAAATCCACCAACATCTTCACCCGTCATATCCAGCGAGATATCGGTATATGTCGCTTCAATGAACGTTCCTGGATCAAACAACCTGACCACGCTCATACCACTTAAGTCAATTCCACCTGCCACTGTATTTCCACTGACAATAAACATTCCGACCGCGCACGCGAGTGCTTCTCTGTTGAGCATGATAGTGATGATCTCCTCTCTCCATGAAATTGCTACTCAACCACTGAAACCACTAGAGGGTCACTTGGGTTGGTATACATTTTCAAATCAATATACATGTTTGATTGAGAGTTGCCAAACAAATGTATACCAATATTGCTAATTACTTTTCAAGGCGGGAGTTTTGCTCTCATCGCATAATTTCCCCTATACGATGTCCATAAGAAACTTCCACGTCAGCCACAGTTGCATTATTAAATCGAAATCAGTCAACGACTACAGCTACCTGGTTATCGAGCAGTCGATATAGCGAGAGATGTGTTATCGCATCAACTGCCTTGGGTTGCAGGCATGGCCAGATCGTGGAACAAGCGGCTCATCGTTCGCGCATCTGGCGAGCATCCGGCTTCTATCCAGTGCAGCAGAATGCCGCAGAGCGCACCCGCTTTGAAGCTTGCTGCAAAAGGTCTGAGCTCCAGCTCAACAGAGGCCATCAGACTGTCAGCCTTTCCTACTCTCCATAGCTCCAGAATCTGCTCACGGAAAAGCCGCAGAACATCAGGACCGGCTTCACCGCTCAACAAGATGCGGGCAAGATGCGGTTGGGTCGCTACTTTCTCAAAGGCAAACCTTGTGACCTCCAGTAGCCACTCTTCGGGATTATGCGCTTGGACATGTTCAAGAGCGAATGCCATCTGATCGGCAAGATCAGCTCTGAGACGCTCATATATCACGGCATCAACACTGTCAAAATGGCGATAAAACGTCTGCCGTCCAATTCCGGCACGGCCTGCAAGCTCTTTCACCTGGACATCGCCATACGGCATTTCAGACAACATGCTGTCCAAGGTATCCAGAATGGCCTGCTTTGTTCGTATTTGACGCGCGTCGGTCATTTCTACGTTCCCTACCTTGTAAATAATCTAATAGCCCTTGAAATTATGGAACACATGTTCCATAATTTCAAGATTCGCTTCTTATCAAGAATTCCAGAGCGACCTCGTCCTACAATTGAAGCATGACATTCCATGAAAAAACGAATCATCATCATCGGTGGTGGCTACATAGGCGCTGAATTAGCCAAGTCGCTAGACGATGCGGCCGAAGTGACGCTGATTGAGCAGAATAGCCATTTCGTGCACGCCCCAGCCATGATTCGAGCCGTTGTCGATCCTGACATACTGGATCGCGCACTCATTCCCTACGATGGTTTGCTCAAGCACGGTCGTCTTATTCAAGACCGGGCACAGAGCGTCAGTGAAACTGGCGTCACACTGGCTTCAGGCGAACAGCTTGAGGCGGATTTCATCGTTGTTGCCACAGGATCCAGCAACGCTGTGCCGTTCAAATCCAACGGGGCTGATATTGAAACATTGCGCGCCGCCAATGCGAGAGTTCATGCCCTACTGAGTACAGCGAGCACTGTTGCTATTGTCGGTGCTGGTGCAGTGGGTACCGAACTTGCCGGTGAAATCGCACATGGCTACCCCGACAAGAAAGTGCATTTGATCTCAAGTGAGCCGCAACTCTTTGCGAACTTTCCTGAGAAACTCGGGCGCAAACTTGCAGCAAAGCTGGAGCATGCCGGAGTTGTGCTTGTTCTCGGGGCACGCGCCGAAAACCTGCAGAGCCTGACCGAACCCTATAGTGGCACCCTGATCCTGTCCACGGGACAAAGTCTTGCCGCTGACCTGATCTTTCCTGTCATCGGCTCAAAGGCAACATCGACTCTGTTGGAAGCTTTGCCGGAGGCTAAGCTTGGTAGAAACCAGCGTATCAAAACAGATGTCTGGATGCGGCCATCCACCTATGACAACGTATTCGCCGCAGGCGATGTCGCCGAGATGGGGGATGCCATGACAATCGTTGCTACCTCGCGCCAGCTTACCTGGTTGAAAAAGACGTTAACCGCCTTGGTAAACGGTCAGAAAATTGAAGACCTCAAGCCTTACACACCTTTCCAGAAGGCCCCCATCCTCGTCCCGCTTGGGCCTGTGAAAGGCAACTCCTTTCTCTCGCTTTTCGTCGCAGGCGACTTTCTGACAAGCCTATTAAAGGGCAAAGACCTGTTTCTCTCAAAATACAACAAGCTACTGGGCAAAGGTTGATTGGTAAGGTCGCCCCAACTGCGATCAGTACCGGTTTGGATTGAGCAGATCGCCGTACTCAATTGGGCACACTCCGGAAGGTCACAGCGCCAGCCCGCAGCTCGACCTTGCAGGTCGGCGACTTTCCGATCGCCCCCTACTCGGAAACCCTTACCGATGAACTTCATCCAAACGTCGGCGCCACAAGCACCTTCGCCGCAGACGGGCGCTTTCGAAGTCTGCCTACATAAGCAACCAGGCGCGGTAGTTCGACAAAGAAATTCTCTGCAGCCGGCAATCCTGATAGATAGTCCAGCATCGGTGCAGCAATCGCATCGGCGATGGTGAAACTGTCTCCCACAAGATAAGTGCCTTCGGCAAGCTGATCTTCCAGAAGCGCCAGTATGCGCATCAACTCAGGCGTGGCAGCATCGACAAGCTCTTGACGTACTGTGCCATCGCGACCTTTGGGAAACACGAATTCCAGCAAATAACTGCGCACGATCGCTTGATCAACATACAGCGCAAGCATGGCAGTCCACTGATCAACCTGGGCTCGCAACCAAGGCTCTTCCGGCTGTAGCGCCGGCCCTGCAAAGGCGGCATCCAGATAACGGCAGATGCTCGGGGTCTCGATCAGATGCCGACCTTCGTGCACCAGCACCGGAATCTTGCCGAAAGGATGCAAAGTAAAACGCTCAGATGACCCTGGCTTGATGGACTGACCAATTACCTCAGCTCCTACTGTGTAGGGAATGCCCTTCTCCTCACAGCACAGCTGCACACTACGCACGAAAGTACTGAATTGCATTCCAACGATATGGACGGCCTGGTTGGTCATCTGAAATCTCCTGTTGTATGGGACCTACTGTCAGGATAATTCATCCCACCCTATGTTCAAGAACATATAGTGTATTCGTGACACCCTGATCTGATTGTCCATTGGAGAACCAAAGATGCCCTGGAATGAAGACCACAAATCCCATACTCGCTACCGCATCCTGGAGTCTGCTGCCGTGTTGTTCAGCCAGCAGGGTTTCAACGGCGCCAGCATCGACCAGGTGATGGAACATGCGGGTCTGACGCGAGGTGCCTTTTATACGCACTTCGCCTCCAAGAGCGAGCTCTACGCAGAAGCGCTAAGCTGGGCTGCTCAGGAAAATGTGGCGCGCTTGAAGGGGGCGTGTCCAAGCGATCGCGTATTCGATTATCTGAGTGATGCGCATCGGAACAGTGAAACTATCAATTGTCCGCTGGCCTGCCTGGTCAGCGATGTTGCTCAGCAAGATCAGAGCGTTCGCGATACGTACACGCGCCTTTTTGCCGGCTTTGTCAGCCATTGCCAAAGCACTGATTCAAATTCGGATGATCGTAAACAAGCAATGCAACAAGCGGTTCTACTGATCGGAGGTATTGCGATCTCTCGCAATTTGACCGATGAACCACTAGCGCAAGAGTTGCTTGATGTGTGCCGCACACTCGCATTGGACTTGATACCCACGTAGAGCTGAACGAGGACACCGGCATGGGCAGCTGGCAAGCTACCGGCAGTGGCCATTGATTGCGGCTGTGGTGCTGGACGAGACACCGCGTTTTTGCTTGGCAAGGGCTTTACGGTTCATGCTTTCGACAAAGAACTTGAAGCCGTAGAGTTTTGCCAGAAACGATTTGAAAGCAATGGTAACTTTCATGCAACGCAGGCGTGTTTCTCAGACTTTCACTATCCTCCTGCCAGCCTTGTCATGGCACATGCCAGTCTGTTCTTCTGTCCAGACCCTCCTTGCCATCAATATGCAATACCTTCCGATGACGTTATAGATTGAGCAGGTCGCCGTGCTCATCAACCAACGTCACGCGGTGCACACCCGGCGATTTTCTGATCTTTTCAATCAAGGTCATATTCGCCCAAACCAGGCCCGTGGAAAGTGCATCGGCAAGCGTCGCTGTATCTGCTTCAACAGACACGGTAGACCAAGGTCGACTCACGTTCCTTTCATGTACAGCAGGCAGGAATATATGACCGTCAGGCCCGATCGGTGTTGCCATCGGGCTCGAGGTGGCAACGGCTGCATTTTGGATGGTGTGCGTGTCGACCAGCCCGTATCTCGGATCTGCCAATCCCAATTCCCACGGACCGCCTGCTCCTCTGTACTCGCCAATGTTGACAAGCGTTTGGTTAAAGCCGAGCGCCTTGAGCCGTTCTGATACAAGGTCTGTCGCGAAACCTTGAGCGATACCGTTGAACGTTAGTGCCTGCCCTGGTGCCAAGGTGACACGGGCATCATTGAATTCAACCTTTTCCCATCCGACCAAGTGCAAGGCTTCAGCCGGATCACGTCCCTCTACTGCATTTCGCCACATGGGTTGAACACTGGGATCAAACAAACCGTGAGTAAGGTGGTAGGCCAGATCGACTGACTCCAGAAGTTTGAGGAAATGCGCCTGTGGGCGGAGCACGCCGTTCTGGTTCAGACACACCAACGCCGACTCAGGATCGTAAAGGCTGAACAGTTTTTCGGTTTGCGTGATCAGCGATCGCGCTTCGCTGATTGCCTCATTCGCAGCTTTTTCAGGCCCACGAATAATCAGACTGACATCGCTGCCAAAAGCACGCCCTTGCCAACGGTGTGTCTCTGCCGCGCAAGCGACCGTTGCGGTGAATGAGGCGGTAATCGCAAGAAATCGTCGACGGTTGATGTTCAATCTACCGCTACTCTGATCTGGCTTAATCTGGATCGACGTCCTTTGGCTTCGAGAATCAGGGGCACGCACTGGGTGGCATCGTCGTGGATCGTTACGCAATCGAGACATTGGAAGCATTCCGAATATTCGATCTCCCCGGTCTTCTTGATTGCACCGTAGTTGCATTTGACACGACACAATTGACACGGTGATCCGCATTCAACACGCCGTTCGATCCAGTCACGTGCACGCAGAAGCCCCCCTAGTGCCATCACCGCACCCAGCGGGCACAAGTAACGGCAAAAACCCTTGAACAGGACCATCGACAGGACCAGCAAAGACACGGCATACGCAACGTAGTACCACTCGCGGACAAAGAACGTGGTGATGGCTGTCTTGAATGGCTCCACTTCAATCGCCTTGTCCAGCGCTGATGGGAACGTGAAGATCAGTGCCACCAAACCCGCCAGTACAACATACTTGAGGTATTTCAATCGAGCATCCCAGACAGCGTTCGGCTTTATCTGTGGCAGGCCAATCAACCTGCCGAGATGATGCGCAAATTCCTGCAAGGCACCGAACGGACACAGCCAACCGCAGAAGAGCCCACGTCCCCACAAAACGAACCCGACAAGGCTCGCCAACCAGATTACAAGCGAAAAAGGATCGTAGAGAAGAAATCCAAAGCTACCGCCTTCGACTGCGGTTCGAGCGATAGCAATCGGGGTTGCAATGGATAGCTGTCCCTGCCCCCACCAACCCACAAATACAACGACAAAAGCCAGAATACTCAAGCGTACCGGTGTAAAGAAGCGCTGGCCTGCCAGGGCATTCATTGAAAAAGTCAACAAGCCTGCAAGACCGACGAGAAACACGCCCAGAATGATCAGATCGGTTTGTCGATTGCGCAATGCATCGACCCACGGTGGTGCTGGCTTGAACACTTCAGGACGCGTAAAGAAACGCTCGGGCGCAACATAATCAATGTCGAATGTCCGGGAGCCGATCTCTGGTTTGAACGATCCATGAGAACGCAGTGCCTTGATCTGAAGTTTCCATTCTGAAATGGGATCAAAGCCAAGTCGGCGATCGGTGCGAATGACCAACTTGGACCCGCTATGCAGTGCTTCTGGCACCGCATCATCAAGCTCGACAAATATGTCGCTGTCACGAAAGGCAATGGGAAAACCACCTTGCTCGGCACTGATCAAGTCGGGAGCGGTATTGCGTACGAATTCCTCAGTCACCAAACCGTGCCGTGCCGCATCAACCAACAGAACTGGCTCGCTCGTATCCCTGATCTCCATGAAACTCTGCAGACCTTCAAAGCTCTCATCACTCAATACAGCTTTAGCAATCGATGGTGCACCAACATCCACGATCCACAAATCAAGGTAAAGCCCCTCTGGATCGTCCTTGGCCTCCGGGTCATCATCCTCCCACAGCGTGCCAGCAAAGGCTGCATCAATCTCGGCATTGGTCACAGTCTTGCGCACGACTATGCCTTGCTCGACCAGCTCCTCCCATGATAATTCTTCGACATAGTCCGCTTTGGGGAGCCCGGGCGAGCCAGTGGTGATGCCACTCATTTTTTCGCGCGCAACCTGAAGCGCCGCAGCCAGAATGCTCTCATGTGCGATACGCACTGAAGCGGTGCCCTTCGTGACCCCATCGAGATAGACAAGCGCTGAACCCTCGATGCCAGCCCCATACGGCGTACCCACAACCAACGAGTCCGAAATGGAATGGCCACGGTATTGCTTGAAAAAGTCGAAAAACAGATGTTCAGGTAATCCCGAGACGAATATGGGTTCGTTATGCGAAATCAGTTGAACGTCGATAAAGCGACCATCCAGATCGAGTACGACAAGCAGATTTATCGCCGCACCGGAAAAGCCGGGTAAAGGGGCCAGAGGTTCCGTCTCGAAAACAAACCCGGCCTCCCCGCCACCGCTGTTGAGCAGTTGCCACACCCCTTTGTCATTGACAGCCTCGCCAAGGCTCATGGGTGCCACGATATAGGATTCGAGCACATCTCGGCTCAGAGGTTCTTCTGCGGCACTCAGTGAGGCTGTGGCAAACAAGACCAAGACACATAAGGCGTATTGAAGTAATGCTCTCAGACGCAAGGAAGGAATCCGAGTTGCCTGCTTACACTTCCAAACTGTCCAGAACGGGTCATGAGTACTTGTTCGCCATCGGTTGGGGATCGTGATGGGAACCATGCCCACTGCACACTTCCACAGTGAATTTGAACGTACTGAGCCAGCGGCGTCAATGCTACCTTAGGGTACTTGCCTTCCCCTTTCCCCGATGCTTGTTAACGTGACTGCCTGTCCCGCAGCCATGCGAATCGGCGCAAAGCAGGTTGCCGAGCCCTCACCCAGAGCAGCAACTGAAACCCACAACCACCCCATCAAACTCAACTATGTTCCCGAATCACATCCAGAAAGTCATCACCATACTGCTCTAGCTTGTGCTGACCCACACCTGAGACACTCGCCATTTCACTCTTGTCGCGAGGCTTGATGGAGATCATGTCAACCAGTGTGCTGTCGTTGAACACGATATAGGCGGGCACCCCTGCTACATCACTGAGCTGCTTGCGCAGGCTTCTTAGCGCGTTCCACAGTGGCTGATCGTTATCGGCGATATCTTCCAGGGCTTTTTTCTTGCGAGTGACGCTGCGGGATTTCTTACCCTCGCCCACCACCAGCTCACGCAGGTGCAGAGTCTGCTCCCCTTTGAGCACAGGTCGAGCAGATTCGGTCAGCAGGACCGAGCCGTGGCCTTCGACATCGACGGCCAGCAGGCCTCTGGCGATAAGCTGTCGGAACAGGTTTCGCCATTCGTTCGCTGAGTATTCCTTGCCGATGCCAAAGGTGGATTGCCGGTCGTGTCCGAATCGGGTAACCCGCTCGGACACCTTGCCCATCAGCACATCGACCACGTAAGTCACGCCAAAACGCTGGCCGGTCCGGTAGACACAAGAGAGCGCCTTTCTGGCAGCCTCCGTGGCATCCCAGGTATGCGGTGGGTACAGACAGTTGTCGCAGTTGCCACACGGCTCTACCAGCGTATCGCCAAAGTAGCTGAGCAATGACTGACGTCGGCAGGTTGTCAGCTCAGCCAGTCCCAGCATGGTTTCCAGCTTGTGATTCTCGAGCCGTTTGTGCTGCTCGTCTGCATCGGACTGCGCCATCATGGAACGTAGGTTAATGACATCCTGCAGGCCATACGCCATCCAGGCATTGGAGGGCTGTCCATCACGACCCGCTCGCCCTGTTTCCTGGTAGTAGGCCTCGACACTCTTGGGCAGGTTAAGGTGGACGACAAAGCGTACATCAGGCTTGTCTATGCCCATGCCAAAGGCAATGGTGGCAACAACAATCAGACCATCTTCACGCAGAAAACGTGTCTGGTTATGCTGGCGCTCCTCGGCTGGCAGACCGGCGTGATAGGGCAACGCTGTCCGCCCCTGCTTGTTCAGCCATTCCGCCGTCTGCTCGACTTTCTTGCGAGACAGGCAATAGACAATACCGGCCTCACCCTCATGATGGGTATCGAGAAAATGCAGCATGGCATCACGTGGATTGACCGGCTCGCCAATCGCGTAGCGAATATTGGGGCGATCAAAACTACTGACAAAACTGGCCGCCGTGGTCAGCTGCAGATTACTGGCAATCTCTTTACGGGTGCGCTCATCGGCAGTCGCTGTCAGTGCAATACGTGGAACCGTCGGATAGCGCTCGGAAAGCAAGGACAGGCCCATGTATTCCTTGCGGAAATCATGCCCCCACTGCGATACACAGTGCGCCTCGTCAATCGCAAACAACGCGATTTCACACCGATCCAGCAGACTCAGCATGCCAGACATCAACAATCGTTCAGGGGCCACATAGAGCATGTCGATCTGCCCGTCCAGCAATGCCTGCTCCGTTCTGGCCACATCCTGCGCATTCATGGATGAGTTGATGAAGGCAGCATTCAGATTCAACGCCCTCAGCGCATCAACCTGATCCTGCATCAGGGCAATCAGCGGTGAGACGATGATGCCAGTACCCGGACGGGCCAGGGAGGGTATCTGGTAGCACAGGGACTTACCGCCGCCTGTGGGCATCAATACCAGGGCGTCTTCGCCCCGAATGATCGTATCGACAATCTCTTGTTGCTGGCCTCGAAAACCATCGAAGCCGTAGATTGTCTGAAGAATTTCGAGCGCGTCTGTGGACGTCATTTCATGTGTCTGCATTTCGCCTCCGTGCGAAATATCGTGCGTGATAAAAAGAGAGACCTATTTGGCGCCCATACGAATAGCGCCATCGAGTCGGATAACTTCGCCGTTCAACATCCGATTCTCAATGATCTGCTGCACCAGTGTCGCATAATCGGATGGCTTGCCCAATCGCTTGGGGAAAGGCACCTGAGCGGCCAGACTTTCCTGCACATCATCAGGCATTCCGGTCACCATCGGTGTTTCGAAAATACCGGGGGCGATGGCACATACACGAATACCCATAGAGGACAGATCGCGTGCCATAGGGAGTGTCAAGCCAACGATACCGGCCTTGGAGGCGGCATAGGCACACTGCCCGACCTGCCCATCATAAGCGGCAACCGAGGCTGTATTGATGATGACACCACGCTCGTTATCCAGACCCGGCTCAGCCTTGACCATTTCGGCTGCGAAGCGCGATGCCACCAGAAAGGAGCCCGTCAGATTGACACTGACAACCTTTGCAAACAGAGCGGCATCATGGGCACCCTCTCGATTGACAGAACGAGCTGCCGGGGCAATGCCTGCACAATTGACGATAACGCCTGGAATACCGTGAGCTGCAATAACCTGCTTGATAGCACTGTCAATGGCGTCAGCATTGGTGATGTCACATGCGATAAAAAGCACACCATCAGCAGCCAGTTCTTCGGCGGCTTTATCGTTAGGCAGATCCAGTACAGCAACCGGACAACCCATGGCTTTTAAATGCTGGACCGTACCGCGTCCCAGACCAGAGGCTCCACCCGTTACAACGACCGACGTTTCAGAATCACAACGCATTTTTGTTCTCCGTATACGACTCACGCCGTAAATTGTATTGATCCACGATTTGCTGCATGGCTGACTCCTCGTACTCTCGCAAGCCACTCAGAACCATATTCTTCTCACCAGTGCCGATGATGGTCTCACCTACCGCAATGGAGAAATTCAGACGAACCAGGCCCTTTCGACCATTCGCAGTCAGATCAGTGTTTGCAAGCTTGAGCGACAGCTGGGAAGTGGAGGTATCGGACGAGATGCTTGACTGACCGTCCGCAGCAGGAAGGAACATCTCCACGGCCGAGTCATTCAGCTCGATCGCCATATCCCTGTAGATAACCAGGGGGCGGTCAGGGTTGATCATGACGTCCGCCTCGCGCATCAGCCGCACGAGAATGTCAGGAAAGGTCTGTCCGGAAAAGTGCACGTACTCATTACTCAATTGCGCAATAAACGTCGGATCAGTAAAACGAGGGCCCTCCAGTGACAGACTCAGCAAGGCGCGATCCTTGGCATCGGTGATATCTGCATCACTTTCGATACTGGCCGGCATCAACATCCGTGTGCTGCCATCCAGCATGCCGGAAAACCGTACCCGAGTTTTTTGCGCCACGCCATAGCGGTTCAGCAGAACAGAAAACAGCAGATCACCGGGGACACAGAACCGCTTGCTTTGTGGGTCATGTATGGGGTTGAAATCGCCCGCAATGCCCTTGGCGAACGCGCTCGCCTGCTCCTCCGAGAAGGAGACAGCGCCATCGCTTTCAGAGAAATATTGTGCAATATCCATACATGACCTCGAAGTCCAGCCCGGCATGATCGCAAACGCGACTTCACCTAGCAAGGTTTTGATGACAATCCGCTCTGCAACAGTCTTGTGCCTGAGCGTACCCGCCAGTATCAAGCCAGACGTTGCTGCCCTTGCTGCTTCAAATGAGCATTGACGCTATCGTCAAAATAATGCTGGTCGGCCTGACTGACCTGAACCCAGCGCGGGTAGAACGGCTCGATCCGATCGTTGCAAACAGAACGTTCCCAGCCCCGGGTGCTTCTGACCAGATCCTGAACGCCCTCTTCGCCAAAACGGTATAGATAGCCTGCCATCACGCAGTCGATATAGCTCTGCAAAATCGAGTAATGGGTATCGGCCAGGAATCGATTCTGGGGCTGACTGCGATAAACCATGATGGAATCGGCCACACCTTCACTCGCCATCTGTTCCATCAGTTCAACAGGCAGATCGAAATCCGAGACTGACAGACAGAGTCGATCGTAACCAGACTCCCGCTCGTCAAGCTGGGGAAGGCCGTCAGCCTCCAGTCTGACCACGACACCCTCGATGGCCATGCCTGGCGCAGGCTCGATACTCAGAGAGGTGCACTGTTTATCACGATTCGGATCAGTCACACGATGATCCCAGACTCGCTGCCACCCCCTGAGCCGAGCAGAGTGAGCCACCTCCCCTGCGGGTCGGGTGTTCCGGTTTACCAGTGAACCGTAGCCAAAATAGAGAATCCAGTCAGTATTCATCAAAAGAGTCTGAAAGTTGCGGTTGAGATCACGGGCGCGAAGCTCGCAAGCACCGTATCATGATGGAAAGTATGACGAAAATACGCTTACACGGAACCGCAGGCTACGTGCTGAAGACTTGCCGCAGTAACCCCGGTCGCTCTACAGAGCCGCCAGAACGCCATCGGTGCGCAAATTCTCCCTGCAAAGTGGTACTTTTTTTCCATTTTGCAATGGCCCTGTGCTCGCCTGTTGCCAGCTACGCTGGCGGATTAGACGCTGCTGAGCAGCAGCTGGCTGAGACCTTGTCAAACCAGGTGTTGTGGCCGACAGAATCCGAACAAAAGCTAGTCTCACACCCTTTGGGCACTCAGACGCTCTTCATCGAAAGTCAAGAGAGCAAAAAAAGGGATCAAGAGCGCAAGGCAAGAGTCTACCAGTACGATTACAACCGCCAGGCTGCACGCCTGCTGGTCATCGAGCTTGACAAGCAGACGGTGACTCGCACTTCAGCGATTGATTCGGTACACCTGCCGCTGAACCAGACTGAAATCGATTTTGCCATAGCCATGCTGGCGGACAATGCCCTCATCATCGAACAATTGCGTGCCGAGCAGTCCAATCGCGGCGTGCATCCCTTCGATTTTCTATCAGAGCTGGATGTCAAAGCCAGCATCTTTGAGCCTCTGGATTCAAACCATCCTTGTGCGATTGCACGTTGCGCTTTGTTATCGCTATTTGATGCAAGCAGTACGGTTTTCTCCATTGAACCCATCGCCTTTCTGAACAGTCAACAAATCGGCCTGTTGCAACAACGATGAGCACTGGACGAATGCGAGAACGAGTGCGAGAACATTGGCTACTGCTGGGCGTATTGTCGCTGGCGGGCGCTTTTCTGACAACGCCGGTGCAAGCCCAGGAAGGTGAATGCGACTCGGGCAGACGCATTGAACATGCCTTCCAATCGGGTGCCACCTGGTCACTGTGCGCAAACGTAGAAGAGGCCCATGGCCTGACCATCAGTTCAGCCAGCTACCGGGCTCCCGGTGACACCTTGCGTTCAGTGATTCAGGAGGCTCATCTGGGGCAACTGCTGCTGCACTATCATGATAGTACTCAACCCGAGGTACAGATAGATCCATCCCTCTACCAGAACAACGATGACGACTCCTCGGACCTGCTCAGCATGAACACCAGTAACTGCGAGGGGCAGGTTCTGGATGTGCCTGGGCGCATAGCCGTCATCTGCAGCCGGATCAAAGACAACGGCATCCTCGCCAAATACGCCCAACGCCCCAGCATACAAAGCGACAGCCTGGAACTGAGCAGTGCCTTTCAACGCGACACCCTCACCTGGACCAGCAGCTTTACATTCGCTGAAGATGGTCAGGTTCGACCGGCGATCAGCCTCTCTGGGCGCGCATCGCACACACAACCTGACCCGCGCTTCGGGCAGAGCATTCCTGCGGACACCCAGGCACTGACACGCGCCACCCTGTTTACGACCTGGCGGCTCCTGTTCAACCTGGACACCCCTGGCATCGACCGGATCGAACAGTTCGATTTTCCATTGCGAAGTCTTGAGGGGAATCGTCGCCCCATGCAAGTCACGGCATTGGATACCGAGCAGTTTCTGACAGTGGATCGTGGAAATTTTCGTGGCTGGCGAATTGTCGATACAACGGGTGCCGGCTATTATCTGGACCCCGCCAACAACGGTTTCAACTACAGCAACAAGACAATGCCCTGGGCCGCAGCTGACGCTGCCATCACAGCCTACGATGCATGCGAACGCCATGCATCAAACAACCTTGGCGAATCTTCATCAAGCTCTTCTACCACTAACTGTGGCAGCTCTCTGGACAACTTCGTCAACGCCCAGAGCCTGCAAGGGGTCCAACCTGTCCTGTGGTACAGCCAGTCACGCACGCTGGACCCACGCGCCGAGGACTGGCCTGTCATCCGCGATCTGATTCTGGGTTTTGATCTGCTACCTTTCGACTGGACAGCCGCCTCACCGTTTGAGACGAACGGATGAGCCGCGTGTCCAAACCCACTGACAACCACGTGTATCAATCAACTACCGACAAGGGCAGCGCACGCGCCTCAACGCGAGTATGGCGGCTATTACAGGCTCTGTTTGCCATCGCCAGCCTTGCGCTATTCTGGCCCGCCTCATCAGTCATCGCAGCCGAGCTCAACTGCGAGGCCGACTCTCGTATCACAGAGACCTTCTCCAACGGTGCCAGCTGGGAGCTTTGCTGGGAGTCGCGCATTCGCGAAAATCTGGTACTCAGCGACGTGCACTACACCCCCGCCGGTGGTGAACCCTTACGAGTACTGAGCTCTGCCAGGCTTAGTCAGCTACATGTGGCTTATGACGACAGCAACGTCACTTACAATGATGTCACTCAGTATGGATTGGGCGGCGGCTACCTGCTGAGCCTGACCGATGCCGATTGCCCCAACGGCGAGCTTCTGGACGTACAAACGCGCCCTGCCATCTGTCGATGGCGTAGCCAGGGCGATGCCGGTTATCGCACCGCGTCGCGCACCAACAAGGCCGAAAGCCTGAATCTGTTTTCGGTATCTCAAGTAGGCGCCTACGCCTATATCATCAGCTGGACGTTCTACGATGACGGGGCCATTGAACCGGGTATAGGTGCCACGGGAGCCCTGCAAAGAAGCTCAAGCGATATTACGCAGCCCTACGGCCGTGTTTTACAAAACGACTCTGACTCATTGTGGCTCTCACACACGCATAACTACTACTGGCGGCTGGATTTTGATCTTGGCGAATCTGCCACAGATGATCAGTTCTCAGAAACCCGTTATGTATTGCAGCCGGATGGCACACGCGTTCGCGAGTCACAGGTTTTCACTACCGAGCAAGCACGGCAGATCAGCCCGGAGACCCAGCAAAGCTGGCAGATCAGTGCCACCAGCAACGAGAATAGCCCTGCCTACCGCATAGAGCCTGTACG
This sequence comes from Granulosicoccus antarcticus IMCC3135, assembly GCF_002215215.1. Lineage (NCBI taxonomy): Bacteria > Pseudomonadati > Pseudomonadota > Gammaproteobacteria > Chromatiales > Granulosicoccaceae > Granulosicoccus > Granulosicoccus antarcticus. The sequence goes on along the minus strand of NZ_CP018632.1, from coordinate 3,229,128 downwards.
TCTGGGTCACCGCTTTGAACGAACGGATATCGAACCTTACTCGGACTACGATATGTTCGTGACAGTGGCTAATGAATGCGAACGCTTTGCCAGTCAGAATGCACGCTTCAACCCAGATTGCCTGAATCATGTCTTGCAGTATGTCGATGATCAGTCCATTGAAGATCAGGATATCGTTCTTTGGCATCGCGTCGGTTTCCACCATGTACCGCGCAGTGAGGATCAGCGCAACATGCATACCCATTGGGACGGCTTCGTGATCCAGCCACAGAATGTGCTGCCTTCAACCAGCTCACTACCTGCCTCAAGCAGCAACAGCCCACCGGTGTTACTCGATTTGATTGCCAAACAGAACAACCCCGGAGATGCCGTGCATGGACATCTGAGCGCCGAGGATCCTGACAACGACATTTTGACCTTTACTGCAAGCGGATTGCCAACCGGTGTCAGAATGAATACTCGCGGGCATCTGCAGGGTGAGACATCAACAGCCGGCAACTACACCGTCACTGTTGACGTGCGAGACGATCATTATCAGGTGACGAGCTCATTTGACTGGAAGGTCGGCAATGCTACCTCGGGCAGTTCGAGCAAAGGTGGCGGCTCAGTGGGCTGGTTGATGCTGTTTGCAGGCTTGGTGCTGGCAGGACTCAGGAATACGTCCGGCCAACCTATCCAGGCACTGGCGTCCTGGGTGAGGGCTCACTCAACCTGAACCTGAGCCATTGCTGACGGCAATACGCGGAAAAATGCTGAAAGCTCCCATTTTCATCGTAAGATTATCCATCTCTACTCATTCAGGAAAAAAATGAACACCAATAAATTGAACGGCAAAAACGTTCTCATCACCGCTGGCGCTCAAGGAATTGGTGAATCAATCACCCGACATTTCATTGATAGCGGTGCCAATGTTGCCATCCATTATTTTTCCAGCGCTGATACCGCCGACCAACTGGTTGAGTACGCCAACAGCAAAGGTCAAAAAGCGGTTGCGATAAGCGGCGACTTGACCAAGGAAGACGATGCCAATGCACTGGTCGAAAAAACAGTCGCAGCACTCGGTGGCCTGGACATCCTGATCAACAATGCCGGCTCACTCGTCGCGCGTAGAATGCTGAATGAGATGGAAGCTGAATTCTGGCACAAGGTCATGGATATCAACCTCACTTCCATGATGTTTGTGACGCGTGCTGCCTCGCCTTATCTTGCCAAGAATGCGGACAGCAGTATTGTCAACCTGGCATCACTGGCTGGGCGTAAAGGCGGCCACCCTGGCTCACTCGCCTACTCAACCAGTAAAGGTGCCATCCTGACTCTGACAAGAGCGCTCTCTGCAGAGCTAGGACCTCAAGGCACTCGAGTGAACGCCGTAGCTCCCGGTCTTATCCTGGGCACCTCGTTTCACAACACGCATACTTCAAAAGAGTCAGCGGATGCAACGACGGCCGGCATTCCTATCCAACGGGCAGGCAACGCAGCTGATGTCGCGCGAGCGGTTTTATATCTGGCATCCGAATACGATGGCTTTATTACTGGCGCAACGCTCGACATCAATGGCGGCGTTTACAATATGTAGTCAGTCGTTGAGTTGCCTGTGGTTGAACATCAACCCTGGGCAATTGATCGCAAGATAATAGAACACCAGGTGCTGTTAGCTCCTGGTGTTTTACGTCTCCATTTGGATTTTCAGGAAATTATTTGTGTTAAAGACTCCGGTAATACACCCAACCATTATGGAAGCGCTTGCGCGTTCAGGCCATTTTGCACAAGTTGTCATTGCAGATGGCAACCTACCCGTCGGTGCCATGACCGGCCCCAACTCCACTACCGTACACCTCAACTTTCGTCCGGGCTTGTTAGATGCTCTGACGGTGCTGGAAGGCATACTGGAAGTCTGCCCTGTTCAAGGCGCAATCGTCATGGCAAAGCCTGCGGATGCAAATGCCGAAATACACGACGCGTATAAAAAATTGCTAGGCGATGTCACCTGGGACAGCATGGAACGCTGGGCCTTCTATGACAAGATCAGAGAACCTGCCACCACGTTGATTATTCAAACCGGTGAACAACGTCGCTTCGCCAATTTGATCCTGACTGTTGGCGTAGTAAAAATGGCAGAAGAAAGCGGGTTTTAGTTAACCCCTGTCCATGAAGAACACTATCGCCAAGGCTATTCTCGGCGATGACCTTGGAGTCCATCTGATCTGGCACCGATTGCTGTAAGCGCACCATCGGTTTGCAACTGCATCACCTGCCCGCCCTTGGCGGCATAACGTTGCTCCGGACCGAGACTTAGCCGGATGAATGTACCCGGATTCAAGCCGTTCTCGATCTCGTGCTCAATGGTTTCCAGATAGTACTCTCGTGAATACCGGTCAAGCAGATGTGTCAGCGCGTGACGTGTGGCGTCTAATGCCAGGTAGGTATTCAGTTGCAGCTGCTCGTGATTGATATCTGCGACACGCCTTGCCTGCAGCCAGCGGCGTAGTCGGTAGAGCCGACGCGGTTCGTGACCTGGCACCGCGGTTTGCCAAGTGACCAGCACCGGCCGCGCTGTGTTCAGCACAGGATGACCACGACCATCGGCAAGCTGGCTTCCAATCAGCAGGAGCGTGCCTGCATACCTACTAGCCTCAAGACACTGCAAAGCCTGTCTTGCGTGTGCAGGTGACAGCAACAAGACCAGAGCCTGATTTTCTGCCGACAACCGATTTGCAACACCTGAAAGTTGGCAGACAGAGTCACCGTCACTGCGATCGTTACTGGATGACAGGACAGGCTCGAAGGCTGCGGCCCAGTCAAATGTCTGTAGCCGCAGCTGGGTTGAGGGTGCGAGCGCTTGAAACAGATCAGCCAACTGCTTGCTGTCTGCTTGATTATCGCGAACGATACTGAGCTCCTGTACACCTGCCTCAGCAAGGTAACGAACGGCCATTTCCACTTCCCCTGATCGTCCTGTCGATAGATACCGGGTGAAATGCCCATCAGAACTTGCTGGCCTTTGTGTCAACGGAAACAAACAGGGCAATTTCATGGATTCACAGAACTGATCAATGGGCAACCATGCTCCCTCAACCTGTCCCCCGAGCATTGCAAACACAGGTTGCTGCTGATAATAGGTGTTCAATTGTTGTGGCCATTCTTCTGCAGTCCCTTCAAGTCTCCAGACATGCAAATGCCAAAATCGTCGAGACGGTGCATAAAGCACTTTGTAATTGGGAGAAAAACCGGGATGCGTCAACTCTCGTTCTATCTCGCGATTATGCAATGTGACAAATGCCTCCATGACCTCAAGCATGGCCTTCGCCTTGTCAGGCGGTACACCCGGGCCTAGCACAGTAGCCAGGTGTAGCTCATTCTGATCAACTCCTGGATCCGCCGAAGCACCCAGTTGCTGCAAGTACAAAGTCAGAGACTGCAGTGCGTCCGGCGAAAGCGAGTAGCGCGGCATACTGGCCGCCAGTGGCTCAGCCTCGGAATCCAGACCATGATTCACTGCCAGCCCCAAGTCAGCCGCACTTGCGTAAGCTTGCCGAATCTGTGGTATTTTTGCGCGCATTCGCGCCAAGTCATCCTGACGCTCCTGATAGAGCTGGCGAAACAATCTGTCACGACGCGGCTCCAGCGGGCTGAACAGTACGCTGCCGGCAATAGCAGGTATCTGCAGATTCCCCTCGCTACTGCCATAACCACTGGGCCGATGACAGCGTACACACGCGGCAAACTGACCGCTTAACGAAGCTCCCCCCATAACGCTGGCTATCACTTCTGTGTTGTCTGGCAGAACACCTTCGTTATACAGACGCTCGCCATCACGTAAAGACGCGGCTGCAGCAACGGAGCATAACGCCAGCAACAACGAGCCGAGCAGTGAGCGGTGCATCGTGACACTCATTGTTGCGATGCCAGCAGGACGCCCTGCACCTCGGTAGCCAGCATCATTGGCGTGACATCACCTTCCATCCGCAGCCATTCATCGTGCTGCTGTCGAATCAGAAAAAGCGGCAGGTGAGCCATCTTGTTGTCGCTCTCAGCACCAAAGGCCTGACGGATCTGCATAACAGCCGCAGCACTGCCAGTCAGGAATCTCCATTGCTCATGTGCATTGAACGCGTTGGCATACTGTCGTAACTGTTCGGGGCGGTCGTTGTCGGGGTCTATCGAAAGAGACCACATTCTAACGCGCTGCCGATCCTCGCCCAGTAATTGTGAGGCTTGTGCCAGTACAGCACTCAGAATAGGACAGATCCCCGGGCAACTGGTGAAAATGAAGTTCAACAGCACCGGTCCGGGTGTATTCAACTGCCGAGCCAGATCCACTGATGAGCCATTCTGATCCAACAAGTACACTGGAGGCATCGAATACCGGGCTTGAATTTGCGAATGCCCGGCTACGGTATTACCGGTATCGGGCTGTAGGATTGACTCCGCATCGTCGCTCATCTGTTCATCATTGTGCTGATGCTGCGAGTGTGCAGCAGCCCGGCTACAGCTGCACACGATCAAACTCGCACCCAGTGTTTTTATGACGTTGCGTCGTTGAAGTGAAATACTCACGCTGAGATCCTCTGTCAATGGATGCAATCAATGCATCGAATAGATTGCAGAATCGTGATGCAAGGGATCGAACTGATAGAAGCGCAATCGAGGTGATGGCTCGAAATTGAACTGAATCATCAAACGGTGCGCCCCAGGCTTCACGACATCGGGAGCTTGCAGATACCCATCGCCCCCCTTACGCTTGGCTGCATCGACAGCGATGGAACCTGGAACCGTATTGAATCGCGCATGGAAACGGCCAAAGCTGAACCAGGGACCGGAACCCGCATTCTTGACGGTGGACTGCCACAGGTTCTCCCAGCCGCGTGCACCACCGAAATCCACGCTCAGATAGCCATGTGGAAAGTAGTCGCCGTTGAGCAACGTGATCTTGCCAACATCACCACGGCGTCGCCATTCAGGAAATTCAACGGTTCCACCCTTGCGCAATTGCCCGTATATGGTGTTGTTCACATACAGCATGGTGAGATCGGTTTCCTGGTCTGGCAGCAGGCCGCTAGGCAACTGGGTACGATCGAGCCAATCCAGGTAGGCATCCCGTGCGTCGAGTAGCAAACTGATCCAGCGTTCGGCTCTTTGCTCGCGTGCAGCTGCCCCGCTCACACCCGCGTAATCGGTCTGAGCTTCTTCCTGCATCAATTTGAATGCACGCCACAGTCGTTTGGCAGGCGCCAGATCACTGATCCTGGAGATGGCGTAGTCCATCTTTTCTCGCTCGGTCTCCAAGGCTGGCACCGGCTTGGGGAATAACCTGGAGAGAAGTCCCAGGCGCGCATTGATCATATCCAGTGGTGTTTTAGCTTGCCCCTGGACCTTGCGAAAGCCTTTCAGACAGGCTTCAAATTGCGTGGGATTCAATGAGGCAAGACCAAGAGCATGGATCATTTCTGCATCGGGTGCTGAATCAACTCTGGCAGGCCCTGGAAACCCCAGGAAAGCAAATCGCTCATGATCAATGATTCCAGCACGCATTGGATGACAGAACATAGCCTCAGTAGGCAAGCCGGGAGGCACAAGTTTCTGGCCATTCTCTGTCGCCTGTGCACGAGGCGGATGTACACGCCAGCCCCATGTGTAAGTGAGATTGAAATACTGAGGCGGGGCCATCTTGACGCTCACGGACATCTTTGTTCCATCGCTCATCGGAAAAAAGCTCTGGTCAAGAGATGCATAGAGGGCGCCATTGACCCAATCGACAGGCCCTGTTGGCAGACTTGTTTCGGGGCCCGTGCATTCCTGCTTCACCCCTCCGATGAGTAGTGTTGACGGGCAGTCAAACTGCATGGTCATGGGTGAGAAATCATCATTTCCCCGGTTCAGTACATTCACTTCATAGTGAATAGTCCAGGGTTTGTTGGGCGGTATCGGTGCCGCGTTTTCGCACGCTGCCTGACTGGGTTGGCCCGGACCACCACAATTGGCATAATTGGTTACTGGTGAACCTATCTTGTCCCAGCCAAAATCGAAGAACATGGTGTCGGACTTGATGTTTCCGCCATACCACAACTGGCCCACTGTCACCTCCCCACCGACGACCTGACCATCTGCATCAAATACCGGTAACACTCGTTTTACCCGGTTGAAACCAGAATGGTTAAGCAGCGAATAGCCTCGATAGGCACGATCACCCGGCACATGAGAACCCGGTTTGTCATTTCCCTCGATCAGATCGACAGCCCATTGCAACTCATGCATAACCAGGTTGCGTGCTGTCTTGATGTTATCCGTGGCATCCGCAGCATCATCAATAAGCCGTGAGACGGTGACGTTATCGGGACGAGTCAGCAACTCACGATACGGCTTATCCGCTATCACCTCATAGAGTGTTTCCATGATGTAGCGCAGATCATCGATCGGCGATTCAGGGTTGATGCGTATGGCGCTGGGATCTGATTCATGCAAATTGTACGGACGCTTCTTTGACGAGGGCAAGGTATTCACCATCTCCCCACCCTGACTGTCTTCAAGGTTTCGGGTAGCTCCCGGCAACATGTTCGTACCCGGGGGATTGGCAAAGGAGTCGACAACCGTAAGCTCTCCGCCCATGTCCACTTCGGACGGAAACAGAGAGTGTGCCGTCTTTACATAAGTGGTACGAGTCCGCTTTGGTTTCTCGATATCCGGCAGCGTCGTATAACGAATTCCCTGGCTTTCCTGCATCGGGCGCTTGAAGCTGAACGGTTCGATACCATCCACGCAATTGACTCTCTTCCACGCCGACTGAGGTACGCCCGGCTGAGCACCCGGATGTATCGGATTCAGATAGTTGTCGTCAGCCTCCAAAGCGGTAGGTGCAACTCCAGGTGGCTGTAGATCGATGCCCTGGAATGAGTCAAATTCACGCACCTGCCCCTGTTGAATTTCGCTCATCAAGGTGAAATCAAGGATCTTGTCCTGAGCATGAAAAAGCGGTGGATCAGGCTGATCGTCATTACATACTGCATGACTTGCTGAGCTGAACAAAAGGAACACCAGCGGTAATGAGGTTGCCAATCGCAAGGTATTCGATGACCTGAAAGTTCTCATGGTTATCTCCTATCCGGATACTCGAAAAGGGCCACCGCGGCGGCGTTTCGTGCTCGATGACGCTTGCCGGACGTCTCCTCGTAGCCAGCTTAGCCTTGCCACAACATCCTCGGCGGAAGCCTTCACCGGCGCACCACCCCAGATATCCAGAGACTCGTTGCCGTAACGCATCAACCCCATGGAACAATCCATGACAGCCTTGTGATGGGGTAGCGCCAGAATATTTTCACGCTCGTATAGCTTGCGAGTTCCATCTTCAGGTGCAAGGCTTCGGTGTACGTACAACGAGGCCCGCACCAGATCAATGTCCTCCGGTGCTGCCGTAAGGAAACGCCAGGGTGTGCGCCCTGCATTCGCACCATTGAGCGCTGCGTACTCGGACAATCTGCGTGGTGTGTCATGCTCCGGATCCACTGTTACGGACAGCAGTTGCACGCGATTGTCAGGGTCAAGATCCAGCAGATCGCGAATTCGCCGTAATCGTGGCGTGCATGGATAATGGGCGTCATGCTCGATGGACATGAATGCAATCAACACAAGCTGATCGCGAACCAGGTCTTCGTAGAAACGGTGAACACTGCCATCGTGTGCCAATACAGAGACATTGGGGATGGCTCGTCGGTTGAGTCGCACAGTCGCGCCTCGAACTTTTGAAGTTTGGGATGTTTGCATGTCGGTCTTCCCTCAACTGTCGTCAGGTTGATGTGCACCACCTTCCGGGTGGGTCTCGTAGTGATTGCGTCGCAGGACTTCGATGTCATCACCCAGGGCATGCGCAACCTCATCAGACATCTGCGGGATATCAAAACCGTGCCCTTGTGGCACGATGTCCCAGCGGATCATCATGGCGTGATCCTCATGCACCACGTTATGACAGTGCATCACATGCTTGCCCATGAAATCCTTCCAGCGGGCAAAAACGGTGACTTCGGTGTTCGGCAGCAACAGAGCCACATCGCGTCGCGGCCCACCCAGGAACCGATCCACTTTTGGGCTCCCCAGCCCCAATAATGGAAACAGTTCAACCCACAGTGCGAAGTAGTCATAGCTGCGGAATTCGGTTTCTTCGAAAGCACCTCGAAGCAGCGCATCCAGCAAACGCAACTGCTGCTGCGGCGCCAGCATGGAAATCAGTTCATCCACTCTTTCCACGGTAGTGGCACCTGGCACACCGCGCGCACCCAGGGTGTTTTCTGCGGCTCCTTCGTTCAGAGACCTACTGAGGTTATCGAGAAAATCCGACTTCATGGCGTCCGGTTCGCTTTCACTATAAGCCTCCTGCCCCTCATAGCCTTCAAGCCGGAACAGGTCCGCCATATTGCGCGGTGTAACAAAACTGGCAGCTGCCTGAACCAGCTCACTGTCCTGCGTGAAGAGCTGGGTTTGGATAGTGCCATGCAAGAACGGCTGGCTATCCCTTTCAAGGATAATGAACTCCGTGAAATGACTGTGAATCGGATGATGCCAGCCATTACCTCCATTGCGAAAAGTCCAGATCTCGGCTGAGTCCTGTTCGATACCAGCGTCCACTCGATTCGGATCGAATACATCACCATTGATGGTCCAGAGCCCTCCGTCGTAGTCGAACTCCCAAAGTCGTTCGCGCTTGACCTCGGAGAAATCCACCTTGGGAAACTCACGAAACAACAACGGAAATGCACTTGGATCGGGGTCATTCTCCAGTGCCGCCATGCTGGTAAAACCGTAGTCGGACTTTTCTACAGAGCGTGCCCCGTTGCCTGCCACAGCGAATGCCATGAAAGCATTAGCCTTGTAGAAGTCCTCGTCACTGGCATAGTCAGCAGGGTCAATCTTGCGCTCACTGGGTCCACGACCATGCTCTTGCTCAAGCCGATTGACCAGGTACACCGTAGAGCCTGCGAATTTTGAAAAATCGATGATCACATCCACACGTTGCGCAACACCCAGGTAGATACTGTGCGCAAGGACAGGATTGGGCTGAAAGTTACCATCTCCGCAGATCACGATGAACGGATGATCCAGCTCGCTGGTCGGACCTGCCACTTCGCTCTCTCCTTCGGAGTAGCTGCGATAGAACGCTGGCTGTACATCAGTTGCGTGCAGGAAAAACTCATAGAATCGTGAGGGTCCGCCATTGAGCAAGCGTAAGCGATACTTGCGCGCCTCTACCGGTAACTTGGGCTGCACTCGTCTGTTGACGGTCCAACGATCCCCAATGATGCCATCGGTATTGAAGCCATCGAATATGATTTGCGGCGATGGCTCGTAAACAGCAGTAGACTCACGAAATTCAATGGCCTTGCGTGTTCCATCGGCCAATACCGTGCCACGGTCACTACCCGCATAGTCGCTCCAATCCTGGCTGCTCTCGAAGGTCCAACGTGTCGTTTCATCACGAGGGAACTTTACAGGTTCGCCATCAACCTGCTGGGCAAACAGCAGATCATGAAAAATCAACGGTATATCGTAGTCCCCACTGGGCAAATGCCATCCAGTGGTTTCGTCGTTTGCATCCTCGTCGTCAAACAGCAGATAAAACCCATCCAGTCCGGCGTACACGTTGGAAGCCGTGAAATCCATTCGGTGATCGTGATACCACAAGGTAGAAAGCTTTTCCCTATCATCGTTTCCTGATGGGAAATTGCAATAATGATGATCCCAGTACTCACCCGGGTTTATCCAGTCACCGGGATAGCCATCGCTTTCTGAAGCCGTGTGGGCGTTATGCAGATGCGAGGTTGTGGATGGCAACGCAAAGCGCAACTGCGAGTGGCCCTCAGCATGTCCGATCTCCGGTAGATCGTTGATACGGCGTATCAGTATGGGTTCACCGTAGCGCGCATGGAACGTGGTACCCGGAGAACTCGCACGGGTGGTTCTATACACACCGGTGTCTTCATCCCAATAGATGTTGTGGTAGCCCCAGCTAAGGCACTCGCCACTATATTGTTCATGATAATTCCAGCGAAATTCAACTTCACGATTTATATAGAATTTCTGTGGACGAAACTCGTAGAAGCGTTGATGTGAATCCGGACTGGGTGGATCACCAATGTCGATACGTACACGCTCATTACTGCCACCTCCGACAATCTGCTCGCCCCGAACAGACCAATCTCCTGGCACAACGAATCCGTCACTGCGCAGCACCTTGGCAGCATCAAGAAATCGGCTGCGAAACAGCGCCCACCATTGTTCATCGTCAAGACCTTCAGTGTCTTGCGCACTCAGTGTGAACAACGGTTTGCCAACCGGCGGCTTCAGCTCCTCCAGTGAGTATTCGTTAAACGGTGTTAACGGCGGGCTGGGCATCGCCAACAAGTCCGGTGGTGTTCCTGATGGCGCCATCAAGTGCTTCAATCGTTTGCCCATTTCATCGGCAACCGAGCGTTGTGCCTGTGCGCCACTGGCAATCGGTAAGGCAGCACCTGCAGCGAGCGTGGCCCCGCCTTTCAAAAAACGACGTCTGGCATTGGTCATGTATATCCTCCGTGCGAACTCAGCGCTTCAGGACTTCGGCATTTATCGCGAGGGCTTACCAACTATATGATCAAGCAATCAACAGAGTGAATAGAGCAGTTTCCAGATTGCTTCATGACCAACAAAGGTTGCAAGCATCGCAGACTTGATTCAAAACATACGCCTCGCTGGAACAGCGCGACTACTAAACGTATGTCTCAGTTACTGAGACAAGGCGTTTACTCATTCCCTTATAAAAATACTTTTTCGATGTATATTCAGTGCTTTAGGATAACCATCCTGTTTATTGCAAGCCTGCATCTTCAATATCCGCAACCAACAGACTAGTCGTTTGTATCGAACAGGCAGCACTCGACTAGTAAATCCGTTTAATAGCTTATTGAAAAGAGAGTTCAGGCTAACAATGCCATCGCACCAATCTGGGAGCGCTTAAAAGGCTTGTGATTCAATAGGGCGCTTCAAGGCGCTCACCAGCGAAGAACAACGGCCGACTGCGTTATACTTGCCGGGATCCGCGTGTTCCCAGAAAAGGGGGCTCTAGTTCAGAGAGATCGTAATTGTGAATACTGAACTTCCCATACGCGATAAACCCGCCTGCCATACGTTCGATATCATGCAATCAAGTCATCGAATACATTGTGCATGTCGGAACAAAAAACCAGCGAACAAAAAGGTTTCCAATGGCTAGAATTACACCCCTCGATATCGACGATATTCCCGAAGAACTTGCACCCGCTGTGCAAACGTATCAGACAAAGATGGGAAAGGTTCCCAACTCGTTCAGGACAATGGCCCGCAAGCCTTTGATCGCAAAAGCCTATGGAGACTTTCAGAAGGCACTTGCCGCCTCTTTGACTATCCCTGCTGAGCTAAGGTCAATGATGTTCTTGCTACAAAGCCAAAGCAACGGATGCCTCTACTGTCAGGCACATTCAGTATCTGCCCTGGCACGCGACAACAACGTATCTGAAGAAAAGATCAAAGATCTCTGGCTGTTTGATACCAGCCCGGTTTTCTCAGAAGCAGAACGTGTCGCATTGCAATTTGCCTTGCAAGCTTCCCAACATCCCAATGCTGCGACCGATGCAGATTTCGATGCGCTAAAACTGCACTACAGTGAAGATCAGATTGTAGAACTGGTTGCCGTCCTTTCCATCGGCTCGTTTCTGAACACATGGAACGATACAATGGCAACCCAGCTCGAAGAGGCATCTGCCAAAACTGCCGAAGAACAGCTCGGACATCGTGGCTGGAAAATCGGAAAGCACGCCTGAGACAGGCGCTTGCGAGTGGGGCCATTACCGGCTCCACCCACACAAATCAGGAAAAACCACATGACAGACCTGTATTCACCCATTTTTCTCATACTTCTTGCGGGTGGTCTGATATTTACCGGCGCCATCGCAGGTGTTCTTGCAGGCTTGTTGGGTGTTGGAGGTGGCATCGTCATTGTGCCCGTCTTGTTTCTACTGTTTGACTACCTTGACGTACCTTCGCAGGTAGCTATGCATCTGGCAGTGGCAACGTCCCTGGCTACCATTATCCCCACCTCTATATCATCAGCACGAGCACACAATAAACGCGGGACCATTGATTGGGACCTTCTTAAATCGTGGGCACCCTGGATTATTCTGGGCTCGGCGATAGGCGGAGTTGCATCCAAATACCTTGCATCCGAAAGTCTGACCCTGATTTTTGGTTGCATTGCCTTTGCGGTCTCGATCAACATGGCCCTGCCTAAAAAGATCATCCTGGCGGAAAAACTACCCTCAGTCAGTCAACCTATAGCCGGATTCATCGGCGTCTTTTCCGCCCTCATGGGTATTGGTGGTGGCACGCTTTCGGTTCCAGTACTGACAGCATACTGCTTCCCAATCCATCGGGCTGTTGGGACAGCGGCGACTTTTGGTTTATTGATTGCAGTACCGGCAGTCGCAGGCTTCATCTGGTCAGGATGGTCCACAGATCTACGCCCGCCCTACTCACTTGGCTATGTCAATGTTCCTGCAGCCGTGCTGATTTTTTCTGCAAGCGTGTTTACTGCACCTCATGGAGCATCACTGGCAGCGCGACTCAATCCGGAAAGGTTGCGGCTCGCTTTTGCAGCATTTCTAGGCCTGAGCAGCTTGAAAATGCTGTGGTCCGTGTTCGGTGCTTGAACTTAGTCTAACCACCCATTGATTCGTTTGATGTCAGCAAGCTCCAAGGTACCGCTGATACGCTTCAATTCCAGCACCTGCAGCACATAGTCATACCTGGCTGCGCTCAGCTCCGTCTGTGCCCGGAGCGTATCGCGTTGAGACCCCAGAACATCAAGCGAGGTACGCGTACCTTGCTCAAACCCGGATCGAGTCGCCTGGGTGGCCTGTCGAGTTGACTGGCGTGCCTGACTCAAAGCTTCCACCCGACTCACTGCAGACACAACCGCCCGATAAGTATCGCGCGTTGCCTGAACGGTTTGGCGTTCTACTGCTTGCATCTGATCGTTGGCCAACTGCATCCTGTCTTGTTCCTGAGCAATTTGTGCTGAAACCAAACCACCTGAGAACACCGGCAACGTGACTCCCAACTCCACCGATTGCCCTGTATAGCCTCCGGCTGATACATCGTCACTGGCATCGTAGTCACTGTCGACACCTGACAGATACCCCGTCAAGCTCACCACAGGCAAACGTCCTGCCCGCGTTTGATCTACCTGTTGTTGCGCTATCTCAATCTGATTTCTGGCAACAAGCAATGACTTGTTATTCGCCATCGCCGTTTGCACCCAGGCATCGACATCAGCAGGGTCAGGAGACACTAAGGGTATGGTCTGCATCAACGGTGCAAGATCACCTGTCACAGAGGTACCGGTGCTGACTGCCAAAGCCTCCAACGCGCCATCAAGCTCGGCTCTTGCGGTAATTTGCGATGCTGCCGCCAGATCAGACTGTGCCCGAGCCTCTGCAACATCGGTGAAGGCAATATTGCCAACCTCGTAGCGATTTTCTGTCTGCCGCAATTGTTGTCGGGTTGCATCAACATCTGCTTGCCGGTATTCAAGCTCCGCCATCGCCTTGAGCACATTGAAGTAGCTGGTTGCTACACGAATGACCAGATCTTCATGCTCGGCCTGAAGCTGCGTGTCAGCCACCGAACCTGTGAGCTTTGCCTGCTTTACGGCTATCGCATCGGCCTTGTCGTAGATTGATTGGGTAAGTGTCAGAGTCAACTGCTGACCGGTATAGGCATCTGATGAATCACTTTCGAAATCATAGTAGCCACCGGCATAGCCGAGAGCGATCTGAGGCAACTGAACACTACGTGCGATGGGCAATGATCTTTGTGAAATCGAACGGTTCGTTATCGCTGCCTGAAAGTCGGCATCATAATCCTGGGCTTTGCTCAACACACCCAGCAAATCAACCACACCACCTGACTCACCTATCCTCGAGTCAAGCTCACCATCAGCGCTTGTCGCCGTCTGCCTACCGGCCAGAAATCTGGGTGGTATGTTCAACGTATCACCAACACGTAGCGCGTTCGGGTTTGCAAGATCATTGTATTGCGCGATAGCTTGCCAGTTGTTTTGCGAGCCTGTCACTCGACGCGCAATGTCAGCCAGTCCATCGCCTGCCTGCACGATGTAGCTGGATACCGGCCCTTGCGCCTTTGCAGCACTGGCCTGCGCAGCACCAGAAACAGTGCTTTGCTCAATCGCTGCGTTGTTGCCTTGCGGCACCCATAGTCGGTCGCTCTTGGCGTTTATTGCCGCCTCATCCTGTTCACGCCCCACGCCGGCACAAGCTGAAACACTCAGCAACAGGCTGATAGCGAACATCGCCCTTGCGCGGTTCACTGCGTACTGCCTGTTGCTATTTCTGACTATGTGCACTTGATGTCGATGCCAATTTTTTTATTGACGCTTATTGGACATCAGAACCGATGGCTGATGAGCCTGAAAATGTGGAAAAAATGCGGAAATTACAGATGCAAGAAGACTTCGCCGCTACAAATAAGACCAGAGAAGGTCAGCCTGCCATATGACAAAGGTGACACACGGATAGGCAATCTGCGGTGATCAAGTCACTGCCCGACTACGACCTTGGTTTCGAGAGTCACCCTGCGGCAATCGGATGATGAAGCAAGGGTCTTTAGTCGATTTCCCAAACCTTTCCGTCTAGTAAACATATCCAAATTCTCACAAAGTACCCCACTGGATTGGCTGGATCCTTGGATGTTATTCCGCGGTGATCGAAGCTGCAACAGTTGTTTGCAATTGTATATTTTGCAATGCACCTTTCTGAAGCATTTCCAGATCACAGCACTTCACATGTTGTAAGCCACTCGTTGCGAGAGGATTTTTTTACGCGAGCGGTTTCTGCTAACTACACAAAAGGCGATGTTTGAGTTCAAAGGGCCAAGGTAGGGTACCCCTTGAAAACGACATCGCAATATGAGCGCTTAGACGAAACACGATGATCAGTAAGAACCTTGTAAAAAAGTCCTGCCTTCTAATTGCCCTTTCAGGGCTGATATCGCCCATGGCTTACGCCATCGACACTCCTCTGAATACCAGTGGTAGCGAAGTGGCACAGTCTTATGCCAATGATGGTGAAATCACCTGGAGCTGGAGTGCTGTGGACGGTGCGACCAGTTACCAGGTGACAGTCGATGGAATCTACGCCGGAGAAACCAATGATCTGAGTTTCACCAGCGGCAATCTCTGGGTTGGCGAGCACTCGATGACGGTTGATGCTATCGATGCCAATGGCAACTCATCCGTACAGTCTGCAACGATCAAGGTCAACGTCACCCAAGCCTCCTCTGACAGAAACACCTACGCTGGAGCGCCACCACCTTCTCAAGGTGATGAGAATGCAGCCAGTGTGGAGAGTCAGATCGATCCGACCTCCTACGACTATCCTGAAGTCTACCAACACAGCGGTTATGAACTGGTTTTCAGTGATGAGTTCAACGGTACCGCTCTGAACCCTTTTCGCTGGAGCTCGCAGCTGCGCTGGGACGGTGAATTCAATGGTGAGCGCTACGAGTATCGCGTCATCAACGGGGAGGATCAGTTCTATGTCAACGTCCTCAGCGAGGATCAGGAACATCAGGAGTCGATCGTACCTGTTTACAACCCGTTCCAGTTTGATGGCTCCACACTCTCCATTCGCGCTGTCAAGAACCCGTTGCAAACATCAACCAAAAAGCTTACCTACGGCTCACTGAAACAAATCTCGTCCCAGCAGACTTTCCTCTCTGGCGCCATCTCGACGCATGAAAAATTCAGTCAGAAATTCGGCTATTTTGAAGCACGAATCAAGATTCCCAGTGCAAACGGTACTTTCCCGGCTTTCTGGTTGCTCCACGAAAAACGAGTCGCTGAAGGTACGCAACGCACTGAAATCGATATCATGGAAAACCTGGGTCACGCTCCCTGGTATATCTATAACTCCTTCCATTACTTCAAGAACGTGACCTCCTCTCACTTCGGTGATGCAAACTTCATCAAGCCCCAGCCAAGTGGTCAGGTCTACACGGGTTTAGACTATAGCGAAGACTTTCATGTCTATGCCGTGAAGTGGGCTCCGGGCCGTATAACCTGGTTCATCGACGGCGAGCAGGTTAGTGAAGTTGCCAACAACGAAGCCAATTTCGAAGAGCTGTACGTCATTCTCAATCTGGCCATGGGTGGAAACTGGACTAACTTCCCCAACAACGCCGGTGGTCTGGGACGTCGGTCCAACAATCGTTTTCCAAGTCCCAACGATCTCGTTGAATTCAACAATCCGGCTCTCGTGATTGATTATGTCCGCTTCTACAAGGCAAAGTAATTTTGCCTTGTTTTGTTCAAGGGCCTGATTAATCGAGGCCCTTGAACAAAAAACTGCTTACAGCAAAGAGGCCGCCCATCATGGCCCTTACCAACCAGACCATGGGTCAGTCAGGCATCAACAATTTCCAAACCACGAATGGCAAAAGCGCGCGCCAGGGGAGCTGTTTCTGCAGCATTGACAGCCGATGCATTACCCGCACGAGCCCGATCTGCGATACCAACAAAGATCACTGCAAATCGGAATAGCGAAAACGCGATATGAAAATCCTGCAATGCTTTGGTCGGGTTTGCCGAGGCATAGTAACGATCGACAAACTCCTGCTTTGACGGAATACCCAGTGCCTGCCAATCAAGGCCTCGAATACCTCCGTATTCCTCAGGCGTGCTGTGCCACGTCATGCAGCAGAATCCCAAATCGGCCAAAGGATGGCCAAGGGTAGATAACTCCCAGTCAAGAATAGCGACCACTCTGGGCTCTGTCGGATGAAACATCATATTGCCCAAACGAAAGTCGCCATGCGCAACCGCCACTCTTCCATCTTCAGGCGGCACCTGTGAAGGCAGCCATTCGGCCAGGCGATCAAGTTCCGCGATCGGATCCCCTGTGCTGGCGTGTAACTGGCGGGTCCAGCGCTTTATCTGACGCTGAAAATAATCACCGGGCTTACCATAGTCAGCCAGACCAGCCACTTGCGGATCAATGCTGTGCATCTGCGCCATCGCATCCGCCATGCCGAAGTAGATCGCTCGCCGTTCTTCAGGGCTCATTCCCGGCAAGGCGCAATCCTCAAACACCCGACCTTCGACCCGATCCATCAGATAGAACGGCGTGCCCAGATCCGCAGGGTTTTCATGAAAGAAGACGGTATCGGGTACTGGCACAGCCTGTTGGCCCAATGCAGTCATTACGCGAAACTCTCGATCAACGGCATGTGCCCCCCGTAAAATCGGGCCATTCGGCTGTTTGCGTAGCACCAGCCGCCTGCTGCCATGAGTCAGATAATAAGTGGGATTGGACTGACCGCCAGAAATCCGCTCAAGCTGAGTCATATCTTCGACGCCAAGATGCTCGTCCAGAATGGACTTCAAGGCATCCGGTTCAAAATCAAATGCACTCATGCTTGCCTTACTCCGAGTTCCAGGACCAAAAATCCCGTCCGGCGGCACGCAACTCGCGGCTCAGCACCATGCGGTGAACTTCGTCGGCACCATCCACCAGGCGCGCCTGACGTGCATAGCGATACACCCACTCAAGCACCGTGTCCTTGGAATAGCCCCTGGCCCCGTTGATCTGAATGCCCACATCTGCGGCGTCATGCAGCACATTGGCCACCTGAATCTTTGCCATTGAAATCTCTTTCTTGGCAAACTCCCCACGATCAATCGCCAAGGCAGCCTTCATCACCAACAACCGTCCAACCTCGATCCGCATGGCAATATCACCGAGCATTTGCTGCACAGATTCCCGTTCGATCAGGAGCTGACCAAAACCCTGGCGTTTCTCGGCATAGTCGGTCGCAATCTCGACACAGCGTTTCGCCAGACCAAGCCATCGCATGCAATGGGTCAGGCGCGCGGTGCCCAGACGGGTTTGCGTCACCCTCATCCCATAACCTTCTCCCAGCAGAACGTTTTCTGCGGGTATTTCCAATCCATTGAACGCAATCTCACAATGACCGCCGTGCTCCTCTGGCCCCATGATGGGAATACGCCGTGTAATCTCCCAACCCGGATCGTCACGATGGAACAGGAAGGCGGTATGGCCACGCCGTTCATCATCCGAGGTGCGAGCCAGCAAAATGAAATGTTCAGCCGCTTCGGCTCCGGTGATAAACCACTTGTGCCCGTTCACGACATATCGCTCACCGTGCTTCTCAGCCCTCGTTTGCATCATGCCCGGATCAGAGCCACCACCAGGGTGCGGCTCGGTCATTGCAAAGGCTGAACGCACCTCGCCACGCACCAAAGGCATCAACCAGCGCTCTTTCTGGGCGGCGGTGCCCAGCGTCTCCAATACCATCATGTTGCCATCATCCGGCGCGGCAGAATTGAACACCACAGGGCCAAATATAGAGCGATTCATTTCCTCATAGACAACCGCCATACCCGCCTTGTTGAGCCCACCACCGCCGATCTCTTTTGACAGTTGCAGACACCACAAACCTTGCTCCCTCGCCGCTGCACGCTGCTCTTGCAATACGGCATCCGCAATATTTTCATGGGCATCGTAGGCCTGCGGGTCCGCCTCCAAAGGGATCAGTCGCTCATCAACAAAGCTTGCCACACGTTGACGCAGCGCTTCCAGTTCGGGGGTAATTGTAAAATCCATAATCTACTCCTTCAAAGCCCTGATACCAGATGCCCGCCATCAACGACGATCTCGGTTCCTGTCATAAAACGTCCGGCATCCGAGGCGAGTAGCAACATGGCGCCATCGAGTTCCTCGGGCTGCCCCAAACGCCGCTGCGGAATACGCTGTATCAAGGCCAATCCGGCCTCGGTTGCGAAAAATTCCTTGTTCAGTGCCGTTTCAAAATAACCGGGACACAGCACATTGACACGAATACCGAATCGCGCCCACTCTAATGCCAGGCTTTTGCTCATCTGCACAACAGCCGCTTTGGAAGTTGCATAAGCGCTCACTTGACCTGCAACCCGCAAACCCAGAATTGAGGCGATATTGACAATAGAGCCGCCTTTTTTCTCTCGAGCCAGCGCACGTGCAGCCGCTTGGGCAACCATGAAACTGCCCTGTAAATTGGTTGCGATTGTTCTCTCCCAATCGCTGATGCCATAGTCCATTGCCCGTCCAGGTACCGAGATGCCTGCGTTGTTGACGACGACATCAAAACAACGTTGCTCAAACAATGCCTCAATGCTTGCCTGATCGGTGACATCCATCGTCACAGCCTGGACCTGGGCGCCTTCCCGAGCCAGAGGCTCACAAACCTCAGCCAGCCGTTCGCAGCTCCTGGCCGCCAGCGTCACGTTCGCACCTCGCTGCGCAAACAACTGCGCGAAATGCGCCCCCAGACCACTGGATGCGCCAGTGACCAGGACGCTTTTCCCGGTCAAATCAAAAAGTGTATCCCCCAAACCTGAAACTCCTTTCTTGAATAACTGCAATGGGCTGTTCAAACAAACAGCCCATCAACCGTGACTATCAGCGTTTGAAGTCTGCCTTGCGTTTTTCAATGAATGCACTCATCCCTTCTTTCTGGTCATCCGTGCCAAACAGAGACTGGAAAATCCGGCGCTCAAACAACAAGCCTTCACTCAATGAGGTTTCCAGAGCTCTATCCACGGCCTCTCGGGCAACCAGGGCAGTGGTTTTGGAGTAGGAGGCGATTTGAGCAGCAGCCTCTTTTGCAGCACCCAGCAACTCATCGTCCGGATAGATGCGTGCAACCAGACCTGCTTCTTTGGCTTCGTCTGCATCCATCATGCGCCCGGTCAGGATCATGTCCATGGCCTTGCTCTTCCCCACCAGTCGCGTCAGACGTTGTGATCCTCCCATGCCGGGAATAACGCCCAGCTTGATCTCCGGCTGCCCGAAACGTGCGGATTGTCCGCAATAGATGGTGTCGCACATCATCGCCAATTCGCAACCGCCACCCAGCGCATAGCCTGATACCGCTGCAATTTTAGGAGTTCGAAGCTGTGCGATGGCCTCCCAGCCTGCGAGCATATTGGTCAGAAATGCATCAGGATAGGTTCTATCACGCATCTCGGCGATGTCGGCTCCGGCAGCAAACGCCTTGGCCGAGCCTGTCAGCACGAAACAGCCAACACCGGGGTCGCTGTCGAGCGGCACCATGGCATCCGTCAATTCGCTCAACACCTGTAAATTAAGGGCATTCAGCGCTTCGGGTCGATCAATCGTGAGGATTACAACTCGCCCTTCACGCTCGACACGGACACATTTGTTCGCGGCTTGTTCAGTCATTTGATTGTCCTCGTGTACTCGCTGCCAACGCCAGCAACATGGCAGAAAAATCCTTGCCCAGGCCTTCACGTTCAACGAATTTTTCGTATATTCGGGTGGCGTTAAGCCCCATTGGCGTACTGGCATCAACCTGCTCGGCAGCATTCTGGCTGAGGCGCAGATCCTTGAGCATCAGCTCGGCTGCAAACCCTGGCTTGTAGCCATTATCAGCAGGGCTCGAAGGGCCCACACCAGGCACCGGGCAGTAGGTATTGACTGACCAGCATGAACCTGATGATGTCGACATGACCTCAAACAATCGCTCCGCATCCAGTCCAAGCTTTTCACCTAATGCAAAAGCCTCACACGTGCCTATCATCGATATTCCCAACAACATGTTATTGCAGATCTTGGCGGCCTGACCGGCACCACCCTCACCGCAATGTACGACACGCTTGCCCATGATGTCCAACAACGGCTTGACCTGCTCAAAGGCCTCGGCACTGCTACCCACCATGAACGTCAACGTACCTGCAATAGCCCCTCCCATGCCGCCCGAGACGGGGGCGTCGACGGATAACAAACCCGCTTCTGCAGCTTGCTGATGCGCAGATTTTGAACTGAGCATATCAACCGTCGAGCAATCAAGAAACAGGGCGCCAGGTTTACCCAGCGGTACGATTTGCTCATAGACGCTCTTGAGTATGCGTCCATCGGGCAACATCGTAATGACCGCATCCATATCGATCGTTGCCTGCGATGCCTCGCAGACTTGCGTGACGCCCTCCACACTGACCTCGGCGGTGTCATAGCCGAACACTTCGTGACCCGCCTTGGCAAGATTAGCCGCCATTGGCGCACCCATATTGCCCAGCCCTATGAATCCAATTTTCATTTAACTACCCCTGCAATGACTTGAAATCCGGGTCGCCCCCGGGAGCATCGTCTTTGAATTGATCAATCAACGCTTGAGGAACTGCCGAAATCGATGCGTGTTTCCAGTTCGGCTGTCGATCTCTGTCGATAAGGGCTGCACGTATGCCCTCGAGAATATCGCCATATTCCATGGCACGCGACACGAAGCGGTATTCGCGGGTCAGTGCCGGCTCGATCCCCGGAACCGAACGGGATTGTCGAACCAGATCAAAGGCAAGCAACAATGATAACGGCGATGAATAGCCAATTTTCTTTGCAGCCGATTGTGCCCACTCATCCTCTAGCTGTTCCAGGCTCTCCATCACTCCAACCAGTGTCTGTGCCCCGAACACCCGGTTGATCTCAGACTCTCTGTCGACAAGCACCGAACGAGCCGCTGATTCATGGAAGCTATCAAGGACAGAGACATCACCGGACTCGATGAGCGCATCCTTGAGCGCGCCCAGACGTTCGACAGGCACATGGTAATCAGCAAATCCGACAAACAGCGCATCACTGGCATTGAGACGTTCACCCGTCAGCGCCAGAAACTCACCCAGATGACCCGGTGCTTGCGACAACAGGTGGCTGGCCCCGACATCCGGCACAAGCCCGATAGAACACTCAGGCAAGGCCAGTGAACTGCGTTCGGTGACGATTCTGTGTGAGCCGTGGGCCGAGATACCGATACCACCGCCCATCGTAATACCATCCATGACGGCCACATACGGTTTAGCGTAGCCGTCAATCAGTGTGTTCAAGCGATACTCGTCGCGCCAGAACTGCCTGCCACTCTCGACATCGCCAGCCTTGCCCTGATGATAGAGCGTGGCAACGTCACCACCGGCACAGAAGGCTTTCTCACCTTCTGCATCAATCAGGACCAGCGAGATGTCATCATCCGTTTGCCACTCCAGTAGAGCCGCCTCAATCGTCAGCGCCATTTCGTGCGACAAGGCATTCAACGCTTTGGGACGACACAAGGTCAGCCGCCCCACTCGTCCTTCAACCCGAACCGACACATCAGCGTTGGCTACTGCTTGTGTCGTCTCTGTATCTACTTGCGTATCCATCAAGTGTACTCTGACATCAGTGCACGAGCGGTAACCAGTCGCATGATCTCGTTGGTGCCTTCCAGAATTTGATGAACCCGGATGTCCCGTACAATTTTCTCTATGCCGTAGTCTTCAAGATACCCATAGCCGCCGTGTATCTGTAAGGCATCATTGGCGACATCAAAGCATTGGTCCGTCACAAAACGTTTGGCCATTGCACAGAATTTTGCCGCATCGGGAGCTTTCTGATCCAGCTTCCAGGCCGCCTTGTGCAAAAGGCTTCGAGAGGCCTGCAGGCTGATCTCCATATCTGCCAGCTTGAATTGCAACGATTGCAACTGATTTATTGGAGCACCAAACGCCTTGCGCTCAGAGGCATACACGACACTTTTATCCATTGCATTTTGCGCTGCACCCAGCGAACAGGCTGAGATATTAAGCCGTCCTCCGTCAAGCCCTGACATGGCGTAGCGAAAACCGTCACCTTCTTTGCCTAACAAGTTGCTCGCCGGTACCTGGCAATCAGCAAACTGTACCTCAGCCGTTGGCTGTGAGCGCCAACCCATCTTTCTCTCTGGCGCCCCAAAGCTCAGCCCTGGCGTACCATCCTCCACGAGCACTGCAGAAATACCCGACGGGCCTTCACCGCCAGTGCGGCACATCACAAGATATAGATCCGCGTATCCACCGCCAGAGATGAAGGCTTTACTACCGTTTAACGACAAATTATCCCCGACTTTCTCGGCACGGGTTCGAAGCGCTGCGGCATCGGAACCTGATCCGGGCTCCGTCAGACAATAAGAAGCCACTTTCTCGTACGAGCACAACGAGGGCAGCAGACGCGCTCGCATCTCATCAGACCCATAACGATCAATCATCCATGCGCACATATTGTGAATGGATATAAAGGCTGCCACAGAAGGACAGGCCTTCGACAATGCCTCGAAAATCAGTGTGGCATCAAGCCTGGACAGGTTGGATCCACCGAATTCCTCCGAGACGTAGATACCCGCAAAACCCAGCTCACCCACCTGACGCAGAAGCTCTTTCGGTATGGAGCCTTCCTGCTCCCAACGCGCCGCGTGTGGAGCAATTTCTGCCTCGCCAAAGGCAAGTGCCATATCCTGAATGGCACGTTGTTCTTCAGTCAGTTCAAAATTCATTACCGAGCACTCCTGTACGTCATCATTCGATCCCAAAGCATTATCGTTAGCTCTCCACTATCACATGGTCGGTATATTGAAGTCCGCTCCATCCTTGATACCCGAGGGCCAACGCTGCGTCACGGTTTTGGTTCGCGTATAGAAGCGAAAGGCATCAGCACCATGCTGATTCAGATCACCAAACCCGGAACGCTTCCAGCCACCGAATGTGTAGTACGCCAAAGGTACGGGAATGGGCACATTGACCCCGACCATACCGACGTTGATGCGTGAGGTGAAATCCCGAGCGGCATCTCCGTCGCGAGTGAAGATGGACACACCGTTACCGTACTCATTCTCCATGGGCAATCGCAACGCAGCCTCGTAGTCAGCCGCACGCGCCACGCACAATACGGGACCAAAAATCTCTTCACGGTATATAGCCATGTCGGTAGTGACGTGATCAAACAGGCAAGCCCCGACAAAGTTTCCGTCCTCGTATCCCTCTACCGACAATTTTCGCCCATCAACCGCCAGAGTGGCACCAGCTTCGACACCCGAATCCACCAGACTGAGGACGCGCTGCCTGGCCTCAGCGGTGATCAGCGGTCCGAAATCTGCATCGGCTTGAGTATATGGCCCAACACGCAGTGCTTCCACCCGTGGTTTCAGTCGCTCCATCAGGGCGTTGGCGGCTTCCTCGCCCACCGGCACCGCAACCGAGATTGCCATGCAACGTTCACCTGCCGCGCCGTATCCGGCACCGATCAAGGCATCAACGGCCTGATCCATATCGGCATCCGGCATGATGATCATATGGTTCTTTGCACCACCAAAACACTGAACACGCTTGCCATTCGTGCAACCGCGCGAGTAGATATACTCGGCGATGGGTGTCGAACCTACAAAGCCGATGGCTGCAATATCTGGATGATCGAGGATGCCGTCGACAACTACCTTATCGCCATTGACCACATTCAGTATGCCTGCAGGTAATCCGGCCTCCAGCAGCAGCTCAGCCAACATCAAAGGTACTGTAGGGTCTCGCTCCGATGGCTTGAGTATGAAGGCGTTGCCGGCAGCGATCGCCGGGCAAAACTTCCACATCGGAATCATTGCCGGAAAATTGAAGGGAGTTATGCCCGCCACCACACCCAGCGGTTGTCGCATGGAATAGATATCGATGCCAGGACCTGCACCTTCTGTAAATTCGCCTTTCATCATCTGGGCAGCACCAATACAGAATTCCGCCACTTCCAGACCGCGGATAACGTCGCCTTTTGCATCGGGTAGCGTCTTGCCATGCTCGCTGGACAAGGCCTCAGCCAGCTTGTCCATGTCTCGATGCAGTAGCTCGACGAATTTCATGAATACACGCCCTCGCTTTTGAGGGTTCAGCGCAGCCCATGCTGGCTGGGCCTGGCTGGCATTGTTGACCGCATTATTCAGGTCATCAAGATTGGCCATGGCAAGCTGTGCCTGTACCTTTCCTGTCGCCGGGTCATAGACCGGATTAAGCACACCGGAGGTTCCCGTTACGCGTTCGCCGCCAATGAAGTGGCCAATTACCTTGCTCATGATATTCGTCTTCCTCTGATGGAAATGCGGATAGATTCAAGCTGTTGTTATCTTGCGAAGATACCACGCAGCTTCACAGTCTGACCAGCCTAACCCAGCCAATCCACGATGGGCGCAGGACCCCAGATCTATCTCAACATCAGCGATAGTATCGCTCTCGTCGGAAACGACGAGTCATGGCGAATGAGATAGAGCTCTACAACTTCTGCAGATCGTTATCTCGATTCCGAATACACGCTTCTGACTCGCAAGCCCAGCACATTTTCCTGTATTCGTCCAGTATTTTTGAGGAATGGTATTACGGTAGCATTTCAACGCTATCTGCCGGTGAGGCTGCGACCCGCAGTGCTCAGACATTCTGGCACCTCGTCTTCTACAAGTCGGCGCGATAACGAGCCGGGTAACCCCCTGGATGGGCCATAGCTACGCATAAAGCCGTACTGGATCTCCTTGTTGCGGTATTTCAGAACAGCGTAATTTGGCACGTTGATCGATGTATGCACATGCCTGAATGAGCGACGACAGTCATCACATCTCGAAATTCAACACCTCGGCACTATTGCACTCAATGCGTATTAATACAACTCCAGACACTTTGAAAGGTCACTTTCTTATAACCACACAGACATTTACCCACCTTCAACATTGTTCACATCAATATCAGTCAGGACTGAAAATTACGGAATATCTCTGCCCGATATCATGATTTCTACTACCAGATAAAAAGTCTTCTGATGCAAGGTTTGAGGTGTGCGAGTACATAATTCCATTGGGTTAGCGTATTCAAACTGATGTCTAGCGCAGAATATTTCCCTGTTCATGACATTGGAAAAGAGACGACCCTGCACACCATTAGGTTCGATACCTTAATATCTTGGAGGAGAAAATATGTTCAAGAAATCATTTGCTGCTACTGCGATGATATTTGCTCTCGCCACGCCTGCCCTTGCGCAGCAGGATTTGCACGCTGCACTGACCGCCGCGATGGGAGAGGCCATTGAGGACGCTAGATATGTGGACGTCACAACCAAATACGGAATGCCTGCACCGGACCTGTCCGATCCAACATTGGTAAACTCCGAGGACTACCCTTATCCGGAAGTAATGCCCGGCACACTGCTCGCTCATGTGCTTGACACCCATAAGCTTAGCCTTGGCTGGATTCCTGTCGGCGCGCCGTGGGCGATCCCCGGCGAGAACCCATCTCAGCCGATAGGGTTTTCCGTGGACTATTTCGACATCATTCAAGAAAAGTTGAACGCTCACTACAATACCGACATCGATCTCGAATGGGTCTCATTCACTGAATCAGCAGGTAACAATGATATGTATCTGTGGCTGTCGACTTCTGATGACGTTGATTGCACGGCTGAAGACAGAGTAGTCGATGGTTGCTATGACGTGATTGGAGGAGCTTATGCGATCAATGAACGGCGTTCAGGTCTCACTGATATCACGCCTTCTTATTATCCTTTCAATATGGCGGCAATCAGAACAAATGTACCATTGCCTGAAGGCGTTGCTCCGATTAGAAATGCTGACGATATTCGCGCAGCAATGGCTGACCCAACGATCAATATCGCGATAGCAGGATTGCCCGAAACGGGTGAGGATTCCATTCTGACTGCGTTTAACATCGCAATGGGCAGTACGTTTACCCATATCGATCGAACCCCAGGTTCAAATGTTCTGGAGTATGCACAGAATTCTGAAGATGCCCATTTTGTCCTGGGTTCGAATGTCCGTATGGCATCCACGCGGATGAAATACCCTGAATTCTGCATCAAGTGTGAACTGTTTGAGAACTTTTCTGCGTTTCGTGGCATCGGCTTTGCGACGGCCTTGATCGATTAATCAATCGAAAAGTATTAGGGGCAATTGTTTCGGCAATTGCCCCGAATGCACCCTGGCCCCATTCAATTAAAGACAACTCTTGACCGATGGTCTCATTGCTTCTGGCGACGATTTGCCCACCATTATCGAAAAGGATGCGCTCTGCAGCGATATGTTTATCTCATCGCTGTCCGCGATGACAGCACAAGCAATACCTCCACCCGCCGTACGGTAGTATCACCCTGTTACTTTCAACATTACTAAAAATACATGTTGCTATACTCGAGCCTTGACACTAGAAGGTTCAAAACATGAAATATTGGCTACTGGCATTGGCGATGATCGCTTCGTACCCTTTCACTGCAAAGGCACAGTCTGTCACGGATTATGCCGTTGGAGCCTGGAGTATCTGTTCTTTATCTGATGCAGGCGCTCTGAGCTGTGCTTCTGAGAATTACTTCTCTCGTTTGCAACCACCTCCAAATACTCCGGCACTGACATCCATAGTGGCGGGTAATGTACACATGTGTGGACTGACGGAGGACGGCTCAATTTTCTGTTGGGGTGATAACAGCTTTGGGCAGAATGAGGTGCCCGACGGTGAACAGTTCATCAACGTCAGCGCAGGGCTAAATCTTACGTGTGGTGTCACCACTGACAACCGCGCACTATGCTGGGGTCTGGATACACATGGTGAGTCAGAGCCACCTGCTGATGTGTTGTTTTCCCAGCTCGCCAATGATCTGACTACCAGCTGCGGTTTGACACTGGATGGTTCGATATCCTGCTGGGGACAATTTGATCTGGCCGACTTTTTGAACAGTGATGTTAACTACACCAAGTTGCTCGTCGACGATGACAATGCGTGTGGCCTGACCGATACCCATCAGATTCATTGCCGATATGAATCACAAACGCCGCTTGGCAGTGACATGGTTGATCTCGCTATGACCAGAAACCTCATCTGCGGCTTGCAGGCAAGCGGAGATATTGTCTGTACAACCAACAATGGCACTGCAGCGTGGCTGCCGCACTTGAGCGCCAATATATTCGAGATAAACAGAGGCCCAGAAGTCGTTGCACTCTATGGCGGCATAGGTGAGACAAAGATGTGTTATGCCACTTCAGACGGAGATTTCAACTGCTTTGTCAGAGAAAACCAGGGGGATCCGATGCTACCTGGTGATGAAGCTGCCACACCGAGTGCACCTGTAGTCAATGCCGATGTCTATTCGGATACGACAGTCGAGTTGACATGGGGTGAGAACAACACAACGACAGGAGGAGCAGATATCTACAGAGACGGCCAGCTACTCGACTCTACCTCAAATGGTGGCAGTTACATCGATAACACGATGACTCCTGGCATCGATTACGCGTATTCGGTGGCCACCTATTCTGATGAGGGTGTGCTCAGCTCGACAAGCAATCCGATCATTGTAAATTCAGCACCCGGGGAAGATGGATCAGACTCTGGATACTCGCCGGCTTACAGTCCTTTCGAACCTACAGGCTTGACAGTCAAAAGCTACAGCTCCAGCACTCTGGAGCTCTTCTGGGACAGGCCTGGTTCGTTATCCAGCAACTTTCATGGCTACGAAATTCGACGCAATAACACCTTCCATGCGTTCACACGCGGAATCAGTTTCTACGACATAGTCGAGCCAGGTGAGAGCTATCACTATGATGTCGTAGCGGTGAGCCTTGATGGTTCGATATTGGGATTTTCCGGGATCGATATCGACTAGAACATGAGATGGATCCAAATCCTGGGACAGGCAGGCGACAGGCCGTCTGTTTCCGGAGCAAGTCGATCGATAACGCTTACTCGTTCTCGATAACTTATACTGGGCAGGACCCCAACATCAGGTGCAGCCAGTCTCCATGAATCAACTCAGCTGCCAGTCGTGCGGTTCCCCACTCCAGGTTGACGGTTTCGACCGTCGCCTTGCTGTCGTTCATTGTTCTCATTGCGGTGTCCTCTTTGATCTGACCAAGCCGCGTACCACACACGATACCGACTCAGCCTCCCACTCTGCCGCGAACGTACAACCGGCTCAGAACGTAAATGTCAAGACAGAGGACGTCGCAAGCTCACGGCCAGTGGCGGCAATGCCACCAGGGTTCAGCGTCACCGGGAATGGACAACTCTCGGTTCGCTGGAGTTGGCGCAGCATTTCAAGCCTGTTCTTGTTAGGTTTCGCCGTATTATGGAATCTGCTATTGCTCTTCAAGCTTGGCTCTACCGGAATCGATCTGATCCGGGGCGTCTTTGCACTCGCAGGCTTTGGCTTGTTGTACCGCGGCCTTGCCGGGGTGCTCAACTCCACAACGATAACGGTCAATGAGAACCAGCTGACGGTACGCCACTCCCCCATGCCGTGGTATCCCGCGCCTACGATCGACGCTGCATCCATTGAACAGTTGTTTGTCAGCGAGGGATACACCCAATCGAAGAACGGCACTCGAACACCCTATTACCTTCTGAATGCAGTATTGCGAGACAATGCCTCAAAGCGACTATCAACAAGATTCAGCGATATTGGGCAGGCGTTGTACCTTGAACAGGAATTTGAACGGGTGCTACACATTCGTGATCGAAGTGTGGCTGGAGAGGTTCGTGGGACGATACGGAATATATAGCGACACCGACTCTTTATCACCCCGACAGCACTTGTCGCATGCGCCCGAATGATGGCACACAGGATAATTCCTAAACCAGTGTTCACCGACGACTTCAAAACCACGCCCTACTGGTGGGAGCAAAGCCCTCCGCAACAGTCCGGGGAAGCTGACTTGCCCTGCGCGGTAGATGTTCTGATCATCGGCTCCGGCTACACCGGCCTACACGCCGCGTTGCAAACCGCGCGCGGCGGTATGCATACACTGGTGTTGGATTCGCAAGCATTGGGCGC
Source organism: Granulosicoccus antarcticus IMCC3135 (assembly GCF_002215215.1). Taxonomy (NCBI): domain Bacteria; kingdom Pseudomonadati; phylum Pseudomonadota; class Gammaproteobacteria; order Chromatiales; family Granulosicoccaceae; genus Granulosicoccus; species Granulosicoccus antarcticus. Next base: position 3,199,396 of record NZ_CP018632.1, on the reverse strand, counting down.
AGGTTGCTCCACGCGCAATGGCGGACAAATCAGCCTCGGCGTAAAACCTTGCCTGACAACCCTCACTAAACGTTTTGGTGCCGACAAGGCAATGGCGATTCGCTGTACGGGTGAGCAAGCCATGAACTATGTGGCTGACTTTATTAGTGTAGAGAATATCGAATGCGATTATGCAAAAGTGGGCCGCTTTCTTGGTGCGCACAATCAGCGCAGCTTCAACGAACTTGCGCGCGAATTGAGTGCTCCCCTGCGCAAGGGTGATGAGCAGGATGGTTACCTGGTTGCAAAATCAGAGGTCCACCACGAGGTATGTACCGATATTTATGCAGGCGGCGCGGTATACCCTCATCATGCCTCCCTGGATCCCGGCAAGTATCACTCGGCCTTGCTGAAAAAGGTGATTTCAGCCGGAGCCACGGCTGTTTCGCATGTCACTGTCAGCAAAATAGAGCGCAGCGGCGAGGGGTACCTTGTGCACACTGGGCAACGTACTGTCAAAGCAAAAAAAGTGATCGTGGCCACCAACGGCTATACCAACAAGGCCCTTTCCTGGCATCGTCGCAGGGTAATACCGATTGGCAGTTATATTATCGCCACGGAAGAACTACCCACCGAACTTGTCAATCAACTAATTCCAACAAACCGTAATATCTGTGATACCCGGAAAGTAGTCTATTACTACCGTGCATCCCCGGATAAAAAAAGGATTCTGTTTGGCGGACGTGTGTCCTTGCAAGAAACCGATACTCGCGCCAGCGCCCTGAAATTGCGTGCGGAGATGATTCGGATTTTCCCGCAACTCGAATCGGCAAAAATCAGCCATTCCTGGATGGGCTACGTGGCATTTACATTCGACAAACTCATGCGCGCTGGCGGCGAAAACGGCCTTTATCACGCCATGGGGTATTGCGGATCGGGTATAGGTTTCTCCAGCTATCTTGGCATGCGTACCGGCCTGAAAGCGCTGGGGCACGAAGAGGGTGCCACGCCTTTTGATAGCCTGCCATTTTCGAGTAGGCCATTGTATTACGGTCATCCGTGGTTTCTCGCACCGTCGCTTGCGTACTACAAGCTTCGGGATCGATTTTTATAGGCAAGGTTTGAACTGGAAAAGGTCATGTAAACACATGACTCTGAAAGCTGCGAGCTTAGACACTACAAAGAACGCCCTCACCCACTTGTGAAACCATCATGGATTCAGACGTCATAACACCGCAAGGTTACGCCGAATTAAAACAAGAGCTGGACAAGCTGTGGCGTGAAGAAAGACCGGCGGTTACCAAGATCGTTCAGTGGGCGGCCAGTCTTGGCGATCGCTCTGAAAACGCTGATTACAAATATAATAAGGGCCGCCTTCGTGAAATTGATCGCAGGGTAAGGTTCCTCAGACAAAGGCTTGAAAAATTACGCGTCGTTGAATACAACCCGATTCAGGAAGGGAAAGCGTTTTTTGGTGCCTGGGTAACGCTGCTTGATGAGGCCGATAGAACACTCACCTTCAGAATCGTTGGACCCGATGAGATCTATGGCAAAAAAGACTTCGCCTCAGTCAATGCCCCCGTGGCCAGGGCCTGTATTGGCAAAAGCGTTGGGGACGATGTCGTCGTCAGCACCTCGGATGGAAACAAGGAGTGGCAAATACAGTCCATAGACTACAACCGGGAATAATTGCAGGTACCAAAGATAGCTGCAGTATCGACACAAGAGTAGTGAAATAATTTGTTGCAAGCCCTTAGGGCCTGTCATCAATTAAGCCATTCAATGGCGGCAACCAAGTGAATCGCTCCCAGAAAATTGCATGCTCGCTTGTCGTAGCGCGTCGCAATCGCACGGTACTGCTTGATTTTAGCGAAGAAATTTTCGATCAGATGTCGAGCTTTGTACAAATCACGGTCATGTTCGATCTTTACAAGGCGAGACTTCTTACTGGGAATAACGGCCTCAGTGTTCGCCTCTCGCAATCGCTTACGCACGCGTTCCTCGACATCATAAGCTCGATCGGCCAGCAGCGCACCGGCCGTGAGTCCTGGCAGCAGTGCGTCAGCGCCCTCTAGATCCGATGCTTGTCCGGGTGTGAGCTTGAAGCTGATCGGATTTCCCAATGCATCGCACAGTGCATGAATTTTGGTACTTATTCCCCCTCGCGACAACCCGAGGCACTCTATTTTTTTTCGCTCCCAGCCGCGCCAGCGCTGTGCTGATGTGCTCTTACAATCGTACTGTCAAGCATCACGTATTCATTGTCTACGTCTTCGCTTAATACCTTGAAAACAAGCTCCCATATCCCTTTTTTCGACCACCGACAATGGCGAGTATGGATGACACGAAAGTCACCAAAACGAGCTGGCAGATCCCGCCAGGGAATACCGGCACGGTAGCGATAAAGTACGGCATCGACAAATAGTCGGTTGTCCTTGGCAGTGACACCGACCGTGTCAGCACGACCAGGTAACAACGGGCCAAGTTGCTGCCATTGTCTGTCGGAAAGCCCGTATCGTCCAACCATGGTTTGGAGCCCCATCGACGCCTGTTCTCTGTAGGCGTCAACTATAACGGGTCGACAAGTCAAAATATCTATCTTTTAATTGATGACAGGCCCTAGCGTATGCTGGCATGAACCTGCCTGGACATCCCGATATGAATGCTTCCTTTCCACTTCTGGTTTCAGTTGCCGTTGCAGCTACAACGCTGCCTTTGATGGCCGTAGCACAGAGCTCCGAAGAGACTGTCACTCTGCAATCGGAAGGTCAAGACCTGGTAGCAACACTGCAGCTACCCGAAGGCAATCCGGCACCCGTTGTATTACTGCTACATGGCTTTACGGGGACGAGAGATGAGCTCGTCATCCCCAGCACCGATGAAGGAGTATTTGAAAGAACTGCCGACACTCTCGCCGATAATGGTTATGCCAGCCTTCGCATAGACTTTCGAGGCTCCGGCGACAGCATTGCTGACTTCACCTATGAATCCACTACCTTTGAAGGCCAGATATCTGATGCCCTGGCGGCAATCGATTACCTTGAAAAACTCGATAGTGTCGATGGCGACGACCTCTATGTGATCGGCTGGAGTCAGGGTGGCGTCATTGCAGCAGCAGCCGCTGGGCGAAGCGGTAAACCGGACGCCCTTGCACTTTGGCAAGCCGTCGGAGACCTCGATGCAAGCTATGGCGGAATGATGGGCGAAGAGACGCTCGCAGCCGGCAAGGCGGCCGCCTCAGATCACACTCTGGTTGCGACACTCTCCTGGGGCCCTGAAGTATCACTCAATAGTGCTTTTTTCCACGGTATCGAAGCTCTGGACCCAATGGCTGAGATTGCGGCCTACACCGGGCCTCTGTTTGTCACACAAGGCACAGCGGATACCACGGTACTCCCAGCCAGTGCAGATGCCTATATCGCAGCGCATGAAGGGCCAGAACAACTCTGGACCGCAGATATGGGCCACTTGTTCAACGTCTACAGCAGCACAAAGACCCTTGATTCCATGATCGCGGACACCCTGTCATTCTTCGACGATCATAAAGACTGATTTGTTCAGTGGCTTTGCAGCTGAGAGGCTGCACTTGAGCGTTGGAGCTATCTCCAGCGCTCAAGTGATAAAACCGATCTGCTGTTGAAAATCACATCCGCCCACTAGGCGCCGCCAACTTCAGACTTTCTGGCCAGTTCCGCCGCAGGATCAAAAGCCACTTTTTCACCAAAACACAACGCCAGATTCTCTTCTGATTTCACTTCGCTGACAGACAGGGAAATCTCCCCGGCATCAGTGAAACGCGCATTGGACTGTGTCGCCATCCATTCATCTGGCGGCAGCAGTGTGGAGGCCCGGTGTGTGATGTTCCAGACGAAATAGTGATGCGGAATAGTGATACGCGGATTCAATCGCTTCCGGATAGCATCTACGTGCTCGTAGCCAAGCACATGCTGAGAGCCATCAATGGGCAATAGAGCAATATCGATTCGGCCCAAAGCCTGCCAGACAGAGTCCGGTGGATTGGGTCGATTATCACCCCAGTGCAAAATGCGAATGCCCGCCGCCTCCACGACCAGTATAGAGTTATCAAAGGATCGCCAGTTATCGGGCGGCACCGTCTCCATCGGAGTCAGCTTACGAGTCAAACCTGCCCAATCGTAGACACCATGCGTAGAATCAGACACATGCTTATCGGCTATGCCTGTCACCACCGCATCAGAGAACTCGAACCGCCCCACCAATCTATCGAGCAGTGTGCTCGCATGCAGTGAATGCAGATTGTCGTGATCAAAATGCGCATGCGTCGAGAGACCGATATCTACCTCGCATTGCGGGAAATCATACAGATACCAATCCCAACTCCCCCAGGGCGGATTTCGCCAGGGGTCTATCATCAGGCTCATACCGGCAGGTGTCGTGATTCGAAAGCAGGATCCGCCAAAATACGCCAGTTTGATAGCACCTTCGCCCTCACCCTGCGGCACCTCTGCGCTCTGCAGAGCAATCATCCGATTGTTGTTTTCGCTTTGCTTCCAGGCCCAAAGACCTTCCTTACTGCGATCTCTCATGACGTCTCTCCAGGGCGACCCTCAGATGAGGACACGCTCTACCCCCTCCTCCATTTCAATCTGCAATGAATCGTTGAAGCGGTTGAAGAAACCACACAGGGCGATACGTAGCGTCAACTCGACAATCTGCTCTTCGCTGAAATGCTTTTTCAACTCAGTAAAGACGCCATCTCGCATCCTGTTGAAATCATTAGTCACCTGCACCGCGTAATCACGCACCAACAGATCCAGTTCATCGAAGCCGTCTGGCGCCTCGCTCAGAATATCTTCAATCGCCCCTGCACTCAGGCCATGCTCCAGTGCACGAGGCGCATGATGTGCAATGCAGTATTCACAGCGATTGATTGTAGACACCACAACCACTGCTATTTCCAGGTATCGCTTGGGCAGAATCGCATCATCATGAAGCTCAAGCAGCAAGCCCATGATATGTTTCAGCGCTACCGGGCGATGAGCAAACACACGCACCTGGTTCAAAAACGGACCGTACTCACGGGCGTAACGCTCGTAAATCGGCTTTACATCATCCGGTACCTGCGAAATATCAACATCACTAACACGTGCCATTATTCATACTCCTGGTTTTGAATGCGAGGAGCGGCAAAGCCTGCACTCCCCTGTGGGTTTCAGTATTCGAGGCGTTCGATGACAACGTCTTCGCCATCGCGAATTTCAGATAGCTGGAAATCACGACCCAGCACCATCCCTTCCTCGTCGAACTCGATTGAGCCGGATGCCCCTGAATAGTTAATCTCTTTGCCCTCACGCAGCGCAGCCAGGCCTTCTGCCAGGTTATAGACGGTGGTTTTTCCTTCACCGGTAGTCACTTCCCATACCGCCTTCGCAATATCCGACCCTGCTGTGCTGCCCGCCTTTTCAATCGCCAGCAACAAGGTGGTCAGCTGATCACGACCTGCCGTGCCGAAGGGGTGCTGAACAGAGTTGGTTTCTTCCAGCCCGGCCTCTTTCAGATATTCCTTGTAAGCAGGCGAATTAATGGCCGGAACCGGAAATCCATGAACGATGCCATCCGCAGCGTCACCAATGGCATCCTTGAACTGTTGCCCCGTTGACAGCGATGTCGTGATAACCGTACCTTCGTACCCCTGCCGATAGAGCTCTTTGTAGACCGCCGTAAAATCGGTTATATAAGATGGCACGAAGACCGCCTGTGGGTTCTTCTCGATCAACTGCGTGACTTCAGATCGATAACTTGACTGCTGTGCATTGTAATAGAACGGTTCGTTGACCAATGCCTCCTGCCCGACCACCTCGATGAAACCATCCATCATGGAACGGGTAAAATCATTATTGAGGGCCATCAGACCAAAGCTTTCAAGGCCTCTGGCTTTGACCAATTCTCCAATGGCTCGCCCCCAGATGGGAGACAGCGGCTGAAAGTTGAACACCAGCCCTTTTTCATCGGACACCGGAATGTCGGACGAGGATGAGGTGCACATCTGCACCACATTAGCCGCCTGACATTTAGGCATGACACCCAGCGTTACAGATGAAGAAAATGTACCAACGATGGCACACACGCCATTGACATTGATCAGCTTGTCCGCCGCCCGAACAGCCGTTTCAGGGTTAGTCTCGGAATTCTCCTGATACAGGCGAACTTGTCGCCCCAGAATGCCGCCAGCGGCATTGACAGCATCAACCACCCGCTTGTGTGATGCAGTGATGTTCGGACCAAAAGGCGCTCCACCACCGGTATTGGGTGTCAGGGAACCAATGGTGATTTCACTCTCTTGAGCACGCAAGATGCTAGGGACGATGAGCGCGGCAGTTCCCGCAGCCAGAAAGCTACGGCGATTCATGTGAAAGGTCATCTTTTCTATCTCCTTTTCAGGTTATCCAACAACTTAGCGTTTGGTATAAGAAAATTTTGGCTCTGGTAACAGCCCTCTGGGCCGCAAGCGCAATGTGACAATCAATAGAAGTCCGATGGTTATGATGCGAACCGAACTCATGATTTCTGCATCCAGCCAAGGCAGGATGTCACCGATAAATCGGGTGCCTTCCAGGAACATGATCACTGTGCCCGCACCAATCAGCAGGCCTCTGTTGTTGCCGGCACCACCAACAATCACTGACATCCAGATGAACATGGCCACGGTGGGCATGAAGACCTCGGGACTGATGTTCTGTGTGTAATGGGCATACAGCGCGCCGGCCAAGCCCATGAAGCCGCCACCAATGGCAAATATCTGCACTCGATGACGAAACACATTCTTGCCCAGCACGCCGGCAACAACGTCATCCTCCCGGATTGCACGTAGCGTTCGCCCCATTGGCGCTTTACGAATGCGCTCGCAGATCCAATAGGTGATGGCAACAAACACCGCGACAAAACACAGATAGAACAGTGGATAGTTTTCAGGTTCAACCAGTGACTGGAAAGGTTGAGCCTCGATTCTGAGGCCACGCGGCCCTTCCGTAATCTGGTCTTCGTTCAGTACAATCAGACGAATGACTTCCCCCACACCCAGCGTGACAATGGCCAGGAAGTCCTCCCGTAATCGCATGGATAGCAGTGCCACCAGACCACCTGCCGCAAACCCGGCAGCAATGGCCATGGGAATGCTCAGACCCAGCGGCCAACCGGCCTTGGCTGATAACAGCCCCGATGTATAAGCCCCCAGAGCATAAAATCCAGCGATGCCGAAATTGACCATGCCCGTCAATCCCCACTGCAGGTTCAACGCCAGGGCAAGAATCATGAAAAAGCCAGCATAGGTGGCCATTGATACAAGATAAGCGCTCATTTTTTGATCTCAGCTGTGCCGAACAAACCCTGCGGCCGTACCAACAGAAAGATTGCGATGATCACGAAACCGACGGCTATCTTGTAGGTCGACGGCAACACCAGAATAGTCAGTTCCTCCGCCAAGCCCAGTAACAAGGCACCCAGAATGGCCCCATAGGGAGATCCGATCCCGCCCAGAATCGCGGCAGCAAAAATCGGAATGGTCAGATTCCAACCCACCAGAGGTTCGATCACCAGATCAAGTCCGGCGAAAACGCCGGTCAGCCCGAAGATGGCACCGCACAAGATGGTGGTCAGCGCCGTGATCTTTGCCGCATCCACACCACGAATGGCCGCCAGCATCGGATTATCCGCAACCGCTCGCATTGCGCGGCCAATACGAGTGTGCCTCAGCAACACATGCAAGCCCGTCCCCAGAACCACGGCACAAGCGATGATCTGCACCTGCTCTTTGGTGATCCGTGCACCCCAAAATTTCCAGGGCCGTTCCAGTGGAATATCGAATCCACGGACATCAGCAGAAAAGAACAAGCGCACCACACTCTCCAGAATCAGAGTCAGCGCGATGGACACAACCAGCAGCGTCACAGCGGACTGAGCCTGCATGGGCTTGAACACCCATACATGCGCCAGCCAGACGACAAACCCCGTGACAGCCATGGCACCAATCGTTGCCAATGGCAAGGGCAAACCCAGGGGGACGTTGAAGGTATAGGCTGCGAAGGCACCGATGGTGATATAGCCACCGATGGCGAAGTTCGGAAACTTCAAAACACCAAACAACAATGAAAACGCCATTGCGGGTGGTGCAATCAAGGCGGCATTCACCAGCGCGTTGACAAATATCTGAAGATTCATATGCGCGATCCCAAATAGAGTTCAGAGACATCGGCTGAATTCAACAGCTCCGATGCTGTGCCCTGCATGGCAATTCGGCCAGAGGCCATGACGATACCTTCATGGGCCGTTTTCAGACCCTGTAGTGCGTTCTGCTCCACCATGAGGATGGCAACGCCCTCTGCATTTACGCGGCGAACCGTTTCAAACATCTCGCCGACCATCAGCGGTGACAATCCAGCAGACGGCTCATCCAGAAGCAGTACTTTCGGTTCCAGCATCAAGGCCATTCCGAAGGCCACCATCTGCCGTTGCCCGCCCGACAGATTGCCCGCAGGAACGCGCGCCAGGGGCTTCAGATCCGGGAACATCTCATAGATTCTGTCACGGGCAGCCTGCATTCGACTCTCGTCCTGCCAGCCTCCCATCGCCAGATTTTCATGCGTGGTCAGCGCCCTGAAGACATTCGCCTCTTGCGGGACGTAAGCCATGCCGGAGCCTGCCACTTGAGCCGCAGGCAGGCCCGCTATTTCGGCCCCCGAGACGCGGATGCTGCCGGCAATAGCCGGAACCACCCCGGCAATGGTTTTCAGCAGTGTTGATTTTCCCGCACCATTAGGCCCGATAATGCAACTGATCTGACCCGCAGGAACCTGCAAGGAGATGTCGTCGCAGATCACGGTACGCCCATATCCAGAGCGCAGATCGGACACGGATAAGATTGCTTCAGTCAAGTAGGACGCCTCCCAGGTAAGCTTCAATAACACGCGGATCTTCCCTGATGTCATCAAACGGGCCCGCTGACAGAAAGCTTCCTTCCGTCATGACAACCACCGGATCACAGAGCTTGCCGATCAGATCCATGTCGTGTTCGACGATCAGAAATGTCTTGCCATAGTCGGTATTCAAACGACGGATCATGTCCATCAGCGTGCCCATCAATGCAGGATTCACCCCTGCACCCGGCTCGTCCAGCAGGATCAGATCACAATCAATCATCAGTGTCCGAGCAAGCTCCAGCAGTTTTTTCTGGCCACCGGACAAATCAGCGGCGTATTTATCCCGCAGATCTGTCAATGCCGCAATTTCCATCACTTCCAGAGCACGCTCGTACACCACGTCATCGGCTTGCGCGACTGCTCTGGATTTGGAAAACAAGGGAAACAGTTGTTCGCCCAGCTGCTGCTGAGGGGAGAGCATCAGATTCTCCAGCACCGTCAGTCGTCCGAACTCTCTGGACAACTGAAATGTTCTTATCATGCCAAGTCTGGCACGTTTGTAAGGAGCCAGGCGAGTCACATCCTGCCCTTTGTACAGTACCTTCCCGGCTTGCGGACGGATGACACCACTCAACAGATTGAACAAGGTTGACTTGCCCGCACCATTTGGCCCGATCAGGCCAGTGATGGAACCTGTTGCCACCTCAAGGCCCATATTGCTGACGGCTTGAATACCGCCAAAACGCCGGGACAATCCGCTTGCTGACAGCATGACGCTCATGGTGCCGCCCTCTCTAGCCGATCAGTCAACAGCTGAGTCAGCATTGCCCGTACAGCAACGTCGGTCGCAGGACTTGGTGAAAACATCTGTGCAACACGCTGACCGCGTAAGGTCGAAGCAATGGTTGCGATCAAGGCATCACACTCTTTGTTAGACAAGCCTGTTTTCCCGAAGGCATGCCTACCCGTCGCGTTATAACTTTTGAACATCCGGCTCACCCAACTATCCAGATGAGCCTTGAGTTCCGGATTGCCGCGTGCCGCCAGTGTGATATCGGCCGTCACGGAGACATGAGTCGCCGCCATGGCACCATTCCACAACGCGTCAACAAACATCTTGGGGTCAGGCTTGTATGGATCGCATTGCGCACGCAGGGCATCGGTCGAGATAACCACACCGTTCCACATTTCCCCGGTGGCATACTTCACTAATGCTACCTTGTTGCCAAAGTGATGCAACATCGCACCGCGCGACACACCGGCCCGCTCCGCGATGCTCGTGGTGGTCATGTTAACGAAACCAACCTCGGTCATCAGAGCGATGGTTGCATGCCTTAATGCATCGATCGTTTCGGCAGAGCGTTCAGTCTGTGTTCGGCGGACAGCGTCCTTACCGGTACTGACTGTTACCGTTGCCGGATGTTTCTCATAGGACATGGATGACTCTCTCCCCCACATGCAACATATGACTAGAAACTTACAAACAGTAGTGATTGTTTGTTTCTGCTGAATCAGTTCTACACGCTTTTGTGGGGAAATAAAAGGGGTCGTTTTGCCAGGTCCGACCACATTGGTGCAAATTCAGCGGGCTGTATCTTGCACAAACCGGGGCGACATCCGTTTGCATTTTCAAGCGATTCTTCTTCACTCGAACTCACCCGATCTTTCAATCGCTCCAGAATGAGGCGCAAACGTCCAGGCTGGTGCTGGGGTGTGTGAATGGAGACAGACCCCTGCTGTTGTCACACAAAAACAGCCACAAACACGTCCCTACCGCTCGACAAGCAGCCCACACTCAGTACATCGGCGGCTCGTCAGTTGGATTCATTTCATTATCCAGGTAGATCAAAAATGATAATTTCCGTCAGCCATACGACCACAGCCGCCAGGATAAAAACGGCTCGCATCAGCTTGGTGCACACCACACCAGAGTGACCGTCGATTCGTACACGCCGAATTGCGACAACAAACAGTTCATGAAAACGAAATACGGCAACGCGAATTGCGCACTATTTTTTGTTTCACGAAATCGAATCGCTGGAAAAATATTTTAAAAAAATATACTCGTGCTTCATCTGACCCTGGAAAACTGCACACGGCCAAGCACAGTGTTCAACTTCCTCACCACTTAATGGGATTGCAATTCAGGCTGCATGGCAGAGTTCCAGGCAAGCTCACCGACGCGCAATGTGATGGAGTGGAACTCGAGCGCGGACGCTATGGCTCTTCGCGGATTGAGGGATGCCATGCCAACGGCTACTGGAGCTGTCGCCGCAGACCATTCACACACATTACGCACGGCTTGATCCAGGCACAAGGCAGAACCTGCTAGAGACGACGCACCTGCTTGCCTGACGCTGCCTTGATTATCCAGAACCACGGGCATACCAGCAAATGAATAATTCCCGGGTGCAGCTCCCGCCGCAAGCACGGCATCTGTAACCAGAATACAACGATCATGAGTCTTGAGGCGCAGCATCGCTTTCAGAGCGCTGGGCGACAGGTGTAATCCGTCGGCGATTAAACAAGCCATCAAGCGAGGTTCAGCCAGTTGTGCCAATAACGTATTGTCGACCTTGTGGAGTTGCTGTGGAAGGCCATTACCCAGATGGGTCGATAATGTCAAACCTGCATCGGCAGCCATTTCCACTTCCGCATAGTTGGCCTGAGAATGAGCCATGGCAACAACAATTCCCATGGAACGAAAGGCTGTTATCGCCTCACGAGACCCAGCACGTTCCGGTGCCAGTGTCAGCAGGAGAATCGGCTTATGCAGCCTCTCCCCCAGCCGAGCGACCAACGCGACATCAGGGTCTGTCATCGCATCGTGAGGATGGCATCCACGGTAGCCTTCTGCGGAATTCAGAAAAGGGCCTTCCAGGTGATAGCCAGGAACCATGGCGGCTCCCAATTTACTGTTCGCTACTGCAGCATCCAGTGCCTGAAAACGCTGTTCAAGCTCCTCAGGGTAAGCTGTTATCAGCGTTGGCAGACAGCCGGTCACGCCATCAGCCAACATCGCCTCCAGCGCATGATCAAGCCGTTCGGGGGTTATGGACGAGTCATTAAAGTCGACTCCCGCATAGCCATTGACTTGCAGATCAAATAGACCTTCGGATTTCATGATGTTGCCTGGATCCATACAGAATGTGTATGATTACATATATTAGAACCTGACTGTTTAATATTAATCTAAGCTTTCTATGTTCTTTTTAATATACGTTGGCGATATATATTGCTTTACGACCACGTTCGTTCAAATATGTAAAGCAAAAACATGAGTCGATCAACGATGCGTCATCCCAAAGTTCACGCCGGCACTCACACAACGCCTGTCAGCAAATATAAACTTGAGACAACTTCTTTGAAACCTACCTTCTCATGATGGCATTTGCCACCACTACTGACTCGCTGAACTCCCTTCTATTTGAGAAAACCGTATGAGCCAGTTAGAAGACTTGCAAGCGGTTTCCGAGCTGGTACGTGCCGGGCTCGCAACCACCCGTCGAGAAATCGGCAAGGCCTTGTCGCTTCGATCGACCACCGTATCGGAGCTGGTCGGCAATCTTGTAAGCTCGGACATATTGCGTGAAAACACGACTCCACCGCGAGGCCGAGGCAGACCTGCCACCTCACTGAGCTTCAACCATCTGCGCCTGGCCGGCATTGTCATTGGCGTGATAGATCGCACTCTGGTAGCCAATGCTGTGGATCTGACCTACCGAGTCATCGGCAAGCAGTCGATCACACCACCCCCTGATGCAGACAACAAGGAGATGGCCGACTGCATCCGCAAGCTTGTCCTCGCGACAGTGGAACAATTACCCCAAGGGATCGAGCTGAGCACCATCACGCTGTCCATATCAGGCCTGCTGGACAAACCAAACTCACTCTGGTGCTTTACCTCTCGCTGGCCAAAGCTCAAGAATCTGAACCTGAAAGAGGCCTTGTCAGATCAGCCTTGCAGCATCGACATAATACGTAATCTGGATGCAGAGCTATCCGGTATCCAGATAAACGAAAAGCACGCCAAGAACGAAAACTCACTGCTCCTGCATTGGGGCGAAGGTATCGGCGCTTCATACAGCGCGGATGGCGTGATCGTCAACAAAAGCCGAGGGCGTTTTTGCGAGATTGGCCACTGGAGCCTGGGCAATGCACAGGGCAAACCTTGCACCTGTGGGAATCACGATTGCCTTGAGACCGTCGCTGCACTCTGGGCCATAGGGGAAGAGCTCAAAAAGACATTCCCCTCGCTTGCCTTGAATGAGAACGACGTTGCTGATCAGCTAAGCAAGGTTGATCCTATGCAAAGCCCTGTCCTGACAGAAGGATTGAAGCAAGTACTGAGGGTGACCACCAATCTGTGCAAACTGTTTTTTCCTGACAGAGTCATTCTGACCGGACCTTTTGTTCAGAACCCCTTGATTTTCAGCAAATTCGTCATGGCCTTCGAGTCCGCATCACTACTCGACAACCAGGAGCGAATTCGGGTTTCTGTCAATTCAGCGAGCATGCAAGACGAGATCATAGGAGCACTGCACCAACCACTGGAGTCAGGGCTCCAGCGCCTGGTGGAATCTTCACTCCAACACGAACACCACTGATACAGGGTGCCAACACTGGCACAGCACCCTGGATCCCGTCCCACACACAATCGTCGTTACGCTGACAACAGCGAAGCCGAGGCCTGATCCAGATGCATGACAGTATCGGCATGCTCTTGAACGATGGAGGCAGGGAAACGATTGCTGACCTGGCCTTCCAGAGCATTCTTCACCGCACGTGCCTTACGCTCGTCAGGCACTGACAAGATGATCTTGCTCGACGCCATGATCTGTCGAATCGACATGGATACAGCACGTTTTGGCACCTCTTCAAGTGAGGAAAACCAACCCTCGCCCATTTGCTGACGACGACAGTCTTCATCCAGCTCGACGACGATATAGGGTAATTTGGTTTCAAAATCGGCTGGCGGATCATTAAAGGCAAGGTGACAGTTCTCGCCGATACCGGCAAAACACACATCGATGGACTCTTGCGCAATACGCTGCCCCAGAGCCAGCATCTCTGCATCCAGATCCTCTGCATCGGCATTGACAGGTACGAACTCCTTGAGCCCGGACACTCGTTCAACAAAACGCTCTTGTAGATAGCGGCGGAAGCTGGCGGGATGGTCGATACCAAGCCCCACATACTCATCGAGATGAAAGACGGTGACACAACTCCAGTTAACATCACTCTCGACCAGCACGTCGATCATTTCAAACTGACTGGCACCGGTCGCGACGATGATCGCGGCATGCCCTTTTTCTGCAATGGCCACTCGTATTGCTGCCGCGCCCTCTTCCGCAGCGAGCTTGCCAAGCGCCTGCTTGTCTTTGTGTATCTGGACTCTCATGATTCTCCGAATATTCAGTCGCCAAAACTGGAAAACTATTAACGAACATTAAAGTTCATAATTGATATCGACTTTATCATCATTCAAGTTTAGCCAGCATTTTTTTGACATATTATTTTGAACCATCAGTGTTCTTTAAGTTGACAGCTACCAGAGAATGACCGAATATCTTCGACAGGCTGCTTCGCCTTGTGAACAGATCTGACAAATGATGACAAGTATTCGCCAAACTGCTCTCGGCGCACTGATTGCTGCTGCCCTGGCCATTCCACAGGTCAGCAACGCTGCTACCGTACTGCGTTTAGCAGAAAACCAGCCCGAGTCCAACCCCGTGACGGTGGCCATGCATCACTTCGCTGATCTTGTCGAGCAGTACTCGGAAGGTGAGGTGATCGTGCAAGTGTTCGCTGGCGCACAACTAGGGCAAGAGCCCGAAACCATTGAACAGGCACAAGTGGGCATCATCGACCTGACACGAGTCAACTCCGTGGTCCTTGCCAACGTGAGTCCATCAATGAGTGCGTTCACACTGCCCTACATCTTCAGCGACTGGGACCACAAGTATCGTGTGCTCGATGGCGACATTGGCAAAGAGGTGCTGGAAGACCTGCATGATATCGGCTTGATGGGCTTCGGCTATATGGACGCAGGTGCGCGCTCTTTTTATACCGTTGAAGGCAAACCTATCAAAAGCATCGAAGACCTGAAGGGCATGAAGATTCGTGTGCAACCTGCCCCTATCTCCATTCGAATGATGGAGCTACTCGGCGCAGTACCTACGCCGATGAACTACGGCGAAGTGTATTCGTCTCTGCAATCGGGCGTTATCGACGGCGCAGAAAACGACTATGTCAGCTACCACACATCAGGCCACTACGAAGTTGCCCCAAACTATGTTGAAGATGCGCATCTGAGTCCGCCTGCCTTATTGCTGATGAACAAGGCCAAGTTCGACTCCTTCACCCCAGAGCTGCAAGAAATACTGTTGAAAGCCGGACACGAAGCAGCCCTGTACGAACGAGAGATCATGCGAGAAGCCAACACGAAGGCACGGGAAACCGTTGAGGCCAGTGGCGCAACCGTCCAACAGATCGACAACGGTCCTTTCCAGGAAGCCGTACAACCAATCTATGACGAATTTCCAGAGCTTGCACCGCTTCTGGATCGCATCAAAGCGGCTCGCTGATATAGTACATCCGGCGTCTCAATCCAGACTATAGCGGACATTAAAAGCGATGAATGAGAAGGTGGCGAGCTGGCGCAGCGTTTTACGACTCTGGATCGATAGGCTCAATAGCGTCGCCGCCCTGATCTGCCATGGGCTGCTCGTGATCATCACGACGATCACCGTAGCCCAGGTATTCCTTCGCTTTGCCCTCAACTCACCAACGAGCTGGTCTGAGGAGGTAGCCTTGCTTTGCCTTATCTGGTTTGGCCTGCTTGCCGTGGCTATCGGCATCCGCCGACATGAGCACGTGGCCATTACCTTCTTTCGTGACTTGCTACCCGGACCACTGGCAACCGCCTTGGACGTCCTGGCCCAACTGGCGATGGGATACTTCATGTTCACAGTCATGCTTCATGCCGGCGACCTGATCAAACTGGTGGGCGTACAAGTACTTCCCGCCTCATCACTACCAAAATCCTTGCTGTATTTACCCACTATTGTCGGGGGCACTCTAGGCACCTTGAACGCGGCAGCCAACCTGCTTCTGGGCGATATTGCCCCCGAACCCCTCGACTCTACGGAAACATCCAATGCCAATTGACACGCTTGGCATAACGCTCCTACTGGGGCTTTTCGTTGCCCTCATGCTGCTTCGTGTACCAGTGGCTTTTGCATTGGGCCTCTCATCACTGGCAACCGCACACTACCTGAACCTGCCGATGCTGATGATTGCGCAACGCATGGTCAACGGGCTCAACTCCTTTACCTTTCTTGCTGTGCCGTTTTTCATACTGGTCGGCAATATCATGACAGAAGGCGGCATCTCCGATCGACTGGTACGCCTTGCTGATGTACTGGTCGGCCGAATGCGTGGCGGCCTGGCTCAGGGCAACGTTGTTGCCAGCACACTGTTCGGCGGTATATCCGGCTCCTCAGTGGCAGACGTTGCCTCCGTGGGCTCCTTTCTCATTCCTGCCATGAAACGCAGTGGCTACCCTGCCGGCTATTCGGTCTCGGTCACCGTTACTTCATCCGTACAAGGGGTGTTGATTCCCCCAAGCCAGAACATGATCTACTACTCTCTGGCTGCGGGTGGATTACCGATCTCCACCCTCTTTTTGGCGGGCTATGTACCCGGACTACTGCTCGGCCTGTCACTGATGATTATTTGCTACGTGATGGCACGCAAACATGGTCACCCGCTAGGCGGTAAATATACGCGCCGTGAAGCCCTTGCCGTCATCGCCGATGCCGCTATCGGACTCTTCACCATCGTGATCATTATCGGTGGCATCCTGACTGGCGTATTCACCGCCACAGAATCTGCGGCCGTCGCCGTCGTCTACGCTTTGCTGGTTACACTGTTCTGGTATCGCAGCCTGACCTTTAAAGCGGTGGGACGTATTTTCTCGACCACACTCACCACCCTTGCCATGGTCACAGCCATCATCATGACCTCCTCTGTGTTCGGCTTTCTACTCTCCTACCTTCGAGTGCCGGATTTTTTGACCCAAGCCATTTTTTCCGTATCAGACGATCGACTGTTTGTATTGCTCGCCGTCAACGTGTTGCTGCTGATACTCGGCATGCTGATGGACATGGGCATTCTGATCTTGCTGCTGACCCCGATACTGCTCCCCATTGTTGTACAGGTGGGAGTCGACCCCATACACTTCGGCATCATCATGATTCTGAACCTGGGCATTGGGCTTTGTACACCGCCCGTCGGCACATCCTTGCTGGTGGGCGCTGGCATTGGCCGAATCAGTTTGGAGAAAACTGTTCGCAGCCTGGTACCGTTCTACGCGGCGATGGTTGTTGTTTTGTTGTTGGTTACTTATATTCCGGCATTTTCATTGACGTTGCCTGCGTTGTTGCGTTGAGAGCTGACAGACACGCATAAGCGCTGGGGGTTCGAAGCATGCATAGCGATCCATCTAGTCCGGTTGACTTCCAGCGGCTGCGTAAACAACGACAAGTTGGACCTCTGAGATCCGATTGCACCTGAGCAATTAACACCAAAGGATCGCCACTACGTAGATGGGGTGACAGAAGACCTGGGGCATTGATTCATTGCGGATTGATTACTACTTATGAGTGAATTCGCCAACTAATTTGTCAAGTGAGAGAAACCATGACCGACAACAATCTCATCCTGGTATGCCCTTTCTGCAGCACGACTAATCGTGTGCCGCGCGCCAGATTGGGCGATGGACCATCGTGTGGGAAATGCAAGAAGAAGCTACTCAGTAGCCATCCTCTGGAACTCAATGGTGCCCAGCTTGATGCACTCATGAAAAAGGATGAGCTACCCCTGCTGGTTGATTTCTGGGCTGCATGGTGCGGCCCCTGCCAGCAAATGGCGCCCTCATTCAAAAGTGCGGCTGCGTTAGCCGGACCAGGAGTGCGTTTTGCCAAGCTCGATACTGAGGCCTATCCCCAGCAAGCCGCACAGCATCAGATTCGCAGTCTCCCTACCCTTGCCCTTTTCATCAATGGCAAGGAGATCGCCCGGCGCATGGGCGTTATGAGCGAGCAGCAGATTCTCGGTTGGATAAAGACTCATGTGTGAGAGATGAGGCAGGCCAGAGAGTCTAGCGACTCATAGGACGATGTGGCTTAAAAAGGGGGCTACATACCAACCCACTTCAAAGTGTCGACCCGCGGCAGGCCATTTATCCCCTTGATCCCTTAACTCCCTGCACCTTTCATCCGATAAGGTGATTGCCTGCATGAAAATACGTAGTGCCCACTGAACGCTTGCTCGCTGAAGAAAACACTCATCTCTGGATGGAGAATGAACCTAGCGGTGATAGAGGACAAATGACATGAACGCAGTATTACAGCACGAGCAGGCCCAGATACTGTTTGTTGATGACGAGCGTCCAATTTTGAACTCCTTGAACCGACTGTTCAGGTCCACCGGATACAAAATACACCTAGCGAACTCTGGTGCAGAGGCATTGACTCTGCTCGCCGAGGAGAAGATCGATATAGTCATCAGTGACATGCGAATGCCTGCCATGGATGGTGCGGCGTTTTTGTCAACGGTTGCAAAGCAATGGCCTGCGACCGTACGCATGCTTTTGACGGGCTACGCTGATCTGTCATCGGCCATAGAGGCCATCAATCAGGGTGAGATATCCCGGTATCTCACCAAGCCCTGGGATGATTCCGACATAATAATTTGCGTTGAACAGGCCCTTCAGAATAAACGCTTGCTGGAGGAAAAAGCCCACCTCGAATTACTGAATGCCCAACAGAATGAAGAGCTCTCGATATTGAATGAAAGTCTTGAGAAAAAGGTAGAAGAGCGCACCAGGGAAATTGAATTCGCACGACAAAGGACTGCCGAAGCGCATGATTTATTGAAGTCTGGCTATGCTGCAACTATTGAAGTATTTTCCCGCATAGTGCAGTCACGCAGCGGTTTGACCTCAAGGGCATCAGTGGCACTGGATTCCAGAGCAGTGGGCCAGAATATGGGGCTGGACAAGAACATCTGCGAATCTTTGTATAACGCCGCCTTGTTGTGTGACATTGGCAAGCTAGGCCTGTCTGACGAATCCGTTCAGCTGCCTTACACTTGTCTGGAAGCCAATTCACAGCGGGAATATCAACGACACCCTATCGTGGCCGAAGCAACATTGCTCAGCCTTGAGCCACTGAGCCAGGCGGCTATTACCATAAGGCATCATTGTGAGCGTATGGACGGCACCGGATTTCCTGATCAGATGAGCGCCGAACAGATTCCGATGTCGTCCCGTATTCTAGCTGTCACGAAGGCCTATATTGATCTTCAGGACGGACGGATTATTAGTGAACGCCTGACGGCTGCTGAGGCTCGAAAGTACCTGCTAAAAGAATCAGGCAAGCGATATGACGGGCAAGTGGTGACCCAGTTTCTGGCATGGCTGGATAACCCGAAAAGAACGGCAAACGACCTGGCAGAACGCAAGACATGTATTAACTCCTTACGACAAGGAAATAGGCTATCTCGGGATATTTGCGACCCTAGTGGCGTATTGATAATTGCAAAAGACAAAGTAATCTCTGATTCTCTGCTTTTGAAGTTGACACAACTGCAACAGTCGTTTGAAGAAGAAATAACTGTATACATTCGCGGGTAGAAACAACCAGTCTGAGTCATAGAGAGACTAGAATATGAAAGTGTGTCTGACCATCGGCTTGGCCGTCTCATTGCTTCTCAGTCCCGGTGTCCATGCTAAAGAATATACTTTCGGTATTGTTCCCCAGCAATCGGCAAAAAAGCTGGCCCGCCTATGGGGCCCCATTCTCGCCCGGCTCAGTGAGGATTCAGGTTTTACTCTGAAATTTGCAACAGCGAAGAACATACCGACTTTTGAAGCCAGGCTGGCTGCGGGAAACTACGCTTTTGCTTATATGAATCCCTATCATTTTACAGTGTTCAACGAGTCGCCTGGTTACCTCGCCATCGCACATCAGGAAAACAAGTCGATACAAGGTATTGTTGTTGTGCACAAGGATAGCAAGCTGCAAACACTTGAGGAACTGGACGGCTCAACGCTGGCCTTCCCCTCTCCTGCCGCTTTTGCCGCCTCCCTGTTGCCACAGGCAAAACTCAACAACAGCAATATCAAGTACGAACCACGCTATGTCTCATCGCATGACTCTGTGTACATGACGGTATCCCGCGGCCTGATGCCCGCGGGTGGTGGCGTCATGCGAACCTTCAACAACACTGACCCTGATGTTCGCAAGAACTTGAGGATATTGTGGAAAACCGAAAAATACACGCCACATGCATTTGCCGCCCATCCCGATGTTCCCGAAGCAGACAGACTGGCACTACAGAAAGCACTCATAGAACTGAAGAACACTGAAAGCGGTGTGGAATTGTTGAAGAGCATTCGCTTTGCAGGCATTGAGCCAGCAACGGATGAAGACTGGGATGACGTGCGAGACCTCAACATAAATATTCTGACCGAATAGCTCTCGACTGATAAATCCTCAGAGTTTTCCGATGTCTCTTAAATTCAAAACTGTCATTGGCATTGCACTCATTGAGGCAGTATTACTTGCCTATCTGATTCTCACTGTACTGGGCTTCATGAATGACAGTGCTGGTGATGCTCTGTTAAAGCGGGCTCACACCACGGCTACATTGTTTGCGACGACCACGAAAGACCCAGTACTGTCCTACGATCTGGCATCGCTCGAAGCTTTCAGCGAGGAGCTTATGGTCAACCCGGACATTGAATATGTCAGGGTTCTCGATGCCAGTGGATTGGTTTTCTCCGAATTAGGAAATGTCATATTCCTGGAGCGAGATTTTCAAGAAGACCTATCGCTTGAAAGTGTTGACGATCATGTTTTTGACACATCAGCAGAAATAAGTGAAAACGGCATAAGCTACGGCTCTGTTCAGCTCGGTATCAATACCGACAACATCCAGGAAACAATAAATGCGAGTCGGCGCCAAAGCCTGATTATTGCAGCTGTCGAGATGACGCTAGTTGCGCTCTTCTCGCTTCTACTGGGAACCTACCTGACACAACAGCTGAAGGTTCTGCAAAAATCAGCGAAGATGATCTCCAGTGGCGACTATTCGGTCCAGATAGAAATAACATCCAATGACGAAGTCTCCGATGTTGCCAAGGCCTTCAACCAGATGAGTGAAGCCTTGTCTCTGTCTGAAAAATCACGCAATGAAAAAGATGCACTGCTACAAGAGTTGAACCGAACGCTTGAGCAAAGAGTTGAGCGTCGCACAGAGAAAATCAATGCTCAAATCCATCAGTTAAGTGCTGCAAACGATCAAGTCGCACAAACTCAGGCAAGACTTGTTCAATCAGAAAAGCTGGCATCGGTCGGTCAACTAGCGGCGGGCGTAGCCCACGAGATCAACAATCCAATCGGGTTTGTACGCAGCAATCTCAATACCCTTTCAGAGTACGTAGGGGTTTACCAGAATCTTCTACATAACTACAAAAAGCTTTCGACAGCAGACGCGGATCAAGCAATACTGATCGCCGCAGAGATAGAACAACAGGAGAAAAAGGAGGACATTGCTTTCATCAATGATGATATCGAAGAACTTCTTAAAGACTCGATAGATGGCACCACCCGAGTTCGCGATATCGTCCACGGCTTGAAGAACTTCTCTCGCACAAACACAGAAAACAAGGTTGACTGCGATACCAATGAAATCATCTCGACGGTACTAAAAATCGTCAATAACGAGCTGAAGTACAAATGCAATGTTCACACTGAGCTATTGAGTCGCTCATTGGTACGTGGCAATACAGGAGAGCTGAATCAGGTATTTCTCAACCTGCTAATGAATGCGGGTCAAGCAATAGAAGAAGGAGGCACAGTCTCAATCTCTACTGACGACATCGATGACAAGATCAGAATAAGAGTCACTGACGACGGCTATGGAATCAAACCAGAAGATATTGAAAAGCTTTTTGACCCATTCTTTACTACAAAACCCGTAGGAGAAGGCACAGGGCTGGGATTGTCAATTTCATTCGGGATCGTTGAAGATCATGGAGGCGAGATCCTGGTTTCAAGTGAGGAAGGTAAAGGCACCACTTTCACCATTCTGTTGCCGGTCAGCTCCTGAATCTGAGTAAAGCCACGCGCTCGGTCTCTCACGCCCGTTCACTTCCCGCGGACTCGTTCAAGTTGATCGACAGCAGCGGCGCTGGCGAAAGGATTTGTGTAAAGCCTGTCATGGCTTTCGACACCAACGTCGAAGACGCAATCTTCTTTGGGACGAGCCACACAGAGCAGCACATAGCCTTCGGACGACTGCCGTTTGTTGATCGCAGTGGCCTGGGGCTGACGAACCGACCCCGAGATCATTTTGGCAGCGCAGGTAATGCAGCCGCCGTAGCGACAGCCGATAGGCAATACGTAGCCCGCCGCCTCGACAACATCGATAATTGCCTCGTTCTCACCGACTTCGAAGCTCACGCCATTACGATTCCGAAGCGTCACCTTGTGTTTACGCATGAAACCTCCCGCTGCGAAACAGCCCGGCCCGTCATACGGGCCGGGAAATCCGATTCAAACCCAGATATCTGAGGAGCAGTCACCGCCGGGATAGCGGGTCTCATGTGCTCGCGCTGGCCCGTGCGGTTCATCGTTGAAGTCGACGATGAAATCCTCTCGGATCGTCATACCCCCATTCTCATTGTCACAATCGACGATCAACATGATTCCACCCTTTTCCTTCATCGAAGGATAGAACTGATTGTCCCAGGTAGAGAACAGTGAGGTCGTGACATAAAGCCGCTTGCCATCGAGCGACAACTGGATCATTTGTGGCGCACCATCAACCGAGTGTCCATTGACCTCTGGCGCTTTGCCAAGCAAGCCGCCTATCCAGACCTGGCCTGTCAGCTTCGGGTTTGCCGGGTCGGAGATATCATACTGGCGCAAGTCGCCGTGCAGCCAGTTCGAAAAGTAGAGGAACTTATCGTCCATGGACACCAGAATATCGGTGATCAGGCTTGGCATCGGCACCGGAAAACCTTCGACATCCACAGTCGGTACATCGATGACCTTGTTGATTTCGATCTTGCCGTTGTCCCTGTGGAAATGGAATATATTGGACGCCAGTGCAGCGCCGACAAACCCGTGAGTGCTATCCGGGTTATGGTGAAAGCGTGCCTCGAGCGGGATCATTCCCTCTTCCCCCAGGTCGATACTGTTCTCGACCGTGCGGTTTTTAAAGTCCCAGAAGTGAACGTGCTGGCCGTATTTGCCGCGTGCCACATCCTCCAGATCGAAGCCTGGCATGAACGTGTTTGGTGACGCCCATTCCGTTGAGATCATCATATTGTGCCGTGGCTGATACCAGAAGTCGTAGTTGTATTTCATCTCTCCAAGGTCTTTTTCCCAGCGACCGACTATCTCGAAATCCTTGGTCAGATGCAGAAAGCCACCCGGCCCATTGCCATCGGCGTCACCCAGCATCGACACGATGATGTCGGAGCCCAGACAATGTACGGTGTGGGGGGCCGACAGGTTGGTCTTTGCCTTGATTTCATCGCCGTCAATGGTCTTGAACAGGGTGGGCTTGCGGGGATCTGTCGCGGTATCGACTATATAGAAATTAGTGGTGCGTACCCCGGGAATGATCAGGTACTTGCGCTCCATGCTGCCGTCCTCGTTGCATGAGGAGCATGCGTTCCAGCCCATATGATGCAGTTCATCACCGATGATCGGCATTTCGGTTCGATGAACCACTTGGCCGTAGGTCGAGCTCGCTTCATCGACATCAATCGTGGCCAGATAATCGGGCTTCTCGACCCCTGTGCCGGTATAGATGCAGATTGTGTACACCACTTTCTCCCGCGGTGCCTTGATCGCCTCTTGCGGCGATGCGTAGCCGGGGCCAGCGCAACAACTTCCATTCGCTTCGGACATGCCTGATATCTCCACTCGTTATTGATGGAATGACCGGGATGCCTTTTCCCGGAAATTAATCGGCCGTAACCTGCCCCAAGCTGTGTTTCAGCTGGAACAATTGTTAAAGATAGCACCAACGTTTATTAATGACCAGAGCGGGCAGCGCCGGCAGAGAAATGTATATTTTCAGCTGCAACGCAATTTTATATCTACTTTTCTTCTGACCGCTTCAAGCTCTCGTATACAAGCATCGAAAGTTTGCTCCTATACGATAGCTACCGTCAGATTGTCGGAAAGGCGCTAGAGCGTTAGAATTGGCATCGTCAACTGCCTTGGCACTTGTATTTTCTATCGCCCTAAAAGCAACACCTGAAGAGCTTAAACCAGCCAGCGCTGTCTGTAGATCCACGTAATACCGAGAAGACTCAACAATCATTGAACGCCCCCTTTATCGCTTAATGTGCAGACCCGCTGGGTGCCGGAACACCTTCCATGATCACATTGACGCAAGCAACTTTACCGCTTTTTACGGCACGATCAAGTGCGGCATCAAGATCAGCAAGATCGGTGACATATTCACCGTGCCCGCCAAGGCCCTTGACCGCCTTATCATATCGCGCATCACTTAAGCCGCAGCCAATTAACCGGTCCGGACCATAGTCACGCATTTGAATCTGGTGTTCGGCATTCCAGCGTTCGTCATTACCGATAACAACAACATAGGGTGCATCGTTACGCGCTGCCGTTTCAAATTCAGCGAAATGAAATCCCACAGTGCCATCCCCCATAAGAGCAAACACAGTTGCATCAGGGTCGGCTTTTTTTGCACCAAGGCCGTAACACAAACCACCACCAATAGCGCCGGAAATACCGTTTATGACACGACGATCAGCTTGGGTTGCTGCCTGTGCCCATTGACCAAATTCACCACCGTCACAGATCATGACGGATTTGGATGCTTTGCTGATTTGACGTTGAACCGCTGCGCAAAGCTGGGCTGGTGTAATCTTCCCACTGTCGACCGAGTCGTCTTCAGAGTAGCCGCGCGCCTCGATAAATGCCGCAACCTGCCCGCGCCATTCAGAACGTGTGGCCGTCGCCGATGCCGCAGAGACTAGATCGTCAATGATATCGCGCGGATCAGCGGCAAAACAAGCGGCCAACTGTTTGTTCAGATTGAGATGAGCGCGGCTGCGTTCATCCGCATCAGGCTCAACAACAATCCAAGAGCATAAAGGATTGAAACTACCGAAATTCAATGTGAAATCGACGCGTTTCCCGAGGTTTACGATTACATCCGCCTGTGCCAAGGCCTGCATAAAGTCTCCCAGAGCGGGGTCCCTCAAACCTCTTGGGCTTTCCATCGCGACGACGGGGGCATCCAAAGCGTTGCTTAGTGCCTCTAACCGTCCTGCATTACGTGTCTCATTCATCGCTGGCCCGCAAATCACCAAGGGGCGTTTAGCGGCTGCCAGCGTTTGACTAATCTGCCGCAGGTCCCCTTCACTAATCCGCATGCATTCACGCGCGAATGCACTTGAATGCGGGACAACCCCATCAGAAATATCAGCATCAACCAAATCAAAGGGCAAGGCCATATGGACTGGACCGGGACGACCAGACTGCGCCGTTCTTATGGCGCGCGCAACATCAACTCCAAAATCCCGGGCCCGCGTTGGCCGGAACGACAGCTTTGTTACCGGTGATGTCATGGGCACCTGATCCAGCTCTTGAAACGCACCACGCCCGTCTTGGCTAACCGGGGAATCGCCGGTCAAAAGCAAAACCGGCGTTTGCGATTCGGAACAGGTGAACAACGGACCCAAGGTATTAGCTGCGCCTGCGCCGGCTGTCACCATTGCGACAGCGACCTTGCCAGTAAGTTGCGCATAAGCTTCGGCCATAAAGACTGCCGCAGCTTCGTGACGTGTATGAATGATCTCGATATTCGCATCAAAACATGCGTCATAAATCGGCATGATTTGGTTGCCAGATAATGAGAATATTCTGGTAACGCCTGCCGCTGCCAAAGATTTTACCAGGAGGTCAGCACCTCTCATTTCAGTCTTCCTATATTCTTTGACATCTGAAGTGCTCAGGAAAGTAAATCGGTATTTTATATCAAAATATTTATAAATGCCGTGCTTTGATCCCTTACTACCGAAACCGGATTATTCGCCCCCATCGATCAGCATCAAATATGGCTTTTTTTCACGAGCCTCTTGCCATATCAAGGTACCCAGCGAAAGGCCTTGACCGAGAGTAACCTCAGTTCATTCACAGGGACGATCATCAGCGCAAATAGTGGATGCCGATCAAAATGAAAGCGGCAATAAACAACGTTTCACCAACGATCAGCACGATGGCTTGACCACCGACTGTCGATATGGTGCTCAGCGAGGTCTTCATGCCAACGGCTGCAATCGCGATCAACAGTGCCCAACGCGATACTTCACTGAAAAAAACAGCCACAGGGACAGGGACCAGATGTAGAGAATTCAGCGTCGCCAACACCAGGAACCCGATAACGAATGTCGGCACCAACGGTGGCCGTTTACCAGACACCTCGGAGGCATCTGCACGACTTCTCATGACGATGGCAAACACCAGAACCACGGGGGCCAGCATACTGACGCGAATAAGCTTGACTAGTGTCGCCGTCTCTCCAGCCTCATTAGACACTGAGAAACCGGCACCGACCACTTGTGCAACATCATGAATAGTGCCTCCAATGAATATGCCGGCAGCCATGTCATCAAAATCCAGCGCAGTCGATATGATGGGGTAGACGATCATGGCCAGAGTGCTGAGCACAGTCACGCTCAATACAGTAAATAACAGATTACGCTCTGAGTGTTCATTGCGTGGCAACACCGCAGCGATGGCCATGGCGGCCGATGTACCACAAATTGCCACTGAGCCACCGGTCAACAATGCGAGTCGCCAGCCTCGGCCCAGAAGTTTCGCACCAAGCAGCCCAAACAGGATTGTCAGGATGACGCCTGCCACTATCAGAGTAATAAATGCTGGCCCTAGTCCAATAAGCAGCTCCACGCTGATACGCACACCAAGCAGAGCCACTCCGATGCGCAGCACTGTTTTGGCCGTGAACTCGATACCCACCTTGCACGGCCCTTCTTCGGCCAGAAAATGAAAGGCAATACCCAACAGCAGCGCCATGAGCATGGCGGGCGCGCCGTAGTGATCGGACAAAAACTGCGCGCACACCGCAATAACGGCCGATACGAAGAAGCCCTTGGGAACACCTTCAAGTGATTTGGATATGCCAGCAATTTGCGAGCTCAGCCAAGACTGCGCTGTATCGTACGTCGTCATGATGAATCACTATTGAAGAAATAAGGAAGTGGCTCACCCCACACGGGCGTCGTAGCAAAGTACTCGTGTAGGGTGAACTCGTGAGCGAACTGCTCACAAGAGGTCGTTATGTGTGTGTGCCACCTATCGGACTGAAATCTGCCGGAATCAGAATCTTGTTTTCGATATGCCTCACCAGCGGACGCATCTGCTTGGCATAGGCCTGCCATTCGGGACTATCCTGCAATTCAGCACGTCTGCGGTAGCGATCATCCATGGAGTCGTACCCCCACATATGTACAACCTGGTTCAAGGGACCGATATCGGTGTAGAAATAGCCGATCATGTTGCCAAGGATACGGATCTGTACATCCTTGCCCTCGGCTTCATATAGCGCCAGGAAAGGTTTCACATTGCCATTTTTCAGCGTGTAGATGCGCTCATCAATAAACATTCGGATTACCCCCTAACCCAGTGTCGGCATGACGAACTCAGCATCACTGCGTTGACCATCCGGCCAGCGAGTCGTGGTTGTCTTGATACGTGTATAGAAACGTACACCTTCCATCCCATGCATATGGTGGTCACCGAAGATCGATGCTTTCCAGCCGCCGAAACTATGGAAGGCCATCGGTACCGGAATCGGCACGTTGATACCGATCATGCCTACTTCTACATCCTGGCTGAATGCCCGTGCCGTATCACCATCACGGGTGAAGATGGCGGTACCGTTGGCGAAGTCATGGCTGTGCACCAGGTCAAGCGCTTCCTGGTAGGAGTTGCGTCGTACCACTGAGAGTACCGGGCCAAATATCTCATCTTTCCACACGGACATATCAGGTGTGACATTGTCCAGCAAGGTGCCACCAATGTAGTATCCATTTTCGAACCCTTGCTTGTCCTGCCGATAGTTACGGCCATCGACAACCACTTTCGCACCTGCCGCTTCGCCGGCATCAATGTATCCACTGACTTTTTCACGGTGCTGGGCGGTAACCAGCGGTCCCATATCCGAATCACTTTCAGATGTTGGACCGATTTTCAAGGCATTGATCATAGGCACCAGCTTTTCGATCAGTGCATCGGCAACGACATCGCTGACGGGCACGGCTACCGAGATGGCCATGCATCGTTCGCCGGCTGAACCATACGCTGCACCCATCAGGGCATTGGCCGTCATGTCCAGATCGGCGTCAGGCATGATGATCGCGTGATTCTTGGCACCACCCAGTGCTTGTACCCGCTTGCCATTGCTGGTGCCGGTCTCGTAGATATACTTTGCAATGGGCGTCGAACCAACAAAACTGATGGCCTTGACATCCGGATGATTCAGTAGCGCATCGACAGCCTCCTTGTCACCTTGTACGACATTGAAAACACCTTCCGGCAGACCGGCTTCGGTCAACCACTCGGCCAGCTTCAGAGAAGCGGACGGCACACGCTCTGATGGCTTTAGTACGAACGTGTTACCACACGCCAGTGAGACCGGAAACATCCACATGGGGACCATGACAGGAAAGTTGAATGGTGTGATACCGGCGCACACACCCAGTGACTGGCGGATATTGTGACTGTCGACACCCGTACCGACGTTTTCGGAGAATTCTCCTTTCAGGAAACTAGGAGCACTGATGGCGAATTCCACCACTTCCAGGCCACGAGTCACCTCACCCAGGGCGTCATCATGTGTCTTGCCGTGCTCGGAGGCCAGAATGCCAGCCAGCTCATCAGCTCGCTCCCAGAGGATTGACTTGAATCGATCCAGTACCCGGGCGCGTCGCAGTGCCGGTGTCTTGGACCACTTTGGCCAGGCGGCCTTGGCAGCTGCAACAGCGGTATCTACATCGCTGGCCGATGCCAGCAGCACGTTCTTGTCAGAATCACCTGTCGCCGGGTCGTAAACCGGTTGAGTGCGGCTGGACGTGCCAGTGACTGTGGAACCATTGATGTAATGCGTTATGTCGGTCATATCAGGTCTCCTCGAATTCAGAATGCCAGACTATCGACATTTATCATCCAGATATATAGTCAAAAACGATTAGCCATTATCCAAAAACAGATAATGAACTCTACAGGGCAGCTCTAAATAGAATTAGATTACTCCGCGAATCAGTAACGCTGTGCCAGATATAAACATCATGAAGATGATCAATCGTTGGAAATGATCAGTATTCAGGTGCTTGAAGCAGGCCAGTCCTGCCTGCGCGGAAAGCAACGACACCGGCAAGGTCACCGCAATCAGTTTCAGAACCTCCTGCGTATACATTCCCTTGATCAAGAACGCCACAGCAGCGGTTGTCAGGATGGCAAGATTGAAGGTCTGCAGGACAGCGCGCGTATCAGATTTGGACCAAGCCTGCAGTGAACACCACATGACAGGCAAGGCCCCTGAAAGAGAAGCAAGCCCGCCCAGAATACCGCCAATCAGGCCGATGAAGGCATCGACAAACGGCATGGATTTTTCCAGCTTCGGCAACGTATTCCGGAAAGAGAAATAACCACCGTAGAGCACCATTATGACGCCGATGCCTACCTTCAACTGATCAGGATTGATCAGTGCCAGCATACTCACACCCAGCGGCACACCGACAAGACCCGGCAACAGGAAACGCATCAGACGCTTTGGCTGATTCAGAATTTCCGTGCGTACGATCCAGGCCCCCTGCAGTCCCGGGACAATGGCTGATACAAGCACCATAGGTACCGCCTGTCCCGGTTCCAGAATCTGCAACCAGAAACCCAGAGCAAACAAGGCTGTGCCGAAGCCTGCCAGACCGTTGATGAACCCGCCTGCCAGAGCACCGGCAATCAGGTAGAGATAGAATTCGATGGGCATGATTAATCAGTTTGCAGGTGAGGTGGCAGGAATTGGCCCGTTTTTACAGCGCCCAAAAGTACGCGCAGCACTTCATCAAGAACAATGCACTTGGTACTGTCACGGCGATAGAGCAGTCCCAGTTGACGGCTGGGCGGGTTGTGCGTCAGCGCCAGACGTTTCAGGGGTAAGGGATTCATGTTCAGCACGCAGCGTCTGGGTACGATTGATACTCCCAGATTGCTGAGTACCATACTGGAAATAGCTTCCAGGCTCTCCAGCTCCATGCTGTCAGTGACCGTTATGCCCTGACTTTCAAGCCACGCCTCGATGAGCTCGCCGACCACCGCATCGCGAGAAAAACGAATGAAGGAATTTGTCTGCAGCAGCTCCATCGGATCATCACTGTCAGTCTCCTGGGATGCCAGCAGCTCCAACGGTTCTACTGCCAGTAGATTCCATGAAAAGGTTTTCTGAATAACATTGGGGCTGGACACGATGGCAGCATCGATACTGCCTCGTTCCAGCATTCTGATGAGCTCATTTGTCAGGCCCGGAATAACTCGAACGTGTAATTGCGGGTACTCCTGTTTCAGCCTTGAGGCGGCCAGTGGCACCAGACCTGTCAATGTCGTAGGTACTGCGCCCAGCAACAATTCACCCCTGATGCCGTGATCGCCAATCACGGATTCGACGAGACCGTCATAGTCGAACACCACCTCGCGCGCCCTAGCCACCAAGGCTCTGCCTACAGGGGTCAACTCCGGTGTGCGTCTGGTTCTATCGAATAGCTTTACTTGCCATTTTTCTTCCAGGGACTGCATCTGTTGGCTGACCGCTGCGTGGCTAACGCACACGGCTTCACCCGCTGCGGAGAACTTACCGTACTTTTCGACGGCAATCAGCGTCTTGAGTAGCCGAATGGACATAGAAGATCTCTAGAAAGATTCGGAATGAATCTGAAGTTTTAAATGTAAGCTTTCCTTACACTATCTGTAAGTAAAAATCGATGTAAAAAAGCCTGACTTAATATATTGTTCATATAGATCTGAAATGTCAATCAAAAAAAGACATTCAAATACTGCACCCCCACGACAAAGTGAAGAGGAATCATGAAGCAGAATAAAAAAGCATGGCTAGGTGCTATCGCACTGGGAATGCTCGCTACTGCAGCGCAAGCCGAGTATCCCGAACGTCCTATCAACATGATCATTCCATTCAGTGCCGGAGGTGCAACTGATATATCGGCTCGGATGATTGCTGCTCCCCTGGGTGCTACCGTCGGAAAACCTCTGGTCATGGCCAACGTCGATGGTGCCGGCGGCGCAACCGGATCTGTGGCTGCCAAGAATGCAAAACCCGACGGCTATACAATGATTTTCGCACGGGTCGGCTCGCACACGGTGAGCCCGGCCATGAAGGCCACTCTGCCCTACACACTGGACGATTTCCGGTTTGTTACCGTTTATGAAATCAATCCCGTCGCCTGCGCGGTGGCTGCCTCGTCAGACATCAACAGTATGGACGATCTGATCGCCAAGGCGCGTGAGGGAGGCACCAGTTACAGCTCCTCGGGCGTCGGTTCCTTGTTACACATTGCCGCCGTCATGGTACTAGACGAATTTGGCATAGAGGAACCGTTGAAACAAGTCACTCACATTCCTCAAAAAGGCGGCGGCGCTGCTGCAACGGCGGTACTGAACGGCACAGTGACCTTTGTCTGCACTAACAGTTCGGCCCTGGCAAGCTATGTCACCAATGGATTGCTCAGGCCACTGATGGTGACCACTGAAGAGCCGATACCGGGTTTCGACGCCCCCACCATCAAAGACCTTGACAAACCTGCACTCGCAGCTCTTGTGGGCTGGACTGGTATTGCAGGTCCGGCAGGCTTGCCAGACGATATTGCTGAACAATGGGGCGGTTGGATGAAGACGGCAACGGATGATCAGAAGTTTCGCGAATCAATGGAAAAGCTGGGATCTGTCATCGAGCTGATGTCACCGGAAGATGCGAACACTTTCATTCGAGCTCAATACGAGACTTTCAAAGCGCTTGCTGAAAAACTGGGCATGCGTGTCGAGGGCTGAATTCCAAGGGCTCGCTCAGCAATAAACTGTGAATTTCAACCCGGCATGCTGCGCCCCCAGTCGCCATGTCGGGACTTCTCTCCTCTGAGGCTGCAAGAAGCATGAGTATTAGAACTATCCAGTTTCGGCTCGGTATCGGGACGATGATCTGTTCGGCGTTTCTGATTTTCTATGCAATACCCAACTGGGTGACGTCCCCCGCAAACGTTCCGAAGATCGTGTTATCTCCTGTTTTCTGGCCAATGGTTGTGGCCGTTTTTCTGGCCTTGGTAGGAGCTGGCCTGCTGGCCAGCGCCAGGAAGTTTGACAAGTCTGCCGACTCCATCAGCGAGAGTTCTGATACCGATCATTTTGCTGAATACGGCCGACTTGCCGCTCTTGCAGTGCTAATGATAGCGACTGTCTACGTACTGCCGCTCCTTGGACTGGTCTGGACATCCATGCTGACCATTGTGGCTCTTGCACTATTGATTCAATCGCGATATCCCAAGACGGTGGTGTTGTGCGCCATCATCGTTCCACTGGTTCTTTACGCCTTCTTCGCTCACGTTGCCGGTGTAGCCATACCGCAAGGTATTTTTCTGAGACTGCCATGAGCTTCCTGGATAATATTGCTGCAGGACTTTCTCTAGTAGCCAACTTCGAGAGTTTCTTTGCCCTGTTTGTCGGCGTAGCCGTAGGCACTATCGCAGGTGCCATCCCTGGACTATCGGCGACCATGGCCGTTGCACTGACGCTCCCCTTTACTTTTTCACTGGCTCCCACAACTGGCATCCTTCTGCTGCTTGGTGTCTACAAGGGTGGCGTTTTCGGTGGCTCAATTCCCGCCATACTGATCAAGACGCCGGGATCACCTGCCTCCTCTGCAACCATACTTGACGGTTACCCCATGGCCGAGAAAGGCCAGGCTGGCAAGGCTCTGGGTATGGCGCTCTGGGCATCCTGTACTGCTGATGCCATTTCAAACCTTTCCCTGATCCTGTTTGCAGGCTGGTTGGCATCGTTTGCCCTGAAATTCGGCCCTCCCGAATTCTTCACTTTGATTCTGTTCTCTCTGACCATCATTGCCGGTGTGTCGGGTGAAAGCCTACTCCGGGGGGCACTGTCAGCCATTCTGGGTCTGCTGCTGGCGACCGTCGGCCTGGACCTCATCTACGGCACCAGTCGCTTTACCTTCGACAATGCCAACATGATGGGTGGACTCAACTTCATCGCCGTATTGATTGGATTGTTTGCCATACCGGAGATTATCTCACTGGTCTGGAAGCCCAAGTCAATGGATGGAAAAACGCGCTCACTCGGAGATTCGAAGGTCACTTTTGCAGAATACAAACGTAGCTTCAAGTCCATTGTTCGTGGCAGTTTCATCGGCGTTTTTCTGGGATCCATCCCGGGTATCGGTGCTGCGCCCTCGGCCTTCCTGTCCTACTCGGAGGCGCGACGAACTTCACCCAACAAGGAGAACTTCGGCAAGGGTGAGATCGAAGGCGTAGCGGCCTCCGAAGCCGGTAACAACGGAGTCGCAGGGGCCACCTTGATTCCCCTGCTGGCACTGGGCATACCCGGAGACGTCATCACAGCCATTATTCTGGGTGCGTTCATGATCCATGGTTTGCAACCTGGCCCACTGATGTTCATCATGAATGCCGACATCATCTACGGCCTGTTCATCGGACTGATCGTGAGTTCAGTGTTTCTGTTTTTCATCGGCTCACTGGCTATCCGCGGTTTCAAACATGTCGCTAATGTTCCACCCAGCGTACTGTTTCCCTGTGTCATGGTGCTGTGTACTTTCGGGGTGTTCGCGGTCAATAACAATCTGTTCGATGTTGGCGTCATGTTCGCCATGGGCTGGGTAGGATTCCTCATGTTGTGCTTTCGCGTCCCGGCAGCCCCTTTTCTGATTGCCTTCATTCTGGGACCACTGCTGGAAGACAATTTCAGACAGGCCATGCTGATGTCTAACAATTCACCGGCCATCCTGTTTCGAAGTCCCATTACCTGGTTTTTCTGGCTGGTCACTTTTCTAGCGCTCGTAGCCATCGTGCGTGCAGGCATTACCGCCACTCGCAAGGCTGATAAATCTGCAGACCCTGTAGAGACGGGAATGCATGAGTCTGCAGAGTAACGGGCTGGTCCAGCCAATGAGTGGGCTGATCAAATTCTTCAATGTACGTGTTTACCAAGTGGAGTTGTCATACGACGATGAACAGTGAGATGAAAGTAAGTGTATGGCGAGGCGATGAGTCTGGCGGGTTTGAAACCTTCACGGTACCGACCCAGGAAAGCCAGACCGTACTGGATGTCGTCGCCTGGATACAACAGAATCAGGACTATTCGCTGACCTATCGCTATGCCTGTCGAGTCGGTATGTGCGGCTCATGCGCCATGATGGTCAATGGCAAGCCACGCTGGACCTGCCGCACACATATCAACAAAGTCGTCGTTGAC
This sequence comes from Granulosicoccus antarcticus IMCC3135, assembly GCF_002215215.1. Taxonomy (NCBI): domain Bacteria; kingdom Pseudomonadati; phylum Pseudomonadota; class Gammaproteobacteria; order Chromatiales; family Granulosicoccaceae; genus Granulosicoccus; species Granulosicoccus antarcticus. The sequence continues at coordinate 3,164,880 of NZ_CP018632.1, read as the reverse complement.
AACAAGCTGGAGATAGCACCACTTCGAAACCTGCCGGTGATCAAGGACCTGGCAACCGATATGGATGTTTTCTTCGACAAGTGGATTGCTGCCGAAGGACTGCACCACCCCTCCAGCACCCGTGATGATCCGATCGAGATGATCGATCCTGAGTCCCCGAACCGCCAACAAGCCAATGCCGGTATCGAGTGCATCAACTGCGCCGTCTGCTACTCGTCTTGCGATACGGTCAACAACAACCCTGATTATCTGGGGCCAGCAGCACTGCAACGCGCCTGGACTGTCTACAACGATGCCAAGGATAACGACAAGGATAAGATCCTGAAGTCCGTATCAGGCAGCGGTGGTTGCCACAACTGCCACACCCAGGGTAGCTGCTCGCTGTACTGCCCCAATGAACTCAAACCCATGGAGGCCATCGCTGGTTTGAAGCGCGCCTCTATCATGTCGCTACTGAAGAGGGGGAAGTAGCCATGCTCGATATCAGACTGTATATGCTGCAGCGCCTTACTGCGCTGATAATGGCACCACTGACACTGGTTCATATCGCTCTCATGATCTACGCCATTCAGGGCGGCCTGTCAGCCGCTGAAATTCTGGGAAGAACACAAGGCAGCATTTTCTGGTTCTTCTTCTACGGCCTGTTTGTGGCGAGCGTATCGATACATGCCGCCATTGGATTGAGAGTCATCATCTCGGAAACGCTCAAGGTGCGCGGCACCCAACTGACCATCCTGTCGTGGGCCTTTTTTCTGATTGCTCTCTACATGGGTGCAAAAGCCGTGATCGGAGTCACCCTGTCATGATCAAACCCCATCGAAAACACCCTCTCTGGCTGGCCTATCTGCTGCACCGACTTTCCGGCCTGGGGTTGGCACTTTTTCTACCTGCCCATTTCTATCTGTTATCACTGGCCCTGAATCAGCCAGATCGCATGGACAAGTACCTTGGCTGGGGCGAGAACCCCTTGGTCAAGGTTGCAGAGTACGGTCTGGTATTCCTGTTGGCCATTCATCTGTTTGGCGGTTTGCGCTTGATGGCCTTTGAATCACTCGAGTGGTCCAACAATCAAAAAACAGCGGCCGCCTGCTCCATCGTAGCGGCACTAGCCATTTCAACCATCTTCTTTCTGAGAGCGATCTGAACATGAGCATCATCGGAAACATAGAAAGAACCGACACAGACATCCTTATTCTGGGCTCTGGAGGTGCCGGTATGTTTGCCGCACTCCACGCCTCGCAAAAGGCCCCAGCAGGTACCCGCATCACCATTGCAGTCAAGGGACTGCTGGGAAAGTGCGGTTGTACCCGCATGGTCCAGGGTGGCTACAACGTCTCTCTTGGGCATGGAGATACGGTGGAACGCCACTTCATGGACACCATCAATGGTGGCAAGTGGCTGCCTAATCAGGATATGGCCTGGAAACTGTGCGAACAGGCCGTTGTCAGAGTTCGGGAACTGGAGAACGAGATCGGCTGCTTCTTCGACAGAAACAGAGATGGCTCATTGCACCACAAGGCTTTCGCGGGCCAGACGGCAGACAGGACGGTTCATAAAGGCGATCTGACTGGTATTGAAATAATCAACCGGCTCATGGAGCAGGTCTTGAGTCGCCCCATCGAAAAGCTGCAGGAACATCGAGCCATTGGCCTGATCCCCAGCAAGGATGGCGCAGCCCTGGCGGGTGTGCTGTTCATCAATATGCGCAATGGCAAGCTACGATTGGTGCGTGCCAAGACCGTCATGATGGGCACCGGTGGAGGTCCGACCATGTACAAATACAATACGCCATCCGGTGACAAGACCATGGATGGTCTGGCGATGGCACTGCGACTGGGCCTGCCCTTGCGTGATATGGAAATGGTCCAGTTCCACCCTACTGGTTTACTGGCTGGCGAACATACCAAGATGACCGGCACGGTACTCGAAGAGGGATTGCGCGGTGCCGGTGGTCAGCTGCTCAACGATACCAATCATCGATTCATGTTCGACTACGACGAAAGAGGCGAACGTGCGACACGTGATGTGGTCAGCCGTGGCATCTATGCGGAGATGCGCAAAAGCAACCAGCCCGAAGGTGGCGGTGTCTTTATCTCCATGTCACATCTGGGGCCTGATGTCGTACGCAAGAAGTTCAGCGGCATGGTCAAGCGCTGCGCTGACAGCGGCTTTGATCTGGCCGGTGGCCTGGTACAAGTGGTACCCACGGCTCACTATTTCATGGGTGGAGTGGTTGTCGACCCGGATACACGGACGGCCATGGAAGGCTTGTATGTGGCTGGTGAAGATGCGGGTGGTGCCCACGGTTCGAATCGACTGGGTGGCAACGGTGTTGCCAATTCGACCGTGTTTGGCGGCGTGGCAGGTGATGTCATGGCCTCTGATGTGCGCAAGATGAACACCCTCAGAGATCCTGACGAGGCTGTATTGGCGGCCGAGATCGAGCGTGCCATGGCACCACTGCATATAAAACCAGGCAACGTTCAGGCCTTGCGCCAGGAACTACAGGAAGCGATGTGGGAGGACGTTGGTGTCATGCGCACCGAATTTGGCTTGAACCGGGGTATCGAACGAGTTCATGCCATCAAGCAAGAACTGATGAGCACCGGAGTGGAGAGTGGCAACCTTGCATTTAACCTGACTTGGCATGACTGGTTGAACATGTCGAGCCTGTGCGATGTCTCGGAAGTCATCGCCAAGGCGGCATTAGCCAGAGACAACTCACGCGGCGCACACTTTCGAGAAGACTATCCAGATTCAGGATCGATGCTCGACTCCTGGTTCACGGTCGCTCGTAAGCAAGGCAATGACATTGAAGTGGTGCGCGAGCCTGTGCAATTCACACTCGTAAAGCCTGGGAACACCATCCTGCCATCCCATGAACCAGAAACACTAGTAGGGGCCAACTGATGATATCAATTGATTTAATACAAGAAACAGCAGAATTCCTGATGGATAAAGCTGCCATCGAGATTCCTGAGGATTACCTGCAAGGACTGGAAACTGCCGCTGCCGATGAAACCGGCGACCTCTCCAGCTTTGTGCTGCAGACCATGCTGCAGAACTACACCGCTGCCAAAGAGGATCGGCGCGCCATGTGTGGTGATACCGGCACTCCGCGCTGGTACGTGAAGATGGGTAATCAGACGCAAATCGAGGGTGGCCCCGTAGCTCTTGAAGCCGCTCTGCGCCGTGCCACAGCCAATGCCACTAATGGTGTGCCATTGAGGCCCAACCGTGTTCATCCCTTGTGGCGGACAGACCATAACAACAACGTCGGCATCGGTGCCCCCGAGATCGAATACGGCTACGAGCCCGGTGGAGAATGGATCGATCTGATCACTGTTCACAAAGGTGGATTGTTTGGTACCGATTACCGCATGCTCTTTCCCTCGGACGGCATCGAAGGCATCAAGCGTTTTTATCTGGACTCGCTTATCGCCTTCGGTAAGCGCGGTCTTTCCTGCCAACCAGCGATTATCGGCATAGGCCTGGGTGGCTGCAAGGACACCTGTATGGTGCTAGGCAAGCGCGCGGCCTGTCTTCGTACGGTCGGTGATCGCAACCAGGATCCTCGCATCTCCATGCTGGAACTGGAGCTGACAGCTGCCGGTAATTCCATTGGTATGGGCGCGATGGGTTTTGTGGGCAAGAACATGGTCATCGATACCCATATCGAAGTCGGTTACTGTCATACCGGCGGCATGCAGATGTCAGTACACGCGTTCTGCCTGTCATCCAGACGTGCGGTCGCCCGGATTTTTCCTGATGGTCGAGTTGAACATCGCACCGACCCGGACTGGTTTACAGAGTATCAGCGACGCCACACGGTTGAATGGGAAGAAGCAATGGAGCAAGCGTCATGAAGATCCGAGAGGTTCGACTCTCCACGACACCGACCCAGGAAGCGCTGGATGATCTCCAGCTAGGAGATATTGTCTACCTTGACGGACTGCTTTATACGGCTCGTGAAGGCGTCTACAAGCGCGCTCTGGAAGACAAGGCCAACATTCCGATGGACCTGCCCTCGCAGAGTGCGACCAATTTCCACTGCTCACCGGCGGCACGGATCAATCCGGATGGTTCATTCGAAATGGGTGCAGTGACAGCCACGGCCTCTTTTCGATTTGCCAAATGGCTACCCGAATGGTTCGAAAAATCCGGCGCCAAACTGGTCATCGGCAAGGGCGGCATGACCAGCAAGGACTACAAGAGCTATTTCGTCCCCAATGGCGCTATCTATCTAAGCACGGTCGGCTATGGCACAGGCGCTTTGCTGGGGCGTGGAATCGAACGGGTCGAGGCCGTGCACTGGGAGGAAGAACTTGGAATAGCACAGGCCATGTGGGTCATCCGATGCAACAAGATGGGCCCCTTTATCGTGGCATCCGACAAGCATGGCGATTGTCTGTTCGAGCGGGAGAATGACAAGATTGCAAAAAACCTTGATCGCGTCTATGAAGGCACCCGGCCAGCGACACTCAAACGCTACGGTGAAACAGACGACAAGAGTGATGAGTTGATCGGCTGAAGCTGAACAGCGTAACCTGAGTAGCACGTCCACTATTGCTCTGCGAATAACGCAAGACAATAGTGAACGTGCCCACTCAAGATCCTTCATTCCACCTGAAAATACCGATCGCTGCCAACATCAGTGCTATCGTTGATGAAACCGATATCACACGACAGGAGGCCTTGGTATATGGCTGCTGGCCACACACAGCGCAGACTCCGCCGTCTGATCCAGGCAGTCGCTCCTGGCCTTCTCGCCCTGTCGGGCTATCGGCCATCTTGGCTGCTCCATGATCTGGCAGCCGGATTGTCGGTCGCTGCAATTGCGCTTCCCGTCGGAATCGCCTACGCGGAACTGGCGGGCGTACCACCCGTGGTTGGCATGTATTCCGCAATTTTCCCGCTCTTCGCCTACGCCCTGTTCGGCTCCTCACGCCAATTGATGACAGGGCCAGATGCAGCCACTTGCATTCTGATTGCCACGACACTGGGGCCTCTGGCTGGTGGTGATCCGGAACGCTATGCAACACTGTTGTTCGGATTAACGATCATGAGCGGCCTGCTCTTTCTTCTTGCGGGTGTGATCAGGCTTGGCTTCATGGCAAACTTTCTCTCGCAACCCATACTCACAGGCTATCTGAACGGTATCGCCTTACTCATCATGGTAGGGCAGCTACACAAGTTGCTCGGTTATCCTGCCAGTGAAAAGGACTTTCTACCAAGGAGCATGGAGTTTTTTCAGCACGTAGAGCAAAGCCATTGGCCAACCGCGGCACTGGGTGTAGGTACACTCGTGGTTCTGGTCCTTATTCTGCGCTTTCTGCCACGCCTGCCCGCCGCCTTCGTTGTGGTAGGACTCAGCATTCTGCTGGTAAGGGGACTGGGCTTGGAAGAACACGGTGTGGAGGTGCTGGGAAATGTACCTGCCGGTCTGCCCTCCATCGTACTACTACACTTCAATTTCGCAGTCTTCAACGATATCTTCGGAGCTGCGGCAGGACTTGTACTGGTCAGTTTTACCAGCGGTGTCTTGACGGCCAAGAGCTTTGCTCGCCGCAATGGCTATGAAGTCAATGCCAATCAGGAGCTGATTGGTTTTGGTGCCTGCAACCTTGCATCGGGTCTGGCACAAGGCTTTCCTGTAACCGGTGCGGACTCGCGTACAGCCGTCAACAACGCCATGGGAGGCAAAACCCAGATGGTGGGCCTGGTGGCAGGTGGGGTCATGATGTTGGTATTGATATACCTGACTGCACCACTGGCCTACGTGCCGACCACAGCTCTTGCAGCGGTCATTCTGGTCTCGGCGATTGGTTTGATTGACCTGGCGGATCTACGGCAGTTGTATCGAATGAGCTATCGTGAATTCCTGTTGTCTCTCGTGACCACTTTGGGAGTACTGATACTGGGCGTTCTACCCGGTGTATTGCTGGCTGTCGCCTTGTCGCTGATCTGGTTGCTTTCGGTAGAGTCTCGCCCCAACGATGCGGTACTGGGAAGAGTCAAAGGACAAAAGGGTTTTCATAATATTGCCGACTACCCGGATGCCAGAACTATCCCGGGACTACTGCTCTACCGCTTTGAATCCAACCTGGTTTTCTACAACGCCGACTTCATGAAATCGCGGGTGCGAGCCATCGTGAATGCACAGAATACACCTGTGGAATGGCTGGTACTGGATGCCAGTGCCATCAACATCGTTGATGCAACGGGTCTTAGAAAGTTCGATGAATTGCGCCGGGAACTGGCAGAGATGGGAGTTTCAGTGTATGTCGCGCGTTTGCGGCGTCACTTGGGACATTTCTTCAACGATGACTTTGTCGAAAATCGACGTGAACGGGGCAAGAATCACTTATTCCAGACACTCAAGCCTGCGATAAAAGCTTTTTTGAAACATCAACAGGCAGCAGGGAAGAAACCAGATGATATAGATGTGACAGACACAGCTCTGGCCGAACATCGATGGCAAGAGCCAGTTGAATTACCACGGACAAGAAAACAGGAAATCATACTGGTTCCAAAGCCCGATGAAGAGAACGGAGTAATTGGGGAGAAGCAGGATAAATAAATCTGTTTTTCCAGTAATCCAAACTGGCGGGGCAGATCACCCGGCAGACTCTTCATGGCATGACATCGCGGCACCCTGATAATCGAAGTTCTGATCTGATTCAGTCAAGCCCAGGCTATCTCACGACCACCGTTCACGCATCTCAATCAACTTACCAATCATCGCTTAATCAGCACTACCCTGCAATCAGCACTACTGCGCACGGTAGTTTTCAACAAGCCCTCCCGAATGGTCACAAATAGCTAATAGCCGCCAATGAGCTTCACAGCATCATTTTTCTCTATGGTGACGACATCCTGCTTACTGATGTAGTTCTCCATCACATCATAGATGGCCGGCCCCTCGACTTCTTCATTGACAGAGCCCCACCCCGCTACAACGTACTTCCTGGCAGGGTCAATAGGTTCTCCGGTGGATAGCTGCGTCATATTACTGATACGCGAACCCATCGAACCTTCAGGCTCACAGGTGTAGCCCATGCCACCTACGCGCACCATATCCCCACCTTGCTGCAGAAAGGGGTCCTTGTTGAACAGGTTGTCACACACATCCTCCAGTACTTCATGAATCTGTGCACCTGTAAATTCAAGACGATAAACAGAGGGGTAGCTCATGGCAGTTTGTGTGTAGAGATCCTCTATCGTAATCTCATCACCAGGTAGCACCGTCGTTCCCCATCTGAATCCGGGGCTGAACGACAACTCGGCATCGCGCTCTTCCATCATGCCCCGACAGATAAGATCATCCCAGGTTCCATTGAAATTGCCACGACGGTAAAGCAGTGAATCTGTTTTACCAATAACCCGCTTCAATTCCGATTCATAGGGTGCTCGTACCTTGGCAATCATCTGACTCATGCTGACGTCAGGTCTTATGACGTCGGACAACACGGGAATGAGCTTGGAACTATAGTCCGCCACCTTGCCATTCTTCACCTTAAGATCAATTCGACCCAGAAACTTGCCATGTGAGCCTGATGCCAGAATCAGTGTGTTGTCTATCTTGATGGCCTTTGGAATGGCATCGTGGGTATGTCCGGTGAGAATCACATCGATACCACTGACAACCGTTGAGAGTTTTCGATCAACATCAAACCCGTTGTGCGACAGCAGCACCACAAGCTGGGCTCCATCACTGCGCGCCTTATCAACGTTTACCTGCAGAAGCTCGGTTCGCAATCCAAAGGACCATTGCGGGAACATCCAGCGAGGATTGGCAATGGGCGTGTATGGCATGGCCTGCCCGATAACCGCTACTCGCACCCCTCCCTTGTCGTAGAAAGCGGTACTTTCGAAAACGGGTTCTTCCCAGTCGTTATCGACAATATTGCCGGCAAGGAAGGGATAATCCAGACTATCGATTAATTCAAGAACACGTTTTTCACCGAGGGTGAACTCCCAGTGCCCCACCATGGCATCAGGTTTAAGCAGACTCATACACTCGGCCATGTCTTGTGCCTCTGTTTTCAACGTGGTGTAGGAGCCTTGCCAAGTGTCCCCGCCATCCAGAAGCAATACCTTGTCATCACCGCGCTCTGCACGTATGGCATTAACCAGAGTTGCAGTGTTATCAAGCCCACCCAGCCGGCCGTAGCTTCTGGCCATATCGACGTAGTCGACCATGGTGTGTGCATAGGCAAGTGCGCTATCTCGCTCCAGCCCGAAATGCTTTAGAAAATCCTCCCCTACAACGTGAGGTGGTATGCCGGAATAGCTACCGACACCGATGTTCTGGGACGGTGGCCGGTAATACATGGGCATCAGCTGCGCATGCATATCGGTAATATGCAGCAAGGTAACCTGCCCCTTGCTATCGAATGACAACAGATCATCCTGAGTTACTCTTTGCCGTGCTGCAACCCGCGTCAACCCACCTGAGAATCCGCTCATTGCCGCTATCACTGCAGCAAACTGAAGGAAATCTCTACGAGAATGCATGGCGAGTATCCAGAGAAGCTACTGTCGAACCGCTGGTGTTTCTACTGACAGGCCAGTTCCACGCCAGGTGACATAGACTTCCAGCGCCATCATGTCATCGGAAAATGCCTCGGGTATTTCAGCACGCGTATCCCTGATACATCCTTGGAACCGGCTATGCAACGATACAAGCGTTCCCTGCTTCTGACGGAAAGTCGGAAAGCCATTCGCATTGCCCTGACTCAGGTGATCAGCACGAATATAACTGCCGTTGTATTGCTCATGACAGTTGGCACACGAAAAATCGAGCTGCCCCATACGGGAGTAATACGTCTCCTTGCCTTTTTCCCACCATTTCTGCATATCCCCTTCATCCAACTTCATGGAAACAGGCAGCCCCAGAGACTGATTCTTGATGTAAGCAGCCAGTGGTTTCTGACCTTGTTCGTCAAACTCCCAGGCTTGGGCACCCATATTGTCGATCCGACACAGGTTGATACGCTGTTCGATATTGATAGGTTTTGATGAGGCTACATCCCAGACAGGGTATTTGGCACCCACGCCTTTCATTGATGTCGCTGCATCATCATGGCAAGACGCACAGGATTTACCGGCGCTGCCATCAACGGTATTCCAAAAAACCTCCCCCTCTTCCACAGCCAACATACCCGGATTTTCAAAAGAATCAGCTTGCTGGTCTCGCGTCTCATCAGTCCGGTAGAGCCAGCCTGATGTGACCTCCGACAATGGGTGGCCTTCAGGTGATGCGGTGCGCGTGATCATATTGAATTCACCATCGATAATCAATTCTTCATCAACTGGCGCTGCGGCAACAAACATGGAAAAAAAAGCCATTACACCGGCGGCAACGAGTGCGATTGCTAGCGTCAAATTCTTCAAGTCAAAACTCCGATTTCGCACCTTCTGCCTTCTGGGACTTTCTTGTAGTGGTCTCTCACAGCATGACTACCTGAGCGCTATATCTTGTTCAGCTTCGATAACGACTCCGTTGTCATCGACCCAGGTCATCTTGAATGTGCCTGCCTCCTCAATCCTGGCAGAGAATTCAAAATAGGGGTTGGCTGAAACTGCAGAGTGCATATCACAGGAAAAAACAGGATTGCCATTAAATTCGCACGAGAATTTATTGATGATCATGCGCGGTATGACTTCACCGTCCAGATCCTTTCGCTGACCAGATTCCATCGCATGACTCACCAAGGTCTTGATCGTGATGATGTCGCCTGCTGCGGCACTCTTGGGAATTTTCATGCGGGGTTTTGCGATTGCCATAACTGCCTCTGGTTCTTTTCAAATGTAGACGAGATCGGGAACGGGATCGAGCGTTACCCGCCGCAGCCTCCGATCGTGACTTTGATTTCATTCCTTGCAGAATGAATGGATCCGTCACTCATCTTTGCCAGAGCCATGACACTTTGAGTTCTGGCAAGCCGAATACGCGTAGAGGCACTTGCCACACCGCTTGCGGGTGTGAAGTGGAAAGTGATGACATCAGCATGCGGGTTATCTTCAGCCAGAATGATTATCGACTCAACGTAGGAATCCGGGCTCATTGGACTATCAACAAACACGGAAACCGGCACACTATTACCGTTTTCTGCGATCTCGGGCGTTGTCAGGTTTAGTACGCCGGAATCTGTCGGGCTTATGCCTCCAGAGAAGTCCGCTATCGCTTTTTCGACATCCTCCACACTGGCAAAGGCGCGAGTACTCGTGCCAAAAAAACCGGCAAGCAGAAGGCCGGCAGAGGTGCTCAGTAAACTTCGTCTACTAATGCTCATTGATTAATATACTCCAGAATATCCATGAGATCAAAGCTATTCAAGGGTGTTCAGATACGCCACAACATCCTCAACTTGCTGAGCCGTGAGGATGGTTTTACCGATGAGATCCTCACGCACGTCTTCCCCGACGTCCAGTGAGTAGAACCCTGGCATAATGGTGCGTTCAGTGAAGACTTTCTTGGCATTCACGACGATGGTACGCAGCTGTTCCGGCTTCCAGCGTGTGGCAACGCCGTCTAGCGAGGGCCCGACATTGCCGTGGAACAACTCATCACTCAGATCTGAATTGAGGTGGCAAGCAAGACAATTGCCCAGACTGCGATCGGCAAACGTCTTGCGCCCCTGTGCAGCATCACCGGGTGAGCCTGAGAGTGATTTCTCGATTCTCAGGTTCTCCACCACCACCTCATCAGGTAAAGTCACGTCAGCCAATGCTAATGTGGTGGTGATAATCATCGCAATACCCATGGTTGTACCAACCATTCCGGGGACTCGTAAGAACATGCGTAATCTCTCTCCAGGCACTGCACGAATCAGGGTATCGAGCTACTTTCCCAACCTATCTGTACACTAATCTTATCTTCTTTTGGAACAAATATAGAAATTCATATTTTTGAGTTCATTGATGAATGCATATCACCACGCCAGCAAGCAGCTCATCCTCTACCGTGCTTGCATGGCATCAGACATCGTGAAAACATGAGCCCTCCATAGAGGATGTAGCAGAAGACATGGCCGAGGCTGAATCCGGAGGTAGACGACTCGCTAGGGACCGCCTTTAGCCCAGGTGCACCTTGCGAAAGTCTGGATCATTAAACGGTTCCTGCGAATGGCTGTCGGGTGCCCGGCACACACGATTCCTGCCCTGATTTTTAGCATCATAAAGTGCACTATCTGCCTGTGACAACAAGGTCTCACTACCAGCTTCCGAATCAGCAGCCGCTGGAATACCGCCGGCAACGCCAATACTCACACTGATGCGACCAACCCGGCTCACAGCTTCCAGCTCGCTGACAAATTCATTGACCGCGACACGAATTTTTTCGGCCAATACCGTTGCCATCTGTAAATCTGTATCAGGTAATACCACAGCGAATTCTTCGCCACCGTATCGGACAACAAAATCCTCTTTTCGAGACACTGTGTCAGAAATCAGCTTGCTGACAACGCTGATAACGTTGTCGCCGACCAGATGACCATGCTTGTCATTGACCTGCTTGAAGTGATCTATGTCGATCATGAGCATCGCCATGCTCCTCTGCTCTTCTTGTGCCAGCTTCCACATCCTGTCAAAGTTGCCATTGAAATACGCTCGATTGAAAAGACCACTCAAGGGATCTACAATGCTGAGTTTTTCCAGACGCGAATTCACGGTCGACAACTCCAGCAGCGTTTGCTCCAGCTCCAGTGTCCTTTCTGAAACTCGAGTCTCCAACAGCTCGGTGGACTCACTCTGCAAGCGCAATTTGTCTTCTCGCAAGACCTTGAATCGGTGCGCAATAGCAAAAGACAGCAATAGAGTCTCCATAGCGGACCCCACCTGGATGGCATATTCGGTGAAAACGTTCTCTGGTAGCACAGCGTAGGTCTTCAAACTATAGATGAAGATACCCAGCAAAAACATGGTCCAGGCAAACAGATAGTAGCGAGCAGCTGCGACCCCACGACGAAGCTGCATCATACCGGCACAGAAAAACAGGATCGTGCCTGCTGTCGTCAACAGCGTCTGAAGTTGTATGGCAATGGAGTACGGCAACGCAATACAAAGCAAGACCGACCCCATATTGATCAGGCCAAAGGCGATGAAACACGCTCGTAGACGCCCAGACTCCTTCTTTATCTCCAGTATTTCTGCTGAGAAGGCTGTTGCCATGACCGCACTGAGAGCCATGAACATGACCGTCCCTTTTTGCGCAAGGTAGGTAGAGGTGGGCCACAGGTATTCGAAAGCCAGCCCATTCAGACAGAGCTGAAACCCGCCATAGAACATTATGTATGCCGAGTAGTAAGCATAAACCGGCTCTCTGACAGACAGTGCCAGCATGATATTGGACACCATGATGGCTAGCAGCAGACCATAGTAGAGACCCAGTACTATCTGCTCATCATAACTTTCACTATGAAAGGCCTCGGGGTCCCACACGCTGATGGGCACCTGCATGGCGCTTGTGGTTTTTACTCGCAGATATACCTGTAGAGTCTGCTCACCGGGCTCAAAGAATATCGGAAATATGAAGGCTCGGTGATTTACCTGCCGTGTGTCGAACTCAAAACTATCCCCGGCTGCAAACTGTTTATTTCTGCCATCATCCGAACGCAGATACAAATCAATCTGATCCAGCAGTGGATACGATATTTTCAGAAACAGGGAGTTGCCGTTTGCGGGCCGTTCGAGTTGCGTGGCAAACCAGTAGGCCGAACGGGTAAAACCAAAATTGAATGATGCCCCGATACTGGTTGAGAACTGCTCATCGGCAGCGACGATGTCAGCAATCGTCAACTCGCCGGTCGGGTCCTCAAGAACACTGACCGGCGGCTCAAGAGGATCAGCATATCCGCCAATATCCGCCAAGGGATGACCCACAGGGGCAAGGCAAATCAGAAACCATACGAGCCATAGGCAGTAGCGAGACCGGCTTATCCGTTTGATTGTCCTCGAATTCATTGTCCATGATACGGGCTGGGGCAATACACCCCCTGGTCCATGAAACAGCGGCTGCGCCTACAGCTTCTTGATGTTTCATCGGCCAACAATCGACTCAATACCCAGTTTTTTCACAATTGCTCACAGGTCCCTATACAGGGTCCTTGATCAGAAAGTCCTCTCTATAGGCGCGCTGGTTCAAGCTCCTGCAGGCTCATGTCTGCGGCTTGCCGCATGATGGAATATACGTTGTCCACAGACTGTTGCAATGCCATCGACACATCGCGTGTAGCCAGCCAGTGAAACAAGAAGGCGGCAGCGAGTAAATCACCAGTGCCCGTAGGCCTTATATCCAGCCGCGGTGTACTGGTACTCCAGCGCTGAGCGCCCTGACAGGCGACTGTCTGTACCTCGCTTGCGCCCTGCTCAAGACCAAGCCCGGTTATCACACTGATACCAGCCCCGGCTGCCCGCAGAGCAACCTGCAAATCCTGAGGCTCCACCTCATCCTCTCCGATGATGAAGCGCGCTTCAAACAAGTTGGGAGTGCAGATATCTGCCCGGCTGAGCAACTGGCTCTTCACACAATGCGCCACCTCTTCGGGTATGAACAAACCAAGATCGGTATCGCCCATCACCGGGTCCGCCAGTACGATGATGCCAGGATTTTCTTTACGAATACGATCAATGAAATTCGCAACGACGGTGACGGTTGCCGCATCTCGAATGTAACCTGTGAGAATGGCTGTTAGCCCGGTGGCCGGAACACGGTCAAGCAAGCGGCTCAACAGCTCCTCGACGATATCAGAGGCCATGTCGATTCCACCTATCGTTGGATAATGAGGCGTGTTAGACAACAGCACCGTGGGCACCGCGTAGACCGTGGCACCGAGTTTCTGCAATAGTGGCATGGCGGCGTTGTTACCCGCACAGCCATACACCAGTTGTGACTGGATAGACACGATAACCGGTTGTGCTGATTGAGTGTAGGTATCCATAGGATTTCGCTGCCTTGTTTTTTCTGGAATATTTCTTCTTATTTGGTTTCGCCAGGCCAGTAGTAGCTATCCGGCAAGGCGCGAGGTCCAAACAGCGCTTGGCCCACGCGTACGCAGGTAGAACCTTCTTCGATAGCGATTTCAAAATCACCTGACATGCCCATGGACAGCTCCTGGCATAAGCTCGGGTCCGGGAGCTCCTCTCGCAAGCGACCCCTTAACGTCCGCATACGAACGAAGCACTCGCGCACGGTTACATCGTCGGCAGAGAAAACAGCTAAAGTCATCAGGCCGCGCACGCGCAAACTGCTGAAGGGGCTCAGTGAGGTCATGAACTTCGGGACATCATCTGGCGCCAGGCCGTACTTACTGGCCTCCCCCGAGCTGTTGACCTGTACATAGACATCCAGTGCCCGACCTTCCAGCTGCAAACGCCTGTCCAGCGTTTCCGCCAGTTTCAGGGAGTCAAGCGACTGGACTTCATGGGCAAAACGAGCCACATACTTGGCCTTGTTGGTTTGCAAATGACCGATGATGGACCACTGAACAGGCAGGTCGCTGAGTTCCTGTGCCTTATCCATGGCCTCTTGTACCTTGTTCTCGCCAAGCTGGTGGCAACCGGCACTGACGGCCTGGCGCAAGCGACTGGTATCTACCGTCTTGCTCACCGGCAACAGGCGCACATCGCCTCTTGCGCGGCCTGAACGGGCGCAGACCTGTTCGATACGCTGATTGATATCTGCCAGGCGCTGTTCAAAAGCGTGCCGGTATTGCGCCAGTTGTTCAGGTGTTTCACTGACTGTATTGTCGGACTGGTCGTGCTTTTCAATGCTCATGGACTTGCTCGCAGACATGGCCTCAAGATTATACTCCTGACCCTGCTGGTTACACAGCCACCCACACTAAAAGACCCATTGTCGATACTGCCAAGTTAATCACGGAGTTTGAGCGCAGCGGCCACTGAATTCAGCAAACTGGACATGGGCACCGGCTTCATCAAACGAATATCTTTCGGTCTCAGGCCATTCCCATGTACGGTCGCTTCGGCTGCATAGCCAGACATGAAAATAAAGGGAATCTGCAGGTTGGTTTCACGGACCTTACTGGCCAGAGTTGTGCCTTGCAGCTCTCCAGGCATGACAATGTCGGTTACTATCAAATCGAACGCTGAGTCAGCGTTGAAAATATCCAGCGCAGCATCACCACTATTGGCCGTGACAACCCGATACCCTCCTCTCTCAAGCATGGCCAGTTGAACCTCGCGAATGTTTTCATCGTCCTCAACCAACAGAATGCGAGCGCCACTGCACTCGTGCGACGACACTTCGTCAATCTTTTTGTGCTTGATCACGGGTGCGGTGTCACAGACGGGGAAATAGATCTTGAAGGATGTGCCCATTCCCAGCTCGGTATAGACCCGAATAGTCCCCAGGGATTGCTTGACGAAGCCTTGTATCATCGACAGGCCTATGCCTGAGCCCTCTCCTGGCGCCTTTGTCGTGTAAAAAGGATCAAACATACATTCCAGAGTGTCCGCCTCAATCCCAGAGCCGGTGTCGCTTACCGCCAGCATGACGTAGCGACCCGGTGAAATCGTCTCATTTCGCGTGTCGATAAAGGATTGGTCGATACGTACGTTTGCAGTCTCGATCGTCAGCTTGCCGTGATTGTGCATGGCATCACGCGCATTCACGATCAGGTTCAACAACGCACTTTCAAGTAATGATGCATCAAGCCTGACAGGCCAGAGCCCTGCTAACAGGGACATCTCCACCTCGACGGACTCCGGCATGGCGCGGTGCATCCAGTTCTTGGCATGGCGCACAACCGTGTTCAGGTCCAGAGCTTCAGGATCAAGACTTGCCGTTCGTGCGAAAGACAGCATACTTCGGGTCAGACCGGCCCCTCGATGGCTCGCGCCGATTCCGGCATCTATCATTGCTCTCTGACTATCGCTTTCAACCGTATCCCGAAGCAGTTCAAGGTTACTCAGAATGATAGCCAGGATGTTATTGAAATCATGCGCAACACCGCCGGTAAGCCGACCGATACTCTCGTTCTTCTGAGATTGTCGGGCAAGTGCCGCCTGTAGATCGGCCTCTTCCTGCGCGGCCGATTCACTCGTGATATCTACGTAGATACCGTTGACAAGGTGAGTTCCATTACCAAGGTCCATGGCTTGCACCTGTAGCTCGACTCTGATCCTTTTTTCGCTCCGGCCCCGCATCCAGACGCGTGTGGAACCACGTCCGCCGTTGCTCGCGGCATCATTGATAGCCCTACTGACCTTTTCTGCCTCGCCTGCCTCAAAATGAGCTGCAAGACTCTCACAGGGGGCCTGATGCACCGCCTCTTGCGTCAGCCCCCACAAATCGACGGATTTTGAGCTGATATACGTCAGCTCCTTCACGCTACAGTTCTGCCAGATCAACTGAAAGATGACACCCGGCAAGTTTTCGGCAATGGCTGCGATCTGTTGCTGAGCCTCGATTCGTTGTTGCTGTGCAGTGGTGACATCGGTTACATCAATGTGCAGTCCGATGAGGTTTCGCAAGCCTTCTGGTGTCTCGCTCTCGGCCTGCCAGGTTGATCGTATATGGCGCAACTGATCATCGTCGCTACAGGTCCGAAACAGCTGGCTGCCATGTGTTCCGCTGCCGTAGATGGCATTCGAAATGTGCACTTTTACCGCCTCGCGGTCTTCGGCATGTACCAGGCGCGAAATGAGAGTGTAAGGTTCAAGCACCTCGTTCTCCGATAGGCCGTAGAGTTTCCTGAAACTCGGGTCAAAGTCGAGCCGTCCACTACGCCCGTTGTAGTACAACACCCCAATTCCGCAATTTTTGAATATCAGTTGCAATTGTCGCAGCAGTGCACCGTTCTCCCGTTCTATAGAGGCCAGCCGCCAGCTTTGTTGAATAACAGCCCACGTAACTGTCACCGACAGTAGTCCTGCCAATATAAAGACGACGAATTCAGAAGCAATCGGGGTGATAGCCGCCAAATCCAGGAGAATGGCCAGAATGACGCCTGAGCAATGCATCACGAGAAAAACGCCAAGGGCGTAAAACAGAATACGATTGGGCAGCTGTGGCCATATTGAAAAAGGTCTGATCATACGCAGCAACAAACCGGCAAACACGCATATCGCTTGCATGACCAGACCTAGGATGAGCATATCTCCACCCAAACCAGCTCGAATAGCCAGCGAAACCGTCAGGACCATAGCACCGGCGACTGGCCCGCCCAGATACGCAGCAAAGATCAGCACCCCCGCCGAGGCATTCAGCACTCCACCGTCATTCAACACGAGGCTGTTGAGAGACAGCGCTACATAGGTTATCCCGAAAATCAAGCCGATCAGAACCCTGGTCGTTGTGTTCTGTTCGAAATGGGGGCGAGAAAACAACGGAAAGAGCAGCGCACCGGCAAGCAGCAGCGCGATCATGCTCTGGATGATTGAAATCAGAATTGGTCCTGTCAATTGAGAATCTCGCTTGGTTTCCGAAGCACACACTGGAATGTGATGATTACACTCATCTTAACTTTTTGCAGTCCAGCACGAGTGCCATTTTCCCTAAAACCAGAGGCACTGCAAGTGAATCCACCCAGACTGTAACCCCTGCGCACGGGACACATTTTCGTTAAAATTCAAGTAACCCTAATCCGGACTATTGAATGAAGCTCAGAGCCATTGACAAACAACGCTACAGCAAGCACTACAAGATAATATTTGCAGCGATCGTCGTCCAAATGATGATCGTCTCAATTGTCTGTTCGAGCCTGCTCATTAGCTGGTTCAGCACGCCGGAGGAATCCCATTTCATCTTGAACCTCATCGGTGTCGTGCTTGCAGCCTTGATAGCTGCTTACGTGATTTATCACTGTCGAGATAATGCGTTCATGAATGAGGTGGTCTATGTATGGAATCTGAAAAAACAGCTCAATCGCATCTACCGCAAACAGCGCAAAATCGAACCACTGATAGAAGACAATAATGTGGATGCGATGATTATCATGAACTTCATGTATAAGGGCTCAAGGCAGCTATACGAACTGGATGACAACACCATCACCCTGGATAATCTGGCAGCCATGTCCAGGCTTCTTGATACCAGAATGGAACAGCATAAAATCAAGATAACGACAGATGATTATCACCCTGATTTACTTGCTCAGTTTTAGTGCAACAGTGCGCAGAGAGGAAAGAACTATACTGCAAGCATGATTGCGAAAGTTACCTCAAGAAAGCGTGATCGAGCCTTCTCTCGGCACTAACACGTTGTGCCCACAGTATAATAAGTCTAGCTCTGCAGGTATTGCTACTGAGGTTTGATCGCAACACAATGGCTAGAATGGAACCCATCACTTTTCGTGCTATAGCAGCGATGGTAATTCTCGTAGCAGCCACTTTATGGGTGACAAACGCCCGCTCAGATTCCGAAGCCACGCTCAAGATAGGATGGACTCTCGCCCCACCTGTTTTCGAGATCGGAAGCAACGGTGAATATACCGGTTACTCTGTCGAGTTTGCCAGATTGCTTGGTAAGCAGATTGGGCGCAATGTACAAATCCAGATTTTCGACAACATAACCGCATTGGTCGACGCCCAGATTTCCGGTGAGACGGATATGCTTGCAGGCGCTCCAGATTTAGCGATTTTCAACCAGAGCAACGTCTTTTCCCAGTCCGTCGGTACATCACGCTATGCTCTCTTCGGCCTGAGTTCGCGTCTGGACGATCTGGATACTTCGCTCGACGGCTCACTGAGGGTATCCGTGCTGCCGGGAAGACCCACAGGAGTCGACGAGTATCTGAAACATCAGATAGAGGTTCCGATATCAAGCCCTGGCGAAGGATTGCTCGCACTCCTGGCACAGGACATCGATGCTGTCATATTCCCCGAAGACTCAGTCCAGACGTGGACCTACAGAGCAGGTCTGGACCACCTGATCTTGCCGATCAGCGAGCCTGTCGCAGAAGTTCAGCGAGTGGTTGCCCTTCACAACTCCCACGCTGATTTACTGCCGTCGATCAATACCGCTATCAACAGGATGGAGGCGGATGGCTCCCTGCCGGAATTGCGCAGAAGGTACCTGATGGAACATTTCGAGCCTGAACCGGAAGTCCTGAAGGTTGGAATTCCACAAATCGTTGAAGGTCTGGAATTCGCACCGTACTTTCTTCTGGAAGAGGATGAAGAGTACACCGGGTTCGCCATTGAACTGTTCCAGAAACTGGCAGAGCGAGCGGGTCTGAACTACCGCTTCGAGGTCATAAGTTTTGCGGACATGACTCAAGGGCCGAATGCGTCTGGCGTAGATCTGATCCCATTATTCGCGCTTCCGACCGACTCCCGCGGACTGGCTGACCACACCCTGCCCACGGAAGAGCTTCTCGTTACTGCAACTGTGCGCCGCAATGAACGTGAGGAAACTCTGTCTCTTGGCGATATTTCCGGACACAAGGTGGGTGTCCTGGGAGGCACATTCGGCCACAGGATGGCGCTCAAAGACAAGACTCTGGATGTTATCACGTTCGAACCGGGAGACTACCTTCTGGATGCCCTGCTTGATAGAAGCATCGACGTCGTTCTGAAAACCAAAGGTTACACTTCAGCGAGTGCTGAGCGGCGGGAATTATCAGCAGAGATACTGGAACTTACTCCCGAACTCTACCGCTCAGAACGAGGAATTCTTCTGCGCTTTGGACTAGGCAAGGTTCGAGAACGTCTGAATACGGCAATTGGCAGCTATCTGCTATCTGATGATTACGCCACTTTGAGGCAGAAATACTTTGGTGCGCCAGTTTTCTGGACTGCCGGTCGCCAACGAATCGCCATCGCAGGGCTGTTAGCCGCAGCAATGCTCATCCTTGCCTTTGGTTCGGCGCTGATCATGAGCGATCGGGCGCGCCGCCGTGCAAAGGCCGCACATGGTGAAGCGAAACTGGCCCACGACGAAGCGGAACGAGCACGCAGGGAAGCGGAAACCTTGCGCAATCACGCCGAAGACCGAACTGCCGAAACACTCAACGCAACCAGCCAGTTGCGCGCCGTAATGGACGCCGCTCAAAGCGGTATTCTGGGCATGAACCGGAATGGGGAAATCGTATTCGCCAACCCGGTGGCCAGAGAGATGATCGGGATCGATGACAGCTCCACACCGATCAACTGGCCCAGTGATGTCTTGTTCTTCAATGCCGGCCAGACGCAAGCACTGGTTGGTGTGGAGAACCCGGTCAACAGAGCATTGTCAAAAGACCACCAGGCAGTCGGCGTGTTTCTTATGTCGGGTGCCGCTACTGAGGAGATGCGCAGTGTTCGGCTGGCAAGCACATCACTGCCGCGCAAGGCATCACCTGAGATCGGTACCGTGCTTGTCATCGAGGATGTAACGGAGCATGAACGCGATCGCTCGCGGGTGGAGCACTACGATCGCCTCAGCATGGTCGGTCAGCTTACCGGCGGTGTAGCCCACGATTTCAACAACCTTCTCGCCGTCATCCTCAGCCGACAAGAGTTACTGCGCGACAATATTTCCAACGAAGTTCACCTCGAACATATCGATGCCAGTATCGGTGCGGCCAGCCGTGGCGCAGACCTGACGCGCTCCATGCTCGCCTTCGCCCGCAAGGCTCCACTGCAGCCGCGCAGGGTTGACGTAAACGAGATGGTGAGAGAGACGCGTGATTGGACTGTGCGTACCATTGCCACCAACATTTCCGTGGAAACCACCCTCACAGAAGAGCTTTGGCCGATCGAAGTGGACGTAGGTGCGACAGAAAGTGCACTGTTGAACCTGATCCTGAATGCCCGTGATGCGATGCCCGATGGCGGTACACTAACCATTACCACTACTGGTGTCGACATAACTGAAAGCACCTCTGATTATCCAGACACGATTCAAACAGGTCCTTATGTGGTGTTATCAGTCACCGATACTGGGCATGGGATCGCCGCAGAAAATCTCTCGAGAATTTTTGAACCCTTCTTCACCACCAAAGCTCCGGGGCAAGGATCGGGGCTGGGCCTGTCGATGATCCAGGGATTCATGGAACAGTCGAAAGGTGGAGCGGCGGTCACTTCCGAGACTGGCAAAGGCACGACTTTTGAACTTTTCTTTCCGGCCAGCACAACAGCAGTTGACGCAGAGCCGAAATATTCAGTGGGAAAAGCGCTTGAACCGACAGGCCAACGTATTCTGCTCGTCGAAGATACTGCTGAAGTTCTGGATGTACTCGAAGCCATGCTTAGCAGCGCCGGTTATGCGGTGACAACGGCCGACACAGCGGATCAGGCCCTCATTATAATTGAGAGCAATCAAGATTTCGATCTGCTATTGACTGACGTCATGATGCCCGGCCGCATGAATGGTGTTGATCTGGCGACCATTCTGCGTAAGCGTTGCCCCGAACTGCCGGTCATTACCATGTCTGGCTATTCCGACTTCTGCGTTGCTGATGAAATGGTAGGTGGTGGCAACCTCCAACTCTCAAAACCTGTTTCGCGCTCAGACCTGCTTTGTGCTATCAGCGAAGCCCTTGAAGGCTCGTTGACAGTGCCCGGCTAACGTAATTAGCCCGGTAAATGCTCTCGTGTTTCAGCTTATCCAACAGGAGATAACCACCTACCTTTCAATCACATTCTGTATCACCCTTGCAATACGCGATAATTGATCGTCACGATCCATCGCAGCCGATACCAGCATACCAACGGGCAAACCCTGCCCATCCTTGCCAACAGGCAGGCTCACACCCGGGGTCCCCAGGAAATTGCCAAGCATGGTATTTCTGAGTGTCAGCAGGTTGATCTGTTTGAAGTATTCATCATCGGCCTCCAATGCCGCAATGCTCGGCGCCATGTACCTGGCCGATTGGTAGCCCTGCTCTATGGTGAGATCAGATCCCAGCTTGCCCTTGATAGGCACGATGTCATTGTCGTTTTCGTCGCGTATGGTGCCCAGCGTTCTCGATACATAAAGCATGTCGCCGTCTACCACAGCCGGCAGGTAGTTGCCGATCGGCTTGGGCGGCAAAGGCAGGCTCAAGCCCAGTTCTTCGAGACCGACCACGACTACATGTTCAGAAGCGAAAACGCTCCGAACGCATCATGACCGGCGTGCTCGGTTTCGTCCAGATCCACTTCCAGGTCGTGATCTTCCACATCCGGCACTGGCAGATGTTCGCCACAGTAGGGGCAATGGGTAATCTCCGCAGCCACCATCCAGATCGACTCGCCCACCTCTTCCAGTTTGTGATTCTCTTCCAGATCAGACTCGGTTGCTTCCCGGCTGATCGTCATCACCCAGCAAGGTGGTCGGTTCAAAAACTCGTTGCCGAGATAGTGAACGTCAATACCATCAGCCGGCAACTTGCCGCACCGGTGGTAGAAAGGGCGCCACTGCTTTGGTGGATCATATAAGGGCATAGTGAAGCAATCCTTTGTTACCTGGAGGCTATTAAAGCCATTTCAGATTCAGCATGCATTCTACTCGCGTGCGACCTGACACTATTGTCGTGTATACAGCAGTAGTGCAGCACGAGTTCAAATCCATGAAGTACATCACACTCAGCGCAAAAGCTGCGTCGCGCCAGCATCAGAGGGCGATCGAAAATCAGACAACAAACGCCTCAAATCTCAGGAAATATCACCCCTGATTCGGTGTGTGCCTCGCCAGCAGTCGGCTTCCCCAGCGTGAACTCGACCTGCATCAGTCCACTACCCTCTGAAAATTCCACAGTTGCCAGGTGAGACGATGTGAACCAAGTGAGCACTTCAGTTCTCGTCTCATCGCCTGTATCCTTGTCGGTAGCGTCATTCTAATCAAGCTTCCCCCATGGCATTACTACCTGAACTACCTGCACATCTGAGCGCCATACAGTCGCTTCTCGACGACTGTACAGAACATGATCTATCGCTCATCAATGTCTACATCGTCGAACGGGCCAAGCAGCAACAGGCAGACAGTCGAGCTGCGCATATGGCTCGGTTCAAGCCTGGCGACCGGGTCTGCTTCGAGGACAAGCACGGCGAGCCGGTAGAGGCGATTGTTATCAAACCCAACAAAAAGACGGTCACTCTCTTGAGTTATGCCGGCACGAAATGGAATGTTTCCCCTGAACTTCTGGAAAAAGTGGAATCCCCTGACACAAGCCGCCAGGAACCCACACCGTTATCACTGGTCCAGAGTGACAAGAGCGGCTCAGCAAGCATCTCCTCGATAGGCCGCAAGCGGGAGTGGATCGGGGGCCTGATTGACGCCCCTCGCTTCATCACGGACGAACCGGGAGCTCCCTATCGTCCTCAGATGTTCATGTGGCTGAATGACATTGGCCAGGTCATCAGGATAGAGCTGATGGGCCCGGAGAATCTGGAACTCGATCTGCCACAAGAACTCGAAATGGCGATCAACGAGCCTGCTATCGGGCCAGCAGGAGCCCCTTCGCATATTCGTATGAGCGATGCCAGACACATCGAAATTCTCAAGGCGTCATTCCCATCCATCCATTTTGAGTGCGCACCAACACCTGAGCTCGCAAGACTGCAATCCATCATGCAAAAGGACATGGCACTGAGCAAACCCATGACGTATTCCGCCACCGGAGCCGGTGCTGAGGCCATTGGTGAATTCTTTGACGCTGCCGCCCTGTTGTATCGCGCCAAGCCGTGGAGTCTGATTCCTCACGACCAAAGCCTGATCAGTGTCAGCATCGAGGCTATGGGTGTGAAGCACGCAGCGCTATCGGTCATCGGCCAGATGGGTCAACACTTCGGCATCCTCCTGTTCGATCAGCTCGTCCAATACGAGCGCTACATGCTCATGGACGATGCACTGAGCAGAGGCGTGGAACCGGACTCCCCCCCTCACACGTTCCTGTCTTTCGATCCGGCGAAAGAGATAGAGGCAGACATACGCAAGGATATCTCCAGCCATGGCTGGAAAGTCGCCAATACCAAGGCCTACCCCGTACTGATGGCGCCCGCTGAAGGCCGGACGATGCGTCCCATAACGCCACGCGATATAACGCTGTTCAACACCCTTGCCCGCTCACTGGTCTACGCATTATCGAACAAGGATTTCATCGCCTCGCACACTGGCGCCTCACCGACAAGAATAGAGCAAACCCTCCAGACAGACTCGGGCCCCATGACAATCGTGCTTGAAGCACCTTTCCCCTACGAACAAGTCATGCATGAAAACGGAGCCTCTGATTCACTCTTTGCACGCCTCATTACCATGGAGCGAACAAGCGATGAAATGGATTGGGAGCTGCATGATGCACTCAGCACAGAACTTCAGGACAAGTACCAGGCCTCTCCAGAGGCCAAGGCCATCGACGTTGCTGCGAGTGTCTCTACGTTGATCATGAGCTTTTCATTCAACTACCTGGATTGCACCGTTGCTACTCTGCGCCCCGTAGATCTTGAGCAGATTCTCTACGAGATTATCCCTCAGAAGGTCATGATGCCAGCCTCCGAAGCGATCAACATGATCGACGATGCGCGGGCTTTTTTCAGCTTCCTCAAACGAGCCTATCAGTCCGAGCATGCGGACCGATGCCTGAGCATACTGACTGATGATGCGGCCACCAGAATGGCGGCAGCCATGAAAAATCCAAACCTGTTTGGCATGGGCAAAAGCGCGCTCAGCGAGGGCACAGGTTTTCCATTCGACTTGCCTGATTTTCCGCCCGAACTTCCCGGCCCCTCAGCCACCAAACCCAAGCCCGTGGACAGCAAAACAAAAAAGAAACAGCGTGCCGCCACCAAGAAGTCCCGCAAGAAGAATCGTTAAGCCGGTGCAGCCTCAAGCAGTACAGACGTCCGAATTCGTTGGCTACTCCAACTGGCGCTTGCCCACTATCAAGGAGCTGTGACGCGACGCAATACTACGAACCGATGAGAGAACCTCATCGCTTGAAGACAGGTCGGAGTGCAGAGCTACGTAGCGGTGCACTCGGAGCCATGTGATAGCCCTTCTGTGCGTGTGCCTGATATGCTCATCGCATCCGGCAGCAGAGATCGATTGCTGTCACCCGCTCCGGCCCTGAATTTTACTGGCTGGATACCCTTGCTCCTGGTAAAGATAACGACCGGTCTACCATGGCAATAAAGATTGAAGCGTTAACCCGATTCCCAATAAAGGGCCTGAGTGGCCAGCTGCTTGACAGCGTGACACTCGCCACCGGCCAGGGTTTTCCAAGCGACCGAAAATTCGGTTTCGCTCGCCCGAACAGCGGCTTTGATCCTGCCAACCCGAAGCCGTTGCCCAAGGGTAAATTCTACATGCTCGCTCGGGATGCCAGTCTGGCTCTGCTCGACACCGAGTATGACGAGGACACGGGTATTCTTGTTCTGACAGCCGCCGATATCAGCGCCTGTTTCGACATCAGCACTGATGCGGGCAAACAAGAGGCCAGTCAGTTTCTGAAAGCGTACCTTGCGTTGCCAGATGAAGAGAGTCCGCAACTATTTGAGGCCTCCCCTCACCGTTTCACGGATGTGTCGGTGGATTCTGTCGAGATGATGAACGCGGTGTCCATCATCAACCAGGACAGTGTGGAGGCCTTTGAAAAGGCCATCGGTCAGGCTGTCGATCCAAGACGGTTTCGAGGTAACGTCCAACTATCAGGCTTGTCGCCCTTTTCCGAACTGGACATGGTGGGGCAGGAAATCACCGTGGGGTCAGCTCGACTGAAAATCGTGAGGCGCACGAGGCGATGCCCGGCAACAGAGGTCAATCTGGAAACCGGTGAGCGTGATATGAAAACGCCCCGACTACTGCGCGAACACTACAGCCATATGGATATGGGTGTCTATGCCGAGGTGGTGCAAGGCGGTGTGCTCTCTGTTGGAAGTGTTGTCGAGTTGGCATGAGACACCGCATGGCTTCGCGCCGTACCGGTCCCAGCGACATTCCCGCAGGCTCGCTATTGGCAGCCTACGCCGAAGCACCGGATGCCGGCACGGTATCCAATTACTGTGATTGCTATTTGACACGCATCGAGTCCAGCGCCAGCCTGCCCGACTTTCTGTACGCGTTCTACACATCTTCCGACTTTCAGTATCGAGCGCAAGTTAGAGCCTGTAACAAAATAACTTGTGCAGAACATGAGCACTACTTCCTTCGTAAACGCACCATAGCGCCCATGGTGACAAGGCCAATCGACATGCCGATCCTGACGATTCCATCTCACATCGTCAGGATCTTCCGCTATGCCATCATCACCCAAGTTCACCGCCGCCGAATGGGATGCCTGGATTGACCAGTTTCTTGTCTCGGGACTTACGCAGAGCACATTCTGCGAACGCGAGGGCTTGTCCCGATTTGTATTTGCACGACACTATCGACGTAGTGATAAGTTCGCTGGTACCCGCCGTGCACCACGAAGCAAGAAGAGCGAGGTGAAAGCGTCAGCCTTTCGCCCGGTGCAACGAAAGGCCACTGCCATGCTTGATCAACACGTTTGTGAAGATGTGATTCTTCACATAGGACAGGACGTTCGTCTGCAGTGCAGTGCCAGCGTCGGTATCGAAGCCATCATTCGCCTGACTCGGGAGGCTCGATCGTGAGTGCGCGTTGGTTGCCCGAGCGTGTGCTGGTGTATCGCCACCCCGTCGACATGCGTAAGCAAATAGATGGCTTATCAGAACTGGTTGCCGCCGAGCTTGATCAGAACCCTGCTGACCGGACTGCCTATGTCTTCGTCAGTCGCTGTTCTCGCCGTGTCAAGATACTCATCTGGCATCTGAACGGCTACTGGCTGTTGTATAAACGCGTGGAGAATCAACGCTTCCACTGGCCCGACTGGTTTGGCGATGACGAGACTATCGAGCTGGATCAGGAGCAGTTGGACTACCTGCTCGATGGGTATGACCTTAATGGAATGCGCCCGCATCGCGAACAGATATACGCACGTCACTTCTGAGGAAGTGAGTGTCTGACTTCTGTTCAGGCTTGTAGTATTGTCGTCTGCGTGAACACCCTACCTCCCCCAAGCGACATCAATGACATCGAGCAATTGCGCGAGAGGCTCATTGTCGCCGAGCGTGATCTTGCCGGTAAAATACGCATGATCGACAAGCTGGAGCAGGTGATTGCTCAACTGGCCCAGCGTCATTGGGGCGTTCCTCGGAAAAGCACCCCGGTCAAGCTGATCTGAGTTTATTCAACGAGGCGGAGCTTGCGGCCATGCAAGCAACGCTTGAGGAGGAGCTGGACAATACAGATGAGCCGGTGAGTGATTCGGCTACCGATGCAGACGATGCGGCCAATCCCGACGCTCCTGACAAAGCGCCGCCTGCCAACCCGGCAAAGCCGCGTCCACGTCGTGTGCTGCCCGATCATCTGGAGCGTGTCCGTGTCACGCACGAACTGGACGAGGAACATCGCCATGGCAGGTGTGGTGGCCAGCTGATGCCTATTGGAGAAGAAATCACCGAACAGATCGGAGTGATCCCGGCGCGTCAGTTTGTCATCCAGCACGTGAAGATCAAGTACGCCTGTGAATGCAAGGAGTGTGGCGTAAAAACCGCGTTGATGCCGTTGCAACCCTTGCCAGGCTCACAGGCCAGCCCCTCGATTCTGGCCTACACCATGGTGGCAAAACTCCTGGATTGCTTGCCCCTGTATCGCCAGGAGAAGATCTGGGCCCGTGAGGGGCTGGATCTGTCGCGCTCGAAGCTGGCCCGCTGGTTGATCGACAGGGCCTCCTTGCTCCAGCCGCTATACAACCTGATGCAGGAGGTGTTCTTCGCCTACGACATCGCCATGTCCGACGACACCGGTATCCAGGTGCTCAAGGAGGATGGACGATCAGCTAGTAGTCGTAGTGCATTGTGGATCCGGCGCGGTGGTGCCCCAGAGACACCGGTGGTGCTACTGGATTACAACGTGTCCAAGGGCTCGGCTGTGGCTTCGATGCTACTCGAAGAATTCAAAGGCTATCTGGTTGTCGATGCGGCACCGAGCTTCAATGCCATTGTTAGCAAGAATGAACTGGTAACCGTCCTTTGTAATGACCACTATCTGGAGTCGTTTTTTATCACGAGTGACAAGCCTTTAAGCCTTAGTGAATAACGTATAACTCGCAATTTCGTCAAGATAAAACCAGAACCAATGGCAGCATGTGTGCTTAGGTGAGCCCAAGAATATACTGTTTTTCAACGCCCTAGGGCAGCCTTGGTCCCGCGATGGCGTCGCCAACATTCTTGGGCGATGTGTAACGGCGGAAAGTAAAAAAGGCCATCAATCAAACCTCACCCCACGCGACAAGGCATAGTTGCTCAGTGGCACTTCTCCTATCGGCGTAGATACTACCGTCATCCGTTGTGATGTAGGTAATGCCAGTGCCAGTACAACTAGCAGAGACATTACGACGAACCTGACAATGGAAACCTGTTGCGTCGGTTCGTTCTGGGAAACAGCAGGAATAGAGTCAGTGAAGAAAACTGCATGGAGCTTGAAGCCAGGTGTTTTCATCTTTCCGGTATCACTAAAAGATGGTTTTTATCTTGAGTGAAAAACTCAATTACATCCTAATCTGATGTTCTTTTCTTCACAGCTCGTGATAAAAAACGACTCCAGATAGTGGTCATTATCTTGTGCTCCTGATAACTCACATTCGAGACGTAAGTTTGTCGAGGCCGGGCGCAACGCCCCCAAACGCAAGAAGAATGAAACAAGCGAGGAGTGGGTAGCGACGAAGGCTATCGCCTTCTACAAGCAGCTCTACAAACTTGAGAAGGAAATCCTTGAGTTGCCACCCCAATACCGATTGGAAAAACGTCAGCGAGAGGCGGTGCCGATCTGGGACACGTTCATGGAGTGGGCGAAGCAGGTTCAGACACTAGGGGTGCGGCACGCCAAGACACGCACGGCGCTCAACTACCTGATCAAACACGAGGCTGGCCTGCGTCGCTATTGTGATGACGGGCGATTGCCGATATCGAACATACTCACCGAGCACGTGGCCAAAACGGTGGCGTTGGCTCGTAAAAATTTCATGTTCTCAGATACACCGGCCGGTGCAGCCTCAAGTGCGATGATTTACAGCCTTTTGGAAAGCGCAAAAGCCAGTAACCACAACCCGTTGCATTACATGACAGCGGTATTGGCGCAAATACCCAATGCCCAGTCGCTGGAAGACATCGAGGCGTTACTGCCCTGGCAGCTGAGCGTGGAACAGGCTGCGACGCTTTACCACAGCCAACCGAGTCCTGTACAAAAAAATCCTCCTTAATCGTTACAGGATAGGACTGGGCGTGATGGATCGCTTACCTTCCTTCTAGCACTAGTGGGTCGATCAAGAGATAGGGTGATACTCAGAGCCTCTCAGTTGCTGAACCTGATTGCCCTCAATTTCAATCTAGACGGATTTCGTAGCGCAGGCCGAACGCGTCGTGGCGGTGCCAGACGCGTTCGGAAGCCATGAGTTACTGAACTTCAGCGCGCAGTTTCGAACTCCGACATAGAAGTTGTCCAAAAAGCAGCCATAAAATCAGAAACCCCGTCATGCCGCCTCCAACGGCTATTGAGCTTGAAGTTTCAGAGCCACCACCTTCCGTTACCTCGTTCGCAGCACTGGGGCCAATAGGAGGAACGCTTGTATCGGCGGTGACATCCGGCACATCTGGCACATCTGGCACATCTGGCACGTCTGGCACATCTGGCACATCTGGCACATCCGGCACATCCGGCACATCCGGCACATCTGGCACATCTGGCACATCTGGCACATCTGGCACATTCGGCACATCGGGCACATCTGGCACATCTGGCACATCTGGCACATTCGGCACATTCGGCACATTCGGCACATTCGGCACATCTGGCACATCTGGCACATCCGGCACATCTGGCACATCTGGCACATCTGGCACATCTGGCACATCTGGCACATCGGGCACATCGGGCACATCGGGCACATCCGGCACATCCGGCACATCCGGCACATCCGGCACATCCGGCACATCCGGAACATCTGGCACATCCGGAGTATCCGTGACATCCGCTACGTCATCCACATCAATCACATCACCTCCATCGCTGCCGTCCGGTTCATTAGCAACCGATGCAGGCACCGCCACTCCACCTGGATCCTGTACCACACCGTCAGCTACCCCATCAGCATCGTTAGGCCCACCGTCGACAATGGTAAGTTGCACACAACGATGCCCTGCCGTCAAACCGGGAGTGAAAGCAATGTCACCTGGTGCGGGACAACTCTCCCCACCCGCAGCTGAACTAACCCGATTTCCATTAATTTCCAGGAAACGGCTCCAACCATTGGTCACGGAATACTTCCTGTACTCCGCTCCCGCTGAAATGACAGCATCCAATGGTATTACGATGGAACTGGCTGCACCGGGCTCGACTCCCGCTATCTCAAAATCGAACACGCCACCTGGGTAATCAAACTCTGACTCGGCAACCGGCAATGCCGATTCTCCTTCATCAGGTACCTCATCTTGCGTTCGAACGCCAATCCTGGCACCCGTTTGTCCTGCGGCAAAGGCAGCTAATCCCAAACGCAACGATACGCCTGGTTCGCCTTGCAATAAACGCTCATTCATAGCCACTGGCATCAAATTGGCAATTGTGGCTGAATCAAGATAGTCGGGTATCCGATCACCGTCATCGTCTGCCATTCCCTCAAGAGAGTCGTCGATTCCATCGGCATCGCTATCAGACACTGCGGCAAGTTCCGGTGCTACCGATTTCACAACAATGGCATTAGCTCCAGCCGCCGCGAGAGCAGGTTCACCGTTGTCAACAATTCGAACGTTCAGTCGATACAATCGTTCATTCAGAAAAGAGGGATCAAACACGAAACTTGCATCTCCGGCAATCCCTTCGCCCTGCAGATCAGCATCAGTCAACATCCAATCGAAAGTGTGGCTATCGCCGGGATTACCATCCGTTATCGATGCAGTTACGTTCACCATGCCACCAGTAGCGGTCACCACGCTGACTGCGCGACCGGCTTGCTCAAAGCTTATGCTGACACTCGGTGGAAGATTTTCCTCTCGAATGGTCATTTGGTAGATATCATTTACACCCGAAACTGCATTTTCGATAGCACCAAACACTATCTCTACTACTTCATCACCTTCCTGCTCAGTGTCGACAAATGTTTCAATCCCTATTCGAGCTCCAAGCCCTTGTTCTATCGTAAAAAACCGGTTGTCGTTCGAGAGCTGGTAATCCACCCCCTCGACGGCAGTACCAAGAACGTCGAAGGCAACGGTGACCGGGTAACTCACAGGTTGTCCGTTCAGCATCACATCTATGTAGGTACTACTACCTTCACCAACCTCACGAGAAACACCGAACGAGATGATTGGTAAAACATCAATAATCTGCTGCTCTTCGCTGCTGTTACCCGCTGTGTCAACCGCAGACCATGTAAGGACATGTCTTCCAGGTATATAAGGGCCTGAATTATCCAGCGCAACTGACAGTGGACCATCAGCAGCATCGATCGCCATTGCCACCCCTACGTCTACATCGGTCATGGCGCCAGTCGATTCTGTCACGAGGTACGCTGGCACAATAATATCCGGAGGGTTGTCGTCTTGAGTAACCTCGGTCCCTTGCGAGTACTCAGTCAGATTGCTCCACCCGTCACCATCGGCGTCAGCGCTAGCGTCAGAAGAGTCGAGCGGTAGAAGTCCGTTAGCGATTTCGTAGGTGTCTGGCAGCGTATCACCATCATCGTCAATATCTGCGTTGTCACCTTCTCCATCATTATCAGTATCTCGACTTTCTTCTGAATCCAGCGGGAAGTGATCGATACCGTCGACAACACCGTCTCCATCACTGTCCGAATTGGATGCGTCAGTGCCAATAACAATCTCTTCAGCATTTGTCAACCCGTCTCCGTCTTCGTCTGGCGACAAACCTGAGGTGACAAACGATACGTTCTCACTCACATGTTGATTCCCAGCGAGATCAACCAGACGAATATGGCACTCGTAATCACTCCCAGAACTCAGCCCATCAACCGTCAACTGACCGGCCATCGCCCACTCTTGCGCAGAAGCGCTCCAACTCGCCCCGTCAATGGCACTCGTGCAGGTGGCTGTGGCAATCGAGTACTCCCCCGCCTGCCAACTTATTGTGGCCTCGCTGTCATAGACCGAATCAACTGACGGCTGCTCCGTGAGTTCCGGAGTCATATCATCTGCCTGCCCCGACGAGGTGAATCCGCTCAAAGACGTGGAACTGACGTTGCCTGACATATCAACGGCCTCGATGCTCAGGTCGTAGCTTATTCCAGACTGTAGATTTGAAAGAACCATCAAATGCTCAGTGCGGTAGTCGAGTCGAGCGAGTGCACTGTCGGCGGGTAATCCTGCCTTACCGAAATTCAATGCAGCGGTACTTGGCTCATCTGTCCTCCAGCGAAGCAGTACACGATCGGAAGACGCTGCGACTATGGATGGTGCGTCAACAAACAACGGCGAAATCAAATCTGCCTCGGTTGCGGTGGAGAATCCGGTAATCGCTTCATCGTCTAACAGTCTGCTGTCTGTAACTGGAAGAGCGCGCGAACGCAAACCACTGGCACGGCTGTTGAAAACAAGCTCATTGCCCTGACTGTCAGAGAGCTCTACCGCAAACTGGTACTCTCGATTGGCCTTGAGCCCTGCCAGGGTCACTTGATGATTGACTGCAAGCTCTGGCAAAGTATGACGGAGCAATCCCGTCTCTCCCTCGTATTCGATCACTGCGCTGGTCGGCTCGTTACCGGACCAGGCAAGCGTCACTGCACTCTTGTTTCGACCGGTCACAACCGGCACTTCAGTGAATCTTGGGTTGTGCTTATCTCGCTTGTTCCGCGTTTGGAACGAGTCGACATCGGAAACCCACTCATTCCCGCTGGAATCAGTCGATCGCACGCGAAAGTAATAGCGAGTATTTTTCTGCAGGTCCGAAAGGTGTACCACCTGATTCGTGCTCAGTGCGGCCTTTCCAGCGAACATAGTCAGAGCACCCGGGGACAATCCGTACTCGACAACACCGATGGAGGGCTCATCAAGGCGCCAGCGAACCTGTGTGGAATGATGCGTTGTGGCGAATACGGTGACGGCAACGGCCAGGACTGGTGCTTGCTCGTCCGGCGCGGATTGTGTGCGGAACTGTCTTTTACCGCTCAACGTAGGGCCGTTACCAGAATCGTCTGTTGCCGACACGGTGAAATCGTATGTAAAGTCAGCCTCGAGACCGGTCAAACGGATCTCATGTTCCAAGGTCAGGGTCTCGTCACCATGAACTTCATAGTGCTCGCCATCGTAGAGCGTCAAACCACTTACCGAAGGCTCATTGGTCGTCCAGATGATAGTTGCTTCGGTGTCAGTAATGTCGCTCAGCAACGGACCAGCCACAATGATAGGTGCATCTGCATCAAGCAAAGCATGAGTCTGAAAATTCAGCACCTCGCTTTCCGTTGGTCCATTTGAACTTCTATCCGAGGCAAAGACCTTGATGCCGTAGCGCGTATCGGCAAGGAGTCCGTCGATCTCTATCTCGTGGATGCTCCGCAAACCGGCAAGCGAACGGGTCTGTGTCAGTTCGACCTCACCGAAACTCAGCTCGCTCGTCGATGGCTCAGAGGTTGTCCACTGTACATTTACTCGATCGGGGCCCATTACACTAACTACCGGGCCTGCTACGAACGTCGGTGCTGTCAAGTCTGCCAAAACCTTGGTACGAAACTCATCAGAATTGCGTTGAACAGGACCGTTGCCATGTTTATCGACGGACGACACAGACGCCGTATAGACCGTATCCGATGTCAGTCCGGACACAGGGACACTGTGAAAACGCCGATACCCTGACGGGGCTACCCGCACCCCTCCGATGCTGACTTCGGCGGTGGTCGGCTCGTCGGTCTGCCACTCGACTACAGCCGACGTCTCATTGACCGCATTGATAAATGGGCCGGCGAGGATCTCGGGTTCCGTCACATCATCAAAAATGAGAACGACGTCCTGTTTCGTGTCTTGGGTAAGGTCCACATCATCTATTGCCGCGGTAGCAAATCCGCTGTTACCAGGAGGGGATATCAGTAGCTCGTAACTGTATGCTGGAGTGACAAACGTGTAAGCACCCTGATCGTTCGAGCGTGCCGTCACCACACCATACACACCGTAATTGGGTGTATTTGCATACCCTACTTTCACCTCGACATCCGCCACCGGCACGCCGTTACTATCGGTCGTGGTTCCACTCACAGTCACGTACGGCAATACTATATTTTTCTCAAGATCGCTCGACAGATCCAGATTTTCCGCCGCGCGATTAACGCTATAAACACCCGCATCGCCTAGTATATTCGAGTTTGATGCATACACCCCGATAATGTAGACGTCTGGCGTCAACGAAATTGAATAGCCACCGTTCTCATCGGTACTCGCCTTAGCAACTCGAGTCCCTCCTGGGTATGGTGCACTCTGCCTGTAGATCGTGATTTCTCCACCGACAACCGGCGTGCCATCAGGCAACGTAATCGCGCCACTAAGTGTATTAGCTCGTTCGATAACGAAATCACGGGTGGTGTCTGCGTTCAAATCTACATCTTGATACTCAGTCGTACCAAATTCTCCACCTACGCCACTGTGGCGAAGCACAACATCATATGTGTAAGCCGGAGTGAGCAGTGAGTAGGCCCCCTGCTCGTTCGAGCGTACCGTTACCACACCATACACACCGTAATTGGGTGTATTCGTATACTCGATTTCCACCTCGACATCCGCTACCGGCACGCCGTTACTATCGGTCGTGGTTCCACTCACAGTCACGTACGGCAATACTATATTTTTCTCCAGATCGCTCGACAGATCCAGATTTTCCGCCACGCGATTAACGCTATAAACACCCGCATCGCCTGGTATATTTGAGTTTGATGCATACACCCCGATGATGTAGACATCTGGCGTCAACGAAATCGAATAGCCACCGTTCTCATCGGTACTCGCCTTGGCAACTCGAGTCCCTCCCGGGTATGGTGCACTCTGCCTGTAGATCGTGATTTCCCCGCCGACAACCGGCGTACCATCAGGCAACGTAATCGTGCCACTAAGTGTATTAGCTCGTTCGATAACGAAATCACGGGTGGTGTCTGCGTTCAAATCTACATCTTGATACTCAGTCGTACCAAATTCTCCACCTACGCCACTGTGGCGAAGCATAACATCATATGTGTAAGCCGGAGTGAGCAGTGAGTAGGCCCCCTGCTCGTTCGAGCGTACCGTTACCACACCATACACACCGTAATTGGGTGTATTCGTATACTCGATTTCCACCTCGACATCCGCTACCGGCACGCCGTTACTATCGGTCGTGGTTCCACTCACAGTCACGTACGGCAATACTATATTTTTCTCCAGATCGCTCGACAGATCCAGATTTTCCGCCACGCGATTAACGCTATAAACACCCGCATCGCCTGGTATATTTGAGTTTGATGCATACACCCCGATGATGTAGACATCTGGCGTCAACGAAATCGAATAGCCACCGTTCTCATCGGTACTCGCCTTGGCAACTCGAGTCCCTCCCGGGTATGGTGCACTCTGCCTGTAGATCGTGATTTCTCCGCCGACAACCGGCGTACCATCAGGTAACGTAATCGTGCCACTGAGTGTATTGGACTGCGCCAACAAGGCGACATTCCGAGTCTCATTGCCATCCAGCGTAATATTCGGGACGTTTGCAGCGCCAAATTCACTACCCGGTGGAGGATCGATCGCAAGTCGGTAGGTGCCTGGATCCAGCGTGAATGAATAACCTCCTTCAGCGCTGCTATTCTGACTTTCAATCGCTGTGGATGATGATGAGCCGAACACATTGATAGTGGCATTCGGCAGGGGCGAGGATCCCCCATATATCGTCCCCGACAAGGTCAGGGCCTGAGCTCCAGACGCAAATAGACTGACCAAAAAGGCCAGAATGACGAGTATAGGTAGACGCATGCTGCTCTCATAGCTGCTCCCCGACAATGCAGGGATGTCGACTGAATCAGACCCTTGGATCCGGCTTCCGAAATGCGGTGCAAATTCAGTGCCTCTACTTCTGAAACACAAGCCATTCGAGTGAGGCCTTCACCTCGCCCCACGCGAAGTAACAAGAAAACGCCGCATTGCTCTAGACGAAAATGCTTGTATTCGCCCGAAATACTCGCGTTTTTCAACTCATTCATGCAAATATCAGCTGACACCAAAGTCAACCTACGCCTCTCCTCCTTGGGCAGCATCTATCCACTATCCTTGCTCTTAACGAACGTGTCGGCAACGACGGCAGGATCGGGCGACGGCTGTTACTGATTTCCCATGCGGTTATTCAGACACGACACCGGTGGCAGGAAGGCAAGATCGAAGAGGCCGTTTACTTTCGGCTGATGAACCGATTGAGGCAAGGTTTTCAGCAGATCCTGAAACGCGGTGCGCGATTGCGAATCGATGGGCGAGCTAAACGCCAGTGTATTCACTTGCTGTCGCGAGAATCCACCGCATACCATTGGGCAACAATATCGCTGAGCGGTATCTGCGCTCATACGTGTTCTGGTGAAAACTGAGTTTTGCCAGCCAGTCCTATCAGGGCGATCAATTCGGGTCGCTGATACTGAGTACCATCGGTACTGCCCACAAGATCGGAGTGTCAAGCTACCACTTCATTCGTACGGCCTGTGAGCAACACCTGGCCACTGACAAGGTGAACGCGCGATTTGTGTTCGACCCACCTGGGCTGATGTCTTAAGCCTGAACCGGCCTCACGCAGTGGTCATGTCGTGAACGGGTAGATACCCGTCGCCCCGACCGAGCCGAGAAAAAACCCGGCCGGCCGAAGCTTCGCCTCATTCAGGGTGGCATGCCTGCAAAGCCGATCAAGCGCGACCTGTAACAATCAGGCAACCCCTCGCTTCTAGCCTTAATGAGACAAAACGTAACAGCGATCTGATGCAGTTGTAAGTACGAGAAGTGCCTCTGGCAAGTGATATTCTTGGGTTACCAAGCTCAAAAATTCCAATATCAAGAGGTCACTTCCCGTGAGATTATGGAGAACAGATTCACAGGGTCGAATCAATGGCAATCTGACGTTTCGAGCCTCCGATGATCGACTCTCCAGTTACGCAGGATTGGAGCTGTTGCGCATTAGTTGTTGCCGAGTGCTTTTGCCAAGCTTGCTTCGACAACATGCACTCAAGCATTTGCCGGGCACCGACCACGGCAAAGTAACCATGATTCTGCTCCTTCTGGCCTTGCTGTTTAGTGGCGGTCGGCGACTGCGTTTCATCAATAGTCTGCGTGGCGATCCCATCGTTGAGCAATTCTGTTCATTGAAGCAACTGCCCAGTGCCCGCAGCGTGGCTCGATGGATGGGACAGTTTGATAACAGCTCAGTGATAGCTCTTCGGCGCGTGAACGAAGAACTGGTGGGTCGACTGATCCGATCCCTGAATCTGCCTAGACTGACGATCCATATCGATGGATCGGTACTCTGCACAGGCTTGCAAACCGAAGGAGCCGAACGGGGGATACAACCCGCACCGGCGCAAAGTACCCAGCTACTATCCAATCAGTGCCTATGAGGCCAACCGCAGTTTGATGCTTGGCGTGCTTAACCGACCAGGAAACGTTCATGATGGCAAAGCATCGCCCGCTTTTATCCAGAGTATTCTGGATCAATGCCAGCGCAGCACAAACCGCAAGTTGATTCGGGAAATGCGCATGGATGGTGCCTTTTTTCGCAGAGATGTCTTCGAATTGCTGGATCGGGAGCGTGTGGAATATGCTATGCAAGGCTCCGATGCATGATTGGCTAGGCCTCAAACAACGGATCCTGAACCGCCGGTGGTGGACGGTGGCAGAGCCGGGTGTAGATTTTTTCACAACCAAGGTCCGTATCAAACCCTGGAAGCGAACCGAGAAGATCACTGTTTACCGCCGATTGGTCAACCATAAGCGCTCAAGGCACTTCCAGCTTGACCTGTTCGATCCCGATGACGGTCACTACGAATACAGTGCGGTGGCCAGCAATAAGTCTCTATCCGGCAAGGCCTTGTGGAAGTTCATGAGCGGGCGCGGCACTCACGAGAAAGTATACGGAGAGCTGAAATCCGGTTTTGCCTTCGCAGCGGTTCCGACTCAAAACTACCATGCCAACAGCGCCTGGCAGCTGTTGAACTTGATGGCCTTTAACATCAATCGTTCCATGCAAGCCACGGCTAATGGGGTGAAAATAGCTCGTACTCAAAAGCGACGAACCCTACTGCGGTACGAGCATATCAACACCTTACGCCAACGATTAATTCATCGCGCCGAGCTGCTGCTGAATGTATCAGATAAGGCTGTGCTGGACTTGGGAGCCAACGACTCGGTGCTGAAGAACTTCATCAGATGGCAGTCAAACCTTCAAAGGGCTGCCTGATTATTGTCTCATCAAGGCTAGTGCACTCACATCCTGCCTTAGGGCCGGATGCCCTCACCCCAGCGGAGGCATGAACACGCACTGCTCCCGCTCAAGATCCTGCTGCCAAGTCGTGTTGACGAGCTCGCAGCCATTGACATCCCAGCGACGTATCTCGGAGACCGTCACGCCATTCACGGTGGACACCAACTGATAGGTCTCCGGATCGCCCGTGCCGGCCAGTACTTCGAGCGTGTCACCGTTGTCGCTGACAATGTGCAGGCGACCGCTATCGAACCAGGGGGCTTCTTCTCCGCGACCATCAAACACCGCGTCGATGTCGAGTGTCTGCCCATCCGTCCAGCTTGCGCTCACAGTGAAGGTGGAGTTCAGACGATTGAAAGCATTCTCACCCGTATTCGGATCGTAGCGGTTGAAGCGATGACTCCAGTCACGCACTTGAACCTCGACGTCACCCTGCTCATAATCGTATTCCCCGTCTTCGATACGCAAATACCGACGCACATTATCGGGATCGCCTGGACGGAACTGACCTTGCGCGGTCTTGTTCTGTATCAACGATGCCGTCATCGTTTCGCGGGTGTCCCCTTGCTCGACAACCAGCGCATCGAACTCCCCACGATAACCGGTCCAGCGATTACCGATATAGACGTAGCCGTCGTACTCGTTGGTGTATGTGCCAAATCCGGAAACCAGGCGATAATCCGGAAATCGACAATCGCTCACGTTGTAGCTGTGTTTGTAAAAGAGGTGGTAACTCCATTCAACGCGATGTTTAACGCTGCCACCATCGACACACTCACGTCGATACAGAGCATCGGAGGTATAAAACGTATTACTCGTGTTTTCAAGCACCTCCACAGAACTGTAGTTGTTTCCATCAATGCTGTTGAGATAGATCAAGGTACCCAGAT
The DNA here is from genome assembly GCF_002215215.1 of Granulosicoccus antarcticus IMCC3135. NCBI lineage: Bacteria > Pseudomonadati > Pseudomonadota > Gammaproteobacteria > Chromatiales > Granulosicoccaceae > Granulosicoccus > Granulosicoccus antarcticus. The sequence goes on along the minus strand of NZ_CP018632.1, from coordinate 3,125,589 downwards.
GCTCAGTCAACCCATTATTGCGCATCAGACTGGTGAGTTCCTGAAGAAGACTGCCGGCGCCTTCGAGTGAGAGCAAGGCATCATCACCAGCCACTGGTGGCTCATCCTCGCCATCATCCGGCACCCCATTACCATCGCCTGCCGTGAGTGCCAACAGGCTTTGCGCCGAGCTCGCACCTGCCGCATTGCGCGCAACCAGCGTGACCTGCAACTCACCCGATTCATCTCGATAAAGCGTCTCGTCACCAACGAAGAAACTGGTGCCATCGGTGCTACCGGCAGCCGTCCCATTGATCTCCACGTCGTACTGGTAGGCTTGTCCCTCGACACGATCCCAGAAAAGCTCGAAGGCTTGCGAGGAATAACGATTGCTGCGCAGACCGGTTGGTGCAGCTAGTGCCGCCGAGTTGAATGGCGGTGTCGCTGAACCGGTATCGATACTCGCACTGACGCTGGTTGAGCGTTCACCAACGCTGCTGATGGACGTTATGGCGAATACGTTCTCAGTGCCCGGCTGAAGGTCTGTGATGAACAGACTCAGACCATCACGCATGTCGAGCACTTCACCATTACGAGTGATCTCGTAACCGCTAACATAGCCATCGTCGGTACTGGCGCGATCCCAGAAGAGCTCAGCGGCCGTATTGGAATACACGGCATAACGAAGGTTGCCGGGAGCTGTAGTGTCTGCTAGCGCGCTTGCCGACAGTAGGATACCGGTGGTGAGAACAACGCTATGCCTTACGCGCCCTGTTGAATTCATCCTTTTTTGACTCGTGTTGTGATTGGGGGTGACTTCTGATGATCATGATAATGGATGAGCTATTTGCTGACTTGGTAATAGTGGCTTCCCAAGTAACGTAGAAGACCCATCCTCTCGATCATCTGATTGATCAGGAAAAAACCAATGAAATAACCATGCCGTGTTTCTAAGCAAGTCCCTCCGGCTACATCGAGCATTAATCGGAACTCCCCCTTCAGGTCGTCTTGGCGGCTGCGACAGCCCCTGCCGGGGGACATGTTTGTAGAGTATTGGGCGGCGATGGTTTGAGGGGGTGCCTCCCGGCAAGTAGAGCCAACTTAATGTTATTTTCCTCCGTGAAAATAGGTGTTCATACTCAGTTGGTGAGCTACAGCGGGCTGAACAGACACATTTTGGTACAAATATACGCCGGCAGCTCTAGCTATATGACGTTCTCTCGATCAATGCCTAGTCCACGTTCTGATGAGCCCCAAGAAAATCCGAGCTCTGGTCAGGGGCACTGCTTTTATTGGGGTTGCGTAATGCATCAGAATAAACCGAGTCCGCGCCAAACGACTTCCGAAGAGCGAATACAAGACTGTCTGAGAAGGAGAAGCACCTCATCTTTTAAGAGCCTAAAACTCCCCCGAATTATTTCTAACTTGGCGACCAACTTACTTTCAAGTCACCGCCACAGAACGTTTTCAACCGAGAGTCAGCTAAAGTTGAACACATGAGACATAGCCGCCAAGACAGAAGCTTACAGATAACTACCCCGCCCCTGGCTTCCCTCGCTCCCCTAAAGAACAAACAGCCCACCAAAGCCCGACACACTCGGCAGCATCAATCGACGCTGTTTCAAGCAAAATGGCAGAACCCAAAGGCGCATACCGATATTCTTTGGAAAATCGAAAACTGACAGTGGCTCTGAGAACTCATCTGTTTTGGGATAAATCAGAACAACATCACCGACACCATCCAGATAACTCACCCCATAGGCTTGCAGTTGATAGAAGTCACTCTGGGACAACCCGTATTTTTCCGAACCGTTCATCTTTCCTCTATCCAGCAACTTCCATTTGGCATCAAGGACCAGTATGTCTTTACCTGACTGTCGAACCAGGAAATCAGGTTTCAATTGAAACCAGTTTTGTTCGCGGTGTTCCACTAGATGATGACTACGTGCTTGCGTTTTCAGCGTCAGCGAGGCATTCAACTGCCTTGATAGGTGTTTGGTCACATAGGCTTCGAAAACCGCCTCCATAGGAAACAACAATGACGGTGCCGTGTCGCGGCCAGAGCCTGTTAGCGGTGATTCTTCATCCAGTATGAGTCGTGCCCACGCCAGAGCATCGGTGTAGAAGCCCATGCCACGATCCACTCGTACTTGTTGAAAGTCGCTCCGAATCTGTTTAGGTAATGGGACGTCGGCAAAAACAAAATCGAGCTCTCTTGCCAATTGCTGATTCGTCTGAGTTCTCGTCAATTTCAAGACTCGACGTAATGCGGCGTGCAACAGTCTGTTTTCTGGCCGATCAGTTGAGAATTCATCAAACTCGACGAGGAATCGGTCTGCTCGGTAAAGATTCTGCCTAAGATGCGGCGCCATCATGAGCTTGCCGCGCAAGGCGAACAGATTGTCTTGACGCTGACGGTAGTCACTTCGAAGCCCTCGCTTGACGACTCTCTCAACAGCACGGAGAAATTCGCTAACAAAGACTTCCAACAGCGGCATCTTCGCTGCAGCGAGTTTCGCATTATCGGTCTGAATATGCCTGAAACCAGGCAGACAGCACAACATGTCTATCAGTAACTGGCGTACTTCAACAACCCCGCCTCCGATGTTTTTACCTACCTTGGGTAGCACCTCAATCTGGTAACCGTCCGGGGCACGAATGACACCGACAAAGCTGGTCACCTGTATTGCACGACGCCCACCTCGCTGACACCATCGCAGCCAGGGCCCCTGCCTCGCTTCAGCCGCTCGCAAGCATTGCTCCTCCAGCCAGGCCAGAACGCTATGCGGAATCTGATGTACATCATCGGCCTCAGTGAAGTTCACTCCATCAGCAGTTAAAGCATCAAACTCGAAAATGGTAATGCCGCTCATCTACTTGGCAGCGTTTGATAGATTCCGATATAGGCATCCGGATTCGCAAACGATGAATCCTGAATCATGTAGCGCTGCTTGGTGGTATAGGTATCAAGCCCGTGGTCGCTGCCAAACAGGCGGTTGAGGTCTTGCTCATGCTCCTGCTGTTCAATCACAAACTGGACCGCTTCAGGTTTCTGGTTATCAGCCAGCACAAGCTGTATTTTTTGCCAATCTTCAAAAAAATATTCTTCCAACAAGGGCAAGATTCGATTCCTGAACACTCGAGACAGCTCAACCATCCTTTCTTCGCCATCAGGAACTTTTGCAAGAGAGGTAAAGTAGGCATGACCGATACAGTGCTCACGATCGTAAAGCGCTTCCACACGTTGATTGATGGCAGAAAGCAATCGAGGAACATCGATAGTCTTTTCATCCATGCTCACGCAAAGACCAAATAGAGGCGCTCCCTCTTCGTCACGCGTATCCGGCAGCACAGGGACAAACTCGAATCGTCTTCGCAGAGCCGTATCCAGTAGAGCCAGAGATCTGTCTGCTGTGTTCATTGTGCCTATGATGTCAACATTGGGAGGAATCGAAAAATGATGACCCGAGTAAGGCAGTATCACGGATATTTCGTTCTCCGCCCCCTCACGCTTGTCTGGTTCTATCAGCGTGATCAATTCGCCAAATATCTTGCTGATATTGCCTCTGTTTATTTCGTCAATGACCATCGCAAACCGCTGAGCGGGAGCAAGACGCGCCTTACGACATAGCTCTTTAAACACACCTGTTCTTATCTCGTATCTGATAGCACCGGATTCAGTGTCGTCATCCAGCAAAGGGCGCAAACCTTCTACAAATTCCTCATACCCGTAGGACTGATGAAAAGTGACGAAGCTGTATCGATGAACAGACCCTGCCGCAGGAGGGCCAGCACGATAAGCCTTTACCATTTCAATGATATCTGCACATGACTCTTCCCACTCCCCTGCAAAACTCCAAACTGAATCCGCTGTCTTGTCAAACACCGCAGGTGCCATGCGCTTGCTCATCTTGACAACTTCTGATGTTTCAACTGTGTGGTATTGCAAGGCCCCCCAGATGGTGTTTCGAACGTTCTTGTTGGCGCTCTTGGCCGCAGCAACTGCTTGCATGAAAGCATGACTCAGCAATGCATCAACACGCGCTGAACCTCCAAGGTCATAGAGAGCTGCTGCTGCACTTTCCCACCAAGTCAAGCTCGCAATATTTTCCGAGATGAATTGACTTTGCCATTCATCTTCACTGACCAAAGACATCTTCTGCACATACTCTCGTTCAATCAGTCTGGATACCTGATAGGTTTTTCCGGTTCCCGGTGGACCGTAGTAGATGCGATTGAGAGCCTGACTATCAGCCTGCGCGCTATCCAAGTTGCCATCCGAATCCACACCAGATTCCGCAGGGTCATCCCGAAGCTGATCTGGCCAAAGACCTTCGCGCCCGGTTTCCGTCACAAGCAGGTCTTCGAGGTTCTCCGGTTCAGCAGACAATGCGCCAACAATAGTCTCAATCAGTTCGTCGGCAAATGGCTCCCGATGCAGTTTGGCCAACTCACCTATTTCGCGCCTCAAGGTAATGGTGCGGGTGCGACTACCGCGAATGGTACCGATAACGCCAACGGCTCGTTCGCTATCGGGGTTCTTGCGACCGAAGCGCACCTCGATGCCGCTTGCCATGTGCCACCAATCCAGACCTAGCTCGTGAACGGTTCTGGCTAGCTTGCAAAAAGCAGCTGATTCTTGTGATGTCCAAGACGCTCGGAATGTTTTGAAGGAAGGCTTGCCATCAAAATGTTGGAGTAATGCTTCATCACCTTGTGGCTTCTCCAACTGTAGTTTGTTTGCCAACTCATCATAGTCAATAGAAAATTTTCGAACGCTATCAACGCTCCAATCGACCAACTCGGCGAAAGTCTTTTCAAGCCCATCTGAGGCTGAAAGCACGGCAACAAAGGGGGAGGTATTGTCGTAGTTACCACGCAATGACAAGTACTCTCCACGAACAGAATCACCATCATTAATGTGTACGGTATCGATTTTCACCACAAAGCCATCATCATGCCCTATTCCCACGGTATAGGCCAACGCTTTGGGAGAGTCTTTCGATGGATAGATACGCGCCCAGTTGTACGGAAAAAAGGTGTTCGCCCGGCTTGTTGGGCGTTTTCGAACGTCAACATAGCCCGTTGGGAACAACCTCGTTTGCAACTCATCAGCCCAGGCTTTGGTCACCTCGTACGCGTTTTTCAACTCTTCATACGCGTGATTCTGATCGGGATTGGCTTTGTCGCGCTTCTTCCCCTTCCACTCGTTCAACAGTTTAAAATGCTCGTGGGTAAAATAGTCAGCCATGTGGATTTTCAATTATTCCAGTTTATTTGAACAACCATGCGCTTGATCTCAGCACACCCGGTACCAACTAGTGCCGTAATGGAGCGAGCCCTTGTGGCGGTTTCTCGCGCCCAGTAACCACGCAGAATCACCCTCCCCCGATTGTGAACGCTTCTCCTCATTACCGTGCCGCTTTTTTGATTCGAGCCTGGAAGTCCGCCGTTGAATCAGAGGTCGCTTGACACCGAAACGTAGTTCATACGATTCATAGCTATAGCACGTCGAGAACCCTCGCTCAGAGGGAATGGGTCTAACGAAGTACTAACGTGTAACCGCACTCCGCCCCCTGTTGGAGGCCTATATCCTCTTGCCTCAGAAGTACCACTGAGAATGAAATGCCGTTTACGTCGCTCGTCCTGTGTCGCCATACGACTCGAGAATCTCCATGATTCGAGTTACCGTGATTGGAGTCTTGATTTTATCCGTTGCCGCTCTACCAAGGTATCCCTCACGTCTTTTTCCAACACCTCTTCACGGTCATCAATCAGAACGACTTTCAGGGCTTCATCACTGGCGCGAACCACTTCTGCGTAACTTAGCCCCTGCGCTAAGGTAGCCAGCCTCTTCCATGACACCCCTTTTGCAGCCATAGACCCAAGGCGTGACTTGAGCACTGAGGCGATATTAGCCTCGTCCGGCAAGTCATAGTGCAGCACATCATCAAAGCGACGGAACAGAGCGTGATCCAGAATCTCAGGATGATTAGTAGCCGCAACGATAAGGCTGTGTGAAGTGTCCTGCTCAATCATCATCAGAAAGCTGTTGAGAATGCGCCGAACCTCACCCACGTCATTGGCCGGACCACGCTGAGAACCGATGGCATCGAATTCGTCGAAGAAATAGACACCGCGGGTTCGATCCGTTGCATCGAAGATCTGCCGTAACTTGGCCGCTGTCTCCCCCATGAATTTGGTAATCAAACCGTCAAAGCGAACTTGGAACAGGGGTAACCCCAGCTCACCTGCCAGCACTGAAGCGGTCATTGTCTTGCCAGTACCGGGTGGTCCCATCAGCAGTAGCTTTCGCCGAGGAGTCAGGCCGTGCGAGAGAATACGGGAGGCTTGTCGTTGTTCTCGAACAACACGATTGAGCTGCACGGTCAGTTCATCACTCAATACCATATCGCCCATGCGAGCCTTCGGATACGACACGGCCAGCAGATTTGCCAGCTCCCCTCGTGGACGGCTGATAGGCGTCGCCTGCGCTGATTCCAGCGATTCAACACCTCGTGCTTCCTTGGTCCGATCAACCAGTGATCGCAACTCTTCGGCGAGTTTGCCATGCCCACGCTTCGCTTCGTGCGCGGCCACTTGCATGGCCACGGAATAGAAGCGCTCATCGTCACCTTTCAGGTGCGATTCGAGCAACGCCTTTAATTGGCTTGCACTAGCCATCTGCCTGTCCCTTTGTCATGGAGCATTCTATACCTGAAAGTCTTCATATGGCCCCATTGCTGAAGGAATCACTGGATACCACTACCACCCGCCGAGGAAACGCACCGCGGGGCACTGACACCGCGCAATTGTTCAACGGCGTTCGCGCACATTGCCTCTGAAGCAAACCGGCGTCAATAACCCCCTCACCCTGCCTCTCGGTCACAATTGTCACGCCCTAATCCCACAATCGTCCGGAACCACAAGCTGTTCGCGACACAATTTGCAGAATATCTCGCCGCAAATTCAGCTAAAATCATCACCAAGCCTGTTCATTTATATTGCAGTAGGATCAATAAGCAATTGACAATTACCCCCACCTTCCCTACTCTTGCAACCGTGGTGAAAAGCGACCATCCCGTATTTCTTCGTCCTTGCAGGAAGCAGAAGCGACAAGCCGATCAAACATGTCAGAACATAACCACCCACGCGATGAAACCGACACAAGCCTGAGCCAAGCCACCAGCCTCATCGAACCCGAGCGTCACCGGTAGTGGCCAAGGTCTCAGACATTGCCACCCTGCGAAACGGTTTCGCCTTCCGCGGTCGTATCGAACATGATGAGACTGGAGACACCCGGGTCATACAGGCCAGCGACCTTACGCAAAATGCCGAGCTGCAAACAGGCACATTGACTTGCGTCCAGCTCGGCAAACAGGTGCCTCGTTATCACGTCAATGAACACGATGTCGTCTTCATGGCCAGAGGCCAGCGTCAGCTCGCCTATCGTCCGATCCTGCAAACAGTGACAGGCAAGCCCATCATCACCACCTTTGGCCTGCTGGTCATTACCGCTGACCCACAACAGACCACCGCTGACTACCTTCACTGGGCCTTGAACACCCCACAGGTGCAGCAACGCCTGCACGCTCTGAAGGAAGGCACCGGCATCGCCTTCATCAGTGAAAATAACCTGGGCAGCGTGGACATCCCCTTGCCGACACTCGACGTCCAGACAAAAATAACCCAGCTTGTCGCCCTGCATAAACAACGAGAACACGTGCGACAAAAACTGGCAACAATCGATCAGAAAATTACGCAGACGACCGCCTGGTCGTTGGCAACAGAGCAATCCACATGACAGTCGACGTACAAATCAATCAGGACCAGATCAACAAGGCCGTCTGGGGTGCCTGCGACACCTTCCGCGGCACCGTAGACCCCTCCATCTACAAAGATTTCGTGCTCACCATGCTGTTCCTGAAGTACATCTCCGATGTGCACAAGGACAAGGCTGAAGAGCTGGCGACACAGTTCGGGGAAAACCCCGAGATGATTGCAGCCATGATGGCAAGCCAATCGTTCAAGATTCCCAGCGATGCCACCTTCTCCGTGCTGTACAAGGAGCGCCACACGCCGGGTAATGGCACACGCATCGATGAAGCCCTGCACGCCATTGAAGAGGCCAACGGCACCAAGCTGAAGAACGTCTTTCAGGACATCAGCTTCAACACCGACAAGCTCGGTGATGAAAAACAGAAGAACGATATCCTGCGCCACCTGCTCGAAGACTTCGGCAAGGAAACCCTCGACCTGCGCCCCAGCCGCGTCGGTTCGCTGGATGTCATCGGCAACGCCTACGAATATCTGATCAAGCACTTTGCGGCCAGCAGCGGAAAATCGGCCGGTGAGTTCTATACCCCGCCCGAAGTCTCCGACCTGCTGTCCATCCTGCTGGAACCCAAGGAAGGCGATCAGATCTGCGACCCCGCTTGCGGCTCCGGCTCACTGCTGATGAAGTGCGGCAAGCAGGTACAGAAGAACTTCAACGGTTCCCGCAAATATGCCCTGCTCGGTCAGGAGGCCATCGGCTCCACCTGGTCACTGGCCAAGATGAATATGTTCCTGCACGGCGAGGACAATCACCGCATTGAATGGGGCGACACCATCAGAAACCCCAAACTGCAAGACAAGGACGGCGGCCTGCTGCACTTTGACATCGTCACCGCCAACCCACCATTTTCTCTGGATAAGTGGGGGCATGACGATGCAGCCGATGACAAATGGGGCCGTTTCCGCCGAGGCATCCCGCCCAAGACCAAAGGCGACTATGCCTTTATCTCCCACATGATAGAAACCCTGAAGCCAAAGACAGGCCGCATGGGTGTGGTGGTGCCACACGGCGTCTTGTTCCGCGCCTCCAGCGAAGGCAAGATTCGCAAGCAGCTGATCGATGAAAACCTGCTGCATGCTGTCATTGGTTTGCCTGAAAAGCTGTTCTTCGGCACCGGTATTCCAGCCGCCATATTGATCTTCAAGAAAGACAAGTCGGATGAAAAGGTCCTGTTCATCGATGCCAGCCGTGAGTTCAAATCCGGTAAGAATCAGAATGTGTTGACGCCTGAGAATATCCAGAAGGTTATTGATACCTACAAGGCTCGTGAAAGCGTGGACAAGTATGCGTATCTGGCAACAGTTGAGGAGATTCAGGAGAATGACTACAACCTGAATATCCCACGGTATGTGGATACGTTTGAAGAGGAGGCAGAGATTGACTTGATGGCAGTACGCAAGGAGCGGTTGGCGTTGCAGAAGGAGCTGGATGGGTTGGAGGTTGAGATGGCGGGGTATTTGGAGGAGTTGGGTTATGGTTCCTGAAAACGAATACAGCGCACTCGAACTGATGCAGGCTCGTGTTGCGTTTGTGCCAGAACAATGGTCCTTTGATCTCATAGGCAAAGTTCTCGAAATTAGAAACAACTTACGCAGACCAATCAACGAAGGCGAACGGGGTATAAATCCGGGCCCGTTTCCATACTACGGGCCTACAAAGATTCAAGGCTATATAGGCTCATACGAGCAAGACGGAAGTTATGTTCTTATTGGTGAAGACGGTGATCACTTCCTAAAATATAGGGACCAACCGATGACACAGTTGGTAGACGGAAAGTGCACAGTAAACAATCATGCACACATAATAGCGGAATCTAAAACTGTCACCAGAGAGTGGTTCTATTACTACTTTATGCACCGGGATATATTTAGTTTTCTCAGTCGACAAGGCGCAGGGCGCTTCAAGCTAAACAAGGCATCATTGGAACGTATCCCACTACTAACCCCACCCCTCCCAGAACAACGCAAAATCGCCAAAATCCTGCAAACCTGGGATCGCGCAATCGCCGCCACTGAAAAACTGATCGATGCCAGCAAGCAGCAGAAAAAAGCACTGATGCAGCAGTTGTTGACGGGGAAGAAGCGGTTTGCGGGGTTTGAGGGGGATTTCTCTGTGAGAGAAGGTTTCGTTCAGAAAAAACTGGGGAAACTGCCCGAATATTGGGCCTTGCAAAGAATTGCTAAACATTATTGGTTTCAGGAAGGCCCAGGCGTTAGAAATCATCAATTTACCGAGTCGGGCGTCAAGCTCTTCAATGGAACAAACATTCAGAAGTCGCGAATCAATTTGGAAAACACAAGAACGCATATTTCCGAAGAGGAAGGCTATGGACCATATGCTCACTTTCTAGCGGAAGATGGCGACCTAGTTATTGCGTGCTCAGGAATTTCGGTAGATCGATTTGATGAAAAAATTGCGTTCTTAGAAAAATCTCATTTACCTTTGTGCATGAATACAAGCACGATGAGATTCAAAGTCAATTCAAGCTGCATTGCAACGGCGAGCATCGAGTATCTCAGATATTTCCTTATGTCATCATTGTTCAAGAATCAAATCCGAAGGCAAATCACGGGCTCTGCCCAATTGAATTTTGGTCCATCACACGTTGCCAAATGCTTCATTCCAATGCCGTCGTTAGTTGAGCAAAGAAAAATTGCTCAGGCTCTCAGTGCTGCTGACAATAAAATAGATCAAATCGAATTAAAATTAGCTCGTCTCCGTCAGGAAAAAAAAGCACTAATGCAACAACTGCTAACAGGCAAACGCCGGGTCAAAGTCGATGACTAACCCCAGCCTCAATAGCAGCCACCTACACCCCCAATGACCTCCCCCAACGACACCCCACCCGTTGGCGAATTCATCCTGTTTCAAAGCAAGGATGGTGAAGTACGGGTGGAGTGTCGCTTTGAGTCAGACACTCTCTGGTTATCACAAGCACTGATTGCCCAGCTCTACGGCGTCACCCCACAAGCCATTACCCAGCACATTCGTGCGGTCTACGATGAAGATGAGTTGGTCGAAGCTGCAACTTGTAAGAATTACTTACAAGTTCAAACCGAAGGCAAAAGGCAGGTAAAACGGCAGGTTAGCCACTACAGCCTGCCCGTCATCCTGGCAGTAGGCTACCGGGTACGCTCCTCACGCGGCACCCAGTTCCGCCGCTGGGCCACCAGTACCTTGGAAGAATACCTCGTCAAAGGCTTCGTCATGGATGACGAGCGCCTGAAGAATCCGCCCGTTGGTCATTCCGCGGTGCCCGATTACTTCGACGAAATGCTCGAACGCATTCGTGATATTCGTGCCAGCGAACGTCGGGTCTATCTGCGCGTCAAAGACATCTTCACCCTCGCTGCGGACTACACGCCGAGCAACAAGGACACCACTCGCTTCTTTCAGATCATTCAGAACAAACTGCATTTTGCCAGTACTGGTCTGACGGCTGCCGAACTCATCGCTCAGCGTGTGGATGCCGACAAGCCTGATATGGGACTGACCAGTTTCAAGAATGAGGATATTCGCAAGACGGATGTAACCATTGACAAGAACTATCTGAACGAGGCCGAAATTGCGGCCCTGAATCGTATCGTGACCATGTGGCTAGACTTTGCCGAAGATCAGACTCTACGACGCAAGCAGGTATTTTTGCAAGACTGGCAAAGCAAGCTTGATGACTTTCTGCGCTTCAATGATCGCGACGTGCTTGAGAACGCGGGAAGCATTTCCAGAAAAGCGGCGGACGACAAGGCAAAATCTGAATTCGATCGCTATACCGAGGAGCGCCGCCGCCTGACAGAGGCCGAAGGCGCTCAAACCAATATTGCTGCCCTACGCGCCCTACTCGACGAGAAGAACCGTGACTGACCCTATCGCTAACTTCAACGAAGAGCACAGTGCCAAGATTCCTGCGCTGGCGCTGCTTGCTCAACTGGGTTATCAGTTTATCCCGCCCAACGTCTGCATGGCCATGCGCGGCAGCCGCTCATCGGTGATTCTGCCCTCCGTGCTGCGCTCGGTACTGGCAAGCAAGACTTTCCCCTTCATGGGCAAGGAACAGCCACTCTCTGAGGCTGCCATTGACAAAATCGTGCATGAGCTGGCTACCCCGGCCATGAACGAAGGGCTTAAGGCGGCCAACGAGAAATTCTACAACGCGCTGACCTTCGGGGTCGGCGTCACCGAGTTTGTCGACGGCAAGAAAGCCAGCCCGACCATTCAGATCATCGACTGGACAACGCCTTCTGAAAACCATTTCCACTTCACCGAGGAAATGGAAGTCGAGAACGCGCAAGGCACCGGTAAGCGCATCCCCGATATCGTCTGCTTCGTCAATGGTTTACCCTGGGTCGTCATTGAAGCCAAACGCCCCGACTCCTCATTCAGTGGCAAACCGACCGTCGATGAAGGCATTTCCCAGAATATCCGCAATCAGAAAGTCGATGAAATTCCGCATCTGTTTGCCTACAGCCAGTTGCTGTTATCCATCAACGGGCATGAAGGCAAATACGCCACTTGCGGTACATCGAGCACCTTCTGGGCAAAGTGGAAGGAGGAGGATATTGATGAAGCCGAGTTCTTGCGCTTGAAGAACCAGACCCTGACGCCCACACAGCTCACTGCCCTGTTCGACCATCGCCCCCCAAGCGCTCGCAAGGAATATGAAACCCTGACGAGCGGCGGCCAGCGCATCGTCACCGATCAGGACCGTCTACTGACCTCCCTGCTCCGCCCTGAGCGCCTGCTGGACATGACGCGTCTGTTCACGCTGTTCGACAAGAAGGCCGGCAGAATTGTCGCCCGCTATCAGCAGGTATTCGGTATCAATGCCCTGCTTAAACGCATCACCACCTTCGATGATAAAGGTGCGCGCAATGGTGGCGTCATTTGGCACACCACCGGTTCTGGCAAGTCATTCACCATGGTGTTTCTGTCCAAGGCCCTGATCTGGCTGGCCGAACTTTCCCAGTGCCGGGTCGTGGTCGTCACCGACCGTGTTGACCTGGAAAAGCAGCTGGCCAGAAACTTCGTCTCGGGCGGCGCGGTACTAGACAAGGACAGAACCGAGGCCATGGCCACCACTGGCAAACGTCTGGCCGAACAAATCGGCAAAGGCAATGAGCGCATCATCTTTTCCATCATCAACAAGTTTGGCACCGCCGTGAACCAGCCTGCCTGCTATAACGACAGTGCTGACATACTGGTACTGATTGATGAGGGCCATCGCAGCCAGAGCGGTGAGAATAATATTCGCATGAAGCAGGTACTGCCCAGAGCCGCCTTCGTGGCCTTTACCGGCACGCCGCTCCTGAAGGATGATAAAACCGAGAACAAGTTCGGCACCATCATCCACTCCTACACCATGCAGCAGGCGGTGCAGGATGGCACCGTCACGCCCCTGCTGTACGAAGAGCGCATCCCCGAGCTCAATACCAATGATCAGGCCATCGATGCCTGGTTCGATCGCATCACCGATGAGCTCTCCGACAAGCAGCGCACGGACCTGAAACGCAAATTCTCAAGCAAAGGGCAGATCTATCAGGTTGAAGGGCGCCTGGAGCTGATAGCTCACGACATCTCTGATCACTTCCAGAATTTCAAGCAGCAAGGCCTGAAGGGGCAGCTCGCCTGCGATTCCAAGGCCTCTGCCATCGCCTACAAGCAGCTTCTGGACAAGATAGGCAAAGTGACCTCGGTGGTAGCCATGTCCCCGCCAGACACGCGTGAGGGTCACGATGACATCGACACGGAAAGTAAAGATAAGGTACAGAACTGGTGGAAGAACACCGTCGGTGCGCAAGATGAGAAACGCTATACCGATGACATTATTGCCGCCTTTGCCAGGGAAGACGGCCCAGACCTGATGATCGTAGTCGACAAGCTGCTGACCGGCTTTGACGAGCCCAGAAACACGGTGCTCTATATCGACAAGCCCCTGAAGCAGCACACGCTGATCCAGGCCATTGCCCGTGTCAACCGCCTGCACAGCAAGAAGCAGTTTGGCTACCTGATTGACTACCGCGGCATTCTCAAAGAGCTGGATGCCACTATCGAGAAATATCAGGATCTGGCCGAGCGCACGCAGGAGGGCTTCGACATCGATGACCTGAAAGGCCTGTATAATCGCATGGATACGGAATACAAGAAGCTGCCCGGACTGTACAGCGATCTGTGGGCCATCTTTGCCGCCGTCAAGAACAGGCAGGACGGGCCTGCCCTGCGTCAGGTCCTCAGCCCACGAATCGAAACAGTCGATGGCCAACTGACTGACCTCAACCTGAAACAGCGTCACGACTTCTACGACGCCCTCACCGCCTTTGCCAACTGCATGAAGGTGGCACTGCAATCAGCCACCTATTTCGATGACAAGAGCTTCGACGACAAGCGCCAACTGTACAAGGACACCTTGAAGATGATGTCGCAGCTACGACAACAGGTGCGTGAAGATGCCGAAGAAACGGTGGACTACGATGCCTATGCTGACAGTATCCGTACCTTGCTGGACAAGCATATCGGTGGTGTCGCCATCAACGAACCTGAAGGGGCCTATCTGGTCACCGATCTGGGCAAGGACACCAACCCGGAAACCCTCAGCGACGACGAGGCGCGCAACCGCCGTGACCGAATCACCGGCCGCGTCACTCGCAAGATTGAACAGGAACTGGCCGACGACCCCTACGCGCAAGCCTACTTTTCAAAGTTACTGCAAGAGGCCATCGCCGAAGCCAAAGAGATGTTCGATGCACCGGTAAAGCAATACCTGCTCTTCGCAGACTTTGAAAGCCAGGTAGAGGCACGAGAGGTAGACGGACTACCTACAGAACGATTCGCAGAACTTGAACCGGGCGTCAGGCGACATGTACAGGCCTACTACGGGCTATTCCTGATGCAACTGGGCGAGCCCTCCCCGCTGAGCGAAGACCAGTGCTTCGAGTTCTCGGTAAAGATTGACGAAGTGGTGCGCAAGTCGGTCGCTGAAAACTCCATCAACCCGCAGGAAATCGAGAACCAGATAAGAGTCGGACTGTTGCCATTGCTGTTCCAGGAGATCGGCGTGGAAAAAGCACAAGCTATCATTGCCGAGGTGATACAGATTACCCGCTTGGGGCTGTCCGGGTACCAGTCTTAATGACAGACGACGGTAGCGCGCCGGAATGCTTCGAGGATTACGGTTTTGTCTACGGGGATATGCATGTTCCCTACCGCGTCGAACGCAAAGCCATTGCCAGCGACAAGCTCAGAAAGATCACCATCCGGGTAACGCCCGATAGCCGGGTTGTCGTCAGCGCTCCCGAGGGTGCCCAGAAAACCGCTATCCATGAGGCCGTGATGAAACGAGCCAAGTGGATACACGACAGCCGGCAGTCGTTCAACGAACAACAAACCTACGTACAACCACGCCGTTATGTCAGCGGCGAGATGCAATTCTACCTTGGTCGACGCCATGTCCTGAAGGTAGAGGAAAACCCCGAGCTTACCGAGCAGGTCAAAATGACCCGAGGGAAGTTACTGGTGAGTCTTCCCAAATTTCAGGATGACAAGCCTGATCGCGTCAGAGAGCTAGTAAAAGACTGGTATCGAATACGCGCACAACAGGTCTTCACCACAAGACTGGAACACCTGCTGCCTCAAACCCGATGGGTCAAGGAGATACCGGCATTTCGCATCCTGTCCATGGAAAAACAATGGGGTAGCTGCTCAGCCCGTGGCACCCTGATGCTCAACCCCCACCTGGTCAAGGCCCCTCGGGACTGCATTGACTATGTGATCCTGCATGAACTGTGTCATATCGAGGAACATAATCATGGGGAGCGATTTTATCGGCTGCTTGGGCAGGTGATGCCGGAGTGGAGGGGGGTTAAGCAGCAGTTGGATGGGATGGCGGAGTTGTTGTTGAATGAGTAGGCTCCCTACCGAAATAGCCTTTCTAAATAGATGTTCTGAGACACAGGCTCTTTTCAATTAATTCTTCAAACAGTAGAAAAGAGTCAGGTTGACCAACAGCTTCTTCGCATCATTTCCAATTGTACTGGTGGAGTGCCCCTTTAGCACTGGACCAAGGAGCGTGTTAGGTTTTCCCCAATCAGAGTAAAACGGGAATGAAAAAGAAGCAACACTCAGACGAGCAGATCCTCAAGATTCTACGCGAAGCCAACGAGACGACTGCCGCGGCTACGCCCAGAAGTCACAGCATCACTGAGCAAATAGTCTATCGTTGGCAAAGGCTATATGACGGAATGCAAGTCAACGATGTCAAAGAGTTTAAGGCTCTGCGTGACGAGTACCAACCCCTCAAGAAACTACTGGCAGAGCGTGATCTGGAGGTCGATGTCATGAAGGAGATCAATACAAAAAAGTGGTAACCCCGCGGTCCCGACGCGCAATGGCTCTTCTGGCTTGCCAGCATAGCAGGCTTGATTGCCTGAATGGGAACGTACCCATGCAAAAACAGGTTCAATCATTAGCCAGAAATTTCTGGGAACGGGTCACAAACAATGACAGGATATCCGATGAATTTCGGAAGTTTCTATCTCAAGGAAATCCAGTCGATGGCTAGTCAGACTATCTGTCCTAGCCGATAAAACATCGCATCGAACTCCGTCGATACATTTCATCGCCAAAGCGCCAATGTTGCCCTTGTATTTTTGTGTTGAGCAACAATTGTAAGAAGAGACTGTTTAGCAATATTTCGATAACAACACCCCCTAATCTTAGGCATCGATACCATCAAATAAATCTACCGCTGGACCCATAGAAGAATGATCAACATGACGCTCCGCAACGACCCTAGAAGCTTCAATCTCTAAAGCTAACTTCATAGTCAATTTGCGCTGTTCGATCAGAGTGAGTACAGCGCGCCCAATATTCCGCGGTCTATCAATGAGCACATGTGCAATCAGCCCGGCTCTGACAGGAGCACAAAGTTGATCCCAATCGGCACTACTCCCTGTCGCACCTGATTCCCATGGAATTATTTCAGTCGGTGACTGATTTTCTGGCCAAATAGTTTCGCGCTCGGTTTCCGTACACACCGTGATAGCACGGTGACTACCCAGTGCATCCCGTACGGTGTCACGAATAACACTCCCTGTACGCTTGAAGCCATATTCTCCCGAAATTTTACGAGTTAATAGCTCTCTATCCACCGGGCCTTCAGCATCTACTATTTCCAACAACCTCTTTAGCAAAATTGGCCGATGGGTGTCGTCATAGAATGCTGAATCTTCATCAGTAGGCCTCGCAACGTCTTCTACCAACACTTCATCATTACCGGAGCTTACCTGGTTATCAGTATTTATATTCTCAGAACCAATACCAGCTTCCAACAGCCCCTCGGTTTCTTGAGCAGCATCGACAACATCCAGACTTGAATCAATAGCGGCGGACTCGTCGTCAAGCGCTTCTTCGGCAATCACGTCAAAATCGCTATCAGATATCACAATGGGCTCGACAACTTCCAACTTTTCGACGTCATCAACGATATCGACGTCATCATCTATGACAACTCCCCGCTGCCTTACGTTATCTCCATCTACAACAAATCGTCGAGTTTCGCTGAACACCTCATTGCTCGCTTTTGCCCCTATAGGCTGTATACCAAGCCTATCAAGCGTTGCCAGAAGATCATTCCAATGATGATCCCTATTTGAAATCCATTGACTCCCAAATACACGCCAGAATGTCCACCCGGCCCTCTCAAGCGAGGCTTGTCGACGCATGTCTCTATGCCAAACATCTGGACCGTGCCAATGATCTCCATCTAGCTCAATAGCAAGCCGACGATCATCCCCACCCTCAACCACAAGATCGATTCTAAACGGCCCTGCGCGCACCTGTGCTCGAGTTCGATAGTTCGCATCCATCAAACGTTGACAAACATCACGTTCAAAACCGGATTCGCAAAGTTCGATTACACTTTTGTCTCGTGCGGAGCCCCCTTCCGGCATGGGATCACGAAAATGCTTCAGCACATCTGCTTTGATATCACCGGGCTTCAAATCCGACATTGAAACAGAACGTGCAAGATACAATCGATCACATGCACGACTCATCGCTACATTCATACGCTGTTGAATGTCCTTGCTACTTTGCGCACGCACGGATTCTGGAACCGCTACCATTGATAGAAAGACAACGCTACGCTCCTGTCCCTGAAGCGTACGAGCGTCACCGCATATAATGCGATGTCTCTTCATCGCCTCTGTACCAATTCGCTCATCCGCCATCAGACGCCGTTCAATGAGATCAGCCTGCTTTCGACCGAGCAGCGAGATAACAGCAATCCCCCGCCATGCATGACTTGGGTCTTGTACGATCGCTGCAATCTCATCGACGATGACAGCTGCCTCAGCCGAGTTCGTCACACCATCACGAGAAGCCCCGGCCACGTGCAACTCTACAAGCGGAGGATCAAAACGCTCAGATGCCTTCGGCACTCGCAATGGCACGAGCCTATCCTGATAGAAGCGAGATGAGTACCTGATAATAGGCTCCACGCAACGGAAGTGCTCTTTCAACATCAAGTGGCTAGAAGGGTACATCTGCGTTGCAAGATCGAAGATAGATGTATCCTGGTCAATCAAATTTCGAGCAGGAACAGATGACAAAAATTCCGCTCGAAGTGTATCTATGCGCTGAACAGGAAGGCCGACTGATGAAGGACTAACTTGCTTCTCATCGCCAACAATCAGACAACGTGCACCACGTGCTAGTGAAGCAAGTGAGGTGACATCGCATTGCGACGCTTCATCAAGCACAACAAGGTCGAAAGAAGAAGGCACGCTAGGCAATTGTTCGGACACTTTGTACTCAGGCATAATCCAAACTGGGGCTGCACCCGAAGCCTTCATGGCCTCCTCACGCATGGCGCGTCGCCATCTAGGTGCACTAGCCCCCGTACCTTTTCCAAGCCGACGAACGGCAGCGGTAAAAGCATGCAGGGCCGAACGCACTTCATCGCTCATACGTGGCTTCAAACCAAGCAGTGTTTTTGCACGAATTAGCTTGCGTAACAGCTTCTGCCTGTCACCAGCTAAAAGTCGCTTCTTCTCCAAAATATCATCGCCGTTCCCTAGTGACAGTATTTCACCGATTCGAACAGTCATTTCTGCCCAAGCCCAACTATCTCGCCAATTACCTGGCAATAAAGCCTCAGCCTCTACGGGGTTAGCTTTTAGACGGCTCGTCCATACAGACGCACCCGACTTACTAAGCGCGTCTAGCAAGATACCAAGCCTATCCAGTGAAGGTTGCAGAGCATTCAGCCGAGCAACCTCGTGAGTAATCAGGTTTCGTTGTACAACAAGATCATTGCCGCTAACAGACTCCTCGCCGATCATGTCATAAAGTATTTGCAGTTGCTCTGCCAGCTCTCCTGATGTACTTTTCGTCATGTGTAGGAACTCCTCTAGAGTCGAAGACTGATCTGTCGACCTCCCTAGATTAGCTTCCAATGCCGTAATCAGCGTATCGAACTCCAATGCCGCAAATCTCCCACGCACATCGAGCCCCACTGGAAACAGCGATTCAAGCGTTTCAACAACCGTGAATAGCTTATCCGCAGCACGCTCTATTCTTTCTTGCCAATTAGCACATTCACTGACGATACCAGTCATTTCAGGTAACGACTCAGGTAAGGCCGGGAGAGACAAGTAATGCGCTGACTCACGCCACAAAGCTTCAATATCGGGTCGCATCGCTTCAGCTCGTAAGCTGCTATTTACATCTCTCCAATCATCGATACTGGTAGGCGCAGCCCCTTCCAATCGAATCGATTCAATAGTTTGTGAGAGTGCTTTGTTTGACAGGCGTTGTATCATCGATAACGGCTTACCGGTTCTACAGGCTTTGACAATCGCCTCTTCGAACTCTACCTGCGTAGTCTCACCAAGCTCGTACAACAATGCACTCACTGAAATGCCCTCAAGCCGCTGGTTAGCCTCCAGCACTGGCAACATGACATCACTACTTCTATCACCACGACAACGCGCGTCTAAGCCATACGCTATTGCATTTGCTACCCATGGGGTAAGAGTGGAAAATCTCTCCTGAGCATCGCAAAGGAGTTTCAGAACTTGCCTGGCCTGCGTCTCCGAATCAACCGAAGCGAGCGCCATCGTCGGTTGGGAGGCTGGGTCTACAACGGGCTGCTTTCGCCTTTCTTGCTCATTCGTATGTAGTTCTATTAGAATTTTGGCGTTTGGCAACAATGCCAAATCTGGTAACGCGACTCCCAAATGAGCAAGATCATTACCGATAGAAGGCAATCTTTGACGAATTTCTTCTACGACAGCATCAAGGGTCGAAGGCGCCATTACGCTAGGTCGGTCTTCGAACCATTCGTGCTCAGGAGCATGTAACCTCAGCTGTTCAACAATCTCCATTGCCGTCAGCTCATCACCTTGCCACTTCAGCGGATCAAGGTTTTTCTTGGCTATTGCAGCAAGCTTTGAATCCAACTCTTGAACCTCGGTATCTATCGCGAGCAGGTTTGTTCCGAGTCGATCAACTTCTTCTCGCACCGCCACCTCATCAAGAGATACAACCTCATCAGACAGTCGTTCGACCGCCTCCTCCAGTTGCCGCGTTCCCTCTCTATCTGATCCCACCGATGCAATGACTAATACAGCTAGTTCCTCAGGTAGTTTTTCTCGAACAGCAGCGATCGCCTCCGCAGTACGTGCCGTCACCAAAACACGTCTTCCAATAGACATGTAGTGGGAAACTATATTGGCAATCGTATGTGTTTTACCAGTTCCCGGCGGCCCGGTAACTGTGACAACAGGATGTTTCTCAAGCTGATCAATAATGCGACCCTGCTCTTCGTTGTACGGCAGGGGAAAGAAATAAGTTGGTGGCACAGCCTTTGGACTAGCGGACCCGGAGGCTCCTTCCTCACCATCCCAATCATTATTGCCATTCGTCTGCGCTCCACCAATTCGCTGAACTGTCGGAGACATGACCGGAGCATCAACTGTCGACGATGGATCACGCACGAAACCAAACAACGCTTCGGCAACAGCACCGGAAGCATCCATGGCTTCTTCACCAAGGCGTCGGAGGTCGTCTTCTAGCGCTCCAGTCGTGCGCGGGCGAGCATAAAGCGCCCATCTGGAGACTATTTCAAGCGAGTCCCCGGAACCAGCAAGATTCCCACCTGCACCCAGCTCCTCGCGACTCATGAAACGCGCATCTGATGCAAGTAAACTGGCAGCCTGTGCCAGCAAAGGCTCCCAATACGCGGGAGCAAACGGCGATATTGGCTCAGATTCACTCGACACGAGCGCACGCATGGGCTCTTCCAGATTCGTTTGAGCTCGCGCACCTGCATTGGAATCGATATCGTGAAACGGTCGCAGATCCAATGCCAAATTAACGTCTCGCGGGGAAATCAGGAGCGCCCCGTCATCGGCTAGTTCCAGATCGACTAGTTGCTCGAGCACAGGTTTATTGATTCTGACGCCCTCATGATGCCAAGTTGCAATCCCCATACCCCATACCAACTCAGGAGGCGTCTCTGTCCCTCCATGCATTTGATTATAAAGACGAAAAAGTTGCTCATATACGGCAGTAGATACGCGTGTTATTTTTTCATCTTCCGCCCATATTACCCAAACCGTTGCAATCCATTCATTTATTTCCGCAAGTAGTTCTTGCAAATTCTCCAATCGTATAGCGAGCCGAACAGTTACCTCATTTACTTCATGCTCGTGAATATCTTCGATCGAGACAAGTCCACCTTCACAGAGATCCGATGCATCTTCTATAGGAACTTCGATTACCAATACTGTTTTTAGTGTGGGCTTGCTTACAGGGTCATCGATACCTCCATCAAACCAATCTCGAATACACTGCTCAGGCTTCGGCGGTCGAGAAGGCTGCTGCCTCTCAAGTTTTAACCAAGTTCCATCTTCACGATCAAGGCTAAGACCACGGAGCTCTGATAGCTCAGATTCAAGAAAACAACCGAGTCCGGGAGCTCGCATATCTGTCAACGTCTTGGAGCTTGCGGCCAGAAGGCCACGACCGAACGCAAACAATCCTTTTAGGCGATCCCGCTCAAGCGAGGTAATCTCAACTGAGCTATTCATTGCAGAACTCCAACATTCTGAATGGACTCGGTTCTTCGAGTTGAGACCGGCAACGAGTCTGTTAGCTCCTGGGCGTTGTTCAAAATATGAAGCCAAAGACTATGCGCAAAGTATCTAGTAACGTATTTGCAAATTGAAGGTCTAGGTACGATTTCAAAGACTCCATCAAGCACGTCAATTATTCGCTTGATAATAACCAGTTCCATATCCATACCCATCTTCATACTTGCTCTCAGGACTCATGCCTCATTGCAGGAGCTTCGTGATTTCACAGAACCGAGTTTAACCTTGCACTCTCTCACTGTCGAATAGTTCATGGCCATGCCTTGACTCGTGTTTTCATAAACAAGTCACCCATTGATCGTCAACGAGCATTTGGCTTTACTACATTTCGGCCAAATAACAAGTCAAAGCCCTGCCATTTTAGCCTCGCAGGTTCTTATAAAACCTCGCCTCAATGATCTTCATTCGAGCCTTGTATAACTCTTTGTCCTTATCAATCTTGTCATACACGTCAACTACGTGCCGGCACTTTAGCTGCCGAGACTGCTCAAACAAACCTTCTGTGGCTGCAAGGAATTGCTGGGAATCGAGCTTTTTCCCGATCATCGGCAAAGCGCCCACGACCTGTGCAGCATCCTCTTGACGACCTGGCGCCCAGGCTTTGCCTACCTCAAACCCCTCTGTGTCAATATTCACAAAGAATAGACTCTCAGATCTACCACTCACGGATATCCAGCAAGGTGGAGGAACATCGCTAATACCTTCAGCATACGTTCTTTCAAAATACCGAAGTCTTCCAGTACATTCCTGAATATCCATCTCAAACTCACCAAAATTCTGATTATCCTCAGACAGTAGACCCGTACATGCTTCTACTTTCGATTTACTAGCGTCCAGTAAATCCGACAAGAGATCAGTCTTTTCTGCAAGAGACTCCACGCCCAAATCTTGCCTCAGTGTATCCGTCACCTCCTTCAAGAATTCGACAGTTTCTGGATTCAACAGTGGGGTCAAAGCCGATAACACTGCCTCATGCTCAGGGTTTTTCTGTATAGCTGACTCTGATTTGACCATATCCTTGAGAGCCGCATTCTCATCTACAATCTGCTGATACTGACTTTTCAGCAACGTCATTTGCTCGCCAGTATCGAACATTCTCTGGCGTGTACCAACCAGCTCTTCCTGCAGATCAAAGACTTTCTCAGGCAAATTTTTCCTAGCTGAGGCTTCGGCTTGTCTATTTTCCATATTGCCTCCAATCAACAATGCAAGCAAAAAAACAAAGAGAACCAAAATTTCCGTCAGTGTTATGCCAAACAGAAATGAACGCCGCTCTGCTGCATCAATCATGTGGTGGCAGCTCAAACATGTTAACAGAGACAGTACTATCTAGTTGTATTGACATATTCATCTCAGCGAATATGCCATTAATGCGCAATACAATGGCCATACCCATTATCTTTCCAGGTTGCGACGAATCTACCTCGAGTCTTTTTGCAACAGCTTGAAATCATGACTGATCTGCGTCATCTCCAAGATGAATATAGGAGTTAACTCTCGCTGCATTACTCAAACTTCCTTGTAACTGAGTAACCGCACCCTCCAAACGCTCAACACTCTCGTTGAGAAAACTCCCTGTAGCAACAACACTCGTCAACGTGCCCTGGAAGTCTGACAATAGATCGTTATTGCCTGCCAAAAAGCTCCCAAATCGCTCAAGCGGTTCGAGAGCTAAACTGTGCTTCTGAATTGAACCATCAACAGTGCTACTTAAATCATCAAAGCGTTCACTCGTTTTTTCTACCACACCCTGCAAACCACTCAAGTGCATATTCAACCGGGTGATATACTCACTGTTCGCAACTGAACTAGACTTGGAAACCTCCGCTAAAGCCTTTGATGCCGCCTCTGAATCACCCAGCATTTGAATCTGTGCCTCCTTACTATGACGTGACATCATCTCGATACCTGCCTTCCCTTGACCCACTATTCCCTCAATGTTCGACTTGGAATAGGCTGCCAGCATTTCTATATCTGACTTGCTTTGTGCAGACATTTGTTTTAGTGCAGACTTTCCCTGAACAGCTACAGACTCCTGTGCACTCTTCGCATAGTCGGTCATATCCGTTATTGAGGCTTCCGCCAAAGCCAACATTTTGGCAGCAGCGTCGTTGACAGTTTTTTCAACATTAGCCGAACTCCTGTCCAGCGCTCTGGTGAAACGTATTGTGGCTCGAAGCAAATCGTTTTGCGCCTGGCGCTGCGAAACACCGCCTACCTGCTTGAACTGAGTCAACAGTACCTTTAACAGTAAACCAACCAACGTGGTGATCATGGCAATACCAAAACGAGATGTGATTGCACTCATGTCAACTGGAAAACTGATCTGACGCAACGCTACCAGCAGTGCAACGAGCGTGAACATAAAGCCCATGAAGTACAAGCTATCAGCCACCTGCTCTATTTCAACAGATCCTTGCTCCTCCACACGGTGCCTGCCGATTCTCATGAAAATGACCATCAAAACAATCGGTATAACCGTACCCAGAGTCTTCAGCAATGGATTTACACCAAAGGATGGGAAGAGCAGTGGGGCTGCAACAACAAGTGAGCCGAGTATAAATATCGTGAGGAAGATTCTGGCCAGATCCATTGACCTTGCGTCTTCCATATCACTCCTCACAGCTTTCTTTCTCGAGCTATCTGCCATGTTATCCGCCAGCTGGGAGTATCTTTACCGAGTCGATCATCGCCCCGGCATTTGCAAAGTACTGCTCCCAGAAGAGCACATGTTTCCTGCTTTGCACAGTTTCGTAGCCTGTACGGGCAATGTAGAGCAGCTTGACGTCTATTGGCGGTAAAGAAAGAGCTGTCTTTTGACTATAAGGAAGCTCGACATAGAAGCTGAAATCTTGCGAATCACGGTAGTGACTGTACTCTGGCATGTTTTGCAACATATCAGAGCCAATGATTAGCTGAACGTCTCCAGCCAGATCAGAATCATCCATCTGAGCAACTGAAACGTATTGAAGCGCTTCCAGTATTGGTGATTCATCAGAATTTTTCGTCACCAATGCGTCACTGAGAATGATTTTAATTGGCTCTGCAAATTTCTCACGCCACCCATTTTTGAGAATTCGCTCGTTTTCGGTCAGAGCGTTCGCAGCGGTTCCATCACGCGGCTTACAGCTATCAAATACCTTTTCAACATGGGTCTCTTCGTCCGGCACCAGACTATAGATAACTATTTTGGCGTAAGTCGGCGCGGATTCAATGTACTTGTCAATCTGTTTTCGTAGATCAAGTCGCTGTAACGGACTGATCTGGTCACTGGTATCAATCAGAAATACCATTTTTGCGGAAGGCCCGGTAGCTGGGCAACCCGTAGCATCATCGTACTTGACCTGGCTCTGAGTATTCCACCAAAGAAAAGCCGCTACTGCTGAGCCAACAACTCCCAGTACTGCAAAGATCCAGACACCTAAACGATCATTCTTAGCCTTGGACTTTTTTCTCAGTACGCTCATGACACTTTCCCATAATTATCAAGTGACAAAAGAGCATGCATTTCTTCAATCATATTGTTATGAGTCTTACTAAGAACTTCAATCGCTCGAGCCTCAAAGTCTTTGTATTCCTCTAAGTGTTCTGGCAACCCGTCTGGCAAACTGCATTCCTGAACTTGCGGTTGATAAGCAGCCATATCGAAAGGTGTGATTTCCTTGAACCAATCTGGCGGAGTATCACTACGAGCGTTGCGGTTAGCGATTCGATAGTCGGCAACAAGCGCATCATGGCAAGCAACCAGATGTTGTCCGAAATTTTCCCAATGTGATAACAACCTATTATGGGATTTCACAGCATCATGAATGCTATTGACGTTGAATTCGATTTTCTCACCAAACTCTTCAATTTTTTCACGGCATAGATCCTTCTCTCGTTGAATAGCACTGGAAAGATCATCTTGATAGCCCGCGATCAGTTCTTCGGCTGCCACAACTTTGCGTGTCATCCGGCCATATCCCAGATATCTGTCATCTGAATACAAAACCTTCACAAAAGCACCGATAGCAAACAAGAGTGTCAACGCAAAGAAGAGATAGGAGTTGATATCACTTGGCTTCCAGTTGCCAGCCTCAATATTCTGAAAAGCAACCTGAAGCGCTTTGTCAGGATCGGCGGTGAAGGCATCACGATACTGGGTCAGAAATAGAAGTACGACTACGAGCACAACGAAATATGCAGCAGTAACCAACACACCTACCAACTTCAGAATAATATTTTTGTGCGGTATAAGTCGTGCTGGCAGCAGTGCAACAGCTGCAGCCAATAAGACATTAACCAATGAGATCATTGCTGCCTGTCCAAAGCCGCCAAGCATTCCACTTGCGGAGCCTTGAGCAAAGAAATAACCGTTCAATAAGGATTCCAGCACCATGATGGCTGCGAGAACAGCCCAGGTTAACAGAGAGCTATCCGGATATTCGGCATGTCGTCGCAAACCATGTGTCTTCCTGAAGCGACTCAGCTCTGTTTCACGCTGAGCAAGGCGCCTCATACTCGCATTAATTTCTGGAGTAGCTCCGACCAAAATCCCCTCGACATCCGTCTTGTATGATACAACCGCATTCTTCAATGCTATTCGATCAAAC
This sequence comes from Granulosicoccus antarcticus IMCC3135, assembly GCF_002215215.1. Lineage (NCBI taxonomy): Bacteria > Pseudomonadati > Pseudomonadota > Gammaproteobacteria > Chromatiales > Granulosicoccaceae > Granulosicoccus > Granulosicoccus antarcticus. Next base: position 3,099,034 of record NZ_CP018632.1, on the reverse strand, counting down.
TGTACGGGGGTTAGCTGGGCAGTTTGCGCATGTGATTTCAAAACCGCTGTCAGTTTCTGGCTGGTGTCGCTGGCAATCTTACTGATACCCTGGACAATAGTCTGTTCGTAGCTTGCAGCTCTGACACTGTGGCTGTCAGGAAGGTTCTTGACCCCCTCCTCCTTTGCTTTCTCAACGACTTCCAACTCACGCCTGAGACTATCTTTATCGATATCTGGAAAAGGAGCGGAACCATGTGACACACCAAGCGGGGGAAAAATCCGTTTCCATAGTTTTTTGATTGTACCTAGCAAAGTGCCCTTCCATCCTTTGGTGAACGATTCCTTAAAACCACCCCAGCTGCCTGGGAGCGGTTACGCTTAGAACTGCAGACTACCTTGATTCAGAGGCAAGCCAACTTCAAACTCACCAGACCAGGTCATACAGAACCAGTGATTTTCCACCAGATCATGCTCATATTACAAGTACCTAAAGCCGGGCAATCAACAGCGTTGGTATTATTCCCAAGGTCTACTGGTCTAGCAGAACCATCTAATATAACGCACTACGATGGACGATGGACTCATTGCCACACGAAATTTTGAGCGACGAATTCCTTGCGGATAATTTATGTAGAAATAGAGTTCGCTCTACTGCTGATAGCTGCCACTTTTGTATGTCGAAGGCTGCTGCAAGGCTGCGTCAAGCACTCGTTGGACAACTCGATAGCCGAACGGCCGAAACTGCAGGCAAAACATCATGAGCAAATTGCTGGTAATCGAACAATCAAAAACGGCCATTCCTGGGACATCATTTCTTGCGCTGCCCAAACAATGAACAACATGACACAACTGGTGTACACCAAGCACCCGTTGATAAGAACCACCCAGCATCCGGAAGCGATCAAAACAAGTCCGATTACTGGAATCGGGAACACATCTGGCCGCATCCGTATCACAATGTCCTTGTGGACAAACCTCAACTGGCGGGACGGGTTTACGCATCCGACTGCTCAAAAGGCGAGTATGCTTTCAAAATAGCCAGAAGTACACACCCTCCGATTCATGGACAACCGGAACACCCACTCATGCAGGAGCTGGAATCGTTTCTGAAGGAACGCTATTACTTTCCCAGAGCCCGTCATGTTGAAGGACGAGCATCGATAGCTGGTATTTACGGAAAAAAGAATCGATGCGGAATATACGTACTGAGATTTCTCAACGGTGAAGTTTATGCAGGCAAGTCGACAGATGTCACCCGACGCTATGTACAACATCGCATAATTCATAATGACATCAGTCATATCAGCTTCAAGCGTGTACCAAAATCAAGACTCAGCGCTGAAGAGAAGGCAGTCATCAGTGGCCTGGAAGACCAAGACTTCACATTGCGAAACATTGCCCTGACCAGCATTCCCAAAGGCGTGTCAGATTTTGATTTGGTGATGCCATTAGCTGAACAGGATGAATGGGTTCAGACACATGACGCCCCTCTGCTAACAGGTACAAGAATCCAAGACGAAACTCTTCGTCAGAAATACCAGAAGAGATTCAAGACACTCGCCTCCAAGCCTTATGCAGAAGAGTCAACCGAATTCTTGCGACGATATGTGCAGCTGGGCTTGCCTGTTCCGATAGAAAGTGAATACTCATTCTGGAGCTGCTCCTGCCTACCCACATATAGCACTAAGCACGTCACCGTTTACTCAAGAATCAATGTTTATTGGCAAGAAGTCTTGACGGTGATCAATGAGGATAATGTCTTGTGGTTTAGTTTTCACCTGGCTCGCTCGCCTCTGGAACTTGAACACGGAAAGTCACTTGACTCGCTGAAGAGAAAGCACCGGAGCTTGCAAATGGGCAATTATCTATATGAAACAGGGGGCTCTGACCAGGTTCACCTGGAGGTCCAGGGATATGAAGCAGCTTGCCAACTACTGAAAGACCCAACCGTTCTTACCGCGATTCGTTTGTTCAATCTGCGCCTGATAAAAAAGGGTCTTTGTAATAACAGGCGCTATCATTGCATGGACTTGGCAGACAGGCTTCTTGGTTAACAAACCGTCCGAACTTGGAACCCGCCAGACTAGTCGAGGCTCATCGAGACTCGGCCAATTGATCCGGAGTTTCAGCCAACGATTGGCCAAAAGCTAGCCTACAAATTACCCACACTCGAATCTCAAGGACGTCCCTCCCCACAACGCCCTTACTCAGACCGAAGCGGACTCGAATTCTGCCATCAGCTCCACGGCAGACCCCGAGAGCTGACTACTCGCGGTCAACCACCTATCACCCAGCCACAGCAAGCGCTGCACGCATCACCTTTTTCTCCCCGCGCTTGGTCACCCTCGCACAGTTGTGCTTTACTTCGCTCGCTATGGTCAGCTTCCGGCAGGACTTTCACCTCCAAGATTGCACCCATGCCGGGCGCACCTATCCATCCCCGCCCTGAAGGACGGAGCTTTCCGCACGTTGAGGTAAAATCGCTCTTCAGGCCCTTACCGGATAAGCAGCATGCCATCACCCTCCTCTCGCAGTCGTCTATTGATAACCGGTGCGAGCGGCTATCTGGGCCATCGCCTGGTGCCGCTCGCAAAGCAACGAGCGGATGTACTGGCAGTATCCCGAAAGGCACCCCACACAGAAGAAGGCGTTGAATGGCTGCAGGCTGACCTGACAAACGATCTGCAAGGACTGTTCGAGCAGTATCGCCCTGATGCCATCATTCATGCAGCGGCCATCAACCCTGGGGTTGACGACGACAATATCGGCACCAACGAGACAATGAGCGCGCGCGTTGCCGAAGCCGCCAAAGCGATAGGATCAAGGTTGGTCCTCGTGTCGAGCGACATGGTCTACGCAGGCTCGTCACGAGCCTATGCCGATGACGCGCGCCCGGACCCGATCAATGCCTACGGTGAATCAAAGGCGGCGGCTGAAGCTACAGCACTGGCAGCTCATGACAATGTCGTGTGCGTCCGGACCTCACTGATCTATGGCCTGGAACAGATTGATCGTGGCACAGCCTCATTCATCGCCCGGTTAGAACGTGGCGAACGTCAGAGCCTGTTTGACAATGTATACCGCCAACCAATATGGATCGATGCCCTCGCCGAGGGCCTGTTGAAGCTGGCACTGGATCTCGATGCACAAGGAACACTGAATCTGGCTGGCGAGGAATCGATCAGCCGCTCTGAATTCGCCAAGGCAATGCTTCGTTACTGGGGGCATGCTCCGGAAAACATCGATGAGGGACCTGCGCCAGCTAACCGGGGCATTCCCTTACGAATCGACCTGCAACTCGACCGCGCCAAGTCGCTGGGTCTGGCCACGCCAGGTGTGACGGAGATACTGGCACGCTACTCGCCGAAATCCTGATGCTGTCTGACGCGGATTCGTGTCACTCTCCTACTGTCACCCGCTGATGGATTACGGGCCTTGTACATTTTCTGTGCAGATTTTCGATAGCACCACCTCATATCTGCTCAGACGATCTATACGCTATGCATCCATAGGGTTATCCATAGATTCTGTGGATACGGATCAGGCAAGAGCAACTGCAGACCTCATCGTCGGTCTTTCTTCGCATTCGCTATCTCAGCAAGCCCCCATACGACCAAGCAAGGGACGCTCGGCCTGCCACAACTTGTCCTCCAAAGCCTGCACAATCGCTGCATCCGTGTCTTCAGGCAAACGAGTCGCCTTGAAGGACACACCGCCCCCAGTGGCTACTCCGGTTGCCAATGGGTCATCTGCATCGTTTCTAGCTTCTCGTACTTCTCGGTAGACTCCTTGTCGAACGATCCGCATTACTGCGGCACACGCAACTATGCTGACAAACACCGCTACTTTCCCTCTCTGCATCCAAATCAACGCCGGGTACAAACAGTCACTTGTCCTATTGCACAACATAGAGCTCTGTCCACGCCTTTATCTCAAGCTGGCAGCGCTTCTCTATTCTATAAGCCGTCGAGAACACGGATCACTTGTCCGTCACCTATCTCTGGTAGCAGCTTCGCCACTGCCGCCTCGTAGACGACGACGATCTCTTTACCTGCGCGAGATCTTGCCAGGAAGCCGTATTCCCCAGATCTAGCCGTCAAAACCAACTCGGCATCACCACGTCCATCCTCCAACGCTGTCTCCTCCCCGACAATCCAACCAACAGCGCAATGTCCGCGCACGGAACAAACTCGACAAATAGCGCCTGGTTCCGCCGGAGCTGGGCGAGCCCGAAGCCTGTTAACAAGTTGCCAAGAAGCAGCCCAATGGCCAAACCATGTCCTATTTTTTCGCAGGTCCGGCCAGCCATGTGGAACATCAATCGGAACGGCCGACCCAGATTACCTGGAGGTTGCAATACCCTTTGCCGGGTGATGTTTTTTCCAACTACAGCGCGGGGGTGGCATGATGGTATCTGCCAGTTTAGCCCGGCCTCACCAAGACAGACAGGCACTCGACCTGCACGTCAGATGAAATTACGTACTACTTCTGACCGATGTACATTAATAATGTACACTAAAAAATAATGGACAAAAGCCAATCAGAGCTAGACATTCTCAAACTTGCCATCGAGGCCTTGAACAGCAATGCCGGCCTAGAAGCAGAGATTCTGGACACAACGACACTACCGGGAAAAACCACCGCGCGGATCCCAGATGCAGAGTTACGCCTGCTTGAAACTGGTGAAAAGTATCGCGTAGAAGTCAAACGTCATGCTCAAAATGTCAATCTTGGCTCACTGATCAACCAGATCAAGCGCCTACCTGGCCCAGAACCAGGCTTGCTGGCTGCCGACTACATCAATCCCAGGATGGCGGAAAAATTGAAAGAGGCAGGTGTTCAATTCATCGACACCTGCGGAAACGCCTATATCAATCAGCAACCTGTCTACGTCCTTATCACGGGTAAGAAACAACTCAAGCTCTCTGATAACTCTGTACCTAGCCAGATCAACAGGGCCTTTGAGCCAAAAGGTCTTCTGGTCACCTACGCATTTCTGGAAGACCCATCATTGGTAGCCAAATCCTACCGTGAAATCGCCCGCGTATCCGCAGTGGCTGTCGGTACGGTAGGTTGGGTGATCAACGCGCTAAAAGCAGGCCACTATCTAGGTATTGATGCCAGCACAGGCAGACGTCGCATCACAAACTACGAAAAGCTGCTGGATCGATGGGTATCCGCATGGCCCGAGAAACTCAAGCACAAACACTCGCTGGGCAAGTTCACCGCAAAAGACCCTCACTGGTGGAAGCACACCAATATCCAGATGTACGAAGGCTACTGGGGCGGTGAAACCGCAGCGGCGATCTACACGAATCATCTAAAACCACAGGTTGCAACCGTCTATATACCTAAACACAACCTTGCCAAACTCATTCGAGACTCACGCCTGAGCAAAGCCAGAGAGCAGGGGCAAGACAACGACGTTCTGGTCTATCTCTACTCCCCTTTCTGGAATACCTCCGCGCAGAGAAGCTTGGCTCGCGACAATAATCAGGAATTGCCAAAGGAAACCACAGAGCCTCTCTTGGAAAATGCAGAGACCGCCGTCGGTCTCGCAAACCCTATTATCGTCTACGCAGACTTGATCGCAACAGGCGACCCTAGAAACCTTGAAACAGCGCAACGACTACGCGATGAGTACATTACTGAACCTGACAGGGCAACTTGACAACGAGACTGTCGATACGTTATCCCACGTCAGCGATGTGGCAACACAACTCAACTGATCGAACAGCGGCAGAAGTACTGAAGCTACGACACAACCCCGACAATCGAAACGTTTCAAGACTTGCTGAAGAAATTGAGACAGGCAACGCGGGCGACAATTTGAAACACCTGACAGTGTTCATTAGTGGTTTGGCTTCTTGACACAAGGAATGCAGTCACGCTTCAATAATTCCGTCGGCAGACCTGCTATTCATCACCTTGCAAAAGACCAAGAAGGCCTATTCCCCAATGGCACTCGGTTAGCAGCAAGGGCTTGATCTGAAAGAAATTTTTGGGAAGGTTGTAGTGGCCGGTTCCGGCGTGTACGTTTCAGGTTGCGAAACAATCAACGTAACCGAAACCGGCCACCATGCACACTACCCGAGCCATACCGTCCGAGCAAGACCTACGAGCAACTTTGAACTCCACTGGCGTGTTCAATCTGATTACAGACGATCGCTTTCTCGGCACCATCGAGGCTCATTTACCTACACACCGGGAACGGACCTATCCGCCGACCGAAACACTGGCGATGTTCGTTGCGCAGGTTCTCAGTGATGATAGCTCCTGTCAACGTGCGGTTAACGAGCGCATTGTTCGCTGTCTGCAACATGGATTACGCCCGCCGAGCACATCAACAGCGGCCTATTGTGAGGCGCGTGTTCGCTTGCCGAGCGACTTGGTTGAGTCACTCTACAAGGTTGTAGGGCAGCATGTCAGCGACAACGCCCCAATCAAATCACTCTGGAACGAGCGACGCGCTCTGCTCATCGATGGTACAGGAACCACAATGCCTGACACCCCGGACAACCAAAGAGAGTTCCCTCAGCCGTCCAGCCAGGAAGAGGGTTTGGGCTTCCCCGAAGCTCGCATGGTTGCACTCTCGTGCGCGGCTACCGGCGCGATCATTGATGCGACGATCGGAGCTGCCAAAGGTAAGGCAACCGGAGAACTGTCGCAGATGCGTATTCTTTCGCGTAGCTTGCGTGCGAATGACGTGCTCGTGGGCGATGCTATCTATGAGACGTACTGGACATTCATGATGGTGCAGGACATCGGCTGCGACGGTGTGTTCGAGATCAATGGAAGTCGCACTCGCCCAGGCAAACATTGCACGCAGCTGGTACTGAAACGTCCAGTGCGCCCTGAATGGATGGATCTGGAGACATTCCACTTGTGCCCAAAACAAATTACTGTGCGTCAGGTTGTCAATTGCCAACGTGGGTATCAGCCCAGAGTGTTCCTGACCACCCTCACCGACAGCAAGTTGATAAGCGACAAGCAGATCGTGAAACTGTATCTACTACGCTGGAACGTCGAGACGGATTTTCGCTCGCTCAAGTGTGCCCTGGAGGCCGGTATACTGACTTGCCGTACGGCCGAGATGATCAAAAAAGAGTTGTCAGTACACCTGCTGGCCTACAACCTGACGCGGCTACTGATGAATGAGGCGGCTACTCTTTGCGGATGCGAACCTCGGTCGATCAGCTTTCGACACACCGTGCAGCTGTGGAGTGCATGGTCACTGAGCGGCTGCCAGCTGGATCCCTACCAATGGGATCAACTGCTCAAGGCCATCGCTAGTCGCCGGGTAGGAAATCGACCGGGACGCAAAGAACCTCGGGCAGTAAAAAGGCGACCGAAACCGAGGCCATTGTTGGACATGCCGCGATCAGCAGCACGCGCTTGCGCTCACAGATACGAGCGATGATGGCTTAACCGAGTGCCATTGGCCTATTCCCCGACAGCCTGCTATCTGGACCACGCCATCAGCGATCACCTGTTCCATGGGGAGCCTCAGGCCTGACGGCTACAGCACTCTCTGCCGGGTGATGTGCTTATCGAATACCGGGCAATGGTGGCTCATTCCGAGCATGCCTCACAGAGTCGTTACGACAACAACTACGCTCTAGCAGAAAAGCACCGCCCCCGGGTGCGCATACTTTGTACAAAATGACGAAAGCATGACAGGAACTCGGCCCTGGCAATCTATACGCGGTTCATCCACATGGTTATCCACAGGTTTTGGGGATAACCGTTAGCTATCTGGACAGATGCTTGATAGGCATTGAAGCCATTCTCTGCTTCAATCAGTTCATCCGGGACAGAACCAGGGTAGTCGTCGCGGCTGTTTCAGGCAGAGTTCAATCCTCGAACGCTGGATACTGCTCCGGATCATCACCAACGCGTTCAACGATCCGAGGATACCGGACACCTTTCTCAGGATTGGTCGGTTTCTTTCGGCTTTTGGTAATCCTGAAGCGCCAACTGTCTCCGAAATCAAACAGATAATAAAGGTTTTTGCTCTTCTCCAATGGGAAGAGACTTTCCAGAGTCACCTCATCGGAATTTTCGTCATCCTCGAAATCATACCCATCGAAACTGCTATATCGCCTTCGGTCCCGGCTGCGTTCCGTTCGCGACACGTAGAATTCATACAGGTGGTCATTGTCGAAACCCACGGCGTCAAGGATAACCAGATGTAGATCATCCAGCGTCGAGGATGAGTCAATCTCAATGGTTCTGATGCATTCGCTTTCTGCATACATGCCACCGAGCAGCGTGACTTTCAGTGTAAAGATCATATGTCCTCGCAAGTTAGTGTTCGACAGAGATAGAACTGTAGAAGGAAGATACCATTCCATGTGGCCGATTTGTATAGGGTTAAAAAATGGTGCTTTCTTTGCCATTGGGCGCTCTTGGTCAATGCTCCAGCGCAACGTATAGCCTTCAAACATCATGCTGCAGTCCAAGGCCTTTGCCGCTCCCAAATCACCAAAGTCGGACCCATTTAAACGTGGACTATTGAAGTGCGCACACGCCGACAAGTGCACTTAAACAGTGCTTAGCGTAAAACGCAAAACTTCCATCTTATTGTTTTTATTGGATATTACACTGATGTAACGTGTGGCATACAGCATGCACCCATACCAGTATCGATACCGATACCTCAGTGCCTGGATGCACCGACATCACATCAATGCAAGCCAGGAAAAACTTGAACCCAATGACCCTCTTCATTCTGAATCTGCATTCCTTTCTGGCCTGGAAAGTATCCAACGTGGCCATGAGCGCATCATGAAAAGCGCAATGCTGACGGAACTGAACTCAACCCAGACCAGCGAGCCTCCCGGCCTGTTCCGGCAACTACTGATGCGGCCCGGTAGTGCCTTCGGTCTGATGCTGATTGCCATCATTGTATTGTGCGCCCTGACGGCTGAGTACATCACACCGTTTGATCCCAACGACCAGCCCTTCGATGGCCTGACGATAGAAGGTGCGCCCATCGCTCCCAGTGCCGAACACTGGATGGGCACAGACCTGCTGGGGCGCGACCTTTTCTCCCGTCTGATCGTAGGGGCTCAAACATCATTGATCATAGGGGTTGTTGCCAATGGCCTGTCCGCCATACTGGGTACCGCAGTTGGTGTTGCGGCAGGCTACTTTGGCGGATTGACCGCTGCGGTTCTGATGCGATTCACCGATCTGATGATGGCATTTCCGGCTCTATTGCTGGCCATCGTACTGGCTGCGATTTTTGAACCGAGTCTGTGGATTGTTGCCATGGTGATTGCGATGGTCAACTGGGTGCAGATGGCCCGGGTGGTGTATACCGAAACGCGTTCCTTGACTGAACGCGATTTCATCCAGGCACAGATCTCCATGGGTTCTGGGCCCATGAGAGTACTGCTCAAGCATGTCTTGCCGCACCTGCTGTCATCAATTGTCGTATTCAGCACGCTGGGTATCTCCACGACGGTGCTGCTGGAAGCCACGCTGAGCTATCTGGGGGTTGGCGTGCAACCACCCACGCCTAGCTGGGGCAACATCATCTTCGAGAACCAGACCTATTTTACCTCGGCTCCCTGGCTCGTATTCATTCCGGGTGCCGCCATCCTACTGATGGCGCTGGCGTTCAACCTCGTTGGCGATGCGCTTCGCGACATTCTTGATCCAACCCTGAAAGGCAGACACGGATGAGAGTCTGCAACGATCAGGATGTCACTGTCATTACACGCTATGTCCCGGGCTTTTGTGCAGAGGTTGCAGCATGAGTATTCATCTGCTCAGGCGCATCATGGAGTCGCTGCTGATTCTACTTGGCATCACGCTGGTGACATTTCTATTGTTGTATCTACTGCCTGCCGACCCTGCCAGACAGATAGCGGGCAGAAGTGCCACGGTTGAGACGGTCGAGAACATCCGCGAGCAACTGGGACTGAACCTGCCTCTGTATCAGCAGTACTGGCATTATCTGACCAACCTGCTGCAGGGGGATCTCGGACGCTCCTATCTACAGAAAACAGAGGTGTCCGAACTCATTGCCTCGCGCCTGCCGGCAACCCTGTTGCTGATGGCAGGCGCCATCGTGTGCGAACTCATCATCGGTCTGACACTGGGCGTCATATCCGCACTGTGGAGAAACAGCCGCACCGATCGAATTCTTACTCTCGTCTCGTTTACCTCCGTCTCAGCGCCGCAGTTCGTGATCGGCATACTGCTGCTGTACGTGTTTGCGGTCAAGCTTCACTGGGTCCCTATCGGCGGATACGGCACCTTTGCCCATCTGATCTTGCCGGCATTGACTCTGGGTATTCTGGGCGCGGGCTGGTATGCGCGCATGATGCGTTCAAGCATGATCGATGTGCTTGAAAAGGACTATATACGCACCGCGCGTTCCAAAGGACTGTCACGCGGACGTATTCTCTTCCGACACGTCATACCCAACGCCATTCTGCCCATCATCGCCATGATCGGTATCGATATCGGTCTGTTCATGAGTGGCATCGTGGTGGTTGAGAGTGTCTTCAGCTGGCCGGGTATCGGTCAGCTGGCCTGGCAGGCCATTCAGCGCGTTGACATACCGATCATCATGGGCGTGACCCTGGTCTCTGCCTGCGCCATCGTCATCGGCAATCTGCTGGCCGACATGGTTGCACCGCTCGTCGATCCGCGGATCCGCATTCGCTGATGTTCATTCCAATCCCTTTCATCAATAACGGAGTTCATTCATGAAAAAGCACGTACTCGGGCCAGTGGCTCTCGCCGTACTGGGTCTGACAGCTCCCCTCGCCCTACACGCGGACGATGCAGCCAATGGCGGCAGCATGATCGTCACCTATAAAGATGATGTGTCGACTCTGGATCCTGCCATTGGCTACGACTGGCAAAACTGGTCCATGATAAAGAGCCTGTTTGATGGCCTGATGGATTACAAGCCTGGTACCACCGAGCTGATCAACGATCTGGCTGAGAGCTACACCCTGTCAGACGACGGGCTGACCTACACCTTTGTATTGCGCGATGGCGTGACGTTTCACAACGGCCGGGCAATGAGTGCTGACGATGTCAAATACTCGCTCGATAGAGTCACCAACCCGGCAACCCAAAGCCCGGGAGCTGGCTTCTTTGCCTCCATCGCAGGCTTTGATGAGGTCTCATCCGGTGATGCACAAAGCCTGTCGGGCGTCAGCGTGGTGGATCCCAAAACCATCAGCATTTCCCTGTCGCGACCCGATGCCACCTTTCTGCATGTCATGGCCATCAACTTCTCATCCATCGTACCCAAAGAGGTTGTTGAAGAGTTCGGTGAAGACTTTGGCAAGAACCCGGTGGGCACCGGCGCGTTTGAGCTGACAGACTGGACACTGGGTCAGCACCTGATCTTCTCCCGTAACGAAGACTACTGGAAAGAGGGTCTGCCAAACCTGGATCAGATAACCTTTGAGGTCGGTCAGGAGCCGGTTGTGGCATTACTGCGATTGCAACAAGGCGAAGTGGACATCCCGGGTGATGGCATACCGCCTGCCAAATTCGTGGAAGTGTCCAACGATGAGCAATTCAAGGACTTCATCATCGAAGGTGGTCAGTTGCAGACCGGCTATATCACCATGAATGTGAAAATGCCGCCATTTGACAACAAGATCGTGCGCCAGGCTGTGAACATGGCCATCAACAAGGAACGCATCGTCCGTGTCATCAACGGTCGCGCCGTGGTTGCCAATCAGCCACTGCCGCCTACCATGCCGGGCTACGCTCCGGATTATGAAGGCTATGCCTATGATCCCGACGCTGCCAAGGCCATGCTCAAAGAGGCAGGCTTTGGCGAAGGCTTCGAAACCGAGCTTTATGTCTACAACACGGATCCAAACCCGCGTATTGCACAATCCATCCAGCAGGATCTGAAAGCCATTGGCATCAACGCCTCAATCAAGTCACTGGCACAGGCCAATGTCATTGCAGCGGGTGGTGAGGCCGATCAGGCTCCCATGATCTGGTCGGGTGGCATGGCCTGGATTGCCGATTTTCCGGATCCATCCAACTTCTATGGCCCGATTCTGGGTTGTGCCGGTGCGGTACCCGGTGGCTGGAACTGGTCCTGGTACTGCAATGAGGAGCTGGATGCCAAGGCTGTCGAGGCTGATGCCATGACCGATGCGGCAAAGTCTGCCGAACGTGAACAGCTGTGGCGCGAGATCTACCTGTCGATCATGGAAGATGCACCGTGGGTACCGGTATTCAATGAACAACGCTTCACCATGCGCTCACCGGCGGTAGGCGGTGAAGATGCCATCTTCGTGGATCCGGTCCATGTACCGGTGAACTACGACTACGTCTACTCAACTGCAGCTCAATAATCATGTGCAACAGCCCTCAGTACACCATTCATGGTGTTCACCATCATTTCGGTTGGGACCATTCCATCAAACCGGTGCAGCGCGTTGCACCAGGAAGCTCTCTTGAGTTCGAATGTCTGGACAGTTCGGCCGGTCAGCTCACCCCGAACAGCACGGTCGATGATGTGGTCTCGCTGGATTTCGGCAAAGTCAATCCGGTCACGGGACCGGTGTTTGTTGACGGCGCTGAACCTGGTGACGTGCTGAGGGTTGAGTTGCTGTCCTATAAACCTTCCGGGTTTGGCTGGACAGCCAATATCCCGGGCTTCGGACTACTGGCCGACCAGTTCACCGACCCTGCCCTGAAAATCTGGAATTATCAGGCAGACGCATTGCTCCCGGCATTATTCTCCAGTGAGGCGAAGGTGCCGTTGAAGCCATTCGCAGGCACCATCGGTGTCGCCCCAGCTGAACCAGGCTTGCACTCTGTCGTACCACCCAGACGCGTGGGAGGCAATCTGGATATCCGCGACCTGGCCGCAGGCTCGGTGCTGTACCTGCCGGTCGAAGTAGCAGGTGCCCTGTTCTCCATCGGCGATACCCATGCCGCTCAGGGCGATGGTGAGGTGTGTGGCACCGCTATTGAAAGCCCCATGTCGGTTGCACTGAAGCTGGATCTTGTCAAGCAACAACCTCTGGCCATGCCGCGCTTCACTACCCCCGGGCCTGTCACAAACCATCTGGATAGCGCCGGTTATGAGGTAACTACTGGCATTGGCAGTGATCTGATGGAAGGTGCTCGAGCGGCACTCTCCGGCATGATCGACTTCCTGTGCGCCACACGTGGCCTGTCCGCAACCGATGCCTACCTGCTGTGCTCTGTCTGTGGTGATCTGCGAATCTCGGAAATTGTGGATCAACCCAACTGGGTAGTGTCATTCTATTTCCCACGCATCGTCTTCGAATAGACTCTCATGAACTCAATTCTTTCTGCCGGTGAGCTCGGTGCTGACGTCCCTGATACGGCGCCAGAACCGATACTGCAAGTCAGAGACCTGACAATTCAAGTGGCTACGGCCACCGGCGGCAAGACGGTTCTGGACGGCATCAGCTTTACGCTGATGCCCAATGAAGTGCTGTGTCTGGCCGGTGAATCAGGCTCTGGCAAATCACTGACAGCCATGGCCATCATGGGGCTGCTGCCCAAGCCTGCGGCGCGTATTACCCACGGTCAGATTCTGCTCAACGGCCAGGATCTGGTGGATCTGCCAGAATCGCAGTACCGCAAGCTCAGGGCAACACGAGTTGCCATGATCTTTCAGGAACCGATGACCTCGCTGAATCCCATCATGAGCATCGGTGAGCAGATAAGCGAAGTGTTGAGAGCGCATCAGGCGATCAGTGCCGAGCAAGCCGCAGCTGCGGCTCTGGAATTGCTCAAGGATGTGCGCATGAGCGCACCCGAACGCCGACTCAAGCAATACCCGCACGAACTCTCTGGCGGCATGCGACAACGCGTGGTCATTGCCATCGCCCTGGCCTGCCGACCGGATATCCTGATTGCCGATGAACCGACCACGGCACTGGATGTGACGGTACAAGCCGAGATACTGGACCTGATCAGCAAGCTGCAGGAACGCACCGGGACAGCCGTCATCATGATCACTCACGATATGGGGGTGGTGGCGGAGATTGCCGATCGGGTGATCGTCATGCGTGCTGGCAAGTCGGTGGAAACCTCGCCGGTCAAACAACTGTTCGCACAGCCCTCAACGGATTATACCCGCACGCTTCTGGCCGCCGTTCCACGTCTTGGCACGGCCCTCAATGCTCGGATTACCAATCCTGCCGCCAGCCAGGCAACCGTGGTAGAGGTGAATGATCTGTCAGTGCGTTTTCCGGTGCGAGGCGGGCTGTTCAATCGGGTGCAGCAGAACGTGCACGCCGTGGAAAACGTATCCCTGTCAATCAATGCCGGTGAGACGCTGGCGCTGGTTGGCGAATCCGGCAGTGGCAAAAGTACCATCGGCAAGGCCTTGATGTCGCTGCTACCGTTTAAGGGGGAAATCAGAATCAACGGCCGTGCCACCCGCGGCCTCAGTCGCCAATCCTTACGGGCCGTAAGACGCGATGTACAGATGATTTTTCAGGACCCCTACGCCTCACTGGATCCGCGCATGCCGGTCGGGGATCAAGTGGCTGAGCCCTTGCTGATACATGCTCTGGCAAGCGGCTCGGAACTGACAGATAGGGTGGCGTGGCTTTTCCAGCGAGTGGGGCTGCCTCTGGATGCCATGCGACGTCATCCACATGAATTTTCCGGTGGACAACGACAACGTATCTGCATTGCACGAGCACTGGCCCTCAACCCGAAAGTCATTGTGGCAGACGAGTGTGTTTCGGCACTCGATGTTTCTGTGCAGGCCCAGGTGTTGGAGTTGCTGCGTGAACTACAGGAAGAACAGGGCTTGAGTTATCTGTTCATCTCGCATGACATGGCGGTAGTGGAACAGGTCAGTGATCGGGTCGCCGTACTGTATGCAGGACAAGTAGTCGAGAGCGGTCCTACCGCGACCGTGTTGGGCAACCCGGGGCATGCGTATACCCAACGTCTTCTCTCAGCGGTGCCTATCCCTGACCCCAATCATCAGCGCCCTCCGTTTCTGCGCACAGAAGAGGATCTGGTGTCTGTCCTGTACCCCGAAGGCATGGTTCCCAATCGACAGACCCTGTTGGACAGAGGCAATAATCACTGGGTAGCCGTCGCAGCCGGTTAACCTGATCAACAACACTGGAGAATTACTGATGTCGTGGAAAACTGCTTATCGATCGTTCTATTACGAACACGCCGAGCCGCCTGAGGATATCGAATTGCAGCCGCAGAGCACAGCGCTACTGGTCATCGATATTCAGAATACCTACCTGGAAGTGCCTGAGAACCCCATCGAAGCGGCACGCTGGCAGCCGTTTTTCGAGCGAATGAACAAGACAGTCATTCCCAATACCGCACGCTTGATAGAAGATGCCAGGGCTCGGGGTGTCGAGGTGATATTCGCGCGTATCGCCTGCCTGAAGGATGATGGACGGGACCGTTCACTGAGCCAGAAAAAGCCTGGGTTCAACTATCTGCTGTTACCCAAGGACAGACCCGACAGCCAGGTTGTTGATCCATTGCAGCCGCAGGCCGATGAGATCACGGTATTGAAAACCACCGACTCGGCACTGACGGGTACCAATCTTCGGTTGATCCTGCACAATATGGGCATCAAGGACGTCGTTGTGGCCGGTATCTTCACCGACCAGTGTGTCTCATCCACGGTACGTAGTCTGGCCGACGAGAGTTTCGGTGTAGTGGTGGTGGAAGATGCCTGTGCAGCGGCCACCGACCAATTACATCATCATGAGCTGGAAATCATCAACATGATCTACTGTCATGTGGTGAAAAGTGATGAGCTGGCAGAATTCTGGAGGCCTTGAAACACTCAGGCAACAATTGTCGCCTCTATATCCTCCGCTCGTTCACTCATCGCCCGCCTTCTGCTTCGACAATTGCCTCACCGCCCTTGCCCGCTCACGTTCCAGCTCTCGTGCAAGCTCCTCCTCACTAGGCAAATAGGATAAATACTTGGCAGCGAACAATTGTTGCTGATCAGCCAGAACCGAATATTTCACCACCGCCTCACTCTTTTCACTACACAGCACCAGCCCGATGGTGGGGTTGTCGTCAGCTCCCTTGTGACGCTCATCGTACAGGCGCACATAGGTGTCCATCTGGCCAACATCCTGATGCTTCAGCTTGCCCAGTTTCAGATCGATCAGCAGAAAGCATTTGAGCTTGAAGTTGTAGAACACCAGATCCAGATAGAAGTCTTCATCATCAAAGCGAATACGTTGCTGGCGTTCAACGAAGGCAAAGCCCTTGTCCAGTTCCAACAGAAACTGCTGCAGGTTGGAGATGATCGCCTTTTCCAGGTCGGCTTCCTGATAGCTTTTGTCATCCAGATTCAGGAAGTCCAGAATATAGGGGTCCCGCAGATAGTCCTTTGCGCTCTCCGTTAGCTGTTGCGTATGCTCTTCAGCTTCGGTCTCGACAAGCTGCTTATCCTGACTGGCCAGCAAACGCTCGTAGTAGAGCTTGCTGATCTGTCGGTCGAGTGCACGGGAACTCCAGCCTTGCTGGACAGCCTCCTGCAAATACCAAGCACGAGCCTGCTTGTTTTCAATGCGAAGCAGTCGGCGATAATGTGTCCAGCTCAATTCGCGACGCACTGCGTCGCGAATTGGGAAAACCTCGTAAAACTGTCGCATATTCCGTAGGTTAGTGACATCGAACCCCTTGCCCAGTCGCGCCGTCAACCGCACTGACAAAGCCTGAAGCTGCTGCTTGCCATAGGCCGCACGGCTCTCACCCTGCTGCTCATGCTCGACAATCAAACGCCCGATCTGCCAATAGCTTTGCACCATGGCACTATTGACTGCCTGACGTACCTGGCCCCGCGCCGCCTCGATCTCCTGAGCAATATCGGCAACCAGGGCCTCAAGCGCTACCTGAGGCTCGATGCTCATACCTTCATCCCCATAACCTTCAAGTGATCGGCCACTTTCTTACCCAGCTCTTGCACCAGGAACTTCTTGGCGACGGTTTCAGCATCAAAGAGTTTTCTGGCCTGCTTCAATTCTGCGACTCCATCATCATCCGTGGCAAGTTTCAGCCGCGCCATCACGCCATCGAAACTGGTCTCTTCCGGTACCACGATCATGCCATAGAGACCACCCTTGTACTTGTCCGACACGGACTTCATGAACGGCAAGGTCAGCGCATCTTCTTTGTACTGGCTAGGATCCATTCCCCCATGCATCTCATCGCAGCTGGCCCACCCGGAAGAATCATGATTCTGTCTCCCGTCTTGTGGCTGTGCGGCACCTGATTGGATATGCCAAGCAGATATCGATATTGACTGCTCTAGGCAGCCTTTACTATCGATGATTTTAGCAGGCGTTTGTAGTTCTAGTTGAATTTTTCCAGTTGAATTGACATCCTCCTCTCCCTAAAAAAAAGAGGATTCCCACTAAGGAGCGCAATGTCCTGCGCCGAGACGGAGAATATTTCGAGCCGCGTTAACGTCACGATCATGCTGAACACCACATTCAACACATTGCCAGTCTCTTACCGAAAGAGCTCTTATTCCCTGCGGTCCGCACAGGCTTCCGCATTCGGAGCACGCTCGCGTGGTATAGGCTTCATTGATTTCTCGATAGACAATACCGGCCTGCTGGCTCTTGTAGTCGAGCATTGTCTTGAAGCTGGCCCAGCTTGCGTCAAGCGCAGACTTGGCCATCGTGGTTTTTGTCAGCTTCGAGCTACTGACATCTCCCACGTAGATCTCGCCGCATCGATTGACCAGATTGCGGCTGAATTTATGCAGGGCATCTGCTCTGCGATTCCTGATTTTTGCGTGAATCGCCCGGGTGCGCCGTTTGCGTCTTGCCCGCTGGGCCTTGGCAAGCTTGCCTTCCAGGTGGCGATACCAACGTCCCTCCAGCACGGTGCCATCGCTGCAGGTGGCCACGGTTTTCAGACCAAGATCGATACCAATACTATCTTGCCCCTTGGGACACGTGCGATCAACCGAGACACAGATGCAAAAATACCATCGACCGCGAGCATCTTCAGTGAAACAACCTGCCCTGAACTTGTAATTGGCAAGACCGAAGCTGTCCCATACCTTGAAGTGAGAACCTGCAAAGAAGACCTGCCCGTGCTTCCAGTGAGCTGCCCGAGCCTTGAAGGGCACCCATCCCAACGAGCGTTTATCGCCAAAACTCTTGCGCCACCTCAGCTTGCGACGCTTTGCCGAGGAGCGTTTGCTGGCGTAGTGTTCGGCCGTTTCCTGAATCGTACTGCTGCCAATGTGCTCGAACTGCTTCGAGGCACCCACCGTGTAAGCAGAGAAGTCAAATCCGGACATCCACCGACCACGCTCCCGAATCATACGATCAGACAGCTCGTTGCAGTAGTTCCATACCTGATTGACTTCAGTCGCCATGCTGCGCAAAAGCGGCGCGTGGCGATCTTTTACCCTGACTTTGAGAACCTTGATGCATGTTGATTTCACAGCTCGATTGTATAACCGTTCCGCCCCTATTCACCCGGAAAGGTCAACAATCACTGGCTATATATACAGCATTCCAATTCCTCCCCGCCCTGAACGGCGGGGTATCCTTGGAATTGAAAGGATGAAATTTCCAATCCGTGGGCAGCAAAAATAAGAAACTTGAGCGCTTTTGATGATGGCTTGCCAGACTGGATGACCGGCCTGATCCTGCCAGCCCAGAGTAACCGTTAATACTTGGGCACGTTTTCACAGCATTGGCGCGCTTTACTGAACCAGCGCCCTGGCAACGAAAACGGAGCTCTGGCTATCTATATGCGGTTCACACTCGTCTTTCAATTTCCAGCCATGGCGACGTGGTTGCCTCAACAACTAGGATGGTGAAGTGCTCAAATCTGCATTAGGTTTCAACGGGTCTTTCTCCGCCCCGCATCGCTCAGCAGCTCTGGCGGGACAGCAAGTGCTTGATGCTGGCGGCACGGCAGTGGAAGCCATGGTAGCCGCAGCTGCCACGATAGCCGTGGTCTATCCACACATGAACGGTATTGGTGGAGACGGATTCTGGCTGATAAAGCAGAAGGACAAACCACCGATTGGCATACGTGCCTGTGGCCAGGCCGCAGCACTTGCCACCGTGGACTTCTATCGCTCCCATGGACATGAACACGATATACCGGCCAGAGGTCCGCTTGCCGCATTGACGGTACCTGGCAGCGTCGGGGGCTGGCAACGTGCACTGGAACTGATACCAGCGGCGCGGCGCATGCCCTTGCCGGACTTGTTGGCCAACGCCATCAGCTATGCACGGGAAGGAATAGCTGTCACAGGCAATCAGGCAGACTGCACAGCGGCAAAGATGGACTCACTCGCCTGCGTGCCGGGATTTGCCGATGTCTACCTGGACGAAGGAGCGCCCTACGCAAGCGGCAGTAAAATGTTACAGAGCGCGCTTGGCAACACCTTGGAGCAGTTGGGACGAGAAGGCCTGGACAGCTATTATCGAGGTGACATTGCCGCCCGGCATGCGCATTATCTGGAAGCCCAAGGTAGCCCTCTGAGACTGCAGGACTTTCATGATTATCAAGCAGCTTTAGTTGAACCATTGAATCTGACAACCAGCCTGGGTGAGATGTACAACATGACACCGCCAACACAGGGGGTGTCGTCATTGATGATTCTGGGCCTGTTCGATCGGTTGAACGTAGAGGCACCTGAGAGTTTTGACCATGTGCACGGGCTGATCGAAGCCACCAAGCAAGCCTTCCTGGTACGCAACGCCGGGCTGGGAGATGCGAACGATATGAGTGAGTCGGCCGCACAATGGCTCGAGAGTCTATTTCTGGATAAGTTAGCGCTTGAAATCAATCGCAAAACGGCCCTGAACTGGCCGCATGAGCCGGCCCAAGGCGACACCATCTGGATGGGTGCGGCTGATGGCGAAGGAACAGTGGTCAGCTTCATACAGAGTGTTTTCTGGGAGTTCGGATCCGGATTGCTTTGTCCTGACACAGGCGTTGTATTCCAGAATCGGGGAGCCGGATTCTCACTGGCAGAAGGCCCCAATCAACTCAGACCCGGGAAGCTTCCGTTTCACACGCTGAACCCTGCGCTATCCGTTCTCAACGACGGGCGAGTCATGGCCTATGGCACCATGGGTGGCGAAGGGCAACCGCAGACACAAGCGGCGCTTTTCACACGCTATGCACAGTTCGGCATGGATCTGCAACAAGCCATCACAGAACCTCGATGGTTGTTGGGCAAGACCTGGGGCGATAACACCACCAGCCTGAAGCTCGAATCTCGTTTCTCAGAGGCGATGATCAGAGAGTTGCAGGACGCCGGGCACCAGGTAGAGATATTGCCAGAGTATTCCGATCTGACAGGCCATGCAGGGGCTGTGGTTCTGCATCCCGATGGTCTGATGGAATGCGCCACCGATCCTCGTGCGGACGGGGCTGCATTAAGCTTTTAGGATTCATCACTTACAGCTGGCAAGGCTTGGCAGGCCTTAGTTAGTGCAATTGCACTCAAATAAGCAACCACTGCTCTTACATAAGACAGTATGTTCACGCGGCTGATCGTGAGATATCCAACAATTTGCGCGATTTGGGTCTTCGTTTTATGGCTCTTGGTTCTCGTCGTCCCAGGCGCATGCAGGCTCCCGAAGGGCGAGTTTGTCAGCCGCGCTGTCTGCGTTGTTCCCCCTCGGAGTACCCCGGTACGCCTTCGTAGGAACGCCTTGTCATCACGGCTGACAAACTCGCTGAGCATTACCTTATTTCCCAATCGACCCACTAGACATGCCCTTGACAACAGTGCTTTCTCGAAAACAGGCTATATCAGAAACCCAGTGCTGATCGCAATTTCCTGAATGCTTGGGCATGTTTTTCGTCGGGCATGTTCATCAGGTTTCGCTGCTTCCACTTTATCGCGGGCAATTCGCTGATACCTTCGAGATCAAGCAAAGACCAATCCGGATCGCGACTCTTGAACGATAGAAGAAAGGACTTTTCACTGTCCGTCAGCTCTTGGTGAATTTTCTCAACCAAGTTTTCTCGAACAGCCAATAGCTCCTCCAGTGGCACGTCATTCTCAGTCATGTTCACGAACTCACCTGCGTAAATGGTGCTGATATCCTTGAAATTTGGCGTAAGCAATTCGGCCATTGGTCGGCTATGACTCGCCAGATACACGAGCAATGCCTTACGTATCGGCGCAGTCAGACCCTCGTTTTCCAGTAGATACTTGACATCGAACAAGTCTCTCGGATGCTGCCTGTCAAGAGCCGCACATATTTTCCCTGCATATAGATCAGCCAGAGAAACGAGAGGTACTTCGGCATAGCCAAATTCTTCCTCAACGGCTTCGCAAACCTCTCTGAGTTGCGGTTCAAATACTGTTCCTCGCAACACCGGTGAGAGTTCCACCTTGATCTGAACACCATTGCTTGAAATTACAAGTCTCAACGCATCTGATTTTGATCGATAGGCTTTTGTCAACTCGACATCATTAAAGGCACTGTGCACCTCATCACCGATGGCATCAAGTGATTCATATATTTCCTGCAACGCTTCAGCCCGCTCTTTCATTGGCAAGTACACCAAGTCGATATCGACCGATAGACGCGGCAGATCTCGTACGAAAAGGTTGATTGCCGTTCCCCCTTTGAGCGCAAAACAAGCTTGCCTGGCAACAAAAGGGAGCACCTGCATGACCAACTGAACTTGCTTGTAATACGTACTGCTTCTATTCATCCGTGACCTTCAGCTAATTGTTCACTCTTGAGTTTTCGACGCCATATGCGCCGGAACAGTAATCAAGAATTCGGTATTCAACTTGCCACCTTTCATCACCAGGCGTTTTCCGGAACCCAGGTCATAATCGGCCGAACTCAGCTTGTCGCACCAGGCATAGCCATGACGTTTGGCCAGCCACAAAAACAATCGTTTGACCTTCACGCTCTTGCATGCTTTCAACAATTCGTCCAGCTTTCTGGGAGACAGATTTACCAGGCCCTGCATCAATTCATCAGCATGCTCGAAAGTAACCGCATCTGGCAGGTCCATCAAAACTTCCAGTATCGCTTTTTCCGGACAGGAGAAATATACCGGTGGCAAACCCTCTTGCCACTCATGCACTTTCATAAACTTCTTGTCCTGTAACAACCATACCGGCCATAGCCTGCTCGTCCCATGTCTTTCGAATTCCATGGACAACGACAAACGCGTCAACCAGGCAGGTAGGCTGCCTTGGGCATACAAATGGATATGCGGTTTGCCGCCCAATGACAGGTAGTGCGCCAACCCGGCCAGAGCCAGTGCCGACAATCCTCCCACGACAACAGGCGGGAGTTTCACGGCATCAGATGTCTCCATTCGCTGCAACGAGGCCACGACACCTTCCCAGCCAAGCGATCGTGAATACTGACTGTACACACCGGTCCCCAGAGGCAGCAAGGTTTCCGTTTTGACGGCGTTATCCAACGCATGAATGCTTACGCCATTCTCTGCCAGCCACTTTTTAGTCGCGAGCATGCCATAGGGAAGTAGCTTCCTGAGTAGCGGCTTATAAGCACCTTTGGCCGCCTCATTGGATGAAACCGTACTTTTAGACAAACACCCTATTCCTCGACAAGTTTATGAACAACATGATTTACGGCGATATTCGCCGTAAATACGATGATTGATGAACCAACATAGTAGCAAATAGTTTACCAAATGTGTTTTTCACGGCGGCATTCGCCGTATATGCGCACAATTCCAAACCTTAGCAAACCCATTCATCCCTTAAATTCCAAGGATACCCCGTCGTTCAGGGCGGGGAGGAATTGGAATGCTGTATATATAGCCAGTTTTTGTTGGCCCTTCTGGGTGAATAGGGGCGGAACGGATATACAATCGAGCCGTGAAATCAACATGCATCAAGGTTCTCAAAGTCAAGGTAAAAGATCGCCACGCGCCGCTTTTGCGCAGCATGGCGACTGAAGTCAATCAGGTATGGAACTACTGCAACGAGCTGTCTGATCGTATGATTCGGGAGCGTGGTCGGTGGATGTCCGGATTTGACTTCTCTGCTTACACGGTGGGTGCCTCGAAGCAGTTCGAGCATATTGGCAGCAGTACGATTCAGGAAACTGCCGAACACTACGCCTGCAAACGCTGCTCGGCAAAGCGTCGCAAGACGAAAGCATGACAGCAACACTGATCCACCGATCTATACGCGGTTCATCCACATGGTTATCCACAGGATTTGGGGATAACCGTTAGCTGGCGAAGTCTCCCATGCCGGGTTTGCAGAGTTTGTCCGCTACAGCCTCTCCCATGACCTTGTGTCAAACGTGGCCGACCGGTCCAAGCTGGTTGCAACAGGGGTACTTTTACCTGCAGGCATGCGCAATCCTGGCTTGCATCTCACTGAGTTTGGGTTCTGAATAGTATAGAAGACATGCAGAGATGCAGCGCCGTTCAATTGGAAAGGACAAGTAATCAGCGAGGTAGTTGCAATGAGAATCCCTTTCGTATTGCTGGTAACAACATTAGCGTCAGTCACGACGGGAGCATGGGCCAACCTGACCACACCGGACGTAGACGGCAGTGAACTCAGCTGGTCTTCTCTGACAGCCTCAACCATCAACATACACAGAGGAGACGGCTCGTACGTTGAGTCGTTACCTGGAAGTGCTACTTCGTGGACGGCGCCTGAGGCCGGCGAATATTACCTGGTCGCTGCAGACGAAGGTGACTGGAGGGACTGGCCACGTTCGGATGCCGTGACGGTACAGGATGGTTCCACCAGCGGAGCCCCCATGCCATTTGTCAATTTCATCGAACTCGCCTGGCCCGCGGTTTCCGCTCTCAGCATTAATGTACACCAGGGTGATGGCACCTTTATCGAATCTCTAGCCGGAGACGCAACCAACTGGCAACCTGAGCAGTTCGGGGATTATTTCCTGGTCGCGACCAATGATGGGCTCTGGCAGAATTGGCCACGGTCAGAAACGATTACAATCAGCAACCCGGGGGCGCCAGAAGATGTCATCACTGGCCTGAGATCTGATGTCTACAGCCAAACAGCTGCAGAAGTATTCTGGGATAGATTGCCGGGAAGCGGCATTAGCTACCGAGTCAGCAAGGGTGCTGAGTCAGTCACTGAGACGAACGGCACCAGTTGGTTCTCGGATGATTTTACAGCTGGCAGCACAACGATAATACGCGTTCAGGCTATTTATGCCGATGGGACTGAATCCGCCTCACGCAGTGTCCCTATCATCACACCCGGAGAGGCGCAGGCCCTGCCCTTTCCGACGATTAGTCGGGACAATCACGAAGCCTTGTTGGCGGAGGTATTAGGCCTCTATTTTGGTAGGCAATATCGCGAGCAGCTTTCCGATCTTGCCAACAATACGATGTCCGAGCTGCGAAGCCTGGTTAATCAAGACTTCAGTGCCAGTAACCCCTATGCCTGTATCAACGGCGGTGAGGCCTTGTTCGAAGGACCGTTCACTATCGAGTTTGACGATTGTCGCATCGACGATGCCGTGTACCACGGAAACTTCAATGTACATGAATACTATGGCGATACCGACAGGGTATCTTCCTCCGGGATGACAATCACTTCGGACTTGAATACGGAATTCCAATTCTCTGGCAGCCTGGACGGAGCAATACATCCAACCCCCGGCTTCTACAGCGCCGTGGATATGAATATTTCAGTTATTACCCCTGACAGTGAATTACAGCTGCAGAACGCTAACCTGGAATACACTTTCGCCCATCTCATGCACTCCACACCATTCCTCAACACTTCCTTCTCTGGAAGCTTTGATCTTCGTTCGCAGATTACGAACAATGAGCTCATTCATGTCAACACTCCCAGCTCTTTCAACCACAATCAGTTACTAAGCGACAGTACCGACTGGAATTACAGCTCTGGCATACTGAATATTTCAGCAGAGGACGGCAGTCAACTGATCCTGAATGCCGGAACTGGCGACGATGATACAGTCAACATTCAACTGGTGAACGGCACTGAAGTGGAAGAATTCCAGCAATCCTGGTTGCCAGAATGGACTGTCTGGCAACATGTGCTTGGCCGATGAATGGGCCGATTTCAAGCCGCTACGGTTCAACGACCCGCTGGATTCACTGAGCTCGAATCAGTCCCGCCGCTCCTTTTTCATGGCGGCAGGTGCCGCTGGCGTTTCTGCGGCAGCCCTGTCGCTGGGTTCGACCATAGCCAAAGATCAAGGATCCCGTTATCTGTCAGACTTTGCTTGAGAGCAGTGATTTCATGCCTGCCAGCATGCTCTCAGCAATTTCGTAGTGGTCGGCTTCCCACAGTTGGTCGTTGAGAAACTCTCCAGAATAGAAGCCCTCGTAACCGGTGCTTTCAATGGCATCTACCCACTCCTGAAGCGGGATCTCACCCTCACCCAGAAGGTAGCCGCGCAGCTCTTTTTCATCAACCCAGGGTTCATTGACTGCTGGGCGTTTTCCATCGGAGAGGTGCACGTTATAGATGAGACTCTTGTCAATGCCTGCCATGTCTTCAGGGGTGGCACCGCGACTTGCCCAGAAGTGCCAGGTGTCCAGAACGAAACCAAAGTTATCGCGCCCAACCGCATCATGCAGTCGGTAATAATCACTGAGCTTGGCAATGGGTGTCCAGGCTGCACCTTCGTATTGAAAGCGAATGCCGGCCTGCTTGCCGATATCGGCAATCTGTTGAATGTTGCGAGCCGTGATCTGAATGTTCTCCTCAACCGATAAACCGTTCAGTGCTTCAAAGGCGTTCAGCTGAATAGTGGGGGCACCAATGTCCTGGGCAAAAGCACACAAGGTCTCGGCTTGTTTGAACACCTCGGCCTGTGTGGACTTGTCAGAGGCCTCCACCGAGCCAATGATGTCGATAGCAGTCGGGGTGATGCCAGCTTGATTGAGTCGGGATTTCAAATCTTGACTGGTGAAACCAGCCTGTATATACCGCCAGAGCTTCTCGGTGTGAATCTCAAGGCCCTGATAGCCTGATTCTTTTGCCAAACGAATGTCACTTACAATATTGCTGTGCAGGGAGCACATGCCATGCAGGGCGAAACGCATAAGGAATTCCTTTGGATTGAGCTTGCCGACGATCCGGTGAGTGGCGTGAGTGTACTACGCTTTAATTGAGACTACGCGCAACACAAAATTCACGATTTGCCGGGTAGCGGCCTGACTTGCGCAGAATATTGCATAGCAGATCAGCTTTCTCGGACAGACTCCCAGGCCAATGAAGTAGAGGAACGCCGTGGAAATGATACTTGCATAGCATGAGGCGTAAAATGATGCCCTGTTTGTGGGGCGTCGTTGTGAGACAGGGTTCTGGATGCGGTACGATTGCATGGTCGTTTCGACAGATAATGGAAGCCTGATATGAAAGTAAGAACCCTTCTGCCACTGCTGCTGATCGCCAGTCTGACAGCCTGTTCAAGCAGCGATGACTCCGATGGTGGCACGACCGGAACTGATACCGGAACTGATACCGGAACTGACACTGGAACTGATACCGGAAATGGAACCGGTGGTGACAACGTGGACGGCGGTACCTCTGGTGTGTGGTTCGGCAACAACGGCTTCGGCGAAGCGGTAGTCGTGATCGAGCCAGACAATGATATCTACAGCTACAGCGCTGGTAGCGGTAACTACGAAGCTGCCTTTGGCAGTGTGGGTGATGCGGCAAGCCGATTTATCCATCGTGACAGTGATAATCCGGCACACGGCGATTCCTTCACGCTGGTGGGTGATGTGCCTTCGGCCATCACGACGTTCGACGCTGGAGCGGATTCCGTTACCTACAACCTCGCTGTCACCAATGATGGCCAGCAACTGGACAACACGGGCGATGCCGGCAGCTTTTCGCTGACCTTCGCCGGTAGCGATGACGTCAGTGCCATCAGCGTGGCAGACATTGCCGGTACCTGGGTCGCACTCACCTCCTTCAGTGAAGACGACAATCTGGTGCTTTCAATGACCATCTCAGCAGATGGTACAGTCAGCGGATTCACTGATTACGCCAGTGGCAGCATTCCCGATGGTGTTGATGGCATCCCTCTGACAGGTTCTGTCGAAGCCGCTGCGGACTCCTCCCTGTATCTGGCGATCGATTACAACTGGAATGACTTCGACCGCGAGGGTGTGCTGTTCTTCAACCGTACTAGCAGCCAACTGGTGTTGAACGGATTCGGTGCCGAAGGTGACGCCAACAACTTCACAGCCCTGCTCACTCGCCAGTAGTTCTTGGCGGCACCACCTGTCGTCGATGGGTGTTGCCGTGCATATGATCAGTAAAGAGTCCCTCCAGGATATGCACTGGGGGGACTCCTTTGTCATCACGGCTTGCGACGTTATCGATCAATTCCTGAAAATTGCTTCATGAACGATCAGTCTGCCGCCAGGATCACGTCAAGGCAACGATACCACCAACCGCCCGAACGCCTCATGCACCACAGCAGAAGGCAAGTACATGGTCTATGCCTCATTCAGACGCTCTTGCTAAAACGCCAATTTCTGATTTGCAGGCGATCATCTCATTGTTATCTTCTGCTTCATTCAATAAACATCCAGCTCAATCAATCTTGAAGTGCCTTCAAAATAATCAATAAATATCAACTTGCCCTTTTCAGTTTGCACGAAATGATTAAGCGCATAAAGCACAACTGTTTCATAAAAATTGACCTGGGACTCATAACAAAATCGGACCAATGTATTTCCCGCCAGCAATTTTTCAATAATTGCCTCGGGACAACGCAGTGAAAACGCAACTTGAGCATCATTACCAATATTATCGATATATCCCTCTAGTTGGCTAACAGTCATCGCTTGAATGACAACATTGATAGAAGCGAGCGAACCCTTACTCTCGTTACTGAGCAGCATCCAGTTACTGCCTTCCCCCAAATTGACATCAGGCTTTAATCCAAGATACTGCCTGGCAATATCTTCAGGCTCAAACAACTGATCAATGCCGCCTACCAATATCTGCTCTTCCTTGCCCAGCTTCAATTCGCAATCGGCCAATGTAAGTGCCATTTCCACAGCAAATCCATGATTGAATATATTCGTATTTTTACTGTTCAACCCCAAGTATTGGGAAATATAAAAACCCGCCGAACTACTCAATGAGTTAATGAAATCAACAGGCTTGGGTGGGGTTTTATCCACCAATTGACGATCACACAAGTACTTGAATAAAGGAATATTCCCCTGACCAGACGTTATATATAAAGCCGTATTCTCCTTGACGTCCTGCTTTCTCTGGATCTTCTCAACACCCAAAATACCGAGTTGAATAAAGCGATCTGTACGACGAACATGTTTTGCAGCAACTTCTCTGCAAAGAGCTTTTACATCAACTTGTTCTGGTTCGTTGTGATTAACTATTGCAGTTTGCTGGATATAGATCACAAGGCTACCTTTTCGACAACCATGGAAACATTGTTACCGCCAAATCCAAAATAGTTAAGTAAAAAATTTCCTGCTTCGCAACTTTTGCTTTTTTCCATCGGCGCCCATCGCAGATCTGGATCAATATTTTCGAAATTGGGCGTCCCTGGAATAAACCCTTGATCAACACACTCTATCAAAAGTAACATCTCACTTACCCCACAACTACCAAGGGTATGACCTATAAAAGGTTTAAAAGAAAAGAAATCTGGTTGCTGTTCGAATACGCTTTGCATCCCTCTAATTTCTGCTAGATCCCCCATCGGACTACCGGTACCATGCGTCTTTATCGACGTTATTTGTCCCGCCTGAAGCTGACAACTGGCTAGCGTCAGATCAATCACCTCCTTGA
The DNA here is from genome assembly GCF_002215215.1 of Granulosicoccus antarcticus IMCC3135. Lineage (NCBI taxonomy): Bacteria > Pseudomonadati > Pseudomonadota > Gammaproteobacteria > Chromatiales > Granulosicoccaceae > Granulosicoccus > Granulosicoccus antarcticus. The sequence continues at coordinate 3,070,282 of NZ_CP018632.1, read as the reverse complement.
TACCACTGCCATCCAACTTGGCGCCGGTAACACTAGCGATTTCGCTACGATTAACACCACCTCTATATTTCCAACTACTTTCACATACATCATCACGGCTCATGAATAGAGCAGCCAATGACTCACCTAATACCATGCCTTGACGATCCTTTGAAAATGGAGACACTTGATCATCAGCCAGTAATTGCATCGAAGCAAAACCTTCAAATGAAAGACTGGCAAACGTCTCCAAGCCAATGACCAAGGCATAATCAATAACATTGGCTTCTAGCATCGTTGCAGCATCAAGCGCAGCATTGGCACTGGAAGTACACGCCGTGTTATAGGTAAGAGACAATTCATTCAGTCCGAAATGCTCTATCAAACGGGTTGCATAGACTCCATTCCCTACTCGTTTCTCATCAAATTCAACTGACGTAGAATCTTTTGCATTCAACCAGATTGAGTGAGAAATAGACAGATCATTTGCAGAACAACCCAAAAACAAACCACAGCGACCCAATGCATCAGCATCGATCTCGTGCTTGTCAATTAGAGTTTGTATAAGTGGAATGATGATGGGTATCGGATCGAAATATTCCGGCAATACTGGCCTACCAGCCAGCTGATAGTAGGGATAACTGCGCATCTCACCAAAAACATCCATCTGTTTTTCAACGGTTTCATAGGTACCGTTTTCAAGATGTTGCAGACGCTGCTGCTTATCACCCAGAGCACAAATAATATCACCGCCCAAAATAGTGATCATTAGTCTTACTCAGCTTGCAAATAATCAGCGAGACCATTGATACTGGTAACAGCCCGCCGAAATGCCTTGGGATCAGTCAAACGAACATTGAACTCTTGCTGCAAACTCATGGACAATTGCAAGGCATCAACAGAATCAAGCTCCAAACCACTTTCGGGAGAAAACAGTAACACTTCGTCGCTAATATCATCAGGTGTGAATTCTTCTTTTTCACACTCTTCAATGATCATTGTCTTTAACCGTAATTTAAGCGCATCATCTTGTGATCCAATCATGAAACCGTCCTTATTTTAATATTAAAAATGATAGCCGCTAACAAAAGCAAAAGCAGACCAAATGAGGTTAATGCCAATATCTCATTCGCAACATCAGCCAAACTTCCATTACGTAAAAACAGGTCCAGATAACCGTCCAAGCCCCACGACATAGGGGATATATTTGCAAAATTCTGCATAAACTCAGGCATTATATATTTAGGTACCATCACCCCACCAATAGCACCCAGCAATATATTGATAATTCCGCCAATTGTAGTCGCTTGTTCAACACTATCAACAACAGTTGCAATCAAGATAGACAGACCAATAGCTGCCAGGCTCAGTGCGAGCGACAGAAGAATCAACCCGGGCAACGAACCTCCCAACGTTAAAGCATCAGCGCCGAACATGGGCACCACATACATGCCGACGGCAATCATCAGCCATACCTGCAGCTGATTTATAATCATGTAAGGTATTATTTTTCCAGCAAACAGTGCGGGAATCGTGACATTCATGACAGTCAAACGCATCAATGTATTTTGCTTACGTTCACTGATGAATATGGTCGACATGGGAATCACGACAAAAAACAGACCAAATACAATCCATGAAGGCACGCTCTGCTGAGTTGATGTCGGCTTTACATCTTCATCCAACCTGACGTATTGAATGTTCATAAGATCCTTCTCACTCAATGAGTTAGCCTCTGGAATCGGCGAACCTGCCTGGCTCGCGCGTTCCACCTGCCTTGCGTGAAGTGAGTCCATTTTTTGCTGCATGATGATTTGCATGACCTGTGCTTTAAATAAAAGCAAAACCGCCTGCGAAACATCAGAGGCGACCTGTATCTGTAATTTCTTGTCTTGCTCAACCCCGTACCCATCAGGAAGCACAATCACAAACTGCACGCCTTGCTGCTCTACATCATGAGTATCATCACTTACAAGCAATTTGCTATTGAGTTGTTTGTTGCCTTGAATGGAATCAACAAACAGCCTACTACTGTCATTAGCAGCCTGGTCAGCGATGGCCATTGAAAGCACCGACCTTTCCTCATTAAAAGTATCCTTCAGCGCCAGAGACATGATCAGGATAAAAACAGCCGGCATGACAAACAAAGCGGCCAATGCGTGCTTGTCTCGAAAAACCAGCAAATACTCCTTGATTAACATCGCTTTAAACATGCTATATCCCTCTCGATGTTAAATTGACAAATACAGATTCAAGTGTGCTGGTCACGTAATTTATTCGCTTGATCTTGACCCCATTGCCTTCCAATACAGATATTGACTGTGAAACATCATTCGTGGATTTAGAAGCCAGTTGCAACCTCTGGCTATCGAGCACCGTCAATAGAGAGAATTTTTCACTGCACTCCTGAAGAACAGCTAGGGGCGTTTCGTATATTTCAATCATCACCTGATTGTTGGATTCATCCTCAAGCATTGTTTCAATGCTTCCCTGCTTGACAATATGTCCGTCATTAATAATCGCAACCTGATCACATATCTTTTCAATTTCAGGCATATAATGAGAGGTATATATCACGCATTTATTCTGCTGCTTGAACGAGCGAATCATTTCCAGTATTTCGTTACGTGATTCCAGGTCAATACCAACGGTAGGTTCATCCAAAAAAAGAATGTCTGGATTGTTCAATAATCCAATAGCAATATTCAAACGACGCTTTTGACCACCTGACAAAGTCGACGCTTTCTGCGTCAACATTGAACCCAGGCGATTGACTTCAACCGCATAACTGATATTCTTTTTTACATCTGCAGGTGATATTTTCTGAATAGCAGAAAAATAGTCAAGATTCTCTTTAACGGATAATTTGTCGTAAAAAGCCAGACTTTGAGGGATCAGAGAGCAACGCCTGCGTATTTCTCTGATATTTTTAGATAGCGCTTTATCAAAAACAGACACCTCTCCACTATCAAATGTCGTCAGGCCATTCAAAACAGAGATAAGTGTCGTTTTTCCTGCCCCATTTGGCCCAAGAAGACCAAAGATCGTATTTCCCTTAATCTCCAGGCAAAGATCATCCAGAGCTTTCTTCTTACCGTACTTTTTACAGAGCTTGTCTATTCTGATCATCAGAACGCCTGTAATAAAAATGTATATACCTTCTTTTCCAGATCAGCAACAGACTCCAATTTTTCAGCAATAGCCTGGTAATCTATCGCTTTTTTATTTTTCGACCGAATTGACTTGGCAATCAGCAGGGCAAACTCACGCCATGCATCTCCCGTTGCTGTCATCATTTGTGAAGCTTTGATCAAATCCTGATTATTAATCAATTCGCCTGATTCCTGTAAAAAGGAGGCGTAGATAAACCGAAATCCCGCACCACCAGTACCGATCTCTTCCTGCATGCGAATTATATTGCCCAGGAATAACTTGTTGGAATGTTCATCCTTTTTTTCCAACCGACGTATATGTCTGGCCAGTGTGTGCATCCCTTTCAAACCAGCAATAGGCACTGGTGTTTTAAGCATGGTTTTGGCAGTTTTCTTGATACACTTTGGCAGTACTTTTTGATAATCGATGCTCTCGGGCACAAATGTGGGGTAATACAACGCACCCTTGGGTGCCATCACCCCTTTCACAAACCGTGCTTTCAACAAAGACTTACTATCTGATTCAACCAGGTGCTCAAACACCGGATCACTGATCGTATAAGTATCGTTAGTCTTGTCAACGATCATGAGGTTATGAGCATTAAAATGAAAACGCATCTCTTCAGGAAAATAAGGCAACCAGAAGACCGAGGTTTGCGCTCCGACTATTTTACCCTGTGCAAGTAACTCATCAAGCCGCTTGCCGCCTTGCTCCGGGTTTGAAAATTTTTCTACTTTCATTTTCATGCCAATATTTTTCTGCAAACCTTTAATAATCGACTTCGGCATAGAACGATAGGCAACTAATGGCATGCCACCAATTTTCACGAAGGGCAAATAAACAAAAGAGAGTGCGTTAGACAAACCAAACACCATCGCTTCGGAAAGCACTAGACCATGATTAGTGCACATAGATGACATAACACCACTTTCGCAATGTGCTGCATGCTGATGTTTGAATTGCATTGTTTCCATTCTATTAATATTTCAACTCAGGTAATTTTTTCAGCTGCTCAACATCAAGACCCAATGCATCGCTATAACGGGCAAACATACCGGCAGAGAGAGATTTGAAAGTATCCGGTTGCAAGTGGCGTTTGACCCGCCATTTGAACATGCCCATGGATTGAGCCAAGACCGTCACATCCATACGTTGCGCATACATATGATAATAAAGTGGCGACTTGGAACCTGAAACAACGGCTTGATAGGCCAAATCAGCCTGCCGTTGTAGCTCTGTCAACGCCTGCTTTGTTACCTCCTCTTCTACATCCCAGCCCGAAGAGCTGACAACTGCATACTGACCGTTTTTGTCCGTTGCGTAGACAGCCTTTTTGTTCTCAGCATAGGTAGAAATGGCATCTTGCGGAACATCATTAATTTCCATCATCAACCCCTGGTCACACAATTGTTAATTGCATGAATGCTGTAGAAAACCGGCCACTCTCAGGAACATAGCAAAGCAACTTGTCGGCCTTTTTCAACTTTCCTGAATGAAACAACTCTGCCAACATAATATAAATTGAAGCAGCCCCCGTATTGCCTTTTGTTGCCAGGTTGGTGAACCATTTGTCTTGTGGGATATCGCACCCTGCTTCTTGCATCCCTTGGTAGAGCTTGTCTCGGAAATAACCAGAAGAATAATGTGGCAGAAAATAGTCAATACTATCCGCATCTACCTGGCCTTTATCAACCAACTCCTTAAGCGGCCTGGTCACTGTGTAGTCAACAATATTCTCATTAAGCTGCTTAACATCCTGTTTTATACTAAAGATAGATTGGTTTAACCATTCCTTGCTGTCATATGCCATCCAGCCCTTCAAACTACCGTCTACTTGCTTTTCCGCACCAGCGTACATACAAGTATCATGTTCATTGGCATAGGACTTTTGTACTATCCAGTCAATTTTTATTGTCAGTCCTTCTTCATTAGGCTTTGCACTCATCAATGCAGCACCGGCTCCATCACTAAGCATCCAACGCAAAAAATCCTTGTCAAATGCAATTTCCGGCTTAGACTCTAATGCTTCACTTCTAATTTCAACTTCCTCTTTGAAATTATTGGCACGCATCACTGCAGATGCCACTTCAGACCCCGTTGCCACCGCGTTATTACTTAATCCACTCAAAATCGACATATAGCCATATTTAAGCGACATGGTTCCCGACAAGCAGATTCCCGAAGTAGCAACAACCTCGCAGCTAGGAATTCCAAGCTCGCCATGCACCATCAAGGCATGATTAGGTAACATTTGATCTGGTACTGAGGTTCCACAGGCAAGTAGTTCAATATCAGAAATACTAAATGATTCAGTATTTAGCTGACGGACAGACTCAGCGGTTAACTGCGCATTCGTATGTGTCGCCAATCCTGTTTCTTTGTTTATCGCATAGTATCGGGAGGTAATTTTGTTGGAACGCAATATCATCTTACGAGCACGTGAAGGTCGCGCACCTACCTGACCCAAGAGCGCTTCCATATCATCATTGCTAACCGCCTCGTTAGGCATGAAAGCTTGAATGTCGTTAATATATACGTTTCTAGTCATCATTATCGTCCAGACGGCTTCTCATATTCGCGGACACTTTCTTCTATCGATTTTTTGGTAAACGGATAAATCAGACGACGAATTAGTATATTCAAAGGTACAACGGTCAATATCAGTACGAAAAGAAATACCACATAAATGGTTATCACCACTTTTCTTGCAACCGATCCCGGCTTACCTGATTTTTTAATAAGATTCCCCCATATCATGAATGAGCGAGTTCCTACCTTCTCACTACCAATTAGTTTGCCATCTACCGATACTGCCCCCATGTTGGTAAGCAAGGGTTTACCTGTTTTTTCTTCGTCATTTTCCAACGCAACAAGTAATCGATCTCCAAAGCGACGACTGTCCTGAAACGCATGGTCACTCACACCAGCAGCTGGGAAAAATAAAAACGGACTTTTCTTGCCCGTAAACATCCAACGCGGAGTGGTCACAAACGCGTAAAGCGATCCACCTTGATCAGTTAAAACGACGTTATCAATGAGAGTAGCTTGCAGATCTACCAACAATAACTTCATTTTCTCCTGGGCCATCACCCACATATCACGACAGGCAATCAAGGTAATTACTGGCTTGCCCTTAAGTAACTGTTTGGCTTGTTCTGTTTTCAAGAACCCCGTTATTGGAATAGCCGGTGATAAAAACCATACGCTATAAGCCAGGATAATCAGATCATATTCTTTTTCTTGCGGCTCGATTGCTTCCACAGGACAGCCATTCATATATATGGATTCAGGAAAGGCATCAAAAAATGGATAAAATTGCCATGGGTAAGGATAGGCAGTTACAGGCTTTATAGGGCAATAATCAACCTTTACGTGTTCACTCTCATTAAGCGAGGCCGTTACTGATTCAGCCATCTTTGACAACTGACCGCTTTGCGAGTAATAAATAACTAATACATTTTTCATAATTCCTTCAACTCATAATAAATACAGTAACAACCTGATATTTTATTTATATTATTTGACATATAAAAAAACGACCCTAAGGTCGCTTTTATAGAAAGCGTACATACAGCTGTATTCTGAGTATCTCAATAACACATAGCTATACAGTCGGATTGGTTCTTGTGCGAGCCGAGCTATCAAGCTACGCCGGAGGCACTTCTCCAGAACTTCGCCGCGCACGACTTCAGCCCCGGGCAGACTGCTTTTGCAAGACTTTGGCATTGGTTCTGACTCCCTGACTATGGCCCTGAAAAAGAGATAAACTCGGATGGCGTGCGTCCGAAGTCAGGTTGACAAACAGCCTCTATGCCATTTCAGCCTTGATAGGTGCTAACAGTGGAGTGTGACCTGGCTTATATATCCTGGCTCACCTACTTGATCTGACACTCCCAAGTGAGACACACATCTCGAAAAAGAGAATCTTCAGCACTTACAACGTGAAACTTCCCCGATTTGGCAGATAGACACCAGGGTCATGCTGTCATAGCAACGGGTTGATTGTTCTTCCTGAACTCCAGAGAGCTAGTGTAACCGAGTCGGGAATACTTGCGAGCGCGCTTGCCCAACACTTCTGGCTATTCGAATTTATCTGTTTTGGAACCAGGGGATCAGCTCTTTCCCTACAATGGCAAAGAAGCTTCGTAGCACCGTGTTACTCCGCTAATTCCACGACTAATAACTCCTGCCGATTTATCCCTGCAGACCATTTCAGGCAAGCATTCTTGTCGAGCTCTAACTCGTTCTGGAAAGATATCTGTGTTTTTGAGCTTCCTTTGGCTAGCCTGAACGTGTCAATATTTTGGCATATTTTGAATACTGACGCATGCTCCACACTCAGCGCTCTGATGAAAGAAGTCGCTGAAGACTGCCAGCAACATCCGGTGAATTTCTGAAGTGAGCGGATCCCGACAACTTTCGTCTATAGCTTTATCGCTGCATTATACTGACGCTGTTGACCGGGTAGATTGACTATCCGGCAATTCACATCCTGGAGATATACATAGTGAAACTCAGTGCACGCAACGTCATGAAAGGCAAAGTCACATCGATTGAAATCGGTGCTGTCAACGCCGAAGTGGAAGTGGAAATCGCACCTGGCGTGTTATTGACATCCATCATCACCAAAAAATCCTGTGAAGGCCTTGAGCTGGAAGTAGGCAAGGAAGTGTACGCACTGACAAAGGCCAGCAACGTCATGATCGGTGTCGACTGATTCAGCGCTCTTTTGATCAACAGCTCATTAGTGCTTGCTGATCCCCTGACGTCAGAAATCGCCCGGACTTGTTCACATCCGGGCGGCTATATCACCGTCAGCTCTCTGTAGAGCCGCTGACCAGCGTTCAAGTCGCTTCAATATCGAATACTTCCACTGCCTGTCATGGATATTTTGAAACGCCACATGTAACCCTGCACTGCCTGTTTATCGGTAATGCCACTTGATCGACATCAATATCATGGCAAGCTGAAGAGCTTAAGGTTCTAATCCAGCCGGGTATTCGCTCACTTGGGGTTGTCGCAATCCCTGTTATTCAGGCGATTCCGGTGTCACGCATGAAGACGAAGGAATCCGACAGGATGCAAACACCACTCGACTACATGACGGATTGGGCAGACGGTATACGTTGCTGGCAGGCTGTATACCGGTTGCAATCCGAACCGGTTGTGAGCGCAGCCTCAGCCAGAAAAAAAGGTTTTAAACGTGCTTCTGAGTTGCTAGCGCACTCTCGGCAGCACTCTCCCTTCTACGCAAAATACTATTCATCCATACCCACAGACTCACCTCTGGAAGCCTATCCTCCTGTCGCTCGCTCCACACTCATGGATCATTTCGATGAATGGGCAACCGATCGACGAATAGACAAGAAGTCCGTAAACCATTTTCTGTCGTCCACGGACACCATTGGCGAACGCTATCTTGATAACTACCTTGTCTGGACCAGCAGTGGCACCTGTGGCGAACCGGGTATTTACGTGCAGGACAAGAACGCAATGTCTATCTATCAATCGTTGATATCCGTCAGGTATCAGCAGAGTGGACACGCTTCTGCCTCTACCGACCCATGGCATCTGGTTTTGAATTCAGATCGAATGGCCATGATTGCCGCCCTGGAAGGCCATTTTGCAGGAACCGTTTACTGGAAATGGGCGGCACGACTGAACCCATGGCTTTCCAGTCGAACTCGAACCTTTTCGATTCTTCAACCTGTTGCCACCCTGGTTGAAAGGCTTAATGATTGGCAGCCAGGGTTTATGTCCAGCTACCCGAGCATGCTGGCAGTGCTTGCCAATGAACAGAAATCTGGCAGACTGAAACTATCCCTCAATAGCCTGTGGAGTGGCGGCGAACAACTCGGGGAACAACAGAAACGAAAGATAGAGGCCGCGTTCGGATGCAACATCGTCGAGGACTACGGCGCCTCCGAAGCGATGAATATGGCCTTTGGCTGCGATCATGGAAGGCTGCACATCAACACTGACTGGTTCATATTGGAACCGGTGGACGAGAACAGGCAAGTGCTACCAGCAGGTGAGAAATCGGCAACCACGCTGGTGACAAACCTGGCCAGTCGACTACAGCCCATCATTCGTTATGATATTGGCGACAGCATAACCTTGCATACCGACGCCTGTGACTGTGGAAATCCCCTACCTACCCTCAGCATTGAGGGTCGCAACGATGACACTTTATGGCTGCCTGCCAATGAGGCCGACCATATTCCAATTTTGCCACTTGCCTTGAACACCGTAATAGAGGAAATGGCAAATGAATTCGGATTCCAGATCAACCAGATCGGAGCGCAAGAACTATCAATCCGGACACAAGGCGATGACATACAGTCCCGTAGAGAAGCGTTTGATAAAATTCGTGCACCGCTGAAGCAATACTTTGAGTCTCAGGGCACCTTGCCCGTAAAGCTTCAACATGATCCTCGACCGCCACAACGAAATGCAGTCAGTGGCAAGTTGAATCAAGTGAACAACCGCTCAAGGGTCGACCATCACGTTTCGACCTGCCCCGCTTCTGAATAGATAAAGGTCTCAAAATCTGCGTTCTCATTGACCATGCCCCGATACATACCTTCGCAGTTGAAGGGCATCACGATATGACCCTGAGCATCAACCGCAATCAGCCCACCTGAACCGTCGTTCTTGCCCAGGTCTTCCATCACCACATGAGTTGCAGCCGTCTCCAGAGACTCTCCCGCATGCCGCATGCGAGCGGCAATTTCTGCGGCAGCGGTAAAGCGGATAAACACCTCGCCATGCCCGGTTCCTGACACCGCACAGGTCTTGTTGTCAGCATAGGTACCTGCACCGATAATAGGTGTGTCTCCTATTCGCCCCGGCGCTTTGGCGGTCATGCCACCGGTCGAGGTTGCGGCCGCAAGATTACCCTGCGCATCACAAGCGACGGCACCCACGGTACCGTGACGTCGGGCAGGATCATCGTCCACCTGCCCCGTCGCACGCATCGCCAATGTCGACTGCAGAGCATCCCAGCGTGACTGGGTAAAAAAATACGGCGCCTCTTCAAAAGGTAAGTCAGCGTTTCTGGCAACCTGCAGGGCATTGGGGCCGATCAACATGACATGCTCTGTACTCTCCATCACGGCTCGTGCGGCAAGAATCGGATTTCGAGGCCCGAAGATCCCACCAACAGCTCCCGCTTCGCGTGTTTTGCCATCCATGACGGCAGCATCCATTTCCTGCACACCTTCACTGGTAAATACGGCTCCTCGACCCGCATTGAATAGCGGCTCATCCTCCAGAGCACACACCGCTGCGGTAACAGCATCCATCGCACTACCGCCGTCTTTCAAGATGGCATGCCCGGCTCGCAGAGCGGTGCGTAAACCCTCGTGGTAACGAACCTCCAGCTCCGGGGTCAGAGTGGCTTTATTGATCGTGCCGGCACCGCCGTGTACTGCCAGAGAAAAACGAGTCATGATGATGGGGTTCCTGAGTGTTCAGATTCAGCCAGACAGTAGCTGGCGATCTCGGCATGGGTGGCTATCCAGCAATCACCCGTCGCTACAATATGTTCAAGCAATTTTTCTAGTATAAAGATCCGACTGCGGTAGCCAATGACATGCGGATGCATGGTCAGCAGAAAAAGTCCGCCCTCCTCTCTTGCACCTTCGAATTCGCGCAGGAAAATATCCAGCACATCAGCAGGCGGCGTATACGGTCGCTGCGCACCGAAACGGTTCATCATGAAATACACCGCATCATCACGAATCCACTCGACCGGTAGCTCGACAATACCTGTCGGCTTGCCTTCAGCCATGATTTCATACGGATCATCATCGGAGAACAGCGAACTGTCATACAACAATCCCATTTCACGTGCAATGTTCAACGTATTCGGGCTGTAGTCCCAGGAAGGCGTTCGCATTCCCTGCGGGCGCACGCCACACACCTTCTCCAAGGTGTCAGAGGCGCGCAGCATCAGCTCTCGTTCGGTAACTGCATCGAGCTTGGTATTCAGCTCATGAATCCAGCCATGCAGGCCAATCTCATGACCCTCATCGGCCAATGCACGCTGCTCTTCGGGATGCAACAAGGCTGATACTGCTGGCACAAAAAAACTGGCCTTGGCACCGTGGCGATCAAGCGCACGCCGGATACGCGGAATGCCGCGTCTTGATCCGTATTCTCCCCAACTAAGTCGCGCTACCGACTGAGCACCATCACGCAGCTCATTGGTCTCATGGTCACTGTCAAAGGACAAGGCCACGGCACACCGGGCGCCACCGGGCCAAGTCTTGGGCAACAAAGAGCGCCCTGCTCTGACGGCATTGACTTTCTGACGCCATGTCGCTTCATCCCACTCATGAGGCTCAGTCATTATCGATCTCCTTCACTGTGCAACACTTCCCAAAATCTCATGCATGACCTCCGTCCACCTGGAGTATCTGCCCCGTGATCCAGCCAGCCTTGTCCGAGCATAGAAACGTCACGGCATCAGCAATATCCTCCGCCCGGCCAAGCCTGCGTGTATGGATACTGTTGACAATCTGCGCCTGTCGCTCGGCCCCGAAAGCTTGCCACTGTCGCTCAGTTGAAGGATTGGACAGGACAAAGCCGGGTGCAACCGAATTGACAGTAATACCCGCCGGCCCCAGCTCCAGTGCAAGCTGCCGGGTCAGACCTACCAGGGCGTGCTTTGCCGAGGCATAGGCTTGTATGCCCGTCAGACTGGGTTTCAATCCAGCCCCCGACGATATGGTCACGATTCGCCCCCAGCCACGTTGCTTCATGGCAGGTGCAAAGCCTTGTGCACACCACATGGCAGCATCCACGTTGGCCGCAAAAATGGCCTGCCAATCCGCTGGCGTGATCTCTTCCAATGGCCTGCCAATCTGACCTCGCACGCCGCCTGCAGCGGTCACCAGTCCATCGACATGGCCATGTTGATCAATGATCTCTTTACAGATGGCATGCGCACTGTCGGGCGAGCCCAGATCGCCGCTGTGACAGGTCACACCCTGCAGCATCTCGAGCCGGCTCAGACCATCAGCATCAATATCGATTGCGGCAACAATGGCCCCTTCTGCCACCAGCGATTCCACGATCGCCGCACCGATTCCCTGCGCAGCACCGGTAACTGCAAATACTCGCTGATCAAGATTCAGCTGCATAGTGGCACCATCCTATCCAGCAATTCGGTGGATTGCTCCCGCTTGCCGTTTTCAATATCGCGAATCATATCGTAGAGGCATTCCAGCGCAGGCGTTGCGATCCCGTGCAAGCGACCAATCTCAACAAGAATACCAATTTGAGCATCCACTTCGGTCTTGCGTTTGCGCACGGCCAGATCACGATAAATGCCCGAATGAGTCTTGGCAGTCTTGCGGTTGTGCGCCACCATCGTATCAATCGATTTATCAATCTGCTGTGTATTTACGGTGCTGAATGCCAGCGGATCGAAACCGTTGAAACCAATAGGCTGCACACCCTCAGCCGCAGCCAATCGCATGACCTCCCCACCCAGCATGGCATAAACCGGCCGATGCACTGCCGGATCCATGGCATCGGACATGGATTCAGGCGTCAACGCCGTTGCAAACAGCAATGATCCGTAGCCCATCTTGCCCCACAGGTACCCCCAGATATTGTCTGTCATGACAGCCTTGGGTTCCACCAGACTGAACAGACTATGCATCTCTTGCAAACGGGAGCTCATGCTACCGTCCAGCTCTCCCAGCGCCACTGCTGCGCGATTACCATAGAGTATGCGTCCGGGCCCCAGCCAGTCTGCACTGAAATTCACGAAACAACCCACGGTACGATGCGCTCCCACGCGCAAGGCGATTTGCCGCTCATTCATACCATTCTGCGCAGAGACGATATAACCGTCCTCGGCCAAGTGTGGCATCAACATATCAAGTGCCAGTTCGGTGTGATGAGCCTTGACAGCGAGGATCACACGTCGATAGCTACCAGTCAGAGTCTCAGGGGTGGCCGCCGGTAAAACCTGTCTGAATTCTTCCACAGGCCCTTCTATCAGCAAGCCATCCGTGCTCATTGCCGTGACATGGTCTTCGACAATATCGACCATCTGCACGGCCTGTCCGGCTCTGGCAAAATAGGCACCCAAAATGCCACCTATGGCACCGGCGCCCCAGATTAGTATCGGATCGCCACCAACACCTGTCGTCATAGCCAGTCGCCTTCCATCAGCTCGCGCGTCTCGTTAACCGCCACATCCCATAACTGATGCATCTCTTCATCAGGGCGCTGGTAGAAGCCACCATAGTTACCGTCACCGATCAATTCGCGTACACCCTGGGCATTGCGATCACGCAAGCGATCGAAATCAACGTAGGGCTTTTGCTCACTGGGCATCTGTCGATCTTCAAGACGAGTCCAGGGAAAATTCTCCATCCATGAGGCGTGTGAAGCGACAGGATCAATGGACTGCACAGCCTCCCAGGTTTTAGGGGCTCGCCACCAATCATGAAAGCGACAACGGGCACCTTCATTTGCCTGCATCCACTCGGCGCAGGCCGGCTGCACGGGACTGTTGCCGCCATGCCCGTTGACAATGAGAATACGCCTGAAACCTGTCGCATAGAGACTGTCCAGAACCTCGCGTACCACAGTTGCATAAGTGCTCAGACTCAGTGAGACAGTACCGGGAAATGCCATGAAATAAGGCGTCAGGCCATAGGGGATTGCCGGGAACACAGGTACTCCCAACGGCTCTGCTGCATCTGCCGCCATTTTCTCCGACAATATCGAGTCAACAGAAAGGCTCAGATACGCATGTTGCTCGGTACTGCCCAGCGGCAACACACAACGGTCATCGGTTTCAAGCCAGCGTTCGACCTCGAACCAGTTGCAGTCACTAATCTTCACGGTCTATCTCCTTGGGCACTGCGCAGGAGCGCGCAGATTCAATGGCCGGTAACAACTCGCGTCTAACCGAATTGCTGTCCGGAGTATGTCTGTATTCAATGGCGTTCTGATTCGCTCGCAACGTGTCTCGCAGATAACCGGCACCGCTCGAATAGATGACCACGTCGGCCATTTTGAGTGCCTGTTCAAGATTGCTATCGCTGCACGGCACCGCAATGATTTCATTGACATGCGGGGCGAACCGCGCGACACCGCTCTTCATCAGTGCAAGAAAATCGTCGAAGAAGGACACAACCAGCACCGTTGCCTCAGGTGGCATCGTTGCCAGGGCAACCCGAGTTTCTCCATTGGGAATCAGTGTCAGTCCGACAACCGGTAACTGCGGAAACAGGCGGCTGGCCTCCCCGGTCATGGTATGCGGGCAGCACACCAGGTCCGCCACAGGCGGATCGCCTTCTTCAAGCCGATCAACACTCCATGCCACGACTTCGTCACCACTGTCGAGAAACTGTCGCAAATCCTCGGCGTAGGCTTCGGTGGTCTCACGAAAAGTTGCCAACATCAGCACACGCAACGGCGTAACCGTTTGACGGGCACTGGCTATAGACACCCTGAACGCGATGTCCTGACACGACAAACCCAATGCCTCCCCCGCGCAAATCAGTTCGGTGAGCTGTTTTTCAAACCTGGCCATTTGCAGTGCTTCTGAAGCCGAAGGCTTGCCACGATCCACCACAAAGGTGCCACAGCCGACACGACCCTCAATATGCCCACGCTCTTGCAACACCGCATACACACCGCTGACGGTTACCGGTGACAAACCAAGATAGGCTGCAAATCGGCGCACCGACGGCAACTGCGAACTGGCTGGCAGTTCGCCAGTAGCGATGCCATATTCCAGAGCACCTCGCAGCTGCACAGAAACGGGAACCGACGAATTAACGTCGATAGCATCCGTGATCCTTTTTAGTGCATTGCCTATTGCTTGTGATTCATTTTGAGTCATTATCGTATCAATGTAGCATATCAATTTTAGTATCAACAAGATCTGATTGATTGATCTTAGGCGCTATATTCCGCATTAACCATTCGATTTGTGAATTTTAATGCGTAATTAATCCTGAATTATGCCTTGACCCTTATATGATCACAGTTTAGTGTTACAGCTGTCCATAACAATCGGAGAAGCATGATGTTGAAGACCACTCTCAGACCCGGCATTGCAGCGCTAGCGTTATTGACTGCAGCCCCCGGTGTCATGGCGCAAGATCTCATGATCGGCCTGCGTGCCGGGCCTGATTCCATTGACCCGCACTGGTCCACTCTGGGTAGTCAGGCCGAAGCCTTGCGTCATGTCTTCGATACAGTGGTAGACGTCGATGACAAACTGCAACTCAAGCCAGGCCTGGCACTGAGCTGGGAGGCGATTGATGACACCACTTGGGAATTCAAGCTACGCGAAGGCGTCACCTTTCATGATGGCAGCCCCTTCACGGCCGACGATGTGAAATTTTCCATCGAACGCATTCCAGAAGTCACAGGCCCCATGCCAATGACGCTGTACACCAAGTACGTTGACTCGGTTGAGGTGGTCGACGACTACACGCTACATATCAAGACGAAAGGTCGCGCCCCTTCTCTGCCCAACGATTTCACTCGCCTGTTTGTCGTGCCATCCGAAACCGGCATGGACGCACGTAACGAAGAATTCAACTCAGGCGAAAAAGCCATTGGCACAGGACCCTACAAGTTCATCAGCTGGCAGCCCAAGGGCGACATGGTGATGGAGCGTTATGAGGGATACTGGGGAGAAACCCCAGCCTGGGAGAAAGTTACGCGCCGGGAAATCCCTGACGATGCAGCACGCGTTGCTGCGCTCAAATCCGGCCAGGTCGATCTGATCAATTACGTACCGGCAACCGATTATGTGTCGATGCAGAACGACTCCAGCCTGGAGACATCTGTCTCCGACTCTATCTACATTCTGAATATCGCGCCTTCGGTTAAAGATGAAGAACCCCAACCTATCAAGGTCAACGGTAAAGAGGTAGACGGCAACCCACTACAGGATCTGAGAGTACGCAAGGCACTGGATTACGCTATCGATCGCAAGACACTGGTACGCGTCGTTCTCGAAGGCTTGGGAACACCAGCCAACCAGCTCATGCCTGAAGGCTTCTTTGGCTATTCAGACAAACTGGGCGAGCGTGAATACGACATTGAACAAGCCAAGTCATTACTCGCCGAAGCCGGTTATCCGGATGGTTTTGAAATCGATTTTACTTGCACCAATAACCGCGTTCCAGGCGATGCCGTCGTGTGTGAAGCATTGGCTCAAATGTGGTCAAAACTGGGTCTGAAAGTCAATGCACAGGCACTCAACGGCACCGTGTATTTCCCTGCTGCAGCTCGTGAGGAATACACCATGACCATGTCCGCCTGGGGCACCCTGACAGGCGAAGCCGCCTATACATACGGTGCAATGGTACGCAGCAAAGATGCTGAAAAAGGCTTTGGAAACTTCAATCGCAGTGGCTATTCGAACCCTGAATTTGACAAGGTATTCGATGAAGGCTCACAGTTACTGGACGCCGAGCCGCGTCGCGAACTCTATGAAGAGGCTTCCTACATCGCCATGGAAGATCGCGCCCTGATCCCCACCGTCATCCTGCAAACCGTCTGGGCATCAAAGGCCGGCACACTGGACTTCCCACCACGGGTCGACCAGGAAACCCGGGCCTACGAAATCACGCCTGAGTAGAAGTGCCCGGGGGCGCACCCGATATGGGCGCGCCTCTATCCTCTTTTTTCAAACTCGTACCCGTTCTGTCTTTACGACAAACGTGGCGCTCAACTTCTGATCCCACCTGCCCAATGCCCATCATCACAAGCACCGGAAAGAGCGCGAGGTTTCAATGTTCGGATATCTGATCGGTCGATTGTCACAAGCAGTCGTCGTGGTTTTTGCCATGTCGATAATCGTGTTCGTTGGCGTCTATGCCATCGGCAACCCGATCGATGTCATGATCGATCCCGGTGCCACCCAGGAAATACGCGACAAGCTGATCCGGCAATATGGCCTTGATCAACCGTTGTGGCAACAGTATTTCACCTTTGTCAGCAACGTTTTCCACGGCGACCTTGGCCGATCGATGATCTACAATATATCGGTTACCAACCTTGTATTTTCCAGATTGCCAGCCACCGTCGAACTGGTCCTGGTGTCGGTCGTCATTGCATCGCTTATCGGTATTCCAGCTGGACTGTATGCCGGTTACAAGCCCAACAGTCTGGGCGCCAAGCTGATCATGGCACTCTCTGTTCTGGGTTTCTCGGTACCCACCTTCTGGATCGGCATGCTGATGATCATGGGCTTTGCCGTCGAACTTGGCTGGCTGCCCTCAGGAGGGCGCGGAGAAGTGGCAGAATTTCTCTGGTTCAACACCTCGTTGGCCACCTCCGATGGCTGGGCGCATGTCATCATGCCTGCCATCAATCTCTCACTGTTCAAGATGGGATTGCTGATACGGCTGACTCGCGCCGGCATGGTAGAGGCAATGGGCGCCGAGTACGTGCGATTCGCCCGCGCTCAGGGCTTGCCCGACCGGCAAATCGTCTTCAGTCATATCCTGCGCAATATCTCGATTCCCATCGTGACAGTCTTTGGCCTTGAACTGGGTTCAACACTGGCTTTTGCCGTTGTCACCGAGACGGTGTTCAACTGGCCAGGGGTCGGCAAGCTGATTATCGACAGCATTCTGCAACTCGATCGCCCCGTCATGGTGTCCTATCTGGTCATGGTGGTGATTCTGTTCGTGATGATCAACCTGATCGTTGACCTGATCTACGCACGCCTTGATCCACGTGTGCGACTCAAAGGAGATTCCTGATGAGCAACACATCAACAGGTAGTGGCAACGCGGGCGAACCATCAGCTGCTATCGATCGGGAAACAATGGCTACGCGTCTGCGTAATTTCTGGTTCGACTTCTGTGAGTCCAGAGTTGCCTTATTAGCTCTGTTAGTCATTATGGCCCTGACCATCGGTGCCTTTGGTGCACCGTACCTGGTACCTCAGGACCCCTATGATCTTTCCACACTGGAATGGGCCGATGCATTTCTACCTCCCGGTGAAACAGGAAGCGGTGGCTATACGCTCCTGCTGGGGACTGACAACGCCGGACGCGACATGCTCTCAGCTATTCTCTACGGCCTGCGCACCAGCTTTGTAATCGGCTTGTCTGCTGGCACCCTTGCTCTGGCAGTGGGCATTACCGTCGGACTGAGTGCTGCGTATTTCGGCGGTCGACTCGAAGCGCTGCTCATGCGAATCGTCGATCTGCAACTATCAATGCCTGCCATCTTGCTGGCTCTGGTGCTGGTGGCAATGCTGGGACAAGGCGTTCCGCAGATCATTCTGGCACTGGTTGTGGCGCAATACGCCTATTTCGCCCGGACCACCCATGGGGCCGCATCGGTAGAGCGGCGCAAGGACTATATAGAGGCGGCGCGTTCGACACCACTGCCCACGCGACGAATCATGTTCCGCCACCTGCTACCCAATGTACTGCCCCCCCTGATCGTCGTGGCAACCGTGCAAGTGGCCAGCGCGATCTCGCTCGAAGCCACTCTGTCGTTTCTGGGTGTCGGTCTGCCATTGACTGAACCCTCTTTGGGCTCACTGATCTCCAACGGCTTCAAGTACATCCATGCCGGTCGCTACTGGCTATCCATCTATCCGGGAATCTTTCTGATGATCACGGTTGTGGCAATCAATCTTGTCGGTGATCAGATCCGCACAGTACTTGACCCGAGGAATAGCCGATGAATGCCGCGCTGGAAGTCAACGGCCTGACCACTCGTTTCGACACGCGCGCAGGAAGCGTTACGGCGGTCAACGATGTCAGCTTCTCGGTTGAGCCGGGGCGAATTCTCGGGCTTGTTGGTGAAAGTGGATCGGGTAAGAGCGTCACCGGATTCTCCATCCTCGACCTGGTCGACGAACCGGGCAAGGTGGTCGCAGGATCCGTCATCGTGGACGGCATCGACTTGCGCAGTTTGTTACCCGACGACATGCGCCGGATGCGGGGAAGCCGGCTGGCCATGGTATTCCAGGATCCCATGATGACCTTGAATCCGGTTTTGCGTATTGGCGATCAGATGGCCATGGCAGTACGTGTTCATCGCAAGATGCCAAAACGTGAGGCCTTGGAAGAGTCTCGCAAGGCTCTGGAAATCGTCGGCATCCCCTCACCCGCAGAACGTCTGAAAGCCTACCCCCATCAACTCTCTGGCGGCATGCGTCAGCGCGTGGCGATTGCCATGGCACTACTGCACCGGCCCAGTGTCATCATTGCCGATGAACCCACAACAGCACTGGATGTCTCCATTCAGGGGCAGATACTGGCTGAGGTTCGCAGACTCGCCGATGAACTGGGTACCGCCATCGTCTGGGTAACCCATGATCTGGCTGTTGTATCCAGCCTGGCTGATGATATCTGCGTCATGTACGCAGGTCGCATTGTCGAACGTGGTACGGCCGAGCAGGTCATCGGGAATCCGCGCCACCCCTATACCCAGGGGTTGCTGGACTCTATCCCGGCCCGCCATGAACCCGGAGGCCATCTGCCACAAATACCGGGCTCCACGCCACAGCTGTCACGACTGCCTTCTGGCTGCCCTTTCCGTACACGATGCAACCGTGCCACCGAACTATGCAGCAGCGAACCACCCATTGATAACCGAAACGCTCAGATCGTTCTATGTCACCACCCTCTGGAGGGCTCATGAGCGAGCCACTACTGAAAATCGATCAGGTCTCAAAACGCTTCACCCGTAAACCCGGATTGGCAGAGCGCCTCGCCGGGCGACTGACCGGGGGCGGAGAACCCGTTGTCGTCCACGCCCTGACCGATGTCACGCTGGATGTGGCACGAGGTGAAGTGCTGGGTGTTGTCGGTGAGTCTGGCTGCGGTAAATCCACATTAGGCCGGGTTGTTTCCGGCATTTATGCTCCAAGCGATGGTAGCGTATTGCTCGATGGCAAGCCCGTCATACGAGACCAGCAAGGCACCGTGGAAAAGCTGACAACACAGGTGCAGATGATCCACCAGGACCCGTTTGCCAGCCTCAATCCACGTATGAAAGTCGGTGAAACCATCGCAGAGGGACCGCGCTATCACAAGATCATACCGGCGAAGGAGGTACCTGAACGCGTACGCAGCCTGCTCGAACAAGTCGGCCTTGAAGGCGCCTATGCAGATCGATTGCCGCATCAGTTCTCCGGCGGCCAGCGTCAACGCATCGCTATCGCCCGCGCTCTGGCCATGGAACCTGAACTGCTGGTTCTGGATGAAGCTGTGGCCTCACTGGATGTATCGATACAGGCACAGGTACTGAACCTGTTCATGGATCTGCAACGCGATCTGGGGCTGACTGCCCTGTTCATCAGCCATGATCTGTCCGTGGTTCGCCATGTCTGCGACAGGGTTGCCATCATGTATCTGGGACGCCTGGTCGAACTGGCTCCGGCAAAAGAGCTGTATGAAAACCCCTTGCACCCTTATACCTCGGCCTTGTTTGCATCGGTACCCACCGTAGGTACCGGTAAACGTGTGTTCGAAGCCATCAAAGGTGAAATACCGTCGCCTATCAATCCACCTTCGGGCTGTGCCTTTCACCCTCGCTGCCCTCTGGCAGGCGCGCGATGCCGCAGTGAAGTGCCACGCCTGGCAGAAGCCGGCAATTTGCGCACCGTTGCCTGTCACCTGAACGATGGCGGTGTCGAATGAGCAGAAATCTGACAACGAACAAGCTGACCGATCAGCTGGCACGATTGAACGACGTACTGTGCGCGGTCAATACCCTGAACTGGGATGCACGTACCCAGATGCCTGCTGGTGGTGCGACAACTCGCGGACAGCAGATCGCCACGCTGATGGGTCTGGCTCGCAGCATGATTATCGATCCTGCCATGCAAGCCGCAGTTGATGAGGCAGGAGATGATCCATCCGCATCGGTAGCCCAAGAGGCCATCGATTATCATCGCCGATTGCCAGCCGAGCTGCTGAAAGCACAATCTGAAAGTGCAACTGTGGCCGGTGCTGCCTGGGCGAAGGCGCGGGCCAGCTCCGACTTCTCATTGTTCCAGCCGCACCTTGAGAAAGTCGTGGATCTTGCACGACAATCGGCCGACGCACTGGGCTATGAAAAACACCCCTATGACCCGATGGTCCGGATATATGAACCTGGCGAAACCGCTGCGAGTCTGAGTTGCTTTTTCGATGAGCTACGCTCAGGCATTCTCCCTATCCTCGATACGGCACGCGGCCGCCCTGTTCCACGTACCGATTTCCTCTATCGCCATTACCCACAGGCAGGACAACAGGCATTCGCCACCGGCACGGCGCAATCCCTGGGGTTCGATTTTGAACGAGGTCGACTTGACACCACGGTACATCCGTTTGAAGTCAGCTTTACCCGAAATGATGTCCGCATTACCTCACGCTGGCCCGAACAGTATCTGCCCATGTCCATCTTTGGCAGCATCCATGAAGTGGGTCATGCGCTCTACGAGCAAGGCATCGCCCCCGAGTTGACGCGCAGCGCCTTTGCAACTGACATGATCGGTCTGTATGCCGTCGGTGGTACGAGTTTCGGCATGCACGAAAGCCAGTCACGCCTTTACGAAAACCATGTTGGTCGAAGCGCACCGTTCTGGGAAAAACATTATGTCCGCCTGCGAGATACTTTCCCCGACCAACTTCGTGATGTCAGCGTGGATGAATTTCTGGCAGCAGTGAATCGAGTCGAGCCCGGAGCCATACGGGTGGAGGCCGATGAACTGAGTTACGATCTGCATATCATGCTGCGCGTCAAGATCGAAATGGGATTGATGGATGGCTCACTCTCGGTGGCCGACATACCCGATGTCTGGCGCGAAGCCATGCACAACGATCTGGGAGTTGCTATTGATGATGATGCCAATGGCTGCCTACAGGATGTGCACTGGTCCTCGGGCTATCTGGGCTCGTTCCCTACCTACACGATCGGCAATGCCACCGCCGCCCAGCTGATGGCGCATCTCGATGAACAATCCCCGCAGATTCGGCACGCCTTGAATAGTGCTGATACTGCACCGTTGAATGAGGCACTGACGGAGAAGGTCTGGCAATGGGGCCGCCGCAAGACTCGCGCCCAGATACTGGAAGCATCAGGCCTCAAGGCCAATGATGCTTCCCCCTACCTGGCGTATCTGAAGGGAAAATTTTCTTAGTCATCGGCATCAGAAAGCTTCATGACTCGATTCTTTATTGACTAATCAACTGCCGCAGGATGTCAGTGAAAGTGTCAACTTCGGCACTGCTGAAACGTTCGAACGTCTCCTTCGCGTGCGCTTCTGCCAGATTCCAGCATTCGTCGGTTTTTGACTGTCCCGAACTGGTCAAAACGTATCCTTCTCCTTTGACCGCCACCAAGCCGCGATCACACAAACTGAGTAATGCTTCGCGTGCCTCAGTCATCGGCGTGTGCAGGTGAACAACGAGTCCCTCTGCGCCCAGTCCTGGAAAATCGTTTAATACCAACAAGACTCGCGACTCAATCAGATTCAGACCAAGAGTCACCAGCTTGGGGCGATAACGCTCCTGATAAGCCCGCACCGCTCGCAACATCAAGAAGAATGCGTGATTGCCCAATCGACCTTGATCAGCATTGTCTGATTCGTTTTGCCCGGCATTCGGGTAGGTCTCGGGATGGCTGAAAACCATGGAATAAGAGCCTTGATGAAAGCATAGCGGTGATCGGCCAAAATCATCGAATTTCACAACCTTGCCAACAAATATCCAATGGTCACCGCCATCAAGCTTGTCATAGGATTCACACTGGAATCGCCCGGCACAATCAGGAAATATCGGAGCGCCACCTAGACCCTCTTCCCATTGAACCCCTTCAAATTTGTCTTCCTGCTGGCGGGCAAAATGGTTCGACATCTCCATTTGGTCTGAAGCAAGGATATTGACTGCAAAATGACTAGCAGACTCGAATACCTTGCAGCTGGGAGTCTCCTTGATGGAGCTCCACAAAATCAGTGGAGGGTCCATCGACAGTGAGTTGAAACTGCTGGCTGTGACGCCCACGTTAGAGCCATCAGCAGCGCGAGTTGTGATAATCGTCACGCCAGTTGCAAAGTTGCCAAGCGCCCGACGAAAGGCTTTCGGGTCTATTTCGTCATGTATTTTTGTGGTAGTCACACTTGATCTCCAGGTCGGATTTTGCGATTTGTTTAGTAAGTACGTCCCTGAGTAATAGTCAATCTCTGCATCACCCACTCGCGTTCAATTGGCACTGGCGACTCCCTGGAGCGCTACAGATAGGGTGTCTGAGCTGATGGCCCAGACAACGACCAGGACCGTAAAGAACGAAAGCTTCAAGGGGTTTACCCTTTATTTTCAAGCAGTGTGCAGCATTATCACTAGCTGAAAAACTGATGTTTTCTGATGCAAGGTATCTATTTTCTTGATGTCAAACCCATCATGCTGCGAGCACACCGATATAGCCGTGCAAAGCCCGGGATCAACAAGCGTACAAAGACCACCTTGCCAGCACTCTCCTATATAGATGAGTACCGGTCCATGCCCGAGGCAACCCAACCTCGATCGTGCACGATTGAATCTGAATATTTCCGATTTCAAGTTCAGAGATCGCAGACAAGAGCGCTTCCTTTAGTCGTCAATGATCACGTTTTCCGTCCTCATTGCCTTCGTGCCATATATTTTCTTGATGGCAGACACAAGAAATTATCGGTACTTCCAATGCTCGTGTTTCAGGATACTGACCTCACTCGCTAGGAGACATATATGAAACTTTCGTTTTTCACAATGCCAATCCACCCCGTCGGCAAAAATATAGCCCAAAGCCTCAAAGAAGATCGTGAAGCCTTTTTGCTCGCCGATTCGCTTGGCTATGCTGAGGCCTATTGCGGCGAACACACAACCGATCAGGCTGAAATCGTCACGTCAACGGTTGCCTTTCTTGCAAGCCTGGCTTATGAGACAAAGCAGATACGTCTGGGTACTGGCACAGTGAATATGCCAAATTCTCACCCGGCACGCGTCGCTGCAGAAGTAGCCATGCTGGATCATATGCTCGAAGGCAGACTGAATTTCGGTATTTCGCCTGGTGGTCTGATGTCCGATGCCGAGGTGTTCGGTTCAATAGACAAGAACCGCAATGACATGTTTCTGGAATGCATCAACATGGTGCTCGAAATATGGGCTGGCAATGCGCCCTACAACCTGAAGGGCGAATTCTGGGATATTTCCACGGAGCGCACAATGGTGCGCGACATCGGGCAAGGGGATATCATGAAGCCATTCCAGGCTCCCCACCCTCCTATCATCGGTACTGCTGTTGCACCATTCTCCAAGGGCGTCACAGCAATGGCCGCGCGCGGTTGGCAACCAATTTCCGGAAACTTTCTGTTACCTAAATGGGCAGCGACTCATTGGCCAAATTATGTGGAAGGTTGTCTGACAGGTGGGTTCACCCCCTCTTTCGCAGACTGGCGTGTTGCTAAAAATATCTGTGTTGCCGATGATGCTAAAACCGCCCGTGCATACGCTCGCGACCCTGGTAGTCCTTATGTGTACTACTATTCCCAGTTGCTGACCAAGATGAGAAAAGGCGGACGCTTGAATCTGTTCAAACATGATCAAAACATGCCTGATGACGATGTGACGCTGGACTATGTCCTCGATCAATTGGTCATTCATGGTGATGTGGAATCTGTTGCTGATCAGCTTCTGGCCGTTCGCGAAGAAATTGGACCATTCAAACATCTCGTTTATGCCGGTCATGACTGGACGGACATTAATCTTGGTCGAAAATCCATGATCTTGATGGGTGAAAAGGTTCTACCAATCCTGCAAGAAGCAACAAAGCATGAAGAGGATTGGAAGCCAGAAACCAAAAACAAATAGGAGCACTAATCGTGAAAACGGCTCAAATTCTTAATGTTGCGAAGTCCATGCACATCCTTTCGTCGGTTTGGGTGTTCATCCTTGCGGCGGTCATTTTAGTAGATGTCTTTGGGCGTATCGTGTTTTTGCAACCTCTTCCGGGGACAAAGGAAATACTTCAAAACTCGGTTATCGCGGTTACTTTCCTGCAGGTCCCGTTGGCCATCTATTCGGGGTCAATGTTGCGTACGACCCTGATCAGCGACCTAATGCCTCCCTTTGTAAAGAAGCTACTACGTACAATTGCATATATCACTGGGTTTGCATTATTTGCGGCAATTGCTTACGCCTCTTTTCCAGAAGCAATTGATGCCTACAGAATAAGTGAATATGAAGGAGAAGGCTCGTTTCGTATCTACACCTGGCCAATAAGGTTTTTGATCGTGATAACCGGGGCATTTGCTGCATTTGCCTACTTGACGCTGATGGTTGCAGATTGGCGTGGTGCCCTACCCGAAAATGAGGCACTCATAAACTACTAATTATAACAACTATAAAACAACCATATTGGAAGCCAAACCATGGCAACACTTATTTTCAGCATCCTGACATTGCTGCTCATTCTCGTTTTACTCGGTGTGCATATAGCAGTGGCGTTGGGTGCCGCAAGCGCATTAGGCGTCTACTTTCTACTGGGAAGTCCTGATATTGCATTTTCAGTACTTAGCGGAACAGCCTATGAAGCACTTCGTAAAGACATATTCATCGTCATTCCACTGTTTGTTCTAATGGGAGGCTTTGTCAGTCACTCAGGTGCCGCCAAAGACATTTACACAATCAGCAACCGGGCATTTCGAAAAATACCTGGCTGTCTTGCAGTCGCCACCGTTTCAGGCAACTCCATTTTCGCAGCCATTACAGGCGTATCAATTGCATCCGCGGCCACATTCTCAAGAATCGCATACCCCGAGATGGTCGCATTGGGTTACAAGAAAAGCTATGCCCTGGGTGTGATCGCGGGCAGTGCATGTCTAGGCATGCTTATCCCCCCCAGTATTCTCATGATTATCTGGGCAGTTTTGACGGAAATTTCCATAGGAGCACTCTTTATCGCAGGCCTGTTGCCTGGATTGCTGCTAGCGACATTTTTCATCCTGTACTGCATCATTACCGCGAAAATGAATCCGCAGGTAGCACCACCTTGCCCAATACCCACTGAAGAAAACATCAGCCCTTCGCAACGTAGAAGCGAGTTGATAAGTGGTACTGCCATATTAGGTCTGATTGGAATCGTTATCGGTGGTATCTGGGGTGGATTTCTAACACCTACCGAGGCAGCAGGTTTTGGTGCCATGGGTGCGTTCATCGTAGGCCTGCTGAAGGGTATGCGTCGCAAGGAAATTATAGATGCAATCTACAGTGCGGGTAAAACCACCGCACCCATCATGATCCTTCTCATCACCGCATCGATGTATTCTCGTTTCCTGGCCATGGGCGGAGCCGTTAGTGTCATCCATGAAACCATGTTTGCCATCAGCGAAGACCCCATGGTTTTGATAGCAATGATTTTTGCTATCTGGCTGGTGTTGGGAATGTTCATAGATTCAACATCGATCATCTTGTTGACCGTGCCTATCTTTGCACCGATTGCTACTTTGCTGGGAGTCAATGAGCTCGCGTTTGCAATCTTTGGCATCCTCGTTATTGAGGCTGGGCTTTTGACACCGCCGTTCGGATTGCTCATATTTACAGTAAAGGCTGCGGTGCCCGATCAGTCGGTAACGTTGGGCATGATTTTCAAAGGATCAATTCCTTATTGGATCATGATACTGGTAGTGGCCATTCTGATTCTTGCCTTCCCATTTCTGACCACATGGCTACCGCAGAACTTGATGTAATTGCACCTTGATTCAGCGGGCACTTAAAGGATCTGCTTCAAGAACGTTGTTCAGCTCTTCTTGAAGCACATCCGCAAAGGCTTGAGCAGCTCTACTCAGTGGTCGTGCCTTATGTGTGATGCGCATATATTCCACAGTTAAAGGCGGGTTGGCCAAAGGGGTGAAAAGTCGTTTTCGACCGTCTTTATCAGGCGGACTCAATACCGCAGGAAGAATCGAAACCCAATCGGAGTTGGCAACAAGATCAAGCGTCCCCAACATGGTGTCCAGCTCCATGGTCTCTTCGATTTCAACGCCATTTACGGATAGATAGTGTTCTATCCGTGGACGGCGAGCATTACCTTTGGTAGGTAAAATCATGCGCAATGGCGGTAATTCAGACAGTGCGACCTCAGAGCCCAAGACCAGGCTGGTCTGCGCAGAAGTCGCCAGACATTCCTGATCGACACCCATGGTCGTCGAATTCAAATCCAGCTCTGAATTGTAGAAAGGAACGACTGCAAAATCCAACTTGCCCTCGGCCACATCCTGCGACAGCTGACCTGAGTATGCCTCCTGCACAGAGACACGAACATGCTTGTGTTCTCGCGCGAATCTAAGCAGCGTTGGGCCAAGCACTGCTCGAGCAAAGGCAGGCATCAATCCCAGCGTAATGTGGTCCGACAAAACACCTGACAACTCTCTCAACTTGTCTTCAGCAACTGCAGAGGCATTCAAGACAGAAATTGCGACCTTATAGAATTGTCGACCAGTCTCTGTTGGCTCAACGCCTGTGGAGCTTCGATGAAAAAACACGACATCGTAGCGTTTTTCCAATTCGCGCACATGCATTGAAAGCCCGGACTGTGTCGCGTTCACCCGCACTGCAGCAGCAGAAAAAGATCCCTCCTCATAAACCGCCACAAAGAACTTCAGTTGCTGAATTTTGATAACGGGCCCTACCTGGGTGAGAAGCTACGGCCAAGCTATCATGATTTCTACTGGAAGGCATAGAATAATATAAGTTGTCTTACAGCAGCAAAGTTGAAATACTACAAAACACAACAACAGTCGGATTCGAATTTAGTTGCCATGGCTGCCTTTTACCTCTACTTACCGCGCCCATAGGACTTTCGTGATGAATCTGACGACACAAGCAACCCTCGACTTTTTACCACCTTCTGACGACGCAATCAAAGGATGTTGACTGGCGTTGTGAAAGCGCACCCTTAGCGTTACCACGCACAAGCCTCACCAGCAAAACCCGTTGTCTAACTGCATGACTAACACTTATTGTGAGCCGAGTAGACTTTGATGAACCCGACCCCTTTACCTAAAATCATGGTTGCACCCAACGGTGCAAGGCGCAATCAGAAAAGCCATCCAAGTATCCCCCTGACTGACGATGCCCTGGTTGACACCGTCGTTGCATCCCAGGCAGCTGGTGCAGAAGGCGCCCACCTCCACATCCGTGATGCAGAGGGCACACATATCATAGATGCTGAGCATTATCGAGCGTTGCTCGAGAGACTCGACCAAGCCGTTCCAGAAATGTACCTGCAAGTTACCTCTGAATCCGCTGGTTTGTATGAGACGACACAACAGCAAGACATGATGCGTGCATTAAAACCGCGCTATGTTTCGGTGGCTGTACGAGAGATGGTACGCAAGCCGGAAGACTGGTCAAACGCGACTACATTTTACGCATGGGCAAGCGACAACAATGTCCAGATTCAACACATCCTTTACTCTCCGCAAGAGCTGCAAGATTTTTTGACCGCTGTCGGCAAGGGCGACGTTCCTGGTAACCATCATATTCTGCTATTTGTACTGGGTAACTACGATGGGAGCGAGATCAGTAAACCAAGCCTGGTTTCAGTCTATACAGACATGTTGAAAGCCGCGCCGAAGGAGCTCAACTTTGACTGGATGCTTTGCGCCTTTGGCAAAGAGGAAACCGACTGTCTCGTTGAGGCAATCAGGCTAGGCGGCAAGGCGCGAATAGGCTTTGAAAATTCTCTCTGGAATGCCGATGGATCATTGGCAAAAGACAATGCAGAACGAGTCGCGGAGCTATCATCACGTCTCTAGCGGCCCAACCACTAGCTCTTTTAAACGTTTGATTGTGAATATCCACCCCAATGAGCCGTCCACCACGCGCTTATGGAGTTAAACACTTCCAAACATGTAAACCAGGTACGACTGCACTTAAAATTATTTATATTTTATATAAAATATTCGCCATCAAGTGCATAGACATGTCTTAACAATATTTGTATAAGGAATTATCAGTAGCCTTTACTACTGTGTAGTACAA
This sequence comes from Granulosicoccus antarcticus IMCC3135, assembly GCF_002215215.1. Classification (NCBI taxonomy): domain Bacteria; kingdom Pseudomonadati; phylum Pseudomonadota; class Gammaproteobacteria; order Chromatiales; family Granulosicoccaceae; genus Granulosicoccus; species Granulosicoccus antarcticus. The sequence goes on along the minus strand of NZ_CP018632.1, from coordinate 3,041,132 downwards.
CAGTAAAAGGGTCCTTAATTCACTAAGGAGGAATAATGAAAATAATAAACACGATATTAGCCGGTGCTGTCCTGACAGGCTCAACTCTAATGGCCTCCCCGGCATTTTCCGACAGTTTCACATTCCGAATCGGCTCGGGACACCCAAAAGGGCCTGCCCCTTATGTGACTACCATGTCCGACTTCTTTGCCGTTGAAGTTGAAAAACGAGTTGCAGAACAAACAGAACACAAGGTCAAGTTCATTGAAGCCTATGGCGGTTCTATTGCCAGTGTTGCAGACACACTGGAATCAGTACAACAAGGCATCCTTGATTTCGGTGGGTATTGCGTTTGCTTCGAGACTTCAAAGCTGTTCCTTCACAATTTCCCCTACTATCTGGCATTTGGCCCACAAAAGTCGTCTGATGCTATTGCCGCAGCTCGCCAGGTTTACGATGAGAACCCATGGCTTGAACAAGTCATGGAAGATGAATACAACCAGGTATTCCTGGGACTTGGAACCTGGGACAACTACCACCTTGGAACCAAAGAAGAATGGGACACCACGGCCGACCTCAAAGGTATCAAAATCGGTGGTGCCGGACCAAACTTGCCTTGGCTTGAATATGTTGAAGCGATCCCTGTTCAATCAACGCTACCAGAAGGTTATCTAGCGCTGAAAACCGGCGTTTACACTGGCTGGCTGATGACGCCATCTGCCTACAATGGCTTCAAACTCTATGAGCCTGCGCCTTATTACACCTTGATCGGCTTTGGTGCGATGCCAGTGATTGCGCTCACCGCCAATAAAGCCAAGATGGAGTCCTTGCCTGAAGATGTTCGCAATATCATCGTCGAAGTTGGCGCTGAATGGGAAGCTCAAAACGGTGCAATAATGGACGACGTCCAGAATATCGGCTTGACCAAATTGAAAGAAAACGGGGCCATCATAAAAACCCTGCCCGAAGAGGTCCGTGTGGAGTGGGCTGAGAGTCTTGTGGATTTCCCTAAAAGGCAAGTCGCTGATGCAGAATCACGTGGTTTACCGGGACAAAAAGTCATGAAATCCTATCTGGAGGCTGCCAAGACTGTAGGCCACCAGTGGCCAGTTGAATATGATCTTGAATAATCTATAATTCCGATAACCAACAATATTCGTTCATTTTCCTCCCCTCCCCCTAACCGCTGCCCTTGACTCAACAGGGTAGCGGTTTTCATTCCAGCCTGGTCTCAGGCAGGCGAATGAAAATCGGTTTGATCAAAGCAATTGCGTTTGCTGATCATCTCCGGAAAGACCGAGAACACGCAATCAATTCAATAAGGCTCATGGCTGAAAAGCTCATGCCTACACTTACGACCTGCAAACAGTGGGTCAAACACCTGATGGAATGCTCATGACCACTATCAATCTTCACTCACAGGTCTCCGGCTTGTCTGATGGTCCAGGACTGCTGCTTAGCAACAGTCTTTCCACGACAGTCAATATGTGGAACCCATTGCTGCCCGCTCTGGAGAAGCACTTCAAAGTTGTCAGATATGACACACGCGGACATGGAAAGAGCCCGGCACCTGCAGCCCCCTACTCTTTCGACGATCTGGTCAATGATGCATTTGCGGTCATGGATCAGCACGGATTAGAAACTGCAAGCATCATGGGTTGCTCTCTGGGCAGCATGACTGCATTAGGCATGGGACTGAGCCGTCCAGAGCGCATTGAACGTATCGTTTGTACTGCTGCCCGTGCAGACTCACCAGCACCCTTCAAACAAAGCTGGGATGACAGAATTGCAGTACTGGATAAAAACGACATTTCTGCACTCTGGGAAGGCTCGCTTGCAAATTGGTTAACACCCGCCTTCAGAGAAGCACAACCTGACTCAGTTGAGCAACTCAGAAACGACTTCCTGTTGACCAACCCGGAAGGATTCAGAGGTTGCGCAGCGGCATTGAAAGGACTCGATTATCTCAAGGATCTTGGCACGATGAAAGTACCCGTACTTTTTGTAGCTGGTTCAGAAGACAAAGGTGCAGCCCCACAGACAATGCAAGAGATGGCAGATGCCACACTGGACGGAAAGTTCGCGCTTGTTCCAGAATGTGGCCATATTGTCGCTGTGAACAATACAAGCGGCCTGGAATCTGCAATTAGCGATTTTCTCGGACTAAGTTAAATACAGATCTAGTGGGTCGATCGGGAAATAAGGTAATACTCAGCGAGTTTGTCAGCCGTGATGGCAAGGCGTTCACACGAAGGCGCACTGGAGTACTGCGAGGGGGAACAACGCAGGCAGCGCGGCTGACAAACTCGCCCTTCGGGAGTCTGCTGTCATGCTCAATTTGACTGGATTTGTCAGCTGACAATCAATCCGTTAGTTCTGGCGTGCGCAGACTGTCATAATTGATCATCACATTCTCGCTAAAGGTAGAACGCTGCGTTAGACTTTCATAATACCGTGCGATTTGCGGGTAATCTGGCCGCTCTATATCCATCGTAAAATAACGATACAGGCATGCCGCCATTGGCACATCGCCCAAGGTAAGATGATCCCCGTTTATAAATTCTGTTGATTCAAGCTTCGAATCGAATAGAGAAAATTGCTTGAAAACGACATCCTGCGCCCGCGCGAGAACGTCAGAACTACGTTCGGTGCTCCGCAGCCTCACCTTTTGGTGAAAAATTGCTTGAAAATTCGGATAGACGGAGTTTTGATACCACTCCATCCACATATCCGATGTACCACGTGCTGCCGGGGTTGTCCCAAAGATGACATCCCGCCCATAAGCATCTGCGAGATAACGCAAAATTGCATTTGACTCCCAAAGAACGACGGTGTCATCGACAAGGGTTGGAACTTTTTGATGTGGATTGAGAGCGATATACTCAGCATCATTCAACCCACCAAAAGCCCCACCTACATCGAACCGGTCATATTTCAGATTGAGCTCTGCAAGAACCCACATGACCTTTTGCACATTAATAGACGTACTTCGCCCGAATAATTTTATCATTATGACTCTTTAACTCAAGTAGCTATCACAACCAAATAGTTTTATATATTATCATTCGCCATATTATAAAGTACTAAATAATTGACCTGAAAAACCCTTGTTATAATTTTCTCATGATGCGCTAATTTCAAACTCTCTAAAAGAATATTTGATTGGCAATATCAATTTTTATAATATACCGCTGCATGTGCCCTGCTATACACTTCCTAGTGAATCGCGAGATTTACCATTCCATAACAGAGTAACGATCTGTTAATCACTTGAAAGGAAATGCAATGAGCGAAAAATTAACACCAGACACAGCGGTACCAGGTTTAAAACTACCGTTGGTAGGTGGTGGAACATTTGACCTTTCCGCAGAAACACCCAAAAACTTCACCATGGTGTTGTTTTACCGTGGCTATCATTGCCCCGTGTGCAAGAACTACCTTCAAGGACTAGCAGCATTGTTGAGCGGCTATGAGGAAGCAGGCTTCAGTGTCGTTGCTGCTTCCATGAATGGTCCCGAGTTGGCTGAAAAGGCTGCTGCAGAATGGGAACTCGGTAGTCTTCGCCTCGCGCATAGTGTTTCTGTTGATGACGCCAAGAACTGGGGTCTGTGGATTTCAAAGGCATTCAAAGATGTAGAGGCCGATATATTTACAGAACCAGGCCTGTTCTGGATTCGCCCAGACGGAAAGCTATACCTTGCCGATATCTCGAACATGCCATGGGCACGGCCAGATCTGAAAAACCTGCTTACAAAAGTCGATTATGCCTTGGCAAATGACTACCCCGCTCGTGGTACTTACGCAGGATAATTTGACTCATTAATATCTTCCAATCTGACCGAAGCATAGTAATTCGGTCATTTTGGAACATCCATAGTTAGCACGCATCGGAAAGAGACAAAACCGTACGTCACCAACGCGGAGCACGCGCAATAGCAGTCTCACACGCGCTCAATAGAAATACCCGGACGCAAAGGCTTCTCAGCAGGCATGTGTTGCAATCAAACTGCAGATCACCTCATCGGTGAAGTGCGTGAAGACGCTCTTGAGACCTTCCTTCTGATGATCGATTAAAGAGCCGACATCACGCCGGAATAGCCAGACATCTGTGGGAGCGCTTCCGTCAACTCGGTGCTCCTAATCAGTGCTCTTGATTAGCGATGGATGGTATGTGATCGTCTGGAAGTGACCGTTTTCCGAATACATACAACCTGATCGAGCTTTTCAGCCCCGTAAGCATGAACTGCGTTGCTGCGTTGCTGCGCCCGCGCTGCGCCCACTCTGCACCCACTCTGCACCCGCACTGCCCTCACCCTGCACCTGCGCAGCTCCTTTCTTGCTTCACACCGTCACAGCAAGCTCGCATTACTCTGCACCAGGTCACATTATTCTGCGCTGCATTCAATTCGAGACACTTTTGCGATTTTATTTGGTTACAAATTCAGCCATCAAATCCTAATCAGAACTCTTGATCAATGTCGCAATTTTTGATCAATAAAAGATTATTCAATTTTGCACTGCAACATGGTTATTTGAACTAAAAATATGCGAAATATTGCTTATTTTTCATCTTAAAGCCTGATGCACTGCCGTTTTTACAATTACGAATAATTTCCTGATATGCACAAATAACATGTATTTTTATTCATCAAAATGACTTTCTGAAGCCGTTTTCTACCTTTCCGTCTAGTTATCATGGCTAAACCATCATAAACCAGCTCATGGAATTGACTGGTTTTCAGGAATTTTTACCGTAGAATCCACGCCAGCAACAGTTGTTTGCAATAGCTTTTTTGCATTGCATCATTGTTAAGTATTTCTCGTACATATTATTCCAAACGTTGTAAGCCACTCGTCGCGAAAGAATTTCTTACGCGAGCGGTTTCTGCTAACTACACCAAAAGGTGATGTCTGCGTTCAGGGGGCCAAGGTAGGCTCTTCCTCTGACCACATATATTGCTGAATGAGCACATTAGACGAACCACGATGACTAGTAAGAACCTTGTAAAAAAGTCCTACCTTGCAATTGCCCTTTCAGGGTGCCTGTCGTCCATGGCTTACGCCATCGATGCTCCGCTGGACACCAGCGGCAGCGAAGTAGCACAATCTTATGCCAATGATGGTGTGATCACATGGACCTGGAGTGCCGTTTCCGGTGCCAGCAGCTACCAGGTGACAGTCGATGGCGCCTACGTCGGGGAAACCAGTGACCTGAGCTTTACCAGCAGCGATCTCTGGGCTGGAGAACACTCGATGACCGTTGAAGCAATCGATGCCAGTGGTAACTCATCAGTGCAATCCGCAACAGCCAATGTCGATGTGACTACCGGTATAGGTAGCAAGAGTATCGATAGCTCAGTGCAAGGCGATGCGAGTGCATCCAGTGTCGAGAGCCTGATCGATCCGGCCTCTTACGATTATCCTGAAGTCTATGAGCACAGCGGTTATGAGCTGGTGTTCAGTGATGAATTCAACGGTACAGCACTCAACCCTTACCGCTGGAACTCGCAGTTGCGCTGGGATGGTGAATTCAATGGTGAGCGCTTTGAGTATCGCGTCATCAACGGCGAAGACCAGTTTTATGTCAACGTCCTCAGTGAAGATCAAGAGCACCTGGACACAATCGCACCGGTATACGATCCCTTCCAGTTTAGTGGCTCCACACTCTCCATTCGCTCTGCCAAGAACTCGCTGCAAACAAACACCAATGAGCTCACTTACGGCTCACTGGAGCAAATCTCATCACAGCAAACCTTCCTCTCTGGCGTCATCTCGACACATGACAAGTTCAGCCAGAAGTATGGCTACTTTGAAGCAAGCATCAAAATCCCCAGTGCAACAGGTACTTTCCCGGCTTTCTGGTTGCTTCACGACAAAGAGGCCAATGAAGGCACACAGCGTACTGAAATCGACATCATGGAAAACCTGGGCCACGCTCCCTGGTATATCTATAATTCCTTTCACTACTTCAAGAACGTAACGTCTTCCTACTTTGGCGATGCAACTTTCATGAAGCCTGAGCCAAGTGGTCAGGTTTATGACGGTACGGACTTCAGCGAAGAATTCCACGTCTATGCAGTGAAGTGGACTGAAAGCAACATCGTCTGGTACATCGACGGCGTACAGGTTAGTGAAGTCAGTAGTAACGAAGCCAACTACGAAGAGCTATACGTCATAATCAACCTGGCAATGGGTGGAAACTGGACTAACTTCCCAACGACCGCTGGTGGCCTGGGACGCAGTTCTGACGCGCTCTTCCCGAATGCTAACGATCTCGTTGAATTCGACAATCCTGCCCTCGAAATTGACTACGTCCGTTTCTACAAGGCTCAGTAAGCTATCCCTTGTTCGATCAAGGATCTGATTAATCACGATCCTTGATCGAGAAGAAAAGCTGACTTTCAGAAAAGGCGCCTCCCATCATGGTCAGGCGCCTTTTTTATGCACAGAGAAAAGCAAGCCCCCTATCAATGCACTTACTGGGCTCGGACCATGTAAGACAGGCCTCAGAGCCCCCCATTAGTATGAAGCCAGCCCCTTACCACCCAAAGGGCACTTGAGATGCCGCCTCAGACGTCGAGAGAGTCGTCCCCGAGCACCGGCAGCACCACCCTGGCTCGCGGCTCTGGCGCGCCCACCACCCAGCCCAACAGTGCTGCCAGTAAAATGCATAGCCCGGAGCCGAGCACAAGCCTGGTCATCAGCTCACGGATCGGGCCGTCGACTGCGGCGTGATCGATTTCCACGACCACCGCCCAGCTCGTCCCGTTCCAGACGAGCGGCGCGTGAGCCGAGAAGACCGACACTCCACGATGATCATTGATCACCTGCACGCCCGAGAGACCAGCCAGTGCACGTTCAACGCTCGGCGTGTCAATGCGCAGCCCAAGCGCATCCTGATTTCCACCCACGCGTGAACCAGAACGAGTCAAGCGGTCGGGGCCGACAAGGTAGGCTTTGCCGCTCTCGCCGAGTGCGCGGGCGGTATCCATGCGTGCGCCAAAGGGACGCGTGCGAAGTTGCACGATAAGAGCTCCAGCAAACCCGTCAGCCTCCATCAATGGCATACCGACGAAGGCCGCAGGCTTGCCATCGTTCGGTTCGTAGGCGACAAAGTCACCAAAAACAAGATCTCCGGGGAAGGCGTCATCGCGTAGTTGCGCGAAGGTGTCAGCAAGCTCTGTATCAGCAAAGGGTCCATCGACCAGACTGGTCGCAAAATCCATCCTCTTGTGAACGGTATAGAGAATGTCGCCACTTCCGGAGACCACGAACAGATCGTAATAGTCGTGCTCTTTGACCAGATCACGCAACCACTGATGGTAGCGGGCATGTACAGCGTCATAGGCGCTGTTTTCGCCTGATCGCAGGAGATCATCTCGACGCAATGGCGAGTTGGGGTTCTCGTCTATATAGGCCCGCTGCAAACGCACTCCTGCGTCTTGCCCAAGCGCGCTTGCGACCATCTCGAATTCCTTCAGCATTGTCAGACTGCCCGGGGCCTCCGTCAGACTCTCCAGATTGTCGGCAATGTCGCCCAGATAAGCTTTTACTGCATTGCGATGTACCGCAAGCTCTGCCCGCAAATGGTCGTGCATACGCGCCTCGTTCGTGGCACGGACGTCACGCACGGCGAGTATTGCGATCGACGCTGTGCTGGCGAATGCGACCAGGCCGAGCGCAGCCATAACCGCCAGGCGATTGTTGAACCATCGGTAGCGCCCTTTACCTCTCAGCTGATCATCGCTCATCGTTTATGCGCTCCCCTATCGGATTTACTGCTGGTCTCACGGAAATCGGAATGTCGATTTGCACCGCGGCGAGATTCTCACGCGCGTACTCCTGCGGAATGCCAGACTCAACGAAGAGTTCCAACAGCTCGGCATCGATTAGCCCCTGTTCCCCCATATCTCGCATGATCAAAAGTGACTCGCCCAGTGTCTTTGCGCGCTTGTAGGGTCGATCCGGAGCGGTCAGCGCCTCAAAGATATCGGCGATCGTCATGATGCGCTCCTCGATACCCAGTTCCTGCGCACCCAGCCCACGCGGGTAGCCTGAACCATCGAGCTTCTCATGGTGACTACCAGCTATCGCCGGGACTCTTTTGAGATTTTTCGGGAACGACACGCTGTCAAGCATGAGTATCGTCTGGTTGACGTGATCGTTGATCTTGTGCCGCTCTTCTGCCGTCAACGTACCGTAGCGGATCGTCAGGTTGTGGAGCTCGCCATGATCGTACTCGTTCTCCGGCACAGGGGCGGTGAACCCGTGACGCTCACGCTCGGCCGGATCGGGCTGGGCATGCCACTCAATCCGGTGCTCCGGGCGATCGCAAAGCAGTTGTTCTGTTGCAGGCAATGAGGCGGAACCATGATTGCGCATGCGCTTGAGTTCGGCCTGCGAGATCCCGAGTGTATTGTCAAAATGACGCATCCAGGCTTGACGGCCTATCGCCCGTATACGCTCGACACTCTCTTCGTCCATGCCCTCGCTGCCGATATTGCAGCTCGCAATAAAAGAGAAATCCGCCCGTAACTCAATGCGCCGCCTTTCCAGCTCGGCACTCAGCGATTCCCGCTCGCCACCGGGCAGACCATCGACGGCACGCAAGTAGTCAATCTCGGCGTCGCGCCACAACACCTCGAAACGCGTACGAATCTCGTGGATTCGGTTATATACCGTTTCGAGCTTGGTGGCCTTGTCGACGAGGTGCTCTGGCGTCGTCACCTTGCCACAATCGTGCAGCCAACTGGCGACATGCAGTTCACGTGCACGATGCTCATCCAGATGAAAGTTGCGAAAAGCGGGTGCCTCTGAGGCACTCGCCGCACTCGCCAGCCGTTCGGTTAACACCGGCACACGCTCACAATGGCGTCCGGTATACGGCGACTTCGCATCGATCGCCGCCGCCAACAACCGGATCAGAGACTCAAAGGTCGCTTGCTGAGCTTCGATCAGCTGACGATTGCGGATCGCAACGGCGGCACTGGCGGCCAGCAATTCAAGAAAACGAACGTTTTCCTCGTCAACCTGAAGCGATGCGCCGCCTGCGGGCGATACGCTGAGCTGCAAAACCCCTATTGCTCGCTCATCATCGGCTTTGAGTGGCACCAGAAGCAGTCTTGCATCAGCTTGCACCGAACTCTCTGCACCGCGCGGCTCAACGTCAACCCCGTCGATGACCGTACGACCAGCGTTCAGCGCGAACACCTCCGGGGGGACACTCACGCCCTGCCAGTCGGTCGATTCGAGAGCAATTCTCGCCCTACCGATGCTGGCCGAACCTCCAGCGCGGACGTCAACATCTGCCTCCTCAATTGCATCGTCGGGTTCGAACGCCACGAGCCACTTCTCATCATCTGACACCAGAAACAACCTGGCGACCTGCGCTCGCGAGGCCGCCTTGGCCTCTGCGAGCAGGACCCGCGCAACGCCATCACTACCCTCTTCTGCCGACAGCGATACAGCCACTCGGGTGAAGCGCTGCAATGCCGCTTTCAAGACAGCCATCGAGCGAGCCAGCGCGTCGATTTCGGCGATACGCGAACGTACTGTGATAGGCGAGTGGAAGCGCAGACGGCTCATCTCACGCGTCTCGGCAGCCAGCTGCGCCGTTGATTTCGAGATAGAGGTGGAGAGGTACCATGCAAACAGCACCGAGAGCGCAAGTGCAACTAGCGCGAATGCAGCGCTTTGCAGACGCACGCGCTCGAGTGCCGAAAGCATCTCCTTCTCCGGGACTGCGATTGCCATAAAAGCGCTCTCACGATTCGAGCCGAATCTGACAGGACGAATCGATGCGAACCAGGACTGCCCCGCGGCGTTGAGCATAAGTGAGGCATCGCGATCGCCCTCAACGAAGCGGTGGAAGAGCTCGTCAAGAATGGGCTCATCGAAGTCAGCAATCCGTGGGCTCGAACCCGATGGACGAAGCTTACCGGTACCGCCCATACGATCTGGCTTGTCCGAGCCCAGGAGCCTGCCATCCTCGGTGAACACGATAATCTCCCCTGTGGCGCTCGTTGACAGTTTGCCGAGCGCCGCCGAAAGAATCTCAAGCGTTATATCCACACCGACCACGGACTTCGTTTCACCAATGCGTCGAGCTATCGTTGTACCCGTCTCGCGCGTAGTAAAGAAGGTATGAAAATCGGTGTGTAAAAGCTCACTCGAACGCGATGCGAGCCGATACCAGTCGCGAGATCGCGGATCATAACCGGTGATGAAGGCCTCGTTCGCCCCTAGCCATTCGAGATCCTTACCGAGAAACACATGTTCATATTGTGCGCCCTCACCTTGCCCGCGCTCCACCGACTCCACCTGGTAACGAGTACCCGCTGGCACCACGGTGTCCAGCCCGCTTGAGTCAGGCGAGTCCTTGATACTGCGAAGGAGGAAAAAACTGCCGTCACCTTCCCCCACAAAAACGGCCTCGACATTGGGATGATCGTCAAGCGCTGCAGCGAAATGAACAAGCAACAGATCTCGATCAGTGACGAGGATAGGCAGCTCGTTCGCAAGCGTTGCAGTCAGGTTCACAAGCGTCTCGGCTGGCCCGTAGAGCGAGCTGATGTCCGCAGCCAGTTGTGCGGTACTACGTTCGAACAGCTCGCTAGCTGTGACCAAGGCAATGCGTCGATGGCGCTCGTGCGAGAAAGTAATCAGGCCGCTGCCAAGTACGAAAATCAGGAGCGAAAAAGCGACTCCGATATTGACCCGCAGACTACGCCGGGATGCGCTTTCACGTGCCCATGGTTGACGCAGGCGAAGCTTGCCGGGCAACCATAGCCGTAACGAGGGTACTCTCACAGCGCCACGACACTGAGGCGGATCCGTACGTAATTACCTTTGTCCTGTCGAACCGGTCGTAAGGTTCGATGTCTCTGTCTTGATCTGCAGCGAAGCATTAGTACCTGCTTGAGACTATCGAAATCAATGAACCTTCGACATCCTTATTATTAAATGGCTTAGTGGCAGCAAAACTGTCAAACGATGTTGCCATACATTTCTCATGCGCGATATCGCTTAGCATAATTGAATAAAGGGTCCGTAGTGTGAAGTTGATACGTCTAAAGCTGCTTGCAGCGTCTGCGCAAACGGTCAGATGTAACTTATTGATCTTTACTTCAATGCCTGCCAGCACTTATGATCTTTTTTCGGATGCATGCCGCCACCGACGGTTCCTTGCTTGTTCAGAAAACGGCACGGAGCGTCCAGCGCTCGGAAATCATGATGAAGCATTTTCCAAGGCCGAATGGTGGTGTGCTAGCCCTTGCACTATTGCTGTTGGCTTTTTTCTCTGTTGAGGCATTCGCACAACTGTACCGGTAGAGTTTGCAGGGCTGTATACAAGGGACGATATAGTCCTTTCTTCTGCCGACGACTTCTTCAATTATCGATTGGCTTACATCAGAGGCTTTGGACATACTGACAAACTGTTCAGCAAACATGATCGTACTGAAGAAGTTCGCAACCCCAATGTGCTGATGAGCATGTTGATGCAAGATAGAGTTGACGTTGTTTTCTACGCAACATTTCCGGGAAAATATATTGCCAATGACATCGGCATGGACAATCTGAAGGTATCGGATTTTCACCTTACTATTCAGCTGTATCTACACTTGAATAAACGTCATGCCAGCCTCTTGCCTGTCCTTGAACAGCAGCTGATAGCCATGAAGGCTGATGGCAGCTTTGATTCGATACTGGCTGACTACGGCGTTGTGCGCTCAAGATGACCCCTAAGCAGACACTCTGACATGGGCATTCGCACGACACTCAACAAGAGCCTGGTCCTGCCTATATCGGCACTGGCACTGGCGGCTGTCGTACTGGTCTCCATTTTCACCTACCAGACAGGCAATGCTCAACTGGAGCAACGAATACATAATCTTGCGCAAAGCAGCGCCGTGCTGTTCGAAGATCTGCTATGGCAAATGGACAATTCAACGATTGAGGTATTGCTGGAAAAATACGTCAGTCTGGGCGCCGTGACAGCGGCACAGATTACGGCAAAAGACCCCGATTACAATCTGCAGGTAGGCGATAGCCAGCCTGCAGCTTCCTCCTATCGTTATTCTCATATCCTGGAGCGTAAGGACTCTCATTCCACTAGGCAGATAGGCATACTGACTCTGGAGATGAGTTATCAGCTTGTCTGGGATATGGTTCGCACTCGTATTCTCGAGACTCTTGCCGTTGCCTCGTTAGCGGTGCTTGCTACCACATTCATCATCCAGTATTTGCTGAATAACAGACTGGTAGAACCAGTTCTGAAAATATCCAACGGACTCGATAACTGGCATGGTGACTGGCATGACTTCAAGATAAATCTTGGCAGGAACGAGCACCACAGCAAGTCGCACGAAAACGAACTGGACCGCCTGGTCAGTTCGATTCATGGCATGCGGGATCAGATTCTGGCGGCCAACCGGATTATCGAAACAAAAGACGAGCGCCTGCTCAGTGCTGCCCGAATTGCCGGGATTGGCTATGCCTCCTTTGATCTGGGTAGTGGAAAGATTGTCGAATGTGATGATATTTTCGCAAGCATGTCCGGTCAGACTGTTGGCGAAATGATGGTGGCCTCCAGTCGAGAAGACATGCTGAACAAGCGACTGCATGCTGATGACTTCGATCAAATGATGGAAATACGTCGGCAACTTGCACATGGTATTGAGACGGAAGGAGCCTTCAGAATTGCTAACGCCACAGGCGACTATCGTCACATACGCCAGCTGTTCACCGTAGCTTCCCGCAAACAAGGAGAATCCTCATTGGTGCTTGTCGTTGCCCAGGACGTTACGGAGCTCAATCGTTTGCAGAGTACGTTGGTTCATGCGCAGAAAGTCAAGAACATCGGCAATCTGACTGGCGGGGTCGCACACGATTTCAACAATATCCTGGCTGTGATCTCCGGGAACCTGGAGTTACTGGAAGAACGAATATCAGAGCCATTAGCCCGGGGTTATGTTCAGACCTCCTTCCGTGCCGTCAAGCATGGCGCCGAGCTCACTCATCAACTACTGGCGTTTGCACGCAAACAACCTTTGCAGCCAGAGGTGCTTGATCCATCCCGGTTGATTCGGGACTCACTTTCGCTCCTGCGCACCTCCGTGGGAGAAAGCGTGGATCTGGAGGTAGTTACAGACGGTGGATTGTGGCGTACCGAAGTGGATAAAACACAGCTTGAAGCCGCTATCATGAATCTGGTGATCAACGCCCGAGACGCCATGCCCAATGGTGGAAAACTCACAATAGAAGTCGGTAATACAAGACTGGATAGAGATTATTCTCAGCTTCACTATGAAGTTCAGCCCGGACAATACGTCTGTATCGCTATTACCGACAGCGGCTGCGGCATGAGCGCAATGACGATCAGCCAGGCAATGGAACCCTTCTTCACAACCAAGGATGTAGGCAAGGGCACCGGGCTTGGACTGTCGATGGCCTATGGCTTTGTCAAACAGTCCGGAGGGCACCTGAAGATTTATTCTGAAATTGCTCGTGGCACGACAGTGAAACTCTATTTACCGCGTGCCAAAGCATCACAGGAAGCCCCTCCGTCACCATTAACAGCGCCCATTGCCACTCGGTTCCACGGCTTACACGTGTTTCTGGTGGAAGACAATGACGAACTGCGGCAGACCTTCACTCTGCAACTGGAAGAAATGGGGGCACTTGTTAACAGTGCATCCGATGGCAATACAGCCTTTCGCCTGGCCCCGGGCATTCCTCAAATCGATCTTATTCTGTGCGACGTCATTCTTCCAAATGGCATGAAGGGGCCTGAAGTGGTAGCTGGCCTGAAAGACGCCTATCCGGATGCGGCAGTCATCTATATGTCTGGCTATACAGAGAATGCCATCATTCACCAGGGCAGGCTCGACGACGGCGTTATCATGTTGCAGAAGCCGTTTTCCAGGGCAGACCTGGTGACAGCTTTCACCAGGGCATCTGAGGCTGTTTCAGAGTCGTTGCTGATCACCTGAAATGCTCAGGCCTCATTAGGGGAATCACGTGAATCATCTGCGGTAACTACGGATAGTCATCACTCTGGAACCCTGCCATGCTCTCCCGCTATTCTACTGTAAAACGGGAGTTGGAAATGTTCGAGACACAATTAAACGGTCCTGACCGCCTTGATATCTCTATCAGTGGCAAAGTTGACAGTAATACGATGCGTGAATCGCTAGACGCCCTCGATAGTCAGAGCAAGGGCTTTGTAAATGGGCGAATGCTGTATCGCATCGATAACTTCGACATGCCCTCCTTCGGCGCCATAGCGGTTGAATTGTCACGTCTGCCAATGCTCTTTGATTTGCTGCGTCGCTTTGATCGTGTCGCAGTACTTACCGAAAAACGCTGGCTGCAAAAACTCAGCGAGCTAGAAGGCAAGTTCTTGCCCGGACTGTCAATCAAAGCTTTTGATGCAAACGAAGTGGACCTTGCCGAGCAGTGGTTAGCCACGAGTTCGACGAGGGAAGAACGCTAAAAGCTCTTTTGATCTATTTCATGCTGACAGGAATTGATCGGGATAGGGGCCGACCGAAGTCGGGCCCCTCCCACACCACCCGGCATGCGGGTCCGCACCGGGCGGTTCGAGAAGTTGAGGTCATGAGAGACGAGGAACACCGACGCCATCGTAATACTTGACCGATAGAATAAGGTGCAATCCCGAAAGGCTGTTGTGCCAACAACGTTTGCTAGAGCAAGCGATGACGGTGGGTATCCCCAATTCCCTGGAGCCTCCACCCGGTTTCGGAATTTCCACGCGTCGCACGGCCGATGGCCGATAACTACCGCGCAGCAATTCATCCCGGATCACTGGCCACTGGGTGTGAAGATATTCAATCGTTTGAGTGATTGAACGACCGTCTACGCCCGCACTACCTTTATTGGCTTTGACGCGTTTCCACGCCTCCACCATGTTCTCTCGCGAGAGCGCCTGCTCAAGCAGATTCTCCCGCCCCAAGCCTTCGGTTCGTTGAGGCACCGACACCGCTTCACCGCGCGCAGAAAGCTTTCGGGCTTCACCCGTTCGTCTCTCACTGCGCCTCGGTCTCCCGAGTTTCTGGTGCTTTGCTTTGTCGAGCGTCAACGTCTTCTAGCTCTCCTTCTCGTTTAGCCCTTCATCGCATAATGACGACTACTATGGCCTCTGCTGACTTCTCACTCCGACCATACGATCGTCGCCCTTTCAGGCACAAGGTGAGATCTCCCCGGGTAAGACTGCAATCCTTCCCCACACAACCGCCGAATCTACATTATCTCCCTTTGACCACAAGAGCTTCGCGATGACGTGCCCGCTCGCCCTGATTGATAATGCCTCAATATTCGGTTCTTGTTCATCGGCTCGTGGTTTCGCTATACACTTCCTCCCCACGCTTGGTCGCCCTTGCGCAGTTGTGTTTCACTTCGGTCGCTGTGGTCAGCTTCCGGAAGGACTTTCACCTCCAAGATCGCACCCATGCCGGGCGCACACATCCTCCTCTCCCTAAAGAAAGAGGATTCCCACTAAGGAGCGCAATGTCCTGCGCCGAGACGGAGAATATTTCGAGCCGCGTTAACGTCACGATCATGCTGAACACCACATTCAACACATTGCCAGTCTCTTACCGAAAGAGCTCTTATTCCCTGCGGTCCGCACAGGCTTCCGCATTCGGAGCACGCTCGCGTGGTATAGGCTTCATTGATTTCTCGATAGACAATACCGGCCTGCTGGCTCTTGTAGTCGAGCATTGTCTTGAAGCTGGCCCAGCTTGCGTCAAGCGCAGACTTGGCCATCGTGGTTTTTGTCAGCTTCGAGCTACTGACATCTCCCACGTAGATCTCGCCGCATCGATTGACCAGATTGCGGCTGAATTTATGCAGGGCATCTGCTCTGCGATTCCTGATTTTTGCGTGAATCGCCCGGGTGCGCCGTTTGCGTCTTGCCCGCTGGGCCTTGGCAAGCTTGCCTTCCAGGTGGCGATACCAACGTCCCTCCAGCACGGTGCCATCGCTGCAGGTGGCAACGGTTTTCAGACCAAGATCGATACCTATACTGTCTTGCCCCTTGGGACACGTGCGATCAACCGAGACACAGATGCAAAA
Organism: Granulosicoccus antarcticus IMCC3135; assembly: GCF_002215215.1. Taxonomy (NCBI): domain Bacteria; kingdom Pseudomonadati; phylum Pseudomonadota; class Gammaproteobacteria; order Chromatiales; family Granulosicoccaceae; genus Granulosicoccus; species Granulosicoccus antarcticus. Next base: position 3,025,058 of record NZ_CP018632.1, on the reverse strand, counting down.
ATACCATCGACCGCGAGCATCCTCAGTAAAACAACCTGCCCTGAACCTGTAATTGGCAAGACCGAAGCTGTCCCATACCTTGAAGTGAGAACCTGCAAAGAAGACCTGCCCGTGCTTCCAGTGAGCTGCCCGAGCCTTGAAGGGCACCCACCCCAACGAGCGTTTATCGCCAAAACTCTTGCGCCACCTCAGCTTGCGACGCTTTGCCGAGGAGCGTTTGCTGGCGTAGTGTTCGGCAGTTTCCTGAATCGTACTGCTACCAATGTGCTCGAACTGCTTCGACGCACCAACCGTGTAAGCAGAGAAGTCAAATCCGGACATCCACCGACCACGCTCCCGAATCATACGATCAGACAGCTCGTTGCAGTAGTTCCATACCTGATTGACTTCAGTCGCCATGCTGCGCAAAAGCGGCGCGTGGCGATCTTTTACCCTGACTTTGAGAACTTTGATGCATGTTGATTTCACGGCTCGATTGTATATCCGTTCCGCCCCTATTCACCCAGAAGGGCCAACAAAAACTGGCTATATATACAGCATTCCAATTCCTCCCCGCCCTGAACGACGGGGTATCCTTGGAATTGAAGGGATGAAAACAAGATTTCTGGTCAGACTATGCCCTGCCCTATCCATTGCACCACTGCTTCTTTTCTCCGGAGCCACCCTTGCTGAACCCTGCCTGCGTGTGACATTGACAGGTACCCAGGGTGGTCCACCTGTCTTCAATGGACAAGCTGGCGCTGGTACGCTGGTGCAGTATGGAGATTCCGAATCCAGCTGCTCTAGCGTGCAACTACAATTTGACACAGGTCGCGGCACCACCCAGCAATTGTCCAAACTGGGTGTACCCGTAGAAAAACTGAACGCTGTATTTCTCACCCATATGCATTCTGATCATTCAGAAGGCCTGAGCGATATCGCGCAACTACGTTGGCACTTTTCTTCTGCGGGTCCCAAACTGGATCTGGTTTGCTCGCAAGACGTAGAGACAGAGAACGGTTACACACTCAGCTGCAACGGCTTTGCAGAACACATAGGAGACACCCTGATCGCCTCTGGTGAGATGGCCCAACGCTTGTCTGAAAATCCAAAGCGTTTGACCGGAGGTCCGGCTGACTTGCTGCACGTCATGGCATTCGAGAACCTGCCAAAAGCTCAGCAAGTATGGCAACTCGATGATGTCAAAGTCAGTGCAATCCAGTCTCAGCACATCGGTGGACATGCATCCTATAGAGTCGATACTCCAGCAGGCAGTGTTGTCATTGGTGGCGATGCTGGAAACGACATCCCGGAGCCACCTCGTCAATCCTCTACCTCAGAACAAGTAGAGTCACTGGCCATGGGTGCCGATATTGTCGTTCATTCTGTCATCCACCCTGTCATGGGACCAGATCAAGGCAGTGGCTTCCCGCCACCGATCTACTATCGACAAAGCAATGCTCTGGACCTGGGAGCCCTGGCCAAGAGAACAGGCACTGAATACCTGATGCTGACTCATTTGATTCCTCCCTTGGGAGCTGAAAAGCAAGGTCCTTACCCTATTCCAGGTGGCGCATTGAACGAGGAGGATTATCGCTCTGCTGTGCTGGATAGCGGTTACACCGGCAATACCATTGTCGGCACTGACCTGATTTCCATTCAGATTCCCGCTGACTGAAGTCTTTTTCAACGATGTCAGTCAGTGCGCGGCTATCAATTCCTTGATGACGCAGATGTAATTCGGTTGCAAGCGGCTTCGCCCGACAGCGTAGCTACTTGCAATTTACAGCTCAGAACCCTGTCAGCAATTACCCTGTGGCTTTCAGCAGCTACCCAATGGTTTTCCTATGATTCTCATAGAGAGTAGAGCCAATGTCGAAACCGTCATTATTACCGCTGGCACAACGTCAATCACAAGTTAACATGGGGCTTGAAACCACGGAAAAAGGACAAGACGTTGAGAACACGGAATATTTTACTTGCAGTTGCCATCAGTGGTGCTCTGGCATCCTGCACAGACGGTGATTCACTCACCTATTCATCGGGAAACACTCCTTTAGAGGATGCGACGGTACCCACTCAAAACAACAATGGCAACAGCGTCGTAGGTGCTGGAGTCAGTACCACAGGGCAGGACTGCAACTCGGAAGGCATTAGTGTCACAGGAACTTGTGGTGAGCTGATCGACTACACCCAGTCAGACGCTCGTCAATGCTGGTTACAAGGTGGCGAATTCAATCAAGATAGTCGCGTATGCATCCCCACTGAGCAAGAGCCCTTTTATGACAATGATCGCAACGGCATCGAAGACAACCGCGACATCACACTAGAGGACTACATCCAGCGATGGTATCGCGGGGGTAGAAGTATCTATGACAACATCGGTTACTACTTCCCTGATACAGAGCAGCCTGAAGTTGTAACGGTTGCTGAAGAAACACCAGCTCCAGTTGAACCCCCTGCTATCGTAGAGCCAACCGAAACGCCTGTAGAGACACCTGTTGAAACACCTGTCGAAACACCTGTTGAAACACCTGTCGAAACACCTGTTGAAACACCTGTTGAAACACCTGTTGAAACACCTGTCGAAACGCCTGCTGGAGCTCGAGTCGAAACACCGGAGCCAACAGGCGGTTACACGTGGTCAGATGGGTGGGTGAATGTACCTGAGGACGAACAAGAGGCAAACGGCGGGTTCGATACGAGACCGAACACCATACTGACCATGACGATCACTTGGGAAGGTCAAGCCGCTGGATACACGGTCTACCTTAATGACCAATCGGTTGATACTCAGGTTGCAGAAACTGATGAGCCCACTACGTTCACCTACCAGATAACACGCAACCTGGACAGATCAACTCCAGACGATTACTACGGAATATTGATAGCGGATATTCTTGCCACATACGACTACCGCGTAGAAGCCTGGGATGCTGAAGGAAATCCATCCGAGCTTTCCGAACGGGTTGAATGGAAAGCGCCTGCTAATACACCTGATGACCAGATGGAACCGGGAATGGTTAAGTAGAATACAGCGACAAGATTTGCCAACTCAGAGCCCCGCTTCGAGCGGGGCTTTTTTATGGGTGTTTCAAATAGCGGGTTTCAACTTCAAGCATTGCTTGAAACAATATATTGCAACTCTGGCACTAAAAGCAAAAATGCTCCTGCTTCACCACCAATCATGACAAGCAGCCAGCACATTTCGCTCTTTAGTTTTCGGCGCTCTGGTCAGCCCATGCTTCGCCAGAGTGCAGTCGCACCTTTAAAGCTCATGATCAAAATTTGATAGTCACAGATCTTGTCAAGCTCATACACTCCATCGTAATGGACCCCGAAACCGTTGGCGAAGCTCTACTGACTATCAAGGAACTGGCCGAGGAAGGCATGACCTGCATTCTGGTAACAGCTTACGCAGCCATCTTTTCGCTATCGAATTACGTGCAGAAGACGATTTGCAAACAGGGGTTTCAGCCTTTTCGATCACGGAAGAAGATGAAACCAGTTACAGACCAATTCATAGAGGTATTTTCACTCTACAGGCCTGAGGCTTAATCAGCAGCAAGAGACTACTGTAACCCACTGAATTTTTAAATAAAAATGGCGCGCCCGGAAGGATTCGAACCTCCGACCACCTGGTTCGAAGCCAGGTACTCTATCCAACTGAGCTACGGGCGCGCAGACTCAAGCAAAACATGCCGAGCGCGTAGTATACGATGTTGAACTTCCTTATGGTTGAACTTTCTTCATAAAGGACATATCAAACCATTTCTTTTTACGGCACCATGCCACTCTTTCCCCTCAATGGAGTACGACAGTTCTATGGCAATTCTGAAAAACCTGGCAAAGGCCACCGCGATCACAGCACTGCTCGCAACGTCAAGCCTTATCAACATCGCTTCAGCGGCCAGTTTGTCGGACGTACCCAGTGGTAGCTACTCTGTAGACCCGACTCATGCGTTTATCAATCTTCAGTACAGCCACTTGGGCCTGTCACATCCGACACTCAGCTTTGATGACTTTACTGTCGACCTGAACCTGGATAGCGAAGATCCAACCAAATCCATGATTCTTGTATCAATTGACCCGGCCAGCGTTATCACAGGCTCGGCAATCTTCAAGGACCACCTGACCAGTGCTGACTGGCTTGATGTAGCACAGTTCCCTGAAATCACTTTCCAGTCCACGACCATCACGGCAAACGATGACGAGACCTACACCGTCAATGGCGACCTGACAGTCAAGGGCGAGATCAAACCCGTCACACTGAACGTCACTATCAACGCTGCCATGAATCATCCAATGAGTGGCAAACCGGTTGTCGGTATCGACGCCACCGGTGAATTGATTCGCTCTGACTTCGGACTGGGCAATTATGCACCTAATGTCAGTGATGAAATGTCCTTGAACATCACCGCTGAACTCAACAAAGTTCAATAAGTAGCCGCTACCAAGACTTAAATCAGTTTCTCAAGGACATTCTATGGGTCGTTCTCCTGAACAGCGCTACGGTGATATCGCTGTTATCTTTCACTGGGCCATCGCACTGCTCATTATCGGCTTGCTGATCATCGGCAAGTACATGACCTCTCTGGAAGAGAACGACCCTGTCCGATTTGTGCTGACTCAGTGGCACAAGAGCTTTGGTATCACCGTTTTGATCTTGTCGGTACTGCGACTGCTTTGGCGCTTCACCCACAAACCACCCACCGAACTGCCCTCCATTCCGACTTGGCAATCTCGTGTGGCCTCCCTGGTACACGGCCTACTCTACGTGCTGATGTTCGCACTGCCCATAACCGGCTGGATCATGGTTTCCGCCTCACCGTTGAATCTGGACACCGTCCTGTTCAACGTCATACCCTGGCCTCACCTGCCACCGTTTGCCACGCTTGAAAACCGGGCAGACATCGCTCATTCTTTTCACGACTATCACGAAATCGCCGGCACAGTACTCATTGTCATTCTGCTGGCCCACATCGGCGCGGCCCTTAAACACCACTTTGTCGACAAGGATGTAACCCTGACCCGCATGCTGCCAGCCAGTGGCTCGCGCAGTTTCAAACGCAAGCTGGGGGCTCTGTTGTTCTTTGTCGCCGCTGGCACCGCAGGTCTGTCTTTCTATGCAAACTCGGGCAATCAGGCCGCACTGCTGGCAGCTGGGGATAGTGAGGTCAGCTTTATTGCCAACGTCACCGGAGAACCGACACCGGGGATCTTCTCCGATACCGCTGTAGAAGCACTCATTGATGAAGCAAACCCATCGGCCAGCACCCTTGTGGCACGTGTACAAACAGCTTCGCTGTCCAGCGACAATATGCAGGTAGCAGGCTCCTTGCCCAACACTGAATGGTTTGATGTCCAGAACTACCCTGAGGCCTTGTTCGAATCCAGCAGTGTCGCCTTGTCTGATGACGGCAGCCTGCAAGTCACAGGCAACCTGACCATCAAGGAAACCACAATAGAGGTTTCATTCCCCATGACGTTATCTGATGAGGATGGCACACGGGTGGCCCGCGGCGAGTTTTCGATTGATCGGCGCGAATTCTCTATCGGTCTCGACAGCCAGCAAAGTGATGACTTCGTAGGGTACCCGGTGGTGGTGAAATTTCGCTTTGATATAGCCGCGCAATCAAGCTGAGTTGACTTATCCCTACTACCATACCACCTCAGTGACCATTGGCGCGCCTGTGAATTATCCAAACACCTTGGCGATCACTAACTGACGATCAAAGCCCGATACAGGTAGAATCCTGAGCTTCCGCACAGAAATTAGGAGAGTCTCGCCTTGTCGATCAAGAAAATTCTTGTTGCCAATCGTTCTGAGATCGCTATCAGGATATTTCGGGCAGCCAATGAACTTGGTATCAAGACCGTAGCCATCTGGGCTGAAGAGGATAAGCTCGCCTTGCACCGTTTCAAGGCAGACGAGGCATATCAGGTTGGGGCAGGCCCACATCTGGATAAGACCATGGGTCCTATCGAGTCCTATCTCTCAATCGAAGAAGTGTTGCGAGTCGCTAAGCTCTCCGGTGCTGATGCCATCCATCCCGGCTACGGCTTGCTGTCCGAGAGTCCCGAGTTTGTTGATGCCTGCGATGCTGCTGGCGTCACTTTCATCGGCCCTCGTGCCGATACCATGCGGCGACTGGGTAACAAGGTTGCTGCACGTAACCTGGCTATCGAAGCGGGCGTACCCGTGGTCCCTGCCACCAAGCCATTGCCAGAAGATCTGCCAACCATCAAGAAGATGGCAGCGGAGATCGGCTATCCCATCATGCTCAAAGCCTCCTGGGGCGGCGGCGGTCGTGGCATGCGTACCATTCGCTGCGAAGAGGACTTGGATAAAGAGGCCAATGAAGCACGACGTGAAGCAAGAGCCGCCTTTGGCAAAGACGAAATCTACCTGGAAAAACTGGTAGAGCGGGCTCGTCATGTCGAAGCTCAGATTCTGGGCGATACCCACGGTAACGCGGTGCATTTGTTCGAACGTGACTGCACCGTGCAAAGGCGCAACCAGAAAGTCGTAGAGCGTGCACCCGCGCCCTATCTGTCGGACGAGCAACGCGAAGAGCTCAGCCAGTACGCGCTGAAAATTGCCAACGCAACCAACTATGTCGGTGCGGGAACCGTTGAGTTCCTGATGGACATGGACACCCAGTCCTTCTACTTCATCGAGGTCAACCCACGTGTTCAGGTTGAGCACACGGTGACCGAGGAAGTGACGGGAATCGATATCATCAAGGCGCAGATACATCTGGTGGAAGGTGCTGTCATCGGCACTCCCGAATCCGGCGTACCTGCCCAGAAAGACATCCGGCTCAATGGCCACGCCATGCAGTGTCGTATCACGACAGAAGATCCTGAGCACAACTTTGTGCCCGACTATGGTCGTATCACCGCCTACCGCGGCGCATCAGGATTCGGTATCCGGCTCGATGGTGGTACTGCCTACTCAGGTGCTGTCATCAACCGCTTCTATGACCCTCTGCTGGAAAAGGTCACCGCCTGGGCTCCAACCAGTGAAGAAGTCATCAAGCGTATGGACCGTGCACTGCGCGAGTTTCGTATCCGTGGTGTGGCAACCAATCTGACGTTTCTGGAAAACGTTATCGGCCACGAAAAATTCATTGATAACACCTATACCACGCAGTTCATTGATACGACCCCCGAGCTTTTCGAACAGGTACAACGAAGAGATCGTGCGACCAAACTTCTGCAATACATCGCTGATGTATCCGTCAACGGACACCCTGAAGCACGTGATCGGCCAAAGCCCAGAGCAGATGCCCTGCCCCCGGTAAAACCCTGGTTCGACAAGCCACTTGAAAAAGGCACTAAAGACCGTCTGGACGAGGTCGGACCGGTTGCCTTCAGTAAATGGCTGCGAGACACCCCGCATGTCATGGTGACTGATACCACCATGCGTGACTCTCATCAGTCGCTGCTGGCCACCCGTATGCGTAGCAAAGATATCATCGATATCGCTGGTTCCTACGCGCATGGTTTGCCGCAGTTGTTGTCTTTGGAATGCTGGGGCGGTGCAACCTTCGATGTCAGCATGCGTTTTCTCACAGAGGATCCATGGGAACGTCTCGCCATGATTCGTGAAAGGGCCCCCAACATCCTTCTACAGGCACTGATTCGTGGTGCCAACGGCGTTGGCTACACCAATTACCCCGACAATGTCGTCCGGCATTTCATCAAGCAGGCCGCTGAAACCGGTGTTGACCTGTTCCGTGTTTTCGATTGCTTCAACTGGGTCGACAACATGCGCGTCAGCATGGATGCGGTACTGGAAGCCGACAAACTGTGTGAAGCCACCATCTGCTACACCAGCGATATGCTGGATGAAGCCCGCCCCAAGTATCACCTCAAGTATTACCTGGATCTGGCTCGTGATCTGGAAAAAGCAGGTGCTCACATCCTGTGTATCAAGGACATGGCGGGACTCATGAAGCCTGCTGCAGCCAGCGTGCTGTTCAAGGCCTTGCGTGAGGAAACCTCACTACCCGTTCACTTCCATACCCATGATACTTCCGGCATATCGGCTGCCACGGTTCTGGCCGCTGTCGACGCTGGTGTCGATGCCATTGATGCCGCCATGGATGCCTTGTCCGGCAACACTTCCCAGCCTTGCCTGGGCTCCATCGTCGAGGCTCTGCGTGGCACCCCTCGGGATACCGGGCTGAGTCGCCAGACCATCGAACAGATCTCTTTCTATTGGGAAGCGGTTCGCAACCAGTACGTCGCCTTTGAAAGTGATATGAAAGGCCCGGCATCAGAAGTTTATCTTCACGAAATGCCCGGTGGCCAGTTCACCAACCTGAAAGAACAGGCTCGTTCGATGGGACTGGATTCACGCTGGCATGAAGTGGCTCGCGCCTATAGCGATGTCAACCAGATGTTCGGTGACATCGTCAAGGTGACACCATCATCCAAGGTCGTCGGTGATATGGCGTTGATGATGATCAGTCAGGATATGACTATCGCTGATGTGCAGAACCCGGACAAGGATATCTCCTTCCCCGACTCTGTCGTATCAATGATGAAAGGCGAGCTCAGTCAGATGCCGGGTGGATTTCCTGAAGGCATACAGAACAAGGTTCTCAAGGGTGATAAGCCTTTGAAAAACCGTGCCGGTGCCGAGATGGAACCTGCAGATCTGGACGCCACCCGTGCACTGCTGTCCGAAACACTGGGCCACAAACCTAGCGAGAACGAACTCGCTTCGTACAATATGTATCCCAAGGTGTTCACGGATTTCGCAACAACGCAGGTCATGTATGGACCCACCAGTGTGCTGCCAACATTGGTGTACTTTTACGGCTTGAAAGTAGGTAGCGAGATCTTTATCGAGATTGAGAAAGGCAAGACCCTCGTCGTTCGATGCCTGGCCATCGGTGAGGCTAACGAGGAAGGCATGGTCAGAGTCTTTTTTGAACTCAATGGTCAACCGCGCTCAATTGCGGTACCTGATCGACGTCACGGTGCTTCAGGTGCCAAGGTAAAAGCCAAGGCCGAGCCCGGCAATGCAGAACACATAGGCGCTCCCATGCCAGGTGTGGTCTCAACCGTCAACGTGAAGGAAGGCCAAAGCGTTGAGACGGGAGATATTCTGCTCTCTCTGGAAGCCATGAAAATGGAGACCGCCATTTACAGCGAAATGGATGGTGTTATCGAGGAGCTGCTGGTCAAGGCTGGCGACCAGATTGATGCCAAAGACCTGCTGGTTCGAATAGTCCCCAGCAGCTAGGAAAGCAGAAGTCGATCTGTACGAGAACTAGTCGTCCTCGTACAGATCGTCGTCACCATTCAAATCGACATCCAGCCAGTTTTCATCGCTGTCGCTCGCAAACAGCTTGGGTGCGACTTTTTTCACGGCTGACTTCTTGACCCCGGATTTCTTGGGTTTGACTGCTGTCCGAATTTCACCGAAGTAGTACAGCTCATCCAGCTCCTGGTCTGACAATTTGTCGTAATTGGGTTCTGGAAAATAATCATCATCAAATCTGTCTGACATGCGCTTACCCATCTGTAACTACCTCTTGAATTCGCCAATTGCGGGGGAGTGTTCCGTCCAGCGAATTTGCGGCTTTAGGGCTACAGGTATCAAGCACTTTTTTATGTAATTTTCCTGAATGAGACATGCATGACGCTATCAGGCAAGTGTCAGCAACTCATTCCAGCTCAGCCAGACCTCGCAGCACACGCATGAAGCCGTGAACAGCATTCAAGGAGGCTGATTCATTCATGGTGTGATAACCGGTTGTGGGAACCTGCAATGTCGTCCCGTCCACCAGGCCCTGACTGGCCGTAATAATGCGCCCCATCTCGGTTGATCCCAGAGAGTGGGCATCCTCGCCACTGGCCAGCCGTTTTTCATTGAGTTGCTCGATATAGATGTCCTTGTACATATAGGTGACATCGCTCGACTCACACACCTGAGCAACACGCTCTGTCAGCTGAGCGTTGAACAGTCCATTGGCATCTTTATTCCTCAGAACGACCTGTTGACGATCAGCCGCCTCAGAATCAGGAAAGGGACTGGTATCCACAACAATGAGCTGATTGGTCGAATTGCCAAAGCGGCGGAACCATTCCAGCAGATATCTCCAGCTCTTGCCAGCCTCCTCCTGGGCGGTGAAAAAGGCTGTCCCCTGAAACCCAAGCTCATATAGATAGACCAGTGCTGCGACGGTCAGAACATTGTCCAGCTGCCCGCTCAGACTGCGACCCGACAGCTTGAGTTTGTCGGTAAAGGCCACCGGAGAGCCTGCCACCAGGTATTCCAGACCTTCGAGTTGAAAGATCAGATTGTTGCGACGCTCACTGACATAGGCATTGTGAATTCGGCCTTTGCCGCGATAGGCCCCTGACCAGGGCTCATAGGCATAAACCGATTGCGATTCGAACCGGTCAGATACCTTGTTCATCAACGATTCACTGACAGAGTTACCCAGCAGGTCTGATCTTGCACCTGCCACAAAGGCGGCGTACTGGAATTCATTGGGCCCAGTACACATCAGACCATGCCGGTCGATATGGGCTGAGAACATGACACTGTTCGGCTTGTCGCCTTCGGCAACCAGCAAGCCCTCATACCAGGTGACACGAGCGCCCCGCTCCTCCAGCTCACGCTGCAGTACCCTGAAGAAGGAATGCTCAGCACCAACGACACTGGGGTTGCGAATCAGTGTCGCCAACAAGTCTACGAAAGAGGCCGACAGGCGCTCGTGGATCGGCCCGCTATCATCTGGCATTGTTTATTGTTCTCAGTTCGAGCCGGCGCAAAAACTCGCCAGCCAGCTGTTTGTATAGTTCGGCGCCCAGGAATTTGTCCTCGACACCAGCATCCACGCTCGGGTTGTCGTTCACCTCGATGATGACAACATCCTTGCCGCTCTGCTTCAGATCAACCCCATAAAAACCGTTACCGATCAAACGTGTCGCCTTGATAGCGGTGCGCAATACCTTCTTGGGTACCTCCTCCACCGCCATGGTTGAAAAGTTACCAGAAGACACCCGGCCATTCTCGGCATGGTTGTAGATCTGCCAGTGCCCGCGGCTCATGAAGTACTTGCAGGCGAACAAAGCCTGCCCGTTCAGCACCCCAATGCGCCAGTCGAAATCCGTTGGATAGAATTCCTGAGCCAGTATCAGCGCAGAACGGGCAAAGAAATCATGGGCAATCTGTTTCAACTCGGCCATGTCCTTGGCCTTCTTGACGCCAACAGAAAAAGCACCGTCCGGTATCTTCAGTACCAGCGGGAATAACAGATCCTCGGCAGCGCTTTCAAGGCAGTCTGTCTGATGGCGATTCAGAACACGCGTCCTGGGCGTCGGCACTTTATTCACTTCCAGTAAATTGGCCAGATAGACCTTGTTGGTACAGCGAAGAATCGATTGCGTGTCATCGATCACGACGCAGCCCAGCGACTCGGCTCGCTTGGCAAATCGGTAGGTATGATTGTCGATATTGGTCGTGGCGCGAATGAACAAGGCGTCATATTCTGCCAACCTGGAAAAATGCTTGCGGGTAATGATATCCACATCCAGACCAAGCCCGCGTGCCGCTTTTTCAAAGCGTTTTAACGCCCGCGCATCCGAAGGTGGCATCTTCTCGTCCGGGTCGACAAGAATAGCCATGTCATAGCGATACTGTTTTCGACTTTTGTGCTTTCGCCAGATGTTGCGACTGAACTGATCCAGCGCTTCTGCAAATTCACTCTGCTCTTGCTCGTCCAGCGAGTTGATACCCCGCATGCGCAAACGGCTGATATGCCAATGCTCATCGCGACGGAACTGAACCTCCAGAATCGGACAAGGGAACTGCTCGAAGAGGACTCGTGCCAGTGAGCTGAAATCCTCATCGCTGGTTGTACCAAAATAGACATTGAGTGTGAATTTGGTACGCTCAGAGGACTCCACACGCGCGCTGAGCCGCGTATCCAGTCGCTTCAGAGCATCACCGGCCGCATCCAGATCCAGCAGGTATAACGACTTGCTGCCCAGACTATTGATGGTTCGAATGGACGGTATCACCTGCTGAGCGCGTGATTCTGCCAGCAACGAGCAATAATACCCATGACTCAGGTAGCGATAACTTCGACAAAGGTTCAGAATCACGGTTTGGGCAACAGGCCCTTTTTGCGCCGCCAGATAGGCGTCAACCGGTGTCACATCCTGACTGGGATAATACGGCTTCCAGTCATCAGCAGCACTGATGACGATAGATACACTAGGCATCGTTGGATAAGACCCTGATAGTTACTGTATTGGATAGAAAGACGTATTGGAAGAGTACTTGCACCCTGCCGCTATCGGCAGATACCCGTGTAATAGTGATAGCACGTTGAATATTTCCCTACCTTCCGATACGTACTGATGAACGCCATCACCTTCCCAAAAACGACATCCAGTCAACTCATACGCCTTGCCACGCTGGAGGATGTCGACAAACTGGTTGCTCTGGAGAACTTGTGTTTTTCCGGTGACAGGATAAACCGGCGACAATTTCGCTGGATGATCACCCGTGCCAACGCCCAGCTCAACGTCTGCATGGAATCCGATGAGCTGACCGGCTACGTCCTGGTACTGTTCCACAAGGGGACCTCTCTGGCCCGCCTCTATTCGCTGGCGGTGTCGCCTTTGCATCGCGGCAGTGGTCTTGGCCGGTTACTGCTCGATGAAGCTGCGCAAATGGCGCTCTCCCATCAATGTGTATACCTGAGGCTGGAGGTCGATCCACGCAATGTCAAAGCGGTTGCCTTGTATGAGCGCAACGGCTACAAATTGTTTGGCACACATGAAGATTACTATCAGGACCACGGGGATGCTCTGCGCTATCAGAAGCGCATCCTGAGCACCTCACCGAGCATTTCCCATACCGTTCCCTACTACGAGCAGACACTGGACTTTTCTTGCGGGCCGGCCAGTCTGATCATGGCCATGCGAGCGTTAGATCCTTCCCTGCAGGCGGATCGCACCCTGGAATTGCAACTATGGCGTGAGGCCACCACCATTTACATGACCTCGGGGCATGGTGGCTGCAGCCCCCATGGACTGGCTCTGGCAGCTCATCGGCGTGGCTTTCATGCGCGTCTGATGCTCAATGATTCGGGACCGTTGTTTCTGGATGGGGTTCGGCGCGCCGACAAGAAAGCCGTGCTGGAGCTGGTTCATGAGGACTTCCTCACACAAATCGGACAGACCGACATTGAAGTCTCTTATGCGGGTTTTGATTCAGCGGCACTTGTCACCGCTTTGTCATCTGGCTGTGTCCCACTAGTGCTGATCAGCTCCTGGCGTTTCAACGACAACAAGGCCCCTCACTGGGTGGTTCTGGTGGCCGCAGACGACAGTTTTGTCTACCTTCACGATCCCGATGTCGATGCTCAGTTGAGCAAGGCTCCGGGCGATACACAGTCGGTACCCGTGCGCATCGATGACTTTGAACGTATGATTCACTTTGGACAATCACGCATGCAGGCAGCGATGTGCCTCTGCCCGCCCCTAACCGAGTAACACCCCCCGAAAATGAGCAAAACAGGTGATCAGGCATTTCGTGCCAAGTCGAACAAAGAGCGCTGGCCCGAGCCAGCCTATGCGGGTGCACTGAGCTTTCTGCGAAGACGCTACAGTCGCGATCTGGAGGGTGTCGATGTTGTCGTCAGTGGCATCCCCTATGACTGTGCGGTCACCTATCGCTCAGGTTGCCGCCTGGGTCCTCGCGCCATTCGTGCAGCCTCGGTGCAAATGGCCGAATTGCTCGCTTTCCCCTTCGGCTTCGACCCCTTCGAAACCTTGTCCGTGGTGGATTACGGCGATTGTGTCGTTGACCCTCACCATCCGGAAACTGTTATCGACGATATCGCCGCCCATGCCACAGGCATTCTGGAATCTGGCGCGCGCATGCTGACCTTCGGTGGAGATCACTTCACCACCTACCCGCTTCTCAAGGCTCATGCAGAAAAATACGGCCCCATTGCTCTCGTGCAATTTGATGCGCATTGCGACACCTGGGAAGATGATGGCAGTCAGCTCGATCACGGCACCATGTTCACGCGCGCCATAGCCGACGGCATTGTTGATCCGAGCCGCTCCACTCAGGTAGGTTTGCGAACCTATAACGACCATGATGCAGGTTTTGAAATTCTTACCTCGCCGTGGATTCATCGCAATGGAATCGAGGCAGCACTAAAAGTCGTGATTGAGCGAGCCGGTGATCAACCGGTCTATCTCTCTTTCGATATTGACGGGCTGGACCCAGCCTTTGCCCCCGGCACGGGTACTCCTGTTGTTGGCGGTCTGTCCACCTGGCAGGCACTCGAGTTCGTACGCGGTCTGGAACCTTTGCACCTGATCGGCATGGATGTGGTTGAAGTTGCGCCAGCCTATGATCATGCAGAAATCACGGCTCTGGCAGCAGCCTCAGTCGCTCATGACTGGTTATGTGTACTGGCCAGTCAACGCGGTGCCATCAAACGAGGTGTAGGTCGACTGTGAGTACTGGCATGAAGCGACCTTCTGACAATGACGACACTCCTGTCTGGAGCGTTGCCCAATCCGCCGAACGCTATGGTATCGATGAATGGGGTGCCGGCTACTTCAGTGCCGATAAGCATGGCCATATGGTCGTCATCGATCCAGAAAACCCGGATAGCCCTCGAGTCTCTCTGCTGACCGTTATGGAAGGCTTGCGCGAGCGTGGACTGGAACCACCTGTGCTGCTCAGAATCGAGAACATACTTGATCATCGCATCAAGGTCATCAACGAGGCTTTTACCCGCGCCATGAAGGATGGCGGCTACCTCAATCGCTATCGTGGTGTATTCCCGATCAAGGTCAACCAGCAACGCCATGTGATCGAGGAAATCGCCCGTGCGGGCAGCGCCTACAACCATGGCTTTGAAGCCGGCAGCAAAGCCGAGTTACTGATCGCCATGGCCTCTCTGGAAAGCCATGAGAGCCCCATCATCTGTAATGGTTTCAAGGATGCAGAATTCATCCAGCTTGGCCTCTATGCACGCAAGTTGGGAATCGATTGCTTCTTTGTTGTGGAAAACCCCACCGAAGCACGCATCATCATCGAACAAAGCCGCGCACTGGATATCAAGCCCCTGATCGGCGTACGCGTAAAATTATCGACACGAGTAGACGGGCACTGGCAGGAAGATAGCGGCGATCGCAGCATTTTTGGCCTGTCCACGGCAAGACTTCTGGAAGTGGTGGATTTGCTCAAAGAAGCCGATATGCTTGATTGCCTGAAACTGCTGCATGCCCATATCGGCTCGCAGATTCCCAACATCATGAACGTACGTGCGGGGGTTGCCGAGGCCTGTCGCTATTATGTGGACCTGGTTCGTGAAGGTGCTCCCATGGGCCATATGGATATGGGTGGTGGCCTGGCGGTTGACTATGATGGCAGCCAGAGTAACTGGACGCACAGCATGAATTACAAGCTGGATGAATACTGTGCCGACATTGTCGATACGATCCTGGAAGTCCTGAACCCACTGGACATAGCGCACCCGGAACTCATCACAGAATCCGGACGTGCAACCGTGGCGTATTCCTCCGTATTGCTGTTCAATATTCTGGATGTGACCGACTCCAATCCCCTGCCCGATTCATCAATGGATGCCGAAGCGCCTGCAAGCGACTCTGCAGCAGCTGATTCGACCGAGTCCACAGTCTCTGATCTGAACGAAGATCCGCAGATTCTACGCCTGAGGGAAGTGCGGGATAGCGTGTGCCCTGATAACCTTCAGGAGTGTTTTAACGACGCCAATTTCTACCGTGAAGAAATGCGGGATCGGTTCCGACGCGGTACCAGTACGCTGCGTGCCATGGCCATGGCTGACAACACCTACCTGCAGATCATCGAACGTATTCGCGAGGAACTGCCCAACGTTGCGCGTGTGCCAGCGGTTTTGCAGGATCTTTCCGAAAGTACCTCCGATATCTATTACGGCAACTTCAGTATCTTCCAGTCATTGCCCGACACCTGGGCTATCGAGCAGGTTTTTCCGGTGCTGCCCATTCATAGACTGAACGAAGAACCGACACGTACAGCATTCATCGCTGACATCACCTGCGACAGTGACGGCAAGATTGATCATTTCGCCGATCCCAGTGGCCAGTCCCGCACCTTGCCTCTGCATGAAGTACGCAAAGGAGAAGACTACTTTCTGGGTGTATTTCTGGTCGGTGCCTATCAGGAAACGCTGGGAGATCTGCACAACCTGTTCGGCGATACCAACGTTGCCAGCATCCGCATCACAGCAGATGGCGCTGTTCAGTACGAGCGCGAGTTGCACGGCGATACGATTGCCGACGTACTCAGTTATGTCGAGTATCAACCAGCCACCCTGCTGGAGTCCTTTCGACATGTCGCTGAACGGGCGGTACGATCCGGTCACCTGACCGTAGCAGAGCGGCGCACCATTGTGAAAAGCTTCACCGAGAGTCTCGGTGGCTACACATATTATGAGAACATTTGACATTCACGGGCGCCAGTGCGGCGGACAAGCCCAAACAGTTATCAAGGAGTCAGCATGTCTAAAGTTGTAATTGTAGGAGCGGGAGGCGTCGGCGGCGTGGTCGCACACAAATGTGCGCAATTGCCCGATGTCTTCCACGAAATCGTTCTGGCCAGCCGTACAGAATCCAAATGCAAGGCAATTGCCGCGCAATTGGATCGCCCTATCCGAACGGCCACCATTGATGCAGACGATGTACCGGCCATGGTCATCTTCCTTAACGAGGAAAAACCTGACCTGCTCATCAACGTTGCCCTGCCTTATCAGGATCTGCACTTGATGGATGCCTGCCTGGAAGCCGGCGTGCATTACATGGATACGGCGAACTATGAGCCACCTGACGAAGCAAAATTTGAATACCACTGGCAGTGGGCCTATCAGGACAAGTTCAAGAAAGCCGGGCTGATGGCACTACTGGGTTGTGGCTTTGATCCGGGTGTCACAGGTATTTTCACCGCACACGCAAAAAAGCACCACTTCGACACCATCGAGTATCTGGATATCATTGACTGCAATGCCGGTGATCATGGTCAGCCTTTTGCCACCAACTTCAACCCGGAGATCAATATCCGCGAAGTATCGGCAAAGGGTCGTTATTGGGAAAACGGTGAGTGGCAGGAAACCGATCCTTTATCGGTTCGCCACGAATTCGACTTCCCCGAAGGTATTGGCAAGATGCCGATGTACCTGATGTATCACGAAGAGCTCGAGTCATTGACTACTCACCTGCCAGAGATCAAGCGCGCTCGATTCTGGATGACCTTTTCGGACAACTACCTGAAGCATCTGGAAGTGCTGGAAAACGTGGGCATGACGCGCATCGATCCTGTGCAGTTCAACGGTCAGGAAATTGTTCCTCTGCAATTTCTTAAAGCCCTGCTGCCTGACCCCTCCAGTCTCGGTCCATTGACCAAGGGCAAGACTTGTATTGGCTGCCTGATTCGTGGTGTCAAAGACGGCGAACAGAAGCAATACTATATCTACAACATCAGTGATCATGAAGCCTGCTATGCCGAAGTGCAATCACAGGCTATTTCATATACCACGGGTGTACCGGCCATGATCGGCGCCAAGATGATGCTTGAAGGTCACTGGATGAAGCCAGGTGTCTGGAATGTCGAACAGCTTGACCCGGATCCGTTCATGGCTGATCTGAACAAGTTCGGCCTGCCCTGGACTGAAACCACGCCTGAGACAGTCAGCCTGGATTAGAACGCGGTGGTTGGCGACTTCTGAATAGCGTCGCCCTGCCAAACGGCAAAACAGCAGCGGAGAGGATCCATCGCGGTCCTCTCCTGCTGCGCTACTCAGCGACAACGACAGAGTCATTTTTACTGTGACAGAAAACACTTTTTCAAAATTCGATACCCAGCGCGTACCCTCGCCCTGCTTTGTTGTAGATCGCGCCTGTATCGAAGCGAATCTGCAGATATTGAAGCATGTGGCCGACCAGAGCGGAGCCCGAGTCCTGTCGGCATTGAAAGCCTTTTCGATGTGGAACCTGGCCCCTCTGGTATCACAGTATCTGGACGGTACTTGCGCCAGTGGCGTGCATGAAGCAAGGCTCGGACGCGAACACTACAAGGGTGAAGTACACGTATTCTCCGCCGCTTATTCTGCCGCTGATCTGGATGAATTACTGCCTATCGCAGACCACCTTGTTTTCAATTCCTTCGGCCAGTGGAAACGATTTCGCGAATCTGTTTTTACTGAACAAGCTCGTCGACCGAGCCTGAAAGCCGGCTTGAGGATCAACCCGGAACACTCTGAAGGTACTACGCCTATCTATGATCCCTGCGCCCCGGGCTCTCGACTGGGCATCACCCGCGCGCAATTCGAAGTCGATGAATTGCAAGGCATCAGCGGCCTGCACTTTCACACTTTGTGTGAACAGGATGTACCGCCATTAAAACGCACACTGGAAGCGGTTGAAGCCGGCTTCGCAGACGTCCTGCCGCACATGCAGTGGGTCAACTTCGGCGGCGGTCATTTGGTGACGGAGCCGGGGTATCAAGTCGAAGAGCTTATCCAGCTGATCAAGGACTTCGCTGCTCGCTATGACGTTCAGGTATACCTGGAACCAGGCGAAGCGGTTGCCATTCACTCCGGTGTACTGGTTAGTGAAATACTCGACATCATACCAACAGACTACCAACAGACCATTCTGGATATTTCCGCCACCTGTCATATGCCAGACACGCTGGAAATGCCCTATCGACCTCATGTTCTGAACAGTGCAGAAAAAGGTGAACAAGCTCATACTTATCGGCTCGGCGGCATGACCTGCCTGGCGGGTGATGTCATCGGTGACTACAGTTTTCGTGAGCCGCTGCACATTGGTGACAGACTGGTGTTCGATGACATGGCCCACTACACCATGGTCAAGACCAGCACCTTCAACGGCATTCCCCTGCCCTCACTGGCTGTCTGGGACTCCCGCACCGATGAGCTGCAGATAGTCAGGCAATTTGGCTACGAAGACTTCAAGAACCGCCTGTCCTGAAAATAACCCCCTGAGGCCGCATTGGGCCACGCGTTCAAGCAGCAGTAGAGCCCGCCGATAACTGATTTGAAATACTGCGCAATCTGTGCATTTTGCACCTGCGCACATCTATCAGCCGTCGGCTCCAGCCCGCTGGAACGCACGTGCTCTGCAGGTCCAGGGGAAATGAAGCAAAAAAAGCACAGCTCAATAGAGCCGGGTAAAAGGGATTCTTTCAAGCTGGAAGCTCTGGAGCCACGACTGCTGTTTTCAGCCGATGCTGCAAGCCTGTTTGCTGCCAACCAAGCCTTTGCTGATAACACTTTTCCAGGTGGTGAGCCAGCCTCAGCTGTGGTGGCCCCTTACTATCAAGTGGAAGCAAGTTCTGTCACAGCTCAGGAATCGGAGGCCACCACACCTCCTATCGAACTGGTCATCATCGATAGATCGCTGGAGGATTCAGACTGGATCGCCGAGCAACTTTCCACTCAGGACGGCACTACCAGAATCATTGAATTTCTGGATACCGACCGGGATGGAATTGATCAGATTTCAGAGTTGCTGGCGAAATATGAATCCGTTTCTGCCGTGCATATCTTCTCCCATGGCCAGCAGGCCGAATTGCAATTGGGCAATTCAACGATCGACGCTCAGGATCTTTTGATTCGTGCAGACCAGATCAGTGCCTGGTCCCAATCCCTGACTAACGACGCTGATCTGCTGATCTACGGCTGCGACCTTGTCGGTTCAGAAGCAGGCATCGAGTTCGCAACTCTATTGGGGCAGTTGACTACCGCAGATGTTGCCGCTTCGACCAATTTGACTGGCTCCAGTGCACTTGGCGGTGATTGGCAGCTCGAATACAGATCGGGGGCTATCGAGGCTAATACGGAGATGGGTGATGTACTGCTCAGCGACTACAGTAGTACCTTGGCGACCACGTATACCGTCAGCAACAACCAGGATAGTGGTACCAATTCCTTGCGCTGGGCCATTGAACAAGCCAATGCTGACAACGATGACAGCATCATCGTTTTCTCAGAGTATCACTATATTTATTTGACTTCGGAACTGCCAGATATAAAGAAACCCCTGACCATTGATGGAACAACATATCCCGGCGCGCCCAATTATCCTTCCATAACCATTGTCGGTACAGGAACATCCTCAGGCAACGGACTCACACTCGCTAGCGGATCAGATGGCAGTGTCATCAAGGGCTTATCCATCAGAGATTTCAAAGACTCTGGCATCCTGATAGATAAAACTGACTCACATACAATCACTCAAACTGATATTGGCAGCGACGGAACAGCTAATTTTGGCAATGGCAAGTACGGCATAGAAATTATCGATGGCAAGAACAACAACATCGGCTCGACCACTATATCAGGGACGAATATTGAAAGAATCCTGATCTCAGACAATGCACTATCCGGTATTCATATTTCAGGCTCAGGCAGCACCGGTAACGCCATCAACAATGTCTATATTGGTTTTGGCTGGGACGAGCAATCAATCGCTAATGGTAGCGGCGCTTCCGGCGAGGCAGGAATCTACTTAACAGATGGTGCCAGCGACAATACCATTGGTACAGAGTACAGCAACGTCATATCAGGCAATGAAGGATCAGGTATAAGAATATCCGGATCCAATACAACTGGCAACGTTATATCAGGCAATGTTATTGGGCTTGATGAAACAATCACTGTTGATATTGCAAATACTGGTTCTGGTATTTGGATAGATAATGATGCAAGCGACAATACCATTGGAGGCCTTGTCGCTGGGGATGGAAACATTATTACCAGCAATGAGGGTGATGGGATAAGAATTACCGGATCCAATTCGATCGGCAACTCTATTCTACGCAATATCATAGAAAACAATGCAGGACAGGCCATATCATTGAATGGAGGTAGCCTTACTGCTAATGATGTAGACGATGTAGATAGCGGTCCGAATGATTACCAGAACTACACCGTTTTAACCTCTGCAATAACAGATGAAAGTGGCAGCCTCACAATCACCGGCAGCCTGAACACTACACCTAACAAGAGTTATAGAATAGAGTTTTTCGCCACTGATACACCGAATGCTTCCGGACATGGCGGAGCCTCTGTGTATCTAGGTTCAACTAATTTCTCAACAGGCGCGAGTGGCACTGTCAATGGAGCGTTCGCATTTAGTGCAAATGTTGCCGTAGGCACTTATATCACATCAACCACAACTGAATTTTCTGCTGGTGGTAATTATGGAAGCACATCTGAATTCTCAGAAAATATTGAAACCGTGCGGTCAAATTCTGATCCTGTTTTCACCTCCTCGAATTCATTCGATGTCGATGAGAATTCGTCTTCAGTAGGTACTATCACCACCAATGACTCTAATGGGGACACACCTGTATATAGTTTGGTAAGCACGAAGGACTACTCATTCTTCACTATAGATTCGAGTACAGGACAGCTATCATTTCTGTCGCCTCCCGATTACGAGACACCCTTGAGTGCGAATGGTGACAACGACTACCTCGTCTCTGTGGAAGTTGATGATGGTTATGGTGGTGTCGTCACTCAGGAAATAACCGTCACGGTCAATAACGTTTCTGAGGGTTTGGCTACCATAAGCGATACCGATCCCACTGTCGATTCAGTTCCCGAAAATAGTACGCCTGGTACTTTGGTGGGAATTACCGCCAATACAAGCGACGGCGATGCCGGTCAAACAATCACGTACACCCTATCCAACTCATCAGATGACAAGTTCACAATCGATTCCAATACTGGCGTTGTTTCAGTGGCTGGCGACCTGAACAAGGAAACAGGCAATTCGCATTCAATCACTGTTCTAGCGACCTCTAGTGATGGTTCGATCACCAATGAAAGCTTCACAATCGCAGTAGAAGATGTCAATGAAAACCCCGTAATCACTTCCAGTCCGATCGTCGATGCAACAGCCGACTTACAATATACATACAACCTTTCCGCTACAGATATAGATGCTGGCGATACTCTTACATTCTCGGCAACTACTCTACCTTCGTGGTTAACCGTCATCAACAATGGCTCCACCTCAGGCAAGCTAACCGGCACACCAGGCCCTGGACAAGGTGGCCCGCACAATGTGGTTCTGGTGGTGACCGATGCTGGCGGACTGACTGACACGCAGAGCTTCACAATAAACGTCTCGGTCAATCAGGCACCTGTCTTTAGCTCACCTTCCGGCTTCAGCATTGCAGAGAACCAGGGCGCGGTTGGTAATGTCATCGCGAGCGATGGCGATACCGGGGATACACTCAGCTATAGCATTGCCGGAGGAACTGATTCCAGCTTGTTCCAGATAGACGCGGTTACAGGAGCTTTGAGTTTCAAGGTAGCACCCGATTTTGAAGCCCCTACAGATAATGGCGGCAACAATATCTACAATGTGACAGTAGGAGTCAATGATGGGTCTGGAACATCAAACGCGACCAGCACGCAGGCCCTTTCCGTCACGGTCACGGATCTGAATGACAATGCACCGGTTATAGATGCAGCACAATCATTTTCAATTGATGAGGATGCCATTGACACCACTGTTGTAGGCACTGTGACTGCTAATGACCCTGATACGGTAGGGTCTATTACGTGGAGCATCGCTGGTGGGAATACAGGAAATGCGTTTGCAATTGATGTGAACACTGGCGAGATTACGGTAGCGAACACTGCCGCCATCGATTATGAGAACTCTCAACAATTTACATTGAGCATCACCGCCAGCGATGGAGTAAATGCGGATGATACCGAGAATGTCATCATCAACATCAACGATGCTGCTGATGAACCATTGAGGTCAATCGTAGACATCGATGGACTTGCTGACCGAGTTGATGAAAACAGCGCAATCGGAAGCAGTGTCGGTATTGAAGCCGATACCAGCGACGGTGATGCTGGGCAGACCATTAGCTACTCGCTAAGTAGTAACCCGGGCAACCTGTTCTCAATAGACACTGTTACGGGAAAAGTGACCACCGCTGTGGCCCTGAACCGTGAAACTGCAGCTAGTCACACTATCGAAGTCACTGCTACGTCTTCTGATTTATCCACTGCCAACAAGTCATTTGTCATTCAGGTTGGTGATGTCGATGAATTTGATGTGGGGGTTGTAACCGATAACAATGCCGATTCAAACATTGTCAAGGAAGATTCGAAAGCAGGTGCAATCGTCGGCGTCACCGCTATAGCCAGTGATGGAGACAGCACCGACACAGTCTCGTACGCACTGTCCAATAACGCCGGTGGATTGTTCGCCATAAATTCCACTACGGGCGTCGTGACGCTGACAGGTGCTCTGGATCGAGAAACGGCGGCCAGTCATACTATTGAAGTTACGGCCACCTCTTCGGATTCATCGACCACCACCCAGTCATTTGTCATTCTGGTCGGCGATGTGGATGAATTTGATGTCGGCGTCGTAACCGACAACGATTCGGCAATCAACACGGTCGACGAGAATGCGACGGCTGGGGCGACGGTTGGGATCACCGCTACAGCCACGGATGCAGACAGTACCAACAATACTGTTTCCTACTCATTATCCAATAACCCCGGCAGCTTGTTTTCCATCGATGCCGCCACCGGTGTCGTGACCTTGGCCGGCGCGCTGGATCGGGAGACTGCTGCCAGCCATACCATTGAAGTCACAGCCACATCGACCGATTCATCCTCCTCGACACAGTCATTCGTTATCCTGGTTGGAGATATCGATGAATTTAATGTCGGTGTCGTAACTGATAGCAATGCTGCCACCAATACGATCGACGAGAATGCTTCCGCAGGGGCAACGGTTGGGATCACCGCTTCTGCTTCTGATGAAGACAGTACCAACAACACTGTCTCCTACACACTATCCAATAACGCCGGTGGGTTGTTTACTATCAATGCCACCACGGGTATCGTGACCTTGGTCGGCGCACTAGATCGGGAAGCCGCTGCCAGCCATACCATTGAAGTGACTGCCACATCGACCGATTCGTCCTCCTCAACACAGTCATTCGTTATCCTCGTTGGCGATATTGATGAATTTAATGTCGGTGTCGTAACAGACAACGATGCCGCGACCAATACGATCGACGAGAATGCGTCCGCAGGGGCAACCGTTGGGATCACGGCGTCAGCTTCTGATGCAGACAGTACCAACAATACTGTTTCCTACTCATTATCCAATAACCCCGGCAGCTTGTTTTCCATTGATGCCACCACCGGTGTCGTGACCTTAGCCGGCGCGCTGGATCGGGAGACTGCTGCCAGCCATACCATTGAAGTCACAGCCACATCGACCGATTCATCCTCCTCGACACAGTCATTCGTTATCCTGGTTGGAGATATCGATGAATTTAATGTCGGTGTCGTAACTGATAGCAATGCTGCCACCAATACGATCGACGAGAATGCTTCCGCAGGGGCAACGGTTGGGATCACCGCTTCTGCTTCTGATGAAGACAGTACCAACAACACTGTCTCCTACACACTATCCAATAACGCCGGTGGGTTGTTTACTATCAATGCCACCACGGGTATCGTGACCTTGGTCGGCGCACTAGATCGGGAAGCCGCTGCCAGCCATACCATTGAAGTGACTGCCACATCGACCGATTCGTCCTCCTCAACACAGTCATTCGTTATCCTCGTTGGCGATATTGATGAATTTAATGTCGGTGTCGTAACAGACAACGATGCCGCGACCAATACGATCGACGAGAATGCGTCCGCAGGGGCAACCGTTGGGATCACGGCGTCAGCTTCTGATGCAGACAGTACCAACAATACTGTTTCCTACTCATTATCCAATAACCCCGGCAGCTTGTTTTCCATTGATGCCACCACCGGTGTCGTGACCTTAGCCGGCGCGCTGGATCGGGAGACTGCTGCCAGCCATACCATTGAAGTCACAGCCACATCGACCGATTCATCCTCCTCGACACAGTCATTCGTTATCCTGGTTGGAGATATCGATGAATTTAATGTCGGTGTCGTAACTGATAGCAATGCTGCCACCAATACGATCGACGAGAATGCTTCCGCAGGGGCAACGGTTGGGATCACCGCTTCTGCTTCTGATACAGACAGTACCAACAACACTGTCTCCTACACACTATCCAATAACGCCGGTGGGTTGTTTGATATCAACACCACCACGGGTATCGTGACCTTGATCGGCGCACTGGATCGGGAAGCCGCTGCCAGTCATACCATTGAAGTGACTGCCACATCGACCGATTCATCCTCCTCGACACAGTCATTCGTCATCCTCGTCGGCGATGTGAATGAGTTTGATGTTGGTGCTATTTCCGACAGCGATGCCGCCACCAATACAATCAACGAGAGTGCAACTGCGGGAGCAACGGTTGGTGTTACCGCTATAGCCAGTGATGCCGATAGTACAGACACTATTTCCTACTCATTGTCCAACAATCCCGGTAGCTTGTTTACCATTGATACCACCACCGGTGTCGTAACTCTGGTCGGTACGCTAGACAGAGAAACAGCTGCCAGTCATACCATTGAAGTCACTGCCACATCGACTGATTCATCCACCTCGACACAGTCATTTGTCATTCTGGTTGGCGATAGTGATGAATTTAATGTAGGCATCGTAACCGACAACGATTCAGCAACCAATACGGTCAACGAGAATTCGATCGCAGGGGCAACGGTTGGCATCACAGCCTCAGCTACCGATGCAGACAGTACCAACAATACGGTTTCCTACACACTGACTAACAACGCCGGTGGCTTGTTTGATATCAACACCACCACGGGTATCGTGACCTTGATCGGCGCACTGGATCGGGAAGCCGCTGCCAGTCATACCATTGAAGTGACTGCCACATCGACCGATTCATCCTCCTCGACACAGTCATTCGTTATCCTGGTCCGTGATGTGGATGAATTCAATGTCGGTGTCGTAACCGACAACGATGCTGCCACCAATACGATCGACGAGAATGCGTCCGCAGGGGCAACCGTTGGGATCACGGCGTCAGCTTCTGATGCAGACAGTACCAACAATACTGTTTCCTACTCATTATCCAATAACCCCGGCAGCTTGTTTTCCATTGATGCCACCACCGGTGTCGTGACCTTAGCCGGCGCGCTGGATCGGGAGACTGCTGCCAGCCATACCATTGAAGTCACAGCCACATCGACCGATTCATCCTCCTCGACACAGTCATTCGTTATCCTGGTTGGAGATATCGATGAATTTAATGTCGGTGTCGTAACTGATAGCAATGCTGCCACCAATACGATCGACGAGAATGCTTCCGCAGGGGCAACGGTTGGCATCACCGCTTCTGCTTCTGATGCAGACAGTACCAACAACACTGTCTCCTACACACTATCCAATAACGCCGGTGGATTGTTTGATATCAACACCACCACGGGTATCGTGACCTTGGTCGGCGCACTGGATCGGGAAGCCGCTGCCAGCCATACCATTGAAGTGACTGCCACATCGACCGATTCGTCCTCCTCGACACAGTCATTCGTCATCCTCGTCGGCGATGTGAATGAGTTTGATGTTGGTGCTATTTCCGACAGCGATGCCGCGACCAATACAATCAACGAGAGTGCAACTGCGGGAGCAACGGTTGGTGTCACCGCTATAGCCAGTGATGCCGATAGTACGGACACTATTTCCTACTCATTGTCCAACAACCCCGGTAGCTTGTTTACCATTGATACCACCACCGGTGTCGTAACTCTGGTCGGTACGCTAGACAGAGAAACAGCTGCCAGTCATACCATTGAAGTCACTTCCACATCGACTGATTCATCCTCCTCGACACAGTCATTTGTCATTCTGGTTGGCGATAGTGATGAATTTAATGTAGGCATCGTAACCGACAACGATTCAGCAACCAATACGGTCAACGAGAATGCGATCGCAGGGGCAACGGTTGGCATCACAGCCTCAGCTACCGATGCAGACAGTACCAACAATACGGTTTCCTACACACTGTCTAACAACGCCGGTGGGTTGTTTGATATCAACACCACCACGGGTATCGTGACCTTGATCGGCGCACTGGATCGGGAAGCCGCTGCCAGTCATACCATTGAAGTGACTGCTACGTCGACTGACTCATCCTCCTCAACACAATCATTCGTCATTCTCGTCGGTGATGTGGATGAATTTGATGCAGGCGTCGTAACCGATAGCGATGCCGCTACCAATACAATCAACGAGAATGCAACTGCGGGAGCAACGGTTGGTGTCACCGCTATAGCCAGTGATGCCGATAGTACGGACACTATTTCCTACTCATTGTCCAACAATCCTGGCAGCTTGTTTACCATTGATGCCACCACCGGTGTTGTGACCTTGGCCGGTGCGCTAGACAGAGAAACAGCTGCCAGCCATACCATTGAAGTCACCGCCACATCGACCGATTCATCCTCCTCGACACAGTCATTTGTCATTCTGGTTGGCGATAGTGATGAATTTAATGTAGGCATCGTAACCGACAACGATTCAGCAACCAATACGGTCAACGAGAATGCGATCGCAGGGGCAACGGTTGGCATCACAGCCTCAGCTACCGATGCAGACAGTACCAACAATACGGTTTCCTACACACTGTCTAACAACGCCGGTGGGTTGTTTGATATCAACACCACCACGGGTATCGTGACCTTGATCGGCGCACTGGATCGGGAAGCCGCTGCCAGTCATACCATTGAAGTGACTGCTACGTCGACTGACTCATCCTCCTCAACACAATCATTCGTCATTCTCGTCGGTGATGTGGATGAATTTGATGCAGGCGTCGTAACCGATAGCGATGCCGCTACCAATACAATCAACGAGAATGCAACTGCGGGAGCAACGGTTGGTGTCACCGCTATAGCCAGTGATGCCGATAGTACGGACACTATTTCCTACTCATTGTCCAACAATCCTGGCAGCTTGTTTACCATTGATGCCACCACCGGTGTTGTGACCTTGGCCGGTGCGCTAGACAGAGAAACAGCTGCCAGCCATACCATTGAAGTCACCGCCACATCGACCGATTCATCCACCTCGACTCAGTCATTTGTCATTCTGGTTGGCGATAGTGATGAATTTAATGTAGGCATCGTAACCGACAACGATTCAGCAACCAATACGGTCAACGAGAATGCGATCGCAGGGGCAACGGTTGGCATCACAGCCTCAGCTACCGATGCAGACAGTACCAACAATACGGTTTCCTACACACTGTCTAACAACGCCGGTGGCTTGTTTACCATTAATGCCACCACCGGTGTCGTAACCCTAGTCGGTGCGCTAGACAGAGAATCAGCTGCCAGTCATACCATTGAAGTGACTGCCACCTCTAGCGATACCTCCACAGCCACAGAGTCATTTGTCATCCTTGTCGGTGATGTGGATGAATTTGATGTTGGTGCCATTTCCGATAGCGATGCCGCCACCAATACAATCAACGAGAGTGCAACTGCGGGGGCAACCGTTGGTATCACCGCTGAAGCTAGTGACGCTGATAGCACAGACACTATTTCCTACTCATTATCCAACAATCCCGGCAGCTTGTTTACCATTGATGCCACCACGGGCATCGTGACTTTGGCTGGTGCGCTAGACAGAGAAACAGCTGCCAGCCATACCATTGAAGTCACCGCCACGTCGACCGATTCATCCACCTCAACACAATCATTCATCATCCTCGTCGGTGATGCGGATGAATTTGATGTTGGCGTCGTAACCGACAACGATGCCACCACCAATACAATCAGCGAGAGTGCAACTGCGGGAGCAACGGTGGGAATCACGGCTTCGGCCAGTGACGCCGATAGCACGGACACTATTTCCTACTCATTATCTAACAACCCCGGTAGCTTGTTTACCATCGATGCCTCCACGGGTATCGTGACCTTGATCGGCGCGCTGGATCGGGAAGCTGCTGCCAGTCATACCATTGAAGTGACTGCTACGTCGACCGACTCATCCTCCTCAACACAATCATTCATCATCCTCGTCGGTGATGTGGATGAATTTGATGTAGGCGTTGTAACCGATAGCGATGCCGCTACCAATACAATCAACGAGAGTGCAACTGCGGGGGCAACCGTTGGTATCACCGCTGAAGCCAGTGACGCTGATAGCACGGACACTATTTCCTACTCATTGTCCAACAATCCTGGCAGCTTGTTTACCATCGATGCCTCCACGGGTATCGTGACCTTGATCGGCGCGCTGGATCGGGAAGCTGCTGCCAGTCATACCATTGAAGTGACTGCTACGTCGACCGACTCATCCTCCTCAACACAATCATTCATCATCCTCGTCGGTGATGTGGATGAATTTGATGTAGGCGTTGTAACCGATAGCGATGTCTCAGCCAATACGGTCGACGAAAATGCGACGACAGGTGCAACGGTTGGTGTCACGGCTTCGGCTAGTGACGCTGATAGCACAGACACTATTTCCTACTCATTGTCCAACAATCCCGGTAGCTTGTTTTCCATCGATGCCTCCACGGGTATCGTGACCTTGATCGGCGCGCTGGATCGGGAAGCCGCTGCCAGCCATACCATTGAAGTCACCGCCACGTCGACCGATTCATCCACCTCAACACAATCATTCATCATCCTCGTCGGTGATGCGGATGAATTTGATGTGGGCGTCGTAACCGACAACGATGCCACCACCAATACAATCAGCGAGAGTGCAACTGCGGGAGCAACGGTGGGAATCACGGCTTCGGCCAGTGACGCCGATAGCACGGACACTATTTCCTACTCATTATCTAACAACCCCGGTAGCTTGTTTACCATCGATGCCTCCACGGGTATCGTGACCTTGATCGGCGCGCTGGATCGGGAAGCCGCTGCCAGTCATACCATTGAAGTGACTGCTACTTCGACTGACTCATCCTCCTCAACACAATCATTCGTCATTCTCGTCGGTGATGTGGATGAATTTGATGTAGGCGTTGTAACCGACAACGATGCCGCCAGCAATACAATCAGCGAGAGTGCAACTGCGGGAGCAACGGTGGGAATCACGGCTTCGGCCAGTGACGCCGATAGCACGGACACTATTTCCTACTCATTGTCCAACAATCCTGGTGGCCTGTTTTCCATTGATGCCACCACCGGTGTCGTAACTCTGGTCGGTGCGCTAGACAGAGAATCAGCTGCCAGTCATTCCATTGAAGTGACCGCTACATCGACTGATTCGTCCTTCTCAACACAATCATTCGTCATCCTCGTCGGTGATGCAGATGAATTTGATGTAAGCGTTGTAACCGATAGCGATGTTGCAGCCAATACGGTCGACGAAAATGCGACGACAGGTGCAACAGTTGGTGTCACGGCTGTAGCCAGTGATGCCGATGGTACTGACACCGTCTCCTACTCCTTGTCCGATAATCCCGGCAGCTTGTTTGCCATTGATGCCACCACGGGCATCGTGACCTTGGTAGGTACACTGGATCGGGAAACCGCTGCCAGTCATACCATTGAGGTGACTGCCACCTCAAGCGACACCTCCACTGCCATACAATCATTCATCATCCTCATCGGTGATGCAAATGAATTTGATGTAGGCGTTGTAACCGATAGCGATGTCTCAGCCAATACGGTCGACGAAAATGCGACGACAGGTGCAGCGGTTGGTGTCACGGCTTCGGCTAGTGACGCTGATAGCACGGACACTATTTCCTACTCATTGTCCAACAACCCCGGTAGCTTGTTTACCATTGATGCCACCACTGGTGTTGTGACCTTGGCCGGTGCGCTAGACAGAGAAACAGCTGCCAGCCATACCATTGAAGTCACCGCCACATCGACTGATTCGTCCTTCTCAACACAATCATTCATCATCCTCGTCGGTGATGCAGATGAATTTGATGTTGGCGTCGTAACCGATAGCGATGCCGCAGCCAACACGGTCGACGAGAAAGCGACGGCAGGTGCAACGGTTGGCGTCACGGCTGTAGCCAGTGATACCGATGGTGCTGACACCGTCTCCTACTCATTATCCAACAACCCCGGCAGCTTGTTTTCCATCGATGCCACCACGGGTATCGTGACCTTGGCCGGTGCGCTGGATCGAGAAACCGCCGCCAGTCATACCATTGAAGTGACTGCGACCTCTAGCGACTCTTCCACCTCGACACAATCATTCGTCATCCTGGTTGGCGATAGCGATGAATTTGATGTAGGAGTCGTAACCGATAGCGATGCCGCAGCCAACACGGTCGACGAGAATGCAACCGCAGGTGCAACGGTTGGTGTCACTGCCTCAGCTACTGATGCAGACAGTACCAACAACACGGTTTCCTACACACTATCCAATAACCCCGATGGCTTGTTCTCCATTGATGCCACCACAGGTATCGTAACGTTAGCCGGTGCACTGGATCGAGAAACAGCTGCCAGCCATACAATCGAAGTCACCGCCACCTCAAGCGATTCATCTACTTCCACACAGTCATTCGTCATTCTGGTCGGTGATACCAACGAGTTCCAGATCAGTCCGATTACCGATATAGATACCGGTGATAACTCCATCGATCACAAAGCGGCTATCGGGACTGTCGTTGGAATTACAGCATCCGCCACAGACACCGACAGTACCGCTACGGTCACCTACTCGCTGACCAACAATGCAAATGGGCTGTTTACCATCGACGAGTCAACGGGTGTGATAACACTCACTGAGTCGTTAGGTCGCGAGTCAGAATTCAGCTACATGATAGAAGTAACTGCCAGCTCTTCTGACAAATCCACTTCGAACCACAGCTTTCTGATTTCGGTTGAGAACGTCAATAGTGCACCTGAGATCGTATCCTCCTCGACATTCAGCACTCCCGAGAACCAGGCTGACGTCGGTCAAGTCAATGCAACAGATTTGGATGGTGATTCTGTTCAGTACTCGATAACAGGTGGGCCCGATGCGGTTCATTTTCAGATCAATGCATCCACCGGGTATCTGAGCTTCAAGTTATCGCCAGATTTTGAAGCACCCAGAGATACCTCTAATTCGAATCGATACGAATTGACGGTCGCTGCTACTGATGCTAACGGAACTGCAACGACACAGGCTATCCTGGTGAAGGTTACCGACGTAAACATGGCACCCACTCTGAATACAACCGAGATGAGCAGCTCAGCGCAATTTACGGGTGTCATCGGACAGATACAAGTGTTTGACCCAGACTTGCAGGATCAGGTCACGTTGCAAATCACAGGTGGGAGTGCCCAACCGTATTTTACCTACGATGCGCAAACTGCACAACTTACTCAAAACCAGCAATTGAACAAGGGCCAATATTCCTTGCAGGTCATGCTCATTGATACAGAAGGCAATGCTACCGAAGCAACATTGATGATCACTATATTGGGCGATCCCAGACTCGCTGCTGCCATGCCGGATATTGCATCGCCAAGTTTGCCGGACGTATCGGGTTCGCTTGCCGAACATAAAGCCGACTCCGGACGTCCCTCCCCACCGACACCGGACCATCAAAGAATCGATGGAATGGCATCCATCGAGTCTGAAGGCTCTATCGACCCTGAGAATGTGGATATTGAAAGTGCCGATACCGACGTACTCATCGAGGACTTGTTGACAGCAACGACCGACGGCATTTCGATCTATCAATCCGAATCAGCCAGTAACGCGGACATTCAGCAATATTCACAAACACAACATATTGCGAATGAAACCGCAAGCGCGCAAACCAGATTGCTCAACATACTCGAAGGTATCAAGAGTCGTGGACTGGTGACAACGAACCTGGTCATTGAAGGCTATGATTTCATGCCATTCACATTGACTCTGTCACCACTGGACTCTAGCGGTATGAATAGCCTGTCGCAAGATTTGAAAGATTCTCAATCCAGAGACCAGCAGCAAGAAACGACAATATTGGCTATCGGTGGAGTAGCCAGTGTTGCACTGACAGCCGGCTTTGTCACCTGGATGTTCAAAGCCGGCCTGCTATTGTCCGCAGCAAGAACCAGTGCACCGCTATGGAGTGCAATTGACCCCATCCCGATACTTCACAAACGCGAATCCGACGACGAGTCGAACGACTCGTTCAGCTAGCTGTTAAAGAGAATGCTTCGAGCCCATACTCCTTGCCGGCACGTTGTAACCATAACCAGAGATAGTCGGCAAAACTTCTCCTGACAATGATTTCATAGCGATCTTCACCCACGGCTCGTAGAGTTACCTGGGCCTTCGCCATGACCGTATTGACTACTTTCCCCGGACCAAAGCTGTCCGGGTGAACATCGTATGAAGTACTCTTTTTAAGTACCTTCAGTGCACTCTCTCCGGACAAGGTCAGCAGGCTGTAACCACCAGACACATTGACAATGGCAATCGGTCCGTCCGCTGCCGCTCTCAACTTGTTCTCCAGCTCAAATGCTTCATCCAATGGACAAGTCAGTAACCATTCGTCTGGAGACATCCAGCGAACACAATACTTGTCACTGATGGAATGACTCGCAAGCCTTTCAGGCAGCTTCACATTCAATGTCGTTTGCAATGCACTTGCGAGCGCCTCTTTGCCAGTACTGGCACGTAGCACGAGAATACCCGTTACCGACGCCTCTTCCAGCACTGCACTGGCAACCAGCGTTCTGGATGAGGCTTTCGCCCGCACGATTCTCGATATGGATGCCGGACCACCACGCGCAGGCAGACCCACATGTGCCAATGGAGACAGCTCGACCACATCAGCGATATCACTACCGACATGCAGGTCCATCACCGCTATTGTTTTATCCAGCTTACTCATGCTTTTTGCCTGCTGCCTTCGGCGTCAAGAAAAACGGTGGAACAGGTTTCTGCTTCGATGAACGAACCATCAGTCATTGGGAAATAGACTTTCTCACCCTTTCTCTGGATTCCGTCCTTGATCACCGCCATGGCGATACGCCGGCCCAGAAAGGCACTGTGATAGCTGGACGTGACATGACCAACCATCGTCATGGGAATCGCCTGCTGAGGATCTCGAACGGCTTGTGCCCCTTCCGGCAATACAGCCTGCGGATCCGTCGTCATCAGACCAACCAGCTGCTTGCGATCTGTGCGCAGACAGTCCGAACGATTCATGCCCCGCTTACCAATGAAACTGAATGGTTTGTTGTTGGATACTGCCCAACCATGGTCCATGTCATAAGGTGTCATTGATCTGTCTGTATCCTGACCCACGATGATGAAGCCTTTTTCGGCCCGTAATACATGCATGGTCTCAGTACCATAGGGCGTCAGATTGAATTCCTTGCCTGCTTCAAACAGTGCTTTCCATACCTGCAAACCGTAGTGAGACGGTACGTTGATCTCATAGGAAAGATCACCGGTGAAAGATATTCGGAATACTCGAGCCGGAATATTCGCAACTTTCGCCTCTCGCCAATCCATGAAACGAAAGGCATCCGCCGACAGATCGATATCGGTCAACTTCGCCAATAGCTTGCGACTGTCAGGCCCGGCAATGGTCATCGTTGCCCATTGGTCCGTCACACTATTGAAGAACACCTCCATTTCAGGCCATTCAGTCTGGTGATAAACCTCCAGCCACGAAAGAACGTGCGCTGCACCACCGGTGGTGGTGGTCATCAGAAAGTGATTTTCTGCAAGACAGGACGTCACGCCATCATCCGTGATCATGCCATCCTCGGCACACATCAAACCATAGCGACAACGCCCTGGTTCCAGTTTCGCCCAGGCATTGGTATAGACACGTCCCAGAAATTCCCGTGCATCCTTGCCTTGTATATCTATTTTCCCCAGTGTTGTCGCATCCAGGATGCCGACACCGTTTCTGGTGGCCAATTGCTCACGAGCAATAGCCTCTTCCATCGTCTCGTCCCCTACCGGAAAATACAAGGGACGCTTCCACTGGCCTACGTTTTCAAATTCAGCACCGTTCTCCAGATGCCAGCTATGCATCGGGGTGAAACGTTGCGGGTCAAAAAGCAGATCCGTGTGAGCACCTGCCACGACACCGAAACTGACAGGCGTGTAGTTTGGACGAAACACCGTTGTCCCGGTTTCCGGAATGGTTTTACCCAGAATTTTGGCAACAATTGCCAGACCGTTGATGTTGCCTGTCTTGCCTTGATCCGTGCCGAAGCCCATCGCCGTATAGCGCTTGACGTGCTCGATGGATTCAAAGCCTTCACGCGTACTCATTTCTATGCCTGCAGCCGTGACATCGTTCTGCATGTCAACGAACTGTTTTGGCGCTCGACTGCACGGCTTGCTGTGTGGGATGAGAAATGCCGGCATCGCCTCACAAACTACATCATTGCCAGATGCTGTCGGCGGAATCCCGGCTATCTCTTGCATGGCCACAAAGCCGGCTGCCGAAGCCGCATCACTACCTGCCTGCATGCCATCGACCAGACAATCACCCAAAGTTTGAACACCCGCCATGGCTCCAGAGCTCCAGCACTGCTCAATGGTTGCACCTGGCACAAAGCCGAGTATCTCTTCAGACCACACAGGTCGGCTGCCGGTATGGCAGGACAGATGTACAACCGGGCTCCAACCACCACTACTGGCAAGCGTATCGCATGGCAGCAACTGCCCATCACCGGTCACAAAGGTAGCCCCTGCATTGATCGGCATAACCAAAGCACCTGTCACGCGAGAACGACCTTTGGCTTCCACCACGGCGGAGCCTGTGATGACCTTGATGCCTCGTTGCAGAGCGGTATCGGTGACAGTGCCGTCAGGTTCACGACGTGTATCAACGATAGCAACTACCTGCCGTCCCGCATCAGCCCAGTCAAATGCACATTGGTAGCCCGAGTCATTACTGGTCATGACAACCAGCTTGTTTCCGGGTACAACCGCAAAGCGGTTGATGTAGTGCGACAGACTGGAGGCCACCATGCAACCGGGCAGATCGTTGTTACCAAAAACCAATGGACGCTCGTGTGCCCCCGTAGCCAAGACCACACTACCCGCCCGCACTTTGTGCAGTCTTTGGCGTGTCATGTTCTCCGGCGCTCTGTCGCCAAGATGCTCGCTACGACGCTCACTGATGGTTAGAAAGTTGTGATCATGATAGCCGGTGACTGTTGCACGACTCATGACAGTCACATTCTTCATCTGCACAAGCTCTGCAACGCACTTCTCCACCCACAGCATCGCTGGCTGACCATCAATGGAGTCATTGCTGAAAAGCAGAGAACCACCGAACTCTGAGCGCTCATCCGCGATCATGACTCGTGCCCCCTGCCTCGCAGCACTCAGGGCTGCGCCCAGACCAGCAGGTCCCGCACCAACGACCAGCACATCCACGTGGTGGTTCATATGATCATAACGGTCCACATCAGGCAGCTTCGGGCTACGACCCAGCCCTGCCGCCTTGCGAATCAATTTCTCATAATTTTCCCATTGAGATTTAGGCCACATGAAAGTCTTGTAGTAGAAACCCGGCGACATCAGCACACCGCCGAACTTGCCTACCAGGCCCATGGCATCGAAGTTGACATTCGGCCAGCCATTAACCGGTTTGCAGACCAGACCATCGTACAAGCTCTGCTCGGTCGCCTTGATATTCGGTGTCTGAGTCGCTTCGGTAGCGCCAATCTGCAACACCGCATTTGGCTCTTCCACACCTGCCGTCATGATGCCGCGCGGACGACTGTATTTGAAACTGCGACCGATAACGTCTACACCGTTAGCCAGCAGTGCCGAGGCAAGTGTATCGCCCTCATACCCTTGCATGCGACGACCGTCAAATGTAAATGCCAACGGCTTGCTGCGATCTATCCGCCCACCCGATGACAGTCGGTTACGTTGCTGCATAGCCAGCTGATGAGACGTCATCATGAGGGTGATTTCCAGTTCATCACGGAACCTGTCGGACCGACCTCGGGAGCTCCATCGAATTCGAGCATTTCACCAACCTTGTAAGTACCGTATATTTCATAGGTTTGAGTATTACGAACCACATTGAAAAACTTGCGACAACCGGCCGCATGCACCCATAACTCGCGATGCTCTCCGCGTGGATTCTTACGGTAGAAGAGAAAGTTCCCCCACTCCTCATCCGTCATTGAGTCGGGGTCCAGTGGCCGAGGCAAGTGTGCCTGTCCAGCAGCGTGAAACTCTTCTTCTTCGCGGTGTTCACCGCAATAGGGGCAATGAATCAGAAACATGGCAGCGTTATTCTTTAGTCGATTTATCGGGGATCAGTGCGCAACGCCTGCAGCACCGTGCTCGTCGATCAGCGCGCCTGTCTGGAATCTCCAGTAATTAAACGCATTGCTCAGCGTATTGGGCTCGCCGGTTGCCAGCATGTCGGCAAAGACATGGCCTGAACCCGGCGTCGCCTTGAACCCGCCAGTGCCCCAACCGCAGTTGAAGAACAGATTCTCGACCGGAGTTTTGGAGATAATGGGGCAGGCATCCGGAGTTGTATCGACGATTCCACCCCACTGTCTATTCATGTGCACACGCGAGACCACGGGAAACAATTCTATGATGGCCTGCATGGTGTGTTCTATAACCGAATAGGAACCGCGTTGACCATAGCCGACATATCCGTCAATACCTGCCCCGATGACCAGATCACCCTTGTCCGACTGTGACATATACCCATGCACCGCATTGGACATGACAACCGTATCGAGGATAGGTTTGATGGGTTCGGACACATAGGCCTGCAAAGGGTGAGACTCTATCGGGAGCTCAAAGCCTGCGTACCCTGCCAATACCCCAGAGTTACCAGCGGTCACGCAACCGATGCGGTTGGCCCCGATGATCCCATGCTGCTTTGTCTGAACACCCACGGCCGCACCATCTTCAATGATGATGTCGGTCACTTCGGTCTGCTGGATGATATCCACACCGTAGCTATCAGCACCTCTGGCGAAGCCCCAGGCAACAGCATCGTGTCTGGCGACACCGGCTCTGGGCTGCCACGAGGCTCCCATTATCGGATATCGGGTGTTTCCTGAACAGTCCATGATCGGCACGATCTCGGCACACTGTTGTGCATCCAGCACTTCTCCGTCGATGCCGTTCAATCGATTGGCAGTGACGCGGCGTTGAATATCGCGCATGTCTTGCTGGTTGTGACCCAGGTTCATGACGCCACGCTGGGAGAACATCACGTTGTAATTAAGGTCCTGTGACAAGCCTTCCCAGAGTTGCATGGCATGCTCATAGAGGTTGGCAGCTTCGTCCCACAAATAATTGGATCTCACAATAGTCGTATTACGACCCGTATTACCGCCCCCAATCCAGCCTTTTTCGATCACCGCCACATTGATCTTGTCATGCAGCTTGGCCAGATAATAGGCAGTTGCCAGACCATGCCCACCACCGCCGATGATAATGACATCGTAGTGCTTTTTCGGCTTGGGATTGCGCCACATGCGCTGCCAGTGCTCCTGATGCTGAAACGCCTGCTTGATGAGGCCAAACCCAGAGAAACGATTCATGTCTGACTGCTGCATGTGGAAGAGAGTTAGCCTGTATTGTGAACTTCTCGACGGCTCTGGACCTGACCAATCACGTACATTTATTGTCTCTTTGCGCCACTAATAGCATTTTGCGACAAAAGTGCAGGTATTCTGCCGCTATGGATAATGAAAATGAACTTTGCGAGCATCAACAAACCGTCAACGTGACGTTTGTCTTGCAAACGCATTTTTCATTGCTGGCATTCACAGCCGCCGCCGATGCACTGACCACCGCAAATCTGGTCAACCGGCAAAAGCACTTTACTTTCCGGACAACATCTATTCAGGACAAGCACGTGGTCAGCGACCTGGGGATTGCCATCCCCGTGGATGAGACCATCTGCGACAACACCAGCTCCCAACCTGACAACGATGTGGATATCGACGTCATCATTGTCTGCGGTGGTTATCGCTGCGACCTGGTTGCCAACCCCTTGTTGAACGAATGGCTGTGCCAGAGTGAGCACAGAGGATGCCTGTTGGGAGGCATCTGGAACGGCATTCTACAAATTGCCCTGGCAGGTTTGATGGATGGTTATTCCTGCTCTCTACATCCGGACAACCATGCGCATGCTGCACGTCTTCACCCGAACCTGCAGATACGACCTGACACCGTAGTCGTTGATCGAAATCGTTTGTCGGCTGCTGGCCCCAACAGCGCATTCGAACTCATGCTACTGCTGATACGACGCTACGATTCTGCTGAAACCGTGCAGGAAATACGACAGATTCTCAAGGCCGATACCTCGCCTTCGCGCCTGGCCCGGACCACGGCCTACCCGCCGGGCCAGGACTGGCTGCCGCAGAATCTGCACAGCGCTCTGGTACTGATGCGCAGCAGCCTGGAAGAGCCTGTCAGCAAGCGTCATCTGGCGCAACATATCAATCTTTCCATACGGGCAATGGAGCGATTGTTTCAGCGTCACCTGAACACCAGTCCGGCACGCCACTATCTGACGCTTCGCCTGCAGAGAGCCCATGAGCTTCTATCGCACGGTGACTTGTCTGTTGGGGAAATCAGTGATGCCTGCGGCTTTATCAGCTCTGCACATTTCAGCCGTTCCTTCAATCGGCGCTACGGCCTCGCCCCTTCCGATGTTCGCCGCTCGGTCACCGCCCTACTTGATACCTGAGACTTTACCTGCATTTGGGCCAGATTAATTGCCATCAATCCAGCGACCCTAGCGTCAGGCCACTGGCAGTACCTGCGATAGTTCACTTCTCAGGTTTGCCAATGAGCTAGGTTTGCTGATATAGGCAGTGACATCCAGATGCCGACTGTCACGCTTGAGTTGTGGCATATCGTTACCAGACCAGAAAACAACCTTGCAACTGCCCCTGAGCTCCAGGGCAAGATCGGCAATATCAACGCCGCTTTGATCCTCTCCCAAGTCCCAATCAGTTATGAGCACCTGCGGTGCCTGATACAGGAGCGCATCTCGAGCATCACGCGCACAGCGCGCGCCTCGCGGCTTATGCCCCATTCGAGTCACCAGGCGCATCAAGGCTCCGTGAGTTTGCTCATCGTCTTCGACAATCAGAATATCCACAAGAGGTCTCATAAAAAATGGTACATCAGAAAAACATCGACAGAACCTGTCACACAACATCGTTTGACCATCATTCTCGGCAATCATTACTTACAGGCTCTATTCAACGTAGAAGGTATTATTCAATCCGGTGAACAGACCATATAGCGCTTATGGCTGTACGGTAGCTGCCTTGTAACATTTAGTCTGTTCCAACCCTTTTGCCCATCAAAAACCACTGAGAACCCTTATTACTGTGCATGCAAAATTGATCAAATTAATCAATGACATAGCATCCAGCTACTGGTTCGTGCCCATGTGCATGGTGCTGGGTGCCATGGGGCTGGGGCTGGGCCTCGGGTGGCTTGATGCCAACCAGGCAACGGGCTGGCTCCCTTGGCAGATACACGCAAACGCCGATGATGCCCGCACTTTGCTCAGTGTCGTCGCCACCTCCGTGCTGGGCGTCGCTGGCGTGACATTCTCCATCACGGTGGTCGCCGTCTCATTTGCAAGCTCCAACTACGGCCCGCGGCTGATCAACAACTTCATGGGTGACAAGGGCAGCCAATACACGCTAGGCACATTTATTGGCACGTTTGTCTATTGCCTGACGGTACTGACCAACCTTCACGGCCCTTACACAACCGAATCGGGCGAACAAATCGACGCTTTTATTCCCAACCTGAGCCTCAGCGTGGCTTTGCTGCTGAGCCTGGCATCAATCTATGTCCTTATCTATTTCATTAATCACATCACTGAAATAATCAACATAGAGAACATCACGGCCAGCATTGGTCATAGCCTTACGAACCGTATCAACAAGCCTTTTCCCAACAGGGGTTCTCACATTCCACGGATTGATGAACCAGATTTTCAGACCGCTATTCACGGCAGAAACATGCACTCGGTCAAAGCCGAGACGATCGGCTATATACAAGCCATCGACCTGGACAGATTGTCTTCGCTTACCCAGGAACAGGATCTGTTAATCCGCATTCATTATCGTCCAGGCGATTTCACCACCACACACGATTGCTTGTTGAGCCTCTGGACAGGCAGTGACGAGGACATCTCCCATGACTCATTACGTGAATGCTTCGCCACCGGCCAAGAGCGAACCGAACACCAGAATGTGCTTTTTCTGGCCGAACAATTGAGCGAGGTGATTGCCAGAGCACTCTCACCAGGCATCAACGATCCATTCACCGCAATCAGTTGCATGAACTGGTTTCGCACGGCCCTGATGGAATACCTGAGTGATGGATACTCGACCTCGACTGACCACAGCGACGCCAACGACGATTCGCGCCCGGCACGGATACAGCTGACCCCCATAGACTTATCGCGCCTGTGTGCCGTCATGTTTGACTACACCCGACAGTACGTCGCTGCAGATCGAAATACCAGCTTGCATACGCTGGCCTTGATTGCAGAGTGTGCCTGGCATGCCGGACCAGGGCCTTCCAGAACCTTGTTACTGATGCATCTGGATAAACTACATAAAAGCAGTCTTTCTTGCATGGCTGGAAATGTGGAATCGCAAGACATTACTCGACGCTATGAGGAAGCCTTGTCTATTTTCTCCAGCAAGCGAGACATCAATGAGGTCAGAGCTTGCGCAACGTGGTTTGGTGGCAGCGCCTGAATTGTAAAAATAACAGAGTGTTTTTACCTGCTTTCAAAACTCCAGAGAAGCCGTTTTGAAATAGATAATCT
The DNA here is from genome assembly GCF_002215215.1 of Granulosicoccus antarcticus IMCC3135. Lineage (NCBI taxonomy): Bacteria > Pseudomonadati > Pseudomonadota > Gammaproteobacteria > Chromatiales > Granulosicoccaceae > Granulosicoccus > Granulosicoccus antarcticus. Next base: position 2,983,321 of record NZ_CP018632.1, on the reverse strand, counting down.
TGTCGCATCTTTTCAACACAGAGACTCGACATGACACTTATCCTCTCGAATTCAGCCCCTCTTCAACAACACTACAAGAGTGGCATCACACGCTCAATCAGCTCTGTGGCAGTCACCATCGCGCTGGGTACGATAAGTTCATCGGTATTCGCTCTTGAGCTGACGGACTATACCGAACCTGACACAGAATTCGATGAAGCCTATATCGACTTCAATGCCAATGCCAATGATGGCAATCAGGATCAGACTTCCTATGATGCGCTGCTCAACGGATTCTACAACCATCAGGAGAGCACGAAAGACAGAGTGCTTAACTATCGGTTCGGCGCAAACTATGATGCCTCACGCGGCCCGAGTGATGATGATCGAACTCGTGATGATTATGGGGCCAGCCTGGGGGTCAGCTCAGACAACTATTTCAGTGAAACCCAAGACAAGCTGTTCTGGTTTGGCGCAGCCGATTATGCATTCCAGGACAGTGCTGAAGACGATAGCGCCGGATTCTCGGTGGGTATCGGTTATGGCCGTGTCTGGAATGCAACGCCTTTAGCCAAGGTACTGCGTATTCAAGAAGATTTACAGGAGACCGGACAGATCACCGGAGACATCAGTGATGAGGGTGCCAGAGAACTGGCCGACATCGTTGCCAAAGAAGATCAGTACCGCGCTCAGGAAGGTGAGGATACCTACAGAGGCGTCTGGTATGCCGAGATGGAAGAGGTATTGAGAAAGGAAGGCCTGCTGGCCGGTGACACACTCAGTGCGCTGGGCGCCGTCCGCCTTGACGACGTTCTGTTTGACGAGCCTATCAGTGCCCGACGTCACGGCTGGCTGGCACGCGCAGGCGTGGGTATGCAGCTCAGAGAATTCTCAGGCACCGTGGATAACGATCCTAAACTGCGATTTGAACTTGAGTATGCCAAACCCTATGGCCTGACAGGCCAGCTGCTGGAAACGGCTGTCTATGAACCAGTTTTCGGTGATGATACGGTACACATCATTACCAATCGATTGAGCTATACCTACGAAATTTCTGACCGGGTCGATTGGCTGAATGCCTGGAACCTCAGCTTTCAACAGGTAGGTGACGAAGACGACACTCGATTTGTCACCAACGAGCTGACCTCAACCTTCCTCTACCACCTGACCAACGAGCTGGACCTGGGCCTGACGCTGGCAGCCAATGATGAAGACGTACGTCCTGACAACGATAATGGGGATGATGAAGTCAATAAATCAGCGGTCCTCGGAATCCGTTACCGTGTGAAGTAAGTAGTCACGTGGCGCAAGACAAACCATAGCCATATAGCCCTTCTTTTTGAAGGGCTTTTTAATGTGCAATAACGCCCCTTCCAGGCCGGCAGACACTGGAATACCGACATTGTTAAAGTTTTTCTGCTGCCTGCCGATGAGCAGAGCATAAATGGCGTTTTTCTTGCTTGAGGGTGGATGTAATTTTTCACTTTTGATGCAGATGACACCCAATTCCCTGCGACTAACCCTGGTAACCATCGTTGTAACGTTGCAGCTAACCTCGTTAGGCGTGGTCAGTGTAATGTCAGGAAATCAGCTGGAGCAACAGCAACAGCTGGAAACCAGTGCCGCCCTGAAGATGCACGCGGATGAAGTGGTGGAGAAAACCCGGCTATTCCTTGTCCCCGCGTTGAGTCAGCTGACAGTGGCCAGCCAGCTGATAGCTGACGGCGTGCTGGACCCACACAATGACCAGTTACTGGCCACCTTCTTTCGCTCCCAGCTTCGCTCCAACCACTGGCTCAAGGGTATGTATCTGGGTCGGGAAAACGGCAGCCTGATACGTGTTGCCAGATTCGAAAGCAGCGCAAAGTCCGGGTCGCAGTTCAATCGTAACGTGATGATCACCAAATCGATTCTGGTGCAGGGCGAGAACCGGCAAGTCATCTATGAGCAGCGCGACGAGGAAACGGGCGACATTCGCCAGTGGGATAATTCCGAAGAAAGGAGCGACCCCAGACAGCAAGAGTGGTACAGCGCCGCACACTCCGGAAAAAACCTGGTCTGGAGCAATGCTTTCAGCTTCTACGCCAACGGCAAGCCAACGGTCTCGGCCTCGGTTGCCGTAACCACGCGAGATGGCCTCGAAGCGGGTGTTCTCAGCGTCGCCGTTGATCTGCACGACCTGACAGCCTTCATTGACAATACCCGCAGTGGCAGCAATCTCTCAGCAGTCATGTTGGATGCAAACGGGCGAATCATTGCGCACTCAGCAGGCCAGAATCAGCCCGGACCTATCGGTTTCAGTGATATCGACTCGCTGTTTCGCGACTCCAGCAATACAGCTTTGTTTGAACTGTACTCTCGTACACATGAACAAAGGCTTGGCAAGAAGGATGGCGAGGATACCTTCGTCGAACATGTAAACCTGGCCAAGGAGAAACAGCTGGGTATGGCGCGCTCAGTCAACCTTTTCAATGGCGCGATCAACTGGTCCCTGTTGATCACTCAACCCGATTATCACTCTCTGAGCAGCAGTGGCAACATTCTGGATTCAGGTATGCGCCTGGCCATGCTCATTATTGCCACGCCTGGCATTCTGGCGTTGCTGTTTGTCGTCATCGTCACCGGGCCAGTCTACCGACTGCACCGCCAGGCGACTGTGGATCAACTGACTCGTGCCTTTAATCGTGATGAATTCGAAACACGGGTGAGAACCAAACTGGCCCAGGCGCATAACCTGCCTGCAGACCAACGTCAGATCGTTGTTGCTCTGGACCTGGATGGCTTCAAGATCATAAACGACAGTTTCGGTCATAGCGCAGGCGATGTCATTCTCAAAACCGTCGTCAAGCGTTTGCAAGCCAATTTGCAACCGAAGGATATCGTTGGTCGGGTCGGTGGGGACGAGTTCGCCTTCACCTGCGTGCTGGACAAAAATATTGATGCAACCCTGTATCTGGAACAATTGCGTCTCAAGATTGTGTCAGATCCGGTCCCTACCACCTCTGGACGACACTCTTTTGGCATGACGATGGGGTTTACCGAAATACGGCCCGAGGATGATCTGTACACGCTACTGAAGCGTGCCGATCATGCGCTGGTATCCGGCAAGGCGACCCGAAAGAACTGTACTTATAGCTCTGGCGAACATCTGCCACGAGCGCAGAAAACCCCTGACTTCATCATTGAGCGAAAAGAAGTCGTATCTGTCTGATCAATCACTGCTATGACCCCGAAAATCCCGGGTAAACAACATCATGGCTGAATCTCCTATAATCAAGCCTATCAGTCGCTCATCAGGGCGAGCACTCTTACCCGAAGGTTTGAAAGGACAGAAACATGACTTCATCCTATCCATGGACACCCGATAGCGCCCCCATCCGGGTCGCAGATCTGCAGGCCAGGCTCGACAGTGATGACCCCGCTCTGAGGCATGTGTTTACCGAAATCTTTCACGACCCGATCGCCGGACAATCACCCATCAACAACCCCTTGAATGGGGCTTTGGTATCGGTCAAGGAACTGTTCGATGTCAAGGGCCACGTGACCCGCGCCGGCACCCGTTTCATGGCTGAGGATGCACCTGCCGTAGCCGATGCTCTGCCCATCCAGCGTTTGCGAGCAGCGGGTGCGGTTATGCTCGGGACGACCAATATGACTGAGCTTGCCTACTCCGGTCTGGGTTTGAATCCCCATAACGGAACGCCGGAGAATGCCATTCATGCCGGCTGCATCCCAGGTGGCTCCACCTCGGGTGGCGCGATCTCAGTCGCCCGAGGTGTCGCCGATATTGCCGTCGGCACCGATACTGGTGGTTCTCTGCGTATTCCTGCAGCATTCAATGGCATCGTGGGGTTCAAACCCACCCAGGCCACTGTGTCTCGCCAGGGCTGCAAGTCACTGTCGCAGACTTTGGACAGCATTGGACCCATGGCAGCCAGCGTGGAGACCTGCAGCCAGGCCTACCAGGTTATGCGCGACGACTCAGCCACCACCGAAAGAGAGATTGATCCGGTATTCATCATCCCTGACAACTATGGCATGGACGATCTGGAACCTGAAGTTGCGGCAGCCTTTACCCATGCCGTATTACGTCTGCGCGATGCGGGACATGACGTACGTACACAGTCTCTGGCCAGCCTTGAACGCCTGAAATCACTGGCTGTCTGGCAGATTGCAGCTGTCGAGGCTTACGCGGAATACCATGAAGCCCTTCAATCATACCCGGATCAGTTTGACCCGCGAGTATCGAGTCGCATTGCTCGTGCGCAAACACTCAGCGCGCTCGAATACCGCACAACTCTGAATGCGCGCAATGATCTGATCCGTCAATATCAGGCAGAAATGATGGGCAAGGTTCTACTCATGCCAACCGTCCCCATTTTGCCGCCCTCAATGTCCGTATTCGACAACGATGACACTTACGCTCGATTGAACGTGCAAGTCTTGCGTAATCCCAGCATTGCCAACGTCATGGATTGTTGCAGCATTTCCCTACCCGTCATTCACGAAGGCAATGCTACCGGCTTGATGCTGACTGCCCAGGCTTTTTCAGATCAGGCCTTACTACAACTGGCAGCACTTTGCGAAGCATTGCTGGAAGCCTGATACTAGCCGCGAACACGGCCCCTGATCATCGATCTCGGTGATCAGGCAGCACCCAGGGCCAGGTATTGATCGATACCCGCCACAGCATCCTCAGGATGGTGATTGACATAGATGACTGAGGTTTCCGAACCTGCACAGATCTTTTCGATCAAAGCCAGAACCAGTTGCCGGTTCATGTCATCCAGCCCAAGACAGGGCTCATCAAGAATGAGCAAAGGTGGATGTTTGACCATGGAGCGCGCTATCAGCAGCAGACGCTGATCACCATAGGACAATTTGTTGAACGGTTCACTGGCACGATCACTCATCCCCAGCACCGCCAGCCATTCATCCGCTATTTCACGCTGTCGATCTGTGTACTTGCTATACAGACCAATACTGTCGTAGAAGCCGGAGATGATCACATGTCGCAAACTGGTACCGACGCGATACTCCCACTGTAATGCCGTAGAAACATAGCCGATATACTGCTTGATCTGCCAGATACTCTCCCCGCTTCCCCGTTTGAAGCCGAACACCACAATATCGTTCACATAGCACTGCGGATGGTCACCCGTTATCAGCGATAACAGACCGGTCTTGCCGCTGCCGTTCGGCCCCGTCAGCTGCCAATGCTGATTACGTTCTATAGTCCAGGATAGATTTTCGAAGATACTGATATCACCGTACCGAATGCTTACCTCATTCAACTGCACCAGCGGTTGAGTGGGATCCAGAGGTGGCAAACTTGAAACCGGATCCACCTTGGGCAACTCCAAAGCACTGGTTTTCAAGTGCAGAAGTTGATACAGCTCGTTATAAGCCTGCTCATCACTGCGTCGGACCTTGTGCAACAGATGGCCTTTGTCCATATAGGCAATATCGGTAATGAACTCGGGACACTCATCGAAGCGGTTGAGTACCAGAATCATGGGCACCTGACCGACAAGTGATTGAAGGTGCAGTGCCAGCATCCGATGGGTGGCAGCATCCAGCCCGTCAAACGGCTCATCCAGAATGAGTAACTCAGGCTTGCACGTTAGTGCCCGCACCAGTAAAACCTTGCGACTCTCACCCGTAGAGAGCTTGCGAAACGCACGCTCCAGTAATGCTGTCAGTCCGAACTGCTCAATCAGTTGCGCCGCCAGGTCGTGATCCATGCAGCCGTCAAATAATATTTCCTTTACCGGCGTGCCCTCGGATATCACATCCATGATGTCCGCATCATCCTTGCGCCGTTCGGCCTCGATCAGCTCACCCTGAGCCTCATAGGAGACCAGCGCCACCTTGCATGGCAGCCCATCGATACTGCCCGACACCAAATCGCCGGCGCCGGCAAGAGCGGCAGCAAGTGCCGACTTGCCGGAACCGTTGGTACCGGTAATCATCCAGTGTTGACCGGGTTCGATCCGCCAGTCGATATCGATGAGCCGGAAGCGCTCATCGAAGTCGACGCTCAGGGATGCTAATTGAATGGCGGATTGATCGGTCATGCTGGAGTATTCAGTAACGTTTTATACGATGCGCTTCATGTCAGCCATATAGCCGCGCAGCTCACCACCGATATCTTCAACCGGATGCGTTCGCAGGCTATGGTTGACTTCGATCAGGCGTGCATTGTCTACGCCCATGTCATTCAGATTGAGCCCACGACCGATAACATCAGTCTTGATGTTTTTCATGAAATCGCCCAGCAATGGAACACAGGCATGGTTGTACAGGTAGCAACCGTATTCAGCTGTATCAGAGATAGTGGAATTCATCTCGTACAGCTTCTTGCGTGCAATCGTGTTGGCAATCAACGGAGTTTCGTGCAGTGATTCGTAGTAGGCAGAATCGGCAATGATACCGGCCGATGTCATGGTTTCGAATGCCAGCTCGACGCCTGCCTTGACCATGGCAACCATCAGGATTCCATTGTCAAAATATTCCTGCTCGCTGATATCCACTTCACCTGCTGGTGTTTTTTCAAACGCCGTTTCAGCAGTCTCTGCACGCCATCCCAACAGCTCAGCATCATCGTTAGCCCAATCAGCCATCATGGTGGCTGAGAAGTGCCCTGTCATGATGTCATCCTGGTGCTTCTGATACAAAGGACGCATGATGTCTTTCATTTCTTCTGCCAGATCGAACGCCTTGATCTTCGCAGGGTTGGACAGACGATCCATCATGTTGGTGACGCCGCCGTATTTCAGGGCTTCAGTCACAGTTTCCCAACCGTACTGAATCAGCTTGGAGGCGTAACCAGCCTCAACACCTTCTTCAATCATCTTGTCAAAGCACAGAATTGAACCGGTCTGCAGCATGCCGCACAGAATTGTCTGCTCACCCATCAGATCGGATTTTACTTCTGCAATGAACGAGGACATCAGCACGCCGGCCTTGTGACCACCGGTTCCAACTGCGTAGGCTTTTGCCAGTTCCAGGCCTTCGCCTTTAGGGTCGTTGTCTTCATGTACCGCAATCAGTGTCGGAACACCAAAGCCACGAACGTACTCTGCGCGGACTTCGGAGCCCGGGCACTTGGGAGCAACCATGATGACAGTCAGGTCATCACGAACTTTCATGCCTTCCTCAACGATGTTGAAACCATGTGAGTAGGACAGGCAGGCACCTTGCTTCATCAGAGGCATGATGGCGTTGACCACAGAGGTGTGCTGCTTGTCAGGTGTCAGGTTCAACACCACATCGGCAGTAGGGATCAGCTCTTCATAGGTACCGACGGTAAAACCGTTTTCGGTTGCATTCTTCCATGATTGACGCTTCTCTTCGATCGCCGCTGCACGCAAGGTATAGGAGACGTCCAGGCCGCTATCACGCAGGTTCAGGCCCTGGTTCAGGCCTTGAGCGCCACATCCGATCACAACCAGCTTCTTGCCCTTGAGCGCATTCACACCATCGGTGAATTCATTCAGGTGCATGAAACGACATTTTCCGAGCTGTGCAAGCTGCTCACGTAAAGGTAAAGTATTGAAATAGTTCGACATTGTGATGTCCCCGTAAAGACTTAGGCTGTAGTTTTGCTGCGCAGTGTATCGGTTCAAGCTCGTTTCGTAAATTGATATATTTGCAACGCAATGTTTTAATATCTGCAATGAACCCCAGAACCCTGAATCAGTTCCTCGCCCTCACCCGCACGCTGCATTTCGGGCATGCCAGCGAGGCATGCAACATCAGTCTTTCCACCCTCTCCAGAAACATCCGTCAGCTTGAAGAGGAACTGGGCGTATCGCTATTCGAACGAGACAACCGCTCGGTTGTCCTGAGTGCCAAAGGCCTGAAGTTCGAAATCTATGCCCGTGAAACTCTCACCAACTGGAACAGGATTCAACGGGAGCTACTGGACACAGGTGACCCACTGCACGGCGAGCTCAGCATCTACTGCTCCGTGACTGCCAGTCAGAGCATCTTGTACGACTTGCTGAATCGATTTCGACCCAACTATCCGGGTATCGACATAAAATTGCATACCGGTGACCCCGAACATGCCATCCCTCGTGCTCTAACCGGTGAGGAGGACATCAGTATCGCCGCCTACCCTGGCCGCCTCTCCCGCTCTCTGATATTCAAACCCGCCATCGTCTCCCCGCTGCTGTTCATTGCACCAGCCGAGCAAATAGATTCAGATATTCCGATCAAACCGCCGATGAACACCAGCGAGTGGTCAAGAGTGCCGATGATCGTCTCCGAGGGCGGCATCCTTCGCACGCGCACAGACAGCTGGTTCAAGGCCATGCATGTGACGCCGCGTATCTATGCACAGGTGGCAGGCAACGAGGCCATTGTCAGTATGGTGAGTCTGGGACTGGGAGTTGGTGTGGTACCCAAAATTGTTCTCGATAACAGCCCCATGGCTGAAAGGATTCGCATACTGCAGGTCAAACCGGAACTGGAGGCCTATGACGTCGGTTTGTTTACACTAAAAAAGAGCTTGCAGAACCCACTGGTTGCCGCTTTCTGGGGAGTGCTGTAAACGGCACAGCAGCACAGGCTTGTCACCTCCCTGCTTTCACATCAAGGACCCCACGTACAGCGGCTGACAATTCGGACTTGTCATAGGGCTTTTTCAGCAAACCAGACAACAGCGTCGATTTCAAACCAGAATCACCATCAACTACATCATGGTGTTTGCGCGTAAACCCACTGGTCAGCAACACCTTCAGATTCGGACGTATTGCCTGAATGTTCATGGCCAGCTCAAGACCATCCATTTCACCCGGCATAATGACATCCACAAACAAAAGATCTATTTCATCATGGGCCTGCAGGTGTTCGAGGGCTTGTTGACTATCGTTAGCGGTATACGTTTTATAACCCAGACTCTGGAGATGGAACACGGCAATTTCGACCAACGCCTTTTCATCATCAACAATCAGGATCGTCTCATTGCCACCGTGCATAGTCGTCTGCGCCTGATTTTTCAAATCACTGGCAACGTCCTCGTATACTCGTGGCAAATACAATCTGACATCAGTACCTTCGCCGGGTGCAGACAGGATTTTCATGTGTCCACCGGAACGTTTGATAAAGCCGTACACCATACTCAGGCCCAGCCCCGTACCCTCGTTAGCCTCCTTCATGGTAAAAAAAGGCTCTACTGCACGCTTGAGAATCTCGGGTGTCATGCCATGACCATTGTCACGGACCGATAACATCACGAATTCACCAGTTCTGGCTTGCGGATTGTTGCGAACGTAACTTTCATCAATGACTTCATTACTCGTCCTGATGAAGATCTGACCCCCGGCAGGTACAGCATCTCGCGCATTTAGCGACAGGTTCAAAAGGGTATCTTCCATTTCTCCAGGGTTGATTCTTACCGTCCAGAGATCATCCGCCAGTTGTATGTCCAGCTTGATGGAGACAGTCAGCGACTTGACAGCTATCGCCTCCATCTCCCGAATGAATTCATTAAGGCAAACGGTTTTGGCAATACCGCCTGTCGGTCTCGAAAAGCTCAGAAGCTTTCTGGTTAATTCTGCCCCTCTTGTTGCACCCTTCAATGCAGATTCAACATGGAATCTCGCTTTTTCGCTGTGATTCACGAAGGCTTCCAGAAGCTCCAGATTACCCATCACGATTCCCAGGAGATTGTTGAAGTCGTGGGCAATACCGCCGGTGAGCTGACCAATCGCATCCATCCTCTGGGCACGTCGCACGGTTTCCTCCAAACGCTTATGCTCGGAGATGTCAGTGACAATAGCCCCCAGGCCATTGATCTCGCCGTCATCATCGAATACGGGAAATTTTATCGTCAACAACGTGTGTAGCTGATTGTCGCCTGCCAACATGGCAACTTCTTCCCGGCGCTCGACAAGTCCAGAGTTGAGAACGAATAAATCGTGACTTCTGGTGGAACTTGCCAGCTTGGGATCATGCACATCCTCGGGCAGCAAACCGATCAGTTCTTTGCCTTGGACGCCAAATATCCGCTCGAATTCCTTGTTGATTCTAAGATATCGACCATTACGGTCTTTCAGGTAGATTTCAACGGGAGCATTGTCCATTATTGCATCCAGCTGCTGCTTGCAAACCAGAAGCTCCTTATTGGATGCACGAAGCTCCTCCAACTCCTCTAGCAGGCTTTGATTATCCAATGGCTGCTACTAGCCATTCATTGGCTCCACCATACGAGTTGTTATCCATACCACTACCTATGAGCAGGCCGAGTGTTACATAGTAGACTAGCAGGATATTTTCGTGCAGACCACTCTCCAATCAAGAGTGCGAATTACAAGACAACTCGGTCTGGGTAACAGAGCAGGCGTGGCTCTGATCTACGACGGAGGATTTGTATCGAGCACTCTGCGAACAGCTGCAGACAGACTCTGCTTGTCATAAGGTTTTTTCAAGACTCCGCCCAATAGTTTCGACTTGAAATCAGCATCAGCATCAAGATCCCATTCAGCGGCTTCATGCACTTGCCTGGTAAACCCACTGGTCAGCAACACTTTCAGATTCGGACGCCGGTGTCGAACGGCCGTGGCCAGTTCAAGACCATCCATATCCCCCGGCATGATCACATCCAGAAATAGCATATCTATCTGTTCATGAGCATCCAGCAGCTCCATGGCCTGTTGACTGTTATTAGCTGTATATGTCGTATAACCCAGCTTCTGGAGATGTGTTACAGCGATCTCGACCAGTCCTGTTTCATCATCAACGATCAGAATGGTTTCACTTCCACCTTGAATAGTTGTATTTTTCGAAATGGTCTTATCGCACTCGATCAGCTCATCGGATCGTGGCAAATACAATCTGACCTCTGTTCCAGCATTCGGTTTTGACAGGATTTTCATGTGTCCTCCCGAGCGTTTCACGAATCCGTACACCATGCTGAGGCCTAGTCCTGTCCCATTGCTTGCCTCCTTCATGGTGAAAAAGGGCTCTGTCGCGCGTTTGATGATATCCGGTGTCATACCATGACCGTTATCGCTTACCGACAACATGACAAAGTCACCTTCAGTCGCCTGTGGGTTAAAGCGTACATAGATTTCATCGATGACTTCGTTGCTCGTCCTGATGATCACTTTCCCACCGTTAGACAGAGCATCACGCGCATTCAATGTAAGGTTCAAAATGGCGTCTTCCAGTTCTCCCGGATCAATACAAACGCTCCACAGATCATCATTGAGTTGCGTTTCCATGTCTGTGGAAACAGGTAGTGATTTAGCTGTAATTGCTTCCATTCCCAGAATGAAGTCGTTCAGGCAAATGCATTTAACCAGCCCTCCGGGCGGTCGGGAAAAACTCAGAATTTTCCTGGTCAGCTCCGCCCCTCGCTCGGCACCTTTCAGGGCAGATTCAAGGTAGAACGTTGCGTTTTTGTTGTTCTCGAGGTGGGGTTCCAGCAGCTCAAGATTACCCATGACAATTCCCAGAATATTATTGAAATCATGCGCTATTCCCCCGCTCAGCTGACCAATCGCATCCATTCTCTGAGCACGACGCAAAGCCTCCGCAATCTGCTTGCGCTCGGAAATGTCGGTGATGATAGCGCCCAGTCCATCAATTTCACCGTCCTGATTGAATACAGGAAATTTGATCGTCAACAAGGTGTGCAGCTGATCGTCACAGGCTATCTTGGCAGCCACCTCCCGACGCTCTGTGATCCCGGAACTCAGCACAGATAAATCATGGTCTCGCGAACTATCTGCCAGGTTGGGCGCACAAATATCTTCGGGCAGCAAACCGGAGGTCTTCTCTTCTTTAATCCCGAATATCCGTTCGAACTTCTTGTTGACCTTGAGATATCGACCCTGACGATCTTTAAAATAGACTTCAACAGGAGAATTATCCATGAGGGCATCAAGTTGCTGCTTGCACACCTGTAGCTCCTCGTTGGATTTACGCAGTTCAACCAACTCCCTCTGCAGGCGTTCATTGTGTAATTGCAGCTGCTCAAAATCCATTTACCCTGCCATACCAGTTATCTATCAGAGTCACTGCTCAGAACATGGCTAAGGGGTCGTGAAATAATTAACTATACTTTTCGGTTGGTCCTGCGCCTGCCCGGCAAGGCGTGAGGAGGGCGAATAGCTGGCTATTCAACCGACAAACAACGCAGAAGGGCAGGATGCAGGGGCGACTGAAAAGTATAGTTTATTGTTTCACGACCCCTAAGCACATATCACCGCATATATGCTACCGCTGATTGAATCTGATTCTGAATTCAATCATGAATATGTAGCAAATACCCAACTTCTTTAAGCAGCAGAAAACCTCAAGCAAACCATTCCATCACTCCATGGACCTATCGCACCCACTCGACCCGTACGACCTCAAGACTCCCGATTATGTATTATTGTTATTCCAACACAAACCAGTAACAGGTATCGTCAGCAATTCAAATTGAGGATGATGTCATGCGTACCTCCAAAACCATTCACGTCGTGTCATGCCACGCCGAAGGCGAAGTCGGTGATGTCATTGTCGGCGGTGTCGCTCCACCACCAGGTAAAACCTTGTGGGAACAACGAAGCTGGATTGCAAAAGATCAGACGCTTCGAAACTTCATGCTCAATGAACCGCGTGGTGGCGTCTTTCGTCATGTCAATCTGCTAGTTCCCCCTTGCCATCCCGATGCACAGATGGGCTGGATAATCATGGAACCCGAAGACACACCACCGATGTCAGGCTCCAATTCCATTTGTGTATCCACTGTATTACTGGAAACCGGCATTATCCCGATGCAATATCCACTTACTCATATGGTTCTCGAAGCGCCAGGCGGGCTGGTCCATGTTCGTGCTGAGTGTCATGAGGGCAAAGCTGAACGCATTTTCGTGCAAAACCTGCCCTCTTTTGTCGGCGAACTGAATGTCACCCTCGATGTCCCCGGCCTTGGACAGATCACTGTTGACACAGCCTTTGGCGGTGACAGCTTTGTGGTTGTTGATGCACAAGCGCTCGGCTTCCAACTGGAGTCAAGCGAAGCCAAAGAGCTGGCCAGTCTGGGAGTAAGAATCACCAATGCTGCCAATGCCCAGTTAACGTTTCATCACCCAGACAATTCTGAGTGGACACATTTTTCTTTCTGCCTGTTTGCAGGTCAACTCAGCCGTCACGCTGATCAATTGAGCGCTCTGTCAGCCGTAGCCATCCAACCGGGAAAAATTGATCGTTCGCCAACTGGAACAGCAGTATCAGCGCGAATGGCCTTGTTACACGCCAAAGGAGACATGCAAGCTGGCGAGACATTTACCGCACGATCCATTATCGGATCAGAATTCAGCGGCCAAATCATCGGCACCACTCAGGTAGGTGAAAAAGCGGCGATCATCCCGGAAATTAGTGGCAGAGCCTGGATTACCGGAACCCATCAGCACATGCTTGATCCAGAGGATCCCTGGCCCGAAGGCTACCGCCTGAGCGATACCTGGCCCAACGGATTTCGAAAATAAACAGTCAGACAAACTTAGTGGAAACTAGCGGTATCGGTTTACGGGGCTCAACGATCAGGAGTCCCGTCAGGAGCAACAATAATGCAAATAGTGTCCCTGAATTCAAACGCTCTCCGAGCAGAACCATTGACCAGGCAATACCGGCAAACGTTATGGTATAGCCTGCCTGGCTGCCGTAAACGGGCCCCATTTCAGTCAATAGTCGAACCATCAGCAAAGTTCCCAGCGCGCTGCTGATCGCAATGCAGACAATCGCTATTTCCAGTTGCGACAGAACCCAGCTCAGGACAATGAGATCGTCCAGATACCAGGCCACGGGCAATAACATGACACTGCCGGCGATAGCAGCAAGGCCTGTCAACGCCACAAAATCCACTCCGGGTGGAGTCCAATCCGAGATCAACAAGTCTTCGGCGGCGAACATGAGCGGAACACTCAATGCCAGAATAATCCAGACAGGCGCTCCCACCGCTGAGAATGAAACACCATTGCTGATCAACAGCACCATGCCGAACATGCCAACCGCCAGACCTGCCATGTTTTTCCTGTTTACCTGCAACTTGTCCCTGATAGTCACATAGCCGAAGACGATAAAGCCTTCACACACAAGAAGAATGGAGACTGTCGATGCTGGCAATTCCTGGACGATCCAGAACAGCAAAACATCGCCTCCTACCGCCCCTACCAGACCCCACAGAAAAACGAATCGAATCACGTCTGCGCTGATAACAGGCATCCGCCCGCGAATGATGGTAATTGTCAGGCATGAAGCACCAACAATGATATTGACCCATAAAGCCAGACCAATGGGCTGAGCTTCTACTTCAGCAGCCAGTTTTGACAAAGGGACGGACAAGCCAAAAAGCGCTCCTACCGCAAACAGTAGTAGACAGCCGTTCAACCTCGTTATGTGAACCGTCGCCTTTGACAATAAATGATGCACTGTTCAGCCACCTGCTAACGCAGTATCAGCTTTACCGAAAACATCAATTCACGTCGAATCAATCCGGTCCGCCGACATAAGGATATCCAGCGGCAAAGGTGAGCAAACACCACCTACCGCTTCATCCTCCACGCTAACATCACTGACAATTTCATCAACGCGATAAGCACTAACAAAAAGCCGAGTTCAGAGCGATCAGACACTCGACTTTAGATCAGGCCCACCGATTTCCTTGCAAGTCCTCATCCTCAAGATCAGGGGCTATCGGTGCAGCGTCGCACCGGTATCACTGTCGAACAGATGCACTTTCTCGACATCAACACTTAACCCGATCTCCTGGCCCGGCTCCAACGATGTCTCACCCTGTATATTGACCGTCACCGGGCTGCCATCTCTGGTTTTTGTATACAGGTAGGACTCACCACCTAGTCGTTCGACACCGCTAATTTCTACTGTAAAGTCTGCAACTGCTGACTCTGCCACTCTAACGGCGTTAGGCCGGATACCGGCCACTACCACAGCATCATCACTGAGCATGAAGTCGTCTGAGCGCAGGATAATGCTGCGACCAGCACCCAGCGATACCTTGCCATTGGCAGCAGAGACTACCTGGGCATTCAGAAAATTCATCTTGGGAGAGCCGATAAAACCGGCCACAAACTGATTGACCGGCGAATGATACAGCTCCAACGGAGCACCGAACTGCTCGACTACACCCGCTCGCAGCACGGCAATCTTGTCAGCCATGGTCATGGCTTCCACCTGATCGTGCGTGACGTAGATCATGGTATTGCCCAGACGCTTGTGTAGCTGTGCAATTTCGCCACGCATATCTACCCGCAACTCAGCATCCAGATTTGACAGCGGTTCATCGAACAGGAATATGCGAGGCTCTCGTACCACCGCACGACCAATGGCCACCCGCTGACGCTGCCCGCCTGACAAGTCCTTGGGTTTGCGATCCAGCAGCTCATGGATTTGCAGCATGGTCGCTACTTCATCAATTTTCTTCTTGATGACATCACGCGGCGTATTCAGATTCTCCAGACCAAACGACAGGTTTTGCCGCACGCTCATATGCGGATATAACGCATAGGACTGGAAGACCATCGACAACCCACGATCCGCCGCAGCGACATCGTTAACCAGATCACCATCAATGGTGATGCGCCCGCCGCTAACCGAGTCCAGTCCCGATATCATCCGCAGCAGTGTGGATTTGCCACACCCCGACGGTCCGACGAACACGCAGAACTCACCGTGATTGACAGTCAGATTTACCCCTTTGATAACCTTGACGGACCCAAAGGCCTTCTCTATATCTTGCAGCTGTAAATTTGCCATGATTCAGGATTTCGTCTGTCTGATAGTTGCTGTCATCATTTTCCACCTGTCGATGCGATACCCGTGGCGATGTATTTTTGCAGGAAAGCAAACACCACAGCGATAGGCAATAACGTCAAAACAGTCATGGCAAGCAGACTGCTCCATTGTGTTGCCATCTCGCCCTGAAAGCTGTTCAGAGCCAGTTGCAACGTGAAGTTCTCAGTACGGGATAGCACAATCAAGGGCCACAGGAAATCATTCCAGCGCCACATGATGGCCAGTATTGCGAGCACCGCAATCGCCGGGGCACTCAAGGGCAGAATGATGCGCCAGTAGATCTTCCATTCACTGGCCTTATCCATGCGAGCTGCATCCAGAATTTCATCCGGTATCGTCAGCATATATTGCCGCAGTAGAAATACACCGGTTGGGGTTGCCGCCCCCGGAATAATCACGCCCCATAACGAATTGATCATGCCCATTTCCCGAACCACCAGAAACAGTGGCACCAGCACGACGGTTTGCGGAATCATCAAAGTACCGATAATCATGGCCAGCACCACTGTACGCCCTCTAAACTCATACTTGGACAGGGCAAATGCGGCCATTGAATTGACCAGCAACATGATCAGTGTAGAAATGACCGTGATGAAGGTACTGTTCCACAGGAACTGCATGAAATTGAAACGCTTGAACAGATCAGAATAATTTTCCCAGGCCAGCGCCAGCTTCTCTACCGGCTCGCGCTCCTTTACCTTGATCTTGATGATTTCATCCGGTGCATCCATCTTCACCACCTGCGAGACGATACCGACACGGCGCACTTGTGCAACCTGAACGCCTTCTAACTCACCCTCAGTCACCGTGAAGATCGGTAGCGGCTTGGTATGCCCGTCCAGAGTGATCATTTCCTGCGCATAGGGCAGGAATCGTGGCGGAAACGTGTTGAGTTCGGCATCGGTCTTGAACGATGACATAAGCAACCAGATAACCGGCCCGAACATCAACACGATGCCAAGAAGCAGGTAGCCGTAGGTGAACCAGTCAGTCCAGTGCAGGCGGCTGCCAGCGTGATCACGACTACCCCGGGTACGAGTCAGAAACGCAATTGCCTTACCCATTTGCATTTCTCCGGCTAGCCCACAGTTGCAGGAATGTCAAAACAACCAGTACCAGAGCCAGCAGAATTGAGGCAGCTGATGCCAACCCGAACAGTCTTGGCATACCGGCAAATCCGGTTTCATAGACATACTGAATCAGGAACGTGGTGGCAGAACCAGGCCCACCCCCAGTAAAAGCGTAGACCTCATCGAATGTCTGGACACTTTTTATCAAGGACAGCACCAGCACGACAATCATGGTCGGCATCAGCAATGGCAGAGTGATTCTACGAAACGTCCTCAGAGGCGTTGCGGCATCCATGCTGGCGGCTTCGTAGACATCCCGAGGTATGGCTTGCAGGCCTGCCAGCAGTATCAGGGTATAGAAGCCCATATGTGCCCAGACCGAAACAAAAACTGACCAGAAGAAAGCCCAGTGCCGGTCCAGCAACCAGTTGATCGTATCGAACCCCGCCCCTTCCAGCGCGGCATTCGCCAGGCCTTCTCGTTGCAGAATCCATTTCCAGATAAGAGCCACAACAACAGGCGATAACAAGACAGGAAAGAAGAATACGCTGCGGAAGAACCCACGCGCGCGAATCTTGCTATTGAGTATGAGCGCGGTTAACAGGGCAAAACCCACCATGAAACCGACTTGCAGTAAGACAAATGACAAGGTGTTGTACACAGCCCGCCAGAACAGATCATCGGTGCAGCTATTGGGGTCCAGAAAATCCTTGCAACTGAGCAGAGTGTTGTAGTTACCCATCCCCACCCAAGTGCGATCCTCCAGCAAAATCTGGTCGCTGCCGGTCATCGCATAAACCAGGTTCAGAACGACAGGCAAAAAAGCGAAAAGCCCAAACAACAGCAGATTGGGCAACAGAAAAACCCACGCCAGTTTGGATATGCCGAGTTTCTGCTGTAGATACAGCATGGGAATCTCTATGATCCGCATGCAAGAATTGAGAAATACTGCCATCGAAGTTCTCCGGGATTCCATAGTGTCAGCTACCAGACTCATCAATCCGGTAACTGGCACGCTCGCTAAACGCCCTCTTTCATCGACGGCTAAGACGAATCACCCACGGATGGGGGTCGCCGGTTAATACTTGCCTACTTGGCGTCCACTTCTGTGAGCGCCTGCTCCAGATCAACCTTGGCACGTTCCATCGCTTCCTCTATTGTCAGTTCACCCACAATAGCCTGAGAGACACGCGTCATGGTTATTCCGAACATGGCACGGTTGTTCTTGTACCCTTGATAGGCATAGGCAACCGGTGAAACAGTAGAAACCTGTTTACCCCAGGCATTCAGTGCAGCAGCAGCGGGTGCAGATGCACCTTCATAGTCAACGCCTTTGGCGGCAACCGCAGCATGAGCCGGGATGTTGAGCGTTCTGGCAGTCAACTCGGCATAGATGTCTTCCCGGGCCAGAAAGTCCAGCAACTTGGCAACCATCTCTGGCTGCTTGGTTGATTTGAATCCGACGATTCCGGCACCACCGGGCATTCCGGTACAGGCAACCGCACCACACGGTGTACCCACCACTTGCCAATCGAATGCATCACCGATTTCGCTATCAAACTTGCCTACCTGCCAGCTACCTGAGTAGTAATAGACCAATGAACCGTTGATGAATTCCTGAGATGCATCCTGGTAAGTGTCTCCACCCGTACCTGCCCAGACGTCGCGCAGCATGGTGCCATCATTATTCCATTCCACAAACTTGGTAACAAAATTAGTGAAGCCTTCGTCTACCAGAATGGGCGAACCGTCCTCAGCAAACAGTTTTGCACCTTCAGAAATGGCCGGCCCTGCGATACGGTGACCTGAGCGATCCATGGCCATCAGATGGGGGGTTTCTGTTGCTTCAGCCACTTCGGCTGCAGCCTCTGCCCACTGCTCCCAGGTTGCATCTGCCGCAGGTGGCTCGACTTCCGCCTGATCAAACAAGGTGCGGTTGATGTAGCCACCCGTGATGGTCAGCTGCGAATGCAATCCATAGAGACCCTCATCATCTGGTCCCTTGCGGTACCAGTTAAGAATATCGCCAAAGGACTTTTCCCAGTAGTCGGCATCGACGAAGGGTTTGATATCCAGATAGTACGGGGACAATCCTCCAAGATCGGTCACTTTGGCCAGATCCGGACCAGTGCCTGCGGCCAACTGTACCGGCAGGTTTTCCTGGATGGACTTGTACGGAACGATATCGACAATGACATCAACACCGGCATTTTCCGCTTCAAAACGGGTAACCAGATCTTCAATCACTTCGCACTCGTTACCATCCGTTGAGCACATGAAGCGAAGCTCCTGAGCTTGACTCATGGATGCCGTCGCACTCAGGGAGGCAACCAGAATCAGCTGACCCAACACATGTTTTTTATATTGCATTCGTCTCTCCGTTCTCCAATGGTATCGTTGACGGGAATTCAGCACGGGTTAATCCCGGTCGTGTTCTTGAATCCATTCCAGCGACAACGTTCTAAACAACAACTGAACTGCTCGATGGCACCCTGTTCTCAGGGAAGCCAGCTTTCGTAAACAGAATCATCAGGGCCTAGCGGCAATGCCACTTTGTTGCCCGTCTTTGCCGACAAGTAGATCGCACTGACCAACTCCAGCGAACGCCGTCCATCAGCCAGCAACACTTCTTGTCCCGGCTGACCATTCAGCGCATCTGACAGTGCATCAAAAAAGCCGGTAAAGCCAGTCGCTTTGCCAGTCACTGATGCCAGTACGGCGTCAACTGCACTTTGTTTCTGCGGGTCACGTGCAGTGAACTCCCAGCTATCTGTCGCGGGTGCATAGGGTGCGGTACCACTGGTGGCTGTCAAGCCTTCGAATACGAACCGAAGTCTTGACGTATCCGTTGCAGCTCCCAGCGTGATCGAGCTGGTAGCCAGAGCGCCATTTTCCATTTCGAAGATGATAGCCGCGCAGTCTTCCGTCTCTATGTCATTGACACGTGTTGCGCAATTAGCGGATAAGCTCGCGATCGGGCCTAACACATGGGTCAACAGATCATGATTGTGAATGGCATGGCCCAGAACGGCTCCACCACGTTCACCAGCCCAGGTTCCACGCCAGGCAATGGCGTAGTAGTCAGCATCTCGGTTCCAGTGCGTCTCCAGGCTCGCCATATAAGGTTTACCGGTCAGACCCGCTGCCATCAAGGCTTGCAATTGCTGCATGGCCGGACCATAGCGATACTGAAAGACAGGCGTGATCGTTCGACCCGCTGCTTGTGCAGCCTCGGCCAATGCATCGGCCTGTGCCAAAGACGTCACCAGAGGCTTTTCGCAGACCACATGTTTGCCAGCCTGCAGCGCCGCTATTGTTGTATCAAAATGCAAATGTGGCGGTAGGCAGACATCAACGATATCAATGTCGGCATCCTGCAAGACGCTCGATAGGTCACTGGTAATTGTCAGCGAATCACTGTCGGCAATGCTTCTGGCTCGCTCTTCGTCCAGATCACAAATGATCCGCACTTCGTATTTGCCTGCCAGCTCCCGATAGGCTTCAAGATGCTCTCGACCGATACCCGCGCCAATAATGGCAACACGTAGCGGCTGTGCGGTTAGCGTTGTCATTCTGTCAAGACCAGTGACCAGCCGGCTGCATCTGTTCGGCCATCGCCTGCGCCTTCAATGCAAGCTCCATGACCTTGAACGCATGTGCCTGTGGCATGGCAGTCTCGGTCCTTTGGGCGATATCATTCGCCAGATTCTGGAAGTACGGATAACCCGCATCGCTGCAATCGATTTGTTCGTGGCGCGTACCATTGACGAGAAACAGGTTGTCTATGGTGGTATCGCGCGCCACATCCACGTATTTTCGCAGCTCGATATAGCCTTCGGTTCCCAGGATGGTCAATCGCCCATCCCCCCAGGTTGGCAAAGCATCTGGTGTATACCAGTCAACACGAATATAGCCATGCCCGTTGTCGCTTTGCAAAGCCACCTCACCAAAGTCCTGTAGCCCCTTGTCATCGGGATTAGCGTAGTTCCCCACCGTTGCCATGCGGATCTGGGCATCGGTACTGCCGGTGAAGTACAGGAATTGATCTATCTGATGGGAGGCGATATCGCAAATGATTCCACCATAGCTCTGCCGGTCGAAAAACCAGTCTGGACGGCTGGGACGGTTGAGTCTGTGAGGGCCCATTCCCAGAGTTTGTATCACCTTGCCGATCGCTCCTGATTGCACCAGGGATGCCGCTTTGGTCACACTGGCGACTTCAAAGCGTTCGGAAAAATCGATGGACCAGATTCGTTTGGTTTCTGCCACACATTGTTTGATCTGATCGAGCTGTTCCAGCGTCGTACAACCGGGCTTGTCGACCATGACATCCTTGCCAGCCTGCATGGCAGAAATGGCGTGCCCCGCTCTATCGCAAGGTAATGAAGCAACCAGAATCAACTCGATACTGGCGTCTCCCAACAGCTCTTCCAGCGAGGCAAACCGATGCGCACCATCAAATCGCTTGACAAAGCCATCGAGTGTCTCGGGTTCGCCTTCGGTCCACCAACCAGCGAACTCAGCACCGACATCCAGCATGTTCTGGATCTGGCCGAAGATATGTCGATGGTCGATACCAACCGCTGCGAATTTCAGTATTTTTGCCATGAATAAAGATGATGAAGGAAGATTTAACCGAGCTTTCTGTAAAGCCGTCTACGCGACAGAGCGACAGAAAGTGATAGTGGACAAGCCAACGCACTGAGAAGGTGCATGATTTCCCACCTTATCAGAACCGTCTCAATGGTAGTGAATCCGAGTCACTTTCGCCAGCAAAAATCCAACCGGCGAAGAGGCCGTAACCACCATCATCCAATAAAGCCCCCTCTATCGCCGATACGTGACGGCAGTCACGGAGTCGCTAGTAGTCCTCCAACTTGGTAATTGCGGCTTGGAGAACTACGAGGATCAGTTGATCTCATGAATCAGACGAGCAGCAAGCAGCTCCTCCAGAGTCGGCCACCACATGTTTTCGGGCAAGCTCTCGAAGAGTGTCTGGACAAAGTCGACACTGACCCCCGCCTGTCGAAACAGTTCGGCGTCTCGCTCCTGTTCTTTCTGAACTTCCACGCCAATGACTGTGTAGCTCGCATCCAGACGATACTGATGAAAGCCCAGTGTGGCCTCGGCTGCCGCAGAACGATGGATTCCACCGACATAGGCGGTGGTGCAGGCCGAGGCGCAGACACCTTCTACACGCGTGTTCAGCTGATGCTCCATGAAGATTTTTGCCAACGCTCGCCCTTCATAGACATTGCCACCCCGACTGTTCAGCCTGACCTGCCTGAGCTGAGGGTGTTCTGCCAGCAGTGCCCTTACCGCTTTGGAAATACCGAGCTCGATCGACCCCTCTATGCTCATGGACTGACCCGACGGTGCAACTGATAGCTGGTACTGGCTGGCATGCTCTTCGGCCATGCGAGACAGGTGATCCTGTTCCACCGGCAATACCTGGGTCCATTGCAAGGCACCCAGTGCGTATACCGCACTAAGCAAAAACAGGACGATTGCACCCAGCTGAGTTGCCCATACCAGTGCCAGATTGCCGCGCGTTGCAAAGTCTGACTCCGCCGCTCGAACCACACCCACCAGTTGCCAGAGCAGAAGCACACCATGTGACAACACAACGGCGCAGACAAGCAGTCCAGCATGCCCACTGAAGTCTTGCCCCTCAGGCGGGCTCAGTCGATCCTGTAGATTGAAAACCAGAATCCGCAGGCCCAGCAGATTGACCCAGAACGACCAGAATAGTGATTGCTGCCCACGCCAATGGGCAAGAAGATAATCGATGACTGACCATCTTTTGCGCAACGTTTGTTCAGGTAGTTTCATCAGATATCCGCAGGGATATGCGAGGCCATCTCGTTACCGTCCATATCGCTATCCTGAAGGCTCGTGAAACCATAATCTATCACGAGCACTTGGTTCAGGATCATACAGCGACACATGGATACGACTTCTTCTGCTACGCTTGGCTCAAGCAGCCTTATCCTGAGCCACCCAACCACTGTCGTCTATCCATCGCAATAGCTCATCTGCGGGTATGGGCCTGCAGACATGAAAACCTTGTACGCAGTCACACCCCAGACTCTTCAACCTCTCAAGGCAAAGCTGATCCTCAACACCTTCTGCGGTAACAATACAACCCAGACCTTGTCCCAGTTTTATCATCGATCGCAGTATAACGGCGTCCTTATCATTCTCGTCATTATTCATAATGAAGGCACGATCAATCTTCAGGTTACTGATCGGCATTTTTAGTAAATAGGAGAATGAGGACAAGCCTGTGCCAAAATCATCAATAGCGAACTTCAACCCCATTTTACAGAGCTCTTCCATGCTTTTCAGGGCTTGCTCCGGGTTCTCCATCATCGCATTTTCAGTAATTTCAAGCTCCAGCATCGAATTGCCAAAACTACCTTCCGTTACCAGCTGTTCTATCAGCGGAATCAGCTTTGGATCGCTCAGATTGGTCGGGGATATATTGACCGCTATAGGAATCATATAGCCCTGCACCTGCCATGCGCGGCTCTGCTCTTCGGCCGTATTCAAGACCCAGCGTGTCAAGCGATTAATCAGGCCGGACTTCTCAGCCCAGGTAACAAACTCAATGGGCGATATCGGACCGTATTCGGCATCATTCCACCGGACCAATGCTTCGACGCCCACCAGAGAGTGATTGTGTATATTCACTTTCGGCTGATAGACCAATGTCAACTGATCTTGCTCAATGGCCGTTTTCAAACGAGCCAGCAAGGTCAACTTTCTCAGTGAGTGGGTATTCTGTTCACGACGATAATAACATTCCCTTATACGCAGGCTTTTCGCCTTCGCCAAAGCAATGTCAGCGAACCGGATAAGCTCCTCGGGCTGAACTGAATTCTCCGGGTAACTGGCAATACCTATTCTGACCTGGACCGCGACAGGCACGCCATTCAATTCATGACTGCACTGCAATTTGTCCCTGACTGCATCGCTCAGACGGCTGGCATCATCCTTGACCAGATCCTCAGTACAAACCAGGCAGAATACATCGCCCCCCATTCTGACAACATCCACGCGATCAGCCTCAATCTCGCCCAGGTACACACCAATTCTGGTCAGTAGCTGATCACCAAAATCATGGCCCAGTGTATCGTTGATATCCCTGAAACCGATCAGGTCGACCAGGAGAAGGTACAAGCGCTGCCTGTCAGTATCCAGAACCGCCATTTTTTCAAGAATTATCTGACTCAGCTTCTGCCTGTTGGGCAGACCTGTCAGTGAATCATGCATGGAGCGATAATGAAGAATCGTGGAGTTCTCTTCAATCTTGTTCACGAACTTTCTGACAATATAGGTGGAAGTCCAGATAGCCATCCACACAACCGCCAGGATGATCACAAGGAAACTGGGGGATAGTAGATAGGCGGACAAGGTGTAGTGGCCAGGCGCTTTCATCACAGCTGTAAACCAGCGATCAGTACCACCTACTCGGGTGGATGACCAAACATAGCTTTGCCCATCGATAAGCTTCATATCCCGTCGCACAGACTCACCGGCATAACCGTTGGCGGCGTGAATTTCTGCAACCGCTGCCACAACAGCAATATTCTCCCGACCTTTTTCAAAAACAGAGCGCAGGCTATTGCCAGCAGAGTCATGAAGAAAAAAAACGTCTGCATCCACTAGTGCATCCTGGATGACAGATCTGGCAAGGTAGCCGTTTTCACGATTGGCAATGCCGAGGGGACTTTCCTCTTCGGTGACCAACTGAACATGTACCGCCACATCCGCTGCCACTTCGACTTTACGCGTCAACGCCGACAACCAGAACTGATGATTAAGATTGACAACGATTGTGCCAAAAATAACCAGCAAGATAATCATTGGAATGACGACTGAAAACTGTAGCTTCCTGCGCAACAAAGCCGTGCTTCTTGACTGAGCGTCCGACTCCTTCGCACTTCCAGTAAACAGTGACGAAGCACGTGAGGAGGCGCTCGCAGAGGCGCTCGCGGATGCGCAGGCCTGTACAGCCGTCTTAGGTATCGTGGAAAAATTCGCCAGCAGATAGGCCGGACAAATCCTGACGACAGAGGAGATTACATTCAAAACCCCGAAAGCACCCACCAACAGGTTCAGCATCAAATCATTGATGACTTGAGGCTGAAAGCAGACAAGATATATCAATCCTATGCCAAGGGTAGATCTGACAATCCTGTCAGCCAGCCCCATATTGTTGAGCTTTGTTAGCACTGGAATTGGAAATAGCCTCGACTTCAGCCCGGAATCTTCATGAAATGCCAAATCCAGGTTAGGTAAACTTGAGAATTCCAGATTTGTGCTATTTACGAAGTACGTCACGTAAATAACCACGCATGGTGGAATAACTACGATAGTCACTTAAATCGGCTGAATACCCTTGTGACTGAGTAATCCTCAGCCTCGCGCAGGTTACATTTCTTGAACCAATGTATGCAATCTATATGTGCTGTCTGTCTTTATGGTGCTTGCCACGAGGCTTTCTTCCTGCGAATAACAGATAACCAAAAATGCCGAAGAACATGGCCACCCCATTCGCCCAGAGTCCATCAATCTCGCTGACCTGCCCTGACAGTGCGTAGTAGGCGAACAGCATCGCTGTCAAAGCAATGGCAACCAATAATGCATTTCTGATATTTTTCAAAAGACTACCTTTGCCGTCAAGGCTGAACCGATGTAAAGCATCCGGGATCAGCGTGAATGATCTCAAGAACAGATCACATCACGTGCCAAACTCACATTGAAAACACACTAGATTACCAAGGGGTGGTTAACTGGTCTCACCCAGAATGAATTGTAATGGCATGACGACCTTTGAACCCTCAGCAGGCGCCTGCTTTTCTGTCTCCATACGCGCCAGAAACAATTCGGCAGCCGCAACTCCCATTTCCAGCCGCGGCGTTCGGATAGTCGTTATTTTCATCGGCATGGCATCCATGAAGGGTAAACCGTTAAACCCTGCCAGGGCCAACTGACCCGGAATATCAATGCCTGCCTGTAAACAATGCATGTAAGCACCGACGACCAGGTCGTCGTTATCAAAATAGATCGCATCGGTATCAGGATACTTTCGCAACAAGTCAGAGCAGGTCTGCTTACCCAGCAAAACCGAAGAATCACTAGCTTCGATCTGCATGCAGCTCAGCGGCACGGCCAGTTCTGACAGGCGCTTCCTGAAAGACTCTCGACGTTTGATCGAACGCGAAGGTCGTTCTCCCTCGGCTCCGACATAGGCAATTTTTCTGTAGCCCTGCCCAACCAGATGATCAGCCATCAGGATGCCAGCCTGCTGATGCGACACTCCGATGCTGACATCAATGGGACTACCATCCGCATCCATTATCTCGATGACCGGATTGGGGAACCGCGAGAGCATGTCAAGACTTCTCGCTGTATGTTCGAATCCGGTCACGATAATGCCCGAGGGGTTCCAGGAAAGAAGATCCTGAATAATCTCTTCCTCACGCTGTTCATCGTAGTGCGATATTCCCAATACGGTCCGATACGCCGTTTTACTGAGCACCGCGTCAATACCATCCAGCACTTCCGGAAAAACCGAATTGCTCATGGACGGCACAATCACGGCCAGTAATTGTGTTGACTTGGATGCCAGAGCACCAGCCACCCTGTTAGGGGTGTAATTCAGGGTGGCGGCAGCCTGCTCAACCTTCTTGCGCAACGTGGATGAAATATTGGGGGTATTGCGCATGACACGGGATACTGAAATCTCGCTGACGCCGCTCAGCTCTGCCACATCCTTCAGCGTTGCTCGTGCCAGTTTTCGCATCTGTTTTCCGTGTCATCGATGATGTGTGGAATGCATCTTAGCGCAGAATTGGTTGCGCAACCAATTATCAATTGACAGCGCTACCAACTTCATGAAATCCTTGCCCTGCATTCTGCCAACGGAGATTGAACATATATGGCTACAGATACAAAAGTTGCAGTTTTCGGACTCGGTTCCATGGGGTACGGAATTGCTTCATCATTACTTCGTGCAGGCGTCATAACGCACGGGTTCGATGTAGTCGCTGAGCAGGTCGCAAAATTTCACGCCGAAGGTGGTGCTATCGGTACCTTGTCCGAGATCGGGCCAGATCTGGATGCCGTGGTTGTGGTGGTATTGAACGCCGCCCAGACCGAGGCCGTACTCTTCGGTGAAAATGCCGTTCTGCCAAAACTCAAACCTGGCGCCGTGGTCATCGCCTGTGCAACAGTCGCACCGGATTTTGCCCGCGCCATGGCATCTCGCTGCAAGGAATACGGCGTCCACTATCTGGATGCACCTATCTCGGGCGGATCGATCAAGGCTGCCAATGGACAGCTTTCATATATGGCATCGGGCAGCCCTGAGGCCCTGCTGGCAGCTCGCCCCGTGCTGGATGCAACCGCAGCCAAGGTCTTCGAGCTCGGTGACGAGGCCGGCCAAGGCTCTGCCATGAAAGCGGTTAACCAATTACTGGCAGGTGTACACATTGCCGCCATGGCCGAAGCGCTGACCTTTGGCATGACGCAAGGTATTTCTGCAGAGAAATTTCTGGAAGTCATCCCCGAGTGTGCTGGCACTTCCTGGATGCTGGAAAACAGAGCGCCTCATATTGTCGAGGGAGACTACACCCCGCACTCTTCCATCGACATCTGGCCAAAGGATCTGGGAATCGTTCTGGATATCGCAAAGACGGCCAAATTCAGCGCACCCATCACGGCAACGGCCTTGCAGCAGTTTCTGGCGGCTTCAGGCTCCGGCCTGGGTCAGGAAGATGATGCAGCCATTGCCAAGGTCTATGCTCGCAATGCAGGCCTGACACTACCAGGACAAGACTGATGTTACTAGGATGCATTGGTGATGATTTCACCGGCTCAAGCGATCTGGCCAATACGCTGGCCAAACAAGGCATGCGTACGGTTCAATACACTGGCGTACCTGCCGAGGATGCGGCAGCTGACATTGAAGCCGGAGTTGTGGCCCTCAAATCCCGCTCCATTGATCCTCAGGACGCAATAGAACAGTCGCTGCGAGCACTTGAATGGCTACAAAAACAAGGATGCACGCAGTTTTTGTTCAAATACTGCTCCACCTTCGACTCGACACCGCAGGGCAATATCGGTCCGGTTATTGATGCACTGGCAGAGGCACTCGATGCAGATCGCATCATTGTCTGCCCGGCCTTTCCCGGCACAGGTCGATCTATCTATCAGGGGCATCTGTTCGTCAATGATGTGCTCCTGAATCAAAGTGGCATGCAGAATCATCCCCTGACACCCATGACTGACCCTGATATTCGTCGCTGGCTACAACTTCAGACACAGTCTGAAGTGGGCCACGTTGCCGCCAAAGATGTCTTGCACGGCACCGAGGCCATCAGGGCGGCCTTGTTGCGAGAACAGCTGGCGAACAAACGTCTGGTGGTGGTGGACGCTCTGCGTGATGAGGATCTGATGCAGATTGGTGAAGCAGCGGCTGATTTGAAATTGATTACTGGCGGTTCAGGGATTGCACTGGGTCTGCCCGAGAATTTCAGGCGGCAGGGCAAGATCACCTCCAGCTCTGCAAACTGGCAAGGTGAGAGCGGCAAATGCGTGGCTCTGTCCGGATCATGCTCGACGGCCACCCGCACCCAGCTGCAACTTCACCTGAAGGACAACCCGGGATTCGAGATTATTGCGGCCGACGTCATTGAAGGTCGTATCGATGCACCGACAATCGCAAACTGGCTAATCGCCAACCAGGGCGTTCCTGTCGCTTACAGCTCAGCGGACCCAGAGATTGTAAAACAGGTTCAGAACCAATACGGACGTGAACAATCTGCACATGCCATTGAATCCCTCTTTGCTGACATCGCCCGCTTACTGGTAGCAGGAGGCATCACCAAGATTCTAACGGCCGGTGGCGAGACCTCTGGTGCCGTGGTCGAGGCCCTGAACCTGTCAACACTGGAAATTGGCCCCGAAATCGATCCGGGAGTACCCGCTCTGCGCGCGGGCGAAAAGCTTGTCATAGCCCTGAAATCCGGTAATTTTGGTGCACCCGATTATTTCGTCAAAGCGGCCGGCATTCTGGATCGACAGGCATGAGCCACGATACCCGCCTGCGTGAAACAATCTGCCGACTAGCTTGTTCCATGTTCGAGCGTGGACTGACCGGTGGCAGTACCGGCAATATATCTGCACGCACTCGTGACGGTGGCCTGCTGGTGTCACCGACAGGTACAAGCTTCGGACGGTTGGACCCAGCCACTCTCAGCCATTTCGATCGTGATGGCGTATTGATTGGTGGCGATCAACCTACCAAGGAAATGCCTTTGCACAAGGCATTCTATGCAACTCGTTCGACAGCCGGGGCTGTTGTTCACCTGCACGCCTGTCATTCGGTTGCCTTGTCCATGATGCCCGATGTCGATGAGGACAATTTTCTACCGCCACTTACGCCCTATGCAATCATGAAGCTGGGCAAGGTCAAGCTGCTGCCCTTCTTCTTGCCGGGAGACCCTGCCATGGGAGATGCGGTGAAAGGATTGGCAGGCAAACGTTCGGCAGTCATGTTGGCGAATCATGGACCTGTGGTGGCGGGCAAGGATGTGGAAGCGGCCTGCAATGCTATCGAGGAGCTTGAAGATACGGCACGCCTGGCCATGATGACTCGCTCTTTCAACCCTCGGATGCTTTCTGAAGAGCATGTGCAGGCGATCGTAACCAAATTTGATGTGGAGTGGGACGCATGACCAAATTTTCGGCCAATCTTGGTTTTCTCTGGACCGAGCTATCGTTACCAGATGCTATTCGAGCAGCCAGATCTGCAGGTTTTGATGCAGTCGAGTGCCATTGGCCATACGACACGCCGACGGATGATATCAATGCCGCATTGGCAGAAACCGGTTTGAGTATGCTGGGCCTTAACGCGCGACGCGGAGATACCAGTGCCGGGGAAAATGGCCTCTCAGCGCTGCCCGATAGAATAACTCAGGCTCGGAGCTTCATCGATGAGGCAATCCAGTATGCCTCACTAACGAATACAGCCTGTGTTCATGTCATGGCCGGGTTCGTATCCGGCTCACAAGCCCACAAGACGTTTATTGAAAATTTGCAATATGCCTGTGATCAGGCCGCCAGCCACAACATCACCATATTGATCGAACCCTTGAATAGCTATGATGCTCCGGGCTACTTCCTGAGTACCAGTGAGCAGGCAGAGAGCATTATCACGGAAGTTGATCGCACCAATATCAAGCTGATGTTCGATTGTTATCACATCCAGCTGATGGAAGGAGATTTGAGTAACCGACTGACAAGGCTTTTACCAATAATAGGCCATATCCAGTTCGCCTCAGTTCCGGACCGTGGCTCACCGGAGCACGGTGAAGTTTGCTACCGACATATCTTTGATGTCTTGAGCAAGCTTGGCTATAAGAGCGCACTGGGAGCTGAATACAAACCGGCCGGCAAGACAGATCAGACACTGGGCTGGATGAGCACCTTGAAATAGCTGGAATTGGCTCACGGTCGCTTATTTTGCACAGGTGACTCCCCTCTCAGGGAGCCACCTGTCTCATGCCTCGCCAGTCATGCCTGATTTCAGCGAAGCGAGCCTGCAAAGAGCTCGAATCCTTGCAGCTCTGTCTCATCGGCCTGATCGACGATGCCAGCAGATTTGGCAGCAATGGTAGTGGCGCAACTACCCTCAGCCAGGTAGTCAATACCGGCTTTCAGCATGCCTTCAAACTCACCATCATCATTCAAACCGAAATCATGAAGGCGATCGTCTGCCACTTGACAACTAGCAGGCATCCCACCAAAGACACTCACACCCGCAGCATTGAAGCCTTCGGCTTCGATTGCATTAAGCTGCTCCCCGCAACGAACCCTGCCTCGTTGGATATACGGCTTACCTGAGGTTGTGGACCCCACGGTGACCACTTCCATATGCGGTGACAATCCCAGAGTCACTATCTCTGAAGATGATGCAGTGCTAGAGCGTGTAATAAAGATGACTCGAGACAGATCCAGGCTTTCATCATTCTCTTCCAGCAGCAAATCATAATTTTCGTTCTGATACTTATCGTTGTATTCATACCGGTATAACAGGCCACCCGCCCGGGCATTCCCTGCGATCAGACTAGCCAGAACCTCGGCAATGAATACCCGACCACCTGAATTGTATCGAAGATCAACAATCAGATCGGAAACACCACTTTGGCCGAACTGCTGAAAGGTGTCACGCAGCTCCTGCTCTGAGGTATTCAGAAAGCGGTTGAAAACAAAGTAGCCCGTTTTGCTGCCACTATCCGGATTCGTAAACTCGGCAACGGCTTCCACCGAATTGATTGCATATTCAGCAGTCGAAATGGGTATATCTACCTGCGCTCCGGATTCACGCTTCACAATTCGCCAGTTTGACTGAGTAGGTGTTTCGGGCGTGCCGACAACGTCCTCCTGAAACAATTCGCTCAGCTCGTCACTTTGCCAGTCCAATCCGTTTACTGACACAATGATATCGCCTCGTTCGATCCCGGCAAGACCAAAAGGGCTGGCCTCAACGACCTGCAGTATTCGTGCATTGTCATCTTCATCGTAGCCCCAACGATAACCCAGCCCGAACTCCCGACCTTCCTGAAACAGCAGATCTGACGCAGTGGCATCAGCCAGATGACTGAAGGGGTCACGCTCCTCGAACCGGATGCTTGACAACAGGTCTTGCGTAGAGTCGTAGGACTGTGGGTTGACTACCGGCACCTGATCATAGAACAGGTAGTAATCGCGCATATTATCGTAGACCCACTGATTCTGATAATCCACCTCGCAACTAGCGCTGCTATCAGGATCGAAGGGTGAGTCTCCACTCCCTCCGCCGCCGCCACAGGCACTCAGAACCAACAATGCCGGCAATGCAAAAATGCTCAAACAGCGCTGCCTGGGGCGAGTAGCTACAAGCGCGGTATCTATGACTTTCATGTCCTTGAACTGCATGATTACGATTCTCTCGGTGATAGTCCGTTATCCATTCCGACACCACTATTGACAAATGAGCTGGCCTTGTCAACTTGCACCATGCGAGTAGCACATTCAATAGCCAGGCGGCGCGGATGTCACAGAATAATAACAACCTCTTATCAAAAACGATATGAAAACGTGACTATTCCGGCGGGAACGAACAGGCAAACGACCCTCTGATATTGGGTGCGCAACGAGGGGTGCTCTTCACTCTTGCTAACGCATCGCCACCTTTTGACTACAAACAAGGCAATGTCATGAATAAAAAAGCCATATTCACACCCTTGGGAATGCTGATCGCATCAGCATTTCTTTCCACAGGTTTTGCCCAGGAAGTCGAGGACGATGATGTTCGTCCATCACCACCATCCATCGGCTCTGACATACCCGTCACCTACTTCGGACCACCCCCATCATCTGTCGAGCCTGAGCTGATCGGACCTTTTCAATTACTGACGGCCGGTCAACTGGACGAAGATGCTGGCACCATTACCTTGCCACTGTATCGGGGGGAGCTACGTGAAACCGGCGAATCGATCTGGTATATCGTGACAGATACCACCGATAGCGATGCGGCTTTGGCACTGGGACTGAACCATTCAGGAAAACTGTCCTTTGCAGAGAATGGCAGAGCTGTGCGCACGGGCGCCACCCGTCAGGATGGAACATTGATGTTTGATGTCGGTAGCGTCGACTTCTCGCCTGAACTGTCTGTGACGCCAGGCAACGCAGAAAACGCAAGCCTGCCACCATTCCCACCCTTGGCTTTTCAACCAGGATCGATAGGTGACGAGCTCTACTCACCGCTCGTAAAAATCACCAATGCAGGTGGTCATATCTACAACGCCCCCATGATTGCGTTCAACGTTGATGAAGCCGACATCGACTTCTGCGATGGAGACCCTGACCACAGCGTGGTACACGACAGTGTGGTGAGCATCTGCCCGGCTGACGAAACTGTCACCTTGTCACTTGCGGCAGGTTTCAGTTTTGCCAAGCCGGTTCTTTATCTAAGCACTGAAGCCAACGACCCTTTGCCAGCAGCACTCGAAGGTGCAACCTTCGCACCGGGGCTCAGAGATGTTGCGGTCGGTCGAGACGACTCATTATTCAGTGCCGTAGAGCGCTTGTTTCTTACGATAAACGGACCATCCAACAGTGTTGAAGGCCAGGTCAACCCACAACGCCAGGGCCTGTTCAGCACCTTGTCCGGAGAAGGCGGCCCACTGAATGTACTAGGTGGCATTCCCACTGTGGCAACCGATTACAGCCCCTTGTGGGATCTCAATGTGGGCGAATGGACACAGCTGGCCATTGATCGCGGATACCGTTCGCGGGTTACAGAAGAATTTCAGATTCTTGGTCTGGTAGAGCGTGGGTTCCTGACAGGTCCCGGTGGTTCCGCTTACGGATCATCAGGCTTCATTGTCAATTGCCCGATTGTGCATCGCTTCCTTTGATAGCCATCCCACGACACGAGATCAAAAACATGAAAAACCAAAAAAACACCTTGCTTGCAGTCTCCATTGTCAGTGTTCTGCTAACCGCATGCTCTGACGATGGCAGTATTGCAGGAAGCTCTGATGCAGCAACTGCCGGTGCACCACTCGACAATCGTGATGCAAGCACCCCTGCCACTCTACGCTCCGGCGAAGCACTACCAGAGCTTGCGGGTGGGCAGCTGGCTCAATCTATCGCTGATGAGACCGCCGCTGTCACCAATGCTCTCAACGGTGTCGTCCCCGGTAGCCCAAGCGCTCTGAGTCCCGGAGAAGTCGATGATGACGATTTTGCACCCGCCCCTCCCTCCATCGGCGCGGATGTCCCAGTAACGTATTTTGGTCCATCACCAACGACCGTCAATGCAAACCTGGTGGGGCCTTTACAACTGCTGACCGCAGGCCAGGTTGATCTTGAAGCAACACCGACAACAACCGTAACACTGCCTCTGTATCAGGGTCGATTAGCCTCCGGTGGTCCTCTGGACGGAGCCCCCATCTGGTATATCGTCACTGATACCTCGGATGAAGGTAACGCGGCTGCACTGGGTTTGAATTTCAGTGCCAAACTCAATTTCGCCAGCTTGCCGGCACCGATGGTCGACACCTTCATGTCAACAAGCGTTCGTAGCGGTTTTTACGATGCCGAAGGCTTGTTGATCGTCAGTGGCGGACCGGTTGACTTCACACCAGAAAGGATCATGAATCCGGGCTCCACCGACACACAAGGCACTAGCAACCTACTGGACTCTCTCGATTTCCAGGCTGGGTCTGTCGGTGCGGATGTGGGGGATGCTGATGGTTTCTATAGCCCGCTAGTCATGATCAGCAATGCTGGAAATCATGTCTACAACGCCCCGATGGTCGCCTTTAATGAAACACCAGAACGTTTGTCAGAATATTGCGATGGTATTTCTGAAGAAGAAAGCGCATGGGCACACCAGGCTCTTCACGACAGTGTTGTAGCGATCTGCCCCGGTGAGTCTGGCGAACCTGGTACCGTCACACTGGAGCTGGTCAATGGATTCAGCTTTGGCCGACCGGTCCTGTATCTATCCACCGAGGCCACAGCTGAAATCGCTGCAGCACTGGAAGGTGCAACCTATGCCCCTGCCCTGGGCAATGTGCCTGTGGGTCGAGACGATTCACTCTTCAGCGCCGTTGAACGGCTGTTTGCCTGGACTAACGGACCTACGAATGTATTTGATGAAGCCAATCCACAGCGTCAGGGATTCAACAGCGCTCTGGTCGATGGTGGCGGTCCACTGAACGTTCTGGGCGGCGTACCCACCATCGCAACCGACTACAGCCCTTTATGGGATGTGAATCTTGGCGAATGGACTCAGGAAGCCATAGACAACGGCTACCGTTCTCGCATGAGCGAAGAATTTGCCATCCTGGGCATGGTTGAGCGCGGTTTTATAACAGGCCCCGGCGGCAGTGCTTATGGCTCCAGCGGCATCATCGTCAATTGCCCCATTGTGCAACGTCTGCTGTAGCACGAAACAGATTGTTCAGTTAATCGAGAGGGTCCTGCGGGGCCCTTTTCTTATTGAGAAAACCTGAAAATCGTTCATCCCAGAGACAGGAACCGCGACCTCTCAAGTCCCCCGCTATCTACTAAATGAGAATATACGTATCGCCGTCAGCATGATAGGTTTCGACAGATTCGCCACAATGCGCTGCCACTTTCACAGCCGAACAACAGGAGCTGAAAATGTCTGTCAGGACTCTGTCTCAAAGAAGGACTGCAATTGACACTCAATGGGATTGCTTTCTGACAGGCAGCGGCCGGACAGAAAAGGACAGCGTGAACAAGGACATCATGGCGTCCTGGCAACGCAGTGCGCAATACATCCAGCCCCACACGAACCTGGCGCCCATTGCCGATGAATACTCACTCAAACATACCTGGCAGGGTTCGGATCTTTGCCAGGCAACGCTGGCTGAGCAGGCCAATATGAACCAATTGGTGAACGAGGGTGAAATGGTCGCTGCCATTGCTGATACTTCCGGTCGCCTGCTCTGGACCGCTGCCAGCAAGCACATGCGTCCGCGTGCCGAGTCTGTCAACTTTACCGAGGGTGGCATCTGGGATGAGTCATCGGTCGGTACCAATGCAGTCGGCCTCTCATTGGCTTTAAGTCGACCGGTTACCGTTTTTTCCTCCGAGCATTTTCTGCCCTCGATACGAGAATGGGTCTGTTATGCAGCGCCGATCATTCACCCACAGACCCTGGAGTGTGTTGGTGTTCTCGACATGTCCACAACCTGGCAGCACTACACGCCCATGGGGCAAGCGGCGGTGGCCGGCATTGCGCAATCGATCTCGGCACACCTGCCATGCGCAGCTCCCCGAGCAGAGATTGAAATTCATGCACTGGGCCAACCCCGAGTCATTTATCAGGGAGAACCGATTCCGATGCCACTGCGGCAATTGGAAATTCTTTGCCTGTTGGCACTCAACCCTGAAGGGCTGACGCTCAACCAACTGCACGCCAGTCTGTACGGCGATGCCAAAGTCTCAATGTCGACACTCAAGGCGGAACTGTCGCATTTGCGTTCACGGCTTGGCGGACATATCGGCTCTCGCCCCTATCGGTTAACCGTACCTTTCTGGGCAGATTTTCTCCAGATCTGGAAAGCACACGAAGCCAGCCTTACAACCGAATTCATGGATCTGTATCGAGGCCCACTGCTGATCAATTCGGACTCTCCCGAGCTTGAAGAATGGAGAAGCTGCATTGATGCTCTTGCCTACAAAACACTGGATAAAGCCGTTGATACCGTCATGCTTGTTAACCGAATGGGCGCCGGCCGCATAGCGGGCGAATTGGTAAGAAATCGTCTTGGCGGCGATCTGTCTCACTGAGGTTGTGGCAAGGAACGGTCATACAGACCCAGCCAGTTACGGCTGCCCGACCACAACACTCGGTGATTCGTTAACGCGCTATCAGAAGAATCCCATTGGGTTGATGTCGTAGCTGACCAGCAGATTCTTGGTCTGCTGATAATGATCCATCATCATCTTGTGAGTTTCACGACCGACTCCCGACTTCTTGTATCCACCAAACGCTGCATGCGCCGGATAATGGTGATAGCAGTTGGTCCAGACCCGCCCGGCCTGTATGCCGCGACCCATGCGATATGACAGGTTCATGTCACGAGTCCAGACGCCCGCACCCAGTCCAAACTCACTGTCATTGGCGATGGCCAGGGCTTCCGCCTCATCCTTGAATGTGGTGACGGATATAACCGGACCGAAGATTTCTTCCTGAAAGACACGCATGTCATTGGTGCCCTTCAAGAGCGTTGGCTCTACGTAAAAACCGGTTGTCAATCCATCACTCATGCTCTCTACACCGCCGCCGATCAGAACTTCGGCACCTTCCTGCTTACCGATCTCGATGTAACTGAGGATTTTTTCGTATTGTTGTTGAGATGCCTGCGCACCCACCATCACGTCGGTATCCAGCGGGTTGCCTCGTTTGATCAGAGCTGCTCTCTCAATCACCATCTTGATGAAACGCGGATAGATGGATTCCTGCACCAGCAGCCTGGATGGACAAGTACACACCTCTCCCTGGTTGAAGAATGCCAGTACCGCGCCCTCTACGCACTTGCTGATAAATTCCTCTTCATGATCGAAGATATCCTCGAAATAGACATTAGGCGATTTTCCGCCCAGCTCAACGGTTGAAGGAATAATGCTTTCTGCGGCACATTTGAGAATATGCGAACCCGTCGGGGTCGAACCGGTAAAGGCTATTTTTGCAATACGCTTACTGGTTGCCAGAGCATTGCCGGCTTCACGACCAAAACCGTTGACGATATTCAGCACACCTGGTGGCAACAAGTCGCCGATGATCTCCATGAAAACCATGATGGATGCTGGTGTCTGCTCCGCCGGTTTGAGAATGACGCAATTACCGGTAACCAAAGCCGGAGCAATCTTCCAGGCCGCCATCAGCAGCGGGAAATTCCAGGGGATGATCTGCCCGACAACTCCCAGAGGCTCATGAAAATGGTAAGCCACGGTATTCTCATCGATCTCTCCGATACCGCCTTCCTGTGCACGCATGCAACCGGCGTAGTATCGGAAATGATCAGCAGCCAGTGGCACATCGGCATTAAGCGTTTCGCGAATGGCCTTGCCGTTGTCCCAGGTTTCTGCAACCGCAAGAGCTTCAAGATTCTGCTCAATACGATCAGCAATTTTCAGCAGAATATTTGATCGCTGTGCAACCGATGTCTTGCCCCAGGCCTCGCGGGCCGCATGGGCGGCATCCAGGGCCAGTTCGATGTCTGCCTCGTCAGAACGGGCAATCTGACAAAAAACCTTGCCATTGACCGGGGAGACATTGTCAAAGTAATTCCCGGCAACCGGAGCTATCCACTCTCCCCCGATATAATTGTCATACCGCTGTTTGAAATCAACGACGGCTCCATTGGTGTTTGGATCTGCGTAAATCACGTTTCCTTCCTCGTATTATTATAGATAGGCCAGATTGTGGAATTGGTTTTCCGCAATGACTCATTAATAAACGATGGAGGGTTGGCAATAGGTTGGTCGTGCCTGACGACAGTCTAATCAATACCCAGCAGTGCCCTGACCAGCGCACTATCGGGTCGGGTTAATCCGTCAATTACCGAGAAATGATTCTTGCCAGGCTCGTAGCAGGCATGAATATGATCCATTTCAGCCGACCATTTTTCGCACAGCAGTCGCGTCTGGCGCAAAAACTCCGGTCGCTCTTCCGCGCCCACCCACAACGTCATGGGGACCGCTCTTCGAGGTTGGTGTGCCACAGGGCTTTCTGCCACAGCTTGTTTCAGATCCAGTTGCAATGATTCATTCATATGGTTGGCCTGCAAAGGTCGCAGATCAAAAATACCGCTAACAGGCACCACATGAGCCAATCGAGCAGCGACAGCCTCGGACAGAATCTGGTCAGCACACAGTAGTCGGGCTACCAGATGAGCACCCGCAGAGTGACCCACCAGCCTGATAGGCCCTGATACGTTTTGCGCCGCTAACTGTACGGCAGCAGCGACATCCTGTGTGATATCGCTGATCGGTACATCCGGAGCCAGGCGGTAGCTTGGAATTGCAACGCTCCAGCCATGCGCCAGGCAGCCCTCTGCCAGAAACGACCAGTTGCTCTTGTCGAAGCGCAGCCAATAGCCGCCATGCACCAGAACAACCAGGCCGCAAGATTCACCCTCAGGGTGAAAAATATCGAGAACCTGACGCTCACCCTCTCCATACCGGATATCCGCCTGCATTCGGCCGCCAGCTTGCTGCCGATCTCGCAACTGCGCCGACAGTCGTGCCCACTTATCCGGCAACAAGGCGGCACCGGGTATATAGGCACCATTTTCAAACGCATCGTTCCAATCGATGAATTCGCTATTGGAGAAATCAGTCACTACATCACGCATTCAGTAGCATAGGCGTTCGAATGCTGCGTAAGCGCTTTCGATACGATCTTGTTGGTCAGCACCTCACCTTCACGCACCACTTCCCGAACATAGATGTCTTGAATGGGATGGTGGCTGTTGTCAAATGAGAAGCTGCCGCGAGTGGATGCAAAGTCGGCTTCTTCCAGAGCACTGCGAAAGGCGTCGGCATCAGTGACAGGCGATTTAGCCATGGCGGAGAGCAATAGGTTGCCGGTGTCAAAACCCTGCGATGCGTACAACGATGGCAGACGGCCATAGGCTGCCTGAAAATCAGCCACAAAGGCTATGTTGGCTTCGTTGTCCAGATCCTTGGACCACTGTGATGTGTTCTTCACACCCAGCGCTGCATCGCCTACAGCTCCCAGAATACCTTGATCAAATGAGAATGCAGGCCCTAGTACTGGCAGATCGATATCGGCCTGATCCCACTGTTTCATGAAGCTGATCCCCATGCCACCGGGCAGGAAGAAAAATACACTGTCAGCCTCGGAGGCACGAATCTGGGCAATCTCTGCGGCGTAGTCGGTCTGACCCAGCTTGGTATAAAGCTCGCCCGCCAGATCGCCTTCGTAATAACGCTTGTAGCCGGTCAGCGCATCTTTTCCAGCCGGATAATTGGGCGCCAGAATGAAGGAATTGACAAGACCTGCAGAATTGGCATAGCTGCCAGCGGCTTCATGCAGATTGTCGTTCTGCCAGGCAACATTGAAATAATTCATGTGGCAACCCTTACCTGCCAGAGCCGAGGGTCCGGCATTGGGAGACAGATAGAATTTTCCCTGATTGACAGCAGCCGGCACCACAGCCATTGCCAGATTGGAGAAAATGATGCCCGTCAAAATATCCACCTTATCGGACTGAATCATCTTGTCTGCCAACTGGACGGCGACATCCGGTTTGTTCTGATCATCTTCGATGATCAGTTCGATGTCCTTGTTATCTCTGGTAGCGAGCAGGAACCCGTCCCGGACATCAATCCCCAGGCCAGAACCGCCCCCCGACAAAGTCGTGATCATCCCCACTTTGACAGGATCCGCCAGAGCCGCTGCCGACCAGGCAGTAGCCAGTGTGGCGGCAAGTGCGACACCAAATGCACAGGCAGGGGATTTCAGCATGGCAACAGCCTCCAGTTCGGATTGATTTCAGATTGATCCATGCAGTCTAAGCGATTTTGGTGACAGAACAAAATTCGAATATTCGATACATCTGCCTCTTGAGTTCTGTAGCTTCTCGTGGTTAAGTGCCCTCCTGACGTCCATACCGCACTCAAAAGAGGCATTCCCGATTATGAAGAAGACACTGACAGGTACCGCTCTGGCTATCGCCTTGAGCGCTGTGGCACTGCCTGCCTCGGCTGCCACAGAAATTCAGTGGTGGCATGCATTTACTGGCCGCCTTGGCGATCTGCTGGCCGAGCAGATCGAAACTTTCAACGCCTCCCAGACTGACTATGAAGTAGTTGGCAATTACAAAGGCAACTACTCGGAGACCCTGAACGCCGGTATCGCCGCTTTTCGTGCGGGCGAGCAACCGCACATTCTGATGGTTTTCGAGGTCGGCACTGCCACCATGATGAGCGCTGCAGGCGCTATCAAACCCATCCACGAAGTGATGGAAGACAGCGGCACAGAGTTCGATCCGGATGCCTATCTGGCGCCAGTCAAGGGCTACTACACCACTGCTGATGGCAAGATGCTGTCGCTGCCATATAACTCCTCAACACCCGTTCTTTATGTTAACCGAGACGCGCTGACCGAAGCCGGACTCGACCCTGACATGGATCTGACAACCTGGGAACAGGTCGACGGCGCCATGAACAAGATCAAGGAATCCGGCAGCTCCTGCGCTTTCACCACCGCATGGCAGAGCTGGGTACATCTGGAAAACTTCTCGGCCTACCACGACATCGCTTTCGCTTCACAGGAAAACGGTTTCACCGGGCTGGATACAGAACTGTCTTTCAACAGCCCCCTGCACGCAGCCCACGTACAAGCCATGGGTGAATGGGCCAAAGACGGCAAATTCATGTATGCCGGTCGACGCAACGAAGGTGGTGCAAATTTTCGTGCCGGCGAATGTGCCTTTTTCACTGAATCCTCTGCCGGCTATGCGGGTGTCAAGGAAGAAGCAGAATTCGAATTCGACATTCGTCCTTTACCGTACTGGTCAACTGTCAAGGCAGCTCCTCAGAACACCATCATTGGTGGCTCATCCTTGTGGGTCCTTAACGGACATGAAGACGCAGAATACAAGGGTGTCGCCCAATTCCTGAACTTCCTGTCAAGCTCTGACATCCAGGCAAAATGGCACCAGGACACAGGCTACCTGCCTATCACTACTGCTGCCTATGAGCAGACCAAGGCAGAAGGCTTTTATGAAAAGAACCCCGGAACCGACATCGCCATTCTGCAGATGACCGCCAAGCCAACAACCGCCAATTCAAAAGGTTTGCGATTGGGAAATTTTGATCAGATTCGCGGTATAATCGATGAAGAACTTGAAGCCGTCTGGACTGGCGACAAGGATGCACAAGATGCACTCGACAGTGCCGTCAGCCGCGGTAATCAACTGTTGCGCCGCTTCGAACAAGCCAACAAGTAATTCACTGCGCAGGGTAATTCTCCGACGTTATCTGAGCGTCGGAGAATTGCCTCTCAGCATCTCCTCCATCAACACAACGATCACAGGTAGCGATAAAGTCCGTGGAAAAACGCGTGACATTCAAGGGATGGCGCCTGCCGATCCTGCTGATATTGCCCCAGGCAATCATCACGGCGGTGTTCTTTTTCTGGCCCGCCGGCCAAGCCATCTATCAGTCCGCGTTCATACCGGATCCCTTTGGCCTGAAAACCCAGTTTGTCGGATTCGGGAACTTTGAATATCTGTTCTCTGACCCCTACTACCTGGCCTCTTTCAAGACCACAGCCATTTTCTCCATACTGGTCACCGTAGTCTCGATGAGCATTGCCCTGTGGCTGGCTCTCATGGCTGATCGCATCATCAAGGGTGCCGGCACCTACCGAACATTTCTTATCTGGCCCTATGCCGTGGCACCTGCCGTCGCCGGTGTTCTGTGGCTGTTCATCTTCAATCCCAACGTCGGTATTGCCAGCTGGTACCTGGACCAGATGGGTTACGACTGGAACCACAAACTCAATAGCGGCGAAGCCATGTGGCTGGTTGTACTGGCCTCCTCCTGGGGTCGCATCAGCTACAACTTTCTCTTTTTCCTGGCGGGCCTGCAAGCGGTCCCCAAGAGCGTCATCGAAGCTGCAGCCATTGACGGCGCACACTTCTGGCGTCGATTCTGGACCATCGTTTTTCCCTTGTTGTCGCCAACCACCTTCTTCCTGCTGGTCGTCAACATCGTGTACGCCTTCTTCGAAACTTTCGGCGTCATCCATACCATTACCTCGGGCGGCCCGCAGCAGGCAACCACCATACTGGTGTACAAGGTTTACGCTGACGGCTTCGTTGGTCAGGATCTGGGATCATCAGCGGCACAATCCGTGGTGCTACTGGTCGTGGTTGGCATATTGACAGTCATACAGTTCAAGTTCATTGAACGACGGGTGCACTACTGATGAGCGGCATGGTTGAAAAAACCGGCAAGGCTACCTGGCTGATCCATATCGGGCTGATCATCGGTATCGGCATTGTCTGCTTCCCGATCTATCTGGCCTTTGTTGCCTCATCGGTCACACAGGCCGAACTGGTTCGCCCCCCCATGCCGCTGCTACCGGGCAATCAACTGATCGAGAACTACAGCCGAGCTCTGTTTTCCGGTGTCAACGCACCGGTGTGGAGAATGCTGCTCAATTCCATGATCATGGCGCTGGGTATCTCCATCGGCAAGATCATCATCTCGCTCATGTCAGCCTTTGCCATCGTCTATTTCAAATTTCCGATGCGCGGCTTGTTCTTCTGGCTGATATTCATGACGCTGATGCTGCCAGTCGAGGTACGAATCGTTCCTACCTACGTAGTGGTTGCCAACTTCGGCATGCTGAACAGTTATTCAGGCCTGATACTGCCACTGGTGGCATCGGCAACAGCCACTTTCCTGTTCCGTCAGTTCTACCTGACTGTGCCAGATGAACTGGCTGAGGCAGCCCGGGTTGACGGCGCATCTCCCATGCGCTTCTTTTTCGACATACTTTTACCGATGTCACGTACCAATATCGCAGCGCTGTTCGTCATCCTGTTCATCTATGGCTGGAACCAGTATCTGTGGCCATTGTTGATGACGACCGACCCTGAAATGAACACCATCGTGATGGGTATCAAGCAGATGTTTCCATCCGGAGACGACCTGACAGATTGGCCTCTGATCATGGCTACAGCACTGTTGGCGATGTTACCGCCAGTGCTCGTCGTCGTCTTCATGCAAAACCTGTTCATCA
Organism: Granulosicoccus antarcticus IMCC3135; assembly: GCF_002215215.1. Taxonomy (NCBI): domain Bacteria; kingdom Pseudomonadati; phylum Pseudomonadota; class Gammaproteobacteria; order Chromatiales; family Granulosicoccaceae; genus Granulosicoccus; species Granulosicoccus antarcticus. The sequence continues at coordinate 2,940,082 of NZ_CP018632.1, read as the reverse complement.
AAGGCCTGGTGGAAACCGAGAAATAAAGCACGCACATGTCAACAGTCACGCTCAGCGACGTTCGTAAATCCTATGGTCGCGAAGAAATCATTCATGGTGTCAACATTGACATTGCCGACAAGGAATTCATTGTCATAGTCGGACCGTCCGGCTGTGGCAAGTCCACCTTGCTGCGCATGATTGCAGGCCTGGAAACCATCAGCGCAGGCTCAATCATGATTGGTGAGCGTGTCGTCAATGATCTGGAACCCATGGAAAGAAACATTGCCATGGTGTTTCAGAACTATGCGCTCTACCCTCATATGAGCGTTTTCGACAACATGGCCTACAGCCTCAAGATAGCCAAACTGGACAAGGCTGATATACGCGAACGGGTAGAAAAAGCCGCCCAGTTATTGCAACTCAGTGACTACCTGCAACGTAAGCCCAGAGAACTGTCCGGTGGTCAGCGTCAACGGGTAGCCATGGGCCGAGCCATCGTCAGAAAGCCTGACGTCTTTCTGTTTGACGAACCACTGTCAAACCTGGATGCCAAATTGCGCGTACAGATGAGACTGGAAATTCGTAAACTGCAGCGTGATCTGGGCGTAACCTCAGTCTATGTGACTCATGATCAGGTAGAGGCCATGACGCTGGGTGATCGGCTGATGGTGCTTAATGGTGGTCATGTCGAACAGTTCGGCACACCGATCGAGTTATACGAAAAACCAGCAACCCGGTTTGTCGCTGATTTCATTGGCAGTCCGTCCATGAATATTTTCAGGGGCGAGTCACTGAATGGCACCGTCACGCTGGAAAACGGTGTGACCATTCCCAGCGACACTCGGACCACTGGAACCGTCGATCTTGGTATACGCCCTGAACATCTGCTCAGATCCGATACAGGACCACTGATCATGGAAACCGGCCTGGTTGAACAACTAGGTTCCAATACCCTGATCCATGGATTTCTTGCCGGCACCCGCACGCCACTGATTGCCAGCTTGCAGGGTGTGCATAGTGAAGCCTCTCTGGGCGCTGAACTGCGCTTTGAAGTGCCTGTGACAGCGCAGCATGTGTTCAGCTCAGAGACCGGATCCAGACTCTGAACCAGTTGTAGGCAATGGTAGTGCACAATCGGTAGCCAGCCATATACATATAGTGGCCACCAGCCCAGGTCGAATAGAACCAGACAAACGATGCTCACAGCACGCCTTGGAACAACTGAAGGCTGTTACACAGTACTCGCCCCATGCTGCTGTAACGCCTCATCAATAGTGCCGGCAAATGCAACCAGAGGCTCTGATATTCCATAGCTGCGTAATTTTTCACGCAGCTCTTCTGGTAGCCCTGTGAAAACAACCTGCAACTCTCGTTGTCGTCCCTTGTGCGCCAGGCCCTCCAGTGTATTGGCACCGGTTGAATCAATAAACGGCACCTCAGTAAAGTCAACGACCAGCAGCTTGCAACTGTCGGAGATATTGTCCAGCACCGAGCCTACCGAAGCTGCCGCGCCGAAGAACAAAACACCACTGATGCGGTAAATCAATACGTCCGGGTTGGAGGCGATACTTTCATCATAAGGCAGGCGTGAACCATCGACTTTATCGGGCTGATCATCCTCAACCCAGGGCCGGTGTGTCGATACCGCTGTGGTTTTCGACATACGGTGTATGAAAAGCACCGAACCCAATGCAAAGCCGACAACGATAGCTTCCATCAGGTCACGGAAGATGGTCAGCAGCAAGGTTGCCATCAGCACCGCAGCATCGCCACGCGAAGCTCGCAGCAACAAAGCGATGGCGTGCTTTTCAATCATGTTCCAGGCAACGATAGCCAGAACACCGGCCAGGCTGGCGAGCGGTATGTAGCTGGCAACCGGCGCTGCAAGCACGATGAATAACAGAAGAAAAACCGAATGCAAGATGCCTGCAACAGGACCATGAGCCCCGGCGCGAACGTTGGTAGCGGTTCTGGCGATGGTGCCGGTCACACAGATTCCGCCGAACAAACCTGATGCTATATTGGCCACGCCCTGGGCGACCAACTCGCAGTTTGAGCGGTGTCGCCTGCCAGTCATGCCATCTGCAACCACCGCTGATAACAGAGACTCGATGGAACCGAGCAGCGTAAACGACAAGGCGACAGGCAGTAAAGCACCCACCTTGGCAAAGCTCACTTCTGGCAACGAAGGCATGGGTAGCGTATTGGGAATTCCACCAAATGCGGTACCTATCGTACTCAATGGCAACTTCAGAATCGTCACCGCTATGGAGGTGATGACAATGGCAAACAACATACCCGGCCAATGGGGACGATAGATTTTAAGGCTCGCAATAATGGCGATCGTCACAAAGGCCACAATCACCGTTGGCAAATCCCAGGTGGGAAGCGCTTGCCAGATAACCGGTAGTTTCTCGAGCAAGGCACCGGGCTCGGGACCCGACAGCGTCAGACCCAGCAGATCCTTGACCTGACTGGCAAATATGATAACGGCAATACCGGCAGTGAAGCCGATCGTTACCGGATAAGGAATGAACTTGATATAGCTGCCCAGCTGCAGATAACCTGCAAGCATCAACAGAATCCCCGACATGATGGTTGCCAGAAAAAGACCTTCCATGCCATGCAGCTGTACCGTGCTGGCCACAAGTACAATGAAGGCCCCGGCCGGGCCGCCAATCTGAAACCGACTACCACCCAGGGCGGAAACGAGGAACCCGCCAATGATGGCGGTATAGAGGCCTTGTGCCGGAGAAGCTCCCGAGGCTATTGCTATTGCCATTGACAAGGGCAAGGCGACAATGGCAACCGTCAAACCAGCTAATAGATCAGAGCGAAAATGCGAGAGGCCATAGCGCTCTCGCAGAATCGTTATGAGCTTGGGAGTGAACAGCTCCAAAAAAGTGCTGGCTGGTTTTGCGAACCCTTGTTCGCTCCTCCCTTCTCTCTCATGAACAGACAACTTGGCTCACTCCTTACAGAACGGCCAAACCATACTCTTGATCGAAGCCGCTTTCCAGTCACATCTCTTTAGCCACTTGCACTTTCCTGTGCCTGTCGCACCAAAGTTGCGCAATGATGGCGGATAATGTTATTACACCAGTACATCATCAACCTTCTCAACACATAGCATCATGAACATGAAATTTTTCGTGGGCCTGGCAGCTCTCGCCGCGCTCTACACGACGCAACTGCACGCCGAAGATTTTCCGGAACGAGAAGTACTGGGTGTAGTCATGTGGGGTGCTGGTGGGGCAACCGATACGGTTGCACGCGCAATCAACCCGGCCGCCGAAGAGGCCTTGGGCAAACCCATCGTTGTACTCAACAAGGCAGGTGGTGCAGGCGCTATTTCCACAGCATTTGTCAATACTGCTCCCGCAGACGGCTACACTTTTTTGTATGGTGCTGAAAATCCGCAGCTACATCCGGTCATGGGAGTTGCCAGCCTGGATTACTCACTGTTCTACCCTGTGCGTATTCTGGGCCGGGGTGTCGCAGTCATCACTGTGCCGACAGACTCCCCTTACCAGACTATCGAAGAGCTGCTAGCCGATATCAAGGCAAACCCCGGCTCGGTATTGATGGGTTCTACAGGCCCCGGTGGCTTGCCGAGCACCGTCGCGGCTCTGATCGCAAACTCCACCGACTTCGATGTCACCTCCATTCCATTCGGTGGTGAAGGCCCCGGATTACTTGCCATGCTGGGCAAGGAAGTCGATTTCATGCCTGCCGGCATCTCGGCCGCTGCTGAACAAATCAAGGCTGGCACCTTGCGCGCTCTAGCGGTAATCAATGACACTCCGGTGGAGCTACTCGAAGGTGTACCGGCCATCACTGACGCATTGCCAGGCATGGGACAATTCCTGCCCTGGGGTCCTTTCTACGGTGTCTTTGTACGAGAAGACGTGCCAGATGAGATCAAGGCAAAACTGGTAGGAACTTTTGAGACTGCCGCTCAAGATGAGCGCTACAAGACGCTGATGATCAACACGGGCAACGTACTCATGAATCTGCACGGCGATAAGGCGTCCGAGTTTCTGAGCAAATGGCAGCAAGTGACTTCCTGGGCATTGCAGGATACCGGAGCTGCCAAAGTGAGCCCGGAATCACTGGGCATCGAACGTCCATAAACTCTCAGCTAGCTATAAACAATTTCCGGTGAAAAAGACTGAACCGTCGGCGCAAGCCAAAAAGGGTGAACAGATATTTGTGGCGGTACTGATTGTCTTCAGTGCCGCGGCTCTGTGGCAAGCCTATCTGATTGCAGGTTTTTCCAAATGGGCGTCACCGGGAGCCTTCCCCATGCTGGCCGCAGCCACCATGCTGGCAAGCGGCATTGCCATCTTGCGCAATGCTCGACATCAGAGCCAGGCACAAGAACCGGCGTCTGAAAACGCCACCGAGAGTGCTCCCTACAGACCCCTGCCAATCAGGGTCGTTGTCGTTGCTCTGTTATTGATTCTGTACGTACTGGCGATGCCCACACTGGGCTTCCTGCTCGACTCCTGGCTGTTCCTGTTTGCCTGCATCACCTATCTGTGGAACAGATCCATCTGGTTTGCCTTGCTTATCAGTGTGGTTTCCCTATTGGCCATTCATGTCATATTTCGTATTCTGTTCCAGGTCATTTTGCCGCAAGGTACACTACCCGGCCTGTTTCTGTAATGAGTGACGCCCTGACGTTTTTCTCTATTGCGTGGCTGAACCCCTGGCTTGTATTTCTGACAGCCGCAGGCACTTTCTCCGGCATCTATGTCGGTGCCATTCCTGGCCTGTCGGTCACCATGGCCACCTCAATCCTCATCTCGTTTACCTTCAAATGGGACGTCAACGAGGCTCTGGCACTAATTAGCGGTGTTTTTATCGGTGGTGTTTACGGTGGCTCCCGAACGGCCATTTTGCTGAATATTCCAGGTGCCCCAAGCGCCATCGCCAGTGCACTTGATGGCTACCCCATGGCAAAAAAAGGCCTGGCGGGTGAAGCCATTGGCCTGACGACAATCATGAGCGTATTCGGAGGCTTTATCGGCATCATTGCACTGGCACTGTTTGCCCCGCTTATCTCAGGCTTTGCCCTGATGTTCAACTCCCGCGACTACCTGCTACTGGGTCTGATAGGACTGATGCTGGTCGGGACTCTTTCCGGTGAGAGTTTTGCCAAAGGCATTTTTGCTGCTGCACTGGGAGTGTTGATCAGTATGGTGGGACTGGATCCGATGACAGCGGAAGGACGCTTTACCTTCGGTACCGTGGCTCTGATGGGAGGCATACCCTATATTGCCGCCATGATCGGATTCTTTGGCGTGGCCGAGGCTCTTGTGCAACTTCGACACCTGGACATGCCGGCTGTCAAGCAGAAAATCGGGCGTATTGTCCCGTCAATGTCCAGCATCAAGAAACACTTCTGGCTGGCTATACGAACATCCGGAATCGGCACGGTCATCGGAGCACTACCTGGCACCGGTGGCGACATTGCAGCCTTGTTGGCCTACGATCATGCCAAACGCTCCACGCCCGATCCAGAGGTGCCTTTTGGAGAAGGTGCAACCGAGGGTCTGATCGCACCTGAGACTGCCAACAACGCAGCCGTCGGAGGTGCTTACATTCCCATGCTGACCCTGGGCATACCGGGAGATGCGGTAACGGCTGTCATCATCGGAGCCTTGTTCATTCACGGACTCAAACCCGGTCCCTTGCTACTGGTTGAGACACCGCATCTGTTCTGGTTCATTGTCGGCTCTCTCACATTGGCAAACTGCTTTCTGTTGATCTTCGGGCTAACAGGCGTACGAATATTCAGTAAAGTGGTCGAATGCCCCAAAGCCGTCATGATTCCACTGATCATCGTATTGTCGGCAGTGGGCACCTATGCCATCCAGAACAACGTCACTGATGTCTACTGGATGCTGCTGTTCGGCATTACCGGGTATTTCATGAAGATTCATGGCTTTCAGGTTGGCCCGGTTATTCTGGGTGTCATTCTGGGGCCCATGATGGATTCCAACTATCGACGCGCCATGCTCGGTGCTCGCGGTGATGTCAGCACTTTTCTCTGGAATTTCGTCTCACACCCCATCACCTGTGTACTGAGCCTGATGCTGCTCGCCATCGTGCTTTCGCAACTGCCTGTCTGGCATCGATGGCGACAGCGTCGCTGAACCTTCAGGCCTCGCCGGTGGCAACCGGCATATCCGTCAATGCACCCCACTCCGTCCATGAGCCGTCATACAAGGCAACATTGGACACCCCGATGCACTCCAGGGCCAGACTGATGACAGCGGCAGTTACGCCTGAGCCACAACTGGTAATGATAGGACGCTCGCCGGTTGCATCACGTGCCAGTAGCAAGGCTCGCAATTCGTCATCGGACTTCACATAGCCATTTTCAAGTAGTTCACTGAAAGGCATGCTTTTGCTACCGGGTATATGACCGCTGCGCAGCCCCTGACGCGCCTCCTTTTCAACACCCAGAAAACGCGGGTGCGAACGGGCATCCAGTATCAGGCTATCTCCTGAAACTGATGCCTGCAGTACATCGTCAGCGCTGGCAATAGCGAGCGCAGAACGACCTGCTTCAAAGTGCGCAGGCTCCGGCGTGGCCAAACCTTTTGCAACTGCATGATCCGAACTCAGCCAGGCGGGTAATCCACCATCGAGCACGTACACATTCTGAGCTCCAAAATAGCGGAACATCCACCATACCCGCGCAGCCGAAAACAGCCCCAGGCTGTCATAAACCACGATCGTGTCCGTTTTCGATATACCCAGCTTTCCCGCAGCGCTGGCAAACATGTCGGCCGTGGGCATCGTATGCGGCAAATGACTCGGGCTGGAATGCTCGTCTATGTCGAAGAATACGGCTCCCGGAATATGGACCGTCTCGAATTCACTGCGGGCATCCCGACCTGCTGCCGGTAGATGCCATGAGGCTTCAACAATGCGGATGTCATCATCCTGCAGATGTTGATGCAGCCAGTCTGTCGTAACCAGTGGTCGCATACTCATAAACCGTGTAACTCCTTATTTCAGTGCGCTTGCAAGTTGAAATGCTTTGTTACCAACATGATACAACTACAGCGGAATACTTTGATATGGTCACAATCGTGACGGGTGTCTGCGTGAGCCATCACTTGCCAATCGATTGATCATCAGCTAACAGGATAACTAGCCAAATGACTTCAAGAATATTGACCATTGCTGCCACCGTTGGCGCATTGAGCGCCTTCAGTCTCTTTTCATATGCCGCCGATGAAGGTCCGCACGACGATGCCATCAAAGCTCGCCAGGGCTTGATGCAGCTATATAGCCAGAATCTGGGCATATTGAGCAACATGGCGAAGGAGAAGGCTCCCTATGACGCTGAGATTGCCGCGGAAGCTGCGAACAACCTCACCGCTCTGGCCACTCTGGGTCAAAGTCAGCTCTGGCCTCAAGGTTCCGACAGTGAGACTGAGGGCAATGCCCAGAACCGTGCAGCAGTAGAAATCTGGGAAACCTACCCGGCTATTGCCGAGAAAGGCGAGAAATTCGATGAAGCTGTTGCCATGCTGATGCCTGCTGCTGGCGAAAGCCTTGACGCCCTGCAAGGCGTGGTTGGTGATGTTGGCGGCTCCTGCAAGGGCTGTCACGACGACTTTCGCGTCAAGAAAGATTGATCCCGACAATCTGCATCTAAAGCTCCGGTAAACAACCTGTACATCTTGTCGGTATGGAGACAATGAATAAAACGTCAAAAATCCGCATCTGGGATAGTTGGGTCAGGTTGTTTCACTGGAGCCTGGCAATCAGTGTCGGCTTTCAGCTGCTCAGCGGCGAAACCAGCTGGCAGTTCTACGACTGGCACCGCTCCGTCGGCGAGCTGGTTCTGGCATTGATTCTGTTTCGGGTGCTGTGGGGATTCTGGGGTAGTGGCAATGCCCGCTTTGGGCAATTGTTTCATAGCCCCAAGGCCTCCCTACTTCATCTGGCCGGTTTGTTTCGCCGTGAGCCCTCCGCTGAGCGTGGCCATAATGCCGCCGGCAGCTGGGCAGTTCTTACATTATTGCTGATTATCATGACACAAGCCGTCACCGGTTTTTTCATTGCCGATGAAGACGAATTCATCGAAGGGGCACTGTATGGCAGCCTCTCCGGCTCAGGTACGGATATCGCCATGCGCATCCATTCACTGAATGCTCAGCTGATCCAGATAGTCGTAGCCGTCCATATTCTGATGGTCTTCGCCTACCTGCTATATGCAAAACAGAATCTGATCAAACCCATGATCACCGGCTGGATGAACTGGTCATCCGATGCCACACCACCGCCCGTGACTTTCCAGAAATTCTGGGTCGGGGCGGTGCTGTTTGCCATCTCTGCCGCTGCAGTCGGATACGTTGCCGGCTGGTTTGGCTAAAGACTACTTGGGCATCGGTATTGCCTGAGCCGAGGAAGGCTGGGCATAACCGCGCTGGAATCCGGGACGATCTGCCAGTTCCAGATACCAGCGTTTGACGTTGGCGAAATCATTCAGATCAATACGCTGAAATTCGTATCGTGATGCCCACGGCCAGATCGCCATATCTGCGATTGTCAGTGAATCACCAGCAACATAAGCCGTTTCTGCCAGCTGTCGATCCAGCACACCGTACAGACGAAGTGCCTCGGTACCATAGCGTTTTTCAGCATATTCCGAGGTACCCGGATTGAACTGCAGGAAGTGATGCGCCTGCCCCAGCATGGGACCAAACCCACCCATCTGCCACATCAACCACTCCATGCATTTCCAGTATTCCGGCGTGCCTTCTGCGGCTAGAAACTGGCCTGACTTGCGTGCCAGATACATGAGAACAGCACCCGACTCAAAGACCGTCGTATCACCGTCACGGATGGCAGGAATCTTGTTATTGGGGCTGACTTTCAGAAATTCCGGCGCAAACTGATCATCTTTGCCTATATCGATTGCATGGACTGTGTAGTCCAAGCCCATTTCTTCCAGAGCGATGGACACCTTGCGGCCGTTAGGCGTGCCCCACGTATAGAGTTCGATCATAGTTACCTGTTTGCGATGTTGCGGAAAGGGTCTCAGCTGAGGCGTCAGACTATCATGCAGCCGCATGAGTTCCCTTCCCTGTCTGCCTTGGCTTATCCTTGATTTTATCCTTGGTTTATTCCAGCCTTCGGCGTACCAGCACGACAGCAACGCTCAGAGAGACGCCTGCGATGCACAGCAAAGGCAGTAAATTACGGAACACGTCGACTGCGGGCAACGCCTTCAGAAACAAGCCTTGCACTATCACCAGATACCATCGCAATGGATTACCAATCGATAGAAACTGTAGCCATTGAGGCATGTTCTCCACCGGCGTGGCAAAACCGGATGTCAGCACCACCGGAACGATAATCGCAAAGGCCCCCAGGATGGCCTGCTGTTGTGTCTTGCTGATCGCAGATACCGACAAGCCGATGCCCACCCCTGAGAGTATGAATAAGGGCAACGTCACGGCCAGTAAAGCTGGATTGCCGGTGAAGGGTATCTGGAAAATGAGAATACCGACAAGCACCATGACAGTGCCAAGTACGGAACCGATCAGAACCGCTGGCAGGCTCTTGCCAATAATTATTTCGGTGGCCGATATCGGTGATACCAGTAATTGTTCGAAGGTACCCAGCTCTCGTTCACGTGCAATGGACAATGCCGTCACGAGCATGGCTATCAGCAAGGCCAGCACCCCGGACAGGCTTGGCACGATGAACCAGGAATACAACAGATTTGGATTGAACCAGTGACGTACCCTAAGACCTGCTTGCACGGTTTTTGGCATCACATCACTGGCAAGGGCTGCCACAATACTGGTCACATAACCGCTTGCGACTTGCGCGGCATTGGCACGACGACCATCAAGCAACAATTGCACTCCAGTCGGATTGCCTCTGCCGATTTCACGCGAAAAATCAGCAGCGACGACCAAACCCAGCAGCACCTTGCGTTCATCTATCATTGCGCCAAGCTCCTTGATTGAGCGCGTGAGAATGACATCAGTAATAAACGGGGTTGCATCAAGCTGCTGAACCAATCGTGTGCCGTAGTCTCCGGCATCAAGATCAAGCACGGCCACTTTCACATTCCGAACCTCAAGAGTAATGGCAAACGAGAAGATCAACAGCTGCATCAATGGTGGAGCTATCAATATCAGGCGAGTGCGCGGATCCCGCAGATAGCTCAGCAGCTCCTTGATAACCAATGTCTGCAAGCGACTCAACGATGCCATCATTCATCAAGTCCTCGCCGTGAAAACCAGACGGCCAGAAGTACCAGCGCGACACCCTGGCATGCCAGGATCAACATGTCTTTTCCCAACAGGCACCAGACATCGCCCGCCAGAAACACGGTTTGCAAGCCCTCAACATACCAACGCGCAGATACCAATGTCGTCAGGGCACGGATTGGCAAGGGCATACTTTCAATCTCGAACAAAAATCCGGACAGCAGAAAAGCAGGCAGAAAACCCGTGATCAAGGCAATCTGAGCGGCAATGAACTGATTTCTGGCAATCGCCGATATGAGCAATCCCTGACCCAGTGCCGGCAGGAGAAAAACTATCGACAGTAATAACAAGGCTGTCAAAGAGCCGCGCAGAGGCACCTCGAAAACCATCAGGCTGACCGATGTGCAGACCACCGTTGCAGCCAGACCCAGGATGAAATAAGGCGCCAGTTTGGCAAGCAGAATTTCTGCTGTACTCGCAGGTGTAGACAGCAGGGCTTCCATGGTGCCCCGCTCCCATTCTCGCGATACCACCAGGGCGGTCAACAAGGTGGCGATCATCGTCATGATGATTGCAATGGCCCCTGGCAGCAGAACACGTCGACTCTCCAGTTCGGGGTTGAACCAGAATCGCGGCTCGGCAGTTATCAAGGCCTGACTGGCCGCTGCAGGCATGCCCATCTCATCACCAGGATAAGATGCCAACCACGTCTTGTAGATACCCAGGGCGTAATTTGAGACAAAGGTAGCTGTGTTCGGTTGTGAGCCGTCAGTGATTAACTGCAGGGTGATGTCCCGGGGCGCCGTTGCAAACTGCGCTTCGTAATCCGCAGGTATCACCAGCATGCCGCGAATGTCCCCTGCCAGAAGTTGAGGCTCCAACTCCCTGCGATCATGCGCCACCCGGACATCCAGCCACTCACTTGACTCAAAGGCTGCAAGCAGGTCAGTTGAGGCAGGACCTTCGCTCTGGATAATGACACCAAACCGTACACCCTTCACATCAAGCGAGACGGCATACGCAAAGAGAAACAATAATATAAACGGCATCACCAGTGCGATCAGCAACGCGGATGGATCACGCAGTACCTGTATCGACTCCTTGTGGACCAGTGCACGCAGGCGACGTCTCCTGCTCATGACTCTACTCCACCGCGCTCTTTGCCTACCAGACGAATGAACGCCTCCTCCATCGTCGGCTCAGGCAGTGTTTCGCTGACAACCATCGCCTTCAATGCATCAGGTGTATCAAGCTTGACAAGCTTCCCATTCTGCATCAAGGCAATCCGGTCGCAATACTCAGCTTCATCCATGAAGTGTGTCGTGACCATCACGGTGACGCGCTTCTTGACCAGCCCTGAAATATGCGTCCAGAATTCACGGCGAGTGACCGGATCCACACCCGATGTTGGCTCGTCCAGAAACAGCACACTGGGCCGATGCATCAGAGCACAGGCAAGTGCAAGTCTCTGCCTGAAACCCAATGGCAAGCTCTCAGGCGACACATTCAGCACATCACCCAACTGAAAGGAATCGATCATCTCTTCGATTCTCTGCCGACGCAACGGGCCACGTAAACCATAGGCGCCTGAGAAAAAATCCAGATTCTGCCGGACAGATAACAAGCCATACAAAGAGAATTTCTGAGCCATATAACCCAGTTGTGATTTCGCCATGGCCGGTGCAGCTACCAGATCATGACCTGCAACCCTTGCTACACCTTCACTGGGGCGCAGCAAGCCACAAAGCATTCTGAAGGTTGTCGATTTGCCTGCCCCATTGGGACCCAGCAAGCCGAATACTTCTCCGGTTTTAACAGAAAAGCTGACGTCATCTGTCGCCACAAAATCGCCAAAACGACGAGTCAGATGCGAACACTCAACCATGACATCACGCTGCGTATCGACGGTTTGCATGCGCTCGGCAATTAGCGAATGTCCATCCGGCCCACCGCCCAACAAATCGATAAAGGCGTCCTCGAAACGCGATAAAACAGGCTCAAGTCGTGCACCTGCCTGCTCGGCCAGTCTTTGTAACGATGACTGATCGGCCACTGGCGTACGGACCAGACGAACGCTATCGCCCTGAATAACGCCGTCACAAACAGCAGGCAGTGCCAGTGCCGAGCTCAGCAGTGCTCGCCTGTCCCCCTGAATGCCGACAACGCGATAACTTCTGCCTGCAAGCCTTGACGTCAGTTCTTGCGGCGCACCTGCAAATAACAAGGAACCTTGTTCAAGCAACAACACCGACTCGCAGCGTTCTGCCTCATCCAGATAGGCTGTCGCCCAGATCACTGCCATACCATCGCCAGCCAGCTCCTGCACCATGCGCCACAGCTCCTGGCGACTCACCGGATCCACGCCGACACTGGGCTCATCCAGAAGCAACACATCCGGCTTGCCCATCAATGCACAAGCGAGTCCCAGTTTCTGCTTCATGCCACCTGACAGGTTTCCAGCACGTCGGGCGGCAAAGGGTTTCAGTCGGGTGAAATCGTAGAGCCTGTCGAATACTTCAGACTGCTCACTGACAGCGACGTCCTTGAGATCCGCATAGAGTTTCAGGTTCTCCGCCACCGATAAATCTTCATAGAGACCAAAACGTTGTGGCATGTAACCGATGCAGCAGTGCACCGCTTCGGCAGCTGTAACCACATCATGGCCCATGACCCGAACAAGCCCTTCATCCGGGGCCATCAAGGCTGCCAGCATGCGTAGCAGGGTCGTCTTGCCAGCCCCGTCAGGCCCTACCAGACCGGTCAATCGACCAGGCAACACGTCGACATCCAGTTGTCGAATAGCCGTCACTGACTTGAAACGCTTGACCACTCCCCGGATTACGATAGCCGGTTCATGGCCACAGTCAGGGGCTAGTTCGGTTATTTGCCGGGTCATGGCTACGGCATGACATCAGGCAATACAATCGTCACCGGCATTCCCTGTCGCAAGCCTTGATCGGCATCCTTGACCAGAATGCGTAAACGGTAGACCAGTGACGTTCTGAGCTCAGGGGTCTGCACCGTTTTAGGCGTGAATTCAGCGCTTGGCGATATAAAACCAATCTGGCCGGTGTAGCGAGCGCCGTTGTCCGTATGAATACTGACCTGGGTGCCGGGGGCAATACTCGAAAGCATGGGCTCCTCAGCATAAGCACGCACGTAAAGCTGATCGGTCAACGCCAATGTATAAACCGACTGACCAATTGCGAGCATGGAACCTGGCTCATATATACGGGTACTTATGATTCCTGCCGTTGGTGCAGTTAATACCGTGTCTGCCAAGGTTCGGGCCGCCTGGTCTCGTTGGGCTTGAACAACAGCAACGAGCGCCTCTGCCGCCTTGATATCCTGCGGACGAGCACCCGCGGCAGCCAATGCAAGTGCCTCTTCTGCAGAGACCAGCCTGGCGGCAGCACTTTCTCTTAAAGTCTGGGCGCTCTCTAACAGAGTACGACTCGTACTCTGCGTTCGCAGTAACTGAGCCTGTCGTTCCGCCCCGCGCTGCGCATCATCAAATGCCGCCTGAGCATCCCTGACTGCCGCGCGTGCCTGGGCAATCTCCTGTGGTCGGGACCCTGCACGAATACTGGCCAGTTGCGCCTCGGCATGTGCCAGCTCGGCATCGGCTATTTTCACATTGCCCTCAGCAGGCCCACTATCCAGACTGGCCAGAGAGTCCCCGGTAGCGACAAGATCTCCTTCTTCGACATTCATGCTCTGCAAACGGCCACTGGTGCGGAACGCCAGTTGCAATTCACGCACATCGACATTGCCGTAGAGCGGTGTCTCGATAGCGGCGTTACTCGACCAAGGGCGTATCCAGAACAAAAATGCCAGAGACACCAGAAGAAAAATCGTACCGGCAAGCAATTTGGATTTCAACGCCATGCAATCAGGCTTCGGTTCAGGCAACAGGCCTGATTATGAACCTCGAGGCATAGCTATTGCACTATATCCTCACAGATCCTGATATAGATCAAACGCGTAAACGTAAATAATCATGCCAAATTTCCTCTCTGTTGCGCAGCCCGAATACAAGCGATGTAACATAAATCGCTACTACTCGTTCACATTGACCCCGATTCAACTGACTTAAAACCGACTCGACAATCCATGCCCAAAATCACATCGCCTTACGCCGTCTACCACTCCATGCTCGAGCCCTGGACTCGTCTGGCAACGGGCTCACCTGACGTAGTCAATCTGAGACTGGTTGCGATGCCCTGGTTATGGATCAGCGATCCGATGCAAGCCTCTCGGGAAATGCAACAGATGATCACCGAAAAGCACGAAGCCTTGAGCGAAACCATTGTCGCCATCAGTCAGACCCCCATGCAGCTGTGGGTAGACATCATGAGCGCCTGCTGGAGTGCTAACCCATGTCAGTCTGTCAACGAGGCATTCATCGACAGTAGTCAGCGCCTGGCTTACCCGTCCAATAGTCGTGTCCTGGCCAATCAGGAACGTCTGGGCACCTCACGCTAGTCCGGCGTTATGCAGTGCTGATTGCTATAGTTAACGCTATCGCTCATTACCCTTGGACACAGCAGCATGTCAATGGAAACACCTGCCGGCCATTACTATCTCGGCCTCAACGAGACAGATAATCAGCCGCTGTTTCTCAAAGCTTCCGATCTGACTACCCACGGGGTCATCGTTGGCATGACCGGATCAGGCAAAACAGGCCTTGGCGTTGTTTTACTCGAAGAGGCCCTGCAAGCAGGCACACCTGCCTTGATCATTGATCCCAAGGGTGACATGGGTAACTTGTTGCTCAGTTTTCCCAGTCTCCTGCCCACCGATTTCATGCCCTGGATCAGCGAATCTGAAGCCGCTGGTGACTTGCCAACAGCGGCCTACGAAAAGGCCGAACTCTGGAAGTCGGGACTGCAAAAAGCCGGCATCGAGCCGGCACGCATCAAAGCCTTGCATGAAAAAGCCGACTTTTCAATCTATACACCAGGCTCCACTGCCGGTATACCGCTGAATATTATCGGCACGCTCAAAGCCCCGGCCGAAGGTACCGACCCCGAGGCCATGCAAGACGAGATTGACGGATTCGCCTCCTCCATTCTGGGATTGATCGGCATCCAGAGCGACCCCTTGAGCAGCCGCGAACACATACTCCTGTCCAATATCATCTACTGGAACTGGAGCCAGGGCCGTGATCTGGATCTGGGCATGTTGATCGGGCTAGTACAACAGCCTCCCATGCGAAAACTGGGCGTCATTGATCTGGATACATTCTTCCCTCCCGGTGATCGAGTCAAGTTGGCCATGAAGCTCAATGGCCTGGCGGCCTCACCTTCTTTTGCCAGCTGGAATGAAGGGCCGGAACTGGATATACAGAAATTATTGTATTCCGATACCGGCAAGGCACAGGCAGCCATCGTGTGCCTGTCTCACCTGTCTGAGGAAGAACGGCAGTTCGTCGTAACGCTGCTACTCTCAAAGATGGTTACCTGGATGCGGGCGCAACCGGGTACCAGTGACTTGCGCGCACTTATCTATATGGACGAGGTGTTTGGTTATGTGCCACCAGTCGGAGCACCGCCTTCGAAGAAACCAATCCTGACGATTCTCAAACAAGCCCGTGCATTTGGTGTTGGACTTGTATTATCAACACAAAACCCGGTGGATATAGACTACAAGGCAATCTCCAATGCGGGCACCTGGATGATCGGTCGACTGCAAACTGAACGGGACAAACAACGCCTGCTCGACGGCATGGGTTCCTCGGACGGGGCCGTCGATCTGAAAGCCATCAGTGACAGCATATCCAGATTGGAAAAGCGTGAATTCGTATTGCATTCCACGCGTACCAGACAACCCCAATCGTTCCATACTCGCTGGGCCATGTCTTATCTGGCTGGCCCCTTGACTCGCGATCAGATAAGTCTACTGACACCTCCGGAAAAGCGACAGGCAGTCACCCGTCGCAGCTCAGACAACGGGACTGGTGCAAGTCACGAGGACTCCGCAGTTGTCGAGCTGGCAGACAATGAAAGTGCCATTGCGCCACGAATTGCAGACACAGCCCCGGTTCGCTATCTGGATCCTGCCGTCCCTTATGCTGACATCATCGGCGCATCCGCAGGTGGCAAGCGCCTGGAGGCTGGCATCGCGGTGCGGGTACATATGCTGTTTGACGACACCAAGTCCAAACTGCGACATGAAGTCGAATGGGAAGCCATATTCACACCACTATCCAGGGTTATTGACGGCGACGATGCCTTGCTTGTCGATTTCGATGATCGCGATCTGAGACGCGCTGCTCCCGAACAAGCGATCTATAAACTGCCGGATGCAAAGATTCAGAACAAAACCTATTTCACTTCGGCAAAAAAAATCATCAAGGATCATATTTACAGAAATCAGGAAGTGGAGCTTTTTCACAACCCTGCTCTGAAAGTCTTCTCACGCATAGGCGAGAGTCAGGCAGATTTTGAAATGCGTTGTCAGCTTGTGGCCGACGAACAGACAGATAAAGACGCAGACAAACTTCGCCAGATACTGGCCAAAAAAACAGATCGCATCAATGCAGCTATCGAGGTCTCTGAAGATAAGCTTCGAGAACTGCAATTTGATGCAGCTAGCCGCAAGAAAGATCAACGCACCACGCAAGTCATGGATATCGCCGGTGGACTACTGGGTGGGTTACTGGGTGGCAGGCGCAGTACACGCTCCATCATCACCGGAGGCCTGCGACGCAGTCAAAGCAAGGGACGTTTGGTAGCTCGCGCCGAAGAGCGTCTGAAAACGGCTGAGAACCGCTACAACGAGCTTCTGGAAGATCGCGACCAACTCGAAGACTCGCTCGGTGAGGATCTGTTCGAAATACAGAATGAGTGGTCGGACAAGGCCAGTGAGATAACAACACTGATTATCGGTCTTGAAAAAGCCGATATCAGCATTGATGATGTAACACTAGTCTGGATACCCTGCGACTGATCACTCAACCGGCTAATCAGCTTATTACAGCTTGATTAGCCAGTATTTTTCAGATAATCATTTGATTACCAGCGAACGAAAGAGTCACACGCAGAGTTTATGAAGCAAGTGATTACCCATTAGATGTTGCATATTCTACGCGCGTGCGTCATAAAGCCCAATGGCCAACCAAGTCAATATTCCGCTGAATGCGCTTGATCAGCCATTCGGTTCTCATCAGGACGTGCACTATACCCTGATACCCTATTTCGTCGGCATGATCTTGTGGGGAGGTTTCTTCGTCTATGAGAGGTTGAGCCAGAAACAACATCGGCAAGTCGGTGACCGATTCCTGTTAAACAGCATTGCATTCTGCTTTCTGACAGAGCTGCTGCTTTTCACCGTCAATGCCTTGCTCATCGAGGATATGGTTCATGCCAACCTACTCCTGCCGTTCTGGCCACCCTTGCAAGCCTTGCTGGTCTCTCTCTGCCGGATCCTGATAGCTACCGCCTTTCTACAATTGCTGCTCAAGTCTCGTACAAGTTATCAAGGCTATCTGGCACTGTCATTGTCCATGCTTTCGCTCGCCTATCTGGTAGCAGCTCCAAGCTGGTTGAATGACAGTGCCAACAATACAGCCTTGCTGTTCTCGGAAACATCTGAAAGCTGGTTCGTCTACGGTAGTTCAGCGGCTCTTCTGATGGTCGCAGTCATTCTCTCGCTGGTGGGCAGCCGTCGACGAGTCCGACTGCCGATTGCCGCCGGTTTGCTACTTATATTTATCGATGCAACGCTGAATTTATTGAGACTGGATATTCCCCTCGTCCAACCGATTCCAGCACACGGCTTCATTGCCAATATGGCCATTCTGTTATTGGCCTACGCATCTGTCAGCTTTCGCAAAGGCAACCAGAGGCAACGGGAACAAGGTATCCAGAATTCAGAGCGTCTGGAAGCATTAGGCCAGCTTTCCTCAGGCATCGCACATGATTTCAACAATCACTTGCAAATCATACTGGGATACGTGGAGTTGGCCAGAAATCAAAAAAACCAATCGACATCGATTGATACAGCGCTGGACAGAATAGAAGATGCAGCCGATGCAGCCGGCACCCTGGTCAATCAGTTATTGACGTTCAGCCGTGGACAAAAGACTGAATTTACGCTTATTGACTTGAACGAACTGATCATGGGCGTGACTCCCATGGTCTCAAGGCTATTGGGCCCGGATATCAGAATCGAACATGATCTGGATCTGAGCACCTCCCGTGTCAATGCCGACAAGCGCATGATAGAGCAAGTTTTTTTCAACCTGGTTATCAATGCACGGGACGCCATGAGCCAAGGTGGAACCATTCTTGTCGCAACCAGCATGATTGAATTTCCGCCATCATCAGATCATGAAGAAACCAGGGGCTTGCGAACTCGCCTGACTATCAGCGATACCGGATACGGCATGGACACACAAACGCTACGACGTGCGTTCGAGCCCTTTTATACGACCAAACCAGTCGGTGAAGGCTGCGGACTAGGCCTGGCAACAGTCTATGGCATCGTACAAAAACACGGTGCGCAGGTGAGCATAGAGACTCAACCTGGCAAATTCACGAAAATGCATATCGACTTTCCCTTGCCACCCGACACTCTTGTAGAAGACACTAAAGCTGCTATCTTGCAACTGACAGGTAACGGTGAAACCATTTTGCTGACCGAAGATGAAATTGCCATTCGGGATTTAGCCAAGTCGTTTTTAACCTCCTCAGGTTACCGGGTACTTGTTGCGAACGATGGTCAGCATGCCATCAATATTGTGAGTACTTATCATGGCCAGATCGACTTGTGCCTGTTTGATGTCATCATGCCACGCATGAATGGTTATCAGGCCTACGACAAGATCATCAGTCAGGGTACATCCATCCCTGCTCTATTCATTACAGGCAGCACCAGTCGAGCAGAGAAACTTAGACAGCAGCACCCGCATCTACAAAAACCTTTTAACAGTGAAGCCTTGTTACTCGCAGTTCGAGGCGTTTTAAATCAGACCGAAAATGTTTGAACGGAGTCCGGACATTCAAAAATCGATGCAAGCACGACCACTCATTGCCATGATCGGCGATCAATACTCTACCTACCAGAAGCCAATCGTGGCCAGCATGCATCGCCTGCTCAAACGCTCAGGCTATGGTTTGCTCTATGCCTGTGGTGGAGCTCTCAGGCCCACTGCTGATTGGGATTCCAGCAGACCTGTGTCCCGCAATGCAATCTATACCCTGGCGAGAGACTTTCCGGTTGCAGGCTTTGTCGTTCTCAGCAGCGCAGTTGGCAACCATGCTGATGCAACACAATTAGCTGAATTTGCACAACGATTCACCCATAAGCCCATCGTCTGCCTGGGCTCTTCAGTAGCAAATCTGTCATGCGTCTCCATGGACAATTACGCACTCGTGACACAGCTGATGAATCATATGACTCAAGATCCATCACGCCGACGTTTTGTCTTCATTCGTGGCTATGCCAACAGCCCCAACTCGCAATCACGCGAAGCTGCGTTTCGCAACGCATTGAACAAACATCAGATCGCCATTGATGAATCATTGTTTATCGATGGCAGCTTTCAAGGCGTTGATGCCTATTATGCAATGGATAAGCTACTGAAGCGAACACACGACATTCACGCGGTGGTTGCCGCCAATGATGTGATGGCACAGAGCGCCATTCATGCACTCACCAAGCACGGATTACGAATTCCCGAAGACGTTATTGTCTCTGGTTTTGATAACCGTTCGGAGACAGCCTCATCGGGGCCATCGCTAACCAGCGTCAAATACTCGATGGACAGCTTCTGCGGATTGGCTGTAGAGAGTTTGCTGACTCAAATAAAGTCCGGTATTTTCCTCAGTGCCGACAACACGACGGTTTGCCCACCAGCGCAACTCGTGATTCGTGGATCAACCGAACCCGCCTTGCTACCAACCAGACGTCATGTGCCGACACCCAGAGTCTTCGAGGCAATGGAATTTCGTGAATCACTGTTACGTAGTTTGAAGAACCTTGAGACACCCGATGGCCTGGACCCCGAGATCGTCGTCAGCGATGTGGTCTCCATGCTGGTCAATGGTGCAGATTACAGCGGCACACGCCTGCATACTGCCTTACTCGAATTGCACAATCGACCTGCGCATATCTACTGGTGGCGCCACTTGCTTCAGCAATTAACAACGAACCTGCAGCTGCATGGCAGCGAAGGTCTGTCTGCCGATGCCCTGGCGCATACGGCCTCGATTCTGGGACAGATCCAGACAACGATCTGGAACGTCGAGAATGCAATCAAACTGGAGAACGAACGGCACTTTGAGAGTGTCAACCGAATGCAAAGCAGCCTGAACCGGGTAAACAACATGGGCGAGCTACTGACTGTTCTAAAGTCAACGCCCTCACAATCCACGGTCAATGCCTGGTTCATCTGCCTCTACAAACAGAGTGGTAATCAGCCGGACGAGATGGCCAGGCTTTTATATCAATACCCTCCCAACTCAAGCCTTGACACCGATACCTTGTTCCCCAGCGCTGACGTTCTGCCAGGGGACTACCTGCAATACAATATCGTCGGCTCTCTCATACTGGAACCCTTGTGCGCAGGCTCCAGTCATCTGGGTTATATCGTCGTCGATGCCAAGAAAGAGCAGCACTACACAAGATCAAATCTGACCGCAATCGCAGACATTATTGCCAATGTCTTGTGGCGCTTGTTGAACGAGCATTGAATCCACGCTTATCAGCGCTTCACAGCCCTGAAAACCACGAATTTCTTGTTGGAGGCAACGGTCCTGCAGTGACCAAAAAGACGCTGCAGGCTCGAGCCGTAGTCAAGGTGCCGGTTTGATACCACCCAGAGCTCTCCGCCCTGCTCCAGACAACGCTTACTGTCGAGGAACATAGCCTGAGCGATTCGATCCCCCAGTACGTGTTGCTGGTGAAATGGTGGATTGCAGAGCACCAGTTTGGTCGACTCGGCTGCGCGATGTTCCAGACTATCGGCCACCACAAAGCTCGGCGCTGATCCGGATTCAGTCTCTGACCCAACTCCTGACTCAAGCTCCGATGACTCGCCCGGAATCAATGTCTGATAATTCAAGATGGCAGACGCCACCGCCGAGTAGGACTCGTCGATAAACTGAACTTTTGCCTCGGGCTGGCGCTGCTGCAACCTGATTCCCAGAACACCATTGCCACAACCCAGATCGATTGCGTCATCAACCCGAGGCAGCTGATCATATTGGGAGAGCAGAAAGCGGGCACCGTGATCCAGATGATCTCGGGAAAACACGTTGGCATGGTTGAACAGGGCAATCTGCATCTCAGCATCATGAAACTGCGTCGGATAGGGCGATTCGGGCGCCGCCAGAGTCTCGTCGATTGTTGCAAATATCAAACGTGCTTTCTTGACACCCAATGAGGTTGTCACTGGCCCAAGATATTGTTCGAAGCAGGCAAAGGCCGATTTTTGCAGATGCTTGATCATGGCGCCAGCAACGATGATCGTACCGGCATGCACATGGGGACGCAGTCGTGCTAGCTGGTCTTCGAGCAAAGCAGTCGTTTTGGGAACCCGTATCAGCACCAGGTCAAACATCCCTTGAGGCGCCTCGGTAGAGGGCAAAGCTCTCAAGGGTGTGTCGATATCGTTGTTCAGCAGATTTTCGGCGGCTGCACGATGGCTTAAACTCGAATCTGACCAGCTCACGGGTGAGTAGTGGTGCAGACAGGTCGCCAGCGCACCGTAGGAATCATTGATCAACAGAACACGGGGCGATTGTGGCAGTTCCAACGTAGCGACATGTTGCAGAACAAATTCATCTGCCGCATCCCAGGCCTGCAGAGGGTCGTTCTGAACCCGCGGCCAGCGATGCAACCGGAATCCATCGCAAGGTCCAGGCATGCTGCCTGTGCTTCCACTATTCATTTATATTTACAGTCGATCGGCAACAGGGCAACGGCTGCCCGAGCATGATGATACTCGGGCAGCGGTTGAACTGCAGCTCTAAGGGCTCAGCAAACCTTGATGCCGTCGAGTATCAAGAGAACAACAGCCCGCCATTGATGTCGAGATTAGTGCCTGTCATGAATGAAGACTCTGAGCTGGCACCCTCAAAAGTTGAGTCGTCGGCCAGTTTGCGATAGGCTGCAAGCTACTGCAGATAATCTTGTATGGTAGTTTATAAGATGTAAGCACAATAATCGCAATGGTAAAGTGTCGACGACTAATCGCTGATTTCACAACTGAACGGGATAACGCATGAACAGCTCTAACCTGGATATCAACCAGGTACGCAGAACGACCGCTGACGAGTTGTTTGATCTGCTGCGTACAGATATTGAAAATCTGACTCTGGTGCCGGGAACCAAACTTTCCGAAGCCAATGTGGCTCGCCAGTACAGTGTCTCCCGACAGCCAGTTCGCGAAGCATTGATTCGGCTGGATCACCTGAAGCTGGTGGAAATTCAACCGCAAAAGGCCACCATCGTTCGTCGCATATCCAGATCTGCCATCAAGCAGGCTCGCTTTACACGTCTCTCAGTGGAACTGGAAATAGCGCGGCGCGCCTGCGAGCTTTACCACGGTGAACTCGATGAACAATTTCAACAGAATCTTGAACAGCAAAATGCCGTTCTGGACAGCGGCAGCCTGGATCGATTCAACGCGCTGGATAAGACATTTCACAACCTGCTCTGCACCGCGGCTGATTGTCTGATGGCAGTTGACATCATTCAGCAATGCAAGATGCAGGTAGATCGTCTGTGCCTGCTAGCTCTGACGGATGTCGAGGCGGCAAGACAAATACTGACCGATCACCACGCCATTCTGAACAGCCTGCAAGACAAGGATATCGAACGCCTTTGCCAAGTGACCACCCGGCATCAACACCGACTCGATAGCACCGTGGATCATGTGCAGCGGGATCACGCAGACTACTTCGACGACTGACTACGTCACAAACCGGGTGAATAATCAGGCTCCCACGCAAAGGAATTTAGTGCGGACGGAACCTTGTTCCAATTCTCGAAGGTATACTCTGCTCATCTTGGAAAAAGTTTCATGACGATACATACCAAACCGGTTGGGTACAGTCGGTATGTAGTCAGGCGAAAACCGAAACAAGACCAATGGGAAACGCATCGTTCACGAAGGTGCTGTCCTCCCGAAACCTCACAAATGCAGGAGCCACAGTAAATGAAGAAACTTCTCATCAGTACTGCCGTAGCCATGAGTCTGGGTAGTGCAGCTGCATCAGCAGAAGAGATCAAGATTGGTGTGTTTCTGGGCTTGACAGGCCCTCTTGAGTCGCTGGTTGCCAATATGGCGCCCAGTGCCGAGCTAGCCGTTGCAGAAGTCAGTGCTTCCGGCAAATTACTCGACGGCAGTACCGTTACCGCTGTGCGTGCAGATACAACTTGTATTGATGCAGCTGCTGCCAGCTCAGCCATCGAACGCCTCATTACCGTTGACAAGGTCGCCGGTGTTGTCGGTGGTGACTGCTCGGGTGTAACCACAGCCGCTTTGACCAATGTTGCCGTTCCAAATGGCATGGTGATGGTGTCCCCATCGGCCACCTCCCCGTCTTTGACAACAGTTGAAGACAATGGCCTTTTCTTCCGTACAGCACCTTCCGATGCTCGTCAGGGTGTAGTGATGAGCGACATCATCATGAGCCGCGGCTTTAATGAAGTCGCCCTCACCTACACGAACAACGACTATGGCAAGGGTCTGGCCGACTCCTTCCAGGAAGCATTCGAAGCAGCTGGCGGATCGGTCACCATCAGCACTTCCCATGAAGATGGCAAGGCTGACTACTCGGCAGAAGTTGGAGCTCTGGCCGCTGCCGGTGGCGAAGTACTGGTGGTTGCAGGCTATCTTGACCAAGGCGGCAAAGGCATGATTCAGGCGTCTCTGGACACTGGCGCATTTGATACCTTCGTATTGCCCGATGGCATGGTTGGCACAGCCTTGCCAGAGGCTATCGGATCCGATCTGGATGGCTCATTCGGACAAGCTCCGGGAACAGACAGCGAAGGTGCAGGCAAGCTGGTTGAACTGGCGAAGGACGGCTACGATGCCACATCACCTTTTGCAGCTGAAAGCTATGATGCCGCCGCTCTGATCATGCTGGCCATGCAGGCAGCGGGCTCCACTGATCCACAGAAATACAAGGACACCATCATGAGTGTCGCCAATGCACCAGGTGAAAAAATCTATCCGGGTGAGCTGGGCAAGGCTCTGGAGATTCTTGCCGATGGCGGTGACGTTGATTACGTCGGTGCCTCCAACGTCGAATTGATTGGCGCTGGTGAAAGTGCAGGCAACTATCGCGAAATCGAGATCAAGGACGGCGCGATATCCACGGTTGGTTATCACTAGGATCCCTTGCCTGTTGTCGACGTGTTTTGCGAGACCAACAGGCATTGTCCGACGACGTCCATGCAAGGTGCTTTGACAGACTAAGGGGCAGCCAATTCATTGGCTGCCCTTTTTTATTGTTCCTGTCTGACAAGCACCCTGAGACCACCTACCCGGAACTGGCGCCCGACACAGAATAATCATGATCAAGGTAGACAACCTGACCAAGAAGTTTGGTGGCTTTACAGCCGTCAACCAGGCATCTCTGGCAATACGCAAAGGCTCCATTACCGGACTCATCGGTCCCAATGGCGCTGGCAAGACCACCCTGTTCAATGTCATTGCAGGAGTGCATAAACCCAGCTCTGGCACGGTACTGCTTGATGGTGAAGATATCACTGGACTACCGCCACATGAGCTCTTTCACAAAGGCATGCTCAGAACCTTTCAGATAGCCCACGAGTTCTCGACACTGACGGTTCGCGAAAACCTCATGATGGTGCCTCCGGCCCAGGCCGGCGAGACACTGATGGACGTCTGGTTCCATGGCAAGAAGGTTCAGGAGCAGGAACGCAAGGTCAAGGAAAAGGCTGAAGAGGTCATCGATTTTCTCGAGATCTCCCATGTCGCTGATGAACTGGCGGGCAACCTGTCGGGCGGCCAGAAAAAACTTCTGGAATTGGGCCGAACCATGATGGTCGATGCCAAAGTCGTGTTTCTGGATGAGGTAGGCGCGGGTGTAAACCGCACTTTGCTGAATACGATTGGCGATGCCATCATTCGTCTGAATCAGGAACGTGGCTATACCTTCTGCGTCATAGAGCACGATATGGACTTCATAGACAAGCTGTGCGATCCGGTCATCGTCATGGCCGAAGGCGCCGTACTGGCCGAAGGCACACTGGCTGAGATCAAGGCAAATGAACACGTGATCGAAGCTTATCTGGGCACAGGCCTGAAAAACAAGGTGGCTAAATGAGCTTTCTGCTAGCGCAAGGCATGACCGGCGGTTACGGCAGTGTCGACATCCTGCATGACTGCACCATCGCTGTCGAAAAAGGCGAAATAGCCGTTATCGTCGGCCCCAACGGTGCGGGTAAATCCACGGCCATGAAGGCCGTGTTCGGTATGCTCAACATCCATACGGGCAATGTGTTTCTGGACGGTGAGGACATCACAAAGCTGAGCCCACAGGATCGCGTCGCCAAAGGCATGGCCTTTGTGCCACAGACCAACAATGTGTTCCCGTCCATGTCGGTTGAACAGAATCTGGAAATGGGCGCCTTTCTGCGCCGCGATGACATCAACAAGACCATTGAAGAGGTCTACAGCCTGTTCCCTATCCTGGGCGACAAACGCAAGCAGAATGCCGGCGAGCTATCCGGCGGACAACGACAGCAAGTCGCCGTCGGCCGTGCACTCATGACCCAGCCCAAACTGCTGATGCTGGACGAACCCACGGCGGGCGTATCCCCCATTGTCATGGACGAACTCTTCGATCTCATTATCGATATAGCCCGCACCGGCCTGTCGATCCTGATGGTCGAGCAGAACGCACGCCAGGCTTTGAATATAGCGGACAAAGGCTACGTTCTGGTCCAGGGCAGAAACCGTTTTACCGATACCGGGCAGGCACTGATGAACGATCCCGAAGTCCGCAAGAGCTTTCTGGGAGGCTGATCATGGAACTGCTAAATGCATTGGCCTTGTTGTCAAACTACGTGCTGGTACCTGCACTGGCCTACGGCAGTCAGCTCGCCCTGGGAGCGCTGGGTGTCACACTGGTATTCGGAATTCTGCGCTTCTCCAACTTTGCGCATGGCGACACCATGGCCTTTGGCACCATGGTCACCATCTTGTTCACCTGGTGGTTTCAATCCATGGGGCTCCACCTGGGCCCGTTGCCAACAGCACTGCTGGCCTTGCCGTTCGGCATTGTTTTCTGCGCCGCTTATGTGCTACTGACCGATCGCGTCATCTATCGCTTCTATCGACACAAGCGAGCTGACCCTGTCATCTACCTGATAGCCTCGGTCGGCATCATGTTCGTCACCAACGGCGTCGTGCGCTTCATCATCGGACCGGATGATCAGAACTTTGCCGATGGCGAACGCTTCATCATCAAGGCGGGCGAATTCAAGAAATTAACCGGCCTGAGCGAAGGTGTTTCCATCAAGGCATCACAGGGCATCACGGTAGTGACCATGGTTATCGTTGTGGCACTGCTGTTCTGGTTCCTCAACCGAACCCGCTCTGGCAAATCGATGCGTGCCTACTCAGATAATGAAGACCTGGCGCTTCTCTCTGGCATCAATCCTGACAGGGTGGTTGCCATCACCTGGATTCTGGCTGCCGCGCTGGCGACCATTGCAGGCACACTCTACGGCCTCGACAAGTCCTTCAAGCCATTCACCTATTTTCAGCTATTGCTACCCATCTTTGCCTCGGCCATCGTGGGTGGATTGGGCAACCCACTGGGTGCCATCGCAGGGGGTTTTGTCATCGCCTTTTCCGAGATCATGATCACCTATGCCTACAAACGGGTCGTCGCCTATATGATCCCCGGCGACTGGGTCCCTGATGGTCTGGTTCAACTGCTGTCAACCGACTACAAATTCGCTGTCAGTTTCATGATTCTCTTGCTGGTATTACTGATCAGACCTAACGGAATCTTCAAGGGGACAGGGACATGAGTTCGATGCGCAACGTCATCTATTTTCTGATAATGACAGCCCTGATTGTTCTGGTAGGAGAATTCCAGAGCTGGAACCTGGCGCTGTCGATCGTCAATCTTTGCATCATCTCCTCCATCATGGCCCTGGGTGTGAATATGCAGTGGGGATATGCGGGACTGTTCAACGCCGGCATCATGGGCTTTGCAGCATTGGGTGGATTGGCTGCCATCGTGGTTTCCATGCCGCCGGTACACGAGGCATGGTCAGCAGGAGGCTTTGGCATCTTCACAGGAATTGTGGCTTTGATTGCTACGGTGGTTGCCGCTGTATTCAGTTACCGGAAAATGAAAGGCCGGCCCTTTCGCACAGCCATTGTCGTACTAATCAGCATTGGCGGCTACTTCATCATGCGTAGCTTGTTTGACCCGGCCACTGATGCCATCGAGAAAGTGAACCCGGCAACATCCGGCTACCTGGGCGGTATGGGATTGCCTATTCTGCTCGCCTGGCCTCTGGGCGGCATACTGGCAGGTGCGGCGGCCTGGGTGGTCGGCAAGATCACACTGGGACTGCGTACCGATTATCTGGCGATCGCCACACTGGGTATCTCAGAGATCATCGTTGCCATGCTCAAGAATGAGGACTGGATGACACGTGGCGTAAAAAATGTTGTTGGACTGCCGCGTCCCGTGCCCTACGAAATCAATCTGCAGCAAAGTGACTGGTTCATCCAGCTCTCTGGTCGATTTGACACTGACCCGGTTGCCTTCTCCAGTATCTTCGTCAAGCTTTGTTATGCCGGCCTGTTCACCGTTGTATTGCTGATCATTCTGTACTTGTCCGAAAAAGCGCTTCGCTCTCCCTGGGGCCGCATGATGCGAGCCATCCGCGATAACGAAGTGTCGGCCAATGCCATGGGCAAGAACATCACCGCCAGACATTTGCAGGTATTCGTACTGGGCTCCGTCGTCGTGGGTATTGCAGGAGCCATGCTGACAACGCTTGATGGTCAGTTGACCCCCTCAAGTTACCAGCCGCTGCGATTCACCTTTCTGGTGTGGGTCATGGTCATCGTCGGTGGTTCAGGCAACAACTGGGGCGCGGTACTGGGTGGATTCGTGATCTGGTTCTTCTGGATCATGTCCGAACCCATGGGCATCTGGTTGATGGATGTACTGACATCGCAAATGGGTGAAGGCAATGCTCTGCGTTCGCACCTTATTGATTCTGCACAGCATATGCGACTGATGACCATGGGCATCATTCTATTGCTCACCCTGCGATTCAGTCCGCGCGGCTTGCTGCCTGAAAAGACCGGGCGGCACTGACAAATGTTCTTCCATCAAAAGCCAGAAAAAGTAAAAAGGGACAACTGCAAGTGCTGCGACATTCTCACCATCGAAACAGCTGACTCCTACGAAAGAACTATGAATTCGGACAAGGTTAAGGGAATGAGAAATTTTGTATTGCTTGCCACAATTCTGATTGCCATGTCTGGCTGTAGTACGACTGCTTGGGATCCTTATTACAAAGAACTGAAACCTACTTACGAGAAAACTTACAAATTAAGTAGCCCTTTGATCGTAGCTTCTCAAGACCAAAGGCCATATGTGCTCTCTGGAAACAAAACGGAATTATTCTACGGACTCACCAGATCTTTATTTGGCATACCATATAGCCAATCCGGCCCTGTCAGCGCATCGAACGATATTATCGAATACGTGAGTCTTCTCATAGAAGACGAATCTTCAATATTCGGCATCAAAAGAAAGTCAATAGGTATCGATGAAGATGGGCTATCCGTAGCGTTAGACGAGTCAACCCGCTCCCCTGTCTTATTCATTCAATTTTACGAATGGAAGACAGACACTCCCGCTGTTGGCACCGGCTTACTTCATTACGATCTAAGGGCTAAAGTGATTGATCAGGCCGGCCAAATAGTCGCTCAGGAAGATGTTAAGGGCACTAATTCTATAATTAACCCGGACCCTGGCTCTGGTGCAAAACGAAAAACCGGACGCTGGTATCAAAAGGCCAAAGGTGACGCGCTAGGAAAAATATTGCTCAACCCTGCTATTTTCAATGCGATTAATCTATTGAGTTCAGAGCAATTAGAAACCAACACACCTGCGTAAGCGTTCACGGCGTTGCAATAGCGTTTTCTGACTATGTAGGCTATTCTGAAGAAAAGGCCCCGCGAGTTTATTAGCCATCATCGTGCCCGATCCTCATCTATCAAATCCACCCCAAACGCTTGATGAGGCTCGCACTCAGATCGAGCAATTGTGGGATGTGGTTGGTCAGTTAGAATCGATAACCTCAGATCTTAAAGCGCAGAATGAGGAGCTTGTTGAACAGGTTCGAGAGCTGAACGAACGCATGGGCAAAAGCTCGCGTAACTCCTCCCGTCCACCCTCTTCAGACTCCACCTCGCAACGAGCCAACCGAAAAAAGAAACCCAAATCTACAAAACGAAAGGGTGCGCAGCCGGGTCATGAAAAGCACGAACGCCCGCTGGTACCCGAAAGTGATGTCGATCAGATTCAGCGCTATTTTCCGACCGCGGCCTGTGGCTGTGGTGGCTCTATTTTTGTTGATCCCGAGCCACGCTGTCGTCACCAGGTGTTTGATATCCCGGTGGTGCGTTTTTCAGTGATTGAGCATCAGCTGTTCGGTGGGCAGTGCAACGGGTGTGGCAAACATCATTGCGCCCAGACTCCCGATAGCGTGCCTTCGGGGCAGATGGGCCCCAATCTGGTGGCACTTATCGCTCATCTGTCCGGGCGTTATCATTTGTCGATTCGTAATATTCAGGATTATCTGGTTGAGCACTGGCAGTTGCATTTCAGTCTCGGTGCCATCTCTCAGGCTCAGGCAAAAGCGACGAGCGCATTAGGCGACCCGTACCGACAGATTGGCGATTTTGTTCGCCAACAACCCGTGGCGCATGCCGATGAAACACGGCATTTTCGCGGCAATGAGTGCCGTTGGCTGTGGTCGTTAGTGTGTGTCCAAGCTTGCTATTTCCTGACACAGGCCTCGCGCGGCAAAGAGGCTGCCGATAGGCTGTTAGGCGAATTCACAGGGTATTTGGTCACTGATGACTACGTGGGTTATAACCGTGTACCGGAAAATCGTCGTCAACTGTGTTGGCCGCACCTGATTCGAAAATTCATCGATATTGCTGGACGGGTAAGCAATGGCGGCAAGATCGGACGCCGACTTTTATTACTTGCCCACGCGGTTATCCGCACCCGACATCGATGGCAAGATCAACTCATCGACGAGGCCGTTTATTACCGGCGAATGCAGCGACTACGCCGCAGCTTTCACCAGACGCTGGAGCGAGGTGCCCGGCTACGAATCGATGGGCGAACCAAACGTCAATGCCAACATCTTCTCAAGCGAGAATCGATGTGTTGGACCTTTCTCAAAGATCACAGAATCCCGCTAGACAACAATAGCGCTGAGCGTGCGCTTCGGCCCTATGTGATCTGGCGCAAGTTGAGTTTTGCCACTCAATCGTATCAAGGCGATCAGTTTCGTCCTTTGATACTGAGCATCGTGGGCACTGCACAACGGATAGGGATCTCAAGCTATCAGTTTATCCGCATCGCGTGTCACCAGTCGATGATTGAGGGCGAGGTGAAAGTGCGCTTCCCGTTTGATGCGCCTCGGTTAGCGACTAGCTGAAAGAATCAGTTGCGGTTCCTACACCCCGCATGCAGGACCGTGAACGGTTACCACACCTGCAATTGTTGAAGACGACCGAACTCTTAAGCCAGAAGTCGTAAAACCGCTCACGTCATGCACTACAGAACAGTTCCTAGCCTTGAAAAATGCTGGATTGTTCGACGCGCAAATTCTTGCGGCATGCGATAGCTCCAACTAACTGATCAAATCTTCATAAACTTCTTTGCCACAGTGGTGGCCGTGGACTGCAACCTCCATCCCTTGATACGCAGCCATTCCCCCTAGAGACATCCGCTACCTAAACAGTAGCGGCGTCGTACCGCTTCCGCTACTCCAGATCTGCCAGGTTGATATCGATCATCAGACTGTCAGACAGCTCCTGCAGACGTTCATGCAATTCCTCGGTGCTCAGACTGGTTGGCACACTCAGTTGGGCATGAGCATGAAAAAGCATGCCACCTGCCATGGATGCCTCTTCAAGAAAGGTATCGAAGGCCTGCACGCTGACACCCACATCAGATAGAACACGACTGATGTCGCGCACGATGCCCGGCTGATCCTGACCAAGTAGCTCCAGCTCGACATCACGGCCTGTTGTCGGCGCAACCGCATCTTCAACAGGCAGTAGTGTGACGTGTAATGAGGCGGAGTCCAGAGATTGCACGGCTGTCAGCAGTGCCTCCTGGCGAGCTTCATTCACCTCGACACGCAGTATTCCGGCAAACTGGCCTCCCAGGTTGGCCATTCGGCTCTCCAGCCAATTACCGTCGTGACCCGCAACGACTTCAGCAAGCGCGCTGACCATGCCCGGTCGATCAGGGCCGGCAACGGTAATGAGTATTGTCTTGTTGTTCATGTCTGCTTCCCTGAGCGTAAATTCATATCAACCATAACCGCGCATAGGGAGCCAGCTCAATAACATCATTACTGACACTGATCTCCCGCCCCGTCAGTTTATCGTACAGCTCAACGATACCGCTTTCATAGAGTGGCTGAACATTAAGATGTTGCGTACTGTCACTGAAGTTATAGACGCAAGCCAGTGTTCCCTGAGGGTGCCGATTGGCGATAGTGAACAGATGCGGGTGACCGACATCCAGAATATCGGTGTCATATCTGGCATTCAACTGAGCCGTCTTGCGACGGGTCGCCACAATGCGGGAAAATCCGGTGTAGAGCCTGCCTTCAATCGATTCGGTGTCATGCCGGTTCGCCACCTTGTCCCAGTCCATCACGGGACGATGCAGCCAGCGGCTATCGGCTGCGTGCTCGGGATTGTCCGAGTAGCTGTAATCATTCAGCAAGCCAAGCTCGTCCCCCATGTAAATCAAGGGAATACCACCAAAGCCGCATATGAGTGCATGGCCCAGCAGAATACGTTCGATAGCCAGATCGATCAGTTGATCATTGCCCCATTCGACGGCTTGCTCCAAGCCGGACAGGCTCGCCAGGGTTCCATTGATTCGCCGATCTCCGTTCTGCCTGTTGAACTGGAAAACACCCCCACGGGCAAAGCTGCCCTGGAACTCTCCAGAGTAGAAACTGGATAGAAACTGACGATGCGCGGCGCCATTGAGTCCCACCGCATCCGCATCATCATCGGCGATGGCCCAGCCGATATCATCATGGCAGCGTATATAAGTGCCCCAGGCAATGGAACTGGGCGTTCTGGGGAACTCGCTCAAGGCCTGTGTCATCAGTTTCGTATCCCGACTGGCTAACGAGCTCCAGAACTGCACCATCAAAGAATTGTGATAGGCGAAATTTGACACTTTGCCATGATGACGCCCAACACCGAAATAGCGAATAAGGTCATCAGGGGCAACGATGGCCTCCGCTTTGTGTGCAACAGCTGGCGAGGCGATGCGCGAGCAGGTTCGAAGAGCCTGCATCAGATCGAAGACCTCTTCCTGATTCTGAGAATCGGTCCCCATGCGCTTCCACATGAATGCAACCGCATCAAGGCGGAAGACTTCGACGCCCAGATTGGCAAGCTCGAACATGACATCGACAATTTCGAGAAAGACTTCCGGATTCGACCAGTTCAAATCCCACTGAAAATGATTGAAGGTCGTCCATACCCATTTGCCGCTTTGTTTATCCAGAGTAAAATTGCCCGGGGCAAATTCGGGGAAAACCTCGGGCAACGTGCGCTCGAATGCATCGGGCAAGACACGGTCTTCGAACATATAGAAGTATTGCTGATAACGTTCGTCACCTGCCTGGGCCGCCTTTGCCCAGGGATGTTCCTGTGCACAATGATTCAACACCAGGTCAATGCACACCGACATGCCACGAGCACGGAATTTGGTGCACAAGGCTTCAAGATCCTCATTGCTTCCCAATGCGGCATCAACCTTTCGATAATCGGTGACAGCATAACCACCATCATTCTCGCCCTCACGTGACTGCATGACCTTCATGAGGTGTACGTAGCTGACTCCCATCTCTTCCAGATAGTCGAGATGATCGTGAACCTTGTCCAGGCGACCGGAAAATTGCTCTACATAGAAAACGTACCCCAGCATGCTCTCGTGTTGAAACCAGTCAGGCTCCAGATCACGCTCGACATCAAGGACCTTGAGCTCTTCAGGTCGCATTACGTAGTAATGTGCCATCAGCAGCACCAGCCGTTGCATGAAGTCGTCAAAATCTTCACGCTGACCATAAACCGGCAAAAGTCCGTCATACAGGTTCTGAAACCAGCGCGCCAGACGCAATCGGAAAAGTTGCTGGTCACGCGCTACCAGATCTGACAAAGCCTCATCAAGTGCTTTACTGGCTCTCTCCAGACATGCCAACGCACCGGCGGTCATCAGGTGGGCGTGCCGATGCCGGAACGCCGATACCTGCACAGCCTCTTCGGCTGATGTTTCACTCACTGACGCGTTTTCTTGAATCAAGCTCGCTACCTCTTTCAGCACGGAAATTAATTGATTTCTAACGTCTGGATAGATTCCATATCCAGGATTTCAGAGTAATACATCACTGTGACGGCGACGGTACAAACCGTGCCTGACGCCATAAATTCGAACACTTTTTTACAAAACCATACTTTTGATCAGGATACGTGGCTATCCGTTAGTTTTACAGTGTAGGAAAACATTACCAACTACTCATGATTTAATCCAAATAACGTCTGCTAGCTCCTTTTTACTGCTTTACTACCCAAAGCAGTGAGCCCGTTGTCCAGGATCAGGACACGAGAGAGGGCGCAGTAAGTTACAGGGAAAAGGTGGGCAATGCCGCGAATATTCAGTCATGACACAGAGGAAACCGGGTCGGATTTCCGATCCAAGGCAACGTTAGGAGTCGCAATAACAGCGGTATTGCTGTTACTGCCTGCCGTTCTTCTTGATCTGCTGAAAGGTGAGCTGGCAATTGGGATTGGTGCATTTTGCGTCGTCTTCATTCTCAGCGCCAACGCCTGGATTGTCCTGCAGGGTCGCTGTCATCAGAGACTGACGCAATATGGCCTGATACCCGCCGGCATGGTTTTCATGACGAGTATTTTCCAGATGGACGGCCTCATTGCCAGCCTGTGGTGCTACCCCATTGTGCTGGCGGCATACTGCATGTTATCCGAGCGCAGGGCCTGGTTCGCCAATGCCGTCATCTTGCTGTTGGCATTGCCCATGGTCTGGCTAACACTTGACCCCACCTACGCTTTTCGTGTGACCACCACGTTGGTAGCCACCAGTATCTTTGCAGCCATACTGGTCTGGGTGATTGACGATCAACGCCGCATGCTGGAAATGCAATTGACGCTGGACCCACTGACCGGGCTGCTGAATCGACTGACCTACACCAAACGCATGGAACAAGCTGTCCATGAGCACGAACAACACGGCAAGCGAATCAGCCTGTTGGCGATTGATGTCGATAATTTCAAGAAATTGAATGACCATCACGGTCATGCAGTGGGCGATTATGTTCTCAGTCAGATCGGCCTGCTACTAAAGAACGCCCTGCGTGAAGAGGACAATGTCTTTCGCATGGGCGGTGAAGAGTTCACGGTCATTCTCATCAATGCCAATGAACGTGCGGCCATTGAAACAGCCGAAAGAATACGGCGACAGATTGGCGAACACGATTACGGCATCAACTCAGCAGTGACAATCAGCACAGGCGTGGCAGAACACCTCCAGGACGAAAGTTGGGCTGCATGGGCGAAACGTGGCGATGACAGGCTGTATGAGGCCAAGCACAAAGGGCGCAACCGAGTCGTAGCCGCCCAACCGAAGGAAGTGGTAAAACTGGGTATTGTCAGCCTGCCTTGAGCCCCCCATAAGAGCCGTCTAGTGCGTGCCCAACTGACATCGACACTGTGTACCCGCAGGCACTGCCAGCTGACAGTGATAACACAGGCCGGCACCGGTAGGCACAAGCTCGGGGGTCAGTTCGACGCGTTCATCAAATACAAAACAGTCACCCTGCCAGTGGCGTGAACCGCAAGTTTCCAGATAATTCAACAGACCGCCCTCTATCTGGTAGACCTCGCGAAATCCGTTTTCCAGCAACCACGGGGCGGCTTTTTCACAACGAATCCCCCCCGTACAATAGGTCACCATCGGTTTTTCCTTATCCAGTGTGCCCGCCTCCAGCGCCTTTGTCACGGCTGCCTTGAAATTCCGAAAATGCTTGATATCCATATGCACAGAGGCCGGGAACGTTCCTGAAACAATCTCGTAATCGTTTCTGGTATCCAGCAAAGTGATATCACGGGCTTCATCCAGCCATTGGCTGAGTGTATCCGGAGAGATAGAAGGAGCCTGTGGCCGTTGCGCCTGCAGTGCCTCAGAATCCTGCCCATCGAAGGCAATGATTTCAGTGCGAACCCGCACACGCAAACGGCGATAGGGAACAAGACGAGACAGGCTTTGCTTTAACCATAAACCGGCAAAGCGGCTGTCTTCATTGAACCAGTTGCGAGCCGCAATCATCTGCTCCTCGGTACCCGCCATGGACACATTGATGCCTTCAGATGCCAGCATGATGGAACCCTGCACACCGATATCGCTCAATGCCTGCTTCATCCTTTGCTGAATATCCTGCGTGTCGTCCAGGTGCACGAAACGGTATCCTGAAAGATTGATGATGGGCGAATCTGTCATCGCTTGACTACCACTGAGGGCCGTAGAGGGGGATCATCAGTTTAACAGCGCGACTTGTCTGAAGGTTTGTTTTACCATCCTCTTCAGAGCCGAATAACAAGGGGAAAAAACATGAGCTTTCAGGCATTACTAGTCACTCGGGACGACGATGGCAAAACATCAGCCGCCATCGAACAGCTTGAAGATGCACAATTGCCAGAGGGTGATGTGACGGTTGCCGTGGAGTATTCCACGGTCAACTACAAAGACGGTCTGTGTGTCGGCCCGGGCGGTGGCCTGGTACGAAATTACCCTCACGTTCCGGGAATCGACTTTGCTGGCACTGTCGAAACCTCAACAGACCCACGTTACAAGGCCGGTGACAAGGTTGTTCTCACTGGCTGGCGCGTTGGTGAAGCCTGGTGGGGCGGTTATTCGCAGAAGGCATCGGTAAAGGCTGATTGGCTCGTGCCCCTGCCCGACGGACTCACCACACGTCAGGCTATGGCCATTGGCACGGCCGGCATTGCTGCCATGCTGGCTGTCATGGCACTGGAGACGCATGGATTAAAACCCGGCACCGGACCGGTACTGGTCACGGGCGCTGCTGGCGGCGTCGGTTCGATTGCGACTGCCGTTTTGCACACCCTGGGTTATGAGGTGGCAGCAGTCACAGGTCGACCTGAGTCCGCTGACTATCTCAAGAACCTGGGTGCCGCCACGGTTGTGGCGCGAGAGGAGTTGCAGGAAACCGTCAAACGTCCACTCGAGGCTGAAGCCTGGGCTGGCTGTATCGATGTCGCGGGAGGCCCCATGCTCGCACGTATTCTGGGCCAGTTGAAGTATGGTGCCAGCGCCGCCGCTGTTGGTCTGGCGGGTGGAGCAAGCCTGCCTGCCACCGTCATCCCTTTTCTACTGCGTGGCGTCAACCTGCTGGGCATCGATTCGGTCATGCAACCGTATGAGAACAGGCTGCAAGCCTGGAAACGTCTATCCACAGATCTGCCCATGGATAAACTTGAAGCCATGATTCAGCCTGCCACCTTGTCGGACTTGCCAGCACTGGGAGAACAGATCCTGAAGGGTCAGGTCAAGGGCCGTGTCGTGGTCGATGTGAACAGCTGATCACATTTGCCGCAGCCAAGGCCCTGGGGGCTGACTCTGTCAGCCCGTCAGCCGCGAAAACCGAATAATCGGTTTTCCATGATCAGGGCCGCTGCAGTTTCAGGCACAAGATTTTCCCAGTCTCCGCGTCCGCCGGGGATTTTGGCAAGAATATCGCGCGAGTAGATTTTCAACAGATCCGTATCACTGCAATTGATGCCGAATATGAACTGATTCTCGAGCAGATGCTTGTACAGATAGCGCATGGTCGCGCCCACTTCGATAGTCGTGAAATCCGCCAGCTCACCCGAGTTGCTCAACTCTGGATAAACGAACAGACGTGTGTGATCAGGGAACAACTTGCCAAAGCCTTCCAGCATTCCACCTTCGACACCGACATAACGCTTTTCGTCAAAGATCTCCTTGACGTTGATCATTCCCAACACAATGCCGATCTGCAATGCGGTGAACTGGCGGAAGTAGGCTCTTAACGAAAAGTATCGCGTGTAATCCGAGACCATGACGCTGTAACCCAAAGAGTTAAGCAGACTGACTCTGGCCAGCAAATCCTCTTCCGGCACCATCAAATC
Organism: Granulosicoccus antarcticus IMCC3135; assembly: GCF_002215215.1. Classification (NCBI taxonomy): domain Bacteria; kingdom Pseudomonadati; phylum Pseudomonadota; class Gammaproteobacteria; order Chromatiales; family Granulosicoccaceae; genus Granulosicoccus; species Granulosicoccus antarcticus. The sequence goes on along the minus strand of NZ_CP018632.1, from coordinate 2,902,366 downwards.
CTTGCCGTAAGCATCGTTGAGTGATATTTCGGCCAGCACGATGGAATTATCTTCACCCACACCGTCGTGTTGCTTGAACGCTTCGAACCCCTGTTCGATCATGTCCACATTCAGTCGGGTTACCGGCTTGAATGAGCCACGAGTGGTCAGTACGTTTTTCTTGTAGAGCAGTTCGGCAGGCACCGCAATCTGCCCGTCCGGTTTGAACATGATGGCTCGCGTTTTCCAGCTGCGGATCAAGTGCAGGTTCATGCCTCTGTTATCCAGATCCTCGAAATAAGGACCGAGAAATTCGATCGAATCCACTTCGATACTTTCCGGGTTCAAGCCATCAGTGAGTGAGTCTATGATCTTGCGCGGATCCTCGAAATAATAGAACGAGGCATAGATCAGATTGACACCCAGAATACCCAGTGTGTCCTGTTGCTGCTCGGCCGTATTCTCCAGCATGCGCACATGCACGGTAATGTCGGAAGGTTCAGCACCGGGATACATCTGTATGCGAATGCCACACCAGGCATGACACTCGTTGTCTCTGTTAAAGCTTTTGGCCGATACCGTTGTCGCGTAGGAGAAAAAACGTGAGGAACGCGAGCGCGAAGTCCCCACCCGCGAGACTACCAGAGCAAACTCCTTGTCCAGCATGGCCTTGACGCGCGCCTGGCTGACATAACGCCCACCTTCCTGAGTGCCATAAATGGCATCCGAGAACTGCATATCGTAGGCTGAGATCGTTTTGGCGATCGTTCCGGCCGCGGCACCTGCCAGAAAAAAATGCCGAGCCACTTCCTGCCCTGCGCCGATCTCTGCAATCGTGCCGTACTTCTTCTCATCCAGATTCAGGCGCAGGGCCTTATTGGTCGTCGTTCGATCGCTTACCGATTTATTCACGTCTGGTTGTCTCTGTCAGTCTTGTGCATCTGTGACTACCGCCCGCCTTTGCAGAGTCGAACAGTCGTTCCCGCGTGGTTAGATATCTGAAAACGTGTACTACGCCTCAAACACCTTTCCAGACAGGATCCCGTTTCTCGCTGAATGCTCTGCTTCCCTCTGCCGCATCCTCTGATCCATAGAGGGTATCGACCGTTTTCAGCTGACGCTTAGTGATGCGGTTCATCGAATCCTGAAAATTGCTGTCTTCGGCATCCCGAACAATCTCCTTGATGGCCGCAAAAACCAGTGGCGGCCCCGCAGCCAGACGCTCAGCCAGCTCCCAGGCCTCGTTCAGTAACTCTCCGGCAGGATAGACATGATTCACTATTCCCCAGCGTTGAGCCTCGACAACATCGAACCAGCGTCCCGTCAGCAACATTTCCATCGCCACGTGATAGGGAATGCGCTTTGGCAGCTTGATGGAGGCCGCGTCTGCCACGGTGCCCGAATTGATCTCAGGTAATGCAAAGCTGGCACCCTCAGCGGCCAGAATGATATCGCAAGACAATGCGATCTCCAGACCGCCACCGCAGCAAATGCCATTAACGGCTGCGATGACAGGTTTGTTCAGATGCGGCAGCTCCTGCAAACCACCAAAGCCACCCACACCATAGTCACCGTCGACCGCATCACCGTCGTTGGCAGCCTTGAGGTCCCATCCCGGGCAAAAGAATTTTTCACCGGCGCCCGTCAGAATGGCAACTCGAAGCGCCGGGTCATCACGGAAGTTGCGAAAAACCTCGCCCATGACACGGCTGGTTGCCAGATCCACTGCATTGGCCTTGGGTCTATCGATAACAACTTCGAGTATGGCGCCCCGGATGCGTGTTTTGATCGACTCTGATTCGTTCATGCTGGCGTCCTTAGAAGTTGTTTACAGGCAGTATAGGTGATGATTGTGTCAGCCGCCCAACGGACGCAAGAGCGCGCGTGAAATGATATGCCGCTGTATCTCCGATGTGCCTTCCCAGATGCGTTCTATCCGCGCATCGCGCCAGATTCGCTCCAGTGGCAACTCGTCCATAAGCCCCATACCACCGTGAATCTGGATGGCTTCATCAGCCACCATGGCCAGCATCTCTGTTGCCTTCAACTTGGCCATAGCCATGTCCGCATCACTGACTGTGCCGTTGTCATAGGCCCAGGCCGCTTGCATGATCAAGAGTTCAGCCGCTTTCATCTCGGTAGCCATATCGGCCAACTTGAAGGACACGCCCTGAAATTTACCGATGCTCTGACCGAACTGCTTGCGCTGCGCCGCATACTCCAGGGCATGAGCAAACGCGCGTTCAGCGCGCCCCAGACAGGTGGCTCCCACCTGCAATCGAGTGGCACCCAACCAGTTGTTAGCCACATCAAAGCCTTTATGCACCTCTCCCAGCATCTGACGCTTGTGGATACGACAGTTATCAAATTCGAGGATGGAGTTTGTATAGCCCCGATGGGACACATTGCGATAACCGTCACGCACATGAAAACCCGGAGTACCCATGTCTACAAAAAACGCTGTGATCAGTTTTTTCTTGCCACGAGCCGTTTCCTCCTCTCCCGTGGCCATGAAACAAATGGCAAAATCTGCATGGTCAGCATGAGAGATGAAATGCTTGCTGCCATTGAGAATCCAGTCATCACCATCAGCCTTGGCCGTGGCCTGCATGCCGCGTAAATCTGAACCGGCTCCGGGCTCTGACATGGCCAGACAGTCCGATTTTTCACCCGCAACACACGGCAGCAAATACTTTTCGCGTTGCTCCGCATTGCCTGCACACAGAATATTGGAAGGTCTGGCGACGCCGGTCCAATGCAGCGCATAGTTGGCCTTACCCAATTCCTTTTCATAGAGCATCCAGGTCTCGGTATCCAATCCGGCACCGCCGAATTCTTCTGGAATGTTAGCCGCATACAAGCCAGCCTCGATGGCTTTGCTCTTGATCTGTTCCAATACATCTCTTTCCAGAACGCCAGTACGCTCGACCTGGGCCTCGTGTGGATACAACTCCTTCTCGACGAAAGCGCGGGTCGTATCGACAATCAGTACCTGCTCTTCGCTCAGACCAAAATTCATGAATTATCTTCCGTTGGATTCTGTGTTTGCTCAACCACCCGCGCTTGCACCCGCACCTGCCCAACTGCCCGTCCCACCCCCTCTGGCAATGGCAAACTGGCCTGCAGTGCGACAATCCGGGCAAGTTCTTGTGCCACTGCAGCTCCAGGGACACAAGCTGCACGTGTCTCCAGTGAGACATGGATCAGCATATGCTCACCGGTGGCCAGCAGTCGTCCGTCGCCGTGATGCAGGCCATGAAACAGCTGCATTTTCTTGCCCTCACCCATAAGCACTTGGGTCAGGGTATAGACAGGCTCATTGACTCGTACTTCATCCAGATGACGTATATGGGTTTCTGCGGTAAAAAACGAACCACCCGACGCCATGTACTCAGCATCACAGCCAATCATGCGCATGAACGCATCTGTCGCATCTCCGAAACACTGTAGATAACGCGCCTCGTTCATGTGATTGTTGTAATCAGTCCAGTCAGGCGGAATGCGCCGTTCGGTGGTGCGTATAGGTTGCGAATAATCAATTTCGGACTCTGCGCCTGTGCCACCATTCGCTACAGCCGCACCTGCGTCGAACAGCTTCTTTTCGTAATCGGCAAGTATGACCCCTGCCCCCCAGTTGTTCGCTTTGAGTGCCTGCTGAATAGCCACCAGGTTATCGTCACGAATTCTCTCAAGCTCACGAATTCCCCTATGCCCCGATTGCTGGTCTGATTGCCCGGCAATCAGCTCAACCAGCTCCTCATTGTATTCAGGCACATCCATCAGTTTTGTCCAGGGCCAGGTCAGGCAGGGACCAAACTGTTCCAGAAAATGACGCATGCCAGCCTCCCCACCAGCAATTCGATAGGTTTCAAAAACACCCATCTGAGCGTAACGAAGACCGAAACCAAACCGAACGATATCGTCCAGATCTTCGGTCGTCGTGATGCCATCTTTGATCAGCCACAGAGATTCACGCCAGATGGCCTCAAGCAATCGATCTGCAACAAAGGCTTCGATTTCGCGTTTCACATGGATGGGCTTCATGCCCAGAGAACTGTAGAAAGTTCGCGCGGTATCAATGATGCCCGCATCAGTTAGCTTACCTGCAACCAGCTCGACCACTGGCAACAGATAGACCGGATTGAATGGGTGTGCAACGATCAGGCGTCCCGGGTGCTGCATCTGGGCTTGCAAATCGCTGGGCATGATGCCAGAGGTGGAAGAGACAATGATGGCATCCACAGCCGCATGCTCTTCAATTTCAGCATAGATCGATTGCTTGAGCGCGAGTCGCTCGGGCACACTTTCAATGATCCATTGAGCTGAACTGACCGCCGCTTCGATCGAGGCGCAGAAAACAAGCTCTCCCTTTTTCGGTCGCTGCGCCATGGTCAGCTTTGCATAGGCACGATCAGCATTGTCCAGCACTGGCTGCATGCGCGCCGCTGCATCCGGCATGGGATCGTAGACTCTGACCGACAGACCGTTTTCAATGAGTCGCGCAACCCATCCGGCACCGATGACACCGCCACCGATACAAGCTGCCGTGTTCACCGCTATCGGAGTCTTTGTCTCTACCACGCTGCTCATGCAGGAGCTCTCTTGGTCAGATTCAGTTTTTCGCGAACCTGAGCAGGCCCGATCACCTTGGCCCCCATGTTTTCAATAATGTTAACTGCCCGCTCAACCAATTGTGCATTGGTTGCGAGCTGACCTTTAGCCAGCATCAGATTATCTTCCAGACCGACCCTGACATTGCCACCAGCGAGCACCGATGCGGCAACATACGGCAATTCATTCTGACCCAGAGCAAAAGCGGACCAGCACCAGCCGGAGGGTACATTGTTGACCATTGCCAGGAAGGTGTTCAGGTCGTCTGGTGCCCCCCAACGAACGCCCATGCATAACTGCACCAGAGCATCGGCATCCAGAACGCCTTCTCGAACCAGCTCTTTGGCAAACCACAGGTGACCGGTATCAAATGCTTCTATTTCAGGCTTGACCCCCAACTGCGTAATCATCTTCCCCATGGCACGCAACATACCGGGGGTGTTTGTCATGACGTAATCGGCTTCGGCAAAATTCATGGTGCCGCAATCCAGCGTGCATATTTCCGGCAGACAGGCGGCTATATGAGCCACCCGCTCGGTGGCGCCGACCATGTCGGTGCCGGCAACGACAGGCAAAGGCGATTCAACACCGCCGAACACGATGTCTCCGCCCATGCCAGCCGTCAGGTTCAATACAACATCGACCTCACTGTCACGAATACGCTGCGTGACCTCCCGATACAACTCCACATCCCGCCTGGGAGCTCCTGTTTCAGGATCCCGCACGTGACAGTGCACAATAGCGGCGCCGGCCCGCGCAGCATCGATGGCACTGTTGGCAATCTGCTCTGGCGAGCGCGGAACATGGGGGCTCTTGTCCTGGGTGGATCCTGAGCCCGTTATTGCGCAGGTGATAAAAACTTCCCGGTTCATCGCTAAAGGCACTGGCTCTGCTCCTGTTCTGTTGACTATACTGAGGGCTCGTGAAAAAACTAGCTATCCACGACTCATCAGGCTATGAATACACCACAATCTCCCCAGTTTAGTTCAGCGGATTTTCTACGTCAGCACATCCAGTCGATTCTGAATTTCTACGAACCACACGTCATCGCTCCGGATGGCGGCTTTCACCAGTGTTTCCTGGATGATGGCAGCGTCTATGACCCACAGATGCGCCACCTGGTCAGCTCAACGCGCTTCGTATTCAACTACGCCACCGCCTATCGTTTTCATGGCAATGAACAGCACCGGGAATGGGCTGTAGCAGGCTTCAAATACTTGCAAGACGTTCATCGGCAGCCCTCAGGCTGCTACGCCTGGGTCATCGAAAACGGCCAGGTAACCGATGGGCGTGCCATGGCCTATGGCCACGCATTCGTGATGCTTGCTGCTGCCAGTTGTGTTCAGGCAGGCATCAAGGAGGCCAGCGATACCATCGATGAAGTCTGGAACTTCATGGAAGAGAATTTCTGGGATTCCGAAGGCCGGGCTTATGCCGATGAGCTGGACAGCGAACTGGAAGTGCTGGACCCCTACCGTGGGCAAAATGCAAACATGCACAGCTGTGAGGCATTGCTCGCCGCCTACCAGGCAACCGGGCAGGCTCGATATCTGGAACGCGCGCAATTGCTCGCGCAACGCTTCGCGGTGGAACTGGCAGCCATCAATGACGGGCTCATCTGGGAGCACTACGATACAAACTGGCAACTCGATATGCAGTACAACATCGACAAGCCGGATGATCTTTTCAAGCCCTGGGGCTTCCAGCCTGGCCACCAGGTTGAATGGACCAAACTACTACTGACACTGAATCAGGAAAGTCCGAATCCTGTTTGGGTACAACGTGCTGCCCAATTGTTTGACGCTGCCATGACAAAGGGCTGGGATGATCAATATGGCGGCCTGGTTTATGGGTTTGCACCGGATGGCTCATTCAGTGATGCACACAAGTACTTCTGGGTACACGCCGAAGCCTTTGCAGCCGCCTGGCGCCTGCACAAACTGACCGGCGAGTCCCGCTACCTGGACGATTACAATCGTTTGTGGGAATACAGCTGGCAGCACCTGATTGATCACAAACACGGCGCCTGGTTTCGTATCCGTACGCGTGAAGGTGCCGCTGTCGACAATCAGAAATCCCCACCGGGAAAGACTGACTATCACACCATGGGAGCTTGCTGGGACGTACTGACCCAGCAATAGCCTGTTGTTTTAGTCAGCTAGTGTGACCCAGCGTGCCCAGCCTTCCACCGGGCCGCGCTGGTCACGCAAACCACCGGGTATCAACTTGCTATCTGTCACCACGGCTGGCGCCAGAAACAATGATCCAAGCAACACCTCGTTGCGACCTATTCCCAGGTGATCAAATACTTCTTCATCACGCAGAATGCCGCCACTGGACCAGTAGCTGCTCCAGCCTCGTGCCTCAGCTGCCAGCAGTAGATTCTGTATGGCAGCACCACTGGCGGCAATATGCTCGATGTTGTTGGCAGACAGTTCAGGACTCTGTCCCTCGGCACCAGGATCTGGCAGCCAGGTGGCCTGCACCAGAGCCCCACAGGCAGCCAGCATGTTCTTGATCTTGGACTGCCAGGCCCGACTCCATTTGGAATCTGGCTGATTGTCAGACTGGCGTTGCAAAAACTGCATCAACGATCGACAGGCCGCAGGCTCCAGTACGTGAAACCGCCAGGGCACGACTGAATCAAGAACCCCCTGGCGATGCACCTGCTCATCGGCACGTTTATGAAAAGGCGCCCAGGCCGCCCCTTCGACCATCGTACGCAAGGCCTTCGCCTGCTCTTCGGTCCAGACAACAGCGGACTCGCCCTTGTTATCCGGCTCCAACATCAGTTTGCTGGTCTTGCGCGCCCTGATGACCCGGTCGACGGCCTCTACCTCGGCCTGTGCATTACCGCTTTCACTGGCTTGCATTATTGATTCCTCTGCTCAAACCTTGACGCGCTTGCCACTCTTGCCTGATTTGTAGATTGCATCGATGACCTTCTGATTGAGAATGGATTCTTCCAGGGTGAAACAAGTTTGCTTCTTGCCTGCGACCGCGCGACAGAATGCCTCAATCTCCAGTCGATACTGATTCACTCCGGTGAAACGGTAGATGCGCGTATCGCTATGCTTGGCATTGTGTACCCGAACCTCATCACCTTCATACAGATTGGAATTGAACGGTGCACTGAGTTCGATAAAGCCCTTGTCACCATGAAAGACCATCGTCTGCCGGTTTGCCATCTGCGTACTGACATAGAAACTCATGTTCACCTTCTCGAACTCAAGCTGAATATTGGCATAGCGATCAGTCTTGAAGGTCGGATCATACTCCACTGAAGCCGTGGCTGATACTGGCTCCAGACCTGTTGCAAAGCGTGCACAGACGGTCGGATAAACACCGATATCAGGCAATGCACCACCACCCAGCTCAACCTGATTACGCATGTTGCCAGCATCGGTGTTGAAGTAGGTAAACGAGGCATCTATATGACGTAACGTACCAATCGTGCCTTTCTTGAGCAGTTCACGAACCTTCAGCCACTGTGGATGGTAGGTGACCATATAGGCCTCCGAGACGATCACTCCGGCTTTATCACGTGCCTTGATCAGCTTGTTTATCTCGCTGGCCTTGAGTGCCAGTGGCTTTTCAACCAGGACATGTTTGCCTGCAAGAATAGCTTTATGCGCCCATTCAACATGCTGTGAGGTGGGCAGCGGGATATAGACAGCATGGATATCCTTCGATTCCAGCATGGCCTCGTAGCTATCAAAAGACTGCGGTGCATTGAAATGATCTGCCATCTTCGCTGCCCGCCCACCATCGCGAGAAGCAACGCCTTCAAGGCGTGCGCCGTCGGCCTGCTGGATGGCCGGAACAAGATGATCTCTACCGATCTTCGCGGTAGACATGATTCCAAAATTCAACATGACTGACTCCTTGAGTAGGTGGAAGCCCGGTGGGGCCCTGGTAATGAAGTGGCCGCAGTTACATACCGGCTTCAGTTTGAATCGGACTCATCGGAATGGCCCGCAGAGCGTGCGGCAGCGGCACGCAACTTGTCTTTCTTGCTCATGCGCTTGCCCTTGATCCCACCGTTGCCATCGTTCAGCGGTACGACTCTTTGCAGCGCATTTTTCGGTTCAAATCCTTCTATCTGTTCTCGGGGAATACTGATATTCAGTCGCTTCTCGATCAACGCCAGATGAGCCTCGCTATTAATGTCGACCAGACTGATGGCCTCGCCCGTCAGACCTGCACGTGCCGTGCGTCCGATTCGATGGGTATATAACTCGACCGATCGGGGCAGATCATAATTGATGACCACCGGCAGACTGGGCACATCGATGCCACGCGCGGCAAGATCAGTTGCGACCAATGCCTGTAAATCGCCATCTTCCAACTGTCTGAGCACGTTGGCGCGCTGCGCCATGGACAATTTGCCATGCAATACAGCGGCTTTTATTGAAGCCTTGGACAGGTTTTCTGCCAGCTTTTCAGCACCTCTTCTGTCAGCTGCAAAAATCAGGGCAGGTGCTGCAAGGTCCTGTTCAAACAGAAACAACAGCAATTCTTTTCGACGCTGCTCATCAACTTCCACCGCTCGGTGCCGCACCTGCTCAACCGCTGTTGCCAGATCCAGAAAAACCGGATTTTTCAATATCCAGCCCGCTTTTGCGCGAACTTTCCTTGAGTAGGTTGCTGAGACCATCAAACGTTGACGAGGACGAAACTCTGCGATGAGTTCATCCAGCTGATCCTGAAAGCCTTCATCGAGCAAACGATCGGCCTCATCCAGTACCAGGACATCGATACTGCTTTTATCAATGCCGTTGTGCTTGATGACATCAAGCAATCGTCCAGGTGTGGCCAGAATGAAATCAGCCCCGCCACGCAATTGCATCAGTTGCGTATTGATCGAAGAACCACCAGCCAGCGTAGCCACTTTGCAGCCACCTGGAATCTGGGCAAAGTCGCCGAGCACTTTTGCCAGCTGACCGACCAGTTCTCGAGTAGGCACGACAACCAGAGTGCAGGCACGCTGTTTGCCAGCACTCGCCAGAACCTGACTGAGCAGTGGCAGCAAGTAGGCCAGGGTTTTGCCCGAGCCCGTGTTGGCTGATACCAGCACATCACGGCCTTCGACAACGACCGGAAAAAGCTCTTGCTGCACTCGCGTTGGTACTTGCAGCCCCAGCTGATCAAGTACCTGAGTCAGGCTGGAGGGCATGGCAAATGCGTTGAATGACATGTAGCGTTCATTAAAAATAACAAGCACTAGTGTACCTTGAGACAGTCCCTGTTGACAGGCAAACAAGTACACTCATTGCTGAACTGAAAAGCACACTACATTCAAGGGTCCCTTATGCCTGTTGCATCAAACTATACAAGCCAGTCGGTCAAACAATTCGCCACTGCAGTATTGAAAGGATTCGGTTGCAATGAGAACGAAGCTGACATCGTTGCCAGCCACCTCACCGATGCCAATCTGACCGGACATGATTCGCACGGTATCGGCATGCTGCCCTTATATGGCGAGCAGATACTCGACGGCAACCTGGTCCCCAATCAGGAACCATTGCTGCATGCTCCCATGGGCGCCATTTCCGTTGTCGATGCCAAACGTGGCTTCGGTCACCGTATGGCTCTGTTGGCACTGGACCATGCAATGAAGTGTGTGCCAGAACACAAGGTGGCTATTCTGGCTTTGCGAGACTCAGGTCATGTTTCGCGTGTCGGCACCTATTCAGAGTACTGCGCAGCCCGTGGCTATGTCTCCATTCACATGGTCAATGTCGTAGGCCATGCCCCTATTGTTGCCCCCTTCGGTGCACGCGAAAGTGGCTTCTCAACCAATCCGATCAGCATGGCAATGCCGCTCAAAGGTCAGGCCAAACCTTTGCTGGATATTGCAACCAGTACCGTTGCCTTCGGAAAAGTCCGAGTTGCAAGCAACAAGGGTGAGAAAGTGCCGCCTGGCTGTCTGATCGATGAGCAAGGCCTGGAGACTCTCGACCCTGACCCCATGGCTCAATCAAGACAGGGATCTCTCAGCGCATTCGGTGCACACAAGGGATCAGGACTGGGAATATTCGTCGAACTGCTGGCAGGTGCCCTGTCAAGCACCGACACGGTAGCCACGATGGAACACCTGCCCCATGGGGTCATCAACAACATGTTTTCCATCATTATCGATCCCAGCGCTTTCGACAGTAGAAAGGCTATCGAACAGCGAACAGAGGAGTTCTACAACTTCATCAAATCCCGGCAACCCGCTGTTGGCACCCCCGCGGTACTCCTGCCTGGCGAGACAGAGCATCAGAACCGTCAGCAACGTACCGATCATGGCATTCCAGTCGATGATGAAACAGTACGTCAGATCGTGGATATTGCAGATCGATTCAAACTGGACCCAACCGCCATCAACGCGCTGCTGACAAAGGCTTCCTGAGCCCTGCTCTTAGGGTTCGTGAAACAATCAGGCAAATCGTCTGGCGGCATCAATAGTCAACCCCAGACCCACGCTGCCGAAGGTATCCCCCTGCACATGTTGAGCTGAGGGAAACATTTCACCGAACTGCTGCCGTAGCAAAGGTACGGCAGAGGTTCCTCCCGTATAAAAAACGCGGGTAATGGCCTCTGGCCGTATTTGTGAGTCAAGCAATGCTGTCGACACACAGTGGCTCAGACGCTCAACCACCGAACCGATGGCGGTTTCGAATTCATCGCGACTGATAACGGTCTGCAAATCGCGGGATAGCCCCTGTAACAGACATTCGCTGATGCCACTGGCAGACAGCTTGATCTTGGATTGCTCCACCTTTCTTGCCAGCGCATGCCCCAGTTTGCGCGATACGACCTCGCCAAGCAGGCGCACCTTGTCGGCTTCGGCCGCATCGAGCTGAATCTGGCGAATTTTCTGCTCAGTTGCATTGTTGTACAAGAGCGGAATACGGTGCCAGGTAGCCAGATCGTAGTAGGTAGAATTCGGCAACTGTCTTGTGGTGCCTTTGACCAGCGTCCCCATCCCCAGCAATGGCATCAGGGAATGCAGACTCAGCAATCGGTCGAAATCCGTACCACCAATGTGGATACCCACCGTGGACAGGATATCACTTGTCCTGTCGGCCTGCCGATGCCTCTCGGGAGACAGGCGGATAATGCTGAAATCGGCCGTACCACCGCCAATATCGACAACCAGAGCCAGTTGCTCATCCTGCAGCTTGCTCTCGTAGGTGAGTGCGGCGGCGACGGGTTCGAACTGAAACTCCACATGCTCGAATCCTGACTTTTCGGCAATTTCGCGCAATTGCCGCTCTGCCAGCCGATCCATTTCCGGATTATCGTCCACGAAGTGCACAGGCCTGCCCAACACGACCTGGTTCATATCCGCTTGCCCCTGACTCGCCAGGGTGACTCGAAGGAAACCGAAGAAGTCCTGAATGATGTCACTGAAAGCAACTCGCCGGTTCCGGATCGCAGTCTTCTCGCCCATCAGGGAGGAACCCAGGATGGATTTCAAGGAACGCAACAACCGACCTTCAACCTCTTCGGTGTATTGCGAAACCGCCTGTTTGCCGAAGTAGACCTCAGCAGATTCTGCCGAATAGAAGATGGCTGTGGGCACGGAATAGCCGTCCTCACCAAACGCTAACAGGGTGGGCTCACCGCTTTTCAAATAACCGACACTGGAGTTGGATGTGCCGAAATCAATACCGCCTGCGTTCATGGAAATCGGTGCTGTGTGCCAGTGACGGGGAACCCGCTAGTGTAAACCAGACTGGTGTCGAGGTGGCAGCATCTGGCAAACGAAACGCACATCCTGACTGATGCAACTTTAATTCGCCGTAAGGTAGCTTCATTAGTGCCATGAGCTCCTGCTACAGTCTGTCTCTCTATTTGAGTGCTTCTTCAAACTCCAACGCAGAACAAACAGAACAATGAGCGATTTACCTGATTACACCCCACCCAAGGTCTGGACCTGGGATGCCGCCAGCGGCGGTAAATGGGCCAGCATCAACCGTCCGATTGCAGGTCCTACACAAGACAAGGAACTGCCGATCGGCAAGCACCCGCTGCAGCTCTATTCAATGGCTACACCCAATGGGGTGAAAGTAACCATCATGCTCGAAGAGCTGCTGGCGAAGGGCATCAGTGCCGCCGAATACGATGCACATCTGATCAAAATCGGTGACGGAGACCAGTTCGGCAGTGGTTTTGTCGACGTCAACCCGAATTCGAAAATTCCTGCTCTGATGGATCACACCACCACGCCTCCTACCCGGGTTTTCGAGTCCGGCTCTATTCTTCTGTACCTGGCAGAAAAATACGGGGCATTCCTGCCGACAGATTTTGCCAAGCGCACCGAGTGCATGAACTGGTTGTTCTGGCTCATGGGCAGTGCCCCCTACCTTGGCGGCGGCTTTGGCCATTTCTATGTTTACGCGCCGGTAAAGATTGAATATTGCATCGATCGGTTCACCATGGAAACCAAACGCCAGCTTGATGTTCTGGATCGCCATCTGGCAAACAATGAGTACATGGCAGGCGACGAATATTCCATCGCCGATATGGCCATCTGGCCGTGGTATGGCGCATTGGTGCTGAACACTGTTTATGAAGCAGCTGAATTTCTGGACACCCCTTCATACAAGAACGTCATGGCATGGGCCGAACGAATCGCTGAGCGTGAAGCCGTTAAGCGTGGTCGTATGGTCAACCGCACGTTTGGTGAGCCTTCTTCTCAGCTGCATGAACGCCACGATGCCAGCGACTTTGATACGAATACACAGGACAAACTCGCCCCGGAAGCCTGAGCTGGTCGGGCAGAACCTGACGGATCAGTCAATATTTTGAAGCGGTAGCACGCCGGCCAGCCTTGTCATGAGGCTGGCCGCTGAGAGCCCCCACCCTCTATCCCATATGCTCACAAGAACCGACAGCTCAGTTTCATGAGATAGGTGTCAACGCGGTACGGGGTTCAGCTGAGCGGAAATTCGGGTCATTGGCTCACCATCTTTTATCCTTTCAAATTCCAGAGATAAGCCAGATTCATTGAGCGAGCGCTTGTATACCTGTACTTCGTAACCACCGCCATCAAGAATATACAACGCCGATACCGTCAGTGTCGTGTCATCCAGCCCTGCCCATACATAGGGGTTTCCGTCCTTGGCGATAGGATCGTAGGGCACAGTATGTCCAAATACATCGGTTTTCATTGCAGATACAAAAAGGCCGGGCCTGGAAGACGGGTAGAAATCAATGGAAGGCGCACTCTTTTTCTTCTGCCCGTCGGCAGTGTGAATCACGGTCGTCCAGTTGACCGAAAAGCCGTTCTTCTCCAAGGGCTGGATAGATACCGTCAGGTCACGATCGGCAACCTCGCCTCTACCTTCTGGTGATTCGCTTGTTCCGGTGTACTTACCGTAAAACGGTTCTAATTGTCCAGACAACCGGGATACTGGTTCAACTTTGCAACTAAGCAACGAGAAACACGCAAGTACCATTGAAAGTCGTACCAACCATGTTCTAGCCATATACATACCTCACACGGCACGGTAGCCGGAAAAAACAGGCGGCGTCCATTGCATTTGGTGATACATACGACGTCTAGTCACTATTCTATCAGCGACCCGCCAGAACATTGCTTCAGTAATTCGACTACTGAGAGTTTGTACCCGATCGTCTGTCGCTGGATACCCACACCGATACCTACTGATGTCACATATCTGGGTCAGCTTCCCGGGAGGCGCAGGACTAAAGCACCTTTGAATAACGCGCCCTTGACTTTTGATCGCTCAGGTAACGATCGAAGCAGGCACTGATGAGACGCAGCGCCTCACGCCGGCCCGTTGCCGTTACCACGATGCGGCTTGATTCATCATCAACCATACCGGCTTGCATCAATGGCTCCAATGCCAACAACTCTTCGGCAAAATACTGATTGAAATCAATCAGGTAGTTAACTTCGAAAGTCTCCTTGTCGACTTCTCCCTGGCACATGATGGCCATGATAATCGCCCGTCTGAGCATATCGTCGCGGGATAGCTCAAGGCCCCTTTGAGTCGGCAATATGCCCTGCGAGATACAGTCGTTGTAATCGTTGGTACTCTTTTGATTCTGACTGTAACAACTGCCAATGCGACTAATGGAACTGGACCCCAGAGCGACCAGGTCACAATCTGGCTGTGTTGTATACCCTTGAAAATTCCGGTGCAACAGGCCGTTACGATGCGCCTTTGCCAATGGGTCATCCGGCAAAGCATAGTGATCCATACCGATATACTCGTAACCTGCCGCTTCCAGCCTTTCATTGGCCATCCGAAAAACAGCCTGACTGGTTGCAACGTTCGGCATGTCATTGATACTGATGAGTCGCTGCGATTTGAACACTAAAGGCATGTGTGCATAGCTGTACAACGCGATTCGATCGGGACGCATGGCAATGACAGAGTCGATCGTTTTCTCGAACCCGGCCAGTGTCTGCCTGGGCAAGCCATAGATGAGATCGAAATTGGTCGATTCAAAACCCAGTGACCGGGCTCGATCCAGAACAGATTGCACCAGTGTTTCAGGTTGCACTCGATTGATGGCCGTTTGCACCTGACGATCAAAATCCTGCACCCCCAGACTGATACGGTTGAAGCCAAGCTCGCTCAACAGCGCCATTTTTTCATCATCAACCGTGCGTGGGTCCACTTCTATGGAGTATTCACCGGAAGATGACAGCGCATAATGCTCACGAAGAGCACTCATGAGTATTCTCAGCTCTCTTTCTTTCAAAAAGGTTGGCGTGCCACCACCCAGGTGCAGTTGCAACAGGCGTCGATCACCTCCAAGCCTGGCGTCTACCAGCGACAACTCTGCCACAAGATGTCTCACATAGCGTTCGGCCTTCTCGTAATTGCGAGTAATCTTCTTGCTGCACGCACAGTAGTAACAAAGAGCACTGCAGAACGGGATGTGAACGTAGACCGACAGCGGTACCGCCGGACGCATTTCCCGAGCTTGCAGATGCCGGATATAGTCTTCCGGCCCGAAAGCCTCGACAAATCGGTCAGCTGTAGGATAACTGGTATATCTAGGGGCACGAATGTCGACTTCTTTCATAATGGTACTATCACCGAAGTGGTCAAATTCGGATTTGATTAATGTCAACGATCTTTCGATCAATGACGAAGGGCTTAAAGACATGAGCGACGTATAGGAACATGAACAATCCCTCGACCCAGTGCAATGAGTGCCCTCAGATACACGTCCACAAGCCTCTCACTGACGCCTGCGCCACCTGTAGCCTCCGAACCCTGTGCGTGCCGGGTGGAATTCCAGCCACTGATCTGGCAAAACTCGACAATCTGGTGTCAATGCGCAAACGGATCAAGCGAGGAGAATACGTATTTCGTGTCGGTGATGATTTCAATTCACTGTATGCCGTGCGAGCCGGTTTTTTCAAAACACGCATCACCTCCACCGATGGGCGTGACCAGATAACCGGCTTCCAGGTTCCCGGCGAGCTACTCGGCTTTGAAGGCGTAGCAACAGAGCAGCACGGGGTCGATGCCATTGCTCTGGAAGACAGCGAGGTCTGCATCCTTCCCTACACCGACCTGGAACGCATCGCCCGCGAGTTCCCACCTTTGCAGCACCAACTACACCGCATCATGAGCCGTGAAATCATGCGCGAACACAATGTCATGCTGTTACTGGGCACCATGAAGGCCGAAGAGCGCGTAGCAGCCTTTCTTCTGAATCTCTCGGAACGTTATCGCCATCTGGGGTATTCCTCCGTTGAGTTCGTGCTACGCATGACTCGTCAGGAGATTGGCAGCTACCTGGGTTTGAAACTCGAAACTGTCTCACGCACGTTTTCCAAGTTTCACGAACAAGGGCTGATAGAGGCGCAAGGCAAACAGATAAAACTGATAGACATGGGGCAGTTGCGCCAACTGATCAATGCTAACAAGCAAGTCCTGAGCTGAGTCAGACCCTTCCCTGCCGCTCACACCACGCGGCGAGTCGTCATCCAGACACCGATAGCAGCCACAGCCATACCGAGCCAGGCCAGTGAACTCATGTGCTCATCCAGAACCAGCCAGGCGATGAGCGCAGAGACTGGCGGCACCAGAAAAAACAAGGCGGACACACGCGTAGCCTCACCTCGACGAATCATCATCAGCAGCAAACTGATGGCAAGCAGGGAGTTACCCAGTACCAGGTAGGCCAGTGCAAACAGAAACGGCACAGTCACCTCAATATGCATGGGCTCAAATAGCAACGCCAACGGCAAGGTACCCGCAAGTCCCACGGTGTACTGAACCATGTTTGACGTCAACGGATGATGCGCAACACCAAAACGCTTTTCCCACACCGTCGCTATCGTGAACGCAATCAAGGCAGATGTCGAGAATACCAGCACCGTCAGGCTGATAGGTTCGATCCCGGCATTGCCCGCCAATACCAGACTGGTGCCTGCAAGCCCCAGAGCGAGGCCGAGCCAGCGTTTGATAGACACCCGCTCGCTGGACATCATCGGCATGATCAAGGCGACCAGAATGGGTTGCAGTGAGGTGATCAGTGCCACGGTGCCTGCCGAACCGCCCTTGTAGAATGCCATCCAGGCCGTACCAAAATAGGCAACCTGTATCAGAAACCCTACCAGGGCAAGGTTCAACCATTGCTGCCTGCCCTTGGGCAAAGGCGGCTTGATGATCAGGCAAAAAGGCAGCAATATCACGACAACGCAGGCATAACGCAAGGCGAGCAACGTTAGCGGATCAGCGTCGCTGATGCCTATCTTGGCCACAGTGAATCCACCCGACCAGAGCAGTAAAAAAATACCCGGGGCACAGGCAATCAAAATCTTCATCAATAACTCTCAGAATACCGTGCCGCCCGATCAACGCAGCTGGCTGTCCTTGCTGCCTCGCCGGTTGAAGCCGGCTTGCTCGCTGCGATGCTCGTCAGCATTTTCCTGACAGGTTACACACAATCGAACACCACTGACAGCACGCCGACGAGCCTCCGGAATGGGCTCTCCACATTCCTCACAATCAACCAGACTCTCACCCTTGTGCAGTTGTTGCCGAGCCCGATTGACGGCCTCATCGACACTGGCATCAATCTGATCCTGTACAGCCCCATCTTTTGACCAACCACCCGCCATGACCTGACCCTCTAGATTGAATTAGAGCGGTGCACTCACGCACCGCCCCTACCATCATCCAGTGAAGCGACCCCAGAGATCAGGACTCTGAAGATTTTGCCCAGAGGTTAATATCCTCTTCATTCGCACTCGCATCAATAGCTGTCAGCTCCTCTTGAGTAAATTCAAGGTTGTTGACAGCGGCTGCACACTGCACCACCTGCTCAGGCTTTGAGGCACCAATCAACGCTGTTGTGATGCCTTCGTTACGTAGCACCCACGCAATCGCCATCTGCGCCAGGCTCTGACCCCGACCAAGTGCTATTTCATTAAGGGCGCGAATACTCTCTACCGCTTTTTCGGACACAAATGACTTTTTGAGAGACTTCCCCTGAGTGGCACGACTGCCTTCGGGAATGCCGTTGAGGTACTTGTCTGTCAACATCCCCTGCGCCAATGGTGTGTAGGCGATCGAGCCGACACCCAACTCCTTGAGAGTATCTTTCAGACCATCTGTCTCGACCCAGCGATTGAGAATGTTGTAGCTGGGTTGATGTATCAGGCACGGAGTACCCAGGCTTTTCAAGATGGCTACCGCCTCGCGCGTCCGTTCCGAATTGTACGATGAGATACCCACATACATGGCTCTGCCGGATCGAACGATATGATCCAGCGCACCCATGGTTTCCTCTAATGGTGTATTGGGATCAAAACGGTGTGAATAGAAGATATCCACATAATCCAACCCCATGCGTTTCAGGCTTTGATCACAAGAGGCAATCAGATACTTGCGGCTTCCCATCTCACCATAGGGTCCGGGCCACATGTTGTAACCGGCCTTGGAGGAGATGATCAGCTCATCTCGGTAGCCTTTGAAATCACTGGCCAGGATCTGACCAAAAGCTGTTTCAGCAGAGCCCGGTGGCGGGCCGTAGTTGTTGGCCAGATCAAAGTGCGTGATACCCGCATCAAAGGCGGCATGACAAATGGCACGCTGCGTCTGGTAGGCAACATCGTGGCCGAAATTGTGCCAAAGCCCCAGAGAAACGGCCGGCAGCAGCAATCCTGAATGACCGCAGCGACGATACGGCATAGTTGCATAACGATCGTCAGCAGGTTGGTAACTCATGGCTTGGTTCCTGAATTTATTAGAGTGACGCACACATCATACTGAACTGTGAGTTGTCTGCCCTGCCTGTCATATTTCTGCCGACTCGCCCAGCTCAGGGTTCTGATGCATCAGCATGCGACTCAAGCATGATCACGGTATCGCCCTTTCGCAAGATTCCGTCCTGCAACACGCGGGCAGTCATGCCGCCATGACCCCGTACGGCGTTGTACCCGCCCTCACCCAGTAGTTCTTCCATCCGGCTACAGGGGTGACAGGCACCTGTGATTTCCAGTATGACCTCGCCTATCTGGCAATAGCGGTTTTTCAATGCCAACAGATTGATGCCACTGACAATGAGGTTGCGACGCAACAACTCTGGAGCTATCTCCTGCCTGCCCAGAAAGCCGGCAATTGCTGGCAGGTGTTCAGCCTGCAACAAGGTTACGTGCCGCTCCCCGGTACGTCCGGCATACCGATCCCCCTCAAGCCCACTTGCGCTGCAAGCCCTCACTTCATTCAGCTCAGTCATGGGCGTACGGCGAACTGTGCGCACACCGATCCATTCGACACGACCTTGCTGAGGCAAGGTATTCAGTAGTTCTTTTAACGTTCTCATAAACAGGTATTGGAATCGGTTGCTGGAATTATGACTCGTTCAAGTGACCTGTAGCGGCCTAGCTCTGCAAGTCCAGCCCAGAATCATGACGCAAACCAATTGTGCAAATAATATGTATTTAATTAATATCATAGATATTATGTTGCTAAATCACTAATTATCGTTTTAAATGATGCTCAGTGTCGAACGCGTCCGGTATTTCTCTGGAAAAGAGACAACAGGAAGCAATGGCTCGACGCTCTCTACACCCGGCTAAAAACCACCGATTTCCAGTTGATTTCAGAGGAATAACGATGCGTAAGAAACTCATGATTAGTGCGATTGTCGCGTTGTGTGGGGGGACTGCTCTTCCCGCTGCAACCTACGCTCACCACGGCGTCAACGGACAATTCGACTTGTCGCAGACTCTGACAAAAAAAGGCGTAGTCACCAAGGTCAGATTCGCGAACCCTCACTCCTATGTCTATTTCGACGTGCCTGAGGCAAACAACGAAGTCGTCAACTGGCGCTGTGAGTTGCGCTCCGGCAGCCTGCTGAAACGCAAGGGCTGGAAAACGTCCATGTTCGAGGTCGGCACGGAAATCGAGATTTTCGGTTCTCCTGCGCGCACCGAACCCACGACCTGCTATACCGAGTCCGTTACATTCAGCGATGGAAGAACGCTCATTCGTTACGGTGAAATCGGTGACAACGGCGAGTTCATCAATCCGGAACAGGACGAGGCTCCCACAGGCGACGATAAAAAGACCGATAGTGCTACAGCCACCGATGGGGCATCCATTGTTGGCGAGTGGGGAGAGCCCATCCCCAGTGGTCCACCAGCGGCTTATGCAGGTCCGGCACCAGCCTTTGTATTAACCCAGGCAGCCCTGGATATATCCGGCAACTGGACTTCTGAAGACAATCCGCGTTTCAGCTGCCAGCCCACCAATATCATTCTTGATTACCGTTTTGACCAGATGGTCAACAAGATCGAGCAGACACCAACCGAGGTGACCTTGACCTATGGCTTTATGGATACCAAACGCACTATTCATATCGACGGTGACTTTCCAGAGCAGATCGAACCTACGATGGCCGGTTATTCGGTGGGTAAATGGACAGGTAACAAGCTTGACGTCATGACCAAAGGTTTTTCTCCGGGCTTTCTCGAAGTGATCGGCGGCCGTACTGAACGTACCGTGCCCTACAGCGAGCAGATGGAAATCGCCGAGACTTTCTATGTTGATGACAAGAACGAGTTGGTGCATGAATACACCATCACCGATCCGGTCTACCTTGCAGAGCCCAATTCGCACTTGCAGAAGTCCGTCAAAATGGATGGTCAGTATGCGCCATTCAACTGCGATGACCTGACCGTCGAAGAAGGACGCTAGAACAGTGATCCCACTGTGGATCCCCTCGGGATCCACAGCTCTCATCAAAACATCTGAATATACGGACAATATGCACCGTCAAGCAATGCGTGTCGCAAGAGATGGCTTATGGACTTTTTACTAGCGTTAGAGGATTCCTCCATCGGGATGATGATTTCATCATCCATCTGGGGTTATCCAATAGCCCTCTCCCTGCATGCATTGGGAATGGGCGTTCTGGTCGGTATCTCCGTCATGCTTGCATTACGCATCCTCGGGTTCGCCGACGCGATCCCCCGATCGGCAGTCATGCCGTACTGGCGACTTGCGCAGGCAGGCTTTGTAGTCAATCTGATTTCCGGCACTGCTCTGTTCATGGGTAGTGCAACGTCGCTCGGTTATAACTGGGCGCTTTATGCAAAGTTCGCCTGCCTGTTTCTTTCACTCTTTCTGACCTACCGAATGGTCAAGGTCGGGTATCGAACCCAGAGTGATGTCACCAAAACGGATCGACGCCTGGCAATTGCTGCAATCTGTTCATGGGTCGTCACGATCATTTTCGGCCGCCTCATCGGCTACATATTCTAGGAGCTGACCGGTGGAAACAATCATTGAATTACTGAGCAATTCTGCGCTTAACCAGTTCATCACCAGCCATAGCTGGGTTTGGCCGACGTTGGAGATGTTTCATTTTCTCGGACTGTGCCTGCTACTGGGATCGCTATTGATCGTTGACCTGAGCGTTATTGGATTTGCTCCCAACATTTCCCTGAGACTGGTCGACAAATTCATCATTGCAACGCTGATCGGATTTGCCATCAACCTCATCACAGGTGCACTTTTTGTCGTGGGCGATCCGGGGCGCTACTTCATCAACATTGCCTTCAGGATAAAAATACTATTTATCATCATCGCCGGTCTGAACGCCCTCTACTTTACTTTCAAGGTGCGTCCAAAAATACAGGCCGGAGCCAATAACTTCAGTGATTTAAGCCTCAATGCCAAACTGTCGACAGGCTTGTCGTTGTGCCTGTGGACCAGCATCATCGTACTCGGCCGCTTTATCCCCTACGTAGAAGACTTGTAGGACTGAAGTATCCATACTGCCAATGAGACTCCTCAATAAACTCTTGTCAGCCGCACCCATTGTGTGGCTGATGTTTGCCTGCAGCCCTGCTTACGCCCATGGTGTAGCCAGTGGTGATCAGTCTTTTCTGGCCAATGCTGAAGGGGTGCATATATTCCCCTATATGTACCTGGGTGCCAAGCATATGGTCACAGGCTACGATCACCTGCTTTATCTGGCTGGTGTGATCTTCTTTCTGAGGGCCTTCAAGGATGTGCTGAAGTTCGTCAGCCTGTTCGCCATTGGTCATTCCATTACCTTGCTGTTCGGCGTGCTTTCCGGCATCGATGTCAATGCCTATCTGATCGATGCCATCATCGGCCTGTCGGTTTGCTACAAGGCTCTGGAGAATCTGGAGTCTATCAATTTTCTCGATCCACGAATTGCCGTGTTCGGTTTTGGACTTGTCCACGGCCTTGGCTTGTCCACCAAACTGCAAGACATCAGCTTGTCTCAGGATGGTCTTGTGGAGAATATGATCTCGTTCAACATCGGGGTCGAACTGGGACAGTTTATCGCACTGACGCTACTTATCTTGTTATTCGGATGGTTGCGAGGCCTGCCTGATTTTCCGCGGATTGCTCGCTCTACCAACATTTTTCTCTTTGGCGCCGGACTCTTCCTGTTTGGCATGCAAAGCATCGGTTTCTATTTCAGTTGAGCTAAATCATGTCGAAGTCATCACAGCGAAAAAAATCCAATGGCCCAAAACTTGTCATGGCTGCTGCCGCGGCAGGGGCGCTACTGGTCATGTTCGTATTGCCAGCAGAGCACGGCGTAGACTTGACAGGCTTCGGCAAGCTGACCGGAATCAACGCTCTTGCCAGCACTACCGTTGAAAAAGCGGGCACTGATTTCGGACAGAACCTGAGTTTCAATGTTGAAGAGTATGACCTGGAAGCCGAGGAGATCAATCGCTCTATTCGCGGCATGCTAAAGCTGGAAGATGCGCCGTTCATGTCTGAAACAATCGTATTGGAGATAGATGACCTGGGCGAGATTGAACACAAATTCATTATCCCCGAGAATTCCACGCTGGTCTATTCATGGAAGCTACTGAACCCGGAAGGTGACGGGGTGTTCTATGAGTTTCACGGCCATCCCTCAACAGCGGATGCCAGCAACTATCCGGATGGTTTTGAAATGGCCTACAGCAAGGGCGAAGGCCGTGGCCAGAACGGATCCTTCACGGCAGCCTTCCCTGGCTACCACGGCTGGTATTTCATGAATCTGGAAGAAGGCCCTATCCAGATCGAGCTGACCGTAAGCGGCTATTACAGTGAACACAAAGAGATGTATCGCGCAGTGGACGGCAAGGTCATCAACAATGTTGAGTTCTAGCGCCCGTTTTATCCATGCATGGATGGGGGCAATTCTGGCCCTGCTGCTGATTCTCATCGCCTCAACAGGTACGGCTCTGATCTGGAAAGACGCCTATGTTCGCCTGGCGTTTGCACAACAGGCACAGGGGCTGGATCGCAATGTGAATGATTTGCTCAGTATCGTTGAATCAAGTGAATCCGCATTTGGTGCTCATACCATCAACCATATCCGCTTTGGGGACGAAAACGTTGGAATCAGCCGTATAGATCTTGTCAACAAGCATGCCGCTTATATTGCGGCAGATGGCAGTGTGCTTGAAGAGTGGGCTCCCAATGGCCGTCCGGAAGATTGGCTACTGGACCTGCACCACCGATTGCTGAGCGGCACCGCCGGCCTGTATGTCGTCGGCGCTGCAGGTCTGGCATCACTGCTCATGATCCTGGCCGGGCTTGTGGCCTATTGGCCCAAACGCCGTCACTGGCGAGTAGGACTTATTCCCCGAAAACTCATACGTCCACACATTCTGCTCAGTCATCGCAATCTGGGTTTTTTGTCGAGCCTGCCCTTTGCCATCGTTCTACTAAGCGGCGTGGTAATCACATTCCCGGACACATCAAGATCGTTCTTCTATTCCCCGGAGAGTGATACGTATGGGGCTGATTTTGGTGAAGGAGTGGATGCGCTCGACGGTCAAAGCGAAGCCGTTTGGGAGCGGGCATTGGGGCGAGCCATGACAGTATTTCCACAGGCCCACATCACAGGCCTGGTCTGGCCCAGCGCCGCGGAGGATAAAGTCATTCAAATGCGTACGACAAGTGAGTGGGCCGAGCACGGCAACAGCCGTGTACACATCACTGCATTTGACGGCATGATGGGCTTGCGCGTTGATGCGAGCACATCCTCATTAGGAGAAAAAGCCTATCAGGCGATGCGTACCGTACATACGGGCGGGTTCGATGGCTGGCTCTATGATGTATTTCTTTCAATCATCGGTATTGGCATGACCTACATTGGCCTGAGTGGGTTTACAACCTTCATCAGCCACCGTCTGCCGCGTTCTCGCCGGAAGGCTGCCAGCAAGTAATTTACCCCTACGCGCGGAAAGCCCCGTCCTTCAGGGCGGGGATGGATAGCGCTAGAGGCGAAGCCTCTTGCTCGCCTAGCTCGAAGGTTTCTCTTCCCTGATTCGATAGTAATTATACATTCCTGCATGGCTGTATATAAATACAGTATATTTTGAGTATCTGTGGCATGATCTCTATCGGTCCAGTGTATTCTTCATTCCATGGAACGTCTACAAGCCTTCAAATTCGAGCTACGCCCCAATGGTGAACAAACCCGCCAGCTGTGGCAGTTTGCAGGCAGTTCTCGGTTTGTCTACAACAAGGCATTGGCACTTCAGCAAGAGAACCATAAGGCCGAACTGAAGTACATCAGCTATGTCCAGATGTGCAAGAGCCTGACAACCTGGCGTAAAGATCTAGACACGCTGTGGCTTCAACTCGCACCCGCTCAAACGCTGCAGCAATCGCTCAAAGATCTTGATCGGGCCTATCAGAATTTCTTTGCCAAACGCGCTGCTTTCCCTAAGTACAAAAAGAAAGGCCGAGGGAATAGCTTTCGCTTTCCGGAACCCAAACAGTTCAAGCTTGATCAGGCCAACAATCGTATTTTTCTACCCAAGTTAGGCTGGATGCGCTACCGAAACAGCCGTAATGTCATCGGCACGCTACGTAATATCACCGTCAGTGAGCGAGGGGGTAAGTGGTTTTTTTCTGTCCAGACTGCACAACAGATTGAGACTCCTCTACACCCATCCACAACAGCGATTGGTCTCGACTTGGGCATCACCGTTTTTGCAGCACAAAGCGACGGTGTCATTCATTTGCCGAAGAACAGTTTTGCACAACTTCGACGACAATTGGCACGCGCACAGCGAGCCCTGGCTCGTCGGTGCAAGTATTCCCGCAATTGGAAAAAACAGAAAGCGAAAATCGCCCGCCTGTATATTCGAATCGCCAATGTCCGAGCAGACTACCTGCATCAGAAATCACACCTCATTAGCCAAAATCACGCGGTGGTGTGCATCGAAGACCTCAAGGTCAGCAATATGTCTCGTTCGGCTTCCGGTACCCGACAAGATCCAGGAAAAAACGTCAAGGCGAAAT
Source organism: Granulosicoccus antarcticus IMCC3135 (assembly GCF_002215215.1). NCBI lineage: Bacteria > Pseudomonadati > Pseudomonadota > Gammaproteobacteria > Chromatiales > Granulosicoccaceae > Granulosicoccus > Granulosicoccus antarcticus. The sequence goes on along the minus strand of NZ_CP018632.1, from coordinate 2,876,990 downwards.
CGGGCCTCAATCGAGCAATTCTCGATCAAGGTTGGAGTGAGTTCCGTCGACAGTTGGGCTACAAGCTCAAGTGGGCAGGTGGTGATCTGATTGTGGTGTCAGCTCAGTACACCAGCCAGCAATGTTCAAGCTGTGGTCACATAGCGCAAGAGAACCGCAAAATTCAGAAGAGCTTCTGCTGCGTCTCTTGTGGACATGCAGAGAACGCCGATGTCAATGCGGCAAAGAATATCGTAGCGGCGGGACACGCCGTGATGGCCTGTGGAGGGGACGTCAGACCTGAATTGCACGAACATGCAGTTAAGGCAGCCCCAGTGAAGCAGGAACCCACGGGGCGGCCTTCCGTCGAAGCGATTCAGGCATGTGCTTGAACGCCGTAGGAATCCCCTTTCTTCAGGAAGGGGAGGATGTCAAAAATGTACCCACCTCGACTGGGCTAATTGAGAGTCTGTTCCGGCATTCAGAAGAACTACCTTGGCTGTAGGCGGTCTGTATCACTATGAGATCCATTGCAACCGACAGCCGGAACCGTTGATGAAAAGCACACTTGCCAGTCTATTTCTTGCCGCAGCCTCTGTGCTGCCCGTCGCCGTTCACGCCGACACCGCTGTTCTTGCAGGCGGTTGCTTCTGGTGCATGGAGAAGGACTTCGAATCACTCGATGGTGTCAGTGAGGTAGTCAGTGGATTTACGGGCGGAACTGCCGAGAATCCCACCTACCGTGGAGACCACACTGGGCACTATGAGGCGGTGGAAATCACCTATGACCCGGATGTTGTCAGTTACCGGGACATTCTCGATCACTTCTGGGTCAATGTTGATCCCTTTGATGCGAACGGTCAGTTCTGTGACAAAGGACCCAGCTATCTGAGCGCCATCTTCACCTCAGACGATACAGAGCTGGAACTGGCAGAGCAGACCCGTCAGCTTGTGGTGGAGCGCTTTCCCGACCAGAACGTCGTCACCCCTATTTTGCCACTGACCACCTTCTACCCCATCACGGGTAATGAGATTCATCATCAGGATTTCTACAAGAAAAGCCCGATCCGCTACAAGGCGTATCGCTACAGTTGTGGTCGGGACCGACGCCTTGAGGCCATCTGGGGTGAGGATGCAACCGTTTAGCCCTCACATTGACGACTACTCAAGCGATCCTGCCATACAGGTAGCTGCCAAACGATAGCATCAGGGGTGCAATGGTACGGATAATATGGACAAAACAGGCTTGGGGTGTCAGAGTTCCTTGCACCCCTGCCTGTAGACATTAAAGTAGATGCGACAATCTCGCATGCATGACTGGCAGATACACACCCAGACCTTCTGCCCCAGTACACCGGGCAGACACGATCCAACGATGCCTCACAACAAAACCCACCACACAAGACTTGCCCCCTTCCACTCCGCACTCATGTCGACACTGGAAGGTGAGTGTGATTTCTCCTCCGCAGGGGTTGCGCTGTACACCAGCGATGCGTCCAACTATCGACAGATTCCACTCGGTGTTGTCTACCCGAGAAATGCTGAGGACATCCATAAGGTAGTCGCGCTTTGCCGTGAACATGATCTACCGGTTCTGATGCGTGGTGGTGGCACCTCCCAGAACGGGCAATGCGTCAATGAGGCCGTCATTCTTGACTGCTCACGTTTCATGACCCGCGTATTGTCCATTGATACCGACGCTCGCTGGGCACTGGTTGAGCCTGGCATCATCTGCGATTCACTGAAGGCGGCTGCCGAAGTTCACGGCCTGACGTTCGGTCCCGACCCCGCCACACACAGTCGTTGCACGCTGGGTGGCATGATCGGTAACAACTCCTGCGGACCGCATTCCATGCTGGCAGGCAAGACTGTGGAAAATGTTCTTGAACTGGAAATTCTGACCAGCGAAGGCGAGCATTTCTGGGTAGGGCCCACCAGCGAGGCAGAGCTGGACACCATCATCGCAGGTAGTGATGCCCGAGCGCGCATCTACCGCCAGCTCAAGGAACTGCGTGATGAGTATGCGGCAGACATTCGGGAGCGCTATCCTAATATCAAACGGCGCGTGTCCGGCTACAACCTTGATCAACTACTGCCTGAGAACGGCTTCAACGTGGCACGTGCTCTGGTGGGCTCGGAGGGGACTTGCATCAGCATTCTGCAAGCTCGTCTGAACCTCATTGAAAACCCTGCGCACAAGCGTCTGGTGGTGCTGGGCTTCAGTGATATCTACATTGCCGGTGACAGTGTGCCGGAGTTAATGCCGTTCAAACCCATCGCCATGGAAGGGCTTGACTGGAACATCATCGGCGGCTTGCAGGCACGCAAGCTCAAAGAACGCGAAGTTGCCCTGCTGCCAGAGGGACGTGCCTGGCTACTGGTGGAGTTGGCAGCAAGCACTCTGGAGTCACTCGAAGAACACTGCAGCACCTTTGTCCAGGCAATGCAGAAATCCAGCAGAGTTCTATCAGTACTGCAAGTACCGGACGCAGGCGATACAGCTGCCTTATGGAGCATCCGTGAGCAAGGCGCTTCGGCCACCTCCATGAGTCTTGACCCACATGCCCCCGACCCTGTCGTCGGTTGGGAGGATACGGCCGTCGACCCTATGCAACTGGGCAACTATCTACGCGAATTCCAGGCACTCGTCGATCGCTACGGCTATACCACCAGCCTGTATGGACATTTTGGCGACGGTTGCATACATGCACGTATTACCTTTGATACGCGCTCGACTGAAGGCGTTGCGCAGTGGCGTAAATTCAGCCAGGAAATTGCCCACCTGGTGGTGAAGTTTGGTGGATCCTTGTCAGGCGAACACGGAGATGGCCAGGCCAAGGCCGAGTTTCTGCCCATCATGTTCGGCGATCGCCTTATGGAGGCATTCAGGCAGTTCAAGAGCATCTGGGATCCGCAAAGGCGCATGAATCCGGGAAAGCTTATCGATGCCTACCGCATGGATGAGAACCTGCGTTTCGGACCAGACTACCAACGTCCCGATATCAGTACGACACTCAATTTCGTGGAAGATCTGGGCGGTTTTGCCCGATCCTCGGAGCGCTGTATCGGCATGGGAAAATGCCGGTCTCAGTCCGGAGCCATGTGCCCAAGTTACCAGGCAAGTGGTGAGGAACGCTACTCCACTCGTGGCCGCGCACATCTGTTACACGAGCTGGTTCGTGGAGAGCTGATTACCGACGGCTGGGACAATCCGGACATCGCCGATTCTCTTGAACATTGTCTTTCCTGCAAAGCTTGCAAACATGAGTGCCCGACACAAGTAGATATTGCTTCCTACAAGTCTGAATTCATGGAAAAACACTACGACCAGCGACGCCGGCCTCTGCATCATTACGCCATGGGATATATAGGTACCACCTTGCCATGGTTATCCAAAGCCCCTGCTTTGACCAATCTGTTGCAAAAAGGTCCACTAGGCGCACTGGCTAAAAGAGTACTGGGCATCAGTCAGGAAGCATCGTTGCCGGTACTGAGCAGCCAGTCCTTCGGACAATGGGCCCATCAGAATGCTGATCGACATGATGACTATTTCAACTGGTTTGGTGATGCAGCATTACCTGCCGCGGTACTTTGGGCTGACTCTGTCAATTCCAATTACCATTCACATATTCTGATCAGCGCCACCAGAGTCCTGCAAAAAGCAGGTTTTCAGGTCGCTGTCACCCGTGCACATTTCTGCTGCGGACGCCCGTTGTACGAGTATGGGTTTCTTGAAAAGGCACGCCAGCAACTAAGCCAGATGCTTGATCACTTCTATCCACACCTGCCCCATGCAGCCCCGGTTGTTGTCATCGAACCATCTTGCCTGTCGGTTTTCCGAGATGAGATGATTCGACAATACCCGTCAGATCAACGCGCCGCAGATCTGCACGCCCGTGCCATGACCCTGACTGCGCTGTTAAGCCAGCGAGACACTCCAGTGCAAAGAACCTTGCCCACCGGGCTCATGCACCTGCATTGTCACGACAAGGCCTCTGGCGAGCAGCATGAACGCGACTGGATGAAAAAATGCTTCGATTCCTTGTCAGAACCTGAAAGTAGCTGCTGCGGTATGGCAGGAAGCTTTGGCATGCGGGAAAAAACGCGCCACCTGGCGCAGACTCTGTTTTCACGAGCACTCAAACCTGCCCTGGATTCGTGTAGCGAAGAGACAGTCATCGTGGCCAACGGATTCAGCTGTCACAAGCAAATCAATGATTACACGCAAGAGCACCTTCTTCACCCAGTACAGGTTCTGGAGAAATGTCTGTAGATTGAGCAAACAGTGAATTCCGAATTGCCAGATTCGACTAAAGTTTCTGAACTACCACGCCGCTATCCGGTCTGTAATGAACCCGATTTAAGCGGACTGGTTTTACTCAACACGCGCGATGGCCAAGGAATTATCAAGCACTGTCAGGCACTTCCTGCGCACGCAGGTGTTGCGCTCAGACTACATCATTGTTGGAGAGCAGCCATCAATGGTGACTCGCCTGCCCTACGAGCAGAAGCTCGAGCGCGTTCACGATCTATGCATTCGTAACGGTTACCGGACGGCACCTGAGTGCGAGGCAATTCGCCAGCGTCTCTACGAGAGTCAAAACAACACTCACCATCCGGCTGCCTTGCTATTGACCCAATCCTATCTACCGAATTGTGTCGTGGAGGCCGGCCAGCAGGACGAGCTTCAATTACTGCGTTTGACGCGCAATCTGGAAAGGCAAGCCAGACAACTGCCGGGTAACTCTCGTCACTTTCAGTCAAGCACATTGGAATGGAACGCCCGTTCTTACCTGATGTGCCTGCCGCTGGACATTCACTTTCTGCTGGTAGAACACGACGGTGCATTGCTGGCTGCCTGAATTCCAGCAAAAGAACAGTGTCACCACGTCCAGTGAACGCCGCCTGCCGGTCTGCTTGCAGGCATAATTCCACCATGGACCGATTTGACAAAGAACTGCTAAGACACCTGCAAGCCGACGCATCCATGAGCAATGCTGCCATAGGCGATCGCATTGGATTATCTGCCTCTCAGATTTCCCGGCGACGCACGCGGCTGGAGACGCAGGGCGTTATCAGCCGCTACCGTGCCGAACTCAACCCAGCCTCCGTTGGCTTGGGACTGGACGCTTTCGTGAAGGTTCGACTGCACTCCCACAGCAAGGCATCATCAGTCAATTTTCGCGAACTCGTGAGTTCACTCGCAGCTGTTCGTCTTGCCTGCGCCATTACCGGCGATGCTGACTATCTGCTGCATGTGCGCTTGAAGGACTTGCAAGCTCTGGCAGCCTTCATCAATGAGCAACTGCTCGCCCATCCGGACGTCAACGAAGTACGCTCAGATGTTGTTCTTGAGCTACTAAAGGACGACAGTACGATTCAACTGGACTAAGGGCCTGTTGTGAGGCGCTGAAAAACGCACAAATGAGTTCGGACACATTCGGCCCCTCAGTCGTACTGTACTTTCCGGCATTACCTCCGATCCAGCCATGTTTGATACCCTCCACCGTAAAATAACCGAGTCGAACACGGCCTTCATTATCAGCGTACTGAGCATATCGCCAAGGCGTGTTTTGCGTTTTTCCACTGGCAGTTTCTGTCGGCTCATCACTCAATGAGGTTGCCGTTCGCCAGGTTTGCGCAAGGATTTCAGATGCCTTCAGATCTACTTGCTTATCCGCCGCAGACTGGATAATCAACAGATCCGGCGCCTCGCACACCAGTGCTCTCTTCAACAGGCGGTTCAGCATCATTATTGGCTTGTATTTCACGGGCACGAATTTGGCGTACTTGACAGCCCTCGCACTTTCACCAAAAGCCAAACCGGCGACACTGGCTCCACTTTTCCACACATCACTATAATTAGCCAGAGCCACAACACTCATGGCGGCGCCGGCAGACAGACCACACACATGCAACCGGTCCTGATCGATCGCATAATCGCGGCTGACAGCGGAAACTATTTGCAATAGATCCCCCACTTCACCTGATCCACGAATGCGTTGCCGATGCATCCACCAGCCCCAGCAGTTTCTGGATCTGAATGCGGTGTGGCTGGTGATACTGGGGTAGACCACGATAAAGCCTTCCCTGTCGGCAATACGATCCAAACCGGCAACAACCTGAATCTCCAGATGACTCTGCTTACAGCCGTGCAGTGCCATGACCATGGGCATGGCTGTTTGACCGTCGTAACCTGCGGGAAGATATACGCGATAGTCACGACTACGACGAATCTGACCAGCAGATTTGGGTAGCACCAAGTCAACAGAACGGCCTTTCGGCGCGATGCTCGTATCCTGACTCAATAAGGCATCGATATTGGAGGTTACACTCACTATAATCTTTGTCCGAGCGATTTGCCGTTGCATGAACATCAAGGATAGACGATATGCACAGTGCAGCATTTTTGAATTATAAAACAGTGTGTCTATAATGCAAAAATCGACTCATTTAGTGAAAATAGGGGGTTATTTGTGAACAATGAGGGGTTATTTGTACATTTTATTGCTTCACATCAAAGTTCACACGGTACGAAAAAAATAATTTCCAGTATATTGCAGTGCAGTATTTACACCAATAACATCGTCAATCGCGCATCCGAAGGAAAGTAAACCATGAGTGAAACCATCGTTCTGATTACCGGAGGAACTGGTGCAATCGGCACAGCTCTTTGCAGACAGTTCAGCTCGGAAGGCTATAAGGTTGTAGCGAACTGCCACCCCACTGATGTCGAACGCAGCACTGCAGTCATCAAGACGCTGAAGTCGGAAGGTGTCAATGTCCAGCTGCTTGCCTTCGATGTCACCGACGCGGCGGCCTGCCAGACTTCAGTGACAGAGATTGAAGCCAACATTGGCCCAATCAGCGTCCTCGTCAACGCCGCTGGTATTACACGAGACGCAAAGCTGGTCGACCTGGAACCTGCTGAGTGGTCATCCGTTCTGAGAACCAACCTGGACGGTGTCTACAACGTCAGTCGCCCGGTGATTACTCCCATGATCGAGCGTAAATATGGCCGAATCATCAATATATCTTCAGTCAATGGGCAACGTGGACAGATTGGGCAGACCAACTATTCCGCCGCAAAAGCCGGCATGACAGGCTTTACCAAAGCCCTGGCCCGAGAAGTGGCCCGTGATGGCATCACGGTCAACAGCGTATCGCCAGGCTATGTGCAATCCCCCATGATTCAGGCCGTACCAGAAGCCGTTCGCGCAAAGATCGTCAAACAGATACCCGTCGGTCGCTTTGCCGAACCCGAAGAGATCGCGCGTGCAGTCAGCTTTCTGGCCAACACCGATAGTGGCTACATAACAGGCACCGACCTGTCAGTGAATGGCGGCTACCACATCGGTTAAGCAGCTGGCTTGTGTTCGCCGGATAACCCGCTTTCGAGCCAGCGGGTCGGCGGACAAGGGCTGTGTTTCGCCGCCCCAGAATAAGACCGAGAGTCCCACGCTCCTGCTTGTAACGCTCCTGACGCCCCGTTTCCAGTGCTGGTAGAACCGCTGTAGAACCGCCTCTCACCTGCAATTTTCCTCGTCTCCGCAGCCCAAGACTTTTCTGCACTCTGGGCACAAGAACAATAATGCCTGAGCGGTGCAACATAGAGCATTGTTCATAGCGAAAATCCTCTGATTTACATATATTCACAATACCTGTGAACATTGCAAGTATCTGTTTTTATTAAATTTTAAAAAAGCCCCCTATTTTGTTAAAAATAGTTGCCGCCAGATGTTGCATTGCAAAATATTGATCTCTATACTGCACTGCAACAAGACAGACAACTGTCCTTCACTACCAACCCGGAGCTAGACCATGAAAAACGTAACAGAAAGCATGAACGACGTAACTGAAAACATGAAAGAAGTAACTAACAAAATGACTGAGCAGTTCAACCAGATGATGGGCGGCATGCAAACTGGCGGCTTCGAGCCAATGCGCGCTTTCGCCACTGTTACTGCTGATGCAATGGAGCAAGTTGCTCGCAAGAACTACGCAATCGCTGGTGACGTACTTGAATTCTCTGCAAAGCAAGTTCACCTGCCACTGTCCAGTGATAACCTGAACGACGTTACTTCTGCACAAACTGCTGAAGCCAACGCTTTTGTTGAGCTGATGAACAGCCGTGCCAGTGAGTACTCAGAAATGACTCAGCAGTTCTCTGCCAAGTTCAAAGAAGCATCTGAAAGCCTTTCAGCTTCTTTCAGCAAGTAATTTTTCTGTTGACGCTGCACTGCAGCGTCTTGAGCATCACGCATAGTTAGTCACTGTGCGTCTAGGCTACCCGAGTGATGCTCTATCACCGGGTAGCCTGGTTACAACTTATCTATACGTGGAGTCACAGATGAAATCTGTAAACGAACAATTTGCAGAAATGCAGAAAAAAGCACTCGCCAGCCTCGAGCCAATGCAGAACATGAACTCTGTAGCCGCCGAAGCTTTTGAGCGTATTGCTCGAAAAAACTACGACCTGATGGGTGATCTGGTTGATTACGCGGTAACTCAAGTCAAGACTCCGAATAATTCCAACCCTCAAGAAACTTACGAGCAACGTGTCGTTGAGACCAAGGCTTTCGCCGAAAAAGTCAACGCACGTGCTGCAGAATATGTTGCTCTTGCTGGTGAACTAGGTGATATGGCCAAGTCCAAGGCTGCAACTCCTAAAGCCGCTGCTCCTAAAGCTGCCGCGCCTAAGGAAGCTACTGCTCCTAAAGCTGCCGCCGCCAAGGAAACTGCCGCTCCTAAAGCCGCCGCCGCCAAGGAAGCTACTGCTCCTAAAGCTGCCGCCGCCAAGGAAACTGCCGCTCCTAAAGCCGCCGCCGCTAAGGAAGCTACTGCTCCTAAAGCTGCCGCAGCCAAGAAAACTGCCAGCCCTAAAGCTGCTGAGCCGAAGACAACAGCTGCCCCTAAAACTGCAGCGCCAGCCAAAGCGGCCGCTAGCAAGCCAGCTACTTCAGCAGCTGCTGCCAAGAAGAAGGCACCTGCCAAGAAAACAGCCGCTAAAGCGAAGTAGTCATATTACCAACGAGCGGTTAGTCCTGCAAAAGCGAGTTTAAGGGTTGGGTTCCAGTAGTTGACGGGGCACCCTGCCCACTCGCGCGTGTAGAATGTTAGTTTCTCTAATTTGTAGCAGAGTGTTGTGAAAGCCATAAGAATAATAAAAAAGTACGCGAATCGTCGTCTGTATGACACAGAAGCGAGCAAGCACGTCACCCTGAAAAATATTCGGGAGATGATCGTCGATGGCATTGACATCCAGATAGTCGAAGACACGAGTGGAGAAGATATTACTCGTGCCCTCCTGCTCCAGATAATTGTCGAGCAGGAACAGACAGGCGGCCAGCCCATTCTTACCGAGCTGCTCCTTGCCCAGTTGATTCGCTTCTACGGCAATCCCATGCAAGGCATGATGGCCGAGTATCTTCAAAAAAGCGTCGGCACCTTCGTCAGCCAGCAACGAACCGTGCAAACTCAAATGCAGGATATGCTGTCAAACACTCCCATAGACACTATGAGAGAATTGGTAACCAAGAATATGAAATCCTGGGAAACCATGTTTGTTCCCGTAGGTGACGAAAATACCGATGGCAGAGACGGTAACGGCGAACACAATAAGGAATAAAAAGGATCTCAAGGATGCTGTCCGGCTTATCGGCATCCGGGAATCTTACGACGACAGGGCTTCTTCCTGGATGGTACGCCGTATTTTTTCATCAGCTCTAGCATCTCGCAACGACACAGAGAAATATAGTGACCGATAAAGAAGACCGCATGCAGGACCAGATGGAAGACATCACTCGCTCATTTGCCGATATGTGGCAAAAGAACACCACCATGATGAGCGACTTGTTGAACAAGTCCCATCAGATGGCAACACAGTCCATGGACCCGATGAAGGGCATGGATCCGATGAATGTCGGACCCGCGTTCAACAGCGCGACAAAGTTAATGGCCAGCGATCCGATGAAGCTGATGCAGGCCAATTATGAGCTCTGGAAAGAGCACGTCGAGCTGATGCAGCAAGTCATGAAAGACCTGATGAAAACAGGTGCTGGCAGCGATGGAGCTGACAAGGGCGATTACGATCGCCGGTTCAAGCATGAGGCCTGGACCAACAACCCCATGTTCGATTACATTCGCAGGTCGTACCTCATCACGTCCCGATGGATGGTCAACACCATGACGTCCATAGAGGGACTCAGTGAGCAGGACAAGAAAAAGATCGTATTCCATTCTCAACTGCTGGCCGACGCCTTTTCTCCATCCAACTTTCTGCTCACCAATCCTGAAGCCATTCGCACCATGTTCGACACAGGTGGTCAGAGCATCATGAAGGGGCTGCAGAACCTGCAACGTGACCTGGATCCTAAAACCAGTCAGCTCACCATCATGATGAGCGATCCCGATGCGTTTACGCTGGGTGAAAACATTGCAACGACACCGGGCAAGGTGGTCTTTCAGAATGAGCTCGCTCAACTGATTCAATATGAACCGACGACCGATAAGGTTCACAAGCGACCGCTGGTTATTGCGCCACCCTGGATCAACAAGTACTACATCCTTGACCTGCAACCCAAGAACTCATTCATTGCCTGGGCAGTGTCACAGGGATACACGGTTTTCGTCATCTCCTGGGTTAACCCGGATGCTGAGCTGGGTAACAAGACATTTGAAGACTACATGCAGGAAGGCATCCTGGATGCACTCGATGCTGTTGAAGAGGCAACTGGCGAACGTGAAGTGTCCATGATCGGTTACTGCATTGGCGGAACACTGCTGAGCGCAACCCTGGCATACATGGCAGCCACGGGTGACGATCGCGTCAAGGCAGCGACCTTTTTCGCATCGCAAGCCGATTTTTCTGAAGCAGGTGATCTGAAGATCTTCACCGATGAGGCTCAAGTCAACAACCTTGAGCGCATGATGGATGAAAAAGGCTATCTGGACGGCAGCTCCATGTCCTCAACCTTCAATATGTTGCGCGCCAACGACCTGATCTGGTCGTTCTACGTTGACAACTATCTGCTGGGCAAGGAGCCGATGAAGTTTGACCTGCTGTACTGGAATGCGGATTCAACCCGTATGCCGCGAAAGACACATCTGTTCTATTTGCGCGAAATGTACATCAACAATAATCTCTCGAAGCCAGGCGGCATAAGTTTGAAAGGAATTCCCATCGATTTATCGAAAGTGACAATTCCAGTTTACCTGCAGGCTGCCAAGGAAGATCACATCGCCCCCTACCCCTCAGTCTTCAAATCCACAGGGCTCTATGCCGGACCTGTTCGCTTCATGCTGGCAGGCTCAGGTCATATTGCAGGTGTCATCAATCCTCCTGCGGCCGAGAAATACAATTACTGGATCAACGAAGATCAACCCAAGGATCTGGACGCCTGGATGGAAGGTGCTGAAGAGTTCAAGGGTTCATGGTGGACAGATTGGGACAAGTGGCTGGCTCCACTTTCCGGCAAGAAGGTTGCCAAGCGCATTCCTGGCTCAGGCAAACTGGACGTGATTGAACCTGCACCAGGGTCTTTTGTCACCGTAAAAAGCTGACAGAACACAGGATTGGCAGAACAACTTGATCTCCCCGTTTTAGCCTTCCAGTCAGACACAACAAGAAGCCCCGTCCAGTACGGGGCTTCTTGCATTTCAAGACAAGGAATTATGCCTTAGGGATCGTGAAACAATCCCTTAGCCCGGTAAGGGGGCGTTTTCCGCAAGTAGTTGCGCATTTTGCAGATCACTCCAGAGACTGGCTGGTATATCCAGCTGGAACCAGTCCAGGATCTGTCGCATATCACTGCGTGAGCGCGGTCCCGGAATGACACTGGCAACCTGGGTGGCCCCCAACGGGAACTGCAATGCAGCTGCCGGCAACGGCACACCGTGGGACTGGCAGATCTCGTTGATCCGACGCACTTTTTCGACGACGTCTGCCGGTGCCTTGGCATAGTTCCAGGTTTCTCCACCAACCAGAATACCGGAGTTGAATGGACCTCCCAGGATAATGGACGTCTCTGCTTCAGCACAGGCTGGAAACAACTTGTCCAGAGGTGCTTGCTCCAGCAAGGTGTAACGTCCAGCCAACAGGAAAGCATCCCAATGTCCGTGTTCCATTGCCTGAAGACAAACTTCCTGCTCGTTGACTCCCAGGCCTATCGCCTTGATATCCCCTGCTCGTCGTAACTCGTCCAATGCACGGTAGCCTCCTGTCATGGCGTCATTGAACAACGCCCTGTTTGCCTCTTCACCGTGTTGCATGGCTCCGATATCATGTAACAGAAGAATATCGATACGACTCACTCCCAGCCGCTGCAGACTGTCCTCGTAGGAACGCATGACGCCCTCGTAGGAGTAATCGTAAATCTGGTGAAACGGGAAGCTGCCCGGCCACTCTCCTGCTGATGAGTCCGTCGGGAAGCCTGGAGCAAGCAACCGACCGGCTTTTGTTGAAAGAACGTAGTCATCCCGGTGACGAAGCCCATTACCAACGAAATGCTCAGAGCGTCCAAAACCATAGAATGGCGCGGTGTCCACATACCCGACCTTGTTTTCAAGTGCCTCGTCAATAGCACCGGCGATATCGACATCCTCGACGGGCCTGTGATTACCGGCCATGGCCGCACACCCCAGGCCAAGCTCGGTTACCGCAATGGAGGTATTACCAATGGGACGTGTTGAAAATTCAGGCATGAAACTGACACTCTTGAAACGGGCGTCCAACCAGTATACCTATCAGCTTGAACAGTGAAACTCCCCGGACTATTTACCAGCGTCCTGACTGACAATGGATGCCAGCGTTTCCCCATCTGAATCTGAGCCGCTTCCCATGGAATTCAGAATCGGTAACGGATCGACAAAGCGCCATGCGGGCAGTGAACTCAGCATGCTACTGACGATTGCGCCACCACGAATCAGATAAATCAGATAACCCACAGACAAACCCGAGCTCAACGTGATTGATGAGCCAACCACCGCGGTGTTGAAATTTTCACGCGACTCCATCTGCTCACGCTGCTTTTCAAACTCCTTCGCCAGCTCTGCAAGGGTCTGAACATCCTGACGTTCGGCAAATGAAAAAAGGTCATTCAGATTTATTGCCCCATTAAAAACATTCGATATGGAGGGCTTGGCTAGATCCACGCGCTTGCTGGTAAATGCGTCACCGATCTGCTCGGATATAACCCGAGTGTCGCGAATACTCTGAATACGATCTGACAAGCCTTCCACAGAGACAGGATCCACATCTACTATCAAGGGGATGAGCCGGGTAGCAGATACTCCCACAGCTGCAATCAGGTTGCTGGCATCATCCCTGGCCGGACTATCGGTTGACCGAATACTCTTTGAACTTTCCACGCTCACATTGGAGGCCAGTTCATCCAGGTCGAGCGGAGCACTCACCAACGACCGTTCAGGCTCCTCCGGGGTTGGTTCGACCGTCGGGTTAGCGGGCGCGACAACAGGCAGTGGCAAATGCAGATCAAGGAACAGCTGTGCCACTCCGCCGCGCCCATCAGTGGCTGTCAATACAACTGCCTGGGTGGACACATTCTCTGGAATCTCACCCAGTGACAATGTTGAGCCCTGCTCGTTAAATACAATCCAGTCCGGCAAGTCCTCGCCGGACGCCAACTTCCAGGTATATTGCAGAACATCACCATCCTGATCTGAAAACCAGTCAGCTGGAATCAGATTAAGCGATTCGCCTTCCAGAGTTAAATCTCTGATCTCAGTGTCCAGCACGGGGCTATCATTGTCATCTTCCACCTGAACTGGCAATTCGCTGGTGATCAAATCACCTGACCCGTCACTGGCTGTAATCGTCAGCACGAATTCTGGCTCTGACTCATAATCCAGACTGATGTCCGGCTTCAGACTAAGCTTGCTGTCTGCTATCTGAAAGCGTGGATCATTAAGGCTCACAGTTACAATGTCAGCGCTGTCAGGATCATTCGCATTGATCGTTGTCAGAAAAGCACCCTTCTGATTTTCTACAACGGTTGCCACCTTACCGACACTCACAGTTGAGGGTTGATTAATATCGTTAACTGTCAACACGAAGTCAATGGGCGCAGAAACAGCACCATGAGTGTCTATTGCCTGCACCCGCAACTCGACCTCCCCCGTGTCAGCGTCTCCCGGAGTCCCTGAAAACGTGCGATCTGTACTGTCAAAGGAAAGCCATTGCGGAATGGGAGACCCATCAACCATTGATGTCTGCCAGATGAGCGAATCATCTGGCGTGTCGCTGAACAGATCACTATCGAGCGATAAGGTGAATGCCTGCAATTCCGTCGTTACCTGTGAGTCGATGCTGCCATTTGTTACCGGAGTAGTATTACCGGAAATAAATATACTGACTACGGCCGGCGCCGATGCATTCCCCCCTTCATCGATGATCGAATAAGTAAAACTATCTCTAAAAGTTTCACTACCATCATGCTGATAATTGAACGTGCCGTTAGTATCGATGCTGACAGTGCCATGCGAGGCCGTTGTTTCCAGACGTGTCGCCAGTGTTCCGACAGGCTCATCGCCATCAGATGCATCTTGCAGCAATGTCACTGAACCTGTCTCCAGCTGAGACATGAGTGCTCCCCGGTTGCCTGAGAGCATATGATCAGTAGCGACCGGAGCCTGATCATGAACGGGGCTTATCGAGAAAACCAGCGTCTCTGTCGGTAGCTGGCTCGTAGCATCCGATACGCTGAAGCCAACACTTGCCTCCATGGAGGGTTCAGATCCATCGTGCTTGAAGGAGACGCGACCAGCAACAAGTTCGTCATAGAAGAACGTCTCAGCAATGACCTCATCGACAAGTAATTGTCCGGAGTTTACAGCTGCGATCGTAAACCTGATGTCGGAATTGCTGGTATCAACATCCTTTACCAGAATGTGATCTGTCGATAGCGTGATCTGGCTGCCTTCTTCAAGAGACACATTCTCAGCCAGAGTCAATATGGGGGCATCGGGCACATCAGTAAACGTCAACTCAAAGGTCTGGTTGTCTATCGTCGTACTGCCATCGCTCACCGAAAACCGGAAACTCTCGATCCAGTTTGACTCGACTCCCTCATGGGTCCCCGCATCCCGATAATAAACTCGATCATTATCCAGGTCGTCCTGGCTGAAGAAGCTCTGATCATTGCCGCCTACAATCAGCATGCCAGTACTGGGCAACCCCGAGGCAGTATAAAGAATGTCGGCTGGTGCCGTATCGACATCCGTGTATTTCAGCTCATTGCTGGTCAGCAGTTTGTTCTCGCCTTCCAGCAGCGTCGCCCCGTTATTGTTAATCTTGACGAGTTCATCAGGCACATTCGTGAATCTCAGCTCGAAACTCTGATCACTGATCGTACTGTCACCATCGCTGACCGAGAAAGTAAAGCTCTGGGTCCAGGCTGACTCCTCGCCGATATGCATTCCATCATCGCGGTAGTAGACAAGATCGTTATCCAGATCATCCTGGCTGAAGAATGTCTGCTCACTTCCATTGACCCACAAACTACCGCTTGTCGGTAATCCTGTGACCACATAGCTGATACTGGCCGCCGCCGTATCGTCGTCTGTGTATAGTAAATCAAGCGCTGTCAGAAGTTTGTTCTCACCCTCCAGCAGTGCAAGCCCATTATTGTTGAGTTCGACGGGCTCATCAGGCACATTCGTGAATCTCAGTTCGAAGCTCTGATCACTGATCGTGTTGTCACCATCACTGAGCGAGAAGGTAAAGCTTTCGGTCCAGGCTGACTCCTCGCCGATATGCGATCCATCATCGCGGTAGTAGACAAGATTATTATCCAGTTCATCTTGGCTGAAGGTATTCTGTTGGCTACCATCGACCCACAAACTACCTCCCGGTGGCAATCCTGTCACGACATAGCCGACATCAGTTACCGCCGTATCCACATCCGTGTATTCCAGCTCATTGCGGGTCAGCAGTTTATCCTCACCCTCCAGCAGCGCAAGCCCGTTATTGTTGAGTTCGACAGGCGCATCAGGCACATCCGTGAATCTCAGCTCGAAGCTCTGATCACTGATCGTGTTGTCACCATCACTGAGCGAGAAGGTAAAGCTTTCGGTCCAGCTCGACTCTTCACCGGCGTGCGTGCCGTCATCGCGGTAGTAGACAAGTTCGTTATCCAGATCTTCCTGGCTGAAAAAGCTCTGCTCAATACCAGCAACGATCAGTCTGCCAGTGCCGGGCAAGCCTGATGCGGTATAAAGAATGTCGGCCGATGCCGTATCGACATCCGTGTATTCCAGCTCATTGCGGGTTAGCAGCTTGTTCTCACCCTCCAGCAACGCAAGCCCGTTATTGTTGAGTTCGACGGGCTCATCAGCCACATTCGTGAATCTCAGCTCGAAGCTCTGATCGCTGATTGTGCTGTCACCATCGCTGACCGAGAAGGTAAAGCTTTCGATCCAGCTTGACTCCTCACCGACGTGCGTGCCGTCATCGCGGTAGTAGACAAGATCGTTATCCAAGTCATCCTGGCTGAAGAAATCCTGCTCACTTCCGTTGACCCACAAACTACCGCTTGTCGGTAATCCTGAGGCGATATAACTAATGTTGACCGAGGCCGTATCATCATCCGTGTAATGCAGCTCATTGCTACTCAGCAGCTTGTTCTCACCTTCCAGCAGTGCAAGCCCGTTATTGTTGAGTTCGACAGGCGCATCAGGCACATCCGTGAATCTCAGCTCGAAGCTCTGATCGCTGATTGTGCTGTCACCATCGCTGACCGAGAAGGTAAAGCTTTCGATCCAGCTTGACTCCTCACCGACGTGCGTGCCGTCATCGCGGTAGTAGACAAGATCGTTATCCAAGTCATCCTGGCTGAAGAAATCCTGCTCACTTCCGTTGACCCACAAACTACCGCTTGTCGGTAATCCTGAGGCGATATAACTAATGTTGACCGAGGCCGTATCATCATCCGTGTAATGCAGCTCATTGCTACTCAGCAGCTTGTTCTCACCTTCCAGCAGTGCAAGCCCGTTATTGTTGAGTTCGACGGGCTCATCAGCCACATTCGTGAATCTCAGCTCAAAGCTCTGATCGCTGATCGTGCTGTCACCATCGTCGACCAGAAAGGTAAAGCTCTCCGTCCAGCTCGACTCCACTCCTGTATGCGTGCCGTCATCACGGTAGTAAACAAGTTCGTTATTCAAGTCTTCCTGACTGAAGAAGCTCTGCTCAATGTCGTCTACTATCAATGTGCCAGTGCTGGGCAATCCTGATGCAATATAAAGAATATCAGCCGGTGCCGTATCGACATCCGTGTATTCCAGCTCATTGCGGGTCAGCAGTTTGTTCTCACCCTCCAGCAGCGCAATTCCGTTATTGTTGAGTTTGACCGGCGCATCAGGCACATCCGTGAATCTCAGCTCGAAGCTTTGATCAGTGATCGTGTTATCACCATCGCTGACCGAGAAGGTAAAGCTTTCGGCCCAGCTCGACTCCACCCCGGCATGTGTGCCATCGTCACGGTAGTAGACAAGTTCCTTATCCAGATCTTCCTGACTGAAGAAGCTCTGCACACTGCCGTCTACAATCAGTGAGCCAGTGCTGGGCAACCCGGATGCGGTATAAAGAATGTTGGCTGGTGTCGTATCATCATCCGTGTATTCCAGCTCATTGCGGGTCAGCAGTTTGTTCGCCCCCTCCAGCAGTGCAAGCCCGTTATTGTTGAGCTTGACCGGCGCATCAGGTACATTCGTGAGTCTCAGCTCGAAGCTCTGATCACTGATCGTGTTGTCACCATCAGTGATCGAGAAGGTAAAGCTTTCGGTCCAGCTGGACTCCGGCCCGGTTTGCGTACCGTCATCGCGGTAGTAAACAAGTTCCTTATCCAGATCGTCCTGGCTGAAGAAACTCTGCACACTGCCGTCTACAATCAGTTCTCCAGTACTGGGCAACCCGGATGCGGTATAAAGAATATCGGCTGCTGCCGTATCAACATCCGTGTATTCCAGCTCATTGCGGGTCAGCAGCTTGTTCTCACCTTCCAGCAGCGCGACTCCGTTATTGTTGAGTTTGACCGGTGCATCAGGCACATCCGTGAATCTCAGCTCGAAACTCTGACCACTGATCGTGTTGTCACCATCCTCGACCGAGAAGGTAAAGCTCTCCGTCCAGCTCGACTCCACCCCTTCATGGGTTCCCTCATCGCGGTAATAAACCCGATCATTATCCAGATCATCCTGACTGAAGATATTCTGCTCGATACCGGCTACGATCAATGTGCCAGTGCCGGGTAATCCTGATGCGGTATAAAGAATGTCAGCCGGCGCCGTATCATCGTCCGTATATTGTAGATCTAGCGCTGTCAGCAGCTTGTTCTCACCCTCCAGCAGTGCAAGCCCGTTATTGAAGAGCTCGACGGGGGCATCAGGCACATCCGTGAACCTCAGCTCGAACGTTTGATTGTTGATGGTCGTGTTGCCATCACTGACCGAAAAGTGAAAAATCTCGCTCCAACTAGACTCTACCCCGACATGATTTCCCGCGTCACGATAGTACACCTGCCCATTATCCAGATCCTCCTGGGAAAAGGAGTTCTGCTCGACCCCCCCTACGACAAACGTACTATTGTCCGTCAGATCAAAAGCGGAATAAAGAATGTCAGCCGTGGCCGTATCGTTATCCCGAAATTCCAGTTCGGTTTTCGTCAGCAGTTTATGCTCATTTTCCAACAGATCCAGACCAATATTGGTACTCAGAACCGGAGCATCTGATACCGCCGTAAACCTCAATTCAAACGTCAGATCGTTGATGATCGTCGTGCCATCACCGACCGTGAATCGAACATCCTCGGTCCAATTCGATTCCAGCCCGACATGATCTCCCTCATCGCGATAGAACACCCGTCCCTCATCAATGTCCTCCTGACTGAAGAAATCCTGATCAGTGCCACTTACAACAAATGTGTTATCGCCCGTCAGACCAAAAATGGAATAGCTGATGTCGGCCGTGGCTGTATCGTCATCACGATACTCCAACTGAGAAGTCGTCAGCTGCGTCAGCTCACCTTCCGTCAAGTCCAGACCAATATTGTTTCCTTCCACCGGGGCATCCGGGAAGTTCGTGAACCTCAACTCGAACAATTGATCGTCGATGGTAGAGTTACCATCGCTCACCGAGAACCGGAGATTCTCGATCCATGTAGACTCAACACCTACGTGAGTGCCATCATCACGGTAGTACACTCGATTATTATCAAGATCTTCCTGAGTAAAGAAGTTCTGCTCAGTGCCTGCCACCACAAACGTATTATCACCCGTCAACTCAGCAAAGGTGTAGACGATACTGGCAGCAACCGTATCGTCATCCTGATATTTCAATTCGGTGAACGTCAGAGGCTTGAGCTGGCCTTCCTGCAGGGCAAGACCAATATTGGTTATCGGAACAGGGACATCATCTGAACTTTGACCAAAATCGATTGTTACGGGAATGGTCGACGTTGTAACGCCTTCGCTCGTCACCATCATATTGAAGCCCACCGGCTCAGACTGTTCAGAACCATCCTGCTTGAAAAGCAGCCCACCTGTTTTCAGATCAGCCAATGTAAAAACGGACGTCTCTACGCCATTTAACTCAAGCACTCCAGACTGCAGATTACTTGCCGTGATGGTGATCTGCGCATCGGGAGTATCTCTATCAAAGATCTGCAGTTGATCATTGGTGATGGCGACAGACATGTTTTCATCCACAGAAATGGGCTGGATAGGACCCACCTCTGTCGCATCATCCACATCATTCACGGTGATACTGAATATCTGGTTCGAGAACTCAGACACCCCGTCACTCAATTCAAAGGTGAACGTGTCTGTCCATTCGGTTTCATACCCGACATGCTCACCGTTATTCTTGTAAGTAATGATGTTGGCATTGAGATCCGCCTGAGTAAAAGTAGATACCTTGACTCCAGATTTTTGCACCTCACCCTCTGTAGGCTCTGAGGTTATCGAATACTGCAGATCCTCAGGGTCTGTACCACTGCCTTCGTAAAGCAATACCGATTCGTTAATTGTAACTTCCAAGCCTTCATCAACCTGGGCACCGTCATTGACAACAAGCTCAGGGGCTGCGCTGGTAATAGCCAGATAGGCAATTGAACCTGCATGAATGCCAGAATCATGAAGCTCGTCATATCCATCTGCCAGCACGTCACCGTATGAAATTATTTTGCCATCAGACCCCGTTGTCACGATAAGCCTGTCGTTCAATGTATCGTAGGCGGTGCCCGTCACCGTGGCTATCGATTCGACCGCAGAAACGCCTCCACCAGACAATTCCTGAACACCCACATACCCTTTGTCTGAATCCTCGTCAGTATTGACCCAATACAGACGTTCTGCTGAACCATTTAAAACCAGCGAACTGACGGTGCTTATCTCGGTTATCGCCGATATATCAACATCGGAGGTAGCATCGGTCGTCAAGTTCAAGGAATTGATACTTTGCTTGCTGCTACCAAAACCAAAGAGGCCGCCACTCCAATTCCTTTCCAACCAGTGAGCAGTATTACTCGCCACATCAAACTCCACATCCGACGGCAGTGCGGCTTCGATCAGCGTTTCACTTGAACCATCCGAAAGCTGGAAACGCTTGATTCTGGCTATAAATGACTCTGAAACAATAATATCCCCTTCTGCTATATCCAGTGCAATGCCTCTTGCAAATGATCCCGCCTGAAAATGAGACGTAGCATCACTCCCGTCCAGAGCCGCACTCCAAACGTAATGATCACTATCCAGCCAGTAAAGCCGTCCGTTCTCCGCATCCACCTCAAGATCCAGGATGCTATCGTCAGCTGTAAAAACCGTTTGCGCATGCGTCCCATCAGCATTTGAACGATAGATAATTCCTGCATCATCGCTCCAGTACAAGACACCTCTGACACCCTGAAATTCATGGGCACCTATATCAGGAATGGCATCAATCTCACGACCGGTTGCATCCAGCTGACTACTGACCAACCCACCACGATTGATCAAAGGACTGTCGCTCAGGGGTTGCAGTGTCTTCATGATGCCACCCGAATCCAGCGTCAGTTCAGCGAGCATCGGACTGGCACCTTGTAAATCCGATGGCTTCAGATTGATACCCCCTTCATTCTCGATGAAGTTGAATCCGAGTGATTCAACATCACCAAAAACGTCTTCCTTGTCAGCGGTACCATTTGTCTGGATGTTATCTGCAAGCACGGTATTGTAAAGACTGATCGTGCCAAACCCATGCTCCCGAATGCCACCACCATCATTATTGGCAGTATTATCGACAATGGTACTGCTCTGAATGGTTATGTCACCTTTTGCATCAATAGCTCCACCCTTGTTCGCCTCATTCTTGGATATCGTCACATAATCCAATGTGGAGCTGGAGCTATCACCCTTCTGATAGATGCCTCCACCATCCAAATTTGCCGTATTGTTATCAATGCTCACCCTGGTCAGGCTCATGGAAGAGTTCGTATAAATACCCCCGCCATGACTTTGGGAAACATTGGAACTCAACCTCACGTTTTCAGCGATCAGCGTCCCTTCATTGGCAATACCACCGCCTCTATTAGCAGTAACATTATCGCGGATGATGACCGAATCCAGTCGCACTGTTGATTCAGAATCTATGAATATCCCGCCGCCATCATCATTCGTATCACCACCGGTGATTGTCAGATCTGTCAATGTGATATCCGCATCGGGCAGCGCAGTATTCGAGTCGTGCTGTACTGTGATGACCCGCTCTGTATCCAGTTGGTCAATGATCGTGTTATCTGCCCCCATCCCCGCAATGACATAATTGCCGCTCATTTCCAGATGACCGTTTACCAGGCTATAGGGCGTACCACCACTTAATGAAATCAGACTGACCGACGCATCATTGTTGGCGACCAACACCGCTTCGCGGAGCGATATCTTGTTATCTGCGCCTTTATCGCTCTGCAAGGCTGCGTATGAACTGAGATCCCCCGCATCAACCAGATCCACAGTCGTTGTCACAATGATACTTTCAAGAGTACCTTGCCAGTCGTCAAGCACAACGCTATCCAGGAGCGCGGTATTGATTACGCCAGAGCGCCACTCCAGTTCCCAGTTACCACCTCTGTCAGCGTGTCCGGTAATGTCATCACTGGCTGCCACATCGGCCTGTGTCAGTTCGGCCAACTCACTCAGAAATGTCTGCCCGGCAAGATCATCTGCGACATCACAGCCGAACAAAAGCAGGTCAGCATTGGCAGATAGTGAGTCTCCCCATGCTTGCATTTCGCTCTCATACAGGCTTAGTGTCTCACTATTGACAACACTACTACCAAGCGTGAACCCAGAGTCCGCACCGTGAGAATAGATCATCACCGCATCCAGTTCCGAATAGGCTGACAAGTAGCTGGTGACCTGCTCAACGCCGTTACTCGAAGAGTCGATGGCGTGAACAACAATACCCTGAGACTCCAGACGACTGCTCAGTCCGTCGAAGTCCACGACAAGCCTGTCGACGAACGCAACGCTGCGAAGTTCCTCGGACTCTGCCACCTCCATACCTGCCGCAAGATCGATAGCAGAGGCATGATCCGACTGCAATTCGTCCTGCAGAGCGCTGCTATCATCAAACGCCACAGCCAGACCCAACGGATGATCCGCGGAGTAGAGCAGTCGTGGTTCCAACGGGTCTATGAGTGCCCTGTGAACCATCATCTTGTCGTGACGAGATTTTCTGGATTTGAATATCACCTGCATCCGACACTTGAGAATGGCGCAGAAACGACTCTGCAGGATGCGCTCCAAAGCCAGCACCATCTACCCTGACTTGCAAGTGATCACTCACTTTAATCATCAAAATGAGAACACGGTCAGACTCGGGAAACCTGAGTTACCCCTAGCCGCGGTGAGCATTGAACGAATGCTGAAAACTTGTTCAGGTCACACTTGTGTCATCGGAAAATGCGTGTAATAGTGATAAGTCAATCACACGAGATACCTCCCATGCTAGCTGTTGGAAGTAGCAGCCCATTTGCAAAAATTGCACTAATGGCATCACTGTTTGTATCACCCTTTGCCACCCTGTCTGCACTTGCAGAAAACAGGATCGATGTACAACTACCGGATGCGCCAGAGCTGGCAGCCTATGGGAATTATGAAGTTGGCACTCGCCCCCTCTACCTGAGCAACCCGGACCAACTCGATGTGCTGGCACTGGATGCATCCGCAGCAGCTCCCGAACCCCTGCCCACCTACGATCGTGATCTCACGATACAGATGTGGTATCCCGCCTATGCGGGTGCTCAAGGCAGCAAAACACTCAAGGCATTCATCAGGGACCCCAACATTGAAGTCGAGCTTCAGGGCCAGGCAACACTCTGGGCTGCACCGATCATCAACGACGGCCCATTCCCTCTGGTCATCATCTCGCACGGCTATCCGGGTAACCGCTTCCTGCTGTCACACCTTGCTGAAAACATTGCCTCCAAAGGCTATGTCGTAGCATCCATCGATCACACCGACTCCACTTATCGCACGCAGGCAGCATTTGGTTCAACACTGCGTAACCGCTCACTGGATCAGTTGTTCGTACTCGATGAAATGGCCAGACTCAACGCCGATACTGGCAGCTTCCTGCAAGGTTTGATGGACACTGACAACACGGCACTCATCGGCTATTCAATGGGTGGATATGGTGCTGTCATCACCGCCGGTGGCGGTGTCACTGCAGCCGCGGTCGACTTCCCGTTCAGTCCTCCCTTCGGTACGCTGGGCATCCATGAAAGCGGTAGCGACACTCATAACAACTTGCCAGATCCTCGTATCAAGACTGCCATCGCATTCGCCCCCTGGGGACGCAACGCCGGCTTTTTCGATGCGGCATCACTGGAAGGTGTACAGATCCCCATGCTGTTCGTCGCAGGCGACGAGGATGACGTTTCCTTGTATGAAAACGGCGTCCGGGCTATCTGGGAAGAATCCGTCAATATAGATCGTGCCCTGCTGACCTTCGAAAATGCCAACCACAATGCAGCGGCCCCTTATCCGGCTCCTGCTGAAAGCTACGCTGTCAGCCCACTGCTCGGATACGCACCCTATGGTCACTATGCAGATGCAGCCTGGGACACCGTGCGCATGAACAACATCGCACAGCATTTCGCGACAGCATGGCTGGATCGTTACATGAAAAACGATGCTGACAAGCAGGTTTATCTGGAGCTGATTCAACATTCCAACGATGGTGTCTACGCAACCGATGACACAGGCAACTTCACTGACGAGCATACCTACTGGGCAGGCTTTCCTGACCGCTCTGCCAAAGGTCTTGACTTCGAATGGTTGAAAGCAGGCGAATCAGTTGCCGAGTAACTATCAGGCCGCTGTATATAAGCCAGTTCTGATTAAAGTCAGATAACAACGTCAGAACAATCGGAGTGTTCATCATGCTCTTTTCAAAACAGCATGCATGAACGCTCCGAGGTCTGACTCACAACCCGGCAATCCCCTACTTTGCCAGCACGTCAAATTCCAGCAAGTGGCCATCATGATCGACTTGCATGCGTTCCAGCAGCTTGAAGCCAAGTTGCTGATAGAAGATTCTGACTGCAGGACGATGAATCGACACATGCGCAAGTAGACGTTCTGCACGTTTATCCAACGCAGATACCAGGGCTCGCCCGACCCCCTGATGCCGAAAGGGCTGCATGACCTCAAGCATGGTAATCAGGGACAAGCCTTGTAACGACCTGAGACTGGCAACACCTACCAGCGTCTCCCCCTTATAGGCTCCTAATACAGGCACCTCCTTTTCCGGATAAAGCTTGCCACTGTCCAGCAATCGCCCCACGAGTAACTCAGCCGTATCAGGCCCCAAGTACTCGGCGTATTGCTCTATCCAAGAAGCGTGTAATCCCTGCAGAACGTCCTTGTCTTCAGGCCACACGATTTGAGACACCGACAGGGACCCTGTGAGTGTTTCGGATGACACATGGAGCCTGCTCATCAGGGTATTTCCAGAGGATCGTCCGCTGCTTGTACCGCCGGCAGAGCGACAAAGTTGCCAGGGCGCTTTTCAGCCTGCGCTGACATCGCCTCTGCCACTTCAGCGTGCTGGAAGTAGCTGGCATTCCACAGCGCAACATAATCCAGGGTGTCTGCCACGGTGTGATCTCTGGCATGCAAGATCATCCGTTTGCAACCATAAACTGCCATGGGGGCCTTGCTGGCGATGCTGGCCGCAATCTTCAGCACCGACTCGACCATCTCCTCCTGACTGTCATAGAGCTTGTTGACCAGGCCGTACTGCAAAGCCTCGTCAGCCCCCATGGGACGACCGGTATACGCCAGCTCTCGCACAATACCGTCAGGCATCAATTTGCAGATCCGCGGAAAGGTCCCCACATCTGCCGTCATGGCAAGATTCGTTTCATAGATAGTGAAATAGGCATCTTTGGTGGCATAACGCATATCGCAAGCGGTGACCAGATCAACCCCGGCACCCACACAACCCCCTTGAATAGCAGCCAGTACAGGAATTCTGGCAGCCTCCAGACAACTGAAACTGCGTTGTAGACGAATCACCGTATCGTGAAACCTGGCCGCGCGTTGTCCGGCGTTGGCCTGCCCCTCGTCAGCCGCCTTGCTGGCGAAGACGGAAACATCCATACCCGTACTGAAATGCGGCCCGGTGGAGGACAAGACAATGGCTCTGGCCTCACCATCCTGCTCAAGCTCGCTCACCAGAGCGGGAAGCTCTGCCCAGAAACGGGCGTTCATGCTATTGCGCTTGTCCGGGCGCGACAGACGGACATGCGCTACTCGATCCCGAAGTTCAACTTCGAAGCTTTCATGGTTCATGCAAGACTCCGCCAAGGATGGTGACTTTTAGAGCCTCCACCATACTACTGATTGTTCAACGCGGGAATGATGGCCCTGTTTCCGGCAAATCAGGGCCTAACCTCACGTCAGACTGGTCGAAAGCTTGTCGAACTCACCACCATAAAACAACAGTGGCGAACCCTCGGATGAAGCAGTTGCCTCGATCAGCTTGCCCACGATAATCAGATGATCCCCACCCTCGTGTATGGCTTGCGTCTCGCATTGAAAATTGGCCACGCAGCCATCAAGCACTGGCAAGTTGGCTTCGCTGCAATGCCAGTCGATCGATTCAAAACTGTACGGGTTTTTTGCAAAATCCAATGCTGTCGATGCCTGGTCTTCACTCAGGACGTTCACCGCAAAATGCGAAGCATCCCGGAACAGTGCACAACGAGCGGACGCCTTCTCGACCGACCATAGAATCAGAGCCGGATCCAGAGACACCGAAGCAAAGCTGTTGACTGTCATGCCAAACGGTCCCGTCGGGCTTTGCACAGTAATAACGGTAACCCCTGTGGCAAAGCGTCCGAATACATGCCGTAAGTCCCGGGAACTACCTTGCTCGGGCGACCATACAACTCCGTTGTCAGCCGACTCTTCAACCAGCTTCAACTCAGCACTCTTGCAAGCAGCCACTAGCGTCGCTCTCCCACACCCAACGGTGTGGCTGGTGTGCTGTCTGGCACTCGACCATGCACTTGTGGCAATGAGCAGGTCTCCAGATGTGGCAATACCAGCTTGCCAAAATAATCACATTCTTCCAGATGCGGATAGCCGGAGAAAATGAAGGCACGAATACCCATGGCCTTGTATTCCTCAATGGCTTCCAGTATCTGCTCGGCACTACCGACCAATGCAGCACCGCAGCCTGAACGAGCACGCCCCACACCCGTCCAGAGACGTGGCTCTACATAACCTTCCTCGTCCGCACTATCTCGGTTTTTAGCCTGATGAGCAACACCCAGAGACGTTGAGTCCAGCGCCCGTTCGCGAATGGCTCGACCCTGCTCGTCATCCAGCTGCGACACCAGAGAGCGTGCAAACTCACGTGCCTCCTCTTCTGTTTCACGTACGATCATGTGCACACGCAAGCCATAATCAAGCACGCGTCCGTACTTTTCAGCACAGGCATTGACGGCCTGCATACGCTCGGCCAGCACTTCTTTTTTCTCGGGCCACATCAGGTACACATCGCAGTGCTCGCCACACAGATCCAGTGCTGGTGGTGAATAGCCGCCAAAATACAACAATGGCCCACCATTGATCTGATAGGGCTTGACCGGATCGGTCGTCAGATTGGAAAAGTCGTAGACCTCTCCCTTGTAATTGATTTCATCCTGGGTCCAGGCCTGCTTCAGGATCTCTACCACTTCTCTGGATCGCTGATACCGATAACTACTCTCCTCCTTCTGCCCCGGAAAATCGGAAGAGATGATGTTGACTGTCAGACGCCCTTGCAACATGTGATCAAGCGTCGCCAGGGTGCGTGCCAGCATGATCGGTTGCATCTCACCGCAGCGAACGGCTGCCAGCATATTGATCGTCTCTGTCAGCGGGGCGTTGCCGGCAACGAAACTCAAGGTGTCCTGTCCAACCTGATAGGATGATGGACACAGGATGTTACGAAACCCAAGCTCGTCAGCGCGCCGTACGATACGCGATGTATTCTCCCAGCTACTGCGCAACTCCCCTTCAGGAACACCCAGGTAGCGGTAATCATCCGAGCACAGGGGGGCAAACCAGGATACTTCTGCTGCAGTCAGAGATTCTGACTTGATCGGAACGACGCTCATTGGAGATCCTGCGTAGAGAACTATGCGCGAATGTATCAATCGTGTATCAATATGTCAAACAAAGTTCAAGCTAGCGTTCACCGAGGATCAATCGCCTTGTCAAAAAACTATCCGGAGACCCTGGGGCGCGTTCCACTGGCGGATCAGATCACCGAAATGCTGGTACGCGAAATAAAGACCGGGATACTGCCCGATGGTGAGCGCCTGCCACCTGAGCGCTCCATGGCGGAACGATTGAACATATCAGTGGGCACCTTGCGTAAAGCGCTGGCAGAGCTGGAAAATCGCGGATTACTGACGCGCGTCCAGGGTTCCGGCAACTATGTGAACAACTCGCTGGATGAGGCCAATGTGTATGCCTTGTTCAGGCTTGAACTGACTACCGGCCCTGCCGCACCCAGCGCTCGGCTACTCTCAGTGGAGCGATTGGCAAAACCTGCCCAGCTACCGCCTATCGGTGATACGGCACATGCATTCCGCTTCCGGCGCATCCGGATTCTGGACACAACAGAGGCCGCACTGGAGGAAATCTGGTTAGATGGGCGGTATGCGGATCAGATCGAGGCCCACACCGTGCCAGACTCTCTGTATCGCTTTTACCGTGACGATCTGAAGTTTCGTATCACTCGTGTAGAGGATCGGGTCAGCGTCGCCCCACTACCTGACTGGGCACCCGACAGCTGGCGTGAACACAACCCGGTATCGTGGGGCTTCATTGAAAGGCTCGCCCGTGATCAGGATGGCCAGCCGGCAGAATTTTCACGCACCTGGTTCCAGCCGGAACAGGTGCGCTTTGTCAGCAGATAAACCCGGCCTCAAAGCTCAGAGTCAGGGCTCACTCGTAGCCCTTCCACTTGATCATTGCGGGTTCAGCGAGCCCTCAGTCTTCGGCCATGCGCTCACGACGTTCCATCTCTTCGCGATAGGCTTCGTCAATTTGCTGTAGCACCGAACCCACATCGATATCGTGTTCTTCCACGATGAATTTGCCGGTCAGCTGCATATCCGGATGCAGAGCGCCAGCCTCATGCAAGGCCCAGAGCTCTTCCGCATAGCGGGTTTGCGCAAGCTCAGGAACATACTGAGCGTAGTAGCGAGTGATGTTGGCCACATCCCGAGCCAGCATAGTGGGCGCGTGATTATTGCCGGCAGCATCCACCGCCTGTGGCAGATCGATGATGACAGGACCATCTTCGGTCATCAGCACATTGAATTCAGACAAATCGCCATGCACCAGACCGACACACAACATACGCAGCACATACTGCATCATGGTTGCATGATCCTGAGCGGCACGCTCGACCGGAATCTGAACATCATTCAATCGCGGAGCTACCTCACCATCGCCATCGGTGATGAGCTCCATCAACAGTACGCCGTCAAAACAACCGAAAGGCTCTGGTACTCGTACGCCAGCATCCCGCAGTTTGTAGAGCGCATCCACTTCGGCGTTATGCCACTCTTTTTCCTGCTGCTCGCGTCCGAAACGTGTGCCTTTTTCCATCGCCCGTTGCCGACGACTATTACGCACCTTGCGCCCTTCCTGATACTGCACAGCCTGCTTGAAGCTGCGAGTGGCAACATCCTTGTAGACTTTGGCGCAACGAATTTCGTCGCCACAGCGCACCAGATAAACAGTGGCCTCCTTGCCACTCATCAGAGGTCGAAGCACTTCATCGACCAGGCCGTCTTCAATCAGTGGCAATATGCGTTTGGGCGTTTTCACGACTAGACTTTCTTGACAAATTGAGATTTCAGTTTCATGGCACCAATGCCATCGATTTTGCAATCGATGTCATGGTCACCTTCAACCAGGCGAATGTTCTTGACCTTGGTCCCCACCTTGACAACCGATGAAGATCCCTTGACCTTAAGGTCCTTGATGACCGTCACCGTATCACCATCTGACAACACGTTGCCATTGGCATCAGAAATAACTGATTCATCGGCATCGGTCCGACCACCTTCAGCAGACCACTCGTGTGCGCACTCCGGGCACACGAGCATGGCACCGTCCGGGTAGGTAAATGCCGACTGGCATTGAGGACAGGGAGGCAGTTCGCTCATGCAGTCCTGCCACTGGGCGCGCGCGAGCGTGACCGGCGATTGCGAGATGCTGCCTGACCGTTGGCTGCGTTATTGCCTCCAGCGGAAGAACGATTTCCAGAACGACCCTGAGATCGACCCTGTGGACCGCCACCGCCGCCACCAGCACCACGACCGCCGCCCTGACGAGGTCCTTGCTGACGCCCCTGTCTGATCGGTTCTGCCTTGATGGTTGGATCAGGTTCAAAACCTTCCAGAGCAACGCGCGGCAATTCGCGGTTTATCAATCGTTCGATGTCTTTCAACAACTTGACTTCATCAATACAGACCAGCGATACCGCCTTACCTGACATCCCGGCACGTGCCGTACGTCCGATGCGGTGTACATAGTCTTCTGGAACATTGGGTAGTTCGAAGTTGACGACGTTAGGCAGCATGTCGATATCCAGACCACGAGCCGCTATATCGGTTGCTACCAGCACACGCACTTCGCCGGCTTTGAAACCTGCCAGTGCACGAGTTCGGGCACCCTGGCTCTTGTTGCCATGGATTGCCGCAGCAGACAGTCCGTCGCGTTCCAGTTGTTCTGCCAGGCGGTTAGCGCCGTGCTTGGTTCGTGTAAACACGAGTACCTGCTGCCACTGCTCATCATGAATCAGCTTGGAAAGCAGCTCGCGCTTGCGAACCTTGTCCACCATATGAACTTGTTGTTCGATGCGATCAGCCGTTGCATTCTGCGGCGCCACTTCGACCAGCTGAGGATCGTTGAGCATGCGCGTCGCCAATTGCTTGATCTCTTTCGAGAATGTGGCGGAGAACAACAGATTCTGTCGATATTCGGTCTCTGGCAACAGGGCCAATACGCGCTTGACATCATGAATGAAACCCATGTCGAGCATGCGATCGGCTTCATCAAGCACCAGTATTTCCACGCGGGAAAGGTCGACTGTTCCCTGGTTGGCATGGTCGAGCAGGCGGCCCGGCGTGGCAATCAGGATGTCCACACCTTTTCGCAGCTGACTAATCTGCGGGTTGATGCTCACACCACCGAAAATAACGGCGGATCGGAAGTTCAGATATTTGCCGTAATTAGCAACGCTTTCAGCGATCTGGGCGGCCAATTCACGGGTGGGAGTCAACACCAGAGCACGAACAGGCGGCATGCCCTTGCGACCTTTGGTACTGGTAT
The DNA here is from genome assembly GCF_002215215.1 of Granulosicoccus antarcticus IMCC3135. NCBI lineage: Bacteria > Pseudomonadati > Pseudomonadota > Gammaproteobacteria > Chromatiales > Granulosicoccaceae > Granulosicoccus > Granulosicoccus antarcticus. The sequence goes on along the minus strand of NZ_CP018632.1, from coordinate 2,846,114 downwards.
CGATCGGAGTCTGCGACAGACGTTGCAACAAAGGCAGGGTAAAGCCTGCGGTCTTGCCTGTACCCGTCTGGGCACTGGCCATGACGTCTTTACCAGCCAGTACCAATGGAATGGCTTTCTGCTGGATGGGTGTCGGTGTTTCGTACCCTTCTTCTACTACGGCTCGAAGGACCTCGGATGAGAGGCCCAGTTCTTCAAATGACATGTATTCTTGGTTTCACAAATAAACAACATAGCGCTACCTTAAGGGTGGCACTGACGTTGTTGAGCAAAGGAGACTGCAAAGGCTAACTTCTGGCAAAGCAGTCGGAGCGTGTGCGCTCAGGAAGTTGACGGAGTCCAGTTGTCGAAAAACAGCTCCACAAGCGCTGCCGGCTGAATGGAACACAGGCCGGCAATAGTCCCATTGTATAGCCCACGGGGCTTTACTGTCACACTTTATGCCACTTGGCTCTTGCATCTGTTAGCCAGCGCAGGAAACCGGACAACAAGGTAGCAGCCAGCAACGGCCTGCATGGCAGCGACGCCAGGCTGGATGTATTCGAGGTAATTCATGCTCCACGCAGGTCGCGCCAGAACACCGGACGAACGATCAATTATGCTGAAAAACCCTTGAATACAAGGCAATAGAACGGGTAGAACACCTACAGGGCTTACCTCACTGACGAGCAGATTGAACAAAACTCAGTAGCAAACCCAGCAACGCCAGCGTTCCCCTGACTGACACTCTGGAGGCCTGACTGCACCTATACAGGGCACATGACTTTAGACTCATGCACACAACCAGAAAGCAGCCGATTTACGCTGTAAGCAAGACGAGCAGCACGGCCTGCCTTGTTATTCCGTCAATTTTATGGCGCTGCATGTCAAAAATCCCGTCGCCATGATGACTGGCAAGTGACAGATTCCCACCACCAACACCAGGCTTCAACGGCCCCTGCCCCGTAAAGGATGACGGACTCAAGCGGTGCCTTGACACCGCTCGAGTGATAGACAAACTAGATTTCGGTGATTTGCGCTATTGGAGTATCCAGTATCTCTCCCATCATCAATTCCAATGACAATGGGTTGCCATTGATATAGACGATCAGCTCCTTCAAGGTGATATCAGCTGTGTAGCTTGAACCATCCGCAACGATCACTTGCTGTGCTTGTGGAGCCATCATGAACATGGCCAGTGGGGTCTGATCAATCGCATCGGCATCAGCTTTCAGATGTGCCTCAAACTGGGTGATGTTCAACAGATCACGAACTGTTGAGATGCTGGCAAGACCGCCAACGGGATAATAGGGCGAGGAATCCTCAATAACGCTGATGCCGTAATCAAGACTTGCATCGCCACCCGCATTGCTGAATTTGAACTTGTAGTCCAGCGCTGAACCCGGACCGATTGCGGGCAAGAAGGTAGACATGACTTCCATGATCATCTCTGGGTCTGAAGACAACATGGTATCGGACATGGGCATCTGACTGACCGCCTCCACATACTGCTTGATACCCGAAATGGACAAATTGGACATACCCACTTCCAACGATGCGCTGTCCAAAGGCAATTGGCTATCGATTTTGCCAACATGAATATTGGCGCGTGTGCTCAGCTGATCATCTGCCACCGTGGTGTCTGAGTTAACGCCAAGGGATTCCAGCGCAAAGTCGAACGTTGCTCCCTCATCTGATGACACTGTCAGCTTGTCGAATTCAACACCATATAATCCGGCATATACCGCTTGACTGATTCGCGTCAGATCCGTGGTGATGACCCCAGACGACACAGTCAGCAAATTGCCTTGACCATCGACTGTTATTTCACCGAGCTCCCCCCTGCCCTTGACGGCGTCGCCCACCACATCTGCGTTATAGTAAAGTCCACCAAAACGCACCTCTATGTCATCCTCCTGATGATGGTAAGCACTCACAAGTAAATGGTTGCGGGTATCGCCGTTATAACCGACCTGTGTGTTGATTTCAAACGGTTCAGACTCGACAAAACCTTGCATGAATTCAATAGCAGATTCAGACAGGGAATCATCCTGGAGCAGCGTCGTTTTTATTCTCGCCTCTGCCACCTGCACACTGCTATCCACAACGGCAACCGGTGCATGGTCAATATCGTGTTGCAGGCGAAAAAGCACCTTCGCATCAGGGGCCGCCGAATCCATGACTTTTGTGACTGCGGTGCTATTCAAAAAACCGGCAGAATAACTTTCATTCACCAATGTGAGCGGCTTCATCTCATTGAGCTGTACCAGCAGTTGATCGTAAGCGCTCTGAGTCTGTGTTCCCGAATAGATTGAAGCTCCTGCCCAGGACGCACCTGCGACCAGAGGAATGGCGAGTAGCAGCTTTTTCATATCGATGATGCCTGTGATTATCGTGGAGTGATCGAATCAGTCCAACGACATAGCGTGCACGGGCTACTTCAAATCAAATCAGTGCGGACAAACTGTGATCGACTACTGAGCGAAACTGCGACCTTATTCAACTCATTCAGTAACCAGAACGATATGCATACTCCTGGGTCCATGTGCACCACGAACATTGATGGCTTCGATATCTGCCGTACCGCTGGTGCCGGTAACCAGAGTCAGGGCACGCGACTGCGGCGCATCCGCACCACCAAGATGTGACCAGAGGTCTTCGGGATACGCCAGTATCGTGCTGGCTTGAAGCACGACAATATGAATCAGTGGCAGGAAGGTCAACAGCACCGGGGCATCTGCAGCTGATCGAAAAACGACCGATCCGGTTTCGGCAATTCCATACTCGGCAAGAGTCACCGCAACACCCCCATCATCTGCCAGATCGTCCAGCCGCTCAAAACCTGCCCAGTCCAGCTGTTCAAGCTTCACGGTTGGTTGCACCGCAAGCTGCATCCGTTGATCTCGCTGGTTGAGGTAGTCCGCCACGCTGGCCGGCACCTCTGCCATCGTGTCGACGCGGGAAACGGTGGCGGTTACGCGCTCGGAGCTCGCTTTGCTGACAAAGCGCTCAACCAGCGATACGCCACCAAATTTGGGTTGCACAACCGTCGCTTCGGCAACCAGCGTGGCAGCCTCTGAGGCAATCTGGGATGCCGGGACTTCGCAGGCTCTGGTGGCTGCGCGGATAGCGCCCAGAATGGCGGATCGATCACTCATTTGCGGCTCCTCTTGGCATGCTCTGACGCATTGTACTGCTGCATGAAACTACCCTTCTCCGGGCGGGGAAGATCGCGATATTTCAACCAGCTTGACGCCAATGGCATCTTGCGGATTCGGCCCTTGCCAAACGCCCACAGGCGCAGGCCATAAACACTCAAGCCAGAAGCCAGGCGGTAGATCCTGGGCCGGCGGGCAACAAACCCCCAGCCCTTCAGTGCCCATTGGGCAAGCGGCGGAGTCAATCCTGCCTCCCACTGACGTGCACGAAAGGTGCGCAACATATCGGGAAGCGGTATGTTGACGGGACAGACCTCCTTGCAACGCCCATTCAAAGTACAGGCATTGGGCAAGTCCTTTGCCGCTTCCAGAGAGGACATGGCCGGCGTCAGCACCGAGCCCATTGGCCCCGGATAGACCGCACCGTATGCATGCCCACCAACAGCGGCATACACCGGACAGTGGTTCATACAAGCTCCACAACGGATACAGCGCAACATGGGTTGCAAGTCTGTCCCCAGCATTTCGGATCGGTGATTGTCGACCAGAACGATATGGTAATCCGTGGGGCCATCAGCGTCGTCTTCGCGCTTGGGTCCGTTATAGAACGTGGTGTATTGCGTGATTTCCGCACCGATGGCCGCACGAGCCAACAAGCGGAGCAAGACAGTGGCGTGATCCATGCCCGGCACAATCTTTTCGATACCGACGGTGACGATATGCGTTTTCGGTGGCGTGCAAGTGAGCTCGGAATTACCTTCGTTGGTGACGGTAACAATCGCCCCGGTATCGGCAATCAGAAAATTGGCACCCGATATGCCGACATCTGCGCTCAGAAATTTCTTGCGCAGCTCACGCCGCGCCGAGGCCACCAGATCGGTCACATCATGACTGTCCGGCGCAACACCGTGTTTCTCATCAAAGAGGCTGGCGACCTGCTCGCGGGTCTTGTGCATGGCCGGCATCACGATGTGACTGGGCGCCTCTCCTGCCAGCTGAATAATATGCTCTGCCAGATCGGTTTCGATACGTTCGACACCCGCATCAGCAAGCGCCTCAGCAATACCAATCTCCTCTCCCAGCATCGATTTGACGCGGGTCGCGGTCTTGGCACCCGCCTTGACACAAATATCCGACACAATCCTGCGCGCCTCACCCGGCGTTGCTGCCCAGTGCACCTTCGCCCCGTTCGCAGTCGCATTCGCCTCGAACATCTCGAGGTAGTGCCCCAGATGCTTCAGCGTGTGATCCTTGATCGCCTGCGCCCTTATACGGGCTTGGGCGTATTCCGGGTATTCGTCTATGACCTGCCTGCGACGTGATTGCAAGAGACCCGTGGTCCGGGTCAAGGCAATCTTGAGGTCCGCGTCCGTCAGAGCATGGGCGACATGTTCGCGAAATTTTTCCGATGTCTGTATCACTTGTCGCTCCCGATGATTCCTGCCCCATCGGCCATGCCTGCCAGCACTTCGACCGTGTGAAACGCCTTGATATCACGACCCTCTCGTGAAAGCTTGCCAGCCATGTTCATCAGACAACCCAGATCACCTGCCAGCAGTGTATCTGCCCCGGTATTGGCAATGGCATCGGTTTTTTCAGAAACAATCGCATTGGAAATATCTGGGTATTTGACACAAAATGTACCGCCAAATCCGCAACAGACATCATCATCTTTCAATGGTTTCATCGACAAGCCCTCGACATTTTCCAGTAACTGCCGGGGTTGATCGTGAACGCCCAGATCGCGCAAACCCGAACAGCTGTCATGATAGGTGGCCGTGCCCTGGTAGCGTACCTGCTCAATTTGCATGGCCATGACATCACTCAGAAAACTGAGAATCTCCCAAGTCTTGGCAGAGAGCGCCTGCTGCCGCGCAGCCCACACCGGGTCATCCACAAAGAGTGCGCCGTAATGGGTGCGGATCATGCTGGCGCAGGATCCTGATGGCACCACCACATAGTCATAAGATTCAAACGCTTCGATAAGTTGCTGAGCGATGGCCTTCGTCGTGGCGTCATCCCCACTGTTATAAGCCGGCTGGCCGCAACAGGTCTGAGCCTGCGGCACCTCGACGATGCATCCCGCCTGCTCCAGCAGCTTCAGGCTTGCAAACCCGATATTAGGGCGCATGGCATCGACAAGGCAGGTAACGAACAGCCCGACGCGAGGCTTGTCTGAGTGATCCATAGTCATCGGCCGGCTGCAATCCTGTTGGTTGTGGCGGTGCAATTCATGGGCTGAGCTCTCCGCAGGTACGGGTTTCAGGCGTAATGCTTGAGCCTGGACATCTTGCCGATTCCCGGATTCATGGAATTGGTCGGATCGACGGACTTGTAGAATGCGGCCAGATCCGGCTTAGCCTTATACAGATGTCCGACGTTGTGTTCGGCAGGATACTCTGCACCACGTTGATCTAGTATTTCAAGCATTTTAGCCTTCAAGGCAGCAACGTCTGCACCTTTGCGGACGATATAGTCCTGATGCATGACGTGGCACATGAAATGACCATAATAGAGTTTATGGACCAGCTGGTCACTGATTTCAGGCGGTAATTCCTCACGCCATGTGCGTTCGTTACGTTTCAGCGCAATATCCAGAGCAATGATGTCCTCCACCTCGTTGGTGTGAACATTCTGATAGCGGATGGCAGCACCAGCGGCGGCGAACCGGTGCAGACCTGCAATCTTGCCCTCACGTGGCGTGCAGACAAAAAAATCAGCGTCCTTGTCGGCAAAATTGCGCTCAAGATAGGCCTGTGCCTCGGCGATACCGCCGTCGTGCATCTTGAGGATCAAGTGGTGCTCGAAGCGATCACGGAATTCTGTCATGCGCTTGGGCAGAATACGGGGCCATAGTGCACTGAGCCCCTGCATGCAGCGATCCGAGAAACCATTCAGAAAAGGAATTCTGTTCAACCGGGCATCCACAGCACCCTTGATCGCAAAGAAGGTGGGCAGCTTGTCGGTGCCCAGCTTGTCAATCATCACCATCGTATCCTTACCGAACCGCGTCGTGATGTCGAACACCTCGCGATGCATGTATTCGGCGCTGACCGGCAAGCTGTCGAAGCCTGCGAGAATATCGCGGCGCAGATCAGTCAGATCCGCAGGGTCATTAGTGCCGACATAGAAAACCTGCTCCTGCTCGTTACCGGGGTAGGTATCCAGCCGCACGGCAAATACCGCCAGCTTGCCAGCACAGCCGGCGCTTTCATGCAGGCAGCGCTTGTCGGCGTTGAATCGGGCCGGCGTATCAGCCTCGACCTCACGCACAAGCTTCGCGTACTCAGTATCTGAAGCTTTCTTGTCACTCTGTTCCAAATCAGCATCACTGAATTCACCTTTCTGAACACGGGTCAGAATCTCTTCAGGCGTGTCGCCTAACGACAGTCCCAGATGATTGATGAGGCGTAGCTGGCCATCAGCGCCAAGCTGTGCGTAAAGGGTCAGTTCGGTATATGACGGCCCTCGCTCGATTAAAGAACCACCCGAGTTGTTGCAGACTCCACCCACAATCGAGGCTCCAATGCAGGATGATCCGATCACCGAATGCGGCTGGCGGCCCAGCGGTGTCAGCAACTTCTCCAATGCAAACAGCGTTGATCCGGGCAATGCCAGAACCTGTGCCCCATCCTTGAGCAGATGCAATGCGTCCATGCGGCGCGTATTGATCAGAACCACATCACGCTCATAACTGCCACTGGGTGTACTGCCTTCAGTCAGCCCCGTATTGGCGGCCTGCATGATGACAATCTTGTCCGCCGCCACGCAGGCCTTCAAGACATCCCACTGTTCCAGCAAGGTGCCAGGCTGCACCACACACAACGCCTCTCCCTGGCCTGAGCGAAACCCCTTGCGAAAGCGTTCGGTTTTTCTGGCCCCCGTCAGCAAGTGCTGGGGACCGACAATTTCACGCAGAGAGTTAAGCAGTTCCTTATCGTTCATCAAGTGGAAATTCTCTTATATTCAAGAACGGCAGAGGTAACAAATGAGGCCCCTCAGCCGATCCGGGCCAGTAGTTGATCAGCACGCAATCGGGTTATTTCACGCAAACTTGAAGTGCAAGCTCAAGCCTTGCTCATGAAGAGGTATATTATCTTTACCACTAATTTGCGTCAACGAATTTCTAAACCACTACTCTTGAAATCAATCACTTGCGACCTTCTCAGGCGCTCTTCACAAAGACGGTACGATTGACATTTCAGATAGTTTTTACAAAATTTATCATTAATATCATTAACTTGTTACTTCTATTTCGTTCTAATACCGCGTATTTTCAATTACTCACAAGCCCCCTGCAGTGGATCTTTCTTTTTACCTCTGCCTAATTACAGACTTGAAACAAGCACATCATTCGTCGTACGGAACGCTCTGAAGAACATCTGAGAGAGCACCAAACTGAACAATATTACCGATGCCGCACACCGTCTTTGAACCGATCGAACACACCTCAGTTGTCGAATCCGTCATCGAGCAGATCGAAATGCTGATACTGAACGGAATACTTCGTGATGGTGCACGCCTGCCTGCCGAACGCGATCTGGCGTTACAGTTAGGCGTCTCGAGGCCCAAGGTGCGCGAGGCCTTCAAGATTCTTGAAAACAATGAATTGATCACCGTACGCCACGGTGAAGGCACCTTTGTCGCACCGTTGATCGGTTCGGCCATGTCACCTGCCCTCATTGCATTGTATTCACGCCATCAGAACGCGTTTCTCGATTACCTTGAGTTCCGGGCAGAACAGGAAGGCTTCGCGGCCGGCCTGGCGGCGGCTCGCGCCACCCACGCTGACAAAGAAATTCTGGCCTCCATCATTGTCAAACTGGAGACCGCTCACGCAACTGATGACACAGACGCCTCCCAGGATGCTGACATCGAGTTTCACGCAGCCATCATCGACGCCAGCCACAACTCACTGCTGGTACATACGATGTCGTCTATCTATTCGCTCACCCGTCAGAACCTGTTCTATAACCGCTCGTTTCTGCGCGCGATGGACGGTTCCGGTGAGCAACTGTTAGCCCAGCATCAACAGATATTCGATGCCATCCTTGAAGGCAATCCAGAACGTTCGACGAAGGCGGCCCGCGATCATATTGCTTTCGTCCAACGCTCCTACCTGGAAGAAGAATCCCGAGCACAGCGCGACCAGGTATCAAGCCGCCGCCTCGCACTCATGTGAATCTGGCCTATGGCTCGCGCACATCAGACTCTAGAAGAACAGCAACAGACAACCCAATACGAAAGCGGCGATTCTCAAGGTCCAGGCCTTCTTACTCGTCACGGCAAACGAGATGGCAGCCAGGCCAACCGCGATCACCAGAGCAATGGCTGTCGATGCCAACGGGGTCTGGGCAACGTTCAGCAATGCCGGATGGCTGATCATGGTCAACGGAATCAGATATAGCCCCAGGCCCAGGGCCATTGCGAAGCCTGCCACTTTCAGCCAGTTCTCCCCCACCATACCCGCTGCAATAAAAACGGCGCCACAGACCGGCGGCGTAATGGTACTCAGTAGTGCAAACCAGAAGACGAACAGATGTGTAGTCAGCAAGGGTAGTCCCAACTCTGTCAATGCAGGCCCGGCAACAGAGACACAGATGACATAAGCTGCCGTTGTTGGCACCTCCATACCCAATACCAGACAGGCCAGCGCGGTCAGTAGCAGTGCAGGCACAAGCTGACCACCCGACAGGGATAAAATAGCTGACGTCAGCTTGACCCCCAGACCGGTAATTCCCAGAACGCCAACCACGATCGATGCGCACAGGATGATGCCGGCAATGGTTGCTATCTGTTCACCTGACTGCAGACAAGCCTGTTTGACTCTGTGAAGAAACTGGCCAATACCCGGCTGCAAGCGATCATTGAACAGCAACAATACAAACCCGGATGCGATGGCCCACGAAGCCGCATACTGAGGCGTACGTCCAAAAACAAACATACTGACAAGCAATGTGGTGAACGGCACCAGAAAAAAACCTGTCGTCAGCAGCACTCGCTGCAACTCGGGCAGCTGGTCCTTGTCCAGTGGTTGCAGGTCAAAGCGTGTGGCAAACCCGTTGATGCCTGTCCACACAGCAAAAAAGTAGAGAGCCGCTGGCAGGCTCGCTGCGGCCATGATCTGTGTGTAGCTGATGCCGGTAAGCTCAACCATGACAAAAGCACCCGCCCCCATCAACGGCGGCATGATCTGACCACCCGATGAGGCAACAGCTTCAACCGCACCGGCCAACGCTCTGGGGTAACCCAGTTTGATCATGGCGGGCAGTGTGACCGTTCCCGTTGAAGCGACATTAGCCGAGGCAGAGCCACTGATCGAGCCGAACAAGGCTGATGAGACGACGGATACCTTGGCCGCTCCCCCTTTCAGACGACCCGCTGCACTGCTGGCAAGATTCATGAACCCCTGCCCGGCCTCACCGGCATTCAACACGGAACCAAAAATCACGAATATAGCCACAATGCTGACCGACACGCCGGTCAGGCTTCCCCACAAGCCGCCTTCTGCAATAGTCAGGGTGCCCAGAAAACTGTTCAACGGCGTACCCGGATGCCCGAACTCGCCGGGTATGTACTGGCCCAGCAAGCCATAAAGCAATGACAATAATGCAACCAGTGGCAAGGGCCAGCCTATGGCTCTACGAGCCATCTCCAGGACGGCCAGCAACAGGACGACGGCCACCAAGCGCTGCGTATTATCAGCCAGATAACCATACTGATCACCCAGCATGGCATGCTGCCAGGCCACCCACAGACAAGCTGTGAGACCCGTCAGGAACAACACAACACCCGTGATGCGCCCGGCAACAGAGACGGAAGTCGCGACTGATCCGGGACGATAGGCTGCCAGTAAAATCCAGGGCAAAGCCAGCGCCATGTGCAACGGGCGACTGACCAGGTTGGGTACCAGGCCACTGAAAACCAGCCACAAGTGGAAGGCAATGGAGATCGCTCCCAGAAGAACCCAGGGCCTGTCTGCCGCAGGAGAGCTAAATGGCTTGTTCAATGATTGCGTTTGCTGTGGTTGTTATCGTTGCAGTGAGTATCAGTGAGACCCTGCTCACTGACGCTGGGCATCACTCAGTTGCATGCCGATTTCATCATAGTAACGAATGGCACCGGGGTGCAACTGACCCAGACTCTCCATCAGACTGGCATCCACACCATCCCACCAGGCAGAGGTGCCGGCCATTGCCTTCTTCTGCTCCCAGTAGGTTCGCGTCATGGCATACGCAATATCATCACTCATCGCCGTTGTCGCATAGGCGACCACTGCCAGAGAGGTTGTCGCAACATCCTCGTCCTGCCCCGAGTAGGTGCCTGCCGGAATGAGCATGGGCGTACGTTTGGTGGCCGCAACCTGCTTGTCATCCAGCGACAACAAACGAACAGATGTACTGGCTGCCGCCTCGATGACATTAGGTGCCGGATAGGAACCTGCTGTCACGAAACCGTCAATCTGGCCGTTCTTGAGAGCAGCCACTGCATTGGACAGTTCTACTTCAGCCAGTTTGACCTTGCCTTCAAGATCGAACAGCGTCAGATATTTTTCACCTTCGGTTGCGCCAAATGAGCCTTTGCCCAACAGGATGGTCTTGCCTTCCATATCGGCGAACGCCTGGATACCACTTTCCTCTGACACAACAAAATGCATGGTCAATGACGGAATGGGGAACAAGGCCCGAATATTGGCAAAAGCAGGATTACTCTTGCCTTCAAACATGGCCTTGCCCGATTGCGACAGCTCGACCAGAGCCGGCGGCGATGTAAACACATAATTACCGGGACGAACACCCGCCTCCATGACATTCTGCACCGAGCCCTGACTCTCTTCCACCGTCACGCTGATATCCCCCTCAGTACCGGTTTTCATGGCTTCAGCCAGTTCGACTGCCATCTGATAATAGGATGAACCCGTCTTTGCGGATTTATAGGTCACCCGGGTCTCAGAAAGCACTGAAGTGGCGGTGCCAAGCAGCATGCTCGCGGCAAGCAGTGAAGTAAGCAATCTCATGTTCATTCTCCCAAAAATGGATGACGCTGAATCCGTACATGACCAAGAATGCGACATGCATGAATTAATCATGCTGCGGCGCTTGAACGGGTTGGAATTCGTAATATCGCATGTTAACGTCCGCAGCAGGTTCTGCACTCATTCAAATCACCAACCAGTGCCTGGCGTCGCGTACGGCAGAGCGGAAAAGACATGAACAGATTTTCAGGTGGCCAGTTGCTGGTCAAGGCATTGAAAACGCACGGTGTGCAACGCGTCTTCTGCGTCCCTGGGGAGAGCTATCTTCCGGTACTGGATGCGCTACATGACAGCGGTATCGACAATACGCTGTGCCGCCACGAGGGCGGTGCTGCCATGATGGCTGAAGCCTGGGGCAAGCTGACCGGTGTGCCGGGTATCTGCCTGGTGACTCGCGGGCCTGGAGCCACCAATGCCACGGCCGGCCTGCACGTGGCTTTGCAGGACTCCACGCCCATGATTCTGTTTATCGGACAGATAGGCAGCGGTATTCGCGAGCGCGAAGCTTTTCAGGAAGTCGACTACCGGCGCTTTCTGGGCACCTCGGTTAAATGGGTCGCAGAAATCGATGATGCAGAACGCATGGACGAGATGATTTCCAGAGCCTTCCATGTCGCCACATCAGGCAGACCCGGACCGGTTGCCCTGGCCCTGCCCGAAGATGCCCTCTCCCAGCTGGCATCAGTCAAACCGGTAGCGCCCTGGAAACAGATCGAGACATACCCAGGGCCTGAAGAGATGTCATCGCTTGCCTCGCTGCTTGAATCGTCGACTAAACCTCTGGCGATTCTGGGTGGCACACGCTGGAACGAACAGGCCGTGAACACCTTCCGTCAGATAGCACAAACCTGGCAACTACCGGTTGCCTGCTCGTTCCGTCGACAGATGCTGTTCGATCATACCAACAGCCACTATGCCGGTGATGTCGGCATCGGCATGAATCCGGAACTGCGTAAACGGGTTGAAGAGGCCGATCTGATTCTCATGGTCGGTGGCCGATTTTCGGAAATGCCTTCGCAGAACTACACGCTTCTGGACATTCCATCGCCACGCCAGACACTGGTACATGTGCATCCGGGTGCCGAGGAGCTGGGCCGTGTCTATCGGCCTGAGCTTGCCATCCATGCCAGCCCATCAGCATTTACAGCGGCACTTGGCAAGCTTCAACCGACGCTCCAGAGTGCACAACGGCAGACAGAAGTGGAAACTGCACACAAAGCCTACCGCAACTGGTCAGAAGCTACACCAACCACGCCCGGTGATGTACAGATGTCCTCAGTCATGCAGACTCTTGCCCAGACCTTGCCTGACGATGCCATCCTCACCAACGGCGCCGGCAACTACGCCAGCTGGATCCACCGCTTCTGGAAGTTCCGGCATTTCGGCTCACAGCTTGCGCCCACCTCCGGTTCAATGGGCTATGGTTTGCCTGCGGCCATTGCTGCCAAATTATGCCAACCGGAGCGAACCGTCGTAGCCTTTGCAGGTGATGGCTGTTTCCAGATGACAATGCAGGAGTTTGGTACCGCAGTGCAGGCCGAAGCCAACATCATCGTGATGCTCATTGACAATGGCATTTACGGCACCATTCGCATGCATCAGGAGAAAACCTTTCCGGGCCGTGTCTCAGCAACGACACTGAAAAACCCGGACTTTGCGGCTGTGGCTGCCGCTTATGGCGCCTTCAGCACCACGGTAACCCGCACTGAACAGTTTGCCCCCGCACTGCAGCAAGCAATAGAGGCAGGCAAACCTGCATTGATACATATTCATATCAGCCCCGAAGCCATCACACCGACAATGACACTGACGCAAATTCGACAACAGGCAGAAGCGGCAAAAGGCTGAATGACAAAAGCCCGTACCTCTGGCAAGTACGGGCTTTTCTATTTCAGACTCATCGAGAATGAGTCAGTCACTTTCAGCGTTTGACCAACGCCACAATCAATATGCCCGGCGTCAGTATCAGCAGACTCAGCCAGCCAAGAAAGCCTGGCATCTCCCCCAGATAGACAATGCTCAATACAGTCCCCAGAGCTGGTACTGATGCCATGAAGGCTGCTGTCGTTGCCGAGCCGATATTTCGCGCAGCCGTCGCCACCAGCAGCAAACCGATGAGTCCGGGTATCAGGCCTTGATAAAGTACCTGCAATACCAGTTGCCCTTCCGTGGCTTGTTCGATACCACTGGGCAGTAACCAGTACCAGATGGGCATATACAACAAGGCGTTCAGTACCGAACTGCAAAGCAGCACCTGACTGGTTGTCACCTGCCACAAACGTCCCACGACCAGATAGCCTGAGAAGAAGATCCCGCCCGTAAGAAACATCAGATCGCCTATCCAGCTGTCGGCTATATCCAGTTGTGTGGTATCCACAACCGCCAGTACAGCACCGATCATGATCAAGGCCACACCCAAAAGCTGCCAGCCACTGGCCCTTTCGGACAACCAAAGCCAGCCAATGAGCAAAGTGATGGCAGGCAAGGCACCGTTCATGAAAATCCCCCCGTGAGCGGCCGGTGCATACAGAAAACCACTGAATACAAATAGTATGTAGACCGGGCTCAGCAAGAAGGTAACAATCCCCATCCGCCTGATACTCATCGTGCGCCATGGCTTGAAATACAGCACGAATGGCAACGCAAAAACAGCTGATATGCCATAACGAAAAGCGGCCAGATCATAAACGGTCAGCGAAGACTGTGCGCCCGAGCGACTGGCAACCAGCCAGGTTGCCCAGATCAGCGATACCGCACAGGCAGCCGATGTGCCGACCCAAAGCTTGCGCCGATCAATCAGCAGCGCTGTACTTGCCACTGTCATGACCTGCTGTCACATTTGTTTTCACAGCTTCTGGAAATCACGATTGGCCTGTTGATCGATTCATACATATGCTTGGAGGGACTCTCAAAAATGTGGCTATATCCTGCAGAGAATCGCAATCGACCTGCGCTGTGTCAAGGGATAGTCATTTAATCACAGACCAATAGCATCAGACATCAGCTTGCACTGAAACGACGCACGGGGGTTTTTTCGTCATTGCATTGACTTTCATGGCAGCATTTTCAGTCATATTTCCTTGTACACGAAACAATGTCATTCCATTTAACGCCAGCAGCCTGCTATCCGGGCCCACACCCCCTTGTAAGTCAGCACACATATGCTTCACTATCTCTGTGTTGACGCGCTTTGCATGTGCGATCAATCATTGCAGTTCTTATCTAAGCAACTACATGGGATGTGTACGTGATGATCAGAAAACTACCCTTGCTTCTGCTGCCACTGATGATGGCATCAAGTGGAGCTTCATTTGCTAGTAGCGGTCCTGGCTGCGGACTTGGCCAGCAAATCTTCGCCGGTCAAACCGGACTGGCTGCCCATGTCATGGCAGCAAGTACCAACAGCGCATACACTCAGCTGTTTGGTCTGTCTTTCGACAGCATAGGCTGTGATAGCGAAACAGTAATTACAGCTGAATTCCAACGCAATGTATTCGTAGCCAACAACTACGACAACATCGCTCGTGATGCCGCACAAGGTGGCGGCGAACATCTGCAATCCCTGGCTCAGCTGATGCAGATGCAAGACCAGGATGCTGAACACTTCTATGAAGTGGCACAGATCAACTATGACTCATTGTTCGGCGACGCCAACGCGGACCATGCGCAATGGCTGACAAAACTGGACAGCACACTATCAGCTGATCCGACGTTGGCCAAATACAGCCTGAATACCAGCGCATCCTAGGAGATTGCTGACATGAAAAAACTGACATTGATTCAAGCGGGCGCATTGACTACTGCACTGCTTATAGGCGTAGCTCCTGCCACTCACGCTCAGGACAATACTGGCGCTGGCTGCGGTCTCGGCGCCAAGGTGATGGACGGCAAATCCGGCAAGGGTGCGAATATACTTGCCTCCTTGCTCAACGGAGTCGTCCCCAATACATTCTTCATGACCACCGGTGGTGGCACCATGGGATGCGACCCTACCCAGACCGTCCAGAACGAACAGGCGACTGAAATCTTTGTTGCAAGCAACATGGACCAGCTGTCAACTGACGTTGCCCAGGGTGGCGGCGAGCATCTCAATGTATTGGCAAACCTGATGGGCATAGCCGATGAGGATCGCGCAAGCTTCCAGCAGCTGGCTCAACAGCACTACGACCAACTGTTTGTCAGTGAAGGTGATGCAAAAGGCATTATCCAGACCATGGAAGTCGCCATGTTGAACGACAGCAATCTGTCTAAATACGCTGTCAATTAATACAAGCTTGACCCAGCCTCGAACTCGCTCGCGCTACAACTGCGGGCGAGTTCGGGGCTTACCGACCCGCTCGACTGATTTTGTGCAGCGCCCTGCTCCCTGTCAGTGCCCTGCACGTTTTCAAACCACCTGCCATGCGACAGCCTCTCAGAACTGACTGAGACCTCTGCTTCACCCCTACCTGAATCGTATGCTCAAATCCTTGCCGAGGGTGCTGCTTGCTACCTGCCTGGCACTATCCGCCGCTGGCGCATTATCTGCAGCGATACCTCCTACTTCGGCGACTGACTGGCCAGCGGCAACCGAACTGGGTGATTATGTCCTTGCCGTTCAGTTAAGCGGTGACGATGCAGGCAATACGGCTCTGTCCACTCTGCTGCAAGCGGCGCGTACCGCCAAGCTGGCTAGTGACCCACAGTGGTTGCGCTTGCTGCATTACAAAACCGGCCGGCTGGGCGGCATCAGCAGTCAGATTGATGCGCAGTATTTCTTCATGTCCGACAAAGGCAAGCAGGATCCGCAAGCCGAGCTGGATGCCACCCTGGCAGCTTTTTTCTCAAATACGGCCAAACCGCCTCTCAGACTTACGCCCTACTGTCGTTTTGTTGCACGTCGTTACTGGCTTGAAGAACAACTGGGTGAGCTTGCAGAGCTGCTACCACAGCGCTCGTGCCCGGAATTTGAAACCTATGCCAATTATCTTGATGCGGCATCACTGACACTGATTTTTCCCACCGCCCACCCAAACAGCCCTTCGTCAGCGTTCGGACATACCTTGCTCAGAATAGACAAGGAGAACCAGCGCCCGGAATCCCGACTGCTGAACATGAGTATCAATTTTGCAGCTGAAATACCCCAGGATGTCTCCAGTGCTGCCTATGCCATCAACGGCTTGAACGGTGGATTTCCGGGTAAATTCAAGATGCTGCCCTACCATATGAAATTGCGCGAGTATGGGCAGATAGAAAACCGCGATACCTGGGAGTACCCATTGACTCTCGACAAACCCTCTGTGGACCTGGTGCTGCGTCATGCCTATGAACTACTGATCAGCCATTTTGACTACTATTTCTTCAGTGAAAACTGTTCCTACCATCTGCTTTCGCTATTGGAAGTTGCCACGCCATCAGAGCCACTGACAGACGACTTCGGCTTGTGGACAATCCCTGTAGACACCATTCGTTTACTACGCGAAAGAGGCTTGGCCGACGAGGGACGATTCACCCCCTCCTCCATTCGCCTGCTGCGGGCAAAACGTGATGCCATGAATGATGAGGACCGGGGCTTGGCTTTGCAGGCCCTGGAAAATGACCTGCCCAGCATCGATGCAGCGCTGAGCCAGCTCAGCGACGAGCGGCAGGTTGGCGTATTGGATCTGTTATCAGACTACGAACGGTACGAACGGCTCAAATCTGATCCCAGCGCACAAGGCAGCAATACACGCGAACGCGCCATTCTCTCGCGTCGCAGCAAGCTGGGTATACAAACTGAAGCAGCTGCGATAACAACGCCTGAATTCGCCCCGGATACGGGGCATGGCACCTCGCGTGTCAGTCTTCAATACAGCACCTCAAAGAAGGGTTCCGATATCGCAGAACTGCAGTTGCGCCCGGCCTACCATGACTTCAGAGACCCCAGCGCCGCCTTTGACGGCAAGGCTGCCATTCAAATGGGTCTCATCGGGCTAGCCCGGGATCTGGAACAGGACAAGTTCTTTCTGCGTCGCTTTACGCTGCTCAGCATCCAGTCCATAGAACCACGTGGTGAGTTTTTCAAACCCGTCTCCTGGCACACCAACGTCGAATGGCTACGCCCCGAATACAAGGCACACCATGAGTTCACCTTCAATGTCGGTGGCGGCGCGGCCTTTCAGAGTGGCAATAACAGGCCCGTCGTCTTTTTCTTTGGCGAAGGTGATCTGGTCGATGCACCGGCTCGGGACAACCGACAGCAATTACGCCTGGGTGCCAGCATCGGCACCCATTGGGAGCCTGTCAACGGCCTTCGATTCGGCGCTGAATGGAACTACCGTCAGGAAGTCGGAGGCGGGTATTACGAGTCAATAGCTGAGCTCTGGGCGGGATTCGCAATCACCCCCCAGCTATCACTCAACCTGGATACCGAACTGGTCAAGACCGCTGAACTGAACACGGATACCCGGGCAACACTGGGAATCCGTGCCTACTTCTGATTGATGCCCTACTTCTGGTTAGAGGTCACATCCTCTTCACTATCCGCCTCAGCCATACGCTCTGCCGTGTAGCGTGAACCGGTTACGACTGAGTCATTGATCAGTGCATCCAGAGTCTGGATTGTTGAATCATCCAGTTTGATAAAGGCAGCTTCAGCATTGTCCCGCATATGCTGACTGTCCCGCGTTCCTGGAATGGGAACAAGCCTGCGATCCTGAATGTTCACCAACCAGGCCAGCGCCAGTTGTGCAGTAGTGCAACTGTAGTCCATGGCAATCTGCCTGAAGCGCACTAGCAGTTTTTCATTGGCTGCAAAGGCTTCAGGCTCAAACCGTGGCCTGGCAATAGTTGCGCGAAGATCCTTGCTATCCAGTTGCGTGACATCGCTGGCTGTATCTGCCAGAAATCCTCGCCCCAAGGGTGAAAACGGGACGAAGGCCACCCCGCTACTCTGACATGCTTCCAGCATGCCGTATTCCGGCGTACGTGACCACAGAGAATATTCCGACTGTACAGCTGCAACAGGATGCACAGTCTGCGCACGAAACAAGGTATCGCTACTGACTTCAGACAGACCTATCTCACGAACCTTGCCTGCACGGACCAGTTCTGACATGGCGCCGACACTCTCTTCGATCGGCACATTCGGATCCACACGATGCAGATAGTACAAGTCGATGACATCCGTCTGCAATCGTTGCAGGCTGGTCTCGCACTGCTGCCGGATAGTTTCCGGACGGCCATCGATACCCTGCGGCGACAGACCACATTTGCTCGCCAGAACGTAGCGATCACGCTTAGCGGACAAACTCTTGCCAATCAGCGTTTCGCTATGACCGGCTCCGTAGACAAAGGCGGTGTCCAGGAAGTTGATCCCGATATCCAGCGCCTCATGCAACAACGCTTCTGACTCTGATTCATCCGCCGGGCCGTAGCCTGCAGATATATTCATGCAACCCAGACCGATTGCAGAAACGCTCAGTGAACCAATCTTCCTGGACATCGATGTTTAACTCCTCAGTGCTTTGTTTTCCGGATCATAAGGTGATTCAGCAACAACACGGCCTTTGCGCAGATGGCCCAACACATTGATCTCCACCTGTGTGCCATCCAGTGCGAATTCCGGCTTCACATAACCCAGCGCAATACTGCTGGAAATGCGATGCCCGTAACCACCCGACGTAGTGTATCCAACAATATCTGCATCAACGAGTATCGGGCAACCATACAAAGCATCAGTATTTTCAATAATTGAAGATTCCTCACCCGCATCCAGTAACAGAGTCACGAAGATATCCGGCAAATCACTACTCACCTCTGCCAACAGTGCATCACGGCCTTTGAAGGCGGGCTTGTTCAGATCGACAAAACGATCAAGTCCGGATCGCAGCGGAGAGTACTCATGATCAAGATCGACTTTCCAGGCCCGATAACTCTTCTCAAGACGCATGGATTCCATTGCATACATGCCAAAATCCTGCAAATCAAACGCGCTGCCAGCCTCCATCAGGGCATCATACAAAGCCAGTTGATTTTCCATCTTGACGTGCAGCTCCCAGCCCAGCTCGCCAACGTAGTTGACCCGCAGGGCACGCACCTCAATACCTGCCAGCTGAATCGTCTGGCAGCTTAACCAGCGAAACGATGCATGCGACATATCCGTCTGGGTCATGGGTTGCAATACCTCGCGTGCGCGCGGTCCGGCAACCACCAGGGTGCCGTAGTCATCACTGACATCCACCAGTTCGATAGCTGAATCTGTCGGCAAGTGCTCATCCAGCCACTGATAGTCATGCCATTTGGCAGCCGCACCGCAGATCAGCATGTAGTGCTCGTCCGCCAGGCGGGTCAGCGTCATCTCGGACCAGACTCCACCATTGTCCGCGCAAAAGTAGGACAGTGACACGCGACCAACGGTAGGCAGTTTGCCGGCTATCAGCGTATCAAGCCAGGCACTGGTCCCCTCACCCTGTACCTCGAACTTGCTGAACCCACCTAAATCCAGCAGACCCACATTATCGCGAACATTAAGACATTCTTCCGCGACGGCTTCAAACCAGACGCCTCGTTGATAGGAGGGTGACTCGTCGCCCACATTGGGCTTGCGTGCAAACCAGACTGCACGTTCCCAGCCGCCACGTGCACCAAAGCGCGCACCCTTGGCCGCCAGCCTGTCATAACTGGGCGAGACTTTGCGCGGTCGACCCGCGGGCCGCTCTTCCACCGGAAAGTTGATCGCATACTCATGCTGATAAAGCTCGATGGCCCGATCCACGACATATTTCTGGTCGGCATAATCGGTATAGCGACGTGGATCCAGACTCCAGAGATCCCACTCGGGTTTGCCGTCGATAATCCATTCTGCGATGCATTTACCAGCACCGCCACTTTGGCAGATGCCGAAACTGAAACCGTTCATCTGGAAGAAATTGGGCAGTCCGAACGTAGGTCCGATATACGGTGCGCCGTCGGGTGAATACGGAATGGGGCCATTGATGACTCGCTGCACACCGACACTGCCAAGAATAGGCATGCGTTCACAGGCCTTTTCGATATACCACTCCAGCCTGTCCAGATCATTCGCAAAGAGCTCATAGGCAAACTTGTCAGGGATTTTTCCATCCTTCCAACGCGCCGTTGCCTTCATTTCATAAGGCCCCAGAATCAGACCCGACTTCTCCTGCCGCAAATAGTAGGAGTCGTCCGGATCCCGTACCAATGGCAAGCGCTGGTCGATCGCCGCAAGTTCCGGAATGGATTCTGTAATGAGGTACTGATGTTCCATGGTGACCATGGGCAGGAATTTTTCGCTTAGCTGAGAGACCTCTGCGCCGCGATAACCACCGGCGTTGATCACGTACTCGGCCAGCACATCGCCTTTATCCGTCTGCACGGACCATTCACCACTACTGGTGCGGGAGATGCCGGTTACTTTGGTAAATCGATGGATAGTGGCACCCGCTTTACGCGCATGACTGGCATAGGCCTGAGTCAGCTGGCTCGGATCGATATCGCCATCGTGCGGATCCCACAAAGCCCCCAGCAGATCATGACCTTCAAGGAAGGGGTGGCGTTGTTTCATGGCCTGATCATCAAGAATTTCGTAGTCCAGACCCATCGCATTGGCCATGGCTGAGACATGCTGAAATTCTTCCATACGCTGGCGCGTCTGCGCCAACCGTATGGAGCCTGTCTTGTGGTAATTGATCGGGTAATCCGGATTATCGCAAAGCTTCGAATACAGCTGCGTACCATAATGCTGCAGCTTGATCATGTTACGTGAGCTGGAGAACGTCGGAATATTTCCGGCCGCATGCCAGGTAGAGCCGGAGGTCAGCTCATCCATTTCCAGCAGCATGCAATCTGTCCAGCCGCGCTCGGCCAGATGATAGAGGGCACTGGTACCGGCAACACCGCCACCAATAATGACAACACGGGCTTGAGACTTCACAATGCTTCCTCTGGCTTCAGGTTCAAGGCTCGACGCCCCGGTGCGGCCATTCGATGTACCGCGACATCTCAAGTATCTCCCTGTCATCAAGGCATCAAACAGACCCCAGCGACAGATAGCCGGATTCGAGCGCCATCAGGAAGATACTTGGAACGCACTTTGCCGTTTGCGAGCCTCCGTTGGAGAGTAACCGTACAGAATCCGGAAACGTCTGGAAAAATAATCGGTTGACGTAAATCCGACAGCCGTTGCTACATCCAGCACACTCATTGTGGTCTGCCGTAACAGCTCATGACCGGCACGCAAACGCGTCTTCTGATAATAGAGTGTAGGAGTCGTTTGCAAATGTGTACGAAAAAGACGTTCCAGCTGCCGCACTGAAAGATTGATCATCGCCGCCAGCTCAGCGGTGCCAATAGGTTGATCCAGATTAGCCTCCATCAATTCGATACAGCTGGCCAAGCCCGCATGATGAATACCCGCGCGCTCGACAATACTGCGCCTCTGTGGATCGGCTGCCGTCCGGGAACCGGTCGCGATGAAGAGCTCCGCCACCTGCAGTGCCAGTGCCGGCCCGTGATCCTGACCGATGATGGCCAGCATCATGTCCAGCGAGGCAGTCCCTCCCGCGCAAGTGAATAAACCCTCATCGTCTTCAAACAACTCGGACGACACGACGATGTGTGGAAAGGCTTCTCGAAAACCGGGTAGATTTTCCCAGTGAATGGTGCAACGTCGATGCTTGATCAGTTCCGCCTGTGCCAACAGATAACTACCGGTATCGAGCGCCCCGATCAGAGTCCCACGGGCTGCGAACTGACGCAGCGCGCGCAAGGCCCGTTTATCACTGTAGTGCAGTGGCTCGTGTGGTCCACAAACAATCAGACGATCAAAGCGTCCGCCATCATCGATCCCCTGGTCAACAGACAAGGCCATACCATTATTGGCCACGGCATTCGCCTGCCCTGAACCCAGCAGGCGCCATTGATACAAGGCACGGCCACTGAAACGGTTTGCAGCACGTAATGGCTCCACGGCTGATATGAACGGCAGCATGCCAAACGTATCGGGCAGAAAAAAGGCAATGCACTGCTCGGCCTGCCCGGCAACCACACCAAAGCGTGTGCAATCAAGGCCACTATTGCTTTCACCGCTTCGTTCAGACATCGAACGACCGCTTTGCTGAACTGCTCATCTTGCTATCATCACATCGGAAGGGTTTCACAGTGAACCACTGGGCACTTGAATTCATGCAGGCTTAAAGATGAACGTTCAATGGAACAGAGCCACCAGCAAGTTGGTAGGGCGATTGCCGCAACGCCTGTTTACAAAACTGCTGCCTGTGCTTTTACTACTTCTGCTATCGGGCTGTACTCGGCTGTTTTTCTACCCCATGCAGCAACACATCATGGTACCAGCCACCCTGGGATACAACTATCAGGATATCTTTCTCAGAGCAAGCGATGAAACCCGCCTGCACGCCTGGTTGATCGAACCGATAGGTCCACCACGAGGCACCATCTATTTTCTACATGGAAATGCGGAAAATATCAGCACTCATTTTCGTGCAACCCTATGGCTGGTGGACAAGGGCTACGAGGTATTTGCACTGGACTATCGCGGCTATGGACTATCACAAGGCACACCCGACGTACCGGAAGTCTTTGATGATATCGCTGCCGGTGCCCGCTGGATCACTCAGCATGTATCCGCTGCAGGGCAGGCTCACAGGCCACTGTTTCTCTACGGTCAGAGTCTGGGTGCCAGTCTTGCCATTACGTTCGCCCAGCGAGAAGCCACCTTCAATGAACAATTCAATGGCTTGATTACCGAGGCGGCCTTTGCCCGCTACGACACCATTGCGCAGGATATAGCCGCCCGCAACTGGTTTACCTGGGGCGCGCAATACCCGGTCCGATGGCTGATTGGTCGACACTACGATCCACTGGATGCCATTGCACAGCTGCCAGGCACGCCCAAACTTCTGATCCATAGCAGCGAGGATACAATCATCCCCTATCGCTTCGGGCAAGCCTTATTCAAAGCTGCCAGTGAGCCCAGGCAAATGCTCACAACCACCGGCCCGCATATCAATGCTGCTGCAGACCCGGCAGTGCGATCTGCCATGCTGGCCTTTATGCGGCGTTACGCTCGTCCAGAAATATCGCCAGTTCAGCTACTGTCGGATAATCAAACAGATCCGTGATATCCACCTGCTCCGGCCAGGTATCCTCGATGGCGGCATGAATCTGAGCCAGGGTCAGAGAGCTGATGCCCAGGTCAAACAGGTTGTCATCCAGCTTGACCGTCATGTCCTCTACCTGCTCATTGCAGATGGTCAGCAGACGCGAAGCGGTATCCTGCGACTCGCCAGCGGTGTCATCGGCAGATATTGCCTCTGAGCCCTCATCAGGGTCAGGACTCGCCTGTTGTTCCAGAATATCGAATTCGCCCTGCTCCAGTGATTGCACCAGCAAGTAACGCTGCACCTTGCCACTGGTGGTTTTGGGAATGCGCGACACTGGCACTACCGCATGCACCGATACCCCCGCAGCCTCACTGAGCAGTCGTGTCATGGCACGCGCCTGCTCGGCCAGATCGGCAGGATCCGTTCGATGCAGCACGAATACCAGCAACTTTTCCTGACCCGTCTCTGCGACCTGTTGGCTGGATATGGCCAGTTTGCCTCGTTCGACAAGGCCTGCCTGCAGGATGATCTCTTCCAGATCATGAGGGTAAACATTCTGACCATTGACAAAAATGATGTCTTTGGAGCGCCCGGTGATATACAACTGAGCATCATGAATGAAGCCCAGATCGCCGGTATCCAGCCAGCCATCCGCGGTTATTACAGCCTGATTCAACTCAGGTTCTGCGTAATAGCCTTTAGTCACATTGTCGCCACGAATGCAGATATGACCCGTTACATCATCGGCCAACGGTGCACCATCCGCACCCGTTATGAGTATATGGGTGTTCGCAACGGGCTTGCCCTCTGATACGAATTCGACGCCTCGATCATCCCGAACCGTCTGGGCAAACACGGCATCCGCCGGTTGCGCCCTGCGGGATTCAAGGATCGTGACGCTCTGTCCGATGCCCAGTTTCGTACGATCGATAACCAGGGTCGAAAAAGTCGCATCCAGTGACGGAAACGTGACCGCCAGGCTCGCCTCAGCCAACCCGTACACGGGAAACATGGCATCCGGGTCCAGACCAAAGGGTGCCAGTGTCTGCATGAATCGATGACACAATGACACTGAAATCGGCTCGGCACCGTTGAAAATGAGTCGCACGCAAGACAGGTCGAGCGTCTCATGCTTATCGGCCTTGAAGGATTTGAGTAGATGTTGAAAGCCGAAATTGGGCGAACACAGAATCGTTGCTCCGGCTTCCTGCACCTCGCTCAACCAGGCCCCGGGGCGACGGACAAACACATCGGTCGGCATCAATGAGTGGTTGTTATCCATGAACACCGGAGTCAGGTGGAATCCGATCAGGCCCATGTCATGTGTCAAAGGCATCCAGCTGAATTGATGTTCCGATGCACTCAACTGAGCATTATGGACAATGGAGCGAAGATTGGTCAGCAAGTTTTTATGACTCAGCACCACCCCTTTGGGCGTACTGGTGGATCCGGATGAAAACTGGATAAAAGCCGTATCGCTTTCCTGAGGCTGATGTACCGTCACTGCCAGTTCGACCGGTGCCGATTGATCGGATGCGAAACCGAGCTTGCTCAGCTTATCGAAGGTATCCTGAAAGTCATTGGCTGCCGCAAAATCAGCCAGACGTACCAATGTCTGCTTGTCGGTGAACAGACCCGGTTCATTCAACTTCTGCGCGATACGGAATAACTTTGATCGATGCTCGGCACTGTTGCCACCTGAAACCGGGACCGCTGTGATGCCACCCAGAAGACAGGCCCAGAATCCTTCCAGAAAAGCTGCATTGTCGCCGGTCTGAATAATCAACTGACTACCAACTTGCAAACCGGCTGCCTGAAACTGTCCCAGACGGGCTTTCGCCCGCTGCAGCAACTCGCTATAGGGCAAGCGCTGGCGTTGCTCCTGGCCGTTGACAAGATTGACGTAACTGTCGCTCTTGGCTCGATCCAGTAGAACTTCTGTGAGTGTGCTGTATGTCATGTAAAGAAGATCCTTCCGACGGCGGTCACGTCCGCAAACCAGGATTAACGTGCAACTGGCAGCATCATGATGCTGTGCCGTGAACGCAGATTGATATGGGGTTCGATCATCACAGGTTCGCCAGGAACATGCTTCAACCGAATGTGTTGCGCCAGCAAGCCCAGGTGCAACTGCATGTCCACCATGGAGAAGAATTCGCCAATGCAGCGTCTGGAACCCAGCGAGAAGGGGTAATAGGCGTGGCGGTTTCTCTGCTTGCTGTTTTGTTCATCAAAGCGCTCGGGCAGAAACGCCTCGGGATCTTGCCAATACCGGGCATCCCGGTGCAGCAGATAGGGACAGAGAAAGATGTCTGCCCCTGCCGGCACCCGTATCGCACCCGATTCGTGTGGCAGTTCGTCCTCAGCGATGGCTTTGCGTGAAAACAACCAGACAGGCGGATAAAGGCGCAGTGTCTCGTCGATGACCTGGCGCGTGTAGCTCAGCGCCCCAAGATCGTCAAACTGCGACGATCTGCCCAGACTATCCACCTCGGCGTGCACCAGCTGCTCGACCCGTTCATCCTGCGACAACAAGTACCAGGCCCAATTCAAGGTCCCCGCCGTGGTCTCATGACCCGCCACGATAATGGTCATGACCTCGTCAATCAGGGCCTTGTCTGACATGGGCTGCAAAGTGTCCTTGTCCCGCGTTTCCATCAGTAGCGACAGAAAATCATGCTCGATACGCTTCTCGGCACGGCGTCTGGCCATCACATCGGCGACATGTCGGGTCAGAGCCCGAAAGCGCATGGCCATTTTCAGATCGCGGGTGACATCTTCCACCAGCATGGAGAACGGGTTGGCTCCTTCACGCTCGATCAGCTCGTCCAGATCGTCACTGAACAGCGATCGCAGAATCACTTCCAGGGCCAGAGAACTCATTTCTGTCGTGATATCGATAACGGTGCCACTGGCCGCCTTGGCCTGCCAGTCGTGCAGCTTGACCTCATTACAGGCCTGCATCATGGCGGCCTGTGAGGCGATGATCTTGCGGTGAAAGACCGGCTGGATCATGCGTCGCTGAGAGCGCCAGAAATCGCCATCACTGACAATGATGCCATTGCCCAGCAGCATCTTGACCCGTTCGAAGCCGACGCCTTTTGCGTAGTTGCGATGATTACCGATGAGCACATGCTTGACATGCTCCGGGTTATTCAACACCAGAGCCTGCGACTTTCGCACTCGAGGCGTAACGTTGACGATGTCTCCGTATAGTTCTCGCCATTGCGCCAGTTTTTCGAACGAGGCATCATCGACATTGACATCGAAGGGCTCATCCGGTCCCGGTGCGAGTCTGGGTGGTCTGTTTGTGTGGGACAAGAAGTGACGACCCTGCGCGTGGGGTGGGAAAGGAACGGATTACCTGACTTCACAGTATATCATTGGCATCTTTGATCCGTGCCAGAGACCCGAGCCATCACCATGAGCTTCAAGAAAAGACGACGCCAACTGGCCGCAAAAGTACTGCCACCCCTGATCTGGGGGCTTATTCAGTTGATCTGGAAAACCTGCCGGGTCGAAAAAGTGATTGGCGGCGAGCACATACAAGCGCTGCAGGCAGACAAAGTAACCTTCATTCCCTGTTACTGGCATCAGCAACAGATCTTCTGCGTGCGCTACCTGCTGGATCAGGCCGCTGCCAACCCGGACCTGAAACTGGGCTACCTGATCAGCCCCTCTGCCGATGGCGACATGGCCACACAGATGTTCGGTGACCAGGGTGTGCACATCATTCGCGGTTCAGCCACCCGTGGCGGAGCTCAGGCTTTGCGAGAAATCTACCAGCGCATTCGCAAGGATGGCATTTCACCCATCGTGACGCCCGACGGCCCCACCGGCCCTATCTACAAGACCAAACCCGGCGTCCCCATGCTCTCTCAGCTCAGCAAGGCCCCCATGCTGCCAATGGCTTATCGCGCCTCCCGCGTCTGGCAGTTACGCTCCTGGGACCGTTTCATGCTACCGGTACCTTTTTCACGCATTGTCCTTGCCCTGGAGGCACCAGTGCACGTGACACGTGAGGACTCAGCCGACGAATTCGGCAAGGCCTGTGTGCGCCTTGATGATGCTCTGGAGAGAGCCTCGCAAAACTGTGAGAACTATCTGGCCAGCCGCTGAACGGCAGCCAGAATCAAAACAGGATCTGGTAAGCCGAGTCCAGCCAATGCTCTTCCAGATTGCTGCCGGAGCCGATGCGATCGACCACCGTAAACAGCCCATTACCCCGAATCGGTGTCAGAACGCCATGCCAGACATTACGATGATAGTTGACGCCCTGTAGCCCGTCAGTCTCAAAAACCTGAGGCAAGCCTGGCTTGCCATCGTTGTCCGGCGCCACAATGACCAGGAAAGGATCATCGCTCATGGGTATGAAGGCCTGGCTGCCTTGCGGATGCCGTTCCATCATGTCGAGCAACAGGGGTGAGCGGTAGGGCTTGGCATGAAAAACGCTGATTCCCGCCCTGCCATCGCTGAAATCCAGACCCGCCAGATCACTGTAACGGGCGCAATTACCTCGATTGATCATCACTGAGGGCGCGGCCTGCACCTGCAGGACATCCCCAAAGGGTGCGAATGCCGCCGCTGTCAACGGTGATATTGCAAGCATAGTCATGACTCTTCCTCTGATTTTCAGTTGTCAATAACCCATTTAGGCAGGCATCCAATGCCGTTATGCCACTGCCCAATTGGCTGTTGATCCGTTACCGTGTAACTGCAAGGGTACAGTCAAGGGGATTATATGGGCTATATGTCGAAAACAGGCATTGGAATACTATGCATTCAGATGATTGCATTTTTACCGATGGCCCAGGCCGGAGAGCTACCCGCCCCAAGCAGCGCCGTTGTACTGACCATTACCGGCCCACTCGAACACCCCAATGTGGGCGACGAACTGCAATTGGATATGGACACACTGGAGAGCCTGCCCGCAACCCGGTTCACCACCCTCACCCCCTGGCACGATGAGCCCCAGCAATTTACCGGTGTACGTCTGAGCACACTGCTGAAAAGCATCGATTCCACCTCGAACCAATTTGTGGCCGTCGGACTGGACGATTACAAATTCACGGTTGCGGATCTGGATTTCAATGAATACCCGGTCATTATTGCTTATCGCCATAACGGCGAGCCCATTTCAGTCAGAAACCTCGGGCCTTTGCGCATCATCATGCCCTACAGCGAATTTCCCGAGTTGCGAACGCAAATCAACGAATCTCGCTCGGTATGGCAACTGGTGAAAATGGAATTGCTGTGAACAGACGCTGGCTCACATGGATCCCGGGAATTGCCGCCCTGGCCTGTGCAGCCATCATGTTTTTCCTGATTATCCAGATTGACCAGACTCGCAAGCAACTACAGAACGATGGTGTGCTGGAATTCAATTTCATCCAGCAGCTTGATCACAATTTTTCTGCATTCGCACACTCCCTGACCGACTACCAACTGGCCAGCCCCGAACAACAAGCAGAACTTCACAAGCTTTATATCCAGCGCTTCGATGTGCTGTACGGCTCCATCCGTCATGTCGGTACCAGCTGGATGGGTAATCTGGTTAGTCGTCAGAAAACCATAGAGCTGCTGAGTAATGCCAATGATTTCCTGACAGCGCATGAAAGCACCATGTCGGCGAGCTATCAGCTACAGAAAGCACAGATCATGAATGTCCAGCAGGAGGCTATCGCCCTGTCGAATCAGGTTTATGACATCGGACTCAAGATGTTCGAGCGCAAGTCTCTGGTTCGGGAGAGCATCGCCCAGCGCATGGATGATCTCTACGATGCGCTCTGGATATTCGGCATCTCCTTTATCCTTGCTCTTGCCATGGCTATCATGCTTTTTCTGTCGACCATGCGCCGCACCGATTCCCTGCGTGCCAGCGCCCTTCAGACACAGACGCAACTCAGTACCGCCCTGGATGAACTGACTACCGGTGATATCGAACGACGTGCCCAGAACCGCTTCATGGCCGCTGCAAGCCATGATCTTCGACAACCTCTACATGCACTCGGCCTGTATTTGAATGCCCTGAAAAAACACGTACCCACCGATCAGGGCCAGATCATTCTTGCCAATATCAATCGCTCTACCGAAGCACTTAATCAGCTGTTGAATAGCATGCTGGACCTGTCAAAACTGGATGCCGGGGTTGTTGATGTCAGCTGGTCCGATCTGAATCTGAATGCAGTCTTCGACTACCTGCATCAGGGCTTTCTACCCGAAGCCAACCAGCGAGAACTGGGACTGGATATTCAATACAGCAGTTTGCACGTCCATTCCGACCGGGTATTGCTGGAGCGCATTCTGGCAAACCTGGTGGGAAACGCCCTGAACTACACCCACGAAGGCATGGTCTCCATACGAGCAATCCAGGAAGGTGATCAGATCTGCATCAGTGTCAGCGACACCGGGCCCGGCATTCCCCAGAATGAGCAGGAAGCCATATTCAACGAATACTATCAATTGAAGAATCCGGAGCGAGACCGTAGCAAAGGTCTTGGCCTGGGCCTATCCATTGTCAAACGACTAACCCGGTTACTGGACATTGACCTGCGTCTGATTTCAGCCGTCGGGCAAGGCACTACCTTTGAAATCCGGCTGCCCCGGGCCAACACCGAGCTTGTCAGCGAATCCCCAAATCCCTTGAAAATGACAGCAATCACAGATTGCACTATTTTACAGGGACTATCCATTCTGGTTATTGACGACGAGCACGATGTACGGGATGGTATGCGGACATTACTGGTACAACACGGCTGCATTGTCACCGTGGCAGACTCGTCGGAGCAAGCCTGCGAGTACATCATTTGTAATGATTGGGTACCACAATTGATCATCGCCGACTATCGACTACGCGATGACAAGACTGGTGACAAGGCAATCGAGCAAGTCAGGGAAGAAGTCAATATGGACGTGCCAGCAATGATCATTACCGGGGATACATCACCGGTGCGGTTGCGCGAAGCAACGGCGAGCGGATTTCCGCTGTTACACAAACCAGTGATTGCGGAAGAGCTGATTGCCGCAATCACCACACTGGTTGGAGAATGTAAATGAACATACTGATGGTAGAGGATCATCGCCTGGTGGCGGATGCCATGCAGGTCATGCTGACAGAGATTGATTCAACCATTCGAATAACGGCCTGCTACTCGACGCAACATGCCTTGTCCGTTATTGATTCAGGCAAGCGCTTCGAACTGGTGCTGACCGACTTGTTCATGCCAGGCATCGACGGCATTGGTCTTCTGGTCGGTTTACGCAACCGTGACAAGCGAGTGCCAGTTGTCGTTATCAGCGGATCGGATGATGACAAGTATATTCGTACAGCCATGGAAAACGGCGCGTCCGGATTCATTCCCAAGACACTGCCAGCGGCTGAGATGATCGGTGGCATCCGCAAAGTGCTTGATGGTGGCAGCTTTTTTCCCGAACGTTTTGAGGCATTGGACAATCAGCTGCGGCGCGGGGATATGCCCAGCTCGGGCAACCAGAATGCCAGTGCATTACGGCCCGGTCTCAAGCAACTACAAGTGCTGCAGCTGATGGCCGATGGAAATTCCAACAAACAGATTTCTCAGATCGTCGGTATATCCGAAGCCACGGTCAAATACCACACCTCCCAGCTTTTCAAGCTACTGGGCGTCAAGAATCGTACGAGCTGTGTACGTGAAGCCCAGCAACGTGGTCTGATCAACAGTTTTGAGGACGCGACAAACGAAGAAGAATCAAAGCTCTGACACATCGAAGTATCAAGGCTCTGACACCTTCTTCAAAACAAGCTCAGGGTTTTGCAGCACTCGCTGCAGCTTCACCCGATGGTGCAGCAAGCCTTGAGGCCAGCCAGCCATAGATCAGGACCGAGAGTGCGGCCATGGACCACTTGACACCCAGGTCGCCAATGGCCCACTGCTGCCATGGCAGACCGGTACCTGCGAACGCAATGCCGAAAAACAGACTCGTGTCCACAATAGCGCTGATGCCAGAGGAGACGCTGGGCGCAATCCACCAGCGAGCTACACGGAATCTGTTAAAAATCGCAACATCCAATAATTGAGCAACCAGAAAGGCCGTGCCGGATGCAATGGCGATGCGTTGATCGATGGATTCGACCGACAGAGAGAGTGCAACACCGACCGCAAAGCCGACATACACAACCTTGCGAGCCTGGGCTGCACCGTAGAAACGGTTGACCAGATCATTGACCAGAAACGCCAATGGATACGTCAGAGCCCCCCAGACCAGCCAGTCGTTGATGGGTATGGCAACCAGATAGTTGGATGCTCCCACTACCATCGCCATGGCAACTACTGCCCACCAGGGAAAACGTGAAGCCAATTGAATACTCCCAAAACCGAAAGTTTACAACACAATAGAGATGCCCAGATCGTGCCAGGCAAGCATCTCAGCGGTTCCGGGCCCGGATCGGAACCCGATTCTGGGTCGCCGTGAACATAATCACGACGCCCCTGTTCAAATCAGAGCCCTGAAATCCACCTAGACCCGCGTCAGCCAATTATGACGGTCTTCACTCTGCCCCCATTGAATGGCGTTCAGCTCATCGCGCATGGCACGAATGCGAGGTCCGGGCGTACCACTGCCCACCTTGTATTCCTGACCATCATGAATGAGTGTGCCCACAGCGGCCACAACAGCGGCAGTACCGGTCAGACCCGCTTCACACTCTGGATGAGCGGCACATTCGATCAGCTCCTCAATGGTGAGCTCACGCTCCTGCACATCCAGCCCCTTGTCGCGCGCCAGAGTCAGTAAGGAGTCGCGGGTAACGCCGTGCAAAAATGACTCGTCCAGGGATTTGGTAATGATCCTGTCACCGTCAACCAGGATGAAATTGGCAGCCCCTGTTTCCTGCACATCACCACCGGGACAAAAAAGCACCTGATCGGCTTTGACACTGGCTCGTGCACGCATGATGTGCTTGAGCGCACTGGCATAGTTGCCTCCACCCTTGACCATGCCATGGTCCGGCCCGCAGCGAACGCCCTTGTCATCAAGCAATAGTCTCAGACAAGCCTCGCCGCCAGCAAAATAGTCTCCAACCGGCGACAGCAAAATCATTTGCGTGGATGTGGCAGACGGCGCAGCCGCTTTGCCGATAGCCGCCTCGGTGCCTATATGGGTCGGGCGGATATACATCGATGCCGGTGGCGCTGGAATGGCGTCACGGTAGTGCGCGACGATGTCGCTGATCATCCGGCTTGTCTGCTCGGTATCAATCTCGGGCAGGTATAACAGGCTGCTACTTTGGGCAAAACGTGCAACATTCTTGTCCATGCGGAAAATGGCGACACCACCATCAGCCTGACGAAACGCCTTCAACCCTTCAAAACAGGTACTGGCGTAATGCAAAACGTGTGCTCCGGGGTGCAATGTAATCGAGTCCCCGGGGACCATCTCTTCCTGGCTCCACCCGTCCGAAAAATGGCTAACGGCCATCTGATCCATGAAACGAGTGCCAAATTCACCTGCCATAACTACTCCTTATCACACCAGCAGCTCGCCGGCCAACCAGCGACGCGATACCGGATTATTGGTTTGTTCAAAAAATGTTGTTCGGGAACTCTGCTCAACGATCTGGCCTTTGTGCATCAACACAACCTCATTGGCAAGGCGCCTGACTTGCCCGACGTCGTGACTGACCATGACAACTTTCAATCCAGCGCGCATGGCACCCAGTAGCTGCTGCTCGATGACCAGCGTCGAGGCAGGGTCAACATTCGCCGTCGCCTCGTCCAGAAAGAGCATATCAGGCTTGAGAGCCAGAGCACGCGCCAGTGCAACGCGTTGCTGCTCACCGCCTGACAAGCGATGCGAAGGAACTTCGCGCACGGCAGCCAGACCTGATTCTTCCAAAGCTCGCTGAGCCTGCTCCACAGACGCTTTGCGGGACAGACCCGCCGCCCGCAACGCATATACAATATTCTGCACCGCATTGCGCCGCAACAATACCGGACGTTGCAACAACAGTCCAACCTGATGACGCCTGGCAGCATCCGGCGCTGAACCTGCCCAATAGACGCGCCCCTCATCCGGCCTCATCAGGCCGCACAAAGTGCGCACCAGTAATGACTTGCCAGCACCGTTGGGGCCTACGATGCCACAGCAGCCAGTTGCGCCAAATTCGATCGAATCAATCGACAACAGCACACGCCCGGCTCGCTCTATGCGCAATGCCTCCGCGCTGACTGAGTGCACGCCCAGCAACGCCTGGCTATGACTGCCTTCATCCATGAAAAATGCCTCCTTATCCATGAAAGCCTCCTTCCTGTCGGCGCATATAAGAGCCCAGACCCAGTACGGCTGCATTGACGACCATGGCCAGCACCACCAGCACGATACCCAGACCCAGTGCCAGGGACAGATTGCCCTTGGAGGTCTCCAGCGCAATGGTGGTGGTCATGACTCGGGTGACATGATTGATGTTGCCGCCCACCATGATCACAGCCCCTACTTCGGCAATCGCCCGTCCGAACCCTGCGAGCAATGCCGTCAGTAAACCATGACGGCCCTCCCATAACAGGGTGCGCATGCGTCGCATGCCGCTTACTCCCAGTAAATTGAGCTGGTCTGCATACTGATCATGCAGATTCGCGATGGTCTCCCGCGTCAAGGCGGTAACAATGGGCGTTACCAGAATGGACTGAGCGATGATCATTGCGGTCGGTGTATACAACAGCTGCAAGGGACCCAGTACGCCGGCATTGGACAACAACAGATAGACCACCAGTCCGACGACAACCGGCGGCAAGCCCATCATGGCTGTGGTCAGCATCACCAACACCGGACGCAGAC
The DNA here is from genome assembly GCF_002215215.1 of Granulosicoccus antarcticus IMCC3135. Lineage (NCBI taxonomy): Bacteria > Pseudomonadati > Pseudomonadota > Gammaproteobacteria > Chromatiales > Granulosicoccaceae > Granulosicoccus > Granulosicoccus antarcticus. The sequence goes on along the minus strand of NZ_CP018632.1, from coordinate 2,812,032 downwards.
GCGAGTCGGTTATGGCCAGCCAGGCACCGACGGGCAAACCGACCAGGGCGCTGAGCACGACGGCTGTGAAACTGACCTGTATGGACAGCAGGATGATTTCCTGCAGATCACCATCAAAGGCGATAACAAGCGCCAACGCTTCCATCAGCGCATCCATGAAACTTTGCATCGGAGTGTCTGCGTTTTCTCAGGCCAGCCAGACGCCCAGAACTACAATCTCCACCCAGACATATATCCACAGAATCAAGGCAACCATTACGGCACCCGAGCCCATATCCTTGGCTCTTCCGGACAACACATGATGTTCGGAGCCGACTCGATCGACAACGGCCTCCAGAGCGCTGTTGAGAAGCTCCACGATCAGCACCAGGATGGTTACAGCGACTAACAGGACGCGTTCAACCGAACTGATATCAAGCCAGAACACAACGGGCAGTACAAACAGTGCCAGCAAGGCTTCCTGCCTGAACGCCGCTTCATGACGCAAGGCAGCCGTAATACCGTTAAAGGCGTAAACTCCAGCAAGCCGTATTCTCTTCAGACCAGTGTTCTTTTGCATGCAATGACTATCCTGCTCCACGCTCAGGCAACTCCACCTGCAAAGCATAACGCGCAAAGACGGTTACAGGGCATGCTAGGCTGCCTCTGTTTCGCATTGCTGTTGTGCACAATTAGCGTACCGGCCACGGCAGAGAGCCATTCCGAGCCGCCCCTGGTAGCGCTGGCCTCAAGTTTTCGTACGCTCTGGCCAGAGCTCATGCAGGCTTATCGGTCAGAAACAGGTGAAATTGAGCCACGCACCAGCTTTGCCTCATCCGGCCTGCTCACCACACAGATTCGTCACGGAGCGCCGTTCGAGCTCTACCTGTCGGCCGATCAATCAACGGTCCAGCAGCTTGCAACCCTGGGCAAGACGCATGATGCCGGAGTAACGCTGGCCACAGGCGCAATCTCGTTAGTCTGGCGCACCGCCACGCAAACACCGGCACAAGCCAACGTTGGCAAAGCGCTCCCCCAGTCCGGTCTGCAAGTGATGATCGGCAAACTGGAGAAATCCGAGCCCTTCAAACTCACCATTCCCAATCCACGCCATGCTCCCTACGGTATCGCAGCTAAACAGGCGCTCGACAGCGCAGGCCTCTGGCCCTTGCCAGCAGGTTATCTGCTAAGTGCAGAAAATGCAGCACAGACCCTGCAATTCGCACTGACAGGTGCCGTCGATTACGCCCTGGTTCCCGATACGCTCGTCATGCAGTTGCCACCTGAGTTGCAGAAAATGCCGCTTGAGCCTGGCAGCTATGAACCGGTTATCCACCAGATGGTTCTGTTGAATCCGGCAAGAACTGGCGCACAGACCTTGTACGAATGGCTGCAGGGTGAATCAGCGGCAAGCATACTCAGCCGTTACGGCCTGACTCCGATAAGTTAAACAGGGCACTCACACTTCCCCATGTCACCGTTCCTTGTTTCCTTCAAACTGGCTCTGTGGACCATGCTGCTGCTGCTGCCCATCGGGCTTCTGCTGGGCCGCTGGCTGGCATTTACCCGAGTGCGTTCGAAACCCTGGATAGAAGCCATTCTGTTTTTGCCACTGGTACTGCCACCAACCGTCATTGGCTACTACCTGCTGGTCCTGTTCAGTCCGGAGACGATAAGCGGTGCGGCAGCCGTCAAATTGTTCGGAGCGCCCCTGGTCTTTACCTTCCCGGGCCTGGTAGTGGCCTCCATTGTGGTCAACCTGCCCTTTGCCGTACAACCCATACAATTGGCTTACAGTACATTGCCGCTGGAGGTACGCGAAGCCGCCTGGGTCAGTGGCCTGTCTCCGTCCAGAACCTGGTGGCATATAGAATTGCCACTCACCTGGCAAGGCATGCTGGCCAGTGGCACACTCGTCTTTGCCCACACACTGGGAGAATTCGGGGTCGTTTTGCTGGTTGGCGGCAATATCGACGGCGTAACACGCACCGTATCCATTGCCATCTATGACAGCGTGCAGGCCTTCGATATGCAGACCGCTGGCTGGTACAGTCTGATATTGGTGGCGTTTTCCCTACTCGCCTTGCTGGTGGTCCGTAAAAGCAGTCCGACTCCATGAATCATGCACTTGAAGTCCGCCTGTCACAAACCTCGCCCATCGCTCTGGATGTCAATCTGGTATGCCAACCGGGCGAGATGCTGGCGCTGGTCGGCCCGTCGGGCAGCGGTAAAAGCACCGTACTGAGGACGATCGCCGGCCTTCAGTCAGTTGACACTGCACGCGTCAGTTGCAACCAACAGACCTGGCTGGATACCTCAAGCAATATCCATCTGTCACCGCAGAAACGCAAGGTGGGTATGGTATTTCAGCACTACGCGCTGTTCCCGCACAAGAGTACGCTCGACAACGTCATGCTCGCTGTACAGAATCGGCCTGCCGCCCAACGTCGACAACAGGCGATGGAATGGCTTGCCCGCACCAATATGTCAGGGCTTGAGGATCGCAAACCGCACGAGCTCTCGGGTGGTCAGCGCCAACGTGTGGCCCTGGCCAGAGCACTGGCCCGTGAGCCGGCAGCCCTGCTACTGGATGAACCCTTTTCAGCCGTCGACCAGCAAACGCGTCGCAAGCTCTATCGGGAACTGGCACAACTACGCACAGACCTGCATGTGCCCATTCTGCTGGTAACTCACGACATCAGTGAAGTGCAGCAGCTGGCTGATAGCCTGTGCCTCATCCATCGCGGACGCACGTTGCAACAGGGGAAAGTTCAGGAGGTTATCAGCGCCCCACGAAGCAAGGAAATCGCCAAGTTGCTGGGCCATCAGAATCTGCTCAGTGCCCGAGTCATCAAGCAGACCGCCACACACACTGTCTACGACCTGCAATCGAAACAACAGCTGATCGGTCAAGCCAATGGTTTTCCTGTTGGCACTCAGGTAACACTGCTTATTGCACCAAGCTCGGTTTCCATCAGGCATCCCGGTAGCACTGAGAACAGCCCCAATCACCTGCATGGCCAGGTCAGCGATGCGGTGGGACTGGGAGATGAGTTATCGATCCGCTTGCACCTGGATACGATTGCCAAAGCCTTGCGATTCCGCATACCCTTCCACAACGCCAGCGAATATGGCGTCAAACCGGGCATGCCGTTGAGCGTTACCATCAGAGAGATTGGTATTCATGCCATTGCTGCTGATACCGCTCAGTCCTGATTTCAGATAAAACTTCTATGGTGGAATTATCATGCTGACACGCTTTTTACCGAGTAGCCGCCGTTCATTCAATACTCTGAACGAGCAGGAAGTTCTGGCGCTGGCCATTTCCTCGGAAGAAGATGATATGCGTATCTATCGCTCCTACGCCGATGGATTGCGTGAATCCTATCCGGATTCGGCAGCCATTTTCGACGGCATGGCCGATGAGGAAAGCAGACACCGGGCCGGACTCATCGAGCTGCATAAGCGGCGTTTTGGCGATGTCATTCCACTGATACGACGTGAGCATGTCAAAGGCTATTACGAGCGCAAACCCGACTGGCTGGTCCGACCTCTGCCACTGGACAAGACCCGTGCGATGGCCGAACAGATGGAAGATCAGTCGGCACGCTTCTATCGCGTCGCAGCCTCACAAACTCAGGATGCCGATACCCGTCGCTTACTGGGAGATCTGGCCAATGCAGAGTCACGCCATATGGATCTGGCGATCAATCTGGGTAGAAAAAATGTGCCTGAGGACGTTCGTCAAACTGAAGAAGAAACCGAGAAAAGGCAATTTCTGCTGACTTATGTGCAGCCCGGGCTCGCCGGTTTGATGGACGGCTCCATTTCGACACTGGCGCCCATCTTCGCTGCCGCCTTTGCAACTGGCAACACCTGGAATACCTTTCTGATTGGACTCTCGGCATCCATCGGTGCCGGAATCTCCATGGGCTTTACAGAGGCGGCCCATGACGATGGTGTGCTGACCGGGCGTGGTTCACCGCTGAAACGTGGTCTGGCCTCTGGCATCATGACAACCGTTGGCGGTCTTGGACACGCGTTGCCCTATTTGATACCGGACTTCAAAACAGCCACCACGGTGGCCATCGGAGTTGTATTTGTCGAGCTGTGGGCAATCACCTGGATCCAGCACAAGTTCATGGAAACGCCTTGGGGACGAGCCATGTTTCAAGTCATTCTTGGCGGTTCGCTGGTACTGGCAGCCGGCATTCTGATTGGGGTTGCCTGAATAATCTGTTTATTCGCAAAGCAAGTCAGAACTCATCAATTCAGAACTCGTCAATGATGACTGGCTCTTTGAGATTGCCCTTCACCACCGCACTAACGAATCCTATCTTGATCAATGATTCACTGTTGGTCTCGATAGGTCTTACCAGGACAGAGGCCCCACTGCGCTCTACCAAGGCCTGAGTCGTGCTGCGGGCCTCTTCCAGAATACGGACGTATTTGGCCTGCTGCCTGTCAAGCGTGGCAGCATTACTGCCATTACCAGATCGCCCCAGACCACGGACCAGAAAAATTTCGGTCGTCGCTGAAATGTGCTCCTGACCGGTCCAGATACTGGCACTGCGTGTCCTGACAACAATTTCGCCACCGTGCGACAAGGTTTTTACGGCCAGGCGAATCAGATAGGACAAACTCAGGCTCAGCAGGTTTCGATCAACCAGGATTCGAGATGAGAGCGGCTCCAGCTCAAGACGCAACATCACAATGGCGGGTACCTCCGAGGTCAGCCTTGCAGCTGTCTCGCGCATGAGCGCATTGATATCAATGGCGGCGGGACTCGTTTTCATGGATGCTGAAAAGACGGACAGCTGCTCAATGCGCTCAATGGCCAGCGCTGCGGCCTCGTTGATATTACGAACCGGCTTTTCCACAGCCTCACCTGTGCCGGTTTCGACCATCATGGCTGCCAGCTCAGCATTGCCCATGACGACCTGCATATCATTGTGGAGCTCGTGCTTCACCACCATGAACATGGAAAGCATGGCTTGCAGTTGTCGTGCTCTGGCAGCTTCCTCGCGACTGACTTTCTCAGCTCCCTGATACTTTCCTGTTATCACCAGGCCAACCGCAACGAGTGACAGGCCGTGGAGAACATTCTCCACAGGAATATTCAACAAACTGTAGTTCGGCACCCACAAGTGCAGCCCCAAAGCACAGAGCCCCATGAACAGTGCCAGAACCAACGTCAAATTGGTTCGCGAAGCGGCTACTGCCTGTTTGGATAAAGACGCTATTTTTGCTTGCATGATTTAAATGTATATCAAGGCAGTGTAATTGTCAGTCAAGCTTTCGGATGCCCATTACTGACTTGTCTGACCAATAACTCTAGCCAGTCTGACAACATCCATCAACTCCCATCAGGTGTTCTGCAGTCCTGCACAACCAGGGATCAATGAATTCTGGAAAATCAGGACCTGTTACCAGGGCAGTACACCAACCGCACTGATTGACGCTTGCCAGGCCACAGCGGCCAGACTGACAATAGTAATCACAAGCCATTTTTCCGGCGCAGCGACGGAATCGAGTATGGAGCTGGATTCCATCCTTGCAACATTCAGGTTTGATGAGTTGATTTTCGTTGCAGCAGGTCGCGACTCACTTGTATAGCGCGAATCAACAGTACGCTCATGAATGTCGACAAGACGTCTGTTAGCCGCATTCGATTGCATTGGCAATCTGTTGGCTTCCAGTCCACTGACACTATTCGTTGCACTCACTGCAGATCCTTGTTCCTCATCGCCACCCGATAGAAAGTCAGTCGGCTTGTAGAATTTCGGAACATAGGATCCCACGTTCATGACGATACGAGCGTGGCATTCTGGCTCATTCGCGTAAGCGGCTTCCAGCGATTTTCTGAGTCGGAGCGCCAACACTCGTACTGAAGGATCTGACTGAGCGTCAAAATCATCAGCTTTTCCCAATGCGTCAACTCCAACGGTATAGGCCTTGATGCGATTGCCATTCCCGTCCAGTGTCTCGCTGACGATATAGCGCAAGAAAGCCGACATTTGCCTGGCACCGGAAAAGCGGCGATCCGATAACAACCTCTCCAGCTCTGCCCGTATGAGAGATGAATCGGTTTCTGCCAGGAGTACGTTTTTGGTCGTGTTCTTTGTGAGCAGTGTTTTCATTGGCAAGCGTCTAGTCCTTGATGAATTTCCGTTTGACCCTCTGACGAAAAACTCTGCTCCAGACAAAAAAGATTGTCGGGGGCAATAACTTCACGCCGAAGATTGACAATTCCATTCTGGGGACCTTATGTAACGGTCGAACGGACAAATGACACGGGTTTCGTAAGGATTGGTACGGATGTAGTCAGCAATCCTGTTTAAAATGGCTGAAAGTCATTACCTGTTACAGTCTGGGACCCGGTATATAGAGACAAGCTTCAATTGCCGATTACCAAAATTCAGGGCAATGACTCTGGCAGCAAAACTCAGACATGGTTATCATTAGATTCAAGTGAGCACCAGTGAATCTAAATGGTTATCATTTGTTCTAAATCGTTTTCATCTCATGAAAAATTGGCTAAGGTACGCCATAGCATCTGACTCCAACCCTTACAAATAATGTGATAAGCAAGGCGACAATACTGGTAGTCGATGATGATCTGAGGATCAGAGAGCTACTGCGAACCTCTCTGAACGCGGAAGGTTTCGCCGTGCTTGAAGCTGGCACGAGCGAAGAACTGTATGAGCGCCTGAATTCCGAAGACATAGACCTGATCACCATGGATGTACTGCTGGATCGGGAAAACGGTCTTGATCTTGTGCGGGACATACGCCGGCGCAGCGATATTCCGATCATTCTGGTGTCGGGCCGAGTCGAATTGATCGACACGGTGGTTGGACTGGAGATTGGCGCTGATGACTACATCACCAAGCCATTTCCCATTCGCGAACTCATTGCCCGGGTAAGGTCCGTACTTCGGCGTGCCGGCAGCACTACCAAGGCCTATCCACGTCAGGGACATACCCCCGAAGTCACTGAAAACACCATGGAAGTCATACGATTTGGCGAATGGACTCTGATGCCGGCGGCAAGACAGTTACGAAACCCTGACAATGAAGAGGTCAACCTGACCACAGCCGAATACGACTTGCTGGAGATTTTCATCTCTAGCCCGCAACGCGCCCTGAGTCGAGACCATCTGATGGAACAACTCACCGGCCGGGACTGGCAATCCAGTGATCGTGTCATCGATAATCATGTCGCGCAGCTACGCAAGAAAATCGAATCGGATGACGGCTTTGAATGGATCAAGACCGTACGTGGAACGGGTTATATGTTTGCAGGCAAAACGACTCGTGAATTGCTACAAATGTAAGCTTTCGCCCTGACAATCGGGCGAAATATGGTTTGTTAGACCAAATACTGACGATATTCAGAACAATATATTAACGACATACCAGCATAATCGAAGACTTGCCCCTCTCCGGTATGCCGTTAACCATGTCTGACAAATCCAAAGCTCCTGCCACTGACCCGATCAACACGAGATCGTCTGCAGATAACGCTGACTCTTCCTCCGAAATTCAAAAAACTGGCAGCACCAGCTCGCCACGGCTGGATCAACTACGTGTTGAACTACGCAGTCGATACCTGATGAGCGAGCCCGAAGTCGTCAATGGCCTGCTGCAATCACTGGAACTCAGTGACGACACCCTGGATGCCATCCACCTTGATGCCAGCGAACTGGTCAAGATGCTGCGTGCGCACAACAAGCCTACGATGATGGAAAGTTTCCTGTCTGAATATGGACTCTCCACGCGAGAGGGAGTTGGGCTCATGTGCCTGGCTGAAGCGCTGCTTCGAGTTCCCGATGCCACCACTATTGATGAATTGATTGCCGATAAGCTGGAAAGCTCCGACTGGGCAGCCCATCTGGGACAATCCAGCTCGCCATTGGTCAATGCCTCGACCTGGGCTCTGCTACTGACAGGCCGTGTACTGGCTGAGGGTGAAAACCCGACTCGCTCACTCTCAAGCCTGCTCAAACGCGTAGGCGAGCCTGTGGTTCGCACCGCCGTGGGCCAGGCAATGAAATTACTGGGACGCCAGTTCGTACTGGGCCAGAATATTGATCAGGCGGTACGCGAGGCGAGAGGCCTGGAGAAACAAGGGTATACCTACTCCTATGACATGCTCGGTGAAGCGGCTCATACCTTCGAGGACGCTGAGCGTTACACACAAGCCTACGCCAATGCCATTGCACGACTGGCCAGTGTCGAGGGCAGTTCTATTCGGGACAAGCCGGGTATCTCCGTCAAGCTCTCGGCCCTGCATCCACGCTACGAATACAGCCATCAGCACAGTGTCATGACAGAACTGCTGCCACGGGTGCAGATACTGGCCAAACAGGCCGCAACCGCAGGCATCGGCTTCAACATTGATGCCGAAGAAGCAGATCGACTGGATCTCTCTCTCGATGTCATCGGTGCCTTGCTGGCCGACCCCGAACTGGCGGGCTGGGATGGACTGGGTATCGTGGTACAGGCCTACAGCCGCCGGGCGCTCCCCGTCATCAACTGGTTACTGGCTGCGACCGAGCTCAACGAGCGCAAGATCATGGTCAGGCTGGTCAAGGGTGCCTACTGGGACAGTGAGATCAAGCAGGCACAAGAACTGGGTCTTGCCTCGTTTCCGGTATTTACCCGCAAGGTGAATACCGATGTCAGCTACCTCGCCTGTGCTCAGGTGTTGCTGGACAATCGAACTCATGTCTACCCACAGTTCGCCACCCACAATGCACACAGTGTCAGTGCTATCCGACGCATGGCGGGTGATGACACCGAGAGCTATGAATTCCAGCGTCTGCACGGCATGGGAGAATCCTTGCACGAGCGAGTCCATGACAAATACAACACTCGTTGCCGTGTCTACGCACCTGTTGGTGCCCACCGTGACCTGCTCGCCTACCTGGTTCGCCGCCTGCTGGAGAACGGGGCTAACAGCTCCTTCGTGAACCAGATTGTGGATCATAAAATCCCACCGGAGCAAGTTGCTCAATGCCCCGTCAGAGAATTACGGGATACAGTCAACATCGTTCACCCCAAGATCGCCCACCCTGCTGACCTGTTCATGCCACAACGCAAGAACTCCAAGGGATTTCGTACCAACGATCCAGCCTCGGTGACCACACTGCTGGAGGCTCGCCAAGTCTTCAAGAACAAGACATGGCAGGCGACATCATTGATTGTAGGCGTAGAGCCTGCTGCGCCGACAGAACCACTACATTCGCCCAACAATGCCGCCGATCTGGTCGGTCATGTGGCTCTGGCTAGCACCGAGCAGACCACACAAGCCATCGATAACGCAGAACAATTCAAAAGTTCCTGGGCTGCCACACCTGTCGAGACTCGCGCTGCTGCCTTACGCCAGGCAGCTGATGCTTATGAAGACAATATTGCCGAGTTCTGTGCCCTGCTTTGTCGTGAAGCCGGCAAGAGTCTCAACGATGCTATATCCGAAGTCCGGGAAGCTGTCGACTTTCTGCGTTATTACGCAGCCTGTGCAGTGGACATCGAGGCTGCCAGTCATGCGGATACAGCTGCCAATGGCCACGGTATCGTAGCCTGCATCAGCCCCTGGAACTTTCCATTAGCCATTTTCACCGGGCAGATTGCAGGCGCTCTGGTCGCCGGCAATGTGGTCCTGGCAAAACCTGCCGAGCAAACACCATTGATTGCCGGCATGGCCATCGGGCTTCTGCATGAATGCGGCATACCTGCCGGCGCCTTGCAACTGCTACTGGGCACAGGATCAACGGTCGGACGACAGCTGACATCAGATGCACGTATTGCTGGCGTCTGCTTTACCGGCTCTACCGATACCAGTCGTCATATCGAACAGGCACTGGCCGCTCGAACCCAAGAGCAAATTGCTGCAGGTGCCAGCCCCAACCCCTTGTTGATGGCTGAAACCGGTGGCTTGAATGCCATGATCGTCGACAGTTCAGCTCTGACAGAACAAGTGGTCCGCGATACTGTCATGTCCGCCTTCCAGAGCGCCGGTCAACGCTGTTCTGCGCTACGTATCCTGTATGTGCAAAAGGAGGCTTATGAGCGGGTAGTGAAGATGCTCAAGGGCGCCATGGATACTTTGAGCATGGGAGATCCCTGGAACCTGTCTACCGATGTTGGCCCGGTCATTGATGCAGCTGCTCATGAATCGTTCAGCCAATACATCGAAACACATCGCAAAGCGGGCACCCTGCTGCATCAAGCACAGTTGCCACAGTCCGATTCAGCTGACAATCACGTCAGCCACCTGACCATTGCACCGGCGCTGATAAGCGTTGATGGCATTGGCAGCATGGAACGGGAAATCTTCGGACCCATCCTGCATATTGCCACTTTCGAAGCTCGAAACCTCTCTGGCGTGGTCGATGACATCAATGCTCGTGGCTTTGGACTGACCTTTGGCCTGCATACCCGTATTGATGATCGTGTTCAGCAGGTAGTCGACACCATCAAGGCCGGCAATGTGTATGTCAATCGCAACCAGATTGGCGCTGTTGTCGGTTCACAACCCTTCGGTGGTGAAGGTTTGTCCGGTACTGGTCCAAAAGCCGGTGGTCCCTGGTACATACCACGTCTGATGAACCGGACTGTAGACCCGCAAACATTGCCAGCAACAGAACTCCCGGCTGGTGAAGTGGATGGACTCGTTCTGCCCGGCCCGACCGGTGAGAGCAACCACTGGCGTGCAACTCCTCGTTCAGGCGTATTGCTGCTCGACGATGGTAGTGAGCTCACCGCTCGTTTTGCAACGGCCATAAGCGCATTAGGTTGTGAGGTGTTCACGGAGAAGCTGACAGATATCATCAGCGGTTCTGACGACGTTCTCATGCAACGGGTCAGCCAGCACTCGGCCGCTGTGGTGGCAACACCGACTCAGAACCCATCAGAGCTTCTGCAATTGCGTCAGGGACTGGCCAGAAGTTCCGGGCCTCTGATCCCATTGATCAACACACTGGATGATCCGAGCCGCTTCCTGCTTGAGCGACATATCTGCATTGATACAACGGCGGCAGGCGGTAACGCCAGCCTTCTTGGATCAACAGACTAGGTAGTATCAATAACCAGAGCGACCCGGACATATGTCCGGGTCCTCTGGACCCCTTTCAACAACAAAGGGGCAAAGACTGACTACAGGTTGCTGAGAATGCCGTTGACGCTGTCTTTTGCGTCACCAAACAGCATGCGAGTATTCTCATGGAAAAACAGAGGATTCTCTACACCTGCATAGCCAGTTGCCATCGAACGCTTGGAGACAATGACCTGACGAGCTTTCCAGACTTCCAGAACCGGCATGCCGGCGATCGGACTGTTTGGATTGTCCAGAGCAGACGGGTTGACGATATCGTTGGCACCGATAACGATCACTACATCGGTATCGCTCAAATCGTCATTGATCTCATCCATTTCCAGAACCAGATCGTAAGGCACATTGGCTTCTGCCAGCAATACGTTCATATGTCCTGGCATACGTCCAGCGACCGGATGGATAGCGAAACGGACATTGATGCCCTCATCCCGCAGTCGTTTGGTCAGCTCTGATACTGGATGCTGAGCATGTGCAACAGCCATTCCGTAGCCCGGTACGATAACGACCGAATCGGCGTTCTTGCACATTTCGGCTACTTCATCAGGATTGATGCTGATAACTTCGCCTTGCTCTTCTTCACTGTCATCACCCGCAGCGCTCTTGGGAGCATCTCCCCAACCGCCCATGATGACGCTGAGAAACTTGCGGTTCATGGCGCGGCACATGATGTAGCTCAGAATCGCACCACTGGATCCCACCAAGGCACCGACGACGATCAACAGATCGTTGGACAGCATGAAACCGGTTGCAGCAGCAGCCCAGCCTGAGTAACTGTTGAGCATTGAAATGACAACAGGCATATCCGCGCCACCAATAGCCATGACCATGTGCACGCCGAATGCAAAAGCGAGCAGCGTCATGATGATGAGCAGAAAAGTCCCCATGCCTTTGCCACTGGCTTCAGCCGCAGTATCAGGTGCTGTACCAATGAACATGAACAGCAGTATGAGACAGGCAATACCGATACCTGCATTGATCATGTGACGATTAGGCAGTATCAGTGCTCGACTACCCACCTTGCCACTCAGTTTGCCAAAGGCAATCACCGAGCCTGTGAAGGTCAATGCACCGATGAGGATACCCAGGTAGATCTCCACATCGTGGATTGTTCGCTCAGTACCAATCAGATGCGACTCAGGAGTCAGGTAGCTGGCGAAGCCGACCAAGACAGCGGCCATGCCCACGAAACTATGCAGAATTGCGACCAGCTCGGGCATTTGGGTCATCTCGACCCGCTTGGCCAGATAGGCGCCAATGCTGCCGCCGATTCCGACAGTGACCAGCAGGATTCCATAATTGGAAACACCGTCACCGATGATGGTTGCCAGTACGGCAATAGCCATACCTGCAATACCGGCCTGATTACCGCGTCGCGCAGTTTCCTGCTTTGACAAACCAGCAAGACTCAGAATAAACAAGATGGCCGCAATGATGTAGGCAGCGGTGACCATTCCTTGATTCATCTTCTCTTATTTCCTGAACATTTTCAGCATGCGCTGAGTTACCAAAAATCCGCCGGCGATGTTGATACTGGCAATGAGGGTTGCAATAGCTGCGAGAAATACCACCAGCCCTGAGGCCGAGGATATTTGTAATAGCGCACCGACAACGATGATGCCGCTGATGGCATTGGTCACACTCATCAATGGCGTATGCAGTGCCGGTGAGACGCTCCAGACAACCTGGTAGCCGACAAAGCAGGCCAGCACGAAAACGGTAAAGTGACTCATGAAATCAGCGGGGGCCACGCTACCGACCAGCAGCAGAGCGATCGCTGCCACACCAGCAGCAATGAGGCTTCCACTTAAGCCACCTGTCTTGACCTGGGCAACAACCGGAGCCGCCACAGGTTTGGGTGCCGCCTTGGGAGCTGCTGACAATCTGGGCGGTGGTGGTGGCCAGGTAATCTCACCCTCTTTGATGACCGTAGCGCCACGAATCACTTCATCTTCCATATTCACATTGACCACACCATCCTTCTCGGGTGTCAGGTCAGTGATCAGATGTCGCAGGTTGGTGCCATACAACTGGCTTGACTGAGCCGCCATACGGCTTGGCAAGTCGGTATAGCCAATCAGCGTGACGCCACCGTGCTTGACGACTTCATTGGCGCGAGTCAGTTTGCAGTTGCCGCCTCTTTCCGCAGCCAGATCGACGATGACACTACCCGGCTTCATCGACTCAACCATGTCCGTCATGATCAGTTCAGGTGCTGGTCGGCCAGGAATCAGTGCCGTGGTGATGATGATATCGACATCTTTTGCCTGCTCTCTGAAGAGCGCCATTTCTGCATCAATGAATTCCTTGCTCATGACTTTGGCGTATCCGCCTTCACCAGCACCATCTTCGGATTCCTTGAAATCCAGCATGAGGAACTCCGCTCCCATGCTTTCGACCTGTTCGGCTGCCTCTGGTCGAGTATCGAATGCACGAACGATAGCGCCCATGCCTCGAGCTGCGCCAATGGCTGCCAGTCCTGCAACACCGGCACCAATAACCATAACCTTGGCAGGGGGCACTTTGCCGGCAGCCGTTATCTGACCGGTAAAGAAGCGACCGAACTGGTTGGCGGCCTCGACCACGGCACGATAGCCGCCGATATTGGCCATGGAGCTGAGTGCATCCATCTTCTGGGCACGTGATATCCGGGGAATCGAGTCCATGGCCAGAACCGTGATGTTGCGTGCAGCCATGGCCTTCATGAGCTCTTCGTTCTGGGCAGGCCAGATGAAGCTGATCAAAATGGTGCCCGAACGCAGCATGGCGACTTCATCGCCTGCTGTTGAATCGGTGGCGGGGGCTCTGACCCGCATGATCAGATCTGCCTTGTCGTAAACCGCCTGGGCATCTGGCAGAACCTCGATGCCAGCTTCGGTATAGAGCTCGTCAGCAATGTTGGCTGCCAGGCCTGCACCACTCTGCACACATATTGTGTGTCCAAGCTTCATGATATGGCCGGCTGTTTCAGGTGTCAGCGCGACACGCTTCTCGCCAGAGTAGGTTTCTGAGGGAACTCCGATAAGCACGTAGGACTCCTGATCAAGTTGGTTGTGAATTGTATCAGCAGTTATGCCAGACAGTTGACAGTCCTGTCGACTGATACTGATCATTAATTCAACCAATTCATCTCTTGATTCACTACTTACGTCTTATTCAACCCTCAGCGTCATGGATCCGGTGTTGTCAATGGGCTATTAGCATGCCAGAAACCAGACAGCCTCAGGCAGCGTCCGTCAGTTCTTCGGCGGGTGCGATATTCAGCTCGAATGAAAACACACTGCCCACATTCAATTCGCTTTCGACACTCAGACAACTATCGTGCAGGTTGGCAATTTCCGAAGCGATACTCAGTCCCAGCCCCATACCGGGTCCGTTCTGCTGGTCGTTTGCCGGGTTGACCTGGTACAAACGCTCAAAAACCATACCGGTATTTTCAGCTGGAATGCCACAACCGTTATCCCTGACACTCAGTCGCAGCCGAGTGCCGTTCTTGATCACTTCACTCTCGATGACAACCTCGCCGCCCACATCCGTGAACTTGATGGCATTGTTGATCAGATTACTCAAGACCTGGATGATCCGGTTGGACTGCATCATCACCAAAGGCATCTGATGCGGCTGATCAGCAACGGTCAGTGAGATACTCTTGGCAAGCGCTGCCGGTGTGGCCGCAACGATGCAATGATCGAAGACATCACGCATGCTCGAAGGCTTCAGATTGACAGTCATCTTGCCGGTTTCGAATCGTGACAACTCCAGCAGATCGTTGAAGTGTGACGATATCTGGTCACAGCTCTCCAGAGCATATTTGAGTATGGTTTTCTGCTCTTCCTCGATAGGACCTGCCAGGCCATCAAATACGATGGATACGAACTCCTGGATGGCCGTCAGCGGTGTCTTCACCTCGTGCGACACCGTGTGATAGAAACGCTGAATTTCTTCATTGCGCTTGCGCAACAACAGGTTTGCCTCTTCCAGCTCGCTTACCCGGTGCATCAGCGACTTTCTGAGCATGCCTTTTTCTATGGCATTCTTGACCGCACGGCACAGCGATTCCTGCGTCACATTACGCTTGGCCAGAAAGTCATTGGCACCTGAGCGAACAGCTTCGATTGCAGCCTCCTCGCCACCATCGGCAGTAAAAACAATGGTGGGAGGCATTGCCAGACCCAGTAGCTCCCGCAACTGTTTGATCACCTCGGTCCCTGTGTCGTCTGGCAAACGATAGTCGATAACGATGCAATCGAATGACTCGAGCTCGCAGATCGCCAAGGCCTCCTTTACGGTGCCAGCAGAGACCACCGTGTGCTTGAAGGTTTCGTCTACCCGCAAATAGCGTTTACAAAGGAAGACATAGGCGGCATCATCGTCAATGAGCAGTATGCGAGTTTTCATTCGGCCACCAGAGATATCGTCTGGACCTGCCATGACTAAGGGCGTTGGATTCATACCTGAGCTTAGTGGCAGCTCAGGGTAGGCCTTTATGGGTAGTGTGTTAGCTTCAAGTGCTCGGATCGTTGCGTCGAACGTATTTGTGGGCACTGGCGGCAACCTCATCCAGCGAAGCTGGCGTCAGTCCAAGCTTGTGCAATATGTCAGTGGCGCCTCGATACAGGAGCATTTCAGCCACCTGCACGCCCAGATTCACAGCCTCATTCTGGTGAGCCACGGCATCGGCCTTGATCACAGTCTTGCCGTCGGGCGAAGCCACCAGACCGCGCAACCAGATCTGATTGCCCTGTAATTGAGAATAGGCTGCGATCGGAACCTGACAACCACCATCCAGCCTGGCACTCAAGGCCCGCTCAGCCTGCACCCGGTAACTGGTGTCTTGATGATGCAGATGATCCAGTAACGCTGACACCTCCTCGTCATCGATACGTGACTCAATACCGACAATGCCTTGACCGGCCGCCGGCAGACTTTCTTCGGCACTCATTTCGAGTGCAATTCGCTCTTGCATGCCGAGCCTGATCAGTCCTGCCGAGGCCAGAATGATGGCATCGTATTCACCGTTGTCGAGCTTGGCTAGCCGGGAATTGACGTTGCCACGCAGGTCATGAACTTCAAGATGCGGAAAACGGGACTTCAGCTGGGCCTGTCGACGCAGACTACAAGTGCCAACAATGCCTTTTTCAGGTAGCTCATCGGGCAAGTTGAAGGTATTGGATACAAATGCATCATGCGGATTTTCCCGTTCCATGATGTGCACGATCTGCAAACCTTCGGGCAATACCGCTGGCACATCCTTGATGGAGTGCACTGCAATATCCGCTTGCCCATCCAGCATGGCGGTTTCCAGCTCCTTGACGAACAAGCCCTTGCCGCCGATTTTTGCCAGAGGACTGTTGAGCATCTGATCGCCCTTGGTCGTCATCTTCACCAGCTCGACGCTCACGCCCAGCCCCAGGGCCTCAATGCGCGCTTTGACATCTTCAGCCTGCCAGAGTGCAAGCGGGCTGTTTCGCGTGGCAATTCGTAACGTGGAGATCATAAGCAGGCTGGTATCGGATGACAGCGATTACTGTACCACTGAGCACGCTTTGCTTCAGCAGGCATGCAAGGCACAAGGTTTCCTCGGAGCGCTTGCGTGAAGGCTACCTGTTGCACGGTGCTTGCACTTGCACATTCAATAGCTCAATGGTACAAAATATGGCATCCACCGGACGAGCATGAAGGTCCATCGAACGCCCACTTTCAGAGTCACCCCCCATGCCCGATGTGCAGCAAGTTGCTGATAGGCAAATCATCACCGCCATTGACGAACACGGCGAGCTGTACCCCATCGGCAAACTGGATGCTCACCTTCGCAATGTACCGCACCTTGCAGTTTCGGTATTTCTCTTCAATCAAGGTCGCCTGCTGATGCAGCAGC
Organism: Granulosicoccus antarcticus IMCC3135; assembly: GCF_002215215.1. Taxonomy (NCBI): domain Bacteria; kingdom Pseudomonadati; phylum Pseudomonadota; class Gammaproteobacteria; order Chromatiales; family Granulosicoccaceae; genus Granulosicoccus; species Granulosicoccus antarcticus. The sequence goes on along the minus strand of NZ_CP018632.1, from coordinate 2,795,060 downwards.
GCGCCGATGGCAAATACCATTCTGGCGGACTCTGGGCCAATACCTGTTGCTCACATCCTGGCTGGCAGGAATCTCTAACTGACTGTGCTGAACGACGCCTGATGGAAGAGGTCGGCTGTCAGAAGACGCTGACAGGCTTTGGCATGATCGAATATCAGGCAGCCGTAGGAAATATGTTCGAAAACGAGACCGCCCACTGCTTCGTCGGCTATATGCATGATCCTGCCTTGCCGATAGGATTCAACACGGATGAGGTTCATGCCCTGCGCTGGCAGACGCTTGAACAGCTGCGTACTGACATCCACCTTTGTCCTGAAGAATATTCGCCCTGGTTACGTATCTATATGCAAGAACACTTTGAGCTTATTGCCAACGTTGCGTACCCGACGAATACTGCCGTTCCTGCCCGAACCGCTGAAACCTGAATTTCCACAGCCCTGAGCGCCTGGATGTTACCAGCTTCGCACTTGAGCCGGCTGACACGAACGCGTACCATATTCGTTTGTTATCCGGCCAGCAGCCGCTGTTCCACGCTGCCAGCCAGAAATCAATCCTGTTGTTTTACTAGTTATTCAACCACCTGGAGTTTTCGATGATCTGGATTGCCACCTTGTGCCTTCTGGCCATTGCAGCCTGGTTATTCTTCAATGCACTCAATGAACAACGCTGGGTGCAGGCGCATAGTCACGACGAAACAGTTGCAAGCGATGAGGGTTTACTGGCCAACTTCACCTCAATGACCCGCACTGCATCACCGACAGGCGATCCAGCGGCGGCGCCCGGCGAGCCTCAGGTCACTCCACTGGGCCGGGTTGTAACTGGCGTTCAGGGAACGGCTGCGAAGGTTAATGATAAATTCCAGTCGCAACGGGCAGCCCATGCTCGCGGTGAGGAAACCATTCTGACTCGAACAGTTGCCAAAGTGACAGCCAAGGATGGTGTTGTTAACCAGATGGCCGAAAAAGTGGCTGACGGTTTTGAACGCCTTGAGAAAAAGGTCGACCAGCGACGTTCTGCAAACCGTGCCGGCAAGACTGACACGGCGACCAACGAAGTGTCAGCAAAAGTCAGCAATCGCAATAAAGCAGACAAGAGCGTCAGTTAAGCCACGGCTTTCTGTCACGACGCTCTCGCAACGCTGAGCGGATGTACAAAAACTCCTTTCCGGATCACCGGAAAGGAGTCAGTTCAAGTTCCAGAACCCATTAATGCAATTTCAGGTCAGCACGTGTGGCCTTGTGAATTCTGTCTCCCAGCATGATCAGCAGGGTCGATAGCGGACCATGCACAGCGTTTTGATGCATGCGGTACAGCGACAGATAGAACATTCTTGCCAGCCAGCCTTCCACGAAGACTGTACCGCGCACCAGGTTCCCCATCAGATTACCTACCGTTGAAAACCGGCTCAGACTGATGAGACTGCCAAAGTCCTTGTAGACGAAATTTCTGGAGGACTTGCCCTTGTAAGTCGCCAGAATGTTGTGCGCGACCACGGCCGCCATCTGATGCGCAGATTGCGCTCTGGGTGGAACGGTACCCCCCTCCTTCATAGGGCAGCAACAGCAATCCCCAGCGCCATAAATATTGGGAAATCCCTCGACACTCAGATCCGGATTTACCTTGACCCGCCCCAGGTTATCGCAAGGCAAGCCACTTTCGGCAAGAAATGCGGGGGCGCAGACACCAGCTGCCCAAACCGAAACATCTGCCTGAATGCGGCTACCATCACTGGTAATCAGCGCATCCTTTTCAGCACTCTCGATTCGTGTGTCAGTCAACACAGCCACACCGATTCTTGTCAGTTCTTTACGCACGCTATTACCGATACGTTCGGGCAAGCGTGGCAGTAGCAAGGACCCGGCTTCGATGACAGAGACGTTGAGACGTTCGTGAGAGAACTTTTCGAAGCCATATTCCTGAAGCCTGCCAGCAACATTATGCAGATCGGCTGCCAGTTCAACACCGGTGGCACCACCTCCCACAATCACGACAGACAGCTTGGTCTCTTGATCAGCAGCGGAGCTGACTCTGTGCAGCTGCTTCAGGTAAAGCTTGTGAAATCGCTCAGCCTCAGCTCTTGAATCCAGCTTGATGCAATGCTCGGCAACACCACTGGTACCAAAATCGTTACTGAGACTACCGGGACTCAGAACCAGCTGATCGAATCTGAGCATCCGTTCTGCCACCAGTACTTCACCGTCATCATCGCTCTCAGCAGCAATATGAACAACCTGCTCTTGCGCGTCCACACGCGTGGCACGGCCCAGCAGGAAATCGAATTTGTGCTTGCGCGCCAGCATGCGATAGCTGGTCTCGTCATGATTGCTGTCCAGAGAGCCCGTCGCGACTTCATGCAACAACGGCTTCCAGATATGCGAGGCATTCATGTCGATCAGTGTGACGTTTACCTCAGTCGATCGCTTCAGCTTGCGAGCCAGCTTGATAACCAGCTCCAGGCCACCTGCACCGCCACCTATAACTACAATTTGTTTAGACATGATCAGTTTTCCGACTCCCGGCAGTCGACTGACAGCCATTGAGTTTACAATCGTATTACACGATAAGGGACGCTGTTAAAGCACCCCTTATCAATGAAACATGATCACAGATCATACGAATACCGAGCTAGCCCCACAATGCTGCTGTGGGCCCATACATCTTGCTCCCCTCATACCGGATCGCCAACTCACGATCTTCTGCCAGTAGCAGAGGCCCATCCAGATCCACAAACTCCACGCTCTGCGCCACCAGATGAGCCGGAGCCATGGCCAGCGAGCTGCCAACCATACAACCGACCATGATGCCAAAACCCTGGGCTCTGGCCGCGGTTCGCATGGCCAACGCTTCCGTCAGACCACCTGTTTTGTCCAGCTTGATATTGATGACATCGTATCGACCTGCCAGAGAAGCAAGGCTGTTTCGGTCATGACATGCCTCATCAGCACAAACCGGTAACGGTCGCGCCCGTCCGTTCAGGGCATCGTCCGAGCCAGCCGGCAATGGCTGTTCCACGAGTGCGACTCCCAGTTCGAGCATGCGTGGCGCCAAGTTATCGTAATCTTCCCCGGTCCAGCCTTCATTCGCATCAACGATCAGCCGGCAATCAGGTGCCCCTGTACGTACCGCCGTAAGTCGTTCCAGATCACCCTCTCCACCCAGTTTCAATTTGAGCAGGGGTCGGAAGGCGTTCTTGCGAGCTGCAGCCAACATGTTCTCGGGCGTATCCAGCGACAGCGTAAACGCAGTCGTAACCGGTTCAGGCTTTGGCAAGCCGGCCAGTTCCCAGACCGGCTTGCCACTGCACTTGGCTTCCAGGTCCCAGAATGCACAATCAAGCGCATTGCGGGCAGCACCCGGAGCCAGAGCATCCTGCAAAGCCATACGATCCATTTCACCGGCAGCCAGGACGCCGCTGAATGCCTTGATCTGCTCACAGACACTGTCCATGGATTCGCCATAGCGCGCATAGGGGACACACTCCCCCATACCGATATGATCACCAATTTGCAGACTGACCGTGACGACATTAACCTCGGTTCGAGAGCCTCGTGAGATCGTGAAAGTACCATCGGTTGCGAAGCGATCACGACTCACTGTCAACTGAATAGCTGCACCTTTGTCGCTCATAAGGCGCTCAATGCATCAACCAGTTTGTCAGCTCCATGTCGGAACGGATCAGTGGCTGGCAATTGCATTCGCTGTTCGATCTCTTGCAGGCACTTTTCAGCGTCTGCATCGTTCAATGCTGCCGTATTGACTGAAACGCCGATCACTTCGCACTTCGGATTGACGAACCTGGCCAGTACCAGAGCGGTATCGCGCAAAAGTTCAAGACTTGGCAATTGATAATCGGGCAACCCGCGCATATGCGTGCGTGTTGGCTCATGACACAAAATCAGGGCATCCGGCGCACCACCATGAACCAGAGCCAGCGTGACGCCGGAATAGGAGGCATGGAACAGACTACCCTGGCCTTCTATCAGATCCCAATGATCAGCATCATTGTCGGGCGTCAACCATTCCACTGCACCGGCCATGAAGTCGGCAACCACAGCGTCCAGTGGAATGCCACCACCGGTGATCAGAATGCCTGTTTGCCCGGTGGCACGGAAGGTGGCGTTCATACCGCGTTCACGCATGGTCTTCTCGACGGCCATGGCGGTATACATCTTGCCGATCGAGCAATCGGTTCCCACAGCCAGGCAGCGCTTGCCGGTACGTGGTTTGCCCGTGGCGATGGGGAATTCCTGCTGCGGAATGCGGACATCAAATAACTGCTGCCCATGCTCTTGTGCCATGGCAACCAGTTTTGCATTCGCATTTAACTGGGTATGCAGACCCGAGGCGACATCCATACCCGCAGCCAGAGCCTGTTCAAAAGCCACATTCCAGGACTCACTGATTTTCCCGCCACGATTGGCCACACCAACCAGCAGCGTCTTTGCACCCGCCGCAACCGCCTCTTCGATAGTCATATCCGGCAGACCCATGTCTGCCTTGCAACCTTCCTGGCGAAACTGACCCACACAATTTTCCGGTCGCCAATCGCGAACGCCCTGCGCCACTTTGGCAGACAATGCGTCAGGTGCATCTCCGAGGAACAATAAATAAGGTGTCTTGAGCATTTTTTGTTTTTCCTGACAAAAGGTCAGCAGGCGTTACCTGCATCTGTGAGTCATTCTATCGCCACCAGCCCATGAGCGCTGTAGGCAAGACAACAATTCATGAGGGCCAAAGGCTCAACCTAACAGGCACCAGTATCGCAGCGACACACTTTTCAGAGAATACAGAGCAGCGCTGCGTTGCTCCTTGATCAGAACGTACTCAGGCCTGACATTTCCATGAAACGGTACTGCAGCTTCAGCCATGGACTGTCGTCGGCAAACCGGGAGTATGGATAAGAGTAGGTGCGGCCCTGCTGATTGTTCCACTGCTTATCGAAAAATTCGATCATCTGGGTGGCGATCCTTGCCTCAGCAACAGTGCTGACCCGCACATTGGTTTCCATATTGAGGTCCATCAGGTTTCGGCGAGTGAAATTCGCCGATCCCAGAATGAATTCATGCGCCCGGCCGCTCTGAGTTTCGTGTGAGACATGCAGCCACTTGGCATGACACTGCTCACCGCTCGTGGCGCACCACTTGACATCCACACCAGCCGCCGTGAGTTCAGCCGCAACAGGTCTGTTGGGGACTCCGTTCTTCCGACGACCGAAGGCGTCACTGTTGATATCCAACAGCGCCCTCACAGTGACATCGCGTTTGACTGCCTCCTTCAAGGCTTCGATAATTTGCCTTTCACTGAGGTAGAACATGGCCAGATCAATCGCATCTCCGGCAAAGGCCTGGTTTATGGCCTGTAATACGGCTGCCCGAATACGCGACTCAGACAAGACCTGAACCTGTGAGCTGCCTGCTACCAGCGCTTTCTCGGTTGCCGGCATGACCTCAATTTGAGATGCATTATCGTGCCTTTCAATTTGCTCTGCCAAAACCGAATCAATCCGTTGCAACTCCTCATCTGCACCACTCATGGCGAGCAGCTCTCGCTCACCGTTGATCAGATCCATGACTGCCGGACCGGAAAAAGACAAGGCAATATTACGATGAGCACTACTTCCATCATGTGGATTAGCCGACGTTACCAAGCCGCGCAATTGCTGCTCGCCGTCGTCGCTAACCAGTAATTTTCGGTGGTTGGCTTTGAAATTCAGCAGGGACAGGTAGCTGCGCACAGAAACTCGCCCCTCGCCAAACGGATTTGGCAGCCAATCGCCCGACCCATTTCCGAATGGTCGGACCACAAATCGCCAAAAACCGGACCAGGTCGGGTTGCTATCCTGTAGTTGGTTCAGATCCGTCAGCACCACCGGAATGGCGGCATCACGCAAGCGCTTGAAATGCACCGACTCCAGCCCTCCGTAAACCGTGTTGATAGGATCGCTGATGACAATAATCAGCATGTCCGGGTTGCGCTGTTTCTGTTCGATCAGCGCCTGGGTGAGTTCCTCAGACAACGCTCGATGCTCTTCAGGCACCGGCCCCTGCCAGGCATTGAACAAAAACATGTCCAATAGAACAAATTCCTCTGCCTCACCAATCATTCGGAAAACCTGATCAAAAGTTTCCTGCGACATCTGCCGCTCACCTTCTGAGTTCAGCCAACTGATGTCTTGAAAAAATTGAAGATAATTGGCGTTATATTGCATTCCAGCCAAACCAACGGCCGGCGGCGCAGGTACCCATGCTCTGACAGCGATACTGAGCACAGCATAGACAATGATTGCCCCCATGATGCGTCGACCCCAGCGTCGGCCCGATCGAGCCTGCCCTGACGAGCGGCGGAATCTGCGCCATGTCTTGGAATTAACCACTGTTTACCTCCAACTGGCATAAATTAAAACAACGTCACAATTCAACGGAAGCTAGTTGTTACAATCGCGCCATCCCGTTTTGGGAAGAATACCCGTAACAGATCAACTGAAACGTCTGCTTGGCCAGTACTATCCCAACACTTTAGTTACTCGACGGACAAGCGACACGTCATGCAACACTCACGATAAGTGAGACACTAATAATAATAAGCACGGCTGCAGCGATCTATTTGAGTGAAGTCCGGGCACAAGTGAATGACCCATCAGGCTCTATACTCACCCGATTGATAGCACGGCCAACGACGACGGATCCAGGTTTTAAATGAAGAATTTTAATTATCAGCAACCCGGCGGACCTATGCAAGGATACGCAACGGTTCCAGCAACCAGTGACGCAAAAGAATACTTGCGATTGCTCATGCGACACAAGATCGGACTGTTATTCACACTGTTACTCGGCCTGTTCTGCGCCTGGCTGTTTCTGATCAGCACCGACAAGACCTATGAAACTTCAGCACTGATCGAAGTCAAGGAAGAACGCAACTATTTCGATGATGCCGGCAACGTCGCTCAAACCGACTGGAACGCACCAACCATCAAGGAAGAAGCCAACCTGCTGCGATCGCGCAAGGTGCTGAGTCCGGTTGTTGAGGCATTCGACCTGCGAACGTCAGCCAACCCCAAAACCGTTCCGGTGCTGTCTGCACTGACCACCAAGATTCCTGTGCTGGGCGATCTCATCGGCAAGTTATCCTTTGCCTCCAGTTATGCCTGGAATGATGTCAGCATTTCAATTGCCGAGTTATCAGTACCGCGTCAATGGGAAGATCAGGGACTGACGCTGACCACTCTCGAAGGCAATGCCTACAGCCTGGCCGACAGCGATGCAAATCTGCTGATTGAGCGTGCTGAAGTCGGCACATCCGTCACTGTCGAAATTCCCAACCGCGACCCGATGACCATCAATGTAGCTGAGCTGGACGCGCCTGCCGGCGTCGAATTCTCGGTGGCGCGTGCCTCATTACAAGCGGCCGTCAGCGCTCTGCGTAGCAATCTGTCTACTGAGACGACCGATAGCAAGTCACGCATGATAACGGTCAAGCAACGTGGCAATGATCCAGCCCTGATTGCCGAGCTGACCAACGCGGTGTTGTCTGAATACACCAGCGTCAAGCTGGGCTCTCAGAACCGCTCTTCCGATGGCAAGCTTGAAGTCTATGAAGAGCAACTCCCCAAGGTCGAAGCTGAGCTGCGAGCGGCCGAGCTGGCCCTTTCGGACTTCAGACGCACGGCGGGTTCGTTCGGTGAAGATACACAGATTAATTTCAAACTCGGTCAGCTGGACAAGCTGGAGACGGATTTAATTGAAAAGGAAGTCGAACGTGACGATCTGCTCAAGCGTTACACCGTCAGTCACCCCACCCCCAAGCGTCTGCAAAAGGAAATTGATGTTCTCAATGACAAGATCCGTCAGGTGCGTGGGACTCTAAGTGCCAGACCCGACACCCAACGAGAGCTTGCAGTCCTGGAAGACGAGTTGGAAACAAAGCGGACCCTGTTCATCGAAGTCAAGGAATCACTGCAGAAACTGCGCTTGTCCAATGTAGGAAACGTGGGCGAAGTACAGATAATCGACGATGCTCTGGCACCTCGCAAACCGATTTCTCCCAGCTCATTGCTGGCGATTGTCGGTGGCACACTAACAACGCTGTTTCTGTACACCCTGTATCTGACACTGCGCTCAGCCTTGTCGACGGTTATCAGCGATCAGGATTCTCTGGAGAGGGCTTCAGGCCTGCCAGTGTTCATGAACATTCCGAAAAGTACGGCTCAACGTCGCCTCGGCAGTCCGGCCACGGTAGATCCACGCAAGCTGCTTCCAGGCGGTGACGGCGGATCCTCCAGCAAGGCCATCTCTGGCAATGTATTGGCACTATCCAAGCCAGAAGATTATTCAATCGAGAATCTGCGCGGTCTGCGAAGCATGCTTGAAGACCTCATGGCAGAGGCAGACAACAACGTTCTGATGTTCACAAGTCCTTTGCCAAGCATGGGAAAATCGTTCCTGAGCATGAACCTGGCGGTATTGGTGGCCCAATCCGGCAAGAAGGTCTTGCTGATCGATGCGGATTATCAACGAGGACAACTTCACAAGTCGCTAGGCCTTGCTGTAGGCCCCGGTCTGCCTGAGGTCGTGCGCGGCAAGAGCGAGCTGAAGGAAACCGTCAAGGCGACTACGGTGCCCAACCTCTACTGCATTCCGCGTGGTTATTCTGGCGGTAGCAACAGTACCGATATGCCCAGTGATAAGGAATTTGGTGCATTTCTCAACGTTGTAGCGCCACGTTTCGACATTTGCATCATTGATACTCCGCCGGTATTGAGTGTTTCCACCGCAGCATCACTAGGCAAACACGCAGGGTCTACTATCATGGTAGTCAAGGAAGGAGAAGTTAAGGAGCCACAATTGAATGAAGCACTGAAGCGCCTGAGCTTTTCAGGAGTCCGCGTGAGTGGTTGCATCATGAACGGCTCCTCAACTCCGACGCCCAAGCACTACACTTACTACCAAGAACAGTTGGACTAGACCCCTTCAAGTGAAACAATGTGTCCCTAGGACGGTTTTGTGGCATTGCTATCAAACTCTGTAATAACCTTCACGTACATTAATCAAACGCGACCAGTGTCACTAGTCAAGAGGCACTGGCGCGGTACGATCAGTTTCAATTTAAATCACTCAACACCGTCTACCTGCATACCTCAGGTTCTGACAGTGTCATGTCCTATTCGGATAAACGGAGAATCAGGTGTCTAGCGCCAGCGCAATTAAAAACAAAAACAATACTTCAGGCATTGACGCCGAAAGTGCTAACGCAGCAAACATCACGGACCAGTCTGTCGAAGAACAACGTCTCGGCACCCTGGTTCACAGTGACACTTCAACACTGCTACCCATCACTGGAATCAATGCAGCCATGAAACGACTGGAGGATTTTGTCTTCGGTTCTGTTGCACTGCTCATTCTGTTCCCTCTCATGGCTTTGATTTCCATCGCCGTAAAACTCGACAGCACAGGCCCGGCACTCTTTTGCCAGGCACGCAGTGGTCGTAACCGTGAAATCATCAAGGTCTACAAATTTCGCACCATGTACCAGAGCGGCTCACAAGAGTTCAAGCAGGCTCAGAAAGATGATCCACGCATTACCCGCGTCGGCGCCTTTCTACGCAAGACAAGCCTGGACGAGTTGCCACAGCTGTTCAACGTGATCCAGGGATCAATGTCCATGGTCGGTCCTCGCCCACATCCTCTGAAGCTGGACGAAGATTTCAAATATGTCATCCCTGCTCTGCCTTCTCGCTATTGCGTCAAGCCAGGCATCACCGGATGGGCTCAGATCAATGGTTTTCGTGGCGAAACTCGCCGAGTCAGTGACATGGTGTCGCGCATCGAACACGATCGTCACTATGTAAAAAACTGGAGCCTGTTTCTTGATATCAAGATTCTTGTCATGACCGTCTTCAAAGGCTGGGTACACAAGAACGCTTACTGATACAGCTGCACTAACAACAGAACCCCACCTGGCCATTACGCCGCCGGTGGGATGGCCTGAGAACTCGGCCACACCTGATAAAACAACTCCTGATTGTAGACCGGTAAGTCGACAGCCGATAAGCTGTCAAATCACTAGAAATTCAATTTTCTGATTCTCCGGCCTGTCAAACACATTCAGGATTTTCGGGCCTCTGGCCCCACCCGCTCCAATACTTGATGTTTTCCGACGATGGCAACTGATCCCGCAGGATTGCCGCAGCGTACGCTGCTGGGCTTTTTCGCCCACCCTGGCACTTTGGCAGATTACCTACAGTACACACAAACGGCGATCAGCAATTCTGAACGCCGGACGGTCCTGTACCACAATCTGCATTCGCTCTATAGCTATTTCACCGACGCAAAACTGCGTGAACACTACCAGGGCACCACGGTGCTGGTTGACGGTATGCCCGTGATCTGGCTCATGCAGTTGTTCGGCATTCCGGTCAATCGTGATTATCGACTGACCTATGTCGATTTCATCATGCCTCTGATGAAACTGGCAGCCGATAATAGCTGGACGGTCTTTCACGTAGGCCAACAGGCGCAAGTTCAAGCCAAAGCACTGGATATTATCCGGGAAAAAATTCCGGGCATCAGCATTCAGGGCCATGATGGATATTTTGATCAACAAGCAGATAGCGCCGAGAGCCTGGCTGTGATCGATCAGATCAATGCCGCCGGTAGCCAGATCGTACTGGTCGGCTTCGGCGCTCCAAAACAGGAAGCCTGGCTGCACGCTCACCGGCACCTGATCAATGCACCGATCGTTTTCACCTGTGGCGCCTGCATGGAATATGTAGCCGGAGCCGTCAGTACGCCGCCTCGCTGGATGGGCCGTGTCGGACTGGAATGGAGTTTTCGTCTGCTTGAGAACCCTCGCCGCTTCGGATTTCGCTATCTGGTAGAGCCTGTCCTGCTGGGCGCCATATTATTGAAAAATGGCGTAGGCTCTTTGCTCAGTGGCAAGCGAGCCTGATACTGTGACTGTCGTTGAAACTGCAAACTCTGATGAAATACCGGCCATGACAAAACCAGGCCTGGTCACCAAACTAATACAACTGATCACCTCACGGCTGGCACTATCGGTCGGCGCCCAGGCCTTGGTCAGCGGCTTTCACTTTGCCTTGAATCTGATACTGCTCAGGCTTGTCACACCATATGATTATGGTGTATTTGCCTTTGCTTTCGTTCTTGCAATGTTTGCCTCTGCCATCAACAATGCCCTGATATCCACACCACTGACGGTCTATACACCAGTCCTGAAAGATCCCGTTGAACGTGCCCGGCAGGAAGGCATGTTCAGTACGCTCAACCTGACCTTGTTTTGCGCACTGGTGCTAGTGGGCATCTTTTATACGCAATGGTCTTCGCTGGACGGCAATATATCGTTGTCAGTGACCCTGTTCGTCGCCGTCTACTCAGCTCGCCATTTCAGCCGTAGTGCTGGCTATGCGCGAATGCGACCGCTGATCACCGCCTCAGGTGATGCCACCTATGTGGGCGTTGGCATACTCGTCATGCTGGTTCTGCTTCTCAGTGTCGACAAGCTCCACATCTCTCATGTCCTGCTGGCTCTGGTAGTCGCCAACCTTGCCGCCATGCTGGTCGAACGCTACCGTCTGCACGGCGCCAGCAGAAAATGGCTGTCATTCTCCAGCCTGCGCTCCTATGGTTCTGTGTGGGAGCAATCTCGCTGGGCTCTGGCCGGCTCACTGACCACCCTGTTTCTGGCGCAAGCTCACAGTCTGATCATCACCGCGACCAATGGCCCCAATGCCTACGCGCCGCTGGCCGCCGGTTTTGTCCTGTTCGGCCCGGTACGTGTAGCGTTGCTGACCTGGCAGAACATGGTCAAGCCTGAGTTGGCTGTCGCCTTGTCAGAATCCAAGCATCTTGCGGTCAGACAACAGATCCGTACCACCTCCTTTCTGATGGCTGGCGCCGTCCTGATGATGGGTGTCATGCTGCTGATACTCTGGCCATGGATCAACGACTTCCTGTACGCCGATCAATATGCCGACGAGCCAATGGCAATGATTGTCGCCATGTGGTCAATAATCACGCTGTTTGCAGCCAGTTACAATGCCCCGGCCGCCGCACTTCAAGCCATGCGTGATTTTCGCGTACTGGCCATGGCCAGTGTTTATGGCGCTATTCTCAGCGGTGTACTGGTCAGCGTGACTCTCTACTTGTTTGAACCCGAAACCACTCTGATCGGAATTCTGGCAGCCGAAGCTTTCATGGCAATCTACCTGACCCGGATTCTCTATAAACGCTTGCAAGAAACCTCGTGAAAACTGTTCTTTGCATCTGTACATTCCGTCGACCCGAAGGCCTGCGTAAACTGCTGGAAACGCTGCCGAACATCGATGGCACCGAGAATCTGGAAATCGTTGTCGCCGACAATGACTCCGCCGGTGCCGGTCTGGCCGTTTGTGCCGAACTCACAACTCAGGGATATCCGTTCAAGCTTCATACGGTCCCCGCAGGTGAGAGTTCCGGCATCTCAGCGGCACGCAATGCTGCCTGCCTGAAAGCCTTGACACTACATCCTGAGCAGCTCGCCTTTCTGGATGATGATGAATGGCCTGAGCAACAGTGGTTGACTGAACTGCTACGTGTCCAACAACACTGTAATGCCGATGTAGTCGGAGGCCCGACACGCCCGGTTTTCCCTCAAGGCACAGAACTTGCGGTTACGGTGAATCCTTATTATGGTGCTGACATGGCACTTCCCGACGAAACACAATGCCAACTCCAGGCAGGTGGCAATTTCCTGATAAAGGCCGATGTGCTGCAGACACTTGCACCCGAGTTTTTCAATCCGGCTTTTGCTCACTCAGGTGGAGAGGATCTGGCATTTTTCACGCAACTGCATTTTCGCGGTCACAGCATGTTCTGGGCAGCGAACGCCATCGTCCACGAGCCGGTGCCTGAGGCACGGTTGCAAGAAGGCTGGATCCGGCAACGCGTGGTCAATATCCACAACTCCCGAGTCCGCGTCATGCAGCTGATGCAACCCGGACTATCACACAGTCTGGTCCGAGGCCTGAAGACAACCGTCCTGGGCATCGTGGCAGTCGCAAGTACCTGCCTGGCCTGGCTTGGACCCAAGTGGTCAGAACGCGCCCGTCAACTACGCTGGAAGTTTCAGGGCAAGATGAGCGCCCACTGTGGTCACGCGACCGTTCGCAATGAGAGTTACTGATGAACCCACGCTTTTCCATCGTTGTACCCACTTATAACCGCTCACTATCGGTTCTTGACACTCTGCAATCCTGCTTTGACCAGAGTCTGGGAGATTTTGAAGTCATCGTGGTTGATGACGGCTCTACTGACGACACTCGGCAGGTTCTGGCAGCTATCGAAGATTCGCGTCTGGTGGTGGTTCATCAAGAGAATGCAGGCCCGGCGGCAGCCCGCAATCATGGTATGCGAGTCGCTCGTGGGCAATATATCGCCTTTCTGGATTCTGACGATCGCTGGTATCCGGAGTTTCTGGAAACAGCCAACGCCGAACTGGAGGAGCATGGCGAGGTTTTGCTCTACGGTCAGATAATCGTGGATCGTGGTGTCGATCGATACTGGGTAAAGCCATCCAGATCGCTGGGCGCAGAAGAGTCCATCTACGACTACCTGTATGTCGATGGCAGCTTCATACAGACCAGCACCATGGTCATGCCAAGCTCGCTGAAAGACAAAGCCAGCTGGGATGAGTCAGTCACGTTTGGTGACAATGACCAGTTCGCCATCGACTGCTGGCGTACTGGCATTGCATTTCACATGCTGCCACGCCCTCTGACGCTGTATGCCGATATCATCAGTGACGATGCTCTGTCCCAACTGCCCATCCATGCAGGCAAATCGGAGAAATACACTAATTTCTTCAAATGGATGAACACCCAGAAATCCTCCATGTCGCCTGTTGCATGGGCAGGTTTTCAGGCTCGCTTTGAAAGCGTTGGCCTTGCACGCTCGGCCCCACTAAAGAGTTTTTCCCTACTGTGGGCAGGCTATCGCGCCGGTGCGATGAGCCCGATTGGCATGGTGCGTCAAAGCGTACAGAACCTGTTTCCAATTCTTTACCGGCGCTTGATTGACCAGTATGTCAGGCTGCGCGGCCTGTCTCTGGAACAGGCTCGGAGTCAGTGAACGCAACCGCGGCCAATCCCGTACTCACGCATTATCAGGCTCCCTATCGAGCCTCCTTACTGGCATCCCTGATGTTGATTCTGACGCTGCTGCAAGGCACCAGCGTTACTCTCACCCTGGCAATTCGATCGCCACTTGCCAGTGGTACGTTCGTATCCCTGGTCACCAATCTGTGGCTGCTCATGTATCTGTTCGCCACTGCCAGCCTGATCCTTACGCAAGGCATCAACTGGCTAAGCTGGCTTTTTCGCTACCGCCTGGCACTGCTCCTGCTGGTGGCCGGAACCGCACTTTCCGTGATCTGGTCGGTCGACTCAACGCTGACACTGGAACGCTCGGTTCATCTGCTTGGCTCAACGCTTATCGCGTTTTACATCGGATTCACACTGCCGTTGAATCGCATTCTCACTACCAGTGCCATTACTCTGGGGCTGGTGATGCTGGCAAGCGTACTGAGCGCCCTGTTTCTACCAGCCTTGGGCATTGAAGACTATGAAGGCCAGTTGGTCTGGTCAGGCGTCACGGCCTCAAAGAATACATTGGGTTTCTGGGCGGCCATTACCGTCTTGCTGCTGGTCAGTCTCTCTTTCTGGAGAATATCGACCCTGCGCAGAGCCCTATACCTCGCACTCACTTTAGCCGCTCTTCTCTGTCTTTATTTCAGCGTATCAGCAACCTCTGTACTGGCCCTGATCAGCGCCGCCGTGATCATGTTGTATCTGTATACAGCCTTCAATCTGCGGCTCGGCATGATACCCATGGTGATACTGGGAGTGCTGGCCGCCACGCTACTGAGCCTGGCCTTCACGTATATCAATACGGCCGAGCTGATAGGCCGTTCTGGTGATCTGACAGGCAGAGGGGATGTCTGGGCAAAAACCTGGCAACTGATACTGGAACGACCCTTGAGTGGATACGGTTACGGCACGCTCTGGTTTCCAACTGATGAAAGCGTACACATTCAGCGCTCTCTGACCGATTTTTCATGGACCGTCTACCATGCACACAACGGACTACTGCAGGTAGCATCAGAGGTTGGCCTGCCCTTGGCTGCCATAGCCATATTCATGATCCTGCAACAGCTGGTCGAACTGCTCTATTGCCAATATCAACGGCAGCAACCCGGAGTGCTGTTCGTACTTGGCTTCACAGTTGCACTACTGGTCAGCAACTACTCCGAAGCCAGGCTTCTGGTCAACAGAGAACTGTACTGGATTTTCTTCCTGGCCCTGCCAATCAGCATGCTGCAACAGATCACTCTGACCACCCGCCAAACAGTCGGTAAAAAAGGCCCTTTTACACTGCCGCTCAGTATTGGCGACAGACTGACGCGCTCCAGAGAACAGATCATAAAACGCCGCACCCTGAAACAGCGACTCATCGAGCGCAAGAAGATCGCCGTTATAAATCAGGAAGAACAGCAGAACCAGAACAGCGCAAGCCCACTGACAGACAGCTTCGGGCAAGGGCTGTTTCTGCCCGCACCACCTTTGAAGAACGATGACGACCCGGCGCATCAGCTGACCAGCTCACAATGGGTAATAGACGCTGAGCCGGAACTGGACGACCCCTTTTCTGCCTATTCAATTTCGGATTCGCAGATCAATGATCTACCCGACAATCACACGCAGAACCATAAACATGATGGTGCTGCATTGAAGCGCAAGATGGCGCGACGACAACGAAAAGAAGGCTGAGGACAATCGTGAGTAAAACCATATTGGTTACCGGCGGCGCCGGATACATAGGCTCCCACATGGTTCGTATGCTGGATCAGCGCGGATTTGACGTCGTGGTCTACGACAACCTGGAGCGCGGCAATCGGGATGCTGTCACCGCAGGCGTACTCATTGAGGGCGATCTGCATGATACAGATCGCCTCAACAGTGTTTTCGAGTCTCACGACATAGAAGCGGTCATGCATTTTGCGGCACTGGCCTACGTCGGAGAATCCGTACACGAACCCGCCTTGTATTATCGCAACAATGTGACAGGTACCCAGTGCCTGCTTGATACGATGCGTGCCCACCAGGTCAACAAGCTTGTTTTCTCATCAACCTGCGCCACTTATGGTGTACCAGAAAACCTGCCCATTACCGAAGCAACCCCCCAAAACCCGATCAACCCCTATGGGCAATCCAAGCTCATGGTCGAGCAGATTCTCAAGGACTACAGCGTTGCCTATGGTTTTCGTAGCGTTGCCTTGCGTTATTTCAATGCAGCTGGCTGTGCAGAAGACGGCAGCCTGGGTGAACGACACGACCCGGAGACCCACCTGCTGCCCCTGATCCTGTTTGAGGCCTTGAGAGTCCAATCCGGAGGTAATCCGACGGATACGGCACTGAAGGTATTCGGTAACGACTTTGATACCCGTGATGGCACCTGTGTTCGTGACTACATCCATGTCAACGATCTGTGCAGCGCGCATATCGCCGCCTTCGAACGCATGCTCAAGACGCCGGATCTGGGCGCCGAGCAGTTCAATCTGGGCGTCAACCGTGGCTATACGGTTCTG
This sequence comes from Granulosicoccus antarcticus IMCC3135, assembly GCF_002215215.1. Taxonomy (NCBI): domain Bacteria; kingdom Pseudomonadati; phylum Pseudomonadota; class Gammaproteobacteria; order Chromatiales; family Granulosicoccaceae; genus Granulosicoccus; species Granulosicoccus antarcticus. Next base: position 2,778,425 of record NZ_CP018632.1, on the reverse strand, counting down.
GAAATCATTGATGCCTGTCGGGAAGTCACCGGAGTGGATTTCAGCTATAACAGTGTCGCCCGTCGTGCTGGCGACCCACCAGAGCTGGTTGCCGACGCATCACGCGCCATGAGTGAATTGCAGTGGAGCCCTGTGCACGCTGACGTCAAAGAGAGCATCCAGCATGCCTGGAACTGGTTCTCTGCGCACCCACCTGCCAACTAGCCATCGACCCGCCCTCAGCTGCCATAGCGGCTGAGGGCGGGCCAACAGAATCGTAATTTCGGAATCCCCACCCTTTCGACAGGACGGGCGATACTGGCCACATGAAGAAAATGACCCACAAGCACCTTTTCCTGCTGGCATCTCTTGCCGGTTTTTCCGGAACAACGTTAGCTCAATCAGAGAAAATGCCACTCGATGACGCCTGCTGGAACGTAAGTTTCGAGGAGCCATTCGACAAGCTTTCCCTGTGGAGCGAAGCCAACCCCGAAGGCATCTGGCGCACTCAGTACATCTGGTCGCGTGAAACCATCATCAATGATGAGCAACAGTTCTACATTGATCCGCAGCAACACGGTGTCTCGCCCTTTTCAATCGATGATGGCATTCTGAGCATCACAGCATCTGTCACACCCCGAGCTCTGCGCGGTGTCGTCGAAGGCCAGCCCTATGTATCCGGCGTGCTGACCACTGAAAAGAACTTCTCCCAGCAATACGGACGCTTTGAGGTTCGTGCACAGCTACCCGCCGGCCAGGGACTCTGGTCGGCATTCTGGCTACTACCCAGCTTCGATCAATGGCCAGAGGGTGTTGCCGTTCTGCCGGAGATCGATGTAATGGAAAACCTGGGCCATCAGCCCAACACTTACCATACAACCCTGCATACCAATGAGACAGGCGAACTGACCTCCTTCCCCTTTGACCATACGATGAAGTCAGACCTGACCAAGGACTTTCATCTCTACAGCGTGGTCTGGACCCCTGAATCGGTCAACTGGTATCTGGACGGCCAATGGAAGGCCTCCAGTCCGACTCCCGGTGACTACACCCGTCCCGTGCACTTTCTGCTGAACCTGGCGGTGGGCGGCACCTGGCCCGGTTCACCGGATGCCACGACCGAGTTCCCTGCCAGCTTCAACATCGATTATGTTCGGGCATGGACTCACAACGATAGTTGTTCATCCTGATTCACCCGTTCTCTTGAAGTTGTACATCCAGAGAAAACTTGCCTGACGGCTTTGCTGGAAAAAATCAGGCTGCCTGTTTCAACACCACTTCGCGAACAGGCAGTCGGATAACAATGGTGGTGCCTGCATCGCTGGACAATTCAACGTACAGCTCGCCATCATGGCACTCAACAATCTGCTTGCAGATACCCAGACCCAGACCAGTACCACCAGAATCTGCGCCTGCATGAAGACGCTGAAAAGGCTCAAAAATCTTTTCATGAAAACGTTCATCAATGCCCATGCCATTGTCAGATACTCGCACTTCCCAATCTGAACCGACCAGGCAGGCATTGATGTGGATCTGTGGCGCTCTCTGCGCATGCCTGAACCGGATGGCGTTGGACAAAAGATTGCTGAACAATTTTTCCAGCTGTTTCTGATCACCCCGAAGGATGGGCAGCTCGCCAGTAGTCACCGTGCCATCCGAATCCTTTAACTCCGTCATCAGTTCTTGCTCAACACTGGCAACAATGGCATTCAAATCCAGGTCTGCCCACTGCAATGTTTCACGCTCCACTTGTGCGAAATCCTGCAAATCATCAACCAGTACCCGCATACGCTCTGCCGAATCGCGCAAATTGGTCAGGTACTCGCGTACTTGCGGATCCATGCGGTTGGTCAGTGCGTCCTCAAGCAGGCTCACTGACATGTCGACGGTCCGAACGGGGGTATTCAAATCGTGAGAAGCCACATATGCAAACTGACTCAGATCGTTGCTGTATCGCTCACGATCGCTATTCGCCTTACTCAGCTCAGAGGCTAGAGACTCTACTTGCTTGACGACTTTGTTTCTGGCGTTCGTCAGATTGGCAGCACCCAGACTGGCAAGCACAGTGGAAACAAGGCCAATCATCACAATAATCCAGCACAGCGTATTGTCTTTCAAAGACGCCATCGACGCGGCATCCATACTCATTTCGAATTCCCATTCGCGCCCACCGACATAAATGGTACTGGACAAAGTCGTCAATGATTCCGATGATATGCCAGTGCGGTAAAATGGCTCTGGTTCCAGCACCTTGTCCGCACCCTTTTGAACAAATCCGGCACCGGGCGCTTCACGCACGACATCGGTCAAATCCCTGATCGCAATAGCCGTGAATTCATTCTGCATCGAATCAGCCATCAGTACGTTGACCTTGAAGACTCCGGATAAGGTACCGATATAGCTCTGGCGCCGCTGTTGCAGACTCTGTGGATTATTGATGTTGTAAACAGGCAGCATCAGCAATAGCCCCTGATCCGATGCACCATTGTTAAGCAATTTCAGAGGCGCAGTCGCGGTAAGTGAAGCCGTATCCCGAGCACGCTCGATGGAGAGAATGCGCTTATTGCGGCTACTAAGATCAAAGCCGAAAACGTGCTTGTTTTCCGTGCTTGGATACCGATAGGTAATCACATGATGCTCAGGTGCATCCACTTGCGGGTGCACCTTGAAATCAGGATAACCACGTGGGTCTAGTGAGCGATCGTTACGCACAATCTGCTCAAACTCTGCAAGCTTGTGATGAGGCACTCTCAGGTACCAGGCCACCGCATAGGCACTTGGGAAATTACTGGCCATATCGATGGAATCAAGATATCGCTCGAAATCCAGACGACTGACGTTCGAGGAACCATCAAAGAGACTTCGCAAGCTCGACAACAGATATTGCTGATCTGAAAAGATCTGCTCGACCTCTTCCATCAGATTCTGAGCTCTGAGCTCCAACTCGGCCAGCCTGTCTTCCTGTAACGCCTGATAGGCTGAGTTGGCGACTAACGCTGTAAAGGTGATGCCAACCAGCAATGCACTAACCGGCAGGGCATTCGCCCATCCGCAACAAAGCCGTCTCAACTGATGCGTGATAGTCGTCATGCGCGAAGGCACGCAATTAGCGCACCATCGTGGAGCAAATAGCCCCGTAATTAACCGTTATTCATCGAACTGAACCGGTAGCCCAGATGCATCCAGAGGTACAGTGACAGGCGACGGCTGTACGATGGAATAGAGTAGTTTGTAGGTGGTGTTCATCGTAAGGTCGTTAACGATGGCATCCTCGCTGATCAGCGAATCCAGAGGCGACAGCCCTGGCCTGCTCATGTCCGAAGAGGAGCGAATGGCAAGAATACAGACCATCCCGCCTACGATTGACAAGCTCAGAGCACTGGGCACGGACAGGCGGTACTTGAGAAAACGTCGCATCTCCATCCGCCCCCAGAAAGTCACCAGTATCAGTACACAAAGAAAGGATGCGACCGACAAAGGTATTGATTGCTCCGAAAATACCGTAGCCAGCACTGCTGCGGGGTGCTCTATCTGGCCCAACAGCGCCACGTCGGGTCGCAAGCCTTGAGTTTGCAGAAACCAGGGGGTGATGAGTTCCATGACAAGTACCAGCAGCAACCCGGAAAGCAGAAATGCTGAAATCATGAACTTTGCCAGAGCACGTGTTTTGCTCAGCATTGATAGCAAGGAACCCACGACCACCGGAATGAAGCAGATCAATCCGACCAGAGCGACATCATAGCGAAGCCCTTCGACAAACCAGGGTAATACTCGATCGGCCTGAGACAGTTTGGGAAACTGCCAGAGTCCATAGGCGGCGCGAATCAACGTCAACAGGAACAGGACTGTCAGGGCAAACAGTAGAAATTGGCGTAACAGATGCGACGCCGGATACTTGGACTTCATGTTAGGTCACTGAACCGTACTCAATCGGCAAAATTATACCAGCGCTCACGCACGCAAACGCAGCGCGATCACCGAATGTGCCAGACAGTCAATCTGCAATTCAACCTTCGTGCCTGTCACCAGGGGCTGTGCTGTATCGATTTCCAGTAACCAGGTCTCACCCGCCAGCTGCTCGGAAGTCAGTGGAAAGCTGACATCATCCCTACTGCCATTGAACAGAAGCAGCAGCGTATCTGAAGGCTCTATATCCTGATCTTCAGGAATGGCATCACCCATCAATTGCAAGGCGACAAACGCACCATTGGCACTGTGCCAGTCAGCCTCACTCATCAGCATGGCAACCCGGTTCAACCAGACAACATCCGGCAAGTCGGTACTGATCGATCGATGTTGTCCATGCAGATACCAGTTACGACGCAAGACTGGCTGATTGGCACGCAGTGCAATCAGGCGCTGCGTGAACGCCAGCAACTCCTTGGATTCCTTGTCCTCAACCCAGTCTATCCAGATTGACGCATTGTCCTGACAATAGGCATTGTTGTTGCCATGCTGTGTGCGATTACGCTCATCGCCTCCCAACAGCATGGGAGAACCCTGCGACAGAAACAAGGTACACAACAGATTGCGTTGCTGTCTTGAGCGAATCTGCAGGATGGCCGGATCATCGCTATCCCCTTCCACACCGTAGTTGTTGGAATGATTGCTGCTGTGCCCATCGCGATTACCTTCGCCATTGGCTTCATTATGCTTGTGCAGATAACTGACGGTATCGCGCAAGGTAAACCCGTCATGGGCTGTAATCAGATTCACACTTGACGCAGGGTCGCGCCCCTGCCATTCGAACAATGAGCTGCTACCCAGCAATCTGTCTGAAAACTCAGGCAGCACATCGGCGTGTGAATTCCAGAAGCATCGAGCAGTGTCACGAAACTTGTCATTCCATTCTGACCAGCGAGCCGGGTATTGTCCCAACTGATAACCACCAGGTCCTATATCCCAGGGCTCGGCAATCAGGTGTACATCTGCCAATTGTGGGTCCTGAGCAATAGCATCGAAAAAACCTGCACCACGATCAAAGCCATGAGTCTCACGACCCAATATGGTGGCAAGATCAAATCGAAAACCGTCGACCTGCATATCACTTGCCCAAAAACGCAAGCTGTCCATGACCATCTGCAAGACGCGAGGATTCTCTACTGACAAGGTATTACCTGTGCCGCTATCGTTCACGTAAAAACGCGGATTACGTTCGAGCCGGTAATAAGAGAGGTTATCAATCCCTCTATAACACAAGGTTGGCCCCATTTCATTACCTTCGGCTGTATGGTTATAAACCACATCGAGTATTACTTCGATTTCTGCCTTGTGCAAAGCCTTGACCATATCCTTGAATTCAGAGGCTGCGTCATCCGAACCGGCATAGCGCGCATCGGGAATCATGAAACACAGACTCTGGTAGCCCCAGTAATTGACAAGATCTTTCTCCACCAGAAAATCGTCATCAAGAAAAAGGTGTACTGGCAGCAACTCCAGCGCAGTGACACCCAGAGAGCGCAGATAATTGATAACAGGCTTTGTACCCAGCGCTGCATACTTACCTCGTCGTGCGGGTGAAAGCTGTGCCAGCATCGCAGTCAAACCCTTGGTATGGGCTTCGTAGATAACGGCCTCATGCAGCCGTGGTCTCTGGCGCGGCTGATTTTTCGAATTCAGGTGAGGTGCATGTCGTTTACCCGGACGCCTGCTTTCCGGCACCACGACACATTTGGGTACAAAAGGCGCGCTGTCGCGTTGGTCAAACGATAAATCAGCATCTGCATGGCCACGGATGAAACCATAATTTGCATCATTCCAGATCAGTCCGCCATGCAGCTTTTTCGCATAGGGGTCTACCAGCAACTTATTCGCATTGAAGCGATGCCCATTGGTCGGCTCATAGGCACCATGTACCCGATAACCATACAGTGTTCCCGCTTTGGCCCCGGGCAGATAACCGTGCCAGACTCCATCGGTTTGCACTGGCAGTTCCAGTCGCTGTGTTTCTCTGGAACCGCTGGCATCAAACAGACAGAGTTCGACGCGGCTGGCATGTTTTGAAAAGAGCGCAAAGTTCACACCCGAGGCGTCACTACTGGCTCCCAGAGGCCAGTTTCGTCCAGCTTGTAATTTCGTCATTAGATGATTACTCCGGCAATGTCATCGGCTGCAGGCGCCAGATGTCGCGGTTGTAGTCTCGCATGGTGCGATCAGTGGAAAATCTGGAGCTGTGTGCCGTATTCAGGATACTCATGCGAGTCCATTCAGCTGAGTTTTCCCAGACTGCTTCAACCTGCATTTGCGCATCGAGATAAGCTGGCAGATCGGCTACCGTCAACCATGAATCATGGGCACTGCGAGCCGCATCGATGACATTGCGGATCAGCCCCGGCTCACCTTCATCGAACATCCCATCATCAAACGCTGCAAACAATCGACTCAGTCGCTCATCGCCCGCAATGATGTCTGCCGGTGAATAGTTGCCCCGACATTCATCCACCTGATCCACGGTTAACCCGAACAGGAAGAAATTGGCCTCACCGACGGCCTCGCGAATTTCGACATTGGCGCCATCCAGCGTACCGATGGTCACAGCGCCGTTCATCATGAATTTCATGTTACCGGTGCCTGACGCCTCTTTGCCGGCTGTTGACACCTGCTCTGACAGATCGGCGGCCGGGCAGATGACCTCCATGGCGGAAACATTGTAGTCAGGTAGAAATACAAGCTTGAGCTTGCCTTCGACCCGTTCATCATTATTGATGACTTCTGCCACATTATTGATCAGCTTGATGATCGACTTGGCCATGTAATATCCCGGTGCCGCTTTGCCGGCAATCAGCACGAACCGGGGCGGATGCTCGCGACCATCGAGCAGATCGAGATATACGTGCACAGCATGCAGTACGCACAGTAGCTGACGCTTGTATTCATGCATGCGTTTTACCTGTACATCAAACAGCATGTCCGGACTCACTATCACACCAGAACGTTCAGCAACCAACTGTGCCAGAGCTTGCTTATTCTGGCGCCGAATAGTATTCCAATGTGACTGAAAAGTATCACTTTCAGCCATCGGTGCCAGCTGTTCCAGTTGTTCCAGCTGGCTAACCCACTGCTCTCCCAGCACCTTGTCGAGAAGATTACTCAGCAACGGATTGCAATAGGCCAGCCATCGCCGCTGCGTCACACCATTTGTCTTGTTGTTGAATCGTTCAGGCCACAATGTATTGAAGTTCTTGAACAAACCTTCTTGCAAGAGCCTGGAATGCAGGGCCGCAACACCGTTGATGGAAAAACTTCCCACGATAGCCAGGTGAGCCATTCGTACAACCGGATGCTCATCAAAGGAAATAATCGACATCTCGGCATGCTGTTGCAACTGAGCTGGCATAGCTTCTTCCAACTCTCGCAGAAAACGACGATTGATCTCCTGGATGATTTCAGTCGGCCGCGGCAGCAAGCCGCCAATCAACGCCAAAGACCAGCATTCCAGTGCTTCTGGCAGCAATGTGTGGTTTGTATAGGCCATTACCCGAGTCGTGATCGACCAGGCATCGTCCCAGGACAGCTCATGCTCATCCACCAGCAGACGCATCAATTCAGCAACCGCCAGGCTCGGGTGAGTATCGTTGAGCTGAAAGCAGTATGCATCGGCAAAGCCGGTGAAGCCGTCGTTTTTCAACAACCAGATACGCAGCGCATCCTGGAGGCTGGCACTAACCAGAAAATACTGCTGACGCAGTCGAAGAGCCTTGCCATTCTCACTACTATCATTCGGATAAAGCACCATCGAGATGTTTTCAGCGGAGTTCTTTGCCGATACAGCCTCTGTATAGCCACCTGCATTGAATTCACTGAGATTGAACTCATGGGTCGCTGTCGAACTCCATAAACGCAGCGTATTCACAACGCCATTGGCGTAGCCAGGGACCGGTACATCAAACGGTACCGCGCGCACATCATCGGTATCAACCCAACGATGAATAACCGAACCATCTTCCTGAGTAAGCAGCTCGACGCGACCGCCGAAACGTACCGAACAGCTGAGCTCCGGACGTTCCAGCTCCCATATATGACCTTCGTTAAGCCAGTTGTCCGGATGTTCAATCTGATGACCTTCATGAATGGACTGCCGAAACATGCCATACCGATAACGCAGGCCATAGCCTGTTACAGGCAAACCCAGCGAGGCACAGCTATCCAGAAAGCAGGCTGCTAACCGACCCAGTCCGCCGTTGCCCAGACCCGCATCTGTTTCCAGCTGTTCGATCTTCTCCAGCGTCAGGCCCAGTTCCTCCAGTGCAGCTCCCAGCTCCTCGCCCAGCGACAGATTGTGAACTGCGTTACGCAGCGCCCTTCCCATCAGATACTCCATCGACAGGTAGCAGGTTTGCCGAGGTGCATCGACTTCTACCGTCTGTCGAGTTGCCAGCCAACGTTGCATCAGCCTGTCACGCACGCTCAACGCCACCGCCTTGTACAAATACTGTGCGGATGTATTGCCCACATCACGACCCAGTGTCTGTGACAGATGGCGGATGACTGAGTCTCGCAGAGACTGCGTATCTGATTGCAATGACAGCAGCCTGTCTTCCCAGGTATTGCCTGCGCTGATCAGATCACGGGCCTCAAGGGCGTCGGTCGGTTTACTTGCGGTGTTTGAAGTCATACTTGCAGTGTTTGTCGAGTTCGTGAACCAGTTTATAGAGCCCTGCAGGGCGTCATGTGTTAAGACGAAACAGGCAGACGTCCTTCATTTCAAAAATAAACCGATTTTCATTCACAAGTGCTTTGCCAACAGGCCTGCTTTTTAGTTAAGCTGGACCCATCAACACACAGTGGCGGTAAGCGCATGATAGAGGAAAGACAGATATCTCTGCTGACAAGAGACACATTAGCCTTGATTCTCGCAGGTGGACAAGGAAGCAGACTCCATGAATTGACGCAATGGCGAGCCAAGCCTGCGGTGCCATTCGGTGGCAAATTTCGTATCATTGATTTTGCCTTGTCAAATTGCATCAACTCCGGAATTCGTCGGGTCGGCGTCGCAACTCAATACAAGTCGCACTCGCTGGTACGTCACATCAGCCGTGGCTGGTCAGGCTTCAAGGCAGAATTTGACGAATTCGTCGAAATATTACCGGCCTCCATGCGAGTTGACGACGGTTGGTACAAAGGTACGGCTGATGCTGTCTATCAGAACCTGGATATCATCCGAACGCACAAGCCCAAGTTTGTTCTGGTACTGGGTGGCGACCATATCTACAAGATGGATTATGGTCCATTGATTGCCTCTCATAACAAACGCGAGGCCGACATGACTCTCTGTTGTGTGGAAGTCTCGGTCGAGGAAGCCGCCGGCGCTTTTGGTGTCGTCAAGGTAGACACAGAAGGCCGAGTGCTCGAGTTTCAGGAAAAACCGGCCGAACCTGCTGAAATCCCGGGCAAGCCAGGACGCGTCCTGGCCTCCATGGGCAATTACGTGTTCAACACCAACTTCCTGTATCAAGAACTGATCCGCGACGCAGACTCTCCCGGCAGTTCACATGATTTCGGTAATGACATGCTTCCGCATATTGTTGAAAACTACGATATCTTTGCCTTCCGCCTGGGTGATGACCAGAAAGAACCTGCCGGTCAGCCATACTGGCGCGATGTTGGAACCCTGGACGCATTCTGGGAAGCCAACATGGAGCTGGTTGATTTCGAACCGGAACTGGACTTGTACGACACCTCCTGGCCTATCTACACCTACCAGATGCAACTCCCCTCAGCAAAGTTCGTACACGACACCGCTGACAGGCGAGGCATGGCACTCAACTGCATCGTCTCCGGCGGCTGTATCATTTCAGGTGGTCAGGCCAGAAACTCACTGCTCTTCAGCAATGTGCGGATTCGCTCCTACAGCGAGATCGAGGATTCGGTCATCATGCCAGATGTAGAAGTAGGTAGAAATTGCAAAATCAAACGAGCCATTATTGATACCGGCACTATCCTCCCCGAAGGGACGGAGGTCGGTTTCGATGCTGATGCTGATCGCGCCAAGGGTTTCCGGGTGACAGAGAGCGGCATCACTCTGGTGACCTCTGACCATTTTGATCAGAAGCTCCATTTTGCGCGTTAGAGTAGTCCTATTCGACAGTCCAGAGGCGTAACGCACTAAACATGACTCATATATGCATGCTCGCCGCCGAGAACGACACGATTCCCGGCGGCAAGGTGGGTGGGATAGGCGATGTCGTACGCGACATCCCCAGAACACTAGCCAGTCAAGGCGCAACGGTCACCGTGATCATCCCTGCCTATGGCGCATTTCACCGATTGCCGGGGGCCACGCTCCTGGGTGTCTGTACCTGCCTGTTTCGAGGTCGCACCGAGCGCATTGAGGTCTTTGAATTATTTGCCGAACGTGACCCTGGGGTTCGCTATCTGGTCATACACCACCCCCTGCTCGCAGCAGGCGGCGTGGGACGTGTCTATTGTGACGATGACGCCGATCAACCCTTTGCCACCGATGCCAATAAATTTGCACTTTTCTGTGTCGCCAGCCTGAGTGTCATTCAGGAAAGCATGACAGGCGCGGTCGATGTCCTGCATTTACATGACTGGCATACCGGGCTGGCAGCCGCACTCATCAAATATGATCACACCTATCAGTCGCTGCAAGAGCTGAAGGTTGTCTTCAGTATTCACAATCTGGCACTTCAGGGCATCCGCCCCTTTGCCGAAAATCCTTCATCGTTGCAAGCCTGGTTCCCGCACTTGCAATATGATCCAAGCGCACTGGCCGACCCCCGTTGGCCACAATGCGTCAACCCTATTGCTTCAGCCATCCGTCTGGCGGACGTGGTGCATACCGTGTCGCCAACCTACGCACGGGAAATTGTTCAAGCCAATGATGCTGCGCGCGGCTTTCATGGTGGTGAAGGGCTTGAAGCAGACCTGCAGATGGCAGCAACACAAGGCAGACTGGTGGGCATCATCAATGGCATCGACTACGACACTCCGGTAGCCAAGCGCATGAGCTGGGCTGGTTTCATGCAAGCCGCCGCTGACGAAATGCTGGGGCTGATAGCTCGCAAACCAGAGCTGCGTACACTGGATTACACTGCCCACCAACGTCTGCTGCGCTGGGCCAACCAACCGCGCCCTGCTCATATCATCACCAGCGTGGGGCGGCTTACCGATCAGAAAATGGCCTTGCTGCTCCAGCCACTGAGCGATGGTCGTATTCCTCTGGATATCATCCTCACCTCCATGTCGGGCCGAGGTATGCTGCTGCTATTGGGCTCCGGGGATACCTTGCTCGAACAACACTGCCGCGACATCGCCACACGTCACCCGCATTTCATTTTTCTTAATCAGTACTCACAGACCCTGTCAGATCTGCTGTTCAGTAACGGCGATCTGTTCCTGATGCCCAGCTCATTCGAACCTTGTGGAATCAGCCAGATGCTGGCCATGCGACACGCTCAACCTTGTCTGGCTCACGCTGTCGGGGGTTTATGTGACACTATCGACGATGATGTAGACGGTTTTCTGTTCTCTGGTGACTCTCTGGAGTCTCAGTCCACCGCTCTGCTGCAACGTCTGGACTCCGTATTATCCATGCGCGAGAAAAAGCCCGATACCTTTCGTAAAATCGCTGCACAATCTCGCCTGCAACGTTTTGAATGGCACGACAGTGCCTCACGCTATCTTTCGGAGTTGTACTCATGAATTCCATTCTTGATCACGCCGAAGTCAATGCTATTGTCGAAGGCAGGCATCCGGAACCCTTTGCAGTATTGGGACAGCATCCACTTGCTGATGCCAGCGCTGCAGCCCTGTCTGGAAGCTCGGTTATCAGAACCTTCCAGCCGCATGTGCAAAGTGTCAATGTCATTGACGAGCAAGGCAAGAAATCAGCACTGACACGCGTACACCCTGATGGGCTGTTCGAGCACGTTTTCAACACACCGGCCGGCCCTTACCGCCTGGAACTTGCCAACGAAGAACAGAGCTGGGAAGTTATCGATGCCTACTCCATGACATCCCCCATGGGTGAAATGGATCGCTACCTTCTCAATGAAGGCACTCATCAGGAGCTCTACAATGTGCTGGGCTCCAACAGCATGCAGTTCAACGGCGTAGCCGGTGTGCAGTTCGCTGTCTGGGCACCCAATGCCCGACGAGTCAGCGTGGTGGGAGACTTCAATGACTGGGACGGCAGGCGACATGTCATGCGGGCACACCCCGGCAGTGGTGTCTGGGACATTTTCATCCCGGGTGTAGGCAACGGGGCTCTGTATAAATTCGAAATCATCGCCAACGACGGCCGGATGCTACCGCTCAAGCATGACCCTTACGCTCCCTATTTCGAGCAACCGCCAGGCAATGCGTCTATCGTTTTCGAAAGTCAGTTCATCTGGAGTGATGACGAATACCAGGAGAAAAAGAAAGGCGTCGACATGCGCGAACGGCCTATCTCCATCTATGAAGTGCATGCAGGCTCCTGGCGCCTGAATATGCATGGCGAATCCCTGACTTACGTCGAGATGGCAAAAACACTGCTGCCTTATGCCATTGAAAATGGCTTCACTCATATCGAGTTGATGCCCATTACCGAACATCCCTTCGATGGCTCCTGGGGCTACCAGCCCATAGGACTGTTCGCTCCCACCTCCCGCTTCGGCAGCCCTGACGATTTTCGACATTTTGTCGATGCTTGCCATGCGGCCGATATCGGCGTCATCATGGACTGGGTGCCTGCGCACTTTCCCACCGACGCTCATGGTCTCGGTGAATTTGACGGCACTCATCTGTACGAACATGCAGATCCGCGACAGGGAATGCATCAGGATTGGCAGACACTGATCTACAACTTCGGACGTGCGGAGGTTTCCAACTACCTTTTGAGCAATGCTCTGTACTGGATCCGTGAATTCCACCTTGACGGTCTGCGGGTGGATGCCGTGGCCTCGATGCTCTACCTTGATTACTCGAGGGAACAGGGCCAGTGGATTCCGAACCGGTTTGGCGGTCGCGAAAACCTGGAAGCCGTCGACTTTCTCAAAAGCATGAATATCCTGGTGCATGCAGAAGGCGGCATAACACTGGCAGAAGAGTCCACCAGCTTTCCCGGTGTCAGTCACCCAACCTATAACAACGGGCTTGGCTTCACCTTCAAGTGGAATATGGGCTGGATGCACGACATGCTCGAATACATGAGCAAGGATTCCGCCTACCGCCGGTATCACCACAACAGCCTCACTTTTGGCATGATCTACGCGTTCAGCGAGAACTTCTGTCTGCCTTTCTCACACGACGAAGTGGTCTACGGCAAAGGCTCCATGATCAACAAGATGCCCGGCGATGATTGGCAGAAGTTTGCCAACCTGCGCGCCCTGTACGGCATGATGTGGGGTTACCCCGGCAAGAAGCTCAATTTCATGGGCGGCGAAATTGCCCAGTACACAGAATGGCAGCACAGCGGCAGTATTCAGTGGCACTTGCTGGAAGAGGCAAAACATGAGGGAATCCAGTCTCTGGTCCGCGACCTGAACCATCTTTACGCCGAGCACCCGGCGCTGCACGAATCCGATTGCGATAGTCAGGGCTTTGAGTGGATAGATTGCGACGATCACGCCCAGAGCGTCATCTCATTCTATCGATACTCCAAGGATCGCAAGCGCAGCTGTGTCATCGTCTGCAATTTCACCCCTGTCATTCGCAACGATTACCTTATCGGCGTCAATGAAGTCGGCTTTTATCAGGAATTGATAAACACCGATGCCGAGTGTTACGGCGGCAGCGGACAAGGCAATCATCATTTCCTGCGCGAAGAAACCCCCGGCCAGCCCGACAAACAAAGCGCTTCTGGTGTCATGGCAAGCAGTGAATCTGCGCATAATCGCCCTGCCTCATTGAGCCTTACCCTGCCGCCGTTAGGGGTACTGATACTCGAGCATACCGGTCCGGACTAGCACGACAAGCAAAGCCTGCGATACACTTACGGGTTGTAGGCACAAATAGCAGGCTCAAGGCACCAACCTCCGGCGTTGCATCCAGATGCGACCCGGGGTTGCTCTTATGCGTTTATCGCAAAAGTGCTTCTGAGCTCGCCATTTGTATCCGAAACCTGACTACCGGTACCACAGAAAATGAAGAAACTGCTCATACTTGCGCTGCTGGGTCTGGTCCTCGGGGCAGGCATCTGGAAATCGCAGAACCCGGAAGGCGGCCTGGATGACGCCCGCCTCCAGGCTGGCAACGTGATCGATCGCCTCAAGGCTGGCGCCTTGACAGTGCGAGACACCCCCACAACTTCCCAGACTGACTCAGACCAGAGTTTGTCGGCACTGGAAACTCGTCTGGCGCAGATAGAAGAGTCCCTGGTGCAGCGGATCCCCGATACAGATACCGAGGCAGCCCCGGAACCACTACCGGAGCCCGTTTCAGTCTCAGAACCGGATGCGGCGCAATCGGACGGTACAAATTCAGATAATAATGAACTGGCGACTTCGGTACAGGATGCACTGGCCAATGCAGAAGCAAACGTCGTCAGAATCAACGCGATAGACAGCCGCCTGGAGTTGCTGGTTCGGCGGCTCGACGAACAGGGAGTCGAGGTGCGGCTCGGTGAAGTCAAGAACCTGGTGAACTCATTTGGCGAGATGGTTACCGAGCAGCGACGCAACAATGCCATTCTGGAAATCGCGCTGGGCAACAAGGTCGAAGATGCCACGGAACAGGCCGAAGCGATTGGCCTGCGCCTTGATACACTTGCCGCAGGCAATGCGACAGCCGCAGAAGGCAGCTCAGATGCGGCTCAGAGTAATGCGGCAGTAAACGCTCTTTCATCAACGCTGGATCAACGTTTGAAGTTGCTGGAATCCCGTTTATCCACCGCAAATTCAGATGCCCGCAAGATTGATGCTCTGAATGGTCAGCTGGATGAAGCAAAAACCCTGATCACACAACTGCAGCAGGAAAATGCCGCCACTCAGCGCAGACTCACACAAGTGAACGGATCCCTGGCGAAGCTTGAGACCGCCGGTGAGTCTGTTTCCATCGAAACTGTACAGGCAGAAATTCGCGATCAGTTGGCGCTACTGCAATCACAGTTCGAAACCAGCGTAGTCAGCGACAATGCCGCCGCCTTGCAGGAGCTACTCAATACGACGCGAACTCGCGTAGACGAACTGGAAGCTCGCGTAGAGAGCTTGCCCGCTACCTCCACTGAAGCAAGCAATGCGCAGGATTTCCAGACTGCCCTGGAATCACAGGTTCTGGCACTGGAACGACGGCTACAGGATATCAGCAACACTAATCCGGAAATTGCCACTTCATTGTCCGGTGCTGCACAAGACGCAGATCAACCGAACTCCAGAGGTTATGTTACGCAGGAAGATTTACGCACTGGCAAGGAACAGGCTGCCGTGCAATACAAGATCTACTTTGATCGTAATAGTGTCGATATAACTGATGCTGCCGCAACCGTTCTCGATTCTTTCATTGCCCAGGAAAAGAACCGCACTACCGGCGTCTCCATCTTCGGATTTACCGACCGGCTTGGCTCTGTCACCTACAATCAGCAACTAGCTCTGCAACGCGCCACCAATGTACGCTCCTATCTGGTCAAGAATGGCTTCGACTACACCAAGATAAAGGCATTGAGCGGACTGGGTGAAGATGCTGCTACGGCCGTCTTGCCTGACGATGCCGGCGATGCTCAGCAACGTATCGTCGTGCTGTTCGCAGCGCAACCATAGCGACAAACCGGTCATGGATAATCTGGAAATTCAGAGCAACGACTGCCTGCTGATCATTGATGTACAAAACGATTTCTGTGCCGCAGGCTCACTTGCCGTGCCTGATGCAGAAGCCATCCTGCCTTTTATCAATCATCTGAGTTCGCAGTTCGGCACTGTCGTTCTGACTCAGGATTGGCATCCCGCAGGACACTCAAGCTTTGCTAGCCAGCATGCTGGCAAACAACCGTTCGAAGCCATCATGCTGCCTTATGGGGAACAGACCCTGTGGCCGGATCACTGCGTTCAAGGCAGCACCGGCTCAGCCTTTCACCCGGAGCTACAGACCGATTCTTCGCAGCTGATCATCCGCAAGGGTTTTCGACACGATATCGACTCCTACTCCGCCTTCTATGAAAATGATCATACAACCACGACTGGCCTGAGCGGCTACTTGCGGGCACGCGCGGTGAATCGCGTGATCTGCGTGGGATTGGCACTGGACTACTGTGTGCGCTTTTCGGCAATTGATGCACGCCGTGAGGGCTTCGAGGCGCTGGTACTGGAAAAAGGCTGCCGTGGCATAGATCTGAACCGATCCAATGAAACGGCTCGCCAGGCCATGCGCGAAGCGGGCGTGAGCCTTATCTAGCCCAGAGACAGGCTTTCCCCTCCCCCTTGCTGCCTGATTAATATTGCTGCCGGCTTACCTTAGACGCCGGCATGACAACTCGGTGTCCGAGGGCAGGCACCGATTCGCGGGCAGATCATGCGCGCCTGCTTCTCTATTCCTCGGTTGAGCCATTCGATATTCAACAGCTTGGCGGTTTGCTGAAGCTCCTTGCGGATAGCGGCTGGAATTTCCACCGATCCGCCATTGGCATTGCACGCAGCTTTCAGACTTTGCGCCAATCCTGCTGCATCAGCTCCCTGTGCTTCCAATGCCGGGTTCACATCAATACCGGCACACAACACATGCTTGTTACCGGACAGGTCATTGACGTTGACCGATTCGCAGCAAAATATACGCGGCTGCGACCCCACATCCATCACCGAGATTTGCGCGGAAGCCTCGTCGGTGTTCGAATTGATCATGCGAAAGACAGCCCAATGCTGACACGGGTCCTGCACCATACGCATATTCCCCCAGGGCAGAGGAATGCCGTTGCCGCGATAAACCGCCAACAGACGACCAGGGGGATAGGCATCAAAGTAATGCCAGTGCGGGTATGAGGAAACAACGGTCATCCGCCGCATGACAACCGAGGTGGTTACCTCCAGCATGCTGCTGACGTTGATATCGTGGGCGCGTTGCTCCAGCAAGCGCCGAAAAGGTACTTTCGGGCAGAGCAAGGCTCCTGCAAAGAAGCTGCATTCGAAATCTCGCCAGGCGTGGACAATATCCTGCGCATCAACCGCACTGGAAGTCTCAATATCAAGGCCGGTATCACGCATGACATCACTGTCGCCGGGCCCGGTGGTTGCGATGCTTTTGACCCCGTCTCCGTCATGCAGAACCTTGTGACCGATATACAGGGCAAGCTCGTATTTCAATCGTGCAGGCTGGGTCTGCATCAGCTTGTTGACATGAATCGTTGAGGGCGCCTCGAAAAACGAGCGCACCACCATCTTGTCGCGCAAGAGCATGCTGGCGGATGCCGTCTTGGGCACCTTGGTAAACCACTTGATGCTCATGCCCATGTTTTTACAGATTTCAGTCAGAGCATCCAGACTGATAGGCATCTGTTTTTTACCCACCGCTTCCGCAGCGCGTTCCAGCTCAGGGAAGTGGTTCTGGTTGTTTTCCTGATGCGCCCGAATCAGCAAGTGCGCAAACTGCCGACCCGAGACCCCTGTCTGCGACAGCATTTCCGGAATGGCGTTTTGCAGAATTTCTCTGGAAAACAAAAACCCGGGCTCCAGCGCCATGCCTCGCATACCGCCGCGGCTTCCCTTGTCAGGCGCCATGGACACTTCATCAGGCACATCGTCGAGAAACCAGCGGATATCCTTCTGGAAAACCTCGGCAATCACACCCAGCATCTTCTCGCTCGGGTGCCGCTTGCCTCGCTCGATCATCGACAAATAGGACACCGAAGGCGCCGACTCGGCATCGACTTTCACACAGCGGGCCGACAAGTCGTCCATGGTCAGATTATTGCGTTTGCGCAGATTTCTGATTTTGGTACCCAGAAAATGGGCATTACGGATCGCAGAAGCACTTGTCATGGGACACCCGCTATTTTGTGAAATAAACAGTGTGAAATTTCTACAGTGAAATTTTAGTTTAAATCTTGTGGCTCTGCCGCTACTGTATACATGAAGTCAGGGAACAGCACCTTTGACATAACATAATCACAAGTTGCAGGAGTTACAGCCATGGGTACCAACCAACCATTTCGCACCTCAGCCAGCTGGGAACAATCCGTTGATATGCTTGATTCAACGTTCCCACTGTCGCAAGGGTCTCACGGCACCGCTATCGCCTATCTCGTGCATTTTGAACATCTGGTTGTCATTCAGGCAGATGGCACAACTACCTCACTGAAAACTCCGTCACAGTTTCTGGATGCGGGCGGTAACCCCGAAGCCCCGCAGTCCATCCTGCTTGGCAACCACGGTATTCAGGTTGAAATAGAGCCCGCCACTCGCAAGGTTACGGCTTCTGACGCTTGCCCCAAACATCGCATGCAGTTGCTGACATCTCTCGATGCTTGATAATCATTGGTTCTGAAGGGTTCGATACCGACCCCTTCAAGACCCCGTTCGATTGTCTGCGGTAGCTCCACAAATGCTGTGAATCAACCGCATCGACGCCACCATGACTTGATTTTGACAGGCAGAAGTACGACCATTGCGAGTTCCCTCCTCCACGGTGAAGCTCTCAATGACCGACCGCAGTCCTACTGTGATTTACACACTTACGGATGAAGCCCCTGCTCTGGCGACTCATTCCTTTCTGCCCATTGTTCAGACCTTCACCCGAGCGGCAGGCATTTCCGTGGAAACGCGGGATATTTCCCTCGCATCCCGCATTCTGTGCCAGTTCAACGACCGCCTGACGGCTGAACAGCAGACACATGATGCGCTGAGCGAGCTTGGCTCACTGGCTACCCAGCCTGAAGCCAATATCATCAAGCTGCCCAACATCAGTGCCTCCATCCCGCAGCTCAAGGTCGCAATCGCCGAATTGCAGTCACAGGGCTACGATCTACCTGAGTATCCTGACAACGCCAGCACTGCCGAAGAAAAGGATGTTCGTCAACGCTACGACCGAGTCAAGGGCAGCGCCGTAAACCCCGTCCTGCGTGAAGGTAACTCCGATCGACGCGCCCCCGCAGCGGTCAAGAACTATGCCCGTACCAACCCTCACGCCATGGGTGCCTGGTCCAGTGAATCGGCCTCCCATGTGTCCCATATGAGCTCTGGAGACTTCTACTCTAACGAGCAATCCGTGACCATGGCCAGTGATGACACACTGCGCATTCAACATGTCGCAGCGGATGGTTCAATCACGGTACTCAAATCCGGTTTGTCCGTGCTCTCCGGTGAAATTGCTGATGCAACCTTCATGAGCCGACAGGCATTGCGCAGTTTTCTGATCGAACAGATCAATGAAGCCAAGGATCAAGGCGTATTGTTGTCACTGCACCTGAAAGCCACGATGATGAAAGTCTCGGACCCCATCATTTTCGGACATGCTGTACGCGCCTACTTTGCCGAGTTGTTCGAACAATTTGGCGAGACGCTGGCCGCCGCTGGCGCTGATCCTAACAATGGCCTGGGAAGTGTACTGGAGGCGGTTGAGTCTCTGCCAGCCGCCGAACAGGAAGCTATCAAGCAGTGTATTGCAGCCTGTTACGAGAAAGGCCCTGCTCTTGCCATGGTCAACTCGGACAAGGGCATCAGCAATTTACATGTGCCCAGTGATGTCATCGTCGATGCCTCCATGCCAGCCATGATCCGTACGTCGGGAAAAATGTGGAATGGCAGTGGTCAATTGCAGGACACCAAAGCACTGATTCCTGACAACTGCTACGCCGGCGTCTATCAGGAAACGATCAACTTCTGTCGTGCCAACGGAGCTTTCGACCCTGCCACCATGGGTACTGTGCCCAACGTCGGCCTGATGGCACAGAAGGCTGAAGAGTATGGTTCTCACGACAAGACTTTCGAAATACCGGCAGACGGCACCATTCAGGTAGTGGATTCCAGCGACACTGTCCTGATGAGCCATGAAGTGCAGACTGGTGATATCTGGCGCATGTGCAACGTCAAGGACGAACCGGTTCGTGACTGGGTAAAACTGGCTGTTTCTCGTGCCCGCGCCACGGGTAGCCCTGCCATCTTCTGGCTCGATGACAAACGTGCACACGACAGTCAGCTGATCAGCAAGGTCAATACCTACCTGCAGGATCATGACACTGAGGGTCTTGCCATCAGCATCATGTCACCTGAAGAGGCAACTCGCTTTACACTGGCTCGTCTGAAGAACGGTGAAGAGACCATCTCTGTCACCGGCAACGTATTGCGTGACTACCTGACTGACCTGTTCCCGATTCTGGAACTGGGCACCAGTGCCAAGATGCTCTCGATCGTACCTCTGATGCAAGGCGGTGGCATGTTCGAAACAGGTGCAGGCGGCTCAGCTCCCAAGCATGTACAACAGCTCGTTGAAGAGAATCACCTGCGTTGGGATTCACTGGGTGAGTTCCTTGCACTGGCTGTTTCGCTGGAGCATTTTGCCATCAATGCCGATATCACCAGTGCTCAGACTCTGGCTGACTCCCTGGATGCGGCAACCAGCAAGCTGCTGCTCGAAGGCAAATCACCATCACGACGTGTCAATGAACTGGACAACCGAGGTAGCCATTTCTACCTTGCCATGTACTGGGCCGAAGCGCTCACGCAGCAAAGTGACAATCCGCAGCTACAGGCGCATTTCGCACCGCTGGCCAAGGCCCTGAGAGAAGCCGAGGTAGCCATTCTTGAAGAATTGGTGGCGGTACAGGGTAAACCTGTCGATATTGGCGGTTACTACAATCCGGACATTGCCAAGTGCGAGCAGATCATGCGACCTAGCCAGACATTCAACCAGATTCTGGCACGCTTCTAGGCATTCAGCCATTGAAAGGGACTTGCCCGACGGCATTTTTGCTCGTCGGGCAAGCGCCCCGCATGACGGTGCTCGGCAGAGCTTCAGATTGCGACCAGCCCAGCCTCTATTTCCTGCAGACTGGGTAAATCGGCACCATGCCGGGTACAGGTAATGGCAGCAGCAACCGCTGCAAAATTCACACAAGCCTCCAGATCCGCATCGGCCACATTCAGCTTGCCGGCAATCATGCAGCCATTGGCTTTCAACCAATGCAGACTGGCAGCCTGAAAGGTGTCGCCCGCACCGACGGTATCCACCACCTTGATACTCAGAGATTTAGAGCGAAATTGTCGACCATCGGCGCTGTAGATGGTTGCACCACTGCCACCTTCCGTGACAACAACGACACTGGCGCCAGCAGCCAGTGTGTCAACAGCAAAGGACTCCAGCGATTTGCCACTGCCCAGCAGAGAGCCAATATCCTCATCGCTGGCTTTGACAAAATCAGCAACCGATGAAAATGCGGTGAAGGACTCACGCCAGATGTCCATATCCGGCTCGACACTGGGACGCAGGTTAGGATCATAGGAGATGACACGCCGACCCGCTTCGCGCTGAGCCAGTGCCTTGAGCGCCTTACTGGTAGCGCCCACGGCGGTTGAATAGGAAGCAAAGTGCAACAAATCCAGCGACTCAGGAAATGCGGCGGGCAGATCCTCCACCGTCATGGACTGATCAGCGGTGTTGTCGGTGTAGAAGGCATAATTGGCCGAACCATCCGGATTGGTCTTGATCATCGCCAGCGTGCTGTTCAGCTCTGAAGGCAACACCCAATCCGGGAGTATCTGGTTGCTCTCCAGATAGGCTGCAATCTGCTGACCGATGAAATCAACGGAATTCTTGCACAGGTAGCCTGCCTGATTGCCCATCCGGGACAAGCCAATAGCCACATTCAGAGGCGAGCCTCCGACATGGCCTTGCAAGGCCACTTTGCCAGCAGTATCCGTGGGCTGGCTGAAAAGGTCGACAAGGATATCGCCACAACTAATGAACATGGACGGTGAATCTCCAATATTTTTATGTAAGGTCATTCAGTTTTGCAGTAACTCGAATTCAATCAGTTCCGCCGCATTCTGCCCAGGCACTGCTCCCAGGCAGATAACGCCGGTGCCATCCAGCACAATCGAGTCCCTTCGTACCAGAAACGGCGCCAGCGAGTCCTTTTTGACATAGGTGCCATTGGTACTCTCATCATGCAACAGAAACTGTCCATAGCGGTAACGGATACTCGCATGATGCCGACTGGCTTCATCATTGGCTACCGCTATATCGTTATCACTGGCACGACCCAGCGTGACATCGATGTGCTCGGAGCCTGCGTACAGGACCACCCGCTGATGACAGATTCGTAATCGCAGATCATGGGCCTGAACCTTTTCGTATTCCTCGCGCGAGGCCAGCTGAGTGACGGCCGTCGGCTGTTCCTGCCATTGCAGACGATGTACGACGACGGCTTCGGGTGTACCTCGCACCTCAATCGAGTCTGCACTGGAAACAAACGACTGATGCACACTTGAGAGCTGCTGCACGGCCTCTGCAGTCGCCACAATTTCATCGACCCGGGCAAAAGCGGCCACGCGAGCAGCAATATTGACGGCATGTCCATAGACGTCGCCGCCATCGGGTATGACCGAACCGGTGTGGAATCCGATTCGAACTGCCAGGGGAATATCCTGATGGGCTCGCTGGATAGCCCGCGCCCCCAGAAAAGCTTCATCGCTGTGCTCAAAACTGGCCAACACTGAATCACCGACTGTTCGCAGAACCTTGCCACCGCTCTGCTCAACGGCCAATCTCATGCGCGTCAAGCTGTCAGCAATGAGGCGGTAAGCTTCTGCATCACCCACGCGCTCGTATAAAGCAGCACTGCTGCCAATATCAGCGAAGAGAATAGTCAGCGGGCGCGGCTCAGCACTCATGCGATCAGCTATAAAAGTTGGGTCATACGGGCTCCAATACGCATGGTAGCGCAAGGGGCCTGCCAGCGGGCGTAGCTGCTATCATCAAGAGCCTGTCAACCTTGCTTTTGATGGTCAGTCTTATGGTAGAGCTCGTCGCAGTAGACTACACCGCAGCCGATGCGGAAGAACAATTCGTCAAGTCCTTGCGCGACACCGGATTTGGTGTCCTGCGCAATCATCCGATATCGAAAGATACAGTCAGCAATATCTACAAGCACTGGGCTGAGTTCTTCAATAGTGATGAAAAAGACCAATTCCTGTTTGATCCGGAAAAATACGACGGTTTCTTTCCCCGCGCGATGGCCGAAACTGCCAAGGGTCATTCAGTGCGTGATATCAAGGAATATTTTCACTACTACCCCTGGGGCAGATGCCCTGAGTCTCTCAAGGCCGAAATCGAGGCCTATTACGCAGAGACCATCAAGTTTGCAGCGACCCTGCTGGGCTGGGTTGAGAATCAGACCCCTGCAGAGGTGTCTTGCCTTTTTCGCGAGCCCTTGTCAAACATGATCAATGGCAGCACACAGACTCTGCTGCGTGTTCTGCACTACCCCCCAATCGAAGAGGGCGTGGACCCGGGCGCTATCCGCGCAGGCGCCCACGAGGACATCAACCTGCTGACTCTGCTGCCCTCTGCCAACGAACCTGGTTTACAGGTCAAGGCACAGGATGGCAGCTGGCTCGACGTCCCCTGTGATTTTGGTAACCTGATCATCAATATCGGTGATATGTTGCAAGAAGCTTCCGGCGGTTATTTTCCGTCCACCACCCACCGGGTCATCAACCCTGAGGGCCACGACTCCAGTCGAGCTCGTATCAGCCTGCCTCTGTTCTTGCACCCGCGCCCTGATGTCGTGCTTTCCGATCGCCATACTGCGGGTTCCTACCTGCAGGAACGACTGTCCGAGCTGCGCAGCTCGGACAAGAAATAACGCAGCCCCCCGCGCATCCAGAAACCGTTGTCCCCATTCCAACCTCACTGAAAGAAATCATGACTCAGATTGCACTAGTTACAGGCTCAGGCTCGGGAATTGGCCGAGAATCAGCCGAAGCACTGGCCGTTGCAGGCTTTCATGTTGTACTGACCGGTCGACGTGAATCCGCTCTGCTCGAAACACAGTCCCTGTCCGCTCATGGCGATCGCATGACGGTGATCAGCTGCGATGTCACGCAACCGGATTCAGTCGATGAACTGTTTGCAAAGATCGAATCCACCCACGGCAGACTGGACGTGCTGTTCAACAATGCCGGCACCAACGTCCCTGCCATGACCATCGATGAACTGAGCGTGGATCAATGGCGACAGGTTATCGACGTCAACCTGACCGGTGCTTTCCTGACTGCCCGTGGTGCCTTCTCCCTGATGCGCAAACAGTCCCCTCAGGGTGGTCGAATCATCAACAACGGCTCTATCTCTGCCCATGTCCCTCGGCCCGGTTCGGTGCCCTACACGGTTTCAAAACACGCTATCACTGGCTTGACTCGAACACTGTCACTGGATGGCCGCCCCTTCAATATCGCCTGTGGTCAGATCGACATTGGCAACACCGCATCCGACATGACAGAACAGATGAGCTCGGGCGTGCCTCAGGCGGATGGCTCCATCAAACCGGAGCCCACCATGGACACTGCTCACGTCGCTGATGCGATCGTCAATATGGCCTCGTTGCCACTGAACGCAAATGTCCAGTTCATGACCATCATGGCAACCAATATGCCGTTTATCGGTCGAGGCTAGGTTGCTCGGCAAGCTCTGAGCAGGCGCTCAACGTGTGTCTGGCGAACTCCCTTCCCACATCCTGGTAGCGGTAGAAGGTCACACAACCGAGCGCCTCAAGCTCCACGCTTTCATCCGGAAAGCGTGTAGCTACAGCAATGGTCTTCTCGAAGCCCAGCTCCCGTGCCAGTCTGGCAATACGCACGTGCTCTCTGTGATTGCTCAGACTGACCAGAATCAACTCACAATTTGCCAGTCCGGTACGTTCCCAGAAATCCCGGTCTGATGCATCACCGTGCACACAAGGCCAGCCACTTTGCGTCAGTTCCAGCGTTAGCGCGTAGCTCTCCTCGACCCCCACAACCTTGTCATGCCCGGCCTCGCGCAGAGTGTCATAGGCGGCCCTGCCAACGCGCCCCATTCCCAGAATGGCAATATTGGCACCGCCCAGAGAGCCGATGATTTCTTCCGGCAGTCTCGAAGGTTTCTCGAACCGTTGCAGTACGTCGCTGTAGCGAATGTACAGTTCGTGTGCCTTGCGATTCAGAGGAATGGCAAACACATACGAAATGGCCATGCTCAAGGCCAGTGTGACCAGCCACTGCTCTCGCAGAATACCGGCCTGCTGGGCAATGGCAGCCACGATCAGCCCGAATTCACTGTAATTGAACAGAGCCAAACCGGCAAACCAGCCAGTCCGGGCCCGCAGGCCGAATGCCGTCAGCAAGCAGAAATAGATGACGGGCCGCAAAGTGATGAGCAAACCCAGAACGATGGCGATATAAACCAGCTCCAGCCGTGGTATGCCGTAATAGCCAATCTGCAGGAAAAAGCCGATGAGCAGCAGGTTTTTCAAGCCCAACAGCTGATCGTAGAGTTCCTTGGACTTACCCGGACTTGCACGAGCCAGCAACATACCCATGACCAGCCCCCCCAGACCCGCCTTCAATCCAAGCAGCTGAAATAGCTCTGCCGCACCAAAGGCAAACACGATTCCGGCAAGCAGCAGCAACTCGCCATGTCCTATCATGCCCAGCAAGCGTTTGAACACAGGGATGAATAGCGGCAAGGCCAACAGAATCAATGCCCAGGGATCTGGCCAGTGACCTGAGGTTGCCACCAGGTAGACCACCGCCAGAACGTCTTGAACCACCAGAATACCGATAGCAATGGAGGCATAGAACGAGGCTGTCTCACCGCGTTCTTCAAACAGCTTGATAGCCAGAACCGTACTAGAGAACGACAGCGCAAACGCCAGTGTCAGTGGGCCTGCCCCGTGCACGAACGATAACGGTTCATACACACTACCAATCAGATAGATGACAACGGCCGTCAGTGGTACGGCAATGAGCATATGCAATAGCGCAGATGCCCAGACGTAACGCGGCTTCAGATCACGAGGATTGAGCTTGAGGCCGATGGTGAAGAGCAGCAAAAGAATGCCTGCATCGGCCAATGGCGCGAGTGCCTCTGCGGAGCCATAACCGGTAGCATTGCCGATAAAGCCTGCCATCAGATAGCCCAGCAAAGGCGGATATCCGAGCTTTCGAAAACCAAGCCCAAGCAAAAAGGCCAGCGCTACAACCAATGGCTCCATTATCGACTCCGCCTGTTTTTGCCGTTATGAGTTGGCCAATGGCATGGCCTCTGATACCAGTGTCATCCAGTATTCGCAGCCATAACGAATAGCCTCATCGTTGAAGTCATACTGAGGGTGATGCAAGCTGGCAGACTCGCCGTTACCCATGAAAATGAATGCACCGGGCCGCTCGTTGAGCATATAGGAGAAGTCTTCAGCCGCCATCATGGGGACGCGATCCGGATCGACCTTGTCAGAGCCGACCACCTTGCTCGCAACATCAATCACAAATTGTGTTTGCAGCACATGATTGACAGTCGGTGGATAACCATCGCGATAATCTACCTGCGCGCTCGCACCGAATACCTGGGCACTTTGCTGGGCAATATCGATGATCCGCTGCTTTGAATGCACTCGCAGATTCTCGTCAAATGCTCGCAATGTTCCACGCATATGCACACTCTGGGGAATAACGTTATAGGCGCCCCCCTCCACTTCGAGAGTTGTGACAGAGACAACCAGAGGGTCGGTTGGCCTGGCCCCACGCGATACGATACTTTGCAGGGCAAGTACGATGTGTGCGGCTACCACGACCGGATCGATCGTGTCATGCGGCATTGCCGCGTGTCCGCCACGGCCTTGCACCACGATGTCAAATTCATCGGCACAAGCCATCAGCGGACCGGGCCGGATCGCAAACTCACCAATCGGAAGATCGGGCATGTTGTGCAAGCCGTAGACTTCCTGTATCCCGAAACGATCCATCATTTCATCTTCAACCATTGCCAATCCACCGGCACCACCTTCCTCAGCCGGCTGGAAGATGAACACGACGCTGCCATCAAAGTCACGGGCATCAGCCAGTGCTCGGGCGGCGCCCAACAACATCGCTGTATGCCCATCATGCCCGCAGGCATGCATGCGCCCATCGGTTTCAGAGCTCCAGGGCGCACCACTGGCTTCTACAATCGGCAGAGCGTCCATATCGGCCCGTAGACCGATAATCTTCCCTGACTCGTGTGAACGCCCCCTGATAACGCCGACAACGCCTGTTTTCCCGACACCCTCCACCACTTCGTCAAAACCAAAACTGCGAAGCTTCTGGGCAACAAACCCCGCCGTTCTCTGCACATCGTACCCAAGCTCGGGGTGACGATGAATATCACGTCGCCACTGGATGATTTCAGGCAGAAGATTATGCAAACGGTCGGTACTTCTCATAGCAATGAGCCTGGGTGAAGATGAACGTAAAGGTCAGCTTTTGGGCTGGTAGTTACCACCGTTGGCTGCGGACCAGGCCACCGGATCATTCAGGAAAGACTCGACAGCATCATGTGTCTCGTCACTGAAATGCCCAGCCAGCCTGGAGGCTGCCAGAACATCCCACCAGGTAGCCAGATAATGAAGCTGTAAACCGGCCTTGTCCAGATTTTGAGGTGTCTGCTTGAAGATATCGTAGTAGAAAACCACCAGAGTATGGTCCACCTGCGCACCCGCTTCGCGGATAGCTTCAGCAAAGCTGAGCTTGGAACCGCCATCGGTGGTCAGATCTTCCACGAGCAGAATTCGTTGACCATCGCGGATATCCCCCTCAATGCGTGCATCACGTCCAAAACCCTTGGGCTTTTTGCGCACGTACTGCATCGGAAGCTGCATGCGTTCAGCGATCCATGCGGCAAACGGGATACCCGCTGTCTCACCACCGGCAACGGCATCGAAGGCTTCATAGCCCACGTCGCGGACCAGAGTGGAAACCGCAAAATCCATGAGCGTTGCGCGGATTCTGGGGTAGGAAATCAGTTTGCGGCAATCTATATAAACTGGACTGGCCAGCCCTGAGGTGAAGATATAAGGCTCGTCGCTACGGAAATGCACCGCCTTGATTTCAAGCAGCATGCGCGCCGTGATGGCTGCCATTTCTTCACGTGAAGCGTATGAGGTATTAAACATGAGTCGCTACGGTTTTTACCTTGAAGTGGACCCGGGACACCCCGGCGAAACGAACCTGGCCAAGCCAGACTCGGGCTGGATGGAGAGCTAAAGCACTTGCCAGTAAATGGGACGCGCCGGATCAAAAGGCATGACCCATTCATCACCTATCGCAACCGGTGCGGGAACTGGCATGGCAGATTCTGTCTTGCCTAGTGTCATGGTTGCACTGTTGGGTTGCAAGCCATACCACTGAGGCCCATTCAATGAGGCAAAGGCCTCAAGCTTGTCGAGCGCGCCGGCTTCTTCGAACACCGAGGCGAGGCAGACCATGGTATTGGCCGCATTGAAAACCCCTGCACAACCGCAGTCACTTTCCTTGGAGGAGCGCGTGTGCGGCGCACTGTCGGTGCCGAGAAAAAAGCGAGCATCGCCACTGGTTGCCGCCTTGACCAAAGCCAATCGGTGTTCTTCGCGTTTGGCAATCGGCAAACAATAATAATGAGGACGAATACCACCAACCAGCAAGTGGTTGCGATTGATCATGAGGTGGTGTGTTGTCAGCGTCGCAGCAAGGTTCTTCGGGTTGGCAGAAACATAATCCACGCCATCGCGGGTTGTCACGTGTTCCATCACGATGCGTAATTCGGGTAGCGACTTGCGCAAGGGCTCCAGAACGGTTTCGATAAACCGAGCCTCTCTGTCAAAGATATCCACATCAGCATGGGTCACTTCACCGTGAACGCATAACACAATATTGTTGGCTGCCATGGCCTCCAGTACCGGCATGACTTTTTGCAAGTCTGTCACCCCGGAGGCCGAGTTGGTTGTGGCCCCTGCCGGGTAGAGCTTGACGGCCAGAATGGTTCCATCTGCAGCCGCCTGAACCACGTCGGCTGCATCGGTAGTATCAGTCAGGTATAACGTCATCAAGGGATTGAAACTCGATCCTGGAGCACGCTCCTGCAGCGCCTGCTCTATGCGCGTCCTGTATTGCCGCGCATCGTGACCGGTGATCACCGGCGGCACCAGATTCGGCATGACCAGAGCCCGACCAAAGTGTTGTGCAGTACTGCCGATTACCGCTGACAGCATGTCATCATCGCGCAGGTGTAAATGCCAGTCGTCTGGTTGTGTCAATGTGATCTGCATGGTCAGGCCTGGTTTGAGTTGCCGGGTTCGTTATTCTGGCGTTCCTGAATGATACGTCTGAAGGCTTCCAGCGTTTCTTCCGAAACATGATGTTCAACCCCTTCCGAATCGATTTTCGCCGTCGCCTCTGAGACACCGATGCTCAACAGAAACTGGTAGACCAGATCATGGCGCTCGCGACTGCTATCGGCCAGCGCCTTACCCTTTTCAGTCAGGAAAATAGATCGATAGGGTTCGCTGGTAACAAAACCTTCGCGCTGCAAGCGCGCCAGAGTCTTGCTGGCACTAGGTTGGGATATACCCAAGCGCTCCGCCACTTCCACCAGACGGGCCTCACCCTGTGAACGGATCAGGTCGTCGATGAGCTCCACGTAATCTTCAGTGGATTCCATCTGATGGGCCTGGCGCACCACGGCAAAGACCTCGGCCTGAGCATCAGGCTCCTGAAGCGGTCGTTCAGGAAAGCGATTTGAAGATTCTGTACTCATGACTCGATCGTAAGGAACCGGAGGGACAGGCCAGCGACATTCGCCATGACCTGGGTAGATTATGCCACGAACTTGATTTATTATTCGATAGGTATAAACTAAGCCTAGGCTAAACTTGTAATCCTTATGATGAATCTCAAAAGAGTCACCTCGTTTTCACTGGTACTCATGCTGCTGGCAAGCTCGACCGCTTGGAGTGCAGAAAAACTAAAAGTCGTTACCACCTTTACAATTCTGGCCGATATGACACAAAACGTTGCCGGCGATGCTGCTGAGGTGGTATCGGTCACCAAGCCGGGAGCTGAAATCCACAATTACCAGCCGACACCCAAGGATATCGGTCGTACCCGCCAGGCCGACCTCATTCTCTGGAATGGACTGAATCTGGAACTGTGGTTCGAAAAATTTCTGATACGCCTGCAAGGCGTTCCCAGCGCCGTACTCAGCGATGGGGTAGATCCCATGAGCATCAATGATGGCCCCTACGATGGCAAGCCCAACCCACACGCCTGGATGAGCCCATCAGTGGCACTGATTTATGTCGACAACATCGAAAAAGCCCTGTCTGTCAATGACCCCGACAACGCGACGACTTACGCTGCTAACGCTGCCGCCTACAAAATCAAGATAAAAGCACTGACAGAACCTCTCAGAGAAGCCATCAACGCCCTGCCCGAAGACCAACGCTGGCTTGCCAGCAGTGAAGGCGCGTTCAGCTACCTTGCCCGTGACTTCGGTCTCAAAGAGCTGTTTCTCTGGCCTATCAATGCAGACTCCCAGGGAACTCCACAACAGGTTCGCCAGGTCATCGACAAGATGCGTTCCGACAACGTACCGGTCATTTTCAGCGAAAGCACCGTCTCTCCCAAACCTGCTCAACAAGTGGCTCGTGAGACCGGAAAGCATTATGGTGGAGTCCTGTACGTTGACTCGCTAAGCAAAGCTGATGGACCCGTTCCCACCTATCTCGACCTGATCACTGTCACGATAGACACGATTGTCAAAGGTATTGAACAAGGCATGGAGTTACAAAAGTGAGTAGTGCTTTACAACAGACCGCCACCGATGCTGATCCGAAAGCCGCTCTGAAAATCGAGCGCAAAGCTCTGCGGGCTCGTCAAAGCGAAGAACCGCTGGGTAGCGGCATCAAGGCCGAGGGTCTCAGTGTCGTTTACCGCAATGGCAATGTGGCCTTGTCCGACGCCACTTTTTCGATCCCCACCGGGACCATTTGTGCCCTGGTAGGCATCAACGGATCTGGCAAATCCACCTTGTTCAAGGCAATCATGGGCCTGGTACCGGTCGCGCGTGGCACTGTTTCGATTCTCGGACAGGCCGCCGGACGGGCTCTGGCCAGAAATATCGTCGCCTATGTTCCGCAGAATGAAGAGGTTGACTGGAATTTTCCGGTGCTGGTCGAGGATGTCGTCATGATGGGCCGCTACGGTCATATGGGCTTCCTGCGCCGGGCATCAGCTATCGATAAACAAAAGGTCGATCAGGCTCTGGAACGGGTCAACATGAATGAGTATCGTCACCGCCAGATCGGTGAACTGTCCGGCGGCCAGAAAAAGCGCGTATTTCTGGCCAGGGCACTGGCACAGGAAGGCCAGGTGATCTTGCTTGACGAGCCGTTCACGGGCGTCGATGTCACCACCGAAGATGCCATTATCGATTTACTGAAGAGCCTGCGTGATGAAGGCCGGGTCTTGCTCGTATCAACCCACAACCTGGGTAGCGTTCCGCAGTTCTGCGACCAGGTGGTTCTGGTCAACCGCAAGGTGCTGGACTCAGGACCGACAGAGACCGTTTTTACACAACAAAACCTGGCAGAAGCCTTTGGTGGCACCCTGCGCTTTCATGTACTGGACAGCAATGAGTTGCATGACGACGATGATCAGCGTCAGGTGACAGTCATTACTGATGATGAACGGCCTTTTGTGCTCTACGGTGATGACGATATCGAGAACTCGCAGGAGCCTGCCAAACGTGTTTGACATTCTTCTTGAACCCTTTGGCTACAGCTATATGGTCAATGCCATCTGGTGCAGTGCTCTGGTTGGTGTCATCTGTGCTTTTCTGAGCTCCTATCTGATGCTCAAAGGCTGGTCTCTGATCGGAGACGCCTTGTCACATTCAGTTGTTCCCGGCGTCGCCGGCGCTTACATGCTGGGTCTACCCTATTCTGTCGGTGCCTTTATTTCCGGTGGACTGGCAGCGGCCGCAATGCTGTTCATTTCACAACGCTCGAACTTGCGCAACGATTCCGTTATCGGCCTTATCTTCACAGGCTTTTTCGGCCTCGGCCTGTTCATGGCTTCGCTGTCACCATCCGCAGTCAAAATCGACACCATCGTGTTTGGCAACATACTCGCAGTCACCCCCTTTGATGCCTTGCAGCTAGCCATCATCGGCGTGATCACACTGGGCTGTCTCATTGTTTTCTGGAAGGATTTCATGGTTGTATTTTTCGATGAAATCCACGCACACTCCATTGGCATACGCACTGGCAGGCTCAAGATACTGTTCTTCACCTTGTTGAGCGCCTCCACCGTCGCCGCCCTGCAAACCGTTGGCGCATTTCTGGTCATTGCCATGGTGGTCACGCCTGGCGCGACGGCCTACCTGCTAACCGACCGGTTCAGCCGGCTCATCCAGATCAGTATCCTGCTCGGCTTCCTGACCAGCACAATCGGCGCCTATCTGAGCTATTTCCTGGATGGCGCGACCGGAGCCGTCATCGTGTTGCTGCAAACCTTCATATTCACACTCGCTTTTCTGTTCGGTCCCACGCATGGCCTGCTTGCCAACAAACGTCGTGCGGCTGAGCGTCTGGCCGAATTTGATGCAGAACATCAGACGAGCGCTCCATGAATTTTCTGACCTTACTGCTCGAACCCTTCACCCTGGACTTCATGCAACAGGCCTATATCATTGCCTTGCTGGTTTCCATATCCGCCGGGGTACTCTCGTGCCTGCTGGTGCTCAAGGGGTGGTCATTAATGGGTGATGCCGTATCCCATGCGGTACTGCCCGGCATCGTCATTGCCTACATTCTGAACATTCCGGTTCTTATCGGGGCCTTCGTGACCGGTATGTTCTGTGCGGTCTCCACCGGCTATCTGACCGACAACAGCCGACTCAAGGAAGACACGGTCATGGGTGTCGTCTTCAGCGGACTATTTGCCCTGGGAATCGCCCTGTTCACCAAGCTCGATACCGGATTGCACCTGCATCAGGTCCTGTTCGGTGACGTTTTAGGCGTCTCCTGGAGCGATATTGCTCTCACAGCGGCGCTGACGATTCCAGCCTTCATCATCGTCATTGTCAAACGCCGAGACTTGCTGGTATTTGCCTTCGACCCTCAACATGCCCGCGTCGTCGGCCTCAACACAACGCTGCTGCATTACGGCTTATTGTCCATTCTGTCACTGATTATTGTCGCCTCCATCAAGGCTGTCGGCATCATTCTGGTCATATCGGTGCTGATAGCCCCAGGCGCCATCAGCTATCAGCTCACCCGGCGTTTCGAGAACATGATCTGGTGGTCAATTGTGGTTGCGGCAAGCACCACCATTGTTGGCGTCACACTCAGCTACCACATCGACAGTGCTCCGGCCCCCACCATCGTGGTGCTATTGAGCCTTGTGTTCGTTCTAGTGTTCTTGTTCGGCCCGCAGCGAGGCCTGCTTCGCAAGACCGCACCCCTTGAGCAAACCACGGCTTGATGCGCAAATAAATCAAGGCAGGTGCTCGCTCCAGGCACCTGCCGATCTGCAACATCTGAACTCGATCCACTTCATAGGGTACAATTCTGTTAATAATTACATTGATAATAAGAATGATTCGTATTATCATCCGTACTATTTTCTACAGAACGGTATGTACCCATGAAATTACCCGTCTTCAGACTGTTGGCGACAACTAGCCTCGTCATGGCCATCTTTGCGCCAACGGCCGCTACGGCCGCCGAGGAAGTCAACGTCTACTCCCATCGTCAGCCTTTTCTGACAGAACCGGTTTTTGATGAGTTCACCCGCGAAACGGGCATCAAGGTCAACACTGTTTTCGCCAAAGAGGGATTGATCGAACGATTGATGAACGAAGGCATTAATAGCCCCGCTGATCTCATGCTGGTTGCCAACGTCGGCAGCCTGGGTGCCGCCGTCGAGTCAGACATCGCGCAACGCCTCGACAGTGATGTCATCGAAGCCAATATTCCAGAAAACTTCCGGGACAAGGGCAACAAATGGTTCGGTCTCACCTCTCGTGCTCGTATCATTATTACCTCCAAGGATCGAGTGGAACCCGGCCTTGTCGAAACCTACGCTGATCTGACAAAACCTGAGCTCAAGGGACGTATCTGTACACGTAGTGGCAAGCACCCCTATATGGTGGAACTGGTCGCCTCCATGATTGCTCATGATGGCAAGAGCTCCGCCCGCAACTGGCTGGCTGGTGTCAAGGACAACCTGGCCAGCAAGCCGCAGGGCGGCGACCGCACACAAGTGAACGCAATAGCAGAAGGTGCCTGCGATGTGGCCATCGTCAATTCCTACTACATGGGTGGAATGCTGAGCGATCCAAAAGAGAAAGCCGCCGCTGAAACCGTCAACATCATTTTTCCTGACCAGAACGGCAAAGGCACTCACATGAATATCAGTGGAGTGATACTGACCAAGGCATCACCCAACCGGGAAAATGCGGTCAAGCTGATCGAGTTCCTGTCAGAAGATGTGGCCCAATCCATGTACGCCAATCTGAACCAGGAGTACCCGATCAACCCGGCTGTAAAACCTTCGGATCTGATCGCAAGCTGGGGTGAATTCAAACACGATGAACTTTCACTGAACGCCATCGTCAAGAATCGCGCCCTGGCCTACCGCCTGGCAGACGAAGTGGATTATGACGGCTAACAAACCCGTCACCGGTCGGGTCAAGGCGCGCTGGGGATCCTCAGCCGCCTACCCGGCCGCCACGCCGACCGTAGTCAGCTGGCCCGACGGGGAACTGGAACCCCGTCGTTTTGTCCCGGCAGGGCCTCCTGCACTCAGTAACACCGCAGTTCATCCGGACAATAATAAATTTACGGCACCAAAAATCCGGTATCGCAAATCCAGCTCCGAGCCCCTCAAAACAACCGGATCAGTAGCCCACACTGGCAAACCAACCTCTCGTGCCGCCTTTCTGCAACACCGCGAAGTCAGTGAACGTTCCGCCCTGCCTTCGATCAGCGGCTGGTCTGTCATCGCCTTTCTCATCGCCCTGACCGTCTGCCTGCCCATACTCTCGGTTATCTGGCTGTCGTTCAATCCGCAAGAAAATATCTGGCCCCATCTGGTCAACACCGTATTGGGCAGCTATATCTGGAACACCCTGATGTTGATGCTCGGGGTTGCCGCTGGCACGCTGACGATTGGTGTCAGTAGCGCCTGGCTGGTCACCCACTATGAATTCCCGGGCCGCACATGGTTCAACTGGGCGCTACTGCTGCCCTTTGCCATTCCGGCCTATGTCATTGCATTCATCTATACCGATTTGCTTGAATTTGCAGGCCCTGTTCAGTCGACTCTTCGGGACTTGTTTGGCTGGAAGCTTGCCAATGAATACTGGTTCCCTCGTATTCGAACACTACCCGGCGCCATACTCATGCTGGTATTGGTGCTCTACCCCTATGTCTATCTGCTGGCACGTTCAGCTTTTCTGGAACAATCGGCCTCGGTTCTGGAAGCTGCCCGAGTACTTGGCGGCCCTACCAAGAGCCTCTTTTTTCGAGTTGCCTTGCCGATGGCTCGTCCAGCCATTGTTGTCGGTCTTGCCATGGCGATGATGGAGACACTCAATGATTTTGGTACGGTTGACTACTTTGCCGTCAGGACTCTGACTGCCGGCCTTTATGATGTCTGGCTAGGTATGAACAACCTGGGTGGTGGCGCCCAGATAGCCACCTTGCTATTGGTGTTCGTGATGATGCTGATTGGCATGGAAAAAATCAGCCGTCGACACCAACAGAACTACCAGCCAACCTCCACTCGTTTTCGAAAACTGACCCGACATCAGCTACGTGGTACACAGGCCTTTTTCGCATTCTGCGCCTGCCTGCTCCCCATACTATTCGGCTTCCTGATTCCTGCCTGGGTGCTGGTCGACTACGCCATCATCTATTTTGATGAATCCTGGACAGCCGACTTTCGACAGATTGCCTTGAACTCTGTGTTGCTGTCGGGAACTGCCGCGATCGCTGCGGTGAGCATTGGCATCGTGCTCAGCTATAGCCAGCGACTGCACCCGACCCGCCTGCTGCGTACCAGCGTAAATGTATCCAGCCTGGGCTATGCCGTACCCGGAGCGGTACTGGCTATCGGGGTGATCATCCCCTTTGCCACTTTTGACAATACCCTGGACGCCTTCATGCGTAGCCAGTTTGGCTTCTCCACCGGCCTGCTTCTCAGCGGTACCGTGTTTGCCCTGGTCTTTGCCTATACCGTACGATTTCTGGCCGTCGCCTACGGCTCGGTCGATGCCAGCATGAAAAAGATAAGCCCGCATATGGACGATGCAGCACGTTCTCTGGGTCACTCCTCGGGAAGTATCCTGACACGCATTCATCTGCCATTGATGAAAAGCGGCGTCTTGACAGCGGCCCTGGTGGTGTTTGTCGACTGCATGAAGGAGCTGCCCGCAACTCTGGTACTACGTCCATTCAACTTCGATACGCTGGCCACCCACGTCTATCAATTTGCCTCGGACGAACTGATTGGAGAAGCTTCACTCGGAGCCCTTCTGATTGTGCTGACAGGCTTGGCCCCGGTCATCCTGTTGACCACTACCATCGATCGATCCAGAGAACTGAAGGCTGCGGGTGTCACCACCATTGACGAGCCGGGCATGATCCGAACTACCGCCGATCAGGCAGCACCAGCAAAAACCTCACTGCGCAATGCCTGATTTACCCGGCAGATAAGCACCTGCCGGACAGGGTAGTAAAGCGAAGAGCAGCCTACCACCCACGAACAGCCGCAGGCTACACACTCGAGTCCGTCACTATTCAGATGCAGGCATGTCAGGTGCAGGCATGGCCCCTGTCATCATCGCCACAGCATCAGACATGCTGTAATCCTGAGGACGGATGACACAGAGCCGCTTGCCAAGTCGATGAATATGAATGCGGTCTGATATCTCGAAGACATGCGGCATGTTGTGAGAGATCAGCACAATGGGCAAACCACGATCCCGCACCTCCTTGATAAGCTCAAGCACACGCCTGGACTCCTTGACACCCAGTGCCGCAGTGGGCTCATCAAGAATGACGACCTTGGATCCGAACGCCACCGCCCGAGCCACGGCCACCCCTTGACGCTGGCCGCCGGAGAGTGTTTCTACGGCCTGTGAAATATTCTGAATGGTCGTCAGCCCCAGATCATTGAGCTTTTCGCGAGCGATTTTATCCATCGCCGGCCGATCAAGAGCTCTCAGCAATTTACCCATGAAACCGGGTTTACGCAACTCGCGCCCCAGAAACATATTATCGCCAATGGACAGTGCGGGCGACAGAGCGAGATTCTGATAAACGGTTTCGATACCTGCATTCCGGGCTTCCATCGGCGATCGAAACTGGACCTTTTCACCATCCAGTTCAATGGTGCCACTATCAGGGGTGACCGCACCCGACAGTGCCTTGATCAGCGTTGACTTGCCCGCACCGTTATCACCGATGACAGCGAGTATTTCACCCGCATACAGCTCGAAATCGGCCTTGTCGATAGCCACGACTCGCCCGAAGTGCTTGACCAGATTGCTCGCCCTGATAACAACCTTGCGCTCTTCCACAGGCACTGACGATGCGGCACCCATTGTCTGCTCTGCCTGCGAACTCATGCTGAAACCCTCCTCAACCACTGATCGATACCCACGGCAAGAATGATCAGACAACCAATGGCAAAGCGCTGCCAGATGACATCAACACCCGCAATCTTGAGACCCGAGCTGAATACGCCCACGATCAAGGCACCGAACAAGGCGCCAAGAATGGAACCTCGCCCACCAAAAAGCGATGTACCACCAATGACCACAGCCGTTATCGAATCCAGATTGGCATCGTAGAAACTCTGAGGACTGACTGAGCCTACCCGACCGATGGATACCCAGGCGGCAATGCCGGCAATAAAGCCTGCCACACCATAAACCGAAAGCAGTAACCGGTTGGTATTGATACCGCTGAGTTCAGCCGCCTCCTTGTCATCACCCACAGCATAGACATGCCGGCCCCAGGCGGTATTGTTCAGCACGTACCAGATGACCAGGAAAACCCCGACCATCAGAAAGGAGCCATAGGTGAAGACGGCACCACCGATGGACACTCTTTCACCAAAGATCTTGAGTACCGGTGCGATTTTGTCAATGTCCTGACTTCGTATGGATTGCGATCCCGAATACCAGATAACCAGCGCAAAGAAAATATTCCAGGTGCCCAACGTCACGATAAAGGGCGGTAATCTCAGCCGCGTCACCAGAAGACCGTTGACCAGCCCTCCCAGGGTGCCCACGACAAAACCGCAGGGGATCGCAATAATGCTGGGCACTCCTAGTATGACGGCAAATTTGCCAGCAACCACCGAGGCCAGCACCATGATGGCGGCTATCGACAGATCGATGCCTGCCGTGAGAACGATCAGTGTCTGGGCACAGGCCAGAAAACCGATGATGGTCACCTGCTGGATAATCAGAGACAGGTTGAATGCTGTAAAGAATCGCTCACCGGCAATCAGGCGAAAAGCCACGACACTGACAAACAGGATGATGACCGGCACCATGGCAGGGTTGCCGTGCAGGAAGTGCTGAATATGCTGTAGCGCAGTTTTTTTGTCAGCATCAAACTCGGCAACTGTGTCGGCACTGGCCTTGACCAGTCCCGCTTCTGCACCACTATCAGCTGACCGATTTGAATCGACCATTTAAAGGATCCTCGAAATTAACAAGCGGAGGGGGGTAGAAATGAAAAC
Source organism: Granulosicoccus antarcticus IMCC3135 (assembly GCF_002215215.1). Classification (NCBI taxonomy): domain Bacteria; kingdom Pseudomonadati; phylum Pseudomonadota; class Gammaproteobacteria; order Chromatiales; family Granulosicoccaceae; genus Granulosicoccus; species Granulosicoccus antarcticus. Next base: position 2,739,783 of record NZ_CP018632.1, on the reverse strand, counting down.
GGAACCGAAGCACCCATCAGGCACTCCGGTTCCGGAACAGGAGCTACATGACTACTTTACAAATCAGCCCCAGCAGCGTTCGCCACCTTCCTTCGTATCAATCGATTCAATGCCTTCAACCGGCTTGTCGGTGACCAGAGACACACCTGTGTTGAAAAAATCGAGTCCGGGAGTTGGCTCTGGCTTGACGCCACTCTCAGCCCATGCCTTGATGGCTTCAACACCTTTGGATGCCATCAACAAAGGATACTGTTGCGCGGTTGCACCGATGACACCGTCAGCCACGTTTGCAACACCCGGGCAACCACCATCTATAGAGACGATCAATACCTCGTCTTCACGCCCGAAGGCCTTCAAGGCCTCGTAGGCACCCGCAGCCGCTGGCTCATTGATGGTGTAAACCACGTTAACCTCCGGGTCTTTTTGCATCAGATTTTCCATGGCTCGGCGACCACCTTCTTCATTCCCGGCAGTCACATCATTACCAATGATGCGAGGATCAGTTTCATCACCCCATCTTTTCGGATCGTTCAGCTCGATACCAAAACCTTGCAAGAAGCCCTGATCACGCAACACACCCACTGATGGCTGGCTGGCAGACAGATCGAGCATGGCAATTTTTGCCTCGCCAGCTTTATCGCCCAACTGCGCTGCGGCCCATTGACCAATCAGCTCACCTGCCTTGAAATTATCCGTGGCGAATGTCGCATCGGCCGAATCGATAGGCTCCAGAGGAGTATCAAGTGCGATAACCAGCAGACCAGCTTCTCGTGCCTGCTCTACAACAGGCACAATGGCGGCGGTGTCGGAGGCGGTAATCATAATGCCCTTGGCACCCGATGCAATGCATGTCTCAATAGCCTGAACCTGAGTTTCATGGTCGCCATCAACCTTGCCTGCATAAGTAGACAAGATAATGCCCAGCTCCTCTGCCTTGGCGGTGGCGCCTTCTTTCATCTTCACGAAAAACGGGTTGATATCGGTCTTGGTGATCAGGCAAGCCCCAATGTCCGCCGCGGCCGCCGGCATCGCTGCGCCAGCCCCCAGCAGTGCAATGGCAATGGCTGTTTTCGAGTCAAGAATTCGCATTTTTATTCCTCAGTACGTGGTGGTGGTGTGTTTTGAATAGTGGGAGGCAATCCTGCAAGCCGCGGTGCCAACCTGTTCGCATGGAAACGTATTTCTGATTTAATGTCAAACACACACGAAGCTCTTTCACGGGCTGAAATCGCTCGCAAGACGGGCCTGTCGCCACAGACCATCACGCTGATCACACGCTCACTACCCGTCAATACCAGCTGGCAACTGCATCAGCAGCACCAGCCGGAATCAGGCCCTATGCCAGACTTCAGGAATAGATCGGGAATCGTGCAGTCAGCACCATCACTTCTTCTTTGACTGCCGCTTCAACGGCCGCATTGCCCTCTTCTCCGTTGCTTGCCAACCCATCCAGAACACGCAGAATAAGCTCGCCAACCTGCTTGAATTCTTCCGTACCAAAACCTCGTGTCGTGGCTGCTGGCGTTCCCAGACGCACCCCGGAGGTGACAAACGGTGAAGCCGGATCAAAGGGAATACTGTTCTTGTTACAGGTGATGCCAGCTCGTCCCAATGCAGCTTCTGCAGATTTGCCAGTAACATCCTTGGGACGCAGATCAACCAGCATGACATGGGTATCGGTACCGCCAGAAACCATATCCAGTCCACCGGCTGCAAGTGTTTCTGCCAGCACGACAGCATTCTCCTTGACGGCCTGCTGATAGACCTTGAAAGAAGGTTGCAGAGCCTCACCGAAGGCGACGGCCTTGGCGGCGATGACATGCATCAACGGTCCACCTTGCAGCCCGGGGAAGACCGATGAATTGAATTTCTTACCCAGATCCGGATCGCGGCTCAGTATCATGCCGCCGCGTGGTCCACGCAAAGTCTTGTGAGTCGTGGTGGTGACCACATGAGCATGATCCAGAGGATTCGGATGCAGACCTGCGGCAACCAGGCCCGCAAAGTGAGCCATATCCACCATGAAATATGCACCCACTTCATCAGCAATGGCACGAAAACGGGCAAAATCGATGACTCGTGGATAGGCAGAACCACCCGCGATGATCAAGGCAGGTTTGCTCTCACGAGCCTGCGCTTCGAGAGCTTCGTAGTCGATCTGATGAGTCTTGGGATCCACACCATAAGTGACCGCATTGAACCATTTGCCGGACTGATTGACCGGTGAGCCGTGTGTCAGATGACCACCCGCCGACAGATCCATGCCCATGAACGTATCGCCCGGCTTGATCAGTGCCAGAAAGACCGCCTGATTAGCCTGGGCGCCAGAATGCGGCTGAACATTGGCATAGCTGCAATCGAACAGAGAACATGCCCTCTCGATGGCCAGAGACTCAGCGGTATCAACGTGCTCGCAACCACCGTAATAGCGCTTACCCGGGTAGCCTTCTGCATATTTGTTGGTCATGACGGAGCCTTGTGCTTCCATCACGGCAGCCGAAACGATATTTTCCGACGCAATCAGTTCGATTTCGTGCTGTTGACGACCCAGCTCGCTATCAATGGCCGCTTGTATGGCTGGATCACGCTGAGAAAGGCTTGCAGAGAAGAATTCGGACGTCTGCATTTGTGAATTAGCAGTTACATCATTACTCATTGTGGATTCTCGATAGTTATTAAGAAGAGACGAACAATTCAGATTCGATCTATTATGCCCTTCAGGACCCGGTCTTGCCGACCGGGAAATTCAGCCGCTCCAGATTCGATACGCCATGCAGCCTGCCACCCAGAGCTCACCTGCCATCAAGCAACATAATGAACCACGAGCTGCCGATGGCTCGATCCTGCCCAACTGGCAGGCCGTTACCCAGATCATGGACAACATGGGTGCCGAACACGTAGCCAGACGTCAGGAAGATATCGCCAGTCAGCTACGTGCCAATGGTATCGCCTACAGCCCAATGTCGGAGACCAATGCGACCCCGCGCCCCTGGAACCTGGATCTGTACCCTCTTATCATAGAACCGGCTGATTGGGCAACACTCAGCGCTGGCCTTGAGCAGCGAGCGCGGTTGAAACAGAGAATCCTCAACGATATTTATGGCAATCAGACGTTACTCAAAAAGGGCCTGATTCCACCTGCCGTGATTTATGCCCATCGTGGCTATCTGCGCGATGCTGTCAATCTGAATGAAACGCTGAACCTGCCTCTGCTTGGGGCCGATGTTTCTCGCTCACCTTCTGGACAATGGCATATCGTCGACGACATCTGTCAGTTTCCCGAAGGCATCGGTTATGCCCTGGAGAACCGCCTGGTGCTGTCACGCACCATGCCCAGGTTATTTCGAGAATCCCGCGTGCTGCGTATCGCCGAATACTTCAAGCATCTGCAGAACTATATAACCCAGATGTCCGAGTCGGACGGACGCTGCGTCATGCTCGCCCCGGGGCCCTCTCACCCTCACTATTTCGAATATGCCTACCTGTCCAAATACCTGGGCTACACACTCGTCCAGACAGAAGACCTGACTATCCGTGATAACCGTTGCTTCCTGAAGACGGTTTCCGGCCTGCAACGCGTCTCTGTCATCTACCGCTGCATCCCGGACACCCGGCTTGACCCGCTGGCTATCGGCCAGGCTGGTTCCAAGGGTATAACAGGCCTGTTTCAGGCGGTGCGTGCCGGTGGGGTCAAGATCATCAATCCGCTCGGCGCAGGTGTGCTTGAGAATCCGGCGCTCAACAATTACATGCCGGCGCTGTGCAAGGAGCTGCTGGGAGAGGAACTCGCCCTGTCAGGACCACCTACTTACTGGCTCGGCGATGCTAAACAACGCGAACATGTGCTGACCAAAGTAGATACTCTGCTGTTTCGCAATATTGACTCGGTCGGCCAGCTCCATGATCCGAGCATGATGAACCCGACAGAACTCTCCGAACTACACAAGAACATCAAACGTACCCCGCAACGCTACGTAGCTCAGGAGCGAATTGATCGCTCTGTGGCACCTGGTTTTCGTGGAGCAGAAAGAGTCGAACGGCAGATAACCGTGCGCTTTTTCATGGTTCGCGAGGACAATCTGCAACCCGACCAGTACCGCACCATGCCCGGCGGTCTGTGCCTTCTGGACACCGTCGCCAATGGCAGACGCACGCCATTCGAGTCGCTGCTTGGCACCAAAGATACCTGGGTCATATCCGAAGGCCCGGTGAAGCCTGTGACGTTGCTGAACAGGCAGGCACTGGACACCAACTATGCGGTTATCAACGGTGAGTTGCCCAGCCGGGTGGCAGAGAATCTATTCTGGATGGGCCGCAACGCCGCCCGCTGCGAAAACGTTGTCCGACTATTGCGAGCCGTCTTTGAGACTCTGCAGAATGACGATGGGCCGAGCAAATCGGCCAGTCCGGCACGAAGCGCCATCATGCGAGCCGCCTCGCAGGCCACCGGGACCTTGCCAGGATTCTACGGTCGTGGCGGGGTAAGACGTATCGAGAATCCACAGCGAGAGCTACTCTCGCTTCTGCACGACCCGAATCGGGTCGGTACCCTACCAGCGACGCTCAACTCCTTGCAGAACAGTGCGGCAGCGGTTCGCGACCGTGTCTCCGAAGAACTACTCCAGGTTCTCAACAAACTGGATGACACCTGTACTGATCTGGTTGAAAACGTCTACACCTCGCTACTTGCCGAGGACTCTGAAGTGCTGGAAAGAATCAGCCAGAAGCTGGACGATACCCTGATGTATCTGTCAGCCTTTGCCGGACTGGCTCACGAGAATTTTACGCACGGCGATGGCTGGCGATTCATGATGCTGGGACGACGCCTGGAACGCGTCACCCATACATCAGTGATTATCGAGACCATGCTGAGCCAGAACCGTGACGATGTGCATTTGCTCGAAGCCCTGCTCAAGTTGTTCGATAGTACAATGACTTACCGTAGTCGGTACCGCAGCCAGATGGATGTTCGGCTGGTGCTGCAACTACTATTGCTTGATGAATACAACCCCCGCTCTCTGGCCTACCAGCTGCATGAAATAGAGCAGACCATCAAACGTCTGCCTGGTCGGCGAAACATGTCTCAGGCAGATGCGTTGTCAAGACTGGCGATCGCCGGACTCAGCAGAATCAGACTCGCGGACCCGCAATCTCTTATCGACTCGTCACGCCACTCGCGCCAGAACCTTGCAAAATTTCTGAACATACTGACAACCTTGCCCAACGATATGGCTGAAGTTCTCAGTGCCACCTATTTCGCTCATGTGGAAAGCAGCCAGCAACTGGCAGATGTCTCAGTCAGTATCAGCACCGCTATTGCTGACATGGATTCGGATTCTGCCTCAAGTAAAAACAAACCATGAAATTGCAAGTAAGGCACCGAACCTATTACAAATACACAGGCCTTGCCAGCTTGTCTCACAACCATGTCTGCCTGCAGCCACGCAGCACAGACACGCAAACCTGTCTTGAGACCCGGGTCGATGTAACACCAGAGCCTGGCACCGTCCAATATGATGTTGACGTTTATGGTAATACAACGGCCAGGTTCAGCTTGAGCCAGCGACACCAGTCCTGTGACATCATCGTGACATCACTGATCGAAACCAGTGATGAGCAGGCACCGCTTCCCTCTTCGCACTCGGTAACAGACAATCTGCAGCTGCTTAAATCGCAATCCACTTCAGATGCCATGATGGCTCAGGATTGCCGTCTGCCCTCGCCCTATATACCCAACAGTGATACGCTTGAAGAATTCATCAAGGAACTGCCTCTGCACGATCAAAGCGTCCTTGAGTACGGTCAGCAAATGATGGAGCATATTTTCGATACGTTTGAATACAGCTCTGGGTTCTCCAACCTGGTCACCCCGCTAAGTACCATTCATGCTGCCAGAAAAGGCGTCTGCCAGGATTTTGCTCACCTGGCTATCGGGGCACTGCGACTGCAGGGAATTCCAGCGCGCTATGTCAGTGGCTATCTTGAAACGCTACCACCACCGGGCCAGAAGAAGCTACAGGGTGCCGACGCCTCACATGCCTGGTTCGCCATTTACGATGCCGAACACGGTTGGATCGACTTTGACCCGACCAATAACAAGCGTCCGGACCGCCAATACATTACAACTGCGTGGGGTAGGGATTACGGAGACGTGACTCCAGTCAAAGGTATGGTATATGGTGGAGGTGGCCATTCATTGACTGTCGAGGTTGATGTCACACGAATGGAAGAATACGTCTTAACATCTGCGGAGAACTAGAAGTCTATGCCTGAACGTTGTAAGGATTACCAAACACCTGGCTATGATGAGTTGATAGACGAAAACAGTGCGCCGCGCACTGCTGCGGGGCATCTATTGAACTGGCTCGACAGTCTCAGCGACGAAGAGATGGAGCATCGCCAGCAAGCCGCCAAAAACGCTATTGAGCAGATGGGCATCACCTTTACCGTTTATTCGGACAAGGGAAATATAGACCGGGAATGGCCTCTCGATATCATTCCCAGAGTGATCGACGCAGAAGAATGGAGCACTATCGAAGCGGGCCTTCGACAACGCCTCAAAGCGCTGAATCTGTTCATTAACGACCTCTACAATGACCAGGCAATCCTCAAAGACAATATCGTTCCTCGTGCACTTATTGAATCATCAAGCAACTTCCGACCTGAGTGCATGGGAATGCAACCCCGGCACGGCGTATGGGCCAACATTTGCGGCAGTGACCTGATTCGGGGCGAAGATGGCACCATTTACGTGCTTGAAGACAACCTGCGGGTCCCCTCGGGCGTCTCCTACATGATCGAGAACCGTGAGGTCATGAAACGGGCCATGCCCGAAGTCTTCAGCCAATGCCACATCTTGCCAGTTGACAATTACACCGAGAACCTGCAGCGCATGCTGGCCTCTCTATCAGAGCTTGAGGACCCCTGCCTGGCCGTACTGACACCGGGTGTTTTCAACTCCGCCTATTTCGAACACACGTTTCTGGCTCAGGAAATTGGTGCAGAGCTTGTCGAAGGCCGCGATCTTGTCGTCGGCGAAGGCGGCTATGTTTATATGCGCAATGTGGGAGGACTCAAGCGAGTAGATGTCATCTATCGACGTGTTGACGACGAATTCATTGACCCTGCCTGCTTCAATCCGAACTCCTCACTGGGCGTCAAGGGTCTGATGGAGGCCTGGCGTTCCGGCAAGGTTGCTATTGCCAATGCTCCAGGTGCGGGAGTTGCTGATGACAAGGTTATCTATTCATATGTACCCGACATCATTCGCTACTATCTGAATGAAGAGCCACTGATTGCCAATGTGCCTACTTATCGATGCGAAAATGCTGAAGAACGACAGCATGTACTTGACAACCTTGCCACTCTGGTGGTGAAGCCAGCTAACGAATCAGGTGGCTATGGCATGCTTATCGGCCCTTCCAGCACTGTCGAAGAGCAAGCTGAAATGGCAGAAAACATCATCGGCAACCCGCGTAACTACATTGGTCAGCCGACGATCACACTCTCCACGGCGCCTGTCATCGTCGACCTGAAGCTCTCTGCCCGACACTTGGATTTGCGTCCCTTTGTCCTGCAAGGTGAACACCTGACCGTAACAACCGGTGGCCTGACTCGAGTTGCCATGATAGAGGGCTCCCTGGTGGTCAACTCTTCACAAGGCGGTGGTAGCAAGGATACCTGGGTGGTTCGCAACGGCAGCAGTGCTCCTGCACCGACAGCCAACCAGTCACAATCGCAGTCACAGTCCCAGGAGCACTAGAATATGCTTGCCCGAGTTGCAGAAAACATTTACTGGCTGAGTCGTTATCTGGAACGTGCCGAGAACACGGTGCGTCTGATCAACGTTCACAGTAACCTGCTGATGGACATGCCCGACCTTGACGAACATCAGAGCTGGATGCCACTGATATCCATCAACGGTCTGGATGAGGAATTCGCAGAAGTTCACTCAACGGCGTCAGAGACGTCGGTAAACCAGTTTCTTCTGGCAGACAAAAAGAACTCCGGTTCCCTGATAAACGCTTTTCTGGCGATTCAGGTCAATCTGCGAAGCTGCCGCGACATCCTGCCCAAGAACTGCTACGAATCCATTAACAGCCTATGCCGCATGGTATTGCGCCAGGTTGAAAGTGCACACCGGCAGACGCCGCTCAGGATGAAATTCCTACATACAGTGGAAGAGAAGCTGCAGGCAATTTCTGGCAGCCTCAACAGCAATATGAGCCATGATCTGGGCTATCGCTTCCTGCGCATGGGTGGCTACCTGGAAAGAGCGGACATGACCTCGCGGGTCATCGATGTGCAATCAACCCGACTCACAGCAACCAGCACCACTGGCGAGATCATGGCCGTTCAGGGACAACGCTGGGTGTCGGTCTTGCGTACCCTGGCGGCCCACCAGATGTATCGACAGACAGTACGCCGCCCCGTCAATGGTCGCGACACCCTTAACTTCCTGCTGACAGACAAGCATCTGCCACGCTCCTATGCCTTCTGCCTGAATCACCTTGACGAAAGCATGCGAGGCATCGGCCTTGAAGATGATCGTCCCAGCCAAGCCATAGCAACGCTGAAAAATCAGCTGATGAGTGCCGACTTTGCCGCACTGGCCGAAGACCCCTTTGCACTGCACGAATTTCTGGATGATCTGCAGCTGGGCATGCTGGCCGTGGGAGCCGCTATCTCGGCAACCTATTTCCCCCCCTCTTCAATGGCAACCGTTGAAGATGAACCCCTGAGTGAGAAACCTGAATTAGTGGAAGTGACTAAATGAGCATTCGTGTCGCGCTCGACCATACGACCGTCTACAACTATGATAAGCCGGTTACCCTGCATCCTCACATCATTCGACTAAGGCCTGCGCCTCATTGTCGAACACCGATCCTGAGCTACAGCCTGACGATCGAGCCCAAGGAGCATTTTCTAAACTGGCAACAGGATCCTTTTGGCAACTATCTGGCCAGAATCGTGTTTCCGGAAAAGTGCACCAAGATGTCCGTCACGGTTGACCTTGTCGCCGAACTGACCGTCATCAACCCGTTCGATTTCTTCGTCGAAGAATCCGCAGAAAACTTTCCTTTCGAATACAGCAAGGTCAATCAGCAAGAACTGGCCCCCTACCTGGCAACGACCCCTGCATCAAAAAGGCTACAAGCCTGGCTTGATAAAAACATACCGAAGGATATGCACATCATTGATGCGCTGGTGCACGTCAACCAGGCCGTACACCGTGATGTCGGTTATCAGCTACGCATGGAACCCGGTGTACAGACCAGCGACGAGACACTTGAACTCGCCATGGGCTCCTGTCGTGACAGTGGCTGGCTACTGGTTGAGATCATGCGTCACTACGGCATCGCCGCACGCTTTGTCTCCGGCTATCTGGTTCAGCTGACACCGGATGTAAAATCCATCGACGGCCCGTCTGGCACAGAAGAGGATTTCACCGACCTGCATGCATGGGCCGAGGTCTATATCCCGGGTGCAGGCTGGGTTGGTCTGGATGCGACATCGGGACTGTTTGCTGGCGAAGGTCATATACCTCTTGCCTGCACACCTCAGCCAACCAGTGCCGCACCCATCTCCGGCGCTGCAAGCGAAGCTGCCGATGACTTCTACTTTCATAACCGCGTCAGTCGCTTTGACGAACGTCCCCGAGTGACACTGCCCTACTCCGACAGTGAGTGGCAGAAAGTGCTGGATCTGGGCGAATCTGTGGATCAGAAGCTGGAAGCACAAGATGTCAGACTGACCATGGGTGGCGAACCTACGTTTGTCTCCATTGATGACATGGAAAGCCCCGAATGGAACAATGCAGCTTTGGGCGAACACAAACTGGAGCTGGCCGGCGTCTTTCTGGAAAAGCTTCGTACCGCCTTCTCACCCAATGGCATCATCGCGTATGCACAGGGTAAGTGGTACCCCGGCGAACCTACCCCACGCTGGGCGTTGATCAGCCACTGGCGTACTGATGGCGAGCCCATCTGGCAGGACCCCAGCCGACTGGGCACACCAGGCGCGCACAAGACAGAAGATGAGGACGCCCTCAAGTTCATGCAGAGCCTGTGCAAGCAGCTTGATATCTCCGAGGATCTTGTCCGGGGCCTGTATGAAGATCCCCTCCATGCGCTGCACCTGGAATCGATGCTGCCAGATGATGTCGAACTTGATTCACTGAATCTGAAAGACAAAAGCTCCAGACAACGTCTGGTCAACATGTTGTCCAAGGGCGTTGACGAGCCTGTCGGCTTCATGCTGCCTCTGGCATTTGCACCCGCGCAGCAGCAGTCCGATGATTATCAGGGTTATTGGCTTTCTGGCGAGTGGCCTTTGCGACGCAAGGATGTATTCCTGATTCCAGGTGATTCTCCTGCAGGATTGCGTCTGCCACTGGCTTCACTTCCCGTTGACGACACGGTTGATCATGAAGCCAACGCCATGTTGGAGGATAATTTTGCCCCCTCCGAAGCATTACCTGATGCAGCAGCCGATCTGACAACCCGGCCAGCCTCAGCTAAAAAGCCGTCCGCAGAAGAAAGCGGCCCCCGCATTATTCGCACCACGCTGTGTGCGGAGATCCGTGACGGCTCTCTTTATATATTCATGCCGCCCATGCAAAGTGCCCGAAGCTGGGTACTGCTGATGGGTTGCATCGAAAGAGCCTGTATTGCCAGTTCGGTTTTTCCGGTTATCGAAGGTTATGAACCACCTAGAGATGCCAGGCTTCAGTCTTTTCGTATCACTCCTGATCCGGGTGTCATCGAAGTCAACATCCACCCCTCTGGTACATTCTCGGAGTTGGTCGAGCGTACAGAAACCATTTATGAAGCTGCACGCGAATCTCGGCTTGGCGCCGAGAAGTTCATGGTTGATGGTCGCCACACCGGTACCGGTGGCGGAAATCACGTCACCATGGGTGGCTATACGCCAGCCGACAGTCCGTTCCTGCGACGCCCGGCACTGCTCGGCAGCCTGATTACCTTCTGGCAGCATCACCCCAGCCTGTCGTATCTGTTCTCCGGCATGTTCATCGGCCCTACCAGTCAGGCTCCCAGGATCGATGAGGCTCGTAGCGAATCCTTGTATGAATTGGAGATGGCGCTTTCCAGACTGCCCAGTGGTGAAGCCCAGCAACCCTGGCTGGTCGATCGCCTCCTGCGCAATCTGCTGATCGACTTGACAGGCAATACGCACAGAACAGAAATATGTATCGACAAACTCTACTCACCTGACGGCCCTGCTGGCCGCCTTGGCATCGTGGAACTGCGCGCTTTTGAGATGCCTCCTCACGCTCGCATGAGTATTGTCCAGGCATTATTGATACGCTGCCTGATCAGTCGCTTCTGGGACAAGCCCTATTCGGGCAAGTTGATACGCTGGGGTACCGAACTGCACGATCGCTTCATGCTTCCGCATTATCTATGGGAAGACATCAGTGATGTCATTGCAGATCTCAATCGCAACGGCTTTGGCTTCGACGCTAACTGGCTGGATGCATTCTGGGAGTTCCGCTTCCCGGTCTATGGCGTTCGTCAGATTGACGGTATCTCACTGGAAGTACGGGCGGCGATTGAGCCCTGGCATGTACTGGGCGAGGAAGCTTCAGCCGGTGGTATGGCTCGCTACGTCGATTCATCACTGGAACGGGTACAGTTGAAAGTTACCGGCCTGACAGGTGATCGCTACAAGATCACCTGTAATGGCTGCGCACTACCACTTCGTAAAACCGGCACCGCTGGTGAGTATGTCGTGGGAGTCCGCTATCGTGCCTGGCAGCCTACCTTTGCCTTGCATCCTGACCTGCCTGTAGATGCTCCATTGATATTCGACGTTGTGGACACCTGGTCCAACCGCAGTCTGGGCGGATGTGCCTATCACGTGGCAGATCCGGGCGGACGCAGTTATGACGACGTACCGGTCAATGCCAATGTGGCAGAGTCCAGACGTCTGGCACGTTTCGATGAAGATCACCACACTCCTGCACCAGCCGTTATCATGACACCGCTAGGTGGCGGCGCACCGCGTTTCGAATCCACTTCGGCAACCAGCGACGTTTTGATAAAGGAAGAACTGAGTGAGAATCGCGAATACCCGTGCACAGCAGATATGAGACTACGCACTCGTTAAACCAAGGCTGCGCTCCGCGTCAACGCGTGAGCGCAGCTGGACATGTTGCCTCCAAGCGACTTCCACAAACTAACGACACAAGCCAATACGGACTGCCTGCTATCGCAGCACTGGATCAGCAAGGCAGTGCCCGTATTCGCTTTCCCAAAACGACCGGTTGCGCCCTGCAAGCGGTGCTACTCAACACCGCCGGTGGTCTGACCGGCGGTGATGTCATTAACTGGTCTGGAACCGCAGGTAGTGGCTCCAGACTGAGTATCAGCACAGCCGCCTGCGAAAAACTGTATAGAACTCACGGACCAGAGGCGAGCCAGCACACGCAGCTGGTGATCGAAAACGGTGCACGACTGGACTGGCTGCCGCAGGAAACCATCATATTCAATGATGCTGCACTCAAGCGAACCCTGGATGTAGAGCTTGCAACTGACTCCACCGCATTACTCGTAGAGAGCCTGGTACTGGGAAGACACGCCATGCGCGAGTCCATAACCCGCCTGCAACTGCATGACCGATGGCGCATTCATCGTGATGGCAAACTACTTCATGCTGAAGAGTTACGCCTTGATATCCAGGGCCCCACAGATGCACGAAAAAACAGCATGCTGCATCACTACGGTGCAATATCGACGGTTGTTCTGGTATCGCCGGATTCTGCTGAAAGTCTGCATATAATGGCTGACGCTATAAGAGAGCTTGCGCCTTCCGACAAGCAGATATTGACGGCTGCCAGCTCGGTGATGAATCATCGGCTGGTCATCAGAGTACTCTCTGACAGCAGTCAATCACTGCGAAAATTCCTGATACCCTGCATCGAAAGGTTAAGCGACAGCATGCCGATACCACAAGTATGGAACGTATGAAATCATGCAACTGACGCCACGTGAAAAAGACAAATTACTGATCTCCATGGCTGCCGAGGTCGCCCGCCGGCGCCTTGCCCGTGGTGTCAAACTGAATCACCCTGAAGCCATCGCGCTGATCAGTGATTTCGTCGTCGAGGGTGCGCGTGATGGCCGCAGCGTCTCAGAACTCATGAGCAGTGGCGCAACCGTCATCAGCCGCGACGATGTCATGTCAGGTATCAGCGAAATGATTCCTGAGATCCAGGTTGAAGCAACCTTCCCGGACGGCGTGAAACTTGTCACCGTCCACCAGCCCATACGGTAACGCTCATGATTCCAGGCGAAATAATCACAGGCGACGGTACGCTTACTCTAAATGATGGAATGCAGAGCCTGACGCTCGAAGTGGCGAACACCGGCGATCGACCAATCCAGGTAGGGAGTCACTATCACTTTGCAGAAGCCAATCCCGGCCTCGCCTTCGACCGCGATGCGGCACGCGGCTTCAGGCTCGATATTGCTGCGGGTACAGCCGTACGTTTCGAGCCCGGACAACAACGCGAAGTAAAACTGGTTGCCATCGGCGGTGCCCGAAAAATAATCGGTTTCCGCCAGGCCGTCATGGGAGATCTGTAATGGCTACGACTATCAGCCGGCAGGCTTATGCCAACATGTATGGTCCGACCACCGGCGACAAGGTTCGCCTGGCCGATACCGAGCTCTTCATCGAAGTAGAACGTGATCTGTGCACCTACGGCGAAGAGGTCAAATTCGGCGGTGGCAAGGTCATCCGAGATGGCATGGGCCAATCGCAGCGATCACGCCAACAAGGCGCCGTTGATACCGTCATTACCAATGCATTGATCGTCGACCACACCGGCATCTACAAAGCCGACGTTGGCCTGCTCGATGGTCGGATCTGTGCGATCGGCAAGGCTGGCAATCCTGATACACAGAGCGGTGTCAATATCGTCATTGGCCCCGGTACAGAAGCTATAGCCGCAGAAGGACGGATACTCACCGCTGGTGGGTTCGACAGTCATATTCATTTCATCTGCCCTCAGCAGATTGATGAATCACTGAATTCCGGAGTCACCACCATGCTGGGCGGTGGCACAGGCCCGGCTCATGGAACACTGGCGACAACGTGTACACCGGGCCCCTGGCATCTTGCACGCATGATTCAGGCAGCAGACGGCCTGCCGATGAACCTGGCCTTCGCCGGCAAGGGCAACGCATCCCAGCCGCAAGCGCTCGAAGAAATGGTCCTGGCAGGTGCGGCAGCCCTCAAACTGCATGAGGACTGGGGTACGACACCTGCGGCCATCGATTGCTGTCTGAACGTTGCAGACCAGATGGATGTACAGGTCATGATCCATACTGATACGCTGAACGAAAGCGGATTTGTGGAAAGCACTATCGACGCTGTAGCAGGCCGCACCATCCACGCCTTTCACACCGAAGGCGCCGGCGGTGGACATGCTCCCGACATCATCTCTGTCTGTGCACTGCCCAACTTCCTGCCCTCATCCACCAACCCGACACGCCCCTATACCGTCAATACCATTGACGAACATCTGGACATGTTGATGGTCTGCCATCATCTTGATAGCAATATTCCCGAAGACATCGCTTTCGCAGAAAGTCGCATACGCAAGGAGACCATAGCCGCAGAAGACATACTGCACGACATGGGCGCTTTCTCCATCATTGCCTCTGACAGCCAGGCCATGGGTCGCGTCGGCGAGGTACTGATTCGTACGTGGCAGACAGCCGACAAGATGAAAAAGCAACGTGGTCCCTTGCCACAAGAGACCGGCGACAATGACAACTTCCGGGTCAAACGTTATATCGCCAAATACACCATCAACCCTGCCATCGCTCACGGTATCAGCACCGACATCGGTTCGATTGAAGTGGGCAAACGGGCCGACCTGGTTCTGTGGCACCCGGCATTTTTCGGGGTCAAGCCAGAACTGGTCATGCTGGGCGGCACCATCGCCTCAGCTCCGATGGGTGACCCGAACGCCTCCATTACGACACCGCAGCCCGTGCACTACCGCCCCATGTTCGGCACGTTTGGCAAGGCACTGACTCACAGCTCCGTAACATTTGTATCGCAGGCAGCCATCGACAATGCCTTGCGTGAAACACTCGGCGTTGATAAACAGATGCTTGCCGTACGTAATACCCGTGGTGGCATAAGCAAAGCCAGCATGCTTCTGAACAATGCAACTCCGAGAATCGAAGTTGATCCAGAAACCTATGATGTCAGGGCGGATGGAGAGTTACTGACCTGCGAACCAGCCACCGAACTACCAATGGCTCAACGTTATTTTCTCTACTAGCCTTTTTCAAGCCCCATGAACACACCACATTGTCATACTGTCGAACGCGGGTCATCTCAAAATGCGGATTCGGCTGCAGCGCTAGAACCGACAGACACCATCACACTTGATGAAACAGATCGGCATCGCCGGCGTCTGGCCATGGTCTCGGACAATGGCATAGAGTTTCTGCTGGAACTTGCTACACCGACCCTGTTGCGTGAAGATGATGTCTTGAGGCTGAGCGATGGTCGCGCAATTCGTGTAATCGCCAAACCTGAACCCCTGTATATCGTCAGTGGTACAGATCACGTGCACCTGCTGAATCTGGCCTGGCATGTGGGCAACCGGCATCTGGCGACCCAGATCCATCATGATCATTTCCTGATCCGCAAAGATCCGGTCATTCGTAATATGCTGGAGGAACTGGGCGCCAGTGTGAAAGATATAGAGTCAGGCTTCAACCCGATCGGAGGTGCTTATGATCAGGAACACAAGGCTGCACACACTCATCACGACCACTCGCACTGATTGATGATCGAAGCCCTGTCTCTGAAGCAGCACTTGATGCTGCAAAGCTGGATGTCAGCAGCCTTCCCCATCGGCGCTTACAGCTGCAGTCATGGCCTGGAAACCGCCATTCAGGACGATCGGATAGATGATAGTGAAAGTTGTCTGGCATGGATTCTGGACATAGCCAGCCAGGGTAGTGGCTGGAATGACTCCATCATCATGGCCAATGCTCACAGCATCACCCGCCAGCTTCTGGATAATGATCCTGAAGCTGCAACCAGACTGTGCGAATTAAACGATCTGGCACTGGCGTTACAGGCAGGCTCAGAGCGCTACCTGGAAACAAGCCGGCTAGCCGCAGCCTTTCTCCAGTCCTCCTCCGTATGGGGCACGTTCGAACAGATCCCCTGGCAGGCAATGGGCCCTGAACTGGCCCTGCCCGTCGTAATCGGTGCCCTGGGTGCTGCGCACCGTATTCCGCCAACCATACTGATTGCCTCAGCCCTGCAATCCATGACAAGCAATCTTGCATGGATTGCAACTCGACTGGTCCCTCTGGGGCAGACCAGCTGCCTGCAGACAATTGCCACATTGGAACCACAGATCGTGACTATTGCCGAGCGAGCTACTCTTGCATCGCTTGATGATCTGGGTAGCTGTACCCTGCTGGCCGATCTGGCCTCCCTGCAACATGAACAACTCACCGGCCGTGTATGTCAAACCTGAATAGTGAATCCTTGCCTGAGACGGGCAGCAGAGCTCCGTTGAGAGTGGGTATCGGCGGCCCTGTCGGTTCTGGCAAAACCAGCCTGGTGGCCGAACTGTGCAAGGCCATGCGAGATGATTACTCCATTGCCGTTGTCACGAATGACATCTACACACGCGAAGATGCCGAAGCTCTGGTGCGAATGCAGGCACTTAGTAGTGATCGCATTGTTGGCGTGGAAACTGGTGGTTGTCCACACACAGCAATAAGAGAAGATGCTTCGATCAACCTGCGAGCCATCGCCTCACTGAACGAGCGCATTCCTGATCTGGACATCATCTTCATCGAGTCAGGCGGTGACAATCTGGCAGCTACTTTCTCTCCAGAGCTTGCCGACCTGTCTCTCTACGTCATATCGGTTTGTCAGGGAGAGGATATTCCTCGCAAAGGCGGCCCTGCCATCACCCGCTCAGATCTGTTGATTGTCAACAAGACCGATCTGGCGGTGCATGTAGAAGCCGACTTGCCAACCATGGAACGTGATGCAGCAACCGCCCGGGCTCAAAGACCTACCGTGTTCACAGATATGAAGCGCAGTCAGGGCGTTGCCGAGATCGTGGCTTTTATTCGCAAGCAGGGAGGCCTCTGAAGACATTCCGACTGTCTCACAAACTCGAGGAATACTCACTACCCGACCCAGAACGCTCAAGTAAAGTGCGGATAGGGAGATTCCAACATGAGTATAAAATACGTGCAGATCCGGACCATCGTAACGAGCCTGATGGCCGTCGCATTTCTATTGACAGACGTCCAGGCCGCCCAGGCAATGTCGAACGATCCCAGTCTCATACTGACGGATCAACAGCAATGTGGGACTCATTCCCCGCTGTTTGTCGCTCTCGGCGATGCCTACTTTGATCTTGACGAGACCCACGAGCCTGGCCTCACCTCCTCTACCGATATCGAGCAGAACAAACTCCTGTCGCGCCTGAGTACGCAGCGATTCAAAGATGGCTGGGGCCAGAGAGTCAATTGCACCGCCAATGTGGGCCAGCTCCAGGCGCAAGCGAGCAATGTCTTGCTAGAGGACATCACCGTCCGTCGATCAGATCTCTCAAGCCCGGATAGCGAGATCCTCGTCACAGCATTCGAATACGATGAACAACAAAAACGTCTGCGGCGTGAAACCGTCACAATCCCTATCCGTGCAGACAAGCTGTTGCAGTCCTCAGACGACAGGCTCGTCAGCACACTCCGACATAGACAGGCCACACCGATAGGCTCCTATCTGGAAGAGACGCATATAGATGCCTTCATCAGCAGTGAGAGCATCATTATCGAACAATCGGTATTCGTCAACGGCACCCTGGCCCAGTGGCACACTTGGCACCTACCCGAGTAAGTGCTCGTCCAACAATAGAATGGACGCCAGAATTGCCCGGCTCGCTAACAGTCGAGCACTGAACCTTGATCCAATAGGGTACGTGTTTGGCAAATCGGGCACATAACCGTTAGTTTCTGTGCACTGCCTCCGAACTGGGAGTGGCTGGGTCGTCGTTGCCTATCAATGAATACAGGGAGGTGCCACTAGTAGTAAGTAACATCGACGAGACACCCACCACACGCATGAAAGCGGCGTATCTTCCCCCTAATAGCAAGAGTAGTGACGGTCGGGATATCATCAAACTGCTGATGGTTGATGATGACCCTAGCTATCTGGACCTGTGCAGTCGTTTGCTGAACCGGTCCAACGTGGTCGATTTCAAGGTCGACCTCGCCGCCAATATCACAGATGCCTTCTACAAGTGTAAAACCCACGAGTATGACTGCCTGCTGGTGGACTACAAGCTGCCTGACGGAAGCGGTACAGATATCATTGACTTGCTCAATGAATACATCGAGCAGATGCAATATCAGGACCGCATTCCTCCGCCTACCATTATTGTTACCGCAGACGGCGGTCAGCATGCAGCGACACAAGCTATCCGGGCAGGTGCAGAGGACTTCATAGCCAAGCGCGACGTGACAACCCAGTCAGTGCGCCGAGCCGTCGTACACGCTGTGGAAAAGTCGCGACTGGAAACATCGGTAAAACAGCGTAGCTTCGCACTTGAACAAGCAAACGAGTTGCTGGAAAGCGCCAACCGTCAACTCGAGTCAAATCGACGCGAGATTCTCAACTTCTATCACACGCTTTCACATGAAGTAAAAACCCCATTGGCCGCTGCCCGAGAGTTCATCTCCTTGGTAAAAGATGGTGCGGCCGGTGAAATCAAGGATGAGCAAAAGGAATTGCTGAACTATGCCATGGAAAGCTGTGATCACATCAAACACCAGTTTACCGATTTGCTACAGCTAACCCGGATGGACAGCGGCAAAGTGAAACTGAACCTGCAGAGTATTCTCGTCCAGAACATCATCAGTCGCTGTGTTGCCAGTGTCTCGGAAAGCCTTCGAGACAAGGGCATCGATCTGCATGTCTCGGACATCGATCCGACGCTGACGATTCATTGCGATACCGATCGTATCGTCCAGGTCATCAGCAACTTGCTGACCAATGCCGTGCGATTCACGGATACAGGCGGCACGATTACTCTGAGCATCGAGAACGTGGAAAGTGAGCAAGCGGTCCAGGTGATTGTTGCCGATACCGGCCGCGGAATATCGGAAGAAAATCTGGAACATATATTTGAACGTCTCTATCAAGTCGACAGCAGCAACACCGACGCCTCACAAACGGGCCTGGGGCTTGGCCTGAGTATCTGTAGTGAACTATTGAGACTTCACGACTGCGCATTGCACGTTGAAAGCAAACTAGGGGTTGGCAGTCAGTTCTTTTTCAACCTCCCACAATTCAAGACAGAAGCCCTACTGAATGAGGCAGAAGCAGCATGAAAACCGTACTATTAATTGAAGACGATGTAAAACTCAGTCTGGCATTGAGACTTCGCCTGGGACATATGAACTTCGTTGTTCACAGCGTCGGCGATGCTATCAGGGCGATGGATGAAGCAGTCAAGTGTAAGCCCGACGTAATACTTCTGGATATCAACTTGCCAGGAGGTGATGGGTTCATGGTTGCAGATCGACTTCGCAACCATCCGGCTACCATGACGATTCCCATCATTTTCATTACTGCCAGCGAACGATCCGAACTGGAAGAACGGGCAAACGCCCTGGCTAACTCCTTCTTCCTGCAGAAGCCGTTTGATGCTCAGCAGTTGCAGGACACAATGGAAGCGTGCGCCTGATTCAACTAAACCACGATTGAGAATGTCATGCCAAACTCTAAAAATGCGCTCCATGAATCCCGCCTGTCGACAACACTTCATGACCTCACCGGCCCTATGCTGACGGCTAGAGGCTTTACATCAGAACTGCGTTTGGCTCGTGAATCAGCCCTTGCGCTATTGGCAGCGCTACCGGACGAGACCAGCCCGGAAGTCCTGCAGGGCTTGAAGGAACAGATCGATACAGAAATGAATCACTGCCTATTCCGTATCGATGAGTCTCTGTCAAAGCTCGATGCATCGATCGACAGCCTGAGAAACGCATGATCAAGAGGGCTATTGCTTCAACTTGTAGCCCGTCTTGAACATGGCCCATACAATCAACAGGCAGGCTAGCAGGAAGCCTGTAATCATCAGTAGACTAAGCGTTACGCTGACATCTGAGACTTCGAAGAAACTCCAGCGAAACCCACTCACCAGATATAGAACAGGGTTAAGCAACGTCACCTTTTGCCAGAACTCCGGCAACATGCTGACAGAGTAAAAGCTACCTCCCAGAAAAACCAGTGGTGTAATGACCAGCAAGGGAATGAGTTGTAGTTTCTCGAAGTTATCTGCCCAGAGTCCGATAATGAAGCCGAACAGACTGAAGGCCACGCAGGTCATCAGCAGGAAAAAAACCATCCAGACAGGATGAGCAATATGCAGGTCGACGAAGAATGAAGCCGTTGCCAGAATGATGACCCCGATGATCAGGGACTTGGTTGCAGCCGCCCCGACGTAGCCGACCAGCACTTCGAAAAAGGAGATTGGCGCCGACATGATCTCGTACACGGTGCCTGTAAACTTCGGAAAAAAGATACCGAACGAAGCGTTTGAAATACTCTGTGTCAACAGCGACAGCATGATCAGACCCGGGACGATAAACGAGCCGTAACTGACGCCTTCAACCGACTCGATACGCGAACCGATAGCCGAGCCGAAGACCACGAAATACAGGACTGTCGAGATGACTGGCGAGGCGATACTCTGCATGAGAGTCTTGCGAGTGCGCGCCATTTCATTGAAATAGATGGCTTTGATGGCCTGTACGTTCATGCTCATTTCTGCCTCCCTTCGTTATGCACCAGATTGACGAAAATGTCTTCCAAGGAGCTTTGCGAAGTATTCAGATCCTTCAACCCCAGACCCGCTTCACTCACCGCATGCAACAAAGCGGTGATCCCCGTTCGTTCGCCTTTGGCATCGAAGGTATAAGTCAGTCTTTGCCCATCATCGGACAAGAGCAGGTCGAAGTCCTTCAGAGAGTCGGGCAAGGCACTGATTGGCGTCTTGAGATCGACCATCAACTGCTTCTGGCCGAGCGAATTCATGAGATTGTCCTTTTCATCAATCACCAGCAATCTGCCATCACTGATGACACCGACTCGATCGGCGATCTCTTCAGCCTCCTCGATGTAGTGTGTGGTGAGAATGATGGTCACGCCCTCCTGGCGTAATTTTTCGACCAGCTTCCACATATCCTTGCGCAATTCGACATCCACGCCAGCCGTCGGTTCGTCCAGAAAAAGCACTCGCGGCTGGTGGGCCAGAGCTTTGGCGATAAGCACCCGACGCTTCATACCTCCCGATAGACGACTGACCATGGACTGCTTCTTGTCCAGCAATGACAGGTCAGCCAGCAGACTGTCCAGATAACGCTCGTCAGGCTTCATGCCGAACAACCCTCGGCTGAAGCGTATCGTATCGATGACAACATCAAATGCTCCCAGGGTCAGTTCTTGCGGCACAAGACCAATCAGAGAGCGAGTTGCACGATAGTCTTTGATTATATCCTTGCCACCGACACTGACCGTTCCGGACGTTGGCGTGACCAATCCGCAAATGGTAGATATCAATGTCGTTTTGCCGGCCCCATTAGGGCCCAGCAACGCTAAAATTTCTCCTTCCCGAATTTCAAGGTCAATACCCTTGAGTGCCTGATGACCGCCTTTGTAGGTTTTAGTCAGGCCGCGAATGGAAATGATGGGCGGTTTTCCCATATCAGAATCGTTACTTTGCTTCATACGCTATTGTGGCACGACTAGTGGCAGACGCATACCAATCAGCACCCGCCCATTCTCGTTGTAAGCCTGAACATTTCCATCATGCGCTTCGGCTATCATCTTGACAATATAAAGGCCTAATCCTAGATGAAGCCTGTCGGAATGCGAGGTGCCGCTGTTCTCCCTCGCCGAGAACATCGGTTCAAAGAGTTGAGCCAGAACCGTATCGGTTACCGGCGCGCCTTGATTAGCCACCAGCAGTTGCACATAGCCTGGCGCGGCCCCACGTGCCCTTACAGGCTCCCCTGCAAACGGCTTGACCCGCAAATTCAGAGTAATCACACCTGATTCGGAAAAACCAACAGCATTATCCACCAGTTTGTCAAAGGCCTGACTCAACAACTCCGGGGATGCGGTGACAAACACCTCAGGCACAATGGACGGATTGAGCTGGAACTGCTTATCCGGGTAGACCTGCTGATAGCGAGTCAGTGAGCCTGACATCCACTGAGCCAGATTGATACGCTGCATGTCAGCCAACTGCACAGTCTGCTCCAGACGCGTCGACTCGACCAATGCCTTGATGATTGAGCCCAGATGTTCCGCCCCCCCACTTGCGCGATCTATCAGCATGAGTGACTGTTCATCCAGCTTGTCACGATCCAGATTCTCGATAGAGGTTCGCACGACTGACAAGGGCGTTCTCAGCTCGTGCGACAGTCGGCTGGACAGGGCCTCCAGATAATGCGTATAGGCAGCCGATCGAGCCAGCAGAGTCGACAGTTTCCTGGACAGATCGCCTATTTCATCCTGTGCATCACTGCCAGGCAAGCCGCGTACACGACCATCTGCACTGACCGCATGCTGCGCCTCAAGTGACAGACTGCGTATTCGGGAGAACAGCACCAGAGCGAATATCAGCAGCCCACAACCGGCCATCAGACTGACCAGAAGTAACAGACTGAACAGACGTGCAAGTTCACTTCCTGCGTAGGCCGATGAGTGTTCCTCATTGCTCTCGAACAGCAGATAACCGCGCTGAGGCTCTGAACCGATTGGCGCCAGCGTACCCAGAACGCGATCGTTCTCGTCTGTCACATAACGCGAAGTAACCGGCGCACCAGCAAGCACCAAAGCACGCCGCGCCTCACTCAAAGTCAGCGAGACAGGCGTACTACGAGTCTCCGACAACAGCGGCAAGTCACCGGCGACGAAAAAGGCAAAGACTCTCAGTAAAATAGCGTCCCACAGGCCCTCGCTACTGTGGGCTGCCGCCAGAGCCTCATCTTCGCTCAGTTCCTGTGCATATAGATTGTTGACATCCGCCAGCAGACGACCGTGTACATCAAACAATCGTGCACGCCCCCCCGGCATGGTCCAGGCCTTCATTCTATTGCGGGCAACCACACTGTCGTGAAACAGCAATCCAAAAGCCAATTCGGAAGGATCAACCCGCTTTCGGTGAACACGAGCCATGTCAGAAGGGCTGACACTACCGGTCCAGCGGACTCTTGCTTCACCCGGAAAATCCACATCGACCACTGCGATGCCTACGCGCGAACCACTCGCAGGCAACGGCAGCATCAACTCCAGCTGAAACCCATCATTCGTATCGACCCAGGCACCCTGCCAGTTCAGAATAGTCGTTCCACTAGGCGTGTACCTTCCTGGTTGATAGGCAGAGTCCGAGGCTGTCACAGCTTCAACAGGCCCAGGCGCTATGGTTCGAAACAATCCGTGCTGCCAATCGCCATCAACCTTGCTATCGGTTCTGGATTCAACCAGCAACTCGATCGAATCACCGTTAACCAGACGTGTTTTTCTGTCGGGTTGCTCACCCTCCCCTGCATCAATCAGCAACACCGGAGGACGATGGTGCACTAGCTCCTCATCAATGACCGTGACAAACAGATACATACTATCTTCGTACCGAGCCACTCGCACACTTGTTCCGGAGTCGGAGTCGCCATTCTCATCAGGGAATTGATATGGCGTATTGACCAGTGTTTGCCAGTCATCGTCATAGCCATCAATGTAAATCGGATACGCAGATGACTCGGCATACCAGTCGTTATCTACTGATGTAGCCCAACCGCTATCCAGAGCAGAGCGAATATCGGAGATATCGGCAAAAGCCAGACGCATATTGGCAACTCTAAGCGTCTGTTCATCAATACGGGTCTGCTGCAAAGCGCTGTATAACTGCTTGACACTCTGCCAGCCAACCAGAGGCACAGCCAGAGTGAGAACACCTGCCAACAGCATCTGCGAACGCAGTTTCATCAGACGTATCTACTCATTGTTACTGCTCAGTACAGCTGGCTATCCATCCACCTATAGCCGAGGCCATACACGGTCTGGATTCCTGAGAATGAGTCATCAAGGCTGACAAATTTTGCTCTTATGCGTTTGACGTGTGCAGTGATGGTCTGATCGTCCAGTACCAGATTCGCCGCATCCATCAATTGCTGCCGACTTCGTACCTGCCCTGGATTTCTGGCCAGACAATCAACCAGCCAATATTCGGTTACCGTCAGCTCTACCACTTGCCCCAGCCATTTGGCAACGAGCCGAGGCTGGTTCAATTCCAATGATCCGACAATACGTACAGGTTCATCTCCGTCGCTCTGACTGAAGGCTTCTACACGACGAAGTACGGTGCTCACGCGTGCCACCAGCTGAGCAAGACTGATGTCCTTGGTCAGATAATCATCTGCACCCAGGCGCAAACCGGAGATCACATCAAGCTCACTATCACGGGCAGTCAGAAACAGAATCGGCAGGCGTGCTGAAAGCTCACGCAGTCGCCGGCAAAGATCAAAACCAGCCTCACTATCCCGCCCCAGGCCAATATCGATGATCGCAACATCCGGCAAACGCTGCCTGACCGCTGCCAATGCCGTCACAGGATCCGCATAACCGTGCACGTCGTAGCCGGCCTTGCTCAGAGCCAGTGTGTAGTTATCTCTTAATGCTGGCTCGTCCTCCACCAGCACGATCCGCCGTAACGGGTTCTGCTCAGTCATGTTTTGTCACAATTGATCCGTGTTGATCCAGACTCTGTCGCTGCCATGTCCTGCTGGGCGTATCTACTGTACTTGTCTTCTGGAACAGCACACGCACCAACACCATGCATCATACCCATCCCCTTCCAACAACGCTTGCCACCAACAACGGACATGAGCCAAGGCCAAAGCTGAGGGCGTCTGTGCAATCCTCAAGGCTTATGCCCGCTTTGTTCACACATTGGGCCATTTGCAGCTTGTTATTGCTGACTTTGAGTCTTTCACTCGGCACGGCGCGTGCCGATGAGCTAGCCAGCAATGCCTCACTGATCCTGCATCATCCAGACGGTGATGTCGATGCATTGGTTCTCGATGCCGACATCGACCTGCAAGTACAGGGCCTGCTGGCAGACATGACGCTCGAGCAGACATTCCGTAATACCACCGACCAGTGGCTCGAAGGTAGCTACCTGTTCCCTTTACCACCCGATGCAACTGTACGGGGACTGAAAATGGTTGTCGGGGAACGCACCATCATCGCTGAAATCCAGCCTCGCGAGGAAGCCAAAATCGCCTACAAAGCCGCCAGCGACGCCGGACAGGTTGCCAGTCTGGTGGAGCAGCAACGCCCCAACCTGTTCACGATGAATCTGGCAAACATCGGTCCTGGCGAATCAATCAAGGTGACCATGGATATCATGCTGCCCGTCAATGTCACTGAGCAGCAACTGCAGCTGCGCCTGCCGACAACCCTGACGCCACGCTTTACCAATGCTGCAACCCCGGATGCCCAATCAGTGGTCTCCAGCTTCACCCAGCCAGAATACACTCGCGGACCCCGTCTCAACGTATCACTGACAATAGCGCCACTCACTGATTACGCTTCGGTTTCCAGTGCGACCCACACACTTGAAGCTAGTGACAAGGGTCTGCAAATAAGTGATGCCCCGATGGACCAGGACCTCATTATCGAATGGCCAGCACAATATGCACAGGACACCAGCGTGCACGCTTTCGTGGCCAGCCACGACAATGAGCGTTATGTACAGCTACTGGTGAATCCGCCCGCATCCATAGATGATGAAACTCCCACGCCACGCGAACTGATCGTTATCGTGGACAAGTCCGGTTCGATGGCAGGCGTCTCCATGCGAGCAGCCAAAGAGGCCTTGCACTATGCAATCGACGGACTCACCGACGATGACTATCTGAATATCGTGGCTTTTGACGATCGCCACTATCCGATGTTTACAGCGTCCCGCCAAGTTGATCAGAACGTCAAGAAGGACGCCCGACGATTTACAGATAATCTGACGGCCGACGGTGGGACCGAAATGCTCAGCGCTTTGTCGTTTGCACTAAGTGCAGACACTGATGTAGATGCAGACGCGCAGCGATTACGACAAATTGTATTCGTTACTGACGGCAGCGTAGGCTATGAGGAAGAGCTGCTGAAACATATCAAGAACCAGCTCGGCAACAGCCGCCTGTTCACCGTGGGTATCGGCCCATCGCCGAATACCTGGTTTCTGGAAAAAGCCGCTGAGGCAGGTCGCGGCGTATCCGTCAGCATTCTGGATGAACACGATGTTGCCAGTGCCATCACCGATTTACTGAATGGTCTGGTGAATCCGGTAATCACCGATATCGCGGTGCAATACCCCAATGGCCATGGTGAAATCTACCCCCGTCCGTTACCTGATCTGTACGCAGAACGCCCCGGTATGTGGGTTGCGAAAATCAGTGCTGAAGTCGATCAGCTCGTTATAACCGGCAAGCACCACGGCGAACGCTGGAGACAAACAGTGCAATTACCTGCAACTGCAACTGACACTGACACTCAAAAAGACAGAGTTTTACAGGCTAGTGCTCCTGCCATCGCCATGCAATGGACGCGTCGCAAGATCGACACTCTGATGGATGAGCAGCGCTACTCGGCAGACAAGGAACTGAACAAACATCTGATTACGCAACTGGCCATGAAGGCAGGTCTCGTTACGGACTACACCAGTTTTGTCGCTATCGAGGAGCAACCCATTCGCCCAATCGAGGAGCAACTTACCCAGCAGCAAGTAGCCAATCTGATTCCTAAGGGGAACAGTATGATGAACATTGCCTTGCCTCAGGGATCTGCAGGCGCCGACACTTTACGCTGGATCAGTCTATTGCTCGGCTTGACCGCCCTCAGTCTATTCG
Organism: Granulosicoccus antarcticus IMCC3135; assembly: GCF_002215215.1. Classification (NCBI taxonomy): domain Bacteria; kingdom Pseudomonadati; phylum Pseudomonadota; class Gammaproteobacteria; order Chromatiales; family Granulosicoccaceae; genus Granulosicoccus; species Granulosicoccus antarcticus. The sequence goes on along the minus strand of NZ_CP018632.1, from coordinate 2,712,790 downwards.
GCCTGGCTCGTACGAGGAATCAATAATGACATCACGATACAGTCTGCAAATTTTATCTGCCTTGATCCTCGGAATATCATTGGTGACAGGCTCACAGGCCGCCTGGATGTCAGGCAAGGCCTGGCTCGCTCAGTATTTGCTCAATTCAGCCTGGCAAACAAGCCAACAATCGGGCGTATCAGGAAAACCGTGGCAGTGGGCCGATACCCGCACCGTAGCCCAACTGTCCATACCCCGGATGGACAAGTCACTGATTGTGCTCAGTGACGCTTCCGGTGAAGCGCTTGCGTTCGGCCCCGGGCTGGCAGGCGGAGATCCCCTGCTTGCCAGTTCTTCGACCATCGCCATCGGCGGTCATCGTGATACTCATCTGGCTTTTCTCGAATCTGTGCCTGAAGGAGAATTGATTGAACTGAAGACCATCGACGGCAAGACCCATCGCTATCGACTGATGGATAAACAGATTGTGGATACCCGACTCCAGACGCTGAGTATCTCCAGAGAGAACGCCGGCCTGGTGTTGATCACATGCTACCCCTTCAACCCGACCCAGACAGGTGGCCCCTTACGCCTGGTCGCCCGCGCTGTGGCGGCCTGAAAAACGGCCTGAAAAACGGCCTGAAAAACGGCCTGAACACTGCCTCACATGCGGCAGAGATTTTGACATGGACTGAAATTTTGACAATAAACATGCGCATCATGTTGATGGATAGCAAACACATAACTATATAAATAGACAGTATTTTATTGGAAATGCAATTTCATCCCTTCAATTCCAAGGATACCCCGCCGTTCAGGGCGGGGAGGAATTGGAATGCTGTATGCATTGCCAGTTGTTGTTGGCCCTTCTGGGTGAATGGGGGCGGAACGGTTATACAATCGGGCTGTGAAATCAACATGCATCAAGGTTCTCAAAGTCAGGGTAAAAGATCGCCACGCGCCGCTTTTGCGCAGCATGGCGACTGAAGTCAATCTGGTATGGAACTACTGCAACGATCTGTCTGATCGTATGATTCGGGAGCGTGGTCGGTGGATGTCCGGATTTGATTTCTCTGCTTACACGGTTGGTGCCTCGAAGCAGTTCGAGCACATTGGCAGCAGTACGATTCAGGAAACGGCCGAACACTACGCCAGCAAACGCTACTCGGCAAAGCGTCGCAAGCTGAGGTGGCGCAAGAGTTTTGGCGATAAACGCTCGTTGGGGTGGGTGCCCTTCAAGGCTCGGGCAGCTCACTGGAAGCACGGGCAGGTCTTCTTTGCAGGTTCTCACTTCAAGGTATGGGACAGCTTCGGTCTTGCCAATTACAAGTTCAGGGCAGGTTGTTTCACTGAGGATGCTCGCGGTCGATGGTATTTTTGCATCTGTGTCTCGGTTGATCGCACGTGTCCCAAGGGGCAAGATAGTATTGGTATCGATCTTGGTCTGAAAACCGTGGCCACCTGCAGCGATGGCACCGTGCTGGAGGGACGTTGGTATCGCCACCTGGAGGGCAAGCTTGCCAAGGCCCAACGGGCAAGACGCAAGCGGCGCGCCCGGGCGATTCACGCAAAAATCAGGAACCGCAGAGCAGATGCCCTGCATAAATTCAGCCGCAATCTGGTCAATCGATGCGGCGAGATCTACGTGGGAGATGTCAGTAGCTCGAAGCTGACAAAAACCACGATGGCCAAGTCTGTGCTTGACGCAAGCTGGGCCAGCTTCAAGACAATGCTCGACTACAAGAGCCAGCAGGCCGGTATTGTCTACCGAGAAATCAATGAAGCCTATACCACGCGAGCGTGCTCCGAATGCGGAGGCCTGTGCGGGCCGCAGGGAATAAGAGCTCTTTCGGTAAGAGACTGGCAATGTGTTGAATGTGGTGTTCAGCATGATCGTGACGTTAACGCGGCTCGAAATATTCTCCGTCTCGGCGCAGGACATTGCGCTCCTTAGTGGGAATCCTCTTTCTTTAGGGGGAGAGGAGGATGTCAACTCTCAATCCCAATGGTATTCTTACCATTACCAGAGCATTATTCCGAGCCGGAAGTCTTACATGGTCTACCGTACGTCTATTGTCCCGTGTCGCTGATACCAACAATGAAGCCCTTCTGTGTCACACCGCACTGGACGCATCAGTCTCCGATGTGGAGCGTCTGTGCAACGAATATCGCTGGCAACAGGATGCCGATCAAACGGACATCGATGGTGAAAATGCACGCAGCCTGCAACAGATTGATGCTCGATCATTCACATGGAGCTCGACAAGTAACGGCAATACGCTCATCAAACTAGCGCTGCCACCTGATGTCGCCCAGGCCTTCCTCAATAGCGTTGAACAATCATTGGCACAACTGGATGAAATTGATGCATCCATGCCTCAGCGTCGTGCCGACGCCGCCGCGCTCATGGCAGAGAACAGCCTGCAAAATGCTGGTCGCGATATCTCCACTGCTGATCGTTATCAGGTCATTGTGTCAGTAGATGCCTCCAAGCTACAGGAGGACAACCCAGCTGAATCATCGGCACCGAGCAAGCGTCCCACGATACATAACGCCGGTCCCATTGCGGACGAAACGGCCCGCCGACTTGCCTGCGATTGCAGTATCTCCACTATCACGCACGAACAAGGCGAGCCCGTCGACATCGGTCGTAAAACACGCCTCTGGCCACCTGCCATGACACGTGCCATCAAACATAGAGATCAACACTGCCAGTATCCTGGCTGCACGCAAACGCGACATCTGCAGATCCATCATATTCAGCACTGGGCCGATGGCGGCTCTACATGTGTCGACAATGGCGTCTCAATTTACGCCAGACATCACTCTATCGTGCACGAAGGCGGATATCGAATTGAACGCCTGAACGATCAGACCAATGGCAACCTTGAAGAATTCATCCGACAGCAATCAACAGAACAGTCCACCAGCGAAATAGAAAACCTGCTTCGAAACAGCCCTGAGTCCTTCGAGCTCGTACGCCAGTTATCACCGACACGCTTCCGCTTTCGAGTAGTGAACGGTGAAGGTCAGGACATTCGAGACATCTGCAAAACTCGCTCTACACATGTAGACCCTGCCTTCTGCTACGAACCGTTGCAAAGCTCTCAGGGTTCGGACCCCTCAACTTTTTACGGTGCTGCCGAGCCTGCCGCTCATTACTGTGTCGCAGAGCTCTGCTGGTAAAAGCAAACATTCGTTCATCCCATTCTCCTTGCTCTATTCCATACTCGGCATCTGCACCGTATAATCGTAGGGATGAAATTTTCCTCTCTTACCGATCGTATTGTCAGCGGCAGCGCGCCTGGCGAAGCTCCCATTGATCCATGGGCCGTGCATGAAAAAGCCATGCAGAGAGTTGCCGACGGAGATGTCATCACTCTGCTGAGCATCGGTCAGGAGACAGAGGAAACAACGCCCGATATTGTCGTCGACAAAGCGATTCAAAGCCTTCGCGAAGGACGGCATCACTACGCCAATGTCCGAGGTCAACTCGCGATGCGTGAAGCCGCAGCCGAGTATCATGAATCACTCACCGGCCAGGCAGTCACAGCCAATCACGTCACTATCTGTACCGGTGCGCAAAATGCTTTGTTTTCAGTCGCACAGGTGTTGCTGGAAGTCGGTGATGAAGTCATTCTTGTCGCCCCTTATTACACAACCTACGAAGCTACTTTCAGCGCATCGGGCGCCACTCTGGTTACGGTACAGGTTGAAGCATGCAACGGTTACCAACTCGATGTGCAACACCTTCTGGATGCTGTCACAGACAAGACTCGCGCAATTGTGCTCAATACACCTAACAACCCATTGGGCAGTCGCTACACACAGGAGCAAATAGAGCGCATCACCGAAGTTTGCCTGACCAACAATATCTGGCTTGTGCTCGACACGGTTTACCTGGACCTGGTCTCCAAAGGTTCAGTTGCGCTGCCACATAAAATACCGGGTGCAGAACGCATCCTGATTACCATCGGTAGTCTTTCAAAATCACATCGCATGACAGGCTGGCGTATTGGGTGGGTAATCGGCCCTGCCTCATTGGCCAGCCACCTGGCCCGCCTGTCATTGTGCATGCACTACGGAACCCCTTCTTTCATACAGGATGCCGCAACTGTCGCCATCCGCGAAGCGAGCAGTACACCTGAAACCGTACGCAATGTCATGCAACACCGACGTACCCTTCTGCTTGAGCACCTGGACACAATCGAACCTGCCAGACTAATTGATGCAGGAGAAGGCATGTTCGTATTGCTGGATGTCGAACCACTTGGAATGACAGCCTTTGATTTCGCCATGGAATTACTGGCCTCCAAGGATGTGTCCGTTTTGCCGTGTGATGGCTTCGGCCCGGGTGGTCGCTACCTGGTTCGTATCGGACTTTGCGTGGACGGACAACTGCTGGCAAATGCGGGACGTCTGATGTGTCAGTTCATCAAGGAAAAAGCAGAAACCTGAACCTCTGCAAGCCCTCAGGCTGGACGAGGAATTCTCTGCTCCAGCCAGCGAAAGAACAAGACAATTAGCGCCGTGAGGCACAGGTAGATGCCAGCAACAACCAGCAAGGGTTCGTAAACACGATAAGTCTCCTGGCGTACCAGCGTGCCCACGCCATACACATCAAAAACAGTGATGGTGGCGGCCAATGGAGTCGCCTTGAGAGTCAAAACAAACTCTCCTGCAAGCGTGGGTAGGACATTCTGCAATGCTCGCGGCAGCCAGATTCGCCGCAGCAATGTGAAACGGCTCATTCCAAATGCACGTGCAGCTTCCAGTTCGCCTTTGGGCACCCCTTTGAACGCGCCACGCATGATCTCACCTTCGTAACCCGCCACACTCAGTGAAAATGCCAACACTGCATAGGGAAAAGCATCACGCAACAAAGGCCACAGAAAGGAATTACGAATTTCCGGAACCAGCGGAAACAGTGAACCCAGACCGTAGTACAACAACCAGAGTTGTATCAACAGAGGAGTTCCCCGAATAATCGTACAAAAGGCACGCGCCAGCATGGCCAACCAGCGAGGCCCGGTCACTTGCACCAAACCGATGGGAATTGCCAATGCCATACCGATTGCAATAGACAATCCCAGCATTTTCAATGTGATGACAATGCCATCAATGAAGTTGGGAAAATACTCCGCCACCCATGCCCACTGCATACCTCAGTTCAGCTCCGGTTGACCGCGTCGGGCACGCTTCTCCAACCTGCGAAACAGCTCATTCGACAGAAGAGAGACACACAGGTAGAGACAAGCTGCGACAAGAAAAAACATGAAATAGGCTCTGCTCGCCCCGGCGGCCTGACGGGTCGTCAATGCCAGCTCCGAGAATCCAACCACAGACAACAATGCCGTCTCTTTGGTGACGATGAGCCAGAGATTGGACAAACCTGGCAAAGCATGAGGCAGCATCGCCGGCAAAGTGATTCTACGCAGAATCATCCAACGCCCCATGCCAAAGGCCTCGGCAGCTTCGAGCTGACCACGAGGCACAACTCGCATGGCGCCTCTGATTACCTCAATCGAATAAGCCCCCTGCACGATACCCAGAACGACAATACCAGCCACCAGACCGCTGATATCAATAGGACGATAACCCATTGATTCCATCAGCTGATTAACCAGCCCGGTACCTGCATAATACAAAAGCAGAATCAGAACCAGCTCCGGGATAGCCCGGATCAGAGTGGTATAAATCTCAAGCAAGTACCGAGTCAGACGCGAGCCATCTCGTTTTCCTACGGCACCCAGCAATCCAATTACCAATCCCAGAAAATAGGCTCCAAGTGCAATCTGCAGCGTGCTTGACAAGCCGCGCAACAAATTCCACCCCCAACCGCCATCACCGAAGGACAGATGATGCCAGTTGGCAAAGAGCGTTTCCATGGATTGTCAGATTTGTCTGGAACAGCTCAATCGAATTTCTTCATTCACCAAAGATATTGAAATCGAAATAACTCGCTGAAATCGTCTCGTATGTTCCGTCCTCACGAATCTGTTTGATAGCGTTGTTGAAGCGCTCTTCAAGTTCATCGTCACCCTTTCTCAAACCCACTCCGATACCCGGTCCAAAGACAATATCATCGCTTAACAAGCTTTTGACCTCAAACTGTTCACCCTCAGCACTGTTCAGAAATGCTTCAAATGCCAGTGAATCACCCACCGCCGCATCTATACGACCTGCAATGAGATCCTGATTATGTTCGTTGAAATCCTGATAGATCTTGATGCTATCCGCGCTGTCTTCCAGGTACTTCTGCACATAATTCTGATTAGTCGTCGCTACCTGCACACCAATGATCTTCCCTTTGACACTCTCTGGTGAATCAGAGATTGATGATGTTTTCAATGCGACGATAGCGGATGGCGTATTGTAGTATTTGTCGGAAAATGAAATCGTCTTTTCCCGCTCTGCCGTGATTGACATCGACCCTAGAATTCCATCGATTTTCTTCGCCAACAGCGCCGGTATCAGCCCGTCCCAGGCGACAGGCACCCAAACACACTCTTCCTGCATAGCGGCACACAGGGCATCACCTATTTCCACTTCCCACCCGACCAGATTCCCATTCGAATCAGTTTGATAAAAGGGTGGATAGGGAGCTGAATCCAGACCAAGGCGCAGCTCGGCCATAACTGGACTGCCAACAAATCCCAGCATGACTGTAGCCAATGATACAAACAGTTTCTTCATGATTCCTTATCTCAAGGTGATAGTCGTGGCGTATCGCTGCCCAGTTTGTCTTCCGCAGCTACTCGGGTTCCGGAACGCTCCTTGAAACGGATTTTTCTTCGATAGCCGAGGTTTCTCCGCTACCAGATATTTTCAGCAATTTAGTGCATAGAATGAAGAAACTCTCTCCAAAACCGCAAGCTCCGATAATGGACACTACACTCCCTCCACCAACACGCAGAGAAACACCTTACAGATTATCGAATGTCTTGCGTAAATCAATAAACCAGCCGCGCATCAGGCGGCAAAGTTCGCAGAACTGAAAACTATCCATAGGTCGAGTGTAACGGCACTGCCCGAAATACTCTAGCGGCATTGTCGACAGAGCGATCTGTCATGATAATGACTCTCGAGCTATCCTGACGGCTAATGAACAATAGCGCCAAGTAGTCCATTGTAGAGATCAGACTCGTATCAAGTACCAAACCATACGAACACACTGCACGGGGAGAGTCATTTTGGCAAATTCAACACAGCTCTGGTTAGCGATTCCCACGATCACAGGCCTTGCAAGGTTTCTTTTAAAAACTGCAACCGGTAATACCCTTGCCCTTTTAATCGTTTTAGCAAGCACCATGGCTTACAGCCAGACCAGCCTGGCGAGCTCAAGAATTATTGAACCGAATGAAAATTTTACGCCTCAGCAGGTCGTACAGATTGTTGTCGATTCGTTAAAGCATAACGACGCTGACAACGATGCCGGAATAGCCACGGTATTCAGATTCGCCTCTCCGGCCAACAAGATCAGCACCGGGCCACTCAATCGGTTCAGAGCCATGATAAAAAAAGGCTTTCCAGACATGCTCAATCACAGCAATGCTCGCTATGAGGCAATGAAGGTCTCGGGAAATACAGCCATTCAGGCAGTCTGGTTGATGACACATTCCGGCAAGGAGATCGGTTACGCCTTCCAACTCAGCAAACAGAGCGGCGGCCAGAATGCCAACATGTGGCTAACAGATAGGGTCATCCCTTTGGGTATCGGGAAAGAGAGTGGTTTGCGAATCTAGTCAACGCGCCCCAAGCGATGGGCAAACCTGCACAAGGCCCTCGTCGATCCAAACGAGGGCCAGAGTAGCATCAGGAAAAGGCTATTGATCTGACAGGTCGATCCCGGCAATACGTTTAGCCTGCTGAACTGTGTTGTGCAACAAACAGGCAATTGTCATGGGACCCACGCCGCCCGGCACTGGCGTAATGGCACCAGCGACTTCAGAAGCTGACAGGTAATCCACGTCGCCCACCAGCTTGGTGGCACCATTTTCTTCTATTCTGTTGATACCGACATCGATCACTGTGGCGCCAGGCTTTATCCAGTCCCCTTGAATCATTCGCGGGCGGCCAACGGCTGCAACCAGAATATCGGCAGTCCGACACAGCTCTTCCAGATTCTTGGTGCGTGAATGGGCAATAGTGACAGTACAGTTGGCTTTCAACAGCAGTGCCGCCATCGGCTTACCCACAATATTAGATCGGCCGACGATAACGGCATTGAGTCCCGTCAGATCACCCAGCTGAGATTTGAGCATCATGAGTGAACCCAATGGAGTACAAGGAACTACGCCCCCTCCATCCGTATTCAGACGCCCGACATTCATCAGATGGAACCCGTCTACATCCTTGTCATGACTGACGGCATTGATAACTTTGAACTCATCTATATGTGGCGGCAATGGTAGCTGCACCAAAATCCCATGCACGGCATCATCAGCATTGAGTGAAGCGATCAGATCCAGCAGTGTGACCTCATCCGTATCTGTGTCCAGACGGTGTTCGAAGGATTTCATCCCGACTTCAACCGTTTGTTTAGCCTTGTTTCTCACATAGATCTGACTAGCCGGATCTTCACCAACCAGCACCACGGCCAGTCCGGGCACCAGAGCATGATCGGATTTGAGTTTTGAGACCTCTATCGCCAGGTTGTCCCGCAATTGCTGCGCGTGTTCCTTGCCATTGATGACTGTAGCCATTTTGTACTGTCCTTAACCCGTATTACCTGAAGTAATGTTTGTGAAATTGTCGTGAGAATTAGGCCACTTGCGCCTGTCACTTGTCAGCCAACGCATACAATGCGTCATATCTGGCGTCGCTACATGTACACATACGTCCATCTGGCGTATCTTTACAATCTTGTCACACTATTGTTCCGGTCGTCTCATGAAAGTGTTGTGCCCTAGAGTCCTGCTTCTGACAGTCTGTGCAACTGCCCTGCTTGGCGGTTGTGGCTCCTCTTCCAATTCCTCTCCCAGTGACGAAGGTGCATTTGATGACCCTACGGTAGGTGTAGGTACTGACTCTGGCGGAGACACTGGCTCTGAGACGGATGTAAGCACTGGAAGTGATACTGGTTCTGAGGCGGGAACTGACACTGAAGGTGATACTGGTTCTGAGACAGAGACTGGAAGTGATACCGGCTCTGAGACCGGCGAAGACACTGGCGAAAACACTGGCGAAAACACTGGTGAAAACACTGAAGAGGATGCGGGACCGGACACGGGCGATGAAGATATCTTTGTGCCTGAAATAACGGCCGGCAGCGATATCGACAGACTGGTCAAAGGCATCAAACGACAGGTATCACTCACTTTGCTTGATCTCAACAAGAACTTGAGCGAAGGCACGACATTGACAGAACTGCAGCAGGATTGCCTGGGTGCATATGATCCGGCGGTCGGCGAGCAACTGCTGGCTATCGACTGTGGCTCCAGTGGATTGGCAACTGGTGAGATCAGCGTCTATGTCACTGAGGCAGCTTTCTATGCAACCGACAGCTGTCACGCCAGTATTTTCAACGGCAATACTGATAATTGCCAACTGCAACGCGCAGATATCAGACTTCCGGATGTATGGGAATTTCTGAATGGAGAAAGGCGGCCAACACTGACATTTGCAGACAGACAAGTCACCTATGCGCTGACGGATACCCTACTCCAGATCACAAGCGCCGACTCAGCACTTACCGGACCATTCGCATGTGACTACGATCTCGCTACCAACACAGCGACATCAATCCTTGCACCGGGAACCTCGTGCGCTGGCATCATTGCGGCAACTGCTGACAATCTGGACGAAGTGGTACCTCAATAGAGCGAATGTCGGGAGAGCTGGCAAAAGCAAACCTGGCACCTCTTTCAGCGCAAGCAACTCGCCTCCCTTCGAGGCGGGTTGCACAGACAATAATCCTCAACGTTTTCGCAACCGCTCCGCTCTTCCGCTAACGAATATCTTCCTTCACATCAGAGGCAATGATTTCGGATTTCAGCACAGTAGCGTCGAACATTGTCTTGAACTGGTCCACTGCCGGTAAGTGAACACTTTCGAAAAGCTCCTGTATATGGCCAAATGCCAGAGGCTGATAGACCAACTCTGCATTCACAGTGTATGACTCACCATTACCGGGCACTTGAACCCGGTATGTAACCTCATCACCACCAGCGTCGAAGTCTGCATCTGAGGCAGCCAGGCCGACAGTTCGGATATCACTCGGCGCCGAAGCCTTTTCCAGCCCAACAGGCAATAATCGGTTGTCCTTGAGATAATCTCGGGCCAGCGAGAGTGAATGCGTGACGCTCTGAGCCTCATCACCCATGATGGCTTCGTAAACCTGCACCTGATCCGCAGAATCGATACTCTGGTAATGGTTCTCGTACTGGCTGCTATCGGTATCTGTCGCTACGCCCACAATGCTGCCATCACTGGCAAGCGCACCCGATTCAAATACGATAGCGCCGCTTGAATCCTTGACCTGAAAATGGATAAATACGCGTCGTGAAGGGTAGCCGCTAGGCAGCTTGTGCCCTGCCAGATTGCGAATTCGAACCACACTCACCAGCTCTTGCCCTGTCAACTCGCTGTCAACTATCTGCACTGATGCAGACCCTTTGAGAAAGCTGCGGTTTCTGAGAATGGATTGCTCGAATTGCTGGCGATCAACCGCTATCCCCAACTCATCGCTGTAATTCATCAACAGGCTCTGCATGACCGTATTGGCCCCCAGAAACGTGTGACGCGAGAAACCTTCACGCGGAACCCCGCCCCCTTCGGTAGCAAGCATGAGCGTACCTGGTACTTCCGGCATATGACAACTCTGGCAATTTTGTGGGTTCTCACCCTCAGTGCCATAGGCACTGTTTTGCCATTCCGAAAACACCATTTGCTCAGGAAAAAACGTCAACGTCTCGGAACTGGAATCATCAGCTGCAGAATGTTGGGAAGAAGTACGTAAATCGTGACAGGCAGCGCAGGATTCTGACGTGGCAATATGAGGACCAAGAAGCGGATTGAAACGGACCTGCGTTCTCATGAAAACCCCACTGGGATCTGAATAAGGTCCATAGGCAGGTCGGTCAAAGGAATTATCGTAGCTGAGCACCGTGAAATTCCCGGACACACCCTCAGGTGTACCCAACAATCCATCGTCTTCTACCTGATGACACAGCGTACAGCTGACCCCCTCCATGGCATGATCAAACAAAGGGCTGCTGGGATTCAGCATTCCGTCCTCAAACAAGGCCAGCGGTGCCCCATCCTTGCGACCTGACTCATTGGCCATTGGTGCGTGACAACGAGTGCAGCTGTCCTGCAACGTATTTTCCAGCAACGGATGCCGATCTATCTCGGCAGCTACTCTGGCAATCCAATAGGGATCCCGAGCGGCATTGGCCATCATGCTGCTCGACCAGTCGCGAGCGATGGATACATCACTACCCGCCTCGTCTGACAGACCATCATGACAAGTAGAACACTGACCCGACCCCGAGAAATAAGTACCCGCAAATCCTGCATCATGTGGGGACAGGGCCGGAAGTGCGCCTGTTCCGACACTGCCTCCATCGCCTGAGTCACTGCCCTGGCCGTCGCTACCGCCCTCGCCTTGACCATCGCCAGAATCGGAAGAACCGCCCGCCTCCAGTTGCACGCCCTCAGAGCAGGCAGACAAGCCCACGACCAGACACACAAGTGTCAGCAGGCGGGCCGTGGCCATCAAGCTCATTGATCAGTTTCCGCAACGTTCACACAACTGCGCTTTCGTCGAAACAAACACAGACTCAAGCCCAGGGATACCAGCCACAATATGGAGACCGCCCCGACTTCAACGGCACCCTCACCTGTCGAGCTGTTATCAGTTGAGTCCGGACCCGGTTCGGGCGTTGGCTCGGGCTCTGGAGACTCACCACCCCCATCCTCACCGATATAACGAATGCGCCGCACCTCAGCGGTAATGATGCTGGCATAGTAAAGTGCGCCATCTTCTCCAACCCGAATTTCGGTCATCGGTTGCATGTCGCTGGCAAAATCGAAACTCGTCACATTATCCGGATCGCTGACATCGGCATAGCGCATCCAGCCTTGTATGAAATCACCATAGAAAAGCATGCCCGAGTAGTTCGACGGAAATGCTTCTCCGAAGTAGAAGTCCCCGACCATGGCACTACTACCTGATTCAAGATGCTCCCAGCTCAGCAAAGGTGCTTCGATTTCTTCACTGGACTGATAAAGCGCCTGACAAAAGTCCAGTGGCTCGAATCCAGGCTGGCGCAAGTTGCCACCTTCACCGCCTTCATAGCAAGGCCATCCAAAATTCTTGCTGCTACCGCCATTGATTTCTTCCCATTGCTTCTCCCCGACATCTCCGACATAGGGTTGTCCAGTCAAAGGGTGGATGGTCATGCTGTAGGGATTACGCAAACCGGTACTGATGACTCGTGAGCGATTACTGTCCGGATCACCGTCGAAATAAGGGTTATCCGACAAACCTTTACCCGTCTCGGGATCAATCCTGAGAATCTTGCCGCGCAGGCTATTCAGATTGAGAGCCATTTCGGTCAAGGGCTCGAAACTACGGTAACTGGCACCGTCACCATTACTGACATAGAGCGATCCGTCTTCGGCGAAACGCATGGCACCAATGGTATGAGAATCCTCATCAACCGGCAAACAATCCGGCGTGGGATCAGAGATCGGTCCGCACGACGGAATAGTCGTGTTGTAACGCCCTTCAGGCTCGCCTATGGCCTCGTAGGTGCTGTTGCGACCCAGTATGACCTCAGCACTACCTTCGACAGCTACATTGAAGTCACGAGCTGGATCAGCGGTATAGCGCACCAGGCGCGAAACGCGGTTGCCATTGCCCTCGAGTGTGCCGGGCCCTTCCAGACCATTGCTTACCAGCTCAGGAGGATCATAGGTGTACAACACGTAGACAAAAGGCGTCAAGGGGAACTGTGGATGCACCGCCACTGAAAGCATGCCTCGATCTACTCGGTCATTAACGATTTCATTAATGTCGAGGAAAGGCTCAGCCAGCAGCTGACCGTCCTGAAATACTCGCACAATACCCGCCTTCTCACTAATGAAGACCCGCCCTGCGGCAGATGCATCAAAGCCGGTTATCTGGCCATCCAGCCCGCTGATATAGGCCTCGTCAATAAAACCTTCCGGCAGCTCTATTGCCAGCGCGGTGCCGGGAAGCTGAGACAACAACGTAAAGAGTACGGCGCCAATTCGAATCAGCATTTGCCAGACAATTCCTGGTAATTGACACAATGGAATGTGTTCATTGAAAGAGGTTTCCCGCCTGCGGAGGCTATCAACTACAGCCTCCCTATTCTAGCTCGGATCCCAAAGCAGACATTTTGTTGCATCGGAATGTTTAACAATGGGAAACACTGACTAATAGGCATATATCGGGCCGCCCGGGATGGGCCGCCCGGGATGGGCCGCCCGGGATAGGCCGCCAGGGATAGGCCGCCCGGCCAAACCAGATCAAATCGCCTGAGATAGACCACTCATACACAGCCCTTCTGATAGAGTGAATACCAATGGAGCAGCATAAGCTGACTTCTTGATTCAGTATTTGAATCCGTTCAGCTATCGAGACTACAGCGAGTGGCTCAGATGAGCTGCGCCGCACCCACTAGTGCAGGATATGGTGATTTGATGACGTAGCTCGGCACTTTTTCAAGATAGTGCTGCATTCGCCCTTTTGCTTCGAACTGCTCACGGAAACCTGATTGCAGGAAAAAATCACCTAGACGCGGCACTACACCGCCGCCGATATAGACACCGCCCTCAGCACCTAGTGTCAGCACCAGGTTTCCGGCACAAGAACCCAGCAATTCGCAGAAAATGTCCAGTGCTTCTACACAGGCAGCATGCTCTGGCAAGGGCTCAGACGCCAACCCATGTTCAGTGACATCAGCAGGCGAATACTCGTGAGGCGACATACCGTCGATTTCACGCAAGGCGTTGACGATGTTGACAAGGCCCGGACCTGAAAGAAAGCGTTCGGCAGAGACGTGCCTGAACTTATGACTCAAAAGCTCATAAACAGCGAATTCGCGGGGAGTTCGAACACCCAGAGAGACATGGCCTCCCTCACCCTGCAATGCGGTCCAATGACCGTTACACGGAATGAGCCCCGAGACGCCCAGACCGGTACCCGGACCAATGATGGCTTTGGCATGATTCGGCACTTCTTCACCACCGCCGACCTTAATCAGCTCCGAGGCTGGCAGATGCGGAACTGAGAGTGCCAGAGCCGTGAAATCATTGACAACATGCATGCAGTCAATACCGAGCTGCTTGCGGGTTTCTTCAATTGAGAATGACCAGTGATTATTGGTGAGCTTGATCACATCCCCGACTACAGGTGTGGCAACAGCGACCGCAGCAGCGGTGACACGATCTATATCGTGTTCACTCAAATAGGTAGAAACAGCGGCGGCAAGACTGGGAAAGTCATCAGTACGCAGAGTGCTGGTACTGGAGGAAATAGGCTGGTTGTTGTCATCCAGCAGAGCAAACCGGGCATTGGTTCCGCCCACATCGCCGACCAATCGATTGTGGCTCATGGAGCATCCAAAGTCAGTGCCAATAATGGCGGAGAGAGAGGGATTCGAACCCTCGATACGCTATAAAACGTATACTCCCTTAGCAGGGGAGCGCCTTCAGCCACTCGGCCACCTCTCCGGATTGCTTTTGCCAAGCACAAAAACTGCAATATGCAGTTTTTATAGGCAAAAACATTATTTGTAAAACAGGGGCGGTTAACCCGTTAAAACTGAAATCACAGCTTATCAACAATGATTGAATAAACTGGGATGACTCAAGAAAACTGGTGCGCCCGGAAGGATTCGAACCTCCGACCGCCTGGTTCGTAGCCAGGTACTCTATCCAACTGAGCTACGGGCGCCTGTTTTCTTGCGACCTGATAATTATGGCGTTTTAAAATGGCTACGTCAACCTTTCAGATCATTTATTTTCATCTTTTTCTACGATTCATTGAATTTCGAGTGATTCAATGAATTTTCTGCTTCAACTTTGCGATTCAAGTGCCTCTGAATCGACTTCCTGCTCTTTCTTGATTCTTGCGTAGATCTCTTCTCGGTGAACAGAGACCTCTTTGGGCGCGTTCACTCCGATGCGCACCTGGTTCCCTTTCACGCCCAGAACCGTGACAGAAACTTCATCACCGATCATCAGCGTTTCACCAGCCCTGCGGGTCAATATCAACATGGTATTAGCTCCTGTGTAACTGCTCCCGGCATTGCGCCAGAAAGCCAGTGTCCATTTCGCCAAATTATGTCAGCTAGCTCAGGTATTTAATCGCCACACCCTTTGGCTGTGGTCATATTTAACAGTTGTGCAACGATGTCGCACATTTTGCGTATTACGAGCCTGAAAAAGCGCTCGCAATACGCTCATGACGCGTCAACGAGTTGTCACCGTGTTACAGATTGAAAAATGACCTGACTCCCTCTTACTCAGGATTCAATGACTTCATCAGCTCCCAGTTCGAATTCTTCATGTAACGCACGTACACCAAGCTCGATGTATTTCTCATCAATCACCACACTGATCTTGATTTCAGACGTAGTGATCAATCGCAGGTTGATGCCCGCATCTGCCAGACTCCTGAACATGCGACTGGCTATGCCAGCATGAGAACGCATGCCAACCCCAACGATCGACAACTTGGCAATACGATCATCGCCGGAAATCGTTGTCGCACCCAGGGTGTCGTTGTTGCTTTTCAGATAATCGATGACTCGCGTGTATTCATCACGATGCACAGTGAATGTGAAGTCAGTGGTGTCATTGGCACCGATGTTCTGAATGATCATATCCACTTCAACGTTCAAGTCGGATATAGGACCCAGAATCGCGTAGGCAGTACCAGGACGATCTGCTACCCCCGTGACGGTGATCTGCGCCTCATCCCGAGTGAACGCTATGCCGGACACTAGCGCCTGTTCCATGGTGTTTTCCTCGTCATCGTAAGTTATCAGGGTGCCGTCGCCAGGCTTGAAGCTGGACAAGACGCGCAGTGGTACATTGTATTTTCCGGCAAATTCGACGGCACGTATCTGTAGAACCTTGGAACCGAGGCTGGCCATTTCCAGCATCTCCTCGAAGGTAATCCGATCCAGCCGTCGAGCACGCTTCTCCACACGTGGATCTGTCGTGTAGACACCATCCACATCGGTAAAAATCTGACACTCGTCGCACTTCAGCGCAGCGGCCAGTGCAACAGCAGAGGTATCCGAGCCACCGCGCCCCAGTGTCGTGATGTCTCCTTCCTCGCTCACACCCTGGAATCCGGCCACCACCACCACGCGACCCGACTTGATGTCGTCCATGATACGAGCCGTATCGATATCCAGAATACGAGCCTTGCTATGACTATTGTCAGTCAGGATCCGAACCTGGGCTCCTGTATAGGAGCGCGCCTCGACACCTAACTCCTTCAACGCCATTGTCAACAGGGCGATCGTCACCTGCTCTCCGGTAGACAGCAGCACGTCCAGCTCGCGCACATCGACCACCGCCGGCATCACCTCGCGAGCCATGGCAACCAGACGATTGGTCTCGCCAGACATTGCGGAAACCACAACGACCACATCGTCACCGGCATCCCTTGCCTGTTTAAGACTTTGCGCTACGTGCTGGATACGCTCCACGCTACCGACGGAAGTACCGCCATATTTCTTGACTAGAAACGCCATGTTAGAAAAAACACACCTGTATCAATGAACCGTTGAATTGAATCTGTCGACCGAGTCGATTCGCCACCTCAGCCTGCACCTGTGACATCGGGGGCGATTTACGCCCCCATGCCATCAGACAGAAAAACGAGACTGAATCAGTGCGCGAGCGGCTGCAAACGATTCTTCAATCTTTTCAAGAGAGTCAGCGCCACCTTGCGCCATGTCGGCACGACCACCCCCACGACCGCCCAGGATAACCGTGACCTCCTTCAGAAGATCACCCGCCTTGAGCACCCTCGTACGACTGTCTGCAACAGAGGCAATCAGAGACACCTTGCCATCCTTTTCACTGGCCAGAACGATAATGCTGTTTTCCAGCTTTTGTCGAAGCTGATCAAGCAGAGTTCGCAGTGACTTCGCATCAGCATCTTCTACCACCTGTAAAAGCACGCTGACATTGCCGATAGTTTCAGCATTGGCGGCAAGATCATTACCGGAGTTGGCAGCAAGCTTCGCCTGCAGCTGTTCAACCTCGCGGGCAAGATCACGATTGCGTGTCTGCAGCTGCTTGAGCTTTGGAACCACATCATGTTTGGGCGCTTTGAGTGTCGTCGCCACCTCATTCAACTGGTGTTCCAGAGCTTGCGAATAACTCAGTGCAGCTGAACCACTGACAGCCTCGATACGACGGACTCCGGCAGCCACACCACCTTCGGTCAAAACCTTCACACCACCCAGTTCGCCCGTTGCACCAACGTGCGTACCACCACACAGCTCGACCGAGCGATCTCCGAGGCGTACGACACGAACAATGTCGCCATATTTTTCACCAAACAGTGCCATGGCGCCGGCCGCAACCGCATCCTCCATCGACATTTCCTGAGTGCTGCATTCACTATTGGCGCGCACTTCACGATCTATCCATTGTTCGATACTCACACGCTGCGCCTCAGTGACCGGTTCACCGTGTGAGAAGTCAAACCGCAGAGACTCATCGTTAACCAGCGACCCCTTCTGCTCCACGTGCGTGCCCAGAACAGAACGCAGAGCACCGTGTAACAGATGCGTTGCAGAGTGGTTCTGGCGAATCCGCTCACGACGTGCAACGTCGATAGTGGCAGTAACGGCATCACCAACAGTCAAAGCCGCGCCGCTCAGCGCGCCTGCATGGGCAAAGGCCTGTCTTTGCTTCTGGGTATCCAGCACCTCGAAAACAGCATCCTGAGCTTCTACACCGTTAGCATCACGCCGAGTTATGTGGCCAACATCACCGACCTGCCCGCCTGACTCACCGTAAAAAGGCGTTTTACTCAAGACCACCCAACCCGCCTGACCAGGCTCCAGCCTTTCAACCGATTCACCGTCGACAAAAAGCTCGTTGATGACACTTTCACACTGGTTCTCTGTGTAACCGACAAATACCGTGGCAGAACCGGACTGAAAATCCAGACCCTGTGCGGCAAAGTTGCTGGCAGCACGGGCGCGAGTTCGCTGTGCTTCCATGCAAGTATTAAAACCTTCCATGTCCACTTCAAGTTCACGTTCACGCGCAATATCACCAGTCAGATCTGCCGGAAATCCGTAAGTGTCGTACAGCTTGAAGATAACCTCGCCAGGAATGGTCTTGCCGGATAGATTGGCGACTTCGTCGTCAAGAATGCTCAAACCTGCCGACAACGTTGCAGCAAAGCGCTCTTCTTCCTTGAGCAGCTGACTGTCCACCTCTGCTTGCGCTGCAACCAGCTCCGGATAGGCCTGGCCCATCTCGCGAACCAGCGAAGGCACCAGTTTATGGAAAAAGGTTCCTGAGGCACCCAGCTTATGGCCGTGCCGGGCAGCACGACGAATGATACGTCGCAGAACATAACCGCGACCTTCGTTGCTTGGCAGCACTCCGTCGACAATCAGAAATGCACAGGAGCGCAAATGGTCTGTAATGACGCGTAGCGAAGGGTTGGCAAGATCGCCGACACCCAGCAGTTTGGCCGCATCTCTGATCAAACGATCAAACAGATCTATTTCGTAGTTGCTATGCACATGCTGAAGCACTGCGGCAATGCGCTCAAGCCCCATTCCCGTATCTACACATGGGCTTGGTAGTGGTGTCATGGTGCCATCAGCAGAGCGATCAAACTGCATGAAAACCAGATTCCAGATTTCGATATAGCGATCGCCGTCTTCCTCAGGCGAACCTGGAGGTCCACCCCAGACATCTTCACCGTGATCATAGAAAATTTCAGAACACGGACCGCAGGGACCGGTATCACCCATCATCCAGAAATTATCCTTGGCACCGATGCGAATGACACGTTCTGCCGGGACCCCTATTTCATTGACCCAGATGCTTTCCGCTTCATCGTCTTCCTCAAAAATGGTTACCCATAATTTGTCAGCTGGCAGACCCAGGGTGCCCGTCAGAAAGCTCCAGGCAAATTGTATGGCTTCGCGCTTGAAATAATCACCGAAGCTGAAATTGCCGAGCATTTCGAAAAATGTGTGATGACGCGCTGTGTAGCCCACGTTATCCAGATCATTGTGCTTGCCGCCGGCACGGACACAACGCTGAGAGGTGGTGGCGCGCTGATAATCACGGACCTCGTCACCTGTGAACACATCCTTGAACTGGACCATGCCAGCGTTTGTGAACAACAGAGTTTTGTCATTGCCAGGCACCAGCGAGCTGGAGGCCACAATTTGATGACCCTGACTGGCGAAGAATTGCAGAAATTGCTCACGAATCTGAGACGTTGTTTGGGGTAAGGAAGCTGGCATGACGGGCCGCGAACAATCAAAAGGTCCGCTAGTGTAGCCGGAGCGCAGCCTTACGGGTAGAGCCTGTTGTCGATCATCGACACGATAGGCTGTGCTCAACCCGATGGAGTACGACCAAGTTCACGTCTTGCCTGGTTCAATCCACGCAAAACATCACTGGAGTTAAAGCCACGCCCTTGCAGAAATCGCGCAATCCGCGCAGTGGCGGCTTGATCCGTATCAGTGATCTCATGCGATGTGAAGCGCTTGTAGATCACCTTCTCTGCTTGCTCGACCCAATCCACGTCCAGCAATTGCATCGCTCTGCGTACATGATGACTATCAAGACCGCGCGTCGCCAGCTTTGACCGTATGGACAAAGGGCCATAACCGTGATTCATACGTTGTTCCGCATACAGCTCGGCATAACGTGCATCATTCACGTAATTGGCTTCAATAAGCTCAACCAGTGCAGCGTCAATTGCCACACTGCCGTGCTCTCGCTGCTTTAGTTTGCGCGTCAGTTCGACAACAGAGTGATCGCGACTGGCAAGCAGGCGTATGGCGGCACCATAAGCCTGCGTTGCCTCTTTGGCGGCAATCTCTTCTGCAGTGAGCGAATCGTTCATTGCAATCCTGCCTGACTACTGATTCGCCCCTGCATCAACGCTCTCAGACTTCGGATTCTGCCTCTTCAGTCTTGTCAGCCTTACCCGGCGGCTTATCCCGGATACTTTCGGGCTTGGCCAACAGCATGTCGCGAAGCTTGACATCAATTTCGTCAGCAATATGTGCATGTTCGATTAGATGCATGCGGACTTTGTCCTTACCTTGGCCGATACGGTCGCCGTTGTAGCTGTACCACGCTCCCGCTTTGTCGATCAGACCATTCTGCACGCCCAGATCGATCAACTCACCTTCACGGGAAACACCTTCGCCATACAGAATCTCGAACTCAGTCTGTTTGAACGGTGGTGCCATCTTGTTCTTGACGACCTTGACGCGAGTTTCGTTACCTACGATTTCATCACCACGCTTAATGGCTCCGATACGACGAATGTCCAGGCGAACCGAGCTATAGAACTTCAACGCATTACCACCGGTCGTGGTTTCGGGGCTACCGAACATGACACCGATTTTCATACGAATCTGGTTGATGAAAATAACCAGTGTATTGGTGCGTTTGATATTACCGGTGAGTTTGCGCAGAGCCTGAGACATGAGACGTGCTTGCAGGCCCACATGCGAATCACCCATATCACCTTCGATTTCGGCCTTGGGGGTCAGGGCAGCTACCGAGTCAATAACGATAATATCAACGGCACTGGAACGAACCAGCATATCGACAATTTCGAGCGCCTGATCGCCTGTATCAGGCTGGGAGATGAGCAACTCGTCAACATCCACACCCAGCTTGCGTGCATAAACGGGGTCCAGTGCATGCTCCGCATCCACAAACGCCGCTGTTCCACCCGCTTTCTGGCATTCAGCAATGACCTGCAATGTCATTGTGGTTTTGCCTGAGGACTCAGGGCCGTATATTTCACAAACCCGGCCACGCGGCAGACCACCAATACCCAGAGCGAGATCCAGACCCAGTGAGCCTGTTGAAATGACATCGATGTCACGCGAGACACTATCGTCTCCCATACGCATGATAGTGCCCTTGCCAAATTGCTTTTCAATCTGGCCAAGCGCCGCTGCGAGTGCTTTTTTCTTGTTCTCGTCCACTGATTTTTTCCCCGTTCTGTGAGATTGCGGTACAGCCACTCCCTGGCTACCGACGGTAGAACAGATTATTTCACATCAACGACGGAATTGGGGGTTCGAACCGTTAAAAGACTGTAAATATTTTCAGTTGTTCGAGCCAGCCTTACAGTCCTCGTAAGTTCCCGGCTTCAGCGCTTCCTGCTCTGAGCACAAGGTCTCCAGCTCCTCTTCAACCAATGCCTTGCGAGCATCCTGTTCCGAGATAGCATCACGCACTTCGTCTACTTTCTCCTGGGTTTTCTCGCGATTGGCGCGCGCTTCTCCCAGAACGACCTTCTGCTCGGCAATATAGGCTTCCAGCTCATCGATAGACAGCTCTTTCTGCTGCGCACTTGCAAATGCCGAAGTACTCAGCAGCAGTACCAGCAGAACACGTCGAGTAAGGTCTACGTTACGTTTCATTGATTCAGATCACTCCCATCCAGGATCCGCGCGATGGTACCACGCAAGGCGTGCAAGACCGCCTGCTCGCGCACTGTGCGGCGGTCACCTTCCAGATGCAACAACTCTGCCGATACCGCATTTCCGATGGCCCAACCAAACCATACCGTACCCACAGGCTTGTCTGGCGTTCCACCATCGGGACCGGCCACACCACTGACAGCCACCGCAACGGGCGAGCCGCTGCGCTCGCTGGCACCTCTTGCCATAGCCAGAACACAGGCCTCACTGACCGCTCCATGCTCCTCGAAAACAACCTCCGCCACCCCGAGCAACGACTGCTTTGCCTCATTGGAATAGGTCACGACCGACTGAGCGAACCAGGCGGAGCTTCCCGGCATAGCGGTCAAGGCCCCCGCAATAAGGCCCCCAGTACAGGATTCTGCCGTGGTCATTGTTGCATTGCGGCTCAGTAGCAGCTCTGCGAGCCCGGCAACCAGCTCGTCAGATTGAGCCTGAAACCGTTCTTCTCTGATTCTTTCCTCGGTCATGCGTTTTTTTCACCCATTGTCTTTGCCCTCTCCTCTCTCACAAGCTCGCACACTGAGTACACTATGCCTCATGACGAACAGCACACATACCCCCATGATGCAGCAGTACCTGGGCATCAAGGCACAGCACCCAGACTCCATGTTGTTCTACCGCATGGGCGATTTCTACGAATTATTCTTCGATGATGCCAGGCGGGCAGCCCAGTTTCTGGACATTACGCTCACCGCTCGTGGCAAAAGCGGCGGTGAACCGATTCCGATGGCCGGCATTCCTTATCACGCCGCGGACAACTACCTGGGCCGACTGGTCAGAATGGGACTCTCGGTCGCTATCTGCGAACAGACGGGAACCGTAACCAACAAAGGTCCGGTTACTCGTGAAGTGGTGCGTGTTATTACGCCCGGCACTCTGACCGAAGAGTCGCTACTGGCTTCGCGTGCCGTGGCCCTTCTGGTTTGCGTCAGTGAAGGCCGTGAAGGCTTCGGCATTGCCGCGCTTGATGTCGCAGCTGGCGATCTGGCTGTCATGCAGGTGGAAGACTTACCCCGACTACAGGCCGAACTGGCAAGGCTGGACCCTGCCGAACTGCTGCTTGGCGAAGACAGTCGCTTGCAAAGCGAATTTTCCAACTACACCCGCCGCAGCAGAGCCCCATGGCTGTTCGACCAGGCTGCAGCTCGCAAATCGTTGACCGAACACTTCAAGGTCCGCAACCTGGAGGCATTCGGTTGCGAGAACCTGACACTCGCGATCAGTGCTGCAGCGGTGGCATTGGGATACGCCCGTGAGACACAGCTCAACGCGCTCGAGCAAGTGGCGAACATGCGAGTTGAAAACGCCTCTGATACGGTCATTCTGGATCCCGGAACACGACGCCATCTGGAGCTTGTCGAGAATGCGCGCCAACAGGAATCCAACACACTGTTCAGTGTGATCGATCGCACAGCCAACCCCATGGGCACTCGCAAACTGCGCGCATGGCTACAACAACCGATACGAAATAGAGAGCAGATTTGCCAGAGACAGGACCGGGTCGGCGCACTGATGCAGGACGACACCTGTGCAGAGGTCGCAAAAGTACTGGCAAACATGCACGACATGGAACGCATCACCACTCGCATATTGCTGGGAAGTGCCCAACCGCGTGAACTGGAACGACTGCGATTGAGCCTGGAATGCCTGCCCGAGCTTTTGCAACATTTACAAAACCCTGGTCGCAGTGAACCAGCGCACGCCGACGCGTTGAAGAATATCCTCGAGGTCCTGCAGCAGCCAACCACTGCTGACAAATTCCTGAAATCTGCCATTCGTGAAAATCCTCCCGTCGTTCTACGTGATGGAGGCGTCATAGCCGATGGTTACGATGCCCAGCTGGACGAACTGCGCTCGCTAAGTGGTGATGCAAGCGATTTTCTGGCTCAAATGGAGCAGCGCGAAAAGGCATCAACAGGCATCAGTTCCCTCAAGGTGGGCTACAACCGTGTTCACGGGTTCTATATCGAAACCAATCGCCAAAGCGAACCGCCTGCGCACTACATACGACGCCAGACTCTCAAGAGTACCGAGCGTTACATCACTCCCGAGCTCAAGGAGCATGAAGACAAGGTTCTGGGGGCGCGTGAAAAGGCACTGGCTCGGGAACGAGAACTGTATGCCAACGTTCTGGAAACACTGAAGCAGGAGCTCGCGACCCTGCGCAGCATGGCGACGACCATCGCCGAGCTTGATGTACTCAACAGCTTTGCACGCATTGCAGCTGAGCACGACTGGTGTCGCCCACAATTGAGCCTGGAGACCGGCATCGCCATTGAAGCTGGACGACACCCGGTCATTGAAGCGCTGATTGACGACCCGTTCGTTGCCAACCCAACGCACCTGGATGAACAGTGCAGGATGCTACTGATTACCGGGCCGAACATGGGTGGTAAATCGACGTTCATGCGCCAGACGGCGCTGATCGCCCTATTAGCCCATACCGGCAGTCACGTTCCCGCCAGTGCAGCCACCATCGGTCCGATTGATCGTATCTTTACCCGCATCGGCGCCTCAGACGACCTTGCCCGAGGTCAATCCACCTTTATGGTAGAAATGACCGAAGCCGCCCACATTCTGCGTAACGCCTCTCCCAACAGCCTGGTACTGATGGACGAAGTGGGTCGCGGGACCAGTACCTATGACGGATTGGCACTAGCCTGGGCCTGTGCTGAGCACCTGGCGCAGAATAATCGATCTCTATGCCTTTTCGCGACACATTATTTCGAGCTGACCGCCATGGCAGAACAGCATGAAAACATTGAAAACGTCCATCTCGACGCAGTGGAGCACGATGGCAGAATAATTTTCATGCACAGCATAAAAAAGGGCGCAACCGACCGTAGTTACGGCCTGCAAGTGGCGGAACTGGCAGGTTTGCCGGATACTGCCCTGGGATATGCGCGGGAGCGACTTGCGGCCCTGGAGGAGCATTCTGTTGCAGATACCGTCGAATCGGATCATTACAAGATTGGCGCCCCCGAACCAATAGAGAGCAAAGTGGATGATAATGCACGCGTCGTTGCCGGAACTGCGAAAACGGCACAATTGGACCTCTTCAGCCCCGGTGGGGCCTTGCAAGACTATATCTCCGAGCTAGACTTGGACACAATCACACCGCGGAACGCTCTCCAGCATCTTTATGCAATGAGCGACCTGGCGAACTGGAAATCCTGACAGTGTTGCGAGCCATTACGTGGCAGCTGTCATCTTGGCGTGCTAACTTAGAGCGATGACAAAATTCTCACGGGCAGGCCTCATCGTGAAGTTCAGCGATGAGAGCGTTGCCAATACACTTGCTGATGTAATCGGATGCCTAGAGGCGCTCGATGTTCAAGTGGTGCTCGACAACAGCACTCAAGGTCTGCTGGAAGGCGAACCACCCACGGTTCCCACTAGCGTCATCGGTGAAACCTGCGACCTGGCCGTCGTCATAGGCGGCGATGGCACCTTGCTCAGCGCTGCGCGCTCACTGGTAAACCATGACGTTCCCATTGTCGGCATCAATCGCGGCAGACTCGGGTTCCTGGTCGATGTGTCCCCCGATGGCGGCCTGGAAGAGCTTATCCAGATCGTCAAGGGTCAGTACATCGAAGAACACCGCGCCATGCTCAGAACCCGAATTCTGCGCGACGGCGAGTGTGTCGCAGATTCCTTCGCCTTCAATGACACGGTCATTCGTGTTCGTGACTTGCTGCAGATCATGGACTTTGACGTCATCATCGATGACGTACTGGTCACACACCAACGTGCAGATGGCCTGATTATCGCCACACCCTCTGGCAGTACAGCCTATTCATTGTCGAATGGTGGCCCTATTGTCGGTCCCACCATTGACGCGCTGGTCGTCCAGCCGATCTGCCCTCATACACTGACCAGTCGTTCTTTGATGGTCGATGCCGAGTCCACCATTCGGGTTCACCTCTGGGACGATGATGTGGCCAAGGCACAGGTCGTCTGCGATGGTCAAATTTATATGGATGCCATGCTGGGCGACATGATAGAAGTCAAACGTAACGCCAACCGCGTACGACTGCTGCACCCTGAAAACTACGATTACCATCGCATTTTGCGCGAGAAGCTTAACTGGGGCTAACCCTTCGGGACCAACCATTGCTTACCCATCTGCATATCCGGCACTTTGCCATCATCGACTCTTCGGAGCTGGAACTCGAGCCGGGTATGACAGCCTTGACCGGCGAAACTGGCGCTGGCAAATCAATATTGCTTGATGCTCTCGGGCTCGTACTGGGAGCTCGCGCCAACACCGATTCCATTCAACAGGGTGCTGAGCGTGCCGATATCACGGCAAGTTTTAATCTCGATCAACTGCCACACGTTACCCAGTGGCTGGCCGCCAATGAACTGGATGCTGAAGATGACTGCCTGATACGGCGCTCTCTTTCCGCCAATGGCAAATCACGTGCAACCATCAACGATCTGCCTGTGTCGGTACAAACACTGCGGGCGCTGGGCGAACAACTGGTCACCATTCATGGCCAGCACGCCTATCAGACACTTGGCAAATCTGCCCAACAACGGCAGCTATTGGACCGATTTGCTGGCGGTGTGCAATTTGACCGCGTCGCCAAAGCCTATGCAAGCTGGCATGTAGCAAATGAAGCCCTGGTAAACCAGGAGCGCAATGCTGCTGAACGTTCACAACGCATTGATATGTTGAGCTTTCAACTGCAGGAATTCGACGAGTTGGACATCGGCCCCAACACCGTGAAGGACATCGAGTCCGAACACCGCTGGTTAGCCAGTAGCGACCGCATACTGACTCTGGGTGAGCAATCGCTGCAGGCCATTGATGACGTCGCCTGCCCGGCACTCAACAAGGCGACCCCCGCCCTGAGTGAACTCGTACAAATCGATGAGCAGCTGCGTGAAGCACTGGATCTTGTCGAGTCTGCAGCTATTCAGCTGGCAGAAGCCAGTCATCTGGTCCGCAGCACCCTGGGCAGACTGGAACACGACGACACTCGCCTGTCCTGGCTGGACCAGAAACTGGGTGCCCTGCATTCCCTGGCTCGCAAGCACCAATGCCAAATGGCCGAACTTGCCACCGTCGAACAGGCACTGCGTGAAGAATTCGACACGCTGACCGACCCGAATATGGCAGGCGATGAGCTTCTGCGTGAACGAGATGCGTTACGTAGTATTTACGACAACGAAGCGGCGAAACTGTCCCGCCATCGCCGCAAGCACGCCAAGATACTAGCTAAAACCATTACCGAGTCCATGCAGGGCTTGAATATGACAGGTGGAGTCTTCGAAATCAGCCTGAAGACAGATACCGACGCGCCACACCGACTGGGCAATGACAATGTCAATTTCCTGGTCAGCCCCAACCCGGGCGTCAGCCCTGCCCTGCTGTCACGAGTTGCATCCGGTGGCGAACTGTCCCGTATAAGCCTGTGTATGACGCTTGCAGCGCTCGACTCCCACGCCATGCCGACTCTGGTATTCGACGAAGTAGACTCGGGAGTGGGCGGTGCCGTGGCAACAACCGTGGGGCAATTACTGAGACAGGTAGGCCAGAAATCACAGGTTCTTTGTGTCACGCACTTGCCACAAGTGGCCTCCCAGGCACACCACCACATGCTGATCAAAAAAGAAGTGGCCCGCGGCAAGACGAAAACGTCAGTTCAGCCTCTGGAGGCCACCAAAATCAGGGATGAGATCGCCCGCATGCTCGGTGGCGCAAAAGTCACCACCAAAAGTCGTCAGCATGCTCAGGAAATGCTGGACTCCGCATCATCATTTTCATGATAGACGCCATACAGAATGATCTTGTGGTCAGTCAGTGAGTAACCCAGCTCTTCGGCGATCTCACGTAGTCGCTTTTCGATCAACTCGTCCTTGAATTCAGATACTTTTCCAGATTTCATGCAGACGATATGATCATGATTATCGCCTGTGTCGAGTTCAAAGATGGCCTGTCCACCGTCGAAATGGTGCCGGGTAACCAAACCAGCTGCCTCGAACTGTGTCAGCACCCTGTAAACTGTTGCCAGACCTACATCACTTCCTTGCTTTAGTAATGCCTTGTAGACATCTTCAGCACTCATATGATGCTGTTCTGCCCCTTCAAGAATCTCGAGTATATTCAACCTGGGCAAAGTGACCTTCAGACCGGCCTTGCGTAAGTCTCGTGAAATGGTCTGATTATGTGTCATTGTGTTGCCACTACAGTAAAGTCCGCCGTTGGAAATCCGTACTAAAGTATACGACAATCTCTCCCCCGTTCTCATGGACTTCTACTATGCGTAGTGCTACCTGCCTGGCGATGATGCTATTTCTGCTATCAGCATGCGCCGGAGACCCCTTCTGGCTGCCCAGTGCCCACAAAATCAGTATTCAGCAAGGCAACCTGCTGAATGAACAGCAACTGGCCCGTGTCATCGTCGGTATGGAGCGCGAAGAGGTTCGCGAACTCATCGGCACACCGGTAGTCAATACGCCGTTCAAGGGCAATCGATGGGATTATGTCTTTACCCGTGGCCCGGCTGGTTCCGCCGTCAAGGCTCGTCGGGTGTCCATCATATTCGAAGACAACCTTGTCGCTCAGATTGACAGCAATCAGGATACCGAGACCGGTGAGCTCCCCGAAAAGCGTTACTGGTGGGAACTGATAGACAAGGAATCAACGGACGATACGCCGTATCAGGAACTTGACTGACGGGCGCGCTGTCGGCGCAATTCCTTGGGGTCCTGCTGAAGCGGACGATAGATCTCTACCCGATCGCCCTGCGCGCACGGGTAGTCATCTGCTACCGACTCACTGAAAACGCCTAGCGGCGCATTGGCAGGCTCGATGTCTATTGACGCGGTTGTCGGCACCAGGCCGGCATCCAGAGCCATCAACACCAGCTCTCTGGCTGTTGTGCCGACAGGAACACTCAAAGTCTTGAGGTATTGAACCTGAGGCATGGCTAACACCACCTGCACGTCCAGGTACTCCGGGGGCACGGCTTGCCTCACGGCGTGATCACGCCAGGCCCGGAAAAAATGCTTTCAGGATGATCATGATTGAATATCATCGGCACGTTTGACGAATGCAGCCACCATGGTGTCGCAAATTTTTGAAAAAGCGGTTCCCATCAGCGCCGCAAAGATACGGCTCTTGAATTCGAATTCGATCTCCAGCTCAACACGGCAGGCGTCCTCATCAATTGCCTTGAACTTCCAGACACCGTTTAACTGTCGAAACGGACCGTCAACCAACGACATATGAATAGCCTCGTTGACCACAAGACGGTTTCGCGTGGTAAAACGTGCTCCCTGCATACGTCGATCGATGGTGATCGAGGCGACTTGGTGCTCTTCGCTCTGCTCGGCGACCGTAGCAGCCTGACACCAGGGCAGAAAAGTGGGATAAGACCCAATATCACGTACGAGACCGTACATTTCTGCGGCGGAATGAGAAACTAGTGCTGAGCGAGCAATGGTTGGCATGAATTTGTCGTTGTGGTTCAGCCGCTCTGAAGAGCGAACGGGACGTATAATGGGTTATGGCAAAAAAGAATAAAAGCAATAAGATCTCAGGCGGCGCGCTCATTGCTCGCAACAAGCGCGCAACCTACGATTACAAAATCGATGAAAAATTCGAAGCTGGCCTGGCCCTGCAAGGGTGGGAAGTCAAGAGTCTGCGCGAGGGTCGCGTGCAGTTGGTGGATGCGTATGTGCAACTGTTTCGTGGTGAAGCCTGGATGTACGGTTGCAATATCAACCCCCTCAACTCTGCTTCCACCCATTATGTCGCAGAAAACCAGCGTCGTCGCAAACTCTTGCTACATCGCCGCGAGCTGTCACGTCTCACCGGCGCTGTAGAGCGCAAGGGATACACCATTGTCGCCATGTCCATGTACTGGAAAAACGGCAAGGTCAAGATCGAAATCGGCATTGGTAAAGGCAAGAAGGAGTTCGACAAGCGGGCCTCTATCAAAGACAGAGACTGGCAGCGAGACAAGGCCCGGGTTGTGCGCACGCACTGAATCCTGTCCTGTCGGTGGCGACAACACTCAGTGTTTCGCCACCAGCTTGTCCCAGGCACAGCCGTCCTCGGCTTTTCTCAGCTGTTCCAGCCACTTGTCGTGTCCCAGCAACTCATCGCTGTTGGCCATGACCTTGCGCAACTGGCTCACATCCACAGAAGTGGCCAGATCGACAACCACTGATCCGGATGAACTTTCCTGATCCAGTGACAGCTTGGTCTGCCCACCGGTCAAGACCAGATAGACATCGGCCAGAATTTCCGAATCCAGCAAAGCTCCGTGCAGCGTGCGGTGCCCATTGTTCACGCCCAGGCGCTTGCACAAGGCGTCCAGCGAGTTTCGCTGACCGGGGTATTGCTTGCGTGCCATAGCCAAAGAGTCGGTGACACGGCACACCTCTGACAGATTCACAGGTGCATTGCACAGACGAAACTCGTGCTCGAGAAATCCGACGTCAAACGGTGCATTGTGGATGATCAGCTCTGCGCCAGTAAGATAGTCACGCAACTCGTCAGCGATCTCGGCAAAACGCGGCTTGTCTATCAGGAATTCGTTGCTGATACCGTGCACAGCCATGGCACCCGGATCAATCTCACGATCAGGTTGTAGATAGATATGCAGATTATTGCCTGTCAGCCTTCGATCCTGCATCTCAACGCAACCAACTTCGATGATGCGATGCCCGCTTTTGTGATCGAGTCCTGTGGTCTCGGTGTCTAGAAACACGACACGACTACCTATTTTTTGTCCACTCATGACTATTCAAACACCGTAATAGTTCTTAATTATCATATACATAAAATATTTTTACTGAGGCTATTATAAGGCATGACAGTGTAAATAACTGCCGCCTTGTATCAGCATCAGCGAAGAAAGAGCGTTACAAACGACGCTAGGCGTGTGCTATTCAGACACTACAGTTAACAAGGCAAATCCAGCGGGACTGAGCGACTAAACCCAACAGGCTTGCGACAATCTCTCTACACTTGATCGGTGCTGCACACTCGCGTTGCAAGTGCACTGATGGCTCATATTCCGAGCCCCACCCCCACTCTCTGACACACCTCGCTGCTGATGGCTCTTTGTACTATGCCCGCCAGAATCTGGTTCACAAAAGGCCTGTCCAATACCAGCGATGCGATTTCGATCATGCGCGCCGACCCGGCCGCACAAGGCTTGTCTTTCATGGCAAGCCATGTGGATACTGACAACCCGGTGCGGCAGATTGCAGACGAATTCGTGCAAGAACCAGCCGATCTGGATGACTCTGACTACGCACAATGGGTGCTGGAGACGGCGATTCAACACCAGGTTGCACTGATTGTTGTGCAACGAAAAACGGACGCAGTCTGGGCCTTCCGAACCGAGTTCGCGGCACAAGGGGTACGCCTGCAAATTACCGCAGCCCCAGAAGTGCGGGCACTCCTGGATAACAAGATCCAGTTCCAGATAGATATCAGATCTCCGGAAACTCATCACGCGGGTGTTATCGGACATGTGTTTCGTGAATACTGCACTTTGGCCGAGTTCGACGCGGCCTGGTCAGATTTGAGCACGAATGGAAACGCAAGCCACGGACTATGCGTTAAACCGGCACAGGGTATCTTCGGCTCAGGCTTTCGCCGAGTCCAACCGGGTCTGGATGACATGGCGCAGATACTGTCGTATGACCCAGAGGCAGGCTTTCGGATCTCGCTCGCCGCCTATCGCAATGCTCTGGCAGCAGCGGAAAAACCAGTACCTCAGCTGTTAATGCCCTACTTGCCGGGAATCGAGCGAAGTGTCGACTTTGTCGCACATAACGGCCAGATGCTACACGCAGTGTGCCGCGCCAAACTGGGAAAATCCCAGCAAATCGAGATCGCCAGCCCATCGATCGAAATGGCAAGGGTTCTGGCCGCCCGCTACCAGCTAGACGGGCTGTGCAACCTGCAAACCCGGGAGAACAGCGAAGGCCAGCAAACCATCCTGGAGATCAATCCACGCATGTCTGGCGGTATGGCCATGGCCTGCCTGGCAGGCGTCAACCTGCCATTGGCATCCGTCTTTGCCGGGCTGGGATGGGATCAATCCGGCTTCAATGAGCCACTCGAAGGCGCATTCGTTGGTACTCAGTCAGTAGCCAGGCTGCTCACCTCCTGAGCACACCCCTGCCCCGATTCCCGCAACTCACCCCACTGGTCACGACACTCACCGAACGTGGATATTAGATATTAAGAATTTATTTTCTTGCTAAGTATGACGACGCTTTGTTTTGGAAGTTCCTATCTATTGATCCTTTATAGAACCATACTAGACGTTGCTGCGTACTGATTTGACTGTTTGCATTTATAGTCTCTGGTGGCAAACCGTTCCTTAGGTTGATTTTGACTGGCCTTCGGTTCATGACATTACAACAGGTGAAAAATATCATGAGTAAAGGACAAGACAGTAAGAAAAGTACCAAGAAAGAAGCGCTGCTAACCCCAAAAGAAAAGAAAGCCGCAAAAGCTGCCAAGAAAAACGAAAGCAAGCTGCTGGGAAAATAGTCGTACAAGGTCATCACACTGGTGACCTTTATTTTTTGCATCCTGTTTTCAAAAAACGCTGATTTAATTCAGGCCCGACAAGCAAAAACAGTTCTTGACTTACTCTCAGCCACCACCCTAATCCACCGCTAACAAATCGATGCTGACTACCGCACGGTCGGTTTTCCAGCGATCACGCACGCGTGTGAAAACCTGATCAGCTTTTGTTCGCGGTGCTGACAAATCGATCGCCACACGCCAGGTGCGCGATACATCGTCGCTCGCCTCCCCTGTCTCACTGCTACCCTCTATCGATTCACCAGCAGAACGCGATGAGTGCTCTGCATCAATGCCACTATCATCGATCGATGCGCTATCAAAACTTTGAGTGTTATCGTGACCCGTTGCATCGGATGAGTTGGCGGCGTATTGTATTGCCGGCTCCGCGAGCGTCGACTGCCAGACTCCGATGCGTTCCGCGATCGTGCTTTCCAGCTCATCAAACGGAAGACTAAGTAAATACTGGCGGTCCTGGAACAAAGCCTGTTGAGCCGTCGTCAACGCATCGAGCGTGGCTGCATTGCTATCGAAGTGAGCCTGTAGCGCCTGTTGTTTGAGTTCCTGGCGCCGAACGCGAATTCTGCGCTCCAGCGTGAGTCTCGCCTGACGCGTCTCCTCAGTGACCGCATCCACAGCGTCGAACAAGCGATTGATATCAGCTGCCTGTTCTAGCGCCGCCTGCTTGGCGTTCTTGAGCATCAGCTCCGCGTCACGAAACTGCCGAATGCTGTCGTTCGCTGAACTGAAGTCGTCATCTTCCGATAGTGTTGTATCGACCGCGTGAATGCGTTCGACGAGCCCATCCTTCCACTCCTCAAAATTGGACTCTCTCACCTCTCCGGTCAATGTAATTGTCAATTCTGTCATGCGGCGAACAAGGTTCAGATGGACGGCAGACGATAGCATCAAAGTATTCCTGCAGCCAACAGCAGAGTTACCCTACCCAGTGACTCAGCCGATTTTAATAAACATGGGTAGCAATTGGCGACGCTCTTCCTCGGTTGTCGCGAACGGGTAGCGCTCTAACAGCGCCTGCAAATAGGCTCTGGGTTCAAGCCCACAGGCTTTTGCCGACTCGACGAGGGTATACATGAATGCACTGGCCTTTGCCCCTCGAGGACTGGCTGTGTAGAGCCAATTTTTTCGACCAAGAGCAAAGGGCCTGATAGCGCTTTCCACCGGGTTATTGTCCACCGGCAAAGACGCGTTTTTCATAAACGCTGTCAACGCCTCCCAGTTGTTCTGGGCATAGAAAAGCGCTTTGATCCTCCCCAACACTAGCGGATGATTAGCCAGCACAAAACGCAGCGGATACGGGAGCCTCAGTTTAACCAACCCAAGATGCATCATGGCACCCAGGATCAGCCCAGTCAGAATCAGATCAGGATTTTTTCAACTTCAATTCATCGATCCCACGATTAGCCAGATCATCGACACGCTCATTCTCTGCATGACCGCTATGACCTTTGACCCAGCGCCACTCGACGGTATGTTTATTGGCCAGCGTATCGATTTCTACCCATAAATCTGCATTCTTGACCGGTTTGCGAGCCGATGTTTGCCAGTTCTTGCGCTTCCAGCCCTCAATCCATTCGGTAATGCCTTTACGAACATATTGAGAATCAGTCGTCAGAACCACTTCGCTAGGCCGCTTCAGAGCTTCAAGCGACTTTATGACCGCCATCATCTCCATCCGATTGTTGGTCGTGTGTGCCTCTCCACCCCACAATTCCTTTTCGTTTTCGCCCGAACGCATGAGAGCTCCCCAGCCGCCGGGGCCAGGATTGCCACGACACGCACCGTCGGTGTAGATTTCAATCATATGATTTATGTTTTTGAATGCTGTCTGTCAGGAAGGCAGGTATTTTAACGTTGTCGATGATCTATGCGTGCAACGGTTGCTCTGGGGCGTGCTGACGTCTTGTCGCCTGTCCGCGCAAAGCTGGATGCAGCCATTCCGGCTCTTGGCCGACGCCACTGACGTGTCATGGTCATAGGCATAGTCTGCTTGCGGGCACGCATGATGTACAGCCCTCCCAGACCACCCAGCCAGCGCTGCAGCCCTTCCATGCGGTGCAATCGGCGCAATACGCGCTCACTGTTGATCGGCGGGCGGATAAACATGGCGGCACTGTCCAGCACCCGGTAATCCAGTACGGATAACCAGTCGCTTACACGGTGCCGTGCATAAAAACGACCATTCCAGGGCTCACTACGACGCCAGGCTGTGAGCGCATGCCGAGCACCAAAGGCACTATAGGGATTGAAGCCGATGATGATCAGCTGACCATCGTCAGTCAAGACACGGTCGGCTTCGCGCAATGCCTGATGTGGATTGTCACAAAAATCCAGCGTATGAAAAAAAGCCACCGCTTTCATCGTATCCGAGGCAATCGGCAGGGATAGTACATCGGCATGAATATCAGCCTCATTGCCCGGTGCATCAAGCATGAGGTGACGCTGCAGACCAGCGCCTTCCAAGAGATGCAACCCGGGAACCAGGTTGCCAACCTGCACTCCCTGATAGCCAAAAACATCACCCAAACGACTACCTACTTCAAGTTCCAGACGTTTCGCGATGGACTGCCCCAGTCCGGTTGCGTACCATTGTGCCAGTGGCGCTTGGGCGTCCAGCCAGACGGGGCTCTGTCGTACCGTTCGTTTACTTTTCATCGCAAGCAACCCGTTATATTCGATGACCTCAGACGCACTAGGATACGGCCCGCATTTTATCAAAATGCCTGCCCTGACTCCCCTCAACACCAGTATAGCGTCGCCAAAGCGACTATCTTTGGCATTAATGTCAGGTTTCGTGATCCTCACGACCGCATTGTTACTGACAATACCGCTCCTCGCCCACGCGGACAACACGGCTTTGCCGCCTTTAGGTAATACCGCGCAAATGGATCGCCTCATGCTGCGCGAGATTGGCGACACGCAAGTATTCGACCCCAGCGTTAGCCCCACACCAGCCGCTGGCTGTTGTAATTCGGGGGTGAAATCTGTAAAAAATTCGCTCGCCTCGAAGCCTGCAACGACAGTCTGGCAGTTCGTGCAGCAATCCAGGCGCCTGAAAATACCCGACAAGCCACAGATTGAAAACTATCGGCAACAATACCAGCGTGAAGCCCTCTGGATCAGCAAAATCCTCAACCGGGCGACACCCTTTGCCGGACACATCGTGGAATCTCTCGACAAACGTTATTTACCTGTAGAGCTTGCACTGTTGCCAGCAATCGAAAGTGGCTATCAACCCGATGTTCACAGCACCGAAAAAGCCGCCGGCATCTGGCAAATCGTGCCCATCACGGCTCGGGAGATTGGTATCTCCAGCAATCAGTGGTTCGACGGACGCTCAGATATTGTCAAGTCCACTGATGCCGCCATCTCTTACCTGAGCTACCTCAATGCCGAATTTCATGGCGACTGGCTCCTGACACTGGCCGCCTACAATGCTGGTCCCGGCAGAGTTCGAAGCGCTATCAGACGGAATGAGAAGTCAGGTCAGCCCACCGATTTCTGGTCGTTGAAGCTTCCGCGTGAAACTCGCGAATATGTGCCCAAATTCCTGGCACTGGTCGCCATGCTTCGACACGATTCAATTCCGGGCCTGGAAATACCGCTACTGGCTCGCGGTAACGCTTTTGAGGTCCTCGAATTCGGCAGCCAGACCAGTCTGGACAAAGTGGCTGCTGCGAGTGGCATACCCGAATTTTCCCTCAGGCATCTCAATGCCGGACTGGTGCATGGCGTCACCCCACCCGGAGGACCTCACCATATCTATGTGCTGAAGGACAATGCAGAGTCGGTGATCAGTGCCGTGACAGCGATTGATCCTCGTGATCTTTACACTCTACCGGCGACTCATACGGTTGTAGCGGGCGAGAGTATCAGCACCATCGCCCGCTCCTACAGACTCTCACAACAAAACTTAATGGATCTGAATGGACTGAACAACTCGTTCATCAAGATCGGACAGGAGCTTGCAGTACGATTTGAGGCGGATAACGCGGCCAGTAACATCGAATATGTTGTAACAATCGGTGACACAATTTCTGACATTGCACAAAGCTTTTCTGTGCCCATGAACAGCATTCTCGATGCCGAAGGTCGTACACTTGACGGCGAACTGATTCACCCTGGTGAACGGTTATTGATTAATGTAGACACCAACATTGCCGGTATATAACCGGTCAATGCAATTGAGCATCAAACAGCGCACAATGATGCCAATAATTCGGCAGTTATTTGTGTTAGTTGACGAAACGGGCGTAATTGCCAATAATTACGGGCTGTCTGACCGATGCGTAAACCGAACCTTGGCACAACACCGCCACCTTTGATCATCAGGGACTTTTAATGACCACAATCATCGTTACTCACGAAGACAACGAGGTTAGCGAGCTTGCGTTCGACGCTGGTCAGGAAACCATCTCCATTGGCCGCCGTTCCGCCAATGATGTATGTATTCCCGACCTGTCAGTCAGCGGTAGTCACGCCCGAATTACTTTCGAGGCAGATGAGTACTGGCTAGAGGACCTTAACAGTACCAACGGTACCTACGTCAATGGGCAACCTGTTACACGACAGATTATTCTTGACAACGACGAAATTGTCATCGGCAAGATTCGGTTGGCATTCCGATCTGGCAAAGTGCAATCCCCTCTCGCTGATGTCGATGTCGACAATCTGGCTAGCAGCATTTCAGATTTGCCGGTTACCAGTGATTTCGGTGACGGACATGTCGAGTCTATGGACGAGATTGATCCATTGTCTCTGAACGAGGCACACCAGGGTATTGGCCAGGAAGCCAACAGCCGTCCTGAGCCCGAGCTGCCTGCAGCCGCCGACGTCAAACCAGAGACAACAAGCACACCGCCCAACGCCGCGACGCAATCGCCGATACTTGAGCTGGATTCAACGACAGCCACATCCAAGGGTGCGGTGATTGAAATCAAGAACGGTGCAAAATCGGGCCAGATTCTGCCAATTGACAAGCCCGTTACAACGCTTGGCAGACCCGGCATCCAGATCGCGGCCATCATGCGAAAGCCGGATGGTTATTTCCTGATGCATATCGAGAGCGACGACAGTGTCGACAGACCGACACTCAATCGTGATGTCATCGGGGATGAACCGGTGCTGTTACACAGTGGCGATCAACTCAATGTCGCCGGCATTGACGTGGAATTCATGCTTTCCTGAACAAGATCGGATCAGGAGCCTGTCGAGAATAGACTGATCTACTACGGTCGCTATTCTCGGGCAAGCTCTCAGGGCCCTTTTACTCTAATTCGCTGGAAACAAGCCACTGGATAGATATCGGTCGCCGCGGTCGCAGACGATAGTCACCATCACGGCGTTGTCCAGTTCCGGCAACATCTTCAGCGCAGCAAGCAAGGCTCCCCCGGATGAAACACCGCTGAGTATGCCTTCTACTCGTGCAAGGCTTCGAGCCATATCTTCGGCTTCCGCCTGATTGACATCAATGATTCTATCAACCCGTGCCGGCTCATAGATGGCTGGCAGATAGGCTTCGGGCCAACGACGAATACCCGGAATGCTGGAGCCGTCCTCTGGTTGCACGCCGATAATCTGGATGTCAGGGTTCTTCTCTTTAAGGTAGCGTGACACACCCATGATGGTACCCGTGGTGCCCATGGAGCTGACAAAATGCGTGATTTTGCCTTGGGTAGCTTCCCAGATTTCAGGGCCAGTGCTGCTGTAGTGAGCTCCCCAGTTGTCCGGATTTGCAAACTGATCCAGCACCACACCTTCACCTCGTGCCGCCATTGCAGCTGCCTGATCACGGGCGTACTCCATGCCCTGCTCTTCGGTAACCAGAATCAGCTCGGCACCATAGGCCGTCATGAGGGACTTTCGCTCCCCCGTCATGTTGTCAGGCATTAACAACTTCAACTTGTAGCCCATGGTGGCCGCCACCATGGCCAGCGCTATACCTGTATTGCCACTGGTCGCCTCCAGCAAGGTATCACCGGGCTTGATGGTGCCGCGCGCCTCGGCCTGAACGATCATATTGGCTGCTGGCCGATCCTTGACCGAACCTGCAGGGTTATCCCCTTCCAGCTTGCCAAATATCTGATTGCCTCGCGTGTTGGCAGCCAACCGCTGTATGGGAACCAGTCGCGTACGGCCAATCTGATTGACTAGCGAAGGGATGGTCAGCTCGGGTACTGAGTCACTCATTTGTTCTTTTCCATGTTGCCTGCCGAATCATCTTTGACTGCCTTGCAGTGCTGCAGAACGGACAGGACAAATTCTTCTTGTGAAACCTGAGACATAGTATCGCAGGCGATAGTATTGACTTCTTTCATGCCACGTATCCAGGTCAATTGTCGTTTTGCCAATTGTCGGGTTGCAGCAACGGCCTTGTCGATCCAGAGCCCAGCATCGACATTCTCAACAGATGCACCATTGACCGCAAGCAGCTCCAGGTGTTCCCAGGCCTGGCGATATCCAACACTACGCATTGCTGGCAATTCGGCGTGAATCAAGGCATTTTCGCGCAAGGCATGCATTTCATCGATAAAGCCGCTCGTTATCATCATGTCGAAACGTGTCTTGATTCGTTCATGCAGCCATTGTCGATCGCCAGGCACCAGCGCAAATTTAATCGGAGGAACTTCCAGCAACGAACGTGTATCCGCCTGTAGCTGACTCATCGGTTGGCCTGAAATTCGATAGACCTCAAGCGCCCGCTGAATTCTCTGTGGATCATTGGGATGAATACGTGCAGCGGCTTCAGGGTCGACCAACTGTAATTGTGCATGCATGCCATCCCACCCCAGCCTTTCAGCCTCTTGAAGCAACTTGCCACGCACAGCATTGTCTGCATCTGGGAGCTTCGCCAATCCTTCTTCAAGGGCCTTGAAATACAGCATGGTTCCGCCAACCATCAACACACGCTTGCCGCGTCGTTGTATAGCCTCGATGATCTGCAATGCGTCATGACAAAAACGCGCCGCAGAATAGACCTCCCAGGGATCGCAGATATCGATCAGATGGTGCGGTACAGTCGCCAATTCCTGCCTCGAAGGCTTGGCAGTACCAACATCCAGTCCTCGATAAACCAGCGCTGAATCCACGCTGATTATCTCGGCATTCAGGGCCTGTGCCAAGGACAAGGACAGAGCGGTCTTGCCGCAGGCGGTCGCCCCCATCAGAAAAATAACGGGGGGATTGTTCACAGGTATTGCAGCCATCAGCCTAGCGTCCGCGCAGAAACAACTTGTCCAGCGCCTGCATGTCCAGCGCTGTCCAGGTGGGCCTGCCATGATTGCACTGACCACTATTGGGTGTTGATTCGATCTGACGTAACAATGCATTCATTTCAGATGTACTCAATCCTCGATTCGCACGGACCGACCCGTGGCAAGCCATGGACGATAGCACCTCGTCAACGGCGGCACGCAACCGCTCGCTGCTATCGTGATTCATCAGGTCGGACAGCACATCACGCAACAAGGCGCTGACATCGGCTTGCCCGAGAATCGAAGGAACTTCCCGAATACACAGCTGCTCGGGTGCCATGCGATCCACCACCAGGCCGATGCTCTCCAGCCAGTCTCGCTCCTGCTCACAGCGATCAGCCTCCGGCTCACTGACATCCAGAGTCAGCGGCACCAGCAATGCCTGACGCTTCAGAGCGCCATCATGGTACAGCGCCTTTAAACGCTCATAGGTAATGCGTTCATGGGCGGCATGCGCATCGACAATGATCAGACCATCGCGATTTTCAGCCAGAATATAGACCCCGTGAAGATGTGCTCTGGCAAAGCCTAACGGTGGAATCTCCGAACCCTCGCCTTCGCTCGTGACTCGCTCTCGCAACGCATCGCTGTTTCGGGCATAGGGACTGATTGGCTCAGGAGCTCTTGTGCTCGGTGCTCCCAGACGAGACATGGAATTGAACTGCTCTTGCACCTGTAGTGGCATGGGCCGCTGTAGGGGCGGCTGTGAGTAGCCGTTACCCGTATTCGCGCCAGAGGGCTGACCCAGTCCGGCAGCTGATAGCTGCGGCTGCAGCCCATCGTGACCGAGACTCATCCCTGTTGCAGAATGTGAATCCCCCAGAGAATCTGCCGGAGTAATCGCGGCAAGAAAGTCCTTGATGGATCGGCGCACGAACCCATGTACCAGCTGGCTTTCCCGAAAACGGACCTCCTGTTTACCCGGATGCACATTG
This sequence comes from Granulosicoccus antarcticus IMCC3135, assembly GCF_002215215.1. Classification (NCBI taxonomy): domain Bacteria; kingdom Pseudomonadati; phylum Pseudomonadota; class Gammaproteobacteria; order Chromatiales; family Granulosicoccaceae; genus Granulosicoccus; species Granulosicoccus antarcticus. The sequence goes on along the minus strand of NZ_CP018632.1, from coordinate 2,672,328 downwards.
ACATCGACCATTGTCGGATCCATCTGCAGAAACAACACAAAAGCCGGATGGCGTTGGTGATAGATCAGGTCGCTATAGGCCTGTTTGACCGCGTGTGAGATGACCTTGTCGCGCACCATGCGTTGGTTTACGTAGAAGTATTGCATGTCTGCCTGCGAACGGGAAAAGCTGGGGTCTGCAATCCAGCCACTCATCGTCAACCCGGCACCTTCCAGGCTGACAGCTCGGGCAGCTTCACCAAAGCCCTTACCCAGAATACGAGTGATACGCGTATTGCGGGCTTCCATATCAGCTGCAGCCTTGCATTCGAATACGGTCTTGCCATTGTGATTGAGAGTAAACGCGCAATCTGGCTGTGCCATGGCAAGGGTTTTCACAATGCTTTCACAACGTGTGAATTCGGTTTTCGGTGTCCGCATGAACTTGCGTCTTGCCGGCACGTTGTAAAACAAACTGTTCACATCAACCGTAGTACCCACCGGGTGCGCTGCCGGCTCTTGCTCCGCAGATGCATCTGGCTTGTAATCTATACGAGCGCCATGATCAGTTTCTGCGGTCCGCGAGGTCAGGGTCAGGCGTGATACTGAGGCGATGCTGGGCAGGGCCTCACCACGAAATCCGAGCGTTGCAACGCTTTGCAGATCATCCATCGACAGAATCTTGCTGGTGGCATGCCGGCTGAGTGCTCTGGGTAAATCGTCGGCATCGATACCGCAGCCATTATCGCGGATTCGAATCCTGTCCAGACCACCTTGCTCCAGGTCCAGCACAATGCGAGTCGCACCAGCATCCAGGGCATTTTCTACCAGCTCCTTGACGATAGAAGCCGGTCTTTCAACCACCTCGCCAGCTGCTATCTGGTTGATCAGGTGGTCAGGGAGCTGATGAATAGTTGGCATGAGCGCTGGATGCTATCGGAGCCAGTCAAGACTCCATCAGTGTCGGATTGGCCCGCCATTATGCGCCTGTTGTCCACTCCTTGCAGGCTTCGGCAGTTTAGGCCACTACAGTTCCGAGACTTCCGCCACATCCAGCTCCAGAAGCCTGCCCTAGAATGGTTTGATCGACTACGGACACTATTCCCGGATAGGCTCCGGGACAGAATCCGCCCTACGAGCCTCGCTTGCGACGCTCCGCTGCCAGGTAGGTACCCGCCGGTGCTCGTCTGCCCAGATATCGAATCACGCCTGATTCGATTGCCCGAGCCAAATCATCCTGGTAACTTGAACTCTTGAGCTTCTTTTCTTCCTGCAGATTGGAGATAAAGGCAGTTTCAACCAGTATTGAAGGGATATCCGGTGACTTCAGAACAGCGAAGGCTGCCTGCTCAACAGACGATTTGTGAACCGCCCCTACCTGCGTCAGCTCACTCAGCACATCGGCACCGGCCTCCATACTCGACTCCATCGTGGCGCTTTGAGTCAGATTCAATAAGGTTTGGCGCAAACTGTTTTCAAATTGATCCAGCGCGATATCGCCGTACAAAGCGGCAGCTTCGTTCTCGCTTTTCGCCAACCAGGCTGCCGCCTCGGAACTGGCACCATCCAGAGACAGGGTGTAGACCGAACTGCCCTTCGCCTGGTTGTGATTGATGGCATCTGCATGAATTGATACAAATAGGTCCGCATCATTGTTGCGTGCGATATTCATGCGCTCACGCAGTTCGATATAGACGTCGCTATCTCTAATCAGTATCGGCGTAACTCCGGGGCGAGCTTCCAGCCGTTTGTAGAGTTTCTGAGCCACCGCCAGAGTAATATCCTTTTCCAGTGTTTTCTTCTGGCCGACAGCCCCCGGATCCCGACCACCGTGTCCGGCATCGATCGCCACGACAGCATTACGCAACGCTGGCTGCTCAATGACGTTCTCGACCGGACCGGTAATCTCGGGGATATCCTTGACACCCAGTTGCGGGGTGCCCTTCACACCCAGATTGATCAGTAGGCGTTTCCCGCCCTGGCGTGGAATCAGCTCATAAGTGGGATTCACTGCGCCTCGCAGGTCCAGTACGACCCTGAGATAGTCACTGCCATGCTGGGCATAGCGTACACGACTGACAATTCCCTCTGAAAAGGTTGTTGTCGGCATAGGCGTCGCCAGCGTCGCCTCCGGCAGATCCACAACCAGCCGGTTGGGATTGCTCAGAGAAAATACGTCGGCAGTCGCGTTAGCTGAATCCAGGTCAAAATGCAGCATGACATTCTCTTGCTGCACCAGATTGAAACCATTGAGTTTGACGGCGGCCTGCAATGAGCCTGAAAAACCGCCAAGCACGCCAGCCACCAACAGTATCAATGGACAAACAGCCTGTCGCACCCACTGCCTGATATTTCTGGCCGCTCTGATTGTCAGCATCACACCCTCACATGAATGGAGTTTCGAGCCGCCACCGAAACGCCTCAAGAAAACAAAAGGCGAACGGGGACAGCTCTGCCGACATAAGCATAGAAGAGGTGCGGCGAAAGTCCAGTGACAAGCGCCGCAGTAACGGCGTTCTATCCCATACCGTGTACCAACTGGGTCGGAGATCGTTCAAAAACCTCATCTGGCACGAAAAAATCGGCAATGAGCCGGGTTGCACCTTCGTTCTGATACACGGAAAAATCCGTTACACCTTCCTCGATCAGAACTTCCTCATCGATGAAGAAGTTACCCGTGCACTGTCCAGGGTCTCGATTCAATATGGCCAGCGCAGCATCTGCCATTATCTCTGGCTTCCTGCACATCAATGCCATCCGGTCATCGCCGATGACATTGCGCACAGCAGCCGTATCTACGGCTGTTATCGGCCACAGGGCATTAACACCGATTCCCTGCTCCCGAAATTCCTCTGCCATGCCAAGTACACACAATGACATGCCGTATTTGGCAATCGTGTAGGCAACATGCCCCTTGAACCACTTCGGATTGAGATCCAGAGGCGGTGACAGATTGAGAATATGTGCATGTGACGATGCCTGCAGATAGGGTAATACCAGCTTCGAGACCATATAGGTTCCGCGCGTATTAACCTCGTTCATCAGGTCATAACGTTTCATGGACGTACTGGGCGTATCCGTCAGAGAGATTGCACTGGCGTTGTTGATACAAATATCGATGCCGCCGAAAGCCGCAACTGTTGCCGCAATGGCCGCCTCAATCTGTTCTTCATGCCGGATATCACAGACCAGGCCGATCGCCTTGCCCGGACCCACCTCATTGAGCTCATCTGCAGCCGTAAACACGGTACCCGGTAATTTCGGGTGTGGTTCGGCAGTTTTGGCGGCGATGGCCACGTTCGCACCTTGTTCAACAGCAGCCTTGGCGATGGCAAATCCGATCCCGCGACTACCGCCGGACATGAACAGCGTTTTTCCTGCTAGTGACATGATTGATCTCGGTATTTCAGAAGCTGTTGATCAGTGTACTGCACCCAAGCTTCAGAAGAACCCGTTAGCCGCCCAATACCCCATTATCCCGACTGGGGATTTACTCAGTGCAACTGACACGATAAATAGAGAGTATCGTTGGCGTGTTGAATGGTCTTGAGCAACGGGTAATCCAGCATCAGATATCGCCTCTCAGGGGATACTGAAGACGACCTGCCGCCGATCCTCGACCCCATAGGTGATAGAGATATGAAGATCAGCACGGGGAAGCCGATCTCCACCCTGCTCAGGCCATTCGATCATGACCAGATCATGCTCGCGAATGAGATCGTCAAAACCCAGGTAGTCCAGCTCTGCAGGATCCTGTAGCCGGTACAGATCAAGATGCGCAATGTTGTTGATAGCACTACCCAGCTGAGCACTGACATCATAGGTTTCAATCAAGGTATAGGTCGGGCTCTTGACCCTCCCTTTGTAACCCAGAGCATGAATGACAGAGCGTACCAGCACGCTCTTGCCTGCCCCAAGCTCCCCCGAAAGCGTCCATAACGCCCCCTTCGGTACGCAGCTCGCCAGCTTTTCACCCAGTAACTGCATGGATGTCTCATCGGCTATATCACGCACGCCTTCATGGATAAAACGGGCCAGATCAGCCTTGTATTGTTCCTGGTTCATTACACAAGATTATCATGTTCAGCGACCATCGGAGTGTCGAGCATGACCTCTGCCCGGTGTCTGTCTGGAGATGTGGATATCGCGAACTGAGACTTTTGTTAGCAGTCACTGATTTTCAAAAAATCACAGCGATGTCTGCAGCAAGGATTTTATCTGAGCGATGTCAACAGGCTTTGCCAGCACCTGCTCAATACCGGCATCTCTGTAGGCTTCACGATCACTCTGACTGATACTGCCGGTCATGGCTACAAATGTCACAGGCAGATTTTCCTCCTCCTTACTCATTGCTGCAATCACATCAAGCCCATTCATATCAGGCAAGCCCATATCCAGTAAACACAAGCGTGGCTTGCATTGACGTAGAAGCATCAAGGCCTCAGCTCCATTAGCTGCCCCTTTGACTTTGCAACCAAGCCTTGTCAGCAATTTGACCAAGACCTGACGGCTCTGATCGTGATCTTCGACAAGCAACACATCAAGCTGTGGTGCGAGCTGTGGTGCGAGCTGTGGCTCACTATCCTGATCCATCAGTGCAGCCAGTCGTGCCAGTAACAGGCGTGTGTCTATCGGTTTTGACAATGAATCGACAAATCCGATTTCCCTGTATCGATCATGATCACCTGCCATCGCGTGAGCGGTTATTGCAACCACCGGTTTGGAGAAACCCCAGTCCTGCAGCTGCCTGACCACCTCCTCGCCACCTAACCGGGGCATTCGAATGTCCAGCAACACAAGGTCAAAAGCATCAGGTGCCTGGCGCAGCGCCTCCAAAGCCCTGACACCGTCAGACACACAGGTCACTGTAGCTCCCGCCTTACTCAGCAATTGTCTGATCACTCGTTGCACATCCAGATTATCCTCTGCCACCAGGATATGGCCGCGCAGAGATGTCGGTGGATTATCGCGATCTAACAATCGATCGTCAGACACTTGCACAAACTCGGAAATCAGCCGTCGATCAGCCTCATCTGCGAGCGGAATTCGGACCGTAAAGACACTGCCCTCGCCTAGCTGGCTTTCAACCATCAGCTCGCCACCCAGCAGCTCCATCAAGTGTTTGCTGATACTCAGACCCAAGCCTGTCCCGCCATGACTCGCCCCCAGCGACCCCTGCCTGAATGGTAGAAACATCTCGCTGAGCTGGTCAGCGGCAATTCCCGGCCCGGTATCGCGGACTGAGATAATCAGCATACTGTTCCTGGATTCAAACTCAACGGCTACCGATCCTTGCATCGTAAACTTCAGCGCATTACTGATCAAATTCACGAGCACTTGTCGAAGCCGGACAGGATCTGTCTGTATTTTATGTGGAACGGGAGACAGGCACTTAAAGCTGAAACTGAGATCTTTTTGATCCGCGCGCATCTGATGCATTGATCTCAAACCGGCCACCAGTGCCGGTAGAGAAACCAGTTCCGAGTCGATCTTCAATAGTGCAGATTCCAGCTTGGACAGGTCCAGAATATCGTTAACCAGATCCAGTAGATGCAAGGCATTGTGTTTTATCGCACTGGCATTTTCAATCTGCTCTTTATCCTCCAGAGACATCGACATCAGGTCAGTAAACCCCATGACCGCTGTCAAAGGCGTTCGTATCTCGTGACTCATATTGGCAAGAAAATCACTCTTGGCACGACTTGCCTGATCAGCTTGCTCCAGAGCACGGGTCAGAAGTTGCGACTGAGCTTCTTGCTCCGTGACATTCTTGATCATGACCACAGCACCGGTCACCTCGGTTTTCTGAAGCACCGGATTGGCAGATATTTCTGCACTGAACATGGCGCCATCTGCCCGTCTCAACGTAATCGGATCAAGTTGCACGGACTTGCCTTGGGAAACAAGAGAGTCCAGAAGTTGTGCAACATTCTGGTATTCACCCAGATCACGCTCCAAAGGGGCAAGGTTGAGCAGTACGTCCAAACGTTTCCCAGAGGTAGTTTCGTCGATACTCAAGCCCACAAGCTCCAATGCTGCACTGTTGACAAACGTGACCTGAAGCTTTGTATTCACTCCAAAAATCGCCTGCTCCGTCGCATTGATGATGGTACTGACCTGTGCCTCTCTGGCCTGTAGGGTCATCGCATCCTCGACTTGCTCTGTGACATTGCTGGCTACCGCAACGAAGTGAGTGACCACCCCTTCTGCATTGCTGACGGGATTGACAATCAGATCATTCCAGAATGACTGGCCATGCTGATCGTAATTGAGAATCACCGTTCTGACTGGTTCCTGAGCCTCAATTGCCAAATGCAGTTTTTCAACCATTGCCGGCGAGGTGTCGATACCTTGCAAGAGACGACAGTTTTTTCCCAGAATCTCCTGCGAGGTATAACCCGTCATGTTCCGAAAGGCTTCGTTAACATAGATGAGCGGCTGATCCGGATGGCGTGCGTCGGCGATAGAAATACCGCTGTCAGTAGCCTCTATAGCGCTTTCATACAGCTTCATCTGCTGCGCGGCCTCATGCCTCTCAGTAATATCCTGAACGGCAATGAAAAGCAGTGTCTTGTCCTGAATTTCCAGGAGATTAGGGCTCAATTCCACTGGAACCGAAACACCGCTATCCAACAACAATATGGATTCGAAAGGCTTGACCTGCCTATTGGCAGATGGCTCAAAAAAACCTTTTACAAACGCGCGATCCAACAATGGAAACAGACTATGCACTGAGCTCTGACCAAGCTCTGCACTGGTTTTCCCACTGACTTTACACAACGCCGGATTAGCGAAATGGATTCGCCCATCCTGATCCGTCAGAATCTGTCCGATCACGGTCTGATCTGACATGTACTTGTAGGTTGCAATCTCTTTTTGCACATCTGCCATGGCGCTTGAATCAATCAGCATCAACGCAGCGCCACTAACCCCGTCACGCCTGTGATACGGCGCGATTCGCATAAGATAAGGAGTCCCATCAATATCACGAACATTACATTCGAACTGCTTGCCACTGTCTATCGTATGTTCCACATCCGCTATCAGACTCTGATAGTCGAGAGAATGATTGAAGTCGCTGATAGCACGTCCCAAGTCTTGCTGTTGGAGGCTGAACAGACGAGCCATTTCAGGTGTGTAACGACGAATACGCAGATTTTCATCCAGAAACAACACACCTACGCCGGTAATGGCTAGCAGGTTTGTCATATCGTCATTGGCCAGACTCAGCTCCAGAATATTGTGCTGGTACTCACCATTGATCGATTGAAGTTCTTCGTTGGCACTCTGCAGCTCTTCATTGGATGACAGCATTTCCTCATTGGCCGTCTGCAACTCTTCATTGGCACTTTCAAGCTCTTCTATTGTCGACTGCAGGCTCTCCTGTGTGAGGGCCAGATCATTTTCAAGCGCCCTTATACGACTCAAGCCATCATCGCTACTGTCCAACGTTTCAATATATTGCTGTCTACCTTCCTGGCCCGATAGCGATGTTTGGGCCTGTATTTTCGTGCTCACGGAAAAATGTCGCACTGTATCAACAGGCAAACGCATATCACGCCGCTTCCTGAAGAGTCGCCAACGTGAATCAATCGTCTCGAATTCATCGCTGAGACTGATGGTCGTCTCACTGGGCCCCAGAAACAGATATCCGCCAGACCTCAAGCCAAAATGAAAAAGCGAGAGCGCATTCATTTGCGCTTCGGGCTGCAGGTAAATCAGCATGTTCCGGCAAGTGATGAGGTCTAATTGGGCAAATGGTGCATCCTTGAGAACATTGTGCTCCGCAAATACGACCATTAATCGTAATTCGGATGTGACGTGGTAGCCGTCAGGTTTACGGACGAAATATCTCGCCCGTCGTTCACCTGGGAGATCGTTCACGGCCTCTGCGGAATAAACCCCTTTGATGGCTCGTTCAAGTGACCCTTGATGAACATCGGTGGCAAACAGCTTGACCTCTATGCCTGAACTCGATGCCGACACACGCTCATCAATGAGCATTGCCAGCGAGTACACTTCCTCTCCCGTAGCAACTCCACAAGCCCAAATCCGCAGTTTCTTCGAGGCAGTGGCATTCTCCACCAGCGGCACCAGAACCTTGTCGTCGAGACACTCGAATGCCTCTTTGTCACGGAAAAACTGTGTGACTCCTATGAGAATGTCACGGTAAAGTGCATCGAGTTCCTGAGGGTTCGCCTGTAGCAAGACCTCGTACGCCAGCAATTGATCTATTTTCAATAGCCGCATTCGTCGGCGAATTCGCCTACCCACTGTGCTGTGTTTGTATTGCGAGAAATCGATACTGCAAAATTGCCTGAGCAATTCAATAATGCGGTTTAGCTCTTGCGTATGGGTACTCGTCTGGGTTCTGATCATCCGTTCTGACTCGGCTGTCAGATCGCTTGAACTACGCTCCAGGGAACACAGTGAGTCGGCAAGTGTTCCTGGCGAACCGATGACATCTGCGGCACCACTGGCAATGGCATTGCCTGGCATTCCGTCAAATTGTGCAGTTTTTTCATCCTGAACCAGCACCCATCCGCCAGCGTCACTAATGGCCTGAACACCCGTCGTTCCATCTGAGCCTGTTCCAGACAGCACCACCCCGATAGCACGATCACCAACATCAGCAGCCAGAGAAACCATAAAGGCATCGATCGGCAGCTTGTGCCTCCTTTCCATTCCACATGGCGTCAACTGCAGCTTTTCAGACTTGATAGTCATGGTCTTGTTTGCAGGTATGAGGTAGACGCAGTTCACCTCAACGGTCATCCCCTGTTCGGCAAGCAACACGGGCATGTCCGTAGCTCGACCCAATATGGAGCTCATATGGCTCACAAAGTCAGGAGAGAGATGTTGCACGACGACAAAGGCCAACCCACAATCGACCGGAATGGTATGCAACAGAGCTTCTATAGGCTCCAGCCCCCCAGCCGATGCACCTATGGCGACTATCGGGAATCGGGATCTGGACCCAGTGGGCCCTACCGCGAGCTGCACGCTCTCTGTCATAACTATTCTACGTTTACCTGTTCTAGAAGAGCGAGAGCTGCATCAATTGGCCCCTTACCTTTCGAATCAGACGACCGAACATTTCAAGTTCACAAAAGACGGATCCGATAAACCCGACTTTACCAGCCAGATTCTGGAACCAAAAGATATAAGGCAACTTGGAAAATTTTACAATGTTGAACTATCGAACCTGAAAAACAAAAACGGCCACCCCTGCGCAAAGCGGGAGTAGCCGTTGATCACTGTCACAATCAATCAACCCAGCCTGTCGATAAGGCTGGGACTGATGATCAATACATGTGTTGACCGCCATTAACAGAAAGAGTTGAACCGGTAATGAAGCCCGCCTCATCAGCAACCAGGAACTCAACCGTACGCGCAATATCTTCAGCACGTCCCAGACGACCTACCGGGATTTTGGCAATGATTTTCTCCAGTACGGCAGGTGGCACTGCACGAACCATATCAGTGTCGACATAACCCGGAGCGATAGCATTGACGGTGATACCCTTCGAGGCGCCTTCTTGTGCCAGAGCCTTGGTAAAACCATGGATGCCAGATTTGGCAGCTGCATAATTCACCTGACCGTATTGACCAGCCTGACCATTGATGGAACCAATGTTAACGATGCGACCAAAACCTTTTTCACGCATTCCGTCAATGACACAACGACTGGTGTTGAAGCAGGATCCCAGGTTCGTATCAATAACTGCCTGCCAACTTTCCTGCTCCATGCGTTGCAGTGTTCCGTCACGCGTGATGCCGGCATTGTTGACCAGGATGTCAACTGATCCGCCCAGATCAGCTTCGATCTTCTTGATTCCTTCCTGACAGGCTGCGAAATCTGAAACGTCAAATTTGAAAACAGCAATGCCGGTTCTATCCGAAAATTCTTTGGCTCGCTCGTCATTTCCCGCATAGTTCGCAGCGACGCTGTAGCCTGCGTTCTTCAATCCAATTGAAATCGCTTCACCGATTCCGCGAGTACCACCAGTTACAATCGCAATCTTTGCCATGATCAATATATCTCCGTTTAGTTGTTAGTTGATGAGCAAACCACCCGTGTAATCATACGGGTGTCAGCATGTCAAATTAATCCCGCTCAACACACATGGCGATTCCCATACCGCCACCGATGCAAAGTGTAACAAGTCCCTTTTTAGCATCACGTCGCTGCATTTCGTGCAGCAAAGATATCAGTACACGTGCACCAGAGGCTCCAATCGGATGTCCCAGTGCAATGGCTCCACCGTTGACGTTCACTTTGTCGGTATCCCACTCCAGCTCTTTATTAACTGCACAGGCCTGTGCAGCGAATGCTTCGTTGGCTTCTATCAAGTCCAGATCACCGACTGACCAGCCAGCCTTCTCAAGCGCTGCACGACTGGCAGGAATAGGCCCTGAACCCATGACTGCAGGCTCAACACCGGCAGTGGCCCAGCTAACGATACGTGCAAGTGGCTTAGCACCACGTTTTTTCGCTTCATCGGAACTCATGAGTACCAATGCTGCAGCACCATCGTTGAGTCCTGATGCATTACCTGCCGTTACAGTGCCTTCCTTCGAGAACGCTGGACGCAGCTTTGCCAATGTTTCAGCAGTAGTTCCAGGCTTGATGTATTCGTCTGCATCAACCACCACGTCACCACGACGGTTCTTGACAGTAACGGGTACGATTTCGTCGACGAACTTGCCCGCTGCCTGAGCAGCTTCAGCTTTTTGCTGAGACTTGGCTGCGAAAGCGTCCTGCTCTTCACGAGTAATTTCCCATTTGGCTGCGACGTTCTCTGCAGTTGTTCCCATGTGGTAGCCGTGAAAAGCATCCCACAAACCATCTTTGATCATGGTGTCAATGAAACTCGCATCACCCATCTTCTGGCCAGTTCTCAATGACGCGCAGTGAGTCGACAGACTCATGCTTTCCTGTCCGCCAGCAACGACGATTTGACTGTCGCCCGCTTTGATAGCTTGAAAGCCCATGGCAACTGTACGCAGTCCGGAGCCACAAACCTGATTGACTGTAACTGCCGTGCTTGCCGCAGGAATTCCTGCTTTCATGGCAGATTGACGAGCTGGGTTCTGACCGGCACCTGCCGTGAGAACCTGTCCGAAAATCACTTCCGAGACATCGGCAGCATCAACCGCACTGCGCTTCAACGCTTCTGTGATGGCCGTGGCCCCAAGATCGACAGCCGATACGCTGGACAAGGTTCCAAGAAAAGAGCCGATAGGAGTCCTGGCTGCGCCAGTGATGACTATGTCATTCATAATACGGATTACCTCTGTGGAATTAGTGTTTCTTCTTTGGCGGAATCAGATCAGTGATAGTACCTTCAAACATTTCTGCTGCAAAGTTCACTGTTTCTGAAAGAGTGGGATGCGGGTGGATGGTTTGACCTAGATCAACAGCATCTGCCCCCATTTCGATTGCCAGCGCGACTTCGGCAATCAGATCTCCCGCATTCGGCCCAACGATTCCTGCCCCGATGACACGATCATCTACCGGGTCGAACAATAACTTGGTCAGACCTTCCGAACGACCCAGACTCAAGGACCTACCAGAGGCTGCCCAAGGGAATACACCCTTGCCCACCTTGATACCTTGTGCCTTGGCTTCGATCTCGGTCATTCCGACCCATGCAACTTCCGGATCTGTATAAGCAACAGATGGAATCACTCGCGCATCAAATACTCGCTTCATGCCAGAGCAGACTTCGGCAGCAACTTTGCCTTCATGCACCGCCTTGTGAGCCAGCATCGGCTGACCGACCACATCGCCGATAGCAAATATATGTGGCACGTTAGTGCGTTGCTGATTGTCTACGGCAATGAAGCCACGCTCATCCACGGCAACACCGGCATTCTCGAGACCAAGTGTTGAACCATTGGGACGCCGTCCGACAGCGACAAGTACACGGTCGAAAGTATCAACATGTTCACCATCAGGCCCTTCGAAGACGACATGCAGACCGTCATCTTCTGCGGTTACAGCCGTTACCTTGGTCTTGAGATAGATATTTTCATACCGACCCTTGATGCGATTATGCAAAGGCTTGACGATATCCTTGTCCGCACCGGGAATGATCTGATCCATCAGTTCGACCACCGTCACTTTGGATCCCAATGCATCATAGACCGCACCCATTTCAAGTCCGATAATGCCGCCGCCGAGAACGAGCAGGCGCTTGGGAATATCAGTCATCTCCAGAGCACCGGTAGAATCTATGACTCGTGGATCATCGTGCGGAATGAACGGCAACTTCACCGGTTCTGAGCCCGCAGCCACGATGCACTGATCAAAACTGATCGTTGTCTCCTTGCCATCGTTTGTCACACTCATGGTGTTAGGACCGGAAAACTTTCCGACACCCGTCACAACTTCAACCTTGCGCGCCTTGGCCAGCCCCTTGAGGCCTCCCGTGAGCTTGTTGACCACGCTGTCTTTCCAGCTGCGCAATCCGTCAATATCCACTTCAGGGCGTACAAAGGTGAAACCATGTTCACCCATCTCCTCATACTCGGTGATGACTTTCGCTGCATGCAACATCGCCTTGGATGGGATACAACCGACATTCAGGCACACCCCGCCGAGCGAATCATACTTCTCCACCAGCACAGCTCGCAGTCCCAGGTCTGCCGCACGAAAAGCGGCCGTGTAGCCTCCCGGTCCAGAACCGAGTACTAGCACCTCGGCATGAATGTCTCCCACATTGGGCGCTGTCGGCCGACTGGCTGGTGCTTGAGCAACAGGTGCGGCCGCAGCTTTCTCTGGTGGGGCCGCGGCTGCAGTAGCAGCTTCTGGTGCAGCCTCTCCGGCAGCCTCACCCGCAGCCTCAATGGCCAGAATGACGGTGCCTTCTGAACAAAGGTCCCCTTCCTTGACGTCGATGCGAGTTACCTTACCCGACACTGGAGAGGGAACTTCCAGGGTCGCCTTGTCGCTTTCAAGCTCGATCAAGGGATCTTCGGCACTAACCTCATCACCTACGGCAACGAGTACCGACACAACCGGCACGTCGCTGAAATCACCTATATCCGGAACTTTGATATCCATGATTGTCACCTCAATGCATCAGGCGACGAACGTCGCCCAGTAGATGTTTGAGAGTGGCAGCAAAACGCGCTGCCAATGCACCATCAACGGCTCGATGGTCATAGCTCAGAGACATAGGCAACATGTTGCGAGGTACGAACTGCTCTCCGTCCCAGACGGGTGCCATCTTCGACCGGGTCAAGCCCAGAATCGCAACTTCAGGTGCGTTGACAATAGGTGTGAAAGCCGTGCCGCCAATACCACCCAGTGATGAGATGGTAAACGTGGCCCCTTGCATGTCAGGAACCTTGAGTTTTCCTTCACGCGCCTGAGCCGACAAATCTGCCAGTTCCTTCGAAATTTCCACGATACCTTTTCGGTCCGCATCCTTGATGACAGGAACCATCAGCCCGTTTGGCGTATCCGCAGCAAATCCGATGTTGTAATAACCCTTCTTGATCAGCTTGTCGCCATCAGGGTGCAGAGATGAGTTGAACTCCCAGTGAGTCTTCAGGGCCGACACGCTTGCCTTGACAATAAAGCTCAGCAAAGTAACTCGATACCCTTCTGCCTTAGCCTGGGTATCCATTTCCTTGCGATACTTGTCCAGATCGGTTATGTCAGCTTCTTCCTGATGCGTGACATGTGGGATGTTCAACCACGAGCGATGCAAAGCTGGTCCCGATAGCTTCTTGATGCGTGACATTTCCACATCTTCGATCGGTCCGAACTTGGAAAAATCCACCGCAGGAATCGGAGGAATACCCGAACCCGAACTAACGGCTGCGGATGCCTTGTCCGCGCCGGCCCCTTTGGAAATTCCCTTGAACCACTCGGTGACATCTTCCCGAAGGATTCGGCCATTTCGACCGGTGCCCGTGATCTGCGAGAGATCAGCACCTAGTTGCCGAGCGAAAGAGCGAATGGATGGCGAAGCATGTGCCCGCTTGAATCCTTTCTCATCAACCGAGGCAACGCTTGACGAGTTGGCCAGAGTATTCGCCGGTGGAGCATTACCAATCGGTTCCTTGGCAACGGTCGGTGGCATAGGAGCTGCAGCAGGCTCTGCTGCAGCTGGCGCCTCGGCAGAAGCCTCTTCCGTATCCAGAACCATGACCAGAGTTCCCATTGAAACCAGGTCACCCTCACTTACACGAATCTCTTTGACAACACCCGATGAAGGGCTAGGCACCTCCATGGTGGCCTTGTCACTTTCCAGTTCGATCAGCGGGTCCTCAGCGGACACCGAGTCGCCCACTCCAACCAGAATGCTGATCACCGGTATGTCCGTAAAATCACCGATATCCGGAACGGTTACGTCAAGCGCTGACATGTTTTTCTCCTGAAAGTCTGGTATTTGGGCGATGATCAGGCTTGATCACGACAGCCTCGGATTGGATTTATTGCCGTCAATGTTGTATTTCGCCATAGCCGCTTCGAGATCGCTTCGACTAACAGCACCCTGCTTGTAAAGCTCAACCATAGCCGCTGCCGCGATATGGTAATCATCCACTTCGAAGAAACGTCGAAGGTTGACACGACTGTCTGATCGGCCAAATCCATCTGTTCCTAGAACGGTGAATGAGTGAGGAACAAATGCACGAATCTGCTCGGCATAGTTCTTCATATAGTCAGTTGCGGCAATGATCGGCCCGGTGGTGCTTGAAAGTGCCTCAGTGACATAAGGGACTCTCGGCGCCTCCAGAGGATTCAGGCGATTCCAGCGCTCAGCATCCTGTCCATCACGAGCCAACTCGTTCAGTGACGTCGCCGACCAGATGTCGGAGCTGACTCCAAAGTCTTCGCGTAGCATCTCGGCAGCCTTGATGACTTGCATCAGGATCGTGCCCGAGCCCATCAGATTGACGTGTCTTGCATTCGGCGTTTCTTCCGTCAGCTTGTACAGGCCTTTGATGATGCCTTCCTCTGACCCTTCTGGCATATCAGGATGTACGTAGTTTTCATTCATCAGTGTCAGGTAGAAGAAGATGTCCTCCTGATCCACAAACATGCGTTGCAAGCCATGATGAATGATGACAGCGACTTCATGACTGAAGGTCGGATCGTAGCTGATGCAGTTAGGAACCGTACTTGCCAGAATATGCGAATGACCATCTTCATGCTGCAAGCCTTCGCCATTAAGAGTTGTACGGCCAGCTGTACCACCGAGCATGAAACCTCTGGCTCGACTGTCACCGGCCGCCCAGGCCAAGTCACCAATGCGCTGAAAACCGAACATGGAGTAGTAGATATAAAACGGCACCATGGGCACGCCATGCACACTATAGGAGGTAGCCGCTGCAATCCAGTCAGCCATTCCGCCAGCTTCATTAATGCCTTCCTGAAGTATCTGACCGGTCTTGCTTTCCTTGTAGAACATCATCTGTTCAGCATCTTCAGGCGTGTAGTTCTGACCTTTGGGATTGTAGATACCGACGGAGCGAAACAGACCTTCCATACCGAAGGTGCGAGATTCATCTGGCACGATGGGCACGATCTGCTTGCCGATATTCTTGTCCCGCAACAACGTCGTAAGCACTCGAACGAACGCCATCGTTGTTGATATCTCTCGCTTACCGGAGCTTTTCAGCTGAGCCGCAAATGCGGAGAGTTCAGGGATTGCCAGCTTGGGAGCATCACGCCAGTTTCGCTTGGGAAACTCGCCGCCCAACTCTGTTCTACGCGAAGCAAGATAAGCTCGCTGCTCAGTATCCAGCGTCACAAACGGTGCCGTGTGCAGATTCTCGTCGGTGACTGGAATCTTGAAACGATCACGGAAGGCACGCAACTGGTCTTCCGCCATCTTTTTCTGCTGGTGAGTAATGTTCTGACCTTCACCGGCGTTACCCATGCCGTAACCCTTGACCGTCTTGATCAGCAAGCAGGTGGGTTGGTTCTTCGTTTCGCTCGCACTCTTGAAAGCCGTATAGACCTTCTCAGGATCATGTCCGCCTCGCTTCAGTGCGAAAATACGCTCGTCACTCCAGTCTTTGACCAGAGCTGCAGTCTCCGGATACTTGCCGAAGAAATGCTTGCGAACGTACGCTCCATCCTTGGCTTTGAAAGTCTGATAGTCACCATCAACGGTCTCATCCATCAAACGACGCAACATGCCACTGGTGTCCTGCTCCAACAGCTCATCCCAACCATGTCCCCATAACAACTTGATGACATTCCAGCCAGAGCCACGGAACTCGCCTTCCAGCTCCTGAACGATTTTTCCGTTCCCTCTGACAGGCCCGTCAAGTCTTTGCAAATTGCAATTGATGACGAAGATCAGATTGTCCAGGTCTTCGCGAGCGGCCAGAGATATGGCGCCCAGTGATTCCGGCTCATCCATCTCGCCATCACCCAGAAAGCACCAAACTTTCCGGTCAGCCATATCGATATGGCCACGGTTATGCATGTATTTCATGAAGCGCGCCTGATAGATGGCGCACAACGGACCAAGCCCCATCGATACAGTCGGGAACTGCCAGTAGTCAGGCATTAACCAGGGATGCGGGTACGAAGACAGGCCTGAACCATCCACTTCCGAGCGGAAGTTCAACAGTTGCTCTTCAGTAATTCGCCCTTCCATGAAGCTACGAGCATAAACACCGGGAATAACATGCCCCTGAAAGAACACCAGATCGCCACCGTGGGATTCGCTTTGCGAACGCCAGAAATGATTGAAACCAATGTCATACATGACTGCTGATGAGGCAAACGAGGCAATATGACCGCCGTATTCGGAACTCACCTTGTTGCGTCTGACCACTGTCGCCATGGCGTTCCAGCGGTTGATGGTTCTTATGCGCCATTCCATGTCGAGGTCACCCGGATAGGCTTCCTGCATGTCAGTGGGGATAGAGTTCTGGTAACTCGTGGTTGATGAGAATGGAAGATTTGTACCTTGCTCACGCGCTTCCTGAACTGTCTTATCTAACAGATAGTGCGCTCGTTGCGCTCCGTCGCGTTCAATGACGTCGGCTACTGCGTCTCGCCATTCAGCCGTTTCCACTGGGTCGATATCGTGAACCGGACCATTCATTCAAAGTACCTCTGTACAATTTTTATCATTGTGGCTCAGCCCTGCCAAGACACGCGAGTAAAACAACCAGCATCTCGCAGATGAATGCTGGATTCAAAACAGTCAGCAGTAAGAACCAGGCTGAATCGGCGGTGAGATTTCGACAAAACATGCAACGGCTCGAGTGATAAGCCCGAGTGCAATTTCGAAGGTTCAGTCTCTCTCAGCGATAACATCATTTAACTAGGCATCTAGTCTAACGGCCAACCCTTATGATGAACCATAACAGCACCGATTCATCATTGGTATCGAATCATTGCACCAGAAAATACTGCTTGCAATAGCCGCGTTTTTATCCTGCACCGCACAATCTTTTTTCGAACAAAGCAGAGCGACTTCAATATTTAGACACGTACGTAAAAGTGCTTTAATTCAAGGCTTGAATTCAACAAGCACAACCCTCTCAATAATGAAATACTCAATTCACGCGATCGAAATACCCTGACGTTTTTGCAACGCCACCGAAGTGATATTTCTAAAAAAACCTCACATTCGACTTCAACAGTCCGAACCACCAATGGTTACATTCGATTCAGTGCGATACGTGTAATGAAAAAATGCAGAATATTTCCAACACCAAGACACCTGATCACTACCTGCGACGCACCAGGAAGGCGCAACTGGCCCACACCCAGGCACCACTAACGTCGTATAGCAGACTCCAAAGAGACGAGTGCTTTCTCCCAGGCAGCGTCCACCGGAGCGGTGACATGAATGTGCTCAGCACCCCAGTCGAATGCCAGCTCTGATGAATGCAGATAAAGCCGATCAAGCCCGGACTGACGAAACCGGGTGTTACGGTTGTTATCACCATAGCGCTCATCTCCAACCACGGCATGACCCATGTGCTTTGCGTGCACGCGAATCTGATGAGTTCGTCCTGTGTCCAGTTCTACATCCATTAGCGTCGCCTGACTGAAGCGCTGACGCTCACGAAAATAGGTCAACGCATGCTGCCCGGTTGAATCCACAGTGACACGGCGCTCTCCCGCATGCTCAACGTTCTTCAACAGAGGTGCATCAACCAACTCCACGCCAGCAGGCCAGACCCCGTCAACCAGAGCCAGGTATCGCTTGGTGACTGTTCGTTGCCGAAACAGATTCTGCAGCTTCCTGTTGGCCTTCAAACTACGACCAATCAAAAGGCAACCACTGGTTGCCCTGTCGAGCCGATGAGCCAACTCCAGCTTTGGCTGATCCAACTGCTGCCGCAATGCATCGATAAATCCGAATGCCAGACCACTCCCGCCATGCACAGCAATTCCCGGCGGCTTGTTAACCACCAGAAAGTCGGGATGATCAAATATGACAGCGCGACCTGCAGCGCGGGCCAGCTTGTCAGGAACCTTGACCACCTCGCTGACTTGCAGCCTGATAGGTGGAATTCGTACCTTCTCCCCGGCGACCAGCTTGCGCGTCTGCTTGATACGCTTGCCATCAACCCTGACATCGCCCTTTCGTATCAACTGATACAAATGACTGCGCGGCACACCGCCGCAACGCTTGATGAGAAAGTTATCGATACGCTGTCCGTCTTCATCCTCCGTGACACTTTCATGCCTGGATTTTGACAATGGAAATTGCGCAGATGCGTCCGTTTGCTTATCTTCTGTCATTGATCTTGACCTGAATTGTGACAGAGTTTCACAATCGAATGTGATATTTGCATGATTATTGCTGACGTTAGTGACAAAGCAAGTGAGTTCCAGACAGCGAAATATGTTAGCTGGAACTGTCAAATTTTGGCCTGACGATTGCCGAACTCTTCAGGCACTGCTATATTAAAGAGTCGGTGTATGAATGGACTCCATTTAATCGACGATTCTGACAGTATCGTTCATACCACGGGTGGTTGCCAACTTGACGGGCTTTTGCCGCCAGCGCTGGCCGGGACTGAACAACGGTCTCTACCTCAACGTGGATGCCTCACTGGCCAGAGTAAACAAGACAGTCTTACTCGCTCGATCATCGGGGCCGGATGCCAGCCATGATCGCAGAATTGCGAATCGCACCAACCGGTGTGTTTCAACTACTAAATAACAATTACGGATTCCGCCTTCTCGGCCAATGAAATGCTGAGCGCATATATCAAGTCTTGCCTGACCCTCCTAATCTGGTTTCTAACCAGCGTGGTCGAGGCGTGCGCGCATTCCCCGGAAATTCCCGTCAAGGCAGGGTCCGCTATGGACCAAACCAATAATGAAAAGAATGTTGATCAACGCAACTCACTCAGAGGAGTTGCGTGTTGCCATCGTCGATGGTCAACGACTAGTCGATCTCGATATTGAGCACAAATCCCGCGAACAACGCAAATCAAATATCTATAAAGCCAAAATCACTCGCGTCGAGCCCAGCCTCGAAGCGGTCTTTGTAGACTATGGTGCTGATCGTCACGGCTTCCTGCCTTTCAAGGAAATTGCCAAAGAGTTCCTGAACGGTAGCAACAAGAAGACTGAAGGCGGACGCCCCAGCATTCGTGATTGCATCAAGGAAGGCCAAGAGATCGTTGTTCAGATCGAGAAGGAAGAGCGCAGCAATAAAGGCGCTGCCCTGACGACCTTCATCAGCCTGGCTGGCCGATTTCTCGTTTTGATGCCTAACAACCCCCGTGCTGGCGGTGTTTCACGTCGTATCGAAGGAGACGACCGCTCCGAGCTGAAGGCTGCCATGTCCGATGTGGAAGTCCCGGCCGGCATGGGTACTATCGTGCGTACTGCCGGTATCGGACGAACCACTGAAGAACTGCAATGGGATCTTGATTATCAGGCAGCCATCTGGAAAGCCATTCAAGAAGCTGCTGGTGAGAACAAAGCCCCCTTTCTGATCTATCAGGAAAGCAACATCATCGTGCGCGGTCTGCGTGACTATTTTCGCGGCGACATCGGTGAAATCATCGCTGACGAAGCGACCACTTATGAGCAGGCAGCAGAGTTCATTCGGTTGTACATGCCGCAGAACGAACGCAAGCTCAAGATGTACCAGGACGATGTCCCGTTGTTCAATCGCTACCAGGTTGAATCCCAGATCGAATCGGCATTTCGTCGTGAAGTTCGCCTGCCCTCCGGCGGTGCTCTTGTCATCGATCACACCGAAGCTCTGGTGTCCATCGACATCAACTCGGCACGAGCCACCAAGGGATCAGATATAGAAGAGACAGCGACCAACACCAACCTGGAAGCTGCCGATGAAGTCGCCCGTCAATTGCGACTGCGCGACCTGGGCGGCCTGGTTGTCATCGATTTCATCGACATGATGGACTCCAAGCACCAGCGCGCCGTGGAAAACCGCCTACGCGATGCTCTCAAGCAAGACCGTGCCCGTGTGCAAATAGGCCGAATTTCGAAGTTCGGGCTGTTGGAAATGTCCAGACAGCGTTTACGCCCGTCACTGGGAGAATCCTCCGAAAACGTCTGCCCTCGTTGCCAGGGCCACGGCACCATTCGTGGTATCGAATCAACCGCTCTGTCCATTCTGCGACTGGTGGAAGAAGATGCGATGAAGGACAATACGGGACGCGTCATGGCGGATGTTCCTGTAGAGGTCGCGACCTATTTGCTCAATGAGAAACGTCAGAGCATTACCGAGATCGAGGCTCGTAACAATGTCGTCCTGCTGATTGTTGCCAACCCGACTCTTGAAACTCCGAACTACACCATCGAACGTATCCGCATGTCTGAAGCGGACCACGACATGGTGACAAAGAAGAGCTACGAACTGGCATCTGACAACACCGAAACTTACTCCGCACAGCAAGAAGCGCGAGAAGAGAAAAAGCCGGAAACCGCAGCAGTTAGCGCGGTCAGCCCTCTGGCCCCAGCCCCCACCCCTGCCCGACTCCAACAACAAGCTGTCGTCCCTGGCCCCGTCCAGGGACCAGGCGGCTTCAGACGGATACTAGGTGCTGTCACTTCCCTGTTTGGAGCCAGCTCATCAAGCAATGAGTCGTCAGCTGATAGCACCACTGAACAGAACGCTTCAGGCTCGAAATCGGCCAATACGAATGCTCGCCGTAACGGTAATTCGGATGACGAATCGCGAGGCCAGAAACGCGGATCACGTTCCGGCAACCGCAATGGACGTGGACGTTCCAAGCAAGCTGACGGCGAAAACGGCGAAAACGGCGAAAACGGCGAAACAAGCAACGAGTCTCCTCGTGGCGGACGCAACAACCAGCGACGTGCCAAGAACGCAGAAGCCCCAGAAGGAGAGCGCAAGAATCCTCGTGGACGTGGTCGTGGCCGCAAGCAAGAGAACAGCGCCAATGCTGAGGAACTGCCTATCGCTGTTGACGGTGAAGGCGAAGCCACTGATGCGAACGCTGGCAAACCAGAAAACAACAAGCGATCAGCCAACGGACGACGCTCCAAACGAAAAGTCGAACAGACAACACCTGAAAATTCCGACACCGTTGTTATCGATGCGGAATCAGCACCAACAACGACGGCAGATGGGCCGGCCAACGAACAGCCTGCTAATTCGGAAGAAGGCGGTCGCACACGCGGACGACGTGGTGGACGACGTCGTGGTGGTCGAGGACGAGGAAAGACCAACGAGCGTGATGAAAATGGTGAAATCAAAGAATCAGCGGCAAACGATGCCGATGCAACAGTAGAACCATCTGCTAACGCCACTGGCGAGCATCAACAAGCTGACAACGCTGACGCAAAGGGCAATAACGCCGAAGCTGTCTCAATTGATGATGCTTCTGCTGCGATGTCGGAATCCACAGAAAAAGCTGAATCAGTCGGCGAAAAAGCTGCCATTACGACAGCAACCGCTGTTGTCGATGCTCCAAATGAGGTGATTGCCTCATCCGAAGAGCCTGCTAACGATACGTCTGCGGAAAGCACATCGGAAACATCGGAAACATCGGAAACATCTGACACTTCCGAGGCTTCGCCAACCGATAGGCAAAAGAGCTCTCGACAGAAAGGTCGCAGACGTTCTTCAAAAGCAGCTGCCAATGACACGGCAGAGGACGCTAGCGCAGCTGAAGTAGTTGAGACTGCTCCAGCTGAACCTGCTGCGATTGAATCTGCGGAAGAACCTGCTCTCGTTGAATCCGTTGAAGCTCAACCTGCTGCGGTCGTATCTGCGGAAGAGCCTGCTCCCGTTGAATCCGCTGAAGCTCAACCTGCTACGGTCGAACCTGTAGAAGAGCCTGCTGCAACTGAATCCGCTGAAGCTAAACCGGCTGCGCTCGAACCTGTAGAAGAGCCTGCTCCAGTTGAATCCGCTGAAGCTCAAGCTGCTGCGGTTGAACCTGCAGAAGAGCCTGCTCCAGTTGAATCCGCTGAAGCTCAGGCTGCTGCGGTCGAACCTGCAGAAGTACCAGCTCCAGTTGAAACTGCTGAAGCCAAGCCTGCTGTGATCGAATCTGCAGAAGAGCCTGCTGCGGTTGAACCTGCAGAGGCTACAGAAGCTGAGCCTGCAGCGATTTCCGAGCTTGATTCAGAAGACCCTTCGGACGACAGCGACGACACTGGCAAACCGAAACGCCGCGGTGGCGGACGACGTCGTGAACGAGTCAACAGCAAGAAAGCGGCAGCTGCAAAAAGCCCTACCCCTGCAGAAACAGCTGACTCCAACGACACAACGACTACTGCGGAAGAAAGTACAAAGCCTGAAAAGCATCAACCAGAGCCGGCCGATATCAGCCCTGTTGAGACGAGCGCTTCAGAAGCAACGACACACGTTGTAACCGAAGAAAGCAAAGTGTCACAGCGCCAACCCAGCCAGCTGAAAAGCTCTGTACGATCCCTGGCCAACAAGGATGAGTCTGGCTCAGGTGGTGGCTTGTCGCTAGCGTCCAAGAGGGTGCCTGATGTCATTCCTGCAAGCCTTGGCAGCAAGGCAGTAGAGGTTGGTAACTCTGAGGCAGCCACGAAGGCGGCGGTCAATGACAATACGTCACAGAGTTCGGATGAAGCCATAGAAAGCAATGTCAAACCTACGACTGAGAAGCTCAACGACTAATCAGTCAAAAGTCAGTATCTGCCAATAAAAAACCCGGCCTTGAGCCGGGTTTTTTATTCTTAAGTGTTAGAGCCTTGGTTCTGCTCTTCCATCATTGACCAGCAAGAAGGCTTATTCTTTGGCCAGCTCTTTGGCCTTGCCTGAAGGGTTTGTGAATTGGTCGTTCAAGGATTCGACGAATTCTGACGCATGTTCAACCACTTCATCAATCGTCTTCTGCGAACGACTACCCCAGCCAACAGGATCCTTGCTGAATACTGATCTGAAATAGCGGGTATTGAACCTGAATGCCTTGGCATAAGGCTCATCATCAGTATTCTTCAGGCGAGCCGCCATGAATTCCGCTACAAGTTTTCGGATGAAAAAGTGCACCACCAGCACTACCAGCAACAGCCCCAGCAACGTGGTCAGCATCGATACAGGATCGGCGAACAGGCTCAGAACAAACCCCATCAGCGAGCCCATAGCACCGGTCATTAACGCGCCGCCTATGATCGCTACGGCAGCCAGAGCAAACGCCAGAGCATCCAGTCGCAATACGCGGCGTGACCAGGTGCGCTTCAAGCGAGTAATTGCCGGAATTGCCTGTTCACGAATATTGTGAGCCTGCTTTTCCATGGCTCCGACAATCCGGTAAGCCCGCTCCACCTCAACCTGGTGTATTCGCTCTTCGATTTCAGCCATGTCCGAATCGCGCTTGTCTTCGAATCGCTTACGCAGTGATTCGTTATCGATGGGCAGTGACACGTCCTTGTTGTAGATGGTGTAAAAGCGACCAGCAGTCAGGCCTTTTTGCGACAAGGCACGTTGCCAGGCACCGACAATTTCTTCGGTATTGTCTTCTCTGGCGGCCGTGTCTATCTGGTTGAGAATAAAAAGGAATTTGCTACTGTCATTGCGCAAGATAGTGTTTTCAACCAGATGAGTCAGTGTGTCCTGCATTGCACCAGGCTCTGGATGACGCGCATCAAAGAAGACCAGCACCAGATCTGATATATCCATGATGTGGTTGGTCAGCTTCAGTGTGGATGTTCGCTGCGCATCGGCATCAAACCCCGGAGAATCGATCAGTATCTTGCCTCGCAATACTTCCGAATTGGTTACTTTCAATTGCAGATAAGCGTCGATTCTTCGACCCTCACCCTCTGTAACCTTTTCAATTTCATCACTTATTTTGTAAAAAGGAAAGCGCATATCAGCGTCCAGAGCAAGCCCTGGCAACACGCGTCCGGCATTTTCTTCGCCGTAGCACATCACGGTAAACTTGTCGTCTACCGCCTGGTTCCCTGTTTTTTGTAGTTTTTCACCAAGATAACTATTGATGAATGAGGATTTTCCGGCCGAGAACACTCCCAGAACGGAAACTAGCGGCCACCAGGATATTTGCATGGCGTAAGAGTCGTCAGAATCGATCAGACCAGTCTTGTAGCCGATTGTATCGAGCTTGCGAAAACCAGCGATGGCATCAATCAGCACCGGGTTTTCACGCTCAAGATGGGTTTTCAGACTGTCGAAACGTTTGACAATTGATTTGTCGGGTCGGACCATCAGGTATCAGGGCTCTGGAGTAGGAAAAAGGAAATTAAAAGAATATGGACGATATCAATCTGTTCAACGGATCATCTAAGCTGTAGATCACACAACAAATCCACCGCCGCAAGTATTCGTACCGTTCTATCACGGAATTCTATCAGCCGTGACCACTTACCCGGTGATTAGCCTATGGTTATACAGGTTGATTACCCACACGTTCAAAATGGAGAGAGACTGTCATGTGGTTCATTACATTAATCGTACTGGCGCTTGCCGCCGCCCTGATCATCAAGGCTGTCAAGGCACAATCGGAAAGAAAACTAGCCGACGAAGCGCAGCTTTCCCAGACCTCTGGTCTGCAAGGGCAACTCAATCGAGACACTTCATCACAAACAAAAACACCTGATCAGACATCGGCAGACAACAACTCTGGAGGCGACAAAACAGTCCCGACCGAGGCTGGTTCTGAGAAGACACCCGAGCAAACAGCACAATCAACTGTTTCGGCTGACGCCCAACAGGCTGAATCACGAGAAATTCGGGAAATGATAAAAATTCTTAACCTGACTGAAGCGGACGCCTCTCGCCTGGGTATCAATGCTGAGCAGTTTTCCGCACTCCGGAGTGAGACCAGCACCACTACCTCAGCGCTGCCTACCGCCAAGGTACAGACAGACGTAGCCGATCGCCTGCGTCGTATGCTGGCCTGACACCTATGAGTAGTCTTGTTGATTCACGAAACGTTCATTCCATCAAACGGGACTTAGCAGGTGTCGGCATCTTTGTAGCCGTCATCTGGCTCGTTTTTCTCCTCGATATTTTTCTGCCTCTTGAAAAACTCGGGCTGGTTCCAAGGACTCTGCATGGGTTGACCGGCATCGTTGCCATGCCTTTTCTGCACGGCGACTTCGCACACCTGCTGGGTAATTCAATCCCGCTGACAGTCACCATGCTGCTATTGGCTGGCTCACGAGCCAATAGCGGTGTGATTGTCATATTGATCGCGCTGCTGTGCGGTACAGGCCTATGGTTGTTCGGAAGAACCGCGTTGCATATCGGTGCAAGTGGCGTAGTCTTCGGCCTGATTACCTTTCACGTATTTGCAGGTATTTTTGAAAAACGATTGAAATCAGTACTTATCTCGGTCGGTGTCGGGTTCCTGTACGCCTCCACGCTGATGAAGGGTGTCGTACCCTTCCAGCACGGCGTCTCCTGGGAAGGTCACTTGATAGGAGCGATTGCCGGTGCTCTGGTAGCACTGTTAGTCTCCCGGACACTCAAAGCCCCTTCAGCCTCCTCCTCTCTTGCCAGGTAGGTAGGCCGCGATACCTGATTACATTCAGCCCCTCTGCGGTGAATCACGCCATCAAGCACGAACGCCTTGCCAGAACTTGACGGTAAGAGGGTCTCCCATCAACGACTCCACAGGACCTGGAACCAGTCCCGCCTGCACCATGCATTGATTGATTTCCCGATCAGTGAAACCCAGTCGCTGATGCTTGTGCTCAGCCCTGAGGCGCTCTTCCTGATGGGCGTCAAAATCGACAATGAACAGTCGTCCGCCAGTAGTCAGAGTGCGGGCGGCTTCTGTAATGACGAGTGCCGGCTCCAGACTGTAGTGCAAGACCAGGTGCAAGGTAGCCACGTCGATTGACTCATTATCAATAGGCATGTTGTACATATCACCCTTGCGTACCTGAAGGTGCCTGAACTCGTCTCGTTCAAGCTGCGTACGTGCTATCGCAAGCATCTCGCTACTCAGATCAAGTCCAATGCCTCGCTCAACCTGTGCGGCAAATAGCTCCAACACACGCCCGGTGCCGGTACCGATGTCCAGAAAGCTGCCAATGCTGCCTGTACCCACCAGCTGTAGCAGTCTCTGCTCCACATCGGCTTCTGGCACATGCAAGGCGCGGATCTTGTTCCACTGGCCGGCATTTTCCTGGAAGTAGTTTTCTGCGATTTCCGCCCGTTTGTGCCTGATTTGATCAAGCCGACCGAGATCGCGAGTCAACTCGGTATCATCGTCGGGCAACAACTCCACCAACGTACGAGCCAAGTGCGCAGAATCACCGCTTTCTGAAATTCGATAGAACACCAGAGAGCCTTCCCTGAATCGGGTTAGCAACCCGGCTTCGACCAGGAGTTTCAGATGACGCGATACACGAGGTTGGCTCTGACTTAAAATCTGAGTCAGCTCGGTTACGCTGAGTTCACCATGCGCACACAAGGCCAGCAACCGCAAGCGCGTGGGTTCACCTGCAGCCCTGAGGCCGGCGAGTAATACTTCCATACACGTATAAACATATGTGGATACCAGACACCAGTATGCACTAGAGCATGGTTTGCAGGTGAACTACGCCCTAAACTAGCGTCGTAGAAAACGAATGGCTGCTGGCAAGGTAAGCAGAAAAGCGACTCCGAAAGCCAGGACACTTTGCGAAAGCGTCAGCAACGATATGCCTCGAATTGCATTAGAAAGGCCATCTGCAATAATCAAAACCAGCAAAACAAAGGCAGGCAGGTACATGCCCCACCCCGGGCGCGGCTCAGATTGATCGTCATCGGATTCTTCTTCCATGATTATCGGCTCAGCTCTGATAACAGGCTTGGGCATGTTGTCAATGACAAGCTTTCGCGCCACGCGCAACGAACCGAGATCCGGGAATGACTTGCTGGATAGCTGATGCAGCGTGCTATTCGGCCATACGCGATAGAACTGGATCTGCTCATCTTCCGTACTTCCACGAACATCAACTCGAATGACAAAGCCCTGAATCGCCTTGCCTCCCAACCGTGAAGCGTAAGCGCCAGTCTCTGTGGACATCTCTCGCAGGGCATCACCATCGATGGCATCAACAACGTCGATTATGGCGAGCAGTTCGGCAGTATCGGGGTCAACAATGACAAACGAGGGCCTCCGCATATCTGTCCCCACTTTCGCCGCGGCTCCAAGCAAGTCCAGATCGAAAATGATCGCGGCTCTCGGGAAGTCCGATTGCAGTAGAAAACTATAGATAAGGTCGTCCAAGTGCATTCCGCCCGAGAATTGTTGTCCATTGCAAAGCAGAGTACTAAGTCATCTCTGCTGCGTCAATATTTTGTCATGAAACATCGAGTAACATACGTTGTATTGACTCTGGCTGAATGGTAACAAGGTCTTACTTTCATGCTGCGGCATTTTTCCCGGAAACAGACATATATCCCGAAAAACATTCCTGGATTATTGAAGTATGAAACAACTTGAATCCAATTAAAAACAGGCTTGTACAATGGGTCTTGCCATGCCACTTGTTCGACACAGCGCCCCCGCTATTCGCTAGAATGCTTCGCCGACAATGATTCTCTGTCAGATTTGAAGCTGATGTTACTGAGCCTCTTTGTAACTTTGTTGATCGGATGCTGATTTGGCAGGAACCCGTAAGTCCCTCCCCCACACAGTCGAGGCAACTGTCGCACATTGTAAATTTCGGCGTTCTACACACCGCGCAGAGCTTGACGATGGTTAGATAGATCGCAGTAACGTTATTTCATATGTCTGATGGGAACGGGTTGAAACAGGCACAATATGTAATAGCGGAATGTTTATTCAAGAGATGAGCAGATAAAACCGAGCAACACCCCATGGCCAACTCGAACAATTCGGATTCGCCCCCTGAAAAAGGGTCGAATCCGTCAACCGAAGTAAAAACTTCAGCAACTAGTTCGACCGTTGCTGCATCAAACACCACGCAAGCTGTCGGCAATTTCGGTGGCTCAGGTGGCAATTCTGGAAATAATGGAGATCAGTCCCCGATGTGGAAAAAAGTACTCCCGATAGCAGCTTTGTTAGTTATAGGCTGGATCGTAATCAATCTGTTCGGCGGCAAAGAAGCCGATGAAGCAGTCACCGCAGAGGCACCTGCTACGGCAACCGAGGCGGTCGAAAAGACTGAATCAGATGCTGACACAGTCGCAAGCGACAGTGACTCTTTAACAGCATCTGCTGTCGAAGTTGCGGATAATGCAACTGACGCTGTAGTCGAAACGGCTTCCGATGCGAAGGATGCGGTTGTCGAAACAGCCGAGAAAGCTGGCGCCGTTATCGGTGATGCGGTTGACGCGGTTACCGAAACAGCTGGAGAAGTAACTGAGACAGTTACTGAAAAAGCTGGGGAAGCGACTGATGCTGTAGCACTGATGGCTACTGATGCAACCAGCGCAGTAACTGAAACAGCTTCCGATGCAGTTGAAGCGGTTACTGGTGCTGCTGCTGACGCCACGGATGCAGTGACTGGCTCTGCTGAAGAAGCGACCGACGCGGTTGTTGAAACTACTGAAGAGGCTACTGACGCTGTTGCCGAGACTACTGAAGAAGCCACTGATGCCGTAACTGATACTGCTGAAGAAGCTACCGACGCTGTTGCAGAAACTACTGAAGACGCTACTGACGCTGTAACTGACACTGCTGAAGAAGCTACCGACGCTGTTGCAGAAACAACTGAAGAAGCCACTGACGCTGTAACTGACACTGCTGAAGAAGCTACCGACGCTGTTGCAGAAACAACTGAAGAAGCCACTGACGCTGTTGCAGAAACAACTGAAGAAGCCACTGACGCTGTAACTGATACTGCAGACGAAGCGACTGACGCTGCTGCTGAAACTACTGAAGAAGCCACTGACGTTGTTGCCGACACTGCAGACGAAGCGACTGACGCTGTTGCCGAGACTACTGAAGAAGCCACTGATGCAGTAACTGATACTGCAGACGAAGCGACTGACGCTGCTGCTGAAACTGCAGACGAAGCTACCGACGCTGTTGCAGAAACAACTGAAGAAGCCACTGATGCTGTTGCCGATACTGCAGACGAAGCGACTGACGCTGTTGCAGAAACTACTGAAGAAGCTACTGACGCAGTAACTGATACTGCAGACGAAGCTACCGACGCTGTTGCAGAAACAACTGAAGAAGCCACTGACGTTGTTGCCGATACTGCAGACGAATCGACTGACGCTGTTGCCGAGACTACTGAAGAAGCCACTGACGTTGTTGCCGATACTGCAGACGAAGCGACTGACGCTGTTGCCGAGACTACTGAAGAAGCCACTGACGTTGTTGCCGATACTGCAGACGAAGCGACTGACGCTGTTGCCGAGACTACTGAAGAAGCCACTGACGCTGTTGCAGAAACTACTGAAGAAGCCACTGATGCAGTAACTGATACTGCTGAAGAAGCGACTGACGCTGCTGCTGAAACTGCAGACGAAGCTACCGACGCTGTTGCAGAAACAACTGAAGAAGCCACTGACGCTGTAACTGATACTGCAGACGAAGCGACTGACGCTGCTGCTGAAACTACTGAAGAAGCCACTGATGCAGTAACTGATACTGCTGAAGAAGCGACTGACGCTGTTGCCGAGACTACTGAAGAAGCCACTGACGCTGCTGCTGAAACTACTGAAGAAGCCACTGATGCAGTAACTGATACTGCTGAAGAAGCGACTGACGCTGCTGCTGAAACTGCAGACGAAGCTACCGACGCTGTTGCAGAAACAACTGAAGAAGCCACTGATGCTGTTGCTGAAACTGCAGACGAAGCGACTGAAGATGCAACTGATGCAACTGATGCAACTTCCACGATAACTGGAATTGCTGCAGGCGTTGCTGGAACTGTATCTGACGCTGTCGGCAGTGCAACTGATGCTGTCGCTGAGACAGCTGCTGATGCAACTGAAGCAGTAAAAGAAATGGCATCTGATGCGGTCGACGCAGTAACCGGTACTACTGAAGAAGCGACTGACGCTGTTGCCGAAACTACTGAAGAAGCCACTGATGCAGTAACTGATACTGCTGAAGAAGCTACCGACGCTGTTGCAGAAACTACTGAAGAAGCTACTGATGCAGTAACTGATACTGCTGAAGAAGCGACTGACGCTGTTGTTGAAACTGCAGACGAAGCGACTGATGCAGTAACTGAAACTACTGAAGAAGCCACTGACGCTGTTGCAGAAACTACTGAAGAAGCGACTGACGCGGCAACTGCCGAAACTGAAGCTGCTCCTGCCATAATGACCACAGCTGAAAGAGGCTCATTCAGCCTGGCGGGAATCAGCCGAAAATTGGGCGGCGTATTTGGTACAACGACTACCGTTCTGGACGGAGTTGATGACGAAGCTTCTGCCCAAATGGCACTTCCTCGTCTGGAACGCGCCAGTGCATCTTTGTCAGAAGTAGCGGCCTCTTACAACGATGTACCAGAAGCTGCGAAAAGCACCTTGAACAAGGTCCTCACCAACGGTATTGCTCGACTCAAGCCTTTGGCTGAAACCAAGCTCAACAAAGAAGGTGTTGGCGCGGTTCTTACTCCTGTCGTTGCCCCCATGCTGGAAACTCTGGAAAGCCTGGTCAAGTAGTATTTAGCTACTGGTTACTGACTGCCTTCTCTATATAGTTTCGAGAAGGCAGCAGACTCAGAAACAACAAAGGCGCCTCATGGGCGCCTTTGTTGTATTCAGAAGACTGAAAACTTTCGGGATTTTCTACTCCCGACAGTCACACAAACTATTTAGTTGACCGCATGTCGGCCCAGAGCATTGTCGATGGCTGTGATGACTTCATCGATATCACTCTCATTGCAAATCAGCGCAGGGCTTAGGCAGATTGTATTGTTGAAGCCAGTAAGACTACGGTTGGTTCGTCCTATGACGACGCCCTGCTCCATGCAATCGCCGCTGATGGCCATCAGCAACTGCTCATCTGCCGGTTCTTTCGTCTGGCGATCCTTGACCAGTTCCATTCCGCAGAAAAGCCCCTTGCCTCTTACATCACCGATTACCTTGTACTTGTTCTGCAAACCACGCATTTTCTCCATCAGATACTCGCCCATACGCGTCGTATTCTCCAGCAAGTTTTCATCTTCAATGATGCGCATGGTTTCAAGTGCAGCAGCAGGGCCCGCAGCACAACCACCGAAAGTACTGATGTCACGAAAATAACTCATCGTGTCATCACTGTCCTTGAACTGATTGAAAACGTCTTCAGTTGTGACCGTACAGGCGATTGCCGCATAACCACTCGCAACACCTTTGGCCATTGTGACGATATCCGGCTTGATACCGTAGTGCTGGTATCCAAACCACTTGCCGGTTCGCCCTAAACCGCAAACGACTTCGTCAATATGTAGCAAAACGCCGTACTTGGTGCAGATCTCCTGAACCGTCTCCCAGTAGCCTTCAGGTGGCGTGATGACTCCTCCGCCCGCGGTTACCGGCTCCAGCACGATCGAACCTACCGTATCCGGATCTTCTCGCTGAATGATCGTTTCGATCTCGCGAGCAATCTTGACACCATAATCAGACGAGTCAGGAAACTGGCTTCTGTATTCACAGCAATGCGGCACTTCGACGAAACCCGGAGTAAACGGACCATACTGGTCTTTACGCTCATTCTGGCCACAGGAAGATAATGCTGTAATGGTTGTGCCGTGATAATCGCGGTCACGATAGAGAATCTTGTGCTTTTTGCCGTCATGCTTCATCGCGGCAATCTGGCGAACAATCTTGTAACCCTTCTCGTTGGCTTCGGAACCAGAATTGGAATAGTACACGCGGCTCATGCCAGGCATCTTGGAAATGAGTTTTTCGGCGTATTTGATGCCGGGAACATTCCCTGCGGAACCAGCGAAATAGCACATTTCAACCAACTGATCTCGCACAGCGTTGGCGATGCTCTCTCTTCCATAGCCAACATTAACGGTCCATACAGCTCCGGAAACAGCATCAAGATATTCCTTGCCATGCTGATCCTGGATACGCATGCCATTGCCTTTGACAATGACCATCGGGTCTTTGGTTTCCAGCGCCTTGTGCTGTGTCAGGTGATGCCAGATATGGGCTCGATCCATCTCCACCAGCTCGGCCATGTTAACGTCTTCAGTCGGTTTATTCATTGAGTTGATTCCTGTGGAAGCCTGTGGCTCTTATTTCGTGTTGTTTGTTTGACTGATAAACTCGTGGCAAGCAAATCAAATTGGGCTAAGCACCGCGTTGATCACCACCAATAGGCATTAAAGTCTAAAACTAATCGGTTTGACGACTGACTATGGAATAACTTACTTCAGACTTAAAGTGCCAGCGAAACAAATAACTTGATACCAGAAAATTGCCCATTGGGCCAAGTAAAAGGATGGACAGGCCAACAATTGTCTCGCCCGGAATGCGTTCTGACTCACAGTTCCGGTCTGATCCTGATTCCAAACTGGACGGATAATGGAGGCATCAGTCTGATTGCACCATCAGGGGGCACACATCACGTTCAAAGCCTGTATTCAAAGCCACTACGCCCTAACGGCATAGCACTGGAAAATGGTGGCACCGTTTTACTGGCTCATCTGGGCGATACACAGGGCGGTATTTACCGACTGTCTGCCGATGGCCATGTTGAGCCGGTGGTTATGACCGTGGACGGCGAACCCATGCCGCCTGCCAACTTCGTTGTTCAGGATAGCCAGGGACGCATTTGGCTGACCGTGAGCACACGTAAAACACCACGCTCTGCAGACTATAGAGCAAGCGCCAGTACCGGCTTCATTGCCGTGGCTGAACCAGGTCAGAATGATGCACGTATTGTCGCAGACGGTCTGGGCTACACTAACGAATGCGTCATAGACGAGGTGCGAGGTCACGTCTGGGTCAATGAGACTTTCAGCAGAAAATTGACTCGCTTTACGATATCGAACACTGACAGCATTCAACTGAGCGATGCCCATTGCGTCTATCGTTTCGGTGTGGGCTCGTACCCCGACGGCCTGGCACTCGATGAAGAAGGCTATCTCTGGGTGACCAGCATTCTCAGCAACCGTATTCTGCGAATCTCACCGGATGGTGTGATGCAACGAATGTTCGAAGATTCCGATGAATCCCACCTGCAATGGACTGAAGAGGCCTACCAAAAGGATGCATTGGGTCGTGAACACCTGGATACCGCGCGCAGTGAGGTCATGAAAAACATCTCAAACCTGGCCTTTGGTGGCCCGACTCGTCAGCGAATTTATGTGGGCAATCTGCTGGGCGATAGCTTGCCTTTTTTCGACACACAATTCACCGGCGTTGCCATGCCTCATTGGGATGCAGAGCTTGGCGAGCTTCTGCCATTGTTACAAGATTCAGCAACTTGAGTTGCAAGCAGCCATTCTGCTCCACCTGACAACAGGGGCTAAAGAGAAAGCTGTATACAACAAATTTACGATGGTACTTACTCCAGTGGAACACCGGCTCGAGCGGCAAAATAGACAGCTTCTGTCCGATTTCTAGCCCCCAGGGTACGAAAAATGGCAGATAGATGCGCTTTGACCGTATTCTGCGAAATATCCAGTTTATTGGATATTGTCTTGTTTGGCTTGCCCTGTAGCAGGTAGGCTAAAACCTCGCGCTGCCGGTCGGAAAGTGAAGCCAATAGCGCAACATCACTACGTTCGCCGGGTGGGCGCGAGGCCATTTCACTCGTCATGATGTCTTTGGGCAGATAGACGCCACCGGCCACAATCAGACGAATGGCGCTCAGCAGTTCATCATGAGTGGCCGATTTTGTGATGAACCCCATGGCGCCACTGTCGATGCAACGATGAATTACGGTGGGATCCTGTTCTCCGGAAAGCACCACAATGGTGGTCTGAGAGGCCTGTTTTCGCAAGGTCAGCACAGAATCAACACCCACCGCATCATTCAGTTTCAGATCCAGTAAAACCAGATCAATCCCGGGATCTGTAGACAGTATATGTTGGGCACTACAAAGGTCTTCGGATTCTATGACTTCCGGCGTCGGAGACAAGCTTTGAAGCAGGTGAACCATACCGCTGCGAAAAAGTGTGTGGTCATCGACTATGAGAATCTTCATTCAACGAGTGCTCTACCGTTACATCGATACATCAACGGACTCTGACTGGTTCGTCAAGAATAACAAGTTTCCTCCGTTTACAGCCTTCCTGTCAAACACAGGGTTTGGTGAAATGCCCAACTGCACTACAATAGGCCCCAACTCATCAGCCGATTGCGACCTGCTCCTTGTCCAAATTGCCCCCCTTGACCAAAAGACTGCAACGCCAATGCGGTCGTGCCGTGACGGATTTCAACCTTATCGAGGCCAATGATCGCATCATGGTGTGCCTCTCGGGAGGTAAAGACAGTTACGCGATGCTCGACTTGTTGCTGCATCTGCAACGTGTGGCGCCTATCGATTTCTCACTGGTTGCGGTCAATCTTGACCAGAAACAACCCGGATTCCCTCAGCATGTCTTGCCAGACTATCTGGATGCACTGGGCGTGGAGTACCGGATTGTTGAAGAGGACACCTACAGCGTTGTAATGGACAAGGTGCCCGAAGGCAAGACAACCTGCGGACTGTGCTCACGGTTACGCCGAGGAATTCTCTATCGGGTAGCGGATGAACTGGGGGCCACCAAGATTGCGCTTGGCCACCATGCCGATGATCTGCTCGAAACGCTTTTGCTCAATATGTTTCATGGTGGATCCATCAAGACGATGCCTCCCAAGCTCCATGCAGACAATGGTAACAATGTCGTCATCAGACCTCTGGCCTACTGCCGTGAAACTGACCTGCAAGCATTCAGTGACATAAAAGGTTACCCCATCATTCCCTGTAATCTCTGCGGATCACAACCGAACCTGCAACGGCAAGCGATGAAGCAGTTGCTGACTACCTGGGAGGCGGAGGACCCCAGCAGAATCGCCTCGATGCTGACGTCACTGGGAAATGTTACGCCTTCGCATATGCTCGACAAGAATCTATATGACTTTGATAGTAATCAGCGAGTAAGCAGCACGCCTCTGAGTACACCGTTATTTGCTGGCAACGAATTCCCGTTATTACGTATGTAATGGACTGGCAATGATCACCGGATCAGCAGAGGCTGAGCCGGTGATCATTTGGCGAATCGCCCTGACACTGACGATTGCCCACTAGCATTTTGCAGACTACTTGAGCGAGGCGTACGCTTTAGTGAACCCGCTGAGTGAAATGCTGGCGCTGACTTCACCCTGGCTCGCGGCGATGACTGAAATTACAGCACCATTGCCGCCCTTGAACCGGTCGACCAAGTCACTGTCAATCGGCTCCCGAACCAGGCACCCCTGCTCTGTACAGACTTGAAATGGTGCCGTTTCCTGCTGCCCGTTATCGATGGTCACTGCCAGTCCTTCTGGCAAAACGACACCTAGCGGTGTTATTACATCGAGTACCGCGATAGCGGTGCGCTCGCCAACTTCCAGCGGTTCTGCCAATTTTCGAATGACCATTTCCAGCACGGGTGTTCCCTTGCTGTCATTACCGATCTGAGCCATGGCACAGTTCTTTCCTTCGCCATCACAAGCGACATTCCAGGCGCCTACTTTGGTTTGCTGGCCTTCCGAGGCCTGGCTTCTTGCGCCGGATGTGCTGGAATCCTGACGCGCCGCCGGAGCTTGCTCCCTCTCGCTTTGAGGCGTGGCACCCAGGTCCAGCTTGCCTGCAGGCTCTTCAGATGGGCCAAGTTTGAGGCCGGTTCCGGATTGCGCCCATGCCGAACTGACGAAAGCGCCGGGTAAGGACAAAGCTGTCACTGCAAGCAGTATGGCCAAACGATCTATCACAATAATTACCTGTTGGTTTGATGAGTGCGGACACAGAATCCGCTAAGTGTAGGTATCGCATGCGCTCGTCACAAGGTATGCAAACATGACAAGCTGGATTGGTCTGCTGTGAAACTCCCGAAATAAAACCTGTGAGCTCGCCAGTTGCTCTTTCACAGCCTTCTGGCACCCCTGTATATTACGCGTACTAAGGGTGCAGTTCATTATTGAACGAACTCTGACACACAGACTAATCAACTTGACGGCCTTTGTCGTCGTTACCGGATACCTGCTTCTACATGATACTTATTGAATCGGACCATTGGCGTCTGTGGTGTGACCCCCAGATTGGTGTGCAATGGATGGCTGCTGAAGTTCAGCGGCAGGGTACCTGGCATGCCGTAGTCCCCGATTGCCGTGAAGCGTCCCCCTCGAACGCGACGACAAGCCTGTCGCGTGCCGGCCAGAACGTCGCAGCGCCTCTGCCAGCTGCCAATTTCCATATGCTGCCGTACAGCAATCGCATTCGCGATGGACGGTTCGAATTTCAAGGGCAATCTGTACAACTCGCTGACGCTGATAAACATGCCATTCATGGCGCGCTACGTAAACTGCCATGGAAAATCGCTTCCAGCGACTCCCACTCATTGACATGCACACTACACTCCAGCGACCATCCGGAATTGAACTGGCCCTGGGCCATCGATGCCACCATCAAGCAAAGTATCGACGGTGATCGCCTTTCCAGCACTTTGATCCTGACCAACCGTGCAGAGACAGACATGCCTGCAGGCTTTGGCTGGCACCCCTATTTCGTACGTGAAGTCAATGGTTCCGAACCGACACTCACACTGCCTGTTCAGGGCATTTTCCCGGACGAGGCCGGTGATTGCCTGCCGGATGGAGCCCCTGTCGAACTGCCAAACGCTCTGGACTTTCGACAGGCAAAATCGCTGGACAAGAATCAGCGTATCGATTGCTGCCTGTCAGAGCTAAACGGACCCTGTGTGATTGACTGGAAGGACGGTGGGATTCAGCTACATATGACAGCCAGCGAGATTTGTCGCTTTCTGATTCTGTACAACCCGGACATGCCGCACTTTGCAGTAGAGCCAGTGACCAACGCAAACGATGCCTTCAACCTGGCCTCGCAGGGAGTTGATGCAGGCGTTGAGGTATTGAAGCCCGGCCAATCCATGGAAGCGACGATGACTTTGCAGGCCATCGTAACTTAGGGATCGTGAATAATTAAGTATCAAGAGTGCCAGGCAGACACTTGCCTGGTCAACTTCTGACAATCAACCCGGGACATTGCAGATGAATTTGCAGCCAGCGGGTTGAGTGAGTCAGGGTTTTTCCCGAATACCTTGCAAAGTGACTCCCAGAGGGCCGCGCGGAATATCTGTTCGTTGCACCTCGCCATTGCGCTCAACCAGCAATTGCACGTATTCACCACGTGTGCCTGAACGAGTACTGTTCTGCAAATCCTGCACGCTGAAGATAAGTTCATCGGCATAGCTGGAGACCACATCGCCCAACTGCACTCCTGCCTGATCGGCAGCAGAACCACTGATTACCGATGCGATTCCTACTCGATTGAACCTGCCCGACTCATACAGGTAACGGTCGTACGCACCATCGCCAAGCTCTGAGCGCAGATCCGGTCGACTCTCCTCGTTCAGAGCCTCCAGACGTTGATCAAGCTGTTCCGAATCCGCCCAGCCTTCGCGTGATGCCAGGTCGAAAAGCTCTAATCGCGCCAGTTGATATTCATCTCCACGAAACTGCAAATCGCGTGCGCTCTGCTCATCCAGTCCGGAGGCCAGCAAACTTTCATACTGACGCTCTGCTGGGGTTTCCCCAATGAACTGTGCATGGCTGCCGGCTTCGCCATCACCGGGAGCGGAAACGGACACAGACTCCGTAGCCGCTATTTGTCCATCGCTCATCAGACGGGACTCCAGGTTGACCATGTTCGCCTCAAGCTTGGCCACCTGTGTATTCAAACTGTCGATGGTTGCCTTCAATTGTTCCCGTTCTTCTATCGCTGCAATGACTGAGTCTTGCAATTGCACAAGTTCTATACTGACACCATCGCCTGGCAACAATGTGCTGTTGCCACTGAGCGGACCTGGTTGATCCTGATCAAGCTCCAATAGGGTCGCGTGCTCCCCGCTAAGGACTCGGCCAGGGTCACGCACCGCATCACTCATCGAAAAACCGTGGGTGAATATCAAAATAAGAACACTACTCAATGCGCCTGCGAAAATCGCAATGGCAACATTGATCAGCATGATTCCTTCTTGTTTTTCGTTCATGGCATGCAACATACACTTTTCGTTAAACTATAACTAAGTAGACATAATATTGCCTCTTCTGCAACTAACACGCCTCAAAGCCTCTTGAATCACCCAAAGATACTGCAAAGTAAAATATCACCAGGTTCCATACCGGAAAATTTCGAGACCGTGGATGTATACGCACACCGGGGCAGTACGGTTCTGGCTCCGGAGAACACCGAGCAGGCTTTTGAACTTGCGCTGGGGTACGGTGCAGATGTGCTGGAAATCGATGTGCGCCTGAGTCGGGATGGTCAGGTTGTAGTGACTCATGACTCGCGTGTTGAACGCACCTGCAATGGACAAGGAGCCGTAGCCGACCAGACACTGAGCGAACTCAAACGACTCGATGCGGCTTACAACTTCACAGACTTGCAAGGCAAGCACTATCGTGATCAAGGTGTTCGGTTAATCACTCTGGATGAGTTGTTCGAACGATTCCCGACCTCCAGAATCAATGTGGACATCAAGGATAATTCGGCACGAGCCGCGCAGGCCGTAGCCGATTCCATCAAGCAGGCTAATAGCTATGCACGCGTCAATGTCGGTAGCTTTCATGCCGCAGCTCTGGGGCATTTTCGAGATCGAGCACCTGAGGTGACCACCGCTGCCACCCAATCCGAAGTAGCGAAACTGTACTTTCTGGGCCGCGGAAAAAAACACACCCTACCCTTTCAATTTCTGCAAATTCCCGTTAGTTATTTTGGCATACCTTTAGCGACCCACAGCTTTATCCAGGCAGCCAGATCCCGTGGCATCAACGTTGTCTACTGGACCATCAACACGACTGAGGCGATGCAATTGTTGCTTGCTCGGGGCGCTCACGGAATCGTGACTGATCGGGTTGATCTTGCCTGCACGCTCTTGGGCAAAACACCTACAGAATCAGACTGAATACTGTCAAGCTGCAACGCTCACTGGTCAACTTTACATGTTTCGTCACATCATCAGATTTGGAAAAATAGTGCGTTAACATCTCGCTTCTGCTAATCGCCTATCTATCGGTAATGCTGTCATCACGTCGACAATCCCGCCGTTGGCCAAGCGTCACCAAAGAGTAACAGATGCACATACGCCCTATGTGGTCCACCCCCATGCAACGCCGATGAGCAGCCGACGACGTAAGCTCACTCCCAGTGCCGCAATGCGACGCCTGCTAAAGACAATGACGGGGATCTCGGTGCCCGCCGCTTCAAGAACGGTCAAGCAGGCAACTAAAAAAACAGTCAAAAAAAAGGCTAACAAGACTGCCAGCAAGATCGTCAAGAAGGTAGTCAGAAAGGTTGTTAAAAAGACCGCAAAAAAAGCCGTCGGAAAAACAACAAAGAAAATAGCCAAGAAGTCGGTCAGCTCAGCTTCGGCGCAATCAAAACCACCCTTTAGCGCTGGCGACTGGATCAAAGGTCATGCTATCGGTGCTGGCGGGCCACGGCGCTACTGCCTTTTCCGTCCCCACGGCGTATCGGCTGACGAAAGCTTACCGCTGCTTGTCATGCTGCACGGCTGTAGTCAGAATGCGCCCGATTTCGCACTCAGCACACGCATGAATACGATTGCCGCACGATCACGTGCGCTGGTACTTTATCCCGAGCAGGATCTGCGCTTCAATCCGCAAGGCTGCTGGAACTGGTACGACACCAAAAGCGGTCAGGCGAATGCCGAGGCTGCTACGTTGATGAGCATTATCAATCAGGTCTGTATACGCTACCCGGTCAATCGCGAAGCCGTCGCTATCGCAGGATTCTCGGCAGGAGCCAGTATGGCAGCCCTGCTCGCCACCCTGCATCCTGCACGTTTCCGTGCCGTAGCAATGCACTCGGGCGTGCCTCCGGGCAGCGCACGCTCAGCGGCCTCTGCGGTAGCTGCCATGCGCGGCCTCCAGCGATCAACAGCCCCCGGCGGCCTTCATCCATGGCCACCACTATTGATCGCGCATGGTCGCAGGGATCGAGTGGTCGCCATCAGTAACGCACACGCTGCAGCTCAGTTGTGGGCCAGCTCACTCGGCGCCAGAGAGAGCACGCCACGCAAGGTTCAACGCGGCAAACGCTATACCAGTACGGTGACTGATTTTCGTGCTGGCAGGCGTATCGTGGTCAGCCTCAATGAGATCGATAAACTGGGCCACAGCTGGAGTGGTGGCGACAGCAAACAACGGTTCAGCGACGCTGCGGGTCCTGACACCTCACGCCTCATCTGGAGCTTCTTTGAACGTCAGATGCGAGCTGCGTCCTGAAACAGGTTACAAAGAACCAGTCACCTCCCACCTGGCCGCAGTTCAGCTGCAACCGTGATCCGCCAGTTACCGGATTGCTCGTTCTGGTAATTTAACCAATATAACTACTTTTGTCTGACTGATATGCTTCTTGCTCAAACAAACAAACCATTGAAGGGACTGATGAAAAATCAACTTCTTGGCTGCACCGCGTTATTCCTTTCAAGCTCAGCAGCGATAGCAGCCCCGCTGGTTACTGGCAACACCATCAGCTGGCCTGATGATGGGTGGTATCAAGTGCAGGATGAACAGAGCTATACAGAGATCTGTAGCGGCACACGTTTCTGCGCGGTTGAACCGGGTAGCTATATTGTAGTAAACCATTCAACTGGCGAACGATTTGAGGGCGTCAAGGTTACTGGTGACAGCGAACCTGCATCATCTGTCACCGTGTCCGGTAACGTCATCAGTTGGCCAGATGATGGGTGGTATCAGGTGCAGAATGCCGCAACCTTCACCTCTTTTTGCGAAGGTGCTCAGTCATGTAACGTCGAACCGGGCAACTACATTGTTATCAATCACACAACAGGGCAGCGTTTTGAGAATATAAATGTTGAAGGTGATTATGAAACACCACCAGAAACCGAGCCTGAAACTGGCGTTCCAGTCATTACAACAGACAATCACGTCGAACTTGTATCAAATGTACTCGCCATCTTTTCAGGCAAACTCTATGGTGATGACATTCTCACCGCTCCAGATTATACCAACCCGGCTTTTGAGTACTGGCCAGAATTCAGTTATGCAACGAATGAACTGATCTCTGAACCCCTTGATATTGTGTGCAGCAATGGGGGCACCGTCTCTCTCGTGCCTGAGACAGAAGGCGTTGATACCCTGCTATTCTGGAATTTTGGTTTTGAGAATTGCCAGGATGGAATAACCATGCTGGATGGACAGATTTCACGTGGAATCTATGAGTCCATTGTTATTGACTCAACCGGATTCAGACGCGACGATCAAACTGAAGTACTTCAGTATTCTGGCTATCTCAGTGGACGGAGTCTTGAGCATTGGTATACCACCGACATGAACTTCAGCCTGGAAAGTGCCAATCACTCCCTCATCGTCAAGGACTCTACGGCTGGGTTCGATTTCAATTCAACAACAATTTCGGGGCAGTTCACGGTGCAAGCAGATTGGACCGGGGATGACATAATCGCCGTTAAGGTTCTTGAGACACCGAGTCCCTTTGATACACTGAGTCCCGACGATAACAAAGGCAAGCTGGAACTGAGTGCTGGTCCGGATAACAGGCTTGTATTAAACGCAGACACCGGCGACGTCAATACCGTTGACATCACCATCACCGCTGACGGCACTACCAGCACGTTTACTCAGCCATGGTCGTTGTGGTCCGACAGCCTTACGTTCAATTCAGTATCAGGATACTGATGTGACTACGGCACCATATCGAGTGGTGCCGTTCCTGATCTAGGCTGCCAATTCATCACAGCCCAGACTGGCTGCAAACAGATCCAGCAGCGTACGCTCTGCCCGTGCGACATAGCCATCGTGTTCCACGATTTCAAGACAGTGCTGAACGAATGCCATTCGAATGGATTTCGGCTGCACATACAAAGTCTGGAAAGCCGCTTCAAGCTCCTGGATGATGCCCTCCTCCCGAGCTGTGCGGCGAGGATAACGGGTCGTCGTATAACACTTGAGTACTCGTTCAAATTCAGCATCCAGCACCTGCGCTGATGCACCCGAGCTCTCAACCATCAATGATAGTAACAGGGCAAACTCACGGCCCATTGATTCAAACGCTTTGACATGCCTGGCTTGAGCGGTCCCGGAATCACCATTCACAATCGATTCGATCATGGGAAACTCAACGCCCAATCTGCGCCTGATCAGCTGCAAGCTGGCGTATCTCATCAGGTCATATTCGTCATTCGATCGTAACAACCGCTCTAGCTTGAGCAATAGACGCTGGCGACTCTCCTGCTTGATAGAGCCACTGAGTACGCTACAAGCATGCTCGATGACCCCCAGACGATCACTACGCAGCTCTCCTGGAATCAACGCACAGACGCTTTGAACTCGTTCCAGAAAGCCTTCATTGAAGCTGCGTGACAGAGCTCCATGATATTGCTCCCGTTTGTCTGGATCATCACTGACAAACAAAGCAAACAATACGGCCAGACAACTGCTCTCATCAGGCAGTAGCAGCAATAGGCGGTCGGATGGCGGCTTGCGAGTGACTTCTTCCACGACCATGTTTGTGCCGTACAAATGGTGAGCCCCCATACTGCCAGGCATTGACACCGGACTCGAATCGGCACTACCACG
Organism: Granulosicoccus antarcticus IMCC3135; assembly: GCF_002215215.1. Classification (NCBI taxonomy): domain Bacteria; kingdom Pseudomonadati; phylum Pseudomonadota; class Gammaproteobacteria; order Chromatiales; family Granulosicoccaceae; genus Granulosicoccus; species Granulosicoccus antarcticus. The sequence goes on along the minus strand of NZ_CP018632.1, from coordinate 2,629,208 downwards.
ATTACTGGCAGACTCACCCGAAGCTCTGCTGCTTTTGCGCCGCTTGACCGAGAAGTGCGGTTCAATGGTTTGTATCCGCAACTGTATATCGGGATGGCTGGCTGTCAATCGCCGATACCAGACTAGCGCCGTATTGGCCTGAAAACACAGGTGTGCCAGCTCCTGCGCATGCAGACTGTGTAACGCCGGTTCATCTTCTCGTTGCCTGATAATATCCAGCGCGCTGGCCAGTGACACAGGGTCGCGTGTGAACTGAACCGCCGAGGCATCTGCCAGATACTCTCTTTGCCTGGAGAAAGCAGAGCGTATCAGCTGCCCGGAAAACACACCCACACTGCCGATGGCACGCAAGACGTACCCGACGATAACACCGGGATGAAATGATATCGGGTCATCCCGCGATACCGTTGAATCACCAATCAGCAAACGGCCAACCTCATCAATTGCCATCAAGCCACCCAAAGCAATCAGCAAGCGCATGTTCGTTGGCAAGTCACCATTTTTAATGTGACCAAACTCATGGGCAACAACTGCCTGCAATTGCGTTCGATCAAATGCGTCCAGAGCGCCTTGGGTAACGACCATCGCATGCCGCTCATCCTCAGCCCCAAGAACAAACGCGTTGATGCTGCTCTCATTACGCAGGATGTAGACGTCCGGCTGCGTCGTGCTCGAGGCAATCGCCATCTCAGCGACAATATTCAGTAACCTCTGCTCCTTGTCAAAACGCGCACGATCCGAGGCCCGTACTGCACCAAAGCGCCTGGCCAGCATCGCGCCACCACTTCTGACATCCAGGTAGCGAAAGTAGCCACCAGCCAGCACCGTAAACCAGACCAGTCCGATTAATGTCAGAGCCGGTGCTGAAGGTTCCAGAAAGCTGCTCTGTTCACCGAGCAGTTTTGACAGCCCCACTACAATGGACTGAATCACACCACCCATGGCTGCCATGGTCAGCAGAAACAGTATCAGCAATACAAACGACTGCCGACGCTTTGAAGCCTGTTGATCGAAAAAATTCATGACGCCTCAGTTCAGGCAAACGACACTGTAACCGGCTGTTTCATGGCAGGCTCTGACACTTCGAACAAGTCCGCCTCCTTGAAAGAAAAGGTGTTGGCTATAATGATGGCGGGAAATTGCTCGCGTGCGGTGTTGTATTGCATGACCGCATCGCTGTAGGCCTGCCTGGCAAATGCAACTCGGTTTTCCGTCGACGTCAGCTCTTCCTGCAGCTCCAGCATCTGGGTATCGGCTTTGAGTTCAGGGTAGCTTTCCATGACAAAATTCAATTGCCCCATCGCGCTACTCAGAGTATTTTCAGCAGAAGCAAGCGCCTCAACCAAAGAGGCATTCTGCGGATCGACGGCCGCATCCGCACAACGTTGCGATGCCTGGTTACGAGCTTCGGTGACGGCCACCAGCGTCTCGCTTTCATGGTTCATATAGGCCTTCGCTGTTTCCACCAGATTGGGAATCAGTTCATAGCGGCGCTGCAACTGAACCTCGATTTGCGAGAAGCCATTGAGAAAGCGGTTTCTCAAGCTCACCAGACGGTTGTACAGCTGAACAACGACGAGGCAGATAATTGCGACAATGATCAAACCGAGCATGCCTGTCGACATAGAAAATCTCCGAGTTCAATCGAAGAGCTATCGGCCGGCGGCGAACCAGCTTGACTTGATCGGTTATATTTTTTCCCGAAAACAGAGTATCAAGCTGATCTGGCGTGCTCGAACTCATCCAGCTTTGGACCTGTGAGCTTGAACGCCTTGCCGAAGCCCATCACAAACTGGCCACGATGCGGCACCAGCCGAAAAAGTACAAAATCGGGAAGCTGACGCAAGAGGTTGATCATCTTGCCGTGCTGTTGTTCAAACCGATCCAGCAAGGGGGCATAGTGCTCATCTTCCTTGCGAACCACCTTTGCCTCGCATTGGTAACTGACCCGAGTACGAGCGAAAATCTGGGAAGAATCAGCCTCATCGCTGATGATCATTGCTGACGCTCGACCATTGGCCAACAGGTCACGAGTATGCAGGGCAAGCTGACTGACAAAAATGATGACATCCCCCTCATCCAGTAGAAACGGGGTATAGCCCGAGTGCGGCTCACCATCTTCACCCAGTGTTGCCAGCAAGACACTTTTCACCGTGACTTTCAGATCAGCCAGAACTTGGGCGGGATTCTCTTCCTTGCTCATTGGCAAGCTGGCTCCTGAAAAATAAAGATGAACGATAATGTCAGGGCTCGTAAAATACTTGTCTGTCCATTTCGGTAGTTCACGGACCCTTGAATCATGATAAACCACGGCACATGAAGATACGACCCTTTGAAACACGCGATACCGATGAAGTCATCATGCTCTGGGAAGCCTGTGCACTGACCCGTCCATGGAATAATCCAGCATTGGATATCCAGCGCAAGTCAGCTCTTGATGACGATCTGTTTCTGGTGGGCGAAAAGGATGGCATGATCGCCGGGACCGTCATGGCTGGCTATGAGGGCCACCGTGGCTGGATAAACTATCTGGCCGTCGCCCCCAGTGCCCGCCACTGCGGGTTGGGCAAACAATTGATGATCAATGTAGAGGCGCGCCTGCTTGAACTGGGTTGCCCCAAGATCAACTTGCAGATTCGTCATGGCAACGATGCTGTCATCGCCTTCTATGAAGCGATCGGCTTCAGTACCGATGCCTGTGTGAGCATGGGCAAACGCCTCATACCCGACGCCTGAACTCAGCCGATGACGGGGTTTGGCAGACCCCTTGGCCACGCCTGCCTGATTAGCAGTACCTGCTTCTCAGCTTCTATTGCGCCAGAGCCGGTAAATCTCCTGCTGTTCCCATGGCATAGCGCATCACCAGAGATTTGGCAGGCCCTGCACGATCGGCAATGTTCAACGCCGCCGAACGGGCCGTTCTCACCCCGCTCGGCTGTGGTTTGAACGCATGATAGAAACCATCCAGTATGGATATCATCAGTGCGTTCTCACCGCGTCTCCAGCGCTCATAGCCGCGTAACACGCGACGGCTGCCCAGATCCCGCCCACTGTCAACGGCCTCTATCAGCACTTGCGCCAAGGCTGCAGCATCCAGCATACCCAGATTCACGCCCTGCCCTGCCAACGGATGAACCGTGTGAGCTGCATCGCCAATAAGGGCAACCCGTTCAGCAATATAATGTTGCGCATGCGCCTTCACAATGGGAAAACTGCTGCGCTCCAGAATCTTTCTGATGGCACCCAGCTCAGGCGGGAAGCTGCGGTGCAGTGCTTCGATGAAATCAGCCTCACTCAGAGCTTTCAGACGTTTCACTTCCTCGGCATCGTGATACCAGACCAGTGAGGCATGGTGCCCTGTCAGTGGCAACATGGCTTCCGGGCCCGTTGGCTGGAACCGCTGCCACGTAATGTCCTGCTGGGGAAGCTCGGTCTCAACAGTGGCAACCAGTGCATGATGCGGGTATGGCGAGCGATCAACCTGGATACCCGCCTGATCCCGAACCGTGGAGCGTCCACCATCGGCCCCTACCAGTAGCCGCGTTGAAATGGCTCTCTGCCCATCACTCAGCTCACACTGAACATATCCCGCATGACATTGATACGAGACCAGACTTGCCGGACACAAGAAATCTACCGTTGCGGCTGATTTGATGACATCGAGTAACGCCAGCTGCAAGACTCGATTTTCAACAATATGCCCAAGCTCAGGCACGCCGATGTCACTGGCTCGAAAGTGCGTCTGCCCTGCCGCCTCGCCATCCCATACCAGCATCTGGCGATAGGGGCAGGCACGCCGGGTGATGATGCCTTGCCAGGCGCCGACCTTCTCCAGCATACGCTGGGTGGCGATGCTCAGAGCCGAAACACGGATATCACGCTCAGGCTCACTGCCGGGGGCAAAGGGTTCGGGCTCTTGCTGCTCCAGCACCGCCACTTTCAGGGAACCCTGTGTGGCCAATGCCGCTGCCAGCATACTTCCGACCATGCCACCACCCACGATCACCACGTCGTAGTCGAATGAACATTCTGATTGCATAGTCATGCCAGTCGCCTCTGTATTTATCTAATGATACGAAATCTGAGGCTGTACTGGCCAACTAAACCCTATGATGCCTGGTCGCGACTCAACGCTCGTTTTACTGGGGCGTTACTACACCATGCTCGATACGTTGCCATCCGGTCTCCGGACTCTGGCTGACCTCGAAGGTAGGCCAGAAATTGTATTCCGGCTGAACCGTCACGATCTGCTTGCGGCCACTCATGGAAACCACTGTCAGACGGGTTATCTGATCCTGCTCGCGCTGGCTGACAAGTGTCAGAAAATCATCAAGATCATTGACCGGCGAACCATCTACGGCAACCACAAAACGATTTCGATACAGGGAATCCCACAAGGCCGGTGAGCCATCTTCGGTGTCAGCAATATAGACGCCGGGAAAGCTCACAGACTTCTGGTAGGCAATATCTGAAAAGACATTCTCGAAAGTGGCACCCGCCCAGCTGACAATGCGCTGCGTACCACGCGTATCAAGCATTGATGGCTTCAGTAGCACCTGAATAACCTTGCCCGCGCGCAGAATAGTCAGTTCAAGCTCGGAGCGTTGCGAGAGTGTTTCCGCCACAAACAGCTCTGAGACCAGCTCACCATCAATAGCCAGCAACACGTCTCCCGAGCGTAGCTTCTCAGCCGCGTCGGTATCTGGCAGCTGCCGCGATACAGACAAGACTCTTCGCATTTCCGAAGGTAATTCGTTATAACGCAACAACCAGCTATCCGGCAGCCCATATTGACGAGCGAGCGACAATGGCTGGTAAGACAGGTGCGCATCAAGCGAATAGTAAGGTTGCTGCGAACGATACATACGCAGTGATTCCCGAATGACAGCAGCCGGCATCGCCCACTCACGTTGGCTGATCTGCCGATCTTTTTCGTAGGCGAAGGACATATAGACGGCATGCACATCACCATTCTCATCCACCAGTGGGCCACCCAGTGAAGGTGGAACATTAGGCACGCCATAGACATCCAGTGAAGCTTGCTGAAACCTTGGCAGACCCGGCGCACTGAAGCCGATGGTGAGATGACTGATATCGTCGATGGCATGGCGACGGAAGGTACCATCAGCCCGATAGCCAACCATTGTCAGATTCTGTGGCAACTCGGTTTCCAGCTCACTGAGTGTGAGTGCGTCAAACTGTGCATCAGCCAGCAACGAGGCATCGTATTGCACCAGAGCCACGTTGTGCCGGGGGTGAAGGAAAACCACCGTTGCCGGGACCACCAGTGAGCCGAAGAAGGTGAGTTCAACATCACCCAGCGCAATGGGAACCGTGTTTCGATCAACGGCGACCAGGCCCGCCTGCTTGTCAATCACTATCCCTACACCCTTGAAATGGCGCGCATAGACGTTGTCAACCGAATAAGGTATGTCGAAATCCACATGCACCATGGCAGGAGCCACCTTGTCCAGCAAGGCGTCCTTGTAGTTCGGCACGCTGACTAATTGCTTACTGCTATCTGGCTCAGGTTCTGCCAGCGTTACCACCGAGCAATCCCAGAACCGGACATCGTCAACCCGGGTGCAGGCACGCTGCCCGAACCAATGCGTGTCAATCTGGATCTGAGCGAGTTCGGAGCTGAACTCGCGTCCAGGGACAATGTAGCGCACACGCTTTTTATCCTTGTTTCTGGATTGATTCAATGCTGCCAGAAAACCATCAATATCCTCTATAGGCATGTCTTCAAGCTCGGTGATCAGGGCTCCTTGGGGAACATTGGCACTGGTGAGTGCGTAGCCGGGACGCATGACAATCACGCCTTTGCGAGGCAGATTCATGGCACGGGCATGCTGAATGGACATGTTCTGCAAGATGGTGTCGCCAAGCTCCAGAAACTTGTGAGGAGCCAGAGCATTCAGATCAACCACACTGACACGGCTTGTCGTGCGTTCACCCTGGCGTATCAGCTCCACCTCCAGAGTCTGCTCGATGGAGGCATCCAGCAGCGTTTCCAGACTGAGAAAATCGGTGACCATCGCCTTGTCTATAGAGACCAGAATGTCACCAGGCTGCAACAGACCATCGGCAATGCCACCAGTGATGACTTGCTCTACCGTCAACATCCCGGTAGTTCCGTAGTTGGTTGCACGCACTAGCGATTCGGTATCCTCATCCAGACCCAGGCGACGCAACTCACGAAATGGTTGATGCTCAAACAGAGTTTCGAAACCGCCGCGATCGATCGGCTCATTGGCTTGCAATTTTTTCAGTGCGTACTGAATGCGCGCCAACGGCAGAAAGAAACTGCTGGCCGTCTTGGTATTGGCAGCAGCATTCAAGGCAACCACATCGCCATCCAGATCAATAACCGGCGAGCCCGAACTGCCGCCAGAAGTACCCGAGGCTGCCTGTAGATAGAAAGTGTTGAAATCGTTGTAACCGTAGCGACCATACGAGGGGACTTCCCGATCAAGCCGGGCAATGGTGCCGGGCAAAATGGAGAGTTGCTCACCACCATCACTGCCGATGACCCGGATGTTCATGCCCGTGCTGACTTTTTCTGGCCGTAACTGCAATGATTCTGGCGTTGCGTATTTAAGATCGGCCGGTTTGTAACGAATGAAACCGAAGTCATGAATGGGGTCCCGATACAAAGGGACTGCATCCACTCTTTCCTGGTTCTGGAAAGTTGCAGATATTCGGATAGGTCCAGAGCCTACGACATGGCGATTGGTCAGAATGATTCCGCGCTCGGCATCCACGACAAAACCTGTGGCGCTGCTCCCTCCCTGCTCGTTATCATCGAAGTTACGCAGCTGCGACAATTGTAGCGAAACCACCGAATCGGCAACCCGCGACACTGTTCGCGCCCAGTTGTCCTCTTCGCTGGCAGCCTGCGCCGTCGAAGGTAAAATGCTGACGCCCAGACTACCGAACAGACAGCTCAGTAGCGACAATGACAGAACAAGCTGTCTGGATTTACCCGCAATCTGGCAATTTGTCACATGAAATGTCACTAACACTAACTCCTCTTTGCTTTCAAATGGTGCGCAACAAGTGTTCCAAATCCTTCGCCTTGCAACATCCCTCCGGTTTACTATAGGTTGTACAACACACAACGACGCGTACTGCGTTTCATAACCGACACCGGCTTTACCGCATTTCATGACGAATCAGATCAACGGGACAGAAGCAGCCATCGACTGGTTCAGGGCAGCCTCACCCTATATCAATGCTCACCGAGGCAAGACGCTGGTGATTTGCGTGCCTGGCAGTGCGCTTAGAAGTGAACTCCTGCCAACACTCACTCACGATCTGACACTGTTAAGTCATATTGGTTTACGTCTGGTTCTGTGTTTCGGCATTCGTGAGCAGGTAGACGAGCAATTGGCACAGACCCATATCAAAGGTCATATCGTCGCAGGTCGCAGAGTCACAGACCCGCAAGCGCTCTCAGCCATCATCAGCGCAGCCGGCCTGGTTCGCAATGATCTGGAAGCCCGACTGTCGATGGGCTTGCCAAATACCCCCATGGCGGGCGCCCGGCTCGCAGTCACATCGGGTAATTTTGTCACCGCTCAGCCATTCGGCGTGCATGGCGGCCTGGATTTTCAACATACCGGCTCGGTTCGTGAAATTCATCAAAACGCCATTCAGGCTTTGCTCAACGCAGGTCATCTGGTACTGCTGCCCCCCTTGGGCTACTCGCTCACTGGAGATGTATTCAATGTCACTGCCACCGAAGTGGCGAGCGCCGCGGCCATTGCCTTGAAGGCAGACAAGCTGGTTTTTCTGGTGAATGCACTACCTCGTGACACCGACGGCTCGGTTGTACGCCAGGCCAGTGCCAATCAGATTCAAAAACTCTATGGCGTTTCTGAAGCAACAGTAATCTCACAGACTGAGCAGAGCCCTGACAAGGAGCCAGAGGAAACCGCACAAGGCACTGGAGATACCAGTCTGGACCAGATTCTGGGCACAGCCGTGCAAGCCTGCCTGCATGGCGTGCAAAGGGTTCACCTGTTGGCCAACGATAACCCTGATGCCTTGTTAAGCGAGCTTTTCACTCGAGATGGCAGTGGCACACTGATAACCGCTGAGCGCTGGGATCATATTCGCCCGGCCTCCATTTCAGATGTCGGTGGCATCATTGAATTGATTACCCCCTTACAGGCCAATGGCACGCTGGTCAGCCGGTCGCGCGAGGCTCTTGAACTCGATATCGATCGTTTTGTCGTCAGCGAACGCGACGGCATGGTTGTTTCCTGTGCCGCCATGTACCTGGAAGACGATTCGTCCACCGCAGAAATAGCCTGTATGGCCACCCATCCTGATTACCGCGGGCAAGGCCGTGCTGACCAGCTACTGACACATCTGGAAAAACAGGCTCGCCGACAATCATTCCGCCACGCCCGAATACTCAGCACGCATACCGGCCACTGGTTCATCGCCCGAGGTTATTCGGAATTAGCGCTCGAGGATTTGCCTGCCAACCGCCGGGCAAGTTACAACCAGGCACGAAACTCCAAGATCTATCAAAAGCGCCTGTAATATCAATACGGCACTGTCGACTACTGATTTCAGCGTTCTGCGATTTCAATCTGCAGGGCGCTGAGCGCCTTCAGCCTTTCCTGATTGCTCGACAGCTGTAACAGCTCGAACTTTGCCTCAGGGGTCAATGGCAGGACTTCGAGTAATCGGTGACTGATCCAGTCTGCGTCATCCAGACGTTTTTCCTCGAAACGAATATCGGTGTCCAGATAACTGAGAATAAGCTCGAGTTTCTGTGCCAGCAATTCGTATTCGGGCAACATGGGCGTCGGTTGGCTGGCTGGCAAGAGCTCTACCTGTCCAATCAAGAGGCCGGTATCCGATGATATATAGTCGAGGAGTCGGAACTCTTCGAGCCCCTTGGCAGTTATGTGCAACAAGCCATCCGCGCCTTGATCGAAATCGACGATCGATACGTGAGTTCCCAACGGATACGGCACGGAGGTTTCACCCGCTTCACGCCCTTGTCTGATCAGACAGATGCCGAAGCCCGTATCGTTCCTGAAGCACTCCTTCACCATATCGATATAGCGCCGCTCGAACAGACGCAACGGCATGAAGCCGTCGGGTAGAACGATACTTGAAAGCGGAAAAAGAGGTAATTGCATAAGGCGGGTAGTTCGCACTCACTCAGCAGGAGTGCTGCGGTTGTCTAATCTTCAATACCCCAGCGAGGCATGATGCTCTGAGCAACGCCAAGTTGGTCCATGATCCGGGCAACAACGAAGTCAATCAGTTCGTCGATGCTTTGGGGTAAATTGTAAAAGGCCGGGTTGGGCGGCATGATCACGACGCCAGCTCGGGCTAACCTGGACATATTCTCCAGATGAATTAAAGAGAAGGGCATTTCCCGTGGCATGACGATGAGCTTGCGCCCTTCCTTGATCACCACATCAGCCGCACGCTCCAGCAAGCTGTTACAGGTGCCGGCAGCCACTGATGCCAGCGTGCCTGTCGTACACGGACAGATAACCATGGCGTCGGGTACGCCAGAGCCACTGGCCACAGGTGCGGTCCACTCTTCCTGACCAAATGCCTTTATCTGCCCTTCCCGTGCACCGTACATTTCTGAAAACTGCGACTGCACCTGCGCCGTTCGAGCCGGCACAGGGATGTCTGTATCCATCCCCATGACAATACGGGCAGGCTTTGACATCAGTACGTAGACCTCGCAATTGGCCTGCACCAGGCATTCAATCAGCCGCAAAGCGTATTGAATGCCCGATGCCCCTGTCATCGCGACACAGATGGTCTTGTCAAACTGGTGTGCTTTTACTGGCTCGGGTACCAGTCCCGTTTCGATATCAACCACATTCACGGTACCCGGTTCAGTATTCAAGGTTGTACGACCAACTCCACTCGACGGTTCAGTGCACGGCCTTCACGTGTGTCGTTAGGTGCCACTGGACGTTGCTGTCCATAACCCAGAGCAGAGAGTCGCTCAGGCCGGACACCCGCTTGTGACTCAAGGAAGTTGACGGTATTTGCCGCACGAGCCACTGACAATTCCCAGTTGCTTGGGAAAAAGGTCATCAGCTCACCCGAGACAGGAATACTGTCAGTGTGCCCTTCCACAACGATATTGTTGTCAAGCCCTTTCAGTGCCTCAGCTACCCGAGTCATCAGGTCTCGACCAGAAGCACTCAGGCGAGCACGTCCGGAAAGAAACAACGCTTGACTCGGCAGGTTCACAACAACGCCATTGTCATCACGAATAGTGACTGTCACATTGTCAACACCGTTATCAGTCAGGTTTGACTCCAGCGTGTCACGCAACGACGCAGCTTGTTGAGTCTCTGAATCGGTCTCACTCTGCAGACCTGCCAGCTTGGCAGCCAGGTTTTCGGCCAGTGAGAGCTGCTCTGCGGCTCCCTGATTACTGGCAGCCAGTTGCTCACGCAATGTGGCAGACGCTGTTTCGGCATCACTCAAACGAGCTTCCAGGTCTTCCTTGGCAGAACTCAGCTCACTCAGTTGAGTTTCCAGACCTTCTTTGCCGGTCTGCAATTCAGCCAGGTTGGCCTCGATTGCCTGCTTCTCTTCTGAGAGCGTGAGCTGCTGAGCTTCAAGCTCGGCGACACGATCCTGAACCGAGCTGACATCTGATTGCAGCGAAGTACGGGCGTCAGTGGCTGCCTGCAATTGCGTTTGCAAATCGGTATTTTCAGTGTTCAAAGCGGCAAGACTTTCGTTCAGAGCACCAGTATCGGCCTCCAGCGTCGAACGCAGACTCTGCACCTGACTACCCGCATTGCCTAGCTCATCCTGTGCACTGACCAGTTCGCCCTGCGTACTGGCCAGTTCCGCTTCCAGCGCTGCCCGACGTTCTGCGGCATCCGCTACCTGCGTTTCAAGATCGGCAATCTGCGCCTGGGATTCGGTCAGCTGTTGCTCGAGAGCGGCTTTCTGTCCATTGCTTGCCTCCAGAGACTGCTCGACATCTGCCATCGTCGCAGAGGTTGTTACAGACGCTTCACGGGCATTGGCAAGTTCTGTATTCAGATCGGTTACTTGTGTCTGAACGGTGACCAATTCGCCTTGTAAAGACTCGATTGCCTGAGCATCAGTTGAGTGAGACTCATTGGAGACTGACAGTTGAGCTTCCAGATCACCTACCAACGCACCTAACTCGATGACCTGGGTTTCCAGCTCATCTCGATTGCTTGTCAGTGTCGCCAGTTCGCCGGTCAGATCCTGAATCTGCACCTGCAGCCCATCGCTGGAACTTGAAGCTTCGCCAATTTCAGCAGTGGCTGCTTCCAGGTCGCTCTGTAAAACAGTCTTCTCCGATTCCAGAGCAGCCAGTTGCTCACCCATACCGGCTTTCTGTGTTTCCAGATCCGTGACCTGTTCGATCAGATCACCGTTCTGAATTTCCAGATCTGCAACTTGCTGGTTCAGTGCCGCTTGCTCAGTTTCCAGAGCGCTGAGCTGCTCCAGGGAGCCTTCACGCTCAGCACGTAATGTTTCAACACGCTCTTTCAGATACTCATTGGCTGCTTCCATATCGCCACCGGCAGCCTGTAACTCGATGTTTCTGGCTGTCAATTCCTCGTTGACCGATGTCAACTCGTTCCTGGCTTCCGTGAGAGCGACCACTTCTTCATTAGGCTGGTTCGCACTGGCATCAAACAACGTCTGCATTTCGCTTACACGACCTTCCAGCTCTTGCTTCTGAGTTTCCAGTGCAGCCAATGCTTCGTTATCGGCAGGGGCAGATTCGGCGAACTCCAGCTGACTCAGGAGAATCGATACTCGGGTTGCCATCTGAGCGCGTTGAACATCCAGATCACCGGCACGTTGTCGCAATTCTGAAATTGCCGGATTCTGTAAATCAACGGTTGCCTGCAGTTCGGCCATTTCTGCCTCTCTGCCTGCCATCGCCTCTTCCAGCGAACTGCTGCGAGTGCGTAGTTCAGCCAGGGAAGCTTCCTGCTCGGCAACAGTTGCCTGTAATTCGTCAATACGTGCCTGGCGTGATGCCAGCTCAGCTTCCAGTGAAGTGCTGCGTCCACGTAATTCGGATATTGCCGGTACTTGCAGATCAATGGTTGACTGCAATTCTTCAGCCTCACTCTGACGGGCAGCCAGTTCAGCTTCCAGTGAAGCGCTGCGGCTTCGCAGCTCCGCAATGGCTGGAACCTGCAGATCGATGGTGGCTTGCAGCTCTTCAACTTCTGCCTGACGAGCAGCCAGTTCTGTTTCCAGAGTTACGCTGCGCTCACGCAGCTCATCAGCTTCTGCCTGAACAGTCGCAAGCTCCTCTCCCTGAGCAGCTTCGGTTTCGCTCAACTGCGCCTGAAGAGTACTGACATTGACTGCCATCTGCGCTCGCTGTACGTCCAGCTCCGAGCTGCGTGAACGAAGCTCAGCCAGTGCCGGCTTTTGCAGTTCTATAGTCGCTTGCAGTTCAGCAAGTTGCTCTTCGTATACTTGCTTCTCTTCATCGGCTACGGCCTGGGCAGCTGCCAGTTGCTCTTCCAGATTCGAGTTACGCTTGCGCAATTCGGCAATGGCTGGTTTCTGAACATCGACAGTGGCCTGCAGTTCACCGACTTCGGCTTCCAGCTCGACCAGTGTTTCTGCTGCTGTATTACGCTCGGCTTCCAGACTTGCCTGAGTTGAACTGAGTGCCGTCTTGTCGGCTTCCAGTGTGTTCAGCGTAACCTGCATGGCATCACGCTCACTCGTCAGAGTATCGCGAGTGGCTTGAAGCTCTGTCACATCTGCTTGCAGCTGAGCAACCTGGCTTTCCATACTTTCAGTCTGATCACTGACCTGTGCCTGCAGACTCTGGATCTGGAAAGTACGAGTTTCAACTTCTTCAGCGGCTTCATTTTGTACCAGCTCAAGCCGATCCTGAAGTCCGTTGAGAGACAGTTGCAGTTCAGTTTTTTCTGATCGCAAGACATCGCCCTGCTCCGTCAGACTGTCAACATCCAGCAACAATGCCTGCTTCTGTGCTTCCAGTTCGCCCAGCTCCACATTCAGTGCAACGACTTCTGAATCAAACTGATTCTGCAAAGACTGATAACCTTCCTGTGCCGCTTCGATCTTGTCGTCCTGATCGGTGGACATAGACAGCAATGACTGAACCTGTGTATTCAGTTCACCCATGCTGGATTCACGCTGGGCAATAGCCATTTGTGCTGTCTGAAAGCTTTCGTTCAGCGAGTCGTACTCACCTAACAGCCCCTGAAGAGCTATTGACTTCTGTTCTATCTCGGTTTCCAGTGATACCTGTTGAGTGTAAAGCTCATTTTTCACATAGGCCAGTTCGTTAGTACGGTTATCCAGTTCAGTCTGTAGATCGGCCAGATTCCCGCGTGTATCAGAAAGACGGGACTGGGTATCTTCAAGTTCAAGCTGCGTGTCTGCCAAAGTCGTTTCGGTGACTACCAGGCGATCCCGCGTAGTACTCAGTTCGTCTTCTACCGCTTCCACGTGGCTTTGCATGGCCGTCAGCTCTGATGCCAATGCCGACTTGCGTGCTTCCAGATCACCAATATCTGCATTCAGCTGAGCCACATCAGTGTCGTATACAGCCAACAGCGAGTTGTAACTGGCTTGTGCATCTTCTAGTGCGCCACCTGAAAAGCTGGAAGCTGATTGCAATGACTGAACTTCTGATTGAGCGAAGTTGACAACCACTTCCTGCTCGGCAAGAGCGGCGTTCTTTTGCTGAATCTGTGCTTCTTGTACCTGCAGTTGATCCTTGAGGCTCGCGATCTGCTCGCTCAGCTCGGCAACTTTGGCATCCTTGATTTCAAATTGCTGACCCGAGGCACTCATCTCGGCCTGCAAGCTCGCCATTTGCTCGTTCAGCTCGGCAACCTTAGCATCTCTATCGGCCACTTCCAGCGTGGAAGCTTCAATCTCGGCACGCAGACTTTCAATCTCAGTATTCAATTCAGCCAGGCGAGCATCGCGCTCGACCACTTGCTGACCGGCGACTTCAACCTCGGACTTCAGTTCAAGTACGCGTTTGTCAGTTTCAACATCAATCGCGGCAATAACATCCTGTAGCTGAGTCGTCGCGGCCTCGCGCTCTGCTTCCAGTTCAGCCATGCGCGTTTGAGCAACTTCCAGCTCAGCGCTCAAGGAGGCTACCTGCTCCTCCAACCCGGTCTTGCTCTGACTGACGTCAGCCAGCAAGCTCTGGTTATCGGTGCGCTCAACGTCCAGTTCGGACAACTGGGTGCGCAGCTCGGCAAGACTGGACTCGCCAGTAGCAATTGTTACTTCCAGCTCGGCCTGTTCAGCTTCCAGTTCGGCAATGCCGCTTCTGGCTGTTTCCAACTCCCCATTGCGCTCATCCAGCAACAGGCTCACACGATCTCGATCGAGCTGCGTGCTCTTCAGATCGTGCTCGACATTGGATCGGGAAATCCAGGCAGCGACCAACGCTATGAGCGCTAGAGCGGCCAAAACGAATTTCAACTGATAGGAAGATCTACTCGGGGCTTTCTCAAACTCTCTGAACATGAATTCGGTTCCGGGGACAAGGATCGGACAACGTAAATGCGGAGCGCAGCACCCATCGTAGCGAAAACACCCAGTCGCCACAATCTCGGTACGCAGGAAAACACGTATTTCGGCAGAGCTTTCAGTAAACTACACACTCCACCATATTCCAGTGATGCACGAGTATTACCATGCGAGCCCTGATATAGCGCAGTGTGCGCCAGTATATAAGACTCGTGAGGCTGGAATGTAAATCACATGACACAAAAAATCAGAGGCAGTCAAACTTGCGTATTCATCTCAGTGCTTTGGGTTGTCGTCTGAACGAGGCCGAGCTTGAACAATGGGCCACCGCGTTCACCAAAGCTGGTGACCAGATTGCCACAGAACCCGCAGAAGCAGACGTGCTCGTACTTAATACCTGCGCAGTCACACGCGAGGCGGTCCGCAAGTCACGTCAGAAACTACAGAAGCTGCAACGGGATAATCCTCAGGCGAAACTGGTCGTCAGCGGATGCTACAGCGAGCTTGAACCCGCTAATGCATTAGCCGAGCTGGGTGTCGACCTGATTGTTCCCAACACCCGCAAGGACGAGCTGGTAACGTTGACTCGACATGCCTTTGCCGACTTATCGATGCCTCAGGCGGCGACTCTGCCGGCGAATGCTGCCCTGTTCACCCGTAACCGGCATCGGGCATTCATCAAGATTCAGGATGGCTGTCGCTACCGTTGTACGTTTTGTATCGTAACCGTTGCCCGTGGTGCCGAACGAAGCCGCACCATCGCAGACATCGTTGAGGAAGTACGCGCACTGGAAGCCGATGAAGTCCGTGAAGTGGTACTGACCGGTGTCCACGTGGGTGGTTATGGCTCCGACCTGGATACAAATCTTGAAGCTTTGGTAAAGGCTCTGCTGGACGATACAGACATTCCGCGCATCCGCTTCGCCTCGGTAGAGCCTTGGGATTTGTCACCAGGCTTTCTCGATCTGTTTGCTAATCCACGAGTGCAGCCGCATATGCATCTACCCTTGCAAAGTGGCTCGGATACCGTGCTGCGACGCATGGCTCGCCGCTGCAAGACGGTAGATTTCAACGCCCTCACCCAGTCACTTCGCGAGGCTGTCCCGAACTTCAACATCACGACCGACATCATCGCCGGATTTCCCGGTGAGACAGAGCAGGAATGGGCCGACTCGATGGATTTCATCGCAACACAAGGCTTCGGGCATATTCATGCGTTCACCTATTCGGAACGTGACGGCACCCGAGCGGCGACATTGCCGGATTCGGTCCCCATGGAAATACGCCAGCAACGCAGCCGACAATTGCATCAGCTTGGCGACCAACTAAAGAACGAACAACTCAGCCGTTCAATCGGAACCGTGGCAGATGTGCTGTGGGAGCGTGGTCGTCAGACAAGCAACGAACAGGGCCAGAGCATCTGGACTCATCAGGGCTATACGCCCAACTACCAACGTGTGCGCACCCAAAGCCATGAGAACCTGGCTAACCGTATTTTGCCCGTCAAATTGACAGGCATTGAGGATGGCAAGCTCACGGGCACTTCGCAGATGTAATGTCCGTGCGGGGCGCGTAGATACCGCATCGCAAAATAACAATAATACTGAAGCAGGAATGCCAGAGTACGCATTGGCGTTAACTCTGTGCTACCTGCCGATCTGAATTTCATTCATTTCACCTGCACTCATGCCGCAGCGCACCCAATGAAAGTGCATTATTTTTCAGTCTACATGACCTGTCGCCGCTAACATCCATACCACGAATAGCGGGCATACCCTCTCTTGCACTCGCTGCCAATAGTTACTATAAACGGGTACTATTAAGGCATTGCGATACCAACCACGGGACGACAGAATCACACATGGCTATTAACCCGATGCTTGACGCCGACGAGATTGAAACGCAGGAGTGGCTCGATGCGCTTGAGGCAGTTATCGAACATGAAGGACCCGAGCGTGCTCACTTTCTGCTCGAACGCCTGATCGACAAGGCACGCCGATCTGGCGCTAACCTGCCCTACGATGCAAGCACCGCTTACGTCAATACCATCCCCGTTCATCTGGAACAAAAAAGCCCTGGCGATCATGAGCTGGAGCATCGTTTGCGATCCATGATTCGCTGGAATGCCACAGTTATGGTGCTGCGTGCCCAGCGCGACGATTCCGGCCTGGGTGGTCACCTGTCCAGCTTTGCCTCGGCAGCCACTTTGTACGATGTGGGCTTCAATCACTTCTTCCAGGCACCGACACACGATCACGGCGGTGATGTCGTCATGATGCAGGGTCATTCCTCACCCGGTATTTACGCCCGATCCTTTCTCGAAGGACGGCTGACAGTCGAGCAGCTTGACAACTTTCGTCGTGAAGTCGATGGCAAGGGTCTGTCCTCCTACCCCCATCCCTGGCTGATGCCCGAGTACTGGCAGTTCCCAACCGTCTCCATGGGCTGGTGTTCGCTGACCTCGATCTATCAGGCGCGATTCATGAAATACCTGCAGGACCGGAGCCTGGCACGCACTGACAATCGCCAGATATGGGCCTTTCTCGGCGATGGCGAAATGGATGAGCCAGAATCACTGGGTGCAATCTCACTGGCAGGACGAGAGAAACTGGACAATCTCAACTTTGTCATCAACTGCAATTTGCAACGACTTGACGGGCCGGTACGTGGCAATAGCAAGATCATCCAGGAGCTGGAGGGCGTCTTTCGAGGTGCCGGCTGGAATGTCATCAAGGTCATCTGGGGTTCGTACTGGGACACACTGTTAGCGAAGGACAAATCCGGCAAGCTGATGCAGCTGATGATGGAAACCGTCGACGGCGAGTATCAGAACTGCAAGGCCAAGGGCGGCGCCTATACCCGCGAGCATTTCTTCGGCAAGTACCCTGAAACCAAGGCCCTGGTTGCCAACATGACCGATGAAGATATCTGGCGCCTGAACCGCGGCGGTCATGACCCACACAAACTGTACGCAGCTTACAAACAAGCTGTCGATCACAAAGGCCAGCCAACCGTCATACTAGCCAAGACCGTCAAAGGCTATGGACTGGGCGAGTCCGGCGAAGGCACCAACGCGACCCATCAGCAAAAGAAGATGGATCTTGCCTCATTGTTGAAGATGCGTGATCGTTTTGGTCTGACGCTGACCGACGAGCAAGTCGAAAACTACGAATACATTCTGCCTGATCCTGAGAGTGCCGAAATCAAGTACCTGCATGAACGTCGCAAGGCATTGGGCGGCTACTTGCCACAGCGCAAGAAATTTGCGGAACCACTGGAAGTGCCACCACTGGAGGCCTTCAAAGCGGTTCTGGAAGGCTCTGGCGATCGTGAAATATCCACGACCATGGCTTTCGTGCGTTTGCTGACCATCCTGACTCGCGACAAGAAGATCGGCAAGAACATCGTACCGATCGTACCCGATGAGGCACGCACCTTTGGTATGGATGGCATGTTTCGACAGCTGGGCATCTACTCCTCTGTTGGTCAGCTATACGAGCCGCAGGATCGTGACCAGATCATGTACTACAAGGAAGACAAGTCCGGGCAAATTCTCGAAGAAGGCATTACAGAAGCTGGCGCGATGGCCAGCTGGCTCGCAGCAGCCACTTCCTATTCGACACATGGCGTGAACATGTTGCCGTTCTACATCTATTATTCGATGTTCGGCTTCCAGCGTATTGGTGACCTGGCCTGGCTGGCAGGAGACATGCGCGCCTGTGGCTTCATGATTGGCGGTACGGCAGGACGTACAACCCTCAACGGCGAAGGCCTTCAGCACGAGGATGGTCACTCGCTGGTACTGGCCAATACCATCCCTAACTGCATCAGTTACGACCCCTGCTTCAGCTACGAGATGGCGGTGATCATTCATCACGGCATGACCCGCATGCTGACCAATCGGGAAAGCGTCTATTTCTACATCACCGCCATGAACGAGAACTACCTGCATCCGGCCATGCCTGAAGGTGCTGAAGAAGGCATCATCAAGGGTATCTACCAGCTGCGGCAAGTAGCGGACGGCGATGCAAAAGCGGCTAAAAAACTGACCGGCAAAGTACGCCTGCTAGGTAGTGGCACCATTCTTCGCGAGGTCATTGCTGCAGCCGAAATGCTGGAAAAAGACTGGAACATCGGTGCCGAAATCTACAGCGTTACCAGCTTCAACGAACTGGCGCGCGACGGCCTGGAAGTGGAACGCTGGAACATGCTGCATCCGAACGACGAACCCCGTGTACCGTATATCACCCAGATACTGGGCAATGATGACTCAGCGGTTGTCAGCTCGACGGACTACATGAAGACCTACTCGGATCAAGTGCGCGAGTATGTGCCTGCCACCTTCACGGCACTGGGCACAGATGGTTTTGGTCGATCCGACACTCGCGAAAAACTACGAGAGTTTTTCGAAGTGGATAGACGCTATGTGACCATCGCTGCACTTCATGCCTTGTCCATGGACGGCAAGATGGACAAGGTATCGGTAGCCAAGGCGGTGCAGCAGTATGGCATCGACCCTGACAAACCGAATCCGGCGACAGCTTGAGGGGACAATCATGAGCGAATCCGATAAAACCATAGATATTGTCATACCTGACATCGGCGACTCGGAAAGTGTCGAGATCATCGAGATACTGGTCGCCGTTGGTGATCAGGTCAGCAACGACGACTCGTTGCTGACGCTGGAAAGTGACAAGGCAAGCATGGAAGTACCAGCCACGAGCGCTGGTGTTATCAAATCTCTGACTGTGTCGATCGGTGATAGCGTCAGTTCAGGCGCTGTTATTGGCACAATGAGTATCGCAGACAGCGCAGCCTCTGAATCCAGTGACAAACCAGCCGCTGCCGAAGCTGAGACGCCAGCCAGAGAAACGGAAGAACCCGCAGCTGCCAAGCCCGACAAACCGACCCCGCCTCCAGCGAGTCCGGCTGAACCCGTCAAACCGGCACCTTCCAGCCAGAGTACTTCTCCGACGGCCCATCTCGATGATGAAAACATGCGTAAAGCGCATGCAAGTCCTGGAGTGCGACGCTACGCCCGGGAGCTCGGTGCCGACTTGTCGCTGGTCACAGGTACGGGCCCCAAAGCACGCATCACCAAGACCGACGTCACCGCCTTTATCAAGCAGGCCCTGGAAGGCATGGGCTCAAACTACCGTGGTGGCTCCGGTGCGGCTGTCTCTGGTGGGGCCGGCATTCCTCCTATCCCGGAAGTCGACTTTTCCAAATTCGGAGAAATCGAAAGGGTCGAGCTGGGTCGTATCAACAAACTCAGTGCCGCAAATCTGCATCGGGCCTGGTTGAATCTGCCCATGGTGACGCATCACGATCTGGCTGATGTCACCGAGATGGAAGCTTTCAGAAAGCAATTGAAAGAAGAATCAGGCAAGGATGATCCGAAGGTCACCGGGCTTGCCTTCCACATGAAAGCACTGGTAAAAAGTCTACAGGCGTTCCCCAAACTGAACAGCTCTCTATCGGCTGATGGTGAGGCCCTGTTCTATAAGCACTACTACCATATCGGGATTGCAGTGGACACACCTAACGGCCTGGTGGTACCTGTGTTCCGTGATGTGGACAAGAAAAGTGTTCATCAGTTGGCTATAGAAATGTCTGACGTCAGCACTCGTGCGCGGCAGAAAAAACTGAAACCCGATGAAATGCAGGGTGCCAGCATGACCATATCAAGCCTGGGCGGTATTGGCGGCACCTCTTTCACCCCCATCGTCAATCCACCGGAAGTCGCTATTCTGGGCATTACCCGTGCCTCCATGCAGCCTGTCTGGAACGGCTCGGAATTCATACCCAGGCTCATGTGCCCACTGGACCTGACCTATGACCACCGAGTGGTCGATGGGGCTGATGCAGCCCGTTTCATGGCCTTTTATGTGCGTCAGATCAGTGATATTCGACGACTGACACTGTAAGGCAACCTGAGTGCCCAGCGAAACCGTGTGGACAGTTTCGAACCAGGCAAACACATGCACGTGAACGCAGAGCGAATCGATAATGAGTGAGCTGGAAACCGTCAAGATCCCCGACATCGGAGATGTGGATGATGTCGAAATCATCGAGGTACTAGTCTCCGTGGGTGACACCATTGGACTGGAGGACTCCCTCATCACGGTCGAAAGTGACAAGGCCAGCATGGAGATCCCCTCCCCCGCTGCAGGTGTCATTACCTCCTTGCTGGTGAAAACCGGTGATCGAGTATCCGAAGGCAGTGACATACTGGTACTGGATGTTGCGGCTGCGGCCTCAAACCCGGCACCCACACCTAGCGAGCCAGCCCAGGCAACTCCAACAGCAGACTCGGCTTCAGAGGGCAGTCAGAAACCACCACCAACAACAAGAACCACAGCCCCTGATGCTGCAGGAGCCTCCGAAGAGAACCGGCAAGCCGCCGACGAACATCATGACCTGGTCGTGCTCGGAGCAGGCCCCGGTGGTTATACGGCAGCCTTTCGCGCCGCAGATCTGGGACTCAAGGTTCTGTTGATTGAACGCTATCCCGATCTGGGCGGAGTCTGCCTGAATGTAGGCTGCATTCCCTCCAAAGCCTTGTTACACACGGCGGCCATCATTCAGGAAACACAGGGCATGAGTGCGCACGGGGTTACCTTCGCAAAACCCGAGATCGATATCGATAAATTACGCAGCTTCAAGGAAGAGGTGATCGGCAAGTTGACAGGCGGGCTCGCCGGACTCGCTAAGCAGCGAAAAGTGACGGTTGCACACGGCTTCGCCCGCTTCCGTTCCAGCCACCTGATCGCCATCAGTAATCCTGAGCAGCAAGAAGGCGCCGACCAGGCCGATCGACTTGTCAGCTTTGATCAGGCCATTATTGCCGCAGGTTCGAAAAGTATCCGTATACCAGGCTTCCCCTATGACGATGAGCGCCTGATGGACTCTACCGGAGCGCTGGAACTGGCCGATATACCCAAGCGACTACTGGTCATTGGCGGCGGCATCATAGGCCTGGAGATGGGTTGTGTCTATGCAGGGCTGGGATCAGCTGTTACCGTCGTGGAACTGTCTGAGGGACTGATGCCCGGCTGTGATCGTGATTTGGTCAGACCTTTGGAAAAGCGCTTGAAAAAAGATTTCGAGAATATCTTTACTGGTGCGAAAGTGACCGGCATAGAGTCCACCAAGAAGGGCTTGAGTGTCACCTTTGAAGGTGGCAAGGCACCTGCCAGCGATACATTTGATCGGGTGCTGCTGGCAGTCGGTCGCAGCCCCAATGGCCATGCACTGGACGCAGACAAGGCTGAGGTGCTGGTTGATGAGCGGGGTTTTATCGCTGTCGACTCACAGCAAAGAACCAATGTGCAACACATCTTCGCCATTGGCGACCTGGTCGGCCAGCCCATGTTGGCTCACAAGGCGACGCATGAGGGCAAGGTTGCTGCCGAAGTGGCGGCCGGTCAAAAGAGCTATTTCGATGCCAAGACGATTCCTTCCGTGGCCTACACCGATCCGGAAATTGCGTGGATGGGACTAACCGAGACGGCTGCCAAGGATCAGGGAATCAGCTATGAAAAAGGTGCTTTCCCCTGGGCTGCCAGCGGTCGTGCGCTAAGCATGGCACGCAGTGATGGCTTGACCAAGGTTCTCTATGATCCGCAAACCAAGCGAATTCTGGGAGCCGGCATTGTCGGCCCGAATGCCGGTGAGCTGATCGCAGAAGCCGTTCTGGCCCTGGAAATGGGCGCAGACCTGGAAGATCTGGCGCTGACGATACATCCGCATCCGACTCTGTCGGAGACACTCAACTTTGCAGCAGAAGTTGCTGAGGGAACTGTGACAGACATCTACATTCCCAAACGCTGAAGCATTCATCGGATCAGCTGCATCAGCCTTGATATAGCCGGCACTGCCGTTCAGACTTTGTAAATCTGCAATCGACGGCCTGATACTCCAGTACAGGCGGTAGCGACCATGCGCAACGCATGGTTCTTGCTGCTACCGCCTGCTTACCCTTGCGAACACGGGAAGCGTTACAACGCTTCGATGTGCTTGCGCACGCTGTCCAGCTTTGCGTTTACCGCGCTCTGCCCTTCGGGTGTCGCAGAGCCGGAAACCAATAGCTTCAGCTCATTCATTTCAGCCAGCAGATCCGCCTTCAGATCAGTACTGGTCACCTTGCTGGTGTCGTGTTGATTGATTTCAACCAGAGAATCAAGCTCAGCCACGGCTTTGAGCAGGAATGGTGAAATTTCGTAGGTGTGTTCCATACGTGAAGTACCGCCATCAGCGATGACTGTCTTCATTGAACGACCGAATTTGTACTTGCGGGTATGTGGCAGAAAAGAACCTTTGGCACGCTTGTAGATAACTCGAAGCACATCCTTGTCCGCACCGTCCTGACGCAGGCTGTAGTGGGAAATTTCATGAAAACGAACGATGCCCATTTCCGCGAGTGCAGGATAATCGGCGATTTTTTCAGCAAGATTTGCAGACATATTTGTATTTTCCAATGACATTTAAAACCAGAGAATTTCTAAAGAGACATAGCTATCGGCCATGTCTGCGGCGAATATAGGCCTCCCATGCTGCACTGCAACATCGCTAATGGAACAAGTGATGACACGCTGCTGAATGAATCTGGAGTTATCTGAAAACCGAAAATCCCGCAAACCCACCTCTGTCAGGACATTCTGGCTGCTCGCCCTATTGCTGTGGCGCTGATACGGCTTGTGAAAAATACGCTTTGGTCACCTTTGTTTACTGTTGTCTCTTGCCTGACGAGTGTTATTCGCACGTTATCACGGCCTGCCTGCCAGCCTTTCCCATCAGCCTGACGCTCACGCACCCGTAGCCTTGATCACTCACGCTGCACGAGAATTGCTGGCGAATAACCCTGACTATCGATAAACGCAGCGTCGATGTAAACCTGCCGACTGAACAAATGGCAGACGGTGCCGCTAACCGTTCACAAGTTGGCGCAAAAAATGGATCAATCAATGAAGTTGGGACCTGATCGCCACCAGGCTCGGGGGTTTACCTTGATGGAGTTGCTTATAACCGTTTCAGTAGCTGCAATCCTGATGGCCACCGCCGCACCTGGGTTTCAATCGCTGATACAGCAATCTAAACAGGAAAGCCGGGTGAACGAATTGACAGGTGCACTCTATTACGCGCGCTCTGAGGCCATCAAGCGCTCGTCGCGAATCAGTGTTTGCGCTCGTAGTAGCAATACCAGCTGCGGAACCAACTGGGACAAGGGCTGGATCGTATTTATCGACAATGGAGCAACCCCGGGCGTGATCGATACATCGGAAAGCGTACTCAAGGTTGCCTCCTCACTGCCCAGTGGTTTCAGGGTTAAAAACACGGCCATCGTGCAGGGAGCATCAGAAGCCACGCAACGCTCTTATGTCAGGTTTGGCCCCAGAGGCCTGAGTAACTGGCGTGGCTCAGGCACCTTCACTTTCTGTGATGGGCGCGGCACCAGTGCTGCGCGTGCTATCAACGTATCAATGAGCGGCGATGTCAGACACGCCCGCGCCGACGGTAGCGGCATCCGATACGACACCTTCGGAACGGCTCTGAGCTGTACAACGCAAAGCAGCGACGCATGAGATCAGCAGATTCACGACCCGGCCGCCGCCATGGGTTCGCTCGCGGGTTCGCTCGCGGGTTCGCTCGCGGGTTCGCTCGCCAGTCCGGTATTGGCTTGTTGGAAGTGTTGATTGCAGTCATTCTGCTATCGATCGGATTTCTCGCAACAGCACGCATGCAGGTTGGAGGCATGCGCTACAGCCAGAGTGCCTACACGCTGTCACAGGCAAAATTCATGGTGCTGGATATGACAGAACGTATGCGTGTCAATCGCGACGGTATGAAAGGCGATGCGTACAAGGGTAAATATACGCAATCGGGAACCTCAAACCCTGCATGTGTCAGCAGCACCACTGCCTGCTCGCCAGCTGACATTGCTGTCGCAGATCTACATGCATGGAGTCAGAGCTTGTATGCCTCTGCCGATTCGACGGGCTTCATTCCTCTTTTACCCAGCTCAAGCACCATACCTGCAAAGGGGAGCATTACCTATGACGCTACCGAAGGTGCCTACCATGTTGGTGTGCAATGGAGCGAGATGGTCGAGGGAACTGACACTTTGCGATCATTGACTGTCAAGGTGTTCCCGTGAAGTTACCAGTGCAGCTCAGGACAGTTTCATCACCTGGAAGAGGACTGTTGCGCAACAGCACATTGCAGACGATACATGCGCAACAGGGCTTGTCACTCATCGAAATCATGATAGCCATGGTGGTCGGTTTGCTACTAGTCGGGGGCATGATCACCGTCTTTGCTGGCTCAAAACGCAGTGCCGAACTCAATAAAACCATGGCCATGATTCAGGAAAACGGTCGCTTTGCATTGAGTTCGATGGTCAGTGATGTGCGCCTGGCTGGCTTTCAAGGTTGCACCGACAGCCGGATCAAGGCGCGAATTCGCGCAACTCTGGCACCCACCAGTGACTTCTCTTTGAGCAATATTTCCAGCTCATTGATCAATGCCGATGGCAGCTGGGCTCCAGCGGCACCCCTGAATTTTGTGCCCCCGACAACGGCAGGCAGTCCGCTTCCGGGCACCTATGCTCTATCAGTACAGTTCGGCAGTCCTGAGACGCGCCAGATTCAGGCCATGGCCAATGTGTCCACCGATGTCGTTATAGCAGGCTCTGATCCTGCGATCGTGACTACCGGGGACCTCGCTCTTATTTCCAACTGTCAGGTGGCTGATATTTTCATGGTTACCAATGCAGCCAATGGCGTATTGAAGCATGCCGCAGTTGGCAATGGTGGCAACAACAGATTGTCCGCCCCTTACGGCCAAACGAGCAATGAACGTGCACGCATAATGCGTTTTGAAGCCAATATCTATTATGTCGGCAATACTCAGCGAACAAATGCTGCTGGTGAACCGGTCTACGCACTGTATCGACAGAGCTGGCCCTACGATCGCCCTCCCGTAGAGATGGTTGAAGGCGTATCCAACATGAAGGTACGTCTCGGCTTTCGCAACCCTGACGGTAACAGCAATCTGAACTACGTCAGTCCCGAAGACTCAGCTGCAGCCAGTGGCAGAGTCGAAAGTGTCGAAATCGGTATTCTGATGCAATCCTTTGAACAGGTTGCAGCAGATACAGACAACCGAGCCTACCTGCTGGCAGGTACTACTCTGTCCCCCGGAAGCAGCAGCTCCAGTGCAAGCACTCACTATATCGCGGATCGAAGCTTGCGCCTGGCGTTCGGCTCCACCGTCAGCATCAGGAATAGACGATGAACCACCCTTTCGAACGACAAGGTGGCGCGGTCTTGATGATTGCCATGATCATGCTTCTCATGCTGTCTGTCCTGGGTGTCTCAGCTATGCGTGAGGCATCGTTAGAGGGACAACTTGCAAGCAATGCGGTACACAAGGAGATGACCTTCCAGGCTGCCGAATCAGCCTCGGATTCGGTACTGGCCCTGGAGGGCAAACTTGAATCCATCATTTGCAGCGATATCGAGGAAAACCTCGAGCAGAATGCGCTTGGTCAAGCCACGGGACAGAATACCGGATCGGTGCTGGAATACGCCGGTCAGGCTGCAGTGCTGGGCTACTCACTGGGCAGTGGCATCAGTGCCAGGCGATTTGTCGTCACCGGCACCTCCACACTTCCCGACGTCAATACATCTACGAGCATTGCGCAGGGCATGCTATTGATCGGTGCTGCCGACAGCACTGGAGACTGTTGATGAATTCGCTGAAACATCGCCATACCGGAGCGTTCTGGGCTGGCTTGCTGCTCTCTTGTGCTGCACTGAGTACTTTGCAGGCTGACGACACTGAAATATTTTTCGGCCAGGCCGACGACGCTTTCAACAACAACCCCAACATACTGTTTGTGTTGGACAACTCCGGGTCAATGACCGCAAAGGATGCCGGATTCGGTGACACCAGTCGGATGGACAGACTGAAAACGGCCATGAGTTCCCTGCTTGACCAATCAAGTAGCTTCAACGTAGGGCTCATGGCTTTTCAGGGTCGTGATCATGGCGGAGCAATCCGCTATCCAATCGGTTATCTGGAGGCCGAAAGCACTGAACTATGCGACGGTATATGCCCTGATGAACTGATCGTGGCACGCCCGGATGGCGGTAGCAACGATGGTACTGAAAACGATATTTCAAAAGAAATATCCTTGCACTCTGCAACTTTGGTCATGGCCAATGTCGAGAGTGCAACAGAAGATACGAGCGAAGCAGAAGTCATTGAAACCACAGGGACTGCCACAGCGTCCACAGAAGTTGTGGAGTACTCTCCGACTGATGCCAGCACGCTTGTAAACGAGCACGACCAACTAACCAATCGCTGGTTCCACGACGGCGTTGCCGAACATGGTATTTCTCTTTTTGCGTATCGCTTCGACGATGTGCAAATTCCAACAGGTGCCACGGTCACATCCGCAACCATTACCTTCACCCAGACCAACTCAGCAAACCAGTCAGGTGATGTGGCAGCCTACATCAGTGCCGAAGCAACACCGCTCCCACAGGCATACCCGACAAGTTCCAATGGAACTTTGTCGTTGGCAGAGCGTATTGATCCCTTGCGACGAACCAAGGCACTGGTCAGATGGGAGCCTATCCCTCCGGACAGCGCCTCAAGTACCCCTCCGGCAACAGGTACCGACATCAAGGCTGACACCCCCGAGATTGCCTCGGTGGTGGCTGAACTTGTTAGCCAGCCGGGCTGGGCTGAAGGCGGCAGCATGTCGTTTCTGCTCTCCCCGGTAGACTCCTACTCGGCCACTGGTGCAGATATACGCGAATTCTATGGCAGTGTAGCCGCCGCCAACCGGGTACCGCTCCTCAGCTATACCTACCATGAAGCTCCCAACCCTGACCTCATGACCAGCGTGCTGAATGCTTCTGCGCATGTCGATGAGGTGACCGAACAGAATACAGAAGTCGTCAGTCGCAACAGCGAAAACGAAGTATCACAATTGTTTCATGCTGGCTCCAGCAATCATCCAAGGCAACTGGCATTGCGCTTTGACAATATTTCCATTCCTAAAGATGCCATCATAAAAAATGCCTATCTGACAATGACATCAGCCTCTGAAAGTGCAAGCCTGTCTCCTGATGATGACTGGACCACGGTAGAGGGCAGTGGCAACGAGGTGATACCGGACGAAACTGATTCATCCAGTGTGGATCCCTCTACAGACCCTGCTGATTTATCAACCGATACAGACCCCGCTGATTCGTCAGTCGTTACCGCTCCCGACGAACCAGACTCTGCCGCAGCCAACCCGACTCTTTCCATAAATATTCATGCTGAACTGAGTGCGTCTCCCGAAAATTATGGTTCAACCGTACTGGATGAGCGTACACACAGTTCTACCTTCATCCCCTGGGAGAACATCCCTGATGCACCTGACACCAGCATGTCGTCACCGGATATCTCAGCACTGGTCTCTGATGTTATTGCATTGGAAGACTGGAATTCAGGCAATTCGATATCCCTGCGCTTGAGCGCCACCGAGGATTACAGCAACTCAGCAGATAACAGCCGCCATTTACTCACAGCCGTTGCAAGCGAAAAACCTGAATTGCGCATTACCTGGGAACCCAGCGATACGGACACCGATGATGAAGGTCAAACTCAGAAGACAGCGATTCGCTTCTCCTATGTTCATATTCCGCCTGGCGCACAGATCAAGAGTGCAAAGATCGTTTTTCATTCAGCCAAAGCCAATGATGAAGCCACCAGTCTGGACATTTCTGCCGAGAAAATTGCCAGCTCGCAACCGCTGACTGTCAGCTCGAACAACATCGGTTCACGCGATCGTACTACCGCACAGGAAACCTGGGAGGTCGACCCCTGGCTGACAGTCGGTACCGCTTACGACACGCCAGACCTTACCCGTATCGTCCAGGAGCTTACCGACCAGCCTGAATGGTGTGGCGGAAACCCGATGACATTCATACTCTCAGGCTCGGGTGAGCGTGTCGCTGTCAGCGCTGATGCAAATTCCATTGATGCTCCCACACTACAAATCACCTATGCCCCGGATTCTGTTCCTACGGGTGCCTATTGCTCCAACAGTTCCGTTGTCTCATTGCTCAGCGAAGCACGTGGTGATGCCGTGCAAAACATCAGTAGCAACGTGGTCACTCTGAACGGTGCATCACTAAACAGCGACAGCAACAATAACGGCACCGGGGACAAGCAGATCCTGGGCCTGCGATTTGACGATGTGAATATCCCTAACGATACCAGGATCGTCAGCGCGACACTGAGACTGACGACCAACGAGGAAATTGCGGACACAGCCCAGTTCAAGATCAGTGTGGAGGATGAAGATAATGCGAGTGTATTCTCAACAAGCAATAAGGATATCAGCTCCAGAAAATGGTCCGGCGACACTACATGGGAAAGCACCCCTCCAGTAGCTGCCAATGAAAGTATCTTTACCAGCGACCTGAAGTCACTGGTATCGAAGGTAGTGACTCGCTCCAACTGGCAGCGTGGCAATGCCATGGCTTTTCTGCTTGAACCTTCTCAGCTCGACAAACCTCGATCGTTCGCATCCTTTGATGTCAATGAGGCGAACTCTGCCCAGTTGATCATCTATTTCGAATCTGAAAGGACCAGTCCCGGCACCCGGTTTCGAGATAACCTGAAGCAACATGTGAACGAGCTGGTCGCAATGGGAAGTACTCCCATCACCTCCTCTCTCTACGAGGCCGCTCTGTACTTTCGTGGAGAGCCGGTGGATTATGGCACACAGCGTGGGAAACGTGCATGGGCGGACAGATTCCACCGAGTCAGTCATCCGTTTTCCTACACCGGCGGTGAGCTGTCAAGACCTGCAGGCTGTTCGGACGCAGATCTCGATTCAGATGCCTGCATTCAAGAGATCATTTACAACAACAGCTCAACTGCCACCTATATTTCCCCTTTGGAAAGCCAGTGCCAGACTAACCATATTGTCTTGCTCTCAGATGGTTCTGCCACCTCCAATTCTGCCTCTTCCAGAATCCAGGCAATGACGGGGGGCAGTTGCGACAACAGCTACTCCAGTGCCGAACAGTGTGGTAGAGAATTAGCCGCATGGATGAACACTACAGATCATTCCAGTACTCTGATCGGATTACAGAATATAACGACCCATACCATTGCGTTCAATCTTGCAGAATCGGACCGAGGC
Source organism: Granulosicoccus antarcticus IMCC3135 (assembly GCF_002215215.1). Lineage (NCBI taxonomy): Bacteria > Pseudomonadati > Pseudomonadota > Gammaproteobacteria > Chromatiales > Granulosicoccaceae > Granulosicoccus > Granulosicoccus antarcticus. Next base: position 2,599,456 of record NZ_CP018632.1, on the reverse strand, counting down.
TATCTGGCAGATCTGGCCGAGCTAGGTGGCGGTGGTGCTTATTCAGCCGACTCGACAAGTTCACTTTTGACAGCCTTTCAGAGTATTTTTCTGAACGTCAGCAAGACCGACACCAGCTTTGTTGCACCTGCTGTGACACTGAGTCAACAGAATCGCATGAAGAATCGCGACGATTTGTACTATGCCGTATTCAAACCCGAATCCACCGCCCGCTGGAATGGCAATCTGAAAAAATACAAGCTCAAAGGCGATGAGAATGAACTGACCAGCATTGTGGATCAAGAGCTTGAACCCGTCATCGATGACACCACTGGCAACATCAAACCTGGATCAAAGAGCTTCTGGTCCAGTATCGTCGATGGCAGCAGTGTCAAACTCGGTGGTGCGGCTGAGCAGATCAGAAACAATGGCAGCTCGCATCTGTCTCGGAATGTCTATACATATACAGGCAAAACCACCGATTTGACACACAGCGACAATCAGCTGTTGCCAGACAATGACGAGCTTGATCCTGACTGGTTTTCTCTTTCTCCCAGTCTGGCCGCCGATGCCGACTACTACCGGAATCTGGTTGACTGGGCGCACGGCAAGGACGTTCTGGACGTCGACGGAGACGAGAATACTGACGAGCCTCGCGGGCAGATGGGCGACCCCATGCACTCTCAACCTTTGCTGCTCAACTATGCCAGCGGCACCGACGTCGATAGTATCGTATTCGTTTCGACCAATGATGGCTATTTGCATGCCATAGACACCGATACCGGCAAAGAGAAATTCGCCTTCGTGCCGAAAGAACTACTCAAGAACATGAACAAGCTCATGGCCAATGAGCCCACATTAAGTCGTCCCTATGGTCTCGACGGTGGCATGACTACCTGGATTCAGGACGACAACAACAATGGCATTATCGACGACGGCGATAAAGCCTATCTGTACGTCGCCATGCGACGCGGTGGCAGCCAGTATTACGCGCTCGATGTATCTCATTTCAATAATCCCAAATACTTGTGGAGCATTCAGGGTCGAACCAATACACTTGATACTGATCTGAGCACCGCCGATGGCGATTTTGTAGAGCTCGGAGATACCTGGTCACGCCCCATCAAGACACGCGTCCGTGACGGCTCATCTGTCGTTGATGTGCTGGTATTCGGCGGTGGATATGATCCGAACCAGGACCCGACAGTCTCTACTTCCGACAGCGACACCAGTAGCAGCAGGTCCACTGATGGTGTTGGACGCGCGATTTTCATCGTGAACGCTCGAACCGGTGCCCACATGTGGCAGACCAACCGTACGACCGACTTCCCCAGCATGGAATACAGTATTCCATCAGAAGTTCGTGTTATCGATATCGACTTCGATGGGCTGGCAGATCAGCTCTATGTCGGCGATATGGGGGGGCAGATCTGGCGCCTCGATATTAACAATGACTCAACGTTGACAGACTCTCTCGCCGAGCGCATTGACGGAGGCCGGATTGCCGAGCTGGCTGGCATTGCTGCGCAAGATGCACGGCGCTTCTACTACCCCCCTGATGTGTCTATTATCGCAACTGATGGGTATCAGCAACTTGCCATCTCCATTGGCTCCGGATGGCGTGCTCATCCACTGGACGATGTTGTACAGGATCGCTTCTACAGTTTGCGTTCACCCTACGTCTATGGCAAGCCGATCGACAGTTTTGGCCAGGTCGAGTATCAGACTGTAACTCATGCCACTTCTGACCTGGTGGATGTCAGCGACATCATCAGCCCCACATTGCCAGTGAATAGCAAGGGCTGGTTCATCGACCTTGAAGGAACAGGCGAAAAGGTTCTCAGTTCCAGTGTGACCGCGGACAACAAGGTCCTGTTCACCTCCTACCTACCTGAAGTGGATTCCGTAGCCTGCTCTGCGGCGGAAGGTGGTGGTGCGGTGTATGCCCTTGATGTCATGAACGGCTCACCCGTTCTTGACCTGAATAACTCTGGTTCAGATACCGACCTGACAGCTGACGACCGATCACGCCTGCTTTTACATGCCGGGATTCCACCACCGGCATCTGTTCTTTTTCCGGAGAGCGGTAACGCCAGTCTGGTAATAGGTACCGAAAAAATCGATGAATTCAATCTTGGTGAATTACGACGCCGCACTTTCTGGCAGGAAAAAATAGAGGAAAACAGCCTGTAGTTTTAAAACAGTGCACCTGCTGCGTCTTTATCTTTTATGGAGTCTGACATCGTCAGTATTTTCAAGCTAATTGCTTACACGGCCGATAGGTTATACAGAAACACCTCATGTTGAGGGATCGTATCACCTGCCCTGAGAGGCTGGAGAGCTTCATGTTGCACCCCGTCAGACAACTGCAGAAAACAGGCAAGCCATTTCAAAGTGGTTTCTCCTTGATTGAATTGATGGTCGTAGTGGCAATCATCGGCATACTCGCAGGTATTGCCTATCCGCAATACGGAAGCTTTGTGCAGAAAAGTCGCAGAGCTGATGGACATCTGGCATTGATGCAAGAAATCCAGTCACTGGAGCGCTGTAAATCAACCAGTTACTCATACGCCAACTGCACTGTCTCGCTGGGCCACTCACCAGAAAACTACTACCTGATTTCACTCGAAAGCACGAGCAGCACGTTCACTGTCACAGCGACAGGCCAGAATCGTCAGCTTGACGATACTGAGTGTAAGGTGATGTCAATCAGCAATCTGGGGGTACGCACACCCGACCCGGACACCAGCACTTGCTGGCCGGGATAAAGTGAAGTTCTGAGAAACTGGAGGCTATGTCTCTATCTGGTGAGCTGGTGCAAGATGCTCGCTTAACCTACATCTAACCATGCCGATACTCAGAACATGGATAGAAAACCCACCCATGGATTTACGCTGATCGAGCTGCTGGTAGCCATTGCCATTGCAGGCATTCTGCTTGGCATTGGTGTTCCCAGCTTTGCCAACGCCATCAAGGAAAGCCGCATCAGCTCCCAATACAACACCATGGTTGGTTCCTTGTACCTGGCGCGCTCTGAAGCGGTCAAAGGTGCCTCCCAAATCACTGTTTGCCCGCGCAAAACTGCAGGGGCCCAGATTTGCGGTGACAAGGACGATTGGAAAAACGGATGGCTGGTGTTCATTGATCGCACAACCGTCCAGGGAGAAACCACCGCAAAAATAGATGCTGACGACGAGATCATTGCGGTGGAGTCAGAGCTTAAAGGTGGCAACACCATCATGGCCATTAGCTCGCCAACCAACACAGCAAGCAATGCCGGTGAGGTGGGTTTCGTTCGTTACCTGCAGACAGGCGGCGCCCAATGGTCCAGTGGCTCGGTAGTCGTTTGCGATACGGAACGAGGAGCTGACTTTTCTCGCTCAATCAACGTTGTGCTTACCGGTGATATTCGGCGTGGTCGCGTCGCTGGCGACAATACGGCCCCAAGCGACGTCTTCAACCGCTCCATCAGCCACTATTGCGATACACCATGATGTATCCGATCAAGCTCGTCGATGACATCCAACTCAAACCCTCACTCTTGAGCAATGTAACTTGCAAGCCTGACTCTGTCTTGCTGCCCGCGCACCAGCGTGGCGTCGGACTACTGGAAATCCTGATTGCCGTCGTGATCATGTCGGTCGGATTTCTGGCCGCAGCCCGGATGCAGGTCGAAGGCATGCGCTTCAGCCAGAGTGCCTACTTCCAGTCTCAGGCCTACTTCATGGCCAGCGACATGATTGACAGAATGCGCAGCAATATTCCGGGCGTCGAGCAAGGCTTCTACGATGGCAAGACGACCAGTGCTGATGCCGACGACCCTGGCTGTAATACCAACCGCTGCAATCCTCGGGGTTTATCACTCCAGGATATTCATGATTGGAGTTCCAGCCTGCACTCCCTGCAAGGTGCCAGTTCATTTATCCCTGCCCTGCCTGGCACCGATACCACACCAGCCAGCGGCACGATCCAGAAAATGGACGACGGTGTTTACGCCGTTGTCATGAATTGGAGTGAAGTCATACAGGGCGAAAACAACCAACAGGAATTAAGGATTCAGTTTGCGCTGGAAGAAAGCCATGACTGATCACTTGACTCATGAAATGCCAATAATCGCCCGAGGCCGACCGTCGCCCGTCAAGACAAGAGGTCTGTCGCTGGTTGAACTCATGCTTGCCATGGCTATAGGCCTGATTCTGATCGCAGGCATGATCGCCGTATTTTCAGGCAACAAACGCAGTTCAGACCTCAATTCTGCCATGGCTGATATTCAGGAAAATGCACGCTTTGCCATGAACAGTATTGCCAGTGAAATTCGCATGTCTGGTTTTCAGGGGTGTATGGATCTGAACTTTGTAACGCCAACCTTACTTGGCAACGGGCTTCCAACGACAGACCTTCAAGCGACCGCTGCCATGGGTTCGATCATTGGCAATGGCAACCTGTGGGCGCCCTCTCCGCCAACAGGTTTCGTGCCGGGCAACCATGAAGCCATACCCGGCACCCATGCACTGACCCTGCAGTTCGGATCGCCAGCCACCTACCCTCTGGTGCAAGCGGTGGGCAGCGCCGGCGTGCCCGATACAGTCGGTCCGGTAGTGGTTGACACCACACCGGGTATCAGCCGTGAAGAATTCAATCTGAGCAGTGGCGAATTTGGCATCATAAGCGACTGCAACGGTGCCGATATCTTTCAAATAACGAAGGTGACCAATGGTAGCAATACCGCCACTATCGAGCATGGGGCTAGCGCCAACAGTAGCGGCTCATTTAGCCGTATCTACGCAGGTGGTAGCAACTCGACCAGTAAATTCATGCGCTTTGTGTCCAGCGTCTATTACGTAGGCGAGACTGATCTGACGAATAGCAATGGTGACCCCATTACCTCGCTCTACCGGCAATCTCTGCCCTACAACACCCCTGATAACCCGGCAATCGAGGTTGTCAGAGGTGTGGAAGATATGCGCATTTCATTCGGTATTCGCACAGGCACCGAGAGCCTGACCTATGTTCTTGCATCAGACTCCTTGTACAACCCGAGACAGGTAGAGAGCATTCGAATCGGCTTGTTGCTCAACTCCTTTGATCGCATCTCCCAGAACGACGACACCAATACTTATGTGATCGCCGGCCAATTGATTGAACCCGAAGACAGCTCCTCCAGCAATGCTGCTGGCACCCACTCCGGTGACAAGCGTTTTCGCCTGGCCTTCAACACAACCGTCAAGGTTCGTAACCGGCGTACTCGACAGTGATACAACATCAGAATACTTTCGACGCTGCGTGTGGCCCGGGCCGACGGCCCGCCACACAGCGCGGCGCAGCCTTACTCGTTGCGATGGTGATGATTTTCATGCTATCCATCATGGGCGCTTCAGTCATGCGTAGCTCTACACTTGAGAAGCGCATGGCAAGCAATGCCATTCAGACTGCAACCACGTTCCAGGCTGCCGAATCTGCCTCGAATCTTGCCTTGAACAAATCCAGCTATCTGACCAGAGCCTACGTGGCAGGTGTCAACGAAGAGCTGGTTCTGGATATCGACGGAGTGCGCAGCGATATCGGACTGGAATCGCGCTCAGTCCTGGAGTGGGTCGGTACCGGCGCAGCCCCGGGCTACTCGATGGGCGTAGGCACCTCAGGGTTTGAAGGTCTGTATTACGTATCAACGGGCGTCAGTGCAATTGAGGCAGTGCGTTCGCAATCTACTGTTGAACAAGGAGCTTATCGAATTGTCCCGGCCAACTGATCTTTTCTCCGAACAAGGTAAACCCACAACTCCTGTATTGGGATCCCAACGTCATCCAGGTATCTGCATGAACAACAATCAGTACAACTCCGTCAGATATCAACGCCAGGGCCAGAACTTGAGTGGCCTGCTCAAAGGCGGACTGTTGGGGCTTGTGACAGCATTTTCCAGTGCCTACGCAGACGATACGGAAGTCTTCTTCGGACAGGTTGATTCATCGACAAATATCTATCCGAATGTGATGTTCGTTCTGGATACTTCTGGTTCCATGGATTTTTCCGATGTTGGCTACACAGGAACGCGCCTGGAACGTATGAGAATTGCTCTCAACGAGATACTGGACAGTTCCTCGAACATAAACGTCGGCCTCATGAGGTTCAATGGTCATTTGGGCGGTGGTGCCGTGTTGTACCCGGTCACAGGCATCGACGAGCAGACCTGCACCATTAATGATTGCGGAAACGTTGTCCTGTCGAGTCAGGTCAAGGCCAACAATGACGACATGGAGCAGACCATATCCGATGGAGAGATGACACCTAACGGTACGATTCTGAGCCTGGGTGATTACACAACAACTTCGACATCCTATTACTACGACAATAGGGGGAGGAGAAGATCCACCGAAACCACAACCTCAAATCCTCAACTTGTCAGCGTCAGGTTTCAGGACCTGGATATTCCGGCGGGTGTCCAGATCACCGCGGCAGAACTGGAGTTTACGGCTTATTCGGGCGGTTACACTAATTCAAACCTTACGATAAGAGGCCATGATACTGACGATGCCCCTACGATCGGTACTACGGATTACTATCTGCGCGACCTTCCTGTAACCACTGCCCATATAGACTGGCAACCGAGCTACTGGTTTACTGACAACGAATATCAATCACCCGATATCAAGAATATCGTGCAGGAGATTGTCGATCGTCCGGGTTGGTGTGGTGGCCAGTCAATGGCTTTCATCGTCGACGGCAGCGGTGAGAGAGCTGCCTACGCCTACTCCTCCAACAGCACCAGTGAAGCCCCGCGGTTGCGGATCACCTACGATTCAACAACCATCCCGGAAGACAAAGGCTGTAGTGAATTTTCCGCATTGGCGCAGATCAATAATTCTGCTGATGATGCCTATGAAGTCGTCAGCGGTGGATCCGTCGATTCATTCAAGCCCGTCAAACTGCCGATGAGCGGAGGCGAAAACAGCAGCACACCTGTACTGACACGCCTGCACTTCAGAGAGCTATCCATCCCGACAGGAGCAGTAGTCGAAAGTGCCGTACTGGAATTCGAGGTCGACAAAAGAAGAACCGGCAGTCTTGCGTTGAACCTGCAGGCCGAAAATACAGACAGCGCTCCTGATTTCCAGGCGAATTCCTACTGGATCAGCGGCCAGTCCCTGGTCTCCAACCCGGTTACCTGGACAATCACGGATGAATGGGCAGACGATACCAAGGTCACCTCGCCGGATCTTGCCGCGCAGGTGCAAAGCATAATCAATCGCCCTGGCTGGCAGATGGATAACGACATCGCCATCGTCATCAGCAGGTCTGGTTACTCCAGCAACTACCGTCAATTCAAATCGTATGACGATGAAAAAGCGGCAGCTCCCAAACTACGGGTAACGTACAAGGCCAATCTGGGTGACGACGTGATCAGTAATGCGGCATTCCGGACTGCCCGCGACGACATGAAAACAATAGTCGATAACTTGACCGCTTACGACGGCACCCCGATCGTGTCAGCCTACTATGAGGCTGTGCAATACATGCTCGGGAAAGAAGTTGACTACGGCAGGCAGCGCGGCGACAGCTCCCGCCCCGGCAGGCAGTACCATCGCGTATCTCATCCGGACAGTTATACCGGCGGCACGGTGTCGGCTGACCCGGGCTGCACCGAATCCAACCCTGAAAGTACAAATTGCATATCCGAGAATATCCAGGGTGACCCCGTTTACATAACACCACTGGCGGAAAGTTGTCAGGCCAATCATATCGTGTTCCTTTCAGATGGTGAACCGTCAAGTAATACAGCTACCACCAAGATCAAGAATCTGATTGGCGCCGACTCTTGCACCAGCGCAGGCGTGACAGGACTCGAAACCTGTGGCCGTGAGCTGGCGACCTGGCTGAACGAGACAGATCACAATGAGAACATGTCTCGCAATCAGAATATCAGCACCCATACCGTCGGCTTCAATATCGAAAGCAGCTTTCTGGCCGATCTGGCAGCATCAGGCGGTGGAAGGTATTACGATGCCTCTTCTTCCGAGGATCTGGTCTCTGCATTCCAGAATATTCTGGTCAATGTACTGGCAGTTGATACCAGCTTTGTCTCCCCGGGTGCAACAGTCAATCAGTTCAACAGGCTGACCAATAGAAACGATGTCTACTTTGCGCTTTTCAAACCAGACTCTACACCGACTTGGTCCGGTAACCTGAAACGTTATTACGTCGGTGCCGACGACAAGGGCAATGTAGTCATTCAGGATTCAAACGAGAACGCCGCTGTGGATGATGAGTCCGGATTTTTTCTGGATACCGCCAATAGCTGGTGGAGCGATACAGTTGATGGTGGATCCGTTGAATTAGGTGGCGCCGCCGAACAAGTCTCTCTTGATGGCCCGGAAGGTTATTCCGATCGCAGGGTTTTCACTTTCGTGGACGATGATATACCTGCCAATGGCGCGATCTTGAACGCCAGTGCCCAGCAGCTGGATGAGAACAACTCAAGAATTACGACCGGTGATCTTGGTTTGAACAGCGGTAATACAATAACCGACACCTTGCGCCGAATCCAGCTTCTGAAATGGGCACGCGGAGTCGATGTCAAGGATGAGGATAACGATGGTTATGAAAACGATGTGCGAGAACACCTCGGTGATCCCATGCACTCGCAACCAGTAATACTCAATTACAATGAAACAGGCGGTACCAAAAGCACCATTTTTATGGGAACAAATGAAGGTTTTCTGCACGCCATCGAGCATGAAAACGGCACAGAATTATTTTCCTTCATACCCAAGGAACTGTTGCCGAACCTCAATGAGTTCTACGAAAACCAGCAGGCAACCAATCACCTCTACGGCCTCGATGGGTCCATATCTGTCTTGCACGATGATCAGAACAACAATGTGCTGATTGATGCAGGCGAGAAAACCCAACTCTACCTGGGCATGCGTCGTGGTGGTAATCATTACTATGCCTTTGACGTATCTGACCGGCTCAATCCGAAATTACTCTGGCAAATCGACGGTGGCACGGGTGACTTCGAGCAATTGGGACAAAGCTGGTCAAAACCGATTCCCACCACTATCTCCTACAATGGTGATGAGCGTGCAGTGGTCATCTTTGCCGGTGGCTATGACACCAATCAGGATCCGAATACAGCCAACCTGGCTGCGACGCAAACAGAAGATTCAATCGGCAATGCGATATACATCGTCGACGCCGATACGGGCGAGCGACTGTGGGTCGGCCAGGGAAGCGCCGGTGGTGATGCGCTGTTTACCGATATGGATTACAGCATACCCAGCGACATTCGCATCATTGACATAGACGGCAATGGTCTTGCCGATCAGATGTATGTCGGAGATATGGGTGGCCAACTATGGCGCTTCGACTTCCAGCCCTACCATCAATCCGGGACGCTGGTGTATGGGGGAGTCATGGCCAAACTCAATGGCGGCAGTGCCAGCGAGGCACGTCGCTTTTATAACGAGCCAGATGTCGCGCTGGTCTCTAGTGAGGGAGAACGCTTCCTGTCGGTCAGTTTTGGTTCGGGATGGCGGGCCCACCCTCTGAACGAGCGCGTCGAGGATCGTTTCTACATGATTCGTTCCAACAGCATCTATTTACGACCGGATGATTACGGCAAGAATACAGGCACTGAGGCCACACCTTCCTGGCAACCGATTACAGAAGCCGACCTGGTCAATGTGACCGACGATCTGGACCCGGAACTCAACGACTACGGCTGGATGCTGGAGATGGAAGACAGCGGCGAAAAGGTCATCAGCAGCAGCATAACCATCAACAATCAGATTATTTTCACATCCTATGAACCCACGGCCACTGGGGACTCCTGTTCAGTTGCCATTGGTGGTGGCTCTGTGTATGTAGTCAACGTCTTGAACGGTGCTCCCACTGTTGATCTGGATGACAGTGACGAGGACAGCAGCGACACTGATGAAACCGACGAAACGGACGAGGATGACGACTCGAATGTTCTGGCCAACTACAGCAGCAGCAGCCTGTCCAAGGAGGATCGGAAAGTGACACTGCAACAGGATGGTATCCCACCCTCACCCACCGCATTGATCACAGAGACCGATGGAAATATAGGCACCACAGTCCTGGTGAGCACCGAGAAAGTTGATGTGGACTTCGACAATCTGACACAACGCACCTATTGGCAGGACAATGGACAAGGCAATCTGAGCCCCGACGAGATCACGGCAGAAGTCGGAGAGTAGTTTTTTCTTACGCCTTCTCTCTTTCTCAGACGGTCAGAATCATGACCCTGACCGCCTGAGAGCCTCTGGAATCAACAAATCAGCCCTTTCAGCTCCTGCGTTTGACAGCCTCATCAAGCCTTATGCAAAAAGCGTATAAGGACATAGCGAAAAAGCCTTAAACAAACCCGTCAAGTCCTGCTCCAATAGCCCTATGAACTACGGGGCTAACAGGCAGAACATGGCAATCGAAACCGATGTCGCATACATTGGTGCACGACCCTGCGCTCTGTTTCAGTTAAACGAAACCGAGGCCGCCTGATCATGTACCAATACACAGAATATGACCGTGATTTCCTGCAGGCACGGGTAGCCGAATTTCGCGACCAGACTGAACGACGCCTCAGTGGCGCGCTGGGCGAAGATGAATACAAACAGCTGCGCTTGCGCAATGGCCTGTACGAACAACGTCACGCCTACATGCTGCGCGTGGCTATCCCCTACGGCATGTTGTCGAGTGTGCAGATGAAGACCCTGGGTCACATCGCACGCGAGTACGACAAAGGCTATGGGCATATCACCACACGTCAGAATATCCAGTACAACTGGCCTGAACTGGCACAGGTTCCGGACATTCTGCAAGAGCTTGCCGATGTGGATATGCATGCCATCCAGACCAGTGGCAACTGCATCCGCAACACAACTACTGACCCTCTGGCAGGTGCAGTCGGTGATGAACTGGAAGATCCGCGCCCCTGGTGTGAACTCATTCGACAATGGTCGACTTTGCACCCTGAATTCAACTGGCTGCCGCGCAAGTTCAAGATCGCGGTGACTGGCGCATTAAGTGATCGCGCCGCTGTTCAGGTACACGATATCGGCTTGCGCCTTGTCAAGAATGAAGCTGGCGAAACCGGCTTCGAAGTGCTTGTCGGCGGTGGTCTGGGGCGTACCCCCTACATCGGCCAGGTGATCTGCGAGTTTCTGCCAACGGAACACTTGCTGACATACATATCAGCCATTCTGCGTGTCTACAACCTGGAAGGTCGACGCGACAACCTCTACAAGGCGCGCATCAAGATCCTGGTTAATGCATTGGGTATTGATGTCTTTCGTGAAAAAGTTGAACAGCAATGGGCTCAGTCACGCAATGTTGATGACACGTTTACAACAGAACAGATTGAAGCACTCAAGGCTCAGTTTCCTGCAGCACCTCTGCTCGGCACCCTGAATGTCACCGACGAGCAAGGCGCAGGCAACAGCGAACAACCAGATCAGATGTTCAGCAACCCTCTGTTCAATCAGTGGTACCAGACCAATACCAAGGCTCATCGTGACAGTGGCAGACGCATCGTCTACCTGTCGCTCAAGTCATCCGATCAACCGGCTGGTGATATCACCGCCGATCAGATGGAAAAGGTTGCCGAACTGGCAGAGCAATTCAGCCTGGGAGAAATCCGCAGCACGCATGAACAGAACCTGGTGCTGGCTCATGTGCCCGTCAATTCACTGTTCGAGCTGTGGACTGAACTCAAGCAGATCAAGCTGGCGACCCCCAACCTGGGCAAGCTGACCGACATGATCGTCTGCCCCGGCCTGGACTATTGCTCTCTGGCCAATGCAGGCACGCTGGAAATTCACGACCAGATCTACCAGCGCTTCGACAACCTGGATTATCTGCACGAACTGGGCGATATCAGCATCAAGATATCTGGCTGCATGAACGCCTGCGGCCACCATCATGTCGGCGATATCGGAATACTGGGTGTCGATAAAGGCGGTGTTGAGTGGTATCAGCTCACCATCGGTGGACATGCGGGTAACAAGGCCTATTTAGGTCTACGCCTGGGCAAGGCCATTGCCAAGTCTGAAGTGGCCAATGCCATTGAACAATTGCTGGAGGCCTATGTGGCCTGCCGCCAACCTGAAGAATCATTTCACGACGTCGTCATGCGTCTGGGTACAACCCCATTCAAGGAGAGAGTTTATGCCACTGCTGCGTAATGGCCAATTAGTGTCCAAGAACCCATGGGTCCGCCTCGAAGACGATGCAGACTACCCTCTACAGTCAACAGATGCATCAGCCGCACAAGCGCCTGTACTTGCCAGTCTGACGCGTTTTCTGGCGCTGCAAGCCGTCGGTAGTCACACGGTCTCTGGCGTCTACCTGGCTCCGGAAGATGACGTGCAACTGCTTGCCGGTCATCTGCACCGGATTCAGCTGATTGTCATCGATTTCCCGAAATTCACTGACGGTCGCGGCTACAGTCAGGCAAGAATGCTGCGCGATCACTTTCACTTTTCCGGCGAACTGCGTGCCAGTGGCGATATCAGACCTGACCAATTGCTGTTCATGGCACGTGCCGGTATCGACGCCTTCGAATTTACCGAGGCTCCGGACGAATTGCTGGTGAAACAGATTTTGTCGCGTTTTCGCGTCAACTATCAACCCAGCTATGCTCTGCCCGTTGCCGGATAAGTTCAGAACAAGCCTGAATGTGGTGGTGAGGATCCACCCCAATATCGCAGAGTTACGCTAGACTCTGCGATATGGACAAGAGACTGTTGGATATTCTGGTATGCCCGGTAACCAAGGGCAAACTGATCAAACGTGATGACGAGCTGTGGTCGCGCCAGGCCGCTTTGGCCTTCCCCATCCGTGATGGCATTCCCGTGATGCTCGAAGGTGAAGCCCGTTCGTTGACTGTTACCGAGATTGAAACGCTGGAAAAGGACGCTCGCTGAGTACAGGCAGGGCCCTTTTTCCCTCTCAAAGCTCTATATGCCCTTGATCAGCGCGCTGCGATGGGCAGACGCACCTCGACAACCGTAGAGCGAGCTTCGAGCCAGGCCTTTGATACCTCTTCGTAACGACGCAGCTGCAGGAATATCTGGCCTTGCTCTGCCAGCGAAAGAGGCAATTCAACTGACGGCTGGTATTGCTGCCAGCGTGCGCCATCAAATGCATCAGTAGTCGCCACCCGATAATGACTAGGTGCTCCGGATACGCTTATATTCAGTGTTGTCGTATCTGCAACCTCGATAACATCGACACTGTCGATCGCAATGGCCGGGCCACCCGCGGTGGTACTACCTGCACGACACCTGGGGCCTGGTATTCCGTCACTGAGTGTCACTTGCTTGACCAGATTGAAACCGCGAGCAGGCTCACTGATACGCATTCCGCTGAAGCGTGTTTTGGATATGGTGACAACCAGAGGCACGTTGGGAACATCAACCCGAGCCATACCATCGGCATCTGTGAAGAGTGCCCCGAATTGTTTGAAGTTACCCGGCAGACCTATGCAGACAGAAGCGCCAGACACCGGCTTGCCTGAATCGTTAACCACCCTCACCCCGAACTGAGTGGCTTCGGCTGACAGACTGGCCACCAGAGCTGATGCTGCCAGCACGGACAGTGCTAGTGGCTTGAGGTGGCTTGCAATTCGATTACGAACCGGCGTCCGTGGTGTATTCCTGGTATTCACAGCTTTCTCCCAACGACTTGAGTCATCGTGAAACGTCAGCATTCTGACCATTCACGTTCTACTGCCAATACTATGACAGTCGGGATTGTGCGTGACTTTGTATCGAACTCAGCTGCGGGACAATTCACAGTCAGCAGTACAGGTTTGCTGCCTGTACCTCATTTAACTGCCCCAATGGCGCAAGGCACCAGTGTCCAAATGAACGAAATTGGAGTTGCTGTACAGACCGACGCCACCCGCCTGCATTTTTACAGCGGCTTCGTGCAGCTTGTCCACGGGCACACTGGGGATGAAGATATCTGCTGCACGACCTTCCATGTGCAAGCTGAACTTGGCGACACCTGAGGACCTGCGGCGTAGTTTTGCATTGGTCTCAGCCGTTCGATAGCCGGACAATATATGCACAGGCTTCTGGATGCCCAGTATCGTTTGTACGCCCAGCAATTGATCATACAACGCAGTATCCATATCAATGGTGGCGTTGGCCCGACGATCTCGCATCAGGTGGTTCAATTGTTCTATATTTTCATCAATATAGATGCCGTGCGTGTAATACACGACATTCAGATCGTCCCCGGTGTGCGCATTGACCAGATGGATACGGCGTGAGGCCATGGGATCTATGACGGCAATCGGTGGCACAAGATTCTGCTTGGCTCCCACGGCAGCCAGCACGGTGCTGGTCAGGGACGTTGACGAGACTGCCACTCCAAGCATTCCTGCCTGTTTCATGAAACGGCGTCTTGAAGATACTCGGGCTTTTGAACTGGGCGTCATAAGGTCAATACACTTCACTACCTGACTACTCGAAGGAAATCGGACGGAGTACTTGCGGTTCGTCAGTCAAATCCACGCGGCATTGTGCCATAAAACGTCTGCCAGACAAGCGGGCCTGCGTCGCATGACCGTTTGTTCATGCGACAACAGCGTATCCGGGTTGTGACTGGATTCAGATGTAGCTGACTTCCAGAACTTCGTATTCACGAATACCTTTAGGCGTGGTCACACTGACCTCATCACCGGCTTCTTTGCCGATCAGAGCCCTGGCCACAGGTGATCCGACACTGATACGACGTGCTTTCAGATCCGCCTCATCATCACCCACTATCTGATAGGTGATTTCTTCATCACTATCCAGATCAAGCAATTTCACGGTTGCACCGAAAATCACCTTGCCTGACTTAGGCAATTGCAGGACATCAATCACTTGAGCCGTCGACAACTTGGCTTCCAGCTCTTTTACACGACCTTCAATAAAACTCTGCTGATCACGCGCGGCATGGTATTCCGCATTCTCTTTCAGGTCTCCGTGCTCACGCGCCTCGGCAATTGCCTGAATGACTCGTGGACGTTGAATTCCCTTCAGATCAGCCAACTCTTCCCGCAGCAATGTTTCGCCGCGCTTGGTCATGGGAACCTTGATCATGCTAACTCCGAATGTATGTCACTGAGCCGGTAAACCGGTCCACTCGCGCTGTACGATAAGGCCGCACAGATCGCGATAGCTCCCGACAACGTCGTCGTGTAGGGAACCTTGCGCCCCAAAGCTTGCTGGCGAATGTAGTAAGAATCAGCAATGGCCTGCTTGCCGCCAGTCGTATTGATGACCAGACTGATGGCGTCATTCTTGATTTCATCAAGAATATGCGGTTGACCTTGTTGCAATTTGTTGACGCGTTTGCATTCGATACCCGCTGCACTGATGGCACTCTGCGTACCATCTGTTGCAATGATGGTAAAACCTGCCCGCACCAGACTACGTGCCACATCGACAACACCAGACTTGTCCTGATCACGCACACTGATGAACGCCACGCCTGACTCTGGCAACTCGGATGATGCCCCCAGTGATGCTTTATAGAATGCTTCACCAAAGGTGCGCCCAGAGCCCATGACTTCACCCGTGGACTTCATTTCCGGCCCTAACAGAGTGTCAACCCCAGGAAATTTTGCAAACGGGAATACAGACTCCTTGACACTGAAATGACTCGGAGTTGGCAGTGTCAGCATACCTTGCGAAGCCAGCGATTGACCCGCCATGCAGCGCGCAGCCACCTTGGCCAATGGCACACCTGTCGCCTTGGAAACAAACGGCACAGTACGTGAAGCACGAGGATTGACTTCCAGTACGTAGATAGTCTCTCCCTGAATCGCAAACTGCGTGTTCATGAGACCGATAACGCCAAGCGCCTTGGCCATTTTTGTGACCTGCTCTGATAGCTCCGCGCAACGTTCTTCGGTCAGAGTGAATGGTGGTAGTGAGCACGCTGAGTCACCGGAGTGAATACCCGCCTCTTCAATGTGCTCCATGATGCCGCCAATGACGACGTCTTTTCCATCACAGATGGCATCCACGTCCACTTCAACAGCATCATTCAGAAATCGATCCAGCAACACCGGAGAGTCATTGGACACATTCACCGCTTCTGTCATATAGCGGGAAAGGTCGCTGGGTTCCTGCACGATTTCCATGGCTCGCCCACCCAACACATAGCTGGGTCGCACCACCAGGGGGTAACCGATTTCTTCGGCCAGACGCAAAGCATCTTCCGGGGTACGTGCCGTACGATTTGGCGGTTGCTTCAGACCCAGCTCCTCGATCAGTTGCTGGAAACGTTCACGGTCTTCCGCCAGATCAATGGAATCCGGGGAGGTACCAATAATGGGTGCGCCCGCAGCAAGCAGGTCACGAGCCAGTTTCAATGGAGTCTGTCCGCCGTATTGCACAATGACTCCAACCGGTTTTTCCACATCGATCACAGCCAGCACGTCTTCTAGTGTCAACGGCTCGAAATACAGACGATCAGAGGTATCGAAGTCGGTCGAAACAGTCTCGGGGTTGCAGTTGACCATGATGGTTTCATAGCCATCATCGCGCAGCGCCAGTGCCGCATGCACACAGCAATAATCGAATTCAATGCCCTGCCCGATTCGGTTCGGCCCGCCGCCCAGCACCATGATCTTCTTCTTGTCAGAAGGATCAGACTCGCAGAACTGCTCGTACGAGGAATACATATAGGCCGTATTGCTGGAAAACTCAGCCGCACAGGAATCCACTCGCTTGTAAACAGGATGGACATCCAGTGATTTACGTCGCGTACGAAACTCCAGCTCTGTCACATTCAGCAACTGCGCAAGACGAGCATCGCTGAAACCATCACGCTTGAGCTTGCGCATGCCGGCTGCGTCCACAGACTCCAGAGCCTTGCCTCGCAGCTCCAATTCATCATCGACAATTTCCTTGATCTGGCAAAGGAACCAGCGATCAATTGCCGTGGCATCGAAAACATCGTCTATCGACAGCCCATCACGAAATGCTTCTGCAACAAACCAGATGCGTCGCTCACGAGTCTGCCGCATTTCAGCATCAATAATGGCAGAGCGTTCAGTCGCCGGCATGTCCGATGGCAACACTTCATCCAGGCCATAGACATCGATCTCCAGACCGCGCAAGGCTTTCTGGAATGACTCTTTGAAGGTACGCCCGATCGCCATGACCTCACCCACAGATTTCATCTGCGTGGTCAGTCGATTATCAGCGGTCGGAAATTTTTCGAATGTGAAGCGTGGAATCTTGGTAACAACGTAATCGATGCTGGGCTCGAACGAGGCCGGCGTAGCACCACCTGTTATCTCGTTTCTCAGCTCGTTGAGTGTGTAACCAACAGCCAGCTTGGCAGCAACGCGTGCAATGGGAAAACCGGTCGCTTTCGATGCCAGCGCTGATGAACGGGACACCCTTGGATTCATCTCGATGATGATCATGGCACCGTTTTCCGGATTGATTGCGAACTGTACGTTCGAACCGCCCGTGTCAACGCCAATCTTGCGCAGCACCGCACAGGAGGCGTCACGCATGATCTGGTATTCCTTGTCCGTCAGTGTCTGGGCAGGTGCTACCGTGATTGAATCACCGGTATGAATTCCCATTGGATCAAGGTTTTCGATCGCGCAGACAATAATGACGTTGTCCGCGTTATCGCGAACCACTTCCATCTCGTATTCCTTCCAGCCAAGAACGGACTCTTCCAACAACACTTCCGTGGTGCGAGACAAATCCAGCCCACGCGTGATGATCTCTTCAAATTCTTCACGGTTGTAGGCAATACCGCCGCCGCTGCCACCCATGGTGAATGATGGGCGAATAATGCAGGGAAAACCGATATCTGCCTGTCCTGCCCAAGCTTCTTCAAGCGTGTGAGCAATCGCAGCCTTGGGCGTATCCAAGCCAATTTCTGCCATCGCCATGCGAAATTTGTCTCGATCTTCAGCCATGTCGATGGCCTCGGGACGAGCACCGATCATCTCGACTCCATGCTCTTTCAGGACGCCTTCACGATCCAGATCAAGCGCACAGTTCAGAGCTGTCTGCCCTCCCATGGTGGGTAGCAGTGCATCGGGCTTTTCCTTCTCGATAATGGTGCGTACAACACGCCAGTCGATAGGTTCGATATAGATGGCATCCGCCATCGATGGATCCGTCATGATCGTAGCCGGATTGGAATTCACCAGGATGACCCGGTAACCTTCTTCGCGCAGCGCCTTGCATGCTTGCGCGCCAGAATAGTCGAATTCGCACGCCTGCCCAATAACAATGGGACCGGCACCGATGATCAGGACGCTTTTGATGTCCGTGCGTTTTGGCATGGTTAACTTGAGACCGTCAGTCGAGGTTGCGCGTTATGCGGCAGGTAGCAGCTTCAGGAAATCGTCGAAGAGTTCGACCACATCATGCGGACCGGGGCTCGCTTCGGGATGCCCCTGAAATCCCAATGCGGGTACGTCCAGTCTGCGGATACCTTGCAACGAATTATCGAAAAGTGAAGTATGTGTAATGGCCAGAGTATTGTCGAGAGAGTCGGCATCGACGGCAAATCCGTGATTCTGACTGCTGATCATGACTCGCCCGGTGGCAATATCAAGAACCGGATGGTTGGCACCGTGATGACCGAACTTCATCTTGACCGATCGCGCACCGGAGGCCAAAGCCAATAGCTGATGCCCCAGACAGATACCGAACGTAGGCAAGCGTTCTGCCAGCAGTTCGGTAATGGTCTGAATCGCGTAATCACAAGGTTCTGGATCACCCGGACCATTGGATAGAAACAACCCATCTGGCTTCAGTTCGCGAATCTGCTGCGCCGTCCAGGTCGCAGGTACCACGGTGACTGTGCAACCGCGATCAATGAACAGACGAAGAATATTCTGCTTGACGCCAAAGTCCATGGCAACAATATGCCGGCCAGGCAAACTGACAGGCGGTGTATGAGTCGAAGGATCGAGCGACCAGGTGCCTTTCGTCCACTCGTAAGGAGCGTCACAGGTCACCTCTTTGGCCAGATCCATGCCCGCCAATCCGGGAAAGCCCGTTGCTGCCTCGCGTGCCGCTGCGATACCTGCAGCGCGGCCTTGCTCGGAAGCCAGATGATCACCGGCGAGGATGCAGCCATTCTGAGCCCCCTTGTCGCGAAGATGACGCGTCAGTGCACGTGTGTCGATGTCGCTGATAGCGACGACCTTGTGCTGCTCCAGAAAAGCTTCCAGACTTTGTTCTGCTCTGAAGTTGCTGTGCAATCGCGGCAAATCACGAATAACCAGCCCCTTGCAGTGAACAGAGTCAGATTCCATATCCTCCGTATTGGCGCCGGTATTGCCAATATGGGGATAGGTCAGCGTGACAATCTGCTGGGCATATGACGGGTCTGTCAGGATTTCCTGATAACCGGTCATAGCTGTATTGAATACGACTTCACCTACTGACAGCCCATCGATACCGATGGCAATTCCATCAAAACAGGTGCCGTCGGCGAGTACTAGGATGGCAGGTCGGGACACGGCGTTGAGGGTTCCAGCGTTGCACACACAAAAACGGGGAAAACTGCTTGATTAGCCAGTTTTCCCCGTCACCAAATTTCTCTAATTATAAGGGCTTTGAACCCTACTTGTCTAGCTTCGTTTCCTGCTCAACCTGGACAAATTGGTCGACACCATCGCAGCTCTGCCTGGTCAAAGACCCCTGATGTTCCAGAAAATGCAAATGAGCAAGGCTCTCGCCCAATGCAAACGACATCTGCTGAGCATCCAGCTTGCGCGCAAACAACACACTGAACATGTCATACGCCGAGGCGGGCTGCCGACAAGCCTGGTAAACCTCCGCCAGCCGGTCCTCGTGATGTGCTTGCAATGCGCCTATGCGAGCGTGCAAACCTCTGAAAGGAATGCCGTGCGAAGGCAACACCAACGTATCTTCAGGCAGCACCTTCAGCTCGTCGAGAGTATCCAGAAAACTCTGTAAGGGGTTCTGATCTGCCAACACCGTCGAGACACTGACATTAGGCGAAATGCGCGGCAGAATCTGATCAGCTGCAATCAGCACATGATCCGATTCGCGATACAGCATCAGCATATCAGGAGCATGCCCCCGTCCAACCAGTACGCGATACTGCGCCCCACCCAGTTCCACGACCTGGCCCGCCTCAAGGCATGTCCAGAGCTCTGCGGCTGGCGGTTCGCTGACAATCAGGCGATAGCTGTTCGGCTTTTGCAACACCTGTGAGATGGCCTCCTCCGGTATTCCGTTCTCGGCATACCAGCGAGCATATTCCTGAGCATACTCGCTATCGTCCCTTGACCAGATTGAGCGTGAAAGGGCAATCTCCACGGCACTGCCATACAACTGTGACCCCGCTTCACCAAACCAGCCTGCCAGCCCCGCATGATCCGGGTGAAAGTGCGTAACAAGCAACTTTTCCGGCACGCTCGCCAATCCATCAGCACCCTTGGCGCCCCAGTGTTGCTGCCACAAGGCCCGGCTTTTTGATGTCGCCACCCCCGTATCCACCAGCACCTGCTCACCTGGTTCACCCAGCAACCAGCAATTGACATGATCCAGCGCAAAAGGCAGTGGCAGTCGTATCCACTGAATACCCTCGCAAACTGATCGAATCTCCGCAGGCGCAGGCACAGAATCAAATAGATAGTCAGGCGATGTGGGACTGATATCCGGAACACTCACAGCTGCACGTCCGCCAGATCACCCTTGCTTTCCAGCCAGCGCTTACGATCCGGGGCACGCTTTTTGGCCAACATCATGTCCATGGTCTTGTTGGTATCGTCACCGTCCTGAATGGTCAGTCGTATCAGTCGGCGGGTATCAGGGGCAACCGACGTTTCACGTAACTGTAAGGGGTTCATCTCACCCAGGCCCTTGAAGCGAGTAATACTGACCTTGCCTTTCAGTTTTTCAGCCTCGATGCGAGACATGATGCCAATTCGCTCATCCTCATCCACCGCGTAGAACACCGCTTTGCCGACATCAATGCGAAACAGCGGCGGCATGGCCACATAAACATGCCCTTGCTGCACCAGTTCGCGAAAATGACGAACAAAAAGCGCACATAGCAACGTGGCAATATGCGCCCCATCCGAATCTGCGTCGGCCAGAATACAGATTTTACCGTAACGCAGCTTGCTCAGATCCTGCGAGCCGGGATCCATTCCGATCGCCACAGAGATGTCGTGCACCTCCTGCGAAGCCAGAATCTGATCGTTATCAGCTTCCCAGGTGTTCAGAATTTTTCCGCGCAGCGGCATGATGGCCTGAAAGGTCCGGTCCCGTGCCTGCTTGGCCGAGCCACCGGCAGAATCGCCTTCGACCAGAAACAGCTCGGTCCGGCTCAGATCGGTTGACGAACAATCTGCCAGCTTACCAGGCAGAGCCGGCCCACTAGTCAGCTTCTTGCGCACCACTTTCTTGCCTGAACGTGCTCGTGCCTGAGCGCTGGCAATCGCCAGTTGCGCGATCTGGTCTCCCGTCTCGGAGTGCTGGTTCAACCACTGAGCCGTATGATCCTTGACCACACCGGCTATGAACACGACACACTCACGCGAAGACAACCGCTCCTTGGTCTGGCCTGAGAACTGCGGGTCTTCCAGCTTGACAGACAAGACATAGTTGACCTTGTCCCAGACATCCTCAGGGGCGATTTTCACCCCCCGTGGCAACAGGTTACGAATATCCGCAAACTCCCGGATCGCATCGGTAAGGCCCGTGCGCAGACCATTGACATGAGTGCCGCCCTGCGCCGTAGGCACCAGGTTTACATAACTCTCGTGCACACCATCGCCACCCTCTGGCAACCAGACAACGGCCCAGTCAGCCATTTCGGTACTGGAGCTCATACTCGCGGACAACGGCTGCTCTGGCAGGCGATCAAAACCTTCGACGGCGCTTGTCAGGTAATCGACCAGCCCATCTTCATAGAACCATTCATCTTTCTCGCCACTGGCCTCATCCAGCAAACGTACGCGCAAGCGCGGACACAAAACCGCCTTGGCACGCAGCAGATGCCGCAGGCGAGTCAGCGACATCTTGTCGGTATCAAAGTATTTCTTGTCTGGCCAGAAGCGAATGCGGGTACCGGTATTGCGTTGCCCTACCGTGCCCACAGGCTTCAGCTTGTCATTGACCTCGCCACCTTTGAACGTTGCCAGGTATTCCTTGCCGTTACGGCGTATGGAAATTTCCAGCTTTTTCGACAAGGCATTGACTACCGAAACACCCACCCCGTGCAATCCGCCAGAGAAACGGTAATTGTCGTTGGAGAACTTACCGCCAGCGTGCAGCGTGGTCAGAATGACCTCGACACCGGGCTTCTTCAGCTTGGGGTGCATATCGACAGGCATACCGCGCCCGTCATCAATCACTTCCAGCGAGCCATCCTTGAACAGAGTGACACGGATGTCGGAGGCATGACCGGCAAGCGCCTCGTCCACACTGTTGTCGATAACTTCCTGCGCCAGATGGTTCGGACGCTGCGTATCGGTATACATGCCGGGACGCTTGCGTACCGGGTCCAGACCACTGAGCACCTCGATCGAGGAGGCGTTGTATTGATCACTCACGATTGAGGGCTTCTGTTAACTGTTGATTGTCGGCAGGGCAAAGAGCGACTGAAACTGATAAATTATCGTCTCACGAGCACTTAAGCCTGAAGTGTAGCGTATGCCATTGCCCTGTGTGGGCAGCGTTGCGTGCGGCCTTACCCTCTTGCCTGCTCGTATCAGATGCTCGCCTACCTTGAATTAAGGCGAGCAAGACGACACACTTGCATCATTCAATTACGAGCTGACAACAAAAACACATGGCCGACTCTCCCCATATCGTCCAACTGGACGAACAGAATTTCATGCAGGTTGTGGTTGAGGGATCCGACACCACACCGGTATTGGTCGATTTCTGGGCTGACTGGTGCGCCCCTTGCAAATCACTGATGCCGATACTCGAAAAACTGGCAATCGAGTACAACGGAGCCTTTATTCTGGCCAAGCTGGACACCGAGGCCAACCCCGGCATTGCCCAGCAACTGGGCATCCGCAGCCTGCCAACGGTCAAACTGTTCAAAGATCGACAACTCGTCAACGAGTTCATGGGCGCCCTGCCAGAAAGCGAAGTACGTGCTTTCATCGAGGCCAATATTGGCCCGGCACTGCCTGCAACCCCTGAAGAAACCGAAGAAGATACCGACGACAGCCAGGTCAGTATTGCCATGAACCTGTTCGAACAAGGCCAGGCCGAAGAAGCTCGTACCTTGCTACAACAGGCACAAGCCGAAGACCCGGAGAATGTTGAAGTTCTGCTCTCACTGGGTCAGGTTTGCATCAGCATGGGTGATCTGGAAACCGCAGAGAGCTGCCTGAATGCTCTACCAGAGTCGGATCGTACCGGTGCTCAGGGCTTGCGACTGGCTGGCATTCTGGAACTGGCAAAGGAAAGTGATGCCAGCATCAGCCCACAAACACTGGAGGCCGAACTGGAAAAAGACCCATCGAGCAGCGAGAACCGCTACAAGCTGGCCATTGCTCTGGCGCTGGCAGGTAATATTCAAGCGGCAATGGATCACCTGCTCAAGCTGGTGCAGACCGAGCCTGGCTACAATGAAGGTGCACCACGAGAAAAGCTTCTGGCGTTATTCAATGTTCTCGGTGATGACCCTCTGGTCGGCCAGTACCGCCGCAAATTGTTTGCCTTGCTGCATTGATGTAACCCCTGACCCTGCGATCTGATTTCGCGGGTCATAGGTCGTGAAATAATCAGTTCACGACCGCCTTAATCGACAGGGCGTGCCTGGCCACATTGCCAGCACGCTCCAAACGCGCCGCCCACCCATTCCTGACAGCCTGCGCAACACCAGTCTTTTTCCGGATGCCGGCGAGCCGCCTCAAAATCGTCGATGAGCGCACGTGCACGATCACGATGCTGACTCTCGTCCAGCCAGACACCGATCACATCTGAGGGTGGCAATTCACCGATCGCACCACTAAGGTAGGAGCCGGTCACATGCGCCTGCATGCCACCCGCTTTCAGCTCGTCAACCACCAGCTGCGCCTCAACCAGACTGGCGGCCCGATATATCAGTGGCATGGTGTCAACCCGCCCCTGTGGCTGCTTCGGCCTGCTGAGAAGGAAGCTCATAAGGCAGTTCCAGCGGCTGCAATGGCTGTCCGTCGATACTGAAAGCAGTAGCCGCTGCGGAAACCTTGATTACCGCCAGCAGTTGCGCCCGCCCATCAGCTGCCAGAACCGCATCGATCACAACGCCTGCATCAACATCCTCACCCGCCTGCAACGAGGCACCCGCCAGCGGCACTGCCACTTTGCCGGAGGCGTCCGGGGATACGCTGAACCGGCGCATGTGCCGCTTCAGCTTTCCCAAGTACTGCATACGCGCCACAATTTCCTGGCCCGGATAACAACCTTTGGTAAAACTCAACCCATCGATCAGCTGCAGATTCATCATTTGCGGCACAAATGATTCCTGCGTTGCCGTCGTCACGCTTGGCATTCCAGCGCCAATATCAGCCAGACGCCACACAGCATTGCTGGCCTGCAACGCTATGCCAGAGTTTTTGCACAGTGCAATCTGATCATTGATGCTGGCCATGACCAGGTAACGTACCGCCGACGGTGAATCGCTACCCGACGGCCAGCAGATCAGCTGCTGCGCCTCACTGGTAGCCACATCCATGGCAGAAGGTGGCAAGGCACCCAGCTGCTGTCCCGCCTCTCCTGTGTGCCCTGCGGCATCGGAGATCAGTCCCAGGCAAGCCCAGTCAGTGCGCTCTGTGACCACGACTTTGGAGCGCATGATAAACATTGTCAGTCGTTTGAGGAATCCATCCTTAATGGATGCCGGTACCAGCAAACGATACCCATCGGCGATGCCAACAATGACAGGCAGAGCAAGCAGCCGGCCTTTAGGGGTGCAGTAACCGGTTATTTGCGCCCTGGTAACAGAGACCTTGGTTAGATCATTGCAGAACTGCCCCTGCAGAAATGCGGCAGCATCAGTACCGGTAAAGTCGATGATACTCAGTGATGTCAGATCCACCAACTGCGATTTATCGGCCAAATCATTCGCCACGACCGGTGTTACAGCTTGGTCGCAGACCTTGTCAGACAGGCCATTTGCCTGCAGTGCTTCCGCCCATTGATTACTCATGTGAACAATTCCTGATCCTTGAAGTCACAGAAATTACGACACATTTCTCGTATTAGAGTGAAATGAGCCATAATCCCTTGTTATTATTGTGGCAATTGCTACGCAACTAACGTTTTCCTAATGCAGAGCACTATATGACAACATCTGGAAATAACCGTTCAGCCCCTGAAAACGCCACTTCTGTGGCTATCGCGGGCAATGACAGTACCCAGACGGACCCTGTCTCTCCGAAAGAACATCAGCATGTCGCCCAGAATGCTGTCGCACCCGAACACGACCTGTCAGACGAACGTCCTGTAGAGCATGGCGGTCAAGCCGGACTCGAGCCTACCCGCTATGGAGATTGGGAAAAGAAAGGTCGTTGCACCGATTTTTAGTACTGACCGGACGTTCTGCATTCAAAAGCGAAAATAACACTTTCTTACGCGATTTACTGCCGCCGAGCAACAAACTGGAACCTCATCATGGCCTGGAACGACACCCGACCGCTTTCTCCCCACCTTCAGCACTACAAACTGCCACTCACCGCCTACCTTTCCGTTGCGCACCGTGCGGCGGGAATAATCAACAGCGTAGCCATTGCCTTACTGGTTTTACTCATCGCCAGCGCTGCAGGTACTCCTGAAAATTACGAATTCATGTCCGGGATAGCCAACTCCTGGTTCGGCAAGCTTGCGATGTTCGGCTTCACATTGAGCCTCTACTACCATATGGCCAATGGCATACGACACCTTTTCTGGGACGTCGGTCACGGCTTCGAGCTGGAAACAGCAAGAAAGTCCGGCATCGCATGCATGGCAGTCGCAGGCGTACTTTCAGTTATAACCTGGATGGTGGCACTAGCAGCATGAGCAACTTCAGAACTCCGTTATCCCGCGTCAAGGGTCTGGGATCAGCCAAAGAAGGAACCGGTCATTTCTGGATGCAACGCCTGACGGGCATTGCACTGATTCCATTGGTACTGTGGCTGGGTTTTTCAGTGGCAGCTCTGTCCAGCATGGATTACATCGCCATCCGCGAATGGCTCTCACAACCGTTCAACAGCATTGTCATGATTTTGTTCATGATTGCAGGCTTTTATCACGCTCGCCTGGGTCTTCAAGTCGTTATTGAAGACTACATCGGCTCGCATGGGCCACGCACCGTCGCCATTATCGGTGTGAACTTCGCAGCGGCAGCCCTTGGGGTTACCGGTGTCTTCTCGGTCCTGCGTATCGCATTGGCCTCTTGACTGGTATTCACTGACAAGCAACTATGACCAACGCATACAAAATCATCGATCATACCTACGACGTTATTGTCGTGGGTGCTGGCGGCGCAGGCCTCCGAGCCACACTGGGCATGGCTGCTCAAGGCCTTTCCACAGCCTGTGTCACCAAGGTATTCCCGACCCGCTCGCACACTGTTGCCGCTCAAGGCGGCATGAGTGCCTCACTGGGTAACATGGGCGAAGACCACTGGACGTGGCATATGTACGACACCATCAAGGGCTCTGACTGGTTGGGCGACCAGGATGCTATCGAGTACATGTGTCGCGAGGCAGTCCCTGCTGTCGTCGAACTGGAGCATTTCGGTGTGCCTTTCTCTCGAACCGAAGAAGGCAAGATCTATCAACGCCCCTTTGGCGGCATGACCACCAAATTTGGCGAAGGCCCCCCCGCGCAACGCACCTGTGCAGCGGCTGACCGAACCGGCCATGCGATTCTGCACACCCTGTATCAGCAGTCTCTGAAACACGGCGCCGAGTTCTACATCGAGCATTTTGCCACCGACCTCATCATGGATGACGGTGTCTGCCGTGGTGTCGTCTCTCTGGATCTGGCCACTGGCGAACTGCATCGTTTCCGCGCTCACCAGGTTGTTCTGGCTACCGGTGGTTGCGGTCGTACCTTCTTCTCTGCTACCTCGGCTCATACGTGTACCGGTGATGGCAATGCCATGGCTCTGCGTGCGGGCTTGCCACTGCAAGACATGGAATTCGTCCAGTTCCACCCCACCGGCATCTACGGTGCAGGCGTACTGATCACTGAAGGCGTACGTGGTGAAGGTGGCTACCTGACCAACAGCGAAGGCGAACGTTTCATGGAGCGTTATGCACCCAACGCAAAGGATCTGGCTTCACGAGATGTCGTCAGTCGTTCCATGACCATGGAAATCAATGCGGGTCGTGGGGTAGGTCCGGACAACGATCATATCTTCCTGAACCTGCAGCATCTGGGCAGTGAAGTCATTGAAAAGCGTTTGCCGGGCATTTCAGAATCAGCCCGAATCTTTGCTGATGTCGATGTCACAAAAAACCCGATTCCGGTCATACCTACCGTTCACTACAACATGGGCGGTATTCCAACCAACTATCACGGTGAAGTCGTCACCTTGAAAGATGGTGATCCTGACTCGATCGTTCCTGGTCTGATGGCCATCGGTGAAGCTGCTTGTGTGTCGGTTCACGGCGCCAATCGCCTGGGCAGTAACTCCCTGCTCGACATCGTCGTCTTTGGGCGTGCTGCTGCCATTCGTGCCGCAGAGCTGGTCAAGCCCGGTGCTCCGCACAAGCCTTTGAAAGACAATGCCATGGATCCGATCCTCGGTCATCTTGACGGTATTCGCTTCAATAAAGGTAGCACGGGTACTGCTGATATCCGTGACAACATGCAACGCACCATGCAAAAGCATGCCGCGGTATTCCGTACTGGGGACAGCCTTGCAGAAGGCATCGACAAGATGCGCGTCATCGTTGATTCATTCGACGATGTAAGGGTCGATGACAAGAACCTGATCTGGAACACCGACCTGGTCGAGACGCTGGAGCTGGAAAATCTGTTGATGCAGGCCCAGACCATCATCCATGGCGCACACAACCGTCCGGAGAGTCGTGGAGCTCAGGCTCGTGATGATTACCCGGATCGCAACGACGAAGAATGGATGAAGCACACACTGGCATGGACTGACGAACGTGCCAACGTCACCATCGATTACCGCCCGGTTCATATGTACACACTGTCGGACGAGTGCGAAGTCGTACCGCCCAAGCCACGCGTGTATTGATCCGCAGAGCGTCCATCCAGAACACTACGGAAATTTCCCATGGCAGAATTCAAGCTACCGACCAACTCGATCGTCAAGATGAACGGCAAGCAGTTCGCTGCACCTGCCGGTGTCACCAACACTCGACGCTTCAAGGTATATCGCTACGACCCAGACAGTGGTGAAAACCCACGTGTCGATTCATTTGATGTCGACATGGACTCATGCGGTCCGATGGTGCTCGACGCCATCATCAAGATCAAGAGTGAACTGGACTCCACTCTGACTTTCCGGCGCTCCTGCCGGGAAGGCATCTGTGGTTCCTGTGCCATGAATATCGATGGCACTAACGGCCTTGCCTGCACCACGGCAATCGCGGATATCCAGGGTGATATCACTATCTACCCATTGCCGCACCAGCCTATCATCAAGGATCTGGTATCAGATCTGACTAACTTCTACGCACAGTACGCCTCGATCGAACCGTGGCTCAAATCAGATACACCTGCGCCACCTGACCGAGAGCGTCTGCAATCACCTGAAGATCGCGAAATGATCGACGGTGCCTACGAATGTATTCTGTGTGCCTGCTGCTCTACCAGTTGCCCTAGTTATTGGTGGAACCCGGAACGTTATCTGGGCCCTGCAGCTCTGCTGGCATCCTACCGCTGGCTGGTTGATAGTCGAGATGATGCAACAGGCGAGCGCCTGGATGATCTGGAAGATCCGTTCAAGCTCTATCGCTGCCATACCATCATGAACTGCGCGCAGGTTTGCCCAAAAGGCCTGAACCCTGCCAAGGCTATCGCCGAGACCAAGAAGATGTTGGTCAAGCGTCGCCTGTAGTTGTTGATTGCATCCAGACACGCCCCCTTACCCATGGCCATAGCAATATGAATCCTGAGCATTGTTCATGAACGTCGAGGCAGAAAAGCTCTCCAAACTGCGCTGGCGTTGCCGGCGCGGTATGCGCGAGCTGGATCAGGCCATGCGTGCCTATCTGGATGATCATTACGTAGCAGCGTCTGCCGATGAGCAGGCGCTGTTTGAGGAACTGCAGGACTTGCAGGATCCCGATTTGTTCAAGCTTATCAGTGGCAAGGCCAAGGAGGCCCGCTATCAGATCATTCTCGACAAGATGTCCTTTACTCTGGCAAGCCGAACGTAGTCACGGGCGGATAGGAAACTGCCTGTTTCTGATCATAGGTGCTAGCGCAGTTCTTGCCCTGCTCTGTCTGCCGTTCGAACTCTGGGTCTGCCTGCTGTTGGCGGCCCTGCTGCTCATATTGCTACTCGGCCAGCTGGCCGTAAACTACCGCAAGGGCAAGCTGCAACTGTCTCACTTCAGCGAAGGCTGGATCATGCGACACACTCACTCTGCAAGCAGCCACTCAGGCGTGCTTGTCCAGGCAGGTTATCGCAGTGCATGGCTCATCATTGCCGTCATCCAGTCCGAGGACTCATGCCTGCACCGAGTTGCCATCTGGCAGGACCAGCTCACCGCTCGACAGTTCAGCTACCTACATCAGCAGTTAGCCTTCGCAGCCGAACCACCTGTCCGGCGCACTCCCAGAGCCTGGCTCAATGACCTGATCAGCTGATCCGGATCAAGAGTACGCTAGACTGCTCGTCTCACACCGCCTTGGAGCATTACCCGTGAAGCAACCGATCCATCTATGCGTCAATGTGAATCACGTAGCTACCGTCCGGCAATCACGCCAGTCCACCTGGCCTGACCCGGTACATGCTGCGTTGCAGGCAGAACTGGCAGGCGCTGACGGAATCGCCATGCAACTGCGCAGAAATCGCCATCATATTCAGGATCACGATGTTGAACGATTTGCACAGAGCTGCCAGACCAAGTTGATTCTGCAGGTTGAAGCAACAGACGAAATGCGTGAAATCGCTTTGAGAGTCATGCCCAGAGATGTCTCTCTGGTGCCTGAAAACCGAGAAGAACTCGGTACTGAGGGAGGCTTGGATATAGTCGGCAATCTCTCATTCATGACTGAATACGTAGGCAGCCTGCAGCAGGCTGGCATACAGACAGCCCTGTTCATCAACCCGGAAGAGGCACAGATTGAAGCGGCAGCCCGAGTTGGTGCTCCGGTAGTTGAACTGCATACGGGTCGGTACTCAATGGCTGTCAGCGCAGCAGAACGAACGGCAGAACTGGCACGTATTGTCTCGTGCTGCGACTACGCCTTCAGCCTGGGACTGACTGTCAATGCCGGTCATGGTCTGCATTATGACAATGTGCAAGCGATCGCCGAAATCGAATCCATCAGCGAATTGACTATTGGCCATAGCCTGATCGCACGCGCCTTATATTGGGGCTTGCCAACAGCAGTCAGCAAGATGAAACGCTTGATGGTGGAAGCCCGTCATCGCTAAAACATGCGCCACAAGAGACACTTCACATGATCGCTGGTATTGGTGTAGATCTGGCAACCGTCAGTCGCATTGCCAGAGTGCATCGACGCTTTGGACTACGTTTTGCCCGTCGCTTTCTTCACGAATCAGAAATACCGCAGTATCTGAAACATGCAGCACCGGAACGTTTCCTTGCCAAGCGCTTCGCTGTCAAGGAGGCGGCTGTCAAGGCACTGGGCACTGGAGAGCGAGAGGGTGTATTGCTCAAAGATTTCTATGTGCAACACGACAAGTTGGGCAAACCCCTGCTGCGAGTGAGCGGCACCGCGCAGCAGCTCTGCGAACAGAGGGGCATTACAGGTTTCTGGGTTAGCCTGAGCGACGAAGGCGACACCGTTGCCGCCTTTGTCGTGCTGGAACTGGGATGAGAGCGAGCGCCCTACTCTTTCAGTTGATAGGCCCTGACATAATCGATCACCAGCGCCACTGGTGAACCCGTAGTCTGGCCCACTGGCCCCGGCCAGACACCGCCCATTGCCAGATTCAGAATCAGATACATATCCTGACTGGCAACCCTCTCACCAATAATCCGGTAACGCGGTTGCCTGTCTATATAGAACAGCAGCTCCCCGGGACTCCAGGCAACGCCATACTGATGAAAACCGGTCGCTGCTGCTACAAATGACTCCTCCCATCTGAGGGTGTCGTTGATCTGGCCGCTCTCGTCTTCGTAACGGTAGTTGAGGAAGATACTCTCAGCCCTGGAACCATCGAACTCCATCACATAGAGCTCCGGCTTTACGTCAGTGTAGTCTGACCCCAGCATCCAGAAAGCAGGCCAGACTCCCTGCCCCTGCGGAACCTGCATACGCGCTTCCACATAACCATACTGGAAGTCGAACTTGCCAGCAGTAGTCAATACTCCTGATAACCACGGCTGCTCGTTAGCACTTGCTCGCAGACTCTCAGGTGTTTCACTGGCCAGAATGCTTAACTGCTCACCGTCGAAGGAAAATGGATCGTAGCCAAAACCCGGATTCGTCTGACTATCAACGTAATACTGCAACTGATCATGGATGAGCAAATCCGGCCCCCAGCTCAAGGTCGTATTCCACTTGCTCGGATCCAGTGAGTCATCACGAAAATCGTCCGCAAAAACCAGTTCATAGTCACTCAGCTCCATGTGAGGATTACTCACATCTTCCTGACTACCATTTTCCACATCAGGATTTGCAGGATCAGCGGCTAGCTCACCGGATTCCAACCGTGCCGCCTCCAGCTCCTGCTCCTGCAGACTCAGAAGGTCACTCTCCCCACAACCTGATAGCAACAGTGCTACCAGACAGATAGCCGCTGATGTTGATAAAGCCGTTTGATGCTTGTTCATCTCTGATTCCTTTATCAATAGTAGTAACGCAAGCCGATACCGAGCAAGTCGTTATCGCCAAGTTCAAACCGGGTAAGCAGGTCCAGTTTCCGGCCGATCTGGTAATTCGCACCTCCGAATAACAAGGCATCACCTTCGAAAAAACTGCTGTAGCCGACACCGGCATTGATTTCGAATCGCCTGGTGAGCATCAGTCGCGACATGGCCGCCAGATAGAAACCTGAATCACTGAAATCGATCGCGACACTGGGTGACTGTTTATCGACGAGTTCAAAGCTTCCATACTCGATACCAGCTAACAGAGCCAAGGTCAGTCGATCAACTCTTGCAGGTTTCAGATAATAACCACCACCCACCAGTATTTCCTGATACTCGTCAGTAACACCTAACTTGCCAAAGAAGTTGACTCGTGACCCACCAGAACCACTGGCCTCCAGCAATACGCCATTGCCACCGACGTCATAGTTCACCAGCAATACTTCCAGGTATCTGAATTTTTGCCCCCCTTCGATCGGGGCGAGTGGCTTGTGATGGGCAGTTTCAGTGAGCGGAGAGGCCGCACTTAAAGTGGGTATCAGTGAATGATCGGTGTCTGTCGTCTCAGTTGGCAATACTTGCACGATTGATACAGACTGCTCGGTACGAGCATTTTCAACATCCAGCTCATTGGCCGCCTTGAGTGCTGCCATGGCCCTACTGGCAGACATCTGTTCCAGCCTTGCTTTTTCAATGTTGAGTGCTTCGACATCGATCACTTGTTGATCTTTATACAATTCAGCTCGCAGGCGGCTCACTCGTTGTCGTTCCACGGCAATCTGCAAAGATGTAGCACGGGCATCCCGTCGTCTTTGCTCATCAAAGGCCTGTGAGCGGGACTGTTGCTCGCTCGAAGCTGCCTTCTTTGCCCCCTCAGAAGCAATTACCGGGGCTTTGATGTTTTTTGCAGAGGCAGCCAAAGACCCGTTAGTGGTTTCCCTGAAAACCGTGGCGGGGTCCAGCTTGCCATCATCCAACAGGTACAGTTTGCCATCCAGAATGATACGACTGGAGATGCCGCCGCCTGCTGCGCTGGCCTGCTCATTCGCCCGTACATATCGCTGACCACCAATGGTTACAACGTTACTGCCAACTGTCTCATTCGATGAGCCATCAGCAGCCGATATGCTCATCGAGGAATACAAAACGAGCGCAACAGCGGATTTCACTAAATAGAGCCGCATGGAAATTTCCAGAAATCGAGTACACCCCATCACAATTCAGTAAACATGCCAGTCAGGCAAACGGAACCAAGTCCAATAATTGCTTTGCCGAATCAAGCACCTGTTCCCCTATCCGATACATGAGCAAGGGTTTTTTATTCAGCTCTCAGCACATTCGGATTCATCTCGCGAACCATGCAAAGGATGTGCATCTTTCAACGCCTGCGATGGCATTCTGGTAACAACTTATGAACAATTCGAAACAGACACACACGACCCCGATGTGGCGTCGTGCGTCGGTATTCGCCGTTCACATTGCAATTCTGGGAAGTCTGACGGCCTGTAGCGAATCGCCATTCTCAGGTAGCGAAACTGCAGATTCTGACACCCAAACCTCAAGCGCTACCCCCTCTAGTCCTACGAGCCAAACTAACGATGGTTCCGATTCTTTGAGCCAGCCCCAAAGTGTTGTCGTTGCTCAGGCTAACCCTACTGTCGTGGAAATCCCCGACGTGGCTGCAGCAACCCCCGAACCGACCCCGATCGTGGTTAATCCATTTACGCCTGTGCCACAACCGACAAGCGAGCCTGATGAAGAACAGGAAAGTGAGCCGGATGACAGTCCGGACGAAGTGGTGGCAAACAGTGATTCGGATACAGATGGCAACACCGGCTCAGACGCTGGAGCCGATAGCGAAGCTGAGCTCGACACAGCCGACAACTCTCCGGAGTCAACCGAAACACCTGAAACGGGCGTGGCGGATTCACAGAGTTCACCAACCGATAATGGCGATACAGACCTAGCGGAAACCGATGTAGATGACAGCGACAGCGCAGCCACTGACACGGAGGCATCCACGGACGACAATACCCAGGATGCGGAAACAACGGACGACAGCGCTCCGGAAACAGATGTTGCTGAGGAATCCTCAGACGACACTGCCGAACAAGATAGCACTGACAGCATAGTTGCCATCGATCCGGCTGATTCTGGTGAAACCGAGCAGTCGAAAGCCGAGGCGGAGAACAACTTTTCTTCACACACCACGGCAGGCTTCATTGGAAAAATAGTTGACGACAGTATTCAGGTCAGTTGGGAGGTAGAGCCTGGAGCACTTGGTTATAACGTCTACCTCG
The DNA here is from genome assembly GCF_002215215.1 of Granulosicoccus antarcticus IMCC3135. Lineage (NCBI taxonomy): Bacteria > Pseudomonadati > Pseudomonadota > Gammaproteobacteria > Chromatiales > Granulosicoccaceae > Granulosicoccus > Granulosicoccus antarcticus. The sequence goes on along the minus strand of NZ_CP018632.1, from coordinate 2,565,172 downwards.
AAGGAAAGTATGTCACCACAGTCTGGGAAAACAGCTACGTGGAAACCGATCTCTACGATCAGAACTACTACTATGAGATTCAGTCGTTCGACGAGACCAAGAAAATCTACTGGTACAACGCAACCGGACTGACCGTCAAAGTACGATCCGCTGGCCGAGTCGACTCATCACGTGCCACAGCGAAAGCAGACCTCCTGAACGACTACCAGCTGATATTCTCAGATGAATTCACCGGCAGTACTCTGGATACCAGTAAATGGAATACTGCACTTCTCTGGGGAGACCAAATCATCATCAACGGTGAAGTACAGTTTTATGTCGACATCAACAACAAACCGGATTTCGGATTCAATCCGTTTACATTCGATGGTGAACACCTGACCATCAACTCCATAAAAACGCCAAGCGAACTTTCAGAAAAAGCGAAAGGCCAACCCTACCTCTCAGGCGTAATTACCAGCTATGACGCATTGCAATTCATCTACGGCTATGCGGAAACACGGGCCAAAGTCACTTTCGGCAGAGGCTATTGGCCAGCATTCTGGTTGCTCAACGCCTATTATGGCCAAGGCGGTGATGACCCGGAAATCGATATCATGGAATTCATTGGTCATGATCAGGATGTGGTTTACCACACCTATCATTACTACGATGAGAATGGCGAGCTACGCTCAACGAAATCACAGCCGACTCCGGGAGTCGACTACTCCGAGGACTTCCACACCTTCGGAGTGGAATGGAAACCGGGAACAATCATCTATTACGTGGACGGTATAGAAGTACACCGTGTCGTTGATCCCAAGGTTTCACAGCAGACGATGTATGTCATTGCCAATACCGCGATGGGCGGATGGTGGGCTGGCGATCCGGATGAGACAACGCCATTTCCTGGCGAGTTCATGATCGATTACATTCGTGTGTATCAAAGAACCACACCTTATGACGACGTGCTATTCAATGATGACATGACGGGTATTCCTTTCGCTGATGAGATTCCAGGATCTGCCATCCCCAATCACCGACCAACGCCAGCACAATGGCCAGCTGGATACCCTCACGCGCAATAGAGACTTAGCTGATTGAAAACGGGGGATTATCAATCCGGAATGTTTGCAGCATGACTTCAAACGCGATGGCCATGATCTTCTCACTGCCACGCTCGCCGATGGAATACAAACCCACGGTATAGCCCACCCCGGACAGTTCGGCCTGATAGATGACAAGATCCACATCTGTCAGGCCGGAGCTGGCTTGCTTGATCTCCAAGCGATCATATGAGGCAGGCCGTCCATCAATAACCACCCGCTTGCGACGGCTCGCATCAGCGGCAAACAGACCGGATGCATCGCCTGGTAGTATTTCTACCAGAATATAATCTGCAAATTGATCGTCAGCATGCTGCTGTGCTGATTCGAACCCGACAGCGTAGCCAGGCTCCAGCCATAGGGAATCAAAGCCCGCTTCCGCGGCCTGCATACTTGCAATTACCTCGGTCTGAGAATCAACGGCATCCGACACCTCCGCGGTGACAATTCTGCGCCACCCCGCCGGTATCGCCATGCTGAAACCATAGCCGGCATCTTCATAAGGCTCGATATCGAGCAACAATTCGATACTCGTGCCGCTCAGGATTCCCTGTAGATCGTTCGAGGTATTGTCATCATCTGACACACCGGCGCTACAGCAGACGGACTGTATTCGCTCGGGCAGCAACTGGCTGACGTCCACTCCGGCTGCAAACAATCCGGTGGCCAGGCAGGCTATGAAAATCGGGATAATAACTAGGCTTCGCATGTCGTAAGGATGACAATTGCGGCGGATTCATACCGAGAGCGGTCACTCAGAATACGAAACCGGGAGTAAAAAATGCAGTTTGCCTACCAACTGCAAGGTACTTGCTTTCCGCAGCACTCAGGCTGTAAGTGGGAAAACCACACCACTTATAAATGCTCTGGCTGTCGTCGTACCCGTCATGGCGGTGTCGCCACCCGTCGTTCCGGCATCAGAAGCACCACCATCAGTCGCTCCGCCAGTCACACTACCGTCCGTCGCGCCAGCGCTGGTATTGCCCGCATCCGCCAGTCCACTATCATCTCCGGCAGTCGCTGTTCCACTATCGGTATTACCTGCCGTTGTCGTCGTGTCCGTACCATCAGTAGCACCGGCTGTTGTCGTATCAGCCCCTGTCTCGGTACCCGTGGTTCCATCGGTCGCACCGGCTGTTGTCGTGTCAGCCCCTGTCTCAGTACCCGTGGTTCCATCGGTCGCACCGGCTGTTGTTGTATCAGCCCCTGTCTCAGTACCCGTGGTTCCATCGGTCGCACCGGCTGTTGTCGTGTCAGCCCCTGTCTCGGTACCCGTGGTTCCATCGGTCGCACCGGCTGTTCCCGAATCAGTGCCGGTGCCTGAGCCCGTTGTGCTTCCATCAGTCGAGCCATCAGGCACGTCACAGACATCACCCACGCCGTCTTCATCTTCATCGCTCTGATCGGCATTGGCCACACTCGGGCAATTATCATCGGCATCGTCGACTCCATCACCATCTACATCCGGAGCCGAATCATCAGTATCGTCACAAACGTTACCGACACCATCACCATCGTCATCGGCCTGATTCGCATTGGCATCAACGGGACAGTTGTCGTCATCATTCTCGATGCCATCTTCGTCAGTATCGAGACCATTGGTATCGTCACACACGTTACCGACACCATCACCATCGTCATCGGCCTGATTCGCATTGGCATCAACGGGACAGTTGTCGTCATCATTGTCAATACCATCATCGTCCATATCGAGACCATTGGTATCGTCACACACGTTACCGACACCATCACCATCACTATCGGCCTGATTCGAATTGGCGACAGCGGGACAATTGTCGTCATCATTCTCGATGCCGTCACCATCTGTATCGAGACCATTGGTATCGTCACAGACATTACCTACGCCATCACCATCACTATCGGCCTGATTCGAATTCGCATCAACAGGGCAGTTATCGACACCGTTTTCCACGCCATCATCGTCTACATCGTTTCCATCTGACTGATCGCAGGCATCACCAAAACCATCACCATCCGAATCGTTTTGATCAGGATTGGCCGCGTTCCGGCAATTATCATCAGCATTGTTGATACCGTCACCATCGGCATCCAGACCATTGGTATTGTCACAGGCATCGCCCACTCCATCACTGTCAACGTCAGCCTGATCAGCGTTCGTTACAGACGGGCAGTTATCTTCAGCAGAATTGATCCCGTCGTTATCCGGATCCAGACCATTACTGTCGTCGCACAAGTCGCCTGTACCGTCACGGTCGCTGTCTGCCTGATCAGGATTGGCGATCGCCGGGCAATTGTCACTGACATCGATCACGCCATCATTATCGCTATCCGGTGCCGGATCGCTGGTATCTCTCGGATCGGTTCCGTTGGCAATCTCATCAATATTGCTGATTCCATCAGCATCATCCTGATACTGCTCTGTCTCATAAATATTTGCCTCGAAGATGGATGTCACACCACTTCCCACATCCTCCACACTGCGTTGCCTGAAGGCAATCTGGATAGAACGCTCAGGCGTTGAGAAAAAACCGATCGTAATCAGCGGCGACGTACTCTGTGCCACCTGTGTTGCGCCACGCCAAAGATCACGATCACTATCACGGGTGAGTTCCAGAGAGATGCCATTGACTTCCGCCTTGGCATTGATCAGAGCACGGATGTCGGCGGAAGCGTTAGCAACACCTTGCGGCATCTGAAACTCGACGTTCAGGGTGACTATTCCTGGAGGATTCTCAGGCACTGTGTCGTCATTGAAGGCAGTTCCATCACCTGATTGCCGTTCGAAGTAGTTCGAATAGCCATCCTCATCCAGATCAAACTCATCACGCTTGAACTCTTCACTGGCAAATCCCAGTGAAGCAGGACTGGACTCGGATCCGACTAACAGTGTTTTTGTTGCAGTTGCCAGAGGCAGGCGCAACTCACCAATGTCTTCTGACCACGTGACGCTCACCTCAGTGGATGAATTGGCTGGACGAGTCGCCTCCAGAACATATTCTTCGCCTTCACCAGGAAAAGCTGCCGGGAACGCTACGCCATTAAAAGCCACCTCGAGCACCAGATTACTTCGATCAATATTGCGCGTCTGTAGAAATACCGGTGCGCTGAAGGCCATGCTGGCCTGCCCATCGACTACATCCACCTTCCCGCTATCATCTGACTGATTACAAGCGCTCAGAAGAGCCACTGAGGCAAGCACGCCCAGCGAACGCAAAGCTCCCTTCAGGTACGAGTTTGACTGACCTGTTGACACCGAGTCGAGGCAAATCATGGCAAAGGGCTCACGGTAATGGTTACGGGCACGTCCGGGGCACTACTTCCACCGCTATCACTTCCACCGGCAGCCGAAGCAATTGCGCCGACAACGACCAGTCCTAGCACGCCATACAGAATCTTGCGTCCGGTAGACATTCCTGGCTCAGGTACAACGTCCGTCGTTTGTGCCGCTGGCACCTGACGATCAAGCAGCTTGCGTTCGATTGGATCGAATGCGAACCCCTGCAATGTGCGATTACCTGCCTTGTCAGTCGCTTCGATATAGTACTGAATGACTTCGACGGTTTTGTCGACCTTCAACGTGGTTGAAAAAATACCCGTCGAACCAATTGGCGACATCGTGCGATTCTGATACACCGACTCATTATCGAGACGATAGTGCAACATGACAGCTGACACTTCCTGGTCATCACTGACCGTTGCGGAAAAAACCTGGCTATCACCTTTCAAGCCCTCCACCACCGGCTTGAAATCGATCCGCGGTGGATCCGTGTCCAGAGTTTGTGCCCAGGAGGATGAAGGCATCACCAGCATGACTTGCATGAACAATTGCAAGGCAACCACTGCGCTCGTCAGCATCCGCTGTCGAATCAAGAACTGCATAGTAAATATCTCGGACTGTTATCTGTTTACCAGACGATGGCCGACCAGCCATCACCTTCCCGCGTACTCGACAAAGGTATGGATGACAAAGCCGAAGGTGGCTCTACAAACGTACCATTAGCGCGCTGGATTCTGTTGATCTGCAAAGTACCCTTGATTTCGCCAGTCGCATTGTTTGTTGAAACGTTACGAATACGGGCATCTATCTGAGTACTGTTTTCGAAAATCTGCATGAACTGCTGCACTCGTACTCCTGAGCGCTCGGTCAGACCTACGACCGCATTGATATCGCGACCGCTGATAGCTCGCTGCAATTCAATGAACCGACGATACACGATCTGTAGCTCATCATCATCAATGGCTTTGCTTGTCTGCTCCTCGCGAGCATCGACCACGGGTGGAATATCAACATATGCCTCCGTCGACTCCTCACTCTCTGTCTGGACAGCACTCTCTGCCTGAGCAGCAAGAGCTGCTTCCCGCTCTCTGGCCTCTACCAGACGCTGTTCACGAGCCTCTTGACGCTGTAATGCTGCACGCTCTTCGGCAATTCTTCTATCCGTAGCCTGCCGATCTCTATCTGGAGCTGGCCAATCGGATGTTCTGGCAATCTGAGCCGCTTGCTGCTCCTGGCGTAATTGTTCCAGGCGTGCCGCTTCCTGTCGGGCAGCAGCAGCAGCCTGCTCCACCTGAGTCGCCGCCGTGCTGGACTGCTCTTGCCTGACGGATTGTTCCGCCGCAGCAATCCGCGCTTCTTCTGCTTGCTCAGCCTGAGCCTGCTGCTCCGCGTCAATACGAGCTTGCTCATCAAGTGCGGCCTGTTCCGCTCTAGCCTGTTCCGCTCTGGCTTGTTCTGCTCTGGCTTGTTCTGCTCTGGCTTGTTCTGCTCTGGCTTGTTCTGCTCTAGCCTGTTCTGCTCTAGCCTGTTCTGCTCTAGCCTGTTCTGCTCTGGCTTGTTCTGCCACTCTGGTCTGTTCTGCAATCCTCGCTCTTTCGGCGGCATCTCTGGAGGCTTGCTCTGCGGCGACAAGCCGCTCACGTTCAGCTTGCGCCGCCCGTTCACCAGCGAGTCGTGCAGCCTCTGCTTCCGCAAGCTGATCATCAGCACTGGTCTCGTTGACTGCCGGCTCAACGACTCCGGATCTCACTTGTTCGATTCGGTTTTCAAGCTCTCCAAATTCTCTAGCGCCGTATCCATAGACCGTTCTATCCATGGAGGACAATGCCTGCTCGGCATCATCCAGATCACCATTGTCAATCAAGCCTTCGACCAGACTCAACTGCTCACTGAACCGTTGCATCATTTCAGAAGGTTCGGAAACCACCCTGTTATCGTCCGGCGAAACGGTATCGTCTGTGCTGACGATTACATCGTCAGTTCCAGAGGATGAACCATCCGGCAGGCCGAAACCGGTCAGCAAAGCGCGCAGTTCAGGGGAGTTGGTGAAGGCAAACGACCCGGCACCAGCCGCAATCAGCACCAGTGCGAGAGCCAGCCAACGTCCTCGCCCGGGTCTTGTTTCTTCGTCAAAATCATCCGGTTCGACAACGGTTCGGCCAACCCCTCGGCCTCTGCCAAATTCTGGACTGTCATCCAGATTCAGTTGGATGTCGTCGAAGTCATCACTCTCATTGAATCGAGCGGGTTTGGAGACCCGACGAGTTACCGCAGTCGGATCAGCCTCAGTTCTTGTTCGTTTGCTGCGCGAGTCCAGGCGCGTAATATTGCTGTCCGAATCAGATTCCGGAGCTCTGGGTTTACGCGTCTTGGCGACCGGCCTGCGCGCGGGCATATCGTCCAGAAAATCCAGATCGTCTGTATCAGACGTAGTGCTGGAGCCACTGGTCAGTTCAGGCGGTGGTGCTACCGGTGCACCTGGCTTTGGAGGCAATAGCGGACCGGATTGAGACACCGGCACAGGTCTGCGGATGATAGGCAGAGGCCTTTCAGTCGCGGCTTCTGAACGCTTTTTTCGACGTTGCTTCTCTGCGCCCTCTTCCGCGAGGAAGTCGAACATGGACTCTGCGTCCGGATCTTTGCGATCTGATTCTGGTTCCGACATAAGCTGTACATGGGCGCCATCGGGTAGGCAGATGGCCCTATTTGGGACGAACGGCCATAATAGCCGAAAAGGGCGCCCTCAATATTTGGAATATTGTGACGGTTCAGCGCAGTCTAATTCCCTATTCGCCCTAATGAAGAGACACGGGCCACGTTTCTGCTACCAACCCCAGAGCAGCATTCTCTGGAAAATCGATAATAATTGACTCTGTGCCATCGGGTCCATCGCATACCCAGGCCCCTCCGTTCAATCCGACTCTGGATCGTACCGATGGATTCATATGCTCAGGCGAACTAGCCACACGGGGATCAGCTATCCGTGTAATCGCCAATGGTTGTCCGTCCGCACCAAGCCATTTCATGATAACCATGTTTACTGGAGCGGCATCCGCCAATTCTGCCAACGAGGCAAGGTAATTTTCCCCAGAGTCTGCAATTTCCACCACTCGATTGACCTTGACACCCGAACTGTCGAATGTGAGCAGTACCTTGAGATCAGCATGGGCAGCACCACACAAAGACATACCCATGAAAAGTACCAACAATGTCCATTGACGCATCATTGGACCTCCACGACCCAGGTCCAGCTGAACACGCCCGGATGAGGCGCAGGTTTGCGAATGGCACCACTGATGTCACTCACGGTAAGACTCAATACATGGCGGCCTGTGGCTGGCGTCAGGGTCAGACTGTTAGGGTCAAGCCCTGGCTCCAGAATTTCTCCATCCAGCACCCATTCGACCTTCTGTACATTCTGCTCGAATATCGGACTGACCACAAACGTCTGAGACTCACCACTTGCAAGCTTGACAGAACGAGTCACCGGCAGGAACCCATGGATTCCGCCATCGGTATCTTCGTAAAGACTCAAGATCCAGCGTTCACTGTTGACCGGTCCGAACTCTGCGTTGTAATTACGCATGCGACTGTCATAAGTCGCACGATAAATCCCCTTGTCACGATAGAGTCCGCCTTCAAATATACCAACGCCCTGGTCGCCGTCCATTTGCGGCAACGGCTCTGCCGGGTCAATCCAGTGTGCCCAAGGCACCAGTTCAGGATCTGAAATTGCCGTCACATTGGCAAAATTGCCTTCAACAAACGCTGGCAAACCCGCCGTTTCCACAATCAGATTATCGATATATTCATCGGCCAGATTAGCTTGACTGTGCCCCATTTCATGCAATGCAATTTCGGGGAAATACGCAGAGGTTATGGCGGTACTGCTACCACTGTTGCCGCTTCCACCAAATCGAACGTCGTTGACTAGCAGGATTACCTGATCAAAATCGGGATACTCTTCAATTGCTGTCTGCAGCAAAGTAAGATTATTAGCGCAGATAAGCCGTTGAATAGAGCCACAGCCATAGGCACTGTCATAGTAGGTATCACGAGCATCAACCAGGTCACTGTCATCCGCGTTAGTTGACTTCGACTCGGTATAAATGGTGTGAAAACTCAACGCATCAAAATGCGCAACGATACCAGCGTCTTCACGCAGGTTTTCTATCAGCGTGTCGGCATGTTCGCGAAACAGATTCTGCTGATCGATCGTATAACCATCGCCCAGTATGACGACATGCACCGCACGCCCATCCTTGATGCCAGCGAGCGTCAGACCTCGCCCGGAGGCTGTCAGAGGATAGATCGTGAAGGGTACGATTTCTCTGGAAATGCGTCCTCTGTCATCAGTTGCCCTGATCACGATATTCACATCCATGACCTCATTGACGTCACTGGCAGTGAGCGTCACAGTGCCCCCTTTGGCCTCCCCCGTTATGAAGTCGTTTTCTTCAACATCCAGCGTTACAGGCTCACCGTCCGCATCATCCGGATAAAGCCGCACGGAAATGACCTCACGGGCCTTTAGCTCTGCAGGTAACTGAGTCAGATTCAGTGTCGGAGCATCGTTGACATCGATAACCTCAAAGGTGACCTTTTGCAACTCGGCACTCAAGCCACTACTGTCGGTAACCGTCAGTGTGATCCCATTCGAGAACCCGATGTCCGCCTGCGTCGGCAAACCAGAGAGAACACCAGTGGCTGAGTCCAGAGAAAGCCATGATGGCAAACCGGTAGCAAAAAAGCTCAGCTCATCGCCATCGCTGTCATAGGCAATCAGCTGATGTGTGAATCGCTGCCCCTGGGCAGCAACCCGAGGCAATTCAGCTGATATTACGGGCACATCGTTGACTGCCATTACCTCGAAACTCACCGTTAGCCTGACGCCACCGGATGTTTCGTAAACAAAGCCGTCCTCGCCCCAGAAATCAGCCTCTGGCGTGTAGACAAATACTTCACCACCAGGCTCCAGAGTCAGCAAGCCGTGCTGAGGCAAGGACTTGATACTTGCTGACGTATCCGGGCTGTCACTCGACTTGTAGAAAAGCCCACGCAATACTGCATCTTCATTCAGACGAAAACTCTGCGCACCCTCAGTTTCAAGTGATCCCGAAAAAACGGGCGAAACTGTCTGCACAGGCTCATCCAGAACGACAGGATCAGTGTCCACCACCGGATTGCCGGACGATCCTCCGGAACCGCAGGCGCTTAGCAAAATGCCAGCGATAGCTATAACCAGCGAATTCAAGAAACGCGGACGCATACAAAAGGACTCCATGTACTCCTGATCCCTACAGTGACAGAAAGAACTCTACAGGTCTTGATGCTCTAACGCTGCTTTGATATAGATCAGTCGCAATTGTTTACTCACAGGACCCGGCTTGCCATCACCCAGCTCTACGCCATCGATATTGACGACAGGCATGACAAAGGTGGAAGCACTGGTAATGAAGGCTTCACTTGCCTGCCGCGCTGCCTCGATGGTGAAAGGCTCCTCTACGATTGTGTAACCTGCCTCAGCAGCAAATTTGAGTACGGCATGCCGTGTTATTCCGCTGAGGATCTCATGACCTAGATGCCGAGTCTGTATTTTTCGATCTTTTGTAACTATATAAGCATTATTGGACGTGCCTTCAGTTACCAATCCGTCTTCTACCATCCATGCATCGTGCACTCCGGCATCCAGCGCGGCCTGCTTACCCATACTAGGCGCCAATAGTCCGACTGTTTTGATGTCGCGACGTTTCCAGCGCATATCAGGTATGGAAATAACATGCAGTCCCTGCTCCGCCATGGGCGAATTCAGGAGATTCTTGACTTGAGTAAACATGACCAGTGACGATTTGGACTTAGCAGGATAAGCAAAGTCGCGATCTGCCACGCCTCTGGATACCTGTAAATACAACAGGCCTTCATCCAACTCATTAAGCTTTATCAGTTCAAGCTGTGCAGCCTCTATCTCCGCTTCCGAACAAGGCGGCGCCATAGACAGTTCGGACATGGATCTTGCCAGACGCTTCAGATGCGCTTTGTTATCGATCAGCTTGCCCTTGAGGACAGTAGATACTTCGTACACAGCGTCGGCGAATAGAAAGCCTCGATCCAGAACGGATATCTTGGCATTCTCTTCGGCGACAAAGTCCCCATTCACATAAAACGTTCGACTCATGATGACCTTTGATCCTTGTCACAGATTTGATGGATGGCAGAAAATCGTTGGCTCGCTACCAGACGTGGGCATGAACAGCATCGTCAGGATGCCGTACTGACAATCTAGCGTATGAGCAGTGTCACGATATCTGACAATGTTTGCGCCTGAAAGTGCGGTTGGGGTAAATGTTCCGGCCAGTCCACATTATACTGGTTGAACCACAGTGTCTGCACGCTGGCGTTCAGTCCGCCGACCACATCCGTCACAGGGTTGTCCCCTATGTGAAGCAAGGCCGATGCGGGAAGATCCAGTTTTGTCAGGCAGCGATGAAACATATCGGGTTCTGGCTTGGGTGCCAGCTGGAGATTGGCAGCATAAACCACATCGAAATAATCTGAAATACCGATCAGACCCAGATCCGCATTTCCATTGGTAATCGCTGCCAGCAAGTACCGACTTTTCAGTAGTTTGAGCATATCCAGCGCCCCCTCGTACAGCTCCACCTCGCTGCGCGCCCGGTAGAAGACGGCAAACGCCTCCTCCGCCAGTGATTCTGCATACCCGAACTCGCGTAAAAGCGTACGCAGGCCCACCATTCTGGTGGCCGTAACACAGCGTGTGACGTCAGGGTTGGCCTGCCGTACTGTGGACTGGTAGGCCTGCAGACTGCCAGGGCTATGTACTGCGACAATACTCGGAGTCTTCTCTCGAAACCAGTCAAACAGAGCCGCATCAGCCTTGGCAATGGCTGGCGCACAATGCCACAGAGTGTCATCAAGATCGAAAGAGATCGCCTTGACAGATGTCAACGACGCGGGGGCAATATCAACCTCTAACACGCTCATGCCACGTGCTCAGATAAACACATAGCGGCGAACCCGACAATGGGTCGATGCAGATCCACAAGGCAGATTACGAGCAAATCGACTGAAGGCATGACAAACTCCATAAATCCCTAACTCAGATCAACACACTATACTTCGCTGATGAATACCAACATAGCAGTGGACGCCGGCCCTCCAGATTATCAGGGATCAAAGGGGCAACGTGTGGCAATCCGTCATCTCTCCCTGCAACCTGACCCTCAACAGGATGCATCCGCGCGCCTGAATGTGATGTTCTGCGGCGGCTTCCATTCCAACATGCTGGGAACCAAGGCAAATTTCCTGGCAGATTTCTGCAAGGCTCGACAATGGTCCTTTACACGCTTCGACTATCGCGGACATGGCGAATCTGATGGCAGACCACAGGATCTGACGCTGCAGGACTGGCTGGAGGACACCCTGAATGTTCTGGACAGCTTGCCGGGCCCTGTGCTGCTGGTGGGATCCTCGATGGGAGGCTGGCTGGCAACGCTGGCGGCACTGCGCAGACCCGACAAGGTCAAGGGCCTGGTGCTACTGGCGGCGGCTCCGGATTTCCTGCAAGAGCTGATAACACCCAGGCTCGGCCCGTCCCAGACCTGGGATCTGCAGCAGAACAAAGTAGTGCTGATTGAGAACGACTACGACAAGCCTCACCCTATCACTCAGGCGCTGCTGAACAGTGGCCGGGAACTTTCCCTGTTCAACTCACCGGCACTCCCCGATCAGCCCTCGTTGGCTGAATTATCCTGCCCCGTCCGCTTGTTGCATGGCACCCGCGACAAAGATGTGCCCTATGAGTTATCCATACGATTGATGGATGCCATCACGCATGATGATGCACGCCTGACCTTGCTGCATCGCGCAGATCACCGCCTGTCGGATGAACGATCATTGCGCATGCTTGCAGCCGAGCTCATGGATCTTGCAAGCTTGAGAAAATAGCCGTAGATCAACCTGCCAGTTCAACTGGCCTCTGGGCTTGAATCTACAAAGCGCTCGAAACCGCATCGCTCTGTCGTATATTCGAACCACTTGAACAGGAGGCAGGTGGAGTTGCCTGCATTTGGTGGGCCGATGCATTCCAGAATTCAGGCGGGCGCATGCCTGCACACTGAGCCAAGCGAAGATGACCTGATACAAGCCACGGAAACGGGCCTTGTCTGTCGCCGTGGCAACTTTGTCATCGACCCCTGGAAAGAGACCCACACAGCGCTCATTTCACACGCGCATGCTGATCATGCTCGACCGGTAGCCCAAGTCTACTATGCAAGCGAATCATCAGTACCACTGCTGAAACGACGCTTGGGGGAAAATCTGGACATTCGGGGTGTACCCTATTCCCGGACCTTTGAACTGGGTCAGACTCGCGTCTCGTTTCATCCGGCAGGACATGTGCTTGGCTCAGCTCAGGTGCGGGTACAAAGTGATTCCGAAGTCTGGGTCTTCAGCGGCGATTACAAGCGAGATCACGATCCGAGCTGTGAACCCTTCGAGGTAGTGCCTTGCGACACCTTTATCACTGAGGCCACTTTTGCATTGCCGGTATACCGCTGGCAACCCGGAGCCGTGGTCGCAGCAGAGATCGCACAATGGTGGCAAGACATGCAATCCGAAGGACGCCCGGCCGTACTGTTTGCCTATTCCCTGGGCAAGGCACAAAGGGTACTCAGCGAATTAACAGCTTTTTGTGACAAACCTGTCTATCTGCACGGCGCCGTCCACCCACTGACTGAGATCTACCGAGCAGCCGGCATCCGCATGTTGCCGGGTCTGCCTATTGACCTGGATGACAAGCAACGTGACTACTCCGGTGAACTGATCATTGCACCACCGGGAGCTAGCGGTTCTACCTGGATGCGTCGCTTCCCGCGGGCATCTACCGGGTTCTGCAGTGGCTGGATGCGTGTTCGAGGCAACCGGCGACGCCGAGGCTATGATCGCGGTTTTGTACTATCCGATCATGCTGACTGGCCAGGCTTGCTGCAGACCATCGAACAGACGGGGGCACGCCGCATTCTCACCACTCATGGCAACTCCACAGCTCTGGTCAGACTACTGCGCGAACGGGGCATGGATGCGGCGGCATTGGAAACCCGTTTCAGTGAGGAGGAAGATGGCGATGCAAGCGTTTAGTACGCTTTATCAAACACTGGACCAGACAACATCCACCAACGCAAAGGTAGCTGCCATGGTCAGCTACTTCGACAAGGCCAGCGCGCGCGATGCAGCCTGGACGGTCTATTTTCTGAGTGGTCGCCGAGTCAAGCGACTGGTGGGATCCGCACTATTGCGAGAGTGGTTGAGACAGGAATGCGATCTGCCTGAATGGCTGGTTGATGATGCTTATGCCAGTGTCGGCGATCTTGCAGAGACTATCGCCTTGCTGGTTGCAAAACCTGGAAAGAGCCTCGAATCTCGTTCACTGGCAGACTGGATTGAACAAGGTCTGCTAAGTCTGCGCAACCAGGACTCGGAGCAGCAGCGTAAAAAGGTAGTGCAATGGTGGCACCAGCAAAGTTACGAGCAATGCTACATCATCAACAAGCTGATGACCGGTGCCCTGCGTGTCGGCGTCTCACAGATACTGCTGGCCAGGGCAGTTGCCGCCCATGCCGATCTACCCAGAGCGCTGGTCTTGCATAGACTGATGGGTGAATGGACACCAGATGAAAAATTCTGGCAATCACTGATTGATGAAGATTCCGGTGAAACAGTAAGCTCACGCCCCTACCCGTTCTGTCTGGCATCACCACTGGAAAAAGAGACAGAATCTTTGGGCCCGGTAGAGGAGTGGATCGCGGAATGGAAGTGGGATGGAATTCGCGCACAACTGATTCGTCGCCAGTCGCAAACCTACTTGTGGTCACGCGGCGAAGAACTGATCGGCGCTCGTTTCCCGGAAATCACGGATGTTGCCGAACAGCTACCAGAGGGAACCGTGCTGGATGGCGAAATACTTGCCTGGAACGATGACGGCGTTATGCCATTCAGCGAGTTACAGAAAAGAATTGGCCGCAAAACAGTCGGCAAGAAGTTGCTTCATGATGTGCCTTGTCTGTTTCTGGCTTATGACATGATGGAGTATGAAGGCAAGGACATACGCAATCTTTCGCTATCTAAGCGCCGAGAACTGCTGACATCCATGATAGGTTCTCTATCACCGTCAAAGATGCAGATGTCGAATGCTCTGGAAGCTCGCAGTTGGGCCGAACTGGCACGACAGCGCGAACAATCACGTGAACGCCAGGTCGAGGGCTTGATGTTGAAACACGTTGACGCCACCTACCAGACTGGTCGCAAGCGTGGCTTCTGGTGGAAGTGGAAGGTAGAGCCCTACACTATTGATGCTGTCATGTTGTACGCTCAGGCAGGACACGGAAAACGCGCCAATCTGTTCACCGATTACACTTTTGGTGTCTGGCAGGAAGGAGTTCTGGTGCCGGTAGCCAAGGCTTACTCAGGACTGGACAATAGCGAAATCAATGCCCTGGACAAATGGATTCGCCGCAATACGATTGAACGCTTCGGCCCGGTACGATCAGTTGCCAGCGAACAGGTATTTGAACTTGCATTTGAAGGCATCAACCTGTCCACACGCCACAAGTCAGGTATTGCCGTGCGTTTTCCTCGCATCGCCCGGTGGCGCAAAGATCTGGCACCTGCCGATGCAGATACCCTTGACGATATAAAACGACTCATCAACCAGCCTTCGCCCGACAGCAAGACTTAACAACCTTCATGAACAATGCCTGACAGATCAAGCATGAACCTGCAGCAGGCCATGGATCATACCGAACGCTGGTATGAGTCCAGAGGATGGACGGTATTCGACTTCCAGCGAGAGGCATGGAAGGCCTGGCATGAGAATCAATCCGGTCTGATCCATTCTCCAACCGGAAGTGGCAAGACACTGGCAGCCTGGCTCGGGCCTGTACAGGATGCAATGAGCAGATCAACCGCGGAGGCAACCGGCGGCGATCCCGCGCTGCGCGTACTGTGGATCACGCCACTCAGAGCACTTGCGAGCGATACGCGCAATAATCTGGAAGCAGTCAGTGATGCTCTGGGAGCTGGACTCAGCGTGGAGATCCGAACCGGTGACACATCCAGCAGTCGTCGAACCAGGCAACGTCAGCAGCCACCCTTTGCACTGGTCACGACACCTGAAAGTCTGTCGGTCATGCTCAGTTATCCCGGTTCTGAAATCGGACTTGCCAACATCCATACGGTTGTCGTTGATGAGTGGCATGAGCTGTTGGGCAGCAAACGGGGCGTGCAGTTGCAATTGTGCCTTGCCCGATTGCGCAAGTTGTGTAAAAACCTGCGCATCTGGGGTGTCTCGGCCACTCTGGCAAACCTGGACCAGGCCCGTGACGTCCTGCTGGGGCCAGGCAAGGAGGGCACGCTGATTCGTGGCGTGGTGCCACGCTCTGTCGAAGTATGCAGCATTCTCCCTACAGACCCTGCCAGCTTCAAATGGTCCGGGCATCTGGGATTGCAATTGATCAAGCCCGTCATTCAAGCGATAGACAATGCGGGCACAACGCTGCTTTTCACCAACACCCGTTCACAGGCAGAACTCTGGTTTCAGGCCTTGCTCAATGCTCGGCCTGACTGGCTCGAATCGGTTGCACTTCATCACGGCTCGCTTGACAGAAAACTCCGTGTGCGCATCGAAGATCAACTTCGCTCAGGTGAACTGAGCTGCGTGGTCTGCACATCATCGCTTGATCTGGGCGTGGATTTCAGCCCGGTGGACCAGGTAATGCAAGTTGGCAGTCCGAAAGGCATTGCACGACTACTGCAACGGGCGGGCCGATCGGGACACCGACCCGGTGCCGTCTCTCGCATTCTGTGTGTGCCTAGCAATGCACTGGAACTGGTTGAAATCACTGCCGTCAGAAATGCACTGGCAGAGAAGCGAATCGAAGCTCGCCAGACACCGCAGCTTTCACTGGACGTACTGTGCCAACACTTGGTGACGATAGCGATGGGAAGCGGATTCATCGAACAGGACATGTTGAATGAAATTCGCGATACCTATAGTTTTGCCGAGCTGACAGATGCCCAGTGGCAGTGGGTCATGGACTTCATTACCCGCGGCGGCCAGGCACTCAAGGGGTATCCGCAATACCACAAGGTGCTGCAAGTTGCCGGTGTGCATCGTGTCATGAATGAGCAGATTCAACAACGCCATCGCATGGCCATCGGCACCATCAACAGTGATGCACAGCTTAGCGTGGTTTTTCAGGGAGGCAAACGCCTCGGCACTGCTGAAGAGAGCTTCATCGCGCGCCTGAAGCCAGGAGACACCTTTCAATTCGCCGGGCGTCACCTTGAATTTATCCGTATCCGTGAAATGACGGCCTACGTGCGCAAGGCCACTAAAAGAAGTCGCGTCGTACCTCGCTGGGGAGGCACGCAGTTACCGCTGACCAGTGCTCTGGCTGATAGCGTGCTTCAGACTCTGCATCTCTGGCAGCAAGGTGAATTAAGCTCACCAGAATTACTCAGCATCGACGCCACATTGAAACTGCAACAGCAGTGGTCATACCTCCCCGGGCCAAACGACTTTCTAATTGAATATATTCGTACTCAAGAAGGCTATAGCCTGTTCTGCTTCCCCTTCGCCGGCAGCCTGGCACATGAAGGCCTGGCCATGGTGGTCGCCTCACGACTGTCAGCTCTGACGCCCTCAACCTTCACGCTGCAGGTAAATGATTATGGCTTCGAGCTGCAAAGCCCGGAGCCTGTCGAGTTTGATCTCGATCAGCTGCGGCAAGCCTTCAGTGTCGATCATCTGCTTGCAGACATACTCAATTCGATCAACACCAGCGAGATAGCGAAACGGCGTTTTCGTGACATTGCCCGAATCTCGGGACTGGTTTTCGATGGCTACCCGGGCCGGGCCAAGACGGCAAAACAGTTGCAAGCCTCCAGCGGTTTGATTTTCGACGTACTCGAGAACCACGATCCGGACAATCTGCTACTGGATCAGGCCCGACGCGAAGTTCTGGATCAGCAACTGGAATTTGAAAGACTTAAAACGACGATGCAAAACCTGCAAGGCCGGCAATGGCGACTGGAGCGCCCGGAGCGGCTCACGCCTCTCTCCTTCCCACTCTGGGCGGACAGTCTCAACAGCCAGACCATCACATCGCAAAGTTTTCAGCAACGCATTCAAGCCATGCTCGACGCGCTGGAAAGTGCCTCTGATGATACGCTGCAGACAACATGAACGACTTTGAAAGCAAATCGTTGAAGATCAATTGTGTTGGCGAAGAACTGTGGCTACACCCACAACGCGTCATGTACTGGCCAGCACGTAGCACTCTGTTTGTCGCCGATGTACATGCAGGAAAGGAACACGCCTTTGCACGCTCGGGTATCGCAATACCCGGTGGAATCAGCGATGAGGGACTATATCGTCTGTTCACGCTGTGTGATGCTGTTCAGGCCAGCACACTGATGGTGCTGGGAGATTTCATGCATACCACGCCATTGTCAGACGAAAGCTGGCTCACTACGCTGAGTGAGCTGCTGCTAAAGCGGCCCCAGCTGGACATGCACATCATGACCGGCAATCACGACAAAGCGCCGGGTCAGTCGATGATTGACAAACGCATCGTATGGCACCAGAACCCCTTGCAATACGGCCCGTTCATATTGCAGCACGAACCCCAGAACAATGTCGATGGATATGTGCTCTCAGGCCACCTGCACCCAACATGGCGTTTGATGGCGACCGGCCATGGCAGTGTAAGAGCACCCGTATTCTGGTTTCGCGAGCAATACGCGGTACTACCTGCTTATGGAGCTTTCACCGGAGGCATGAACATAGTGCCTGACAGCAAGAAAGATCAGCTGTATATGGTTGGCGAGGATTGCGTGCTCCCCATTCCAGCCAACGCCCTGAACATCGGCCAAGCTCAGCGCCGCAGGTAATCAGCACTGCTTCTGAGGTTCAGTCACCCAAAGTACGTGCACCGTGCCTCAACCGCGATTGTTGACGATACTCGCGTGGCGTAATGTCCTTGAGTTCGCGAAAACGACGATTGAAATTAGCGACATTATTGAAGCCGGTTTCGTAACAGATATTGGTAATGGGCATTTTTGTTTCTGACAACAACTCACAGGCCTTGCTGATACGAACCCGATTGACGAATCGGATAAAACTGTTGCCGGTAGCCTTCGCAAAGAAACGCGAGAATGCGCTGTCGTTCATTCCCACCAGAGTGGACATGTCATTCAACGTGATTTCATTGGAGAAGTTCTCGCTGATGTACTGCGTTACCTTTTGAATCTTGTCCTGCGAGGCCTGGTCGGCGCGCGATCGAATGGCCAGAGTGGACAGCAGTACATATTCCTGCTCAGCTGCCAGAGCATGCAGTAATTCCAGCAAACGACTGATGCGCAGAGCACCCGACGAATCACGTATTCCACGCAGCGCCTGCTCCGCGTGCTCGGTTCCGAATGACATGAATTCAATGCCGTGCCGAGCCCGCTCCAGCAATGGCAATATGGCACTCAGTTCAGGTGCATATTTTGCCATGCTGGAGACCAGATTCATGCGGAACTGCACCACCAGATCACGCAGCTCGACGACCTCCTCGGTCTGACTGATCCAGTTGTGCGGAAGACGAGGCCCGGTCAGCACCAGATGACCAGGCCCAAAACGACCGACATGGTCCCCAATGAAAACCTTACCGGTGCTGGCAACAATCAGATGCAATTCATAATCATCATGATAATGCCAGCGCACCAGAGGACACGGGAAACCATGCTCGAGATAATGAACCGAACGATCGGTGCCATCAGTCAACTCGAATTCGGGGGTCGTCGAGGTTCCGCTTCGTACTGCTAACGACATTAAATGCTACCCGGTAGCCTCATGAGTATTCACTCCGCACCCTTGATATAACGGGTCAACATGCCCACCACGCCATCGCGTCGGATACCGGTCAGCGCGCGTGTGAAGCTT
Source organism: Granulosicoccus antarcticus IMCC3135 (assembly GCF_002215215.1). Classification (NCBI taxonomy): domain Bacteria; kingdom Pseudomonadati; phylum Pseudomonadota; class Gammaproteobacteria; order Chromatiales; family Granulosicoccaceae; genus Granulosicoccus; species Granulosicoccus antarcticus. The sequence continues at coordinate 2,545,824 of NZ_CP018632.1, read as the reverse complement.
TCCTGAAAACGCGCATCATTGCCCAGATCTCCGTAGACATCGCGCATCTTCAACCATGCCACTGGATCCTCCACGGATGCCTTGGCCGTCGCTTGCAACAGGTCCCATGAAGGATCATTAGGCGCGATCGTTTCCCCGGCTTCGGTAACGCCTTCGCAATACCGACACCAGAACGCTGACGACAAGGCAAGGCCATCGATACTGGCACCAGCAGCAAGCTGGTCAGCCAGGGTGGGCACGATAAACTTCGGTTGTCGGTTGGACCCATCAAGACACAAACGAGTGATCGTATCGCCGATCGCAGGGTTGGCAAAACGCTCAATAACACTTGCGCGGTACTCACCCAGATCAACACCCGGTACCGGAGGTACCACAGACACTATTTCTGTCAGCTGTACCTTCTCGAGAAAACCTTTGATCAGTTCATTCTGCATGGCCTCATGAGCATATTCGATACCCAACAATCCCGCAGGATAGGCAAGCACAGCGTGCCCACCATTGAGGATACGAATTTTCATGGCCTCGTAAGGTGCCACATCAGGCACGATCTGCACACCGGCACGTTCCAGAGCCGGACGCCCCGCTACGAAATCATCCTCCAGTACCCACTGAATATAGTCCTCGCAGAATACGGGACTGTCATCGGCAACACCGAACAGTGATCGCACACGACTACGCTCGAAATCCCCTGTTGCTGGTGTAATGCGATCTACCATGCCATTGGGGAACCGGCTATTGGTATCGATCCATTCGGCCAGAGACTCATCAACCAGTTTTGCCAGACCAACAACAGCGGCTCGGGCGGCATGACCATTGTGCGGCAAGTTGTCGCAGGACATGACCGTAAACGGCGCCTCGCCTCTATCGCGTCGGCCCGCAAGGCCTTGAACGATACATCCGAAAACCGTTTTGGGTGCACTGATATTAGCCGCATCAGCAACAATGGCCACATGACCACTGTCAAACTTGCCGGTGGCCGCATCTACAAAGTAACCACCTTCCGTCACGGTCAATGAAACAATGCGAATAGCAGGATCCGCCAAGGTGTCAAGAATTGCCTGCGTATCACCCACAGGCAGATAATCGATCATGGAGCCGGAAATATGAGCCTCACTGGTTGTTGCTGACTGCGTGACAACCGTTGACAGCAGATCCTGCTGCATCATGACGTCGCGCAAGCGCGCATCCCCAGGCATGACACTGGCTCCTACGATCGCCCAATCAAGATCCAGGCCCAGATTCAGCAGTCGGTCCAGATAGACGCCCTGGTGTGAGCGATGGAAGTTTCCGGGTCCAAAATGCAGAATACCTTTGCTCAGTGACGAGCGTTCATACAGAGGTCTGCTGACATCTGCAGGTATTTGCGACAGTGTGTCCAGTGACAGCTTCACGCTCTGCTCTGTTCTATTATCTGTGTCAATCACTTTGTCAGCTCATCCAGTTTCCACCGTCGACGTTATATGTCTGTGCGACGATGTAGTCGGCATCCCTAGATGCCAGAAAAACAGCCATGCCGACCAGGTCGGACGCTGTAGCCATTCGGCCAATGGGCACAGAAGCCCCGGCCTGGCGTTTTTTTTCACCAAGTTGCAGGATATCGATACGGCTATGCCGAGCCTCAACTGCAGCTTCGATGCAGACCTGATCTGCGACATCTCGTGTCACAAAAAATCAGTCTGATCAGCGTTGGACAAGGCAGCCCTGATTAGCCGCCTTCTCATTGATACCTGCGATTACAACCCCGAATCCTTATCGGGCATAGGCCTCGGCAAACGCCAGACCTACACCTCTCGAGCAGCACCCGTAATCATTGCAACCTTCCCTGCAATCGATCTACTTCGCGCGCTGCTCCACGCTGCCTGCTACATCCTCAACGGATACGAAGACCTGCCTCATCAAAGCGATGTATACGCTCAGGATCCGGTGTCAGATAGACCGTGTCTCCATGACGGGCTGGAAATTCACCATCCGCCCGGGCAGTCAGGTAGCCAATACCTTCCACGTTCACACGTAAAAATGTATCAGACCCCAGATGCTCGGAGACACCAACGACACCACTCCACTGACCGCTTTCGTGGGACAGTGAAAAATGCTCGGGGCGAACTCCGATCGTCGTCGCGCCATGATCTTCTGCATTCTTCCCTGTGATGAGGTTCATGGCAGGGCTACCGATAAAACCGGCAACAAAGACATTCGCAGGCTCACGGTACAGATCCAGTGGCGATCCAACTTGCTCGATGTAACCGGCTCGCAGCACAACAATCTTATCGGCCATGGTCATGGCTTCAACCTGATCGTGTGTAACGTAGACCATGGTGGTAGCCAGCGTCTGATGCAACTCGGTTATCTCCAGGCGCATATTGCCGCGCAGAGCTGCATCCAGATTCGACAAAGGTTCATCAAACAGAAACGCTGAGGGCTCCCGTACGATGGCTCGACCGATGGCGACACGTTGACGCTGACCACCCGACAACTGCCCGGGCCGTCTGTCTATGTAATCAGCCAGGTTGAGCGTTGATGCTGCGTAGTTGACCTTGGCATCGATTGCGGCCTGATCCATCCCTGCCATCTTCAATGGAAAGGCGATGTTCTTGCGCACCGACATATGCGGATACAGTGCGTAAGACTGAAAGACCATCGCCAGACCACGCTTTGCAGGTGGCAGATCTGTCGCATTGACACCGTCAATTTCGATGACGCCTTCTGTGACATCTTCCAGACCTGCAATGAGGCGTAACAGTGTGGATTTTCCGCAGCCAGATGGGCCGACGAATACCACGAACTCACCATCTTCGATTGTCAGGTCCAACGGAGGAATGACGACTGTCTCGTCAAAACGTTTGACAACCTGCTTGAGTGTAATGCTTCCCATGAAATTTTCCTCGAATTATCCGATTCGTTCCTTGCCGCCGGCAAAGAACTACTTAACCGCGCCGAATGTCAGGCCGCGGACCAATTGTTTCTGGCTGAACCAGCCAAGGATGAGCACTGGCGCTATTGCCATGGTGGAGGCCGCCGACAACTTTGCGTAGAAGAGACCTTCCGGACTGGAATAGCTGGCAATGAACTGCGTCAACGGTGCTGCTTTTGTTGTCGTCAATACCAAGGTCCAGAACGCTTCGTTCCAGGCCAGTATCACGTTCAACAACAGTGTTGATGCAATCCCTGGAAGTGCCATGGGAGTCAGCACATACAATATTTCGGACTTCAGACCGGCACCATCCATGCGAGCCGCCTCAAGGATTTCACCCGGTATTTCACGAAAGTAGGTAAACAGCATCCAGACAATGATAGGTAGATTCACCATCGTCAAAACGATAACCAGACCTGTTCGTGAATCCAGCATGCCCCAATCCCTGAAGATGAGGTAGATAGGAATCAGAACACCGACCGGTGGCAACATCTTGGTCGATAACATCCACAAAAGAATGCCGCGTGTCTTCTTGGATGGCACAAAGGCCATCGACCAGGCCGCAGGTACTGCGATGATCAGACCCAGCAGCGTTGAGCCGACAGCAATGATGACCGAGTTCATGAAGTAGCGCGGGTAGTTGGAACGACTGTTGACTTCCTGATAGTTCTCCAGCGTCCAATCAAAATCGAACAGCGATGGCGACAGCGATATCGCCTCTGCTTCGGTTTTGAAGCTCGTCAGGATAGTCCAGAAAATCGGGAAAAATATCAGTATCCCGAATGCCCAGGCTACGCCCGTATTAATCAAACGTCTATTGAGTGTGACTTGTCTTGCCATGACTGTATTCTCCTATAGGTCCAGGTTCTTGCCGACCATGCGCATCAGGAAGATGGCAACGATGTTGGCGAGAACGACAGCGACAATACCGCCTGCTGAACCACCACCCACATCGAACTGCAGCAGCGATTGCATGTAGACAAGGTAGGGGATATTCGTTGAGGCATAGCCTGGTCCACCATTGGTGGTCACAAGAATCTCAGCAAAGATCGATAGCAGGAAGATTGTCTGAATCAGGATGACAACCGTTCCGGCACGTGCCAGATGCGGCACAATGATATGGAAGAAACGCGATACAGCACTCGCACCATCCATTTCGGCTGCTTCTATCTGCTCACTGTCCAGCGACTGCATGGCAGTCAGCAGTATCAATGTGGCAAAGGGCAGCCATTGCCAGGACACGATCATGATGATCGAGGCGAGCGGGTGATGTCCCAGAAAGTCGATGGGTGTCGCACCCAGAGTATTCGCCAACCAGGCAAACAGTCCATTGGTGGGGTTCATGAACATGTTCTTCCATACCAGCGCCGTAACAGTGGGCATGACGAAGAAAGGCGCGATGAACAAGAGGCGAACAATACCCTGGCCAAACATGGGCTGGTCCAATAGAAGTGCCAGCAACGTTCCACCAACTACGGTGATGATAAGTACACCTCCGACAATGGCGAGCGTATTGCCCAGGGCTTCAAAAAAAGCCGGATCAGTCAGGAAGTATTGATAGTTTGCGATCCCGGCGAAAGAGGTCCCGGGGGTCAACAGGTTGTAATGAAGAAACGAGAAGTACAAAGTCATCGCCAGAGGCACAATCATCCATAGAAAAAGCAGGATGACCGCCGGCGAGAGCATCGCCTTCCCAGCGGTGCGCGAGTGAGTGGTTGACATGATTTCCTCCGTCAATCCGTTCGAATAGGAAGCAAACCTGTTAGGGGATGCTCATACATATATTCGATCAAGCTCCTTGTGCTTTCGAAACTCGATCATGCTGTAACAACTGCATCTATCGTTGCTTAATGCACTTCTGACGGAACGCGACAGGACGAAACGGGCATCCCTGCCCTCACCCCTTTAGGGTGTCATCCGCATCACTCACAATACAACCGGTGGTAACCGGCGCACTGTAGGGGTACTAGCTTTTTACTTAGGGTAGCCGGCTTTGGACATGGCGCGTGTTGTCAGTGCTTGAGCGCTTTTCAGTGCATCTTCGACACTAACTTGTCCGGCCAGAGCTGCTGCGAACTGTTGTCCAACTGAAGTTGCAATACCCTGGAATTCAGGGATAGCGACGAACTGCACACCAACGTAAGGCACTTCATCAACAGTCGGGTTAGTTGGATCAGCTGCCTCAATGCTTTTCAGCGTCATGGCGGCAAAAGGTACTTTCTGATATTCAGGATTTTCGTACAGAGATTTACGAGTTCCCGGTGGTACGTTAGCCCAGCCTTCGTTGGACGCTACCAGTTCCAGGTACTGCTTGCTGGTTGCCCATGCTACGAACTTCTTCGCAGATTCGGCTTTTTCTGTACCGGCAGGAATCGCCAGAGACCAAGCCCACAGCCAGTTGCCGCGCTTGCCCAGACCGTTGTCCGGTGCCAATGCAAATCCTACCTGATCAGCGACTTTGGAATCATCAGGATTAGTAACGAAAGAAGCCGCTACCGTGGCATCGATCCACATACCGCACTGGCCGTTCTGGAACAATGTGAGGTTTTCGTTGAAGCCGTTGGAAGAAGCACCTGGAGGGCCTGCATCGTTCATCAGATCAACGTAGAAGTTGAGTGTGTCAGCCCACTGCTGAGTATCAAATTGAGCTTTCCAGTCCATATCGAACCAGCGTGCACCGAAAGAGTTGGCTGTTGCAGTCAGAAACGCCATGTTCTCACCCCAACCAGCTTTACCACGCAGGCAGACACCGTAGGTTCCAGCATCCTTGTCTGTCATGGCTCGAGCTGCTTTGCCAATGAATTCCCAGGTAGGATCTTCAGGCATTTCCATGCCGGCCTTTTCCATCAGGTCCTTGCGGTACATGACCATGGAAGATTCGCCGTAAAATGGTGCTGCAAACAGCTTGTCATCCATTGACAGACCACCACGAATACCTGGCAGGATGTCGTCGGTGTCATAGTCATCAGGCAATCCGTCAAGTTCCAGCAACCAGCCTTGCTTGGCCCAGATAGGCACTTCGTATGTACCGATAGTCATGATGTCGAACTGTCCGCCTTTAGTAGCGATATCAGTCGTGACCTTCTGACGCAGTGCGTTTTCTTCCAGTGTTACCCATTCCAGATCGATGTCCGGGTTGGCTTTGGTGAATTCGCCTGACAATTTTTGCATGCGGACCATGTCACCGTTGTTAACGGTAGCGATGGTCAGTGTTTCTGCGCTAGCTGCCAACGAGACGCTTGCTGCCATGGCGGCTACGGTCAAAGCGATGACGTTTTTCTGCATTCGCATAGTTCTCCTCCGGGAGTTACATGAGATTGCTGCGGTATTTGCAACAGGACCAATGTACGTCCGTCACAAGTCTTTGAACAGTACAAAAGTAACTAGTTTCTATGTTTTTTTTGCACTATTAAAAAAACACATACAAATACGCGCAGTTCGAGTTAGGTTTAATTGTGAAGGTAAATACATAATCACTGCAATGGAATGATACCTGTTACTCATTTATACATAATGACCACATCTGTATCAAGGACGCGGCACGGATTGACAGAAACATCGTGCCAGCTGAATAACGAACACTAGAGTGATGAATCAGATGACGGTATCGGCATCATGTTGCACAAACTGATGTGACCTTCACTCATGCGCCCTTCTTTGCAGGATAGGTCGGAATCAATCCTCGACAGCTCGCCTGGACGACACGAGTCAAGCGGATCTAAACCTGACCACTGAACTGAAATTCGCCACTTTTCAGAATATCCAGAACCTCGTGCAGACTTTTGCAGACGCGATGTTGCAACAACAACAGCTCTGCTGTCGGTTCAACCAGATCAGGCACCTGAAAGACCGCAAAGCCAGCAGCAACGCCAGCCTTCACGCCATTGCTTGAATCCTCGAATACGATGGTGCGAGTCTTGTCCGCCCCCACGACTGCCGCCGCATTGAGGAAAATTTCGGGATCAGGCTTACTGTTTCGAACCGTATCTCCACCGACAATCTCCTGAAACCAATGGATGATGCCCGTCCGGGTGAGCTTCATCGTGGCAATCGAGGTGGCACTGGATGTTGCCACCGCCAGTTTCACGCGATTCAGGGCCAGCCATGCCAGCAACTCAGGCACACCTGGCTTCAACAGAAGCTCGCCCTCAGTAATGAGCACATGATAACGCTCTGCCCAATGACCTCGAAAACCTTTGACATCAACCCTGTCTCCAATACCACGCTGCAGAATCAACATCAGAGATGCCTCATTACTGCCGACCAGAGACAGAAACAGAGCTCTTTGATCGCCCAGTGAGTATTCGGTACAGGTTTGCGCAAAGCTCTCCAGAGACAATCTTTCTGTGTCAATCAGAAGCCCGTCCATATCGAAAAGCGCAGCATCAGGAACCGTCGGATTTTTCATTGCAATATCAATCATGGGTTTGTTCCAACTCTACCAGCGCGCCTGTCTGTACAGCCTGGGCAATTGCTTCCACAACTCGCAGATTGTTGAGACCATCAACCACACTCACCGCTGGACTCACCTTTCCGCGTATCACCTGGAGAAAATGAGCAAGCTGAGACATCAGAGGATCGATGCTATCGAGTGTGACTATCTCCTGCTCCAGCGGATCCCACCATGATGCGTTCTGCCCCTCAATACAACGTCTGATTCTCATCGTGGGTATGGACAAGCTACCGCGAGTGCCAGCAATGAAATAACAATCATTGTCAGGATAGCGAGCGTAGGCAGGATTCTCGCCTGATGTCTGCTCCCAGCTGTGGCTACTGGCAGCAACATCGGAGAGCAGGAATGTACCCAGTGCACCACTGGCAAAGCGCAAGCTCATGGAAACCGTCTCCTCCACCGGCATGCCTCGGACGACGCTGGAACTCATCGCCTGCACATGGGTGATTTCGCCCATCAGCATCCGCAGATTATGAACTTCATGAATCATGTTGATGAGAATGGGCCCACCGCCTGCCTGCGAACGCCAGAGTGCTTCCAGAAAGTAGTCGGCTGGCTTGGGGAACTGCGCACTTCCCATCATGGAGACCAGCTGTCCCAACTGCCCGCTGGCAACAATAGCGCAGGCTCGAGCCATAATTGCGCTATGTGCGCGATGATGCCCTACCAGCAAAGGTATGCCGGTACGCCTGACCTGAGCCGCCAGTTGCAAGCCTTCCTCACAGTTTATAGCCACTGGTTTTTCCAGTAACGTAGGTATACCGGCGTTCAGGCAGAAGCCAGCCTGGCTGACATGAAACTGATTGGGTGTCGCAAGGATAAGCCCATCGGGGTGCGCAGCATCCAGCAAATCCTGCAGGCAAAGAAAATGCGGAACCCCGTGTTGTGCCGCCAGTTCACCCACCGAGTCGGATGGCTCAACGATGGCTGCAAGACAACACTCAGAGCTGTTGACTATGGTCTGTATATGGGCTTTACCAATAAGCCCAGCTCCTACAACAGCTATCTTGAGTACAGTCATGCAAGGCTTCAGTACAACACGGAACACAGTGCAATGATGCCATCGCACTCCCACCTTGTCTTACTTTGACTGGTCTATGAGAAAAACAGCACCTCTAACCAGGTATAACCCCAGACCAACAGAGCGATGAAAACAGCAGCCGATCCAATATCCTTGGCCTTGCCCGAAAGCTCGTGATATTCAGCACCAATTCGATCGACAACCGATTCAAGAGCACTATTAAGCAACTCGGTAACCAGCACAAAGCCGGTAGCCATGATCAGCATGAAACGATCCATGCTACTCAAGTCCATTAACAGGAAGGCGGGAACGAGAAGCAATGCCAGTAAGCACTCCTGCCTGAATGCCGCCTCGCTGTGCCAGGCAGATGACATGCCTTTGAACGAATAGCCCCCTGCCTTGATGATACGGGTCAGGCCCGAGTGTTTTGGTGGCACGCACTTTTCAACTTTCTGAATTGACATTCGGTTTTCCGGAAATAAAATGAGCTGTCAGCAAGGTCACCAGATAGAAGCGCAATGCCCGGCCCAGAACGACAGTGAAAATAAACGGGAGCAGACCTATATGCAGAAGTCCCGCCCCTAAAGAAAAAACACCCAATGGTACAGGTACAAAGGCTGCCAACAACACAAGCCCTTCCCCCCAGTGATCAATGCCATGTATCAAGCGCTCAAGCCATGTACCTGTCGTATACATTTTGTCCCACGGCAGATAGCTCTCTGCAAGAAAGCCCAGAGCGTAACCGTAGATGGCACCAATACCTGAAAACACCGTTGCCAGCATGGCAAGGTATATGGCGGCCGCGGGCCGCGATTGTGTCAAGCGTACCAGTACAAGCTCGACGGGCAACATGGGAACACTGGCCTCCAATGCCGCCCACCCCATCAAGCCACGCTCACTGGTGAGCCGCAATCGCCATCGCTGCCATCTCAACAATCTCACTGAGGTATTTGACAAACTCTGTCGGACAGCCTCTCCAGCACACTCCTTGAGGGAGCCAGGGGTCATTGACTGACAACGGGACTGTACGATTGCGCCCTTTCACTATCAGACCAGTTATCCGATGCAACCTTATTCATATCTTGTCCCATGAAATCATCGTTGAACAGGTTCAGTTCTGGCTTGTACAGTGAACTACTGATCTCATACAGACCCAGCAAGCTTGTACTGATATTGTCATGCGTCAAGGGAAGCTGCACCTGAGTTACCCCGTTGGGCAGAATCGACCAGTTTCGCTCACGCATCAGCTCAGGTGAAAGCCATGCCAGCATGGGGACTTCCTGCTGTACTGCGGGTGCGATAAACCTTGGAAGCCCATGCAGGTAGATACCATTCTCCCCAAGCGATTCTCCATGATCCGAGGCATACAGCAAAAAACTACTGTCATTTCTGGCATCAAGACGATCTATCAGTGAAGCCAGTATGTAGTCGGTATAGAGAATCGTATTGTCATAGGCATTGACTATCTCTTCGGAGCTGCAATCCTGAGGTGCCTTGCTCTGACAAAAAGGTGTGAAGCGTGCAAAGGATTCCGGATACCGTCGATAATAGGCTGGCCCATGACTTCCCATGGTATGCAAGACAAGTAGCACATCCCCTTGAGTTGAATCCAGGTATTGATCCACATTTTCCAGCAGTACCTCGTCATGCCAGGCCCCATCGACAAACAGGGGATTACTGACATCGGCATTTTTCAGTAAGTTGGTATTCTCGATTCTATTGCAGACCCCTTTACAACTCGAATTGCTATCAACCCAGACCGTCTTGACACCCGCCTTCTCCAGAACATCCAGAACGTTGGACTGCTGAGCAGCCTTCTCTGGCGTGTACTCACTCTGCCCCAGAAACGAGAACATGCAAGGTACCGAGAAGGCAGTTGATGTACCGCAAGAGGTCACATTATCGAAGTTGATGATGTTGCGTTGAGAGAGCTCGGGATTGGTTTCTCGCGGATAGCCATTGAGTGAAAAATTGCCCCTGCGTGCTGTCTCGCCAACCACCATGATACCTACCTTGCGAGCGGCACTGGTCACCGGCTTGAGGGCATCATCACCAAGCTCTGTAAAAACGAACTTACTGGCTTCCTGCTTTCTCTGAATTAATTGCGAAGTTGTCTTGATCGGAAAAAACGGCGTCAGATACACTTCCAGATCTGCATTCTCCCGAGAAAAATAAGTTATATATTTGAAGTTGAACATCACCATGACCACCGCCACTACAACCACCGCGGCCGCCCACCCTATCCGTCCTGTGCTATCTCTCCAGAATGATCCGTAGTCTACTTTCGTGAACAAAACAAACATCGCCGGAACAAGCGCAGTTGGAATCAGAAACAGAACCATGGAAAACGACAGAAGCTCCATACCTTCCTGCGTATTTCCGTCCTTGACTGTCTCTGTGATATTTCTGATCATTTCCATGTCATAGACAACGCCCAGCTTGCGGGTAAAGTAGGCAAGCATGGCCGATACAATCAGTAACAGAACAAGTATGGGTTTGAGCACGTAGCGCTGCCCGAGCAGCAGCATCGGTATGACCAGCAGCATCACCATTAGTGCAAGCAGACTGAGGCCATAACCGATGGCACTCGCACCGATCGGTGAAAGACGACTGTACAGCTCGGACCACAAGGCAACGTTATCAACCAGGCATACCCATAAAACAATCAGTACGATCAGTTGCGGTGCTGACAGACTCAATCGCCAGACCTTCTGGCCTCGATTATTATTCGCCGACGGATTTTCGAGCTTGCCCGAGTACACTGCAGTTGTATTATTCATTATTCCTGTTGATTGACTGTATTAATTAGAAATTGATTTGTGTGCCGATGAAGATTTGAAAAGCATCCAGATCTTCATTGCTACTCAAGGGCACTGCGATATCAAACCGGTTGACCGCAGAACGTGAGCTTCGGGTAGGAGCCAGTAACAGGCCGACGCCAATATTGGCAAGCGTGTCTGCCTGCTCATCTTCAGACCAGGCTCGCCCACCCTCAATAAATCCGGTGACAGCGGTGTTAACCAACGACCAGGGCGACCAGGCTGTGATATGGCGGTACTCTGCAACCCCGAGAACACGTCGGCCGCCGACTTGGAACCGAGTGGGATATCCTCGCAGCCCATCTGCACCACCGACGGCGAAGTTATCGAAAGCTGAGAAACCGTCTCGCATCTGCGCACTCAGCCGCAGATCGAGTTGATCGACATCACTCAGCCAGTAGAAGAACTGATAACGCACACTGATCTCCTTGCGCTCCAGCTCGCGGCTACCGAAGTACTGCAGCTGATGAAAGCTGAAATTGTGAAGCGATGAATTGCCGGCATACCAGCCCTTGTCAAGATCAATCGACAAACGCAACGTATCCTCCTCATTACCTAGCCCCCGCAGTATCAGACCCGCTTCAGCAGACACACTCAGCCCCAGATCAATGTCCTCGATATTGCGAATGCCGATATAGTTCTGTCGCTTCACCCAGCGACTCTCACTCCATTGAGCGCTCAGAAAGGGATATGCCTGTTGATAGTCAGTCGCACTGTCAATGTCCTGCCCATCAATCGCCGCTAGAGTCTGCTCCTGATCAATACGAATACCCCCACCGAGTCGGGCTGTAGGCAGATCCGAATCTGGCAGACGTTTTGAAAATTGCAGCTCGAAGCGCGTGCTCTGCAGCGATAGCTCGGGCACTTGCTGATCGTCGTAAGCACCACTACTGGAAAGTGAACGTGTCGACTCATTGGCACTGATCTGCCAGGCATGTGTAGCGACTTGGGAATAAAACGGTAATCCGAACTCCAACGAATACCCCGGCTCACCGTCCATGTCCGAGAACTGGACACCCAGCCGATATCGACTACCCAATACATTGTCGTCGCCGTATTGGAATAAGGTTTTCTGTTCATCTCCCGAACGAGAGTTACGCAGGGTAAATTCCTTTCCCAGACCCAGTACATTCATATCCTGGATCTCGAATGAATAGCGTGTCTGTCCACCGGCAGAGCCAAATGAGGCAGACGGTGTCAACGTCCAGTTGTCCACCGTCCTGACTTCGACGTCGACCCGGTTCTCACACAGCCTGTGAGCTGTGACGAGTGCATCGCGAAGGTAGCGTTTTCCACGCAGAATACGCTCGGCTTCCAGCATTTTTTCGACAGAGAAAACATCGCCTTCGGCAAACGGTAACGCATTGAAAACCGTGCCCTGTCGAGTATTCAGGTGCAGGGAATTTGCCGCAGAATGCACAAATGCATTTTCAGACTCACGACTCAAATCAAACAAGTCGCCCGTTCTTATCGTGATGCGACCAAATACCAGAGCTTGCCCGGAGTTGCTTTCCAGAGCCTCGGCACCACCTGGCTGCCAGGCAACACAGCGATTATCATCTGCGTGACTGGACAGACTGATAAATACCGCCAACAGCACAACAGACAGCCTGAGAGGCTGCAAGGAGTGCCGAGTAACGATGTGCAGGGAGAATGTATCTTTCATGTCACCATGATCGACTCCTTGACTGAGCATCGGCTGAAGCGAAACTGAGAACTCGCTGAAACCAAACTGAAGACTGGCTGAAGATCTGAGCTCAAGCGCCACCGGATTGAATGACCAGCCAGCGCAGTACGTCATCTGTGTTGTACTATCAGCGCATGAAAGACTTCGCCCAAGCACTGTTCCGATCCGTCGTGCCGACGATTTTGCTGGTCTTGCTGACCGGTGGCGTGGTGCTCGATGTACTGATTACCGAGGGGCTGGAAGAAGATTTCGACGAACTGATGATTGCCAAAGCACTGGGCTTGATAGCGCTGGCTGAGGATGGTGATGACGGTGTCGAAATGGAGAACTACGAAGTCACCTTGCCAAACTATGCTCTGGCAGAAAACGCCGAGTACTTTCAGCTGGTCAATGATAGTGGCAAGGCGCTGATCAACTCTGCCTCCTTGTCTTACTGGGAAGACTCCGGTCATCCGTTTCCCGGACTCAATGAGCGAGATAACCAGGCATTACTCAGCGTCACGCTGCCAGATGGCCGTCCAGGACGACTATTGAGAAAACGTTTTGTGCCACGACTGGATTATGACGAAGACGGTGCATTCGGATTTCCACTGGAAATGGATGCCCAGTTTCTGGACTTCCCGGGCGAACCCGGCATTATTCGAATACAACAGCTTGTCGAACCCGACAACAAACCCATCACCATCGAACGCCAGCCTCTGACCCTGCAGCTTGCGGTTGGACGTGCCTCTCTGGACTCCCTGCTCTACAAGGTTCACTCGGTACTACTGCTCACAGGGCTAAGCATCATGCTGGTGATCGTGCTTCTTGCACGCAGGAGCATTAACAAAGCGGTCAAACCCCTTCGAGTCATGGCAGTCGAGCTTCACGACATTGACGAGCAGCGTTTCAATGAGCGATTACGCACTGACAGTAATGTGAACGAATTGCATGATCTGGCGCAAAGCGTCAATGTACTGCTGGGCCGCGTTGATGCCGCATTCGAGCGTGAGCGCCGCTTCTCAGGCGACGTTGCTCACGAGCTGAGAACGCCGCTCGCCGAGTTGCGCACCTTGCTGGATGTAACCGAGCGCTGGCCCGACGATCCTGCCATAAAACAGACATTCAGCACCGACGTCAGAGACGTGACTGATCGCATGCAACGTATCGTGGAAACGCTGTTGCAATTAAGCAGGAGCGAACAGGGCTTCGACCTGCTCATAAACTGCCAGGATCTGACCGAGCTGGTCCGTCACTGCGCAGGCAAACTCGAACAAGCCGCACAGGACAAACGCATCACATTGCAAGTACATATGACTGACACTGCCATAGGCTGTATCGGTCTGGATCAATGGCAGTCGATCTGCGGCAACCTGATGGAAAACGCCGTTGAATACGCCACTGAAGGCAGCCAGGTAGACATTGAGCTGAAGCCAGCCACTGACGGACTGATTCAATTCAGCGTCACCAACCAGACGAGCAACCTCACCGAGTCGGATCTGGACAATATGTTCGAACGACTTTGGCAAAAAGACACATCACGAACTTCAAGCCTGCACAGTGGCTTGGGCCTGGCGCTGGTACGCTCCTGTGCAAAACAGATCGGTGGCGAGGTTAAAGCGACGTTGAGCCAGGACAAACTGACCATCCTGGTTGTTGCACCTGCCCTTGCGTAACAACAGTGGAACGTTTATAAGTTCGCTGTGTGCAACTGATTGCCAACGCCCTTATTCCGCCTGATTTGCAGCTGACTCCCCCGCCGTCTTGGCCGCAATGAAATATCCGAACCCTCGCCGGTTTTCCACCAGTGCCGGGGCGCCAGCCGCTTTGAGCTTGCGTCGCAATGCACTGACATGTGCCTCTATGGCATTGCGGGTAACATCAGAGCTAGAGTCGTATAGTCGATCAATCAGTTGATCGTGTGTATGAATCTGCCCCCGACGTTGAGCCAGCAAAGCCACGATATTGTATTCGGAAGGCGTCAGAATGATTTGCTGCTGATCGTACATCACGGTTCGATCTTTCATGTCGATGACCACACCGAGTATCTGGATCTCTGAGTTCAGAGAAGCCTGTGCCGATATTGGCCGGCGGGACAGCGCTCTCAATCGAGACAAAAGCTCGTCAAAAGAGAAAGGCTTTACCAGGTAATCATCGGCGCCAGCATCCAGGCCCTTGATGCGATCCTCAGTGGTATCCCTGGCCGACAGAATGATGACTTGAGCCTGAATGCCCCCACGTCGAAGCTTACTTAGAAGAGTCAGACCATCGATCTTGGGAATCATCAGATCCAGAACCACAATGTCGTATTCGGAACCACACAGGAATGCCCAGGCTTGCTCACCATCATAAGCCTGATCCAGTACATAGCCCGAATTACGCAGACCCGCACCCAGAGAACGTTGTAGTCGGTGCGAATCCTCAACCAGAAGCAGCTTCATGATCTCGTCTATTCAATAAACAGTGACAGCACTTTGCCCTGTCACAGCGAACAGATCAAGTCATCAGTCTGAACAACTCAAATACCCAGACTGATATTCAGCCAAACCTCAGTTGCCCTTAAGCAAGACCTCAGCTAGCGAATCTATCTTCCATGGTTCAACAAGCAGAGTCATCAAAGTGAAATGGGCAACATCAGCAATATCCTTAACAACTTGCGTCCATTCGCTCTGATGATCGTATCGATCCTGCTGCTGCTCAGTATTTCGCGACTGGCATTGATCAGTCTCTGGTACTCCCGTGTCGAACAAAGCAATGCTTTCGGGTTCATCCTTGGCCAGGGGCTACGTTTTGATGCGGTATTACTCGGAATGCTGCTCGTGCCACTGGTGTTACTGATGCCATTGCTGAGCACCTCTTCTCTGATGTTTCCTGCCTGGCGCATGGTGCTGATTATTTATGCAACCCTGACATTCTCGTTGATTGCTTTCATGGAAATGTCGACACCGGCATTTGCCGAACAATTCGATGCCCGTCCCAATATCCTGTTTTTTGAATACTTCGAACACCCCAAAGAAATATTCGCAACTCTTTGGGGTGCCTATCGCGGACAGTTGTTACTCGGCATACCTTCCGTATTGGCATTAGGCTGGTGCGCGCAATTAGTCGTTAAAAAATCAATGCAGGCTGCAGTGCCTTTGTCACCATTCGTAGCTATGCCTCTGGCATTCGTATTATTACTCATCTGCGTGATGGCGGCTCGTTCCACACTTGCTCACAGAGCGGTGAACCCTTCCACCGTTGCTCGAACCAATGATGCTCTGATCAATGATTTGGCACTCAATTCAACCTACAGTGTTGCCTATGCCGCTTATGAAATGCGACACGAGGAACAAGGCGGTGCACGCTATGGAAACATGTCTGATGAAGACGCATTGGCAATTGTGCGTCGTGAGTCGCACATACCAGAATCAGCCTTTGTTGATGAATACACAACATGGCATGAGGCCGGCGCAGGCAATGCAAAAGCACGCCCACTTAATCTTGTCATTATCTTGCAAGAGAGTCTGGGCGCGGAGTTCGTCGGCTCAATGGGTGGTCTGGACCTGACACCTAATATCGATGCATTACGAGAAGAAGGCTTGAGCTTTGACAGACTGTACGCGACCGGTACCCGGTCGGTTCGTGGCATCGAAGCAGTTACCACAGGCTTTCTGCCAACCCCTTCACGCAGCGTTGTCAAACTCAGCAAATCCCAGCGCAACTTTTTCACCCTTGGACAGATGCTCAAGGAACAGGGCTATGACACCAGTTTCATCTACGGCGGTGAAGCGCACTTTGACAACATGAGACGCTTTTTCGTCAACAACGGCTTCGATACCATTATTGATGAGAAGGATTATATCGATCCGGTATTTACCGGCTCCTGGGGGGTATCGGATGAGGACCTGCTGACAAAGGCTCACCAGACGTTCGAAGCCATGGGAGACAAACCCTTCTTCTCACTGGTTTTCTCGTCCAGCAATCACACGCCGTTTGAATATCCCGATGGGCGCATTGAGCCTTTCGATAAGGAAAAACAGACAGTCAACAATGCTGTCAAATACGCAGATTACGCTGTCGGTGAATTCTTCGCCAAAGCTCGTCAATCAAGCTATTGGGACAATACTGTTTTCCTGGTCGTTGCCGACCACAACTCTCGAGTACACGGAGCTGATCTGGTACCGATCAACGGATTTCATATCCCCGCGGTGGTTCTGGGCAGCAGCATCAAACCTCAGCACTACAACAAAGTTGCCAGCCAGTCAGATCTACCACCCACTCTACTATCCCTGATAGGCATTCAGGGTCTTAACCCCATGCCTGGGCGAGACCTGACACAACTGGCCGATGATGTTCCAGGGCGAGCAATCATGCAGTTCAACGCCATACAAGCGTATATGGAAGATGATGAGGTCGTCATTTTGCAAAAAGGCATGGATCCTCAATGCTTTACTTTTAACGGTACGCACCTGGTAGACGAACGCCAGCCTGACTCACGCATCAGTAACATCGCTGTGGCTCATTCGAGCTGGGCGTCGGCAACCTATGAAAACGGGCGCTACAAATCACTGCTTGCAAACAGCGCAGATACTGGCGACAACCACGATGTATTGGCAGAAGCTGGCTTAACGCCGGCGCTGGAAAAATAATTGCATCATCAACGCTGCCTCGTCTGCCGCAACGCCTTCAGTGACCGCTATATGGTGATCCACGCCATGTAGCCGCAAGGCCTCATGAATACTCACAACACCTCCGGTACGAGGCTCCCTGGCACCAAATACCAATCTGGCGACACGCGCCTGCAACAGAGCACCACAACACATCAGACACGGTTCCAGGGTGACGTACAGTGTCGCGCCGTCCAGTCGTGAGCTTTGCAGTTTTTTTGCAGCGGCCTGCAATGCCAGCACTTCAGCATGCCCACAGGGGTCATGGTCGATAATGCAGCGATTATAGCCAACCCCCAGAACCTGGCCAGACAGCACAACCAAAGCTCCAACCGGCACCTCATCTGACTCTCCGGCACGCTTTGCCAGCTCCAGGGCTTGCGCCATATAGCCTGCATCTATGCGTTGCTGATTAGCCGAGATCATCTTGCTTTGCTATTGAAATATCGTGACTACTATTCTATCGCACATAAAAAAGGAGGCCGAAGCCTCCTTTTCCAACGACTGTCCGGCAAGTCAGACTTGCCGCAGGGCTATTTAGCCCTCGCTGACAGACTCACCTTCTTCAACTGCTTTCATGCTCAGACGAATACGTCCTTGCTTGTCCACTTCCAGAACCTTGACCTTGACCATCTGACCTTCAGACAGCTCATCAGCAACGTTTTGTACACGCTGCTCAGAGATCTGAGAGATATGAACCAGACCATCTTTGCCAGGCAGGATGTTGACGAATGCACCGAAGTCCATGATCTTCTGCACACGACCTTCGTAGATAGTGCCCACTTCGATATCAGCAGTGATCAGCTCGATACGACGACGAGCTTCTTCACCGGCTGAACGATCGCTGGAAGCGATCTTGATCATGCCGTCATCACCGATATCGATGGTGGCGCCTGTCTCTTCAGTCAGAGCACGGATAACAGCTCCGCCCTTACCAATAACCGCTGCGATTTTCTCAGGGTTGATCTTGATAGTGATAAATCGTGGTGCATGCTCAGACAGGTCGTTGCGAGGCTCGTCAAGGACTTTAGCCATCTCACCGAGGATCCAGATACGGCCACCTTTAGCCTGCTCCAGTGCCTTTTCCATGATTTCGCGAGTGATACCCTGGATCTTGATGTCCATCTGCAATGCAGTAACACCACCAGCAGAACCTGCCACCTTGAAATCCATATCGCCAAGATGATCTTCATCACCCAGGATGTCAGACAGAACTGCGTAGCCGTTGTCTTCCTTGATAAGACCCATCGCGATACCCGCAACCGGAGCTTTCAAAGGAACACCAGCATCCATCAACGCCAGACTGGTTCCACACACAGACGCCATGGAGCTTGAACCGTTTGACTCAGTGATCTCTGATACAACACGAATGGTGTATGGGAAATCTTCGTCAGATGGCATAACTGCCTGAACGCCACGCTTGGCCAGTTTGCCGTGACCGATTTCACGTCGCTTCGGAGAACCGACAAAACCCGTCTCACCAACCGAGTACGGAGGAAAGTTGTAGTGCAGCATGAACGCCATGCGAGTCTCGCCGCTCAGCGCGTCGATGATCTGTGCATCACGGGTAGTACCCAGAGTTGCAACAACAATAGCCTGAGTTTCACCACGAGTAAACACGGCAGAACCGTGAGTACGCGGCAAAATACCAGTGTGAACCGAGATAGGACGAACAGTATCGGTTGTACGGCCATCGATGCGCGGCTCACCGGCAATGATGCGAGTCCGTACGATGGATTTTTCCAGCTTGCCAAACGCTGCTTTCACATCGCTTGAGCTATAGCCTTCTTCGCCTTCAGCCGCCGCCAACGCTGCAACAACCTTGTCCTTCGCAGCAGAAACAGCATCCTGACGAGCCATCTTGTCAGCAACCTGATAGGCAGCCGTCAGATCAGCCCGAGAGGCGTCGTCAACTTTTTGAGCCAGAGCTGCGTCTGCTTCAGGCGCAGACCAGTTCCAGGAAGGAGCATCGACTTCAGCGGCCAGAGCGTTGATTGCTGTGATCGCTGTCTGCATTTGCTCATGTCCGAACATGACCGCATCCAGCATGATGGATTCAGACAGCTGATCAGCTTCTGATTCCACCATCAAGACAGCTGAATCAGTACCGGCAACCACGAGATCCAGTTGAGATTCTTCCATCTGGGAAACCGTAGGGTTCAGTACATATTCGCCGTCGATGTAACCGACTTTTGCTGCACCGATAGGGCCAGCGAATGGCATGCCTGAGCAAGCCAGTGCGGCTGAAGCACCCAGCAAAGCCGGAATGTCAGCACTGATTTCAGGATCCAGAGACATAACTGTTGCAATGACCTGAACTTCGTTCATGAATCCTTTTGGAAACAATGGACGCAGCGGTCGATCGATCAGTCGTGAAATCAGAGTTTCTGATTCACTTGGACGACCTTCACGCTTGAAAAAACCGCCGGGGATTTTGCCCGCAGCGTAAGTCTTTTCCTGGTAGTTGATAGTCAGAGGAAAAAAGTTCTGACCCGGCTTGGCCTCTTTACGGCCAACCGCGGTTACCAGAACGACGGTATCGCCCATGCTGGCAACGATTGCGCAACTTGCCTGACGGGCGATTTCGCCTGTCTGCAAGGTAACGGTCTCATTACCGAATTGAAAAGTTTTTGAATATATGGTCACAAAGTGTTCCTGAGAAGGTAAGCGGCCTCAATGAAGAGGCCTCGTTACACTGCCACCAGATGGTCGCTGCCAGCTGATGGGCGATGGACTCCTTTGGAGCCGCCCTTAGCGGCGCAGACCCAGGCGCTTGATCAGGTTCTGGTAGCGGCTGGCATCTTTGCGGTGCAGGTAATCGAGCAACTTACGGCGCTGATTGACCATTCTCAGCAAACCACGACGTGAATGGTGGTCATGCTTGTGTTCTTTGAAATGTTCTGTGAGATGAGAGATTCGCGCAGACAGCAATGCTACTTGTACTTCTGGAGACCCTGTGTCCGTAGAGTCAACTTGGTGTTCCTTGACGATTTCCGCCTTTCGTTCTGGGCTAAGACAAGACATGTAGTATAAATTTCCAAATACGGGTTAAAAAATAGATGTGGTTCAACTGACAGAGTTAACGGCAGTTAACCCGTCATTATAACAGTTCACTCCCATTGAAGCACTCGACGGGGTGCGACTTGTTCACCAGATTCTGTCAACTCTCCCAGTCCCACCAGTCGACCTGCCGCGTCATAAACCCGACAAGGCACGTCAACATCCAGTGCAGACTGATTGGAATGTGTCAGATCACTGACGAGGCAAATAGCGGATTGCCCGCGCTGAAAGGCTGCCTCACCTGTCTCATCGATGGCAACAGACGGCAAATGAGCCAGACCTGCATCCAGCGGCAACAGCAATTCATCGAACTGCTCGACATTCGCTTCATCATCGGTCCCAGCCGCACTTGCCATTTGCTCAAGCGTCTCAAGCGTAACCATCGGAAATGAGGCATCAAACGGTGATACGAAAGTGCGTCGCAGTGCCGCTACGTGAGCTCCACAGCCAATCGCCTCACCAATATCTGTCACCAGTGATCGAATATAGGTGCCCTTCGAGCAACGAACAGCCAGGCGTGCAGTGGTGCCGGTGAATTCAAGCACTTCAAGCTCGTGAATGGTGATGGCTCTGGGTGGTCGCTCCACCTCCTTGCCTTCGCGCGCCAGCTTGTACAGCCGCTGACCATCGATCTTGATAGCGGACACCATTGGCGGTATCTGCTGCAGAGGCCCCTTGAAACGATTACAGATTTCGGTAAAGGATTCCAGCGTCAACTCAGTGGGTACCGGGCGTGTCTCAAGCACCTCACCATCAGCATCTGCCGAATTCGTTGTCACACCCAGTTGCAGAGTGGTCTCATAGCCCTTGTCAGCATCAAGCAAAAACGCACTGAGCTTGGTTGCTTCCCCGAAACAGATGGGGAGCATGCCGGTTGCCAACGGATCGAGACTGCCGGTATGACCTGCCTTCTTCGCTCCGAATACCCGCTTGGCTCGTTGCAATGCATGGTTCGAGCTGCCACCGGCAGGCTTGTCCAGCAATAGGATGCCGTGAACCGCACGGCCCTTGCGATTTCGACGACTCACAATGGAAACTCACTAGAAAAATGGGGGGGGGGGGAAGGAAAGCGAGAAAACTGACAAGGCGGGCACTGCCATGAGCACTGTCCACGACTGTGTCCACGGCTGTGCCCACCTGTCACGTCTGGCTCTCAGTCTGAAGAGGCTGCCTTACCGGCTACATCATCATCTTCTGACGGTTGTTCATCGTCTGTTGTATTACTGGCGACTGCATCGGCGATTATTGCCGACATATGCGCACCGCGCTCGGCAGAGTCGTCATAGTAGAAACGCAGAATAGGTACAGAACGCGTATTCATCTGTCTGGCCAGCTTCCGTCTCAGGAAACCGGAGGCACGTTCCAGCGCATCCTGAGTTTCCTTGCGTTCTTCCGGATCGAACAGGGAGAAATAGATCTTCGCAACCGACAGATCGCGCGAGACCTCTACCGATGCAATCGTCAGCATCGGTGAGACTCGCGGGTCTTTAACCTCTGTGCGGATCAATCCAGCGATTTCTCGCTGGATGAAATCCGCCACTCGGTGACTTCGTGGGTAATCGCTGGTCACAGTGTACGTGCTACCTCAGTACGCTCGAACACTTCGATTATGTCGCCCGGTTTGACATCAGTGTAGTTCTTGACACCGATACCACACTCGGTACCCATACGGACTTCCTTGACGTCATCCTTGAAGCGACGCAATGATTCCAACTCGCCTTCGTAGATAACCACGTTTTCCCGTAGAACACGAATGGGCTCGTCTTTACGCACCACACCGTCAACAACCATACAACCGGCGATAAGACCAAACTTCGGTGATGTGAACACTTCACCCACCTTGGCGTTACCAATGATGCGCTCGCGTACTTCCGGAGCCAACAGACCACCAGCCAACTGCTTGGCCAGATCGATTAGTTCGTAGATGACACTGTAGTAGCGAAGATCAGTTTCCTGTTCCTGCACCAATCGACGAGCTGCCGTATCTGCACGGACGTTGAAGCCCACCAGAATCGCACCAGAGGCGGATGCAAGATTTGCATCAGACTCGTTGATACCACCGACACCACCACCGACGATTCGGACTTCTACCTCATCGGTACTCAATCTCTCGAGTGATTCACGAATGGCTTCAAAGCTGCCTTTCACATCGGCCTTGACAACGAAGTTGACAACCGGTGTAACACCCTTGATTTGTGAGAACACGTCTTCCATTCGAGCCGGACGACGCTCTGCCAGTCTTGCATCACGGTGCTTACCGTAACGAAGTTCTGCCAGTTCACGCGCACTCTTCTCATCAGCTGCCACCAGCATTTCATCGCCGGCGTTTGGAGTTGCAGACAGTCCCAGCACCTGTACTGGTGTAGATGGGCCTGCTTCGTCAACCGATTTGCCATTTTCATCAAACATGGCTCGTACACGACCGGTTTCCTGACCGCAGATAAAGCTATCACCACGCTTGAGCGTACCTTCCTGAACCAGGATGGTGGCGACAGGGCCTTTACCCTTGTCCAATGATGCCTCGATGACGACACCGGAAGCATTACCTTCAGGTACGGCATTCAGCTCAAGAAATTCTGCCTGCAGAATCAATGCTTCCAGCAATTGATCGACGCCTTCACCGGTCAGGGCTGACAATGGAACAAACTGCGTGTCCCCACCCCATTCCTCTGAGATGACTTCGTGCTGTGACAACTCATTGCGAACACGCTCAGGATCAGCGCCTTCCTTATCCATCTTGTTGACCGCGATGATCAACGGCACTCCGGCTGCCCGGGCGTGCTGAATACCTTCAACAGTCTGAGGCATGACGCCATCATCAGCAGCGACAACCAGAACAACGATATCCGTTGCCTGAGCACCTCGTGCACGCATGGATGTAAATGCCGCGTGTCCCGGTGTATCGAGGAAGGTGATGACACCATTCTCGGTTTCTGTCTGGTAGGCACCGATATGCTGCGTGATACCACCGGCTTCGCCAGAGGCTACTCGTGCACGTCGGATGTAATCCAGCAGTGAGGTCTTACCGTGATCGACATGACCCATGACAGCGACAACTGGCGGTCTTGGTACCGCATCACCCTCACGATCTCCTGCAACCAGCGCTGCCAGTGCAGCTTCAACATCATCCGCACCCATTGGAATGGCTTTGTGGCCCATTTCTTCCACGACCAGAATCGCGGTGTCTTGATCCAGGAGCTGGTTGATGGTTGCCATGACGCCCATGGTCATCATCGCCTTGATGACTTCAGCCGCCTTCACTGCCATCTTGTTGGCAAGTTCAGCAACCGTAATGGTTTCTGGAACTTCTACATCACGTATGACTGGAGCTGTTGGTCTCTCAAAGCCATGCTTGGCTTCAACATTACCCTGCGCACGACGAGCCTTACCGCCACCCTTGCGCCGACCACCTTTGCCTTTGGCAACATGCAGCTGGTTGCGACCACCAAAACGGTTGTCTCCACCACCGCCGCCACCGGCACCTTTGCCGCGACCTTTACCTTTCGGCTTGTCAGGGCTACGAGCACCACCACGATCATTGCTACTGGCAGCCTGTTGAGCTTCCATTGCAGCACGTCGTTGTAGTTCAGCAGCGACTCGCTCCTGCTCACGACGCTCTTTCTCACGCTTGGCGTTGTCATCAGATTCCTGGCGACGCTGTGCAGCAACCTGCTTCTCAGCCATTCGCTCAGCTGCAGCACGTGCTGCAGTTTCAGCCACCAGGCGCTTCTCAGCCTCGCGGATCATTTTGGCTTTTTCTGCCGGACTCTGTTCTTTCACAGGAGCCTTGGGCGCTTCAGGTGCCGCTGCTTCTGGCACCTTGGCAGCCTCTGCCGTAGCAGCAGCTACTGCAGCCATTGCCTGAGCTTCGGCCTGGCGTGCTGCTTCAACAGCGGCATCTGCCGCCGACACCTTGGCAGCACTTTCGGCAGCCGCAGCTTCCCGCTTGCTTGCCTGCAATGCCTGAGCCGCAACTTGCGCTGCCACCTGTTCTGCCGCTGCTGCTGCATCTGCTGCACTGACGACTTTCACCGGTGGTGCGGCAGCTGCCGGAGCTTCTGCCACGATCTCTTCCGAGCTTGTAGTGCTGCCAGCATCAACTGTACTGTCATCTGTCGTCACACTGACCGACTCTGCACTAGCCACCGCATCGGACACGCTCGCTTCGCCAGCCGGCACTTCAGCCGCTTCAGATGCCTCACCTGCAACAGCTTCACCCGTCTCAGGGTTCACATAGGTCCGTCGCGCCCGCACTTCAACATTGACCTTCTTGCGGCCAGAAGCATCCGTTTGCAGCTCACTGACGCGCTTGCGCTTGAGGGAAATCCTCTTACTTGCACCCCCAGCGGCACCCTGCCCGCGCGACTCACGTAAATGAGTGAGCAGGGTCAGTTTCTCCGAATCGGAGATCATGTCGGTGTCGCTCGTCTTGGCGATGCCCGCATCACCAAGTTGCACAAGCAACTTGTCCACTGGCGTACCAACGACTTGCGCGAGCTGTTTTACTGTAACTTCAGCCATAGCTTCTCTTGTATGTTCCCGTACGACCGGTCGCCCGGAAGGTGCTACCTGTCTGCGTCTACCAGTTACCTATTCAGTCTCGGCATCGGCAAACCAGCTCTCACGTGCTTTCATGATCAAGGTTGCTGCAAGTTCTTCGTCCATTCCCTGCACAACCATCAGATCATCGACCGACTGATCGGCCAGATCATCTATTGTCAATATTTCATGAGCTGCCATTTCCAACGCCAGCTCTTCACTCATACCTGCCATCGCAATCAGTTCAGCAGTCGGCGTATTGCCTCCCAGCTTCTCTTCAGTAGCAATAGCCCTGGTCAGAAGCGCATCCTGAGCGCGACTTCTCAGCTCGTCAACGATGTCCTCTTCAAACTCTTCAATATCAAGGAGTTCGTCCCGAGGTACATAGGCTACCTCTTCTACGGTGGTAAAGCCTTCCTGAACCAGGATCAAAGCAACTTCTTCATCAACGTCCAACTGGTCGACAAATATCTGCAATGTGACTTTCGATTCTTCTTCGCTCTTTTCTTCCGCCGCGGACTCATCCATGACGTTCAGATTCCAACCCGTCAACTCAGAAGCCAGGCGTACGTTCTGCCCGCCCCGACCGATGGCCAGAGACAACTTGTCGTTTTCTACAGCGATATCCATGCTGCGCTTGTCTTCGTCAACCACTATGCCCTTGACTTCAGCAGGCGACATGGCGTTGATAACAAACTGCGCCGGATTTTCGTTGTACAAAATAATATCAATACGCTCTCCAGCCAGCTCGTTGGAGACTGTCTGAACACGCGAACCACGCATACCAACACATGCACCAACGGGATCCAGACGTGGATCCAGCGATGACACGGCAATCTTGGCCCGTGCACTGGGATCTCTGGCAGCACCGTTGATAACGATAACACCCTGTCCGACTTCCGGCACTTCAAGCTTGAACAGCTCGATCAGAAATTCTGGTGCTGTACGTGTGACGAACAATTGCGGCCCTCTGGGCTCGCTACGCACTTCACGCAAATAACCGCGCAATCGATCACCCGGACGAACGGCCTCTCGCGGGATCATGTCTTCGCGGGATATATAGGCTTCCGCGTTACTTCCCAAGTCCAGATAGACACCGCCGCGCTCAAGACGCTTGACAATACCCATGACCAGCTCGCCAACACGGCTTCGGTAGGCGTCAACCACACGCTCACGCTCAGCTTCGCGAACCTTCTGCACGATAACCTGCTTGGCTGTCTGGGCGGCTATCCGACCAAAATCTACCGAGTCAATCTCTTCTTCAACAAATCCGCCCAGCTCCAGTTCCGGCGCATCATACTGAGCAGCGGAAATTGTAATCTGGCGCAGAGGAAATTCCATTTGGGCATCATCTGCCACAATTTCCCAACAACGATAGGTTGTGTAGTCGCCAGTCTCTCGATCAATGGCTACACGAACTTCGATATCACCACCGTGGCGCTTACGAGTGGCAGATGCCAGAGCCGCTTCGAGTGCTTCAAATATGATGCCCTCGTCAACGCCTTTCTCGTTGGACACCGCATCAACGACGAGCAGGATGTCTTTACTCATTTCAACTGAGCCTCAATACGGAAGAACACACAAATGCGTTCCTGATTAACGTTCACACTATCAATTGGAAAATTCGTGTTCGCCTGCGCAATCATCACGTCAGACGCCCCTTGATATGAGCTTGTTCAATATCGGAAATAGCCAGATCGTAGTCGATCCCATCTACTTCCACAGTTGCCAGACCATCTTTGACAGCAATCAGTGGTCCTTTGAAATTACGTCTGCCACCTACGGCATCAGTCAACTTCACTTTGACTTCCTGGCCGATCTGCGCAGCAAACTGAGGCTCTGTAAACAGAGGCCTGTCGACTCCGGGTGACGACACTTCCAATAAGTAGGCACTTTTGATGGTGTCTTCAACATCCAGCACGGCATTGAGCTGCCGACTGACTGCTGCACAGTCTTCCATGAGGATACCCTCAGGCTTGTCTATGTAGATGCGCAGGGTAGTGCCGTTTTCGGCCTGCCCGAATTCCGCGCCCACAAGCTCGTAACCGAGCCCGGTAACGACCGGTTCGATCACGTTCACTACTTGTGTACTGGCTCGTTGCATGCCTTGAATCCGATTGACTTCTGAAACCTGACCAATGAAAAAGGCTCCCTTGGGAGCCCCTATATCAAACTTGGAGATGACTAACTCGACTGAAACACTTCACAGCCGGCTGGGACAACGCTACTAGTGATGGATACAGAAGTATCCACGCAGGGAGTTCGCTGTCAGCAATTGCACGGATTATAACAGCACGATCTGAACCTCGCCACCGTTTAAACCTTCACAACAACAATCCTTGCTGCAAGGGTGATGCCCAGCGAGCATCAGATAGCGTTAATCTGCACACATTTACCGACCACCCACTTGACAATCAGACAGCCCAAAGCGTCTGAAATCAAGCATCCACAGGCTTTAACCGCAAAAGCTCCATACCCTGCGCCACCTGTTGATCCACTCTCACAGAAATTGTATCAACGACACCATCACGTTCGCAGCATAACTCTTGCTCCATTTTCATGGCCTCCACAATGATGAGCGACTGTCCCGCCTTGACAACCTCTCCTGACACACAATTGACACCGACCACTCGACCCGGCATGGGAGAGGTGATGGTGTCGCCCGCAGGTCCAGATGCACCGGCAAGCCCAGGCACTACCACTGTGAACTGTGCCGCGCATGGCCCTAGCTGCACAGATAGCTCAGCGCCCTGACGGTGCAGGTCCAGTCGGTAATCGCACTCATCGACACGAATACGACCAGCACCGGCGGGCATGACCGTGATTCCAGATTCCGGAAAACCTTCCAGCTCCGGGCAACGCACACACCAACCATCACTACCGTGCAAACCGGCAAGCGCCTGCAATTCGACTGTCAGAAAACTGTCCGGGGCGCCACTCAGAAAACCCTCGGGCAGCTCGATGCGAACCTGTCGTCGCGCTGCACCCCAAATCTGCCAGGATCCCAGCTTGCGAGCCACGGAGCCACTGTCTGCAATGGGTGCAACCTCGCCCATTGCCGCCACAAGACTGGCAGCTGCCACAGCAAGCAAGCCATATGACTGCTCGCTGTACAAAAGATCCGCCAGGTGGCTCTCGATGAAAGAAGTGTCAAAGTGACCGTCAAGCACCTGCGGGTGACTGACCAACTGCCAGAGAAACTCTCTGTTGGTCACAGCCCCCAGAACAACAGAATCCGCCAACTGTCGGGCCAGAGCATTGAAGGCTGTGGTTCGACTGTCAGCATGCGTGATCAATTTAGCCAGCAAAGGGTCGTAATAGGGAAGGACAACATCACCTTCAACCACACCACTATCGGTGCGACCGATGTCCGATAGCTGAAATCGAGCCAGCTCACCCACGGCCGGCAAAAAACCGGTTGCAGGGTTTTCGGCATATAGCCTGGCTTCAACAGCGTGTCCATTTATCTGCAACTCAGATTGTTGTAACGGCAACGCTTCACCAGCGGCTACTCGCAATTGCCAATCCACCAGATCGACACCGGTTATGGCCTCCGTCACGGGGTGCTCCACCTGCAAGCGCGTATTCATTTCCATGAACCAGAAACCATCCGGACGCAGACCCTGACTGCCATCCACAATGAACTCGACTGTCCCGGCCCCTTGATAGTTGATGGCTCGAGCCGCCTTTACCGCAGCATCCGTCATGGCCGCACGCACAGCCGTACTCATACCAGGCGCCGGCGCCTCTTCGATCACTTTCTGATGCCTGCGCTGCAACGAGCAATCTCGTTCAAACAAATGCACAACATTGCCATGAGAATCACCAAACACCTGAACTTCAATATGTCTGGGTGCGGCAACGTATTTTTCTATCAGCACGTGGGCGTCACCAAAACTGGCCTGTGCCTCACGCTGGGCGGCAGCGAGCGCAGCAGGGAAATCCTCGGGCGCATTGACACGCCGCATGCCTTTGCCGCCCCCACCGGCCCGAGCCTTGATCAGAACCGGATAACCGATTGACTGCGCCTCATGCAACAGCAATCCGTCCTCCTGAGACTCGCCGTGATAGCCGGGCACAACAGGCACACCAGCCTCCTGCATCAGCCGCTTGGCTGCATCCTTCAGGCCCATGGCCCGCATCGCCTGGCTGTCAGGGCCGACGAAAATAATTCCGGCCTCGACACAGGCATCCACCAGCGCCGGGTTTTCTGACAAGAATCCATATCCGGGATGAATGGCATCCGCCGAAGTCGCCTTGGCGGCAGCGATGATGCGAGAGATATCAAGATAGCTACTGGCTGCCGCTGCGGCACCGATACAAACAGCCACATCGGCCTGCAGCACATGCTGAGCACCGGCATCAACGTCCGAATAGACCGCAATGGTACGCAGTCCTCGACGTTTCGCAGTGCGAATGATACGGCAGGCTATTTCGCCACGATTGGCGATAAGAAGTGATCGCATGGGGGCTACATCCTGAACACGCCGAAGCGTGTCTCGGGTATGGGAGCATTCAGACTGATGGACAGGCCAAGGCCCAGCACATCGCGAGTGTCACGTGGATCGATTACCCCATCGTCCCACAATCGTGAGGAGGCATAGAGGGGACGTGACTGAGCATCGAACTGATCGACAAAGGGCTGCTTGAACGCCTGGCGTTCAGTATCTCCAAACGGCTTGCCCTGACGCACGATACCAGCCTCTCGAACACTGGCCAGTACATCCGCAGCTTGCTCGCCGCCCATCACGGAAATACGCGCATTCGGCCACATCCACAAGAAACGAGGATCAAAGGCTCTGCCGCACATTCCATAGTTACCGGCACCGTAGGAACCACCGATGATGACCGTCAGCTTGGGAACCGCCGCATTGCTCACAGCCATGACCAGCTTCGCACCATCCTTCGCAATACCACCAGCCTCTGCCGCCTGCCCCACCATGAAGCCGGTGATGTTCTGCAGGAAAATCAGAGGAATGCGGCGCTGACAACATAGCTCCACAAAGTGTGCCCCCTTCAAGGCACTTTCGGAAAAGAGCACACCATTGTTCGCCAATATGCCCACCGGCATACCGTGCAGATGCGCAAACCCGGTGACCAGAGAAGCGCCATACCGAGGTTTGAAGGCATCAAACTCCGAACCATCCACCAGCCGGGCAATCACATCATGAACATCAAACGCCTTGCGCGCATCAGCCGACACGATCCCCAACAATTCATCAGGATCATAAGCAGGCTTGATGACCGGCCGGGTTACCACCGTCTCAGGCTTGCGCTGGTTCAACGTGGCAATGCAATCGCGAGCCAGCTGCAAGGCATGACTGTCGTCCTCGGCAAGGTGATCAGCGACCCCGGATAAGCGGGTGTGAGTATCCCCACCACCCAGAGTCTCAGCGCTGACCACCTCTCCGGTGGCAGCCTTGACCAACGGCGGACCTGCCAGAAAGATAGTGCCCTGCTCTCTGACGATAATGGTCTGATCCGACATGGCCGGAACATAGGCGCCTCCTGCCGTGCACGAGCCCATCACCACCGCTATCTGCGCGATGCCCTTGGCCGACATTGAAGCCTGATTGAAAAAGATGCGCCCAAAGTGCTCGCGATCAGGGAACACCTCATCCTGATTAGGCAGATTCGCACCACCGCTGTCAACCAGATAGATGCAGGGCAGATTGTTCTGTTCGGCAATCGCCTGTGCGCGTAAATGTTTTTTTACCGTCAAGGGATAGTAGGTGCCCCCCTTCACGGTGGCATCATTACAGATGATCATGCAATCCTGACCGCAGACCGGCGCAACCCCTGCAATGATGCCAGCACTAGGCACTTCATCATCGTAGTGACCCCACGCGGCAAACAGGCCAATCTCCAGAAACGCACAATCCGGATCGATCAGCGCAGCGATTCGATCACGAGGCAATAGCTTGCCGCGCGAGACATGTCGTTCGCGCGTGCGCTCATTACCACCCAGACTGACTTGCTGCGCTGCGGTCTCGACCCCTGCAATAGCATCGAGTAGCGCCTGTCGATTTACCTGATACTCGGAGCCATGAGTATCAACCGCAGAATGAAGCTTCACAGAGTCTCCTTGAACAGTTCACGTCCGATCAGCATACGGCGGATTTCACTCGTGCCTGCGCCTATTTCGTACAACTTGGCATCACGCAGCAAGCGGCCTGTCGGGTAGTCATTGATGTATCCGTTTCCACCGAGCGTCTGGATGGCTTCAAGCGCACACCAGGTAGCTTTTTCAGCGGCGTAAAGAATGCAACCCGCTGCATCCTTGCGATTGGTCTCTCCACGATCACACGCGGCAGCCACCGCATAGACATAGGCTCGACAGGCTGTTGTGGTCGAGTACATGTCTGCCAGCTTGCCCTGCATCAGCTGGAACTCTCCAATTGCCTGACCGAACTGCTTGCGATCATGCACATAGGGCACGACGACATCCAGGCAGGCGGCCATGATGCCCAATGGCCCGGCGGCCAGCACGACACGTTCGTAATCAAGGCCCGACATCAGAACATTGACCCCTTTGCCGACGCCACCCAGCACATTGGCAGCAGGCACCCGACAGTTATCAAATACCAGCTCACAGGTATTGGAACCACGCATGCCAAGCTTATCCAGCTTCTGGGCGGTGGAAAAACCGGGCATATCACGCTCGATCAGAAACGCTGTAATCCCACGTGCACCTGCGGCCGCATCGCTCTTGGCATAGACAACCAGGGTACTGGCATCCGGACCATTGGTGATCCACATCTTGTTGCCATTGAGCACATAGTCATCCCCGTCTGCCGTGGCACTCAGCTTCATGGACACCACATCCGAACCCGAACCTGATTCGGACATGGCGAGTGAACCAACCGCCTTGCCCGAGAGAAGATCCGGCAGATACCGGGCCTTCTGTGCAGCCGTACCGTTACGATTGATCTGATTGACACACAGGTTGGAATGGGCGCCATAGGACAGACCTACCGATGCACTGGCACGGCTGATTTCCTCAATCGCCACACAATGAGCAAGATAGCCCATGCCCGCCCCGCCATCCGCCTCAGGGACGGTAATACCATGCAAGCCTATCTCGCCCATGGCCTCCCACAGATCGGAAGGAAAATCATTGCTGCGATCGATTTCCGCTGCCCGTGGAGCAATCTGCTCACGTGCAAACCGGGAAACCATCTCGCGCAGCGCCTCAATCTCCTCGCCCAAACCGAACCGCATTCCAGAATCAAACATGCTTACGACCTCTTGTTTATCGATAGCCTATGCAAAATCACGCTGCACGTCGAGCTGCAGTTTTCTGCTTTGCACCAAACCCGGACAATGCTGCTGAACGAGCAAGCCCAGCCTCGTCCATTGCCTTGTGCTTGACGATACCAAAACCACGAATGGCAACCGATACCGACAAGACCTGCATGGCCAATTCCACATTGTCAGCACTCAGGCCTTCCTGAACCGTATCCATATCCTGCTCGTAGTGCGTTATCCATTCACGCTCGGCACGCCTCTCTGTGGTGTATCCGAACACATCCAATGCCGTTCCACGCAACTTGCTGCCATGCTGCAATAGCTTGAACACTGACAGAATCCAAGTACCAAAGGCTCGTTTCTTCGGTCGACCATCCGTTCCCGTGCCTCCCAGAAATGGCGGTGCAAGATGCAGCTTGACAGCGTATTCCCCCTCGAATGAACGCTCAAGATTCTCACGAAACTCGGGCAATGAATACAAGCGCGCCACTTCATACTCATCCTTGTAGGCCAGCAATCGAGCATATTCGGCGGCCACCTGTAATGGCAAAGTATCATCGAGCCCCAAGGATTCACAATGCAGGCGAAACCGCTCGACACGCTCGCTATATTTTTTGGCCAGGGAGGCACCCTGGTAGGCTGTCAGATGACGCTCTCGGTGAGCCATCAAACCCTCCAGCGTCTTGACATCCAACGCCTTGCTTTCAACCACGGCACTACTTTTCGGCTGCACATCAACGGTAAACAGTGATGGTTCAAGCGCCAGCTTACGCCCCCAATGGAATGCCCGACGGTTGGCCTCCACAGCCACCCCGTTCAAAGCCAGTGCCGCATCCAGAGACTCGAAACTCAATGGCACCAAACCACACTGCCAGGCATACCCGAGCATCATGATGTTCGTTGCAATCGAATCTCCGAGGCGTTGTTCGGCGGCCGAACCAAAGCGATGAAAATGCGAAGCCGATTTCACGTGCTGCGCGACTCGAGCTTCAACGGCACTGTATTTGAAGTCGATATCACGATGCCGTACAAAGCTTGCCACCGGCGCGGTCGTGGTGTTCATGACAGCAGCCGTTCGCTCCGGATCACACAGAACAACACCGTCACGAGAAGCTGCCACGACCGCATCTGCAGCAATCATCAAGTCTGCACTGCCCGCCACGATATGCGGACTGGTGACCATGGAGGGCTCTCGAGCCAGCCGCACATGACTCATCACAGCTCCGCCTTTCTGAGCGAGTCCTGCCATATCCAGAATCATGGAGGCGTGACCATCCATATGTGCAGCCATCCCCAGCAACGCACCAATAGTCAACACACCGGTACCACCCACGCCGGTAATGGCTATGTTCCAGGGCTTATCCGCCAGTGAGGGGATGACCGGTAATGGTAATTGCTCCAGTCCGGCTTCCGGGACCACCACCTTTTTCTTGCGTAGCTGCCCTCCCTCAATCGTGACAAATGAAGGACAGAAACCGTTCAGACAGGAAAAATCCTTATTGCATGAAGACTGGTTGATTTTGCGTTTGCGCCCCATATCGGTGTCAAGCGGCTCGATGGAGACACAGTTGGATTGAACGGAGCAATCACCACAGCCTTCACACACATCGCTGTTGATGACCACGCGACGAGCCGGATCAACCATCAGACCACGCTTGCGACGACGCCGCTTTTCCGCTGCACAAGTTTGAGCATAAATAATTACATTGCAACCCTGGCACTCTCGCAGTGTACGCTGCACCAGATCCAGATCATCCCGATGACGAATCTGTACGCCCGGTGGCAGCTCCTTTGCAGAGAACTGTTCTGGCTCATCACTGACGATGTAGATAGGGGCAATGCCTTCAGCATGCAATTGATGCGCAATTATTTCTGCGGACAACTCTCCATCAACGGTTTGCCCGCCCGTCATGGCAACCGCATCGTTATAGAGAACCTTATAGGTAATATTCACACCCGAAGCTTTCGAGGCCCGTATGGCCAATAGTCCTGAGTGAAAATAAGTGCCGTCACCCAGGTTCACAAAGCGATGCTTTTCATCTGTGTAGTGGCTGATCCCAGTCCAGGGCACACCTTCGCCCCCCATCTGCGTGAAGGTATCCGTATCACGCTCCATCCATTGCACCATGTAATGACAACCGATGCCAGCCATCGCCTTCGAACCTTCCGGCACCTTGGTTGAGGAGTTGTGCGGACAGCCTGAACAGAACCAGGGTTGACGTTCGATCGGAGCCTTGTGGTTCGCCCGCTCATCGGCCCGACGTTGCAGGTAAGCCAGTCGTTCCTGTATACGCTTTTTGAGCGACTCATCAAATGGCAGTAACAGCAGCCGCGTTGCAATGGCACGCGCCACACGCGAGGTGGACAAGGCTGCGGAGAGTGGCAGAAAAGGTCGATCCTTTTCATCGAATTTGCCAATTATGCGTGGCCGGACATCCGGCCGCCAGTTGAACAATTGTTGCTTGATCTGGTTCTCGATGATCTCGCGACGCTCTTCAATAATCAGTACCTCATCCAAACCTTCGGAGAAAGCACGAATACCCGAAGGTTCAAGCGGCCATGGCATGCGCACCTTGTAGAGTCGCAAACCAATTTCACGAGCCTCGGCCTCATGAATACCCAATTCTTGTAGCGCCTGACGAACATCCTCGAACGCCTTGCCTGTGGCAACAATTCCGAAGCGAGCCTGTGGTGAGTCCAGAATGACTCGATCGATCTTGTTGGCCTTGGCGAATGCCAGTGCAGCATAGGCCTTGTGTTCCTGCAGTCGGTCATCCTGTACCAGCGGAGGATCGGGCCAGCGAAGGTTCAATCCGCCCTCTGGCATGTCGAAATCCTCTGGCATGACAAAGGGCTTGAGCTCATCACCCAGGGAGACCACGGCACTGGTTTCTACCGTATCCGATATCACCTTGTAGCCGACCCAGCACCCCGAATAGCGTGACAGGGCTATGCCAAACAAGCCGACTTCAATGAACTCATGAATCGACGATGGATACAGAACCGGCATGACAGCCGCCATGAAAGCATGATCCGACTGATGCGGCAGCGTGGAGGACTTGGCAGAATGATCATCACCTGCCAGACACAGCACACCACCGTGAGCCGAGGAGCCTGCGGCATTGCCGTGTTTGAAAACATCACCACATCGATCAACACCCGGCCCCTTGCCGTACCAGTATCCAACCACGCCGTCCCGATTGGCCTTGGCTGACAGAGGCACTTGCTGGGTACCCCAGATAGCCGTGGCTGCCATGTCCTCGTTGACTCCCGGCTGAAACCGTACATCGTAGGGATCCAGATATTTTTTGGCCCGCTCCAACTGTTGATCATAGGCCCCGAGTGGCGATCCTCGGTAGCCGGTGACAAAAGCGGCCGTATTGAGACCTGCGGCTCGATCGCGTCGGACTTGCGACATGGGTAAACGCACCAGCGCCTGAGTGCCTGTCATAAAGACACTACCGCTTTGCGCTGTGTATTTATCGTCGAGGTTGTGTGATTTACCCATGATTTTCTCCTTAACAATACTTGTCATCAGTTTGCACCCAATTCATAGGAAAAGTGATGCTATTTCACGAAATAAAACCAGACTCACGCATACTGCATCCTACTGAATAATCATATAAAGAAATATTTTCCTAAAACCATGCCAGACTCAATAGATTTGAAACTACTGCGAGTGCTGCAGAGCGAGCCCTCACTAAGCGTTGCCGAACTGGGTGAACGCATCGGCCTTAGCCACACCCCTTGTTGGCGACGTCTGAAGAAGCTGGAAGCGGATGGGTTGATAAGCGGACGTAATGTGGTACTGGATGCCGATGCCCTGGGTCTACATATAACGGTCTTCTGCTTCATCCGCTTGAAGCAACACGATCGAGCCAGCATGGAAGCGTTTGAAGAGGGAGCACGCGCACATCCCAATATTTTGCAGTGCTACACCATGTCTGGTGAACAGGATTATCTATTACGAGTCGTCGCTGGCTCAGTCAAAGCCTACGAAAGATTACTCAAAAAGGATCTTCTGAGCTTGCCGTATATCGGCACGCTAAACTCATCGTTTGCAATGAGCGAGATCAAGAACAGCTCTATCCTGCCAATTTGAAGTTTGGCATCACTCGATACATGACTTGTGATTGGAAGCCACTCGACAGGCTTCTTCGTAGCTGCAGAGACCGCCTGTTATTCAAGCCGGCCTCTGCAATGCAGTGTCAATACAACCGTGTTACTTGCCGATAGCTCGATCCACTACTTTCTGAGCATCATCGAATATGCGCTGCAAGCTTTGCTCGCTTTCAAAGCTTTCGCCGTAAATCTTGTAAATATCCTCGGTGCCTGATGGGCGAGCTGCGAACCAGCCCTTGTCCGTCATGACCTTGATACCTCCGAAGGACTCATCATTGCCCGGCGCTTTAGTCAGCACTCTGGTAATTTTCTCACCCGCCAACTCGGTATCCTGAAGCTGGTCCGCACTGATACTTCCCAGCAACTTCTTTTGCGCCGTGTTTGCAGGTGCATCAACACGATCGGTGAAAGATTCGCCCAGCTCGGCGGTCAGCGTCGCATAATACTCACCAGGATCACGCCCACTACGCGCGGTAATTTCGGCAGCCAGCAGTGCAGTTGCAATACCATCCTTGTCAGTCGTCCAGACACTACCGTCACGACGAAGAAACGATGCTCCGGCACTTTCCTCGCCGCCAAATCCCAGACTGCCGTCCTCCAGTCCCGGTGCAAAATATTTGAAACCGACCGGCACTTCGTAAAGTCTGCGATTCAGACGTTCGACAACACGATCAATCAATGATGTACTGACCACTGTTTTGCCCGCTGCCGCCTTATCTGACCACTGTGGCCGGTTCTGGAACAGATAATCGATGCAAACAGAAAGATACTGATTGGGTTTAAGCAAGCCCGCTCCGCGAGTCACTATGCCGTGCCTGTCGTGATCGGTATCACAGGCAAATGCAATATCAAATTTGTCCTGCACATCAAGCAGACTTTGCATGGCATACGACGAGGATGGGTCCATACGGATACGACCATCCCAGTCCACTGTCATGAAGCGAAAGGTGGGATCTACCCCCTTGTTGATTACCGTCAGATCAAGCCCGTATTGCTCGCCAATGCGCCCCCAGTAGTTCACACCGGCACCACCAAGTGGATCAACGCCTAAATGCAAGCCGGCATCACGCACCAGATCCAGGTCGACAACGTTGACCAGATCGGAGACATAGGCACTCAGGTAGTCATGCCGGTGCGTTGTCGACGCACGCAGCGCCTGGGCGTGTGGCATACGCTTGACATCAGTCAATCCGCCTTCAAGAATGACATTGGCCGCCTGCTCAATCGCTTTGGTAATATCACTACCAGCCGGTCCGCCATGAGTGGGGTTGTACTTGAAGCCTCCATCCTCGGGCGGATTATGTGATGGAGTGATGACAATTCCATCGGCAAGATCTGACGTCCTGCCACGATTATAGGTGAGAATCGCATGA
This sequence comes from Granulosicoccus antarcticus IMCC3135, assembly GCF_002215215.1. NCBI lineage: Bacteria > Pseudomonadati > Pseudomonadota > Gammaproteobacteria > Chromatiales > Granulosicoccaceae > Granulosicoccus > Granulosicoccus antarcticus. The sequence continues at coordinate 2,507,963 of NZ_CP018632.1, read as the reverse complement.
GACAAGGCTGGCGTTGGCGTGTATTCATCGCCTTCGGAGAGCATCACTTCAACCCCGTTGGCCGCCAGCACTTCAAGAGCAGTGATGCAGGCTGGCGTTGAGAGAGGATGGGTATCGATACCCATGAACAACGGACCGGTAATCCGGTTTTGCACACGCCAGTCGCACATTGCCTGCGTAATGGCCAGCACGTGGTGTTCGTTAAACGATGTCTGAAATGAAGAGCCGCGATGACCTGAGGTACCAAAGGCCACACGCTGCGCTGCAATTGAGGGGTCGGGTTGCAGCGTATGGTACGCGGCAATCAGCTTGTCAACGTCGACCAGCATTGATTCCGGTGGCAGCTTGCCGGCCAGAGGACTGATGTTTTGTGCCATGTTGTATTTCCCTGATCACGCCGTTGGTCGGGACACCGAACTTGCGCTTTGGTTATAACGAATTATGAGTCTTTTGGAGTCTCCCTCAGGATTACAGCAGCTCCTGCTCACCTCGTCAAACCTTCAATTCAATCTGATCATGGCATTGGGCGAACCTTTCGGACACTGCCCACCTTCAGGAGGCCTTCAGTATCGGCTTGTCAGACAGGTTCTCGGCAATGTACTCCGTGATGACAGCATTTGTTCTTTCAATCGTCTGAGACAGCATGTCTGCGTGGCCAGCAGCTAACATATCGACACCGTCCACTCGATCAGACTCGACCGCCTTGCACTGTGACCAGACCTCCAATGCCCCTACCGACAGAGAAGATGACTTGAGCCGGTGAGCAAGCTGATCTACCGAGACCCAGTCACCCTGACGGATTGAATTCACCAGTTCATCCCCGACTTTTCCCAGAGATATCAGAAACTCCTCAAGACATTCGACAATGATCTCCCGATCCTGACCTAAAAGACGCGGCAGCACCTTCGGATCAAACTCCTTGATCTCGCCAGTATTGAATTGAATCGCTTCCGCCTGCTCAATTACCACACCCTCGGAACACACCAGATGGCGATCAACAGCATCTTTCAAGGTGTATAACTGCAGTGGTTTGGTCAAATATCCATCGACACCCGCATCGGCTGCTCGTTTTGGTTCGCCACTCATCGCATTAGCCGTCAAGGCGACAATCGGAATTCGGCTGCCCTTTGATTCCTCCTTTCTGATAGCCCGTGTCAGTGAATAGCCATCCATAACGGGCATGTGCAAGTCTGTCAACACCAGACCGTATTGCCGGTCACGCCACATTTTCAATGCCTGCTTTCCGTTGTTGGCAAAATCGGCAGTGAAGCCCAGCAATTTCAACTGTCGCTGCACGACCATCCGGTTTACCGAGTCATCTTCGACGACCAGAATCAGACTACCTGCGGCCATGGCCTCTTCCACAGACAAAGGAACCTGCTCCACCGTCATGCTCGCTTCAGCATGAGCATGCAGAATCCCAGGTGAAGCGCGACCTATGGAGATCGCAACTGCCTCTATCAGAGTACTTCTTCGCAGCGCATTGTAGTCGACCACAACCGCACTGATGTAGTTGTTGTGCTCCCCGTAGATCAGGGATACGCGCCTCATATCAATCCCCAGAGTGCTCTCGTTACTACTGAGCACTACATGACCCGTATCAGCGGGCAAGGACCATTCCGAACCGATGTCCGATTGCTTCAAATGTGCGGCTGAATGCAGAATCACAACCGGACTACCCAGCGTTGCCACTGTTTCGACAGCCGCCAGAAAATCATCCACACGATGTACGCTTGCCCTGTCAGATTCCAGGTACACCGTGATATCCGAGGTGTCGTATTCATCAGAGTCAATCAGAATACAGCTGACGCCATCCAGAGCTTTGTCACTGCCAGTTGATTCCTTGTCAGGCAACGCCTCCAGCGGCAACATGACGGTGAATCTGGACCCCCGACCCAGCTCACTTTCCACCAATATCTCGCCTTCCATGATGGCAACTATCCGCTTACATATCGCAAGCCCAAGACCGGATCCGCCGAAGCGCCGTGTGATGGATGATTCCGCCTGCACAAAGGATTCAAAGATATGCTCAACGGTATCAGAGGACATGCCAACACCATTGTCCAGGACATCCAGCTGAAGGATCAGGGGCTGGCTCTGCTTCACAGCTGCCCGCACCTTCACCTGCCCTTGCCGATCAACCTGGTTGCCGCTGAATTTGATCGCGTTACCAATCAGGTTGGTCATCACCTGACGAATACGAGTGATATCTGTCAACACGCACTCTGGCATCTCCGGGTCGATATACAAAGTCAATGTGACATGGCTCTTTCTTGCCAGCGGCACCGTCGCTCGGGTGACATTCTCTACCAGTTCGGTCAGATTGACTTCTGTTTTTTCCAGCTCGAAGTGGCCTGCTTCAATTTTCGAAAAATCCAGGATATCGTCAATTATTCCCAACAAGGAGAATGCCGAGTCCAGCACCATTTGCAGGGATTTCCTCAGCTCCACATCCAGCGATTCGTTCATCAGCACTTCGACCATCCCCACGACACCATTCATGGGAGTTCGAATCTCATGACTCATCGCTGCAAGAAAGGATGACTTTGCAAGGTTGGCATTCTCAGCCAGCTGCTTGGCAATCTCCAATTGCTGATTAGCTTCCTCCAGACTTGTAGTTCTTTGCAAAACCCGGCTTTCAAGTTCCAAATTCATGGTCTTGACCCGATCTTCGCTGACCTTCAATTGAGTGATATCAGTAGCAACAGTCAGTACAATCAGCTCAGAACTCTCGTTGGATCCTATGGGTAGTTTGCCAATACTGAACCAGTGCATTTCTCCATTGAACGCCGACTTCTGCCTGACTGAATTCAGCTCGGTGCCTTCATCAATGACGACCAGATTTTCGCGTCTTTCACTATCATCGTCCGAAAGCCCGTTCAGCATCTCCATACTGCCATTGGCGATCAATTCCTCTGGCGATATTCCATAAACAATCTCGGAATACGCCTTGTTGGCCAATACATAATTTCCATTTCGATCTCTGGCATTGATCAGGTTCGGGATATTATCAATAACATCGCGCAGAAAGTTCTGCTGTCGCTTGATATTTTCCAGCGCGTATTTATGCTCGGTTATGTCCCGCAGTGAAATAACAGCACCTGATTTCCGACCATCCCTGTCTGGCAACGGCCCACCGGTCGCGAGCACGTATCGTAGCGGCTGCCCCACTGAAATAATGCAGATCTCTTCATCCCTTATTATCTCTCCTGCAGCCGCTCGCAAGAGAGGGCTTTTGCCGGGTTGAATCTGCGTCACCCCATCCTTTTCGAATAGCGTGGTTCGCCCCGCTTCAATCAGATCATCAGGAGTGCCAGACGGCACGCCAAACCACTCCCGCGATTTCTTGTTGAAAATGATGCCCTTGTGATTCGCATCGCAGGCTGCCACACCACCCGCCAGATTTTCCAGAAGTACCGAATTTATATCTTCCTGTTTGCGTAGCTCAACCGTTCTTTGCTCCACCCTCCTTCTGGCTGACAGTAGCATCCACGCAACAATAGATAACAGCAGACTCAGAGTAAAACCAGCTGCCAGTAATACCCAGGGAAGCACAGAGTCAGTCGTTTTCGTGAACAACGGGGTTGATGAGTATTTGATATGCCAGGGTCGACCTGCGATCTGAAGTATCCTGGAGGCTTGAAATTGAGGTGGAACACCTTGACGATCAAACTGGAGTTGTACCTCTCCGTCATAGAGGATGGATTTTTCAAACTCTGATGATTTGTCGTATATCTGAAAGCTGATCGTTGAAAAACCGGGCAGTAATATGCCCTTCATCAGGTCATTGGCACGAAAGGCGCTGTAAACAAAACCCGACAAGTTAGTGCGTCTCTTAGAGACTGTCGTGGGTGTTTCGTCGGTTGAATACACCGGCAGGTAGAGCAGAAAACCAGCCTGCTTGTTCGACGATATTTCCTGCACTAGCTCAAGCTTGCCTGACAAGGCAGCCTCACCACTATCTCTTGCACGCTCCATCGCCAAACGACGTGTATCTTCTGAATACATGTCGAACCCAAAAGCCTTTTTGTTCCTGTAGTCAAACGGCTCCAGAAAAACCACTGCGGTATATTCGTCACGATTCCCGGCAGGTGTTACCGAGTAGTCCGGAAACCCCTGGGCCACCATCCGTTTCTCATGTGAGACGAGATCTCTGCTCGATCCTATCCACTCACTGAATCCAACCCCCTGAATGCCCGGAAAATATTTGGGAAGATTCAATCCATTGACATAGTGATACCACTCGCGACGATTGACGTACTCGGAACCGTAGAACAACCCGACTCCACCACGCAAAACCTGAGCATAGGTATCAAAGCGCGACTGTATCTGATCTTGAAGATAGTTGGTTTCCAGCTCGAACCGCCCGCGAGACTGGCTTTCAAGCGTTTCACGAGCAAAATGCCAACCAACGACTGTCATGGTACCTAGCAGGATGAATATACCCACCGGTATAAACAGTTTTCGGGCACTGAATTCTGACATGGTTCGCTTCCGTCGCTACCTGGCTTCAATAAGCGAAAAACCTATTCGTTAAATAGCATCGCTAAAGCGTTTGTACCTAGTCGTTAGCATTTGATATGCCTGCCCCCTTATGGTTCAATCACTTACAGGCTCCGAATGGTTAGATTATTGTTTTGCAACTGTTACAAAGCTAACCTTCAACACCTCAAGACGGGCCAGTTCACGCTGTAATTACGGACACTGCGATAAGCCCGTCACACAAATGCATTTCATAGAGATTGTTCACTGTTTCATTCCTGAAACAATTCTGATTGTCATCCGATAGCTGATTGAGCGGGTGAAATCACACGACTCACAAGGAAGAGAAGCAGCCTGAGCAAGGCTTTTTCAAGGTCATTGGAGGCCACAATGCATATTGAACACACTGATGAGAGTTCGACTCAACGACGTCCAAACGTTTGCCTGATTGACGATGACGACATCATGCTGTCGCTTTTTACACGCATCATTCAACGTAGTGGTTGTGATGTAGAGGCCGCCAAAGGCCCCAAAGAGGCAATGGCAGCCCTTTCATCAACCACCTTTGATCTGGTCATCTGCGACCTCAGAATGCCCGACATGAGTGACGGCGAAGAACTACTGGGCATCATCCATAAATCATTTCCGCAGCTCTCGATTGTCATGATGTCCTGTGATGTACCCAGTGAGGTCCATGAACGACTCATCGCAGCAGGTGCCAGCGACTGCGTCACCAAGCCCATAACCGTTGCGACAGTGTCGACTCTGATCAACACTCTGAACAATCCTGAGTTATGCCGCTTGCCTGATGCTTCCTGATTCTCCTGCACATCGATTTCCCAGACCCGAATGCCTGAAACACTGACAAGCATTCAGCACTGACAAGTGCTCAGCAAGTCCCGCTTGCACTACCTCTCAACGGGCGCCTCATGCAGCGGCTGAAACAACCGCCCTTCCGTTATCAGCACAACAACGATTGCTGATGCACTGAGCAAGGCAAAGGCACCGATCAGGGGTAAGGTTGTGCCATCAAAGGCCTGACCAATCAGAAACCCCAGCACCGCGGCTCCTACCGTTGTGATACAGCCTTGAACCGATGATGCCGTACCCGCAATATGACCTACCGGCTCCATTGCCATGGATCCAAAATTGGGAGCTGTCAGTCCAAAACAGAACATGATGGCCGACTGCAGTACGACAAATGTGTAGAGATTCTGATAACCCAGCGTCTCCAGCAAAATTCCCAGCAACGCACATACCAGCATCCCGCACATTGCCGAATGAGATACAAGGCGAGTTCCCAGACGCTCCACAACCCGTGAATTGACAAAGGAGGCTATCGCCATACTGATGGCTGTCACTGCAAAATAGACGGTAAACAGTGCCTCTACCTGGAATACATCGGCAAAAATCTGCTGTACCGACGCGATATAGCCAAACAAGGGGCCCAGAACCAGTGTCATGGCAATGGAATATCCGATGGACTGCCGCGTTGTGGTAACCACTTTAAAAGCAGTCAGTACACGTTTCATCGACAGAGGCAATCGATATTCAGGATGCAGAGTTTCTGGCAGACGCACCCATGCAAATGCGGTCAATCCAACTGCAAACAATGCCAGACCCAGAAATATCCAGTGCCAGCTAACAAACAGCATGATGCCTTGCCCAATGGCTGGCGCCAGCACAGGTACAGTCAGAAAGATGATGAAGGCCAGCGACATGACTTTGGCCATCTGCCTGCCCGAGTAGCAATCACGCACAATGGCAACCACCAGCACGCGGGTCGCAGCCGACCCGGCGCCCTGCAGAAAACGCGTAACGACAACGCCATCGAAAGTGCTGACAAAGACAGTAACAATGCTGAAAAAAGCGTAGACCGATACACCGAATAACAAAACCGGACGACGTCCGAAGCGATCAGACAAAGGACCGTAGAACAGCTGAAAGATACCGAAGCCAAGGAAATAGGCGGTAATCACCCACTGCCTGTCATTGGGATCCGTAACACCCAGCTCATCTCCGATTGCCGGCAGTGCTGGCAACATGGTGTCCACCGCCAAGCCGTTGAGGGCCATGAAGCCTGCCATCAGAGTCACGAACGCAGCAAAGCTAAGCCCGGGATGTGGCAATTTGGCAGTGTTTTGGGTAGTCATGGTGAGGCCTTGTCAATAACAGCGAAATAGTGCGCACCCTAACGGTGCTTGTCAAGCCACTTTCAGGGTCATCACAAGCGCAATGATCGAAGAGCAACATCCCCTTGTATAGTTGGCTTGTCAGGCTAACGACAGGCAAATGCGCGCTACACTTTAGCGTGTAAAGCCTCTGCTCCCCCCCCACAACAGATTGTCGGCGCCTTCATCAACAAGGCGCAGGGCAAGCGCATGACCCTCTATCAGAAGCATGAAATCTGTCCCCGATTTACCCCAGGTACTGGTCGGACCCTTGTTGCGACATGTGCATACCGACAGACTATTGTTGTGGCTGATTACGACCCGCCCCACCACCTGGCGATTTCGCCTGCATTACGCAAACAGTCCGCTTCAGGAACGTGACCTGACGACTGAGGAGCAAACAGAGTTGCCCATTGGCAAGCATGCGTTTATCCAGTTACTCGATATTCGCGCCGATACTCCGTGGCCAACAGATTGCATACTGCATTACGACCTTGCTTTTGAGGGCAAGAGCAACTGGCGATGGATCAGCAACTGGGCACCTCACCTGTGCCACGAGGGGCAGCGGTCACCGCATATGGTGATCAAGAGTCACATCGATCGCATTCTGCACGGCTCTTGTCGAAAACCACACCATCCAGCCGTTGACGGACTGCGTCGTGTTGATGCCGAAATAAGAGCCTGTGGAACGTCCAGCGAAAACAGACCCGCATTGCTGATGATGAGTGGCGACCAGGTTTATGTGGATGATGTAGCTGGCCCCATGCTATATGCCATCCATCAACTTGGTGACCGGCTCGGATTGATCGATGAGGTCATCAGCGGTGCTGTTATCGATAGTGGTGCCGCTTTGATGCAACACGAACATACTTATTACGGGCGGACTCGCCTGCTGCCGAACACCAGATCCAATGCCACGTTAATTGACCGGTTCTTCGGTGGCGCACGCAAACCTGTTTTCACGACCGCCAGCGCAGAGAATCACCTGGTTTCGTTATCGGAGATGCTGGCCATGTACCTGCTGGTCTGGTCCCCTATTCCCTGGAGCTTAGTGGACATAAAAGAACCCGACCTGCCGCAACCTTTACTCAAACGTTATCAGCGCGAAACCGATCACATCAACAAATTCGTGGCAGGCCTTCCGGAAGCCGCACGTGCACTGTGTCATGTGCCTGGCTATATGATGTTCGATGATCATGACATTACCGATGACTGGAACCTGTCCTTGTTATGGGAACAGACTGCCTACGAGCACCCGTTTTCACGACGCATAGTTGGCAACGCCCTGATCGCTTATGCACTGTGCCAAGGCTGGGGCAATGGCCCCGCGTCTCTGTCCCAGATCATGCCTGACTGTGAAAACGTACTTCGACAAGCAGCCTATAACCAGCGACGCCTTAGCCCCGACTTACAAGACGCACTGATCAACAAGCTGCTGGATTTTCGCGGCTGGCAGTACACCCTGGCGACAACACCTCCCGTCGTGGTACTCGACACCCGCACTCACCGCTGGCGCCGCCCTGACAAACCCTCCCGACCATCAGGACTTATGGATTGGGAAGCACTGAGCGACTTCCAGCATCATATTCTGGATCATTCCGCCGTCATCGTCGTCTCACCCGCCCCCGTATTCGGTGTCAAGATCATCGAGATCGTCCAGCGAATCTTCACATTCTTCGGCCAGTCACTGATGGTTGATGCCGAGAACTGGATGGCCCATCACGAAGCCGCCACGGTCATGCTCAGTATCTTCGATCATCGTCGAACCCCGCAGACCTTCGTCTTGCTATCCGGCGATGTGCACTACTCCTTCGCCTACGATGTCCATCTGCGTCACCAGCAGAATTCACCCGATATCTGGCAGATCACCAGCAGTGGCATCAAGAACGAGTTTCCAGCAACATTGCTTGAATGGCTGGACCGCCTGAACCGATGGCTGTTCGCACCCTGGTCGCCGCTGAATCTGCTGACCCAGCGGCGATCATTCCACATCTACCCTCGCCTGCCCGAAGGGCGTAATGCTGGCGAGCGGCTGTGGAACCATTCGGGAATCGGCGATGTACAGCTGGACCGGGCGGGAAGACCAGTGCGTATACGCCAGCTGAATGCAGACGACGGAGAAACCGAATTCAGACAAGGGCGTCTGAAAGAGTGAAAGACCCCATCCTTCATATACATAGATATCGCTCTGAGCCGTTTCACCCAACTCATCCAGATAGTTGGAATAGCTGAAACCATGCACCCACCCATTCAGTGTCTGTTTCAAGCAAGGGGTAATCGAGCCCTTCTAATGGTGATCCTGCGGTTTCGTCCGCCTTGTGCAGTACGACCTGGACAAGACCTGTCATAGAGGTCTCGATAGCAGTTCCTGACAGCTCTGAATCACCTTGAGCTGCGTGCGGATCAGCAGCACTCAACAGCGCACCTTCAACAGCCAGAGATCTACTGCCACACCTGCTCTTTCAATGTGCATTGAACACATTCACGCACTTACCCGGTGCGAGGTATCCTGCAACACTGAACAACAGCACCACGCATCACTGATGCCTACTTACTCTCCTCAGACGCCTGTCGCATTTCCTGTTCGAAACGCAGCCTGAGCTCCTTGCGTGCCTTGGCGGCTCGTTGGCGTTGCTGCTCAACCGGCAATGATATCTGTAAGGGTGGCACTTTGACGGGCTTGCCATCATCGTCAACAGCAACCATCGTGAAATAGCACGAATTGGTATGACGCCGCACGCCCTTGCGGATGTCTTCCGCTTCGACCCGAATACCGATCTCCATAGACGTACGCCCGGCGTGATTCACGCTAGCCCGGAAAGTCACCAGTTCTCCAACGTTGATCGCCTGCTTGAAAGTTACCTGATCAACTGACAAGGTCACAACATACATACCGGAAAACCGGGAGGCACAAGAGAACGCCACTCGATCAAGCAAGTTCAGTAGAGCGCCACCATGGACCTTGCCGCTAAAGTTCGCCATATCCGGCGTCATCAGCACGGTCATCTCCAATTGACGTGAATCCATTACCACTCCTTGACCGAACAGATTGTTATCTCAATCGCCAGTCTGTTGTATATCGAACAAGGAACCGGTGATGATGACCGGACATTTTCATCAGACACAAAAAAGCCGCAGTTAAGCGGCTAAATTGACTGTCATCACTAATTGGTAGCGGGGGTAGGATTCGAACCTACGACCTTCGGGTTATGAGCCCGACGAGCTGCCAGACTGCTCCACCCCGCACCTGTGCTGACCCGAAGAAGTATATCGCGTTAAAGTCGTCTTCACAACCTTTGGCATCAAATAATTCGATTTATTTTCACATTGCCTCTGTTTCTGTGACCTCCATCACTTGATGGAAGACAATACCGTCCTTTACGTCCACACGCGAATAGACACGAGAGTAACGAACGCGAATAGCGACACTCGAATCATCTCCCGATTCTTCAGGTTCCAATGCCTCAACAACCAGATCCGGCAATTCAAAAGCACCGTCATCTTCGACCCAACAGCTAACCGGGTACTCCAGGAACTCACCTGATTTGTCAAAGGCCATGAAATCGATCTTCACATGGTCCGACTGATTGAGCGGGATCCAGCTGAAGTCCGATTCTGCCGTGATCAACTGCGAAGAATCGGGTAATAAACGCACCACCGGCTCTGGTTCAAATACCGAATAGGCCGCCACCGTTGGAAACGCCCCACCCGGGATGGAGAGTGTTGCTCCATCTGGCAGTGTTCCAGACAGTTCATCTTGCGGGCCGTACATGAACTGTCCATCTGACAGCCGTGTTCTAGGCATCGAAAACTGCGGACCTGAAGCTGTATTGAAAACGACCGAAGTGCCCCCGTCGATAACTCCAGGGGGAGGATTGCCCAGATCCAGGCTCTCTTCATCCAGCGAGTCTCGAATCAGACAGGAATCCAGGCTTTCACTAAAAAACCGAATATGCGCTGACACAGGAAAATCTTCGGCATAGCGCGTCAGTTCTACCGAGAAAGTAGCCGTAGTTGATGTGTTGCGAAACTGACGAATAGAGACAAGCCATGGAGACACTGTTTGCGAGGCATCAAGTTCGTCAAGTCCAGTCACGATCATCCCGGCGGGATCATCCCCTTCGCTATCAGCGGGATACCGGCTGGAGACAGCCATATCAAACCCGGCCTCAGTATCGCTATCTGGCTCTGTATCGACCTCTGATTCACCCTCCGAGCATCCGACTAGCAACAGGATGCCCAACAATCCTGGCAACAAGTGGCTAACCCCCCGAACCTGTCCTGCAGCATTTGAATGTCTACGCTCCATGTGAGCTTCCTGTGTAACCGGATTACCAATGTAAGGACATCCAGAGCAAAAGAGACAAGCAGGAGCTGCCAGAACTGTACAAAAAGACAGCTCGTATTTGTTTGAAAATTACTGACGACCGTCTGCAGTGGGGATAGTTGCAAATCTCACGGCTCAATTCGAGTGGTAACTATACCGAGCCCAATTCAGTGGCTAAGTGCTAAATTGCACTGAACATTACATTTTGGAAGGATTTGATGAAGCTGCTTTTCACCTCTGCCTACTCGACCCATCCCTGCCTCGATCGTGTACGTCAGTTGCAGAGGCTGGATGATCAAGGCAACTTTACGGTGACCCGCAACCCCGACAAGGCGGATGCCATCGTATTTGTCGAAAATACTCAATTTCAGGATATGAGCTTCAATACACTCATGGAGCATCCGTTGATCCGGATGTATCCTGAAAAAATATTCATGTACAACGAAATGGACCGCGCATGGCCCTTACTACATGGACTCTACTGCAGCTTAGGGAGCGAACTGACCAATCCTGAAGAGCAAGTCGCCTTCCCCTACCTGACAGCAACCAACTCAGGTGTACAAGATATCTATCACAGCAAGGCAGAACGCCAATGGCTCTACTCTTTTGTTGGCTCTGCCAGTCACGCCTGCCGCAAACCTGTGTTGAGGCTCAAGGATGACAATGCCCGGATCATCGATACATCGGACTTCTGCACATGGGATCCCATACAGACGTCCAAGTACGCTTTCCAGAAACTGTATACACAAACCATGGCTGGCAGTAAGTTCATCCTCTGCCCCAGGGGTATCGGACCGGCCTCGCTACGCCTCTATGAAACGATGGAATCAGGTCGGGTTCCCGTCATCATCTCTGATTCCTGGGTCGCACCACCGCAAGTCGATTGGAGTTTCGCTGTACGCGTTCCCGAATCCCGTACTTCGGATATACCAAAGATACTGCTGGAGCTGGAACCACAGTGGCAAGAACGAGGCGAAGCAGCCCGTCGCGCCTGGGAGACGTCCTATGCGCCGAACAGGATGTTCAATACGATGGGCCTGGCAATACAGAGTATTCGCAAACAATCACCTTTTCCTGAACCCACCTTGCGAGCAAACACGATGAAATGGGCGGTTGTCGCAGAGCAGAAGCTTCGGAATCAACTGAAACCGACACCGAGCGACCCTGCTCCGCGCCCCTCATTTCTTGGCAGAATGTTCTCTCGAAAAGCCTGAGTTTACTTAAGGGCTTAAACAAAAACCCCCGGACTAGCCAGGGGTTTTCATCACTAAAGGCAAGCAGACCCTTAATCAGGCAAAGGCCGCGATACAAGCCCCCATGATCAGACCCGGGGCCAGACCCAGACCAATGACAGCCAGACCATTTATTGCCAGACCAGCAGTCACATCACCTGCAGGATTGACTTCGATATCATCCGCCGGATCATCAAAGAACATGATCTTGATAATACGCAGGTAATAGAACGCGCCAACCACTGACATGATCACCCCGAGTATGGCCAACCAGGTAAAACCGGCGCCCACCGCTGATTCCAACACGCTCAACTTGGCGTAAAAACCAACAGCCGGCGGAACACCTGCCAGTGAAATCATGGCAAGCAACATGACACCAGCCAACAGTGCGTTCTTCTTGCCCAGTCCGGACAAATCTGTCAGTTGGTCGGCCTCAAATCCTGCTCGAGATACTGCCAGAATGACGCCAAAGGCTGCCAGTGTGGTGAACGCATAAGTAATGGCGTAGAACATGGACGCGCTATACCCTTCGTTCGTCGCACCCACGATCCCCATCAACAGAAAGCCGACATGCGAAATCGTACTGTAGGCAAACATGCGTTTGATGTTGGTCTGCGCGATGGCAATCAGATTTCCAACCACCATCGATAGTGCGGAGAGAATCGCCAGCATCTGCTGCCAATCAGCACTCAGCGTTTCCAACCCTCCGACCAGCAAACGAACCAACATGGCAAATGCGGCAATCTTGGGTGCTGTCGAAATGAACATGGTGACCGAGGTGGGGGCACCTTCATATACGTCTGGTACCCACATATGGAATGGCACAGCTCCCAGCTTGAAGGCGAGACCGACAATCAGAAAGGTCAGGCCGAAGCGTGCACCGATAGTGCGCTCTGCAGAGAGTGTTTCCGAGTTGCCCGCCAGAACGTCACCGATAACGGTGAGATTCAGTGAACCGGTTGCCCCGTAAATCATGGACATGCCATATAACAACATGCCCGAAGCCAGAGCTCCCAGCACGAAATACTTCATGGCTGCCTCTGATGCCAGACCGTTGTCACGATGCAAGGCCACCATGGCGTATTGGGACAATGCCAATAGCTCCAGTCCCAGATAGACGCTGAGCATATGAGTGGCTGACACCATGATCATCATCCCGGCGACAGCAAACAAACCCAGTACGAAATACTCGCTACGGGCAATCTTGCGGTTACCGACATAGTCGCGTGAATACAAGAAGATGCCTATGGCAATGACCAGCACCCAGCTTTTCAAGCTGGCGCTGAGTACATCAACCGTATAGGCACCACTCAGACCAGTCACCGCATCATCGCCTATTTGCGATAACGACATGATCAGTGTGATAACCAGTGTCAGTTGTGACAGCCAGTAAACGGTGTTTGATTTCGCCTGTACAAACAGGCCGACGACCAACACCGCACAGGTGGCCGCCAGCAGAAAGATCTCGGGCGTCGCGATCTGCAGGTTGTCCATGAGGCGCTCAGTACTTGGAGGTTGAAATGTGTTGCACGAGGTTCTCCACCGAGGCGTGCATGACGCCACCGATAACATTCGGCCAGACACCAATCAGCAATACCATCATTGCCAACAGCGCCAGCATCCAGAACTCGCGGGAATTAATATCAGTCAATGCGGCCACCTTGTCGTTGCCAATCGGCCCCATGATGACGCGCTTGACCATCCAGAGCGTATAGGCAGCACCGAGTATCAGGGTCAGTGAGGCCAGGAACGCAATCCAGAAGTTAGTCTTGAAACTTGCCAGTATGACCATGAACTCCCCCACGAAACCTGAGGTTCCCGGCAAGCCTGCATTGGCCATGGCAAAGAACACCATGAAAGCTGCAAAGATAGGCATGGTGTTGATGACACCGCCGTAATCCGCAATCTCGCGACTATGAACACGGTCGTACATGACACCGACACACAGGAACATGGCAGCAGAGATGAATCCATGTGAAATCATCTGGATCATGGCGCCTTCAAGTCCCAGCGCTACACCCGCATCATCGCCTTTGGCAATGAGACGGAAGGCAATGAAGATACCGAGCGTGACGAACCCCATATGCGAAATGGATGAATAGGCTATCAACTTCTTCATGTCTCGCTGCGCCAAAGCCACAAATCCGATATACACCACCGCGACCAGAGAGATGACGATCATGAAGGTATCCATATGGGCACTGGCATCAGGTGTGATCGGCAGGCTGAATCGCAGAAAGCCATAACCGCCCATCTTCAACATGACAGCAGCCAGAACGGCAGAGCCTGCAGTCGGCGCTTCAACGTGAGCATCTGGCAGCCATGTATGTACCGGCCACATGGGTATCTTGACCGCGAAAGCTGCAAGGAAAGCCAGGAATATCCAGTATTGCTGGTCCTGGTTCAGTGGCAGATCATGCAGGCTCAGGATGCTGAAACTGCCGCCTTGCTTGTACATATAAATCAGGGCGATCAGCATGAAGACCGAGCCCAGAAAGGTGTACAAAAAGAATTTTACGGTTGCATAGACACGCTTTGGACCACCCCAGATTCCGATAATCAGGAACATCGGGATCAGTGTGGCCTCGAAGAAGATGTAGAACAACATCGCATCCAATGAGGAAAAAACACCAACCATCAGACCCGTCATGATCGAGAAGGCACCCAGGTACATCGCGGGACGATCCTTGATCACCTGCCATGCCGAAATCACCACGATCACATTGATCATCGTGGTGAGGATGATCAACGGCATGGAGATACCGTCCACGCCAAGCGCATAGTTGATATTGAAACTCGGCAACCACGCCAACGACTCCTGAAACTGCATCTCAGCCGTACCGGAATCAAAACCAAAGTAAAGAGGCAGGCTGGCCAGCAAGGTCAGTATGGAGGCCACACCCGCCAGCTTGCGTGCCGGCCGATCGCCCAGGGCAATGATCAGCACCCCAGCCAGTATGGGCAACCAGATCGTCAGACTCAGTATAGGAAAGCTCAATGTATCGATCTCAATCGGGCGTGATAATCAGACGAAAAGAAACCAGGTCAGCATAGCCAGTAATCCGAGGATCATGGCAAACGCATAGTGGAACAACATACCGCTCTGGATATTGCGCGAAATGCCAGCCAGCCAGCCCACACTGTTGGCCGCTCCATTAACCAGAGCACCATCAATCACTTTGATGTCACCCTTCTGCCAAAGCTGACGACCAAGGGCAACACTGCCACGGGCAAAGACCGCCTGGTTGAAATCGTCGAAACCGTACTTGTTGTCCAGTATGCGACGCAAAAAACCCAGCTTTGAATCAAGAAATGTCGGAATGGACGGAGCAAGGATATAGAACAGAAAGGCCGTCGCCACACCGACCGCCGCGATATAAACCGCAGGGGCATTAAATGCATGAATGATGAACTGCAAGGGACCATGATACTCCTCACCCAGTTGCTCCAGTACGGCATGTTCCGGTGCCACATAGATAACATCCTTGAAGTAATCACCGTACACCACGGCCGTCACAGTCAACGCGCCGATGATAAGCGATGGAATGGCCAGTAGGATCAACGGTACGGTAACCACTTTCGGAGATTCCTTGGCATGTTCTTCGGTGTGTTTATCCATCCGTGTCTTGCCATGGAAAACCAGAAAGAACAGACGGAAAGAGTAGAACGCGGTCACGAAGACGCCGCCCAGCACCGCCCAATAAGCAATATGTGCCCCTGGAATGCTCGAGGCGTGCACTGCCTCAATAATGATGTCCTTGGAATAGAATCCGGAGAACGCCGGAAAGCCAATAAGTGCCAGCGATCCGATAAGAGATGTCCAATAAGTGGTCGGCATGATCTTGCGCAGTCCACCCATCTTGCGGATGTCCTGTTCATGATGCATCGCTATGATCACAGAACCAGCGGCCAGGAACAGCAGAGCCTTGAAGAAGGCGTGCGTCATGAGATGGAACATGGCAGCCGAGTACGCAGAAACGCCCAGTGCTACGGTCATATAGCCCAACTGTGACAGCGTTGAATAGGCGATGACCCGTTTGATGTCGTTTTGCACCATGCCGATCAGCCCCATGAAGAAGGCGGTGAATGCACCGATGATCAGGATGAAGCTCAGAGCAGTTTCCGAGAGTTCGAACAGTGGTGACATTCGCGACACCATGAAGATACCGGCAGTCACCATGGTTGCTGCGTGAATCAGTGCCGAGATAGGTGTAGGTCCTTCCATGGAATCTGGCAGCCAGACATGGAGTGGCGCCTGTGCCGACTTACCCATCGCACCAATGAACAGCAGGATGCACAGCACAGTCAGAACATCCCACTCTGAACTGCCCACAATGTTGATGGTCTGACCGACCAGCCCGGGGGCTGCCGCAAACGCATCGGTATAAGCCAGACTGTTGGTATACATGACAATACCGGCGATACCCAGAACGAAGCCGAAATCCCCAACCCGGTTGACCAGAAAGGCTTTCATGTTGGCGAAGATGGCAGTCTCTTTCTTGTAGTAGAAACCGATCAGCAAATAGGACACCGTACCCACCGCTTCCCAGCCAAAGAACAACTGCAGAAAGTTGTTGGACATGACCAGCATCAACATGGAAAAGGTAAACAGCGAGATATAGCTGAAGAAACGCTGATATCCGTCATCGTCATGCATATAACCGATGGTATAGATATGCACCATCAGTGAGACGAAGTTGACAACCAGCAGCATCATCACCGTCAGATTGTCGACCAGAAAACCGATTTCAAACTTGATGTTGCCACTGACCAGCCAGGTGTACAGCGTTTCGTTGAACGGTGCAGCCTCACCCACCACGACGTGGAAGAAGGCGTACACCGACAACAGCAAAGAGAAAGCAACACCTGCAATGGTCACACGGTGAGCATTGTCACGACCGATACGTCGACCAAACAGGCCAGTAACGATTGCTGCCAGAAGCGGTGCCAGCGGAATGAGTGTGTAGAGTAACTTCACGTTGGCTAGCCTTTGAGTGCGTCTAGATCGGCAACATTGATGGTCGAACGGTTGCGAAACAACACCACCAGTATAGCGAGGCCGATAGCTGCCTCCGCTGCCGCAACGGTCAGGATGAAGAAGACGAAGATCTGCCCTGCCCCATCACCGAGAAAATGAGAGAACGCCACGAAATTCATGTTGACTGACAGTAGCATCAGCTCGATGCACATCAGCAGAATGATGACGTTTTTCCGGTTCAGGAATATACCGACCACGCTCAGACAGAACAGCACGGCGCCAAGGGCCAGATAGTGCGACAGAGTAATCATGAGTGTCTGTTTTGGCCTCAGGAAGAACGTTTTTCGGAAGGCATCTGAACGATACGCAATCGATCCTGCTTGCGTACCTGAACCTGCTCTGATGGCGACTGATACTTGGTATTCGGCCGACGACGCATGGTTAACGCGATCGCGGCAACAATGGCTACCAGCAGAATGATGGCAGCAATTTCGAACTGGAAGAGATACTCGCTATACAGCAAACGCCCGAGTGACTCGGTGTTGCTCATGGCTTCAGCAGTCGCACGCTCAGGGATAGGGTACTGATCATTCTTGAAGTAGCGCTGTGTGATGAGAAAGACCATTTCTACCAACATGATCACTCCGACGAACAAACCAACCGGCAAGTATTTTACAAAGCCTTCGCGCAGTGGCTCGACATTGACATCCAGCATCATGACGACAAAAAGGAAAAGCACCATGACGGCACCGACGTAAACCACTACCAGCACGATTGCCAGAAATTCAGCTTCCAGCAACAACCAGATACCCGAACAGGTAAAGAATGTCAGTACCAGAAACAAGGCCGAGTGCACAGGATTACGGGCCGTTATGACGCGCGCTGCAGCAAAAACCATGATCGCCGCAAACACATAAAAAATGATCAGTTCAAACGTCACTGGTTTGGTCCTTCAGGTCTGGCCATGCAGAGTAAAGCTCGCTGGCACTGGTTGGGCATGAGTATGAACTTTTCACCGGAACGGCGCATCGGCAGCCCGATCGGCAGCAATCTGTGCTTCGTACTTGTCACCAATCGCCAGAAGCTTGTCCTTCGTCATGATCTGCTCACCACGGTTTTCAAAATGATATTCGAATATTCGTGTTTCAACGATCGAGTCAACCGGGCAGGCCTCTTCACAGAATCCGCAGAAAATGCATTTAAACAGATCAATGTCATAACGAGTGGTACGACGAGTTCCATCGTCACGCTGCTCTGAATCGATGGTGATAGCCAGCGCTGGACAGACCGCTTCGCACAACTTACAGGCAATACACCGTTCTTCTCCATTTGAATAGCGACGCAAAGCATGCAATCCACGAAAACGGTTCGACTGAGGAGTCTTCTCTTCCGGGTACTGAATGGTGATGTTGCCGGACACGAAGTACTTGCCCGTCAGGCTCAAGCCTTTCAATAGCTCCCAAAGGGTAAAGCTCTTGATGTATTTACTGATTTGTCCTGTCATGTTTGACTCTCGACTCTACAGAACGCCAGAGCGCACAGTGCTGAACCAGGGACCTACTTCGAAGTAGATGGCAAATCCGACCACGGCAATCCAGACGATGGTAACCGGAATGAAAACCTTCCAACCCAGACGCATGATCTGGTCATAGCGATAACGTGGAAATGTTGCCCGGAGCCACAAGAACATGAAGAGCATGGCTGCGGTCTTGATCAGAAACCAGTGGATGCCATCGCCGACACCATCGATCGGTGACATCCAGCCACCAAGGAACAGAATCGCAGTCAATGCTGCGATCATGATCATGTTCGCGTATTCAGCCAGGAAGAACAAGGCAAAGGCAAAGCCTGAATAATCCACGTGGAAACCGGCGACGATTTCAGACTCGCCTTCTGCCACATCAAAGGGCGCCCGGTTAGTCTCTGCAACACCCGATATAAAATACACCACAGCCAGAGGCAGCAATGGAAAAAGATTCCAGTAGAAGAAACCGCCTGACTGAGAACGCACGATATCTCCTAAATTCAGGCTACCTGACATCATCAGTACACCAATAAGCGCAAAACCCATGGCAATTTCGTAGGCAACGATCTGTGCCGCGGAACGCATGGCACCAAGAAACGCATATTTCGAATTGGAGGCCCAGCCTGCGATGATGACGCCGTAAACCCCGATAGAGGTCATCGCCAGCACATAGAGCAGACCGGCATTGACGTTGGCCAGCTCCATGCCATCCGCAAACGGGATAACCGCCCAGGCTGCAAAGGCCGGAGCCAGCGAAAGGATGGGGGCTGTCAGAAACAGAAATCGCGATGCATTGGTCGGAATGATGATTTCCTTGCACAGCAATTTGAATACATCTGCAAAAGGCTGCCCCAGTCCCTTATAACCGACTCGATTGGGGCCGACTCTGACTTGCATTGAGCCGATGACTTTGCGTTCTGCCAGCGTCAGATAGGCAACACACAGAATCAGAGGCACAAGAATCAGAACGATCTTGAACAGCGTCCAGATAGTGAGAATCAGTGCATCCATCAGACTTTACTCACCTCGATTGCGCCGAATACTTCGCCTAATGCAGCGGTCTCGGGCAATCCGATCGGCACCCAGACACAGCCAACGGGTACGTTGTTATCCAGCTTCACCGGCAACGTGACGGCTGAGCCATTTTGTCGAACGCTGACCGAGTCACCTTCGTTCAACGACAAATTCTGCAATTCGGAGCTCGCCATCGAGGCGAAAGCCTGTTTGCCATCGAGTGATTTCTGCAATGGTTGCGAGCGACGAACAATCGGATCAGTTGCATAGATTGGTGTCTCCCCTGCCCTGAGCATCACGCCATCCTGTGGCGCGGTGAAATCTGGCACCGTTGCAAAATCAGTCAGGTTGCCCAGCTGTATATCGCCACACTTGGCCTGCAGTTCGCGCGTGATATCTTCCGGACTATCGTAACCAAACCCATCCAGCTCCAGCTCGTCGGCCAGAACCCGAAATATTTTCCAGGCAGGTCGGGCCTCACCAGGCGGATTGGTAATACCCCGAGAACTCTGCCAGTTACCGGTAGCGTTGACATAGGTACCAAACGTTTCAGTAAACGTTGCCGCCGGCAGTACGACATCAGCGTACTGCGACAGACTGTCGCTCATATAGGAATTGATGGCAACCACACCGTTTGCACCTTCAAGCGCCTTCATGGCCTGAGATGGGTTTACTGCATCGAATTCAAGTTCGGCTCCTACCAACAGATAGGATTTCAATGGTGTATCCAGCATCTGGCGAGCATTGAGCCCCGCAGCACCAGCCGCAGACTTTCCACCCGCATGGCGATGCGGCACCACACCGGCCAACCAGGCACCGGCGGTATTGGCGCGCTCTGGCAACATGCCCAGAGTGGCACCCGTTGCACGGGCCAGTGCATTGGCCAGATACTGCAGTTGTGCAAATTGCGGGTGTTGAACCGATATATTTCCGAGGAACACCGCCGCACGTTCACCGCTCTTCAGGGCGTCTGCGATGCGCTGATGACGTTCATCACCCTTACTATCAGGCTTGTTCTGCATATTGCCCAGTTCAGCACCTGCCGCGCTGGCGACATAGAACAACTCTGACACCATGCTGTCATAACGAGTGGCAATGTTTTCGGCGGCATCAAAGTGCAGCGGAAAGTGTCGAGGGTTGATAAAACTGATGGAGGCCCCTTTCAGCGCCGACTTGCGCAAACGCAGAGCTGCTATCGGTTGGTCCTTGCGAATATTGGACCCGACCAGTAAAGCTGCATCCAGAGTTTCAAGATCATTCAGTCCCATACCCAGCCATGGCATACCGGGGGCTGCATCCTGAGCAGAAAAATCTGCTTGCCCAAGTCGATGGTCAATATTATTGCTGCCCAGCTCACGACCCAGCTTCTGAGCCAGATACATCTCTTCCAGCGTGATACTGGGCGAAACCAGCACACCCAGATCGGTATCTTTCAATTTCAGCGCCGCGGCCGCAAGAGCGGTTGGCCAATCAGTCGCCTGTAGAGCCCCATCAATGCGAACCATGGGTGACTGCAATCGATCGGCACTTTTTAATCCCTGATAGCTGAATCGATCGCGATCAGCAATCCAGACTTCATTGATAGACTCGTTATCGCGAGGCACCACACGGTTGACCGTAGAGCCGTCCATATGTACGTAAATGTTGGAACCGACAGAATCGTGCGGCGATACAGAGGGCTGTTGCGACAATTCCCACGCACGTGCTGTGTAGCGTGAAGGCCGGGCAGTCAAGGCTCCTACCGGACAGATATCGATGACATTGCCCGAGACTTCAGAAACCACTGATTTTTCAATATAGGTGCCGATACGGACATTCTCGCCGCGCCCTGTTGCTCCAAGCTCACGAATGCCGGCAATCTCCTCGCCAAACCGAACGCAGCGCGTGCAGTGTATGCAACGAGTCATTTCGGTTGCGATCAGAGGTCCAATGTACTTGTCAAAGACGACCCGCTTGCCTTCGGTATATTGAGAAGCGCCACTGCCGTAGCCCATGGCCACATCCTGCAGTTCGCACTCACCACCCTGATCGCAGATAGGGCAATCCAGCGGATGGTTGATCAGCAGGAACTCCATGGTTCCTTTTTGCGCATCACGCGCCAGCTTCGAGGCGGTATGCACAATCATGTCAGGCATGACCGGTGTCGCACAGGCCGGCAATGGCTTGGGTGCCTTCTCGACTTCCACGAGGCACATGCGACAGTTGGCCGCAACCGAAAGCTTCTTGTGGTAGCAAAAACGCGGCACATCGATGCCCGCAGCATCGGTAACCTCGATCAGCATTTGACCACGCTTCGCCGTCAGCGATGTGCCGTCGACGGTAATCTGGATTGTGTCGTCACTCATTTAAGGTATTTCGTCGGGATAACACGAGAGGTGGGACTGGACCTGATTGTACGTCAGGCAACCGCCCCTAGTTGGTCGGACACAATACTGCGCCCATTCTGGATGTAATACTCGAACTCGTGACGATAATGCTTCACGAAGCTCTGCACAGGCATGGCCGCGGCATCACCCAACGCACAGATGGTGCGTCCGGCAATCTTGCCTGCAACGTCTTCAAGTTTTTCGATGTCCTCAGGCAGACCCTTGCCGTCGACAATGCGGCTCAGCATACGATATAGCCAGCCCGTGCCTTCACGGCAAGGTGTGCACTGGCCACAACTCTCCGAATAGTAAAAACGTGAGATTCGACGCAGAGCCAGCACCATATCAGTCGTTTCATTCATGACGATGACCGCACCAGAGCCCAGCATGGAGCCTGCAACCTTGGAGATGGAATCGTAGTCCATATTGGTCGCCATCATGATTTCACCGGGCACAACCGGTACAGAAGAACCACCCGGAATGACCGCCTTCAGAGGAATACCATCCTTCATTCCGCCAGCCAGTTCCATGAGAGTAGCGAATGGCGTCCCGAGGTTGATTTCGAAATTTC
This sequence comes from Granulosicoccus antarcticus IMCC3135, assembly GCF_002215215.1. Taxonomy (NCBI): domain Bacteria; kingdom Pseudomonadati; phylum Pseudomonadota; class Gammaproteobacteria; order Chromatiales; family Granulosicoccaceae; genus Granulosicoccus; species Granulosicoccus antarcticus. Next base: position 2,485,297 of record NZ_CP018632.1, on the reverse strand, counting down.
CGGGCTTGGCAACATGACCAGACACGGAGAAGCATTTCTGTCCACCCGCCGATTCAATACCCATGCCCTTGAACCATTCCGCACCATTGCGAATGATCGCCGGCACACTGGCAACGGATTCGGTGTTGTTGATGGTGGTCGGACGACCGTAGAGTCCAAAACCTGCTGGAAAAGGCGGCTTGAAACGAGGTTGACCCTTTTTGCCCTCCAGTGATTCCAGCAAGGCGGTCTCCTCGCCGCAGATATAGGCACCAGCACCCAAGGTACCAACTACCTTGATATCAATGCCACTACCTCTTATATCGTTACCGGCCCAACCGTTGGTGTAGGCATCCTTGATGGCCTGCATGAAGTTTCTATAAACCTCATCCATGAATTCGCCACGCATGTAGTTGTAGCTGACCGAGGCGCGAATGGCATAGCTGCCGATCAACATGCCTTCTACCAGCGCATGCGGATTGAAGCGAATCAGATCGCGATCCTTACAGGTACCCGGCTCGGACTCATCAGAATTAATGACGAAGTAGCTCTGCCCGCCATTCTTGGGCATGAAACTCCACTTCAAGCCTGTCGGAAACCCTGCTCCACCACGACCACGAAGGCCAGAATCCTTGACGATCTGCACCACATCATCGGGGGACAGCTTTTCATCGAGAATTCTCTGCCACGCCTGATAACCACCGATCTTCAGGTAGTTTTCATAGGTCCAGGGCTCGTCAAACTGTAAAGTCGTATAGCAAACCTGGTTCATCGGGGCCAGGGATGCAGGCAATTGTTGATCGCTCATGGCGTAATCCTGATTGTCCTGTTCGTCGAAGTTTCAGTCAAGCGCATCCAGAATCTCGTCTACTTTTCCCGGATCGAGCTGGGTGTGATAAACGTGATCCACTTGCATCATCGGACCGCCCGAGCAAGCCGCGAGACACTCTTCCTCGACCTTCAGGTAGATCTTTCCGTCTTCGGTAGATTCGCCGAGTTTGATGCCGTACTTCTTCTCGACATGATTCACTATGTTGTCAGAGCCCATCAGCATGCAACTGATGTTGGTACAGATCGCCACACAGTGGCGACCCACAGGCCGGGTTTCGAACATGGAATAGAAGCTGGCCACTTCATAGACAGCAATTGGTGGCATTTCCAGCTTGGCTGCCACCGCATCCATCAATTCGGTAGACAACCAGCCTTGATTCTGGTGCTGAGCAATGCTCAGTGCAGCCAGCACAGCACTCTGCTTTCGCTCATCCGGGAATCGTGTCATCCACTCATTGATCTCTTCGATCGAGTGCTCACTCAACACCGATTCTGGATCGGGCAAGTTGACATCAGCAGGTACAGAACTCATCAATATTCTCCGGCAAACATACTAGCGGTCAATCTCACCGAACACGATATCCTGGGTACCGATCAGCGCCACGATATCGGACAGCATATGTCCGCGTGCCATCTCATCCAGCGCTGCCAGGTGCGGGAATCCTGCCGCCCGTACCTTGAGGCGATAAGGCTTGTTCGCACCGTCAGATACCAGAAAACAACCAAATTCGCCTTTAGGATGTTCCACGGCTGCGTAAGCCTCACCCTCAGGCAAACAGAATCCTTCAGTAAACAATTTGAAGTGATGAATCAGGGATTCCATATCACCTTTCATTTCACTGCGGCGAGGCGGTGCTATCTTGTGATCTTCGGTCAGTACCGGACCATCATTGACACGCAGCCAATCGATACACTGCTTGATGATGCGATTACTTTGGCGCATCTCCTCGACGCGAACCAGATAACGGTCATAGCTGTCACCGTTGGTTCCGACCGGAATGTCAAAATCCAGCTCTTCATAGACTTCGTAAGGCTGCTTTTTTCGCAGATCCCACTCGATGTTGGAGCCACGTAGCATCGGTCCCGTAAAACCTAGCTGCAAGGCACGCTCTGGAGTCACAACGCCGATACCAACGGTACGCTGCTTCCAGATACGGTTGTCGGTGAGCAAGGTCTCGTACTCATCAACGTATTTCGGGAAACGCTGAACGAAGTCTTCGATGAAATCCAGCATGGATCCCTGCCGGGCCTCGTTAAGCTTTCCTGCAGCTGATTTGCTGGTGAACCGTGAGGCTTCGTACTGTGGCATGTGATCAGGTAAATCGCGCGCAACACCACCAGGACGATAATAGGTGGCATGCAGTCGTGCCCCTGACACAGCTTCATAGCAATCCATGAGATCTTCCCGCTCGCGAAAGCAATACAGGAAAACAGTCATTGCACCAATGTCCAGAGCGTGAGCTCCCAGCCACATCAGATGATTCAGGATGCGAGTGATCTCATCAAACATGACCCGAATGTACTGGGCCCGTAAAGGCACATCTACGCCCAGCAACTTTTCGATAGCAAGCACATAGCCGTGCTCATTACACATCATCGAGACATAGTCCAGACGATCCATATAACCAATAGATTGATTGTATGGTTTGGATTCTGCCAGCTTTTCGGTTCCCCGGTGCAGCAAGCCAATGTGTGGATCAGCTCGCTCTACAACCTCACCATCCATCTCCAGCACAAGACGTAAAACGCCATGCGCTGCCGGATGCTGCGGACCAAAGTTCAGCGTGTAATTGCGTATCTCAGGCATCGTTTTTCTTCGGTGTTTCGCCAGCGACATAGCGTGAATCTTCACGAATGACGCGCGGGACCAGTACTCGAGGCACAATGCTCACGGGTTCGTACACCACCCGTTCCTTGACTGAATCGTAGCGCATTTCCACATTACCGATCAGTGGAAAATCCTTGCGAAAAGGATGACCAATGAAACCATAATCTGTAAGGATACGACGCAGATCCGGATGACCGTCAAACAGGATGCCGAACAGGTCGAACGCTTCGCGCTCATACCAATCCGCATTGTTCCACACAGGTATGATCGAAGGAATGATCGGCATGGCATCGTCGGCGGCCGCACAGCGCAATCTGAGTCGCACATTGTGATCAAGCGATAACAGATGATAAGCCACCACGAACCGAGGACGATCAGATTCGGGCAGGTCCAGACCTGTATTGAAGGTCAGACTTCCCGTCGATGCAGAGTTGACCGCACGACTGAAGCTGGCCATGTTTTCTGTATCGGTAGCCCACTCGTCCTTGCCGTAAGTTGCGTAATCAACGCCAGCCAGATCGCTCATTTGCTTGAAGGACAGCGCCGGGTCATCGTGCAACTTCCGGGCAACTTCTATGAGCTCCGCCGGAGCTACATCCATGACGATCAGATCGAGTGAAGGTGCGATCGTTTCATTGTCAGGAAACGCGGCCTGCAACGTTTCCAGCATTCTGTCTGCACGTGTTGTCATGGTCTCAGCGCGCGATGGTATTGGTTGTACGAATCTTGTTCTGCAGTTGCAGGATGCCGTAAAGCAGCGCTTCCGCCGTCGGCGGGCAACCAGGCACATAGACATCAACCGGTACGATTCGATCGCAACCTCGGACCACTGCATAAGAATAGTGGTAATACCCGCCGCCATTGGCACAACTGCCCATGGAGATGACCCACTTTGGATCGGGCATCTGATCGTAGACCTTGCGCAAAGCCGGGGCCATCTTGTTGACCAGTGTGCCTGCGACGATCATGACGTCAGCCTGCCTTGGACTCGGACGGAAAATGATTCCGAAACGATCCAGATCGTAGCGTGCCGCGCCGGCATGCATCATTTCTACCGCGCAACAGGCAAGACCAAAGGTCATAGGCCACATGGAGCCAGTTCGGGCCCAGTTGATCAGCTTGTCAGCGGAAGTGGTAACAAACCCTTCCTCAAGTACGCCTTCTATTCCCATGATGCTATTCCCACTCGAGTGCGCCTTTCTTCCACTCGTAGATGAAACCGATAACCAGGATGAACAGGAAAATACCCATGGCCGCGAACGCCGTGCCAGAGATGGCGTCAAGCGTGACAGCCCACGGAATCAGAAAGGCGATTTCCAGGTCAAAAATAATAAACAGGATGGCGACGAGGTAATAGCGCACGTCGAACTTCATGCGCGCATCTTCGAACGCTTCGAATCCACACTCGTAAGGGGAGTTCTTGTCTTTACCAGGATTTGACGGGCCGACAAGGCGACCGGCGGTCAGCAAAACAATACCTATACCCAGTGCTATCAGGATAAACAGCAATACTGGAAAGTAGTTTGCTAGCATCGTTGGGCTCCGCATGCAGCCACCGATAGGCGGCTACCTGGCTGAATGTGGTTAGATACAGAGGTATTTGCACCTGCCACTGAACCGTAGCAGACGTTTACATGAACTGAAAGAACTTGTGAATTATCGCAGATATTCTCATCACCTGAACGTTCTCGGTAAATGAGAAATTTTATTCTCGTACTCACAATAAAACCTAAATTTTCTAATGGTGCCGACACCCGGACTCGAACCGGGACAGCTTACGCCACTACCCCCTCAAGATAGCGTGTCTACCAATTCCACCATGTCGGCAATTAGAAAAAGCCTAACCAGGCCAGCCGCAGATAATAACGCAAATCTGCGGCAAAGTGGTGCTACTCAGCAGCTTTTGGCAAGTCAGTTTCATTTTCTGTAGCAGCTGGCAGTTCTGTAACGCCACCTGGCAGGTCAGTGGAAGGAGCTGGAGCTTCTTCTACAAGGCCTGGAGCATCAGTTACCGATTGAACACCACCCTCACGATGAGCTGCGAGGTAGAACAGAAAAATACTGGTCGTGAAAAATAATGCTACGAGGATGGTCGTCGCACGGGTAAGAAAAGAGGCAGATCCACTCGCGCCGAAAACAGTGGCTGAAGCACCACTACCAAACGCAGCACCCGCATCGGCACCCTTGCCATGCTGGATAAGAACCAGGCCAATAACACCAACGGCCAACACCACGTGAATAACTAACGCCAAGGATTGCATACTTGATCAAATATCTCTTTAAAAACCGCTCTTAAGCGGCAGAAGAACCAACAGTAGAGGCAGCAGCCTCACAAATCGCTAAAAATGACGCCGCATCAAGTGCAGCACCACCAATCAGGCCACCGTCTATATCAGCCTGTGAAAACAGACTAGCCGCATTATCGGCCTTGACGCTGCCACCGTACAGAACACGCAATGCCTCACCAATAGCGGCATCGTGCGAAGAAATTCTTTCCCGAATCAGCGCATGGACTGCCTGCGCCTCTTCAGGACTTGCTGTCTTGCCGGTACCGATGGCCCAGACAGGTTCATACGCTACTACCAACTGACGAAATGAATCAACGCCACCTGCGTCCAGCAATGCATCCAGCTGTCCGGCAATGACCTCTTCTACCTGTCCGGCTTCACGCTGTTCCAGCGTTTCACCGACACACAGAATGGGCGTCAGACCGGCCTTTTGCACAGTCAGGCATTTCGCCGCAACCAATGCACTGTCTTCGTGAAACATCGCCCGTCGTTCAGAGTGACCCAGAATGACGTACTCACAACCGAACTCAACAAGCATTTCAGCCGACACTTCACCGGTAAAGGCTCCGGATATGGCATCAGAACAATTCTGCGCTCCCAAGTGAACGGGAGAATTTCCGACAACTCCCAGCACATCCGCCAAATGGACGGATGTCGGGCAGATCAGAACTTCAACTACCGGAGACGTAACTCCCGCAGCAACGGCTTTGGCAAGTGCCACTACCGATGAGCGTGAACCGTTAAGCTTCCAGTTGCCTGCAATAAGTGGCTGTCGATTGACCAATGCTTCCTACCCCTGAACGATAACCGAAGAAGGATACCCGCAAGTCACCATTTAGTCCAGTGCGTCACCGACAGCTGTCGCAACGCGCTGGCAAATTGCCTGCACATCGTTGGCAACCTTACCCTCGACCATGACACGCACCAATGGCTCGGTACCTGATGGACGCAACAATACTCGTCCACTTCCTGCAAGATCGGTTTCGGCCTGCAGCAGAGCAGCTTGAATTTTATCGTTACCATCCAGATTCACCTTACTGTACACAGGCACGTTGATCAGAACCTGTGGATACAGCTTCATCCCCGTTCGCAATCCGGCTAGCGACTCTCCACTTTCGCGCATGACTGCCAGCACGGCAAGAGCTGCAACAATCGCATCACCCGTCGTCACGCGATCCAGGCAGATCACGTGCCCAGAGTTTTCACCACCCAGCTGCCAGCCTTTCTCACGCAGCAGCTCCATGACGTAGCGATCGCCAACACCGGCACGAGCAAACGGAATCCCTTTTTCTTCGAAAGCGTGCTCCAGAGCCAGATTGGTCATCAGAGTACCGACCACACCGCCCTTTAGCGTGCCTTTGGCATGCCAGGCGCTCGCCAGAACATAAAGAATTTCATCACCGTCGACAATCTCACCGCGATGATCCACCATGATGATTCTGTCGCCGTCACCATCGAGCGCAATACCGACATCTGCCCGCTCAAGCAAAACGTGGGCTCGCAGATTGTCAGGAGCCGTGGCACCGCAATCCTTGTTGATGTTCATGCCGTTTGGATCGGCTCCAACGGACACAACATCGGCACCCAGCTCGTCAAAAACTTCTCGAGCGATATGGTAAGCCGCACCGTTTGCTGAATCGACGACGATTTTCAATCCATCCAACCGCAGGGTGGAAGGAAACGTACTTTTACAAAATTCGATGTAGCGACCAGATGCATCGTCAACCCGACGGGCACGCCCCAGATCCTTGGAATCAACGGTCGTCATTTCCTCCTTCATCATGGCTTCTATTTCAAGCTCGACTTCATCCGGCAATTTACTGCCTTCTGTGGAGAAAAATTTCAGCCCGTTGTCATAGAACGGATTGTGCGAAGCACTGATGACAATACCGGCCGCCGCGCGAAAAGTACTGGTCAGATAGGCCACTGCCGGTGTCGGCATGGGGCCTAGCATGCGGCTATTGATACCTGCCGAGGCCAGACCGGCTTCCAGCGCTGATTCGAACAAGTAGCCGGAAATCCGGGTGTCCTTGCCGATCAACACTTCGCGATTACCCTTGGATGCCAACACCTTGCCAGCAGCCCAACCCAGCTTCATCACGGTTTGCGCAGTCATCGGATACTGGCCTACGCGTCCACGTATGCCGTCAGTACCAAAGAATTCTCTTGCCATTATTTTACTCAATCCAATTGTCTAGACTATCAACACTCTTGCACGGCGCGGTAAACCGCCAGCGCTTGTACAGTCGGCGCCACATCATGCACACGCACGATAGATGCTCCGTTCTGCACACACAATAGGGCAGCACTCACAGAAGCCGTTACTCTATCTACCGAATCACTACCCAGTATCTGCGCAAACATACGCTTTCTGGACAGGCCCGTCAGCAATGGCGAGCCATTACCGAGCCTGCTCAGATATTTCAACAAGGTCAGATTATGCTTCAGAGTCTTGCCGAATCCGAACCCCGGATCCAGAACAATCGACGACTCTGCAACACCTCCTGCAATGCAAACCTGTCGACGCTCAGCAAGAAACTGCCCCACTTCGACCAGCACATCAGCATAGACCGGCTCCTGCTGCATGGTCCGCGGTTCACCTTTCATATGCATCAGGCATACCGGTAATCCCGTTGCGGCTGCAGCCGCTAACGCACCCGGCATACACAAGGCCCTGACATCGTTAATCATGCCAACACCCACAGCAGCACCTTCGCGCATCAATGTGGGTCTGCTGGTATCCAGAGAGACAATCGTATCAAAGCGATTGCTGATAGCCTCTATCACAGGCAACACGCGATCCATCTCTTGCTGCTCACTCACCGCCGCGGCACCGGGACGCGTGGATTCACCGCCGATATCAATGATATCCGCACCAGCGCTCAGCATGCTTTCTACCTGCGCCAGTGCCTTGTCCAGCGTGTCAAACCGACCACCATCGGAAAAGGAATCGGGGGTGACATTGAGAATACCCATGACTCGAGGCTTCTCAAGACTCAACAAACGGGGACCACACTGGAGGGCAAAATGCACGAAAAGGACGTCCTGAAATGAAAAAGGCCCGTCAACAGTGACGGGCCTTGATGGAAACTACGAGCAGATCAATGCAGACTTGGCGATGGATCAGCTGGATCGCTTACATCCTCATCAGAGTCATCACTAGCCTTCTTGTCTGACTCTTTATCCAAAGGCGAAGCCTTCTTGCCTGCTGACTTTCCGCTGGAATCATCCCCGCCCCAATCAGCCGGTGGACCTGGCTCACGACGATCCATCAGGCGGTCAATCTGCCCCAGGTCGATAGTTTCATACTTCAGCAATGCATCAGCCATCGCATGAAGAATGTCCTGGTTGTCGTTCAGGATTTTTTCAGCAGCGATATAGTTATCATCGACCAGCTTGCGAATCTCCTCATCGATTGACTTGACTGTCTCACCAGACATGGGGCTCTGCTTTGAAGAGGCACGACCAAGAAAAACTTCACCCTCCTCTTCACTGTAAGCCAGAGGTCCCAATTTGTCGGACAAGCCCCAACGGGTCACCATGTTACGAGCGATTTCTGTCGCTCTCTCAATGTCGTTGGAGGCACCGGTAGTTACCATGTCTGCACCGAAAATGATTTCTTCCGCGATACGACCACCGTACAAGGTCGCAATCTGGCTTTGCAGCTTGCGCTTGCTATGGCTGTAACGATCTTCTTCAGGCAAGAACATAGTGATACCCAACGCCCGTCCACGAGGAATGATGCTGACCTTGTAGACCGGATCGTGCTCAGGCACCAGACGCCCGACAATGGCGTGACCAGCTTCATGATAGGCAGTCAGTTTCTTTTCCTGATCGTTCATGACCATGGACTTGCGCTCGGCGCCCATCATGATCTTGTCCTTGGCCCGTTCGAAGTCACCCATGTCGACCTGTCGCTGGTCGGCACGAGCCGCAAACAAGGCCGCCTCATTAACCAGATTTGCCAAGTCGGCACCGGAGAACCCTGGAGTACCACGAGCAATCAGCTCTGGACGCACATCATCTGCAACCGGCACTTTCTGCATGTGGACACGCAAAATCTGCTCACGTCCGCGCACATCAGGCAAAGGAACAACAACCTGACGATCAAAACGACCGGGACGCAGCAACGCTGGATCCAGCACGTCAGGACGGTTGGTTGCAGCAATGACGATGACGCCCTCGTTACCTTCAAATCCATCCATCTCGACCAGCAACTGATTGAGGGTTTGCTCACGCTCGTCGTGACCACCGCCCAGACCGGCACCACGATGCCGACCCACGGCATCAATTTCATCGATGAAGATGATGCAAGGGGAATGCTTCTTGGCTTGTTCGAACATGTCACGGACACGACTGGCGCCCACACCGACGAACATTTCGACGAAGTCAGAACCCGAGATGGTGAAGAAAGGCACTTTAGCCTCGCCCGCAATGGCCTTGGCCAGCAACGTTTTACCTGTACCCGGAGAACCCACCATCAGAACGCCGCGTGGAATCTTGCCACCCAGTTTCTGAAACTTGCCTGGATCGCGCAGAAACTCAACGAGTTCCGACACTTCAGCCTTGGCTTCTTCGACACCTGCAACATCAGCAAACGTCACTTTGATCTGATCTTCACTCAGCAAACGTGCCTTGCTCTTGCCAAAGGACATAGCCCCTCGACCGCCACCGCCACCTTGCATCTGTCGCATGAAGAAAATCCAGATACCAATCAACAGGATGAAGGGGAACCAACTGATGAGAATACTCAACAGCATGCTTGGGTTTTCAGGCGGCACTCGCTCGAAATTCACCTTCGCACGGTTAAGCTCTCCAATCAGCGAGCTGTAATCAGTTTCCGGGCTGTAAGTGGTGAATGCCTGACCACCATTTCGGTTACCGGTAATTTCAACGCCGTCAAATTTGACTTGGTCGACTTGGCCGCTGTTGACGCTTTGCAGAAAGTCCGAATACGCGATGGTATCCGTTGCCTGCCGGTCGCCGCCCAGATTCTGAAAGACAGTCATCAAAATGACCGCAATCACAACCCACAGCAACACGTTTTTCAATAGATCGCTCAAAGACTTACCTCGCAATTCGGCGATTGCCGCTTGTTCCGTTAACTACTAGATGACGGGGTTTCCATCATCATATCAAGTTCCTTGCTACTACATATACTTCGCGACTACGCGCCCGGGAAGCAGCCGGCTTTCGAATCTTTACGTTACGAAAGCACTTTCGTATTTCCTTAATATAGGCATCAAAGCCTTCACCTTGGAAAACCTTGACCACAAAGGCACCATCTGGTGCCAGAAATTCCGTTGCGGCAACCAATGCCAGCTCGACCAGACCCATTGCTCGGGCTTGATCGGACACACCTACTCCACTCAAGTTGGGAGCCATGTCAGACAAAACAAGGTCTGCCTTGCGATTTTCCATCGCCAAATTGATGTCATCGGCCGTCGACTGTTCGGTAAAGTCGCCCAAAACGAAAGTAACATCTGGCAATGAATCCATTTGTAAAATATCAGAGGCAACGATTCGGGCCGATTCACCCGCCTGGCGTGACAAATACTGAGTCCAGCCACCGGGTGCAGCTCCGAGCTCAAGAATCACACTACCGGGCCTAATCAGTTTATCCTTCTCGTTCAGCTCGATGAGCTTGTAGACAGCCCGCGAGCGGTAGCCATCCAAGGCTGCCTGCTTGACGTATTGATCACTGGCATGTTCCTGCAACCAGCGACTGCTGCTTTTGCTGTTTGCTCGACCCACAATACTCCTACCCTATTAGAATGACCCTCCGACGACGGCCTACAGCTTCCGATTGTAGGGCGTTTCTAGTCAATAGCCACAAAACCCGACGTACTCAATGAACAAAAAACGCGAACTGGACAAGGCAGCCCTCAAATACTTGCGCTCTCTGGCGCATGCTCTCAAGCCTGTTGTTCGTCTGGGCCAGCATGGCCTGACCGAAGCGGTTACCAAAGAACTCGATGGCGCACTCAGTCATCACGAGCTGGTCAAGGTCAAACTGAGTGAATCGGAAAAGGAGGCTCGCCTGAACCAGTTGAATCTGTTGTGTCAATCCGTCAGAGCTATCAGTGTGCAGCAAATAGGCCACACGGCCACACTTTATCGTCGAAATGACAAGAAGCCGGTCATCGACCTCTCTCTTGCCAAGCGTTAGTCCCGAACGCTAATCTCTGGACAAGCTGCGAGAGGGCAGATAGACACTGGCGCGCAGCCCTCCCAGCCGGGCTGAGGTCGCAAGCTCCAGGCGCCCCTCGTACGAGTCCACTATATCCTTGACAATCGACAGGCCCAGTCCGTGCCCGGCAACGGATTCGTCGATTCTGACACCTCGCTCCGTCAGTCTTCCCAGTTCTTCAGGGGAGCATCCTGGTCCATCGTCCTCGACATCCATCAAGATGCCGTCGGCACTGCGAAGATTGATGATAACCACAGAGCGGCTCCACTTGACCGCGTTATCCAGCAGGTTGCCGATCAGCTCCAGCATATCCTGCCGATCATGCACCAGCTCAACCCCGGGACCGATGTTGTAGCGCACATCCACTGTCTTGTCGGAATAGACCTGCTCGAGCAACCCGATCAAAGCCGGTAATTCCTCATCCACCACAAAGCGCTGCCCGACGGTACCCCGCCCGGCCAGCCGGGCTCGCTTCAATTCACTCTCAATCAATTGCCGAATGGATTCCGCATTCTGGCCAATGAGCGTCTGTTCAGCGCGGCCAATATGGGTTGACTCGGTGCAACGCAACAGTAAGTTCAATGGCCCCTTGAGCGAATGTGCAAGATTTCCCGCAGCATTGCGAGACTGACGTAATCGCTGATCGTAACGACGTAGCAGCCGATTGAACTCACGTACCAGCGGCAAGACTTCGTCGGGAACATCTTCTGACAACGAGACTGCCTGGCCATGCTCCAGGCGCTGCATGTCACGTTGAATGGTTTCCAGTTTGTCTACCGAATGCTTGACGATCAATCGCTGCACACTCAGCATCCCCACCAGCAGCACGAACGCGACAATGGCACTAAACCACTGAAACACCTGCAATTTGGCCTTGATCGGGCTTACATTCTCAGCCACAGCAATCGTGAATTCCTGCCCACCTTCAGAGAAACCGCCATACCAGAGCAGCAAGGCCTCTCCGCTGACACCTGTTGTCCGTAGCAGGCGCTTTTCCCCGGGAACCAGCACCGGTACTTCGAAAAACTGCTCCCAGGCCGATCGAGACATCAGCAACCGATCGTCTGTGCGCACAACAAAATAATGTCCGGACGCTGGAAGCCCATACGCAGGATCAAGCTTGTACCGGCCCAGTTGGACAGAGGGCTCAGGGACATCGGAAAACTCAAGAATAGATTCGATATTACTGGCCTTGACTGCCAGTCGACCAAAAACAAACCTCTCCGTGAGCATGCGGCTACTCAGAGTCGCCGTCCACCAGAAAACGAACAGGATGACGCACAGGCTACCAATCAGCCCTATCTGCAGGCTGCGCTCCAGCGAGTTCACACGGAGGGGTCGTTGAATATATAACCCTGACCGCGCTTGGTCAGAATCATCTGATTACCGATTTTTTCGCGCAGCCGACGGATATACACCTCAATCAGATTACTGTCGCGCTCGGAATCCTGATCATAGACGTGCTCGGACAAATGAGTCTTGGAGAGTATCCGACCACTATTGAGCATCATGTAACGAAGCAGACGAAACTCTGTGCCTGTCAGCTGATGCGTAACCTCTCCCACTTCTACTTGCTGAACATCTTCGTCCAGTCGCAGTGAGCGGGTCTCGATCTTGTGAGAACTCCTGCCATGCCGACGGTAGATCAGTGCGCGAATCCGTGCAATCAACTCTTCCACATGAAAGGGCTTGCCCAGATAGTCATCGGCGCCAGCCTTGAACCCATCAACCCGCTCGTACCAGGCATCCCTGGCCGTTAACACGATGACAGGTACCCGATTGCCAGCCTGGCGCCAGGCCTGCAGCACTTCCATACCTGGTTTCTGAGGCAAGCCCAGATCCAGTACGATCGCATCGTAAGGTTCGGTGTTACCCAGATGCTCCGCATCGACACCGTTGTCTGAGACATCCACAGCAAACCCTGCGCGCATGAGGTCACTGCGCACATAAGACACCAGTTCGGGATCGTCCTCGACAACCAGAAGCCGCACTATTAGGATTTACTCAGCAAACAGCAAGTTAGCCCAGTATAGACCTGTTGGAGCCTTTACCCCCTGCCCTACTATGTATTACCTTGCGGTCTGCCCACCTGTAACACTACTATTTTTCAAACCCCTATCAATAGCGCTGGTATTTCCTTGGATATTAAGTAGGATAGTCTCTTCGTGTGCACACCTTATGTCTAACGAACAGCACCTCGGTAAAGATGGCTCGTAATCACAAGTTTTTTTTTGACAAGGACGGCAATCCCAAAGCTCGCGGACCTGCAGCTGAAAAGATGCTAATGACTTTTCTGGAAACTGACGTCCAGGGGAGTGACCACATCTGTGGCGACCTCATGGATGATCTGACCGCCATCGAAGATGGCTCAGATGAATCCCGTGAATTCATAGGAAACGCTCATCAGGTGCTGATCGGCCCACAAGGCGTGACGCTGACACCGATTGTCGAGAGCGAGGATGACAACAGCAGCCCTGCTGCTGAGCCCACCAGCTACACACTGGCGTTCAAGCATTTTCGGGAAGTACTGGAAGACTGGGAAGCCTTCATTCTGGACGATGTCATGGATGATCCTCGATCCGAGGATGAATACTGATCTGCCGAGACAAACGCAGTATGGCCACCAAAACCATACTGCAATAAGTCTTGTTCAGACAGTATGGGGTCTACGCAGATTGCTCATTTTCGGATTTTTGAATGAAAATTTCCGTAAGTAACTCCATTTCACTAACGTAATGGTCGCCAATAGAGCATTCTTTTGCGTTGTATTCGCACAGAATAGATCTATAACTTTGGCCAAGACCAATAAAAACTGTTTCTGCGGCCCTGAAAACTGCCCAGATCTGTACGGAGTGATCCCATGAAAAACAATTTGCAGAATGTTACGCGTAATTTGCGCAACCTCATCAAGACCTTGCCTGCTGTCAAAGCCAATTGCAGCGCCGAGGTACTGACTCGACATGTGCAGCTCATTGCCCACTTCCAACGACAATACGATCAATTGATCGCGGCGGCACGAACGACGCCCGTCGCCGGCTGAATGCTAACGAGAATGATTATCAATCATGTTAAGCGATTGATTTTTATCAATTAACGTTGCAATCTTTCTCGGTTTACACATCCAAAGATAAAGCTGCTCGTATATTATGACGACAGCTGTACACGTCTCTATTCTCTGGAAACAGGTAAAAATCCGATGACTGATATCAAACGTCGTAAATTCGTCTCACTGATGGGTGTGAGTGCGGCAGTAATTCCTGTTAGCGCACTGGTAGCCAGCCTGCCCAGTCGTGCCGACGACACACCTGCCGTAGACCCAGAGTCAGCACAGGCTCAAGCGTTACAATATGTTGCTGTAAGCGAGAAGGCTGACCAGAGTTGTGGCACATGCACACTGTATACCGGTGCTGCTGACTCAGAAATGGGCCCTTGCCCATTGTTTCCAGGAAGTGCTGTACATTCCGCTGGCTGGTGTAGTGCTTTTGTACCAAAAGCATAACTAATACATCCGCACGATGTAACTTGAACGCCTGCCCTTGTGGCGGGCGTTTTTGGTTGTACAGTACCGTTTCCAATGATCTGAACCTTTGAGACCTATTTCATGGCAACCAGCCTGCTTGCTCTGCTTGACGATGTTGCATCGATACTCGACGATGTTGCTGCCATGACGAAAATCGCCACCAGGAAGACGGCTGGCGTCCTGGGCGATGATCTGGCATTGAATGCTCAGCAGGTGACAGGTGTCAAAGCTGATCGTGAGCTCCCTGTTGTCTGGGCGGTGGCCAAAGGCTCTGCCATGAACAAGGCGATACTGGTTCCCGTTGCCCTTGCCATCAGCGCCCTCGCCCCATGGCTTATCACCCCTTTACTGATGCTGGGTGGGCTATACCTGTGCTTCGAAGGTGTGGAAAAGCTTTCTCACAAGTTCCTGCACCCGGCAGAAGCCGACGCCGAGAAAAAACAATTACTCGAAGCCCTGGCCGACGAGAAAGTAGATCTTGTTGAACTTGAGAAAACCAAGATAAAGGGCGCCATTCGTACCGACTTTGTCCTCTCCGCAGAAATCATTGTCATAACTCTGGGTACCGTCGGTGCCGCCACGTTCGGCGTGAGGGTCGCAACCCTTATTGCTATTTCCGCCATCATGACTATCGGCGTCTACGGCCTGGTCGCTGGCATCGTCAAGCTTGATGATGCGGGTCTTCACTTGACGGCCCCTGCTGATGGCAGCAAGCCCAGCGCCTTCAGCCAGGCGGTAGGCAGAGGCATTTTGTGGTTTGCACCGAAGCTGATGAAATTCCTTTCAGTCGTTGGCACCGCCGCCATGTTCATCGTTGGAGGCGGCATTCTCACTCACGGGTTTCACTGGTTGGCTGTCAAAATCCAGAGCGCAGCAGATGGCGTCTCCGGACTACCCGTATTTACAGACATCAAAGGCATCGGCAGCCTCGCAGAGCAGCTGACAACCACTCTGCTGAATACCACTGTTGGCGTTCTAGCCGGAATCGCAGCTCTGGTACTTTTCATGGGCTACCAGAAACTACGGGGCAAGAAAGACTAGACCGGCTCTTTCGGGTCAAGATCACTTTTCAAGTCATCACCAGATTCCAGCAAGCCCATATTACGTGCCCGCTCTTCCCACTGCTTGCGCGCCATCTCTTGCATATCTGACGAATTATCGGTCTCATCCACTATCTCCAATCCCAATAGCGTCTCGATGACATCTTCCATCGAGACAATTCCAGCCGTGCCGCCAAAGTCATCGACAACCACGGCAATATGCTCGCGCTTGGCCGTGAAGTGGCTGAACAACTCCGGAATGGGGTAAGACTCCTTGACTGCGAGCACCTCGCGTCGAATAGCAGACAGAGGCTCGTCACCCTTGCCGTCCAGCAGGTGTTTCAACACCTGATTCTTCAGAACATAGCCTGTAATCTTGTCCTGACTTCCCTCGTAAACCGGTACGCGAGAGAACCTTAAATGCGGGTGCTGATCGTGAAAGTCACTAATCGTCGTACTTTCGTCTGCGGAGATCATCACCGTGCGAGGCGTCATGACATCCTTTGCAAAGATGGTATTGAAGCGCAACAGGTTACGCAGAATATTGGATTCATCTTCATCGAACACGCCTTGCTGGGAGCCCAGCTCCGCCATGGCGCCAAAATCCGCACGACTGAACACCGATGCTTCCTTGTCCTTCTTGAGAGCACTGGTGATAATCTGACTGACAAAGACCAATGGCGCCAACACCCACATGACGAGCTTCAGACTGCGAACCGTAAAGCCAGCCAGCTCACGCCAGTAATTTGCACCAATGGTTTTGGGTATGATTTCAGAGAACACCAGAATGGCCAGCGTCATGAGCACCGGAACAACGGCGGTTGACATGAAAGAGGCACCCCAGATCTTCGTTGCCTGAGCACCGACGCCAATAGCACCGACTGTATGCGCTATGGTATTGAGCGTCAGGATAGCCGCCAACGGCCTATCAACATTTGACTTGAACTCCTGCAATGAATCGCCAAGCTCGTTACCTTCCTGGATCTGCATCTGGGTAAACGAGGGGGTAACACTCAGTAACACCGCCTCCCAGATGGAACACAGGAACGAAAAGATGATGGACAACAGCAGAAATACAATCAGTAGGGTATACATGAAACGAGTTCAAACCTATTCTTTAGCAGATGCGTATAGGCACCGATGGTACCTGATGTCTGCCAACACTTTTCCGGGAAACTACTGAATACATGACACCTGATGCAAGTGATTTCTGGTTTCTGCCCTTGGGTGGCTGCGGCGAAATCGGAATGAACATGAACCTTTACGGTCACGACGACCAGTGGCTCATGGTGGATTGCGGTGTCACATTCCGTGACGCTGATGGTAGCAACCGCAGTGGCTATCACGTACAGATGGCCGACCCTGGCTTCATTACAGAGCGACGTGAGCAACTCCAAGCCCTGCTGCTCACACATGCTCATGAGGATCATATCGGCGCGGTAGCCCATTTATGGCGCAAGCTGCGTTGTCCAATCTATGCGACGGCTTTCACGGCAGAAATGTTACGACGCAAGCTGGCAGAGCACGGTCTGGTCAACAAGGCCGTGATCACGCTAGTCGAGCCCGGAGACCGCATGCGTATCGGTGCCTTCGACGTGGAATGGATTCCCAACACCCACTCAATCCCCAGCCCATGCGGTGTTGCAATTCGTACCTCGGCAGGCAGCGCTTTCCATACCGCGGACTGGAAGCTGGACCCCAACCCTGTTATTGGCCATCACTACCATGAGTCAATCTACCGGGCATTGGGCGACTCGGGGATTCAGGCCATGGTCTGTGATTCAACCTGTGCAGATCAGCCCGGACATTCACTATCTGAAAGCGCGCTCTACGATGGACTGCATCATCATGTCACTAACGCGACTGGCCGAGTGGTTGTCGCCTGCTTCGGCAGCAACATTGCACGCCTGCACACGCTCGCAAGAATAGCCAAAGAGACCGGACGACATCTGGGCTTGCTGGGCCGATCTCTCATCAATACGGCGGGTGCCGCCAAGGCTAGCGGCTTGTGGCCGGACATTCCCACATTGGTCGAGTCGGACCACCTGGGCTATCTGCCTCGTGAATCCTTGCTACTGGTGGCAACAGGTAGCCAGGGTGAGCCTCGCACGGCACTGCATCGACTCAGCCACGACAGCTTCCGGGACCTGGCACTGCAGGAAGGAGATACCGTTATCTTCAGCGCCAGAGCTATTCCGGGTAACGAAAGTTCTATCGAAATGCTTATCGAGCGCCTACAAGCTCGGGGCATCATCATCGTGACACCGGACACCTCTGAGCTGCCTATCCATGCATCCGGACATCCGGGCAGACAGGAACTGGAAAAACTCTACAGCTGGGTCAGACCATCTCTGGTAATTCCGGTACACGGCGAGCCCGCTCATCTTGATGCCCAGGTCGATGTCGCCAAGTCAGCTGGTATTGCCCGCCAACTCAATGGCCGCAATGGTGATCTTTTCGTGATTGGCCCCAATACGTCGATTCGACGCAATGCCGTTCCAGTCGGTCGACTCGGCGTAGGCCAGAAGGCTCTTGAGAAGATCGCCTGACAAGCGATCATTGCACGGCACAGAAAGAACGACTAGTGTGTTCGAACCAGGCGGTAGCCGAGACGTCTCTGACGTTTCAGCTCCCAGCCATGCTCTGCTGTCAGCTTGAGTTTCTTGCGCACGCGGCACGCTGCCGTATCGATACGACGCGTCTCCATTCCCGCTGGCAAAGACCATATTGAAGTCAGCAACTCTCCATTTTCTACCAGGCGGTCCCGATTCGAAAACAGGTAGTAGGCCAGCTCATATTCCTTCGGTGAAAGATCGACAACAAAACCGGAGTGCGTCACTCGACGTTTCAGCAGATCGAAGCTGATATTCCCGGACGTCAGAATGTCGTTGATGGGACGACCATGATGACGCAGTGCTGCCTCCAACCGCACTTGCAGTACAGAGGAACTCTCCAACAAGTTGAAGCAATGATGCGCGCCATCATCCAGCAAGGAAACAACGGTCTGCTCAGCCGTGCAATCCGATACCGCAATGATCCTTCGGCAGCGTAATTGATTAGGCAGCTCGCTGGGAAGATTGATGCCACTGGGGCCTGTTCCGGTTGGTTGCGCTTGAACCCTGTGGCACAGCACAATGGCTACGATGCTGGTAGCCAGTTTGCCGTTGGATTGCAGTCGCTCAGAACAAGAAAAATCGGGACACCAGTGCGGCCTGTAACCGGCAAGGCAAAGAATATCGCATAATCTGATGGCATCGGCCTGCCTTGTGGCAACGACCAGAACCTCGCCATTGTCACTCATTGATGCTACTGATCCGGACTCGCTGGCCAATCGATGTATACCGTTGTCAACCATGGGTGATTCAAGGCATCTGGTGAGAAAAAGACGCAACTCATCTAAAATAAACTGATGGTTTTTACAGTCAGCAAAAGCCTGGAGTGCAACTGCGCGTGCGCATTTATATGTGACGAAGTATACACATCACTTAGAGCATATCCGCAGCAGAGCATGACATGTCACGCTGGTTTACAAATGCCGGGAACGATCAACCTTCCTCTTTGCGAGGCTTCTCCGCCTTGCGGCGTGCTTCTACCATTTCGTCAAATCTGGCCAGCTGCAAACTGGTCAATCGCCCCGGTAGATTCATCGACAGAATGAATGCCATACAGGCACAGGACAAGTAGGCAATCTCAATGTATCGCAACACGGCAAGGCTGCTGTACTCCCCTTTGAACAGACTGGACAGGAATACCAACACCAGGGTGACCAGATAGAGAACGAACAGAATTTTCTGGCGAACAAGGCGACGATACACATTGCTGCGTCGCACCGCATCCGCACGCCAGTTTCTGCCACGATAGAGGCTGGGTTCTCCCAACAAGGTCATGATGGTTATCAGAACCCCGGCCATGATCGAGAACACGTTGACTATGATGCGTGACGCTTCGGCGTTGCCATGAACCAATGGCTGTCCGTACCAACCAGCCACACACGACGCCACCGCAGCCAGTACAAAACCGGAAATGCGCGGCCAGTCAATCGTGATGTCAGATAGGTTCATGTCTCTAGCAGTTTACCCTCCTTCAGCTCATCGTAATAGTTGCTCAATGCCGTCCAGACCGAAGTATGCTCTACAGAGTTATTGTATGACGTCACTTTGATGCGTTTGTGCAGCTTGACCGAGAGATCTGACAGGCGATTGCCATCGCGCGTCACGATGGTAAAACCCTCGCTACCTTGCTCATCAGACAACATGGCAACCGCGATTTTGTCAATCGAACGCTGCGCTTCGATATCTGCATGAGTATTGCCCTGTAGCTTCAACTCCACGTTCACAATCAGATCCTCCATGGCGCGTTGTTCAAGCACGGTGTCATCCTTGGCAACCAGAGCGGCTACCTGATCAGAAACGCTCTTTAGTAAACGTCGCCCCATGGTCGAGTTGTCCGGCAACAGTTTGCGACTGGCCTCGTAGGCAACGCTTCCCAACTGTATGGACCCCACGCCGTGCTTGCGGATGATCGCGAGCCGGTCCAGATCTGCGGCAGGCAGCAAATCGAACAGGCACATTTCTTTCTCGACACCACACTCCGCAAAGAATTGCCGAAAATACACTCTGGCTGCAGCCTGGGTAATGCCACTGGCACAAAAGATGACGTCGGCATCGTTGACCAGCATGAAACATTCACCGGCCTTGAACTCCTTGCCACGAGGTGGTCGCTGAGCACCTTCTTCATCCTCGGCTCCTTCGGGCTCAGGATCCAGCGTTGCAGCTTTCTCACCCGGCACATACTTGACCAGATGCAAAAGAACCGGATTGTTTGAAGTAGACACCCGACGGTGCTGAATGCGCATGATCGACTGATCGCCAGGATCCAGCTCCGTGTCTTTACAGACACGCCGGCGGCGCAGCATGAGACGAATGGATGCCTCTATATTGCGGGGCTGACCATCGTGCACGGAGCGCAGATAGTGCAGTGTTTTGGATTTGGAATTGTCAGACACCTGCGTCTATTCCAGTTTGTGAACGAGCCCACATCATACTATAAATATTTACGGCACTTGAAGGATAATCCGGTTACCTGAAAAAGCCCGGAAATGACGAAATACAGATGAAATCGTCAGCGTTTCGTCAGTTTGATGCCCTAGAATGCCGCTTTACAACCAGACCTTACCCACATAATGACCGCACTACCAGGCCCCACTCCCTCAACCAGCGTCAATGCCGGTTTGTTCGGGTCGATCTACCGCAAAATGATGCAATGGGCAGGTCACCGACATGCCGAGCGATGGCTGGCACTGGTCAGCTTCGCCGAGTCCTCGTTCTTCCCATTGCCACCCGATACCATGCTCATTCCCATGACGCTGGCCAAACCGAAACGTGCCATGCGATACGCCTTGATCGCTACCTTGTTCTCCGTTCTAGGTGGCATTCTGGGGTACATGATCGGTATATACGGAGGCGATCTCATACGACCATTTATTGTCAAAATCGGCTGGCAACATCAATTTGACCTGGTGCTGAGCTGGTTTTCACATTGGGGTTTCTGGGCGGTGTTCATCGCAGGGTTTTCACCGGTTCCCTATAAACTGTTCACCATCGGAGCCGGCGTTCTGGGGCTGGCTTTTGCCCCCTTCATGGCAGCATCCGTGATTGGACGCGGGGCACGATTCTTTCTGGAATCCTACCTGGTTGCACGCGCCGGACCTGCCGTTGCACCGCTAATCGAACGCAATATGGAGCGTGTGGGCTGGGCCATGGTCATGCTTGCTGTCGGCGCAGCATTGTTCTACTACCTGCAAGCCTGAATTACCGGGGGTCATCAACCTTTATGGACGATGACCCCGTCGAATCGTAACTACTGTTCAGCGTTTACTCGTGAGAATCAGGAATTTCAATGGCCATATAGCGAGAATTCTGCCCACGCATGACCAGTGCCGCGACGCTCTTGCCCGCCTCCAGTTTGCCGAGCTGTGCAACAAACTCAGACGGATCAGAAACCGCCTTGCCATTGAGTGACAGAATAACATCATCGGTCATGATGGATGCTTTAGCCGCAGCCCCCGAAGGCAACACCTGCATGACACGAACACCATGATCGATGCCAAGCTCCTGCATCATTTGCTCATCCAACTTACCGACCACCAGACCCAACTGATCGGCAGCTGAACTTGCAGGAGCATTAGAGGCTACTTGCTCAGAATCAAATTCGCCGATTTTCACCTCAATCTCTTGTGGCTCGCCGTTACGCAATACCGAAACCGTAGCATTCTGTCCGGCCGCCACCAATGCGACCAGTGGCGGCAAATCACCTGAACGATTGACCGGCGCTCCGTTGAACTCGACAATGATATCGCCAGTTTGAATACCAGCCGCCAATGCCGGCCCTGCATCGGCCAGACTGGAAACCAGGGCGCCAGTGGGAGAGTCCAGCCCGAATGCATCAGCCAGCCCTTGATCCACATCCTGAATGGCAACACCCAACCAGCCACGACTTGCATGACCGGTCGCCTTCAACTGATCGACAACATGCTTGGCAACATTAATGGGAATGGAAAAAGACAGCCCCTGATAACCACCTGAGCTTGAGTAGATTTGCGAGTTAACACCAATCACTACACCCTCTGTATTGAAAAGAGGTCCTCCGGAATTACCCGGATTAACAGCCACGTCAGTCTGTATGAAAGGCGCATAACCACCCGATGGCAGGTTGCGCGCGACGGCCGACACGATCCCTTGGGTTGCCGTATGGTCAAGCCCGAAGGGTGAGCCGATTGCAAGCACCCATTCCCCTACCTTTACATCATCGGAATTACCCAGCTCAGCCGCCGGCAGACCCGTTGCATCCACCTTCAGCAAGGCAATATCAGTCGCCTCATCCAGACCGACCAGAGTGGCTGGATACTGATGACGATCATCGAGCGTTACAATCATCTCGGAGGCACCCTCAACGACATGGGCGTTGGTCACCACATAGCCATCTTCAGAGACAATAAAACCTGAGCCGACACCACGACCGGATCGAGGCTCGGAGGGAGCGTTACGCGGATCCTGCTGAAAGAATCGTTGTAGCTCCTCCGGCAACTGCTGCAACTGCGGATTCACCGCCGCTGTCGGTTGCAGACTCTCACGCAGCACCGCGATACTAACCACGGTATCTGCCTGCTCCTCAACCAGCTTCTCGAAATCCGGAAGTCCTGCGGCATCCGATACGGAGCTACCCAGCACTGCACCCAGAATCACCGTAGAGGCAATGGCTCGTTTGACGGCACTGCCGCCTTGTTTAAATCTACTTTCTGATGAATCCCACATACTTGTTTCCTGTTAGCGGTTTATTCAACTCGATAGACTTGACCTGTCGAACCGGCACAAGGTTCCACTGCAGCCGCATTACTAATTTGCAAGGATAATGTTGGAATGCCGCGCCTTGCCAGAGATTAATTCGCCTGCTCAAGCCGGCAAGATACAGAAGTGCATTGCATCAGGTACATCGTGAACTATTGATTGTCAACAAGAACATCGCCCGATAATTTTCTTGACCTTAACTCTCATTTCTGGCTTTGTATGTGTGGCCTTTGCCTTGTGCAGGTCCTCATGGAGAAGTTGAACAATGAAGTTAGCAAGCAAGCCGCTGGTATTGGCGGCAATCTTCTGCGGTATCGCCACTACCGCAACAGCCAAGGAATATCGCGGCTGGAACACTCATCCGCCTGACTATCCGGTTTCGGTTGCTCTCGATCGTTTCAGTGAATTGGTGGCCGAACGCACCGATAATCGCATTACGTTGACCAACTATCATTCGGCACAACTGGGTGAAGGTGAATTTGCGACTGAGCAACTTCAATTTGGTGCGCTCGATTACGGCATTTTCTCCACAGCACCCATGGTCAATACAGTCAAGGAACTGGGGGTTGCCTCCCTACCCTATGTTTTCAAGTCACCCGAGCACCAGTTTCGCGTCATGGAAGGTGAAGTAGGCGCGGACATCGCAACCGCCATGAACGAGGCCAACATGGTTCCTCTAAGCTGGTTTGCCAGTGGCTCTCGCTCCTTCTATGCCAATGAACCACTGAATACAGTGGAAGATATTGCTGGCCTTAAATTTCGCGTGCAGAACAGCGACATCAATGTGGCCATGGTTGAAGCACTGGGTGCGAATGCCACGCCTCTACCATTTGGTGAGGTATTTACAGCGCTGCAATCAGGCGTTGTCGATGGTGCTGAGAACAACTGGCCGTCTTACGAGTCGACGCGTCATTTTGAAGTAGCCAAATACTACATTCTCGATGAACACACCATTGTTCCGGAAGGCATCATCTTTGCGAAAACGACCTGGGATACCTTCAGCGCAGAGGATCAGGAAACTATCCGGACAGCCGCTCAGGAAGCAGCGATCTATCAGCGAGAACTATGGGCTGCACGCGAAGCCGAATCTCGGAAAATCGTGGAAGAAGCGGGCTCGATCATTGTCGCCGTCGACGACAAAACGCCATTTAGCGATGCCATGCAGCCTGTCTATGAGCAATTTGCTTCGGATCCCGTCATAGCGGACCTGCTCAAGCGTATCCAGGCAACTGACTGACAGTCCACTACCTGTCGCGAGCAACTCCCGAAGAGTCAGTCGGTTAATGCTCTGAATGTTCTCGCGACAGTTATCTCTTCAAACCCTTCCGGCATTGGATACTTCCCGGTATTGCCTGCCTATAGAACCTGCTTATGCGCTGGAAAGCCTTCGACTACCTGTCCACGGCAGTCATATTCATCAGTGCAAACGCATTGATTCTGCTTGTGTGCTTCACCGGTTGGCAAGTATGGGGGCGCTACGTTCTCAACGACACGCCAACCTGGACAGAGAAAGCGGCCTTGCTGCTGATCCTGTTCGTAACCTTACCTATGGCCGCAGTAGGCCTGCGAGAAAACTTTCATTTGGGTATAGGCTACCTCGTCGAGCTGCTGCCAGTTCGATTACAACGCTGGTGCGAGATCTTCAATGCCTTTGTTCTGGGAGGCTTCGGCATGATGATGATCTTCGGTTCCTGGCCTCTGGTCAAAGGTACCTGGGGACGTGATATACCACTGATCGGTTTACCTCAGGGCTTGCAATATGCTCCCTTGATGCTCAGTGGCGCTCTCATCACCGCCTTCATGCTGGAGCGAATCTGGTTTGCCATTAAAACGACAGAAACAGACGAGAAATCCTGATGGGCCTGACCATACTGATTCTGGTGTTTGCGCTAGCCACAGCGCTTAGCATCCCCATCGCATTTGCACTGGGTCTGGCAGCCATTGCAACCGCACTTTACGAGCAAATCCCCACGCTCATTGTCTTCCAGCGAATGGTGGCAGGCATCAACGTATTCTCATTGCTCGCCATTCCATTTTTCATCTTTGCCGGGGAGATCATGATGCGAGGCGGCATCGCAATTCGCCTGGTCCGGTTTGCCGAAACTCTGGTAGGACAGGTGCGTGGAGGTCTTGGCGTTGTAAACGTGCTGACGTCCATGTTGTTCGGAGGCATCTCCGGCTCTGCCGTTGCAGACACCTCGGCGTTGGGCTCCGTGATGATTCCGATGATGCGCGAACGCGGTTATGACGATGATTATTCGGTCAATGTGACGGTCACCTCCTCGATAGCCGGAGTTCTGATACCGCCGAGTCACAATATGATTTTATACGCTCTTGCCGCAGGTGGCGGCATATCGATAACGTCCCTGTTTCTGGCCGGTGTTGTGCCCGGAATATTGCTGTGCATATGCCTCTCCGTTGCCGCCTACACAGTGGCAGTCAAACGTCAGTACCCTGTTGGGGTTTTCCCCGGATGGCGCGCTGTCGTATTTGCCGCTGGTTCTGCAATACCGGGTTTTTTCACCGCGGTGGTCATCATTGGTGGTGTTGTGTCTGGCATATTCACTGTGACAGAGTCGGCTGCCATTGGCGTCATCTACGCTCTTTTCGTCACCGTGTTCTTCTACCGCACTCTGACCTTCGCCCTGTTCTGGGAAAGTGTGGTGCAAGCCATTCGTACCACAGCCATGGTCATGATTCTGGTTGGTACCGCTCAGGCATTCAGCTACTTCATTGCCCTGTATCAGATTCCCGCCGCCATTCTGGAAGGGCTACAGAATATTTCAGATAACAAGTACGTACTGCTTGCGCTGATTAACCTGTCGCTTCTGGCATTGGGCATGTTCATGGATATGGGAGCACTGATTCTGATCTGCACGCCAATATTTCTGCCAGTTGCCATTTCTCTGGGAATGGACCCCGTCCAGTTCGGCATGTTGCTGATGATGAACCTGGGGCTGGGTCTGACCACACCTCCGGTAGGCGGTTGCCTGTTTGTAGGTTGCGCAATTGCCAAGGTTCGGATCGAACATGTTATCGGAACCATCTGGCCGTACTACCTGGCCATTCTTGTAGCGCTATTGCTGACAACCTATATTCCAGTCGTATCTCTGGGCTTGCCACGTTTACTGGGGTATTGAAAACAGGCTGAATGGCATTCGAGACAGGCGCATCCTTGCGCCTGAACTCAAATTCCTACCTCCTATCAATCACTAGGCTGCAGCTTGGCCTTGCCGAAGACACTAGGACGCTGCCAGGCTTCATCAGTACCGATCGGAGCAAACCAGCCCCACTTCGTATCACGTATACCACCGTCGTCATCGTCGTTGGATCCGGCTTCAAAACCGAAGGTGTCGCCGGGCTCAAGACCGATTGATGACAGTTTTACCTTTATCTCGTAGAGATGCTGGTAGACCGAGCTTGCATTATTCTCATGCCGATAGCTGGTCGCATAGCTCGTCTCCATACCGCTGGCTGAGTAGAAGCCATCAATGGTCGGATCATCGGCACTGTCCCGAAAGCGGAATAGTCGCTGAAAATCATCGTCACCATAAGCGTCCAACTGGTCGTAACCTACGTCGAAGTACAGCTCGACCGAATCATCTTCCCAGATATCTGCAGAATCGTTGAACCAGTTCTCGAGCTCTTCACCGCCGATCGTGATCTTGATATACAGATACTCACCGTCGTGCATCATCTCGAAATAATTACTGCTGTAGTTATTGTAGTTATAGCGGTCCGTATTATCGACTAGCAGATTTCCAAACCTGAGGCTATAGCCATAGTTGTCATTGTCAGCGGCCTTGCCCCACTCATCGTAATAGGTGTTGTTTGAATAGCCGCTGTCCCAAATACCATCAATACTGATGCTGGCATTGTCAACATAAGGCACGATGATCTGTGATCCTTCTCTGTAATCCTCAATACCGTCGTTGTTGTCATCCTGATCTGCGTTGTCACCGATACCATCGCCATCAGCATCCGCCGATTCGCTGTAGTCGTTTGGAAACAAATCAATGGGATCAGGTACACCGTCGTAATCTGAATCTTCCTGATCATCTTCAATGCCGTTTCCATCAGCATCTGTATCCCGAGAATCACCTATGCCATCGAGATCACTATCCCTGATTTCAGTGGCATCAGTTGGAAATGCGTCGTTCTCATCGAGTACGCCATCGCCATCATCGTCGTTGTCCGAATTATTACCGATGCCATCGCCATCGGTGTCTTCGAATTCTTGCCCATTGAAGGGAAACGCATCGGCAGAATCGGCAATACCATCATTGTCATCGTCTTGATCACTATCATCCGGCAGACCATCTGCATCGAAATCCAGACTGATAGTGGTTGGCGAAGTGCCACGTTCAATTTCTACAATATTGTCGACTCCATCTCCATCGTCATCGAACTCGTAACTGAAACGTTGTTCGGGCATGCTGACCGCAGCACTTTGATCACCCAGCCAGGCAGTGGTGTCCGCCGCTGCTAACAGCAGGCCATCCTCGGCTCGACGTATCCCGACGTACACCTGAAGCTGCTGTTCTTTAGGCAGATTCAGAGTGGACTCAAAGCCTGCACCTACTGTCTGCATACTCTGCTCACTGCCACCCGCGGTAACTGTCGCTGTCAGCGCAGATCCAATCAATTGCAGCCTGTCCGGGACTGTAAAAGAGACATTCAGTGCTCGCAGATTCTGCGAGTCATCCAGTGGTGGTGAAGTCGGATCAATACCCGAAGCATCGCCTGCATCAGCAGGTGAGGAATCCGAAGATCCACCGCCACAAGCGGCGAGCGAGGCGAGTGAAAGTGTGACCACAGCCGTCCGTAACAGAGTCAATGCATGTTTACCTGTTCCAGAGCCTGTCCCCGACTGCACTGTTGCTGATTCTTTCATTCCAATTTGTTCCTGACAAATGGCCATTACGTGGCAGTTGCACCAGTATGAAGCGAACACTTGCTTACAAACTGTCAACAATCACCCTGCTTACTGCGTAATATTCACGTTGCCTTGCAGATTGATTGTCTGTTATGCACGGTCACTCGGCTCGGTCTCATTCTGGGATATGATTCGAAGGCAGTCTTGGCTGATAGCGGCTGTGCTTGCCCAATTAGCTTCACAAAAGATGCAATATAAGTTATTTTCCTCGATCATATAATCTGCAATGAATTCTCCGGCAATCGAGAACGACCTCCCAACGCTCAGTGATGAGCGCGTAGGCCTGTGGCTTGCCGACGTCGCCTCAGGGGACAGGCAGGCGCTTGCCTTGCTATACAAACAAGTCTCCGCGCGTCTTTTTGGCCTTCAGCTGCGTATTCTGAATAACAAGGCACTCGCCGAAGAAGCGCTGCAGGAGACATTCGTCAAAGTATGGAAAAATTCCGGAACATACAATCCAGACAAAGGCACTCCGATGGCCTGGCTTAATTCGCTGGCGCGCTTTCAGGCGCTTGACATGCGTCGTCGGGAGCTGGTGCGCCATGGGGGAGACTTCTCGAAGCGCTCCTCTCTTGACGTGGAAACCTTCACCTCTGAGCTACCGGCCATACACGAGCAACTTGCACAATCCGAACTGCTTTCTCTGTGCCTTGGACGACTTCGACCTGAAGTACAACAATGTATTGTCGCCATTTATTGCGAAGGCTACACGCAAGAGGAAATCAGCACCTCGGTGGATCGCCCACTAGGCACGGTGAAAAGCTGGATATTGCGTGGATTGAAGAGTCTCAAGGAGTGCTTCGTTGAACACAACTGATGAGCACAAGGATTCGTTGGCAGCTCTGTATGCACTAGGTGCACTCGGCGAATCAGAACGTCTGGAAGCGGACCTGCTATACAAACAAGATTCGGAGTGGCAATCCCTGCTGGGCGAGTGGCAGCAGCGACTTGACCCGCTGACACAGCTTGTTGATCCGGTATCGCCACCCAATACAGTCTGGAATAAAATTCAGGATCAACTTGATGGGCATCTATCCGCCATTGATATTCCTGATATCAATCTTGGGGCACCTGTCAGCGAGCCCCGTCAGCCAAGCGCCCAGAGGCGAGTGAGCCAGCAAGTCAGGCAGGAGAAGCCAGGGCTGATTCAGGAAACCGTCGAACTCTTGCGTCAAAGGGCTCGGTACTGGCAGATGGCAACGGTATTCTCTGTCGTTTCAATGGCTTGTCTTGCAGCGATTCTTGTATTCAAGCCATCACCCATGCAGCAGCAGGATATGAGTACAGTACCCATCACGGTCGCTGTTTTGCAGAATGAACAGAGTGTACCGCTATGGGCTGTGAGCCTGCGCAAAACCGGACAGGAAGCAGATGATGAGTACGGTGAACTTCTGATCACGGTTGTCGGAGAACCCTCTATTGCCGACACGCAAAGCCATCAGATGTGGATGGTTCTCAAGGACTCCCAAGGAGTGCAATCAGTAGGACTGCTACCTGATACAACCGGTGAAGTTCGACGTCTGGTATTACCCAGACCGTTGTCGGATGCGGCAGAGCTGGCCGTCAGCCTGGAAGCCAAGGGCGGCGTTCCAGGGCCTGAACACGGACCCGTCGTGACACGTACTTTTGTCGTGACTCCAAAAGTCAGTGAGGCAATCTAGAGTTCCCTACAAAGCACGTCATCACGATTGTGCAGAAACTAGCCAGCCGGCACATCGATCGATACAGCGCTGGAGCGGTTACCTTCTTCATCGATAGTGGTGATGATATAGGTGTTGCTGGTGCCTGGAAAGCGCTTGTTATCATAGTAGCTGGTGCCGTTGCTGATGTTCGACAAACCATCATCACGCAGCAGTTCATAGCGTAGATCTCGATTGGGCACACGATCCCAATGAATCTCGGCCGCTGTGGCTGAATACACCGAAGACTTCAATCCGGTTGCCGGAGGACTATCGATTGATTCTGTGCCAAACAGGCCTAGCGTCAAAGTGGCCGGCAGATGTCGGATTCCCAGCTCATCGATCGTCGTCACTGTGTAGGTGTTGGGAGCACCCGATGTGCGCGCACTATCGTAGTAACTATTGCCGTGGGTGACGCTCATGACAACGCCATCTCTTTCTACCTCATAACTGAGATCACGATTTGGAACGCGAACCCATAAAATTTCCGCTGTGGTGCTGGAGTAGACATCCCCGCGCAGGTGCAGTGGTTGCAAACTGACCTGGTCAAAGGGCGCCACCGTCGTGGTCGCTGTAGTTGAACGTACTCCGTCTGAATCGATCGCCGTTACGGCATAGTCGCTCGTCACCCCTGGCGACCGAGTGGAATCGTAGAAACTAGTGCCATCGGTGGTGCTCAACTGCCCATCGTTGCGCAGTATTTCATACGTCAGTGCCTGGTTCGGCACCCGATCCCAGAAGAGCTCGGCTGAGTTCGTCGAGTAGATATCCGCTCTAAGGCCGGTCACATCCGGAGTGGCTGCCAAAGCCGGAGCGAAATAGCCGGATCCGACCAGGCAGGCTGTCAGGACAGTATTTCTGATGTTCATCGATTTTTCTCCTGATAAAAGTTTTATCGGTTCAACGCAAAACTTGGCGAGCCAGTGAAACGAAGCCACTCGTGGTAGTAACACCAATGTGCTCCGCGTTGACATTAGGGCTGTTGCTTGATTTTCAGACTGAACGCTGAACGCAATACAGTCTGTTCGCTACCACACACATTCACCAAATACGACGGTGTCTCCCACGATTGGCAGCCAGCTGCGAAAACCAGGGTCATGACTGTATTTTTATATCCATGATTTTCATGTGTTACGCACGTGTGTGCCTGACCTCTCTACGTAGTACCCGAACCACACCTACGTCCATCTCCCGATACCGCCTTTCGAGTTTCTGCAGCATCCTCACCCATTAGAAGTCTTGCCATTCGACCAACCAGACAAGCGCATCTTATGAATACCACTTCGTCCAGCGATAAAGAGCCTGATGCCATTAGTACCGAACCTGAAGCTGATACTGGACTCGCATCACGTTTCCCGACCGCCTACACCATCCTCTTTTTGCTGATCATTTTTGTTGCTGCTTTGAGCTGGGTCATTCCCGCTGGCAGTTATGACCGTGCGATGAGCGACAGTGTTGGTCGTGAAATAGCCGTTGCCGGAACCTACAAGACGGTTGAGTCCAATCCTCAGGGATTTTTTGATGTCATGCTGGCACCCGTTGCAGGCTTCTACGATCCTGACAGCTATGCTGCCAGTGCGATAGATGTAGCGCTATTCGTCTTGTTTCTGGGTGGTTTTCTCGGCATTGTCAATGCCACCGGGTCAATCGATACCGGTATCCGTAGTGCGATGCGCAGACTCAAGGGTCATGAGATCTGGATGATCCCGATCATGATGTCCTTGTTCGCAATTGGTGGCACAACCTATGGTATGGCCGAGGAGACCCTCGCCTTCTACGGCATTCTTGTGCCAGTAATGATTGCCGCCGGATACGATGCTGTCACCGGCATAGCCATCATACTGATTGGTGCCGGTGTCGGCGTACTAGGCTCCACCATCAATCCGTTTGCCACCGTTATTGCCGCAAATTCTGCCGGCATCCCATTCACCGACGGAATTGTACTGCGCTCGATAATGGCGCTTGGTGGCCTGGCCATATCCGCTGCCTATGTCATGCGCTACGCCAAACGGGTCAAGCAGGATCCTGCAAACTCGGTGGTGGCCAAGCAGGCAGAGGCACACCGTAAGTTGTTCTTGAAAGACAACGAACAGGATCAACAAGGCGCCACGCTCAATACCACTCAGAAAATTGTACTCGTGATTTTTGCGATGACCTTCGTCGTGATGATCTGGGGTGTCTCCTCACAAGGCTGGTACATGGCCCGCATGAGCGCCCTGTTTCTAGGCTCGGCCATCCTTGTTGGTCTGGTTTCCCGCATGGGAGAGAAAAACATCACCGCAAATTTTGTTGATGGTGCACGGGAACTGTTGGGTGTTGCGCTGATCATCGGACTTGCACGGGGCATTGTTGTGATCATGGAACAAGGCATGATTGCCGACACCATTCTGCATAGCGCAGAACAGTCTCTTGGTGGGCTGCCTGAGCTGGCATTCATTAACTTGATGTTCTGGATCGAGGTGGGCATGAGCTTTTTCGTACCCTCCTCATCAGGTCTTGCGGTTTTGTCGATGCCTATCCTCGCACCGCTTGCCGACTTCGCAGGAGTCGGTCGAGATCTGGTGGTGACCGCCTATCAATCCGCCAACGGCCTGGTCAATCTGATCAACCCTACATTTGCAGTCGTCGTTGGTGGCCTGGCGATTGGCCGCGTCTCCTACGATCGCTGGCTTGTCTTTATCTGGCCGCTACTGTTGATTCTCACGGTATTCATTACTGTCGTCATCAGCCTCGCCGCCTTTCTTTAAACCCTACTTCAGGATGAAAATCATGAGTGAATACAAGCTCGGAGTACATTCGGAGACCGGAATTCTGCGTCAGGTAATAGTCTGCCGCCCCGGTTTGGCGCATCGCCGCCTGACACCCAGCAACTGTCAATCGTTACTGTTTGATGACGTCTTCTGGGTCAAGCAGGCGCAGAAGGATCACGATGTTTTTGTGCAATTGATGACGAATGAAGGTGTCGAGGTACTCGATGTCAATGACTTGCTGGCCGAGACATTGAACAACAAACAGGCTCGTACCTGGGTGCTGGATCAGCGCATAGTTGCAGATCAGATCGGTGTAGGAATGATCGCTGAGCTACGCAGCTGGATGGATGAGCTACCCGGGAACACACTGGCTGAGTGCCTACTGGGCGGCCTGGCCGCTGATGATCTGCCTTTCAAGCCATCGGGTCTTTTTGGTGGGTATCTGGGTCATCACGGGTTTATCTTGCCACCGCTTCCGAATGCACTGTTTACCCGGGATAACTCAGCCTGGATCTATGACGGGGTATCGGTCAACCCCATGCATTGGGCAGCCCGTCGCCCAGAAACATTGTTGAACACCGCGATTTACAAGTTTCATCCTGAATTTGCCAACAAGGCAAAGATTCACTGGGGAGACCCAACCGTCGACCATGGTCTGGCGACTGTGGAGGGTGGCGACATCATGCCTGTCGGCAATGGCACGGTTCTGGTGGGCATGGGTGAACGCTCATCACCCCAGGGTGTTGGGCAGATGGCAACGGCACTACTTGAATCACGCGCAGTTGAGCGTGTGCTCGCCTTCCAGATTCCCCAATCACGTGCAGCCATGCACCTGGATACGGTATTTACCTTATGTGGTGGCGACGTAGTCACCTCCTTCAAGGAAGTAGCGGATGAGTTGATCTGCTATGACATCCGTGCTGGAGACAAAGGCGCGCCTCTGAAATTTCAACGCGATTCACGCCACATCTTCGACATTGTTGCCGAAGTGCTGGGGTACAAGACACTGCAAGTCGTATCCACGGGCGGAAACTCCGAAGAGGAGCGCGCACGCGAACAGTGGAACGATGGCAACAACGTGCTGGCACTACGCCCAGGTGTGGTGGTTGGCTATGATCGTAATGACGACACTAACGCGGCACTCAAAGCTGCGGGTATTGAGGTGCTGGCCGTACCCGGGGCAGAGCTGGGGCGTGGACGCGGCGGCGGCCATTGCATGAGCTGCCCCACTATTCGCGACGCTGTTTGAGTCGAACCCAGATAACCCTAACGAGAACACAACCCCCCATGGCATTCAATCTTAAAAACCGACATTTTCTGACGCTTCGTGACTACACGCCGCGTGAAATACAATTCCTTCTGAAGCTTGCCTCTGATCTGAAAACGGCCAAGTATGCAGGGACGGAAGTCCAGAAGCTACAGGGCAAGGATATTGCCCTGATCTTCGAAAAGGACTCGACTCGTACACGAGTCGGCTTCGAGGTTGCCGCCTACGACCAAGGCGCACGCGTAACCTATCTTGGCCCGACAGGCAGTCATATCGGTCACAAGGAATCGGTAAGGGATACGGCACGTGTTCTGGGCCGGATCTATGATGCGATCGAATATCGAGGTTTTGGTCAATCGATAGTGCAACAGCTCGCCGACTTCTCAGGTGTGCCGGTGTACAACGGCTTGACCAATGAATTCCATCCGACCCAGATCCTCGCAGACTTTCTGACGATGATGGAGCATGCAGAAAAGCCGCTGCACCAGGTCCGTTACGCCTTCCTGGGCGATGCGGGCAATAACATGGGTGACAGTCTGTTGATTGGCGGTGCCAAGATGGGTATGGATGTACGCCTGTGTGCCCCCAAGGCCTGCTGGCCCTCAGCACAGATCCAGCAAGAGGCGCGTGATATTGCCCAGACAACCGGGGCCCGGATCACCATTACCGAGGATGTGGATACGGCCGTTGAAAATGTGGACTTCATCTACACCGATGTGTGGGTCTCTATGGGCGAAGCTCAGGAGAAATGGGCCGAACGAATTGAATTGCTTTCGCCCTATCAGGTCACCACCGAAGTGATGGCCAGTACCGGTAATCCGCGTACCATGTTCATGCACTGCCTGCCCGCTTTTCACAATACCGAAACCACTGTAGGTGCAGAGATGAAGGAGAAGTTTGGCATTGATTGCATGGAAGT
The DNA here is from genome assembly GCF_002215215.1 of Granulosicoccus antarcticus IMCC3135. Taxonomy (NCBI): domain Bacteria; kingdom Pseudomonadati; phylum Pseudomonadota; class Gammaproteobacteria; order Chromatiales; family Granulosicoccaceae; genus Granulosicoccus; species Granulosicoccus antarcticus. Next base: position 2,450,724 of record NZ_CP018632.1, on the reverse strand, counting down.
AACCGATGAGGTTTTTGAAAGTGAAGCATCTATCGTTTTTGATCAAGCAGAAAATCGCATGCATACGATAAAGGCGGTACTCGTCGCTACTCTGGGAGCCTAGATGCTCGTCGTGGCAGCACTTGGTGGCAACGCGCTGCTGCGGCGCGGCGAGCCGCTGACGGCGGACGTGCAACGCAGCAACGTCATCACCGCGGTTAAGTCGCTGGCTGACATCGTGCGCGCCGGGCACCAACTGGTAATCACCCACGGAAATGGTCCGCAGATAGGATTGCTGGCACTTCAGGGTTCGGCATACAAGCCGGATGAACTCTACCCTCTTGATGTGCTCGGGGCAGAGTCTGAGGGCATGATCGGCTATATGATTGAGCAAGAACTTGAAAATGCGCTTGATCAGGAACAACCTGTAGCAACACTATTAACCCAGATTATTGTCGACATCAACGATCCGGCTTTTCAGAACCCAACCAAATTCATCGGTCCGATCTATACCCATGAAAAAGCACAGATGCTCGCTGACGCCGCAGGGTGGAGCATCGCGCAAGACGGTGAACACTGGCGTCGCGTTGTGCCCTCTCCTGCACCCAAAGACATTCCGGATTTGCACGTATTGCAACTCCTGCACGACCAAGGAGTAATCATCGTTTGTGCGGGTGGTGGTGGCATTCCGGTTGTGCGTCGTGAGAATGGCAGCCTGTATGGTGTTGAAGCGGTGATCGACAAGGATGCAGCCAGTGCTTTGCTGGCAGAAAAGCTCGGTGCACACGCTTTGCTGTTGCTCACCGATGTTGACGCAATCTACCAGGGATTTGGCACTAAAGATTCTGCGCCTATCCCAAGCTTGAACGTTGAGACAGCACAAGCTCTGAACTTGCCAGCAGGATCCATGAAACCGAAGGTAGAAGCCGCTTGCAGATTTGCGCAAACCGGCGGATTTACCGGCATCGGACGCCTTGATGATGCCATGCGCATTCTGACAGGCGTTGCCGGTAGTCGCATTGAAAACACCGACTGACTTCAAACAAATCACCCATACATTGAGACCATGACATGCCTATCCATCACGTCGATTTAACCGACGAATCCAGCCTGCAGGACATTTATGCCACCGAGGCCTCGCAAGAAGGCCTTCCCAAGTATCGACTGCCCAAAGGCCGTACAGCGCCGCATGCCGCCTATTCCCTTATTCGCGATGAGCTCCTGCTGGATGGGAATGCTCGTCAGAACCTTGCAACCTTTTGTACCACTTGGGTCGAAGATGAAGTCAAGCAGTTGATGGAGGATGCCGTCGACAAGAACATGATCGACAAGGATGAGTATCCGCAGACCGCAGAGTTGGAAAATCGCTGCGTACACATTCTGGCTGATCTTTGGCACGCCGAAAAATCCTGGGAGACAATCGGTTGCTCAACGACAGGATCAAGCGAAGCTGCCATGCTCGGAGGCCTCGCCTTCAAGTGGCAATGGCGCAAACGGCGTGAAGCTGAGGGCAAGGATACAAGCAAGCCGAACATCGTCACCGGTCCCGTACAAATTTGCTGGAAAAAATTCGCCCGCTACTTCGATGTTGAAATCCGTGAAGTACCACTAGAAGGCGATGCTCTAGGCTTGAAACCCGAAGACTTGCGCAAGTACTGCGACGAGAACACGATCGGTGTGGTGGCAACACTGGGCGTCACATTCACCGGAATCTACGAACCTGTCGAAGCATTAGCACGTGAACTGGATGAGATCGAGCGTGACCTGGGGCTTGATATTCCTATGCATATCGACGCTGCTTCAGGTGGTTTCATCGCACCTTTCATCCAACGCGACATCGTCTGGGACTTCCAGCTGGAACGGGTCCGCTCCATCAATGCTTCAGGTCATAAATACGGACTGGCACCTCTGGGTGTGGGCTGGATTATCTGGGCATCAAAGCAGGATCTGCCTGAGGAGTTGATTTTCTACGTCGACTACCTCGGTGGCAACATGCCGACCTTTGCGTTGAACTTCTCGCGACCCGGTGGCGAGATTATCGCGCAATACTATAATTTTCTGCGTCTGGGACGTGAAGGCTATACGGCAGTTCAACAGGCCTGCTCAGACACCGCTCAATGGCTAGGTGCTGAACTTGCCAAACTCGAACAGCTCGACATGGTCTATGACGGCCATGGCGGTCTGCCTGCAGTGGCTTACAAGCTGACCAAGGCCGATCATGGTTTCACGCTCTATGACCTGTCAGAACGAGTACGGATGAAGGGTTGGCAGATCGCCTCCTACCCCTTGCCCTCGAACCGCGAGGAAATCGTGGTCCAACGCATTCTGATCCGTCATGGAGTCAGTCGCGATCTGGCTAAAATGCTTCTCGTCGATATCAAGCGGGCCATCGAACATCTGCTGAAAAACCCTGTCCCGAACTCCAGCGCAAAACCCGGCTTCCACCATGGATGATTCGCTCATCTGTGACGCCGCAATCCCAAGGGCGACCTCGCCCGCTGGAGGTTGCGAATGATTGGCCAGATATTTGAAAAACTCGAGCCCGTGACGGAAGCGGGATTGCATGGTTTTTTCCAGCTTCTGGGTAACCAGCCGATTGCCTTCGTTCTGCTTGCACTGACACTGGGCACCTTGATCGGCAAGTTCAGCTTCAAGACCATCTCTCTGGGTTCTACGGCAGGCACACTGCTGGTCGGCATCGTACTCTCGATGTTCGCTGAAGCCTCGTTTGGCATCACCTACGCGGTACCCAGCATTCTGTCCTCCTTCATGCTACTGCTCTTCATGTATGCCCTCGGGCTGAAGGTGGGGCCGCAGTTCTTTTCAGGCTTGCGTCAGGGCGGACTGGCATTTGTCGGCATCGGACTGATTGTCTGGGTTCTGAACTGGGTCATCTGCTACTTCGGCGCCGCCCTCGCAGGACTGGCGCCAGGCTATGCCACTGGGCTTATTTCGGGTAGCTATACCATCACAGCGATCCTGGGCGTGGGTCAGGGCGCGCTGACCAGTGGGGCCTATACACCACCAGCGGGTATGACTATCGAAGAGGTCGGTGCCAACATGGCGGCCGCCTATGCAATAAGCTATGTGCTGTCCACTGTCGGGATCATTCTGTTGATCCGCTATCTTCCGCGTATCTTCGGCCGTGATGCCGTCGCTGATGCGAAACTGGCAGAATCAGATTTCAGCGGTGGTGCGACACATCCCGTGCCTGGCGCTCCTGACGCATTGACTTTGGGCTTCTCACCTTTCGATCTACGCGCCTTTACCGTCACGCACGAAAGTTTCATAGGACGCACTGTATCGCAGCTGTCTGAGAATTTCCCCGAAGCCCCTGTTCTGCGTCTGGTCCGCAACGGCGAAGTTCTGGACTTGAGCAGCGACCCCACTGTAGAAATGAATGACATTGTCACGGTGCGTGCGGACGTACATCAGCTCATACTAAAAGAAGGCGAGTTGATTGGCCCGGAATCCGACGATCCGCTGGCGCGAAATATTCCGCTAGAGGTTGCCGATGTGCATATCGGTTCGCACAAGTTTTCCGGACAAAGTTTGTCGAAACTTGGCAAAACCATACCCGGAGGCGTTACCGTACAAGCCGTTTTTCGTGCCGGCAATGAAATGCCGCTTGGTCCGAAAAGTGACGTCCGGTTTGGCGATGTACTACGTCTGACAGGCCCGGATGCCGCGATCCAGAAAACGGCAAAACATCTGGGTGGTCACGCCATTCTGCCAACCATGAAGTCCGAGGTTCTCTACCTTTCACTCGCCATGTTGGTGGGATATCTGGTCGGTATCGTCACCGTCACGATCTCGGGCATCCCGTTTGCGCTTGGAACATCGGCTGGAGTGATCATGGCAGGCGTTGGCGTCAGCTATTTTCGTAGCCGCAATCCCGACTTCGGCGGCCCCGTCCATGAAGGGGCGCGCAGCTTTCTACAGGATTTCGGACTGAACGCCTTTGTTGCCGTCCTGTCGGCTAACGTGGGCCCTAAGGTCATCACCGCGCTTGGTGGCGATACGATCCTTTGGCTAGCGCTGATCGGTCTTGCCGGAGCACTCATACCCCCGTTCATCGCCTTCTGGGTCGGGATCAAATTCTTTGGCCTCAACTCCATTATTGCTGCCGGTGCCTCCACCGGTGCCCGCAACAGCACTCCAGGTCTGAACGCCATCATGGAAGAGTCTGGCAGTTCTGTCGCCGCCGTACCTTATCCCGTCAGTTATGCATTAACGACAGTACTGGCGTTAATAGGTGGCTATTTGTCGATGATTTTGTCTTGAGATAACAGCCTGTTATCAGTACGTCCCCCTGCCTGAGCGGAGTGTCAACTCCGGCTCAGGCTCTTTCATAAAGTATGGATACTCTTCGCCCGGTCAGCCAAGTTCATGCATAGCCCTGTCATGAGGCCCTTGTCTGGATGCGCGTCCCGGGCGACATTGTATTCGGTTTATGTATGCCAACGCACAGACCGAGCTAGACGGCACGTCTCAGGATAGTAGCTTCCCCTTAGAGGAAAGTCTTCAAGAGCTCAGTTCAGCCTAGTGGCTATGCTCGAGTTACTCTATCCAGTCTAATAAGGAAGCCCAATGACCACTGTTACGCTTGGCGAACCACTCACGAGTTCAGCCAATCTTACTGATGATGCTACTCGGGATATCTCCGGGGCCATGAATTCGGTTCTAGCGGATGTGTTCGCCTTGTATTTTACTACTAAGAACTTCCACTGGCACATGACTGGACCGGATTCTGCCAACTATCAACAGCTGCTCGATGAACAGGCCGAGCAACTCTTCCTCATGACCGACCCGATTGCCGAGCGTATCTGCAACGTCGGTGGGCGAACACTATGCTCCATTAGCCACAAAGCACGCACCCAGCTGGGTGACGATGTCGTGTATGTAAAACCCTCTGCCATGCTGGCCGAGTTGAGTGACGACAACAAGGTGCTAACAACGACTTTGCGCAACGTTCACGACCTCTGCAACAAGCATCATGACATCGTTAGTGCCAGTCTGATTGAGCCGTGGATTGATGAGGCGGAACTGCGCACCTGGTTCCTGGTCGAGGCAACGCAGCACGACGACAGAGGCGTCGCGCAATCTTGAGAGCTCGTGCAATAATAAGCTCAACCTGCTCCTTATAGGGACGACCGTATCTCCATCAAAAATAACACAAGCACAAGGTGCCAGAGCCGCACCACCTCGGCTCTTGGCTCAGTGGTCTGCCCCTCGAACGCCTCTTCAGATGCTTCGGCCTCTACCTCCGTCTTCTGAATCAGCTGGTCGCGATGATGTGGGGGGCCGCAGATCGTGTATAGCTTCAGGGCGTGATGACCCGTACAGATCACGTTGTGATGCGTACCCGCGGGCACGACAATTCCGCTGCCCGCCTTGGCCTTGTGGGTCTTGCTGTCGATCCTGAAAATGGCATCGCCTGAAATGGCTATGACGTTCAGCTTTTATCACACCCGTTCGGCGCGCACTAATCAAGGTTAGCTGCCTGATCTCACCAGGCCACTTCAAAGGTCATGTAAATAGTCAACCATTCTTAAAAAAGATCTTGCATTTCCTTACTACGTTCAATATCACAGACACCGAAATTGACGAAGAAATATTCTAGAAATACAACATTGACTGCTTGCAAGTGAGAGATGAAATGATTGAAATCCGCGCCTCCATCGTTTTCGATCTGATCGATAGAAGGATGCATACCATCAGGGCCTTTCTCGTAGCAACGAAAGGGATGAACACCTCGACGCCCAACATAAATCAGTATTCTGCAGGGGGGGGGTATCCTTATAATTACTGTTAAGAGACATAATAAACTTTTCACATCGTTCGGTAGCGGCGCGTTACCGACGGGCTTGGTATTAATGATGAAATCCATGCCGTAGCCGATAAGTGTCTGAATATGCGGGTCATTGGCAGCCAGTGCATCTTCCAGAACGACAAAGGGGCGATTGCAATACTGCTGGTTAATGGCCAGCAGCAGGCGCTTGGCGGCGCTTCTCTCACAGTCATTCTTCTTATCGCCGTCACTCTTCACGATGGGCTCGAAGTCTAGTGGCAACACGCTCTTTTTCTCAGAATCCACGATCACCGCCACCAGCGACTGTTGGTAGTACTCGATCTCTGCGTTACGGTGCTTCGTGACACCACACTGCGAACATTTCATCTTGGTCGAGGTGTGCAGTCCGGTGCCGTCGATGGACAACAGATACCGATTGTCGAAAATCGCGAAATCTTCGAGCACCTTGTCACGTTGGGCGCTGGAATGGAGGGCACGAAATGCCTTGCGTAGCTCGCTCGGTTTGACCAGATCGAGGAGGTTGCTTATTTGGCTACCCGAAGCAACTTTGTCGAGTCGATAGAGTTGTCGCAGATTACCGATAATAGTCTCATCCCCATGGCTGGCCCCCGACCTGGTGGGCCACGTGGACGGCGTCAGCGACATGAGCTCACTGGCATCGTGGACCAACGAGCAGTTCGACCCGCACCTGAACTGGGAAGATGTCGCCTGGGTCAAGCAGCAGTAGGGTGGCAAATTCATTCTCAAGGGCATCATAGATGTGGAAGACGCGAAGCTCGCGGTGGCCAGTGGTGCCCACGCCATCGTGGTCAGCAACCACGGTGGCCGCCAGCTCGATGGAGCACCCAGCAGCATCGAAGCGCTGCCCGCCATCGTGGCGGCTGTGGGCGACCAGATCGAGGTCTGGATGGACGGCGGCGTCCGCAGCGGACAAGACGTGCTGAAAGCCTGGGCGCTGGGCGCGCGCGGCACCATGATCGGCCGCGCTATGGTCTACGGCCTGGGTGCCATGGGTGCCATGGGTGAGGAAGGCGTGTCGAAAGCGCTGGAGATCATCCACAAGGAGTTCGATATCACCATGGCCTTTTGTGGTCACACCGACATCCGCACAGTTGACAAAGACATACTCCTGCCAGGTACCTACCCGACATGAATAACAATCGAAAGTGAAATGACCGATGCATATTCCATCTCCATCGCTGCCGGGTAATTTCGCATCGGCAGCTTATAAGGGTTTTCATTGGTGATGCGTCGATACATTTCGAACACTGCATTCCTACTACTACTGCCCAAAAACGCCAGAATCAACCTACACGAAACAGCGTAGATCCATATCACTTATCGTCGTACTGACATAAACGACATACGTCAGTTACGTACACATCGCTCTGCCCTGCTTATCAGAGTGCTCTCGACACCATCCACCGCCTCGCGAATAGCCTTGAGAATCAGCAGGTCCGCCAGCGCCTGGTCGATTTCCGGCACATCCCAACCAAAGACCGAACGATATCGTTCAACCAGTGCCTTCACGTCCGAAGTCAGCTGTTCGCGATGCGCATCCATCTCGATTTGCTCTATCTTTTCCATGAAATTTTCCCCTCAACGTTTGGTGATCTAACACCAATTTAGAATTTCCGGTTTGATCATCCAAACTTCAGACTCCACAATCCACCGCTGGACAAAAATCGTCGAGCAAAGCATCGATCTCACCAAGGCAGCAAGGCTTCACGAGATAGTGATCGAAACCAGCGGCAAGCGAATGCTGCCGCGACTCTGCCGAGCCTTGACCGCTGAGTGCGATGTGTAATGCAGTGGCGGTTGCCGGCAGTCGACGAAGCTGCCGGGCGAGTTCAAGCCCGCTCATGCGGGGCAAGCCAATATCGAGCAGCACGACCTGTGGGCGGAAGTGATTGACGCGGCGCAAGGCCTCATGTCCGGAGCAACAGACTAGAACGCTATGTCCACGTCGAGTCAGAACCATCGCCATAGTGGATGCGAGATCGGTATTGTCCTCCACCACCATGATACGAAAGGACTGGAATTGCCGCCTGCGAACTCGCGCTCTGCCCGATGCGCCCTGATCTGGAACATCGATCATCGATTTCGACCAAGTTGGCACTTTCGAGGAGGCCAGAACTGAAGAGGGCAAGGGCACGAGGTCGTGTTCATCGAGAATCGGCAGACATACTGACACCACCGTGCCCAGATCAAGACCCGCACTCTCGATCGTGATGGTGCCTCCGTGCAAGGTCACAATGCGTTTCGAGAGATAGAGCCCCAACCCCAGCCCCTCATGACTGCTACTCGAGGCCTTCCTGCATTGGCTGTACAGTTCGAAAGCGCCAGGCAGAAGTAATGGATCAATGCCGATACCAGTGTCGACCACGCAGATCATGACAGTCGATGCCTCCCTTTGCATCACGACTCTGATGCTTCCGCCACGCGGTGTAAACTTGAAACTGTTGCCCAGCAGGTTACCGATCAGTTGAGTTAATCGCACAGGGTCACCTTTCAATCCTACCGGTGATTCAGCAAGTGACAGATTCAGCCGTAGGCCCAGCTCTTCAGCTTGTGGACGCAGGTCATTCACTGTGTGCGAGATCAGATCAAATAGGTCGAGCGACTCGCAACGCACGTCGAGCTCGACCCTTTCCATGCCTGCCAGATCCTGTAGATCGGATGCCAGTCTGGTCTGTATTTCAAGTTGGCGCTCCATGATCTGCAAAGCCAGGGACATGAGGGGCAGGATCTCGCAGGCAGGTGCCTCGAAGTTAATGTCACGTATCAGACTCAACGCGCCATGCATGGCTGCAATCGGATTGCGAAGCTCATGACCGGTCATCGCGAGCGTGTCGCAACACCGCTTCAGCGAATCATCGGAGGCGTCAGGTTCGGCAGGCCCAGACAACCTCGGCTTTGCTTGGGTGTTGTCGGAAAGCATGTCGACATCTCGATCGAAGTTGTTCATAAGTTTGGCTTTGACCTATTGATAAAGGCTTTGACGGCAGCCTTGCAGGCGATCGCGGCGTTGTTGCCTGTCCTGGTGCTACGCTCCCTCGCAGGTTGATTTCCCGTTTACAGGGACCGGATCAGGCACGACCATTGGAACCCACTCACTCGCCACAGTCTGTTCGCCAGCGTACGGACTGTGCCGCGTGTCGAGCGCATTATTATCGCCGTTGATCAACCCACTATGCAAAGGAGAAACTGATGCAACTGGGAATGATCGGCCAGCAACTACAAACCAGCGATGCTGAGACCACACCGCTGCGTGCTCCCGAGCTCTACCAATACAAGATGGATCTGCCCGAAGTAGCCGAGGTCTGGCGCCGTGGCAGCCTCATCGACTCGTGCCTGCTCGATCTTACGGCTGGTGCGCTATTGAAGGACCCGCAGCTCGATGCCTTTGGCGGCCATCTCGAGAAGCCCGCGGAGGAAAAACGATGAGCGTCGATGAGCAACGACTACTAATGGTGTCCTCGTTCCTCATCGACTACCCGTTCGCCGATCGACTGTATTCGCGTGCGCTGGAGGTCATCAAACACCTGGGCCGCGTTGGCCAAACGGTGCTCCTGACCAATGGCGACGTCGTGCTCCAGCCGCGCAAACTACAGCGTTCGGGTCTATGGCAAGCTGTGGAGGGTCGTGCGCTCGTCTGTGTGCACAAGGAGCAGATGCTGCACGCCATTAAACGCGACTACCCTGCTCGCCACTACGTAATAGTCGACGACAAGTTGTGTATTCTGACGGCCATGAAAGTGATCTGGCAGGAGCAGCTCATTACCATATTCGTGCGCCAGGACCATTACGCGCTGGATCCGGCAGTGGTCACCGGTCAACCGGCAGCCGACGTCACAATCGAGAGCATCAGCGAACTCGCCGATCTCGATCTCCTGCCCCTTATCAAGCAAGCCGCCAACGAGGCGTGCACGACTCCGGAGATGCCATGAACACCAATACCAGAACTCAGTCAGTGCTTTTGGGTCAACAACATCAGCCGTGAAACTCTTAAAACGGGAACGCTCGAGCGCTACCTCGCCACTGCTGGTCGACAACACGGCCAGCACAATCGACGCCGCAGCCCGATTGCCTCATCGTGACAAGCGATATAGCCAACGATCCGGCCGACGAGATGATGCTCAAATCCTTGGAGTTGGGTGGAACACTCAGGTCGCAACCCGTCCCGGAAGAAGTCTCTCGTACTCCTTTTTCACCACGCTGTAGCATTCGCAAGTTCGCTTTTCCAGCCCCTCACGATCAAGCACCGTGATGTGTCCACGAGAATAGCGGATGAGCCCTGCACTCTGGAGTTTGAGCGCCGCTTGCGTCACCCCTTCGCGCCGCACCCCCAACATATTGGCGATCAGCTCCTGGGTCATGACGAGCTCGTTGCCACGCAAACGATCAATGCTGAGTAACAGCCAGCGACACAATTGCTGGTCGAGCGAATGATGACGGTTGCACACGGCGGTCTGTGCCATCTGCGTGATCAGCGCCTGCGTATAGCGCAGCATCAAGTGCATGACCGGCCCGGAGCGACCGAACTCGTCCTTGATCGCCTGCCCCTTCAGGCGATAGCCCTGACCGCCGCTTTGCACCACAGCGCGGCTCGGTGTCGTTTCGCCACCCATGAACAATGAGATACCGACCACACCTTCATTACCGACAACAGCAATTTCAGCCGACGATCCATTTTCCATGACATACAGCAAGGAGACGATCGCTGTGGTTGGAAAATAGACGTGACTTTGAGGATTCGAGGATTCATAGAGGACCCGACCCAGCGGCATGTCAGACCACTCCAGCAGAGGCTGCCAGCGAGCCCATTCTTCAGGCGGCAGAGAGGCCAGCAGCTGGTTGTCTAACGGATGTAATTGTTTCTCCAGCAAGTTATACGCGATAGTCAAGATATTTCCCTCCGTGGGGTTGATGGGTGGGTAATTGAGAATAAACCGAGATAGATAGCGCTCTTGGTACTTGGCCAACCTGAATTCGTCAGCCGCAGGGACCGTTCAAGTACACGTGTGAGCCAAGCGGAAGATCACCGATGTGCTTTGTCCAGTCGCCCGTCTCCAGGATCGAGAACTGGATACCCGGGCCCTGACCCGGATCGGAATCAATCGTAAACGGGTGTTCCAGAACACTGAAGGGCGAGTTGAAGCTTATCCAGACCATCTGACCTTTTTGAAACGGCTTCGGATCGAAGCCTTCGGGTTCGAAAGTCAATAGCCACCTCCCCCTCCCCTGCTCGCTTCTATCCATCAGACGAAACGGTCGCTGTGACATTTTCAAGGGAAGCCATAGAAACACATAGACCAGCAACAGGCCTGCCAGGCACGTCAGAACAAGCCAAACGATCGAGAGATCTCTCGACTGGCTATAAAAGCCACCAACGAGTGCGTGGTGCAACACCAAGCCACTAACAGCCACGGACAACACAACGTGGGTGATTCGCCACGTTTCGTATCTGTAGTTGATAGAGCGTCGACCCAGTGCGAATGCGATCAGAATGACGAGCAGGCCCCACGCCAGATATCCTGTCAATCCTGACGAGCCTTCAAGGGCCAGATGGGAAAGATCCTCTGGCCGATAGACCGGCTTGACGCTTCTGGGGATGTAGTAGATGAATGGATGTACAAGTGCGAATACACCAAGAACGATGCCGGTGATTCGATGTAACCTGATTACCCGTTGGTAGGAGACACGCCCAGTCAAAAACTGAACGCGGCCAGATGTCGCGAACTCCATCAACAGCATCGGCAAGGCAACCAGGGCGAGCCCGCTGGCCAGGTTTTCGTACCAGGCTCGCGGTGGATAGTGCAACGCCTCCTCAAGACCAGACAAGGGCGGCGGGATGCCAACTGCGATACTCATCGCCAGTGGCGCCAACGCAATCAGACAGTAGATGCCGAGTAAAACACCCCAATGGAGTGATTTTTTCTGTGACATTGCAAAACCCCGTGCTAGCAAGCAAGGCCTCTTGCCTTCCAGATCGATAGCCTCGTGGTCCTTGTCGCACCTGCAATGATGCAGGATATATCGCTTGTATGTATGCCAGTCGATTGCTCATTGTCATGATTGCTTACCTGATTTGTTTTATCGTCGCGCCACACACGCGGCGATACAGTAAATGATCATGTTGAACGCCATTGAGTCTGTATCCAGACCACCTGGCACGCACTGACCGAAGTTAGCTACTTTCGTAGATGGCGTATCAGTAACGTCATTTTCGAACAGGAACCCGCTTACGCGCGCTTTGCATGTGCGCTAGCAGACAGACGGATCGGCATCATCGGCTCAAAGTCTTTTCATCAAAAGCAAGAGGATCGAAACATGTTGATCAGCGCAAAGGAAATGGAAGGGTATTCCGTCGGCGCCAACGACGGCGACATAGGTCATGTCAAGGATTTCTACCTCGACGACGAACAGTGGGTGATACGCTATCTGGTCGTCGATACCGGTGGCTGGCTGTCGGGTCGAAGAGTCTTGGTTTCACCGATCGCTGCTGGCACACCGAATCGGGAGCAAAGGCTGCTGCCAGTTTCGCTTACCCGGGATCAGCTCAGCAAGAGTCCAGACATTGATACGGAAAAGCCTGTATCCAGACAGCACGAGATTACCTTCTCGGCCTACTACGCCTACCCCTACTACTGGAGCGGTGACGGATATTGGGGCGGCGGGATGGATCCTGGCCTGATGATGCCAAGTTACGCTGGATTCCATAGATCACCCACAGAAATTGCCAAAAAACAGCACGAAATAGAACAAGCCGAATCAGACCAGCATGAGCACGATGATCCACACCTGCGCAGCTGCAACGCCCTCATCGGCTATCACATCCACGCAAGCGATGGCGATATCGGTCACGTCGCGGGGATGCTGATCGACGAGCAAACGTGGGCCGTGCGCTACCTCATTGTCGACACAAGCAACTGGTGGCTCGGACACCAGGTTCTGATCGCGCCACAGTGGTTTGGAGCCGTGAACTGGTTTGACAAGACGACTGCGGTCTCGATGACACGCCAGGCCATCAAGGACGCTCCTGCCTACAAATCACAGGCCAAAATGAGCCGCGAAGCTGAAGACCGACTTCTCAATTACTATGGGCACGCCAAATACTGGGCCGGCTAGCCAGGCCGTGAGTACGGTGTACTTTGCCTGCTGCTTGCAAGGGTAGTAATGGTCTGGTCTGATCCAGATAGACCGGATCGAACTCGGCAAACTCAACCAGCTGGTCATAGTCCTGGAATGCGACGAAACCGTTGCGGAACGTGACCATGCCGGCTTCGCGCAACTGTCGCAGCACTCGATTGATGTGTATTGAACTCAGACCGAGAGCGTCAGCCAACATGTACTGCGACAGCGGGCAGGCATAACCCTCCTTGCTGCCCATGCCGACGAGGGAGAGTCTGGCGCCGAGTTCCAGCAGAAAATGCGCCATGCGTTCGGCCGCGTTACGGCGACCGATATCAACCAGATGCTCCACAATCATTGCCTCGTCACGCGATACGGCCCAGAAGATCGCGGTGGCCAACCGAGGTGTCTGCGTGAATGCCGTTAGCAGATCAGTCAACAGAACTTCTGTCACCTCGATGTCTGAGACCGGCTCGACACTATGATCTGACAGTTTCAACAGGACGCTGCGCAACCCCAGAAAATCACCCGGAATCTGGAAATTGACGATTTGTCGCTGACCACTCACCAGGGTTTTATAGGCGCAGGCCCATCCTGAAAGAAGAATATAGGCAGACTGACCCGATTGCCCCTGACGCACCAGATCGCAACCTGCGACAAAAGTACGACGTTGCTTATGCAGGCCTTCGAGCACCGAAAGTTCCGCTCCTGACAAGTCAACAAAGGCCCCCAGTTTCCGAGCCAATGCCGTCTTCTTGATGATGTGTTCGTCTTCCATGAATATAGCTGAACGTTTGTGAACAAGAACGTGCTGGGACTGATATCGATCAGGTTGTATTCAGCAGCCGGCTCAAACCCCAGCATTGAAACCCGCTCACTGTCTGCTCGTCTGTGCGCCAGCACACATACGCGCGGGCATGGACATCTAAAGAGTCAGAACAAAATGTCGGACAATGCGGTACCGTCGCATTCGCAGGCATTCTAACCCTGCCCATTGCCTTGTCGGCTGGGCAGGTATTTGTGGAACGCGATCTGGTCATCCTGATTGCCATGGGAGTGATCGTGTTGTCCCTGATAACGGCAGCAATCACTCTGTTTCTGAAGATCGGGGCAATTTTCCCGCCGTATGATACTTCCAAGAATGCTGAACGCAGGTCGATCTTTCTGATGCGTCGGCAGAAAACAGCTGGCAGCGTCCTTGCCCGCAGACTGGTTCGCGAACTCGATCCTCTTGAGGTTCATTGTTTGCCAGCGCACATACGCGGGGCTATCAAAAGAGCATCATCCTTGTACTCGCACACGGCGAATGTCTGTGCCCCACACAAAGACGTCTTCGGGGCATGCTGTCAGAATTCATGGAGAAAACGATGAAAATGCCTACACCCTAAAATTAAGGAACTCAAGCGAAGGCGTAACATGCCACTCGCAACCCCTACCGATTTAACGACAGACGCCACAAGGGACTTATCCGGGGCCATGAACGTAGTTTTGGCTGATGTATTCGCCTTGTATCTGAAGACCAAGAACTTCCACTGGCACATGAGCGGCTCGCACTTTTGCGACTATCACCTGTTGCTCAATGAACAGGCCGAGCAACTCTTCGCCATGAGCGATCCGATTGCCTAGCATATTCGCAAAGTGGGCGGGCGGACACTCCGCTCGATCGGACACATCGCACCCAACGCGTGCTCGACAACGATACGGAGTACGTAGAGCCCAACGGCATGCTGGCCGAGTTACGCGACGACAACAAGAAGCTTGCGACAAGCTTGCGCGAGGTTCACGACCTTTGCAACGAGCACCGCGACATCACCAGTGCCAGCCGGATTGAGGAATGGATAGATGAGCTTCTGCCTTCATCAGCATTGGTGCATCTCGATTCAGAGCAAAAGCAATGCTCGATCAATCTGACCATGCAGCAGATCAAGGACAGCCCGGATGTAGACACCGAGCGATCAGTCTCGAGGCAGATGGAGTTCGGGATATACAATCACTACGGCTACAACCCTTACTGGAACAGCGGCTACGGTTGTATGGGCGATATCGGCAACCTGGGTAGTTACAGCTACCTGGGGGGCATGGGTGGTGCATTGCCTTGTTCATCTGGCTGGCGAGCCGAGGAGGAAATCATCGATGCCCGGCGGGACCACGACGACGTACACCTGCGTAGCATGGATGCGATCACCGGTTATCACATCCATGCCAGTGATGGCCAGATCGGCCACGTCGAAGACTTTCTCATCAACGATACGGATTGGAACATTCGTTACCTTGTCGTCGATACGAATAACTGGTGGCCAGGCAAGAAGGTGTTGGTATCACCACGGTCAATAGAGAATATCGATTGGAGCGATCGCCAGGTGAATGTCGGCGTCGACCGTCGTAAAATTCAAGGTAACCCGGACTACGATGCCTCAGTGTTGATTGATCAGCACTTCGAGGTGAATTTCCTGAACTACTACGGCATCAAATTGGTCGAGACCTGATGGCTTACTGTGTAATTTACTGACGCGTACCACTACCTCGTAATCATACGAGGTAGCTTTTCAACATCACTCTTACTCATCGCACCAGAGTTGGTGTTGAATCAACTCATGATCCGTTAGTGAGCTGATTCAGGCTCGTCGTTGGTGACATCCTTGAACTCAGCATCAACCACATCGCTTTCCGGTGAATTTTCATTATCCGAAGAAGCTTTCTGGTCTTGTTTTTCCGTCGCTTGCTGAAGTAGCTTTGATATCAGTGCTTCAAGCTTGGAGGTTGCAGATTCAATAACCCCCTTGCCATCAGCTTTGACAGCATGCTCCGCTGATTCTATCAACGCCTCAACTTCCGTCATCGAATTTTGCGGGAGGCTCGCACCTTGCTCTTCCACAAAGGTACGCGCAGCATGTACCTGCGCATCTGCGCGATTACGCGCACCGACCAGCTCACGAAACTTCAGATCTTCCGTCGCATTTTCTTCTGCGTCTCGAACCATGCGTTGAATATCAGCTTCTGACAACCCTGAAGATGCCTTGACGATAATCGACTGAGCTTTGCCGCTGGCTTTATCTGTTGCAGATACATTCAAGATACCGTTGGCATCAATATCAAAAGTAACTTCAATTTGTGGTGTTCCTTGTGGTGCAGGGGGAATGTCTTCAAGGTTGAACTGGCCGAGTGACTTGTTGTCAACGGACCGTTCACGCTCGCCCTGTAATATATGTACCGTAACCGCAGATTGATCGTCTTTAGCGGTCGAGAATATCTCCGTTGCCTTGGTGGGTATAGTCGTGTTCCTTTCGATCAGCCTTGTCGTAACTCCTCCCATTGTCTCGACGCCCAATGATAGTGGTGCGACATCAAGCAATAAGACACCACTGACATCACCTGCTAACACAGCGCCCTGCAAGGCGGCACCTACGGCCACGGCCTCGTCCGGGTTAACATCCTTGCGAGGATCCTTACCGAATATCTCCTTGACCATTTTCTGAACCAGCGGCATACGTGATTGCCCACCCACCAGGATAACTTCATCGATATCCGATTGTGCCAGTCCAGAATCCTTCAATGCATCCTCGCACGGTTTGACGGTTCTGCCAACCAACTCCTCAACCAGCGATTCAAGTTTGGCGCGAGTCAGCTTCATGTTCAGGTGTTTGGGACCGCCCGCATCTGCCGTGATATAGGGAAGATTGATATCAGTCTGTTGATTGGAACTCAGCTCCACCTTGGCTTTCTCTGCAGATTCCTTTAATCGTTGCAACGCCAGTGGATCACCTGTCAGGTCAATACCGGACTCTTTCCTGAACTCCTCACTGAGATAGGCAATGATCTTTCGATCAAAATCCTCACCACCCAAAAACGTATCACCATTAGTCGCCAATACTTCAAATTGCTGCTCACCATCCACTTGTGCAATTTCAATGATGGAAATATCAAACGTACCTCCACCCAGATCGAATACGGCAATCTTCTGATCACCCCGTTTCTTGTCCAGGCCATAGGCGAGTGCAGCGGCTGTTGGCTCATTGATAATGCGTTTGACTTCCAAACCAGCAATACGACCAGCATCCTTGGTCGCCTGACGCTGCGAGTCGTTGAAGTAGGCTGGCACCGTAATCACGGCCTCCGTAACCGGCTTGCCCAGATAGTCTTCAGCCGTCTGCTTCATTTTCGCAAGAATTCGACTTGATATTTCAGCAGGTGACAATTTTTTCCCAGCCGCTTCAATCCACGCATCACCGTTCGTATTCTTGATTATTTTGAAAGGCACCAACTCGATGTCCTTCTGTACCACCTCATCATCAAAGCGTCGTCCGATCAACCGCTTGATGGCGAACAATGTATCTTTTGGATTACTAACTGCCTGTCTCCTGGCAGATTGACCAATCAGGGTCTCCCCACTAGCGCTAAAGGCCACTACGGAAGGCGTTGTTCTGGCACCCTCACTGTTTTCAATGACCCGAGGCGTCTTGCCCTCCATAACGGCGACACAGGAATTGGTTGTACCCAGATCGATACCGATAATTGTACTCATGATTTTTACCCTCAGGCATAGAAATACATTGTTGTGTACATATCAAGGTCGTATCAAGCTTCAGCCGTCGCCGTAGCCGCGTGTGATTTATCCAGAACCTGCTGCAGCTTGTCTTCCAGCTCATGTGTCAAAGAGGTCTTCAATACTTTTCCGTTAAAAGGCTGAAGATGCTCCAACACCTTGTCCATTGTTGCTTTTCTGAGCAATACGAAGAGCACCGCCTTGTTGTCATCCAAGCCGCTACTGAGCTCAACCATCATTTCATCCTCAATACCGTAGTCTGACAATTTCCCAGAAAGCGCCCCCATGCTGGCTCCGAAAACACTGGCAAGCAACGGTACTAGAAAGCCTCCGAACGGTATGGTGAAAATAATACCGATAAACAAACCCCAAAACCCTCCGGATGCCGCACCCGTCCTTGTCAGATTGACTGATTGATCGAGTTTGATATGGCCCTTCGCATCTCGATAAACCACCACACTGTCCTCTGTTTCGACCAAGTGTTCGCGCTGCATGGCAACGAACGCCGCGCGTGCCTCTCGTGCCTTGTCCTTGGATTCAAGGACGATCGCAATTAAATCACTCATTTTATTAATACTCCGATTGTAGAATTATATTTTTGAATTAGTGGTAATCGTAAAAGCCGACTGCACCACCTAGCACAATGCAAGTGCATACACATAAAACCCGCTTACAGGCGCAGGCCACCATCAACTTCAATAACGCGACCTGTACAATAGTCGTTCTCAAACAGGAACACGGATGTGAGGGCGATCTCATCAGCTTCTGCGAGGCGTCTCAACGGAATACCGCTTTTAACCTTCTCCAGAATTTCAGATTTCATGCCTGCCACCATCGGCGTGTTGGCAAAACCCGGGGCAATCGCCACAACACGGATGTTATAGCGAGCAAGCTCTTTTGCCCAGGTTACGGTCATGGCTGCGACTCCGGCTTTCGCCGCAGAATAATTCGTCTGGCCTATATTTCCCGCTCGAGAGATACTACTGATATTGATAATGAGGCCGGGCTTGCCGAGTTCGATCATCTTCACCGCGGCTTCGCGAGCACATAGAAAAACACCCGTCAAATCAACATCGATAACTGATTGCCATTCTTTCAATTCCATTTTCTTGACGACCTTGCCATCCTTCACCTTCACCAATAACCCATCGCGGGTGATGCCAGCATTATTGACGGTACCATCGAGCCTGCCGAAGTCATTCACCACGTCCGTATACAGCTGTACTACTTCGGATTCATCAGCTACGTTGGCTCGATAACAACGGGCTTCGCCACCCGCTTGCTGGCACAGCTTTGCCGCATCAGCAAGAGCTGCTTCGTCAAGATCAACAAGTGCCAGTTTCGCACCTTTGGCAGCGAACGCCTGCGACATACTCAGACCAAGCCCACGGCCTGCTCCAGTTACCACAATGACTTTTCCTTTCAGATCCATTTTCCGGTTCTCAAAAATAACTTCGCGTCAGCTGAATCACTGACCCACTTATTATGGTGATTGGTTAATATCATTCATATTGTGGATATCCGCAGAATTCAGCAGACACTACGAATAGTTGACATATTTGGATATCGCAGAAAAACGTTTTTCTTCAATCAAATGTTCGTTGCAATAAACTCTTCCGGGAAGTCATTCGGTGAGTCCAGCAAAGTCGTACCGACAATATCCCTGAACATGCGAGCAAGCGGCAAGGATCCCTGAACCCCCTTGGGTAAGGATTCACTGATGCCGAGACCGCCCTCCACCTGACAGCAGTCAATCAGCATTTTCGACCCGCAACGTGCAAGAAAAGACTTCAGCATGTCGGCTTCATTCTCGAACGGTTCACCGGCATCAACAAGCCGCCCAATCTGATATACACCCTGGCAAGCCAGATGGCAGTTACTTTGCGTTTCTGCCAGCATTGTCTGGACCGCCTGGGATGCGTCGGGCCGTCCTCACCCACCGCGATACTGTCGTGCGTGAACACATACACCACATGCAAACCCATGAGAGCAGCCAGACGTATGGCGGGGCGCATATAGTCGGGAAAAATTAAAAACCTCGATCCGAACACAAGATAACCACCGTGTACCGTCAGACCGTTTACGATGGCGCCCATCGCATGCTCTCGCACGCCGAAGTGCAGGTTGCGCCCAGCCCGACTCCAGCCACCCACATCGCTGCCTTGTGCGTCTTCACCAATGCGCAGCGGCGAGTTGAAGGTGCCCTGCCCCTGCAACGCTGTGTGCGTCGACGGGTCCAGGTCGGCAGAACCGCCGAACAACGCAGGCAGTCGATTCGCGATTGTGTTCAACACCTGCCCACCAGCGACCCGTGTGGCCATGCCCTCGGGATCGGCGGCGAAGACCGGGATATCAGCATCCCAGTCCGCAGGCAGGTCACCGTTCAGTCGGCCTTGCAGCTCGGCAGCAAGCTCCGGGAAGGCCTGGGCGTAGGATTTCCAACGCGTATCCCAATTGGCCTCCGCCTGCGCGCCGCGTGCAAGTGCCTGTCGAAAATGTACGAGGGCCGTCGCCGGGATCAGAAACGGTGGATCGAG
This sequence comes from Granulosicoccus antarcticus IMCC3135, assembly GCF_002215215.1. Taxonomy (NCBI): domain Bacteria; kingdom Pseudomonadati; phylum Pseudomonadota; class Gammaproteobacteria; order Chromatiales; family Granulosicoccaceae; genus Granulosicoccus; species Granulosicoccus antarcticus. The sequence goes on along the minus strand of NZ_CP018632.1, from coordinate 2,430,719 downwards.
CGGCCAGCCCAGCGCCTCCTTGGTACTCTTGACACCCTGCGCACCCAGCGGCGCCCCGTGAGACTTGAAGCTGTCCTGTTGCGGCGAGCCGAAGCCGATGTGCGTGCGCACGAGAATCAGCGAAGGTCGCAACTGCTCGGCACGTGCAAGCTCCAACGCCGCATTCACCGCATCCAGGTCATTGCCGTCGTCGACTACCAACGTATGCCAGCCGTAGGCCTTGAAGCGCAGAGCACGATCTTCGCTGAACGTGATGTCGGTGCCTGCCGACAGCGTGACACGATTGTCGTCGTACAGGCAAACGAGCTTGCTGAGCTGCAGATGACCGGCCAGTGAGGCAGCCTCGGCAGCCACGCCTTCCATCAGATCACCGTCACTGACGAGGGCCCAAGTGCGGTGATCGATGGGCATATGACCGTCGCAGTTATAGCGTGCCGCCAGGTGCGCCTCGGCGATCGCCATGCCAACAGCATTATCCAACCCCTGACCCAGAGGCCCTCAGCGGCCAGGGTAGGCGCGCCTCGAAGCACCGGTTCATCGCGCTCAACCGGCAGAACGCCAGCTCGACTCTCTGACCACCCGAGAGGAACGCGATGCCTGGTACGGCCGCGGGCACGGCGCGCAATAGAGCAATCACGGTAGCATCGGCCACCCTGTCCACACTGTTCTGGTGGGAACAGGCCAGCTCGGAGAGCACCATATTCGGCTTGAGCAACATACCTTCCAGCAGTACGCCCTGAGCATATAGTTGTCCGAAGACCTCGTTCAGCAACTGCGCGGTGACCTCAGCCTGACAGAACTGGTGGATCGTCTCATCGTAGAGAATCGCGCCGCTGATGCTGTCGGCCAGTCCCGGCGTCGTGATGATGAGTTCGCGCCACGCACGCCTCGCCTCTTCGGTCTGTGGAATGCCTAGAGCGGCGAAGCGCTTGTTGCAGGTTGGATTACTCTCATCCATTGCCAACAAGCCCTTGTCATCGGCCATCAGAGCAGCCGCCGTGGCGCGCAGTATCTTCGCATTCATGCCGGAGCCGCCTCCCATCGCCAATTGCGTATTTCCGGCATATCCTGGCCATGCAGGCGAATATGCTTTTTGTGCTCCATCAACTTGCCTTGGAGCTTTCGCTTCAAGGCCAGGCCCCGATCGCCGGTCTGTGGCAGACGATCGACGACGTCCATAGCAAGATGGAAACGATCAAGATCGTTCAACACCGTCATGTCAAAGGGCGTTGTAATCGTGCCCTCTTCCTTGTAGCCGCGCACGTGAATATTGCCGTGGTTACAGCGGCGGTAGCTCAGTCGATGGACTAACCACGGATAACCATGGAAGGCAAAAATGACCGGTTTGTCCTTCGTGAACAACGCATCGAAATCGGCATCGATCAGGCCATGCGGGTGCTCGCTTTGCGGCTGCAGCCGCATCAGATCGACGACGTTTACGACGCGAATCTTCAGCGTCGGCAGATGCTCACGCAGAATCGACACCGCGGCCAGTGTTTCCAGCGTTGGTACATCACCGCAGCAAGCCATCACAACATCGGGTGCTTCATCACCCTCATTGCTGGCCCACTCCCAGATACCGATGCCCTTGATGCAGTGCTTGACAGCAGCGTCCATCGTCAACCACTGCGGTGCCGGATGCTTTCCAGCCACCACCACGTTCACATAGTGACGACTGCGTAGACAATGATCCATCACCGAGAGTAGACAGTTCGAATCAGGCGGCAGGTAGACACGCGTGATCTCGGCCTTCTTGTTGACAACATGATCAATAAAGCCCGGATCCTGATGTGTGAAACCGTTGTGATCCTGGCGCCACACGTGCGAGGCAAGCAGGTAGTTGAGAGAAGCGATATTGCGCCTCCACGGGATCGTTGATGTCACCTTGAGCCACTTCGCGTGCTGGTTGAACATCGAATCGACAATGTGGATGAAGGCTTCGTAACAATTGAAGAGACCGTGGCGCCCCGTCAGCAAATAGCCTTCAAGCCAACCCTCGCACTGATGCTCGCTGAGCATTTCCATGACTCGTCCAGTCGGTTCAAGAAATTCATCACCTTCGACCGTCGCGGCATCCCACTGGCGGGGTGTGAACTCGAAGAGAGCCCCCAGGCCGTTGGATAGCGTCTCATCAGGACCGAAGACCCTAAAATTGCGTTGCCCCTCGTTCCACTTCATCACGTCGCGCAGAAACATCCCGAGTACGATCGTATCGCCAATGCCGGGAACACCGGGTTCGGGCACCTTGAACGCGTACTCGCGAAAGTCGGGCAAATGCAAATCGCGCAGCAACTGTCCGCCATTGGCATGCGGGTTTGCTCCCATACGCCGCGTACCGATGGGTGCCAGTTCGGCGAGCTCCGGAATCAACCTGCCCTGCTCGTCGAACAGCTCCTCAGCACGATAGCTGCGCAACCAGTCATCGAGCAGCGCAAGATGGCCCGGGTGCGTGGCTGGGTCTTTGATCGGCACCTGATGGGCGCGAAAGGTACCTTCTATCTGCAAGCCGTCGACCTCTTTGGGTCCGGTCCAACCCTTGGGTGAATCGAGTACAATCATCGGCCAACGTGGTCGCACCGCGTGACCGCTGGCGCGCGCCTCTTGCTGAATCTTGCAAATCTGCTCCACCGAATCGTCCAAAGCTGTGGCCATAGCCTCGTGCATCAAAGCCGGATCAGAGCCTTCAACAAACAATGGCGTCCACCCATAGCCACGCAGCAACTGATCCAACTCCTCGCGCGTGATGCGCGCCAACAATGTCGGATTGGCAATCTTGTAGCCGTTAAGGTGCAGTATCGGCAACACGGCACCATCAGTCATTGGGTCGAGAAACTTGTTTGAATGCCACGCCGTGGCCAACGGCCCGGTCTCCGCTTCGCCATCACCAACAATACAGGCGACGATCAGATCGGGGTTGTCGAACGCGGCGCCGAATGAATGGCTGAGCGAGTAGCCCAACTCCCCACCCTCGTGGATCGACCCCGGACACTCGGGCGATGCGTGGCTCGGAATTCCGCCGGGAAACGAGAACTGACGAAACAGTTTTTGCAAACCCTCCACATCACGACTGATGTCGGGATAGACCTCGCTGTAGGTACCTTCCAGATAGGTGTTGCCAACCACTGCCGGACCTCCATGTCCCGGACCCGAGACATAGATCATATTCAGATCGTATTTCTTGATGACCCGATTCAGGTGCACGTAGATGAAGTTCTGCCCCGGAGTCGTCCCCCAATGTCCGAGCAACATGGGCTTCACATCTGCAAGTGCAAGCGGCCGCCTCAGTAGAGGGTTCTCACCCAGATAGATCTGCCCAACCGCCAGATAGTTCGCAGCGCGCCAGTAGGCGTCCATACGAGCGAGCAGATCGGGCGTGAGGGTTTTATGATCGGTAGGCATAGGGTTCCTTTTTGACCATACGCTGCTGTGGGTTCAATTCCCGTGCGAAACGCCGGATTGGAAGTAACCATTAGAAATCACTCACTGATTTGCGTCTGTACGCCAGCGCACGTAGACGAAAGCGGAGTAAGAGCCCATTCAGCAATAAACTGAGCGTTTCAGGGCAACAGCGGTCCAGCCTGATCCAGATAGACCGGATCAAACTCGGCAAATTCGATCAGCTGTTCATAATTGTCGAATGCGACATACCCTTCCCGGAACGTGAGCATGCCAGTCTCGCGCAGCTTTCTCAGCACCCGGTTGACGTGGATAGAACTCAAACCAAGGGCATCAGCCAGCAAGTACTGTGACAGTGGGCAGGCATAACCTGCCTTACTGCCCAAGCCGACGAGAGACAGCCTGGCACCGAGTTCCAACAGGAAATGAGCCATACGTTCTGCCGCATTGCGGCGACCAATGTCGACAAGATGCTCAACCACCATGGCCTCATCGCGAGACACAGCCCAAAGGACCGCTGCGGCCAATCGAGGCGTCTCTGCAAAGGCCTCTAGCAGATCAGACACGTTGACTTCTGTCACTTCGATGTCAGAGATCGGCTCAACGCTGTGATCCGATAACTTCAACAGAACGCTGCGCAATCCCAGAAAATCGCCTGGAATCTGGAAATCGACAATTTGTCGATGCCCATTCATCAGGATTTTATAAGAACAGGCCCAACCTGAAACAAGGATATAGGCCGCCTGACCAGATTGCCCCTGATGCACCAGATCGCGTCCCGCGCAAAAAGTGCGACGGCGCTTATGCAAGCCTTCAAGCACGGTATGCTCAATCTCTGACAAGGCCACAAAGGCACCCAGTTTTCGCGCCAATGGCATGTTCTTGATGTTGTGCACTATTCCCATGGGTATCGCTGAGCGTTGCTCAACGAATCGTGCCGGTGACTGATGTCGATTAGCCCGAACTCGCTCGTTATTTGACAGTCTGTCTCAAACGTTGCTCAGGCTCTCTGTGCAAGCATCGCCACCTGAAAGGCCCGCATACAATGTCCGAACATAACACGCATTCGGGAATAGCCGCACTTTCGATTTGCGAGTCGCTGCTTCTTGCGCTCAACGACGCGCGAGTGCTGCCGGAGAGCGCCATCATGGACATCCTCGAGGATGCAGCGGCTGCGCATGAAAATGTAGTCGAATCCGATGTCAATTCCGAATGCAGTGTCGAAACGCACAGGGCGGTGGCTGCGCTGATCAACAGCATAATCTCGGGTGGAAACTCCGTTCGTAGACCGTGACATACTGACAATCCGGCAACCCTACGACACTGGAATACGCTTCCAGGAAGTATAAGATTCCTACTATTTTTTAAACCTGTTATCGCTAACGAGTGCAACTGCTAGCTTACACCTCAAAATCGTATCGATAAAACAGGGTTCGCTTGATGAACACACGTGACAGTCGGCTAGACAGCGCCAAAGGCATGCTGATTGCGCTGGTGGTACTAGGCCACTTGCTGGAGGCTACCAACTACTGGAACGAGGGCCTGATTCGCTACCTGCTAACGGCAATCTACGCGTTCCACATGCCAGCGTTCATCTTTCTGGCCGGTATGACAAGCAAGCCTGACAATGTGAAGCGAAGAATCGCCGTACTCGTCAGCCTGCTGGTGATATTTCAGTGCCTGTATTTTTTGTATCTGCCCTTCATGGAGAGCAACAAACAGTTTGCATGGCTGGACCCGTTCTGGCTACTCTGGTTCCTGCTGGCCATGGTTTTCTGGCTCATCGCCATGACACTTGCACCCGCATCGCCGCGCCTGGCTCTTCTGATCAGCGTGGCAGTTGGGCTGGGCAGCGGTGCCCTACCCGTTCTTGAATACCTGCCCACGCTCGATCGTGCCCTGTACTTCCTGCCTTGGTTCATAGGAGGCTACGTCATCGGCCAGGCAGCATTCGATAAAGCTACGACGATTTCCCGACCTGTCACCATGGTATTGTCATTGACAAGCCTGATACTCGCCGCAGCTTTGTGGTACGCAAACGTAGGCGCGGGCTGGCTATATGGCAGCAACGGTTTCGCCGTTCTGGATGTCTCATTCAGCCAAGGAGTACTCGTCCGCGCGCTATTGATCACCATCGCTGCAGTTATGACCTTGACTCTGCTCACATCGGCAGACCTGTTACGCACTGTGTTTGTCAAAGCTGGAAAACGCAGCCTGGCTATCTACTTGTTGCATGGCTTCTTCGTTCTACCGACAACGCCATGGCTCGGTCTGGCGTTCGAGCGTTACGGACCTGTTGCAGTCTCACTGATCTGCATAATGGCAACCTGGCTATTGGTCTACCTTCTTTCGTTGTCAGTCTTCGATCGAAGTCTGCGGACACTAGGCAGTCGAGGCGGCAAACTTCTTCTAAACACGCTTGACAGCCTTCGCAGAACAATTGAACCGGTGGCTGCAAGCCCAAGGGACTAAAGCTTTCAGGGATGCAGGAAAAGATAATATCTCCTCCTGTAAAGGCACGATTTTAACGGCACGAGATACGCCATCATTACTTGCGCTTCTTCATGTCCCTGACGGATGGCTCTGCCATTGCGCCGGAGACCGATCTCCCCGGCAAAACCATTCCCGACGAGCTACCGGCTATTGCCCGTCGACTGAAACAGCTGGGGCAAGACCTGTCCTCAGGCATGGCCGATCAACTGGAGCTACTTGTACGCTTTGACAGCCTGGGTAGATGGAAGTCGTCAGGCTCCCGCCATTGCGTCGCCTGGATGAATCTTGAGATGGGTATCAGCCTGGCACTGGGATGGGATTACTTGCGCGTAGGTCGCAAACTTCAAACCCTACCGATCACTCAAGCCTTATTCAGAGGCGGCAAACTCACCTGGTCAATCGTACGCTTACTATCGAGAGTCGCCGATGAGAACAGTGAAGCCCTGTTGTGCCACACAACATTGAATGCATCCGTCTCTGATTTAGAGCGCCTATGCCATGAGTACCGTTGGCAGCATGATGCGGATCAAAACGGCATCGACGGAGAGAGCGCCGGAGCCTGCAACAGATCGAAGCTCGATCATTCAGCTGGAAGACTGTTAGTAACGGCAACACACTCTTGATCAGGATAGGGGCCGACCGAAGTCGGGCCCCTCCCACACCACCCGGCATGCGGGTCCGCACCGGGCGGTTCGAGAAGGGGCATACCATTTGCGCTTGGAACATCGGCTGGTGTCATCATGGCAGGCGTGGGTGTCAGCTATTTCCGTAGCCGCAATCCAGAGTTCGGCGGTCCCGTGCATGAAGGAGCCCGCAGCTTTCTACAGGATTTCGGACTGAATGCTTTTGTTGCTGTTTTGTCTGCCAACGTTGGGCCCAAGGTCATCACAGCCCTGGGCGGCGATACAATCCTCTGGCTAGCTCTGATCGGCACTGCCGGCGCATTGATACCACCGTTCATCGCCTTCTGGATAGGGATAAAATTCTTCGGCCTCAATTCCATCATTGCTGCTGGCGCCTCCACCGGCGCTCGCAACAGCACTCCGGGTCTGAACGCCATCATGGAGGAGTCAGGCAGTTCTGTAGCAGCCGTACCTTATCCAGTCAGTTATGCATTAACGACAGTACTGGCACTGATAGGTGGCTATGTTTCGATGATATTGTCCTGAAGATAATGATCTTGAGGCTGATTAAAAAAAGACTTCCATCACCTTCAGCGGAAAATCACGATACGCTCGATCTGATTGGTTCCCTCGTAAATCTGCATGATCTTGACATCGCGCATCAATTTGCCCATTTCACTCGTATACCCGTAAGACCCCATCAGAGTGAGCGCGCGCGAAGAAACTGCCATTGCAACATCTGTGCATAGGGTTTTCGAGATAGCAGCTTCTGTGGAAAAAATATAGCGGCATCACGCAGATCGGCCATTTCATTATGACTATCCATAAGCCGAGGCCTACCAGATATTCAGTACGCAGGCCATAGCTGGCTGACAATTCGGCAACCTACCAACGCTGGAATAGGCTCCCAGGCAGTTCAGGCTCCATACAATTTTTCAAACCTGTTTTTGATAACGAGCGCAGCTGATAGCTTTCACCCTGATTTTGTATCGATGAAACAGGGTTCGGTTCATGGACACACGTGACAGCCGTCTCGACAGCGCAAAAGGCATGCTTATCACGTTGGTGGTTTCAGGCCACCTGCTGGAAGCTACCAACTATTGGGATGATGGCCTGATTCGCTACTTGCTGACAGCAATCTACGCCTTCCACATGCCTGCGTTCATCTTTCTTGCCGGCATGACGAGCAAGCCTGACAATGTGAAGCGACGAATCGCGGTGCTGGTCAGTTTGTTGGTGATATTTCAGTGCCTGTATTCTTTGTACCTGCCCTTCATGGACAGCAATAAACAATTCGCATGGCTGGATCCGTTCTGGTTGCTCTGGTTCCTGCTAGCCATGGTTTTCTGGCTCATTACCCTGACACTCGCACCTGCATCACCACGCCTGGCTCTTTTGATCAGCGTGGCAATTGGATTGGGCAGTGGAGCCCTACCCATTGTTGAGTCTGTGCCGACGCTCGATCGCGCCCTGTACTTTCTGCCCTGGTTCATGGGGGGCTACCTCATTGGTCAGACAGCCTTCGATAAAGCTGCCATGATTTCAAGATCGACCACCATCATATTATTATCGGCGAGCCTGATGCTCGCTGCCGCATTATGGCATTCAAACATAGGTGCCAGCTGGCTGTATGGCAGCAACGGATTCGCTGTTCTGGATGTCTCATTCAGCCATGGGGTATTCGTCCGTGCACTATTGATTGGCATTGCTGCGATCATGACATGGACTCTGCTCACATCAGCGGACCTGCTGCGCACCGTGTTTGTCAAAGCTGGAAAACGCAGCCTTGCCATCTACTTGCTGCATGGCTTCTTCGTGCTACCGGCAACCCCATTGCTCGGTCTGGTATTCGAACACTACGGACCGGTTGCCGCCACAATGATCTGCGTACTGATGACATGGTTAGTGATCTATATACTCTCCTTATCTGTCTTTGATCGCAGTTTACGGATACTGGGCAGCCGAAGCGGTGAGATGCTATTGAACACTGCGGACAGCTTTCGCAAAACCATTGAACCTCGCTCCGCAAGCTCACGGGATTAATATCTGAACAAGTCCACTTAGACTATATATATTAACAGTATCTATTTTTGACCTATACTACTCGAAATGTTATATTGAAATCCTCTCAAGAGGACATGAATCCATGGACGATTCAATTAATCAGAGCCATCATGAACACGCAGACACTACAAGTCATGTTCAAGATGAAATCGAAGTAGAAACAGATAATTCGCACATTCCATTCGGCACAGATTCATTCGACGCCGAAGCTCGGGAATCCTTTGGTCGTAACCTGCGCCTCTTCATGTCGCTGACGGACGGCTCTACCATTGCTCCGCAAACCGAGCATGCCGGCAAAGCCATGCCTGACGAAGTGCCAGCCATTGCCCTTCGATTGAAACAATTGGGACAAGATCTGTCCTCAGGCATGGCCGATCAACTGGAACTACTTGTGCGCTTTGACAATCTGGGTGGGTGGAAGTCATCTGGCTCTCGCCATTGTGTTGCCTGGATGAACCTTGAAATGGGTATCAGTCCAGCTCTGGCCTGGGAATACTTGCGTGTAGGTCGCAAACTCCAAGCCCTGCCCATCACCAGAGCGCTTTTCAGTGGCGGCAGGCTCACCTGGTCAATCGTGCGTCTACTTTCGCGAGTTGCGAATGAAGACAATGAAGCCCTTCTATGTCATACAGCATTGGATGCCGCAGTGTCAGATGTTGAGCGCCTCTGCAATGAATACCGTTGGCAACAAGATGCGGATCAATACAGCAGCGATGGAGAGAACGCACGGAGTCTGCAACAGATAGAGACTCGATCATTCAGCTGGAACACCGTGAGTAATGGCAACACGCTCATAAAGCTTGCACTGCCACCTGAAGTTGCCCAAGCTTTTCTAAATGGCATCGAGCAATCGCTGGCGCAGCTGGAAGAAACCGATGCTTCCATGTCACAACGTCGGGCGGATGCAGCTGTACTCATGGCAGAGAACAGCCTGCAGAATGCTGGCCGGGAAATGGCTACCGCTGATCGCTATCAGGTCATCGTCTCGGTGGACGAATCAGAATTGAACACGAGCAACGCCTCAACTCCAGGCAAGCGTCCAACCGTTCAAAATGCAGGCCCTATCGCCACCGACACAGCCCGCCGACTCGCTTGCGATTGCAGCGTTTCCACAGTCACGCTCAAAAACGGCGAACCCATCGATATCGGTCGCAAGTCTCGTCTCTGGCCAGCGGCGATGGCTCGCGCCATCAAGAACCGAGATCAACATTGCCAATATCCAGGGTGTACACAAACACGGCATTTGCAGATTCACCACATTCATCACTGGGCCGATGGCGGCACTACCAGTGTAGAGAACGGCGCTTGTCTGTGCGCATTTCATCATACAATCGTACATAAAGGTGGCTACCGAATTGAACGTATCAACGATCATCCGGACGGCTATAAAGAGTCTTTCCATCGTCAACAGGCAACCCGGCAGAACATCAACGATATTGAGAGTTTGTTACGCAATAGCCATGATTCCTTCGAGAAGGTACGAGAACTATCTCCTACACGATTTCGCTTTCGAGTCGTAAATCAGGAAGGGCAGGATATACGCGATACAAATGATTCGTCGGGCAGACAAAACCCTTCGCCATCTGACACTCACTCTACAGGCGTAGAGCGATCTTTCTATCCACCGTGGCCGGGCGTTGCAGAGAAAGCACCGCCTTATCGTGTCAGCGAACTCTGCTTTTGAAAATAAACGACCTTGGCACCTCCCTATAGGGTTAGCTTATGGTATCCATGGATGATGCTTGCAAGTATCCTTCGACTCTGAGTGAACCCATTAAATGGATAAATACAGTTACACGCGGAGTATCAGACGATGCTGCTAGCCATCGATGTTCAGTACGATGATACAAATGACCGAGCGGGTATCGCTGCCGTTTTATTCGACAATTGGCAGTCTTCCTCATTTGAGCAATGCCTGACGAACACCCACACTGAGCTTGAACCATATGAGCCAGGTTTTTTCTATCGACGAGAATTGCCTTGTCTGATGCCTGTATTGAAGCGGGCATGTCAGCGGCATTCGGTTGATACCATCATCATTGATGGGTTTGTAGATCTGGGATCCGACAAGCCAGGGCTGGGTCGCTACGTTTTTGCAGCCCTGGATGAAGCCATTCCGATAATTGGTGTTGCCAAAAATCCGTTTACAGAATCAGGGGCATTACCCGTGACTCGAGGCAATAGTAATAAATCACTGTGGATCAGCAGCACCCACGATGTGCAATTGGCCGCACAGCGAGTGAGCTCAATGCACGGCCAGTATCGATTTCCAACCCTGCTTAAGGAAGTAGACAGCCAGGCAAGAGCGGTTCTGGGATCGCCAGTTGCTACGGCATGATTCACTCTCGCTCTACGAGGGCGAACCCGTAGACTCACCCTGTCGTGCTGGCGACAAAGACCCGGTTCCCAGGTCCATAGACGCAAGTTCCATGGCCGTTGGACTTTTGTGCGAAATAATCTCGCGTTCATCGAAGAAGAACCAATTCACAGCGTATAGGACCAGGTGCACCGACTGCAATGCCAGCAAGGAGACAAACAATTTTTCTCGCGGGCCCACGCCAAAAATCAATAATGCAATAACCAGTAACGATCCCGCCATGGCACAGACCAAGGCAATCAGAATGAAAACCCACAGTGTATGACCGGACTGAAGTTTCAGATCCGGCAGCCACAGATGAGAGGCAGTCAGTAACATCAGTGATATGAGCACTGCTGCCAGACGGGCCGGAACAGTCACCTCCATATCCAGAAGATACAGGGCGATTCCCAACAGCAAAACTGCCGCCAGCCCAACCGCCTGCACGCTGATCGCCTTCCTGATGGCGACAGCGAGCCCCGAACTTGAGATCATGCGGCCCCGTTCAGCACAGTCAGTACCTTGGACAGTTCCATATGGGAGACACTCTTGGTATCAAAGACAAGATTGCCACCGCTGCCAAAAATGCTGATGCCCTGCCGTCTTGCTGTAAACAAACCGATAACGCCAAATGCCACCACGACCAGACCTGCCACCGCTTGTGTAGGCATTAGAGCGATACCGGCGACAATCACCGTGATGGCACCGAGCAATTTGAGCATCATCAATCTGTGCCCCATCTTCAAATAACCCGCATGAGTCAATCGCATCTGCTGAATCTCGTAATCTCTGGTCTTTTTAGTGAAGACCAGGGCACGACGATTGGTCACAATCAGGCGTCCTTTGTGTCGGGCAAGCTTGGCTAACAGCCCCAGATCTCGCCAGCCCTGAGAGACATCCAGAAGGACAAACTCCCCCTTGGCCAATGGCAAGTCCGGAGATCCCTTGCCTTCCAGCGCGATCACATCAGGCTTGATCGAGACAATCACTTCCGGTTTTTGTATTTCGTTCGCATCGAGCCTGATCTCTTCAAGATTTTCGACTGCGTTTTGTGCAGCTGCATTTGCCGATGAATTCATATAACTTTTCCAAGCCCGATATTGGAGATGAAGGTGCACGTCGATGGCGATTTCAGAAATCCAACGACACAGCCTGCTGTATCGGGCAGGGTTCAATCGAGATTCAGCAGAGGCGGTGAAAACTGTGACCTGACTGCGTTTGTTTCAAAATTGATTCAAATTGAACAGAGCTTGATGTACACACCGTGTTACTGGGCCTCAACTAATAATTGGGGTACGGTATTGCCCGACAATGGTTCGTTACTGGCGATGCGTTACCTTTTTCGCTTCGCAGGCAATATCAAGGGCGTGAGATATATGAAAATCGCAGTTTTTACTCCAATCTTATTACTAGCGATCTCAAGCTGCGGCGGAAGCAATGGCGAGGCAGAACCGGTCGTAACGTCCGATCCATCGGCTCAAAATCCAACACTAGAGCCTGCTGCCCCTCTAGACGATCCAACTCTTGTGCCTGGACCAGAGCCTACTCCTGAGCCTACTCCTGAGCCTACTCCTGAGCCTACTCCTGAGCCTACTCCTGAGCCTACTCCAGAGCCTACTCCTGAGCCTACTCCTGAGCCTACTCCCGAGCCTACTCCCGAGCCTACTCCCGAGCCTACTCCTGAGCCTACTCCTGAGCCTACTCCTGAGCCTACTCCTGAGCCTACTCCTGAGCCTACTCCTGAGCCTACTCCTGAGCCTACTCCTGAGCCTACTCCTGAGCCTACTCCTGAGCCTGAGGAAGAGGCGGCTGTTATTACGAGTGATAATTATGTTGAGCTGATTGCGAACGTATTTGCCATCTACTCAGGCAAGTATTACGGGGACCAGATACTCACGGCTCCAGACTATTCAGATCCAACCTACGACGATTTGCCATTGACTGATGAGTCAGGCGCATTGATATCTACAACTGCGGACATTGTTTGCAGTAATGGGGGTACCGCAACCTTTACGCCTTGGTCTCAAGGGTATCCGATTGATAATATATTGGAATGGAACTTTGAATTTGATAATTGCCAGGACGGAATCACTATTCTGGATGGTCAAATAGAGCGCTCAGTCTTTGAAGCTATCATTGTCACTTCTTCGGGATTTTTCAGCGATGATCAAACTCAGATTATTCGTTATTCTGGTATGACATACCGCACTGCGCATGGCACTGGCTCCGGTGAAAGTAGACGTGAATGGTGGACTGATGATACGAATTTCAGTCTGGAGCGCAGTGACAATTCCTTTGCTATAGAAGATTCAACCACGGAACTTTCCACCAGCTCTGATTCCGCTAGCCTGAGCGGTGGGTTCAGGGTACGAGCCGATTGGACTGGGAATCAGGACATCACGGCTCTGGTCAGCGAAAATCTGACACTTGCCAGGGATGTAGGCTTGGCCAATAACACCGTGCTTTTTGAGACAGGAAAACTCGAACTCAGCGCTGGTGCAAACAACACATTGCTACTCGATGCCGATACAGGTGACATAGATACTGTACAGATCACCATTACTGCCGATGGCGCTACAAGCACCCTGACGCAACCCTGGTCGCTATGGATGAATGAACTTATTTTCATTCCGACTTCGCGATGGTGATCTGGAGGACTGCCTAAGAAATCTCAAGTAAGGCGTCGCGGAAGAAAAATGACTCCGCGGCAGCTTTGCATAATTTGGATTAATCTATCAGCGGTTGCGTATAAGTCGCATTTTTCTACAGGCCGCTTCGTCAGGCGCGTGTTTTCGCTGTGATTTACTGAAGTTATTAAAAATGGTGGCTACACCTAGATTCGAACTAGGGACCCCAACATTATGAGTGTTGTGCTCTAACCAACTGAGCTATGTAGCCGCCGAACTTCAGCCAAAAATTATGATCGTTTTGACGGTAACTGTCAAGAACAATTGAAAGAAAATTGCTTCTTTTTTAAATCTTTTATTCATTCGGACCTTTCTTTCGATTTGCCCTCATTCCATTGGTCAATCAGTGTGGTCAATCCATCGCTGATGGATGAGGCAAATCGTGCTGCGGCCACGGGGAGTGTACGTCCGCGTTGCTGTGCCAACTGCAGACTGCCCAGTGCGATGTCGTTGAGGTGGATCGGTACCGCGCAAATTCCCTCCCCCGGACCTTTGGCTGAGAATGCCATCGGAATCTGGAATGCAATCATGGGCTCACTGCGTATGCAGCTCAGCAGGAACCCGGCATTGTCTGATTCGATGGCAACGTGCAGGGGTAGAGTTCGCCTGGCGGCAGCCAGCGTGAGTATGTGTCGTATCCCTGCCCTCTGACTTGGCAAGGCCAACGGAAACTGTGCACAGTCGCTGAGCCTCACGACGCCCTGCTTTGCCAATGGGTGGTCGGTTGCCATCAGCGCATGCAATTGCTGCGGCACATCCAGCAAAACCTGTACGCCAGTATTTGGCTCTGGTTCGAAAATAAGCGCAAGATCTGCCGAAAAATCGATCAGAGAGCTGACGGCCAGTTGACGTCCACCGACGAAGATATTGAACGAGACTCCCGGATGAGCGGCTCGGTATTTCGATACCAGTGCCGGAAGAAACTGCAGCATCATCGCCTGGCCGCAGACTACGGAAATCTGTCCGCGTCGCTCCCCAGACAGGTCAGCAATCTGGGACTGCACTCGTTGCATATCCGACAGTTGCTGCCGTACATACTGAATGAACACCTCACCTGCAACGCTGAGTCGAACTCCGTTGGGCAGCCGTTCGAATATCGGCGTTCCCAGGTCTTCTTCTACAGCAAGGATGCGGCGGTTCAAAGCCGTTGAGGTGATGGCCAGTGTGTCTGCGGCGCCGCGTATCGAACCGATACGTGCGACAGCATCAATATATTTGAGTTGTTGTAGGTGTCGCATCAATGCTCTTGTCGATACAAAACTATCTGAACATATTGTGATCCAATTCACATAGCTTCACTGACAAAGCTAGCTGAATCTCACTGCAGTCTATGCCGCAGTGAGATTCAGACATTTATCTGATTCAGTAGATTAGACGTTGAATCGAAAATGCACGACATCACCTTCGCGCATGATGTATTCCTTGCCTTCCAGACGCCATTTACCTGCGTCCTTGGCACCGCTTTCACCTTTGAATTCAACGAAATCGTCATAGCCGACAACTTCTGCACGAATAAATCCTTTTTCGAAATCGGTATGAATACGCCCTGCTCCCTGTGGAGCTGTGGCGCCTGCATGTACCGTCCAGGCACGCACTTCTTTCTCACCTGCAGTGAAAAAGGTTTGCAGACCAAGCAGATCGTAGCCTGCGCGGATAACGCGGTTCAGGCCAGGCTCATCCAGATTCATTTCATCAAGAAAATCTTTCTTGTCAGCATCATCCAACTGCACGATTTCAGCTTCAATCGCCGCACAGACCGGCACCACTTCAGCACCTTCACCAGCAGCATATTCGCGCAAAGCATCCAGCATGGGGTTGTTCTCGAAACCACCCTCATCAACGTTGGCGATATACATGGTGGGCTTCACTGTCAGCAAGTGAAAGTTGCGCAGCAATTTACGCTCTGAATCATTCATGTCCAGAGTTCGCACAGCCACCCCTTCCGCCAGAGCGTCCGCCAGCCTCTGCAGCAATGCCTGCTCAGCCATGGCATCCTTGTTGGCAGATTTTGCCGTTTTTCGAATTCTGAGCAACGCCTTGTCGATCGTTTCCATATCGGCAAGCAACAGCTCAGTGTTGATGATCTCAACATCGTCCAGCGGGTCAACCTTGCCGGCGACATGGATAACATCGTCATCCTGGAAGCATCGGACCACATGGGCGATAGCATCCGTCTCACGGATATTGGCCAGAAACTTGTTGCCCAGCCCTTCCCCTTTCGAGGCGCCGGCAACCAGACCCGCAATATCCACAAATTCCATGGCAGTCGGCAATGTGCGCTGCGGATTGACGATTAGTGCGAGTGCGTCCAGGCGTAGATCTGGCACTGGAACGATTCCGACATTGGGCTCGATGGTGCAGAACGGATAATTTTCGGCAGCTATTTCGGCCTTGGTCAGGGCATTGAACAACGTTGATTTGCCAACGTTAGGCAAGCCTACGATCGCGCATTTGAAACCCATGTCAGTACGTACCTGTTAGGTGGTTGGAGGCTTGTGGCTATGCAAAGCCTTGGTGGCAACATTGATGTCACCGTCGATAATGGTGGGCGATTCACGCAGGGCAAGCTCGATGGCTTCATCCATCAGGCGTTGCTGGTCTGCCGGAGCCCGTTTGAGTACATAGCCGGACACGGCACTCTTGTGTCCGGGGTGGCCGATACCGATGCGCATGCGCCAGAAATCGCTACTGCCCAGCTTTGCCAGAGAATCACGTAAACCGTTATGCCCACCGTGACCCCCGCCGTTCTTCAAGCGGATATGACCCGGGGACAGATCCAGTTCATCATGAGCAACCAGTATCTTGCCCGGTTCGATCTTGTAGAAGCGTGCAACGGCGCCGAGCCCCTGCCCACTGTTATTCATGAAATTCATGGGTTTGACAAGAATGATCTTGCGGCCTTCGAATTGCGCGGTGGCAACGGCGGCAAAAAATCGTTTGTCGGTGTTGAAGCTGGCGCCCAGTTGGCGGGCCAGTTCATCCACATACCAGAAACCGGCATTGTGGCGAGTGGCAGCATACTCTGATCCCGGATTGCCGAAACCCGCTATCAGTTCGAATTGGACTCGTTGACCAGGCATGGGAAGCTACAGGCTCATCATCAGGCGCCTCCCCAGGAGCATGGCTCCCAGAGAGGCGTTCTTGCAGTAATCAGAAAACTGATTACTCGGCAGCGCCGTCTTCGGCACTGGCAGCAGGTGCTGCATCATCATCTTCAGAAGGCTCAGCTTCAACGCGTGGAGCGTTAACAGCAGCAACCTGACGATCTGAATCGTCGCCTGCTTCATGAAGGTCAACCAGTCGTACACCTTCAGGCAGAACCAGACTGGACAGATGAACTGAATCACCAATGTTCATGTTGGACATATCAACTTCGATATATTCAGGAATATGGCGTGGCAGACAGGCAATCAGTACTTCGTTGTCTGTATGGCTGATGATACCGCCACTCTTCACACCGACGCTGGCGTCTTCGTTTGTGAAGTGCAGAGATACACTAACCTGAAGTTCGGCACCGGCAACAACGCGTACGAAATCCATATGCAGAATTTGCTGCTTGTATGGATGACGCTGAACGTCCTTGAGCAATGAACGAACTGGCTCGCCACCATCAACGCTGACAGACAGCAGTTGTGAATAGAAAGCTTCAGACTCAAGGTGCTTGAAGACCTCGTTAGCTTTCAGCTGGATAGCTTGTGGTTCTTTATCGGCACCATAAAGAATGGCTGGTACCATATTGTCACGACGCAGGCGGCGGCTCGCACCTTTCCCAAATACGCTGCGCGACGTGGCATTGACGCTGATGTTTTCGTCAGACATGTCGGAATCTCCGTAAGGCGATGTCACCGGAATTGGTGCATCGTTTCACTGCCCGCGACCAGGCAGAGCCGGCGGAGTATATCAGATAGCTAGTCCATATAGACGGAGCTGACTGATTCGTCCTCATGTATTCTGCGGATAGTCTCACCCAGGAGGTCCGCAACTGACAATTGCCGGATACGATCGCATGCACGAGCTGCTTCCGACAGGGGTATCGTGTCAGTCACTACCAGCTCATCCAGTTCCGAATCGGTAATATTGGCGATGGCTTTACCGGAAAGCACCGGATGTGTGGCCAAAGCCACAACTTTAGTTGCGCCGTGCTTTTTCAGTGCCTCAGCGGCCTTACACAAGGTCCCTGCGGTATCAACCATATCGTCAATGATTACGCAGGTACGATCAGCGACTTCTCCGATGATGTGCATGACCTGCGCCTGATTGGCCTGAGGCCGACGCTTGTCGATAATGGCCAGATCGGCATCATCCAATTGCTTGGCAACGGCCCTGGCACGAACAACACCCCCGACATCGGGTGATACTACTACCAGGTTTTCGTATTTGCTGCGCCAGATATCCAGCAACAACAACGGTGAGGCGTAAACATTGTCGACCGGGATATCGAAGAAACCCTGAATCTGTTCTGCGTGAACATCGACGGTAAGTACGCGGTCCACACCGGCAACACTCAGCATGTTGGCAACCAGCTTGGCCGTAATGGGTACGCGAGCCGATCGAACGCGTCGATCCTGGCGGGCGTAGCCGTAATAAGGCACAACGGCTGTAATGCGTTCTGCAGACGAGCGACGCATGGCATCGACCATGACCAGCAGATCCATCAGATTGTCGTTGGTGGGAGCGCAAACGGGCTGGACGATGAAGATATCACCGCCTCGCACGTTTTCGAGAATTTCGACAGCAGTCTCGCCGTCACTAAATCGCGTCAATTGCAACTTGCCAATAGGCTGTTGCAGATAGGAGGCGATATTTTGAGTCAAACGAGGATTGGCGTTTCCGCCAAAAATCATCAGTTTGCGCTCATGCATAAGATCAGTAACTCGTTGCGTTCAATAAAGAGAGCTGATCTGGTGCAAATAAAAAATGGCTGGGCCGGGAGGGATCGAACCTCCGAATGCTGGGATCAAAACCCAGTGCCTTAACCGCTTGGCGACGGCCCAATCACAGAAGCGCACACTATACGCTATAACTAACCAGAAAAGTCATAAAGTGGAGAAGCATTTCTGCCTTTTACTACAAAACCTTTCATACCTTTCGGCAGAAGGTCACATAACTTTTGCGCTTCTTCTTGAGAATCAAAGGCTGTAAACACACAACTGCCCGTGCCACTCATTTTAGCGCGAAAACCGCGGTAATTGTTACGTAACCAATCAAGTGCCACACCAACCTCTGGATGTCGTGCCACCACTACCTTTTCAAAGACATTAGTACTTCTCCCGTCCATGAAGTCGCGTATTGTGACTGGACTTGTGTTCCTTGTCAATTCAGGGGCAGCAAATAATGCAGCCGTTGAGACCTGCACCATCGGATTCACGATCAGGTACCAAGGCTCAAGAGGAGCAACGGGCGTCAGCTTGTCGCCGATACCTTCAGCCCAACTTGCTTGTCCATAGACAAATACCGGCACGTCAGCACTGACGGTTACACCGATCTCTGCCAGCTCCTTGATACTAAGACCCAGGCGCCAGAATTCATTGAGCGCTACCAGAGTAGTCGCCGCATCAGAGCTTCCACCACCCAATCCGCCACCCGTAGGGATGACCTTTTCAAGGGTAATGTCAGTACCTGCCCGAGTACCTGAATGTGCCTGCAACGCCCTTGCAGCGCGCACCACAAGGTTGCTCTCGGGCGGTACTTCCTTGAAGTCCGACTTCAGGTGGACTTCACTATCTTCTCGAACTGCAAACTGCAGGACATCACACAGGTTGACGAATTGATACACGGTTTGAAGCGTGTGGTATCCGTCACTGCGTCGTCCAGTCACATGCAGGAAGAGGTTTATCTTGGCAGGGGCCAGCCATCTTGTAGTCAACGTAGTCCTTTGATTCGCTGTTAAATGAAAACGGAATGCAGTGTACCGCTACCGGCCCGGGATCGGAAGCCTATTGTTCAATTCGGGCCTGTCCGGCACAACAGTTGTAGTATTGTATCGCCAGTTTTTCAAGCGCAAACGCACCGAATAAGGGCCTCCAGAGGCGGTAATCAGCTCCGGCACCTCAATTTTGTCCCAAGTAACATAGCGGAGAAAACGTGCCTGCCAGCGTGTCCCCTGAACGTCGGTGTAACGCAATGAGACCAAGCGACCTTGCGCATCACGGCTGACTGCCGTGGCGTTACCGGGCAAGCCCTTGACCCAGAAGCCAAGCTCATCGAGTGGCACCGGTGCGCTCAATCCAAGTCCTTTTTGCAAAACATCATCGGCAACGGGTCCTTGTCCAACGCGGGCACCACCACGACTCAACGTTACCAAAGATCCATCATCAGTCAATTGCATCGTTCCAATGCCCAGTGGACCAGACAAAGTCAGATCCAACTCATCTGATTTCTGCTGCCAGTCGAGCCGTGCAGAAATCGTTTCCGTGTCAGTCCAGATACCCAGACCACCTTCCACGCGAAAGTCGTTACGCACACCCAGAACAGACTCCCGCAATTTTATACTTGCCGCCAGCCCCACCTCATCGACTTTGCTATCTGTGCCTTCGGGTGCAGTCATTCCCATGCTTTGGCAGGCACTGAGCAAGACTGACGACAGGCAAACAAGAGCCGGTAGCAGGAGCTGACGCAAAGAAGTGCTCATTACTCGGTATATTTCTGCTTGATCTTGAGCAGGCGATCATCTTTCGGGCTCTCGATCAATGCATCATCGATCACAGTCCTCGCCTCCTCTTCACTGCCATCGTGCCATAGAGCTTCGCCCAGATGAGCTGCAATTTCAGGGTCCTGATAGAGGCTGTAGGCTGATTTGAGCATGGAGACAGCTTCTGTGTAATTGCCCTGGCGATAACGCAACCACCCGAGGCTATCGAGGATGGCAGGATCATTAGGCAACAATTTGTTGGCCTTGACCAACAGCTCCTCTGCCCGGCCCAACTCCACGTTGTTATCAGCCAGGTGATACCCAAGCGCATTCAATGCATGGGCATTGTCAGGCTCGGATTTGATCAGCTCATTCAGATCATCAACCAGTCGATCGGTATCACCAGCAGAATCGGCGGCCAGCGCACGTGCGTACAGCAGATCGCCATTGCCAGGGAAGCGCAACAGAGCCTCAGTCAGTACGCTTACCGCCTGCTCGCCTTGCCCTGCTTCCTGCAACATCCGGCTTTCAGCGGTCAACAGCTGGGTCTGAATCTGGGGGTCGCTGACGGCAACCATCAACTGATGCAGTCGATCACGACCACCGTCCAGATCACCAGAGATCCCCATAAGCTCAGCGACACGAATTTGCGCAGGCAGCTGAAGCTCACCTTCACCTACTGCGTCATAAAGCTGAATAGCGGCATCGTAATCCTTACGCTGATCATTGATGCGGGCCTCATAGAAGTTTGCCTGCTCGGTATAGCGACCCGTCTCGCGCAAACGCTTCAGATAGGTTTCAGCCCGATCCACCTGGCGGGCGTCCAGCGCCAGCAGGCTGATGGTCAGCAACGTATCAGGGTTGTTATCAGCCCCCTGGAAAACCACGTCCAGCTGTTCGCCAGTCTCGTCCGCTCGCCCGGCATCAAGCAGCAACTGTGCATAGCCCAATCGCAACAGTAACTTGTCAGGATTTTTTTCCAATACGGTTTCAAGGCTTGCGAACGCCTCTTCCGACTGACCTGATGCCATCAGTAATCGTGCTTTGAGCAGCAAGGCATTGCTGTTACCTGCATCCAGGCTTAATGCCTGTTCCAGGGAGGCAAGAGCACCTTTTTCATCGTTGGTCGCCATCAGCAGGTTTGCCAGTGCCAGATGGGCCTGAGAGTTATCCGGTACAGCGCTGATCAGTGCCTGCATGACCTCGATAGCCTGCACCGGGTTGTTCGCCGCCTGCAATTCAGACTGAACCTGATAAATCGTTTGCTCAGGATTGTCTGTCTCAGTGATCAGTTGCTGGTAGATCTCAATCGCATCAGCTGTCTTGTTCTGTTGCAGAAAAGTCTGGCCTAGCATCTCCCTGACCTCTGCGGCATCAGGGTCCAGCTCAAGCCACCTTTGAGCTGCAGTCTGTGCTTCGGCCCATTGCTGCCCATACATAGCCAGGCGTGTGGCCCTTTCTGAGACCCGTGGATCGTCTGTGTGCTTGGAGGCGCGCAGGTATCCGGCCATGGCCACATCCAGCTGCCCACGCCGTCCTGCCAGTTCGGCGATCATCAGCTCGAACATCAATTGCCCGTCCATGGTCGACTGGCTTACCGGGGCCGTTGACACCGCTTCTGGCTCGGGTTGTGCCTGCGCCAGTGATTCGGCGCCATCGGACTGCGCCGCCAGCGCCGTACCGGGGCCCATGGGCACCGTGCTGCACCCCAACATCAAAAAGGGTAAAGCGCCGGATACCAGCCTTTGCAAGAGTCTGTCCCTGCCGTTCAGATTGTTGCTCATTCTCAATCCCGTGCGTTTGTTCACGCAATACTGTCGTCAATTAGTGAGTGTAACGACACTTGCATACGAATCAGATGCCAATACAGTCGGATTTGCTACTGTTTTTGCTAGAATCAGGCAATGCCCATCCTCGCCCTCGGACTCAACCATCACACCGCCCCCCTCGACATCCGAGAACGCGCCGTCATTGCCGAAGGGCAAGTAGGCGAAGCGCTAGCCACTTTACGACGTGTCGGCGGTGTCAATGAGGCCGCTATCGTATCTACCTGCAACCGTACCGAGATCTACTGCGGTATGGATCATCAGGATACCGGAGCTGTCGTGGAATGGATGCACCATTATTTTGAACTGCGTGATCAGGGCTTTCAACCGTACCTTTTCCATCATGAGGATCGCGACGCTGTCCACCACCTGATGCGTGTATGTAGCGGCCTGGACTCCATGATCTTGGGCGAACCTCAGATTCTGGGGCAAATCAAAAGTGCCTACCGGGATGCCGACCAGCACGGCATGCTCGGCCAGGAGCTCTCCGTCCTGTTCCAGACAGCCTTCTCTGTCGCCAAACAGGTACGTACCGACACAGCCATCGGCAACAGCCCCGTGTCCGTCGCTTTCGCCGCAGTCAGCCTGGCGCGACAGATCTTCGCCGATCTGAGCAAACAGTCTGCACTGCTGATCGGAGCCGGCGACACCATCCAGCTGGCTGCCCGCCATCTGAAAACCGCTGGCATCGGCAATATCCGTATTGCCAACCGCACCCTGGAACGTGCCACAGTACTGGCGCAGGAAGTAGGAGGCACCGCGATCGAGCTGAAGGATATTCCCGACGCACTGCCGCATGCTGACATCATTATCAGCTCCACCGGCTCCCAACTGCCCATTCTGGGCAAGGGGGCTGTGCAAAGAGCCCTGAAACAGCGCAAATTTCGCTCGCAACTGATAGTCGATATCGCAGTCCCACGGGACGTGGAAGCGGAAGTCAACGATATAGACGGCGTTTTTCTCTACACAGTGGATGATCTGCAAGCCGTCATTGAAGAGAACCGGCAATCGCGCCAGGAAGCTGCCTTTGAAGCCGAACAGATTGTCACCACTCAGGTGGATCTGTTCATGCGCAAGATGCAGTCGCTGGGCGCCAAGGATATGATTCTTTCCTATCGCGAAAAGATCGAGGCCATTCGGGCCAGTTCGCTGGAAAAATCACTGAAACAATTGCAAGCTGGTCAAGACCCGGAAGCTGTACTCAAGCAGCTGGCTCACTCACTGAGCAACAAGGTCATGCATCAACCGACGGCACGTCTGCGTCAAGCCGCCGAGAACGGCAACCATACACTGCTCGAAGCAGCTCGTACGCTACTGGACCTGCCAACCACCAAACCATGAAAGCTTCCATTCAGTCCAAGCTTGAGAGCATCAGCGAACGCCACGAAGAAATAGCAGCAATGCTGGGTGACGCGGATATCATCAACAATCAGGATAAATTCCGCGACCTCTCGAAAGAGTATGCGCAGCTGGAACCCATCGTCACAGCCTTTGCAGGCTTTCAGGACATTGAAAGGGAGCTGGCCAGCGCCAAAGAGATGGCCAAAGACAGTGACCTGGACATGCGCGCCATGGCACAAGACGAGATACCCGGACTACAGGGCCGACTCGACAGCCAGGAGCGCGAGCTACAGACCTTACTGCTGCCGCGTGACCCACGAGACGAGAACAACGCCTTTCTGGAAATCCGAGCGGGTACCGGTGGTGATGAAGCGGCCATTTTTGCCGGTGATCTACTACGTATGTATCTGCGTTATGCCGAACTGAACAAATGGCGTAGTGAAATCATCACCGAACGCGCAGGCGATCACGGTGGCTACAAGGAAGTTGTGTGCCGTTTGGTCGGTGATCGTGTGTTCTCCAGATTGAAGTTCGAATCCGGCGCTCACCGTGTTCAGCGCGTTCCAGAAACCGAATCTCAAGGCCGCGTCCACACCTCGGCAGCAACCGTCGCCATTCTGCCCGAAGCCAATCAGATTGAAGAAATCACCATCAACGCCTCCGATCTGCGCGTCGATACCTTCCGCGCTTCAGGTGCCGGTGGTCAGCACATCAACAAAACCGATTCAGCCATACGCCTGACGCACCTGCCAACCGGTGTCGTGGTTGAATGCCAGGATGAACGCTCGCAGCACAAAAACCGGGCCAAGGCCATGTCGCTGTTGCAGGCACGACTACTCAATGCCGAGGTGTCCAAACAGCAGGATGCCGAGTCCGAGTCACGCCGCCTGCAAGTAGGTTCAGGCGATCGTTCTGAACGGATTCGAACGTACAACTTCCCGCAAGGACGGCTAACCGATCATCGCATCAACCTGACCCTCTACAAACTCGATGAAGTCATGGCCGGTGGACTGGGAGAGGTCATTGATCCCCTGATTGCCGAGCATCAGGCCGACTTGCTGGCAGAGTTTGGAGACTGAACACCATAGGACACTGGCTGGAGCAGGCTCGCCTGCTGCTCGCCGCCTCAGACAAACAGGGGGCTGATCCGGAATCCGCCAGACTGGATAGCGATCTGCTGGTCCAGCATGTCACCGGTAAATCTCGTGCTTCCCTGTTTGCATTTCCGGAGGCCACACTGACCCCGGAACAGCTGGATGCACTGGATGCGCTGCTGCAGCGACGCTGTCTGGGAGAGCCACTGGCCTATATAACCGGTCAACGGGAGTTCTGGTCCTTGCCCTTGCAACTGGGTGAAGGTGTGCTGATACCCAGACCCGACACCGAGATTCTGGTGGAACAGGCCCTGGCCCGTTTATCGACCCTGCCCGCGGGCGGCATTATCGAATTGGGGACCGGCTCGGGTGCCATCGCTGTGGCTCTGGCACAGGAGATTTCCGATCGCGCCATTATTGCGGTGGAATGTCATACCGCTGCAATCAAAGTAGCTCAAGGTAATATCGGTCGCTTTGGCAATGGACGTGTTCAGTTGGTACAAGGTAGCTGGCTTGACGCTCTGGCCGATGACTGCGCAGCCATGATCATCAGCAACCCGCCTTATCTTGCCAATAATGATCCGCACCTGCCTGCCCTGCACTACGAACCTCTCAGCGCTCTGGTTAGCGGTCAGAGCGGACTGGAAGACCTGGAAACAATCATCAGTGCCACCTGCCGTGTGGGTCGCCCAGGCTGCCTGCTACTGCTGGAGCACGGCAATGAACAAGGCGATGCAGTGAGATCCTTGCTGGGTCAGTACAATTTCAAACACATTCAGACAGAACGGGATCTGGCTGGACACGAACGGGTGAGCTTCGGGTTTCTGACGACTGAGCTTGCAGGCGACACAAGGCAGGAATAGAAACGTGAACACAGAAGACCCCGTATCAGACCAGATCTACGCTGCCATCGACCTGGGATCCAACAGCTTTCACATGATGATTGCAGAGGCTGAAGGTAACTCGATACGGCAAATCGACAGCTTGCGCATGCCTACCCGACTGGGTGCCGGTCTGGACAAGAACAAGCGGCTTACCCCTGAAACGGAAGCCGCGGCTCTGGACGCACTGGCCCAATTTGCCGAACGTCTTCGCAATGTACCCAGAAAACACATCCGCATGGTGGGTACCAACACCCTGCGACGAGCCAGAAACACAGATAATTTCATGCGCGAAGCCAACCGGCTTCTGGGCAAGCCGATTGAAATCATATCCGGACGCGAAGAGGCACGGCTGATCTACTTCGCTGTCTCTCACACTTTTCCCGGCAACAACAATCAGCGACTGGTCATCGACATTGGCGGTGGCAGCACCGAACTGATTATTGGTCGCGGCATCGCCCCCTCCTTGATGGAGAGCGTGAATATGGGCTGCGTCAGCTACAGCACGCTCTACCTGAATAACGACGACAAGCTGACATCCGCCAACTTCAAGAGAGCCATGATGGAGGCAGAACTTGAGTTACAACCACTGATCGTGGCCTATCAACATGCTGGCTGGGATGAGGTAATTGGTTGTTCGGGCACCATCAAGGCGGCTGCCAACATGCTCGCCGAGCTCAGACTTAGCGACGGTACCATCACCCAGGAAAGCCTGGACAAGCTGACCAGACGGGCTATCAAGGCTGGCAGCGTGCAGGCCTTGAACCTGCGCAGCATCAGTACCAACCGTGCTCAGGTGATTGCAGGTGGTCTGGCGATACTTCTCGCCACCATGCGCACACTCGATATCAGTTCAATCAAAGCCAGCCAGGTCGCATTGCGCGAAGGGTTGGTATTCGACATGCTGGGCAAGGCTGAGCATGCTGATATTCAAAGCCAGACCCTGGCCAACCTGAGCAACCGGTATTCGATCGACATACGACAATCAAGCCGGGTCGAGAAGACGGCGACACAACTGTTCGAACTGGCAGCCGAACCGTGGAAGCTTGACCGGGAAACAGATCGTGAACTGCTGATCTGGGCTGCCCGTTTGCATGAGCTGGGGATGGTGATTGCCCATACGCAATACCACAAGCATGGTGCCTACATTCTGGAAAATTCCGATTTATTGGGATTCTCACTCGCCGAGCAAAAGGCTCTGTCCTTACTGGTTCGTTATCACCGGCGCAAGATAGACAAGGAAGCCTTCAGCACCCTGCCAGACGAGGAACGTCAGCGCCTGCTGCGACTATTGGGCCTGCTGCGCCTGGCCGCACTGCTGCACCGCGGCCGTCATGATGAACCACTGGATGATATCAACCTGAGGATCAAGGACGGACAGATCACCGTGATTGCCCCACAGCGCTGGCTCGACGAACACCCACTGACCTGGGCAGAATTACTCGCAGAAGCTGAACGTCTGACGCATGTCAATATCAGGCTCAAGGCTGAAAAATCAGCCTAGGAACCGGAACCTGTCCGAGAGCTTGCTTGCCCCGCACAGGCTCCCGGCCTTGCCTTGTTCGATGCTAGTGATCCAGATGCGTGCCGTCGAAACGATCCATGAGAAATTGCTGAGCTGAGAATGCATTGTCAGCCCCGTCGCTATTCTCAGATGCCTCCAGCAGCTCGGGAACCAGGCGTCGATAGGTACCATCAGGGTCTAGCTGCCAGGCAAAGGTATTGTCCTTCAGGTAGATATCCAGGCATTCCTCTTTGACACGCTTCATCGACGCGCCTTCCAGAGGCACGGCAATTTCCACCCGGTTGAAGAAATTACGCGGCATCCAGTCGGCACTGCTGAGATAAAGCAGTCCTTTGCCTTTGTTCTGGAACCAGAATATGCGCGAATGCTCCAGAAACCGGCCTAGCACCGACACGACCCTGATGTTCTCCGACAGACCGCTCACACCAGCCTTGAGCATGCAGATACCGCGAACCACCAGCTCCACTTTGACACCAGCCTGTGAGGCGTCATACAAGGCGGAGATGACGCCGGGATCAACCAGTGAGTTCATGCGCGCAATGACATGTCCGCTGCCGCCCTGGGTGGCGATATCTGTCTCATGGCGTATTCGCACAATGACGGACGAATGCAGATTGAAAGGTGCCTGCAGTAGTTTGCGCAAGTTGAGTGTCTGCCCCAGCCCGGTAAGCTGAGTAAAAACCCTGTGCACATCCTCGGTAATGGCGTTGTCATTGGTCAGCAGGCTGATATCGGTATAGGCACGTGCTGTCGTTGCATGATAGTTACCCGTGCCTACATGGGCATACTTCACCAGTTTCTTTTTCTCACGCCGCACTACCAACACCATCTTTGCATGCGTCTTGAACCCGACCACGCCATAGACAACCTGAATGCCCGCCTCCTGCAGTTGCGTGGCCAGCTCGATGTTTGCCGCCTCATCAAAGCGTGCACGCAATTCAATAACCACCGTCACATCCTTGCCACGACGCGACGCTTCCATCAAGGCGCTGACAAAAGCGGATTCGTGACCGGTGCGGTAGAGAGTCTGCTTGATGGCCAGCACTTCAGGATCCAGTGCAGCCTGACGAACCAGGTCGATCACCGGTACATAGGATTCGTAGGGGTGATGAAAGATGACCGGCGAGCGTTGCGCGATATTGTCGAAAATACTGGCCCCTGAATCATAAGCCGGTGACACATGCGGCGAGAATGAGGGATATTTCAGGTCCGGTCGATCAATCTGATCCGGGATGGCCAGCAAGCGGTTCAGGTTAACCGGTCCATCAACTCGATAAACATCTTCGTGCTCCAGCTGGAACTGGCGCTGCAGGTATCGCACGATGCGATTGGGACAGTTGGAAGCCACCTCCAGACGCACTGCCTGACCAAAGTTGCGCTGCACCAGCTCACTTTCCAATGCGCGCCGCAGATTGGCAACCTCCTCTTCCTGCACGTAAAGATCACTGTTGCGAGTGGCCTTGAACTGGTAGACACCGACCGGGTCCATGCCATTGAACAGCGAACCGATTTGCGAATGCACGATGGATGAGAGAAAGACGAAACCATCGCGGACACCACAGATCTCGGCGGGCACACGCACAACCCGCGGCAACGAGCGCGGCGCCCGAACCAGGGCAAAACCGGATTCTCTACCGAATGCATCGACGCCACGCAAATCGATGATGAAATTCAGACTCTTGTTGGTCAGGCGCGGAAACGGATGAGCCGGATCGAGCCCCAGAGGGCTGAGTACGGGTCCAATTTCATTGCTGAAAAAATCCTTCACCCACGAACTGATTTCGGGAGTCCAGCTTTGACGATTGAAGAAACGAATATCCTCTTGCGCCAGTTCGGGAATCAGAACATCGTTCAGAAGCTGATACTGTTTTTCCACCAGAGCCTGAGCTTCTGTATTGATAATGGCCATTTCCTGCAACGGTGACAGCCCATCAATACCAGCCCCCTCGATGCCGCCCAGTATCTTCTGCTTCAGTCCAGCTACCCGGATTTCGAAGAATTCATCCAGATTGCTGCTGGAAATGCACAGGAACCGCAAGCGTTCGAGCAAGGGTACCTTCGGGTCACTGGCAAGCTCCAGCACACGATTATCAAAAGCCAGGAAGCTGACCTCACGATTTGCCAGCGGCAAGGCCGTATATTGACTTCTTGACCACTGCTCTGGTAACACAGCCGACTTTCCGGCACGACTGTTACTCAATGCATTTACTCCTGCAGGTTGGCGTTAACTAAAATATGTGAGTCGAAAGACACTTCAAGATACCGTCTGGCGGCAACTTGCAGGTCCGGATGAAACGACTCGAACGGGCCCTGCAAGTGATCCACCAATCGGCTCAAATGCTCAACGTCGATAGCAAGAGGAGCAAACCGCTCTGAGCGCCGCGACAATCTGGCCAATGTCTGCTTGATGGCAGACAGGTCCACATTACGTTCAAGGATACGCTCACTTTCCAGCACCGTCATGAATCGCAATAATCTCGGAGGTAAGAGGGGTTCGTGTAGCGCCAGCGCCGCGTGCACGGAACTGGCGTGCCCCGACAGGCTCAACTGACTGAAACGCGACCACTGCCGAGCCAGAAAATGGTCGAACAGCACATCGATGACAATGCCCGAAAAACGATAGGGCACATCATTCATCTGCCCTCGTGCCGCTTGTAGCGCCGGATGCGAGTCTGTGAATACGTCCAGATGTCGATGCAAGCGGATACCCGCTTCCACTCCGGCAGGAAAGTGCTGAAGCTGACTGCCACGGACGAAGTCGCCACACACTTGGCCGGCGATCAAATCAGCATTCTCGAACCCGAGCAGGGTATGGGCTAAAAAGTTCATGGTGTTGAATGTACTGTATTCTTGCGTTCATGGATCTGACACCGAACAATCGATATAGCCGGCACTCCAGTCTTGAGCAGATCGGGGAATCAGGACAGGCAAGAATACGTGCAAGCCACGTGCTCATCGTCGGTCTGGGCGGCCTGGGCTCACCGGCGGCTATGTATCTTGCTGCAGCGGGTGTAGGACGACTGACACTGGCAGACTTCGACACAGTCGAAGTCTCCAACCTGCAAAGGCAGATTGCCCATACAACCGAACGCGTTGGGCAGCTCAAGACCGACTCTGCCAGACAGGCCTGCCTGGATATCAATCCGGAATGTCAGATTGACACTCTGAACTACGCTCTGGATGACGAGGATCTGGAGAGCCTCTTGTCAGACTGCACCGTGGTTCTGGATTGCAGCGACAACTTCCCTACCCGATTTGCAGTCAATGCTGCTTGCGTCAAGCGATGCGTGCCTCTGGTCAGCGGTGCCGCCATTCGCTTTGACGGACAAATCAGCGTCTATGACTCACGTCAGAACGACGCTCCGTGCTACCGGTGCTTGTACAGCGACACCGATGGACAGGCAGACAGTTGTGCCCAGGCTGGCATTTTGGGGCCCGTCGTAGGCATGGTGGGCTGCGTCCAGGCCATTGAAGCCCTGAAGCTGATCTGCGAGATCGGCACCAGTCTATCCGGCCGACTGGTGCTTCTGGATGGCTTGTCCATGGAATGGAACGAGATCAGACTACGCAAGAACCCGAAGTGTCCTGTCTGCGGACACTCCGGTGATTCTGACTAGACTACCGCTTGTAGGCTTCTAGCGCCCGAAGGTAGCTGTCTGCTTGAATGCGTCGCGCTGATAAACCCGAACATAGTCCAGTTCCATCGTGATTGGAAACTGACTGGGGTCCGTCAGATCCGGAGTCGGCGCCCAACCACTGCCCGCCACCAGGTAGCTGACCAGATTCATCGGCTGGCGAGAAACCTGTGGTCCGAACAAACGCTTCACTTCACGACCATCGATGTACCAGACCACCAGTTGCGGCTCCCAAAGCACTCCGAATGTATGCCACTCGTCGTTATCTGCGTAGTTTCCACCATCGGGTTTCTTGTACGACATGGTGGGCGCAGAACGAGTAATACCCGTATTCACGTCACCAAAATGGTGGGTCTGGAAAGCATCCGGATCGCCATAGGGGTTCTCGCCCAGGTATTCAACGATATCAATCTCAGGTGCATGATAATTGACACCACTACCGGCGTAGCGGTGATACAGGTAGAAGCTGGACAACGCTCCTGAAGTACCACTGAGCTTGAAACGCCCTTCGGTATAACCGTAAATAAACTGGAATTTGTCGTGTGATGACAAGGCTCCCGACAAAAAGGCACAGCGCTCAGGGCCTGTGGCATCGCCTTCGTCACAGACACTGGGCAGTTTCTCACGCAATTCTTCAGGTGTCGGCACAGCACTGATAACCAGCGACTCACCCGTAAAGCTGAAAGGGTCGTAACCGAAATCCGGATCCCTTTGCGCATTGACCAGGTATTGCTGCTCTCTATTGACGATGCGACTATCGCCCCACGTCAGGCTAGTCTGCCATTTGTCAGGGTCGAGTGAGTCTCCGTCGAATTCATCAGAGAACACCAGGTCGAACTCGTCAAGCCAGTAAGGCACAGCCGACAGATCATGATTTTGTACGAAGCGATCGTTAGCCCCTTTGTACAGGTCATCGTACAACGGCACAGGCGCGTTGGAGTTTTCCAGGTAAGTGATCGTCAAAGGCTCCGAGGCCGCCGATTCCTGCCCACTATCATCAGTCGCGGTGACCTCATAGGTATAGGTTTCACCAGCGGTCGGTGTATTGGAACCACATCGATGAAAAAGCTGATCAAAGCGTGTGTAGTTGCAATCGATGAACGAGGTCGTCAGCCAGTATTTGCTGAGTTCATTCTGTACGCTGCTGGACGGATCAGTTTGATCACCACGAATCTCATAGGTCACGCCATCGCTGCGATACAAGGTGTATTGAACCACTTCACCGTCATCATTGGCGGGTGCCCAGTTGATCTCGGCCCAGTTGTTCGACACCAGATCCAATCGCAGGTTCTTGGGTTGTGACGGCGGTCCACCGACAACTGCCGGCTCGTTGTCTGCCTCCAGAAAAGAACCAAAGGGGTCTTTCGGATTGGGCAGTGGCAATGGCAATGCGAAGGGATCTGCCAGCACCGGTACCTGCGGCTCAGGCAGATCATCAGGCAAACCAACATCAGGATCATCATCCTGCGGCAAATCAGGAGCTTCATCTGCCACGATAATGTTCTCGAAGCGTTTACCGAGCGAGTGGTTGATGACAATGTATTTTCCAGCCGGCACGCTGCAAGAGCGCCCACCCTGACAGACGGATTGATAGGTGGCGGCATTCTGGACCTGATACCAGCCATCGTCTGGCCAGCTGATCGTCATACCTTCGACCGTCACGTCTGTCGCACTGTTGCTGCTCGCTACGACCGATATATTTTCAAAACGCTGACCAGTCGAATGGTTGATGACAATGTATTTACCAACCGGTACTTCGCAGGACTGTCCACCCTGACAGACGGATTCGTAGGTGGCTGCATTTTGAACCTGATACCAGCCGTCGTCGGGCCAGGAAATCGTATTGCCGGCGACAGTGGGTGCAGCCAAAGCTGCGTTGCTGCCAAAAGCTGCTAATACAACAATACAAGCTGTTGTCCGTTTGGTACCTACCTTGTGCCAAAGACTCGAGGCACAGGC
Organism: Granulosicoccus antarcticus IMCC3135; assembly: GCF_002215215.1. Classification (NCBI taxonomy): domain Bacteria; kingdom Pseudomonadati; phylum Pseudomonadota; class Gammaproteobacteria; order Chromatiales; family Granulosicoccaceae; genus Granulosicoccus; species Granulosicoccus antarcticus. Next base: position 2,398,208 of record NZ_CP018632.1, on the reverse strand, counting down.
AAATTTATGCCTGATGTTCATTGAATTACGCTCTGGATGGCTATTGCCGATGAAACCTATTATAACCAGCCGTATATTCAGAAATTGACGTCAAATGTAAACAACGACGGGTAACATTACCCGTCAGGCACGTTATTTATACGCGTTGTCAGTTACATCACATTAATGGCGAGTGACTTCTGATCCGTCATCATCTGCCAGCGGTGCAATAACTTCGGTGGCAACACCCTTGAATAAAGCGGCCACATCAACTTTGTCATAGTTGTAGACGGCGTCGCAAAATTCACAGATTATTTCCACCTTGCCCTGCTCTTCCAAAATGCTGTGTACCTCTGTTTTTCCCAGTCCTGCCAGCATGCCATCGGTGCGTTCGCGCGAGCAACTGCAGTGAAATCGCACAGGCTCCGGTTCAAACACACGTACCTGCTCTTCGTGAAAAATGCGGTGTAACAAGACTTCACTGCCTTCTGTGCACAGCTCTTCATCGGTCAGGGTCTCGCACAATACCGCTGCCCGCTGCCAGCCATCGCTGTCGTGTGCCTGACGTTCATCGGTAGGCAGTTTTTGTATCAGCACGCCAACCGCACTGCTTTCATTCACCGCCAGGAACAGGCGAGTAGGCAATTGTTCACTGGTACGAAAATAGGCTTGCAGCGCACCGGCCAGATTATCGGATTCCAGCGGCACGATACCTTGATAGGACTCGGCATTGCGCTTGGCTTCGATGGTCACAATCATGCGGGCGTTGGAGCCGAACAAGGTCTCGAGTGAGGCATCAGCAAGCTCTTGATCTTCGTGCCAGCGTGCCAATCCTCGCAGACTGCCATCATCGGTCACTTGCACAACCAACAGATACACGGGGCCTTCGCCACGCACCTGCAAGGTCAGCTTGCCATCGAACTTGATGGTACTGGCCAGCAATGCTGCCGCCGCAAAAGCCTCCCCCAAAACCTGACGAATCGGTGCCGGGTAATCTACCCGTGCAATGGCATTGCGCCAGGTGTCGTCCATCTGCACGATATGACCACGCACATCGCAGGTGTCGACCATGAATTTTTGTTGGGTATCTTGATTTCTCATCGGGCTTTACTCCAGGCGACGATAAAACAGATCGCCAATCAACGGGGTCAGGTACATCGGCACCTGATAACAGGCAATGAACAACAACAGCGGTTCCATCTGAGCAGCAGGCAAAGCCGCCAGAAACAAGGCGATATTGCGATTGCCATAAACCACACCCGTGCCGATCTTTCTGGCCGCGGTCTGTCTCATGGCGCTGGCACCGGCCACACCCAGACATTGGAAACCGACATTGATGGCAACTGCCAACAACAGCATTTGCGCAATATCCAGCCAATCATTGGCTGGCGCATGCAAAGCCGACATCAGACCGATCACCATCAACGCCAGTGTCAGCGCACTGATGCCATCCAGTACTTCGTGATTCAGGTGAATTCTGCCCCGCCTTACTTGTCGGATAATCACCGATGCCAGCAATACGGAACTGCCAATCATGACCAGCAGAACCAATGCTGGAGCGAGCATCGTGGTGGCTGATTGCCCGGGATGCAAGAGGTAGAGCACCGGCAGACTGGACAAGGGCAGAACAACGGTACCGAGCATCAACCAGCGCATTGCAAGCGCAGCATCGCCACGAAGTAGCAACACCAGATTAGGACTACCCGAGATCGGTGGTGCTGCAGCAACCAGGGTGGCAGCCAGCACCCAGAGTCGCGGTACGCCACTGAGGGATAAAATGAAAAAAACCACGATAGGCAGAGCCAGCTGCGCTAGCAAAACACGCAGCAGGGTTCCTATCCAGGCGACACGACTGCGAAGGCTTGCAGCAGCTGCCGCATCAGGCAGAATTCTCAGTACCGCCAGAAAAAGCAGTAAGGCGATGAAGCCGGGAATACCTTGTCGCAGGGGTTCTGCCGCCCATGGCAGCAGTAAACCTGCAAGCAATCCACCCGGCAGAACCCAGCGCGCATGACGTCCCAGAAAAGCGAAAAACTGACTCAATCAGGGCTTTAACTTTTCGCGCAACATCTGGTTCAGCTGAGCCGGATTAGCCTTGCCACGAGAGGCTTTCATAACCGCGCCTACAAAGAAGGACAACAGTTTTTCCTTGCCTGCACGGTATTCTTCCAGCTGCGACGGATTGGCAGCCATGACCTCATCAATCATGGCTTCGATCGCACCCGTATCAGAAATCTGCTTCAGTCCGCGAGCTTCGATGATGGCATCGACATCCTGCTCACCACTCCACATGGCATCAAATACTTGTTTGCCCAGCTTGCCGGAAAGAGTGCCGTCATCGACCCGGGCAATCAAGGTTCCAAGACCAGCAGCACTGACGGGCACATCAGCCAGGACAACGTCTTCCTTGTTCATGCGGCCATACAATTCGCCCAACACCCAGTTTGCAGCCAGTCGTGGCGCAAAGCTCTGGCCTGCGAAAACCGCTTCGAAGTAATCGGCTGTCTGACGATCGGCGCACAATGCCTGAGCGTCGATGGCCGGTATATCCAGTGTTTCGACAAAGCGAGCCCGACGGGCTGTCGGCAGTTCGGGCATGGTGCTGCGCACACTTTCAATGAAGGCATCATCGATAACCAGAGGTGGTAGATCAGGGTCAGGAAAATAGCGGTAGTCATTCGCCTCCTCCTTGCTACGCATGGAGCGCGTCTCATCACGATCAGCATCGTACAATCGCGTCTCCTGAGTGATCTTGCCGCCACTTTCAAGGATATCGATCTGGCGCTCAACCTCGAAATCGATGGCACGTTCCAGAAAACGGAATGAGTTGAGGTTCTTGATTTCGGTACGCGTACCCAGAGTCTCAGAGCCTTTCTGGCGAATCGACACATTGGCATCGCAGCGGAAAGAGCCTTCCTGCATATTGCCGTCGCAGATTTCGATATAGCGCACCAGAGAATGCATGAAACGCGCATAGGCCACCGCTTCGGTTGCCGATCTCATATCAGGCTCGGAGACGATCTCAAGCAATGGCGTGCCTGCCCGGTTCAGATCGATAGCCGTATTGCCTTCAAACAGATCGTGTACCGACTTGCCTGCATCCTCTTCCAGATGCGCCCGCGTCAGACCCACCACTTTGACCTCGCCATCAGGCAAGGTGACTGAAATGCTGCCCTCGCCGACGATGGGAAAGGCCATTTGTGAAATCTGGTAGCCCTTGGGCAGATCAGGATAGAAGTAGTTCTTGCGTGCAAACACGGAGCGTTTGGTAATGCTGGCGCCCGTGGCCAGTGCAAAGCGCACGGCCATGCGCACCACTTCGCGATTGACGACCGGCAAGACACCCGGCAGGCCCAGATCAACCGCGCTCGCCTGTGTATTGGGCTCAGCGCCGAAGGCGGTGGATGCGGCCGAAAATATCTTCGAACGTGTGGCGAGCTGTGCGTGAATCTCCAGCCCGATTACGGTTTCCCATGTCATGGTCTACAAACCTGTGTCATTCGTTAGCCAGTGGTCGTTCAGGCAAAGGAGGAAGGTGATTGACTGTGCCAGTCACTCATACCCTGATAGCGATGTGCCACGTTGAGTAAACGGGCTTCCTGATTCGCAGGTGCACAGAGTTGCAGTCCGACCGGCAGACCCTCAACAAAACCGCATGGCGCGGAAATAGCTGGCAGACCGGACAGATTTGCCGACACCGTGAACAGATCGTTCAGATACATGGCAACCGGGTTATCGCTTTTTGAGCCACGTGCGAAAGCGGGTGTCGGCGTGGTCGGGCCGGCGATAACGTCCACTTCGGCAAAGGCGCGGGTGAAATCATCACTGACCAGCTGTCGAACCTGCTGCGCTTTCTTGTAGTACGCATCGTAGTAACCAGCTGACAAGGCATAAGCCCCCATCAGTATCCGACGCTTGACCTCGGCACCAAAACCTTCACCGCGTGAGCGGGTATACAGATCATCGATATCCTGAGGGTTCTCGCAGCGATGACCGAACCGTACGCCATCAAAACGGGACAGGTTACTGGAGGCCTCGGCCGGGGCGATCACGTAGTAGGAAGGGATGCACAGCTTCTGATTAGGCAGGGAGATACGCTTGAGAATAGCGCCAGCCCCTTCCAGTTCAGCTAAAGCGGCATTGACCCGATCACCCACTTCGCTATCGAGCCCTGCTGCGAAATACTCTTCAGGGATGCCGATACGCAGACCTTTCAGATCCTTGTTCAGATCGGCACTGAAATCCGGTACAGCATCTTGCGAGCAGGTTGAATCGCGCACATCATGCCCAGCCATGGCTTGCAGCAACAACGCGCAGTCTTCTGCTGTCTGTGCCATGGGGCCCGCCTGATCAAGACTCGAGGCGAAGGCGATCATGCCGTAGCGAGACACGCGACCGTAGGTAGGCTTGATGCCGGTAATACCGCAGTAGGCCGCTGGCTGCCGGATGGAGCCCCCTGTGTCAGTGCCTGTGGCTGCTGAGGCCAGTCGAGCGGCAACAATGGCAGCACTGCCGCCCGAAGAGCCGCCCGGCACGCGATCATCCTGCCAGGGATTGGCAACCGGACCGTAGTAGCTGTTTTCATTGGAGGATCCCATGGCAAATTCATCCATGTTGGCCTTGCCCAGTGTCACCACGCCTGCAGCCTTCAGCTTGTCCACCACCGTTGCATTGTAGGGGGAGACAAAATTTTCCAGCATGCGCGAACCACAGGTAGTCGGCATGGTGGTGGTGCAGAATATATCCTTGTGAGCAATCGGCACCCCGGTCAGGGGGCCTGCCTCACCGCTTTGCCGAGCCTGATCGGCAGCTTCGGCTCCGCGGCGCGCACTTTCGGCATCAACCGCCAGATAAGCGTTGAGCTGGCCGTTGTATTGCTCGATGCGCTGCAGGTAATGATCAACCAGATCCATACTGGTGATATCGCCGCTAGCGAGCAGTCGGGCCTGTTCGGCCAAAGTCTTGTCATGCATGTGGTCAGCACCTGTCATTCAATTACGCGAGGCACCAGGAAGTAACCATCCTGGGTTGCGGGAGCCGGTGCCTGCAACTGTTCTCGCTGATCTGTTTCAGTAACCACATCATCGCGCAGCAGCAAAGTGGCATTGGCAGGATGCGCCATGGGCTCTACCCCGTCGGTATCCACGGCCTGTAGCTGCTCTACCAGTTCCAGCATCGTGGACAGATCGGCGGCCAGCGGTGTTAGCGCCTCTTCGTCTATTCCTAAACGTGCCAGATGGGCAATCTGTTTGATATCGTCTGTCGTCAGGGACACAAGCGTCAGTCCAGTCTTGGTTTCAAGCGCCGCAATCTATCATACTGTAGGCCTTCAGACCCTGATAACCCGCAAGCAAGCACACATGAGTGAATCCACATACCCCACCGATCCTGCCGTTGATGCCAGAATCGAGACGCTTGAACTGAAGCTCATGGACGTTGAAAACACCGTACAGGAGCTGCATGAAGTCATCTTGCGGCAATACCGTGACATCGAACGCCTGCAGCTTCAGCAAAACGAACTGATGAATCGTATGCACGGCTCTACTGACTCAGCAGACACACCATCGACCACTGATGAACTGCCGCCGCACTATTAAATTGTCAACGCCCCAGAATAAGCACCTCATCGTTGAAGGTGTACGGTGGCACCACCAGATTCTTGTCTGCGTACTGCGTCTCATAGACGCGGCCGGCGACATCGTATCGGGATTTGCGGCAGCTATCGACAAAGCCCCCCGTCCACGGCAGCCTCTGAAAAAGGCTGTCATCCGGTGGCAGGAAACTGATCGAGCAACCTTGATCGGTACCCAGCGCTATGGCGACAAACACATCGGGCGTCGCCGATCTGAATGGCGTAGCCATGGTCTGAGGCTGTATCGATTTTGCCGATTGCGGATCGCTCAGTCGCTCGTCAGGTGTTCGCAGATTGGCATAATCGCTGTCTTGCCGTCGGTAGAGCATGACAGGCCGCCCTTCCCAGGACAGCAGGCGATGCTGGCCAGGCAGCAAATCGGCCGTACTGACGCGCAGACTAGGCACATCGTCCACATCCCCGCCACCCGAGCGAAGTCCGGCGATAAAGACATACAGCACACCCAGTACGCCCAGGGACAACATCAATTTGACAGCGACGCGCAATTTCAGACGCCGTTGCTGGTCTTCAACAGAGGTGGGTTTAACGGACATGGATGGCAGTGCCTTAGCAGGCAGATGGGTGGAATACAGAGTGTACGGCACCGATGAATGAATGGACGCCTCCGATACTTATCGGTTTTCGTGAGTCAGCCTGTGATCCGGCCAGCTCGGGCATGCCGGTGGCCAATATTTTTGATGCATTGGGCATCGCTGTGCAGGATTGCCTGCCCAGCCAAAGCTGGGCCTTGGTACAGCGTCGCTCAGCAGAGCCTGCCGATGCAGAGCAGATTGACACTCTGGAGCTTGTCAGACCCGATGGGGTGAAACTATCCATCGATTTCAGTTCGGGCAAAGCCCGTCATCGCGCCAAAGAGGCCGGCAAGGGTATTCAGCCACTGGCCAGGGCTCTGGGAGCACCCGGCTATCGCAAGAAATTCGGAACCCTGCCCTCCATCATTGATGCCACCGGCGGACTGGGACAGGATAGCTGGGCACTTGCATCGCTGGGCATGCCGATCACCATGATCGAGCGCCATCCGATCGTGCATGCCTTACTGGCCAATGCTCTGGCAAGAGCCATCGAACATCCTGACACCTGTGAGATTGCATCGCGTATCACCTTGCTTGCGGGCACAGCGGAACAATTGCTCCCCACCGCTACCGGACAGGTGATCTATCTGGATCCGATGTACCCGGAGCGCAGCCGCAAAAAAGCCGGCTCACGCAAGGGCATGCAATTTCTGCATGCCCTGCTGGGTCCGGCCGAGGCTGAAGCTGGCGCCAGACTCCTGCACGCAGCCTTGCAGTGCCCGGTTGATCGCGTGGTTGTCAAACGTCCACGGGGAGCAGAGCTTCTGGGAGACACGGGCACCTGGCAAGGCCAGCGAACCGAGATGGAATCACCCAATACCCGGTATGACGTCTACCATTGTCGATAAGAGGTCGGGTCGGTCGCTTAGTCGCGGAAGTTCTGGTATTGCAATGGTACGCCCAGCTCTGCCGCTTTCAGCAACGCCATGGCAGCCTGCAGATCATCACGTTTCTTGCCGGTAACCCGTAACTGCTCGCCCTGCACCTGCGCCTGTACCTTGAGCTTGGATTCCTTGATCTTGACCATGGCTTTTTTGGCAACGTCCTTGTCGATACCTTGCTTGACCTTGACCAGCTGCTTGACACCTTTGCCGCTGTTTTCCACCTTGCCAGCTTCCAGACAGGCGATATCAATTTTGCGCGCCGTCAATTTCTGATACAGCACTGGATGAATCTGCTGAATCTGGAAATCACTATCGGCGTGTAACATGATGTTTCCATCAGCCAACTCGGCCTTGGCTGATGTACCCTTGAAATCAAAGCGAGTGCCAATCTCTCGCTGAGTATGATCAACGGCATTGCTGAGTTCATGTTGATCAACTTCAGATACAACATCGAATGTGGGCATGCGTGTGCTCCGTAGGGACTCGTTCAGAATGATTCACTCATGTTAGCAGCCTTCACCCCAACAAATAAGCCCGTGACAGGTAGATGGATGCTGGTTATTGGCGCTGTGCTTGGCGCGCTGGGTGTCATGTCAGGAGCATTTGGCGCCCATGCCTTGCAAGGCTTGCTATCCGACAAGGCCCAAGGCTGGTATGGCACGGCTGTGACGTATCATGCCGGCCATGCCCTGGCTTTGCTGGCTTGCGGGCTGTTATCACTGCATACCGGCCAGGGCCCGGGTAGCCGTTGGTTGCAAATTGCTGGCATCTGCTTTACAAGCGGCACATTTGTATTCTCGGGTAGTCTGTATGCGATGGCCTTCACCGGTATTACCCGTCTAGGCATGATTACACCGATTGGAGGCTTGTTGCTGATCATTGCCTGGTGCACTCTGGCGGTAGCTGCCAGCCGGTTGCGCCCCACCCCTGTGGGTGGCTGAACCCTGAAACCCGCGTAAATACTGAGACGCACATGAGCACAGAATTCACTAAAGACCCTGGCCTTCTGATCGAAGAGCGCCGTGATTACACGGCCAATACATTGCGACGAAAAGAGCTGGCAAGTGATCCCTTCACACAATTTACCCAGTGGCTGCAAGATGCTCGTGACGCGAAGCTGAAGGATGCCACAGCCATGATGCTGAGCACCGCAGATGCTCAGGGACAGCCGCATTCACGGGTTGTTCTGCTCAAGCATTTTGATACCGAAGGATTCAGTTGGTATACCTTCCAGGAAAGTGACAAAGCCCGCCAACTGGCCGCCAATCCGAAGGCTTCACTGCTGTTCTACTGGAGCGCTCTGGAACGTCAGGTTCGCATAGAAGGCACAGTCGAGAAACTTGATCCTGCAGACGCTGAAATCTATTTCCAGTCACGCCCTGAGGGCAGCCGCTTCAGTGCCGCCGCCTCGATTCAATCCTCACCGATTGCCAACCGCGAGGTGCTTGAACACCGGGTCGCCGAATTACACCAGCAGCATCCGAACGGCAATGTTCCAAGACCCGATGCCTGGGGTGGTTATCGCATTCGGCCGCAGCGCCTGGAATTCTGGCAAGGCCGTGCGGATCGATTGCATGATCGATTTATCTACCAGGCAGGCGATGACCATCAGAACTGGTCCATTCAACGTATCTCACCTTAGTTAAATCATCAGAGCCTTCATGAAACTACTTGTCATTCTGATCCTGTTGGCTCTGCTGGCCATTGGTGTGCGGCTTGTGGCCCCAAGGCTGGGCCACAGTGTCGCTGGTGGAATTGTGGAGCTTGAGGGTCGGGTAAGCCTGGCCGATTGCCCGGACACTCCCAATTGTCATCGTGATCAATTCACCATCTCAGCGGATCCATCGCTTGCCATCAGCACTCTGGCGGATATCGTCAGCGGGCAACCCGGCGTAAAAATCATCACACAGGGTTCAGACTATCTGCACGCCACCTATTCCACACGTGTCATGGGGTTCGTGGACGATGTGGAGTTCCTGCTCGACACTGATGGTGACGCTCAGACAGGCTCACAACCACGGGTGCTGGTTCGCAGCGCCTCACGCCTCGGCAAGAGCGATCTGGGAGCCAATGCGAAACGCGTGGAAGCCCTACGCCGCGATAGCATCAATCGGCTTTGAATTCGGCTTGCTCAACCATTTGTCGAGCATCTGCTGCAAGGCCCCCTCGGCGATGGGCTTGATGACATAGTCATCCATACCCGCCTCCAGACAACGCTCACGGTCCCCTGCCATCGCATTGGCAGTAACGGCAATGATGGGAATCGTGCAACCGTTCTCGCGAGCCTGTCGTGTAGCCTCATAACCATCCAGCTCTGGCATCTGACAATCCATGAAGATGATGTCGTAACTTGACGCCTGCAGTGCAAGCAAAGCTTCTAGACCATTTTCGACAACCGTGATATCACAACCCAGATCCTCCAGCGCAGCCTCTATAACCAGCTGATTTATCGGATTATCCTCCGCCACCAAGGTGCGCACTGGCAGCACAGGCTGTACATCGGCTATTTGTCTGGCGAACTCAGAATCAGCCAGGGTAGCAGCATCCCTGGACATTCGGGTTACGGGTGGGCTGAGCATATCCACAGGATTCAGGGGCACACGCACGGCAACAACCGTCCCGTGCCCGGGCTCACTGTCAATCTGCAAACTGCCATCCATCAGATCAACCAGCCCCTGGACGATGGTCAGTCCAATACCACTACCACCCGCAGGCCGTTTGGAATTACCCGGCACCTGGTGAAATAGCTGTCTGACCGCTTTCAGATCGGATGCCGGGATGCCGCAACCCGTATCGCAGATACTCAGCTCCAGCATGTCGCCTTCTGCTATCAGCTGAATGGTAATTTCGCCCTGCTCGGTGAACTTCACCGCATTACTGAGAAGCTTTTGACATATTTGTCGCCAGCGCTGCGAATCCACCAAAACGAAGGGTGGAAAGCCTGGGTCGATATCCAGTGTCAGAGCAACGGGCTTGCCTCGCAGTTTACTGTGCGACACATCAACCACTTCCTGCGTGATATTGCCCAGGTCACCACCATCGATAACCAGCTTGATATCCTGACTGGCAAGACTGGCAGCATCCAGCAGATCACTCACCAACTCGAGCATTTCCTCACCGGACACGTTGAGGGTCTCCACCAGGCTTTGCTGCTCGCGACTCAACGAGGTCTTGCCCAGCATTCTCACCATGCCCAGCACACCGTTCATGGGCGTACGTAACTCGTGACTCATGCGGGTCAGAAATTCATCCTTGCCCAGCAAGGCTCGCTGGTTGCGCAGGCGCAAAAGCAAGGTCTCACGTTTCTGCTGATGGAAGCGATAAGCCAGATACAGGCAGCCTGCACTGATCAAGGCCACGGGCACCAGAACACGGAAAAAACTCTCGTCGATGATGTCCTTCAAGCACAGCACCAGGCCTGCAAGGACGCCAGCAATGAAGACCTGATAGCAGACCGGCCAATGACCCAGGGAGACGACGGCACCCAGCGCTGCGATGACTGGCAACACGGCAATGATGAATTGATCAGCCAATTCGAGCTGGGGACTCCACAACAAGGCAATGGAGCCCCACCACATGCCCGTCAAGGCCATCAAGGCGGTAAACAGCAGCACGGGTAAGGGCCGATCGTGATGAGCGCGTGCCCAGAAAATCAACGCCAGCCGCAAACCGAACACCGCAACAGCAGCGATCGACCAGTACAGCAAGGCATCATCTGCCACGCGATCATAGAAAAATGCCACTGTACTGAAAAAGATGATCAGCGCCAGCAACCAGGATGATAGCGCGTCATCAAACAGAGCCCGCTGGAGCGCCGCATTTACCTCTCTGACTTCACCTTGCGGCTCCATGTGCACGATCTATTCATTGAATTTGAACAGATATCGGCCTGCATCGAGCGTAAGGTAAGGTTTACGTAACGTGCACCAACTATTTTGCGACGACGTTCGCAGCCTGCCGATCGGCATGATAGGACGAGCGCACCATGGGACCACTAGCAACGTGCGAGAAACCCATTTCATTACCAACACGAGCCAGCTCATCAAACTCGGTGGGATGGACAAAACGTGATACTGGCAAATGCGACTTGCTGGGTTGCAGGTATTGACCCAGTGTCAGCATGTCGACATTATGATCTCGCAAGTCTTGCATGACTTGCTGCACCTCTTCGATGGTTTCTCCCAGACCCAGCATCAGGCCCGATTTGGTCGGCACATGAGCAAAACGCTTCTTGTGATTTTCCAGCAGATCCAGCGACCACTCGTAGTCGGAACCCGGTCGGCACTGTCGATACAGCCTTGGCACTGTTTCCAGATTATGATTGAACACATCTGGCGGATTGCTGGACATGCCATCCAATGCCTTTTCCATACGGCCTCGGTAGTCAGGTACCAACACTTCAATCTGAATACCAGGACTGGCGGCTCGTACGGCCTTGATGCAAGCGTCAAAATGACTGGCACCACCGTCTCGCAAGTCATCCCGATCAACCGATGTGATCACGATGTAACTCAGACCCAGCTGCGCTACCGCCTTCCCCAGGTTGGCTGGCTCATCGGCATCCAGCGGATTAGGCTTACCGTGTGCCACGTCGCAGAACGGGCAGCGGCGTGTGCAGATATCGCCCATGATCATGAAGGTTGCCGTGCCATGACTAAAGCACTCCCCCAGATTGGGGCAGCTGGCCTCTTCACAGACAGAGGAGAGATTCAACTCCCGCATCATCTGTTTGATTTCCTGTACCCGGGGGTTGGTTGAAACCCGGGTTCGGATCCACTCAGGCTTGCGAACAAGCTCGGTGGTGGGAGCTACCTTGACGGGGATGCGCGCCAGCTTGGCAGCGCCACGCTGGTGACCTTCGGGGTCGAATCGAGAGGGGGCTGTATGGTCCATAAGTGGAATTCTACCAGTTCAATGCCGGGTTACCGTTAATGGGCTTCATGGCGTACCGGCCAATTGACCACGAACGTGGGACACGAGTTGTTCGATGATTTTATCTTTGGCTACAGTAACACCCTGCAGGCTGGTAGACGTGACTTCCAGGCCACGATAACCACAAGGGTCGATACCGGAAAAAGGGGTCAGATCGGCATCAATGTTCATGGCCAGGCCGTGATACGTGCAGCCGCGCCGGACGCGAAGCCCTAATGCAGCAATTTTGGCCTCTTTGACATAGACGCCTGGCGCATCACGACGCCCGGCCGCTTCGATGTTGTGCTCTGCCAACAATTCGATAACGCTGTTTTCCAGCCGGATAACCATATCGCGCACGCCCAGATTCGATCGCCGCAGATTGATCAGGGTATAGATAACGACCTGACCCGGCCCGTGATACGTAACCTGACCACCACGATCGCTCTGCACGATGGGAATGTCTGCCGAGTTGAGGATATGCTCGCGCTTTCCCGCCTGACCCAGGGTATAGACAGCCGGATGCTCACAGACCCACAACTCATCAGCATCATCCGCTGATCGCTGATCGGTGAACTCGCGCATGGCCTTCCATGTAGCGTGATAATCCGCAAGACCTAGATAGCGCGTTATCACAGCGTATACAACACCCGTTCCTCAGACTTCAGCGCCGCATAAATACTTAGCAGGTGCTCATGATCACGGGCAGTAAAATGCACACGAACGGACAGATACTTGCCTTCCTTGCTCAATAGCGTATCGAAACGTACTGGCTCAGGTTCGATCAGGGGCATGACCGTTGTGGCAATCAGTGTTTCGAAGTCGTCTGCGTTTAGGCCCATGGCCTTGACCGCAATCTCAGCCGGAAATTCTATAAGAGTTTCTGTTGTCATGCCCTTACTGGAAATAGCGCTGGATGGAATGTTTCATGCGCAAGAAGATGCCGCCCTCTTCCACTTTTTGCAAGGCCAGCAATGGAACTTCGCTAACGATGTCTTCATTAACCATCAACACGCTGCGCCCTACGTCCTGACCGATACGCATCGGCGCCCGCAGGTACTCGGTAACTTCGAGCCGGGTTTCCAGATTGTCGAAGGCGTCACGTGGCAAAGTCAGATACAGATCTTCAGCCACTCCCAAGCCGATAGTCTCTTGAGTTCCCATCCAGATGCGCGCCTGAGTCAGCTGTTCACCTGCCGAATAGACTTTGCGGGTCTTGAAGAAACGATAGCCATAATTGAGCAGGCGCTGGCTCTCGGTAACACGTGCCTTGTCACTGCTGGTACCCAGAACCACTGTGATCAGTCGCATATCATCACGAACTGCTGATGCCACCAGGCAATAGCCTGCAGCCTCTGTATGACCAGTCTTCATGCCATCGACAGAATCGTCACGCCATAACAGCGTATTGCGATTCTTCTGGGTTATTTCGTTGTAGGTAAATTCGCGCTCAGAATACAGTTCGTAGGTTTCTGGATGCTCGCGAATGATGGCACTGGCTATCAAGGCAAGATCGCTGGCGGTTGTGTAGTGCTCCGGATCAGGCAGGCCCGAGGCATTGGCAAAATGCGTTGCACTCATGCCCAGCCCTTCCGCGGTGCGGTTCATCATGTCGACAAAACCGGCTTCGCTGGCAGCAATATGCTCAGCCAGTGCAACACTGGCGTCATTGCCAGACTGGATTATCAGCCCGCGCAGCAAATCACCCAGTGGTACCAGGGTGCCGGCTTCAATGAACATGCGTGAACCCGGCATGGCCTGGGCCGCGGCTGAGACAATGACCGGCTCATCCAGCGTCACACTACCCCGCTTGAGCTCTTCTGAGACAACGTAGGCGGTCATGAGCTTGGTCAGGCTGGCAGGCTCGATGCGCATGTCCGGCTCTTTGGAGGCCAGAACCCTGCCGCTGGCATAATCGAACAGTAGATAGCTTTTAGCCGCCAGCTGCGGCGGTGCCGGCAACGGCGCGGCTGCCACGGCAGGGTTCACCGTTGTCAGCAAAACCATCAACAGGGCGACACTAAAACCCAAACAGAGAAGAAGGCGGGTGGATATGACTCGAGGGAACTTCATAGTAAAACCTGGCTGGATAGGCGCAAACCGTAAAATCTGCACAACAGTTTAAGGGATTAGTGGTTAGAGTTAATCAGGGGTTGGCCGAAATTACCTTGTAACTCTGGATTCCAGCCTGCGTCAGAGAACTCTGTGCATCTTTCATCGACTGCTCACTGGACAGGGGGCCGATACGCACGCGGAACAAATTGAGAGCCGCATCATGACTGATCTCTGCCGGCACTTCAGCCAGAAAGTTCTGCAAATTGTCGAGCATCGTCTCCGCGTTGCCAGCATTGGCAAAAGCCCCCACCTGGAGGTAGGTCCACTCGGACGCATCTTCTGATTCAGCGTTCAATAGTGGTTCGGGCAGCGGCTCGGATAACGCCTCGGCCGGACTTGCGACTTCGGCCTGAACCACAACAACCTTTGGCGGTGCAACCTCTGCCTCTGCCTGAATCTCAGGCTCGTGAGTGCTGAGGGCTTCTATGAAAACTTCCGTCTTGCCCTGCTCCAGCATATCCAGCTCGACCGCGGCTGCATATGACAAATCAATGATTCGATCTTCCACGAACGGACCACGATCATTAACCTTGACCACGATCGATTGCCCTGTATCGACACGTGTTACACGTACAAAAGTGGGCAACGGCAGATGCTTGTGGGCCGCTGTCAACAAGTGCATGTCATAAGGTTCACCACTGGAGGTGGGCCGACCATGAAACTTCTTGCCATACCAGGACGCCACGCCCCTCTCCTTGAAGCCCTCGGCACTGTCCAGCACTTGGTAGTCCTTGCCGAAGACCTTGTATTGAGTCGCGTTGCCGTAGCGTGATTTGGGCAGGTTCTCCACGATCACCTTACGCATGCTCAGACTGGCGGGGTCGCCGGGGCCATCGCCGGCAACGGCCAGCTTCCAGGCTGGCTGAGCGCCTACCGCAGAGCAACTACTCGTCAGGCCTGCTGCCAAGAGACAGACACCGACACGTAAGGTCAACATTTTCATGGGTCAGATTGAGCCAGGGTCGAGTCGATATTCTGTGCCAGTTGCAAGACAGCCATGGCATACAGACGACTGTGGTTGTAACGTGTTATCACATAAAAATTCTGATAGCCCACCCAGGCCTCTTCACCGTCGGCACCATCGAGCACCATGACTGACAGCAGACGTTCGTCAGCCGTACCGGCTTGCAGCTTGTCAGATCTGAAACCCAATGCCGAAACGCCCTGAGCCGTCACCGCAGGTGAGAGTGAACTTTGCACCAGGGTACTTACCGCATCAGGAATGGCGCCATCAAATTCCCAGCGATCTGCAACCGGCGCACCTTCGACCCAGCCGTGTATCGAAAAGTAGTTGGCAACCGAGCCAATCACATCCGCAATCGAATTGAACAGATCTCGTTTGCCATCGTTGTCAAAATCCACTGCGTACTGCTGATAGCTTGAGGAAATGAATTGCGGCACTCCCATGGCCCCCGCGTAGCTGCCCTGACGCTGATGAACATCCCAACCCTCGTTCTCGGCCAGTATCAGGAATTCTCCCAGCTCCTTGCGGAAGAACTCGGCTCTGGGTGGGTAGTCAAACCCCAGAGTGCTCAGGGAATCCAGTACATCGTATTTGCCTGTGATGCGTCCGTAGAAGGTCTCCACACCAATAATGGCCGTAATGATGGCGGGCGGCACCCCGTAGGTCTGCCTGGCACGTTCGAGCAACTCGGCGTGCTCGCTCATGAACTCCTGACCTTGGTCGATTCGTTTCTGTTTCAGAAAGATGGGGCGATACTGGGCCCAGGTCAGTGTACGTTCTGCCGGTCGGGAAATCGCATCGATCACTGCCTGCTGGTAGGTGGCACGCGACATGATACCTGCGAGGCGATTGCGATCAAGACCGCTGCTCTGACTCAGCTCATCCAGAAAGTCGCGCACATCCGTGCGCTGCAGGAATTTACCTGGCGGATTCCCATCGGGTACCTCGGTCGGTGTCTGAGTGGAATCTGCGAGCAGCGATGCACTTGTCATCGGGCTCAACAGTACCGTTGCCAATACGGCAAGAATTGAAAGCTTGATCATTATCGACATTCTAGTTCACAGATCCTGACAATTCAGGTGATCTTTACCTATCTGACATCAAACCAGTCAATCGGTGCCTGTCCATGCTCCTGTAACCACTGATTGGTCTTCGAAAAATGCCGGCACCCCATGAATCCACGGTGGGCCGATAACGGTGAAGGATGTGGTGCGGTTAATACATGATGACGTTTTTCATCAATGACCTGCCCCTTTTTCTGTGCATAACTGCCCCAGAGAAGAAATACCAGGTCGTCACGTTCATCACTGAGTTGCCGAATCACATTATCCGTAAAGGTTTCCCAACCACGCCCCTGATGGGAGGCCGCCTGACCATTCTCCACCGTCAGAACGCTGTTTAGCAGGAAAACACCCTGCTCGGCCCACGGAATCAGACAGCCATTGCGCGCAGCAGCCATCTTTGGCTCACCATCGTTCAGGTCGCTGTCAATTTCCTTGTACATGTTCAATAGCGAAGGTGGCACACGGACACCTTCGGGCACGGAGAAACTCAGCCCCTGTGCCTGCCCGGGTCCGTGGTAAGGGTCCTGCCCCAGGATCACGACCTTCACCTGATCGAATGGTGTCAGCGAGAACGCCTTGAACCAGTTACTCGAATGCGGAAAGATCACTGCCGACTGCGCTTTACGGGTTGCGAGATATTCTCGCAACTCACGCATGTAGGGAGCTGCAAATTCAGCGTCCAGACGGGTCTGCCAGCTGGGGTCAATTGCGGATTGTTGTGCCATACACAGAGTCTACCTGCTTGGTCGGGCGAATGGCTGAGGTATAGTATGTCGTCGCCGTGATTGAGACGGGCAACAAAGCCGTCTATCATCAGACCTATCTATCACCGCTCCGGACTTTCGACATCAGGCCCGTGCACCTAATCTATACCGGTTTGCTCGGCCTGTTGCCGGTCGCGACCTTATCATTGGTCGGCAGTACCTTCATCGTCAAAGACGTGCAGGCCGCCCAGTGCCCGGTTTCCCGGTTCGTCTATGAACCGGGGGCCTTTGCAAAGGTGCCCGGCGAGCAGATAGAAGCAGAGGCAGATCGAATAACCTCACAAGACGGCACTGTCTCCTTGGAAGGTAATACGACGGTTCGCTATCAGGGACGTGAGCTGGCGGCAGAAAACGCCTCTTACAACCCGACAACCGGCAAAGTCTCCGTCACCGGTGATCTGAAATTTCTCGGTGAAGGCTTTCAACTGGAGAGCAGTGATGCAGTCATCGACATGGACGATGACTTGTTCCGAACAGGACAAAGTGAATACGAGCTCGATCTCAATGGCAAGCGTGCGACGGGTACCGCAGAAACCATGGAACGCAATGCTGACGGCCATTTCATCATGGAAGCCGCCACCTATTCGACCTGCCCTCCAGGTGATCTGAGCTGGTTCGTTCGTGCAGATCGTATTGATCTTGACACCGAAGAAGGCGTCGGCACTGCCAGAGACTTGCGATTGGTCTTCAAGGGCGTGCCCTTGCTGGCCTTGCCAGTCTTCAGTTTCCCCATCAGCGACAAACGCAAGACCGGTTTTCTGGCACCGATTCTGGCACGCAGGGATACCACAGGGCTGGAACTGCATCTGCCGTGGTACTGGGACATCCGCCCTGACCTGGATGCCACTTTCACACCCCGTTTCATGAGCAAACGTGGGGTACAGCTGAAAAGCGAACTGCGCTACCTGAATCGCCAGGGATTGTGGACACTGGACCACGAGTACCTTAAAGATAGTGTGCTGGATGGACAGTCGCGGTATTTCACTCAACTAGCGCATGAAGGCAGTTTCAGTTCTGATCTCACCTCCTCCATCCTGGCCAGGCGGGTATCGGACACGGATTATCTGGACGACCTGAGTGACAGCTCAGAGATTGCCAGCATCACTCATCTGGAGCAACGAGCAGATCTGAACTATGAACGCGGCGGCGTGACGGCGCTGGCTCGTTTGCAAAGTTTTCAGACGGTTGACGACAGCATCTCCGCTGAGGACAGACCCCATCGACGACTGCCTCAACTCAAAGCCTCTGCACGTTCAAAACGACTGCCATTCGGTATTCGCAGTGACATCGAGGGCGAATTTGTCTATTTCGACAAAGATAATGCCGTCACCGGTGCACGAGTTGACATCAGGCCACGTTTGTCGCTGCCTATCGTGCGTGATGCCTGGTTCATCAAACCCAGCGTCGCTCACCAGTTCACCTATTACAACCTGAACAATACCAGTCCGGGTGGTGAAGACACCGGCTTCGAACCCAGCCGCAGCCGTAATCTTGACTCCCTGAGTGTCGACAGCGGCCTGTTCTTTGATCGTTCGCTGGATGAGCATGGCTCTGTGCAGACACTGGAACCTCGACTGTTCTACCTGAAAGTCCCTTATCGGGATCAATCGACCATTCCGATATTCGATTCCAGTGCCTTCGATTTCAACATCAGCCAGCTGTTTCGCGAAAACCGCTTCAGTGGCGCCGATAGAGTCGCCGATGCCAATCAGCTGTCCATGGCTTTGACGACACGCATGATTGACGGTGCCAGCGGCCAGGAACGGTTCAGTGCCAGTATTGGACAAATCCGCTATTTCGAAGATCGTCAGGTAACCTTATCGACGACTGATGAAGTGGATGAGCGTTACTATTCGGATTTTGTCGGCGAAGTTTCCACCAGTCTGAGCAAAGACTGGAACGGCAAAGGCAGCATCCAGTGGAATCCTGACAACGAAAGTACTGTGCGCAGCTCCTTATCACTCAGCTACCGCCCCGCACCCAGTCGCATTCTGAACTTGACACATCGTGTCGTAAACAGCGATGGCAGCGATGATAGTGAGGCCAGTTCACAGCAGATTGATCTCTCGGCACTCTGGGACATAGGCGACAACTGGCAGCTCGCCAGTCGATGGAACTACTCGCTGGATGCTGATCAAAGTATAGAGACGCTATTGGGTCTCGAATATGACAGTTGTTGCTGGGCAGTACGTTTTGCCGCCAGACGTTATATAGCGGACGATGGTGAAGAACATGACACCAGCATCTATTTCCAGCTGGTATTGAAGGGGCTTGCTCCACTTGGGCAAAACTATGGCGACTTGTTGGAAAATGCCATTTTGGGTTATCGAGACGACGTTCAATGATTGACAGATCAATGGTTCTGAAAAAACCCTCCAGCTGCACAGTTGCACTATTACTGGCCTGCCTGTGCACAGCACCGCTCACAACTCTGCAGGCTCAGAGTCAGCCAGGCACGCCTGCAACCGCCAGCGACGATATCGTCCTGGACGGTATTCGTGCCGTGGTCAACGAAGGGGTCGTACTTGATAGCGATGTTATCTCGGCTATCGAGTTCTTCAAGCAACAGGCTCGCAGTAATCGCCAGACTGTTCCGCCCGATGATGTACTCGCCAACCGGGTGCTCGAAGATCTCATCAATCAGGAAATTCGGCGACAGCACGCCCGTGAAACAGGTATCTCCACAGATGCTGCCAGTGTCAATCGCGCCATCGAGCAGATCGCCCGCAATAACAATATGGATACTCTGCAATTTCGTCAGACATTGCAGAACCAGGGTTTCAATTACGATTTGTTCCGTCAGAACATCGAGCAGGAGCTTCTGATGCAGCGCCTGATAGAACGTGAAGTGCAATCGCGCATTCGCGTGAGCCAACAGGAAATCGACGACTACGTCGACTCCATCAAGAATGATGCTGAAGAACAGCAACGCTACCGTATCCAGCACATTCTGCTGGCGGTCCCAGAATCGGCCACGGCCGAGCAAATGACCGATGCCGAAAGTCGTGCAGAGGAAGTTCTGACACGCCTGCGCGCCGGCGACGATTTTGCGGAAGTTGCAACAGCGCTATCGGATGGCGCCCGTGCCTTGCAAGGTGGCGATCTGGGATGGCGAACACTCCAGGAGCTACCCGAGTTTCTATCCACGGCTCTGAAAGACATGTCCCCTGGCGATCTCAGCGAACCTTTGCGCTCGGCTAACGGCCTGCACGTAATACGACTGTCTGACCGTCAAAGTGGCGACCAGACACAGCAGGAACAGACTCTGGCACGCCATATATTCATTGCCGGCGACGACTCTGATGTTGAGAATCGTTTGCGCGAGGTGCGCACACAGCTACTTGAAGGCGGCTCGTTTGACGAGCTTGCAGCCAAATTCAGCGAGGACCCGAACAGTGCCAAGAAAGGCGGCGAACTACCCTGGTTCTCCGAAGGACAGTTGCCACCTGCTATGGAAGATATGGCCAACTCTCTGGCTCTGAACGAGCTTAGCGAACCTTTTCGCACACAGTTTGGCTGGCACTTGCTGGAGGTCGTAGAACGACGTACGCAAGAAATCGATGAGAATGCCTTGCGTGAACAGGCCAATAACGCCCTGCGTCAAGGCAAGGTTGAGCAGGAAATCGAACGCTGGTCACGGCAGTTACGTGATGAGTCCTTCGTGGAAATTCGCAATTGAGTACTTGCATTGCCCTGACCCCCGGAGAACCTGCGGGTATCGGGCCTGATCTGACAGTCATGCTGGCGCAGAGCTCGCGCCAATCACGCATCGTCGCCATAGCCGATCGTGAAATGCTGCAGGAACGGGCAGAACTGCTCAAACTGCCCCTGCGGATACACGATTTTCAACCTGACAATCCGCAGCACTGCCAAGCGGCTCCATCGGGTGAAGCCATGGACCTGCCCGGCGAACTTTTCGTACAGCATGTTCCGGTGCACAACAAAGTCAGATGCGGTCAGCTGGACGCCAGCAATGGCCCCTATGTTCTGGCGACACTGAATGCTGCCGTGGATGGTTGCCTGAGCGGCCAGTATGGCGCCATGGTGACAGCCCCCTTGCACAAGGGCATCATCAACGATGCGGGCATTGCGTTCACCGGGCACACTGAATACCTGGCTGAACGCACCCACAGCGAGCCTGTCATGATGCTGACGGCCCAGACAGCTGACGGTCCCTTGCGGGTCGCTCTGGCCACGACACATTTACCGTTATCGGCTGTGCCAGCGGCACTCACCGCCCAGGTGCTGCGCCGTGCCCTGCAGATACTGCACAAGGATCTCATTGAACAGTTCGGCCTGGCGCAACCCCGAATTCTGGTCGCCGGACTCAACCCCCATGCCGGTGAAAGCGGACATATGGGTCGTGAGGAAATTGATGTCATCGAACCCGTACTCGCCGAGCTTCGTGCCAGCGGTATGGATCTGACAGGACCACTGCCTGCCGATACCTTGTTCACACCACAGCATCTGCAACATGCAGACGCGGTCATGGCCATGTTTCATGATCAGGGCTTGCCAGTGCTCAAATACGCAGGTTTTGGCAAGGCCATCAATATCACTCTGGGCTTGCCCATCATCCGCACCTCCGTTGACCATGGCACCGCCCTGGACAAGGCGGGTAGCGGCAACATCAACAGCGGCAGCCTCGGCGCCGCAATCGCACTCGCCACCCAACTGGTGGCATCGCGACAGGCTACAAACAACTCGTGAATCACAGAGCTCGCAAGCGCTTTGGCCAGAACTTCCTGCAAGACTTGAGCATCATTGAACGCATGCTGGCCGCCATGCGTCTGGAAAGAGACGATCCGGTGGTGGAAGTGGGTCCCGGCCTGGGCGCACTGACCCTTCCCTTGCTGGAGCGACTCGATCGCCTGGCCGTGGTTGAAATCGATAGAGATCTCATCCAGCTACTGGAAGCCCGCAACCTTGATGGCCTGACCATACATAACGGCGATGTCATGAAGTTCGACTTCAATGCTCTGGCCGCGGAACTGGCAGGTAGCGCGCCGACAGAGCACTCATTGCGCGTGGTCGGCAACCTGCCCTACAACATCGGCACACCGTTGCTGATACAACTGCTTGATTGCCATGAACAGATTCGTGATGTACACGTCATGCTGCAAAAGGAAGTCGTCGACCGGCTGCATGCCGATCCCGGCACTCGCGCTTTTGGACGACTCAGCGTATTGATGCAAAGCGTCTTTGAAGTAACCCCACTGTTTACGGTCCCGCCCGAGTCATTTGACCCGGCACCCAAGGTACAGTCAGCGGTGGTGCGCCTGAAACCACGCACGGATGCCCCTGACAAGGCATTTCTGGCAGCATTGCAAGCCTGTACCCGTATCGCCTTTGCCAGCAAACGCAAGACGCTCCGAAACAACTTCAAGGGCTATCTTGATGAGGCGGCACTGGAAAATCTGCAAATCAACCCCCAGGCCCGAGCAGAAACTCTGAACCTTGAAGCGTTTTATCGCATAGCAAAACAGTTGGGTGATGTGCAAGCGGTGTTAAAATAGGCAATCTCACTCAGGACTCCGACACCATGGACCTCAACATCAGTGATGGTATCCAGGTAGATGTGGATACCCTGTATGTGGAATCCGAATCAGACCCGGATAACAATCGCTTTGTTTTCGCCTACACCATTACTATTCGTAACATAGGCGAAATCCCGGCTAAATTAATGACTCGTCACTGGGTCATTCGTGATGCGAATGGCAAGGTGCAGGAAGTCCAGGGCGACGGTGTGGTCGGCGAACAGCCTCACCTGAAACCCGGCGAAGGCTTCCAGTACACCAGCGGCACAATGCTGGAAACTTCCATGGGAACCATGGGAGGCAGTTATTGCCTGGTGACCGATACAGGCGAGGAATTCAAGGCACCGATCGCAGACTTCCTGCTCTCAGCGCCTCGCACATTGCATTAGACTCTATCGACCTTATCCGGACTTCGACCCGGTAAACCTGCAGACAACCCGCATGACAACTTATGCCATCGGCGATCTGCACGGTTGCCTGACACCGCTACATCGCTTGCTCGATCATCTGGCGTTTGATCCAAACGCCGATACCTTGTGGTTTGTCGGTGATCTGGTCAATCGAGGTCCGGACTCCCTGAATGTGCTTCGCTTCGTCCGCTCCCTGGGCGATAGTGCCATCAGTGTTCTGGGCAACCACGATCTGCACCTGCTTGCAGTAGCCCATGGAATTCGGAAAAATTCGGGCAAGGACACCTTGCAGGAAATTCTGGACGCCCCGGATAGAGACGAGCTTCTGCATTGGCTGGCTGCACGCCCATTGATGCATGTAGACAAAGCACTGGGCCATACGCTGGTGCATGCGGGCATTCATCCTCACTGGACACTGCAGAACGCACAAAAACTCAGCGCCGAGCTGCACTTGACACTGACCCGGGAGCTGGAAGATTTTCTGTCGTATATGTACGGCAATACACCCGATCAATGGAGCAAGAAACTCTCTCCCAAAAAACGCCGACGATTTGCCATCAATGCGTTCACCCGCATGCGCTATTGTCGTTCGGATGGCAGCCTGGAGCTGGATTTTAACGGCGCACCCGCACGGGCACCCGAATCACTGCTTCCCTGGTATGCCCTGCCCGATCGCAAATCGCTGCCCACCACGCTCATCTTCGGCCACTGGTCCAGCCACCCCAGCCTATGCCGTCCCGGCGTTATTCCTACCGATCGGGGCTGCGCCTGGGGTGGTGATCTGGCAGCTTACGCTATCGAAACCGCCACCAGCCATTGGGTCAGCGGCCAAGCCTGAGCTCTTCAGTTAGCTGTTGAGCGAGCATTGAGCTCACTGGTACTCATACCGGTCAGCATGACGGCTGTCGCTGAGTCTGCCAGCATCCGCTGACCGAAGAGGCGAGCCCCTTCAAGACTCCAGTGGCCATAGTCGGTGTACAAAACCAGCCCCTGCTCATCAATGGCATCACAGCGGCTCGCCTCATCGCTGCACAGGTACGACACTTTATCAACAAATGGCAATTGCAACACTTCAGCCTGTTGCTTCAGATTCTCATTCAGCGCATCCAGGTTTGTCGTTCGTGTTGCAGCCAATTGCTGATCGATAGTATCGTCAAGGCCGATCTGCAGAATCAGAGCCGGTACATTCTTGAATTCTGCACTGCGTCCCATCACAACCACTTGAGGCGGCGACTCTGGCTTTCCGGCTGACCTCAGAAAGTTTGCAAATGGCTCGATATTGGGAAAGGATGTCTCTTGCCAGCGCGTCGATATAACGATTCGATCGACCTGAGCCAGCATCTCAGACGCCAACACAGCATCATACTGCTCGCCACAGCGAACAAGTTCGGAGGCAGACAAGCCGGTTACCTGTTCGTCAGGTTTATCTGCAAACAAGTACAGACAGACGTCGTCCAACTCAAGCCGCCTCACAGAAATGCGGCTATCCCCTTCCACATTCAGGTACAGGGCATTGAACATATCAGTCGAATGCGAGTCTCCCATTACCAGCACTTTCTCTGCAGCAGCATCAAAAGGCAGGTTGGATGTCGCCTGCTCATTATCGATGAACTGTCGTCGATCTTGCTGTCTTTCCTCGAGAATGCCGATGGAATGGATAACGGCATCATCAAAACGCCAGGACCAGCCGTTAATGGCATAGGCATGCACCGATAGCATCGATAAAACCAACGGTACTGCCAGCCAGCCCCAAAGCCGACGGCTTGCACCGGGCTTGTTACTGCCAGCGCCAAACCTGAAACGTTTCTCGATACCGTAATACATCACGGGGGCTGCCATGAACATCAGCACCAACAAAGCAATCCGAGTCTTGCCGAGCACCGCATCCGCAAAGGTCACGTGTTTGTACAACACCACGATCGGCCAGTGAACCAGGTAGAGAGAATAGGATATCTTGCCAACCCAGACACTAATCGGATTTCGCAGTAAATAACCGAGGAAACGGGCATTGCCACCCACTATCACCAGAGCCGCTCCCATGCAAGGCAGCAAGGCATAGATATCCGGAAAGGGTGTGAGCTTGTCAAATGCCAACAGACTGTAGCCAATCATCAACAGACCCAGCAGACAGAAAAACTCTCGGAATGTATTTCGCAATGGTTGCAGCGCCAACAGAGCCAGACCTGCACCAATACCAAACTCATAAATTCTGAAGGGCATCAGGAAGAAGCCGGCTGATGGCTCGTATTTCGTGAATACCAGCGCACCATACAGACTAAGCAATGAAAGCAGCAGAACCACCACCGGCAACACCCAGCGTGAACGCCTGCCTACCAGGAAAATCAAGGCCGGCCAAACCAGATAGAACTGCTCTTCGACACTCAGTGACCAGGTATGCAGCAGCGGCTTGAGTTCGGCTGTTGCATCGAAATAGCCCGATTCTGCCCAGAAAAACAGATTGGATGCCGAGAATAGCGAGGCCAGCAGAGCGCCGCTGAATCGCTGAAAGTGATCAGGGGTCAGGAAGAAGGCCGCGACAACAAATGTCCCCAGCAAGACCGCGATCAATGCCGGACCCAGACGGCGTATGCGGCGCAGATAGAAATGCTTGAAGCTGAAATTACCAGCCTGGACATCCTTGACCAGCAACCGCGTAATCAGAAATCCACTGATCACAAAAAAAACATCAACACCGACGAAGCCCCCCGGAATCCATTTGAATTCCAGGTGAAACAGCACGACACTCATCACGGCAATGGTTCTCAGACCATCTATTTCCGGCTGATATTTCTGGCTAGGCGTCATCGCACTAACCGCTTCAGAATTTTGCTTCATGATCTAGGGTTTCTCCAGCACCCAATAAGTGACGGGCACGCCACCGGTTGTCTCAGGATCACGAACATCCTCTGAGATCACTTGCCAGTCTGACCAGTTGAAACTCTCAAGCCAGGTATCGCCTTCGTACTCATGATCCACAACGGTCAGATAAAGACGTTGCGTACGCGGCATAGCATCGCGACACAAAACAGCGCCGCCGATGATCATCAGCTCCTCTGCTCCAGAGTCTGCTGCCAGATTGCCTGCCATTTCCAGAGCCTCATCCAGACCTGCCACAGCCTGTACACCCTCCGCCGTCCAATCCGGATTGCGCGTCACCACGATATTGGGTCGTCCCGGCAAGGGACGCCCAATGGAGTCAAAGGTTTTGCGCCCCATGACAATGGGCTTGCCCAGAGTCACTGACTTGAAATAGGCCATTTCACCGGGTATATGCCAAGGCATTTGACCATTCTGGCCAATCAACCGGTTTTTATCCATCGCCATCATCATGGCGAGAACCGGTTCAGATTTTTGTTTCATTCTGCCGATGCTGCAATGGGAGACCGGCATATTATACGTCAGCCATGACACTGGTTGAGCGACAACACCGAGATACGGGCCACGTTAAGCAACAGTAAACAGAGCACCTGAGTCCAGAATATCAACCGACCCGTCTGAGAAATTCTTTGGTTCGCGGATCCTGAGGAGCATCGAAGAGTTGCTCCGGTGGTCCCTGCTCAACGATACGACCGCCATCCATGAAGATCACACGATCCGCAATCTCACGGGCGAACTGCATCTCGTGCGTGACAATCAGCATTGTTTGCCGACGTTCGGCAACGCGGCGCATGAGATCGAGAACCTCACCAACCCACTCCGGGTCGAGAGCCGAGGTTGGTTCATCAAACAGCATGAGCTGGGCGTCAAGCGCCATCGCCCGCCCTATGCCAACGCGCTGCTGCTGACCACCCGAGAGCGCTGCCGGATAAGAGTCGGCCTTATCGGCCAACCCCGTTTCCTGAAGAATTCCGTCAGCGCGTGCCTCGGCGTCGGCACGTGATCGATTCTGTACCACTATCAGCGCCTCGGTAATATTCTCACGGGCCGTCTTGTTGGCGAAGAGTGCATAATTCTGAAAGACGAAGGCGGTGCGGCGACGCAGTGTAAGGATGTCGGCTTTGCTGGCTGTCGCCACATCCAACTCCAGATCGCCAATACTGATATGACCTGCCTCGGGACTGTCCAGAAAGTTCAGACAACGCAGCAGTGTCGACTTGCCGGTACCTGATGGGCCGATCACCACGATCCGTTCGCCATCGGCAATCTCCAGATCAATACCATCCAGGACAGTCGTCTTCCCGAAACGCTTGGTAAGGCCTTGAACCTTGATCATCGAGCGAACGCCTTGTTGAGTCGGTTTTCAAGAATCTTCTGTAACTGCGAGAGTACTTCCACAATGATCCAGTAGAGAATAGCGACCACCAGAAAGGCCTCGAAATACAAAAAGCTGCCGGCCGCCTCTTTCTGAGTAGCACCCATCATTTCTGTCACGCCCAGCGTGAACGCCAGCGAGGTGCTTTTGATAATGTCGATAAAATAGTTGACCAGCGTTGGCGCCGCAACCCTGGCTGCCTGCGGCAATACGATTCGTCGCATCATCTGCGCCTGAGTCATGCCGATTGACTGGGCGGCTTCCCATTGGCTGCGATCGACGCCGACAATCGCTGCACGAATGCTCTCGGCCATATAAGCCGAGAAGTGCAGAGTCAGCCCCATGATGGCGGCCGTGACGCCATTGATCTGTGTCAGAAATGCCAGCACCTGAGGCAACCCGTAGTAGAACAGGAACAATTGCACCAGTAGCGGTGTACCGCGAAAGAAACTGATGTAAAGCATGACAAACAGGTCGAGCACAGGCACCCGGACTACCCGCTCGACCGCCAGAAGCGAGCCCAGAATCAGAGCCAGAACCATGCTGGCAGTTGCCATACCCAGTGTCAGCGGTATGTAGCTCAGCAGTACCGGCACAAGGCCGAGCATGTAGTCTAGATCGAGGCCCTGCATCGGTAGTTACTCCGCAACCGTAATGTCACTGCCGAACCATTTAGCCGAGATTTCAGCCAGCGTGCCGTTTTCCCGAAGCGTGCTCAGAGCCGTGTCGACCTTGTCGCGCATCGCACGACCTTCGTCATCATTGCGGAACGGAAGTGCATTGTGAATCTCGTCGAAAGGCTTTCCGGCCAGAGCCAGCGGCAGCGGGCTTTTCGCAATCAGCTGCACCGAGGAGACGCGGTCCATCACGAAAGCGTCGACTCGTCCGAGCGAGGTGTCCAGTGCGATATTACTTTCGTAAGTCTTGACGTTGATCTGCTCGGCATAGGGCAGATCGTTCAGCAGCTCCTCAAAGTTCGAACCCAGATTGACAGCCACCGTCTTGCCCTTCAGGTCTTCGGGTCCCTTGATCTTGTCTTCCTCACCGGCTTTCACCACCACTTGCGCGCCATCGTAGACGTAAGGCTGAGTGAAGGCGAACTTCACTTCGCGCTCTGGCGTAATAGTGATCTGGTTGGCGATCGTATCGATGCGATCGGATTCAAGCGCGCCGATCAATCCGGAAAAGGACATCGTTTCAAAAGAGATATCCAGACCGGCCTGTTCGCCCACCGCATTCATCACGTCAACTTCAAAACCTTGAAGCTTGTCCTGACGAACAAAAGTGAAAGGGAAGTAGCCGCCTGACATACCAACCCGCAACTGCCCCGCATCCTGGGCAAAGACAGTGGCAGGCAGGGCTGCCGACAGCGCGGCGACCAGGGCAATGAGTTTGAGCATGAGAGGATCTCCTTTAAAGGGCCTGAACCTATGGGGCATCCGTGACAGAAGCATCACCTGAGCCAGACCAGGAATCTGGCTCATTTTTCATGAATAGCGCATTGCCCTGAATGAGAAGAACTGTAATAGACAACACGGGCATCAGAGCCTGGAGTTCTGAATTCTAACGGATATCCTCACTTCTGAATGCGCAATCTCAGAATTGCAAAAGAATATACCGACAGCACCTGATGCCACGGCACTAATCCGGACTAACGTCGATTCATCAACATTCTGAGCACACCGGTTCGGTGCAGATAATAAAGCAGGGTCATGATGGATGCGATGGCGGCAGCAAGATACGTCAGGAACGCGGCATTGAGCACATTGCTGGCTCCACCCGCTTCTTGCTGAGTTACGATTCCGGCATCAACCATCGCTTTCTTTGCACGAGCGCTGGCATCCCACTCAACGGGTAGCGTTACTACTGAAAATACAACTGCAGCAGCGAACAAGGCACAACCGAATAACAACACCGGCATGCCAAATACTGGAACCAGCCCCATCAAGAGTCCACCGACCATAATCACTGGCATCGACATCTTGCTGGAAATGTTGGTCACGGGCACAAGTTTTGAACGCATTTGCAACCAGCGATAGCCCTGCGCATGCTGTAAGGCGTGACCAGCTTCGTGGCAGGCAACCCCGATAGCCGATATGGAACGAGCGTTATAGACAGGTTCGGACAATCGCAAGGTTTTATCGCGTGGATCATAGTGATCGCTGAGCCGGCCTGATACCGCTTCGATTTTGCAGTCGGTCACACCTTGACGCTCAAGCATGAGCTTGGCAGCTTCCGCCCCTGTCATATTCGCCTGCGTACCCACCTTCTCGTACTTTGCAAACGTGCGCTTGACCATCATGGATGCCAGTCCAGACAGGACCATGCCCGGCAACATGACCATCAGCAGGTAATTCATGTCAAAACCCATCAAGGTACGAGCTCCATTCAATATCTATTATGTTCACTGTAAATCAAACTTTGCGCAAAAATGACATTGATATGTAAAACATCATGTGATGTCGTGACGTCGACCGAAAAGGGATGCGATGTCGTCATCATTTTTTACATTCGATGGTAATTATGCCCACTGTATTTGATGTTTGCATACATCGTAGTGAGTAGACTGATTTTTCCAAAGGCAGCGGAATAAACAGTGAAATACATTTTATTGGCATTCACCCTGGCCATCGTGTGCACCACCAGCGCACATGCCCAATCAACCAAGTCCTATGCTGTTGGCGGCCGCATGATCTGTGCGCTTAATGACAGTGGAGCTTTGAATTGTGCGACCGACAACGCATCCACACGTCTGCAACCACCCTCCACTACGCCGGTGCTCACCTCGATTGCCGCAGGCGATGTCCATGTCTGTGGACTGACTGAATCGGGTTCGGCTTATTGCTGGGGTGACAACGATTTCGGGCAGCTCAATGCACCTCAGGATGAGCAGTTTCTCAGCATAAGCGCAGGGATCAATTTTTCCTGCGGCGTGACTACAGATGGCCGAGCCCTTTGTTGGGGCCTGGATACACAGGGTGATGCAGAGCCACCATCAGATCAACGCTTCCTGCAACTCGCGCTTGACGCTAACAGCAGTTGTGGTTTGAAACTGAATAACGAATTGTCATGCTGGGGGCAATACGACCTGGCAACGCAACTCAACGAACAGGAAACGTTTACGAAAATAGCACTCAAGGACAACAATCTATGCGGTTTGACTGAGACCAGCAGTATTCTCTGCAACTTTGAGTCTCTGGCACCGAGCGGCACAAACATGATCGATGTTGCCATGACCGGAGATCTGGTTTGTGGGCTGCAATCCACAGGGGAGCTGAGCTGTAGAAGCAACAACAGTAACCAGGATTGGCAGCAATATCTGGACGGAAAAATTGCAGATATCAACAATGGAGCTGAGGTTGTCGCTTTATATGGCGGTGGTGGGTATTTTACGAAAATTTGCTACTCAACTGCCGATGACGGATTTGACTGTTTTGGTCGAGAAAACTCGGGGGAGCCGCTTCTGCCTGATAGTGGGTTGCCGATGCTCGACGCACCACTCGACCTTAGCGCTGATGTGTACTCAGATTCGACAGTAGAACTATCATGGAGAATCACCACTGACATCAACAACGTTTTTACGCTGGCTGGGGCAGACATTTATCGCGATGGTGCACTCCTTACCTCCACCACGAACAGAAACAGCTTTATTGATGACACACTGACCCCGGGTGTCGACTATGAATATTCCGTAGCTCTGTACATGTCCACAGGAGAACG
Organism: Granulosicoccus antarcticus IMCC3135; assembly: GCF_002215215.1. Classification (NCBI taxonomy): domain Bacteria; kingdom Pseudomonadati; phylum Pseudomonadota; class Gammaproteobacteria; order Chromatiales; family Granulosicoccaceae; genus Granulosicoccus; species Granulosicoccus antarcticus. The sequence continues at coordinate 2,367,383 of NZ_CP018632.1, read as the reverse complement.
TGGCGCACAAAGCCCCCCTATCACCGTGAATTCGGACAGGGATTCAAGCGGCATGGGCTCAGACTACACCCCGGTAAACCGGGCATTAACACCCACAGGGCTGAGGGCTGTGAATTACAGCGCGAAGGACCTGGAACTTTTCTGGGATCGTCCGACATCATTGCCCGTAAATTTCAATGGCTACGAAATCTGGAGAAATCACGTTTTCCATGCATTCACCCCTGGCACGAGTTTCTACGATAATAGCGTCACGCCGGGTTCAAGCTATCACTACGATGTCCTTGCCGTCAGTCAGGATGGATCCATATTGGGATTTAACGGCGTCAGTGTTGAGACGAGTGACAACTAAGGGATCGTGAAATAATTAAGTATCAGTTTTCAGTTGGTCCTGCGCCTGTCCGGCAAGGCGTGAGAAGGGCGAATAGCTTGCTATTCAACCGCCGAACAACGCTGCAGGGCAGGATGCAGGGACGACTGAAAATGATAATTAATTGTTTCACGATCCCTAACAGCTTGCGTTAGAAAATGCGCCGGGCAGTACCTATTATGCTCGGCACATCACTCCAGACTCGGCTCAACTGAACGGCGTAAATATTTCACATGCTTTTGTTCCGGGTGCGGATAACGCTCTTTGTAGGTAAACGCGATGTCCAGATTCGCCATCAACAAATCAGCGGTGATACGATTACTGGCAATGGGTAGTTCGTACAAAACAGCCAGGCGCCACAGCGCCTTGATATCAACATCGTGCGGCTGCGTTGTCATCACGTCTTCGAAAAAGATCATCATGTCCAACTGCCCATTGGCGATCATTGCACCCACTTGCTGATCACCGCCCAGCGGCCCGCTTCGAACAGCTGTGAGACAAAATTCAGGATAAGATCTGCTTAGCAAGGCAACTGTGGTGCCTGTAGATACAATATCAAATTTTTTCAACTCAGCTCGATGTCGTCCAGCCCATTCGATTAAATCGGGCTTGGTATTATCGTGTGCAATAAGGGCAACTCGTGGTTTAACGTTCATTACTTAGCTCTAGTAGAAATGGCAGTTGCAGTTCATTTGTCAAAAACAAATAAATATGCGGATATAGACGCCTGCAATTGAGCGCAAACACTACGCGAATGTAACCATAGATATTGTAGAGAAACGCGAACCACTTATCTGTCCTATAGACCCCTCATATTACCTTTTGCCTGACTGCCGACCACTCTGAGCTGAACCCGTTAAAATCTCACCGTCTATTTAATTCAGAATATATTTCCATTCAAAACAATTGATGCGGTAGCCGCTTTGTCAGTGGGTAGGTCCACTGCGTCACCGGCTCGGAGCGTTTTACCATGCTCAGGTCCACCAAACGATTTACCAAAGGCGCTCGCTCACGAGTGTTCAGTGAACACATCGCATCAGCATGTACCGCAATCTGAAAGCGACCGTTCTCGCTGTAGGTGGTATCAAGAAACTGGGCGAACTGCCAGATGAGATCAGGAATGCAGGCCATCTTGCCAACTTGCTTCTTGTTGAGATATTCAGCCGGATCTACCTGCCATCGTTTGCCATCCTCGCGGATGACCACAAACTTCGTCGTGCCCTGCTTTGATCGCAGCTTCATGCGCCAGCTGAAACGATGCCCATCCTCGTTCCAGGCCACATTGCCGGGTGCTGCCAAATGTCGTAACGGCACTACCAGCTGCACGCTCAACCAGACGCAAACTCCAATCACGATCGACCGCCGCCAGACAGGCGACAGTGTCAATCCGGGTCTGTATGCCACGCTACTCAGCGGTTCGGCTATATGAGCCAGGCAGCGGGAAAACCCGCCAGGATCACCAGTGCGCCTCGCCCATTTTCTCTCACTCAGCCAGCGCGCAAACTGCCTTGGCCAATCGGCATCAAACAGAATCAGCGTGGCACTGATCGTCAGAAACGGAAAAATACCGATGCTGAACACGAACGCGTTGATCAGATGGAAACAGCAGTACACCAGAAACACCGGCAAGCGGGTACGACGCCAGAGCAATAGAGGAGCACCCACCAGATGCAGCACGATAACTCCGTAACTTGCCAGCCCAATGCCCCAGTCCTGAGTGATCCACTGGAAAAATGGTGCGGCGTCGGCACTGCGCCAGTTCATCCACAAACGCATCGGTTCCAGGTTGAGCCAATCAAGATTCAGCTTTACCACACCGGCATAGAGCAGCACGATCTCGGTCTGCGCACCTAGCCACAACCGCCCCCAGTTGGGCACAACCGCACTGGCCCACTCGGGCTTGCGCATGGCATCGAGCGACAGGTGTCGATGCGCGGGTACAAAGATCATGATCACCGCGTAGATAATGACCAGATAGAAGTGATTCAGGTACAACGCCTGATCAAGCAGAAACAACCAGCTGAACAGCAGAGCGGTCACGATGATGGCGACCCGGTAGTAGAGGCCAACCATCACGCAGAATGCGCTGATGCCCATGGCCAGATACATCCACTCCAGCCCGTTACCCGGCGGTAAACCCACCCATTCAAAATGGTGATACTTGAACAGCAGCGAGGTGTCACGGTACATGCAATCAAGGCACAGAAAGATGCCGTAATTGACACTCTCGAACAGCAGCAGTGCACCGAACACAATGCGGAACACTGACAGCGAAATGGCATCCACTGGCTTGAAGAACAACTGCCTTAACCGATCACGCATGCTGATCATCCGCTCCATTTGCGTGCAAGTCGTTTTATGGTAGCAGTTTCATGTTTATGCCGGATTCATTTCACCGGGAGCCAATCTTGATGGCCGTCTGATATCACTGCGCTTCGTGATCGTGTGTCGGTTCGCAAACCCGGTGCGATCACTGTCACACCGGGTTTGCTCGTACCGACTCTACGAGTTCAAGAGACGACTCATGGCTGTGGAGTGATGGTCACTCGTAGTACGCGGCCATTCAAATTGACCGTTTGGCCACGGCCAGTCAGACTGCTGACCCGTGTGTCGGGATCAACATCACCGGTATTAGCCTCTGCCTGACGCTGAACCTGATTGGCCCCTGTGCCTGGCTCTTCGTCAATTTCTGTACCAGCATCCCAGATAGCTATCTCGCCCTCGGCCACTTCTCCGGAAACAGGCTGGCCATTGACGAATAGATCAAGACTGTTGTCGGCATCAGTTGCCGTATAGAACCAATCGTTGGAAGGGATAAACATGGCGACAAAATCAAGTTTGTCACCGTCTACCGCCTGCAGGGTAAACTCATAAGCACCGCCAGGACCAATCGGACCCGGTGCATCTGCACCAACTGGAGTATTGAAAGGCACAGAACCAGGAACCGCTTCGGCATAGAGAGCTACATTGCCATCTTCAGCAACGGCCTCCAAACCCGCATTGGCGGCATCACGTGGCAACAACAGCGGGCTGTCAGCTGCATCACGATGAACGATGAAAACCCCAGGAGATAAAGGAACAGCCTGTGTGGTGCTATCTGAAGCAACACCCAGTGTCTCGGTTGTGGAGATATTTTCCAGCAGCACCGAGAATGTTGTCGCGTTACCCGCATCGATCTGACCACGGATTTCGCCAGCTGAATTGGTTTCTGTATGAACATTAAAATACAGCTCACCTCGATTGAATGCGCCTATTTCCTCTTCAGTCAATACACGAGCATCCTCAGGTACCGTCCATGTCGTTCCACCATCATCACTGGATAGACCTATCAGTACCGGACCAGCCGATCCGGCAAATCCTCGATGGATGTGAGCCATGGTTGCAGCCCCTGACAGGTTGCTAACACCAACGGTGGCGGTTACAACACCATTAGCATCAACAGCGACATCTGCAGCACCGCTGGCACCGGCCGGTACACCTGTTGGCACAGGTATTTCTTGTGCGCTGCTCAGAGTGACTGAAATGGTTTGTGTCTCACTGCCATCAGGCTGTTCGACATTGTCCCCTATATCGTCATTGTCATCGTCACTGCTACATGCGCCTAATGCAAGTAGCACTGAAAGCGTCAAAGCGCTTTTCAGTTGATTGCTCATTGGGAATTTTCCTTTTGTCATAATGGACTCTGAAATATTGAAGAGGTCGAGCAAAACAGTAATGCCAGCTCGTTAATGGCCACTAGTGCGTTTGTCGCCGGCTCTCTTGTAAAGTTCACTATTGACAGGGTTAGTTTTCTATCCTTTTTATAACGTGAATATGAATTTTTTATAACAGAAATATGACAGAAAAATATTCTGGTCTCTGTGGGCACCCCAAATTTGTATTAATGCTTGCAATATCGGCCCAAGCCTCACCCTGCCCGACTCCTCCTTGAGTCGCATCGCCAATCCTTGAGCACGAATTTTCAGTTCAAATCGCAGTCAGCCTGGGCTCTGCTCAAGTTATCAGGCAGCTCAGAGCCTGCTCTAGATCCGCGAGCAAATCTTCAACATCTTCTATACCCGTTGAGTAACGAACCAAGCCCTCAGGAATGCCCGCAGCTGCACGCTCCTCGGCGGTACACTCGACATGGCTGGTGGTGACAGGAGGTCCAACAACTGTTTCAACACAACCCAGGTTTGCCGCCATGTGTGCATATTGCAAGCGTGGCAAGAACAACTTTATCGCATCCAACCCACCCTTAACCGAAAAACTCAACATGCCGCCATAACCACTCATCTGAGCCTTGGCAACATCATGGTGAGGGTGTGTTTCAAGCCCGGGGTAATTAACCAGCTCAATGGCCGGGTGATTCTGCAACCAGGTTGCAATGGTCATGGCACTCTCATTCTGGCGCTTTACACGCAGACTCAGAGTTTTCATACCTCTGATAAAGCTGTACGCATCCATAGGAGAAAGCGTTGCACCATTGATTTCACGGTAGTGATAAACCATCTTGATCAGATCCTTGCTGCCACAAGCAACACCACCCAAAGCATCCGCATGTCCACCCAGGTACTTTGAAGCCGAATGCAAAACCAGATCAGCACCCAGTTGCAACGGGTTCTGGTTTATCGGCGTCGCAAATGTATTGTCAACCACGACCAATGCGCCTACCTTTTTTGCAGCAGCGGCAAGACGCTTGATATCGATGATCTTGACCGTGGGGTTAGTCGGCGTCTCCAGATAAAGCAGAGTACAGCCTTTGGCGATCTCAGCCTCAATCTCGGCGTATTCCACCGTGTCGCAAAGTGTCACATCGATGTCTAATGGCGGCAAAAAAGAAGTGAATATCTTGTTGGTACCACCGTAACTGTCTTTGATAGACACAACACGATCACCCGGGCGCAAGAATGTTCCAAAGATATTACTGATAGCCGCCATGCCACTGGCAAAACTGGTGGCAGCTTCAGCGCCTTCCAGCTCTTTGACCTTATCTTCAAAGGCACGAACGGTCGGATTGGTGTTGCGCGAATAGATATGTCCAGGCGCTTGTTCTAACGCGACCGCATGCCAGGTATCAATATCCTTATACGCAAAGGATACGCTGTGCACCACGGGAACTTGTGTCGAGCGCTCGTACAGCTCGTGCTCCTGCTCGCCACCCCAGATACTGAGTGTGGATTGACCAGGTGTTTGGCTTTTTGGGGATGTATCAGTCATAAATGCTCCTTTGCAACTGATTTGAGAAAAAAGACGAGTCGATGAAAACCCGAGTTAATTTCAAGGCAGCGCTTTAAAAGCCTTTATCTTGATAGACGGATCATACACGCAGAGCGAGTTTTAGCAAACCCGCGCCTTTGATTCAGCAAACTGGGCCTGACAGCCAAAAGCCATGCCAACTATTACGCCCCTGATTGGTGCGACCGCGCACCAAGATCTCCATTGATCGCCACATCCTGCATTCCGGCACAGATAACTGACGCACTAATGAACCTTGTCCGGCTCTGTACAAACATGAATCTGTTGATAGTATTTACAAGCATGTCCCTATTATCATGAACAATCAGGGGCCAGAACTGAACCAGCCATGCGCAAGCGCTCAGGCAATCATTACAGCTTTACAGACTGCCACTGATCGCCAGCGCCGCCTCGCTCGCCAAAGGGGACGCCTGTCCGACGAACTCCTCTGGTGTCCATTCCGAGAGTGATCCTGCTACATGAATAGCACCAAGGGGCGCCCCGTCAGGACTTTTCACCGCGACACCGACAGCCACCTCGCCTTGTACGAATTCATCGACAACGACCGCGTAACCGTCCTTGCTTGCTCGTCGCACAAGCTTCATGAGAGTGGTTGGATTGATGACGGTTTTGCCGGTATGTTTTTGAAGTACGGATCGCTTCAAAACATCCTTCACTTGCGCCTCAGGTAGTGCTGCCAGAACCGCACGACCTCCCGCTGTGCAATAGGCCGGAACACTGTGACCAACGAGAGATGCGTAGAAAGTTTCGCGCTTGCTTTGCATCCGAAGAGCATAGATCAGGCGAGTGTCGTCATACAGACTGAAATCAACACGCTCCTGAATTGTCCTGCGTAGCTCCAGTAAAACTGGCGTCGCCTTTTGCACAACAGGATCCAGACGAAGCAAATCCAGTGTGTGATCAAGCAATCGAATTCCGGGAAGATAACCTCGGTCATCTGCGCTGCGCCGCATATAGCCAAGCTTCACCAAAGTGTGCACCAGACGCTGCGCAGCCGAACGATCAATATCGGCCTCCCTGGCAATGTCCGACAAACTGAGTGCACCACTTGCATTATGAAAGGCACTTAAAACCTGCATTGCACGTGCTGCCGAGCGGATGAATAAACGATCACCGTCTGCCTCATAATTGGGCACTGTAGTCGGGACTGCTCTATGAGTTATAGACATGAATTGTTCTCGCTTGACAAAGCTTAAAATGTGATTGTATGATCGTTCTATTGCACTATAGTTATATCGCAGTGCGATACACCATAATAGCAACCTTCTGCTGACACTGTAGGTTGCCGAAGAACAGGAGTCAGAATTGCGAGTAGCATTGGCTGGATTTCTTCATGAAACCAATACATTTGCCCCGTCAAAAGCGGGTCTTGAAGAGTTTCGTTCAGGTGGTGGTTACGTACCTATGGTACGCGGCCCTGAATTGCTTGAAGCTTTCCGGGATGTAAACCTGGGAATGTCAGGTGCAATCTCTGTGGCTAAAACACAAGGTTGGCACTTGATTCCTGTTCTGTGGGCTGGAGCCATTCCCTCGGCACATGTCACACAAATCGCCTTTGAACAGATCGCAGAAGAAATTGTGTCAGGCATTCGTGATGCAGGACCTCTTGACGGCGTATTCCTCGATCTTCACGGCGCGATGGTGGCGGAGCATATCGACGATGGTGAAGGCGAACTTGTACGACGTGTGCGGGCCGTTGTCGGCCCCAAGGTCCCAATAGCAGTCGCGCTGGATCTACACGGAAATATTTCAGAACAAATGGTAGATCTCGTTGATGCACTCGTCGGTTTTCGCACCTACCCACATGTCGATATGGCAGTCACCGGAGCCAGTGCAGCCCGGATCCTGGACGACATGATGAAAACGGGAATACGTCCTGCCAAAGCCTATCGGAAAATGTCCTACCTTGTACCCATTCCATCCCAATCTACTGACCTGGCGCCTGCGAAAAAACTCTATGCAGAGCTTGCCGCAGTCGAGGCAGAAGGCGCTTTATCCGCCTCGCTCTTTATGGGATTTCCAGCAACCGACACGCCTGACTGTGGCCCGACAGCTATCGCCTTTGCCAATACGCAAGTTGCGGCAGATCAAGCGGCAGAACGTATTTTCGCAGCATACGAAGCGGCGGAATCTGACTTCAACACAGTGACTTACACACCTGAGAATGCAATGGTGGAGGCTGCAAGGCTTCTGGCAATTGAAGGCCGAGGACCTGTTGTCATAGCCGACACGCAGGATAACCCCGGAGCCGGTGGCGTCTCCGCGACCACAGGGATGTTGCGTGCGATGATTGCGGCTGACACAACCGATGCCGCCATCGGGCTGATCGTGGATCCCGCCACCGCTCAAGCGGCACACGATGCAGGACAAGGCGCCACCGCACAATTCAATATCGGTGGTCACCCCGGCCTGCCCGATGAGGTGCCCGTCTCAACCATGGCCATCGTCGAGAGTCTGTCAGATGGACGGCTGCGTGCAACAGGCCCCTACTATGGCGGCACTCATCTGGATCTAGGCCTCTCTGCTTGTCTGCGCATTGGTGGCGTGCGTGTCGTCGTCACCAGCCAGATAGCACAAATGGCTGACCGAGAGATGTTCCGCTTTATCGGGGTAGCCCCAGAGGAACAATCGATTCTGGTTGTCAAAAGCTCAACGCATTTCCGAGCTGACTTTGCCCCCATTGCCCGAAACATAATCGTCGCTCTGGCACCTGGCCCAATGCCGTTCAACCCTTCCAAACTGCCGTTTACCCGGCTACGTCCGGGATTACGGTTGTCACCAAACACAAACCAAGATGAGAAATAGCAATGTCGACTTTTAGGTCTGTACTGAAAAACACACACTATATTACCGCAGCGCTACTGATGGGAACTGCGCTGCTTGCAAGCGCACAGGAAAACGAGACAACCGTCACCGCTGTGATGCATTCGGGTTTGCGTGTTCTGGACCCGGTAATCACCACGGCCCATATCACGCGAGACCATGGTTACATGATCTATGACGTGCTGACAGCAGTGGACGACAAGTTTGCCCCCCAACCGCAAATGGCCAGCTGGGAGATCTCCGAGGACGGATTGAGCTACACATTCACTCTGCGTGACGGACTGATGTTTCATGACGGTGCGCCCGTGACTGGAGCTGATGTAGTCGCCTCGCTCAAACGCTGGGGTAAAAAGGATTCGGGCGGCCAGCTCATCTTTGATGTCACTGAAAGCCTTGAATCTACAGACGAAAAGACCGTTGTCTGGAGACTGAGCAAGCAGTTCGGACCGCTGCTTGACGTGATCTCCAAACAATCTGCTGTACCGCCTTTTATCATGCCGGCTCGAGTCGCCGAGACATCGGCAGACGAGACTATCACTGAGTATGTCGGTTCAGGACCTTTCGTGTTCAACGAATCGGAATACAAGCCCGGTGTCAATGTCACTTACGAAAAATTCGACGACTATGTACCGCGCTCCGAACCCGCCTCATGGATGGCAGGTGGCAAGGTTGTCAACGTAGACAAGGTAATCTGGACCACGATGCCCGACGCTTTGACAGCACTCAACGCCTTGTCAGCCGGTGAGATCGATTACCTTGAACAGGTTCAGATCGACCTGATGCCGATCGTCGGAGGCAATCCGGACGTTATTGTCGAAAAACGCGATGAACTGGGTTACGTGACCATCGGACGCCCTAACCACTTGTTGCCTCCGTTCGATAACAAACTGATTCGCCAGGCCGCAATGGCAGCACTTGACCAGGAGTCGATGCTTGCAACGATGCAGGGCGATCCCGAATACTACAATGTCTGTGGCGCAATCTTCGGCTGCTCAACGCCGCTTGGGGATGAAGCTGGCTCTGAAGTTCTGACCAGTGGTGCCAATGTCGATACGGCCAAAGCCCTTCTTAAAGAGGCCGGCTATGACGGAACACCCATCGTCCTGATGGCACCAACGGATGTCATCAGCTTGATCAACCAACCCGTCGTTGCGGCACAGGCTCTGCGAGAAGCCGGCTTTGAGGTTGATATGCAATCCATGGACTGGCAGTCAGTTGTACAACGACGTGCCCAGCAACAACCCGTGTCCGAGGGCGGTTGGAACCTGTTTTTCACCAACTGGATAGTGCCTGAGGTTTCCGATCCATTGATCAACGTCATGGCAAACGGTCGTGGCGACGAGGCCTGGTTTGGCTGGCCGACTGATCCTGAGATTGAAAAGCTGCGTGCCGACTTTGTCGCAGCTGGCGATATGGCAGCCCAGAAAGAAGTGGCCCTTGAGATTCAGGAACATGTGATGGACAACGTCAACTACATAATGATGGGCGAATACATCATTCCGCAGGCGCGTCGAACCACCATTCAGAACATGCTTCCCTCACCGGTCCCTGTTTTCTGGAACATGACCAAAGAAGACGAGTAACCCCCGTCCCGGAGGCTGTGTATTACGCAGCCTCCGCCTCGCCAGCTCATAAGGAAAGCACGGACCATGTTTCTCTATATTCTCAAACGCGTGCTGGCCACGATCCCGGTGATGATCATCGTCGCCATCTTTGTGTTCCTGCTCCTGCGCCTGACGCCCGGCGACCCTGCTGCGATCCTAGCCGGAGATGCTGCAACTCCTGCCCAACTCGAACGCATTCGCGACGGACTTGGCTTGAACGACCCACTGATCACGCAATTCATGACCTGGATGAACCAGCTGTTACATGGCGATCTGGGCACCTCGCTGCTGTCCAATACACCCGTTGCGGGCATGGTCGCTGAACGACTGGGACCGACAATCAATATCGCTCTGATGACCATCACAATCTCGGTCCTGCTGGCGGTCCCCATGGGGGTTATCGCTGCCTGGCGCCATCGCACCTGGATCGATTTTCTTGTAATGTCCTTTTCAGTGCTTGGTTTTTCCGTACCGGTCTTCGTTATCGGCTACATCTTGATTCAGATTTTTGCCATCGAGCTGCGCTGGGTACCCGTGCAAGGCTACAAGGATCCTTCAGATGGCTTTGGCGCCTTCTTTTCGCGAGCGCTCCTACCCTCTCTTACGCTGGCAACCATCTATATCGCATTGATCGCAAGAATGACCCGAGCCTCCATGCTCGAAGTATTGGGCGAGGACTATATCCGTACTGCCCGTGCCAAGGGTGTGCGTGAAAACGTTGTACTGTTCCGCCATGCACTGCGCAATGCTGCGGTACCCATTCTGACGATCATCGGTACCGGTTTCGCACTACTGATCTCGGGTGTGGTCGTGACAGAAAGTGTATTCAATATTCCCGGTATTGGACGTCTCACCGTCGACGCCATCCTGGCGCGCGACTATCCGGTAATTCAGGCCATGATCCTGTTGACCGCGGGCATCTATGTCTTTGTGAACCTGCTCGTCGACATCTCATATTCCTTCTTCGATCCAAGGATCCGGTACTGACATGACAGCCATTTCCAATTCGCGGCATAGTGCCTTTCAGGTACTGAGCGGCCTGTTTTCCCTACCTGCCGATGCCCGCATAGGTATAGGTCCCATGATTGCTGCCGTGATCCTCGTGGTGATCGTTCTGGCCTCACTCTTCGCACCACTCTATGTCCCCTATGATCCGCTCGCAATGGATGCAATGGCACGCCTGAAACCACCTTCCGACACACATCTTCTGGGCACCGATCCCTATGGTCGGGACACCTTTTCCCGTGTCATGATGGGTGGGCGGGTATCGCTGTTGATCGGTATAGGCACCGCCTTGGTCAGCATCTCTGTCGGCATGATGATCGGCCTGGTCGCAGGTTTCTTTCACGCCGCCGATGGCGTGATCATGCGGATAATGGATAGCCTCATGGCGATCCCGGCAATCCTGCTGGCCATAGCCCTGGTTGCCTTGAACGGCCCGAGCCTGTCTTCGATCATCATCGCAATCACCGTACCGGAGGTACCGCGTGTCGTGCGCCTTGTCCGCTCGGTTGTATTGTCGGCCCGCGAAGAACCTTTTGTAGAAGCAGCCATCGCACTTGGCTCTTCCATGCCAAAGATTCTGATTCAACATCTGATGCCCAACACGTTTGCGCCGCTGATCGTGCAAGGCACTTATATATGCGCATCAGCTATCCTGATCGAGGCAATTCTGTCCTTCCTGGGTGCCGGCGTTTCAACAGAGATTCCTACTTGGGGCAATATCATGGCTGAGGGACGCACCTACTTTCAGATTAAACCGGGGCTGATTTTCTGGCCAGGACTGTTGCTGTCCCTATGTATTCTCGCCATCAACCTGCTGGGTGATACAGCGCGCGATCTACTTGATCCACGTATGAAAAAACGGGAGGGTTGAACATGGAATTCAAATCAAAGGACTTCAGTGACGCCAAGCCCGTTCTCAAGATTCGCAACCTTGAAGTACGCCTGACGGGTCGACCCAATGCCGAGCTCGTACTCAACGGCATCAACCTTGATATCCGCGCCGGAGAAACGCACTGCCTTGTCGGCGAGTCCGGATCGGGAAAATCCGTCACTTCATTGGCCGCGATGAGCTTGCTGCCAAAGGATGCATTGGAAATTCAGGGCGGTCTGATCGATCTCAATGGATTTGATATCACAAATGCCACCGCACCGCAGATGCGCGATCTGCGCGCCCGTAAAATCTCAATGATCTTTCAGGAGCCGATGACTGCACTGAACCCTGTTCTGCGAGTCGGCGAGCAGATCGAGGAAGTACTCAATACGCACACCAACATGACCGGCTCAGAAGTTAAAAAGCGCACCATCGACATGATGGAACAGGTCCATCTGCCGGATGTGGAGCGGATCTACACCGCTTTTCCACATCAACTTTCAGGTGGCCAGCGGCAGCGCATCATGATTGCGATGGCACTGATCCTCGACCCTGACCTGCTCATCGCGGACGAACCAACGACGGCGCTGGATGTCACCACGCAGCTCCAGATTCTGAAACTGATAGCCGAGATGCAGGAACGCAACGGCACCGCCGTACTGTTCATAACCCATGACATGGGTGTTGTGGCCGAGATTGCCGACACGGTCAGCGTCATGCAAAAGGGTCAGATTGTCGAACATGCACCGATCCGGGATCTGCTGACAAACCCGCAAGTGGCCTACACCAAAAAACTGCTAAGCGCCGTGCCGAACCTTGCACCGCGCGCCGCACGACAGGTCTCGGCGGGACCGGACATCGTCGCCGTCGAAGGCCTGGACATGACCTATGGCGGCAACGGCTTTTTCTTTAAATCCGAAGGGGTCAAGGCTGCCCGCAACGTAAACTTTTCCATTGCTCCGGGCCGCACACTGGGAATCGTCGGTGAGTCAGGATCCGGTAAATCCACAGTGGCACGCTGTATCATGCGGCTGATTGATCCTACCGCGGGCAAGATCACCATCGCAGGTTCAGAGATAGCCCAACTCACCCGCCGCCAATTGCAGCCGCATCGCAAACATTTTCAGATTGTCTTTCAGGACCCCTACCGCTCACTCAACCCGCGCTGGACCGTCGCACGCAGCTTGTGCGAAGGGCCCATTAACTTCGGCACCTCCCGCGAAGTGGCCATGGAGCATGCTGCCGAGCTAATGGAACTGGTGGACCTGCCTCGCGATGCTCTGGAGCGTTATCCTCATCAGTTCTCGGGCGGGCAACGTCAACGAATCGCTATAGCACGAGCCGTGGCCATGAAACCTGACCTACTGGTTGCGGATGAAGCGGTGTCGGCACTCGATGTCAGCGTACAGGCACAGGTTCTGGATCTGCTTGACGACATTCAGGACAAATTTGGTGTCGCCATGCTCTTCATTACCCACGATCTGCGTGTCGCGGCGCAGATATGCGATGAAGTTCTGGTGATGCAAAAGGGACTGGTCGTAGAACACGGGCCCGCTGGCGAGGTACTGGCCAGCCCACACCACGACTACACAAGAAATCTGATAGAGGCAGCCCCTGGACGTGACTGGGATTTCGCCAATTTCTGCGCGCTGGATCGCGCCTCAACTTTTACAGGAACTGCAGCATGAACGTTATCCCTCAGATCGAAGCATTTGCCCCAGAATTGACACAAATCCGTCAGGATTTTCATGCCCACCCCGAGCTGGGCTTCGAAGAGACCCGCACCTCCGGCATCGTTGCCCAACAACTTCACAGCTATGGAGTGGATGAGGTGTTTGAAGGATTGGGCGGCACAGGGGTGGTCGGGCTGATCAAGGGCAAGGGTGATAGTAATCGCCGCATCGGCTTGCGCGCCGACATGGACGCCCTGCCCATTGAGGAAACCTCAGGCGTGCCCTATACCTCGACCAACACAGGAAGGATGCACGCTTGCGGGCATGACGGTCATACCACCATGCTGCTGGGTGCGGCGCGCTACCTGGCGGAGACTCGCGACTTTGCGGGTACTGTCGTACTGATCTTCCAACCCGCCGAAGAAGGGCTGGGCGGTGCACGACGCATGATCAGTGAGGGCTTGTTTGATAAATTCCCCTGCGAGGAAATCTACGGCATGCACAACGACCCTAATTCCGACCCAGGCGTTGTGACAGTGACTCCCGGTCCAGCCATGGCCGGCGCCTCGTTCTTTGATATCACTATCAAAGGTACCGGCAGCCATGCCGCCATGCCGCACCAGTCAAAGGATCCTATTGTCATCGGCACTAGCCTGGTCCAGCAGTTACAGAGCATCGTCAGTCGTAATACATCGCCGAACAAACCCATTGTGCTATCGGTAACCACGTTCAATGCAGGTTCAGCCTATAACGTAGTACCCGACACAGCCACCCTATCGGGTACGGTCCGGTATTTCCACGACGAGGTCTCGCAGATGGCAGATACACGTATCCGTGAACTCTGCGCAGGAATGGCACAGGCCTATGGGGTCGAGATCACCGTAGAGCTGCGCAACGTCTTCGATGTGCTGATAAATGATGCCGAACTCACTACCGCCTATGTCGCTGCAGCTGCCGATATCGTCGGTGCGGACATGGCGACGGAATCCACTGAACAGTCGACCGGCTCTGAGGATTTCGCCGATATGCTCAAGGTGGTCCCGGGTGCCTATTGCCGGGTTGGCCATGCGGGCAGCATTCCACTACACAACCCAGCCTTTGTACTTGACGACGGCATTTTGCCTGTAGGTGCATCTATTTATGCGCGCATTGTCGAGACCCGTCTACCCAATAGCTGAATCACTTGCTCCCTGATTAATCACTTTCAGACACCTCCGGCTCACCTTGCGTGAGTCTGGCATATGCAGAGACCGCTTACATGACTAACCCTCTTGACCTGCCCTTTAACACAGATGAAATGCTTCTGGGACTCAAACCCTGGATCGAAACTGAAAGTCCGACTTTCGACGCTGCATCCGTGAATCGCATGATGGATCTGGTTCAGTACGAACTGGCAGCACTAGGCGCCCGAGTCGAACGGATTCCGGGACGCATGGGTCTTGGTGATAGCGTACGGGCAACCATGCCGCACAAGAATACAGGCCAGGGAGGCATCTTGTTACTCGGCCATCTCGACACTGTACATCCTATTGGTACCTTGGAGAAACTGCCGTTCCGTCGGGAGGGAAACATCTGCTATGGCCCCGGCCTCATGGACATGAAAGGCGGCAATTATGTCTACCTTGATGCCCTGCGCAAACTGTTGGCGGCAGGTATTGAGACCTCTCTTCCTGTCACCGTTCTCTTCACACCGGATGAAGAGATAGGTACCCCCTCGACCCGTGAGCTGATCGAAACAGAAGCAAAACGGCATAAATACATTCTTGTTCCCGAACCCGCTCGTCAGGATGGGGGTGCCGTGATCGGGCGTTATGCGATAGCCCGTTTCAAACTTCAGACACGAGGCAGGCCGAGCCATGCAAGTTGGGCCTTGAAAGACGGCCGCTCGGCAATTGCCGAAATGGCCAAATCTGTCGCAAAAATCGAGAACATGACCACAGAGGACAGATCCTTCTCTCTTGGTGTGTTTCACGCGGGTCAGTGGGTAAATTGCGTATCATCAGTCTGCGATGCTGAAGTGTTGAGCATGGCCAAGACGCAGGAACTTCTGGACGAAGGTGTGGCCATGATGCTGGCGCTCAACTCTGACGCTGGCGACGTGGTGATGAATGTCTGTCAGAGCGTAACCCGTCCAGTATGGGAGCCGGATCAGCCCGGTACCATGGCCATGTTGTCAATCGCCCAGGAAATCGCTGGCGAGATCGGCTTCGAGATGTCAGGTTGTTCCGACGGAGGTGGATCTGACGGCAACTTCACCGGCTCTCTCGGCCTGGCAACACTCGACTCCATCGGGGTGCGCGGCAAAGGGCTGCACACACTGAACGAGCATATCGAAGTCGATAGTCTGGTCGAACGCGCACGCCTCGCTGCCGCGCTTTTCTGCCGTTTGAAGGCATAGAAACAAAGGCCAATAAAAGCGGCTAGTGAGGCTGACGTGACTCTAACAGCGTCAGCAGCTCACAGCCGCCAGTACGCGTAAGGGACCCTCCTGACGTATGGCTTCTATCTGCTCAGGCGTGCGGGTGTACAGAGTGCCGCCGAAACCCACCGCACTGATCGAGATCTGCTCGAAGCATTCCTGACTACGTGGTACCAACAATAACCAGCCGTTGCCCGCTAACAGATTGAATGGCGCCAGCAGCCCATCGACGCCCGGCGTCAGATCCAGCTGATGACAGGCACGCTCAAAGCCTGCGAACAGGCTATCCGCGGCAGCATCTATCGGCACGTCCTGCCCACAGTTCACACGCACAAAACAGTGCTTCATCACCAGAGAAGCATGCGTCGCCACCTCTTGCTCCTGGAGATCAGTCGGTAGTCCGGCAGCATAGAATTCAAGACTTGCATTGCCGTGTGTTGCTGGAATCCACTGCAAATGCTTGTGGCGTTGGCTAGCGCCCGCCGCCGCACCGCCGTTGTACAGCCCGGTGCCACCAGCCTCACCCATGATGGTTGCCAGCGCTGCAAAATCACTGCGCGTCAGCGGCAGCAATTGCTCCTCAAAGCTGCGCCGCGCCAGCACCAGATGCCGATCGCATAGCGGGAATTTGTTCAGGATCACCACATGCTCATCACCCAGTGCTCCCACCGTCAACTCCGGATCAGGATTCAGGAACGGGTTGAAATCGGGATCACGCGGCCCACCCGGAAT
Source organism: Granulosicoccus antarcticus IMCC3135 (assembly GCF_002215215.1). Classification (NCBI taxonomy): domain Bacteria; kingdom Pseudomonadati; phylum Pseudomonadota; class Gammaproteobacteria; order Chromatiales; family Granulosicoccaceae; genus Granulosicoccus; species Granulosicoccus antarcticus. The sequence goes on along the minus strand of NZ_CP018632.1, from coordinate 2,350,651 downwards.
CGCAACCTTGACTTCGTTCCTGACCTCATTTTTGGGCGCATCATTCTTGAGCGCATCTTTGGCTGCCAGCGAAGAGACCCAGCGTACGACGAACCGCATGCCGGCATCCTCCATAACGTCCTGCTCCACTTGCACCGGTTGCAAATCACCAGAAGTCAGTGCACTCGCACTGCACTTGTCAATCGCATTCATCCACGTGCTTGTCATTTCAACCCTCTCGTGACTCGCTTATCGCCGCCTGCAAAAAGCGACATGATTCTCAAAGACAACGGTATGGCAATTGTGGCATGAAGGTCAATCGATTGAACGCACAGCTCTGCAATCGAGCGCCGAGAAACAGGCGAATCAGATATCAATACCTCATGTTTACTCTCGTGATGCCGCTACCCTTCATGTAGGGACAACGACCACCGAGCACACAATCACAGCCTGCGCCAGAATTCTACTGATAACAGCCAGAGTTCGACTTTCTTTCGGACCCACTTCGCAGAGTCAATATGACCGACGAACAAACGACGACCCACAGCGCTGACTGGTACGAACAGATTCTGGACGCCATGCCAGACATGGTTCTGGTCAAAGGGCCGAAGTCGCGTCTGCTATGGGCCAACCGCACATTTCGTGAATACTACGGCCTCTCCAACGAAGAGCTGCGCCAGCTAATCGATGGAAAACACAGCGATCCTGACGACACTCTGCAATACGTCAAAGATGATCACCGAGTGTTTCAAACAGGCTTGAATATCGATATACCGGCAGAGCCTATCACCGATGCAAACGGCACCGTACGCTATATGCATACGATCAAGAGTCCGATCCACGCTGATGGAGAGGTCGTCCGACAGGTCGGTGTCAGCCGCCCCGTGACTGATTCTGCCCTGATCGCGCAAACATCAAAAAAAAGGACCGAAAGCAAGGAGTCAACAGAGTCACTGCGCACACTGGTCAGAGCCATGCCTAGCGCCGTGGTCATGTTCGACTCCGCACATCGCATTCTGGCCTGCAGTGAAGAGTTTGCACGATTGCTGACCACCCTGCTCGCACAACCGATCACAATCGAAGAGCTTCTCGGGCAAGATTACGTTAATCAACTGGAAGCAATTCTGCCTCTGCTAAGCGATATCGATGCGACTATGGAGGGCATGCAGCCACCGAGACGAGTCGAAGCGATATCGTCACCAGGAAACGTAGATAGCTGGATTGAAATCGAGAGCAGGCCCTGGCACGACGCCAGCGGCACCATCTCGGGTAGCGTCGCAGTGTTATACGACGTTACTCAGCAGCACCTTGCCCAGAAAGAACTGCTGCAAGCCAATGATGAGCTCTCTCAGTTCAATTACCACGTCTCACACGATCTCGTGTCACCGATCACCAGCACCCGCGGCTTATTGAGCACAATCGCTGAGGACATCAAAGACGCTGAATATGAACAGTTGCCTGAGATGATAGCCATGGCGGAGGGGCAATTACTCAAGCTGAGCAATCTTGTCAATGATCTGATGGTACTTGCACGAGCCGATACCGCAACGGTTAACGCCACTGAGCTCGATCTGGCCGCAATGATCCATGAAATCGGTGCCACTCAGCATCTGGACAACGACCCTGACTCTACCAATGATGTCGAACTGCATCTGGAGGTCAAAACACTCAATTCAGACAAAACCCGCATCACTCAGGTGATGACCAATTTATTATCGAACGCTCGCAAGTTTCGTGATGAATCTGAAGCTGAACCCAGAATTTCAGTCAGATCATTCAAACAAGGTTTTTGTACTGTCGTGGAAGTCAGTGATAATGGTCTTGGCATTGACAACGATCTGAGTCATGACGTTTTTACGATATTTACCCGTGGTTCGGCGCAACATTCTGGCCACGGCCTTGGCCTGTACATCGTTAAAAAGCATATCGACAGAGTCGGCGGCCAGGTGCAGATCACAAATCATCGCAAACCGACAACATTCAGTATCAGCTTGCCGGATAAACCACAATGATGACCACCAAAAGGCACAGTGTACTTCTCGTCGATGATAATGAGATCGACATTATGGTGCATTGCCGAGCGCTCAAACGTAGTGGCCGATTCGACACCGTCAAAACTGCACAGTCTGGCAAGGAAGCACTGGAAATTCTGGAGAAACACGCGGCCAGCCGGTTAGCAGAACCAGAGCGATTCCCGGTAATGCTCATGCTGCTGGACATCAACATGCCGGTCATGAATGGCTTCGATTTGCTTGATCGACTAGCCACGTTGAGCATTACCGATGATCCGCGCTTTATCGTGATGCTGACCTCTTCCAGCGCCGTCACAGACAGACAAAAGGCACTAAGCGACACTCGGGTTGTTGATTACCTGGTCAAGCCCTTCAGCACAGCGGATGCGCACGCGTTAGCAGACAAACTTGATAGCTGGCAGGTCAACGACTGATCAGCGACCAGTCAAGCTGATCAAACGAGTGACTTGAAGTCTGTATTACACAACGATCATTACACTAACAATCTTGTCAATGGGTTGCGATCCACGTAATTTGGTGTGAACGAACTGGTCATATAGTTGTCAGACGCAACCAGATCACGTGCACCTTGGCTCGCTCAGTTGTATGCAATACGCAACACAGAACAAGAAACGCGGTGCCGTGGAGAAAGTCCAGCTGAAAACAGATAAACAGGGAGAATCAGCATCAAACGAAAAAAACAAGTTTCCACAAGCCCTGGCGCTTTGGAGCGTTTCAAGCAATTGCCCATGGAAAAAAAGCGTCGTCTACTGATCAAGTCAGTCGTATCACTGGGCGTACTGGGCGTTGCCGCTGGCGCAATTTCAGGTTACGACACCCAACAGCGCGAATTACATGACTTGACCAGCATAGGTGCAGGCAAACCCGTCGTCGTACAAATTCACGATACCAGCTGTCCTGATTGCCGAAGCCTCAAGTCGCGTTCTCTGAACGTTCTCGAGAATCAGTCGGAAATTCAATTTAGACTGGCTGATATCTCAACCTCCGAAGGGCGTGAGCTACAGAATAAATATGGTGTTCAAAAAACCACCCTTTTACTGTTTGATGCGAAAGGTAAGCTGATAGATACGGTCGTGGGCTTGCAGACCAATGTACAGCTTGAAAGTCTGTTTGCACGCAGTTTTCCACCGGCAACGTAACCCCTACTTTACCCTCGACAGTCATCCGCACACGAATAGTCGGTGCGGCCTGTTTCATATCTTCCCCTACCCTACCCGGACTATTCAAAACACCGGTTTACCCGCCTTGTCTCTGTAAGTATTCTTGCATTCCGGAAAACCGCTGCATCCCCACCACCAATCGCCCTTGGCTTTGACTGAGGGACGACGCACCAGTCCTTTTGAACAGGCATTGCATTTGTGCTTTGATACCGCGAGCGATTGACGCTTTTTCGGTTTTTTCCCGGACTGCTGGCTCTCAGCCCCTTTAACCACGATAGCACTCTGATTAACACTGCACACCTGTCCCCTGATGAACGTTTCGTGTGCTCGCAAAAAAGCATCAAACTCCGGCGCCCCTGTTTCAATCTCTTTTAATAATCGTTCGTTTACGGCTGTACTGACGGCACTTTTCAGCACTTCAGGCAGTGCAGAACACAGGCTACGACCCAATGTAGTACTGATGATGTGCTTACCGGATGTCTCCAGATACGTCCGTCTTTTAAGCTCGCTGATGATGCTTGCACGGGTTGCACTGGTACCAATACCATCACCCTCTCGCAATACTTTTTTCTGGGCAGCCTCGACAATATAGCGATGGATATTGGCCATCGCCTGGATTAATGTACCTTCGTTGAATCGAGCAGGCGGCTTGGTCTTTGCATCTCGACGCATGACATTGTCACAATCCACCTTATCCTTCAATGCAACTGCTGGCAGAGCCTGCTCCTTGTCGGAATGCCCGCTGGACAACACGGTTCTCCACCCTTCCACCAGAATGCGCTTACCATAGGACCTGAACCGCTCTGCCTTGATCAGGACCTCGATGGTTGTTGCCATAAACTGATGTTCTGGATAAAACTGGGCGATATAACGCCGCACAATAAGCTCGTAGAGTTTGCGTTCAGTATCTGTCAGAGCGCTCAATGAGGATTTGTATTGCGTGGGAATGATGCCATGATGTGCCGTGACCTGTTTGTCATTCCAGGTTCGCGATAGAATGGCGGTATCGGCTCCATCAATTGCACTTTGCAGACCGGAATGCATCGAGCGCAAAGAGGCCAGCACAGTGGGTGCATCGGCAAACTGAGATTCGGGCAAGTAGCCGGTATCGGTTCGTGGATAGCTGGTCAATTTGTGCTTTTCGTATAACGATTGACAGGCTTTGAGCGTCTCTTCGGCGCTAAAGCCATAAATTCTGGATCCGAGCAATGTTATATCAGCTAACGAAAAAGCCAGCGGGTGAGGTTGCGAGCGCCTCTGTTGCTTGAACACAGATACCACACCCTGCTTACCCTGCACCTTGGCAATGATGGAATCGGCAACCGCCTTGTCCAGCAAACGCCCCTCTGAATCCAGACCAGCCTGATCATCTGCAGGCTGCCATGTACCGCAGAATTTACCAACCTTGTGAATGAAGGTAGCTTCCAGCGTATAAAACGGAATCGATACAAAGCTCTCGATATCCTGATCACGCTGCACCACCAGTGCAAGCGTCGGTGTCTGAACTCTACCGATGGTGAGTAACGCCCCGGCACCACTACGCTCACTAGCCAAGGTATACGCACGAGAAAGATTCATGCCGGTGAGCCAATCTGCGCGTGCACGGGCTCTGGCTGCAGAAGCCCAACCCTGATACTGGCTATTGTTTTCAAGCGATGACAGGCCTCGACGCACCGTTACCGGATCTTGTGCTGATACCCAGTAACGCCTCGTCGGTTTGCGATTCTTGAAATGCGCCAACACCTCATCAACCAATAACTGTCCTTCGCGGTCCGGATCTCCAGCATGAACCACTTCTGTCAGGTCAGCCCGTTTCAACAGACTGCCCATGATTTTCAGTTGCTTGCGTGCGGTCTCTTTAGGATGAGACTTCCACTTATCGGGAATGATCGGTAACTCGTCAACACGCCAGCGCTTTCTGCCCGCTTTGCTCCTTGGCACATCATCACTCGTGTATTCATCCGGTGAAGCCAATTCCAGCATGTGCCCGAAACACCAGGTGATTACATCGTTACCACAGCATAAATAACCATCCGAGCGCGATGCTTTGCCTAACTCGGCAGCAATGGCCTTGGCTACCGACGGTTTCTCTGCAATGAATAAGCGTCCCACCGAGTCCATCCTGTAAATTTTTTTGCTTGATGCACATTTGCGTATAGCAATCGTCAAGCAGTATTTGAAAAGCAGCTGTCATGAAGCCGATGGCTGGCGAGCCGCAACTCGTTTGCTCGCTTCGTAACCATGAAAGTCGACCAGAAAATTGTCTCATGGCACCTTGCTGGAATACGGCATCATACCGATTTTACTGTAATTAATAACAGTTTTTATTCTAGCAGTAAATTTTTGATTGATGCCCAAGGCAATGGCGTTGTGTACATAATCCATACGCCGTCACAGAACCGACGTACTGTACGTGTTGCCAGCAATCACGCGTCAGGCGAATGAGCCGAAGGCGTCCATGACGGTCGTATCTGGGCCAAATCCTGCACTATCAAAACCGTATGGATCGAAGAATCGTTCTTTGACAAATTCTTCATTTCCTGAATTAAATCATGCCTAGCCAGGACAAGTTTGGTGACAGTTACGGGATAAATTTTCTGGGTTTTTGTCGGGAAATTTGCCGGAAGTCCAACCGCCATTGAGTCCGGTAGTCTCACTGCTACAGGCGCCCCCCTAAAAAGGGAGGTGCCTGATTAACCGTTGAAATATCTACTAACGCGGCTCGCTACGCAGGCCTTGAAAGATGGTGTAACACATAGCCAGCATGAGGACTGCGAATGGCACGCCCGTGGCTGTCACACCCGCCTGGAGTGCCGCCAGACCACCACCAATCAAGAGCGCGATGGCAATCAAGCCTTCTACCACGCACCAGAAAATGCGCTGGGGTACTGGCGCATCGATCTTGCCCCCTGCTGTGATTGTATCGACCACGAGTGAGCCGGAATCTGACGAGGTTACGAAAAAGACCAACGCCAGAAAAATTGCGATTGTCGATGCAACCTTGGTGAACGGCAATTCGTTAAGCATGCCGAACAGAGAAAGCTCAGGCGAATAACTGTCAATCACGTTTGCCTTGACTAGCGAGGTTTCCGGGCTGGTAATAATCTGATCAATGGCGATGCCGCCGAATACACCCATCCAGATGAAGATGATGAGCGAGGGGATCAGCAGTACGCAGATGATGAACTCGCGAACTGTGCGTCCTCTTGAAACACGGGCAATGAACATGCCAACAAAGGGTGCCCAGGACACCCACCATGCCCAGTAGAAAGCAGTCCAGCCTTCGCGGTAGGCGTCATCCTCGCGGCCAAAAGGCATTGATAGCGGGATGATTTCCTTGGTATAGGCGACAAGCCCCGTCCAGAAACCGTTCAAACCAACCAGAGTGGGTCCAACGGCAAGAACAAACAGGAAGAAGAGAATCGCAATTACCATGTTGATTTCAGAGAGAATTTTCACGCCACCATCAAGGCCGCGATAGACTGAAACCAGCGCAACGGCCGTCACCAGCAGAATGATCACAACCTGAGTGTTGGTGGATATTTCCAGTCCGAAAGCAAAGTTGAAACCCGCATTGGCTTGCTGTGCACCCAACCCCAATGAGGTGGCAAGACCGAAAAGAGTCGCGAATACGGCCAGAATGTCAATCCAATGCCCCCACCACCCCCAGACGCGATCACCCAGAATCGGGTAGAAACATGAGCGGATCGAGAACGGCAGACCCTTGTTGTAGGTGAAGAGTGAAAGCGCCAGTGCCATGATGGCGTAGACGGCCCAGCCGTGCAGGCCCCAGTGATAGAAGGTTGCAGCCAGTCCCATCGCACGTGCCGCCTCAACGTTTGCGGCGATGATGCTGCCGTCAGCGGCAATAGGTGAGGCAACGCCCAGGGGTTCCGACACATTCATGTGGTAAACGGGTTCGAGTACACCAAAAAACAACAGGCCAATCCCCATTCCCGCGGCGAAAAGCATCGCAAACCATTCGAGATAGGAATAGTCCGGAACCGCGTCTTTACCGCCTAGCCTCACGCTTGACATAGGCAAGAAAATCAACACCAGACAGAAAATCACAAAAATATTGACGATGATCATGAAGAACCAGTCAAGCTTGGTGATCGCGAAATCACGCACAGCAGATAACGTGGTACCCGCCTGTTCGGGAAAGATCAATGTCAGGAGCACGAAAGCGACGGCCGCCAGCCCGGAAATGGCAAATACCGGATTATGTATATCGAACCCAAGGGGGCCAAGTTTGCCGTCAACGTTGTCCTGGCCAACCGTAAAATCTGTTTCTATTTCACCGCTTTCAGAAGTTTGATCTGTCATGGTTTTCCTTTTCTTGAGACTAGGTCATACGCCCGCATCGTAGAGTAGCTTTGCATGACTTCCTGACGTATGCAACTTTCTTTGCCGAAGACAGCTGGCTTACAGAAAAACCGCAGCGTCAGAAACAATGCCATTCCCAGCACGATAGTCCATAGCAGGTGCCGAGTGATCGCCACGAATACGATACTGGCAACGCCCACCAACAGGTATTCATTAAGCCTTATCCACCGCTTTCGCTATAGCCCTCAATAACGATCCGACACGTAGGAAATACCGCTACCGGCAAGAAGCTAGAACCCGACGCTGCCAGCCTAATGTGCTCGTGAACATGGATGCCGTCGGATTTCAGCGTTACCCGGCCTGTGATTGAATACGCATTATTGATATACGTACATACTATTTTTATGTAGTATGAGCGTAAACTCGATCGCGGAAACAAGTAGCATGAAACGCAACGAGCTCTTGGATCGACTGAACACGTGGGATGATAAAGGGCGCTACGTATGGACCCAGCACGATCTTAAAATGCAGTTCCCCGATGACTCGTCGAAGTCTCTCGAGATGAGCCTTCGACGATTCGTCCGTGATGGAACGTTAGACCGCGCCTGTCGCAGCGTCTACGTATTGCCTCGCGCACGCAGTGATATCGGCTATACAGTGGAACACATTGCGATTGCACTGCGACGCGGGCACTACTCGTACGTAAGTCTTGAATCAGCGCTATCCGAGTATGGTGCTATCTCGCAAGTGCCGCTGAGTGTCGTCACCGTCATGACCACCGGCCGCAGCGGACTTGTGAACACGACTTGCGGGGCAATTGAGTTCACCCACACTCGTCAATCCCGATCGACAATACTTGACGGCATAGTCGAGATCGGCCGTCCGCTGAGATTTGCACGTGCTAGAACGGCGCTGTCTGATCTCCGGCATGTCGGCCGCAACCTTCATCTGGTCGACTACGAAGAGCTGGAAGATGTCGCCTAGGCAAGCCATCGACGATGAGCGCAAGGGCTTGAGTGACATGGTTACGCTTGCCTTGCGAACACCAGGGTATGCGCGTATGCGACCCGGCATTGTGAAAGAACTATTGCACTATGACATGCTGTTCGCGCTGCAACGCTTAAAGCTACTCGACGGACTCGTATTCCAGGGTGGGACGGCGCTTCGACTCGTTCACGGATCCCAACGTCTGAGCGAGGACCTCGATTTTGCAGGCGGCAAAGACTTTGACGGTTCGAGCCTTGCGCCTATCAAAGAAGCGCTTGAGCGCTTCGTTGGGAATCGTTATGGTCTTGACGTAAGAGTCAAGGAGCCCAAGGTACAAAATACTTCCTCGCGACCGGGCAGCGTCAAGGTCAGCCGTTGGACTCTATCGATTGATACAGAACCCGCTAGGCCTGACATGCCAAGACAGAGGATCAGGCTCGAGGTGGCAAACGTGCCAGCGTATACTGGCGACCCCCTACCCTTGCACCGCAATTATGAAGGACTGGCTGATAGCTACGGTGGCGCAGACAGTTTCCTCGTCACAACGGAGACTCCTGTCGAGATTGCCTCGGACAAGGTAAAATCGCTGATCTCATCATCCGCAGTCAACCCTCGATATCGTGATATCTGGGACCTCGGCTGGGCAGCCCGAAATCGCATCGCCCCGAACCCAAGCCTTGTTACGAAAAAGATTCAGGACTATGGCGTGCAAGATTTCGACACATTGCGCGACGACCTGCTGGACCGGCTTGGCGAACTGATCAACAGCGCGCCGTTTCACAACGAGATGAGCCGCTTTCTGTCAGAGCCCGAGATAGAGGGTACGTTCAGGCGTGACGGGTTCTTGCGCGTGCTGGAGCGTGACGTGCGATTACAGGTCGAACGAGGAACAGGCATCACAGCCTGAAGCCGCAATCCCGAAAAGACCATTCAAACGGCAATCGGCGCTGCTATTGATGGCTGCGCTTCATACCCTTCCAACGTGAAATCATCGAACGTGAAGGCGAACAAGTCGCGCACTTCGGGGTTTATCCTCATGACAGGCAAAGGACCAGGAGCTCGCGCAAGCTGTGTATGAACCTTATCGAAATGATTGCTGTAGATATGCGCGTCCCCCAGCGTATGCACGAAATCACCCAGTTTCAGATCACACACCTGCGCAACCATCATGGTCAAAAGGGCATAACTTGCAGTATTAAAAGGTTTTCCGGTCAGCAGGTTTCAGGCTAATATCGCTACGGTACCGTTTGCTTCTGACCCTTTCCAGCCTTAATTTTTCTCGATCGATCAGCTTCAGATTTCAGTCTCTGAATTTCACAGCGATCTCTGTGCGCACGGCGACAATCCCTGGGTTCGAGTGTCTCGTCGATGGACATTACATGCCCTCTACTTACTGATAACAGTTACACATACCATATGGAACTCAGTCGTCTATGTATTACCATAGAGTGTTCGGCGAAAATTATCCTGACCGGATTTTATGCGTTCTGCGGATTTTCTGACCTCTCAGTCAAACTCGGGTGCGATGTGGAGCAAGATGTCGACCACCAAATACAAATCAATGGAGTCGAAATCCTCACGATTGCAAAGATTTATATTCAATCAGACTAATTGATCCAATAATCCGCACGATCATAAGGATTTGTTGCCTGATCATCAAATTTAGTTCAATATCCTCACATACGTGAGGATTTTATGAAAATAGACATCGACAATGCAGCTGCTATTGGTAACGTAGTTCGCGCAAGCCGTAAGTCACAGAAAATCAGACAGGATGATGCGGCAGGTAGCATGGGCGTCAGCGAAAACTTTCTGGGCAAAGTCGAGCGTGGTAGCGATGCCGTTCAATGGGGGAAGCTCTTTCAAGTACTTGATGGCCTCGGGATCCGAGTCACGGTGGATATCCCTGATAGTGTTGGTCCCTATTTGAATGGGCTTTCAAATAGTCAGAACAAACCTTGAAAAGTAGATCCTTGTGCGCTTCGATCAATCAGGCGGAAGTAGGCACGCTGCGGGAGGTTGATGGACTTTGGAGTTTCCAATATTCACAAGCGTGGCTGAACAACCCTTTGGGTTACGCGCTTAGCCCTAGCCTTCCACTGGCAACAGGCCCCCTGTTGGACGGCGCAAGTCAGCGTCCGGTACAGTGGTATTTTGACAATCTACTACCGGAAGAAGGGCAGAGAACTCTACTCTCCGCAGATGCCAGGCTCGATTCGGCAGACGCGTTCGGTCTGCTGGCCTTCTACGGTGCGGAGTCAGCAGGCTCTGTGACATTGCTGCCGCCGGATGTCGGACCACAGACAGTCGAACACTTGCGCCCCTTAGCGGAAGAGGCTCTTGAAGCACGTATCCGGCAACTACCAAAGATCCCGTTGACACAATCAGCCATCAAGCGCATGTCGCTTGCTGGAGCACAGCACAAATTGGCCATCGTCATGAAAGACGGGGAACTGTTTGAGCCCGCGGGTGCTACACCGTCTACCCACATACTAAAACCTGACCACCCGGATGTGGACTACTGCCATTCAGTACTCAATGAATGGTTTGTGATGCGTCTCGCCAAACGCCTGGGTCTCGATGTGCCTGATGTCAACTACCGGTACATTCCATCACCGATATTTCTAATCGATCGTTTCGATCGGGCTGCCAGCTCTCAGGGATGGCAACGCCTGCATGCGATTGATGCCTGTCAGTTGTTGGGTCTGGACCGTACTTTTAAATACAGCCAAGGAAGCATGGAGAGCCTGTCGTTACTTTCAGAAAAGTGTCGAAGCCCGGCAGTTTCACGCACTAGACTCTTTAGTTGGCTAGTGTTCAATGTGCTTGTCGGAAATAGTGACGCCCATCTGAAAAATCTGAGTTTCATGGTTTCTCATGAAGGTATTCAGCTAGCACCATTCTACGATCTGCTGAGCGTTGCAAATTATGACACTCGTGCCTTTGATAGCAACGGCTGGCCAACGAAAACTTTACTCGCTTGGCCAATTCTGGGTGTGCATCATTTTTCGGACGTTAACCGCACACTCCTCCTTGAAGCAGCCACTGCGCTGAATCTATCCAAAGGAACAGCGCAGCGCTTGCTGGAAAAACTACGCAATCGCATCACTCCGGAAGCACTGACTCTCTACGACGAGATTGCATCTGAAAATGCTCGTATTTCAAAGGTACAACCGGATCTGTCCGCCACCCTGACAGGTGAGCTGCGTTTCCTCCGGTCGATAATCTACACTATAATCAATGAAATGGTAACGCGGCTTGGCTAGTCGGTCCATGAGATCGAGCTACCGTTACAGTCCGGTGGCAAGGCAGGCTTACCAAACACATGCCCTGGCAGTGCCCCTGTCTTACCCACAATCCAAATCTTGAACATCATCATCGTGGGATCACATAGTGAGCGCGAGTTATCTAATACTCAATCTCAAACGGCAATCGGCGCTGCTATCGATGGTTGCGCCTCATAACCTTCCAACGTGAAATCATCGAACGTGAAGGCGAACAAATCGCGCACTTCGGGATTTATCCTCATGACAGGCAAAGGACCAGGAGCTCGCGCAAGCTGTGTATGAACCTGATCGAAATGATTGCTGTAGATATGCGCGTCACCCAGCGTATGCACGAAATCACCCAGTTTCAGATCACACACCTGTGCCACCATCATGGTCAAAAGGGCATAACTTGCAGTATTGAAAGGGACGCCTAAAAACACGTCTGCAGAGCGCTGAAGGAGTTGGCAGCTGAGCTTACCATCGGCCACGTAGAACTGAAAAAGCGCATGGCACGGTGGCAACTTCATGTTGTTGATCTCAGCGACATTCCAGGCGCTGACGATGTGACGACGTGAATCCGGGTTGGTCTTGATCTGTTCAAGCACCTGACTGATCTGATCGATATGGCCACCATCTGGTGTTGGCCAGCTACGCCATTGACTGCCATAGACAGGGCCCAGATCACCATTCTCATCCGCCCACTCATCCCAGATGCGCACACCATTCTGCTTCAGATACGCAATATTGGTATCGCCTGCCAGAAACCACAGCAGCTCGTGAATGATCGATTTGAGATGTAGCTTCTTGGTGGTGAGTACCGGAAAACCTGCATTCAGATCAAAGCGCATCTGATAACCGAACACCGAGCGTGTCCCGGTGCCGGTTCGGTCTTCCTTGTCTGTTCCGTTGTCAACAATATGCTGCAACAGGTCAAGATAGGTTTGCATGGAATTGTCTACAGTTCGATCAGGCAGTACGAGACTGAGACTGATAAGCGGAGTAAAGCAGGTAGGCACCTATCAGTATCATCGGGAAGGACAACAACTGCCCCATCGTCAACCAACCGAAGGCGATGAAACCCAGGTCCTGATCAGGCTGCCTGACGAATTCGATGAAGAAGCGGTAGACGCCGTAACAGACTGCAAACATGCCCGACACCGCTTTCTTGGGCCGTGGTGTAGATGAGAACCACCAGACAATGGCGAACAGCAGAATGCCCTCACAGAAGAACTGATACAGCTGATTGGGGTGCCGAGGGTCAGGACCGCCATTGGGGAAAACCATGCCCCAAGGCACATCCGTGACTCGCCCGAACAGCTCGCCATTGATGAAGTTGCCGATGCGACCGGCTCCCAGACCAATGGGAAATGCCGGTGCAAAAAAATCGGCTACCTGGAAAAAAATTCGCTTCGTATGGCGCGCATATAGCCAGAATGCAACGATGACACCGATGAACCCACCGTGAAAGGACATGCCACGCCATCCCAGCTCACTGAATGGATTGATGGCATCCAATGGTCGAGTAAGCAGAATGTCAGTCTGGTAGAACAGCAGAGATCCGAGCTTGCCTCCGACAACCACACCCAGAACAATGTAGAAAACAGCATCGCCGATTTCCTCAGGATCCCAACCGGACCCGGGTTTTCTGGCCCGGTGTGTGGCTAGCCACCAGCCCGCCAGAAACGCGACCAGATAGGTGATGCCATACCAATGTACGGTTAATGGCCCGAGCGAAAACGCGACGGGGTCGATATCAGGGTATTGCAGCATCCGGAGAATTGATCCAAGCGACGTTCAAAGGGCAATCAAGCCGTAAAGTATAGCGTCCCTACGGCTTGCCAATAATGACATCCAGTCATCAAGCCATCACCCTCAAACGAGTCGGGCGATACTGCCAGTCAGATAGAGTGTTTCAGGCATGGCGATATTCACCGGGTGATCCGCACCTTGCTGCAACGGCGCCAGCACCTGCAATCCCAGACTGCCCTTGGGCATGCTCAGACGCATCTGCTGCTGTAAATCTTCATGACTGAGCGCCTGCGAACAGGACGCACTAACGATGATTCCACCTGGATTGAGCAATCTCATTGCCAGGCGATTATTCAGCGCATAGTGACGCAAGCCTGCATCTCTGTCCTTGCGACGCTTGATAAAGGCGGGCGGATCCAGCACAACAACATCAAACCGCTCCCCTGCTTCAAACAAGCTGCGCATGGCTTCGATGGCATCGTCACAACGGAATTCAACCTTGTCCTGCAAACCGTTAAGCTTCGCATTGGCCGTAGCCGCATCGACCGCTGTCTGTGAAGCATCGATACCCACAACTTCTGAGGCACCAGCCGCAGCAGCGTTCAAGGCAAATCCACCAAGATAGGTGTAGACGTCCAGCACCCGGCGCTCTTTCACCCAGGGAGCCAGAGCAGCACGGCTGTCGCGATGATCATAGAACCAGCCGGTTTTCTGACCTAGTTCTGCAGGCACTTCAAACAACAGATTGTTTTCACGAATCTGCAGAACCTCAACAGGTTCACCCAACGCCCACTCACGGTAGTCTGGCAAGTGTTCGAGTTTGCGCACAGAGGCATCGTTGCGCAGATAAATGGCCGTAGCGCCCGCAATTGATTGCAGCGCATCGACGATATCGTCGCGGAATCGCTCCATACCAGCAGTGGTGATCTGCACGACCATGACATCGCCGTAGCGATCGACCACAAGACCCGGCAGGAAGTCACCTTCGCTATACACCAATCGGTAGTAGGGATCCGGATACAGATACTCACGCAGGGACAAAGCCTGTTGCAAGCGGGCACGCAGAACAGTGGCGTTGAATGGTTCACGCGCCTCTCGACTGGTTACACGGGCAGCAATCAGGGAATGGGGATTGACATAGGCGTGGGCAAGGAACTTGCCGTTGGCCGATTCAATGGTGACAGCAGCGCCTGGGTCAAGACCCTTGAGCGGTGTCTGTTCTATATCTATTTCGTTGGAAAAAATCCAACCATGTCCGGCCAGGACACGGCGTTCTTCACGCTTTTTGAGTCTGAGTGCAGTCACGCGGTCGGCATGCCTCCGCTGTAAGGGCACTGTTCAGGAACAGAGCAAATAGTTAATGCCGACGGAACGGCACAGGAGTTTTTATTGTTCGAGAGCCGCAAGAACCTGGTCTTCCAGTTCCCCACGAATCGCTATGATTTCGCCCAATCGGGACAGATCTCCCGCGAGCATGTCTACATCTTCATCGGTGCCTTCAAAGGCATCGTACTTATCATTGAAGTCCACTAGATAATCAGTGGTTTCCGCAATGGCAGGATACACCTCTGCAGCGACGTCTTTAACAGCCCGTCTGCGTTCCTTGCCTTCGATTATACGCTGATAAACCTCGAAGTGCCCCATTGCGGTGTAGTCCACCATGATTTGGCAAAAACGTCGCAGCTGGTCTGCTTCTACGTCGTGAGATTCTTCGTCTCTTGCGGAAAATGAGCTTACGCCAGATAACTGGCAGTAACTGACGATAACTTCCTGGCGTAACTTGACCAGTGACTCAATCGTATTGTGAAGACGCTCGCGACGGTCGACGCCTGAGGGTGTGGCCACGTTGTTTGCTTCAGCGTTAACTGTCGACATGTGAATCTCCGGCGCGGACGATAAAATGACAAAAGACGGGCAGATATGATGTCATCAAACTAAAGCAAGGATGCTGCCATTAGCGTGGCAATTTAACCATAAAGGTTGCAATATTACCGAGAAAACGGAAGTTCCGAGTTAGTTACTGATGATCATAAATAAATGATAAATAGAACATTTCAAGATTGTACAAACGACTAATCAAAAACTAGTCGCCACCCTCTTCATCCCAATGCACAACGTAGCGGAAATACTCAGCCACCGGGATATTATTTTCAGAGACGCACTGCCCGGCAACACCAATTCCTGCCTCCACAACACTCTCTGAACGACCACTGATCAAGGGATGCCAGCTTTCCAGTGGATCACCCACTGCCAACTTGCGATAAGCACAACTAACAGGTAACCACCTGATCTTTTCAGCCGTTATCGGTCGAACCGCCAGGCAATCGGGCACTTTCTGGAAACGGCCGGCGTAATCCTTGCACCGACCTGTCTGCGTATTCAACTGTCGGCAGGAGATCCGGGTAAACCAGACCTCTTCCGTGTCCTCATCTTCCAGCTTTTGCAGGCAGCATCGACCACAACGATCGCACAATGACTCCCATTGCTCATCGCTCATGTCATCAAGCGACAGATCTTCCCAGAATGGTCGATCGCCTTTACTCACTGCTTTGCAGACGCTTCTTCGTGATATCGCACAACACGCTCTACCTCGTCAGCTGAGCCCATGATCACAGGCACACGCTGGTGCAGCGAGGTGGGCTCTATATCGAGAATGCGCTGCGTGCCGGTATGTGCCAGACCACCTGCCTGCTCGATCAGCATACCCATCGGGTTGGCCTCGTACAGCAGACGCAATTTACCCTCTTTGCCAGCAGCTTCCAGCTTGGCATCCATCGGATACATGAAAATGCCACCACGACAAAGGATTCGATGAATATCACCAACCATTGCACCGGCCCAACGCATGTTGAAATTACGTTCGCGAGGACCATCAACACCGGCATTGCACTCTTCTACATAACGCTTTTCTGGTGCCAGCCAATGACGAGAATAAGAAGAGTTGATGGCGTACTCACTGGTTTCTTTTGGCACCTTGATATCCGGATGCGTCAGGATGAACTCACCCACACTATTGTCAAGCGTGAACCCTGCCACGCCATGCCCAGTCGTAATGACCAGCATGCTGGCCGAGCTATACAGGCAATATCCGGCGCAGACCTGCTTGTTACCTGCCTGCAGAAAGTCAGCATCCGTTGGCGCAGACGAATCAGTATGCCGGGTGATGGAAAAAATGGTGCCCGTAGCGCCGTTGACATCGATATTGCTGGAGCCGTCCAGCGGATCGAATGCCAGCAGATAGTCACCCCGTGGGTAGCGACCGGGAATCGGGTAGTGTTCGTCCATTTCCTCGGACGCAATAGCGGCCAGCAAACCTGAACGCTCCATCGACTCGATGAAAACCTCATTGGCAATGATGTCGAGTTTTTTCTGCTCTTCACCCTGAACATTTTCCTGCCCTGCAGCACCCAGCACACCGGCCAGCTCACCCAACCGAACCAGATTGGAAAGGCGCTTGCAGGCAGTTGCCACATCATTCAGCAACGCTGTGAATGCGCCGCGCGAATTGTTCTGTGCGCGGCCCTGTTCAATAATGTACTGCGTCAGTGTCGTGCCTAGCTCGCTCATCAGATTTCCACCATGTCAAAGTCGTTTTTAGCTGCCCCACAATCTGGACAGCTCCAAGTCAAAGGTACATCGTCCCACACTGTGCCGGGGGCAATACCGTCATCTGGCCAACCTTCTGCCTCGTCATACAGAAGGCCACACACACGGCAAAGGTATTTCTTGTAAATCACTTACGAGTGACCTCACCACGATCCAGATACAGGTATTGTCTCATTTACCCACCTGACATGCCGTAATATGCATGTATCGAATTTCGCATGAACGCAACACCGGAGTCCACCGTGTCAGCCAGTACTACGCCTGCATCATCCAACGCCGCCCAGCAACTTTTCGAACGCGCACAGAAAGTCATCCCCGGTGGCGTCAATTCGCCGGTACGCGCATTCGGCAGTGTCGGCGGAACACCACGCTTCATTGCCAGCGCCAGTGGCGCCCATATAACCGATTCGGAGGGCAAGCGTTATATTGACTATGTCGGCTCTTGGGGCCCCATGCTGCTGGGTCATGCACATCCTGAAGTAATCGAAGCAGTGCAACTAGCGGCGGTGAACGGCCTCAGCTTTGGCGCACCCACCGAACTGGAAGTGCAGATGGCCGAACTTATCTGCAGCATTGTGCCCTCCATTGAGTCTGTACGCATGTGCAGTTCTGGCACTGAGGCCACCATGAGCGCCATCCGGCTGGCTCGCGGTTTCACCGGTCGCGATGACATTCTGAAGTTCGAAGGCTGCTACCACGGTCATTCTGACTCGTTGCTGGTCAAAGCAGGCTCTGGTGCCCTGACTCTGGGCGTGCCCAGCTCTCCGGGTATTCCTGCCGACTTTGCCAAACACACACTGACGCTGCCATTCAACGATGAAGAAGCACTGCGAAAGCTGTTTGCCGAACGCGGCGACTCCATCGCCTGCATCATCGTCGAACCCATCGCCGGCAACATGAACTTCATAGAGCCCAATGCCGGCTACCTGCAGGCCATGCGCGAACTATGCACTCAGCATGGCACCCTGCTTATCTTCGATGAAGTCATGACAGGCTTTCGGGTATCACTGGGTGGTGCGCAAGAGCACTACGGCATCAAACCCGATTTAACAACGCTGGGCAAGGTTATCGGCGGTGGCATGCCGGTCGGCGCATTTGGTGGTCGGCGCGATATCATGCAACAAATCGCCCCTGTCGGTCCCGTCTACCAGGCAGGCACATTATCCGGCAATCCAATCGCCATGTGCGCGGGCATCAAGACACTGCAACTACTGCAAAAGCCCGGGTTTCACAGCGAATTGCACGCAAAAACCGGGCGTTTGCTCAGCGGCCTGAAAGCGGCAGCCGACGAGGCAGGCATCCCGCTGTGCGTCGCACATGCCGGTGGCATGTTCGGCTTTTTCTTCAGCAGTGCAGATAAAGTCACCAGTTTTGATGAAGTCATGGCCTGCAACGCCGAGCACTTCAAACAGTTCTTTCACGGCATGCTCGATGCTGGCGTCTATCTTGCCCCATCGGCCTTTGAGGCAGGTTTCTCCAGCGCAGCTCACAGCGAAGAGGACATTCAGCAAACCATCGACATTGCCCGGAAAGTTTTTCTGGACATGGCGGCTGCCTGAACAGCTTCGCGATTTCGAGCCATGGATAAGAGTTTGATCAAGGAGCAATTCTGATGACGGGTCGTTGCATTGCCATGTGGTCCGGACCACGCAATATATCCACCGCCATGATGCGTGCCTGGGAAAACCGGGATGACACCATGGTTGTGGACGAACCGTTCTACGCCCATTTTCTGCAATCCACCGGGCTGGATCACCCTATGCGAGAGCAGGTGATCAGCACCGGTGAAACCGATTGGCAGCGTGTCGTCCAGTCATTGGTCAAACGACCCGAGACAGGTATTTTCTATCAGAAACATATCGCGACCCATTGGCTCGACCATTTCTCGACCGACTGGCTGGATGAGCTCGATCATATATTCCTGATACGCGAACCTGAACCGGTTGTCGCCTCCTATGCCGTCAAACGAGAAGGTCTGACGGCCAGCGACCTGGGATATGCGCAGCAAGCCCATTTGTTCGAGCTTCTGACAAGTCGCACCGGCAGCTGCCCTGTCGTTCTGGACAGCAAACAATTTCTGGAAAATCCCGAAGCACAACTGCGCAGTTTGTGCGAGCAACTGGGAATCGGCTTTCAGCAAGGCATGCTGACATGGCCTGCTGGAGCAAGACTCAGCGATGGCATCTGGGGGCAGCATTGGTATGACGCTGTGAATCGCAGCACCGGCTTCGCACCTGCCCGTGTCTCCAGCCCGGTTCTGGACGAGCAGCAATCAGCTATTGCCGATGCCTGTCGCCCCCACTATGAAATGCTTCGGGCACATGCCATTCAAACGAGCTGACTGACGCCCCTGGCCTGGACTATTCATGAATGATCCAGACCAGGGCCCGAGCGATAACGCCAGGCCCGAGGACATAAATCAAAAATAGAGCTTCACACCCAGGCTCACGGCTGACACACCTGAATAGGATCCCTCATCTCTGAGGTAACGCACATAGTCTGCTGAAAGATCCATTCTCCTGGTGATTTCCGTTTCCAGGCCGAAGCCGTAGGAAAACCCGGAACGCTCATCGATAAAATCACGGGCTTTGTTGGATTGCGTGAATTCGACTGAAGAGTAGCCTGCCAGGCCGAACAAGGCGCTGCGCCGCCCCACAGGCAAATGGCCCTTCAGAAAGGCACCCATGTAGTAAGCCTTGAATTTATCTGCCACGAATGTTTCTGAATCCTGGCCGCCGCCAAAATGTATTTCGGCATCCAGTAAATGGGCGATTGGCATACCCAGGCGCAGACGAAAACCGCGAGGATTCAGGTCATCATCCAGGCTGTTCTGGACGCCTATCGAACTACCATCCAATCCTACGTAGCCGATGGCAAAAGCGTTATTACTACCAAAGATGACCGGCAACAAGGCAACAGCAAGTAGTGCGCGGCTTGACATGATTTTTTGAAATAAAGGCATTGAGGTAAATCCCATGCATTGCAGAAGCATCAGCCTAATTGCTTCTGGCTTAACCGGTTCTGAACGAACCGGTTAAGCACCGCCAATTTCTCTTGCATGTTCAGGACTCAGCCTATTGCAGGATGAGCCATTCTCTCTCAATCCTCTTCGGACTGGTAACTACTGAGCGGTGGACAGGAGCAGATCAGATGCTTGTCGCCGTAGACATTGTCGATTCGCTGCACCGGTGGCCAGTACTTGTTTGCGGACTGCTCGCTGCCTGCCGGGAATACAGCTTCAGCTCTTGTATAGGGATGTGTCCACTCATCAGCCGTCAACTGCTCTGCTGTGTGCGGGGCGTTGATCAGTGGATTGTCTTCAGCGGACCACTTGCCCTCCTTGACCTTCAGAGCCTCGGCGTGGATCTGTAACATGGCATCACAAAATCGGTCGATCTCAACCAGCGATTCGCTTTCGGTCGGTTCAACCATCAAGGTGCCAGCAACGGGAAATGACATGGTCGGCGCGTGAAAGCCATAGTCCATCAAACGCTTTGCGATGTCATCAACGCTGATGCCCGTTTCGCTTTTCAGCGGCCGCGTATCGAGTATGCATTCATGCGCCACAAAACCATCTTCACCGCGATAAAGAATCGGATACACCGTCGATAGTCGCGCGGCAATGTAGTTGGCATTGAGAATGGCCACTTCAGTCGCATGCAGCAAGCCTGCCGGCCCCATCATGCGTATATACATCCAGGTAATGGGCAATATCATGGCACTGCCGTAAGGCGCAGCACTGACAGCACCCGCCTTGTTATCCAGTGTCGCATGGCCCGGCAACCAGGGCTTCAGGTGTTCACCCACACCGATAGGCCCGACTCCCGGACCGCCACCACCGTGTGGAATGCAAAAAGTCTTGTGCAGGTTCAGATGCGATACATCCCCGCCGAACTTGCCAGGCTGGGCCGTGCCCACCATGGCATTGAGATTGGCACCGTCGATGTAGACCTGAGCCCCTGCCGCATGAACACGCTCACAGACATCGGTGACGCCCGACTCGAACACACCATGGGTTGAGGGATAGGTAATCATGATGGCTGCAACCTTGTCGGCGTGCTTGTCCAGCTTGGCTTGCAGATCACTGATATCCACGTTACCGGCCGCATCACACTTGACCACAACCACCTGCATGCCGACCATCTGCGCACTGGCAGGATTAGTGCCGTGAGCCGAACTGGGAATCAGGCAGACAGTCCGCTGATGATCACCACGGCTTTCATGATAGGCACGAATAGCCAGCAGACCGGCGTACTCTCCCTGACTACCCGCATTAGGCTGCAGCGACACCGCGTCATAGCCCGTACAGGCGCAAAGCATGGCTTCCAGCTGAGCAATCATTTCACGATAGCCCTCGGTCTGTGACTGCGGGGCAAACGGATGGATGCGAGTAAATCCCGGCCATGAAACGGGCATCATCTCGGCAGCCGCATTGAGCTTCATGGTGCAGGAACCCAGCGGAATCATGGCTTGATCCAGAGCGATATCTTTCGAGGCCAGACGCCGCAGATAACGCATCATCTCTGTTTCTGACTGGAAATCGTTGAAGCAGGCTTGCGACAGAAAGCTTACGGGTCGATCGCTTGCATCATCACGCTGCCGGACTTCCAGCTTGCTGGCTTTGCCAGCCATTGAATCCAGGGACACTTGAACAATGAGGGAAGCTATTTCCAGTACCTGTTCACGACTTGTGGTTTCATCAAACGCCAGACTCAGCTGCGCCTCGCCAGACAGGCGGGCGTTGTAACCGGCCTGCTCCAGTCGTTGCAGACAAGCCGCACCGTCTGTCACCACGACACTCAGCGTATCAAACCAGTCTTGATTGCTGACAACCAGCCCGCTATCACGCAGCAGTGCAGCCATCATATCGGCATGAGCACGTACACGACTTGCAATGCGCTTTAGTCCCTGCGGACCGTGATAGCACGCATAGAGCGTTGCCATAATGGCGAGCAAAGCCTGCGCCGTGCAGATATTGGACGTCGCCTTTTCACGACGTATATGCTGCTCACGCGTTTGCAGCGCGAGACGGTAGGCAGGCTTGCCATCTATCGTTCGAGACTGCCCAACCAACCGGCCCGGCAAATTACGTTTATAGGCATCAGTTGTGGCCATGAAAGCGGCATGCGGGCCACCAAATCCCATGGGCACACCAAAGCGCTGAGCACTGCCGACCACGATATCCGCACCCCACTCTCCGGGCGGTGATAGTAGTGTCAATGCCAACAGATCAGCAGCTGCGATAACCAGAGCACCCGCCTCTTTGGCGGCCGCCACAGCCGTTGTCGGCACAACAGCCTCACCGGTTGTACCAGGGTATTGCACGAGAATCGCAAAGACATCGTCAGCGGTTGAATTGACAAGCTCACTCATGTCGGCCACGGCAACCGTTTGCACAACGATTCCCAGTGGTTCGGCGCGTGTGCGCATGACATCCAGCGTTTGCGGATGACAATCACTGGCAGCAATGATGGTGTTGCGCTTACCACGTAATCCGCGATGAGCCATGCTCATGGCTTCTGCTGCGGCTGTCGCCTCGTCCAGCAAGGAGGCGTTGGCGATCGGCATGGCGCACAGTTCGGCAATCAGTGTCTGGAAGTTGAACAGCACTTCCAGACGCCCTTGGGCGATCTCGGGCTGGTACGGCGTATAGGCCGTATACCAGGCCGGGTTTTCAAACACGTTGCGTGCAATGACTGCCGGTGTGTGGCAATCATGGTATCCCTGCCCGATCAGACTAGTCAGAATCTGGTTTTTTTCTGACAGAGCCTGCAGCTCCGCCAGTGCCTGAGGCTCATCGATGCCTGTAGCCAGAGCCAGCGACTCGTGCTGGTGAATTCCGTCCGGTATGACCTTGGCGATCAGACCGGACAGACTGGACTCACCAATCGTTGCCAGCATGTGAGCGATATCCTCTTCTCGAGGACCGATGTGTCGGTTTGCAAACTGCATTGCGACAGAATCCTTGTGCTCAGTCATACCGGCGATTTTCTCAGTAGGGGGTGAATTGAACCTGCCTGGGCAGGTAGGCAATCAACAATTATTCTTCAGACTCAACGAAAGCTTCGTAGTCATCCGGACTCATCATGTTTTCCACGTCTTCAACCTCGTTCGGTGCCAGCTTGAACAACCAGCCTTCACCGTAAGGATCAGTATTGACCAGCTCTGGGTTATCGGCCAGATTCGGGTTGGTGTCGATTATCTTGCCAGCAACCGGTGCGTAGATATCCGATGCCGCCTTGACAGATTCAACCACGGCAATGCCTTCTTCAGCCTCGCAATCACGGTCTATTTCCGGTGTTTCGACGAATACCAGATCACCCAATTGCTCTTGGGCATGACCGCTGATACCGACCGTGATGGTTCCATCTTCCTCGACTCGAACCCATTCGTGGGATGGTGCAAACTTCAGATCGCCTGGGATATCCATACGATTTGTCTCCTAATTAGAGTGGTGGAAATATTCTACTCTCGTGCCCGACCATGAGGCACAAAAGGTACGGAGGCAATACGGGCTGCAATGAGGCGATCGCGAATTTTCACATCACACCCACCCTTGAATTCCTTGTCCACCCGGGCAAGCGCAACCGACAAACCACGAGTGGGGCTGAAAGAACCCGAAGTAACCGTTCCTATAGGTCGGCCCGCACGCTCGACAACTTGACCGTGGCGCAGTACACCGCGTCCTTCCAGTATAATTCCGATCTGAACGAAACGCCCGCCGAACAGCTTGTGATCTTCCAGCACTTCGCGACCGATAAAGTTCCTGTCCGGATCTTTGATATCAATAGTGAAAGCGACACCAGACTCAGCTGGCGTATGCTGCTCGTCCAGATCCTGCCCGTACAGGCAAAGCCCGGCTTCCAGACGCAGCGTATCGCGTGCACCCAGCCCGGCAGGCTCAACACCTTGTGCTGCAAGAGCTTTCCATAGCTCGATTGACTTGTTCGCAGGCAGTGCGATCTCGACCCCATCTTCACCGGTGTAACCGGTACGACCGACGAACCAGTCGCCAGGCTCCAGTGCCGTATGACGCCCCATCGCGTTGAGATCGGCCGATACGCCCATTTCAGCGAGTGCCTTGTTGGCCAGATTGACAGCATCAGGCCCCTGCACCGCGATAAGCGCCGTATTGCTGACTTCCTGCAATTCGACATCGGCAGGCTTGTGTGACTCCATCCACGCCAGATCCTTTTCACGAGTGGCCGCATTGACGATCAGACGAAAACGATTTTCCTCGAGGCGATAGACAATCAGATCATCGATGACACCACCGGTCTCAGTACACATACAGGTATACAGAGCGCGACCGTCTTTGAGCTTGGCCACATCATTGCTCAACAACGTACGCAGCCAGGGGATAACCTCACCCTGCAAATCGATGATGGTCATGTGTGAAACATCAAACATGCCAGCGGAATCACGCACGGCCTTGTGTTCAGCGATCTGTGAACCGTAGTGAATGGGCAATGAATAGCCGGCAAAATCAACCAGTTTGCCGTTGTGCTCTTGATGCGCCTGATATAGCGGTGTCTGTTTACTCATGAATCTGTGGCCTACCTCTTCTGAATTGCGTGACTCCATCCATGTGCCATGAACAACACATCAACGTATCAATATGCCAATTGTACTGCATTGGACGACAGTACTTGACTCAGTGGGCTACGCTCGCAAGCGACGAGCCCAGGCAATTCCCAAACACAGAATCAGCGCGAGGATAAAAACAGGCCAGTTACCGGTGCGAGCATAGGGCGTCATGCCCGAACGCGGCTGAATCTGCACATCCAGTATGCCCTGCGTGTCGTGCTCGATACGTCCCAGAATATTACCCTTGAAATCCATCGCCGACGAGATACCGGTATTGGTTACTCTCACCAGAGGGCGTGCAAATTCACGCGCCCGCATGCGTGCTTTCTGCTCATGCTGGCGAGGTGCGGCGGAATCGCCAAACCAGGCATCGTTGGAAACATTGACCATCATCTGTGACTCTGGCAACAAGGCTCTCATCTCCTCTCCATAGACGTCTTCATAACAGATGGAGACACCCACCGAGGTTCCCTGCAATTTGATCGGCACATACGGTCCTCTGCCAGCGGCAAGGTCCGACATGGGAATGTCGATAAAACGCGCAGCGAAGTCCAGCACGAACCGGAGTGGCATGTATTCGCCAAATGGCACCAGATGCCGCTTGCGATACACAGCACGCTCGCCACCGAGCTGCCTGACCGCATTGTAGACATCATCGCCGTCACGCTGAAAACCACCACTCAGGACATCAACACCCCGAGCCTCCATCGAGGCTATGAACGGAGACATCGCCGACTCCACCCGATCGAAATACGTTGGAATAGCGGTTTCTGGCCAAACGACCAGATCAACATCCTTGAGCCCGTCCTGCGATGTCATCGATGCGTATAACTTCAGCGCGTGATTCAGACGCTCTGGCGAAAACTTCATCTCCTGAGCAATATTGGCTTGCACCAAGCGAACAGTGAGCGGATCTCCAGCAGGAGCCGAGAAAGACAGAGTACCGGCCACCCAGGCCACCAAGGCCACAGCTGATATCGAGGTAATCGCACCGGCACGCTGCTTCCAGCTTCCCGCCAGTACAACCAGCAGCATCGTTGCCAGCAACACCACCAGAAAGCTGATGCCATAGACGCCGACCAGAGGCGCAAAGTCCCCTAGTGGGCCTGATGTCTGGCTATAACCAATCAGTATCCAGGGAAAACCATCCATCAGCTTGCCGCGCAGCAGCTCGGACAAAACCCAGATCGAGGCAAACAACAGTGCATTGCGCAGCGACGCATCAGCCAGACGAAAACGTGCCCACAACCAGCAGCTCAGCGCTGGAAACACCGTCATCACCAGCACAAAAACCAGCGTCAGCAATGCGGCCAGCGGCGCGATGGCAGCACCGAACAGATGCAGACTGAAATAGACCCAGTGAACACCAATACCGAAATAGCCCAGACCAAAAAGCCAACCCAGCCATAACGCCTGACGCGGCGTTGCCTGCTGAATCAGCCCATAGAGCGTCATCACTGTCAGTATCGCCAACAACCACCAATGTGTCGGGGCAAATGACAACGGTAATATCAAGCCACTGCAAACAGCCAGCGTCGATGCGATCCAGCGAGGTAGGACAGGCATAGTTCAGAGTCTGGCTATCTGTTTATTCTGGAACAGGCGGAGTAACCTGCAGAAGTTCCAGGCGACGAGAATCTGCTGAAAGCACACGGAATTTGCAGCCCTCTATGACGGCGACTTCCCCGACTTTGGGCACATGACCGATGTGCTGCATCAGCAAGCCACCAATCGTATCGAAGTCTTCGTCACCAAAGTGCGTACCCAGCACTTCATTGAATTCATCAATGGGGGTCAGCGCTCGGACCGAAAAACGACCATCACCGTGATCACGGATATCGGCATCCTCTTCCGTATCGTGCTCATCGTCAATCTCGCCAACGATCTCTTCCAGCACATCCTCGATGGTTACCAGGCCTGCCACACCTCCGTACTCATCCAGCACGATAGCCATGTGATTTCGCGCTGTCTGAAACTCTTTCAGAAGCACGTTCAATCGTTTGGTTTCGGGTGTGAAGGTAGGCTTGCGGATGATGTCATCCAGCTTGAACGGATGCGCCGGATCGCTACTGGAGAAGCGCAGCATGTCTTTTGCCAGCACCGTCCCAACGATGTCATCCTTGTCTTCGTTAATCACCGGAAAACGCGAGTGACCTGATTCGATGACCACCGCGTGGATTTCCTCAGGCGTTGCATCGTATTCAATAACGACCATCTGCCCGCGAGGAATCATGATGTCACGGACACGCATCTCCACAACCTGGAAGACCCCCTCCACCATCTGCAGCGTGTCGGCATCGAAGATTTCACGCGCCTGCGCATCACGCAGCAGCTCCAGTAGCTCATCGCGATCTCTCGGCTCTCCGCCAATGGCGTGAACCAATCGCTCCATCAAAGATCGGCCAGAAGAATTACCGTCCTGGGTATCGTCACTCATTGCATGTCCGCTGCGTTGGTATCTGCATAGGGATCTGGTATACCCAGCCCCGATAATATCCGAATTTCAATTGACTCCATTTCATGGGCATCCTGCTCATTTTCATGATCATGACCACACAAATGCAAGCTACCGTGAACCAGCATATGCGCCCAATGCTGCAAGGGCGGCTTGGATTGCTCGCCTGCCTCGCGAGCAATAACCTCGGGACACAGCACCAGATCCCCTAAAATCAGCAAACCACCGCCGTTGGCCTCACTCTGCTCTTCAGCCAACATCATTGGCATCTCCGAAGCAAAGCTCAAGACATTGGTGGAGCTGTCTTTGTGACGATATTCCAGGTTCAGAGCACGCATCGCCTGAGCATCAAGCAGCTGCACGGACACTTCCAGGTCGGCCACTTCAGCCAGATCCAATAGCGTCTGGGAAGCGAAGGCCGCACGACAGCAGCGCTCGACAAGCTCTTCTGTCAACTGATCAGGCATGGCTTCCGAGCCAGCCTCAAACAGGATGTGTAATCGCATTTCCTGATTTTCTGGCTGGTTGGTAACGCCGACTAACAAGCTTGTCGAGGCAGGCTCGGGTTCTGGTTGGGACTCAGGCATTGTCTTCTTTTTTCTCAACCGCTTCATAAGCGGAAACAATTCGCTGCACCAGGGGGTGCCTGACAACATCGGCGGCCGTGAATTCACAAAAATTCAACCCTTCCACGCCGTTGAGCACTTGCTGCACATGCTTCAGTCCAGACATCTGATGCTTCGGTAAATCCACTTGCGTGACATCACCAGTGACAATAGCCTTGGAACCAAAGCCAATACGTGTCAGAAACATTTTCATCTGTTCAACGGTTGTGTTCTGTGCCTCATCCATGATGATGCAAGAATGGTTCAAGGTGCGTCCCCGCATGTAAGCCAGAGGCGCGATTTCAATGATGTTGCGCTCCACCAGCTTGCCGACCCGCTCAACACCCAGAAATTCATACAGCGCATCATAGATAGGCCGCAGATAGGGATCAACCTTCTGCATCATGTCGCCGGGCAGAAAACCAAGCCGCTCACCGGCTTCAACTGCCGGCCTGACCAGCACCAGGCGCTGCACCTGGTCAGACTCCAGAGCTTCCACCGCACAGGCGACCGCCAGAAAAGTCTTGCCGGTTCCCGCAGGACCGATACCAAAGGTCAGATCACGCTCCTTGATACTCGTCACGTAGTCGACCTGTCTGGGCCCACGACATTGAATAGTGGATTTACGCGTCTTGATAATCGTATTGATACGCGGCGCCGAAGAAGGCTTCTTCATGGCGTCCAGCCCGGACTCCTGCAAGGACAAATGCACCTCTTCAGGGGCCAGAGATTCGTTTTCAGTCATTTCGTATAGATAATCGATAAGCGCCTTGGCGCTGTCTGCAGAGGAGGAATCGCCTTCGACACAAAACTGATCGCCGCGATTGCTAATCGAGACATTGAGCCGCTTCTCGATTTGCTTGAGATGCTCGTCAAACTGGCCACACAATCTTGCGAGTCGCTGATTGTCAGGCGGCGTGACACGAAACTCTAATCTTGACATGCAACAACCACAGTTTCAGCCATTTCGACCAGTTCGCCACGCAGGGAATTGGGCAGTGCTTCAGTAATTTTCACATCGGCAAAATGGCCGATCATGGAGGTGTCACCGTTAAAGTTGACGACACGATTATTTTCTGTCCGCCCGCTCATCTGCTCAGGATCTTTTCTGGAGGGACGATCAACCAGCACACGCTGAGTACTGCCAATCATGCTCTTGCTAATGGCTGCAGCCTGTTGGATGATCAGGGCTTGCAAGCGTGCCAGACGCTCCTTCTTGACCGCCATGGGCGTCTCATCAGGTAGCGAGGCTGCCGGCGTTCCGGGACGCGCACTGAAGATAAAGCTGTAGGACTGGTCAAAGCCCATGCTTTCTATCAGTTTCATGGTGTCCTCAAAGTCCTTGTCAGTCTCGCCGGGGAAGCCGACGATGAAATCAGACGACAATGTGAGGTCAGGACGCGCCAACATCAACTTCCTGATCTTGGATTTGTACTCAATTGCTGTATGTCCACGCTTCATCGCCGCCAATATGCGATCCGATCCACTTTGCACTGGCAGATGCAGAAAGCTGACCAGCTCCGGCACTGTGGCATAGGCCTCTATCAGGGAATCACTGAACTCCACCGGATGTGAGGTAGTAAAACGAATGCGCTCGACACCCTCAATGGCTGCCACGTAACGTATCAACAAGGCCAGATCAGCGGTTCCTCCTTCGTGCATCGTGCCTCGGTAGGAGTTTACATTCTGACCCAGGAGATGGATTTCCCGAACACCCTGCTCTGCCAGCGACATGACCTCGTCAACAACATCATCCAGAGGTCTGCTGATTTCTTCGCCGCGCGTATAGGGCACCACGCAGAAGCTGCAGTATTTACTACACCCTTCAATAATAGAGACGTAGGCACTCGGACCTTCGGCCTTGGGCTCTGGCAAGCAGTCGAACTTCTCTATCTCAGGGAAGCTGATATCCACCACAGAAGCACTGTCGAGTCGACTTTTTTCCAGCAACTGAGGCAGGCGATGCAGGGTTTGTGGACCGAACACCACATCCACATACGGTGCTCGCTGGTGGATTGCCTCGCCTTCCTGACTGGCCACACAGCCACCAACACCAATGACCACCCCCTCACGGGCCTCCTTGTAGGGACGCCATCGTCCCAACTGCGAAAAGACCTTTTCTTGAGCCTTCTCACGGATGGAGCACGTATTGAGCAGCAGAATGTCAGCTTCGGCAGGATCAGATGTCGCTTCGACCGGGCCATCTTCAGCCAGCACAGCAAGCATCTTTGCCGAGTCGTATTCGTTCATCTGACAACCGTGTGTCTTGATGAATACCTTTCGTGTCATGAATGTAGTGAAACGCCAAAAACCCAAGTATACGCTGCTGCGGTATCTATCGCGAGTCGAAGGCACTTCACATAATGACAGGTATTAAAGTTTTATAAAACGCAATTAACGGCATGAAGCATGCAAACTTGCCGCTACAGTATGAAATAAACTTTAATAGTACCTCTCTTGAGCAAACAACCCTCCTCTCGCCAGTCTGTCAGCGAACTCAATGCCTTGCGGCATCGAGCCGTGCAGCAGCGCCTGGATGGCAGAACGCTCGCAGAAACCCAAAGCATCGTCGGCCTCAGCGCCCCCACCATCATTGCAGCGGTCAAGGCGTACCAGCAAGGTGGCTGGGAAGCCGTTGATGTAGGCCCTCGTGGCCGCCCCAAGGCCAACACTGCAGTCATGGAGCTGGACAAACTGCTCCAGCACCTCTTGAATGCAGCAACTTTGAGGCCGGATTCGAACCGCCAGGCCCAGCCATTGTGGAACAGCGAGCGCACCCGCCAATGGCTGGAAACCCAGTCATTGAAGATCAGCCGCTCGACTGTGCTCAGCTGGCTGAGCAAATGGTCGTTACAGCCCGACAGTCGCTATCGTCGCTTGCAAAATCGTCCAGGCACATCGCACTGGCAAACCGAACACGAACGCTTCGCTCGCAAGGCACGCCGCCGCGGCACCCCGGTACATTGGGTGGCCAGCCGACGACTGGCAGGATCACGACACCAGCTGTTTGCTCATGACTTGCGCGGTCATGCTTACTGGAGCCTCACCGCTACAACCCCAAAAGCCAGCGAGTACCTGAGCTTCTTCCAGGCACTGGCCATGGAACACACCACCGGCATTGCATTGGTACTGCCCGGCGCCCATCTGCTGCGAGACCCGCTCTTGGCGCGGTGGCTGCAGGACAGCGATACGCAAACCCTGGTCATCACCGAACCGACCGATTATTCCTCTCTAGATAACGAGCCTTTAACTCAACAAACGACCACCCCCATGACATCAACAAGCGACAAAAAGCCTGCGGCGTCGCCTGCCAGCAAGACCGGCAGCACGAGCAACGCCCGCACACTCACCCACCTGCAGCGCCTGGAAGCTGAAAGCATCCACATCATGCGCGAAGTGGTGGCCGAAGCTGACAATCCAGTCATGCTCTACTCCGTTGGCAAGGACAGCGCAGTCATGCTGCACCTGGCCCGAAAAGCATTCTTTCCGGCGACCCCACCTTTTCCTTTGCTGCACGTCGATACCGGCTGGAAGTTCAAGGCCATGTACGACTTTCGTGACAAGATCGTCAAGGAATATGGCATGGAACTGCTGACCCACATCAACCCTGAAGGCGTGGCTCAGAAGGTCAACCCTTTCACACACGGTTCAGCTCTACACACCGACATCATGAAGACTCAGGGTCTCAAGCAAGCTCTGGACGAGCACCGCTTCGATATCGCCTTTGGCGGTGCCCGACGCGATGAAGAGAAATCACGAGCCAAAGAACGCGTGTTCTCCTTTCGCAGCGCGCAACATCGCTGGGATGCAAAGAACCAGCGCCCGGAACTCTGGAGCCTGTACAACGCACGCAAACAACGCGATGAATCAATCCGCGTATTCCCGATCTCCAACTGGACAGAACTGGATATCTGGCAATACATTCACCGCGAGAACATCCCCATCGTGCCCCTGTACCTGGCTGGCGAACGCCCTGTTGTCATGCGCGATGGCGCCATGATCATGGTGGACGACGATCGCATGCCCATGAAGGAAGGTGAAGTACCGGAAATGCGCAGCGTACGCTTTCGTACCCTGGGCTGCTATCCGCTCACAGGTGCGGTCGAATCTACTGCAACCACACTTGAAGAAATCATTCAGGAGATGCTGCTGACGCGCACCTCCGAACGTCAGGGCCGCATGATCGATCACGATTCAGCCGCCTCCATGGAAAAGAAAAAGCAAGAGGGCTACTTCTGATGCAAGCCGAATCTGATGCGCTGATCGCGAACGATATCAGTGCCTACCTGGACAAACACGAACACAAAAGCCTGCTGCGATTCATTACCTGTGGCAGCGTCGACGATGGCAAGAGTACGCTGATTGGTCGTCTTCTCTATGAATCAAAAACCCTCTTCGAAGACCAGCTGGATACGGTCACTAACGACTCGAAAAAATGGGGAACTCAAGGCAAGAACATCGACTTCGCACTGCTTGTCGATGGGCTTGCTGCAGAACGCGAACAAGGCATCACCATTGATGTTGCCTATCGCTTCTTTTCTACCGACAGTCGCAAGTTCATTGTTGCCGATACCCCGGGACATGAGCAATACACGCGAAACATGGTTACTGGCGCCTCCACGGCTGATGTTGCCGTCATTCTGGTTGATGCTCGCGCCGGCCTGCTAACCCAAACCAGGCGTCATAGCTACCTGGTTTCGCTACTGGGTATTCGCAACGTCGTACTGGCTGTCAACAAGATGGACTTGATGGATTATGACGAGAGTGTCTTCACCAGCATCACTGAAGACTATATGAAGTTTGCCAAGTCTCTGAATATCGAAAACATCACCGCCATTCCCATGTCGGCATTGGCGGGCGACAACATCACCGAGCCTAGCAACAACATGTCGTGGTATCACGGCACAACACTGCTGTCCTGGCTGGAGACCGTCAAGATCGACAACGAGCGTCGCCAGGAAGAAGCGTTTCGCATGCCTGTACAGTGGGTCAATCGACCGTCACTGGATTTTCGTGGCTACGCAGGCACCATTACCGGTGGCCGTGTCGCACCCGGCGATGCAATCCGCATACAACCATCAGGTCGCATGAGCCAGGTTGCTCGTATCGTGACTTTTGATGGCGATCTTGATGAGGCTGTCACCGGCCAGTCCGTGACACTGACACTGACCGACGAAGTCGATGCCTCCAGAGGTGATGTCATATCAGCTGGCGAAGCACCGGCCAGTGTGGCCGATCAGTTTGAAACGACCATTGTATGGATGCATGATGAACCGTTGCTGGCGGGTCGCCCCTATCTGCTGAAGATGGGCACCAAGACCGTCAATGCGACAGTGACAACTATCAAGCACCAGGTGAATGTCAACACACTGGAAGAGAGTGCAGCAACGCAGCTGGAACTCAACGCCATTGGTGTTTGCAACATCAGCACCGACCAGCCACTGGCATTTGATTCTTACAAAACGAATCGTGAAATGGGCGGCTTCATCCTGATAGACCGGATGAATAATGCAACTGTGGGCGCAGGCATGCTGCACTTCTCATTGCGACGTGCTGACAACATTCACTTACAGGCAACTGATGTTGACAAGAAGGTTCGCTCTGCACAGAAAAGCCAGAAACCAGCGATTGTCTGGTTTACCGGACTCTCAGGTGCTGGCAAGTCAACGATTGCAAATCTGGTTGAAAAGCAGTTGCTGGCCAAAGGACATCACACCTACCTTCTTGACGGTGACAATGTTCGTCACGGCCTGAATCGTGACCTGGGTTTCACTGACGCGGATCGTGTCGAGAACATCCGACGTATCGGTGAAGTAGCCAGCCTGATGGTCGATTCCGGACTGATCGTGCTGACAGCCTTCATCTCGCCATTCCGCTCCGAGCGCGCTCTCGCCCGCTCACTGGTCGAGGAAGGTGAATTCATCGAGGTGCATGTCGACACGCCATTGAGCATCGCTGAAGATCGCGATCCCAAAGGCTTGTACAAGAAAGCACGCCGCGGCGAACTGAGCAACTTTACGGGTATAGACTCACCGTATGAAGCACCAGAACAGCCGGAGATCATGGTCGACACATCTGCCATGAGCGCCGAACAGGCGGCAGAACGAGTGGTTGCCGAACTGCGACGTCGTGGTGTTCTCAATCCACCTGAGTAGGCCATAAAGCCAGGCTCAGCTCATTTGAGCTGAGCCTGTAGGCACTAAACGAGGCGTCGTACTCTGCGCTCCGGCAGGAGCATGACGTTATCGGGTTTGGGTTTCGGAAGCCCAGTGGCAAGACCCACACTGAACTATTCAAAAAATGCGGCTTAGGCCAGCTCATCGACACGTGGCATTAACACCCCACGTGGACTCGGAGGCAGGCTAGATTGCCTCGAACTCTCGAGTCTTTGCATCGAGCAAATACTTCACTAACTACAATCGTGCATCACTGATTCATGCACCTGTTCGGGCATAAGTAAAAACGTTCGAACACAAGGCGGCGTCAAGCCGCCTCATGCCGCTCCCACATTCAAGCTGCGTGCTTGTGTGATTCGAACACGCCTTCTACTGCAGGACGACCGTAGCGCACAGCTTCTTCGATACCGTTACGAGTAACACCCAGTTCTGCCAACTCACGATCTGTGTAAGAACTCAGTTCGTTGATAGCCTGACTGATAATGCGTTGATCTTGCACTGGCTTGGCAGAAGCGTTTACAACAACAGCACTGACCGTAGTTTCTGATCCAGTATCAGCGCGCCATGGCCATGCTTTTACACCTTCAAGCAACAGTTCTTTTGAGAAACCGAAGTCTTCCAACTGACGGTCGCTCATGTTTATCAGTTCTTGGCGGGCACGTACTTTACCGTTGTGGACAGAGGCGCGGATAAAGGCTTCTTTAATACTGTTGAAAATACTCATGATTCATTTCCTGATCATTGTGTTGACAGGAAACACCCTGCCAACTGAATTAGCGAATGAGGTTACGTGATTCATCAATAACCCCTTTCGATGAGTATTATGTCGTCATCAGGCACAGATACAACAGTCGAATTCGTTCATTACTTCTATTGCATTGCGGCATAAACAAGATAACCGTTAGATCATCAGCCCTTTGGCACAGTGCTAAACCGCCTTTCGCATGGGCAATCGAGTTGTATTAGCCGTTTTTGATGGTGCGGTCGCATTTTCTGCGATTCATTTTGGTGCATATCTATGAAATCAATGAATTAGAGACAAAATGCGAAAGATGAATTGCCTGAAAGCACAAAATTATTATTGATTTAAAAGGGATCGAGTTAACGAATTTTAACAATTCAGCATTGCATATTTCGACTGTCAGACTTGCATTGCGATGCATTAAAGTCAAAAACCCGACATTACGGTGATTCCAGAGCAATTCAGATACGAGCACCAGCCATTTTTGATTGAAACCGGTGCTCGCTGAGGAGCTATTCCACGCTGACCCTATCATCCAGCGAGACGTTGAAAAACAGCGTCTCACCATTACTGCCATCCACACCATCGTTATCAGTCACCGCGTAGGCCGCACCTGCCGCATCAATAGTGAAACCCTCGATCTTATCCAGCACATAGCCATTAAATGCCTGCAGGTCCGGAACAAAGTCATGCACCAACCACTTTTCAACCACCGGCAACTGCGAGCCTAATGCCGCCGGCTTCAGCTCATCGAGTGCGACTCGGTACAAGCGCTTGATACGAGCGTCCTGCGCAATCTGATTATCCCGTTCCACGATATAGACAGCATCGCCATAGGTTGTTATTTCGGACAACCCAACCCAACCCTCATCAGCACTTTCAAGCGGATAGTGAACGGCTCCCCACGTCTCATTCTTCAGATCATAGGCCAACAGTTTCGTCATACCTTCTGGGTCATCACTCCAGCTGCGCTGAATGGCAATCCACAAGGTATCGCCAATTTGCGTGATTCCTTCACTGCCAAACCGTTTTTCTACCGCCAGCAATTCAGGAGGAAAAGATATCTGCTTCTGGATCTGCCCCTGCGCATTCACATGCAAAACAGCATGCGGAATCAGACGCTCCGTACGACCTTCCGAGGCCAGCCAAAAGCCACCCTGCCCATCACTGGCAACGCCTTCCAGGTCAAGTGATTGCGCAGCACTGCCATTGCGTGTGATCGTCGTCGCCTGGGTAATGCGTGCGGGCTGAGTGCTTGCATCGATAGTCAGCAGTTGCGGCTGCATACCATAGAAGCTGTCATTAACCGCGTAGAGCAGACCAGGTACCACAGGATCTGCAGCCAGCCCCGACAAGGCACCCCAGGCAACCGGCTTACCATCGATTCTTCCCGACTCAATAGTGGGATAACTCGCCACGTTCTGATCCTGAGCATAGAGCATGACCTGTGAGCGCACCCCGCCATCAGCAACCAGATCCGCTTCATTGGCCACAGCGAGCAGGGATCGGGAAGGAATGGCTATGACACCTTCTGGTGCAACACCTGCGGGTAACAGCTGGATAAATTCAGGCTCGGCACCCGTATCCTTGTAGACAGCCACCATACCGGCACGCTCGGCCAGTACGAACAGATAGGTTTCACCATTGAAGCTTGCCACTTCCAACCCTTCAGGCTCCACCCCCTTGTTGCCACTGCGATTTTCCGGATAGTGACCTGCCTGCGCAATACGATATTCCAGATCAAGGCCGCTGTCGTACAACATCGCTCCGTGCTTGTCGAAAATACTGAAGCCTCTTGAACCACCCTGATAATCACCTTCGTTGGCGGTTACAAAACGCTCGTCATCCAGCCATTTGACCGCGTCCGGCTCTCGAACACGCCCCAGTTGCTGACCAGAAAATGTCAGCGCCCCTTCTTCCGCAACGTCGACATTGATCAGATCGACCGTACCGGCAGTAAAGTCGTTCAACAGCTTGCCGGTGTTCGCATCAATGACTGCCAGATGATTATTCTCCTGCAATGTGACAACCAATTCGTTGTTCTCATTGAAGTCTACGAATTCGGGCTCAGGGTCATCACTGCCAACCATATCAAGACCGGTCAGCTCGATACGCTTCAACCCCGCACAATCCATCGATCCCTTATCGCCCAGACTCAGCACACTCACAAAACCTGCTGGCAATTGCGGCAAAGCTCCATCGTTCAGCTCTTCATCACGTTCGTTCTCGATCGCAACGGCCACCAGAGACTTGTCGGATGACAAGGCTACTGAATCGGGCTGTCCACCCAGCTCGCATTCAGCCACTACCGACTGGGAGGAGATCTCAACCATGACCAGTTTTCCGGCAGGCTCTGCGTAACTGCTAGAGGTGTTTACCCCTACCAGAGCATAGGATCCGGCAACGACCACAGAGGTAGGCTCACCATCCAGAGACACAAAGCCTGCCGCCGCGGGTAGAGTCGGATCAGTAATGTCGATGAAACCGATACCTCCCAAGGGACTGTCACTGTAGATCAGCGTCATGCCATCATCAGAGGCGCTGATGATTTCAGCGGAGGTTTCAGTATCAGGGGCAACATCTACGGGCAGATTAGCAGCAACCGGAAAACTGGCAATGCGCCCGAAGTAGTCGGCGGCTATCACTGGCGAGACTGACGTTGCCAGAAGTATCCCACCTATCATGACTGACAGGCGCGTTCGAGTAGGAGTGGGAGGCATGGGCACGAATCCGTTTTAAAGCGAGGCTTGAAATAGAAACCTCAAGTAGAACGCGTGCGAATGACAGCAGAATGACAATGAAACGGGATCGGAATTTGCAACTCGGAAATTAAGATAGTATTTCCATGATCCACACCACTGCGGATGAGAACTTTACAGAGGCCGTATACGGCAGGATATCGAGTGAGCAGATTCTGTTCAGTGCTCTTTCTAGCCTGGCTTGTCGCAACAAGCCTGTCAGCCTGCGATAACAACACTGAGCTCTCGGGAAATAACCCATACGATCATCACCTGAGTTATGTTGCTCAGGGATGGGCGCAGAACAGTGTCAATGCGACCATCTTCCGCAAAAATTCCCTTGCAACGTATCAACAGCAGCAATACATCGCTTTCTACTCAGATGACAGCGAAGTCATGCTGGGCAAGCGGCCCCTAGGCACAGATGACTGGGAGGTGGCCGCAACCGGCTACTTCGGCAGAGCGACCGATGCGCATAACGGTATCAGTATCATGATCGATGGAACTGGCTATGTGCACATGGCTTGGGATCATCATGTTGACACTCTGCGTTATGCACGCTCGCTGGCTCCAGAGAGTCTGCAATTGGGCCCCATGATGGCCATGGTCGGCACGGACGAGATGGCAGTCACCTATCCCGAATTTCATCGCTTGCCCTCTGGGGACATTCTGTTTGCTTACCGAGATGGCAGTTCTGGCAACGGTCGACTTATTATCAACCAGTACGATCATGCCTTGATGCAGTGGAAGCGCATTCAGAGCAACCTGCTCGATGGTGAAGGGCAACGCAATGCCTATTGGCAAATTCATATCGGCTCAGACAGCACCATTCACCTGTCGTGGGTCTGGCGCGAAACCGGCGATGTTGCCACCAATCACGACATGCACTATGCCCGATCTGGCAACGGTGGCATTAGCTGGCAAAGCGCCACCGGGAACAACTACTCGCTTCCAATGACACAGCAGACAGTCGATCCAATCTGGCTCATTAGTCAGGGCAGCAATCTGATCAACCAGACATCGATAACAGCAGATAGCAATGGCACACCCTATATCGCGACCTATTACCGTGAAAGTCTCACAGCGTTCACTCAAGTCCATGTCATCTATCCAATCAGCAAGACAAGCTCGGGTGGAGAACCCCTTGAATGGACCAGTGAAACAGTCAGTAACAGGCAAATGGATTTTTCGCTATCCGGGGGCGGTTCCAAAAGCCTACCCATCAGCAGACCGCAGATTATTTCTGATTCACGAAACGGCGTCCACCGACTCCACATCATCTATCGAGATTCAGAATACGATGATCGCGCCATCATGGCCAGTAGCAATCTCACCACCGGTGCTACGTGGCAATACACTGTTTTGACTGATCAATCGGTGGACCGATGGGAACCCTCCTACGATACTGAACTCTGGAGACAACAATCCCGATTGCACCTCTATGTGCAAGCCGTAGGACAAATAGATGGCGAAGGCGTCGATACAGATCGACCTCCGAGTAACGTTCAGGTTCTGGAAGTCAGCTTGCCAGAGGTAGAGTAAGCTTCGATATCGGGCACTCGAGCGACCATTAGTCATTCATGACGTCAAAAAAACTATCATGCCTTTCCGGAGTCTGTCGGCATGTCCGCGTACTGGCAACCCAGCATATCTCGATAAGCATGCCAGGTTGCATGACCCAGCAAGGGACCCACCAACAGAAGCGGCCAATAGCCCAGAGCCAGTGACAAACCGACACCGCAGGCCACGATAGATGCCCAGAGGCATAGAGCCCAGGCATTGAGCCGGCAACACCTGAGACTGAATCGAACAGCCTGCGCGGCACTCACTGGCCGATCCAGCATCATCGGTATCGCAACCACACTGGCCATGAACACAACTATTGCCAGTGCCGCCCACAAGCTCAGCAAGAAAGCGGCGAACAGCATACCCGAGGGTTGGTGCAATGCTGCCATCAAGACTGTCGATAGCCACAACCAGGCAACCATGACCACACTCAGATAGAAAGCGAAACGCCCGACCGCTGCCGGATTTTTGCACCAGCTGAACATAGACAACCACAGATCAAGTTTTTCACCCTCTTGTATCTGTCGGGATAACTCATACAAGCCGATTGACAGAAATGGCCCTGTAAACATGAACGCGGCACTCAGCCCTATGGCGAATGCGGCGTTACCTTCGTGAGCGCTATCAATACCCAAGCCCATCAAGACGAAAAACAGTCCGTACAACAAACTCTGGTAACGACTGGCATGAATATCCATCGCCGCCTGTACAAGCCATTCGCTCGCAGCCAGCGTACGAACCCTGTTGACCGACATCGCGCTGCCTTTTTGCAGACCAGACTCTTGCGAAGATACCGGGGTTCGAGCTTCAGACGTTTTTTTTACGTATTCGTGGGTAACCATTCCGAATTCTCTGGCGAGCAAGCTCATTGGACTTTATCGAGAATGCACTGCTCCGCTGTTGAGAATTATCAACCCTGCACCTGATAGTTTAGAACAATGGCCTTACGTGTACTCTTTCAGTGCTTGGGGCCTGAGCGACGACCATGCTTGCGCTTGTCATACCAGGTACTGCAAAGCCGTTTTGAAAAAAGTGCGCCAGGGATCAGAACCAGCAGGGTTTGCAAGGCCAGTTGCATCGGGCTGTACCATTCGAGTTTGCGCACGGAGGTTACCACCGGCTCGATAGTCATGATTTCAAAACGCATCGCCCGTGCCCGCCCCCAACGTTTCAGAGCTCGCGACAGAAAGATCTCTTCACCTGCGTAGACCTTGTCGCTGAAGCCGCCAATGGCCTCGAAAGCCTCTCTTGTACAGAATATAAAACACCCTGCGGCCAGATTGGCAGTCCGGGATATGGCATTCCAGGCACTCATACCGCGCATGGCAGCCGTCGATATCGGTTTATCCGGAGCGATGGTCGACCCGCCTCCAACCACGGTGCCCGTCTGTAGTCGATCAAGCACATGGTTCAACAGTCTTTCGCTACACCGGGTATCTGCATCCAGGAAAATCAGCACCTCACCGCAGGCAGCTTGCGCCCCGCAGTTACGTGCACGGGCAATCTGATTAACGGGTTCAAACACAACCTTTGCACCATATGATTCTGCTATCTGTGCAGTGGCATCCGTGGAGTTGTTGTCAACAACAATCAGCTCTCCTCGATGGGCACTGTGTCTCTCCAGCTCTGCCAGGACGGACGTGACTGATTCCAGCGTTTGCGCGATGAAATCAGCCTCGTTCCAGGCAGGGATTATCAGAGAGAATTGCACAATCTCATGCCGAGTATTCACCGTCATCAGTGGTATGTCGTGATTCCTGCTTCACGATGGCCGCAACGGTAGTATCCAGATCCAGATGCCCGACCACCTTGCCATCATCGTCAACTACATTGACCGCCAGAGCATCCGAATCCGAAATACTGCGCGCCGCCGTTTCAAGATGATCCGATGCATTGACCTCTCCGACTGCATCCTGATGAGCGCCTGCACTCATTACGCTTTCAGTCAGAATAACTCGCCCTCGATTCACATCCTTGACGAAGTTCTGTATGTACTCATCAGCAGGTTCAAGAACGATATCCTGACCCGTACCCTCTTGAATAACTTCACCGTCACGCAAGATGGCGATGCGATCACCGAGCCGTAACGCCTCATCCACATCATGGGTAATGAAAACGATGGTCTTGCGAAGCTCACTCTGCAGATCCAGCAGAACCGATTGCATGTCCATTCTTATCAGCGGATCCAGTGCCGAGAAAGCCTCGTCCATCAACAGTAGTGGTGCATCGTTGGCCAGCGCCCGTGCCAGACCAACACGCTGCTGCATGCCACCTGACAACTGGTTGGGGAAATTATCCTCAAACCCGGACAGACCGACCCGATCGATCCAGCGTCGTGCCTCGGTTTCCTGCTTTTTACGTGGCACTCCCTGCACTTCCAACCCATACACCACGTTATTGATCACCGTGCGATGTGGCAACAAGGCGAACTTCTGGAACACCATGGCTGTTTGATGACGCCGAAAATCACGCAGTGCTTTCGTATTCATCTGGCAAACATCCTGTCCACCGACAATCACCTCGCCGACAGTAGGATCTATCAGACGATTGATGTGACGAATCAGGGTGGATTTACCCGAACCCGACAGACCCATCACTACCTGTATGGAACCGGCTTCCATGGACAGATTGATGTCCTTCAAGCCGAGTACATGCCCGTGTTTTTCCTGCAACTCCTGCTTGGACATGCCCTCCTTGACAGCATCCATGTACTTGCCGGGCTGCTTACCGAAGATCTTGTAAAGCCCGCGAATCTCTACACCTGAATCTTTCACTGTATCCGACGCCGATGTTTTAGTTCCCATGGACCACCTCGGAATGAGACTGCAGACGCTTACCGTAAGCCTGACTGACACGATCAAAAATGATAGCCACACCGACTATTGCCAAACCGTTGAACATACCCAGCGTGAAGTACTGATTGGCGATCGCCTGCAATACCGGCTGTCCCAAGCCTTTGACACCGATCATGGATGCAATGACCACCAGTGCCAGCGCCATCATGATTGTCTGGTTGATACCGGCCATGATGGTCGGCATGGCCAGCGGTATCTGTACGTTCTTCAACCTCTGCCAGGCAGATGAACCGAACGCATCTGCCGCCTCCAGCACTTCCTTGTCCACCATTCGAATACCCAGATTGGTCAATCGGATAATGGGCGGAATTGCGTAGATGACAACAGCGAGTAATCCTGGCACCTTGCCAATGCCCAACAGCATGACAACGGGAATCAGATAGACAAACCCCGGCATGGTTTGCATCACGTCAAGCACCGGGGTGACCATGGCTTGTAGTTTGTCCGATTTGGACATGGCAATACCGATGGGTATACCAAGCACTATCGAGACAAAGGTGGACACCAGCATGATGGAGATGGTGCGCATGGTGTTGTCCCACATATCAAAATAACCGATCAGGACCATGGTCATGAACGTCATCAGCGTGATTTTCCAGCTGCGACTGGCAAACCAGGCGATGGCCACAATGCCACACAGAATGAACGGCCACGGTGTATTCAATAGAAATTTTTCAGACCAGATCAGCATCTGCTTGATGGGCTCAAAAAAAGCTTCGACCGTTTCGCCATGCTCACGAGTCCAGGCGCGAAAGCCGCCATCGATGCTTTTTTTCAACGCACGCAGTGCGGTCTTGTCCATTGCAGGAAATTCGGTAAACCAGTCCACAGGTAGTTCCTCAGCAGTAGAAATGAGAAAGGCGACCTTAGCCGCCTTTCTGCTATTTAAAAATCAGAAAATCACAGAGATGCTTTGATCTTACCCATGGCTTCTTCAGAAACCCAGGCGCTCCAGATTTCTTCGTGATTTTCAAGGAAATACTGTGCAGC
This sequence comes from Granulosicoccus antarcticus IMCC3135, assembly GCF_002215215.1. Classification (NCBI taxonomy): domain Bacteria; kingdom Pseudomonadati; phylum Pseudomonadota; class Gammaproteobacteria; order Chromatiales; family Granulosicoccaceae; genus Granulosicoccus; species Granulosicoccus antarcticus. The sequence goes on along the minus strand of NZ_CP018632.1, from coordinate 2,307,828 downwards.
CTCTTCACCAGTGGCTTGATTGTCAACCATCCAGGCCAACAGCGTGTTGACAGTCGCATTATCCCAGCTGCGAGTACCTACATATTCCATCGCAACACCCGCTTTCTCGGCAAACTCTTTAGTCACAACACTGAACACTTCACTCTTGGCCCAGCCATTGACCTTCGGAGCTTCGCAATCCAGAACAGCCGTACAGGTATCCCACTCCTCCTTGTCGTGCTCACCCATATCGAGCTTGACCATGTCATAACGGCCAAGAATGGCAGTCGGTGACCAGTAGTAGCCCAACCAGCCTTCTTCACGCTCATTGGCTTTGGCAATGGAGCCATCCAGTCCCGCAGAAGAGCCAGTATCAACCAGTTCGAAGCCTTTATCTTCAGCGCCATAAGCACGGAAGAGATTGCCAGTGGTTATCTGACAGTTCCAGCCAGCCGGGCAGTTGTGAACTGCACCGATGGATTCATCTTCAGGCGCCGGGAACAGGTCAGGACGTGCCAGTGCGTCAGCCGGTGTCTTGATCTCAGGATGAGCATCGGCTACGAATTTAGGTATCCACCAGCCTTCTTCACCACCATCAGAAAGAACCTCTGCAGCGATAATCAACTTGCCTTCTGCAACGGCTGCGTCGAGGGGTTCTCGTACCGCATTAACCCACAACTCAGGAGCCAGATCCGGCTCGCCCTTCTCATTCATGGAGGTGAATGTCGGCATGGTGTCACCGGCGATGAGTTCAGCATTGCAGCCGTAACCTTCACTCAGAATAGTTTTGTCAATGGCAGCAACCAACTCGGCAGATGCCCAGTTCATGCTGGCAATGGTGACGTCACCGCATTCTTCTGCAGCATTCGCGTTTTGTCCTGCCATCAGACCTGCGGCAACTACCGCACTTGCCAGATATCGTGTTCTCAACATATTTTTCCTCGTTACTACTCGGATGAAATGTATTTTTGGATATATCGACGATCAGGGGCTTACGATACATGCCGCAAGCTCTTTAGTGCAGTGAACAAACATCAACTCTGCAGGAATAAGTGTCGTCTTCAGAACATAATCATACCAGAATGCGCCATATGACCTCTGAGTCAGACAAAATGTAAAAAGCCGACCCGTGTAACAGTCGTATTGACTGTTTCACGGGTCGGCTTTGGATAAAGCACATTTCACTAGTATTCCTCGACGAGTCGAGGAGTCACCAGCCAAGATGTTCGACTAGTAGCGGTAATGATCCGGCTTGTAAGGTCCGCTTGTCTCTAGCCCAAGGTAATCGCTTTGCTCGTTCGACAAGGTCGTCAGCTTGGCACCAATCTTTTGCAAGTGCAGTCGTGCAACCTTCTCGTCGAGAGCCTTTGGCAGTACATGCACATCGATGGAATAGTCAGCACTTCGCTCCCATAGTTCTATCTGCGCCAGCACCTGATTGGTGAAAGAAGCGGACATGACAAAACTGGGGTGACCTGTTGCACAACCCAGATTGACCAGTCGTCCTTCAGCCAGCAAGGTGATGCGCTTACCGTCAGGGAAGATCACCTGATCGACCTGAGGTTTGATGTTTTCCCACGTATATTGACGCAGACCAGCAACATCAATTTCATTGTCAAAGTGGCCAATGTTGCACACGATAGCTTCGTTCTTCATGCGCTTCATGTGCTCGTGCGTGACAACGTTCACGTTTCCGGTGCAAGTCACAACAATGTCGATCAAGTCAGCTACATCGTCCATGACAACAACACGGTAGCCTTCCATCGCAGCCTGCAAGGCACAGATAGGATCAACTTCGGTTACCCAGACAGTGGCACCCATACCACGGAACGCCTGCGCACAGCCCTTGCCCACATCGCCGTAACCAACCACGAGGGCAATCTTGCCTGCGATCATGACGTCGGTAGCGCGCTTGATACCATCAAGCAGTGACTCACGACAGCCATACAGGTTGTCGAATTTGGACTTGGTCACAGAATCGTTGACATTGATGGCTGGAACTTTCAACAGACCTTTCTTTGCCATTTCAACCAAACGGTGTACACCCGTCGTGGTCTCTTCAGACAGTCCTTTGACATCAGCCAGCAGTTCTGGGTAATCGTTGTGCATCATGACCGTCAGATCGCCACCGTCATCAAGAATCAGGTTTGGCACCCAGCCGTTGGGTCCTTTGATCGTCTGGTGGATACACCAATCAAATTCTTCGTCGTTCTCACCCTTCCAGGCAAATACGGGTACACCTGAAGCAGCAATTGCAGCAGCGGCGTGATCCTGAGTCGAGAAGATGTTGCACGAAGACCAGCGAACTTCAGCACCCAGAGCCGTCAGGGTTTCAATCAAAACCGCTGTCTGGATAGTCATATGCAGGCAACCTGCGATGCGGGCACCAGCCAATGGCTGCTTGCCGGCATATTCTTCGCGCAGCGCCATCAGGCCCGGCATTTCATGCTCAGCCATCCTGATTTCCTTGCGACCGTAGTCTGCGAGGCTGATATCGGCGACTTTATAGTCACCGCTTACGTCTTGTACAGATGCATTCATTATTGGGTATCTCGAAAAATGTTTATAAGAGGCTGACCTGTGACTCAGGCCAGTCCAGCGGCCTGGCGCAAGGCGTCGGCACGATCTGTTTTTTCCCAGGTAAAATCCGGGAGTTCACGACCGAAATGACCGTAGGCCGCAGTCTGTTGATAGATGGGACGAATCAGGTCCAGCATGGTCACGATGCCGTAAGGGCGCAGGTCGAAAATATCTTTGACGATGTCTTCGATACGTCGATCGTCAATCTTGCCAGTACCAAATGTTTCAATGCTGATGGAGGTCGGTTCGGCAACGCCAATGGCATAGGACACCTGGATCTCACACTTGTCAGCAAGGCCTGCTGCAACAATGTTCTTGGCAACATAGCGACCGGCATAGGCGGCAGAGCGGTCGACCTTGGAAGGATCTTTACCAGAAAATGCACCACCGCCGTGACGAGCCATACCACCGTAGGTATCAACGATGATCTTGCGCCCGGTCAGACCACAATCGCCGACAGGACCACCAATCACGAAAATGCCAGTCGGATTGATATGGATCTTGTCCTTGGGACAATTGTCCAACCAGTCGGCAGGCAGCACCGGCTTCAATATATGCTCCATCACCGCCTCACGAAGATCCGCCAGAGAGACATCCGGATCATGTTGAGTCGAGAGAACCAGCGCATCGATACCCACGGGCTTACCGTTCTGATAACGCAAAGTTACCTGACTCTTGGCATCCGGACGCAACCAGGACAATGTACCGTCGCGACGTACCTTTGATTGTTGTTCGACCAGGCGATGCGCGTAGGTTACGGGTGCAGGCATCAGCACATCGGTTTCATTATTGGCATAACCAAACATCAGGCCCTGATCACCAGCGCCCTGCTCTTCGGCGGTCTTGCGATCAACACCTCCAGCAATATCAGGAGATTGCTTGCCGATACCATTCAGTACAGCACAGGTCTCACCGTCAAAACCAACGGCCGAACGGTCATAACCGATATCGGTAACCGTTTTCCTGACCAGAGCTTCCAGATCGACATAGGCGCTGGTTGAAATTTCTCCGGCGATGATAACCAGACCGGTCTTTACCAGCGTCTCACAGGCTACTCGCGCACCCTTGTCCTGCTTGAGGATGGCATCCAGCACGGCATCAGATATCTGATCAGCCATCTTGTCCGGATGACCTTCGGATACTGACTCGGAAGTAAAGATATAGTCTTGCGCCATTGCACAGGCCTCAATAAGGTTGGATCGGTTCATTGTACCCATAAACACATAAGGATGTATTTATATGAGTATTTCCATAGCGGCAAACTTTGTGCTGAAATCGAGCTTTTCGGCCTTTGAAGCGGCTATTTATTGCAGCTCAATGGGTTACTCGGCGCCTGGAGCCTGTCAGGTTCTATCGAGTTTGCGATACCGCCACCATCGTGCTGCCACATAACAGAACGGCCGCACCGACCATCTGTAGCGGGGTCAGAGCTTGCCCAAGCACCAACCAGTTGATGAGAACGGCGGCAACCGGAAAGAACATCTCTGCGACCGCGCAAGCACGCGCTGGCAATCGTTTCATTCCCAGATAATAGAATCCCATACCGCCCACACCAGAAATCAGCACCATGACAGCGATGAGCACCAGGGTATTGAACTGCTTGTCGCCGCTGAGAAACTGCAGAGGCATATGCATGCCTGTCACTTCGGCAGGGTTCGCGAACAGCCAGGCGATTGGTGTCAGAACCAGAAACCCGACCAGGAATCGTCCTGCCATCAAGTCCGTAGTACTAAAACCCTTGTTACTCAATTGCTTGCCATAGACAGTTGCGGCCCCCCATCCCACCACGGCAATCAGGGTACAACCGTAGCCCAGTAACAGATCCTGTGTTTCCTGCCCTGACCAGTTAGCCGGGTTCAGCGCCGGCAGAAGATCACCCGCTGCAATCATCAGACTGCCTGCCAGACATACCGCCAGCCAAATCAGAAATTGCCGATCAACTCGCTCCTTGAGCAGCACGACGGCCAGGGATACCGCCACCAGCGGTTGCAGTTTTTGTATCAGGATGACAACAGAGGGGTTGATCAGAGAAAACGCGTTGGTAAAAGCGACAGTGCTCAGAGCCGAACCAATCCCTCCCACAACGACAAACGCCATGATGGTGCGCGAATCCAGCGCCTTGTTGCGCCACAAGGGCAGAACCCAGTAACTCATGACAAGCACGAGAAACAGATGCTCGAACCAGACAATGGACCATGGGCTTACGCCACTGAACAACAAGGGATAGCGGATTAGCGTATCCAGCGCCCAGAGGATACAGGCACTGAAAATCAGGAAAATTCCCGTCATGAATCAGATCCGGTCAGCTGGCACACCCGCAGGGGTCCCACTGCCATTAAGTAGTGATCGCCGTTACAGGCATGATGGCGTAGTGTAACTGCTCGGTAGTCTGGGCTGTGAGCCGTATACTGCGACCTGCGAAACGATATCGAGATACAGCGAAAAACATGGACTCATTGGTCGATCACCCCATTAGTCGCCGCTGGCCGGCCAAGAACCCCGAACTGCTACAGCTGTATTCCTACCCGACGCCAAATGGTGTGAAGGTTTCCATCGCATTGGAAGAGATGGGACTGGCCTATGAGGCGCATACGGTCAAAATCAGCGGTGAGCAACATACGCCCGAATTTCTGGCTCTCAATCCGAATAACAAGATACCTGCCATCATTGACCCGAACGGACCTGACGGGCAAGTAATCGCTCTATGGGAATCAGGCGCCATCTTGTTATATCTGGCCGAGAAGAGTGGCCAGCTGCTACCAAGAGATGCGCGTGCACGGGCGCAGACGCAACAATGGCTGATGTTCCAGATGGGAGGCCTGGGCCCCACGTTCGGTAAATACGGCTATTTCAAGAAATTTGCAGGCAAGGACATTGAAGACCCTCGCCCCCGGCAACATTTCATTGACGAGTCTCGCCGCCTGCTCAATGTACTCGAGCAGCAACTGGACGGTCAGGACTACATACAGAGCGATGAATACACGATCGCGGATATTGCCATTTTCCCGTGGTTGCGCGCAGTTCGAGATGCCTACGGAGCCTTCGAAGACTTTCAGATGGCAAGTTACACCCACACCATGACATACCTTGATCGCTGCCTGGATAGACCCGCCGTCAAACGCGGTCTGGTAGTCCCTCCCACCGAGTAGTGGCAAGTGATATCGCAAAGCTTTGACTCTTACTTGAAAAAGTGTTCGGTCCAACCATGACAGGCTTCAGAAGTGTGCGGCGCAAACAACTTCTGTTGAGTATCGTACTGTGCAGCCTCAGCCTCTCATCCTGTCAAAGAGACTCATCTCCCAGCGAGGTGTCGGAAAAACCGGAAAACCTGACAGGTAGTAATCTCAACGCGACAGCCAAACCGCGCGCCAGCCGGTTTGGCCTACGAGCGCGTGTCAGCTACGACGACATAGAGGCCATCGCGGCAGAACAACTACCAGCCAGCTACCCCGTTGCAGGCGACCGGCGAGTCTGCAAACGAATTATCGGTATCAAAGCCTGTGGAACCGCGCAGTGGAATCTGATCGTGTCCCGAACCGCTCCCATCGCAATCAGCGGGCAACAACAGCTCATCACGGTATCTGCCCCTATCCGTTTCGATGGCAAAGTGGGAATTCGCGGCTCAATGGCAAGCGCACTGGGCTTATCGGCACTGGATGTCCAGGGCGAGGTGATGACAACCATTCGCATGGGCTTGAACATGCGCGACGACTGGTGCCCTGTCATCGAAGCAGTCGTAGATTACCAATGGGTTCAAAAGCCGGTGGCCCTCTGGCGCGGCAAAATGGATTTTGACCTTGAAAACATCGTCAACGATGCGCTGGACAAGCAACTGGCAACACTGGAGCCCAGGCTCAACGAGGCAATAGACTGCGAAAAATTTCGTGAACAGCTTGGCAGCTACTGGCGCAGCTACACCTTTGCCCTGGACATACCGGCTCCTGATGACAGCGCTACTCCGCAGCAGCTTCATCTGAACATCGTGCCTTCCGGATTTGCCTTTTCCGGCATCCATACCGAACCCGACAAATTTGGCGTCAGCTTTGAAGTTGATGGCACCACCGTTGTGGACAGCGAGCCGCTGCAAATCGAACCACTCCCCTTGCCCGCCTTACGCGAGGTGGCCTTTCAAGCCAGCAGGACAGATTTCGACCTGCTTTTACGAGCAGGTTACACGCAGCTTGAAGCAGCCATAGGGCCAAGACTTATCGACCGCAGTTTCAGCTCAGAGTCTGCTGCTGGAAAGGTCACCGTGCAGATAGACAGTATCAAACTCTCAGGCAGCACCGCAGGCGTTACAGTCACGCTGGGTTTTACAGCTCAACTACCCGGCAGCCGGCGTGATACCCATGGCATCATCTATCTGAATGCCAGACCCGTGGTAGATGCTGCTGACGAACGGTTGCGCCTGGAAAACATTCAACTTTCCAAAGTCCTGGATTCGACCTTGTGGAATCTTGTCAGCAGCATTTTTGAAGGTCAGATAATTGCAGCCATCGAGCGCGGATCGATAGTGGACCTATCCAGCCACACGCGTAAACTTGAAGAGCGCTTGCAGCAACAACTCCAGGACCCGTCCCGCACAGGCGGAGTTACCGTTCGCGCTGAAAATCTTTCGATACGACTGCTCGACATATTCCCAGAGGCCGATTCACTGGCTGCACGCGCTCAAGTCAGTGCTGAACTGGATATCGATATACCATTGACAGTCTTGAAAAAACCTCTCAAGTAAAACCGTACAGAAAAAGGATCACGACAGTGGCAAAGTCATTACAGGAACAACTACGTCAGGCAGGCATCGCCAGCCAGAAACAGGTCGTCTCGGCTCGCAAGGCCCAGAATACCAAGGAAAAAAAGCAGCGCAAAGGACAGGATGTAGTGGATGAAACCGCAGACCTTGTCAAACAGCGTGATGCAGAAACGCTAGCACGCGATAAGGCATTGAACGAAGAAAGAGACCGCGCAGCAGATCAGAAGGCGGTTCAGGCGCAGATTCAGCAGATTATCGAGCTCAACGCCATCGCTGAACGCGGTGACACGCAATTTGGCTTCGACCACGGTGGCGTCATCAAGTCACTGATGTTGCAATCTGATCATCGGCAAGCACTGATTCGTGGCGCACTGGCCATTGTCGGCAAACAGGATCAGCTGAGTATCGTCCCCAGACAGGCGGCCGAAAAAATTGCAGAGCGTGATGAGAGCTGGTTGGTCGTACTCAACACCCGGGATGAAAATGCACCGGATGCCGACGACGAATATGCCGGCTACGAAGTACCTGATGACCTCATGTGGTGATCATCATGGATTGCCTGCCCGGATATCTCTATCCGGGCAATACCGGCTCTACTTCTTGTAGGCTGGCAATTCAATTACATAGGCGTTGACCGAACCCGAGTCATACCAGTCCGAACCGAAAACGATGCGTGTACCACTGGGGCTGATGGTGGCATGAGGCTCGCCGAAATACGCCTTGTAGCCGCCTCGTTTGGCCTGTTTTCCAAAGGAGCGATGATGCGCCAGCCGGCAGACCACCTCATTGTCAGGATCGGTGTTGGCCAGATAGATTTCTGACAACAATGCCGGTGCCTTACGCTTGTTACTGAAATACTCGAACGAGTCATAGCCGATACTGGACATCGCTATCCAGCCCGGATTCTTGAATGCCTGTGCAGAAACATGCGTGCCGGAGGTTGTGTAAGGATACCCCTTGGCCTCATTGATGACCGAGTGACAGCTACCGGTCTCCATATTGTGGACGACCAGATGTCCGACACCTTGCCAGATATCGTCATCACAGCCGTTGGGCGAAGGATCGAACACAGCCTGAAAGACCGCATCTTGCCCATCGTGGGTCAATCCGATGTTGGCATGTTCGTGATATCGATACATATCCTGTTTCAACGCCACTGTCTTCAGATCAGGCTCCAGTACCTTGCCCTGCAACCAGAAACGCTCGCCAGAAGGTCCGGGAATAGGCGCTGACCATGGCTCCCAGCCCTGCTTCTTGCCTAGCGGCGCTTGAATGACCTCATCGGTACTCAGGCGATAACTGAACATATAGAACTCGTCGTCGCTTTTACGACAGCGAAAACCGAACAAATCATCATCCAGTGACTGCATCTGCGCATCGTTGCCGCCAGTGGGAAGCCCACGCTTGCCGCAAATATTGCTGAAATCCTTGATTTTGTAGGATTTATTGTCTTTCACGCTGTAGCGCTTGAAGTGACCGTAGTCCCCTGAGTATTTGCTCACATAATAGAAGGTGTCAGGATCTGTATGACTCCAGAACACTTCTTCCAGATCAGAAGGCACGATGTCCAGAACTCTGATTTGTTCGTAGGTCTTGCCATCGTAGAGCACATGAGCTGAGTCCTCGCCGCCCCGATAAAGCATCAGGATGGATTCGTCTGCATTCCAGGCCTGCATCGAGCTATAGGTCGGCTTGAAAACTCCCCCCTCACGAGCGTCCGTAATGCGGATGACCTTGCTACCAAAGGCCGGATCCTTGTAGTACCTCATGAACGGAGGCTTTGCAACAGCCGGGATCACGACCCGTTCCGTGCCAGTGAACATACCTTCGCAAAGGTTGTCAGAATCTGCAGCCTGCGCGGCACCAGCCAGAAGCGATGTCGTCAGCAGCAATGCGATGGAGAAGTGTTGCATTCGTATACCTGGGATGTGAGCGGCGCGTCACCGCGCCGCCAGAGGCCGTACTCTATCTGTCAGCTGAAATCAGAACGGGATTTCGGTGTCAAATTCATCATTGCCAGCCGGAGCCGTAGAAGGGTTAGCGGCAGGCTGGTTTGGAGACTGAGTTGGCGGCGCTGCACGAGACGACGACTGCTGGTTGTAATTATCTCCACCACCACCGCCGCCATCTGTTCTTCCGCCCAGCAACTGCATGTCTCTTGCAATGATCTGAGTGGAGTAACGATCTTCACCGGTTGTTTTATCCTGATATTTATCAGTACGGATGGAACCTTCGATATAGACCTGAGATCCTTTTTTCAGATACTCACCGGCGATTTCACCCATACGGTTGAACAATGTGACCCTATGCCACTCCGTTCGTTCCTGCTTTTGTCCGGATGTCTTGTCAGTCCACTGTTCTGAGGTCGCAATACTGATGTTGGTCACAGCACCGCCATTGGGCATGTAACGTACCTCGGGATCTGAGCCGAGATTGCCGACCAGAATGACTTTATTCACGCCGCGAGCCATATACTTTCCCCTTTTATTTATTAATATCAGTACGTTATACGCCAACTTAGAAGGGCGCACTACAGATTCATCGCACTATACCGTTTTTATAAACAGTTGTCTGAATGACGGGTGTGACCTTGCTACTACTGACACGTGCCATACAATCCTCCACTTCAGCCTCTAGTTCTTTCAGGATCACATTATCGCTTTCACGTGATTCGAATCGGCGCACTGTCTTACTTACCTCGTCCAATGCCCCTGATGTTAACAAATCAACGATTTTCGCCAGCAAATATATGTCGGATTCATAGCTAGATCTTGCCGTGCTGTCGTGACTAGCCCTACGAAGCGCCTCTTGTAACCTAGCTTCTTGAGACACAATTGTGTCCACGAGTCGACTGTTCTCGGATCGGAGTTCACCCATCGCTCGCTTGAGTCGAACAACAGAATCACTGCGGGTAACTCGTCTTGTTTTCTTGCGCCGACCTTCGATAATTGCTTCAATCTTCCTGTTTAATTCTGGATGGACTAATTGACCATTCTTTTTCGAATACAGTGTCGACTTTCCAACTGACCGACCGTTCTTGAAACGCGCATTTTCGATCACCGCTATTTTTGTAATCGGATTGCTACTCTCTACTAAACGATTCAGCGATTCAAGGATGGCGCTCTCGAACCTGTCAGTTCTCTTCGCCATGATCCTCCTCCATACCCACAGCTTCGTCAATCCAACCTAATACTGTCTCAGCGCGCTCTATCGCAGCTTTTGAAGCTTCGCGTAAGATCGGTATTGTTGCTGCGTCAAATACTGCGACATGAGCATCTAACCGGACCTGCCAGTGCTTGCGATTGCTGGGCCGCACTCCAAAATTTGCACACTCAACACAATAAATGTCATCCCGTCTTGCGTAATTTGGTCCGAGTCCGTCCGTCGAGCATCGCGCTCTAGCACCACGCTTCTTAGACATAATGCAGTACCCATCGGCTTGCGGCACAATCCGATACTCATGCCGTTCAATTAGTTCTTCAACAATACCCTGTACCAATTCAGGGGCAACGACAGAAACATTTGATTGTATCAATCGCCTATACCGTCGAAGTGACTTAGACACTCCTCCTACCATAAGATCTCTTCCAGTCAATGCTCTTTCCATAACTGAGTACGCAAGCTTCTGCTGCTGCTCTGGAAAAAATTTCCAAACGTCCTCATCCTCTGTATACCTACGCGTATATATAGGATTACTGTGATTAAGCAATTGGGAAAGCCAATACATATCACCGATCTCGAAACGCCATGTCCATAGCATTGAGAACGCTCGACGAAACATATGAGGCCTTAACGTCACATCGATCTGCGCATTTTTTGCTACAAGATCGAGCAATCGGTACATGCTAGTACCAGGTAATTCTATGCTAGGATTTTTGTTTGCGGTTCGTTGGACTGGAAGAACGATAAGAAGTAGATCGCCATTGTAGTCCTCGCGAGTCTTAAGTGTCAGCGACAAAATCAGCTGTAACGCTTTTTCTACCTGTGGATCAATGGCTGTAGAAGTTGGAGTTCCGACTATTGAAGGTGAGGTCTTGCGGACAGTACCTGAAAGGTCTTGACAACTATCACCCAGAAGTGCATTCACATCAGTTCTTTTCAATGAACTCACTTGGTGCTTCCTATCTCCTAACAGCGCGAAGACAACTACGATGGCGGCCCCATAAGCTAATCGAACTTTATCAAAGAGTTCACGAGATGACCCTCCAGTTGCATTTCTAAATTCTCGCGATATTTTAGTTAACGATGATTTTCTGCCAACTTGCAGGCACCGATCCCTTATATTTAGATATGTATCAAGAGTATTGACAATATCATCACTGTTATTGACTACTCGCAGAGCAGACTCAAGGATTGCAAAAAACTCGTCAGGCTCAAGTGTGAGAGTGTGACCATTAGCGCGCCCTACACGCTTTGCTGCCGTTCTTAAAGATCCAGGTCGAACATAGGGACAGAAGGAAAGGCCTTCACCAATTTCGGCTTTGAATAAATAAAAGTTTTTGAAAACACCGAGACAACACTCAGCGTGAGATACCGATATATCACGCACCTGCAATGAGTCCTCATAAGCGTTTACGTCTGCTGGTTTAACTGATGATATATTTTCCTTGCGCCTTTCGTTTTGTAAATAAAAACACAGAGCCAGAACTACCCGTACCAACCTAGACAGACTAGTTGTACGAGACGTCCTAGTCTTGTCCGATTCCATTGAGTAGTAGGCAACGATCTTTGCATAATCTGTCCAATACAATGTCCGCCGCGACCTAAGAACTGTATTTTCAGGCCGTTTCCAACTGACATTCATTGATGATTTGTCATATCCGGGAAGATGGTCGCTCAAGTACCAGACGTCATCCACTAACTCACACTGACGGCCATCCGGACCAGTACCTAGCCATTCAGGTCGTCTAAAATTCGACAGCTTTCGAAGACCAGCAACAACGTCTATCGAATCAGGTTGTCTTTTTGTGCTCAACTTAACCATGGCAGCAATACCTCTCCGGTAAGTAAAATGGCTTCGTTCTTGTATCTTTCATCAACCATGTCGATAAGGGTTTGATATTCGATCAATTTCGGTTTCCAGAAATACTCCCATCGTTCAGGATTACTTACACTAAGGCTGTACTCCGCTAAACGTATGTGCTCTTCCAATGCAATCCATTCAGCCACAATGGAAGGGCTTTTCAGCACAACGCGCTTTGCATCGCACTCAAAGCACTGAGTGTGTTGGACGCAGCCATCACTTACAGGGTTGGAGCACACGTAACCTGATCCGGTTCGCCGAGTATCTACCGCCTCCTCAATTAAATATCGTTGAAACAGCAAATGCTTATTTTTCAGCATTGCTTGAGTTTCGAGACGATCAACGTAAACTTTCGTAGTTGATATGTTTTTGTGATTCAACCCAAGTCTAATTTTGTCTATTGATTCTCCACTCAACTTCTTTATCAAGGCATGCGTAGGGCGAAAATTCTCACCAGACGTACGGCCAACCAGTGGTAGAAGACACGGGAATTCCTTAGAAGCGATTCCTATGAATCGTTTCACCATGTTTACTGGCGTAGAAGGGTCTAAACCGCGAAGCTTTGTTTCGAGTCCTGAAAAAGTCGACCAATGAACCATCAAAGGGGCGCGTTCATTACTGAGCCATTTGGCCCCGCCAGGCATAAAGGGAAGTGTCTTCTCCAACTTCTCTGAAAGCGCACAAATTCCGACAATAGTAGGGTTATCTGTACGAAGACACTTCCGAGTAGGCGACCCTCGATACTTTCCAAAATAAACGTCAGTGAACTCATCATACTTCGACGGCCTGCACGAATCTATGTAGGAATACATTGCTGCTGAATCCACATTTAAGGAAAGTGAATCGTCAGAAAGCAGAAGTAAAAGAAACGGATCTAGTGTTTTTACAACAGGAAAAAACGCACCCTTCACTCGATTACTCGTCCAACCGTCGCGTCCTTTACACCAATCCGATATCCCAGCCGGCCACGCCTTCGTAGCTGGCAAGGAAAAACCAAAATGGGCATACAGAATCCTAAAGGCTGCCTCCAGTGTTTTATCATCCAAGCGTCGAAAATCGCATTCTCTGAGTTGTGCTAGATCCGTTTCTGACAGACTTTCAATAGCAACATATACCCGATTCCAGTCCTCAACTATTTGCTGCACCGAATTTACAGCGCGAAGTCGAAGCGACTGCATACAGTTAATTGAGAATTGAAGGGCCTGGGCCTGCTCAGCGTTAAGCCCCCGATCACTAATCGCATTGCGAAACGTGTCGTTGGATGAGTCATCCAGCGAAGCAATTTCTACTCGGCATAAATCGACAAAGTTCTTTTTAGGTTCTGATGTGGGAGTCCTGAAGTTCTGAGGTAAGTTCTCTTCAGGTAACACTCCAGCGGCAATCGCCGAACGGTGAAAGCCCATTGCTGTAGAGAAGATTTGGTATTTTGTATTAGGGGTAATGTTTTTTCTTCTATCTAACTCATTACGAAACGCCTTTGCGGAATCTGAAGAAACTTGAAGTCGATTTACAGCTACGAATCGCAAGTATTGCAAGACCGTATTAACTGTGCCCCTAGAATTTCGTTTTCCTCGAACATAGATGGATAGCTCTCGAATAATCTCGGTAGAGTTTTCAACAGAATCGAACCAACCTGCTTCAACTAATCCTTTCTTCCCAAGATCGATTACTAGTCCAGCACGTGGTGCGATATCAACTACGGAAGCCTTCTTTGGCACTGCCAATTTTTTGCGAATAATCTTATTCATTGCCATCAAACTTTTTATTGTAACGATCTTGCAGATAAGGCCCCATCGCATCCTCCGAACTGTGTCTGGTAACTTGTCTGGCTATAGCTTCCGCCCTAGGGATGCCCTCTTCATCAAGTTTCCGCAATATCGTAGTCACGAAATTGTGCCTCAATCCATGGAGCCATACCCTTTGCTCTTCCGTAAGCTCCTTGGCTTCTACTGCTGCTCGAAATGCTCCTCTCACGCTGTTCGAAAGTGATCGCGGATTCACCCCCCCCCCCAGTCCATCAGATATAAATATGTAACTTGGATCTACGTAGTTTCTATTATTTTTCTGAGCTCGCAGTAAGTGTCGTTTCACTACAATTTTTCGAACGCCATTTATGTACTGCCACGTTTTTTTTACGAGCAAGGGGCTCAGGGGAACTCGCCAGTGTTTACCTCCTTTACTCACAATAATATTTATGTACAGGTTTTCCTCCAACAACAGCGCTCTCTCTGCGGACTCCTCGTCCGGCAACTGCTGGATAGTTAGGCTACAAATTTCCATTGCCCTCAGCCCTAATGAGGCTCCCCAATCGATCATCAACTCGAACCTTTCGGAAAGATCGCTTCTTTTAGGCCCGTAGGGCTTGATAGCTCTTATCCAATCAGCTCGCGGAGTTGCGACAACCTTTTCACCTGAGGCTCTGTTCTTAATCAACCAGTGTTTGATGCCGCGCGTTCTCACCGATATCCGAACTGGATATTTTTTATTATCACCGACTACGCCCTTGATGTAACCGTTCGACTCCAACCAGTAGAGGAAAACTATTACTGTACGCAGCACTTGTGATGCGTAGTTGTTCGTGTTTTGTTTGCGTTTTCCGACACCTCTAGCTAATATTTCATTTCGATAGGCCTCGAGCCAAGGGTCATCAATTTCACTAATCTCTATGCCGTCCACTTCCATCTGAGAAATGAAATCCACCAAGTGTGACCCATATGTGCCTATCGAACTGAACGCAGCACCTTCGCGACGTAGATCAAAGAAGTGCTCCAAAGACATCCAGTGCACACTTTTCGTAGACGTAAGAATCAGTGGGAATCGCTCTACCAATAGATTGTTGATCCTTGCATTTTTTGTATATCTAATTTCCGCCATACTTATCAAGTGCTCTAATACTGCCAAGCCAAAACGGCTGAAAACGGTCAATTGATGGAAATCTGCATAACTCAAAGAGCGCCGTCAGACATGCCAGAAGGTAAACGCAGCCGTAAGCAACCGTATTCTCTGCCATATAGGAAACACTGCTCTAGGCACCCATTACGCTAGCTTCTACTGATGATGCAATACTGCAGTTTAATACCTTCGGGAAAATTGGTAGGATATTTACTATCATCGAGCGGGTCATATATTATTATTCGCAGTCGCGTAGGTCTTTGCCGAGGGCAACTCGAAATTGCAGTTATCGTCTAGAGGATCATCACTAGTGCGGCGTTCTGGACTGCGAAGTTAGGAGATATCTTCTCCGTAGACCTAAATATCAGTTCACGAAGTTTTTCAAGATATTAGAGAACAGCGGCCACTTGGCCAACATTCCAAAAGAAGGGTATGCCGATATAATCCGTCTCTTCCTTAGCCTGAGATAAAACTGCAAAATGCCTATATGCGCTGATTTCAGACAATAGCAATCTGCTTTTAACTCTAAATTTCCATATCTCATATATTGGTGAGAATAGGAGTAGTGTTTACAGATCGCGCTGGCATTACGAAGATGCAGATTGAACTTTCCGGTTATTGGATATCTGGCAATATATATTTAAAATATATACATCTAAAAGTTCAGTTTTTTATGGATACGAATATTTTCCTAAAAACTATCTGCGAAACACCCATCGAGGGCATGTCGTATATTAAGTCTGATTTCAAACCGATCTAAATAAGACTCGGTACTGGCATGCGAATGTTCGATACGGAGGGAGTAGGCAATTGTCAGCTTAAATTATAAGCCTTTATAATTACGATTAAGTGGTCCTTCACTGTAATTATGCAACGCAAAGCAAAAGCGTCCACCTTAATATTGTTCGAAAGTTTCACCAATATTTACACTTGAGCCGCGCAAGCTAAATCACTAGCATAAACAGTGATATCTAGCGTAGAGCTGACAGAAATGCATAAGTAGGTTTGACGTAAATCGTCAGGTACAGTTGCTTGATAAATAATCAAGAAGCTCAACATAGTTGATACTTCCAAAAAATTAAATATCCGTTATAAAAGATACTCCGAGGAACTCAGTCCCGAGGATCTAATACTAGACGCCGAGCCAAAAGGCTCCTGCTATGCAGAGTTCATATACAAATTCATCTAAACTCTTGAGACATCACGATAGCAATTCGCACTCGGAGATTTTACATCATGCAAAATCTGAACACTGTCTCCATTAGAACTTGTTTTTCACGAGAATGTCAAATTAAATTTTAGAATGCCATTGTGGCGCAACAAATGTGAGGCGGCTTCTAGTAGCTTGACCCTATGAATGAACACCAGCAATAGCGATAGCGGAAACCTATAGCCCTCCCACCGCGGAAGATTCAGTAACGAAGAATCCACCCATCGAGCAATACGCCCCAGATCGCACTTGTCCTCAACTGGTCGCAGTAACTGCTTTCTCCAAGGCCTGCTGCAATTTTTCTGCAGGCGTTTTACCCCCACTGTCGTTCGTGGCCATCTACTAAGTCAATAGGCCTATCAAATCATGTGACTGGCGCGGTAGTTATGGAGCTAAGCATCAACGGCCAGCAATCAGATTTTTCCCATGCCTAGGATCCATTAGCAGCGACAAATCTGAACGAAGCGCTCCAATGATTAAACCGCCAGCAGGAGCGCCCATCTGGTTAGCTGCGGGTGTCACCAACATGTGCAAGGGATGTCAGCACTGGTGAAAACTTCAATGGACAAGAAGCCGCTGAACGGAGGTGTCTTGTCTTTGCCGCGGAGGTTTGATCTGGTTCTCTGGCTCAGTGGTGATGGCACTAATCAGTATATCTAGCGCTCTGAAAGCGACCGTTTCATTTGACCCAAAGCCAGTGAGGCGCGCACAAAACTAAGTGCCGCACAGTTTTGATGTTGTTAGGCTATTATCGAGGGAAAAATATGTCTCGCCGATACTACAACTAGCACTGAGCTCATCAAGCGCTCGATGGACAGTCAACGGTGTTTGTCAGCGGTTATGTCGAACATCAATGTGCTCAATTCAGTCAGTATTCGTGGCAATTACACTACAACGGTCTTTTTCAAACACCGATGGCCGCGTGATTTTCGATTTCGCTAAAAACACCCTATTAACAATCATAGCCTAGCACCAGCCGATATGTTTACTCGAAAGAATATATAATTTTTATCACATTTTCGATACTCGTGATGTCTTCAGGAATAGTAATTATTTCGCCATTCGTAAGCTCATACTGAATAAATTCAACTGGCTCTTTGGCTATGTTGTTTCCGTTATTGCAAAGTACTATTTTTTTTACATCGATCATCTCCCACCCATGATTGTTTTCGAAGTGAGGGCTTATCTGCTGCACGCGCCTCAATGTAACGTTGGATTCAGATTCAAGTGAAACAATTTGCTGAACGTGTTTGAGCATCTGTGTTTGTCTCCATGTGCCGTCACCATCCAAATCCACTTCGATCGAGACCAGCCACCAAGGTACAAAAATGCCCAGGGTTACGTGGTCCCAGCTATATTCGCCTTCGTCGTAAAGGCCGAATGGCATAAACGATCTTCCACTTTCATCTGTATTGAACATTGATATATTCCGACTATAGTCCGTCGACTATATGTCTCATATCGCCAATCCTATGTCAATGGATTCAAGGTTGGCAACAGAATTTGGGATGGCCCTTAAGGCTCAGAGGAAGGCAGTAGGCTTGTCTCAGGATGCATTGGCGTTTTCTAGCGGCCTAGATCGGACCTATATCTCGCTACTGGAGCGTGGAAAGAGGCAACCATCGCTTAGCACTCTTTATTCAGTGTCTAACGCCTTAGGCATAAAGCCATGGAAGCTAATAATGGATATGTCGTCTGCAAAGTGAGCCTATGGTTCTTGTAGCGGACATGTGAGCAGCCATCTACACCTACCTTCGATTGCAGTACGGACTTGACTTTACGTATCGGAGGCGCGCTATGCCAGCCTCCTGCCTAAGCCAAATAATTAACTGATGGGTCTTTCGGCAATCGTGTAGGTAGTACATTCTGGTGCCGTTTCTGGCCAAAGGTCTAGACAGTCAAGATTGAAGTAGATTATTGTCTTAAATAGACTCCTCCCTAGCAGTAACGGGCTCAGCCTCATTTCTTCTAAGCCACCTACATGACAGTGGAATACCCCCGATTTTGTGGACACCTCAATTCTGAGCGATAATGCTCTCAGAGGTATCACATGGCCAAACGTAAGACTCGTAGAGAACGTCGAACTTTCAACGACGAGTACAAGCAGCAAGTACTCGAATTGGTTCGTGCCGGAGATCAACCCGTATCGCAGATCTGCCGAGACCTTGATCTGACTGCATCAACGGTTCGTAGGTGGATCAAAGCAGACCAAGCCAGCAATGGAACGATGACACAGAATAGCTTGTCCGAGACCGATCAGCAGGAGCTGGAACGGTTGCGTGCCGAGAACAAACGATTGAAGTCGGAGCGCGATATATTAAAAAAACGGCCTTCTTCGCCAAGGAAACTCTGTGAAATTCGAGTTTGTCGCGGCGCAGAAGACCCATTTCCCAGTCACCGAACTGTGCAATGCTCTGGAGGTTTCCACCTCTGGTTACTATGCCCGGAGCAAGCGCGAGAAGAGCCAGCGGCAGGTGGAAGACGAGAGTTGGCTGGACCTGATCTAATCAATCTTCAAGTCCAGCAGCGAGACCTACGGCAGCCCACGTATCCACGCAACACTCAAGGAGCTAGGACACAAGATCTCTGAGAAGCGAGTCGCCCGCATCATGCGCGAGAACGGCATTGTAGTGGGCTCTGTGCGTACCTGGCGATGCATCACGACCAAGGCTGATCAGCTCAATGCTGTAGCGACTAATGAGCTAGATAGGGATTTCACGGCAACGCGTGTGAACGAAAAATGGGTAACAGACGTCACCTTCGTACCCACCGAGGAGGGCTAGCTCTATCTGGCCTCAATGATCGATCTGTATAACCGCGAAGTGGTTGGTTGGGCGATGGGAGATAGCAATGATACGACACTGACATTGAACGCCTTGGACATGGCTCTGGAGTTTCGTAATCCACCTGAAGGGCTCATCCACCACTCTGACAGGGGCAGCAACTAACACAGCCAAGGATTACCGCAAGGCGCTGTCAGATCGAGGCATACAGTGCAGCATGAGCCGCAAGGGCAACTGCTGGGACAACGCAGTCTCGGAAAGCTTCTTCGCAACCATCAAGAAGGAGCTGATCCACCGGTTCACTTTCACGACTAGACGGGAAGCTGCAGCAGCTATATTCGAGTACATAGAAGTGTTCTATAACCGGGTCCGGAAACACTCACAACTCGGTTACACTAGTCCCGCCCAGTTCAGAAAAAATAGTCAATCTGTTTCTGCTGAAGTGGCATAACCCCGGTGTCCACTAAAACGGGTGAACTCCAGGTAAGTTGTCCAGCAAATAATTAAGTTGCCTCGAAGGCGATCGAAAGTGAGGCACTGCCGTGATCGTTCTGGATATGCGAAGAGTCGCGTCTAACATCTGAGGCTTTACAGATTGCCGATTGTCGTCGGAATTCTAGATCCCGATTCGTTCGTCACTATACAGTTCAAAACGTTTGCTGCTTTGCAGCGCATGGTTGGCGACGTTCTCCGGAGTGTTTAGCCCGGTTGTCGGTATACTCACTTTCTCGAAGTTCAGATCAGGACTGTTGTCGAACAATGCCGGCCGTAAATGTATAGTTAACTTTCAGCTAGGTCCGCTGTGTGCTTAAACCGGACGGTCACATCTGATTGGCCAGAGTTCGCCTATCGGTCACAAGCGGTAGTTTTACCTGAGTCACTTGAATCAGACTTTGATATCGTCCGGTATGTGCTTAAACCGGTCATTCAGCAGGGTGCTTTCCGATGATGTGTTCCAATACGAAGTCTGGCACTACGTCAAACTGCCGGCAGTGTCTAATGTTTGCTTAAACGGTTTGCTTTTATGAGTGAGTCAGTCTCAGAAAAAATTGATCGATACCAACAGTATCATCGAGTTTTAATTGCTCATGCATTGTCCAAAAGCAACCGACTGTATACGACGCTCAATACCCGCGCATAGTTGCCGGGGAGCTAGTGCATTATAAAACAACCCTGCTCATCACTTCTGTTCAGGGTTCCAGGTTAGTTTGTTACCGATCCTCTGATTCGCGTGACACAGACTCAATCAACTGATAGGAAGGAATGGCCGTGTAGAAAGACGCGACGCCAGTCCTGATTTGACGGTCCGATCTGACGCCGCATCCCCAACCGTGTTTTCACACAGCCAAGTGAAGTATCGCACTTCATTAGGTTTCAATCCAGAGCTACCCGGCAGGGATTGCCGATGGACGACCTGGACACTGCACGGCGCTACCACTGCGCTCGTTGCCACCAACCGGTCATTATCTGCCGCCACTGTGATCGAGGCAATATCTACTGCTTCGATGGATGCGCCCAGGCTGCAAATAAAGAACGCTGCAAACGAAACGCAAAACGCTACCGACGCAGTCCTAAAGGCAGGCGTAGCACTGCCGCCCGTCAACGTCGTAACCGGTTGCGTAAAGCAATGCTTGAATCGGATCTCGAGTCGAGCAAACAACCCCCGCTCACGCTAAAGCCACCTGACTCAGAACCGAGTGCAACACCCTGCGATTCACCCATAGTAACGCACCGGGGTTCCGTCGAGGAGTCCGGCAGTGCTCCACTGATATCCAGGCCAACACAGTCTCGTTTTGTTTACTGCAACGGGTGTCAACGTGCCTGCAATGAGGCTATGAGAATCGATTTCCTGCGAACAACACGACATCACTCTCGACATCGGAATTACAAAGGGACACCACCATGACGATTCATGCTGAGTTGCATAGCCAGATTCTACGGCTTCACTTTGTCGAGCACTGGGGTGTCAATACCATCGCCCGCCAGCTGCATATTCATCACAGCGTGGTTGAACGTGTACTGAGCCAGGTTGGTGTGCCACAATCTGAGCGAACCGAGTCACGATCGATACGCGATCCCTACAACGACTTCATCGTAGCCACGCTGGACAAGTTCCCCGATCTGACCGCTACTCGCCTATATGTGATGGCATGTAATCGCGGGTATAACGGGTGTTCCAGTCACTTTCGTGCTCGCGTGGCGGAGCTGCGTCCCCGGAAAAATCCGGAGGCCTTCCAGCGTCTCAAGACTTTTCCAGGAGAACAAATGCAATGTGACTGGGGCTCATTCGGTCATCTGCAAATCGGCCGGGCCAAGCGTCCGTTGATGGCCTTTGTGATGGTGCTTTCCTGGAGCCGCATGATCTTCGTACGCTTCTATCTTAACGCACGCATGGAGAGTTTTCTGCGGGGACATGTTGCTGCCTTCGAGCATCTCGGCGTTGCTCGAGTTGTATTGTACGACAACCTGAAATCGGCTGTCATTCAACGCCACGGTGATGCGATCACATTCAATCCCGAACTGCTAAAACTCTCGGCACACTATCGTTTCGAACCGCGCCCCTGCGCACCGTACAGGGGGAATGAGAAGGGCCGAGTTGAAAGAGGAGTTCGTTTTATACGCGAGAATTTCTTTGCGGCCCGTGACTTCCGTGATCTGGATGATCTGAATAGACAGGCCGACCAATGGTGCACTGAGCACAGTACCCAACGCCCTTGCCAGGCGGATACATCAATCACGGTCGGTGAAGCGTTTGAAAAGGAGAAGGAGCACCTGATTGCATTACCGGACAATCCGTATCCAGCCGATGATCGGGTCAGTGTGTCCATCGGAAAAACACCGTACGCACGCTACGATCTCAACGATTATAGCTTGCCACACACTCATGTGCGTCGCGTGCTGACAGTACTTGCCTCGATGGGCACGGTGCGAATCACTGATGGTGCCAAGGTGATTGCCAGCCATGTTCGCAGTTATGGTAAAGGCGAACAGATTGAAGATCCTGCGCATCTGCAGGCACTCGTTAACTACAAGCGTCGGGGGCGTGCACACCGCGGCCAGGATCGGCTTTCGCAGTCTGCACCGAGCAGTACTGCACTACTGACACAAGGCGCCAAGCGTGGCTACCGGCCTAGCCAGGTGGTTGCCCAGCTACTGAACCTGCTGGACAGCTACGGGGCACAGGAGCTTGAACACGCCATTGCAGAGGCATTGAGACAACAGGTTCCACATCCCAATGCTGTGCGCATTGTGCTTGAACGACGGCGTGATGAGCACAACCGTCCACCACCACTGATCGTACCCTTGCCAGCTAACGCACGCGCTAATCACATTGTCGTGCGCCCGGGCTCATTGGATTGCTATGACCAGTTGAGCGACAACGACAACGACAACGACAACGACAATAGCGTGCCGGGAGAGACAGATGACGACTCCATTAAATAGTGAATTACAACAACGCGCCCTGGCCTTGAAACTTCATGGCCTTCTAGCACATTGGGATGAACTCTCAAAGGATCAGATTGCCTGGATCCCCTCTTTGCTGCAGTGGGAAGAGGTAGAACGAACACAGCGCGGCCTTGAACGACGTCTAAGCAGCGCTCACATTGGGCGCTTCAAGCCACTGGCAGACTTCGACTGGCAATGGCCTGAACAATGCGACAAAGGCGCCATCTCGGAGCTGATGAATCTGGAGTTTATTCACGAGACAAGCAATATCATACTGATCGGTTCAAATGGCTTGGGCAAATCCACTGTGGCTCAAAACATCACGCATGAAGCGGTGATGCAAGGTCATACCGCGTTGTATGTCAATGCTGCCGAAATGCTTGGAGATCTGGCATCACAGGATGGTGATAACGCGTTGCGACGCCGGCTCAGATATTACGCTCACCCCTCATTGCTGGTCATTGATGAGTTGGGCTATCTGTCCTATGGCGATCGACATGCGGATCTTCTATTTGAGATCGTCAACCGTCGCTACGAGAAGAAGCCGATCATTGTTACTACCAACAAACCGTTTAGCGAATGGGCATCCATGTTCCCCAACAACGGCAGTGTGGTCTCCATTGTTGATCGACTGGTGCATCATTCAGAAATACTGGTGATCAAGGGTGAATCGTATCGAGTCCATGAGGCCAAAAAAAGAGCAGCTTCAAAGAAAGGGACCCGAGCCAAAGTGACAAGAACGCCCAAACCAAAAGGCAAAGACTCATGAACTCACGTTGTGTTGATGTGGCCTTCTACTGGACGCCAGAGGAAGCTGCCGCCATTGTTGATTATCTTGACCGTTTGCGCGATACGGTTTGGGAGCTCTACAGCGAGGACATCATAGAGTGCCGCACGCCGGAGCTTGATGAGCAATGTGATCCACGCCAGCGGCATCTTTGTTTTGACGATGAAATAGACCGAATGGCAGGGGATGATAAACAGGAATCGACCTCATGTAACCAGTCCGGTAGAACCTCACAAGAGCCGGGTGTGATGAACGACAAAACCAAACTATGGGACGCACTGCCATCAATCGACGCTCTGTCCTCACTGAGTGACGAGGATATCGGTGAAATGCATAATTTGCTCCGTGCGCTATTGCACGCCTGCGAAGAACTCTACAAGGATCCGATAAGGCGCATGGGCGAACAAAGACATCAAGAACTTCACCCCCCGTGGAAGCGTGGCCTGTCCCGATCGTCAATGCCCAACTGGGACGACGAGGACTTCTAACAAAGACATGCTTTTCTAGCATCTGGATCCTGCGGGGTCCAGTGTCAGGCAGTCTCATTTATTGAAAAACTCTCCGGCAAATAGCCGCGCTTTTGATCCAGCAAAGACACCGACGGTACAACGCAATACATAGCAGTGTTTTGCTATGTTGCATTCTTGATAGAATTGCAAAAGCCGGTGCCAAAAATATAGAAGGAATTGGCAATAGGTTCAAACATGTAGTCAATGAATACTCGGAATGGTCGGACAGTAGTCGAGTGAGTATCTTGCACTTGGCTAGGGTATTGGACACAGCTCCTTCGTCAATTGAATTTGCACATATTAAGCAGTGGGCCTCCACGAAGTTGGGCTTGATTTTGCCTGACGGCCAAAGTCAAACATTTCTCGACCATGACCCGCATTTGAGTGAAGTTGAATTGCATTGGCCACGAAACAGCAATGGAGCTTTTATTCAATGTAATGTAAGCGCTCCCAAATCAGCGTCTGTTGACTTCTATCGTGCCAGCTGATCTTTCACGTTCCAGGGCAGCAGTGCTTCGATATCTTCAAGCGTTTCCGCCTTGGCGATATGTTTGCACAAGTGCAGCATGTATTTGAACGGATCGATCCCGTTTGCCTTGGCCGATTCAATGAGGGTGTAGTACATCGCGCTGGCCGTAGCGCCTTTCGGAGTATCTGAAAACATCCAAGCCTTGCGGCCGATTACAAAGGGTCTGATTGCATTTTCGGCCAGCACGTTGCTGATGTGTAGTTGACCGTGATCACAATAAGCAATGAGTCTTTCCCACTGATTCAATGTGTATTTAATGGCCTTGTAGGTCAACGTGTCTTTGGCAACTTTTGTAGAGTTCCTGGTGAGCCATTGGTGCAGTTCGTCCAGCTTGGGCTTGGCATGCTCTTGGCGGTAGGCTTTGCGCTGATCGTCCGTCAGATCAAGCTTGTTCATTTCACGCTCGAGGCGGTACAGCGCATCCAGCTTGGCTCGGCCGACTGTGCATTTGGCAGGTGCCCCACTTTTGGCCTTCTTGGTCAGCGCTTTTTCGGCTTTCACGAACTTGCGTCGCGCATGATCCATACAGCCAATGACGGTGACCTTTTTGCCATCCACAGCAGCAATCTGACCCGAGTAGCCATCGCATTGGTAATAGCGCCCCTCAAAGCCATCGAGTAGCTCACCCGCAACTGAACCTGCGCGTGACTTGTCATAGTGGAACAACACCACCGGCTTGTCCGGTGGGCCACCTCGAAGCACCCATATCCACTTATGACCCGTCGGATCCATGCCAGGCTCCTTGAGTACCTGCAGTCGCGTTTCATCACCTTGTAGATAATCAGCGGTGAGCTGAACCTCACGCATCAGGTTCACGACAGGTTGGAACTGCAATGACAATCTGATCAGCCAGTTGGCCATTGTCGAGCGGTTGATTGAACCGCCGTAGCGCTTCAAAATGCCTTCCAGACGATACAGTGGAAGACCGTCGCAATATTTAGCAATGATGATGTAGGCCAGAAGCGAATAACTGGCAATGCTCTTGCCTAGCGGGTGTACAGGACGTTCAGCGGTCACTATCTTGCGCTGACCGTTATCGTCCAGATAAACCGCCTTTTCTTGCAAGTACTCGATCACTTGTACCTGTGCCGGTGTGATGTCGAGTTCTTCCTTGACCGTGACGAAAAATGTATCAATAGCGTTTTCACGCTGTTCATCGCTCAATAGCAAGCGTTCTTGCACGCGAGGGATGTCCGGGTTCAGCGCCTTGCGCTGACCCCGTTTCTTCGCAGGCTTGCTTTGATCACCGTTGGCATCATCGTGGCTTGGCTGTTCGTCCTCATTGCTGTCGGCATCATCGCCCAAAAGCTCAGCTTCATTGAAGAAGTTGGTCTGCAGGGGATCCGACTCGCTACTGGCGCCAAAGCGCTCGGCTCTGTTTGATCGCAGTAGCTCTTCAAGGACAGCGATGCGTGCCTTCTGCTGGCTTATTACATCGCTCTTCTTGCTGACCAGATCGAACTGTTCGTCGAGTTGTTTCTTCAGCTCAAGAAAAGCGGCAGGCAGTGCATCACCACTTGGCATATCAGCCTGGGTGACTGACACATCATCAACGCTTTTGTTGGTCGCCTGCATGGCAATAAGACTAGCACAACTGCCGCGTGAACCGACCTGCAGGCAGAGTCAACCGGCACACAAATATCGCTACCCGACAGACTCATACTGAAGCGGACGATGCGGTGTCATCAGTCCCACGTTATAACCATCCAACAGCCAGTTCAATTGCTCACCTGTGAGTGTAATCAGTTCATCATCGGCATGTGGCCAATGGAACTTCTCCTCTGCCAGCGCCTTGTAATACAGCACAAATCCATTGTCCTCCCAGAACAGGCATTTTATTCTGGAACGCTGGCGATTGCCGAACACGTAAAGTGTGCCACTGAATGGATTATGTCCTAATTCATGTTCGATCAACGTTGATAGCCCCCTATGTCCCTTCCTGAAATCAACTGGGTCACGGTAGACATAGATCTGTGTGAGATGGGTACCCGGACGCAACGTGTAGCTCTTCATAGCTGATCCATCAAAGCACCAAGCACCTCCACTGAATCCACTGTGATGCCGCTGATGATGATGCCGTTGGGAAGCTTGATCTGCAGTTCTGGTGAGACAGCTGATTGTTTGATCACCACCGGCAATAGCTTGGGTGTCTGCGCTGTGACGGTCTTCGGCTGAACTCTCTGTTCACCCTTGGAAATCCAATAAATGAATTGGTGGTATCTCAGCTTGTTCTCCCGGCAATACTTCGCTTTGCTCAATCCGCTGCCTTGCCAAGTAAGGACGTGGCTTTCCCAGATCGCTCGGCGACTGACTGATGACTTGATCGATGACATGGCGTGTTGCTCGCTGTAACAGTGAGCACATCTTCGCGCGAACCATCGACTCACTCAATTACGTCGATTTGGAACCGCTTACAATGTAATGGCTTCACTCCAGAGCTTTTATCCCATGAGAATATGTTATGGCTTTACAGAAATTGTGTCGTTCACGAATTTAGCAAACCAGGGCAAGGGTCAGAGTCTCCGTTTAGGCGTGAGTTGAATCCTTATTATCACAAAATGCAGACGCTGACTGCGCTGCAATATCCTCCGACGCTGCAATGGCACTCGACATGGGAGTTGATCTATCCAACAGCATTCATCACAAAAGTGGTAAAAAATATATTGAATGGTGTTTGCCGAGACTATCGAGACAAAGGTGAGAGTCCATTTAGTGTATATGCAGAAGGGTCTTACTGGAATCCAAAATTGAACTAGTGGGAAAGCCTCTGCATGAAATATCTAACGGTGTCTTGCAGCCTACTGAGGCTAGCAAGGGCTAATAAGTAACTATTTTGGAAAAAATATCAGGTGAAGAAGAGTACAAAGATGTACCTGTCGAATACGATGAGCATCGATCTCAACAACCTTCAACTAAAACTAGGTTCTACTGATGTTGTACTTTCAATGGATTCTATAATTACCTTTCTCAATGATGTAACTGACTATTATGCGCAGAGATTAACAAAGAAACAGAATTGTGATTATGTTTCAGCCCAGCATATACGTCGCAAGAGCGCCATGAAATCCACGGAGTCTAAAAATGTCCTGTGCTCTCTTCGGCATGCATTTACTTCATTCTCAGAATACAGCATTGAAGATCTTTTTATTTATCAAGAGAATCAAGACTGGTATCCCAAAATTGTATTGACCCAACATATAGATACTGCAGACCTGTCGGGGCATCCCGCTGTTCTGCGGGTTTATAGAGGATGCGATGAGCACGAGCTAAATCAGCATTCTTTTGGACAATCATGGAGTTTAAACAAATCCGTTGCACACGAATTCGCCTACGTTCATTATTCAAGTCAACCTTGGTTTGAATCGGTCACACGAATAGTTATAGAAGCAAAAATCCTGAAAGCTGATGTATATTTTGCTAGGTTAGACCATCACGAAAATGAAGTAACCGTAAATACTGCAAAACTTTATGACGTAAAATAGCAAACCAGCTGGACCCACACTTCTACTTTAGTTATTACACCCTAAGCCTAACTCAGCCCCACGGAGCGGCAGTGGCTAGAAAATATCTGAGTTATTTTCGAACTTATCTCGCGTTCCGTTAATTCTGAATCTCCCAAATATACAATTATTTCGATATCACATTTATGAAATGAATATGACTGAAAGGGTAAAGCTGTGGCTGCTGAAATACGCAGGTGAGCTTCGAGTTGACGATATAGATACCTATCTTGGAATGGCCCGAAATTTCGAAAAGGCGAAAAATGATGAAATGGATATAACTTTGAAAGAAATTGCTGATGATCCATCACTTACAGAAGAGGAGAAAGATGAATATCGGTGGCATATAGAAGGAATGTACGATGATGCAGGTGGTGCCGTAGACATAGCATATTCTATGGCAATAGTTACGCTGTACAGTCGAGTGGAAGTAGCAAGGAAAAAAATCGTTAAATGTGTGTTCTCTGATCTGAAAGAAAAAAAACTCTCTGACATGCGATATATAAATAGTGATGTGCTACCGCTATTGCCAGAGGTGGCGGAGACAAGCTCCTTAACAGAGCTGAGACTCATTAACAATTCAATAAAGCATACTGATTCAAAGGTCAGTAAAGAACTATCGAGACTTAGTGGGTATGTAGAAGGCGATCTATTGCGTGCATTGAATAATACATATACAAGGTTGCTGCCCGATGCCGTTCACTACATCAGTAAGCTTTCAGATGCTGCGAAAAAACATGTAGGGTCATAAGCCTTAGTGTCCTAGGGCTAATTGAGCCATGCAGCAAGCACTGGGCCCGGCCACACAACTTGACTACGCAAGATGGTGCGTCAGCCGGCAGTGTTCGTGATAACAAAAATATGGATATGTAATGTATGACAATCCCAGCTGCAGATGTGAAACAATTGTGGGGACGGGCTGCATCGACATGTAGCATGTGTCGACATAAGCTAGAAGGTGTGTCCTTGGAAGGTAAGGCAGTAGTTGTTGGTGAAGCCGCACATATTGTAGCTGGGAATAAAAAAGGCCCTAGAGGCTGCAGCATTCTTGTTGATGCAGAAAGAAATTCGTATTTCAACTTGATTTTATTGTGCCCAACATGCCATACAACTATTGATAAAGATCCTATCGGCTATCCTATTGAAAGGCTCTACATTCTAAAGTCGCAACACGAGATGCGTGTTCGTGGCGAGATGGATTGGGCATTGGTTTCTGTGATTGATTCCAATGAAGAAAACGTAGATGTTGCAGCAATAGTTGCCTTTGTCAGCGGTTGGAAAGAATTTACAAATTTCTACTTGGAATTCTATATCAGGGTGCAGTCGGAGCTTAAGGATGACTCCATATTTCTCCACGAGAACGATGTGTTCATGGGACATGTTAGGAAATGGCACGTACTTAGAGATGAATTAAAGGAACTATTGTTCAATGCTGTCGAAAAAAATCTGATTGTCAGGGCTATTCCAGATTGGAATCGTTTAAAACTTGAGTTTAAGTATATTCAAGAAGGCGGATACGATACCCCTTTTTCATACATGTTAGATTTTGTAAATCCAATGGCGATGGTGAACTTACACGGTGATCCGCTTTGGAGTGCGATGCATATTTCGTTTGAGTATTGTGACTTCCTTTCTTATAAGCATCCAGATGTAAAGAGTGTATGGAAGCGAACCTGAAATATGTTTAAAGTTTATACAGTAGACAACTAGTGGAAGTAGCTGCGAAATTAGTGTTACCGATACGCTGCACAGCGTCAATGATGATGTCCGCTTTGAGGACAATTCAGACCTACGGGTAGAAAGCTCATACCTGTAAGTTATGCCTGCTTCGTCCTCATAGCGGAAGTTTTCGGATAGCATTTGCCATCAAGATATTCGAGGATGACTCAGATTATGACTTAGCCAGAAACTGTGGCAGAGTCAAATATTAATGATTGCTGCGTTAGGCAGAAGCAAATAGATGTTCACTATCTGGTTCTTTCGTGCGTAGCGCGTCATCCTCGATAAGCTTGTCTGAAAGTTCCAGCGTTTTTTCAATAAAAAGTATCATTGTTGCAACTTCTTGCCATGTTAGGCTATCTAGGACACTATTTGCAGAGTGCATCAATGCGTTTCTGAATGTGGCAATATTCTCTATTTTTATTTCATCTTCAGCGTCGATATTTAGTGCCGCTAATAAATATTCATTCGAAAAAAGCAAGAGTCTTTTTTCTGGAATATTAAAATTTTCTATCAATGCAGTTGGAATGCCACGTAGCTTTTTCCTTTGTTGAAGTGTTTCAGCGCTACGATGTTTATTGGTGCCTACGACGGCCCTCATTTCTTCGTCTGTGTAGTAACGTCTAATCCACAGATTCAGGTGCTGCTCGAATAATGAAAGAATTCCAAAAAAATATACCCGCGAAGGTGGTTTGTTTAGATCCCATTGGGTAACGATCCCAGCAATAGAAGTACCGACTAGAACAAATTTCCACTGCATATCAGCGAGAAAATGCAGGCAATCAGCAATAGCAGTAGTTTCAGAAATAACAGTATTAGATGCGATAATCTGAATGCAATCTGAAACGTGGGTTGCTGAAGTCAGAGATTCAGCGGTAACATAGTTATGTATCTCGTCTGAGCCTGGGTATCGCACACCGCAGATATCGAATCCTCTTTTTTCAAGTATCTCAGAAAGCGCTTTAGTGGGCATGTCCACTTCGCAAGCTTGGATTGGCTCATAGATAGCTTCTACGGTTATCGCATCTTCAAAATGCCGTCTCAACTCTACAAGCTTTGAGCCACGCCGGCGTATTCCAGTAACTGGTGAAGTCCAAAGTTCGTAACCCATAATAAATTATCCCACAATTCCTCAATCTTATATTTAACTTTGCACTGCTGCCTAACATCACCAACAGAGACGCTCGAGGCTGATGCGTGGTGTAGCCATTGCTCAAGGACCAGCATGAGTTGTTGACGTTCTATGATTTTCCAGCCGCCCACTGGAAGAGCATACGCACGACCAACCCGATCGAATCAACGTTTGCCACTATCCGCCATCGCACCAAACGATCCAAAGGGTGTTTGTCCAGCACGAGTATGCTGCACATGATGTTTAAGCTCGGTCAGTGTACACAGAAACGCTGGCACAGATTACGATGTTTTGATCACTTGGCGAAGGTGATCCAAGGAGTGAAATTCAAGGATGGAATCGAAGTAAAAATCGCCGATCAGGTCGCCGCTTGATTCAACCTTTCAAACACCAGAATTGACAATAGCTCCCATTCACTCAACATTGGCCCACCACCGCACCTCCCTCGACATCCTGGCTAGTTTTGTCACTTTCTGGCAGGCCATACTGCGCCTGCAGGAAACTGACAGCATGCTCTCGAATATAATGCAACTCAGGATCTAGCTGGCCGGGAATTGCTGAACAACAAGGCAAAACTGACGATGAGAAAATCCTATGGATTCCGTACCTTCAAAGGCATAGAAATAGCGCTATATCACGCGATGGGAGATCTTCCAGAGCCAAAACATACCCACAGATTTTTTTGAGGAGCCCCAAAAACTCTATCCCAAACTTTCGCGCCATCATCGCAATGCGCATTGTGTTACCGAATCCCGAAATCATGCGGCGCGCCGATACTCGTGATGTAACCCACCAACGTGGGGAAACGCAACTACGTATCCTTGATCCGGTGTTTCAATTGATCTTGGTTTCGGACATTCTTTGGCGAGCCCAAGATGGGCCCCGCCCCCTACGTTAAATCAAATTTGTTTTTAGCGCTCATCGGTGTCACTCGAATCGAATTCTGTCAGAGTCTTGAATTGCAGGGCGTCAAGAAAGCTCTGGTCGCGCGCTAAGAACGTTGCGAGTAATTCGGGGTCGACTTTTTCGCCTGGTACTCCTTGAAGCTCCTTATGGAAATTCTTGGCTAGCACACCAGCCAAGTCCAACAAAAAGTCACTGCTCTTCGGTAAGTGGCTACTGACTACCTTCTCAATAGCCATTGATGTAGCCTCTTCCACCAATTCTTGGGTTAATTTTGATGATACTTCGTCTCGCAGCTCTATTTCTAATTCGTTCAGGCGCAGCTCGAGGTTCTCAACTCCAGAAGCAGCCTTTTCTCTCACAGCTTTGATTTCAGAAGTGTTGTCTTCGGCTAGGCGCTCTAGTTCCGCTGATGCAGCCTCCGAGTCCCTTTCAAACGTGGCGTTGTCGGCCTCAGTAGAAGACAACCTAGCAGCAATTCGATTTGCTAACCAGAATGTGTGCACAAGCGCAACCAAAGCCACCACTAAGGCAATCATAGGTAAAAATTTCATATGTGACCTCTTTTTATCGGCAACACCTCCGACAAGAACGAAATTTACTTCATCTTCTTTGCTGTCTTCTTGGTTCAATCTTTTTCCCTCTTAAAATCAGACAAACCTTCCCAGCTCTGCCACCCTCAATCACCAGAAAAAACACACTATTTGACATCGAAAAAATTCCCAATCCATGAGTTCCTGCTGATTTCTGTTCTTATTACTTTTGTTTTGTCGGAAATATATTCTCAATCATACTCAAAAGCCGATCGATCAACGTTAAATTCCGGTCTTTATCCAAGAGAACCCTGATGACCTCCATCTGCGATTCACCGGGTATACTTGGCAGCATTTTTGAAATCATATCCATACTCACAAACTCGCGATAAACTCCTAACGCGCTATACACGCCGACAACAACGAAAAACAGCGACAGAATCGATAATCCAAAGTTTTCGGATGATAGGAACTTATACATACCCATCACGCCCATGGCCGAAATCGCAAGACTAAAGGCTATGATCAG
Source organism: Granulosicoccus antarcticus IMCC3135 (assembly GCF_002215215.1). Taxonomy (NCBI): domain Bacteria; kingdom Pseudomonadati; phylum Pseudomonadota; class Gammaproteobacteria; order Chromatiales; family Granulosicoccaceae; genus Granulosicoccus; species Granulosicoccus antarcticus. Next base: position 2,275,023 of record NZ_CP018632.1, on the reverse strand, counting down.
GATCATAACGAAGCGATCAAACCGCAGACTGGTACCTGACGTTTCGTCATCTCCTCCTAGATCACCGATTTCGGATCTATACACATCCAATAAGGATTTTGTAGAGACTATCATTTATCTTTCTCCTCAAAGTTTGTCAAAAGCATGCGCCGCATCCAAGTACGACGTGCCAGATACAACTGCCCCAACATTGTGGTTTAGGGCCTCAAATACTTTTTTTGGTTTCAAGTAACGCGCATCGGCTCGAATAAGTCCTCGCCGTGTCTTGGCCTTTACTATGTCAGACAAGTATAACGAGCGGCAGCAAGAGAAGTCACAGATACCATCCCACTCAAAAGGAAAGCAAGCGGCTACCTCCTGTGCCGACCAAAGCCCGTCGCTTAACTCAAGCCGTGCGCCTGGAACGATTAAGCGCCCGAGCCATGCATCAAGACGTTCGCGAGCGAGGCACTGCCCGTAGTACTCACCAATAACTACATCGTCCCTACCTAGTGACGAAAGATCCAACCAATTCAACCATGATTCAATTTTCTTGTTAAGAGAAGATTTCAATGATTTCTTCAGCGTTGAGGCAGTTACCCCTTCTTGAGCGCAAACTACGTCGTCCAGACTTGTCTGAATCTGTTTAAGTTCATCTATTGAATCTGGTAAATCCATCCAATGAACAAGTGGCCCCTTCCAATGCGCTAAAACTATAACCAGGTCGTGGGTTGCCAACGAGTCACGTAACTCGGCTAAACCTGCTTTCTGTCTGACTGTGACTCCCTGCGCCCGACACCAAGCGAATGAGTCTCGTGCCATGTCGCCTAGTACTGGATTCATAATATCCCAAGCACTTTCAGGTGTATGAAGTCGCACAAGAAGCTGGGTTCGTATGTAGTCTTTAGTCTGGTCCGCAGCTCCAGCACGGATCTCGTCCAGTGACTCGGGCAAGGCTGACAATATCGCAACGCCGTTAATCATATTTCTGAGGAGTAAACTTCGACCTGAAGTTCGTGACCTGTTTCAGGTGCAGCACCGTGGAACAGGATGAAGCGCAACCCAAGTTTGTCGATCACAACTCCACCTACGACATTCCGAAAGTAGCCAGTTGCCATAGCTGACTCTCTCATCTCAATAAGAACGTCAGCGTGCGTACTCTTTTCAGGCTCGGATCGCGCCACGCGTAAAAACGCTCCCTTAAGAGCGCTTGTGAACGCCTCTATGATCCGAGCATTGGTGGCTTTAATCGCGTAGTGGATGAAACCAGCAATTGACCCACTGAATTCGGAAGTATGCTGTACCTTGAAATCTGCGATGACAACTCTTGCACCCAACCCATCAGCGGCTATCTTTGTCTGCAGCTCAAGTGACGCCCCTCTTTCAATCGGCTTTGACAGGGCTCTCAACAAAGCCTCGCTTTTTACTGATCTGTCAAATAAAATCTCTATTCGACCTCGAGTCGTTTCGGCTACAACCCTCTGTCTTCCAGTCTGCATGTCTGTGAAAATGATCAGCCGTGGGCCACGTCCCGGCCCGTCTGGACTGGTTCCTGAGATTCGCCAGCGTCCGTTTCCGTCTCCACCTCTCCCGCCGCCTCCAGCCGCAGTTGAAGGCCTTTCTCTAATAAAGTCTGAGATCAATTCGTTGCGTGTAGCGGCATCAATGGATCTGTCGAACTCAACCACGGCGGTACGGTGAAAGGCTAGGCGGCTCTCAAGCAGTTGCGGCAATCCATAACTTGCGCCAAAGAGATTAGAACGACGCACCTTGCCATCTATGGTTTGATCTAGGTAAAGACCGCGCTCACCCCAACCAAGCCGAACGCTGTTCGGGAGAGGGGCGGCTGCAGCCTCACTAGCCTCGTGGATCGCCAATCCGTCGAGAATGGTGCCGGTCCGATCATTCCTCGAGATTTTAAGAATGCTTTCCCGAGTGCCGCCACCGCTTGCGTTCGAACTGGTCCCAGTCTCGAAAGCAGATTTTTGTGCCGCTGGATCAGCATTCTTAACCTTAGCCATTGCCTCAGACAAATCGGCCAATCTTCCGCCGTGCTGAGGGTGTAACTCTAGTGTGTTTCCCTGAAAGGTAAATCCATCTACACCTACACTAGATGAAAACTCTATTTCTAGACCCTGACGCTTAACGTTGTGCCCCCCAAGGAATTCCGGATCCAATTTATTTCTTGAGAGAACGATTGTAGGTGTACGAAGAAAATTCGAATCGGCTTCCTTTCCAGCGCCGTCTTCGAATGTCCAATTCTGGTAAGTGTCGAAGATCGTATCATTAGTTCCTTCGATAACATCACATCTGGACGCAACGAAGTCGGCGATTTCTTTTTTGTTGCCCCACTCCGACTCTAGTTTATCGAGTGTCGAATCTATTTGAGATCGCTTGTACAACAGACTATTATAGTAACCCACCTCTCGATTGTTTATCGAAAGCAGTTCGGCCCACTTCGACCTATCTTCACCATCTTTGCCTTGTTGAGGATTCCACTCTCTGGAGCCTCGAAGGAGTACTACCTCCACGGTATCTCTGCCATCTTCTTGTAAAGATCCGCGCACAACCTGTTCATCGACGCGATACTGTTGCTTGAGGTATTCCGTATGAACAACGTAATTTTCTTGTGCCGCTCTTGCTTTTGGTAAAACCGCCTCTTCTTGGCGCAAGAGAGCGTTGTACTGGTCCATGAGCTCTCGGTTTTGGGAACCGAACAGGTTGCCATCATACCGAAGCTTCGTGGCAACTCCGCTAAGTAGCTCAAGCAGCTCTTGTTTGTCTTTTGGAAAGTCGTTACGGATTTGCTCAGAAGCTTCCGCCACAAAAGCGTCAGTCACGTTTGCGTAGTCGTTTCGGATTCGCTCAGAAGTTACCCTCACGAAAGCCTCCTTCAAGGCCCCGAAGTTAGCACTACCACTGTCACTTTCAGGCAAACAAGCTTGGAAGCCGCGAATTATTGAATTTTTTAAGGCCAACCCAACGTTATCAAAACGACTACTTCTATCTGGATAACCCGAAAAAGCAACCTGGCTCGGCTCTTTGAAGATTTGAAACAACGATGTGTATTGGACAGTACGTGTTAGTGCTAAATTTTGGGACTCATTGAACCAAGTTCCATATTGTTTTTCCGCATCGGCTATTTGGGACGCCTCGTCGGACAAAGAAGCCTCACCTGATGCGAAGGGTGAGTAGGTTACAGAATAACTACCGGTGCGATTGGAAGCATATATCTTGGTGTTCGAATCTACCTTCAGCCAATGGCCTGAACCAAGTGTATTGAAATTGAAGATCAAGGATGTCAGCGGCGTAACCTTATTCAATTCGACCCATACACCTTTTTCGAACGGCGGCCCAGGAATCGGGGCAATTTCAAAACCCGCATACGATGTGGAATTCGCTAAGGACTGAGACTTCAGAATAGCGTCTGCCTCGTTTAACAGAGAGCCAAATTCTGTATCGAGAAGCTCGGCCGACAAGTAACTAGGCGCCCAGTCTTGGTCTTTCCCTTCGTAAGTGACCCGGCCGGCTCCCGGTGTTGTGCGATCGTAGCTTTGTGCAAGCGATCCATTTTCCTGCTCAATTAGGTTCAGAACGTCTTCTACCCGAAGTGGCGGAAAATCCTTCAAATCCTTTTGCCTGGCGCGTCCTACCAAAAATATGAGATCTCGTTTGTCATCAACCACACCACCTAGAATCAAATCACTATCGAGAACGAAGTGACGAATGTGTTTGATGTCAGAAAATTCAACTTTGCGTGTCCTATCAAAAATCAGGGTGACGAGTGTGCCGTCTGTTGAGATGTAACGACCTAATCGATTGTTCCCAAGTGCCTCAATATTCCCGCTTAACCCAGTTTCGGGCGAACCAAATATTAGGTCGTCGTCGAAGAGCCAACTTGCCAAATCCGAAGCATTGATCTGAACGGGAGCACCAGCATCCGTATCCGGAGGGTCGTTGGAAAGATCGCGCAGTCTCAGAGCACGAGCGCCGTAGCTGGTCCCATAGATTTCGTGACTTAATGCACGGAGGTCAATTTCAAATTCCCGAAGTGCATCTTCGTCGGCAAAGCTGTAGTCAAGGTGCGCGACGATATCGGTGAACGAACCGTTGAAACCTAATTGTTCAGACTTGGTTTGAAAGCTCACCAACCCGCGGAATGTATCTTGAAAAAGTTTCTCGTATTCAGATGGATTATACGCTGGAGGCGGTTCGGAGTATATGAGAGTAAAGGTTGGCCCATCCCCAGCTACAATCCAATCTTGAAAATGGTGTGAGGCCAACTTCCGAAACTCAAACCAATAGCTCAGGCTTTTTCGCGTCGACTTCTCTTTATCCGCTGCGAAAACACTTGTTCCAATGCAGATGATTGTAAGTATTAGTATGAGTTGCGTTAATTGCACTTGTACGTAGTCCTAATCCGAACGACAGTGTATTTCGGTATTTTCATTCTCAGATAAAACTATTTGACTGTTTTGGAAGTAAACGACCACTTAAATTTTCCGCTCAGATGACGTTCGCGATCAGCCTCACTTTCAAATGTATCGCCGATAGCAGCTTGGAAATAGAGATCCCGACTAACTTGGACTTCAAATCCTAGTGATGCTTGAGTGTATTCGTCATCCATGTTATCGATTTTCTCAGATACACTGCCAATTTCGATAAATCCACGGAATGCTCTATCTGCGTCAGAAATTCCCAGCATCTGGTGCGCATAGCGAACTCCAAATCTCACACCATCATCAACCTCAACCACAGCATCATCTAGAGGCTGTAAATATCCATCATTAATTCTTGCTCCTAGAGACAACTGACCATTCCGCCCAACTTTCTTCACCAGCGTTATCCAGAGCCCATACCCGCTCTCACTCTCTTTATTGTCTTCAGCATCTGTAGATTGCCCATGATACGCCGCGAGGCCGATGCCAAAGACATTTCGATTCCATGGAGACACTCCTTTGGCACACATGTGTGTGATGCTTGCTATTTGCTTAGAGACTGTTTCTTTATAAATATCGCTATTCTTGATCTCTTTTAATGCATCACCAGCTTTATCTGCGCTATTCGCGTATTTATTAGCATTGTTCTGAAGCTCGTCTTTTTGCAATTTCGCAATAGCCCGGCCGACATCTAGTGCTCCTTTTTCCCTAATACAACTCCCATATTCTTCTGTGGTTTCCCAGTTGGAGCCCGTATCTAGCGTGTACGCTAGACCAAACCCAAACCTATTCAAACTAATGGTGTCTGCCAAACTTTCACTAGCGGCAGCTGAAATTAGGAAACGCGACAATGTTTTCGAGCGCCGCAACCTTTTTATTCTTTCTGTTGTGCCATCCCATCCACTTTCGACACCCATAAGCTCGCCAGCGGTGAAAATTTGTGGTTGGTACAACTGTCCAGGATTCAATTCAAGACCAATTGAGTAACTGTCCTTTCCGAATGTGTCCGCGACTAATGGCAAATACGAAACCATCAGTTTGTCTCCTACTTTTGGTCGGATAACTGTCTCTGGTGATGCATTCATCAACGCAAACAGTGGGTTTTCTGGAGTAGCTAAATCGAAATTACTTTGTATGTCAGAACTACTTAGACAATTGCCATCAGACATAGCAATACATTCATCTAGTTCTTCGGCAGAAAAAGAAACACTGCTTGTAACAGACATCCATACTGCCAGGAAAATAACTGCCTTCATCTTACTCCATACGAAAAATCTCATAATCTTTTCACCTTCTAAATAGCCACTGGAATAGATGTTGAAAATGAATCGTTGCTACTAATACTAAATGTATACTTCGCTCCAGATTCGGTGTTTGTCCCGACAAACATAAATGCAAGATCTACATCTACGTCTTGACCAGACCAGTTCACCAGCAATACATTAACAAATCTTTGTTTGGGGTCTGTTGACAACAATACTGAGTCGAAGCCTTCAATATCGAGAATATCGTCCTCTGTCACTTCATCACCGATCAGTGCATCGACTGAATGGCTCCCGTCAAAAGTTGGTGAAAGTTCAACATATACTTTCGTTCTTGGGCTTTTGAAAAACAACGTCGCCTTCGCATATCCTGGGACGTCCCATTTCAGCGTCTTGTTCGTGTTTTTTTTCTTTGATGATGCTTTAGTTGCTACTTTTTTCTTAGATGCACGCTTTTTTGTTGATGCTAGAGATTTATTTTTATTTACCACCATAATATATACTCTCTTCTTATATCAATTTTACACTGGAGGACCGCATACATGGCAATAGCGATGTCGGACGAACGATAGCTAATATAAATACGATGTCTCAAGTTTGCATTTGGCATATTACCGAGGCACTCCACCGTAAGTATCTGATTAAACATGGCAGTTCAGACACTGTCTTTAGCGACCAATCAAATAATTTTCTGTCAATCTAATGACAGGATATTTCGCTATACTGCGGTCAGAGCCATGACTACAATCAATCGCGACGGACAGTGCCGTTATTGTTTAATTTAAAACATTACGCGTTGCAGTATTACTAAAATGCACGATACTTTTAGCTAAGTTATTGGACAGTGAGATGACTCAAATCTTTATGAGCTGATCGGGAGAGGTCAGCAGGCAAGTTGCGATAGACCTTGAGGACTGGCTCCAGTCCTTTTTCAGTGATGTCGCAGTCTGGATGTCGCATGGTGATGTTGAAGCTGGCACGAAAGTAAGCCTGCGGCCAAAGACAGTATTTCCCTCTTATGTCGTCAGTGGCAATCTGAGTACCCCGATCGCCACTGAAGAATCCGCATGTCCAATACCGTATCACGAGAACCACGCCGCGACCGCCAGTTCTGGCTCGATCATGTTCAACGCTGGAAGTACAGCGGGTTGAGCAAGGCGGCCTATTGTGAGAAGCACAAACTCAAAGCCGGTAGCTTTTATAACTGGTCACGAAAAAATTCTGCGTCCAAAATCCCGATCCTCAGCAATGATCAGGACCCGAATGCTGGTAAGCGCCAAAGTTACCGGGCACCCCACGTTTCAACCTGCCCCTATTTCATGTTCCACGGCATGAGCGCATCTATTGCCTCATCCGTGTCAGCAGTCGCAATTCGTTCGATGACGTATTACAGGTAGGCGTACGGTTCTATGCCATTGGCCTTTGCCGTTTCGACCAAGGTGAACATAGCAGCCGATGCGTGAGCACCTTCGGGGCTGGTGCTAAACATCCATCCTTTTCTACCTACCACAAAGGGTCTGATAGCATTCTCCGCCAGCACGTTGCTGATGTGCATTGCCCATGCTCGCAATAGCGCACCAGGTGTTCCCACTGATTGAGCGTGTAGTTGATTGCCGTTCGGGTCAACGTATCTTTGGGTACTGTTGGTTGTTTGCGTTCTAGCCAGATTTTGAACTTCTTTAACTTTGGAATAGCTTTTTGCTGGCGTCTCTCTTTGCGCTCATCATCATCAAGCTCTGCCCATTCGCGCTCCAGACGATACAGTGCATTTATGTGCGAGAGCATAACCATGGCCACACTCGGTTTTCCTTTGCCCGGTTTTGGCTGTGTCTTGATAGCTTCCGCCACTTTTCTTCTGGCATGATCCCAGCAACCTAGATGCGCAACATTTTTCGCCGCGCACGGTTTGTGATAGGCGCTGTAGCCATCGCTTTGAAAAAAGCGCCCTTCATAGCTCTCCAGCAACCGTTCCACGACTTTCCCGGCGCGTGTTTTGTCATAGTTGAAACTCACTACCGTTTTTCCGGGCGGGCCGCCCCTCAAAACCCAAATCCACTTGTCACCGGTTGCTGCCATTCCCGGCTCATTGAGAACCTGCAGCCGAGTCTCATCACCCTGAATGTAATCGGCCTTCATCAACTGTTCAAAGAGTCGCTTCAGCAAAGGGTCTAACGTCACAGACAACCGGATGATCCAGTTGGCCAGCGTTGTTCGAGTGATCTCTCCGCCGTATCGGACTAGAATTTTCTCTAGCCGATAGAGTGGCAAGGCATCAGCGTATTTGGCTGTACCAACCCAAGCCAGCAGATTTGTGGATGCAACGCTTCGTCCAATGGGGTGTGGCACACGCTCAGCAGCCATCAGGCTGCGTTCACCGCATTCGTCAAGGAACACAGCCTTTTCCTGCATGTTCTCGATGACCTGAACCTGGGCAGGAATAATGTCGAGCTCTTCTTTGACTTTGACGAAAAAGGTTTTCAGTGCGCATTTGCGCTCCTCGTCGCTCAGGCTGATTTCCATCAGTGTACTTCAAGGTGATGATGAACGCCATGGTATTGCACGACGCGATCGACCTTGGCAGTAATACCGGCGCGGTCGAGGTGCTAGCTTTACGTGCTCCTCGCAGTGTTTGCAGGAGTACCTTTTTGCGCATATACTCAATCACTTGGGCCTAGGCTGGAATGATATCCAGCTGTTCACTGATATCCTTTAAGCCACCCTCAAGTCACCACTTTCGAGACTGCTGTAGACATCCAGCAGGTCACCGTCTTCGGTAACAGGTCTTTAAAACTATCGGCGAAATCGATTAATGAGCACTTTTCGATCTTTATGGCGCCGTGTAGCTCGACAGGATATATTCCAGACACAGCGAAAAGATAACGCTCACGATCATCGCTAGCAAGAGAATTGGTAATAGGCTGTTTACCTGACTTAACTTGCGCGATAGCACTACGTTTCCCGTCCCATGACTTCACAACATACTCGTAAGCCGCTGTATCTGACTTACACGTGGAAGGAATGAGCGCTCCTTTGAGCTCCATCTGCAGATACAGCCCAACGAGATCCTCAAGTGCTTGATCGTCCAAAAGTTCAAGAAAGTCATTGCTTGTAGCCGACTCCACTTCGAGTCCTGCAAGTCGTTCGCTGTATCGGCACGTCGCGTGGCAATGTATTCTGCAGTAAGTCGTTCCGATACGTAGCGCATTCTTAACGCCACCGGGAACGTGTTCGGGTGAAAGGTCACGAGCAAGCCAGTCGACGTCAAAACGATGTGCTGCCTCTCCGCCGTAGGGCTCAGCGGTTTTTAGGTAATAGTATTCACTACAGATCCTACAAAGATGGAAGCAACCGCGAGCCGTATCCGCAATCCAGACCAGGTCACCGATCGCGGTGTCACGAACGAAACGGACGGCGGTAGCATCTTTACGCGGATATTTTTCTGCAAGAAGATTCAAACAATCATCCAAGTCGCGTGGTGAGGAATTTAATGGCCAGCCAGTACCGATAAATCCGTCGTCTAGCATCGCTTTGATGTACCGGGCTCGCACTTCTTGTTCCAGAGAAGCAGGCTTTGTCTTTAATCGCCAAGTCGTCGGTGTATGCATGTCTTTGTTCTTCACATGAAATCACAGGTCATAGTCAAGCTCTGTGCTTCCTGTGATCCGAGAATATTCAAATAATGGTTATGTTGCCATAAATTGATAGTCATAATAAAGCCCGCCAAGTTTCGGCGTTGCAAGTATTCGATCATTCGGTTTGATATCTCTGTGTATCAGCTTAACGTTTGCGCTCGGCTTGGATCCCCGAGACGGGATATCAGGGCCTAACGCACTGTGCTAACAAACACAACCCATACCAATACCAATACCTTTCGGTGCTTTTGACGGAATTGCCACCGGCACTAACACTGGTCACGTATCGCTAACTGCGCTCCGCACCGTCGCCACAAACGTATGGAATTCCTTTTAGCGTTGGCAAAGGCTGCCATTCACCACTGAAAATTCGTCTACAGAAAATGCATTGACGGCACAAACTGTCCCAAGTGCACCGCTTACGACGCTCTCTTTATGATGTCGAGAAACTACACAGAGGAAGCACTCTTCGTAAAAATCCCTCAACTTGTACCGTACACCATGAGCCGCCTGATCAAAATTTTTATCATCCCAATGATTACGCGTAAGTCAATTACTCACGATTTCCTGAGACATGGCTTCCGATTCAGGCATTACTTCTGATACTTCGACATCGTTTTCAGATATCGCCAGCACTTCCTTTTCAAGCCTGAAAATTAAGTTGATGACATCAGGATCTCCAGTCTCTCTTTCCGCTTTCCTTAAAGCCACCATCGCGTCATGTAGTACGTCAGTGGAACCGCCGAATTCTACTAAAGCGGAAGCAGCATCGTAGCGAGTTTTTAAGACATTCTTGTTCAGCGGTTGCGCTTCGGAGAGTCTCACTGAAGCTTCATAAGCGGTCAGTGCGATTGCGCGCCTATCTTCTTGCATAATGCCAGTAGAGTTCATTGCGCGTCTTATGCCTAACATAATTTCGTACCTCTGTATCGTAGTATCTCGATGCAGTTCCGACTTGTACACGCGTATCTCGGCTTCCGTTTCATCGAATTTACCTTGATCCATCAAACTGCGTATCAATCGATGTCTCGGCAGTCTTTCGCTGGGCACTTTCGAAATAAGCTTGCGAAGTAACCGGTCTCGTTTACTTTTGGACGAAATTTGCTGTATCCCCGCTTCGAATGAACAGAGCCGACTCACAGTCTTTCGCTCAAACGCGTCTGTAGCCACCAAGTTATCTACGACCTTCTCAACAAGCTCCTCTCGTTCTACAGGTGACTGAAACTTGTATTGGTAAATTATGCGAGTGATTTCATCGTGCCTTCCCCGCCAGCCATATGTCCCGTCTTTTGCGGACACAGTGTACTCCTCGACGATTCCATCAAGACGGGCCAGAATGGCCAAAATAGACGATGAGTCTATGCCCAACATACGAATAAGCAATTGCCTATGTACACTAACACCCGAAGCTTGCAACGCACTCAATGTTTTATACAATTCTTGCAAATCTTCTGGCAGTGACGCGTACTCCCTGAGTACTATATTGTCAAAGCTATCGCTACTGAAAATATTACGCAGACACACGAACGTTTCGGACTCGCACTTGTGTTGCAACCGACGCTTTCTGTCTTCTCTGGAAAAACCAGCAAAAGAACTTTCAAGAAGTGGCCTCAAATCGGGTAGATTTTCCGCAAGAGATATGAGCTTGTCAATTTCATTCGAAGTCAACCTTGAAAAAGTTTTTCTGGCAGCATTCCGTGTTAGCCAAGTGGATTTGACTCTTGGATTCCATAGATTTGCCGGAGCGGCAACCACCAGCATAAGGCCAGATGTTTCATTGGTAGACAGGCGATCCGCCAGCCTATTCAGCTCACGTAGATGTTCATGTGCATCATCTACAAAAAGTACGCCTCTACGATCTTCTGAAACGAGAGCTTGCGAGACTTCAATCCAATCATCTACAGGCAACTGATGCGAACTGAAGTGCTCCCAACAAACAAATGATTCTTTCTCCAATTTGTACAAAACTTGTCTGGCAGCGGTAGTTTTTCCTGTACCACTTGCACCTACAATCACAGCACACTTTTTTTCGATTAGCTCGTTAGCAAGTTCCGAAATTGCGTCCCGTTCAAACGTGTGCCCAGCCTCAATGTCTGAATAATTTGCGGGCCAACCAGCAAACATCGAAGGTAACGATTGCTTGTTCTGCGCTAACTCGTGCTCCACTACTACAGTCGATACCCTAAGTCGTGGCGCTCGATTAAGAGGATCTCCTCCCGCTGAGTAAACTATAGATCGCATATCTGTTTCATTTGCCATAGCAGCAATGAAATCATCGATAGATCCATTGGCGACAACGAAACCACGCTTTTCATACAACATCGCCCGCCCGGCGTCACTCGCATATGTGATTAGGTATATTTGTCCCGGAATGTCACTCTTGCTTCGCACCTTCAACGCAAAATTGATCTGTTCTTTCATGTACGCATCGGATAACGAATACCCAATAATTACACAGCTACCTTGTACGAGATCTCTCTCGAGTTGCGAATAGAGAGCTTCTCTGTAAGTTTGTGTGTCGTCATAGTCTTGCTCAGTAAGTATGAGCTTCGAGGTTTGTCCAGTCGAAGTGTCACTCCCTACGGTTCCATGAATTTTGTAAAGCGTAGTGGCACTTTCCCGTGAGGCATTCGTGATCTCATAGTTAGAGCTGACTACCTGCAGTACAGTATCCGAATCTCGATATGCACTCTCAATGAGATCATCGTAGTTAGTGGTATAGATTCGTCGCCAGTCGAAAAGTGGAATGTTACGAAGACCTCGGGTTGGGCGTAGCTTGCCAATTTTAGAGTTGACAAATTCAACTAAGCTTCTTCTTCCAACCTTTTCTTCGGCAATACTTGCTACTTCGGAGAGAGAATAGTCAGATAATTCAAAACTGAACTGGGCAGCAATTGCTTGAGACAGTTCTTGGGCTTTCGGTGCACCTGATGGTACTGACGCTCCAGCACCGAGAAACAAAATGGTCTCCTCTGGGTTTATCCGTCTCGCTACTTCATTCAGATCGGTCGGCATATTCTTCCCCAACAAAATGCACCAAAAAAATCATGTGTCGATTAAGTCACTTTTAACATTGTGCCATTTCACAATGTAAATGGTCGCTTTCGTGGAACCCTTTTTCTATCAAATAGAGTCATACGGTACTAATACCGCCGTTTGACTTTGGGACGACGAACTTTGCTAAACAACAATTAACCTCTAAGGTGTAACGCGTAAGCGATATATCTGACCCAAGTTTCGTGAGTTCGCAGAATTAGGTAAAGCGGTGCCCAGGCCAGCGGCCTGCCTTGCAACCGGTCGGAGACAATGCCAGCTGCAGGTAAGCGACGCACCGCTCACATCCATGAGGCTCAAACAATTTGCTGTCGCAGTGTGGTAGCGCTAGGGGACTGGATACGTTGCATACCGACGATTGATCTCGTCAGGTGTGATGTTCCACGGCAACAGTGCCTCGACGTCCTCGACCCTCTGCACATTGGGTAGTTCGCTCAGTAGAACACCAAGATATCTCTGTGGATGTTGTCCGCTGATTTTCGCAGTTTTCAACAGACTACAAATTATCGCGCTGGCCTCGGCGCCAGCGGGTGTATCGGCGAAGAGAAAGTTTTTTCGCTTATGGAATATTTTCCATAAGCGAAAAAATTACTTGTTCGCGGGTTCAGATGCGGGTGGTCATGCGGCAGCGATGCTGTATGGGTTGCTCAACTCGGCCAAGTTAAACGGCCTGGATCCTGAAGCCTATTTGCGTCATGTCCTGAGCAAGATCGCTGATCATCCGGTAAACCGTGTTGACGAGTTCCTGCCATGGAATGTCACACTGGAAGAGGCTGTCGTCGGATAACTACTGCGTTGCCCGAATGGTCAATGCGGTTCAGCTCGGACGCTTACCTTGAAGCGGACTTTGTTAGTGTGTAGATTTGTTGCAAATCTAACTGTGCGTGAGGCCTAAGTTGGTAAATCTGTGACGGCTATGGATTTGAAGCCAGCGGGATTGTGCTGTACTTTCTGAAGGTTTGGGCTTGATTTTCAGCCTTCTATATCAGACTCTGTACTTCCACGGGCACACGTAGGCCTGTTGACATCGATATGATGAGGTATGGTTGATTCTGGTGTCTGAGCAAGGTTGAAAAAAAGCGGCGTTTCTGGTTGATTGGCGTTACCACACGTTCAATCCACCAACAGAGAAACACCGCCATGAAGAAGGATAACGTTGTTCAGTTCGAAGGTCGAGACGAAAATACAGATCTCTTGACTCAGCTATTGCAGACAGGAGCACGGCAGTTGCTAGCCCAAGCCATCGAAGCAGAAGTCAGTGATTTTCTGTCGCAGTTCCAGGACAGAACCTTGGCCAATGGACGTGCGGCAGTCGTGCGCAATGGCCACCAGCCGGAGCGTGAGATCCAGACCGGAATCGGCCCCGTCACAGTGAAAGTACCGAAGGTGCGAGCACGTGATGGAGAGCCGGTCACCTTTCGCTCAGCGCTGGTGCCACCCTATGTTCGCAGAACGAAATCAATCGAAGCTGCCTTGCCCTGGCTGTACCTCAAAGGCATCTCCAGCGGCGAGATGCAGAGCGCTCTGGAAGTGCTGGTCGGCCCGGAAGCCAAGGGCTTATCAGCCAGCACAATCTCACGACTCAAGCAGGTATGGGGCGAGGAGTACGAGGCTTGGTGCCAGGCCCCACTGGATAAAGATCAATGGGTATACGTCTGGGTTGACGGTATCCACTCAGGTCTTCGCAGTGACGACAGCAAACTGTGTGCACTAACGGTTATCGGCGTAAATGAGCAAGGAAAGAAGCAGATTCTGGCTATCGAGGACAGCACCCGGGAATCGACGCAGAGTTGGCGTGAGGTCTTGCTCAGCTCAAGGCTCGCGGCATGAACTCTCCCAATCTCGCTATCGGAGACGGTGCTTTGGGCTTCTGGGCAGCCGTCGACCAGATCTATCCTGACACACGGCAACAACGTTGCTGGGTGCACAAGACAGCCAACGTGCTCAACAAGCTGCCCAAGTCGTCACAGCCAAAAGCCAAGAAGCGATTGCAAGATATCTGGATGGCGGAGACCAAGGCCGACGCTGTGAAAGCCTTCGATTTATTCATCGAAACGTACGCGGACAAGTACCCGAAAGTGGCACAGTGTCTACTCAAGGATCAGCTGGAGCTTCTGACGTTCTATGATTTCCCAGCAAAACATTGGCAGAGCATCCGTACGACCAACCCGATCGAGTCAACCTTTGCCACCATCCGGCATCGGACCAAGCGCTCCAAAGGCTGTCTGTCACGAGACACGATGCTGCACATGATGTTCAAGCTTGGACTATGCGCCGAGAAGCGCTGGCGCAGACTCAGGGGCTTTGACTACTTGGCCAAGGTTATCACCGGAATCAAATTCAACGACGGCGTTGAAGTGCAGGAGATCAATCAGAAAGTCGCTTGATTCAACTGTCTGGACACCACTATTGACTATAGCTCCGATATGATTAATGTATGACGTATTGAATAAGGTAGAATCAAGACATCAAGTTCATATCTGTTTCAATACTTATTAGCTTTTCTCGCAGACCTCTCAGCGAGTCCAAGATAGTTACCTTCCTAGTTTGATCAACACAATTGTCTGATGACCACACTCAACGAGCCTATCTTAGGAACACCCAAAGATACTGGGTGGCCCTACTATGACCACCAAATGATGACCTCGCATTTGCTACGAGAGTACTTTGACACGTTGAACTACAAGAGTAGTATCGGTCTGGCCGTGAGGCACGGGGAGGCCTTCAGTAAGTTTATAGACAGTCGTACCACTACAGGCAGTGAGAACCAAAAGAAAGCTGATCTTCTGAAGAAGCAAGCCGTGGAGCTAAGTTCGTGGGCAGTAACAATGAAAGACGAAGGTTTCCATGATCTTCATGTTCACGCATTCATCGGCATATGGTCATCTTTTGAGGCTGGAATAGAAAATATTATTGCCACGTATGTAGAGCGCGACGATGATATAGCCGAGAAAGTTATCGATTTATTTATGCCTAAACAAGTGAGCCCTGATGCTCGACCGTGGAGTCGTGCTTCAAGTTTAGCCGTGGCAAAGCGGATTGAGCGTCTAGCGATGAAAGACGTATCTGTCAAGCGCACGGATGTCTCTGCTCGCTATGCAAAGATGTTTTACTTTCTCGGACTTGATGTAGAGGTGCGCGATAGTGATGCTGCCATTCTGGCCGAGGCGAATTGTGTAAGAAACATTCTCCTGCACCGCTATGGCAAGATTGAGTCAAGCGACGTTGAGGCGTTTCCTTCATTGGCAAAATGGGAAGGGAAGGTGATGCACATGGACCAAGAGAAATTCACTCAATACTTCAATTCGATAAAGACATTTCTGATGGCGCTTTTCGATGGAATTAACGCGAAATGGCCTCCAGTCGCATAGGTTTTTTAATTGGCTCTACTTGCCCTGAGTCATTTCAAACGATGAACCCTATCGTTTGCAGCCGTCACGCAACCTTGAGTGCCTCAGAACGCGCAGCGGCTGCAAACGTCGGTTATCGCGGATGTTCGTCAAGGTCCGCAATGAGCCAGAACCTGCCACACTGTCAAGTTGACGCTGTGCTAGGCGTTAGAAATCGTGCCAGGGATTTTACCTCCCGATAGAAACGTGAAATCGAGCAGGAATGTAATGAAAATTGGACGCAATGAAAAGTGTTGGTGTAATTCAGGGAAGAAATTTAAGCACTGTCATTATGGTCGAGAGAGTGAACAGGCAATTACAAAAGGAGAGTTAATCGGGCAGTCAAAAAATATCAGATCAAGGAAGTGTTGTTATGTACCTAAAGCACTTCAGCATGAATGTGACAGAAGGATAGTTAATGCTCACACAGTTTCTAAAAGTGGAAGTTTAATTGAAATTGCTGACTCAACAAACCATGTATATGGGTTGAAAATTAACTTGGCAAATATATTTAAGAATAAGGGCAAGCTGGTGCCAGAAAAAATTGGCGTGAATCAAGCATCTACATTCAAAGGTTTCTGCTCTAAACACGACAAACAACTATTCTCATGTATCGAGGATCATCCATTTAATGCGACAGAAGAGCAATGCCTTGCTTTAATGTTTCGCTCAGTTGCAAAAGAGTTGTATGCAAAAGAAGGTAGCCTTTTATCTTCAGAGGTAATTAAAAGTGGAGACAAAGGCAAGCAATTAGCTGATCAATTGTCTATTCAGAAATTTGCTGCCGATAATCAATTAGGTATAAAAGCTGCGCTACGTGAACTATCTGACTTTAAAGACCAGTTAGATGGTCAGCTGCTTGGGAATTTTACAAACAACTTGAGCCACTTGATATTCGAATCTTCTAGATCAATGCCTGTAGCGGTTTCATCAATTGTATCTCCAGTATCTGATTTTAATGGGACGATAATTCAAGATTTGGGCGATCTTAATGTTGTCGCTGAGCAGATTGTTTTCAATTCGTTTTCTAGTGACGGTAAAGGCTATGTAGTATTTAGTTGGCTAACAAAATCGGCTATAATTTTAGGCTTTGTTAATACTCTTATAGCTATAGATAAGGCAGGGATATTTGGTGCTCTAATTCGTTTATTCTTCGGTCTGGCTGAGAATAGTTTTATATCACCAGAGTGGTGGGATGGGTTACCTGACGCACAAAAGAAAAAAATAGAAAGCCTTATAATGTCAGGAGTAAATCCCTTTAAGTTTGATCCTAAAGGCTTACTAATTGATGATGGGGTAAATTTTTCTGGTTGGAATATCGACAATATCCGGAAAATTAACTTCTAACAAACGCGGCAACTAGGGCGCCTGTAAGATCGCACCTATTACGCGTGCGTTATTCTGAATATTCAATGTCTGCTTTGGATAATTAGAGCCACTGATATTTCCTAGATATTCAGCAAGTCACCGATATAATCAGTGTCAGCAATGAGGACAAAGCAGGCATAACTTCCAGGTGTGAGCTTTTTACCGGCAGGTCTGAATTGTCCTCACAGCAGACGTTCGCTTGTGCCAGAACTCCACTTTGATCTGCTTCTGCACTCAACCCAAAGCGGAAGTTCATAACGCCACGCTCACTGCCACCGCGTACACTGTCGGTCCTGCCGCGACTTGTTATGTTCTCTTTTAGTTGTTTGATATTTTTGCTAGTTTATAGTTTTTCGCCTTAGATAAATCGACATCAATTAAGTCACAGTCAATAAATTTTGCTCCGTTAATATCCGAATCTAAAAAACTAACATTCTTCATGTCGCATCCATTAAAAACTGCATTAACTAGGTTGCACTTAATAAATTTGGCATCATTCAATTTGGATTCTACGAATTTAGAATTCTCAAAACTGGTATGTGTACAGTACAGTCTATTTAACTGACAAAGGTGAAATTCAGCGACCGAAAGAAAAAGACCAACCATATTCATTCGTGACAAGTCAGTTCTTTTAAATACTATGGTGTATTTATTTTTCTGTGCTTGCAGCCCGATATCTACGTACCGACGGTATTGTCCTTGTCCGGTCAAGAAGAGCACTAGACCTCTAGCAATGTTCCATGGCAATTCCATTCCTTTTGCATGATTTGCATAGTATGGCAACCAGCCAATTTCTTCATCTCCAAGTGCATTAATCATTTCTTGCACTACTATACGATCAATTGTAGTTATTTTATTTGCTTCTAAATCACTTTTTTCTTTGGTTTCATTTTGTTCGCTTTTTAAAGGCAGGTTATGGTTTGCGTATATTGCAAACACTTTAATTACCGGCCAAAAATATCTAGTGTCCTCCTGTATGAGAAGTTTGAGTGATTCAACTGCAGAAATTCTTATATTATTGTTACTTGAATTAAGTAGCTCGAGAAATCCCGTAAAACGATCATGGTTATAACCGTTCTGTGCTATTTCAGCTTGTTTCTCCAGTGCTCTCGAACGCACCCATAACAACCATAGACCTATTACTGTCGCTACAACGAGTGCAATGTTTCTGATATTTTCAATTAGAACCGATGATTCACTGGTTGATATATAACTGACAATCTCTTCCATTTACTATTTTCTACCTTGTTATTTAGGAGCTAGTTTAATTTAATACTGATTATCAGTGTTTCTAGCGCTTTTCATGCTTTGAATTACCGCTGGAAACGGGGAACTTCTGTACATAACAGAATGTTTTAAGTGTAAAACCTGCTTAATACTTCTTATGCACCTACCCGGTAGATACATTTGTTGTGATTTCTGAGTTTCCTCAAAATATACCGACACCCCAGTAGCTTAGGCCATATAAGCCAAGATAGATTTCCGTAAAATTAGGAGTTAACCGTAAGGCGTATTTCTTTCCTATGACTGCTTTTAGCTGACTAGTATCCGTTCAATCTCAAGTATAGCAAGGTCTAGTTTAAGCACACAGCGGACCTAGCTGAAAGTTAACTAAACATTTACGGCCGGCAGTGTCAGACAACAGTCCTGATCTGAACTCCCTTGAACTGTCCAATGATTAGGATCCACTGCTGTTGCATCAATGTGGATTCCTTTTTTGGGTCTTCCGACATTCGTGTGGGTAGTCTCATTCTGTAGCCGTTTCTGGATACAGGTCGAGATCGCCCAAATGAAAATAGATCGCTGCCTTGAATCGGTTCTTGTTTCTGAAACCGCGTGATCCGACCTTCACCATCTTGATGCGACTATTGATACTCTCGGCACCGGCGTTGGTTGTGCCAGTAACGATAGCATTGACGATTCCCCAGAGATGCTTCTTGATCATTCGGGCAGCCTTTTTGACAGGCTCCAAGCGGCTTCTAATTGCTCCTGAATACCAACGGTTCCACGCCTTGATAGCCCAAGTGCGAGATCGGTACTGCCACAGGTACGCTGCTGCCTCTTTCCACGCCCAGGCGCGGGCCGTTTTCAACGTGCTATTGCACAGCTTCCTGAAAGCGCCGAGTCGTTTCTTCGGTACGTTCTGTTCGGCTCGCAGCCAGTCATGCTTGGTCCCCGTGAGGACAGCATTGTTTTCTGCCTTAAGCTTCTTGTGCTCGTCCCGGCGGACCTTATCGACGGCTTTACCGAGATGCTGAGCCACGTGAAATCGATCAAAGCAAATCTTGCTATCGGCACCGGGAAGCCCCTCCAGTGTGGCACTGATGAACGCAGGCCACATGTCCATCGATATCGTTCTGATTCCGATACGTTGCTCTTCGCTCAGACTGCTATAGAAGTCTTTCAGGCTTTGCTTCTTGCGATCGTCGCACAAATGTATCACCGCGCCAGTACCAGGATCGCTGACAACAGTGACATAGTCGTGGCGTTTACGAAAAGCCGTTTCGTCGACATCCAGATCCGGATACAGTCCCGTATCATCACGACGCTTGAGGCCGCGTGCAACGGCTCTTTGCATGATCCCGTCAATGGCATCCCACCGTATTTCCAGTTGCCTGGCAACAGCACTGACAGAAGCCTCCTTAAGCCAGTCGATAACCAGTATCTCGAACAAAGCCGTGAATCGAGAACGCTCCTCTGCCCAAGGGACATCGATCTGCTTGATTCCATGCTCGTCGCACTTCACGCGCGGCACCTGCGCAACCAGGACTGTCTGGTACTGGCACGTATCCAAGTGACGCCATCGACGCTCTCGCTTGTCATGGCGTGGGCATACCTTCTGGCACACCGGACAGTGCATGTCAGCTGAGGACGGAGCACTGACACGCACTTCAATCTTGCCACCGTCCAACTTCAAACCGACGTCAGTGACGCTCCATGGCTTCGGAATCCCCAGAATTTGCTGGTACAGGTCTTTATCATTCATGCCATCAAGGCTAACTTACCCACACGGAAACCGGAAGACCCACAATAACAAAGACCAACCCCCCAGTGCTTATGGGTGTCAGTCAGCGTTAAAAGCCATTGCACGATAATCTCATTATCTGTAGATAACTTAGGTGTGTATCGGTAGCAGCTTTCACTGATACCCATTGACCCACAGGCAAGGCGGATGCTGATTGGGTGTGTTTCGACGATCCAGCGCGCCATCTCTTTGCGTTTTACCCCATTGTGGTCCGGCAGTGATAAATACCTCGTGTAGCACTAGTAAATAGTCGAATCATGGTCAGCGTCTATTTCGTAGCCAAAACGCCTACGCGCATCTATCAACATACAGTTAAGGGGGCTTCTAAAAATCCATCAAATTTAGCGCTATAATACAACACAAGGCCCTTTATTGAGAGATTGACTATGCAACCAGGCTTTTTTGATCTTGACAATCGCCTACAGCTGCTTGAAAAGCTGGGTGATCCGTTGCCAAAGCTTCAGCGCAGCGTCGATTGGGAAGCATTCAGGACGTTGTTGAACGTCGTTCACGAGAAAAAGCGCAAGAGCAATGCCGGTAGAAAGCCTTACGACGTGGTTCTGATGTTCAAGATCCTGGTACTGCAGCATCTTTACAATCTTTCTGACGAGCAAATTGAATATCAGATACGTGATCGTTATTCGTTCTGCCGTTTTCTTGACTTGAGCCCCGAGGGACAGGTACCTGACGCCCGCACGGTATGGCTCTTCCGTGAGCGACTCAAGGAGAAAGAGTTAGTGGAGCAATTGTTCGATCTGCTGATGCAGCAGATCAATGACGCAGGTTTCATCGCTCGTAAGGGTCAGATTGTGGACGCCAGCTTTGTCACAGCACCTCGCCAGCGAAATTCACGCGATGAGAACGCGGCAATCAAGAAGGGTCAGACCCCTGAGGGTTGGGAGGACAAGTCGGACACAGTTCTCAGGCAAAAGGACGTGGATGCGCGCTGGACCAAGAAGAATTTCGTCAATTACTACGGTTACAAAAACCATGTCAGCGTCGATAATGAGAACAAGCTGATTCGTCGCTACGAGGTCACTACCGCCTCGGTGCACGATAGCCAGGTATTCGATGTTTTACTCGATCCTGACAACACTAATGCCAACGTCTGGGCTGACTCCGCCTACCGCTCTACAGAGCAAGAACAATCACTGAATGCTAACGGCTATCGTAGTCATATCAATACCAAAGGCAGGCGCAACAAGCCGCTGTCGAACAGGGCCCAGCAGGCCAATTACAACCGTTCCAAAGTGCGATGTCGAGTCGAGCATGTCTTCGGCACGCAGGAGGCGATGGGCGGGATGCTCGTTCGAACTATTGGCAAGGCTCGGGCCGGGGTGAAAATTGGGCTGATGAATCTGACATACAACTTGAAGCGATTTTCCTGGTTGCAAGGGCAGCTGGCTTGATGAAGAGGAAAAAAAAACCGCTAAAGACTGAATAATCGACTGGTTATTCGTCTATTACACGCAATTGATGAAGTTGCCGCTCAATAACTCACGGATACGGAGTGAATAATTTTCCAGTCAAATTGGTAAATCATGAGCCTGAGTTAGAAAATCACCGAAATTCGTGATTGATAGAGGTCCCCTTAATATTCCAAGAAACGAATTACATCGCAACGTACCTCAATATTTCCGTCGCCCCCACCACAGACCGTTTATAAAGTCCAAGCGAACATGTCAGATGAAATCTTACACTGACCGGCTGCTTTATAATTCAGTTTAAACTTGCGTTAATTTTTGTGACGTGTATTCTTCGCAAAGAGGGGTACGAGTATGAGCGATGAAATTAGAAACGCATTGGAAGCAATTAGGCGCTTCAAGGGATCTGTTGAATATTTTCAGGAACGCCTGAATAAAGAAACTTCCTTTGGCATCCCCGGTGATTTGCGCACAATGACTATGGACGACGCCTTTAGGCTGTCCTATGCGATCCGTGACACTCAAGCATCGCTTAGCGCGACAGCAACGCCTACCAGTGTTGAATTTAAAGAACCGCTTTTGCCTAAATTAGTGCAGCACATCGAATGGCAGCGCACCAAGTCGCGCAAAGATTTAGAGATCTTAGCGTCCAAAGTCATCGTTTGCTTTCGTTCACCGGCATTTATCAATGCTTGGGGCAAAGTGAATGTTTTCAGGCAGCTTGATGTGGTTGACCGTCTGACGGACGTCATTCATTTGATCGATCTTTACGATCCTCGCATAACGACTACTGGGAACTCCAGCTCCGAATCTGACCGTTTCATACTGGATGCTAGCGAAGGCCGTGAGTCAATCTTCAAGCCTATCAATTTCGAAGTCTTGCTTAACAATCTACCTGATCAGTTAAATCCGGACAACAACAAGCCGGAGTTCAAGCTGAACGACAAATCGGTATTGGAGCAAGCGAGTTTTTTGGGTGAGATGAAGGTCGAGGTAATTCTGAAGTGGGTCCTCACGGCGAAAGCGCGGCTTGGTGCAATCCTGACAATCATCACGCATCTGGAACCGCAACAGACCAGTCAGAGCGAATTGATGTTCAATTACTATTCCAAGTTACTATTTGGTCTTAATGACATTGAGGAAATTAGTAAAGCGGCAAACCCTGCTGAAAAGGTGAAGCTAATGAGTGAGATTGTCTCTAATGCTGGATTGAAGGGATTAAATCCCACCGTCGCGACCAAACTGATGGCGGGACTGAAAGCGGTAAGTATTCCAATCAGCCTGATCACTGGATTTCTCAAAACCACGACCGGGCTGCTAGAGCTCAGCACGTCACCAAAAGGCAAGATTGATATAAAAAAAGCCGGCAAGACACTGGGTGAGGCAATCAAGCTGATCGGCACTGCCGCTACAACGTTAGGAGGCGATGGAATTAAAAAAGTTGCCGGTAAGCTTTGCTCTGTCTTGGCCGTTCCGATGCTCGCATTTGAGGTAGCTGACGCCCACGCAAAGTTCTCTTCGGCTGAACACAACGGTGATCTGTCGGTCGCTTTTGGGGCAGCGGTTCTGGGACTGTCCTCTGTGGTCGGAGTCGCGTTTTCGCTCTATCTTTCATTTTGTGTCGCGTCAGCAGCCGCTGGTCCGGCGGGTCTCATCATTTCACTGGCGACCGGCATTATTCTTGGGCTGACGCTTCTCGGTCTCTATCTGGTGAACTTCACAAAGGATCACCAACTGCTAATATTCGCGGAACGTTGTGCATTTGGTAGGCGTTTCAGAGATTCCACGAAAGAAAAACCGGGCCACGTCGCCTATGACTTTGGCAAGCCTGGCGCCATAAATACCGACACCATGATCGAGCGTCTCTATTCGTTGCAAACTTCTGTTGGCTTCAAAGCCACGCCTACGGGCTCACAAGCACTTAGCATCTCTCTCACGCATGCTGCTCCTGCTCTGCCAAAGGAGATGGAGTTGTCGATGAGTTTTATAGGCGATGGCTTGAATAATATTGTCGACGAGAAAGTTAAGGGATTTGACGAGGCGGCGTTCCGCACAGGGATAATCAATCTTCTCGCGAGTGATTATGAGAATGTTAAGGGCCAGTTCTTTAAATTGGTCCTCACCTATAAACACGGCACCCGAACTATCGAATACGCGGAAGTGCCATGAGTGACATTGGCGAGAACGATATCCTTCGCGAATTGGTGCAGTTTTTCGCGCCGGTAGCTATCGTTACGCAACGTCCTGACAAGCCATTGCGCTGGTTCAATGTCACGACCGAAATGATGGAGGACATGCCCCACGACCCCGCAGCAGAAATGACGTCGTTGCTGGTGGCGACAGGCCTCGAATTACGGGAGCATCTTGACGACATCACAAGTGCCACTGCGGATTTAGTCGCCGCCGGTCAGGCGCTTTGGACCGTTCTGGATGCACTGAACAAAGGTCAATCGCCTGATCTGCAAAGAGGCCTTACCGCCATTCGCAGCGCCCTTACGAGCGTCACCGACGGTATCGGCAGCGTTGGGGGGTTGCCACCGCCGAATGAAATCGCGGCGGCACTTCTTGAGCATCTTACCGTGCGCTATTTGCGCGACCGTGCGCCCGCGATCTGGCATGGTTGCTGTCTTCTGGGCATCGGCAATGAAGACGCGGTGCGTAAGCAAAATCGCGGTCAATTCGATGCCGCAAAAATCTGGCCTGCGATAAGTAGCCCTCAAACCGCTCTTGCACAGACAATTTCATGGAATACAGGGCTGGATGCAGAGTTGCTTTTTGCCCATCTCGAGGGACTGGCCGCCGAATTTGGACTGACAACACGGATGATCGAAAGCCCACAACACAGTTTTGCGGCCATCCCCCCCGACGCCGACCTCGCTGCGTTGACGGCAGAGCTTCCTCTGCCTGACGATGCTTTGGGTGACACTGTCGAACTGAGTCTTACCGCTGTTATCGCCGAACTTGCCGCAGATGGTCCGACCAAGCCCGGCATCCTGGCCCTTTTACGGATGCAAGGCGACGCCGGCAAAGTGCTCGATCTTGATGCGGGATGGCAAGCCGAATTTTCTAGCGATTTCTCTGGCAACCTGCCTTTTGGTCTGATTGCCAGGCCGGGAGGGCTGAGCTTTGAGGCAACCGCCGCCTCGGACGCTGTCGCCGCAAAAGCCAGTATCACGATCAAGCAGTCCCCCCCCCAATACAAGGAGCGTATCGCGCTTGGCCCATTGGCGATCAACGCCGCGCGGCCAGTTTTTCGCTCGATTTTCCAGACAGGCAAAACCCAAAGCCTTTCGATTGAGGCGACGCTTGAGGATGCTAAGGTCATTATTGCGCCAACTGACCCCGATGGGTTTATCGGCAAATTGGTGCCCAAACCGCTTGAGACCCAAATTTCGCTGACCTTGGGTTATGACGTTAAAACAGGTTTCTATTTGCAACGCGGTGGCGGGTTGGGCGTCGAAATCCCCGCAGGTCTCAGCATTGGGACGATTGTGACGATCTTGTCGGTGGGCATGGCGCTAGATGCAGCTGAAGGCACTGAAGCGGCAAGGCAAACCCTTGCGCTGGTTTTGTCGGGAAAGGCAAAGCTCGGCCCGCTGGGTGTGACGATCGAGGGCATCGGCGTCAATTTGGAGGGCGGATTGCCGACCTCACTGGCAGATGTCAGCGCCCTTGTGGTCAAGTTCAAGCAACCTAGCGGCCTTGGCCTGACGCTGGAGGCCGGGCCGGTGAAAGGTGGTGGCTACATCGCGTTCAACGCAGATACGGGGCAGTATGTCGGCACCCTGTCGCTCAATGTGGCCGAACTCGGCTTGTCCGCATTCGGTATGCTCGACACAAAAATGCTGGATGGCGCTGATGGCTATTCGTTACTTGTAACTGTCGCGGGCCGGTTTTCGCCGGTTCCGCTGGGCTTCGGATTTACGCTGAGCAGCGTGGGTGGGCTGTTGGGATTGCACCGCGATGTCAACATCGATGTCTTGAAACAGGCCGTGCGCGCAGGCACGGCGGGCGATATCCTGTCACCCAAGGATCCGATTGGAGATGCACCGAGGATCGCCAAACTGGCAAGCGGGATGTTCCCGATTACGCGCGGCCAGCATGTGTTCGGCCCGTCGGTCAAATTGGGATGGGGGCAACCGAAAGAACTCGTTTCGCTCGATCTGGCACTTGCCCTGACCTTGCCCGATCCGCTGCGGCTGGTGCTAATTGGGAAGGTCGCGGTGGCCGTGCCGGACCCAAAAATAGCACTAGTTAAGCTTAACATGAACGTCTTTGGCGTCATTGATTTTACCGCCCGAACCCTCGAAGCCGAAGGCGCGTTGTTCGACAGTCAGGTTCAGGGGCTGCCTGTCAAAGGTGGCTTTGCCGTGCTGACTCGCTGGGGCGGGATGCCGACGCTCGCCTTTTCCGTTGGTGGGCTGCACCCAGCCTTTGAACGCCCCGCTGGTTTTCCTGATGTGCCGCGCCTTGGAGTCGATCTGTCTACCAAGGGAATGACGCTGCTGTTGGAGGGCTATTTTGCGATAACCTCTAACTCGATTCAGCTTGGCGCGCGGGCCATGTTAAAAGCTGGTGCAGCCGGTTTCACGCTTACAGGCGAACTGGGTTTCGACGCATTGGTGATCTTCGAGCCATTCGGCCTCGATCTGGAAATTTATGCCTCCGCCTCAATCAGGCGCGGCAGTACCAACCTGTGTTCAGTGTCTGTCCGGGGACGGCTGCGCGGGCCGGGGCCCTGGATCGTCAATGGTGAGGCCACGATTGAGATTCTGTTTTTCGACATTACTGCCAAGTTTTCCAAGACCATCGGACAAGAGCAATCAACGCCACTTTCAACTGTGCGCGCGCGCGAAATCCTCTATGCTGCGTTAGGCGACCCCCGCAATTGGTCGGGGGAATCCGATCAGGGTGATGCCATCATGGATCACGCCGACGGTCTGGTGCCGCCTGGTGCGCAACTGTCGGTGGATCAAAAACTGATCCCGCTGGATCTTGATCTGGCAACCGTCGGTGCCAACCCCATCGAAGGACCGCACCGCTTCGGCATCACAGGATTGCAGCTTGGGCAGTCCCGTCTGGAGGTGGCCGAAACCCTGCGCGCACCATTTGCACGGGCACAGTTCCTAGCCGTGTCGGACGCGCAAAAACTGTCGGGTCCAAGTTACGAGGCCCTGCCGTCAGGAGCGCGTTTCGGGCAAGGGAATTCCGACAATACCGGCTCGACAGCCCGCGTTGACGCGGGCCGTGCCTGTTTTATCGTACAGCCCGCAGATGAGACCACGGGCGAGTCGCGCCGCGTTCGGCTATCCATTGCTACCCCGCGCGCGCCTGACGCCAGCCGGATGCCAACCGCCCCCACGGCGCAGGGCCGTATCAGCATCGAGTCCGAAACATGGACCCATGCCGATAACGATCTGAACGCAGGCGGGCCAGCCACCAGCCATACCGAAGCCAGTGCGTCTGCAGCTTCCGAAAATTCTACTGTCGCCCGTACGACGGAGGTTGCCGCATGAGCCAATTCATCACTTTTGACAGCTGGCGTCTGACTGGCTTGCGCTCTCAGGTTACATCGGCCGGCACCGTCAGTTTCGGGGTCAAGCTGGCCACCGATCAGGGGGCAGATACTGTTTCTGTAACGCTGCCGCTTGCCGGTCCGGGCCAGATGGTCGGGTTGCACCAAGGGGCCGTCCGCAAGATGGTACCAGCGCACGGCGCAGGCGATCACCGCGCTGGTGCGCTGGCCTATCTCGAACTGCGCGATCCAAATCTACCGTGGAGCTTTTCGTTTACCGGCAAGCCGACACTTGGTTTGCTGTGTATGCCTGATGACGATGAAATACAATTTAGTCCAACACGGGTGCCCAACCCTGTGGTTACGATTAAGGGAGGCGGCGCGCGTTTACCACCGATCGTCGCGTTCGATCTAATGGCACATGTTCACAACGGCGACGGAGCCGCCTTCGCGCGGTTGCTCTGCCCTCAGGAACTTAATCCCAATACCCGATATCTGGCGGCCCTTGTTCCGCTGACCGTTAAAGGCCGGATTGCCGCCCTCGGTGATGTTCCGGATCCCAACATCGAGGGGAGTGGCGGCCCGGCGTGGGATACGGGCACTGCGGCATTGACAGTGCCGGCCCTGCACTGGTGGCGTTTTGGTACCGGCACATCCAGAGGTGCCGAAGACATGCTGCGCGACCTGCGAAGGATCGAGTTGAAAGCCAATCCCGAAACCCTGCCCCTTTCAGCAGAATCCACTCAACTCTTGAACCTGCCGCCTGACACCACAACTCGCCGCGCCCCGCTTTTAGTCAATGATTTGCCCGACTTCTCACCCCTCGCCGCTCTGCTCAATGCTTTGTCGCCGCATGATGATCGAGGACAGCTTCGCATGCCGTTGCCAAGCTACGGACGCCTTTACGCAAAAAAGGTCAACGATAAGGTCAACGATGCAGGTCCGGACCTGCCGGACACTGAGCTGCAATGGTTTGCCGAACTTAATCGCACGCCAAGCTATCGCATCATGGCATCGCTGGGTGCAGAGGTCGTGCGGCGCCATCAGGACAATATCATCGGTTTTCTGCGCGATGAAGCGGGTGCCATCGATGACGCCAACGCGCTCTTGTCTCGCGGACATCTGTCACAACGCCTTGCGGCTGCTCTTTATGCCGGAATGGCAAAGCTCTCCGACGAGGCGCTTCTCCGGTTCGCCGCTCCGGCGCTGGCACGTATCAAGACCGTTGACGGCTCGGGTGCCAAGATCATCCGCGGCACGGCATATGAGGCAGCTGGTCATCCCGCGCTGCGTCGCAGGGTCAGCCGTGGCCTGATGGGGAAAGGATCAGGCGGGACGCTCGCTGATGCCATCGTGAACGTCAGTCAAGAGACGCGCAAAGCGCATGATGTTGCAGGAACAGGTGGTTTGCGCGGTTGGCAGCGCATCATAAGGCGCACTGATCGTATCTATATCCAGGACGATAAACGGCTCGATCCCGCGGCCTTGATCAGCCATATGCGCTTCGAAGGCCCGGAAAGTCTGCGCGCGCAGGCCGACACAATCCGCGACGGCGTGATCGATACTACAATAGTGGACGTCACCGAAACGCAATTGCACCCTGCCGGTCCTCAACCGCTGACTGCGTCAATTTCAAGCGCGGCAGTGCGCGAAATCCGTGGCGCGCTCAACCCGGCAGTTAGCATTCCCCCGCGTCTGCGCGCTCGAATAAAGGGGGCACCTGAGATGGGACGCACACCGTTGCCGCGTCGCCTTCTGCATGATCCGGTCTGGCCTGAACCCATCGTAGAACTACTTTTTGATCTGGACCCGAACGCCCTGGCGCCCGGGTTGTCTGACGTTCCGGCAGACAGTGTTGTCGGATTGATACTGGACGGTGCTGCGTTAGAGGCGGTCACAGTCGGTGCGAACCATGAACTCCTGCGCGAGCTGGTTTGGCGTGGGTTGCCGGTGACGAAACACCCAAGCCCCGTGCGGCGCGCTTTTCCCGTGCTGGATACCGGCGGACCTGCCAGTTTTGATCTTGAACCGGTAAGCATGTGGGGCGGTTCGACACCACTGGGTACGCATTGGGGCGGGAAAGTTGGATTTATGGCGATCATCCGTTCGGAGATATTCTTTAAGCACCCAGATACTTTATGTTATCTGTGTGCTGCTAAATGGTCGAACGATCGACGGGAAATAGACCCTAACAGAAACTTGTCTTACCCAGTTGCGATGGGCCAGATCGGCCTGGACATGATTTATCTGGGGTTTGAGGCATCCGCGGATAACATGCGCGGCGAGCTCACATCCGCCGGTTCGGCAGGGCAATTTTTGGTGTTCGAGGTGCCCCAGGACGGACTTAGTTTTGGGCTGGGGGGGCGCAATGGTGCGGCGAAACGCAGCCCCGCACAGATCAAGGCGGAAGGTGGCTGGCAGTCGCTTGACTGGGATGATCTAGATGCAAACCTCTTGACGAGTGCTGATTTCGCTGGGATAAGGCTCGATGGCCTTGAGTGGGGGGCTTCTGCTGCTGCTATGGCGGGAATATTACTGGAAAGACCCCCGATGGTCGCGCTTCACGGGTCTGATTTATTGGGGCCACGGTCATGAGCTTTACGCTAGTCATAGAGGATATCTTTAGATTTGCGGGGGCCCGCACCAGGGTCGTAACGGGGACGCTGAAAGGGGGCGCTGCAGCTGTTGGTGATTCGGTGAGCGTAAGCACATCCGCAGGCGAAACGCGCACTAGCGTGACGCGGCTTCTGGTCGGGGGCAATGCCGCGCAGACAGCCCCGGAAGGCGCGCAGGTAGGTATGACCTTTGCGCTACTTGAGATTCTGCCCGTACTTGGCGGCACAGTTCAGAGCGCGCGGCCCGACCAGCCTGGACAACCGATTCTGAAATTGTCTGATCTGTCATTCGACGGAACGATTGCCGGTGGGCCGACCTTGCTTTTGCCATTGCGCATCGAGACGGCCTTTGAAGGCTTGCAACTGCGATTACGCGCATTTCCTGATAGCCTACATATTGCATCCGATGAGAGTCGGATCAGCGCGAGCGAAGAGCTGCTCGCGCGTCAGTATCTTGTTGCGGTGGCGGCGGGTCAGCCCGCCGCACTATTGCGACCTGCGATCGACACTGCGCTGGGTAGCGCCCGTGCCAGCTTTGTTCTGGAACAGATCCGGGTTGGGTCGACCAAACGTGCTGACGAACCGCTGGCAACCGCCCGTCCGGTCGCGCGGTGTCTGCCTCACAGGCTGTTTGGTGCTGCATTTCGACGTGGTCGGGTCATCGCGGCCGCGCGGGGGCTCGAAATCCCACGCGAGGTGCCAGTGGGTCCGGCACCCGGAGATACCGACTTTCTTGGTGCGGCTGCCCTTAGCTGGTTGTCGGATTTCGACGCAGCGCTGGCGATCGGGATGGCACTTGAAATGACGCTGCCGGACCGCGACAGTTTTGACCGGCTCGTCGTTTTTGGCGTTGGCGAGGATGCAAGGCAGGACCAGTCCGCCTTGGAGGCGCTTATGCACAGTCATAACCAGCGCGCCAATGGGGTAACCTTGCCGGAACCCGGCCAGCCAACCAAGGGAGGCGGGGTGATTTCGCCTACGACCAAGCGCACACGCGCAGGCGGCGCGCGGCTTGCCGGTGCCCTTGGTCTTGATGCCGTACCTCTGTCTCAGGATGCGCCCGATATCGAACAGGTGCGCACCGTTCTGGCAGATCTGATTTTTGAAGCGGCAGTTCGTCCGGCGGCCGAATTTTTGTTTGATTCCGATCCTGCTCTGAGCAGTGGAGAAACGTCACAACAGATCGACAATTTCAAGAAACGCTTTCTTGCACTGCGCCCTGACGGTGTGTTGCCGATTTTACGTGTCGGCGAGGATCCGGTGGCACTTACCATCGCGGCACTCGATGCGACACCAAGAAACGGCATGGACCCGCTGCGTGCCATCATTGAATCGCGCGCGATGCTGGCGCAAGAATCCCGTGATGTTAGAAGGTCCGAAGCGGCCTTGCCCGGCTACGAACCCACAATCACCACTTTAGCCCGCCACGATAGAGGCCAAATTTGGAGGGCAAGAGATTTTCTGCCTCCGGAACTTGTGCTGGATATCCTCACCAACTTGCCAGATCCGGATCGCCGTCTGGCGGCAGAGCGGGCCTTTGCAAACATCACAGACCGTGCGGGTCTGTTGGTCGCAGCCCATGGTGTCGCCGGCCCTCACGCAACCAGTGATGGTGCGCAGTTTTCCGACTTTGCAGCACAACTGTGTGGGTCGCTTGTCGCGCCGGGGGCAGAGGACAGCACTACTTTGGAACTTAATGATCCAAATCTGGAAAACCTTCTGGCAGTAGGCCCGTTATTGAGCCGCTTGCAGCAGCGGCTTGATCCCAAACTTAAAGAGCAAATAGAGCATGGTCCCTTATCGCTTCTGGCGGTCTTTGCAGAACACCTATTCGTGCGCGCTCTGGCCGAGATAGAGGCTGCGCACCGAACATCTAATTCTAAGGAGCGCTCTGAACTTCTTGGTCACGGACATTGGAAAATTCCCAAAGAGGGGCCTGAACGCCTGCGTCTGGCTGTCGCCGCGATTCTGCGCCTGAATGGGGGGCCTTTGCGTGATTTGGCTGAGAATGCCGCAGGTTCCCAGAGCACTCCGCGCCACGCGCTCGAGATTCTCATGGTTCTGCCCGACCAGCTCGAACAGCTGGCGAAAACACCGCCCCGGATCACCCATCGCGTGATGGCTGGCCTTCTCGATACAGTGTCCCACCGTGCGGACGTGTGGGAAGAGCTTGCCGCGAAAGATATTCTGGACCTTCAGCGCAGCAATGCCGACCGCACGCTTTGTGTTGGGGCGTACGGTGTTATCGAAGGCCCCCTGCCTGTCCCAATTACACAGCAGGCGCCCGCGCAATACATCACCGCGCCGTCTGCCAGACTGGCGACAACGCTGGCAATCCTGTGGCGTGCGCGCAAAGGTCTGGCGTGGCATGATCCCGGTTCTGAAGCACTGCTGCCTGCCGACCTTTCGCGCGAAACCATGTCTACCGCACAGCCACTTCTGGCGGCCCTGCGCCGAGGCGATGATCTATCGGACAGTCTTGCCGTTTTGGTCATCGACCATTTGCAGCGGGTGGGCGCAGCGGGGCTGGAGGCCGACATTGCGGGCGTTTACCCTGCGCAAAATGCGACGCCCGCCACCGCACTGTTCGATGGCCTGGCATTTCTGGACGATACCTCGTTGCAAAGGTGGTCGAACGTGCCAGTTGCTGTAAGCGATGCCCACGGTGCTTTGACTGCTGCTGCGGCGGCCTTGCGACAGGTCCTTGTAGCAGAAGGTGCATCAGCGTTGTCAGAAGGCCGCCCGGAAGCTGCTCAGGCGGCGTTGGCGGGGCTCGGTTCAGGCGCGGCTCCGCCAGATGATATAAGCGTATCGCATGCGCGAATGGCCGGTGAAACCGTCGCGCTTCACGTGGCTCTGGCAACCGACTGGCTGGACAGCGGCGCATCCGGCACAGATTTGCGAGCGATCCTTGCACCGGAACTTGCACAAATTGCAAACCTGTTACTGGGCCCGATCGCTGGACAAGTTAACACCAGGGACGGTAGAACATTGCTGTTGTCCGCTATGGTCAGTTCGGCTCTGGAACTGGCGTATATCATGGCGCCGGGCCGTGACGGACGCGCCTTATTGATGTCGCAGGCGCGCACCCGTCTTAACCTGGAGCCACATCAAACTTTCGCATTCGACCGTGCCGCCGACGATACTTTGTGGTTGGCAGGCAGGCTTTTTCTCGCGCTTGCCAACCATGGGCCCCTAATGCCGCAACACCTTGGCGTGGTAGTACAAGAGGGCTGGAGAGAGGATGCAATCACCCAGGCGATGGCACGGACGCGCAGCACAGTTCAGAAATGGCGCGCACAGTTCAGGCGCATCGGCGAACGAGTCGTCCGAGACCCGATCACGCTGCCGATTCTGCCAGGCAATTTGATTCGCACAGATAGCATCACCCTGGCGGATACATTCATCACCCCGCACCCAATACTTGACCGCATTTTGGGGAATCTGAACGTATCCACCGGGCCGCGCGGACTGATGGAAATCGGCAACATTCTCGGTCAACGTCTGACCGATGCCGATGCCGCTGGAACACCCGAAGATGCGCTCAAGGCGCTGCTTGGCGATTTGCCGATTGTCCTACCTTTCCGGCTTGCTGATTCATCTGTATTTGATCAGGGCAAGCGCCTGAAACATGCTGGACCAAGTGCATTGCTGCACTGGATGGAGGACAGCGCGACAGTGCAGGACACTCTCGAACCGCTGGCCGATTTGATGAGTGCGCGCAACGGTGACATGCCCGCTACAGCAATGCAATGGAACGAGGATGGCGCCGTGCCTAACGGCCCTGAAACAGATTGGATCGGTGGCCCCCGCACGAAAGACGACGTATATCCCGCTACTGCATCCTGCGTCGTTGTTGGTGATATCAGCACCCGTTCGAGACAAATTGCCGGTCTGTATCTAGACGGGTGGCCTGAAACCATACCGCCACTGACGGGCGAAACCGGCATCGTGATTGATATTGATGCACCCTCTGCCCGCGCACCACAGGTGGCAATCCTTGGTGTTCGTACCACCCCTTCCGAGCAATGGAACCCGACAAATGTGGCCTGGCTTGTTCACCAAGTCGTTGATCGCGCACAAGCCCGACTGCTTGGCCCGACCGATTGGTCTGACGAAATCCAAATAGAGCCGTTGATTCGCAATCTTGGCGCTACGCTTCCGATGCTGATGGTCGAGCATGACATTGCAGCGCTGGCCGCTGGTTATTGTGTGAAACGCAACGAATCCGACATGTAAAGGAGAAACGTCTCATGACCAAAGAACGTCCATGGCGCCGCGTCGGACGCATTGAGCCTGACCCACGCAATATCAGCCCTGTCAGCGGTGCGCAGGTGCCTCTGGGTGATCCGCTGTGGCTATTGGGTCGCCAGTGGTGGGTGGGCGAGATGGACTTTTTTGACGGTGGGACACCCTTGCAAGCCGATGTCCAAGTCGGTGCAGAACCGTTGTCATCGGTGCGCGCACTCGGTTTGGCCTCCCCTGACTTGATTCCGTCTGCCGCACTCTCTACTTGGGCCAATTTCCACTGGCGTGATCGGTTGCGTCTGGGTCACAGCCTGCTCGCCCATGCTGAACGTCACGCAAAAGCGGACACTCTTGCGCAGGCGCTGTTGCATCAGGTCACCTTGCAAGACAATCATCCGATACTGAACCGCATGGAGGAAAACAGGCGTATCGACGGGCTCGCTGTAATTAATCTTTGGTCGAGCGATGATCTGGATTTGCCAGCCGATCTGCTAGATCTTGTGCGTGAATGGGCCGTTTTACAGATGGATTCTAATGACAGTTTTGATCACGATCACCGTCGCCATGCAACAACGTTAACGGGTAAGAATGGTGCCAATTTGCAGGCTGAGGCAGCGACGGGGCCCCAACTGCGCTGGTTTGATTTCACCGGTTCTGCAGGAGATGCGCCCCTGACGGTGTTCAAGAAGCCGCTTTCACGTCTCTCTGTTCCGGGTGCTCAACCTGACAGGTGGTGGCGTTTCGAAGATACGCAACTAGACTGGACCGCCGTACCTGCCGGCCCTTCAGATTTGGGCCAGCTATTGATCGCTGCGTCCTTCGCCGAGCAGGGGCAGCTCATGTGGCGCTGTGATATCGAAACGCCAACCAATACACTAGTGACGATAGGCACCGTTCGGGTGACCGATACATTCGGACGCATTACAACTGTCGAGAATGGCCAAAGCGATGCGTTGCGCGGTTGGTGTGATAACAATGGTGCGATGCCATTACTTGCTACTGCACCATTGATGCAGGGTGCGCCGTTTGAACAGGCGATTTTCCGCACCGATCCTACAGACAATCTTGCGTGGCTGGAGGAAACCACCGTCCGCGACAGCGCAGGTCGCGGGACGGAGTGGCGGCCACGTCCCAAATTTGACGAATCCGACGAGCCCGTACTGGCTATTCGAAAAGCGCCGCCGGAAAACTTTTTGCCCTTCGCGGTGGACGGTGACGCTTTGCAGCATCTGCCGCTTCAAGAAGGTCGGCAACCCGGCGAGGGCCATACATACTTTGCCAAAGCTCGCTTCACTTTGCGCTCCTCTCAAATCGGAGCGCGCGGTTTTGCTTACGCGCTTTGCCCAATGCTTGGCCGCGCACCGTCGGGGCGTCGGCTGGCATGGTTGGTGGCATACGCAAGACCGGCACCGCGTCCGGGCTCGTCGAGCGGACTCGCACATGACGTCATCATGCGACCCGCCCTCTAAATTACGCGCAATCGGAATATACAGGTTTATGAGGAGCTGTACATAGCGAACTACAAATAATGACGTGAATTCGGTCATTTGAATAGTCTTGATCTTGTCAGAAACTTTCACTATTCTGCTCTATCACTAAGGACTTGCTGATACCCATTGCACATCTGTTGACCACGATTGCCAAACTTCTGGGGCCTGGCGGCGCACTAGCCATTATTGCCGACAGCCTGCTGATGAAACAGCAGCTCCTGATCATCAAACGCCATCGCAAGCGTGCACCGAGACTTACGCCACTGGATCGATTCCTGCTGGGATTCTGGTCGCTTGTCCTCATTCACCGCAGAATTCAACAAGCGACAGTGATCATCAGGCCGTCCACTTTGTTGAAACTTCATAAATTTCTCAAACAGCGCAAATATTGACTGCTTTAAGCGTCTGCTAGAAAAACCAAACCTGGCCCGAAAGGCCCCTCAAATGAAATCATAGATACAGTTGTTGAGTTGAAACGACGCAATCCACAGTTTGGATTTCCGCGAATCGCACAGTAAATAGTAGTGGACCCGAGTCATTGGACAGTTCAAGGATAACCTGAGCGCTCTCTTCCATTATTCTGGAGTGAGAGTCAGATGAGAAAGACAGGAAGATTGCACAAACCTGAACTCAAAGCCAAGGTTGCTCTAACCGCAATCAAAGGTGAATTGACCATGGCGGAAATGGTCAAAAAATTCGATGTTCAAACCCCTCAGGTTACCCAATGGAAGAAACAGTTGTTGGCCAGTGCCGGGGATACTTTTTGACAAGGGAGACAAGGTCGCCGAAGACAACTAGAAAACCGTACTCGAATTATGTGCCTAGGTCGGAGAACTGACCATGGAGGTGAATTTTTAGCAAGAGGGCTCGAACGGGTTCACGGGCCCAGAGGAAGAAGTTAGTGAGTAAAGAGGAATTGCTCTCCTTCACACGCCAGTGCGAATTGCTAGGCCTGTCTTGATCGACGTATTACTGTCAATGCCAATTGAAATATCTCCAATTGTGCCTGATTGGAATTCACCAATAAAGCGAAACACTACTTAGACGACTCTGGAGGCTCTGATAGTTCTTCAGCCTGCTTTATTCAGTGTGTTCAATCTTCGACCCAGAACCTTATCTGTAGATGGAATAGACCGCAATCAGATTTACCTGTACAAACTGTGATATGAACAAATCAATGAAACTATAGATTTAACGTATAGTTTATTGCGTATGATAAAAAATGACTTTATTTACACCACGTGCCATGTTTTTCTCCTAAGTTTGAATAGCCGCCCTGTCCGTTTGGCGGTGGGCGAATTGTACCGTAGCGATGCCTGTGGAATTGTATCTTTTCCGGTTTTGACTGGTCTTGCTTACAGCGATATCTGGGGGTAACCTTACCTGAGGAAAAAGCCTTGTGACCATAAACTCACATTCAGGTTCTATTGCTAAGTCCCGAGCCGATCTGATCACTCGCTTGCAAGAGTACAGGAAGCATTAGACAGTCTCCGCACCAGCGCTGCCAGTTTGGCCATAACATCTAATGACTCGTATACTTCCCGCTTACTCTCGCTGCTAACGTCAGTAATAAAGTAGGCGGAGGTGTTGATTTCGCTTTATTCGTCGAAATCACTCAATCCCCTTTGTTGCGTCCATACAGAAAACTAAACCACATTTAATGAACCCTACGATGAATGACGAAATCAACTACAAAAACAACCCACTAAATAGTGTTGGCTTGAAACATATGCTGACTGAGCTGATAGACCATTATGGCTTTGATATTCTCTTGGCCTATTTGAATATCAATTGCTTCAGAAACAATCCAAGCCTTGCATCCAGCGTGAAGTTTTTGAAAAAAACAGACTGGGCGCGAGAAAAAGTAGAAGGGTTTTATTTATATTCTTTTAAAAATCTGCCCAAGGCCTCATACCAGCAGTCTCAACTACCGCCTAGAGATCGCATTATTCCAGATGATCAAACTGTGAGCGAGCCAGCTGAGCTAAGCCTGGAAGGTGCAGAACGGTTGAGCAAAGAGCGTGAAATCAGAGCAGCTGAATTTGATTCGAATTCTGGCCCAAGAAATAGCAAGAATAGTAATGCTGATAAAATCAGTCTGCGCTCCAGCAGTCAAGACAACAAAGAAGCTGCCAGAGATAGCCGCAATTCGCCTGCATCACCAAGACGATTGCCTAGCACGACTGAAAACCCATGGGGGATTCCAAAAAAGTAGCCAATCTGGTTGACACTTGCACTGGACAAATTGAGCGCACGCATTGCCTCGCGTGCTCCAAGCTATCGAATCCCTCGTGAGGGGAATCGGGTCGATATTTTGTCGTGCGAAATAGAGCTTCTGGCAACGCATAATCATTACTGACTCGCGGCCAGCTTTACGAAGGTTCGATACCTAATCCCACTGTGTTAAATTTATAGTCTATATAAAACCATGTGTCAAAACTTAATTGAGGCGATCATGGTTTCTGTGGATAAATTGAACGAGTACTTGAAATACCTCTGCGAAGGGCTGGGTCATGCCACTCGACATCCGCACCTGATCAACTATTGCTCAGCATTGATGCTGACGCTTGATCGAAAGAGCGTTGAGCCCATGGCGGCAGCCGTGGATCCGTACAACGTGCGATCACAGCATCAAGGGCTACATCACTTCGTTGCCGATTCCAATTGGTCTGATCGAAAAATACTGAATAAGTGCTGGTCATGGGTGGTGGCAAGAATGGGCGCGGGTGAAGCCCTGTACTGGATCGTGGACGATACGGGTATCCCAAAGAAGGGTAAACACTCTGCCGGAGTGGCTCGCCAATACTGCGGGCAATTGGGTAAAAAGGCCAACTGTCAGGTGGCAGTGAGCTTATCCATCGCCACACAAAAGGCGAGTTTGCCAGTGGATTATCGACTCTACCTGCCAGAGCTGTGGTGTGAGGATAGCGAACGTCGGGACACAGTAGGCATACCCGAGGAGATAGAGTTTGCGACCAAGCCCGAGATCGCCTTGCAGCAAATACAAGCGGCCCTTGAGCGTGATGTGACACCCGGCGTGGTGCTTGCCGATGCTGCCTATGGCAACAACACGGCGTTTCGCGAAGGGCTTGATGCATTGGGTTTGAAGTATATGGTGGGCGTCAATCCCAGTACCAGCATCTGGGCACCTGGTGTAAAACCCTTGCCACCGAAGTCCAAGGAACCAGGCACTCGAGGCAGGACGCCAACCCGACATCGCTTTGCCGAAGGTCACGAACCACAAAGCTGTGAAGAGGTGGCATTGGCGGTAAGCGAGCAGGATTGGCAATTCGTGGAATGGCGTGAGGGGACCAATGAGACGTTGAGCTCCTGGTTTATCGCGTTACGCGTGCGAGCAGCCCACAGGGATCATCTGACAAGCACCCTCAGAGCCACACAATGGCTCTTGGTGGAATGGCCAGAGGGTGAGGAGGCACCGACCAAGTACTCGCTAGGCACGCTTCCAGCATCCACGCCAATCAAGGAACTGGTCTATAACATCAAGATGCGTTATCAAGTTGAGAGAGACTATCAGGAGCTCAAGGACGAGCTGGGTTTGAATCACTATGAAGGACGTAACTGGCGTGGTTTTCATCACCATGCCAGCTTGTGCATAGCGGCCTACGCATTTTTGGTTGCCGAGCGTTTGACGCACCCGGGAGAGGAAAAAAAAAGTACCCAACCACGCAAAGAATCTGCCCTACCCGACGATTACATCCCACGCGGTTCCCCAGCGAGCACAACGTCATGTCGATGATTCGATCAGCACACTGCGTTGGTATATTGCGCAAGCCATTGCAGCAACATTGGTTCGCTGTCCCTGCTGTGCAAATCGACCGGCACCATCGTAAAATAATTTAACACAGTGGGACTAAGGGATCGTGAAACAATTAACTATCATTTTCAGTCGTCCCTGCATCCTGCCCTGCTGCGTTGTTCGGCGGTTGAATAGCCAGCTATTCGCCCTTCTCACGCCTTGCCGGACAGGCGCAGGACCAACTGAAAATTGATACTTAATTATTTCACAATCCCTAACCATTCCGTCTCTGCCCTGAGTGTCGACGACTTCTGTATGGCACCATTGTCGGCAAGAAAACACTTGAATGTTAATGTGTAACCTTTGCTCAGTACGCCTCGTCAGCAACAACACGGCCAACGGCCGTGCATTGAATCAAGGCAAGGAGATTAAATTGAAGTAAGGTTCAGCCTCGAAGTTCAAACCTGAAAGGCAGTAATGATGATAAAGACAAGGATGTGGGTATTACTTATCGCGGCGATTTTAACGGGTTGCGGCGGCTCAGGTGGTGATACACCCGAACCACAAAATGATGACCCAGACGTATTGGCGAGGAACGATATCCGGGATGTCGATGAACTTGCTGTTTACCGCACAGACAGTCCATACGCCTCACTGATCAAGGAATGTGCACTGGTCGAAACTGCTGATGAGGCGTGTACGCTGGAAGCACTGCCGTTCATTGCTCAGGCAACGCCTGATTTTACGAAGGAGGACATCATGAACCGCCTCCTGGTCACTCACGACTGGATGGGGGAGCGTTTTGAAACATTGCTGGAGGATGCCCCCGATAGCATGATTCCGCTTTTTGGGTCACTGACTTCAATAGTTATTGGCAGTACCGTGCGGCCATCTCACTACTGGGCCGGCACCGGCGGAATTCAGTTGGACCCGGCGACGCTCTGGTTGAGTCTGGAAGAAAAGGCGAATGTCTCCATAGCCGACGACTATCGCAGCGAATTTGACAAGGATCTGCAGTTCTGGGAATTTGTTTCCATGCGCATAGGGGATGCTCCCGCCATTCAATTTTTCGATCTGAGCGATAGAGAAGAGCGCACTCTCAAAGACATAGAGATACCGGTTTACAGGCTCCTGTATCACGAGCTATCGCATGCGGTTGATTACCTGCCAACTGAAAGCATCGCTACACTTGATAGCAGTCTTGTGCCAGCAAGGGCGCTCGACAATAACAGTCAGCTCTTCCTGTCGCCTCGGCTTAATCTGGATTTGCCATTGTATTCTCAGACGCTTTACGACTTGGGGCAGGTTAGTTTCCAAGGCGAGATAGCCACGGAAGAGCAGCAAGGTTTCACACCTACTTTCGTTGGCTCTGAGATGGCGAATGATGGGGCTGCTGAGTTCTACGGATATAACACTCTGCGCGAAGATTTTGCGACTTTATTTACAGCAGGCATGATGAAACGTGAATTCAATATCGACTATTATTCAGCGTTTGTTAACAAACCCGTGGACGAATCGCAATATCGTTGCGACGAATTGCTTGTCGGATGGGGTGTGAAGAATCGACTGGCAGATACTTTGGTTGCGGCGCGTGCACGCTGGGTAGCGGAAAGTATCTATGGACCAAATACATTGATAGACGGTTTCTTTGCCAACGAACTGGGGGA
This sequence comes from Granulosicoccus antarcticus IMCC3135, assembly GCF_002215215.1. NCBI lineage: Bacteria > Pseudomonadati > Pseudomonadota > Gammaproteobacteria > Chromatiales > Granulosicoccaceae > Granulosicoccus > Granulosicoccus antarcticus. Next base: position 2,234,159 of record NZ_CP018632.1, on the reverse strand, counting down.
GGCTGTTCCCATGACCGTTGGACTTGACTGGTGTAGCAACCGAGATGGCGTTACGACGATTGCTGCCTTGAAAAATTCAGGCGCTGAATCGCTTGAACTAAACGCCGCGACCCGACGTCAACTAGAAGGCGAACGGCGCCGTCATACCCACTGATACCCTGCTTAGGGCTGGAGACGAAACAAGATCTCAGCAGCGTGGGAACCCCATGCTGCCGAGGTCGTCTCTGCTCTGGATATAGAGCGTGTCAGTGCAATCCTGCTGGTGGAAATTGCCCGTTCCGACCACGAGACAGACTATCCGAGCGTGCAGCGATAGGACTGGCTTTTGGCCAGACGGGAAACCTATTTCCGGATGATTTGAACAGTATGGTGGATGACGCCTCTGCCAAGCACCGTCAGCCCACTCAATCAAACAACTAGCCCCCCGATCAATAACTGGGCGGCCCACCCCCACAATATTGAATGCAGGTCGCACGGGTTCGATGCAGCCAATGATTTCGTCGGCGGTAACTGGAATCCAGGTTGGATAGGAAAAATCGGCGTTGAACTCCCTGATGCAGTTTCACTGATTCTTGCGCCATACGCCCCTGATGATATGGTTCCGAGCATTGAAGATCTGCGCCAGAAAATGACAGCTGATGACATTGAAGTATCTGTTGAATTTGATGGTGAAGAGTTACCAGCCATGTTCCAAAAGGTGTCGCGTTATAAGCGCTTCCACTTATTGACGGACAACTTGCAGCTCAACGAATAGGATAATGCTACGCATCCAGCCTATCGTGTTCGCCTCCTATATCATCAACGAATATTCCCGTCGACCAGCCAAACGGAAACATCATGTCTGACAATAAAATCTGGGTAGATGCCGACGCCTGCCCGCGCGTGGTCAAGGACATTCTATTTCGGGCCGCGAAGCGGCTGGAATTGACGGTCACACTGGTCGCAAATCAGCCAATACCGGCGCCAAAATCTCTGTTCATTAAAACTGTCCAGGTCGGTAGTGGATTCGATGTGGCCGACAACTACATCGTGCAACACGCTAATTCAGGTGATCTTGTCATCACAGCGGACATTCCACTGGCCGCAGAACTGGTGGAAAAAGGCTGTGCGGTGATCAACCCCAGGGGAGAGTTGTACACAGCCGACAACATTCGAGAACGTTTGAACATGCGCGACTTCATGGACACTTTGCGCGGCAGTGGCGTTGAAACTGGTGGACCACCCGCCCTCAACCAGACAGATCGGCGTAATTTTGCCAATCAACTTGATCGTCTTTTAATAAGGCTGGTCGCGGCAAACCGCACTTAGTGATTGCAGACAGTTTGACTTGGCTAGAGCAGGTAATCGTTACCTGAATACCGGCTTCATTTCAAACTTGAATATGACTGATTCAAATCGCATCCACCGCATGCCTAGCCTGCTAATGTTCAGATCACCTCGTAATACATAAGGGGTCGTGAAATAATTACTTATACATTTCAGCCGCCCCTGCATCCTGCCCTTCTGCGTTGTTTGTCGGTTGAATAGCAGGCTATTCGCCCTCCTCACGCCTTGCCGGGCAGGCGCAGGACCAACCGAAATGTCTAGGTAATTATTTCACGACCCCTAAGTCATCCCCTCTCAGGGTTGGCACCTGCATAACGCAGCCCGTCAGCGAAGCTCATTATTTTCTCGAGGCCACGCCACAACGTTTTGCACCAGACTCTCCGTCACTCTTGCGCCCGTTAAAGCCTTCCGCCATGGCAACTAACCGAACGACTCCGTTTATCGTCGGCACTGTATCTTTCGGCACTTGCTTTCGATTCATGGCATAGATCGCTCGTATTTCCTCGGCTTCAAATATCAGTGACGCCTTCATGTCAGGACACTGACGACCCATTTACTCCGAGCGGTTGCAGGGCGTTGGGTCGGGAATCGCCTGGGACGACAAGATCGAAGAGCTATAAAGCGAAGTCCAAAATCACTGCTGACCCGGCACGGCGTGATAAAGCGGATAGACTCGGAAGCCGCCTCTCGCCGCTACGCCTACGAGCTTACCGAGAAAGGCTTGGCCTGGAAACCCGTTCTACTGACGTATGCAGACTGGATTCATGAACACCAGTGCGGTTTCAACGGGCGGATCATAAACTGACTGCCTTTGTTGAAACCGCGCTGACCACTTACCCCAGTACGGTCTTTACCGCACGCACAGTCGCTGCAACAACCTTATCTGCTTCCTGTTCACTCAGACAGAACGGCGGAGCAAAGCCGATGATATCGCCCTGTGGCATGGCCCGGGCAATCACCTTGTCCTGTGACAACAAGGCCGCGCTCACCTGTGGACCTATCTTGTCCGCCGCATCGTAGAAGGTCCGGCTATCACGATCCTTGACGAATTCAACGGCGCACAGCATGCCCTCACCGCGAATATCACCCACCTGCGGATGATCCGCCAGCGCCGATTTCATGGACTGATTCAGGTAAGCACCCACGCTACCGGCGTTGGCAATCAGGTTCAGATCATCAATCAGTTTCAGATTGGCCACACCGGCTGCGGCACAGATCGGGTGAGCCGAATAAGTCCAGCCATGACCGATGGGGCCGTTTTCATCGGTACCCTGCTCCAGGACTTTCCAGACCTTGTCAGAAACGATGGAACCCGATAACGGCGCATAGGCGGATGTCAGGCCCTTTGCGATCGTAATGATATCAGCTTCGAAGCCGTAGTGTTCGCTGCCGAACATGGTGCCGAGTCGACCAAAACCTGTCACCACTTCATCAGCAATCAGAAGGATATCGTGTTTTTTCAGAACCGCCTGAATGGCAGCCCAATAACCCTCGGGTGGGGGGACAATGCCGCCAGTGCCCAATACCGGCTCGCCGATGAAGGCGGCGATGTTGTCTGCCCCTTCCCGCTCGATCAAGGATTCCAGCTCTGCTACGCAATGAGCTACAAATTCTGATTCACTCTGATCAAGGTTTTCACGACGAAAGTAGTACGGAGCTTCCGTATGAATGACCTGCTCAACTGGCAAGTCAAATTTCTTGTGGAACAATTCCAGACCGGTCAGGGAACCGGTTACCAGACCCGAGCCGTGATATCCACGCCATCGACTGATGATCTTTTTCTTGGTAGGACGTCCGAGTATGTTGTTGTAATACCAGATCAGCTTGACGTTGGTTTCATTGGCATCAGACCCACCCAGCCCGAAATACACCTTGGACATATTCGCAGGAGCTCTGTCCAGAATCATTTTGGCCAGTGTGATGGAGGCTTCGGTGCCGTGACCAACATACGAATGATAGTAGGCCAGTTCGCCTGCCTGCTGGGCAATGGCATCAGTAATTTCCTTTCGACCGTAGCCTGCATTGACACAATACAAGCCTGCGAAGGCATCGAGCAGGCGATTGCCATCCCGATCCTCGATGTAGACACCCGATGCAGTCTTGATAACTTTGGTGGGGGTTTCCCCGCGAGCGTGCTGCGCCAGATGTGTGGATGGGTGAAAGAAATTGTCTCGGTCCCATTCGGCGAGAAAATCGTTTGTGCTCATGTCATGTCCTGAATAATGCCGAAATTTCAGCATGTTGAAAATCAATGATAGGTTTACTGCTATTTTCTGATTGATAAATCGGGCTATTCAATATACCCAGCCGGAAATATCAGGTTCTGCAATCTTTTCTGATGCGAGCCTGTGACAAGGCTGTCAATCCACTTCTACTGCCACAACTGCAATACAGTCCCCCGACTGAATCAGACCCGGGAAATGCCTGCTGATCAGCAGACCGCTTCGGTTGGCGTGATACTCCGTAGGGGCTACTCCGGTGCGATCCAGTGGCCAGACTCTTGCCACCACATCCCCTTTTTTCACTCTCTGCCCCATATCGACCATGGGCTCGTGCATGCCATCCCGATCACAGAACGTGAAACAGTCGCCGTCCGGCATGTCCAGATTGACCGTTGCAGCGACTTCCATCTCACCTTTGATGATACCGGCATGAATCAGGAAATTGCGTGCGCCTTTCTTGGCAATGGCGTTGGATCTGGCCGAGGAGCTGCCACCACCGCCTAGTTCGGTCGATACAAACACCTTACCCATTTCCTCGGCGGCAGTGTCATACATGCCTACATTGTCTATTTCCAGCAGTTGTACGGAAAAAGGCGCGTTGAAGGCTTTCATGGCCTCGAAACACGCGTTCTCGTTGCGTTTATCATCTTGAATGTGAGCGGCAGCAAACGGTACGAAATCCAGCGTCTTGCCGCCCGAATGAAAATCCAGAACGAACTCGGCCAGTGGCAACAGACACTGTTGCACATAATCCGCGATCTTTTGTGTCGCTGTACCACCTGGCCGCCCCGGAAACGATCGGTTCATGTTGCCTTTGTCAATCGGTGATGTACGCGTACCAGCACGAAAGGCCGGATAGTTCAGTGCAGGCAGGATGATGATGCGCCCGGAAACTTGCGCAGGCTCGAGCGTCAATGCCAGATCCTGCAGCGCCACCGGACCTTCGTATTCATCCCCATGATTGCCACCAGTAAGCAGTGCGGTCGGACCCTCGCCATTCTGTATGACCGTTATGGGCATCATAATGGCCCCCCAGGCACTATCATCCCGGCTGTAAGGCAGTTTCAGAAATCCGTGGTGCTTGCCATCCTGATCCAGGGCGATGGTCGGACTTATCGGGTTTGTAGTCATGATCAGTCTTTCACAAACATCTTGCGTGGAACATCGGAAAGACATTCAGGCCCATTGGATCCGATGCGGATACTCTCGGTTATTTCGAACCCCCAGTCCTCCATCCATAACCCCGTCATGAAATGGAACGTCATGTTTTCCTGGAGCACAGTCTTGTCTCCAGGACGCAAAGACATGGTTCGCTCCCCCCAGTCAGGCGGATACGAAAGCCCGATGGGGTAACCGGTGCGATTGTCTTTTTCTATGCCATGCTTCTTGAGCACACTGAAGAATGCCAGCGCTATGTCTTCACAAGCATTGCCGACACGTGCCTTCTCAAGACCGGCTTCCATGCCTTCCAGCACCGCCTTTTCAGCATCGAGAAATGTGCTGGTAGGTTTGCCCAGAAACACGGTTCGAGACAGTGGGCAATGGTATCGATGCACCACGCCTGCGATTTCGAAGAACGTGCCCTGCCCGGTTTGCATGGGCAAGTCGTCCCAGGTCAGATGAGGTGCGCTGGCATCCGTCCCCGATGGTAGCAGGGGAACGATGGCCGGATAGTCCCCGCCATACCCCGCCTTTTCATCGAAGCGCAGTGCCGCATCATAAATATCAGCTACCAGATCACACTTGCGAATACCCGGTTCGATCTTGTCGAAAATTCTCTGATGCATCTTCTCTACGATCTTGCCAGCCTGACGCATATAGCCAATCTCCGCGTCCGACTTGATGGCACGCTGCCAATTGACCAGTGCTGTCGCATCCAGCAACTGCGCGTTGGGCAGATGCTTGCTCAAGGAAGCAAATGCGGCTGCCGTAAACCAGTAGTTATCCATCTCCACGCCAATGCGCCCCTTGGCCAGACCCTTGTCAGTCAGCCGGGCTGACAGGTAGTCCATGGGATGCCGCTCTGTCGATTGTACGTAGTGATCCGGGTAGCCAATGATATTGGCAGGGTCCATGAAACAGGTGCGTAACGCGCCATTGGCATCCTGGCCACGACCAAACCAGACAGGATCGCCATCCATGCCAAGCACAACGCCCTGATGCACATAGAAGGACCAACCGTCATAGCCGGTCAGCCAGTTCATGTTCGAAGGATCTGTCACGATCAAAAGATCCAGCTCGCGAGCGACCATCTCTGCACGAGTCTTCGCAATACGGCTCTGATATTCGTTCAGTGTAAAATTGAGTTTGGGTACTACCATCGTTCTTGCCCCGTTAGTCATCAATTATGAATAATCACGCCAGCATCTGTCTTGCTTGCGCGATCCCATGCCAGTGTTGCTATTGCAGTGTCCTGCACGCCTGTTCCCGTCAGATCACAGACTGTAATGTCATGCGGTGATTCTCTACCGGGCTTCAGACCAGCAACGATTTCTCCCAACTCTGCATAGCTTGCAGGTTCAGGGATGCTTCCTGCTGCAAGCGCGGGCCGCAACTCGCCTTGCAGGATGGATTGCTCAAGACGATCACAGACAAACAGCGTTGCTGCCGGAATGACATCGGTTTCAAGCTCCGTTTTGTAGTTTGCATCCGACCCCATGGCAGTGACATGTTGTCCTGGGCGCAGCATGGATGCTGAAATCAGCGGCGTTCTGGAAGGCGTAGTTGAAACCACAATATCGGCTTTTTCCATGACCTCATCGATGCTGCCCGTTGACACCTCGATGCCCAGTCTGGCACGGCAATCATGTGCACAGGCTTCAGCCTTCTCCGGATCGCGCCCCCAGATTAGCGCGCTCTTTATATGACGCACTCGTGTCAACGCTTCCAGCTGCAACCGGGCCTGGGCACCACTGCCCAGAATGCCTGCCACGGTACTGTCTGCCCGTGACAGCTGTCTGGCCGCAACGGCGCCGGCAGCGGCCGTTCGTACATCTGTCAGATAACCGTTGTCCAGCAGGATCGCGTTGACGAGACCTGTACGCGCATCGAACAACACCATCAGCCCGTTCAAGCTGGGCAGACCCAGCTTGGGGTTGTCGAAGAAACCGGGGCTCATCTTGATGGCAAAGCTGTCTATGCCGGGCACATAAGCGGTCTTGACGTCCACTTCACCATTGTGCTCTGGCACATGAAAACTCAGGATCGGTGGCATGACCACTTCCCGGGTGGCTAACAGCCGGAAGGCCTCTTCGATGCAATTCACTGCGTCATCGTCAAATGGGAGGGCGGTGCGCAGTTGTTGTTCTGTCAGTATTTTCATATCAGGCATGAAGGCTCCCTGCGTCTGTGGATTGCGCAGACACATCCACATCCTCACCATCGATCAGGCGCTTGTGCAACTGCATGTCTATGTTCTGTCCGCTCAACAACAGCACACAGCGCCCGGGGTTGATGATCTTGCCTGCCAGCAATGCCGCTATGCCAATGCAACCGGAGCCTTCAAGTATCTGGCGTTCCTGCCAATAGGCATGGCGAATGCCCTCGGCAATCTGCGCTTCAGAAACCAGAACAATCTCATCAACAAGATCACGCGTCATGTTGAATGTGTACTCATTGTGCAGCCCGATCCCTCCACCCAACGAGTCAGCCAGAGTAGGCAGCTCTTCAACAGCGATGGGCTTGCCGGCACGCTGACATTCGTACATGGCCGCACCGCGCTCCATGGACACGCCGACAACCCGGATGGCAGGATTGATGCTTTTCATGACCATGGCCACGCCCGCTATCAAACCACCGCCCGATAGCGGTACAACCACCGTGTCCAGATCAGGCGCCTGCCGCAGCATCTCCAGCGCAACTGTACTCTGACCCGCGATGATGTCACGGTGATCAAACGGCGGCAGCATGGTCATGCCCTCGCTGACCAGTTGATCCACAATGATCTGGGCATCATCCTGAGAGCGACCCGAGATTCGAACGTCTGCCCCCAGAGCCTTGATCGCCTCTACTTTGTTCTGCGGCACAAGCTCCGACATGCAGATCACACAGCGGACATTGGCCTGTGCCGCTGCATACGCAAGAGCACGACCATGATTGCCGGTAGAGACGCCTACAACTCCGGCCTGCTTCTGCGAGTCCGTGAGTGACAGGACGGCATTGCTTGCACCTCGCAATTTGAAACTACCCGTTATTTGCGTATGTTCAAGCTTGAGCCGGACGTCGGCACCCAGCAGCTTACTCAATGTGTCGGATTGAACCACCGGAGTTTCCCGAACATAGCTGGCAATGCGGCGCTGAGCAGAAAAACTGTCCTGAGTAGATATAGGATTTTTCATGACAGAGAGGAACTTGTATTGTTGGTGGACGTGCGTGATTTCATGACGCCCCCCTCGGAGAGATCGTGGGAAAACAGACGGCCATATCCGGTCGGTCGATGAGACAGACCTGCCAGACGCATCATCACCCAGGCACTCGCCTGATTGGATGTCACCACCGGTTTTCCGGTGCGCGCTTCAATTTCACTGATCGTGGACAAGGCTGGCAAGCCCGTGCAGGATATGAAAATTGCCTCATTATCAGGACCATCCAGGCGGCAGGCTGCCTCCACGATGCTGTGGTGATCAACCCGCGCCATCTCACGATCATCTTCCAGTCCCAGGCATTCGAAGTCGGATATCCCGAATTTGTTACGAGAAAAATAGTCAGCCATGGATTGGCTCGTTTCGATCAGATAGGGGGTAAGAATCGCCACCTTGCTGACATTCAGTGCACGCAGGGCTTTCACTGCGGCGCCCGCGGGTGTCACCACCGGAACCCCGGGGCGAGATCGCTGGATAGCCTCGGTCACGGCATCATCACCGATCACAACCGAGGCAGCGGTACAGCTAAAACAGATGGCCGCAAGCGGCTCTTCCGGCAACAGGAGTTCAGCGGCGGCGGCCAGTCTTGGTTCCATGAGACGCAGGTTCTCTGGCGTGGTCGGATTTTCAAACGCGACCCTGGTCGTATATACCGAAGCCGTGTCGTGCGGAAACAGACGCGCGTAGTCGCGCTCACTGGTCAGATCCGTAGCGAGCACGATCAGACCCATTCGAGTCCAGGCATCTTGACTCACAAAACCGACAGGCTGATGAGACAAGGCAATGGGTATCAGGGTATGCATGGTTAATCTCAATGAGACATGAAAACGCGAATTGGAAACCTGCCAGGAAAGCCCTCTCAGGCCCGTCTGTTAAACAATCAGGACAGGTCTAGTCGATGTATTGGTCACCTTGTGTGAAACACTACCCAACATGTATCGCTCGGAAGCACTGATACCGCGACTGCCCAAAACGATAAGCTGGGCGTCATGGTCTTCACAAAACTTCACGATGGTACGGGCGGGCCCCCCACCCATGTAAAATGAGCGGACCTTCTCCACGCCCTGCGCCTGTGCGAACTCTTTGCATTGCCGGGCTACCTCCCGTGCGTATTCCTGCAAGGCTGAATGAGTAGAGCCGGTCAGCTCTGTGTTGACATACGACACAGACGCCTCCCACATGGTGTGCTCAAGATAGACCGACAGCAGCAACAACTCGGAATCGTGGATTTTCTGCAAGCCAATGGCCAGCTTGAGCGCCTCCAGCCCGCCTTCGGAACCATCCACGCCAACCACTATTCGTTCAAACATGTTCGTATCCCCTATTTGTCGAAAGCAATATCGCGCAAGAACAACGCTATCTGCGGAAAGTAGATCATCAGTATCGACACGCTCAGCAGTATGAAGATGAACGGTGGCGTACCTTTGATGACCTTGACATAGGGTTGTTTGAATACTGCAACTGCGGTAAATATGTCGCAGCCGAACGGTGGTGTAGCGGAACCAATTGCCGCCTGTAGTGTAATCAAGGTACCCACCAATATTGGATCCAGCCCCGTGCTCTTGATGACTGGTGCGAAGATAGGTACCAGAATCAGGATGACGACAATGGGATCGACGAACATGCAACCGATGAAAAACGAGGCTGAAATGACGAACAGCACTCCGGTAGCGCTCATCTCGGTGATCCCGATTGCGCCCAGAAGCTGCTGGGGGATCTGTGCGAACGAGAGAATCCAGGCAAACGCCGCACCGGCGCCGACAAGAATGAAAACCACTGCGGTTACCATACCGGTTGATTTTGCGATGGAATAGAAATCACGGATGGTGATTGATCGGAATATGACGGCTTCCAGGAACAGCGCGTACAGAACACTGACGGCAGCCGCTTCAGTCGGACTGAACAATCCGCCGAATATTCCACCAATGATGATGAGTGGGAAACCGAGTGGCCAGAGTGCACGCTTGACCGCAGTAGCACGCTCGCGCCAACTGGCTGCAGGCTCGGTCGGAACACCGTTCATCGTCGCGTAGATCATGCTGTAGATGGAGAAAAGAACCAGAATGAGCAGCCCGGGCCCGATGCCAGCAACAAACAGCTCGGGAATCGATGACTTTGACACCACGCCATAGATGATCATGCCAATGCTGGGAGGAATCAGGAAGGCGATATCACTGGAGTTCACGATCAGTGCAAGAACAAAGGAATCCTTGTAGCCACCTTTGAGCATGCGAGGCCGTAACGGTCCTCCAACGGCAACCACAGTGGCCTGCGTGGAACCCGAGACTGCGCCAAACAATGCACAGGCTGCAGAAGTACTCACCGCCAGACCGCCTTTGATATGGCGCACAAAAACCATGACCATGTCGATGAGCCTGTCTGCAGAGTGACCACGAGTCATGATGTCAGCTGCCAGCATGAACATTGGCACCGCTATCAGCGATGCAGGCCGGATACCGCCAAGCATCTGCTGGATCATGAATTCGGCTTTGCTGATATCGCCAAACATGACCATGACCCCAACCAATGCTCCCGCTATCAGTGGGATCATCATTGGAAAGCCCAATAACAACAGGACTACCATCACCAGAAACATTGTAAGTGCCATGATTAAACCTCCATTTCCTGTGCCTCATGCTCTTTAAGGTCAGTGGACAGATAGATGTCCTTTTCCCGAATATTCTTGACAGTGGTCAACGCATATTGAACACCGGTGACGAATAGTCCGATAGGCACCCACAGATAGATGATGTAAACAGGCACTCCCAGTGCTGGCATGATCCGCCCCTTGGAATAGACGTCGAATACGTATCGAACCGAGAACCAGGCCAGAAACAGCATGAAAAATGCGGTGACGCCAACGATCACTGTCATCAGCCACTTTCTGGCCTTGTCCGGCAATTGATCGTAGATGGCAGACATTCTGATATGCCGCCCGTGTCTGGCGGCATAGCCGATACCCGCGAACGTCACCAGCAGAATGAACGTACTGTTCAGCTCTTCGGCAAAGATGATGGAGTGATTGAACAGGAATCGGGCTATTACATTGGCAATGGTATTCACTGCCATCAGAATGATACCAACGGCCATGATGATTTCTTCCAATCTGGCAATCACCCTGTCGATAGCATCCAGAAATCGGCCAGCTGGCGAACTGGTACTGCCCTGATCGTCTTTATTACTCATGGAAGCATTCCTGTTGGAGGACAAAAAGCCCATCACTGCCGATGGGCTTTCATTGGCTACATGGCAGCAGCAATATCAGCTTTCATCTGTTCGATGATTGCCGCACCGCGATCACCGGCTCTGTCGATAAACGCCTCTTCTACAGCGACAGCACGTTCCTTGAAGACTGCACGTTCTTCCTCAGACAATTCGATAATCGTGTATTCAGGATTGGACTCCCGGATCTTGGACAGACCGATTTCGTCCATCTTCACGGCTTCGTCGAGGATATAGTCGTGCGCAGCACTAGTTGCATCCTGAATCAGCTGCTTGTCTTCATCACTCAGCTCGTCATAAAAATCCGAATTGGCCATAACCGCCGTGGTGTACTGAGCATGCCCGGTATAGGTCATGACTTTGGTCAGCTCATCCAGCCCATAGGCCTCGATCCAGATAGCAGGATTTTCCTGCCCATCCACCATATTGGTTTTCAGCGCACCAATCAGTTCTCCCCAGGGCAATGCAATGGGAGACGCACCGAAAGCCTTGTATGTCTCCAGCAGCAGCGGTGACGACATGGTGCGGATTTTCACGCCATCCAAATCTGCAGGCGTACGAAACTCCTTCATGGTTGTCACCACCTGCTGGCCTTCAGGGAAGATCGACAGGAGTTCAAGACCATGTTCGCGATAGATCTCGTGGAACATTTCCTTGACCGCCTTGCCTTCCTTGAAAAACGTTCGTACCGCTTGCGGATCAGTCGGCTGCAGATAAGGCACCAGAAACGCTTCTGCCTCGGGAATCAGGGCACCCGTGAAACCGGGAGACTGATCGATGAACTGAACCAGGCCGGCCTGAGCCTGCTCCATGGCATCAGCGGATTCACCCAGAGTCCCGACAGGGTAGATCTCGATGGTGTGTTCCGAATTCTCTTCAATCTCTTCCTTGAACTTTGTCGCGTACAGGCCTTGAGGATCTGTCAAACCCTCTTCCATGACGTACCGCCACTCATCGGCCTGCACCGGTGAGGAAAAGATGAATACGCCTGCCAACCCCGTTGATATTGCTCCGTAGAGAGCGGATTTCTGCAGTTTCATGAATAGATCCTCCAATGAGTGGACGTCGAATTTCAAATATTTCTCAGTTGCTACCCGAGAATTGCCACTTCATTTTACTCAGCTAACATGCAACAATTCGGCGCTAAAACTTGTGCAAACGACTATATTCTGCAACATGGAATCCGAAACCAACGAAAACAGTATTGATGATATAGATCGTCAACTACTAAGCATTGTTCAGAAAAATGCGCTCATCAGCACCGAGAACATGGCCATGCAAGTCGGTTTGACAGCGACCTCAGCAAAGCGACGTTTGAACAAGCTCAGGCGCAATGGCACGATAAGCAAGGATGTTTCAATCGTTGATCCGAAGAAGCTGGGTTATGAGATCTTTACGTTGGTGTCGGTTAATCTGGAGCGCGACCAGCAAGACATCATGCAAAGCTTCAGGATGGAGATCAAGAACAACCCGAGGATCATGCAGGGGTTCTATACCACGGGGGATGCCGACTTCATCTTGCTCGTGGCTTCCAAGACACTGAGCGACTACGAAGCATTCACTCAGACCTATTTCTGGAACAACCACAACATAAAGAGCTTCAAGACCATGGTGGTTATGGACTGCGTGAAAATCGGGTTCGAATTGCCGATGATCTAGGAGATGATCAATAGCGACGAGACTTGTCCACCACTTCCGGCATGACTGCATGATCAAGGTAGTTGACAATATTATCGGCGATGATCCGGCTTGCCGATTCAATCGTGGTCTGTGCAGATATATGCGGTAGCAGCGTAATTCGCGGATGGCTCCAAAGTGCTGAACTGGCACTGACGGGCTCTTGTTCGAAGACATCCAGCACAGCGTGCGCAAACTGCTTGTCATTCAAGGCTGCAACCAGATCCTCTTCAACGATCGTTGCTCCACGACCAAAATTGATCAGGCAAGCACTCGCCTTCATCTTCTTGAACAGTTTTCTGTCCAGAAGAGCTTGCGTGTCTGGAGTCAAAGGTAGCAGGTTGACAATGATATCCGATTGTTCGAACAGCTCCTCAAGTCCCTGCCTGCCCGTATGGCATTGAACTCCATCCAATGATTTCAGGGAACGACTCCAGCCAGATGTCATGAAGGAATTCTGCTGCAGACGCTGTGCGCTGGCCCCGCCAAGCTCTCCTAGTCCCAGCACAGTGACATGCCGCTCACCAGCAGCCACATAGGGCTTTTGTTGCCACAACGAAGCCGCCTGCTGTCTACGATAGAGGGGCATGTCACGATGCAGATACAAGACCCAGGCCAGCACGGCTTCTGACATGGTCTGCGTCAGACAAGGGTCAACCAGGCGCACGATATCCACCGGCACGTCCGCCAACTCGGCGACCATTCGTTCCACACCAGCCCAGAGAGAGTGCACCCAGATCAATGCTGGCATTTGCACTAACTGATGCGGGTCGGGATTCGCCACGATGGCAATCCTGCACTGTGATCGTTCCTGCTCACCCAGTTCGTCGAACAGCCGGATATCGTAGCGAGGCAATAGCCTCTGCAGCGTTGCCAGCCACTCGCTTGCTTCTTCTGCATGCATCTGATGGACGAGCGGGATCAAGGTGGTCACAGGATTATCTCTGAGGAGCTATGGCTTGGCTGACTGGCACATAAGATGTCATGCCCCTCTGTTCTGGTCAAGCCAGTCAAGCATCACAGCGGACGTTTGAGCGCTCCGGGCGGCCTTCACTTCGGAATGCACCAGATAGGAGAAGTAGCTGTCCATCTTCAATTGCGCAGCCAGCATCTCATCCATGATGGCCTGATAGGCTTCTATACCAGGAGAGACAATCTGCAGCATGTAATCGACGTTACCGCCAATGGACCAACATCCGATGATTTCGCGCTTGGCCTGGCTGTATTGCTCGAACCTTGTCTCGGTTGGCAACTGCTGGTCTTCAAGGTTAACCATGACGAAAAACGTGACCGATTCCAGCAGTTTTTCCATGCATACCATGGCCGAGTAACCGGAGATCACGCCAGACTCTTCAAGACGCTTCACACGCTGCCAGCAGGGAGATGGCGACAGATTGATACGCTTCGCCAACTCCGTATTGGACAGACGACCTTCCGCAGCCAGGACGGACAGAATCTGAATATCGCAACCATCCAGCTTCAACATGTCAGATGTCTACGCCTTTTCGCTGGATTGACTGCCGTTCACTCAACATTGTCGTACAGCATCTGCAAGTCCACGCTCTCTGCCTTGACACTTTTGGTTATGACATGTGCACTGCAGGTATTGACGTTACTGTTTTTTTCCAGAAACTCGGACATGAATCTCTTGTAGTCCTCCATACGTCGGACTACGACTTCAACGATATAGTCATACCCTCCGCCTATGGATACGCATCTGATCACGTTGGAGGATTGCCGGATATCATTTTCGAAGATCGTGAAATCACTGGTTTTATGTGACTTGAGAGTCACGAGCAACATGAAGGATATCGTGCCCGGCATCCGCTCAAGAGCGACCTCACTGCGGTACTTTCGAATGACTCCGCCTGCTTCAAGCTTGCGAACCCGCTCCCAACAGGCTGCAGCCGAAAGGTTAACCCTCTCTGCCAACGCAACGTTTGAAATACGCGCATCATTTTGAAGAATGGAAAGAATCTGGACATCTCGACGATCTATCTTGTAACTCATAGCTGCTTTTTGCCGCTCCCCGATATTCGCCATACAGCAAGCCGCTTACCATCCCAAGCCTGTTTGCTCCATTCTATGCGAACCACATGCGGTGCCAGAACATGCGCAACCCCTGCCAACGAAAATACCACAAACATGCACAGCAGCAGACACTCGTAAGTAGGTACAGTTTATTCCTGCGCCAACGGTGCATTCCGATTGCACGCTCAGCTGCCAAATTGCCTGAACCTTAGATTCTTCGGTACAGGCACAGGAATACAAGAGAATCATCTGAGACCGGCAAGGCAATCCAAAGCATACCCGTGGCCGTTATTTGTACTCTAGTGGCTGTTAGCAGAACTTGGAATTGCGAGGGGCGTATGAAGCTGAGTCAGGTATTGGACAATCCGGCATTGTTTAGATCACAAGCCTACATCAACGGGCTATGGTGTGATTCCAGCGATGGAAAAGTACTGGATGTCACTGATCCGGGTAACGGGGAATCCATTGGGGAAATGGCCAGTGTCGGTGTCATTGAATCCATGGCGTCTGTCAACGCTGCGCAGGCTGCATTTGCGCAATGGTCCCGAGCCTTGCCGCAGACACGTGGCGACATCCTGCGCCGCTGGCATGACCTGCTACTTGCAAACAAGGAAGACCTGGCTCGCATCATGGTTCTGGAACAGGGCAAACCCATTTCCGAAGCACGCGGGGAAATCGACTATGCCTGCAGTTTCATTGATTTCTATGCCGAGGAGGCAAAGCGCGCCAACATTGAGAGTGTGACTTCGCATTTGCCTAACGCGGAAGTGGAGTTGTGGCGTGAACCTGTTGGCGTCGCTGCGCTCATAACCCCCTGGAATTTTCCCTGTGCAATGATCACCCGCAAGGCGGCCGCCGCACTGGCTGCCGGATGCACTGTGGTGATCCACCCTTCAGCCGAGACTCCTTTCTCCGCCACGGCACTGGCGGCTCTGGCAGAGCAATCCGGCTTTCCGGCGGGAGTGTTCAATGTAGTTCCGGGTGAGGCACCGGTCATCGTGGGTGAGTGGGTGAAAGACTGTCGTGTTCGCGCCTTGTCTTTCACAGGTTCTACCGAGGTAGGTCGCCTGCTGTATCGACAGTCCAGCGATACTGTCAAACACCTGATACTGGAGCTTGGCGGTCTTGCCCCCTTCATCGTCTTTGCGGACTGCGACATCGACGTTGCAGTCGATGAGGCGGTGAAAGCCAAGTTCGCCACCTCGGGGCAGGATTGCCTGGGTGCAAACCGTATTCTGGTTGAACGAGCCGTTTACCAGGAGTTTTGCGAAAAATTCGTGAAACGGGCCGAGACTCTGACGTTGGGCTATGGTCTGGATGATCCGGATCTGGGCCCGTTGATGAACGCGCGGGCTGTCAGCAAGCAGGACGAACAGGTGCAAGATGCCGTGACTCGCGGTGCACAGCTGGCTACCGGTGGCAAGCTGAAGGAAGAAGGCACCCTGCTCTATCTGCCAACGGTTCTGATCGACGTGCCACGCGACGCCAGAATCATGCATGAGGAGACCTTCGGCCCCGTTGCTGCTATCGCGCCGTTTGACAACGAACAGGAAGTGGAAGAGATTGCCAATGCCACCGAGTATGGTCTGGTGGCCTACCTGCATACACAGTCACCCAGCCGTATCTACCGACTGAGCCGCTCACTTCAATACGGAATGGTTGCCGTCAATCGCACCAAAATCACCGGTGCACCTATCCCGTTTGGCGGCATGAAGCAATCCGGGCTAGGCCGTGAGGGCGGCAGGAGCGGCATGGAGAGTTTCATGAATATCAAGTATATCTGCCGAGACTGGTCCTGAGGTATTTCACAACGGCATAGCGCTCCCTATCACTGGGAGCGCCAGACACCATGCCCGGCCGTGTAAGTACCATCAACGCATCCTTACATGACTTGATATTGAGGAGTCGAATAGCCTGCACCAGGCAATTTATTCATCGCACTCAGGCTAATTCACCTTCATGGGATGGCGAGGATTCACAGGCAATGCGTTGCAACACTCTACAAGACGGTGCTGGCAGCACCCATCTTCCCGAATACGCGAAACAACCAGGCGGCTGCTATGCCCCAGACACCGTTGATGATGAAAACAGTGAGTAGCAGAGCTGGAGCAAAGCCACCCCCTAGCGGGCCACCTTTCATGGGAACGACAATGAAAAGCGCAACCACAGAGGTGACGATGCCACCAAACAGAAATGCGCTGAGCCAGTAGCGTGTGCCTTGACCAAAATGCTGATGCAACATGATCATGATAATGCCCCAGATTCCACCCCAGAACGACAGAGAAAGAACGGCTGGAATTCCAAGCGGCGCAGTCGCTGAAAAGTTCCAGGCACCAAACGGAGAGAGGCCGATAGCGGCGAGTATAGCAACGGCCAGTTGATGAAAAACAAAGGTTGCAATGAATCCGGCAAGGAATCCTGTTAGAAGTTTTCTGGCTGTCATATTAGGTATATATCCGAGTAACGTTCAGAGGGTCTGAACACCTTTTGATAGCCGACGAGTGTATGCCTATCCTCAATAATGGCCTGTTGCTTTGTGAAATTTCCACACTGAATCGATCAGTACTGGCTGGCTGCTTGGATCAAGTATGAGCTTGCAGCGGGGTAAAACCCCGCTGCACTATGGATAAGATGTTTATGTTTACATCTACAGCTCCAATACTATCTTTCCAGAGCATCAACGCCTGAGAATCTGAATGCCTCGACTTCCAAGGCATCAAGCTCTTCAGCACTCATCTGATCATGGGCAATTGAAATTCGCCCCAGGAATACCAATGGCAACTCTTCCTGACGCCCTTCCAGGTGTGCCTTGATCGCTTCAGCCGTTGCAGCGCCAACATCATCTCCCATCCTCATTGGCGTGGCATCCAGTTCACCACGACGAATGGCATCCAGCTCCAGGCCGGTTCCGCCCCACCCCGTGGAGAATATTTCCTTCTCTTTACCGACCGAGACTTGCGCCTCGACTGAACCCATTGCCATGGCTGTATTGGCATTGTGTATCACCTTGGCCTCAGGGTAGGCCTGAAGCATCAGCTGAGTGCCTTCGAAACCACCTTCACTCTGATACTCTCCATAGTGTTCATAAACGACATTCCAGTTTCCTTTCTCGGCAACACAGTCCTTGAAATCTCCCGAACGTTGATTGTCTGTGATTCCCGGAATACCTCGATTCATGGCGTAGGTCACATCGTTACCTAATCGCTCAAGCATGTAGTCACACATTTTTTGTGCGCCGAATGCAGATGAGAAATCAAACCATCCCGCTGGTTGATTTTTCAGGTATTTTGGCGGTGTATGGAATGCCCATACAAACGTTGTCAGATCTTCATTGCCAGCCAGTTTGTCTATATTGTCCGCCTGAGTTGCCAGCTCTGAGGGGCCAAATATCACAAAATCATACAAATCGGCATCCTGATCCACTTGAGCGGCATAGGTTGCCTGCAGAGAATGCTCTACCTGCCGAGATGCAAATTCACGCGTCTCATATTTGATTCCCAGTTGATCCAGACGCTTGATCATAGCCAGATAGTTACGCGCCCAGAAATCAGAGACATCTGCAGATGGATAGATAAGAGCTATTTGCAGCGGCTTCTCCTGAGTACCGGTATATGCGATGGCCTCGGTACCTGTTGCGTCCTGCAGTGCCTGCAAACTGCCTTCCTTATTGACTTGCTCAGGGACCCAAAAATCCCTATCCGCATCATCCGGCAGTTCCTTGAGTGGCAAGGACTGAGCCATGGCAAACGTGCTGCTCAAAAGAGCTGCGACCAACGCCGCGGTTGTTTTTCTGTTCATCATTGCTAACACTTCCTCCGTTACAAGGTGGCGGTTGCCACGATTTTTCCAGTTACCCACTTGGGCTGGCAGAGCCACCCGCCAGTAAACTGATCACACTTAAAACCAGAATCATCAGCGCGATAGCAATGCCCAGTTTCATCAACTTTGCGTTGTCTGGATTTTTGAGCGCGGAGCCAACCTTGCCACCCCCATCCCGATCCTTCTTACCCAACCATGTATAGGTTGCTACCGAAATAATGATGACGGCACCTGAGGCCACCGACTGCCAGAAGAACTCGATTCGCAGTGTGACCAGAGCGTTGATCATCATCGATAGCAGCAGAACACCTGCTAGCGACCCAATCATTGAGGCACGACCTCCAAACAAGGATGTACCACCTACCACTACTGCGGCAATGACATGCAGATTGAAGTAAGGCGCCGAGGTTGCCTGAATGGCATTGAGCTTGCCGGTCAGTAATATTCCGGATAAAGCGGCCATCGTTCCCATCAATACATAGGCGTATACACGATGACGATCTACGGCAATGCCGGTCATTTCTGATGCTTCCGGGTTTGAACCAATGGAGACGGTATAGCGACCAAAGTGAGTTGATCGCAGTAGGAAGTACCCACCGGCCAAAGTCATCAGTCCTATAACCACAGGCGTTGGCAAGAACTGCAATGCCTGACCTCGACCCACTTCTGTAATAAGATCCGGAAAGCGTGCCAATACCAGTCCCTTGGCAAGCACCAGTGCAAATCCACGATAGACAAGATCCATAGCCAGAGTGCCGATCAAATCTGGCACTCGAAGCTTGGTGATAACCAGGCCGTTCAACAGGCCCATCAAAGCTCCCAGGCCCAAAGCAATCAGCGCAGCAGTCCAGGCCGGAAAACCATACTGCTTGATCAGGAACGCCATGATAATGGCTGACAAAGCGGCAACAGAACCAATCGACAGATCTATGCCTCGCTGGGTAATGACAAACGTCATTGCCATGGCCATTGGCATATATAGAGCCGCATCCAGGAGAATCTGATTCAGATTGGACAGACGAAAATATCTCGCAGGCTCCATGACTCCCATAAAGGCGAGTATCAGAACGATCATGGCCATCGGACCCAGAAACCCCATATAGGGCTCCAGCTTTTCCAGAATGGGCTTATTGCGTGTTTCTGAGTTCATTTCATTGGTTGCCATGATTGCAGTATTTCCTCACCCGGCGACCGATTGAGCGCCGACAATCATGCCAAGCACCTCTTCGTTATTAGTATTAGCAGTCTTCACAACTCCTGCACACGTACCACGACGCATGACGTGAATACGATCTGAAATCTCGAATACATCATCCAGAGAGTGTGAAATCACAATCACGGCAATCCCCTGCGCCTTGACCGCTTTGATCAATGCCAAGGTTCTCGCCGTTTCCTGTGGCCCCAGTGCTGCGGTAGGCTCATCCATCACCAGAACACGCAAGTCATCATGGCGTACCGCACGTGCGATAGCCACCGCCTGACGCTGACCGCCCGATAGACTTTCTGTGGCTACATCCATGTTCTTGAGTTGCACCCCAAGCTTGTCCTTCAGTACACGGACAGACTCATCGCGCATTTTACGATTGTCAAGAATTTGCAAACCCATGAATGACCGAGTCAATTCAGCGCCAAGAAACAGATTTTGAGCAGGCGTTAAATGATCCGCAATGGCAAGATTCTGGTAGACCGCATCGATACCGTTCTTGATGGCATCCGAATGATTTGCCATGGAGAACGGCTTGCCATGCAATTCAATATGACCTTCAGTGGGCTGGTACACACCAGTCAGTATTTTTATCAGCGTTGATTTTCCAGCACCGTTATCACCGACGATGGCGAGTACCTCGCCTGAATAGGCGTCAAGATCGACACCTTGCAAGGCGACCAAGCCACCAAAACGCTTGGTAATGCCTCGCATGCTTATGATGGGAGCTGCCACTGACATTGATTAGTTCTCCGAGCGCATTGAAGTTGTGCCCAGTTTACGTTACCGGTAACTATTGTCAATAAATTGATTGATAGTATTTTAATTCATTGTTTTATTTGTGTATTTTCTGCATTTCAAACTTACCAAGACAAAGTCTTCTTTGCGTAAAAATGCCTGATTGAGTTACGATTTTGACTCGTAACGTTACGAGTTACGAAATAACTGAAAACCAGAATGATGAATATCAATGACATTCATCCCGAGTTGCCGGCACTTGCTGAGCAACGATGTGATTGGGAAAATTACCTGATACTGTTGTTGATCATTGAATTAATTAGGAATATTTTCTTAAGAATATCTAAAACTAGCGAGTAGCATTAACTCCGATGAAGACGATATCAAAGATAAGAAAAGTGCTGGCGCTGGATAGTCAGTGCAGATCCCGGCTCACAAGATCGATCGCAAGGACCTTGGGCGGAGTGGCTCTTCTGGCTTGTAGCCTATCTGCGATCGCTTCGATACAGGTAATCGACAACATCATTTCCTGGTCGGATGACGGCTGGTGGTACCAGGTTGAGAACCGGCTAACCGGAGAAATTGTCTGCCAGGGTGGACTTGAGTGCACTGTGCCAGAGGGCATTTACTGGGTGAGCAGTTTCAGCCCCGACGGTGACTCGAGGAGAGGTAGCCACGTTACAGTGGGTAATCCTATCGAGGATAACCTGAGCCTTGAGGATTTCGCAGTCACTATATCTGTTGATGATTTGACTATCAGCTGGAGCGTCGGTGGCTGGTATCAAGTTCAGAACGCTGAGACATTGCACGAAGTGTGTAACGGCGTTCCCGAATGTGTTGTTGAGGAACCCGGCACCTACCTCGTTATCAACCACAGTATCGGGCGACGAGTAGAAGTCAGTGTTGGTCAGGATTCGCCAACGGATCCGGGCACTGAAACGCCTCCAACTGAAAGCAGCTTTTCAAGTTCCTTGACTGTCAATGACAACACGATCAGCTGGAGCATGGCAGGCTGGCACCAGGTTCTGGATGCCACTACCTATAGTCATGTTTGTGGTGGTGGCAGTTCTTGCACCGTCCCTGAAGAGGGGCGTTATATCGTCATTAACCACGATGCTGATCTTCGAGCAGAGCTGTATGTCGGTTCAGGTACAGATGCTTCCAATTACCCTGATGGCGTTACCGTCAGTGGCAATGTCATCTCCTTGCCTGATGATGGCTGGTACCAGGTACAGTCCAGTACGAGCTACGAATCGATTTGCGAAGGGACAATTACCTGCCAGGCTGATCAACCTGGCAGATACACCATTATCAACCATACTTCAGGTGAGCGCTTTGAAGATATCGCCGTTTACTGGAGCAAATGGTTGGACCGTGATAATCCGTCCGGTGCCGGTGACTGGGAAATTGGATTCGAGGAAGGCTTGCCTTGTGCTGACCCGATGGACATTCAGGCACGTGTGTTGGGGCAGAATCAAATATATAGCATTGGCGATAGCATGCCGAACTTGCTGACCACCTTTCAGGCCGCCCATGGCTTGGTCTGCGAGAATGAGAAACAGACGTTTGGCAATTGCGAGGATTACGAGATACGATTTTACTGCCCTTATCAATGATTGCAGCGATGCCGTATATCCGAACCTTGCAGCACTTTGTCAATGGCATAGCCAGATGGGTCAAATCGTGGTGGTAGTACTTGCCTACCATGATTAAATTTTTCAAGAATTCACTACTAAGATTGTTTTCACCTGATAGTGCACTTGTCCAGGCAAATTCAGTTCATCGAAGTCTCATGAGCAACCAGGCCGCTCCAGACCAAGGTGATCACGCAGAGTGCTGCCGTGATAGTCGCTACGAAACAGGCCTCGATGCTGAAGCTCTGGCACCACCTGCTCGATGAAGTCCTCAATGCCGCTGGGTAACGATGGAGGCATCAGATTGAAACCGTCGGCGCCTTCATTGCAAAACCAGTACTCCATCTTGTCGGCAATCTGCTGCGGTGTACCCACCAACGTGCAGTGACCACCGCCTGCAGCCAGGCGTCCCAGTAATTGGCGTAAAGTAGGTTTTTCGGTTTGAATGATGCGTAATATGGTGCTGTAACGCCCTTGTGGGCCACTGAAATTTTCCATGGACGGCAGCGTTGGCACCGGTGCATCCAGCTCCCAATCCGAGCAATCCTGATCAATGAACATGGACAATTGGCGCAACGAGGCCTCTGCGGGCAGCAATTCATCGAGCTCACGCTGTTTGGCTTTGGCGTCCTCCTCCGTCGCAGCCACATAGGTCACCAGACCGGGCATGATCGGCACACTGACGGTGCGACCGGCAGCGCTCACTCGCTGCTTGATATCCCGATAATAATCTTGTGCTGCCGGCAAATCGTAGGCCACGGCGTAAATTGCCTCAGCATACCGGGTCGCCAGCTCCCGGCCCTGCTCTGAGGAGCCGGCCTGAAACAGTACCGGGTGTCCTTGTACCGGACGTGGCACATTCAGTGGACCATCTACCTGGAAGAACTCGCCGTGATGATTGATCGATCGTACCTTGTCCGGGTCTGCATAATGGCCCTGACGATCAAACAACAAAGCATCGTCATCCCAGGAATCCCACAACCCCAGCACGGCCTGCACAAACTCTTCAGCACGCCGATAACGTTCGGCATGATCTGGCATGCTCTCATAACCGTGGTTGCGTGCCTCCACATCAAACATGGAGGTGACTACATTCCAGCCGATACGACCACTGGAGATGTGATCCAGTGATGCCAGTAGACGAGCGGCATGGAATGGTGTGTAAAAGGTACTGGAGACGGTGCTGATAAATCCGATGTGCTGTGTTGCCCGACTCATGGCAGCGATAGCGGTGAGCGGCTCCAGATACCACCAACTGCCATCCGATACATTACCTGCGGCACCGCTGTCGGCGAAGAAGACGGCGTCCAGTTTGCCGCGTTCTGCCAATTGCGCCAGGCGCTCGTAATAGCGAATATCGCCCAATTGTTCCACTGACGACTGTGGATGTCGCCAGGCGGCTCGATGATGCCCGCACCCCATTAAAAACAGGTTCAAGTGCATCATGCGACTATTCACCCCGATGGCCCCCATCAGTTTTTAACCAGGCCGCCGTCAACCACCAGATTTTGTCCGGTCACTGAACGCGCCCAGGTCGAAGCAAAAAACAAAGTGGCATCGGCAAATTCTGCAGGTGTGGTTACCCGCCGCAGAGGCGTGCTGGCGGCAATGAAATCAAACACCTCATCGGGCGTTGCGGCAGAGGCATCGGTGGTACGCAACAGCCCCCCGGATACCATGTTTACCGTGATGTTATCGGGACCCAGATCTTGCGACAGTGTGCGCGTCAGTGACAACAATGCAGCCTTGCCAGCCGTATAATCATGGTACGGCACCACCGGATTCTGGAACAGATTGGTCCCAACATTCACAATACGGCCAAACCCCACCTCACGCATACCCGCCAGTGCAGCCTGAGTCGTGTTCAGCGCCCCTCCAACCACTCCCATGAATTGCTGATTCAGATCGTCCCAGCTCAACTGCTCAACGTTTGGGCGTGCATCACCGTTGAATGAAAATTCCGGCAGAGCATTATTGATCACGGTTGTCACCGGACGTCCGAAGTGCTGACGTGCCTGATCGAACATCGCTTGCACTGCCGCACGGTCAGTCACATCGGCCTGCACTGCCAGTGCGCGCTCTGGCGCTACGTTGACCAGCTTGTTGGCTGCTTCGGCGCTATTAAAATAATTTATGACAACTGTGGCCCCTTCACGCAGAAAAGCACGTACCAGGTGTTCACCCAAGCCACGGGCACCACCGGTAACCAGAACCAGTTGTTGGTCGAGACGGAAAGATTGTTGCATGAAAACCTCAGAAGTGAGGCAAAGGCATGAATGGGCAGACGCGGTTATGGGCCGGCTACTGACATCCCTTCGCCAGTATGAGCTGGATCAGGTTCAACGGGTTTTTTCTCAGCCCTGCAAGCAGGACACCCCGTGTCGAGCCAAGACCATAGCACAACGAATGTCGAAAAATACAAGGCCTGATAACAGCAATTGACAATCACGTTTTTATTTCCTACTCTGTGCTCACTCCTGGGGGTGCCGTAGAAAACGGCTGAGACACCGCACTTTGTGCGGTAACCCTTTGAACCTGATCCGGATAATGCCGGCGAAGGGAAGGAAATGCCTGCTCTACGCTTGGTTTCGTGCCCCTTCCTTTCTCGCTGTCATTCCAGTGACCCGCCATCTTTGGCGATAACGTTAGCGCCGGTGACGGCAAGGAAGACAACGATGTTCAGTATCTATACAGCCCTTGTCTGGCTGATTATATTCGCCGCTCTGTTCGCCATCCCCGGTCTGCTCTACGCTCGTCGCAAAAAAGACAAACTGGACGATTTTCTGGTTGCCCGAAACAGCCAGAGCAGTTCCGCAACCCTGTTGACACTGCTGGCCACCACCATGGGTACCTGGATATTGTTTGGTCCGGCTCAGGCTGCTACCTGGGGCGGTATCGGTGCCATAATCGGCTACGCACTGGGTGCTCTGGCTCCGCGCCTGATCATGATTCCTCTGGGCAGTCGCATCCGGACGCTGATGCCAGAAGGCCACACACTCACCGAGTTTGTTCTGGGCCGCTATGGCCGCGTGATGTACAGCTTTGTGCTCGCCATCATGATTTTCTATCTTTGCATCAGTCTGACTGCAGGTTTGACAGCCATTGCAAAAATGGTCTCCCTGCTCGCACCGGTACCATTATGGCTGACTGCCAGCATCGTCATGGCTGCCACCTTGCTTTACACCCTCTACGGCGGGTTGCGTGTGACCATCTTTACCGACCGTATACAGATGCTGGTTATTTTGCCATTTCTGGCATTGCTGATCGGTTTTGGCTGGCAAGCCGCCGGCGGTCTCGCACCGGCAATCCAGGGCTTGCAGGAAAAAGCGCCGCACCTGCTGAACCCGTTGGATATCAACGGCCTGAAATCCGGGCTGACGTTCTTTATTGCGGTCGTTCTGACCGGGCTCTTCTATCAAGGCACCTGGCAACGTATATTTGCCGCCCGCGATAACAAGGTCATCCGTAATGGCTTTATCCTCAGTGGTCTTTTCAGTTTTCCCATCATTTTCATCATGGGTCTGTTTGGACTGGCATTTGTAGGGCTGGACTTGCCGGGCGACGGCTCCGTAGCCCTCTTCAGCGTACTACTGAGCGATGTACCACTATGGTTTGCCATCGGCTTGCTGCCATTCGGGCTAGCGCTGATCATGAGCAGTGCCGACTCCACCATCAGTGGGCTCACTAGTATCATGGTGGTGGACCTGCACCGCCTGTTGCCGCGACTGAGAAACCATGATCTGTTGTCCTTGTCGCGCTGGCTGATCGTTCTGCTGTCGATCCCAGTGTTGTTTGTCGCCGCCCAGGGTTACAGCGTACTGTACCTGTTTCTGCTGGCAGACCTGTTGTGCTGCGCGGCCGCCTTCCCGGTATTTTTCGGCTTCTACAACGCCCGCTATCAGAGCTACAATGCTGCGATCAGCACCTTCGCAGGTCTGGTGGCCGGACTTGTGGTATTTCCATTACCGGGAGCGCCCATTACGAACCTGCTTGAGTCCTTCCTGCTGGCCTCGCTGGTACCGGTCGCCGTATCGCTTTTACTGCTGCTCCTACCTCAGGGAAAACTCTTTGACTTCTCACTTCTGGCGCAGCAAGTGCGAAAAATTGAGGGTTAGGATACCGGATGTCTGCGCAATACCCCATACAACGCACCTGTTCTCAGATTACAACGTCCATGCCGCCTTGAGACCTTCGAGCACTGCCTCCTCTGCCGTTCGCGCTGCAACACAGTCTCCGATGGCCACCAGCGCGATGTCTGCACTCTCCAGCTCATCCAGAAGCGTGCACTCCGATATTTGCCCCTGGGCAAGCACCAGGGTGTCAACATCATCAATAATGATGGGCTCTTCACTCGATGTGTGTTGCAGATAGACCGTCTGTGAATCGCACCCGAACAGCCGCGCATAGGGAATGATCTCGACCCCCAGCCGGTGCAGTCTTGCCACCGCCATATCACGGACATAACCCGGCAACAATTCGCCTGCATGCAGCCCGTTGACGGCCAGTCGAACGTGCCGCCCGCCTTCTGCCAGCAACTCGGCAATCCCCACACCAACCCAATCACAACGCCAATCGGCGATGACGACCCGTGAGCCCACATTTGCCTGCCCCTGAAGCACTTGCCAGGCATCGACAACCGGCGCATCTTCAGATATTTCTGCGCTCTGTGGCCAACGTGGTTTTGCACCAGTCGCAAGAATCACCACATCAGGACATTCAGCGTCGATCAAGGCTCTGTCTACAGAGGCTCCCCGCACCACAGTGACACCCGCCAATTCCAGTTCGCGTGACAGATTGGTCACGATGCCCCCAAATTCACTACGCCCTGGCAATAGCTGCGCAAGCAGTGCCTGCCCACCCAGCCTGGATGAGGCCTCATATAATGTCACTGCATGACCACGCTGTGCTGCCACGGCTGCCGCCTTCATACCACCGGGTCCGCCACCCACCACCATGACCTTCTTGCGCACACGGGCTGGCAACAAGGTGCCATAGTGACGCTCTCGTCCCGATTCTGGATATTGGATACAGGAGATGGGGTAGCCTTTGTGAAAGTGCCCAATGCAAGCCTGGTTACAGCCGATACAGGCACGAATATCATCCGATCGATCGGTCTGCGCCTTGACAGGCATCTGCGGGTCGCAGATCAATGCTCGTGTCATGCCACACATGTCCGCCTGGCCCGATGCAATTATCGCCTCAGCTTCTTGTGGCTGATTGATCCGTCCCGCCACCATGACAGGAATGCTGACGCGCTGCTTCACAGCCTCTGCAAATGGCGCAAGATAGGCATTGGCCACTGCCATGGGTGGCACGATATGCGTGGCCCCTCCCAGTGAGGCCGAGGTACCTGCAATCACGTTGACGTAATCCAGCTCCTCGGCAAGCTTGACGATCACATCAAGCGAAGTTTCTTCTGTCAGCCCATCCGGATCCTTCTCGTCACCCGATATACGCATACCCACCACAAAGTCTGGTCCGGTTGCACTGCGCACAGCCGCTATCACCTCACGCAAAAAACGCAGGCGCCTATCGACTGCCCCTCCATACTCATCATCACGTCGGTTAACGTTCGGGTTAAGAAATTGAGCTGGCAGATACCCATGACTGGCAACGATCTCGACGCCATCCACGCCCGCCTTTCGAACTCGCGCAGCTGTCGCACCATAACCTGCAACAATATCGGCAATCATGATCCGTGACAGAGCACGTGGTATGACATGGAACCGCTCACTGGGTGAGACCGAGGGTGCATAGGCAACCGGTGCCGAACCATCAAGCGATTCCATGATCTCGCGCCCCGGATGGAACAGCTGTACAAACAGCTTGGTACCGTGTGCATGCACCGTATCAGCCAGTCTTCTAAAACCCGGAATACAGCCATCGTCCACCCCCATCAAGCTGTGCGAGGTATAGCGGGCAGTCTCGTGCACCCCGGTGACCTGGCTGACGATTAATCCCACCCCGCCCTTCGCTCGGGCCTCGTGATAGGCAAGCAATGCATCGTTGACCGTGCCATCAGTGGGCAGCGTCGTATCATGGCCTGTCGAGAGTATGCGATTACGGATCTCAAGCGTACCGATGGTGATTGGCGAGAACAGATTTGGAAAATTCATAATGGCGTCATAACCGGCTATTGCCCTGCATAAGCCATCATGCCATGCCTGCTCACCACCTTGCGTTTATGCCACACAAACACTCGTGATAATCGTGACTGACGTATTCTGGAACTGTGTGAATCCAGATCTTTGAATGAGAGTCTTTGAAGTCCAGTCAGGCCCAATAAGATACCTGTCACACCGCCGCCACATCACACCGCATGAAAACACTATAAGGATCAAGCTTGTAATCGGCAAAGGGTTCACACTCGACAAACCCATGTCTTGCATACAGTTGGCGGGCCGGTGTAAACGCCTCCGGGGTGCCTGTTTCCAGCAGCAGATATTTCAGCCCTCGTGTCTTGGCAACCTCCAGCATATGGCTCAGCAATAGCTGGGCGACACCTTTACGCAGATGCGCCGGTGCTGTCTTCATCGACTTTATTTCCGCTGACTCTGCATCCAGTTGCTTCAAAGCGCCACACCCTTGCAACACGCCTTCATCTCTGACGCTCCAGAAGGTAATGTCAGGGTTTCTCAGCGCTACCATATCAAGGGCATGGGTACTTTCCGGTGGTGAGTGGCTGTGCATATCAGCCAAGTGCTCAAGTAGCAGCGCATGCACATCATCGGTACCCGGATCCTCTTCCTGAATCTTCATACGCTGCTCCTGTGTATTCTTTCGTGAGTATTGTTTATGAGAATATAGACGGCTACCGCACCCGCCTCTGCAGATTAATCAGCAGATCGATTGTTTGCAACACAGCAACAAAAGACACGTCAGGAAATTTATCAATGCCAGTCTCGGAGCTGATACCAGCATCCCCTACACCACATGCGGCCAGAGGCGCTCATCAGGGCATGTTGCTCTGGGTACTAATCGTGGGATCATCCTTTCCGGCTGTAGGGCTAATGAGCGAGGGCCTGCCACCTCTATTGCTGACAGCCATCCGATTTCTTATCGCATCGCTGGCGCTCTGGCCACTGGTCGCACGCTCATCGATTCAGTTGCCAAGCCTACCTGGCCTGGCACTGTACGCCATCATGGGACTGTCTCTTGCGGGATTTTTCGGTGCCATGTTCTGGGCCGCCCATCGCACTAGCGCACTGTCGATGGCAACGCTCTACGTCAGCGTGCCACTAGTAGCCTACAACCTGGGCCGACTATTCGGGGTCGAACAACGCGGTGGCCAACTACTGGCCATTCTGGTACTCGGGGCCGCCGGCGCTCTAGGATTAGCCTGGGCACAGAGCGCGGGTCAATCAGGTCAGCTACATTTGGGTCTGGCCGAGGCAGCCTTCTTTGCCGGTTGTATCGCCTCAGCGCTCTACCCGGTCCTGAGCAAAATTGGATTGAACCGAGGCTGGTTATCACCACGAGCGGAGGTACGTACCTTCTGGAGCTTGTTAATTGGCAGCCTGATTATCGGCATGCTCGGACTGATCACAGAGGCGCCACAACGACTGATGAGTCTGACATTGATGGATGGCCTGGTATTGAGCTATCTGGGTGTGTTTTCCAGCGGCGTCACGTTCTGGCTACAACAGCGTGCAATGGCTGTGCTGACACCGAGCGCGGTGACGGCTTACAGCTATCTGGTGCCCTTTGTCTCCATGCTATTGCTGTTTATAGAACAGCCCCAGCGCATGGGATGGTACTGGCTACCCGGCAGTCTCATGGTGATTCTGGCTATCGCGCTGTTATTGAATAGAGACACCAAGGAGCGGTGAGCGCTCTAAGCCGCATTATCGTAAACCCGTAAGCAAGCTTACAACTCGAACCGCTCACCAACGATCAACGACAGCTAACTGCAAGCCTGCAAATCCCCGACTATAGACCCACAACATATAGCCGACAAACTCACTGCAGCACATGGTGCATTCTGGATGCCTCTACAATCAGGTCACGTATCCAGATATGCGCAGGGTCAGCATTCAAACGCTCGGGCCAGATCGCTTCAAGCTCAAAGCCTGGTACCGGGATGGGAGTCTCAAACGTCCATAAATCCCGATGCATCACCGTGAGCAACCTTTCGGGCAACACGGCCATCAAATCCGTTTGCTCAAGCAATGAGCCCACGACTGAAAACCCTGGAACCACCAACCCCACCATGCGTGTACGGCCTATGGCAGCCAAAGTATGATCGGTGGGTCCAGAGGCATCTCCACGAAAGGGAGACACCAGCAAGTGAGGACTTGCACAAAAATCATCCAGACTGACAGCCTTTCCTGCCAACGGATGACCTGCACGTACCACCCCCACATACCGATCTTTAAACAGGATGCGAGACTGCAGGCTCGGCGGTGCAAATTCACGCACCGTCAGCGCCAGATCAATACCCTCCTCGCGCATACGACCAGCAAGGCTGCCTGTCTCAACGGGTCTGACGACCACACGAAACGATGGTGCTTGCTTCTGAATCAATTGCAATAAGCCCGGTAGCAACAAGGCAATCGCGTAGTCCGACGCCGCTATCGTAACCAGGCCATCACTGGTTGCCGGATCAAAGCTTGGTGCACTAACCACTTTCTCCAGTGCAGAAAGCGCTATCTGAACAGAGGGAAACAAGGCCTCCGCTCGAGGCGTTGGAACAACGCCACCTGCCTGTCGCAGAAACAGGCGATCACTGAACAGATCACGCATCCGTGCCAGCTGCCCACTCATACCCTGCTGGGTCAATCCGACGCGCTTGGCCGCTCGTGTGACATTGCGCTCTGCCATCAGCGCGTTAAACGCCAGCAGCATACGCGTGTCCAATCTTGCTATATCACGATAAATGGTAATGCGTATCTACCTTACTTGTTTGCCAGATAATGATCGAAGTTATAGCATTAATGAACATTAGACAAGGATCTTATTCCCAATGAGCAATAACAAGGTGGCGGGTAAATTGGAGCTTTTTGCAGATCCGATCAGTATCAATTGCAGAAAGGTCATTGCAGGACTGGCACTCATGGATATCGATTATGAGCTGACAAAAATTGGCTATTTTGCTGGTGAACAAAAAAGCGCAGCTTATCTAAAGATCAATCCAAATGCCAAATTGCCCGCTCTGCGCGATGGTGATCTTGTCATCTGGGAGTCTAATGCCATTCTTCAATATGTCGCCAACAAGTATGGAAAAACAGACGCCTACCCGGCTGAGCTAGGTACCCGAGCAGATGTGGATCGCTGGTTGTTCTGGGAATGTGGCTCATGGTTTGCCAGCTGCTACACGTACACGGTAGAAAATTGCGTCAAACCCATTCTTGGCGCAGAGCCTGATCCGGCCATTCTGGCGATCGAGGATGAAACATTCCACAAACTAGCCAGCATTCTGGATGCCCGTTTGGGTCAGATGCGCTATGTGTGCGGTCACACACCAACCATTGCCGATATTGCGGTCGCAGCACCCATGCATCTGCACAAATGGCAACAGCTACCGTTGGAAAACCACAGCAACATCAACCGCTGGATGAGCGAGCTAATTGAGCCCGCTGCCTGGTGGCGTGCATCTCATGTGGGCGAAGGATTCACCCTTCCTGGCAATGCCTGAAGCCACGAACTGAAAAGGAGCAACACGATGGCAGACGTAAAAACACAACTCAACTACTCGGTGGACAACGGTCGTGAGATTGACTATTACTTCTTTGAACCCGCCCAGGATGTAAAACTCAACCCTCCGGGCACCGATGTCCAGGACGTTGTCATCCGAGACGGTTGGTCACAGGCAGAGTCATTTTCTCTGGATGCTGAAGGCTTTGCGATCAAATCGTTTGATGGTGGTTTTCGCCAATTTGACAATGAAGAGGCAATCACCTCCCTGCTCTACCCACAAGTGATCGAATTCATAAAGAAACAAACCGGTGCACGGCGAGTCGAGATTTTTGACAAAACCATCAGGCAACGTTTACCCGATGATCTGAGCCAGCAAACAGAAGAGCATCGTCCAGCCGTCTTGTTAGTCCATAGTGATTACACACCGCGCTCAGGCCCAGCTCGTGTGCGGGACATCCTGCCCGAGGATGCCGATGAATTACTCACTGGACGAGTGGTCTTTTACAACTTCTGGAAATCACTGTACGACGTCGTAGAAGAACTCCCATTGGCCTGCTGTGATGCTCGCTCCAGCATCGATGAGGATATGTTATTGATGAACCTCAAATACAGCGATCGCACTGGCGAGATTTATGTCCTGCGTCATTCTCCTGATCACAAATGGTGGTATTTCCCCAAGATGAGCGCCGATCATGCCTTGCTACTTAAGACCTACGACAGTGAAATAGATGGACGTGCACGCTTTATGGGGCACTCTGCATTTGAAGACCCGACAACTCCAGTAGGTGCACAACCAAGACAGAGCATAGAAATACGCACCATGGCATTCTTTTAAAACCCACCCATCCTGCGCCTGCATTGCACTCCCTCATTAATCCAGGCAATAAGCAACAGCACTGCAGTCGACTTTACTCGCCCACCCAACCATTCAAAGAGATTCACACATGAAACGTTTTGAAAAAAAAACAGTGCTTATTACAGGAGCTGCAAGCGGTATCGGGTTTGTCACCGCGCAGCAGTTTGCCCTTGAAGGTGCGCAGGTAATCGCAACCGATATCAATATAGATGCACTAGAAACGGTATTCCGTGAAGATCTGGCCAATGGTTTGAAGATAGAAACTCGTCGTCAAGATGTCACCAGCAAGGCTGAGTGGGAGGCTCTGGTGGACGATGTTGTGGCCAAACATGGCCATCTGGATGTGATGTTCAGCAATGCGGGTAGCGCAGATTTTGCCTTGTGTGAAGACACCTCCGAAGAGCGCTGGCGCTGGGTCAATGCCCTTAACGTGGACAGCGTCTTCTTTGGCATGCAAGCCTGTATCCGCGTCATGAAGGAGAACGGTGGCAGTATTATCAATAACTCATCAATAGCAGGTGTGATCGGTGAACCTCTGCTAGCGGCCTATTGTGCAACCAAAGGGGCCGTTCGAACCATGACCAAAGCGGTTGCTATCGACTGTGCTCGCCAGGGATACCCAATCCGCATAAACTCCATCCACCCCGGCTGGACCGACACGGCACTGGTTGACAACCTATTGGCAGCACTGGGTGACAAAGGCACTGAGTTTGCAAACAAAACCGTAGGTGCCGTCCCCATGGGAAGACTAGGAACACCGATTGAAATCGCCAGGCCGGTATTGTTTCTTGCCAGTGATGACGCCTCATTCATGACGGGCGCGGAACTGATCGTCGATGGCGGCTACACCGCAGCCTGAAGATACATAATGACTCGCTCCCGCTGCTCGCCAATCAGGCGACAGCGGGTACCTCGCTCCCCGCTAGACCGAGCAACAACAACCCGCTAGCAGTCCAGATCCCAGACTACGTTTCAGAGTAGCGCAGCACCCCCGCTATGAGCGATCCAGAATTTTCGTCCGTTGGATGATTCACGCCATCATTAACAACTACCTCTTTAAAATCGAATGGGCTTACCCCCTCGATGCACGACACATTGACGCCAAATTGATCAGGGTTTGAACGACGCTGATGGTGTGTGTATATGCCACACGCAGAACAAAAGTAATGCTTTGCTGCATTCGTATTAAATTGATAGAGCGTCAACATTTCCTGACCTGTCACAAATTCAATACCATCCAAATTGGCAGACACGGCAATGGCACCACGCATACGGCAGTATGAACATGTGCATCTTCTGATTGTGTTGAATTCATCTGTCAATCGGACCTTAAACTGTATCAATCCACAATGACAGGCAGCTAAATGTGTTTTTGAGAGTGCGTTCATTTATTTGATTGGATATAAAAAGGTACTGGCTTGCTACCAAGGCTCGTAAAATCGGGTTCTGTCACGACGAACCGACACAGCGAGACGCAAAGTACCCTTGCTGCGTCTCACTGATCCTCCCCTGTCCCGACGGACACTCTGTTAAGTCATGATCATCCCAGCAGAGGCGCTCAATGGCAACAAGAAAGACAATTAGAAAATACCCGGACCAACTAACCGGACAACTTCAAAACAGAGTTTATAAGGCTGGCCCAAAGCATTGGCACGGCGGCGGCCAAGGAGCTTGGTATTTCAACGTCTCAGATCTATAACTGGCAGAACAAGCAGCGAGTTCAAGCATCTACAACCGAGATCGAGAAGCGGTTATTGGTAGAAAACGCCAAACTTAAGCGTGGGCTCGCTGAACAGAAAGAGGAGCTTGCCCTGTAAAATTGTCTAGTCGTGCTTCGTAAAAACCTAAAGTGAAGTACGCTTTCATCAATCAGAACGAGTGAAACGTGCCGGTCGCGAAGCAGTGTAAATGGCTGTGCGTGTCGAGCCAGTGATTACTACGACTAGCGGGTTCCTCAGCCCATACCCACGAATCGCCCTGAGCGTCAGAGAACGATTGATGAAGCCGTTACCGTCGCCTTCAAAGATCGTCATGAACGCTACGACTCGCGACGCCCGGCTATCAACCTCAATGAGGCCGAATTTACCATTGCCGAGAACACAATGGTGGCTAGCATGTGCCGTCAGCGCCTTGTAGAAAAGGCCGTATGCAAGTTCAAAGCGACCACCAACTACAAGCACAAATCTCCTGTAGCCTCGAACCTGCTCGAACATAATTTCAGTTTCAACGCCATCAATGAAAATTAGTGTGGAGATGCCACCTATTTATGTGACTGACGAAGGCTGGAATTACTTGGTCATAGAGCTGGCTCTATTCTCTCCTCGAGTGGTTGGCTGCTCACTAAGTCATTGAATCACCACTCATCTCGTCTGTGACGCTATGCATATGGTGATCAGCAATCGAGTCGCCATTGACAGGACCATCATGCACACAGATCGAGGAAGTCAGTATTTTTTCGAAGCGATTCCAACGACTGCTCAAAGTCGACTGCATACGATCCAGCATGAGCAAGAAAGGTGACTGTTATGATAATTCCTGTGCCGAATGTTTCTTCCATTCACGGAGAAACGATTAAAACCCGAGATATGACAAGAAAGGAAATCTTCAACTACGTCGAATTTGACTACATAATTCTTCGATATCATTCCTCAAAAAATAACACAAGTCCAGTCCAATTAAAACTGACAAACGCAGATTAGCTCATTGTCCCTCACTGTTGGAGATATTCAATCTTCTTGAGAAGTCTGAAGAAACCTACAAGGTAAGGCTCGGTTTTTATCAGGGCAATCGCTCTATGACCGCAGCCCGGCGATTACCTTCTCCATGTATTCCTCATCCCAGCCGGCACGGCAACGTCTAGCCTCCATGCCTCCATGCCTCCTTTCTCCGTCTTCTCCCGTTTTAGAAGATTCAACGCCATTCGCCTCAGTACCGACAAGTTCTCCGCCCCTTCACCCTTGCGTACTCGAGACTCGTCCTCTCGGAATGCAACATCGAGAACCCAATGCAAGCCGTTTTCCACTTGCCAGTGAGCACGTTTGGCCGAAAGGAAATTCTCAGCCGTCTCCTCCAGGCTGCTTATATACCAATGACGGTAGAGTGTCGTCTCTCCCGTGAGCGTGCGCTCGGACTCGATGACCACGATTCTCTTCAACTCTGCCCAGCTTTCCGAGAACTCGTTTATCAGTGTCTCGTCAGAACTTACCCAGCACCGCCGATGTTCGAGTCGTCCGTGTCCTGCGTTACTCTGTTCGGCATAGTCGTCAAAGCGTGCCGCGAAGCGCTCGCGGTCGCGATCGAGAAACGTATCCCCGATCGCCTCGCACAGACTCGGTTGGTTCTCCTTGACCGCCAGCAAGTAGTGCGCTCCCTTCTCGATTATCCGCTCCACGATCTTTCGCTGGCAACCCATCGCGTCTATCGTGACCAGACTATCCTTGAGATCGATCATTCCCAGCAGGGTGGGGATGGCGGTGATCTCGTTGGACTTACTATCGGTCCCGATCTGTCCGAGTACCAGGGCATTAGCCGTTAAATAAGCGCTGATGATGTGACTCGCCATTGCCCCGTTGGCCCGGTCGTGGGAGCCGCGTATCGTCTTCCCGTCAAAGGCCACCACGTCCCCTGGGAGAGTTAGAGCCATCGAGGAGACCCACTCGATGAAGCACGTTTTGAATTGCTCGGGTTCGATCTTGGCAAACACATCGCTGAAGGTGTCATGGGAGGGGATGCCCTTGGGCAAACGCAGAAAGGTTCGAAACCAGGCCTCCTTCGAGCGTCCGAAGGTGACTACGGTGGTCCAATGATTGGCCCCGCCGATCACCGCGCAGAGGGCAATCATCAGGATGTCAATGAACTCGTGGCGCTGGTTGGCAGTCTCCCGCCGTGGATCGTCGAGTTCGGCAAAGTGTTGGGTAACAGAATCGAGCAAAAGACTGGACACGAGCGTTTCTAATCCGGAAAAGTGAACCCGAGTAGAAGCGTAGTAGAGGCTCAAGAATGTTTTCTTAAATTTCAGTCACTTGATAGAGCGATAGCCCTGCGGTTTTTATGCCCTTAGCAATCTTCTTAGCTAGTGTCCGTCCGAAAACGCTAAACGATTGAAATCAAATCCGAATTCGGGAATTTCAGGGTAATAAGTTCCGGTGATTTTTTGCTACCTTGTGCATCAAACGACTGATTTACAAGGAATCACAGAAACCACCAGAGGTAACAATGCGAATTCAGCGCACTGTCAATACCAGTATATTCGAATCGTTCAGCGAACACGAGATCGGCCTGGAATTGAAGGCCATTTCAGCGTTTCTGGATAGACACGTTGAGGTTCTGGACTGGGTTGCCGCCGATTTACGGGTGAAGGCTGTGCAGAAAACGGGGCGTGCCGAACTCCCCGTCGAGTGTGTCGTGCGATGCGCCCTGCTCAAGCAGATGCGTCAACTGAGTTACCACGAGTTGTCGTTCCATTTGTGCGATTCGGCCTCCTTCCAGGCCTTTGCCCGTTTGCCCATGGGCTGGTTTCCGAAGAAGTCCGCTCTCCAGGATACGATCAGTCGGATCACACCCGAGACCTGGGAGCGAATCAATCACTGCGTGCTCCAGGAAGCGCAGCTCGAGAAGGTTGAGAATGCGAGAAAGATCCGCATTGACAGCACCGTCACCGAGTCGGATATTCACGAACCCACAGACAGCTCTCTGCTGTTCGATAGCGTGCGTGTCATGACCCGACTACTCAAATCGGTTGGCAAACTGCCCGGGAAGCCGGTGATCGAATTCGTCAATCATCAACGCCGGGCCAAACGACGTGCCCATCAGATCTTCAATACGAAAGGCATAACGGAGAAAGTACCGCTGTATGCCGATCTGATCCAGGTGACATCCGTGACGTTGGCCAATCTGGAAAAGGCAGAGATGGCCGTGAGCCTCTCTTGCACAGACATACACAAAAAGGCAAATTGGCAAGCGGAGGTAGCACGCTTTAAACCCTGTATTCAAAGGGTAATCGATCAAACACAACGACGCGTGTTCAATGGTGAGAAGGTCCCGGCACAAGAGAAAATATTCAGTATATTTAAAGCTCATACCGACATCGTGATCAAGGGTGCCAGAGACATCGAGTACGGGCACAAACTCAATCTGAGTTCGGGCAAAAGCGGCTTGATCCTGGATGTGGTGATCGAAGAGGGCAACCCTGCCGATACGGATCGATTGCTGCCGATGCTTGAGCGTCACGTGACTCTGTTCGATCAGCCCCCTCGACAAGTGGCCGCCGACGGAGGCTATGCCAGTGGGGCGAACCTGGAGGCCGTAAAGGCCATGGGTGTCACCGACATGGCCTTCAACAAGAAACGCGGTCTCAGTATTGCGGATATGGCAAAGAGTGCCTGGGTGTATCGCCAGTTAAAGAACTTTCGAGCCGGTATTGAAGCAGGCATTTCGTGCCTGAAACGCGCCTACGGATTAACCCGATGTACCTGGAAGGGTCTGCAACACTACCGCTCATTTGTCTGGTCATCGGTGGTCAGCCATAACCTGACGGTGATGGCTCGACTACGCCCTGTCTGAACCACTGAGCTTACTGAATTACCCAGATGGGCGGGCACGCTCAGGGTTCGTCGTGTCTGAAATAAGGGCCACGCTTGCAGAAACACGCCAAAATCACGAACCCGCTTATCTTCCGGTAATAGGTGAGACCAATTTAGTGCAGTCTGAGTTCCGGATTGGCGGTTTGTACGGCTCTCAGGCTGTTTTCGGATGGACACTAGCTAGCACACGTATGAGCTCCTCGTCCATAGATGTCTCCATGATTCAGTCCTGTTCGTAGGATAAATTGAATCACGGGTATTTACACACTTAAAAACAGTCTTTTCCAATCGGATCAGGGCAGCAATTCCCGGCGAACAAGTACCGTAGTTGTATTGTAATGTAAAACTGGTTACCAATTTATTGCAGGCACCGATGGGCCTACCGCGAATTGGCATGAGTGATCAGATGTGGAGGAACGTGCGGTAGGCCTAAAGTTGGTGTGTGGAGTGTGGGCAGTAAGATGAGCCGACCTATGTTGGCCGATCAGAAGGTATCTCGAAGGCAAAGTCGCCTGGCTTATGCCAAAAACGCATGAACCCCTCCCATTCGGAGGCT
This sequence comes from Granulosicoccus antarcticus IMCC3135, assembly GCF_002215215.1. Classification (NCBI taxonomy): domain Bacteria; kingdom Pseudomonadati; phylum Pseudomonadota; class Gammaproteobacteria; order Chromatiales; family Granulosicoccaceae; genus Granulosicoccus; species Granulosicoccus antarcticus. The sequence continues at coordinate 2,195,295 of NZ_CP018632.1, read as the reverse complement.
TTGACGGTGGTAAAGGCGGCGCGCAGGCGTTCCCACAGGTTCCGGCGTGATTTGTGATGTATGCGGATTTCGCCGAAAACCCGGCAGAAGCTCTCCTGGACCTGATCGATCAGAAAAGCCAGGAACATCAATCCACCGAGCACACTGGAGAGGTACTGCTTTCCGTGGCCGTAGGAATGCCCCATGTGATAGCCCTGGTTCTTGGCTGCGTTGAATGTCTCATTCTCGATCTTCCATCGCGCGCGTCCGGCGCGCATGATCTGCTCGGCGTTCTCAGGGGTGATCTGCAGGCTGCTGATCCACTGCCAGTTATGCTCCTTGCCCTGTCGATCAATCTCGTAGTACTCCAGACAATTGACCAGCAGCTCAGCGTGAGTGTTGTTCAAGGGAACTTGCTCGCAGATGCGATAACCACGAAGTAGGCCCGTCTTCTCATCCACTGTTTCCCACGCCTGCAACTCCCCTTGCTTCATGCGCTGATCCAGCGTCTCGAAAAGTGCGGCGTTAGAGCCGGGTTTGGCAACGATGATAAAGTCCATCCGGTGTTCGATCAATGTCTTTAAGTGCGGCCCGTTAGCAGCCAGTGCGTCTTCGATCACAATGAAACCACGCTTGGGGTACTGAGCGGCAAGACTGGCAATCAGGCGCTTACCCGCATTGCGTTCGCAGTCATTCTTGTTCGAACCATCGGCACGAGTGATAGGCTCGAAATCCAGTGGCAGCACCGTGCTGCGTTCGGGATGAACGATCACGGCACCGAGCATCTGATGGTAGAACTCTGATCCTTCATCAGACTTCTGGTTGCGTTTGGGCTTTTTAACGCAACAGTGCTTGCAGCTGATGCGAGTGGATGAGAAAGTGCCTGTGCCGTCTATCGAGAGCAACAGTTTGCCGTTGAACAACTGGAAGTCCTTGAGCGAGTTGCTGCGCTGCAGGCCACTGTGAATGGCACGAAAGGCGCCTCGCAACTCGCTCGGATTGACCGGATCGAGAATCGCGCGCATCTGAGAATCACAAGGGACTTGGCTCAACCCGAACAAGGTGCGCAGATTGTGGTTCGAGACAGGCTCGCTGGAACGGGCATGCTGATCGAACATCAATAAGGAGGGGTACTTGAGTGAAAAGATCGCCAGTCCAGCCATCAGCGAATCGGACATCGAATACTGGACACTGGCCTGCCTGCGCTTATCATTGACTTTGTCAAAGGCGGTGCGAACAGTGGTCAACAAACCGGGCATTGAAACGTCCGGGCGGAAACGAGCAAACGGGGCTGCCATGGGCTACAACTCAACATCATCAACAAACAGATGTGAAAAGCGTAGTCGGCAGATTACGAAAAGCTAGTAGTCAAGGTCCGCTACAACGTTGATCTGGCGAGGTTTGTCAACTCGCCGGGAACTGCTGGGATCAGGGCAGACCGAACAGATGTTCCTATTGTATGCATCATATATCAGTTTTAGCAATATATTTCAGGTATATACCAACCATTAACCTAATCTATTTTCAGTCATAAATTAGAGCATATTTTATGCTCTATTATTCCTTTATCTAGTTAATGAACTCTTAGCCTTCTTGCAATATATTTTTCAAATAACGTCAGCTGATGATCACAATCTCGACATTGTCACAAGAACGCGTTACATTCATTTGAACTCATATTTTGTGGTCAGTGGTAATCATTACGCGAACATTCCCAAAACCGCTGCCATCTGTCTATTTTTAAATTAAGCAATGTGGTTTATGCAACAACGCTGCTCCCTACGACACAAGCGATAAATACGTATATAACGCAGGAATGAGTCGTGCTAGAAGAATATGAAAGACTACTTGACCGTCAGATACAACGTATTTCAATGGCAGAGGGAAAAGCCAGCACAATTTTGGCAATAACCGCAGCTATGCTTGGGTCGCTACTCGCTGTCGCTTCCAGGTTCGCAGGAACTGCTTCTGAGCTAGCACTTTCTATCACCAGTCTTGTTGTAACGTTATTATTGTTTTCCTTACTATCATTGGCTCTTAGTACCTTTCCCCGTATACGTGGCACTTCAATAAAATCAATGTATTTTTTCCATGATATATCTGCGATATCAGCCACAGAATTTTCCAATAAATTAAAACAAGCAACTACCGATGAAAAACTTGACGATCTAGCGCTGCAAATACACAGAAATTCAGTTATCGCGACCGAAAAGTACCGCTGGTTGACACGCGCAATGTTGAGTCTTTTTTTGAGCAGTTTGCCGTGGGCTACCGCATTGTATTTACTTGTCAAAATATAGAACAATTAACGCTTTTTAGGAATTTCAATCTCGCCCCGCAGAGGAAGCTATTTAGCATGACAACAGCACTTACATCATAAGCTGTTAACTCATTAATGCTGCATTTGGTAGACAGCGGATTATCAACTAGATTAATAAAACGCATTTCTAATAAAACACCTTGAACAATAAAAAACGAAAAAGGATAATCGAACCTTGGATCGAAGACGCACAGCAGCTGACTGAGTCTGATATTCAACAACAAACATCACACTCATTACTTAAGCGAACACAAGCCGTCGATGACTTCCTGAGTGAGTCCAACATTCGTTCTACTGCGTTAGTAGCACCAAAAGGATTCGGCAAAACGCTAATGCTGAAAATGAAACGGATGAGCTTGGAATCCAGCCATCGTTGTATACCAACCAGTGCTGTCTTGGACCGGCCACTTCCTAGACCACCTACTCTACAAAAAAATCTTACAAGCGACCTGAAAAATACCGAACTCTGGGAAAGCCTTTGGCAAATTGCATTTTCTATTACGGCCCTCAAGTCCTTCTGTCGTGCGACCGATCAGTCCAACGATTTGAGCTACGTACGTTCACGGCTTCCACGTGCTTCTCAAATGGTGAAAATTCTAGATGATCACCACTTGGATACACCCTTCTCGATTCTCCATGAATTCCTAAGCGGAAGTCCTAATGAGGTACATTCCGCCGTACAAGTTTCTCATCACATCCTAGGCGGGTTCAGTCGGATAAATATGCCCATCGCGATATTCATTGACAACATTGATGAATACCTCGAAGCCTATATCAACGAACGTCCCAGCGAACGTACCGAACTACATGCCATATATCTTCGCATATGGCACAACGGCCAGATAGGTGCTTGGCATGCACTTAGGAGGCTCAATGGAAGTAATCCTCGGATAAAAATATTTATTTCAATGCGCAAGGAAGCCTATTTCTATGCCACTGCAAATGAACCTCAATTTGCAAACCTGAAAGCTTTTGCGAAAGTGCTATCGTACGATCGAGACGACATGATCGACATCATTTACAACAACATTCGTTCAGAACAAAAAAAGAAATTGGTCGATCCTGACAAGAAAGATGCGATGTTACAATTTGTGGGGACAGCAAGTGAGTGGATATCAAACAGCGGCACCGGAAAACCTGAAAGCGTTCTAACGTATTGGCTTCGTCACTGCACTACTCGACCACGTGATTGTGTTTCCGTCGGAGCAGAGATAAGTCGCTTGGGACCTGAACGTAGAAGTAGAGCGACAGTGAGAGCTACAATCAACCGCGTATCAGAAGAGCGGGTTAAAAGTCTGTTTACAGAAGTTGGTCCATTTTTAGATCATTTCTATCCAAAGCTACTAGCGGATGTTGTAAAAACCAACGTTTTCGGAATTGACGAGTTAACTGAAGCCTCAATGGCTTACGCAGCCCTTGCCAGTGAAACTTACGGAGCATCAGGTGATGCATGCGAACACGTTTTCTGTGCCCTTTACTCTTTGGGATTGGTGGGTATCGTAAAACGAGATCGTAATCGTGATGAAGGTCTGATTCAAGAATTTGCACCAGTAGGAACAATTGCACTTGGTACCATGCGTGTATTACCAAAAGCTGAAACTTATCTTCTTCACCCTGCGCTAAGTGATTATCTTGCTGGACTCGACGCTTCATTCCTGAACAAGATGAACTGCCACAATGTCATAGGTGACGGTCTAGAATGGCGCATTGAAAGCTTCAGTCGCCTTGTACTGAGAGGCGACGTAGTTGGGTTTCGTGAAAATATCATGAATAACCCTAGCGCTGCGACTGGATTTGATTCGTATTGGCATAAAGTATACCGAGAGTATACAAGTGACTTGGACTATGCACATGCTTCAGACGGTGATTCTATCACCCTTGCCGACAGGAGCTCAATGCGTGTACTTAAAGTAGCACAGTGTATGATGCGTGCTTTTGAAGATTCCGACTTTCAGCTTAAAATGAGATTTGGAGGTCACAGAGGCCAATGGAAAATTCAACATGGCGACGATGGAATTGCCCGAGTAGAACTCTCCGAAATACTTGGTGTGGCCGCAAGAATCGAACCCCTTGCAAACCCAGGAGATATATTGATATCGCAACATGCATATGAGAATATCCTTCGTCGAGAGCGCCCAGATATAGCTAAATTACTAAAGTGTATAAAGGCAAATTACTCTCATAACATCAATTTTAGTTCTAAGGGCGAAGTCGATATCTCCAAGAAACTCGAGTCTCCTGAATGCATGATGCTATACACAGTCGGCACCCTTGCCGAATCGTGCGAAAGCGCTCAAATAAGGACTGAGAAATAGACAGCTGAAGTGGAAAACCTTATGACTCACGACAAATACGCCCGCTCACGCATACATTTCAGACGTTGATCCAAACTGGTTCGTTATCAATTTTACCAAGATTGACAATGTTCGAACTATTTTTCAATTCGTTGACAAAAACCTGTTTGGTGAAGCAATAGCCCAAGCGTCGTAGCCTGTCGTGAATGGTTGTGATAAAGCACCTGCCCAAATTGAATTCATCTGCAGTAATACCTATCAGAATCGAAGGTGACAAATATCCGATACCGAAATCATCAATAGAAACAAGTACTCCCAGAGATCGCAGTACAAAGACCTGATGCTAAAAACGTTGCGTTGCCACCAATGCGTTCTCTGTCAGCTCCAGAACGACTTTTCCGCCATGCTCGTCGTTACCAGCCCCAGGATAAAGAATCGCATGACGGTGACATCGCCCGCCTGCAGCGCTGAGACACTGATGCTTATATCGTCTCCTAACTGCTCCGTCAATCGATCCATATTCCTCACCACATCCTGAATCGCGAAACTGGTAATGTCACCGAGCAACCCCAGCCCTGAGACAGAGCTCTATTAGACCACCGTCAGTCGCCGCTACCCAACGTATGTGCGCATCAAAATCATCAAGCCTTCCTGCCATTATAGCGATCATGCGTTGGGGCGCGACTCGAAAACTTACTTCTCGGATGGCAACTTCACGGCCCTGTTCCAGATCCGTCTGTGTAGTGAGTGTCTCTATCACTTATTCATCTAAGTAGCTGACAATGCCACCCGGTAGCTGTTACAAAATATTGCCCACAAAGCTCATTGCTCCCCATATCCCCGTTAAGCCGCCCATTAGGGTAAACCTTAGCTTCTCAAGGTAAGTCCAGGTGGTACTTGTTATCGGGCACTGTACATTGTATGAATCCAGTGCCACTCATGAGTCCATGCCAAGCGATAGCGGAAAGACTGTTGATTGTTTGACGGTGCCATAGGCAAAACCCGAATCAATTGCCGCAACGCCTTTGATGCGATGCAGGCGGGTGCGCACAAAGCGCTCGTAACCTTTCAAGTCAGCCACAAGTACGCGCAATAAATAGTCGGAACCACCCGACATCACATAACAATCCAGTATTTCGTCAATCCCCCTCACAGCCTCCTCAAAACCTTGAGCCACCTCTTCTGTGTGACGATCCAGGGTAATGCGAACAAAGGCAGTTGTTGGGAGACCGCATTCGCCTGGGTCTACAACGGCAGAATAACCGCGGATGACACCGGCCTTTTCCAGATTCTTGACCCGGCGCAAGCAGGGCGAAGGTGACAGGCCAACACGCTCGGACAATTCTTGATTGGTCTGACGCCCATCTTTTTGTAGCTCTCTGATAATTTGGTAGTCTTTTTTATCCAAGCATCACCTATTGGCAGATTCTGCCAATATTGTTGCATTTTGAGGTTGAATACGCAATCTGAACTCAGTGCTTTTCCTCTAATATGACGGAAATTTCAGGAGAATAAGTGTGTCAATCAGCGCAGATGTAATGGGCTATCAACGCCTGCGTAGCCTGCCGACACCCGAACGAAGACAACTTTCAGCCTATGTCGCCATGCTCGTTACCGTGCTGATATGGGCAGGATTTGCCCTCACGACACGGGCAAGCGGTGCGTCGGCTCTGGCCTTTGGGGATATCGCATTCTTGCGAGCCCTCGTACCCAGCCTGATTTTCCTGCCCTTTCTACCGTCTCGAATCGGCATGATCCGCCAAGCCGGTATTGGCAATTGCACCGCAATGACTGTTGGCGCTGGTGTCCCGTTTTTTTGGCTGGCGATTCTTGGAGGATCAGTCACCTCGGCAGCGCATGTCGGAGCACTTATCGCGGGGGTCGTTCCGATATTTGTTGCTGGCCTCTCATGGTTAATGACAGGGGTCAAACCCTCAAGACAGGCCATTTGCGCATTAGCCATTATTTTCCTCGGCGCGCTCTTCCTCATCGCTCCGGCCGGCGCACAGAGCCATTGGATGGGAGTTTGTGCGCTGCTGTTGGCAAGTTTGCTCTGGGCTAGCTATACCATCGCGATGAAGCGTTCCAGGCTTGATCCGATTGCTTGTGGAATCGTCATTGCGCTGCCCTCATTTGGCTTGATCACAATCCTGCTCTTGACGGGTATTGTGGCCAGCAACTGGGGCAACTACACCGTTGCCCAAGCCCTGCCCTTTGTTCTGATCCAGGGGATTGCGGTAGGCGTTGTAGCCAGCCTGACCTATGCATTTGCAATTTCGCAACTAAGCGCTGGTCGCTGCGCAACGTTGGGATCAGTAGCCCCGGCACTGACCGTTCTTTTGGCTGTACCTGTTCTCAATGAAAGCTTGACCCTTCTGACGGCACTTGCAGTCATCACGATTTGCGCTGGTGTCATACTATTCAATAAGCGCAGGAATTTACCATGATTTCTCTACTCCCCCCTATCGAGCAAGATCCGCTCTGGAAATTGACTGCCAGGTTTCAGGCCGACCCGCGCCCGGAAAAACTGGACTTCGTGCTCGGTGTCTACAAGGATGAACATGCCCAGACGCCAGTCATGAATGTGGTTCACGAGGCTGAATTGACGTTGGCGCGGCAACGTGCTTCCAAAGCCTATAGGTCCCTGTCCGGTCATATAGTCTTCAACGAAGCAATAACAAGACTCTTGCTAGGCACAAACGCCACACGGCTTGACGACACCGCAACACTGCAGACAATTGGTGGTACTGGCGCACTTCGCTTGCTGGGCGAAATGATTGCGCGTGCTGACAGCACTGCCGTGCTGTGGTCGACGGACCCCGGTTATGTCAATCACAAGCCCATCTTCGCGCGCTCCGGTCTTGTTGTACGACCCTACCGCTGGCACCCACATGCAGGAACAGCAGGAAGCGTGGATATGAGCTGTGTCCTTGCAGATCTCGAGGCTGCTAAAGCCGGCGACGTAGTCTTGTTGCATGGTTGTTGCCACAACCCAACAGGGCTGGATTTAGACTTGAAAGGCTGGCAGAGCATCGCCGAACTGTGCGCACGCAAGCAACTGATACCGCTTGTTGATATGGCCTATCAGGGATTTGCAGACGGTCTGGAAGAAGACGCCGCAGGTCTGCGATTACTCACCTCTAATCTGGACACCGTGCTTGTAGCAGCAAGCTGTTCTAAAAATATGGGACTTTATTGTGAGCGGACAGGCGCTGCGCTAGTCGTCACGCCAGACCCTGCAGACAAGGCATTGGTAATTGCAACATTGCAGGATATCGCCCGTGCAAACTACTCGATGCCCGCTGACCACGGCGCAGCCATCGCTGCCTTGGTGATGGAAAACCATGATGCATGGAACACCGAGCTTAGCGCCATGCGACACAGACTCATCAATTTACGGTCTCAGCTGGCTGATTGTCTGGACGCTCTCGGCGCTCCCAGTACGCTTCGAAAAATTCGTCACCACAAAGGCATGTTCTCGATGCTGTTCTTCACACCGCAACAGATGGAGCGTTTACGCTGCGAATTCGCCATCTATGGCACCGATAGCAGCCGAATCAATATCGCCGGCCTGTCATCGAATGTTATTGAGTACACGGCCCGTTCATTGATTGCAGCTGCATAGTAAAAAACTTTAAACTCCACCAATCGAGAATTAAAACACCCATAGCGCGTGTTCAGCTATCGTGAAAAACCAGTCGAAGTTGCGCGAATCAACCAGTAGCCAACGTTACCGAGCCCCCTCATCTCGAGCGTAAAGCGGTACCGATCGCACCGGCAGGTGACAATTAAATACCTCAAGTCTGACACTTTCAACCATGCATTAGACTGTATTTATCGGGATCGAATATGAGTACACAGTATGTGAATTCGTTCACTCCTGAAGAACTTGCACTAATTTCCTTGTTGACATTGTTTTCTACGTCGGTATACTCCCGCGCCATGACTCATCAAGCCAAACAACTCACCAGTAACAGCGATCGCAGCTGGCCGGCATTCTATCGCCGACTGGATTCCGGTTTTGCTTTCAGGCAATCATCAATCAAACCAATGATTCAAGCAACAATCGAGACAAACAACACCAATCGGAACGGGCATGCCCTGACAGGCAAACCTGTGTGTTGAACCCACACTGACGCGTTTCAGGAAGGTTCAGCCGACGAACCTTCCTGAAACGCTTCTCAAGAAGCCTCGGATGGTTCGTTCCATCCGGGGCTTTTTTTTGGCCTTCCGGAACGCTCTTTTACAATCCGGGATACGACGTATTTCGGCATCAAGGCGCTACGCTCTGATGCCATCAGTTTGCTCGGTTGCAGATCATGGTAACAATCTGCATTCCAGAAGAAATCGAATCACAACGATTCGAACCGGGCTACCAGGGGCGAGTATCGGAAACAACATTCAGCGGTGCGGGCTACAAATCCGTCTGGCACACTTACGCTAACCATTGCACGGTGTGTACCGAATGCACGAACGACTCATCCATCAAGGAATAGCTCAGTTGGGTAGAGCACCAGATATCTAATCTGGCTGGCGCCGGTTCGAATCCGGCTTCCACACAGGGTCCTGTTACGACCTCTTTGGTATGGCCTTTCGGCCCGTGGTTCGACTCCACTCCCCGGGTGAGGATTTCACTTCAACCTGCTCCCGTTGCCAGCAGCGCCATCAACGCACCACCGTGTGCACTGTTTGGTGACTGCAGCAGAATAGCGGCCGACTACCGGATCATGCGATGTGTCCGATGTTGCAACTACGGCACCGCTAGTTTCCAGCGTTCAACTACTCAGGCGGTTGTCGACCGGAACACAGCGCGGCAAGACTTGCTTCACCCGACATGACGTTGACCGGCACTCCGTCACTGTTCTGTGGCAACGGGGCTTCATTCAGAAAATTGCTACATCGAAAGAACAAGGCCTCGTTTCGCGGCCAGGTTACTTCGGAACAGCAAAACAGAACACCCATCAGCCAAACAGCCGATGGTCAGGCCCGTCAAGCGACGGAAACTATCTGGCAACAGAGTCAATTCAACACGGAGAACGCAATATGTCTTTCTATCAGAAGTTCATTGTGCGAAAGCACGAACGCGGCCTCCTGTTCAAGGACGGAGACTTTCAATCCTTTCTTGCACCGGCGACCTACCGATTCTTCGGCTTGCAAAACCGCTATGCGGTAGAGCGGTTCGACCTCTCGCAACCAGCCTTCACGCACCGTCTCGTCGATTACTTGTACGAAGCAGAGCGTGATGAAGTGGAACGACTGTTTGAAGTGGTTCAGACCGGTACTGACGAAGTAGCGGTGGTTTACCACAACAAGCGGTTGACTGCCGTACTTGGACCTGACCAGCGTGCTCTTTACTGGAAAGGTGTCGTCAGCACGTTTATCGAACGCTTCGACCTTACCCAGGGCCCAGCTATCGACAAGCGAGCCAATCAGCAACTGATCGAGCGCGGTGATGCACAAACGAGTGCCATTCTTTCCCGAGCAGTTGTAACCACCCGAATCGATGCAGGCCACATCGGATTGTTGTACATCGATGGCATATTCGTAAAGAGTCTGCCAGCTGGTGTCCATGCATTCTGGCGTTTTGACCAGGACTTCAAGGTTGAACCTGTTGATCTTCGCGTGCGAACATTGGAGGTGCAGGGGCAAGAAATCCTGACCCGCGACAAAGTAGCGTTGCGAATCAATGTGACTGCGATTTTTCAGGTCATCGATGCAGCCAAGGCTGCACAAACTCTGAAAGATCCACTGGATCAGTTGTACAAAGAGCTCCAATTCGGTCTGCGAGCGGCAGTGGGTACTCGTGTACTCGACGCGTTGCTGGAAGACAAGACTGTCATCGATCGTGAGGTGGCCGAATTCGTTGTACAGCGTTTCGCGGCTTATGGCATCGATGTACAGAGTGTCGGCGTCAAAGACATAATCTTGCCAGGTGACATGAAGGATCTGCTCGGCAAGGTGGTGGAAGCGGAAAAAGTTGCACAAGCCAACGTGATCCGTCGCCGTGAAGAAACCAACGCAACACGTTCATTGCTCAACACGGCCAAGGTCATGGAAAGCAACAGCGTGGCACTGCGGCTGAAAGAACTCGAGACTCTCGAACGGGTAACCGAGAACGTCGGCAGCCTGTCCGTATACGGTGGTCTCGATAGTTTGATGAACGGACTGGTTCGTCTGAAACAGTAAGTTCGTGTTGTACGGGAGGGTGGTGCGAATCCACCCTCCTCTTTTCTGACGCTGTTTCACCACACGCCCGTACCGGGCAAACACATTTTGGTCAGCAACGGAGATCCATTACCCTCATAATCATTCACAAGGAGAACTGCCATGCCTATCATGCGCACCATCAACAAAGGCCGGGTTCCGGTCAAGATCTACACCGACGATATTGATTCCGGTGCCTGTGAACAGCTGGCGAACATTGCCAGGCTGCCTTTCATCCACAGCCACATTGCGGCCATGCCGGACGTACACCGGGGCATCGGCGCTACTGTCGGTTCGGTTATTCCTACCCGTGGTGCGATCGTACCGGCAGCAGTCGGTGTCGATATTGGCTGTGGAATGAATGCAGTAAGATTGTCGCTAAGCGGCACCGAACTGCCCGATAGTCTCAAGAAGACCCGCGAAGCCATAGAGGAGGCAGTGCCGGTCGGCTTCAACATGCACAAGTCGGTCAAGGCACGTCGATCGACCCTGACGCCACTGGATGCCGGTCTTGAGAAAATACTGCAACTACATCCGACTGTCGGCAAGATGATCAAGAACATCGGCAGAACCTGGTCCCAACAAATAGGGACTCTGGGGGGCGGCAATCACTTCATCGAACTCTGTCTGGATGAAAATGATGATGTCTGGGTCATGCTGCACTCGGGAAGTCGCGGAATCGGCAATGTCATCGGGCGTTACTTCATCAATCTGGCAAAGCAGGACATGCGGCGTTTGCAGCAGAATCTGCCGGACAAGGATCTCGCGTATTTCACTGAAGGGACTGAATACTTCGACGATTATGTGCATGCCGTGCAGTGGGGGCAGGACTACGCTATGGCAAACCGGCGCGAGATGATGCGCCTGACGCTGGACGCATTGAAGGGGGTACTACCCTACTTCGTGATCACGAAGGAAGCCATCAACTGTCATCATAATTATGTCTCGATTGAGCAACACTTCGGGGAGCACGTTTACCTGACCAGAAAGGGTGCAATCAGCGCTCGTGATGGTGAGCTGGGTATCATTCCCGGCAGCATGGGTGCCAAGTCTTTCATCGTCAAAGGCAAAGGAAACGCAGATTCATTCCACTCCTGTTCTCACGGCGCAGGACGCACCATGAGTCGAACGGTAGCGAAAAGAACATTCAACACCGACGATCTGAGGGAACAAACCAAGGGGGTGGAATGCCGCAAGGATGCCGCCGTGGTAGACGAGATTCCCGGTGCTTACAAGGATATTGACCAAGTGATGGCTAACCAGTCAGATCTGATTGATATCGTTCACACACTGAAGCAGGTTGTGTGTGTCAAGGGTTGATCACACTGATCTCCCATTATGCCGCTCTCACTGAATTCTGCAAAATGCCAGGGCTGTCCTGCCCTGGCATATCGCTTGCTGCCTGTATGAATGAAACAATCGTGTTCAATACCTCATGACCACCTTCGGTATTCAAACGTGTCGTGTTACCAGCTAACCTTGAATATAGCCTTGGCCAAGTATCGCGCTAGGACTGGCTTCCCATCTTATCTATCAGCATTGAATCCAGATACCGGCCGAACTACTCACTTGAGTCACAGCCACATGTCGACAAAACTTGAACTAATATCAAACACTCAGCCGACTAGCTAACAACTTCATGGATCCGATGCAGCCTGAATGTCAACTTTATCGTCACCCGCAGGTGGTAGTACGCAGGCCACTGATTGCGCATGATCACAGCAGTCGCCACCGACAGGCTACCGCGTTACATAACCGGTTTTTGCAAGGTTGCTGCGCATTGGTTCTTCTGTTGGCGGCACTCACTGATGCCCGATCCGAGTCTCTGCCGGTCGAGGGTTTGTGGATCACGCCCAATTATAACTCGATAGTAAAACTGACTCAGTGCGAAGAGGGTCTGTGCGCGGAGATCGCCTGGTTGTGGAATATTGATGTACTCGGGCGAAAACTGCTTGACGAGAAGAACCCAGACGAGCAGCAACGTCGCAAGTCATTGCTGGGCCTATCGTTGTTCAGTAATTTTCGCAAAGACGGCGACGTGTGGAAAGGACGCATCTACAACCCTGAGGATGGCCGTCAATATCGGGCATCAGTTCGGCAGTTGAACGCAAACCAATTGCGGTTGAAGGGATGCTGGGGTCCGTTCTGTCAATCACAACGCTGGCTACGCCTGCGCTCTGTGCAACTACCTACTGAAGCTGAATTGCAACAACGGCGTTGATAACCCTCTAGCGCAATTGAGTACCAACAAGTTCCACAAACCATCAGCGGCGAATTTGTTGATATTGTCACCACCTACCGGCGTGACACGATCTCGGCACTGTCTATCGTACGGAAGGCTGCTTCACTTAAAAGTCACATGCGGGATACCACAACGTCGCTAGCAGCGAAATAACAGAGGCAGGCTGGGTATATAGGCTATTTCTGAGCAAAACGGTGCCAATTACTGGCAAGCCTGTCAAACCTGTTTGCCCGTTCGCCCCCTGCCGCTGTCGATGTCTCAGTCTAGCGGCAGGATTCGCGTGCTGCCATCAGGTCTTTCGGCTTCTTCAACCAATCGAAATTCAGCGCATTGGTAGTTGAGCAAAAATCAGCTGGATCGTCCAGGTATTCGATACCAAAAACTGCTTTTCCGGCGTCAACAAATGGCGTCAGCAAGTCACACTCATTGTAATGTAGGCAGCTTTCATTAATCGCGAAGTCAAAATATGGCTCTAGTGCTTCTATCTGCAACAGATTATTCTTGAGACCGATAGACAGGCCGCGCGCGTGAGCCTCTGTTGCCAGCCACTTGTTGTAGTCCAGCTGATGTTGTGAAGTTAACGGAAAGCCAGAGTTGTTCGTGTAGCCGTCTACATTATCAGGGTCGACACCGTCGCAACCTTTGGCCGCAGCAAGATCCATACGGGCAGCCATGACCGGAGCCAGTTTATCGATAGCGCTTATATCCAGCCATTGTTCACCGGGCCAGCCATTACTAGCGCCACGAACTGATACAGGTATCTGGCCGGCATCGGTCCGCCAGTCTTCCCAGCTGCCAGCGCTGAAGTAGCAAATGACAGCGATGTTGCGTGATTTCAAATCGTTGATCACCGAGGTGGGGGTGTCGAACAGATCGATGTCATACATCGCAACATTCAAAGATGTATCAAGATTGCCTTGAAGCTGGATCTGCCATGACGTTCCGGGGGCCGGAGACCAAACATCTGAAGTTTCTGTGACAGTCTCTACCGGTGTCGGTGTCGGTGTCGGTGTCGGTGTCGGTGTCGGTGTCGGTGTCGCCGTCGTTAGTTCGAGAGCCATATGGTCAACATTACTGTTGTCATTGGACGCGGGTGAGGCAAAACGCGCTACCAGGCGGCCCAACGGATCCATGAAATGGCTGACGTTGCCGGGCACCTGGAAGGACTGTTGGGTCCAGAGCCAGTCAGGCACGTTCTGATTGGTGCCAACTCGCACCCAGCGACCTGTGTTGAAATTGCGCAGATGCCAAGTGTAGCGCTGCTCAGACCAGGCTGGTCCCTTGAAATTGGTCTTAAGGACAAGGGAGTCCAGAGCCTGGCTGGCAATGTCTACCGGTGCTCGGAATCGCATGACACTGACCATGCCATTCGTCGCAGGATAAAACTCGACATAGGAGTCCCAGTCATCAGAGCTATCACGCTGATCGTTCGTGGCCAGAGGTGCAACCGAACTCTTGCTCGCTTGCCCGCGAACGATTCTCATGGCATCGGGATACAACGTGACCGAGTCAGCTATTGCATTGGCCGGCACACCTATGGTTGCCAGCAAGCTGCCGGAAAGTAATAAGGCAAGTGCGGTTAATTTTTCAGGGGTAGTTCTCGCTTTGCAAATTGCTGCGATCTTGAATGGGTTTGCTTGCATGAGGGGCCTCCAGGTTAGCTTGAGGTTGCTCATACTACGGGAGCCAGGAAGGCTCTATAGTTAAGCTGTCCATCTGGTCATGAGACTTTGGAAAGGTCCTAGCACAAGCTTCAACATGGCTTTGTGAGCGTGGTCTGCTTTTCATGCTTTGAAAGAAAATAGAAGTATAGAAACTCTCAACGCGAATAAGCCGACACCTGGTATACGGTAAAACAGTGCTCAGTTTTCACATTCAGGAATGACTATTGACCACTCGTTTGATCGCGCTTGTAGTATTGAAAGCAACAAGCACATATGCAGCGCATGTCGGAGAATTTATCGCGGGGGTCGTTTCGATAATTTTTACTGGCCTCTCATGATTAATCAACAGTCCTTCTCCTGACGGGTGTTGTTACGAGCAACTGGGGTAGCTACACCGCCGCCCAGGACCTGCCCTTTGTTCTGATTCGGGGGGTAGCGTTTGGCTTTGTAGCAATTGGGCAACCAGGCTCTGGTCGCTGCGCAACCTTGGGATCAGCAGCCCCGGCACTGACCGTTCTTCTGGCCGTGCCTGTTCTCAATAAAAGCCTGACCCTTCTGACGGTTCTTGCCGTCGTTACGATTTGCGCTGGCGTCATACTATTCAATAATCACAGGAATTCACCATGATTGTTCAACTCCGCTATCGAACGGGATATCGCCCGTGCAAACTACGCGATGCTGTCTTTCACACCGCAACAGATGGAGCCTTTACGCTGCGTAATTCGCCATCTACGGCACCGATAGCAGCCGAATCAATGTCGCCGGCCTGTCATCGAATGTTGTTGAGTACACGACCCGTTCATTGATTGCAGCTGCATAGTCAAAATTATCAATAAAGATCCCCCCTTTCCTATGGTATTGTTTTTTTGCCAACTGGTTCCGGTTTATTGAGAATTTTGTGCTGCAATGATTTTTCTATAACACCGACAGCCATCTATTCATTCCAAGGGTGAAGTATCAGGTAGGGAACACCTAATGAGCGGTCAACAAAAGTCAGACTATCAATTAAATCGCAAACCACGTTCGGAGTTCGCTACCCGAACAGAATATCTGGATCATGAACTCCAGAGCATGTCGCCCCGACGCTGGAAACCCAATCTACCGATCAGGGACTATCGCTTCGAATTCGAAGATTTTGTACCGGCTATGGCAGCGACTATCGGCAAAATCGTCATGGTCGCGGCTATCGTTGGTGCCTTTGCTGGCCAGCTGGGCCTCTCCGATGCATTTGTCATAGAAAACGTACGCTATGAGATGCTGATCGCCGCCGTTCTGTTTGTAATACTGGTATCCGGCTTCTTCAACCCGAAAAGTAACCTGGCCGGCACCCACGGGCCACTGATCCCGCTTGTGCCGCTGATTGTGGCAGCCGGTGGCCATCCGATGGCTCTGGGCTTGATGATTGGTCTGTTGGGATTTTTGCTGGGTATCTTCAAGGGAGGTAGCCTGTTAGCCCGTTTGACCAGTAACGGGGTTGCCGGCGGGCTACTGCTGTACCTGGGTTTTATCGGCATTTCCAGCCAGATAAAAAGCTTGTTTGGCTGGGCTGAAAGCTTTGATATGGGGTATCTGGCGTTTGTAGTGATCATGGCTACCATAATCATGTACGCCTATCTTGAGCACATTCAGATGCGCTGGATAGCAATACCACTGGGCGCTACATTGGCTGCAGTACTCTCGTTTGCCATGGGCGCGCCTTTTGAATTTACCACTGCACCCGGTATTCCTCAAATGAATCCCATGTACTGGTGGGGTGCTGAAACTGGTTGGCAACTGGGGTTGCCCGAATTCCATCATTTTGTCGCCGTCGCGCCGTTTGCGGTGCTCGCTGTCGCCATGTGGTCGCCTGACTTCGTCGGGCATCGTGCGTTTCAGCAGCTGAACTACCCGCCACGCACCGAGAAGGTAATGATGGATATCGATGACACCATGATCTCCGCCTCGGCTCGTCAAATCACCGGCAGTCTGCTGGGTGGTGGCAATATTGCCTCCTCCTGGGGCACCTACATCGTGCCAGCGGCGATCGCACGGCGTCCTATACCTGCTGGCGCCGTGCTCACAGGTTTGTTGTGTATCGTGGCTGCATTACTGGGCTACCCAATGGATCTGGCTGTATGGCAACCCGTGCTCAGCGTAGCACTACTGGTTGGCGTCTACGTACCTTTGCTGGAGGCAGGCATGCAGATGACCAGAGAGGGCAAAACCACCCAGTCGGCAGCCATCGTGATTTTCTCCTCTGCCCTGGTGAACCCGGTGTTCGGCTGGTCACTAACCATGCTGCTGGACAATCTGGGGCTGATCGGCTGCAAGGAGCGAGGCAAGGACCTGGGGCACACCGGGCGCTGGATAGTCCCGGGCATCATGCTATTGGTCTTGTGCGTCATCATGGCGGGCATTGGCATGTTCCCTGGCGTGCCGCCCCTTTGGTAAGGCATCAGACGCATTTGCAATGAATGGGGTTGTCACTGAAATAGTGACATCCTCATCATTCAACAATCTGTTCAAGGCAATATGATCGTCCTGCGGCGCTGCAATGACACAATCCCTCCCAACACCAGCAAAGCGGGAATGAACATCCAGTACTTGGAGGGTTGTCGAGCTGGCACCAGCACGGCAGTCACAACCTGATCCCAGTCAAACCCAGCCGCCTGGGCCGCACTGTCGTAGCCAACATTGTCGATGGTGACTTTCTCACCGTCCACAATGTATTGCATACCTGAGGCTGACAGCCGCTGCGCGCCGCTCTCTCCGGCGCCTATCGGCAAGACACCGACGAAACTGATGGGGTCTCCCAATTGGTCCAATCCGTCTACGTTCAAACGGATGCTATCGCCGGGCTGCACTTTCATCGCAGCCTGCTCGATGGCTATCGGTGCCAGCTGTTCGAACGGCGGCACGAGCCTGTCCATCCAGAACCCGGGGCGAAACAGACTGAACGCCACCAGTAACAACAGCAAGGTTTCGTACCAGCGGTTTCTGGTCAGAAACCAGCCTTGCGTGGCTGCCGCAAACAACAGCATCGCCGCGGTGGCAACGACAAAGACAAAGACCCCTTGAATCCAGTTGACATCGATCAGTAACAGCTCGGTGTTGAATATGAACAGAAACGGCAATGCCGCTGTTCGCAGGCTATAAAAGAAGGCAACCATACCGGTCTTGACCGGATCACCGCCTGATACCGCAGCCGCCGCAAACGAGGCCAGGCCCACCGGCGGTGTCACATCGGCCATGATGCCAAAATAGAAAACGAACAGATGCACGGCAATCAGCGGGACAATCAGTCCGTTCTGCTGCCCCAGCGTCACGATGACCGGCGCCAGCAAAGCGGACACGACAATGTAGTTGGCCGTTGTCGGCAAGCCCATACCCAGAATCAACGAAAGCACGGCTGTCAGCATCAGAATGGCCATCAGATTACCGCCCGAGAGCACTTCCACCACATCTGCCAGTGCCGAGCCGACACCTGTCTGGCTGACAGCACCCACGATGATGCCGGCCGTGGCCGTCGCAATACCGATACCGATCATGTTGCGGGCTCCTGACACCAGCCCCTCCAGCAAATCGGTAAACCCTTCGATGATTTTTGCTGCAAAGTCAGCCTCGCCGCGCAACAAGGCCATCACAGGACGTTGTGTCACAAGAATGAACACCATGAACGCCGATGCCCAGAAAGCAGATAATCCGGGGCTGAGCCTATCCACCATCAGAGACCACACCAGCACGACAACGGGCAATATGTAATGCAAGCCTGATCTGATGGTCGGCCCGGGCACCGGCAACGTGGTTGCTGGTGATTCCGGATCATCCAGCTGCAAAGGCTGCTCGCGTGACGCGACAACCATCAGCCCCAGATACACCAGTATCAGCAAAGCGAACACTACAACACCGGCATTGTCACCGAACGCCGGCCGAATCCAGCCCATGCCGTAGTACACCGCAAAGCTGAGTAGACACATTGCGATAACAGCGACGCTCACTCCGGCCAGGCGTTGCAGCCAGGGTCCTGGCACATAGGATCGAGGCAGTGCCTGAAGCTCGGATTTCATGGCTTCCAGGTGAACGATATAAACCAGTGCGATGTAGCTGATAACCGCCGGTAGAAAGGCGTGTTTGACTACCTCGAAATACGACAGACCAACATATTCGACCATCAAGAAGGCGGCAGCGCCCATGACCGGTGGCATGATCTGCCCATTGACAGAACTGGCCACCTCGATGGCACCCGCCTTTTCTGCCGAGAAGCCCACCTTGCGCATCAACGGAATGGTGAACGTGCCGGTAGTCACCACATTGGCAATGGAGGAGCCCGAGATGAGCCCGGTCATGGCAGAGGAGACGACAGCTGCCTTGGCTGGCCCGCCCCGCATATGCCCCATCAGACTGAAGGCAACCTGGATGAAATAATTACCTGCTCCCGCCTTGTCTAGCAACGAGCCGAACAGGACGAACAAGAATACGAACGAGGTCGATACGCCCAATGCGATACCAAATACGCCCTCGGTCGTGATCCATTGATGATTGACCACCTCCGATAGCGCATTGCCCTTGTGAGAGATGATCGCAGGCATCAAAGGCCCGAGAAAAGTATAAACAAGAAATGCGGTAGCCACGAGCATCAAGGCTGGACCCAGAGAGCGCCTGGCGGCCTCCAGTAACAGCAGCATACCGATGACGGCGACTACGTAATCCTGAGAGACCGGTGCGCCTACTCGCTGAGATATACCTTCATAGAAAACGTAGGTATACATCGCCGCGGAAGCCCCCAATAAGGCCATCGCCCACTCCCAGGAAGGAACACGATTCTTGGGCGAACCCAGCAAGATAGCCCCCACAAGCAACAGCCCGACCAGGGGGATCCACCAGATACTGGTACCGTCCTTCGCACCGTACATGAAGAGAGCCACGACGACTGTGGGGACCGTTACACCAATCAGCAACTCGAAGCGTGTACGTGCAGCCGGATAAGCCGCATAAGTGAGAAACAAGGCAAAGGCCAGGTGAAAGGCCCTTGCCTGAGTATCGTTGAGTATGCCGATACCCAGGGTATACGGCAGTGGCGAGGCAATCCACAGCTGAAATAACGACCAGGCCAGGGCTACCGCCAGAATCAGTTTGCCCACCGGGCCCGCTGGGGTTCTGGCACCGGTGTCTGATGATGCAATCAGCTCATCCAGATCCGACTGCTTCAGATTGCCATGGCCCGCCGCTGCGTTCTCGACACCGGCGGCTTCAAGTTGCTTCTTCTGATCCATGCTTGCTCACCGGTGGTTGAGATTACCGAATAGTCGTGCCTTACAGCGAACGACTACCTGTGTTCTGCCTGATCAAATCCTTGTACAACGCCTGCAACCTGGCGGTCATGGGACGCTCGCCGGTTCCAATGGTCTTTCCATCGATCGAGGCTACCGGAGTCTGAGCCCCGAAGGTGCCGGTCAGAAATGCTTCGTCGGCGCCATAGGCTTCATACAATGAATAATTTTTTTCAAACACGGGAATCGTATTGGCACGACACAGGTCGATGACCTTTTGCCGAGTCACACCGTTCATGCAGTAATCAGGGGTCGATGTCCACACCTCGCCACGGCGCACTATGAAGAAGTTGCAGGCATTGGTGGTATTCACAAAACCATGGGGATCAAGCATGAGTCCCTCGTCGGCACCGGCCTGTTCGGCCTGCAAACACGCGATGACACAGTTGAGCTTCGAGTGACTATTGAACTTGGCATCCTGACTCATGGGCAGTCCACGTACCTGCGGCACGGTGGCCAGAGTAATACCAGAGCTTTGCAGACTGCCGGCCGGCTTGGAGTGTTCCATGATGATGACCAGCGTGGGACCACTGCGGCTCAGCTTAGGATGTTGAAACGGCTTGTCCTTGATGCCTCGCGTCAGCATCAAACGGCAATGCACATCGTTGCTCATGTCATTGGCGGCAGCCGTTCGCGTCAGTGCATCCAGTATGCCTGCCTTGTCCATCCCCACATCCAGTGAGACAGCCTTGCAAGAATTGAAGAACCGATCCATGTGCTCATCAAAGAATGCCCACTGTCCGTCATACAGACGCATCCCTTCCCACATGCCGTCTCCGAGCATGAAGCCGGAGTCGTAGACAGACACTTTTGCCTCATCCCGATGAACGATATCCCCGTTCACATAGATCTTGATATCCCTGTTGCGCTCGTCTTCGCTCGCATCGTGAGTACTGTGGCTCTGTGTCTTGCTATTCATGGTTGATTCATTTATTGGCGACAATCAATAGACCCTCTGTCACTACCCGGCAACAAGCGTTGGCATGGATGCCAACGCCTCGCTACCGGACAGAAACAGATGACTTACAACAGTTCAGGCTTGTATTACATCCAGCCCTTTTCTTTGTAATACCGAATGGCTCCCTCATGCAGGGGCGCGATAATGCCACTGGATATCATGTCCTTTTCATTCAGATTGGCAAACGCCGGATGCAGAGACTTGAACCGATCAAAGTTGTCAAAGATAGCCTTGACGACTGCATAAACTGCATCAGCACTGGTATTGGTCGATGACACCAACGTTGCCAAAGGTCCGTAGGAGTGAATGGTATCGGGCTGTCCCTTGTACATGCCGGCCGGAATCTCGGCCTTGGAATAATAGACAGTGTCAGCAATCATTTGATCAATCGCATCGCCCTCTACCTGTAAAAAGCGCGTATCGCAGGCGACGGTTGCCTCTTTGATATTGCCTACAGGATGGCCGGCCGAGAACATCATGGCTTCAATCTTGTTATCGCACAGAGCCGCCGATTGTTCAGCAGATTTCAGCTCGGAGGCCAGCGCCAGTTCGTCAACACCGATAGTCTCCAGCAGGACTTCAGCTGTGGCCCTCGAACCTGATCCCGGGTTTCCAATATTGACTTTTTTGCCACGCAAGTCATCCAGCTTTTCGATCCCGGAATCGGCACGCGCCACGATGGTGACAATGTCAGCATGCGCCGACAGTACGGAACGCAATTCCTCGTTGGGACCCGCCTCTTCGAATGCACTACTGCCGTTGTAGGCGTGATGCTGCCAGTCAGACTGCACAACACCGAAGTTGAAGTCTCCAGCTCGAATACCGTTCAGATTGGCAATTGATCCGCCAGTGGCAGGCGCTGTGCAGCGAAAGTTGTGATCGCTTGTACCGCGGTTGACCAGTTGGCAAACAGACTGCCCAACGACGTAGTAAACGCCAGTCTGACCGGCCGTGCCGATAGTGATGAATTCCTGCGCCTGGACAACTCCCGATGTCAGTGAGGCTATGCCCAAGAGGCTCATGCCAGTAAAGGCCGCCAATCGTCTTCTGATATACATGAGATACATCTCCAGTTGCTATTGAAAATCACGGGCACTGACGGATCTGATCAACCAGTCACCCCGGAAAAACTGCCACGGGTCCCATAGCAAATTGCTTGGTCCAGTCTTCGCAGCTCGACAAAATAGTGCCTTGCTGTTGTAGGATTGTCAACAATCATGCAACTTTGAACGGGAGCCCCTGCCTGATGAGGGTTTGTGCTACACAATGGGATATACACCTATATTTCATTTAACGACTAGAGCACAGGAGGCGCATTGAACATTCCGGCCCTGCAACCGCTTGACGACATGACGGTCCGTCACCGCATTGCTCAGCAACTGACGACACATATCGTGGCTGGTAATTTTCAGCCGGGGCAGAAGCTGACAGAACAGGACTTGGCAAACTCCCTGAAAGTCAGTCGTGGACCGCTGCGCGAGGCCATCCGCGAGCTGGCTGAAATCGGATTGCTTGTCAGCGTTCCCTATAAAGGCCTCTATGTGCGCTCAGTGACCCGACGCGACCTGGAAGAGTTGTATTCATTGCGCACCGCGCTCGAATCATTCGCCTTTGAACGATGCTGGTCTCACCGTACCCCTGACTCTCTGGCAGAGCTGACACTGCGCAATGAAACCCTGATCAGAACGATTGATGCAGGGTCCGATACGGATCTGGCTATTTCCCAGGAGCTACACCTGCATGCCTGGTGCTACGAGCTCAGCGACCACCGCTTGCTGCAACGCAGCTGGGAATCCATGCGCCCCAACCTGAACCTGTACTTCTCGTTGCATCAGCGAGCTCATGATCGCTGCGGCCCTTTGAGACAGTCACACGATGACTACGTCAGACTTGCCCACGGAGACTCTCTGGAGGCCATGCTGGAACACCTGAAAGATCACATGCGCCAAGGCCTGCAGACCACCCTGACAACGCTGGGCGACAATCTATCGTTGTGAACCTTACTCAAGCTCATCCGCCGCCTGGTCAGATACTGTCCGACGGCGCGTTTTCCCCTTATTGGCGACAATCAACTTACGGGCGTCAGGCGTACCAAAATACGCCAGAATGGACTCTCTTACGGCACTGACCACACGACGTGGATTGCCATCCAGATACCCCAGCACCAGGCGCAGTGATTGAACAGGCGGTCGAATCGGTATTTCGACAACGGGTTTGCCACTATGG
Source organism: Granulosicoccus antarcticus IMCC3135 (assembly GCF_002215215.1). Lineage (NCBI taxonomy): Bacteria > Pseudomonadati > Pseudomonadota > Gammaproteobacteria > Chromatiales > Granulosicoccaceae > Granulosicoccus > Granulosicoccus antarcticus. Next base: position 2,172,099 of record NZ_CP018632.1, on the reverse strand, counting down.
GTCGAACCGCCAAGCGGGCGCATATTGAGAATCGAACAACCCACTCCCGCCCCGACCAGATTTCTGACCATCTCCGAGCTCGATGCGGTGGCCACGATCTGCGGCTCGAAACCGATACCCTCGAACAGACCGCGCAAATATTTGGTCGTAAATGGCAAATCCAGCAATACCATATCCAGGTCGGCCAGTTCGGCGAATGCCACAGAACGGCGCTTGGCCAATGGATGAGTCGGCGGCAACAGAAGATACGGTGGTGCATCAATCAGTGTGTCGCAGCTGATACCCAGATGCACACTATCGGAGACAAACACGATGACATCGAAGGTGCCATCAAGTAGTCCGAGCTGCGCGCTTTCATTATTGCACTCGATGCACTGCAACCTGATCTCCGGATTTTCCATCATCAACGGCGCCAGCGTCGCAGGCAGAAAAGCGGGTGCCATGGGTGCGTAATAGCCGATGGACAGCTTCCCCGACAGCGCATCACGTAGCTCGTTACCCCCGATAATCAGATCATCATATTCTTCAATCAGACGACGAATCTTCTGCGCGATGATGATGCCGGCAGCGGTAGGCTGAATACCTTTGGCAGGAAAACGCTGAACGAGCTTCAGGCCAAATTCGCCTTCCACGGCATCAATGGCACTTGAAATGGCCGACGGCACCACGTTCCTGTGCTGCGCTGCCCGCACAATCGAACGCAGATCGACAGCCGTTAGAAAGTAGTGCATGGCCTTGATGGATAATCGCATCGCGACACTATGTTCTGGACGCTGGGCAGTGGTGTCTTCTTCTGGACCGCTTTTGAAGCCTTGATGCTCTGGGCCATGGCAAATGGCTATGCCCCCATGTTGCAGTGGACTCAGAATCCGCTGTGGTTCATCGCCCTGTTTTTCCTGACCCCTTTGTGGATATCCTTTCACTTCTACTGGATCCACCGCCTTCTGCACTGGCCACCGCTTTACAAGATCGCCCACTCCCTGCATCACCGGAATACAAACATCGGTCCATGGTCGGGCTTGTCCATGCACCCGCTTGAGCATTTCCTCTTCTTCAGCTCGGTTCTGATCCACTGGCTGGTTGCCGCTCACCCCATCCATATCCTGTTTCATATGCAACATCAGGCACTGACCGCTGCAACTTCACATGCCGGATTCGAAGGCTTGCTGGTCAAGAATAAAAAATCCATGGCCCTGGGCAATTTCCACCACCAGATGCATCATCGCTATTTCGAGTGCAACTACGGCAGCCTGGACGTGCCTTGGGACAAGGTGTTCGGATCGTTCCACGACGGTACGGAACAATCACACGAGCAATTCACCCAGCGTCGCCGGGAACTGGCTCGTCGTAGCGCCTGAGCAGAGGCGTTTTGACCCAGGTACGAAACCACAAGGGCTGCAGAATTAGTTGCTGCGGCGCTTGTGGTATTTTAATGATTGGCAATACAGACGACATTCTTGCTCGATATCAGGCAAATGCCTTACCGTCACTAGCTGACGATGCTTCGACTGAACAACTGACTACCTGGGCTGAGGCTCTACAGTTGCTGCGTGGTGAACAATTGCAGGCAGATCTTGAAGTTCTGGATTCGAGAACCGTAGGCCCACAAGATGCCAACCGAGTCAAACGCTGGATAACTGGAAATTTCCAGCAACAAATCAATGATCGAATTTCCGGTCAAATCAACGCCCGTCAAAGCACCCTTCGTGATGCTCACATGCTGGCAGAAATGGTACTCGACATCTCAGACGATGATCGGATGCGAATCTACAACTTTGCCCATGGCGAAAATGGTGACGATAATCAGAATCGATTGGCAGCAGGTGTTCGCGCCAACGAGCAAATGACACTGCTTGCCAACTACTTTCCCGATACGACGGACACCAGTCTCGCAAGGCAACTTCATTATTCGGTGGATCCATATACAAGCCGACAATGTTAGTGAACTTCTCGGCGAAATCCGGATCGTTGCTGATCTTGAATGCTTTGCACAGATGCGGCTTGAGTCCGGCAGCCTTCCAGATCTGTTGCACTTGCCAGAGTGTTGTTCCGACAAACTCAGCCATCAAGCGACCGCTCGAGTGAGTGGCTTCGCGCGGGCCCTGTGTGGCTGTCAACTCTAGGACTCGCTCCACCATTCCAACTCGAAAATGACATCCACCGTCGAAACCAGTAGGCGCTTGAGCTCGCGGCGTTCCCACAAGAAGTAGACGACAGGTATAACCAGCATGGTCAAGACCGTTGTACTGAGTATCCCACCGACCATCGGTGCTGCAACACCCTGAACCACCTCAGAGCCCGTACCCGAGCCGATCATGATCGGAAACAGGCCTGCAACAATAGTAACGGCTGTCATGAGGACAAGCCGCACACGCCTGCCCGCACTCTGTAGAACAGTGGATCGAAGTTCATCAATATCAAACTGAGAACAACCCCAGTTGTTTGCAGGGGTAGGCTGAAACTGACTAAGCGCTGATGAAACGACTATAGAGGTTTGTCAAACTGTCGCATCAATGCTGCGTTATCATTATCACCAAAACCCTGCGCGACCAGCCGTTGATGAATCTCGGCAGTCAGGCGTAACGCAGGAGTTTCGGTACCGGATGCATCAGCTATATCCAACGCAGCCGTCATATCCTTCAGCATGTTGTCGATACGACCCGAAGGACTATAATCGCGCGTTGCCATTTTTGCCATGAATTCCTGCGCAAGGACAGAATCTGCGCGACCACCCGAAATGGCACGTGGAATGTTTGCAGCATCCACACCATTGTCCAATGCCAATTGTGTGGCCTCGGCAATAGCCTGAAAGTTGATGGCCGCCAGAACCTGGTTGATCGCCTTGGTGACTTGCCCGGCACCACTTGGCCCCATCAAGGTGTAGTTCGAAGCCAGCCTCGACATCACCTTGCGAGCCGCCTCAAAATCGGAAGGCAGACCGCCTGCCATGACAGTAAGATCGCCGGTTGCCACCCGTGGCACCCCTCCCGACAAGGGGCAGTCGAGCCAGCGCAGACCCACTGTAGCTGCCTCGCTGGCCAATTCTCGGGTTGACTCCGGACTGATGGAGGACATGTCAACAACCAGACTGCCACGCGCAGCACCTTCGGCAACACCGCCCTCTCCGAACACCGCGGTCCGAACTATTGCTGCAGTATTCAGGCTCAGAATTATGATCTGCGCACCTGATGCAGCATCAGCGGCAGACCGGGAGTCGATCGCCCCTCGCCCCACCAATCCAGATGCTCTGGTAGCGTCCTTATCAAAAGGACGCAGACCAATGCCAACATCCAACAGACGCTGGCCTATGGCGAAACCCATCAAACCGCAGCCGATAAGGGCGACTATCACCTCATTCTTTGCTGTGCTTTCTGGCAGATTAGTTTGTGTCATGTTTACGCGCTCTCTTTGGTTGGAATGAAGGGCATCGCAAGGCTCGAACTGGATACCTTTACTTTGCTGGCAACTGATAACCATCCTTGTTCAATTGCACGCGAAAAAGACTGTTTGATGCCGTGATGTAGAGCATCTTTGACGCAGCTCCACGTCCAAAGGCCACATTGGTTGGAAATGTGTCAGGCAGGAGAATCTGCGCAACTTCCTTGCCCTCTTGACTATATACATAGACTCCCCGCTTGGCCGGATCCTCATGCCGAACGGTGACATAAAGATTCCCGTCGACATCGGAAGCGAAACCATCCGGCGCACCGAACGGCATTTCCAGGAAAGTGCGACGTGCTCCGACGCTACCATCCGGCGCGAGATCATAAGCATAGATGGCCTGTGTCGCCTTGATGTAGGCAGGCATCGCACCTTCGCCTTCAGGAATACGAATGAAGTCCATTGTGCCGTTATCCCACGCACCGACATAAAGAGTCTTTTGATCATGCGACACCAGCACACCATTGACCTTACCGGCATCTGACAGCAACCGTGTCACACCTCCATCCGGGTCGATGCGGAACACAGAATGCTGTGCTTGTTCCATCGGCTCGTATCCAAAGTATTTCGGATCACTGAAATAGATGCGACCTGCTTCGTCAATCGTAAGGTCATTGGGTCCGTTGTATTCACGCCCTTCAAAGAGATGAGTGAGAATGAACCCTCGACCTGTATTCATGTCCTTTTTCATGACACGCCGACCACCACTGTCAGGCCCCTGAACGAAGACCATTGTGCCCGTGGCATCGAATTCGATACCGTTGGACATATTGGATGGCGACAGAAAGATCGAGCTTGTATCGGTAGCTGGGTCGTATTGCCAGATATGACCGCCTTGAGGAAAAACACCTGCCTCATCCTTGCAGAAGTCGGTGAAAGTCACATCCGAGAAGTACATCATCCCGTCCTGGCCCGCAGCAATCCCTTCAGCAACGGCACAACCGCCACTGAACACGAGCTCCACCTGCGCCTCCGCAGATACGATAGTAGTGTCTCCGGTTGGAGCTGGATAGTCCGGAATTTCAACTGCCAGGCATGCAGTCGAAAACCCCAGAACAGCGGTAAACACGATTGGTTTTTTCATGATTTTTTCCATTGTCGAAGGAATTTGACGGCGTTTCATCACATGAATTTTGGCATCAGAAGTCGTGGCAGCCACAGGATCAGATCAGGCAGTACTGCGATCAACAGTAATATGAACAGCATCGGAGCGAGAATTATCAACGTGTCACGCAGCGCGTCGATAACGCGTATTTTTCCGATGGAGCACGCAATCATCAAACACAAACCATAGGGCGGCGTCACCAGCCCAAAAGCCAGAGAGACCACCCCCAGAATGGCAAAGTGAATGGGATGCATACCCGAGGTTTCTGCAACTGGCCAGAGCACCGTACCCAATATGATAATCGCGGGAATAGCGTCAATGAACATGCCGATGACCAGGAAACACGCCACGACTATCAGCGCTGTTGCAATCGGTCCGAGCTGCATGTCCGCGAACAAGACTACTAGCGATTTCGGCACCTGAAAATAGGCGAGCAGGAAAGAAAACGCCGAAGCCGTCCCGACGGCAAAAAGGGCTATCGCGGCGAACCGTGCACTATCATAAAAGACTTTCGGCAACTCACGAAACGTCAGACTTCGATAGACAAATAGCCCGAGTAGCATTGAGTAAAGCACTGCCACGACAGAGGCCTCGGTAGGCGTAAAAAATCCGGCGACGATACCTCCCACAATGACCACTGGTGTCGTCAGTGCGAAGAACGCTGACGCAAAGGCCGCTGACAGTTCGCGCATGCTGGGGAACGCATAGCGAGGATAGCCTCGTTTCAGGGCATAAAGATAGACGGCAACCATCATCGAGCCACCTATCAGAATGCCGGGAACAACGCCTGCCAGAAACAATGATCCGATGGAAACCGACATCACGCCACCCCAGATGATCATCAACACGGACGGAGGAATGATGACGCCCATTACCGATGAACAGGAAGTAATCGCAACGGATACAGAGGTGTCATACCCTTCCTTTTCCATGGCGGGAATCATCAATGATCCAATACCCGCGGCATCCGCAGTAGACGATCCCGATATCCCTGCAAACAGCATGGAAACTGATACATTGACGTGCCCAAGGCCGCCTGGCATCCAACCGACAAGCGCCCGGCACAGCCGTATCATACGATCGGTTATCCCCGCTGCATTCATCAAATTCGCAGCCAGCAGGAAAAACGGCACCGACAATAATAGAAAGGAGTTGTAAGCCTTGAACATCTCCGTAAACAGGAGCGATATTGTCAGCCGATCATGCAGAATGAAAACCGGCAAGGTTGCCAGACCTAGCGCCACCGACACTGGCACACGTATCGCGACCAGCAGAAGGAAGACGGAAAACAGCAGAATACTTGCTTCAAACGGTCCCATGTCTGCATTCCTTGTTATCAGTGACGTGATCGTGAATCTGTTCGATGGTGAAGACCAACCAGCTTACCCCCATGAAGGGCCAGGCGATGTAGATGGCAAGCATTGGAAGTCCGGCCAGCTCGGAGTGCTGAAGTGCACCGAAACGAGAAAAATGATAACCGCCATAGGTAAAGAAACAACCCGCTACGAACATCGCTGTCAATGTCAGCACTGTCAGACACTTCTCGATTCCAGGGCGCATTTTCGGCAACACATCCACAACAAGATGTGATTTATCTCGAATGGCAACAACTGCACCCAACATGATTATCCAGATAAAGGCAAACCGGGAAACTTCTTCGGTCCAGATGTAGCGCGGCACGAATTCGCTGAAGCGCGCCAGAATCTGCATGCTGACAGGCACCAACAACAATACAAGCATGGTTGTAAGTGCAAACTGCAAGATGCGGTAATACCAATCAAGTACGAATCGCATGTGATTCCCTTCCTCCAGGTATGTGCTTGTGTTGGTTTTCGAAGGACTGCTCACATGCGGCCCGTATACGGCCACACGTGAACAACAACGGATCACTTGACCGCGTTTATTGCTTCGAGAATTGAGGTGGCACCTATTTCGGCGGCCCATTCGATCTTAATCGGCTCAGCAAGAGCGACCATGGCAGCACGATCCTCGAAAGGGTGTGTCCTCAGTTTTTCTTCATCAACAAGCTGCTGCAGCTTAGCGTCGTCCCCATTGATTTCCAGGGCGCGCTCATAGGCCATGGCCTCTGCTCCCGCTTTGACAATCGCTTGCTGAACTTCTTCATCAAATTCATTGAAGCGCTTGCCGGAGAAGACCAGCGGGCGCACGGTAATGGCCACAGTCGTCAGCGTGACTTCGGGTCCGACCTCATACCATTTCAATGATTCGAACGTAGTGGCGGAATTTTCTCCACCATCAATCACGCCGGTCTGGATAGCACTGTAGACTTCTCCACCGGCAATCACCTGCGGTGCAGCACCAATGGCGCTGAAGATACGCGTCTGGATGGGCGAACCCTGAACTCGCATGCGAAAGCCTTTCAGCTTTTCCATGGATCCCAAATCCTTGGTGCCAAAGAGGTGTCTTTTCTCCCCTCCGCCATAACCCAGTAGAAGCAGACCTGCCTTGTTTTTCAACTCTTCTTCCAACGGGGCGAAGACATCGGCTGCAATAGACGCTTCAAAATGAGGCACATCGCGGAACAGAAAAGGCATATCAGCGATGGTTACAGCTCGCGAAAAAGTGGACATATGCGATGGCGACACGATAGCGTAATCCACCGAGATCCCCTGATTCATGAACCCGACATAGTCTTTTTCGTTGCCGAGTTCGAAACTCTTGTGCAGCACGAAACTCAGTTCGTGCTCGCCTTCGTAATACGTATCCAGCAGTTCTGCAAATTTCGACAAGGCCTTGGTGTAGGGGTGGTTGTCATCAAACTGCGACGCGCCGTGCAGTTCAATCTGATCAGCCTGTGCAGTGAATGAAAAAAGGCCCAATGCAGCTGCTGCACCCAGTACTCTGAAATTCATCATGGTTATCTCCGTGGTGGATAGTGGTGTGGTCAGACACTTCTGTCATGCGGCTGCCGCTCTTCTGGCGACTGGCCGCACTTGATCGGGAAATCAGTTGAAGGCGCTTTTCGCACCACCCGATTTTTGCAGTTGAAAGATCGAACTGACATCGGAAGCTGGCGGAAGCGGCAGACGGACAGGTACTTTTTCCATCCGAGGCTCCAGTACAGCCTCACCGGTGACAAGGCGCTCCAGCACGTCAGCCCACTGCGTAGCCTGTGGCAGACGCTGCATGTAGTTGCCTGCTCCCATCAGCGGCCATGCATCGGCAGCACTGCATTCATAAAACAGCATCAGGCGCGCTCGATCGCTGACATTAGGTGCCGAACCATGCAAGGTGCGAACATGATGGATAGTCATGCTGCCCGCCTTGCCGGTCAGGGTCACCGCCTGGTCCAGATGGAACTCAGGGTCATTCGGATCAACAGCGCCGCAAAATACACCGCTTTCGCTGTTATGACTCAGAATCGGGCCTTTATGCGACTCGGGAATGACCTGTAGTGGGCCGTTCTTGGGGCCAACATCCTCCAACAGGACACCAAAGGCCAGGATATCGTCGTTGGTATGCGGGTAGAACGCCCAATCCTGATGCCACTCAACCGCAGCACCACCGCCGGGCGCTTTTGCATTCAGTTTGGATGTCTGTAGCAATACGTTTGCACCCAATAGCTGTCGCAGAACCTCGGTCATTCGAGAATTCTTGATAATCTCCCAAAAATAGGGATGCTGCTTGTGCGGTAACTTCACACGCGTCAATTTGGGATTCTCTGCAGAATGCCCCTTGTCCAGATCATAAACGTCGTTGCTTTCGCTAACGCTTCGAGATTTGTCGATCAGCCCATACGTGAGCTCCTGCAGCGTAGCGAGCTCCTCGGGTGTAAGTACTTCTTCAACCAAGAGATATCCTTGGTCGAAATAGAATTCGATCTGCTCTTTGGATAACATTTGTGTCCTCTCAACCTTAGGCCCAACCGCCCTCATAACAGCTGGATTTCGTAATGGTATCGATACCATTGACCAAATGGTATCGATACCATTGGTAGAATGTCAACACTTTCCGGAATTCTTAACAATATATTGATGAACGACAGGCATGAGTAAGCACAAATGGACAACAATGCACGACGTCGCTATTCGAGCAAAAGTGGGGAAAATAACGGTATCTCGCGTGCTACGAACACCGGAAAAGGTGGCGGAGAAAACCCGTCAACGTGTACTTGATGCGATTCGCGATTTGGGTTATGTGCCGGACGGAATGGCTGGCGCTTTGTCCTCCAGCCGAAGCAAGATCGTCGGAGCACTGGTGTCCACGCTCGCCGATTCAGTATTTACTTCGACCATCGAAGGACTGTCACGAAATCTTCGCCGTTCAAACTACGAGCTGTTGCTCGCCAATACCGACTACGCACCGGAGCTCGAAGATGCGGCTGTTCGTACTCTGCTGAGTCGCCGACCAGATGGACTGGTACTAACCAGTTCCCAGCACACACCTCAATTGAGAGAGCTGTTGCTCCGCTCCAATGTCCCCGTGGTCGAGCTCTGGGATTTACCGGAAAACCCCATTGGCCATGTCGTGGGGTTTTCCAACCGATTGGCAGGGCGAGCAATCACGGAATATCTGATTGCTCGTTCGCATCGCAAGATCGCCTTTATCGGCGGAAATCGAAGTGGCGACGTGCGTGGACAGCAGCGCGCCGAAGGTTATCAGGATGTTCTGTTGGAAGCAGGACTTGGTGCTGCACTTTTCATTGACAGCCCTTCACCAGAGCTTTCAGATGTGGAAGCCGGCGCGCAGGGAATTTCCAGCGCGCTAGAGCGCTGGCCCGATCTTGACGCCGTAATATGTGTCAGCGACCCCCTCGCTATGGGCGCTTTGTGCGAAGCCGCGAGAAAGGGAATCAATGTACCATCCGACCTGGCAGTGACCGGCTTCGGTGGCCTTGAACTCTCTCAACCCGCCGGACTGAACCTCACGACCATCGAATTCCCCGGCAAACGAATCGGCGAGATGGCCGCTGATATTCTTCTGAATTCAGAAGACAGCGACACCAGACAGATCGTCGATCTGGGGTTTGAGCTGATCAGACGCGCAACGGCCTGAGCTAACTCCACAGTCAGTTCAGGCAATTAGTTCATCTCCAATAGGCGCATTCGTACACGGCCAGAAGCTCACTAAAAGAGAATCTTGAGCTCCAGTATGAATTGTTACTTGACGCCAAGCATGTTGATTCAATTTATTCGACAAACATATATTGACTGCAGTTGAAGTGGTCGAAGAGACTATGAAACTTATCCATATCATTTAATGTTTGGTATGAAAATGCGGAAAATCCAATATCTAATGAGATATTGGATTTCACCGATTTGCTTTAAGACAGCGATTCCCGGCGAATTGCTGTCCTACCTACATGTTGATGATGCTGGTCCGAATCTGGCGCATCGAACAATCGGTAGATACACTTCTGCATGACCCAGGTACGAAACCACAAGGGCTGCAGAATTAGTTGCTGCGGCGCTTGTGGTATTTTAATGATTGGCAATACAGACGACATTCTTGCTCGATATCAGGCAAATGCCCTACCGTCACTAGCTGACGATGCTTCGACTGAACAACTGACTACCTGGGCTGAGGCTCTACAGTTGCTGCGTGGTGAACAATTGCAGGCAGATCTTGAAGTTCTGGATTCAGGAACCGTAGGCCCACAAGATGCCAACCGAGTCAAACGCTGGATAACTGGAAATTTTCAGCAACAAATCAATGATCGAATTTCCGGTCAAATCACCGCCCGTCAAAGCACCCTTCGTGATGCTCACATACTGGCAGAAATGATACTCGACATCTCAGACGATGATCGGATGCGAATCTACAACTTTGCCTATGGCGAAAATGGTGACGATAATCAGAATCGATTGGCAGCAGGTGTTCGCGCCAACGAGCAAATGACACTGCTTGCCAACTACTTTCCCGATACGACGGACACCAGTCTCAAAGACTCTGCGACTCTCATTGAATCTGCGGCACTACGCTTTCAAATCATGCGCAAAGAGGCTACTCAGACCGCGGACGAATTGGCCAAAACACCCAAGAAAGAACGTCCCAAAAGACCTGAATTTCTGCAAGGAATTGAGCAGGAGCTTTATCACGGTGGTAGCTACATCGGCTCGATTTCGAGCAAGGGAACTGTGGTGATTGAAAGTACTGATGTTGGCTCGATCACAACTGACGGCAGAGTCTGGGTACGAGGTAACGATGCAGGCTCCATTGAACCCAATGGACAAGTCTGGCGCAATGGCACACAGGTGGGCCTCGTTGAAATAGCAGGTGACGGAGGCTTCTGGATCGACGGCAACAAGAATGGTGCAGTTGCGCCCTACTCTGGTGAATGGAAACGTGCAGCGATTGTCTTCGTAGAGTCATGGCCAATGTATGACCATAGCAGGCTGATCAATCACGATTGTGCTCATCGGACATGACGACGACGGAGCTCAGCCCTGCTCTTTTGTCGTGTTCTGCCACTCACCTTCCTCCCCTCCGTAGCCAGCGATTTTCCGAACAGTCGGTACGCCTATCTGTTTCTGATACTGCATTGGGCCTCACTTTATTCAAGAAAAACAAAATTGGTCTAGACAATTGCAATATCAATGGGTATTTTGGTCCTACCACTATGAGGAGAGGTACCCATACCGTGATTCGACAGACAAGAACAACCGACCCGGCAGGACGTCGCAGCGTATTGAGCCGAGCGTGCCGAAGCGCTTGTAAAGTTGCCGCTGGAGCTTTGCTGGCAACCTCTATCTCCGGCACTGCAACACTTGCGCTGGCGGATGAAGGCAACTACCCAACCAAACCAATACGCGTCATCGTACCGTTCAAGCCCGGTGGCCGTACCGATACCGTGGCCCGTCTGCTGGGAGAGAAAATCCAGGAAAAGGGCTGGCTGTCACAGCCGATGGTTGTTCTCAACGCCGACGGCGGGGCCGGAGCTAATGCTGTAAACCAGATGCGACGTGGTGATGCGGATGGCCACACCGCTGTCCATTGGCATCATCAGTTATTGATTTCCATTGCCATGCAATTGGGTGATTTCACACTCGATGACTTCAAATCCGTCGGTTATACCGGTGGTGGCAGCCCCGTCTGGGTGGTGCGTGAGGATTCTCCTTACAACACATTGCCAGAGTTGATCGACGCTTTAAAAGCGGAGCCACGCAGCCTGGTGGAAGCGGTTGGTATCGGCACCATTCCTCATTTTGTCGGTGCCATGCTGGCTAATGAAGCCGGCTTTGAAACGCGCTATGTTACCGCCCCAAGTAGTGCCGACCGCCTGCGCCTGGTACTCGGTGGCAATGCCGACATAGCCCTGTTTGCAGCCTCCGAATTCATCGGCCAAGGCAAAGGCTTGAAGGCATTGGTCTACTTTGGCCGGGAACGGCTACCAGAACTGCCCGACGTACCGACGGCAAGCGAACTGGGACTGGATGTGAGCTGGGCAAACCCCAACTGGTGGCTGGTACCGGCTGATACCCCGGATGATGTTGTTGCCAAGCTGGCAGGAGCATTGGAAAAAGCCATTGCTGATCCTGAAATTATCGAGTACTTCCAGAAAAACACGCTGGAAGCCTACTGGGTGGACGGTGAATCAGCCATGGCCGATGCGCAGAAGACACTGAATGCGCTGAAGCCTGTTGCGGATAGCATTAAGTAAATGCGTCTGCATCCTGCATGGGTGGACCTGGCCCTGGTGCTTGCCGTTCTGACGGGCGCCGGGCTACTGTTTGTCGGGGCCTCGACACTACCCCCACCCCGTTTCGAACCCATGGGCTCAGCAGCTCTGCCAAGAATCCTCGGCGGTTTGCTTATTTTCTTTGCATTGATCATCGCCGTCAAAGCAATACGACAACTCCGATACACATCGCAAAACAACGATTGTGATTCATCTGCAACGGATACTCCGCCTGGCAAACCGTCCGGTGTCGATGCTGAAGAATCCCCATTCAGTGGTCAATTGCGCGGCCTCTGCATTTTCGCAACGCTGATCACCTATGTGTTTGCACTGGATATTCTGCAGTGGCCCTTCATTCCCGTCACAGCCGCTTTCGTGACGATTGTCGGAACAGTCTTGTCACACCAGCGACGGCAGGCATCATGGAAATTTGCCTTGTTTGGCCTGCTACTGGGTGCGGCCCTCTATATGGTCATGACACGCTTTCTGTATGTGGATCTCGGCTGACACCATGAATTTCCTACGGACCTCAGAACATGCTTGACGCCTTCATCACTCTGTTCCAGATTGACAATCTGCTGTTCCTGTTTCTGGGAACGGCACTGGGAATCGTAGTCGGTGCCATACCTGGTCTAACAGCCTCGATGCTGATTGCTCTGACACTACCGCTGACCTTCCATATGGATTCGGTCAACGCCATTACGCTGTTGATCGGTCAATATGTCGGCGGCATATCCGGCGGCCTGATCACGGCCATTCTGCTACGCATGCCTGGCACACCCGCCTCCATCGTCACCACGTTTGACGGCTACCCGATGGCCCAGAACGGCCAGCCCGAGCGCGCATTGGCACTGGGTATCATGGCATCGGTGGTGGGCGGCATCATTTCCTGGATCTTCCTGGCAGGCATGTCACCCACTCTGGCAAAGTTCGCCTTGCAGTTCGGCCCCTGGGAATACTTCGCACTGGTCATGATGGCACTGGTGATGCTGGCATCGCTGACGCAAGGCTCTCTGGTAAAGGGTCTGATGGCGGCAGCTCTCGGAATGGCCTTTGCGATGCCGGGTATCGACAACTCGATCGGACGCGCTCGCCTGACATTCGACCTGGATGCACTGCTCTCTGGTTTCGGTCTGCTACCCGTACTGATCGGCGCATTTGCGATCAGTCAGATACTGCGCGAATCCGCAGCTCCCATCCAGGCACCGAAACCGATCAATCTTCCCAAAAAGAAGTTGCCCTTACAGATGAAGGATCTGAAAAACTTCGGTCCGAACATGCTGCGCTCCTCCGTCATCGGCACTTGGATTGGCCTGTTACCAGGCATTGGTGCCAATATCGCCGCTCTCGTCTCGTACACCACGACTCGCCAGCTGTCACGCACACCAGAGAAGTTCGGCACCGGTCACGAACCCGGTGTGGTTGCCGGAGAAACAGCCAACAACGCCTCCATTGGCGGTGCTCTCATTCCGTTGATAACCATGGGTATTCCCGGCAGTGTCACGGAGGCGATCCTGATCGGTGCTCTGACGATTCACAGTCTGCAACCCGGGCCCCTGCTTTTTCAGAACGCCCCGGAAGTAGCCTACGGCATTATTGCCGCTTATCTGCTTGCCAATATCATCATGCTGTTCCTGATGTGGAATGCAGTGCGCTACATCGCCGCCATCTCCCAAGTGCCGCGCGCCTGGTTGCTCAGCACCATTCTTGTGTTCTGCGTCGTCGGCTCCTACGCCGTCAACAACAACTTCACCGATGTCTGGGTCATGATCGCCTTTGGCATCATCGGCCTCGGCCTGGAGTTGGCCAAGGTACCGCTCGGGCCATTTGTCATCGGTTTCGTACTGAGCCCCATTGCCGAAGAGCAATTGCGCGGCTCCCTGATGATGTCCGATGGCAATGTCGCAGAAATTCTGGGCCGCCCCTATGCCATGTCATTTCTGATGGTTGCTCTTCTCACTCTATTATGGCCGCTGATCATGGGGCATATTGCCCGTCGTCGGCACACAAAAAGACCGGAACTCAGTTCATGAAACCAGCCTCCAGCATTGTATTGAGCAAAGCAGAACCTGACGAACGACGTTATGTCCAGATTGCACGAGATCTGGCAAAACGTATTGCCGAGGGAGAGTACGGCGCCGGTCAGCGCCTGCCCCCTGAACGGGAGCTGGCCTCGACTCTCAGTGTCAGTCGAACCACGGTTCGAGAAGCCGTGCTGGCGCTGGAACTCATGGGGCTGGTAGAAATTCGAGTCGGCTCTGGTGTTTTCGTCCTGGGCGACAATGTACGTCAGCACGCCACCAACACCACACCCGCCGCTGATGAAACCAGCCCTTCGGAGATTCTCGAATCACGCCGACTGATCGAAGCACAGACAGCTTTTCTGGCCGCGACTCGTGCCAGTGATGCCCAGATATTGCAGATCGGTCGCTGTATCGAGACGATGGAATCAACACTCGATGACGTCCCGCACTTCGACCGTGCTGACGCCGAGTTTCATCACCTGATAGCCAAGGCATCTGGCAATCGCCTACTGGAGCAGTTCGTCGGCCACCTCTGGCAGCAACGCAATACCACGATGTGGATTCGCTGGTATGACCAGACCCGCAGCACCGCCAATCGCCGACGCTCCATCAGCGATCATCGTGTCATTCATCGTGCTCTGGAAAGACGACTGCCCGAAGCCGCATCCACCGCCATGCAAGGCCACATCGATGTGATGGAAGAGCGCTTCTTCGACTTGCAACTCTGATTATCTCCCCCAACCCCAAGCAACAACATGACTGACAAAACAGAAAAACCCGATATCGTGGTCATCATGACCGACCAGCAGCGCTACGACACCATCAACGCGTTGGGTGCCCATCATGTGGATACCCCGAACCTTGATCGTCTGGTCAATCGTGGTGTGAACTTCTCCCAATGCCATGTCACCGCACCCAGTTGTGTACCCTGTCGAGCCAGCTTGTTCACCGGCTACTATCCGCACAGCAATGGCGTGCACGCCAATGGCCAGGCCTGGAACAAAACCTGGGTGTCACTCTTGCAGGAATCCGGTTACCAGACCGTCAATATCGGCAAGATGCACACCATCCCCTACGACGCTCCGGCAGGCTTTGACGAGCGCTACATCGTTGAGAACAAGGATCGCTTCCTTGAAGGACGCTACTTCTTCGATGAATGGGACAAGGCACTGGCATCGCACGGCCTGAAAAAGCAACAGCGCGAGGAATACCGCAAGCGTGATGACTACCGCGAATGTCTCGGTGCCTTTCCGTGGGAGTTGCCAGAAGAGCTGCACTCCGATGTCTTTGTCGGTCGTATGGCACGCTGGTGGCTTTCGAGCAAACCGGTCGAAAAGCCCTTGTTCATGGTGGTGGGTTTTCCAGGGCCTCACCCACCTTACGATCCGACGCCTGAATACATCGAACGCTATATGGACCGAGACATACCTCTGCCGGAAGTGAGCGAGGAAGATCTTGCCAATCTGCCACCGGTATTTACCGAGAAGCGACTGCATGATGTCGAAGTCGATCACGATTCAGTGGCCTGGAGCCTCAACCCCACGCGCGAGCAGTTGCACCGTATGCGTGCTTACTACTGCGCCAATGTCGAGATGATTGATCGGGAAGTCGGCCAGATTCTCGATACTCTGGAAGAACGTGGTCGCCTGGACAACACTATCATCGTGTTCGCATCGGATCACGGCGACTGCCTGGGTGATCATGGCCTGAGCCAGAAATGGGCACCGTATGACGAGGTGACCCGAGTGCCGTTGATCATATCAGCGCCGGGACGATTTACCGAAGGACGTGATGTCGACCAACTGGTACAGCTATTTGATCTGGGGCCGACCATTCTCGAGTGGGCAGGCCTGACGCCCGACCCCAGCTTCGAGGCAGAGTCACTCAATCCTGCACTGGAGGAAAAAGCGTTTGATGGGCGTACGCATGTGTTCTGCGAACAGGGTGGAGATGTCAACCTGACCGGTGCCGAGTATCTGACCATGGTGCGCTCAACCACGCACAAACTGGTGCACTTCAAAGGGCTTAGTTGTGGACAGTTGTTCGACCTGGTCAATGACCCGGGTGAGAAGCGCAACTTGTGGGACAAGCCCGACGCTGCACCAAAGAAGCAAGAGCTTCTCGATGTGATACGTGAATGGCTGATCGATACATCCGTAAAAACACGCGCCGCCAGGCGTCGAGCTGTCGATACCGGCCCCATGGAACATCGGGGCATGCAAGTCACTTGAGCTAGGCCGCTACACGCTGGCCCGGACGACTCATGAACAATCCGGGCCGGCTTGATTGCTTGTATGACAGGCCCTTGTCAGGCAGCCACTAGATCTGAAATGGTCATCATCACCTTCCAGTACAGCAATATCAGGCCTCGTCCCAAACAACCCTGAAGCTCTGATGCGTGGTGGAACTGTCAGGCGTTGAACCGGTCCTTGCGGCAATTCGGTAGCGGTAGCAATAGCTCTTGTGGCAAAGAAATGATCCGCCTTTGGATAACTTGTAACCTTTCATGCTGCGTATACGTGAACGTGCCTTCGGGTTCTTCGAGTTATTGCTGTAATCCTCGGCCGTCCATTCCCAGACATTGCCGCACATATTAAATAGCTCGTACCCATTGGCTTCGAATGAGCGAGCAGGAGCCGTTGCTCGAAAGCCATCAGCACCGGTATTGGTATGTGGAAAAACACCCTGCCAGATGTTGCAGGGCAGCGTTTCCGTGTCATCGGGTTCGTCATTTCCCCAGGAGAATTTGACATCACCAAGTCCGCCACGTGCTGCGTGCTCCCATTCCACCTCGCTCGCCAGGCGCCCGCCTGCCCACCTGGCATACGCCGTTGCATCGTTCCAGGAGACATGCACGACTGGATGGTCGGGATGACAGGCAAGACTGTGCGTGCCGGGCCCATTCACTTCTCGCCAGTTGGCTCCATGAACGCGACGCCACCATTCGATACCGACCACCCCTTCGGTAGTTGCAATATTGCTGGGCACTTGATCCCAGAAAACAAACGACCAGCCAAAACGTTCGGCCTCGGTAACAAAGCCGGTTTCTTCGACAAATTGCTGAAACTCGGCATTGCTTATCGCGGTCTGGCTTATACGAAATGGCTTCACACGAACACGACGCAAGGGAGTCTCGCCATCATCACGAATTCCCGGCTCTTTGGTACCGACATAGGCACTGCCACCGGGAATGAGCCTGCTTTCGGGTCTGAGCGATTCCTTGCAACGCAGATTAGCGATCTTTTCTGACAGACTACCGTCAGTCAGTGGCTCATCTCTCACCGGAGCGCAGCAGGTGTACCCCGAACCGCTGTCGATCCGGCTCTCAGTGAGCTTTGACGAACTCTGTTGCTCACTGTTTCTACAGGCCGCTGCACATTGCTGCAGCGGCTCATTACTGGATGTAGGGTTGTGCTCCATATCTCCGGTATCTCTGGTTGTGCCTCAACGCTTGAAGCAAAAATGTCAGCCAGGCGTACGCCATTGCAACACTGATCACTTCCCATCATTTTAACAGCAACGCCCCGGAGCAGGCTCAGTGCCGTGCCACTTTAGCCCGGTAATGTTCCATCGATAATATTGCAAGCCTGATTGTCGATGCAAATTATTCCTGCAACCGAACAATGACTTTAATCAGATTGGCGCGCTCAGCAGCCAGGTCGTTGAACGTCGCTGCCAGCTCATCCATGGACAGAATACTTGAGCATAAGGCGTCTGCATCAATCAGCTTGTCCTGAAAAGCAGACATAACCCAATCAAAGTCAGCCTTGAGCGCGTTTCGACTTCCAATTAGGCGCATCTCACGCTTGTGAAATTCTGGATCACTGAAGCTGATGTTATCTTTGACGACACTGACCAATACGTAGGACCCTCCATGTGCGACAGCTGGAAACCCAGCTTCAATGGCGCCGCCGTGTCCCGTTGCATCAAACACCGTGTCATAGCCCTCACCATCAGTCGCCTCAATCGCGGCGTCCATGCTGACGCAGCTTTGGGTAAAGCCAAATCGTTTCTCCGCCATGGCAAGGCGCTCGGGGCTAAGGTCCAGTAACGTCACAGTCGCCCCCTTGAGACGTGCAAACAGGGCCGTACCAATACCAATCGGGCCGACACCCGTCACTAACACATTGTCGCCTACACAGACGCCTGAGCGATTCACAGCGTGAGCGCCAATTGCCAGAAACTCGACCATTGCGGCTTGTAGTGAGGTCAGGCCGTCTGCCGGATAAAGATTCTCTGCAGGCACTGCCAACTGGGGTACAAGTCCACCATCGCGGTGTACGCCCAGCACTTCGATTTTATAGCAGCAATTAGGTTTGCCTCGTTGACATGCACGGCAAGTCCCACAGGACAAATAGGGATTGACCACCACCAGTTCACCAGCCGACCAGCCATTGCCGTCGCTGGCGATACGACCGCTCAGCTCATGACCAATCACTCGAGGGTATTCGAGAAACGGGTGTTTGCCATCCAGTATGTGATAGTCCGTACCGCACAGGCCTACCGCACAAATATTGATCATCACCCAACCTTCAGGTGTGCTCGTAGGCACAGGGCGATCCTGTACTGCAAATGTTCCAGGTTCGACAACGACACCCGCCTGCATCATATTATTACTATTCATGAGTTATGACCTCTTGGTGCCCAACCAGCGGGCAATGTACCTTTGATTATCAGGCTGAGGATGTCGTCCTTGTTAACATCCTCGATATTGAAAGCACCTACATTTCTGCCTTTGTTCATCACCATCACACGGTCGCAGAGTTCAAACACATCATTCATGTCATGGCTGATCAGCAAAATCCCCAGTCCTTCCTTTTTCAAGTGTCGTGTCAGATCCGCAACCATGGCGGTTTCCGAAGGCCCAAGGGCCGCCGTCGGCTCGTCCATGATAAGAACCTTGGCCTGAAAATAGATTGCACGTGCAATTGCGATCACCTGCCTTTGCCCTCCTGACAATCGTGCAACTGGGTCTTTCAAATTCTTGAAGTTTGGGTTGAGCTGTTGGAGCGCCTCTTGGGTCTCGTTGAACATCCGTGTGTCATCCAGATTTCCAAATCGGGTCTTGAGTTCGCGTCCTAAAAACAGGTTGGCTGCAGCATCGAGATGATTGGCTAGCGCCAGTGTTTGATAAATGGTTTCAATGCCGTATTTTTTTGCCTCTTGCGGAGTTTTTAAATCGACCTGCTCGCCGTTCACATATATCTGACCGCCGCTTGGCGTCGTAGCCCCTGACAGGATGCTCATCAGGCAGGATTTGCCGGCACCGTTGTGTCCCAGTACACCGACGACTTCGCCAGGATAAAGATCAATGGAAACGCTTTCAACGGCGTGCACGCCACCAAAATGCTTGTAGATCTCTGCCATTTGAACCAGAGGTGTGTCTCTGGAAGTTGTGTCCAACATGATGCGTCCTAATCAGGTTTAAAGTTGGGCTGGCGAAGGATGATTACTCGTCGCCAGTCCACGAACAATCAATAAAGAACGTGTTGTGCGACTGGTGTATCGATGTTCTCCTTTGTCACCATCACGACACCTGTATCGATGAAGTCAGTGACTTCATCGCCAGCAAGAATGTTTGCCACGGCATCCACACCATACTCACCCATCTGGAATGAGCCCTGTACGGCTGTCGACAACAGTGTGCCGCTTTTAACCATGTCTTGAAGGTCTGCGTTTCCATCAAAGCCAATGGCTGTCAACTGGCCGGCTTTACCTGCCTGCTCGATAGCGCGGCCCATACCGATGGCGGTTGGCTCATTGGCGCCAAAGATGCCCACCAAATCGCTATTCGAGGCGAGAATATCCGTGGTCTGGTTCAGCGCCGTTGCCATCTGTGACTGCGAATAAAACGGGCCGACAATTTCGATCGTAGAGTTGTCTCCCAGGTATTTGACAAAGCAACCAACGCGGCCAACCTCAGATCCGACACCAGCCACATAAGACATGACTGCAACTTTACCGGTGCTGCCAGCAGAGTCGATCATCATCTGGGCAGCCTGCTCACCTGCAGCGCAGTTATCTGTGGACAAGAAGGTTTGGTAGTATTCCTGATTGCCTTCTGCCAGGCCGCTGTCGATGATGGCGACCGGGATACCGGATTCAAACGCTCGCTTGACGACGGGCGCCAACGCTTCTGGATCGGAGGGTGCCAGAACAATCCCGGCAACACCACGATTGATCGCATTTTCAACGAGCGATACCTGATCGGCAATGGCAGATTCAGAGGCAGGCCCGTTAAACGTCATGGTGTGATCACCATGATTGGCAATGGCTGCTGTTGCTCCCTTATTGACGTTCTGCCAAAAGCTGGAGTTTGTGGTTTTGACGATGACCGCGATCTCGCCCGCCGATGCGATGGATGTAGCCGCTGCCAGAACGCCTGTTGCCAGAGCTGTAGTTAGTAGTTTATTCATGGTCGTATTCCTCGTTGGTTTTCTGCATGGTTTTCTCATCTTCAGGGGATGAGTCTGGTGTTGGTGTTGGTGTTGGTGTGGGTGTTGGTGTTGGTGTTGGTGTGATTAGCGTTGATTACGAATCTGATCGATGTAGACCGCACCGATGACAACAATGCCGATGATGATCTGCTGGATGAAAGCCGATGTTCCGGCCATATTCAGGCCGTTTCTTAATACGCCGATGATAAAGGCGCCAATCATGCTGCCGGAGATGCTGCCGATACCGCCCATCAAGGATGCTCCACCGATCACGGAAGCTGCAATCGCATCCAGTTCGTACATCACACCCTCATTCGGCTGGACCGTGACAAGGCGTGACATCAGCACCATGCCCGCGAGACCAGCTAAGGCGCCTGATGCGGTATAAGCCCAGATTTTCGTACGAACGACGTCCACGCCGGACAGACGTGCCGCCTCCTCGTTTGATCCGACAGAGAAGATATGCCGACCTATCTGGCGTCGTTTCAGTAAAAAAGCCCCGAGCACAGCGATGACAAGCAGTAGTACAGCCGGGTAAGGGATACCGGGGAAAATGACCTTCGGAAAACCATTGGCCTGCATTTCAACCACACGATAAAACGATCCATTCCCCAGAGTGGCGAAGGTGTCGCCCAGACGACTGATTGGTGTGGCCCCGGTCAATTGCAGGGCGATACCTCGTGCAATCATCATCATTCCCAAAGTTGCCACAAAGGGGGTGATGCGCAGCCTGGTGATCACTAGTCCATTCACAAAGCCACAAAAGGCTCCCGCGAAAACACCTAATATCATGGCGGGTATGACCGGAATACCAGCTTTGATCGTGAGGCCGGCAACGACGCCTGATAGCGCCAGAACAGAGCCAACGCTCAGATCAATGCCGCCGGTGATGATAACCATGGTCATGCCAATGGCCAGCAGTCCAATGACAGAGGTTTGAAGCAACACTGTCAGGCCATTGTTAACCGACAGAAACGCCGGGCTCGTGAAGGAGAATGCAGCAATGAGCAAGATGAGAGTCAGCAATGCCGACACTTTATGTAACGTCGAGCCGCTCGGCAGAAACTGCAGTTTTGATTTGCCTGAATGGGCTTGCATTCTCTGATTTCCTCTTCCGGAAGTACGTGATGTATTTAATAATAAAGAACCATAATGTGTTTCCAAAGTAGCGTCAAATGTTTTTAATTATATTTGTACATTGAAAAAACAGCTAGAGTGACACCCACCTGTGAAGAGACAAAATCTAAATGGCCCGAACGAATGCACGCTTTGTTGAAGCGCACAATCGACTTGTTGCACTCTGCGATAAAATGGATATTGGCAGCGCATTGCCTTCCGAGAATGCCTTGGCAGCACAACTCGAGGTCAGTCGTACGGTTGTCCGAGGGGTACTGGCACGGCTTGATGAACAATCGATCATCACGTTGGTTGGCCGGGATAAAATCATCAAAAGCCGATCTCATGCCTCGGATATTCTGGAAGGCCCCCCGGTGCTGTTGACGATTGAAGAGCTTGAGGGACGATTTCTCGATTGGATCCTGCGTATGGATGTGCTACCTGGGACGGCGCTGAATGTGGCTCATCTCTCTCAGGAATTTTCCGTAGCGACCCACACCTTGCAGGAATTTTTCTCTTCCCTCAGTCGTTTTGGCATCGTTGTCAGGCGTCCGCGAGGCGGTTGGGTTCTGAACGGGTTTACCGTCGACTACGCGGTGGAATTGTCGGACTTTCGCACGGTGCTGGAAATGAATTCGGTGCGCCAGCTGGTCGCTCTACCAGCAACCCATGAAATATGGTCGCAACTTGACACCCTGGAACAGGAGCACCTGGCTCTGCTGGATAGAATTGAAACGGATTATCACGACTTCTCGCGATTGGATGAAAACTTTCACACGGTGATCAACAACGTAGTCAGCAACCGTTTCATTCAAGAGTTTCAAAAAATCATATCGCTTGTTTTCCACTATCATTATCAGTGGAACAAGTCGGACGAACGGGTACGCAATGAGGCTGCCATTCAGGAGCATCTTGACTACATCGGGGCCCTGCGTAGCCGTGATATCAACCTTGCAGAGGCTGCGGCCAGCTGCCATCTTTCAACGTCAAAGCAGACCTTGCTGACATCCCTCAAAGCCAACAACCACGCTACTTAAGCTGGCCTCGTATTCACGCGATTCATGCTGTAACAAAGGCTTTTGCCGACTCACTCAGGGTGATATCTGCTGCATCAAGATTGCGTTGCAACGAGCGAACCTTGCCAGTGCCCAACAGCACCGAACAGGCGGATGGATGATGCATTGCGAATTGCAAGGCAGCTTGTGCCAAGGTTAAGTTGACGGCTTCAGCTTTCGATTCCAGGTTCGCGACACGATCCAGGACCTCTTGCGAGGCTGGCGCATAATCAAACCACGCACCGGGTACCGGCCCTGTTGCCAATATTCCCGAATTGAAAATACCTCCTAATACAAGACTGGTTCCGTGCAAGGCACATAGTTCAACCAATCCTGCTTCTGCCTCACGATCCAGCAGGGTAAGGCGTCCGGCAAGCAAGATAACATCAAGCGGTGTCTGCTTCATCACATCAATGCACACCTGGCTTTCGTTAACGCCAAGACCAATCGCCCGGATGCGCCCGGCTTGTTTGAGATCGTGGAGAGCCTCCATACCAGACCCCAGAAGATCTTCCATATGACGTGCTCCTTCGAGTACACCATGGGTTTGATCGCCAATATCATGGACAAAGAGGATATCGATCTGCGATGTGCCGAGACGTTCACAGCTACTTTCAAAGCTCTCATGGATGCCATCAGCCGAATAATCGTAGTGCACCGCATTGGGCAATGGCTGCACGAATCCATCGGCCTCGTCCATCGCACTACCCGGGGACAGGACTCTCCCCACTTTGCTGGACAGTACATAGGAATCACGCGCCCTGCCCTTGAAATATGCACCCATTCTCTGCTCTGACAGACCGCGCCCGTAATGCGGGGCTGTATCGAAGTAGCGTATCCCTGCGTTCCAGGCGTGTTGTAGCAAAGCTGCCGCGTCAGCATCGCTGACAATGCCGCCCAGGTTGCCCAGACTGGAACCTCCCAGTGACAAGGAGGTAACAGATAGATTGGTCTGTCCGACTCGATTTTTCTTTAAGGGCATCAGATTTGTCCGTTATTGCGCGCAATGATCTCGGACAGGATCGGTTTGGCATTGCGATCCCCTTGAGCCTTGGCCCAGCCCATCAATGGCGCAATTCTGCGGCTGACTTTCTGAGCATGGTTTTGCGCAATATCCATGATCCGGTGATCCAGGAACGGATTGGCAAATCGCTCAAGAGTGGTGTTGAGGTAAGCATCAAATTGCTCGGCAAGACCTGCCGCCTCAAAGGCAGGCCGCACCTCGACTTGCAGAATCGTGGTTAGGGCCTCTGATTCGACTGCATCGCTCAGCAAATGCCTGACAAGCACATCATCCCCCCCCTTTGCCATACGCCAACGGTCCGCAAGAAACGTATGACCCAGGTTGAGAACAAAAAGCTTCAAGGTCTCAATTTCAACCAACGACGGCACAACCTGAACCGAAGGGTGCAGACAGGGTAGCAGCAGTCCCGGCTGGTCCTCTATGGCCCAAAGCGCATACGGTTCCGCCACAGCACCAGCCGGTTCCAACGGCTGCGATACGATTCGGTCCACCAGAGAATTCACCCAAAGCACGTCGCTTTCAAGATAATTCCGAAATTCAAGCGAGTCATTCTGCGCAAGCTCCATGACGCGTTGTTTCAACACCGCACCGTTTTCGGCAATCAATTCCATCGGCATGATCTGAATGGGGGCAGCTGTGCTGGAAAAACGAAGCCGCAACAGGTGAGTCAGCTTAGCCGGATAAGACATGCGCTGATCATAGTGAGTTGTTTCATCACATACATTGGGTGTGAAGCCCGCATCGCCGGTATTGGATAGAACAATTTGCACCTCTTCCACGAAAATACGGGAAATCTCGGTCCAATCACTTGCCGTCGACAGTGTGCGTGCGACGCTCTTCACCAACAGTGTTTCCTGCAGCCGTTGCCCATCAACCAGCCCTTCGATGCGTACCGGGTAGGATCCGACCAGGCCCGCAAGGCGCTTTGCGCGACTCGGATCGCCCGAGCTTTGCACGATGGTTATGGGCCCTACTTCTTGTCCGCCCTCCATGGCCTGTGACAGAAACAGGTCAGCGTGTGCTTGCAGAAACCGGCTGGTGCCGAACTGAAGAATAGGTGTGTGTTGCACGTGATGCCTTTCCCTTGGTGCCAATGGACGGTTCGACATCTTACACCTAATGTTTTTAATTATTCAAAACAATTCAAATCTCTCTGGCAACAAACAAGGATTTAAGGTCTGAAGGTACCTACGATCAAACCTCTGGCAGCGGTACACAGGTTCCGGGTGCAGGCTCTCTGCATCCTCCCCACTTCACTACGGCAGCTTATGATGTACTTGCGAAAAGGCAGTGACAGGGTTTGAAGATAAGGAATCATTGAGCTCAAAATTATCCACACGTCGACGAAGCTCAACAGCCATATTGGCAATTTCGTGAGAGGCAGCTTGCAAGCGAACCACCCCGTTTTGCGTCTGATCTATGCCCGTAGCAACATTGCCGATATTCTGGGAAATACTCTCGCTATTGAGTGCAGTACTTTGCACGCTTTTTGATATTTCAATCGCTGTGGCGGTCTGCTCTTCCATGGCGATGGTGATGGTGTTCTGAATATCGTTGATCCGGTTGATGGTATCGCCAATGGTCGTAATGGCTTTGACCGCGTTACCACTGTTGGTCTGAATTGTTTCTATGCTATTGCCAATCTCTTCGGTTGCGCGGGCAGTTTCCTTAGCCAGCTCTTTTACCTCATTGGCAACCACGGCAAATCCCTTGCCTGCATCGCCAGCCCTGGCAGCCTCAATGGTGGCATTCAAGGCCAGTAAATTGGTTTGTTCGGCAATGGAGGTGATGACTTTGAGTACGTGGCCGATGCTGATCGATGATTCCGACAACTGTCGTACTGTCGAATCCGTATCCTTGGCGATACTGACGGCTTGCCTGGCAACCAGGGTGGCTTCGCCGGCATTAAGTGCAATCTGTTTGATGGATGCCGACATTTCTTCCAAGGCAGCTGCCACCGAATCTATTTCGTTTCTCATCGTGATTGAGGTTGATTTGACAGTGCCCATCTCACTCGATGCATTGACGGCCATACTGCCGATCTCACCACTGGTGCTGGCTAGAGTTTCAGAGGAGGCTGTAAGAGCAAATGCACTCTCGCGGATATGGGTCAGGTTGGATCTGAGTACATCCAGTAATGTCTCAATCCCGCGCCCCATTCGGCCAACAATATCATCACCGGTGATGGTGACTTTTCGAGTCAGATCGCCTTGAATGGCACTGTTTACAATTTCCAGTAGAACGTCAACCTGGGAATTCAGCGCCTTGGCCTCACTGAGCTCATTCTTGATCCTTTGAGCATGTTGAGCCTCCACGTTTAGTGTGACGTCCTTCCACTCAATGATGGTGCCAAGAAACTCTCCGGATTCGTCATTGATCGGATTAGCTACCATGGAGAATGAGCGCTCCTTATGAGTGACCGTCTCTTCATAGTGGCTTCTGAGGCCACGAAGTTTTGAGCGTTTTTCAGGCTCCGGATGCAGGTTGAACCAAGGAGCTCCTAAAGGCTCGAATCGCTTGCTCGAGGGCGTATTGTTCACGTCTTTGTTGATACGGTACAAAGATGCATTGGCGGCTGGATTACAGTAGATTATTTTGTCGGTGTCGTCGGCGACTGCTATATTGGCCGAACTATTATCCAGTGCTTGCTGTAGCCGAAGAGCGGTCGTTGTGTCATCTTTGATAGTCTTGACGATATTGTCAAATCGATCGGAGGCTTGATTGAAATAACGGGCTATATCGCCAATTTCATTGGTTTCACTATCATCGAGACGAGTGTTGTTTGACAGTGCACCCTGTGCGATCTGTTTCAATGCACTGCCCAGTGTAATCATGGGTTGCATGAATTTCACCCTGAAAGACCAATAGCTGAGCGCCGCTGACGTGACTGCCACTGCGATCAGAGCCAGCAGAATACCGAAGTATATCTGCATGCCTGTTATATTATCTGTCACCACCTTTTCAGTGCGTTTGTCCAGCAATATAAAGAAATCGTTGACCGGCCTCATGATCTGAGCCTTCAGCTGATGGTATTGATCTGAGTACATCAGCTGGGTAGCCAGCTTCAGGTCAGGCAGCCCCTTGCGGGTGAAGCCACCTTGATTATCTTCGAATAGTCCTTTAACCGCATTCATGGCAGTTGTTTCCAACTTGACTAATCCGTCAGAATTTTTTTGTGCTTGAGTCAATTTCCCCAATTCTTCTTCGGAAAAGCCCAGGGCACGCATTTTATTTATTAAGGATATGGTTTTCCCGTAGACTCCGGGGTCTTCGCCAGCGGCAATAAAGTCCCAGTAAATTCTTTCGTAATTGAGTGGACGAGGTTTCTCGCCGTTGCGAATGGCGAGAACGTCCCAGTATTGCTGCTCGTAGCGACTGTCTCCGGTGGAGGAGAACGTACGTGCCAGGCGAGTCAGATCGTCTGAGCTTTGGCGTAATTCGTCTGCAGTAAGCATTGATTGGTAGCGAATCGTCTGGCTGTCGATCAGCTTTTTTTGATAACCCAGCATTGAAATGACCGTACCCAGAATAGAAATCATCAGTACGCTATTGATAACAAAATAGGTCGTAGAGATCGTGTTGAGTTTCATTAGCAATCGGTTACATCAATGGACGTTTCATGTTGATCAAGCAAGGCTAGAACGATCTAAAAGATCAACGCATTCGTGCATGCTCTAGCGGTCCAAAAGAGTGCATGTTGAAGGGTTACAGTTTTACTTTTATTAGGCAGCTCTCAAATTCATGTAGATTTTCTTTAGTTCTGAAGATTGCAGTCGCTATTGTCAGATGGCTTTCATATTTGCAGGACAATACGAAATGCAATGGAGCATTGACACCTGATTTGTCAGCTCCAGATGAGTGACATAAGCATTATTGCCCACAGCAAGACAACCCGAAACTACTGTTGCCGACCGACTACCCAGGTTATCAGCAGGGCCACTGTGGCAACCATCATGCCCATGCCTTCTCGTGCCGTCTCGGTTTCCCACCAGACTTCCGATGCCCACCAGTGTGATGTAGTCGGCCAGAAATAGGCCATACCTGCAACAGCTGCAACCAGCGAGACAAGCATCAGTCTTTTCCCCAGCAACACCTGAAATGAACGATTGTTGAAGAAGGCCAGACCAGCCCAAAGAGCGGGAACTGCGTAAATTGCCATCCACATCGGCCCATCAGGATCGTTGTACTGGACGCCGATGAACAACAGCATCAGGATACAGATAACAAGGTTGATATACTTCAATGTCGTTTCATCCACTATTGATTGCAACAAACTTACAACAAGCAAGACAAATTGTCACAGTTTCACGGCGCACCTCTTGCTGGTAGTCCAAGATATCTATGCCTATTCCATGTTCAAGGCTATGATTAACAACAACCTTCTCTGGCTGCCGGTTACGACACTTTCCGACGGCAAACTCTTCCGACACTTGACAGGCAGTACTGATGACTGAAGAACTCCGACAGGCCCACCCGACCCAGACTTCAACCTCCTGGCAAGAATTCAGTGTGCCCTACCGTTTCCCGGTGTCTTTCACGCAAGATCTGTTCAATCCTGACAACGCCTTGTTTACAGATACCCTGCGCCAGCTGGAACCACAGAAACGCCATCGTTTCGTGGTATTTGTCGATGAAGGTCTGGCAGAAGCACAACCACAACTGATTGCCAGCATAGAACAATACGCCAAGGCTCATAGTCAGCACCTGGAGCTAGCTGGCAAGCCCACGACGGTCCCCGGTGGGGAAACCATCAAGTCTGATTTGCATTTTGTGGAAAAGATGCAGAAGGTAATCGTTGAACATCACATTGATAGACACTCCTACGTCGTGGGCATTGGTGGCGGTGCACTGCTTGATGCTGTTGGACTGGTAGCGGCCACCTCGCATCGCGGTATACGGCATATACGAATCCCCAGCACAGTGCTGTCGCAGAATGATTCGGGAGTCGGTGTCAAGAACGGCGTAAACCTGTTTGGTCAGAAAAATTACATTGGTACCTTCTGTCCGCCATTTGCCGTACTCAATGATTACAAATTCATAGAGCAACTACCCTACAGGGACAAGGTGGCTGGCATGGCTGAGGCCGTCAAGGTTGCACTGATACGAGACCCTCTCTTCTATTGCTGGCTGGAAGAAAACGCTGATCGCCTGGCAACTTTTGACGCTGTCGCCATGCAATACATGATCAGGCGTTGCGCCGAACTGCATATGGCTCAGATCGGCCAGGGCGGAGATCCCTTTGAAACTGGTAGCGCGCGGCCTCTGGATTTTGGACACTGGTCAGCACATCGCCTGGAAACGCTGACTCGTTATCATCTGCGCCACGGAGAGGCGGTCGCCATCGGCATTGCTCTGGATACACGCTACTCTGTATTGAAAGGACTTCTACCCGAAGGCAGCGAGGAGCGTGTCTGTTTTCTGCTGGAACATTTCGGGTTCAAACTATGGCATCCCGCTCTGGAAACAAAAAACAGCGCCGGTAACCTGGAACTCATCCAAGGGTTAACCGATTTCCGCGAACACCTTGGGGGAGAATTGACCATCACACTGTTGACAGCACTGGGTACCGGCATCGAGGTTCACGAAATGGACAATGCACTGGTAACAAATGCTATCCAGTGGCTCAAGCAACGCTACAGCAAATAACTCCCACCGCCTCACTGACACCTCGACGCCAGCAATGAACAAGACCACAGCCACCGGTTTTCTCGATACCATATTGAAAGAACGCCTGCCCGCCGATCAGTACACCTGGCTACTGGAGCGACTGGCTCTGCTGAACAACGAAGACAGCCTGCGCAATATCCACATAACCTACGGCCTCATACCCAGACGCCTGGGTCGACAGGACCTGGCGGCCACCAGCGAAGAAAGTGCAACGGCAGATTCACTCGTCAAGGGCTGGAAACTCTCGGACTGGAGCATCGACATGACTGCCAGAGTCATGCTGCTCTGCACGATTGCTCAACAGACCAATCGCGACTTCGCCAAGCTGTTCAAATCCATGTGTCAGACGGCGGACCTTGGAGAAACCATTTCACTGTACCGGGGAATAGCCCTCTACCCTCAGTCAGAAGAACTGGACAAACAGATTGGCGAAGGCCTGAGAACCAATATGCGTGCAGTATTTGAAGCGATTGCACATAACAACCCCTACCCTGCGACTCATTTCTCTGAGCTACGCTGGAATCACATGGTTCTCAAAGCCTTGTTCGTCGACAGCACTCTGTATCCGATTCAGGGCCTTGAAGAAAGGTGCAACCCGGAGCTGGCTCGCATACTTTGCGATTATGCACATGAACGCTGGTCAGCCAACCGTGCTGTAACGCCGGAGCTATGGCGCTGCGTAGGTCCATTCGCCAGTGACAACATGATCGACGACCTGCAAAGAGCACTGGAATCGGATGTATCGGTGGAACAACAAGGAGCCTTACTCGCCCTGAGTGGCTGCCCGGACCCGCGTGCAGAAAAACTGCTCGAGAATTACCCTGAACAGACACGAAAGGTTGCTAACGGAGAACTGTCGTGGGACTCTGTTGCCAGACAAATCAATCAACTTGCATAACCAGCTCGCCCCGTCCCCGTTGACATCGAGCATTAGTCAGGAAATCAGCAGATGATGTTTATTGACCCGCACGCGCACATGATTTCGCGCGTCACAGACGATTATGAAGCAATGGCCAAAGCGGGTGTTGTCGCTGTCATTGAACCCGCTTTCTGGCTGGGCCAACCACGCACCCATGTCGCCACCTATATCGACTACCTGTCTTCGATCATCGGTTTCGAACGTTTTCGAGCCGGCCAGTTTGGCATTCGACACTACTGCACGATCGGGCTCAACTCCAAGGAAGCCAACAACGAAGAACTGGCTGAGGCGGTCATGGAGATATTGCCGCAGTTTGCGCTGAAAGAAGGCGTTGTAGCCATCGGCGAAATTGGCTATGACGAGCAAACAGAGCTGGAAGACAAGTATTTCAGGGCACAGCTGGAGCTTGCCAAGGAACTGGACCTGCCAGTGATGATTCATACCCCCCACAGAGACAAGAAGCGAGGAACCTCGCGATCCATGGACGTGTGTATCGAACACGGTATGGATCCATCTAAAATCATTGTGGATCACAACAACGAAGAAACGGTGCGCGAAGTACTTGATCGCGGCTTCTGGGCAGCGTTTTCCATCTACCCATCGACCAAGATGGGCAACAGCCGTATGGTCGACATTCTGGCTGAATACGGTGCCGAACGCATCATGGTCGATTCCGCCTGCGACTGGGGAATCTCTGAACCACTGGGTGTTGCCAAGACTGCCGCGCTGGCTCTCGAACGTGGCATACCGGAGGAAAATGTCAGACTGGTCTGTTACCAGAACGCTCTTGATGCCTACGGGCAGAGCGGTCAAATGAAGGAAGAAGACTGGTTGAATCCACCACCTGTCGACCAACGTGGGCTTTACGAAGGTAACTCGGTACTGCGAGGTGGGAGGGAACCGCTCATTGAAGATGATACGGACAAGCGCACACTGAATAACCTCATCATCGAATAGCGGCAATAATGTCCATGTTGAACCCACACGTCATCGATAACAACCTGAATGACCTGATCACGGCAATCAATGTCGATGATGATTCTGCTGCTTATCCCGTCAAAAAGCTGGATGCGCACCTCAACAATATCCGACATGCCGCCATTTCGATATTCGTGTTCAACGGCTCTCGAATGCTGCTGCAGAAACGGGCGGAAACGAAATACCATTCTGGAGGCCTGTGGGCCAACACCGTCTGCTCTCACCCCCGCTGGATGGAGAGCTTTTCAGCCTGTGCGGGCAGACGTCAGGAAGAGGAATTGGGCTGGCAGGTTCCAGTCAGGAAATTTGGTGAAATCTCGTATCAGGCACGAGTCGGGGAATTGTTCGAAAACGAATTCGTGCACTGTTTCTACGGTCAGTTCGACGAAAGTATTGATGTAGAGCAGTACAACCGGGATGAAGTCTGCGAAGTCAAATGGCTGACCATTCCTGAAGCCATTCTGCAGATCGAGCAATACCCGGAAAACTATACCCAGTGGTTCAAGATCTACATGACCAAACACCGGCAGATGATCGATGCACTACTTTATGGTGATATGAACTGAAAGGCTCTAAGTCTTACGCAAAGACAGCGCACTTGCTACAAGCGCGCTGTCACGATTCAAACAAATTCGTCAAGATGACCTGCTATTCAGGTCTTCCTGTCATTGCGCTCGAAATGTCTCGATAAAGGCCAGAACTTCCAGAATACCGTCCTGGTCCATTCGAAGTCCAAATGCCTGCATGGCTCCCGCACCGCCACCATAGACAACTTCGAAACGCCCCAATTCTGTGTCAGTTCTGGATCGAGTCCAGGTGTCGTCTGTCAGATTGGGACCGATACGCCCTTTCCCATCCTTCAAATGACAAGCCTGACACTGCTTCTTGTAAAGCTTTTCACCAGCAGCAATACGCTCGGCATTTCCGGAATAGGGATTTTCACCTGTTTCATGAAACTCGAGCACCGCAGGAGTCAGGACCTGTTCAGGCCGCATGTTCATGTCCAGTGGCTTGTTGGTCAGGGCATGCAGGAATTCCAGAGCTCCTGATTCCTGTACTTGTTCAGTATCAGGTGACTTCTCAACTGCGTCTGATGATTTCGCTGGCTCAGCAGCATCGATAGCAGGTACTGCCAACATCAAACAGATTGGCAGCAGGTGACGAAACTTACTCATAGTTCAACAATTATCCGTGTATTTTTTGAAGTCACCGAGGCGTGCTGCCCCGGCGACCAGTCAGACCTCTGGCAATTGACTATTGCACTGAGTCAGCGACAACTGCACCCTCGGGTACATCAGCAACCGGCATGATGCGCCACAGGGCTCCGGGAGGGTTGGTATCCGGGCCTTGGTCAGCCAGATAGAAGTTATTGGCGTTGACCACCATTACCATTCCCTCTTCGTCATAACCGCCCGCTGTGAACTGCATGGTTGTCTGCATCATGTCCTGCAGCTGCCAGTTCTCACCATCGTGACCAACTCCAAAGACACGACCCGAGCACCAGTCTCCCACCATGTAGACACCTTCCATGCCGCCATAGTTGACGACACCAAAACCCTGAATGGAACAACCACCGCTAGCATCTTCGGGTGCACCGGGAAAAGGTGCTGAGTGAGGATATTGAGCAACAGGCAATGAACCGACAACAGCGCAATCGGACTCAGCAGGGTCCCCTGTCATCGGATGGCAATAGGAGGCTTCCATACGCGGCCAGCCGTAGTTCATACCGCCATTACCCGCTTTTTCGAAGATTACTTCTTCCCAGTGATTCTGTCCGACATCTGCGATGAACAGATCACCGGTCTTCTGGTCGAAGGAAAACTCATAGGGGTTTCGCACGCCATAAGACCAGATCTCTGGACGAGAACGCGTCTTGATCTTTGAGAACTGCTCTTCAGTGATACCAAACAAGGACATCAAGCGTTCACTGGAGGCACTGGCAAACGGGTTGTCTGCCGGAATCTTGTATGGAACCAGATCATCATCCGTATTCACATCAATGCGTAGAATCTTGGCCAGCAATGTCGACAGATCCTGACCCGCTTCGTAGGGATCCCCCTCCCAGCCGCCGTCACCAGAACCAATATACAACATGCCATCCGGGCCGAATTCTATTTGACCACCGTTGTGGTTGTACCAAGGTTGCTCTATTCGCATGATGACCTTGGCTGTCCCATTGGCACGATCAGCATCCACGACATCGGGGCTTTCAGGGTCAACAGTAAAACGTACGATCATACCGTCGCCGTTGAATGGCAGAGAAGCATAGTGAACGTAGAAATAACCGTTACTTGCAAAGTCAGGATGAAAGGCGACTGAATACAAGCCCTGCTCGACAAAGCCAGTCTGGACATCACTACCCAGTGGATTGATGGAGGTCAGATCAAGAAATGGCTCGTCGTTGACAGCCCCATCCTTACCAACGATCTGGATACGTCCAGCTCGTTCAACAACAAAGATACGACCCGTACCGTCACCGGCATTGGCGACATTGACCGGGTCCAGAAAGCCTGTGGCTACCTGAACAAATGCAATTTGTGGGTTACCGGGAAGTGTTCCACCGGGTTGAGCAACATCATCGATACTTGTAGGGACCTCTTTGGCGAATGCCGCCGACGTAGTCAGTAGCGCGGCACAGGCCATGGCGACAGGTAATCGTTTCATCCTCTTCTTCTCGTGGTGTGAATCGAACCATCGAGGCTACCACTGGCAGTTTGGTACGACAAACAAAATCGAGAAAATAATCACACTCAGCGACATTTTGTCTCAAACACCCGTATTGCACTGCAATACGAGTAATTAACAAAAGAGCGACCTACTCAAGTCTCAATACATAGATCTCTCAACAATTCAGTTTATTCAAGTACTACACTTTGTTTGGTGCGACCATATTTTACTTCTGTGCGAAAATATGTTGCAAGACCAGCTCCTTGAAATCCACTGAATTCACCTCGCCATCAGGCAGTAGATGCGAATTTGAACTGATCACCAACGGCCCATGCTCCGGGTCATCGGTTGGTCGGCCATGCGATCCTTTGACCAGTGTCGTCTCCTTCAGAGAGATCACATCCAGCAAGGTCCGGAAACCCAGCTTCTTCCTTGCCAGGCGAGAGATGATCGCCGCCTTGGGAGACTTGATTTCAGGGTCTACGAACAGCTCGACAGGGTCGTAGCCCGGCTTGCGATGAATGTCGACGGTACGTGCGTAGTCCGGTGCGCACTCGTCATCCAGCCAGTAGTAGTAGCTGAACCAACGGTCTGCCTTCGAGATCGCAACCAGCTCACCTGAACGTTCGTGGTCCAGCCCCCATGCTTTCTTCCCCTCCTCATCCAGAACATGCTCGATACCATCCAGGCTTTCAAGCAGTGCTTTGGTTTTCTCCAGCACATCCGGATTATTGACATACACATGTGCGATCTGATGATCAGCGACGGCAAAGGCGTCGGATGCACCTGCATCGAACTGCTCTCGCCCCTTCTCATTACGCACCCTTACCAGCCCCGCTCGCCGCAACTCACGATTGATGTGCACAGCATCTGTTACGGGGGTGATTCCGTATTCGGACACCACGATGATGTTCTGATTCTGCTTGTCCGCCGTCTCGATCAACTCGCCGCACAGGGCATCGACCTCCGTCAGATCCTTCTGGATCAGAGGATGATCAAGATCCGGCCCCAATCGCTGCAGGTTGTAATCCAGATGAGGCAGATAAGTCAGTGTCAGAGTCGGACTGCGCGTATCCATGACATGCCGCGTCGCATCGCTGATCCATTTACTTGACGTTATATCTGCAGCCGGCCCCCAGAACTTGAACAGTGGAAATTGCCCGAACTTCTCATCCAGCTCATCATGTAACTCAGGGGGATAGGCGTAATGATCAGGAATCTTGCGCCCATCGGCCGGATACATCGGACGTGGAGTCGCGCTCCAGTCTGCCGTGGAGTACATGTTGTACCACCAGAACATCTTCGCGCAGGTAAAGTCACTGTCTCTCTGACGAGCGGTATCCCAGATCTTGTCACCTTCGACCAGCTTGTTTGACTGACGCCAGAGCCAGACTTCGGAAAGATCACGAAAATACCACCCATTGCCAACGATACCGTGCTCTGCAGGCAGCTTGCCAGTGACCAGCGTGCTCTGCGCTGAACAGGTAACCGCCGGGGTCACAGCCTTGAGTGACCTCAGGCCACCGCGCTTTGCAAGCGCCGAAAGATGGGGTGTGTGCTCGCCAACGAGGCCAGGACTCAAACCAACAACCAATATCACTAGTGTCTTGTTCATGGCAGGATAATACTCAAGTGATGGTTTTATTCCAATAGTATTTATGTTCTAGTTGTCTACCCCATCGACGCTGGAACTGAACCTTCTGTGAAACTCGTTCACTCATCAGGCAGCCTGAGCCATCTCAGTTATTGCTCGAACATTCATGCTGGTGAAAGCTGGCAGGCAGTGCGAGAGAATCTGCAACGCTACATTCCGGGTATCAGGGATGCACTGGTGCCGGGTGAAGAATTCGGGATCGGTCTGAGACTCTCAGCGGCAGCTGTCAATGATCTGGCTCAGGCCGAAGCTCTGCAGGAATTCCGTCAGTTTCTCGCTCAGAACAATCTTTATGTTTTCACCATCAACGGCTTCCCCTACGGCCCCTTCCACGGCACGCGAGTGAAAGAAGACGTCTATCTACCTGATTGGATGGATGAAGAAAGACTGCGTTATACCAACCAGCTGGCCGATGTCTTTGCAAGCATTCTGCCTGACGAGCAAAATGGCAGTATCAGCACGGTACCCGGTGCCTTCAAGGAGCGGGTTGCCGGTTCCGATGATATTCGACAGATGGCAGACAACATGGTCAGACACGCCGCTCACCTTGCGCAGCTGCATCAGAACACAGGCAAATTCATTACTCTGGCACTGGAG
The DNA here is from genome assembly GCF_002215215.1 of Granulosicoccus antarcticus IMCC3135. Classification (NCBI taxonomy): domain Bacteria; kingdom Pseudomonadati; phylum Pseudomonadota; class Gammaproteobacteria; order Chromatiales; family Granulosicoccaceae; genus Granulosicoccus; species Granulosicoccus antarcticus. Next base: position 2,135,776 of record NZ_CP018632.1, on the reverse strand, counting down.
CCCGAGCCTTGCTGCTTCCTGGAAACCATTGATGAGAGCGTTCATTTTTTCAGCCAGGAGCTTTTCGGTGATGCATCAACTGATTTGATGGCAAGCCTGACGCATACCGACGTGGACAGCGCTCGCGAGCTGCTACGCAAACACCTGACTCTGTGCCTTGACTTGTGCCATGCAGCTGTAGAGTTTGAAGATCCCGATGAATGCCTGGCCAAACTTGAAGCTGCGGGCATTACTGTGGGAAAACTGCAAATCAGCTCCGGTCTTCGACTAAAGGATGTCAGCGCCTCGACAGTGGACAGCCTTGAGCCATTTATCGACAAAGTCTATCTGCATCAGGTGGTCGAGCGCCATAATGGCACCCTCAACCGCTTTACCGACTTGCCCGAAGCCATCGAACATCTGGGTAACAGTCAGGAAAGTCGGGAATGGCGAGTACATTTTCATGTTCCGATTTTTCTTGAAGAGCTCGCAGATTTTTCATCCACACAGTCATTTGTTGCAGCCATGCTAAGCCGGCACAAGAAAAAGCCGATCAGTGATCACCTTGAAGTCGAGACCTACACCTGGGACGTACTTCCAGCTGAATTGCGTACCCAATCCGTTGACCAGGCGATTGTTCGCGAGATGCGCTGGGTTCTGGAGGCCTTGTCTTGAGCTGGACGGCAAAAACTGCTTTTGAACTCGGTCGCGTATCCAATCTGCCGACCGCCTGGACCAACACAGCAGCCGGCATGTTGCTGTCAGGTGCTGCTATGGCTGACTGGCGCTTTCCCGTGCTGCTGCTTGCCATGACATCGGCCTATACCGGAGGTATGTTTCTGAATGATGCTTTTGATGCCGAGATAGATTCACGACAACGCCCCGAACGCCCGATCCCCTCAGGCAGTGTAAGCAAGAGCAGCGTGTTTCTGTCAGGCTTCTCCATGCTTGCAGTATCTGTCTTCCTGGTAGCTATATGTGCACTTTCGACAAATGGGGGTGGTTGGAAAGCAGTAATGGCGTCTATTGCCTTGTGTGCAACGATCACGCTCTATAACGCATGGCACAAAGGAAATACTCTGGGCCCTGTCATCATGGGGGCTTGTCGCCTACTGGTGTATATCACTGCGGGCTTGAGCTATACCAGCACTCCTGACTCTCTGCTCTACCTTGGAGCTGCAATATCCTTGTGTTATCTGATCGGACTGACCTACACGGCAAAGCAGGAAAGTCTGGGTGAGGTTCGGAACATGTGGCCCCTGCTGTTTCTGCTTACCCCAATCATATTCGGACTCTATGGCTTGTCGGCAGACAAGCTGGTCTTTCTGCCATTGCTGCTACTCGTCGCCTGGCTTCTTGTGGTCATGCGATTTCTCAGACGCAGAGGTCCGGGAGATATACCGCGGGCCGTCGTTAGCATGATCGCGGGAATCTCACTGATGGATGCTGTGTTCATTGCCACCACCGGCAGTCTGGCATGGGTCGTATTCTGCATCGCCGGGTTTCTTGCAACGATAGTTCTGCAAAAATGGATTTCAGGGACCTAAGTCAGGTCAGATGCCTCTAAGGAGTTCGTAACCTGGAATCTGTCAGGGGTTGCTTTCGACAAGGACATTCCTTGTCGGAGCAGAGGCAGACAAAGACTCAGGCGCATCTGCGGCAAATACCGACAACTGAGAAATGACGGCTTGAGGCAGACCGCCCTTGTAGAGAAAAAAACCAATCGCGATGGCTACCGCGCAAACCGATGCCACACAATACCGACAACGTTTAGACGTTCTCTCTTCTGGATACCTTTTATTGACGTCACGGCGGTATTGAAACAATACCAACGGTAGTGAAAGCCAAAGCTTCAGGTTTTCAAATTTCATGAACAAGCCTGGGTAAAATCGTGAGTGCGTAAAGCATTGGATACATTTTCAGTGAGCTTCTCCAACGAAACTCGGGATGCGATTTACAGACAGTATGGACTTTGAATCGAGGCAAAGATTCCAGTTTCAAAGCCAATTGATGATAGTTCACGATTCACCTGAGAATAGTGTATATCACATCGCAACTCACCGGCATTTTCTCCTTGGTGACTGCCTGCCCTCCATGTTAGTTCGAGAACCTCAGCCTCAAGTAATATCCCTGACAATCAAGCAGTTACCACTTCGACGGAGGCATCTGAAATTCGTCGCAAAGAGGCGATAGTCATTCCGGTTCTGGCCATGACGTTGAAACCGATATAGCTGGAGGTCAGTTGTTCGGCAATATTTTTCGGGTATTTGATCGTGTTAGCTGTGGGGTAGCTTTTCTGAAGTGAATGCAGGAATGCTTTGGATAGAGTGGCTATGTATTTTTTCACAATGATGGCCACCTCTGGGTCCGCAGGGGCAACTTCCACTGCCGCATTGCACATGAAGCAACCCCATCGTGCCTGATCGTCTTTCATGCTTTTAAAGGCGCCTTCGTAAAGTTGTTGTACCGCAGTTGGCGTATTGTCTGCTTGCTGTATCAGCTCAACAGCGGCACCGTAATGCTGCTGCCCATAAAGCTCCAGCGCTTCCAGGTACAAGGCACGCTTGTCGCCGAACGCGTTGTAGATGCTACCTCTGTTCAAATTGGTGATTCGGCCAACGTCGTCCATGGAAATGTCGTTATAGCCATTTTCCCAAAACGCCAACTTCATCCTGTTAAGGATGTCTTCTCGATCAAATTTTCTAGGTCTAGCCATGATTGATCAGTTGCTCGCAGTGAAAATTCATAAATGGGAACCACATCTCTGCCTCTTTCAAACAGTTATTGACTGATCAGTCATTTATGGCTATATTGTTATTGACTGTTCGGTCAATTACTACACCAAACAGACCAACAGAGTACTTCTTAGCGACAATTATATGTCACAACATGAGCAAGCCTAGAATGAAAAGCAAATATTTACCCGTCCTCCTGATTGCCCTGCCACTGCTGTTTGCATCGTTGCAAGTTCAATCGCAAGACGTATCTGCAACTGGTACTTTTTCGGGTGACAACAAGCACGTTACGACAGGCCAGGTAAGCTTGGTGAAAACCGACGAAGGTATGAGCATTGTTCTGGGAGCAGACTTCTCGCTGGACAACGCACCTTACCCATCTGTGGGCTTGGGTAAGGATGGGGAATTTTTGCTAGACATCGCAAAATTGAAGTCATTGTCGGGCGAGCAAACCTATCTGTTACCCGCCTCTGTCAACATCAGTGATTTCAACGAAATCTATATCTGGTGCGAAAAATTCAGCGTATCGCTGGGTTCAGCTAAACTGTAGTTCTATCCTTGGTTAGTCGGACAGGGCTTGTAGGGTATTTATGATCAGGCGAGCTAATTTTTCTTCCTGGCGCGTGGTTGAGCTTCGATGTGTGATCTCGCCTGATCAAGTAAAGTCCAGAGATCCGCGCGCATTGTCGCCTCGCTCATCCGATGACTGTATTCCGCACACTTCAGATCGACGGTCAATTCTTCAGCCTTGGTGGGACGCACTACCGAGCTATTTTGCCCAGGGTTCAGGACTCGCAGCCTGCCTGCAAGACGAAGCCATTCGAGCTCCTCGCCCGCCGATTTAATGTCCGATTCGTATGCCGGGCAATTAAGCTCCGAGACAACACCCACAAGATGTTCGGCGAACGCCTTCCACTTAGAATTATCCTTATTACTAATCGTGAGTTGACGCAGTTCGAAGATTGGAGCAGAAACCGGCGTATTGGATTCGGGTCCGGGAATTTGATCGACCTTGGCTCCAAGTTCGCCCATTCCTCGAAACAGATCTTTCGGCAGCTCGTTCGCAAGTTTGCTCTGATATTGTGGAGTCAAGATGTCAACCGGGCCTGACAACTTGAATAGCTCCTTCAGCCATTGTTTGGGGGTCATTTGCAGCTCGTGAACATCAAGATCGGAAGGGTCCGCGATAGCAAGTTGATTCGGGTGTACGGTACGCCCGAACGGACTTATGAAAAGCCTGGTGTCGCCTGACGCCATGACACTTAGCAACAGCTCTCGATAGGCTTTCAATAGTCGGCGGGAGCTACTACCTGTTCCGAGCCTGGTGAATTCCGGACACAATTTGAGCATCGTCGCGAAATCTGTTCTGGCCAGAACGAGGAAGAGCTGCTTTGGACTCAGCACTTTCACCCTGTGCTGCTGAGGAACAAGGTGTTGAGCTGTTGCCACGTAGGTGAGAATCAAGAAGGCGAGTCCCTCGAATTGAGGAGAAATCAACCAGCGCTGAGGCTGAGCAATCGCTGCCTTGCGCAGCTCATGCAACTGGTCCAGCACTGTCTTGCGCACCCGATCATGCAAGAACCCCCTGCCCGGCAGTGGAAAATCCGGGACATCCTGTAGTCGTCCGGAAATACTGGAAAACAGCCATGGTATTGCGCTCAGGTGAATGCCTGTCGTGACGTGGAACATTCCCGGAATCTCCTTACCCTCAAGACCCGAGGCCTTGAAGCGCACTTCAAGCCCGGAACTGCTTCCATCCTTCAAGACTACCTTGTGCAGATCGTAGGACGGAGGCACCACCGACCGAGCAGGTCGCCACGCGCGACTTCGTATCGATGTGCTCTTCTGGAGCGACAGCAAGCGAGTATGAAGATCACCCACATACTTTGCCATCGCTGCGACTGTCTTGACGGGATCGAGCGGCTGCCGAGGCGGATCACTGACAAGCTCAATATGCCCGCCGTCTGACTGTACGCTGAATCCTTGGGCCCGCTGCTGCGGGTGTTGTTCCATCATGCACTTGATGAGGAGGCGCATGACAGCGTCACCAGGGCCTGTTTTATGTCGCCCTTCCAGTTCGAAATCGCCACATTCGATCTCAAACCCGATGTTGATAGCTTGAGGTGGAGTCTTTCGATCAAGATCGAGGCCAGCTGCACCGAACGCAGCCTCTGGCTTGGGTCCAGCACCCTGAACTTGAATCAACGGTCCAAAAACCGGCTTGACTAGCACGAGCGTGATGGCCTCCTTCAGTGCCTGTAAGTCCTCCGGATTCACCTGGCCAAGCCATTCCCGTTGCTTGCTACGAAGCTCTTTCACTAGTCGGCTCGCCACCGCGCGCCGTTCGTCGACGAAGTGCGGTGCAACGTTAACCAGAGGCCCGTTCCAATCGTGGGCAACCGTCAGAATCGAGACCGTTCCCTGACCTGTAATCAGCGAATTGGCTTTAGCAATGAATTCCACAAGTTGCAGACGTCGCTCCTTGGCCTCCTCTCTGACTCGCCTTCCTTGTCGCTTGGTTCGAAGCACAAGGGCATCCCGCGTCAAACTCGGGACGAGGGTCGGATACCCTCTATGATCTGATCGTCGATGCCCTTGATATCCTCAAGCTCATCAAGCGAGTCAAACGGGCGGGCATCGACAATACGACCAGCTAACGCCTTACCAATTCCTTCGAGTGTGATGAGCTCTGACTGGTCAGCCGCATTGAGGTCAACAAGACCGTTGGGGCCCTGCGCAACGACAGGGTCTGGTCGAGCATATTGGGCGTTAATACGCTCCTCTAGCGCAGGCGGTGGAGGAATCGGCACCAACTTGGTACGAACTGAAGACGCAAGATCAGCTCGATAGTTGTAAGTCGATGAGAAGTTGGCATCTACCGGTTTCGCGGTGACACCAAGAGTACCGCTGCTGTATTTTTGACCGGTCCGTCCACCATCCCACCGGGTTCGCCGCAACGAGATCGACAACTTCATATCGATGACTGTGTCGACGAACTGGTAAAAAGTCGGCACGAAGCCAAGCTCAACCATGGACACGTATCTGGGCTCAAGCTGACCGGCGTTGACTTCTCGACCGAAGGGGACCATGGCCGACGCCGCTTCGCCATCCGTCGTGGCTCCAGCCAAGGCAGCCGCTGCCACGATACTTGACCGGTCAAGTTCAAACTGGGCGTGGGCGATGGCCAACGCAACACTGTGAATAACCTCCGCCATTGAGGTATGGTTCAAATCGATGTCACCGATGCCAATGGGGTTTGCCATCTCAACTAGCTCCGGGAGCGTTTGCGGTTCGGGTCTTGATCGTGAGGACATCATCGGGACCGAGCATTGATCCGGCGGACGGGCTAGTCGAATCCACCTCACCTTCCGCGTCATCATCAAGATTGTGACGAATTCCGAGACGGTCCAGAATCTGCGCAGCTTCGGTCGAAGCTCTGCCATCAAGGTGTGGCACCACCCGTATTTCCTCGGCCTGCGCTGTTGGCGGAACGGGCACGATCTTGAACGTCACCTTGCTGGCCGCCTGCAGATTAAAGCTGTACTTGTTTGCGTAGTTGGCGTCCACTGGCGTGGCGTGGAGGCGCACCCCGGTATCCGACCGATGCTGAACCCCGTCGCCACCGGCAACGCTTAACGTCACCATCAACTCTGCAGTGGCTTCCGGTATCTTGTACCAGGTCGGTTGATATCCGATCGCCCTGAGGTGGGCCTGTGTGTCGTCATCAAGGTCGCTGTAGATTCGAGCGATCTGTTCGATTGTCGATCGGTCCAGAGCTTGTTGCGCATCGGCGACACCTCGCCCAACCGCTCCGATCAGCTCACCCAGCGCAGCAGGAACGTCGTCTAGCAGTTGCGGGAGTGTTTGGTCATCCATGGTACTGCCCTCGACTCGTTGATTAATTGGTGGGAGTGAAAACGGCGTTTCATCATGTGCTCGACGTTGCAAGTCGGCCGACAAAGATCGTGACGGTCGATTGCGGCGACACGTCGGTTCCAGCCTGGGGAAGCTGATCGACAACACGACGCGCCTGCGACTTCCTGTCTTCAGAAAGCGCTTCCAGCATGACCTCTGTGAGCAGGCCGACCTCTGAGAGCTTGCGCCTGGCCAACACCTGCGTGTAGCCAGACACGTCAGGAACCTTGACAAGAACAGGTTCGGCCTGGCCGATGTCAGTCGATGAAAAGTCCAGGCGCAGGTGGCTGAGTTCACCGCCTGACAAATCAACCAACTCTTTACGATCGGGGATAATCACCGTCTCGCCGCCAGCTGCAGGAATTACCCGCAAATCCATTGTGACATCTCGAAGACGATAGACACCACCCCCCTGATTTACCGCGACTCTAGCCGCCTCGATCTGGGCCCTGGTCTGGTTGATCAAACTCTGAAGCGTGGTCTCGCCGGGCTCCAATTCTCTATCGGGCGATGTGATCTCATCGGGCTGAGCATTTTGAAGCTCTGCAACCTGAGTACGGAGCTCTTGCACCTCTGATTGCGCCTGACGGCCCTTTTCAGCCAACTCCTCAAGCTCGTCCATTTCGCCCAGGAGGATCTCAGCGCGTTCAACTCGTCTGAGAAGCTCTATTCGTTCGGTCCGGAGATTCTCAAGCTGCTCCGTTTCGGTTGGTTCATTCGTTTCGGGGTCTGCATCGGCGATGGCTTCAAGCGGCGGAGCCCGCCGTACACTGGCCAGGGGGTTGTCCACCGGGTGGGAAGTCTCGGATACCAGATCACGCACACTGCCCGTCGGCCAATCATCGAGAGGCAGAACGGCAACGAGGCCCGGCTCATTTCCCCCAGCTCGAGTGAAGAGCTGCGACCAGATCTGGGCATCGGTTCTGGCTGTCTTCCAGATACGGGCCTCAGCCAGCGCCCCCTGGAATGCTCGTGCCGGCCAATTGCGATTCCGGCCGACGGTAACAGGCCTCTCGTAGTGCGCAAGTTCTCCCGTAACGCTCAGTCTGCTCACGACGATACCGTTGATAACCAGGCGAATCTGTGATTTGTCGTAAACGCCGGCCACATGAAACCATCCGGGCGTCGGGTCTGCACTCCAGCCAACAGTCAGGTGCTCGCCGTTGATCGTGATCAAGAATTCGGCCATCCCAGCTGCGGCTCGAAGCTCCCAACCGGTCGGGGCACCGTGCTGGCTCAGTACCGGAGAATTGTAGAGTTCATCTGGCTTCTGATCTCCAAAAACCCACACCTCGGCAGTAAAGATATCCAGACCTATAAGGTCGCGATTCTCATCAAGCGTGACCGAGGATTCCCCCTTGAGTAATCCTTGCGTTACCGCGTCTCGGTCAAGATCCACCGGAACAGAATCGTCCTCGATGAAGCCGAATTCGGTGGACGGTACCACCACTCCGGATTGCATCGGACTTTCAAACCGGTTTTCACTATCCAACGGCCAGTAAGCGGCAATCCCCCTGTCCCGACTATCCCACCGGGAGAACATCTGCTCGCGAATTTTGCCATCACTACGCGGACCGGGCCAGAACCGTAGCTCCGTGATGTCAAACCCTCCGCTCACCGAGCCCAGGGCCAGAGGTCCGGGTCCGAGGAAGAGATCGGCTTTGACCTGCCCTTTCATTTCAAAGTTACTGGAGACATCGATGACGCCATTGATCAGGAGTTGGCCGCCATTGGGACCATCACCACTTCCGTCATACCGGTAAGCCAGATGAAACCAGTGTCCTGCTGTCACCGGTTTACGAGCGTTGAGATAGTTGGACTCGTGCCCCACCCACGGCTTGCCGTCGCTTCCTATCAGCAGGTTGAACGAGTCCGGGTACGTAAAGTTCGTGCTGCCAAGCAAATGGATTGAGTTGGACTTGAGCTCATCCAGCCTGACCCACATCTCAATCGTGAATCCCTGCGTGCCAAACCCCAGCCGAGGAGCCGAGCCGAGAGTCACCCACTGATTGTCATCACCAATGTGGAGAGCTCCGCTCACGATGCACCACCCTTGAACACGATGGTCTCCGTCTTTCCAAGCGCGTCGATCACGATGGCAATCCTCTTCTCAAAGTCTTTTTCGGCAGCCTCAACCTCGGTAACGGCAACGCCTTCTGCATTGGTTCTGACCACACCAGCCATAGGCCGGGACTCTTCCGATGCGGGCAGAGTATTGAGTCGATTGGTCAGATCCCGGTCCACGTTGAAGTGCACTGGCACGTCAGCAAGTGGCTCTCCGCTGACTGATGACACCCGCACCGCCAGACCCAGCACACTTGTTCGTCCGGGCCGTGTCATCGTGACAGTCAGCACCGGTGGCGGATTACCCCCACGGCTGGGCACCGCCACAAATCGACCTTTGATGGTGCTTGCCGCCAACGACTTGCTGGCGTCACTTGACGAGCCGCTCAATACGGTACCTCGCAGGACTTTAGCGCCTGCCGTTGCGCCACCTGCCGCATCGATAACAGACGATTGACGAAGCTCCAACGACATCTTCAGCTCGAATTCCATCTCCGGGATCTGATAGGTGACAGGAAACTCTCCCGTGGGTCCCGGTGCTGAGAGTTGGGAAAGCTGGCGCTGAGCCTGCTGCAGACTCCACGCAAGGCTGAGAAGATACTCATCTACCGAGCCGGTCAATAACTCTTCGGTTTTATCAGCCACAGTTGCTCCTACGACGGTCGAGTGCGGCTTCGTCTTGTTTCGCCTCTCGGCGTTGTTCGATCAATCGGGCCCGAGCAGCATCCCGCCGGGCTTCGTCTCTGTGTGCGTCTCGTCGCCTCTCAACGCTTGCTGATGTCTGCTGTTTATCGATCAGCTCACGGCGACGGTTGATGTCACGTTCCTTGCTGCGACGCGACACCAGCGTTGCCCGAGCACGTTCACCGGTCTCAGCCATATGAGCCTGTTCCAAACGTCGCTTGCGCTGGACGGCCAGCAAAGAACGATTCGTGGCTTCGCGCGCAGTAGTTTCCCGACGTTCACCCTCAGTTGTTGCAGCTCGCATCTCGACCACGTGTTTCACAGCCTTGGCCCGCTCCAGATGCTCTTGTTGTTCCTGCTCTCTGCCAGCACTGATCGCGGCCAGCCTGGTGTGCTGGCGCATATTTTCTCGCCTGCTCTCGAGACGCTGTTTGATCGTCGCCTCTTCCAAAGCGGCCTTCTTCTGAAGACTCGCGCCCTCGTCGTGTCGAGCCAGACGACGATCCTCTATACGAGACTCAACGGTGTGTGTCTTGATGGGAAATCGCGCCGCGTCCCTTTTATCAATTTCCTCTGCAGAACTTTCGCCGGCCAGATTGCGCATCTTTGCTTCGAGCGCCTGATATTCTCTCAGCAGTTCATTGAGCTCGCCCGGTAGGTTCAAATCATCGAGCCGCATTCCGGCCGGGGCCATAATCCCACCTGCCGATACCGAAGGCGCGACAGAAAGAGCAGGAGGTGCCGGTTCAATTGGTACCGCGCAGGGGTCCGTGGTACTTGAATTACCACCAATTTCGACAGGCTCGTCAGCCAGATCCTGCCAGGTCCGATACTGGTGCCCAGTCTGGGTCATTCTTCCTCCCTGGACGCCAGTAGCGCTCGGATGCGCTCTTCCAGAACGGTGGGAGGTGGAACCGGGACCAGCTTCGTACGGATAAGACTCGACCCTTCTGCTGAGTAGCTATACTTCGACGCATAACTTGCGCTGACCGATGTGGCCGTTGCCTTCGCGGTGCCACCGAAGCCGAAGAAGACTCCACCGGCAGAGACCGACTTGGTCGAACTCGCTGTCTTGAACTCCTGAGAGCTCGTCATGTTGATCGAGACTTTGACCTCAATCACCGTATCAACGAACTGATAGAAACTCGGGGTGAACCCAAGCTCAAGCAGACTCAGACCCTTTTGGTCGCCAAAGTCGACAGTGACTGCAATCTTTTTCTCTGGATCATCAGGGTCAGGCACGACCTCTTCGCCCGCCATCATCTGCGCGATCTCGACGCCGACCAAGTCCAACTCATACTGGGCCTCAGCGATCGACAGTGCCAGCGAAGTGACCATCTCGCCGAACGGTACGTCAAGTAGTTGCTGTCCTATGCTGGCCATATCAGTTACTTCCTGAGAGAAGGTTAGTCGTGCCAGCTGGCTTCGCCTTGTTTGGGCCAGTTCTGATCGATTCCTCTGCAATTACAGCCCGGATTCGCTCTTCCAGGATCGCTGGTGGTGGCACCGGCACCATCTTGGTACGCACCAGACTTGAACCTTCCGCTGTGTAGCTGTACTTGCTCGCATAGGTTGCATCGACAGGGGTGCTGCGCACCGTAACCGACGAGGATCTAAACCATCCGAAGTACCGGTTGCTGTTCGCACTGACGCTGGTTTCAGTGCCCTTGTTCTTGACCACATTGTCGTTGTTGCGGGTAACCGTGATCGCCATCTTCACTTCGATTAACGTGTCGATGAACTGGTAGAAAACCGGCGTAAATCCAAGTTCCATCATAGAGACCAGCTCGGGTTTACCATTTGCATCCCGACCGAAAGCGACCCGATAATCTTCCATTTGCATTTTTTCGCCATCAATCTTGTTCGGCCCGTAACCGCTCATCATCTGGGCCGTACGGATCGACTCAACATCGACTGCGGTCTGCCCCTCGGCTATGCCGAGCGCAACGTTCTTGATCAGTTGTCCTATCGGCAAATTGGAGAGTGCTTCTCCTATGCCTGAGTCCATAGCCATCGGGATACTCCTTGGTTAGCTGGTCACGAAATTGTGGCGTTACAAAACTTGCTGGCTTACAAAATGTGCGCGCGCACGCCTTTGAACTACAACGTTTGGGCGGCCATCAAATCACGCAGTCCGTCAGGAGCAGGAACTGAAACAAAGTTGGCGACGAGCGTGCTTGCCCCTTCTGATGAAAAGCTGTATTTATTCGAGTACGACGCGTTGACTGACGCCGAGAACAGTTTGAACGAGCCACCGATTGAGGCGGATACGCCAATCTCGGTTGTTTCGGTGGTGCTAAAGGCCACCCGGGCTTCGATGGTCGCAGTGGAGAGGTGATAGAACGAGGGCACAAAACCGAGCTCCAATAACGAACGCTCTCCACCGTCACCGACGATGATCATCGTCTCACCCATACGAGAGGCGATGTCGACCGATGTTCGGTCCATCGCGTACTGTGCTTCCGCAATTGAAGTGCCCAGTGATTGCAACAATTGGGGAAGCGAACTCTGCAACATTGAGACGTCCATGTTCAGTTACCATTCTCGGATAGGCCGGAAATGAAGTCCATAAACGCAGCTGGCGGGGGCAATGCGACCAGCTGAGCGGTAACTTGGGTATGACCACTGGTTTCTACGCCGAACTTGCGCTGGAAATTAGCGCTCATCGTCATGCCCATCGACGTCGTCCGTGTTGGCGGCTCACCCGCTGGCTCCGCCTCCGAGCCATCGCCAGTTTCTCCTGCCGTCCCCCCTGCGGTTCCTGTTTGTTCGGTATTGGCTTTGGCAGTCACTTCGCCGCCGACGTCAGTGGACTCTGTGATGCGAGTCTCCAGCCTTAACTCAAGATCGACAGCAACAAAGCTGTAGAAGGTTGGGGTGAAACCAAGAGCCAAAAGGCTGCGCTCAACGTCGTCACCATTGGCATCTTTGAATGTAAACGTTTCTTGGGCGAGCGCAACTGCGGTCTTGCGCGAAGCGGCGTCTAGCGCGGCTTGGGCGTCAGCTATCGACATCGCCATCGACTTGATAATTTCGCTTACCGGCGCACTTGCGAGGGTCTTGCCTGCATCAGCCATTGCTTATCACCTTCGAAGTTTAGTTAGAGTGTCAGGCAACGGCACCGCCTTTTTGGGGTCGACCGTTTCATGCGTTACGGCGAAGTACCCAAGCCGTCGTTGTTCGGCCTGTATTCGGTTCGTGTCGACCGTCAATCTGCGCTGCAGCCAGCCGATAAGGGCTGAGGCCAGCGGAAGGTTTGTGCCATTTTCGAGCGCTAGCTGATTGGCTTGGCCAAGGGCACTGAGCGCCTCCTCGGAGCGGCCCAGTTTGAGCAGGTTACTACCCATTCGCTGAAAGTTCGTTGCTCGGTCGAGACTTATGAATCGGGTCTGCAACTCGTCAGTCGGTGTGACTTGATCGTAGTGCTGGTCGACGCGTTCGCAGTACTCGATAACGTCCTCATATGCTCCAAGCATCTCGATGGACTCCATCGAACATTCGAGGTAATGGCGAAAGAACGCCTCTGGCGCTGCTTCGTCGACAGCTAGCCGCATCGCCTCTCTATAATGCATCAGCGCTGACTCATGGTCCCCTTGCAGTGCAAGCACTTTGCCGTACTCAGCAATGTTAGGGTGCAGTCCTCTGCCTGATGGATTGCTGTCAACGCGGCTCTCGGGAATCATCTGAATGTCTTCTCCATCAGGTTCTCTCGTTTGCCAGCGCTGATTTTGGAGAGGCGCTGCCCTGCTTGCTGGATCGAAACGTGGTGAGTTCGGATACGGCTACCGCGCCGACTGCTCCCAACGCCTGCATTGCTGACGTCATCTCGCCATGGGTTTGATTTTGAGCCACGACAATCGGCAGATTAGCGAACACCTTGGGGGCCAGACTGGCGGGCATGCCTGTCAACTCCACCAGAGTCGCCATCGCCTCGGCGCTTGGGTCCAATGCTTCCAGCAAAATGTCATAACGCTGGAATGCGCGATCAACAATCTTGACGCCACTCGTGCGGCGCCCGACCGCATTCCAAATCTCTCTTGCTTGTTCAGCATCGAGGCCGAGCACGACCATGCCTTCGTCGGCCGTTGGTACAGCCGGATCATCAACGTTGAGTCCCAGCCCTCGCAAGCGCCCGACCACTCGATGACGAACGGTGGCACCGGTATCCGGAGTCATGTAGACGTCATAAACGGCCTTCACGGTTCTGGATGACACGACCGAGATCGGTTGTTCGGAAACTCGTTCAGTCAGCGCATTAACCGTCGCAGAAGAAACGTTGCCCATGACAATGGGTGGTTGTCCTGAAAGCAGTTGCACTGCGTGTTCCGCTCCGACCCCGAGAAGGTGAGCCAGTTCATTGACCGCTAACGGAAGCGCTGATGGATCTTCAACGAATACGGCGATATCGAACTCTCCGCAGCCTGGTTCGAAAGGCGCAGTAATTGGTTGCAGTTCGACATCTATTCCACCTTCAGACAAGACGTCGACGAGTTGCGTTCCTGCCTCCGTGGCAATCTGATCGACCAATACCGAGGGCGCCTGAAATAGAAGTCGTGCGAGCTCATCATCGCTACCCGCGCGGACATGTTGTAAAGCACTCACCCACCGAGCGCCACCAGATCTGCCAAGTCCATTAATCACAATTCGGCATTCCGGAATCAAGTCTGATTGCGCGTCAAACGCGATTTTCGCCACAGATTCTCTTCCATTTTAATACGGTATTAAAATCAGTAAATAGCACCAAGTAGTACCTGTCAAGCATCACAGGAGATATTAACTCTGTGGCCGTCGACACAAAACACACAGACATAAATGATATGTATTTTTATTATCCTGGCACTACTGGTACGTTGGCATAATTCTCCTAAAGCCCTATTCATCGTTCACTTTATCCTATAAAACAAGACACTCCAGCTTAAAACACTTAAACTTCAAGCACTGCGCATGCATCCACTTGAGTTGTATTTTTTCATGAGCATTTAAATAAATAACAGAGTTGGTACCGCAGTCCATATCAATCTCGAACTACACCTACGTATAGGCTAATAACGAGTGGCTCATACAACGAGTTTGCTAGACTGCTGTGCAATGAGCGGCAATAAAAATCCAATCACACGTCCAGAAAAAACACCATTGACAATGCCGGCAACAATATCAAGCTGACAGATGCACAGGACGTCTATGTCGACTTACCATTCGATTCGTGCTGGATAGTATGAGCATCAGAGCCAGCATTGAAGAGTTCGAACTTGCTGTCGAGAAAATTGAGTTGGCATGACACAAAACCGGTCAATAGATCCAACTGCGTAGTTGCTCCTACTCCATATGACGGCTGATCCAATTAGCGATTCTATCGGTGCGTATGGCTATCTGTTCAGTTGGGCACCCTTCCAGTCCAGAAATTAACATGCCTGCAATTTCACCATTCATAAGCAATGGATAACCTGAATCACCTGCTTTGAGACAGACAACCTGATCTGACAGTCTCAGGGTTTCCTGATCTACCGAAAGAATTTCTGCAACTCTGACAAACTCACTGGACGGTGTAGCTGGCTCGAATGCCCTGCTTTCTCCAAATGTCATGCTCTGTGGTTGCACTGTACCTGGAATGACAAGTTGCTTATTCTGATGGTGTTTATCCAGTTCTTGATGCCTTAATGAGACCCCCTTGCCCAGGCATGCTTCATTGACAAGCAGCTTCATGAGAACGACGTCATGTGTCGGATGCCAATAAAAAGCCGTGATCAGGGCTTCAACGGTTGAACTATCACGGCAACCGATATTAATGGATTCAACCGTATTTCGAAAACAATGTGCCGCTGTCAAGGCATGGACAACTTGCCGGGACATCACATCAGGTTTCTGTTCTAACGAGCGAACCCTGCTGGCTGATGACTTAAGTTTTGTTGCTACGCAATGCGGGGTAGTGAATTGACTGTCGAGCCCGTAGTGGAATGCGGATGATTGACTACTTTCGCCCCCTGCTTTACTCATAGTTGTTATCAGTAAGTACAATGCGCAGCTTGCGAGCAGCTGCAGGCAGATACGAATCTGAAAAAAACGTTTCTGACTGGGGTGAATATGGATGTTTGAAGACATTTTCATTGTGTCAGTTGATATCACAATCCCCACGAAAAATGCAGGTAAACCGGCAATGCTGGTTTACCTGCACTAAGTTAGTCAATCTGCTTCAGAAGACAACCGAGTTGATGAAATCGTACCACTCAGGTGTTATCCGTCGAGCATGGTTTGGTCGTGAGTACCAGCAGGCCGTATAACAAGTATCTTCGGCAGAGGTAACCGCGAATACATACGGGTTGCCATCTCGATAGTAATACAAGCCTGACCCACTGTCTCCAGGATTCAGATCGGATGAGAACTTGACACGACGGTACCAATTGTCTGAATCGGTATTGGCATAGTTACCCAGGTTCAACTGTCCATCACCATAAAGGTAATCTCCGGAGCAAGGCATTGGACTATGACCTGCACCACAACCGGGATAACCGCGGCGGTATTTGCTGAACGTATCGATGGAGGTCTTATTGCGATATCCCCATCCCATACCTCTGGGAGGCGTTGCACCGGCATCGGGTCTTGCGATAACCAGGGCAATGTCGTATTTAATGCAGACACTGCCGTTCCAGTTGTCCTCACAATCGTTATCAATGAATGAGGGGTAGAACCCGAAAGCTACCGGACTCCATGTTCCCCAGGTAGGTGACGCCACTCCATTCTTGCGAGGCTCAATGTTGGAATACGAATACTGATTTCCTGGTCGATAGATACAATGTGCCGCAGTCAGAGCCACCATTTGTTCGCTATTGGCAGACAGGACCGTGGCTGAACAACCACCATAGTTTGCAAGATTCTGATAGATCGTATTGGTATCAGAATAGCCATCTTGTATCCCGCGTCGGCTGCGACTGTCATTGGCCCAACTCCAGGATTTGTCAAACCGGGACTCAGCTCGTATTTCATCCTTCGTTGCCGGCTTGCGATCACCGTTGTGCTCGTTGGCTGTATCAGCCACCTGTCGGGATAGCTTGGCCAATGTACTACGCTCTATCGAGAACTGAAAGCTACGACCACTTTCAATGTCAAAGAACTCGAATTGACTCTTGCCGTTGAGATCATTGATGTCAGGTATTTTTTCACCTTTGTACTCCTCCGGCTTCTCGCGTTGCGATTTGGGCAGACTCATGTCCAGATTCGCGGTATCCACAGGTTCGCGTTTCTCTCGGTCTATCTCCCTGATATCTCCATAACCACCGGATGGATTGTTGGCAGAACGTGCATATTTGATGATGGACAGCGATTCGAGCCCCTTGGGGATTTCGGACTGTGCCTGTACACCCCCTGAAAAAGCGACGACAGCCGCAGATAGCAGTGTTGTGCCTGCCAATGCGTGATTGAGACGAGAGAGTTATTGCAGATGTTTCATGGCGTGAACCTCTTTGGCTTAGGAGGGTTCAGTGTGCAAGCAACGACAGTCAGAAATTGGCAATGGATCTCGAAGGGAAAGTGAATAATACCCAGCTGGCCCCCCTTCTTTCGATAAGGCCGTTGGCAATCGGATTGAATCCTGGACGAAAGGTGAAAACATCGTCTATTCTTCAAGGGACACATCAATCAAGGAGTTTGTCCATGCAGTCAATCTATCGCTTCGCTACAGTCGCCTTTCTATCACTCACACTGGCCTCCTGTGCATCTGTATCCTCATCCGTACCCACTGCAGAATCGGGGTCTAGCTATGCAGGCAAGGTGCTGGTGACGCAGTCTGAGCTGCCCGAGGGCACTAGCCACACGGTGCTAGGTACTGTGAAAGCCAATGCGCGCGCTGGTTATGGCAATGTTGAGAGACTTTATCCACTGCTTGCAGACGAAGCTCGAGCACTAGGCGCGAACGCGGTAGTCGGTGTGGAGGGTGGCAGGATGATGAGCATGTGGTCCTGGGCGGCACCTACTGCCAATGGCACCGCTGTTCGTATCGACAACGAGTCGGCTCTGAGCGCATTGCCGGGTGACAGTCTCTAAGTAGACGCAGGTTGCGCAATCCAACCTGAAGTCATGCGTCGTGAAGTCAGAGCGCGACAGGTACTCAAATCAATGTCTGATCTGATCGGTGCGATTCGTCAGACTGCCGTACTCGCCTACCAGCTTGGCGACGAGCTGAAGCACGGAGCCAGCACCACGGCTCCGTGCTCACAAACTTGAAAATCTACTTCGATGCTTCCTGAATGGCATCGATCATGTCACTGCCATTGTCTTCGATGAACTTGTCCCAAACCGGCTTGGACGCTTCCTGAAAGGCTGCAGAATCCACATCCCGGTTCACTTCCATGCCTTCGGAGATCAGGAATTCGATCTGCTTCTCTTCGGCGGCCTCGTTACCTTCACGCTGAAAGGCAACTGCATCAGCCGCGGCCTGAACCAGAACAGTTTTCTCGTCAGCGGTCAGTGACTCGAAGCTCTCCAGATTCATGACCAGAGCCAGTGCCGAGTAGGCATGCTGAGACAGGCTCAGGTACTTCTGAACTTCGAAGAACTTGAAGGCTTCAACAACCCAGATAGGATGATCCTGCGCATCAACCACGCCAGTTTCCAGCGCCGTGTACAGCTCGGCTACGGGGATCTGTTGCGGGTTGGCATCCAGTGCCTGGAACAGGTCATTCAAGGCTTTTGAATTGTTGACTCGCATACGCAGACCAGACAAGTCGGCAGGCACTCGAATGGGTCCGCGATTGTTAGTGATATTGCGGTAACCATTGTCAGGAAAGCCCATGCTCTTCATGCCGAACTCTTCCATGTCAGCGGCCACTGACTGACCCGGTGCACCGTCCAGCACTTTATAAGCTGTCGCACGATCAGGGAACATGAATGGTAGTGAAAAGGAACCCGACGCCGGCAACATGCCAGAGAAATTGTTCAGGCCGACCAGCGTGAAACTGATGATGCCCGAACGAACGCCGTCAATCATCTGCTCATCGGTACCCAGTTGCCCATTCGGGAATACATCCACGACGACCGAGCCATTTGTGCCTGTTTTTACCTGCTCGGCAAACTGCAAGGCCATCTTGTGGGACAGATCGGTGTCGGGTGCCGGATGGGCAAACTTCAAGCGTGTTGCCGACAGCGCCGGGGTAGCCAGAATGGCCAGTGAAGCTGCAACCGTCACAGCCTTTAAGATATGTTTCATTATTGAATCTCTCCTGTGGTTAACCGATGAGCAATTGCATCGGAATGATGATGACATTAGGAAAAGCGACAAAGACCGCAAGCAGCGCCAGGTAGGCAAGCACGAATGGATAGACGCCCTTGACCGCCTCTGTCATGGAAACCGAAGACACACCGCACACGACATTGAGCACATTGCCCACTGGTGGTGTAATCAGACCGATTGATGCGTTGATGATGAACATGACTCCGAAATAGACCGGCTCGATGCCCGCCTCTTTGATGACCGGCATGAACAGTGGAGCAAGGATCAGAACCGATGGCCCCAGGTCCATGACCATGCCAACAAAGAATACGATGAGCATGATGACCGCCATCAACAAACGTGGGTTGTCCACCAACGGTCCCAGCAGCAGAACCAGCTGCTGCGGAATCTGGGCAACCGTCACGACCCAGGCCGCCACCATGGCACAGCCGACCAGAAACATGACCATGCCAGTCGCTCTGGATGCACGCACCAGCACCTCGTACAGACTGCGCCAGGTCATCTCGCGATAGATCACCGAGGATATGAAAATGGCATAGACCGCAGCGACCACGGCAGCTTCGGTGGGCGTGAAGATACCGGTTCGAATACCACCGATGATGATCACCGGTAGCAGCAGTGCAAAGAACGCCCCCTTCAGCGCGTCAAAGCGCTCTGCGCCAGAAGCCGGCTCCTGCACGGGTAGATCTTCCTTGCGCACCAGCAGCGACCAGACAACCACAAGTACGACCCCCATCATCAATCCGGGCACCAGTCCTGCTACAAACAATTTGGCGATAGAGATATTACCGGCCACCCCAATCAGGATGAGCGGCAAGGAGGGAGGGATGACGGGTGCGATGATGCCGCCCGAAGCCAGCAACCCGGCAGAGCGCCCATGTGGGTAGTTCGCTTTGGCCATCATGGGAAACAACATGCTGGACAAGGCCGCTGCATCGGCAACCGCCGAACCAGACAAGCCTGCCAGCAATACGGAGGTGAAGATCACGACATAGCCCAAGCCACCTTTTCTGTGCCCCAGAAGACTGCTTGCCAGCGTCACGATACGACGTGCCAGTCCGCCTGATGCCATGACCTCCCCGGCAATCAGAAAGAACGGTATGGCCAGCAACGGAAAGCTGTCGACACCATTGACCAACGCCTGCGCCAGAATGTCCGCACTGAACAGGTCCAGGTATGCCATCAGGACCATGGCACTCAGCAAGAGCGAAAATGCGACCGGGATTCCAATAAGAATACCCAGGAGCAGAACGCCAAGAAACAGAACCAGCGTCATGAGTCAGACTCTCTTTGTTTCGTCGTGTCGAGCGACAGTAACTGTCGCAAGGTAATGAGGCCCATCAGCAACCCGGAGAAACTGGCAGGTACATAAAGCAGGCTTTTGGGTAAACCTGTGAGCTGAGAGATGTTGTTCCAGTTCGCCAGTACCTGTTTGGTTGAGCCCCAGAACAGCATGGATACCGACACCAGAATGACGATTCCGCTAACACGCCTGAAAAACGGCACCAGCTTTGGAAGCAGCGCTTCGGCAACATCGTTGATACTCAGATGCTCACCGTGCCTGAGCGTGACGGCGGCGCCCAGCATCACGATCCAGACAAAGCCCAGGCGCGACAGTTCGACCGAGGAACGTATGCCGGATGAAAATCCGTAACGCAGGACGACATTGGCGAACACCAATACCACCATCATGGCCAACAGAAATGCCATGAGGGTATCTATCGAGCGCCAGAACAGGTGCAGGAAACGATCAAACGAAGACATCATGGATACCAGAATATTAGGGGGTTGTACTTGTACAAGGTTATCGCTAACCTAACAGACCGAAATCACGGGCGCAAGTGCAAAATGAGCCCTCGTCAAAACTCCATTATTCAGAGGTAGAAAACACCATGCGGTGGACTTCCAGAGACCGAAGCGTGACTCTGGCCGATGTCGCTGATCGCGCCGGCGTCAGTAGCATGACCGTGTCAAAAGTACTGAGAGATACCGGTAGTATTTCGCCGCAAACCCGTGAGCGTGTGCTGGCAGCAGTCGGAGAACTGGGCTATGTGAAGAATACTCTGGCAGGTCAATTGAGCTCCCGCAAATCCACCACCATCGGGGTGGTCATCCCGTCGGTCTCCGATGTCATCTTCGCCCAGATGCTCAGCGGTATCAACACCGTAATCCGCCCACAAGGCTTGTCCATGCTGATCGCCGAGTCCTTGTTCAGTCCATCACTGGAGCGCGATACTCTGTCCAGCCTGCTCTCCATGCAGCCCGCCGGCCTGATCATCAGTGGCGGCACCGAGAAACTGGACGATACACTGTCCTTGCTCGAGATGCGTCGCTGCCCGCTGGTGTCCGTGTGGGATGCCGACGCCAGCTTTGGAGACAGAACAATCGGCGTATCTCACTATGCCGCGGGCAAGATGATGGCCGAGCATCTGTTGCAACGAGGCTACCGGCAGCCGGCCTATATCGGCTCCCAATTGCACCTGGATGTCTGTGCCAGACACCGGTTCGACGGATTCAGACGCCACCTGGAACAACACGGACACTCGCTAAAATCGGTTATATCCGAAGATCTGCCGCGCCAATCCAGCTCCGGCAACACACTGACCGAACAACTCATACAGCAACATCCCGAGGTTACTTCGATCTTCTACCTCAACGATGCTATGGCCATTGGCGGCCTTCGCTGGCTCAGTGACAAGGGCTATCAATGCCCCTCACAGATTGCAGTCGCAGGCTTCAATGGGACATCTCTGGAGCAGACCATCCAGACGAGATTGACAACTCTGGATGTGCCCCGCAGTGAAATAGGACGCGAAGCCGCTCAATCCATTGTGGATCTGCTCCAGGGTCTCGACGCTGCCCCTGATCTGACTATCGATCTTACGTTGGTACAAGGCACCACTACCTGAGCGTGACAGGTACAGCTGATAGGTGATGGGCATCAACTATTCGTGATGCTCATCACCCCACTAGCTGATATCGATGAACACCGCACCTTCCTGAATGCTCACCGGGTAGGTTTTCAACTTCTGACAGGCAGGTGCCACCGTTGCATCGCCGGTGCGATAGTCAAAAGCGCCGAAATGCAGCGGGCATTCGATTTCGAATTCATCAACAATGCCATCACCCAGATGCGCCTTGGCATGAGTGCAGTAGCCATCAGTAGCGTAAAAGTTCCCATCAGGGCCATGATAAAGCGCAAAGGTATTACCTTCGTGATCGAACCGGAGTACTTCCTCTTCTTCGATTTCATCAGTACCGCAGGCACGTACGAGTTGAGACATCGATTTATCCTCACTTGAATGTTGGGGGTTTTACCCGGCTGTAGGGGTCTGTTCGCTTTGCAGAGCCTTGCGAAAGATTGCAAGCTCGTTATCGTCGAGCGTAGGCGTCTGGGCGACAGTTGGAAATTCACCCTCAAGCGCTGCAACTCTGAAATCATTAAGTGCCTGCACTCTTGCCTTGTAGAGAGCCTCATGCAGTGCGGCCAGATTACCGAATGCACGGGCGTGACGCGGCGGATTGGCGGTTTCTCCACACAGATCGTTCATGAACAGAAAGGTCACATCACCGCCACTGCCGGAACCCAGGGAAACACAGATCAGACTGGTTCTGGGGGCTATCTCCGCCATGACAGGGCCGGCAATGACTTCGGATTCGACCGCAAATGCCCCCGCGTCCTCAAGACTCTTGAAATCACGAAACAATCTCTGCGCCTCTGTTGCCGTCTTGCCCACAGCGCGCAAACCACCCAGCCAGATACTCTTGCGCGGCACCAGACCCAGATGCCCCATAACTGGAATATCCTCGCGAGCCAGTATCTCGACCGTCTTGAAACTGCGTGGCGTGATGATGGCATCAACACCCAGATGCATCACTCTGTACGCCTCGCGCATGATGTCATCGGTGGTGGCGTGCTCCGTCAGCTTGACCGCCGCGGTACAGAACGTTGTCGGATTCGCCGCACGAACAATATGAGCATTGGCAGCATCGCAGATCATCATGTCAATGCCCGCTTCCTGAACAGCCATGGCCTCATCGGCGGTATTGGCCGTCACCTGAACCAGCTTGCGCTGACCTTTCGCAGAGCGCATGTCGGCGATTGTGACGGTACGACTGGCAGGTTGCCCCGCTGCGGTATAGATGTGTTTCACTGGTAATACTCCATAAATGCTAGAACGAGGCACAAAGCCCGTTGATACTCAGGCTTTGCGCGTGCCGCCCGTCAAGTGCAATCGTGCTGCAGGCTGCCCCTTCAAAGGCAACGGGGTCTCGGATCGGTTCTTGTTCTGATAGACCGTCACATGCGTTTCTATGGCAGCCAGGCAACCGGCGACATCCCGGTTGATGGCAGCCTCGTAGATGGCCTTGTGCTCGCTCATCGTCACTTCGCGACCAAATCCGAATTCAGGTATCTGTGCCACGGCATACATCCGGAATGTGTCAAAAGCCGTCTTGTAGGCACGCATCAGCAGCGCCGAGTCGCAGGCTGACATCAGGGTGTAATGAAAATTCCAGTCCTGCAAAGACCAGTGCTGAACCAGCTGCTCAACATCACCGCTATCGATCATCTGTCGCTCTACATAGGCAAGTTTCTGATAGGCAGCTGTCAAGGCCAGCTCCCAGTTGAAGTCGCCGCGCTCGAGTGAAAGCTCCGCCGCCTCGCGCTCCAGAATCAATCGCAGATGCGCCGCTTCGCGAAAAGTGTTCTGCGAATGGGTGACCGCCCGAAAGCCAAGATTCTTCTCGGAGACGATCAAGCCCTCACCCGCCAGACGCAGCAAAGCCTCGCGCAACACACTACTGGTACAGCTCAGTTCTTCCTTGAGGTGTTGGGGAATTAATCGCTCACCCGACTTCCAGCGCCCGTAGATCAGGCCCTGACGCAATGTTTCGTACAGCTCTTCGCTATCAGTCGCCACGTTGTGTTCATCCGTTTGGGTGAGAAAATCAAACTTTCGAAAGTTTTAATACTTTCGAATATTGCATGATACTAGAATATGTCGTACTTTATAGAAAAGTTCAACAGTAAACTGTTGACCTATCTCGATCAAACGCCAGCAAGGAGTCAAGTTCATGGCAAAAAAACCGAAAACGACCATCGACGAGCACGGACAAACCCGTGACCGTCGTGGCGAATGGCGCTCCGGCAGGCCTGTGTATCTGGAGCCCTTGCTCAATGACCCGCTCAATGTGAAGGGCATAGCAAAATGGCTCTTCGGTTTTCCAGGCTTTTTTGCACCCTGGTTTGCCATTTACATGCTGGTGATCGGCATCAGCTATGCCTTCTTCACCCCCTCTCTGGATCGCATGGGCAGCCTGAGTGCTGACTGGATCCTGGAAATCATAGCGCGCAACGTGATCCTGCTGACGCTCTGGAATGGTGTTTTTCATCTGTGGTTCTACCGCTGGCGCAAACAGGGTCGGCAGAAAAAATACAATGCCAACTGGATGTCCAAAAACAACCCGACCTTTCTGTTCAAGGATCAGGTCTGGGACAACATGTTCTGGTCATACTGTGGTGCTCTGTTCTGGAGTGCGTATGAGTGCGGGCTGTGGTGGGCCTACGCCAACGACTGGTTGCCCTATATCGATTTTTCCAGCAACCCTGTCTGGTTCTGCCTGGCCATGGCACTCGTGCCATTTTGGAGAAACTTCCACTTCTACTGCATTCATCGCCTGATCCACTGGAAGCCTTTATATGATCGCGTCCACTACCTGCACCACAAGAATGTGAATGTCGGCCCCTGGTCGGGCATGGCCATGCATCCGGTAGAACACCTGTTGTATTTCAGCTGTGTATTAATCCATGTGGTCGTACCCAGTCACCCATTACACATGATGTTCAATGCCTTCCAGACGGGGCTGGGCCCCGCTGTCAGTCACTCCGGTTTTGACGAAATCGTCTTCGGCGATGAAAAATCCGTCCGCAATGATCGGTACATGCACTACCTGCATCACCGTTATCACAATGTAAATTTCGGCGAAAGCAACGTGCCTTTGGACAAGTGGTTCGGCAGTCTGCACGATGGCTCACCGGAGTCTGATTTGCATTTTCGTGAAGTGCACAAAAAACGTGTGCAAGGGCAACAAGTCGACGCCAGCTAGACTGGCTCCTGCCATCCAGATTTGCCTCAGAAAATAGTTTCTCCTGCCCTCTGGCCTTTGCCGAGGGCACCTCTATTTAATAGGCAGCTATCCCCATGACCAAAAATCGAACCGCTGGTATAAACCATGACTAACAGAATCCTGATAATCGGTGCGGGACACGCAGCCATCAGAGCGGCTCTTGCGATCCGGGAGGCTGGCCATGAAGGGCCCGTAACGATTATTGCAGATGAGGGCTCTGAGCTACCCTATGAACGTCCACCTCTGTCCAAGTGGTCTGACGATGCCGTTACCTGCGCTCTGCCTATCGTCCCGATAGAACAGTTGAATGCCGCCAACGTAGAGCGCATCGCCGGAAAAGTGATCAGCCTGGACACTGGCAACAAGCAACTTGTCCTGAGCGACGGTAGCCAATGGGCCTATTCAAAACTATTGCTCGCAACCGGCGCTAACGCCCGTCAACTTCCGCCAGCAACAAACGGTGACACAGCTATACATTATCTACGCGATATCGCCGATACCGTAAAACTGAAACAGGCTGCCAGTGTCGCCAGGCAGGCCGTCATCATCGGTGGCGGATTCATCGGCCTGGAACTGGCCGCCAGCCTGCGAGCAGCAGGTGTGGCTGTGCATGTCGTAGAAGCAGCGGACAGACTATTATCACGTGCCGTAAGCATGGAAGTGTCCCGCATTGTTCAACAGATTCACCAGCGGCATGAAGTACAGTTCAGCTTTGATGTAGCGATAGAAGAGATCATGAGTCAGCCTTGTACTGTAAAGCTGAGCAATGGCACGACAATCACAACAGACATGATTATCGCGGGTATCGGCTCACTCGCTTCAACCGAATTGGCGCAGCAGGCAGGCCTGGCGGTATCCAATGGAATTGTTGTTGATTCGCACTTGCGCAGTAGCGATCCTGATATATATGCCGCAGGCGACTGCTGTGCTTTTCCACTCTATGGCCCCGGTGGCCAGGCAACCCGACTGGAGTCCTGGCAGGCCGCCGGAGATCAGGGCGAAATCGCCGGCCACAATATGGTTGCACAGACTGCCCGCAGTTACATCAAGTCCCCGTGGTTCTGGTCTGAACAATATGATCACGTATTACAGGTAGCCGGACTGCCCTCCACCCAAATGCAACTTGTACAAAGATCCTACGATGAGACTCACCACATCACGTTCGGTCTGAACACCGATGGAACATTAGGCTATGCCTGCGGAATTGCTCCAGGGCTCAAGATTGCAAAGGATATACGCCTGGCCACAAAGCTGATCGAAAAAGCTGTTCCGATTTCAAAGGATGCTCTTTGTGATCCGAGTATCGCCCTGAAATCTCTTCGATAGTCTGAACACTTCACCTGGCTCAATGACACACTGATACCCAGCCTAGAACCCACCTCCAGACTATGTAGCGGTGCTGACCGGAGATACCCTATCTACGCATGCCTGACAGTTATAGCCAATGGCTATCACAGCAACGTGTAGAGGCGGTGATCCATGAACTCTGCCGGTCTATGCAAACACCGCAAGACGCTCTAAAATCAAATCGAAAAAACCATCGCTATCCACCTCAGTCATCCAGATCGCGTTTCGAGGCCTGTCGGTAACACGCCAATAGTCCGCTACGGTCATACCAACGGTCAATGCAGATTCAGTCTCGATTTCCACATTGATGTGGCGACCAGAATATAGCTCAGGCTTCAAAAGATAGGCAATGACATTAGGATCATGAAGCGGTCCACCATCGGTACCGTACTTTTCCTCATCAAATCGCTCGAAAAAATCCAACCATTCGGCAGAGGCTGTTCCCACTTTGGTTCCTAGCGCCCGAAATGCATCGATTCGTGACTTTGTAGTTAACGTCTTGTGCGTGACATCCAATGGCATCACTACGATAGGAATTCCGGCATCAAAGGTCAGCTTGGCCGCCTCAGGATCTACGTAGATATTGAACTCAGCAACAGGCGTCACGTTGCCACCTTCAAACAAGCCGCCACCCATCATCACTAACTCTTTAATACGAGGGGCAATTTCAGGCGCCTTGGAGAGCGCTTTGCCTATATTCGTCAATGGCCCAAGCGTGCAAAGAGTCACTGACTTGTTCGGCCGAGACAGTATGGTTTCTATAATGAAGTCAACCGCGTGCTGCTCTTGTAATGCCATGCTGGGCTCAGGCAGTTGAGTACCATTTAATCCCGTAGCACCGTGCACATACTCAGCGGTAAATAGTTCGCGCTTGATCGGTCGGTCTGAACCAACGTACACCTTGGTGTTCGACCTACTCGCCAGTTCGCACACTTTGCAAATGTTGCTGGTTGTCAACGTCAGTGGCACATTACCCGCAACGGCTGTAATGCCAAGCACATCAAGTTCGGGGCTTGCCAAAGCCAACAAGATAGCAATTGCATCATCTTGCCCAGGATCGGTATCGATGATTATTTCGCACTTATCGGCCACTGTCTATCTCCTTCGTTTGACTAAACGCGCTGATGACGCTGACTCGTACAGCTTGTCATGAACCATTACGCTCAACGAGACTCACGACATCTACCCTTGCATTGTCGACAATATTGATATTATCAGCCCTGTCTATCGTCACTTGATTCCCTGTTTCATGATACCCATACGATGAGCTTGAACGCAGCGTCACGTTTTCAAGAGACATTCTGGCATCGTTGGCGAACAGGTTGGACCCTTCCGGACTTCTACTACCGATCATGCCACCATTTTCGATGATGACATTACTGATTTCTGCGTTTGCACCTTCGACAAGCTGCAAGCCTTTCCAGCTACCTGGTGTTTCATTTATTGACGTCAACACCACGGGATTATTGGCAGTGCCTCTTATTGCAAGATTCCCACGCACGATAAACACATCCCCCCCAATAAAATACATCTTCACACCCGCATTGATAATGATGGTACCGCGTACCTGATTGATAGCACCTATTTGTAGCGGAAGTCCAATATCGTCAAAAACAACATCCTCATCAATCGAAGCACCTACAACGACTAGCCGGTTAAGGTCGTTATCTATAAAACTACTATCATCATTAAACGCCGACAGAGAGGTGTAGTCGGTAGTTGCAGCACGGCGATTCTGGGTGACAAGATTGCCTTTGAATGAATCCAGCTTTGCATCCAGCCCCGAGATATCAATACCACTCCATCCGCCGTAACGAATCAATGAATTTTCCACACGTAGCCGTGAAGAGTCATTTGTCGAGGAAACCAGAGCTATGCCTGCCGCCGCTTCGGTGTTGCTGCCATGATATTCGATGACGGTGCGACTGATTATATTTCTAGAGTCATCACTGTGGTTGAACTCGACACCCCACCACCACCCTTCGACAAGACGCTGACCTGTCAAAACAACAGGATTGTCATCAGAACCTTCCGATACCAGGCGGCCATGGGTTCCGATGAGTAATTTGCTGCCTGCTGCAAATTTGAGAACAACACCTGGCTGAAGCTTCAGCACGCCAAAGTTGTCTACAACAATATCGCCTTCAACCTGGTAGCAACCAGCTGCAGGCGTCAGCTCAGTATCGATGTTATAAGTCGGAAAAACAGCGTCGCAACTCATCGCCTCCGTATCGGGAACATTCAATCCCGCTAACGCAGGTACCGTTTGCGGTGAAGACTCCGGTGGAGTAAGTGCAATGCCTGTGGTCAATACACGCAGCGGCTCACTTTGCGGGGATTCGTTACCACGAGCGTCAACAGCAGTTACCGCATACCAGTACTCTTGACCAGCTGATATCGTAGCGTCAGTCACACTGGTGCTGCTTACCCTCACCAGTGGTAACGAGGACAGCGTATCGACGCTGGGTCCTCGATAGATATTGAACCCAGCCACAACATCGATCCTATCCTGAGTCCAACTCAGCTCTACACGTTGCGTAGTCGACACCACTGAAACAACATTGACAGGTGTTGACAGAGCTTCACCACCCCCATCGACAACACTGTCGGTGCTGACTTGAGCCGCTGCCGATCGGTTGCCGGCAGTGTCTATGGATTGCACTTCATAGAAGTGAAATGCGGCTG
Organism: Granulosicoccus antarcticus IMCC3135; assembly: GCF_002215215.1. Taxonomy (NCBI): domain Bacteria; kingdom Pseudomonadati; phylum Pseudomonadota; class Gammaproteobacteria; order Chromatiales; family Granulosicoccaceae; genus Granulosicoccus; species Granulosicoccus antarcticus. The sequence goes on along the minus strand of NZ_CP018632.1, from coordinate 2,107,015 downwards.
CAGATGCCCCAGTGTCCGTATAGACAGGGTAAGGCGTCGTTGCTATGAGTTGACCGTCTCGCAAAACATCATAGCCAATAACTACGGTGTTATCTGTAGACGGCTCCCAAACGAGCACTGGCTCACCGGAAACACCATTCAATACTCTTAGATCTGATGGCATGGATGGCGGCTGTGTGTCACTTACCCCCTCCACGACACCTAGCAATATGTCTGCATTGGTTGACGTCTGAATCTTGCTGGCAGGGTCAGTTATCACAATAGTGATTTGTCTTCCGCCATTTTCATCAACAAACACGGGGTTCAGATCCAGAAACAGATCAACACCGGTATCATCCGCACGGAATGGCTCGGACAACAATTGTTTGCCAGTCAAGCCATAGTCTTCAAGCACAAACTCCACAAGGCGAAGGTACAGCCCGGCCAAGTCCGTGAATTGATCGGCTGACGGCAACTCCGGCAGTGTGTCAGCGGATTCAAAAGCGGCATCGATATCACTGATATCGTAGCGCCCGAGAAACCAGCTGCGAAGCACCACGTCGGTATAGCTGTGGATGTGCGCAATGGCCTCAGGATACGCAACACCATAGTGGTAGTTGTCATTGCCCAGACTACTTCTGATCAGCCAGGGCCCTGAACCGAGTGCCCCCTCAGCAGAGTATTGCCCGTCATTGCCAATTATTGCTGTTGTTCGTTCACCTGACTGCGCTCTGATTTCAATTTCATTGTCGGCAAGCTGCTGCTGTTCACTGATCGTACCGCGAAAAGTGATACCGGTACCGACCACGCCAGACTCATCCGATGGTTCCTCGAAATTACAGCCTACCAGCGACGCCATAGCCAGAAGCAACAACAGCCTTGCGAATAATTTCATGAGAGGATGGTTTCCATGCCTGTTTCGGGTAATACCTTTCACCGCTCTTCTTTATCCTTGTTACTGTCGTTCATCGACATTTGGGTTTCTTCAAGATAGTAGATTCCCATACCAACCCGCTTCGACTTTCCGTAAGTTTTTTTCCCGGCCTGTTCACGCTTCTTCGCCAGAAACTTGTTCAAATCCGCGATGAGCTCAGCCGCCTTCTCTGTAGAGTACACCTTGAAATCGTGCGCGCTGCACTCATCCAGCAAGTTATAAGTGACTTGTCGTTGAAACATTTTGTCACCCGGGTCGGCATCAACATTGGACACCCCTGTCCAGAACAAATCGGCAACGCACATGGACAGTATTCTCACCTGATCCAGATCATCCGCGTGAGGAATATAGGCTGGATTCACCAGCGCTACGCTGTATTCATCAGGCTGACTGGTGACGCCAGACCGGTTCAGCTCTTCGAGCACTGCACCATAAGTTATATCGCCACTGTAGCGTTTGACCAACGTCACAAAACTGGATTTATGTCCTTTGATAGGTAAAACCCTGGGATTACGCTTCCGGTCCAGAAATTCCTTGTCAGCCAACCAGCCTTGCACCACTCTTTGCGCGCGATTAGGCTTCTGCTTGAGACTGGTAGTGCTTTCATCGAGCAGATTGCGCAATCGCACCACTTCCTTGCGGCTCAATCCGGTCAGCACAGCAACCCTTGATATCGTCATCTCCTCGCCTTCTATGGCGAAGTCCCTGTCGGCCACTTCTACATAGGTTTGGCGAACCAGCTCACTGAGTTCAAGGTGAGTAACCTCGAATCGTATGAGCAACCGAATCATCGGGCGCAGAATACTGACCACAGACTTAGCCAGCGATAACTTGAGAGTCTCGCTCATGGTCTAGAAAAAATGAAGGGGCCACACAAAATACACTACCTCAAGTGCAGCAATGCCTTGACGGCACAACACATAAACAGCACTGTTGTTGTCGGGATAAAATTCCCATTGACGGAGTTTTAAGCTATTGGCTTGAAAGGTCAAGCGTCGGTGCGAAAAATGACCATCAAAGCAGTCGCTATCATTTTTCTACCCGCTCACCTTTGACTTCAGCGCACCGACGGACTCCTGATGGAGAACACCCTATGAGGTGCTGTACTCAGGCGGCCCTCAGCACGCAGTACACAAAATTTCACGACAAATGCCTCCACCACTGTCTTGTTGGGAATAGCGAAAAACGCTAAGATCGCCCCTTCAATTACGTTATGTATAATTAGAGTGTCATCGTATGGAAAGCTCCTCTGCGTTGTCCTTTTGGGCAACTGCGACAAGCCAGCAGATAGACCCGCTGGAGATTCCCTGCGACCGACCTCGCCTCAAAATCTCAGACAATCTGACAACAGCAAATGTCGAGGTGCCCTTCACCCGCTCAATCAAACTGATTGATCAAATTGCGACTCAATGTAACGTATCGCCTGAAGTAGTCTGTCAAGCCGTGTATTCGATTCTCTTGTACCGGTACACCGGTAAATCACTGCTGCGTATTGGCTACCTGCACAGCGCCCCCGCTTCCAATATCAATACGGAGACAACGCCCAGAGTCTGCTTTCCCCTGATCACCAGAATCAGTGCTGAAGACAGCGCCAGAGAGCATATAGAACAGTTGTCACAGGCATTCTCCAAAGGAGAAATCCTGTCGTTGGAAAATTTCGAAACTGTTGCGCAAAAGCTTGCTCCTCAAGGGGCCGCCACATCGACATCACCCTGTGAAATAGCACTGAGCTATGGGAACACGCCGGCATATAACCATAGTGACGACACCTTGGAGCTGCTCCTGTCGGTAATACGACAAGATGATGAGGCAATACTGAACATTCGTTATCTGACGGCGCTATTCAACAAGGAGACAATCACTCGCCTGACAAGCCATTACGAACACTTGCTTGAGGCCGTGGCGTCGGCTCCCGACACCCTTGTTTCGCAATTGAAAATGCTGGGAACAGCCGAGCGTGATTACCTGCTCCATGAATTGAATGATACGACACGCCCGTACCCCTCGAACTCGACAATAGTGGATCTGTTCGCAACGCAGGCACGCCTATGCCCAGATTCGATTGCTGTTCGAGGGCCGAATGAGCATTCGCTGACCTACCAGCAACTGGATGAGGCATCCAATCAGCTTGCGCATTACCTGAATGAAAAGAACGTACAGAAAGCGGACCGGATCGGTCTTTATCTGGAACGAGACACCACGCTGATGATCGCTTTATTTGGCGTGATGAAAAGCGGAGCCTCCTATGTACCTCTGGATCCGATGTTCCCGAAAGATCGGCTCAACTTCATGGTTCAGGATTCGTCGGCAAAATATGTACTGACGCAACCTTCTCTTGTGGATGGCGCTCCATGTTCACAGGCGCAAACACTTGTGCTGGATGACTCATTGGAGGTTCTGCAGGATCAGTCCAATGAACCAATCCAGCTGTCATCCGCGCAGAGCGAAGCCTACGCTATCTACACCTCTGGCTCTACCGGCGTCCCCAAGGGAGTCATGATCGCCCACCAGGGGTTGACCAATTTTCTCGTATCGATACTGGACGCACCGGGTGTGACGAAAAACGATCGGATGCTGGCCGTCACGACGCTTTCGTTTGATATATCCATTATCGAGTTATTTGCACCGCTACTGGTCGGGGCGCAAGTGATACTGGCAAGCCGCGAGCAGGCAATGTCCCCGGAGCTGCTTTCGGCTCGAATCAAGTCCGTTGATGCCAACTACATCTCGGCCACACCCGCTACCTGGAAAATGCTACTGGATAATGAATGGTCTGGTTCCTCGACCATGAAGGCCTTGTGCGGCGGGGAAGCACTCACCCGTGATCTGGCAGATCGCCTCACCGCTTCCTGCAAAGAGCTGTGGAACATGTATGGCCCAACCGAGACAACTGTCTATTCAACAACAGAAAAAATAGAGCCGGGAAATGGATCTATCACCGTTGGACGGCCTATTGCGAACACCACACTTTACGTCTTGGACGAATCCATGAATGTCGTGCCTGTAAGCGTACCAGGTGAGCTGTATATCGGCGGTGATGGCGTCGCCGAAGGGTATCTGAACCGGGATGAACTGACCGCCGAACGATTTGTGGCTGATCCCTTTCAGGCAACGGGTACCCGTATGTACAGAACTGGAGACGCCGCTCGGTGGCTTGCCAATGGATACCTGGAGGTGCAAGGACGGTTGGATGAGCAAGTTAAGCTGCGCGGATTCCGAATTGAGCTGGGGGAGATTCGCGCAAGACTGGTCGAAAGCCTTGAGATACGTGATGCCACTGTGATTGTGCGAGAGGACACACCTGGCGAGGCCAAGCTGGTCGCCTATCTGGTCCCGGAACTTCAGACCAATAGCTTTTCAACAGGAGAGTTGCGGGCAACGCTCAAGAGAACCTTGCCTGAATATATGGTGCCCGAAGCATGGGTGATTCTGGATAATTTGCCGCAAACCCCCAACGGCAAAGTTGACCGGAAGCAACTGCCCGTGCCAGACCAGAGTATTCTACTGACAAGCGAAAATCTGGTCGCTCCAGGCAACGACTCTGAAGAGCAGATAGCCCTGATCTGGAAAGAAGCACTGCGACTGGAACAAGTGGGCGTTCACAATAGCTTCTTTGAACTCGGCGGACAGTCAATTCAAGCTGCAAACCTGGTTGCCAAACTACAAGACAGACTCAATTTGAGCATACCTTTGCTGGATATTTTTCAAGGAACAACGATCGCATCACTCGCGCGTCGGCTCGATGGTGAAGAGGTCGACCAAGCCGTACAACAATATTGCCGCCTGATTACATCACCGGTTGATAAACAGCCGGTCTTCATGGTGGGCAGTAACCCACTATTCAGCCTCGCCTGCGCCAGACTGGAAGGCCAGCATCCGGTGTATCAAGTGGATTCCTACGCTTTGCAGATTGAACGCAGATTAGCAGGCAAGCGTTTGTTAAAAAGTATTGAAGAACTGTCGACGGAATTGCTGCTCGAAATAAAAAAGGTTCAGCCACAGGGGCCGTATCTGATTGGGGGTGGCTGTGAAGGTGCGTTAATAGCCTTTGAGATCGCATTACAACTTCAACGTCAGGGACAAGAGGTTGAGAAACTGATGAACTGGCATACTGCAGCGCCTGGCCCGGATCTGACGACGGACTTTGGTGAACCTCCACTCAGAGCGCTGAGGTGGTGTAAGTGGCGATTCAAGACTGTGCTACAGGATGGCTCAATAAAAAACCTCGGACTCAAGGGCTTCAAAGAGCTGCTCAGACACGAGTTTGTTGAATACTCACTTTTTACGGCCATGTACAGCTACAAAATCAACGGGAAATTCAATGGCAGCATGGATATGGTTGTATTGACGCAGATGGAAGAAGAGAACGATTTCAGTGAACGAACCATGGGTTGGAAAAATCACCTGACAGGCCGGGTAAGCTTCTATGAATTGGGCGGAACACACGACACATGGCTTGAGGATAACGCCGAAGGCTTTAGTGAATTTCTGTACAAGACACTGGTGCCTGCCTGAATCGATCCATATTCCTGAACCCATATGGTACAAGCATGCTAAATCGCCTGTAAAAAAAGATTTTCTACAAATCAGGCGGCCCACCAACTTCTCCTTCTTCCAACGAAGCTGCATAGAACTAATCCACTAGCCCAATCCACCACCGCGCATCATCGGCTGGGACAGGCCAAGCAAAAACACCACCGCTGTGATCAACCATCCATACCAGCGTACGCTTCGCATGAGAGCTTGCCGTCCTTGCAAACGCGAGAACAGTAACAACACGAATAATACAATCATGTAACTGACTAGTAGACGTCCAGCTAGGTTGCCGATTTCGTAGACGCTCATTAGGCTGTTTTTCCTGTAATGCTATTGCTGTTAAATACTGTCAATTGACGCTCCACCCTTCACAATTCACGGAGATTAACCAGTATCTTCTCCACAATGTGTTCAATGTGAGCAATCTGACCAGCAGGAGTACTCACCAGAATGCTCACCAGATGCCCAGAGGGCAAGGCTCCCACGATGTTTCGGAGGTCATACTCGGCATCCCCTTGACGAATGCTGAAATTGTCTTCGAATCCGGTGAGGTTTCCGACACGCACGTCCTGAAGGGCACCGGGTGTCAGCGGATCGGCCATACCCAGCCCTGAACGAATGCTCTGCATGGCCGATGCAGCCACACTGTCCAAATCGTCGACAAGTACACTCAGCTCGGCATCGCGTACGATCTGGATACTCGTAGCAGGGTAGTAGTTGGGTGGTGTACTGAGTTCGATACGCTGATTGCGCTTCATCGGCGTCAGCGACAGTACCCACTGTGGCCTTGATGGCACCAGCACCGTAAGGCCCGCTTCTTCCAGCCTTGTTTCCTGGAAGGGTCGCAACTCGCGGGTGTCTGCGAATGCTGTCAGCGGAAGCAGGAGCCCAAGAACTATAACCCTGCTCCACGATACATCCGACGCGACCCGCAACCCCATCATTCGTACACCTTTATGACACGTGGGCTATTGAAGCGTTTCGTCGTGACAAGCGTCCATGATCGCCCGCTCGCGAGACTCATTTCAAAAATCATTGCATGTTTCTTCCGCGATTCAGACTTATCATCACGCATCAGCTTCATCACTAATGAAAAACAACTGCATGCACTCGAACGGGTCGCCGCCATCATCGAACGGGGTTCCAATCCAACCAGTCGGCATGCCACCGGTTGTCAGTGCTTGATAAACCCGTTTAGCTACCGGCCAGCGATCAAGGCCTCCCATGTACATAGCATCAGATATCTTCAATAGATAGGCATCCATTTCATTGGGAATGACGCTGTTGACAAAAAATCGCATTTGATCTTCGTCAACATTCACGCGCGCGTGCTCCATAAAATAATCGAACAGTGATATTTCCTCTACCTTTCGCTTGAAGTAGTCGAAAAACACTTCTCCTTTTTTATCCATACTGTCTAAAGACATCTTCATGGAAGCTTCGTAAATTTCCATACCTGGAGCAAAGGAGTCAACGCTAGCGCTCACTACGTAAGGAAAATTATCAAATGTCTCATGGTACTCACCCTCCTCATTATCACCCAGGACTACTACCATCATCTCCTGCGCTGCCAAAGGTTCTTCAACAATAGGGAAGTTCAGCCCCTCGAGTACCGAAACGGGCCTTTTTCCCACCAAGCCCATCAACATCACGTCATCGCTCAGTAGATATTCGAACCGACGGAGATCCTCTTTCGTGACAAATTCATTGGTCTTGAACAAATTCATATAATTATCGGGCCACATGCTCATGTCTCCTCTGCATACTCTTCCAGTACATCGTTGAATACGTCATTCCACTGCTGCACAGTCGCACCATCAGAGTTCCGCAATGGAGGGTTGTTTTTCGCCAAACCTTCCCTTGATTCTTCTATCCCTCGAATGAGAACGTCTCTTTTGACAGAATCGCTGACATTCATTTTTTCGACATCCTGCAAAAATTGACGAACTGCAGCACTATAGCGACTGTGAGAACCATTGTGAATGGCGCTACATGTTCCTGAAGAACATGGTAGCGGGATTCCATTGTCAATCGAATTAATATCTATTCCAAGCCGATTAAGCATGGGGTTATTCCGAAATTCAAAAGGAATGACATGATGTGCCTGCCATCGGGCATTCGATGGCAGATTGCTGTTGGATTGTAGGTTGTAATGAAGTGCCATACGGTCTCTGAGCAGACTTTGGGTTCTGGTCGGTGACCCTGTAAACAAATTCGGCGTCCGAATCCCACGCAGTGTCACGTTTGGAAAATTCGGCAGTGGCTGCGTCCAGGGAATTCGGCACGGTCCCGCGTTGTGTACCCACAGCCCCATCTCCCCGGCAAAGTAGCTGGGCGTTGACTCAACCGAAAAGTTGAAAACCGGTGTCGCTTCCTCGACGTAGGTGTTGCTGTAGGCAACAACATCGCCTGACGCTGTGGCAATCGGGTCTTCCCAAGCAATCGCCTTCGCTTCAACCCATCCCTTGCCCTGCACCCAGAAAGGATGTTCAGATGTTGCCTCAATCACCCCGAGTTCGGTCTCGATACGGTGATAGCCCTCAGCTACGCGCCCATGGGTGGCTGTTATGCGCTGGGGTGCGTTCAACAGTGTCTGCTCATCGCGAGCATCAACAACATCCCCTGTTTTCAGCACTTCAATGAAAACCGATCCCTCCGGGGTCCATATCGGCGTGCCAGCGGGAAAGCTGGCGCACACCTCGCGCGCTTCTAGATCATCAGCATAGCGCCCCAGACGAGTGCTCCCTGCCAGACGACCCACGATACGAATCGCCAGTGCTGGATTGAGGCTCTGACCGACCAGCTGTCCGATATCCCCTGGACCGCATTGCATCAATTTGTCGACATCCGCCCCTAGTTCAGTCAGCATCCCCTCGATCACACCTTTAGGGTCATCGATGAACGCTTTGGCGATATCGAGCATCACACTCGGGTCCTTGATCAGTTCCAGCAGATCACTGACCTGTTCGCCCATCCCTGCTACCAGCCCTGAAAAGAAATCCCAAACAACCGCTGCCGCAGCTTTTATCTCATCCCCCCAATCCAGTGGGTTCCACCAATTACCCTCATCCGCACTCTGGTAGCGCTCATCATCCCAACTAGTCTCACACGCAATCTCATCCTCGGCGTCTTCCTCTTTATCGCCATCGTTCTGATCCGAGCCGTCGGTCGGCTCAAGGTCATCACCGTCGTCTGATCCGTCAGCCTGTTCGTCGGAGGTGTCTCCACCATGTTCCTCTTCACCCGTCGGATCATTCCCCTCACCCGCCCCGTCAGTATCACCTTCCTCTATCAACGCCGCACTATCACTCTCCGCTACTGCAACATGATCTGCCGCCTCTGTGATCGCCGACTTCCAGGCCGGTGACTGCATCCGCACCGTCGCCACCGATTTCAACGGAAGCTGGTTCTGCGCGTAGAACACTGTGTTCTCCGGATCAAACAGCATCAGAGTCTTCGCCAGCAGCGCGCCGACCAGTGGTACCTTCAGCTCTAAACCATGTGTCACCTCGATCTTAAGCAGATTCGCATCACGCAGCGTTACCCCCGATGTACTGCCGATGCTATTCGGTTGGTGACGTAGATGACTGTTCGGGATCATGAGCTCACCCGAATCCGGATCATCAAATCCCCAGTCACTGAACGCATCAGCAGTCGGGTTGACTATGCGGATTCGTGTCTGCAGACGATTCTCAACCAGGGTACGAGCCATCAGAATCGCCGTGGCTGCCCGTTCGGTACTGCCGTCCCCGCCTTGTAGCGGCGCCAGACGGATACCGAGCTCATGACGCATCGCCCCTTCCTGGCCATGATGTACTGCACCGGTCCGAGCGGCTTCAAACGTGGCGTAATTCAGCGTCGACTTGCCGTGATAGATCAGGCTACCCTGGAGCGTTGACAGTCCCAGCAACAGCAGCACTGGAATCGCGATTGCCATCTCGCTCAGTGAGCCTCGTTGGCGCAAGCGAGAGGAGCTTCCATTCATACGGTGCCGACGTTGCCTTGAAAACGTCAGTCCGTGCCACGCTCGGGCAGTTCTGATTAGTCCATTTTGCATTATCTGAAATCCTTTCTGCATTCAATCGACATTCAACGCTCAGACAACCCGGTACCCGCCGGAGTCCAGCCAGAGGCAGACTCAGCAAATTGCTCTACCGGAGCATCGAACACAACGCCGCTAGCCTCGTTTTGCTCCAATGAAGTGGTCGACACATCCACGCTTGCACTCACAACGGCTGCATCGATTGCATCAATACGCGAGCTGATCGAGACATGGGCCGGATCATCGGATGCCAGAAATTGAGCTGCTTGAAGCAGTGCTTTTCGCGCATTCAACAAATAGACAGTCGACAGATTGAACCAGGGCTTGGCGGCCTTGCCTTCACGTCCGATCGAGACGCTATAAGCCTGAATCGCTGCTTCATACTGCCCCTGCTGTGTGCGAACGTTGCCCAGACGAAACCAACTCCAGGCATCCTTCGGCACCGCCTCTGTCAGTTGCTGATAATGAGACGCAGCTTCTGGCCAGCGTTGCCCACGATAAGCAATATCAGCCTTTGCTGATAGCGCAAAAAGGGCCTCGCTTGATAGCACAGACTTACCATCTGCGCCGGACATCGCCCCACCATTACCCGGCGCTGTACCGGGAATGGCACAGCCAACCAGAGAGCAAGACAGAAGGACAAGCGGAAGTAAACGCCGGAGCCTGATCATAACCATGATTTTCATGCCAGTCATAATCATCCACCTTCCTGTCGAACCAACCCATCTTGCAGATCGTGCGACGATTGGGCGTCACCAGGTATCAAGCGACATCCTTCTTTCAGCCCGAGTTGTACGGCATTCCCCTGTTCGAGTTCGAACACGGCATGGGCGCCCTTGCATTTCTCTACTCTGTTGATCCCGAGTGATGTGACTTTCAGTATCTGCCATTCGCGATCCACAAACACCAGATCAAGCGCTCGCTGCATTCCGTAACCGTGTACGCAGGAACTACGCTCGAACAACAAGGATTCATCGCTTTCGAGCCGATCGAATGCTTTGATGCCACGTAGACGAGCCAGAAAAGACTCGGCTTTCCAGCAATGTCCGATGGATCGGCCATCCAGCGACAACGAGTACCGCACTGCAGGCTGGAAGGTGAAATCAAGCCACGCTCTATGCAACCGGATCTGTGTCACCAGGAACCTCCGAATACGGACCGGTCTTGCTCCTGCTGATTACTCTCGCTACCATGTATGGGCAGACCGTCGATACCAAGCCCCGTGGATACCTTGCCTTGTTCCTCGGTCTCTTCCGTATCCTCGATTTCAACGTCAACTTCAACTTCGGGCTCTTCGACAATTAGCGGTGTCGTTTCTATGTCAGTAGAAGCACTGGCAAATTCTGAAAACACGAACACCTGGCCGCGATAGCTGCAAGACAGATTCATACGCAAAAGCAATGTCGCCGAGCCACCGAATTCACTGGTCTTGAACTTGGCAACATCGTCATCGGCCCCGCTGACAAGTTCGACATCCTCATCGATCATGCCATTACCGTTCATGTCACGATAGAGTGCCAATGGAAACCGTCCACCGCCGAAGGTATTCTCCGTCCAGTCAGCATAAACACTCAGCTCCACATCGCCAATCGGGTTACCACTACCGTCTCGCACACTTACCTGCAAGGGTATGTCGAGCGTGTAGTCATCGAAATAGATGCACTTGCCATTATCATCCAGCTGCTCGGTGATCTCGAAAGTTCTGGAATCCGGTGAAATCGAGAGCGTGGTATCACTTGGCAACTGATCATTCGAACAGCCGCTAGACAATGCGAGCACGGCTACAGTTGCCAGGGCATTTCTCCTGGCAATCACTCTAGGCTTGCGCCTGTTTTCTTTCATGCTCACTGCCATATGCTGAATCATGGATATTTGCTCTTGTTCACCGTGTTTGCTTTGCTGCATTAGTGTTTCCTCCCCCTACATCCCGGCCGGCCATTGCCAGGCCCATACCAAAGGAGGCCAGCTCAGCACCCCCTGGAGAATCGCCTTGCTCATGATCAGGAAACCCAGGACGAAGAAAGTGGTCGGAAAAATGAACATCACCAGCGGCCCCAGCATCTTTACCGGTGCCTCCATCGCCAGTTTCTCGGCACGCTGAAAACGTTGCGTGCGCAGCTGATCGGATTGCGCACGCAGAATGGGACCCAGGCTGGCCCCTGTCTTTTCTGCCTGTATCAAGCTGGCAACCACCATTTTCACCTGTGCACTACCGGCACGCTCTGCCAGATCTCGGAGTGATTCGGCGCGGGTTTTCCCGGCGCGAATATCACGCAGCACACGGCTTATCTCTCGACGTAGTACTGTATCTGGTGTCTTCTGAACCGCTTGCGTCATCCCGCCTGTCAGGTTGCTACCAGCCTCAACGGACAAAGTAATGACGTCCAGGTAGAACGGTAGAGAACGCAGCATCTCGTTCTGGCGACGTGCCGTCTTTTCCCGCAACCACAGCTCCGGATAGTAAAAGCCGCCGATCGCTAAAACCAATGAAAACAGCAAACCTGCACTACCGAGCATTGAACCCAATAGCGCTGAAAACAAAGCAAAAAAGATGGCCGACACCAGCCGTACGGCCAGAAATTGTTTCGCATTGACGATGTACTCGGCACCGCCACGCTTGAGCCGCGCAGCGGCCATTTGCAACGCCGTCTCGCTGAACAGATGCCCGACATAATGAACCATGGCCTGAATAAATGGCCATGCCAGCCTGAAACCCAACGGTGGGCTATCAAGGAACTGTCGATTTTCATCAGGAACAGCATTGAAGAAACGATAAACCTGCCAGACCATCAACGCAACAAACCCGCCGAATATCAGCGATATGATCAGAATCATGGACATGAGAGATCTCCAATAGGCTCCTTCATCTCAGACATCGATGGTGACTATCTTGCGAATCGTGATGCCGCCCAACAATTGCAACACAATAATCACCAACAGAAAAATCCAGCCGAGTAATCCGGTATAGATGTATTGCATGGCCTCGCGCTCAATGAATAACAAAGCGCCCATGATCATGAATGGCAATGCAGAGACGACTCGTCCCTGGAGTATCCCCTGTGCCGTCAGCGCCCGGATCTTCCCCTCCATCTCGATCTTCCGTCGGATTGTTTCAGACAATCGGGAGAAGGTTTCAGCCAGATTCCCCCCTACGTCCTGAGCGATCATCGCGGCCGACACCACCAGATCCATCTCTTCGCTTTGAACGCGCTCAGCCAGATTATCCAGCGCTTCATCGAAGCGAAGACCGACACGCTGCTCCTTGAGCAGATGCGCGAACTCCTGCGCGATGGGCCCACCCTGCTCTTCCACCATTGCCTGTATGGACGTTGTCAATGTAGAACCGGCTCGCATACTGCCCGATATCTGTGCCAAGGAATCCGGCAGCGCCTCATTGATGAGCTTTCGTCGGCGCTGGGCCATACGATTCATAACCCACCGTGGCAAGAGGGCAATGGCTAACAATACAATCATGGCAATCGGCAATGTCTGTCCAGACAAAAGCAGTAATACCGGAACTCCGATTAAAACCAGTACATAAATGAGGAACAATCTGCGTGTGTCGGCAAACACATACAGTTTTCGCAAATGCGTATCCGTCTTCTCGGATACGCTCTCAGAGACCCTTTGCGCTGTTACCGCTGTCATGCTAAGCACGAAATAACTCGCCGTAACCAAGCTTAGAAAAATCACTCCAAGGATGAGCAGGACGTTCATGAAAGAGAACCTCCGGGCTGGCTGGTGAACGGTGACAGGTCAACCTCTATACCGATCTGCCGCAGCTCTTCATAGAAGGATGGAATAGCTCCAGTGGCCGCAAAGTGGCCTTTAACACGTCCATTCTCATCAATGCCTTTCTGTTTGTAGACAAAAATGTCCTGCAACTGAATCGTACCGCTCTCAACACCAACCACCTCGGTGATCTTCGTGATCTTGCGTGAACCACAAGGGAAACGAGTCTGTTGAAGGATCAGATGCACCGCAGAGGCCACCTGTTCTCGAATAGCCGATGTCGGTAAGTCCATGCCAGCCATCAATACCAGCACTTCCAGTCGTGAGATAACATCTCGCGGATTATTAGCGTGAATCGTAGTCAAGGAGCCGTCATGACCCGTATTCATTGCCTGAAGCATATCCAACGCCTCACCACCACGACACTCACCAACCACGATTCGGTCTGGACGCATCCGTAGGGAATTTTTCACCAGATCGCGGATCGGAATGCCTCCCTTACCCTCCAGGTTCGGAGGTCGTGATTCGAGCGATACAAGGTTCGGCTGCACCAGCTTGAGCTCAGCAGCATCCTCGATGGTGACGATACGATCTGTATCAGGAATGAAGCCTGACAGCACATTCAAAAGTGTCGTCTTACCCGAACCGGTGCCACCGGAAACGATAATGTTCAATCGCTGTTCGACGGCGATGCGCAGGAACTCAACCATCGGCGCTTCGAGCGTCCCGTAGCGAACGAGATCATCAAAATGCAAACGATGCTTCGGAAACTTTCGTATGGTGATACTCGGACCTTTCAGTGCCAGAGGAGGAATGATGGCATTGACGCGGGAGCCATCCTTCAGTCGAGCGTCACAGATAGGGCTACTTTCATCGATTCGTCGCCCGATTGGTGTAATGATGCGATCGATAACCGCCAACACCGTCGTATCGCTGGTGAAGTTCACCGGAGAGCGCAGCAGCTTGCCATCCTTTTCGATAAATATCTCAGCATGGTTGTTCACCATGATTTCGGTAATGGATTCATCTTCGAGAAAGTCCTCGAGCGGACCCAGCCCTACCGCTTCGTTCAACACATTGCGGTGTAGCCTTTCACGGTTGAGTCGATCCGGCATCTGCGCAGTAAGCTCACCGATGATCTGATCGATCAGGCTTGTCGATGCTTCTCGCAATTGCTCGTCACTCATACGATTGACATCACGACGCTGCAGATCCATACGATGGAGAAGTTGCTCGTGAACAATATGTCCCCAGTACACAAACTCCCGGGCCATTTCCGCCTGCTCGCTTGATACGCCATTCACGTCATCGTGAGAAACGGCAGGAACATCCGACACCGAATCATCCTTCCCCAATGAATTGGAAACGGTATCAGTTGGTAGCTCCGACGCCGATACCTCCCTCTTCACTGATGGCGTGTGATCGGCATGCACGATACGTCGCATGTCAATAACTACGCTGAGATCACCCAGTAGCACCTCATCAAGCTCATTGAGTGGACCATGCTCCATGACGCGCTCTCGGTTAACCCAGGACCCATGCAGACTTCCCATATCCGTCACCCAGATACCATCCGGCTTCAAAGTGAGCTCTGCATGACGCTTGCCTACTTGCCGGGAGCTGATAACCAGATCGTTGCTCCGGGCACTGCCAATCGCACAGCTTTCACCTGTGACCTTGAACAGTTTTCTCCGACTACTTCCTTGCTGGTAATAGAATTCGAACATACCTTACTCCATGAGATCGATGCGACGACCAGCCTCGTCAAGACGCAGGCTCGTGTCAGCCAGAATTTTTTGATGCCGAGCTGACATTGCAGTAGTTACAGGATCAATTACCTCCGGTGTCACAAAGACAACAAGCTCCATAGCTGCATCGCGCCGCTTGGTTGAACGAAACAGATGTCCGAGAATTGGCAGTCGTCCAAGACCGGGAATTCTGTCAACATCCTCACTCATATCCGAGTTCAGCAACCCAGAGATCACGATCGTCTCTCCATTAGCTACATTGACTTCAGTGGTCGCACGTCGCGTCAGCAAACCCGGCGTATCACCGATCGAACTTGCTTGATCCAGCTGACTGATCTCGGTTTCAATGATTGCCCTGACGTTGCCAAGCTCATCCACAACGGGCGAGATGTTGAGCCGTATTCCGTACTCCTTGAATTCCACAATTGTTCGTCCGTTCTCCCCAGTGGTCGGATAGGGAACCTCACCACCGGCAAGAAATGAGGCTTCGCCTCCACTACGGCAACTGAGAACCGGTTCAGCAAGCGTAACGGCATCGCCATTCGCAGCAAGCATATTGATGCTGGACGTAATGTTGGAAACGATACCGAAATAGGTGGCGAATGGATCCACGACATTGGGTAGCGTCTCGGAAAGCCCTTCGGCTGCTGGTCTGAATAAAGAATTACCAATCGCATCTCCGGCAAATGCCAGGCCTGGACCCGACGTCGAGTCGCTCCAGTCGATACCAACTTGTTCGAGAGAGCTCTTGCGAAAATCAACCATTCGCACTTTCATACGAACCATCTTCTCCATTCTTACCCGAGTCTCAGGGTCGGACTCGCTGATACGAATATTGAAATCCGACTGGCTGCCATCGGAGTGCCACAGACGCAACGAGGAGCTGCCTGCCGACTTGCCGATTACCAGTAACTCGCCACTTTCTAGCACTTCGGCTCGAACCACAGAACCATTACCCACGGCCACACGTTTGACTTTCACGACACCCAATACATCGACCTGTCCGACGAACATGTCAATATTTACCGTCTTGGCAATATGTTCGGCAACGCTGGATCTCGAGCCCGACGAATTCATGGCCGAAAAGGCTTCACCGACCCTCTTGGCAGCATTCAGCTCTTCGCGTTGCTGCGTCAGTTTCGATGATTCGCTTTCGGAGCCCTCTGCCTCATCATCCACCTGGTACTCGATGAGTTGCCAATCCGCTTCGGCTGATTCCTTTGGTTGTTTCACCAACGCCCCCTGGGCGCTGGCAGCCGTTGGAAAATTGCCTATCGGTACCCATCCATCCTTATCCGCTTCAGACTGGGCATGCACTGCCAGCGAAAAGAAAATCAGAACAAGCAGAGCGATCACCTGTCTCACTCGTTGAAGCACAGAGGAGAATAAGTCGCGATAACAGAGACGCGCAGAAATATACATGGCTATCAACGCCCTTCCACTATGTATTCTATTGACGGCTTTTTAGGCCGCCGCTTCTTCGGTATCACCGGCTCGGGCTCAGGTATATTGAGCAGATGAGCAACCGTTATCGGAGAATCAGCAAAGGAGCCATCATCCTCCGGATTTCGCAAAACCGCAGTCAATCGACCAATCTGCTGAGCGAGTGTAATTTTCTGAGCCTGCTCTGGAGACACATGTACAGTAATGGTATTGAAACTTCGCTCCCGACCACCCGATTGTTTATCGACCATCGTCTGCACGCCAGTCGCGATGATATTGAGCTTCTGAATAAGCGGGAATATCTCTGACTCGTCGCTCGACCCATGACTGAGTAAAAGATCAACCTTGTCCTTCGGCTGCAGAAATCCAGAGATGGAATTGATCTCGTCAACACGCACCGTCATTGCACGCAATCCATTCTCCACCTTGCCGCTGAAGGTCGGCGTCAAGCCGCCTTCAAGATGGCTCCACTGCAAAGGTCTGCCTTCACTGACATCGTATTCGAGTCGCTGTCCGATCGCGTTCTCGAAATTACTGCCATTGATGCTATTCGTATCGACGTATTGCGTCGGCACATCACGAAAGACAAGATCCTGCTGGGTGATCACCTGACCGCGCTGGATATTGCGAATCGGGACAACAACCTGGACCAATGTTTCAGTGGTCTCCAATTGGTTGCGGTAAAAGGCTACCTGATCCTGGATGTACGTACGCGAATAGAACACGCCCACCGCCCCCAGCGCCAGGGATAAAAGCAGCATGAGCAATGGCTTCAGATTGCGTGAGCGGGATGAGCGCTCAGTTGTTTGTTGCACTGGCATCTTGAATCAATCTCTCGTGAAAGGGTGTGCTAGTCGATCGGTCTGCAGCAGCAGAAAATCTGCGTGCATCAGGGAATCGACATCAGTACAGTGGTATTCGCCTGAAATGCGGACAGGGCGTCCATGAACCAGGTAATCAGAGAATGCTCCATTCCCGGTATCGGCATGATCAAGGTTACGATCATGACCGCCAGACCTACCAGATATTCAGCCGCAGTCGATCCTTTCAGCATGTGCCTTGATGCGTGTCGCCACAGGCCGGCTCGACCGCAATTCACAGCTGAAGGTAGTCGAACCTGCCTCATCTTTCGATCTCATTAAGAACAGCATGGGTACCACCATCCGGAGCTGCGGTGATCACCACGGAAAGGTCTCGCTTACCATCATTACTGAATGAGAGCAGCACACTCGAATCACTGTCCTGACGCATTCCGGCCTTCCAGCCTCTCGATACGAAGTGTTCTCTGTACCCTTCTGCAACCCTTTCCGGGGAGCGCATATACCTGGCCATGAGCAGCGTCGAATAGCCAACCCCTCGGTCGCTCGTCTGTGTCAGCGATAGAAGCTCACCATCACTGAGAAGATAATCACCTTGCTTTACCCCATCATCGCTGTCAATTGTCATGACAGACAATATCCCGCTGGACGTATCCTTACTTGCATTATCAAGATCGAGAACCTGACTCAGTCCATCGTACAGACGACTGATGTAAACGCGACCGCCCACTTCACTGCTCAACCAGACCGGAGGACTGCTCTCGTCCTGAGCATTCGGCTCTCCCCACAAACTCCGATAAAAGGCCAGTGTGTCTGCGACCGAATCAGCTGATTCAAATCGTGCCATATCAACCAGATGACCGTTGTGTCGCATTTGCAGTGAAACCGTCTCCAGATTGGCAGTAACCGGCACCGGAAAGTCACCCAGCCAGTCTGCCGCTGTCACCACGGTTGAGACAACCAGCATGGATGCGACCAGTACAGTCAAACGTGATGCGCGACCTGGATAACTCAAGGTTTGCATCATTTTCACAAGCCAGCGGATAGAGGAACCGTCAAGATTTTTCATCACTCCCCCTTTGCATAATCTGGAAGGACACCCATGTCCACATGCCCTAGTGCGCCTTTAAGTCCTTTCATCTCTTTGAATATGGGGAACTCGCCGACGATGGCCATCATGTCGCCGACCGGCTCCAGTGCGGAAGCCGGCACCAGGCTCTTGACACGATTCTTGGCCTGTGACTCGCTGCCCGCCCCCCAGCTATCTGCCATGATGACGGAACTGACGCTCAAACAGCCTGCATTCTGCGACGCAGAGCATGCATCTTCTCTCAGCCAATTGTTGGCCTTGACTTCAATCTCAACCCCGGAGCGAACCAGAGCATTGCTTTCGATCGACCAGTCATTACTGCCAATACCATCGAGCAGCTTGCCAACTCGACCAGCCTGTTCACCGATTATTGCCCCAGCAGGCTGACCGGTAAAATCGTATTGCCATGCACGGGCAGCACTCGCATCCAGATCGATACGTACATCCGTATCGCCTCTATAGCCCGTCGATTGCGCTCGATCATTCCCCCACAGACTGTGTTCGGGCAAGTCCTGTGCAATCGACGCAATGGCGGAATTCTGGCTTTTGAAAAAGCGTTCTTCGGTCCGCTCGATAGTGGCGGCACCGCTGCCACGCGTATTCACGGTAGCCTCCCAGGAGCCATAGCGAGCAGCTTGTTCTCCGGTTTGGCGAATATCGGCCAGTTTGCCTATCATCGGTATCGCAAAGAACAACGGCACCATGGCAATGCTGAGAATAATGGTCTCGGTAAGCGCACTTCCTACCTGCCTATCACAGTTTTGTTGCACGAATTTCCTCCAGCGTCTCATCCGAATCATCGAAATTTTCCTCTTCTTCTTCTAGCTCTTCCGCCCATGGAAATTCAAGTTCGCCAGAAGCTTCGCGCAATAGTTCCTTGACCATATATCGGGCAAGTTCTCTGCTGTATGCAGAAGGATCACTAGCCACCTCGTCGAATATCTGCATCAACTCATCCACCAATTCATCGCCAAGATAATCGTCGCTCTGCAACTCTCTGCGCCTCTCGTTCAGGGGCTCCAACTGCCTGTTGATTCTCCTCATTCCATCGGAGTCATCAACATTCAGATTTCTGAGTTCTTCCCGAAGTGGATTGATCTGATCCTGCAGAGATTGCAGCTCTCGTTCGATTTCCAGAGAAACCTCTTGCATGGAAATCTCGAATTGGCTGACTACTTCAACCCGGATGCGCTCGTACTCTTCGCGTAGCTCCAACATCTGAACACGCGCCTCTTCAGCAGTCTCCTTTATGGTCTCGAGAAGCTCCGGATCAATCAGCTCATCAAGCTGGTTCTGAGCCAGGTCCTCGACACTGTCAGCCAGTTCCTCGATATCGGTACCCACCACATTACTGACATAGTCGGTGACAATGCCTCGCAACATATCTGCAACCGCATCCCGCAGCACGTTCTCCAGATAATCCTGAATAGTATTGCGAAAGTCATCAATCGCAGCCCCTGCAAAGTGCTCGGCGATGGCCTTCGGGTCCCCTGACTGAATGAGTGACAGGTACTGTGAGTAATCATCAGGCAACGCAGAGGCACCATAGGCCGCTATCAACGCCTGAACGGCTCTCCCAGCATCGATGCTGTTCGGAATCTGAAAGTCGGGCAGACTCATCCCTCCTCCAGCCAGTGATTCCAGTCGCAAGCCCTGACCACCCACTACCTTGCGAGCCGTAGCCGATTCTCCACCCTTCAGATCAGCTGTTCCAGAGGCGCTCTTTCCTTCAGCCTCTTCCGGTATGCCTTCTCCGTTGTCCGGTGAGGCTGATGGAACCGTTCCACCAGTGACCGCGCGCAGCGAGAGTGCCAGCAATCGCTCTTGATCCGCGATCGGACTCAGACGCACATCCCAATAAGGGTTATAGCCGTTGGCATTTTCCCGCGGCAGGTCCTGCCTACGATAAGTATCTGGCCTTTCATAATAGACTTCGGCTATCGAAATCGATGAAGCCTCATCCCCTATCGCGACCATGTCGGTATCAAACGTATCGCCGACACCAAGCGCTGTTGTGTTCTTCACATCATCCAGTGACATGGCCACTTCAACCTTGAGCTTCAGCGCAGGTTCGTCCTCGTCAATGGTATCCTGCGACAGTGAACGATAGGCCTGAACGCCGGAATAGCCCGACACATCGATCCGGCTATCACTCAAGCCCAGAGACGGGGTATTGCGATCAGACAGCTTTTCCGCTGTACTATTGGGGGAGGCGTATCTCTGACGCTTGCAGTCGCTCGAGGAGTACTCACGAACACAGGGTTCGATTGAAGAATCCGATTCCAGTGAGTTGGCAAATGCCTGGGCCCAGCCAATGGGTATCTCGATTTTCTTTTCACTACGAAAAGGGCGCCAGATGCGGTTCTGCAACGATAGTGTATCTTTGGCCTTCCACTCCCAGTCGAACCCGGTATCGCCCTCTACCATTGTGAGTTTTGTGCTGCCTCGGCGGTACATCTTGTGACGTGTGATTGGCGTGGAATAGAACCAGAAATCGAAGAACTCCCAATCCCTGGCCTTCGAAAAATCGTCCAGAGAGGCATTGATCATGTACTGACGCTCTTGCATAGCATCCAGATCGTCAGTTTCATAACCTTCTGTGAACCCGTTCCATGAGTCCAGGTTTTGCGCTATTCCAAAGACACTGTATCCAGTCAAAACGGAGAACCGTGAGTCCGTCTCGGAAACTACAGTGTCGACAATGGCAGGGGTCGCCATGAAAGCACCATAGAACATTGCCTCCTGCGACAATGAAAGACCCTTGTTTATCTGATCAATAACCATGACCATACCTTCAGCAATTGGTCCAAGAATCATTTCGACACCGGCCATCACTTGCTCAGCACCACTTGCGATACCGTTCAGAACAGGCACGGCGCTGAGCACCTTCGCGATATTCTCTGTACCGATTACGCCATAAGCAGCCCACGATCTGAGGCTGACGCCCTGCGCGATAGATACCTGATTGGCGATCATCGCGCGATTGGTATAGGCCTGAAAATTAAGTGCTCTCGCCTGCCACTGCAAGCCGCTATAGGCTGCCGCATCTGCCGTATTGGCAAGGCGTGTCTTGTCTGTTGCCATCTGCGCGGTGTTGTACAAAACGAAACCGCCAAGTACACCAAACAGCAACAGCGCGATTCCCAGGGGAAACACCTGTCCCCGCTGAATACGTCGGCTCGGACCCGTTCGCAGGTTTAATCGCTGATCACTAAAATTCATTCCGCCTCCCTGGACCGGTTCATCAGAGATAGGCGGCAATTCGGCCACAGTCCAAGAGACTCTGACCGAATGCCACCTCACTGTTCAGATCAAGTCAGACTTCATTGCCCGTAATCACCCAGACCTGCAGCTTTAGGCGTAGGCGCAGTGCCAGCCGCTGTTGCAGCATCGGTCACAGTACCACCCGTGAGCTCAGCACCCAACTGAGCAAACTGTGCCTGGACGGCACTACCGAAAAACGATACGGCAGCAATTGACGCGATTGCGATCAAGGCAACGATGATGATGTACTCAGTCATGCCCTGACCTGTGACACGGCGCGCCTGGGCGCACGTGCTTCTGTTTTCTTGCTTCATTTCTGTTGTTGCATTGCGCATGTTCATTCTCCTTGAAAAACAGTCTTTGATGATGTTGCGACGACTAACACTAGTCGACTGATATGCCCGACAGGCTCGGGTCCGCCCGGCTCTTGCAAGCCTCACGACGCAGCCTTCACTCACGTGAATGCATACCGCCTTGTTCTTCGTGATCAACAGCATCGTAGCTGCCGATCTCCAATCTTCCACTCATGAATTCGTTAACAGAAGTTGAAATATAATCCAACTCTGGTACAAAAATTTCGTCATCAAGAGAAACTGCCTGCAGCTCATCCCACCGTTCGACAAGGCCGCTGGCAGCGATAGACACGACCACAACTCCCTGTGTCTTGTCAAAAAGTTCCAGACGTACGAAATCATTGTTTTTATCGCGACATTCCCAAGTGTCAAGAGACCTTCCCTGCCAGCGAAGGCTTGGGCGGTACGCTGCAGCCAGCTCCTCGCAGAACGTCGACCTCGGCAGGCCATCCAACAACTGAAAATCTGGCAATGACGCTAAGCCATCACTGCTCTCTACCGCGTCCTCTGTGACATTGTGCTCTTGAACCGTCAATTCAGAGTCAGAGAAAACCATCGGAATCTCGTGAAATCGACGCTTGTTGTCATCGACAAGCCAAGCCGTTTCCTGAACTACGTTATAGACGAAACGAATTCGTGTTTCCGTCAATCTTTGCTCAGCAACCAGACCACGCTGGCTTAGTTTGACTCTTGAATCCATCAGCGAAACGCCTGATTCAATGTCGCTGACTCGGTAGCGAAAAGACACGCCTTCCTTCAAATTCTCATCCAGCCCCAGCCACTGCAAGTCACTCCCAGCGTATGCAACAGGCGATATCAGTGGTGTTATCAATAGTGCGACAAGACGATAAGTAGACCTTATTGCAAGCTTGCCACCTAAAATCTCACGTGCAACGGCATATGTAGAATCAGTAACCACGTCTATTTCTCAAGTGGAATTGTCAGTGACATTTCAGCCTGCCAAATCCGGTACTAAGTCAAATTCGGGCAGGCAGCCCGAACCAGATATCCAATGACGATGTATTCACTCATGTCCTGATCATCAATACGATGAGGACTTGTTTTTGAAATTCGGAATAAGTAACGAAGTCCGATCTGGAATTTCATCTGTAAATTTTCCTGTGATTTAAAGCCAGTAGACAATCCCCCGATCAGTCAGCACACCAGTGATGGTGTTTGAATCCTTTTCGCTGCCTGATGGGAGAGAGGAACATCCATGTTCGCGAACAAAATAACGTATTCAAATTAGTTTGGGGGAGTATATGAATTACGATAGGATTTTTTTCCCATTGCAATGGAGCTCCGATCTAGAGCCAAGTAACTGTTATATAAGATATATTTATCTAATTAACTTGCCAAATGTGATGGGATAAAAATCACATTGCAAATTGGAAAGCTTTGTTTGCATTCCTGGAATCAGGAAATACCTGCTTTCGGAGCCGTTGAAATAGGTCGATCAAGTCGCAGATATAGCGCGCTAGGTGTCTTCCCACCTAACCATGCCCCAGCCCGCCTTCCCTTTTCCTGTGCCGGAAAAATGACCAACAACAGAGCAGTTAGCGTGTTACCTGGCCCGCTAATCTCTCAAACGTTTCATAACCCGGATCAACGGCTGCATTGAGTGCAATACGCTCAGGGCCGGCAAGGCGTGTCACTAGAAACATCCAGTCAAAATAAGCCAATGCGTAAGCGGGTGTTGGGTTGAACAATACAGCCAGAGCATTCATCAAGTCGCTGGACGTATTTTTATTGTGAAACTCGAACGGGATCGTTTGTTCTGCACCTCTAAATCTGAATTGGGCCATACCGTCTGATCCAGACTTGCGCCTATTCGATGTCCTGATGGTCACATCCGCAAGATCCGCAGACACCTCTGCAAGACGGGCGAATCCCTCGATCTCGTTCACTTCAGATTGACTATTTCAGCAAACCCAGAGACAGGAGAGCTTCACGTTTGATGACATCATCGAGCGGTGGACAACCTGCTAGCATGCCCTGAACCTCTTTCTGACGTTGATAGCCCTGCCGCCTTTTTTGAGCCTGGGTTCGGCCAACAGAATTTCTGCGCATGCTTGCTTATATTCCTTGCGGGCCATGTACACACCGTAAAGAACGAGCGGCAGGAATAAATACCGAAACCATTTATCCAAAGCGGTTCTGGAATCTCCTTCTGCAGTGAGCTCCCCAATTCCACCCAGAGACCAGTAAGACCATGCGCCCATGCCTGCGACTACTAACCAGCACAGCACTGACAAGAAACGCCAAGCATGAAAAACACGCATACTGATCCTCACACATAGACACCGAGGTGCACATGACTAACTTACAATAATACCTCTAGCGCACCAATCGTCAAATACTCTCAAGGCGTGTTCTACAAACACCTCGTCATTGATATGACAATCCACTGAATGCACTTCCACATTTTCTGGCAACGTCGCCAACAATATCTCAAAGAAGTGATCAAGACCTGCCTTGTCATGCAAGTCGGCCCCTTCTCGATCCCACTCACCAAGACCGTGCCCAGGTAGAAGCAAGGCAACCGGGCCTTTCGCTTTGGCTAGCTGCTCGGAATGCGAGCGAGCCACCAATTGCCGCTCTTGTTCATTCAGGACGACAGAGGTAAGCAGTCGATTGTGTTCGTGTTTCGAGTGAGCTGACCATTTTTCGGGTATGGGTTGCCAGCCAACGATATCAACCAGATCATAGCAACCCGGTGCCACTATCTGTGGTGTGCCAGTCTGTCCGGCATTCGTCAGTCGATCCGCACCTGCCGAGATGTTGGACCCATTAATGAAATTACCGAGTTCTTGCGTGCAAAGGTCAAAAACACACGTAAACGCCCCCTGCCCGGCAAGACTTTCGAATGCGCGTCCTCCCATTCCAGTGGCATGGAACACCGCGACTTCGTAACCACGCTCCTCCAATGCAGGTTTCAGCCAAACCATGTAACGCAGCGCCGATTTACCAAGAGAGGTCATCCCAATCAATGGCTTTTTAGAATCGAGCTTCACCACAGCCCTCGCAGCCCCCAGTACGGCACCCGCAGCCTGACTCAGCGAGGCCTTACACACCGCATTCAAGCCATAGAGCCCACCAGCCCAGAGGATCATCTGTGTGTCAGCCGCCAAGCGTTCTGCCGGAATCAGAGGAGAGAATGCAACCGTAGACACGATGTACTTGGGTACGCCTAACGGCAAAGCCAGACACACATCCAAGGCCAGATCGGTACCCATGGTTCCGCCCAGAACAATCACTCCGTCAAACACACCTTGCGTAAAAAGCCTGGCCGTTAGCAGAGCAGCGCCTTTCGCCATGATCTGCATCGCGTGATTTTCATCACCCGAATCAGTCGCAGCAGCAATGCTACTCAAGCCTTCCTCCGCCACATCATGTTTGGAGTAATCGGCAGGTTTGTCTGGATCACCCAGTACCGACACATCCATTGTCACGACCAGCCCACCCTGACTGCGAATTACATCAGCCAGAAAGTCCAACTCATCGTTTTTAGTGTCATATGTTCCTATCACTAAAATTTTCTTGTCTGGCATGGGTTTCCCTTCCTTATCGATTGACCCTACAGCTTGATCCACGCTGTCTTGAGGTTTATGTATTTTTCTATCGCGTGCATCGACTTATCGTGACCATTGCCAGACTGACCAACCCCACCGAGTGGCACCGTATTATCAGCACCTCCATAGGTGTTCACATGCATCACGCCAGTCCGGACATCCCGTATCATGCGGTGAGCACGTGCAAGACTCGATGTCCACACGGCACCAGCCAATCCATAAACGGTGGAATTGGCAATGAGAACCGCTTCATCATCACTTGCAAAGGGGGTGACTCCCAGAACCGGACCAAACACCTCCTTTTGCGCCAAAGTCGAGCCGGGTGTCACACCTGTCACAATCGTCGGCGACATGAAATAGCCGCCTGTTTCTTGCAGTATCCGTTCACCGCCCGTCACAACTTCGCCACCTTCGGCACGCGCAGTGACAACAAACCCAAGATTCTGCTTCAACTGACTTTCCGAATTCACGGCACCAATAGCAGTTTCCAGACTCAGAGGGTCACCCACTCGCATGCCTTCGGCAACCCGTGTCACTTCAGCCACGAACTCATCGTGAATGCAGGTCTCAATCAACAGCCTTGAACCGGCCACACAAACCTGCCCTGCATTACGAAAAATACCTGCAGCCGCAACCTTCGCAGCCTCGCTCAAATCCGGTGCATCTGCAAAAATGATATTAGGAGATTTGCCACCCAATTCCAGATAAACACGTTTCATGTTGGAGCGAGCTGAATATTCCATCAGTCGTCGCCCCGTAGCACCTGAACCGGTGAAAACAAGAACGTCCACATCCATGGACAGACCCATGGTTTCGCCCACAACGGCACCTTCGCCAGTAACCGCATTCAGAACTCCGGGTGGCAGGCCAGCCTCAAGCGCCAGCTCTGCCATACGCATCAGTGACAGGGATGCAGTTTCGGCGGGTTTGAGCACGACAGAATTACCCATGGCCAGCGCAGGACCGAGCTTCCATGCACCAATCATCATTGGAAAATTCCAGGGGATGATCGCCCCGACAACACCCACTGGCTCCTTGTGTATCAAGCCCAGAATATCACTGGAAGTTGGTGCAACCTCACCATAGATCTTGTCCAGCGCTTCTGCGTAGTAGCGGATTGTTCCCGCAGCTGATCCCGGCTCAGCCTTAAGAGCCATACCAATCTCGGTGCCGTTATCACGAACCCCCAAAACGGCTAATTCAAGCGCATTGGCTTCGATCAAATCGGCCCATTTCAGCAAGACTTTCTTGCGCGCAGCAGGTGGCTGACCTGCCCAGCGCTTATCTTCAAACGAAGCTCTTGCGGATGCGATGGCAGCCTGCATATCAGCTGCCGTCCCTCTGGCCACTTGCGTCAAGAGCTGTCCGTCAATGGGAGACAGGACATCCATTCTGCCATTGTCCGACGCTGGCAATAGCTTGCCATCAATAAGGTGAGCCCTGAAAGGCACCGCTTGCGTTCGCAGGGCGTCGATATTGCTCTGGTTCATGAAGTCCTACCGTGTTTGAGAGTCGTGGAGGTCGTGATCGTCATCAGGCCGTTGGGCCCGGCATTCTTTGAATAAGGTGCGGATGTTCAACGCTAATACCAAGAGAATCAAGATGAAGATAATGAACGCTATTGGTCGATCGATCATGTCGAAAGGCGTGTTCAGTCTCGGCAAGGCTGAACGCAGTTTTACTTCCATGATTCCGCCTAGCACCATACCCAGAATGATCGGCACAATGGGCAGATTCAATCGTTTTAGGACCAAGCCCAGCACCCCGAACCCTGCTGCAATCATGCAATCTGTCAATGAATTGCGCAGTGAATACACACCAACAAAAGACAGAATCAGGATCATGACGCCCAGCAATCGTGTTGGTACGCGTATGATTTTTATCAGCAGGTTAGTCGAGAAAAAGAGAAATGTCACCACAATGATATTAAGCAGAATCAGCGCAAAATAGAGGCCATATACCAAGTCAATATTGTTCTGAAACAACTGCGGACCGGGAATCACATTGTGCACATAAAATACAGAGAGCATCATCGCTGTCAGCGCCTCGCCGGGAATCCCCAATGCCAGAAGCGGTATCATCGCCGCGGCAGGCACTGCATTATTGGCGGCCTCTGAGGCAATAAGCCCTTCAGAAGAACCTTTGCCGAATGCCTCAGGTGTTTTTGATGTCTTCTGAGCGTAGGTATAACTCATGAACTGCGCCGTGAACTCCCCCGTCCCCGGGATCATGCCAAGGATGACACCAAAAACCGATGCAACTGTTGCTACACGTTTGTGCTTCATCAATTCTTTCAACCCTGCACTCATCCGTCCACTAACAGGTTTAGTATCAGGAATGTTGTCAGGGGCTGTGAGCAGGAAAAATGCCTGGCTGAGCGCAAACAAGCCCAGAACAACCACGATGAGATTGATGCCTGAGCTTAGAAAAGAAAGACCAAATGTATAACGCTGTGTGTACGTCACCCCATCCAGTCCAATCGTTTGCAGAAAAATTCCGAACATCGCAAGCAACCCTGCCGCAAAGATCTGTCCACGATGCGCCAGTACCACCAGGATGATTCCCAGTAGTGCGGCGAGAAATATTTCACGACTGCCAAACATAGGCGCAATTCGAGCCAGCACAGGCGACAGCAGGATCAGACAGATAATGCCAAACATTCCGCCCCAGAACGATGCACTATATGCAAGCGATAATGCACGGTGGGGCTCACCCCGTTGAGTCATTGGATACCCATCATAGGATGTTAGGGCATTCACCGCCGTACCCGGCGTATTAATAAGAACAGCGGGAATAGCGCCCCCATACATTGAAGATCCATAGATCCCCAAAAGCATGGTCAGGCCGACTATCGGATCAAGTGAAAAGGTTGCGGGCAGCAGGATAGCAATTGCCACAGCAGGACCAACACCCGGGATGGCACCGATAATCACCCCACCGACAGAGCCGACCAAAAGCGCAAGCATGACATCCCACCGGACCAGCATCTCGGCCCCTGCAATAAGATTTTCCATGTTTTGCTCCGATCAGAAATAGGTCAGCATGATCTGGCGCAGCCCGTCAGGCAACACTTCATAGATCTGTCCTGAAGGCAGTTTTACCTGCAGGAATGTCTTGAACAAAAGAACTATAACGACAGCACTGGCAACCGCAGCTATCAATGTCACACGGTCGCGATATCCAGCCCGTACAGTCAACAACAGAGTGACAACAACGGTTGAAGGCAGATAGCCAGCCCAGGGAACAAGCGCTGCATACCCGACAAACCAGCCGGCATATTCAAGCGACGAGGCCCAGAGAAGCACCTCTTTCCAACGACCGTGAATTCGCTCGGACAACATCGAACCCAGTAGGTGAAACACTGCAAAACCAGTCATTCCCACTAGAGTAATGGCAGGCCAGAACCGAGGTTGCGAGATGAATTTCGTACCTGGTTTATAGGCAGTCTGTTCAAACAGTTGCGACAACAGAAATAGGGAAAGCAGCAGCACAGCCCATGCGAAAACGATATCGCCAGGACGGCGATATCGTTTGAAAAGCACTTGTAGCGTCTTTACTCGAGACATTCTGCAAAGTCCTTGTTGATATTCGTGCGAAGACTGTCTGGATCAGTTACCCAGCAATTGAGCAATGCGACCCAGAGTCTCAATATCAGTTGTGATCTGGGCTGTCACCTCATCAGCACTTTGCCAGTACACAGCCGCGCCCGTGTCAGCTGCAAGCTTTTGCGCGCGTTCTGACATGACAGTTTTCTTGGCCACAGCGATGATCTTTTCACGAACGTCTTGCGGCGTGTCTTTATGTACAAACAGACCATTCCAAAGTGCTACGTCAAGATCTGGTGCAAGTTCTGCCACGGTCGGCGTATCAGGTGTCAGTGGAATTCGTTCTGAACCGATAGAGGCAAGAACCTTGACGTCATCCAGACAAGGCAGAATCAACTGCAATGTCGTATTGATGACATCTACATCACCCGAAGCCAGAGAGTTGCAGTCCAACGCATCAAATGCAGCATCAGA
The DNA here is from genome assembly GCF_002215215.1 of Granulosicoccus antarcticus IMCC3135. NCBI lineage: Bacteria > Pseudomonadati > Pseudomonadota > Gammaproteobacteria > Chromatiales > Granulosicoccaceae > Granulosicoccus > Granulosicoccus antarcticus. Next base: position 2,077,485 of record NZ_CP018632.1, on the reverse strand, counting down.
TGCAAATGCAAAACCCATCTCTTTCGCCAGACCCAGCGTCACCTGCGTGGGCACCAAAGGTGCGCCAAAGTGACCCAGCACGACATCGTTGCTGTTGGCGTATTCGGCCAAACCTGCCATGTCCTCATAAGGCGCATCACTGCTTACAGCAATAACAAAGGGATACGTCAGAAAATTACCCAAAGGTTCAAACGGGTTCGGGCTCAGCTCAGGGATACCTAACTGGGGCCCAACAACCGGAATAGCAATGAGAAACGAGCCAACGGTATAACCATCAGCGGGAGCATTGGCGGTCTCGATGGCGCCCGGAAACGGCCCTCCACCTCCGCCTGGCTTGTTCACAACCGCAGCAGGTACACCGTAGGTCTCCTGAAAATCATCGGCAATCATCCGGGTCAATACGTCTTCCAGATCACCCGGAGGCCAGGGGACAATGAATTCAACAGGCTTTTCCGGGTATTCAGCCTGCACAGGCACTGCGACCCCACCTACAACCACTGCCAGCGCCGTTGCTGTCATCAACTTGGCAACTCTTATCATCATTCACTCCGATTAATGGTTCATATAATGAACTACGATTTCACAAAAAGATTGCCTTGTTAATCAAGCTATGTCAAACTTTTTTTCAATATCTCAAAAAATAAAAATCATCGAATGTCTTCCGCCGCGAAAACTCTCGAGCTATTAGCTTTATTTTCCAAATCTCAGCCGGAAATTGGCTTATCACAACTATGCCGATTGGCACACCGTGACAAAACGACGACCTACCGGCACCTGCAAGCACTTGAGGAGGTTGGGTTTGTTGAGCAGAATCCACTGACCAAACGCTATCGACTGGGTCCTGTTGTTCTGCAATTGGCTCAAACACGCGAGAGCACGGTGCCACGCAAGATGGGAGCAGAAGCGGCGCTAGTGGAACTTGCCAACGCAACCAGCGAAACAAGTCATGTCTCGGTTTTATCAGGCACATATATTTACCCACTAACCTCCCGCGAATCACCCAGATACAGCACACGGGTCATCATCGACTTACAAAAGTATCCACTGCATGCGACCGCATCCGGACTCTGCGCTCTGGCCTTTGGTCCATCAGAGTTGATCGACGTGGCATTGAAAAACATGGAAGCCTTCACCCCCTTCACGCTGAAAACTGCGGAAGAACTCAAGCACGCCGTTGTGGGTGCTCAGGAAACAGGCTTCGGATACACCAATCGAAGCTTCGATGAGGGAGTGCTCAGTATCGCCACACCTGTTTTTGACCAGACCGGCCTCTTTGCGGGCTCTGTATCAGTGGCCAGTGTGGCCACACGATTTACCCCGGAACTCGAACACTGCATTCTCGAGCACCTGATAATAGCCAGCCGCGAAATTACACACAATTGGGGAGGAACAACCCCTGAAAATATCGAGCTCATCTGGGCGAAAAAACTATCAAATTTCCAAATAGCGGACACCACAGCATGAAAAAATCGAATTTCCTGAAAGAGAACAACGGGCGCTTGATGTGGCACCCCATGACCTCACCCCAGGACAGCATAGACAACCCACCGAAGATCATCACCCAATCGAGCGGAGTCACCATCACAGACATTGACGGGCACTGTGTCGTCGATGGCGTCGGTGGTTTGTGGAATGTCAATCTTGGCTATTCTTGTCAACCTGTCAAAGATGCGATCACCGATCAGCTATCCCGATTGCCCTACTACTCAACGTTCCGCGGAACATCAAATGATGTCGCCATCGAATTGTCCTACGAATTAGGCGAGTTCTTCGCACCGGATGGCATGAGCCGATCATTTTTCACATCCGGTGGATCAGATTCCGTTGAAACAGCACTGCGCCTTGCACGGCAATACCACAAATTGCGCGGAGACCCCGGACGAGTCAAATTCCTCAGCCTCAAGAAAGGCTACCATGGCACTCATATGGGCGCCGCCAGCGTTAACGGAAATGCAAATTTCCGCAATGCGTATGAGCCTCTGCTCCCCGGCTGCTTCCACATCCCCGCACCCTACACTTACCGAAACCCGTTCAACGAGACCGACCCGCAAAAACTCGCTCAACTTTGCGTGGCCGCACTTGAAGACGAAATTGCATTTCAGGGTGCCAATACCATTGCAGCGATGATCATGGAGCCAATATTGGGAGCCGGAGGCGTAATTCCGCCGCACCCCTCATTCGCTCCCATGGTTCGCGATATTTGCGAAAGAAACGGCATCCTGTTGATCACCGATGAAGTCATCACCGCTTACGGTCGTACTGGCGCATGGTCCGGTGCACGACTATGGGGTATTCAACCCGACATGATGTGCACTGCCAAGGCAATAACAAACGGATTCTTTCCATTTGGCGCTGTCATGCTGGGTGACAAGATGGTCGAAGTTTTCGAGGGCAACCCTGCCGCCAAGATCGCACATGGATACACCTACTCAGGTCACCCTGTCGGTGCGGCAGCAGCCCTGGCCTGCCTGGCTGAAACCCGACGATTGAATGTTGTAGACAACGCCGCCGCCCGTGGCACTCAGTTGTTCGAAGGCTGTAAGGCTCTGATGGAAAAATACGACATTATCGGCGATGTGCGTGGCGGCTACGGCCTCATGACCGCCATTGAAATGGTCAGTGATCGTGCCACCAAAAAACCTATCGACGCAGACACTGCCGCCACCGTTCAAGAGGTGACGTATCAAGCCGGCGCCATGGTCAGAGTTTCTGGTCCCAACCTCATACTGTCACCACCACTGGTGCTGAGCGAACAAGATACCACCACCATTCTATCGGCGCTGGACGCCGGCTTCAAAGCAGCATAGGAAATCAGAATGTCTCAGAATTACGTCGCCCTTCTGGGCACCAAAGGAGGCCCCGCAATTCGTCCGGGCTCCTCCATGCCAACCTCCAACCTCTTCTGCCTTGACGGGCAACAGATTGTTGTTGACTGTGGCCTTGGGGTTACCAGAGGGCTGGTTGATCAAGGCATGCAGCTGAAGGATCTTTCCTTGATCTTCATCAGTCATCTGCATTCAGATCATTACCTGGAACTCGGCCCTTTGCTCCATACAGCCTGGACCGCTGGTTTGAGTTCAAAAGTTGATGTCTGGGGGCCCGCCGGCCTGGATGTCTATTGGCAAGGTTTCCTTGCTTCAATGAAAGCGGATATCGAGCTGAGAATCGAAGATGAAGGACGACCCGATCTACGCGATTTGCTGCAGATCCATGTAATGGATGCAGGCATTGTGATGGAGCGCGACGGGCTGAGTATTTCGGCTATCCGCACCGAACACCCTCCTTTGGTGGACTGTTTTGCTCTTTCATTCAAAACCTCTTCAGCGCATGTTGTTTTTTCGGGGGATACCGCGCCAATAGCGGCCCTCGAAGATTTTGCCCGTGGCGCAGACCTTCTCATTCATGAAGCCATGCTGGAAAACGCCCTTCCTGCACTCATGAAACGAGTCGGCAATGGTAGCGACAAGCTGATGGCTCACTGGTTGCGCTCTCATACTTTTGCCCACGATGCAGCTAAAACCGCAACGCAAGCTGGTGTCAGGCAATTAGCACTATCGCACCTCATTCCCTCCGATGACCCAGCCTATGGCGAACAGGACTGGAAAGAGGCAGTCGCAGACTTTTGGGAAGGCCCGTTGCACGTCGGACACGACGGATTGAAGATAATGCTTTAGTACTGTTTCTCTGCTATTGCTTTCTCAAACGCATTCACTGGTCAGTACGGGCCGAGTAATTCGGCCCGTACCTTAAACAACTACCTGACCCCATAGCGCTCATTGAAAGCATCGACTCTGCTTCCTGACACTGCACTCACCACCCTCCCTGTATACGCCGGATGGCAGTTGGAACAGACATCAAGGCTCGCATGATCCTGCCTTGTTGATGCAGATGGAATCTCAGTCCCGCAATTTGAGCAGGCGAATACCGTAGGCGTTATAACGGGGTGTATGTGCTTTTTCATGACCTCATTCCTGCTTGTTGTATTGAAATATCTACTTAGGGTCTGTGCAAATATTAATATTCAAATTATAAGAATATCTGCTACGCTCAGCACATGAGCAGAGAAGAATTGTCGCGCAAGCGTCTCGTAGATAAAATTGGTTTGAAATATTCGCAAATCCTTCCCTCACTCGACGAACGAGGCCGGCGCGAATGGGCTGCCACCGAGGCGATGGCATTGGGTCACGGCGGCATCACGATCGTTCACGAAGCAAGTGCCCTATCGATGCCTACTATACGTAGCGGCATCGCCGAGCTGATGGAGCGCAACGGCGGCGCGATTGAGTCTCCGCGTCGAGTTCGTCGTCCGGGTGCCGGACGCCCCTCGAAACTTGCCGAAGACCCCGAACTGCTCGGTGCTCTGGAGTCGCTTGTGGAGCCGGGCACACGCGGCGATCCACAGTCGCCGCTGCGTTGGACGACCAAGAGCGTGCGGGTGCTCGCAAACGAGCTTGGCGCGGCAGGGCATTCAGTGAGTTTCCGGAGCGTGTCGACGCTGCTCAAACAGTTGGGCTACTCTTTGCAAGGCAACGCAAAAACGATCGAAGGAGCTCAGCATCCAGACCGCAACGCGCAATTTCTATATATCGCCAAACAGAGCAAGCGACACATAAAGGCTGCACAGCCTGCGCTGTCGGTAGACACGAAAAAGAAGGAGCTTGTCGGAGCCTTCAAGAACAGCGGCCAAGAATATCGCCCCAAAGGTGAGCCGGAGAAGGTCAAGACCCACGATTTCAAGGGTGAGCTTGGCAGGGTGGCTCCGTACGGCGTTTACGACATCGCGGACAACGACGCCTGGGTGAACGTCGGGATCAGTGCGGACACGGCCGAGTTTGCGGTGCAAAGCATCCGCCGCTGGTGGCAGACATCCGGCAAGGCACGTTACGGATCGGCGCGCGAGATTTTTATCACCGCCGACTGCGGGGGCAGTAACGGTTACCGCAGCCGGCTCTGGAAGCTTGAACTTCAGGGGCTCAGTGACGAGCTGGGTCGATCAATCAGCGTCAGCCACTTTCCGCCGGGCACGAGCAAATGGAATCGAATCGAGCACCGACTCTTCAGCTTTATCACCATGAACTGGCGCGGCAAGCCGTTGTACGATTATCGCACGGTAATCGAGCTGATCGGAGCGACGAAGACAGAACAAGGACTAGAAGTACGCTGTGAGCTTGACACAAACACCTACGAGAAAGGGCGCAAGGTAACGGACGAAGAAATGGAGTCAATCAACCTGCACCCCCACAAATTCCATGGCGAGTGGAACTACACGATAAAACCACGGGAATAATGCAACTCTGTGTAATTGAATAGTTATTTATGCACAGGCCCTTAGTTACGTCCAGCCATCACACCGCCATCCACATTGAGGATAGAACCCGTGATCCAGGACGCCTCGTCGGACAGAAGAAACTCGACAGCCGCGGCCACTTCATCCGGAGTACCAATTCGTCCGATAGGATGAAATGCGTTAAAGCCTGCCAGAGCTTCAGCCACCTGCTCTTCTGGGATAAAACTGTTGTACACCGGTGTTTCCACTACCGCAGGTGCTACGGCATTGGCCCTGATGTTCTTGTCACCCAACTCCATCGCCAGATGCTGTGTAAACGCATGCAGTCCGGCCTTGGCCATGGAATAGGCCGCTGAAGGCGTCGCTTTGATGGCCTGATGAGCCCACATGGAACCCACATTCACGATGGCGCCCGGGCGATCATCACTAATGATCTGCTTGACGATAGCCTGAGTCAGAAAATAGGTACCGCGGTTGATGTCATGGTAACTGTCATAGTCTTTCTGTTCGGCATCGACAAACGGCTGCGGGATGAATATGCCAGCATTGTTGACCAGGTAACGAATACCTGGAAAGTCTCTGTTCAGACGAGCAACCAGTCTCTCGACATCCACCACATCCCCAAGATCTGCTTGAACAAAGCTTGCTCCGGCAATGGCCCTTGCTGCAGCTTCACCCTTCTCAGCATTACGCCCGACCAGCACAGTTCGTGCACCAGCCTTGCTTAAACGCTCGGCTACGCGCAGTCCGATTCCGCTGGTTCCACCTGTAATTACGACTGTTTCATTGTTGAACATGGTTTTCTTCTCGTTAGCATCCTACTAGAAGGTAGGATAAATGAATAAATAAAAATGGATCTTGCTTCAACTTCTGATTACAAACTTGCCTCTTCCATCAACCTACTAGATGGTAGGCTTAATAGACAGAGAATCTCTCACATACCCGTGACTACTATCTTCTAAATCTTATGACACCCAACTAGTAGGTAGGTTCAATTGACAAACAAAAATAATTACTTCAGCTGTGAAACCAGTGTCTGCTTCAATTTCTTGAATACTGCCTCATCCCCCATGGCATTCGCCATCAACAAGCCTCCTTGCAAGGCCGCCAGAAAAGCGCTCGCCTGGGATTGAGCACTGCCTGTGAAATTGAATTCACCGGTCCCCTTACCTGCCGTCATTACCTTGGTCAGCCATTCAATATGCTCCTTGAAAAATGATGCCAGTGATGGTTTTAACTGCTCTGGCAAAGCCCCAACATCCGACGCCATCATTCCCGCCAGACAAATGCAGTGATTGTTCAAGGTGTTGGTATACAACTGCGCATAGCGTTGCAACCGCTCCACACTCCCAGACACACTGGATTCAATGGACTTGAGCTCAGCAACAAACCCTTCTCTGTATCGCTCAAGCAACTCGGTTTCCAGATCATGCTTGGATGGAAAATGATGATGAATACTGGCTTTTCTGATCCCTATTTCTGCAGCAATATCGGCATAACTGAACCCGTTGAACCCTCGTGATTGTGCCAGTGCCTGCGCACTGTTCAATATGAGATCTCTTGTCGGGTTGTTGTTCATGCAGCGAGAATACCTTCCTACTAGTAGGTTGTCAACGCTTGTGCAAGAAAAACGCGAGACAGAACACATTCGGTATTCAATATCTAGAGAATGAAGTGCTGTTGATGGCTACATCCCCACATCAACCAAATAATACCCTGGGAAGCCAGGTCACTATTCCCGGAGCCACGGCCAGTAGCGCAACAAAACTCAGCATGATGAAAAAGAACGGCAAGGCTGCCACTACTATCTGACCAAGTGGTTTTCGCGTCAACCCTTGTAGAACGAAGAGATTCATACCGACAGGGGGAGATATCTGTGCAAGCTCCACCATCAGGATCAGAAAGATACCAAACCAGATCGGATCGTAGCCTGCACCCACAACCAGTGGCAAGGCGATAGGTATGGTGATGACGATGATCGACATACCTTCAAGAAAACTGCCCAGAATGATATAGATAACGACCAACAGCAGAATCAAGGTCAAGGGAGAGAGCTCAAGGTTGGTGATATGTGCCTCGATAGCTTGTGGCATTCCCAGAAAGCCCATCGCTACTGACAGGAACGATGCGGCCGCAATGATCAGTCCGAGCATTGATACCGTGCGTGAAGTGCCGATGGCGGCAGCACTCAGGCTTGCAAGCGACAAACTCCCTTCAAATGCCATGATGCAAATAGTTGCCACAACCGCAACCGCCGCCGCTTCTGTAGGGCTGGCCAGCCCCCCGTACATGGTCCCCAGGATGGAGACGATCAGAATCAAAAAAGGCAATAACCTTGGCAACCTGGAGAACCGGGTTCGCCAGATGTTTTCATCACTTGACTCAATTTTGCCGATTTTGTCAGGACGCAGGAAGGCCACGATCATCACAAAACCCATAAAACAGGCAGCCAGTAGCAATCCTGGCAGCAGCCCGGCTGCAAACAGCTTCAACACAGAAGTTTGTGACAAAACGCCGTAGATAATCATCACGATGCTGGGAGGTATCAGGAAACCCAGCGTCCCTGCCCCAGCCAAGGTGCCGTGAATGAGCTTCTCGTCGTACCCGCGCTCAAGCAACTCGTTGATGGTAATGCGGCCAACCGAGCTGGTTGTAGCAGCGGATGACCCGGAAATAAGGGCAAACAGGGTACAACCAACGATATTGATGTGTAGCAGACCGCCCGGCAAATGCCGAAGCCAAGGCTCGAGAGCCTCAAACAGGCCATCAATGAAACGGGATCGATAAAGTAATTCAGCCATCATGATGAACAGTGGCAATGCCAGAAGCTCTGGCGAATTCAGCCCGTTCCACACCGCCTGCGCCAGCAGTTTGTCGACAGGAATCGACCTGAACAGCTCCAGGCTGACTATGCCGATACCAAAGAGTCCCAGGCCTACCCACACACCGGAGCCAAGAACAAGAACCAGTAAAACAAGGGGTACAAAAACGGATGCGGGCATAATGATGTCTGTCCAGTCTCAGGGCGTTCGAAACTACGCGGCAGGATCGATTTCTTCGGGCAGTCCTCTTGCCAGAGACAACGCTCGGAGGAGAATCTGCAAGCTCATAAACGATGCGCCAAATGCAATAACTGCTGCCGGATACATCAAAGGCGTATCCGTTATTGAACCGCTGGTCCGACCTGACAGAAAATAGGACCAAGCCAGTTTGATCAAGGCGAAGCTGACATACGCTGAAATCGCGAACCCTATCAATAAGGCAAGCCACTCTGCCCCGCGTGGGAAAACCGCTTTCAGCCAAGTCACACGAATATGCCCGCCTGTACGAAGCGTCCAGGCCAGTCCGAGAAAGACAGCTCCCATATGGACAAAAACTCCGATCTCCCAGAGAAAATGCAGGCTTATATCAAAGAAATTTCTCAAGATAATTTCGAGCACAATAAGCAGAGCAACACATCCCAGGGCAATGCCTGACAACATTGACAGGCACCTGGAGACTCTATCCATGGCAGTGATCATTCGCCCTTGTCCTTTGTGATCGCGGCTCAGGATTCGAGCCGCAATGAATCTTCAGCGCCACTACTGGGTAGCGAGATAGGCTTCGTAGATTGCTTTGCCCTTGTCACCAAGCTTCTCTATGGCTTCTGCACGCAATGGTTCAGCCTTGCTCACAAGCGCCTCATGAAGCTCGGCAGACACAGTACCCAGTGTCATGCCCTTCTCAGCCAGTGTCGCCATTCTTTGCGCATCTTCAGCGCGTGCTGCTTGCCAGAATGCAGGTTGAAGATCCGAGGCGATTTTCGAGATGCTCGCCTGGTCTTCATCACTCAAAGCATTCCAGCTATCCAGGTTAACGGTCATGGCATCCAGGTTCCAGGAGTGCGCCGTCGGGTATCCGTACGACAGGAATTCCCAGAACGACCCATCAACAGCGGATGATGATGAGGTGACGACACCTTCAATGGCACCGGATGCCAGAGACGGAATGACTTCCCCCCATGGCAACTGAACCGGAGTCATGCCTGCCGCACCATAGACTTCAGTTGATGTCTTGTCGTAGGTTCGCACGCGAATGCCTGCCAGTGACTCGATATCGGTTATTTCCTTATCGACCCAAACCTGTGGAGCCGGCCAGGGGATCGTAAAAAGGACCTTCTGATTGTGGCTTGCCATGATTTCATCAAGGTCTTCACGAAAAAAACTGTCGAACGATTCAAGCGCATCAAACGATGGAAACATGAACGGTAAGCCTGGCAGACCAAGCAAGGGCTCATCCCCGATTTGCTGCGGAAGGAACACATCTGCAATCGGCACCAGGCCATCCCGAACCGCCCCAAGCATTTCAGGCCCCTTGAAACCCAGAGAGCCACCAGGATGAATGGTGATATCGACGCGCCCATCCGTCGAGACCCTGACTTCGTCAGCAAAAGTTCCTGCACTGGTTGTAATGAAGTTGCCATCTGGCCAAGCCATTGGCAAATCCCAGTTATCAGCCATGGCTGGTGAAGTTGCTATCATCAGCGCCGCGATTGAACGAAACATCATGTCGTCTCTCCTTCAGAATTGTTGCCAAATACACATCTGCCTCATGCATGGTCAGGTATTGGCAGTACAAGAGAAAGCGATATAATTTCGTTAAATTACATTCCTGTTTAGAATGCTTTAATCATTTCAGCACTAAGGGATCGTGAAAAATCCCTAAAGACTACTAGATTTGATAGTTCTTGCCAAAATCGCAATGCAGCTTCACAAGCTCGGCAATTTCGTGAACAAACGTATGCGGCCTATCACCTCGATACATGGCCACATAGGGTACCGGCGGCAAGGAGGTCTCTGTTTCAATGACTTCGAGTTTCCCGGATTCTTCAAGTCTTTGACAAAATTCGTAAGGCAGATACGCAACACCAAGCCCGGCCACAGTTAAACCGAGCAGCGCGGTCATGGAGTCGCAAACCAGGGTTTCCTGGAAAACCACACCGCGCTCCTTGAGCCATTTATTGAGATACATCCCCGACCCTGATGAGTGCCCCTGAACCAGAACGGGGTACTGGGCCAGCTCCCTGTGCCTGATAGGTCTGGGGAGATTGACAAGTCCTTTCTTTGCCATCCAGTAGTTCTGCACATCTGCAACGGCTATGGAGGAAAATTCAGGCAAGGTGAATGTCTCGGGAATGACAATCAGGTCAAGCTGACTCTGCTCCAGATCATTGAAAAGCGCTCTTGCCATATCCACTTTCGGATAGATTCTGACATTGCTGTACTGCTCTTTTATGGCCGAAATCAGCTGCGGCAGCCAGGTGATGGTCGTCAGCTCTGTTACTCCGATACGCAGCGATTTTGGCTGGCTTGAGTCCCCTTGCTGGACCTCGACAATCTGATCGTGAAGCTGGAGAATCTGCTTGGCCAGCTCGAAAAGTTGCTCACCGCGCGCTGTCAATCTGGCACCCCGTAAACTGCGATCGAATATCTCTATCCGGGATCCCCGTTCAAGCTCTTGTACACGCTTGGAGATGGCCGATTGCGTGGTGCACAGATGGGCGGCGGCACGTTCAAACGTGCCTAATTCAGCAATCCAGTACAGCGTTTCAAGCTGCTTCAGAGTAATCCGTGTGTTCATGCCCGCATCTCAAAACCAATGGTTCTCATTCCACCATGGCACATTTTTCCTCAATTTGAGATGCTTGTGTGGAATGTTACTTCCCCAGATCACAGTTGATAGGGTGCAATCGCCAGTCCGGCTGTCGCAATCCCGGCCCTGATTGCATGTGCAAGACCGACGCTACCTGGGGTATCGCTATGCACCAGAACAGAATCAAACTCACACGGTATTTCTCGTCCGTCGATAAGCCGAAGCTTCCCACTCGACAAGGTCTGAGCCACCCGTAACTCCACCATTTCCAGATCGCTGATCAGGGCGGATTCAGTACCGCGCGGTGCCAGCTTGCCCACTGCCATATAACCACGATCTGCCAGGAATGAGCGGATAATTTCAATACCGGCATTCTCGGCAGCATAAGCAGCCTCGGTATGCGGCAAGCCTATGAACTTGAGCTCGGGGTCGAAGGATTTCATTGCCAGAATCAATGTGCGCGCAACATCAGCATCGACAAACGACAGGTTGCCTAATGCTCCATGAAAATTGGCATGCGTCATCATCTGTCCACCATGTTCGGCTATCGCACGCAGTGCTCCCAGTTGCGAAATGGTTTCCAGTTCCAGCTCCTTCAGTGACATCGTCATGGCACGCCGCCCAAAGCCGTTTCGATCCGGGTAGCCCACATGCCCTCCAACCCGAACTTTGTGTTCGGATGCAAGCCCCACAGCCCGAGCCATCACCAGCGGATCGCCGGCGTGAGCTCCACAAGCAATGTTTGCCGACGTGACCAGTGGAAAAATCTGTTCATCCGGGGCGATGTTGTATGGGCCAAAGCCTTCCCCAAGATCGGAGTTGACATCAATGGTTTTCAATTTATCTCTCTCTGGCAACGCCCATGGGCCATCGTCATCAGGCGCCGTATGCTCTCTGTTTGCAGATGCTGTCTATCTTGCGCTGTCGTGGCCTCTTCGATAGTGCAAGACTGAAAGCGGATAGTTTCCCCCAACGGTATCTGCGCCAGAACCGGCAAGTCCGCATCAATGATCTTGCCTAGCTTGGGATAGCCACCCGCGGTGTTCGCATCCATCAGCTGAACCACCGGTTGCCCCGACGGTGGCAGCTGGATAGTGCCCGGCAATATGCCGTGTGACAGCATTTCACGTGGAGTTTCAGGTCGTAATTCCGGCCCCGAGAGCCGATAACCAACGCGGTTGCTGGCTGGCGTGATTTGCCAGTCACTGGTGAGAAACTCGGCCTGATTATTCGCGTCAAGATCACCCCACTCGCTGGCCGGAACAAATCGCAGCGTGGGCGTTTCGTTCAAGTCTCGCCAGAGATCAGGAAAGCCTCGAGGGCTTATGCCAATACTTGTGGCGTTGCCCCCCTTAGGGTTAGTGCCGATGCTCAGTTGGTCTCCGCGCTTGAGCAACCGCCCTTCGACTCCGCCAAATTGCCCTTTGAGGTCGGTCGACCTGGAGCCAAGTACAAGCGGTACTTCAATACCACCAAGCACGCACAGATAAACCCGCATTCCAGATTGGCATCTTCCTGCCTTCAGCCGCTGCCCCTTTAAAACGGTCTGCAGCCACCAACGAAATATCGGTTTGCCATCTACCTGAGCATCTACCGGAGCTCCCGCAAGGCAGATAGTGATATCACTCTTCGCCTCGATCTCAAAACCGCCAAGGGTAAATTCTATCGCTGCGGCATCAGGTGTATTACCCAGCGCTGCATTACCGATGGCAAGCGCCTGTGAATCCATGGCACCACAACAACCAACGCCCGCTGACCGGTACCCGAACCGCCCCTTGTCCTGAACCGAGGAGTAGAAGCCTGGTGTGATGATTTCGATCACTTGTCCACCGTCGCTGTGACAAACCGAATCCTGTCACCGGGGGATAGCAAGGCAGGCCTAGCTTTGTTGATATCAAAAAGTTCCGTCTGGGTATGCCCAATGATGTGCCAGCCAGAGGGAGAGGTACGTGAAATGACGCCTGTTTGGGTTCCCCCTATAACCACGCTACCAGCCTCGACCCGTACCCGAGGCTCAGAGCGCCGTGGTACGGCAAGACGCTCATCCAGACCTCCCAGATAAGGGAAGCCGGGCTGACTTCCCAGCGCGAAAACGGTGTACTCCGCATGCGTATGGAGCCGCACGATGTCTTCAACAGTCATGGATTTCTGATCCGCAATTTCAATCAGATCCTCCCCGTCATAGATCACAGGGATATCCACTATCGTCTCATTGGGTGGCATCGAACTGATTGATCGCCACTGTTGCAGGACTTGCAGACGGATATTTTCCGGATCTGCCCCTGGTGACAGGCACAACAGCAAACTGTGCATTCCCAGGACAAGTTCGTCGACCCCCTGAATCTCTCGACATTGCAAATCCAGAGCCCAAAAACGCCCTTGTATATCCAGACTGAGCGGGCCCTCACTCTGAAACAGCAAGCCATATTCGCCGAGTCTGGACATATTGATCAAAGGGATTTTCATCATTCAGTCCGTGACGCACCAAACAGGACAATTTCGATAATGCAGGACGCTCAAGATGTTCATTCTGCGATCCTGAACTGTCTTAAATGTCACTTCAAGAAGCCAACTGTGGTTTGCTACTGATGATCTCCCTGATCGCTCTCAAGGCCTGAGCCACTTCATCCGTCGTGTTGTAGTGACACATGGAAACACGTATGCAATCGGGCAGGTTCAGAGGAACCAGAATATTGCCACTGTAGTGGTCCGCCTTGCGGGTATGAGTGCGAATTCCCTGCTTCTTCAAGAATTCCACAACATCTGTAGATGCCAAGCCGTCAACCACGAAAGACACGGTGCCTTCACGACTCGCATTATCTACTCCCGCAAGAATGGTGACCTCGCTCATGTCTTGAAGCCCGGGCAGGTTCGCGGTACCGCTAATCAATGCATTGGTCAGGTGGGTTTCATAGGCGTGAATCGCTCTGCCTGCCGCCTCGATACGTTGGCGAGGCTCGGTTCGCTCCGAAACTTCCCCTCCCAGCCAGTCAAAGTAATCGACAACGTTGGACATCGTTGCAAAGGCGCCCGTGTCGCGTGTACCTAATTCCCAGTTCAGAGCTGGACCACCATTCAGCGACTCGTGTGGCAACCCGGCGAGTCGATCGGAGATCCAGGCGATGCCATAACCGTGACGCGAAAATACTTTGTAAGGCGAAATGGCATAACCGTCAACATCATAAGCCTGCAGGTCCATCTGGCCGTGCGCGGCATGCTGGATACCATCGACGATAATGAAACAATCCGGCGACACTGCACGGATCGCCTTGGCAATCGCGGCCACATCCATACCGATGCCGGTAACTGGCGATGCGTGCAGGATGGTGGCTACAGCAACATCCGGTGTCATGTGAGAGGCGTATGCCTCGGCAGTGACAAGCCCTGTGGCATCCTCATGCGGCACATTCACGTATTCCATTTCTGCCGCGGTAGCCCAGTGCTGGGCTGCGCTACGGCTGGAAGGGTGTTCGATTGAGCTACCAATGACCTTGGCGCCCTTTGCTGCGTTGATGCAAGCGGTGCGGATCATGCGAAACAACAGTTCAGTACCGGTCTCGCCAACAATGAACTGTCCCGAGGCAGGATTCATGAACAGGCGCAAGTCAGCCCTGGCCTTGTCGATCGTACTGGACAGCGCAGCAGCAGCCGGATTGTCTCTTCCCTGATTGTCGGGTATGGCGGCATAGAATGCCGAGGTCTCAACTACTGATTTCAGTGTCAGAGCACCGCCTCCGTTCTCCAGATAGATGCGTGGCCCCTGAAAAGGGCAGCTGTCTACATGGGCAAAGCGGTCACGGATTGCTGCGATGAGAACCGGGTTGTCTTGGATCATTGAACTATCCTTTTTGAGTCAATGCTCAGTGAACGAAAACGTAGCAACGATCAAATCGACTGTCACTACATTAATGCACATGGTTGTTGCTTGAGCACGAGGACAGCGTCCTTTTCAAGGCCATCAGACTTCTGTTTGGGTAACAGAATCGCCCAGATTCTCGATCCGATTCATGGCAAGCAGGAGCAAGACTGCCCTATTCGAACGGTTACTTAAAGTGATTAATTATCATCAGTAATCATCGAAAAACCGCATGTAACGATATCAGATAGTAGCCATGAGCCGACTTGCAACCTGCATCTGAGAGATGGCTCAAACTGGAATAGTCCGTACCAAAATCATCCATCGCGATGCTCACACAGAACTCCCGTAATTCGGACAGGGTTTTGAGCACAGAGTCCGTATTTAGCATCAATACCGATTCGGTAACTTCCACTTCCAATCGTTTGGGATTCAATCCAGACTGGGTAATGACTGACTTGAATTTTTTCGCCAGATCAGTTTGTCCCATCGCAGGCAATGCCTCGAACCCTGTTAGCTCTTGCCCTGATATGTCCGTAGCTGCCGAGGCCAGGAAATTTCACGTTTTCTCGGAAATATAAAAGCAGTGACAGATGGCCGAATCACTGGTGGAGGGATACGATAGCCAGGAGGCCATAATCACCAACACAGACACTGCCCTTATCTATTGAGATAATCGTTTTGCTCATTTCTAGCCAAGCATCCCTGGCGCTCCAGACACCGTGCAACCCCTTGTTCAATCACCCATCCATACGTCCGAAGTGCTGTTCGAAAAATTCCAGGCAAACCCGCAGCTTCGCCGAGTTCGCAACGCGCGTTGAATAGACCGCCCAGACATCGGCGCTCTGGCTATAGTCATCGAGTACGCGTACCAGTTTTTTCTGCTTCAGCAGCGGTCCGACATCCCACATCGAGCGCAGCAGTATGCCGCGCCCGTGCAAGGCCCACTGCAGCACGATCTCGCCATTGTTCGATGACAAAGGGCCGTTGATGCGGACCGTCTCTGCATGGCCATTACCTTGCAAGTCCCAGACGCCAAATGCATTGTTGCGCTCCTTGATCACCAGGCAATCGTGCTCGGCAAGCTGGTCCAGCCTCGTCGGGGTACCACGCCGTTTGAGGTAATCGGGGGCTGCGCACAATACTCGCTGGTTCGAGACAAGATGGCGGCTGATGTGCTGACCGGGTAAGTCGTCGCCTACCCTGATTTCCAGATCGAACCCTTCGCCAACGATGTCAACGACTCGATCAAAGACGTCAAACCGAATTTCAAGTTCGGGAAACTGTTCGGCCAGCATCGCGACCGCCGGTGCGACATGGTTTCGACCGAACCCAAAGCTACTGCAGATATGCAGCAAGCCATGTGGGCTCTGACGCGCAGTTGACAGCGTATCAAACAGAGAATCCATGTCATCCAGTATCTGTACTGCGCCACGCTCGACCAGCTCGCCATCACCGGTCAGTGAGCAGCGTCGGCTGGTTCGGTGAAACAATCGTGCATTCAACGCCTCTTCCAACAGACGAATGCGCTTGCTGATATAGGCGGGTGAGACACCCAGCTCTTCGGCTGCGGCTGCAAAGCTTTGCTTGCGAATAACAGTCAAAAAGACGTGGAGATCTTTTGCTAACGGCCATTGATCACGAAGTGTGTTCATAGACTTCACATTTTACGTCTTACATTTACGTTACGTGAAGATTAACATTGTTGATACTCGGTCGATCAGGCGTGTTTCGCACTGTGCTCGATCGAAAAGGGAATTACCACAAGTCCCTGTAGATGGCACTAGCCGGAACACCATGACACGGGAGAAAAGTCGATGCTCGATACGATCAATCAGTTGTTTCCAGGCTTCGCGCAGCACCGCATCGAAGTCGAATCCAACATTCATATCAATGCGGTTGTTGGCGGCAGTGGTCCCCCTCTACTGCTCCTGCACGGTCACCCACAAACGCTTTCCATCTGGCATAAGGTCGCACCGGTACTCGCAGAACGCTTTACCGTGGTGGCGACCGATCTGCGTGGTTACGGTGATTCTTCAAAGCCTGCAGGTTTGCCCGATCATTCAAACTACTCAAAGCGTGTGTTCGCACAAGATCAGGTGACACTGATGCGCAGTCTCGGCTTTGATCGTTTTGATGTGCTTGCACACGATCGTGGCGCCCGAGTCGCACACCGCTTGGCGGTTGATCACCCGCAGGCCGTATCCCGATTGATCCTGTTGGACATTGCACCAACACTCTCAATGTATCAGCAAACCAGTGAAACTTTCGCGCGCGCCTATTGGCACTGGTTCTTTCTGATTCAAGCTGCCCCGCTGCCCGAACGCCTTATCGAAGCGGACCCGGCAGCCTTTATTGCTGATGTCATGGGCCGACGCAGCGCGGGCCTGGCACCTTTCGATCCGCGAGCATTAGCTGAATATAAGCGTTGCATAGCTCTTACTGGTGCGGCCCATGGCATCTGCGAGGACTATCGGGCCGCGGCCAGTATCGACATGGAGCACGAACGCGTCGATATCGAAGCAAGTCGCCTGATCCAGGCCCCCATGCTGGTGCTGTGGGGTGAACAAGGGGTCATCCAACGCTGCTTCAAGCCGCTTGATGAATGGCAAGCTCTGGCACGCCAGGTGGAAGGCGAAGCACTGCCCTGCGGCCACTACATCGCCGAGGAAGCACCCGATGCCTTGCTTGCCAAAGTCCTGCCCTTCTTGTCAAGGGAGCCCTCATGACTTCCAGGACGCTGTATCGCAAGCTGGTTGATTCGCATACGGTGACATGGCTTGATGACGAGAACCTGTTGCTGTTTTGCGATCTGCACCTGATGAACGAGTACACCAGCCCGCAGGCCTTCGCCGGACTATACGAGCAAGGCCATGAAGTGCCCATGCCCGATCAGAACGTGGCAGTGGTTAGCCACATCATCCCGACTCACCCTACCCGGGTTCGAATCATCTCGGACCCAGCCTCCGCATTGCAAGCCCGGAACCTGAAGAAGAACTGTGATCACTTCGGTATTCCCCTGTTTGATACCAACGATGCACTGCAAGGTATAGAACATGTGGTGGCGCCTGAACTGGGCCTGATCCGCCCGGGCATGGTCGTGATCTGCGGCGACAGCCACACAACGACCTATGGTGCTCTGGGAGCGCTGGGATTTGGTATCGGTACAACTGATGTAGAACATGTTCTGGCTACCCAGACACTGGTCTACAAACCTGCCATGGATATGCGCATCCGTATCGACGGCACGCTACCTGTGGGCACAACGGCCAAGGACCTGGTGCTTGATGTCATTGGACGCATCGGTGCACAAGGCGCGCGTGGCTACGCTGTCGAGTTCTGCGGTACGACAATCGATGCGCTATCGGTCGAGGCACGCTTCACCCTGTGCAACATGATCCTTGAGGCTGGCGTGCGCGGTGCGCTCATCGCACCGGATCAAAAGGCCATTGACTATGTCACAAGCCGTGCGCCGGACATCGCAGAGCAGTATCTGGATGCAGCACTTGCAGCATGGGACAAGCTTCATTCAGATACGGATGCCGTTTTTGATATCGAACATCACTTCGATGCCAGCCATGTCGCCCCTCAGGTCACCTGGGGCACCAGCCCTGATCAGGTTGTGGCTATCGACGGTAGTATCCCGGCCCTGGATACGATATTGGACCATTCGGTGCGCGGCAGCGCTGCACGTGCGCTGGCCTACACCGGACTGCGGGCAGGTTCTGCTATCGAAGGCACAGCGATACAACACGTTTTTATCGGCTCCTGCACTAATGGCAGGATCGAGGATCTGCGTGCGGCGGCGGGTATTGTTCACGGCAGACAGGTTGCCCAGGGCGTGCGTGCCATGGTCGTACCGGGTTCAGGTGCGGTGAAGAGAGCCGCCGAAGCTGAAGGGCTGGATCGTATATTCACACAAGCAGGTTTCGAGTGGCGCAACGCTGGTTGCTCCATGTGCCTGGCCATGAATGATGATGTGCTGGCTGCCGGTGTACGATGCGCCTCGACCACCAATCGCAACTTCGAAGGTCGTCAGGGGCGCGGCGCCATTACACACCTCATGAGCCCGGCGATGGCAGCCGCAGCAGCTGTCTCTGGACACATCACCGACGTACGTCAACTGGAGGTCTTGTCATGACCGATAACACTTGTATACAGGGACAGGCAGCAGCACTATGCATCGAAAATCTGGATACCGACCAGATCATGCCCAAGCAGTTTTTGCGCGGCATTGACAAGGCAGGACTCAAAGAAGGTTTGTTGTATGATCTCCGCTTTGATACACAAGGTCAGCGTCGGCCCGATTTCATTCTCAATCAGGATGCCTATGCACACGCCTCGATCCTGATTGCAGGTTCCAATTTTGGTTGCGGCTCAAGTCGGGAACATGCCGTGTGGGGAATGCAGCAGTACGGTATTCAGGCTGTGGTTGCATCAAGCTTTGCCGAGATATTCCATGCCAATGCCATGAACAATCGCCTTCTACTGATAACACTGCCACCTGAGCAAGTGGCGCAATTGATGGATGATGCGAACGATTCTGCCAACAATAGTATTGACATCGATATCACTGCACAATCGCTGCGTAGTCGCAACGTTCAAGCAAGTTTCGAACTGATGCCCCGGCATCGCCGGATGTTTCTAGAAGGTCTGGACAGCATCGGGCTATCCTTGAGCTATCAGGACGAGATAACAGACTTTGCAAGCAATCACTGGACTCATCAGCCTTGGCTACGTCATGTTGCAGCCACCGCAAGGCGCCATCTTTGAACTTGCCCTCCTCTTTCAAATAGAGAGTGTACCTCCAGCTCCGCACTCGACCATTCACGCGGGACAAGAGAGCTCATTGCACTTGCTGTGGCGGCTCAGATTCCTTGTCCATACTGTGTTTATGCGCACAGGAACAATGCAATAAAATTTGGAGCTACTGAGGCCGAGTTGAAAGAAGCTGCTGCCACTGCAGGCTATGTCAGGTTGCTGAGTACGGTGTTTCAAGCGGTTGAGTATGATCTTGAATCCTTCAAGAAAGAACACGACGCAATACGAGAGGCCTCAAAATAGATTGGGCCGCTATCGTGATCGTGTGTCGTTTTCAGTCTTTGTTCGGAGTTTCATTTAAACCCAGGATCAACATCCATATTGATAAAGTCCACATCGCCACTTTTCTTTGTCAACACACTTAAAAAGGCATCCACCACCTTTGCATCAAACTGCTCACCCTTGTGATTCGTGATGTACTCGATGGCCTCTTGTTCACTCCATGCTTCTTTGTAAGGGCGAACATGTGTCAATGCATCGAAGACATCCACGACAGATACGATGCGCGCTTCAATCGGAATTTCTTTTCCTTTCAACTGATTCGGGTATCCGTTTCCATTCCATTGTTCATGATGTGACAAGGCTATTTGCTCAGCCATTTCCAGTAGCTCGCTGTGTCCGCCAGACAGAACCTTGGCGCCGATGACGCAGTGCTGTTTCATCAGATCCAATTCATCTTCAGTCAGTTTGCCAGGCTTCAGCAAGATGGCATCCGGGATGCCAATTTTGCCAAGATCGTGCAATCTTGCAGCCTTGTTTATGAGCTCGACAAAATCAGCTGAATAGCCCAGCTCTTCGGCAACCAAAGCAGCAATGGTACCTACGCGAAATGTATGTTTACCTGTGGCATCATCTCTGAACTCAGCGGCCTCAGCAAGACGATTTGCAATCTCAACATTGGTATCGTCAAGAACCTGATTAACCTTGCTCAGTGCCTGATTGTTTTCAGCGAGTTCACGTGTGCGGTCCAGCACGGCAGCTTCAAGCAGGCTGCTGTACTCCAGATGTTGCTTGTACATATAGCGTGTTTGCAAGAGATTGCCTACTCGTTGCGCGACTTCAAGAACGTCAAGTGGTTTGGTCAAAAAATCGGTTGCACCGTCCTTCAGGGTTTGTTGTCGAGCCTGTCTTTCTGTTATCGCGGTGAGCACAACAATGGGCAAAAATACGGAAGAATCGTATAGGGCACGAATACTACGCAGGATTTCGTACCCATCTATATGTGGCATCATGATATCCAGAAGCACGATATCAGGCTCTGATTTTTCTATATGAGGAAGCACATTGCGGCTATCCACGATGCTCGTGATATTCCTGTAGCCTGTGCGACGAAAAAGCTGTTCCAGGAACACCAGATTGTCAGCATTGTCGTCAACTATCAAGATGCTCAGGTCTTTGATCTTTTCTTCCATCATGCGTCTATAAATTTCCGTACGTGGTCCAGGAGATCCTGCACATCCAGTGGCTTGGTGATGTAGTCATTCGCACCTTTATGCAACAAGCGTTCTATGTGCTCAGGGGTCGCATCGGCACTTACGATAATTACAGGTATTGAATGCATATCCGGATTTTCTCTCATGCGTTCCAGAACTTCCTCTCCTCCCAGTACGGGAAGATGCAAATCCAGCAAGACCAGGTCCGGTTTCGCCGCTCGAATGAGCTCCAAACCTTCCAGCCCCTGCATCGCTACCTGCAGATCAATATTTCCCAGACGTTCGAGCACTTTTTCAACCAAGGCTACATTCGAGGTGTTGTCTTCTATATAAATGATCGTCGCTGGAGGTCGCTGCTCTGAGCCTGCGTTTTCTACCTGCGGCGTCTTCATGATCATTGGAACCGTCACTTCAAGTTTGTGAGCTATTGGTAGCTCTATCCAAACAGTCGTACCTTTGCCAGCTGTACTACACACACCTATGGTTCCATCCATTGCAAACAGTAATTGTCTGGATAACGACAGGCCTATACCGCTACCGTCAATTGACGTTTGTTCGGCGCCAAGGCGATCAAACGGCGTGAATAATCGGTCCATTTTATCGGTTGCAATGCCCTGCCCTGTATCTTCGACCGACAATCGTAACCGTTCGCTTCCTTGTACCGAAGCATTGATGATAACTGTTCCGTGCACATGGTTATATTTGATTGCATTGGAGAGCAAGTTGACAAGAACCTGATTTATTCTTTGCAAATCACCTAAAACGAGCAAGTCATCAGTGAAGTTCTGGTGGATTGAAAGGGTAACCTGATGACTCTCCGCCAGTGGCTGAACCAGTCGCAACACATTTTCAGCTGCTTCCTTAATCACTACTGGTTCTCTGGAAAGCGTCATACCACCGCTTTCAATCTTGGAAATATCCAGAACATCATTGATGAGTACCAGCAAATGCTGGCCTGCTTTCAGAATACGCTCTACAAAGTCCTGATTGTCCTTACCCAGGTCGTCTAGTTCAAGTAACTGAGTAAAGCCCAGAATTGCATTGAGTGGCGTTCTGAGCTCATGACTCATTCTTGAGAGAAACTCACTTTTGGCCAGATTCGCCTTTTCTGCTTCTGTTTTTGCCTCGTAGAGTTGTCTTTCAGCTTTCTTGCGTTCAGTAACGTCACTTTCGATTGCGATGAAGTTGCGCAATACACCATCATCATCAAATACAGGTTGCACCGCTATATTCACCCAATACGGAATGCCTGACTTGCTGTAGTTGATAACCTCTAACTCGCAACTCTCTTGCGCAGAGAGGCGTTCGCGCATTTGATGTCGAATGTCCGGATCCGTGTCAGGCCCTTGCAAGAAACTAGCGGGGCGCTTGCCAATGATTTCGCCTGAGCTATACCCCGTCATTTTCTCGAAACCAGCGTTCACCCATTCAATTTCCTCTTTAGCATTGGTGATGATCACAGCATTATTGGTCTTACTCGCTACCATTGCGAGTTTTTTTGCTTCAGCACTACTGGCTTGCACTTGTTGTTCTTGTTCCAGTAGCTTTTGCGACACCAGATTCAGCGCTTGCCCAAGTTGCTTGAACTCTCGCGCAAAGCCCATCACTTCGATCTTTTCACCACGCCGTGTATCCAGCGTAGACGCAAATTCACTGGCATCCTGAATCGCTTTAAGCGGTTTTCGAAAGTACAGAAACATGAACAACAGCACAGCCAGCGTAGTCAAAAAACCAAAACCAAGCGTGCTGAGCAGCAAACGACGGCGCTCCTGGAACGCTTGTTCAAGACTGAAATTGAGCTCAACGACACCAATTGGTTCACGGCCAACAACAATGGGTTCCCACACTGACAGACTGTGATCATCGTTGGTTAGTTCAGAATATTGCTCTATCCACAATTGCTCTTCGAACCGGTGATCGTAATTCGCAACGACCTGCCCATCGGTAACGCTTAGTTTGCTGATAGACTTACCTTTGGCATTGACAACATTCAAGCCTGTGACATTGGGTAGTTTTGCATATTGTCTGAGCAGAACTTCCAACGATGCATAGTCTTTAACCATGAGAAGGTTAGCGCAATCAAATGCCAGGTTCTGAGACAGCGCAATGGCTGTACTGGTAATGGAGTCGACGATGAATCTACTCTGCTGACGGCTGGTATTCAGTGCATACAGGGCAAAAGCGATCGTGGTTAGCAGCAGCATCAACAGCCCGACCTGAGAACGGAAATTTCCAGGCAACATGAAGTGCAGATATTTTTTTATCTGTGTTGTTTCAAGCATCGGGCAATGCGCCTGTTCCAATCACATGAACCTGTCTATGTGTATACAATTTTCTCAATCGGCCACCACAACAAAATTTTCTAACTGAAGGTCCTCAAGAATCTGATAATGGTCTTTGTAAGTAACCCGCATAGGTTCTGCCAGTTGAACGGCCTTGAGCATTTCACGACCAGCTTCAGTCTCCCTCAGCTCGAGCACAGCATCGACTACTCCATCTCGGATCTCTGCGGGAACTCTCGGATGAACGGCCAGTGGATGTGGTGTAACACCCGGGGTTTCGTAGATCACACGCAGCGCGGCTTGAAAGCCCTCCGCTTCTTTAAGTAGGGTATTGTTTACCCCTCCACCTGCGGCCGCTTCACCTAACAAGGCGTGTCGATAGGAATTTGCATGGGTCCCGACATAAGAGGCCGTTATATCGATGCCAATTTCGTTGGCAAGCAGCGCACGCATGTAAAGGGATGCACCAAAGGCATTTGGCGCAGGAAAAGCAATGGTCGCGCCATCCAGATCTGCAACAGATTCAATTTCGCTCGCTACAGGCACAACCAGAATACCCTTGAGTTGCCGAGAGCTGTCACTCAGTATCGGCTCATAACCATGTGCCTTGTGCGCCATGACTTCATGGTAGGGGTTCAGAAAAACGAAATCTGGATTTGCCTCGAGAAAATCAATCTCGAACAGTGGGATGCTATCTTGCAAAGACAACTCTATTTCGACACCAAGCTTGTCATTTAAATATTCGAGCAAAGGTTGCCAGTCGTCATGAAGAACCGCCTGTGGTAGTTGTGGCACAACTGAGATAATGTAACGTTCCTGAGCAAAGCTCATGCCCGAGCTCATCACCACTGCTGCCATTACCGTTGAAATCAACGCGTTTTTGACACGAACCAATCTATTCATCGACACTCTCTCCCTCCCACCATTTTAGTAGCATGATCAACGTCCACCAATAGGCCACGCTCCTGAATCTGAAAAATGTGTCGCTCCTTCTCAGATTATAATGCCTGGCCAATATGTCTCAGCTTTGGATTCAAGGGCCGGTGTGTAACGTTTCCTTTGAATTACAGTGCTTTCAATCGGTATATATAATACGACCTTTTAGTGAATGCTTCGGCCTGATACCTGTTAGCACAAGCATCATCTTCGCAGAGGCGTACCTATCAGCGAAGGGGGTAATCGTTTGAGTATGTCACCGGAAGCCTGTTCGTAGGCACGGGCAATCTGAAGTACTTCAAGATCCGCCTGATGGCGTCCGATCAACTGGATACCCATGGGCAAACCAATATCATTGAAACCTGCCGGCACGCTGATCACAGGACACCCGGAGAGCAAGCCAGGAATCACAACTTCCATCCACCGATGATAAGTGTCCATGGATCGGCCCGCGATGTCCGTCGGCCAGTCCAGCTCTGCCGCAAAAGGGAATACCTGGGCTGTGGGCAACGCCAGATAATCGTAGTGTTCGAACATCGTTCGCAGATACTCATACCAGGCACTACGGATGACATTGGCTTTGTGTACATCCATTGCCGACAAGGCCAATCCACCTTCGACCTCCCAGCGTGCTTCCGGCTTGAGACCATCGCGCTTGGCAGGATCGCTGTAAAGCGCTCCCAGCGATCCGGCGATTCCCCAGTGACGCAAGGTTAGCCAGCACTGCCACAGTTGTGTGGGGTCGAAATCGGGTACCTTGGCATCGACCTCGCAACCGAGCGCAGTGAACGTATCAAGCGCGCGCTCGCAAAGCGGAAGAATGCCCTCCTCCATAGATAAGTATCCGTTCCAGTTGCCGGCCCAGGCAATTCGCATACCCTTGACATCACGATCCAGACTGCCTGCAAACAGGCAGGGATCCTCGTTAATGGATAGTGGTGCACGAAGATCCGCTCCCGATTGTGTTGCAAGCAGACGAGAATGTTGTTGTAGGCTGCCGGATTGCGTAATGAACCCATCATGTCGCTGCCATCGGCTACTGGTAGCATACGCATGGCAAGAGCAGAAGCGGCTCCACCACTGGAACCACCTGCACTGCGACTGTTGTCATACGCATTGCGCGTGACACCAAAGATTGTATTGTAGCTGTGTGAGCCGAGACCAAATTCAGGCACGTTGGTTTTGCCGATAACAATAGCTCCGTCGCGTTTCATGCGTGCAACGACAATACCGTCAGACTCTGGTATCTGATTGGCAAAGTGCGGAGAACCCAGCGTCGTTCTCAGGCCCGAGGTTGCTGCAAGGTCCTTGATGGCCTGCGGTATGCCATGCAGCCAGCCAAGTGATTCACCGCGTGCCAGCTGTGCATCGCGTTCGTCAAAACGGAATTAGCCTGTGTAACGCGGTTAAGATAGAAGCATGGATCAGGCATCTTCCAATCAGAAACAACTGCGCACGCTGAGACTGCGTGTCAAGGACAAACATGCCGCTGAGCTTTCCCGTCAGGCACGAGCCGTCAATTACGTCTGGAATTACATCAACGAGCTGTCAGAGCGCAGTATTCGCGAACTGGGCCGTTTTCTTTCGGTCTTCGATCTTCACTCATACACCACTGGCGCCAGTAAAGAGCTGGGTTTGCATAGCCATACGGTGCAGAAAGTAGCAGGCTCCTACGTTCAGGCAAGAATCCAGTTCAGAAAGCGCAAACTGGGGAAGTCAACGGGCAAGATCGCCATGGGTATTGACTTGGGGTGCAAGGATGCTGCGACCACCAGTGAGGCAGATGTATTGCATGGGCGCTGGTATCGAGCGGATGAGAAAGCGTTGGCCACGGCCCAGCGGGCAAGAAAGAAGCGTCAGACAAAGAAGATACACGCCAGAATAAGAAACCGCCGCAGCGATGGAATCCATCAGTTTTCTACACGGATTGTAGAAAAGAGTGCGGCGGTGTTTGTCGGAAACGTCTCATCCAAAGCGATGGTAAAGACTACGATGGCCAAGTCAGCACTGGATGCTGGTTGGTCTAGCCTCAAGAGAGCCCTGGAATATAAATGCGCTAGCGCAGGGGTTATCTACCAAGAAGTGAACGAGGCATATTCCACACGAGCCTTTCAGGGAGCCTGTTCTGTGTGCGGTGCACTCAGCGGTCCGAAAGGTCTGAAAGATCTCGTAATAAGCGGCCCGCGCAGGGGCAATGGAGCTGTGTCGAGTGTGGAAGCTCGCACGATCGCGATATAAACGCGGCCCGCAACATTGCCGCTCTGGGAATTCAGAGCCTTGCAGAAGGAGCCTACGAATGAGCGAAGAGGAAAAGAATCCTCTTCTCTTCAGGGAGAGGAGAATTCAAATGATCAAGATACGTATTCATCACCTCTCGACAGGAGACATCCCTGTCATGTATGGCGTTAGATAGTGTCAGCGCGTCCCAGGTAACCAGGGCTGGGGCCGTATAGTTGTCAGGTATTGCCGCTGTGACCGGATCAATCATGATTATTCCTCGTATGCCTTTGAGTCAGCATTTCACGTGGAGGCAGAGACAGCACTCGTTTGCTATAGCTTGCCGCTGACAAGATCGGCACAGCGATCCCCGAGCATCATCGCTGGCGCATTGGTGTTACCGGCGTTGATGTTGGGCATGGCCGACAGATCGCAGACACGCAAGCCTTCCACGCCGCGCACACGCAGACGCGAATCCAGCACAGCATCACGATCTCCATCACGTCCCATTCGGGCAGTGCCGCTGGGGTGATAGTTCGTCTTGACGAAGCGCTTGCAATGATTGCGCAGCGTCTCGTCATCATCTCGACCATCGGGTGGTACGGCGATGCGATCGATCCGGTTTGCCAGAGGGGATTGGCGCAGGGCTTCCAGAAAGAAGCGTTGCCCGGCAATCATGGTCCGCATATCGTCCTCATGCTGCAGCAAGTTTGGCGAGACGAGCGGCATGGCGGATGGGTCCGCGGAAGCCAGTCGAACCTCGCCTCGTGACTTGGGTTTGACAACGACTGTTGTTATGGTCAGACCATAACCATTTTCTACTTCGCCCAGTGCATCACGGTCGAGATACACGATGGGTGGGCAGAATGCCTGGATGGTGGGTGTCGCATTACGATCGATCGGATTGATGAAGGCGCCTGCTTCAACACCTGCTGTGGTGATGGGCCCAGAGCCGAACAGCTTGAACTGCAAGCCGTTCTTGAGCATGCGCCAACCCTCCCCCTGCTTGTAGTATCCGTAAGGACCATTAGCCAGTGCGCTCATCGGAACTTCGGGATGATCGATCAGGTTCTGACCAACACCCCGAAGCTCAACGCTGCAATCAATACCGTGCTCGGCCAAGTGCGCGGCAGGACCGATGCCTGACAGCATCAGCAGTTTGGGGGTGATCAAAGAACCTGCCGCCAGTATGATTTCACCGTCGGTATGGACCGTGTGCAGACGACCTGCTTTGTCACGGTACTCAACCGCACGTGCACGGTTGCCCTGCATAACGATGCGCTGCACTTCGCAGTGCAGGCGTACGCTCAAGTCAGGATTGTTCTCCAGTGGTGACAGGTGTGAGTAGGCCGCCGAGCAGCGGCGGCCCGCACGATTCATGAATTGATAGAAGCCGACGCCACGTTGCGAGGCTCCATTGAAATCTGTATTGAACGGTTCCCCCATAGCCTGTACTGCCTGCACGAACCAGCGGGATACCTCGTTGATGTGCCCCGGGTCCGAAACCAGAAGAGGCCCTTCTGTCCCATGACGTTCATCATGCAATCGTTCATTGCCTTCCATGGACCTGAAGTGCGGGAGTACATCCTTCCAACTCCAGCCGATGGCGTCGTTGTTGCCCCGCAGCAATTCTTCCCATTCATCGTAGTCCGATGGGCGTCCCCGCATATAAACCTGCGCGTTGACCGAGGAGCCGCCGCCGAGCACGTTGCCTTGTGGAATATCGTGCACTCGACCATCCAGGTGCGCCTGCGGCACTGTGCGGTGATAGCGCATGAAGCGCGAGCCGTTGATCATCTTGAATATGCCTGGAGGCATGTCCAGCAAGGGGTGACGGTTCGAATGGCCGGCTTCCAGCACAAGCACCCTGGCACCTGACTTGACCAGCCCCGCCGCAGCCACGCAGCCCGAGGAGCCACCCCCGATGACGATGTGATCGAATGTCTCGCTCATGCAGGCTCTCCCGGTGGAATGTGTTGGTAGCGACGAAAATCGACTTTATTGGGTGTTGACACGTTCGACCCAATGAGACTAGCATTCTAACTATGGTCATACCAAACAGGCAAGACGTTTTGCCGAATCGAGTGAGGAAATTCGACTTTCCAGCCCGACAAGCCGGTGTGATCCCGATACATCACCGAAGTCGCGAGACGGGGCGAAGATCCTTGCGCGGCTCAATAAACCCCACGGAACTGAAGAGGCATATGATGAAAAACACTGGACTTACGCAGGCACTCACCGCAGTCAGTCTCGCGCTGGCGGTAGCCGCCGGTGCGGCAAGCGCACAGGATTTGCCCAAACTTGAAAAGAAAGATCGCTACAAGGTTGGCTTCTCGCAGATGGAAAGCAACAACCCATGGCGTATCGCCGAGACCAAGTCGTTCATGGATACGGCCGAGAGCTGCAACTGGGATCTGATTGCCACCGATGCTGCAGGTTCCGCCGCCAAACAGGTAGCCGATGTGGATTCCATGATTGCTCAGGGCATCGACATCCTGTTTCTGCCTCCACGGGAAGAAAAACCTCTGATTCCTGCCGTCATGAAAGCCAAGGCGGCAGGTATTCCCACTTTCCTGGTTGATCGTTCGGTTGATCCAGCCGTTGCACAAGCCGGTCGCGACTATGTCGCGTTTCTCGGCTCTGACTTCATTGATCAGGGGCGCCGGGTTGCCGAGTGGACACTGGAGAATTTCAAGGGAGACAAGGGTGTCATTGTCGAGTTGGAAGGCACCACCGGTTCATCACCGGCAAACGATCGCCGCAAGGGCTTTGATGATGTGATGGCACAGCACGACAACATGACCATCGTGGCCTCACAGTCTGGTGATTTTGCGCGTGATCTTGGACGACAGGTCATGGAAACACTGCTGCAGGCGCATCCTGATGTGAACATCGTATACGCGCACAACGATGAAATGGCCATCGGTGCCATCCAGGCTCTGACGCTGGCCGGACGCAATCCGGGAGAGGACGTCATGGTTGTCTCCATCGACGGCACACGAGATGCACTGCAGGCCATCATCGACGGCAAGATGGGTGTGACGGTCGAGTCCTCCCCGTTCTTTGGTCCGGTGGCCTGTAATGTCATGGAACGCTACATCGCCGGTGAAGATATCGAGCCTTGGGTTCAGGTTCAGGATCGCATCTTTACAGCAGAAAACGCTGCTGACCATATCGACGAAGCGTACTGATCGACATGAGTGATGCACCATTATTGGCGATGCAGGGGATCGCCAAGTCCTTCGCCGGCGCGGTGGCACTGGACGGTGCATCGCTCACTGTCGGGCCGGGTGAAGTACACGGCCTGATCGGTCAGAACGGGGCTGGCAAGTCCACACTGATCAAGATACTCACCGGCGTCTATACCCGTGACGCCGGCGAGGTTGAATTTGCAGGGCGGCCACTGCACGTGGCATCCCCGCGCGAGGCTCAGGCCGCGGGTATTTCCACGATCTATCAGGAGCTGACACTGGTGCCGCTCAGAAGCGTCACAGAGAATGTCGTTCTGGGTTATGAGCCTCGCACCCGCCTTGGACTAATCAATTGGCGTGCTGCACATGCGAAGACGCGCAAGATCCTGACCGACTTTGGTATAGACGTGGATGTACATGCGCCGCTGGGAGAGTATTCCACCGCCATTCAGCAACTGGTTGCCATTGCCCGCGCTGTATCGCTCGAAGCGCAGCTGGTGATCATGGATGAACCGACCTCTTCACTGGATGAAAGGGAGGTCGCCGTTCTGTTCTCTGTGGTCAATCGCCTGCGAGCAGCGGGTACCTCGGTACTCTACGTATCCCACTTTCTCGATGAACTGTTTACCGTGTGCGACCGGGTGACCATCATGCGAGATGGTGCCACGATTGCAGATCATGCGATTGCTGACACCGACAAGACTTCGCTGATTGCCGAGATGCTCGGGCGGGATGTCAGCGAGATTCAGGCAGCTGGTATGACAGAACTGGGCGGTGGCACGAACAAGGCTGGTGAGCTGGTTTTCGAAGCAAAAGGTGTGGCCACCAATCGCCGCCTGCGTTCACTGGATCTGTCGGTACGCTCTGGCGAGATTGTCGGGCTTGGCGGACTGTTGGGTTCGGGGCGCACCGAGGCGGCGCGTGCGATATTCGGCGCTGACAGTCTGAGCGCAGGTACGCTCGAATTCGCCGGAAATAGTGCGCCACCTTCCACACCCGCGGCCGCCATTGCCAGCGGCATCGGGTTTCTGACCGAGGATCGCAAGGCTGAAGGCATCATCCCGGATATGTCAGTTCGCGAGAATCTGACACTGGCTCTGCTGCCGGCATTGACCCGGCACGGCCGAATCGATCGTGCCCGCGAACGCGAGCTGGTTGAGGATTTCATAAAATCTCTGGGTATCAAGCTCAATGACATGGATCAACCCATTCGCGAATTGTCTGGCGGCAATCAACAGAAGGTACTGCTGGCACGCTGGCTGGCCATTCATCCGAAACTGCTGATTCTCGATGAGCCGACCCGCGGGGTTGATGTTGGTGCGAAGTTCGAAATCCAGGCAATTATTCGTAAACATGTGGAAGAAGGTGTGGGGGTTTTGTTGATTTCATCGGAGTTTGAAGAACTGGTTGAAGGAGCGGATCACATCGTTGTGATGCAGGACGGCGTGTCAGTCAGTCGCATGAGTAATCCCGGTATTACCGAGGAAGGACTGATCAGCGCCATTGCCCGGGCCCCCGATTCCAATGTTCAGCAGGGTGTGTCATGAATACGAGCGCTGCATCCCCTGCCGAGAGTAAAGACTCTGCCAAAGGCGTTGCCTGGCGAAGCCTGCTGGGCCGCTACGGCACTTTGGTTGCATTGGCGGTGCTGCTGCTGGTCAATGTACTGATAACACCAAATTTTCTGCAGTGGCAGACCTTGTTCGTCAATATCAGCCAGGTTGCAACCATTGCAATCGTGGCTGTGGGCATGACTCTGGTCATTGCAACCGGAGGAATCGATTTGTCCGTGGGTGCCGTGATGGCGCTCTCCGGGGCACTTGCCCCCCTGATCTTTGGTTCGGCTTTCGGCATGGCCAATCCGGTCATCGGATTGATGCTCGCCATTGCATTACCGCTGGTGGCCGCCATGGCCTGTGGTTTGTTCAACGGCATCATGATCAGTGTGCTGCGAGTGCAGCCGATTATTGCCACCTTGATCCTGTTCATTTCCGGCCGTGGTATTGCGCAGGTGCTGACCAACGGTAATCTGCAAACCTTCAGCAACCCCGCCTTCAGTTATCTGGGCACGGGCCGCGTGTTCGGTTTGCCATTTCAGGGGTGGCTGGCTGTGGCCATAGCCGCAGTTGCATTCTGGCTTGTGACACGAACCATCCACGGGCGTCACCTGCTGGCAGTGGGAGGCAATGAACGCGCCGCCGAACTGTCTGGTGTGCCGGTACGACGCGTCAAGATCGGCGTCTATATCATCTGCGCCTTCCTGTCCGGTATTGCCGGGCTGGTAGTCGTGGCCATCAACTCGGCCTCCGATGCTGCACGCAATGGCAACCTCATGGAGCTTGACGCCATCGCCGCTGCCGTGGTCGGTGGTGCCTTGTTGCAAGGTGGACGTGCGCCGGTATTCGGTGCTCTATTGGGTGCCGTTATCATCCAGCTGGTGAAGTACACCTTACTGGCCAATGGTATCGAGGATGAAGTGGCCTTGATTGCCAAGGCTGGCATCATTGTCGCCGCGGTAGCGCTACAACAGGGACGACGCGAATGAACTCCACAACTGAAGATGCGTTCGACCTACGCCCCTTGTTGCGAGGTAGTGGCCAGACGATTGGTGTGTTCATCGCGCTGATCTGCCTGATTGTTTTCGGACTGCTGCGCTATGAGAATTTTGGCGGCGCCTACAACATCGCCTCATTTCTTAACTACAACGCCATGTTCATCCTGATTTCCATCGGCATGTGCCTGGTCATCATTACCGGAGGCATCGATCTGTCAGTGGGCTCGGTGGCAGCCTTCAGTTCAGTCTGCGCAGCCTACCTCAGCCCCTATGGCTTGCAGGTTGCTCTACCTGCCGGCATCCTTGCCGGGATGGCCTTCGGGGCGCTGAACGCGTTCATCATTCTGGTGCTGCGGGTACCGCCCTTCATCGCCACGCTGGCCACATTGCTCGGCGCCAAAGGTGGCTCTCTGGTACTCAGTGGTGCCGAGACCATCGCGGTGGACTGGGGCAGCAACTTCACGAAACTGGGTATGGAGAAGGCTTTTGATCTCGTGCCGTGGAGCATTCTCATTGTGCTGATCGTTGCGATCATTGCGTGGATCATACTGGAGCGTACTTCCCTTGGCCGCACCCTGCTAGCCGTTGGCGGCGGTGAGGAAGCATCCTCCTTGATGGGTCTGGAAGTTGGGCGAGCCAAGGCGTTCGCCTATATGTTCAGCGGTGGCTGCGCCGGTTTGGCCGGTGTCTTCCTCGCATCCGGCTTTGGTGCCGGGCAACCGCTGGAGGGTGTAGGCTGGGAACTGTCCGCCATTGCCTCGGTGGTAGTGGGCGGTACGCTGCTCACAGGCGGATTAGGGTCAGTCACGGCAACGGTGATTGGTGCACTGTTGTTGGGCCTGGTGTTCAACATCCTGAACTTTGAAAATGGTCGCGGCACCATTTCACTGAGTGCCTACTGGCAACAGGTCATTCGAGGCAGCTTCCTGTTTCTGGTGATTTTGCTGCAAATGCGGGTGGCACGGCAGCGCACGACTAAGGGGCTAGCGCCTGAGAAGGCTGAACAGAGTCACGCATCTGGCTGATCACTGGTCACTATCCAGCGTAGTAGATGATGTTGCGAGTCAGCTGGACGATTTGTCAATAGAATGGCTCGGCGCCCATGATCGCGAGGAAGTAATACGGCAATTTGAAGCCGAGCCGAATATCCGTAGCGTCATTATTGGAGCGGGTCTGGATGACAACATCCGAGGTGATTTAATCGGAATCATTGCATCGCGTCGACCAGATATCTGTATTCATCTGAAAGATCGAAATTCTGGACCGGCTGGAATGGCTCCATTTATACGCCGGGTAGTAGCGATCGACGCTTTTCCTTAAGACTAAAGGCTCGTGAAATGTATAGCTAATTATTTCACGAACCCTAAAGCCGCATAAATACCTGCACAGGCCTTTAATGCAGGTGCCCTGTGAGGGAGTCTTCATTCAGGATCTATGCTGCGTGATCTCAAATCATCGGCAAGCTACTGTCTAGCTTAGTGTCCGTCACCCAGTGGTCCCCGAGCGACAGATGAGCTTTGTGGTCATGTCTATGTTGACCAACGTCTGCGTTCGGAAGACCACTACGTCTTTCACTGTCCGTGAATGATGCGATTCAGGTGTGAGAATACGTATACCCCCCAATAACTGGAGCTTTAGGAAGTCATTCTGATGGGGGTTTCTGATGGCTACTCAACAGACAAGTGCGCGCAGTAGCCTCTCCAATACGTTGCAAATCAGTGAGAACAAAACCAGCCAGTATTTCTCTAATTACGACAATATAATGCAAGCTTGGAGATATAATAGCTATTTCAGCCAAACTATATAAAATCCAGCTGTGTCATAAATGAGCATCTATAGAGTTGCGGCGCAAATCTTCACGTTTGTCCTGACTGCCTCTTGGTGTAACAGCTTGAACACGATGAATCACCTATGCTGCTGTTCGACAACAATATCCTGGCCAGCTCATAGCCCTGTTATGCCATGGAGTGCAAGCCAAACATATTGCCTTCAGTGTCTGATGCTAATGATATGAAGCCGTAATCGCCAATGGACATTTTGGGCTTCACGACAGTGCCACCTGCTGAAGCGATGCGCGATTCTTCAACAGCGCAGTCGTCACAGCCAAAATACACCAATGTACCGTTGCCACCGGCATCAAAACCATCCATCTTGACCAACGCACCAGCAGCACCGTACTGCTCCATGTTGGATGGGAAAGCCATCATTTCTATGGAGGCATCATTGGGATCCCCCAACGGCTCAAACTCCACAGCCAATACGGTGCTGTAAAACTTGCTGGCTCTTGGCATATCGTTAACATAGATCTCGAACCAAGCTACTGGATTGTTAGCCATACTAATTCTCCTGAAAGGCCAATTGAATGGTTACGACTTACTGCTTAACCATAGAGTTTTAACCGCATTATTGTCAAGTTTGAGCCATTGTCGCAGGCCTCTTTACTTAGGGGACAATTTCAACAGCAAACCCCTGAGGCTTTTTCGATTCTTCCTGCTTCTCGGCGACTCGTCCGTCGGCGAACACGCAGACGGCGGAGCGGCGCAAGGTACTGAGCGAGACCGGCAATAGTGATTGCAAAAACCTGATTCATACAACAAAGATAAAATCTGCCAGATCATGAGTGACACCGAAGATTGCCAGTGCATCCCTCCAGAAAACACCCTCGATATAGTGTGACAGCTTCGTTTAGCAGTCCCCTGTTTTCCAAAAAATGCTGCTACTAGCAATCATCAACTATTACGCTGAGACAGGGCCAACAGCAATTGAAGATCACGAATTTACGTGATTTTTCACCATAACACTCTGAATAGTTCTGTTTGACGCTGTCGTGTTGCGAGTCGGCCGCCAAGTCAACTGAAACTCGTAGACTACTAACATTCACCAGCCTTAATGTCTTGGTTTTACCGTTAATGTGATCGACCCACGGTAGTCTCCAGCACGTTTGCTACTTGAAGCTCCTTCTGCCACTGACTATTCCCTGAAGATCCGTCGCCAGTTCGAAGGAGAAACCAATTCGTCTCACTACTAGCTTCCATTATTGAACTGGAGTTGCTCCAGATCCATAAGTTTTTCTGGAACTCCACACCGTTGATGATCAAGCGGGCTACTGAACGACGATCCAGAACGAAGCGTCTATCACCTACCGTTCTAACCGTATTGAAAGAGCTAGTAAAACCACTTCTATTTTGACAGTGATATCCGGCAATCTGGAGTTTTCTATCGCCAGCACCGATAACCCGGTGGTTATCTCCCATAACAATACCGCGCTCGATGCAGTCCAACGAGGTGCAAGGCTGACGCAGCAGCTTTTGTCTTTCGCTCGCAAACAACCGATGATGCCGGTCGTTCTGGATGTAGGCAAACTTGTCAGAGACTCAACCCTGCTGATACGAACCTCTGTCGGGGAATCCATCGATCTGGAAATAATAAGCGATGCCGGGCTGTGGAGAGCCATCACCGACCAGGCTCAGCTGGAAGCGGTGCTGCTCAACCTGGTGGTGAATGCACGCGATGCCATGCCCGATGGAGGCTCATTGATCATCGAATGCAGTAATGCAAGGCTGGATACAAACTATGCGCGTGCCAACATGGAAGTGGCACCCGGCAATTATGTCTGCATATCAGTCACCGACTCTGGGCACGGCATGAGCGAGGATGTCATCAAACAATGTATTGAGCCATTCTTCACCACCAAAGCCATCGGTCAGGGTACCGGTCTGGGTCTGTCCATGGCCTTCGGTTTCGCCAAGCAATCCAAGGGGCATTTAAAGATCTGTTCAGAAGAGCGCCATGGCACCACTATCAGGCTCTACCTGCCCTGGGTGAAGCAAGACGTCGCCCAGATGCCAGCCAAGGTGCCTATCGATCATCGCACACAACTCGCAGGCCTGCATGTTTTCATGCATCGAGGATAACGAGCAATTACGGCAGGTGATCGCCAATCAGGTGGAATCCCTAGCCTGGATTATTGTGCCTTCGATGAGCCATCATCGCTGGAGTTGATCAAGCACGTCAAAAGAGTAGATATGATTCTGTTCGATATCATCTTTCCGGGTAATACCGATGGGCGGCGTCTGACGGAGAAACTTGCGGCTAGACTGCCAAACGTAAAAACCATTTTCATGTCCGGTTTTACGGAGAGCTCCATAATTCATAATGGGAACATCGATGAAGGTATCGTGTTTTTGCAAAACACCTTTCAGGATCAACGATCTGGCGCAGGCACTGGTAGATCAAATGCTTGCCAAAACCGAAGTTGAAACGCCTTGACGAGACATGAACTCAGCAGTGAACATATTCATGTTCATAATGACTATGAATAAAAACTCATGACTCTGGCATGGAACGTGGGCCTCTTTTACATACCTGGGCCCAGTGAATCCCATACCATATTGAATTTGCCCAATAGTAGCCATGAGCTTGGACAGGTTTCTATGAGCATTGGTCGAAAATGGTGAAAATTCACATCCTTGACGGAGGAATAGAACCAGAATGTCGAATTTCAGTGAGACCGCAAGATTCAGCGATTCAGTCAATGGCCTCGATGTGCTGCCTCTCAATGCGGACGGTTCCTCTGCCGCGCATGATACATCTAACATTACCGACCCTCTTGTTTTCGAACTGCGCAAGGATTCACCGGTTCTGCTTCCCAGTGTTATCCAGGGCGATCTCGTCGGCAGAGGGCCGCTCAGAAAACCCGGCAATTCCGAAAAATCAGACATGACCGGGACGCCGAAAAGATCAAAAAAGAAAAACGTGGCGAAAAAAGAGAACAAGCCCAGGAAAAAGAACAAAATACTCGCTCGTCGGGGCATAGATACGTTACTTCGCAATGCATACCGAGCTCAGTTGGATATGCTCTCTCTGGCTGCAGTTAAAGCGAATATCATGATTTCGCTTAACGGGTTGCTGATATCCATGCTCATTATTTCAGGAACACATTTCATTGGCGTCGACATCTGGTTTGCCATTCCGATCACGCTATTTCTGTTGAGCAGTGCCATGGCGACTGTCTT
Source organism: Granulosicoccus antarcticus IMCC3135 (assembly GCF_002215215.1). NCBI lineage: Bacteria > Pseudomonadati > Pseudomonadota > Gammaproteobacteria > Chromatiales > Granulosicoccaceae > Granulosicoccus > Granulosicoccus antarcticus. The sequence goes on along the minus strand of NZ_CP018632.1, from coordinate 2,040,262 downwards.
TGCAGTGCTGGCAGCGCGGCCCGATGTCAGCCGCAAGAAATTTACGCCGAAGGATTTCAAAGAGAACAAAGCTCATTTGCTTGCTTTCGAAGAATTTTCGGATCTGAGTGAAAAGCAATACGTTGAAGCGATGTCATACATGTTGGCAGACGATGATCGGGTTTACAAAAACATGATCTCTCATGTTCATGAACTGGGTTCAACCGCGGACAGAAAATACCGCAAGTTGCATTACTCGTATACAGTATTCATTGGTGGAATAATCTTGTCAGTTATGTCACTTCTGATTATCGAGAGCATGAAATGGACAAATCACTTACCACTCCTGTAAACCATTCTCGCAAACCAGAACCACGGACTGTTCCTGCTTTTATTCTGGCTATCATCATGGTTTCGGCGGGCAGCACTGGCCGGGCAAGCACTCCGCAGATTGATCAGGAAAAATTGATTGATCCATCCACAAACAATCTGTCAATGAAGCTCGATGGCAGCTTCACAACGCTCTACGAGCCCTCTGGCATTGCTCCTTTACCCAACGGTCGTTTCCTGATCGTTGAAGACGAGCCGGCTCAAGCACTACGCCTGGTAACAGCTGAGGTCTTGACAGGCAATGCAGTTGCGCTCAAAGACGAGACCCGACTAGAGCTGCCCTCGAGCCTGACTGAGCGACTATCCGTTGGTGTACTTGACGACCTTGAAGGCGCTGCGCATGATCAACTGCAACAGCTCTATATCATTAGTTCACACGATGATTCAACACCGTACTGGAGTAGCGAGCGACAGAAGCTGCTGCGATTCTCCATCCGCGACGGACGAATGCACAACGTTTCCACGAAACTGACCTTACGACGGGACTTGCTGAAGAGTTACCCGCAACTGGCGACTGATACTGAAGGAAAAAGCAAAAAAAAGGCAGCTTCCATGAATATCGAAGCGCTGGCATACGATCGCAGTCGTGACGTGCTCTTGATCGGTTTTCGCACTCCGGTATTGAATGGTAACGCAATCATCATTCGTCTGAAAAATCCCGCCGCCTACTTTAATGATGATGCTCAACCAGAACTGGACAAGACACTATGGTCGGTCGATCTTGATAAAGGCGGATTGCGCGCCATGACCTATGATGACCAGAGCGATCAACTGCTACTGATTAGCCGCCGTGAGAATCACAAGGATGATTCCTACAAGCTCTGGCGATTACCGGCAGCGGGTCAAGAGCCAGCTATTCGAATAGAACTTGGTGAGCAAGAAGAAATGCTGAAGCGTGTCGAGGGACTGGCACTCATGGATCTTGATCCCTCTCCGGACTCGGGCGTATTGTTTGTTCGAGACAACGGCAATACAAAGAAAAAGCAAGGCGGTGACTGGTTCATTCTCACTCGCAAGCAACTTGGCCTGAATACCCGATTGTAGGTGACTCAACGTCAAGACCAGGCTGGTCAAAACAATCAAACAGTCTCGCTGGCTTAGTGCCTTCCTGCTCTTGCGTGATGCCGACTGAGGTACTGTCAAACAGCGCCCTATCTCGAGCGTTGTATGGCCTCGTGAACGTAAATCAGTTTGTCACGTACCGGCTTTGTCAGCACAAACGGGTAAAGATCCCGGACCCCCATACTTCGATTAAGAAGATTCAATCGAACGCTCAACGGAATCCACATCTCAACCAGTGTCTGACCATCCAGCTCTACCAAGGGAATGAATCCGATTTCCTGTGCCGTCATCATGGTGTCGTAGATGTGTAGATAATGAGCAAACGTTTCTGCCCAGTCTTCGTGCGGATGCGCTGACGCGTAGGCCGTTATATAGCAGTCCTGCCGGTCGGCACGCGGACCCTTCTCATAATGGTGCTTCAGCGCCTTGGAGTAGTCCTGCCGTTCATCACCGAATATCGCCCGGAATCCATCATGTTGATTGACGCTGTCGACCAGCAATAACCAGAAGTAATGTCCGGTTTCGTGCCGAAGGTGACCCAATGGGGTCCGGTAATCTTCACCCAGCGCATCACGTCTGCGTTCTCGCTCGGCGTCCTCCGCCTCGGCAATATCAATGGTGATGAGACCATCCTCATGACCCGTTGTGACCGGTCTGTTCGCGGTTGCACCCAGAAACTGGAACCGCAGAGGCGGTGCACGCTCAGGAAAAGGTTGTGCACTGACCTCAACCAGGCCAAGTTCACGCAACGAATAATAGAGCCGACGCTTTGCCTGTTCCATGGCACGCCAGCGCGACAGGTTTCCATGTGCGGACAGATCTGGAATCGTCTTGTTCGCATTGCAGGCCAGGCAAAACGAGCTGTCTGGCAACGCTGTCCAGTTGCAAACACTATGATTCGATGCGTTCTTGCACATAACCGCATCAACATCAGCCTTGACCATAGCCAGAGGACCAGGATCGAACGCCAACCGCGTATTGCAGGAGAGACAAACGTCATTATCGAAATAGACGACTTGGGCACATTGCGGACAGCTAAGTAGTTCCATGTTTCATTATTATTATGCTTTGTATTGGATACTCAACTTGCCCGTGTGTCCGAAGTATTACAGCTTACTCAAGGGCAAGTCGATCAGGCTTCAGCCCTTCCTGGCTATCATTCACTCCACTCTCACATCATCTACTGGCATCACATCTTCTTCCACGGCACCGAACAGTCATCCAGCACCTCTCACAACCGCACTTCCCCGCTCAGAACCCGATTGGCATCGTCAAGGTCCTCGCCGGGGGTGCGAGTATTGCCGAGGTGGCTTGAGCATAGCTGCCTGTTGAAACAATTACTCGTCATGAAGATCGAATTGAAACAGACAATCAGTGCTGTTCCTTCCCTTCCAATCTTTAGCGAACGACACTTTATCACGCGGCAGCTCCAGCCCGTTCATCACGCTTTGCGTGATCTGAGTACCTGCCACATCATCTGCGATGCAACCATGAATTGCCACACCTGCCCTTGCAATGGCAAGAATCATGTCAAGATTGCATAGCTTTCAAGTAGCGTAATGTTTGCATGAACAGGGGCGGACTCAATACTCATGATAAAGGCTTCAGACTTCCAGTGCCCATGGCAGCTTCCACGCTCACGAGTACAAGAGTTGGCATAACATGCTCTTCAGCGTATACGTTCATGATAACGCCAGGAAACGCACGTCCTATAGCTAGTGGGTCGATCGGGAAATAAGGTAATACTCAGCGAGTTTGTCAGCCGTGATGGCAAGGCGTTCACACGAAGGCGTACTGGAGTACTGCGAGGGGGAACAACGCAGGCAGCGCGGCTGACAAACTCGCCCTTCGGGAGTCTGCGTGCGCCCGTCCACCTGCGTTGCCCCTCCTCGCCGCACTCCAGTGCGCCTTCGTCGGGTCGCCTTGTCGGACGGGCGCACGCAGACTCTGAGTATCACCTTATTTCCCGATCGACCCACTAGTGAAGCTGGGCCCGTTGTGCCTGTTCCAGCAGCATGAAATAGAATCGCCGCAGCTCGGTGTCATGCAAGTAGAGCAAGCGGTGATCGATAGCCTTCCCCTCTTCGGCACGCCACTTCTCCCGATGCCCTTCAATCTTCACCTGCGCACTGGAGTCAAGAGTCTGAGGCAGGCAACCCAGCAGTACGGATAGGCCATTGATGTTCAACACCGCAGCAAATAACACATCGCCTTGCGAATAAGCCGCAGTAGCTACATCCTCCACCATCAGTATTTGTCCGGTATATATGTCCTGAACTTGCAGGCGATTTTTTGATAACACAGCGAGAATCGAATAGAAACTATAAGGCGACTTGGTGCCGATTTCTATAACATCCTTTTCCATCTGGCTCAGACTGTCCCGATGTGCTTTCAGGTAATCATAGGCAATTGCCTGATCGGATGGCGGAGTCTTGAAGCGTTGTTCGCCCAAACCCACATCATCTGGCAACCAGGCAAACAGACGCCAGGCAACAAAGGCGGGTTGATAGGCTTGTTCGTCGCGAGCAATTGCCGAACGCCCCCACCGGCTGAAGTCTACCCATGCAGCCAACGCTGCCGAATCGCCGTAGCGCTGCCTGCCAAAGTCTTCAATCAACGTCTGCAAATGCCGAACAGTACGCACTAAATCACGTCCCGCCGGGCCTGTGGCTGTTTGCATGCAGCACTTTTTGTATTTTTTGCCACTGCCACAGGGACAAGGATCGTTGCGATTGACTTTCAAGCGGCTGATTTCCACGACTTTTTTGGAGAGACGCTAGTGTAAACGGGAACCGGCATAAAACCCATGCACTACCCCTAAACTCCTTCAATAACGACTTATCAAGCCAGAGCCGTACCTGACCTACGTCGCATCAGATAGATATCCATGATCCAGCCGTGCCGCTCGCGGGCTACCGCCCGGGTTTGCACGATCTGTTCGGATACAGACTGCAGTGGGCCCGCTATCTTTATTTCCTGCGGCATACCGGCATAGGCCGACCACCAGATATCAACGCCTGCCGGATCAATACAGGTAAATGCACCACCCTTGTCGAGCATGACCACAACCGTGCTGACGGCCTCCGGCCATCCGTTCTCGCGTAACCGACGGCCGGTCGTTACAATGAATGGTTCAGCCAATTCATTGAGGCTAATGGCATGACCTGCGGTCAGGGTCTGTATTGAGGTGATCCCGGGAATCATCTCTACCTGTGTTGCCATTGTCGAGGCAAGCCGATCAGCAATACGTAGCGTACTGTCGTAGAGCGAAGGATCGCCCCAGACCAGAAATGCCACGCGACCACGATTACCCAGGTGTTGAGAAATCCCATGGCTCCAGACCAACGCTGTCTGCGAGTGCCAGGCTTGCACTCTTGTTTCATAGTTAGCAATTGCCGGATCGCGCTCTGGCATGACAAACTCATGAATCACGGGACCATCGGGTTGCAGGACCTGATTGCAGATGACCAGGCGTAGTTCGGCCAGGTCATCCTTGCCAGGCCCTTTTCGGGGAATCAGGATCAGATCGCTCTGATTGAGCGCCTCTATAGCCTGAAGGGTCAAGTGCTTTGCATTCCCGGTGCCTATCCCTACCAGAGTCAATGTAATCATGTCAGCTTAACCGCCTTGGCCACCAGATGAAAAAAACTGCCACTAGCATTGTTGCGCCACGAACCTGCTTCCGGCACCTGCTTACCACTGGCGTCCTGCACTCGTGCCAATGGTTCGTCTGGCTGCTCGATGATCGAACTGTAGTGAAACTCATGACCGCGCAAGCAGCTGCCTGATTCAAGACCAGGCATGGGCGACAGTAGTTGGGAAAACCGATAGCCCAGATGTAGACGACGACGTTCAAAGGATGTGACCAGCCCCAGAAGACCCGCCATTTCATGTCGATCGCCATTGGCATCAATCAATGCCTCTCCCATCGCCATATAACCACCGCATTCACCATGTACCGGTCGACTCTGGGCAAAAACTTGCAATCCTTGACGAAACTTCGATGCCGCTGCCAGCGTTCCTGCATGCAACTCTGGATAACCACCCGGGAGCCAGCACACATCGGCGCGCTCATCGGGTGCTTCATTGGCCAACGGAGAAAAAGGTATCAACTCAGCACCTGCCGCCTGCCATGCGTTGCGCAGGTGCGGATACATGAACGAGAACGCAGCATCGTCTGCCAGCGCGATCCGTTGTCCGGGAGGCTGCGGCCAGTCTGCAGTGACGCTACCTGGATGCGTGGGCCTGGCAACTGACAGCAGCGCGTCCAGATCCACATGATCAGCAACAAACTTCCCTATCGCCGACATTCTGTCTTCCCTGTCACCCAGCTCCCTCGACTGTTCCAGCCCAAGGTGACGTTCGGGCAACTGGATGTCGGCATTGCGTGGCAGCACACCCAGCACGCGTACACCGGCCTGCTGCATGGCATCGCGGATCAATGCTTCGTGTCTCAAACTGGCTACGCGATTAAGCACAACGCCTGCGATATGAACATCTGAACGCAGTGCTGAAAAACCCAATGCCACCGCCACTGCAGACTGTGCCTGCGAAGAAACATCCAGCACCAGAACGACTGGCCAGCCCGTCATTGCGGCAATATCAGCGGCGGAACCCGTGCCACTTTCACCCCGATTTGCGGCACCATCAAACAAGCCCATGGCACCTTCACACACAACAAAGTCTTTGCCTTCAACCGTATTGAGCAACGCCTCGATAGTATGGGATGGCATGCTCCAGCTATCCAGATTCATCGATTCATGACCGCTCGCCACACGATGAAAACCAGGATCGATATAGTCAGGCCCGCATTTGAAGGGCTGTACAGCCAAGCCCCGATCGCGCAGCGCTCTAAGCAGGCCCAGACATAGTGTTGTCTTGCCCACGCCGGAGCCAGGCGCTGAAATCAGTACTCCTGCAGGCATGCTCATCAAGACTCCGTGGTGGGAAATCTGGGTGCCGTTCCAACAGGTCGAAAACGTCGATCATAGCTGCCGGAGTACAGGCAACTATCAGAAAAATCCTCGGTATCCAGGGCCTTGCCCACCAATATGAGGGCTGTACGCTGGCAGTTCTCACCAACCGCTTGCTCTATCGTGCCAAGCGTTGCTCGAACGATGCGCTGGTCGGGCCAGCTGGCACGCCATATCACCACAATCGGGCAATCAGCCCCTAGTCTTGGCAAAAGTTGTTGCACCACCTTTGACAAGGCCTGAATAGAGAGGTGGATAGCAAGCGTGGCACCGGTTGCAGCAAAGTTGTCCAGCGTTTCGGTAGGCAACATACTACTGGCTCGTCCCTGAGTGCGCGTCAATACCACGGACTGAGCAACACCGGGCAAGGTCAGCTCGGCTTGTAATTCTGCGGCAGCGGCGGCAAATGAGGGCACACCCGGCGTGACCTTGTATTCGATACCAAGCGCTTTTAAACGACGAATCTGCTCTCCCATTGCTGACCAGACAGATAGATCCCCTGAATGCAGCCGTGCCACGTCCTGATTGTTTTCATGCGCCTTTTTGATCTCAGCCATGATTTCATCCAGCGATAGTGATGCTGTATTGACAATGTGCGCACCCTCGGGACAATACTGCAACAGTGCTTCGGGAATCAGTGAGCCGGCGTACAGACAAACTGGACAGGCTGCGATGAGGTCCCGCCCACGCACGGTAATCAGATCTGCCGCGCCGGGGCCGGCACCGATGAAATTGACAGTCATAGCCTATGTGATTTCCTGAGAGGTTTTCTGAGAGTTCTCTGAGTCATGCCCTGTTGTTTTCTTGTTGCTGTTATCGGATTGCTGGTTCAATGGTGAAGCCAGTGCCAATGCCGCTGTTGCCATTCCGTCAGCAGACACAATGCGCGTCAGTAGTAGACAGGCCTCCGGGCCGGCCGCAGCCAAAGCTGCGGCTTCCGCCAGAGAGCCGGTTCCAAACAAACCCTGTTGCCGTGCGGACTGTGTATGGGTTTCTTGCCGGGCCAGCTGCTCAGGTTCGATACTCAGCAGCGGCAAGCCCAGTGTCAGTGCCAGCAGTTGCAGAGGTCCTGCATCTGACTTCGATACTGACGTGGCCAATGCGTCCGGCTTGCCATGCTCGAACTGAACACGTGACATGACTTCCAGTAGTGATGCCAGTGATACTTGTCGCCTGAAGCCCAGACCTGCAACCCTCACCGGCAGACACTCCATTGAACAATCGGGCGAGCACACTGCCAGCCGCGCCCTGCTCCAAGTGGACCAGCCTCGGCCAGATCGATGCGTATCAGCCTGCCGCCAACGCGTTCATGCCATTGGGCAAGCAGAATTTCGGTTTCCAGAGTAACGGCATTGGCAACCAGACGTGTACCTTCAGGCAGAAGCTTCCAGAGAGCGTCCAGCATGTGCTCGCTGGCACCGCCACCGACAAACACCGCATCCGGGAGCGGCAATTCAGTCAGTCCATCGGGGGCTGTTGCTGCGATGATGCGGATACGATGCTGCAGACCAAATGCGGCGCAGTTCTTCTCCGCGTTTTGCAATCTGTCAGATCGAACATCCATCGCAATGGCCTGTGTTCTGTCTGCCGTCAAACACCATTCCACCGACACCGAGCCCGACCCTGTTCCAATATCCCAGAGCATTTCACCGCAGCGTGGCGCTAGCGCTGACAGTGTCAACGCACGAACGGCGCTTCTTGTTATCTGGCCATCGTGGGAGAACAGCTCGTTTGCCAAGCCTGCACTTCGTGGCAATCCACGCCCGCCGTCCACCTCTATGGCAACGAGTACCAGTGCACCAATATCGGACACCTTGAATTCATCCGCATACCCCGTCCGTATACGCTCCTGCGGCCCGCCGAGGGCTTCCATGACACTCAATCTGGAACGACCAAATCCTTGCTCTGCCAACCATCGTGCCAGCTGCGCAGGTGCAGACCCATCTCGCAACAGGCAAACTATTCTTGCCCCTCGCGAAAGCACCGGTAGCAAACGCTCAAAGGGCGCTGCATGCAGGCCAAGACATGTGATGCTCTCCATGGCCCAGCCTTGCCTTGCAGCGGCCAGGGAGTAGCTTGACGGAGACGAGCATGACTGCCATTCATCGTCAGGCAAGGCGGCAGACAACAGGCTACCGACTCCATTCCAGAACGGATTGCCAGATGCCAGAACCACAACCGGCCTGCCTCTCTGCTCCAGAACAGCCTGTATGGAAAATGGCAAAGGCCAGACACAACCGCGATCCTCTGCCTCGGCCAGTTGTAAATGACGTGGCGAACCAAAAACCTGGCTTGCCTGCTTCAAAGCATCACGACTCGCAGCGGACAGTCCTGATATACCATCCTCCCCTATACCAACAATAGTCAACCAGGGCTTATCCATGACAAGCGTTCTTCTGCTTGGCGGCACCACCGAAGCCAGTGATATGGCGCATGCAATGGCGCATGCAATGGCTTATCAGGGCATCAATGCCTGGTTTTCGTATGCCGGACGGACGCGAGCGCCGAAAGCGCAACCCATTCCAACACGAATCGGTGGCTTTGGAGGCGTTGAGGGCATGGTGGACTGGCTGCAACAACATGACATCAGCCATGTCATTGATGCAACGCACCCCTTTGCTGCAGGTATCAGCGCCAATGCCTTGCAAGCCTGTGCACTCACAGGCGTTGATTTGTGCTCTTTTGAACGAGCGGCCTGGCAAGCCGGCGGGGCGGATAACTGGCAGTACGTGTGCGATATCGATGCAGCCGTCGATGCCCTGCCTCAAGTTGCATCGAACATATTTCTTGCCATTGGCAAACAACATATAAAGGCTTTTACTCGGCAAGCCCAGCATCACTACCTGCTGCGACTTGTCGATCAACCAGAAGAGGCTCCGCCTCTTCCATTTGCCAGCTACGTTGTCGATCGCGGGCCTTTTACCGTAGAGCAGGATCTGGCAATGCTGCGAGAGCATGCCATTGACATCATTGTCTGCAAGAACTCCGGCGGTAGTGGTGCTGTTGCCAAGCTGGTCGCAGCGCGTCACTTGCAATTGCCGGTTGTCATGATAAATCGGCCCATACAGCAGGCTTGCACACGTTGCCATAGCGTCGATGAGGTGCTGGACTGGCTTGCTCATGCAACGCTACGTGGTGTGTAGACATACCGTCCGACACGTCGCGTATAGGCACTGCCAACAATCACCAGCGTTCGCATGTCAGCCATATCAGGCTTGGCTTCAGCCAGTGTCATCGTCTGCAACCGTTCCGATGGCTTACTCACATCGCGTGCAAAACTGATGAGTGTCTTGTTACCACAGCACTCACGCAACAAGTCGAGCGCCCTGGCAAACTGGTGAGGCCTGCCAGCCGAGCGCGGGTTGTACAAGGCCATGACAAACTCTGCCTGAGCCGCCAGACGCAACCGGGTCTCAATCAACGCCCAGGGTTTCAGGTTGTCACTGAGGTTAATGGCACAAAAATCATGACCTAGCGGAGCTCCCAGACTCGCCGCCGCTGCCAGTAATGCACTGATACCAGGTTGAATGGATATGTCGAGCGACAACCAGTTCTCAGGACCTTGTTCCAGAGCCTCAAAGACAGCTGCCGCCATGGCAAATACCCCTGGATCGCCTGACGACACAATCACCACCTGCGAACCACCAGCGGCCAGATCCAGTGCAAATTGTGCCCTTTCGAGTTCAACACGATTATCACTGGCGTGGCGTGTCAAATCTGTCCGCTCGGGCACCCGCTCGACGTATTTGCTGTAACCGACCACATCAGTGGCTGCCTGCAACGTGGCACTGACCTGCGGCGTTGTCATTGCATCATCACCCGGCCCCAGACCGACAACGGTTAGCCAGCCGCTCATGGACGCCTTCCCTTGCCATGTACCAGCACCATGGAGAAGTACGGAACCGTGCCTTCTACCTCCTGCAAGCGCTGGACACGTTGTCCGGGCATGGTGCCGCGCTCAACCAGCCAGGCATCCTGCAACCGCCCTGCGCTAGTCAGTGCGCGGTAAACGCGAGGTAGATTGCGACCCATCTTCATGATGACAAGAGCGTCATCACCAGTAGCACGGCGGGTCAGCTCCTCCTCACTCAGCGTTGCCATCAGCACCGTGAGTACATCGTCACCCCAGGTGATGGGAATGTCCGTGGCAGTCCAGCAACCCGACATACCGGTGATTCCCGGCACGATATCCACCTCCACCTGGCCCTGCAGACGACTGTGTAGATGCATGAACGAGCCGTAGAAGAAGGGATCGCCTTCACACAGCACGATCACATCTGTCTCACCACACAAAGACAATAGCTGTGCTGTCCAATGTTCGTAGAAAGCCGCCAGCTGCTGCTTGTAATCGTCACCTGAAAAACACAATTCGGTCGTCACCGGATATTCCATTGGGAACTCGGTGACGTCTGAACGCAATAGCCCATCGACGATGCTGCGTGCCTGCCCCGCACGCCCGCGCTTGCGAAAGTAGGCAACATGGCTGGCATTACGCACCAACCTGTCAGCCTTCACGCTCATCAAGTCAGGATCGCCTGGCCCAAGCCCTACGCAAGTTACCTTGCCACGTAGCGTTGTGCCTGCAGTGTCTGTGGCCTTCATTGTGCGGTGCTTGCCAGTGCATTCACGGCAGCAACCGTGACGGCAGAGCCACCGAGCCTGCCGCGTACGGTCAACGCGGGTACCGGCAAGTCCTGCATCAGAGCCAGCTTGGATTCAACGGCACCGACAAAACCCACCGGGCAACCAATGATAGCGGCAGGCCGAGGGCAGCTTGGATCCTGGAGCATGTTCAGTAAATGAAATAGCGCAGTAGGTGCATTACCGATGGCAACGACAGCTCCCTGTAGATGCTCTCGCCACAGCTCCAGAGCGGCTGCCGAACGTGTGTTGGATTGTACTCTGGCAAGTTCCAGTACGGCCGGATCATGCAAGGTGCAGATAACGGCATTGTCCGCGGGTAGGCGAGCACGGGTAATGCCCTCTGAAATCATGCGGGCATCACACAGTATGGGCGCGCCTGCTTGCAGTGCACCACGTGCAGCGTTTACCAGACCCGGTGAGAATTCTATATCACGCTCAAGTCCAACAAGCCCGGCCGCGTGAATCATGCGAACAGCCACCGGCTCTTCATCCGCACTGAATCTGGACAGTTGCGCTTCGCTGCGAATAATGGCGAAGCTCTTCGTGTAGATGGCAGCGCCATTGGTTTGGTAACTATGCACCATTTTCAGGGAAATCCAGTAGATATTCAGGGGTGGAGGTAATCTGTTCTGCGCGCAAACCAACGCGCACTGGCTGATCGCAGGCTTTGCCATTACGAATCAACTTGTATTCGTCAGGCGCTGTTGCCACCAGCGTAATCGCCGCTGATGACGGGTGTGCACAGCCTTTGATGCAGCCTGCAACATGCAGCCGTTCACCATGGGCAAGCTGCGCAGCCAACGATCTGGCGATACCCAGGGTAGATGAATGGGCCTGTGCACAACCTGGCGCGCCGGTGCAGGCAAAGACATTCAAACGCGGGTCACCAGCACGCAAGCCAACACCTGCGGCCGCACCGTCGCCCACTCCCTCTATCAAGATCATTCGCCAGGGTGTCAGGCGCAAATTGCCCAGCGGAGCCAGGGTGTAAAGATCCTCGCTCTTCAGGAGGCCGAACTCTGGTGCCACTAGCCAGCCCTGAGCATGCTTTCCAGGTTCCGGGCGGCAAGCAAGACCAGGGGCTGCGAGCACTTCATGGAACTCAGCGGGTAGCGTAGCGCCGCTGGCCAGAAACGAAGCCATGCGACCGCGGCCTTGCGGCGCACCTTCATGATCCAGAAACCAGTGAGCCAGCCTCATCGCTGTATCGGCAGCGGTAGCAATACTGACTCGTGCCCCCGAGCCCATACCATCGGCAAGGCACATCAGCTCCCCATCAGCTGAATGCTGAATGCGAATGTCAGCTGATGTTCCAGTTAGCACTGGCGTTGCCCCACAGTCCACCGCAAAACCGAACTTGGCCGGCAACGTTGGCGCACCCGGCTTATCCAGTGCTTGTATCAGTCGAGCGCCAACCTGATGACTTACGTCTCCATCAATCCAGAATGGGGTGAAGACCAGATTGCGACGTCGCTCAGAATCAATACTGACATCAACAAGGTCGAGCTTCATCAGGGATTTGATCAGCGCTGCGTGCTCACTTGCCCTGATACCACGCATTTGAAGATTGGCACGTGATGTCAGACTGATCTGGCCAATCCCGTATTCTTGTGCCAGTTCGCCTAGCGCGATAGCTTGTGGCTGACTCAAACGAGCATACGGCGGGCGAATGCGCACAATCAATCCATCAGCCGCCGCCATTGGCTGCAGTGCGCCAGGACAGGCTCCGTGAATTAGCGGCTTGTTCGACGCATCCATTCGAAAGCTCCAACTGATGAATACCAAAGAAGCCGGGGATAACGTATGACGGATTGTTATTGCAGTACTGACGTCAGGATCGCAGGTTTCTTGCCTGTACGAAGCATTGCCAGCAAAGCCCTGTGCTTACCCGGAACTCATCTGGCAGTCTTGCACCGCCAAAATCGCGAACCATTGAACGCACTGATCTGCACAATCGGCCCTGCCCTCACCCCGGAGCAATAACTGAACACTGTTGTCGGGCAGGTCTTCTGGCTCACCTTCATCCGGGCATTGTCACCTTCCCAAGAGCGTGATTGATAGCTCTCAGTGGTGCACGACAAACCCGTCAGGCTTACAGCAGCGGGGGCTGCACCGGAATAACCAGTACGATCAGCACTCAATGCTGACAATATTGGCGTCACCGGTTTCCCATTTCACCATGACCCACATGTGGCCACAGAACCCGAACGCGATGGAAGTTATCACCCTCTCGCCGCTGGGTCAATGGGGAGTGCACCAAGCGATCAAACTCGCCCCCGGTTTAGTGGAGACGCCGCAGCCCTCTAGCAAGATGGTGCAAAAGGTTGATTTGACGCAAATCATGAAGGTTGGCGCACTCTAGCCATCAACTAGCCATCAAGTTGCACTCAGCTGAAATTCCAGAAGCAAACCGGGCAAGACGATTGTTTGCGCGTCTTGCCCGTTGTTTTCATGATCAAACAGATGCTGAGACTGACAGTATCCGCAATTCCCTACTTGCTGATATCCGTCCAGATCCGTGCATACAGATCATTCACTTCTACCGGGCACACCGCCAGGAATGCACCGGATGCTTCAAGCTCTGGTGGCACGCTCAATTCTGGAGCGGTTTTCAGCTCTTCGGACAGATATTCGTCCGACCCCTTGATGCCGTTGGCGTATTTGGCAAAGTTGGAAATCATGGCGGCATTCTCCGGATCCATGATGAAGTTCTGAAACAGTTTTGCATTACCAGGATTCTTTGCATCCACAAGTACGGCTGCGCTATCCATGAAATAGGCAAAACCTTCTTTAGGAAAACCGAAGCGTACATCCGGGTTCTTTTCACGAGCACGCATAGCGGCGCCATTCCAGTAAAAAGCGGCGGCGTAATCGCGGCTGGCAAATTTCTCAATGGTGCCGTAGTCCATGGCAATCCACTTGGTTTTGGCTTCTACAAGCTTGTCGCGAACAGTGCGCAGAAACTCCTTGTCATCAGTACACCACTCTCCACCCAGATACTTGATAGCGCTGTACATGACGTCCGTCATTTCTGGCGCCACATTGACCTTGCCAATCAACTCTTCAGGTGGATCCAGAAAGATGGAAGAGGTATTGATGTCACCGTCATATACAGAAGTATCGACAACGGTACCAATCAAACCCCACTGCCACGGCACGGAATAGTGACGACCTTCGTCCCAATCCACACCGGTCCACCGATCTTCCATATTCTTGAAGTTCTCCATTTGATCAGGCCGTGTCTCCAGCAGCAAACCTTCACCAATCCAGATATGCATATACGGTGCTGAGGGAACGACGATATCAAACCCATGCCCACCGGCACGTACCTTCGCCAGCGCCGTGTCGTTGGAATCGTAGTCTGTAATGGTGACTTTTACATCGTAGGTTTTCTCGAACTTTTCGATCAACTCGGGGCTGGTGTAATTGCCCCAGTTGAATATGTTCAATTCCCCTGCTGCCTGGGCTGGACCTGTCATCAAAAGGCAGGCCGCCATCAAAGTCGTGACGGGGCCGGTAGAGCATAGTTGGCGAAACATGTACGTCTCCTGTCGTTGAATCGGTAACGTTGACGATAACGGGCAAAGTCAGGGATTTGATTCAGACCCGCTCATTTAACATTCAATTGGCTCACGCGCAGCATTGCCAGCACATCGGTTTTACAACACGCTTCTGTCAATTTCTTTTCCGGCTTAACAAAAAGAATCCTGTCACGATCACTACGGAAAAGGCAAGAAATATAGTGGAAATAGCGTTGATTTCAGGGGTGACAACCCGGCGTAGCTGTCCGAGCATATACGTCGGCAGTGTCTCCTGACCACCTGATTTGACAAACTCGGTGATGACAACATTATCCAGTGAAATAACGAAGGCGAGCATGAAGCCCGCAATGATGCCTGGCCGTAACAAAGGTAGAGTCACATGCAAAAAACCACGCCACGGCGTTGCGTAGAGGTCGGCGGCAGCCTGCTCCAGAGTCAGATCCATGCCTTGTAACCGCCCCCGAATTGGCAGGTAGGCAAATGGAATGCAGAAAGCGGTGTGTGCTGCCATCAGAAAGCCTATACCCGAATAACCGGTCCACACCTTGATACGAGAGAATACGATCAGCAAAGACACGGCTGTGACAATCTCCGGGACCATCAGCGGCTGATTGATGAGCGCATATTTGAAACTCAGCCCGGGGTAAGGCTGTGTACGAGTGGTCGCCAGTGCAGCAAGGGTGGCAACCACAGTTGCAATACTGGCGGCAACTATAGCAACCAGCGCCGAGCGTAATGCAGCGTCTTGAATCGCATCGTTGTTCCATGCCGAGACAAACCAGCGCAACGAGAAGCCTTCCCACAACGCAATGGAAGTACCCGCATTAAAGGCATAAACAACCAGTGTTGCAATGGGCAGGTATAGCAGAAAAAAACAGAACATCGCAATGGTTGCAAAACCCGGCTGCGAACGGATATTGAATGCTCTAGCCACGACGCGTCTCCGACTTGCCGACGTTACGAACATAGACCATCAGGGCCAGCATGACCACCACCATCAGAGTGACAGAAATGGCAGCCCCTAGTGGCCAGTTGCGACCGGGTCCGAATTGAAGCTCGATCAGGTTGCCCAGCATCATGTTCTTGCCACCTCCGAGTACACGCGGGGTCACATAGGCCCCCAGTGCAGGAATGAAGACCAGAATGGAGCCTGCAATTATGCCGGGCTTGACCAGTGGCACAATGACATGCCACAGCACTCGAAATTGATTGGCGTACAGATCATAGGCTGCCTCTACAAGACGGAAGTCAAGCTTCTCCATGCTTGCGTAGAGAGGCAGCACCATCAGTGGCAGATACACATAGGCCATCCCGAAGAGTATCGCCTTGTCTGTGAACATGATCTGAATGGGTTGATCAATGAGACCCAAACCAACCAGGGCAGAATTCAGAATACCTTCGTTCCGGATCACCTCCTGAATGGCAAACGTACGAATAAGCAGGTTTGTCCAAAACGGGATCGTCACCAGAAACAACCAGATATCGCGTGTACGAGCAGGCCTGGTTGCAATGAAATAAGCAGTAGGAAATCCGAGCAGAAAGGTAATGAGCGTTGTCGATAACGAGAGTTTGACAGAGCGCCAGAAAATACTCAGATGCGCATTGGCAAAGGACAGAGTATCGTCAAAGATATCGCGCTGCAGAAACACATTGAACCAGCCCTCGCCGGACAATTCCCAGAGCTTGACATCACCATAGCTTCCCTTGGCCATGAACGAATACAGCAACATGACCAGCAGAGGACCTGCGGCTGCGAAAAATATAATCAGTAGAGCCGGTGCCGATAACAGCCAGCGATCTCGTATAGCCTTGCGCTTATGCGGATCATCAGCACTGCCGAGCGTATCCGCAGCTACCATGGAAGGAGCAGAGTCGGGATCAACCCCGTACTTGTTCTCTTGACTGTGCTGCGTATTGTTCATTGAGTGACCAGCTGGGCAGCCGCTTCATCAATGCTGATACCAACCAATTGACCCTGCTCATGATCCGCCGTGCCGCCTCTGCGGTTCTGAGAACGTATGATGAAGCTCTGCCTGTTCGGCAGACTGACATGGTAATGAGTGTCGGTACCAGAGTAGACAATGTTTTCCAGCTTGCCGGTCAACGTCGCTCTGTCAATGTCATCAGTCAAACTGGCATGTTCAGGGCGAACCACGACGGTAACCGCCTTGTTATCTGCCTGGTCTGCATCAGCGGGTAGTTCATTGCAACTTGCCCAGAGTGTGGCTGCACTCACCTCCCCCACGTCCAGAGATACCTGAGTCAACCCTTCACGAGTAGTGAGAATATGCCCCTGAAGAAAGTTGCTCTCACCAATAAAACCTGCTACGAATCGATCGACAGGTCGCTCATAGATATCGTGTGGACTACCTACTTGCAATATTCTGCCAGCAGACATGACGGCAATTCGATCGGACATCGTCAAGGCCTCCTCCTGATCATGCGTGACGAATATGAACGTTATGCCAGTATCACTCTGCATGCGTTTGAGTTCGATCTGCATCTGCTTTCGCAACTTGTAATCCAATGCTGACAGAGGTTCGTCAAGCAGCAGTACTTCAGGACTAGGGGCCAGTGCACGTGCCAGTGCAACACGTTGCTGCTGACCACCGGATATCTCACTGGTAGCACGATCACGCAAATCCTCCATACGCACCAGACGCAACACTTCATCGATGCGATGAGCAATTTCCGCTTTTGGCTTGCCTAACATCTTCAGACCAAAGCCGATGTTCTGCGCAACACTCATGTGCGGGAACAGGGCATAACTCTGGAATACGGTATTGACCGGACGACGGTAGGGAGGCAGCGTTGCGATGTCCTTGCCGTTGAGCCTGATACTGCCAGCGGTAGGAAACTCAAAGCCAGCAATCAAGCGAAGCAGAGTCGTTTTCCCGCAACCAGACGGTCCCAGCAAGGTAAAGAACTCGTTTCGCCTGATCGCAACATTTACATCATTCAATGCCGTGACTTGCTTGCCCCCGGAGTCGAAGACTTTCCGAACGTTCCGAACCTCTATCGCGGCCGTGTCACTGGCCTCGTGCTCACTTGGGTTATTCATGATCGGCTCATTGAGATCTTGTGCTATCGATTACCAAAATTTCTGGATGTCATAAATGAACTGTATCCCCAGGCAGGTACAACCGGCAATCATTTCCTTCACTGTTCTTATACCTTATTTCAACGGCGGAGTTGAGTGCAATGCATTTACAATTTTCACACCAGCAGACAACAGCATGGACAGCTCAATGGTGCTACAAAATCCGAACCAAATTAATGCAAGAACGTGTTTGCCGTGCGCCATGACCGTGCAAGTACAAAGGCAGTAGAATGCAACGAACCTTCCACGCCAGAAACAACAGATCGATAGCACACAGGATGACAACTGATGACTGAGAATAGCCATAGCTTTCTTGCTGGGGTTTATGATTTGAATGGATGCCTGCGTGGCAAACGCCTCCCCGCCCAGCTGGCAGACAAGCTTGGATCAGGCGCGTTTCGAATGCCGATGTCCAGCATTGGCGTTGATATATGGGGCACCGATGTTGATGGCAACTCTCTGGTAATGGAGAACGGTGACAAAGATGGTGTCTGCGAACCAACCGGGCGTGGACCACTGCCAATCATGGGCCCGATGGGTAGCTGTCCACTAATCCCAATGTGGATGAATCTGGAGGAAGGCACACCGTTTCTGGCTGACCCACGTCGCGCCCTTGCCCATGTGTTGAATCAGTTTGCACAGATAGGTTTGAGGCCGGTGGTAGCCACTGAGCTGGAATTCTATCTGGTTGATTCCAGCTGTGTCAGGGCGACCCCGACGATCAATGCCCGCAGCGGTCAACCGAAAAACGATGACGCTATCTACTCGCTGGATGAAATCGCTAAAATATCGCCCTTTCTTGATGCCGTCTACGCCATGGCTGCGACTTGTAATATACCGGTCGAAACTGCCGTTTCCGAAGGCGGACCAGGACAATTTGAATTCAACCTGACCCATGTCGACGATGCACTCAGGGCCGCTGATGATGCGGTTATTCTGAAGCAGATCGTCAAGACTTGTGCTAACGACAATGGATTTTCCGCCAGCTTCATGGCCAAGCCTTATCAGGATCAGGCGGGAAACGGCTTTCATGTGCATTTCAGCATGTTGAACGCCAACGATGAGAATGTCTTCGATAATGGCACCGAAGAAGGATCTCAGCTCATGAAACAGGCGCTCGCCGGGCTGATCAATGCGATGCCTGCAACAATGCTTGTATTTGCGCCCCACCTGAATTCATACCGCCGGTTATGCCTGGGCGGTCTGGCCCCGACAACCGCGGCCTGGGGATATGAAAACCGCACTGCCGCTATCCGTATTCCGGGTGGATCACAGGCCGCACGTCGGATTGAGCATCGGGTCGCCGGAGCAGATGCAAACCCTTACCTGGTTCTGGCAGCCATTCTTGGCGCCGCGCTTATCGGTATCAAAGAAAAACAAACACCACCCAGGCCGCAAGTTGGCAACGCCCATGAAGCCAATGCCAGGCAGCTGCCTCTGGATTGGCGTGATGCGACTGAGGCCTTTGAAGTCGATGAGATAATAGCGACGATTTTTGATCCGTCCCTGATCTCAATGTTCCTTGCCTGCAAGAAGCAAGAGCAGGACATTTTTAAAGCGCTGGTTACAGACTTCGAATATCAGGCCTATCTCGATGCCGTCTAGCCTCGTTTCCATGCAGACTTTAAAAGGAATTCAAACGAATGACTGAACCTTATTGCAATTCTTATTACGCAGCTAGCGCCAATCAAACAGCAGCATTCCCAATGCTGGATGGCGACATCG
Source organism: Granulosicoccus antarcticus IMCC3135 (assembly GCF_002215215.1). Lineage (NCBI taxonomy): Bacteria > Pseudomonadati > Pseudomonadota > Gammaproteobacteria > Chromatiales > Granulosicoccaceae > Granulosicoccus > Granulosicoccus antarcticus. Next base: position 2,020,847 of record NZ_CP018632.1, on the reverse strand, counting down.
ATGTAGACGTTGCCATCATTGGCGGTGGGTTCACCGGTATTGCCTCGGCTCTGGAACTCAGCGAACGTGGTTTTCGTGTCGCCGTTCTGGAAGCGAACCAGATTGGATGGGGTGCGACCGGGCGCAATGGTGGACAGGTAACTGGTTCGCTGTCTGGCGATAAAGCGATGGAACGAGAGTTCAGGAAAACGCTGGGGGCGGAGGCCAGCAACTATGTATGGAACTTGCGCTGGCGTGGTCACGACATCATAGAAGATCGTGTCAAAAAGTACGGTATTCAGTGCGACCTGAAACATGGCCACATGCTGACGGCCTACAAACCGTCTCATATTCCTGCACTCAAAGCCATGTACCACGAGGCGTGTGAGAATGGCATGGAAGATCAGGTCGAGCTGATCGAAGGGGCAGATGTAAAAGACTACCTGGAAAGCGATTTATACCCTGCCGGCTTGCTTAACAATAAAAACATGCACCTCCATTCATTGAACCTTTGCCTGGGTGAAGCCGATGCTGTCCGATCGCTGGGTGGACAAATTTTCTGTTCCTCACGTGTCACTGAAATCGTGCACGGAAAACGTCCGATCGTAAAAACGCAGCACGGACAAGTGACGGCAGATACGGTTTTACTGGCAGGCAACGCCTACCATCAACTGGCACAAGGCAGCATGAAGGGCGTATTGTTTCCGGCCTCACTAGGTATCATGGCCACCGAGCCTCTGAGCGAAGAGGTTGCCAACAAGATCAACCCTCATGACATTGCGGTCTACGACTGCCGCATGGTTCTGGATTATTTTCGCCTGACTGCGGACAAGCGGCTGATCTTTGGTGGCGGCACAAAATATAGTGGTGGCGGCTATAACACCACGGCAGTTGAGAACGAGCTACGCCCGGCGCTGGAACGTACATTCCCACGCCTCAAAGGCGTCAAAATCGACTATCAATGGTCTGGACAAGCAGGAATCATCATCAATCGTATTCCCCATATCGGAAAGATTGCACCCAATGTATTCTTTGCCGAAGGCTACTCAGGCCACGGCATGGCGACATCACATATCGTTGCAGAGATCATGGCTAATACCATCACAGGCAGCCTGGAAGAATTCGATATCTTCGCTAATGTGCCCCATACGAAACTACCCTTTGGCAAATGGTTCGGCAACGCCGCAATTTCTCTGGGCATGTGGTACTACGTGCAGCTGGAAAAACTGAAGTAGCGGCTTTGCAATCACAGCGACGGCATTTACAGTTCGCCAACCGGACCAGGCTGCTCAAACCGGGCCTTGTCAACTTTCAGATAGGCGACACCTTCATCCATCGCAATAACGACCTCCTCCACCCCCGGCGTCGATTTCAGCTCAGCCAACAACTCTTGGGTTGAATGACGCTCGGCATCGCTCAGCGCACGCCGATGAGTCGCCATTTTACGTGGTGGTTCAAAACCTGCCAGCAGCAATAACCAGACGACACACAGCACGGCCATTGTGGCAAATAACCCAACAGGCCCCACCGTGCCGTACAGCCAGCCGGCTCCCACACCACCGACAAAGGATCCCATGAACTGGCTCGTACTGTAGATGCCCATGGCACTGCCCTTGGCTGCCGCCGGAGCCAGACGTGATACCAGCGAGGGCAACAAGGCTTCCAGTGTATTCATGAAGCAGAAAAACACCGTAATCCCTAGAAACAGCAGTAGCACGCTGGCATCAATGCCCATGATCAGAGGCCCTGCAAACAGGAGCTGCGTCAGTGCCATCCCCGTAATGCATAGCAATAGCACGGCACGCATGGCTTTGCGCTCCCCCCAGATGATCAGCGGAATCATGACGGCGAAAGACAGCACGACAGCCGGTAGATAAATCAGCCATTGCCTGTCCGATTGCATGCCGGCATCCCGCAAGCCTAACGGCACGGCAAAGAATATGGCCGTGATCATCAGATGCAGCATGAAAATACTGATATCGAGGCGCACTAACTGAGGATGATGGAACAGGCGTTTCATGGTGGTCAGGTTGGCCCCGGTATCGGCGCTGTAATGACATCGATCAGGATTGGGCACCACCGTATGCAAGAGCAGGATCGCCACCAGTGCAGAGGCCGCAGTCAACCAGAACAGTCCGTTGATCGAGAACCAGCCAATCAGCAAAGGCCCGAGAATCAGCGCCAGAATGAACGCAAACCCGATACTGGCACCGATACTCGCCATGACCTTGGTACGCTGCTCATCTCGTGTGAGATCGGCAGCCAGTGCCATCAGGGCCGCAGCAATAGCCCCGGAACCCTGTAGCGTACGACCGATGATGACCCCATAGATGCTCTCAGAGCTCGCTGCCACCACGCTTCCCAGTGCCAGCAGTAGCAACCCGATAGTCACCACTTTCTTGCGCCCTATACGATCGCTCAGCATCCCAAACGGGATCTGCAGACAGGCCTGCAGCAATCCGTAAATGCCAATGGCCAGGCCGATCAGAAATGGCGTACTGTCCGTATAGTGATCACCAAAAAGGCTGAATACCGGCAGCACGATGAACAGACCCACCATTCTGATCATATAGATCAGAGACAGGGACCAGGCGGCGCGCCGTTCACGGGGCAGTAATGCGGCCGGAGTACTTTGATTGCTATCGTTCAATGGGCCCCTGCAAGGGTACGGGTCAAGCGGCGTATAGTATCAGGGCTCAAGCCCTGCTGACACACGCCCTTTCCTCAATCACCGCTCACCAGAACTCGGCAATGGATACTATTCGCATCCGTGGCGCACGCACGCACAACCTCAAGAACATCGATGTTGACCTGCCGCGCGACTCTTTGATCGTCATTACCGGACTATCCGGTAGTGGAAAGTCATCTCTGGCTTTCGATACCGTGTTCGCAGAAGGCCAGCGCCGCTATGTGGAATCGCTGTCAGCCTACGCACGCCAGTTTCTGTCCATCATGGACAAACCGGACGTGGATCTGATAGACGGGCTTTCTCCGGCGATCGCCATTGAGCAGAAATCAACCTCCCACAACCCGCGCTCCACGGTTGGTACCATCACCGAAATATATGATTATCTGCGCCTGCTGTACGCCCGTGCCGGCACACCCACATGCCCGATTCACGGCGAAGTACTGGAAGCCCAGACTCTGAGTCAGATGGTGGATACTGTCATGGCTCTGGATGCGGGAACCACCCTGGCGCTGCTGGCACCTGTCATCCGGGATCGCAAAGGCGACCATGCGACCCTGTTGGAACGTTTGCGGGCACAAGGCTATCTGCGAGCACGAATTGACGGGGTCATCACAGAGCTGGAAGGTGACATCTCACTGCCTGCAAAACAGAAACATTCCATTGATGTCGTCGTGGACCGCTTCAAGGTACGGGACGACCTGCGCCTGCGCCTCACCGAGTCCTTTGAAACAGCCACGACACTGGGTGATGGCAACGCCATTGTCACACCACTGCGCGATGATGGCGATGACATGGTCTTCTCTACGCGCTTTGCCTGCAGTCAATGTGGCTATTCTCTACCGGAGCTGGAACCTCGCGCGTTCTCGTTCAACAGCCCCCATGGCGCCTGCCCAACCTGTGATGGACTCGGCCTGAGTCAGTTCTTCGATCCGGCACTTATCATCGTGAACCCTTCTGTCAGCCTTGCTGGTGGAGCCATTCGTGGCTGGGACAAGCGCAATGCCTACTACTTCCAGATGATCAAGTCACTGGCCCTTCATTATAAATTCGATGTCGATACGATTTTTGATGAATTGCCAGAAGCTATCCGACATCTGATCATGCACGGATCCGGTACGGAGAAGATCAAATTCCACTACCAGAGCGAAAAAGGTCAGGCCAGCTATGAGTCCGTACGCCCCTTTGAAGGCATCATTCCCAACCTGACGCGCCGCTACAAGGACACCGAATCGAATGCAGTGCGTGAAGAGCTTGGCAAACTGCTCTCCTCACAGACCTGCCCTGATTGCAAGGGCGCGCGTCTGAATGAGGCTGCCCGGCACGTCCTGGTCGATGGGCACAGCCTACCCTCGATCGTGAACCATTCCATCGGTGACACCCGCTCTCTGATCGACTCGCTGAAGCTGACAGGTCAGCGCAAAGAAGTCGCCAGCAAGATTACCGGTGAAATCCTGCTGCGACTGAACTTCCTGATCAACGTAGGCCTGGATTACCTCTCACTGGATCGCAGCGCTGACACCCTCTCCGGAGGCGAAGCACAGCGCATACGTCTCGCCAGCCAGATAGGTGCAGGTCTGCAAGGTGTTCTGTATGTACTGGATGAACCCTCAATCGGATTGCATCAGCGTGATAACGACAAGCTGCTGAAGACATTGGAATACCTGCGTGATCTGGGCAATACCGTCATTGTCGTGGAGCACGATGAAGACGCCATCCGGGCGGCCGATTTTGTACTGGACATAGGACCGGGAGCCGGTGTTCATGGTGGCAACATAGTGGCCTCTGGCACACCAGAGCAGATCATCAGCAATAGCGCCTCGATTACCGGCCAGTATCTGTCCGGCAAGCGCTTCATTCCCATTCCCGAACGCAAGAAACCGGGTAAACAGTTCATCAGCATCACCAAAGCTTCTGGCAACAACCTTAAATCTGTCAATGTGAAATTTCCTGTCGGCATCTGTACGGTAGTCACAGGCGTCTCAGGCTCGGGGAAATCGACACTCGTCAACGATACCCTTTACAAGCACGCGGCCAATGCCATCAATAACGCCCGTCATACCCCATCGCCATTGAAAAGCATTACCGGCCTGAAGGTGTTCGACAAAATTGTGGACATTGACCAGAGCGCCATTGGCCGCACCCCACGCAGCAACCCTGCCACCTACTCCGGCCTGTTCTCGCCGATCAGAGATCTGTTCGCAGGCACTCACGAAGCACGCTCCAGAGGCTACAAGGCAGGACGCTTCAGTTTCAATGTCAAGGGGGGTCGCTGTGAAGCTTGCCAGGGAGATGGCCTGATCAAGGTGGAAATGCATTTTCTACCCGATGTCTATGTCCCCTGTGACGTCTGCCAAGGCAAGCGCTATGGCCGCGAAACACTGGACATACGCTACAAGGGGCAGAATATTCACCAGGTCCTGACGATGACAGTTGAACAGGCACATGAGTTTTTCGGCGCAGTGCCGGTACTGCATCGCAAGCTGGCCACTCTGATGGATGTCGGCCTGTCCTATATAACGCTGGGACAGAATGCGACAACGCTATCCGGCGGTGAAGCTCAACGCATCAAACTGGCACGAGAGCTTTCGAAGCGCGACACAGGCGACACTCTGTATATCCTTGATGAGCCGACAACAGGTTTGCATTTTGAAGATGTCAAGGCTTTGCTTGTGGTCATACAGCGACTACGTGATGCCGGCAATACCGTGATTATCATCGAACACAATCTGGATGTAATTAAGACTGCAGACTGGATCATCGACATGGGCCCCGAAGGCGGTCAAGGTGGTGGGACTGTCGTTGCAGCTGGAACACCTGAAGATATCATCGGCTGTGCCTCCTCCTATACCGGTCAATACCTCAAACGCATTTTATCTCGATAATGGCTAGTGATCACTGGAAAACCCTGTTCCATCGCCTCGGCATGGGCACTGAAAATGTGCTTGATGTTGTCCGCTCCCGTGCACGCGAAAAGTTGCATCCGGAAGTTCATCTGCATGTGATTGCCTATCGTGGCCTGGCAACCAGGCTATCAGGCGGTTGGCAAGGCAGCATCAATGGTCGGGTGCTGCGCTACAAGCAACCCTCCCTGCCCGGCATCTCGACACTGTGGAACAATCTGCAAGCCAGCTATGCACGCTTTGCAACCGATGAGCTGGAAGGCGTCACGGTGCGCGGTCGTGTGGGTGCAGAGCAGGTAGAGAGCATCACTGATGAAGAGGGGTATTTCAGGCTCGATTTCAATATCCGTACAAGCGACGAACCTGGCAATACCATCCCGGTGGAGCTGACACTCCCGGGGTTCACAACGATTCAGATCGACGGTGACCCTGTGATCAACCTGCCGGATCCGGCCGCACGCTTTGCAGTCATCAGCGACATCGACGATACCCTGCTGGTTACCAACGCCACCTCGTTACGGCGAATGATGCGTCTGACACTGCTGGAGTCCGCCACCACCAGGCTTGCCTTCGATGGTGTCGCTGATTTCTACCAGGCCCTGCACGGAACAGTCAATCCGTTTTTCTATGTATCCAGCAGCCCCTGGAATCTGTACGAATTCCTGACCGACTTCATGCGTCTGAACCATATAGTCGCTGGCCCAATGATGTTGCGGGACTTAGGCATTGACGAGACCAAATTCATCGCCGGCCCACACAAGGAACACAAGCTGGAACAGATCAGAGCGATAATCGATCTCTATCCGACGCTATCTTTCATTCTCTGCGGTGACAGTGGCCAGGATGATCCGGAAATCTACACCACTATCGCCGAAGAATATCCGGATCAGATCAAAACCATCTACATCCGTGACGTCAGCGATCAGTGGCGAAGCTCCGCCATTCAGCTCCTGATTCAGCGCTTGAAAGAAATGGATATAGACATGCTGCTGACACCGGACACCCAGGCAGCAGCCACTCATGCGATAGCTCAGAATTATATCAACAAGGATTCCTTGCCAGTCATACAGCAAGCTGTTGACGACCAGAAGCTTGAAGTGCAGCTGTGAAAACCACCACACCCGCCTCGCTACAGCACTGGCAAGGGAAAACCTCTTCGCCTAGCTGGGGAATAATCTTCATGGTCACGGGCACCATGATCGTGCCGGTGATGGACGCCATTGCAAAATTTCTGGGCGACAGCATGTCACCGGTACAAATCACCTGGGGCCGCTTCACCTTTCAGTTCATCATCATGGGCATGGCTATCATCCCTCTCTACGGCTTCAAGGCACTATGGCCTAAACGTCCTGCAATACACGCGGTGCGAGGTGTTCTGCTGGCCGTTGCCACCACGTTTTTCTTCTTTTCTCTCCAGTTTCTGCCACTGGCCAATGCGATTGCGATCTTTTTCGTTCAGCCAATGCTTTTAACCCTGTTAGCGGTATTGTTTCTGGGTGAAAAGATCGGTTGGCATCGTAAAGCGGCAGTACTGGCAGGTTTTCTCGGAGCCTTGCTGGTGATTCAGCCTGGTAGCGATTCATTCACACTGGCAGCCTTGCTCCCCATGTGTGCAGCCTTTTTCTTCTCCTGCTATCTGGTCGTCACACGTTCTGTGGCCAATGTTGACCACCCCTTGATCATGCAGTTCGCATCAGGGTTTGGTGCCACTATTGCATTATCACTGGCATTACTGCTTGGCATGTTGCTGGATAGCCCAGCCTGGACCCCGGTGGTTCCTGACCTGCCTCAGTGGGGCTGGCTGATGTTGATCGGCGTGATTGCAGCTGCAGGTCATCTTCTGGTTGTCATTGCCGTCAACCGGGCACCCGCATCTCTACTGGCACCTTTCGGCTATGTAGAAATCATCGCAGCCACCTACCTGGGCTGGTTGATTTTTGATGAATGGCCAGACACGCTGTCCTGGCTGGGAATAGCGGTCATTGTAATGAGTGGTCTGTATGTATTTGTGCGTGAGCAGCGTCAGGGTAGCAACAGCCTGGAGCCCACGAACGGATAGCAAGTATTATCGTTGCGCTGGAAGGCCTTGTGCGAGCGAGCCCCGTCAAACTGATAAGGGCAAGGAAAATTTCACTCTCGTACCTTCTCCAGGCTGGCTCCATACCAGAGCCTGACTACCGTGCAAAACCAGAATTCGCTGCACAATACCTAAACCCAATCCACTACCTTCGCTCATTGCGCTGTTCATGCTGGCCATGACTTCACCCTGATCAATGCAAACCATCAACGGACAGGCATCCATGGGGGTGGCAAATCCACGGCCTGAGTCTGCGACCTCCACAACCCCGTGAAGATCAGCATCCTGACCGACAGTTACTGAGACATGACCACCTTCCGGCGTATGTCTAATCGCATTGAAAACCAGATTTTCCAGAACACGTTGAATCATGCTCATATCCGCCAGCACGATCACATTCGTGCTATCGGCAGAGCTGGATACTGTCAGCGCTATGCCCACTCTGGAGGCCTCTGCCTCCATATCCTGTACCGTATCGAAAACCAGTTCCGATAAGGACATCTGTTCTATCTGCGGCTTCACATCCCCTGAGTCCAGCCGCGCCATCTCGAACAGCTGCGAGATCAGACTGCGAAGGCGATTGGCCTGACGTTGTGCCAGCAAGAGATATCGTTGGCTATCTGACGGGGTCAGCTGCTCATGCTTGAGCAAAACGGTTTCAATAGCACCGCTCAGACTGGTCAGTGGCGTACGCAAGTCGTGCGAGACACTCGTCAAAAATCGCCTGCGCTGCTTGTCGGCCTTGTTCAGAGCAATGAACTGCTGATCCAGGCGTTTAGCCATGCCATGACACGTTTGTTCCAGAGCTTGCAACTCATCTGCCATGCGACCAGCACTGAGCTTGGGTGGCAGAGCCTGAGTGGTCTGGTCCACTGCCGCCAGTCGCCATTCGCTCAGCGCCCTGGTCATGGCCCGTAAAGGACGAGTCATCATGAAAAACACCGCTATACCGGCAAACAATGCGAATACAAGCACGCCACCAAACATCGTAGCCCCGGCTTGCAAGGTATAACTGGAGGACAAGCTATGCCACAAAGAACGGTGCCTGGCACCTCCAAGCACCACGTAAACGTAACCACACGGCTCACAGCCACTATTACCCGCTTCCGTGCCACTCACAGGAAACGCGGAGAAGACTCGCAGTTGCCCCGGAACCGACGGATTGACACCGTAAATAGGCAGGCGATCCTGACCCGCGATGAAACGTTGCAGCGGCTGCATGTCAACGGCTTGATCGTACTGCACATCGACATCGAGCGCACCTGCCAGGATATTCCCCTGTGGATCCAGCAAGAAAACGTCCAGACTGGGATTGATCATCGCCAGATGCACGGCTAGTTCTGCCAGCGCCTGCTTGTCAGGTTTGCCATCAATAAACAGACGCGTCTGATTAACCATATACATGGCAACCGGGCGATTCAGCTCCTGAGTGAATTCTTCGAAATAGCGTTGTTGACTGCGATGTCCGATATTCAACGTGACCATGCCAAGACACAGCAGAATGGCACTGAAGACCAGAGACAGACGTATAAAGAGAGAACTCATCTATCTTTCAGCAATCCAGTCGATAACCGACACCCCAAACGGTCTGGATATATTTCGGGTTGGCTGAATCAGCTTCGATTTTTATCCGAAGTCGGTTGATATGCGTATTCACCGTATGCCGATACCCTTCATAACTGGAACCCCACACACGCTCCAGCAACTCGCTGCGACGGAATACCTTGCCGGGGGTTTTGACAAATTCGCCTAACAAGGCAAACTCTCTTGCCGTCAGATCCACGGCCCTGCCAGCCACGTTCACCGTATGATTGTCCGTATCCAGAATCAGATCTCCAGCAACCAGAACCGATTGCCGTTTGGCATGAACGCTGGATTCTGCTCGGCGTATCACCGCTCTTACGCGCGCCACCAGCTCCATCATGGAGAACGGCTTGACGATATAGTCATCCGCCCCTGCATCCAGTCCTTCAATTCTGTCTGCCTCAGCACCACGTGCCGTCACCATCAATACGGGCAAAGCCGGTAACACCCGTCTGACTTGCCGCATGAGCGTCATACCATCAATACCGGGCAACCCCAGATCCAGAATGATCATGTCCCACGGTTCGCTCAGTGCCCTCGCCAGTGCATCAATCCCATCTGCCACCAGATCGACCCGTGCTCCGGCATCTGACAGGTGCAGATCAATCAACCGGGCAATATCCGGATCATCTTCGACCAGCAGAATGCTTCGGGAACTCAGCGACAGCGGCTCGCCTGTAGTTCGCTCTACTGGTGACAACGCGGCCTTGTGAATTGCTTCAGTCATGAGTTGTTTGAGCAGACCGGGCACGTGAAGTTCACATACCCGGCTTTCACAGTTCTGAGGATGATCGTTGGATCAACTAAATCAACACACTACCGTGCATTAGTCGTCAATTGAATATCTGTAGCCTGACCCGCCGAACCATTGGCGTCAATGGCACTGACCGAATACGAATAGGTGGTGTCTGCTGACAAACCCTGGTCGAAGTAGCTGATACCATCCAGAGTCAGGAGCGCCGCACCATCACGCTCTATACGATAGCCCACAACACTCGCCTCATCGCTACTTGCACGCTCCCAGAATAGTTCCAGTGCGGTTCCCGAGTACACGGTTCCCGCAAGATTGCCTACTGTGGAAACTCCACCAACGCCACCTTGCTCGCCGCCCTGATTCGTGATGACCACTCTGGCAACCGGATTCTGCCAGCGATGTACGACTGAGTTGATATCACTGATGCCGCCATTGGCATCCAGATCGCCGAGCACACCCGGGTGCACATGCACATAGCCTTCAGCTACGGTGTTGATCCCCGTACCGCCCACGCCCGTACCAGTGGCCACCACAGGAGGCGGAGCAGGAAAACCGGCAACTCCCGGTGCACCACTACCAACCAGCTCGTCGTTTGCCTCTGTGCCTGCATCGTAGCCTCTGGCAAACAATGTGATCGACTCGCCATCAGCGCGTGGCAGAGCCGCAGAATCGATACCCACAAAACCATCATTGGTAGGTAACAGCATGCCACTGATCGACAGAACGGAGTTGACAGCAGCGACATCATTCAGCGTCAAAGTGACGCTGGCACCCGGAGCCAGAAGGCCATCACCAGCTGCCACATCAGATCCGAAACCGGTCAACAGATCATTCATGGACTGGATATCACCCCCTTCGGCGATTGCCTGTAATTCGCTGGAGGCTTCCATGCCTGCATGAAACATCCGTATGTTCTGATCATGAGCCGCTGCGATCAACGGCGTGAAATGAATGCCACGAGTCAGGTTGGTGATAGTGATTTCGTAGTCTGATGCCAGAACCGGTGCGGCGGTGGCAACGCTGAGAACAAGCGCTGAAAGGGTCAAAGCAGAACGATAGTGATGCATGCGGTAACTCCGTGAGTATGTGTATGAAGTGAAACAAACGACACAGCAATTGCTGCCGTCTGTTTGCGACTACACATACTGACTCTGCCCATGGGCAGGAGTTATCACAGAATCATCACATTTTCATATCAATGATATTCACAACTGCATCAGTACCCACTGATATGCGACTACTGTCGAGCAGCACTCATCTGCGACAGGGTCCTCAGTGCACCGTCAACAGTCAGTCCGTCAACCAGGGAGGCGACCTTCTCTACCCAAATGATATTGTCGAACAAGCCACTGGGCACTCCCGGCAAGCCGCCCAAAGCAGCTACTCGTTCTGTTGCCGATCGATCGGAGTTGATGATCTGTTCCAACTCTGCCTTCAGCGGATCATTGCACTCGATAATATCGCCATTCTGATTCATGCCCTGTATATACCGGAACCACAAGGCTGTCGCCAAGGCACTGGTGTCCACACTTTTGCCTTGCTCAAGGCGTTGCATGGCCGGTATGAATATTCTTTGAGGCAGTTTCTGACTGCCATCCATCGCTATTTGCAAACAGCGGTGATCAATAGCCGTATTCTCAAATCGAGCAAGAAGATTATCCTTGTACCGGGCTGCATCATCCGCATTCATCTCTTCCAGTGTTTCCGACGCATCGCTCATATGCCAATCAACCAGCGCTCGATAGGCCGGCACCGCCATGACATCTCGTACAGCAGCTAACCCGGTTACCGCTCCCAGATAAGCAATCAGAGAATGAGCGCCATTGAGCATTCGCAACTTCATATCCTCAAACGGTGCAACCTCCTCGACTAACATTGCCCCGGCCTTTTCCCACGCCGGACGAGGGCCTGCGAAGTTGTCCTCTATCACCCATTGACTGAACGGCTCGGTCTCAATGGCGGCAAGGTCAGGCTCTCCCAGCAACTTTTGCGCAAGGGCCAGAGTTGTGGCATTTGAAGCTGGCGTAATTCTGTCCACCATGGAATCCGGAAAGCGACATTGATCCGCAATCCAGTTGACCAACTCTTCATCGATCAGCGCGGCATAGGCAAGCACGATACGCTGCAACAGCCTCCCATTAGCTGGCAAGTTATCGCAAGAGAGAATCGACAAGCCGCGGCCTCCGGCAATCTGACGCAACTGCAGACCGCGTACCAGTATCCCAGGCATCGTTGCAGGCTGAGTCGAGTTAGCCAGATCACGCACAATAAGCGGGTCATCAATATTCAGTGTTCTATCAGCACCACTGAAACAATAACCCTTCTCCGTAACAGTCACCGTCACCACATGAACATCCGGATCTGCAATACGAGTTGCTACCGCATCGGGTGTGTCTGGCAAGCAAAGCACCTCCCTGATAACCGATAACTCTCGCAAGACAGGTCCAGCGGATTGTTGCTCAATCAAGGAGTAACGCCCGTCTCGCTGTTGCATGACATTGGCAAGCTCCCGACTACGCATGGCAACGGCACAGATACCCCAGTTACCTGGTTCGCTGACTATGGCATCCTCTGTATAGACGGCTTGATGTGCTCGATGAAAAGCACCCAGTCCCAGATGGACAATGCCAACGGTGAGTTGCGTTGGCAATTTTGATGGCAGATAGGACATATAGACTGATTACCCTGATTGCGTTTGAAAACCCCTCATTTGCAGTTAAACCGGAGGGTATGAGATCAATCTTGTGTTGACGTTCACCAGTATGAATCGATGCAGTGTTGCAGGAGCCTGTTCGAGAATGGACTGATCTGCTGCGGACTCGATTTTTTAGCCAGGCTGCTAGCCGTGTTCCTTGCCGGCACCCAGCTCCCGACTTAATAAAGCTTCTACCGCATCTCTGGGCGCCACCCCCTCCACGACCACCCGGTAGATCTGTTCAATGATGGGCATACGAACATTGAGGCGCTTCGCCTGCTCATAAACTGCACGAGCAGCTCCAATCCCCTCAACGACCTGTCCAATCTCTTCCGCAGCCTCGTCTATGGATTTTCCAGAAGCCAATGCCAGCCCCATGCGCCGATTACGAGATTGGTCATCGGTGCAAGTCAGCACCAGATCTCCCATTCCAGCCAGACCGACAAAAGTTTCTGCCTCTGCCCCCATAGCCAAGCCCAGACGCGATAACTCGCGCAATCCCCGATTGATCATGGCTATCCGTGCATTAGCACCAAATCCAAGACCGTCGGACAGACCCGCACCGATAGCCAGAGCGTTCTTTACAGCACCACCAATCTCGACACCAACCATATCTTCCGAGGTATAGGCAATGAAGTTTTTGGTACGAAGCGCTGATGCCATACGCATCGACCACTCCGGATTGGACCCTGCAACCGTGATCGCCGTCGGCAGACCCGCACCGACTTCCAGGGCAAAGGTGGGGCCTGAGACGACCGCATAGTTATTGCATTCTGGCAGAAGTTTGTGGGCTAGCTGGTGTGGCAACAGACCCGTACTCAGCTCGAAACCTTTCGTCGCCCAGGCTAGCTCCAGAGTGGCAACCCGCTCGCCCAGCGTACTTGCCAATTGTTCCAGTACCGCTCTGAAAGCATGACTGGGGACCGACACGAGTATGCGCTGCGCATCAGCAACCGCCCTATCCCAATCGGCTTCCACCTTCAAGTTATCCGGAAATGAACAAGCGGGCAGATAACGTTCATTCAGACGTTGCTGCTGCATCTGACTCATCAGATCCCGATCGCGCCCCCACAAGGTCACGACACTGCCGGCACGCGCTAGCTGAATCGCCAGCGCCGTACCCCACGATCCTGCGCCTATCACCGTAATGGCAGGCATCTGCTCAGGCATGGTTGTTATCTGGTCACCCGCATCGGCGACAGTTGTTTCAATACTCATGGCGTTGTTACTCCCTGTTGTACCGCTCCAGTCTGAACTGCCCATTGACGTGCATAGAAACCGTTAAGCGAAACCAACTCTTCATGCGTTCCTTGTTCGACCATGTTGCCTTTCTCCATCACCACTATCCGATCCGCTGCAACAATAGTGCTAAGTCGATGGGCAACCACCAGCACCGTGCGCTTTTTCGAAATGATTGCCAATGAACGTTGAATCGCCGCTTCCGTCTCATTATCTACAGCACTAGTGGCCTCGTCCAGAATCAGAATAGGTGGATTCTTGAGAATTGCACGCGCCAGTGACAAACGTTGACGTTGCCCACCGGAGAGCTTGATACCTCGCTCCCCCACCAAGGTATCAAACCCATGAGGCAGGTGTTCAATAAACTCCATGGCTTCTGCAGCGAGCGCTGCTTGTCGAACCTGCTCTTTGGAGGCATCTGGATTGCCATAGGCAATATTGTCCCAGATAGATCCTTCGAACAGGAAAACCTCCTGACTTACCAGACCAATACTTTCCCGTAACGATCTCAATGAAAGCTGGTTGATCAAAACTCCATCAATACTGATGCTACCTCCGGATACGGGATAGAAACGCAGCAACAGCTTGATCAGAGTGGATTTGCCTGAACCCGTTGCACCAACCAGCGCCATCGTCGTGCCAGCCTGGATATCCAGAGACATGTTCTTAACACCACTGTGTGTACCCGGGTATTCAAATGACATCGAGTCAAATCGGATCCGGCGTGGCTCGTTTCCTGACAGCAGCAATGTCCCTTCGTCTCTGACCCGATTTTGCGACGTAATCAAAGTCAGAATACGGCGCGTACTGGCCATCGCTCTTTCGAACAAATCCACCGTTTGCGCCAGCATGGTTAATGGCCACAACAACCTTTGCGTCAGAAAGACCAGCATGCCGTAGGCTCCAACATTCAGGGTGCCATCCAGTGCCTTCAAACCACCAATCACAAAGGTAGCGAGAAAGCCTGCGAGAATTGCCATACGAATCAGCGGTACAAAAGCAGATGACACCTTGATGGCTCGTCTGTTGGCTTGTACATAATCACGACTAGCGAGCCTCAGCCGTTCACTTTCACGCCGCTCGGCAGTGAATGCCTTGATGGTCGCCATGCCACCGATATTATTACTCAGGCGACTAGCTAGATCGGCCACACATTGACGGACATCGGCATACAACGGAGTCGCCCGTCGCATAAAGTAGAATGCGCCCCAGATGATCAGCGGAATGGGTGTAAACGCCAGTACCGCGATGCTCGGTGAAATCACGAAGAAGACGGTGCCAATCAGCGTAACACTGACAAATACCTGCAGAAAATCATTGGCACCGCCATCCAGAAAGCGCTCCAATTGATTGACGTCATCATTGAGGATTGCCGTCAGCTCTCCCGAGCTTCGAGTTTCAAAGAACCCCATATCCTGGCTTTGCACCTGGTCGTAGGCATCCTGACGTAGATCCGCCTGCAGATCCTGAGCAAGATTTCTCCACAGGATCAGATAGAGATACTGGAAGATGGATTCGCCCGCCCAGATCACGAAGGTGAGCACGCCCAGCATGAGAATCTGGGATTGCGGAGTCTGGAAACCGAAACCGGCCAGAAAACTGGCTTCTCTGTTCACCACCACATCGATGGCTATACCGATGAGTATCTCGGGCATGATGTCGAACAAGGTATTCAACGCCGAACAAGAGCTCGCCAAGACAATGCGACGACGATAACCCTTTGCATAACGGAGCAGTTGTATCAACGCGCTGAAGCTACTGTCGCTCAGTGGTACGGTATTGCTCACGTCTGATTTTCTTCCCGTTCAGAACGCAAAAAGCCCGTGCTTGGGTAAGCAACGAGCTTTTTGCAGACCTTCTTGAATACTGACCATCGAAAGATGATCAGTAAAGAACAACAGAATTATACTTCGCTACGCTCAACGAACTCAATGATAGCCATTGGTGCATTATCGCCAGGGCGCATGCCGCACTTCAGGATTCGAGTGTAGCCACCTGGACGGTTGGCAAAACGAGGACCCAGTTCACTGAACAGCTTTCCTACTGCTGCTTTGTCGCGCAGGCGATCAAAAGCCTGGCGACGCTTGGCAACATTGTCTTGCTTCGCGTTCGTGATCATCGGCTCGATGACACGACGCAGCTCTTTGGCTTTAGGCACAGTCGTCGTGATTGACTCGTGCTCTACCAATGAAGCTGCCATGTTGCGAAACATGGCCTTGCGATGGCTGGAATTACGGTTGAGCTTGCGCCCGCTCTTACGATGTCTCATGTTCTTATTCCGTTCTTACTTGACCAGCTCGCGCTGCTTTTGCAACTCGGGTGGTGGCCAGTTCTCAAGGCGCATGCCTAACGATAGTGCCTGCTGAGCCAGAACATCCTTGATTTCAGTCAGGGATTTCTTGCCCAGGTTAGGCGTTTTCAGTAGTTCAACCTCAGTGCGTTGAATCAGATCACCTATGTAATAGATGTTTTCTGCTTTCAGGCAGTTTGCTGAACGTACTGTCAGTTCTAGATCATCTACTGGACGCAACAGAATCGGATCGATATCAGATGCCTGTTCCTCTTCCGGTGTCGCCGTCTCTGCTTTCAGATCGACAAATACGGACAATTGTTCCTGAAGTATGGTTGCTGCCTTGCGGATAGCTTCCTCAGGATCGATAGTACCGTTTGTCTCAAGATCAACGATCAACTTGTCCAGATCGGTACGCTGTTCAACACGCGCACTTTCGACGTTGTAAGCCACACGGTGCACAGGACTGAACGAAGAATCGATCTGCAGTGTACCAATGGGACGACTTTCGCCTTCTTCCAATGTGCGATGAGAAGCTGGTTCGTAACCTCGGCCTACTCGAGCACGCAATGTCATATTCAGATTGACATCACCAGTCAGGTGGCAGATAACATGATCCGGATTAACGATTTCAACATCATGATCCAGGCTGATATCTGCGGCCGTAACAACACAAGGGCCTTGCTTGACCAGTTTCAGATTTGCTTCATCTTTAGCATGCATCACGATAGCGACACCTTTCAGATTCAGCAGAATATCAAGTACATCTTCCTGTACGCCTTCCATTGTGGTGTATTCGTGCAATACACCTTCGATTTCAGCTTCGTAAAAAGCTGCACCGGGCATGGATGACAACAGAATTCGACGCAACGCGTTACCCAGCGTGTGGCCGAACCCACGTTCCAATGGCTCGAGCG
Organism: Granulosicoccus antarcticus IMCC3135; assembly: GCF_002215215.1. Lineage (NCBI taxonomy): Bacteria > Pseudomonadati > Pseudomonadota > Gammaproteobacteria > Chromatiales > Granulosicoccaceae > Granulosicoccus > Granulosicoccus antarcticus. Next base: position 2,003,723 of record NZ_CP018632.1, on the reverse strand, counting down.
TTACCTTCGCATGATTTGCGTTGGACGCCGTTACATCGACAATACGTGGTTTCAAGAATTCAGTTTGCATGGCATTCAACGTAATTCAACCCCTAAATGTTAGTGGAGCAGCCAGATCGCTACTCCACCCTAAAGCTGTAATCAGCAAGCAAAAACCAACTGCTTACTTTGAGTACAGCTCCACAACCAGAGATTCGTTGATCTCGGCCGGCAGATCAGCACGATCAGGAACTGACTTGAACATGCCCTCAAATTTCTTCGCGTCTACTTCAATCCAGCCTGGAACACCACGCTGTTGAGCGAGTTGCAGAGCGTCAGAAATTCGAGCCTGCTTGCGCGCCTTCTCACGAATAGTGATCACCTGGTTAGGTTGAATCTGGTAAGAAGCAATGTTGACGATCTTGCCGTCTACCATGATTGACTTGTGCGAAACCAGTTGACGGGCTTCAGCGCGAGTAGACCCGAAACCCATGCGGTAAACCACATTGTCCAGACGCTGCTCGAGCAGTGACAACAGGTTTTCACCTGTTGAGCCCTTGCGTGCTGCAGCGGCCTTGTAGTAGTTACGGAATTGCTTTTCCAATACACCGTAAATACGGCGCAGCTTCTGCTTTTCACGCAACTGGATTGCATAGTCAGACGGACGACCACGCTTAGCGCCTTGCATACCTGGAGGTGTCTCCAGATTACATTTTGACTCAAGCGGACGAATTCCTGATTTCAGGAAAAGGTCGGTGCCTTCACGGCGGCTTAGTTTGCACTTCGGGCCTATATATCTAGCCACGGTTCACACTCCTACTGCTGATCTTCAAGGTTGGGCGAGTCATCTCACACACGGCGCTTTTTCGGCGGACGGCAACCGTTGTGTGGAATAGGCGTAACGTCAAGGATGCTGCTGATCTTGAAACCGACGTTGTTCAGCGAGCGCACAGCTGAATCACGACCAGGACCAGGGCCCTTGACGTGTACATCGATGTTCTTCAGACCATATTCCTTGGCGGCTTCACCTGCTCGCTCCGCAGCTACCTGGGCAGCAAACGGTGTACTTTTACGCGAACCACGAAAACCTGAACCACCGGCAGTGGCCCACGACAGTGCATTGCCCTGTCGGTCAGTGATCATGACAATCGTATTGTTAAACGATGCATGAATGTGTGCAATACCGTCAGTAACGGTACGGCGAACCTTCTTTTTGGTGCTACTAGCTGCCATAACTTTCTCTATTAACGCTTGAGCGGTCTACGCGGACCTTTACGCGTGCGCGCATTAGTCTTCGTACGTTGACCGCGAAGGGGTAAGCCCCGACGATGGCGAATTCCACGGTAACAACCGAGGTCCATCAGACGCTTTATGTTCATCGAAACATCGCGACGCAGGTCGCCTTCGACTATAAATTTTCCTACTTCGGTACGTAGACTCTCGATCTCGACTTCTGAGAGATTACGAACCTTGGTTTCAGGTGCAACATTTGCAGTACCGCAAATCTGGTACGCGCGTGTACGCCCTATTCCGTATATTGATGTCAATGCGATCCAGGTATGTTTCTGGACCGGAATGTTAATGCCGGCAATACGTGCCATGCTTATCTCCGCCTAAAGTATTTTAACTAACCCTGACGCTGCTTATGCCGGGCGTCAGTATTGCAAATGACGCGAACAACGCCTTTACGTTTGACTACCTTGCAGTTGCGACAGATCTTCTTCACTGATGCTCTGACTTTCATGTATATATCTCCAAAAAAGGGAAAACCGAACGGGCAACGCTAACAGGAACACGCTAACGCTAGCGCGTTCCCTTCGGAACTCCCTTGGTACCTTGCTTCTTCATCAAGCCTTCATACTGATGGCTCATCATGTGCGCTTGCGCCTGGCCTACAAAATCCATTACCACAACAACAATGATCAGCAAGGAGGTGCCACCGAAGTAGAAAGGCACATTCCAGAAGAGGATCAGGAATTCGGGCAATAGACAGACGAGCGTTATGTACAACGCTCCGTAAAAGGTCAAACGAGTTAGAACACCGTCGATGTATCGAGCTGTCTTTTCACCTGGACGGATACCGGGAATAAAAGCACCCGATTTCTTCAGATTATCCGCTGTTTCCTTGGCATTGAAAACCAGTGCCGTGTAAAAAAAGCAGAAAAAGATTATTGCCGATGCGTACAGCAGTATATAGACCGGCTGCCCGGGCTGCAACGTCGATACGATAGTGTTTAGGAACGAATTGGTATTACTTGTTGCAATGTCACCCAGAGTTGCCGGAAACAGAATGATACTGGAGGCGAAAATAGGAGGAATAACTCCTGCCATGTTCAACTTCAGCGGCAAATGGCTAGTCTGAGCAGCATACATCTTGCGACCTTGCTGTCGCTTGGCGTAGTTTACCGTGATTCGACGTTGTCCGCGCTCTACGAATACAACGAAAGCAGTGACAGCCAGAACCATTGCAAACAGCAATATAACGACAAAGTAACCTAACTCACCTGTACGGGCTAATTGCAAGGTGCCGCCTATCGCTGCAGGCAGACCAGCAACAATGCCAGTAAAGATGATGATGGATATACCGTTACCAATACCACGCTCGGTGATCTGCTCACCCAGCCACATCAGGAACATGGTGCCGGTAACCAATGTGATAGCCGCTGTCAGTACGAAACCAGGACCCGTCAGAAATACAACGTTTTGCCCATTGGCTCCCTGACTTTGCAAGGCAATGGCAATACCCACCGCTTGCACTGAGGCCAGTATCAGCGTTCCGTAACGCGTGTACTTGGTGATAATCCGTCGACCACTCTCACCTTCTTTCCTCAGTTGCTCTAACTGAGGAATGACGTGAGTCATCAACTGCATGATGATCGAAGCAGATATATAGGGCATAACACCTAGCGCAAACAATGACATGCGTGACAGTGCACCACCGCCAAACATGTTCAGCATGCCAAGGATGCCGCCGCTCTGCTGGTCAAACAAATCTGCCATGACGCGCGGATCAACACCAGGAATGGTGATGTGCGAACCCGTCCGGAAGATGATCATCGCAAGCAGCACGAACATCAGGCGCGAACGCAGCTCGGCGGAACCGCCGATACCGGATAACGCAGCCTTGTTCTTGTCAGCGGCCATGATCTTAGCTGGCAGCCACTGCAACAAGCTCTGTCACGGATCCACCAGCTGCTTCGATAGCAGCTTTAGCGCCCTTAGTGACGCGGCAGCCCGTTACAGTACAAGAAGTCGTGACGGCTCCAGACAGAATCACTTTTACAGTTTTAGTCTGTAAAGGGACGAGACCTGCAGTGATCAGCGCTTCCACGTTGATAATGCCGCCTTCAATCATGTCAAGTTCGTGTAAACGAACTTCGGCGTAATGCCGAGCCATGCGTGAAGTGAAGCCGAATTTCGGCAAACGACGTTGGATAGGCATCTGCCCACCTTCAAAACCTACTTTGTGCCAGCCGCCGGAACGTGACTTCTGTCCTTTGTGACCACGGCCACAGGTCTTGCCTTTTCCACACCCGATGCCGCGACCTACGCGGGTACCGACCTTGCGACTGCCGGCCGCTGGTTTCAGATTATTGAGACTCATGACGTAAGCTCTTGTCTGTCATTTCGTTAGTGGCCCGTAGCTGGTACGGGCCAGGAGAATTGTGCGAAGAACAGCGATTAAGCTGATTCTTCCAGGCGCAACATGTAGTACGCCTTGTTGATCATGCCGCGGTTCTCAGGCGTGTCGATTACTTCGACTGTCTGATGCATACGACGCAGACCCAAGCCACGAACGCAGGCCTGGTGGTTCTTGATGCGACCGTTCATGCTCTTGACCAATGTAACTTTGAGAGTCTTAGTAGTCATTTTACTCTCCCTTGATCTCTGCGACTGTCTTGCCACGCTTTGCGGCTACAGTCTCAGGGCTCTGCATGCTGTTCAGGCCAGCGATAGTGGCGCGCACAACGTTGATTGGGTTGTTAGTGCCGATGATCTTTGCCAGGACGTTGCGTACTCCAACAGCCTCGAAAACAGCGCGCATAGCACCGCCCGCAATGATACCAGTACCTTCAGATGCAGGTTGCATGTAAACACGTGCTGCACCGTGACGACCCTTCAACGGGTACTGAAGTGTTCCATCATTCAGAGAAACAGTCTTCATGTCGCGACGGGCTTTTTCCATAGCCTTCTGGATAGCCAAAGGCACTTCACGCGCCTTGCCATAGCCAAGTCCTACACGACCATTGCCATCACCAACAACTGTCAGTGCTGTAAAACCGAACTGACGTCCGCCTTTAACTACTTTTGCCACGCGGTTGATCGTGACCAGCTTTTCGATGTATCCGTCGCTGCTTTGATTGTAATCGTTCTGTGCCATACTTTTTTACCGAGTCCCGGGGTTTTGGCTGCACAAAGGCAGCCATGCCGCAATCTGCGCCGTAATCAGAATTTCAGACCGTTTTCACGGGCTGCATCGGCCAGCGCTTTCACACGACCGTGGTATTTGAAGCCAGCACGATCGAAAGCAACTTGGCTAACTCCTGCGGCAGTGGCTTTTTCGGCGATGCTTTTACCAACGCTGACAGCAGCATCGACATTACCGCCATTCTTCAAGGAACCACGAAGGTCCTTGCTCACGGACGAAGCTGCAGCCAGTACTCGACTACCATCAGCATCGATCACCTGGGCATAGATATGCCGTGGTGTACGATGAATGGTCAGGCGAGCAACACTGAGTTCGCGGATTTTGGCGCGCGTACGCTTGGCACGACGCAGACGACTAATTTTCTTATCCATTCTCGAATTCTCTTCTGCGCGGCTCTACTTCTTCTTGGCTTCTTTCATGGCGACGTACTCGTCGACATATCGAACACCCTTGCCCTTGTAAGGCTCAGGAGGACGATAACCACGAATGTCAGCAGCTACCTGACCAACAACCTGCTTGTTGATTCCACTGACGATGATTTCGGTTTGACTCGGTGTTTCAATCGTAATGCCGTTCGGCACCTTGTGAACTACCGGATGTGAAAAACCGAGAGTCAGGTTCAGGTTACTACCTTGAGCCTGCGCACGATATCCAACACCACGCAGTTCCAGCTTCTTTTGAAAGCCTGTGTTGACGCCTGTTACCAGGTTGTTCAACAGTGAACGCATTGTGCCTGTCATGGCGACGGACTTCTGGTCCTTGCTAGATGTAGAAACACCTAAAACACCATCTTCGAGAGTTACAGCGACATCTTTGTGCAGAGTAACGGACTCTTGTCCCTTGGGACCCTTGGCACTAACGTCCTGACCACTAATTGTGACTTCGACGCCCTTAGGCACCTCAATCGGTTGTTTTGCTACGCGTGACATTGTTATATTCTCCGGAGCGCCGATTAGCTGACGGTGCAGATGATTTCGCCACCAAAACCCTGGGCGGCGGCTTGTCTACCAGTCATCACACCATGAGAGGTGGAGATAACGGCAATACCTAGCCCACCGAGAACTTCGGGGATTGAGTTGGCACCTTCATACTGTCGTAGACCAGGACGACTGATTCGCTTGATCTTGTCGATGACGGGCTTACCATCAAAATACTTCAATGTAACGGTCAGAGTGGGCTTGCCGTCGACAACTTCAGTGCTGAAGCTTCCAACGTAACCTTCATCTTGCAATACCTGCGCGACACTGGACTTCAGTTTCGCTGCGGGCATGGATACCGATACCTTGCGCGCCTGCTGACCGTTACGAATACGGGTCAGCATGTCGGCTATGGGGTCAGACATACTCATGATTGAATTCTCCTACCAGCTTGCTTTAACAAGACCAGGCACGTCACCGCGCATGGCTGCTTCACGAAGCTTGTTACGGCTAAGGCCAAATTTACGATAGTACCCATGAGGCCTACCTGTGATACGGCAGCGGTTACGCTGACGTGCCGGTGAAGAATCACGCGGCAGTTTTTGCAAAGCGGTAACCGCTTCCATTTTTTCTTCAAAGCTTACTTCTTCTGAAGAGATCGTCTCTTTCAGAACAGTTCGTTTGTCTGCAAACTGTTTTACCAGCTTGGTGCGCTTGTTCTCGCGCGCAATCATTGATTTCTTTGCCATGAGTGTCGCGTTCCTATTGGCGGAAAGGAAAGTTGAATTTCTTCAACAGTGACAAGGCTTCTGCATCAGTCTTCGCAGAGGTAGTGATAGTGATATCCATACCACGCACTGCATCAATCTTGTCGTATTCGATCTCAGGGAAGATGATCTGTTCCTTCACGCCCATGCTGTAGTTGCCACGTCCGTCAAATGACTTGGGGCTGATGCCACGAAAGTCACGAATACGGGGAATGGATACTGCAACAAGACGGTCGAGAAATTCAAACATACGAGCCCGACGCAAAGTCACTTTGGCACCGATAGGATAACCGTCACGAATCTTGAAACCCGCAATTGATTTGCGAGCAACAGTCACGACAGGCTTCTGCCCGCTGATTGCAGTCATGTCCTTGACAGCATGCTCAAGTACCTTCTTGTCACCCAGAGCCTCACCGAGACCCATGTTGATGGTGATCTTCTCAATGCGAGGTACCTGCATGATGCTTTGGTACTTATGCTCCTCCATCATCAGAGGAATAATTCTCTCGCGGTAATCTGCTATTAACCTGGCCATGACGCTCAACTGTCCACTGAGGAAGAATCAGAAAGGAAAAAACGTTCCTTCTGATCTTCATCGTTTGTGCGAAACCCGATGCGCCCACCCTTCTTTAAAGAAGCGTTGAACAGCGCAACATTCGATATATGAATTGACAGTTCCTTTTCCTGGATGCCACCCGGATCACCCATCTGAGGGTTGCCCTTGGCGTGCTTCTTGACCAGGTTGATTCCGTCAACAATTACACGGTCACCGAGTATGGATTCAACCTTACCCCGTCGACCTTTGTCCCTACCGACGAGTACGATGACATCGTCGCCTTGTTTGATACGTTGCATATTCTTGCCTATTCGCCGTTTTGGCTTGTCGATCCCGTCCGCGCCTTACAGCACTTCAGGTGCGAGGGAGACGATCTTCATGAACTTTTCGTTACGAAGTTCACGAGTCACGGGGCCAAAGATACGGGTTCCTACCGGCTCCAGCTTTGCATTCAGGATGACAGCCGCATTGGCGTCAAATCGAATTGCAGAACCATCACCGCGGCGAATTGCCTTTGCAGTACGTACTACTACTGCATTATAGACTTCACCCTTCTTGACCTTGCCTCTAGGGATAGCGTCTTTGACACTAACCTTGATGACGTCGCCTACTCGCGCGTATCGACGGTGCGATCCACCCAACACCTTGATGCACATTACTCGGCGTGCGCCACTGTTGTCTGCCACATTGAGGACAGTTTGCATTTGAATCATCGGACGCTACTCTTTATCCAGCCACGATTGTTAATGTTCATTATCGACAACAGCCTTATTCAGCTGCTTCGACGAGTACCTTGTCCAGAGTCCAGGATTTGGTCTTGGACAAAGGTCGGCACTCTTTGATCTGAACCATATCGCCGATGTTCAGTTCGTTCTTTTCATCATGCACATGATACTTCTTACTACGGCGCATGTACTTGCCATAGATAGGATGCTTGATGCGACGTTCAACCTGCACAGTGGCAGTTTGTTCCATCTTATTGCTGGTAACACGACCAACAACTGTCCGAGTACTAGAGCCTACTGTGGCTGATTCGTTCTGCTCACTCATAATCAGGCCCCTGCAGACTGCTTCTGGTGGATGATAGTCTTGATGCGCGCGATCTGACGGCGCACCCGCTTGAAATTGTGCGGCTTTACGTCTTGTCCCGATCCACGCTGCATACGCAGGTTGAATTGTTCACGAAACAGGCCGCTAAGCTCTGTGTTCAGCTCTTCAACCGATTTGGTCTTGAGCTCTGATGCGTTTGTATCAGCCATTACGCTGCAGTCCTCACAACAAATTGGGTACCGAGCGGCAATTTAGCAGCTGCCAGGGCAAATGCCTCGCGTGCTATCTCTTCTGAAACGCCTTCCATTTCATAGAGCATCTTGCCAGGTTGGATCTTGGCTACCCAGTACTCGACGTTACCTTTACCTTTACCCATTCGAACTTCGATTGGCTTCTTGGTGACAGGTGTGTCAGGGAAGATTCGGATCCAGATTTTACCACCACGCTTGATGTGACGTGTCATGGCACGACGGGCAGATTCGATCTGACGGGCAGTCAAACGACCGCGAGCAGTCGCTTTCAGGCCATATTCGCCGAAGCTGACCTTGTTGCCGTTCTGAGCCAGACCACGGTTTCGCCCCGTGTGCTGTTTCCTGAATTTGGTTCTTTTTGGTTGAAGCATTTCTCGTTGCTCTGTCTACTACCGAGACTCATTGTTTTGCGAAACATGAACCTTACGGTTCATGTTCAGCCAGGTCTCTTGATTTGAATCGCCAGCCTTTTACTTGCTGGTGGTGTTAGCAACGCTTTTAGAGCGTTTTTCTTCGAGGTCGAACACTTCACCGTGACAGATCCAGACCTTGATGCCGATAACACCATAGGTAGTATGCGCCTCGGCAACGCCGTAGTCGATGTCAGCACGGAGAGTATGCAATGGAACACGTCCATCGTGATACCACTCGCGACGAGCAATCTCTGCCCCGTTCAGTCGACCGGATACGGCAATCTTCACACCTTGAGCACCAAGGCGCATGGTGTTAGTCAATACACGCTTCATGGCACGTCGGAACATGACTCGACGTTCCAACTGCTGAGCGACACCTTCAGCGACCAGCTGAGCATCCAACTCCGGCTTGCGGATTTCAGCAATGTTGATCTTCACATTGTTGATGTTGATTCCCAGCATCGGCGCCAGTACACGGCGCAGACGTTCTACGTCTTCACCCTTCTTACCGATGACGATTCCCGGACGAGCTGAGTGGATCGTGATGATGATCGACTTGGCAGGACGTTGAATCTGAATACGGCTGACAGAAGCATGTGAAAGTTCCTTTTTCAGGAATTTTCGAATCTTGATGTCATCGTTCAGGTAGTTCGCATAGTCTTCACTACCGGCATACCAGGTGGAATTCCAATCCTGGGATATACCCAGGCGGATACCAATCGGATGTACTTTTTGACCCATCGTTTAGCTCCTGCCGTCCGAAACGGTCACGGTAATATGACTGGTACGCTTGAGAATTCGGTTACCTCGGCCTTTTGCTCTGGCTCGCAGGCGCTTCATGACTGGCCCTGCATTAACTTGTATGGCTGAAATTTTCAGCTCATCGATGTCGGCGCCTTCATTGTGCTCGGCGTTGGCAATAGCACTATCTACCAGCTTCTTGATAAGGCCACCGGCTTTCTTCTCACTAAAAGTAAGAAGCTCCAGCGCACCTTCGACAGGGAGCCCACGGATCTGATCTGCAACCAACCGCACTTTCTGCGGTGAGATGCGGGCCATCTTCAATGTTGATTCGACTTGCATGACTATCTCGATTTCTTGTCAGCGACGTGGCCTTTGTAAGTACGCGTAGCCGCGAACTCACCAAGCTTGTGCCCTACCATGTTTTCGGAAACCAATACCGGCACATGTACACGACCGTTATGAACGGCTATGGTCAGGCCCACCATGTCAGGCAGGATCATTGATCGGCGCGACCATGTCTTGATTGGACGCTTGCTATTTGCGGCGCGAGCTTCATCGACCTTCTTAACGAGGTGATAATCGACGAACGGGCCTTTTTTCAGGGAACGTGGCACGAGTCTCTACCTCCTATTTCTTGCTGCGACGACGCACGATCATGCTGTCGGTACGTTTGTTTGAACGAGTTTTGTAACCCTTGGTAGGCGTGCCCCAAGGACTTACAGGATGACGACCACCCGATGTACGGCCTTCACCACCACCATGTGGATGATCGACCGGGTTCATCGCCACACCGCGAACGGTTGGACGAACACCACGCCAGCGCTGAGCACCAGCCTTACCGAGTTTCTGCAATGAATGCTCTGAGTTGCCAACTTCACCAATAGTGGCGCGACAATCAGTCTGCACACGTCGCATCTCACCAGAACGCAAACGCAACGTGGCGTACATGCCTTCTCGTGCAACCAACTGAACAGCAGCGCCGGCACTACGAGCAACCTGTGCACCGCGACCTGGCTTGAGCTCGATTGCATGAACAGTCGAACCAACTGGAATGTTGGCCAATGGCAAGCAGTTACCTGGCTTGATTGCAGATTCGCGACCTGACATCAGAGGTGTGCCAGCAGCAACACCCTTGGGAGCCAGAATATAACGACGCTCACCGTCTGCATACTTGAGCAGAGCAATATGGGCTGTACGGTTAGGATCGTATTCCAGACGCTCAACTACTGCGGGAATGCCGTCCTTGTTGCGTTTGAAATCGATTACTCGATAACGACGCTTGTGTCCACCACCGATATGACGGGTAGTGATGCGACCTTTGTTGTTACGACCACCAGACTTGGACAGACTTTCGACCAATGGCTCGTATGGACCTTCCTTGGAAAGGTCTTTGTTAACTACTCGAACCTGAAACCGCTTTCCGGGCGATGTCGGTTTTGACTTTACGAGAGCCATGATCTAAGCCTCCATACCCATGAAGTCGATGTCCTGCCCTTCAGCCAGGCGGACGATGGCCTTTTTCCAATCAGAGCGCTTGCCTTCACTTTGACCAAATCGCTTGGTCTTGCCGTGAACATTGACAATTTGCACGCTGCGCACAGTCACATCGAATAATTTTTCGACGGCCTTGCGAACTTCCAGCTTTGTTGCGTTATTGGCAACACGAAAGGTATGACGACCTTCCAGCTCGGATGCAGTTGCAGTCTTCTCCGAAATATGAGGTGCGAGAATCACCTGATAGAGACGTTGGTCATTCATGAAAAGCGCTCCTCCAGCTGCTTCACGGCCGCCGCAGTGGCGACGATGTGCGGAAAACGCACCAGACTGACAGGATCGACGCCTTCGACATCAAGCACCTGTACGTAGGGAATATTACGGCTGGCCAGATAAACGGACTCAGTCACGTCATCCATCAGAAACAGAACTTTCTTGACACCCAGCTCGGCCATCTTCGCCTTCATAGCCTTGGTCTTGGACTCTGTAACTTCAAGACTGTCAACAACAATCAACCGACCTTCAGCTGCTGCATGCGACAGAATCGAACGAATCGCACCGCGATACATTTTCTTATTGACTTTCTGTGAGTAATCACGAGTCTTGGAAGCGAACGTTACGCCACCACCAGTCCAGATAGGACTACGTGAAGTACCAGCACGAGCACGACCTGTACCCTTCTGACGCCAAGGCTTTGCACCACCACCGCTAACTTCTGAACGCGTTTTCTGCGCTGAAGTTCCGGCACGTGCCGCTGCCAGATAGGCAGTCACGATCTGGTGAACCAGACCTTCGTTGTAATCAACTCCAAAAACGGAGTCTGCAACGGATACAGATCCGCCGCTATGTGTTTTTAAATCCATCGTCTTAGCTCTTTGCGTTCTTTTGCTTGACGGCCGGCTTGATGATAACGTCGCTGCCATCGGCGCCGGGCACTGCACCCTTAATGAGAATGACTTCACGACCCTCATCGATTCGTACCACTTGCAGGTTTTGTGTAGTGCGACTGACTGCACCCATATGTCCTGCCATTTTCTTGCCTTTGAACACTCGTCCTGGCGTCTGGTTCTGACCGATTGAACCGGGCGCACGATGAGACAGAGAGTTACCGTGAGTGGCATCCTGCATCTGGAAGTTATGACGCTTCACACCACCGGCAAAACCTTTACCGATACTGGTGCCTGATACGTCTACTTTCTGGCCGAGTTCAAAGATCTCCATGCCAAATTCGCCACCTACTTCGAGGTCGCTACCTTCTTCGCCTTCAAGACGGAATTCCCAGAGACCACGTCCAGCACCAACGCCAGCTTTGGCGAAATGGCCAATCTGCGCTTTGCTCAAATGAATGGCTTTCTTTTCACCGGTAGTCACCTGAACGCTGACGTAACCGTCACGTTCCATGGTTTTTCTAGCAGTGATTCGGTTTTTCGCTACTTCGATGACCGTAACAGGCGTTGAAACGCCCGTGTCGTCGAATACACGCGTCATGCCCAGTTTGCGGCCAACTACACCAAGAGTCATCGTTTTCTCCCACATACTCAATAACGTCCAAAACAGCACGCACAGTGGGACCACTCGCCATCCCCCCATGTGGTGCAGATCGCTTGGCGGCGAACTGTTTATCGGGGGTTGATTTGTAGCCGAGCCGTGCAGCCCGGAACGAAGTAATACAACCGAAATAAATACAAAACTCAGCGGGGTGACCACGCCGAGTTGGTTAGTGCACCACTATAACACCTAAATATCGCTATCGCTACCCTTACGATCGCCTTTTTACCAATACCGGTGTTATGGATGCGCTCATCAGGTGTAATCCTGAAAATACAGACTCAGAGATTGCCGTCAGAGCGAGGTATTGCGGCAATGCTACCGCATTCTTTAATCTTTCTCAGCTATTCATGAACGTGGCACACATAATCTACGCCGTATTGCCGATAGCTGAATCAACCTCATCAACCCGTGAAATCTGGACTGAAACCATGACAGATAGTGTCGGCTGCCCTCTTCCAGTCAATGATCCCGTATTCCAGCACTATCACGACACTGAATGGGGACACCCGATAGACTGCGATCAGCTGTTCTTCGAGAAAGTATGTCTCGAGGGATTCCAGTCAGGACTCAGCTGGCGCACCATCCTGCATCGAAGGCCCGCGTTCAGAGAGGTGTTCAAGGGATTCGACATTTCCCTTGTCGCACAGTTTACTGATACTGATGTAGACAGACTGATGCAGGACGCTCGCATCATTCGAAACAGGCGCAAGATTCGATCAACAATCAACAATGCGCAATGTGCACTCGCTCTTCAGGATGAGGTTGGGTCTATCGCAGGCTTCTTCTGGCAGTTCGAGCCGCCAGCTGCGCAACGTCCCGCCTGCGTGACGCGTGACTGGCTGGAGGTCAATCCGACATCCATAGAATCCACGGCCCTGAGCCAGGCCCTGAAACGGCGTGGCTGGAGCTTTGTCGGCCCGACTACCATGTATGCGTTGATGCAGGCACTGGGAATCGTCAATGATCATGTGTCTGATTGCCACTGCCGACAACCCGTTGAACAGGCACGGAAAACGTTCAAGCGTCCGTTGTGCGATCCTCAGAGCTTAGAATGCCAACATGCTGAGCCAACTGCGCAAGCAACCATTCTAGATGTCTGAGCGCACATACCCCAGTGAACTTGTCAGCAACTCCCTTGTATACGGCTGGGTTGCATTGTTGCTGCGTAAATCTTCCACTGACAGCATCTCCACAATTTCACCACTTTGCATGACAGCCACCGACTCACACAGGTGGCCGACGACAGCCAGATTGTGAGACACCATCAGATAGGTCAATTGACGTTGCTCGCGCAGATCACTCAACAGATTGAGAATTTCTGCCTGTACCGAAACATCCAGGGCTGACGTCGGCTCATCCAGCAATAAAATAGATGGCTCTGCAGCAAGGGCACGAGCAATAGCAACTCGCTGACGCTGCCCGCCCGAGAGCTGATGCGGATAACGAAACCGGAACTGGCGACCCAGACCGACATCCTCCAGCAGACTGACAATGCGACCGTCTATATTATCCAGCTTGTGCAATGAGAGTGTTTCGCTCAGCACCTGATCGACCGAATGACGTGGATGCAATGACGCATAGGGGTCTTGAAACACCATTTGCACCGTGTTGTAGAACGACCGGGAGCGCTGTTTGCCCAACGTTTCTCCGGCAACCTCTAAAGTTCCTGACCAGGTATTGACCAACCCTGTCAGTGCTCGCAGGATAGTCGACTTGCCGGAACCACTTTCACCGACAAGACCAACCGAAGCACCGGCGGGTACCTTCAGGCTCACATCCTTCACAGCCTGCACACGATCATGATGCTGACCGAACCAGACATTCAGCTGGTCTATGACGATACCGTCGCTCATGAGCTTTGTTTAACCAGATTGCCTGCCGGATCTGCATACCCACGACCTGCAAGAACAGCCGACTTCTGAAAAGGCTTTCTCACCCGGCGTCCCTCCACGCAGGATCACGCTGAAGCACGGATAAGCGCTTGCTGGGTGCATCCAGTCTGGGTAATGAATCAAGCAACCCCTGAGTGTAGGGATGCTTGGCTTGGTATAGCTCATCCGCTCGACAGGTTTCCACCACCCGTCCACCGTACATGATCAGTACCCGATCACAGAAAGAGGAGACCAGATTGAGATCGTGGCTGATGAAAATCAGTCCCATCCCCCTCTGTGATACCAGCTTGTCCATGATATTGAGCACTTGCATCTGCACCGTCACATCCAGTGCCGAGGTCGGCTCATCAGCAATCAGAATACGTGGGTTCGGAATAAGCATCATGGCGATCATCACGCGCTGCCCCATACCTCCGGATAACTCGTGCGGGTAGGCATTGAAAACACGCTCCGGATCACGGATAGCTACCGCATCAAGCATGTCCAGCGCCTTCTGACGGCGCTCACGACGGCTGCTTCGATCGTTTTGTCGGTAGGCCTCAACAATCTGCGCACCGACTGTCATCACCGGGTTCAGAGAAAACTTGGGATCCTGCATAACCATGGAGATTCGCTGACCGCGTACCGCACGCATAGCTTTGTCGCTCATGGCGAGCAGATCATCGCCCTCAAGCGACATTCGGGCAGCACTCATCTTTCCGGGCGGTCGAATCAGGCGCAATATGGCGCGGCCAGTCAGCGACTTCCCTGACCCGGACTCACCCACGATCCCAAGACGCTCATGACCCAGAGAGAACGAGACACCTCGCACAGCATCGAACACACCATTACGTGTCGGGAAAGAAACCTTGAGGTCTTCAACTTCCAGCAAATTCATGAGGCACCACTCTTCGGATCCAGAAGATCACGCAGACCATCACCCAGCAGATTGAATGCAAGGCTCACAACAAATATGGCAATACCGGGGATAGTGGCAACCCACCAGAAATCCAGTATGAAACGGCGCCCTTCCGCTATCATGGCGCCCCATTCGGGCGAAGGCGGGCGTGCGCCCAGCCCCAGAAAGCCCAGGCCGGCTGCCGCCAGAATGATCCCAGCCATATCCAGTGTGATACGTACCACCAGCGATGCGATGCACAGTGGCCAGATATGACGCGTAATGATACGTAGCGCCCCCGCCCCCTGCAGCTTGACGGCACTGATGTAGTCAGAGCGTCGAATACTGAGAGTCTCGGCACGCGCAATACGCGCATAGGGCGGCCATGCTGTCAGAGCAATGGCTAGCACAGCGTTTTCAATACCCGCACCCAGTGCCGCAACGAATGCCAGCGCCAGCACCAGCCTTGGGAACGCCAGAAAAATATCCGTGAATCGCATCAGCACGATGTCCACCCAACCGCCCAGATAGCCAGCAACGGTACCGATCAGCAAACCCAGGACCGGGGCAATCAAGGCCACCAGGCCCACAATATACAAGGTGATTCTTGAGCCATGGATCAGCCTGCTGAGGATATCTCGCCCCAGAGAATCGGTGCCCAGCAAATGCCCTTCAGCACCCATGGGCTGAAGACGACCAGCCAGATTCTGCTCGAAAGGATCGTGTGGACTGATCCAGGGGGCGAACACAGCAATAAGCAGCAGCAGGATCAGTATGAACAGACCCAACAGTGCAAGACGGTTGGTCTTGAATTCCTGCCAGCCGTGGTAGAGCGCTGCCACGCGAGCCTGCAGTCGTGATTCAGGACTATCGCTGTTGAGCCAACTTTGCAGATTACTCACAAGGCATCATCACGGGAGCGTGGATCGAAGAAGGCATAAAGCAGATCAGAGAAAACGTTGAGACACACAAATACAAGTCCGATGACTACCGTGCCTCCCAGCACCGCATTCATGTCTGCCGACAACAAGGCGGTAGTGATATAGCTGCCTATTCCCGGCCAGGCAAAAATGATTTCAGTCAACACCGAGCCTTCAAGCAGGCTGGCATAACTCAGGGCAATCACGGTGATCAGCTGCACCTTGATGTTACCGAATGCGTGGCGCGTGATGACGGTCCATTCCGAAAGACCCTTGACGCGCGCGGTAGTGATGTATTCCGACCCCAACTGTTCCAGCATGAAGGAACGTGTCATGCGGCTGATATAGGCCAGACTGTAATAGCCCAGAATACTGGCAGGAAGAACGATATGACTGAGAGCATCGCGAAATACGTCCCACTGACCATCAAGCGCACTGTCTACCAGAATCATGCCGGTGACGACAGGCACGATATCCACATAGAAAATACCGACACGACCCGGGCCTCCAACCCACCCTAGCACGCCGTAAAATACCAAGAGACCTACCAGGCCCAGCCAGAAGATAGGCATGGAATAGCCCACCAGCGCAACGACGCGGGTAATCTGATCGATCCAGGAATCTCGCTTGACGGCACTAATGACACCCAGCGGCACACCGATCAGAACTCCCATCAAGGTCCCCAGTGTCGCAAGCTCCAGTGTGGCTGGAAAGACGCGCTTGATATCTTCCAGAACCGGGCGAGAATTCAACAGGGATTGGCCAAAGTCTCCATGGATGACGTCCCACAGGTAGACAAAGAATTGAACCAGCAAGGGTTTGTCCAGCCCCATGGCCAGATAGGCGGCATCGTACACCTCCTTGCTCGCACGCTCTCCCACAATTGAGAGTACTGGATCAATGGGCATGACACGGCCGATGATGAACGTTACGAACAGCAGGCCGAGCATGGTTACCAGAATCATGCCCAGCGTGCTCAATACCCGAACACCTGTCCTCATCCACCACTGTGAGCGTGGTGGACGAGAGGCCGCGGATAAAGATTGAGAGACCGGCTCGTTCATATTGACAGAAGCCCCCTGTCCAGAACTCTGTTCAGGAACCTGTCCAGGAATCTGCCCAGGATACTATCCAAAGCCCTGTCTCGAGCCGATCCGTTCAATAGCATAATGACCAGATGACCTATTTAGAGACAGGCCAGTAAGCAGACGCTGTTACAGGACCACCAATGGTGAAGTTCTGTACTTTCGCCTGACGTCCGCTCTGCTCAGTCTTCTGGAACATGATCACAAAAGGCGCAGTCGCCTGAAAGTCACGTTGCAACTGTTCGTACATGGCTCGACGCTTGTCGTTATCACCCTCAACCACAGCTTCTTCGACAACAGCGGTAAACGGACCCGGATCCCATGCGTTTCGATACGCCAGGAGGCCTGTTGCCTGTGCTTCGTCCGAGTTGTCAGGATTGAAGGCAAAAGTACCCGCATTGGTCTGTGGATCAGGGTAATCCGGTCCCCAGGCACCCAGATACATATCCAGTTCACGTGCTCGAAAGCGGGTCAGAATCTGTTTGCCGGTTCCGACTGTGATGTTCATCTTGATACCCGCCTGAGCAAAGGTATTCTGCAATGACTGGGCGATCTCGATACGCTCTTGTGCTTCACGTACACCGGCCTCGAACTCGATATTCTCTACACCCGATTCAGCCAGCAGTGCCTTGGCCTTCTCCAGGTTGAAGCTGTATGGCTTGTCCTCAATGGCTCCCAGGTAGGTCGCTGGCAGAAAGCTTTGATGCACGCGCCACTGCCCTTTCAGGAAGCTGTTTTCCATACCGTTATAGTCGACCAGGTACTTGATCGCTTCAATGACCTTGGGGTTGGAGAGTTGCTCATTCTTCTGGTTGAAGGAGATGTACATGAGGTTGCCCTTCAGATCGGTATCGACAGCCACCTCTTCATTACCTTCCAGTCCTGCGACATCTTCAGGATTCAGATTACGCGCAACGTCAACATCGCCTTTTTCCAGCAGCAGACGCTGCGTGGTGGATTCCTGAATGTGCTGCACGATAACCCGCTTCATGCCGGGCTCACCCAGGTAAAAATCGGGGTTTGCAGCCAGCGTGTAGGATTCGGATGGCTTCCAGTTAACAAGCTTGTAGGCACCGGATCCCGCTGAATGGGTAGCCAGCCAGTCATTACCCAGATCCCCTTCCTTCTCGTTTTCCATGACCAGGGCTTTTTCAACAATAGCGCCAATCGTGGATGTCAGGCAGTTGAGTACGAAAGAGGTGGCGTATTTCTTGTCAGTCGTGATCGTCAGTGTATTGCCGTCGGCAACGATCGTCTCTTCAACATTTTCCGGCGTGAAACCAAACTGCGTGAGAATGAACGCCGGAGTCTTGTTCAATTTGATGACCCGTTGCAGTGAAAATGCAGCGTCTTCAGCGGTCACTGGATTACCTGAGTGGAATTTCACCCCTTCACGCATCGTGAAAGTGATGGATTTACCATCCTCCGAGACTTCCCAGCTCTCTGCCAGATCTGGCTGATAGCCTGCATCCAGGTTCAAAGGGTCGAAGTTGACCAATTTTCCATAGATGTTGTAGTTAACGTCAGCACCGGCAAACTCGAATGATTGAGCCGGATCCAGCGTGACTATGTCATCGATGCGGTGCGCAATAACCAACATGTTATCGGGGGTAGCAGCCTGCAAAGTGCCGCCCATACCCACTGTCGCGCACAGCGCCAGAGAGAACAGTGATTGCTTGAAAAATACACGCCGTCGTAACGGCTTGCTGAAATTACTCGTCATCTTTCTGCGATCTCCTTCGTTTCAATTCATTGGCGAAAGCCAATGTGTATGGTCAATCCTGGGCATGCCAGGTTTCTTCAAGAACCCTGAACCAGTTGCCGTGGCACAACTTGGCAATCAACGTTTCGCCGTAGCCATGTTGTTGCATGGCTGCGACCAGCTTAGGTAAACCACTGGCATCCTGTATATCTTCGGGTATCTCCGCTCCATCGAAATCCGAACCTAAGCCTACACTGTCCTCACCTACAAACTCAATCAGGTGATCCAGATGTCGCAACATCTGCTCAATCGGCACATCCTTCAGCATGCGCCCATCTTCACGCAAAAAGGCTGAGGCGAAATTCAACCCGACCATTCCGCGACTTGCCTTGATCTGCTCCAGCTGGTCATTGGTCAGATTGCGAGCATGCTTGCACAAGGGGTGAGCGTTGGAATGAGTGGCTACCAAGGGGTGTCGGCTGAGCCGTGCCACATCTTCAAAGCCTTTCTGATTAAGGTGCGACAAGTCAACCAGGATACCCTTGGTATTGCAGCGCCTGATCAGCTCCAGGCCAAGATCCGTCAGCCCCGCACCAATGTCGGGCGTTGCGGGAAAACGGAATGGCACACCCTCGCCAAAAACAGTCGGACGACTCCAGACCGGGCCGAGCGAACGCAGACCGGCTGCATACAGAACATCCAATGCATGAAATTCGGGATCAATAGCTTCACAACCTTCCAGGTGGAGCACTGCTGCCAGACGATCTGTCTTGAAACACTGCCGCAGAGACTTCACTGAGGTGCAGATTTCAACAGCGCCCAGCTCCTGTAAACGCATGAGGATGGCTGCCTGCTGCATAACCACATCCAGGGCTGCGCGGCGCTCAACCAACTCGGGCAAGGGCACGTCATACTTTGCCTGCGTCATCATTTCCTGATAGTCGACACCGGTGGAGGGCGAGGCCACCCACATAGCAAAGAAGCCACCACCCAGATTACCTGCCGCAGCTTTCTGAAGGTCGATATCAAAATCAGTACTGCCAAGAAAGGATTCGGCAGCGGCAACACCACCAGCCGTCATCAGCTTGCTCAGTACATCGTTATGTCCGTCAAACACACGGCCTGAGGAATTGACATGATTACTACCTGCCATGAAGTGTTCCAATCATCTATGTTGCTGGTCTTCAACCCAGCATAGCACTGCGATGCCTCCTCAATGAGCCCCTACCCTCGCTGCTCGCGCAGATAGGTCTCCCCCAGCCTGAGCGTATTGCTGACGAAGTCTGCGCGCAGTTGCTGCACGACATCGACTTCGGGATGGGTTCCCATCCAGGCACATAGAGACAGGCGCCTGAGCATTACAAGCGTGGGGATCACGGCCACCTGCTCTTCATCCAGGGCTCGGTGGCGGCGATAACCGCACAACCAGGCCTTCAGTAAACGAGGTACTTGTGAATGATCTTCCATGAAACTGATGGCAGCGGCAAAATCAAACAGATACCAGCCAATGCCGCAGTCATCGAAATCAATCAGGCGAGTCTCTTCTTCATGAATGAGCAGGTTGGCCAGACGCATGTCACCGTGGATAAGACCAAAACGATCAGCCGTACTCCCATACGCCAGCAGTCTTTGCACCACGACTACCTGCACCTGCTCAAGACACGCTTGCGCCTTGTCACTCATGCCAGGCGCATCTCGCCAGTCACCCCAGGTAGGCTTATCACCAAATACGGCATCCAGATCCCAGACCAGCCTCTGAAATTCCGTTGGCCGCTGCCAGGCTATGGCGTGTAAATGCATACAGGCGGCCATAGCACCCAGCGTCTCGAACATGACCTCATGGTTCTCACCAAATTGCGGTTCAACGCCCTCCAGGTATTCGAACATCACCAGATATCGGGGCGAGGCCTGCTTGCCTGGTAGGAGTGCCTGGATTGTCTGGCCATCACGCCCGGCGACGATGGTCGGTGTAATGATCGAACCTTGCCTCTGCAATGCTTGCATCCATGCCAGCTCACTCTCGATGGCCAGACGTGTGTGATACCCAGATCGATGAAGCCTGAGGATAGAGCGATAACCGCAACTGCCTTCTATCAGGTAGGTTCTGTTTTCAGAAATATTGATCAGACGCAGCGTCACCTTCGCAGGCAACTCCCAGTTGACCAGAGCGTCACGAACGCTCTGGTCAATACTTTCACAATCAAGCTCCATCAGATCGTATAACCGAGCCTGCAAATGGCATCAGCTAATTTGCGCATTGTGCACTCGTCTCTGTACCAACATGCTGCCGTTGAATTGATGGATGCTCTTTGCACCGGCCAGCAAGGCCAGATCCAGCAAAGGCTCAACCAGCACCACAGTCAGATAAGCAGCACCAAAGGACGAGATCTGCACCAGATTTTCGGCACCAAAACCATTGCCATAGACAGCCCAGAACCCCACCCATACGACGATTCCGCCCTGATAGGCCAGGGACAGTTTGAATGCCTGTGCATAACTGATATCAACATAGGCTGTCCGTGCCGGAATGATGCGGCGGGCCAGCGCATTGGCAGCAAACAAGGGGATCAACAGAGTCGTTACGTTCATGCCGTACTGAGGTAAATCGGGGGCTGCAAACAAGACACCCTGAGCCAGCAAACCAACCATCAGACCTACCGCGGCAGGTGCAATGCCGAAGAGCAATAACAAGCTGGTTCCCAGAATCAAATGAACTTCCGACACACCCACGGCGTAGTGAGGAAACAGCTCGAAGAACATGAAAACCAACACACTGGCGATGCCACTCCTCAAAATCAACGGTAACCAACCGTTCTCATCAACCGCCTCTTTCAGGTGCTTGACTGCGATGGCGATCGATACCGCCACCGTTCCATAACTCAACAGGATCTTCGATCCTTCCACAACTCCGGGTTCTATATGCATCTGCTTTTCCTGTAAAAATGTCAGGCTGTATACCTGCCGGGGGTTAGGGTTGCATTGACATCAACCCAATGACTGGCATGCGTGTATTGCGCATGCCATAGTTCAGCCAGCCGCCTGATACGTCCTAGCGGCAGATGGCCAGATTCAAAATCCACTACATGGCACTCATCCACATGCCGGGGCAACGGCGGCAAGGGATCGTAGCGTCCATCACTCAGCAACCACAATGTTCGAGGCTGTCCAAGCTGTTTTTTCTCGCTATGCAGAAGGCGTTCAGCCTGCTGTACGGCGGCTGTCACGGGACTGCCTCCACCACCCCTTATCGCTTCAATCCAATCTACATTTGATACCGAGACGCGTTGCGCATGCTGCAGCATCTGAACGGACTCTCCGCCAAAACCAATAACGGCAAGCCTGTCACGTTGACGATAAAGCTGTTTACTGAGCGCCAACAAGATACCTTTTGCCAAGGCCAGCTGCCCCCCGCGCATCATCGATGCAGAACAATCCAGCAGCACACAATGCAGAGCATCAGAACCCTGTGCTTCCTGCTTGAAGCGCAAATGTTCGACTCCCAACCTGGCCGTGCGTTTGGCCGCAAGGGTGCGCGGCCAGTGAATGCGACGGCTTGTCGTCATAGTCCGTTGCCCGGACTTGTGCTTGCTTCGCACTGACTGTCCGCCTCCGGCAACCGTACCGGTACCGGATGCCGGACGCATCAGGACTTTTTTCCGTTCGGTGCCCCATTTTGTACTGCTGGCCAGGCGACCTGACGAGTGGCTACAGCCTGTGCAGGCATTGCCCCCCATTGAGCATCCTCGTCAACGCTTGAGCTCGCCTCCGCCATCGAATTTGAATCCTTACTCGAATTAGCACTCTCACTCGATCCTGCCCCCTCACTCGAACCTGAATCATCACTCGATCTCGACTGCGATTCCTGGCTCGCCCCGGATTCGCGCGATTCGGCTGGGCCCCCGGAGGCAGATTTGTCCGCAGTTGACTGCCCTGAGCTCCCTGCTTGTGCAGCATCATCAATCGTATCCGACTCGCATGAGTTTCCGGATGCCTCGGCGCCACCTTTACGACGATGTGCGAGAACCATATCAGCGACCGCATCGATATCTTCATCGGTAATATGCAGACGCCCTTTCAAAGCCGCCATGGCCCGGCTGGCTCGCAACATCACCAAGTCAGCCCGTACACCATCCACCTGCGCTTCATGGCATTTTCGAGCCACTCGCGCGTAGTCATCATCAGTGAAGACTATCTGGCTCAAACTCTGCCGGGCAGACACCAGCTGTGCAATACGTTTCTGTTGTTGATCCGCATAGTGCAAATTGAAAGCAACGGGATCGTCATCAAAAGCCATTCGAGAACGCACAATGCGCTGGCGCATGTCCATCGAGATCGACGCATCGGCATTGACGAACAAGCCAAATCTGTCGAGTAGCTGCGGACGCAACTCACCTTCTTCCGGATTCATCGTGCCGACCAGTACTATTTCTGCTGCATGCTGATGAGAAACGCCATCGCGTTCGACGCGATTCATGCCACTACTGCAAACATCCAGCAGAAGGTCTACCAGCATGTCCGCCAGCAGGTTGATTTCGTCGACATACAGCACACCCCTGTGGGCACGTGCCAGCAAACCTGGCCTGAAACTGGATTTACCCTGCTGCAGCACAATGTCCAGATCAAGTGATCCGGCCAGATGCTCCTCACTGGCTCCCAGCGGCAAATTCACAAAGGCCCCCTCAGGCAGAATCTCAGCCAAGGCTCGCGCACTCGTGGTCTTGGCTGTGCCCCGTGCACCTTCGATCAGAACCCCGCCAATGCGAGGATCGACTGCAATCAGCAGCAATGCCAGTTGCAGCCCTGCCTGGCCATGCAAAGCACTGAACGGATATGTCATCAATCCCGTGCCCTGCAGCTCTGTCGCAAGCTCACTATTCATTCGGAACTCCCTGCGTCCTGCATGTCACGGGTGACGGCCTTGCTTGCGCCACCGCCTTCCAGTTGCTGCTCTGCCGCTAGCAAGTGCCGCTCAATGCTTTGCCTGTAATCACCCGGTTGCTGCCACAAACCACGCTCCATCGCTTCCAGAAGACGTTCGCAGATCTCATAAAGCGCATCAGGGTTGTACTGCTGAAGAAACTGGCGAGTATCGTCATCTTCGACATAGGCATCAGTGACCCGCGCATACTGATCATCGCGAACCACCCGCGCCGTTGCATCATAGGCAAACAGATAATCTACTGTTGCGGCCATCTCGAAAGCACCTTTGTAGCCGTGCCGCTTCACACCATCAATCCATTTTGGATTGGTCACACGTGAACGCACGACCCGACTGATTTCTTCATCCAGAGTGCGGATAGCCGGTGACATCGGGTTACTGTGATCACCAAACATGACGCTGGGTTGCTGCCCACTCAAATGCCGGACCGCGGCGGTCATACCCCCGTGAAACTGGTAATAGTCATCTGAGTCCAGGATGTCATGCTCACGATTATCCTGGTTGTGCATAACCAGTTCCAGGCTGCTCAGGCGTCGAGCGAACGTATCACGGACATCGGTTCCATGATCGTTCTGCCCATAGGCATAACCTCCCCAGTTCAGATAGGCCTTGGCCAGGTCGGCATCATCTGTCCAGTTTTTCTGATCGATAAGGCCTTGCAAACCTGCGCCGTAACTGCCCGGCTGCGCACCAAAAACCCGATGACCCGCCTGCGTCCGAGCCTCATCCTGAGTCAGGCCTTGCGCTACCAGCTCTGCTGTTTCACGCATGACACGCTCGCGTATCGGATTGACCGATGCAGGCTCATCCAGCTCGGCAACCGCTTGTACCGCAGCATCAAAGAGACGCATAACTGAGGCAAAGGCGTCACGAAAGAAGCCGGAGACTCGCAATGTGACATCGATACGAGGACGATCAACGACCGACATGGGAAGCACTTCAAAACCACAGACCCGATGACTGCCATCAGCCCATTTGGGGCGGACACCGATCAACGCGAATGCCTGCGAGATATCATCACCACCAGTGCGCATGGTTGCAGTCCCCCAGACAGACAAACCAATCGCTCGCGGATAATCGCCATGATCCTGCAGATAGCGTACGAGCAATTGCGCCGCCGAACGTTCTCCCAGGCCAAAACTTGTCATGGTAGGTATCGCACGGGTATCAACCGAATAGAAGTTTCGCCCTGTCGGCAGCACATCCGGCCGGCCACGCGACGGCGCACCGCTGGGGCCAGCAGGCACAAATCGGCCGTTCAGGCCACGGCCAAGCTGTAGCAACTCCTGCTCCCCACAAGCATCGAGACTCGGTTTCAGGCGCAAGCGCAAGCGGGACATGACAGCAGAGGTACGAACCCAATCAGCTTGCAGCAACGAGTCAGTTTTTCCATGCTCACTCTCTCCTGGCTCCTGACAATCGGCCTCGATCAGTTGCGTGGCAAGCATTTCCAGTCGCTCCCGGGTATCGCCGCGGGTACGCCAGGGATCGCTCGTACATTCTTCTAAAACCGCGGGGCGTGCGCCCTGCCAGACCAGGCCCCAGTCGTCTGCTACCAGAGGATCAAAACTGGCACCTAACTGCAAGTCGAACACCAGAGCACGAATCAGGCTCTCATCCCCGCCTTCACCATTGGCGACCGGATAGCGCGCCAGCGCAAGTAAGGTATCCCGTCTCAAGCGACCTGTTGGAGACTCTCCAAAGATATGCAAACCATCCCGTATCTGACTCTCCTTCAGTTCGCACAAATAGGCATCGATACTGGTAAGCAGTGCCTGCTCCTGTTGCGCATCATCGGGAACACAAAGATTGACATCCTGATGCAGATCGTGCTCGACGATATGCGCCAGCACCTGCGTACGCAGAAGCTCCGCACGACGATAATCCAGTTGCAGAGCCTCGTAGTATTCATCGATCAGACGTTCCAGGTCGCGTAAGGGACCATAGTTTTCAGCTCGGGTCAGAGGCGGCATCAGATGATCGATGATGACCGCCTGGGCACGGCGCTTGGCTTGTGAGCCCTCGCCCGGATCATTCACAATGAAAGGGTATAAATGCGGCATGGGACCCAGGATCAGATCAGGCCAGCATTGTTCGCTCAGAGCGATACTCTTGCCGGGCAACCACTCCAGACTGCCGTGCTTGCCGACATGCACAATGGCATCGCTTTGCCAATGTTCCCGGATCCAGGCGTAAAACGCCAGATAGTGATGAGGGGGTATGAGGTCAGGATCATGATAACTGGCCATATGATCAAGCTCATAGCCACGAGCCGGCTGAATACCGACAAAGACTTTCCCGCAGCGTAACCCCGCAATCATGAACCTGCCCTGTCGCAGCATGGGGTCCTGTTCCGGCAATCCCCAGCGATCAATCAAGGCCGTGCGATTGACCTCCGGCAAGGTGTCGAAGAATGCCAGGTAGTCAGCCAAGGCCAGGCTCTGACGCGCGGGTCGCAGCGCCCATTGCGCGGGATCGTTTGTAATGCCTTCCTTGAGCTGTTCCATCAACGCCTGCCCCGTCTGCGGCAGTTCGTCAACACCATAGCCATCCTGCTGCAGGCGTCGCAGAATATTCACAACCGATGCAGGAGTATCCAGCCCCACTCCATTTCCGAGGCGACCTTCGCGGGTCGGATAATTGGCCAGAATCAGAGCCAACCGTTTATCAGCGGTGGGCAAGACTCGCAATCGACACCAGCGCTGTGCCAGCCTGGCGACAAAATCCAGACGTTCGCCATGTGCCTGATAGCCGACAATATCGCACTGGGTATATTCGCAGCGACGCTCCAGTCCTTTGAAACTGACGGCACGTGTGATGATACGTCCATCGACTTCGGGCAACGCGACATGCATGGCAATATCGCGCGGCGACAGGCCTTGCGTATCAGCTTCCCAGCCCTCCTGATTGCCACCTGACAGAATAACCTGCAGGACCGGCACATCACCCAGTAAAGCGTGATCCCCCGGATCATCCATGGAGGATTGCGAGAATGCCGTCGTGTTCAGAATCAACGCCACTTCATGCTGCTCACACAGACTGGCCATGCCTTCCATACACTCCGCATCCTTGAGAGAGGCCAGCGCCAGCGGCAAGGGGTTCAGACCTTGTGATTGCAAGGATTTGCACAACTCCAGAAACACGGACACATTTCCAGACTGCAGGTGTGCACGATAGAACAGAATCGCAACGCAGGCAGCGCCGGGAATCCAGACGTCTTCCCAGTGCTGCACGCTTGCCTCTGTTTGAGGGGGTGGAAGAATGCTCAGCGCGGGTAATACTCTGGGCGGCTGAATCGGGGCAGTTTGTGAGAAAAACTGATTGCCCAGCAAACGGTAGAAGTTGCGTGCGTTTTCAACACCGCCCTCGCGTAGATAACGCCACAGCTGACGACACAAAGGCATGTCGACCGTGCTTTTCATCAGCAGGTTGCCATCCTCAGTGTTATCACCAGAGAACATGATCAGTGCAATCGATCTGGACTCACACAATTCAACTATTCGATCTACTGCGTAAGGCCAGTACCCCTCTCCTCCCAGCAAATCGATGACAATGACTTTTGCGAACTGCAGAATCTGATCGATATACAGATCCACCGACGCTGGCTGTCGCAGATACATCTGGTTGGTCAAGCGCACAACAGGATAGTCGGCAGCCCCATGCTCATGACAAGCCAGAGGGTGGGCCGCCGACAATAATGCAAGCGTGGTATCTGCCGCACTCAGAATGATGAGTTCACCGGGCTCTTGATCGATACGCGTGATAATCGACGCATCTTCGACCCATGCGCCTGGTTGAGAGGACAGAAGATGCATCAGACAGCCTCGGTACGAACCACTTGTGCAGGATTCGCAGAATCGTCGCCAGCGCTAACTTGAGAAGGTTCTGCAACGGCTTCCAACAACGCCGCTCGCAATTCACTTTCAACCAGATCATGACCAATCAGTACAATCTGCGTCTCCGGTGTTTCCTGTGCTTCCCAACGTCGGTCAAAATAGCTATCAAACCGACGCCCGACGCCCTGCACGACCATGCGCATGGGCTTTCCTGGCAGAGCTACAAATCCCTTGATGCGGTACAGGACATTCTGTTCAACAAGTGTTTGCAGAATTTGCATCAAACGCCCTTGATCAACAACCGGAAGCTTGATGACAAGCGAATCGAACTGATCATGATCATGGTCATGGTCGTGGTCGTGGTCGTGGTCGTGGTCGTGGCTTTCATCATGATGCTGATGGCCAGGCCGCTGGTTGATTGTTTCTTCCGAAGCATTTCCCAGCCCCAGCAACAGATCTATCGAAACCTGACCATGATCACTTGCCAACAGCTTGACCTGCGCTGGCAACTGCTCTCTGACCAGCAGCTCGACCTGCTCACGTACGGACTGCTCAACAAGATCGGTTTTCGACAGAACAACAAGATCCGCTGCCAGTAACTGATCTTCAAACAACTCATGCAGAGCGGACTGATGATCAAGGTTCGGGTCTGACTCACGCTGCTGTTTGACCGCATTCGGGTCATTTGCAAACTGCCCTGCGGCAATTGCAGGTACATCAACGACTGTTATCACAGCATCCACGGTAAACGCGTTCCTGATCTCAGGCCAGTTGAAGGCCTGAACCAACGGTTTTGGCAATGCCAGACCCGAGGTCTCGATCACCACATGATCGATCTGGTCGGCGCGCTCCAGCAACTGCTGCATGACCGGATAGAATTCCTCCTGAACCGTGCAACACAGACAACCATTGGATAATTCATAGATGTTGCCTGGCTGTTCATTACCCGACTCATCACAACCGATGCTGCAACGGTTCAGAATGTCGCCATCAATTCCCAGCTCACCGAATTCATTGACAATCACCGCAATTCTTCGCCCTTCGGCGGATTCGAGCATGTGTCTGACCAGGGTTGTCTTGCCACTGCCCAGAAAACCGGTGATGATGGTTGCAGGTATTTTCGCTGTATTTGTCATGAAACATCTCGCTGATTATTAGTGGCGAATTCGATGGGCGGGATTCGAGCAACGAAGTGTCCCTTGATCCCCTGGGGCCATTGCTTGAAAGGTACTTGTCCGGTATCAGACACCCGATAACCCGCTGCAAAATCCAGCAAGGCTTCTGCGCTGTCTGTATCCGGTAAAAACTCGCCAAACACATAGCTGTACTTGCCCTCTTCGTGCAGAGCAGCGGAACAGGAACGCTGGCAAGACATCAGGCATTTGGTGCGTTGCAACTGCATCGCCGGCATTTCTGTCTCACTCAGACTGCGTGCCCGAAGGACTTCTTCAACTCGATCAGCAAAGTGTTCGCCGGGACGCCTGCCCTCAACACTCTCGGCCTGCTGTCCACAGGTAATGCAAACTACGACGGTTATCATTTAAAGGTGATCTCTTTAGGCAAATCCGGGGTTGAGGCCGGAGCGGTAATAACAGGTGGCATCTCTGGCGTCGAACTCTGCCAGGGAACGATATAGGGTTGATCACGGTACTCGCCGTGAATGGCCTGCACCCGATAGACTTGCTGGAGGTTATCGGGCGTGAGCACGGTTCTCGGGGTGCCGTTGGCTACCACTTGCCCCTCGTGCAGCAACAGTAACTGATCGCAAAATCGACTGGCGAGTGTCAGGTCGTGCAGAACGACGATGACGACCCGTCCCTGCCGACTTTGCATCTGCAGCAGTTCCATTACCTTCAACTGATGAAAGGGGTCTAGCGAGGCACAAGGCTCATCTGCCAGAAGCACACCTGCATCGACCGCCAGAGCACGTGCCAGCCGTACCCGTGCCAGCTCTCCACCTGACAGTTGATCCAGATAGCGCGTACTCATGTTCCACAGCCCGGTTTGCTCCAGAGCCTGACGCACAATCTCATCATCATTGTTCGGTTGAGCAGTCTGTTGCCTTGCCCGCCGTGACCAGCTCAGACTATCGCGCCGATGTGGCAAACGCCCCAGCATCACGAAATCCTGCACATTCATTGGCCAGGCAACTTCTCCACTTTGCGCCAGATACGCTAGTCGTCGCGCCCGCCACAATGCGGAGACCTTTTCCAGCTTGTAGCTGTCGAGAACAACATCACCACTATGCGGTATCAACTGTGCGATGGCCTTGAGCAAGCTGCTCTTGCCAGCACCGTTGGGACCAATCAAACCAAACAAGGTGCCGCCAGCGATATCAAGGCTGATGTCATCAACCCGTGTTCTACCCTCATGGCGCACACTCAGCGAATGCACTTCAAGGCGCTTCATCGGATGCCTCGAGTATGAGTGCGCATGATCAGCAACAGAAAAAATGGCGCACCAATCAGCGATGTAACGACCCCCAGCATCAGTTCGAAATCCTGACTGACCAGCCGCAACACGATATCAGCAGCCAGCAGTAAAACAGCGCCTCCAAGCGCACTGGCGATCAGTAGTCGAGCGGGGTGATAATGGGTAGCCTTGCGCAGCATATGAGGCACCACCAGGCCAATGAAGCCTATCGCTCCGGCTACCGCGACACTGGCTCCGACGCAAAGTGCTGTGCCGATGATGACCATAAGGCGCAGGCGTACCAGATTCACCCCCAGGCTCGCCGCTTCCTCATCGCCCAGCGTAAGCGCATTCAGACCACGTCCACTAGCCATCAGAATACACAGCCCCGCCAGCACAAATGGCAGACACAGCAGGATGTCATCAAAGCTGCGATCAGCAATAGAACCCAGCAACCACAGAACGATATCCTGAACATCGGTGGGCGTAGGTGCAAGATTGATGGCAAGCGATATCAGAGCGCCGGTCAGTGAAGACAGACCGATACCGGCTAGTATCAGTACCAGATTGCCGGATGAACGACGTGCAAACAGAGCAAGCAGAAGCGTTGATGCAGCGGCAAACACCATGGCCGAGACCGGCAGTAACCAGAGGTTCAATCCGGAAAGACCAAAGTAGAGACATAAAACGGCCCCCAGACTGGCACTGGCACTAACCCCCAGAAGTCCGGGATCGGCTAGAGGATTTCTGAGTAGTCCCTGCAATGCAGCTCCGGACATGCCCAGTGAGCTGCCCACCAGCACCGCGAGCAAAGCCCGGGGCAGGCGTATCTCTGTCACGATGATGTGATATCGGGTTTGCAGGTCTGTTTCTGACAACAAATCATCCACAGAGGTGGACGAAGCCGTGCTGAACAGGGCTGACATCACATCAGCTACGGACAATGGCAATGGTCCGATGGTCAGAGACCACACTGTCAACACAAGTAGTGTCAGCAACAGGGTGCTATTCAATAGAACGTCACGCCCCACCGTCATGGCTGAGCCCCTTGAGCCGGGATACCAGACTGCGAGCTCAGCTCGCCAGCCAGCTTCTCCACGGTTTCCACCTGCCGCCAGTCACTACACCCCGCATCCAGATTGCTGAGTGACAACACCGGCTTGCTGAACAGCAAGTCACGCAACAATGGATGTCGAATCACACCAGATCGAGCAAGTGATGTGTCGTGTTCGGTACGACTGAGCATGAATGCATCGGGGGGATCAAGCACGATCGACTCGAGAGATACCCGACCCCAGCCTGTCACGCCGTATTCGCTAGCCTTGTTGCTCACGGCAAGTGCCTGGAACAAGGCATCTATAAAGGTACCTGATGCGGCCGTCCCACCATTACCTCTCAGGTAGAGTGCACTTCGAGCCGCAGACGATGCTTCCACCTGTTGTAAGCGACGTTGTGTATCAGCGATCAGTTCAGCCGCTCTGGCACCACGACCAATAGCCTCACCGATCTGCTCCAGACTGTCAAAAATACTCGCCCAGTCTTTCGGGTACGGCACGTTGATAATATTGATACCAAAGCGTTCGAACAAACGCACCTGATGTTGTGCCTGCCAGCGCCGGGACGCCAGAACGATATCCGGTTGACTGGCAATCACCTCCTCGGCACTGGCCTGATTACTGGCAAAATTTCTGGCTAATGAGGCCTGCGAGGAGCGTTTCGGGTCTTGCGACTGGTATGAGAGCGAGACGATCTGCGATGCATCAGCCAACCCCAGCAACAGCAT
The DNA here is from genome assembly GCF_002215215.1 of Granulosicoccus antarcticus IMCC3135. Classification (NCBI taxonomy): domain Bacteria; kingdom Pseudomonadati; phylum Pseudomonadota; class Gammaproteobacteria; order Chromatiales; family Granulosicoccaceae; genus Granulosicoccus; species Granulosicoccus antarcticus. The sequence goes on along the minus strand of NZ_CP018632.1, from coordinate 1,972,126 downwards.
ATCGGCACACAGATTGGTAGACATGACTCTGGGCAGGCGCTGCTCACTGAGCAAGGCTGGCTTTATCACGGTCGCATCACGGCCAGGTGCTTGCAGCATTGATTCCGTCGTCGACGAAGCCGACGATAGTGACCCTGCCGTCGCCGTAGCATGCAATCCGAGTGTGAGCACTAACGCAAGTGGTGCTATTCCAGTCGTCCAACAACTGACAAATGTCACACACTCAGCCACGCAAGCACCTCGATGAACGAGTGCTTCGGGCGCAGTATCGTGAGCATTCATCATCCTGCCCTCTCCTCAGAAATCGATACCTGGCTGAGCTTTTACACCGGCTTTGTAGGCATGTTTGCGATCTGCGATCTCGCTGATTGTGTCTGCTATTTCATGTAGTTCCGGCCGAGCGGCGCGACCAGTGATAATCACCGTCTGACCTTCCGGTCGAGCGCGGATGGTCGAGAGCACATCCTCCATATCCAGAAATTTGTACTTGAGCATATAGGTCAGCTCATCGAGCAACACCAGTTGCACAGACTCATCTTGCAGCAGACGCCTGGCATGAGACCAGGCCTCATCGGCCGCCGCTTTATCGGCATCCCAGTTCTGTGTGTTCCAGGTAAAACCCGTTGCCATGGCGTGGTACTGCACAGTGGCAAGTCCCATGCATTGCTGCAAAAAAGTGACCTCACCAGTAGACTGCGTGCCCTTGATGAACTGCACGACACCACACTGATGCCCGTGGCCCAATGCCCGATAGACGGTGCCGAAACCAGAGGTGGTCTTACCCTTGCCGTTACCGGTAATCAGAATGACGATACCGCGTTCAATCTGGGCTTTTTCGATGCCCGCATCCACAACAGCTTTCTTGCGCTGCATGCGTTCGCTGTGTTTCTGTTTATCTTGCTCTTCCATTTCCGATTCCCATTGACGCATCGTCGAGGTCCGGGGATTTCGCAGACAGATAGAGAATACAGGCTATTTCGCTGGAGCCACTGACACCTTCAGGTACCAGTCAATCAATCACTCCACTACCTGAACTGTATCGTCGGCCGCGCTCACACCCCGGAGCAAATACCAAGTACTTCGATTGTCAGGCAGGTCTTCTGGCTTACCTTCTACCGGATAACGTCGCCTTCCCAAGTGGTTTGCTCCAAGGCCAAACACTCAGTGGCAACTGACGTATCCGTCAGGTTTACAGCAGCGGGGGCTGCGCCGGAATTGAACGATATATTGCATCGATCGTCACCGGACTTCCCATTTCACCCTGACACACAAGCGTATGCCAGAGAACCCGAACGCGAGCATGGTTGCACGCATTCTGCAAGACGTCAATCAGGTTTTGATGACCGGGCGGGCAATGGTTATTCGATTAAAACGAGAATCAGTTTGAAACGTATTACTCCCGACCAAGCAGTGCCAGCCGTACAGTGTCTCAATAACCCAGATCAAGCCATGCAAGCAATACCAGTAGTACCAACATCCACACCATCGCATAGGCATAGACCAGCAGTCCTTGGTGCAACTCGGGGGCACCGGGGCTAGCACCTTCGGCATTCAACCAGGGCTCTTCACTGATGCCTTCCTCATAGACCCTCGGACCTGAAAGCTTGATCTTCAGTGCAAAGGCCATGGCAGATTCGGGCCAGCCGGCATTGGGTGAGCGATGATGTCGAGCCTGCATCGCCAGAGAACGAAAGGAGCAGACCCTCCCTCCTGCCAACCAGATCAGCAATGCACTCAGCCTGGCAGGCAACCAGTTGACGACATCATCCAGTTTGGCGGAGAAACGCCCAAAATCCAGATACCGAGTGGATTTATGACCGATCATTGAATCCAGAGTGTTTATTGCCTTGTACGCGGCCAACCCGGGCAAGCCAAACAGGACACCCCAGAACAACGGTGCTACAACACCATCGGAGGCGTTCTCCGCCAGGCTCTCCAAAGCGGCACCAGCGATACCCGACTCTTGCAAATCTGCTGTCCTTCGGCCAACGATCAGACTGAGCGCTGAGCGCGCCTCACTCACATCGGCACGTAATAACGGACGGCTGACCGCCGCTACATGAGCATAGAGACTGCGGGTGGCCAACAAGCTTGAGGCAATCAGTGCCTCCAGCATGAACCCTGCAAGGGTATCTGGCAGTAACCAGACCAACAACAGCGCTACCAGGGTGGTGACGATGACAACCAGCAACGCTGTCAACATACCCAGCAACTGGCGCGCAAGAGGCAATGATCCCTCTCGATTCAGGAGTCGTTCCAGCCGGTTAATCATCCAGCCAATCCAGACTACAGGGTGCCGAATAGCGGCAAATAGCGATGGGGGCCAACCCAGACACAATTCGGCCACCATGGCCATCAGCATCAACATGCCGTCAAATCTCCGGTTGTATCGACATTCATCAATTCCCAAAACCAGAAAAGGCCCGCCGAAGCGAGCCTTTAAAGGAAATGTCGAACAAACAGATCTAGCTATTAAGCCAACTTGATCTGAACGTCAACACCAGCGGCCAGATCCAACTTCATCAGAGCATCTACCGTTTTTTCTGTTGGATCAACAATATCCATCAGACGCTTGTGAGTACGCAGCTCGTACTGGTCGCGCGCGTCTTTGTTGACGTGCGGAGAAACCAGGATAGTGAAGCGTTCTTTCTTGGTAGGCAAAGGAATTGGACCCAGAACACGGGCACCAGTACGCTTGGCGGTTTCAAGAATTTCTTTCGCAGAACGGTCGATCAGACGGTGATCGAATGCTTTCAGACGAATTCGGATTGTTTGACTGGCTGCCATAATGTATTACTCGATTATCTTCGCAACAACGCCGGCACCAACGGTACGGCCACCTTCACGAATCGCAAAACGCAAACCGTCTTCCATCGCAATCGGGTTGATCAGTTCAACAACGATTTTCACGTTGTCACCCGGCATTACCATCTCAGTACCTTCTGGCAATTCAACCGCACCTGTTACATCCGTTGTACGGAAGTAGAACTGTGGTCGGTAGTTGTTGAAGAATGGCGTATGACGGCCGCCTTCATCCTTGCCCAGTACGTAGATTTCTGCCTCGAACTTCTTGTGAGGGTTGATTGTCTTCGGCTTGCACAGTACTTGTCCACGCTCGATATCTTCACGCTTGGTACCACGCAGCAAGATACCTACGTTGTCGCCAGCTTCACCTTGATCCAGCAACTTGCGGAACATCTCAACACCAGTAACTGTCGTCTTGGTGGTGTCACGGATACCGACAATCTCGATTTCCTCACCAACCTTGATGATGCCACGCTCGATTCGACCTGTTGCAACTGTTCCACGACCCGAGATAGAGAACACGTCCTCTACAGGCATCAGGAAAGGCAGATCAACAGGACGATCAGGCATTGGAATGTAAGTATCCAGCGCATCAATCAGCTTGTCGATAGAAGGACGTCCGATTTCAGTCATGTCACCTTCGATCGCTTTCAGAGCTGAACCGGTGATGATTGGCGTATCGTCGCCAGGGAAATCGTAGCTGTCGAGAAGCTCACGAACTTCCATTTCAACCAGTTCAAGCAACTCGGCATCATCAACCATGTCTGCCTTGTTCAGGTAGACAACGATGTAAGGAACGCCTACCTGACGAGCCAGCAGGATGTGCTCGCGAGTCTGTGGCATAGGGCCATCAGCAGCCGAACATACCAGGATAGCGCCGTCCATCTGAGCAGCACCGGTGATCATGTTCTTTACATAATCCGCGTGTCCCGGGCAATCTACGTGAGCGTAGTGACGGTTCTCGGACTCATACTCAACGTGAGCTGTAGCGATAGTGATACCGCGAGCTTTCTCTTCCGGCGCGTTATCGATCTGGTCGTATGCGCGTGCAGCACCACCGAACTTCTCTGCCTGGCAGATAGTCAGTGCAGCTGTCAGTGTGGTCTTACCGTGATCGACGTGGCCAATAGTGCCTACGTTGACATGCGGTTTATTACGTTCGAATTTTTCCTTAGACACTTAAGTTCTGGCCTCGTTTTCGATTGATCGCCCATGCGATCCCTGGTTTCACAGACCGGTCTCAGGTCTTGAATAGGGTCTGGGCTGCGGATGATACAGTATTAATGACTACATTTAGTAAGGCTAACGATGCAGTACTGCATCAACCACCGCCTGAGGTGGTACTTCATAACTCTTGAATTCCATTGAATACACCGCTCTGCCCTGCGTGGCGGAACGTAAATCTGTGGAATACCCAAACATCTGTGCCAATGGTACCTCGGCGCGGATAACCTTGCCACCCGGCTGTTCATCCATGCCAACTACCACACCACGGCGACGATTCAAGTCTCCCATTACATCCCCCATATAATCTTCCGGGGTAACAACTTCTACATTCATGACCGGTTCCAGCAGAGTCGGATTGGCATCGTTCGAACCATTCCTGAATCCCATGGATCCGGCAATCTTGAAGGCAATTTCGTTCGAATCAACATCATGATAAGAACCGTCGTACAAGGTTACTTTCAGGTCTACCATCGGGTAGCCGCCCAGCACGCCATTGGCTAACGCGTCCTCAACACCTTTCTGTACTGCTGGAATGTACTCTTTCGGTACCGTTCCACCAACAATTTCACTGACAAATTCAAAGCCGCTTCCGCGCTCCAGAGGCTCCATACGCAACCAGACATGACCATACTGACCTGTACCACCAGTCTGACGTATGAACTTGCCTTCCGCTTCCACCGTTTTGCGAATGGTCTCACGATAAGACACCTGAGGTTTACCGACATTAGCCTCAACGCTGAATTCCCGCTTCATGCGATCAACAATGATGTCCAGATGCAGCTCACCCATACCACTGATAATGGTTTGGCCCGAATCATCATCCGTTCGAACTCTGAACGAAGGATCTTCCCTGGCAAGACGCCCCAGAGCTGCCGCCATCTTATCCTGATCAGCCATCGTCTTCGGTTCAACAGCCACAGAAATGACCGGTTCGGGGAATTCCATGCGCTCAAGAGCAATCGCTTGCCTCTGCTCGCACAATGTATCTCCGGTACCAACTTCTTTCAAGCCCACAGCCGCCGCAATATCGCCAGCGTGAACTTCCTTGATTTCTTCTCGGTTATTGGCGTGCATCTGCAACAAACGACCAATACGCTCTTTTTTGCCACGCAGTGGATTGAAAACCATGTCGCCGGTTTTTACCACACCCGAATAGACCCGCAGAAAAGCCAACGAACCGACATAACTGTCATTTGCAATCTTGAACACCAAAGCCGCAAATGGCGCTTCGTCATTGGCAGGTCGCTCACCTATCGACTCATCACTCAACACGCCTTGCACAGGCTTTACGTCATCTGGCGCCGGCATGTAATCAACGATAGCGTCGAGCAACGTCTGAACACCCTTGTTCTTGAAGGCAGAGCCACATAACACCGGCACGACTTCATTCGCCAGCGTTCGCTTGCGCAAGCCTCTGCGGATATCAATCTCGCTAAGCTCACCCGACTCCAGATACTGATCCATCAGCTCTTCGTCAGCCTCAGCAGCAGCTTCCATCAACAAATCACGAGCTGCCGTGGCTTCATCAGCAAGCTCTTCGGGCACCTCACCGATGGTATATGTCAGACCTTGATCGGTCTCGTTCCACAAGATGGATTTCATGGAAACCAGATCGACGACGCCGGCAAATGTTTCTTCCGAACCAATTGGAATCTGTATGGCAACTGGATTGGCACCCAAACGTAAACGAATCTGGCCAAGCACACGATCAAAATCGGCCCCAATGCGGTCCATCTTGTTAACGAACGCAACTCGTGGAACCGAATATTTGTTGGCCTGTCGCCAGACTGTCTCGGACTGCGGCTCTACGCCTCCAACAGAATCGAAAACTGCCACGGCGCCATCCAGCACCCGCAAGGAGCGCTCGACTTCAATAGTAAAGTCGACATGTCCGGGAGTATCGATAATATTGATGCGGTGCTGCTGTCGCGACCCGTCCATGCCCTTCCAGAAGCACGTCGTAGCAGCCGAGGTAATGGTAATGCCTCGTTCCTGCTCCTGCGCCATCCAGTCCATCGTGGCGGAGCCATGGTGAACCTCACCCATTTTGTGAGACACACCTGTATAGAACAGGATTCGTTCAGTCGTCGTCGTTTTGCCGGCATCAATGTGAGCCATGATGCCGACGTTACGATATAGAGATATTGGTGTGATGCGTGCCACAGACAGAAAAGACTCGGGTCCAGACTAAAATTGCTTCACACCAAGCCCGCTTACCAGCGGTAGTGAGAGAACGCCTTGTTTGCTTCAGCCATGCGATGAACATCGTCACGCTTCTTGACTGCAGTACCACGCTTTTCAGCAGCATCGGCCAACTCGCCTGCCAGCTTCAATGTCATGGACTTCTCACCGCGCTTTCGCGCTGCGTCAATGATCCAACGCATCGCCAACGCGCTACGACGAACAGGACGCACTTCAACAGGCACCTGGTAAGTTGCACCACCTACACGACGAGATTTGACTTCCACCGCAGGGCTGACGTTCTCAAGAGCTTGCTCGAGGACTTCAACTGGCTCGGCCAGACCTTTTTCTTTCATCACATCCAGAGCGCCATAAATGACTCGCTCGGCGACAGCTTTCTTGCCGTCCAGCATCATGATGTTGATGAATTTCGCCAATCGAACACTGCCGTACTTAGGATCCGGCAGGATATCTCGCTTGGGTGCTTGAGCTCTTCTTGACATACTGGCTTAACCTTTAGGACGCTTGGCGCCGTATTTAGAACGACCCTGACGACGCGAATCGACGCCCTGGGTATCAAGACTACCGCGAACAGTGTGGTAGCGAACACCGGGTAAATCCTTGACTCGACCGCCACGGATCAGAACAACCGAGTGTTCCTGAAGGTTATGGCCTTCACCACCGATATACGAAGTAACTTCGTAACCGTTGGTCAGTCGAACACGAGCCACCTTACGCATAGCCGAGTTCGGCTTCTTCGGCGTAGTGGTGTACACACGTGTGCAAACCCCACGCTTCTGCGGGCAGGCCTGCAAAGCCGGTACATTAGATTTCTCCGCCTTGCGCTTTCGCGGCTTGCGGACAAGTTGATTGATCGTCGCCATACAATGCTGTCGTTGGTCCGGCTTGGTCAGACGAGCTCTTCAGCATCGTCATACACCCGGATATGGATCGGGAACTTCCGTTTGTAACTGGGCGGGCTGATGTTTCAATCCGGAATTAAATTCGGGAGCCCTGAACGAATGACAGACCAATCACTGATTGGCCTGCTATCGAGCTCCGGAATTGTAAGGCCGACTAACTGGAGTGTCAACCGTTACCTCGCAGATTATCGTCATTGCGTACGTCTTCGACGTCAACTTACCGATTTATTGCGAAATTGCCCAGACTTTTACCATTGCCCTGAATGTCCTCACTTCACCTTGAAGCTTTACGCTGAGCGCTTGGCTTCATCAATCTGAGGATGGTGTGCATCGTTCGAGGCCTCTGCATCATACCGCTGTTGTACCTCTTCACGCAATATTGCGACATCTTTGGGTGCTTCAAGACCCAGTCGCACTCTATTACCTTCAATGTCCAAAACACACAATGTGATGTCTTCTCCAATGAAAATCCTTTCATCTACCCGTCTGGTCAATATCAGCATCTGGCTTGTTCTCTTATAGGGCTGTGCATTCTTGCGTCAGCACTTGTGACGGCGGGTAGCCTGTCCAACTGAAGCCCGGAGATAGTGCATAGGGTAATACGCCAGACCAGAACCGACCCTGGCAGACAACGGATTATCGGATCGCGCCAATTATTCGACATGCGTCAGAAAACCAAACGTCATCAAATCGTCACATCCGACAGTTTTTGAAGAAAAATGGTCTGCAGCACGTTACATGGCACTACTTCAGAAAATAATTTAAAAAAATAACGGTTAGTTGAAATCGCCTTCAAAGCCCCATCTAACGGGGTTTCATGACCTTGAAAGCCACGCCCACTGGGCACCTCACGTTACAAAGTATGCCGATTGCGTCCCGTTCTTGCTCTCTCTTTGGCACCCATGCCAATTTGGGCAATTTCAACAAGGACCAGCAGCATGATGAATCAAGATAACGATCAAACCAGTTCTTTTCTGGACGCCGAAGAAGTAACAACAGCGTTGCATCACATTCTTGTCACAGACAAGTTCTCAGTTTCCCCGCAGATGTCAGCATTCCTCAAATATGTGGTTGAACAGACACTCTTAGGTAATACTCGTCGCATCAAGGCCTTCACAGTCGGTATCGAGGCACTTGGCAAGCCAGCAAGCTTTGACCCACAGACAGACCCTTCCGTACGAGTTCTGGCGAAACGTCTACGTTCATCTCTGGATACTTACTATGTACAGAACCCGGACACCACCATCTTCATTGAGATGAAGCCTGGCTCCTATATCCCCAGATTCCTGCTGCGTAGCGAGATGAGCGATTCGACTTCCAATGCTCAGGACACCGGCTATCAAGCAACAGCCAGCACTCACACATTGTCAGCTCCTGCGGCCGCTCCAAACCATTCACCTGCCCCTGCGGTAAAAGATGAGCTGGTTAATGACACAGCGGCGCACCATCCTGAACAGCATTCCGGTATCAGCCAACTTTGGCAGGCTTACAAATCTGCCTCCAAGGTAGCCTGAGAATATTTTTTGATTCACCCGAAGATGCCAGCCTGGTGATCCGCGGTGTCGTCAGCTTCACAGCACTCTGACAAGACACAGGACCCACCCGGCTGGCAGGCATTGAACACAATGCTTTCAGCAAACCCATCAAACAGTGTTTTCGCAAGTCCATCAAGGTGGCACCGCAGTTCCCACAGCGTCGCTGCCACTTTTGATATCCACTTGATGGCCAGGACCAGGATCACCTCACCACACGTGACCCACGCCCTCTAAAGGCTTGAGGCGCGCATGATGCTGCCTTGCAGCAACGGTCATTATGCTTGCCCGAAATCGTGACGCCCTGAACATGGACATATGTTCGACCTGAGACCGCCTCACGCCTCGGCGATGTCGAATACAGACTAGGCGGGCATCGGCGGACCCCTCCTTCCTGCTCACTGATTGATGTGTGTCGCTCTTGAGCACATGGCGCATGCTCTTTATCCCAATCGAGCCCAATGAGCCCAATGAGCCCAATGAGCCCAATGAGCCCAATGAGCCCAGTGAGCCCAGTGAGCCCAGTGAGTGAGTCAATCAGCCGCCTGCCTATCAGCCCGGCTCTGGCACTTATCTAAAATACTCGCCGAGGGGTTGGGTTGAGCTAGGCTTCCCCCAGATCACGCTTTTCACGCACAACATTTATCTTGCCGGCGGACCCGTACAAGGGCAAATCGTCCATTCTCTGCAGTGAGCGCAGCAACTCCAGGCTTTTACGTGTCGCATTCAATTCCAGAGATGCTACCGACTGATTGAGCCGATTCAAGTTTCGGCACTCTTCAAGGTTTTGACGAAGCACTGCGACGGCAGGTTCCTCAGCATGATCTGAAAACAGATGAATCATGAAATTTTCGTTTTGCATCAAATCGGCAATTGCTGCGTTCTTCCTCACCACCAATGCAGGCAGATCACCAGCATTGCGCACATTCATCAGAGCTGCCTCATCGTCGAGCATACGCCTGAAACGCGTCACCAGCTGCTCAACCGTGTTCAGCTGCGACTGAATTACCGAGCTATTGAACTCAAGCACTTGTACTGCGAACTTTGTATTTTTCATGTTCCGGTTTTTCAATTTCTCGAATTTCTCTGTCACTCTAATTCAGGACCACAACCACGCCTTTGCGCAAGGCCACAGCATCAACCACCCTTCCTGAAGCAATGTTTCGTACTTGTACGAACTTGCCAGCAGCGGCATCTTTCAGCGCCACCCCTTTGGTCTGCAACTTCAAACCTGCAGACTCAATACGAATCAGTACAGCATCTCCCTTCTTGATAAGGTTTGCGGGCTTGAGCATGCGTTCGTTGAGCATTTTTCCTGCCCCCACTCGCTGGGAAAACGCGTATCCCAGCCAAGGCTTTACATCGAGTATTGGCGTTCCCAGCGAGTTAAGCGCTGCATTGCTGGCACCCAGCTTTACGATCTGCTTGACCAGCAAGTCGGGATCCAGCAAATCTCCGCGCTGCACGCCACGCGACAGAACCCAGACATAGCCTTCCTGCGTCACCGTTGACTGCACATGTACACGCCAGGGTTTCGGACTGGCACATTCAACTTGCACAGTCACTCTGCCAATGCTGCGACTTCCCGGAGACCAGTAGGTATCCAGTGGCGCATCGCATTGCGCCAGGCGTAATCGATTGTCCAGAGCTTTGACTTCAACCTGAACTCCATCTGTTGACGTTTGCTCTGCTGTCACGAACTCGCGAACGGCATGAGCGATAGCGTCCAGCGACTGCCTGTCCCCTGTCTCGGCGGTGACTGGAAATACAGGTATCAACAACAAGCACAGAATCAGACAGAATTTTGCGCGCTTCCACTTAATGAGTATGTTCATACATTTCTGATGCGCAAGCATCGGTCCATCAGGCAGGACCAGGAAACTCCTTAACTGTAGTTAACAGTAACAAGTTTGAGAGGCACTTCACTAAAACAACTCAAGGCCGCCAACAGAAGCATATTTCGGAAAGGAGAAGCAAATGTCTATTCGCATAAAGCGCCGTTGGATCCTGGCCATCAGTTGTTTGATGATCAGTGGCTGTACAGAGAAAACCATTGTTACAGAAGTCCCCGCCACAGGCTCGACCGAGGCGAGCGCGCCTGAGACGAGCGAACCCGATAGCGGCACCCCTACCACGACAGGTGACGGATCCAACATGGTGTCCGGTGATACCGACATTAGTGAACCCAATCCTGACACGACGGGCAATGGATCCAACATGGTTTCCGGTGACACAGACACAGACACAGACACAGACACAGAAGTTGGGAATGAGCTAGATACCAACACTGAGATTGATGAGGATACCGAGCAACTGGAAGACCCGCTGGAGCAGGAACAGTCTGACGACAACTCATCAGTGACACCAGACACACCCGTTTCTGAAAACGGAGCAGCAGACGAAACTAGCAGTAAAACAATGGATTGCGGACAGTCACTGCCTTGCCGATGGACCAGCGAAGACGAACAGTTCACTCTTACTGTCAGCAGAGCTGACAATAGAAGCACATACGGTGTAATGCAACTCGAGTACTCAATCAGCACTGTGCATGACACACAAGTATCAGTCAGCGAAGGTGGACTAGCCCTTGATGACTCAGGTGTGAGCTTTAATCCGAGCGCACAGTTACTGGGAGGCACGGACAGTGCTAACGAACACGAACTACTGGCAGGATCTATCCTCGATGGCTCGATTACCTTTGATAGCGCGACTGACAGTTCATTCTTGTCTGAATGGTCAATCAGCATGAGCGATGGTGGTATCACGAGATCACCCTCTTTCAGTAACATACCTGTCGACACTATCACCAACAGCCATGCCGACTGCGAGCTGGTACTACCTTGCATTTGGACGACCCCTCAAGGTGATGTCACTGTCACTCTGACATCTGCAGGTGGCTTTGCTTCAACTGGCAGCCTGTCGACCACATTCGCTGTTCAGTCAGAAACAACCATTAACGTGGCTCTGGAAGCCGGTGCACTGGCCATCAGCACAAGGGGCACACAGTATATCGGACGTACACAAATCCTGGGAAGCACCTCAGGCTACAAGAAATTGGTAGCCGAAGCCTATGCCGGTTACGACCTGTTTGGTGCCATTCAATACTACAAGAAAACCGAGGTTCCAACAGCGTTGAATGAGCTATCACTCGTGCTCTACCAGGATGATCCTGTACCGCGCTGGAATCCAAAATTCATCAACATCCCGATTCAATGATCGAGGACCCGACAAAGCTAACTGTAACAACCCTGCTTTGCTCTTATTTATGCCGATTACTGGCCGAGAGCATCTATCAAGCAAAAGTAAAAAAGGACTCGACTAACTCATGATTGATGATTATCTGGCGACTCACGCCAATTCGATAAAACTGCGTGCTCAACGTACCACTGTTCTTGCCAGCAACATAGCCAATGCCGACACGCCAAACTACAAGGCGCGGGACATGGCCTTTGCGGAAGTTTTACGTGATGCCGGTGGAGCTTCGAAATTTCCAGCCAAGAAAATTTCACTTTCCACAAGCAATGGTAGTTCTGCTGGCATGCGTATTACCAACAACCGACATATCGCAGGCTATCAATCCGCTGGGGCCTCAGCCCCCCTGATGTACCGCCAGCCAGATGAAGCATCGCTCGATGGCAATACTGTTGACAAGGACATGGAGCAGGCAAGATTCGCCGAAAACAGCGTTCGCTACCAGGCCAGTCTCGAGTTTATAAAAAGTCGAGTCAGCGGTTTGATTCGTGCACTAAGGAGTGAATGAAAATGGGTCAAAGCATATTTGACATTGCAGGCAGTGCCATGCGCGCACAAAGCCTTCGACTTAATACAACTGCGAGCAACCTGGCAAATGCCAGCTCCGTGTCAGGCACCGCCGAAGAGGCATATCGTGCACGACACCCTGTATTTGCAGCTGTGCTCGACAATGAAATTGGTGGCGTCCAGACTCGCGGAATCGTTGAGTCAAGCCGCGAACCGGAAATGCGCTATGAACCCGGACACCCCCTGGCTAATGACGAAGGCTATATATACGGATCCAACGTTGATAACGTCGAAGAAATGGCCAATATGATGTCCGCCTCACGTAGTTATCAAAGCAACGTTGAAATGATATCCACCGTACGTCAACTCATGTTGCAAACACTGAAAATGGGAGATTCCTGATGGCAACTGTTGACGCTGCGGCCCTGGGTGAACAATACACACTCGCCGCTCAAAGTACACCGACCTATAACAAGGAACTGGGACAGGATGAGTTTCTCGAGTTGATGACCGCCCAACTCAAGAATCAGGACCCGATGGAGCCCATGGACAATGGTGAGTTTCTAGGGCAGATGGCTCAGTTCAGTACAGTTTCAGGCATTGAGAAGATGCAGATAGCACTCGACAACCTGAGTGCAACCTACGCCTCGGGGCAGACTTTGCAATCCACACAATTGGTTGGCCAGGAAGTTCTGATCGAAAGCGACACCATGGAGCTGACAGATTCTGGTGAAACCAGCGGAGCCTTCGATCTGGATGTTGCATCCGGCAATGTCATCGTCAATATCGCGGACCGAAGCGGCACGGTGGTTCGGCAGATAGATATGGGAGGGGTCGAGGCTGGCCGTCATACATTTTCATGGGATGGCATGGACAACCGTGGTTCGAAGGTGCCGGCTGGCACCTATACCGCAAATGTAAGTGTTCAACAAGGAGACGAGTTCACGGCGGCTTCCGTCCTGACCTCTCGAATAATCGAATCAGTGGAGTTCGGCGCAGGCGGACAATCAACATTGAATACAAAACAAGGAGATGTACTCACGATAGCTGACATAAGACAGATTCGTTCTAATAACTCCACCGCTAGTGATACGACCCAATAATTCCTGAGGAAACAGCATGTCTTTCGAAATTGCACTAACCGGCATCAATGCCGCATCGACCGAACTGAGCACGATATCCAACAATATCGCCAATAATGCGACGACCGGTTTCAAACGCTCCAGAGCAGAATTTGCCGATGTCTATGCTCAAAGCGCCTCCAGTTCAAGTAGCTCTAATGTTGGTCAGGGCGTCCGAGTTGCTCAAGTCCGACAAGAACACACGCAGGGTGATATGCAGTTTACCGATCGGAACCTGGACCTGGCGGTTGAAGGCCTTGGCATGTTCCGACTCAACGATGATGGTTCGACTCTCTATACACGTTCTGGCAATTTCGGACTGGATCGAGAAGGCTATATCGTTGATACGTCGGGCAACAAGTTAACTGGCTACGGCGTCGATTCCAATAGCGACATACTACCAGTCATGACAGACCTGAAAATCGATTACTCCGATCTGGAACCCAATCGATCAACAAAAATCGATATCACCGCCAATCTTGATTCAAAAGCTGACCCGATACCAACAACTGTTGTAACACCAGCTGTTCCACCTGCTACGGCAGCTACTACGTCCAATACTTTTGATCCCAGCAATGCAAAGACCTATAGTTTCTCTACCTCGACTCTGGTTTATGACTCACTGGGTTCTTCCGAGGTAGCCAACATCTATTTTCAAAAGGTAGACGATACAAGCTGGAATGCATACCCCTATGTAGGAGACCAGACGCTTCATGGTACCAACCCTGGTGCGACTCCCAACGAGCCCCTCCCTATCGAACTTTTATTCGATCAAAATGGAGCGCTGTCGTCTATTGATGGCAATACGGACGGTGCGACCACCTTTACCTCTGACACATATACACCTGCTTCAGGTGGTGCCTCTGACCAGTCAATGGAGTTCGACTTATGGACTATCACTCAGTTTGATGATGCGTTCGGTGTCAATAGTATCAACCAGGATGGTTTTTCCGCAGGACGTCTTGAAGATTTTGACGTCGATACCGATGGCACCATTTTCGGTCGATTCTCCAACGGCCAGGCAGAAATCATGGGCCAGGTAACCCTGTCTAACTTTTCCAATGAGTCAGGCTTGCGCCAGGTTGGGGCAACCAGCTGGACAGAAACCTACGCCTCTGGATCAGCCGCAACAGGTGCTCCAAACAGTGCCAGTCTCGGTAGCTTGCAATCCGGTGCGCTCGAAGGCAGTAACGTTGATATCACGCAAGAGCTGGTATCAATGATTGGTGCTCAACGTAGCTTTCAGGCAAACGCGCAGGTTATCAGTACAAATGACACCTTGACACAGACTGTCATCAACATTCGCCGATAATCGAGTAAACGCTGATGGATAAGATGATGTATGTGGCGATGTCTGGTGCTAGGCAGGTGATGCTCAAGCAAGCCAGCAATAGCCATAATCTCGCCAACCTGAATACCAACGGATTCAAGGCCGATATCGACAGCTTCAAGGCACTGCCCGTCTATGGGCCAGGCCAACCGGGGCGTGTCTATGGCGAGAATCTTCGCTCAGGTGTCGACCTTTCACCTGGGCAACTCATCAGCACAGGGGTGCCGCTGGATGTGGCTCTGGACGGCGATGGTTTCATTGCTGTCCAGGATATAGATGGCACGGAAGCCTATACCCGAAACGGAAGTATGCGTGTGACCGAGCAGGGTTTGCTGGTCACCTCCAGCGGAGACCCTGTACTGGGGGAAGGCGGCCCCATCACACTATCACCCTATAACAATCTCCACATTGGCAGTGATGGTACGGTCACTATTCGACCGCTTGGCCAAACTGGTGGCGAACTTGCAGTAATAGATCGAATAAAGCTGGTTAAACCTGATCAAGGTGAAATCAAACGCAACGAACGCGGCCTGTTTACAACACCAAACGACGAAGAGCCCGCTGATGCGTCGGTCACGCTGGCTACAGAATCTCTGGAAACCAGTAACGTCAACTCTGTAGAGGCCTTGGTCACGATGATCGAGCTGTCGCGACAGTACGAGACGCAAGTAAAAATGATGACTACGGCCAAAGAGAACGACGTATCGGCCGCCCAATTATTGAAGATCAGCTAATACACATCGGCTGACCTCACACACAGAAAAAAGGATAAACAAGATGAACGGAGCACTTTGGACCGCCAAGACAGGCCTCGATGCGCAGCAGACACGCATGCAGGTCATATCCAACAACCTGGCCAACAGTAACACTACTGGATTCAAGCGGGACCGTGCCGTCTTTCAGGATCTGCTCTATCAGACCGTCAGACAACCTGGTGCACAATCCTCTCAGAACACACAGCTGCCTTCAGGCCTGAGCACAGGCACCGGTGTCCGGGTTGTCAGTACCGAGAAGCTGCACTCGCAAGGTAACCTGTCGCAAACTGAAGACCCGTTGGATCTGGCCATTCAGGGCCGCGGATATTTCGAAGTATTGACACCCGATGGCACTCTTGCTTATTCGCGGGATGGATCTTTTCAAATAGACTCTGCGGGCCAGATGGTCACTGCCACCGGTTATACCCTGCAACCGGGCATTACCATTCCACAAAACGCTACAGGTATCACCATTGGTCAGGACGGAACAGTCACCGCGACCTTGGCAGGCACCACTGCCCCCTCGCAACTGGGCGTCATTGGCCTGACAGATTTCATCAACCCGGCCGGCATGCAGGCCAAAGGCGGAAACCTATATCAGGAGACTGCCGCCAGTGGTGCACCACTTCAGGGTACCGCTGGACTTGATGGCTTGGGCAGTCTGATTCAAGGCTCGGTAGAGACTTCCAACGTCAATATCGTCGAAGAATTGGTCAGTATGATCGAGACCCAGCGAGCCTACGAAATCAGTTCCAAGGCGATCTCCACCACGGACGGTATGTTGCAATATATCAACAACAACATGTAGAGGTTGATCATGCACTTACCCACTCTGCATGCCGGCACCCTGCTCTGGTTATTACCTGTACTCAGCATGTCCGCCTGCTCTCTGACCCCTGAGAAGGGGCCAGATTTCACACCTGCCGAGCCGCAGGTCATCATTCACGATGATAACCCTGATGGCGCGATCTATCAGGTCTCTACCAATCGGTTCTTCTTTGAGGACATCCGCGCTCGGCGGGTGGGCGATGTTATCAACGTAATTCTGGATGAGCGCACTGACGCGACCAAGACTGCCAGCACTAATGCAGCCAAAGGTAGTTCACTGGGTATTCCCAGCCCCACTCTTTTTGGTGGAGCTATCAAGATTGGGGGTCGGGAAATATTCTCGAACGAAATATCATCCAGCACGGATTTCGCCGGCAGTGCTGATAGCAGCCAGAGTAATCGTCTGAGTGGCAGCGTTGCAGTTGTCGTAGACAAGGTACTGTCGAACGGAAATCTGTGGATACGCGGTGAAAAACGACTGACCCTGAATCAGGGCAGCGAAGTCGTTCAGGTCACAGGGCTCATCCGCTCAGTGGATATCACTCCGGACAACACCATTCAGTCGACTCAGATCGCCGATGCAAGCATTACCTATGGAGGCAAGGGTCACCTGGCAGACAGTAACCGTGCTGGCTGGCTGATGCGAATATTCTCCAGCCCTTTCTGGCCATTCTAGGTGGACTCGAATTACTCTCAGTAGAAACTACAGCTGACGAGACTGGCCCTGCGGCCTCTTATGACATGGAATATAAACGATGGATTCGCTGAATATGACAAGCCCTGCCCCGACGCGCACATGCTTGAAGAGTCTATTTGCCCTGGCTCTACTGCTATTTACTTTGCCATTTCTTGCTACGCCCGTACATGCGGAACGTCTGAAGGATCTGGCCAGTATCGCCGGCGTCCGAGACAACCCTTTACTGGGCTATGGACTGGTAGTGGGTCTTGATGGCACCGGTGACCAGACCGGATCAGTGTCCTTCACTGAACAGAGCCTGCGAAGCATGCTCATTCAGTATGGCGTGACAGTGCCCCCAACCGTCAAGTTGCAACCAAAGAACGTGGCAGCGGTATCGATACACGCAGTTCTGCCTGCGTTCGCGAAACCGGGACAGAAAATAGACATCACCGCCTCCTCTCTTGGTAACTCCAAATCCTTGCGCGGAGGCACCTTGCTCATGTCACCACTCCGGGGTGCCAATGGAGAGGTCTATGCCATAGCACAAGGCAATCTGGCTGTTGGTGGCTTGGGTATCGCTGGAGCGGATGGTTCTTCTATCGCCATCAATGTGCCCAGTGTTGGCCGAATCCCAGGGGGTGCAACGGTCGAACGTGCCGTTCCCAATCCGTTTGCTGACACAAAACGTGTCGTTTTCAATCTTCATGATCCCGATTTCACCACGGCTCGACGAGCAGTTGACGCCATCAACGATGCGCTCGGGACACCAGAAGCTGAAGCGTTGGATGCCGTCTCTGTCGCAGTCAACGCTCCCATGGAAGTATCAAAACGCGTTGCATTTGTCGGCTACCTGGAAGAACTGATCATTGACCCGGGCGAAGGAGCCGGCAAGATCATTGTCAACTCTCGGACAGGAACCATTGTCATCGGTAATCACGTAACTGTAGGACCCGCGGCAGTCACACACGGTAGCCTGACAGTGACTATCCGTGAAGACACACAAATATCCCAACCTGAACCCTTTACTGACGGAGTTACGGCAGCGGTGCCGGACACCGCGATCGAGGTCACTGAAGAAGATTCGCGCATGTTCGAATTGCCACGCGGGACCACGTTGTCCGAGATCGTACAGGCCATCAATAGTGTCGGTGCTGCTCCCGGTGATCTTGTCGCCATACTCGAGGCATTGAAGCAAGCAGGTGCCCTGCGTGCTCAATTGATTATCATCTGATGACCGAACTAGCTCCTGCAGACCTGAGCGCACTGATTCAGGTCCAGCAGATAAAATCCGGATCTTTGCAATCGCGCCAATCCGACAATCAAAACGGCGACACCGCTGAACAGGCCAAGGCTCGTGATGCGGCAAACAAGTTCGAAGCCTTGTTGATTCACAACATGCTCAAGAGCATGCGCAAGACCACCATGGCTGAGAACACCTCAAACCAGCGCGCAATCTACGACGATATGCTGGACAAGAATCTGGCTGATTCCATGATCAAGGCTGGAGGTATTGGAGTTGCTGAACAGTTGATGAAGCAACTGCACGGAAACAATGCGACCAAGAACTCGGAAGCCACCTCTCACACGACGGGCGACAAGACTGCAACCAGAGACCATCTGCGACTACGCGAACTTGCCATGTCAATCAATGGAAACCAACGCTCTGACGAGAGTAGTGGCAGTTCTGCTGCCAGCCAGCCAACGGTATCCGACAAAGGCCTCAATCGACTGAAAATGCTGTCAAGACTGTGGGGACAGACTGAAAGCACGCAAGCAGGCAGCACAATGGCAAAAACCGAATTTCTTCAATCACTCGCCCCTCACGCCAAACGTAGCGCACAACGACTGGGAACCACAACCAGTGCCGTGCTCGCCATCGCGGCTCTGGAAACAGGTTGGGGCCAATCGATGCTGAAGAACGAGACAGGCCAGTCCTCCAATAACTACTTCGGTATCAAGGCAGGAGCTAAGGACAAGGACTTTACCAGCAATACAACCACTGAATACTTGAATGGTAAGTCACATAATGTACAAGCTCGATTCAAGTCCTATGACAGCTCGGCCGATTCTGTTGAAGGATTTGCCGATTTTATACTGGAGAACCCTCGCTACTCAACCGCCTTGCAACACGCTAGTAATCCCGAACGATTTTTGAAAGAACTGCATGTTGCAGGATACGCCACAGACCCCCGTTACGCAGATAAGGCCATTACGGTCATGCGGCAGGTAGAACAGCAAACTTCAAAACCATGACTGACATACTCAACACTGGTAAATCCGCCCTTTTCGCCTTCCAGCGAGCACTGGGAACCACCTCACATAACATAGCCAACGTCAACACCGAAGGTTATGCACGTCAACGTGTAGACCTGGAAGGCGTACCTGGCAACACTGGACTGTATAACCAGCCCGGTAGCGGTGTCAGCGTTGCAGGCATTGAGCGGATACATGACGAATTCGCTACCGCACGTGTAAATTCCTCTACCAGTGCTTACGAAGAGCAACTGACTCACCAGGTCATGGCCAGCCGTTTGGACAGTCTTGTTGCGACCGACGGTTCCAGCGTTGGACCAGCCATGAGTGATTTCTTCAATGCCATACAGGATGTCAATACGGACCCTTCATCCATTGCAGCACGTGAAGTGGCTCTGGACGCGACTAATCAACTAACAGACCGCTTCCAGAGTATGCAGTCGCAACTGGATGACATCCAGACTGAAGTCAATGACCGCACTAAAGCTGCTGTAACGACAGTGGGAGAATTGGCCGAGTCCATCGCCCTGGTCAACAAACAAGTCATGAGCTCTGGCAAGTCCACGAGTGCCTCCGCAACCAATGACCTTATGGACCAGCGTGACAGACTGATAAACGAACTGTCCAAATATGTAGAAATAGACACGATTAGTCATGAAAGCGGAGCGCTCAACGTATTCATGGGAAAAGGTATTGCCCTGGTTATTGGCAGTACCGCGCAGAATATCAAGACAACGCCCGATGACACCTACCCTGACAGACTGCAAATCCAGATTGGCAAGGAAGGCTCTGAAAAGACCATTGACACTCAGCTACAAGGTGGAGAAATTGGTGGTTTGGCCGAGTTTGCCAATCAGACGCTGCGCCCTGCAATGAACGATCTGGGACGTCTTGCATTAACCATGGCGGATACACTCAATCAACAACACGGTAGTGGTTTGGATCTGGATGGAAATGTAGGCACCGATCTGTTCGAGGTCCCTACCCCTCAAGTGTATTCCAATAGCCGTAACACTGGCTCAGGCGCGATTACTGCCGCGATTACGGATTCAGGTGCTCTGGAGGCAACAGATTATCTCGTCAGATTTGACGGCGCAAACTACACAGCAACGCGCAGCTCTGATGGTGAAGAGACAACAGGCAGTTCAAACACCTTGCTACTGGATGGTCTGGAGTTGACCATGACAAGCGGTGCTGCAGTAGGAGATACCTTTGTTATTTCCGCAACCGGACGAGCCGCCGGACAGATCTCTACAGTCATTACCGACGTTGATAAACTGGCAGTCGCGGGTCAGCTTACGACCAGCAGCGATATAGCGAATACCGGTGAATCCCGAATCAGCAGTGCCAAGGTTGTCGATGCGGCAAACGGATCGTTGCAAGACCCTGTCGACATAGTGTTCACTTCGGAAAACAGCTACGAAATTCATGATGCATCAGGCGCTACACTGCAAGCGTTGCAAACATACACGTCTGGCGACCCCATTAACTTCAATGGCTGGGAAGTCTCTATCTCGGATGATGCAGCGGCCGGTGATATTCACCACATTGAACCCAATACCCTTGGAAAAGGCGATAACAGTAACGGGCTTGCTCTGGCTGATATGCAACAGGAAACGCTGGTAGCCGGAACCCAGACGTTCAATGACGCCTACGGCACCCTGGTTTCGAAAGTCGGTTCCCAGACAAACGCCGCCATGACACGAGCCAGTGCACTTGAGTCCTTGAAAGACAATGCCATAGAAAGACAGCAATCGGTTCAAAGTGTCAGCCTGGACGAAGAAGCCATTGACTTGACTCGGTACCAGCAAGCCTACCAGGCAGCCGCAAAAATCATCACCACAGCTGATGAGATGTTTCAAACCATATTGGGAGCCGTCCGATGATCAATTCACGCATTTCCTCTAATGTTCTGGCTTCCAGAATTGCTACCGATCTGGTGCAAAAGCAAAATGAGCTTGCCAAAGTGCAAACTCAGATAAGCACTGGCAAGCGGGTCAACACACCGTCTGATGACCCAGCTCAGGCGGCACATATTGTCAAGATGCAAGAAGCAGAAAGTCAGCTTGAACAATATCAACGGAATGCATCATCTGCGGAATCCCAACTTGCTCTTGAAGAATCAGCATTGACAGGCACCGCCAATATTCTCATGAACGTTCGTGATCTGGCCTTGAGCGCTAACAGTGGCACAACGGATGATTACACACGAGCAGCTCACGATGCAGAAGCCCAGCTTGCCCTCTCCGAATTATATGATCTGGCAAACTCACGTGACAGCTTCGGTAATTTTCTGTTTGGTGGATCAAATACCGAAACGCCACCATTTACATCTGGAACTCAAGTTACCTACAACGGTAACAGCGACGCACAACAGCTGACGATCGGCCTGGGACGTACAATACAAACTGGCGATTCAGGCATAGAAACGTTTATGCGGATACCCGATGTTTCGAACGGTTCAAGTGGTGGCAGTCAGGACCTGTTTGCAACCCTGGGCAAGTTTATTGAAGCGCTCGGAAGCTCACCTGTCACTGAAACAGAAAAAGCTGCGATGCAACAGACCATTAACGATACCATCGCCAATCTGGATAGTGGGCTCGATCATATCAATACAGCCAGAGCCCGAGTGGGCACGCGACTCAACAGCGTTGACAATAGTCGCGAAGAGAATGCAAACATCTCCCTCCAGATTGAACGAACACGATCTGAGGTAGAAGACATTGATATTGCAGAGGCCATTACCAGCCTTCAAACACAAACAACCTCTCTGGAAATTCTGCAACAAACCTATAGCAGCATACAAAGCTTATCGATGTTCAATTATATCTAGACCCCTGGGAACATCTCATAACGTTGTGCATGTCAGCATTCAGGGTTCTCATCCGATCATCTTTACCCGGAATTGATCAACCAGCCTAGCCCCACGGCTCTTTGCGCTATCGTAGCGCTGATTGCAATCAGCATCGAGTTGTATCTTTCGATAAGATTACGACCAATCAACGTGCGCGTTCAAACACCGGAATTCAGAATAGATAATTCTTGGTGTCGACTGTTCACACAATACCATTTCATCATAGCCTTCGACTTCAGCGAATAGTCCTGCTGGTAAAAACCTCCCTGGACCCGCGAACATGCGCTTTCAAACGGGCCTGATGCACTCTTGACAAGTGTGCAGAGCCTCAGAGGTCGATGGTCCGTGCCCCTGAGGCCTGAGGTAGATCTCTCCTATACTAATACTGTACCAACCAAATTATCCCAGGAGTTGCAGAACGCTTTGAGGCGCTGAGTTAGCCTGAGACACCATGGCATTACCCGCTTGCTGCAGAATCTGTGAACGAGTCATATTCGCAGTTTCTACCGCGAAATCAGCATCCACGATACGGCCACGTGCTGCCGCCTGGTTTTCCATACCTATTTGTAGATTATTGATGGCACTTTCAAAACGACTTTGAACCGCACCGAAGTTTGCTCGTGAAGTAGTGACTTCATCGATCATCAAATCAATTGCTGTAATAGCATCAGAAGCAGCAGTAACGGTTGATACAGTTCCACTCGTTGCGGCTATTGTTGTCAATGAAATGGACAGAGTGTTGTTCGAAGCGTTGTTGGCTCCAACCTGGAAAACCACTTCAGAACCTGAGTCGTTTAATACAGCTTGACCGTTATAAACGGTGGTTTCCCCAATTCGTGTAATCTCTTCATTCAATTGCTGAAACTCAGCATCCAGGTTAGCCCTGTCAGATTCTGAGTTGGTGCCATTTTTGGACTGAATCGCCAATTCACGCATGCGTTGCAGCATGTTGCCCGCTTCCTGCAATCCACCTTCAGCAGTCTGAGCCAGAGAAATACCATCATTGGCGTTTCGAATGGCGACATTCATACCTCGCACCTGAGTATTCATGCGCTCAGCGATAGCAAGCCCCGCCGCATCATCTTTAGCGCTGTTGATTCGTAGTCCGGAGCTGAGACGCTCCATCGAGGTCGATAGTGATGACTGTGACTTGGAGAGATTTCTCTGGGCCGTCAGTGACATGACGTTCGTGTTGATTGTTTGTGCCATTTTAATTTATTCCTGTATCGAAGAGTTCCCTGTTTGAAGAGATGTGGCGCCTTCTCCTGAAGTAGTACATTACTGAACACTGCACACATAAAAAGTTTATCGGATGTTACGGTGTCTTCCTGTAGAGAACTACCTCAAGTTACGAGAACAGCACTCGGCAATGACATTGCTATTACGTACACTGCTTGCTATTCATCACAGTTCACAGCAATGGAACGCCTCTCTATAACGATGCGGTCACACCCGATGTCCTTCCTTGTCTTCAAAATCAGAGTTGGCACGGAACTCAATAATATTGTCAGTAGTCGAAGTCAAAAGTGCAGATTTTCGCTCCAGAAAGCACAAACACGAGCCCAGGCAGACTGAGTTAATGTGCGGGATTTCACTACATGTTTTGAACCCAGGTGAGCTCTCTGGATATGCTGCAACAGACTTAAAATCCAGCCTGAGATAATTCCAGCTCGAACCTACCTCTCATCAACATGGCGGTATCAACACGCGTTGATTGAGAATGATGGCGAGGATCAACTCGTTTTCAGACGGCGGCAGTCAGTCTGGACGCATAATCCCTGGCCCTCGATAGCGGGCGACATGAGACAAGCTCTGCTTTCATGTTCAACAGTGTTCAAGCAACTCTGCCAGTGGAAGAACGCCAGCACGTGTTCGCTTGTCTATTGAGCGAATCTGCCACTACTTGAACAATGCAGGCTCACTTGACCGGGTGGTGCGAGGCATTGTTGTGTTTCTCGATACCGCAAACTTATCAGTATGCAGAGAACATCATTGCGTCTATTTACGAGATAAATTCAATTAGTACAATACAAATATGAACTTCCTATCATCACACTCCATCGCTTGATAAACACTTCAGGGGCACAAGGCCCCTGAAGCAGCTTCGAGCCTGTATCAGTTACTTACTATCCCAGGAGCTGCAGAACGCTCTGAGGCGCAGAGTTGGCCTGAGACACCATGGCATTACCCGCTTGCTGCAGAATCTGCGAACGAGTCATATTCGCAGTTTCTACCGCGAAATCCGCATCCACGATACGGCCACGTGCTGCGGCCTGGTTTTCCATACCTACTTGCAGGTTATTGATGGCACTTTCAAAACGACTTTGAACCGCACCGAAATCAGCACGTGAACTAGTGACCTCATCGATCATCGTATCAATAGCGTCAATAGCCGCGGCCGCACCAGCAACAGATGTTACGTTTTCGGTCATTGATGCAATTGCCGTCAGTTCAATAGACAGCGTATTGTTCGAAGCGTTATTGGCTCCAACCTGGAAAACAACGGCAGCACCAGCCGATGCGTTCAACACAGACTGACCGTTATAGACGGTAGTCTCACCAATTCGTGTGATCTCTTCATTCAATTGCTGAAATTCAGCATCCAGGTTAGCTCTGTCTGAATCCGAGTTAGTACCGTTCTTGGACTGAACAGCCAGTTCCCGCATACGTTGCAGCATGTTGCCCGCTTCCTGCAGTCCACCTTCAGCAGTCTGAGCCAGCGAAATACCATCGTTGGCGTTTCGAATGGCCACATTCATACCTCGAACCTGAGTATTCATGCGCTCGGCGATAGCAAGGCCGGCCGCATCATCCTTGGCACTGTTGATTCGCAAGCCGGAACTCAAGCGTTCCATAGAAGTTGACAATGAGGACTGTGACTTGGAGAGATTTCTCTGAGCCGTCAGTGACATGACGTTCGTATTGATTGTTTGAGCCATTCTCTTTATACCTGTAGTTGGAAGAGTTCCCTGTTTAAAGAGATGCGCCGCCTTCTCCTGAAGTAGTTCAATGAAGAACATTGTGCGCATGGAGTGGCTATCGGATGCAGCTTGCTTTTTCTGTAAGGAACCACGTCAAGTTATGAGAACAGAACTCGAAAATAATGCTCGATATTTTTCATATTTACGGATTAGTTAGTGCACGAAAAGTATTGCTCAGCGTTTTACTCTATTAAGTCAATTAATAAAATCCAGGAAACCGAAGCATACTTGATTGATTTCCCATATATGGATAGTGATCGCCTCACCTGCCCTATCGCAAATTTATTGTGCATTGCATGTTCGTGGTTTTTACGTGCAAAAAACATATTCATCATTTTCGCCTGATTCTTTGGGATACAGCCATTGGCAACATCAATGGCGGCCTAAACACCTCATATCTACGTATTCATACCGCTGAAATTTGCGAATTCTGTTCTCGGAATTTGACGTAGTTCCCTACAGAAAGAGGCCGCTGCATCCGATACCTACTCCATGCGCACAATGTTCTTCAATGAACTACTTCAGGAGAAGGCGGCGCATCTCTTTAAACAAGGAACTCTTCCAACTACAGGTATATACGAGAATGGCTCAAACAATCAACACGAACGTCATGTCACTGACGGCTCAGAGAAACCTCTCCAAGTCACAGTCCTCACTGTCAACCTCTATGGAACGCTTGAGTTCCGGCTTGCGAATCAACAGCGCCAAGGATGATGCGGCTGGCCTTGCTATTGCCGAGCGTATGAATACCCAGGTTCGAGGTATGAATGTCGCCATTCGAAATGCGAACGATGGTATCTCTCTGGCTCAGACTGCTGAAGGTGGATTGCAGGAAGCGGGCAACATGCTGCAACGCATGCGAGAGCTAGCTGTTCAGTCCAAAAACGGCACCAACTCTGACTCTGACAGACTCAACCTGGATGCTGAATTTCAGCAATTGAATGAAGAGATCACACGAATTGGTGAGACTACTGTTTATAACGGTCAGTCTGTGCTGAATGCCGCATCAGGTGCTGAGGTGGTTTTCCAGGTTGGAGCCAACAACTCGACGAACAACACACTGTCTATCTCACTGACAGCAATTGCATCAATGGTCCAGGATGTAACAACCGTTAGTGCCGCCGCATCGGCCATCACTGCAATCGACACAATGATAGATGATGTTACTTCTTCACGTGCAGATTTCGGTGCGGTCCAGAGTCGTTTTGAAAGTGCCATCAACAATCTGCAGATTGGTATGGAAAACCAGGCAGCAGCACGTGGTCGTATCGTGGATGCTGACTTCGCGGTAGAAACTGCCAACATGACTCGTTCGCAGATTCTGCAGCAAGCCGGTAATGCCATGGTGTCTCAGGCCAACTCTGCGCCTCAGAGCGTTCTGCAGCTCCTGGGATAATACGGATAACGATTCGAATCTACCTCAGGAGCATTGACTCCTGAGGCTCTCGCCACTCGTCAAGAGGGTATGAAAAATGATTACAGCAGCTGGAGTAGGCTCAGGAATAGATGTCGAAAGCATCTTGACGCAGCTTGACGCAATTGAACGCCAACCGGTGGACAAACTCAACGTCAAGCGTGCAGCGCTTGATGTTGAGTTAAGTGCGTACGGCACAGTCAAGAGTGCACTGAGTGGTTTCAATACAGCCGTTGATACCATGGCGAGTGATGAAAAGTTCGGAGCGTTTGTCGCCACCAGTAGTGATGAGGAGGTATTTACTGCCGTATCCTCTGGTGGCGATATACCGGAGAATCTTGATGTAGAAGTATTGGCACTTGCAACCAATCACAGGCTATCCAGTGAATCGTATGCATCCGAGGAGGCGGCGGTAACCCAGGGAACCATGAAGTTCTCTTCAGGTGACAATCAATTCGAAATAGTCATTGATAACGGCAACTCTACCTTGCTGGCATTACGTGACGCCATCAATGACTCAATAGACAATACAACTGTCTCTGCGAGCATCATCAATGTAGATGGCGGCAGCCGCATGATTCTGACCGCAAAGGATTCTGGTACTGAAGGGAAAATTGATGTCACACGTGCCGGAGCCAATACCGATGCCGGTTTTACCGAAGTTACTGAAGCAACTGATGCCAGCCTGATAGTTCACGGATTTTCGGTTACAAGCTCCTCCAATACTATATCCGACGTGATCGAAGGTGTGACTCTCAACCTGACAGGCGTAGGAAAATCGACACTGAGTACCGCCCGCGATACGACATCCTTGCGAGAATCTGTTGACGAGTTTGTGGTGAAATACAACTCGATGGTCAGCACTCTGAACAATCTTTCCGATACAGAACTGCAAGGTGACCAACTACCAAGTGGTGTTGAATCTCGCATACGATCCGCCTTCCTGGATGAGATTGATCTAGGCAACGGAGACAGCACGACCGCTCGTGAAATGGGCTTTACTTTTGATCGTTACGGAACACTGAGTGTTGATGACACTTCGTATAACAGCGCACTGGATGACGGCGTCAGTCGTTTCGTAGAAGCCTTTGCCAAATCCGATTCGGGTCTTGCTGCACGATTTGGAGATCTTGTCGATGAATATACGGGAGCTGGCGGCATTCTCTCCATCAGAGAAGATGGCGTTGCAACACGCCAAAGTAATATTGACGATCAGATAGATCGGCTTGAATACAGGCTGGATAAAATCAGCACCCGTTTGAGAGCCCAGTTTACAGCCATGGATCTGGTTGTTACGAACCTTAACAATACAAGTGGGTATCTCGCCAGTCAACTAGGAAACTTCGACTACTAGTCAAAATGACAATACAAGCATACAAATCTGTCCGACGTTCTACTCTTGTTGAAGGTGCTTCGCCTCATCAACTGATAACGATGTTGTACGACGGTGCCATTAGTAATATTGCCATCGCAAGGCAGCATATTGCCAATAATAATCGGGATCAAATGCATCGACATATCGACAAGAGTGTCGCGATCGTTCAAGAATTACAGGCAAGCCTCAAGGATTATGAAAGCAATGAGCTCGCGGGAAATCTTTTCGAGCTCTACAGTTATATTGTTAATACCATGATTGCAGCCAATCAAAACCGGGACGATGAAGGCCTTGTCACCTGTTCCAACCTGATTAGTATTCTTCGTGATGCATGGCAAGCGATTGCCCCAGAGCAAGTAGCGGCATGAGCCCTTCCCTGTCCATTGAACAGCTAAGACAACTGAAAGTCATAATGCAATCCATGTTGTCGGAAGCGAGCAATGCGAACTGGCAGGAACTGTCCAGACTGGATAGCGAACGGCGAGTACTGATTAACTACAAGGCAGCTACGTCTGTTGAGCGCAAGATTCTCGGTAACCCAGCATCACAAAACGCCCAGCAACAACAGTCCGAGATAGACAACGGGTCAGGCTCTACTGACCGGTTGAACAATTCACAACGCATGCGTTTACTACCCTCACTGGGTAGTGCCCATTCGGCGAAACCCTCACCCTCTGATCTTGAGTACCAGGCATTGAGTGCTGAATTGACAGCAATTGACAAGAGGATCTCAAGCACCGTACAAGAAGCCCGAAAAGTCCTTCTGGAGCAGACTCGCGGTCTGAAAGCCCAAGTAAGTGCCAAGAAAGGCTACGAGCAGACAAAAACCATGAAGGTCTCCAGCTACAGTTAGTTGGCGTAACACCAACGGGAATAGAAAAAACGCAATGCTGGCATATACGGACCATACCTCCTCATGACAAGAAAAGCGGCCACTGAGGCAAACCTTGCACGGCCTGAAATAGAAGCTACTCCCGCCATTCTGTCAGGTATGCAGCCGGCCTATCGTCATCGACGAACAGGTGAATCTCACCTGTCTCAGTCTACGCCTGGCGTACCAGACTCTGTGTATGCCTTTATAGGTTTGCCGGATGAATGGATCGTTGAACGCGATTCTGACGGCGAACCCCTGGCTCTGCACCCCGACATCATTGCGGGATACTGGCGCGATGCAAAATTCATTGCTCTGGGGCAGCTTACCCAAATGCCGCTGGACGCGTGATAAACACCGCCGTTTTCGTTTGCTTGTTAGTCAACATTTGACGACTATTCTGTCTGCGGCAAGAAAAAACGCGTATATCATGGCATCGCACATTATCAATGTGCGCCATCAAATGACGAAAGCGACGTAGCTTTCTGTGGGAAATATAGATTCTTGTATCCCCGTTTACCCCGCCGAATCAGGGATCTGATACAGGTTCTCAGTACACTCCTGGATGGAGCTGAAGGAATTGGAACTACTTGATCTGATCCGTTCCAATCCTTATAACGTGAGTAGAATCAGGTATTACGCGCTTTCTGCAGTTGAATCTGCTGCAACTTCGCCATATGGCGAATGATCGCTTCTGTATCGTCCGGGTGAATCTGAGAGTACTGTGTCGACACCAGAAAATCCTTGGTCCCCTTTTTTGATTTGGGTTGATCGTAGCGTTCCACCCGTATAACCTCGGCAATGGCGACCAACTGGATCCCAATAGTGGATAGCAGCATTCCCAGTTCCAGCTTCTGACCTACATCGAACTCCTCATCAGAGTGGAACTGTAATCCTGATGCAGACAGGTTGACTAATGTTTCTGTGTCAGCATCATCAGACTCTATATCATGATCGTTGGAAAGCCTGGAGGCCAGCTGTGCGATCTGTGTCTCGAGATGTTCCAGGTACTCTGCAACTTCCGGGTCACGGCTTCGGATCTTCAGTAATTTCGGCAGCCATACTTCGGTCTGATTACGCAGATGGGATTTGAGACAATAGCGCATCCGAAAGGCATCAAAATCTGGAAGTATTTCTTCCAGGTGCTCCTCATCAGCAAGCTTCACATGCAGCTTCATGTTGTCGTTCAGCCTGAACCCTTCTCGTCGGTTATCAGTCGCTGACATCAGTATTCTTCCTCAGGATCAGGCACGCCAATATTTATCTCAATCCGGCGATTCTTCGCACGGTTCTCTGGACTATCGTTATCAGCAATCGGCTGAGTATCAGAATATGCTCTAATCTCTATCCGAGCAGGGTCAGTCATGCGTATCTCTGACAAGTAGTGCACCACTGAAGCTGCACGTGCTGCCGACAAGACCCAATTGGATGGATAGTTTGAAGTCGAAATAGGCACATTGTCGGTATGACCTGCGACAATAATGCGCCCCTCAGACTCATCAAGAAGAGTTTGAAGCTTATCCAGCACTGGCATGAAACTGCGCTGCAGAGTTGCACTTCCGGAAGGGAAGGAATCTGCTTCACGCACGCGGATCATGACGCCATCGCCACTGACGATGACCTCAAGTAGCTCTCTCTCAATCTCGTCTTGCAGGCTTTCTTCAATTTTAGACAGAAGCTCGGCAACGGCCTCAGGGACATCGGGGTTGATCTTCAGCTCCGCCTTTGAATCATCAGCGGTCTGCTGCTTCATGATTTTCATGATAGAGGGATCAGGCTTGCCAGGTGAGAACTCCTGCTTGATAACAGATGTGCCACGAGGAATCGTATCGGCCTTGACCTCACGCTGAACACCGAATGCGAATTTCATGGATCCGGCGACCTGTTTGTACTTCTGAATGTCCATCTCGGAGAATGAGAGTAACAGAACAAAGAAACACATTAGTAGCGACATGAGATCAGCGAAGGTCGCCATCCATGCTGGCGCCCCTGCTTCACATTCTTCGCATTCGCAATCGTCGTCCATCAGAGTCTATTTCCAGGCCTAAGGGCTTACTTGCTCAACGCTGCTTCGCGCTTGCTTTCAGGTAGATAGGCGGTCAGTAACTGTTGAAGTACGCGAGGATTTACTCCTTCCTGGATACCGGATACCGACTCCAGAACCAGTAACTTGTTCAGCCTTTCATCACTGCTGATTGCTTTCAACTTTGCTGCGATAGGCAAGGCAATCGCATTCGCTATTATCGCGCCGTATAGCGTTGTCAACAGGGCTACGGCCATTGCTGGTCCAATCGATTTCGGATCATCCATATTGGCCAACATCTGTACCAGACCAATGAGTGTTCCGATCATGCCCATCGCGGGTGCAGCTTCAGCAATGGATTTGAACATCTGCACTCCGGTATTCTGACGCTGCAATTCCAGATTTATATCCTTCGAGAGCATTTTCTGCACTATTTCTATGGAATGGCCGTCTATGCACATCTTCACGCCATTTTCCAGAAACGGGTCGGTGATGTCATGACCTTCCAACGCAAGGATTCCCTCTTTGCGTGCAACGTCAGCCAATGTCACAGCCTCTTCTATCAAGGCTTCCGGCGAAATCGACTTGTGCATAAAGGCCCGCAATGTAACTTTGAACGAGCCGAAAAATTGCGACAACGATATCTGGCACAAACTCACCATGAAGGTGCCACCCACAACTACAACGATACTCGGTACGTTAACAAACGTACTGACGCTGCCGCCCAGGAAGATCGAGGACATGATTACAGCCAAAGCGCCGAACAATCCAAGCAGTGTAGCGATATCCATTTATCATTCACTCCCGGCCCATGTATCCAGAGACTCGGTTTCGGCTTCAGTTTCCATAACAGAGCCACTTCCACCATGCAGAGCAAAGATCAACGCCGCCTCGTCTGAAGACAGACCGTGCCGTAGAATCAGTGTAGCCATATCACATCCTTTTTTTGCATCACTGATGGCAAGTTGATGACGATCATCAGATCCGTGATAGACCTCGCGCTGATGCACGTCTGTAGCTAATTGATCAACTCGTTTTTGCATGTTGCCCTGCAACTCCACCATCGAATGAAGACTGATTTCAATCCGGTCCAGCTGCTCTCGCTGGGAATTCATCTGGCCGTGAAAGCCCAGTAGTCGCGAGTACATCACCGTACAAATGACACCCACCATGGCTATCAGCCCCATACAGACGATAATTAGTCCATTCATGGGAGAGCTCGCACGGAGCCGGCAACATCCTCGACTGACTCTTCAAACAAATCACTGGTAGGTTGAACAAGGCGATGTAGCCAATGATCATCCACCGATTGTTCGATGCGTCGTCTCATAGCAACGGCCGTCGCGATCAAAACTGAAGCGTCTGCCCTCTGTAATGGGCGCTGTACACTGGCGGAGTCTGACCAGTATGCGACGGGCAAATCATGTCGAATGATGGCATTGAGCAGTTCTCCCAACCGTGCACTGGTGTCCAGATTGGTCAGAACGCAGTGCATGGGGCGTCCTACACAGTGCTTTGCTATCAGAGCTTCAGCAGTGGCTGCCTGAGTTATCGAAGGCAAAGCAAACAAATGCCTGACCGAATCCTGGTTGTCCGGACGCATCAGGCCCGGAGGCAATTCCAGAGTGCGTTCAGCCATTGGCAACGTATGGTCGATCAATACCAGACGCTTGTGTTTGAAGGCCGTCGTCAGACTTGCCAACTCGGCAGAATCATGCGCGTGCACCGTCGGTACTCCCAACAGGCGACCGTAGGCCTGTAGCTCCTCGAATGCCCCGATACGCCTTGTATCAGCACAAATGATGACAATGGATTGATTATCGAACTTTCTGACATGTTCTGTGGCCAGCTTGATCAAGGCTGTGGTCTTCCCCCCCCCTGGTGGCCCATACAAGACGGTAACACCTGGCACTGAGAACGTTTTGTCGTGCGCAATCGACAATGAAGATTTCAACATGGCGAATGATTGTCTTAACGCCATATCTACGGATAGATCCGGAGACGTTTTCTCTACCAGCCTGACGGCCAGCTCAGCTCCGATGCCTAGAGACAGCAATTGTTGTAGGTGCAAACTGCGATTGGGGGCCTTGCTCCCCCACAAGTTGACTTCCAGACTTCTGAAATGCTGATTGAACATTTCGGTCTGCGCTTCAAGCGCTGCGCCCAGCGAAGCCAGTGTCTGCTCTCCAGCAGGTCTGCTCTTCTGAGAGCTTAAGCTTTCGCTACGCCTGGACCCCAAATCTGTGACACTGCTGTCAACTCCATTGGCACGCCCGTGTGTGGCCAGTGAAGGCTTGATCCCCTTCAAAGACAATGAGTCTGCATCCGAGGAATTGAAATTCTGTCTGTGGCCCGATATCGAAACGGTGTCATCAGAGACCGAGCGAGGTGCATCAACACCTTCTGCACCATTTCGAATAGTCTCAAGTGCCCGTGCAGTCGACGAGGCCGACATGGTCTCATCTGCACCAGCGATTTCAGCCATGGAATCGGCGTTAATCAGCACCGGCCCCATGTGTTGCTCATGGGTTCCACTCAGTGATTTTGAAGCATAAGCCTGTTGACTCTGATCAGCTCTGCCCGCCAGTGCTGCGACGGGGATCCCGTCCACACTGGAGTCAACCATCTCTGATACCTCATCCAGCTGGCCTGTAGCGATAATCTCAACCTGATCGCCGACTCTGCGATTAGACAGAATGATGGCGTCATCACCCAAGGCCTGGCGCACGGAAGCCAGCGCAGCAGGGGTACTATCAGCAGTAAATCTTCTCAGTTGCATGTCTGGTATCTAGTTGGGTTGGCGACGGGGATTTAACGAACGAACATCAGGCAATTGATTCGCCACCGATATTCGCTATTACCTTCAACCTCTTGTTTTCGGCAATCTCGTTGTAGGCCAGGACCTTCAATAGGGGAATTGTGTGACGAACCATACCTGCCAACCAAGGCCTGAGCTTGGGACTGACCAGAAGCACTGCAGGCTCGTCATTGACCTCCTGTCTATGCACACTGTCGGCCAATGACTGGTAGAGGCGTTCAGCAAGACCTGGCTCAATTCCCAATCCTCCGCTGTTTTCCGATGCCACCGAATTCAGGCAGAGTTTTTCAAGTTCTGCATCCAGAGTTATAACAGGCAGAGTTTCCTCGAATGAGGTCAGCTGCCCGGTAATCTGGCGCCGCAGTGCGACTCTGACAGCTGCGGTCAGGTCTTGCGAGTCAGTTGTATGTGTGCCCTTCTCCGCCAGCGTTTCGGCGATGGAGCGCATGTCTTTGACGGGTATACCTTCATCAAGCAGATTCTGTAACACTTTGACCACCGTCGGTAAAGGCAACATCTTTGGCACTAGATCTTCAACCAGTCTCGGAGCACTCTTCTTGAGTGTGTCCAATAGAGACTGTACTTCCTGATGACCAAGCAAACTGCCGGCGTGTTGCATGAGTAACTTACTCATGTGCGTCGCTATAACCGTGCCCGGATCGACAACGGTGTAACCTAATGCCTGCGCACTATCGCGCTGGTCCACCCGTATCCAAACCGCGTCCATGCCATAGGCAGGATCCTTGGTGTTTATGCCCTGTAGCGCACTGCTCTCGATTCCACTACCAATAGCCAATTCCTTGTCGGCATAAAGATCTGCCTCGCCTTCAGTCACACCCAGAATGGAAATCCGATAGCGTGTTGGGGGCAGATCAAGGTTATCCCGAATGTGTACGGGATGAATCAGAAAGCCCAGCTCCTCTGTGAGCTTGCGACGTACCGCCTTGATTCTGTCCGGCAGCTTACCGCCCTGCCGTGCATCCACCAGCGGAATCAGACCAAAGCCAACCTCAAGTCCCAGAATATCGGTAGTACGAACGTCATCCCAACTCAGCTCCGCAGGCTTGTCGGGCCTGGCAACCACTTCCTCGACCTCCTCCTTTTCTTTGTATTTGTCTCGTGTGTACCAGGCGTACGTTCCCAGACCAGCACCCAGAGTCAAAAATACGAGATTCGGCATGCCCGGAACA
The DNA here is from genome assembly GCF_002215215.1 of Granulosicoccus antarcticus IMCC3135. NCBI lineage: Bacteria > Pseudomonadati > Pseudomonadota > Gammaproteobacteria > Chromatiales > Granulosicoccaceae > Granulosicoccus > Granulosicoccus antarcticus. The sequence continues at coordinate 1,937,207 of NZ_CP018632.1, read as the reverse complement.
ACACCCAGTGCCCCAATAAGCACAGCCGTAAGGACCAGTGCACGTTGATCTTTGAACAGTTGCAAGGATATCTGCTCGCCCATGTCTTCGGCGGCAGAGACTCGAGTAACGATGACGGCCGTCCCCATGGACAGAAGCAATGAGGGGATCTGTGCAACAAGACCATCACCAATCGTCAACAATGTGTAGTTATGGGCGGCTTCGCCAAAACTGAGTCCATGCTGACCAACACCTACTGCCAGGCCTCCGATGATGTTTATGAACAGCACCAGTAAGCCAGCGATCGCGTCGCCTTTGACGAATTTGCTTGCACCATCCATCGAACCATAGAAATCTGCTTCACGACCGATATCGGCTCGGCGCTGACGTGCCTCATCCTGATCGACCAGACCGGCATTCAGATCAGCATCGATAGCCATCTGCTTGCCAGGCATGGCATCAAGAACAAAGCGTGCACTAACCTCAGACACACGCCCTGCACCTTTGGTTACGACAACGAAGTTGATGATGACCAGAATCGCAAATACAACAAAACCTACCGCGTAGTTACCACCGATAACAAAATTACCAAAAGATTCGATAACCTGGCCAGCAGAGGCCGTACCGGTATGTCCTTCAAGCAGAACGACACGTGTGGAAGCAATATTTAGCGACAGACGCAACATGGTTGCGACTAGAAGAACTGTGGGAAAGGAAGAAAATTCTAATGGTCGGCTCGTATATACCGTTACCAGTAGTACGATCAGCGAAAGCGCGATATTGAAGGTGAACAATAGATCGAGACCGATTGTCGGTATCGGCAATACCATCATTACCAGCATCAGCAGCACCAGGAACGGTGCGCCTAAACCGGTAAATTGCAATTCCCTTAAAAAACGTCTTGTGTTCTGCATGCTCACAAATCACCCCAACCTATTCATATGACAACGGCCCGAATCAACGGTAACTGGTCTATCTGGTCTATTCGGTACGTCAAGTTTTGTTCGAGGCTGATTCCATTCCAGAGCACTACCGAACAGGTGGTAAGTACGGTAGGACTTCACACTCATGTACATTCCGAACTAGCGTTTCTTATCCTGCATCGATTCAGGTACCGGCAAATCAGTGGGTGGTACCAATCGTCGCTGTTCAGGGAAACTCATTTGTTTTACCTGCAGCACGTAGGCCAATACCTGTGCGACCGCAAGATATAATTCAGATGGAATGGTTTCACCCACTTCGCTGTTGCGATACAGCGCACGGGCCAATGGTGGTGCACTAAAAATGGACACATTGGCCTCTTTTCCGATTTCCCGGATTTTCAGAGCCATATGGTCCACGCCCTTCGCCACGACCACAGGGGCTACCGAGTCTTCGCTGTACTTGAGTGCAATCGAAAAGTGTGTCGGATTAACAATGATGACGTCAGCATCTGGCACATCCGCCAGCATGCTCTTGTTTGCCATGGCGTATTGCATCTGGCGTACTTTCGCCTTTACCTCGGGGTTACCCGACTGCTCCTTGCTCTCATCACGCACTTCCTGCATCGTCATACGTAACTTCTTGGCGTGTTGCCATTTTTGATACGGCACATCAATCAGAGCCACCAGGCTCAAGGAAAGCACAAGTATCAAAATGATCGAAAAGATGATTCCGAAACATTTGTTGATAGCCTGCTCCAGAGGCAAACGACCCAGGCTGAGAAAATCATCTACATTCGCCCTGAAAAGCAATACAGAAATCCCGCCCAGCAAGATGACCTTCAGCAGCGCTTTCAGCAACTCGGCCAGGCCCTGTATACCAACCATTCGCTTCAATCCAGTGAGCGGATTCATCTTGCTGGGATCAACCTTCAGCGAAGAGGCCGCAAATACCCAGCCGCCCATGCACAACGGACCGATAAAAACTGCCAGAAACATCAGCACAAGGAACGGACCGGAGATCCACAAAGCCTCTACGAATGGCGTATGCAGGCCATTCAGAATAACCTGATCGGAAAACAATCGTTCACGATCGATCTTCCATTGATTACTCGCCATCTCCTTGTAGGCATTGACACCATTGCTGCCAAGAATGGCAAATCCAATCAATGAAGCCAGTAGCATCAGTACCGTATTGAGTTCCTTCGATCGAGGAACATCTCCCTTTTTACGCGCATCGGCCAGACGTTTCGGACTCGCGTCTTCTGTGCGATCCTGTCCGCTATCCTGTTGTCCGGCCACCGCCTTAGCTCCTCAAAAATTCGACTATGGTTAACTGCGACATGCGCAGTAAAGACTCGAAAGCCGCCTGAAACGTCGGCAATGTCAGAAGAATCGACAGAAACCCGACGGTCATCGTGATTGGAAATCCGACCGAAAACAGGTTAAGTTGAGGTGCCGCTCGAGTAATGACCCCCATGACCAGGTTGGTTGTCAGCATGGCTGTCAGTGCGGGCAGAGCAATAGACAACGCCCCCTTGAAGATGATGGCGGCCCATGAGACGAGCAACCATAACGCACCTTCACCCAGAGACTGCCCTATCGGCAGTACGGTGAAACTGCCATTTATCAACATTATTATGGAATGATGACCGTCCAACGACAGAAACAATAAAGTTGCCATGATCACATAGAATTGACTGACTGTCGGTACCTGACTACCATTCTGCGGATCGTTCAGCATCGCAAACCCCAACCCCATCGTGACGGCAATGGTCTCCCCTGCCATCGTCACAGCGTTGAAAACAATCAACACCACCAGCCCCATCGCAACCCCTATCAGTAGTTGTTGGGCCGAGATCACAATACTGTCAACCGACAGAGGATCAACCTGCGGCATCGGGCCTAGTGAAGGCACCACGACAATGGTCAATATAAAAGCAAGCCCGACCCTTACGCGTACTGGAACTTCACCACCACCAAGCACCGGCAAAATGGACATCGCACCGGCTATTCGAATTAGCGGCCATATGATCAACCCCACATAGCTGTTGATCTGTTCTGCGGAAAAGCTCAGGGCCGACATCAGCCACCCAACACTCGGGGAACTGTCTCAACAATAAGCTCTGAGGTATAGTCAAGAATCGTCTGTAACAGCCACGGACCCGTTGCGATCAGCACGATAACCATGGACAAGAGCTTGGGGATGAAACTCAAGGTCTGTTCATTGATCTGAGTTGCGGCCTGAAAAAGCCCCACAACCAAACCTGTCAACAGAGCTGCCAGCAACAAGGGAGCACTGAGCATCACGGTCACCGTCAAGGCTCCCCGCCCCAGATCAATAACCATATCAGGTGTCATGAGATAAAAAAACTTCCAGCCAGTGTTCCCAATACCAGATTCCACCCGTCCACAAGCACGAATAGCATCAATTTGAATGGCAGCGAAATGATCAATGGCGACAGCATCATCATACCCATGGACATGAGCACACTTGCCACGACCAAATCGATAATCAGGAACGGTATGAAAAAGAGAAAACCTATCTGAAAAGCAGTTTTCAACTCACTAGTGACAAAAGCCGGTAACAGCACCCAGTAGGAAATATCATCCACACCCGCCGGTGGCGGTGAGTTGGATATGTTGAGAAAAAGCTGCAGATCGTTATCACGGGTTTGCTGAGTCATGAATTTTCTAAAAGGCTCGGCCGCCACTTGAATAGCAGTCTCAGCACTGATTTGTTCCGCCATGAATGGCTTGACCGCCGTTTCATGCACTTCCTCAAACACAGGACGCATGACAAACAGTGTAAGAAACAACGCCAGGCCAATAAGAACCTGATTGGAAGGGGTTGTCGGCGTGCCCATGGCGGTACGTAGTATCCCCAGCACAATGGTGATGCGTGTGAAAGACGTCATCAATAACAATATCGTTGGCAGCAGCGCCAGCGTTGTCATGAGGATCAGTGCCTGGATATTCAAACTCCAGGTCTGTCCACCGCCCTCGGTCGAATCGAGCACGATCCCGGGCAAACCCGATTGTGAATAGGCTGGCAAGGGGAGCAAAAGCACAGCGAGCAATCCACCCGCAAGGAGGCAGGAGAACTTTGCGCGGCTGATCGAGTGAGTGCGGACAGTCCGTCCCGATTTCTCAGTGACTTTCATCAGTCGGCAACCTGCCGTTTCAGTGCAGCACTGAGCTTTTGTCGAAAATCCCCTATCTCTGCAGTGCCATTATTACTCAGAGGAGTTGTCAGTACATGCAGGGTGTTTATCTGGGTAGCCGTAACACCGAGCACTAACTGAGCATCGCCAGCCTGTACCACCACCACACGTTCTCGCTGCCCCAGCGATAGAGCTCCGACGACTTTAAGACCACTGTGAATGACACCCCTGGCTCCCTGCAACTGCCGCATGACGCGTGCAAATACCCAGAACACCAGCAATACCAGTATCAGCGCAATAGCCAGTTTTCCCAGAGTAGCTAGCGGCGATATGACCACGTTACCAGTCTCCGCTGCAAACGCCGAGTCACAGAACCAGCCCGCACCGATCAGCGCAATACGCGCCGTAACAAGACGGAACATGTACTTCTCCTTGTGTATTTACCTGTCGCTCTAGCAGGCAGGCTTACTACATCCTGGCAACTAGCCAGGGGGCAAAATGGTGGCCAACATCACGGTCCCTCTACGAGACAACGGCTTCAGCCAAACTTGCGTAAACGTTCTTGCGGGCTGATGACATCGGTTAGCCGAATACCAAAACGGTCTCCGACTACCACCGCTTCTCCATGTGCAACCAACGTGCCGTTAACCAGTACATCCATGGGTTCATCTGCCATACGCTGCAATTCGATGACAGAATCCTTACTGAGCTTCAGCAATTCATTGATCGAGATACGCGTCTGTCCGATTTCCATCGACAACGTCACCGGAATATCCAGAATCATGGCGATATCGGCGGTAGGACGATCCTGCAAGTCTGCTTCCGGACCATTGCCAAGATCAGGCCTTTCTACCGACCGTACCGACTCCTCGCCTGTTGCAGCAGGAGCGCCCGCTCCCTCTGCTTCGGGTGCTCCGGCATTCGCAGCAGGATCCACATCCGTGAAATTTTCCGCATCTGGTGCTGCGGCATCTGCCGCAGTAGTATCTTCGGCTTCAGGCATATCGCGTGCTGTATTGTCTTCAGACATGACTTAATGACCGTTAGGTAGATGCCAGCGAGACAAGCTGGCTGAAACACGTCCATTACTGCTGCCAACACGGGCATCAAACAATGGCATTTGCTGTGTCTTGAAAGACACTGTTTGCACGTCACGAAGGGGTATGAAATCACCTGCCTTCAACTCGAGCAGTTTACCCAACGTTATCCGCGACTCCGATAGCACTCCGCGAATATCAAGCTCACAGCGCATCAGCTCTGTGCGTAAAGCCTCACTGAAAGCGTGATCTTGCTTGGAGGTCGTTGTAGGTTCATGTTCAAGCTGCTCGCTCAAAGGCTTGAGTGTCTCGAACTGGTAGACCAGTTGACACGGTAGCTCCAGCTCACCCAGCTGCAGCTTCAAGTCGCTGGTCACCATGACCTGCTCAAGTGGTGCATTGTTCAATCGGCCGACATCTATCGGTCGGACCAGTGCAGCGTTTCCCTTCAGAACCATTGACCAACCATCCGTCATGGCGGCAAGCACTGCATCAACAATGTGTTGCATAACGCGCTTTTCGGTTCGTGATAGTTCACGCGGCTTTTCGAGTGGTATTACTTCTGCCTTACCACCGAAGTAGCTATCTACCAACGCAGATACTACACTGGTATCCATGCAGAACCATATGACACCCTCCAGAGGGCTTAGTGATAATTCATGGACAATCCCTGTTGGCCCAATGGAGCGAACACTGTCCATGTACTTGCTGCGTGTGGTTTGCACCGCCTGGCCAATCAACGGTATCTGTAGACGATCACCTAAAGAGGTACCAAATGCTGTTGCGATACGTGCATTGACCAGATCCAGTACAGGCCATTGCTTGTTGAGTTTGTGTCCGGGATGTACGAAGTCATACGACGACGCTTCCTTTTTATTTTCTTGTTCCATGTTTATCTCACCAGTCGGATTCGTCACTCGAACTTGAGCGATTAAACCAAGGGTCTATTGCATTACCAATCGCGTGATAAGAACATCGAGTATTCGGTCGCTACGGTAGTACTTGCTAACGACTTCATCGATACTTTCTACTGCACTTGTCTGTAATGCCTTTTTACCCTCTACGGTTTTCAGTACTTCACTATCCTGTTGCGAAAGCAGCAATAACAAAGTGTTACGCAGCTCAGGATCGTGATCATCCAGGACCGTCAGCACCTTCTCATCATGGGTTGCAACCACCATTTCTATCATCATGAATTTCATTCGGGTCTTGCCCTGAAAGTTCACGACAAACTCGGGTTGCACATTGTGATACAGAATTTCTTCAGGCAATGGCTCTTCCACTGCCGCTTCAGCTGCAGCCGCTACAACGGGCTCCTTGTCAAATGCCCCTGTCAGAAATAGAGAACCACCTACACTGGCACCAACCAGTAAAAGCGCCCCACCACCGATCATGATCATTTTATTCATACAAACTCCCCTCTATACATAGGCGTCAAACACAGGGCGATCATGATTTTCGCCAGTGACTCTTGCTGCAACACGTTGCAAGTCTTCAGCCATGAAGCTATCTGGAACCATGTCCAATCCGCTCGTACGGCCATACTCTGTCTTTTCCTGATGGTTACTACTGTTACTTTGATTTTCCTGAGACCCTGAGCCTGCAGAACCGCGCGAGTCTGCAAAAGTCTGGCCATTTCCGGATCGTGACTGCTCACTCTTACCGTCTGATACATCCACCTTTACACTTTCATGTCCCTGCACTGCCAACTGTTCCCGTAAACGCGGCAACATCGACTCCAATGCCTCTCGGGTGTTGTGCTGAGCTGCTGTGATCGAAACCTCCATCTGGTCCCCTTCAATTCCAATCTTTACAGATATCGGTCCCATGCCATTTGGTGTGACTGTCATGAATGCATTCTTGACGCCTTCATTAGCCATCCACTTGACGTTACCCGTCAGCGCTGACTCAGCATCGGCAGAATCAAGTGGGATATTGAATGGAGCCTGGGTAACTGGAGCCGACATCGCATCCGTACGCACGCCAGTAACAGTGGCAACATTAGTGACAGGTATTGCCGCAAGTGAATTATCTGCATCAGCCTTGTTCAACACCGCATCATTGGTATCTACGCTCATTTTCGATAGCAAGGCTTCCGCTGTAGCAATGCGCTGCTGGACCGTCGTCTTAGCATCTGGGGCAGCCATCAGAGTCTGCCCATCTGCCGCACTAACGGGCAGCGTAGACTGAGGCAACTCACTGTGTGCCACACTATTGATGCTATTGGAATTCAGCCGGTGGGCCGCCAATCGTGAAGCAACCGTCTGTACCATCTCGACCGGCTGCAATAGAGGCAACTTGACAGCTGCAAGCTCGGTACCTTGCAGCGGAGTGCTCGCAACTTTCACCACTTCCTTGTTGGCAACTTCAATATTCTGTTGCAACTGTAGAACTGACACCTCCGCTTGCTTCACCCCTTCGTTGTTCGTGACAAGAGGCTTTACTGCATCACCGTTGCTTGCCTGCGAAGGTTGTAACAGCGTATTCTTGTCGACCTGAGCTGCCAGTGCAGGAGTTATCGGTGCGTGTACTGCATTGGTAGTTTCACCCGATATTCCCGTGCCCGCATTACCCGTTGAGGCTGTCAGTAAAGTTGCTTCAGGGCTCTGTTGAACCGATGGTTTCAGCATTGCAGGAGCAACGGGTTGCTGCCCTCCAAAATGGTCAACTTTCGCCTTCAATCCTTCCTTGACCGGCAAATCCAGAGCAGTGGCTCGCGTGTCGGTTTGAATCGACGTGACTGGCGCTGTTAGCTCAGGAACCACAACCGTCTTGGACGGAACTGCACCAGGGTCCGATTGTCCGGCCCGAGCAATCGAAATGGCTTGCCCGGTAGTCTCCGCAAGCTCTTCAGGCAGGTTACTCGCAATCGAGCTGTTCGGTGCTCCTACAGTATTTTCTGGCAGTACTGCTTTAGGTACGGCGGGTATTACCGTACCTTTCAATGGTAGTTCCGGCGATGTTTGCGCCTGCACGGTTGTCATGCCACCATCAACTGCAACCGTTGATGGCGTTAATGTACTATTCAGCTTTGGCGCCTGTGCGCCTTCCCTCTGCAAGGTTGTTGATCCACCACCTGCAGCAGCAGCAGCTGGTGGTGGTGGTGGTGGTGTCAACGTATCATTCAGCCTCAGCGCTTGTGCTTCTTCAGTCTGCAAGGCTGTCGTCCCATCAGCAGCCGCCACCGCTGAGCTTAAAGGCACGTAGCGCTCAATCGCTGCGTTTTGTGTAGCGGGCTCAAAAGTACTCTCTGCATTTTCTGCAACAGCAGATTCCGCGTTCAACGTTGTTGAAACACCTTCCACCAGCATCTCGACCTCATTCAACTTGGGACTTACTACAACCTCGCCCCCTGCCAGAATGCTCTGATCAGTACCTTTTGGTAGTCTCCCAGAAATTACGGGGTTGATCTGTTCAGTACCTGGCGCGTTCGCGCTCCCCTTCAACTCTGCCAGAGCAGCCGCCTGCGATTGCTCATTCACCCGCTGCCCCGGTGAAGGCGAGGCGCTGGTATTCGTGAGCTGCTCTAGTGCCTGGCTCAAATTACTGGAAAACAGAGAACTTCCATTCTCTGGAGTATCTCCGCCAGCCTGCAACTCTCCTTTTGAGGATTTCAAGGTTTGCATCAAAGCGGGAGTTCCACCCGAGATGATAGTATTTTGCTCAGGCATGCTTATTCTCCGAATCCTGTTGACGCAGGTACTTCATTGACTGCGCCGATTCCTCCAACTGAACCTGCTCACGTCGGGCAGCTACATCAGCCTCATTCAACTCATTGCGTTCGACGATCGTAGCAATCGCTGCTGTTTGCGCTGTGCGTTGCTGTTGCTCGACAATCGTCGCTTTCAGCTGATGATCTTGCTGTTGGCGCTTTTGCTTCAATTCATCAAGCTTGACGGTAAGCGATGCAACAAATGCTCGTCGATGAGCCAGTAGCTGCGGCGATATGGACTCTTGTCCGATCACGCCTTCCTGGTATTCTCGATTTATAGCCTTGAGTTCGAGGTGCTGACGATCAATGACTTTCAGCTCTGCTTGCTTTTTTGCAACCGCAGCACTTGATTGATCAGCACGAGTCTGTGACAAGGCTTCGAGCTTTGACAATTGTTGGGAACTCATAGACACACTTCTTTCTGGCTCATGTCTAGTTATCGGCCTCGAATTCGTGAGGTACAGTCGATATTACATAGTATGAGTGTTAGCCAGCTTGACCAGAAAATCGGGCACTACAAGTCCCGATATCTGGTCACAGTGCACTATTGAGACTGAAGAATATCCGCCAATTGGGCGCGAGCGGCGGAAATACCCACACCGCTGGTAGCAGGCTGTTGCAGAAAGGCCTGTAAACGAGGCCAGAACGCTACCGCCTTGTCCAGTAAAGGATCGCTACCTGACTGATAGAGTCCGACACGTATCATGTCTTCCTGGGAGCGATAGGAGGCCGAAAGCTGCAAGCAACGGCGAATCAACTGTTCTTGCTCTGGCGTATTCACAGCCGAGCGAGTCCTGCTTACTGAAGCTCCTATATCGATAGCCGGATAGTGTGCCGCATCCGACAATGCACGTGTCAAAACGATATGACCATCAAGCACCGCTCTAGCCGCATCAACGATAGGGTCGTTCTGATCATCACCTTCTGCCAGCACCGTATAGATTGCCGTTATGGAACCACCATGAGCCATGTTGCCAGCTCTTTCTACCAGCTGCGGTAACATGGCAAACGCCGAAGGCGGATAACCTTTACTGGTAGGAGGCTCTCCTGTTGCCAATCCAATCTCCCGCTGTGCCTGAGCAAAACGTGTGAGCGAGTCAACCAGCAGCAGTACTTGTTGCCCACGATCCCGAAAGCTCTCGGCTATGGCTGTCGCCAGCATGGCACCATGCAAACGTAGCAAGGGTGGTTGATCGGCAGGTACGGCCACGACGATGGCGCGCTCCATACCCTTGCGACCCAGAGTTTCACGGACAAAATCATTGACTTCACGGCCACGCTCACCGATCAGTCCGATTACTGTTACATCCGCTTCTGAATGCCGTGTGATCATTCCCAGCAAGGCGCTCTTGCCAACTCCTGAACCCGCGAATAACCCTACTCGCTGACCTCGTCCCAAAGTGAGCAAACCATTGATAGAGCGTACACCAACATCAAAGGCTTCATGAATTCCGGCACGATCCAGAGGGTTGATGGGATGTCCCATCAGGGGAGTTGAATGTGTGGTTTTCAGCGGGCCCAGACCGTCGATGGGTCGGCCGCGTGCATCAATTACCCGTCCCAGCAATTCGTCACCACACGGTGCCGACGCTTGCCCTGGCACCGGCTTGACTCGGGCTTGTGATCGCAGACCCGCCACGGAGCCTGTAGGCATGAGCAAGGTTCGGCTGCGATTGAAGCCAACCACCTGTGCTTCCACCTCCTTACCACTGGTCGTTTCGATCAGACAACGTGAACCGATCTCGACCTGGCAACCTTCTGCTTCGAGTGTCAGCCCACGTAACGTACTGAGTCGTCCTTCTACCGGTAACTCTACCGCCGTCAGTTCTTCGCGACGCTGATGTATGCGGTCTGCCAGAGACGAGGGAACAGTGCCGTATGGCTCTCCACTCATCGCCTCAATCCTGAGCTACCGGCACAGGTAACAATCCCAACTCTGCCCCCATAACCTCAAGCCAGTTGTCGACACCACAGTGCACCGTACTTGCATTCGACACGATGCGACAGTCACCCCGTTGGAGATTGACGTCATCCTTGAACTCTACCCCTTCGGGTTGAATCGTCAGTTCTCTGAGAACGTTTGCATCCATTGGATGAAGGTGCACACTCACATCACTTTTAGCAGCGTGGGGTAACTGTTCCATCCCTGCACGAACCAGCGATGCCAAGGCTTCAGGATCAATTTCCACTTCCCGCTTTACAAGCATCTTTGCAATATCCATAGCCAGACCGATCACTTCCTGCTCGAGCATCCTGTCAGGCACTTGCAGGGCAGGTTTTCCAAGCGAGTCAACCAATGTCTGCAATTGCTTGACGGATTCCTGATGCAGAGCTGCATTACCTTCTGCGTAACCGTGTGCATGGCCTTCGTCATAACTGTTCTGCAGCATGCCTGCTGACGGGTTTGTCAATGGCAGACTGCCGGACTGCCGTCCCGGGTTACCCGCAGCAGCCCCACCCTGGCTTGCCTGTTGAAACTCTGGCTGGCCACCTGCCCGCTTCGCATTAACCTCACGCAGCAAGTCGCTTGCTGCCATGGTTTCGCTCAATCTCACCGGTGTGGCAACCTGACGAGTGTTGGCCACTGGAACGGTTCCTTTCAGATCCGGAGCTTGCCAGCGAACGACATTCTTCGATTCGTCTTCAGAAAGAACTCTAAACATAATCATCTCCCTTTCCACCCAGTGAAATCTTGCCATCGTCCGCAAGTTGCTTGGCAGTTACAAGAATGGCGCGCTGAGCCGCTTGAACATCCGAAAGCTTGACTGGCCCTTTTGCATCAAGATCATCACGCAGCAACTCTGCAGCACGTGACGACATATTTCGAAATATCTTGGTTTGCAGCTCCTCTGAAGCTCCCTTGAGCGCGATGATAAGATCATCGTTGGACAAGTCTCGCAACATTGTCTGAGTATCACGGTCACTGACGTTAAGCAGGTTCTCGAAAATGAACATACCTTCTTTGATCTGTTCCACGATTTCAGAATCAGCAGCCTCTATCGCTGCCAGAATGAACTCTTCCGAATTCTTGGATACCCCATTGAGAATCTCTGCCGCAACCTGTACGCCGCCAAGTCCTGACAGCTCGATCGTTGCATTGCTTTCAAACAATTCCTGAATCACATCATTCAGATCGGAAAGCGCAGCAGGATGGAGCTTATCCAGCCTGACAATCCGCATTACCACATCGGTGCGCAACTCCTCGGGTAACATATCCAGTACTTGTCCTGCCTGCTCACGTGACAGCTGGCTCAGAACAGTTGCCATGATTTGCGGATGTTCGTTGCGTATGATTTTCGCTACGACTCTGGGATCCATCCATTTGAGCGCCGTCAGTCCCTGGTCATCTTCCGTTGGCTGCATGCGTGAAAGCACACTGATTGCCTTGTCTTTGCCAAGCGCGCGCGTAAGAGTGGATTTGAAATAATTTGCGGATTCCAGGCCAAGCGAGGATTCGTTGCGGACACGATTAACGAATTGATCCAGCGTTGTACCTATCTGCTCCTGAGTAACACCATTGATCGCTCCCATGGCCTCACCAAGCGCCTGTACTTCAGCAGGTTTCATATGCTGAAGCACACCAGCAGCCTCCTCCTCGCCTAACGCCATCAACAGGATAGCGGCTTGGCAGGAGCCACTCATCGGCGCCTTTTCAGGGGAAGCCTCCGGTTTGGCGGCTCCGTCTTTTTTGTCCGCTTCAGCCATTACTGCTCAGCAACCCAATCCTTGACAACTTTCGCAACTCGCTTGGGGTCCTCGGCAGCCATAGCACGCGCCATATTGAGTATATCGCCGTAGATGACTGATGGTGGTTCCAGTGCTTCTTTGGACCCGCTCTTTGACGCAGTCTCAGTCGCATTATCCGGGTCATGCAATGCCAGTGCTCCGTTATCTTGGTTGGCCTGTAACGCCGCCAGGGCCTGCTTGTCGACCACGGGAACCAGACGCTTTACAGCCGGCCTCAGAACCAACAGTACCAGTAGCAACACCGATAGTCCAATAAGTACCTGCCTAACCATAGTCCAAAGCCAGCTCTGTTGCCAGATTGGTAGTGGTTCGATTGGTAATATCTCTTCTACAGGCTTGAAAGCTCGATTGAAGACGACAACGCTATCACCACGTTCCTCACTGAAACCGACCGCCTCCTGAGCTAATCGAGTGTACTCAGCCAGCTCGTCTTCTGTCAAAGGCGTACGAACCGGCTCACCGGCCTCGTTCAAGTCCAGACGGTCATCGATGATCACGGCTGCCGATATGCGCTGAATACTGCCTGGCGCCTGGCGTACATGAGTTATCGTTCTGTCCAACTCGTAGTTGCGAACTGCAGAGGACGTTTCGTTCTGGATGCCATTAGCCCCAGCCTCTCCAGCCTCAGCCAACCCAGGATCAACAGTGCCGTTCCCTGGAGGCTGGTTGGTCAATGCACCAGGAATTCCCCCTGCACCGCCGGCCCCATCGCGATTCACCTGAGTATCTACCTGCTCACTACGCAGTTGCTGTGCATCCGGCTCGTAACTTTCCTGCGTCTGCTCATTGGTGGTGAAATCCACATCCGCAGTGACGATGGCCCTGATACGCCCAGCACCAACTATCGGTGTTAACAGAGATTCTATTCGCTCCGAATACAGTTTCTCCAGCTTGCGGGCATACTGATATTGGTCGCGTGTGGCGCCATCGGTTGAATCGTCCCCCGTTGACAGCAACCGACCCCATTGGTCGACCACGGTCACCTGACCGCTTTCCAGATAAGGAATGCTGGACGCTACCAGGTTGATAACCGCATGGACCTGCTCATCTTCAATACTGCGCCCTGGCTTCGCCTTGATCATGATGGAAGCAGATGCATCTGCCCGGTCACGAATGAATACCGATTGCTTGGGAATGGCCAGATGAACACGAGCAGAGTCTACGTTGCGCATGCTACTGATAGTACGACTCAATTCAGTTTCCAGAGCGTGTTGGTAACGTGCCGATTCTGTGAAATGACTTGTTCCCAGCGAAGGCTCCTCTTGCAGAAGCTCCAGCCCCTGGGATCTGTCTCCAGAGTTCAGACCACTGGCCGCCAGGCTCATTTGAACCTGGGCAGCCTGATCTTGAGGGACGAGTACCAGGCCTGTTGAAGCATCCAGCTTGTACTCGACTTGTGATGCTGTCAGATGCTCGATGATCTGCAGGGCATCTTCTCGCCCACCCTGCCCGCCTACAGGTACGAACACCGGCTTCATCGTCCAGATGATCAATCCTATACCGAGAGTTAACGCGGTAGCCACTACCAGCAAGGCACCCAGCTGTGGGGCTGCCAGGCTCCTCATCAGGTTAGCCGCCAGGGGTGTTCCCTGTGCCTGGGCATTGATTATGTTCGCGTCACTCATTTAATATCAGGTCTCAGCAGTTTCAGCAGCAAGCTGAGCGCGGTTAATGGGATAGGGTTGTATTGCCAGAAATCTCTGACATCACAAAGGCATACTCATGATTTCCTTGTAGGCCGCAACCATCTTGTTACGAACCTGCGTCAAGGCCTCAAAGGAAATACGCGCCTTCTGCGCTGCGATCATTACATCTGCCAGCTCTACATTCGGGTTGCCAGCTTCAAACGATTCACGCAGCTGCGTTGCTTCAATGCTGCGACCGTTCACTTGTTGAACTGAGTTCTCCAACACCTTGGAAAACTCGATCCTGTCGGCACCGAGCGTGAGCTCTGACGACGGTTTGTCAGTCGAAGGAATACCCGCATCTCGAGCCATCGCCCTAAGTTGCAGTAAAAGAGAATTTGTGTCTATTGAGCTATTCATATCTCGGCTCCTACCGTGATCAATCTGAGTGGAGCAAGGCGTGTGCCCTGCTCGCCTCGGCTTGAACAGCTGGTAGCTACTCTGGTGTTACATTTTCTCTAACGTCTACGCTGCATAGCGAGAAGCAAACGCTGCAGAGCTAGCAGCAATGGTTACTCTCTGAGCCTTGTTTGAAGATAAACCTGCAGCTTGCAAATTCTGAATAGGCTTAATAACTTTTTGTGCCAGCAATTTGACTTGGTCGACTTACTTCGTAATTTTCTGCCCAAAAATGCTCAATACTTCCTATTTAGAGGTAAGCAATTGATCGTATTTCGCATCAATCAGATCAACACAAGCTAATTTGCTGATGTTTTTTCATCAATGGCAATCTCTGTTGGAGACACTTTCACGTTGCCCAATGTCGTGAAACATGTATTCATTGTGAGCAACTCAAGATCAGGAAGAACCTGGCGCTACGACGGAGAATCGAATGATTCTATCGGTCGGATTTACGCAAGCCAGAAACGAAAATGCCCTCACTAGGAGGGCATTTTCATCGGTATGGCGCACTGGATTTCTCCAGCACTTTTCACACATCAGCCCCGGCAATCTGTGCCAGGGCCAACCTGCTTTTCATCAAGCGTCGCCAGCAGAGCTTTCAGGACCTACGCTGTCAAGAAGGCTCGGCATGAGACCATCGGCAGGCAAGCTACCCACACTCGGTGAGAGCGCAGATTCTTGCTGAATAACCTTGTCAAAGGCTTGATCAGCACTGAGCTTTGCACGACTCTTTCGGCGTTCCGTATGGAAAGCCAGTCCCGTTCCGGCAGGTACCAGACGACCAACGATAACGTTCTCTTTCAGACCGCGCAGATCATCACGTGCTCCACGAACCGCAGCGTCAGTCAGTACCCGCGTTGTCTCCTGGAATGATGCCGCAGAAATGAACGACTCGGTAACCAGAGATGCCTTGGTGATACCCAGCAGAAGATTATCAAATTCTGCAGGTGTCGCATTCGGGTTCTCGGCCAACAAGGCTTCGTTGATTTCCTTGACACGCAGGAAGTCGACTTGCTCACCTCGCAACAGACGAGTATCACCGGCAACGGAGACCTCAACTTTTCTGAGCATTTGGCGAATGATGACTTCGATGTGCTTGTCGTTGATCTTTACGCCCTGCAGACGATAGACGTCCTGAATTTCCTGAACCAGATAGGCAGCCAGAGTTTCAACGCCACGCAGTCGCAGGATATCCTGAGGGTTAGGTTCACCGTCGGCAATCATCTCACCCCGTTCTACCGTCTCACCTTCAAACACATTGATGTGACGCCACTTGGGGATCAGTTCTTCGTAATGCTCCTGATTCGGTCCGGTAATGACCAGACGCTGCTTGCCCTTGGTCTCCTTACCGAAAGAAACAGTACCGCTGACCTCTGCCAGAATGGCAGGTTCCTTCGGCTTCCTCGCTTCAAACAAATCGGCAACACGCGGCAGACCACCGGTAATGTCACGCGTCTTGGAAGATGCTTGCGGAATACGAGCCACAACATCACCGACCTGAATTTCAGCTCCATCCTGCAGATTGATGATCGCACCAGGTGGCAAGAAGTAGTGAGCCGGAATTTCAGTTCCCGCATAGTTCAGGTCGTTGCCTTCCTTGTCGACCAGCTTGACAAGAGGACGTAGATCTTTATTGGTACCACCACGCTGCTTGTGGTCAGTAATGATCTTATCCGTCAAACCAGTTGTCGGATCGGTTTCTTCCTTAGTCGTGATACCGGAGACGAAATCGGAGAATTTCGCAAAACCCGCCACTTCCGTTATAACCGGATGGGTATGTGGATCCCAGGTAGCGAGAATGGCACCGGCTTCAATCGCCTCGCCTTCCTTCGCCTGGATAACCGCACCGTAAGGTACCTTGTAGCGTTCACGCTCACGACCCGCGTCATCAACAACCGCCAGTTCGGCAGATCGTGATACGGCCATCAGCTTGCCATCCTTGTTAGTGATCTCCTTCATGTTATGAAGACGAACAGATCCCTTGGACTTGGACTCAACACTACTAGCTGCGGCTGATCGACTTGCGGCACCACCAATGTGGAAGGTACGCATAGTGAGCTGTGTACCCGGCTCACCGATGGACTGAGCGGCCATTACGCCGACAGCCTCGCCAATATTGATCACATGGCCACGTGCCAGGTCACGACCGTAACAGGCCGCGCAAACACCGTAGTCCGCTTCACAAGTGATAGCAGAGCGAACGAGGATTTCGTCAACACCTGACTCTTCCAGCGTATCGACCATATGCTCGTCAAGCAAAGTACCGGCTTCAAACAGAACCGTACTTTCCTCGCCTGGCTTCAGGATATCAGCAGCGACAACTCGTCCCAGTACTCGCTCACGCAAGGCTTCAACTACGTCGCCACCTTCAATGATCGGCTTCATGGTCAAACCAGCCGTGGTTCCACAATCAGGGTCGACAACAACCATATCCTGTGCAACGTCAACCAGACGACGTGTCAGATAACCGGAGTTAGCCGTCTTCAGAGCGGTATCAGCAAGACCCTTACGAGCACCGTGAGTCGAGATGAAGTACTGATTCACGTTCAGACCTTCACGGAAGTTCGCGATGATAGGCGTTTCGATGATCGAGCCATCCGGCTTGGCCATCAAACCACGCATACCTGCCAACTGACGAATCTGGGCCGCAGAACCACGAGCGCCCGAATCAGCCATCATGAAGATAGAGTTGAATGATTCCTGTTGAACAGTCTCGCCGTCCTTGTTGACAACACTCTCGGTACCGAGACTGGCCATCATTGACTTGGCGACTTGATCGTTCGCAGAAGACCAGATATCAACAACCTTGTTATAGCGCTCACCCTTGGTAACCAGACCTTCAGAGTATTGATCCTGAATTTCTCGCACTTCGGATTCAGCCGCTGCAATCAGCGTCTTCTTGTCTTCCGGCACCATCATGTCTTCAATACCGATGGAAACACCGGCAAGAGTTGCGTATCTGAAGCCCAGATACATCAGCTGGTCAGCGAAGATAACGGATTCCTTCAGACCCAGACGGCGATAGCAAAGGTTGATGAGCTTGGAGATATTCTTCTTGGTCAGATTCAGATCCACATTGGCGAATTCAAGACCTGGTGGCAGAATCTCGGACACGATAGCCCGTCCAACCGTTGTCTTGACCCGACGTGGAACAGCGACCCACTCACCCGCTTCGTTCTCTTCGTAGTCAGTAATTCGAACTGTTACCAAAGCGTGCAGATCGGCAACCTTGCTCTGGTAAGCACGGTGGCATTCAGCGATGTCGCTGAATGTCATGCCTTCGCCTCTGGCATTCACTCGAGTACGAGTCATGTAGTACAGACCCAGAACGATATCCTGAGAAGGTACGATGATCGGCTCACCGTTCGCAGGTGACAGAACGTTGTTGGTTGACATCATCAGAGCACGAGCTTCGAGCTGTGCTTCGATGGACAACGGTACGTGAACCGCCATCTGGTCACCGTCAAAGTCGGCGTTGAATGCAGCACAAACCAACGGGTGCAGCTGGATAGCCTTACCTTCGATCAGGACTGGTTCAAAAGCCTGGATACCCAGACGATGCAATGTTGGTGCACGGTTGAGCATGACCGGATGTTCACGGATAACCTCTTCAAGGATATCCCAGACTTCCGCACCTTCACGCTCTACCATCTTCTTGGCAGCTTTGATGGTCGTAGCCATGCCACGAATCTGCAGCTTGGAGAAAATGAACGGCTTGAATAGTTCAAGTGCCATTTTCTTCGGCAGACCGCACTGATGCAGACGCAGAGTTGGTCCAACCACGATAACCGAACGACCAGAATAATCGACTCGCTTACCCAGCAGGTTCTGACGGAAACGACCTTGCTTGCCCTTGATCATGTCGGCCAGGGACTTTAGAGGACGTTTGTTGGAACCCGTGATGGCACGACCACGTCGACCATTGTCCAGCAGAGCATCCACAGATTCCTGCAGCATGCGCTTTTCGTTACGCACGATGATGTCAGGAGCGTTGAGCTCCAGCAAACGACGCAGTCGATTGTTACGGTTGATGACTCGACGATACAGATCGTTAAGATCTGAAGTTGCGAAACGACCACCATCCAACGGCACAAGAGGACGCAAATCTGGCGGCAGTACCGGCAGAATGGTCATAACCATCCACTCAGGACGGTTACCAGAGACGATGAATGACTCAACCAGCTTCAAACGCTTGGTCAGACGCTTCAGTTTTGTCTCTGACTTGGTCGCTTCGATCTCTTCACGCAGATTTTCGGCATCGGTATTCATGTCGATGTCTTTCAACAGGTCATGAACAGCTTCAGCACCCATGCGAGCATCGAATTCATCGCCGTGCTCTTCAATCGCTTCCAGATACTGCTCATCCGAGAGCAGTTGTCCGGTTTCCAGAGTCGTCATGCCCGGATCGATAACGACATAGGCTTCAAAGTACAACACACGTTCTATTTCACGCAGTGTCATATCCAGCAACAAGCCGATACGACTTGGCAGTGACTTCAGGAACCAGATATGGGCAACCGGGCTCGCCAGGTCAATATGACCCATGCGCTCACGACGTACCTTGGTCTGAGTAACCTCAACACCACACTTCTCGCATACCACGCCACGATGCTTGAGGCGCTTGTACTTTCCACACAGGCATTCATAGTCCTTGACTGGTCCAAATATCTTGGAGCAGAACAGGCCATCACGCTCTGGTTTGAACGTACGGTAGTTGATGGTCTCGGGCTTCTTCACCTCACCGTAAGACCATGAACGGATGGTCTCTGGTGAAGCGAGCTTGATGCGAATCGCATCAAACTCTTCAGTCTGGCCCTGCATCTTGTACAGATTCAGCAGATCTTTCATTCTTTCATTCCCCTATCGCTTGCAGCGGAAAACGTATTTCTCTGGACCCTTGGGGCATTCATGTCGTATGGACTCAATGCCTTAGTGATCCTGCTCGAGTTCGATATTGATACCGAGCGAGCGAATTTCCTTAAGCAGCACGTTGAAAGACTCAGGCATGCCTGCATCCATTCTGTGATCGCCGTCGACAATGTTCTTGTACATCGTGTTTCGACCTTTCACATCATCAGACTTGACCGTCAGCATTTCGCGCAATGTGTATGCCGCGCCGTATGCTTCCAGTGCCCAGACTTCCATCTCACCAAAGCGCTGACCACCAAATTGAGCCTTACCACCCAGCGGCTGCTGAGTAACGAGACTGTACGGACCTGTTGAACGAGCATGCATCTTGTCATCAACCAGATGGTTCAGTTTGAGCATGTGCATATAACCAACAGAAACAGGACGTTCGAAGCTATCGCCAGTACGGCCATCGAACAAATGCGCCTGCCCTGATTCTGGCAAATCTGCCAAAGCCAGCATCTGGCGAATTTCCTTCTCGGAAGCACCATCGAATACTGGTGTTGCCATCGGTACACCACGGACCAGGTTGTTAGCCAGCTCCTTGATTTCTTCGTCAGTCAGACTCGCAATGTCCACATGTTGTGAAGCACCTTCGTGGTTATAAATCTTCTCGAGAAACTCTCGAAGATCTGAAACCGCTTGTTGCGCCTTGATCATGCGATTGATCTTGTGTCCCAGACCTTTGGCAGCCCAGCCCAGATGCATTTCAAGTACCTGTCCAACGTTCATGCGCGAAGGCACGCCCAATGGGTTCAAGCAGATATCAACCGGTGCACCGTCAGCCGAATAAGGCATGTCTTCGGTAGGTACGATCATGGAGATAACACCCTTGTTGCCATGTCGACCCGCCATCTTGTCGCCTGGTTGCAGACGACGCTTGACCGCAAGGTAGACCTTGACCATTTTCAGAACACCCGGAGCCAGATCATCACCAGAAGTGATTTTTTCCTTCTGCTCCAGGAAGCGCTGTTCAAAGGCTTCACGATGATCCGCAATGCTTTGTCCGATCTTTTCGAGCTGAACATTCAGTTCCTCATCTCGCATGGAGATCTGGAACCACTTGTCGCGTTCAAGGTTTTGCAAGTACTCGGATGTGATTCTGTCACCAGACTTCAAGCCTTCCGGTCCTTTATCCACTTCTTTGTCGACAATCAGCTTTTCGATACGTTCGTAGATGTCGTTCTCGATGATTCGAGTTTCGTCATCAATATCATTGCGAACCTGCTTCAGGCCTTCACGCTCGATCTGTTGAGCACGCATGTCCTTGTCGACACCGTCGCGAGTAAATACGCGGACATCGATTACAGTTCCGTCCATACCTGGTGGTACGCGCAAGGAAGTGTCTTTTACATCAGACGCCTTCTCACCAAAGATGGCTCTCAGAAGCTTCTCTTCTGGAGTCAGCTGTGTTTCACCCTTCGGTGTCACCTTGCCAACCAGAATGTCGTTCGGCTTCACTTCAGCACCAACGTACACAATGCCCGACTCATCCAGCTTCGACAGCAGACCTTCGCTGACGTTAGGAATATCAGCTGTAATATCTTCAGGCCCAAGCTTGGTATCACGTGCAACAGAGGTCAATTCTTCGATATGAATCGTTGTGAATCGATCTTCCTGAACAACACGCTCGGAGATGAGGATGGAATCCTCGTAGTTGTAACCGTTCCAAGGCATGAACGCGACCAGCATGTTCTGACCCAAGGCCAGCTCACCCATGTCGGTAGATGGACCATCTGCCAGCACATCACCACGTTCAATCTGATCACCCGGGCGAACCAACGGACGTTGATTGATGCAGGTGTTCTGGTTTGAACGCGTGTACTTGGTCAGAGTGTAGATATCGACACCACCGGCGCCTGTTTCTGCTTCTGCATCATGTACCCGGACAACGATTCGAGCCGCATCAACCGAATCTACCTTGCCACCACGCTTGGCAACAACAGCAGAGCCTGAATCGACAGCAACGATACGTTCGATACCGGTACCAACCAATGGCTTTTCGGCACGCAATGTCGGTACAGCCTGACGTTGCATGTTCGAACCCATGAGAGCGCGGTTAGCATCATCGTGCTCGAGGAATGGAATCAGTGCCGCCGCAACAGATACGATCTGCTTTGGAGAAACGTCCATGAACTCAACCTGTTCAGGTCGTGACATGGTGAATTCATTGTTGGTACGTACAGAAACCAGATCACTGATCAGTTTGCCTTCCGCATCCAGCTCCGTGTTCGCCTGAGCAATGATGTAGTTGCCTTCTTCGATCGCCGACAGGTATTCAATCTTGTCAGTCGCCTTGCCGTTAACAATCTTGACGTAAGGAGTTTCGAGAAATCCAAAGTTATTGGTTCGGGCATAAACCGCCAGAGAGTTGATAAGACCGATATTCGGCCCCTCTGGTGTTTCGATAGGACAAACACGACCATAGTGAGTCGGGTGTACGTCACGAACTTCAAAACCTGCACGTTCACGCGTCAGACCACCGGGGCCTAATGCAGAAATACGACGCTTGTGCGTGACTTCTGACAGAGGATTGTTCTGATCCATGAACTGCGACAACTGGCTGGATCCGAAAAATTCCTTGACTGCGGCAGCAACCGGCTTGGCGTTGATGATGTCCTGAGGCATGAGACCTTCAGACTCAACCATACCCAAACGTTCACGTACTGCTCGTTCAACACGAACAAGACCCACGCGAAAGACGTTTTCAGCCATCTCGCCCACACTACGGATACGACGATTACCCAAATGGTCAATGTCATCAACCGTACCGTTACCGTTACGGATATCAATCAACACCTGCATGACAGCCTGGATGTCTTCCTTGTCCAGCGTACCTGGTCCCGTTGTCTCTTCGCGCATGAGACGACGATTGAACTTCATGCGACCAACAGGCGACAGATCGTAACGATCTGGCTCGAAAAACAGGTTATTGAACAGGTTCTGTGCAGCTTCCTTGGTAGGTGGCTCGCCAGGACGCATCATGCGATAGATTTCTACCTGAGCTTCCAACTGAGTGCGCGTTGGATCGATGCGCAATGTGTTGGAAATAAACGGTCCTCGATCAAGGTCGTTTACATACAGGACTTCAATCTTCTTGATACCAGCGTCATGAATCTGCTCAACAAGTTCTGCAGTCAGCTCAGCATTGGCTTCAGCCAGCAATTCGCCAGTTTCAGGATCGACGATGTCGTGGAAGAGGATCTTGCCCACCAGGTAGTCAGCCGGAATCTCCAGCTTCTTGATGTTGGCTTGCTCCAGTACACGAACGTGTCTGGCTGAAATCGGACGTCCGGTTTCAACAACCACTTCTTTACCAGCTTTGATATCAAACGCTGCGGTTTCACCACGCAGGCGCTCAGGCACCAGTTCCATCTCGATTTTGGTCTTCGAGAGAGAAATCTTGTGCGTTTCAAAGAAATTTTCCAGAATGTCGCTAGTCTCATAACCCAACGCACGCAAAACAATCGTGGCTGGCAGCTTTCGGCGACGGTCAATTCGGGCAAAAACGCAGTCTTTCGGATCGAATTCGAAATCCAACCAGGAACCACGATAAGGAATGATTCGCGCACTGAACAACAATTTGCCCGATGAATGCGTCTTGCCGCGATCGTGGTCAAAAAACACACCAGGTGATCGATGCAACTGAGAAACGATTACGCGTTCAGTACCATTGATAATGAAAGTTCCATTACCTGTCATGAGTGGCAATTCACCCATGAATACTTCCTGCTCCTTGATGTCTTTGACGACTTTACTGCTGGCAGGAGCGGTCTTGTCATAAATGATCAGACGCGCGAGCACTCGAAGTGGTGCCGCGAAAGTCAAACCACGAATTTTACATTCCCGCTCGTCAAAAGCAGGTTTGCCCAGTCGATAGCTGACGTAATGCAGCTCGACATTACCAGAATAACTGATAATGGGCATCACACTGTTGAAGGCGCCATGCAGGCCTACTTCAGCACGATTATCCGCGTCTTTATCTTCCTGAAGGAAGTTGCGGTAGGAGTCCAGCTGCGTTTGCAGCAGGTACGGCACCTCAAGGATTGGAGCGCGCTTTCCAAAATCCTTACGGATACGTTTTTTTTCAGTGAACGAAAAGGCCATCAACGTTCCTCGCAGTCTGCAGAGCGCGTGCCGGGCGAGCACGCAAGTTCAAATTTTCCCGCCGGAAGCGGCGGCAGGCCGACAGTCACAATGACTGTCAGCCTGTCGGTGTCACAACCCCGGGACACAAACCCCGGGGAAGTAACGAGGGATACAACGATTACTTGAGCTCGACAGTTGCGCCGGCTTCTTCAAGAACTTTCTTGAGTTCTTCTGCTTCTGCTTTAGGTGCTGCTTCCTTGATAGGAGCTGGAGCACTTTCAACAAGATCTTTCGCTTCTTTCAGACCAAGGCCTGTTGCGCCACGAACTGCTTTGATAACGCCAACCTTGTTCTCGCCGAAGCTTGACAGGATAACGTCAAATTCAGTCTGCTCTTCAGCAGCTGCACCAGCGTCTCCGCCAGCAGCAGGAGCTGCTGCTACAGCAGCAGCTGCAGATACACCAAACTTCTCTTCCATTGCACTGATAAGGTCAACGACCTCCATCACTGACATATTGGAAATGGTTTCCAGCATGTCTTCTTTAGAAACTGCCATCAGTCTTTCTCCGATCGGTTACCGGTATTTGCGGATAACCTGTAAGTCATAGTGAGTGAACCAGACGATCTGGTTCGCATTAAGCTTCTTTGGACAACCGCACAGCTTCCACTGTACGAACGAGCTTGCCCGGAACTTCCTTCAAGGTACGCGCTAGTTTGGTAACCGGCGCTTGCATGACAGCCATCATCAGTGACAGAGCCTCGTCCCGAGTCGGGAGGTTGGCCAGTTTGTTGATATCGCCAGCTTCGATCGTTTCTCCGCCTACTGCACCAACCGTAATGACAAGCTTGTCATTAGTTTTGGCAAAGTCGCGAAACAGACGTGCCGCTGAACCTGGATCCTCTTTTGAGAAAGCCAGCATCAACGGACCGCTGAGGCGATCGTTCATACACTCGAATTCAGTCCCCTTGACTGCCAAACGTGCCAGGGAATTCTTGACGACTCGCACATACACACCACTTTCACGTGCAGAAGCACGTAAAGCAGTCAGTTGCGAGACGCTAAGTCCCCGGTACTCGGCAGCAACTGCCGACAAAGCCGAATTCGCAACATCTGCGACTTCAGCTACGACGGCTTGCTTCTCTGCATAAGTCAGAGCCATAGAGCACCTTTAGTTAAACGGCTTTTCAACCAGTGAAAAACCATGCCTTGCAAGTTGCAAAACGCGCAACTTGCCTACTCGGTTCTGCAAGGTAGTCATACTGAGCTACCCGCGTCCCCATCTGCGCAGGCCATTAAGCCACCGGAACACGATGACACCTGCGGTCTTCGATGAGACAGACCGAGTCATGGCTAGCCATGGCACAACGTCTGCTCACTCAAAGTTCTTTCGTACTACTTATCTACAACTTGGCGACAAAATCGCCGAATATTACAATTGCAGACTCCTGCGAGTTACGCAGAAGTCTGCCTTGGTCTATCTTTCTAGACGTAGCTAGAATGATCGATTGTCAGACCAGGGCCCATGGTAGTGGACACGGTGATTTTACGAACATAGATACCTTTTGCTGCTGAAGGCTTCGCCTTGATCAGGTCAGCAATCAACATACCCAGATTTTGCTCAAGAGCTTGAGGTTCGAAGGTAGCTTTACCCAGTGTGCAGTGGACGATACCGCCCTTGTCTGCACGATAACGAACCTGACCTGCTTTAGCATTGGTAACAGCTTCAGCCACGTTCGGAGTTACCGTACCCACTTTAGGGTTAGGCATCAGACCACGTGGACCAAGAATTGTACCCAGAGCACCAACCACGCGCATGGCATCTGGTGCAGCAATGACGACGTCGAAGT
The DNA here is from genome assembly GCF_002215215.1 of Granulosicoccus antarcticus IMCC3135. Taxonomy (NCBI): domain Bacteria; kingdom Pseudomonadati; phylum Pseudomonadota; class Gammaproteobacteria; order Chromatiales; family Granulosicoccaceae; genus Granulosicoccus; species Granulosicoccus antarcticus. Next base: position 1,911,716 of record NZ_CP018632.1, on the reverse strand, counting down.
CCATGCTGCCGCCTTTGATTGACTCGGCAAGATCTTCAAAACCAACCAGATCTGCACCGGCTTCACGAGCAGCTTCAGCTTGAGCGCCTTGAGCAAAAACAGCAACGCGTACTGTTTTTCCTGTGCCATTTGGCAACACACTGGAACCACGCACAACCTGGTCAGATTTACGTGGATCAACACCCAGGTTCACTGCAACGTCTACAGATTCTGCAAACTTGACAGTGGATAGTTCTTTCAGCAGTGAGAACGCATCAATAACGTTGTATTGCTTTTCTGCGTCAACCTTTTCACGGATTGCCTTTGCTCTCTTTCCCAATTTGGCCATCTTATACGCCCTCCACTTCCAGACCCATGCTGCGCGCGGTGCCAGCGATGGTACGAACGGCAGCATCCATGTCAGATGCAGTCAGATCAGGTTTTTTGGTTGTTGCAATTTCTTCGAGCTGTGCACGAGAAACCTTGCCAACTTTGTCAGTGTTCGGACGACCACTGCCCTTGGGCAGGCCGGCAGACTTGAGCAACAGTACAGCTGCTGGCGGTGTTTTTGTGATGTATGTAAAACTACGATCACTATAAACAGTAATAACAACAGGAATTGGAAGACCGGCTTCCATGCTCTGCGTAGAGGCGTTGAACGCCTTGCAGAATTCCATGATGTTCACGCCGTGCTGACCCAATGCAGGTCCTACTGGAGGACTTGGGTTTGCTTTCCCGGCAGGTACTTGCAGCTTGATATAAGCCGTGACTTTCTTGGCCATACTGATTGCTCCTGATCGGGTACAAACGCCTGACAGCCGCTAGATGCTCTGCCCGACTCCCCGATGGTTAGCGCAAATATGCGCGAATGCAGACCTATCGGCCTGCAGTTAATAAATCAGGCTTTTTCTACCTGACTGAATTCAAGCTCTACGGGAGTACTACGCCCGAATATCTGAACCGCGACCAACAGGCGATTCTTGTCAAAATTCACTTCTTCAACAACACCATTGAAGTCGTTGAAAGGACCGTCCGTAACGCGCACTACTTCGCCCACGTCGAACAAGACCTTTGGACGTGGCTTTTCCACACCGTCCTGTACGCGCTGTAGAATGGCATCGGCTTCCTTGTCGGCAATCGGAGCAGGCTTGTCAGCTGTACCACCGATAAAACCCAGAACCTTGGGAACATCTTTCACCAAGTGCCAGGTTTCGTCTTCCATTTCCATTCGAACCAGCACGTAACCAGGGAAGAATTTGCGCTCTGAACGACGCTTCTGCCCGTTACGTATTTCAACAACTTCTTCGGTAGGTACCAAGATGTCGCCGAACTTCTCACTCAATCCAGCACGCTCGATGCGCTCTTCAAGTGAACGTTTAACCGTCCCCTCAAAACCGGAGAATGCTTGCACTACAAACCAACGCATTGCCATGACTGTCTCTTAAATTCCCGTCACTGCGCGAAATAGAAACGCGAGCAGCATATCGAACAGCCATAAAAAGATGCCGACCAGCACAACGATAATGAATACCGTGACCGTTGTTTGAGTCGTTTCGGCCCTGCTTGGCCATACAACCTTGCGAACCTCAGTTCTGGCATCACGAAAAAAAGCAACAATTCGCTTGCCAATATCCGCCTGATAGACGATAAATGCAGCTAAGCCACCAATGAGCAACAAGCCAACCACTCGCAAAAGCAATGACTGTTCTGCAAAGTAGTAAAAAGCCACAAGCCCCAGTAGCACGAGTGCACCGGCGGCGACCAGCTTCACTGTGTCTGCGCTATTTGTCTGTACTTCGGCCTTTGAGACCATGAATATGCTCGCGGCGATCCAGGTTGGATGAAATATCATCGTGTAACACAAACCGGATTGGCAGGCCAGGAGGGAATCGAACCCCCAACCTGCGGTTTTGGAGACCGCCGCTCTGCCAATTGAGCTACTGGCCTAATCCGGTTACTTCAGAAAATCATCGACTTTCTGGGTAGAACATGAAAAGCCCAGATCTATGCTGACCCAGGCTCTCCATCCAACTCTACACTGGACGAAGCCAGCTATAATACATACTGTTTGACAAATAAGCTAGCGTGCCACCTGCCTTTCAGTAAAATTACTCGATTATCTTCGCAACAACGCCGGCACCAACGGTACGGCCACCTTCACGAATCGCAAAACGCAGACCGTCTTCCATCGCAATCGGGTTGATCAGTTCAACAACGATTTTCACGTTGTCACCCGGCATTACCATCTCAGTACCTTCTGGCAATTCAACCGCACCAGTCACATCCGTTGTACGGAAGTAGAACTGTGGGCGGTAGTTGTTGAAGAATGGCGTATGACGGCCGCCTTCATCCTTGCCCAGTACGTAGATTTCTGCCTCGAACTTCTTGTGAGGGTTGATTGTCTTCGGCTTGCACAGTACTTGTCCACGCTCGATATCTTCACGCTTGGTACCACGCAGCAGGATACCCACGTTGTCGCCAGCTTCACCCTGATCCAGCAACTTGCGGAACATCTCAACACCAGTAACTGTCGTCTTGGTGGTGTCACGGATACCGACAATCTCGATTTCCTCACCAACCTTGATGATGCCACGCTCGATTCGACCTGTTGCAACCGTTCCACGACCCGAGATAGAGAACACGTCCTCTACAGGCATCAAGAATGGCAGATCAACGGGACGATCTGGCATTGGAATGTAAGTATCCAGTGCGTCAATCAGCTTGTCGATAGAAGGACGTCCGATTTCAGTCATGTCACCTTCGATCGCTTTCAGAGCTGAACCGGTGATGATTGGCGTATCGTCGCCAGGGAAATCGTAGCTGTCGAGAAGCTCACGAACTTCCATTTCAACCAGTTCAAGCAACTCGGCATCATCAACCATGTCTGCCTTGTTCAGGTAGACAACGATGTAAGGAACGCCTACCTGACGAGCCAGCAGGATGTGCTCGCGAGTCTGTGGCATAGGGCCATCAGCAGCCGAACATACCAGGATAGCGCCGTCCATCTGAGCAGCACCGGTGATCATGTTCTTTACATAATCCGCGTGTCCCGGGCAATCTACGTGAGCGTAGTGACGGTTCTCGGACTCATACTCAACGTGAGCTGTAGCGATAGTAATACCGCGAGCTTTCTCTTCCGGCGCGTTATCGATCTGGTCGTATGCGCGCGCAGCACCACCGAACTTCTCTGCCTGGCAGATAGTCAGCGCGGCTGTCAACGTGGTCTTACCGTGATCCACGTGGCCAATGGTACCGACATTGACATGCGGCTTGTTACGTTCGAATTTTTCCTTAGACATCAGTCGCTGCCTCTACCGGATTGTTATGTTCTGTCGTCGACCTTGATTACTACCACGCGACGCCGCGGTAAAAAATTCTGGACTATCTTCTTGCACTACCGATTCATTACACTAAACTGAATACAGCATCTTGCGGGATGACAGACTGGAGCTCATAACCGGAGTCGAACCGGTGACCTCTTCCTTACCAAGGAAGTGCTCTACCAACTGAGCTATATGAGCGGCGCCTAGCCAATCATCAGTGTCGAATACACTGGGCACTACTTTCGGATTTTCAATACGGATATAACGTCTCGATCAACGAGTCGCCGAATCTGCTCAACAACTACCAGAATTGGAGCGGGTGAAGGGACTCGAACCCTCGTCATCAGCTTGGAAGGCTGAGGTTCTACCGTTGAACTACACCCGCTTCGCAGAACTACCAGTTGAACTACATATTCAGCACATCGTAATCTGGATGATATCAAGAGTGTCTAAACACCCTGCTTGCAACTAATGGTGGAGGGAGGAGGATTCGAACCTCCGAAGGCTGAGCCAGCAGATTTACAGTCTGCCCCCTTTGACCGCTCGGGAATCCCTCCATCAGGCAAGCCGGTAATTATGATGACCTTGAACAAGAATGTCAACCGCTCAAGGAAATATTTTTACCGTTTCATAACATGCTTCATTCAAACAGATTCTGCCGGATGAAGCACGCTAGTGAACGCAGAGCATTCTACCCTAATTTTTTAGTGAGCAAGTATCTGACTTAAGAATAATTGCGTGCGCTCTGATTGCGGGTTGTTGAAAAACGCTTCTGGCTCGTTTTCTTCGATGATTTGCCCGCCATCCATGAATATCACTCGATTCGCCACGGTTTTGGCAAAACCCATCTCGTGAGTGACGCAAATCATGGTCATCCCCTCGTGTGCCAGCTCGATCATGACATCCAGCACCTCCTTGATCATTTCCGGATCCAGAGCTGATGTCGGCTCATCAAACAACATGATCTTGGGGTTCATGCACAAGGAGCGAGCTATAGCCACCCGCTGCTGCTGCCCACCAGACAACTGTCCTGGAAACTTGTTTGCCTGCTCTGGAATACGCACGCGTTCCAGGTATTGCATGGCAACCTCCTCGGCTTCCTTTTTTGGCATCTTCTTGACCCAGATCGGAGCTAACGTACAGTTCTGCAGAACCGTCAAATGGGGGAACAAGTTGAAATGCTGGAACACCATTCCGACCTCGCGCCGGGTAGCGTCGATATTTTTCAGATCGCTGTTGAGCTCGATGCCATTAACATTGATTGAACCCTTTTGATGCTCTTCAAGGCGATTGATACATCTGATTAAAGTGGACTTACCCGATCCGGAAGGCCCACATATGACGATTCGTTCGCCACGACGCACAGCCAGATTGATATCTTTCAACACATGAAACTGCCCGTACCACTTGTTCATATCAGTGATATTGATGACCGCCTCATCACCGACTTGCATGGTGGGCGCCGTGCTTTTACTTTGCTGATCGCCTTGCATTATCGCTTGTGTCCTGTGTTCAATTTATCTTCGATGTACCGGCTATAACGCGCCATGCTATAGCAACAGATCCAGAATACGATGGCCACAAAGGCATAGCCGGTATATGGCACGGATCTGACCGACCAGTTTGGATCAGCGATGGAGGCCTGAACAACCCCGAGCAGGTCGAACAAGGCAATGATCAACACCAGCGTCGTATCTTTGAAAAGGCCGATGAAGGTATTGACGATACCCGGAATAACGATCTTGAGCGCCTGCGGAAGAATGATCAGACGCATCATTTTGCCAAACGGCAAACCCAAGGCCATGGCACCTTCATACTGCCCTTTGGAAATGGCTTGCAGCCCGCCTCTCACAACCTCAGCCATATAGGCCGAAGAAAAGAGCGCTACACCGATAACAGCTCGGAGCAACTGGTCGAAAGTAACACCAGCTGGTAGAAACAGCGGAAACATGATGGTAGCCATGAACAGTACGGCCACCAGTGGAATGCCTCGCCAGAACTCTATGAATATCGTGCTCAGAAGGCTGATGATTGGCATTTTTGAACGCCGGCCAAGAGCAAGCAACACACCCAGCGGCAATGAAGCAACAATGCCACTCAGAGCAATCACTAGTGTCAATGTGAAACCACCCCACTGAGATGTTTCCACAATTGGCAAGCCAAGCGTCTTGTTACCGTAAAGCATGACAAACGCAATGATCGGATAGACGAACAGCATGAATACTGCTGCCAACCTGCGCCCAGGCGCATTCTCCCAGACCATCCAGGCCACACCTACCGCAAGAACCCCTAGCAGGATATTGATACGCCAACGTTCGGATTTCTCGTAAAAACCATAGAGAAACTGCTCCCAGCGAGACGAAACGAACGGCCAGCACGCACCGTCTGGGTTAGCGATGCATGCATCGACACCGCCTGTCCAGTTTGCATTGAAAATTGTCCAGCCCAGAACGCCGGGCACCACGTAAAGCACCAGGGCCAAAGCCGTCAGCGTCAACAAAGAATTAAAAACGCCGTTGAACAGGTTGTCACGCATCCACGGGATCAAACCATCAGTGCTGATCGGCGCTGGCTTGTCCGGCAAATCTCCGGAATGCACCACTCCACCTGATGTCGTATTGTCATTGATAGTCATGACTTATCGCTCCACCAGCTTGATTCGTGAGTTGTACCAGTTCATGAATCCTGAAGTCACCAAACTCAATGTCAGGTAGACAGCAAGCGTCATGGCCATGATTTCGACGGCCTGCCCTGTCTGATTCAAGGTTGTTCCGGCAAAGACCGAAAACAGATCCGGATAGGCTATGGCGGTGGCCAGACTGGAGTTCTTGGTCAGATTCAGAAATTGACTGGTCAACGGTGGCACGATGACTCGCATGGCCTGAGGCACGACGACCAGACGCATTCGATGACTTGGCTTGACCCCCAAAGCGGAGGCGGCCTCTGTCTGACCATGGCTAACCGACTGTATTCCCGCCCTCACTATCTCGGCAATGAACGCCGCTGTGTATATGACGAGCGCCAGCAGCAAGGCAACAAATTCAGGAATGATTGTCACCCCACCACTCAAGGCGAAGCGGGACATCTCAGCCGGCATGAATTCCAGTGGACGACCCATGATCAGATAGGTGATCAATGGCGCACCAATAACAAGCCCCATACCTACTGTCAGCACTGGAAATTGCTCTCCGGTTTGCATCTGGCGAGCAGCAGCCCATTTCTTGATCAGCCAGGACACGGCGAGAGCCGCGAACAGCGCGTACCAGACAAACTGGAAGCCTTCTTGCCCGACTGGTTCGGCAAAGATAAGCCCGCGGTTATTAACGGAGAAAAAGACCATTTCGCCGGCTTCGTGCAACTCTCTCGGCCCAGGCAATGGTTTCAGCACGGCGCTGTACCAGAATAGAATCTGCAGTAGCAAAGGAATATTTCGGAAGAGCTCGATATAGGACGTCGCAATCTTCTGCACCAGCCAATTACTGGAAAGACGACCGATACCCACGACAAAGCCAAGAAGCAAAGCCAGCAGACATCCTACAAATGCCACGATGATGGTATTGACCAGCCCGACCAGAAACACCGTGAAGTAATTGGCGTCCTCAGTGTAAGGGACAAATGGCGTGGAAATGATGCCAAACCCTGCCCTGGAATCCAGAAAACCGAATCCTGAGGCTAGTCCACGGGCCTCCATATTGGTTGCTGTGTTATTGATTATCGAATACAGCAACCAACCTATGACAGCAACAACGACGAGCTGATAGACGATGGCCCGCTTGTCTGGATCACGCCAGAAGCTGGGCTTGGATGCTGCAGATATTGCACTACTGGGGGAGCTATTCGCCATACCTGGGTTCCGTAGGAATGTAAAAAGGGCCGCTTCCGTACCGGGTCTTTGCGATCCGGACTTTGCGGCCCCCCACTATCAACTACTGGTTCGAACGTCTAGCGCTGTGGTGCAGCGTAGAGCAAACCGCCTTGTGACCACAAAGCGTTTACGCCACGGTCCAGTTTCAGCGCAGTATCAGGTCCGACATTGCGATTGTAAGACTCAGCATAGTTACCAACGGCTGCAACGACGTTCGCGCAAAAAGCGTTATCGAGTCCGATCTTGGAACCAAGATCTCCATCGCTACCCAGAATACGCTTGATGTTCGGATCATTAGACGTTGCCATTTCAGCCACGTTGTCCATGTTTATGCCAGCCTCTTCCGCATTGATCATGCAGTTGAGAGTCCAGCGACCAATATCGACCCATTGAGTATCCCCATGACGGACCAGAGGACCCAGTGGCTCCTTGGAAATGATTTCAGGCAGTACGACGTGATCGTCTGGCTTGGAAAGCTTGGTACGTTGTGCTGCAAGACCTGAACGGTCAGTGGTATAGACATCACATCGACCGGCGTCGTAAGCCGAGACCACTTCGTCAGCCTTTTCGAAAGCAACAACCGTGTATTTCAAATCATTGGCACGGAAGAAATCCGCGACATTGAGCTCTGTGGTGGTACCTGTGTTCGTGCAGACGGCAGCACCATCAAGCTCAAGCGCACTGGTGACTCCCAGACTGGTGGGAACCATGAAACCCTGACCGTCGTAGTAATTGACACCCAGAAATTCCCCGAAATCAGCATCCCGACTCATGGTCCATGTCGTATTGCGCGACAAAACGTCAATCTCACCGGACGTCAGAGCTGTAAACCGAACTTTAGCTGACAATGGTGTGTACTTGACAGCCTCGGCGTCATTGAAGATAGCGGCTGCCATCGCGCGGCAGAAATCCACATCCAGCCCAGTCCAGTTACCTTGATCATCAGGGTTGGAAAAGCCGGGCAGACCTTGCGAAACACCACATTGCACAAAGCCTTTGCTCTTGACCGCGTCAAGAGTTTCGTCGGCATGCACAACACCCGCTGATACAGCAGATACTGCCAAAGCGACTGATAATGCAAATGTCTTTGTTGGACGCATTTATTACTCCGATGAAAAGAAGTTAACTAAAAGTATAGGATGCTGCAGTTCAACACAATTATTCCACGTGTTGAAGCACAGGTGTTTTTCCATTTTGGTTATGTGATGAAAGTTAACACATCGCGCACTTCTACCTGATTACGACAGGCTATTTTGAACTTCTGGCAAGATGACGTGCTTCCCGACTTTGATAGTTTTATATAAATGGCCGAAATAGCTGCCTTGGGCGCCGCCTTGTGCTGGGCAATGGGCGGAGTTTTTGCCGCCTCCGCCGCGCGTCAAATGGGCGGTATTGCCTTCACCCGGATACGCATGCTGATGGTCTTCGGACTGTTACTTTGCGTTGTACTAGTCACCGGATCAACTGCTGTAGCGGCAAACGACTTGCCACTCTTGATGCTATCCGGCTTTTTCGGTGTCTTCATTGGTGATACCGCCCTGTTCGTGACTATGAGCCGATTGGGACCAAGACGCACCGGCATTCTGTTTGCCACCAATGCCCCGATGACCGTCGGTCTATCCTGGCTGATCTTTGATGAGCAGCTGCACGCCGTAGCCCTGATCGGCTGTGGACTGGTCGCAATCGGTGTTTTCATTGCCATCGTTTATGGCAAGCGAGCTAACCAGATCCATATCTGGGAAGAGGTCCAGGGCCATTTGCTGACAGGAATTGGCATCGGACTACTGGCCGCCCTGTGCCAGTCCATTGGCTCACTGATGGTTGCACCAGCCCTATCTCATGGCGCAGATCCACTATCTGTTGCCACCATTCGCATTGGCGCAGCACTTATTGCCCTTTATGCGGCCAGAGGCCTTTTTCCCGCACAAACAAAAAGTAAACAGACACTCAACAAAAACCTCATTGGCCGTATGTTCATGAGTGGCTTTCTCGGCATGGCGCTAGGCATGACCTTGTTGCTATATGCCTTTTCGCAAGGATCCATTGGCCTCAGCGCAGCACTGTCATCCACAACACCCGTTATGCTTGTACCAATAATCTGGTTGGTGTCGCGCGAGCGACCAGCCTTTGGTGCGTGGATTGGTGCAGCGTTTGCCGTAGCGGGCTCAATACTGATTGTCATGCATCGTTAAGGAGTATCATGTTGCCAGTTGTCTGGACCAATCATCGTAGACTGACGACAATCAGGCGGCCATAGCGCGGTTCATCAATCCCGGATTGAACCCGATTTTACGGCGATCTAACCCCCTGTGACTCCAGTGGTGTTACCTGATTACCGATGTAGCTGATAGGCAAGAATAGGGATTCAATAGTTTCTATAATCTAGCGCGCGACACTTTAAACATATAATCAACGTAATCACGTTGGAGACATATTAAATGACTGAACGCACCATAACCATCACGACAGATGACGGTAAAGAATCTGTATTGCCTCGAATCAGCCCGACGCATGGGCCCGACGTGGCGGATGTGCGCGGTCTTTACAGGGACACAGGAATTTTCACCTATGACCCTGGCTTCGCGACTACCGCCAGCTGTAAAAGTGCCATCACTTTCATCGACGGTGACGAGGGAATCCTGCTGTACAGGGGTTATCCGATTGAACAACTGGCTGAGCACAGCACCTACCTGGAAGTGTGCTACCTGCTGATGTATGGAGAATTGCCCAACAAGGAACAGGGTGAATCCTTTAACCACATCATCTCGCAACACACGATGGTGCACGAAAACATCAGGGATTTCATTGATGGTTTTCGCTACGATGCGCACCCCATGGCCATGTTGGTAGGTACGGTTGGCGCCATGTCATCCTTCTACCATGACTCACTGGATATCAACAATCCTGAGCACCGGGAGATCTCTGCACAGCGATTGATCGCCAAGATGCCTACGATAGCCTCTTATTGCTACAAGCATCACCGCGGCATGCCATTCATGTACCCGGACAACAACCTGGGATATGTCGAAAACTTCACTCGCATGATGTTTGCGGTACCCGCAGAAGACTTCACACTCAACCCAGTGGCTGTCAAAGCCATTGAACTGATCATGATCCTGCATGCAGATCACGAACAGAATGCCAGTACTTCCACAGTCAGACTCTCCGGCAGCTCAGGTGCGAACCCTTTTGCTTCTATTGCATCAGGCGTTGCATGCCTATGGGGACCTGCACACGGTGGTGCAAACGAGGCGGTGATCAATATGCTTGATCGTATCCTCTACTCAGGTGAGACTATCGAACAGGTTATTGCCCGCGCCAAGGACAAGAATGACCCGTTCCGCCTCATGGGCTTCGGTCACCGTGTCTACAAGAATTTTGACCCACGCGCCAGACTTATCCAGAAGATGTGTTACGACCTGTTGAAAGAACTGGGTGGTGATCAACCTCTGTTCGAACTGGCTATGGAACTGGAACGTGCCACGCTGGAAGACGAATACTTCATCGAACGCAAACTGTATCCAAACGTCGATTTCTACTCCGGAATCATTCTGCGTGCTCTGGACATTCCGATGAACATGTTCACTGTCATGTTCGCCATGTCACGAACTGTCGGTTGGATTTCCCATTGGATGGAAATGCACGAAGATCCGGAATTCAGGATCGGTCGTCCTCGCCAGGTCTACACTGGTGCAGCTCAGCGCGACTACCCTAGTGGTAGATAAAGTAGACATGCCGAGCATTACTGCCTCGGCATTTACCTCGGCACTCTCGCAAGCAGCAAACGGGGTGTCCGTGGTAACTACCGCATACGAAGACATGGAGGCTGGCCTGACGGTCAGCTCCATGTGTTCGGTATGTGCAGACCCAGCTCTGCTTCTGGTGTGTGTCAATCTGGACAATCCTTTCTGCGCACTGGCAGAACAAAGCGGTCGCTTTGCCGTCAACATTCTGCCCAGTCATTGTATGGAACTTGCCACCGTGTTTGCGGGCCTCGGAGACCAACCCGAGCAATCCCGTTTTGACTCAGGCATCTGGACAACACTGAGCACCGGTGCACCGATTCTTACCAACGCGCTGGTAGCATTGGATTGCAAGGTGGACTCCACCCTGGTTAAAGGATCTCACCGAGTCTTCTTTGGTGAAGTCGTGGACGTCCGGACCACCAGTGGCGAACCTTTGCTCTACACGGATCGTCGCTTTGCCGTGGTTGAACCTGTACCTCTTTAGTGGCCCACCCACACGTCTGAAACGCCATGAGTATTCTCTTCTATTGCGAAGGCGATGATGGTCAGTTATTACAGACTTTTCGACATCGCCTGCCCGACCATGTAATCATCGACTGGTCTTGCGAACGTACAGAAGCAGATCCAAGTGACATAACGGCCGCTATTGTGTGGATGCCGCCGGTGGATTTTTTCGATAACACTCCTCGCTTACAGACCGTCTACGCCTTCTCCGCTGGTGTCGACCACCTTCTGCTGCATACCGGCCTACCCTCTCAGGCAACAATCGTTCGTTTGCGCGATGCGGGCATGGCTCAGCAAATGGCCGAATACGCACTTTATGGTGTGTTGCATTTCCAGCGTCAGATGGGGCTTTTACGTAGCGCTCAACGCCAGAAACACTGGGCTCAGGATGACATCAAAGCTATCTCTGCGGCACACGTTCGTATTGGCATTCTCGGAGCTGGCGCGCTGGGACTGCAAGTTGCAGAGAGAATGGCTCTCAACAACTATCCGGTTACCTGCTGGAGCCGCTCGGCTCGCATTAACGAAAAAGTCCGCTGTGTTAACGGTGAGCAGGCGCTAGGGGATTTTCTCAACTCCAGCGATGTACTGATATGCCTGCTGCCTCTGACTGATGCCACTACCGGTATTCTCAATGCCGGCCTGTTTGATCAGTTACCGCAAGGGGCTTTCCTGATCAATCCGGGCCGCGGAGCTCATCTGGTGGAACAAGATCTGCTTGATGCGCTGGAAAGCGGGCGACTCAGCGGTGCCCTTCTGGATGTTTTCAGCCTGGAACCTCTACCCGAGGAACACCCCTTCTGGCATCACAATGACATCATCATCACCCCTCACGTCGCCGCCCAAAGCCTTGTCGATGAATCTGTAGACCAGGTTATCGAGAGTATCCGGACAATCGAACGTGGCGAACTACCGGACGGGGTTGTCGACACTCAGCGCGGATACTGACGGCGCCAGACTTGCGATGGTCCTGAGAATAATCTGCCTCACAAGCTCTTCTTTCATCTCTGCACGAAGAATTCTAGCCTCGTTCTCCTTTCCCAAAACGCCTGTCTGGTCATAGGTGTACTCACGCGTCACCTCGACCCGGTTGAAGTTCTGGTTCTCGGGATAAACAGGCGCATCGCCATCCACGGACTCTGCAATCAGCATATTGACGGTATGACTCAGCTCAAGCTCGCTGACTCGCCCGGTGCTATTGACAGATACAACGCGTTCGGCCTGCTTTTCATCCGTCAAACGCAACAGAATGTCAGCCTCATCACGATTACGTGCCAGCTCGAAAGCGGCGTCAATGAGCGCCTCTTCTACCGACGCTGCAATACTGAGATCACGAGAAGCATCGACATAGATGCTTCCCAAGTCTGTCAGTCGAGTGACACTGCCGCGCGGGTGAAAGCCACAACTGGCAAGCATTGAAGCCAGTATGAAGCTGGCAACAATGAGGCAGGAACGATTGGCCGTGCGTTTCACTCGCTAGTAGCAGCCTTGGCAAAACTGCCCAGAGCATTACCTACCTTCTGCAGAACCTCATCGCAGCCTTCGATGTTGTGGCGCGCCTGCAGGTAGGCAGGATCGTTCCAGCCAAGATGTGTATTACCCGCCTCATCCTGCCAAGCCAGCATTTTCTGTGGCAAGTCCAGAGCCATGCTCTGTGCACAATTCATCAAGGGTGTACCGATCTTGGGATTACCGAAGATCAACACCTGAGTCGGTCGCAGTTCCAGATCCGCCTTTTGAGCATTGGCAGAGTGATCGATGCGAGCAAAAACAGTCATACCCTTGCTTTCAAGCACTGTTGTAAGCTTGTCCAGGGTGGTGGAGACATCAAAGGGGCTTTCAACACTGATAACGCCATCTTGCGCAACCGCAACCTGAACAGATAGAAGTGTAACCAGACCTAAAAATAAAGCGCGCATGAATCGATTCCGTTAATTTGTCCTGCGGGCGATTGTAGCGTACTCCGCTCCAGCAGATTTTTTGATGCAGAACTACACTCATACCTATGCACCAGTTACTGCTCAACCGAGATATCTACACCGAATTCGTTCAAACAGACCTGCCCATGGCTCAAAGGTTCCTGTGGATCGTCACGGCAGACATCAAGGATTTACACGTTGAACACAACAACCGCTTTCAACCACTGCTGGAAGTTCTCAGCAATCTGGTGGAATCCGGCGTTGCCGTTCGACTCATCCATGCCAAAGAGCCCGGACCGCGTTTTCGCAAGGACTTTGATCGTTTTGGCCCTCTGATCAACAGCGAACTGTTTGAACGCATTCTTTGTCCGCGCGTCCACACCAAGGCCATTGTCATTGACGGCGTCAAGGCCTTTGTGGGTTCAGCCAACCTCACGGGGGCTGGCCTGGGAGCCAAACATGCTGACAGACGAAATTTCGAAGCAGGTTTCGTTTTCGACGATGAGGCGCACCTCAACCAGCTGATGCATTGGATTGACGAACTCTATCTGGGTGAGCATTGCCACAATTGCCAACGCCGCGAATACTGCCCCGACCCGATCATTGAACTATATCGCTGAGAACAAGTACGCAATGGCCATGGATAACAACACCCTGATTCCCTCACCCACCGATGTTGTGGCCGAAGCACTGCAGTCCCTGGAAATTGATACCACCCACAGCCCGGAAAGTATTGCCGAGACTCAGCACTGGCTGTCAAATCCGGGCATTGATGATCCATCGCTGACTGATTACACACAACTGGCCTTTGTCACGATCGACAACCCCGACTCAAGGGATCTGGACCAGGCCTTGCTGATAGAGCGTCACGAGGCCGCAGGTTATCGCGTCCGTTATGCTCTGGCTGATGCCGCGTATTACGTACGCGCAGGATCCGCCTTGTTTGACGAGGCGCTGGCACGTGGCACCACCTATTACACACCGATACTGGCGGTGCCCATGCTACCGGTTGAGCTCTCGGAGGGTCTCGTATCTCTCAACCCGCTAGTGGATCGACGTGCACTGGTCTTTGACATGATTGTCAACGAGCAGGGAGCCGTGACTCGCACCTGTGTTGTTCGGGCAAAAATTCATAGTCAGGCCAAACTCAGTTACGCCGGTGTGCAAGCCTGGCTGGACGATGCGCCCATCGCCGTGCGTCCCTATGACGATTCTCTATTGTTGCTCAGGGAGCTGGGCAACATACTTATCAAAGCGGCCATCCAGCGAGGTGTCGTACGCTTCAACCGGGTGGAAAGCCATATTACTGTGGACGGTGAACCGCCACAATTCGCTGCCGCGCAACGCTCCCGGTATCAGACCGAACGTTACAACGAGCAGATCAGCCTGATGTGCAATATGCAGGGTGCCGAAATGCTACTGGCAATGAGTGGCGTCAACGATGCCATTCAAACCGTTTTCCGAGTTCATGACGCCCCACTACGCAAGAGCCTGAGCGAACTACGCGACACCCTGGATTCATTTGCCGAGCTACAACCGAACCCGGTCCCATGGCGCTGGCTTCCCGATCAATCACTGGCAGATTACGTGGAAAGTCTACCCACTGGCGAACAGCACGCACGCCGAGTCATGGCCGTGCAGCGCCAGATCATGCAAGCGCAGCGGGCCTCGGTTTTCACACCGGAAGCTGGCGAACATCACGCACTCAGAGCCGCCAGCTATGCCCGCTTTTCCTCTCCCATGCGTGAGGTAGTGGGTATTTTCACTCACAAGGAACTGCTTGAAGCACTCGGTGGGCATAGTTTTGAGGATGGGTCGGATGAAACACTGCGAGAGCAGGTCATCCAGGTCGCCAATAGCTCCCGTCAACGCCAACGCAAGCTTGAAAAGGTGATTGAATTTGCTGCGTTGTTCAGCGTTTTCTCACGAGAGCTGGCGCTACCCGAGCCCCCTCTTCATAGCGGCACCATCATGGGAATGCGGGGCGACCGTCTGTATGTGGCTCTCGATGACCTGGCAGTCGACGTAAAGCTCTACAAGGATGACTTACAAGAACAATTCAACTCCGCCTACACCATGACGGATATCGAAGCTATCCCTGAAACGAGCAATCAGCCTGCCTGGCAGATGGCCCAGGCTGTGGGGCTGACAGTCATGGACTACGATAAAGAGCGCAAGCGTTTCCTCTTCAAACTAGCTCCGCTGGATATGCACAGTGCATGACCGGATGCGTAGCAGCGCAGCAGTTCTTCCCACCTTCACCGGGTGCAAGACACCTCAGACCGAGAACCTCACAGCATGTCTAAAGTGACCGCCGGCGTCGGGCCGAAATACCCTCAAGTTGTTGTTCTGTTCGGAGCTACCGGAGACCTTGCCAAACGCAAGCTGATACCCGGTCTGTACCACCTGTCCAGCGCAGGCTTTCTGCCGGATTGCCGGATAATCGGCGTTTCACTTGAGGAGTTGAGTTGCGAGGAATTCCAGAATCAGTGCCTGGCGTCTCTGGAGGAATTTTCATCCAGAAATGTCAATAACGAAGACTGGGAAGCCTATAAGGCCAGGCTATCCTATGTGCCGCTATCAGCTGGAGCTGCAGCTCTTGAAAAGGCGGTACTGGAGGCCGAGGCCTCTTTTGGCGTTGAGTGCCGGCGATTGCACTATCTGAGCGTACCGCCCAAGGCAGCCCTTTCCGTCATCAACACACTCGGTGAAGCCAGGTTGATCGAGCGCGCCAGAATTGTCATGGAAAAACCATTCGGAGTAGACCTCCAGTCTGCGGTGGCACTCAACAGTGAAGTTCACAAGGTATTTGAAGAAGATCAGGTTTTCCGTATCGATCACTTCCTGGGCAAGGAACCCGCGCAGAACATACTCGCTTTCCGCTTTGCCAACGGACTATTTGAGCCCATCTGGAATCGTAATTTCATTGAACATATCCAGATCGATGTTCCCGAGACGCTGGGGCTGGATAGCCGTGCTGGTTTCTACGAGACCACTGGGGCATTTCGAGACATGGTAGTCACGCATCTTATGCAAATACTGGCATTCGTTGCCATGGAGCCACCGGTTGCCCTGGAACCAAGCTCCATCAGCGAAGAAAAGAACAAGGTTTTTCGCAGCATGATGCCAATCCAGCCGCATCATGCCGTTCGCGGCCAATACACCGGATACCGCGAACACGAAGGGGTAAATCCGGAATCACAAACCGAAACCTTCATCGCCCTGAAGTGCAGCATAGACAACTGGCGCTGGGCTGGTGTGCCCTTCTACCTGCGAACGGGTAAACGGCTTGCTGAAGGTCAGCGCATCATTTCCATTGCGTTCCATGAACCACCCAAGAGCATGTTCCCCCGTGATTCGGGGGTCGGATTACACGGTCCTGATCACCTTACCTTCGACCTGTCCGATTCATCCCGGACTTCACTGTCATTTTATGGCAAACGTCCCGGCCCCGGCATGAAACTGGACAAACACAGCATGCAGTTCGGCATGGATGAAACAAGGAACGTCGGCGAGGTACTGGAGGCCTATGAGCGTCTTATTCTGGATGCGATGCGCGGCGATCACACCCTGTTTACGACTTCGCGAGGTATCGAACGCCTGTGGGAACTATCATCGCCATTACTCGAGAATCCACCGCCCGTGAATCGGTATTCACCGGGATCCTGGGGACCCAATGCCATTCACCAGCTGATTGGTCCACGTGCCTGGCGCCTGCCTTTCGAGCGCAACTGGCGAGACTGATCAACAAGCCAGCACCTGCCATCTATCGGTAAGGATGTCAGGTAACTGGTCAGCAGATTGGGGCCGATGGGCGTAAACGGCACGCAAGCTTCAGTGCCACGCCCTCTTCCTAGTCTCAGACGGGCTCAGAACGACGCATCAGAAGTGTTTTATCTACGCCGTCTTCACCGCCGCCTTCTCGGCCAGCGTGATTCCTGCCAGTACGAGAATCAGCCCAACCAGGTGAAACCATTGAAACTGTTCTTTCAGAATCAGCACGGCCAGTATCGAACCAAAGATAGGCACCAGGTTCACGAATAGCCCGGCACGATTACCGCCAATCAATTCCACGCCGCGCGCGAACGCTAACTGGCTAATGAGTGTCGGGAAAATAATGACGTAAACCAACACGCCCCAGCCACCAAGACTCGGCATGGTGAATCCCACCTGGGCCAGCTCCCAGGCGGCGAAGGGTATCGTGATGGTGAAGGCACTGAGTGATATCACCCACATGAAACTCATCCAGTGGATAGCAGGACGCCAGCGTAACCCGAAAGTATAGCCAGCATAGAAGAGACAACCTACCAGCATGATGGCGTCGCCGCGATTGAGACCTTCGGACAGAAAACGACCCGGCTCTCCTGCTGTGGCAGTTACGAGTACGCCGAACAGTGTCAGTAACAACCCCATTATCTGCAGCCATCGAACTCGCTGCGAGAGAAAGATGAAGTTGGCCAGCATGATCAGCATGGGCATCGAGGCTTGCTCGATACTGACGTTGATTGCCGTGGTGTAGCTCAGAGCCCAGTACATGAACAGATTGAACATGGCCATACCGAACCCACCCAACATGAACAGCAACCACAAGTTGCTCTTCAGTATTGGCCAGTCCCGCTTCAATGGCCCGATAGCAAATGGCAGCAGATAGATAACAGCACACAACCACCGAGCACTGGTCAGGGTGAACGGTTGCCAATCCAGAGTGGCAAGTCGACCTGCAACGGCATTGCCACCCCACATCAGTGGGGCAAGAATCAGTAGCAGGTAGGCATTATCGACAACGCCCTGAAAAGCACGTCTTGCGAGCGCGGTCATGTATGAGCCATCTTCAAGGGATTACAGCAGCCGTGAACCGGCCAGATTAATGTCGGCAGCCTTCAAGCAAGGATGCCGACACTTGTACGGACCTGAATATCAGTTGGCCACGATATTAACCAGACGACCCGGTACCACGATGACCTTGCGGATCGTCAAACCATCAACATGCCGTTGCACGTCAGCATCTGCCCGAGCCGTTGCCTCACAGTCCTCACGGGATGCATCGGCTGCCACCGTAATGGATGATCGGCGCTTGCCATTGACCTGAACGACCAGCTCCAGCTCATTGCGCGTCAGTGCATCCTCATCTGTTTCAGGCCAGGCTTCGTTGATCAGAGCTGTCGTATAACCCATTCCCTGCCACAACTCGTGTGTGATATGCGGTACGAAAGGACTGAGCAAGCGTACCAGCGCACTGCAGGCTTCAAACACGACGGCCTTGCCAGACTCGCTTCGATCAGAGAAGCGTGTGACTTCATTGAACAACTCCATCATTGAAGCAATGGCGGTGTTGAACGTCATGCGTCGCTCAATGTCGTCTGTCACCTTGGCAATCGTTTCGTGAGTCTTGCGCCGCAGAGCCTTCTGTTCGTCGTTCAATTCTTCAACGTTCAGCGTCGCCTGTATGAAACTGCTATCCAATACGCTGACTTCCCGCCAGACGCGCTTGAGAAAGCGATGCATGCCTTCTACGCCACCTTCCTTCCATTCCAGCGATTGGTGTGGAGGTGTATCGCTCATGGAAAACAAACGCATGGTGTCAGCACCATAGCGATCGATCATCTCCAGAGGGTCCACCCCGTTATTCTTGGACTTCGACATTTTCTCAATGCGACCCACCGTCACCGGCTGTCCATCAGACTTCAATATGGCGCCATCGATACGACCCTTGTCGTCGTAGCTGATATCCAGTTCCTTGCGATTGAAGTACTCGGCCTTGCCACTGTCTTCTGTCCGGTAGAAGGACTCAGCCACCACCATGCCTTGTGTCAACAGTCGGGTGAACGGCTCATTCGAAACAACAAGACCTGCATCACGCATCAACTTGTGAAAGAAGCGCGCATACAACAGGTGCATGACCGCATGCTCGACACCACCAATATACTGATCGACCGGCAACCAGTAGTTGGCGCGCTCGTCCAGCATTTTCGCGGCATCTGGTGAGCAGAAGCGTGCGTAGTACCAACTGGATTCGAAGAAGGTATCGAATGTATCGGTTTCGCGGCGTCCGGGTTTGTCGGTGCCGGGGACTGTCGTATTGATGAAGTCAGGATCTTCCTTGATCGGGGATGTGACTCCTGAAAAGGCTACGTTTTCAGGCAGACGAACCGGCAGGTCTTCTTCGGGAACGACATGGACGTTGCCCTCTTCATCATAGATGATCGGAATCGGGCAGCCCCAGTAACGCTGCCGGGATATACCCCAGTCACGCAGGCGGTAATTGACCTTGCGCTCACCCTTTGCCAGCTTGACCAGATGATCCGCTGTGGCTGCGAAAGCGGCCTCGTAGTCAAGCCCGTCGAAGTCACCGGAGTTGATCGTTACCGTGTTTTCCTTGTCCGTGAACGGGCCTTCGGACACATCAACCGGGTTGACGGTGGATTGCACAACCTGCTTGATACGCAAACCATACTTGGTGGCAAAGTCCCAGTCACGCTGGTCGTGCCCAGGCACAGACATGACGGCACCTGTGCCATAGGTCATCAGGACGAAATTGGCGACATAGACAGGCACCCGCTCCCCGGATACCGGGTTGATAGCTTCGATACCCAAGGGCACACCACGTTTCTCCATGGTTTCCATGGCGGCTTCTGACGTACCTGTACTCGTACATTCGGCAATGAAATCAGCGACTTCAGAGTTGCGTTTACCCATTGCTCTGGCCACGGGATGCTCGGCTGCAACAGCCATATAAGTGACGCCTGCCACTGTATCCGGACGTGTTGTATAAACGCGAATCGCATCTGCCATACCGTCTTCGGTAATATCCAGAGGTGCATCACCACGTCCCGCCAGAGCAAATTCGAACTCGACCCCTTCAGAGCGTCCAATCCAGTTCTTCTGCTGTGCCCGTACCGCTTCTGGCCAGCCTTCCAGCTTGTCGGTCTCTTCGAGCAACTCTTCTGCGTATTGGGTGATCTTCAGGAACCACTGAGGTATTTCACGTCGCTCCACTTTGGCACCTGAGCGCCAGCCGCAGCCATTCGAATCGACCTGCTCGTTAGCCAGCACCGTACCTTCCACGGGATCCCAATTGACCACCGCCATTTTCTTGTAAGCCAGTCCCTTTTTCACCAGCTGCGTGAAAAACCACTGCTCCCAACGATAGTATCCAGGCTTGCAGGTAGCCAGCTCACGAGACCAGTCATAAGCGATGCCCAGCTTTTGTAACTGTTCCCGCATTTCTTCAATGTTGGAATAGGTCCATTTGGCGGGCGCTGTATTGTTCTTGATAGCCGCGTTCTCGGCTGGCAAGCCAAAAGCATCCCAGCCCATAGGCTGCAGCACGTTGAATCCCTGCATGCGCTTGTAGCGCGAAATCACATCGCCAATGGTGTAATTACGGACATGCCCCATATGCAGACTGCCACTGGGGTAGGGAAACATGCATAGGCAGTAGTATTTGGGCCGGTCGGTATCTTCGGTGACCTGAAACGCATCGTTAGACGTCCAGACAGCCTGCACGTCAGTTTCCGTGCGGCGAAAATCGTATTGGTCCTGCATGAGATGCCTTCGGTAGATAGTAAGAATGTGGGGATTAGCGCAAGCCCTTAATATACAGCAGGCACCACCACTTTCCACCCAAGCACCTGCACAGGAGTGATTACGCGACGCCAGCTTTCGCTCAGTGGTTCCTCAACCAGGCCAGCGAGAGTACGTAGTCCGAGGTAACTGCCATGCGCAATTGCACCTCGGATTCGCGAAAATGCTTGCTGAGTTCCTCGTTACAGAAGCTCAGATGCGGCTTGCCACTGACGATGTCACAGATCTCCACCTCCTTGAAGCCGATAAAACGACCGTAAGAAGGCCTCAGACATTTGTAAACACTTTCCTTGAGACTGAACAATGCCGTTGCTTGCCAGCGTTTAGCACCTTGCATGGCCAGTTCAGTCTGCTCACTGGCAGTGGCAACCACCTTGATCACACCCGCCTCAAGAGGCTGGATACGTTCAAGGTCAACCCCCAGACTCGCAGCTTCGCTCATATCGCGTAAGGCAACAGCAGACACCGCCCAGTCATTTGTATGACTCACACTGCCTACCACGCCCTCTGGCCAGCAGACTGACCCATCGTCTGCTCTGGCCAGCACACAAGCAGGCAAACCCGCTTCAGCCAGAGCGATTCGGGCGCAACGTCTACCACTGGAGAAGGTGCGCTGTCGCAACGGCGCCGAGGCGGCAATCACTGAGCGCTCCTCAGGGTAAAGGGCCTCAACACAGTCAGTAACGGGTTGGCTGGCCAGGTAGATATTGGTCCCCGCCCACTCAGGTGCGAAACTCAGGCCATTGGCTGGATTCTGGAGCGGATCCAGTGATGTGCTCACGATACCGGGATATCCTCATAGACGGCCGAACGTGTTTCGGGGATGGGCTGATTGTCGTCGGCACGATAGGTGTAGACCAGCGAGCGCTTGATGACACTGGAATCGTTCTGCCCGGCTGCATGCAGGGTCCGTGAATGGAAGAAAAGCATATCGCCAGCCTTCAGATCGACAGAGACTACTTTCGCCAGCAAGGCCTCGTTGGCAGGCAGATCGGTGCGCAGGAACAAAGCTGCATCGAACTGTCCCGGTTCAAAATCCAGTGTATGAGAACCGGGAATGACCAGTAGTCCGCCGTTATGAGCATTCTCAGGTCCCAGAGCCAACCAGGTACTGACCAGCTCGCGCCGGTCAAAACGCCAGTAGCGTATATCCTGATGCCAGCTGGTGACACTGCTGAACCCAGGGTGTTTGGTCATGACGCAATTATGATGGTTTTGCGATAGGCGAACGGCATCGGTGTTCATCAAAGCCTTGAGCGTGGCCACGATCTGGGGGTGTCTGCCCACCTGCTGGAACAGGGAATCCCGTCCGAAAGCATGCAACAGCCGCCGCGGAGTGCTGCCACCGGGTGCGCTTTTGGAACTGGGCGCGCCCGGATAATGCACATCGGCCTCGAACTCAACCGGCGCCAATGCCGGCGACAGCGACCGATCGATCAATTCGACCAGTGCAGAAACTTCCTCAGTCGAGAACAGGGATCGGGCTATGTAATAGCCATCGCGCTCAAAGGCTGCAACGGCCGTACTGATTGCATCCAAGTCAACATACTCCTGAATTGATGAGAGGGTGAAATTCTAGTCCCACTCACCATATTACAGCAGCGACGCCCTGACATCAGTCATGGTCCAAAATCTCGTTCACCCGTACACTACATCGAGCAAAACACCTTATCGATCCGAGCTGAGCGAATCTGGCTACCCTGCCCTGTTCCCGCTTGATCAAAAGATGTCTGCAGCCTCACCTCCATTCATTTCAGACAACGCCCACGTCCATGAGCAAGCACATACTGATCGAGAATGCCTATCAGAACAATCTGAAGCACCTGGATCTGAAACTGCCGTACGGTGAATTGATTGTCATCACCGGTGTCAGCGGCAGCGGCAAATCCACTCTCGCTTTCGACACGATCTATGCGGAAGGCCAACGGCGTTATGTGGAAACATTCTCGCCCTATGCCCGGCAGTTTCTGGACAGGATGGATAAACCGCAGGTGGACCGGATAGAGGGTATCCCACCCGCTATTGCCATCGACCAGACCAACCCGGTGCGCACCTCCCGTTCGACCGTTGGCACCATGACGGAACTCAATGATCACATCAAGCTCCTGTTTGCTCGTACTGCCAGACTTTATTGCGGAGATTGTGGAAAACCGGTTACACGCGACACGCCGGAGAAAATAAGCAACGACTGGTTCGACCAGAGCGAACCACGCCGCATCATGGTGACCTTCCAGGTTCCGATTCCAGCAAATTTTTCAGCAGACGAAATCCAGGACTGGCTGGCCAGGCAAGGCTATACCAAGGTCCATCAACAAAGTGACACCAGCATTGATGTCATCCAGGACAGATTGTCAACGCGTGAAGATAATCGCAGTCGTTTCATCGAAGCTATCGAAGCTGGCTTGCGGTATGGGCAAGGTAAAGTCAGCGTACATACGCTGGATGAAGAGCGTCAATCCTCAGGCCAAACCAGCTATTCGACAGCTTTGCAGTGCGAAGCCTGCGGCATCCGGTATCGAGAACCGATTCCTTCGAGCTTTTCCTTCAACTCCCCCATCGGGGCCTGTGAGTCATGCAAGGGCTTTGGCCGGATCATCGGTATCGATTACAGACTGGCGTTACCAGATGTCAGCAAGACGCTCAAGGGCGGTGCCGTCAAGGTATTCCAGAGCGAATCAGGTGCCGCTTGTCAGCGGGATCTGGAACGAGCTGCAAAAAAACAGGGCATTCCACTGGATGTACCGTTCGACGAGATGACCAGCACCCAACAGAACTGGGTCATCCAGGGCGACGGCAGTGAGGCCGAGAATAGCTGGTACGGGATCAAAGGCTTCTTCGACTACCTGGAACGCAAATCCTATCGCATGCATGTGCGAGTAATGCTGGCCAAATACCGCAGCTATGATGAGTGCCCAGCCTGTCATGGGGCCAGACTGAAACCAGCCTCACTGAACTGGCGTGTCGGAACGCTGGAGGATGCTGCGAGAGTCATTGAACCCGGTGCACGCTACCGTGATGCGCAAGCCCCCTTTTCGGACAAGGTCATGGCGACACTACCAGGCCTGAATATCGTGGATCTCATGCAGCTGCCACTGTCCAGGGCACTGCAGTTCGTCGAAGCGATCGCCCAGGGCCATGTTGATGATCCCACAGACATGGTGGTGCGCGAGATGCGCTCGCGACTGGCCTACCTGAATGATGTGGGCCTGAGCTATCTGACCCTCGATCGCCAGTCACGCACCCTGTCTGGTGGCGAGGTGCAACGTATCAATCTGACGACAGCCCTCGGTACTTCACTGGTCAATACGCTGTTCGTGCTCGACGAGCCCAGCATCGGGCTACATGCACAGGACATGGATCGGGTCATCCGGGTTCTGAAACGACTGCGTGACGCCGGCAACACGCTCATCGTTGTAGAGCACGATCCGCAATTGATGCTAGCCGCCGATCGCATCATAGACATAGGCCCGGGTCCAGGTCGCGCCGGCGGCAACATTGTCTTCAACGGCAAGCCTGCCGCACTGTTGAAAAGCAAGAAATCACTGACAGCCAAATACCTGAACGGTGAAAAAACTCTGAATTTCTCGTCCCCCGAACGTGGTAGTCGCGGTACTGAAAAACTCATACTCAGCGGTGCCAACGGCCATAATCTGCAGGATGTGACGCTGGAGATTCCGCTGAATCGTCTGGTCTGCCTGACAGGCCCCAGCGGGTCAGGCAAATCGACTCTCATCCAGGACACCCTGTTCAATGCCCTGACATCGCTCAAGGGCAAACCCAAGGACCTGGCACTTCCCTATACCGCCATCACCGGCGATGAACAGATCACCGATGTAATACTGGTTGATCAGTCACCCATCGGAAAATCGGCTCGTTCCAACCCGGTCAGCTACACCGGCGCTTTCGAATCCATTCGCAAGTTATTCGAAAAAGTACCTGAGGCTCAGGAGCGTGGTTACAAGGCCAGTGCTTTCAGTTTCAACTCTGGCATGCGTTGTCCGGCCTGCTCGGGTAATGGATTCGAGCATGTTGAAATGCAATTCCTCTCTGATGTCTATCTACGTTGCGCCGAATGCCAGGGACGTCGATACCGCGCAGAGTTGCTGGAAATCAAACTCTTCAACCAGAGCGAGGCCGAAGGTCAGTCAATTGCAGACGTACTGGAAATGACCGTCGAACGTGCACTCGAATTCTTTGCAGAGAACAAAGCGGTCATCACAGCACTCAGCCCTCTGCGAGAGGTGGGCCTGGGCTATCTGCAACTGGGCCAGCCCGTTCCCACCCTCAGCGGTGGTGAAGCACAGCGCCTGAAACTGGCAGCCTATCTGGGACAGGCTGCCATGATTCGATCCAAACGCACCATTGATGGCCATACCCTCTTCCTGTTTGATGAGCCGACTACCGGCTTGCACTTCGAAGACATTGGCAAGTTGCTCAATGCCTTCGAACAACTGGTGGAACAGGGACACTCACTGGTGGTGATCGAGCACAATCTGGATGTCATTGCCAACGCGGACTGGATCATCGATCTTGGTCCTGCCGGTGGAGATGCCGGCGGCAAGATCGTCTGCAAGGGCACCCCCGTGCAAGTCATGGCCCACAAGACCAGTGTTACCGCTGCCTCTCTGCGTGATTACAGAGATGCCACTGATCGCTTGAAAGCCACAGGTATCGCCGAGATAGCAGCGCCCGATCCCTTACAGCTGATCAACACTGATCCCGGCGACGCCATCGTCGTGCACAAGGCCCGCGAACACAATCTGAAGAATATCGACGTTCGGATTCCACGCGATAAAATGACGGTCATCACCGGCATGAGTGGCAGTGGCAAGAGCACACTCGCTTTTGATATCGTCTTCAACGAAGGTCAGCGTCGTTATCTGGAATCGCTGAATGCCTACGCTCGGCAATTCGTGCAACCCGCCTCCAGACCCGATGTCGATGCCATTACCGGCATCCCTCCCACGGTTGCCATCGAGCAGCGCACCAGTCGCGGCGGCCGCAAGAGCACGGTCGCCACGATGACCGAGATCTATCACTTCCTGCGCCTGCTGTTTGTCAAACTGGGTGTACAGCATTGCCCCGACTGCGAAGTCCCCATATCGGCACAATCGGTTGATGCCATCACCGCTCAGGTGCTCAAGCAGCATCGTGGCAAGAAGATCAATCTGCACGCGCCTCTGATTGTCAATCGCAAGGGCTATTACACCGATCTGGCCAAATGGGCATTGAACAAGGGCTTTACGACACTGCGTGTCGACGGCAAGGCACTGCCAACGACCGAATGGCCGCGGCTGGACCGCTTCAAGGAACACACCATTGATCTGCCAGTGGGCACTTTCATGGTCGATGTGAAACACGAAGCCGAACTACAGGCATTGATACAGCGAGCCATCGATTATGGTAGCGGTGTGGTCAAGATCAGCAGTGCCAGCGGTCGCGAAAAACTATTCTCGACGCAACGGGCCTGCCCGAGCTGCCAGCGCAGCTTTGCCGAGCTGGATCCGCGCATGTTTTCCTACAACTCCCGGCACGGCTGGTGTGAGAGCTGCTTTGGCACCGGTGAAGTGATCCCCGGCTTTGACGAAGAACAGACCGGCGAAGAGCGTAGCTGGTCGAACAGCGATGAGGATCCGGTCACCTGTCCACAGTGCGAAGGCCAGCGCCTCAAGAGCGAATCACTGGCGGTGTACTTTCAGGACTGGAACATTGCTGATTACACCACTTTATCGATTGTCGATGCCGGCAAGGTGTTTTCGAGCATAAAGCTCAATGATCGAGAAGCAACCATTGCCAGAGACAGCCTCAAAGAGCTGAACTCTCGCCTGTCCTTCCTGGTTGAAGTCGGTCTGGAGTACCTATCGCTGGACCGGGCTGCACCGACCTTGAGCGGTGGCGAAGCACAACGCATACGGTTAGCGGCACAGCTGGGCTCGAACCTGCAGGGTGTGTGCTACATCCTCGACGAGCCAACCATCGGATTACATCCACGCGATAATCGCATGTTGCTCGATACGCTGGCGCGATTGCTGAAAAAAGGCAATACCATCGTCGTGGTAGAGCACGACGAGGAAACCATTCTCAGTGCCGACCATATTATCGACATCGGCCCGGGTGCCGGTGTGCGTGGCGGTGAAATAGTGGCCTCGGGCACTGTTGCCAAAGTACGTAAAAATCCGGATTCAGTCACTGGGCGCCTACTGGATCACCCACTACAACATCCGCTCTATCCGACTCGTACCGGGCCTGAGCACAGCCTGCATGTGACTAACGCGCACCTGCACAACCTGAAGAACGTCTCAGTCGATATACCGCTGGGCCAACTGGTTTGTGTCACGGGTGTTTCAGGCTCGGGCAAAAGCACGCTCATTCGTGATGTCGTGCACGACAACCTGCGGGTACTGAACGCTCAGAAAAGCAAACGCAAGCTTGGCACTCTGGTCGGTTGTGAAGATATCTCTGGCTGGGAGAGTATTTCCCGTCTGCTGGAAGTTGATCAGACCCCTATCGGCAAAACATCTCGCTCCTGCCCGGCTACCTACATCGGCTTCTGGGACAACATCAGACGCCTTTTCGCCGATACGACCGAGGCTCGCATTCGTGGCTACAATGCCAGCCGCTTCTCGTTCAATACCGGCGATGGTCGCTGTGAGGAATGCGCCGGACAAGGCATGCAACGCATCGAGATGAGTTTTCTGCCCGATGTCCGCGTACTGTGTGAAGTCTGTAACGGCATGCGCTTCAATCATGAAACCCTCTCCGTACGCTACAAGGACAAATCCATCGGTGATGTTCTGATGATGAATGTCGATGAAGGCGTCGAGTTTTTTGATGCACATGTCAGCATCCGGCATGCCCTGAAGTTGCTGCAGGATGTCGGCCTGGGCTACCTGACGCTCGGTCAGCAAAGCCGAACACTCAGCGGTGGCGAGGCGCAGCGAATCAAGCTTGTCACCGAGCTGTCAAAGGCCAAACCCTCTGTCCGTGACTCCTCGGGCAAGGCCATCGTGAACGTGCACACGCTCTACATTCTGGACGAACCCACGGTGGGCCTGCACATGGCTGATGTGGAGAATCTGATTCACGTACTGCATCGATTGGTGGAAGCCGGAAACTCAGTCATTGTCATCGAACACAATCTGGATATCATGGCTGAGGCAGACTGGATCATAGACATGGGTCCTGAGGGCGGTACGGGAGGCGGTAAAGTGGTTGCACGCGGCACTCCGAAGAAAGTTTCGATGTCAAAACGCTCACGAACCGCCCCCTATCTGCAACAGATATTGAGCCAATGACAAGCTCCCTCATGACTGGATAAGGCAACATGGCAAGCAGCACAAGCTTTTTTACGACACTCGATGGCCTGTGGTTTCAGCCCACTGAACACACACGAGGCCCTTGGGATGAGCATGCCTGCCATGCCGGTCCACCCACAGGCTTGTTGGCACGCGCGGTAGAACAGTTGTTCCCTGAGCATCGCCTGACACGTCTGACGGTTAACCTGCAACGACCAGTGCCCTTTGACGGCTTTCATGTTCACGCCAGTATTGTCCGGCAGGGCCGCACTGTCTGTCTGAGCGAGGCACACCTGGTCGATCGCTCCGGCAAGACCGTGATTACAGCCGCTGGCATGCACCTGTTACCGGCCTCTCCTGTTGAGGATATGCCCAGCTACCAACAAGACATGGGCTCACCCGAGCAAGCCGCCGCCGGGCCTTTCCCTATTGAATCGACCCTGCATGGCCAGCCTGCCTTCAATGGTGCGGGTGTTGCCGTGCGCTACCCGGCAGGCCAGAACAACGCGCCGGGACCTACCCGAGCCTGGCTGAAGACGGTACCGTTGCTGGACAGTGAAACAGCCAGCCCATTCCAGCGAATCTGTCCTTTGGCCGACTGCGGCAACGCCTTCGGAAGAAATGCCGAACCACAGGATGTCACTTTCATGAATACCGACCTGACACTGGTATTGCATCGTGATCCAGTTGGTGAATGGCTCGGCACTGACAGTGTCGGCTATTGGGAAACCAATGGAATCGGCCTGGCCGATGCCTTGTTGTTTGATGCAACAGGTGTGGTCGGTCGGGCAATGCAGACACTGGTCTTGAGAAAAAACTGACCTGTCGATGCCAGAGGGGTCACATATTGAGTGAAAAACGAGCCCTTGGCCGGAAACCATGAACGGGTCCCTCGCCCCTTATCTGCTCAGACAGTATTATCTGTCTCGTCAAGCCATTAACCGAAACCGCCATGCCGTTTCGGTCTGCCTGCGAGAGAAGCCGCTCCAGACTTCTCTCGCAGGCCATTTCACTACCTGACTTGTGAAATTAATTTGTTGGCCATTTCAGCCACCCCTACACCCTTAACCCTCGCATGACACGCTATAGTTGTGACACTGTGAACGAATCCCATCTCATAACGTCGCTGGACGAACTGGCCCGGATCTATCCGGCACCAAAACCCACCTCACGTGGCAAGATTCACGATTGCCTGAGTGAGCAGATGCAACGATGGCTGTTGCATTCACCGTTTTTCGTACTCGCCAGCCTCAGAGAATCGGGCATAGATTGCTCGCCACGCGGCGATGCTCCCGGCAAGGCTTTCACAGTGCTCGATGCCCATACCATTGCCATTCCTGATCGACGTGGCAACAACCGTATCGACACGCTGCGCAATCTGCTGATTGATTCACGCGTCGGACTCGTATTTCTCATTCCCGGTATCGCGGAGGCTCTCCGAATCAAGGGACGTGCGCATATCTCTGTCGACCCCCAACTGCTTGACAGATTTTCACTGGAGGAAGTCGCTCCAGCGACCGTCATTATCGTCAAGGTTGACTCTGCCTACGTACAAAATGCTCGTGCAATACGCAGCTCCCACCTGTGGGATGATGATTTTCTGGTTGATCCTGATCAGGTACCAAGCGCTGCAGACTTGTCGCTGCAACCATGAGATATCGCGAAGACACGACGCCGAATCCGGACCTTCCCTACGGGGAGAGCATGCACAGTATGTTGACGCTTTCCATGGTTCTGGCCATTATCATCGGCGTCCTGCTCTATGCAGCCGGACGCCATGGCAAGATAATGTGGTTGCAGGTCTGGAGTGTTGGCCTGGTCATCTGTAGTGTTCTGTATCTGATCTGCGATCTTGCGGGCATTATCTGACTTCGATGTGCTCTACAGGGTCAATACTCCCCTTCGATTGACCGGCGTAGCTTGCTTGCACCGCAGCTGACTGCGCAGCACAATGTCATACCACCCTCAATACTGAAAATGGCTGCTTTCATGAACAAGGTTTCTCTGATTCTGTCCTGGCTGTCCTTACGATCGACCAGCGTATCTTTGCCACAACGGTTCCTGCAACCGCACTTCTCTCACCCCGCTGGGCAACAAGGACTCAGCAAGCGAGTCTTGGGCGCCAGCCTCATCGCTCTTGGCCTGCCAATGAGTTTGCAGGCAGACGCACTACCCGATCTGAAAGGTCGTGAGGTTGTTGTCGTTACCGAAAACGCCTACCCGCCGTTGCAGTTTGTTGACCCAAAGACCGGTGAGGCCATTGGTTGGGAGTATGACGCCATGAATGAGCTGGCCAAGCGATTGAACTTCACACTGGTCATCGAAAACTCCAGTTGGGATGCGATGATTCCGGCCATCAGCGAAGCTCAGTTCGATATTGGCATGACTGGCATTACCATCCGCGAAGATCGCAAGGAAAAAGTGGATTTCTCCGCCCCTTACATGCGCTCCGAAATGTTCATGCTGGTACGAGCCGATGAGGATCGATTCGCCAATGCAGAGGAGTTCGCGGCGCTGGAAGACGGATTGGTCGGAGCGCAGGCGGGCACCACACCTTTCTATACAGCAGTGTACGAAGTTCTCGACGGCGATGAGCAGAATCCGCGTATCAAGTTATTCGAAACTTTCGGTGCTTCAGTGCAGGCATTACGCAGTAATGATGTCGACCTGGTTCTCACCGATGGCACCGCCGGTAACGGTTATGTCAATGCCAACCCGGAATCGTTCAAGTTGGTGGGAGATGCCATGGGCAGTGAAGATTTTGGCTTCATTTTTCCCAAGGGCTCCGATTTGCTGGCCCCCATCAATGCCGGCATTGCCAGCTTGAAAGAAGACGGCACCCTGGACCAGCTCAACACCACCTGGTTTCTCGACTATGAGTTGGGTCGATAGGCACTGCGTGCGCCCCCTGCCCTAACCTTGCTTTCAATCCGTAAACAGATAACTGGCACGTGACACAACACAAGCAGCAAGACGACCCGTCAGACTCGGATTTCCCGTGGTGGCTGGTCGTCACACTTCTGATTGGTGCCTGGCTGGGTTACCGCATCGTCAGTGATGATTTGTACACCGAAGTCTTCGGCATTCTCGTCAAAGGCATCGGAGTTACAACTTTCGTCACGGTAACAGCCTTTACTCTGGCCAGTGCCCTCGGCCTTCTGCTTGCTGCAGCGGTACTTTCACCCTGGCTCGTGGTTCGTCAATGCGCGCGATTCTATATAGAAATCATGCGCGGCATACCCATGCTTGTATTATTATTCTACATCGCCTTCGTGGCAGCACCAGGGCTGGTTACACTTGCCAATGCACTCTTTGGCCAGTGGATGGACGCACCGCTTCGTACGCGTGACTTTTCATTGATGTGGCGCGCCATAGCAGCCCTGACTCTCGGCTATTCAGCCTTTATCGCAGAGGTGTTTCGTGCCGGCATTCTGTCGGTTGGACGAGGACAGAGCGAAGCGGCCTTGTCGCTTGGCCTCACACCGTTCAGTCGATTCCGCTACGTGATTTTCCCACAGGCATTTCGTACCATTCTGCCGCCATTGGGCAATGACTTCATCGCCATGATCAAGGACTCGGCACTGGTGTCAGTGCTGGGCGTTGCAGACATTACGCAACTGGGCAAGATTTACGCAGCAGGCTCATTCCGGTTCATGGAAACCTACAACATCGTGGCTTATATTTACCTACTGGTCACGATCGTACTTTCACTGTTGTTGCGCCGACTCGAGTCACGCTTACGTCAGAGTCAGAGTCAGATAGATCCTGGGAGTTGAGGTTTCACAAGCGCTGAGCCTGGCGATCAATAGATCAGCGCTTCAAGCTGGAGCGTCTCTGCCGTTCTTGTTCCGCTTTCTGAATGGACTCCCCCACGCCCCAGCTCAACGACAGCAGTGCAGGTTCTGACACCCCTTCAATGGCAGGTAGTTGCACCTGACGGGCGTAAAACTGTACACGAAAGAGCCCAGCGATCAGACTCTCCAGACTATAGTGACCGACGCTGAATACCTGTCGATAACGATGCACACGTAACTGTCCGAACTCAGTATTGAGAAATCCTCGAACCTGATTCATGACAGCATTCGCCAGATTTTGCGAGAACCGGGATTCAAGTTGATCGATGCCATCGACACCAATACAAGCCTGATGGTGCAGATTCTGGCGGATGGATAACAGCTGCGCCGTACTCCTTTTCTCAAGCGAAGTAACTACGCGCCGGCGGCCTGTTGCATCAAGCAGGTTCACCATGTTCACGATTTTCGCCGTGTGTGATCTGTCGGACTGTCCGCTCATTTGTCAGCTTGTAAAAACGTTACTGGTAACGGGTTATCGGATTGAAAACCGGAGCAGCCAGTCAGCTCATAAAGACGATAATCAGGCAGTGCTGAAGCAAAGTGTACTCTGTTGAAATCAGCTGTGGCGAGCCAGCCTTTCGATTCGTGACCTGGTAGTTCTCCAACTTGGTGATTGGAGAACTACTCGTCATCTAATCGCAGATAAGGGGCAGTTCAAGTCAGATGTTCACCAAGGATTTCAGCAAGTTCCGGTCGAAACTTGCGGACTTCATCATGTGTCAGCCCTTCCAGTGAATGAGGAAATTTCAGCCATTGATCGGTTTCATGCAGAAAGTAATCGGGCGCTTTTCCTGTCTTGTTTCTGCTCGGTTTGTAATAAGGCACGGCGACACGGATATCAGTCGGCAGGTTACGTCGGGTTTTTTCACGCAAGGTATCAATGACCGCTTCGACGCTACGGCCGGTATCGTAGACATCATCAACAATCAGCAAGCGATCCTCTGCGCTGATTCTTCTCACCAGATAATTGAGGTTGAAGACCTGCACATGGCTTGCCTGATTGTCGATGTCCTTGTATGACGACGTACGCACGGTAATGTGATCCGCATGAATACCTCTATAAGCCAGCAATTCCTGCATGGCGATACCCATGGGCGCGCCACCACGCCAGACAGCCACGATAAAGCTGGGGCGAAAACCGCTACGGTAAACCTTTGCTGCCAGAGAAAAGGAGTCTTCCAGCAATTGCTGGGCATTCAGGTACAGTTTCTCGCTCATGCGCGGAGTTTACCTGATGCGAGCGCTGGCTACACTGAGTAGCACATCGCCATGCGAGCTGGCAAATTGGGTAAACTGCCGACCCATCTTCTCTTCAACCACCACAGGCTCTCGACAGTGCAAGAAAAACACTACGTCACTGAGACGGACCTGCTGCAGGACGCCTATCGTCTTGGCGTGCAGATCGCAGAAAGCGGATTCCGTCCCACCTTTATCGTTGGTCTCTGGCGCGGCGGCAGCGTAGTCGGCATTGCGGTGCAGGAATGCCTGCAATACATCGGTATACCCACCGATCATATTGCCATCCGGACATCCTACCGTGGCCTGGCCAGCTACCAGCAAATGGTAGACAACCCGGAAACTGAAATTCGCATTCACGGCACGCAGTATTTGCTCGATACACTGGATCGGGACGACTCCCTGCTGATTGTCGATGATGTATTCAGCTCGGGGCTCACAAGCAGTGCGGTGATCAGTCGCCTGACATCACGGCTGAAAAACAATATGCCATCGGACGTACGCATTGCTGTCCCCTGGTACAAACCTGCGCACAACCGCACCACTCTAAAACCGGATTATTACGTGAATACAAGTGATGACTGGCTCGTCATGCCCTATGAGCTCAGCGGTCTGACCCATGAAGAAATCAGCAACAACAAGCCCTGGATGCTGCCAATGCTGGCCAGTCTCGACGATGTAAGCTCCTCATGAACGGCATGACAGGATTATTCTTCAAGGGCCTTGCCATGGGTGCGGCCAACGTTATCCCGGGTGTATCGGGCGGTACGATCGCACTGATAACCGGTATTTATGAGCGACTCATCAATGCCATCAAGCGTTGTGACCTGACCGCAGCACGACTGTTTCTGAAAGGCGAATGGAAAGCCTGCTGGGCACATGTCGACGGCCAGTGGTTGACGACGCTGCTTGCAGGTGTTGCCATCAGCATTGTGTCCCTGGCGCGCTTGTTCGAGTTTCTACTGGAGCACTATGAAAGCTACACGATGGCTTTTTTCTTCGGTCTGATCCTGCTCTCCATACTCTATGTAGCACGGGGCGTATCCCGCTGGAGCACCACCACCTACCTGGCGCTACTCATCGGGACTGCGATTGCGGTCGGCATCGCCATGCTGGCTCCCGCCTCACCCAATGACAACATGCTCTATGTCTTCCTGTGTGGTGTGCTGGCTATCAGCAGCATGATTTTGCCAGGCCTGTCCGGTTCATTCGTTCTCATTCTATTGGGAAACTATGCACTGGTACTCGGTGCCATCAGCTCCTTTTCACTGGGCATACTCATTCCCCTCGCACTGGGCTGTGCCTTCGGTCTGGTGGTTTTCTCTCACGTACTGGCCTGGGTCTTCAAACGTTATGCTGACGCGACTCTGGCCGTCATGACAGGTTTCGTCATCGGCTCTCTGGTGGTTATCTGGCCATGGAAAAATGCCATTACCCATACCGTTGAACGCGCAGGCAAGCCTCCACGCGAAGTCGTCACCAGTTACGAATGGTTCATGCCTCAGCTAAACGATTCCAGCACCTGGATTGCTCTGTCATTGATACTGGCAGGAGCCGTAGCAATCATGTTGATGGAGAAAGTTGCAGGCAGTAGCAACGATCAGGAATAGCTGCCTCGGGAGCGCCTCCCCCGTTGGAGGCACTCCCCTGTCAGGTAATCTGTGCGCGTAACTGGTCTTCACGCTTCGAGCGCTGAAACAACACGATCAGCAGAACAGCCAGCACGATCGTCACCAAGGCCATCGGTCGAGCCGTACCGTCATTCAAGAGGCTGATCAATACGGCGGCAGCCGCAGCCATTGTCTGTTCGATACCACTTAACATGGCTGAGGCAGTACCAGCCTGACCTTCAATGGAGCGTAGCGCCCGACTGGGGGCAACGGCAAACAGAGGTCCCATACCGAAAGTCATGATCATATACGTGCCTGTCAACAGAACAGGTCCCGTCTGCCCCAGAAAAACAACCAGACTCAGCGCAGCGGCGCCGGTCAACACCAGAAACACACCGAGACGCAACAGGGACATGGCAGCCCAACGGTCAGCGAGTCGCGATGCCAGCAAGCTGCCAAGAAAGAAGGCCACGACGATACTGGCCTGGTAATAGCCAAACTGGTCCGCGGCAACTCCCAGCATCTCGATGAGAACAAACGGCGCACCGGTGACATACACAAATATCAGACCCAGAGCCGCCCCCAGAATGGCGGTATGAGTCAGGAAGTCTGAATTGTGCAGCAAGCGCGAATAACCTTGCATGATCACAGAGAATTTAAAGGCGTCAGGATCCGGCACACTGGATTCAGGCAGCAGGCGCATCACAAAGAGCAAGGCAACAACGGCCATGCCACTGATGACAAAGAAGTTTGCCTGCCAGCCAAACACAACATGAATATAGCCACCCAACACCGGGGCGATGGCTGGCGCCACGGCAATCACCATACCGAGCAAGGCCATCGCCTTGACTTGTTCCCTTTCGCTATACAGATCCTTGATGATGGCCAGCCCGACCACCGCCTCCGCCGCTGCCGCCAGACCCAACAGAATCCTGACAACAATCAACTGATCGATGCTCTGGGCAGCTGCGCAGGCGAGCGACAGAATGGCCACCGCAAACAGGGACACGACCAGCACCGGCTTGCGACCAAAGCGATCCGACAAGGGGCCGTGTATCAGCTGAGCCAGTCCGAATGCCAGCATGTTGAGGCTGATGGTCAGCTGCACACGCGTCGCTGTGGTATCGAACCAGCTTGCCAGATCTGGCAAGCTGGGCGTGTACATGTCCGTTGACATGATACTGACGCTGGATCCCAGTACCAGAATGCCCACTACCAGGCCAATGCTGGGCTTTGCAACGACCAGAGCAGGAGCCACTTTTGTCGATTCGGACATGAAATACCGTATTTACCAGATTGAGTGAAAAGCCCGGTCCTTCAGGGCGGGGATGTAAACGAACGTTAGGGCTGTGTTAGTATTTCTATCAGCGGCAGGACATGCCGTGTTATGCCTGCGGAGGGGACGTTAGACTTGAGTTGCAGCAGTACGCAGCACAAGCAGCCTCAATGAAACAGGAACCCACCGAAGCGAACGGTAAAACCATACCGAGCGCTGTAGGAATCCCCTTCGTTTTAGGGGGGAGGATGTCAAAGAGAAGGGCGCACTAAAGTACGCCCTTAATACCCGTGAAACAATATATTAGTTTTTAAAAGACTGATTCATTGCCTCACGAGGCTCTGGCTCTACATTTCCAGCGCTTTATCAGTCACCACTGATGACCATGCACCTTCCGGCTCTTTCGTGATGACCGGATCGGATCCACCCGTCAACAACGTCTGCACAGTACGCTGGTAGTCAGCCTCGTCCAGAGAGCCATCAGTGCCTTCTGTCAGCTTGTTGACTTCTCGAACCATACGTCGCTGATGTTTCTCAGTCTGAGCACCACTGGCATCATTTTCGAGCACGATCTCGGCAGCTTCGTCCGGATTTTCACGTGCGTATTCCCAGCCCTTCATGCTGGCCTTGACGAAACGAGCCATTTTTTCGACAAAGGCATCGTCTTCAAGATTCTCTTCCAGCACGTACAGGCCGTCTTCCATGGTCGACACACCTTGCTCTTCGTAAGGGAACACGACTAATTGGTCCTCTGTGATACCGGCATCAATCACCTGCCAATACTCGTTATAGGTCATGGTTGAAATGCAGTCAGCCTGCTTCTGCAGAAGAGGATCGACATTGAAACCCTGCTTCAGGACTGTGACTCCCTCGTCCCCACCTTCAGTCGAGATACCCAGTGCCGACATCCAGCTCAGAAACGGGTACTCGTTACCAAAGAACCAGACGCCCAGTGTGCGTCCCTTGAAATCCTCGGGCGAAGTTATGCCACTCTCTTTGAGGCAGACCAGCATCATGCCCGAGCGTTTGAACGGCTGAGCAATGTTCACCAACGGCACACCCTTTTCCCTGCTGGCCAGTGCTGATGGCATCCAGTCGACAATAACATCGGCGCCACCACCGACAATGACCTGCGGAGGTGCGATATCGGGACCACCCGGCTTGATCGTGACGTTCAGATCTGCCTCGTCATAAAAGCCCTTGTCCTGGGCAACGTAGTAGCCTGCAAACTGGCCTTGAGTCACCCACTTGAGCTGCAGAGCAACATTATCTGCCGCACTTGCCTGCGCTGATGCGCCCAGCAATGCAGCCGCCAATACAGTCAGCGCCGTACAGTGTTTTAACCTTTTCATGCTAGCTTCTATCCTCGGTTGGTACAAGTTGGTACAGCTTGCTCAGACAGACATCTCTTGCGCAATACACGCCAGCCAAGCAGACGTGTGAATTAACTGCGAACAGATGGATGCCAGAACGTGAACATTCTTTCCAGTAAAGCAATAAGGCCATAGAACATGGATCCTGCCAGCGCTGCCACGGCGATTTCAGCCCAGACCATATCGACATTCATGCGCCCGACTTCGGTGGAAATGCGAAAGCCCATGCCCACGGTTGGCGTACCAAAGAACTCGGCCACAATGGCGCCGATCATGGCCAGCGTGGAATTGATCTTCAAGGCGTTGAACAGGAAGGGCAAAGCTTCAGGTATGCGAAGCTTGAACAGGCTTTGCCAATAGCTGGCCGCATAGGTTTTCATCAGATCATGCTGCATGGGTTGAGCTGCAGCCAGCCCGGCAACCGTATTCACCAGCATGGGAAAGAAAGTCATGATGATCACCACAGCTGCCTTTGAAGGCCAATCGAATCCAAACCACATCACCATGATTGGTGCGACACCCACGATCGGCAAGGCGGAAACCAGATTGCCAATGGGCAGCAGACCACGTTGCAGGAACGGTGATCGATCTATCAATACCGCCACCACAAAACCAGCCCCACAACCTACGGCATAGCCGATCAATACCGCTTTCAGAAAGGTCTGCTTGAAATCTGCCCAGAGTATGCTGGTGGAGTTCATCAGACGCTCGCCTATCTGACTTGGCGAGGGCAATAGAACCTGTGGCACATCCAGCCCCCGAGTCAGCAGTTCCCATAAAATCAGCAGCCACACGCCAAACAGCACCGGTATGATCACCCCGAGTATGCTGCGGTACAGTGATGACAATGTATGAATACTGGACAACTGCTCAACGCAGGCCCATGCCAGTAACCAGGCGGCGACCACCTGACACCAGAATCCTGCGCTGACCATCTCTGGCTGATCCACCTGACTGATCAAAGACCAGGCGACAACCGTCGATACGCCACCGACAAGCAAGGCGGCCATCAGTCTGGACCTTGTCAGCACTCGAAAAGCCAGTAATGACACCAATGCCATGCCCAGCCCGGACAAGATCTGTCCCTGCAGCAGCAAGCTGCCGACAGCCAGTCCGCCGGCCCCGGTCAGCAGAATGCGTTCCATGACCCGATAAGGGAAAACCGGCTTGCCGGTTAGTGATTGAGGACGACTCATCTTGTCAGAGACCTTATCCACGAACCAACCCCATGCGACGATTGACCCAGTCGCCCAACCAGCCGATCAGCACGACAAGGGTGGCTGCCAGTATTGAGGCCACAACCAGCGCGGACCAGATCTGTACTGTCTGACCGTAATAGGAACCCGCCAGCAGACGCGCACCGAGGCCAGCAACGGCCCCCGTGGGTAGCTCGGCCACAATGGCACCAACCAGTGAGATGGCAACAGCAATCTTCATACTGGTGAACAGGTATGGCAGGGAAGTTGGCAGACGCAACTTGAAGAAAGTCTGCAAGCTCGATGCGTTGTAGGTTCGCATCAGGTCCAGATAACTACTGTCGGGTGAGTTCAGTCCCTTGACCATACCCACCGCCACCGGGAAGAAACTCAGATACATTGATATGAAGGCTTTCGGAAGCAGGCCTTGCACACCGACAGCATTAAGCACCACGATGATCATCGGCGCAATTGCCAGAATTGGAATCGTTTGCGAGGCGATGATCCACGGCAGCAGGCTCTTGTTCAACGCCTCGTTATAGACAATGGCCACTGCCAGCAGAATCCCCAGCAATGTGCCCATGGCAAAACCCAGCATGGAAGAGGACAGCGTGATACCGGCATGGTAGACCAGCGAGCGTTTGGAGGTGATTTTCTTCTTGAAGGTGGTGTCGATAATTTCGCTCACCACCTGATGCGGTGCCGGTAGTACCGGACGTTCCTGATGCATGGTGTTCTGCACCATGCTGATGAAGGATGGGGTGGTCCCTGCCCGCCCGGCAACACTTTTTTCCCAGGCCAGATTCAGCGATGCGGCCCCGACGTACCAGAGTAAAATGATGGCCAGCGTAACAACTGTGACCGGAAACAAGGCGGTCCCGACTCTGGATCCCATTCAGACGACCTCATCGTAGCTGTGACCAGCCCGAAGTCCATCACGCACCCGGTGAGCCAGCTGCAGAAACTCGGGAGTTTCACGAATCGACAGATCACGCTCTGCAGGCAGGTTGCTCTCGATAATCTCATGGATTCTGCCGGGGCGTGGTGACATCACCACGATGTGGCTGGAGAGGAAGACGGCTTCGGGAATGGAGTGCGTGACAAAGACAACTGTCTTGTTGGTCTTTGCCCAGAGTTTCAGTAATTGCTCGTTGAGATGATCTCGCACAATTTCATCCAGCGCACCAAAAGGTTCATCCATCAATAACAGATCAGGCTCAACCGCCAGCGCACGGGCTATCGATGCTCGTTGCTGCATGCCACCTGAAAGCTGCCAGGGGTATTTTTTGCCAAAACCTGCAAGATCGACCAACTCCAGGTTTTTCTCGACACGCGCTCGAATGGCATCGCCCTTCAGCCCCATTATTTCCAGCGGCAAGGCAATATTGCTGGCAATGGTTCGCCAGGGATACAACGAGGCGGCTTGAAACACATACCCATAGGCTCTTGCCAGCCGTGCCTCTTCCGGCGACATGCCATTAACCTCGATTGAACCGGCAGTTGCCTGCTCAAGGTTGGCAATGACCCTCAGCAGCGTTGTCTTGCCGCAACCGGAAGGTCCGATGAAGGAGACGAAGTCACCCTGATTGATTGTCAGATCAATGTCCTGCAACGCCTGGACATCACCATCGCTGGTGGGAAAAACCAGCGACAGTTTGTCGATTTCTATGACTTTGGCAGCTTCAGTCATGACCGTGAACTCGGGTCCGTGCACCGGCTCGGAACTCTACCAAGATCAAACACCAGCAGGCATCTTTGAAGGATCACGTTTGACCGGGTGTGGTGCGGTTAATTCCTTCCACTGCGACAGGGCGCGATTGACAGCCGGATAGGCCTTGCGTGGTACAAACTTGCCATGTCCCTCTTCGGTTTCCACTTTGTCTTCAGTCACGACACACTGACCACGAGTCAAAGTGAAACGCGGCAGCCCCTTGAGTTCGAAACCCTCGAAGACGTTGTAATCAATGGCAGACTGCTGCGAGGCGGCACGAATTGTCTTCTGCCGCTCCGGATCCCAGACCACGATATCGGCATCCGCACCTTCCAGAATGGCGCCTTTCTTAGGATACATATTCAGTATCTTGGCAATATTGGTCGAGGTAACTGCGACAAATTCGTTCATCGTCAGACGCCCGGTGTTGACACCACGCGACCACAAGACCGGCAATCTGTCTTCCAGCCCTCCGGTGCCATTGGGAATCTGAGTAAAGTCACCCAGACCCAGGCGCTTCTGCTCTGTTGTGAAGGCACAATGATCCGTGGCCACCACCTGCAAACTACCTGATGCCAGACCTGCCCACAGAGAGTCCTGATGCACGGAACTGCGAAACGGTGGCGACATGACGCGTCTGGCCGCATGGTCCCAATCAGCGTTTGCATACTCCGAATCGTCCAGTGTCAGATGCTGTACCAGCGGTTCCCCATAGACTCGTTTGCCCGCTTGGCGTGCGCGCCGGATGGCCTCATGTGCCTCCTCGCAGGAGACGTGCACCACGTACAGAGGTACGCCTGCCATGTCGGCAATCATGACTGCACGATTAACCGCTTCACCCTCGACCTGAGGAGGACGCGAATAGGCATGTGCCTCGGGACCTGTGTTGCCTTCCGCCAGAAGACTGGCCTGCAACTGGGCAACGACATCACCGTTTTCGGCATGCACCAATGGCATGGCACCCAGAGCAGAACAACGCTGGAACGATGAGTACATCTCTTCATCGTTGACCATCAAAGCCCCCTTGTAGGCCATGAAATGCTTGAACGTGTTAATACCACTGTCCACCACCGCTGCCATTTCTTCGAACACCTGCTTGTCCCACCAGGTGATCGCCATATGAAAGGAAAAATCGCAGGAAGCCTTGACGGTCTTGTTGTCCCACATCTGCCGAGCTTCCAGCAATGACTGGCCCGGGGCCGGCAGACAGAAATCAACAACCGTTGTGGTTCCACCTGATAATGCAGCTCGGGTACCTGATTCAAAATCATCCGTTGAATAGGTGCCCATGAACGGCATTTCCAGATGAGTATGCGGATCGATCCCACCGGGCATGACATAGCAACCGGTAGCATCCAGAATTTCATCACCAGACAGGTTGTCCCCAATCTGCGTGATGACACCGTTTTCTATCTTGACGTCTGCCGTGTAGCTTCGGTCGGCGGTAACAACTGTGCCGCCTTTGATCACCTTGCTCATGTTGCTGTCTGGCTCCTAAGCTGTAGTCTCTACTAAGGGTTCGTATTTGTTAAGGGCTTGCGTGGTTCAGTCCACAATGCCAGCGGTTTCAACGACTGCGTGAAACAGAACATTGGCTCCTGCGGCAGCCCATTCCAGAGAAATTTCTTCGGCCTCATTATGTGAAAGACCGTCGACGCAAGGACACATCACCATGGCCGTAGGGGCCACGCGGTTGATCCAGCAGGCATCATGACCAGCGCCTGATACCAGGTTACGGTGGCTGTAGCCCAGACGCTCGGCTGCATTACGCACCGCACTGACACAATCGGCATCAAACTCCACAGGATCGAAACCACCGACCTCCTCGATATCCATGCCCAGACCTATCTTGTCGGCTATTTTTTTCGCACCCGCCCGGTAACGCTCTTCCATGTCGGCAATCACGGCTTTATCCGGATGCCGAAAATCAACGGTAAAAACCACCTTACCGGGAATGATATTGCGCGAATTAGGATAGACATTGCACTGACCGATGGCACCGACAGCATCAGGTGCGTGACTCAAGGCTATCTCGTTGACCAGCTCAGTCATGCGTGCCATACCCAACCCTGCATTGACACGCATAGGCATCGGCGTGGAACCGGTATGGCTCTCCTTGCCGATCAGTGTTGTTTCAAGCCACTTCAAGCCTTGTCCATGGGTAACGACGCCGATATCCAGATTCTCTTTTTCAAGAATCGGTCCCTGTTCGATATGCAGCTCGAAGAAAGCGTGCATCTTGCGAGCTCCCACTTCTTCATCCCCAAGATAACCGACTCGCTTGAGTTCATCACCGAGCCGCACACCCTCGGCATCCTCCCGATCATAAGCCCAGTCAAGTGTATGAACACCTGCAAAAACACCACTGGCCACCATGGCCGGAGCAAAGCGGGTGCCCTCCTCGTTGGTGAAATTGACGACAACGATCGGATGCTTGGTCTTGATGTTCAAGTCATTGAGCTGGCGCATGATTTCCAGAGCACCCAGGACACCCAGAACACCGTCGTATTTGCCGCCGGTAGGCTGTGTGTCCAGATGACTGCCAACATAGACCGGCAAGGCATCCGGATCCGTACCCTCGCGCCGAGCGAACATGGTGCCCATCTTGTCCAGGCCCATGCTCAGACCTGCCTCAGTGCACCAGCGCTCGAACAGGCGACGGCCTTCTGCATCTTCATCCGTCAGCGTCTGGCGATTATTACCACCAGCAATACCCGGCCCGATTTGAGCCATTTCCATCAGTGAATCCCACAAGCGTTCGCCGTTGATGCGCATATTGCTCGTAATCGCCATGATCTGCCCTTTTGCTGAATGAATAATGTTGCTGTTGAAAATTTCGCTGCTTGATCCCCTGCCCTGTAATCAGGTAGGGAAAGTAAATACGGCTCCGGATTTGATCCCTGTGGGCCAACGGCTGGTCACGGTTTTAAGGCGAGTATAGAAGTGCACACCTTCAGGCCCATAGATGGAATGATCGCCAAACAGCGATCGTTTCCAGCCACCAAAGCTGTGGTAGGCAACCGGCACAGGAATGGGCACATTCACACCCACCATGCCCACCTGAATGCTGTCAGTAAATGACCGGGCCGCATCACCGTCACGTGTAAAGATTGCCGTGCCGTTTCCGTATTCGTGGTCGTTGATCATCTTGACCGCCTCCTCGTAATGCTTGGCTCGCACCACCGCCAGAACTGGTCCGAAGATCTCTTCCTTATAAATCTGCATGTCCGTGGTTACCTTGTCAAACAGGGAACCACCGACGAAATAGCCGTTTTCATAGCCCTGCAAGGAAATATTGCGACCATCGACAACCAGTTCTGCGCCAGCATCCACGCCTGAATCGATCAGTCCGGTTATCTTCTCCTTGGCAGCTGCCGTAATGACGGGCCCCATCTCCGTATCAGGATCGTCTCCAGGTCCGATACGCAACGCTTCCACCCGTGGTCGCAGAGCAGCGACCAATCGGTCAGCCGTCTCTTCACCAACCGGCACTGCAACCGAGATGGCCATGCAGCGTTCGCCAGCAGATCCGAACCCGGCTCCCATCAGCGCATCCACCGCTTGATCCATGTCGGCATCCGGCATGATCACCATATGATTCTTCGCACCGCCGAGCGCCTGTACCCGTTTACCGGCCTGAGTGCCACGGTTATAGACATATTCGGCGATCGGGGTCGAGCCGACAAAACTGATGGCCTGCACCTTGGGATGATCCAGCAAAGCGTCGACAGTTTCCTTGCCGCCCTGAACCACGTTGAGCACGCCCGGTGGCAGGCCTGCCTGATGCAACAGGTCGGCAAC
Source organism: Granulosicoccus antarcticus IMCC3135 (assembly GCF_002215215.1). Classification (NCBI taxonomy): domain Bacteria; kingdom Pseudomonadati; phylum Pseudomonadota; class Gammaproteobacteria; order Chromatiales; family Granulosicoccaceae; genus Granulosicoccus; species Granulosicoccus antarcticus. The sequence continues at coordinate 1,867,444 of NZ_CP018632.1, read as the reverse complement.
CATCATCACCGCCGAGGGATCTCTCTCGGATGGCTTCAGGACAAAGGTATTGCCACAGGCAATGGCGACCGGATACATCCACAAGGGCACCATCGCCGGAAAATTGAATGGCGTAATGCCGGCACAGACACCCAGCGCCTGGCGATCAGACCAGCAATCGATATTAGGACCGACATTGCGGGAGAACTCCCCCTTGAGCAAATGTGGAATACCACACACAAACTCCACGACTTCCCGACCACGCTGAACTTCACCCAGGGCATCGTCGTGTGTTTTTCCATGTTCACGAGTAATTTCCCGAGCCACGTCATCGGCATGCTTTATCAGCAACTCATTGAAGCGGAACATGATAGCCGCACGCTTGAGCGGTGGTGTCGCAGCCCAGGCCGGAAATGCTTCTGCGGCAACTTCCACGGCAGCTGCAACTTCCTCGGCCGTACTCAGGCCAAGCTGATCGATAACTTCACCAGTAGCAGGATTATAAACCGGCTGGGAGTGACCACTGCTGGTCTCTACACGTTGCCCACCTATCAGGTTCGGTATCATGGTTGCACTCTCGATTACACTAGTTTTACTTGTGGTTGCACGCACGCTATCGTATCTTGACCACTTGGTCAACAATTTGCGCAACCTCTTTGACAAACAATCGGATCAGTCTCAACAATAAACGGGACTCCACATCGGACTCTTCCCGGAAACGAACACGCATCCAGATACAGAACGAGGCGCGTATCGTGCGTGCCGCTCTGGATGTCTTTTCTACCAATGGTTATCGTGGCTCCACCGTTGACCAGATTGCACTAACAGCAGGCATGTCAAAAGCCAATGTGCTGTACTACTTCAAGAAAAAGGAAGATATCTACGCCGCTGTTCTGGCACGCACACTCACAGTCTGGCTCGACCCACTGGAGAGTCTGGATCCGGATGGGGACCCTATCGAAGAGCTGTGGAAATATGCACGCCAGAAGCTGCATCTGTCACGCGACGCCCCCTACGCCTCCCGGCTTTTTGCCAATGAAATACTGCAGGGTGCACCCGTCATACGCCCCTTTCTCGACAACGAGTTGAAGACCCTGGTCGATGCCAAGTGCGCAATAATACAAGCATGGATTGATGACGGCAAACTTATCCCGGTATCGCCTTTGCATCTGATATTTCTGATCTGGTCCACCACACAGCACTATGCGGACTTTGACCCGCAGATTCAGGCCTTGAATGATCAGTCACAAGAGGATCTGTACACCGATGCAGAACGCACACTGAAGATGATTCTGATGCGCGGCCTGACACCCTGAACAACCAGCTTACTGGTCCAGGCCTGTAACAACACACTGGCAATGCTGATTATCATGATGGCTTCACACTCATTCTCCCCTCTGTCAAGCTCTACCGCACACACCCTGGTTCTGGGAACAATGCCCGGACAGGCCTCACTCGTAGCTCACCAGTATTACGCCCATCCACGCAATGCATTCTGGCCGATCATGCTCGCTATTCTGAAAGTATCAGAACTCAGCTATATCTCGGCCCATGCACTGGACTACTCGCAGCGTTGCTCTCTTCTGGTGCAAGGCGGCTATGCACTTTGGGATGTTCTGGCCAGTTGCGAAAGACCTGGCAGCCTCGACAGCCGTATCGTTCGCAGTAGCGAACAGGCTAACGATATCGGTGATTACATCCAGAACCATCCAGCCCTTAGCTGCATTGCCTGCAACGGCAAGAGTGCAGAGAAACTGCTTGTCCGACACTGCCAGTCGGTACTGGACGAGCAACAAAGGCAGGGCCGACAGATACGACTTGTCAGCCTGCCCTCATCCAGTCCAGCCATGGCTAGCCTGTCCTTAACCGAAAAACATCAACGCTGGGCAGAAGGGTTATTGGGGTGAGTCGTCCAGTTGGCATATTCGCTCAAGATTGGCTTGTCTGTTCGGACATCGACCCCTTCGGTCACCTGCTCCATGCTGATGCACTGATCAACCGGACAAACACTGACACACAGGTTACAGCCGACACACTCTTCATTGATCACCTCGAAATGTCGCTTGCCATCCACCATTGAGGTAATGGCTTGATGCGAGGTATCTTCACACACCACATGACAACGACCACACTGGATACAAAGGTCCTGATCAATGACTGCCTTTGCGATGTAGTTGAGATTCAACTGTTGCCAATCCTTCACATTCGGCGTCGCCTTGCCGACAAAATCGTCGAGGCTCTTGTAACCGCTGGTATCCATCCAATCTGACAGACCTTGTGTCAACTCTTCGATGATACGAAAGCCATAAGTCATCGCTGCGGTACATACCTGAACATTACCAGCCCCCAGTGCCATGAATTCAGCAGCATCACGCCAGGTTGTAATTCCACCAATACCCGATATGGGAATACCTGCCGTTGCCTGATTACGCGCGATTTCAGCGACCATGTTCAGCGCGATTGGCTTGACGGCAGGACCGCAGTAACCACCATGTGATCCCCAGCCATCAATGGAAGGGTTGGGCGACATGGTATCCAGATCAACGCTGATGATGGAGTTGATGGTATTAATCAGAGATACGGCATCTGCACCGCCATTCACTGCAGCCGTTGCTGGCGCTTTGATATCCGTGATATTTGGCGTCAACTTGACGATAACCGGCATCTGGGTATTCTGCTTGCACCATTCGGTCACCATCTGAATATACTCAGGCACCTGACCGACAGCCGCACCCATGCCTCGTTCCGACATGCCGTGCGGACATCCGAAGTTCAATTCGATGCCATCTGCACCCGTGTCCTCGACCTTGCTCAGAATATCCTTCCAGCTCTGCTCCTCACAAGGCACCATCAGGGATACCACAACAGCACGATCGGGCCAGTCACGCTTGACCCGCTTTATTTCATCCAGGTTTATCTGTAGCGGGCGATCGGAAATCAATTCTATATTATTGAATCCGACCAGCGTTCGATCGCTGGAGTACATGGCGCCATAGCGTGGCCCGTTGACATTAACCACACTGGGGTCTTCGCCCAGCGTCTTCCAGACAACCCCTCCCCAGCCCGCTTCAAATGCCCGAACGACGTTATATTCCTTGTCCGTCGGTGGCGCGGACGCCAACCAGAAAGGGTTAGGTGATTTAATACCCAGAAAATTGCTGCTCAGATCAGCCATGTGCCTACCCCTTTGCCAGCATTGAATGAATGGATTCGGCGGCAAGCTTGCCGTCCTGCACAGCCGCGACGGTCAAGTCTTCACCGCCGACGACGCAATCACCACCCGCCCAGACTTTTTCGTCCGAGGTTCGGCGATCTGCATCAACCACGATTCGACCTTTTTCAAACACCACTGTCGCTTCACCACTTGCACTATTAATACTGTCATCAAACTTCTGACCGATAGCCTTGAGCACTCTGTCGCACGGCAAAATCAGTGTCTCTCCGGTTACTCCAAAGCGACCATCCTCTACAGCCGTGCGAGCGAACTCCACACCACTGACCCGGCCGTTCTCACCAATCACACGCAAGGGCTGCAACCAGTTGCGAACAACCACACCATTGACCTTGGCCAGATCCTGTTCAAAGGGACTGGCATTCATGAATTCAACACCACGGCGATAGGCTAGCGTGACCTCCTCACAACCCAGCATTTTGTTTTGTACTGCGGCATCAATGGCTGTCATACCACCACCAATCACGATAGTCGCAGCGCCAACTTCAAGCGTTGAAAGGTCATCTGCCTGACGCAGTTCCTCGATGAAATCGATCGCATCATCAACGCCATCAAGCTCTTCACCTTCGATACCCAGCTGATTAACAGCCCCAAGCCCCATACCAAGAAACACAGCATCGTAATCGCGCTTGAGCTCATCCATGGTGAAGTCTTCTCCCAACGCCTTGCCATGCAGCACGTCAATACCTCCGATGGACAGGATGTAGCTAACTTCACGTTGTGCAAAGTCATCGACTGTTTTATAGGCTGCTATGCCGTACTCATCAAGCCCACCGGGCTTGGGACGAGCCTCCAGAATATCAACCGCATGTCCGTATAATGCAAGCCTGTGCGCACAGGCAAGACCTGCAGGACCGGCCCCCACAACTGCAACCTTGCGCCCGGTACTGGCAGCTGGAGTGAACGGTTGCTGACCGGTCTCCATCAGGTGGTCGGTGGAGTAACGCTGCAATTCACCGATACGAACCGGGTTATCTTCGGCTGTATTGCGAACACAGGCCTGTTCACACAATGTTTCTGTGGGACATACCCGGGCGCACATACCGCCCAGAATATTTTCATTGAAAATAGTACGTGCCGAGCCTGAGACATTGTCCGTACTTATCTGCCGGATAAAGAGCGGGATGTCGATACCCGTGGGACAGGCAGTGACACAAGGCGCGTCATAACAGAAGTAGCACCGATCAGATTCGACCGTCGCCTCATGCCGTGACAAGGGCGGATGCAGGTCTTGCTGCAACAGTTCGTGATTACTGGACACCATCGTTAAGGACTCCTCCACAGACTCTGTCACCGTGTATTTCGCCAGACAGGCGATCACGGAATATCTTCGATTAAAGCAATTTTTTTCCAATTGGTCAAATTTTTAATAACGCCTTTGCAATAATAAATTTACCTACTCGGACCTGACACGAGCGTGGCACTATCCGTTATTGTCTGGGTCAACCCATTAACACCGCTTGCGATGACTGCCACGAATTTGCCTGCCTGGTCGGAAAAACTGGCTCCACGCCTGAAGTCACAGATAGAATTTCTCGTCGCAATCGATGCCTTGAAATCTGTCTACCGGGCCAGTCATATAGCTTCCAACGAGCGACGTGAGAACAGTGCTGAGCACAGCTGGCACCTGACGATGTTCGCTCGTATTCTGGCCGAACACGCCAACGAAGCTGTCGATATAGAGCGCGTTATTTTCATGCTGATGGTGCACGACATCGTGGAAGTGGATGCCGGCGACACTCCCCTGCACGGCCAACAGAACCCGGAGCAAGAGGCTAACGAACAGGCTGCGGCCACTCGCCTGTTCGGCCTGTTACCCGATGATCAGTCTCTGCTGCTACGTCAGTGCTGGGACGAATTTGAGGCAGCCCAGTCTGCCGATGCCCGCTTCGCAAAGGCATTGGACAGACTGCAGCCCGTGCTGCTCAATGCCCTGACCGAGGGCGGCACCTGGAAGGATTACGAGGTGTCTCTGGACCAGGTAACCTCCAGAACAGCACAGATAGGCAAAGGCTCGGATACCCTATGGGATATGGCCAATGCGATCTTCAACGAGGCTGTCGATCATGGCTGGCTGAAAACAGCTCGACCAGCTGACTTGTCATGACATCGGCCAGCTGCGTCACATCATGGATCGTGGTGGCTCGGGAATAGTATTGACGAACATCGTGGCCGATACCGATTGCCACCAGCTCCACCTCTCCTTGACGCTCTATCTGCGAAATGACGTGTCGCAGATGTTTTTCCAGAAAGCGTCCCGGATTGGTAGACAGAGTCGAATCGTCAATAGGAGCGCCGTCAGAGATCATCATCAGAATGCGCCGTTGCTCGGTACGTTGCAGCAATCGACCATGCGCCCATTGCAGTGCCTCACCATCGATATTTTCCTTGAGCAGCCCCTTGCGCATCATCAGTCCCAGATTACGCCTTGACTGACGCCAGGGTGTATCTGCAGCCTTGTAGATGATGTGCCGCAGATCGTTCAGCCGACCAGGGTTCGGTGGATAACCTGCGGCCACCCACTTTTCGCGCGACTTGCCACCTTTCCATGCGCCGGTTGTGAAGCCCAGAATTTCAATACGCACACCACAACGCTCCAGCGTTGCTGAAAGGATATCGGCGCAGACGGCAGCCACCCGAATCGAGCGACCATGCATGGAGCCGGAGTTGTCGAGCAACAGCGTCACCACGGTATCGCGGAAGGGCGTTTCCGATTCCTGCTTGAAGGTCAATGGCATCAAAGGGTCGGTAAGCACTCGAGTCAGGCGTGAGGTATCCAACTGCCCTTCTTCCAGATCGAATTCCCAGGAGCGTCGCTGCTGCGCCATCAAGACGCGTTGCAAGCGATTGGCGAATCGACCGACAGATCGCTGAAGGTCACCAATATGGCTATCGAGCGTCTGCCGCAGACGAGTCAGCTCCTCAGCATCACACAGATCCAGAGGCCGAATGACTTCATCGTACTCACGTGTGTACACGTGATAATCATTTTCCGAACGACGAGTCCCGTCGCCCGTCGTCGTCTGCCATTCACTTCCAGGCTGCTCTGAACTACGCTCAGGGATGTCATCATCGGGCTCGACACTCTCACTGCCATCCTCGGCATTGCCATCTTCTTCCTGAGCATCCGAGTCAGCCTCATCTTGCGAGTCCGTACTATCCGACTCACTGCTTTCAGAATCGTCCTGCGGCGTCTGTGACTCGTCCTGCGCTTGATCCTCGTCATCGAACTCATCAGGATTATCGCTCGGCTCACCGTCTTCGAGTTCCAGAGATCGAAGCAGTTTGCCCAGTGCTCTGGCAAAACCAGCCTGGTCATCGAGATTGAAATCTGCCGGTTTGAACTTACTGGAAACATCGCTTTTCAGCCACTCACGCCAATCCGACAGCACTTCATCAGCAGCAGGACTCAGCGGGCGATCACTCAATTGTTCACGCAAGTACAAGGTAAGTGCATGTTCAATTCCCAGCCGTGGCTCCCCGACCTCTCCCAGATTGATGACCGGTTTACGAATCGTATCCAGTAATAACCGGTAGCGACCGTCCAGAGCTGCGTCCAGATTACGCCCTACACCTTCGTAAAGATTTGCGCCAAGCAACTCAACCCGAGTCTGCTCCGCCATTGCATGCAAACGTTGCGATGTGTCTGTTTGTGGCTGATAGCGCGCATGAGTACGTGCATCATGATACTGCTTGTACAAAGCGATAGCGTCACTGCGGCCACGGGTTTGAAGCCGCTCCAGCGCCGTTGCATCATCGGGAATACCCGGCAAGACCATGCCTTCGACATCTTCTGCATTTTCGTCGAAGGTGATATCAATGGACCTGTCTCGAGCTATGGCGCGCGCGCAAGCTCCCGTAGACTGCCTGAATGCTGCAGGCATGCCCGCAGCATTGCCACCTTGAGGCGCATTGATGCCTTCACCGACGTGCACACCGGCACCGGATTCCGTAGCGCCGACCGCTTGCACTTCACCTATCTTGTGTGGATGCAAATGAGGCTGCCCTTTTGTACGATCGTCAGACGCCAATGTCCGGAAGCTCCTCACCAAAGACCCGTTGATAAAGCTCACCCAACAAGGCTCGCTCGGCCGGATCGCATTTGTTCACAAACGCCAGCTCCAGCGATAAACCGACATCCTTGAAGAAAGTCAGATTCTGTGTCCAGGTAATGACCGTACGAGGACTCATGACTGTTGCCAGGTCGCCATTCCGAAAGGCATTGCGCGTCAGCCCAGCCAGCGCAACCATTTGAGCGATCAGCTTTTTCCCCGCCTCGTTATCCAGGTGCGGTGCTTTACCCAGAACGACTGCAGCTTCCTTATCAGCAGGCAGGTAATTGAGAATGGTAGTAACCGACCAACGATCCATCTGTGCCTGGTTGATTTGCTGAGTGCCGTGGTAAAGACCTGTGGTATCACCCAAGCCCACCGTGTTGGCCGTAGCAAAGAAACGGAATGCTGGATGAGGCCGAATAACGCGACTTTGATCCAGCAGCGTTAATTGTCCCGCTGATTCAAGCACACGCTGGATAACGAACATGACGTCAGGGCGCCCAGCATCATATTCATCGAAGACCAGAGCCACATTACGCTGATAGGCCCAAGGCAGAATACCCTCCTGAAACTCGGTAACCTGCTTGCCTTCACGCAGCACGATTGCATCTTTGCCGATCAGATCAATTCGACTGACATGGCTATCCAGATTGATTCGCAAACAGGGCCAGTTGAGCCGAGCTGCTACCTGCTCTATATGCGTGGATTTACCGGTGCCATGGAATCCGGAAATCAAAACCCTCCAATCATTCGCAAAGCCTGAAAGTATGGCCATGGTTGTGCGAAAATCAAACAGATAGGTCGGATCGATGTCTGGCACCCGCTCTGAATGTGCCGAATAGGCCGGTACCATGAGATCCACATCCAGACCAAAGGTTTCTCTTACAGAGACCGTGGTGTCAGGTAGCAAGGCATTGTTGTACGCATTGTTTTGATTCGAGTCGAGCATGGTTCCGAGCAATGAGCAGAGTAAAGGCGTTATCCTACACGCACTAACACAGACAGACACCCTGCGCGAAAGGGTCCAGTGGAAAAAAGCTGATAATAAAGCTGATTAATGATGTACTCACCGAGCGATTCCGACGTAACGACAACCGACAGTTGAGCTGACAATGGCAAGTGCCCTGCTTGAAACGACCGCCCCTCGTGTCGGCCTGATGATCGAATTGACGGGCTCCGCCAGCTTGTTGCCGTTAGTCGATGCAGCCGTTGCGCGACTGGAATCCAATGGTTTCGAGACCATTGTGGTTGCTGCCGGTCGCAGCGCGCGTGATGAGCAAACGGCGTGGGAAGTCCTGGCACGCAGCCACTGCGACGGCATAATCATGCACTCTGACTGCCTCAGCAATGACCAATTGGCTCGTCTGATCAGCACCCGCAAGAACGTTGTACACGCCAATCTCAACAATACCCAGCTAGGCACACTGGCAGCAGCACATCTGATTACCAAGGGGCATCGTCGCATCGCCATGGTATCGGGACCTACATATCGCTACAGCGTGCAACATACGCTCGAAGGATTCATGCAGACGGTAGCCAGCCAGCGCAGCGGTGACATTGAGATGCAAACGCTGGAAGCAACTCTTGATGAAGAAGGCGGTGCCAACGCAATGAACATTCTGCTGAATTCAAAGCACCCGCCCACTGCCGTTTTTCTGCAGAACGACAGAATGGCCATGGGCGCTTTCAGCACCTGCCAGCAGAACGGTGTTCGCATGCCACACGACATGTCGATCCTGGGTTGTGGTGATCTGTGCGCCGCCGCTCACACCCGACCGACTCTCAGCACAATACGACAGCCATTGGCACGTATTGGCGAGCATGCCGCCCAGCGAGTCATGAACATGATCAACAACATGCTTGCCAAACCTGCTGATGAACAAGGCACAGACTGGGCAATGCCAACAATAATCCCGCGCAATAGCGTCCGGGATCGTAATAACAGCGCTAACTGTCATCAAACCGGTGATGGACAGATCAGTGCACGAGAGCGTGAATGCCTGGAATGGGCATCCAAAGGCAAGACTTCGTGGGAGATCAGCCAGATACTGGGCGTCACCGAGAGCACCATTATCTATCACTTGCGCAATGCCACTCGCAAGCTTAATGCGGCCAATCGCCTGCACGCAGTCGCCAAGGCCCTGCAAGCCTCGATCATCGACTTCTAACGGTTCGTTTCTGGAAGCCTGCGAACAGGCAAGTTCAAAACAATCGGGAAATGAAAGACAAAAAAAAGGCGCTCTTTACAGAGCGCCTTTTTTGAAACTACCGGACTAACAGAGACTGATTACTTCGCAGCCTTGCGTTCCTGAGCTTCCTTGATAACCACGTCCGCAACGTTCTTCGGACAAGGGTTGTAGTGGCTGAACTCCATGGAGAACTGACCACGACCAGAAGTCATGGTACGCAGGTCACCAATGTAGCCAAACATCTCTGACAAAGGTACGTCTGCCTTGATGCGAACACCGGTAGCACCTGGCTCTTGTGACTTGATCATGCCACGACGACGGTTAAGGTCACCGATTACATCACCCACGTGATCATCTGGTGTGAACACGTCTACCTTCATGACCGGCTCGATGATCTGAGGACCTGCCTTCTGAATAGACTGACGGTAAGCACCTTTGGCAGCAATTTCAAATGCCAGCGCACTTGAATCGACTGCGTGGAAGGCACCATCGGTCAGAACGACGCGGAAGTCGAGTAATGGATAACCCGCCAATACACCTTCGTGCATGGACAGCTTGAAGCCTTTCTCGACCGCTGGCCAGTATTCACGTGGCACGTTGCCACCTGTAACCTTGGATTCGAATTCAAAACCAGTACCTGGCTCACCCGGCTCGATGGTGTAGTCGATACGACCGTATTGGCCAGAACCACCAGACTGCTTCTTGTGAGTGTAAGTATCTTCGATCTTCTGTGTAATTGTCTCGCGGTAAGCCACCTGAGGCTTGCCCACTTGAACTTCAACACCGTGAGTACGCTTGAGAATGTCGATCTTGATGTCCAGGTGCAATTCACCCATGCCCATCAGAATCGTCTCACCACTTTCTTCGTCAGTCATGACGCGGAAAGAAGGATCCTCGGCAACCATCTTGCCAATGGCAACACCCAGTTTCTCACTACCCGCCTTGTCTTTCGGTGATACGGCAATCGAGATGACCGGATCAGGGAAAACCATAGGCTCAAGTGTGGCAGGATGCTTCGGATCGGCCAGTGTATGACCTGTCTGAACGTTCTTCATGCCCAATACAGCGACGATATCGCCCGCTTGTGCAGAATCCAGCTCGATACGGTCTTCAGCGTTCATTTCAACGATACGACCGATTCGTTCTGTCTTACCCGTAAAAGTATTGAGAACCGTATCACCCTTCGCAATTCTGCCTGAGTAGATGCGAATGAATGTCAGAGCGCCATATCGGTCATCCATGATCTTGAACGCCAGTGCACGCAAAGGCCTGTCGGGATCAACAATCGCGAAATTACCGGTTTCAACACCTTCCAGATCCACTTCAGGTTGTGGCTTGACTTCAGTCGGGCTAGGCAGATAGGCAACCACACCGTCGAGCATGGGCTGCATACCCTTGTTCTTGAACGCAGAACCACAGAAAGCAGGAAACCAGACCAGGTCGATTGTGCCCTTGCGGATGCACTTCTGGATGGTAGCGATGTCAGGTATTTCGCCTTCGAAATACTTCTCCATAGCTTCATCGTCCATTTCCAGAGCAGTTTCGATCAGCTCTTCACGGTACTTGGCGACGATCTCGATCATGTCTTCAGGCACATCTTCGAGCGTGTAGCTCTCAGGATTGCCAGAGTCATCCCAGATCCATGCCTTTTCGGTCAGCAGATCCACAACGCCCACAAAGTCATCTTCTGTGCCGATTGGCAGAGTCATGATGACGGGACGAGCAGCCAGCACGTCCTTCACCTGCTTGACGACGCGATAGAAATCAGCGCCCATGCGATCCAGCTTGTTGACGAAGATTACACGTGCTACTTCAGATTCATTCGCATAACGCCAGTTTGTTTCGGACTGGGGCTCAACACCGCCAGAACCACAGAAAACACCCACACCACCGTCGAGTACTTTCAAGGAACGATAAACTTCGATAGTGAAGTCAACGTGTCCCGGAGTATCGATGATGTTGAATCGGTGACCGTCCCACTCGCAGCTGGTCGCCGCTGACTGGATGGTTATTCCGCGCTCTTGCTCCTGAGCCATGAAGTCAGTGGTAGCTTCACCATCGTGTACTTCACCGGTCTTGTGTATCTTGCCCGTGAGCTTCAGGATTCGCTCTGTGGTAGTGGTCTTGCCCGCATCAACGTGGGCAAAGATGCCAATGTTGCGGTAGTGTGAAAGGTCAGTCATCTTGGTGCTCACGGTCTGGGATTAATGGCCCGGCTGTTTGATAATGCCCGGACGTTACCTTGCTGAAGTCCGCAACTAGGAACAGTCTGAAGCCAACTCGCACTGGGCAGGACCAAGGCTGGAACACATAAAGCATATGTACCATCAGTCCCGCCAGACAGGTGCAGAGTCGCTAAAGAAGGTGCCTGACGCGGTAAACCCACAATTCTACCCAATTTTGGGATGCTAATGTCAGATAGCAAGACCGATTCATCACATGATTCTGGTAAGACCATCGCAGGCTGGATGATTGTGCTGCTCTGGCTGCTGATACTGGGCGGTGGAACCCTGCTCGCGCAGCGCATGCTAGACAATCGTCTAATGAACAATGCACCCGAATGGACGTCTCAAAATGGTGCCTCCCCTACCCTGCGGCTCAAGTCTGATCGGTACGGCCAGTATCAGCTGGAAGGCCTGGTCAACGATCAACCCGTTACCTTTCTCATCGATACTGGCGCGACCGGCATCAGCCTGTCGGACGTCGTTGCCAGACGGTCAGGCCTGGAACGAGGTCGTCGATTCAACGTATTGACCGCTAACGGCACGGCACAAGTGTTTTCCACACAACTGGACTCACTCTCCATTGGCCCGTTTACGCAACGTAACGTTCGCGCACACATCAACCCGTCTCTGGAAGGTTTCACAGCCTTGCTGGGCATGGAGTTCCTACGACACTACGATCTGACTCAGCGCCGCGGTGAGTTGACTATCAGCCTGCCCTGACACTTGAATTTTTAACCTGAAGAGCTTTCAAGTGACTCGCTATTCGAGAAAAATAGGCTAGAGTCCAAGCCAATTGTTACTTACTGGAGCTACAAGCGGTGACAAAATCTGGGGAACCATCCCATTTAATCCCGCTCACAGTACGGAGCACGGCGTAAAAGCAATCGGCAAGCGTCCAGAGTAAGGACATTGCAAGACGCTAAAAGGCGCTTATTCTGTGGCAGTTACACCACATGACAAGGTAATATTAGGGGTTGAGGGCATCGCCCTCCCAAAAATCTCGGAGTTAGCGGTAGGTCTCAATGCACATCACGATCATCATGGTTGTAACCTACATACTCTCCTGTCTGCGGATTGGTGCCGCTCCGTGGCACTACTGGCAGATGAATGCCCGTTATTTCTCTACGGAACACGGCATTTTTTCAAAACTGTCCATTGATTCCCTGATTCCCGATCGCTGGCGATTACCCCAGAGCATCGACTCAGAGACGCTGACCCCCAGCACTTTCCCGGTATTTTTCAAACCCGAGTGGGGACAAAATGCGCATGGCATTCATCGAGTCGACGACTACGAACAACTGATCAGCCTGAGAGCAGCCCTTTCGAACGAACCACAACGCTACCTGGTACAACAGGCAGCAACGGGCAAGCGTGAGTATGAAATATTCAGCATCGACGCCAATCGCACAGACGGTACACATGACGTAATGACGGTGACTGAAGCTGTCAATGAGCGTGAACAGTTCCCAATCAACAGCAAGAACAACCACCACACTCAATACGTTGACATCACGTCACAATTCTCTCCAGAGGCACAAACCACCCTCGCAAACTTTCTTTCACAGATCGGTGAGTTTGGCATCTGCCGCATGAGCGCCCGGGCGGATTCGAATGAAGAGCTGGTGGCAGGCAACTTCCACGTCATTGAAATCAATCTTTTCTTGCCAATGCCTATCAACCTGCTGGACAAATCATTCAGCTGGGCAGAACGCTGGAGATTCATCCGAAGCTCCATGATGTCTCTTGCCCGCGCTACCAAAATGATCAAACCGGTAGAAAATCCGCAACCGATATTTGCTCGCATGATGCTATACGGTCGCAACAGTTCGCTGCCAGGCCAATCAGCGACCAGCAAATCAACCCACAAGATCGGCGAGCGTTATATACAACCGTGAAATCACTCAAGACGCTGATCTATAGCTGGATCAGCCAGAAGTACATGGCTGGCTGCAGCAACTACAACTCGCTTCAGGTCAGAAAGGCCAGCCGCTCCAAAAAGCAGGCGCGTGCAATGTTTGCCCGGCATGACATTCCGCACGCCAAAGGCACGCTCTTCCTCAATCCCTGGACCGCACACCGTTTCGCTCGCGAACACGGCTTCCCACTGTGCATCAAGCCAAATGTCAGCGGCTTCTCCCGTGGCAGCCATTTTCCGATCAACAACTATCGCGAACTTTGGAAAGCGGCTCTGATGGTCAAGGTCTGGTGGCCAACCAGCATCGTGGAGCAATACCTGCTGGGCAATAACTACAGGGTGCTGGCAACTGGCGATGCGATGGTCTCTGTCATACGCCGCTACCCGCCCTTCGTTGATGGCAACGGTCAGGACACAATCAGTACACTGATCGATGCGGAGAATCAAATACGCGAAGATATGGGGCTATACCCTACGGTTCATCCCATCCAGAAATCACAGGCGACTATTGATTTTCTGCGCAAGCAGGGTAAAACCCTGAATTCGATCCCTGCTGAAGGCGAACGAGTTCACACTTTCAACCGCATTGCACTGGCACCTGGTGGCGTTATCGAAGTCATTGACCAAGCCACTATTCCGGCTGCCAATCGTGACTTGTTCCTGAAGGTTATCAGCGCTTTTGACGCCAATCTGTTTGGTATCGATGTCATATTCGAAGAGGGCATCGAAAAGGACTACCGGGAACAACGATGCATTTTCCTGGAAGTCAATTCACGCCCCTACACACGCATGCACAACGCTCCGCGTTATGGGCAGCGAGAGAATCTGGATGATTTCTACAACCAGATGGACGCATTGATCGTTACCGACTCGGATACTTTCTGAGTTTCTCTCTCTCAGTTCTGGAAATATGCGACTCCAGTAACTCAATGACAGCGCACCTAATCTGGGTACTACCGTGTTGAACCTGCCCTCGGCGCGCTCCGCAACTGGCTACTTCTATCAGTTCCTGGGCGCACATTCTCTACTAATAGGCCTGCTGCCTTTCTTCCTGCCGGTCTACCTGTGGCAAAAAGGACTCGACCTTGCTGGGCTCTCTCTACTCGTAGGGGTTTCCGGCCTGTCATTTGCTGCCGCCCTGAGCCTCTGGCAGCGCATGGCACGACGCTGGCCAATGAAGCATCTGATCAGCCTGACCTTCGCATTGGAATTTTTGCTGATTGCCAGCGTCGGCCTGCTCACTGAAGTCCCGGGCGCTGCCTTGTTTACCCCACCAGATGGCACATTAAGCGTTACTACCGCACAGTTATGCTTTGCCGCCTTGGTTATCGGTATGGCAAACGGCTTTTACAACGCATTTTTCTGGACTAGCCAACGCACGCTGTTCTTGCGACAACTGGGAAGTAACGATACCGGGCGTCAATATGGAAATTTTCAGATTTTCGTCACCCTGATTCTCAAGATTGGCATCCTGCTGGGTGGAACCCTTCTGGAAACCGGCGGCTTGATCTGGTTACTGGCCCTCTCGGCAGGCATCAGCCTAGCCTCCAGTCGACACCTTGCCACGCAACCTCCCGGCCAACAACCTATCGTTGACCCCGAAACACTGGCAAAGCCGGTAACCATATTACGCAGCCTGGCACACAAGGATGGACAAGGCTCCAGAGCCGTCTTTCTGTCAGATGGCATATTTCTTTATCTGGAAAGCCATTTCTGGACGCTGACATTGTTTCTCATGGTGCGAGAGGATTTCAGCCGATTAGGAATCGCCGTCGTCGTTCTGGCACTCGTGTTTGCAGCTCTGTTTTATCTCGTCAAGAACCGTATAGACCAACTCGACATAGCACGGGTTTACCGCGCAGCCGTCTGGCTCTACCTTGCCTCATGGCTTCTGCGCTTCACGCTGAACACTGAATCCGAGGGGGCGAGCCTCTGGATAGCTCTCATCTTCATTACGTTTTTCTCATCATTTTTTCGACTGGCCTTCAACAAGCGTTTTTTTGATGTCGCCAGAACTAACGGCAGCATGCAATACCTGTTGATCAAGAGCTATCTGTCCCAGATCTTTCTTGGCCTGACCTTTTTAATATTAGGCGCCGCATTGCTCGTCATACCCATCCCTCATGATCTGGCCCTCCAGTATTTATATGTGCCGGCCGGATTGCTGTCGCTGATCTACCTGCGTTATTCAGACAAGGACTGATTATCAGCCGTGCTATCCTGCCCAAGAATTCAAGCGGAGCTGCAATGACACTACATTTAACGACCCCACCACCCCAGAAGGCAATCAGTTTCACTAACGCCACAGAGGCGGTAGATTGTCTTATCGCAATGTATGAGCGTAATACCGCCTTTCTTGCAGATGCCTTTGCCAAATACCTAAGCGGCAGCCTGCCAGACACCAAACATCGCGCCTTCTACCCAGAGATACGATTCCGCAACAGCACCTATGCGCGCGTCGATTCACGACTGTCTTACGGACATGTTGACCAACCCGGCCTGTACACAACAACGATCACACAGCCGAAACTGTTTCGCGACTACCTGATACACCAGCTTAGCCTGCTGATTGAAAATCACGCGGAACCGATCGAAATTGCCGAATCCGATGTCCCCATCCCCCTGCACTTTGCTCTGGAATCCGGCTCAGCTCTCGCCGTACATCGACCGCAGAAGATTACTGTCGCGCTGCGTGATGCATTCGATGTGCCCGACATTGCGCAGGTCAATGACTACATCGTCAACGGCACTCTAGAAGTAGAACCAGGCCTGGCCATGCCTCTGGCTCCATTTCCCGCACAACGCATCGACTACTCGCTGCATCGACTGGTGCATTACACAGCGACAGAGCCTGAGCATTTTCAGAACTATGTCCTGTTCACCAACTATCAGTTCTATATTGATGAATTCTGTCGCCTGGCACACGACATGATGAAAGATGGCGATTCAGGCTATGAGTCTTTTGTAGAACCAGGCAATGTCATCACCCTGAATGGTGAGTCCGAGCCCAGCTCGGGCACAGCCCCATCCCGACAACCGCAGATGCCTTCCTACCACCTGAAGTCCAGCAAGCACCGCGGCATAACGATGGTCAACATTGGAGTGGGCCCATCCAACGCCAAGACCATCACCGACCATATCGCTGTCTTGCGACCTCACGCTTGGCTGATGCTGGGTCATTGCGCAGGCCTGAGAAACTCCCAGGAACTGGGAGACTACGTGCTTGCACACGCCTATGTTCGCGAAGACAAGGTACTGGATGCTGACATCCCGGTCTGGGTTCCGATTCCGGCACTAGCCGAAGTCCAGCAGGCTCTGCAAGGCGCTGTAGCAGACGTTACCGGCCTTGAAGGCTATGAATTGAAACGTATCATGCGCACAGGCACCGTTGCCTCCATCGACAATCGCAACTGGGAACTACAGGATCAGCGAGAGCCAGTACGCCGCCTGTCTCAATCCAGAGCCATTGCGCTGGATATGGAGTCTGCCACCATTGCAGCAAATGGGTTTCGCTTGCGCGTACCCTACGGCACCCTGCTCTGCGTCAGCGACAAACCACTACAAGGAGAACTCAAATTGCCAGGCATGGCAACCGAGTTCTACCAGAACCAGGTCTCACAGCATCTGGAAATAGGCATGCTGGCTTTGCGTAAACTCAGTGAGATGAAATCAGAGCGTCTCCACTCCAGAAAACTCAGAAGCTTTTTCGAAACCGCCTTTCAGTAGCCACACCAAAGGTCATCGTAGAGTGGCGTTGCGAAAACTCGCCACACCACTCTACTCTGGCCGGACGTCCTTTGGCTGCAGGCGCTCCTGCCTGCCCCCTCCTAAATCGGGGCGTCTCTAAAACGGCACCACTCGCTTGCATTTAGCTCAACAGACGACCTGTCAGAGCCAGATGAGCAACATCGACGAACGAGGCCCCCAATCGCATGCTTCGCTCCGCCGACCAGCCATTGAAGGGCCGCGGTGTATCCAGCGTATCCTTGAAGGGCATTTCCAGTGTCATTGCCAGACAGCCAAAGCTGTGTGCCAGATTATTACTGCAGATTGTCAGGTTCGCCTGTCCAGATCCACTTCTGGGATACCCATGAACATCCTGAAAATCAGGATTCAATGCTGCCCATGTTCGTTTCAACGCCACAAGCTCAGCATCGCGCACATCTGACCAGTCAGCTATCCCTTCGGTGCCTGCAATGAAGTTGTAAGGCAAGGCCTCATCCCCATGCACGTCCAGTGACAGATCGATTCCGGTCTGCTCCATGCGCTGACGAACATGAAAGACTTCAGGGCTTTTCTCCAGACTGGGTGATGCCCACTCCCGATTCAAATTGACCCCCAGGGCGTTGGTACGCAGATTGCCCAGGAAGGAGCCATCCGGGTTCATGTTCGGTACCACATGTATATCGGCAACAGCACGCAAGGCTCGGCTACTAGCATCATCCTGATCAAGAAGCCGATCCAGCCAGCCCTCCATCCACCACTCAGCCATGGATTCGCCCGGGTGTTGGCGCGCGATCACCCACAGTTGCTTGCGTTGCTGGTTGACATGATCATTTGCAGCGTCAGCGGGCAGCGCCGATACCTTCAGATAGTCGATGCTACGCCCCTCATGAGTGACACCCAGGCTCTCATACTCGACAGCATCGGCAGTGGCTGCCGCAGCTATCAGATCAGCATGTTGATCCAGAGAATAGGGAGCAAAGTAGGCAAACCATGTGACGTCGCTTTGCGCTTCAAATGTCCACGTCAATTGCTGGCCATCGTACTCCGCAGGGGTGCGATACCAGAATTGGCGATCAATCGAGGTGGCCACATCGTAGCCCTTCCAGCCACCGGGATAGGCGGTATCACCAGCATTGACAATGCTGATGCGACATTGCTTGCCAGCGACTCCAGATACGCTGAAATGAAACCACTGAAGAAATTCGGAATTCGTGTCCTTTCGAATTTTCAACTGAATGGATGCTGGATCCTGGGCAGAGACAACCTCAATGTTGCCACTGTCGAATTTATCGTTAATACAGATCGTCATGCAAAACTCGTCAGTTTGAATGTAAGCCGGAAAAGAGAAACGGCCTGAATGGGCCACTGATCGCAATCAAGTGGCACTTTACGATTTCAGGCACACAACGAAAAAAGGCAGACTCCAAGAGTCTGCCTTTTTCCTAACTAGCTTGAAATTGCTTCTCTACCGACTTCATTTGAAGTCAAACAAAAAACAATCCTGGCAAATGCCCAAGACATTCACCTCACAAGCAATAACTTACTCAGCCGCAGGAAGAATTCCATCAATGGCATAAACCTGAGCGCCGCCTGAAGTAGCAGCTTCATCATCAGCGGCAACTGTACCGAGATAAGTCACTGTAAATCCACCAACCAGAGTGTTGCCATCGGCATCAGTAGTGATAGCGATAGTGGCAGGTGTAGCTGTGCTGCTGGCAGAAAGAATAGTACCTGAACCGTCGACTACAGCCGCCAGTGCAGCTTCATCCAATGCTGTTGTATGCAGATGTCCATCAATTTCTGCAGAAGTCAGGGAAGCAACCGCAGGTTCTGCAGCGGCCAGTACTGCATCACTAGGCAGAAACAAAGTCCAGGCAGCGTTATCAAAAGTTCCTGCACCATATGCAGCATCCAGAGCCGCTACAGCAGTTGTGTAGTCAGACCCAACCAACGTTGCGAATGCACCTGTTGCAACTTCACCACCTTCACCATTGCCTGGATCTACTGGATCTACGATCACTTCTTCAGCAGAAGGCAAATCGCTAGGCATCAGGATAGCGCCTACTGAATGAACGATGTCCTGTTCAACAGCATCAACTTCTGTTCCAACCATAGTCGCATCAACGGCAACTGCTTCGCCACCGATAGCCATGACGCTTGTAACACCTTCAGCACTGATGCTAGCTGTCAGAGTTTGAGCAACAAGAGCTGGGTCAACAGAATCATCAGCCGCTGCCAGTGTGTTCAGTACAGCTGCATCTTCAAGAGTTTCAACAGAACCAGAAACTACGTGGTTCATCAGGATTCGAGAAACCTGAGCTTCTGTGAAGTCAGCCAGAGGAGTCAGATCGTCTGTATCGTCTTCAGTAGTCGCAACACCTGCGGCAACTGCAGCATCATAGTTTGCGAAAGCAGTGTCGTTTGGTGCGAAAACAGTGAAAGTTGCTGCTTCAGCGTCAAGCGTTGCATCCAGACCAGCAGTATCGATCATGCTGAGCAGTGTTGTGTGATCGGCAGAAGCCGCGATCAGGTCGTATGCAGTGCCTTCAGCAGTAACAGCAATAGGACCTGGATCTACCGGATCTAAACCGTCATCATCATCGTCATCTGAACATGCTGCTAAAGAGACGCTGGCCGCAATGATAGTCATCGCAAAGTACTTCTTAATCATAAGTGATCCTCTATTAATTTTAAAAAATGGTCAAACAAACTAGATTTGTCGGAAACAACAAAGACAACAACAGATGAAGACGCTAATACAACGAAGCGGGTGCCTGCTGACAGAGTATAGGTCCATCCAACTCAAATGCCATGCTTAAAACAGGCATTGAGCTCACACCGCAAACTGATCGAAAAACTAAGCTTCACCTTATTAACTAGTCACACTTCCCCAAGCTGTAGAAAACATACTTGGTTGGCACGAAACGCATTAACCAATATCCAGATTCAGAGCTCATGACAAGCCGCCGAAATTCAAGATAGAAGTTTGCACTAATTCTCAACGATCTAAGTGATGGATGTAAGTATCACATATTACTGCACCACCCACCTCTAAGTTCCGATGGGAATACCATTGCAATCGAGCAAGCCATGTAAGCTTCAAATCATCACAAAACACTATGATCCTGCATTATTTCACCAAAAAAACCAGCGTTCAATGCAGGGTGACAATGTGCGTAGGTCGGCTATGCGGGTAGCTCGAAAATCGTGCTATAGCGTCGTAGCGGTATGCTGAGTATAACTTAGCAAACATTAACCGGTGTATTATCGCGCTCTGATGCTGATTCATCGTCGACAGGTGATAAAAAAGAGGCCATCCATGGCCCTAAAGTAGCGTCCTGCTTTCATACCACTTGGAGGAGGAATAACGAAAGTCACCACACTTTCGAAACACTAGTGTACTCAAAGGCTTAGCTCTGAACTGTGAAAGGAAAACAACTGTTTCACGCCCCTGAATCAGCAATCCGGTGATGCTGACGCAGCTGACCGGGGCGACCACCGCGGCCGCACGCGACCGGCATCGTGCACTTATTCTGCTGACAAGCCCGCCAGAAGGCGCACTGAGCGACTTTGCCGCCAGCCACCAGCTACCTTTTATAGGCGCTGCGCATGCAGCAGATCGTGCCGACCGAATCACAGAAGTCCTCGGCAGCGAATTCGATATTCTGATTCATGAAACTCATGATCACATTGATGCAGGATTGCTGGCAGCACTGACCGGCACCATCAAGGCCGGCGGCGTACTCGTACTCGGCCTGCCCTTCCCTCACTCTGTAAAAACGTCGACCTCGTCTCTCAATCACTTTAACCGGCGATTCATACGACTGCTATCAGAAATGACTCTGCGCTTTCCTGACAAGGTGCAATGGCTTCGTCAGCCCCTCAGTCCCGATCTTTTTGCGGAGCTATCAACGCAGAAATCAATCGGCATGGGGAGCGATACCATCTCGCCTGCACAGGCGCCGCCGGCAAACTGCCCAGCACTTTCATGGACTACAGCTCATCAGGAACAGGATGCGCTGCTGAAATCCGCCTGCGACTACCTGAACAACCATGCACAAGGTTGTATAACGATAACGGGGCGCCGCGGCCGCGGTAAATCTGCCCTGCTAGGGCATATTGCCGGCTGGCTGGACAAGCAGGACATCACCTTTGCAGTCACTGCAGCCAGACGCTCGGCTCTGACCAGCCTACAGCGCCACAGCTCAGCACATTGTGACTTTCTTGCGCCAGCAGGTGCCCAAGGATCAGGCTGCCAAGTATTGCTCGTGGACGAAGCGAGCAGCCTTCCCCTCTCAATGCTGGAGGGTTTTCTGGACACTCATCAGCACGTGATCTATTGCTCCACAGTAGAAGGGTACGAGAATGCCGGTAGAGCTTTTGCACTGCGTTTCGGCCAGATACTGAAAAAGCGCTATGTCCATAACTTGACACTACAACCCGATACACCATGGCGCTGGGACGCTGGCGACCCGCTTGAATATCTCATTGACACTCTGCTGATGGGTGGCAATAGCAAAGACGCCCGCACCCCTCGCCCGCCGGCCACAGAGCACACAGCTGTTGCCTGTCAGGAACATTCGGATGCACACACAGGGCTATCACCCTGCGGCGGCTCTATTCGCTTACTGGATCGGGCGGCTTTGGCTCTTGATGAACCCTTGTTGCGACAAGTATACGGCTTGCTACGTGACACTCACTACCAGACAAGTGCCACCGACCTTTCTCATATGCTGGACGCCCCTGACCTGCAGCTGTGGGTTCTTGAGGAAAGCGGACAGGTCAAGGCTGCTCTGATGCTGGTATTGGAAGGCGATATAGATACCTGCCTGCATGAAGCTATTGTCAGTAAACAAAGACGTCTGCCTCATCAGCTACTGCCACAACTACTGGCTCAATCAGCGAATGAGGCCCGGGCACTGGCGGCGAAATATGGCAGAGTTATCCGGATCGCCGTGGTCGATCCGGATCGCCGACGCGGTCTCGGCTCACGATTACTGCGAGCAGTCGAATGCGCCACCATGACCCATGGCGGGCCTGCCAGTGGCTTTGGAGCAAGCTTTGCCAGCGACCCGGTTAGCCTGGCCTTCTGGCTAAGAAACGGGTACACCCAATTCCATACCGGATTCAAGTCCAATCCAAGAACGGGTAAGCCGGCAATCGCCGTGATAAAGAGCCAGGGCCCGGCACTGGATTCGGTAGTGCAGTCAGCCGTGAGCATTCACGATGACAATCTACGCTGGATACATGATGACCCACAAAAAACGGACAGTCAGCTTCAGGACGCTGCGCTACTACAACGATTCATCAAGGGCCAACGCAGTGTGCACGATACGTTTGCGGCCCTGAGTCGCCTTGCTAGCCAGCACCAGCTTCCGTTGCAGCATAAACCGGATATCGCCAGACGCAGGTATGAGGCAATCCTGCGAAAGGCCGTGACGGCAGCACTGGAGTGAACTCATTAAAGTGCCTTCCATGATGGACAATTCAGGTTAGCGCTTGCGCAACAATAGCTGTCCGACATCAGTCCGGCCAAAACGAAAACCGGTCTCGCAATAGTCCAGATAGTAGCGCCACATACGCAAGAAGCGATCGTCGAACCCTAGCACTCCCACCTCTCGCGTCACCTGGTCAAACCGCTCGCGCCAGCGCGCCAGTGTTTCCGCATAGCTGATTCCAAACCAGTCCGTCCCGACCAGCTCGAACCCTGCGCCCTCAACCAGCTTTTCCAGATGTGTCTTGGTTGGCAACATGCCACCGGGAAAAATATAGCGCTGTATGAAGTCGGGACTGGAACGGTATTCCTCGAATCGATCCTCGGCAATCGTGATGACTTGCAATACAGCTGATCCACCGGTCTCCAACAACTCACTGAGCTTGTCGAAATACGTTACCCAGTACTGCTCACCCACCGCCTCGAACATCTCGATGGACACGATGTGATCGTAGGTTCCTTCTACCGCCCGGTAATCCTGATGCCTGAATTCGGTGCTACCCGGGGATTGTTCATTGGCGATGACATTGTTATGTATCTGCGCATAACGAAGTTGCTCATGTGACAGAGAGATACCCTCCACCTGACAACCTGCCTGTGTTGCCAGTCTGTTGGCCATCGCACCCCAGCCACAACCAATTTCCAGAACGCGTGCACCCGGCTTCGGATCCAGTGAGCGTACTGCCATATCCAATTTGGCTGTCTGCGCGGACTCCAGAGATTCCTCACCGGTAAACACGGCAGATGAATAGCTCATGGTCGGGTCTAGCCACAACTGATAGAACTCATTGCCGAGATCATAATGAAACTCGATATTGCGCTGGCTTCCAATTAATGAATTATGGTTGCGTGCATGCCTTACAGAGTTGATCAACCGTGCGTACCAGCTCCCCGTTGTCATGGCAGCCACTTCCGCTTCATTATTCATGATGAGCGCGAACAGATTACGCAGGTTATCCGTCACCCAGTCCCCACACAAGTAGCTCTCCGCGAAACCGTTTTCGCCCAAGAGCATCATCTGGCGCACTGGCCGGAAGTTGTGCAGTGTGACCTGGGCATTCTGGCTCGGATCAGCCGACATCTTTCCATGGAGGGTTGTGTGCCCATCAGGCCAGGTCATGCTCAGCTGCCCGTGTTGAATACCGTCCAGCAAATGATCAAATCGCCGACCGATAAGGCTACCCAGAATATGCTGTAACCGATACCGAGCAGGTAGTGGCTGGCTGATGGTGTGATTTTCTAATTCAGACATAGTCTTTTCAGTGTGGCTCGGCGGGAGTTTCAGGCGTTTTCTTTGGCTGGTGCTTGAACCAGGGGACGCCCTTGCACCATAGCTTCAAAGCCTCCCAGTGAATTCCCAAAAACACCTTGGCTGTCAGCATTGGGTAAATAATGAAATATCCACCCAGACGAGTAGCCGTCAGGCGTTTCTGGCGGGCTGTATAGCTTGCAGTGATCACCACCCCCTGATCATCCGAAGCGCGGATGACAACGATCTGACGCTCCCCTGGCACATTGAGGCGAAAATCGTAATGCATCCCCATATGTGCGAAAGGTGAGACGAAAAGCGCCTTGTCAGTTTGCTGATGAATCCACTCAGATTCACCTTGTGTCGGGGATTCGACCGGCAGGACGTAACAGTGCCGTTCGCCAAAGGTATTGTGCACTTCGTGCAGAACTGCGATGCACTTGCCCTGCCCGTCCAGACAATAGAAAAGGCTTAGAGGATTGAAAACATACCCCATGACTCGTGGATAACAGCTCAACAAGATTTGCTCAGGCATTGAGCTAAATCCGGCATCCTTCAATTTTCGATGCACGTAATCTGTCAGCTTCTCTGCCCTGTCTTCACCAAAATCACGGTCATAGAAGGAAAACAGATTGTAACGATTCCGTGAGAACAGCCACAGATTCGCATCCAGCTGATCTATCTCGTCCAGATCAAGAAACAAGGTAAATACCGAATAACGGATCTTGTGTTCCCGGGGCCGGGTTCGCCGGTGATAAACCTGTCCGGCATAGAGGCGACTGTTGAAACTCACGCGGCGACCTGAGCCAGCTCAGATCGCGGGTTTTCTGTAACAACGATCCGCGTCGAAGGATTTTCCAGCGCCCAGGGTCTTTCCAGACCGCCCAGCTGCTCTGCTACCGCCAAACCGGATTGCACAGCATCCTCATGAAAACCAGAACCAAAGTAGCTACCGCAGAACCAGGTTCTGTTAACACCTTGCAGAGACCACAGCGACTGTTGAGCCTCCCACGTACTCGCGGTGAACACCGGGTGTTCGTAATACTGACTACGTAGAATGCTCTCTTCTGCTGGCAGTTGATCAGGGTTCAGTGTCACTATGAACTGGGTATCTCCCTCAAGGTTTTGTAAACGGTTCATCCAGTAGCTCAACGAGACCCTCTGTTCATCCTTACTGCTTCGTTCTACATAATTCCAGCTACACCAAGCCCGTCGTCGTTTGGGTAAATAACGAATATCGGTGTGTAGAACGGCGTGATTCGATTCGTAGGCAAAGGGGGCGAGTAAGGACTTTTCCTGCTCGGAGGGCTCCTCAATACAGGCAAGAGCCTGATTGGCATGGGTTGCCAACACGACCTCATCTGCCTCTACAGTGCGCCCGTCAGTAGCATGTACGACAACACCATCACTGTTGCGCTCTATTCGACTAACCGGGAAATCTGTCTGAATGGACTGCTCGCCAATCGCCATAGCCACGGCGTTGACATAAGCTTCGCTGCCGCCAGTTACCGTGCGCCACTGCGGGCGATTGCTGATCTGCAACAGACCATGGTTCTGGCAGAATCGAATAAACGAGGCCGCCGGATATTCCAGCATCTGCTGCTTCGGCGTCGACCAGATAGCGGCACCAAAAGGCAGTAGGTGATCCTCGATAAACTCCGCAGAGTAATGATTGCTGATCAGGTATTGGCCAAGTGTCATCTGCGAATCGGAAGGAATCTGCCGAGGAGACTCTCGATAAAATCGTCGTAGATCCAGCAACATGCGCCAGTATCTTCGTTTGAGAAGCAATGCAGGTTGCGCCAGAAGCCCCAAAGCAGGCCCGCCGGCATACTCGAAATTGCCGTTTTCGCGAGAAACAGCAAATGACATATCGCTGGCTTCAGTTGACACTTGCATCGCATCAAACCAGCGAGTCAGGTTCGGATAGCTCGGCTCGTTGTAAACGATGAAACCGGTGTCGATTTTCATGCCCACCTCCCCAGCGATAGCGCTCTCGACGGTCGCTGTGTGAGCATGCCCGCCAAGTCTGCTATCTTTTTCCAGCAACGTGACGCGGTGCCGCTTTGCCAGCAGCCAGGCGGCCGCTAATCCTGCAGCGCCACTGCCCACGATAGCAATGTGCTTTTTGCCGTCTGCAACCATACTTTAAAGTCTACTCTATAGTGCCTGTAACAGAACTCTACTACGCAGAGGGTCGGCATAAGGATCAACTATTACCTCTGCATTGGACTATTAACGGTACACTTTATTGATGGATATCTCGGAGTCTGCTCAACAAATGAAGAAAAAGGACGCAGCTGCAATATTGCTGCGTGAGCGAATGGGCGGTAATCTGCTTGCCATTGCCCGGGACCGCGATGAAGCGGCTTTTTCCGATTTCTACGGCTACTACGCCGGTCGCGTCAAATCCTTTCTCCTGGGCAAAGGTATGAGTGAGGAGATCTCAGAAGAGTTGATGCAGGAAATCATGCTCACGGTCTGGCGCCGCGCGGAAAGCTACGATCCGAAGAAAGCCGCAGCCAGCACCTGGCTATTTACCATCGCACGTAATCGACGCATCGACTATTTGCGTGGCAATTCTCGTATTGAAGTCGAGCTCGATGACGATCTACTGGACGTAGAGACCACGGAAACCGACACGCAGGCAAACTTTGTCGACGAAGAACAGGCAGCACGCCAACTCAACGAGGCTCTTGCAAAACTGCCACAAGAACAGCGACAGGTCATTCATCTGTCCTATTTCAGGGGCAGTCACACGGGGATATCGCCAAATGGCTGGAATTACCAATCGGAACTGTCAAATCACGAATCCGATTGGCGATGCAGTCCGTAAGGGGGAGTCTAGAGGAGGTAGAAAAGAGCCTCAGCGAAAGATCGGTTCAAGATGAACCTTCCAACAACAGATTAACCGAAAAAAATAGTCAGCGATGAATGTGACACACCACCTGACAGATGAAACTATTCAGGATTATGCGGCTGGCGGTCTGAGCGTGCCGATGGAGACGCTTGTCGCCTGCCATATGACTGTCTGCAGCCATTGCAGGCTCAAGGCAGAACTTGCCGATGGTATTGGCGGAGCAGTCATTGCGGAAGTTGAACCCGCAACGGTTGCCCTCTCAGCCAGTGAACTGATTGCCAGAGCCTCCCTCATGCCCACCCATACCGCGGCGGGAACGAACGGTGCTACCGCAGTTGAATCCCTCATTCCAGGAATACCACGTCCACTTGCGCGTCTATTGCCAACGAGCCTTGAGGAATTGAAATGGAGGCGAATTGCGCCGGGTATCAAGCAGTTCAAGCTGAGCAAGCAACACCGTCGAGACGGAGCCTTTCAGCTACTTCATCTGGAACCCGGGGTCGAACTGAGCGCCCACTCACATAATGACCGGGAGCTGACTTATCTTGTCCAGGGCTCCTATACCGATGAGCTCGGCAAATTCGAAGCTGGCGACATTGCCGATCTGGACAATCATGCAACGCATCGCCCTCTGATCGACGGCCATATCCCCTGTATTGCCTTGATCGCGACACAATCACCGGTTCGATATGAAAGTGTCTTCGGCAAAATCATGCAACCCTTTGTAGGCATCTGATGCAGTGTTACCGATCGGAATTCAGAAGCCCCGATCGGTAACAAGCAGCTCGCCAGACAGAAAGATAGCAAGATAGCAAGCAGTACAATGATTGCGAGCGTGACTACACCGCGTTTCGGTAACTACCATCGAGCACCGCACGCCACCAATCCGGACGGGCAAGATACCAGTCCAGAGTTTTTCTAATACCCTCTTCGAAAGTGATCGCTGGCGTGTAACCCAGCTCATCCCGAATGCGAGTGGTATCGATGGCATATCGAAAGTCATGCCCTGCTCTGTCCGTCACATAGGTGATCAAGGAATCACAGGCCTGCCCTGCTGCTGCCGGACAGCCCGGATACTGTGATTTCAATTCCGGATCTGCTGAGAATCGCTCATCCATCAGCTCGCAGATAAGTTTGACGATATCGATATTGGTCCATTCGTTCACCCCACCGATATTATACGTCTCACCCACTTGCCCCTTGTTGAGCACCCGCTCGATACCACGGGCATGATCTTCTACATACAACCAATCTCGAATGTTCTTGCCGTCCCCGTAGATGGGCAAACTCTTTCCATGTAACAGGTTGATGATGATCAGTGGAATCAGCTTTTCGGGAAAATGGAAAGGACCATAATTGTTGGAGCAATTGCTGGTCGTCACATTCAGGCCATAGGTATGATGATAGGAGCGCACCAGAAAATCAGACGACGCCTTGCTCGCCGAATACGGTGAATTGGGCGCATAGGCCGTAGTTTCTGTAAATGCAGGATCGTCCAGCGACAAGGTTCCGTAGACTTCATCGGTCGAGACATGATGGAAACGATGATCCTCTGGCGCAAGACCTTCTGTCTGCCAGACTGCCCTGGCAGCCTTCAACAAGCTGTGAGTACCCAGAATATTGGCCTCGATAAAGGCATCCGGCCCTTCTATCGAGCGGTCAACATGACTCTCTGCAGCAAAGTGTACGATCGTTGTCAATTGCTGCTCTCGCAACAGATTCTTGATGGTTTCCGTGTTGTTGATATCGCACTCAACCAGAGAGCATCGATCGGAAAGCACCCCTTCCAGGTTAGCTCTGTTGCCAGCATAGGTAAGAGCATCGACGACGACGATGACATCCTCAGGGTAAGCATCAAGCCAATAGCGAACAAAGTTGGCTCCAATAAAGCCGGCAGCGCCGGTAACCAGCATACGTCTCATGTCAACTCCTTGAGCATGCTTCTCAGATCGTCACGCCAATGCCGAGCCGGATGATCCAGACTCTGCCAGGTTTGCGTCAATTCGAGCACACTATAGTGAGGCCGGGCAGCCGGTGTAGGGTACTGTTCGGTCGTCAGTGGGTTCACGACAACCTCTCTGTCAATCAGGCCAAGCACACGGGCTTCTTCGTGAATGGCCACGGCGAAATCGTACCAACTGGCAACACCCGCCCCGGTCCAGTGCATCGTACCCGCCGACCTCAGTGCCGCAGCTCGCCACAATGCTTCGGCCAGCGCCCTGGCCCAGGTGGGAGAACCGACTTGATCTGCAATGACTCCAACCGCTCCTCGTTCATTCATCAGCCGTAGCATGGTCTTGACAAAGTTATTGCCATGCGATGAGTAAACCCAGGCTGTGCGCACGCATAGAGCCGTCTCAGGCATCAACTTGCTCAGAATCTGCTCTCCGGCAAGTTTCGTTTTACCATAGACACTGACAGGCGCAACGACAGAGTCTTCAACAAATGGCGAGCCATCACTGGCGCCAAAAACGAAGTCAGTAGAGACATGAATCAGATGCGCTTCAATAGCTGTTGCCGCTTCGGCTAGTATCTGTACCGCATGTGCATTCACAGCCATCGCCTGATCAGGCTCAGACTCGGCTTTGTCCACAGCCGTATAGGCGGCGGCGTTGATGATGATGTCAGGCTTCAACTGTGCCATGGCGTCCATGACCGCAATGCGATCCGTTATATCGAGACGCTCTGGTAGCTCTAACCACTCAACGCCTTCAGGCAAGGTACGTTGGAGCTCCCAGTGCAATTGCCCTCGGCTGCTACCGGTGATGAAGGCTTTCATATCGTAGGCTTGGTCATCAGGCAGCAAGACGCTTGGGATAGTCATCAAACGTATCGCATTGCGCCAAAGGCAAAGCATTGGCATCCTTGGCGGCCAACAGAGGCTCCTGCCCTTCAATAATCGGCCACTCTATACCGACAGCCGGATCATTCCACAGCAAGCTGCGCTCGAATTCAGGCGCATAGTACTCGGTACATTTGTACTGAAAATCAGCGGATTCCGATACGACATAGAAACCATGAGCAAACCCCTCGGGCACCCACAATTGCCGTTTATTGGTTTCGGACAGCATGACACCCACCCACTGACCAAACTGAGGCGAGGACTGTCTCATGTCTACAGCGACATCGAAGACTTCACCACGAGTAACCCTCACTAATTTTCCCTGAGGTTTCCTGATCTGGTAATGCAGCCCCCGTAACACGCCTTGCGAGGAACGACTGTGGTTATCCTGAACAAACTGCCCGGGAAGCCCACTCTTCTCGAAGGCTTCCCGATTCCAGGACTCCATGAAAAAGCCCCGATCATCACCAAAGATAGTGGGATCCAGAATTTTCACCGCCTCCAGGGCTGTATCAATAATCTGCATGACGTTCGCGAGTTGCTTGCAAGAACTAGTCAACAAGCACGAGGCGGGCCAGTGAGTTACTGATCGCCATAGAGAATCACGGTAACCGTGGCTCTGTGTATTACCTCCCTGCCCTTTGCACCTGCATCAGGCAAGGAGCGCAAGCATCAACGCATGCGTAAACCAGCAGGATCATACGCGGCGCGCAAACTGGCGCTGGCCTCGTAAAACTTGCCACCGACGTCTATCTGCCATCTCTGAGCTGCCAGCCAGTCGGCTGTTACCTCCTCCTTGCTTTTGACATAACCCAGCCCGACCGAGGCGCCCAGGGTATGACCATAATTGCCAGACGTCAGGTAACCGACACATTCATCACCCATGAGGATCGGTTCATGGTGATAGAACAATGGCTCGGGATCTTTCAGGACAAACTGTACAAGACGCTTGTGCATATGTGAGCGGCTGTCCTTTTGTCTGGCGATCGCGTCCTGACCGATAAAGGGAATCCTCTTGTCCATGGCGCAGACGAAGCCGACACCGGCCTCCAGTGGCGTGTCCTCATCTGCCACGTCATGGCCAAAGTGCAGAAATTTCTTCTCTATTCGACAACTGTCCAACGCATGCAGACCCGCCAACTTCAAACCATGTGACTGACCGGCTTCCCACAATCGATCAAAGCTCGGAATAGCCATCTCTGTCGGTACACATAACTCCCATCCCAATTCACCAACAAAGGAGACCCGGGTCACCCTGATTGGCGCATAGCCCAGCTCACCCTCGACACTGCGTCCGAACGGGAATGCCTCATTGGACAAATCCATCCTCAGCAAGGGCTCCAGCATGGCCCGGCTGTTCGGCCCCATGACACCAAAAACGGCGTACTGGCTGGTGACATCGGTGACCGTGCAGAATTCATCCTTGCCTATATGCCTGCGTAACCAGTTCAGGTCCTTATGTGTCGTGGCAGCGCCACTGATGACCAGGTATTCATTCTCTGACTGGCGCGTAACCGTCAGATCAGCCTCAATACCACCGCGCTCATTAAGCCAATGTGTGTAGACAATCTTATCGGCACTGACATCGATCTGGGCGGTACAGATACGCTGCAATACATTGGTTGCATCACGCCCCTGAACCAGATATTTCGAGAATGATGACTGATCAAACAAGGCGACAGTTTCACGAGCCGCCGCGTGCTCACTCGCTGAATAGTCAAACCAGTTCTGTCGACCAAAGCTGTACTCGTACTTCGGTTCCACGCCAGCAGGGGCGAACCAATTGGCGCGCTCCCAGCCCGCTACCTGGCCAAAACAGGCATTGTGATCCAGCATGCGCTGATGAACAGGCGACAGACGTGCATTACGCCCCGTTTCAAACTGACGGAAGGGGTAATGTTTCTCGTAGAGCAAGCCCAGGGACTCTTCAGCCCGCTCGGCAGCAAATGCCTGCGTCCCCATGAACGGGTACATACGCCGTATGTCATTACCCCAGAGATCCATCGGAGAGTGCCCGTTATGCATCCACTCGGCGCACACCTTGCCAATACCACCCGAGCTCTGTATGCCAACAGAGTTCAGTCCGGCGGCCACGAAATAACCGCGCACTTCAGGTGACTCACCGACATGAAACTGATCATCGGGAGTGAAGGACTCAGGGCCACAGAAAAAACTGCGCCACCCCACATCGCCCAGCATCGGCACCCGGATCATCGCATCTTCGAGCACCGGCATCAGCTGCTCTTCCATGTGTCCCGGCAGTTCGTCAAAACTGAAATCCTCAGGAATACCCTGCTGCCCCCACGCAACCGCACGCTTTTCGAAAGCACCAACCAGCAGCGCGCCAGCGTCTTCCTTGATATAAACGCATTTATCGTGATCGCGCAGCACTGGTAGATCCGGTGTAACCAACTCATGCTTTTCCGTTACCGCGTAATAATGCTCACAGGCATGCAAGGGAATATTGACACCACTTTTGCGACCCAGCTCACGGGCCCACATACCACCGCAATTAACCACGAAATCGCTTGCTATCGTGCCTTGATCGGTCTGGACACCCGTTACCCGGCCACCCTCAATCAGCACCTCATCCACACGAACCCCCTCCAGACAGAGTGCCCCCTTCTGGCGGGCCCCCTTGATGAACGCATTCGTGATTTCGATGGGATTACCCTTGCCGTCATGCTCTACAAAGGTGCCACCAATCAGCCCACTGGTATCAATCAACGGAAACAGGGCCTTGACCTCCTCAGGAGTAACGGTATCCACACGTGTCACGCCAAAGGCATTGTTCATGGCAGCTACCCGGCGCAGCTCTTCCCAGCGGGCGGCGCTGTGTGCAATGTTCAGGCTACCCACCTGGCGAAACCCGGTGGACTGCCCGGTCTCCACTTCCAGCTCGTGAAGCAGCCGCATGGAGTATTCAGTCAGGCGGGCATGGCTTTCATTGGCTCGCACCGTACCAATAAGGCCTGCCGCATGCCATGTGGTACCGCAGGCGAACTGTTTGCGTTCCAGTAGTACGACATCTTGCCATCCCAGTTTGGCCAGATGGTAAGCAACACTGGCCCCGGTAATCCCTCCGCCAATAATGACGGCACTTGCCTTGCTCGGAAACGATTCTGACACTTGATGATTACCCGAAGTTAAGTGGAAGTGGGCGACAAGCCCCACTCCCTTTTAACAAATTTACGGATAACTCTCGACCGACAGAAGCCGCCAGGCGATAGTGCCAGCTGATGAAATCAGCGTTCTGGCCTGATTTTCAACCAGATTACAGGGAAACTTTTCGTAAATTCAGAGGGGCGCTCAAGTATCCACCGGTCCAATTCGACCGGACTTACCCAGCATCCGTCATCAATTTCCTCTTTCTGCAGAGTCAGTGACTGATCCGAGCGTACGGTATAGATCTCGGTGAATTCAAAGCCGTTACCCACTTCAGGCAACAGATGCCCTACGCAGTCCAGCTGATCGACACTGACCTGTACACCGAGTTCTTCAAACAGCTCACGTACGGCACAGGCCTCATACGTTTCACCGCTATCAACATGACCAGCGGCACTGGTATCCCACAATCCTGCGCTATTGTCTTTGTTCATACTGCGCAACTGAACGAAGATCTGCCCCTCGGAATTGAACAGTGCAATGTGCGCCGATCGATGCAGATGTTTTTCACGATGGACCTGATCGCGGGGAGCTTTCCCCACGACCTTGTCATTTTCGTCGACGATATCCAGCCATTCAATCATGCAACGACACTCTACCGAAGTGAACCTCTACTTCTTTATCCAGCATTGGCTCGTAACTGACGCTCAAGCTTCTTGACGTGTTTTTGCAGCTCCGCGTCATCATTGAGACGATCACGAAAATAACGCTGATTGCGGCTCATGGTAGTCAGATCCCGGTTGAAGCGCTCCGCCATGGCAGTCAGGCTGGCCACTTCAAGCTCCATCGCCAGATAGGTGATGGTTTGCCGAATCCGGCTTTCGTGACGGGCACGGCTTTCACTTTTCAAGGCTGCTTCTTTGATACTTTCGAACTTGCACACCTGCTTGACCAGTTGGTTCAGCGTCATCAGGCGTGGAGTCGGCTTGACCGGCTTGAGGGCCTTTTTCATGAATTTGGCGCCACCTAGCAGACGCCCGCCATCGGTGCCCCGCGTCAGATCCTGACGCTCGCCTTCGTCTTTTCCAGCATCGACGAAACGTGCAAAGGCTTTCCTGGACGCCTTGTCGGTCTTGCCAAACGTATCAAGCACCGTTGATGTAGTCAGCCAGGCTGGCTGCTTATCGGCAAGCAGGTAGGCCTGATGACTTGTCCACTTGGCTGTGTCTGCCGATTTCGCATTCGTGTTTCTGAGCGGGTTGTTATGTATGAAGCGAACCAGATCGTTGAGGTAGTCATCAGGATCGATCAGAATGGCTTTGTAGCGCCCCTGAAACAGTGCCCCTTCGCGCTGATGCTGCTTGTTGAAATAGCGCGTGTACCGAAACGATAGGTTCTGCATCACCTTTGACAAGGGTGCCTCACCGACCTGAATGGCCATCTGCACGTGATCCTTTGCCCAGCAGTAGGCATGCAAGGTGTGCCCGAAACGCTGGGCGCCCTCCTCTATCAATGACTCCCAGGCACGTCGATCAGCAACGTTCTTGAAGATTGTCTGCTGGTCGAGTCCTGTCAGCGTCACGTGATAGACAGCGCCGGTGAAGTGAATCCTGGGTTTTCTGGCCATGGTCAATTAAGATTATGATTTAGCGTGCGAGCAAAGAGACGGGTGTCAACTTACCACTCTTGAGACATCCACAATATACTGAAGTTCTTGTCCGGAATACTTTACAGGGTCAATACTTGTATTTCGAGTAATACGTACTCAAATGTACCTATCTGATTATTGGTGCTTTCGAAAACTTCTCACCCACAGGTACCACCGTAAATTACGCCCTCTGGGCGCTGATGTCATACACTAATATAGCGTTGGCATGATTATACGCTGACAAATGATGTGTTCTCTGCAGGTCATATTACCCGAACAGCCTGACTTGTACTGATAACAGCATAATGACGAACACAAGCGTTTTCAAATCTGCAGGAGCAAAGAGTTGAACGTATGGCTTGAACGACGATCAGAGCAACACGGTACATCAAGCCGTGGATTCAATAGTACTAGTGAGGATAGCCAGTATCAACGCGACCGTGCACGCATAATACACAGCGCCTCTTTCCGCAGCCTGCAGTCCAAGACGCAGGTTCTCGGACTGGGTGAAAGTGATTTCTATCGGACCCGCCTGACCCATTCACTGGAAGTTGCGCAAGTGGGTTCCGGGGTTTGCGAATGGCTTCGAGAACAGCCCGACAACGCGACACACCAGGCGCTGATACCCTCATTCAGCCTTATTGAAGCGGTGTGTCTGGCACATGATATCGGACACTCACCCTTCGGACATGGTGGGGAAGTTGCCATGAATACGATGATGCGTGACCATGGCGGCTTTGAAGCCAATGGCCAGACTTTGCGTATTCTGGCCCGTCTGGGAGAATATTCGCCCGAATCCGGACTTGATCTGACGCGACGCACCATGCTGGGCACCATCAAGTATCCAGCCTTGTACTCACAGGTTTGTCGCTACGTCCCCGTGGCAACCGAAAATCCGTTGAACATCGATCACTGGGCTCCGCCAAAGTGCATTTACGATGCCGAAAAAGATGTCCTTGACTGGCTTCTGGAACCATTCTCAACGGCCGACAGGGATAGATTTCTTTCGACCAAGTGGCCAGAAAAAGGCCACGGCCGCACTCAATACAAGTCATTTGATACCAGTATCATGGAACTGGCAGACGATATCGCCTATGGTGTACATGACCTGGAGGATGCGCTGGCACTGCGTCTGGTGGAGAGAGATGCCTGGATGGAGCAAGTCGTTTCGGTATTGCGAGAGTTACCAGATAATCCGATCAATCTGGCCATGGATGAATTCAATCAGTTGCTCTTCAGCACATCCGCCAAAGATCGCAAGCATGCCATCAGTCGATTTGTCGGTTATCTGATCCGAAGTATCGTAATCGAGGAACAATCCGAATTCGAGGCCCCGCTGCTGCGACTGCAAGCTCGCATGGAATCCCCTGCCTATCAAATATTAAAATTGATAAAGGATTTCGTCATGAGTCATGTGATATTTCGTCCTGAATTACAGATGCTGCAATACAAGGGACAGCGTGTGGTCGTACGCCTGTTCGAAATATTCGAGGCAAACCCCGAGCGCCTGTTACCGATTCCTGTCTTTGAGCAATATAAAGAGGAAGGACATCGTGCGATAGCGGATTATCTGTCAAGCATGACCGACGTCTCTGCCGGCAAGCTCTACCACAAGCTGCTGAGCCCGACCTCAGGATCAATCTTTGATCGCCCCTGAAGACGGTTAGGGTACGCCGCGGAGCCTGACTCGACTCCTGTGAGACTGGCTGCCATAAAGCAAACAACCAACAGGCGGGCCTCATCCGATCCCGGATGAGGCCCGCCTGTCACGATCAGAGCAGCACTTGCTCCACGCCGCCACGATTCGCGCGTTCCACAAAGTCGCTCGCCCAATCATCGCCGAACAAGCCCTTGGCCAGCTCCACCACAATGTAGTCGGTATCCATACCTGTCTCATCCTTGTAGCGGCTCAGCCCCTGCACACAGGCAGGACAGGAAGTCATCATTTTCACGTTGTGCTGTGTATCGCCCTTGGCTACACCGTTGGCAGCCAGATTGTCTGTCAACTCCTTGGACTTGCGCAGACGCACCTGTGTGGCGATATCGGGACGCGCCACCGCAAAGGTTCCTGCCTCTCCACAACATCGGTCAGATGCCGTCACAGGCTTGCCCAGCAAGGCTTCTGTCACCTTCAGTGGCTGATAGGTTTTCATCGGACTATGACAAGGATCGTGATAGACGTAGTGCTGACCGCTGACACCATCCAGCGAATATTTCTTCTCCATCAGGTACTCGTGTATATCCAGCAACCGGCAGCCGGGGAATATTTTTTCGAATTCATACTTGAGTAACTGGTCCATACACGTACCGCATGACACGATGACGGTCTTGATATCCAGATAGTTCAGTGTATTGGCCACCCGGTGAAACAAGACGCGATTCTCAGTGGTGATCTGTTTGCCTTTATCCACATCTCCGGTTGAGGTTTGCGGATACCCGCAGCATAAATAGCCAGGCGGCAGCACCGTCTTGCTGCCCGCGTCGTACAACATCGCCAGCGTTGCCAAACCTACCTGACTGAACAGACGCTCAGAGCCACAACCCGGAAAGTAGAACACTGCATCACTGTCATCATTGGTCGTCTCGGGGTTACGAACGATTGGCACGTAATCCCGGTTCTCGATCCCCAGCAAGGCGCGCGTGGTCTTGGCGGGCAACATCTTGCGATTAGGCAACTTGCGGTTAACGAAATGCACGACCTGTTCAACCGGCTTCATCGGTCCTGTGGTGCTGGCAGGGTGTTCCTTGCTCTTGATCACAGCCGGCAACTTGCCTAGCACAGCACTGGCAGTACGCTGCGCCGTGAAGCCCCATTCCAGCATGCTCTTGCGCATAACCTTGATGGTAGTCGGATCCTTGGCATTGAGAAAGGTCATGGAAGCCTTGGTGCCGAGACTGAAATTCTTCTGGCCGCGATCCTTCAGGATCTTGCGCATGGTAATCGACACTTCACCAAAATCTATATCCACAGGACACGGTGCCAGGCACTTGTGGCAGACGGTGCAATGATCCGCGATATCGTTCATCTCATCAAAATGCCGGATCGACAGTCCACGCCGCGTCTGCTCTTCGTACAGAAAGGCCTCGATGATAAGACCCGTTCCCAGCACCTTGTTTCTTGGTGAATACAGCAGGTTGGCCCCTGGAGCATGAGTCGCACACACAGGCTTGCATTTGCCGCACCGCAGACAGTCCTTGATGCTGTCATTGAGCCCGCCCAGCTCGCTCTGCTCCAGTATGAGCGCCTCTTGTTGCACCAGGCGCAGCGAAGGAGTGTAGGCATTGGCCATGCTTGAACCTGGCATCAACTTACCCTTGTTGAAATGCCCTTCAGGGTCGACTGCCTGTTTGTAATCCGCAAACGCCTGGATGACCTTCTCATCCATGTACTGCATCTTGGTCAGACCAATTCCATGCTCACCGGAGATGACACCATCAAGCAATTGCGCCAGCTCCATGACACGATCGACGATACCTTCCGCCTGTCGCATCATCGTGTAGTCATTCGAATTGACCGGAATATTTGTATGGATATTTCCATCACCCGCATGCATATGCAAAGCGGCAAACAGACGCTGCGGCCGCCATTGATGATGAATCTCATCGATACGCTTCAGCAACCTCACGTACCGATTGCCAGAGAAGCGATCTTTCAAGGGCCTTTCAACAGAAGAGCGATAGGAAATCACATCTTCTCTACGCAACAAGGCCAGAACGCAATCATCCAGCTCAACAGGCTGCTCACCGGTCCGCAAGGCGTTCAGGAACAGCTCATCAGACTTTTGTAGCTGATCGTACAGCGCCGACCATTTCCCATAGACCTGATCGAGCATGCCGACCGCGGCGCGCAGACTGTCATGAACAATGACGGTACCTTCGTCTGAATCACTGCCTACAATTGATACCAGCGCCCGAGCTTCATCGGAATTCAACAGGCTCCTGACTTCTTCCAGCATGCGCAGCTTGTTGCTCAAGGCATGCTCGATATTGATCCGCTCGATGCCTTCGCTGTAATCGGCCAGTCGTGGCAATGGTATGACTACGTCTTCATTGATCTTGAAGGCATTGGTATGGGCAGCAATGGCTGCCGTTCGAGAACGTGCTGCCCAGAACTGGGTACGAGCTTCCGAACTGACAGCGATAAAGCCTTCTGCCCCGCGCTTGTTGACCAGCTGCACGACGCCAGAAGCCACCTTGCTGACCAGATCATTGTCATCACTGACAATGTCTGCCATGAGCAGCATTTTAGGCAACTCGCCTCGAGCGCCTTTGGCGCTGTACTTGACAGCCTTGATATATCGATCATCCAGATGCTCCAGGCCCGCAAGCTGGACGCCTTCCACACCATCGATGTAGTCCTTGACCTCAGTAATGCCCAACACACCCTGGCGAACGTCGCGGCCATAAAACTCCATGCAGACGGTTCGAACGTGTTCCGGCATGCGATGCAGAATGAATACCGCAGAGGTAATCAACCCATCACAGCCTTCCTTTTGCACGCCCGGCAAGCCCCCCAGAAATTTGTCGGTCACATCCTTGCCCAGGCCCAGCTTGCGCAGGCCAGCGCCGGGTGCGTCAATAGTCCAGGGCTCACCAATGATGGATCCTGTTGCCGCATCACGGCGCGTGACCTTGAACTGCACAGTCTGCTGAACATGGATCTTGCCCAGATTGTGATTGATCCGCTCGATATCCAGCCAATGGCCATCAGGATCAACCATGCGCCATGACAACAAGTTATCCAGCGTAGTCCCCCACAACACAGCCTTCTTGCCACCTGCATTCATCGCAATATTGCCGCCGATCGTGGAAGCATCCTGAGATGTCGGGTCGACAGCAAAGGCCAGCCCCATGGATTGGGCATCTTCTGTAACTCGACGGGTTACAACACCCGCCTCGACTCTGATCGTGTGTATTTTTCTCTCATCCAAGCCCTGCCCTGCGGGCAAGGTGACTTCCCCGATTGCGCCTCTGGCATCAAGCTTTTCCAGATTGATGACAGCCGTGCGCGCATGTAAAGGAATGGCACCACCGGTATAACCGGTACCTCCGCCTCGGGGAATCATGGTCAGTGACAGCGCTATGCACTGTTTGATGATCGCGGGCAGCTCCTCCTCACTGTCAGGCGTCAGCACCACAAAGGGCAACTCCACCCTCCAGTCTGTCGCATCTGTAACGTGTGATACGCGTGACAATCCATCGAAACGGACATTATCTGCATGTGTCACGCCTCGCATCTGGCGAACCATGTGTTTACGCAGAGCCTGCATCTCGCTCAAACGAGTCTGAAATGCTGTTATGGCGCCACTGGCAAGCTCGATCAGGCCATCGACCCTGTCGTCAGAGCCGGCTCTTTCAACAATCTGCTCGACACGGTGCTGCAACGCGCCTACCAGCGCATCGCGGCGACCTCGATTGCTCAACAGATCTTCCTGAATGAACGGATTGCGATCGATAACCCAGATGTCACCCAGCACTTCGAACAGCATTCGGGCCGACTGACCCGTGCGGCGCTCGTTGCGCAATGCCTGAATCAGTTGCCAACCACGCTCACCGAGATAGCGGTGCGCAATTTCCTTGTCGGAAAATGAGGTGTAGTTGTAAGGAATTTCCCGCAACTGTCTTGGCGGGAGTTCGATCGGGTCTTTGACCAGAGGTGCATTCATGACGTCGACATTACACTTAATGACGCGTTGCGATAAGCACGCGTACACAATGATTCATATTACGAATCGGCATCTTATCTGGACTACCGATCTGCAGACACAAAAAAACCCCGACCTGCGGGGTTTTTTTGTCGGACCTGACGGATTGACCTGAAGCGGTCTTCCGCTGACTCCTTATCGCTTGGAGTACTGAGTCGCTTTTCGTGCTTTTCTGAGTCCGACTTTCTTACGCTCAACTTCACGAGCGTCACGAGTCAGGAATCCAGCACCGCGCAATGAAGGACGCAGTGTTTCGTCATAAGCCAGCAGTGCGCGGGAGATACCCAGACGGATTGCACCAGCCTGACCACTACCACCACCACCTTTGACGGTGATTTTGAAATCAAAATTACCCAGAGTCTCAGTGCGCTCAAGCGGCTGACGGATAATCATGTGTGCTGTCTTACGACCAAAGTACTCATCGAGAGACTTGTCGTTGACAGTGATATTGCCTGTACCCGAGTTCATGAAAACTCGTGCAGTAGAGGACTTACGTCGGCCAGTGCCGTAATACTGTTGTGCTGCCATTCTTATTTCAGTTCCAGGAGCTGTGGCTGTTGGGCCTGGTGTGTGTGCTTGTCATCAGCGAATACACGCAGTTTGCCGTACATGACACGACCCAAAGGGTTCTTGGGAAGCATTCCTTTAACAGCCAGCTCGATAATTCGCTCCGGATGTGTTTGCTGCAACTTCTCAAAGTTTGTGGTTTTGAGGTTGCCGATGTAACCAGTGTGATGGTGATACATCTTGTTCTTGGCCTTGTTGCCTGTCACAACAACCTTGGAGGCGTTGATGACAACCATGTAATCACCCGTATCCACATGGGGGGTGTATATGGCCTTGTGCTTGCCACGCAGGCGGTGGGCACATTCAGTTGCTACGTTACCGAGCGTCTTGCCTTCAGCATCGATAACGAACCAATCACGTTTAACCTCTGCAGGTTTTGCGCTGGCGGTAGTCTTGTTCACGTATATTTCTCGGTAGGGCACTGTCGAAACTTAAGCCCACCATTGTAATGGACGTTTGAAGGTTTCTCAACCGTGGGGAGAAGATTTCCTTCATCAGCTTCTCTCAGAAGTGAGGTGCGTCAAAACATTCTTCGAATGTTTGAGGCTGGAAACACTAAAAAACAGCGCGGCTACAGGGCCGCGCTGCAAACCACCTCAGGAAAGAGGATGGAGGAGAAAACTTCACTTGACTGCAGAATTAATTTGCAAACAACAGGCCAGATAACTCCGCCATGATTGGCATTTCATAGTAACTGGTTAGCCTCATCATTTGAGACTCAGTAGACACATTTCTGACGCTAATTGCTGAATAACGCTTGCCAAACGGCCTCTGAGACTAGTCAGATTACTTGCACATGTTACATTCATCTGCCAGCCATCCAGTTGCACCTTCAAGCGTCTGACGAGAATCATCACTTCTTCCCGCCACAATCTGA
This sequence comes from Granulosicoccus antarcticus IMCC3135, assembly GCF_002215215.1. NCBI lineage: Bacteria > Pseudomonadati > Pseudomonadota > Gammaproteobacteria > Chromatiales > Granulosicoccaceae > Granulosicoccus > Granulosicoccus antarcticus. The sequence goes on along the minus strand of NZ_CP018632.1, from coordinate 1,825,776 downwards.
ATGCCTTCACTCAGCCCTCAAACCGCCCTTCCAATAGCAACTTCAGGGGCTCTCCAACGCTCAACTTTCGATGATTTCCCACGTATAAGAGATAGTCGCAGTCTTCTCCAGCATTTTGGTCGCCGAGCAGTACTTCTCCCCAGACAGAGTAACGGCGCGTTCCACGTGCTTGGCACTGAGCTCCTTGCCCCACACTTTGAAATGCGCTTTTATCTCAGTAAAAACGTGCGGAATCTCTTCAGCACGCTCCGCATCCAGACTCACTTCCACGTCAATGACGTTCTGGCGAGACTTTTGCAACATGAGCACAACATCGAACGCAGTGCAACCGCCCAGCCCGATCAGGACCATCTCCATAGGACGAACGCCCAGGTTTCTACCGCCGTGTTCAGGAGAGCCATCCATGACCACAGAGTGACCACTGCCCGACTCACCAACGAAGCTCATATGATCAAGCCATTTTACTCGTGCGTGCAAAGTTATTTATCCTTGTGTTGGAAATCGCTAACGGGTGATTGTGCCGATTTCATTGAAGAATTCAAAAATACCGCCGATCAATGTTTGACGTTAAACAAAAACAGCCTGGACGGTCAACAAAGACCTACCCGGTTCTTGCGCAAACTTGAGTACGGAGAGACATAAAATGCTGGCGCCACGTATTGCACCGCCGCCTGTTGAATGGTTGGATTTGTTCCTTAGAAGCAGCCACCGTCGACAATACCCGGCTAAGACAACGATTATTCACCACGGTGATGTCCCTGAAACGTTGTACTACATCGTTGATGGTTCTGTCAGCGTTGTTATTGAAGATGAAGATGGTCGTGAAATTGTACTGGCCTATCTCAGTGCCGGTGACTTTTTCGGCGAGATGGGTTTATTTGATGAGAGCCTGGGACGTAGTGCCGGGGTCGTTGCCCGGGTTAAATGCGAACTGGCTGAAATCAATTATGACCAGTTCCGTCGCCTGGCAGCGGATCAACCCGATCTTCTCTATGCACTGACAACGCAGATGGCCGCCCGCCTTCGCAAAACCAGTATCAAGGTTCGTGATCTGGCTTTCCTGGATGTTACGGGACGAGTTGCTTCAACCTTGCTGGATCTTGCCAAGATGCCAGATGCCATCACTCACCCCGATGGTATGCAGATTCGCATTACCCGACAGGAGATCGCCCGAATCGTTGGATGTTCTCGCGAAATGGTCGGTAGAGTGCTGAAGGAGCTGGAGAAAGAGCGCAATCTCATTAGCGCGAAGGGCAAGACCATGGTCATCTACGGCACCCGTTGACAGCCAGAATCAGCTGATGCAAACACAAAGTGTCTGATGCCACCTATGGCGAGTCAGGCCAATGCAAAAATTGAAAAGACCACCTTGAAATGTGTTCAGCTTCTTACAAAAACGGCTGGATCTCTCACACAGAGAGATCCAGCTTCTTGATGCAGCTCGCCACATAACCCGACCCGGATTGAAGCACGAGGCGGTAAAGAGCCATTTCAGACTGCAAACATTTCCCGCAAGGCGGTGCCCGGATCATCCGCCCGCATAAAGGCCTCGCCGACCAGGAAAGCGTGAACTCCGATACCTTGCATACGCTCGACGTCGGCAGCATTCATGATGCCACTTTCAGTCACGACGACAGTGCCGGCAGGAATATCAGCCAGCAAGCCTTCCGTGGTGTCCAATGAGACATCGAAGGTGCGCAGATTGCGATTATTGATTCCCAATAGCATGGGAGAGATCGCCAGACTACGCTGCAACTCCACCGCATCGTGAACCTCCACAAGGACATCCATCCCCAGATCCACTGCCTGCTGATACAGCGCAGCCAGCGTCTCATCGTCCAGAACCGCGGCGATGAGAAGGATACAGTCCGCCCCGATGGCCCGTGCTTCGACAACCTGGTAGGGGTCAACGATGAAATCCTTGCGTATCACCGGCAACTGACAAGCTGCTCGAGCAGCCTGCAGCGCAGCCTCGCTACCCTGAAAAAAATCAGCATCGGTCAATACCGACAGGCAGGCAGCACCGCCAGCCTCATAGCTTCGGGCGATGGCAGCAGGATCGAAAGGGTCTCGCAGCACACCTTTGCTGGGAGATGCCTTCTTGACCTCAGCAATGACGGCCGACTCCCCTTTTGAAATACGCCTGGAGATAGCAGCCGCAAACCCCCGACAGGCATCCATCGACTGCGCCTGAGATGCAAGCTCGTCTATGCTGACACGTGCTTGACGCTCAGCTATTTCTTCGAGTTTTCGCGCAATGATGCGCTTCAGAATATCGGGAACATCCGCTGCAATTGCCATGATCTGATCCAATTCCCTATCTAGGCTGGTGAAAATGACTGCGAAACAGCAATCAGCTGAGCAAGCTTTCTGGCAGCTGCGCCACTGGCAATCGTCTGATCCGCCAGCGTCACACCTTCAGCTATCGATTCAACCACACCAGCCACACACAGTGCAGCCCCCGCATTGAGTACAACGATATCGCGAGCAGCGCCAGGCTCGTTTGCAAGCACCTGCTTGACCAGCTCGAAACTTTCTGCGGCACTTGAAACCTTGATCGAGTCCAGAGAAGAGGTCTCGATGCCAAACTGGCTTGGCTCAATCACATACTCTGTCACCTGCCCGTCCCTGAGTTCTGCTACCTGAGTCGGACCACTGATACTGATTTCATCCATGCCATCATGACCATGCACAACGATTACATGGCGACTGCCCAGCTTGTCCAACACCTCGGCCACAGGCCTGACCCATTGCCTGTCATAGACACCCAGCAACTGACTACGAGCGCCTGCCGGATTGGTTAACGGTCCCAACAGATTGAAAACCGTGCGAACACCCATCTCGCGCCGCGGACCAATCGCATGTTTCATGGCACTGTGATGACGCGGTGCAAACATGAAACCCAGTTTTACGGTATCGACACAGTGCGCTACCTGCTCTGGCGTCAGATCGATATTGACACCTGCCTCTTCCAGTAAATCTGCAGCTCCGGACTTGCTGGATACTGATCGATTTCCGTGTTTTGCAACTCGCGCCCCTGCTGCCGCTGCCACGATGGCACTGCACGTTGATACATTGAAAGTGCTGGTCGCATCCCCACCTGTTCCAACGATATCTATCGCATCTTCATCGCTCAATGTGACACCCGAGGCCAGCGATCGCATGACTTTGGCCGCGGCTGCGACCTCATCAACCGTTTCGCCTTTCATTCGCAACGCAATCAGAAAACCACCGATTTGCGCCGGGGTTGCCTCACCCGTCATGACCTGCCGCATGATCAACTCCATGTCGGCAGCAGGCAAGTCCTTTCGATCTATCAGTTGTTCAAGCGCCTGCTGTATTTTCATGATCAACTCTCACTGTGTTCGAGGCAGGAGGCCTGCGCGTTTGAGAAAATTGGCCAGTAAGTCATGGCCATGCTCACTGCTGATGGACTCCGGGTGAAACTGAACGCCTTCCAGCAAATAGTCTCGGTGTCGCACGCCCATGATTTCTTCGCGCTCCCCATTCGCCCCTTGGGTCCAGGCCGTCTCTATCAATTCATCAGGAAGCGTTTTGCGATCAATCACCAAAGAGTGATATCGGGTTGCCACGAACGGATTCGGTAATCCTTTGAACACCCCGGTGTCATCGTGATAAATCTGCGACAGCTTGCCGTGCATGATCTGTTTGGCCAGTACGATGGCGCCGCCAAAGTGCTGACCGATACTCTGATGACCCAGGCATACGCCCAGAATAGGCAGCTTGCCGGCAAATCGATCCAGCAGCGGTAACGAGATTCCCGCAGAGTCAGGCCGGCCCGGCCCGGGTGACACCATGATAGCGCCGGGCTGCAAGGCCGCCAGTTCATCACAGCTGATCTTGTCATTGCGAAAGACTTGCACCTCGCAACCAAGTTCTCCTGCGTACTGCACCAGGTTCCAGGTAAAGGAATCGTAGTTATCGATGACAGCAAGGATGCTCATGCCTCCTCTCCTGATTCTGAAAGCTCATCAAACATGCCCGGACGAACGTCAAGCCCGGCCTCAGCCATGGTGACGGCCCGGAAGATTGCACGCGCCTTGGCGTGCGTCTCCTGCCATTCACTTTCTGGATCAGAGTCGTAGACGATTCCCGCTCCAGCCTGCACATTCAGGGTGCCGTCCTTGATAACTGCCGTACGAATGGCAATGGCCGTATCCATGTTGCCATTCCATGACAGATAACCCACAGCACCCGAGTAGACACCGCGTTTGACAGGCTCCAACTCCTGAATGATCTCCATGGCACGAACTTTTGGAGCTCCTGAGAGCGTACCGGCAGGAAATGTGGCCTTGAGAACGTCCATCGGACTCATGTTTTCCTTCAGCTTCCCCACCACATTGGACACGATATGCATGACATGCGAGTAGCGTTCAATACTGAATTTGTCAGTCACCTCAACCGAACCGGTCTGGGCGATGCGGCTAATGTCATTTCGTCCCAGATCAATCAGCATGAGGTGTTCTGCCAGCTCCTTGGGATCCGCCAGCAAGGATTTCTCATTGGCCTGGTCCTGCACCTCGTCCGCGCCGCGTGGGCGAGTTCCAGCCAATGGCCGAACAGTGACTTCAGAATCTTCGAGCCGCACCAGTATTTCCGGCGAGGCACCCACCACATGATGATCACCCAGATCCAGATAGAACATATAGGGCGAAGGGTTGAGTGTTCGCAGTGAACGATAGAGATCCAGTGGTGGTGCAGCAAACGGTACTGACAAGCGCTGCGAGAGCACGACCTGCATGCATTCGCCTTGCGTTATGTGATCGATGATTTTGCTTACCGCAGCCTTGTACCCGGCTTCGGTAAAACCACTTTCAAAATCAGCTTCTGCCACCTTGCTGGTCGAATGCGTACTTTCTCGAGCCGGCAGGCTGGTGCGAATCTGATCATGCAGCTCAGCGACCCGTGCAAGGCCGTTGATGCGAGCGTCCGACACTGCTGGATCAACCAACACGATAATGGTCAACTTGCCACTCAGATTATCGAAAACAACCAGCTCATCGGTGACCATCAGCAGAATATCCGGATTGCCGATAGGATCCGGATGTGGATTCTCCCCCAATCGCGGTTCGATGTAACGCACGGTGTCATAGCCAAAATACCCCACCAGACCGCCGGTAATTCGCGGCAGGCCTTCAATATGAGGGACTCGAAATTGTGACTGATATTCCTCTATCCAGTCCAGAGGCTCCGCGACGGTCTCGGGCGGCGATTCGACACCATCCACTTCAATGGTGATTTGCCGCGCCCTGACTCGGACAATGGTTTTGGCTGGCAGGCCGATAATGGAATAGCGTCCCCATTTCTCACCACCTTGAACAGACTCGAACAAGAAGGTATAGGGCTGGTCTGCCAGTTTCATGAAGGTGGACAATGGGTTGTCCAGATCTGCGATCAGTTCACAGCTCAACGGGATGCGGGTGAAACCCTTAGCGCAGTAGCGCTCGAAATCAGCGGAATTCATGTTGGACAATTCTCAAACAAGGCGATCGATAGTGTGGCTTCTTGATGTTCCGTTGTCCGGGGGTCGATATTCCAGATAGGGAGCCATCACAGAGTGTCAGGCAAATGCGGTCGTTCAGCTTCGCCAGCGCCAGCTCTGAGTAGTACAGGTCTTGTTTCGTGAGAATTTATTCATCGCAGGCGGATAGTGCCTTCAGTGATTGCCACACGTCAAGCCTCCCGTATAATTCAATACTATAATTTTTCAGTACATGGCACTACCGCCAACCTTCCCACCCAGCCAAGAGTCTCTTCGATGAGCGTGATTAGCCAGGATGATCTGATTGACAGTGTCTGTGATGCACTGCAATTCATGAGCTACTACCACCCAAAGGACTATATAGACGCCGTCCATGAAGCGTGGAAGCGAGAGGAATCAAAAGCCGCCAAAGATGCGATGGCACAGATTCTTGTCAATTCGCGCATGTGCGCAGAGGGCAAACGCCCATTGTGTCAGGATACTGGCATTGTGACTGTCTTCATCAAGGTCGGCATGAACGTGCAATGGAATGCCACCATGAGCCTGACCGACATGATCAACGAAGGTGTGCGTCGTGCCTACACCCACCCTGACAACAAGCTGCGCGCCTCCATTCTTGCCGATCCCGCCGGAGCTCGCAAGAATACTGGCGACAATACCCCTGCCGTTATCCATACCGAAATAGTTGAAGGCGATACCGTCGAATTCGAAATCGCGGCAAAAGGCGGCGGTTCGGAGAACAAATCCAAACTGGTCATGCTCAACCCGAGTGACAGTATCGTTGATTGGGTCGTCAAGACGGTCCCGACGATGGGCGCCGGCTGGTGTCCACCCGGCATGCTGGGCATTGGCATTGGCGGCACCTCGGAAAAAGCCGCGGTACTGGCCAAGCAATCACTGATGGCACCGGTCGACATTCAGCAACTGAAAGATCGTGGCCCCTCTAATCGTATCGAGGAGCTACGCCTGGAGATTTTCGAAGCGGTGAATGCACTGGGCATTGGCGCACAAGGCCTGGGAGGCCTGACCACGGTCGTTGACGTCAAGATACTTGATTTCCCTACGCACGCAGCCTCCAAGCCTGTTGCCATGATCCCCAATTGCGCCGCAACCCGTCATGCTCATTTCGTACTCGATGGCAGCGGCCCTGCCCTGCAGACACCTCCTTCGCTAAAGGACTGGCCAGCGATTACCTATGACGCCGGTGCGGGTGCTCGTCGAGTTAATCTGGATACCGTTACTCCAGCCGATGTAACCAGCTGGAAACCGGGTGAAACCTTGCTACTGAGTGGTTCGATGCTGACCGGTCGGGATGCTGCGCACAAGAAAATCCAGAGTTTGCTGGAGAGTGGCGAGGGATTACCCGAAGGCGTGGACTTCAACGGTAAGTTCATCTACTACGTGGGACCCGTTGATCCGGTCCGTGACGAAGTCGTCGGGCCAGCAGGCCCTACAACCTCCACTCGCATGGATAAATTCACTGAAATGATGTTGGACCAATATGGCCTGCTGGGCATGATTGGCAAGGCCGAACGCGGCGAAGCGGGCATCAATGCCATTCGCAAGCACAAGGCGGTCTATCTCATGGCAGTCGGCGGTGCCGCCTACCTGGTATCCAAAGCCATTCGAAAATCCCGTGTCGTTGCCTTCGAAGAACTGGGCATGGAGGCCATCCACGAGTTTGTAGTTGAGGATATGCCGGTCACGGTCGCCGTTGATTCTACGGGTGAGTCTGTCCACATCACCGGCCCCGCTCTGTGGAAAGGCAAGCTCGACAGAGGCGAAGTCAAACCGGTGTATTTCAAATGATGGCTCCACAATTGCGTTCATTGTTACTTGCCCTGCTGGCAACTATTCTCTTGAGCGCTTGCGCCTCATCGGGCGGGTTGCCAGGCAATCCAGGTATTGGGGCATCTGACAATAGCAGCCGGGTCAGCGCCTGCAAGAGTACTGATACGCTGGTAGACAACAGCAATCAGTGTTTGCAGGATGACGCTGCCTGTTATGAGCTGAGTAATGGCAAGTGGTGCACAGGCGAACGTGGCAATAGTTGCCCCGCAGGCTCTACCGCACTGCCCACCGGACAAGCCTGCCCGCCGGGCAGTCGATGCTTCCATGTGGGCGAATCACTGGAGTGCACGGTAATCTGATTGCAGATTCCCCTGCCAATGCGTGGCCTGACTCACAGTTCAGGCCACGCATTACACACTACTGCAACAAATTCAAAGCAGGTCGCCGATAGCAAATACTTGAATCTTGTTAAGTAGATACCAGCTGAATGGCTCGTCCGTTGCCCAACCTTGCATCTGTCGCAAACATCTCTCCCGTGAATTTGACCTCGGTGATGAATGTCTGCACAGCCGGCGAACGAGAATACTGGGACACCCTGAGCACCGTCTTGCACGAGGCAGAGAAAAAGGGCGCCTATGAAATACACCTGGAACCCGAATTCGACTTCCTGCGACTAAGACTTCGAAGTCCGTTTGAATTCACGGAAACCCGTATAGAGAACAGCGAACCCTACCTGCAAGCACTGGCTCTTCTACAAAGATGCATCTGGGACGAGGAAGTCTCTGAAACAGCACGACGTGGATGGTTCACCTTTACGATGTCCTCGGCGGCGTCCCTGTTTCAGTTAGACGTCGTACCCAGTTCTCTGGGGGCGACATTCCTTGTCACTCTGCTCGAAGATTTTCGAAAGCAGCCAGCCCGGCTTGAAGATATCGGCCTGGGTCGTGCTCAATTGAGCAACCTGAAGGAGGCCTTGTCCAAAAAAAGCGGACTTGTCATCATTGCCGGTGATCTGGCTCAGGCTCGCATCCGAACCAGTAGAGCCATCGCGCAAGCATTGGTTGCCCCTGACATGAAAGTCATCATGTCGGACAACCCCATGCACCCGGTCATCCCACGAACAACACAATTGGGAATGGATTTTCCGCCCACCGATCTACAGCGAAATACCTGGAACGCCATGTGCAGACTGGGCGCAGATGCCATCGTTGCCACTCAGACTCTGGAAGAAAGTGCCGCCAGGCAATTGATCAGTTATGCCAGTGAACAGACCCTTGTAGTGCAGACAATCAGAGCATCGACAGCGGTAGATTGTTTAAGCTACCTGCTTGGGCTTGGCATCCGAAGCGAAACACTGGCACACACGCTCTCAAGCCTTATAATCCAGCATCGAGTGCAATGTCTTTGCCCTTATTGCCGTACCGCCGCTGCACCAGATGATGAAGGTACGGCATGGCTTGCCAAATACAGCCCTATCCAGGCTAATAACGTCAATGACTGGTTACGCCATCGCATGCGCTCTTCGTTCAGCGAGGCTGCCGGCTGTGATAAATGCGATGCGAGTGGATACGCTAACTGGCTCGACATCTTTGATGTTCTCACCTTTTGTGATGAAGTAAAGGATGCACTCTACGATGCTGACTATCGCTATGCCTTCTCACAGATAAAGCAGCAGCAGTCACTGGGCAGGCAATTACTGAAGCTTGCACAGGAAGGGATTATTCCCTTGTCGGAGGCTATTCGGATTACCAGGCTTGAAATGGATGGATAATGTTCCGAGCTAACTTGATTGCTGTTATATCGCAGTTCTAAATATCAAAATTTGACATTAGGGGTCGTGAAATAATTAACTATACTTTTCGGTTGGTCCTGCGCCTGCCCGGCAAGGCGTGAGGAGGGCGAATAGCGGGCTATTCAACCGACAAACAACGCAGAAGGGCAGGATGCAGGGGCGACTGAAAAGTATAGTTTATTGTTTCACGACCCCTTAGTCCTCGTGATTACCGGAGCGATCCGCACAGTATGATTTTACGAGATGCTTGCAGCAACTCAGCCTACCTTAGTTTCACACAAGCAAGCTTTGTATCAGGCCGCCTCAGCGCTGTCATCTCTATCAAGCCTCGAAGCAAGTGTCGCTGTACCGCCAACAACCTTGAGAGCCGGTAGAACACTTCGCCCCTCTTCCCAACGATGTGTCTCACCCAACTTCGCAGACCAGACAATTCCCGTAGAACCTTGTCCGCTGATGCGCCGATAGAGATTGCCATTGAGTTGATTTCTATTGATGAGGAAGGCCCTGAAGTTCTGAAAAAGCTGACTATCAACCTCACGCTTCACATTCCAGAATTTATCGAGTGATTCCTGTGAGGTCAAACCAGGCATATCGTAAATAGCTTTGCCCAGGGTTTTCACTGGAGCGCCATGAAACAAGGATGACATGCCAACGGTACTGTTGATCAGCACCGTTCCCTGCGCATGCTTCAACAATGTCGGTAGACACACATCATGAACATAAAACACGCGCCCTTGCAAACCTAGCTCTGCGGTGAGATTGGCGAACAGGGTCGTGTAGTTTGTATAGCCCCTGTCAAGCGGGTGATGCTTGAAAACGATGGCCTTGTTACTGTCGGCATGCATTCTGAACGATGCAAGCACGTCCCCGATGAAATGCTCTATGGAATTGAATTCCGAATGAACGATCACCTGCATATCACAATGCACTTGCAAGGGACAGAGAAAATAGTTTCCATCATACTGTGACAGAATATCTTTCAGTAATGGTGTTTCAATGCGCTTGTACTTCCACTTGCGGTAGCCGGACAGCAACCATCTTGAACCTTCAGCGACGCAGTCGAATGGTCTATGATGGCGGTAGCTTTCAAAACGCTCGCGTTTTGATGCACTAAACAGATAGTACAATATCGAATAGACGGCGGTGAGCTGGAAAACATGTTTTGGCTGGTGAAATTCGGGGGGCAGCTCAACATCTGCACGACTGTTCGTGAATGGCCTGCTCATCATGCTCGAATGTCCATTCACTCCCTCTTCTTCAAGTGTAATGAAATTCGGGCGGATATAGCCTTCTTCAAAAACGAAGACCTTGACTCCCATGCGCTTGGCTACTTCACGGGCAACACGATGGTATGCGCGACAATCACCGAAAAGATAGATACGACCAATCTGACAATTGATCATGACCCGTTCGAGCCACTCCTCCCAGTTATCCAGAGTTCCCGTGTAATCGATGGCGCCAGTACTGCGATAGAAGAAGCTATCACCACCGTTGAAATTAATCTTTGTGACATCAAAGCCACGCGTTTTGAGGTCTTCAGCAAATCTTGAAAAAAATGGACCAATCGGCCCTTGAAGCAGCAGTGCATTACTTGAATTTGCAGTAGTCACCTCTTCCACAAACTCACGATTCTTTGACACTGAGTCAATAGATCGTAATTGAGCACTATTCCGCATTTTTGTTTTTCTCAAATGTGCATTGCTGATTACCGCGAGTAACGGGTTACCCATGGATCTTCCCTGCTCTATTTATCGTCCTTACGCCCGCTTACTGAATGGCTAATGGCTTGAAACATGGCGACATATCACGCCCAACACTAGGGAATACAAGGATCATATAAATTGAATGAAACAACATCCGTGCCTCTTTGCTACATTTTCATGACGCTCAGCGCACAGAATCAAGTTGATACAGACACTGAAGACAACTAGTCGAGATACGAAAAACGTGTATTGCCGCCATGACCATGTATTAAATGGGTTTGTAATTGACCGCTTTGTGGATGTTGCCTAGCTTCTTCCATAAAGACATTGAACTGCTATCACCAGACTCACTGTTGCTGACAACATCGGCAAGCGAAGATATCAGCTGCTCAACAGTGATGAACTCCCCACTCACGATGTCCAGATAGCGCGGGTAAGCCACCAGACAAAGATAGATCAATTCTTCCAGTGTCCGGCATCGGTTGCGCTTTTGAAACTTGACATTGTCTTGCGTCAAGCCCCATCCCGCATAAAATGGCATGCCGTAGGTATGAACTGCTTTACCGCGAAGCAAGGCTTCAAACCCCGACAATGACGTCATGGTATGCAACTCATCACATTCCTCCAGGCAGTTCAGAAAATTGCGCTGGTGTTCTACTCGATTGACACACTCATTGAGAATATGGGGAGCCACTGCACCCTTGCGATTGCCAGACTCAACATCCGGATGGGGTTTGTAGACGATATAGGCATCAGGCCTTGCACTACGCACAGCTTTGCACAAGGCACCGTTCGATGCCACGCCAACACAACCACGCATGATCGATTGATCATCCTCCACCTGTCCTACAACAAGCACCTGCAGACTGCCGCGCTCCTTGTCCTCGTGGGTTTTCACCTCCGACCCTGACATCGTCACCGCCCTTGACTCTACGTTGTACTTGGTCAAGCGTGTTTCCAGAAGTGATTGCCTCAAGCGAACGGATCGCTCTATATGCTCATTCGTACAGTCAAATGTATTGAGCATTACTTCCAGATCACTATCCGATGCAGGGTCAAAGTAAAGGCCGCCATGATCTACTACCAATGATGCTGGCAACACAAAGTTCGAACCAAGACCGCGTGAACGAATGAAACCATCCTCTATACGTGATATTTCGTTCGTGTTTGGACAATCGGCGACAGACTTGGAATCAGAGTAACTCCAGTACACAGCCTTCTCATCGAGCCTTAGCTCACTTGCCTTGCTAAACCTGATATTGCCATCGGGCGATCTCAGATACTGAGCGATTATTCCCCTCTTCCACGGTGTAATACCGATGCAGGCGAACGAGTGGGCATTGCGCTCGAATGCTTCCAATTGCACCTGAACATGATCGATACACTCATGCAGCCGCCATTGAACACCACTAACCGGATCACGATATCTGGCAAGATAAACATGACTTGCATGAAAAATCTGATCCAGAGTTCGAGTTCTTACCCTTCGGGCCAACGTTAAATGATCATCGGTTAGTCCCCACCCTGCGTAAAAGGGCAGACCTGCAACACTGACCTGGCATCCACACATCAAGGCCTCGAACCCTAGTTGCGAAGTTCCCACATAGACTCGTTGTGCTTTCTTTAGCCAATACATCGGATTGTCGCCAGTCGCACTAACCTCGATCCCTAGCTGTTTGGCATACTCACCCAGATAACCTTCTCTGCGACCGGCAACAACATCCGGGTGTGTCCGAACAACGACACGAGCTCCGGGATTCTCTGCAATGGCACGATCAAGCATCGCCGGAAAATCGCCACCTTGCATTCCGCCAAAACGAACAGAAGCATCATCTTTTGTCTGATCAATAACAAGAACCAATGGCTTCCCATCTGATATCAGTATTGCGTCTTCCGGTTTGGGGCAGAAATTGTATTTTGTTATGCAATGCTGCACCATTCGTTCGCGATTCTTGCGAGCATATTCAAGATCACCCTCATCGCAGACTGTTGCGAACTCAACATCTGGCAAGTTCAGATAGTTTTCGATATCACTGGGATTTTCACTGTCATAATAGACACCGGTATCATCAACGAGCAATGAATAGCAACACCGGGAATGCGCATCTCTAGAGCTGGTTCTAATCCAGCCGTCTTCTATGTAGCGAACCTTCAAACCCTGCGATTCAGCATAATGCAGCGCACGTTTCGCATTCTGCTTTCGGCCCCAGACAACAACGCAGCTTAGCTGTCGTCTTTTTTTTCTGGCACCAAATGGACTGATGACTGAATCAACATCCAGGAATCGTCCGATATTTCTTATCGCACGTATGCCCGAGGAGAACGCTACGGCATGACGTAATTTGGACTCTCCACTCACGACACCCACCTCATGCCGCGCGCTCAAGGACCTCCTGAATCACCCGGGCATCATGATTCAGATCAAATTTTCGTCCAAACAGGTCGTTGGAAGCCTCAATTGCCGGTAGATCTTTCATATCAAAAACCTTGACTCGGGGAACAGGTCCGGGCCGTAAAATCAATCGCCCATAGTCTCCATCAGTTTTATCGCGAAAGGTGGTGTTCTTGATATAGGTCTGGAAATAGCTTTCATCCGGAATAAAGGTATTCTTCAGAACATCGTACAATTCGTATGCAAACTCATCATTTAGCATGTGTTCTATAACTGACCGGTGAAGATTGAACCAGTTTGCTCCGATATGAAATGGATACTTGCTGAAATACATTTCACGCCGTTTCAACAATAGAGAATCACATGAGCCGACGTAGACATGACCGATCTCGCCAATCTCTGCCACATCGACCAGCCAACGTGCTCCAAAATCTACCTGAGGATTGATAGAACCTGGCTTGGCGAATACCTTGGTATGTCCCCGATCTCCCCAGAGAACGCAGTCTTTGCTTTTATTGTCTATCGGAATCTCGTCAAGAGACAAAGTCGATGTGCGTGTAGCACGTATATAGCTGATCTTTTCAGCAGAACCACGGCTCAGACGCTTTTTGATTTCATCCTTCGGCTGCAAAGGTAAATCCTGACCACTCAATACAACGTAGTAGTCCCAGGATATTTCACTGTCAAGAAGAAACAAGGCACCTTTGATCGTCTTGCGTAGCGTTCCTCCCCCTCCCCAGGAAATATTGGAATCGCGATGAATATGAACATTCGAGCGATTCTTGTACTTCTCCAGGGGGGCCAGATCTGGCTTCTGACCGTCATCAATATCGATCAGAAACACATCCTCAGTAGTGAATAGGGAATCTACAAGCATGGCTACTTGCTTGAAGTTCCCATGACAAAGAATATGGTAAGCAATCATATTGGCTAAGGTTTCGGTAATCCTGACGCATTTGGGCAATGCGTTAGTGACAAAGCGATAAGTTATTCACTGACACAGGCATCAAGGTAGATAAGGCCGTGTCAACCGTGTCATGCGTAGTCATGTGATTTGTGATCGCAGCCGTTTTTCTGTGCCGCAGCCCACCCCTTACTTCCGCTAGATTGCTGTCAGATACAGTATTCATGCCAAGGAATTACACTTTTTGCCGAAGCTATTGAGAGCTTCAACACACAACTATTTCAACGGATTCGGCTTTTTGACTTTTCGGCGCGTGATGTGCAAAGCAATGAAAGTGAATGACTTAGACAACGTTTTGCCATCCCGCCTGCCCGCTTTTGCACCTCCGCCTGTTTCTGAATACTTTCAATGCCAAGTAACACGAGTATTTCCAACTATCTCCTATTGATTTCAGGTTTGCGAAAACCACTGAAATGGAATAATTCAGCCTGTCTGGATTCTCACGCAAAAAAGTGTTCTTTGAACCTTAGCCCTGGCTGGTACTCAGTGCACGCCCGCGTTCGCGATGTTGATTCAGGTGTGAACCCTACAGGGCATACTTTAATACTGGATATAGCTGAACGTAGTGAGCCACTACTGCTAAGCCGTTCCGTCAACACTCGCCGGATCATACGACTTCAAGAAAAGGTCAGCTATGTCATGGTTTCACTGGAGGATGATCTTGACCCCAGTGTTTGCCTGGATATCAGCCTGACCAGAATTACTCGTCGCAGGGCCAAAAAACGCATGTTGAAGCGCATGAACAGGCGTTTCGATCCGGTGCAGCACAAAGATTCGATAGACAATACCGAGCATGTGCAAATAGACATGTTGCGCAGCCACGGCCACTGGCCTTCGATAGAAGAACTCTATCAGTTGTATCAACAGACCAATCAACGTCACTTCACCCCCACGCCCTACGCTAGCTGGTTGCAGGATCACCTGCTCGCTCTGGCTAATCACTGGAGAAGTAGTGACTGGAAGATACTGCCGACTGAGAAGCTCGAACTACTGGTGCTGACAATGGACGATAGTGAACACAGTGCCTGGCAGGAGTCGATTGCGGCGCTTCAGGCCATTTCAGGCGAACGCTCACCCGTTATTCGGATAGTCAATCGGATTGACAAGAAAGCTGTAACAGAAGCGCTTGAACAGTCCAGCCATGTCGTGCTGGCAGGTTCTGGAATAGTGCCAGGTCTGGAATTTCTTGTCGCCATCATTCAGGTACTGGCGCAGAATAGTCAGTGCGAGCTGCTATACACTGATCATGATCAATTGACCGAGAATCACGAGCGGGAGCAGCCGGTAATAAAGCCTGACTGGGATCCTTACCTGCTTGAGACAGGGAATTATATCGGCGATCTATGTGTGGTCTCGACTGAGCTCTACTTGCATATTGATGGATTGGAGCCAGGTACTGCAAAGCCGGCTATTTATCCATTTCTATTGAAAGCACGGGCAGAATTACACAGGGATCAGGTCATACACATTCCGGGCATCATGTTTTCTCAG
Source organism: Granulosicoccus antarcticus IMCC3135 (assembly GCF_002215215.1). Taxonomy (NCBI): domain Bacteria; kingdom Pseudomonadati; phylum Pseudomonadota; class Gammaproteobacteria; order Chromatiales; family Granulosicoccaceae; genus Granulosicoccus; species Granulosicoccus antarcticus. Next base: position 1,810,140 of record NZ_CP018632.1, on the reverse strand, counting down.
CCACAGCGAAATGACACGTCTTACCAAGATCGCTGGTTCACGCAACATTCCGACGAGCTGGTAACTCGAGCATATTCAACGCTTCAGCCAGACGTCCTACAGGCCCTTCCACGCGTAGAGATCATAATCCCGACTCGAGACAAGGAGCCACTATTACGCCAATGTGTGGAGTCAATTCTAGAACTGACTGACTACCCAAACTACCATATTACCGTTGTGGATAATGGTAGTACGGAACCTGCCACTTCTGCGTTTCATGATGAACTGCACGATGAAGCTCGGTACGATGTACTCGCCTACCCGGGAGCTTTCAACTACTCGGCTATCAACAACTTTGCAGTCGAAAATACACAAAGTGACGTACTGATACTTCTGAATAACGACACTCAGATCATGCAATCAGACTGGCTGACTCGCATGGTGCAGGCATGCATGCTGCCAAAGGTGGGGTGCGTTGGCGCCAAGCTGCTATACGCCAACGGGCGTGTACAGCACGCCGGCGTGGTCATGGGAATGAAAGGGGTCGCTGGACATGCTTTCAGGTTCCAGAAATCGGATTCGCTTTCCTATTTACATAAATTACGCTCACCTCATCAGGTAAGTGCGGTGACAGCCGCCTGCCTGGCGGTACGTCGCGATACCTTCGAACAATTGGGGGGGGCTGGATGACAAGGAACTCACCGTGGCATTCAACGATGTAGACTTCTGTCTACGCGCCCATACTGCCGGCTACGATAATCTGCTGCTTTCTGACGTTACGATCACCCATCACGAGTCACTCTCCCGCGGCGAGGATGATTCGCCCATCAAGACGGCCCGTTTCGCCGCAGAATGCAAGGTCATGCACCATCGATGGCAGCATTATATCTACAGGGATCCTTACTGGAACCCCCTACTTAGTCTGATCGAAGAGCAACCCATGCTGGAAGTGGCTCTGCCTCCAGTGGCCTGAGATTTGCACCGATTGCATGATCAACCGCACAAGCAGCGCTTAAGGTACGCCAGTTGACATGAACGTACTATTCATTACACATGCCCGATTGGACAGACATGCCTATGGTGATGGCTCGACGCGCTACCGCTGCTTCAATCATGCGGAGGTATTGCAAGACAACAATCATCAGGCAGAAGTTCAAAGTCTGACAAACCTGCGAGCAAGCGATCTGGGTCGGTACGATATCGTCAGCTGCCTGAGACCAATCTACTGCCAGAAACTTCAGCAAGTGAGTGATTTCTGTAGGGCACAGGGAATTCACCTGATTGCCGATTTCGACGATTTGCTCTTTGATCCCACCATGGCAGAGCGGTCTCCGAAGGTACTGAACTCACAAGCATCGGTTGCACACGTCCAGAATCAATTCAGAAAACACGCAAGATCGCTACCGCTTTTTGATGAGCTGACAGTTTCCACTCCAGCCTTGGCATCCGCAGCACGCAAACAATGTGCGCATACCAGAATCACCGTACTGCGCAACGGATTATCCGCCTATTGGCTACAGCACGCCGAACAGGCGCGAGGGACTCTCACCGGCGGCGTCAGGCTCAGCTATCTGCCAGGAAATCGTAGCCATGATAGAGATCTTCGATTCATCGCACCGACGTTGGGGCGTTTTCTAAAGGCGCATCCACAAGCTATCCTTTCACTGGTGGGCAAGGTCGGCCTTCGCGGTACCGCATTACCCCGAGAGCAACTGCACCTGACACCTTGGGTTGACTACTATTCGCTGCCCGAACTTATTGCCCAAAGCCGTGTAACGCTGGCACCTTTGCTTGATACGCCTTTCAACTTTGCTAAATCCCACATTAAGTTCATTGAATCGGCGGCTTTAGGAGTTCCGGCACTCTGCTCCCCCACTAGCGACTTGCTGGAGCATGACATTGACGGACTAACCATAATCAAATACGAATCTGACTGGGAACACGCTTTGAACTGCACAGTTGACCCTGATTACCGTGCAGCCTGTGGTGATGCACTGATCAATTATGCAACCCAGCATTGTACCGCTCAAGCTCAATACGCCACTGTCTTGAAGCATTGGGACAGTTCGGAGTACTGGAACCGCAATCGCTCGGCAATGTCGGCCTGATATGTTGATGAACCTCTGTTACGAACATCGCCTCAACGTTCAGCTCAAGGGGATTGCACATTGTCTTAAAACCACGTTGGCGAGTGTTGCAGAAACCTCCTGGAGCTACACTAACAATCGCCTGACTGCAGAGACATCAGAATCCGACTCCAATCCGGAACAATGCCTGACGCTGAACCTGAACAACGATGCGTGGCTCAAGGTTGCACCATTGGCTCCCGGAGGGCTGATCTGCGAAGACCTGCTTATTCAATCAGACGTCAAATCGTTCTCGACACTCCAGCATTTCGTCAACGATAGCGGCTTTACAGCCAAAGCGGTCTGCTTGATGACCTCTGAGCAGTTTCACTCTCGATTCCGACCAGACTCGCAAGGACACTCACTCCGATCAGACAGGTCGACATACCGGTTACTGATCATGATGCCGGACGCAACAGAACGTAGCCAAGACAAAACTTTCATCCAGAAGATCCTTTCCTTGCTCGGTACACTCATAACAGAACCAGAGCAAACCAGCATTGAATGCATACACAAGGATACTTTTGGCGCCACCAACAGTCGTGAACTACTAACGCAACTCAGAGCGCAAAATTCAGGCTTTTACCGACTCGGCGTGACGGCTATGACCCCTGACAGAAAGACAATGCTGGCAGCGTTGATGGGAAATGCCAGTCTTGCCTTGTGCGGAAATTCGGGGAGCCTTGCAGATGCTTTTCAGTTTGGTTTACCCGTAGTAATGTGGAACCGTGCAGGCACCACGGTTGTTGACCCTATCAACCGCTTCTCCCTTGAGTGGTTTCGTCATGGTTGCCGCACCAGCAAGTCAATGATAGCCAGCCAGCAACAGGATTACTGGCTGAGATTACAAACTGGCGGTCGCTCCGCAATCGCAGTTTCCAACAAGAGCAGTCAACTACATTGCACAATCGAGAAATGGCTCATTCACAACAACTCTGGTCCTGCTCATAGCATCACCTTGCAAGGCCCCCAAGACGTAAGATCCATAATGGAAAAGTCGATAACAGGTTCGGATCTCGTCCTCACTTCCGCCTTCACACCTGCTCGCAATCCGGGCGGATTGCAACAACTAAGAATTTCTATCGGACGCAAGCACAGAAAGTTCATCAAGTTTCGCCACTCCCCGACACAGTTCATCGAAGACAGTGAGGTTCGCTGGTTACGTGCGTTCAAGCATACACGTTCATGAAAAGTATCAGCATTGCCGACTGTGAACGCAGGTTCAAGCAAGGACAATGGAGTCAGCAGTTGTGTGAAGACATGTGGCGCCTAGTCGGACATTCGTCCAACACCGAAGCTGTCATGCTCGCCTACGACATTCAGCACTGCTTGAACGGGCTGACCATCGAACACCTAGCCTGGTTGGATGCCTGGCAGAAAGCTCAAAGGCATACCAGCTGGCCACTCTACTGGCGTCTACTCAGTGCTGAACTGGAACTGGGACTGGTACATGAGGCTGCTCTCAGGCTTCAGAGTCCAATAAGGCAGCGATGGTCACTGAGTCGTATCCTTGCACTTCATCACTTTCCTCTGGCTCTGGACTATCTCCACCGCCAGAAAAATCATGGCAATGATTTTCTCACATCACGATTGATGCAGCTGGCTACAAGCCTTCAGGAACGCACGACCACACTGCCTAAACTATGCGATGAGTTATTTGGACAGAACAACATTGATTGCCTGCCAGCGCGTATCGCCGTTGTTGGCAATGGACCATCGATAATCGGAAATGCTGCCGGCGAGAGAATTGATACAGCCGATCTTGTGATCAGGTTCAACAAGATTCATACGGGAGAGCTGATCAGTCGCGATACCGGTCAGCAAACAGGTCTGTGGGTGATATCTCCCGGCTTCAAAATCAAAGCGAGTGGTATGCACTGTAACAAGCTGTGCCTCAGCGGACCTGCCCCGTTCATGCGAAGCTCTCGGTATTGGTCACGTCTGGCCCGAATTCCATTCTCCAGCCTCGCACTCACGCCTCTGGATAGCTGGCACTCTCTGGTGGGGCTTCTGAACGCTCCACCCAGTGCTGGCATTCTGGTTCTCGATACCCTGATCCGCCACTTCCCGACTCTGAACATCGAATCTCATGGCTTTACTACCGATACGGCTGAGTCAGGAGACACGCAGCGCGCCGGTCGTCACTATGGCGATTGCCACAAAGTGTCTACCCGTCACAACTGGCACGAAGAGACCATGCTGATCCGGAAATGGATCAGCATGGGTAAACTACATCCGGGTTAACCTCCGCGCCTGTTAGCTGGCCAGCCGAAGCATATTGTAGGACTTTTGCTCACCAAGCAATGACTGAAGGTATTGGCCATAGCTATTTTTGGCCATTGGCGCCGACAGTTCCAATAGCTGATCATCAGAAACCCAGCCTGATCTCCAGGAGATTTCCTCGGGACAGGCTATCTTGAGCCCTTGGCGCCTTTCGAGCGTCTCAACAAACTGGCCCGCCTCAAGCAAAGAGGCGCAGGTGCCTGTATCCAGCCAGGCGTAACCACGACTCATTCGTTGAACCATCAATTTCCCAGCATCAAGGTATACGCTGTTGACATCTGTTATTTCCAGCTCACCCCTTGCCGATGGTTTGATACTCTTGGCAATGGAAACAACGTCGTTGTCATAGAAATACAACCCGGTTACAGCAAAGTTTGACGCTGGGTGCTCCGGTTTCTCCTCGATGCTTCTAGCGCGGCCCAGGTCATCAAACTCAACAACCCCATAACGTTCGGGATCGCTGACTTGATAGGCAAAAACAGTCGCACCGTGCTTTTGACTGGCTGCACTGTGGAGTAAGCCGGCCATGTCGTTGCCATGGAAAATGTTGTCACCCAGTATTAGCGAGACACTATCCTGTCCAATAAACTCTTCTGCCAGTATAAATGACTGAGCAAGGCCATCCGGGGAAGGCTGCACCGTATAAGTCAGGTTTATGCCCCACTGACTACCGTCACCGAGCAGCATCTCGAACAGAGGAATGTCTCGCGGTGTGGAAATCAGCAGGATGTCCCGAATACCCGCCAACATCATCGTCGTCAACGGGTAGTAGACCATGGGCTTATCGTAGATAGGCAACAACTGCTTTGAGATTACCTGTGTCATCGGATTCAAACGAGTACCCGACCCTCCTGCTAGTATGATGCCTTTCATTACTCAGTCTCCGGAAGCGTTTCAGCCAGCCTTGTAATTCCCCTCGGAGAGGGTTTGTTCGAAATATTTGATCGTCTTGCCCAAACCTTCTTCGAGATTGATCTTGGGCTCCCAACCGAGAGCTTCACGGGCGTACGTAATGTCCGGACGTCTTTGTGTCGGATCGTCACTGGGAAGATCCTTGAAGACCAGCTTTGAAGATGAATTAGTCAACTCGATGACTTTCTCCGCCAACTGTAGGATCGTGAATTCATGCGGATTACCAATATTCACAGGGCCTGTAAATGAATCATCGGTACCCATAATGCGTACGAACGCTTCAATCAGATCAAGGCAGTAGCAGAATGAGCGAGTCTGATCGCCCTTCCCATAGATCGTTATCGATTGGCCTGTGAGCGCCTGCACAATGAAATTCGAGACCACTCGACCGTCATTGGGATGCATTCGAGGACCATAGGTATTGAAGATACGTCCTACCTTGATACGCAGGTTGTGCTGGCGGCGATAATCAAAAAACAGAGTCTCCGCACATCGCTTGCCCTCATCGTAACAGGACCGAAATCCGATAGGATTGACATGCCCCCAATAGCTTTCATGTTGTGGGTGTACTTTCGGATCTCCATACACTTCACTCGTCGATGCCTGGAATATTTTGGCATTGGTTCGTTTGGCAAGCCCCAGCATGTTTATGGCGCCATGAACACTAGTCTTGGTCGTCTGCACCGGATCATGCTGGTAGTGGACCGGCGATGCAGGGCAAGCCAGGTTGTATATCTCGTCTATTTCCAAATATATCGGAAATGTAACGTCATGACGCAAAAGTTCGAATGACGGGTTACCCATCAAATGCTGAATATTGCGTTTCGAACCTGTAAAGTAGTTGTCCATACAGATGACTTCATTGCCTTCGTTCAACAATCGTTCGCACAAATGTGAACCAAGAAAACCGGCGCCGCCTGTCACCAGTATGCGTTTGTCGCCGATAGTGCCCCCAGAGGGAATCGCGTTATTCATTGTAGGTATAAAATTCCGTCAGTTACTAGTGATGTCTGATGCGACATGAAAACTTCACGCCTCGCTGAAAGTCTTATGTCTCGCTGTCACGATATGAACCGTTGCAGCGCAAACACCAAAGACAGTACTGAGATTCTATCAGCCTAGGACTGGAGTCAAGCAAACTACAGGCCAGATAAAAGATTTGGAAAAGCATGCGTACCGTGATCAGATTGGTCGAGATGCCCGATTGGCGAACACTCTGGCGATTGCTCTACAAGCCGAAATCTGAGAACACACCGGTTGAGGTCATCGATACCCGTTGATGAATAGGGGCCTGGTATTTTCATGGCTCTAAGCCCCTTCCCACTCCAACAAATCACAGAATATAAAATTGGCCGCCGTCGGTTACAGCGCGCTCGTCCTCCATATACCGACAGCGTTGGCCTTCATCGCTGCGCGTGCCGCCCAATGGCATTCACTTAACAAAATAAGCCATTCACTTAATAAAACGGTTTTCGGCGGCCAGTGCTTTTCCCTGTTTTTTGCTTTAAGCCGTAATCGGTGTCTTTGCTGCGGCGAGTTTTGCTGGTTTTGGTGCTTTCCACTTGCCCACAGGCTTTCTTGAGCATCGCGCGTACGATCTGTTGGGGCGTAACTTCTGCCGGCACGTGCTAATGCTAGCGATAATGGTGTTCACGGTCTTGTTCAGCAGGTTGGTTTGTTGAAGTAACAAAGCTTCGATATGTCTAGCCACCGTCATGAGGCAGTTTTTGAAGTTCGCTTTAATGGCGTGCTTTTCACTTTCGCCTTGCTCGCTTTTTGATTGAAAGCCATCCTCACTGTGATTGGCAAATAATCGAGCGAGAGTGATGAGGTTAAAATGTGCAAAGAGTTCCTGCTTGACGCCTCGCTCGCTTTGAGCATGAAAGTCTTCGACTTTCATCAGCTGTTTGGATATTTTGTACAACTCTTCGACACCCCAGCGCGAGTGATAGACCGCTGACAGTTGCTCAATGCTGTATTTTTTCTGATCCCATAATGTGGTGCCCAGAATGTAGCTTGTTCCGCCAGCATCGTATTTCACTAACCGCAGCGCGAGTGCTGGGTAATCCGGCTGTGGGTCGTGCGCAGGTATGGATGTGCGCTTTGACTGGCTAGGAAAAATCTGGACGACGGCATCGATGTCATCGCTGTTGGCAAATGCTTCAACCACGCGACAGGCGGTTGTCTTGAGTCGAAAGATAGGGTGTATGTGACGTTTGTCATGCTCGTGCAGCATGTCATACGAGTAATATCCACGATCATAGACCACCACATCGGTTTCAGAGAGTGAGTTCAGGTGGCTGATCGCCATTTTGCGCTCATCGCGATGACTGGCCAAGTCAAAATCGATGGGAATTTTCGTTTTTAGCTCATAGAGGCAGCTCACAGTACCTTGTGGATAATGGGCATTGTCCGAGGGCGTTTTGTAGCCTGCGCGAATCAACTGCCGAGGTAAGTTCAATTTTGATCCATCAACAGCCATTAGACGATGGCCTTGCCATAGTTTTTTGGGGTCGGGTTTGGCTTGTTGAAGTATTTGAACCTGGAGTAACTTGAACACCTCTTCATCTAATTTGGCGCGAGCATTACAAAAAGCTGATGCTGCGACCGGCGTGGGTTGAGGAAGGTCTATGCCCAGAGTGCGGCACTGCTCCCAAAGCTCAGCGGTGGTGATGGCATAGCCTTGTTTGTTCGTTGAAAAAACCAGCCGGAAGATGAAGAGCATGATCAACAGTGAGTTCAACACGCGTTGACGCTTTTGCCATTGCCGATCGAAATCATGAGCAACGTGAATCACGGTGCCAATGATGTTTTGCCACAGCTGAACAAAGGGATCAGTTGGGCCCAGTGGTCTGGGCGTATGGCCTGTATTTCTAGAGTGTGCTTTACCTTTTTTGCGGACAAGCTCAGGGCCATTGATCAGTATGGGTTTGGGGTTCCGGGTCAGTGCAAAAACATAGACATCTTTCGCAGATTTACCCGGTGTGCTTTTAGTGGCAGATTGGCCTTTGGTCTGACCCAGGCATTGCCAATTGGCCGCGCGGTAGCAGGTGGCTTTGAATCTTGTCGGATCAATGAATGTCTCGACCAGCACGGGACGCGTGTGGTAGTTCGCCAGCCAATCATCGCTCAATTGTTTGCAGGCCATGGATAACGACTTTGAGGCCAGGCATTTCACTTTTACCCACGGGAAGATCAGGAATCGATTGTTATTGACTAGCAAATCCAGGTGTTTTTTGTATTTCTGTTCCTGCCAGCCAATCCATTGATCACGACAAGGTAGCGACTTGACGGCATAGCAGAACATCAGGCAGCCTAACTTTCGTCCTTGCGCATCGACAATGAAATAGCGCAAATGCGGCCCAATAGGTCGCCTGTAGCCCAGGTAATGATGCCTGTCGACTAGCTCGTTCCACAGCCCGATGTCGTGCTTGTCTGCGGCCAATTGAACCGTAATTGCCAGCTGGTCCAACGGCTCGTCGATGAGAGGTTGTTGCTCTGAGCGAGAAGTCGGTTTGATCTGCTTCTGCAGGCCTGGTCTCTTGGTCTCATCGATTGCTGGCAAGGACACAATGCCCAGTTTTTCCAGCGACTCCAGCGTGCTCAGGCAGGACTGAATCTTGTGCTTGCCCGCCGGTGTACACCAGCCTAGATGTTCGCTAATCGTATGAGCCAATTCCCGTCGGCTTAGTGCTGGAAAAGCGCGACAGGTTTCCTGGATGGTGCAGATTTGCTTGCGGGTAAATCGCTTGCCTGCAAAGGTGGTTGAGCTGAGGTTCTCTATGAGTGGATCCATGGCCCTTTCGACTGAAGTTGACGCACAGATAGTGTGTCAACTGTCGTGAAGCGAGTCAAGAGTTTTTTGAGGGACATCTCGGAAGTGTAGAATGTTCATACTAATCAGCCTGTTACAAAACTGCCCGTGACGGGGAAATTAGTTTGCTCCAAAATGAATGCCATTGGCGTGCCGCCACTGACCTACCGCTTTTTCACGTAATTGCGAATGTCTGTCTCATCGTGGGTATCAACGTAAATTCAGTAGTGCTCGGCCTACTCCCGATTTGACCTGGAATTCAGTCGGATTTTCTTCGTCGTTGATCTCCAGACGTGGGCGCGACAATCGGTCGAACACCTTCATCTCGCTCCAGGGTCGAAAGCACTTTACTTATATCGACCTCAAGCTCACTTCCATGCCGCTCGTTGTCAGCATTGACCTGAGCGACGGAGGCAAGCACTTGGGAATAGCTCATACCTCGTACCTGCGGCAGTCGAAAGAAGTGGCCGTGACGATAGTTTTCCGCCATGATTTCCAATAGCTTGGCACCACGCGGTGCAAATATCAAATTTACCAAACCCGCGCCGTGAGGGGCGACGGATAGACTCCGCGCGCAAAGATACCAATCTGATCCTCGAGCGATAGCTCTGACATGGTCAGCTCTGGATAGCCGCGCGCTTCCAGATCTTGAGCAAGTTCCGGCTCGGTGCGAATCGAACGTCTCTTCAGCGCATCGCGGCGAGACAGGTAGAAACGCGTTGGCAAGTCTGGTGAAGCTGCTTCGATGCCTGCTTGACGATACCCATCAAGCAGTGAGATAAGCCGCTCGGACGGCTGGAAAGTATAGTCGCTGCACGTGGCCAACGAGTACATCAGCGGTACGCCGCGCAGAAATCGATCCGGTGGCAGGGTAATGCACTCAGCAGGATCAATACCAAGCAGTACGAGCGATCGTTGCCGAGTCTCATCATGTGGCGGCAGAACAATTCTGTAGTCAAGACCCTGTTCCTGCGCAACGCTTCGCAGCAATGCAACTCCCTGCAGACACTGGAAACTCCAATGATAGAAATTATCGTGCGCTGCGCATGCCCCGACAAGGTAGGTCGGCCCACTTGGCACAATCAGCTGCCTCAATGTATCGATTTGCTTTGTGATCTTCGAGAGGTTGACCAGGAACAATCGCTGGGCTGACAGAGTTGGTTCAAGCCGATCGCAGACGACGAACTCTTGCCCGAACAAGACACCATCCTCTATCGTTGTGATGTATATCGGCAGATCAGCATAGCTGTCGGTGAAGCGCTCTTGCCGCCCTCCGCCCGGCGTATAGGGTTCAAACTGTGGATCAAGTTGGAAGTCCGCATTGAAAACTGGTTGAGCCCAACGCCGTTCCGTTTCCCACTCTATCGTTGAATGACGCGCCCGCATCTCCGACTCCGGCTCTACTGTCAACGAAGCCGGGTCAACATGCATGACGTCGACAGTACCTTTTGATCCTACCAAGCTCGAGATTGAGTCCGAGTCGGCAACGAGAGCCCGCCACGAAAGTGTCAAATGGGGACAGGTACGTCCTCTCCCAATACGCACGGATGATTTCGAGCTGGATCCGTAATTTGGAACCTACACGCCGAGCGGCGGTCGGCTGGATCGATTCACCAACGAATACGACGATCTGCCCATACATATTACCTGGCTACAGTCTGGAGTCCTGTTCGGCCAAGAGTTTCTCATCTGCGATGCGGATCACCCGACAGTCTCAAACGAGCGTCTGTACCTGACACGTCACAAACGAGCGTTAAGACGACTGGATCTTGATCGAATGCACGCCGAGCAGAATGTGACATATCTTGTAGGTGCTAATGCAGAGCCCAACAATTTCTACCACTGGAATTTCCAGTGTCTGCCAGGGATTGTTCTTCTGAGAGCGCACGCACGTACGAAAGGCCTGGACTACCGGATTGTGGTGCCACCATTGAATGAATCACGTCGGCGATCACTGGAACTTGCGGACATCGACGCAGCAGAATGTGTAGAACTGAAGCCGGATAGCTTCATTATGAATGTGCCGATTCTATACACGAGCGCAGCGTGCGGCTACTATGCATTGCAACCTTCGTTGCAGCTGATTGAACTTTTAAATCCATACCTCGCCAATTGTCTGAGTAACAGCAGTTCGTCGCTGCCGACCAGGTTCTACCTTTCACGAAGAGACGCACCCGGCAAACGCGAGATCAAGAACGAGAAGGATCTTGTAGGTGCTTTGAAGCATCGCGGCTATGATGAGCTAGTCATGTCGGAGTTGTCGATAGAAGACCAGGTCGCTGCGTTCGCCAGAGCTGAGAGCATAGTCGCACCTCATGGTGCAGGCCTTGTCAATCTGATGTTTGCGCCCGAAACCGCGAGACTGCTAGAGATTCTTCCTGAGAACTATCGTATGGCCTACTTCTTTCGACTTTCGCAAGTGCGCGGAATGCGCTATTCCCAAGTGCTCTCACGAGTGGCAGGGTCCTGGGAAGGAACGGATGTCCATCAGTGCCCGGTGGTCGTGGAAATTGACAAGGTTCTGTCAACGCTTGATCGATCAGAAAGTGCAAGTGCGATCAGTGGTGCCCGCTGATAGAGTACGACTCGTCCCTGCCCGCCAGCTTAAATGGGCTTCTTCATTGTATTGTAGGCATCAAAGCATGCATCATAGTAACCTTTAATCAGGCGTACCATCGCCAAATCGAATTCACGATTGCCCCCCCCCCAATGGCATTCACTTAAGCGTATTTAATGCATAAATTGGCGGTGTTGAAGCTAAAAATCAATGACTTACGGTTATCCTAATGGCGATATTTCACTTAAGTGAATGCCATTGCCCCCCCCCCTGCATGGCGGGCGTTCGCCTCTTGGATAATGCGTAGTGCGTAATCCGACTTAAGGGTGCGGAGTCAGAGTTTCTCCAGCTTGTGCATATTCTGGGGCTTGTTGATCACCGATTGTGTGCCGCAGCAGTGCGGAAGTGGAATACAGGATGAGTTCCACGATGTACGAGAAGTTACAAGAGAGATGGAGGGGTAGTGGTCCTCCGAGATCTGCCTGCAGGGGTCGGTCTCAAACTGCCTCCGAGTGGCATTGGTTAAAGACCGTTGTCGCGAGCGTCGGAGGAAAAGTAATGTTTGAACATTGCAAGTGAGAATTGAGAAGGCGAACACCAGTGAACCATTATCAAAGTGTCGAAAATCATCAGATGACATCAAAACCGAGGATGAATGGGTTTCTCGGGATGAGTCCATCGGATACCTGTTTACTGGGTGGGCGATGTCCGGCATAGAGATGGCGCGAGCTCAATTCAGGCTCTTTTGTGAAACTGCGGGAACCTGTTGTTGTAATGCTAAGGGAGACGGCCAAGAGAAGAAAATCAAGGCCTTGAGTACCGATGTGCAACACAGGGACGGACCGATCTGTATGAGTGTTGAAGCGGCTGTAATGGCGGTGGAGCAAAGGGATCGGGTTGATCTGTCGACGCGTGTGTCAACCTGCGAGGGGATGAACGCATGACGGAGACAAAGCCATTTGATATTTCCAAGCGCTTTGTGTGGGAGGCATACAAGCGCGTGAAGGCCAATAAAGGAGCCGCAGGAATCGACCGGCAATCGATGGCTGAGTTTGAGCAATCGTTAGCTGGCAATCTCTATCGAATTTGGAATCGCATGTCTTCGGGTAGCTATTTCCCGCCGCCAGTTAGCGCGGTTGCAATACCCAAGAAATCAGGTGGAGAGCGAATTTTAGGCGTACCCACTATCTCGGACCGAATAGCCCAGACAGTGGCCACTCTGGTACTGAATCCAATTCTGGAGCCTCACTTTCACGAGGACTCCTATGGATACCGTGCCGGCAAATCAGCGCATCAGGCACTCGAGGTAACGCGCAAGCGTTGCTGGCAGTATGGCTGGGTGCTGGAGTACGATATTCGTGGTCTGTTCGACCATATCGATCACGGGCTTCTTATGAAAGCACTTCGTCATCATACTGACAATAAATGGATACTGCTTTATGTGCAGCGCTGGCTGACAGCACCAATGCAGAAGAGAGATGGTTCGATAATTCCCAGAGAGGTTGGATCGCCGCAGGGCGGTCCACTTTCGCCAGTTTTATCGAATCTGTTTCTACACTACGCATTGGATAACTGGTTATCCACGCGACACGAAGCTATTCCATTCTGTAGGTATGCCGATGACGGGATTATCCATTGCCGTACTCGCAAGCAAGCTGTCTATATGCATCAGCAGATAGCTGAGCGGCTTAACGAATGCGGTCTGGAGATTCATCCGGAGAAGACGCGGATAGTGTATTGCAAGGATGCGAACCGAACAGGAGACTATGAAAACATTCAATTCGATTTTCTTGGCTATACGTTTCGGCCACGAAAGGCGCTGAATGAGTCTGGTTGTGCGTTTCTCGGTTTTCTTCCTGCACCAAGCAATTTGGCGCTGAAGTCGATGAGGCAAACAATCAGACGTTGGCACTTACCACTCAAGAGTTCTTGGTCGCTTGCTGATCTGGCTCAAAAGTTTGGCCCAATTATTCGGGGCTGGATGAGTTATTACTGCCACTTTCGTCGTTCTGCCCTTAAAGATATCTCTTTTCATCTGGACAAGGCACTTGCTCGATGGGCTATGCGGAAGTACAAACGATTACGCGCACATATTGTTCGTGCGGGCAAATGGATACGTGAGGTGTCGCAACGTGATTCGGGACTTTTCCCGCATTGGCGTCGTTCATCTTCGTATGTGGCTGGATCAATGGGAGCCCGGTGAGTCGAGAGGTTCACGCCGTGGTTCTGCGAGCAGCCGAGGGGGAAGTTCCCTCGGCTGACTCACCCTGATTCATGGTGATCACCTTTTCTGATCGAAGGTGATCATCGATTCTGCTCTGAAGGTGATCACTTTTGACCTCGGACCAGAATCGCTGATCAACTTGTCAGAATCACTGATCACGATGCCAGAATCAGTGATCACCATCGATCAGAATCAGATCTAACGCATTGTTTTTACTAGCCGTTATGCTGCGAGCTCCTTCGAATAAGAGTACGCAGTTTTGGCTACACCGAGACTCCCAATGCGAAAGATCAAAACCATCCTGCGTCTGCACTTCGAAGCTGGCCTGAGCCAGCGGCAGATTGCGTCCTCCCAGAACATCGGCTACGGCACGGTGTCCAACTATCTCAAGCGTGCTCGCCAAGCTGGGCTGTCATGGCCATTGCCTGACGGCATGAGTGAACGAGACCTGGGCGCTGCTTTGTTTCCGCCCGCCAGTGCTGGCCGCGCTACTGACTTTGTGGCCCCTGATTTCCCCACCCTGCAGCAGGAATTGTCAACCAAGGGCATGACACTGCTGTTGCTGTGGGAGGAGTACCGCGAGATGTACCCCGACAACGGCTACAGCTACTCGCATTTCTGCAATCGCTACAAGGACTGGCTCGGCACACAGAAGCGCTCCATGCGTCAGGTGCACATCGCTGGCGAGAAGTGCTTCGTCGATTACGCTGGCCGGACAGTACCGATCGTCGATGCCGCCACCGGTGAGTTGGTCAATGCGCAGATCTTTGTGGCGGTACTCGGTGCATCGGGCTATACGTTTGCGCACGCCTCGCTATCGCAGACAGAGGCGGACTGGATTCACAGCCATAATGCAGCCTTCGACTTCTTCGGTGGAATTACCCAGATTGTGGTTCCCGACTGCTTGAAGTCGGCAGTCACAAAACCTCACCCCTGGGTGGCCAAAATCAACGCTACCTATCAGAGTTGGGCGGACTACTCCGGCACGGTCATCATTCCAGCGAGGGTCAGAAAACCTTATGCCCAGCGCTTGGATATGCGGAGCTCCAGCGGCCAGACGGTATCAGTAGGGCTTTGGCCGCTGGAGCAGCTCAGCATAGCTATTTGCCATTTAGCAGTTGGATCAATTCATCCGTTGCCCTGAACTTTCCAGTCCTTAGCGTCGGCGGTATCATTGCTTCCACGATAGATAGCTTTTCGTTTGGATCTGCCCGCAAATACATCTGTGTAGTCGCCAGTCCTGCATGTCCAAGCCATAATGATACCTTTCGGATGTCCCCAGTGGCCTGAAGAACGGTCATGGCACAAGTGTGCCTTAACACATGCGGACTTACTGTTTTATCCACCAGCGTCGGGCATGAGGCCGATGCTGTAACAACGTGTCGACGCAGAATGTACTCGAACCCCGAACGGCTCATCGGTCCTTCACGCGCGTTTAAAAAGCATTCGGAGGCGACACTTGTACCCCTTACATCACGCCATGCTCGTAGATCGTTGGCAGTCGCCTTCCATAGTGTATACGACGCTCAATACCCGCGCATAGTTGCCGGGGAGCTAGTGCATTATAAAACAACCCTGCTCATCACTTCTGTTCAGGGTTCCAGGTTAGTTTGTTACCGATCCTCTGATTCGCGTGACACAGACTCAATCAACTGATAGGAAGGAATGGCCGTGTAGAAAGACGCGACGCCAGTCCTGATTTGACGGTCCGATCTGACGCCGCATCCCCAACCGTGTTTTCACACAGCCAAGTGAAGTATCGCACTTCATTAGGTTTCAATCCAGAGCTACCCGGCAGGGATTGCCGATGGACGACCTGGACACTGCACGGCGCTACCACTGCGCTCGTTGCCACCAACCGGTCATTATCTGCCGCCACTGTGATCGAGGCAATATCTACTGCTTCGATGGATGCGCCCAGGCTGCAAATAAAGAACGCTGCAAACGAAACGCAAAACGCTACCGACGCAGTCCTAAAGGCAGGCGTAGCACTGCCGCCCGTCAACGTCGTAACCGGTTGCGTAAAGCAATGCTTGAATCGGATCTCGAGTCGAGCAAACAACCCCCGCTCACGCTAAAGCCACCTGACTCAGAACCGAGTGCAACACCCTGCGATTCACCCATAGTAACGCACCGGGGTTCCGTCGAGGAGTCCGGCAGTGCTCCACTGATATCCAGGCCAACACAGTCTCGTTTTGTTTACTGCAACGGGTGTCAACGTGCCTGCAATGAGGCTATGAGAATCGATTTCCTGCGAACAACACGACATCACTCTCGACATCGGAATTACAAAGGGACACCACCATGACGATTCATGCTGAGTTGCATAGCCAGATTCTACGGCTTCACTTTGTCGAGCACTGGGGTGTCAATACCATCGCCCGCCAGCTGCATATTCATCACAGCGTGGTTGAACGTGTACTGAGCCAGGTTGGTGTGCCACAATCTGAGCGAACCGAGTCACGATCGATACGCGATCCCTACAACGACTTCATCGTAGCCACGCTGGACAAGTTCCCCGATCTGACCGCTACTCGCCTATATGTGATGGCATGTAATCGCGGGTATAACGGGTGTTCCAGTCACTTTCGTGCTCGCGTGGCGGAGCTGCGTCCCCGGAAAAATCCGGAGGCCTTCCAGCGTCTCAAGACTTTTCCAGGAGAACAAATGCAATGTGACTGGGGCTCATTCGGTCATCTGCAAATCGGCCGGGCCAAGCGTCCGTTGATGGCCTTTGTGATGGTGCTTTCCTGGAGCCGCATGATCTTCGTACGCTTCTATCTTAACGCACGCATGGAGAGTTTTCTGCGGGGACATGTTGCTGCCTTCGAGCATCTCGGCGTTGCTCGAGTTGTATTGTACGACAACCTGAAATCGGCTGTCATTCAACGCCACGGTGATGCGATCACATTCAATCCCGAACTGCTAAAACTCTCGGCACACTATCGTTTCGAACCGCGCCCCTGCGCACCGTACAGGGGGAATGAGAAGGGCCGAGTTGAAAGAGGAGTTCGTTTTATACGCGAGAATTTCTTTGCGGCCCGTGACTTCCGTGATCTGGATGATCTGAATAGACAGGCCGACCAATGGTGCACTGAGCACAGTACCCAACGCCCTTGCCAGGCGGATACATCAATCACGGTCGGTGAAGCGTTTGAAAAGGAGAAGGAGCACCTGATTGCATTACCGGACAATCCGTATCCAGCCGATGATCGGGTCAGTGTGTCCATCGGAAAAACACCGTACGCACGCTACGATCTCAACGATTATAGCTTGCCACACACTCATGTGCGTCGCGTGCTGACAGTACTTGCCTCGATGGGCACGGTGCGAATCACTGATGGTGCCAAGGTGATTGCCAGCCATGTTCGCAGTTATGGTAAAGGCGAACAGATTGAAGATCCTGCGCATCTGCAGGCACTCGTTAACTACAAGCGTCGGGGGCGTGCACACCGCGGCCAGGATCGGCTTTCGCAGTCTGCACCGAGCAGTACTGCACTACTGACACAAGGCGCCAAGCGTGGCTACCGGCCTAGCCAGGTGGTTGCCCAGCTACTGAACCTGCTGGACAGCTACGGGGCACAGGAGCTTGAACACGCCATTGCAGAGGCATTGAGACAACAGGTTCCACATCCCAATGCTGTGCGCATTGTGCTTGAACGACGGCGTGATGAGCACAACCGTCCACCACCACTGATCGTACCCTTGCCAGCTAACGCACGCGCTAATCACATTGTCGTGCGCCCGGGCTCATTGGATTGCTATGACCAGTTGAGCGACAACGACAACGACAACGACAACGACAATAGCGTGCCGGGAGAGACAGATGACGACTCCATTAAATAGTGAATTACAACAACGCGCCCTGGCCTTGAAACTTCATGGCCTTCTAGCACATTGGGATGAACTCTCAAAGGATCAGATTGCCTGGATCCCCTCTTTGCTGCAGTGGGAAGAGGTAGAACGAACACAGCGCGGCCTTGAACGACGTCTAAGCAGCGCTCACATTGGGCGCTTCAAGCCACTGGCAGACTTCGACTGGCAATGGCCTGAACAATGCGACAAAGGCGCCATCTCGGAGCTGATGAATCTGGAGTTTATTCACGAGACAAGCAATATCATACTGATCGGTTCAAATGGCTTGGGCAAATCCACTGTGGCTCAAAACATCACGCATGAAGCGGTGATGCAAGGTCATACCGCGTTGTATGTCAATGCTGCCGAAATGCTTGGAGATCTGGCATCACAGGATGGTGATAACGCGTTGCGACGCCGGCTCAGATATTACGCTCACCCCTCATTGCTGGTCATTGATGAGTTGGGCTATCTGTCCTATGGCGATCGACATGCGGATCTTCTATTTGAGATCGTCAACCGTCGCTACGAGAAGAAGCCGATCATTGTTACTACCAACAAACCGTTTAGCGAATGGGCATCCATGTTCCCCAACAACGGCAGTGTGGTCTCCATTGTTGATCGACTGGTGCATCATTCAGAAATACTGGTGATCAAGGGTGAATCGTATCGAGTCCATGAGGCCAAAAAAAGAGCAGCTTCAAAGAAAGGGACCCGAGCCAAAGTGACAAGAACGCCCAAACCAAAAGGCAAAGACTCATGAACTCACGTTGTGTTGATGTGGCCTTCTACTGGACGCCAGAGGAAGCTGCCGCCATTGTTGATTATCTTGACCGTTTGCGCGATACGGTTTGGGAGCTCTACAGCGAGGACATCATAGAGTGCCGCACGCCGGAGCTTGATGAGCAATGTGATCCACGCCAGCGGCATCTTTGTTTTGACGATGAAATAGACCGAATGGCAGGGGATGATAAACAGGAATCGACCTCATGTAACCAGTCCGGTAGAACCTCACAAGAGCCGGGTGTGATGAACGACAAAACCAAACTATGGGACGCACTGCCATCAATCGACGCTCTGTCCTCACTGAGTGACGAGGATATCGGTGAAATGCATAATTTGCTCCGTGCGCTATTGCACGCCTGCGAAGAACTCTACAAGGATCCGATAAGGCGCATGGGCGAACAAAGACATCAAGAACTTCACCCCCCGTGGAAGCGTGGCCTGTCCCGATCGTCAATGCCCAACTGGGACGACGAGGACTTCTAACAAAGACATGCTTTTCTAGCATCTGGATCCTGCGGGGTCCAGTGTCAGGCAGTCTCATTTATTGAAAAACTCTCCGGCAAATAGCCGCGCTTTTGATCCAGCAAAGACACATAGTGGTAAAGCTCGTTCGCGTCTACCTTTACCGACGACATGAACGGCGGATTCACTATGCAAAGTAAGCGCGTTCATCGGTAGTGTCACCAGCTCGGTGACTCGTAGTCCCGCCGCCAAACACAAGTGGATCATTGCCCTGTCCCTGATACCAATTCGGGTGGACGGATCGGGCGCGTTCAACAGCGCGTCGATCTGCTGCGGATCTAGATATCCTATCAAAGGACGATCGGTACGCTTATTCTGTCCGGCGGGTGAGTCAGCCGAGGGAACTGCCCCCTCGGCTGCTCTCAGATCCCGGCGTGAACCTCTCAGCTCACCGGGCTCCCATTGCGCCAACCGAAAAAGACCCGCGACCTGTCCAATGTACGAACAGATAGGGGGACTTACTCCTTACACGATCCAGCCACCGATACGCTCTGGTTTTATGACCCCGAAGGCGTTTGAATTTCCTCATGGCCCAGCGAACAATAACCCTGTCGATATGATCAGCAACAGGTTGGAACTCAGAACCTCGAAAGCGACAGTAGTAGTTAATCCATCCGCTGACGCGAGGATTCAAGGTTCTGGCCAAATCTTCCAGTGATAATTCACTGTGCAACTGTAACCGTCTGCGCCGAAGTGACTGACGCATTGCTGTCATAGCTTGACGGCTCACAGCGGGGGTGAAAGTTGCCTTAACTCGGCCCTGACGATCAATGAAACGCCTAGGCCGAAAACTGTAGCCTAGAAAGTCAAATTGGACGTTCTCGTAAGTCCCTGTTCGATCGCAATCCTTGCAATACACAATCCGGGTTTTATCCGGATGCAGCTCCAGCCCACATTGATCGAGTCGCTGCTTCAGCGCACACAGTATCTCTGTGGCTTCAGCTTCGCTTCTACAATGCAAGACCCCATCATCTGCGTAACGACAAAAAGGAATTGATGGGTGGTACATTGATAGCCAGTGATCCAGTGCATAGTGAAGAAACAAATTCGATAAAATTGGAGACAGTGGGCCGCCTTGCGGCAAACCGACCGTCCTCAATCCTGCAACCTGATCTCCAGTTTGCATTGGAGCTGTCAACCAACGTGTCACATACAACAATACCCACTGAATCTTACAGTGATGACGGAGTGCTTTGAGCAAAAGCTCATGGTCAATGTTGTCAAACAAGCCGCGAATATCGTACTCCAGCACCCAATCGTACCTCCAGCATCGCTTGCGCGTTACAGAAAGTGCGTCATGTGCTGATCTTGCGGGCCGGTATCCATAGGAGTCTGCATGAAACACAGGCTCCAGTAGGGGTTCCAGCAACAGAGACGCCGCTGTCTGTGCAATTCTGTCACTGACAGTCGGCACTCCTAACATCCTTGTCCCTCCTGATTTCTTTAAAATCGGCACCGCTTTGACCGCAGGCGGAAAGTAGCTGCCTGATGACATCCGATTCCAGATCTTATAGAGGTTCTTGTCTCGCTCTCGATCAAATGACTCAATCGATTGCCCGTCAACACCGGCCGATCCCTTATTGGACCTGACCCGCTGGTATGCCTCCCACACCAAGCGTTTAGGAATATCAAACGGTTTTGTTACTGTCATGTCTTCATCCTCTCTACGAGTTGGTACATACAACAACTGGTACAACCGGACTCCTTTGCTCCGGCATCATTACAATGCCATCAACGCTACTACAAGTCCGTCCGTCCTCAATCCGATGCATCGGTACTCTTGGCCTCGCTTTTCTTCACTTGACCGTCTCCCTTAACATCATCAGATCGAGTTCCCGCAGTTCCACAGAAGCGCCTGAAATCGAGCTCGCGCCATCTCTATGCCGGACACCGCCCACCCAGTAAACAGGTTCCCGATGGGCTTATCCTGGGGATAGTTGAGACCCCCAGTTTTGATGCCATGTAAACAGTATCGACACCTTAACGATGGTTCGTTGGTACTCGCCTTCTCGATTCATACCTGACGCACCACATGGGTACGCTTTTTCCCTTGACGCTCACGACAACAGTCTTCAGCTAATGCCGCTCAACGGTGGTTTGAAGCCAGCCCCTGTAGGCAGACTCCGGAGGGCCTTAATTCCTCCATCACTTCTATAGCTTTTCATACAGCGAGGTCAGCTCCTTGCCTCCCTCTCCGCATTGCTGCGGCACACTCAACTACTTTGTCCGCTTTGACGACAATTACCTTGGCCGGTTGAGAATTCTGTTTAACCTTGGTATCTGTAGTGCGTTCTTCCTACACTTCCCCCGCCGCCATGGCGGCGGGGGAAGTGCGCATCCCAGGTATCCCGCTGTTATGCCAGCCGCTATAGCCAGAACGAGAGTTGATCGTAATCTGACGACAACTACCTAGGCCTCCGGTTCTGATTTCTCAGTCTCATCGTCCTGCTTTTGCTTGCGGTTTTTCTTCCGATAACTCTGCCCGTTGATCTCCAGAATCGTTGCGTGATGGATAATCCGGTCTATCGCCGCCACGGTCATCAAAGCGTCTGGAAATACCTGATCCCATTGGCTGAACGGCTGATTTGACGTGACAATCAGGCTGCCACTCTCGTAACGATGAGCAATGAACTCAAACAGCACCTGGGTCTCAGAATCGCTTTTGCGCACATAGCCAATATCGTCAATTACCAGTACGCGGTACTTGTCCAATCTCGTCATCGCACCCATCAGCTCCAACGATTTCTTGGCCTGCTGCAGGTGTTGAACCAGAGCGGTGGCCGACATCCATCGAGCTCTGACTCCTTGTTCGATCAGGTTCAGCGTCAGAGCGGCCGCCAGGTGAGACTTACCGACACCCGAGGGGCCGATAAGCAGCACGTTTTCATTCTGCTTCGCCCACTGCGTATCCTCGCGCAGCGCAATCACCTTTTTCTGGACCGGCGCAGGCAGCGCGCTCATATCCAGTGTCGCAAAGCTCTTGCCCGCGGGCAATTTGGCCTCACGGCTCCAGGTGTGAACCCGACTCTCATAGCGCCGAGCGATTTCCTGCTCGCATAGATAACCCAGATAATGAGCGTAATCCCACGCCTTCTCCGTAGCCTGCTGTGCGGCGCGCTGATGATGATCGGTGAATGCCGGTAAGCGCAACTGGCGTAGCATGATTGGCAGCGACTCATCCATGACAGGCCTCCTGCGCCGTCCACTGGCCTTCAAGTAGCTCGTCGTAATCAATAATACAATGCTGTCGCACAGGAATTGGCGGCACGTTGGTACGTGGCAGGTAGCGCGATTGCAGTGTCTCCAACGTGGGCAGCTCCACATCCTCGGCCTCTTTCAACAGCCCGCGTACCAGCAGCTGCTCACAATCGTAATCGTGGGCGATACGCAGCACATTCACGATCCATTTGCAGGCCATTTGCGGCGTAAACTGCGCCTCTGCCAATGACCACAATTGCCGATAGAATGCGCCGGGCAGAATGTCATCGCGAAACTGACAAAAGCGGAACGCTTGCGGCTTGCAGACCAACGAGTGGATGATGTGAGAGTAGTCGATGCGCCGGGCACGCCCGTCTGGTTTATCTGGGTAGACGCGCGGCAGTTGCAACACCTTGGTCTGACCCAGGTAGCACTGCAGGCGGTCGTGATACAGATGAATACGCAACTTCTCGCCCATCAACTGTGAGGGCACGGTATACAAGGTGCGTTTGACGTCAATCGTGCTACTGGTTGTCACACGCACACTCAGTTCCCGGTAGTCTATAAACCGATCCATTGGCAGCGCTTGCAACTCGGCCCGTTCCTCCCCCAGACGTTCCCGGGAACGTTTGTTTAACTTCTCGACTATCCGAAACAGGAACACACGGTAGGTTCTGACATCGGAGAAATCCGAAGACCCACGCAGTTTCAATGCTTGATCGATCCGGTGCTTTAGAGCGCCATGAGCGCTCTCAATAGCCCCATTTTCATGGCTTACACCTAGGTTGTTAGTGGTGGGACGCATCCCGTAATGCTGGCATAGCCCGTTGTAGCTGTCGGTCAGATAGCGCTTCTGACTGGCATTGACATAAGCTGCCGACAGAGAATCGCTACGGTGTTCAAGCGGGGCACCGCCTAATTTGCGCAATGCGCTTTGAAGACCGTCAGCCAAAGCGCTATAGCTCTCACCTCCGCGAATGATAGTGACCGAACGCCAGCCACTGTAAGCAAGCCGGAATTGATACAGCAAATGCTCAAATGGCTCACCAGCGATAGTGACCGGTGAATTGGGCACGGTGAAATCAGATAAACCCTGAAGCCCGGGCGGCATGGCTTGACGGAACATCACCGCCTTGGCAGGCCCGTCTGTGGCTTGCCATTTCTTCACACGTCTCTGTAAGGTGCGAAGCAGACTGAAGGGGTACTGCGCTGGGTAGATCTCTTCGAGATGCTCCCACAACGTCAAGCCGGTCAGTTCCGGCTCTCGTTCCAATAACGGCACGCACTCTGACTGCCAGACATCTTTCAAAGGGTCGGTGCGTGTGCGCCACTGTCGCACCGCATCTGGCTCTGTGCGCTCACCTTTATCAATGCGTCGGCCAGAGCGTACGCTAATGCCCGCCTTGGCTGATGCAACCTGTTGTGAATCTCCTGCTGTTCGACTGCTCATGTATCTGTTTTCCTGAAATCGAGTGATTTTCTTTCCAGACAAAGGGATCGCATCTCAGTGCAAAGAACCCTTTGTCCAGTGCTTCACTCAACCGGTCAAGATAGTTGTCGTCTACCGGCCAGGATAATTGTCGCCCAACACTTATTCGGTATGGCGCGGATCTGACGGACTTGGTCGAGCGCTGCTGGCACCCTGTATTCTACAAAGCGCATGAACGATCTGATTGTTGCGAGTCGGGTGTTTCGAGTCCGTGCGGTGTTGCCACGGATTGTTTCCAAATACTCACAGAACCCGGTGACCGTTGACACATCCAGTTGTTCAAGCGTGAGCTGAGAAGGGCGAACTTTATGATGCTTGGCGGCATATTCGAACCATAGGCGAAGCGCGTGTGTGTACGTCTCACAAGTGTTCTCACTAGCTCCGAGCTCACGCGGCAAGCGCTCTCGAAGCCATGCACTCACATGAGGTGCCAGATCACTCATGGGGCACCTCCGGAACTTGCTTTATCGCATGCGTTTGCTATTCCACGCATCAATTCCGGTGTTTGTTCGAGATACCAGTATGTGTCACTTGGTTTACTGTGCCCGAGGTAGGTGGATAGCGCCAGCATATGCCGTTCAACTCCTTCGCGTTCTGCTGAGCAACGTTCAAGCGCATGAACGGCAAAACTATGTCTTAGGTCATGTAGACGGGGCTTGCGTCTAGCCCCAGCTCCCTTGATACCAGCTTGCTCGCAAAGAGTTTGGAATGTCACAAGCAAGCTCGATCCGTCGAGAGGTCGACGACGAAACGAGAGGAACAATGAGTCAGTCTCAGCCACTAGAGCGCGACGTACTTCAAGATAGCGCTCAAGTGCAGCTGCCGTGCTTGGATGTAGTGGCAACTGCCGGCTCTTGGCAAACTTTGTCTCGCGGATGAGCAGTCCAGCCGGCTGCACATCTGCAAAGCATAAGCGCAATAACTCTGCTCGACGAAGTCCGGTCGCAAACAATAAACCGAAGATTGTTCGATACGTCAGTGCTCTTATCGAGCCAGGCGGGCCGAGTGTGTCAGTGAGCTGAAGTACCTGAACGATCTCGCTCGTTGAGAAGATCCGCGGGGGGTAACGGAGCACACGTACGGGTGGAAAGCTATCGCGAGGTATCACTTGGTGGCGTGTATCCTCGACACGCACGTGCTCGGCAAACAGCCCCAGTACTCTTAGTCGCCGTGCACATCGTGCTGGGCTCGTACCGCGTCGAGCCCACTCGATCGCAGTGGCCACTTTCACGTAATCCTCGCCCCTTTCAGCTGCAATTTTAAGGTAACTACGTAACACGTCGGCTGTTTCTTGAAGCTTATAGCCAGTTGAACGACGCAATATCAGGTACTCCTCCACCGCTGAGCTCATCATGAGAGCTCTCCTGAAACAAACTCCCACTTTGGTGGCTCAGTCTCCACCGACAGATTATGCTCTGGCCAAGCAGCTGCAACGCCCTCAAGCAGTGTAGTATCGACCTTCGCATAGATCGCCGTCGTGTTGATATTTGCGTGCCGAAGTATTGAGCCAATCTGTTCAAGTGTTGCACCGTGTGCGAGCATCTGGGTAGCTGCTGAGTGACGTAACAGATGTGCACCACACGAAGGCGCATCAATACCTGCGCGATCAATTGCCCGCCGTACGATAGATGAGACAACCTGTCGGTTCAAGGGGCCCACGGGAGCAATACTTTTCATGAATAAATTGGGCACTTCTGAAATGGGTCGTTCGTGGCGTATGTAATCCACTAGTGGTGTAACCGCTTGATAAATTCCAGTTATAGTCTAACTTCATAATAGTACTTTGCAACCTGTTGAAGTGATTGAGAATGCCTAAGCGTCATGTGGTTAAGTTGTCCGAAGAAGAGCGCCATGCTCTGGAGCAGATCTGTAAAACGGGACGCATAGCGGCGCAGAAGCGACGACATGCACAGATTTTGTTACTGGTTGATCAAGGAGAGCATGGTCCTTCGATGACCGATGCCGAGGTTGCTGAGCGAATGGAACTGACCACCCGTTGCATCGCAAAGACACGCCAGCGATGTGTGGAAGAAGGATTGGAACTGGCGCTGCAGCGTAAGAGACGCAGTCGAGAGCGAACGGCAAGATTGGATGGCGATGCGGAGGCCAGGCTAGTAAGCCTGGCTTGCAGTGATGCGCCAGAAGGCCAGGTGCGTTGGACGTTGAAGCTGTTGAGCGAGCGTCTGATTGAGCTGGAAATTGTCGAAAGCGTGGCTTATGAAACGGTGCGTCAAGTTTTAAAAAAACATCATAAAACCTTGGCAGAAACGCATGTGGTGCATAGCGCCTAAAGAGGACGCGGGGTTTGTCTGCCAGATGGAGGCTGTACTGGATGTGTATAAAAGACCTTTTGATGCAGAGTATCCTGTGGTTTGTATGGACGAGACAACCAAACAATGCACGCGTGAGGTACAAAAACCGATCCCGGCATCGCCTGGCCAAAGTGAGCGCTACGACGGAGAGTACGAGCGCAATGGAGTTGCCCACCTGATGGTGTTCTATACGCCATTGGAGAGTCGACGCACGGTGCGTATTGCCGACAATCATGCGTCGGGCGAATGGGCCGAAGGCGTCCGTGACCTGGTGGAGAATCAATACCCCCACGCGAAAAAGATCACGCTGGTTATGGACAACCTGAGCACTCATAGCGGAGCCTCCCTATACAGAACGTTCGAACCCGCCGTGGCACATGCGCTTATGCAGAAGCTTGAGTTTGTCTTTACACCCAAGCATGGCAGTTGGTTGAATATGGCTGAATGTGAGTTCAGCGTTCTGGCCAGGCAATGTTTGGATCGACGCATTGCCGACGTGCCTACGCTGACCAAGGAGATAGCCGCATGGCAGACCCATCGCAACGAGAACGCCAAGCCTGCCGACTGGCGCTTTACAACCGACGATGCTCGTATCAAACTCAAAAGGCTTTACCCGAAAGTATCATGCAGTTAACCTACTAGTGCGTCGCCAACATCTTGTGGTAACGGCAACCAGCACTGCTGTCGGTTCTTGCCGCCCACCCGAAGGCGGGCACCGCGCCAGTCGACGTCAGTAATATTGAGCATTGCGACATCGCTAGCGCGTAATGCCAGCCTTGCGAGTATCAGGAGCACAGCTCGATCACGTCGAGCTGTTAATGGCATGCAGTCACACGAATCAATTAGCTTCTTGATATCATCAGCCACGATGTATTGTGGCAAAGAGGCAAGGCGCATGTCGCGAATCACAGGAATCGCCTCTGGTAGTGAGCTAGTTACCAGGCCAGCAGCGACAAGATAGCGCAGGAAAACCCGAACCGAACCAAATGTCGCCTTAGTTGTTGGCATGGGATAGCGCTTTGCGATTGTTTGTAGATATCCACGTACTGCTATAGCGTCGTAGGCGTCGGGCTTGTCTCCAAGAGATGCCACAAACTTCCGTAGGTAGTAGATGTGATTCTCGACAGTTACAACTCTGGTTCCTTTGTGAATCTGCAACCAATGCGCAAAGTCTTCAAGCAGTTTTGGCAGAGATGAGGCTGATGGTGTTGACTCTACGTGACCTTTGATGACAAGGTATTCGTGAAAACGACGGGCTCCAACAAAGGCAGCTTTGACTGTTCGACGACCGCCAGTGTGTCGCCACTGGCCAATAGAGTCACGATCGCATCGAAACGCTTCCAGTGCACGATGGTCGAATGAACTAACAGGCATGTCATGCTGAGTGAGCCATTGCCCGAGTGGAATAATACCGAATAGAAAGAGCTCGATAGTAGCTGCTGTGTAACGACGAGCGACAAGCCAGTCGGTGTAGCCGTCCAGATGCGGTGAGCACCGTGTGGAGTTTAAACGCGAAAGAGTGACTGTCGATGTAACGTGATTATTGAGCATAATGCCTCCTGATGATCGGCGGCAAGATCGCCACCGTTCGTCAGCAGTACCTCAAAGTTATGCAGAGTGCCAATGCCCAAAAGGGTTATGGGAGCGAGCTACAGAAGATCAGAGTCGTGCTAGATCTGCATATCCAAGCGCTGGGCATAAGGCTTGATATGCGCCGCGGCGCATATAAAACCCAAGGATAAAGCCAAGGCCGAGCTCAGCGTCTTACTGGTGACTCGCTGGATTTTGATGCGACTTCGACATCACACATTCTTCAGCATCGGGCAGCTGAATGTGGCGATTGCACAGCTACTTGACTCGCTCAACGAACGCCCCTTTCAGCGCCTGCCTGGCTCACGTAAAAGCCGGTTTGAAGGTATCGAGCGAGAGGCTCTTAAAGCTCTGCCAGCAACCCCTTATGAGTACGTTGATATTCTCGATGCACGCGTGCATATCGACTATCACATTGAGTACAAACGTCACTACTACTCCGTCCCTCATAACCTCACCAAAACGACAGTCGAGGTACGTGCCAGTGCCAAGCTTGTCAGCGTCTATGCACGAGGGCAACGTGTCGCCTGTCATGCTAGATCTCAAGTCCGTGCCGGATACACGACTCTTACCGAGCACATGCCCGGTGGCCACAAGTTCATGGCCGAATGGTCAGTGGAACGCTTCGAGTCGTGGGCCAGTGATATAGGCCCGTCGACATTGCACGTCACACGAGAGCAATTGCGCAGAAAACGCCTTCCTGAGCAGTCTTTCCGCGCGGTTCTTGCACTACTGTCTCTGGCCAAAAAGTATGACCGGGTCAGGCTGGAGGATGCATGCCTGCGCGCACTGGAAATCGGCTCGCCAACGCGTACCAGTGTGGAGTCAATCCTGAAGAAAGGGCTCGACAGGAAACCGCTGAACACGGCAAAGGACGCTGAGCTGCAAGACGACCTGTTCCTGCAGGATCACGAAAATGTTCGCGGTTCCGAAGCCTTTAGCTGAGCTTAGCGAAACCGTGTACTGCCGGTGGGCGAAGCCGGTCTTCTTCGCCATCACGACCTCAAACACCATCAAGGAAATCCTATGAATCACGATGCACTTGTGGCGCAGTTGCGCACACTGAAACTAACCGGTATGGCTGATGCCTTCGAGCAACAACTTGAGCAACCAGCAACACACGATGACCTGAGCTTCCATGAGCGGCTGTCACTGCTCATTGATCGGGAGGCCTGTACGCGCGGCAACACGCGCGTTGCGCGGCTACTCAAGGCGGCGCAACTGAAAATCCAGGCACAACCGACGGATGTCAATTACAGCCATCCACGCGGACTGCAAAAGAGCGCTTTTGCCGCATTGCTCTCAGGGCAGTGGATCTCGGGCCATCAGAATGTTTTTCTCACGGGACCTACCGGTTGCGGAAAAACCTACTTGGCCTGCGTGCTGGCAACACAGGCCTGCCGTCAAGGATACTCGGTGCGCTACTTCAGAACCTCACGCCTGTTGGAAACACTCTCGATCGCTCATCACGACGGTCGCTTCGCCAAGCTCATTGGACAGATTGCCAAGACGGATGTACTTCTGCTTGATGACTGGGGGCTGGAAAAACTCGATCTGGGGCAACGCAACGATATGCTCGAACTGATGGAGGACCGCCACGGGTCCAAGTCCACGCTGATCACCAGTCAGCTGCCGGTAAAGGATTGGCATGGATCAATTGGCGATGCCACTCTGGCCGATGCGATTCTAGATCGGCTTGTTCACAACTCTCACCGCATCGTTCTGAAGGGTAAATCGATGCGTTCTATGGATCCGACCGCAGAAGGGATAAACAACCCAAGCTGATCACCAACGGTGATATTCTCTGACTTCGCGCGTTAGCTCTACGTGGTGATCACCTTGGGCCAGAACTGATGATCAGCTTCGCCGGAATACGCAGCTTGGGATCGGTTGTAATCTGGGACGCAGGCATCGATCGGGTTAGGTTGAATGACTAGACATGATGTTGTGACCTGCCCATCTCAAACGCGTGGATTATGCTGAACGCTTGATCACATTGCATGTAGAGATCCCTTCAATGAGTCGACAGGCTTCAATTGAGGCTCCTAAAAAACGTCACTTACCACCTGCGAACTGGTAGTACTCCTCAGGCACGCCACAGAAAATTACCTCTTCGCGTAATATGACTGTGTACCTGATGTCCATTCCGTCCTCTATGAGGCGGTTGTAGAGTGGCGCGATGTACAACTCACAATCATTGTTGTCCAGCGTAGCTGATCGTTCGAACGAGGAAGTAAACAGCTCGGCTGAACGGAAATAGTAGATTCCCGTGCAGCAGTATTCAGATATTTCCTGTTTCTCAGCGGTCCGTTTAACCGTCATGTCAATAGTCGAACGCGGCAACACGTTGCTCCAGTTCTTGCCGCTACCAATGAACGTTTCTAGATAACCATCCACCGCAGACACGTCGAATTTTTTCGGCATCTTGAAATTCGGTCGAAATGTGTCTATATTGAACACGAGGATTGGCTCGTCAACACACACTGAAACTGCCTTTATCCCGAGGTAAACCGTATGAGCTTGCCCGAGAGTTTGCTCGGTGAGCTGAACGACGTCATAACACGTTATTCCCATCTCATGGCATCGCGTACGGATGAAAGACTCCGATTTATGTTCCTCCAATGTGATGAACAGAAAACGCTCAGAGCCAAAGTAACGCTCGAAACTCATTAGAGAGTGATCAAACAAAGTCTGACCTCTAGCCTCCAGCATGTATTTCTGCGTCTCGAATCCCTCGTTTTTGAAACGACTCGACAGTCCGGCCATAGGTATAACGATCATTGGAAGGTTCCGAGAAGTTTCCTATACAACCTATAGGCATTGAGTAGCATGGCGACCTGGCGATCAGGCCTGTCTGCGTGCAGTGGTATCATTGAGAGAAAGAGCAAAACATTTATCGCTAGGATTTCCGTCTTGTCAAACCTATCCGGACGGAAGAAGACGGACTCGAAGACCTTCTCAAGATCGGCTACCCTAGTTTCATCCGGGAACGTAATGTCTTCCCCGTTAATTTCGTATCGCCCGGCAATGATGAAGTCGTACCGCCCGGCGACAGAGTGGTACATCTTCGCTACATCGTACCGTTGATCCCCGTATATGCAGAGCTGATTCTTGCTATCCATACCACGCGGATCAATAAGCTTAAGACCAGCAGTGCGACTATCGAAAAGTAAATTGCTAAAGCAGAAGTCTCCATGAACGATAGCTGTGTTCGCCTCAGCCACCTCGGCAATATAGGTACTGGCGATACTCGCAATGCTTCGAAGGTTGCTACCCTTCGCGAACTTGAGTGTGCCCGCAAGCGATTCAAGCTGAGCACCCTCAAACGCCCGCAACCGTTCTATTGTTTTTGGCAAATATAGATGCTCAGCGTCCTTAAGATCACAGCAGCGCGGATTGGCAGCAGCGCGCAACTCTTCTAAGATGGCGTGCGATGCGTCAAAGATGTGTTGCCAGCTAGTCCGCGACATCGCGCCGAACACGAGAACATCGCTTAGAGGCAGGAGATAGAGATATTCAATAGAATAGCTGGCTGCTTTCTCCGACTCAGTGTAATCGCTCAACAGCGGTGGCACATGGATCCGCAATTTCGGCGGCAGTGATCTGAACCAGTTCGACTCTGCTTTCATTTTCGCCTTGTTCTCACTGGACTTAGTAACTGTTCGCGGCCCGATATCCAGCGCATTAAAGGCCCGCTGAGTGGTCATCATCGAACGGCTCGTAAAAAAGCTATTCAAGTGTCCGAAGTCCAGCCATTGCCCGGATCCTATCTCCTCCATATCTTGCTGCACGGAGTAGTGGCTGACACCTGAGATGAAATCCCCTCTGTTCTGAAGTATCCCCTGCATCAAAAGTTGCGGATTCGAGAACCGGAAGTACCCGGAAAGTACCGGCTGACCGTCTTCGACGAATTCACTTTCGTAACGTCGCTTACGGCAACTGGATGACGCGACACGAGCACGCCGGTACGAACCAACGTTGGGATGGGCAGAAAGGCTGTCAGCTTGCGTCGGCTCAAAATCTAGGAACAATGTATCCCCATGCAGAACTGTGAGTGATGGAAAGGCGACTCCGGAGGCGGACCAACAGTACACTACTGAATTTCCAAGAGTCATACCGTCTGGAACACGGATAATATCCACCTCCATAGCTTCTAGCCTTCGCGCATCGAAAACAGGCAATTCAAAAGACTCCGGTATCGAGAGGTAGACCCTATGGTCGAGAGTCGAAAGTAACTCTATCTGATACTCGTATAAACGACGATTCCCTATTGGCAAAAATGCCGGCGGCAAACGCCCTACTTCCGCGGCAAGGTCCTGATCGATGTAGGCTGCCGATCCAATCAATATCACGAGCCAGCCTCAAGAGTGTCGCGGGCAAGGACGGCCTGTATTTGCTCATAGGTCATGCTGACAAATTCGGCTGGTCTTACCGCCTTGTCATCCACGTAAAACCCCTCATAACCGCACCACGGCTTTCCCGTGTATATCTCATCGTAGGGCACCTCATGTTTGCGCAGCCACTCGATAATGATCGGCAAGGTAATGGCGTTGATCTTCCCGACATTACTATCGAATGTTCTCATATTTCGCGAAGTGTTGATTACGACATCAAAACCCAGCTCCTTGTAAATGCGAAGCTGCATCAACATAGAAGCGTTGCAAGACGCTGTGGAATAGTCACCTTCCGTGTTGAAGCTGATGGTATCGTCCAGATCAACTACGAGCCTTTTCATGAGTGACTCCTGAACGAGCTTTCCAGATGAAAAAAACTAAACGTTTCGTCAACCCTCAAAAATTCGACACCGAATCTCACGACTGAGCGACCTCGGTCGATCCGATACAATCACTGGCCTTCTGCGGAGATTCCAATACACGTAAAACATCGAGTAAATCACTCTCAATTTGGCTCTCTCGATCGAGATTAGCAATATCTTTCCTTAAAGCGAGATAGACAGCAGATGCCTTCGGCCTCCAAGCCTTGAGCCCGTCGCTGTTGATGCGGGCTGTGGGAATATCCATAGCACTGAGACCGTGGCTTAAAAAAACATCCGTAATCAAGCGCGGTCCGTGGTTGTAACCAAATACCGGAGAAGGTACAGAAGACATGAGATTAGAGTAGCACTCGCTAAAAACTGACAAATCATCGCGTCGCATTATCATGCAATAGTCAAGCATTCGTCCCTCATCAGATACGTGAGACGTATACACATGATCTTCTACCTTAAATTCGTCAAGCTCGAGCTTACTAACACTGAAGTCTGGTCGCGCCCAAATAACCCACTCGTAAGCCTCGCCCTTCTCTCGTTCATGCTCCTCAAGCAGAACGCGGACGCTATGCATGTTAAAAAACATCTTGATTTGATTAAGATGCGTACGACTTACCTCACCTCGACAACGTTTCGCTCGTTCCTCGATTTCGCACTCATCCAAATAGCGAAT
Source organism: Granulosicoccus antarcticus IMCC3135 (assembly GCF_002215215.1). NCBI lineage: Bacteria > Pseudomonadati > Pseudomonadota > Gammaproteobacteria > Chromatiales > Granulosicoccaceae > Granulosicoccus > Granulosicoccus antarcticus. The sequence goes on along the minus strand of NZ_CP018632.1, from coordinate 1,777,052 downwards.
CGACAGGCTCTCGTCATCCAGCCCAATGCTTGAGAGGATTCTACCAAGCTCTTCTCGCGAGCTTTGTTGTGGCTGAAGCAATCCAAACGCCGTTGGATATCTGACTTGAAATTCTTCGACAGAGAGGTTCGAGAAGTGCGGGCCTAAGGAATCGGGCAGCATTCTCGACAATCGGCCCGCTTCGGCACCGCTCGGATAGCCCACCTCTTCCCAGGTAGTCAGGAAGGTCGAGTAGCCACGCTTGGTATATGCTTCAAACCAGTAGGGAAGACACTCTCCAGCGCCTCGCAACTGCCCGGATATACATAGCGCAGTGTTCTTGGGGTTCGGTGAAGACGATGATACCTGCGAGAAATTTGTCACACGGCGCGATCGACGAAGTTCCGCTGCAGCTTTAAAAAGTTGTACGACCAGCAAATTTTGAGGAAACTGCACGCTACGCATCCCCGCCAAAGTATAGTCTAGTCCAAAAAGGCGCACCAGCTTTTGTAGCGAAGCGACACTTAAGGATTCGAAAAACTCTGACCCCACTCGCGCGAGCTCATTGCGAAACAACTTATCCGATATGTCAGAGTTCTTGGCCGTACATGCCTGCACGTAGGGACGAAAATCGCCGCTAAGCTTTGCTCCCTCATAGAGGTAATGTAGATGGTTCTTGAGTATAAGAGGAGCCGGCTTTCGCAGAGCAAAGAACGGATCGGTCCTAAACTCCTTCTTGGAGAACAAGTAGTGATAAAGCTTAGAGAAACGTTCGAGGTCAGTGTTAAAGTCCATCGACTTAAGCTCAGCCAGCAGACTGTCCTCGCCTACATCCTCGAAGTCAGCGATTGTGCACTGGTCTTCGTTAGCCAGCCGATCTAACGCTCCGTACAAAAAACAATTGACACCAACACACTCACTGAGGTAACCGAGTTCCATGAGAGCTCGATCTTCGAATACATCGACGACGAAGAGGCGTTCTTGTTCATTTAATTCGATATTCTCTGCAATTCGAATAACTTGGTCGTAAAAGCCGTACTGGAACAGCAGCTTGACAAACTCTAACCTCTGGGAGGTGTCAAGTTCACAAATACTGGATAGTTCCGGCTCATGCCCGTCAACTAGTTGCCTGAAAAATTGAACAAACTCAACATCAACTTCCTCTTTGGACGAGCAGGTTCGAACGAAATGTCCAATGTGCTCCTCGGAGCTATCCGCTCGTTTGCTAACTCCCCTCATGGATCAGTCTCCAGCTTAAAATCAAGTATGACGAGCGTTAGAGTGCAAAGTGCGGGCCAGAGTGCCTATCGCAGAGCATGCTTATACTTCTATTCTCTTAAAACTGTTGATGTTAGCCCTCAAGCCCTACGATCGTACACGTACAATTGATCAATGAGCTCGTGCCGGTTTACATGTATCTGGCATAGTAAATGCTACGTGGCATCAACTGCCCCCGTCTCGCGAGGAATCGCAAGACCTTCTGACGTTTCATCGCGACTTGCCACTCGACATATCGAATGTGCAGATTTAATGGAAACTGATAATGTCGCTAAAACGCCAAGTCAATATCAAGACGATATGTAAGCGATGCACCTAGCCTGAATATTTCATCGGCCTCAAGTAATGCAACTACGTCACCTTGTTGAGCATAAATCAGTGCCGATAGCACCAAAAGTGACTATTTTTTTGAGTTTCGGGTACAGGCCCCCTTTCCCCCATCTCGGCTGGCCAGAGATTTCATAGCCAATGGCTACGCTGCTTCTAGACGTTGCAACGCAATCAGAAAATTCTCTTTTTCTAACGCCGCGCTACTCAGCTTTATCACAATCCGTCGCGTGTTTCTGATCACCACGGCACCGATATGGACCAGGCGCTGGCGCAACGTCCATACCTGGGCCCTGGCCAGTGAGGTTCCTGCCAATCCTTTCTCTCGCACCGTCTGCCATAACACATACCCCAGTGAGGAGAACATCACGCGCAGCTGGTTGCTCCACCAAGCTGTGCAACTTGTACGGTCAGCAAATAGACCCATCTGCAGCTCTTTGTGCCGATTTTCCATGGTCCCACGTTCGCAATAGACCTCGCTATAGAGCTGTTCAGCTTCGCCAACCAGATCCGTGACGATAAAGCGTTGATTGGGTCCTATCTCGTTGTATTCCATTTTGGCAATGACTCGGCGGGGGCGAACCCAGCTACCCGCCTGGTAGTCAATATCCTTGAATACCTTGAGTGCAGGAATATCCACATCCTTGTGCTCGAACCACAGCCAGCAACTGCTCAGTGTCTCCCGGCTGACCTGACACTCGCTCATCAGCACCTTGTTGGTTGTATAACCCACAATATAGCGAACATCATGACGCTCACACCAGCTCAGCAATAGCGGCCGGTAAAAGCCCCCATCGCCACGAAAAACGATGTTCACCTGCGGCCAATGGGCTCGAATGCCTTTAACCAGCAGCGACAGCACCGCTGCCGAATGAGTGGCGTCAGGGCGATTGATGGGGCGTAGGTAACTGACCAACAGCTTCTCTCCACAGTACACGTAGAGCGGCAGAAAGCCATAGCCATCGTAGTGTGTGTTGTATGCCCGACCTTGCTGTTCACCGTGAACACGATCATCAGTGCCATCAAAGTCGAGAATCAAAGACTTGGGAGGCTCATCAAACGAGGCGATGAATCGCTCCAGAATCAATCGATGCATCTCAAACACCGTTTTTCTCGCTTGTACCGTTGAATGCTGAGCGATAGCAGCTTCCATTCGGCAGAGTGTGGGAGCGCTACCCATGGGCTCAAGCACTCCGACCGCACTTTGCAAAGCGGCGTCATGACGCAACTGTTGATGGTCATTCAAATCGGCAAAGCCTGCCGCTATAGCGAAAATACGTTGACGCACAAGCGCATCCCACTGGTGTGTCACGCCACTCTGATCGCGAGGGTCGTGCATAAGCCTGGAAGCCGCCTTGCACAGTCCGAGGCGATCATCGGCTGCCCGCAGCAGTTCAACCCCTCCAATGCCACTGACATCTCCACCGCTGAAATCCAGTTGGATGCTACGTTTTTTCAGCTTGCGTTTGAGGGTACAATTTGACACTGGCGGGGCGCTCCTGTTTTTGATTGTAAAGCTTTGATCGGCCTACAATTTTACAGGTGCTCCGCCAACTCTTGGTGAAATATTCAGGCTAGGGCCTGTCATCAATTAAGCCATTCAATGGCGGCAACCAAGTGAATCGCTCCCAGAAAATTGCATGCTCGCTTGTCGTAGCGCGTCGCAATCGCACGGTACTGCTTGATTTTAGCGAAGCAATTTTCGATCAGATGTCGAGCTTTGTACAAATCACGGTCATGTTCGATCTTTACAAGGCGAGACTTCTTACTGGGAATAACGGCCTCAGTGTTCGCCTCTCGCAATCGCTTACGCACGCGTTCCTCGACATCATAAGCTCGATCGGCCAGCAGCGCACCGGCCGTGAGTCCTGGCAGCAGTGCGTCAGCGCCCTCTAGATCCGATGCTTGTCCGGGTGTGTTATTGCCAGCCTAATACCGCGGCTATTTGCCGCGGACCCCGAGCGGATGATGTCAGCTGAAGTGCCGTTTCGACGACTCGGAAATATTTTGCAGGGGTGACAAGGCAGGCACTCTCCGGTATCACAGGTAAGCCGAAGAGAAAGACACAGCGCCAGCCAAAGATGTAGGAGTCCAAACTGACGCCGTGCCCCGAACCGTGCGTTAGCACAGCCCGTTTAGTGTCTCACTGGACCGGGTATAAATCCAGCACTCATCGGCTTGAGAGCACCGATGAAGCCTTCCGGCCGGTTATTCAATTGCGCTCGCTGCCACGCGCAGTGTCTGATCTGCCAAAGCTGTGATCGAGGCCAACGTTACTGCCCTTCAATTTGTGCGGCTGCAGCCCGTCATGAATCGCTCAAACGAGCAACTCGTCGCTATCAGAATACCCGCCGTGGCCGACACGCCAATGCCGCTCGTCAACGTCGCTATCGGGAGCGTCAGAGGCAGAAAGTAACGCATCAGGGTTCCCCCAGCCCCAACGCCATTGCTTTACTGCCTCTCAGAGCTGAGAACGTTGATGATGCATCGCCACTCAGTCACAGATCTCGGCAACCAGCCTTGCATTGTCACTTTTGTGCTCGGCCATGCGACCCATTTCTGCGACGTGACTTTCTCCGCTCTCCATCACGACGCCCTCATTGGCGTCGTTCGACACGTGAGCCATGAGGGCTCGACCGTATAGGAGGCCGAAGAGCATGAGCATCGACAAAGAAATGGAGGCGAAGATTCTGCGCTACCACTTCGTTGAACACTGGGGTGTCAACACCATCGCGGTGCAGCTGGGCGTTCATCACACCACCGTTGATCGGGTGCTGTGTCAGGCCGGGCTGCCGAAGCTGGAACGGGCACGCAAAGCCTCAATCGTTGATCCCTATTATCCAATGATTCTGGAGGAGCTGGCGAAGTATCCCAAGTTGAGCGCCACACGGCTGTTCGTCATGGCACGCTCACGTGGGTATCCAGGTAGTTCGAGCCAGTTCCGAGCGCATGTGTCGCAGCTGAGACCGAGAAAGACACCGGAGGCTTACCTTCGGCTGAAGACCTTACCAGGAGAACAAGGTCAGGTCGACTGGGGTTTATGCCGAGCTCGGCATAAACCCCACTATCCCGAGCATCAAACTATGCCGAGTTGACTCTGAGAAGCATGACAGCTGTAGGCTGCACTCCTAATCACTCGGCATAGTATTGCTCTCACAATGATTTCAAGAATTCGAGTAATGCGTCATCGGCCTTGAACCCTGCGGTCTGTGCCTGATGCGGTGTAGTTTTCGCTAGGGCACACCGTTTCATTTCCAGGTCTGCCTCGAGGTAGATCCGTGTGGTGTCGAGAGACTCGTGACCAAGCCAGAGCGCGATTACAGTCACATCAACACCTGCCTTCAAAAGCTCCATGGCAGCCGTATGTCTCAGCTGATGAGGTGATACTCGCTTGTCTTGTAACGAAGGGCACAGCGTTGCAGCCTTCCTGCAATGCTTGGACAGGAGATACTGGATGCCATCATTGCTCATGGATTTTCCACGCAAGCTGGGAAAGAGAACACCTTCTGTCGAAGTATCCGATTCCGTCATCCAGGACTTCAACGCTGTTACCGTCTCTCGTGTTAACGGCGTGTACCGCTCCTTACGGCCCTTGCCAACCACGTACACGTAGGCTCCGGTGCCTAACTCGATGTCCTTACGTTTGAGACTCGTCAATTCTGAGACGCGAAGTCCAGTCTGTACGGCGGTGATCAACCAAGCGTGATCACGCCTACCAGCCCACGTCTCCTGGTCGGGCACGGCAAGCAGGGCATCTACCTCTGTACGCGACAGGTAGCCGATCTGTCTTCGCAACGTGCGCTTGGGCGGGATAGCAAGGATACGTTGGACGAGCGCCATCCGCTCAGGTAACTCAAATGAAGAAAATCGAAAAAAGGATCGGATCGCGCTCAAGCGGAGATTGCGAGTTTTGGGACTAATACCATTCTGCTGTTCCTGCTGATCAAGAAACGCACAGATCAACGGCGCATCAATATCTTCCCATGCCAGCGCTGAAGGATCTTTGCCCAGTTCACTGCAAGCAAATCGTAGGAGTAGACGAAACGTATCTCTGTACGAGCTAATGGTGTGCGGACTCACACGCTTTTGCTGTATCAGCCGCTGACTGAAAAACTTGGTTAAAAGCGTGGGAAAAGTCGATTCAACGCTCATGATCTGCCCTCCCAGCGAGACTCTAGTCGTCGCCGCGCAGCATCCATGAGCTCGGGACATGCGCTGATGTACCAGTACGTATCCCGCACTTCGACATGTCCCAAGTACGTAGAGAGTACCGGCAGCCAACTTTGAACATCAGTGCCATCGTGGTACCAGTTCAGTAATGTCTTTACTGCGAACCGATGCCGGAGATCATGCAATCGAGGACGCCGGCGCCCCGGCTGATCGGGAAAGTCATTCGATAAGCGACGGAACCGTCGGTATATGTTGTCATAGCATGGTCTCTGTGCCTTCGCGTTGCGAAATAAGGCAACCGGCTTAAATACAGTTGTCATGCTTGTAGCGGATGAAAGGTAGTCCATCAACAGAGCTACCACCGACGGGTGCAAGGGAATCAATCGTGACTTGCCAAACTTGCTAACACGCACGTACAAAACCCCCTGCTCGGCATCGAAGTCAGCAACATCTAGTCGAAGGGCTTCGCTGATACGCAGGCCGGTTGTACAAAGGAGGCTGAGAATGCAATGAGTAGTTTTGCCTGATACTCCAGCACTATCGTCTTGTACCAGACTTCGTTGCAGCAGTTGCTTAACGTCAGCGTCACTGAAAAAGTAGGGGCTTGATCGTTGTTGGCACGCGGGGAGTAGCTGAGACGGAGGAACCTCAGAGCACTGATCAAAGGCGCGGCAATATTTTGCAAATCCGCGCACAAACCCTAAGCGGCGTGACCAGTGATTGGCCTTGACATTCTTTGGTGAGGTTGCCCACGAAATTGCTAGCTCGTTGGTGATGTGTATTGCATCGTTGAGTTCCATGAACTCGACAAACGACAAAAGGGCGGTTCCGTCTGATTGCAGTTTGAAGCCGAGACCGCGACGCATGACCAGATAGTCTTCCAACCGATCGGACAGCAGGCTCATTGGTCTTCACCTGGTAGGGGCAGGCACAACATTCGCAAAGAGTTGATATCAACCTTTGCGTAGAGCCTCGTTGTTTTAGCTTTGCGATGTCTCAGCACGGAGCCAATCTCATCCAAAGTGGCTCCACCGTTCATCATGGAGCTGGCCAACGCGTGTCGAAACTGATGAGAGCCATAGCTCGTGGTTTGTATTCCAGCACGTCTGATAGCTGCGCAAACAATAGTGCCTACTGTTGTTGGTGACCCAAGCCCTTGCATCGGTGCCAACCCACGCAGAAACAGTGCACGGCTATCGCAATGGGGCCTAGCGTGCTTTAGATAGTCTGCCAGCGCTTCTCCTACGTCGGATGTCATGGGCAACTCCGCTGGTTGGCTACCTTTACCGACAAAGGACAAGGAGCTGTTACCCCAGTCAATACTGTCCAACGTAAGGGATACAACCTCACTGGACCGAAGTCCGAGTCGAGCAAGCATCAGCAGGATCGCGTAGTCACGCAGGCCAATAGCGGTGTGTCTGGGGCAATTATCAAGCACTTGTCGAGCATGATCTGCGGAGATCGAACGAGGAATTTCACTCAACGACCAGTTCGGTACAGTAGGTACCGCACCAACCAGATCAGACTTGATATGTCCCATGTAGTTCAGATACTTGAGATAAGAGCGAATGGCAGTTGCTGCAGACTTTGCCTGTGAAATACTTACCACCGATGCTAGTTTGGTGAAGTAGCACATCACATCGGCGGCTCCTATATCGCAGCAAAAAGGTGAAACACCATCGGTATTCTTGAGCAAGAAGTCTTTTACAAATGGGCAGTACTTGGTGATAGACAGCTCAGTGATACCGACTTTGTGACGAAGGTACTGGGCATACTGCATAACAGCGATATCGACTGGAGAGTAGCTTTTAACTTGCGGTTGACATACAGGTATAACCTCAAGATTGCGCAAATGATCTAACAATCGACCAACTGATTTAACATGGCCCTGACGACTAGAGTGTTGCCACGGTTGGCAGCTGAAGAACGTTTGTTGATGCTCTGGGGTGATATCGCTCGCCAAGACATTCTGGCGTTGCAGCCAATTGCTAAACCTGGCAACAACACGAAGCTGGCAATGGATAGAGCGTTGGCTAAATCCCTGCTTCTCAAGACTGAGAATAAGTGACTGGCGAAACTGCGAGATCGGACCTTCGATCTCATGTAAAAGATAAGCACGTTGAGCTGATGCTGTAGTCATGACGGTCCTCCATCCGCGAATGCGGAAGTGAACGAGGAAAATACTATGCCGAGTGATCTGTAGTACAAACTGCAGCTGCCATGCTTCTCAGAGTCAACTCGGCATAGTTTGATGCTCGGGATAGTGGGGTAGCTTCGGACATCTGCAGGTCGGCCGTGCTCGTCGCCCATTGATGGCCTTTGTTGTGGTGCTGAGTTGGAGTCGTCGGATCTTTTTGCGCTTTTATCTCAATCAACGCATGGATAATTTCCTGCGAGGGCACGTGGCGGCCTTCACGCAATGGAACGCACTTCCCCGGATCCTGTTGTACGACAACCTGAAGTCGGCGGTGCTCGAGCGTCAGGGCGACACCATCCGTTTTCATCCGACGCTGCTCGAGTTATCAGCACACTACCGCTTCGAACCAAGGCCATGCGCGCCATATCGAGGAAATGAGAAAGGACGCGTCGAGCGTGCCATTCGCTATATCCGCGACAACTTTTTTGCCGGTCGTCAGTGGACGGATCTGGACGTTCTGAACGCCGAGGCAAAATTGTGGTGCGAGACAACGGCCTCTGAGCGACGGTGTCCTGAAGACCCGGATATGAGTGTCGCAGAGGCCTTCGAACAGGAGCGCCCTGCGCTGATCGGACTGCCCGACAATCCATTCCCCACGCATGAACGTGTTGAAGCACGCATTGGCAAGACACCCTATGTTCGCTTCGATTTAAATGATTACTCGGTTCCGCACACCGCCGTACGTCGCGGCGCTACCGTGACCGCCACGCTCAAGACGGTTGCCGTGTTGCAAGACGGTCTCGAGATCGCCCGCCACCAACGTACCTTTGGCAAGGGGGAGCAGATTGAGAATCCGGAACATGTAGCTGCCCTGATCGAACGAAAAAGACAAGCCCGTCACCACCGCGGCCAGGACCGATTGGCCAAGGCGGCCCCCTCGAGTGTGGCGTTCCTGTCAAAGGCCATTGAACGAGGTCATCGCCTGGGCTCAACCATCACAGAGCTTGAAAATTTGCTGGATCAATACCACGCCAGCGAACTGGAAGCGGCTCTGGCCGAAGTGCTCGATCACGATGCCGCACACCCGCAGAGTGTGCAACAAGTGCTTGAGCGGCGCCGCGAGACGCGCAACGAGCCGCCACCGCTGGCAATGCCGTTGACGCGGCACGAGCAGCTGCGACAGCTATCGATGCGTCCAGCATCGTTGGCCGGCTACGCCCACTTCACGGACACGAGTGCCGATAAAGAGGAACAAAACGATGACAACTCCTGAGATACCACTAGATCATGCGGTACTGAACAGCCGCGTTGCAGCTCTTCAATGGCCGGGATTACTAGCCCACTGGGATGAGCTTGATGAAGCCCAATTGAACTGGATTGCCACGATGGTCGGATGGGAGGAAATTGAACGGCGCCGTCGAGGGCTTGAGCGCCGGTTGCGGCATGCGCATCTGGGGCGGTTCAAAATGCTGGCCGACTTCGACTGGACATGGCCTGAGCGCTGTGATCAGACGGCCGTTGCCGAGATGATGAAGTTGGACTTCATTAAGGAGTCCACCAATCTACTGCTGGTCGGCAACAACGGTGTTGGCAAATCCACCATCGCACAAAATATTGCACACCAGGCTGTCTTGCAGGGGCACAGCGCTTTATTTATCAACGCCGCTCAGATGCTGGGAGATCTGGCTGGACGAGACAGTGACAGTGCGCTGCACCGACGGCTCAAACACTACGCCCGTCCGGACGTCCTGGTCATCGATGAAGTGGGCTACCTCAGCTACGCCAATCGCCATGCCGATCTGTTGTTCGAGATCGTTAATCGACGCTACGAACTCAAGCCAACCATTGTTACAACCAACAAACCATTCAGTGACTGGGGCGAGGTCTTCCCTAACGCTGCCTGTGTTGTGTCGATTGTGGATCGCCTCGTTCATCACTCACAGGTTCTGCTCATTGAGGGCGAATCCTATCGCATGCACGAAGCCAAACAACGGGCTGACAAGCAGAAACGCACCCGAGCAGCCAAGAAAAAAACCAAACCCATTACACCAAGAGGGATCGACTCATGAACATAAAGGCACTCGATGTTGCGTACTACTGGTCGCCCAGAGAAGCCGCCGCCATCCTCGACTATCTGGACCGACTGCGCGATCTGGTATGGGATCTCTACGGCGAGGAGATCATTGAACTGCGACAGGTTGAGGATGAAAGTGGCGAGGAGCCAATTGAAGAGGCAGGCAGTGATCATGTGCCTGACTCTCAGCAACCGTTCAACTTTGACAACTATTGAAATTGTGCCGGAACCGGTCCGCGGCAAATAGCCGCGGGTCTACGTCGGCACTAACAGGGTGTGAGCTTGAAGCTGATCGGATTTCCCAATGCATCGCACAGTGCATGAATTTTGGTACTTATTCCCCCTCGCGACAACCCGAGGCACTCTATTTTTTTTCGCTCCCAGCCGCGCCAGCGCTGTGCTGATGTGCTCTTACAATCGTACTGTCAAGCATCACGTATTCATTGTCTACGTCTTCGCTTAATACCTTGAAAACAAGCTCCCATATCCCTTTTTTCGACCACCGACAATGGCGAGTATGGATGACACGAAAATCACCAAAACGAGCTGGCAGATCCCGCCAGGGAATACCGGCACGGTAGCGATAAAGTACGGCATCGACAAATAGTCGGTTGTCCTTGGCAGTGACACCGACCGTGTCAGCACGACCAGGTAACAACGGGCCAAGTTGCTGCCATTGTCTGTCGGAAAGCCCGTATCGTCCAACCATGGTTTGGAGCCCCATCGACGCCTGTTCTCTGTAGGCCTCAACTATAACGGGTCGACAAGGGAAAATCGATGCGATCCATGGACCCAACGGCTCAAGACCTAAGTCCGCTAAGCTGATCACCAGTAATGATATTCTGCAAGCTCGCGCGTTAGCTCTGCGCGGTGATCACCTTGGGCCGAATTAGGTGATCGGCTTCGCCGGAATACGCAAAAAATCAATCGACTCCTGATTTTGCACCGCTTTCACTCTATCCTAGATACTTGACCAACCGAATTCATGTGATCTCAACTCGTGGGAAGCAGAACGCACCGCAAGGATGTTCCACAGCGTCCCGCGCCGAAGCCAACAGTCAACGCCCGATGGTCGCTGTTCATGACGGCACCCAGAACTGAATATCACCTCTACCTTGTCGCCGAGTTCCCAAGTTCAGGCCGAACCGGTCTGACACGTTCTCGGCATAGATAGCACGCGGATCAAAATGCTGACATTCGACGTCGCGTCCGAATAATTCAAACAGTTCCATCTGGCGCTTCTTTTCAAATCCGGAATGCACTGTAAAAGCGATTAGTGCACCAACGTCCATTAGAGCACGAACCCGACGTTTGCAGTCGTCATCGATTTCTTCGAATCCTACCAAGTTGTCGAGAAAAACGAGGGTTTTTAGACCGTCCGCGTTCGAAAAGGAACTCGAATCATGTTTATCGAGGCGTTCCACGCTCATACCTTGATGGAATCGACCCATCCTTGTCGCGAACGGACCTAGTGACGACAGTAACAGCTGCGAGCGGACAGGGGTGATCCAAGTAAAGAAAAGCTTGAAGAGCCGATGCCGTTCCAAGGAACTGCAGTTCGTGCACTGCGCACGTTCCCTACCGCGAAAGTCGTTGAAACACTGACCTAAGCAGATGGGGCAAGTAACATCGCTCATATCGTTTCTCCTCTTGTAAGCTTCAAATTCACACTGTCGAGCAGGTTCCGATATCGAAGGAACTCATCGTCATCGAACTGATCGGCGAAGTTACCGACGAGGCGAAGTTCACCCAAAGCGTAATCTGCAGCAACGAACGTCGCCGCAGACAAATTCGCCAATGCAAGGCCGGTCAGATCGTTCGAGAAAAATTGAGGAAGGTTAGAAGCAATATGAATGCGACCGAGCGACGCAGAACTCATGAACGAGCCGCTGTTACCCAACTCGAATACCGCTGTGTCGGAGTCATCACTCCCATCGTCGCCGATTCGCACCTGCCGAGTTCCCAATGGGATCGCCGCCGGTATCCTTTCCACAGGAGCGAGACGAAAACGTCTCGAAAAAAAGCTCTCGATCGCTTCTGCTACGTGCGCCTGCACCCCATGTTGATATACGATGGATTCAGAGGCATACTCTTGCAATACGATCGCAAGGGAAACGGCAACGAGGTTTGGGTCTACCAAGCGCATTCGCGTATGGTAGATAATCGCTTCAATGGGCGGGTGACCATCGTAGAGCTCAGGGTCAAGACATATCTGAGTTTTACATCCATCAACGCCCAACTCTATTTCGACGTTCATCAACATACCTCCTGCAGGAGAGGCTTCACTTGTTCTTCTTCCGGTTGAGGCCGTAGCGTGGCAAGTCGAAGCTCTAGTCGAGCATTGAGCGCCACAAATTTCGCGATCGAAGTTGACGATGCTATCACTGCCATGTACGAACTGCACTCCCACTCAAATATGATGAACGCGTCGATCAAATGACTGTGTTTATCGACTATGTATTGAACGTCTTCAGCGCTCGCTGGCGGGCTCTCGATCACTGTCACGTGTCGGAGTCCAGCAACGTTCTTGTGGAGGCTCAAGCTGGAGGCGATCGCTCGAACATCGTCCTCTGTTGCAACCTTGTTTCCCGGATCAAGCGCCAGACTGGGAATTCGGTACATGTCGGCACCATTGACAATCGGAGAGCTCTTAGATACTCCCTTTTGGCACGATTGAACAATAAAATGTCTCACCGGTTCTCCAAGACGATGAAAACGCACTTGCGGCTCCGCCCCAGCATCCGGAATTTCGGTGGCATCGATGAGATGATCGAAAAGGTTCTCTGGCAGAAAACTTGTGAGCGCTCGGTCGTCGTAAAAGGGGTTGATGTCGAGCGGCATTACCTTTTTGCCCTGTTCGCGCAATGTTTTCTCCACCTGATTGGAGATATTGTTGAGAAACGGTGTTACCGTGATCTGCGCCGACAACTTTTGTTTATCTTGGGATTGACCAGTCAGACTCTCTGCATGAACACGTCGAAGGATGACGTAGTCCCCGCAATGCCCCAGCCGGTACCCGGCGTGCGCGAGACGGAACGCTAGGTTATAATCTGAACCACCACGAAAGCCCCGCTCGTAGCCGAGACGCCGCATAACTTCCGTTCTTACCATTAGCGTCGGGTGCAGCAGCACCGATCCGACGAATGCCACACTGGGAACTCCGAATGGATGCTTTCCCGGACATCGAAAGAGCTCTGTTGTTGTAGGATCGAAGTCGATCCATCCGCCGTAGTTCCCAGCCAACCCCTGCGTCATTGCATCCAACTGAAGCTCAAGGCGGTTCGGCAACATAATGTCGTCGTCATCGTGCACGCAGACGAATTGGCCTCGTGCTTCCTCAAGCATTCTGTTTCTGGCGTTGGCAACTCCTCCATTGACACCATCGTTAATGTATCGAATGCGCTCATCACCGAAGGAAGTGACAACTTCCTCAGTGTCGTCTTCAGATCCATCGTCGTAGATCAACAACTCGAAGTCCTGGACTGTTTGTCCGAGCACGCTCTCAATGGCTTCACTGATTAGGTGCCCGCGGTTGTAGGCAGCGATATGCACACTGACCAAGGGTTGTCGTGGTTTGTACTTCACAGAGCCAACATAATTTCGAGCTATCGTGCTGTCTTCTAAAAGAATCTTCCTATTGACATCAAATATATCCTTCGCGTTAGGATCAGTCTGCATAAAGGGAGGGTGCCAGACATGGTAAATCCCAACATCGGGACCATCAACCCAGTGCAGAAAGCACCCTGCCTGGCGGCAGCGTTTGACGAAGTCGTTGTCTTCTGCACCCCATATGATCATGCGCTCTTCGAAACCACGTACAGCCTCGAATGTATCTCTCGTGAATGCACACAGCCCTCCCATTCCCCACCTTGGGCGGAGCACAGCATCCGCATAGATTTTTGACCACGACAGATTCCATGCCTCGTCGAGCACGAATTCTTCCCCTAGATCGGCGCACTGACGAAGTACTAGCGTACTCGGATTCGCATCAAGAAAATCAACGGTCGCCTCGAGAGTGCGAGGTGCAAAAATGATATCAGCGTCTGTTGTGACCATCACGTCCGACGTTGCTATTGACAGGCCCGCGTTCAGTGCTTGAGAACGGCTCCAAATCTGCGCATCAGTGTAGTGATAAACACAGCCGTACTTTTCGCAGATAGTTATGTAGTTTGCCGAGTCATGTGAACCGAAGTCGGACACTATGAGCTCAACCTCTTCGCCTATCGACGATTCCATATGAGAACGTACAGCCAATTCTAGTCGTTTCGGCTCCCAGTCTCTGATAGCTATAACAACACTGATTCTCTTACATTGCTTCATCATGAAATCTTTGGGTTTAAGAGGATTTAGACGGAGATAAAACTGCGCTGGTATCACGTAAGTCGATAGCACTATGCTCGCTCGTTCCAGATACTCAAACGGGAAGCTACACAATTCATGCCAAGGCTGACTCCAGAACACGTGGTGGGAAGAATGGAGACTATTCCCTTGAGAAAACAACAACCCATGTGCTCCATGTTCGAATGCTTGGCACCGTTGAGGACAGATCGAAGTTCGTGTGCCCTTTGCACAGAAGATATCGAGAAAACGCCCGTAGTGTCCAACACATATTCTTTGCAGAACTCGGACTTTGATCGTGCACGTGTTGTACCAGGAATTGTGTGATGTCTTTTCCTGTAAGAGTTGGAAAGCTTGAAACCCCAACAGAGCAGCAATGGCGAAGAAATTTCCTCAATGGTGGACGATGTCTGACGATTGTTGACTCACAGAGCCCGTGATCTTGCCGCAGATGCTGTTCAAAGTCGCATACAAACTGTGCCAAGGGCTCCAGCTGCGCTGCTGTCGCGGGTGCGATCGCGTCAACCTCCCTGAGACCGGCGAGAAGTCGAACAAGTGCGGCGTGATCACTGAGAAACGGACGACGATATTTATTCCGAAACTGCTAATTTTGTTTTACAGAGGCTTCATTAACATCAGTGACTCCATACCTCTAGCTTGCTCGCTAACCATTGCCTCCTGGAAGAGGAAGAAGTTCAACCAACATTTGATGAACAGACTTTTTGACAAGTTAGGTTTGTGCCTAAAAGACGAAAAAGTCTCTCAGGCGTATATCGACATGGAGAACTATGCCGCTATTGCAGCCTGAAAACTGTCTACACTGCTGCTTGTGCGAAGCTGACCCGCTAACCGTTCGGCATAGTTCTTCATTCGGCATAAACTGCGAAAATCAACGGACAACATCCACAGCGATATCTTGATAGATATCAACAGCTAATTTGGAGGCCACTGACTGAACAGGTTCAAGCAAGTCCGAAACTCTCGTTATCACGCGTCAACAAGGGATGATAGGCCGGATCATCAAACGTATCCATACTCCACCTTGCCCTCATGACCTGCCGTTCTGCATCAACACGTCGAACCTTACTCCGGGTATCATCAGCGCCCCGGCTCAAGCCTTCGTGATGAAACAGTTCGGCGTATGGAGTCCATACGTTCCGGTATCCAAGCTCTCTGACTTTCAGGCAAAAATCCACATCATTCCAGGCTACTTGCAAAGCTTCTTCATCCAGTCCACCTGCATCAAGGTATGTTTGCCTTCGGACAGCCAGACACGCAGCGGTAACCGCTGTCATGTTCTGCGACACAAGCAGGCGATTACAGTAGCCTCTTCCCTGGCGTGGGCTATAGCGATGCGCATGCCCCGCTACACCAGCGATACCCACTATCACGCCACCGTGTTGAATGCGTCCGTTTGAGTAATAGAGCTTTGCCCCCACACAGCCCACGCCGGGCCTCATTGCCTGACTCACCAGCTCTTCCAACCAGCCTGGCGAGATCACTTCGGTGTCATTGTTAAGAAGTACAAGCACATCTGCATCAGAGTGAGATACAGCGAAGTTGTTGATCGCAGAGTAGTTGAACGTACCGGCGTACGAGAGAAGAGTAACGTTAGAAATATTCTTGAGTGATTCGTAGTAGTTTTGTGTTTCTGCCTTTTCGCTGTCGTTGTCCACGATCAATAGTCGATAGCATGCATAGGTGCTCTTCTCAAGCACCGAATCCACACATGCCTTTAAAACTTCCACCTTATCCCGCGTGGGTATGATGATGTCGACGGTTGGAAGCTGTGCAAGCAAGGTCCATGTAACATGGCATAGCCCACCATGCGGCCCATCACTGCTTGTAGCGTCACTGCCCGCTGCCGCGAGCGCTTTACGCACCTGCCCTTGCCAGGGTCGAATGTCATCGTCGTTGGCTCTCGGACGGTGCGCTGGCAGGCTAGCTAACACCTTCGGAACTCGTATTACTTGATCATCTCTCAACGCTGACAGCGTTATGTTAGAACCCGTCCCCGTACCGAGCGCGGCGGTCAATAGAATTCTTTCAGGCGTATCAAGTACCGAATCGTCATCAGTTTCCAGCTGAGTAATCCATGCATTCGATATCATCCATGGCAGTTGAATGTAGTTCGTGTTCAGCAGTAGCTCTGGATTCCATTCAGGTTTCAGAGCCGGCCGTATCCGAATATCGTTTTCATCAATATGATCATGATCAGCGTAAACAAGATCAATACCGACGCGGACGGCGATCATCATCTGATGAAATGCATCAACCCGGTATTCCACATCGTTGACCACTTGCATGTGAAAGATGGATGCGCCAGACACAGCGTGACCGTGGTAATGGCGAAATTGAGTGCTCGACTGCCACTCTATTCTCCATCCGACGCTGCGTGCAAATGCGATTGCCGCTGTTACTGACCTACTTGCCAGTGCCTCATTATCAAAGTCCTGTCCGTGCAGTATCAGAAGGGTGACAGTGGCTATACTGCCCGGATCTGGGGAGAGAGCCAAAGCCAATTCTGAATCTGATCTCGAATCCGATGCTTGGATTAATTCCGAAACAACACCTAGGCCCGAATGCAATTCCGTACCAGCATCTGCAGCGACAGCTACTCGAGCTTCAACCAGACTGCAAGGCTCTTCTGGCACATAGGAGTTGCTTAGTACCGCGCTGTGAATATGCGACTGGTATTCAGCGTACAACGTGGCTGCTTCTCTGCAACTACCGCCATCCACAGCACCACGATTCGATAGTCGGCCGCTCATGCGATTTAGTGCAAATGCCGATGAGAGAGCAACCAGAGACAATCGCCCAAGTGAACAATCTGGCTGATCAATACGGACCGTACAGTCACCTATTCCGGCCTGCAGCCATACAATACGCTTGCAGACGGGCTTGGAGCTGAGTAGTAAGTATTCTTGTTCTGCTTCGCCCAGCTGCAACGTCAGCACACAGCCGATGCTGTCCAGCGAATGCTCCACCTCAAGCATATACCAGCCTGCTCTGAGTCTGATGTTGCTCAGTTCCCACTGTGTAGCTTGTGAAGCAAGCTCTATAGGGCCTGTGCCATCCGCACCGGTCAGGCTAAACGAGCAAGTGAGGTCGCTGGGTTGCGGCGATCGGATCTCGTAGGCGCGCCCCAGACAACGTCCTACAAATCTTGCAATAGCTGTTTTCACATCGTCCAACGCTGAAAAGGGAAAGATGCATTCGGAACATTCGTGTCCATTACGCTGTCTTTCCTCTCTCACTACAGCTATAGCAGTCCTTCTTTACAAAGAACCAGAATGACTCAGGCCACTTTTTGCCCGGTAGCACCTGACTTAAGCAAACCATCAAAATAGGCGATAGTCTTCTCCAGACCTTGCTCAAGATTCACCTTTGGCTCCCAGCTTAGCTCCTCTTTGGCCTTGGTGATATCGGGGCGACGCTGGGTTGGATCGTCGCTAGGTAGATCATTGAAAACCAACTTCGAACTCGATCCGGTCATCTCTATGACTTTCTCAGCCAGCTGACGAATGGTAAATTCATCCGGGTTGCCAATATTGACAGGTCCGGTAAAGTCGTCCCCAGTGGCCATGATGCGAACGAATGCATCAATCAAATCCAGGCAATAGCAAAAAGAACGTGTCTGGTTACCTTCACCGTAGATGGTAATGGGCTCCCCAGTTAGGGCCTGCATGATGAAGTTGGAAACCACACGCCCATCGTTCGGGTGCATTCGCGGGCCGTAGGTATTGAAGATGCGACCCACTTTGATTTGCAGATTATGCTGACGGTGATAGTCAAAAAACAAAGTTTCCGCACAACGCTTGCCTTCATCGTAGCAAGAGCGAAAACCAATCGGATTGACATGTCCCCAGTAGCTCTCATGCTGAGGATGTACCTTCGGATCGCCATATACTTCGCTGGTAGACGCCTGAAATATCTTCGCACCCGTACGTTTTGCCAAGCCCAGCATGTTGATCGCACCATGCACGCTCGTCTTGGTAGTCTGCACAGGATCATGCTGATAGTGAATCGGCGATGCAGGACATGCCAGATTGTATATTTCGTCTATTTCCAGATAGATAGGAAATGTGACATCGTGACGCAGGAGCTCGAAATTGGAATTCTCCATCAGCGGCAAAATATTCTGCTTGGAACCGGTGAAGTAGTTATCCATACAGATAACTTCGTTACCTTCGGAGAGCAGGCGCTCGCAAAGATGTGAGCCGAGGAAACCAGCCCCTCCTGTCACCAGAATTCTCTTTGGGCTCAGATTGCCAGGGGTTGACGTTGAGTCGTTCATCAGATTGGTATTTTTCCAGAATGTTTCAGTGTGCCGTGTAGATACCGATGATTCGGCTTCGACTCGAAGCACACCATTATAGGAGGTAAACTTGTCGCTAGGTGACTAGACAAAGACTTGGCTATATTCATGTAACCAAAAATCACACTTTCAAGCCACATAGAATCCAAACTGCACGCATAGGCGCCATTTTTTTGACGAATTGGCGAGCTTAATATTGTTTTGCCAATAACTGTGAATGTATCTTGCGATCGCGGCAAAACGCGCGAGATATGTGCTTAATTCAAGATGGTACTGCGAGCCTTGCCAAACAATCAGTCTTCGAGTACGGAAGCACCGAACATGCGTAAGCGTTCACGGCGTTGGAATAGCGTTTTCTGACTATGTAGGCTATTCTGAAGAAAAGGCCCTGCGAGTTTATTAGCCATCATCGTGCCCGATCCTCATCTATTAAATCCACCCCAAACGCTTGATGAGGCTCGCACTCAGATCGAGCAATTGTGGGGTGTGGTCGGTCAGTTAGAATCGATAGTCTCAGAACTTAAAGCGCAAAATGAGGAGCTTGTTGAACAGGTTCGAGAGCTGAACGAACGCATGGGCAAAAGCTCGCGTAACTCCTCCCGTCCACCCTCTTCAGACTCCACCTCGCAACGAGCCAACCGAAAAAAGAAACCCAAATCTACAAAACGAAAGGGTGCGCAGCCGGGTCATGAAAAGCACGAACGCCCGCTGGTACCCGAAAGTGATGTCGATCAGATTCAGCGCTATTTTCCGAGCGCGGCCTGTGGCTGTGGTGGCTCTATTTTTGTCGATCCCGAGCCACGCTGTCGTCACCAGGTGTTTGATATCCCGGTGGTGCGTTTTTCAGTGATTGAGCATCAGCTGTTCGGTGGGCAATGCAACGGGTGTGGCAAACATCATTGCGCCCAGACTCCCGATAGCGTGCCTTCGGGGCAGATGGGCCCCAATCTGGTGGCACTTATCGCTCATCTGTCCGGGCGTTATCATTTGTCGATTCGTAATATTCAGGATTATCTGGTTCAGCACTGGCAGTTGCATTTCAGTCTCGGTGCCATCTCTCAGGCTCAGGCAAAAGCGACGAGCGCATTAGGCGACCCGTACCGACAGATTGGCGATTTTGTTCGCCAACAACCCGTGGCGCATGCCGATGAAACACGGCATTTTCGCGGCAATGAGTGCCGTTGGCTGTGGTCGTTAGTGTGTGTCCAAGCTTGCTATTTCCTGACACAGGCCTCGCGCGGCAAAGAGGCTGCCGATAGGCTGTTAGGCGAATTCACAGGGTATTTGGTCACTGATGACTACGTGGGTTATAACCGTGTACCGGAAAGTCGTCGTCAACTGTGTTGGCCGCACCTGATTCGAAAATTCATCGATATTGCTGGACGGGTAAGCAATGGCGGCAAGATCGGACGCCGACTTTTATTACTTGCCCACGCGGTTATCCGCCCCCGGCATCGATGGCAAGATCAACTCATCGACGAGGCCGTTTATTACCGGCGAATGCAGCGACTACGCCGCAGCTTTCACCAGACGCTGGAGCGAGGTGCCCGGCTACGAATCGATGGGCGAACCAAACGTCAATGCCAACATCTTCTCAAGCGAGAATCGATGTGTTGGACCTTTCTCAAAGATCACAGGATCCCGCTAGACAACAATAGCGCTGAGCGTGCGCTTCGGCCCTATGTGATCTGGCGCAAGTTGAGCTTTGCCACCCAATCGTATCAAGGCGATCAGTTTCGTCCCTTGATACTGAGCATCGTGGGCACTGCACAACGGATAGGGATCTCAAGCTATCAGTTTATCCGCATCGCGTGTCACCAGTCGATGATTGAGGGCGAGGTGAAAGTGCGCTTTCCGTTTGATACGCCTCGGTTAGCGACTAGCTGAAAGAATCAGCTGCGGTTCCTACACCCCGCATGCGGGGCCGTGAACGGTTACCGAACATGCCACCCCGTGACTGTCCAGGATACCGAATGTGAATTGTTCCATGCGCGTACCACCTAGCTGTCTTGCAATCAAATTACGCCGCTCTGTTGTTTGACAGCTTGTCGGCAAATTTCCTGTTTTTAGCCATGCCGAACCTTCACCATACAGCGTAGAACATACTAAGGTGACATCCCTGTCATCCACACCCAAGGAGCTTGACACGCGAAACAAGCCCGGGACGCAAGTTCAGACGCCTATGATCAGAGGATGTCTTCTGGCGAAATTTCGAATTCATGGTAGAGACTTGGAAATAGCTTTCATCAGAGATGAGCCTTGTTCCACGCACCCTTGGATTCATCAGCAGCCTGTCGTAAGTGGTAAATCTTGCCCGCTCAGTATTACGCAATATGCTCACTAAACATTCAGATCCAGACACTCATGCGCGCCCTCCAGCATTTTCCACAATTTACCACCTGCCTGCTCTCCCCCAAGTCGGTATTGGCGTCACGCTTTATATAGGGATATTGTCTCGCCTGAATAGCTTCTCAGTAGACTGAGAAAACAGCGCTTGACCGTCATCTATATCGATCTGGAAAGTGTCTTCCGGCGAGTACAACTTCCATAAGCTTGGCAACCTGCTGAAAATTCCCTTGGCGCAGTAGGTGATAGGCAATCAAGGTTCGCGCTCCATCACATGAGTGGTAGCGCATCGGCCACTCTCGATATAGAACTCGTACCTTTCTCGGGGTAAATTTGGACACCTGCAGACAAGACAACCTGGTGAACAATGCACCCGAAACTGATAGCTACTAACTTGCACTTGCTTCCAAATCTCCATTTCAAACTTGTCGATCGAATGATAAAGGACACCGGTATTTGACAGCTCCATGAATGGCCACTCATGACGGCACACAATCTGCATCGATCGGCACGACAGGCCAACATTACTACATACACAGAGGGTGCAGCGTGACTAGCTTGGTTCCATTGATGGTCCGGACATTTGGCCGCACAGGCTCGACATTGCTGATGCAGATTCTGGGTACCAACGAACGAATATGCTTTGAACGGCTGTACCCATTCGAGCACCGATACCTTACGTATGCCTATAACCTGGCGCGCATGCCGAGCCTGCCACCGCAGATGGACGAACAGTGGAATAACGATAGTATGTTCCGTTGTAATGCCACGGCTGTCGGGTGCCTTCCGTACGGAAAGTTGAATACCATTGACAAGGAATCTCTTGCCAAGAACCTTTTTGTCTCTATCTGGAAAGAATTATCCCACAACATAAAAACTACGCAAGGCCTGCCTCATAGCGAACCCTGCTTCTACGCTGAGAAAGTTCCGCATCAGGTTGCTGATCGATCCAACGAGCTACTCAACGCGCGGAGCATCTTTTTACTCAGAGACCCTCGCGACGAAATGGTTTCTATCAAGCAGTTCAATATAAAACGGGGCTTCCATTCATTCGGCTGGACAGAGGATGATACCGATGTTTCCTACGCACAGAAAATGTGCCGAAACAGAATCAAGTTCTTGCATCACATGATGAGCTTCACCACCGAACAGCATCGAATAAGGTTTCGCTATGAAGATCTGGTGCTTAAAGGACCCGAGGAGGTTAGCAGGCTGTCTGAATGGCTTGGCCTGGATCTCGACTACCAGTCTGCCATCAGCGACAAGAGCGTCAAGAGTCGGCATATGACCAGCAAGAGTCCCGCTGCATCTGTAGAACGCTGGAGGGCTGAGCTCAGTGAAGAAGTAAAAGCGATTTTTGCAAAGGAGCTGGGAGACGAGCTCATTCAACTCGGATATTCCATCTGAATTTTCTTCGGACATTACCGGGAAAGCAATAGAATGCTTATCACTAACGCCGTCAAATACATCAGAAAGCGTCTCTACCGAACAGTAAAACGCACATTCAGTAAAAAACAACTGCGCCGTTCGCTGCTGAAGTGTTTCGGTTGGCGCCATAGATTACGCCGATTCCCCTTCGCCCAGCTTGATTCCATTCAGATTATCGGGAACAAAGGTGTACTTGTTCAGGGTGTGTTAATTGACCCCAAACATCAAGTTGAGCGCGTGGAGCTACTGCTCCACGATAACAAGCACAGTCCAGTCGAAATGGATTTGTCTCGATTTCGGGATGAGCGTCTTCAGACTCAGGCAATTCCCCTTCACCACAGCGAAAAACCGGGATTTTTATCCTTGGCATCCTTACCCGAGAACTCCGGGTTGTCAATGGAAAAATATGCTATGCCTTTTGGTATTCGATTGACTCTTGTCAGTGGACGTAAGATAAACAGACGTTGCAGGAAACCAACGATACCACCGAAAGAGAATCTGGAAGGTGTACGTCAGATACTTGCAACAGTACCGCACAAGACCCGGGAGAAACGTACACTGTTTGACGATGTTTACGGACCGGCTGTGGAGCATGTCTGGTCACATCGTAAACAAACCACATCAGAAGGTGATCTGCTTGAATACAACAACCACCTCAAGCCGGCAAATCCTGCAGTAACCGTTGTCATTCCAGTCTATGGCAGACACGATTTCATCGAGTATCAGTTAAGCAGCTTCAGCACTGATCCTGATATGAAAAACCATGAGTTACTGTTCATCATTGATGACCCTCGCCTTACATCTGTTGTCAAAGAAAATGCTGAATGGTTGAAGAAGATCTATTCCATCTCATTCAATATTCTGTATCTGGAACAGAACCTGGGTTACGCTGGTGCCAACAACGCGGGGGTCCGTAAAGCAACAGCACAGAACATCCTGTTGCTGAACTCTGATGTACTACCCATCCGGGATGGTTGGCTTACAGAGCTCATTACGGCAACCGGCGACAATATTAAAAACGCCCTGGTCGGTGCAAGGCTACTCTATGAAGACAACAGCGTACAGCACGACGGCATGGAATTTTTCGCCTCGCCATTTGTTGATGACCTCTGGACGAATATCCACCCTGGAAAAGGATTGCCGGTGGATCTGTTCGACCAGAACAAGACTCTTATTGATCGACAACTGATTACCGGGGCTTGCTTGCTTATCACCAAGTCCAATTATGAGCTTATTGGAGGACTGGATGAGCGATACATACTGGGTGATTTTGAAGATTCCGACCTGTGTATGCGGGCGCGGCAACATGGCCTTGAAATAAAAATCTTGCAGAATGTGGAGCTATACCATCTGGAGCGTCAATCACAATCCCTGGTGTCTAGTGATCGATGGAAACAGGAACTGACTTATTACAACTGTTGGCAGCACACACAACAGTGGGATAGTGCCATTCGCCGACTCAACACTGACAGACATGATGCTTGAACCTGAACCGAACACAGAAGCAACAGTTGGCGCACCTGTGAACTCATCACAGATATATAAAAAGAAGAAAATCCTCATCGTGTCTCATGGACACCCGGATTTGAACGCAGGTGGTGGAGAAATCGCTTCATACAATCTGCACAACTCCCTGAACGAGAAATCGGAGTACATCTCTGTATTCTTCGCGCGCCATCGATTCGGGCATCTGCGTCACGGAGGTACGCCTTTCGCTGGCAACAACCGTAAAAGCGAGATTTTATTCTACTCAACCATGCCAGACTGGTTTCGGTTTTCACAGCCTGACAAGGCTGCCGTATGGCGCGACTTCCGCCAGGCACTGGAGATTATCAAGCCCGACGTCGTACATTTCCACCACTACATTCATCTCGGGCTGGAAATGCTGCGCGAAGTCAAAAACTTTAACCCGGACATTCCCATCATTCTCACGCTACATGAATATCATGCAATCTGCAACAACCTGGGGCAGATGATAAAACCGATAACGAATGAGCTGTGTCATGAATCAAGTTCCAGGGATTGCTCGCAATGTTTTCCAAAGCACACTGCCCAGGATTTCATGCTTCGCGAACAATTCATTAAAAGCCACTTTAACTTAGTTGACACGTTCATAGCACCCAGCGCGTTTCTCAAGCAACGCTACGTGCAGTGGGGCATTCAGGAAGATCGAATACGGGTGATCGAGAATCTACTGGACGATACTCACACAACAGCTACGAAAACTGACAGTAATGAGAATATCCACCATCGGATGCGATTTGCTTTCTTTGGACAGATAAACTGGTTCAAAGGACTGGATATCCTGTTAGAGGCCATCAATATGCTACCAATTGATGTGCTGGATAGAATTCAACTGGATATTAACGGCTCGGGGCTCGAGAACCAACCCAAACCACTTCGACAGAAGATCCAGAAGTACATGGATGTGCACAAGAACTGTGTTCGACTACGCGGTCCCTACCGATCTTCTGAATTGAGCAGCTTGATGGGGCAAAGCGATTGGATGATAGTCCCCTCGCGTTGGTGGGAAAACAGCCCGATGGTTATTCTGGAAGCAAAAAAACACGGTGTACCGATTCTTTGCAGCGATATTGGTGGTATGGCCGAGAAAGTCGAACACGGCAAGACTGGCAGACACTTCATGGCAGGTCGCGCAGGTGCACTGGCTGAGCAAATACTGTGGGCTGTGGACAATCCTGAGCAACACGCTGTCTACGCCAAGTCAATAAGCGAGAGTTACCAGCCCGATGAAAGCTATGATGCACATATCCGCCTGTATGGATCATTACTTGACAACAATAGAGAGAATAATATTGATATCTCATTCCAGGCAGCATGAGTTCCTCTTGCTCTTTTCTTATGTCAGAGAATCAACAATGTGCGTAAGCTTATTCTTCATGCGGGACGCCACAAGACAGGCACAACTACCTTACAAAAATTCCTTTACAAAAATCCAGAGATTCTGGAGAAATATGGTTATCAATATCCTCGCTATGCGATCAATGGAGATGCACACCATGAACTCGGTGCTGCATTAAACAAACATGGAAAGTCAGTAAGCGACGTACAGTCCAAAAACTGTCTTGTCAATCATTCTCGGGGACTCAATCAGGAAATAGACAAGAACCCGGAACTGACACCGGTTCTTAGCTCAGAATCTCTGCAACAGTGTGATCCTGAAACTGTAAAGAAATTCTTCTGTAACTTTGATATTGAAGTAGTGTTGTACATTCGAGAGGAAACCGGATATCTACTATCTGCCTACGCTCAGAGGGTTCAGGCTTCGAATTACACTGGGAGCATGAGTGATTTTTACAAGAGCACGTTCGCCAGAGACTATCGACATTTTGTCATCTCATGGTCGGAAGTCTTTGGCTCCAGTTTTTCCCTGAAACGCTATGTAAGAAAGGATCTTATAAACCACGACATTGTGCATGATTTTGTGACAGGTGTGTTGCGGATTCCCAAGGATGAAATTGATTCGACATACAAGCACAACGATGAGAACCCTACTCTCACAGCAGATTTGCTAGCCTACAAATTGTTGATTAACCAGAATACGAATATACCCTCTAACCACTTAAAACTGCTTTACAGCAGCTTCAACAAACTTGCATTGGAACCTGAATTCGAGCTCGTGAAGATCCCTGAAGTGATGCTGAACGATATACGACTTCGCTTTCAAAAATCAAACAACTGGATTGCGCAAGAATTTTTCAACCGAGATTACCTATTTGAGCCATTCACAGATGATCTACGTATCGGTGAGAATAACGTGACAAATAATGACCTGAACAAGGTGCGAGCAAAACTTGTCAATTTACACCCGGAGCTTGAGTCGTCATTGCCACTACCCGATACGTCTTTGGGGAATTTTTAGTCCAGACAATGTCAGGGTACATTCAATCCTACGGAAGTAACCTGTCCAGGTAGGCTGTAAAGTCAGGCAAAGCCAGATCTATCCCCTGGTCACGTCGCTGAACGGGATCTAATACTTCGGCATTCTCTTTCGCTCCATCTTTGCTGATCGCAGTAGTATCATTGACGAAATAGGCATGATACTCAAGCTTCGCTAACTCACTAATTGCCCAGTAACAAGGCACTACGTAGTTACCAAATATTTCTACTACAACTGTTCCTGGTTTGCAAAACACGATATTTGTCAAGCCAGCTCCGTGTGGAGCAACGACCACATCGGCACCGTCTAGAAGTTCTGCCTGCTCAGTAACCGACAGAGATTCCATCTGTACACAGTGAAAATCTCGTCGCTCAAGCGCTTTCACCAATTCTTCTTCTCTGACTACTGCGCGCGTGCCACATGCAGCTCGAGAAATGTACAATCTTCGATGACACCCCGAGTGCTTGTGAATAAACATTGACTTCATCCATTCGCTGACCCAGTACCCCATCCCAAGCCCGAGCCCGTTGTAGAATCGCTCACCTCTGTCGTTTTTCAGATAGGGAACTATCAACTCATCGCAGCGTATCATTGCGTCTGTTGGTGGATTGACGACTTTATCCAAAGGCACACCCAAGTGCTCAAGCGTCTGCTTCTGAAACGATGATCTACAACGGACTACAAAACTATCTATTTTTTCTATGTCGATTCCAGCCGACTTCAGCAGGGCAAACTTGGGCAACACATCTATCATCCAGTGATAGTAGATATGTGAACTTCGGGCGTCAAGAAAGCAGGTTCTCCCTTCCAGAAGTAACTCGGGTCGACGTCTGGCAGAGTCCACAACGACGAAAGCATTACCCTTCACATGATCACGAACAATGTTGCCATCATTGTCAAGTACCACCGTGTTAAAGCCGTCAAACCAGACTCCCCCCTGTTGCAAGATACTGACAAAACTGCCGCGCGAATCTGTTTTATCGGATTTGAATTGAGGGCGCTTCATGCTGCTCTCATTCGTGCGTGGAAATTTCAGAGCAATGTTCTCTGGATGATGAACCTGAATGTGCCGCGTGTTGGACACCTCCGTCGCCGCCTTGAAACGAGTCTGAATGCAAGTAGAGTTGAAAAACTTGGCTTCTGCGCTCTCCGGCACTACACCCAGTCGGCAAGTTCGGGCTGCTTCCTCATCTCCCTGAGAGGAATATACCTCGGCAATGGCACGGAGAATGGGTGACTTACCAGGACTGAGACTGTAAGCATTAAACATAACAGCAAGCGCCTGTTGCCAGGATTTCTGCTCGGCCAGGCTCTGTCCCTCCTCCATCAGGCGATTTTGCAACGCTACTGCCGCTTGCTCACAGTGACCCTGGGGGTCAAGTTCCACGATTTTCATAAGTGTACCGCGCAAGCTCCAACTCCTTTATATGACAAACCACAACACGAAGGCACTGATGACGATACCGAGAACAGCATCTCGCGCTATATCCTTCAATGTACTTCTAGTGTCCGCCTTCTTCTTGCGTGGAATGTTCGGCAATACCGAGCCGGTATCCTGCTTGCCAACTTCTCCAACAATAGCACCCACCTTTTCAAACGGAATGTCACAGGCCATGGCGTAAGCAATGAACTCATTCACCACTTTCTCCCCCTTGTCGCCGGGGT
Source organism: Granulosicoccus antarcticus IMCC3135 (assembly GCF_002215215.1). NCBI lineage: Bacteria > Pseudomonadati > Pseudomonadota > Gammaproteobacteria > Chromatiales > Granulosicoccaceae > Granulosicoccus > Granulosicoccus antarcticus. The sequence goes on along the minus strand of NZ_CP018632.1, from coordinate 1,749,091 downwards.
TCTGACGGACAATCTGCACAAGAAAATTCAATGCCTGCAAGTTCAACCCCTGTTGTCTGGCAACTCGTCTGGCGAATGCCTGATCCTTCTCCAGGACAACAAGGGCTGCCACCCTCGCCTCCAGATCGCTTTTACCAATACTGCCTAAGCCAAGTGATTGTTCAGATGCGGACAGCGCGGTGGAGAGCAAAATGGCCATTTGCTCCTCATTACCATTAAACCCATGCTCAACGATGACATTGATGGTTTGCATTGGGATACCGAATGCCACCAGCTCCTCCTTGAGGTGATACATTTCCTCTGAGAACCCCAGTATCTCATCCAGAGATTTTTTGACCATGTTCGATTCGAACTTTGGCTCCTTATCCTCACTCTTGTCGAATTCCTGCGTCACCGCCGCAGGCTTGCTATCCACCTGTTGGGCTGCGGCGACACTCTGTGCTTTCTCCATACTCATGAGTTGCCTGCAATTATCTGTAGATAGTGAGATCGGTATATCTCTTTCACTTGACTAACGAAGAAGCGATGAGAAAAACCCGGGGTCCGCCTGTGGCTCATCGCTCTCTATTTCTTCAAGCATGCGATTGAATCGACCTTCCGCATAGCTATGCAACTGAAGATCAAGACTATTACGTGCAGTAATTTCATCAAAAAGGTCCAAACCAATTTCTTCCTTGAGTTGAGCAATACGTGAATCGATCGAGTTATCGTCGAACTGCAGAACGTTTTCGCGATATTCGGTAAGTTCAAGTTCCGGAAATTGATGACTGGTTGCTGTGCGCAATAGCTGCAATGAGTCTGAAAATCTTTCTACCAGGCCAAAGGCTGGCAAACCATCTATCAGAAGCTTGCTGTTGTGCAGCATCTGCTCGGAATTCAGGTTTCGATCCAGCCTGACATCGTCGTAGTTCTGATTACACAACCGTGATACCTGGAAATTTGAAATCACATTGACAGAACGATTCTTGAATTTTTCTCTAATGTACTCCGTCAGGCTTCCCTTTGGAGCATCCAGAGAGAGCTGCTTTTGCCACTCGAACAGGTACGCCGATCGTATTCTGACCAATGGGTGTCTGAGAAATATTATCGGCATGACGCATAGATCACCCTCTATATTCGGGGGAACTAGCTGATGTGAAGACACAGCCTTAAGCTCGGGCCGACTTTCGATGAAAGTCTGCATTTCCAGGGCACTGATGCGTGCGCCAGGATCGTCTTTGTCGTAGGTTTCCCACTGATCGCCATAACACGCTTTCAGCATTTTTTCTATGGATGATCCACCGTTCTTGAACAAGTGATAGTGCACGATTATCGTACGCAATTCTTTCTTGACATCAGGCATCAGGCACGCCTCACTTCTGAAGCTGTGTCCATGAGTAATCCGACAGATTGGAATACCATCCTCATCATGCAAACACCAGTCTCGAAACCGTATCTGGAATGAGTCAACTTGCCAGACTCCGCCGCAAGCCCCTTCCAGAGCACTTCGTCATCATGCAACTGGATGACATATTCCGCCCATTGCTCGGGTGTGTTGGCAATCAGCGTGCTCTTGTTATCGACCAATCCCGTCGCCTCTGCCGCAATAGGCGAGAGTACAGACGGTACGCCGTAGGCAATACTGTCCAGCACTTTACCCTTGATCCCTGCACCGCTCTGAAGAGGTGCGATGAAGACTCGACAACCCTCGAAGACTTCATCGAGAGACTCGGCGAAGCCTTCCACAATCACTTGATCATCGACTAGTTGGAAAAATTCGTCAGGAATCTTGCTACCCCAGATATGCAGTTTGATATCCGGCCGACGCTTGCGAATCAGTGGCATCACTTCGTCAAGATAGTACTCAACCGCTTCACGGTTTGGAGGGTGACCAAAACCGCCCAGGAACGCGACACCCGATCGCTTCTCAAAGCCAATTCCCCGATCCTTGCTCTCAAGTACCCACGGGCATGTAAAGATTTTATCCACTTGCATCAGGTGCGATGCAATAACGGTATGTTCTGTTTCGTTATAGGACAGAATGGCATCTACCTCTTCCATCACGGCGACCTCGCGATCGCGTGTCTGTCTGGGGATGCTGAAGTCACTCTCGCCTTTAGCAATAACGGCACGTAATTCACGCAAAAAATGCAAGTCTGCGTTGTTGAACAGTATTTTTGCCGACGTATACTTGCGTATGTGCGGAATGATGCGCTCAGCCACGTCATATCGGGTTACGTAAACAGCATCAAAATCCTGCCCCCTCTGAAGCAAAACCTGTTCAACGGATGTGTAGAACGGCGCATGGATACACTCTACACCTAGACGCTGCAAATACTCCGTGTGTCTTCCCATGTGCTGAAAATTGTGCGGTACAAACGTTATTTTGCAGCCAAGCGCAATCATCATGCGCATCTCCTGAACGGCTGCGTAGCTGCCAGCATCCTGTCCAATACAGGGAAAAGCGTGATCGACCATCAGCACCCTCAGACTACAATTGCGATCCTGGTGCAACGTCAGGTTTTCACCTTCGACCCCATTACCCTCGAATGCGTGTTGCCACTTCTCGACAAATTTATTTGCATTCACTAGCTGAAAACGCTTTATACCCTGATCAGTACTGATGCCGTTGCTTTGACCTTCAAAATGAATCACCGTTGAGTGTGGGCAATACATGGTGCGCAAACCTGCGGCATGCAGCTTGAAGGCCAGATCGGTATCTTCATAGTACGCAGGTGCAAACTCTTCACTAAAACCACCTACCTGCTTCCATGCGGATTGCGACACCATCAAGGCGGCACCGGTCAGATAATCCACGTCGCGCACATAGCGATAGGCAGGATCTGCCGGATTCTTTCCGTGACCAACATTCCATGGCACGCCACTGTCCCAGACAATTCCGCCCGCATCCTGCAAGGTGCCGTCGGCATACACTAGCGCTGACCCGGCCGCACCTACGTTATGGAAACGCCGAAAAATGTCTCTTAGTTCATCCAACCAGCCTGCGGTTACCTCTGTATCGTTGTTGAGAAATACCAGATATTCGCCTACAGCAGAATGGGCGGCATTATTGCAGTTATGCAGAAAACCAAGGTTTTCACTATTGCGGATAACCCTTGCATTCATGATGATCTGTTTGATATCAACCGTCTGATCTGTTGAAACATCATCGACGATGATCACCTCAAAGCTCAGTTCGTTACTGCAGAGAACCAACGAGGCAATACATTGATAAGTTAATGCAAATTGATTATGAACTGGAATAATGATAGATACTTCCGGCGCATCCCACACAGGAAGGTGCAAAGGAGGAAAGCATCGCCTGCCTTCATGCCCTTCCACCAGCACATCATGCGCAAGCGAAATGTGGCCAAGTTGATCGCTATCCCAGTTAGCGGTGCCAGGTGAGTTTTTTCCAGGGCTTTTTTCAAGCTTGTCACTGGTCGACGGCCTTGAGGTACGAGCTAGTTGTAGGCGTAAAGCTTCGTAGCGAGCCGCGGCACGTCTTGAGAGCCCTGCATAACCGACTTGCCGGCTACTGTCCTGAATGACTGACCACGGCGTCGGTATCGCGGGGAGTATATCCACCGCCCACTGGCACTGACTATGCTGATGAGCCATAGTTGCCTCGAACACGTGCGGGTTGCCATCATGCAAATTCGGAGGCACGGCTACCGTGTAGGAAAAAAAACCCTCCTTCGCCTCTACTGGCTGACAGCCAACGCTAGCAACAAATGCACCGTCAGCATAGATGCACACCACTGCACCAGAGCTGATGGGATCCGAGCCTTGAATCACGTGTCCCGCGATACCCGCTGGCGAGAATTCTTCAATGGTGACAATGGCTGATTTCGAAGGCTCTGTTGCTGCTCCAAGCTGTGCGATAACACGACCAGTGCCTACCTCTTCCAGCGTCAAGTGAAGGTTCAGGCGCGTGTCAACATAACTGTCCAGATGCAGGTTGAATCCGTGTACTCCATTGGCCGAAACCTTCCCCACCAGATCACTGCGATAGAGATCGGCAAAACCTTCAGCAAGCTCACTGGTACCATTCATCAAACGTACGTGCAGAGCCTGCTCGGGAACAGTGTTGTCTATGGCCCAACCCGAGGCAGAATGCCCGTGGCAAAGATCAATAGAGCCTTTAAGCGTGTTGACAACCGGTACCGAGCGCCGCTTCCTTCCAAGCGCTCCGAGCATGAGAGCTGATAATTTCACGTTATGAGCCTTTAATTAATTCTGGATAATGCAAGTCTATGCAGAATATCGAAATCGTGGGCGTATCGAACTTTCCAAAGTATCGAGTATTTCACCGACACGCACATCCCAGGCAATGCTGTCCATCGTCCGCTGCCAACCCACGCTTCGGGTATCTGGTTTCCCCTGCAATGCAAAGTTCAAGGCGGCAACAAATTCATCGGCATTGCGGGCGATTTGCAAGGTCTCACCCAGCAGTCCAAGATTATTGACTTCGCTTGCAACAATGGGTAAACCCGCGGCAAAGTAGTTGTATATTTTCAAGGGATTCATGCGTTCGGTCAGCCGATTATTGATATGCGGCATCATGCCCACATCAAAATGACTTAACCAGCGTGGCAGATCATCATAGGGCAGCACGCCCAGCATATGCACATTCGCATGCTTGGCAAGACTGACAGCATTCGGAGTATCATCTGAAGGACCGAGAAAGACAAAGGAGACATCTGGCATAGCGCTGACAACATCGTGCAGTAGCATCCAGTCAATTCTGTCTCGCAGATTGCCTACATATCCCACTACAGGCCCCTTTATCGCTGCCAGAGCTTCAGGTACTGACATTTCGGGCAATTCGGAGAATCGTTCCGCGCCATTGGGCACCACATGAATATCAGGCGCATATTCCAGCATGGCGTCTGCCAGCGACTGGCAGTTTGCGAACACAAGATCCGATTTAGACAAGGTTGTGCGATAGCAATCATCAAGTCGTTTCGCCTGTGGCGTGTTGGCATCCCATGCTCTCTGGTCATCAATCAGATCAGACGTCACGCTGGCAAACGGAATGTTGTCAATCAGCTCCGATGCATCCCATACAATGGGACAGAACCAGGCATGAGTGGTCTCGGGTTGCATGTCATGTGCCAGCAATTGTTCCCGAACATACGCAGAATACTCATCCCGCTTGGCGATAGGTTTGCCGAGCAAAACTCCACGTTTGGGTTGACTCGAGTTGACAAAGGTTCGATGCCGGGTGATCTCATCGTCGACTATGCCCAGCTGTCTATCCACAATGTTATGCAGAATACGATCTTGCTGGCTACCGGAGCGATGGGTTTTCAGCGAGAACTGAACGTTGAGCGAGTTGATGGACACAGGCGCATCGAAATGCACGATCCGATTTACGCGACCCGACGCCGCAAGGTATTTGGCGATCATGTCAGACCGCCTACCGTACAAACCGGTATCATTCTGCTTCCAGAAAAAGGCAATATCGTGCTTTTTTTGTTTGTTAAACTTGCCAGGTAGACTCGAGAACCATGACTGACTTGATCTACGCTTTCGATGTGGGTCTTTGGACTTTAAGTTGTCCGAATTGACAGGCAAGGAGAATTCTTTTGCTTGTTGCGCGTATTCAGCCTTTCGCTGCAGGGTGTAGGTGTTCCTCACGAGCGTAAGCAAGTCGAGCAGTGCCGGCGCCATTCCGGCGTGCCTAGCGGTCGCCTCCTTAATCGCAAAATCGAGCCTCACTCGATTGATGCCCATTCCTAGCTCACCTTCGAAATTGCGGCGGCATTCGTGCGCCAATGAGCGCCCGTTTCTAGACTCATCACACTGGAATCGGATGGCTGCTGCCAATGATTGCAAATCAGTCTCGATAATGGCGCCGGCCGCAATCAGATCTTTCAACGGCGGAGCTGCCGTGGCAATTACGGGCACGCCTAAAGACAGTGCATCAGAGACCTTGGCAGGAATTTGATGCTGGCTGATCGGGTGATCCAGATCTTGAATCAACGGTACCAGATCGGCGGCTGAGAGAATCGCAGGCAATTCTTCAAACGTGCAATTGGGATGGAACGTCACTCGTGCATCGGGATAATGCTCAAGCTGCTTGCACAGACTCTCGTCTGTCAACTTTCCTACAACATGAAACACAATGCTCGGATCATTTAATTCGTGCAGAGCTCTGACGACTTCCCCAACGCCCTTGTGAGGCCTGGGTGTCCCAAGGAACACCAGAGCAAATTCGTTGTCGGCAATACCTAAACGCGCACGGCCCAGACGCCTTGTTTTAGGCGTATTCACGAATTCGGACTCATCTCGTGCATGGCGAATCATATGCCCACCAAACTGCTTCCTGAGTGCAATATTGGACACTGTCACAGAATCAGCCTCAGCAACCAGACTCTGACAGTAGCGCGTGGCTAATTCTTCGTAAGGTTCACGCAACGCTGTTGTTGCGTCAGCCGATATTTCGTCAAAAGAGGCATATTTCCGAGTCTTGAAAAACGCCAGCTCAAAATCGTCAACATCCACGATCATTGGACAGTTGCTAACTTGCTTGATCAGAGTACCAAGATAGAGCGAAGGCAAACGAGGCTTGCATACATATACCAGGTCGTACACTTGTGAGGCTGCAAGAAGCTCCGCTTTCGGCATGAAGTCCTGCAATGTATTACAACGAAAGCTGCGTACTCGTAAATCTGCATCTCTTATCGGCTTCCATAAGTCGTCACCGTAACGCGACCACACTGGACCCACAAGATCCACGTTCCACTCTTTTTCCAGTAGCTTGTAAAGAACATAGGCACGACCCGCAGGATTGTGACCAAGATCCCAACACACCACGGCAACTCGACCACGTTTGCCCCGCATTGCGGCGCGTTCATTCATCACCGGTAACTGTGAAACGGCTTTGAACTGAGTCAGCTCTTCTGCTGCTCGTTCACTTTGTTCATGCAGACTTTTCGCGGCAGCGCTCGATAGCGCGCGCAAGTTTCGGGTCAGGCGGGTGAGCTGCAATTTTTCAGAATTCATGTATGAAACTCTCGATACTTTGATCGCAAGGAGCTGTTAGGTTGTTTCAGCAGGTTCATGCCGCTTTGAAAGATTCTTCGACCAGAACGAATCCCAACTCGCGGATGTCACCGGGCACCTGCGGCTCAGCGTCGCAACTGATTAGCACGGTACGCATTCCACTAAATGGGCCGCCAACAAGCTCGATGCTGTTCTCTTTGTCCCTTTCGATATGCCTTTTCAATTCTTGGCCTGTCTGCTCGTCCAGGATACGAAGCTCCTTCCCCTTGGCCCCATCCAGGGTAGGCAGATAGACACGCCACAGCAATTCACTGACATCGCTGATCTCCAGCTTTACCCGCGTGCCCACCCAGCCATCTTGGAATTTTTTTGTCACCCAATGCACGCTTGCCATGCTTCCAGTGGATACTTCCAGCGATTGTTCGGCGATCACAGTACCGTCAGCTTCACTGAGAGTCAGCTGGACCGTGTCATCGGGAAGTACATTGATTGTTGCCTGCCCTCTTTGCGCTGGCTGCTCAATCATATCGAACTGATCAACGACTCTGAGTGTCAGCAAACTGGCAGCCAAATCAACATCTTCATCGCGTTTCAACCGATAAAGTGCCTCTGCATGCTCTATGAAATAGTAGTTTCGCTGTAGCAACAAGACAAGCTTCATGAGATCTTCTATCACTCTTGAGTATTTGGTAGCGCTTCGACAATCAGCATAAAGTCGCGCTATTACGCATGCTGTTCCAACATGGAATGCTGGTTTTCAAGCAGAAAACACCTTGCTTCAAGGGATCTTGCACAGTTGATGCCAGTAATGACATGCTGCTCGCAAGCAGTGCTTCACAGATATTCCGCCGCACGGACAACCTGCTTATCCAGTAATTTGTGCCATTTCAAGTATCCTTTCTATCTGCTCGATATCGACATATATCGGTGCGTTGCGCCGCTCATCATGGGATGCATGATAGTTTTCGGCGGCACGTTCGTGCTCCTCCCTTGTGCCACAATGATGAACAACGTGCCTGCAACGCGTCAACGCACTGAGCGCCCAGAAACAGGGCTCGATATGAGCACCATAAAGCTCGATGACAGTCGTGTCTGGTTGACAAAACGCCGTGTTGGTAAACCCTGCGCCATGTGGGCCGAGAACGACACTTGCTGATGCAAACAGTGCTGCCTGCTCTTCAATCGATAGCGTCTCACAACGAACGACTTCAAAATTCAATGCCTGCAGGTAAACGATCAGCTCTTCCTCATTGGCCACCCCGCGTGCGCCGGAACTTCCTCGACTCACGTACAACTTGCGATGGGCAGCTGGTAATTCCTTCGGCGCAAATTCCTGTGCGAGAAACGCCGGGTTCCACCTCGCTTGCGCCAACCCCAGTGAATTGCAGCCATAGACGGGTATCAGAATTTCGTCGGCCGCCAAGTGTTCGACGGAATCCGTATGCAGCAACCGTGTTTCATCAATGCCAAAGTGCAACAATGTGTCCTTTTGAAACTGATGCTCCAGCGGATTGATGAGAAACCAGTCAATGTCGTCAAGATCAAACCCGCTGGCACGCAGCACCGCTAGTTTTGGCAGAATATCGTTCATCCAGTGATAGTAATTTCTGGAATTCCTGTTACCCAGAAGGCATGCTCGTCCAGCCACACGCATGGGCATCTTGCCTGAGAGACTAGTCTGTACAACATCAGTGTGACCACGACAGAGCTCCTCGATGACTCCACCTTCAACGTTCCATACCGTCGTGTTAAAGGTATCGAACCATATTGTGCCTCCGTCGATCTGAGCGGTGAAAGCCGCTGGTGCATTGATTGCACGCGCGTTGAGCTCGCGCACCACTTGTGAATGTAATTGCAATGGTGCGGATAGCTCGATTTTTTCAGCAGGAAAAGCCTGAATTCTGCGTGCGCCGAATGCTTTGTCTAGCTCCACCCAAGCTGCCCGTGAATCTGCAAAATATTTTTCCCTTATTGATTCAGGGAGTATGTAGCGGTGACACTGTTCAGACTCTATCTGAAACCCCTGCACTTCCATTGTTCGCCCCAGCAATCTGAGCGCAGCACCATAGCGCGGTAATGCCTTCAACGATCGAATGGCCAACTTCTCGGCCAATTCAGGATGACCGTATTCGATAGCGAGTTCACCGGCCTGGAAGAAGAACATGAAACTGTTACTGGGTACATCATCAATAGACAGGCACGCCTGCAAGAGCGGCTCGGCCGCTTGATGCTTCAGATCACTGTCGCGCAGTTGTTCGAGTAGTTCAGGCAGAGACTCTCTTTGTGTGTCGTCAAATTTTTCAGCGGCTCTTGACATGCGCTCTGATACTCCGTGACATCGTGAATGGTTGATATCAGGCTCTGAATGGTTGTGCTGAGAGTGTCGAAGCAGCATTTTCCCACGACCCTGCACGGTCTGACGAACAACTATTGAGAAGCAACTGGTGAGATCGCAAGACGTGTTTCAGGCCAGACACGAACCTTTAAGCAATTGCGGCGCCAACGCGTAGATATGCCAATCGCTGAAGTTATGCACATGTCCGGCCGTTACACAATCCAGGGCAAACGTTTTGGTGCCGTATGGAACCGTGCACCTTTTACTGACAGAATCCAGACTGGGATAATCAACAAAGTTCATGAAAAAACATTTGCGCAAGTCTGCCGTTACGCTTCTAGCAATAGGTGCCAACCTGCTGTCAAACAATATCGTTCTGGCAGAAGATGCTTATCACCTTGAGGAAAATGGCGTTATCGTATTCGACGTTGAGTCTGAGCCCGCTGACGGTGATTGGCAATTAGGTACAGAGCGCCTAGATAGTCTGGGGGACGGATACTATCAGTGGGAGGGTGAAAACGGAGGTCCAGGTCGAGGAACCATGCGATACCACTTCACGGTGCAAACGCCCGGTAACTATCAGATTCGTCTGAGAAGCCTGATTGGCAAAGGCGAGAACAACACCGAACACAACGATTCCTGGATTCGCATGCCTTCCGGGGTAGATATTCCTGAAGAGGAGCCACTGGACGGCTGGACAAAGATCTATCAGAACATCTTCCCTGCTGCCTGGACTTGGGATACACGAACGGTGGATTTCGATAGCCGTGTCGTCAGGCAGTGTTTTCCTGCAGGCGATCATTACATTGAATTGTCGGGCCGCTCAAATGGTCATGCTATTGATCGCATAGCGTTGTATCGCTACGATGAAGTTAACTACAGCCAAGCCGCTTTTGACGAACTGCCTCTATCGGCTGTCAGCGAAACGGCTTCTGGCATTGATGGAAGTAACAGCACAGACTGCGATTTCGAGATTACCGAAGAGCCGATAATAGAACCATTGGAACCGATAACACAGGTAGATATCGAGATTGAACCAGATACTGGTCAATGCCTGATCGACACAGTGTTACTCAAATCAACGCTTGATGGGCAAGATATCAACGGAATGCTGAGCTCCACCGAGTTGCTAGAGGTTGCCTACCTTGATCGTCGCGCGCTTATCAAGTTCGACACCAGTCTGGTGCCTGCTGCCACTGAAGCATACCTCAATTTTACCACCGCCAATAATGCAGGAGAAGGTCAGATCAGCGTATACCTAGGCTCTCATTCTGACTGGGATCATGCAGCTGACCAGGATGAGGACAATCAATCATCAATACCTGACAGCTCGGCGTTGATAGGAAGTGTGACCGGCAGTTGGATAGCGAATACTCGCCATCAGATCGCTCTGGATGCAAGCCTTCTTCAGAGCGGGTTCATCACTCTGATTATCGAGATGTCTCAGGCAGTCGATGCCTTTTCGATCGTGTCTTCCGAGACAGCTGAAGCGGCACCGGCGTTGCTCATAGCAGGCGGTCAGCAGTTTTGTGCTACCTATGACAATAACGTCCTGCAAGCAAATCCACCTGAGGTGGTTCAGCCCGAGCCTGTCGTGGAACCACCCATTGACCCAGAGCCTGTTGATTCACTTGAGCCCGTTGAACCAATCAACCCGCCTGTTACTCAGGAACCCGTGGATCCAACTGATACGAAAGAGCCATTCGTCGAAATTACGGATTCAGAGGAATCTGCTAACGCCAACACGAAAAATTCTGGCGGGGCTGGCAGTTTTTGGCTACTGCTGCCATTGGGCTACTTTTCATACTATCGCAGAACCAGAAGCGCATTGCCTGTCAAGCAACACTAGCAGAATATGCCATACGATACGATCAGGCAAATATTGACCGAAAACTCTCCCGATCGATGCCTCAAATCTCATTAATTTCTCTGACTGCATTTCTACTAAATCACCGAACCCTTGCGCTGAATTACCGTAACTCATCTCGGGTATACGAGTACTTTTTCTTGAATGTCAGATTTGAGTGTGCCGATGGTGTGGTCCGAGAATTCTAATTTCGGCAGGCGTGGCATTTGGCTAACACGTCTTGACAGAGCTCGAATCTGCCAACGCTCCTACCATCGATTTCCAGCTGGTTGAAGCGCGATTGAATCCGTAAACCGCACGCTGCTTTTTTGTCGGGCTAAAGTGGTTATTGATTATCCAAATGCCTCCACCAATGTCAGCAGTTATTAGAACATGGAAGGGTGTACGCAAGCTTACAATAACGAGACGCGGCAGCAGGTTCGTGCCGTACCTCTCGTTCGAATACTATCTACATGAGCATCCAGGCGGTGTGGATCTCACACCAAAGCGGCGCATCAGTTCCATCGCCGAGAACCCGCTCTTCAGCTGAGTAAGGTGGTACATCTTGCGAAACCAGGTACTCAGCGACAGTTTAGTGTGTTCATAAATAGACCTGCTGTCGGCGACAGTTCGCGCACTGGTACAGATTGCGCGAATCCAGTCGATGTCCATTTGGGCTCCTCCACACTCTGGGCAGACGAAGCCATCTGGTCAGCGCATAGTCTCCAAAACTGCTTCGCACTGAGCTTCCATGCCCAGATTTTGCAGAAACGTCACCTCGCTGAGGTTGTTCTGGAACTAGATAGCATTGCGTGCAATGACTGCTACTCCACATCCATATAGTACAAACATATTGTACACCTATGAAGGCGGCCAAGGCACGTGGGTAGTCATTATCAGTCTTTGAAAGGATCAATACCTTTATGTTTTGCCACAAACCAATGAGCATCGGTACTCTTGTAGTTAAGGGTTTCTCCCAATTCGAAATGTTCCTTGAACTCATCTTCATGGACGAGCCAAAAATTGTCGAATAATGGGCGTGTTTTCGGATCGGCGTAGAGTCGCTGCAATACGGCGGGGCCTGTCATATCCCAGACACTTTTAGAAGTTCGCTTACGCACATTGTCTAGCGCGTTCTCCAGTACCAGATGCATCAGTGGATCTTCTGCATCTCGAATATAGATGGCGCTATTACAAATACCTTTGGGACGTTCATAGAAGATACCCTGATGCCCACGACTCACCCACTCCGCTACAGATATCCTGGAACCGTAATCCGCATCGATATAAAAACCACCGTGCTTCGCAAGGTAGCAATATCGAAAAAGATCACATCGCATGGCGGGCAATACACTCTGGTTGTAAAGACTACGAACCTCAGCACCGTAGTGACGCGTGATGAACTCACCAGCAGAGTCATCATTGAAAAACGAATATCCACACTCCGGATTTCCTAGTTGCACGCTGTCAAGCAGAGCGGCTACTTCTTCGGGTGCATCGTTGTCCCAGAACTGAACGATTTCAGTCAGTAGTTCTGATTTAAACTTCGCTTGGCTCATACTATTCCCTCGGCTCGTACATGGGCATCTACAGGTTGATTGCGACCGAAGCTGCCACTGCAACCTTGTAGATGATATCGACTATGGTTGCAGCTAGCTGTAGATTCTTGACCGGCACCTTGGGCAAAACGATAATTTCGTCGCCGGAGCGCACGTCAGGATTTTTACCACTGGACACCTCACCGTTCGCATGTACAACCACAATACGATCTCTTTCGGCTTGCTGATTAAAACCTCCGGAGCGAGCGATGTAATCTCTGGCACTCGCCCCTTTGCTGTACAACATCGCCTGTGATACAAGTACTTCACCACTTAGCAGTACCGACTCGCTTCGGCTCGGGATGGAGATGGTATCACCTGATTGCAAAATTACATTGGCTATCCCACTGTCTTTGGCAACAACCAGTCGTCCATTGGGTTCAACTCTTCGGGCCGACTCTATAAACTGTCTGATCAGTTGCGCCTCCTGCGCACGAATGGATGACTCTTGATCAGTTTGCGATGATGCCGTAAGGTAGCTGGCTTCCAGACGCTGAAGACTCTCGCCCAAAGCCGCTTTCTGCCTTAGCGCAATAGTTTTTCGCTTCAGCGAAACTGAACCTGTATCAGCCAGAACCTGATCTACTTCAATATAATCCAGCAGCTCATGCAACCGAGTATCGGGAAGCACCGTATAACGCGACGGTCCCAAGTGAGCTCCCTCGACTTCAACCACTATGACCTGATCATGCTGGTCGGCCTTGAAACTTATCTCGTCGCCGTCAAATAGTTGCACAGCGGCAAAGTCCTCGAGAGGTACATAAACCGAATGTGGTCGTTCGCCGCGTACGCCGGAGATACCAACGTAATTGACATCTGGAGCGATCATGGCCATGGCTTGCATTGCTGCACCATCTACGGTGGCATCCAGCAACTCATAAAGTGCAGGATTCTTGATATCACCATCTACTGAAATGCTGCTACCACGCTCCCCAACGACAATCGTATCGCCATCACGAAACTGTATGGATTCGATCTCGCCGCTGACAAGAAACTCGTACAAATCGACGTTTGCTATGTTCTTTCTGTTGCGAATTACGCTTATCTTTCTATAGCTGCCACGTGACGGATCGACACCACCTGCACGATCGAGGAAGTAGAGAACAGAATTTGATGGTATGCCAGCAAAGCGGCCCGGATTAGGTACATAACCTGTCACAAATACAGCAACCGGTTGAGAGCTATCAAGATTGGTGTATACGCGGACATTATCAGTATATACGGTGGATACAGCTTGCGAGACGCGCTCGTTCAACTGAGTACTCTGAGTATTACGCAGCATCACCGGGCCAACACCAGGAATAAAAATGTTACCTTGATGATCCACAACAAGACTCTGGTTAAACTGCGTTGCCCCCCAGATCCGAATGCTGACACGATCGCCTGGCTGAATGCTGTAACTGGGATTTAGCCCATCTTCACCGTCGGCACTGAAGCCACCTGTAAACAGGTTGGCACCGAAAGGCTTAATCGAATCATCAAGCAGCCGAACGCGGGGCGCAGTAGAGCGCGAGCTATTTCCGGCAGGCTCACGTGCGCCTAACGGTGCAACTCCTGAAGCGTCGGCTTGCGCTTGTGCCTGACTACGAAGTAAGGCCGCGGCCTCAACATCCTGTACGCTGCCCTCCGTATAACCGGAACCGCCAACTGACTGTGCGAAAGCTGGTGTAAAAAGAGCCAGCAAAATTGCTGTAAGTAGAATCTTGTTCAAAATATACCCGCTATCGTTAACGCTGTGGAAGGTGCAGCAACTACCATGCCCGATGGCCGCAATAGGAATATTGGAATCGGTCCGCGATGGCGGACAGTCTGTGACCCACGTGGTGTGCAATCTAGACCTGTCAGAGACCGTTGTCCGCAGTTGATTGGCAAAGCTAGCAGCTCAACGCTCTGCCAGTGCTCACCTACTACAAAACGCTCATGCAACTGTTACAGTAAAGTCTTAATCTGACTTCGAACTGTTTGTTCAATCTATCTTCAGCGACCGATGTGATCACGCAGTGCTGACCACAATAGCCCCCCAATCAGGTAGCTCAGGAAAGCAAATATAGCCACGGTTAAAACCTCCATAAATCGACGAGGTTCTAGAGCCTCATCAGGCAAACCAGGTTCGATAAACGTAACAATGTATTGTTTCTTGCGCTGAGCTTCCAGACGCGCCACCTCCAGAGAATTCAAAGCCGAAGTATACTGGTGTTGCGCTAGTTGCTCTGCCAACGCAAGTGGACCGTAGTCCTGTATCAAGCTACTCATCTGTGTTCCATCAACACCAACAAGACGACCTTTCTCCAGGCTCAATTGCTTGGACAACGCGTTTATACGATTCTTCAGACTAATGATAATCGGAGAGTCATCACGAATAAATGCCCGCTTCTCTGTCAACGTTGTGCGGTTTTCGATAAGCCTTGCCTCAAGGTTCGACACGATTCCCAACATGGCGCTTGATTCTTCGGCAGGGTTGATGGATTCGCGGGTATTTCGAAAACTCGTCATCTCACGGCTGGCGACACTCACCTTCTGAGTTGCTCTCTCAACCTCTGCATAAGCCGTTGCCAGTGTATCTTCCTCTATGCGTTGAGACATCTCGTTGACCAGCTCTTCGCTGAGCTCTATCACCAGATTAGCTAGATTCTGAGCGGTATTTGGATCGAAAGCGCGAGCTCGCAAGGTCACCACATCGCTTTGTGTATCGCGCACTACATCCACCTTGTGTTGAAAGTACTTGAGTACCTGCTCCTGTGTTGCATGTTCATTTAGTCGAGTAAATCGATCGATTGATTGATCGGAATAGTGATTATCAAAGTCCATGCGTTCACGGATTTTTCTAAGTATATCCTTAGAGTGCAGATAGTCTGCAACAATCATCGTCTCGCTACTACCTGAAGATATGACGGGCGACGACAATATTGCTGCAAGCCCTCCCCCTGAACTTCCTGCGGCAGAGCGTATGGCGAAGCGTGCTTCGGAGACATAAATATCCGAAGCCATCGTACCAAAGTAAAAAGTGGCAATCAGGGTAGGTATCCCGACCACTATAATAAGACTTCTTACTATTAAATTCATGATTCAGGCTGGGCGTGTTTGTAGAATCTGGTATTCATGCAAGGCCTCTTTCAAGTTGTCATACATAACAAGCTTGCCATCTTGCAAAATTGCAGCCATATCACAATTGCGCCGTATGGTCTGCTCATTGTGAGACACAAGAATGACGGACGAATTTGCACTTCGTTCATCGAAGGCTCGACGAAACTTTTCCTTATAGCGCGCGTCACCAGTTTCCAGTGCTTCATCAACAAGGTAGTAGTCAAAATCACATGCAAGGCTTACTGAAAACGCAAAGCGGCCTCTCATTCCTGCAGAGTAACTGCGCAATGGCACATCAAAATAGTCACCCAGCTCTGAAAACTCCTGAGTGAACTGCACGATATACTCAGGATCTTCACCATATATTCTGGCTACGAACATGGCGTTCTCGCGAGCGGTCATTGTTGACTGGAACCCACCGGTATACCCCAGCGGCCAGGACACCCTGCCTACACGGCTGATATGCCCGGAATCGGGAGGCTCGGCATCGCCAATAATACGAATCAAAGTGGACTTGCCCGCACCGTTAAGCCCCAGAATACCGACATTTTTTCCTACAGGAAATTTTATATTCACGTTGTCAAGCACTACTCGCTTGCCGGCAGATGTACGATAGCTTTTACATACTGAAGTAAGCTCTATCACAAGCCGACAATCGCCCGGCGTTTCATCGCCTGATGCACCAGCAGCCCGAACGCTAGCGACGCTATGGTTGCCTCGATCGCGTAGCGCCAGCTACCATGTGCGGTTTCAAAAGAATAGAAGAACGATGAGCGTAATAGCTCAATCATATGTAATAAAGGATTTAACAATAGATAATCACGATAGGGCTGTGGTATTGAATCTGCAGTATAAAAAAGTCCAGAACCGAAGAACAAAGGGCGTCCAAGAGCCACATTCATGAACTGTTTAAGAGATGGAACAAGGGGCACCACGCACGCCAATGCGAAACCGACGCCGACACCGAACAATGCCAGCAGGGTGCACGCGGCAAGTACTCCCAGGGGATTCTGCACGCGCACTTCCACCCCGCCGATGTGTGCGGCCGTGATAAGGACCACGAATACTGTTGCCAGTACGGCCACTTCAAGCAAGGCCCGAGCACTAATCACATCAAATGTTGTAACTTGCGGAAATCCCAATAAAGACTTGTTCTGTGTAATCGCCCCCTGTAATTGACTCATAGGTTCTCGGAACATCATGAAAGGCACAAAACCTGTAATCATAAACAGCTGTATTGGCATGCCGCCGGCACTTGAACGTCCCATCAGCGTAAACATGGCTACAAAGATACTAACCATCAAGGCAGGCTCAAGAAAAGCCCAGACAAAGCCGAGTTTGTGTTCTCCATAGCGGGATTTTGCGTCACGTAGAATTAGCGCTTTAGTGACGCGCGCTTGTGTTGATAACGCACCTGCCACCTGAGCAGACGTTATCGGAGGACGAGCAGATCTCCGCGAACTGTGTAAAAGTTCAGGCATCTCTATCGTCCTAACTCAGCAGTGCGGCAAGAGTGGCGAACTGCCATCCGCCTCCGCACACCAGCCAACGGGACCGAACCCAATGGCCCACTAGCGCTCGGACGCATGTACAAGTACTCGTTGCTCATACGACAGGCTACCGGGACGAACTCATTGACAGAAGCACTATTGTTTTTTTCACAAGATCGACCACTGGCCGTTGTGAATCCTCCCCAAATGGCGACATTTCCCAAGGACGCCGTACTACCCTTTTCAGACATCACAGAATCACCTCTACCAGTCCTATTAGCTCTAGGTTGTATTGCACACTAACAAACTCTAGATCAGACACCAGAGCGCCTGCATACATGGTGACAGGCGCTGACGCTATGAAATCATGCATCTGCCTGGTAATAATCAACGGCTTTCGAAAGATTCCTGACTGGCCCATTCGCGAGATAATGTCATGTCCCTTGCACTCCAGTATCATTACAATAACCTCGTCTAACTTCTCGTTCAGATTGGCTGCAATCGGTGCAAGTGCAGCCGCTCGAATGGTCATTGATCCTACAGCGGCGGGCATGAAACTGGAGGAGTTGCCTTGGGCGTACGCTTTGCGCTGAGCGAAACTTATGTCGCGTTGG
The DNA here is from genome assembly GCF_002215215.1 of Granulosicoccus antarcticus IMCC3135. Lineage (NCBI taxonomy): Bacteria > Pseudomonadati > Pseudomonadota > Gammaproteobacteria > Chromatiales > Granulosicoccaceae > Granulosicoccus > Granulosicoccus antarcticus. The sequence continues at coordinate 1,731,134 of NZ_CP018632.1, read as the reverse complement.
ATGCATCGGATGAAACTCTGTGGCTAATACCGATGCGAGATCCATACCAAGAGAACAAAACCCAAGTTAACCATTTTCGATTGCTCAGCCAACAGAGCATCGTTTTCCTGCTCCACCAACGTCTGCGCACTCGTACCATCAGAAGCCAGGCAGCTGATGCGACCCATCTCGCATCAGCGCGTGGCAGCCGTTTCTCCATAGAGGTGAACTGGCAGCCAGCATGTGCGAAAACATCTGTAATGCTGTCCCTTGCGGTGACTACACTTAGCCCGACAGGTTAGGTACGGCCACACGAGATAATAGCCCCGTACTACTCAGGGGCAAGGGGTGGCACTCTCTGAACGAGTAGTGGCATTGGCCATGCGCAATACGCTGGATGAATTTCTCTTCGTAGGCACTACAATCAGTAGCGTAACGAAATCCATCATAGAGTGACAAGTCTGCGAAAACTGTAAATACTGGAGCGAAGCTGTCTAGTCAAGCCTGCCACTCACAAGCTATAAAACTTCCAACAACAAAGAAGACTCGACCTCCAATAACTGATCAGCTCTTATCGAATTGGCATCCTCGATATTATTGAACTCAGCAATATTTTTCCAGTTCAGCGCGTTACCTGTGACTCTGGCAGCAAAACCCCACAACGTCTCACCTGCGCTCAATTTCATGCTGACGGATTCAGCTACAGCCGTTCTCGCCTCGACAGAGCTTTCAGACTTAACAGACTTAGCAGACGAGGAAAATGAATCCAATAAAGAAATACTTCGCGTGGTGTACCACTCTCCCTTCCCACTATCGCAGCTGCGCAGCGGCAAAGCACGACCATCGAGGGTTTCCAATTTGCGACACTTGCGCCCGCTTGCAGCTGTATAAGTAGAACTGATTGCCACCTCACCGGCCCCTTCTATGCGAGTGCGATCCTCACGTTCAGATATGACCAGCAATTTCTGTGCTTCCTTATAGCTATTCGTCATGTAGCCCGACTGACTTCCGCTAGTTGCACAGGCTCCCAACAGGAACGGTAATAACAACATCGCAAATTCCTTATTCATGGGTCTGGTCATCGTCATTCTCTATCCGCCCTTGTTGTTGGCGAAGATTTCAATCAATCCGCAAACCTGATCCTCTTCACCTTCACGCGCACCAGTCACGATCAATGCACGAATCTTGTATTTACGCATGAGTATTTCGGCATCCGTTACCATCGCATCTGCGGATATGGTCACCGGGACAGGCGTCATGAAATCCCGGACGCGTTTATCCAACATGGTTGGATCCATGATGAGTGCACGTCTCAGGTCCCCATCGGTCAGAATCCCCAGCAGACGATCATTTTCGATGATGATGCAAAGCCCTAATCTGCCGGATGTCATACAAAAGATGGCTTCTCTGACCGATTCTTCAGGTCCTATCAAAGGCAGGTTTTCAGTCAACATCGTATCGGAGACGCGTGATAGCAGACGTCGTCCCAATATGCCGCCAGGATGGAACTGGGCAAAGTCGGATGGTTTGAAGTCGCGAGCACGAATCAGGCAAACGGCAAGTGCGTCCCCCAAAGCCATGATGGCTAAGGCAGATGTTGTCGGTGCCAGATTATTCGGACAGACCTCACGTTCGATGTCGACGCGTAATACAACATCAGACTGTTTTCCCACCGTCGTATTATCAGCCCCTACAATCCCGATGATCTTGTTGCCAAAATACTTCAGCGAAGGCATCAACTTGATCACCTCTTCGGTCTCACCACTATAGGAGATCAGAACAATCAGATCTTCTGCGGTGATCATGCCCAGGTCACCATGAATGGCCTCCCCCGGGTGTACATAGAAACTAGGCGTCCCCGTTGAGGCAAGTGTGGCGGCTATCTTCTTGCCCACAATGCCCGACTTTCCCATTCCGGAGACAATGACCCGACCTTTGCAGCTCAGGACCAGGCTAACCGCGTCGTCAAATTCCGAGCCGATCTTGCTGGCAATCGTTGCCAGTGCCTTGCTTTGAATCGTCAGCGATTCAACGGCCGTCGGTATGAAGCTCGACGAGTGATCGTTGGAGCGTAAGGTTCGTTGAGTTAGGCTCATCGTGATATCTGTTCTTGGAAGGCCAAAGGCCCCATGGCAAGTGTCACGACTGCACTTGCCATTTTCGTACCAGAGCCTTGCAGCCCATCAGATATGTATCTGTCTGTCAGCCCTGAGGAGGTACCATGCCTGACGAGCCAAAAGCATCAGGCAAGGTACCAGGCTCTCTCAGAACTTCCAAGCCCTGGCGTTACCTACACCTGCGCCTACTTCCTCCCAGGCAGCTCCCGACTGATCAGCTCGGCCAGTGCCAGCGCCTCGCTGCGCGTCTCTGCCAGACAGTTGACATGCCCCATCTTGCGCCCAGGTCGCGCCTCGGCCTTTCCGTACAAATGCAAATGCACGCCGGCCTGCTCGAAAAGTGCAGACCAGCGAGGCTCTCCTTCCGTCCAGACATCGCCCAGCAGGTTCAGCATGCACACCGGTGACAGCAACTGAGTGCTGCCCAATGGCAATCCACACAAGGCCCGCAGCTGCTGTTCGAACTGCGAACAAACCGTAGCGTCCAGTGTGTAATGGCCACTGTTATGTGGCCTGGGCGCCATCTCGTTGAACAGGATTTCGCCTGCTGAATCAATGAAAAACTCGACAGCCAGGACTCCGTGATAATCCAACCCATTCGCCAATTGCAGCGCCAGCTGACGCGCACGCTCGAGCAGAGCTTCATCCAGCGAGGCCGGTAATGTCGACGTGCTCAGAATGCCATTGACATGAACATTCTCTGCGATGGGAAAAACAGCAGTATCACCCGCATAACCACGCGCCAACACCACCGAGACTTCAGCAACCAGTTCGATCCTTTTTTCCAGAACACAAACAGTTTGACCCTGACTGATAAAGGCGGCTTTTACGTCTGCCTCTGTTTGACAAACTATCTGGCCTTTACCGTCATAACCCAGTCGCGCTGTTTTGACGATGGCAGGCAGACCGACAGTCGCGACCGCCGGGCTGATATCCGCCATTTCTCGCAGGGGTGCAAACGGGACCGGCTGCAAACCATGCTGACTGGCCACCGCCTTCTCCACATTGCGATCCTGGGCAATGCGAATGCTGCTCGCGCCGGGTGCAACACGACAATGCCGGGCGAGTTGCTCCAGACTTTCAGCGGGCACATTCTCGAACTCGACAGTCACCGCATCGCAGGCCTCCCCTAGCGCTGTCAATGCATCGGCATCATCGTAACTTGCCACCAGCTTGTGCTCTGTCAATTGCATGGCAGGAGCGTTGGCATCCGGATCCAGAACCCAGGTGTGATAGCCCAATCGTCTGGCTTCAAGAACGAAGTATCGCCCTAACTGCCCCCCGCCCACAACACCAATAGTCGCACCCGGAAGCAGTGGTTGCAGAGCTTCATTCGCTGAATCAGCAGTCATCAGACTTGCTCGGGTGGCAAAGTCATGGCTTGTGCCTTGGCTTGCTGCTCAATCCGGAAAGCCTGTAGCTTCTCAGCCAGCTGCGGATCTCCTATTGCCAGCATGGCGACGGCAAACAAGGCAGCATTGGCCGCACCTGCTTCACCGATGGCAAAAGTCGCCACGGGCACGCCCTTGGGCATCTGCACAATGGAATACAGAGAATCCAGGCCGCTCAGATGTCGGCTAGGCACCGGTACACCCAACACTGGCACCGTCGTCTTGGCTGCCAACATGCCCGGGAGGTGAGCTGCCCCACCCGCTCCGGCAATGATGCTACTCAGACCGCGCGATGCAGCCGTTTCGGCATACCGAAACATCTGATCGGGCATTCGGTGCGCAGACACCACTTGTTTTTCATGAGGAATGTCGAAAAATTCCAATATTTCCACCGCGCGCTGCATGACGGGCCAGTCACTACTACTGCCCATCAAAACACCAACCTTGATATCCGTCATAGCCACTTCTAGAGAATGTTGTCTTTACAGCGCAGTATACTGGAGCCTCTTTCCGAACTTGGCAAAAACCTCCAGAGCATGAGCGCACATTCAACCGATGAAGGCCTGCACACCACCTCGATACGCTCTCTGGAGCTGCAATACCGTGGCAAGGTGCGTGATATCTACGTCATTGACGATGCACACTGGCTAATCATAGCCACCGATCGGGTATCTGCCTTCGATGTCATCCTGCCCAACGTTATCCCGGGCAAAGGCAAGTTACTGACAAAACTTGCCATGTTCTGGTTCAATCGCGTCCAGGCAATGATCCCGAATCACCTGGCCAACCTTTCTCTGGAATCCATATTGCCCGACCCGGCAGAGCGCGCCCAGGCTGAAGGTCGTTGCATGATCGTCAGGCGGCTTAAAGCCCTTCCCATTGAAGCGATAGTCAGAGGCTATATCATCGGCTCCGGCTGGAAAGACTACCAGGACACAGGCTCTGTTTGCGGACACACCCTGCCAGAGGGCCTGCAACAAGCCGACAAGCTGCCCCAGGTCCTGTTTACGCCAGCGACCAAGGCGGAGTTGGGTGATCACGATGAAAACATCAGTTTTGACACCATGGTAGGCATCGTAGGCGAGAAGCTGGCCGACGATATTCGACGCGTCAGCCTGGCCCTATACAATGATGCGGCCAGTTATGCTCTGGAACGCGGCATCATCATCGCTGATACAAAATTCGAATTCGGTCAGGACTCTCAAGGCAACCTGGTCTTGATGGACGAGATTCTTACCCCCGATTCATCACGTTTCTGGGAAGCTCAAACCTGGAAACCGGGTATCAGCCCACCTAGTTACGACAAGCAATATGTGCGCGATTGGCTGGAAACGCTGGATTGGAACAAAACCTCACCGGGGCCAGAAGTGCCGCAAGAGGTTATCAACGGCACGCTGGAACGCTACCAGGAAGCGGTTGATCGTCTGACTCGTTAATAACATCGGCCAGGTGCAGGGCCAGATCCAGACCTTGGCCTTGTACCCTGAACAGTTGATGTTGCGGCCTGCAATTACTCGCAGGCCGCAGATACAACGTCTTGCTTAAGGTGTCGTAAAATTATGCGACAGTGACGCGCTCATCCAGGTAGACGTCCTGAATCGCATTCAACAACTCTACGCCATCCTTCATATCCTTCTGAAAGGCTTTGCGTCCTGAAATCAGTCCCATGCCACCCGCACGTTTATTGACAACAGCCGTGCGCACAGCCTGACTCAGATCGTTCTCGCCTGACCCGCCACCGGAGTTGATCAAGCCGGCACGGCCCATGTAGCAGTTAGCCACCTGATAACGCACCAGATCAACCGGGTGATCAGTCGTCAGTTCTGAATAGACTTTCGGGTGGGTATTGCCGAAGTTGACAGCGTTATAGCCGCCGTTGTTCTCAGCCTGCTTCTGCTTGACAATATCTGCCTGAATCGTGGCTGCCAGATGGTTCGCCTGTCCCGTCAAATCGGCTGACACATGGTAGTCAACGCCGTCTTTCTTGAACGCCGGATTTCGCAGATAAGCCCACAATACGGTGACCATACCCAACTGGTGAGCACGATAGAAAGCTTCTGAAATTTCCTGAATCTGACGACGTGAATCCGGAGAACCGTAATAGATAGTGGCACCAACAGCGACAGCTCCCAGATCAAATGCCTGCTCTACCTGAGCAAACAGTGTCTGTTCATAGATGGCCGGGTATGTCAGTGTCTCATTGTGATTCAGTTTCACCATGAACGGGATACGGTGCGCGTAACGACGCGAGACCGAACCCAGAACACCCAGTGTTGAGGCAACACAGTTGCAACCACCTTCTATCGCCAGCTCAACAATATTGGCCGGATCAAAATAGATGGGATTAGGAGCAAATGAAGCTCCTGCAGAATGCTCAATGCCCTGATCGACAGGCAACATGGACATATAGCCAGTGCCTGCGAGACGACCACTGTTGAACAACTGCTGCATGGAACGCATGGTTCCGGCCCCACGATCGCTTTCACCAATGACACGACTGACAAAGTCCGGGCCAGGTAGCTGCACCAGTTCCTTGGGTAATCCTTTACAGGTGTGATCAAGCAGATATTCCGCTTCATCGCCCAATAGAGAAACTGTATCGGTCATAACTTTCGTCCTGTGAGTTGTCTTCGAAAAATCAAAAAAAAGTGATACCCGTTATTGCGGCTCACACACTGCGTGAGTTGAGCATCGCAACCGCCGGCAATGTCTTGCCTTCAATGAACTCCAGAAAAGCACCACCACCGGTGGAAATATAGGAGACCTGGTCTTCTATGCCGTACTTGTCAACAGCTGCGAGTGTGTCTCCACCACCAGCAATTGAAAATGCCGATGAGGTAGCAACGGCCTCAGCAACAACTCGGGTACCGTTACCGAACGCATCAATCTCGAACACACCCACCGGGCCGTTCCAGACGATCGTGCCAGCGCCGCGCAATATAGCGGCGTAGGCTTCAGCGGTTTCAGGGCCTATATCCAGAATTCGATCATCACCTTGCACATCAGCAGTTGCCCGAGTGAATACTGGCACGTTATCCGCCAACTCCGCAGCGCAAACCACATCCGAGGGAATCGGTATTGCAGCACCACGCGCCTCGGTTCGACGCATCAATGCCGCAGCATCGCCAACCAGATCGGCTTCGTAGAGCGATTTGCCCACTTCATGCCCAGCCGCTGCGATGAAGGTATTCGCGATTCCGCCACCCACGATCAGCTGATCGACTTTGTCAGCCAGAGACTCCAGCACTTTGAGCTTCGTGGACACCTTGGAACCACCGACAATGGCGACCAGCGGTCGTCTGGGGTTATCAAGAGCAGCATTCAAAGCATCCAGCTCTGCCGCCAGCAAGGGACCGCCACAGGCGACAGGCGCATGCATGCCAACACTATGTGTCGATGCCTGAGCCCGATGAGCAGTACCAAATGCATCCATCGCATAGACATCACACAAGGATGCGTATCGCTTGCCCAGCTCATCGTCATCGGCTTTTTCACCCACATTGAAGCGAACGTTTTCCAACAGTACAACTTCGCCTTCAGCCACCTCTGGCGCCTTCTCCAGATAATCCGTAATCAGACGCACCTGCTGGCCCAGCAACTCGCTCAATCGTTCTGCCACGGGAGCCAGTGTTGACTCGGCATCCACCTGGCCCTCAGTGGGACGTCCCAGATGCGACATGATCAATACACGGGCACCGGCTTCAATGGCGTACTGCACTGTGGGCACAGAGGCCCGAATACGTGCATCCGAGGTGATCTTGCCATCTTTCAAAGGCACATTCAGATCCTGCCGAATCAACACGCGCTGCCCCGCCAGGGGCAGCTCCTTGAGTAGCTTCATCATCAGGCGGCGTTCATCGCTGCCAGTGTGGTATCGAGCATGCGGCAAGAGAAGCCCCACTCGTTGTCATACCAGCTGCATGCCTTGACAAGATTGCCGGCCATGACGCGTGTCATGCCTGAATCAAAGTTTGATGAGGTAGAGGTGTGATTGAAATCGATCGATACCAGAGGCTTGTCGTTATAGGCCAGAACCTTGCCATCAGCCGCCTTCTTCAGGATGCTGTTGATCTCTTCCACCGTCGTATCACGACCGGCAGTAAAAGTCAGATCCACGATAGAGACATTGATGGTCGGCACGCGCATGGCAAAGCCATCGAGTTTGCCATTGAGTTCTGGCAATACCAGTCCCACCGCTTTCGCAGCTCCCGTGCTGGTTGGGATCATGGACATGGTCGCTGAACGAGCACGACGCAGATCTTCGTGATAGACATCAGTCAGCACCTGATCATTGGTGTAGGCGTGGATGGTTGTCATCAAACCATTGACGATACCCACAGAGTCATTCAGGGCCTTGGCCATAGGTGCCAGACAATTAGTCGTGCACGATGCATTAGAGATGATCTGGTCTGAAGACTTCAGAACACCTTCGTTGACACCAAAGACCACGGTGGCATCAATATCTGAGGCACCGGGCGCAGAAATGATGACTTTCTTGGCCCCAGCTTTCAGATGCAGCCCGGCTTTTTCCCGGTTCTTGAAAAGGCCTGTGCACTCGAGAACCACATCGACACCCAGCTCACCCCAAGGCAGCTTGGATGGATCACGTTCGGCGAATACTTTCAGCCGATCTCCGTTGACCACCATGTAGTCACCATCAACAGAAACCTCGCCGGGAAATCTGCCGTGTGCGGTGTCGTACTGAGTCAGATGTGCATTGGTGGCGGCGTCACCCAGATCATTGATGGCAACAACGTCAAATTCCTCACTGCGTCCCAATTCATGGATAGCGCGGAGCACGTTTCGACCGATCCGGCCGTAGCCGTTGATTGCAATTTTGATTGTCATCTGGAATTTTCCTTTTTTCTAAGTATTAAGCTTCGAAATGTTTCGCTGGAAGGGCAAGTGTCGAGATCGACACTTGCCACGTCTGCAACACCAGTACAAACACTTTGTTACAGACACATACGATTACAGGACGCCTTTACCAACTCGTTCAGCTATTCACTGCGGCAACCAGCGCCTGAACGCGAGTAACCAATGCATCGGTAGTCAGACCGAAGTGCTTGAAAACCTCTTCTGCCGGTCCTGATTCACCGAAGGTATCAATTCCCATTACATCACCATCCAGGCCGACATATTTGCGCCACAAGTCAGTTGTTCCGGCTTCGACAGCCATCCGCGCCCGCATGGCTGGCGGCAGAACCGAGTCACGATAGGACTGATCCTGAGCATCAAAATGATCGGTACTCGGCATGGAAACCACTCGTACTGGCGTACCTTGATCTGCCAATGCCTGAGCCGCCTCCATTGCCATACCGACCTCGGAGCCTGTAGCAATGATGACAGCCACTGGAGCCTGGGCAGGTTCATGCAAAATATAGCCACCTCGTGAAACATCAGCGAGCTGTGTATCGGAACGTTGCTGGTGCGTCAGAGCCTGGCGACTGAAGATCAGGCAAGAAGGCCCATCCTTGCGTTCGATCGCGCTTTTCCAGGCGATGGATGATTCCACGGCATCGCAAGGACGCCAGACTGCCATATTGGGTAGCAAGCGCAGTGTGGCTGTCTGCTCTACAGGTTGATGAGTCGGGCCGTCTTCGCCGAGCCCGATAGAATCGTGTGTGAACACGAAAATATTGGGCAGTTTCATCAAAGCACACATGCGCAGTGCATTACGGCCGTATTCGGAGAACATCAGGAAAGTGGCTGTGTAAGGCAGAAAGCCCCCATGCAGACTGATGCCGTTGCTCATGGCGCTCATGGCAAATTCACGCACGCCATAGTTGATGTAATTGCCGGCTGGGTCATCATGGACGACCTTGGAGCCACTCCAGATGGTCAGGTTCGAACCTGCAAGATCCGCAGAACCACCCAGAAATTCAGGCAGCAAGGGTCCAAAACCATTCAATGCGTTCTGAGATGCCTTGCGCGAAGCGATCGTCTCGCCCTTTTCGACAATCGACTTGATGAAAGCGTTGGAATCAGCTTCCCAGTTCTCCGGCAAATCGCCTGCCGTACGGCGCTTGAATTCAGCCGCCAGCTCAGGGTTCGCAGCCGCATAGGCATCGAACAGCTTGTTCCATTCTGATTCTTGAGTTTCACCAGCATCACGCGCATTCCAGCCTGCGTAGACATCAGCAGGTACCTCGAAAGCACCGTGTTCCCAGCCCAACTGCGCCTTGGCAAGCTTGATTTCATCATCACCCAACGGTGCGCCATGACTACTTTCCTTGCCACCCTTGTTTGGTGAACCAAAACCAATGGTTGTGCGAGCACAGATGAGTGTCGGCTTGCCGGTCTCGGCACGTGCAGCCTCCACCGCCGCCTTGATGGCGTCAGAATCGTGACCATCGACTGCCTGAATCACGTGCCATCCGTAGGCCTCGAAACGCATAGGCGTGTTATCGGTGAACCAACCCTCAACTTGTCCATCAATCGAGATGCCGTTGTCATCATAAACAGCAATCAGCTTACCTAGCCCCAGAGTGCCTGCCAGCGAGCAAGCTTCATGGGAGATACCTTCCATCAGGCAGCCATCGCCCAGAAAGACCCAGGTGTTATGGTCGACAATCGTATGCTCGGACGTATTGAACTGCGCACCCAGTGTACGTTCAGCCAGAGCCATCCCCACCGCGTTGGCAATACCCTGCCCCAGAGGCCCTGTCGTAGTCTCCACGCCAGGTGCATAGCCATACTCTGGATGACCCGGTGTTCTGGAATGCAATTGACGGAAATTCTTCAGCTCTTCGATTGGCAGGTCGTAACCTGTCAGATGCAGCAGTGAATACAGCAGCATTGACGCATGGCCGTTGGACAGCACGAACCGGTCGCGATCTGCCCATTGCGGATTACCCGGGTTGTGTCGCAGAAAGTCGTTCCACACGACTTCGGCCAGATCAGCCATGCCCATAGGGGCGCCTGGATGACCTGAGTTGGCCTTCTGGACTGCGTCCATGCTCAGGGCTCTGACGGCATTTGCAAGTTCGCGGCGTGTTGTCATGCGAGAACGTTCTCCTGATAATTTTTCCGCGCGTATGATCGCGCAGCGCAGTATCGCCCGTTACCTACCGGGACACACCACTGGGGGCCGCAGTATAAGCGACGTTAGGCCTTTAAATTGAAGCCGTTGGCAATATGTTCCTCCTCTATGGCCCACATGATGCTCTCCATGCATTAAATAATTAAGAATTCAGCTACAAACTACCTTTTTTACTACCATTTGGCGCCCCTCCGAGTATAATAGGGGGTTACGCTGACCGCAGGTACTCTATGACCGCTCGCATCGCAATGGACAAGTCCCAACAGTCCAGCCTGAAAGAACTGATTAAAAAAGGGAAAGAGCAGGGTTTCCTGACTTACGCCGAAGTCAATGACCATCTGCCTGAAGGGATAGTTGATCCGGAACAGGTCGAAGAAATCATTGCAATGATTGCCGATATGGGCATATCGGTCGGCGAAGTTGCGCCTGAAGCCGACTCCCTGATTCTCTCCGACAAAAACTCCAGCGCCGATGATGATGCGGCGGATGAAGCAGCAGCCGTGCTCGCCACGGTTGACGGAGAGTTCGGCCGTACAACCGACCCCGTACGCATGTACATGCGGGAAATGGGAACCGTTGAGCTCCTGACCCGAGAAGGCGAAATCGAGATTGCCAAGCGCATCGAAGATGGCCTCAAGCAGGTCCTGCGCGCTCTGGGTACTTACCCTGAAACAATCAACCTGCTACTGGAACGCTATCAGCAATTCCAGGAAGAGCAGTTGCGCTTCACGGACATCATTATCAATTTCGCGGAGACATCCGAAGAAATCAAGGTTGCCAAGCCACCTTCTGACGATGATGACGACGATGAAGTTGTTGACACCGGCCCGGATATGGAAGAAATCCAGCGCCGCATGATGGCCATGCAGAAAGCCTACGGCAAAGCGCTGAAGGCAATTGACGCAGCCGGTGGCATCCAGGATGCGGCCAGCAAGGAAGAGATGGAACAGGTTTCTGCCATTTTCCTCGAGTTCAAATACGCACCCGCTTTCGTAATCACACTAGTTGGTGGATTGCGTGGCCAGGTAGAACGTATTCGCTCACTGGAACGTCAGATTCGTGACATGTGTGTCAAGCAATGCAAGATGCCACGCAGTGCGTTTATCCAGAGCTTTCCGGGTCACGAAACAGATCCGGGCTGGCTGGACTCTGTCATCAGCAACAAGAAGCCTTACACCAAGGCCTTGGAAGAGCGTCGTACCGAGATCGAACTGCTGCAGACTCGTATTCAGCAAATCTGTGTCAGTAGCTTGCTGCCGATTACCGATATCAAGGAAATCAATCGCAAGATGTCCATCGGTGAAGCGAAAGCTCGCCGCGCCAAGAAAGAGATGGTTGAAGCAAACCTGCGACTGGTTATCTCGATTGCCAAGAAGTACACCAATCGTGGCCTGCAGTTCCTCGATCTGATCCAGGAAGGCAACATTGGCCTGATGAAGGCTGTCGACAAGTTCGAATATCGTCGTGGTTACAAGTTCTCGACCTACGCTACCTGGTGGATTCGTCAGGCCATCACCCGCTCTATCGCGGATCAGGCCCGTACCATTCGTATTCCGGTACACATGATCGAGACCATCAACAAGCTGAACCGTATCTCTCGTCAGATGCTGCAGGTCATGGGTCGTGAGGCCACGCCTGAAGAGCTGGCTGAAAAGATGGAAATGCCTGAAGACAAGATCCGCAAGGTGCTGAAAATCGCCAAGGAGCCCATCTCCATGGAAACACCAATCGGTGATGACGAAGACAGCCATTTGGGTGACTTCATCGAAGACAACAACATTCTGTCTCCGGTCGAAACAGCCACAGGCCTGGGCTTGGGTGAAACCACCCACGAAGTACTGGCCAGCCTCACACCTCGTGAAGCCAAGGTACTGCGAATGCGTTTTGGTATCGACATGAACACTGACCACACCCTTGAGGAAGTGGGCAAACAGTTCGATGTAACCCGCGAGCGTATTCGTCAGATCGAAGCCAAGGCTCTGCGCAAGCTGCGTCACCCTACCCGTTCAGAGCAACTGCGAAGTTTTCTGGATAATCAGGAATAATTTTTCTGTAGAGACGCGCGGCCCGCTCTGTTCATGACAGAGTGGGTCGCGCTTTTTTTTGCCTGAAATTCAGCAAGGAGCATTTAGGCGACTAAACAAATCGCCCTGACGTATACGACTGACAGCCTCAACTAGCGACAGAGGAGCATGTAACTCTGCATGACTACCCACGAACTCACCCAGGCTGCAACACCTTATGAAAAGCAGCACACTTATACAATCGCATGAGTTAGAATAGCGACCTTGTGGGCCTGTAGCTCAGTTGGTTAGAGCAGGGGACTCATCTTAAATGGTGCGTTCATATCGTAAGATATGAAATGAACGGGATGAATTCAGGGAAACCTTAACAGCTCAGTTAATCACTGAGGCTGATGGCAATCCTGAGCCAAGCCAAAGGTACACCTTTGGAAGGTGCAGAGACTACCTGAGAACTTTAGTGTTCTTGATAACAGGCTAGAGCTTCCCGCGCCCCACCAGTCACTTCGATTGAGGGTGATGAGATAGTCCGCTCCGTGCAGAAATGTTCGGGACAAGTGAATCCCTTGGTCGCAGGTTCGAGTCCTGCCGGGCCCACCATTTATTATCCAAATACCTCCTATATAGGACCGGAACCATCTGATGTCCGCGGATTGTGACCACGCCAAGTCCGAAATGGATAGCGGATGGTCTCGGCACCAAATTTTCAGGACCGGGACACGGCCCTGCCAAATCCACATTCTTTGCACAATTAAGCGGCAACCAAATCGGGTTGCTGCCGCTCTATAGTTCTTTCTTACCAGAACTGACGGAGTGAAGATGATCAGGAAAACACTGAAAGCAACTCTGATAGCAGCGACTCTCGGCCTGATGCTGAGTATCGTTCTGCCGGCAAACAACGTATTCGCACAATCCCATGGAAAAGCGGACTCACGCAAATACCAGTACCCAAATATCGGACATGAAATTCGTACCTTGCCCAAGGGCAACCAGACCGTATTGGTCAATCGCAAGAATTATCGCTATACCAACGGCAGCTTCTATCGCCCCAACAACAAGGGTGCTTATGTCGTTGTGCGCGCCCCCATAGGGGCAAGAGTACGAACACTGCCCGCTAATCGGGTGAATTTCAGAATTGGCAACAGAAACTTCTTCTTTGCCAACCTCACCTATTACCTGTGGGACCAGGGCCGATCTGAATATATCGTCGTGGACAAGCCTGATGGTGCAGAATCGGCAATGGGCTCGGCTCAAGACACCGTCACAAGCCCCGGCAACAGCATCGTCTACCCCAGCGAGGGGCAAAGTGATGAGCAGCGAGCACGTGATAGATATGAATGCTACCAATGGGCAGTGGATGAGACAGGCTATGACCCGGCTTCTGGAGTGAATGACTCGGCCGCATCGAGCGATTACACGCGTGCCAACTCCGCCTGTCTGGAAGGTCGTGGCTATACCGTCAAATAGGGCGCTCGGCAAGGATCCAGGCCGACACAGGCCTGGATGCGACTGCTCCAGATTTCAGCTCACAGTAAACAGTCGAACCACACGTTACTGGGTGAGCCGCTCAGTCCTCGCTGGATTCGTCATCGTGTCGCTACCATCTCGTTGAGCAGTGCATCCATATCGTTCCATGGCACCACATGTCCACGCTCTCTGCGTTGTCGGCTATTACCACCATAGATCAGCCACGGGTCTAGCGTAATCGAGCCAAGGCGTTCACGCCAGTAGTCAAGCCCTTTGAAGAAGTCACTGGCCACTGTAGCGCCCGACTTAATCTCAACGCCCATGAGGCTACCGGTACCCGTTTCGATAAGCGCATCAAGCTCGTGTCCCTGCTTATCACGCAAGAAATACACGCTTGGTTTTAGCCCTGCGTTGCACTGCCCTTTTATCAGATCCATGATGGCCCAATTCTCAAATAGCGCTCCACGCAGCGGATGGGTCATGACTTGCGAGACATCACGGATGCCCACCAGAGATGCAGCCAAAGCGCTATCTACGAAATACAGCTTTGGTGTCTTGATAAGACGCTTGGAAATATTGGTAGTCCATGGTTGCACCAGCAACACCAGATGGCTCGCCTGCAATACGCTCAGCCAGCTTTGCGCTGTCGCACGATTGATTCCGGCATCCTCAGCCAGCGAATTGATATTCAGCAACTGCCCACAGCGGCCCGCACACAGTTGCACAAAGCGCTGAAATGCCACCACATCACGAATGTTCATCAGTGCCCGCACATCGCGCTCCACGTAAGTAGCGATGTAATCCTGCAGCCAGACCTCGGCGGCGACCGGACGATCATGAATGGGCGGGAACAGACCCTGTTGTAACAACTCGGCAACTGAAGACGGTGCGCGCCCCGCCGCCGTTAGCTCACCGAGCGAGAAAGGCAGCAACGTCAATAAGGCTGTGCGCCCAGCCAGGCTCTGTGTGACAGATTCGATGAGTTCGAACTGGCTGGAACCAGTGAGAATGAACCGACCCATTTCGTTGCCTGCATCCACAATGCCCTGCAGGTAGGACAACAGATCAGGCACCCGCTGCACCTCATCAATAATTGCCTTATCTCCGGTATCTGCCAGAAACCCACGTGGGTCCTCTGTAGCAAAAGCACGGATATCCGGATCTTCCAGCGATATGTATCGTGCTTCCGGTCTGAGCAAACGAGCCAGCGTTGTCTTTCCTGACTGTCTGGGACCGGTGATTGTGAGGACCGGATACGAACGCAGGCGTTCCTCTGCCACTGATATTATCTGGCGCGGGACAGGGTTCGCGGGGAGCTTTGGTTCATTCATCGTGACTAATTGTACATACAACCATACAATTAGTCATCCATGCGGCTTGAGTGTTGGATTTCATCAGGCGAAAAAGTCGAAGCCGCCAGTCAATAAGTCAGGAGTAGCGAGTAACATCTCAAGAGGAGATTTGATGCGATATATTGCAATTCAAGGTCCTTATACCGCGGACATGGGATGGTCACAATTCGCGGACATCAGATGGTCCCGGTCCTACAAAAGCCGCTATACGCAGCTTTTTTATAACCCGAAGACAACTCCGCCCTCCCCTCTTGCCAAACTACGCCGCCGCCGCCCCATCACAATCAAGTAGCGCCGTAAAATCCCCCAGCGCAACAGCTCCGGCATAGAAAAAACCCTGATATTCCTGGCAGTCATACGCTTTCAATGCCTGCAACTGCGCAGCAGTTTCTACCCCTTCGGCGACAACGTCGAGATCAAACAGACGTGCCATGGATATGATCAGTTCGATAATCGGTTGCGCCGATTCGATCTGTGCAATGAAGGAGCGATCTATCTTCAGGCAACTGATCGGATAACGATGCAGGTAGGAAAGATTCGAGTATCCCGTACCGAAGTCGTCGATGGCAATGTGAAACCCATAGTCCACCAGCGCCTGCAACTTGTTGATGGTCGCTTGATCATTGCCTAGCAACACCGACTCAGTGATCTCAAGCTCCATAGAATGCGGATCACCCCCATTGTCTTCGACAATCTGTATGAAGTCCTCAACCAGCGTTTCCGCAACAAACTGTACCGGCGACAGATTGACCGATATTTTGAGAGTATGGCCGTTCTCGGCCCAGCAACGTTGCGCAATAACGGCCTGCGTCAGTACAAACTTACCCAGCTTGCCGATCAGACCCGAGTCCTCACAAGCAGGGATGAAATCGGCCGGACTGATCATGCCACGCTCTGGATGGAGCCAGCGCACCAGGGCTTCCGCGCCATGTATATCTCCCGTCTGCACATCAACCCGCGGCTGAAAATAGGCAGAGAATTGATCTTCCTGCAGGGCCACCATCAGTTCGGATTCCAGATTGATACGACTATCCACCGCCTCGCTCATATCCGGCGTGAAATACGCAGCCTCGTTGCGCCCCAGACCCTTGGCGTGATACATCGCAAGATCTGCGTGGCGCATCAGTTCATTGATATTCTTGCCATCTGCCGGAAACAGGCTCACGCCAATAGAGGGGGTGACGCGTACGTTCCTACCCTGCAGCATCATCGGTTCCGACAAATGTTGCTTCAGCTGGTTAATCATTTCATCGACCTCTCGCCTATCCCTCAAGGGTCCCATCAGCAGCAGAAATTCATCCCCACCGAGCCGTGCAATATTGTCGGTGTCACCAACCAGATGCTTGAGCCGGTCGGCAATTTCTACCAACAGGCGGTCACCGGCCTCATGTCCCAGCGAGTCATTGATGTCCTTGAAGTGATCCAGATCAATGAATATCAGCGCGCCTTGCTCACCTCGCGCACACATCTGCAGGACGCGCTGCTCCAGCACGACTGATACATGATTCCGATTGGGCAAGCCGGTCAGTGTGTCGTGCTCGGCGAGATAGTTGGCACGCTCCTGGGTGGCTTTCAGCTGTGAAACATCCACCTCACTGATCAACCACGCAGACTCTGCGGAAACCGCATCCAGGCAGCGACGTGCGGATATATCGTGCCATCGATCGCCACTGCCGACATGAACGCTGGCGACGAAGTTGACTTCCTGCTCACCTGAGTTATCGAGTCGGTGCCTTGCAGTCTTATCAGTGAAATGCTCATGCAGATGTTCATCACTACTGCGTACCGAGGCACGTGCAGCCGGATTGCGATACAAGGGCTCCCCCTTGGCGCTATAGAGCGTGATCATGACCGAGGTATGCATCAAAGCTTGCGAACTTCTGAGCGCATCGTTATCCAGCCGCTGGAATCCCTGCGCCTCACAGAACATGGACATCCGCCCATCTCCCAGTCGAAAAGCACTGAACAGGACTTCCACCGGCTGCGGTTCGCCATTCGGATACAGTGTCCAGTACTCTTTGAATTCAGCAGTATCATCGTTCGCAAAGTCCTGCTGGTACTGTCGCAGCCGCATCATTACCACCTGCGTCATGTCTACGGACAGATCGCGCTCGCTGAGCTCCTGTCTTGTTTGCGCTCGCCAGAGCGCCAATGCTTCTGTATTAGCCCAGACAATGCTGGCGTCGTCAAAGTCATACACCCAGAGAGGCTGGTGAACACGCTTCAACTCAGACAGGCGGTTTTCGAGACAGACCACGGTGGCCTGACGTACTGAGAGCTGAGAATTGTTACTCATTGCGCATCAAATAGCCGAATTGAACTCGATGTCCACGCCTTTCAACCATTCACCGATCGGTTTGCACCCAGGCTGCTGCTTGATATTGCTTCCAGAACCTTGCGTTACAGAAACACGTGGCATGCCTTTCAAAAAATTCTGCTCCCGAGCTAATTCTCCAGTGAGAACTATCGGCAACACACGCGATTATTGAAGTCAGAATTACACGCCGATCGAGCACTCCAGTGCAGTCCAAACCTCAATCTTGTATAGTCTCGCGCATGAATCTCCTGCTTGTCGCCAATCGCGCCACACCTCCATCGACTTGAGCAATCCGACCTCACTGTGACGATGAATGGCGGTATCGCTGCACTTCCCATGTACGACTGGCCGGAATTGCAGTCACCGATGGACCACTTGTGGTCTGAAATTGCCCATGAATTGCACAATTGTGGCATCAGCGCACCTGCCCGGCTCGCACGCGAGCTGCCGTATGATGCCTGTTGGACTCGGCCCGATCTCGTACTTGGTCAAACCTGCGGCTTGCCAATGGCAACGACACTTGCAGACAAGAACCGTTGGCAGATGCAGGCGTCGCCGCCATTGCACGGCGAGAACTTGCTTGACATGCCGGATACATCACTGCTTGCCAACTACCAATCCCCTAACAGACAATTTCCCAACTCATGATCTATGTACTCGTTGCTCTGCAGAGCGAATTACCTGACGAACTCCCCCCTGGCTACAAGCTGGTTTACACCGGCATCGGCAAGATCAACGCAGGCTATGCGGCACTGAAAACGACGCTTCAGGATGATTGTGAGGCCATTATCAACTATGGCACCGCCGGTGCTTTCCAGCCTGATCACGTCGGGGAGTTACTGCAGATCGGCACCTTGCACCAACGCGACATGAATGCCAGACCAATGGCCGCACTGGGGGAAACGCCTCTGGAAACCCGACTGTCTGCCAGCGAGATTCATCTTCCCCAGGGACAATACAGCCTTGGCACTGGAGACAGCTTTGTCACAGCGCCTCCCGAACAAAGCTCTGACGCTGTTGATATGGAAGCCTACGCAATCGCCAAAGTATGCGCTCTGGAGAACGTGCCCTTTTCCTGCTTCAAATTCATTACGGACCTTGCCGACGAGAATGCCGCTGAGCACTGGCAAGAGAATGTCAGCCTGGGTGCTCAGGTGTTTCTGCGACAGCTTGGTTAGAAAAACTTTTTGCGAGCCAAGCGGTCGACGCAATAAAATAACTACCAAACAGAAACATTCTCCAAACGGTCACTGAATTCGTCCTGGCAGCCTTTGTGAGTTTTCAAGGCTGCGTTAAAGTGTCGACTCATTCACATATTTTGGACATTTCATGCAAGGATATATTGAAATTCAAACGACTGAAGACACCGCCCAACAGCCGACACTAGCAAGACGTATCGCCCAAAATTATCGGCCACGTAAACATCTTGCCGCCCTCATTGTGTGCTCGCCACTTCTGCTGGGTGCACAAATTGCCGCGGCCAGCTGCGCACCGGACGAGACTAACGCTGACTTTATCGACACTGATAACGATGGCTTCGATGATCGTCTGGTGGCTACCGACGTTGCTATATTGGGAGGAGCTCTCAGCTGTGATAGTAGCGTTGGAAGCGGCAGCAAACTGGTCAAATCCGACGTTGCCAATACCTCCAATATCGGCTCCAACAGCAGCGTGATTCAATCCACGTTGGGCCAGTTCCAACTCGGCGCCAATTCACATGTCGATCGCGCCACACTAGGATCCCCGGAAACCGAAGCGGCCCTGGGTGAAGGTGCTGTGGTATTGGCAGGTGCAAATATATTTGCAGCCTTCATTGGCAGCAATGCGCGTATTGACAGAAATGCCAATGTCGCCGGTGGGCGAGGCATTGACATCATGCGTATAGGCAATAGCCTCTCACTCGGTGCTGGCGCCAAAATACGAATCCGTAGCCTGGGAGACCGTGCCACCATTGGTGCTCGTGCCGAGATTGGCCAGAGCCTGACTGCCGGCAATGACTTTTCTTTCGGTAACGACAGCCGTTGGGATGAAGGTGGCTCCGTCGGCGACAACGTAACCATTGGCCGTAAAGTGACAATCAACGGTGGATTCAACGGTGGAAATGGCGTGGTCATCGACAATAACAGCACGCTTGATTTTGTTGTCAGATTGGGCAACAACAGCATTGTCCAACGTGCCGTAACTATCGGTAGTTACACCGAGATCGGCGACAATTCACTCATCATGAATGCTGCCGTCATCAACACTCAGGCAAGCATTGGCAATCGTGTCTTGATCGGTCGACAAGCAACAGTGGGCGAAGGCGTCACGATTGGCGATGGTTCGATCGTTGATAATGGGGCAACAGTCCCTGCCAATACGGATATTCCCGCCGGGCATCTGTTCACCAACGACGGTGCCGTCATACCGCTGCCGTGAATCAATGAGCAATCATTTGGACTGATATTCTACTTGTGCTCCAACGTGCCTGAAAGGGCACACGGAGCGCAAGTAGCCCATCAAAATCGGGTATTAAAACCGGTTTCCAGTCAGTAACACTCAGTACAATCATGTGAAACATACCTGCGCAAGCCCCAGGAGGATTTCACCATGTCGTCACACACTACGCCTCATTTTAATTACAACTCTGGCGACCAGGCTGATCTCACCGCCGGAGGCGCCTCACAGGCGACTATCCGCACGAAAAAAACAGGAAAATTCGTTTCACCACAAAGCAGTACGCTTACTCTGCTCGGTGCGATGATCCTTTGGCTACCTTTGGCCAATGCACAGCCGACAGTCACCGGCAATGTGATCGAAGTCCCGGATGATGGCTGGTACCAGGTTCAATCCGCGACCAGTTACGATTCTCTGTGCCAAGGCGCAACCCAGTGTACCGTCCCCGACGGTACCTATATCGTCATCAATCACACTAATGGGCAGCGTTTCACGGGCATTACCGTGCCATCAGAACCTGCTTCGAGCACCGGTGTGACGATCAGCGGCAATACCATCAGCTGGCCTGACGACGGCTGGTATCAGGTGCAGTCCGAAGCCGACAATTCCTCCGTCTGCCAAGGTGGCAGGTCTTGCATTGTTGCCGACGGCAGTTATCGGGTCATCAATCTTACTACAGGCAAGCGTTTTACCGGAATTGTGGTCGACGACGCCTCACCGCCCTCCTCCGGCATCACACTCAACGGCAACACCCTTTCCTGGCAAGGCGACGACTGGTATCAAGTACAGAACGCGAACAACTATCAAACCGTCTGTGAAGGTGGCAACAGTTGCACGGTTGACCCCGGTAACTATCACATCATCAATCTGACCAGCGGTGTCCGCATCGACAACTTTCAAGTCGGTGGCACCACCAATCCACCCGTTGATGCCCAGGCCCCGACCACCCCGGGCGCACTGCGTGCTGATGTGTATTCGAGCACTCAAGCCGAAATTTTCTGGCAAGCCTCCCAAGACGATGGTTGGGTTACCGGCTACGATATCTACCGCGATGGTCAGCGCTTGCAGCAGAACCTTGATGCGCACAGCTATTACGAAGATACCTTGAGCCCCGGAACCACTTATGAATACCAGGTGCTTGCCATTGACAATGATGGCAATGAAAGTGCGAGCACCGTTGTCCAAGTGACCACCACTGGAGACAGTAGCAACCCAGAACCGCCTACTACCGGTAATGATTTGATAGCAGCGGCCATGGCCCCGACGGTCGATGCCAACAATCAGGTGAGCTGGGCCTTCGATCCGGTCGATTCGGACGTGACACTCGACATAGAACCCTTTGTCGAAATGCCTCTGGCCAGCGATGGCAACCCTGCTCGCTGGAACTCAATGACCACGCTGGGTGACAAGCTCTTCATTGTCGATGAACAAGACGGGCGCATCCATGAAATTACAGGAGGTCAAGCCACACTGTGGTTCGACATGGGGGCAGCCATTCAAGCCAGCACCGGGCGTGCATTGAATATCGATAACCCCTTCCATGGCGGAGTCAGAAGCATCGCCTTTCATCCGGATTTTACCAGCAACGGCAAGCTGTACGCATCACTACTAGAGGAGCGACCGGCTGACCCGGAACAACATCACTACCTGTCGGATGCCGCTGCACTGGACGCTGACAGCGTGCTTGTGGAATGGACGGTCAATACCCACACCATGACGGTGGACCCCAGCAGCTACCGTGAAGTGTTTCGTGTTGGCATACCTGAGTACGATCACCCGATCAAACAGATCGCCTTTGACCCTTCCACAAGTCCCGGTGATAGCGACTATGGTCTGCTGTACATTGCTCACGGTGATGGCAGCCAGGAATCCACAACCACAGTCGGTGGTCAGGGCAACAACGCGCTGGGCAAGATTCTGCGCATCAACCCTTTGGCCAATGGTTCCAGTGGTTATTCGGTGCCGGGAAGCAATCCGTTCGTCGGTGACTCTGCCATGCTTGATGAGGTCTGGTCGCTAGGACATCGGAATCCGCATCACCTGGCTTTCATGCAAGATGGCACTCTACTGGTGGGTGAGGATGGCCGTGACAATATCGACGAGATCAACCTGATTGTGGCTGGTGGTGACTACGGTTGGTCGCAGCGAGAAGGTGCTTATCTACAACTGGGGCAACCCGGCTTGAGCGACGGCATCGACACCTTGCCGGCTGATGATGCCACTCTTTCATATATCTACCCCGTTGCACAATACGGCCACACCGGCAGTGTCGGTGCCTCATTTACCAGGCAGGCTCTGGGAGGTGGCTTTATCGTCGAGAATGGTTCAGAACTGGACGGTCTTTACTTCTATGTCGACTTTCCCAAGTCAGGCGAGATCTACCATTCTCGGGTATCGGACTTACTGGCAGCCAAGACACAAGGTACACCCAGCAGCCTGAGCGTTGCCAAGACCTGGCGCGATGGTATTGCCTTCGATCACGATAACAACCCGGCAACCGAGGCGATCAGCAGCAGCATGAAATCCATCGTGCAATCAGCCGACGGGTTTGTAAATACCAATGATCGAGTGGACATTCGCTATGGACAAGGCCCCGATGGTGAGTTGTATCTGTTCAGCAAGCGCAACAACATGGTGTATCTGGTCAGCAATTCCAAACCTGATGCCACCGATACAGCAACACTTCATGGCGCCTACGTTCGAGGTCTGATGAGTGCAGAGGCCAGCGCAGCCGCACCTGCAGATTGTCTGCTGACAGCCTCACCTGACAGCGCCCCCTTCTACTGCTTCAGTCCGGCAGACAGGCGTCTGATGAGGATCGAGCAAAGTGGTCAGATCACCTGGCAATTCCCGTTACCGGGTGAGAATGCCTCGAATCACATGGAATCCATCAGTTTCGTCAATGGCCATCAGGTCGCCATCATCGCTGATGCAACGCCCTCGCCCGATGATTCAGCTTTCGACATGTCGCTGTTCGAGCAGACTGGCGCCTATGTAGGTACCTATCACATCATTGCCGATATAGAAAATCCTGCCGGTACAGACTTTGCCGGCGTCAATCTGGATGGCCTGAATCTCATCGTGCGTAGCGGCCCTGTTCGACAGGCTAGTGATTCCTCCCTGGGCTTTACCAGTGACGTCTATGTCTACGGCGAACACTATAGCGCCAGAGTCGATGCGGATCTTACCCTCTTGAGCGGCTGGAAAAAAGAAGGGGCTTTTCGGGCAAGGCTCGATTCGAGGACCGGGGCGACATTGAACACTCAGCTATTTCCGGCACTATCGGCAGCACAGGCTTTGTCTCAGTGTGCGGTTCCAATCAACACGCAGGTTTCGGCCGACAGCTGCGGATAAGTGCAGGTTGAACTTGAGGGTTTCGGCCAGGAAAATGGCCGCGATATATTGCCGTCGGGATATTGAACGTGGTTAACTGAATTGATACGGAATT
Source organism: Granulosicoccus antarcticus IMCC3135 (assembly GCF_002215215.1). Lineage (NCBI taxonomy): Bacteria > Pseudomonadati > Pseudomonadota > Gammaproteobacteria > Chromatiales > Granulosicoccaceae > Granulosicoccus > Granulosicoccus antarcticus. The sequence continues at coordinate 1,707,564 of NZ_CP018632.1, read as the reverse complement.
CAACTCAGAGTGCGTTTGCCTGTGCCCTTCTCAGATTCCTCAACACAGAACCACGGCCGGTGGGCTATAGCGCTGATCTGCATAGCCCACTTTTTCAGTCACTTCTACATGTTGCTGCTACCACCATTGTTGCCGGTAATCAGCGAAGCCATGCAGATCAGTTACACCCAACTGGGATTCGGGATCACCATGTTCAGCCTCATGACAGGGCTGGCTCAGGCTCCGATGGGGGTGTTTGTGGATCGTATCGGAGCTGGATGGGTACTTATCATCGGCTTGGCGTTAGAGGGTCTGGCTTTTTCGTTGATAGGTGTCTGGCCAGTTTATGGCGCATTCGTCTTTCTGATGGGTGTGGCCGGATTAGGCAATGCTGTCTATCATCCTGCCGACTACGCCATTCTGAATGCCGTTGCCCTACCAGAGCGAATGGGTCGGGCGTTTTCCTATCACACGGCGGCAGGTCATTTTGGCGAAGCCATGGCGCCATTGACCGTATTGCTGCTGGCCTCATTGTACGGCTGGCAGCATGCATTAATGATTTGCGGCCTGCTAGGCGTTGTTATTGCGGGGGTCTTGTACAGTCGCCGTGCCTGGTTCAACACCGGTACCGAATCGTCTGAATCGGCAGCGAACTCTGCTTCCAGCAAGGCTGAGGCTGTACATGAGGCGACAGCTCTAAAAGTCGATGCCGCACCAGCGCCCACCCAGCCGATCAACAGCAAATCTGAAGCGGCACTGGCACGTCGTCATCTGCTGCTGTCTCGCCCCATTCTCATGTCGGTAGCGTTTTTCATCGGCCTGACACTGGTCGGTAGAGGCGTGACAGGTTTTGGCGTCACCGCCTTACATGAGCAGCACGGATTCAGTCTGACTCTGGCTGGAACTCTGATTTCCGCCTGGTTGTTTGCCTCACCCTTAGGCGTTCTGGCAGGAGGTCGGATAGCCGATGGCAAACGTGATTTTCAGAAAACGATTGTCGCCTGCCTGCTGTTCATCGCCGCGGGTATCTCGCTCCTGGCCTGGATGACGCCGGGTATCTGGCTCAGCGGCACGCTGTTTGCGTTATGCGGATTCGCCAGTGGCGCCATTGCCCCCTCGCGCGACATGCTCGTGCGTTCACTCACACCCCCAGGCCAGGCTGGTACGGTGTTCGGCTTTGTCTCTACCGGCTTTAATCTGGGTGGCATCATCGCACCACCCATCTTTGGCTTCCTGCTGGATCGTGGAGCGGCCAATGGTGTTTTCTGGATAGTGGCTCTCGCGAGCCTACTCACCGTGCTGACGGTAATAGGCTCCTCTGGCAAGCCGGCAAACAAGGTTGCGCATACGATGGCTTAGAAGCCAGCCCGGATTATTCAAGACCATTCCGGGCTAGTAAACGCTCTTCTCAGAACTGAGCCTTCCCAAAAAGTACCCTTACACCGGCAGACTGACTGTAAACCAGTAAGTCATCAAATCCGTCGCCATTAACATCGGCCTGGCTATCCAGATACTCGTAGGTGTAGACAGCATCGGTCTCAGAACTGGCTCTGAATTCCACAGAACCTGCAGGCAGATCATTCAGGTCAATAATGTTTACTGATCCGACAATCCCTGCCGGTATCAAGATCATTCGCGCTGCATCCTCTACCAGCAGGTCATCAAAGCCATCGCCATTGAAGTCTCCTGCGGAATGTAATTTGATGGAACCAAAGTCAGCACCATATCCCGTGAAGGTGATGGTGTGCTCTGCCAGTTCAGCAGCACTAAAGCTCGACTGAGACTGCCAATCCTGGCCCAGCAACACACCTTCGCTATACACGGTACGATTACCCTCGATCGTTTCTGATGCGATAACAAGATCGGTCACGCCATCGGCATTGAAATCACCCGCAGTTTCCTGAATCAACGAGTCGGCGAAACGTGTGCCAGCACTGGTTGAGGTCTCAGCATCGAAAGCTTCCACCGAAACAATACCATCAGTAGCTCCATAGACAATCAGCATGTCAAAGGATCGATCGCCTTCAACATCAGCACCTTGTGGGTAGGAATAACGCAACGCGAAGTCGTCCAGCCCGTCCTGGTTGATATCTCCAAGTGGCAGTACATAGGTGACCCGCCCACCCTCGAAACGCACGTTGTTTGCAGGTACCAGACGATCGACCGCACTACCACTGAAGACAGTGACATCGTTCTCCGCTTCCGGCAATCCGTTCGCACCGTAGAGCACAACCATAGCTGCGCCTGCCTGAGTCAAGGAGCCACCGAGGTATCCAGCCAGGTCATCGCGACCATCACCATTGACATCACCGACTGAGGTGAAACTCATGTTTTCCTGACCCGGCTCAACGCCCTTGATACGACCACCGTTGGTACCGTCGAAGACAATGGGTGTACTCAGATCGGAGCGGTCCAGTACCAGGTCAAAACCACCAAATCGGGATTGTGGCAAGTTTCCCTCATAGTTCGGCAGCAGAATATCCGCGACCCCGTTGCCATTGAAGTCAAGGACTGTTGCACTAAACAGCTCGAGTGCTGTGGAAATACGCTCGTTGGATGCAAAGACATCTTGCTCAGAATTTTCAGATCCGAGTATGAAGGTGGAGGTATCAGCCAGAATATCGCCCTTGCCGTCATTATTCAGGTCACCGATATATTCGGATACCAGAAAGAGACCGCCAGTGGGTAGAGACACAGCTTCGTTATCCAGATAAATGATCTGGGATGCTGTGGGCACCTCCGGTGCTTCAACATCGCCATCGCTATCACCATCAATATCACCGGGGATCAGCGGCGTATCCGTATCGCCCGTATTGTCAGGCACTGTGTTCGGGGTCGAATCCGAACTGCTGCAGCCAGCCAGGATAGCCAGCAGGATCAGGGAATAACGGAAGTTCGTAAGGTTCATCATGCTACTGTTTGATCGTAGAGTAATGCAGAGCGGCAGGTTATTTTTCCGGCTCGACAAGTGAAGAATCAGTGTGATTCAAGTGCGCTTTATCGGCTTCTGCGAAGTTGCTGTCAAGAGGCAGAACGAGGTATTTTTACAAACATTTGAAATAGTTTTCACATGACCGAAACTACCATCGACACATGAATAGTCGCCCCACTCTTCTCTGCTCTACTTCTCTACTCCCCCGCACGCAGGCGCTCGATTGGAAAGGCATCTCGGCCTCAGGCTAGAACGTGTAGTCAGCTGTCAATTTGAAATTACGGCCCGGCTCATAATCCTGCAAGTAGAGCTCTCCGAATCGTGGATGCAGACTCAGACCTGTACGTGATGATTGCGAAGCGTAGTATTCATCGAACAGATTGTCGATGCCGACGGTTATGGATAATCCCTTGAGGACAGTCGGATGCCATTTGGCAGATATATTGTGGACTGCAAATCCGTCCTTGGCATTGTTCTCGGTAGCGCCATCCAGATCAACACCGCTGCCCAGCGATTTCACCACCTGAGCATCCCAATGCAATGCCAGGCGAGATTTCGCCAGATGATAATCCAGTGCGATAGCAAATGTATCTCCCTGTTTGCGATCGAGTCGTGCCTTGTCGAGTACCAGATATTCGCTGTCAGCATCCAGCTCACTATCCGCGATCGAATAGCTGAACAGTGCTTCTAACTGACCAATTTCATAGCCCAGGTAGGCCTCGATACCTTGAACGTTCATATCACCGACATTGTCTTTCCAGCTACCGCCACCATCGGCTTCAGCAATGGGTGCATAGTCGTAGATATAATCATCAAGTTGTGTATTGAACAGCGTAAACCCGGCGCTGAATTCATCAGCTCCAAGCACCGCATTGGCATAAGCCAGTGACAGCTCGGTATTAAGTCCTGTCTCCTGACGAATATCGGCGTTGACAGAATCGTAGAGCCCGGCACCAGTGAATACTTCGCCAATTTCCGGCCCCTTGAACAACTGGGTGGTACTGGCTCGCAAATGCACCGTGGGAGTCAGTTCGAAATCAGCGGCTAATGCGGCCGTCACTTCATCGAAAGTATCGTCCGTGACTACCGTGTCATTCTTCTGAACGTTGTAACGAACTCCAGGAGTCAGTGAGAAACGCTCATTCAGACGGATACGATCCTGTACAAAAATGGCCGAGTCGATTATTTCTTCTGAAGATTTTTCCTGACTACCGTTTTGATAGTCTGCTGAGAAATCTGTTTCGTACTGCGTAACCTCGGCGCCGTAGCTAAAGCCATGCTGCCCCAGATCCTTGCGGACAATAACATTCACTCCCGTATTCGCAGCTTCCCCTTCTATCTGTCCGGCAGAGTCCGCAAAATCGGCATTCTGCGCCCAGCCACTCTCGTCTCGCTGCAGTGTGCTGTCATTGCGGAACAGACTTGCATTGATGCTGCCACCTCGTCTGGATTCTCCCTCATAGTTCAGGGTTACGGTATTGCGGCTGAGCTCGGTTGGCCACAGCAGGGGAACTCCCAGACTCTCTGTAATGGCAAGGTCGGTAGCGAGCCCCATATCTGGGCGGTAACTGTAATCGCCCTCATCCACATAATTTTCAACACCAAAACTGAGGCGATGGTTATCATTGATATCCCAGCCAAACTTCAGTAGTACATCCTGCAGATCTCCCTCCAGACCGCGCACGGTTCCGTCAGTACCTTCGATGGTATTACCGCTGAAGTCCTTGATTTCACCACCACCAACTTCGTAATTATCTCGGTTGACGCCGTTGTAGTAGGCAATGACATCCACGGCCTCTGTTAATTGACCGTAACCCGTCAAGGCAAAGCTTGTCCCTGAGTTGTCGCCATAACCTAGTTGCACACGGCCACCTGCACGCTGCCCTTCCTCTAGTAGCTGCTCGGCTGATTTTGTCCTGAAGCGTACAGAACCTCCCAGACCACCATTGACTACGCTGTTATTGCCGACGTCGATATCGACAGATTCCAGAATATCGGCGTGTATCTGAAGATTTCCCAAATGGTGATACATATAGGTGTTCTGGTTAGCGCCATCAATGCTGATACGCAAATCCTTGTCGTCCATACTCCGGATAGTGATGCGCTGGTTCAGGGAATGTGCGCCCCCCACATCCACACCAGGTACAGAACGCAGCAAATCACTGATGTGATCCGCCTGCTTGATGCCAATGCCCTCGCTGCCCAACTTTACAGATGAGGATTGAACCTGAGTCCCCCAGACAACCATCGGACCCAGCACTAATGGCTCCTCCTCACCTTCCAGCTGCTGGGCGTACACCTGTTGCATGGATAGCACTAAAGGCAGCACCGCAAACAAAGTCCGCGACAAGAGTACTGGCGGTTTAGCTGGAACAGTCATTGATTTCCCTATGAGCCATTGCATGCCCACAGGCAGCAATCTGAATTGAATTGCAACAAACACTAATGATAATGCGAATTGTTAGCATTTGTATTATGATACACAGGTAATTTGCAAAATCAATCACAAAGTGCTCTCCCACCGATGCCTGTCTGATTTATCAAATGCGACAGCCGGTTTTCAACCTCGGAACTCAATGATGAAGCTTCTACATTCCACCGCTGGCATCGCGCTGATCCTGAGCGCGGCCATCACTCCACTGACAGCATCAGCTGTTGATATCGAGACGGCCAGAGGTGTGGTCACAGTGACAGATCATCCAACCACACTTGCGGTATTTGACATCCCCGCTGTAGATACTCTCCATGCTCTGGGAGTCCCCATCGCTGGGACTGTCGACAAGCTGTTTGTCGATTATCTGGATGAGGTGCAAAGCTCCGCAACGAAAGTGGGCAGTCTCTTTGACCCCGACTATCAGGCACTGTCAGCCTTGCAACCCGATCTTGTCATCGTCGGTGGTCGTTCAGCCGGCACCCTCGACACCGTCTCCAAACTGGCTCCAGCCATCGACATGAGCATCGATGGTAATGATCTACTGATACAGACACGAGAACGCACACTGCAATACGGCGAACTGTTCAACAAGTCCGAAAAAGCCGATGAGCTGGTCGCACAACTGGATGTAGCAGTGGACAAGGCTCGTTCAGCGGTTGCCGGCAAGGGTAAAGCTCTGATACTGATGACCAATGGCCCGAAGATCTCGGCCTTCGGTCCCGGCTCACGCTTCGGATGGATTTACTCGGAACTGGGCCTGGAGGCTGCCGTTGATGATGTTGCCATCGCCGGCCATGGCGACGCCGTCTCTTTTGAATTCGTACTGCAATACGATCCGGACTGGCTGCTGATCATCGACAGAACTGCGGCCATTGGCCAAGAGGGCGATAGTGCCCGGCAAACACTGGACAATGAGTTGATTCACGAGACACAAGCCTGGCAGAACAAACGCCTTGTCTACCTGAACAGTGCCGATCTCTACATCGCGGGTGGTGGCATACAAGCACAAATACGCACACTGAATCAAATCAGTAGCGCTTTCACGATTGCCAACTAAACAGTATTTCTACTTCGCTGAATCCAGATCCGAGTCTTGTTACCCTGCATGAACAAGCGAACGACACTTTTCCGGCTCTCCCCGCAGCCGGGACTGGCCATCGGCGCGCTGGCAATCTGTGTGATTGCCAGTCTCTTTATCGGCGTCATCGACATGCGCCCCAGCGAACTGTTTACCGACCCTGAAGCACTCTGGTTGTTGAGCGTCAGCCGACTACCACGAACCCTGGCAGTATTATTGACTGGTGTCTCACTGGCTATTGCTGGTCAAGTCTTGCAGGTATTGGTGCAGAACCGTTTTGTTGAACCGTCAACCGCCGGTAGCGGACAATCTGCGGTCCTGGGAATCGTACTGATAACGCTACTGTTCCCCGCAAGCTCCATCGTGACAAAGATGATTGCAGCCAGTATCGGCGCACTACTGGGAACGCTGTTGTTCTTGCTGATGATCAGAAAACTACCGGTACAGGAAACCTATCTGGTACCTCTGGTCGGCATTGTCTATGGAGGGGTCATCGGTGCCATCGCCACCTGGCTGGCATGGCAGGCGGACCTGCTTCAATTACTGGATATCTGGATGACAGGCGAATTCTCCGGAATGATGCGCGGCCGCTATGGACTATTGTGGATCGCCGGTATTCTCGCCGTATTTACCTATTTCGTGGCTGACCAGTTCACGATTGCCAGCCTGGGACGCGATCAGGCGCGCAACCTGGGCCTGGACTACCGCACCATCATGGCATTGGGCCTGTTGGTGGTATCGGTCGTTACCGCTGTCACTATTGTCACTGTCGGCATCATCCCGTTCATCGGCCTGGTTGTGCCCAATATCGTGAGCCGTCTGCGGGGCGACAACCTTCGATATTCGCTCCCCCTGGTAGCATGGCTCGGTGCCATGCTGACTCTGTTGAGTGACATGCTGGGCAGGCTGCTCATAGCCCCTTACGAAATTCCGGTAGGTACCGTCTTTGGTGTTGTTGGAGCCGTCGTCACCCTGTGGCTTTTGTATAGCCGACCCGCAGCCCGACAGGCATGAATCTTTCAAACAATCGAGGTAGAGAGCGCAGACACACTGCATGGCTGCTGGCGGTACTGAGCCTGATGGTCTTGTTGGTATCCTGCCTCTACTTGTTCCAGGGAGCTGATGGCAACACAGTGTTCATCATGGCATTCAGGCTGCCTACCCTGCTGGGTTTACTGATAACGGCTTCAGCCATCGGTGTATCGACACTGCTGTTCCAGACACTCAGCGGCAATCGCATACTCACTCCCTCCCTAATGGGATTCGACTCTCTGTACGTTCTCATTCAGACCAGTGTCGTCTTCTTTCTTGGCAGCAGTCACTACGTCACTCTGCCGCCATCAGCTAAATTCATGGCCGAACTGGCCATCATGTCTCTGTTGGCGGTGGCTTTGTTCAGCACTTTGCTGAAACGCGGACAGTCCGATTTTTCACGCCTGATTCTCACCGGCATCATTGTCGGTGTGCTATTTCGCTCACTGTCTGGTTTCATGTCCCGCATTCTGGCACCCAATGATTACGCCGTGGTGCAATCAGCCAGCTTCGCCCGGTTTGGCAATATCAATGAATCGCTACTGGGCTATGCAGGCTTGGCTGTGATTGTCTCGTTGTGGCTGACCTGGCTGTTACGGCGCAAACTCGATATCATGGCACTAGGGCGCGACCTGGCTATTGGACTGGGCGTCGAGCATGACAAGACTGCTTTCCAGATTCTGACACTGATCGCTGTTCTGGTCGCCACAGCCACAGCGCTGGTAGGCCCTGTTGTCTTTCTCGGATTGCTCATCAGCAGTCTGGTCTACGCAATCAGTCCACGCCACAGCCACGCCATACTGATTCCTCTGACCATTCTGGTGGGCATTCTGATCCTGCTCGGCGGGCAACTGATTCTAGAACGCCTGCTGCATATGCAGATCACCATCAGCGTCGTTATCGAACTACTGGGTGGACTCCTGTTTCTCTATCTGCTTCTGGTAAAACGGCCATGATCAAAACCCGTGCAATCGATCTGAGCCTGGACAAGCACCAGATTCTCAGAGATATCTCAGTTGAACTTCCACCGGGCAAGATAACGGCCTTGATCGGTCCTAATGGCGCAGGTAAATCCAGCCTGCTACATACGCTGTCACGACTGCAAAAACAGGACAGAGGCGAGGTCGAACTGGCAGGTCGTCTGCTCAATGACTATGCCTTCGACGAACTTGCCAGGCACTTATCGGTGCTGCGCCAACACAGCAGTATCGGCTCTCGTTTGCGTGTGCGTGAGCTGGTCGCATTCGGCCGATATCCGCACAACAAGGGGCGTGGCAGCAAAGCCGACGATGTCATCATCGAACAGGCACTGGCAGATTTCGACCTGAGCAGTCTGTCCGATCGCTTTCTCGAAACCTTGTCAGGAGGTCAGAGGCAAAGAGCCCTGTTAGCGATGAACTTTGCTCAGGCCACCGACATGGTGTTGCTCGATGAGCCTCTGAACAATCTGGATATTCGTCATGCACGCCAACTGATGCAGCTGATTCGCCTGCACGTCGACAAGGGTCGCACCTTCGCACTGGTACTCCACGACCTGAACCATGCGGCACGTCACGCTGACTATATCGTGGCGATGAAGAACGGTGAAATTTTCATGGCAGGAGATACGGCAGCCGTGCTCAACTCTGAAGTACTGTCTGCGCTCTATGAAACAGACATCAGAATGGTGACTGTCGAAGGGTCATTACTTGCATTGACGTATTGATCCATTGGAGGATGTGTTGATAATCACCCACAGGGGCTTTCGCCACACCCCCCTTTGTTGGTGCACTGCACTCTATGCAGCACCGTGCTGCAAAATTAGCCCACGACAGCGCCCCTCTTTTATCTTACTTTCAGGGTTCCTGTTCGCAGAATTTGGCAGGTATCAGCTCTTGATAACTCTGCCTCGTTTGTAGCCTGCACCGAGCGATTCCAATTCACACATCAGTGAGAATAACTGACCATGCTCCCCCATCAGCACCATCTTGTCAGAGAGTCGTGGAAAAAACTTTCACCCATTCGCGACACGGCTGCTGAACTGTTCTACCAACGATTATTCTCCGTTTATCCGGAATTGGCTCCCATGTTCAAAGGCGACATGAAGGTGCAAGGTGAAAAGCTCATGCAGATGCTGGATAAAGCCGTTGACTCTCTGGAGAACATGGAATCATCTATCGAGCCTCTCAAGCAGGCCGGACGTGCGCACCGCAGCTATGGCGTCAACGAGGAGGACTATGAGAAATTCGCCAACTGCCTGTTCTGGACGATGAAAGAGGGGCTGGGAAAAGCCTTTGATGCCCCTACACGAGAAGCATGGGCAAACACTTACGCGACACTGAGCAGCATCATGATTGAAGGTGCCAACTACAACAAGTTACCTGACTCTGCCAGTATCGGGAAGTTGCCATGGTTGAAGCGCATTCTGGGCAAAGCCCATGCAGTGCTTCCCGTCAGTCTGCGTTGACTGCTCCAGTATTTCTTCCCGACATTGTTAAGATACAATTTGCGATCAGCTAGATAGCGCTGCCTATAAGTCGGGCAGCCAAGCCCGCACACGCCTGCCATTTTATTGGCATTGCTACCTTAACTCTGGATCACTATGAAATTACTTCGAATCATCAATACTTTTGCTGGTGCTTTTATATTTCTGACGTTGTCCTCACTCAGTTCCCACGCTCAGGATCTGGAGACGCCACCGCCAGGTAAAGTCATCCTGACAGTTTCAGGTGCAATCAACGCGTCCAAGGAGCCCGGCACAGCGGCCCAAAAAGATCCATCGCAACAAAATACTGTCAGCTTTGACCGAACCATGCTTGAAGCATCGGGCCTCACAAAAATAATCACAGAGACCCCATGGACAAAAGGGCTGGTTGAATTTGAAGGTGTTCTGGCAAGAAATCTATTTGCAAAAATCGACGCAACTGGCAAATCGGTCCAGGCAAGGGCGCTTGATGACTACATCGTAGACATACCTATCGAAGATTTCTTTGAATACGATGTGATACTTGCCACGCGCAAGAACGGCGAACCTATCACGATACGTGACAATGGTCCTGTCTGGATAATCTATCCATGGACGGACGTTTCAGACTTGCGTCGTCCACAGTATTACTCTCGGTCCATCTGGCAGCTCAAGTCACTGACGATTCTTCCATGAACCTGAAGAGGGGGGCATGGAGGACCCTTGACTCCGGCTTATTGATCGCTGCGGCCATTCTGGCTACTGGCGCGATCGTGATGCTGTTCGGTCTGAACAAGGAACTAGCCTCTTCCCAGAATATTTTCAATGACGATCTGCCCTCCTACGCAGTCAGGGCAGAGTTTGACCTGGCTGTGCTCATCTCATCTCTCAACGAGTTCGCTCTGGGGTACTCGAGCCCGGAAGAAATGCAGATACGATACGACGTTCTGCTTTCCAGGTACACACACTATGAGTCGGCATTTCTGACCGAATTCACTCTGGCAGATGTACGGTTTCACCAACTACTTGAAGCCCAGAAAGTCAAACTACTAAGCCTGGAAGAAGCTTTCTTTGCGCTACAGACTGGTGACACCGCAAACGCCATGGCGATCAGGGATCAGTTCAAGGAAATGCATTCGCCACTATCTCAATTAAGCAACATCACTCGTCAGCACCAGTTTTCAAAGTATCTGCAAATTGATGAGAGTCTTGCGCACAGTCTTCGTGTGGGTACCTTGATGCTGGCATCGACATTGATTCTCTGTGCTCTGGCTCTGGGTCGATTCTGGTACAGCTTGCGAGAAAAAACACGCTTCAGTGAAGAGCTGGAAGCAAAGATACGCATTCGAACACTGGATCTTCAGAACAGCAACAACGAACTCAAACGAGAGATAGCAGAACGACAACGTGCTGAAAAATCCTTGGCCGAGCGCGACCAGCAAATGCATCGAGTGCAGAAGATGGAAGCGGTCGGCAGGATAACCGCAGGTGTTGCCCATGACTTCAATAACTTGCTAGCCGTCATCATGGGTAATATCGAACTCCTGATGAGTAGCGATCGCGCCCCAAAAGCCAGCAAATACCTGGATAACGCCCTATCCGCAACGATCATGGGTAGCCAGCTGACGCGAAAACTATTGGCTTTTGGCCGGCGTTCTCCGCTCAAGCCTGAAGTTGTCAATCTGAACCGGATCGTTACCGACCTTGAAGGTCTTTTTCTGCAGACTATTTCGGAAAAAAATACGTTGCAATTGCATCTGTCCAATGACCTCAGATCAGTGTCCGTCGATAGATCATTACTGGAAAACGTTCTGCTCAATCTGCTCATCAATGCTCGCGACGCCCTGCAAGGTGGCGGTTTCATCAGTATTGAAACCGATAACTTCTACCAGGAGAATGACCTCTCAGTAGAAGATGATCGACTGTTACTCTCTGGTCACTACGTCCGTATATCCATAACCGATAGTGGTACAGGCATGAGTGAGGAGGTACTCGAACAGGCGATTGAACCTTTTTTCACTACTAAGCCTGAATCAAAAGGATCGGGGCTTGGGCTTTCCATGGCCTACGGATTTGTACAACAGTCCAACGGCAGCATACAGATCAGAAGCAAGCTGGGTATGGGTACCTCCGTGAGGCTGATATTCCCTGTCAGCTCTGATGGTGAAGCGATTGACATCACGTATCGTCCGGTTGTCCATGTATCGTTTGGGAGCACACGACGAATTCTGGTTGCAGAGGATTCAGATGCCGTACGCAATACGGTTGTCTCGCAACTGCAGTTACTGGGTTATGAAACCATCGAAGCCTCTAGTGGTTACGGTGCCTATCAACTCATCAAATCAGATATCAGCATAGATCTGCTATTAACCGATGTCGTCATGCCTGGAAGCCTGCAAGGCCCGGAACTGGCAAAGCTTGTCTTGAAGTTGAATCCTGATTTGAAAATTGTCTTCATGTCAGGTTATCCCAAAGGAATGGAAAACCAGGCGGATTGTGCCAATGACGAACTCACAAAGCTGATGAAACCCATATCCCTTGCAACGCTTTCTCAGACTTTACGCAGCGAATTCGAAACCAGTCCATGACCTTATCGGCAAACAAACCAGAGTAAGCGACGGCGGCAAAGACTAACGTTGCTGTTTCCATAGCGTTTGCCTGCACTTGCGTGGGGGGCCGTCAGGCCATTAGTTTAGAATTCATGGCTCTGTTAACGTGCTATAAGTGGCGAATGGACATCTCCATTGCCGCCCCAACCTGGACATCTAATAGACGCAGCCCCTATCACTACCGCAACCAGCCTCGATAATCTATCGCTACTGGAATCTATATCAAACAACCTTCGTGAACATGGCTACTCTGTCCACCTCAACGCATTACCACACCTTCTCTCCCACTGCCTGTTGAATCAGGCAATAGCAACACCCTCCAAAGAATTCCGCCCTGCCAGTATCGGCCGCAGATCGAAATTGTCGCTGCAAACCGACATTCGCAATGATCAGATTTCATGGATAAATGACAGCACGGTCGCTGGAATTGCCTGGATAGCCTGGATTGCAGAGTTGCAGAGCTACCTCAACGCTCATCTGTTTCTCGGATTGTTTTCATTCGAAAGCCATTATGCTCACTATGGGCCTGGTTGCTTCTACGGCCGACATCAAGACGCATTCCATGGTGATGCCAACCGTGTTCTTTCATTAATTGTCTATCTCAACCCTGAGTGGCAGGCAGGTGATGCAGGGGAGCTGGTCCTCTATACCGGCACGTCACCAGAGGAACGGCTGGTCATTCACCCGCAGTTCGGCACACTGGTCATGTTTCTGAGTGAAGATATCGAACACGAAGTTTTAGTGACCAACAAAGACAGGCGCTCCATCGCAGGCTGGTTCCACCTCAATCAAAGCCACGGTGGACTCATTGACCCTCCCTCCTGATGGTGCGGGTTAGTGCCTGCTGGTGCAGGTAGAATAATTCCACATACCGGCTCGGATTGTGAGATGGTCAGAGTTACACTGCACGCTCACACCCGCACTGGAGCACGATTGTTTCCATGTCCACAGAGGCCACTACCTCCCTCCACCCGATAAGGCAGACAAATAGCCAGCATGGCATCCAGCTGATGCTGGCTGGCATGTTCCTGTTTGCCACGGCAGACGTACTGGCAAAATTTCTTACCCAGTCATTTCACCCCATCCAGATATTCTGGTTCAGGCAACTTGCACTGCTACTGGGGGTGCTATTCATGCTGGGCCTTCACGGACCTTCGATTCTGATCACCAGGCGACGAGGTCTGCAGATCACTCGAGGAGTGCTGGTTGTTGGCTCCAGCCTGTTCTTCATTTTTGCTGTGCGACATGTTGCGCTGGCTAATGCTGTGGCTGCCAGCTTTGTCGCCCCCTTCTTCCTGACGATTCTTGCCGCGTTACTGCTCGGGGAAAAAGTGGGCATCCGTCGCTGGTTAGCCGTCTGCGTCGGCTTTATCGGTGCCCTTGTCATTGTTCGACCAGGAACAGGGGCAGTCCACCCTGCTGTTCTACTGGTTGTTGTCGCCGCTGCCTGCTATGCCACCAGACAGGTGCTCGGCCGCTTGCTGGCCGACACCGACAAGACCATCACGACTGTGAGCTATACCGCCCTCACCGCCAGCTGCATCGCATCGGTCGCCTTGCCCTTTTTCTGGCAATCGCCAGAAACCGGACTCCAATGGCTGGCATTGATAGCCATGGGCCTGTTTGCTGGTGTCGGGGAAGTTATGGTGGTCAAGTCTCTGGAAGTGTCTGAAGCCGCAGCCGTTGCCCCCATCCATTACTCTCTCATTATCTGGGGAACACTTTACGGCTACCTGGTGTTCGATCAATTACCCGACCAATGGACCTGGATCGGCACGGCCATCATCGTCTCGGCGGGCATCTACACCTTGAAGCGTGACCAGATCAAAGCGACTGCAGAGTCGTGAAACAACAAGCTCTCACGTGCCCTTGTTGTGCCGTACCTGACACTCTGCACAGAACTGCGCAGAGTTTCATCACTTGAGCTAAACAGATCGGATACACTGACAGATACACTACTGATAACTGTCCCCCATGAAACTGCTAGTCCGTAATCTGGATCGCGACCTGAGCGAGGAAGACCTCAAAGCTCTGTTTGAACCGTTCGGAAAAATCCAGTCCTGCACACTGGTTCTGGACCAGAAATCCGGCACTTCAAAAGGCTTCGGATTTATCGAAATGCCCATTCCCGGCGAGGCAAAGGCAGCCGTGAAGCAACTCAATGGGCAAGAGGTCTCCGGTCTGTCCATTCGTGTGAAAAAGGCCGAATAGAACCCCGGGGCTACTCATTCGTGCGCTGGCCGGAACTTGTCAGCGGCGATAGCCCTGAACGCTCATTTGCGTATGACAACGACATTGATGTCATTCAGTCTTGACGCTGCCATTGAGCAGGTTTTGTGATCCGGAAGCCGATAATTCACGATCGATGCTCTGACGAATGGATTCGTCCACAGCGGTATCGCCACTCTCACTCCCAGCAGCATTCGCACTACCTCGAATCAATGGCGGTTTGTCTTTTCGAAGGCTTTCAAGCAGCCTACTGTCACCACTGCTGAGCTGTGACGCCATCGTTTGAGCATCCAAACCACGAAAACGTAATTGATAAATCGGTTCAGGCATCACTATGCCGGCATCATCAAACGCTTGTTTCACTTGACGTATAGCTTCACTTCTAACTTTCATCAGATCGCTTCTGGTCTGGTCGATCCAGCCGCCAATGGTAAGAGTGACACTGGAATCGCCCAGTTCTGTAACCAGAGCAATCACGGGAGGATGGGGCAACACACCCTCAATCGCGTAGACAGCCTCTACGGCAGTTTTCTGAGCAGCATTCAGATCCAGATCGGTATCGATACCGACAACGAACTCAAATCGTCTATCAGGCTGACGCGTGAAATTGATGATTATCGATTTATAGACAATGGCATTGGGCACCCTCACATGATTACCGTCACGTGAAATGAGTATGGTGGCTCGGGAGGTAAGACGTGCAACCGAGCCTTCATGTTCACCTATCTGCACATAGTCGCGAACCAGAAACGGGGCTCTGAGACTAAGCAGAATACTGGCTATGAAATTCTCAACGGTGTCCCTCACTGCAAAACCGACTGCCAGACCTACAATTCCCGCAGCCCCGAGCACTGAACCGAGCACAGAGGTGGCATCCAGTAATGACAGGGCAAGCACCAGGCCTGCCAGTGTCACAATGATGCGTACCAGAGTTGCAAGTAGATCGGCAATGAACCCGTTGGGGGCCACCGCATTGAACACACGTCGATGCTGCCCTACTCTGCGCCCTGCCCACCAGAAGATGGCCATCAACACGAGTGAGAGCAGGAAAATGGGTAATGCGGCAATGAACGACAGAGCAGACAATTGCAAACGATCCAGGATCGAATCAACCCGTCGGCTTACATTGGTATCAACAGTCAGCGTATCAACCACCTCGATAACGCCTTTAACCTGACCGGCAATCCTGGTTGCACGTTCGCTTCCGCGAGCTGTAGGGACAGTGCCACTAAGCGTAACGATACCGTTGACAACAGCGACATTCACGCTCTCAAGCGTATCCAGCTCTGTAAAAATACCTACCAGACGCTTGCTGATTTCATTATCTGAGCGGGCATCACTTTCCAGTTCGATCTTTTCCTGCACGGTGTTTTGAGTAGTTGCAGATTCCGAGCCCAGCAAGTCGTTGAGGACATCTGCAACAGCAAATACAGGTGTGACCAGCAAGGTCACGATAAATACCATTCGGAGAAGCATTCTGGCTGTCATGCACTCAAGAGCCTTTACAGAGTCAATGCGCAGAATAGCAATATCTTCACGGCCAATCGTACCGTTGAGTTTTTTGCTCGCCTCTCTTGAATCAGAGGAATAGCATTCTAGGACGCTTTTCGAACGGGCTGGTTATCCGAATCCGAATCGTCGTCACTGGCTACGATGCGATTCCTGCCTCGGCTTTTAGCCAGGTACAAGGCTTTATCAGCAAGGTCGATTTCAGCCTCTATATTCAATCCCACAGACGGTACGAAGGCGGTCACACCCGCGCTGATGGAAAGAAAACCATGACCACTGTATTCGTGCAGCACTTGTAGCTTTTCAACCGCAGCACGCATGCGTTCGGCCACACGCGCTATACCGCGCATGTCAGTGTCCGGTAGCACCACCACAAATTCCTCGCCACCATAGCGAGCGACGAGATCCTCATCGCTCCGTGCAGCCCCACTCAGTGCATTCGCCACCTCGCGCAGCGCATCATCGCCATACAGATGACCATAGTTATCGTTGTAGCGCTTGAATTCATCGATGTCGATGAGTGCCAGACCAATCGAGCTACCCTTGGCCTGCGCTCGCAGGCATTCCGTTTCCAGTACCTGATCAAATCTGCGACGGTTGGCAATCCCTGTCAGGCTATCGGTAATACTCAGAGATTCAAGCCTGTCATTGGCTTCAGCCAGCGCCTCTGTTCTCTCAGTCACCTTGCGCTCCAGCGAGGCGTACAACAAGGCATTGTCCAACGATACCGTCAGCTGACCCGCTACCAGGTTGACAGCCTCCAGCCGGTCAGCAACAAATGCACTACTACTCAGATTGTTCTCCAGCATCAGCACCGCACGCACGGTGCCGTTGCTGAACAATGGCATCACCATCAGAGAGCAATGCTGCAGGCCTCTCATATAGGGATCTCGCGAGAACCTGTCATCGCAGATAGCATCGTCCACCACTAACATCTCACGCGTACGTTCAAAATAGCGAAAGGCACTCAGTGGCAGCAAGTTGCGTTCACCCGCCTCCTCTACCGACAGGGATTTCTCGCCTTCAGACCCTGCCCGTGGCAACAGACGCCACGCCTGTTCATCCTCATGCCACAGAATGATCGACACTGACGTTGCCCCACTCAAGGCTTCAAGAATTTCGGTAATTCTTGTTTTCAGAGGATCCAGGCTGGTCTCGGAACTCAGTGCCTGGGACGCTTTGAGAATACCCAGCAAATCAATCGCATCTACAGACGTGCCAATATTATTGCCCGATCGGGTCGAAATAGTCTGCGCCGACAACAGCTCTGGTTTCAACAATGTGCGGGCGCTGGCAGATTCTTTATCACCCAGCCAGGGGTGTGACTCTTCCAACTGCAATACCTTCTGGCGGGCTCCCCAGAGAAGATATCTTTCGTGTGCTTCAGCAAGTAGATCACGACTGAGACCAGTCACCCCATAAGCATGCTGAAACTGTGCTGAACGCTCGGCAATGAATGCCTGCTGCCAGGCTCGGGGCTGCGTCGAAGCCATTTGCCGTGCCTTGTCAAATGCCAGCGCTGCTGCCTGATAATCCTCACCCTTCCACGCAGCTTCAGCATCCACCAGGTGGAGCAGATGTTCGAAATTATCAGGTGCATCAGCAGCCCGATTGCAGATCCATTGACGACACAGTGCGAACTCTCTGAACTGCGGATCATCCTCATGTGCCTGTGCAGCACCCTCTCTGGCCAGAGCGCAAGCGCGCAACAGATAGCCCAGCACACTGGTATGAGAGCTTGCTATATGAGGTAGGAAATTCATGGCGACAGCTGAATATCTGGCAAGCTGTTCCGGCAGATTGAACATCAGTGCCAGATGAGCCTGTAACAGATACAGATAGATAACGGCAATCGGAAAACCTTCTATCCTGCATGCTTCCAAGCGCACATATTCTTCCAACTCAGAACCTTGCAGTACAGGCTGCTTACCCCGAAGTACCTCTGCCCAGCAATCATGTTGCGTGAATATAGCGGCGGCAAAATCATTGCACGTTCGGAGCGCAAACGCTGACGAGGCAGCAATCTCATCGGCGTGCTCATCCAATGAGGGCGAGCTGTCCATGGCACTACTCAGCATGGCTATATGGCAGAAGCAGGCATTCTGATAATCCCCTCTTTGCACCAGCGATTCATGAGTCCGTCGCGCCAGGTCTGCATTACTCGTCAATGAGTCAAACCAGTGTCCTGACGACAATGCATACAGATAATGCGCTCGTGCGACATCGACGTCGAATTCACGTATTTTGGCTACTTCAAGGACATGCTCTATTACGCGATGTCCGATAACATAAGCGTTATCGGGACCAATCAACGCTGGAGCACAATGCGCCAGAGGTCCAACCAATGCACCGCAGGGGCCATGCTCACTCCATATACGGCGACTTTCAATACAGAGCCACGCCATCAAATCCGGTGCGGAGAAGAAAGCCGGTGTCATGAGCCTCATGATGACACGAGACACAGCAATGAGCGCTGGATCCGTAATCTCAGCTCGATCAAAATCTGTTTTGCGTTGCGGGTGATCAATCCACACATCAAAGCCTTTCAAGGTAATCTGGACCATTTCTGTCAAAGCTTGCTGATCAGGAACAATGACGCCCAGTGTTTTCATTAATGAAAGACCCAGCTCAACAGCTTCAACAGCTCGGCCTCTATTGGTCAGGCTGGAAATCTGCACACAACTGACATCGACAATCTTCAGCGTGGCCACCCTGATCTCAACGATTCGCTGGTAGACACTATCCGCATCATCCAACCTTCCCATACTGTACAAAACCGTGTGCTGAGTGCACATCAACTCGAATTTCAAGTCGCAATCAAGTTGTCGCTCACCGATGCGGTCATCCAGTAATGTAATACCACCATCCAGCAGGCGTTCCACCAACACCGGGTTGATCAATAGCAGATTGCTTGCAGCCTGATGGAACAATGTGGCTGCATGCACCTTTTCTTCGACTGTATTGATCAGTGAGCTGGCGATCAGGTAATGCTCAGCCGCCAGTGTGGAATACGAATCGGATAACGAAAGCCTGCGTGCCAACAGAAGATGCAGCCGACGTTTTGTATCAGTCTTTCTCTCACCCAGGCTCGCCTGCTGGACACGAGCATGAAGAAACCTGAGCGAGCATTCACGCCCACTACCTTGCAGCACCAGACCCGCATCCAGGGCTGGCTGCAACCTCAACTCAAGACCCGATTCTGACTCGGCAGAGGCCAGTAATAACAGATCCCGCTCGACCTCTCCACCCAGGTAAGCCATAAGCCTTAACAACCGAACCGTGCCTGAGGGCAATCGCTTCAGGCTCGCCTCTACAAGTCCCCGGACCTCACTGTTTCTCGCCGCTTCGCGAATTGTCTCTATATCCCAGTGCCATCCTTCGTCATGTACCAACAACTTCTGTGTGTAAAGTATATTGATGAACTCGACTGTGTCGAACGGATTACCCAGTGTGTAGGGAGCCAGAACCTCGGCCAACTCAGTGGCGGTATCCGTTGGAAGGTTCAGCATCTGGGACAGAAAAAGGGCTAGATCTTCGTCTTGTAGGTTCTCGAGATGGATCTGCTGCGGTGCCACCTTGTTCCGATGCCATTGAGCCTGATGAATAGCCAGGTGATCAGTCGGCTCATCCTCGTTATCCCGGTAAGTGCCAATCAGAAGCAATCCGGCTATGGGTTCAGCCGTTACCAGGTTATCCAGAAAACTGATTGGCGCGGACGTCCCCCATTGCAATTCATCAAGCACCATGACCACTGGACGACCTGCGGCACAGATTGTTCTGAGCATATCCAGAGAGCCCTGAATCAATCGTCGACCTTCAACCAGCGGATCCATGTGACTTGCCTGCCTGCTTTCAATTTGAAAGAGCGTTGCGAATTCCGGATTGAGATCAACCATCAGATGCATGTTTGGTCCAAGAGCTTCTCGCAGTTGCTGGCGTAACGCCTGCAACTCGGCTTCCGGTTCGGCCAATAGTTGCCGACCAAGAGATATGAATGCGCTCAGTACGGCATCTGTGTCCATATCCCGTCGAAACTGGTCGAACTTGCCTCTGACGTAATACCCGTTGCGTGCCTCCACCTCAGCTCGCAGTCCTTCCACCACGGCCGTTTTGCCAACCCCCGGAACCCCGGAGATCAGAAGTACGCTCCCCTCGCCTGCCATGGCCCCCTGGAACACCTCAAACGTTCTTGCCAGATCAGCGCTGCGTCCGACAGGTTTGGCAGGCGGATTGATTCTCAAACCAAAATCATGATTTCCCAGAATGAAGTCTTCCGCACGGGTACTGTTCGGGGCATCTGCCAGACGCTGCAGGTCCGAAGCCAGACCATCTGCACTCTGGTAACGGCTTTCCGGCTCTTTCTCCAACAGGCGCATGACAATGCGCGACAGGGCCACAGGCAACTGTGAGTCTATCGTATGGGGGGGTGTTGGCACTTGTGCCAAATGGCTGTGTATCAACCGTAATGCATCTGTTTCCACGAACGGTGGCCGAGCACAGAAAATCTCATAGAAGGTCGCACCTACTGCGTAAAGATCAGATCGCTGGTCCAGAGTGGAGCCGGTACGACCCGACTGCTCGGGCGCAAGATACGCCAGAGTACCGACCAGTTCACGTGAAGCTGTCCCTTGCGACACCGCCTCAGAGGCCAGACAACCCAGATCGAAATCGATCAGAACAACACGATCATCCGGGTCGCCAACAAGAATATTTCTCGGATTTATATCTCTGTGCAGTACGCCATTATGGTGCACCCGGGCCACTATGCGCGCCAGCCGCAGTGCTACCTGGATTTTCCGCCCCAGGGTTATTTCGGAGCGAGCCAGCCACTCGCTCAACTCAATACCGTGGTTATCCTCTAGATACAGCGAATCCTGTTCTTGAGGACTTTCGCCCAGCTGCATGACGCCATCAATACCTTCCAACAGAACAAGGCAGGTATTTTCACGTTGCAGCCGCGCTACAGCCCCCGCTCCAAAGGCCCATTTGACCACTTGTGAACGTCCTTCGCCCAGCTGTCGTCGTACGACCACAGTCTGCGAGCTGCGATACAACACTTCGTCATCGATGTTCAATGACTCATTGCTGTAGTCGTGAACTGTGTTGAAAGGCGTTGGGGCCATACTGAAGAATCCGTTCCTGTCGGCTTAAAGTAAAAGGGTCTCAGACGGAAGACATGTCAACCAAACGAGCTCTACACAATTTTTCGGCAAGCAGGACGAAAAGGTTAACTCGCATTGAGTCATAACCCACTCAACGTGTTCAACCTCACAGATCAGAGAATCCGTTTTTAGCGAGCCCCTTGCTGGTCTGGACACCCCGTACTCAGATCCATCAATGAACTTTTCCCGTAACTAGAATCTCAACTATGTCGCACGCTCCTGCCGGGCTTTGGTGATCCCTCGGCCGGCCGGCGTATCAACTCAATCCGAACATGCAGCGCAACTGCCGCATGGGACCTGATCACCTCGTATCAGTCCCCATACGCATGCAGGTCTGTCAACTCAGAGCAAGCAACGTCCCATGACTTCGAATGAACTGTCTGCCATGCCCGAAAATATCGTCACTCGGACAACGGTACTGAATGAGGGTGAGGCCGAGCAAAAGCGCAGTGAAATTCTTCAGTACTTTCACAAGAGCTTCGATCTGTATGAAAGTCTCTTCGATTGCCTGGCCAATGAGAATGCGTTCACCACAAAAGCCAGTCCACTGCGCCATCCGCTGATTTTCTACTTTGGTCATACAGCCGTTTTCTATATCAACAAACTGAACGTTGCCAAACTGATAGACGAACGTGTCGACCCGGCACTGGAGTCCTCTCTGGCCATCGGAGTGGATGAAATGTCATGGGATGATCTCAATGACAAAAACTATCCCTGGCCCACCTCGGAGCAGGTCAAAGCCTATCGCGACAAGACACGCACTATCATCGACCGTTTCATCAGAACGTGTGATGTGCAGCTGCCTGTCGGCTGGGATGAGCCCTTGTGGATGATCATGATGGGCATTGAGCACGAGCGTATTCATCTGGAGACATCTACCGTACTCATCCGTGAATTACCGCTGGCGATGGTAAAGCCCCATTCTCTGTGGAGCACCATTTGTACGACCAGTAATCAGGCACCTGAGAACTCACTGCTACCGGTGGCTGGCGGTGCAATCAGTATTGGAAAATCCCGCCAGGATCCCTTGTATGGCTGGGATGTCGAGTACGGAACGCAAACGACAGAGGTCGCCGATTTCAAAGCAGGAAAGTTTCTGGTTTCCAATCAGGAATTTTTTGAATTCATGCAGGCAGACGGTTACGCAACACGGCGTTACTGGACTGATGAAGGCTGGGGCTGGATCAGTTATCGCAAGGCCACCCACCCGGTTTTCTGGGTACCCGATGGCGAAAGCTACCAGTATCGAACCATGCTCGAAGTGATCGATATGCCCTGGGATTGGCCCGTGGATGTTGCCTATCTGGAAGCCAAGGCTTTCTGCAACTGGAAGTCGGAGCAGACAGGCCTGCACATCCGAATGCCCACTGAATCAGAGTGGCATGCACTACGTAACATCGTCGATACAGACCAACCCTACTGGGACAGCGCACCAGGCAATATCAACCTGGAATACTACGCCTCCTCCTGTCCTGTTAATCGTCATCAATTTCCTGGCGGCTTCCACGATATCATCGGCAATGTATGGCAATGGAGCGAGACTCCCGTCGATGCTTTAGAAGGGTTTGAAGTCCACCCCGCCTATGATGATTTCTCGACACCCACCTTCGATGGCAAGCACAATATCTTCAAGGGAGGTTGCTGGGCATCAACCGGCAATTACGCAATCAAGGATGCACGCTATGCTTTTCGTCGACATTTCTATCAACACTCAGGGTTTCGCTACATACAGGCCGACCCGCTTCCGGAGACCAGGATGAACGTTTACGAAAAGGATGACATGGTGGCCCAGTACATCGAGTTCCATTATGGGGACAGCTACTTTGGCGTGCCCAACTTTCCGGTTAGCTGTATCGCCGAAGCATCTCGACATCTGGAAAACCGCAAGACACAAAGAGCTCTGGATATCGGCTGTGCAACCGGACGATCAAGCTTTGAACTCGCAAGACACTTCGATCATGTAGACGCGCTGGATTTCTCTGCAAGACTCATTCAGGCTCCCACGGCATTGCAGTCCAGTGGTATTCAACGCTTCGCGCTGCAGGACGAAGGAGATCTGGTCACCTACAAGGAAGTCACTCTTGACGAACTGGGTTACAAGGAGATCAAAGACAAGGTCAGCTTCATGCAGGGGGATGCTTGCAACCTGCCTGATAAGTTCGCTGACTACGATATGGTTTTTGCTGGCAATCTGATCGACCGACTCTACGACCCTTCTCTGTTTCTGGAACAGATAAAGGCACGTATCCGTCAAGGTGGATTGCTGGTGATCACATCACCGTATACCTGGCTGGAAGAATTCACCGAAAAGGAAAAGTGGTTGGGTGGATTCAAGGCACAAACAGGCGAAAACTACTCAACACTTGATGGATTGCGCGACGCTCTGGCGCCGGAGTTTCGACAACTGGGGCAAGAGACAGATGTGCCTTTCGTGATTCGTGAAACGCGGCGCAAGTACCAGCATTCACTGGCGCAACTGACCGTTTGGGAAAAAATTCAGACTCTTTGAAAAACCAGCTTACCGGCGGGATTCCGCCCTTCTGCCTTTAGTCAAATCGTTATCTGCCTGTCAGGGCAACTGAAACAGCATCGATGTTCCCGGAATATAGCTTCCCGGGAGCACCGATGCCTCCAGACCCGTACTACTTGTCGTTCTCGCAGGTCTGCTTCTGCTGGCCCAGATTTTCGATACCCAACTCAACTACATCACCCGCCTTCAGATAACGAGGCGGCTTGAATCCCAACCCGACACCCGGAGGTGTTCCGGTGGAGATAATATCTCCCGGATGCAGCGTCATGAACTGGCTGAGGTAGCTCACCAGATGCGCAACGCCATAGACCATGGTACGCGTAGAACCGTTCTGTACACGCTCACCATTCACTTCAAGCCACATGGACAGATTCTGAGGATCACTGACTTCATCCGTGCTCACCAGGTACGGTCCAGTCTGACCGAAGTTGTCGCAAGATTTTCCCTTGGTCCACTGGCCTTCACGCTCGATCTGGAACGCTCGCTCAGACACGTCGTTGATCACGCAGTAACCAGCAACGTAATTCAGTGCATCACTTTCATCGACGTATTTTGCGCTCTTGCCGATAATCACACCCAGCTCGACTTCCCAATCTGTCTTCTCTGATCCGCGAGGAATGATGATGGGATCATTGGGTCCGCAAATGGCACTGGTTGCCTTCATGAAAACAACAGGCTCACTCGGCACATCCAGTCCACTTTCGGCAGCGTGATCAGCATAGTTCAAGCCGATGCAGATGAACTTGCCTGTTTGCCCTACACAAGCACCCAGACGCGTACTGCCTTCAACAAGCGGCAAAGTCTTCCAGTCGATATCCTTGAATTTGCCCAGATCGGACAAGACATCGCCAGCGATGTCATCGCACTGACCTTCAAGACTACGAATATTGCCTTCCGGATCCACCAGACCTGGCTTCTCCTGCCCTCTTACCCCATACCTGACAAACTTCATTGAATTGGCTCCTTGATGCCTTAGTTTAGTCGTACCACAATGATACCAGTTAACGCCTCACACACTTAGTGATTGTCGCGCGGTATACCTTTAGTCTGCGCAACGCGCTGATACTCCGGACCGTTTTTCAACACCATTCCCTTGTCGAACTGACTGACCAGGGAGCGTTGGATCTGTTGCCATGGCGTCTGATCAGCTGGATACCCATAGCCTCCGTTCTGCGCCAGTTCAGCATGACGAGCCTGCATTTCCTCGTCAGTGACCAACAGGTCAACCCGGCGTTTGCGCAGATCCACGCGCAGCGGATCGCCCATTTTCAAGATGGCAAGCCCGCCCTGCACTGCCGCCTCAGGCGCTACATTGAGAATGGAAGGAGAACCTGAAGTGCCCGACTGACGGCCATCTCCGATACAGGGTAGCTCGGTGATACCGCGTTCGATCAGATAGGCCGGAGGTTGCATGTTGACCACTTCAGCGCCACCCGGATAACCAATAGGGCCTGCGCCTCGCATCACCAGGATGCAGTTCTCATCCATCTCCAGCGAAGGATCATCAATCATTTCATGGTAATGCTCAGGACCATCGAACACCATGGCTCGACCTTCAAAGGCTTCCGGATCATCAGGATTGGATAAATAGAACTTTCGAAAACCCTCTGAAATTACCGAGGTTTTCATGATGGCACTGTCCCACAGGTTGCCCTTCATATTGAGAAAACCCGCCGAATCTTTCATGGGTGCGTCTAGCTTGCGAATCACCTTCTCGTTGGTAACCGGAATACCGGTATATTCTTCCAGCACTGTTTTCCCTGTTGCAGTCACAGCATCTGGCGATGGCAGTTTTCCTGCTTCCAGCAAGCTGCTGATAACAGCGGCCACCCCACCGGCACGATGAAAGTCCTCGCCCAGGTATTTGCCCGACGGTTGCATGTCAACGATCAACGGTACATCGTGTCCGATGTTTTCCCAATCATCGTTATCCAGTGCAACTCCCATATGAGCAGCAACCGCGTTCAGATGAATAGGTGCATTGGTTGAACCTCCAATCGCCGAATTCACGACAACGGCATTCTCGAAAGCGCCTCGCGTCATGATGTCCGATGGTTTTAGATCCTCGTGCACCATGTCAACGATACGCTTGCCAGTAAGGTAGGAAATCTGCCCGCGCTCGCGATAAGGTGCCGGAATGGCGCCCGAGCCCGGCAACTGCATGCCCAGCGCTTCTGCCAGATTATTCATGGTGCTTGCAGTCCCCATCGAGTTGCAATAACCGACCGATGGTGCGGAGTCTGCAGCAAGCCGCATGAATTCTTCATTATCGATCTCGCCAACTGCCAGCTTCAGACGCGACTTCCAGATAACCGTACCGGAACCAGAGCGTTCTTCACCTTCCCAGCCATTAAGCATGGGTCCAACCGACAGAGCAATGGCCGGTATATTGACCGTGGCAGCTGCCATCAAGAGTGCCGGAGTTGTCTTGTCACAACCAATTGTCAGAACAACACCATCCAGTGGATAGCCATACAGCATTTCAACCAGCCCCAGATAGGCCAGATTCCGATCCAGGGACGCCGTAGGACGTTTGCCTGTTTCCTGTATGGGATGAACCGGAAATTCGAAACAGATACCGCCCGCAGCCACAATACCTTCGCGTACTCGCTTGGCAAGTTCAATATGATGCCGATTGCACGGCGACAGGTCGCTGCCAGTCTGTGCAATACCGATCATGGGCTTACCGGACTGAAGCTCCTCCCGTGTCAACCCGTAATTGAGGTAGCGCTCAAGATAGAGAGCCGTCATTGCCGGGTTATCGGGATTGGAGAACCATTTCTGGGAACGAAGTTTCATCAGGTATTCTCGGTTACTCTCAAGTTTCAATTAAATTCTGAAGCACTGCTCTGAGCTGGAAATTCATGAACAGTCCAGACTAGCGGGTACAGAAACACTACCCCGTACCATCAGAGTACATCTGGCAACCTCGTGCACAGGCTCTATCTCTCCTGCCGGGTTTTCAATGATGCGAATCAATTGCTCTATCGCATTTTTAGCCAACTGAGCGGGGTTGAACGAAACACTACTCAAGTCGATCCCGGGCAACGAGGACATACTCATATCATCAAATCCGATGAGTGACACATCATCCGGAATCCTCAGTCCCTTCAAGGCCAGTGTTTCCATGGCACCGTAAGCCATCAGATCACTGGCGCAGAAGATCGCACTGAAGGGTTCACCACTTGACAAGAGCCTCTCACAGGCGGCCTGGCCACCCTTTCTTGTGTACTCCCCATTTTCAAACAAGCCCGGCAGGCAGCTGATACCTGCCTTTTGCAGAGCCAGCTCATAGCCTTCGCGTCGAGCCGTACCTGTCGAATTCTGAAGCCCACCTATATGAGCAATACTGCGGTGGCCCAGTTTGATCAGATGCTCGACCGCTTCCCGGGCACCATTACAATTGTCCGCTTCGAATATATTGCATTCTGACGGCAGACCTCGATTGAGCATTTCCACATAGGGAACACCTTCCTTGACGACAGTGTTACAGGCCTGCGCCGCGGGGTCTGAAGGTGACATCAGAATGCCGGCAGCACTGTGATCAATGATGGTGTTCACCAGTTCAAGTTCAGTTTTGGCATCGCGCATAGTGACCGCCATCATGACGGTATAGCCACGCTTCTCCGCTTCGTGAACAACGGATTCACCCACTTCGGCATACATCGAATTGGTCATGCTGGGAACCACCAACCCGATCAACCTGGACTTGTTGGTCTTGAGTGAGCGTGCCATGGCATTGCTGCGATAGCCACACTCGGCAAGATGCTTCAAAACCAGCTCGCGAGTTTCATCACGAACGATTGGCTTGTTGTTGACGACGTTCGAAACGGTTTGCACGGAAACGCCCGCCGACTCGGCGACTTCACTCAGTGTGGTCCTGCGTCTCAATGTAGTATTTAAACTTTCAAGGCGTTTTTAACGTTAAAATAACAATACGCCTGTCGGAGCAAAGTGTCAATCAGAAAGCAATATCTGCGAAGTACTTCAGCACTATCCGAGGCCCGAGCTCTGCCAGCAAACGATGAGTATTCGGAAGGTATGAGTGACCCCGCTGCCAGATTCGAAGGGGAAGAGTGGTCAGCCAGGAACGGCACCTGCGCCACTGTAACGCCATGTCGGAGAGGCTGGCCAGCTTTATATCTATAATGCAGCAATGTAACCTCGGCAATTCGATTTGACATCAAACAGGCTGACCCGCTTTCGTGACTCGAGAAACCACGCGACAATGAAACATTCTGCCGATGATGCCTCCGCTCTGCCGTCATTATGGATGTACCGGACTCTGGATCGTTTTCATCGCCTGAGCTATAGCGGCAAGATCATGTTTGTTTCCTTCGCCGGCACACATATTCCTCTGATAGCCCTTATAGCCTATATTGGCGTAACGTCAGCGTCGGACATGGACTACGCACTCAAGATGGTCGGGGTCGCGCTCGTTGCGACGCTGGTCGGCACTACCCTTTCTCTGATTATGCTGCACCATCTGCTACGCCCGATCGTGCTGACCTCGAAAGGGCTGCGCAACTACATCGTTGACCGGACACTACCAGACCTGCCATCAGGATTCCACGACGCGGCTGGCACGCTGATGGGCGACGCCGACTTTGCGCTGAGACGACTCGATGAGACCATCGACTATCTTGAGCACTACGATCCTGCCTCCGCACTGCCCAACCGCGCCCATTTCCTGCGTCTGCTTGCAGAACGTATCAAGAACGCCGACGAGAGGCCACTTGCTGTGTGCGTACTAAGCATCGAGCGGCTCGACCATATCACCACCACGTTTGGCCAGGAACACGGCGACAGTTATTTGCGGCAATGCGTGCGACAGCTCCAGTTGACGCTTGAGCATCATGATGCCCTGTCGCGTCTCGACACGCGTACCTTTGCCTTGATGCTCGAGACAGATGATCTGGACGCTATCAGAGCTACTCTTGAGGCACTTGACCGGAGTCTCAGCGAGATTTACCACGACCAGATAGATGTCAGACTCGGCTGCCGTTCGGGAATTTCGCTATGTCCGCTCGACGGATGTGATGCGCAAGGGTTGCTGGACGACGCAATGAGCGCACTCGACATGACTGCACGCGAACAATCCCGATTTGCTTTTTTCTCCAGCGCGAGTCGCGACGCACTGGTGGAGAGCCATGCCCTTGAGCGTGATTTGCGTCGAGCGCTCGACAATGATGACGAGCTGACGATGCACTATCAACCGATCATCGAAGGCGAGACCATCATTGGCGCTGAGGCGCTGATTCGCTGGCAGCACCCTTCACACGGTATGGTATCGCCTGAAGCGTTTATTCCTCTGGCCGAGGAGAGCGATCTGATCGAGCTCATCGGTCGCTGGACACTACGCACGGCCTGCCGGCAGATTGCAATCTGGCGCGAACAGGGCATTCGTGATCAAAAGATTGCCGTGAACCTCTCCGCCCGACAGTTCAACGATCCAACCCTGCTCACCTATCTGGACGAAACACTCAGGGAATTCGCTATCAGGCCCGGAACTCTCGAACTTGAAGTCACAGAAACCTCCGCAATGAGCGATGCTGCGCATGCCAGCACGATCATGAGCAAGGTTCGCGATCTGGGAGTGTCGATCGCAATAGACGACTTCGGAACCGGCTACTCGAGCATGAGCTATCTGCGTACGATGCCATTCAACAAGCTCAAGATTGATCGGGAATTTGTCCAGGACATCGCCTCCAATGCAGATCGCCAGGCCATTTGCCGCACCCTGATCGCTCTTGCACACGAGCTGAAACTGGAGGTATTGGCTGAGGGCACCGAGACCCTCAGCGAAGTTACGATGTTGCGTGAACAGGGTTGCAACCTGTTTCAGGGCTTCTACTTCCACAAACCGATGCCAGCAGAGGAGCTTGCGACACTGCTCAAGAGAGAGTTCGTTTTACCCTGCTCACATGCAACTTAGTGAGAGTCTTCCGGAATCTCACTACTCCAACCACCGACGGCCTTCACTTCCAGAAATTCCTCCAGTCCCCAGACTCCCCCTTCACGACCGTTGCCGGAGTGTTTGAAGCCACCGAATGGTGCCCCTGAAGAACGTGCCTGACCATTCATATCAACCATACCTGAACGCAGACGCCGGGCGAGGCGGTTGGCTCTGGCAGCATCACCTGTCTGTACGTAGTTGGTCAGGCCATAGTCGGTGTCATTGGCTATCGCAATAGCTTCCTCCTCAGTATCAAAAGGCATCATGGACAACACTGGCCCAAAAATTTCCTCACGCATGATGGCCATGTCATTGTTGCAATCGGCAAATACAGTCGGACGCACGAAGTAGCCAGTCTCCAGCCCTTCAGGCTTACCCAGACCACCGGCCACCAGACGAGCACCATCGTCACTGATGCCACGCTCGATCAGGGCCTGCACTTTGTCATACTGCATCTGGCTAACCAGAGGGCCGATATGGCTGCCATGCTTCTCAGCCAGATCAACCGCAGTGTTGTCAGCTTGCTCTTTTGCCTGCGCGACAGCCTCGTCATAGCGCGAGCGCTCCACCAGCATTCTGGTTGGCGCATTGCAGGACTGTCCGGTGTTGTTAAAACAACGGGCAACCCCATCTCTCACAGCCTCTGCGGCAGCATCGGCAAACACGATATTGGCACCTTTGCCACCCAACTCCAGCGATACCCTTTTAAGGCCGTCCGCAGCATTCTTTGAAATGGCAATGCCTGCTCGCGACGAACCGGTAAACGAAATCATAGCAACATCCCGATGACCGGACAAGGCTGTACCCACCCCGGCCCCATCGCCGTTGAGCAGGTTGAAAACACCTGCTGGAACCCCAGCTTCGTGCAATATATCTGCAAACACCATCGCCGACAGCGGCGACAGTTCGGATGGTTTAAGTACCATCGTACAGCCGCTGGCCAGAGCTGGCATGACTTTCAGAGCGATCTGATTCATGGGCCAGTTCCAGGGTGTGATCAAACCACAAACGCCAATTGGCTGATAAAGAATACGATCATTAGGCGTATTCGGCCGCAATTCGCGCTCGAACTCGAACGCTTCTAATGCTCGAATGAAAGCCTTGATATGGTAACTACCGGTGCCGACCTGACTGCTGGCAGCCATATCCACAGGAGCCCCCATCTCCTGGCTGATCGCCTCAGCGATTTCACCCGAACGAGAGACATAAACCTCCAGGATGCGGTTCATCAGCTCCAGGCGCTGCGATTTCGAACTCTCGGACCAGCTATCGAACGCACGTCTGGCG
The DNA here is from genome assembly GCF_002215215.1 of Granulosicoccus antarcticus IMCC3135. Taxonomy (NCBI): domain Bacteria; kingdom Pseudomonadati; phylum Pseudomonadota; class Gammaproteobacteria; order Chromatiales; family Granulosicoccaceae; genus Granulosicoccus; species Granulosicoccus antarcticus. The sequence continues at coordinate 1,676,384 of NZ_CP018632.1, read as the reverse complement.
GCCTCGACAGCAGCTTGCGTATCCGCCTCCCCACCGAGTGAGATGGTCGCGCAGACAGTCTCATTGGAAGGATTGATGACATCGAGCTCAGTGCCCGCGAGCGGATTGACCCACGCACCATCAATGTAGAACTGTCGAGTATTCATAGGAATCTGAATCCGGGCTTGTCTGGAAAAGTTGAGTAGCCTACCAGCCAGATCATCACGAACGTCGGGCAGGCCAAGGTTGGTAAAGATAAAACCATACTGAAAAAAAGCAACCCCGCCGGCCATAGAACCACGACAATCAGCCTGTGACGGCCCAAAGCTGCACATGCGCTGCACTCGCATTGAATACGCCTTGACCGTTGAGCTTTTGAGCAGGCTATCATCCCTGCAAACCTGCATTCTTCATACGCCGCTATTGTCTGACTCAATCGTATACTTTGACCAGGGCCCCGTACATGGCCAGCCTGTCTTGTTCAAGGCTCCCCATTGTCTGATAACTGCGTGGCACCCGTCTGAAATCGATCACGCATTCGGTGCAATCGACGCGGCTAGAGAGGCAGGTTTCTGGGTGGCGGGCTACAGCTCCTACGAACTGGGCTATGCCCTGGAGCCCACCCTGCAATCACTCATGCCAGAGCAACGCAAGACCCCCCTGATGCAATTCGGTGTCTATGCAGGCCCGGATGTCGCCGCAGCTCAAAGCCTGTCTGATCAGTCTCAACCAGACGCGGTTCGCTGGGATGCCTGGACGCCTGCTGTCAGTAAGCGGGACTATGAGCGTGCCTTCAACCGCATTCACGAGCTGATCATTGCCGGTGATATCTACCAGGCCAATTTCACATTTGCATTGCGCAGTGCTCTAGAGGGCAAGCCGCTGGACTTCTATTTTGCATTGGCTAGAAACCAAGCCGTCAAATACGGCGCCTATGTAGATCTGGCAGAGGGTCCTGTTCTACTCAGTCGTTCACCTGAATTGTTTTTTTCCCTGAGTGCAGAAGGTGAGCTGACTACCCGCCCCATGAAAGGTACGGTACCGAGAATGAGCGACCCTCTTGAAGACTCTGACAACAGACAATTCTTGCAGCAAGATGAAAAAAATCGCGCCGAAAACCTGATGATTGTGGACATGCTGCGCAATGATCTGGGCCGCATTGCCCTCACCGGCTCTGTCAACGTTCCCAGACTGTTCGAGGTGGAGCAATACGAAACGGTCTATCAGATGGTGTCGGACATCCGTGCAACGATGCGCAGCGATGTATCAACAAGAGACTTGTTCAATGCCCTGCACCCCTGCGGCTCGATAACCGGCGCACCAAAAATTCGGGCCATGCAAGTCATAATCGACCTCGAACAACGATCCCGGGACGCCTACTGTGGTGCAATAGGCTGGTTAGCGCCTGATGGATCCGCACGATTCAGCGTCGGCATCCGGACCATCAGCCTGCTTGAGAACAACAGCATGCAACTGGATGTAGGCGGCGGCATCGTGTACGACTCGCACGCTGCGGGTGAATACGAAGAGGCATTGTGGAAGGTTCGGTTTGCGAACCCACCCCCTTCCCTTGCCCCTTGAATGCTTACGCTTGCCTCAGTGGCAAGCGGTGCGAATCATGGCTCCCTGAGTAAACAGGCCTTTTGTCAATTGTGATGAATGAAACGCGTCTGGCTCGTTGCTGAAGGCTTCAACACGCCACGATCATCAAACTCGTCATCACGATTGAAACTCATGACAGGCATGTCATCAAAATTCGAGATCAGTTGAGCCTGATTGTTGATCGATTGTTCCAATCGTTGCTCCAGCTCTGTTTTAGCCTCCCCCTGATGGAATCCGTGCACGCCATGCACCAAACACGGTTGCAACACAGTGCAGCCCAGATAGCGCAACGTATAAGCCAAAGGCCATAACAGCATATTCACATCACCTTCCTTACCCGCCGGAGAACTCTCCATAGCCGTTGACCCCGTTGAGACACAAAACAACACTTTCTTGTCGGCACACATACCGGAGTCAAATCGCTGCGAACTGGAATGCAGAGCACCGTGCACCAGACACCTTTCCAGCCAACCTTTCAAAATGGCAGGCGGTCCGAACCACCAGAGCGGGAAGTGAAAAATGATCCGATCTGCCTGACGAACCTTGTCAATCTCTGTAGCCACCTGTGCCGGTAGACGATCCCCTTTTGCCGCCTCGTCCTGCATTCTGAGAGGGTCAAAAGCATCCTTACTGCCACCATCCGGCACAAACTCGTAGTGAGAGCGCTTTTCCACAGGATCAAAACCCATCGAGACGAGATCGGAAAAAAGTACCGTATGACCACTTGCCTGTGAAGCTTCAGCACTTGCCTGAGCCCATTTCCCATTGAATGAGCGCGGCTCGGGATGCGCCAGAACAATCAACGTGCTCTGGTTCAAGTTGTTCTTCATTTTGCCGGTGCCTGAAAGTGTCAAATACTGGCAGTGATCCTATCAGGCTACTGCTCTCGGGTGCTCCGGCTCATCACCGATTTCAACCATCTTCCGCTCAAGCTGCAATGTCATGTCCGCCACTACGTCTGCGTAGGCCGGATCGGCATACACGCTGAACAATTCCAGCGGATCCTGCTCACAATCGAATAGCTCCCACTCCCGATCCTCGCCACCATGATTGGTGCCCGGCAGGTCGTAGCCTTCGTTGTACCAGTAGATCAACTTGTAGCGCTGGTTTCGAATACCGTAGTGAGAATAGGCATTGTGATCCGGATCACGATGCATCCAGTAGCGATGATAGGCAACATCAGACCATTCGCCGGATTCATTGTTATTCAGAATGCCCCGAAAACTCTTGCCTTGCATATAGCTTGGAATTGTCAATCCAGCCAGGTCCAGGAATGTGGGTGCAAAATCCACATTACAGACAACGTTCTTGCAGATTTCACCCGGCTTGATCTCTTCTGGATAGCGAATCATGAAAGGCATCTGAAAAGATTCCTCGTACATGAAACGTTTGTCAAACCAGCCATGCTCTCCTAGAAAGAACCCTTGATCCGAGGTGTAGATGACAATGGTGTTATCAGCCAGTCCATTCTCGTCAAGATAATCAAGAACACGTCCGACACTTTCATCGATGGATTCAATCGTGCGCAGATAACGCTTCAGGTAGCGCTGATACTTGAAGTGGCTGAGCTCCTCCTGGCTCTTGAAAGTGAACACCTCGCCGGTATCCTTGTCGATCAATTTCAGACCCGACACATCCTCCGGGTTAGGGACCTTTCGATTCGTGCTGCTGCGCATGGTGCGCTCGCCAACCTCCGATCCGCCTTCGGGTTGTACCAGACCAAGATCTGCGTATTTCATATCATCCTTGATACGCATCTTGGCTTCTGATGCCGCCTTAGCACGATTTTTGTAATCATCATCAAACGTTTCCGGGATGGCGATATCTTCTTGATAAAGACCACGATTCTTCGGGTGCGGCTCCCACTCTCGATGTGGCGCCTTGTGATGACACATCAGGAAGAAAGGCTTTGATTCGTCGCGCTGCTCCAGCCAATCCAGACTCTTGTCGGTAATGACATCGGTGGCATAACCGGGCACCTCGATTTCCTCTCCCATTTCAATCATGAGCGGATCAAAGTATTCGCCTTGCCCCGGCAATACCGACCAGAAGTCAAAACCGGTCGGCTCATGCTGCCCTCCTTCACCTAAATGCCATTTACCGATAATGGCCGTCTGATAACCTCCCGTGCGCAGATGCTTGGCCACGTTGGGCAGTCGGTTATCGATATGCGTATCCAGTGTCGTAACGCAATTGACATGGTTATACGTCCCCGTCAGGATTGCCGCCCGACTGGGTGTGCAGATGGAATTGGTCACATAGCAATGATCGAAACGCATTCCCTCATCCGCCAGACGGTCAAGATTAGGGGTTTTATTGATGCCTGCACCGTAGCAACTGATCGCCTTGGATGCGTGATCATCCGCCATGATGAAAACAATATTGGGTTTCTTAGTCATACTGTTGTACCTTTTATGCGAGGGAGCGCTTTTCTGGTTTCGCTGTCAAATACATGAAGTTGGTCCGGATTCAATCGAAGACGCAGCTCCTGACCTTGCTCCGGGTAATCGACACCATTGACCCGTGCCGTTATCAATTCACCTTGTACTGACAGGCTGAGCAATGCATCAGCACCGAGCAATTCTGCCAATACAACTTTGGCACTCAACACCCAGGGATCACCAACACCTTCCCCCGGCTCCAGTATCGTCAGATGTTCCGGCCGAATACCGACTTTCACATGCTGAAACCTGGACAAATCGATACCCGGCAATTCTGGCAGGCGCAGATCTGAATCCATCGACGCCCATTCACCGTTACTGGCACGCTCTACCGATATGAAATTCATGGCCGGGCTACCAATGAAGCCTGCGACAAATTCGGTGGCTGGCGTATCGTAGACTTCACGCGGGCTACCGACCTGCGCGATAACACCGCCGTCCATGACAACGATGCGATCTGCCAATGTCATGGCCTCCACTTGATCATGAGTCACATAGACTGAGGTGACACCCAGACGATCGTGTAACTCCTGTAGCTCCATACGCATCTTCACACGCAGCTTTGCATCCAGGTTCGACAAGGGCTCATCAAAAAGGAAGACCTGCGGCGTACGAACAATGGCTCTGCCAATCGCCACCCGTTGCCTCTGCCCACCTGATAGCGAGCCCGGCTTGCGTTCCAGATATTCTGTCAAACCCAGCATATCTGCCACACCGGCAACCCGTTCTGATATTTCCGCTTTCGGCATTTTCTGAAGCTTCAGCGCCATACCCATGTTTTCCTCGACCGTCTTGTGTGGATACAGTGCGTAATTCTGAAACACCATCGCCACCCCACGATTTTTCGGGTCAACTTCGTTCATCCTTTCACCGCCAATCAGCAGATCACCAGTTGTAATACTTTCAAGTCCGGCAATCATTCGCAGCGTCGTTGATTTACCACAACCTGATGGTCCCAGCAAAACCAGAAACTCGCCATCCCTGATATCAAGGTTGAAGGCTTCTACTGCGACACTTTTACCGTAGGACTTGCCCACTTGCTGCAATGAGACATTCGCCATTATCTGTGCTCCTACTTACCTGAACCGGCAGTCAGACCGCCAAGAATCTGTTTCTGAAATATCGCGGTAATGATCAGAATCGGAATGATCGCGATGACTGTTGCTGTGGAGATAGTCTCCCAGGGGAATGCAAACTCACCCGGGTAAAGAGAAATACCGACAGGTGCTGTGCGCATTGCATCCTGCGTCATCAATACCAGCGACAACGGAAATTCATTCCAGGAAAAGATGAATACAATCAAACCCGTTGCCACAAAACCAGGCCACGACAGCGGCAGGATAATGGTGAAGAAAATACGCAGAAAACCCATACCATCCATCCGTGCAGCCTCTTCAATCTCCACAGGCAAGGTCCTGAAATAGCTGGCCAGCATCCATACTGTGTACGGCAGAAACAAACCGGTATGGGCCAGTATCAACCCGGAGTAACTGTTCAGCAAACCCAGCTGCAGGAAACTCTGGAACAAGGCTGGCAACAAGGCAATGGGCGGGAACATGGACACAGATAGAATGACGACCATCAGCACACCGGCAAAACGCATGCGCAATCTGGAGAGTGCATAGCCGGACAAACCTCCCACTGACAATGTCAGGATCGTACAACCCACGCCAACGATAAAGCTGTTGAGTACGTATCGCAGCAGCTCTGGAGTTTCGGTAAAAATCGACCAGTAGTTTTTCAGGGTCACCGGATCCGGCCAGTACTGTACCGGCCAGGCATAGATCCCCGCCGTTGTTTTCATCGAGGTCAGTATCAACCAGACAATGGGAAAGAAGGAAATGACAACGGACAGGCCGACCAGTAAATACAAGGTAAAGCGCGGGCGATTCTTCATGAGTTAATCCTTTCCTCGCAACGTCAGTATGTAGAGAAGGCTTAGTGCGAATATGACGGCAAACTGCACAACAACGATGGCCGCACCGGCATTGAATTCAACGAACTCGAAAATCACCTTGTAGGCATACAGGGAAAGTGTCTCAGTAGCCGAGTCCGGCCCTCCATCCGTGAGGCTGAACGGTAGCTCGAAGGTGCGCAAGGCATCCATCGAACGGATGATCAGCGCAACCATGATGGAACCTTTCAGTAGAGGCAATGTGATTTCGCGAAACTCCTGCCAGCGACTCATGCCATCCATTCGACCCGCTTCATACAAGTCACGCGGGATTGACTGCAAACCGGCAAGAATGATGAGCGCCATGAACGAGCTCGTCTTCCAGACTGAAACAATGACCATTGATGCCATTGCCAGAGTCTCGTCTCCTAACCAGTTCATTGGCTCGCTGATCAGGCCTGACTCCAGACCCACCGCATTGAACAAGCCGTAGTCCGCGTTATACATCCAACGCCAGATCAGGGCATTAAGCGCTGTTGGCAAAGCCCATGGAAATAGCACGGCCAGTCGAGCCAGTCCTTTACCGCGAAAGGTCTCGTTCATCAGCAAGGCCAACCCCACCCCAAGAATCAGCTCCAGTGGGATCGAGATAGCGGTGAATATCAAGGTAACCGACAGCGAGCGCCAGAAACGATCATCCACCATGAGTGCCGCGTAGTGTTTCAAGCCGACAAACTGGTAAGGCTCGAATCCATCCACACTGGATTGACCCACACTCAATATGATGGATTGCACAACCGGGTAAATCAGGATAAGAGCGATTATCAGAAACGTCGGCGTGACAAAACCGAGGCCGACGAATTGCGTCCGCCGCTCAAGTGTATTTAATGTGATCAATGCAGCAAGCCTCTGGAAGTAGACTGAATGAGGTCATAACCCGTCTGTACCGTCGGTACTCAGCAAGTAAACCGGTGAGTCACGAGGTGGAAATACCGGACGCGAATCGGCAACGTCCGGATTGACAGCTTTAACGACTACTGGTCCAACAATTTCTCGATGGTCGCCTGCGCATCATTCAAGGCTTCTTCTACTGTCTTTGACTGATGAAGTGCACTCGTGATGGCCACTTGCATCGCGTCGGATACTTTCGGGTAAGCACTGCCAGTACCAGCTGATGGACGCACCACGCCAGCGGCATAGGCTTTACCAAACTTCTGCAACACCTGGTTATCCTGCATGGAGGCATCATCGTAGACATTCATCAAACCCGGGCTTTTGGATTCATTGACCGCCGCAGCCAATTGCGACTCGTAACTTGTCATGTGCTTGACCAGTTTAACGGCTGCGTCACGGTGCTCCGAGTTGGCATTCACCGCCAGCAGAAAACCTCCCATGGCAGTTGCTGGTGCATCAGGATGAGCAGCAAAATACGGATTACGGGTGAAATCAAACTTGCCTTTGACCGGGCTGTCATCAGCACTCAATGGCGCATACACAAAATCCTGCACCATCATGAAGACCGCGCGACCTTGCTGAAATAGCGTTCGGGCATCATCGGGTCGCATGTTCAGAATCGACTCCGGCACAATCTTGTGCTTATACAGCATGTCCACCATGGTCTGAGTCGCCTCAATGGCTTCCGGCGAGTTGACCGTAACGTTACCGTTCTCATCAAAGAAGGTTGCACCGTTGCTGTAGGTAAAGGACAACCAGTTCATGAACAGTCCTTCTATCTTGGCCCACATGGAGACAAAACCAGACAGATCCGGGTTGTTCTCGCCGTCAAGAATGGTTCTGGAAGATGCGATTACCTCCTCCCAGGTCTTGGGGACGGGCAAGTCATATTTTTCCAGCAAATCGCTGCGATAGAAGAATTGTGTGCCATCAACATACAAGGGAACTCCGTAGATCTTCCCATCAACAGTGGCCGCCTCCATGAACGAGGGGTTGAACTGCGCCAGCTCTTCTTCTGTGAAATCTTCACCGATGGGTGCTATCCAGCGACGCTGAGCAAACTCACCAGGCCAGATGACATCCACACTGAAAACATCCGGCGTTGCACTACGTGCCATCAGACTGGTGACATACAGTTTTCTGGACTCACTGGGTACATCAGAGACTTTCAACCATTCGACTTTGATGTCAGGATTGGCCGCCTCGAAACTCTCGAGTGCTGGCCCTACCGCTGCACCGTAACCTCGAGAGCCTATGGAAAGCACCAGATCTTCAGCGAATACAGCATTCGACAACAGTATTGTTGACACCGCTGTAACAGCAATAATACGTTTTTTCAAAAACTTCATGAATTCCTCCAGTTGTCCAATGTGACTATCCGGTCTTGTGTGGCAGGGTGACCGACTTCAAGCCCCCGTTTGCATGGCTGCTGGCGCTACACAGCTCCAATTCCACTTTGGTACTCTCAAGTGTTGAACGTATGCGCGCGATATGAGCTTCTTCGTCTCGTACGGGAATCGCCGCCTCGGCCACTGTCAGCAGCGATACCAACTCACCTTCAGGTGTCGTTATCGCGATAGAAAAGCGCCGGATACCTTTGGCATTGCCCAGCATGTCGAATTGCATGGATTGTCTATCCGTGGCGAGAATTCGCTTGCGGGCCTCATGCCAGTCCAGATGATTGCCCTGCACACCGACCTCATGAAAGCTCGACAGATCCCAACTGCTTTCGATGTCATCAATGTTGCAGTAAGCCAGAGCAAGACGTGAAATCGAATCCAGTTCGTAGGTCGAACGCACGTAGCCCGGATGCGCCCGAAGCTTGATTGCCTGCAAGGGATGTTCGTCAGTGACATGCCACAAGAGACTATGACCTCGACGCAAGATGATCTCAGACGCCGATTCCAGTTCTGCAGAGATAGAGGCACATGCCTGGCGTAGTTGAATCGGGGAAATGTTGCCAATTCCGATACGACGCTCGAAAGAGAAATTAGGTAACAGCCGCCCCTCTGGCGTCGTGTAGACATACCCCGTCTGTTCCATCTCACTGAGCAGGCGATAGACCGTTGACGAGGGAAGTCCCGCGCGCTCAACGATCTGTGCCTTGGTGAGACCTTCACTTGGTGCATCCGACAGCGACTCGGCCAAGCGCAGGATTCGGACAAAATTCTTTGACATTCAAATTCTCATATTTGAGAAGTGTAATTCCCATTATATGGAATTCTGTTTTCATGTCAATGAGTTTCCCCAGGCAACCAGCCATAGCCGCAGCAATGGCACCCCATGCATACGGCCAGACTGGTAGGCTTTGCTACCCGCACTCTCCCCCTTTACCTTGAGGCTTTTGACATTGACGACAGCTAAACCGGACTTCGCAAGTCCTGACTTCCTGCAAAAGCATATTCACTCGATTCTTGCGTTCTATGAGCCCAGGGTTGTGGCACCTGAAGGAGGCTTCTACTCATGCTTCCAGGATGATGGCAGCTGTTATGACACGACAAGCCGACAGCTGGTTGGCTCTGCCCGCTATGTTGTCAACTACGCGACCGCCTACCGCCTGTATGGCAAGCCACATCACAAAGAATGGGCTCAATGGGGGCTGGATTACCTGACGCAGGGGCACAGGCAATCAAACGGCCACTACGCCTGGTTGCTGGAAAGTGGAAAAGTCACCGACACCCGAGTCATGGCCTACGGTCATGCCTTTGTCCTGCTGGCTGCGGCCAGCTGCGTTCGTGCAGGAATTGAAACCGCAACTGCGACACTCTATGAAATCCATGAATTCATGGAACAGTATTTCTGGGATGAATCCGCTTCTGCCTATACTGATGAACGCGATCAATCTCTGACGACACTGGACCCTTATCGCGGACAGAACGCAAACATGCATATGTGCGAGGCATTGCTTGCAGCCTGGCAGGCAACCGGTGATTCGCGCTTTCTGGATCGTTCCGAATTGCTGGCACAGCGATTTGCGATTGATCTGGCAGCACAATCGGATGGACAGATCTGGGAGCACTATGACCAGAACTGGCAGGTGGATATGGAGTTCAATATCGACAAACCCAATGACCGTTACAAGCCATGGGGCTTCCAACCGGGGCACCAGACCGAATGGGCAAAGCTTCTGTTGATTCTTGACAAGGAACGCCCGAATAAGCTGTGGCTACCCAAGGCGCAACAGCTCTATGATCGCGCCATGGCAACAGGCTGGGACCCTGAACACGGTGGCATCGTTTATGGCGTAGCGCCTGACGGCAGTTTCTGCGCAACAGAGAAATATTTCTGGGTACAGTCGGAGACCTTCGCAGCAGCCTGGCGTCTATATGCTCAAACGGGGGATGAGCGATATCACGAGGATTATTGCCGGATATGGCAATGGAGCTGGGACCATATGGTGGATCATGTTCATGGCGCCTGGTTCCGAGTCCGCAACCAGGATGGATCCGCAATCGATAACAAAAAATCCCCCTTGGGAAAAACCGATTACCACACGATGGGAGCCTGCTGGGATGTGCTTACAGCCATGGGTAAAGAACTGGCAGAGCACTAGCAGTCCTCCAACTTGATACGTCTATTGCGAGCAGGAATTGCATCATGATCGTGCAACAACTGCTCGCGGAGAGCAAGGCAAGGATGTCAGTGCCGTTGTCAGGCGTGCAACGGTTGCAGGTATTGCCATCGTATCCACATTTCCCAATCCAATCACAATGGCCTTGCATTGTTCAAGGCTCGGTTGCTGCCAATCCAGATGCTCCAGTGGCTGAGCACCAATACCAGCCTTGTCCAGCGCACTGACAAGCTCCTTCATGGGCACCTGCCCTGACAGTCGCAGCACCAGACTCAAACTACCGGACACCTGATTGATCGGCTCAAACAGCTCACAGCCATCCAGCGCCGTGATCAACGCCTGTCGACGCTGCCCATAGATCTGACGCGCATGCCGCAAATGACGGGCTATCGATCCATTGTCGAGCAACTCTGCTACAACGGCCTGTGCAATCGTATTGCTACCACCACCAATGACACGCAGACATTGGTGAGCATCAGCAACCGCCTCGGGCGGCACGACCAGCCAACCGACACGGATGGCTGGAAACAAGAGCTTGGAGAAGGTACCGGCGTGCAGCACCCTGGCACCTGCCGACTCAGCCGCCAGCGCAGGCCGTGGCTGTGAATCATCACGAAATTCACTGTCATAATCATCTTCAAAAATGATGCTGTCGTTCTGGCGTGCCAGATCGAGCAAAGCTTCGCGTCGTTGAGCCCCCAGCGGCATGCCCATGGGGTATTGGAAACAAGGGGTGAGGTAAATCAGCCGCGGCAATGGCACATCGGCCAATGGCAGGATCAGACCATCAGCATCCAGCCCGCAAGGCCTGACATGAAGACCTGACTGCCTGAACGCGTCCACCGCACCCAGATAGCCCGGACATTCCACCCAGGCAGTATCACCCGGGTCCGCAAACAGATTTGCCGTCAATGCAAGACTCTGACGCGTACCTGAGGTGACCACAATCTGTTCCGGATCGACTTGCAAGGAGCGGTAATTGGCCAGATAGCGGGCAATGGATGTACGAGTCTCGATCAATGCCTGTGCACGATAACCGAGCCTGTTCGCAGCCTTGCGTGTCGCCGTAGCCTGAGCCTTGCGCCAGATGTCATGCGGAAACAACTGTGCATCCGGCTCACCCGGTGCCAGCTCACCACCAGAGGACAGCCTTGAATGATTTGAACTAATCCGCAAGGAGCGCGGCCATTCAGTTACAGAATACGACGGTGGCGGTTTAACATGCCTTGCCACCCGCGTGCCGCGCCGCCCATTGGCACTGAGCAAGCCTTCCGAGGCTAGTTGTTCGTAGACACTGATTACAGCATTACGACCCAGGCCCAGCTGCGCGGATAACGTCCTGCTCGAGGGCAATCTGGCATCGTAGGGCAGCAAGCCTCTTTCGATAGCGCTGTAGAGATTCAGATAGAGCTGGCGAACCCGGGGCAATGGACTCTGCGTATCGGTGCGCAAAGTATCCAGTAATTCTGGCGTGAACAGGCCATCAGCCATTGCCTGTACCCAGCTGTTCATACATGATTCTATTGGCTCCTTTCATTTACCCAGATCGTACCTTATGAAAAGAGCCATAACATGTCAATCTGCTCGCCATGTTACCGCCAACGCACTTAATCGGAATTAATGAGCAATAACACAATTGATACGACCGTCCCGCCGCGTGGTGACAAGCGACGAGTACGTCAGTCACCGAACCGGGCAAGCTACGAGCGCGATGATCTTTACGCAGTTCTGGATGCCTGCCCCATTGGGCACGTCAGCTTCATTCATGAAAACTGGCCCCAGTCAGTACCGACTGCCATCGCCAGAATCGACGATCATCTGTACCTACACGGGCACCCGAAAAGTCGCCTCTACAAGGCCTTGTCGGCTGGAGAGCGCGTGTGCGTTTCTGCTTGCCGGGTCGATGGCCTGGTAAAAGCCCGATCCGCATTTCACTGCTCGATGAATTATCGCAGTGCAGTTGTTTTTGGTACTGGAGTGCTGGTAACTGATGAGGAAAAACCAGCACTGCTGGATAGCTTCACGGACAGACTGATACCGGGCAGCCTCAATGATTTCAGGCCCTATCTGACCAAGGAATTGAAAGGCACCGCCTTGGTTCGATTATCTCTGGATGAGTATTCCGTAAAAATCAGAACCGGTGATCCGATTGATGATGAAGAGGATATCGCCCTGCACCACTGGGCAGGTGTGATACCCATCGAATCAAGCTATGGAGTACCAGTCAAGTCCGCAAACATGCTGGATGGCATCCCGATACCTGACGAATTGCTTGCGCAGGCAAAACCCTGATCAGACATCAGGCTGCGTTCAGCCGTCAGCTTCCTGACAACGGGGTTTCGGCAACAGGTGTAATGGCCGTACCGTTCTCCAGCCACGCAACGACATTATCCACCACCAGCTGACTCATGGCGTTCCTGGTGGGCTCACTGGCTGAGCCGACATGTGGCAGCAGTACAACATGCTCCATGTCGATCAGTGCCTGCGGCACAGCTGGTTCATTTTCAAACACATCCAGGCCTGCAGAATAAATAACCTTGTTCTCAAGTGCTTGAATCAGAGCCTGCTCATCGACCACCGAACCTCGCGCCACATTGATCAGAATGCCATTCTTGCCCAGTGCTTCCAGCACCTCCTTATTGATCATATGGTGCGTAGCTGTACCACCGGGAACGATGACAACCAGCGTGTCTACCGCACTTGCCAGCGCCACAATATCGCTGAAATAGGGATAGGAGAGATGATCTCTGCAATTGCGCGCGTGATATGAGATGGCAACACCGAACGATTCCAGGCGATGAGCAATTGCCTCACCGATACGACCCATACCGACAATTCCGATAGAACGGCCCTGCAGAGACGATGGCGTCAAAGGGAAGGATTGAGCAGGCCAAAGACCTTTTCTGACATGCTGGTCTGCCTGCGGCAATTGACGCACGGTCATCAGCAACAAGGCGATGGTTGTATCTGCAACTTCTGCATTCAGGACATCAGGGGTATTGGTCACAATGATGCCCAGATCCGCCGCCGCTTTCGCATCGACCTTGTCGTAACCAACACCAAAATTGGCAACGATCTGAAGGTTTGGCAAAGCTTGCATGAACGCTCGATCGATAGCGGTACCCTGCGTTGCTATCGCTCTGACTCGATCTGCACAGTCACTCAACTCCTTGTCCGGATTCTCTGCAGTTGCCAACTCGACAAGCTCATAGCGCGCGGCAAGCTGCTCAATGACAAGTGCGGGCATCTGGGCTGGCAATAGAACAGTTGGCTTGGACATTGGTATTCCATTCTGGTTGGGGCAAGGCATACGCCTCACTGAAAAAGAGACTCTGAAACGAAAAAACCCCGGCTACAGCATCACTGCCGTAACCGGGGTTCGGACCTACGAGGATCAGACGAGCTGGTCTTACTTGGCCATGCTCAGCAGATCCATGTTGAATACCATGACGGCACGCACTTGAAGATCAAGATCACTTCTACCGGCGATAAAACCGAAATCGTCGAATTCGTCGACGCCATCGTCAACGGCACTTACCTCGAAGTAGGCAAAGGCTTTTTTCTCGATAAGCGGCTTTTCATAACCCAGTGTGAGGTAAAATGGTGAGTTGTCAGCGCTACTAAAGCCTACGAGTCCGTACATCTGGTCTTTCGCGTAAGTAGCTGTGAGCACAACTGCGTCATCTGACTCTTGAATATAATCGTCACTGGCGTACTGCAGACTAGCACTGGCAGTGCCTTCACTTATTGGCATGGTCACACTGGTACCAAGGGCAAAGCCTGTACCAAAATCAAAAAAATCATCATCGTCCAGAACGCCAACGTCAGCGTCATTGCCGATAAGCAGAGCGAGACCCGCACCAAAGGTCATGTCACCCGATTGCATCTTGGCACCTATATCAAGACCATCGATGAAGTCATTGCCCGCATCGTTGGGGACAAGAATGACAGAGGCCATGTATTGGAGGTCTTCAGTTTCAGGGCTGGAAAACTTGAGAACCGATGATTGTCGTGAACAAGCATTTTCGGTAAAGCAACTACCCCAATAGGCAATATCCACGGCTGCAGTAACGGCATCATAAAAGGCCCGGTATTGCTTACCACCCTTGATGGTACCGAAATCACCTTCCAGTCCCAGCCAGGCATATCTGGTATTACTGACGCCCGTATCCTGATCAAAACCGAATTCAAGATAGCTTATGGCTTTCAGTCCTTCACCCGCATCTGCAGCACCCCTCCAACGAATACGAGAGCTGTAGTTTTCAAAGGTGAGTTCTGCATCTGGCTCAGTATTGAGACCGAGACCCAATCGAAGACTGGCATCGAGTTCGCTGGTGAACTGCTCCTGCGCCAGTGCCACTCCTGAAGCTAAGCTGCACGATAATGCTGCAACTGCTAATAGATTACCTTTCATGGATGCACCTTGACTGTCATAGTGAGAGAGTAGTCACAGTATATAGCGAGTTGCACAAAAACAACAGAATATGTCGCGACTACGCCACAAGAGTTTTCAATTGCTGCACAGCCTCTCTGCTCGATGCTGTCATAGGCTCCACGAACAGAGGGGGCCGTCACCGCCGCCCCCTGTCTCGTGCTTCTATCTAGAATGCCTTACGTGAGCCTTCGCGATACTTGTTGTGTGGTACGAAACCACTTTTCACAGCTTCTCGTGGCTGCGGTACCCACAACACCCGATCCGGGTGCATGCCGGCGCCATAGACTGCGGACACAGCTGATAAACGCATACGGTTCAGCAAACGAGTGTTCACCTCGCCACAGAGAGGATGCATGCCGCCGTTATCGGCAACCACCTTCTCCCAGGCCGCTTTGCGAGCACTCAGCGTAGCTGCATCGTTCAGTTCGGTACAGTTGAGTTCATTACTGTTCAGATCTACCACTATCTCATCGCCATCCTCTACAAAGGCAATGGGCCCACCCAAGGCCGCCTCCGGACCCACGTGACCGATAACCAGTCCGACTGAACCACCGGAGAATCGTGCATCAGTCATCAGTCCAACCACGATTTCACGCTCGCGGCACAACGTGGTAATCCTTGAAGTGGAATCCAGCATTTCCGGCATGCCGGGAGCACCACTAGGGCCTTCATAGCGAACGATCACCATGTCGTGGTTCTGAAAGTTCTCAGGCGCAGCTTCCAGAGCATTCAACAAGTCCTGCTCACCATTGAAAATGCGCGCTCGGCCGACAAACCGGTTGTCGTCCAGACCACCCTCAACACCTGCCAGTTTGAGTACAGCACTGAATTCAGGTGAAAGATTGCCGCCCAGAACACGCAGACCGCCAGTCGCTTTGTAAGGCTTCTCGACCGGGTAGACCACAACCCCATCAGGCTCTGATGTGTTGAGTCGCTTGACCTGCTCAGCTAGAGTTTCACCCGTACAAGTCAGGGTATCGCCATTGAGCAAACCTGCATCCATCAGTGCCTTGACGATGACCTGAACACCGCCTTTTTCATCGATATCGACCATGGAATAGGCACCATAAGGGCGCGCATCGGTCAGTACAGGCACTACATTCTGCGACAGGTGATTGAATTCCTCAGGCGACATGATGTCATCGGAAAAGCTCTTGAAACCCGCCGCACGAGCAATTTCTGGTGCATGCAACAACACATTGGTGGAACCACCCACTGCCATGGAGACAATGACCGCATTGCGGATCGAATCACGGCTGACAATTTTACGCGGAGTATCGCCACGTTCAATCATGCCCTGGAGGTAGCCGACCAGTTCTGCGGGAAATTCCTGCAAGCGACGTGGATCATCTGATGGCGGTGCAACCATATGCAAAGGCTGCATGCCAACCACACCAATAAACGTCTGCATGGTGTTGTAGGTAAACATGCCACCGCAACTGCCGTAACCCGGGCAGGCTTCCTTGGCAATCCGTTTCTTGAAGTCGATGTCGGAGCTACCAGCAACCTGGAAGGCCGAAACGATGTCGATCGGTTGTGCCGTTTGCGAATCTCTGCCCGGTCGAATGGGGCCATCGGACATGATGATAGCCGGACGATCATGCTCAAGTAGGGCTGCCAGAGTACCAACCGGAGGCTTGTCGCAAGCAACAACAGCAATAGTACCTTCCAGTCCGCTGGCACTCAGGTGCTCGCAGACGGTGTCATGAGTGACTTCACGACCGATCAGGCTGTAACGCATTTCACGCGTGCCATTGCGCATGCCATCAGAGGTCGCCACGGTGTATTCAGGCTGCACCAGTCGCATCGCCATCAAGCCGTCACCACGACCAATCGCGCTGCGCAGACGATCGTGGATAGCTTCCACCTTACGCTGCACTCCGAGATAACACTGGCTATCGCCCTTGGTGCCAATCACACCGATAGACGGCTCGTGAATCAGTTCCGGATCAGTGCCTAACTCACGGGCAACCCCGTACGTTTGTGCATTGCGGCCAGGGTTGTTGTCGAATGTTACAGATTTCGACTTATTGGACATCGGAGTTTCCTGTAATTCATGGGTACGCTCAATTTTGCCTTATTTCGCACCAGAACGATGCCGAAATCGGCTCATGCGGGCACTGCAAACCAGAAAAATCCGGCTCTCGAGACAATTTGCCCCTCTTCAGCGTACCCGTGTTGCGACAACCCCTGCTTATCAGTGTTGGATAGCGCCAGGACTCAAGCGCCGCGGACGGACAATCCGCCATCCACTCGAACCACATCTCCGGTGATGAAACTTGCCCGTCGGCTCGCCAGAAACAGAACCGTCTCTGCCACCTCGTCGGCCTGCCCGAAACGCCCCAACGGATGTGCCTTGTTCCAGCTATCGATCAGTTCACTGGGATCATCCATCGAGGCAAAGAGCTTCTCATTCAGAGGCGTCATGATGGTACCCGGCGCAACCGCATTGACACGTATCTGATGAGGTGCAAGATCGACTGCCGATTGCCAGGTCAACGCGTTGATTGCGCCTTTAGCCGAGGCATAGGCCGCATAGCCATTGAACCCCAATGCCCCCTGTACCGATGACATGTTCACGATAGAGCCACCACCACGTTTTTTCATCTCCGGAATACAGACCCTCATGGTTCGCCAGTAGCCATTGAGATTGATGTCAATGACACGAGTCCAGTGCTCCTCGGTGATTTCGTCAACCACACCCTTGAGCGCCTGACCTGCGTTGTTCACCAGAATATCGATGCCACCAAAGCGTGTGACGGCAAGCTCTGCCATGGCGGTGACAGCCTGCATGTCACAGACATCGGTCTGCGCAAAAATGGCACGCTCGCCCAGTTCGTTGGCCGTAGCTTCGCCCGCCTCGATGTCTATATCAGCGATGAGCACGGAACCGCCTCGTGCAATGAAACCTTCAGCACAAGCTCGACCAATACCCATGGCGCCCCCTGTCACGATAGCTACCTTCTCGTGAAAATCTTTCGTCAGCTCATTGCTATTGTGCAGACTCATTGAATACTGACTCCCGGTTTGTTTATGTAATGCGGACAGCGGCAAGTATTACTCTAAACGCCGTCGCCTGTCAGGCAGAGACACTTCAGCAGGCGCTGGTCCAAGCCGTTAACTGTTTGTGAACATGCCTCCCGATTATTATCAGCTCCTGCACGTCATGCCCGACGCACCTGCGCCGGTGATCAAGGCAAGCTACCGTGCAATGATGCAGAAACTGCGACACCATCCCGACCTGGGAGGTGATCCGGCACAAGCCCAACTGCTGAATGAGGCAGTCGACGTACTGTGCAACCCGGCAAAACGGGCACGCTACGACAGCGATCTGAAGGCCTTCAGCCTGCGTGCGGAGCAGTCAGCGAAACAGGCGGCTGCCCGGGAGCGCGATGAGAACGCCGCACGACAGGCTCAAAAAGCCCCTCCGAGGACCTCGGACTCTTCCGCCTCTGCCGGAGGCAGACCCAATACCCACAAACCTCACAAGGCACCTCCCCCCGAGCCAGACAAGCAAGATCCTGAGCCAGAACAAGAATCTGCGCCTGATCCTGTTGTTGCCCAAACGAATCTGCCCACGCGTCCGCATTGTTTATTCTGCAAGGCAACTTTTTCGACAAACCCTCGGGCCCTGCAACGCTATAGCTCAGATGATCAGTGCGCTCAGTGCACGGCTCCCACAGCACTGATTGAACAGCTGGGAAGCTCCACCACGGAGGAGTTGCGACGCATCTACCGGCACGAACACGACGCCGCGCTCAGGCTCTGGACTCAGTGGCCAATGGAGTCACATTCAGAAGCTCGTCTCCAGGATTTGTCATTGGCAGGTTGTGCCATAGAATGCGGCAACGCTCTGAGCCCCAACACCATGGTGCTGATTGATACCGATGCACTCAAGGCCATTTGTGAGGTGCGATATTGCAAACCCGCAACTGGCAGCACCACGTTCAGTATCGGGCTGGCATTCAAGACCCTGAAGATCAAGGCCCGACCGGGCAGCATGTTCTCAGCTGTCGCCTGAGCGAAGCTCAGCAGGTTCTCCTGTGCCGTGTAAAACGGGCCTGCGTTGTGCGGCGCCAAGCCGATACTCAGGTGTATCATCAGACCTGCACGACTCTTTCAACCACAACAGGAAGCTTTAAAGCCAATGAGCATTACCCGGATGGATTCCAACCAGCGTATGAGTCAGATCGTCATTAATGGCGACACCGTCTACCTGGCAGGTCAGGTAGCAAAAGGCGAATCAGTTACCGCTCAAACAAGCGGCATACTCGCCCAGATTGACGAGTTGCTGGCCAAGGCAGGTACCGACAAATCCAAACTGATCAGCGCCACGATCTGGCTGTGCAGCATGGATGACTTTGCCGACATGAATGCAGTGTGGGATGCCTGGGTTGACCCTGCCAACGTCCCTGCCCGTGCCTGTGTAGAGTCTCCCCGACTGGCAACTCCTGAATTCCAGGTGGAAATCATGGTAATTGCCGCCAAGTAAGTTCTGTCTTAAATATTTGTATCTGTATCTATCAGAAACAAGTAACGCGTCAGTTGACCGCAGCGTGCAATGGCACCCAGCCCGACTGGCGCGATATCACAGCATCGGAACCCACGGGACTACCCGCCTCTTCTGCAGTCATATTGACTTGTGCCCATAGGCCTGACTCATTACAGACGCAAGCATCCACCACCTGCAGAGTCGCATCGCCGAGCGTATCGTGCAGTCGCTCACCACTGGGCGTCTGGTAGACGACACCGTCCCAGGCTCCCACCAGCTTGCTCATCGCGTTCATGACAAGAAAGGCATAAGGCTTGTAAGTGAGTGATTCGTCATCTGAAACCCACTCCAGCGCCGCCGCTACCGTCTGGCTTGATGAGGCAGCACTTTTGTCAGCTTTTTCATCCAGATAAACTCGCTCTTGAGGATCAATCTGGTAGTGAATCTGATCTTGCTCACCGTGACGAAATTCGTATACCGCCGTCTGATACTCTCTTGTACCGTCTGAACCATGCAGCTGACCAACAGCACGACGCGGCACTGCATGGCGCGAGTCCAGCTGTACTGGAGTAAAGGGGAGCGTACTGGAAAGTTGTATTTTCATATCTGGAATCGAAAGGCTCCTGTTTGTCCTGCTCATTAAACGACAATTGTGAACGGAGCTTAGAGTTGAATACGGGTTGAATTGTGATCAATTATGATGGTGCGTCTGCGTCAAGCAGAATTTGCCAGAACAATAGTTTGAATTAAAGTAATTACCGCCATTGATGCCACTCAAACGGCCTGATCGTGCTGGTACACTCGGGATTGTTTATCTGGACACGTTTGTCTACGCCGAAAAGCACGCTGAATCAGTAGACTATAGACCACTATCAGACTCTGACATGCAAAGCAACGGGGATACCCCGGTTGGCTCGTTACTTGTCTGGATAACAGATCACCCGCGGTGAACTAGTCACCGGGATGATGACGTCGCAGGTCGTTTCACTTGCTGCTTACTAGAATCTGGATTAAATCATCCACCATGATCGATACGGTAGTCCTAACGGCGGAAATGGCAATTGTGCTGTTCCTGCTCGCCGCGACGGTCTATCTGTTTGCATTCTCGGTAGTGCGCGTCGATGTCGCCGCCCTGATCATCATGGTCACGCTCGGCCTGGTCTCCCAAGTGCCAGGGCTCGATCCCATTCTGGATCTGAGTGAGCTCTTTTCCGGTTTTTCCAGTAACGCCGTCATTTCCATCATCGGGGTAATGATCATCGGCAAAGGTCTGGACAAGACCGGCCTGATGGGCAAACTGGCACAACTGATACTACAGATCGGTGGCAAAGAGGAACGCCGTATCAGCCCCCTGATGTCCGGTATCGCAGCCCTGGCATCAAGCTTCATGCAGAACATTGGCGTGGCAGCCCTCTTCCTGCCAGTGGTCAGTCGCGTATCCACCCGTACCGGCATACCGATGAGCCGCTTGCTGATGCCTGTTGGCTTCTGCATCATTCTTGGCGGTACAGCCACCATGATCGGCTCCAGCCCGTTGATTCTGCTCAACGATCTACTGCTCTCATCCAACAGACAACTACCGGCCGATCAACAGATGGCCGCCTTCGGGCTGTTTTCGGTATTACCCATCGGCATTGCATTGAGCATCACCGGCTTGTTGTATTTCGTGCTGGCCGGTCGTTTTGTACTACCAAAGGATGATCCGGATACCAACCGAACCTCTCGAACAGACGACTACTTCAAAAGCCTGTATGGCATCAGCGGAGAATTGCTCGAAACACAGGTCACCGTCGACAGTCCGATGGTGGGTCTCAGCATTCACCAGATTGAGGAAACCTACAAAAACACGCCATTCATTCTTGCGCTCTACAGTGGCGATGTCGTCAAGATCCCCCCCGATCGGGAGGAAACCGTGTGGGTCAATACGCGCCTGGGTCTACTGGGCGACCAGCAGGAAGTGGAAGCTTTCTGCAAGGAATACCACTGGACACTGCGCGGCGAACCTGACCGCTTCGCCAAGGTTCTCAATCAGCAGTACAGCGGTATCGGCGAAGTCGTTATCCCGCCTGCATCGACACTGGTCGGCATGGCTATTGGCGACATCAAGCCACGGCGCAATTTTGGCGCCAACATTTTGCAGATCTATCGGGCAGATCATGTCATCAAGACTGGCTTTCGTGACACCGTACTGCAGGCTGGTGACACACTGGTTGTACATTCCAGCTGGAAGGATCTGAACAAGCTCAAGAGCAATCGGGATGTGGTCGTTGCCACCGATGTGAAATACGAGGATATCCGGACCAACAAACTGCGTCCTGCCATCTTTTTCTTCGTCTTGTCTCTGGCGCTGTTTCTGGTGACAAACACCCTATCCATATCCTTGCTGGCCGGGGCTCTGGGCATGATCCTGTCCGGCGTCCTGACGATAGACGAGGCCTATGATGCCGTTAGCCTGCAGACGGTATTTCTGCTTGCCTGTCTCATTCCGCTTGGAATTGCTGTCGATCATTCGGGAGCTGCCATCTGGATTGCGAATCACCTGCTGTCGGTTATCGGTGACGTCCCCATCTGGGTCATGCAGACCGTCATCGCAGGCCTGGCGACATTTTTCACGCTGGTCATGTCCAACATCGGAGCCACCGTCCTGCTGGTGCCTCTGGCAGTCAACATCGCCGTCACCATCGGTGCAGATCCGGCCATGTTTGCCCTCACCGTCGCCATTTCCACCTCGAATGCCTTTCTCATTCCGACCAACCAGGTCAATGCCCTGATCATGGGTCCCGGCGGATACAGCGTAGCGGACTTCATGCGAGTAGGCGGCATGATGACCGTGCTATATCTGGTTGTCAGCCTGTTGGTCATGAACTTTTTCATGTAACCATCTCGGTATTTGCCTGCGGCAACAGCCCCTGAGTACAGTGAAGAGTGTTACTCATCACTGATACTGAACCTGCATTTTCCCGATACGTCGCACAGAGTTAAGTTTTGTCGTTTTCAGCACCGGTCCGGTGCTTGACCCCTGCGCTCCACGAGCCGATATTACGATTGTGCACCGGCACATTTTCTTGGAGTATGGACATGGGAAAAACATACAAAACTCTGCCAGTCGAGCAATTTCTCGACGAAAATTCCAACTACGATTCTGACTATTTCGATGATGAGGTGGGCCCGCTTCTGAACGAATCTCACCCGAAGCGGCGCAACAACATGCGAGGCCGACGCAAGAACCCTGACAGGTATCTGAACAACGGCGTACACACTCTGCCCTCAGACTGGTTCGAGTCCGGTTTTGTTGGCGGCGGCTCGCAAGAGGAGTGGCGTTGATGCACGAAATAAAGGCTTTTTCAGTCACACTCTGACGCTCCGGATAAAGGGTCGGAACGAATAAGCGGAGTTTGCGGTCTGTGTGCCTGCCCGATTGGCAGGTGCACAAACTTAAGTCAATTTGTCATCAGGAGCGACGCTACAAACTCACAATACAACTAGCCTGTCCCCGTCCTTGATATAGTCGGCTTTTATCAAACAGCCATCGATTATTTGAAGTGATCAGAAGCACCATACCCGCACGCCAATTTGAGCGTCTCTCATGTGGTGCTCTGTGCTCCTGTTCGTATCACGACCTGACAGTAGTCCTACGTTGGCCTCTCAAATTAGCCGCGCTGCAAATTTCCCACGACTGCCAGATTTACGTGCGCCACGCACCATTGTGCAGCGCTCAATGCGGACTAGCCGTGAGTCTCTTTTAATCATCTGCGTTCGAGTCGTCAGACATCGTCACCGCTTTGCAGAACGCTTGACCCGCTGCTGGCATCACTGCATTATCTGCGCAGTCCACACGAAACAAGGGTTTGACAGATACCATGAATGCGACAGCCAAGGCTTCTTCATCACCCGACATACGCGGCGCAGCCGTACGTTTCGATCACGTGCAAAAAAGCTACGACGGTGTCGTACTGGTTGTCAAGGACCTGAACCTGGATATCAGTCCGGGTGAATTCGTCACCATGCTCGGCCCCTCAGGCTCAGGCAAGACAACCTGCCTGATGATGCTGGCAGGTTTTGAACCGGCCACCCATGGCGAGATTTTCCTGAACGACAAACCTATCAATAATGTACCGCCGCGCAAGCGTGGCATTGGCATGGTCTTCCAGAACTATGCGCTGTTTCCCCATATGAGCGTGGCCGAGAATCTTGCTTTTCCGCTGGAGATACGCAAGATGGGCAAGAGTGAACGAGATGCCAAGGTCAAGCGTGCGCTGGATATGGTTGAATTGGGAGCTTTCGGTAATCGGCGCCCAGCGCAGCTCTCCGGCGGTCAGCAACAACGTGTTGCGGTAGCTCGTGCGCTGGTGTTCGATCCTGATCTGGTGCTGATGGATGAACCTCTCGGGGCTCTGGATAAGCAACTGCGCGAGCAAATGCAATACGAGATCAAGCATATTCATGAAAGTCTCGGGGTCAGCGTTGTCTATGTGACGCACGACCAGACAGAAGCACTCACCATGTCCGACCGCGTTGCCGTGTTTCAGGATGGTGTCATCCAGCAACTCTCCTCACCCGATGCCCTGTATGAAAGCCCGCAGAATTCATTCGTGGCGCAATTCATCGGAGAGAACAACAAACTCTCAGGCCGAGTCACTGCCCATGAAGGCGAGCGCTGCACTCTGCTGCTTGATGACGGCACTGAAATCCATGCTGAGGCGGTCAATATCGAAGGTGTCGGCTCGCGATCTACCGTGTCCCTGCGACCCGAGCGTGTCGAACTGGAACCATCCGAAGCCCGTGACAACATCGTGAACGGCGTGGTCAAGGAGGTGCTCTATCTGGGTGACCATTTACGCATCGTGATGAGCGTAGCCAGCAACAATGAGTTCATTGTCAAATTACCCAACGGGGGTCGTAACACCACCCCCGTCGAAGGTGAGTCATACCGGCTGGGCTGGAGCGCAGTCGATGCAAAGGCATTGGATCCAGTCAGCTGAACGAGCGAAGCACTCTTTTTTAACATGTGTTCATAATTGTTAACTACGTATCCCTTCTCTTTTTTTAGTCGAATGCACTGCAATCGCGCTAAAACAAAGTGAATCGTCCTATGTTTGCCCTCGATTGGTGCGCTCTGTTCATCAGAGTTATGCCGCTCATATGTTAGGCTTTACACGGAATCTATAAAGGAGATCCTCCATGAAGTTAATTGCTGGACTCGCCGGTGCTTTCGCACTGAGCGCAGTTGCCATGGCCGCTTCGGCAGCCGATGAACTACCCGATTGTGAAGACTGTGTTGATTCTCTGACCATCGTTTCCTGGGGTGGAGCTTATTCCAACTCCCAGATCGAAGCCTATAGCAAGCCTTACTCTGCATTGACTGGCGTCGAGATCATCAACGACGAATCATCCAATGAAGCGGTTGCAAAACTGCGAGCCATGAACGAAGCCAATAACGTGACTTGGGACGTGGTTGATGTTGTTGCATCAGACGCTATCCGACTATGCGACGAAGGTCTGGCGATGGAAATTGATCCTGACACCATGCTGGCAGATGCACCCGATGGCACCCCGGCTTCAGAAGATTTCGGCGACCTGCTGGTCTCCGATTGTTTCATCCCGCAAATTGTCTATTCCACAACCTTTGGTTACAGAACCGATGTGGAAGCCTGGGGTGACAAGGCACCAGAAGATATTTGTGACGTTTTCGACACAGCCACCTTCCCCGGCAAACGTGCATTGGAAAAGCGTCCAATCAACAACGTTGAATGGGCACTGATTTGCGACGGTGTTGCCAAAGAAGATGTCTATGACGTTCTGAGCACTGACGAAGGTGTGACACAGGCACTGGCCAAGCTGGCAACCATCAAAGACGACGTTATCTGGTGGTCAGCAGGTGCTGAAACACCACAGCTGCTCGCTGATGGTGAAGCCGTCATCGGATCAACCTACAATGGTCGCCTCTTTTCTGTCATTGAAGAGCAGAAGCAGCCCGTTGCCATGTTGTGGGACGCTCAGGTTTTCGATCTGGATGGTTGGATCATTCCAGCGGGTCTGAGTGACGAGCGCCGTAATCGCGCTCTGCACTACATCATGTTCGCCACAGACACCCAGCGTCTGGCCGATCAGTCCCAGTACATTTCCTACGGACCTGCCCGACAATCGTCAGCTCCACTCGTAGGCAAGCATGCTGATCTGGGAATCGACATGGCTCCACATATGCCAACCGATCCTGCCAACGCGACCAATACATTCCTGTACAACTACGAGTGGTGGGCTGACAATCGCGACGATCTGGATGCCAAATTCCAATCATGGTTATCGCGCTAATCCACTGCGTTTCAACTAGCATTATCTGATTGGTATTGCAGCTAGCCCCTGCATTGCCTGACGCAGATTGCCCGGAGTCTGACAAGACGCCGGGCAATCTGCCTCAACCTCGAACAGCCATTTCACGAATACGGAACGAGGAACCCCCGGTCTTGAGCGCATCTACTCAGTCATCTTTACCCTCACAGACCCGCAGCGAGTCTGCCACGCTCACCAAGAATGGAGAGCCGCTCAAACGTAGCCTGGCTCGCGCTTTACGCCGCGAGAAATTGCGCGCACTATTGATGATCGCCCCACTATTGCTCTTCGTTTTTTTCAGCTTTGTCATGCCTATTGGCGACATGCTGTTTCGATCGGTAGAAAACAATATTGTCGAAGACACCATCCCGGGCACCGTCCGCGCCCTGGTGAGCTGGGACTCTGGCACCGGTGAGCTCCCCCCTGAAGCTGTCTACGCTGCACTGGCAGATGACATGATGCTGGCTCAGGAAAAGAAAATTCATACACGCCTTGGCAGCCGGTTGAACTACGACCAGCCCGGCATTTCAAGCGTATTTCGTAAAAGCGGCCGACGCATAAAGAAACTCGACAATGAAGCGGCCAAATCCGCCTTTGTCGCCATCAACCCCGCCTGGGAAACACCTGAAGCCTGGAATACCCTGCGCGCCATGAAGGCCTGGCCGGCTCAGTTTCCCGCCACGGCCCAATCCTGGAAAAACTGGGCTGCCTGGCTAAAGTCCGAAGAGGGTGATGATGCGGATCCGGCAGCTATCATCCCATACGGCTTTTCCTACGCGGCTCTGTATCACGACCTGGCTGTTATGCCAGAGTCGAAGATCACCTCTTTCATCTCGGGTAATAACGCAGAGGCTGGCGCCCTGTTCGAGGGCCTACCGGGCAATCTGGCAACATTTCCCAGCGATGACTTCAAAACCCAGTTCGCCGATATCGACAAGGGTTGGCTGGAGCTTGATAACTGGCAGGCCATCAAGAGATTGTCACCCACCATCGTCGACAGCTATTTTCTCGCCTCGATCGATGCTGAACGAACAGAGGCCGGTATAGAAAGCAAGCCGGAGAATGAACGCATCTATCTGACCCTGTTCGTTCGCACCATCTTTCTCAGTATGGCCATCACCTTCAGTTGCATTCTGCTGGGCTATCCGGTTGCCTATCTACTGGCCAACCTGTCTGTCAAAGCCTCGAACATGGTTCTGATTCTCGTCCTGCTGCCCTTCTGGACCTCATTGCTGGTACGTACAAGCGCCTGGAAAGTTTTGCTCCAGCAACAGGGCGTCATCAATGACCTGCTCGTCTGGGCTGGCATTATTTCGGACGCTGGCAGGCTGGTCATGATCAACAACATGACCGGTACCATCATTGCGATGACACATATTCTGCTGCCTTTCATGATCCTGCCCTTGTTCTCGGTCATGAAAACCATTTCACCCACCTACATGAGGGCAGCCAGATCAATGGGTGCCAGTGACTCAATGGCCTTCTGGCGCATCTACTTTCCAAATACGGTCCCAGGCATCGGCGCAGGTTCCATACTGGTGTTCATCCTCTCGATTGGTTATTACATTACGCCAGAGCTGGTTGGTGGAACCAAAGGGGTCTTTATCTCCAACCGTATTGCCTACCACATCAGTTCTTCTCTGAACTGGGGTCTGGCAGCGGCGCTGGGTTCAATACTGCTTGTGCTGGTGATGGCTCTTTATTGGACCTATGATCGCATCGTAGGCATCGACAACGTGAAGCTGGGGTAATTACTTATGAGCGCTCTACCATCCTACGCCTCCACGGGACAACGTATCTGGCACTACACGTTCCGCTATGTCATCTGCGGTTTCATTCTGTTCTTTCTTATCGCGCCGATTCTGACCATCATTCCGCTGTCGTTCAACTCGCAGAATTTCTTCACCTTTACACCAGAAATGCTGTCCTTTGATCCTGCCGGATATTCACTCAAGCACTATCGGGATTTCTTTACCAATGCTGACTGGCAGCAAGCCCTGAAGAACTCCTTCATGATTGCCCCCGCGGCGACCATCATCTCCACGGTGCTGGGGACCCTGGCGGCCATCGGTCTGTCGCAGAGTCATGTGCCTTTCCGACGGGCCATCATGGCCATTCTCATCTCGCCCATGATCGTCCCATTGATCATATCGGCCGCTGGCATGTACTTTTTCTATTCCCGTATTGGCCTGCAAGGAACTTATCTGGGAGTGGTGCTGGCGCATGCCGTACTGGGCACCCCGTTTGTCATCATTACGGTGACTGCAACGCTGGTGGGATTTGACCGATCTCTAGTCAGAGCAGCCGCAAGCATGGGGGCAGACCCTGTCACGACCTTCTTCAAGGTCCAGATGCCACTGATCATTCCGGGTGTCGTATCAGGTGCCCTGTTTGCTTTCATCACCTCTTTCGATGAAGTGGTCGTCGTACTGTTTCTGGGTTCTGCCGGACAGAAGACACTACCGTGGCAGATGTTCATCGGACTGCGTGAACAGATCTCACCCACGATTCTGGCTGTTGCCACCATTATGGTGGGTGTCTCGATCGTACTACTGACCATTCTGGAGATGCTGCGTCGACGTTCGGAACGATTACGCGGACTGACTCCTAACTGACAGACCGGGCGCTGTCCCGCTAGCTGAGACCAAGCCTGGCCAAGGGCATTGCCACCAACGGAGGTACTCAATGGCCTATTTCAGCGCAGAGGAATACAAGGCACGGCTCGCCGGAACAAGGCGAGCCATGCAAGAGCGTGACATCGATGTACTCATCGTCACGGACCCCTCAAATATGGCCTGGCTGACCGGCTACGATGGCTGGTCTTTCTATGTCCATCAGGCAGTCATAATCACCCACTTGCACGAACCCATCTGGTGGGGACGAGCCATGGATGCACTAGGTGCACTTCGGACCGTCATCATGGCGGACGACAATGTTGTCGGTTACGATGATACCTATGTCCAGAATCCTCAGAAACACCCTATGGAGACGCTGGCCGCCCTGCTGAATGAAAGGGGCTTGGCCGCTGGCAATATTGCCGTGGAAATGGACAATTACTACTATTCAGCAGCCGCCCACGCAAGCCTTACCCACGCACTGCCAACGAACAACTTCATCGACGCTACCGGTCTGGTCAACTGGCAACGTGCCATCAAAAGCCCGGCCGAAATCGACTGCATGAGAAAGGCTGCCCGTATTGTCGAACACATGCACAGAACCATTGTGGAAAGGGCTGAGCCCGGACTGCGCAAGAATGAGCTGGTTGCCTCGATCTATGCTGCTGCCATCACCGGTGTTGATGACTGCTGGGGGGATTACCCTTCCATTGTCCCTCTGACCCCTTCTGGCATGGATGCCACCGCCCCCCATCTCACCTGGGATGACAGCCCGCTGAAAAAGGGAGAATGTACATTTTTCGAAATCGCCGGCGTCTATCGACGTTATCACTGTCCACAATCTCGCACCCTGTTTCTGGGTGAACCGCCGGATAAATACAAGGTGGCAGAAAATGCGGTCATGGAAGCTGTCGAAGCAGGACTGACTCAGGCAAAACCCGGCAATCGCTGCGAGGATATTGCCAATGCCTTCAATCAGAAACTGAACCAGCTAGGATTTGAAAAAGACAGCCGCTGCGGCTACTCCATCGGACTATCCTATCCGCCCGACTGGGGTGAGCGCACCATGTCATTTCGACGAGATGACCAGAGCATCCTGCAAGCTGGCATGACATTTCATTTCATGCCGGCACTCTGGCTCGACGATGGTGGGGTCGAGGTAACAGAGCCTATTCTTATTACAGACACGGGTGTTGAGTGTCTGTGCAATACGCCAAGAGGCCTCACCATCAAATAGAACAGACAAACATACGACCCTGCGACCCTGCGACCCTGCGACAGTTGAAGTCTGATTTTCAAAGTGAACGTATAAGCACAGGCAAGTGTCACACTCCAGTCTTGAATTGAATAACAGGATCAGAAAAATGAGTATCAGTCGAAGAAATGCACTGAAGATCGGCATGACGACCTTGGGCGGGCTTTATGCCGCCTCCCCTCTCTCGCGCATGGTTTTCGCACAGGATGCAGCTGCAGACACCTTCAACACTGCGAATGGCTCTGTATCAGTGCACCCCGTATCCCACGCCTCATTTGTTCTGCAAACACCTGGCGGCGTAATCTATAACGATCCGGTGGGTGGCGCTGAGCTGTATTCACAGCTGCCCGCGGCTGATTTGATCCTGATTACCCATGAGCACAGTGATCATTATGATGTCGATACCCTCAACGCTCTAATGGGCGAGAACACACAATTGCTGACCAATCCTGCGGTACTGGAGATGTTGCCCGGCGAGCTGAAAGAACGTGCCAGCGCTATTGGCAATGGTGATTCGACTGAAATTCTGAAGGTGGGTATCGAAGCAATTCCTGCATACAATCTGACGGAAGAACGCCTGAAGTATCATCCCAAGGGTCGTGACAACGGCTATCTACTGACCGTGGACGGCATGCGCGTCTATATTGCCGCAGATACCGAAGCAACACCAGAGATGCGAGGCTTGAGCGATATTCAACTGGCATTCGTGCCAATGAACCTGCCCTACACCATGGGTGTGGAACAGGCCGCCGAGGGCGTGGCTGATTTTGCCCCCGCAGCGGTCTACCCTTATCATTACAAGGGCAGCGATATTGACGCTTTCGAAAAGCTGGTAAATGCGGCAAACGCCGACATCAAAGTGATGCGTGGCCCCTGGTACGGTTGAACCAACAGACCAATCGGATAGGCAATATTGATTGTTGCACTATCCATTGACTAGCTGCCGCCACCATTACCGGTGGCGGTAGAGCAAGACTTTTCAGAACATGCGCTGACCACTCACCACGGCTGATTCATCCGAATCCTCCCTGCTGCACCGTATTCGACAAACCCCAGTCTGATCATCGTCATCAGGAACCGATCGACTCCTTGTCTCCGACTCCGGCAAAGTCCGTTGTTGCATATCCATCAAACAACTACAGCCTGGTCTCTACCAGAGTGTGTGCTGCGCGCAAACCTGCGTTGTTACAAGTCGTTACAAGCCGTGACGCGACAAAAAAATCCCCACCTGACGCTAGTGGTATTCTCGTTTCGTATCAGTCTGTGTCTGTGCGCGCAAACGGACATGGGTATAGGAAACTTCTGCTAAAACCCCGGTCTAATTGCCCAGGCACGACATCAGTTGCAGGACCCTTTTTCTAAACGCGGTATTTTGCAGAATATGTTCGCCTGGCCGTTAATATGACCAGGCCTTTATCAACGTATTTGACAACGTAAGAGTTTCGATCAATATGAAGTCTTGGAAACTGGGCGGCATGGCAGCCTTGCTGATTGCGGCAGGCTTTATCTGGTGGCAACAGTCAGATAACGTAGCAGACGCCGGTAACGCACCACAAGCGGGCGCAGACTCTGCGGCGCAAGGTCGAGGCGGTGCCACTGGCAGAGGCGCTCCACCCGCTGCATTGGTAGTGGCTCGCCCAGTTGTCAATGCAACCATCAATGATCGTCTACAGGCCATAGGCAATGGTAAGGCACTGGCCTCAGTCAGCGTGGTCCCATTATCCGGCGGACTGCTGACCGATATTCTGGTCAGATCCGGACAACGGGTTGCAAAGAACGACGTACTGGCACTCCTTGACGATGATGTACAACTGATAGCCCGAGACCGTGCCGCCCGCACCGCTGAAAATGCAGCCGTGGATGAAGCTCGATTAGCCAAACTGTACCGTACGAGAACGACGACAGAGGCAGAACTGATTCGCACGCGTGCCGACCTGGCCGATGCTGAACTGGCCCTGCGCGAAGCCGAACTGACGTTGGCCCGTCGCAGCATCAAGGCACCGATTGCAGGTATCGTCGGATTGACAACAGTCGATTCGGGTAACTATGTCACCACCCAGTCTGAAATCGTGACCATTGATGATCGCTCAACGATCATTGTCGAATTCTGGGTTCCTGAACGCTTTGCAAGTCAGATCGCGGTTGGGCAGGAAGTCAGAGCGACCGCTCAGGCCAACCCTTCACGTAACCATGCCGGACTCATCACCGCAATCGGTAGCCGGGTTGAGAGCGACAGTCGTACCCTGCCCATAGAGGCACAGCTGGATAATCAGAACGATAGTCTGCGACCAGGCATGTCGTTCAATCTGACGCTGAACTTTGCAGGCCAGAACTATCCAGCCGTTGATCCACTCGCGGTGCAGTGGGACTCAACAGGCTCGTTTGTCTGGCGCCTGGTTGATAACAAGGTTGAGCGTATGCCGGTTCAGATCATTCAGCGTAACCCCGAGTCTGTGCTGGTAGCCAGTGAACTGGTCGCCGGAGATCAAGTGATTACTGAAGGTCTTTTATCACTCAGAGCCGGGGCCGAGGTACGCGTTCAAGGCGGTGCCGGCAAGAGGCCACCAGACGAGCGCAAGAAGCCTGAGATCGAAAGCGAGGCTTCAACCACAGCTGCCAGACCATGAACAGCCCGACACAGAATCAAGTGGCTGACAATGGAGCAGAGAAAGACGACATAACCGCCCTGTTCGTGCGCCGACCGGTACTGGCCACGGTGCTCAGTCTGCTGATTATCGTTGCGGGCCTGGCCGCTATTGTCGGGGTGGAAATTCGGGAGCTGCCGGCAGTAGACAGCCCGGTTATCAGTATCTCCACAACCTATACCGGTGCAGCCCCCGAAACGGTGGATCGGGAAATAACGGCTGTTATCGAATCGGCTGCAGGACGGGTTGCCGGCGTTAAATCCATTTCCTCCTCCTCCTCCTTTGGCAGCAGCCGAGTCACAGTGGACTTTCAGGAATCGGTAAATCTGGATGTCGCAGCCTCCGACATGAGAGATGCCATAGCTCGCGTCTCACGAGACCTGCCTGATGATATCGATGACCCCCGGATCGTCAAAGCCGACAGTGATGCTGAGGCGGTCATTCGACTGGCCGTCACTTCAGATCATCTGTCCGCTGAGGAAATGACAATCATTGTCGAGAACCAGATCGTCGACAATTTCACCGCCATCAACGGCGTAGCCGATGTGCAAGTCTATGGCGATCGCGAACAGGTGTTTCGCATCGATGTCGATCAGTCCAAGCTGGCAAGTCGAGGTCTGAGTATTGCCGATCTGGCCAACACACTGTCCGACGCCGCTTTCGATACCCCGGCAGGCTCTCTGTCAAGTGATACTCAGGATCTGTCCGTGCGAGCCAGTGCGACCATCCAGACGGCCGAGCAGTTCCAGATGGTACTGATCGACGAACGTACCCGCATCGGTGATATTGCAACCGTGACTCTAGGCGCTGATGTTGGCAGCAGTTCGTTGCGGGCCAATGGACGGACGGGCATCGGCATGGGCATCATCCGCCAGGCTGGCTCCAACACACTGGAGATCTCCAGCGATATTCACGCCCTGACAGAGCGCCTCAATACCACATTGCCGGAAGGCATGGATATCCGGGTAACCAGTGACGATGCGGTGTTCATTCGAGGCTCCATCAAGGAGGTGCTGCTCTCTATGGCGCTGGCCATCGCCATTGTCATCTCCATCATCTATCTGTTCCTTCTCAACTGGCGCGCGACCTTGATTCCGGCCATCACCTTACCGGTTGCCCTGATCGGTACCGTGGGGGGTATCTGGCTAGCCGGCTTCTCGATAAACATACTCACGCTGCTCGCGCTGCTGCTGGCAACCGGCATGGTGGTGGACGATGCCATCGTCGTTTTGGAGAATATCGTCAACCGGCGTAATGATGGCGCGGGCCCCAAGGCTGCGGCCGTTATCGGCACCCGCCAGGTATTCTTTGCGGTCATCACCACCACAGCGGTGCTGGCTGCCGTCTTCATTCCCTTGTCTTTTCTGCCCGGTACCGCAGGCGGCCTGTTCCGTGAGTTCGGTTTCGTGCTCGCCATTGCCGTTACGATTTCATCGCTGGTGGCATTGACACTCTGCCCTATGCTGGCATCCAAATTATTAAAGGACTCGCGCAAGGCTAAAGACAACAATTCCGCATTGTCCGGGCCACGGAATCCGGTACGACGATTTGGTCTGTTTTGCGCCAATCTCTACAAGGCCATTCTGGTGCAGTGCTTGCGCTTCCCGCTTCTGGTGGTGGCCCTCAGTCTACTGATCGGCACTCTGGCATGGTTCACTCTGGCCTCTGTTCCCGAGGAGCTGGTGCCCAGAGAAGATCGCTCTGTTGCCTTGCTCAGAATCTCGGCACCGCAAGGTGTCAGCCTGGACTATACCGCTGCTCAGATCCGCAAGATAGAAGCCATCGTCCAACCTCTGGTGGACAAGGGCGAAGCTGAAAACGTCTTTTCCATTGCCGGTCGAGGCGGCAGTAGCAACAGTGGCTTCATGGTTGTCACTCTGGCACCTTGGGATGAGCGCGAGCGTTCGCAACAGGAAATCGTTGATGAAATAAACAAGGGGCTGAGGGCAATCCCCAGCGTCCGTGCCTTCGCCATTCAGCCAAACAGTCTGGGTATCCGGGGTGCAGGTTCAGGTTTGAAGGTCGCACTGGCGGGTAACAACTACGGCACGTTGGCAGACAAGGCTGATCAGATAGTGCAACGCCTGGAACAGGATCCGCGCTTTGGCCGGGTGGAGCTGGATTACGAGACCAACCAGGCTCAGTTGTCCATCAGCATCGATCGGGAACGGGCAGCCGATCTGGGCATTCCTATCGATGGTCTGGCCTCAGCCATGCAATCGGTACTGGATGGACGCGAGATTGGTGATGTTTTCATAGAAGATCGTGCCGTGGCAGTAAAACTACTGTCCACCACTCAACCCGTCAACGACCCGACTGATCTTGCCAACCTGTTTCTTAAAACCTCGGACGGCCGTATTGTACCGATGTCCACTATAGCCACTCTCACAGAGTCGGCAATAGCCCCTTCCCTACCGCGTGAATCACGCTCGCGCTCAGTTACCATAACCGCTGGACTGACACCCGAGTTCCCGCTGCGAAGCGCCATGCAGGAGCTGGATAGACTGGCCCAGCCGCTGCTCAGTGACGACATGCGCCTGATGCCATTGGCGGAAGCTGCCACCTTGAATGAGACCTCAAGCGGCCTGGTCCTGACTTTCGGTTTTGCGATCATCATCGTTTTTCTGGTGCTCGCGGCACAATTTGAAAGTTTCGTCAGTAGTCTGATCATCATGTTCACCGTGCCATTTGGTCTGGCCAGTGCCGTGTTCGCTTTGTACCTGACCGGCACCAGTCTCAATGTCTACAGTCAGATCGGACTTGTATTGCTGGTGGGCATCATGGCCAAGAACGGCATTCTGATTGTCGAGTTCGCCAATCAGCTGCGCGACTCGGGCATGAGCGTCAAACAGGCCGCTCTGGAAGCCGCCACTATTCGCCTGCGGCCCGTCACCATGACGCTGTTCTCGACCGTGCTCGGCGGCGTGCCCTTGGTATTGGCTTCAGGTGCAGGAGCCGAAGCCCGCGAAGCATTAGGCTGGGTCATTGTGGGTGGTCTGGGGATTGCGACCTTCTTCACATTGTTCCTCACGCCGGTCGCCTACCAGCTACTGGCAGGCTTTTCAACATCTAAAGCTGATCGTGACCGACAAATGACAGATGAGCTGAATCATGCGGCAAGTCTGCCCCCGAGCACCGCACAAGCCACTTGAAAAATTCCGTCACTCTGTTTAGGTTGAGGCACCCTGGGTAGACCGCCAGCGCATTATTCTGGCCGGTCTACCTCTGCGCCTTCTCTCATTCGGAAATTCGAAACATGACTTCACGACGGAAATTTATCCGCAAGCCATTGGCTACGCTCGCTTTTTTCATGCTGAGTGCACAGCTTTCCGGCAGTGTGATGGCTGCTGAATTCACAGCACGTATCGGACACCTGGAATCCGATCAGCAGTCCCGCCATGTCTATCTGGAAAAAGTCGCCGCCATCGTTGCCCAGAAAAGTGACGGTGCCGTGGAATTTCAGCTGTTCCCTCAAGGACAACTGGGCGGACAGAGAGAGATGACCGAAGGCGTGCAACTAGGCACACTGGAAGCCACTGTCTCACCAGCAGCATTTCTGGGTGGCTTCAATTCCACTGTCTCCATTCTCGATATTCCCTTCCTGCTGCCATCCGACGAGCTGGCCGCACAATCCCTGCGAGATGGGCCTTTCGGCGAAGCATTGCTGCACTCTTTTGATGCCAAAGGTGTGAAAGCCATCGCCTTGTGGCCAAATGGCCGCAAGCACTTTACCTCCAACAAATCGCTGGACAATATTGCCGCATTCGGTGGACAGAAGTTTCGCGTCATGGATTCCAAAATCCTCATCGAACAGTTCGATGCTCTGGGAGCCAGTGCCATTGCTCTGCCTTTCAGTGAGCTCTACACCTCCTTGCAAACAGGCGTCGTCGACGGTCAGGAAAATCCACTGGATACTATCCAGCGCATGAAATTCTTCGAAGTACAGAAATATCTGGTGCTATCGGGTCACGGTGCCATGGAAGATGTGGTCCTGTTCAATCCGGGCTGGTGGGACAGCATAGGAGCCCAGAATCAGGCGATCATCACTGATGCTTTCCACACGGTTGTCCCCGCACTCACCGCTCACAAGGCGCAGGCCGTCAAAGCGGCTCTGGATGACATCAGCCAGAGCGATATCTCAGTGCGCAAGATCAGCGAAGAAGAACGAAGCACTTTGCGTGGCCTGATGTTCGACAAGGCTCGTGCAGCCTATATCGATCGTGCGGGCGAGGATGGCAAGGCTCTTATGGATGTTTACGACAGCGCTTACGACGCACTGTAAATGATCAGAAAAATCACAGTGATCAATCATCGGTGAACCCGCTGTCATTACTGCGCACCCTTGAACGAGGCTTCCTGGTCAGTGTTTTTCTGACCATGGTTGCACTGTTCTTTGCCAACATTGTGGTGCGTACGCTGGCACCTCAGTTTGCCAGTGATCTGGCATGGACTGAAGAGGCAGTCCGCCTGCTGAACCTCTTTCTGGTATTCGGCGGTCTTGGACTTGCCCTGGAGCGCGGCAGGCATGTCAGCATCGACAGTATGCGTGACAAACTGCCCCTCCCTCTGCGTACGGCCTTGTATCGACTTATTGACTTGATCGGTCTGCTGGCTTCGCTATACATGGCCTACCTTTCATGGAAACTGGTCGTGTTTGTACTGGCCACAGGCCAGCGCAGTCCGACTCTGGATATACCGATGGGCTGGATATACAGCGCGCCACTGGCAGGCTTTTTCATTCTGGCCTTGCGTTATCTACTCAGCCTGCTGGGGGTATCCAATCGCCGTATCACGGATGAATCAGCAATGACATCCGCTTCAACTACAACACCGACTCCATGATAGTTCTGGTCATACTGCTGGCTCTGGCACTACTGGTACTGGGATTCGAGATGTTTCTCGTCTTGCTGATACCCGCTCTTGCCAGCAAAACCCTGTTCTACGCAAGCATGCCCGATGTCGCCATCATTCAGAAGATGGTGGGTGGCATCAATCATTCGACCCTGCTCGCCATCCCGTTTTTCATACTGGCTGCAGAGCTGATGGGCTCAGGACAGATCGCCAGCCGTCTCATTCATCTGGTAAAAACCCTGATCGGCCATTCACGCGGCGGCATGGGGCATACGGTTATCGGCGGTTCGATGGCCTTTGGCTCTGTATCCGGCTCTGCCCCTGCCACAGTTGCAGCCATGGGACGCATGGTCTATCCGGAAATGCGGGCCAGTGGTTTTTCCGAACGCTTCAGCCTCGGGTTGGTGGTGGCCAGTGCCGAGACAGCCTTGCTCATTCCGCCTTCCATTACCTTCATCATCTACGGCTGGATGACCGGCACCTCCATTGCAAGGCTGTTTGCAGGCGGACTGGCTATAGGAGTGGTATTGGGCATAGCCTTTGCGCTTCTGGTGTCCTGGGAAGCCCGACGCAACGGCCTGGCCTCCAGCCTGCGAGCAACAGGGGCAGAACGACTGGCGGCTCTGCGATCAGCAACCTGGGCACTGGGCATGCCAGTGATCATTATTGCCGGCATTTATTCGGGCTTGTTCACGCCAACAGAGGCAGCCGCAGTCAGTGTGGTCTATGCCATCGTAATAGAGGCTTTCGTCTACCGCAACCTCAGCCTGAAACAGCTGTTTCGTATCACTGAAGCCAGCGCACTTTCGACTGCCATCATCTTCATCCTGCTGGCCATGGGCGGGATACTGTCGTTTTTCGTGACTCTGGCTCAGGTACCCCAGCACATCAGCAGCTTGCTGGTCGCTATGGATGCCGGGCCGGTTGTATTCCTGCTGGCAGTCAATCTGTGCTTTCTGATTGCCGGCATGTTCATTGACCCCAACTCCGCCCTGTTGATTCTGGTGCCACCTCTGTTTCCGGTCGCAAGCTCCTTGGGGGTGGACCCGGTACACTTCGGCATGATCGTCACTCTGAATATCGGTCTGGGCATGATTACGCCGCCGTTCGGTCTGGATATTTTCGTGGCCTCCTCTACCCTGAACAAACCGGTAGCAACAATCATCAGTGGCGTCTGGCCGTTTGTACTGGTAAATCTTGTCGTCCTGATGATCATCACCTATGTGCCTGAGATTTCTCTGTTCATCCCTTCCTTGCTATTCAGCTGAAGCCTTGCCATGACACAACGTTCAATATTGATCACCGGCTGCTCGTCCGGCATCGGGCTTGATGCGGCAAGAACTCTGCACGCACGAGGCTGGCGTGTCCTGGCGACCTGTCGGCAAGCCGCAGACTGTGAGCGACTGCAGCAGGAAGGTCTGGAGTCCTTTGTCCTGGACTATGCCAGCAGCGAAAGTGTTCAGGCTGCGGCCAGACAAGCACTGGAGCTGACAGGTGGAAAACTGGACGCTCTGTTCAACAATGGTGCCTATGCCATACCCGGACTGGTGGAAGACCTGCCGCGCAATGCCTTGCAGACTCTATTCGAGACTAATGTGTTCGGCCAGTTCGAATTGATCAATGCACTGCTTCCCTCAATGCGTTCACAGGGCCATGGTCGTATTATCAACTGCTCATCAGTACTGGGTTTTGCCGCCTTGCCGTTTCGCGGCGCCTACGTTGCCAGTAAGTTTGCAATGGAAGGTCTGAGCGACACCCTGAGAATCGAGATGCGTCATACGCCAATTCATGTTGTCCTGATAGAGCCTGGCCCTATCGGAACCAACATCCGTCAAAATTCCATACCGCATTTCGAACGCTGGATCAATTGGCAGGATTCTGCACGTCGCGCTGACTACGAAAGCATTCTGCGCCCTCGACTCTATGAGCCAAAACTGAAGAAAGACCGCTTCGAGCTCGCCCCCGCCGCCGTCACTGACAAGCTGATCCATGCACTGGAGAGCACCCGGCCACGGCCGCGCTACTATGTAACAACACCGACCTGGATTGCGGGAATTCTGAAACGAATTCTCAGCACCCGATGGCTGGATCGAGTCATGTCTCGTTGAGATAGATCAAGCATTGCCCCAACTGCCGCCGATCTGCAGCCTTGATGGAACCTCAGTTTCGATACAGACGTAACGGATCTGGTTTACCATATACACGAATCTGGTCATTGAATTACATTCGCAGGCCACTTTGACCGACATTGTACTCAACGCTGCCGTGGAACTACCTGTTGGTCTAGATTCCCACCTCGTAATCGAGGAAGGCTCAGGGAGAGGCATGAAAGGCAGGCATAAATTAATACTATTATGCCGCATTAATACTATTATGCTGCCCTGTTTCAGAATTTCCGGCCTCTATGTGCCGATTGTACGGCTATCGATCATATTTGCTCACAGACCACTCTATTGAGAACTTGCATCCATGAACATCCATGAATACCAGGCAAAGGCGCTGCTGAAGTCGTTCGGCGCCCCTGTCTCCGAAGGTATACCCATTCTCTCTCTCGATGATATCGACGCAGCGGTAGCCGGCTTGCCCGGGCCGGTTTATGTCGTCAAGAGTCAGATTCATGCCGGTGGACGCGGTAAAGGCAAGTTCACCGAGCTGCCCAGCGAAGCCAAAGGTGGCGTGCGAGTGTGCTTTTCGGCTGAAGAAGCCAAGACCAATGCTCAGGAAATGTTCGGCAAGACACTGGTAACAGCCCAGACTGGCCCTGCCGGCAAGCAGGTCAACCGCCTGTACCTGGAAGACGGCGCCGATATCGCTCGTGAACTCTACCTGTCCGTCCTGGTGGATCGCGAGAACAGCAAGGTCTCCTTCGTTGCTTCTACTGAAGGCGGCATGGATATCGAGACTGTTGCTCATGACACTCCTGAAAAAATCCATACTATTGCCATCGATTCGCTCAAGGGCATCGTTGATGCTGATGTTGCCGCTCTGAACACGGCCTTCGAACTCGACGGTGTTGCTGCTGAAGATGCCAAGACTCTGTTCCCACTGATCTACAAGGCATTTGTTGATACCGACATGAGCCTGCTGGAAATCAACCCTCTGGTCGTACTCAAGGATGGTCATCTGCGCGTTCTTGACGCCAAGGTCTCCTTTGACGGCAACGCCCTCTTCCGCCACCCGGATATTGTCGAGTTGCGTGACGAGACTGAGGAAGATGCCAAGGAAATCGAAGCCTCCAAGTACGACCTGGCCTATATCGCGCTGGATGGCGACATCGGTTGCATGGTCAATGGCGCCGGTCTGGCCATGGCCACCATGGATATCATCAAGCTTTATGGTGCATCACCCGCCAACTTCCTGGACGTAGGGGGCGGCGCGACGGCTGAGAAAGTAACGGCTGCGTTCAAGATCATCACTTCAGACCCGAACGTGAAGGGCATTCTGGTCAACATCTTCGGCGGCATCATGCGCTGCGATGTTATCGCCGAGGGTGTAGTCACGGCTGTCAAGGAAGTTGGCTTGCAGGTACCGTTGGTTGTCCGACTGGAAGGCACCAAGGTCGAAGAAGGCAAGGCCATCATCAATTCAAGCGGCCTTAACGTTATTGCCGCCGACGATCTGGACGATGCAGCCCAGAAAATTGTCAAAGCGGTCAAGGGGTAAGCAGACATGTCTATACTGATTAATAAAGATACCAAAGTCCTCGTCCAGGGCTTGACTGGCAAGACAGGCACCTTCCATACCGAACAAGCGCTGGCTTATCACGGCTCACAGATGGTCGGTGGTATTCACCCCAAGAAGGGTGGCAGCGTCTGGACCAGTGCTTCTGGTGGTAGCGAAGGCACAGAACTGCCAATCTTTGCCACCGTCAAGGAAGGCAAAGAGGCAACTGATGCAACGGCTTCGGTAATCTATGTTCCACCTGCTGGTGCCGCTGCGGCCATTACGGAAGCGATTGATGCCAGTATCGAGCTGATTATCTGCATCACTGAAGGCGTGCCGGTTCGCGACATGGTTGAAGTGAAGGCTCGTTTACAGGATTCCGGTTCACGTCTGGTCGGTCCTAACTGCCCAGGCATCCTGACACCTGAAGCGTGCAAGATCGGCATCATGCCCGGTAGCATCTTCATGAAGGGCTCAGTTGGCGTGGTTTCTCGTTCCGGCACTCTGACCTATGAGGCTGTCTATCAGACTACTCAAGCCGGACTGGGTCAGACGACGGCTGTGGGCATCGGTGGTGATCCGGTCAAGGGCACAGAATTCATTGATGTTCTTGATCTGTTCCTGAGTGATGATGAAACCAAGTCCATCATCATGATCGGCGAGATCGGTGGTTCAGCCGAGGAAGAAGCAGCTGAATGGCTGATCGAACAAGCCAAGCTGGGTCGCAAGAAGCCGATGGCTGGCTTCATTGCTGGTCGTACTGCTCCTCCAGGTCGTACCATGGGTCACGCCGGTGCTGTAATTTCCGGTGGTAAAGGTGGTGCTGAAGACAAGATCAAAGCAATGGAAGAAGCTGGAATCGTGGTTTCCAGCTCTCCTGCAAAGCTGGGTGAAGCCCTGCTTAAAGCGATCGGCTAGCAATCGTTGCCGTTGATCGAACCGACGGGCAGTGCATCATTGATGCACTGCCCGTCTTGCTTTTGCCTTTCTGAACTGGTGTTTCACCCATTCAATGCAGCTGCCGTGCTTGCAGATCTGAATCGCTGAAATCGAGCCATTCAACCCTATCGTGCACTAACAGGCGTCGTACTCGCCTCAACCTGGCGCTCACGAAACCAGATGAACAGACCGCTACACACAATGATAAATGTGCCGACCAGTGTATTCAGATCGGGGGTTTGATTGAACACCAGCCAGCTCAGTGCCGCGATATAGATAATCTGCGCATAAACCGTTGGCGCCAGCACTGAGGCCTCAGCATACCGGTGAGCATTGGTGAGGAAGGAATGACCCACCATCCCCAGCGTGCCTATGAGAACAACCAATACCCACGCTGTCGTACTTGTTGGCCAGACCCAGTTCATCAGGGCAACCGGCGCCAGAATCAGCGTCGCTATGCCGGACACATAAAACTGCGCCGTCGCGTTGGAGTCAACACCTGCGATAACCCGACTCATCACAAAGTAGCAACTGACGCATAGCATGGCTCCCATGGACAGGAAGATGGCAGGATTAAAACTCTGACTCCAGGGCTTGACAATGATAAGCACACCGATGAAACCCACCAGAACCGCCATTAACCGCTTGATGCCGACCTTCTCTCCCAGAATCGGAATACTCAGGAGACAAACGGTCAGCGGCGATACGAAGAAGATGGCGATGGCTGTTGTCAGAGGCAGAAATTTCAGCGCAGAAAAATTCAGGCATGTCCCCGCCAGCAGAAAAACGGCCCGTAGTGACTGCAGCCAGGGCTTGTTCGATCTGACTATTCCAACACCATGCCCGGGTCCGTAGAGGAGAATCGCGCACAGGAAATGTCCCAGATAACGAAGCCATGCGACCTGCAAAGCTGGAATGGTCGCAGCAACCAGCCATTTTGCCGACGTATCCATCACGGCAAAGCACAGGAAGGCCAGGAGCATCAGGCAATATCCGAATGAAAGTGAAGACACTGATTCCTTAAGACACGATTAGAGGCGTTTGGGTAGAAAGCTGGTCGAGACCGCTGACATGAAATGCATCAAGGCAAGTATGAAAAAATATGCCTGAAACGGGAAGAACACTAGCACAGCACTGACCAGCAAGGGCGTCAACAACTCCGATGCTTCACGCCAGGTGGAGAACACCGAGGTCATGGCCACTCGCTCGTGTGACTTGACCGAGCGCATGAATGGAATATTGCCAAGTACATCAAGCAAGACGCCCCCCACCGCACCGCTGACCCAGAAGACGACCCCTAGTGGCTTGGGCGAACCAACAAACCCCAGAGCCAGCAAACTCAAGCCTGTAATCGTTAACCCGGTATAGATCACCTGTCGCGTGCCAAAGCGATCGGATATGCGCCGAATGACAGGACTGAGAAAAAGCATGGTCGACACGCCCGACAAGAGTACGCCCGCAGACCAGACTGGCAAGCCGGCTTCAACCACATAGATCGGGCCATAAACGTACAGCGACACCCAATAACAAGAACGGCTGACGGTGATGCTGTAGGCGATCCTCAGGCGCTTTTGCCCGGAATAGCGTTTGATGGCTTGCCAGGGGTTGCTTGCCTGGGATTGGGCCTTGCGCAGAACCTTGTTGTCCCCCAGGCGCA
This sequence comes from Granulosicoccus antarcticus IMCC3135, assembly GCF_002215215.1. Taxonomy (NCBI): domain Bacteria; kingdom Pseudomonadati; phylum Pseudomonadota; class Gammaproteobacteria; order Chromatiales; family Granulosicoccaceae; genus Granulosicoccus; species Granulosicoccus antarcticus. Next base: position 1,633,061 of record NZ_CP018632.1, on the reverse strand, counting down.
GGCGCCAGAAATAGGCAAGCATGATAAATGCTGCGATAGCTGAGAGCAGAAACGGGATATCCACATAGCCTTTTGCAACCAGCCACGAACCCAGCGCGGGACCTGCAAGCCAGGCCAGCCCCGTGTACTGCATGCGGCGCGATTCATTGAGCGTCAGATCCTTTTTGCCGATGTAATCCATGATGTACAACGACAGACACACCGTGTACACGGAAGCGGCAGCGGAGCGCAGACCAATCCCCAAGGGTAGAAAAATAGTCGAGCGTGAATACAGCAACAATGCCGCCAGCACCAGAAAGCCTCCGCCCAGCGTTACCACCCAGCGACGCTGCAGGTATCGCTCGATCGTGCCGATGTTCAGCGTAATGCTTAATGTCAGCAGCCCCCCTATCAAATAGGCGATAGCAACGTTCTCTTTGCTTCCCAATGCTTCCAGAGCCACCAGTGGCAAGATGCTGACCAGGATCGAACGCGAGAACCCTTCGATAGCCGACATTCTGGCCAGGTTGAGGCTGGTGTTTCCAGGCAGCTGGCTGAGAGCTACCGGACGACGATGAAACATGAAAACTCGACAAGTATCGCTGAACAAGTCCGCGACCGTATAGCAGCGCCCGTGCCCACGGCAAGCGAGTGTTCTGAAAGCGCCGCGCAACGTCTTTATCTGAATGCTTTTGCCGTTTGAGACGACACAACACAAGCTGTCTCCGCACACTTGCCTTACCGACGCCCTTATCGGAAACTGACTTTCAGATATTCAACGGACCGACACATGTTTGACAAGCACACGATCAGCTTTCTACAAGAGCTTTCCACCAACAACAATCGTGACTGGTTTCATGCCAACAAGCAGCGTTATGAAGAACAGGTGCGTACACCGGCTCTGGAATTCATCGAGTTAATGGAACCTGCCATCAAACGTGTATCACCCTATCTCGATTGCACGGCCAAGAAAGTCGGCGGTGCGCTTATGCGTGTGCATCGCGATACACGCTTCGGCAATGACAAGACACCCTACAAGACCAACATCGGTATTCATTTCAGGCATGTGCGCGGCAAGGATGTTCACTCGCCTGGTTACTACCTGCACATAGAGCCTGGCGAGGTCTACCTCGGTGCAGGTATCTGGAAACCAGACAGCCCTCACCTGAAAGCCATTCGCCTGCTGATCGATGAACATCCGAAGGAATGGCGGGCGCTGAAAAAGAAAGTTCTGGGCAATGGAGCATTCAGTTTATCCGGCGATTCACTCAAAACAGCACCACGTGGTTACTCCCCCGAGCACCCTGCCATCGAAGATCTCAGACGCCGGGATTTCATTGCGCTGATGCAGCTGCCACCCGAAGCGATCCACGACAAGAACTTCCACAAGTTGATCGGCAAACAGATCAAGAGCACCGCCCCGCTGATGAAATTTCTGTGCGACGCCAACGACCTGATGTTCTGAGCATGACTCTTCCAGGCATTCGCTGGCTTGGCATGGGCCTGATCTTCATCTCGCTTTTGCCCTTGTCCAACAGCGCACAACATTATTCTTCAAGATTGGCATTTGTGGAGGACTCCGTCGCCCGACTCGCTACGGTCGTTCAACAACAACCGGTGGCTCGCCTCGATAGTCAGGAGGTTCAATCCCTTGTCGAATACACCGATGAAAACGGCACCTCGCATCAAGCTTTGACCAATATAAGTAGTTACCCCGCGCCGTTTGCCATCGGGGAGCAAGTCGACATTCTTGTGGACAAGAACGATCCGGTAAATATCCGGGTTGACTCCTTTGCAGGGACATGGCTCGAAGTCACCTTCTACCTAATTCCAGGCCTCCTGGCACTCACAGGCGGGCTTGTCATGCTGCAACGCAGTCGCAAGCGCTAAGCGCATTCATTTACCAGAACCCATACCCGAGAACAAGCATGAGTATTCACCCCAGAATTCTGGCTGATACGCTGGAGGTTTGCACAACGACCAGCGCCCATATACGCCTGATGAATGACAGCCGTTGGCCATGGCTCATTCTTCTTCCCGTACAGGATGGGATTGAGGAATTGCACGACCTGACGCATCAACAACGCGACGGTTTCATGGCGGATGTCAATCAGGTGAGCCGTGTCGTCCAGCAGGTAACCAGCTGCAAGAGCGTGAACGTAGCCATGTTGGGAAATGTCGTTGCACAGCTTCATTGCCACGTCGTGGCAAGGGATGAAGGTGACCCGAACTGGCCAGCGCCGGTATGGGGTTTTGGCTCATCGGTAGCTTATGGGGCAAAACCTGCAGAGACTCTGATGCGTGCCGTGATCAAATCCTTTCGCTGACAGTCAGAAGTGACCAAAACTTGCACTAGTTCAAGCTTCAATAGTATAAAAGGTTAGTAACCTGTCTCTTCATTGCAAAAAAGCAATCGATACGAAACGGGGAAAAGTATTATTTTTCTTTTATATCAATAGCTTATAAAATATAATTATCATGACAGCCCATGCCTTCCAAATCAGGAAAACCATATTGATGTCACAAAGCAGCCGCGTAAATGATATTGATAATGGCAATGCGCTGAATTCGCAACTCGCTAAGTTGACCGAATAGCAGTCACAGCGACTATGCTTGATGGAAATATGTTTCAAGACAGACAACGCCAACTGACGTTGAATCGCCCTATTCCGCCAAGATTTCCCAACAACATTACATCCCTCTGCTTGTGAATTTCTCAGCCCAGACTGGCTCGACAACAACACTTCTGTGCTCGGTACTGGCCCTGCTGCTGTCCGTTATGGGGCAACCCGTCATGGCAACAGACCCCATTCCCGTCATGGATGCTTCACTCTCAGCCGCGTTCTATTCCGACAGTTCCTGCCTGCTGACCATTGATTCCAACGCGCAGCCAGGCAAAACGATCATTGACGCCGATGTGGATAATGATGGCTCACGCATGCTGATTCATTGTGATACCGATGACGGGCGTCGTCTGACACTTCTGGCACGCGGCGACTCACTGAATGTCTCTCAGCTTGTACCGCTACTGACTCGAGAGGAAATCGAAGAAGGCGAGTTGGGCATGATTGCCTGGCTGACCCGCAGTGGAGTGCACTACGCTGATGACTCGGTGCCCAGGCGTTATGTTATCGCAGGCAGCGTGCTCCTGAGAAAGTCCCCACCGTTACAGGTAGCTGGCAACGCACTGCACAGCCAGCGTCACGCCTTTGGCCGTGTCACCGGCATGCTGGAGCCGCTGCTCAGATCCAGAAGCGTCTCTATTTCAGAGGCCCTGCCGGTGAAAACACAAGACATCGGTTCGGCAGACGATCCATCAGAAGAAACTGATGAAAAACCACCCCGGAATCAGGATAAAGACAAAGACCAGAACCAGAGTGAGACTGAGTACCAGGAACAGGACGACTGAGCCGCCCCCTCACAGCAGGCGTCAATTCAACGTTTCACCAGCTCTGTTTCACCAAAGCCCTTCTTGTTAACAGGGCTCAGAGCATGGACAACCTGCGGCAAGCGCGTTGCCAGGTGTTCAGCACTCATCGGGTAGCCCAGCTCCATGGCGGCCTGACCATGCATCCACACACCAGCACAGGCGGCTTCAAAAGCGCTCATGCCCTGTGCCGACAGTGAGGCAATCACTCCTGCCAGTACATCTCCGGCGCCAGCAGTAGCCAGCCAGGGAGGTGCATTGGCATTAATCGCACTACGCCCATCAGGTGCTGCAATAACCGTATCTGCACCCTTGAAGACAACCACCGCCTTCACCAGCCTGGCAGCAGCACAAGCCAGATGTAACCTGGAGCGTGGCTGAACCTGATCATTACCATCAGATAGCTCACCAAACAAGCGCTCAAACTCTCCGGTGTGAGGCGTGAGTATCGCCGTGTATCTTGCAGCAAGCAACGCTTCAAAAAGCTGCTCTCTGTCACTCGTGTTCGTCCAGCATGACAATGCATCGGCATCCAGTACGCAGTGCTTGTCAGCCTGCAATGCAGCAAGACTACAACCGCGCGTCGCAGCATCAACGCCATTACCTGGCCCGACGATAACCGTATTGATTCGCTGGTCCTGCAAAATGAGCTGCCACTGGGAAATGTTGTCACACGGTTTGAGCATGACCGCAGTCAGGTGTGCAGCGTTGACCGACAAGGCCTCGTTGCTGCTGGCCAGAGTCACCAGACCAGCCCCACACTCCAGAGCCGTCTGTGCACTCAAACGAGACGCTCCAGTGGACTGTAGGGGCCCACTGCGCACCAGCACATGCCCACGATCGAATTTGTGGCCCTCCTGACCAAGAACAGGCAAAGCCGGCAGAAAGAAGTCAGGCTCGTTCAGAACGCACAAGGGCCAATCGGGGTTCAGCTGTGCTTTGCTCAAACCGATCTGAGCAAGAGTTTTGCGACCACACAACTCTCGACCCGGATATAGAAAATGTGCAGGCTTATGGAGAAAGAAAGTGACTGTCGTATCGGCTTTGATACACACGCCATCGACGCCATGTGTATTGCCATTCAGTCCACTGGGTACATCCACTGCCAACACCTTGGCGCAAGCCATGTTTACCTGCTCGACCAGCTGCGCCACCAAACCCTGCAAGGGACGTTTCAAGCCAGCGCCGAATAAGGCATCAATGATGACATCGGACTGATCGATCATCTCCCGTAGTTGTTGATCCACTTGCTCCTGCTGCAACGTGTATGCGAAGGTAACACCACGCCACTGAGCAAAAGCTCGATCAGCATCACGGAGTTCGGCCTCATTGCCGGACGCCATGCCTGCTTCGGCCTCTACCAGGAAGCGGACCACAACGACCTGGTAGCCACGGCCCGCCAGCTCTTGCGCCGCAATCGCACCATCTCCGCCGTTGTTACCCGGACCTGCCAACACCAGAAATGTGCCGCTGCGATTCTGCAGCAGTTCGACAGCCGTATCAGCCACTGCCTGACCGGCAGAGCACATGAGCTCAAAGCTGTTGATACCCTGCTCTACGGCAGTAGCATCAACACGCTGCATCTGCGCGGCTGATAACAACATGGTTGTTTGCCCTAATTGCGTACAGCGCCACCTGCATGTAGCAGAGAATAAATGCGAGCGCGTGTCTCAGGTGTCTGAGCAAGCCTGATGAAAGCAGCTCTTTCACGATCATATAAATCCTGCTCGCTGACCTCTACAGACTGACCATCCTCACTGCACATGACACTGGCAATCTGCATGGCAACTGTTTTGTCGTGTGGATAGAAATCACCGCGAGCGACCCCCTCGTCCATGAATGTCCCCATACGCTCGAGAATATCCCCACCGGCCAGTTGGAACTGTGATGCTTCGGGCGCAACGTAACCAGTAGTCAAGGTGTCCAGCATCTGAACGGAACGCTGGTACAGGCGATCACGATTCATGAGAGAGACATCGATCTCGGGGTCAAAATACTGGAGTTTTTGTGCCAGCTGTGGAGACGATGCCATCGCCCCATACCCCAGGTTCATCCATGCCTTCCAGGCAGCCTTCTCCCAGTTTCCCGTCTTCTGATACCAACGCCAGTAGGTTTCCTTGACACCGCCACCGGCGGGCAGAACCCCCACTCCACTTTCGACAAGCCCTACCACGCTATTGCTATGCATGACCCTGGCATCGCAGTGCAGAAGCACTTCGAAACCGCCTCCCAATGCCAGACCCGAGGGTGCGCCCACAACCGGCACCGGGGCATATTTCAAGGCAGCAACGGCGTTTTGAAATCGTGCCAGAAACTCATCGATCCCCTGCCAGTCGCCGGCATCGATAAGTGTCAGAAAAGCATTCAGATCGACTCCAGCTGAATAGTGCTGGGCATCGTTATGCACCAGAATGCCACGCCCATGATCACTCGCAGCCTGCGCCACCATCTGCATCGACTCATCTGTCAGCGCGTTGGCCTTGGAATGAAACTCGATCAGACGATAACCGTTTTCGATGGCAAACACACTAGCCGCACGGTTGCTGTATAGCGGTGCATTGACGCGTCGCTGCATGTGGAAACGGACCACGCCATCTGGCAATGCAATGGGATCCATATCACCGTTGGCATGCCGGACAGTCAGAACATTCTCACTAACGGCATAGAATGGTTTGTCACTACGCAACGATGCGGGAATACTCGCCCCTGTTGCTGACAACAGCTCTATGACCTTGTCTGAACCCAGCGCATCAATCATCTCGAAAGGACCACGAATCCAGTTGAAACCCAGCTTCATGGCATCATCAATATCCTGGGCAGAATCGGTCACCTCTCCCAGCAAACTGGCCGCATATCCGAGTACTCGTCCCAGCACATTCTGGCAGAACTGCGCCTGCACATCGCTACCAGCCACCAGGTCGACAAGCGGCTCACGTTGATCGGCGATAGCCTCTGCTGCCGCCAGAGCCCGCGCGGGCAACTCAGCCATTGCAGGCCGATATTCACCGGTTTCCAGATCTCTGGCCAGACGCTTGCCATCAGAATCACGCCGATAGAAGCCGCCTCCACCTTTATTGCCTGTCAGACCCTGATTCACCATGCCGTTGATCATGTCGCTCTCAGCACCCACCGCATGAAAGGCATCACCCGCAGGCAAAATGCTGCGTAGAGAACGGACGACATCAGCCATCAGATCGATGCCGATCAAATCATACAATCCGAATACGCCCGTCTTGGGAATGCCCATGGGTCGCCCCATCAAGGCATCGGCATACTCGATGGGAAGCTGCAGAGACTGCGCCTCATCAATCCCTGCCTGCAAGGCGAAGACACCGACGCGATTACCGAGAAACCCGGGCGTGTCGTTGCAAGCAACCACGCCTTTGCCCAGCTCACGGTCATTGAAATCAGCCAGCTTCTGCATGACAGCGGCATCGCTGCCACGTACCAGCTCCAGCAATCGCATGTAGCGCACCGGGTTGAAATAATGCGTTATCGCGAACCGACGCCGAAAACTCTCGGGCATGGTTTCCACCAGCAGGCTGATGGGGATGGTCGATGTATTGGAAGTAACAATACAATCTGCCGGTATGACCTCATTGAGTTTCTGATACAACGCCCGTTTGATATCCAGACGTTCAACAACGGCTTCAACGATCCAGTCCGCCGTGGCGAGCTTGTCAAAATCATCTCGGATATTGCCGACGGTAATCAGTTGTGCAGCATCTGCATGCATCAATGCCGGCGGCTCGGATTTGATCAGTCGGGCCAGTGCCGCCGAACTGATGGCATTTGCCTCGTCCTCCCCTGGCAGGTCCAACAAGAGAACGCGATGGCCCGCGTTGGCTATCTGTCCGGCTATTCCGGCGCCCATGGTGCCTGAACCAATGACTGCAATTTGCTTGAACATGATCTACCTGAATTTGCCTGAATCGGAAGGTACGTAGAGCAATCCTCAGTATACAGAGATGTTCAGACACGATCGAGGTTGCACACCAAGGGCTGAGGTCAGAATAAAATCACATTTCTGCCCCGATCCTAAGGCGCAGCGGAGGTTTCCGATCGGGACAGATGTACATCCATTTGCGGAAACGGAATACCGATGCCCGCCTGATCGAAACGCTGCTTGATACGCTCATGCAAGTCGAAATGCAACGGCCAGTAATCCTCTGTTGCCACCCAGGGTCGTATGGCAATATTGACCGAAGAATCTGCCAGGGCAAGAACACCGATCTGCACGGGCTTGTGCGAGTCCAGCACGCGCTCATCGCTCTCCACCACCTCTCGCAACAAGGCCTTGACCTTTGCCAGATCACTGTCGTAACTGACACCAATGACCATATCCAGACGTCGCGAAGGGGACGTCGAGTAGTTGGTTATCGGCCCGCCCATAACGCTGGAATTGGGAACCGTGATGGTGCGCTGATCCGGTGTCACCAGAGTGGTACTGAATACCGTGATCAGTTTTACCGTACCTGAAACCCCGCCCGCCTCGATATAGTCACCCACCTTGCACGGTCGAAAACTGACCAGCAGAACACCCGATGCGAAATTGGAGAGCGAGCCCTGCAGTGCCAGACCGATAGCCAGGCCTGCGGCACCAATCACGGCGATGAACTGCGCCGTAGGCACGCCTAGCTGCGCAAGTGCTGCAATGATGACCATCATCAGCAAAATCATGAACAGGATATTGGTGACGAAACCACCCACCGTCGGATCTATGCCGCGCTGGTTCATCAGGCGGCCGCACAGATTGACCACACGCCGCGCCAGCCACTTTCCCATGAAGAAGATAAGCAGGGCTGCCAGGGTGTTGATACCGTACTCACGGACCAGTGTTGGCACCTCGTCCACGTAATTCAACCAATCCATACTTGCTTGTCCACCATCGTCATTAGTCACAGTTTGCTACTGAGTGTAGCTGTCAGAAAATGTGATGCGGCTGACAAAAAATTCAAGCAATGCCCAGCAGGTAAACCTGCGACAGGTTCAGTCGATAATGGTTGCCATGGCCACGAACGTCGATGTATGCGCCACATGTGGCAAGGCCGACAGCTTTTCCCCTAAGACCAGCCTGAACGCGTTGATGTCGGCAGTACGAACTTTCACCAGATAGTCAAAGTGTCCGGCAATCAGATGCATCTGTTCAATCTCGGGTATGCGCCTGGCGGCCTCATTGAATGCATCCAGTGCAGCCAACTTGGTGTCATTGAGCTTGACCTCGACAAATGCTACATGACCCAGGCCCAGTTTTTCGCAGTCCACGACGGCTTTGTAGCCCAGCACATAGCCTTCAGCTTCCAGTCGCTTGACTCGGGCCGCACACGGTGTCTTGGTTAATCCCACTCTGGAAGCCAGCTCTGTAAGCGTGATCCGACCGTCAGTCTGCATGATTGAGATGATTACACGGTCGTATTGATCAAGCATGCCATTGTCTCAAGATAACTCGTAACGTTAGGATACGCTGGTCGGTTACACTCATCCACCCTGATATTATCCGGCTTCGCTGTACTGTATGACTCCACCGCCTTTCCCTTTAGAACATTTGTTGGTCGTGGGAGCCCTGCACGTTGATGACATAGCCACAAGCCAACAGGTACTGGTGCCTCGAGCATCCAATCCCGTCTGTCGTCAGCAACGAGTCGGCGGGGTGGGGGCAAATGCGGCTCTGGCCGCTGCCAGATTCGCGCGGGACAACGCTCAGAAACTCAGACAGCACATTGCCTTTGCAGGTGCAATCGGCACCGATCCTGTTGCGGCCCAACTGGAAGCCACACTAGTAGAAGCGGACATCATTCCCTGCCTGCAACGTTTATCCGGATGCCTGTCAGGGCGCTACATTGCCGTTATGGACGCGACTGGCGAATTATATATTGGCCTGTCTGACGTCGCTCTGGCCGAATCACTGGACGCAACTCTGGTTCCCTGGCAGACAGACACGAACGACTGTCAGGCCGTGTTGATGGATGCCAATCTGGCAGAACAGGCACTTGCCGCCTTGAGCCTGCAGGCAGGCGATGCAGGAATCATCCAGGTTGCCATGAGCGTTTCTCCGGCAAAATCGCGGCGACTATTGGGTATTGCCTCGTCGCTTGATCTGCTGTTCTGCAATCGAAGAGAAGCCATTGCACTGGCCGAAGCCACATTTCCGATTGATGCAGGAATTGATCAGCTTGCCGATGCCCTGCTGAAACGCGGATTCAGGCAATTTGTACTAACCGATGCCACCTCCCCTGTTGTGATCCATAGCGGCGAGCAGCGACAGTATGTACAGGTTCCAGCCATTGACTCAGCCCGGAGCGTCAACGGGGCGGGTGATGCACTGGCCGGTGCCACATTCGCCGCCTGGTGCGCCGGCACTGAACTGGCCGATGCGGTACGCACTGTGGGCCTGCCGTACGCCGAGCGTGTGGTGAAGGGTCTGCATGAGGCACCGATACTGGCGATGTGATCACTGCCAGGAGTTGCAATACCGCACCTTCTGACAGAGCCATTGTAGTTTGGCGATTCCAGCGCCACACAGTCATGCCTTCAGAAACATGATGTAAGCGCTGTGACAGCTGCCGGATCAACTTATACTGGCAGGATCTGATCTGCAATCATAAAGAATCATCATGTCTAACCCACTCCTGACTATCAGCCCCGAAGTCCAGTCAGCATTGCACAACGGCGAGGCTGTGGTCGCGCTCGAAAGCACCATCATCACGCATGGTATGCCCTACCCGCAGAATCGCGATACAGCACTGCAAGTAGAAAAAGCGGTCAGAGATGCTGGCGCCATACCCGCAACCATTGCCATTCTGGACGGCCAGATCACCGTCGGTTTGAATGATGAACAGTTGAACGCTCTGGCACAGACCAAAGAAGCCATGAAGCTGTCCAGGGCAGATCTTGCCATGGCAGTCTCACGCAAGGCCATGGGCTCGACAACCGTTGCAGCGACCATGATCGTCGCACACCTGGCAGGCATCAAGGTTTTTGCCACCGGCGGTATTGGTGGTGTGCATCAGGGTGCTGAATCCAGCTTTGATATTTCCGCCGACCTGCAAGAACTGGGAAGAACACCCGTCACCGTCATTTGCGCCGGAGCCAAGGCCATTCTGGACATTCCCAAGACACTGGAAGTACTGGAGACACTTGGTGTACCCGTGCTGGCCTACGGTCAGGATGAAGTACCGGCATTCTGGTCACGCAGTAGTGGACTGCAAGCGCCATTGCGCGCGGATTCGGTCGACGATATCGTCGCTTTCATGCAGGCTCGTGAAGCACTGCAACTGGGCGGTGGTGTGCTGGTGACAAACCCGGTCCCGGTTGAGGCTGAAATTGCGCGTGAAACCATGCAGATCTTCATCAGTCAGGCCATTCAGGAATCTCAAGCTGCTGGCATTTCCGGCAAGGCCGTCACACCCTGGTTATTGGGTCGTATCGTTGAGCTCAGTGAGGGCCGAAGCCTGGTGACCAACCAGGCACTCATCACCAATAACGCCACATTGTCTGCACAACTTGCAGTAGCTCTCAGCAACGCTCGATAAAACGGGGCAGCGCGTGTGCAGCGCGTGCGCAGCGCGGCATTTGCCGCGCGCTCCCTTCTAAATCTGGCCGACAAACATTACGCAGCCAGATGGCGGAACCGTCGTTCCGCTTCACCGTTGTCCAGCACTTCGCGCAGCAGCCCTGCGGCCTCCGGCAGAGAATCTGCCAGGCCGCGAGCCTGCAGAATGACAGCACCGGTGTAAACCAGAGAGTCCCTGGCTGGTCCGGCTTGCCCACTCAAGGCAGCCAATCCGGCTTTGGCAGCACAATCAGCAAGCTCTTTGGCAAACTGATTGCCCGGGGCCTTGACTGAGCGAATGGAGTCGTCGAGCAAATGCGCTGGCAGTGGCACTGCACGCTCTGCAGAGGCAATTCCCAAAGCGGTTGGCTCCAGGTCAACCTGCGTCAGATTGACGCCATCATCGCTATGAAAATAGCGTGAGGGCTGAGCCAGAGAAGGAACCACTCCTCCCTCGACGCCACGAATCATGATTGAACCGGCAAATCCGGCTTTGGCTGCCAACATTGCATAGATCGGCGGATACGGTTTATGAACAAACCCCGTCACCAGATGGCTGGACACTCGCGGCACCAGACTATTGACAGCAACCTCGATGGTGGTCAGGCAAGGTCGCTTGACGATTCGGGTACGCAAGGAGGTCAGTGCAGCCAACTCCGGAGCCAGTTGCAATTGCGACAGATAGGCCCAGCCACAGTTATCGTCCTCCAGCTGGACGGCAGCTGTCTCTCGCGAAACACCGACCTTGTGGCCAGCGGCACGCAAAACAGCTTCATGTGACGCTCCGAACTTGGGTCCCATTGAATCCAGACCATGTGTGAGCACACGCAAACCACAAGCTGCCAGCGCCGCTGGCAGGAAAGGCGCAACGGGCACGCCCCGCAAATAACCATCGTACGGATCGACAATTGTCAGTAAATCATCCACTTCGACACGAAGGGGGGTGATTCCTGCGTTGATTGCGTCCAGAATACCCACAAGCTCATCGTCAGTTTCACGCTTCATGCGCAAAGCAATCAGGAATATGCCGGCCTGCACCTCATCGGCCTTGCCTTCAAGGATAATACGCATGGCTCGCTGCGCATGTTCGGCAGATATATCCTTGCTTAATGTGGGACCTGTAGCGATGCGCTGAAGAACATCACGCATGAATTCATCGTCGGTCATGTAATCAGTCCCTGTGGCTGGCATGAAAATTTTCAAATCGTCAACGTTACCGCAAACCAGTCGCCTGTACGGCAAAGCTATTGGATGTCATGGTAACCGAGCCAGAAGCACAAGAAACCAACTACTGTGAATCAATCAGATCCAACTCGGACACAGACCTTTCCCGCCTTTCTTGACATGCAAGGTCGCCGCATCATTATCGTGGGTGGCGGCGGCAACGCAGAACGCAAGGCGGGTCGGCTGATCCAATATGGTGCACGCGTTGATGTGATCGCCGAACAGCTCTCACCCACAATGCAAAGCTGTATCGAGGACAACCAGCTCACACATATAGCGCGCGCCTGGCAGGCTGATGATTTCAAAGGTGCAACCCTAGTCGTCGCCGCCAGTGACGAGCGTCAGAGCGATGCGGAAGTTGGCGCAGCCGCAGAAGCCGCTGGTTGCTGGGTCAATGTGGCCAATCAACCACAACTCAGCAACTTTCTGATTCCATCCCTGGTAGATCGATCCCCCATTCTGGTTGCCATCACCAGCTCCGGAACCTCACCGGTGCTGGCTCGTTTGCTGACCGCCCGAATCGATGCTTTTCTGCCCCACAGCTACAGCGAACTGGGCAAACTGGCAGAGCGCTATCGTGATCAGATACGCCAGAAGATCGGCAACTGGCGACAACGCAGGCGCTTCTGGGAACAGCTGCTTAACGGCAGGATCGGAGAGCTCATACTGCAAGGGCGCACGCAAAACACAGATCAGGTTCTCGAGCAGGCCATCCAGGATTATGATGGCGACAGTGAAGCACAGGGCGAGGTCTATCTGGTCGGTGCTGGCCCCGGTGATCCTGATCTACTGAGCTTTCGCGCTTTGCGACTCATGCAACAGTGCGATGTTGTTCTGTATGACCGATTGGTGTCTGAACCGGTCATGTCGCTCGTCAATCAGCAAGCCGAGAAGATTTACGTCGGCAAGCAGCGTAGTGATCATGCCGTACCGCAAGAGTCCATCAATCAATTGCTGGTCACACATGCGAAACGAGGCAAACGGGTATTGCGGCTGAAAGGCGGCGATCCTTTCATCTTCGGTCGCGGCGGCGAGGAAATCGAAACGCTCGCCTCAGAAAGCGTACCCTTCCAGGTAGTACCCGGCATAACAGCGGCTGCTGGCTGTGCCAGTTACGCAGGCATACCTCTGACTCACCGTGATCATGCGCAGTCCTGTCTGTTCGTCACCGGTCACCTGAAAGACAATTCGGTTGACCTGGACTGGCCAGCACTGACACGCGCTCAACAGACTGTCGTCATCTATATGGGGCTGGCTGGCCTGCCATTTATCTGCGAGCAATTGATCAAACATGGCCTGCCCTCAACGCACCCCATCGCTATCGTCTCTCAGGGAACTCTCAGCAATCAGCAAGTCATAACCGGCACGTTAAGCACCCTGGCAAGCCTGGTGGAGAGCGAAGCTGTCAAAGCCCCCACACTCATCATCGTCGGCGAGGTGGTTACGCTGCGTGACAAACTTGCGTGGTTTGAAACACGCCATTGAGATGGCATCAGAGGGATAATCGATTAAACATGACCACAACCATCAACGATATCAACCAGGCTGGCAATCACCGCCTGGTCGCCCTTGACGAGCTTAAGCCCGGCGTGCCCTATCGAGTGTTACATGAGGGCACCGGAATACTGCTATGCCTGGTGGAAGGTACTGTGCATGCCGTCCACGACACCTGTACTCATGAGGATATCTCCCTGTCGCTAGGCGTGTTATGCGAACACCGCTTGCGTTGTCCTCTGCATGGTAGTCAGTTCGATATACGCACGGGCAAGGTGCTTGATGAACCCGCTGAGGCAGACCTGCCTGTCTTCGATGTCTCGATCGTAGACGGCTGGGTCTGCATCTAATAGTCCAACTTGATGATTGCGGGCTGGTTCAGACCACGGGGCTGTTCACGGCCTCATCGCTTGCATCATCATCCCAGATCTGCACGGACTGTTCGACGTATTTGACAGCATCAGCACCGCTACTTGAAAAAGTAAAGGAATCCTGTGTGTCCACTGTGAACGTGCCTATACCGATTTCCTTCAGAAATTGCGCTGCATCATCAATGGTCTTGAATCTTCGCAGACCGTCACCTCCTTGACCTGATGACTGTGGCTTCGAGACTGTATCGGTTGTAGATCCTGCCTCCATAGGCATACGGATAATGGCATCGATGCACCACTGAGACTCCATGGGGATCGGAACAACACGAACGGAAGCTATGAGCTTCTGATCGACCATGGTCTTGAACTTCGCGCGAGGAATCATAGAAGAACTCTGGTGGCAAATTTCACCAGCAACTGTCACACGCCTGGCCAGTTACATAAGCCAGAATGAAATACTTACAGTAGTGTGGAGAATAGAAGCGCCTTATCTATTCAGACAGTTCACGGTGTCGATGAGGAGACGCCCCAGACCTGTTCGATCAGCGCATAACCGTCGGCATCGAACTGCTGCAACTGATCATGCGTGAAAGGATAGTAGTCGTTCTTGCCGAAGTAGGCTTCTGTCAGTTCGGCAAAATACTCCTTGTCGTCGCTCAAGGCATAGGCACGCTCGCTTGTGCCATCCACATATTCAACAGACTCATAGATACCTGAGGCGAGCGCTCCCTGGTATGCCATTGCGATCTCGCTATTTGACTCTGCATGATTGAACTGCCAGGCATGCGACAGCTCGTGCAACACCATCCAGGGTTGAGCCGTTTGCGACCAGTTGACAAAATTCGCAGCATTGGAGATTTCTACGCCTCCGACTTTCTCCGGGTTATAACCGTTTTCCAGCAACCAGCCCTCTGAGACATGATATTGGGCACCACCGTCAACCAGCTGGTCCAGTTCAACCCAGATACGAACCTCTTTCAGCTCATCAAGAGCCGCGGCAGGTAACGCCTGCTCAATGGCTATCAATTGAGCCTCTATCTCTGACAACGTCGCTGTTGCCGTTTGCACGGCGGCATCAAGCTGGGGACTGATCAGCAATTCAAACCCCTGCACAGTGGTTAACCGATAAGCGCTCGTCGCTATGAAATCATCTGAACTATCTGGCAGCTCGGTTGATGTTTCCAGGCCTGTGCAGCGGGCCAGAGTGTCGTCGGTAGAGGTACCCGCCTGCGCATTCAGTTGCCAATGCTGGCCACTATAGTTACCTGTTTCTGCCATGGTGAGCTGCCGCGCCGCCCCCTCATTGATGACATCCAGCGATGAATCCAGGCCAAGCAATTGCGAGGTAAATCGACAGAATCCGTTATCCAGTGCCGTAATCTGCCAAAGCTGCCCGCTTTGATCGGCCGTCTCAGCCATCTGGATGGCGTTGTTGCCGATCTCATCACTGACTGTCAGTGAGCTGTTCGTGCCCATCGATGCATTTTGAATACGATAATAGCTGTCACCTTGCGAGCTCACTGTCCATTGCTGTGTATTGTCATCACTGATTGAATCAGCAAGCATCACGGACGCTTCGCCTTGCTCACCTGACGCATCAATACCCAATGGATGCGTAACTCCCTGGAACTCTGTGCTGAGCCGGTAAAACGTCACGCCGCCGGTATCTGACATCATGGGCGGGCTGTCGGAAGAGCTACAACCGACCATGAGGAAGAGAAGACACGCCGTCGTGAGACGGGCGAACATTCGGGAATTTAAAGCATCCATACTAATCAACTCAGGTTTTGTCGCGGACAGTTAACTGAAAGAACTTATTCCGTATACCCGGAAAATCTGCCAGACGGCTTCATTTTCACAGGCAAGTTCAATGATCAGTGTAAGGCAAGCATACCTGCCCTGTCTTCTGGTAACTGCAAAGAGGATGCGGCCATGCCAAGATCAGCGAGCAATTGTGTCTTGAACCGAGTGCGATCAGCCTTGTTGGTTGCGCGCAGAATTCTGGCAGGATGGTGTGTCACCATGATATGGCCCGACTCTCCAAAGCTCTGAAGGGCACCACGCTCCTTCTCCAGCTGGACCACTCTGCCAAGCAGCGAACTCGCAGCGGTTCGGCCCAGGGCAATAATCATCAACGGTTTAATCAAGGCTATTTCCCCTAATAGCCAGGGGCGGCAGTGGTCAATATCCCCCGCCGACGGGCTCTGATGAAGGCGTTTTTTTCCCCGAATAGTATATTTGAAATGTTTGACGGCATTAGTGAAATAGAGGCCATCCTGATCGATTGAAAGCTCGTCCAGCATCGAACGAATCAACTTGCCTGACGGCCCCACGAAAGGCCTGCCTTGCAGATCTTCGATATCCCCCGGCTGTTCACCAACGATCATGATACGCGCAGCCTCAGGGCCGGTTCCGAACACCGTTTGAGTCGCATCGCAAGCATGAGCGCATTGGCAACAGTTGCTTGCAGATTCTCGCAACTCGTTCAGGGAACCCGAAGGGGTGATGGCTTTCTCTGAGCCTCGGTAAAGTGCCGCTTTGGCAAACCGTGGTTCGGCACTGGGAGCCGCTTCCACCATGCGACTGGTTCGCGCTCCAGCTTCACGGGTAAGCTTGGCAATAATGGGCGCTTCTGGCAGATTCTTCCAATATTTGACGGGCATTTCGGATCGCATCGCATCCAGTCGCAAACGTGCTGGATTGAAAATATTGGAAAAATAGGTACACCAGAGCTGCTCCATGATCTCGCCATCTGGAATGTCTGTTCGAGTCCCTGGCGGACCAAACACCAATTCAGACTGATTCCAGTGCGCGCTCCCTTCGGGCGTATAAATTGACCAGTCCATATTTGCAAACCGTTTGCAGAAGAACCGACTGGTTAAACGAAGAATATGGTGGGAGGGTTCAAACCAGGCGCTGTAGTGTTCATGCTCGCAGCCCAGTGTTTTGCGAAACCGCACGAACGCAGTCATCTTGTGCCGATCTCGCGAGACTGCCTTGGCAAACCCTGTCAGGGCGTGTACATCATCATCGGTGATCCGTTGCAGCAATCCTGCCTCACCGTGTGTCATTCGCCAGAGAACCCGGTAGAGCAGCGCGAAGCGACTCTCATCACAATGGCAGACGACTTTCTCCGCCAGAGCTATAAACTCCCGCGGAACCAATTGGGTATTTTCACGACCCTGCCGCCTGGGCTGTGCCACCGTATCTGCCTGGATCGTTAATTCGTTCTGGCTTGCAAACAAGTCTGATGATGCCCCTGCAATCTGCCAGATTACCTGTGCGGGCTCAATCTCTGCGTCGAGCATCAACCGGGCCTGTACTCGCCAGCCATTGAAATCGGCTGCATACTGGATATTTGCGGTGATCATTGATGAACTAAACCCCAAAAAGATCCTGCTGCGCATGCTTCTGGACAAACTGATCACGCAACGATGCGGTGTCAAGTAACGTTGCCGGTGACCAGTCTCTGGCGACAATGAACGGCAGCATCCGCTTTACCGATCGAGATATTTTCTTCAAATCTGCCAGACGTAGCAAACCAGTACCACGACACTTGAGTATGCGTTCTACCCCGCGCGTACCCAGACCTGGAATTCGTAACAAGCGGGCGCGCTCGGCGCGGTTGATGTCGATCGGAAACTGCTCGCGATGCTTCAATGCCCAGGCAAGTTTCGGATCCAGCAACTCATCCAGCATTCCCGCCTGGCCACCTGCGACGATTTCCTGTACGTCAAATTCGTAAAACCTCATCAACCAGTCGGCCTGGTATAACCGGTGCTCGCGCAGCAGGTTGACCGGCTGCAGCGGCAAGATCGAGCTTGAATCCGGAATTGGGCTGAAGGCGGAATAATAGACTCGCTTCAACTTGTAACTCGAATAAAGCGTATCGCTACAATGAAGCAGCTCACCATCAGTGGCAGCGTCAGCCCCCACAATCATCTGTGTACTCTGACCGCCAGTGGCAAAACGCGGAGCCCTCTTGCCACTCAGACTGGAGTCTGACGCCTCATCTCGCTTCACTCGGATGGCCGCCATGGAACGCCGGATGCCGCTGCTGTTCTTTTGCGGAGCGAGTGTGGCAAGGCTCGACGTTCTTGCCAGTTCAATATTGATGGATAGACGATCTGCATACAAACCGGCCGAGGCAAGCAAATCGGGCGATGCTTCGGGGATGGTTTTCAGATGTATATAGCCACGAAAATCATGAACCACTCGTAGCCTTCTGGCCACCTCAACGACCTGCTCCATCGTGTAGTCAGGACTTTGAATGATGCCCGAGGAGAGAAACAGGCCTTCAATGTAATTGCGTTTGTAGAACGACAGCGTCAGATCCACTACTTCGTCTACGGAGAATCGCGCACGCGGAACGTTACTGGATACCCGGTTGACGCAATACAGACAATCGAAGGTGCAAAAATTGGTCAGTAGAATTTTAAGCAGTGAAATACAGCGCCCATCAGGTGCATAGGAATGACAAATACCCGCCCCCCCGGTAGAACCCACGCCCGTGCCATCCAGAGAATTTCGGGACTCGGTGCCACTGGATGAGCAGGATGCGTCGTATTTGGCCGCATCGGCAAGAATCGCCAGCTTGCCCTGAAGCTTCAGCGGGACTTCCGGTATGGGCGCGATCGGATGCGTCTTGATAGTTGACATAACTTCATATCTACAGTTATTTTATACAGTATATAAATTAACAGTATTAGTGGCAATCGAACGAGCCTGTAAGTTTTACGCAAAAATGACTTACGGGTAAGCTGGCACCGTCTGACACGCGCGGAACAATTCGCGCTGATGCCCTCGACCCATGATGCTTGAGACTCGCAAAGGTATTATCCTGCAGCCCCGGAATTGCTACAATCTGCCAAACGGCCTCAGCCTGCCATCATCAAATTGACGGCGCCGTAACGACAGGGGTCGCTTCAGTCCATGGGAATTGTCAATACACTCGCGTTAGTGTTCAGCCTGGTCGCAATCGGCTATCTGCTTGCCTGGCGTGGCATATTGCGCGAAGGGGCCGGCGAAGCCTTGGGAGATTTTGTGGTGGCAGTAGCCATTCCCGCGCTGCTCTTCCGCACCCTGTCACAAGTCGACCTGGGGAGTGTCAAGCCACTGGGTCTCTGGGCAGCCTACTTCTCCTCTATTTTACTTACTTGGGTGGTGGCAACGCTCATCATCCGACGAGGATTCCATCGTGATGCCCGTTCCGGTGTGGTGGCCGGCTTGTCTGCAAGCTTCTCCAACCTGTTACTACTGGGGCTGCCGGTGATTTTTGCACTGTTCGGGCAAGCAGGTACGGAAACGCTGTCTTTGATTCTGGCAATTCACCTGCCAATCATGATGACAAGCTCTGTGATCCTCAACGAGCGGGCAGAAATACTCGATGGCTTGCGCGAACAGCAGACCAGTCTGGTGATCACGCTACGTCGAGTCCTGATCTCACTCGCCTCCAACCCACTCATACTCGGCATACTGGCTGGCGTGATCTGGCGATTCCTGCCCTTTGAGCTACCCGGCTTTGTCAGCGAATTGATTGACCGCCTCGCAGCCGTGGCGGGTACTCTGGCGTTGATATCACTCGGTCTCAGTCTGCGTCGCTTCGGCATCGCCCGCAACGTGCCACAGGCCGCAACAATGACTACCTTAAAGCTACTGTTGATGCCCGCTTTGGCAACACTGGCATCCCTGGCTTTTGGCCTCTCTGAATTGCAGGCCCATATCGTTATTGTCGCTGCTGCCATGCCTACCGGCATCAACCCCTACCTGTTGGCTACACGCTTCGGTACCGGCGAAGCTGTCGCCTCGAACACACTTTTGCTCTCGACGCTGGTTGGCCCCCTGACGCTGCTGTTCTGGTCTTACGTCGCCAGAACCTTGTTCTAGGATCTATTCGATGGACTTGCGGCATTTCTTGCTTTGACTGTTATTCACGCCCGATTCTGCCAGAGTATAGACAAGCGAAGGTAGCGGCCCCCACATGATGGATGAGGTGGACAGAATGCCTTGTTTGGCCAGTTCGTTCTTGTTCAGAGTCACCGACGGTTTGGCCAGAGTTCCACTGATCTCGGCAAACCGGGCAATGGAAATAGCACTCCACTCAAAAAGACTTTTTTTCTTGGCTCGCAAGGCGAAGCCCATCTTCTCATTATAGAGATTGATATAACCTGAGCTGTACAGGGTGTTCTGTGGAAGTTCGATGATCACGCCATTGCTCACTTCAGCACGACCATCGTTCAGGTACAGTTTTACAGAGGCACAGAGAACTGACAACGGGTCACTCAGTCGTGAACGTGCCTTATCGGATTCTGACTTTCTGGTCAATACGGATATCCGATCCAGCCCCCAACTCACCACACCTTGATCGATCAGAGTCGAGTACTTCTGGTTGATTTCAGCACTGTCTACGGCAGCCAGGATATAGCCACTACTGGACGCGGCAATATGCCCGGGCGATGGACCAGACCCCTTCAGGGCCATAATCACGTCAGCCTTGCCCTTGCTGATCATCGGTTCGCCCGTGTTCGGCGATCGTATTCGATTCAGCTGAGCATTGTCAGCTTCCAGCTTCATGCTCACGCTAACAAAGCCCTGTGTTGGCGTAGTGACATCGATGGAAAGCTCGCTCTTGCCACCTAGCATAGTCAGGTTTTTTGTTCGTAACTGCACCTTGCCGTTAATGAGCGAGATCTGTACGTTACCGTTGATGACCGGTGTCGCATCGAGCCTGACAGCCCCCAGGTGCATATCCACTTGTGCATCGATATGCTCGGGAATACGAAACGCAAACGGTTTGAAGGGAAAAAGTCGTGATTCAGAGTCGCCATCGGGCTGCCCATGCTGGTTTCCGATCAACGATAACTGCAGTTTTCGAACTTCAAGATCAGCCACAATGTGCGGTCGATCAGTGCCCATGTCGATACCCAGAGAACCGCGCAGCCAGCCGATAGGGCTACGGTACTCAATACTCGTGAAATCTACCCGATTGCCACTGAGCTCTACAGGCGTACTGAACGAGTGCGTGGGTTCATCATTCAGACTAGCTTGCGACTCAGCGCTGTTATCAAAGGCCGCCAGACTTGTATCGACAGATAACTCTGCACGAAGCGCTTGGTTGTTAGCGTTGAATTCAGAAATATCAGTGGTTGATATGTACTCAGCGTTCACAGACCTGAGCGGCTGATCCTGTACCTCTAGCATCGCACTTAGCTTTACTGCCTGATCTTTCGCTGTAAGGGACAAATTCGTCATTTCATGGCGCTCATTCCCTGTTTTGGCATCCCTGGCCAGATAGACAAACCGCTCTGTCGTGAATGCGATATCAAGAGCCGATGAACGTTGCAGCCATGAACCGAAAGACTGGGCGATGGAGGGTTCGATGCCGATACTACTTTCTGCCGCTGAACCTGTGACGCTATCAGCGGCTGGAGCTATCACTCGGGACGCGGCAGACAACAGCGTAATCTGCTTTACATGAATGTCCACGTGACCTCTCTCGCCACCACTGAAAACCACGCCCGGTGATACCGACATCGTCAGGCTGTCGATTCGAGCCCGCTCCACATTGCGCCCCAGTGATGTGGGTCGCATTTTTACATTGGGCAACACAACGGATAGTCGAGGAAAAATGCTGCTGATCTGGATGTCTTGGCCGATATCGACACGCTCACCAAGAACGTTAGAGAGACTTTTGGACAGGTAACCTTTGAAACTGCTGGACTGCACGACAAAGTAGCTGCCTAGAAATGCAGCACCCAGTAAAACGGCTATCGACGTTATCGCAACTGCAATCCGTTTTTTGCGTTGTAACGTGGGCACGTTCAAACGGGAGGCTACCGGTTCGACAAGGTAATGGTCAACGTATTGAGCAGCTCCTCAGTCGCTCTACCATCGATTCTCAGATCATTATCCAGTTGAAAATCCTGTATAGCCGCTTCAGTCCTTGAGTTGAGCTTGCCGGTTATGCGACCGGGTTTATAACCCAGTTCCACGAGTTTCTCCTGTATCTGGCCTGTCAAAGTCTCATTGGGAGCCGGCTCGGCAACCAGGGCAGCCTGTCCTCCCGCAGGTGTTTTATCACGACTCAGCCGTTCGGATAACTGATCCCGCACCCCATCGACCGTTTCGCAGCCGCTGGTGACGATTGCAGCGGCCATAGTCGCACTCAACACAAGAACCAACCGAACGACTCGAGCATCCTTCCTGGGTACCTGAACTGGCTGCATGCTTGAGTTGCTCCCTGTACAAACGGATGATGGGCGTTATGATAATACATTACCTTTCAGCAAGATCATAGAGAGCATTGGCTCCCCTCGCAAGGGCTTGAAGCTGTATTCGCAAGCAGCGGATCAATCGTATGTATACATGGCCCTCTCAGATTCGAATCCAAACCTGAGAGCTCGTTAAACAACCGGTTATGGCACGTCCCTGACTATTGCTTTTCCTCATCCAGACAGGCTTTGACACCCGACAAGTTTTCGTAGGCTTTGATGACGGCAGTACAGCTTTCATCACCATGCCCCATGATGGAAGCCAGTGCGATTGAATCATAAGCAACAAAGAGCCGCTTTTCTACTCAGCATGTCATTGCCGCATCATCGTGTAGAGAAACACGCAAGTGGCGGTATTTGTAGCGTTGTTCAGGCGAACAACGACATGTAATATTTGTGGACACCCTCTCTGATTTTCACACACAGGAAAAACCGACTCATGCACGCTCAAACCTGCCCCCTTGAAAAACCGCGGCATACTTTTTCATCTATTATTCTGGCATCAATATCAATCATCGGCCTGAATTCGGCACTTGACGCCGCCCCCATTGTCGATGGACTGACCATTCAGCTCCCGGACGATGGCTGGTACCAGGTGCAAAGTGCAGATGATTATCAGGAGATTTGCAGTGGAGTCCGCTCTTGCCAGGTCACCGCAGGAAACTATATTGTCATCAACCACACAACCGGCGAGCGCTTCGAACAAGTCAGGGCAGGACTCGATGAGACACAGCTCACGGTAGACAACAACACTATCAGCTGGCCAGATAATGGCTGGTATCAGGTACAAAATGCAGACACGTTTGAATCCGTCTGCCAGGGGGGCCTCAGCTGCCTTGTTACAGCGGGCAACTATATCGTCATCAATCATACAACCAGCCAACGCTGGGAAAATATCGTTATCACAGGCGATAATGATGCGCCTCTGCAAGCTGTTGATCTGCGCTATGAACGCTATTCGTCAACCGCTATCGAATTGTTCTGGGCGCACCCCGCAGGCGCTCAACTTCCCATCACCTACACCATCTTCCAGGATGATATCCAGGTGGGTACAACCCAGGGCCTAAGCTGGTTTGTTGAAGAATTGGACGATGACCAGACACAAAGCTTCCTGATAAAACCCTTTGACGCTGCACAAGGGGTATCCATCAGCGTACCGGCATCCACAGAATCGCACAGTCCGGATGGTGACAGCATTCTGAGCCTGGCTAACGCCGAACAGATTGTGAAAGAGGTCGTCGCTGTCATCAACGAAGAGGCCATCGATGCGATTTTTGACAATGCAGCCCAGGATCTGAAATTCCAGAACAAAACCTTCTACATCAGCAATACCATCGACGATATCGTCTTCCTCGAAGGTGGCGAACAGAATCCGGCGTATCCGCTGGAAAATCAATACGGCGAAGGTGACTACTATGATGCAACACGCTATTCGGCTTATTCCTGCGCAGCCGGTGGTGGTATAAAACTCTATTCCGCGTATGAGGTGAATGCATCCGATACCGTTTTCGACAATTGCGTAGCAGGGAGCAATATCTACAACGGTACGACCGGTATTCGCAACGTTCAAAGAGGCGTCATCAACCAATATCCTGTCTACGACTTTTCAGTCACCGACAGTAGTGGCAATACTCAAACTCTGAGCGGCGGATATGCATCGGGCAATCTGTCCTTTGTCGCATTCAACAGCGAATCCGGCTGGCACTCAGCCAGTTATCGCGGGGCCTTTGAAAACGGGCAACTGGAAATTGACGACTATTCGGTTGTACGTACTCATATTGACAACAATTCTGCTTTTAGCAGCACTACACGGCCAGGTGACGACGGCGAATTGATTCGCATCGTAGAGTACCGGGTAGCAAATTCGGTGACTGGCCAGTTTGAAGTCCATGCTCCCTGGAGTAACGAGCAACACCTCCGAGTGTTTGTCGCTCTGAATTTCAGTGACGATGCAGTGATTACCACTGATCCGGAAACTGGCGAGCCGGTTGCGTACTCGGGAGCCAGTCCAGAAGAGCCGTTCTTCTGGCAGAGTGGCAGTATCGAGGTTCAAGCCGATGACGGCACTCATCTGTCTGTCACCCCCGTGGAAGGCGAGCGCGATACCTTCATGATCACAACCGGGGATGGTGAAACGATGGGTCCGTTGTTGTGGCAAGACGGCTACACAGTGCAGCCCTGAAACGACAATGCAATAGCTTGTTATTCTAGAAGCTGAAAAAGCCGGTTTGCATCTGACGACTCTTTGTCCATCGCAAACCGGCCATGGCACTCATCTTGCCCTGGCCTGACTATTCAGACGGTTTTTGAACCGCAGGCTCGGCTTCTAACCTGAACTATTCACCCTGTTGATTAATCGATTAAAACACTTTTTCCGTACGGGTCATATCAGCATGACCCCGACACTATCGTGGTCAGATCTGCCTCTGGCATCATCCAGAGCTGACACCTACCCGGTCGATTTGCCACCGGCTCGAAGACTCTACACCTACAACGGCAGCGCAGCCATCCATGCCGCCCTGCAGGACATGCAACTGGAACACGGTGCGAAAGTACTACTACCCGCCTATTGTTGTGGAGCAGAACTGGGGCCCTTCGAAAAGCTGGATTGTGAGATGTATTTCTATGACGTGGCAACTGATTTCAGCATCAATCGAGAAGAGTTGGACCGTATTCTGAGCAACCAGCCAGAGCTTCGAGTGATGCTGCTCACCCATTATCTGGGCATCGCACAGCCTGAAGTCGAGGCCATCGCCGAGCAATGCCGGGCACATCAGATCATTCTGATCGAAGATTGTGCGCATGCCCTCTACGCCACACAACGAGGCCGCGCTGTCGGGCAATCAGGCGACTACGCTATCTTCAGTATGCGCAAGACTCTGCCGCTAAGCGAGGGTGGAGCACTGGTTAGCAGCGATAAATTGCGACAATCATCACTTGAAAATTGTAAACCCTTGTCAATCATTGCGTGCATGAGCCGGGTGGCTTATTCCTTCCAGCAAAGAGCTCGATCGGGGCAGAAAAAGGGCCTTGCCAATCTGGCCCGCTATCTGACGTTGGCTGCCTGGTCTTTGCCGGCTATTGCAGCCAAAATCGTGAATTTCACCGGCCTGCTGGCCGCTCACAAGTGGTTGACGCCGGATGTGGAAGGCGCAGAAGCGTATCCGGTCTTCGGGCAGGGAATCTCCGCCTTCAGCCGCCGCTTGCTGGAAAACGCCGATGCAGATGAGGTTCGTCGTTTGCGCCGGGCCAACCATGCCTTGTGGGTCAAGCTGATCAGCGAGCTGGATACCGTGGGTATCGTCAATCGTGACCTGCCTGAAGGAGCTTGTCCGTTGTACTTTGTGGTGCAGGTGAAGTCGCCTAAAGAATGCGTCAGACGGCTTGCCCGACTCGACATAGAGGCGTTCAACTGGTGGCAGAATCTATCGCCGCGCATACCCTGGCCTGAATTTCCAAATGCTCGTCAATTCAAGCAGAGCCTGTTGGCCTTGCCCGTACATCAACAGCTGACGGACGCCAATATCATTCACATGGCACACTGCTTGTCCCTCGTGATTGATGCAGATTGAGGCCCTCCCTCAAAATCGCTATGACTTCTCATAAACGGCAAAAAACCGGAGCATCCCCTGACAACGTATCGCTTGTTTGTACACTGTCTTTCCTGCCCTGGCCCCTGGTCAGCAATCGCTGATTCATCGTCCTCTTTATAAAAATGAATTCTTTCTTTACAGATTTCGACAAGCAGTGTGCATTGCGACCAGCAGCCATTGCATTGGTGCATGACCAGTGTGAGATCAGCTACTCACAACTGGATAGCCTGAGCCGCCAATTTGCCTTACAGCTGGCAGACAGAGATCTGAATGCCGGTGATTCGGTAGCCTTGATGTGTGAACGCTCTATCGCCGTTATTGTTGCCATGCTGGGCACTCTGCGGGCAGGCTGTGTTTTCGTCCCCATAGACACAGCATTTCCTGATGAGCGAATCGACTATATGCTGCAGGATGCTGGAGTACGCTGCATCGTCACGGATGATGCAGTCATCGCACGTTTGCAGCTACTGGCAGCGAGCTCTCAGATTCCCGTGCTGACTCTGGGGCATCTGAGCAATGCAATCGCCTCTCTTGATGAAGTCGGTGATTCAACGGCTGCGAATCAAGCAACCGCGCAGGATGCGCCGCAAAGCAGCGAGGGCACACTAACGAATGATGCCTGGCAGACGCCTGCCACTGCAGATCGTGCCTATATCATGTACACCTCGGGCTCTACCGGACAACCCAAGGGTGTCCCTATCTCCCACGGTGCACTGGCGTGCTATTGCCAGGCCGATGCTCAGGTCTATCAGTTACAACCTGACGATCGTACTTTGCAGTTTGCAACACTGAGTTTTGATATCAGTATCGAAGAGATCTTTCCGCCGTTGACTGTCGGCAGTACCGTGGTGCTGCGACCGACGGCTCGTAGTGAAGCGCAAATCGAACTGAGTGACATTATCGAGCAATATGGTATTACGGCAGTGCATCTGGCAACCGGCTACTGGCACGAATGGGTAGACTTGATGATGGCTGCCAATGTGCTCTCACCGCCCAGTTTGAGGCTGATGGTCGTTACCGGAGAGAAGGTCTCGCCTGAACATTATCAACGCTGGCAGTCATTAACCCAGCAGACGATGCTGTGGGCCAACGCCTATGGCCCGACTGAGACGACCGTCACCGCAACTGTATTCGTACCACCACCAGGCTGGCAGGGAGAGGCCTTGCCCATCGGCATGCCCATAGCAGGATACACAGCGCATATCCTCGATACGCAAGGCCATGAAGTCACCGCGGGGGAAACCGGAGAGCTGTACATCGGTGGTGCTGCGCTTGCCGAGGGCTACCTTAATCGCCTGGAACAGACAGCCAGGGCTTTTGTTGCGAACCCCTTCTCGCAGATAGAAGGCGCCCGTCTCTACCGGACCGGCGATCTGGCTCGCTGGCTGGATGATGGCAACATCGAATATGCAGGAAGAACCGATCACCAGATCAAGGTGGGCAGCTACCGGATCGAGCCGGGCGAAGTGGAAAATGCCATCAACACCTGCCCGGGTGTCAGTGAATCGCTTGTCTGCATCGTTGAGCATGCTGGGCAACGCCAGCTGTTTGCCTATGTCGCCAGTGCGGATATCACCCTGCAGGCCGCAACCGTTGCCGCTTTTCTGCAAACGCGATTGCCGCAATGGATGATGCCCTCGCGCTACTGTTTCATGGAGCAGCTCCCCAAGACCATCAATGGCAAGATCGATCGTAAAGCATTGCCTGATCCGCTCAATGGTGTTGCAGCCAGAAGCGCAGGGTTTGTAGAGCCGGAAAGCGACCTGGAGCGTGCCCTGTGCCAGATCTGGAGTGAAGTGCTCGGTATGCCTGAAGTTGGCAGTGACGACAGTTTTATCTCCCTTGGCGGAGATTCACTGATGGCGGTACGAGCGATCACCGCTATTCAAAAACAACTCGATTACACGCTATCTACGAGAGATTTTTTCTTTCTCGATACGGTGGCACTACTTGCTGGACACATTCAGGGCAAGCAGACTACCCGCCGTGTGCCGCCGCCAGAACCTGCGTTCATCAATAGTCGAGGAACGCAACTCTATACCTTGCTTCAAAAGCCCCAGGCTGGACAGGGAAATGGACGAGGGATATTACTGGTAGCACCGCTGGGTAACGAACAACGCCGTACTCAACGACCCTTTCGCAGTCTGATGCAGAATTTCTCCAGACAGGGTTATACCGTCATGCGCTTCGACTGGACCGGTACTGCCAACTCCAGTGGTGATGCCGAGACCCTGAGCGATCTGCAAGTCTGGAAAGACGATATCGAGCACGCTGCCAGGCTGTTATGTGCTCAAGTCGATACACTGGATATCGTAGGCTTTCGTACCGGAGCTCTGGTGGCAGCCGAGGTATCGCTGGAAAACTGGCCAGTCAATAGTCGCTACTACTGGGACCCTGTATTGTCAGGTGAACAATGGTTGTCTCAAATGCAGGCACTTCACACGGGAATTCTGGCCGATACCTTTCGCTTCCTGCGTCCACGCAAGCCTTCTGCGAAAGGCAGCACCATGCGAGAGTTCGCTGGTATACGGTTGCATGAAAAGTTGTGCCAATCATTGTCTGCACAGACTCTGGCCGCCAGCATCGAGCAGAACACCTGGAATCATTCCGCGCAATTGCTGATACCGCCTTCCATGCTCATTGATGAGCGGTTCAGCGCAGTGAGATCGACCGGAGTTGATATACACCCTCTTGATGAAGCAACTGATTGGCTTGATCCGCGTGCGACAACCCATGACATGATGATCACCCAGGGAGCCCGCACGCTGGCCGACAAGCTGATACAGCATTCGCCTTACATGGCTACCGCCAAACGGCAGGTGGGGTGAATGGTGGATATACCTGACATAAAAGTACTGGAAACTGCCTGTGCATTTGGCTCGCAATGCCAGCTGACAGGGATTTACACAGCACCAACGGACAGACAGGAAAAACAACCCTGTGCTCTTTTCCTGACAGCAGGATTGCTGCACCATATCGGGCCCACACGTCTGCACGTAGAGCTTGCAAGGAGTCTGGCCACACAAGGAGTCGCAGGCCTTCGATTTGATCTGTCAGGGGCCGGTGATAGTGAATCCAGCAGTCTGGGTGGTGATTTCACAGAGCGCTCTATCCGAGAGGTAACCGAGGCTATGGATTATCTACAACACCATCATGATCATCAGCACTTTGTTTTACTCGGATTGTGCTCCGGCGCTGACGATGCGCTGGCCACCGCACAGCGAGATCCCCGAGTGGTAGGGATTGCACTACTCAACGGTTACGCCTACCCGGCCGGCAGATTCAAGTTCCATCGTGTGCTGAAATTCTATTTGCCTCGCTTGTTCATGTGGCAGAAACTGCTTAACAGAACGACAGCGCTGCGACAGCGAGTCCAGTCTGTCTTCAACCAGGACCGTGTGTCATCGCCAAAGAACTCACAGACCGATGCAGATCAACAAGCACTTATTCAGCTTGATGATGACTACCGATATATCCCACCACAAAGCGAAACAGGTGAAACCTTGATGCGGCTCTGCACGGCAGAAACCGACATTCTGTTTCTCTACACGGGCAGCGAACACGACACTTATACCTACGAGGGACAGCTAAGGGCGATGTTTCCTGAACTAAGCGATAACGTTCACCTGGCTGAACGTTATCTGCCAAAGGCCGATCACACGCTGATTCTCAAGGAGGATCGTGAGACGGTCGTGCGCTGGACCGGTGAATGGTTCAGCAATTCGGCATTTAGTCGTACCCGGTTGTAGTCAGCTCGATTGAGTTCACCGTACGTCTTCAGGCCGAGGACACACGGTGCCTTTTTTCAAGCCCTGCTCGTAATCTCTGAACATGAACAGGCATTCCTTGCTAACGCCATCCGGAGACGGGTGCGCCGCCCGTGGGTTGAAATCAGGCACGCGTTTTCGGGTCCATTCGATCAGAGCTTTCCGAGCGTAGTTCCATGGGTGGGCTTCGCTGTAACTGAAATTCTCAAGCGTATATACCAATTGAGACAATTCAGCTGGATGAAGCTCATATAACTGAACAAGTTTCAGAGCCATAGGGTATCGAGTCCCACTTAATGCACTTACAAATGCTGTTTGCCAATTCCGATACTTCTCAATGGATTCTTTGTGCAAGTCCACGGAAGGATCAGCACCGTGAGCCAGTAGATAATCAAACGCTGCAAAATTCCACAAATAGACCGAACAAGCCAGTGGCGTACGTCGATTGGGATAACCAACATCAAAATAGGCATTTGGCGATGCGCCATATTCCACCAGCAGCTCAAGAAACTGACTGTTGTAGTGGTCAATGGCCGTACACATGGCATGATCGGCCAGCTCACGCCCCAGCACCGCTTCCGGATTTGCCCCCTTTTCCAGAGCTGCACGAGCGCCTTCCAGATCCTTGTCCACCAGACGGCTCAGAAGCTTTCTATCCATATCAACGGAGCCTTCAGCCAGTACGCTGCTCGTCCACATAAAACTGGCGAATAGCAGCAGAAAAACCGGGAACCTCCATGATTGTGCAAACATTCTGCGTTCTCCTTTATTCATGGGCAATTAACTGCAATCAACGATTCCAGAACGTGTATCACCGCATCCATGGAATGCCAGATGGCCGGAAAGAACCCATCTATACCTTGTTGGGCATTCTCGTGAACCGCATTGACCCAGGGAACATCCGGATTGGGAATTTGAGTAAAATGACCGGGCGCCGTTTGTAGATTCCCCCAGTCCAGATCATCCAATCGCTCCTGCAGAACAGTGACGGGGTCAAAGTCTGTATGAATATGTTCTACGTGTTGATCAGCATTGGCATATTCGTTTGTCAGTCCGTACAAGGCAGCTGTTGTCGGTTGAAAAGCCGCCGTGTTGAAGACGGTGGCAGGTCTTTGTGTTGCCAGAGCAGCAACAGTAGCCAGCCCACCGCCCAGTGAGTGACCAGTAAATTCGATCTCTGCGCCCGGGAATCTTCTCGCAATATCTCTAGCCAGAGTAAATGCAAGATCATACTGCCTCGCCCTGTTCCCCCTTGCCTGCTCAAAATTGACATCCCAATCGTCTCCCACCCCATCCGTACCCCGGAATGCAACAATATAGCGACCCGTCGCAGGATCCTGATATAGCTGTGCATCAAAACCATCAAGATGGAATTGATCGTTCGTAAAACCGATCTCTTCCGGCTTCACCAAGGTATACAACGGCTCGCAGCTATCATTGCCATATGCACAACGAGATAACAATGCCATATTGAGATCATCAGTCAGGTCCTGACACGTTTTACCCGCAGGTAAACCACAGTACCTGCGCATCTCTGACCACCAAGGCACATCACTGGCACTCCTTGCCAACCCACCACCTGGATTAAAGCCGGTATCTGGTTCAGGGCTGGAATACGTTTCGAGTTTTTGCAACAGTTCGACCGACACCAACCCGTCCAACTGACAAGGTTCCGCCCCACGCCCCAAAGCCTGAACTCTGTCGTGTGAAAACGTCTCCGGATTGGGCAGATTCTCACCGGCAAAACACGGTGGTAGTGATTCGGTCAAAGAACGTCTGGCAAGCTCCGAGAATGTCAACTCGCCAAGAACCATCTGCTTGATATGGCCCGTTCTATCCGTTGTCAGCTTGACGGCAATATCACCCTGCTCATGAGGATAGACACCGTCATAAGTACTCTCTCCTGACGGCTGCCCCGTTGAGGCGTCATTCAAGCGTTTCAGACCTGCCCAAAGGCTGGCTACGGCATCACCCATAGGATCTGTTGATTGTGGGCCTTTAACAGGCCCTGAGGAGGGGGCTGTTTCAGGCACACAGTTGTCACAGGTAATATTGAACGTACCATTCCTATCGGAAAACCCACCGTTTTCACCCGACCAGTCGTAGCGAGTTTTACGACCATCAACATAGGTCACAACGGCGCCCGAGGTGCCCGGTTCAGCGACGCTTGAATCACCACTCACGGAGTCACGCACAATCTCCAGGCCATTGCGACCACCCTCTTCAATCCAGGCGATGGCCTGTCCTGATGAGTCATAGCGCCATTCGCTGATGCGGCCTTCTACACTGGATTGACGTCCGGAGAGGTGGTTCGGCCAGTCGTCATCGTCATAGCCATACTCCACCACCTGCCCATCGGGATACTGCGCCTCCAGCAGATTCCCAAAACTGCCGTATTGATACTGAATGAGTTCACCATTGGGCAGCCTCACAGAAGCAATCGATCCGGCAACTTGCGCCATGGTGGCACTGCCATACTCGGGGAGCTTGTCGATGCCGGGCACGTACTGAAACAAGAGAACATCACCGTGACTATCGGTCACCGACTGCAACTTCCCGGCTCGATAGTTCAAACTCACGCTTCCCAGATAACCACCTGAATCCAGTAATACAAGATAGGATCCTTGAAAAATCATGCGTCGTCCATCACTCAAGTACCAGGTACTGCGTTCACCAGACTCCAGGTAACCGTCGCCTGCCGATGTCGGCAAGAACAGATCTGGACGACTGACATCGGTTGAACGGTAAAAATGGATCAGGCGCCCGTCGCTTTGCACAATAGATAAATGATCCTCACCTGAGCGCGTTAACAAAACCTGATAGGTATGTCGCCATCCTGGTCCAAAACCAACGTCATGGGAATTCAATGTACTGTTGTAATGACGTGCCAGTGTCAGCCCGGATGTAAAAGACTTGTAATCAAGGTCGAATTGATACTTATTGCCACTGACTACATTAATCGGATTGCCGACGTGATACCGCACTTCCTGCGTGCTGGGCGAGCTGCCAGGTTCATTCTCAATACCGCAAGACGGTGCCCCTGCTTCTGGCACCAGGCAACTGAGCACAGGCTCTGGACTGGAGATTTCTGGTGACTGCGAAGTATCGTCGGCCGCCAGCCCTGAAGTGAAAGCGCAAAGGTTCAGGCAGGCCGACAAAAGCAGTGCCCAGCACAGCCGCTTGAGCTTCAAACCGGTAAGACCGGGCTACCTCTTTGTCTCGACGAACAAGCTATCCAATGCCTGTTCTGAGCTTTGAACTTATTGACGAACGCCGTGGTTCGTGAAAATTGCACCTGTAAGGACTTCATACACTTTCCCTGTGTGATGGAGTTGGGCTAACGTCCTGCCGCCCATTGATGTTGAAAAACACTGCTTCCGATACTAAACAAATATCTCTGCACTTTTCCGAGACTTACGTCTCACTTTCAGAGTCTCACGACAGAAACCCTCAGACAGAAGCCACGGACCCATCCCAGAAGGTAGCCTCGATCTTGTTGCCATCCGGATCAACGATAAAACAACCGTAATAAGGCTCACCGTAGTGTGGTCGAGGACCCGGTGCACCAGCATCAGTTCCGCCTGCACTCAGTGCCGCCTTGTGAAAGGCTTGCACAGCTTCACGAGATTCTGCAATGAAACCGATGTGCACGCCATTGCCGACCGTTGCCTTCTCATCGTTCTCAGGCAAGGCTATCCAGAACTCAGGGAATTGTCTGCCATAGGCCGCAGCCATTCCCTCCAGTGTTTCGATTCGTTCTATCCCCAGTGTCGACAGCACGTTGTCATAGAAGGTACAGGCACCCGCAAGATCATTGGTACCCAATGACACATGCGAAATAATGCTCGGGTTTTTCTCCGTCATGATAGTTAGCGCTCACCTGGCTGTCAGACAAAAACTCATTATTTTCAGCGCGAAGGCTTGCTCCAGAGCATATTCCGCCAAGGATGCATAGCGCCCAGTCTCGCCAAAATGACCACTGGTCATATTAGTCTTCAGGTATATCGCCCCCGTGTCAACTCGACGCTGACGGTGTCGCGCGACCCATTTGGCAGGTTCCCAGTACGTCACCCTCGCATCACTGATACCTGCCGTCACCAGCATGGGCGGATAAGCGCGTGCCTGAACATTCATGTAAGGACAATAACTGCGAATATCGGCAAAAGCCTGAGGGTCTGTTTTCGGATTACCCCACTGGGACCATTCTCCGGGCGTCAAAGGCAGATTTTCATCCAATAGGGTATGCAGAACATCGACAAAAGGCACCCCTGCAATCGCCCCTCCCCACAAGTCTGTCTCGCGATTAAGCGCAGCACCAACCAGCAAGCCTCCAGCTGATGCACCCGACAAGACGATTCTTCCAGCTGAGGTATAGTTCTGGGCAACCAGATACTCAGCCACACCGATCAGATCATCAATGCTGCGGTGTTTGCCGCTGAACCGTGCCGCATCATACCAGGCCCGACCCTTTTCCTGTCCGCCACGAACATGTGCCACGACATGCACAAAGCCTCTGTCTATCAGAGACAGCAATGAGGCTGAAAACGTTGCCGGTGAGGATGAGCCATAAGCTCCATAGCCGGTCAACAAGCAGGGAGCAGTACCATCCAGTGGGGTCTTCTTGTGATGCAGCACGGTCAGGGGGACTTGCTCTCCATCCGCAGACTCGGCATACAAACGCCTGACCACATAATTTTCCGGGTCATGTCCGCTGGGAATAAGCTCTTGTTTCAATAACGAGCGCTCGCCGGTTTCCAGATCAAAAGACCAGGTCTGCTCAGGTGTTGACGGTGATTCATAACCAAAGCGAAACCTGGTTTCATCAAATTCCAGCAGCGGTTCAAGGCTCAACGCGTAGGCCTCTTCATCAAAATCGATGCGTTGTACCGAGGCCGTTTCCAGCAAAGGCAGATCGCCCGCCATGGCGATAGCACCAGAGGAGCGTGCGTAGCAAATTCGCGGCAGCGCATCTTCGCGCTCCATCCACATGATCCAGTCCTGATACGCATAGACGTCCAGCACCATGCGGCCTTCCTGAGACGGCAGCCAGTCACGCCAATAACGACGCGATGGTGTCGCACATGGCGTCTGCATGATCTTGTAGTCACTGGCGCCATCGGCATTCGTCAATATCAGGAAACGATCGCCCTGGTGTTCGACGCTGTATTCCAGATCCTCGGTGCGTGACTCGATCAGAACGGGTTCAGAGGTCATATCGTCACAGGGGATGTACCAGACTTCGCTTTGATCATTCATGTCTGTGGAAATGAAGACATAGCGACCTGACAGACTGGTCCAGATAGAGCAGAAGAAGCGTGAATCCTGCTCTTCGAAGACAAGCACATCATCAGCGGGATCAGCCCCCTGCTCATGCCGATAGACCTGATTGGGTCGATGTTCCGAATCTACCCGGGTATAGAACAGGTAGCGGTCATCTCCCCAGGTGATGGACTCCACATCGTTGATGATGTCTTCGTCCACACCGGTTTCCAGATTGCGTATATAGACGCAGTATCGCTCGGCCCCGACCGTATCGACACTCCAGGCAAGCCAGGCGTGGTTCGAACTGTATTCCACATCACCAGGGCTGTAATATTCATGACCATCGGATTCGACATTGAAATCAATCAGCAACTGCTCTTGAGTGTAGTTTTGCTGAGACGATGCCACACTCTGGCCCTTCACATCCAGATCTGATACACCCAGATCCGATTTGCCAGCAGCCGCCACTCGAACGTCTGACTCTCGGCCCTGCCGGGGAATTCGCCAATAACTGGGATATTCCTCATCACCGATATAGCGTTCAAAATACGACCATGGCCCCTCTTCATCAGGCAAGGAATCATCATCAGCCTCAATACGTCCACGCATCTCGCCCAGCAACGTCGCCTGCAGCTCAACCGTATCTGCCATATTGAATTCACACCAGGCATTCTCCTGATCAAGATATTCCTTGATGGCTTCTGGCAACAACTCAGGCTCATCCACACAGGCCTGCCAGTTGTCTGCACGCAGCCAGCCAAATTCATCGACCCATTTCTCACCATGTAAATGATGCTCAACCGGAATCTGACCGGCACAAGGCAGCTTGCCTGAGATCTTCAAGAGAGCACCAACGCATCACCGATCAGATGATGCAAGCTGGTCACCTGCACTTGCTCCAGGTCATGATGCGGCAAGACACTAGTCAGCTGCGTCTTGCAGATAGCACAGATTGCCACCAGATGCGTCACCTGCTCTGTGGTAACAACTGCCTGCAAAGCCTGCGCCCTGGGCAGTGCCCCTTTGATCCGAATCTCCATCAGATCATCAGTCAGTAAACCACCACCACCGCCACAACAGAATGTTTTCTGCCCGGTTGTATCCGAACTCATCTCCACCACCCGGGGTACACTGGCAGCCAGCAACTCTCGAGGAATCGTGAACTGGCCATCGGAGCGATTGCCCATACTGGCTCCTCGAGCCACATTACAGGAGTCGTGAAAGGTGACCACTTTGCCCTGATTTCTGGAAGGGTCCAGTGTTATCTGCCCTGTTGACAAGAGTTGATGAGTCACCTCGCAGATGTGTTCGGGACGTGGATGATCTTTATCCAGAAAATCCATAGGACCTACCAGTTTGTTCATGAAACTATAAGCCACTCGCCAGGCATGCCCGCATTCGCCCATCACGATACGCGAGACGCCCAGATCAATACCGGCTTGCCGGATGCGTAATGCAATGTCTCGCATATGTTCGTGCTGGCCGGTAAACAGGGCAAAATTGGCAGCCTCGGATGCGTGTGAGCTGAATGTCCAGCGAATACCTGACTGATGCAGCACTTTGGCATAACCGATCAATCCATCGACGTGGGGTTCTGCAAAGAAATCTGCCGAAGGTGTCACCACCAGCATCTGTGCGCCGACTTCATCCAGTGGCAAACGAACTGCAACTCCGGTCTCATCGAGAATATCCTCCTCCAGACTTTCGAGTACATCAGCCAGAGCATGCTTCTTCATGCCCAGGTTGTTACC
Organism: Granulosicoccus antarcticus IMCC3135; assembly: GCF_002215215.1. Lineage (NCBI taxonomy): Bacteria > Pseudomonadati > Pseudomonadota > Gammaproteobacteria > Chromatiales > Granulosicoccaceae > Granulosicoccus > Granulosicoccus antarcticus. The sequence continues at coordinate 1,596,371 of NZ_CP018632.1, read as the reverse complement.
AATGCTTTTAACCTTGGTGATAATTTCCTCAGAGTACTGCTGCCCCAGTCCAATGGTTGCCAGGATTTCCCGCCCAGCCATGGTGACTTCAGAGGTATCAATCCCTTTGGGACAAAAGACCGTGCAACGCCGACACTCGGAACACTGATGAAAGTAGGTGTACCAGTCATTCAGCATGGACTCATCCAGATCCCGCGCACCCACCAGCCACGGCATATAACGACCGGCAAAGGTGAAGTGACGACGGTATACCGAGCGAATCAGATCCTGCCTGGCAACCGGCATGTTTTTAGGATCATGGGTGCCCAGAAAATAATGGCATTTATCGGTGCAGGCACCGCATTTGGTGCACGAATCCAGAAAGATACGCAAGCCGCGGCGCTCTTTGACCAACTCACCCAGACGCTGGATGGCTTTGTCGTGCCAGTCGTCAACCAGCTTGCCCGGTAGGCCGAGAGCGTTCTGTATATCCGGTCGGGCCACCTGGCTTTTGACACCGGCTGTTGCCCCTTCGGCAATCAGCGGGATGACACGATAACGACCGACAACCGGGCGCGTCGCTGTTTTTCCCGCTGATGTATTTTCGATCATGCGTTCGGATCACGCTGGTTGAAGGTCGGGCTCAGCAGGACACCTGCACCATGCAGTAGTTTGCTGATGGGAAATATGGCAATCAGCAGCAGAACCGGTGCCAGGTGCAGCCAGAGTCCTGCATGGGCCGGCAGAGCCTGCCAGTCGAATGTCAGGGCACCGCGAAGAAACTCTCCCACCGCATGCAGTTCGGTTGACCATAGGCGCTTCAGCGCCGCACCAGAGCCTGCTATGGTCAATAGCAGTAGCAGATGCAAGTAATCACTGGGGGCCGAGATATACCGTAAGCGGTCCACGACGATGCGGCGGATCAACAAAATGATGAGCCCGAGCAGCAGGCCGGTGGTCGCCCAGCCACTGAGCCTGATAAAGGGCAACAGCCATAGCGGAAACTGCGGCAATACAAATCGCAAGTGCACAATCAGCACCAGCAACAAACCATAGTGGAATATCAGGCTGGCAGCCCAGGTCGTCTTGTTGGCACGAGCCAGAGAGCGGAAAGTAAAGCACTCAAGCAACAGCCGCCCCGCCACTCCAACATGGGTTCGGGGTGTGGGCGCCAATGGTATGGGTAATGGCAATGGGGTGGTGACCCAGCTGGCAATGCGCCACGCGGTGGCTGTCAGCAGCCAGATAAAAGCGGCAGTAAACAGATAGCCGGGCAGTAATTCAAACACAGCCAGTCGGCTTGGGCATGCCAGCATAACGACAGGCTTGCTTGGCTGGTCCCCGCGGAAACAGCTCATACAGGTATTTGCTGTTACCTTTTTCGCGCCCGTATCGCTTACCGATCTGTTTGGTCAGAATACGGATGGCTGGCGCTATCTCATAGTTCTCGTAGTATTCCTGCAAAAAATTGAGCACTTCCCAGTGGGCTTCTGTCAGCTGGATACCGTCCGCCCCTGCCAGCTCATTGGCCAGCTCAGGCGTCCAGTCCGTATGTCTTCGCAGATAGCCTTCGTGGTCAGTTTCAAGATTGTCGATCAGTGAACTCATCAGTCAATGATAACCAGTTTGATACGGGCGAAAGTGGCTTGGGACTACAACAGTGCGGGCTACTGATCATTCTACAAGCACCGAGCCAGGCTCGATGCGGCATTGTTCAGCGGGCCAGCGTCAGCAAAACATCTACCATTTCATCCGAAGTACCCAGATAACGGGTGATGCGAATATCCATATCCGGATATTCAGCCTGTTTGATGGCGACCTGCTCGGGGATATCATCGGCCACGTGTGTGCCACGAGCCAGAAAATAGGGAATCACCTGCACACTGGTGGCGCCCTTCGCAATGCAGCGTTCAATACCATCAGGAATCAGCGGATCCGCCAGTTCCAGAAAAGCATGCTCAACAATGTCGTATTCACCTGAAGCCTTGTCGGCCAGTCGGGCCGCCAGAGTAGCAATCTCGATATTGGATTCGGCTCGGCGACTACCATGGGCAACTAGCAATAACGATTTCATACAATAAACCCACTCTGTTAGAAGCCGACAATAGCGTCGGCCCTACTGATACGTTATTCAGGATAAAACGATCATCAGATCTTCTTGAATGCTTGCTGTCGCAGATCTGACACTGCGTTGGCATGACCATCAAAGCCTTCATAGCTTGCGAAGCGATGAGTATGGGGTGCCATCTCGGCGTAACCCGTCTCGGTCATATGCGCCACGGAACAGGTCTTCATGAAATCATGCACCCCTAATGGGGAGTGGGTACGAGCAGCACCAGAGGTTGGCAGCACGCAATTGGGGCCCATCATGTAATTGGCAATTGAACCTGCCGCATGCTCTCCCAGCAAGATTTCACTGGCATTGCGTATATGAGCCAGATGCTCATGAGGGGTTTTCGACAAGACCTGACAATGCTCCGGTGCATAGTCATTAATGAAGGCGTAAGCCTCTTCACGCGTTCTGGCAAGCACGATGCCACCACGCATACCGCTCAACACTGACGATGAATAGCCAGCCAGTGTCTCGTTCTGCTGATCCCAGTAGCCGGGAATAGCCGCACGGATAGTGTTGGCCAGCTCGGCATCCCAGGTGACCAGAAAGGCACTGCTGTCAGGACCGTGCTCTGACTCAATGGTCATGTCCAGTGCTGCGATATACGGATTAGCCGTCTCGTCGGCTAGCAGAATGGTCTCACTAGGACCTGCCGGCATACCCGGATCGATGCGTCCGGCCAGCATGCGCTTGGCTGCGACCAGCCACGGGCTGCCGGGACCAACGATCTTGAAGCACCGGGGAATCGTAGCCGTGCCGTAAGCGGCAGCGGCCACCGCTTGTGCGCCACCCGCCTTGTAGACCTGTTCTACACCTGCCAGCCTGGCCGCAACCAGTGTCGCCGGGTCAATCTGCCCGTCAGCACCAGGTGGTGTGAGAATGATGGGTTCAGGTACACCGGCGACCGAGGCAGGAATAGCCGTCATCAAGGTCACTGATGGGAAGGATCCCTTGCCTCTGGGTGAATAACAAGCCACTGAATCTATCGGGGTGGCGCGTTCACCCACCAGCACACCCGGACGAATCTCCTTCATCCACATTTCCGGTGGCCGCTGCGCTTCATGGAAACGACGTATGTTGTCTGCCGAATATTCCAGCGTTTCAATCATGGCACGGTCAACCTGATCGAAGGCTTTGTCGATATCCGCCTTGCTCGCAGCGATAGCATCTGCTGTCAGAGACTTTGCACCGTCAAATTCCCGACCGAAACGTGCCAGAGCTTCATCGCCCTCCTTGCGAACGGCTTCAATGATGGGTCTCACACCATCAAGGAATTGATCCAGGTCGTCCTCTGCCCGACTTAGCAGGCTTGCGCGTTCTTCGCTGGAAAGCTTGCCAAGTTCGTGCAAGGCAACGTCAGGGTATTTTCGAGCAGTCATGCGATCAGGTTCAGAAAAAGGCCAGACGAAGTATACCGCGTCAGGCTTGCAGGCTTCCCGCTTCTCCTTGCAGGGCATACAATTCCAGCGCCTTTGCCACCCACGCCTCAGAATCCAGCAACTCGGACCATGCACTATTGAAGTGCACCAAACCTTCCACGATACCAGCGGCATAGTTGCCGTTAAGCGCACGACCGCCTGCCAGGCTCAGAGCACCTTCGGCCTGATAACTGGAGGCCTCAGTCGCATTGAGCGCCGCCAGCCGCCTGACCGCCTCGCGAGTGGGCAAATCGGCGTTTCTGACGGTGACCGAGGGTATTTCACTGGCCAGTGCGGTGACATCGTTGCCGCTGTCGCCACTGAACAGTGTTTGCTCATTATCGACCTCCAGCAACTTCTGCACATGCCTGATGGCATCGACCTTCGTCGCATGTAAAGGCAAGACATCCAGCAGCTGAACATTTTTCTGAGGGTCATCGCTGAACACCAGCGAAGCCTTGATCCCCTGCCCCGCCAGAAGCTCTTCGAGCCGGAGTTTCAGGTTTTCAGTGTCCAGCTCTCGGGGCAGATAGTAACTGCGCTTGAATCGTGTCTGACGATCTGCTTCCTGATCTTCAAGCTCGTTGAAAGAAGCAAGCAATTCGCGCATATCCTCACTGTCCAGACCATTCCAGTCATCAGCTATCTGCAGCTGCCAGGCTTCCTGTAATAGCCAGCCCTCGCCATCTCGTACGTAGACGCTGGTTCCTACGTCGGCGACAATAACATCCGGCTTTTGCAGCTCGTATTGCTGCACGGATTTCAGAATACGGGCCAGATCCCGCCCCGAGACATAAGCCAGAGCCACCGCATGGCTTTGCAGCAAATGCCACAAAACGGGCCGCGCAGCCGGTGACTCGGACTCATCGCCATTTGGCAACAAGGTGCGATCAAGATCCGTGCACAACAATTTCATCAGGCAGGTTCCGAGACAGGTTCCGGTGCTTTGCACTCGCCAAGAAAATCATAAAACTCCATGGCCTCGAGAATGCCTGCAGCATAATTTTTAGACGTGAAGTGAATGCGTGAGCTTTCCACCAGCTGGGAGAGCTCCTCATGTGAGCGGTTCCCGACAATGGCCGCCAGGGTATTACCCCGCATCATGTCCTCATCCGCACCTGAACCACCGATGGCCAGCACCCGCTCCAGAGGAATGCCGAATTTGGCAGCCACATGGCGCAAAGCCAGTCCCTTGGAGGCGCGAATCGGCATGATGTTCAGAAACTCACCATGCGAGAAAACGATATTGACCGCCTGGTCCTCCTGAAACAGTCGCGCACTGATCTCGTTCAGGCTCGGAGCTACTTCGGAATCATAAAGATAGCTGATCTTGAACTCACTCTGCTGAGCGTCTTCACGCGGACGGATACCAGGCACCTCTCCCAACACCCGGCGAACCTGCTGTGGAGTCCACTGCTTTTCAATATGGTGCTTCCAGCCCGTATCCTCTGTCAGCTTCGGTGCGAATGTAATTTCGGTACCGGCACTGGCAATCAGCACATCGGGCTCTGGAATTCCATGCTTTTTCAGCAGACGTAAAGCGGCATCCAGACGAAGTCCCGTATTGATACAGAATTTCATGCGCTTGCGATTCGCACGCACCACCTTGATCAGCTCCTGCAGGGCTTCATCGTCGCCCAGCAAACTGCGGTTAAGGTCGGTGAACAGGGCTCGGTCCGTGTGGCCCGCACTGTAGGTCTGACGATCTTCAAGCAGCTCGCTGGATGCCTGCTTACCGGTGATCGAAGACACCATTCGCAGGTACTCCTCGACATGAGCAGGCCAGTAATAATGCTGTCGCACACCTCGCAAGCCGGCCACTGAGCGCTGTTGCCAAAGCTCCCAGTCACCAATCACATCCTTGATGGCTCGGGCGATGCCTTCAGGTTCAAGCGGGTCGATGAGCAAGCCGTTTTCGCAGTTTCCGATAATATCCCGTGGGCCACCATCCTCAGTTGCCACGATCGGCAGACCGCTGGCGGCTGCCTCGATCAAAGTCAGGCCAAAGGGTTCGGTCAGGGCCGGGTTGACGAACACGCCACCGCTGAGCGTCGCCAGGCGATAAAGCACAGGCACATCATCAGAGCCATGGTGCTTGGGGTATGCAACACGCCCATACAGGTCGTAGCGATCGATTAGTTGCAGAAGCTCTGTCAACACATCGCGGGCGCCCTTGTCGAGCTCGTTGAGGTTATCCCGGTTACCCATGACCACCACCAGATTGGCGCGCTCCTGCAACTCCGCATCATTGCCATAGGCGTGGATCAGTGTCGAGATGTTCTTGCGTGCATCAGCTCGGGATACAGCCAGAATCATCGGCTTGTCTGGCTCCTTGAGAAAGCGGTGCACTTCCTGCGCAATATCGGACTCGTGCTCTTTACCTTGTGGCGGTTGAAATCTGGACAGATTGGTACCAGGCGGGATGACATGCATGGCTTCTGGCCGGTAGAAATCGTAGAGCTCGTACTGTTCTTCGATTTCCTGAAAGGTACTGGTGATGACACGCTCGGCGGATGCCAGCGTCAGCTCTTCTGCGGCAATTCGGCGCGCCATGTTGTAGCTGTCGTCTATGGTCGCTCGATCCAGTCCGCTGGCCAGCAGGCGATGACGCTTGACTCTACCTAGCGAGTGGCCCGTGTGTACCAGAGGGATTCCCAGTAGATGAGACAACCGGCTACCGACATAGCCCGCATCAGCATAATGGCTGTGCAGCAGATCAGGCTCAGCGCCTTCTTCCCGATAATAATCAATAAGATTGTCGGCGAAGGTATCCAGATGATTCCACAGCTTCTCTTTGGCAAGATACTCTGTGCCTCCTGCTTCGATGCGCAGGATACGAGCATTTTCAGCGAGGGACTCTGTTACCTGCCCGTAGTCCTCCGATAGCCTGTCTTCGCAAACACGCCGGGTAACCAGGTCCACGCGAGCAACGTTGTCAGCCTCTGCCAGTGCTCGAGCCAACTCCACGACATACAGCACTTGCCCGCCGGTATCTGCATCCTTACCCAGCTCCAGCTCATTGGCACGAATCAGACCATGCACGCTGATCAGACAGATATGTAGCCCTTTCTGAGTTTTCATTTGGCGTCTTCTGTGCTCTCAAGTTTATCGAATTCCAATGCAGAATCGCACTCCTGACCGTCGGCTTCACGCCATGCGCCGCGTGCTACCATTCCTACGGAATACAAGCACCTTACAGGGTTCCTTCTGCTCGAATCCATTATGCCTTGTCTGTACCCGATAACCCAACTTCGTGGAAATACTACAGGGCGTTTCGATGAGCTGCTCGGTGAACAGGTACTGATAGCAACTTCTATATTTCCCATCAAGAAATGCCGCTATGGCTTATGGGATCAAGTCAGAGTATAAATCGCTTCATGAACGCAACGATTCACAACACTTCGCCAACTGACTCTGGTTTGCGAGTTCGACTGGGGGTTTTGCAAGCCGGGCGCGCGCCAGAGGCCTTGCTGGATCACCACGCCGACTATGACCGGATGTTTGAAAATCTACTTGGTGCAGATGCCTTCGACTACCGGCACTTCCCGGTTCTTGATAACGTATTTCCGAATAATATCGACGATGCTGATGCCTGGCTGATCACCGGCTCACGCTTTGGCGCCTATGAAGATCACACCTGGATCCCGCCACTGGAGGCCTTTATCCGCGAAGTGTATGCCTCCGGAAAGCCGATGGTTGGCATCTGCTTCGGACACCAGATAATTGCCCAAGCCCTGGGCGGCAAGGTCGAAAAATTCGCCGGCGGCTGGTCGGTCGGACGTGTCGAATATGATCTGGACGAAAGTGTCTTCGGCCCCCCGGCATCGAATACCGCCGATTCATCGGCACTGATGGCTTTTCATCAGGACCAGGTCGTATCACTGCCTGCCGAAGCCAAAAACGTGGGTAGCAGCAGCTTTTGTCAGAACGCAGCACTTTTGTACGGCAACCGGATGTTGACGCTGCAGCCGCATCCTGAGTTTGACAAGAGTTTTATCCAGGGCCTACTGGATGTGCGTGGAGAAATACTGCCCGATGAGGTCAAGACACGCGCAGCAGCGACATTAGAGCAGCCTATCGCCCAAAGCTCGATTGCCCAGACCCTGCGTCACTTCCTGTCTCGCCAGACGTCCTGATTGCAGAGACACCCTATTCTCATCCTTTCCCCTTCACAACAACAGCTCTCACTGATACCCGGAATCTTATGAACGCGGACATTTCCTGGATGGATCGACTGCCGGAACCTTTTCATGCCTGGCTTGATGGGCGCAAAGTCGATGATGTGGAGTGCGTGATAGCCGACATTGCAGGTACGTCTCGCGGCAAGGCCATGCCGGCGCGAAAGTTTGCCAAGGCCGATGCCATGTATTTGCCCAGTTCCATCTTCTATCAGACGATCACTGGCGAATATGTGAACCTGAAGGACATGCCAGACCAGTGGACCGAGTCAGATCTGATTCTGACACCGGACTTTACCGCGGCCACTGCCGTGCCCTGGTCTGCCGATGTTACTTTGCAGGTAATTCACGACATATTCAATCAGGATGGCAGCCCGGTGGGCATGTCTCCGCGTAATGTGCTCAAGCGTGTCGTTGAGGCCTATTCGAAGAATGGCTGGAAACCCGTCGTAGCCCCTGAACTCGAATTTTATCTCACCAAGCCGAACATTGATCCGGACTTGCCCATTGAGCCGCCAATCGGACGTACCGGTCGCCAGGGTATTGCCCGTCAAGCCTATTCGATGAGTGCCGTGGAAGAATACGGCACGGTCATCGACGACATCTATGAGTTTGCTGAAGCTCATGGATTCGAGATCGATACCATCATTCAGGAAGGCGGTGCCGGACAGATAGAAATCAACCTGCAACACGGTGACCCATTACATCTGGCCGATCAGGTGTTTTTCTACAAGCGTCTCATCCGTGAGGCGGCATTGCGTAACGGCTGCTTCGCCACCTTCATGGCAAAACCCATGGAAGGTCAGCCTGGCAGTGCCATGCATATCCATCAAAGTGTCATCTCCCTGGCCGATGGCAGCAATGTCTTCAACGGTGAAAACGACCTACCTACCGAGCATTTCTACGGTTTTATAGGCGGGCAACAAGCCTTGATCCCCAATGCCTTTTGCATATTTGCACCGTACGTCAACTCCTATCGTCGATTCCGGCCTGACGACTCAGCCCCCATCAACCTTGAATGGGGCACAGACAATCGCACCACTGGCATCCGGGTACCGCTCTCAAGCCCATCCAGCAGACGGGTTGAAAACCGCGTTGTCGGCATGGATTGCAATCCGTATCTGGCCATCGCAGCCAGCCTCGCCTGCGGCCTGATTGGAATGACAACCGGCATGAAGCCACGTGATCCCATCAAGGGGGATGCCTATTCTCTGCCGCCTGACATTCCCAGAGACCTGATGCGAGCCTTGGAACTGTTCAGTGCCAATGATGAACTGAAAACGCTGTTGGGCAATGATTTCTGCACCTTGTACAGTGCTATAAAACATCAGGAATCCGAGGCGTTTCTGCAAGTCATCAGTCCCTGGGAACGTGAGCATCTGTTACTGAACGTCTAACCCCCCCGAAACCCTTTCCCCGTGAAACTTCTATACGCCAATGACAGGCGTGGTGTCCATGCCCCTTCCTGGTATCAGGAAAACTGCCCACTCATCGAGCGGCCAGCGCTTGAGCGTCATATCAGCACCGAGGTCTGCGTCATAGGCGCAGGCCTCACGGGTCTGGCAACGGCGCTTGAACTGGCAGCCAGCGGACATCGTGTCGTTGTTCTCGATGCACACCGTGTCGGCTGGGGCGCCTCGGGACGCAATGGCGGCCAGCTGGGCAGTGGCTTCAACAAAAGCCCGCCAGAACTCGAACCTCTGGTTGGAAAGCTGGGTGCCCGGGCACTGTGGCAGATTGCCGAAGAGGCGAAGAGCCACATCCACAAGCTTTGCCAGCTGCATGATATACGCACCGAGTACAAGCCCGGAATCGTCTATGCAGATCACCGGCAGCGCCATGTCAAGGCAAGCCATGACTACTGCAAGCTGATGGAACGCGACTACAATTATCATTCACTGGAACCACTGTCTCGCAAAAGCATCCGCGAGCACGTTGACAGTGCTGATTATCATGGCGGACTGATTGACCACGGGGCGGGACATATACACCCCTTGAAGCTCACAACAGGCCTGGCAAAAGCTGCCGAAAAAGCCGGGGCGATCATTCACGAATCAAGCGAGGTCGTACGTATTGAGCCGCCTCGAGCTCAGTCGGGTCAACGGGTCATCACGGCCACCGGCAGCGTCGATTGCGAAAAGGTCGTTATTGCAACCAACGGTTATACCGACAATCTGCAACCTTCGCTGAACAAATGGTCCATGCCCATCAACAATTTCATTGTGGTGACAGAACCTTTGGGCGAGCGTGCTACCGATCTGCTGCCGCATGACAATGCGGTTGCTGATTCACGTTTTGTCGTCAACTATTTCAGGCGGGTGGACGGCGATCGATTGCTTTTTGGTGGTGGCGAAAACTACTCCTACCGATTTCCCGCCTCCATTGAAACGGTTGTCCGCCGCGCCATGCTGGGGGTATTTCCGCAACTGAAAGATGCGGCCCTGGACTATGCCTGGGGCGGCACTCTGGCCATCACCCGAAGAAGACTGCCCTACCTGCAGCTGATCAACAGCAATACCTATGCTGCCGGGGGTTACTCGGGACACGGCCTGTCTCTGGCCGTCATGTACGGCACCGCCATTGCCGAGCATATCGATCAACGGGCCGATCGGTTCGACCAGTTAGCCGCGCTGCCCGCCATTGCCTTCCCGGGCGGCACTCGCAGCAGACCAGCCTTGCTGGCACTCGCCATGACAGGTTATTCCTGGCTGGACAGAATGTAACTCACCGTTATTTACAGCTATTCCTGTGAACGGCAAAATTACCGGAAAAGGTGATTTTGCAACCGGATTCAGCAGACAAAGGTATAAATTCCTTCAAGAATAGACCCCTGTCACCACGGCATGCAAACAAGCCGTTATGATGGGTAACTGTAGAATTTGAAGGGAGTAACCCGCGGTGATAGCCAAATCCGATCTGGTCATACTGGCGATCTCAGCCACATTACTGGTGGCTGGCATCTACCGTTGGCAAAGTAACCTGTCGCAACCCAGCGGCCGGAGCTCTGTGGCTGAAAGCTCACGGACTGACAAGCCTCGGACAAGCAACACAAACTCGCTGACAGCCAAGCCAACAAACACGCAAGCCAATTCGAGTACGCCCCCCGTCACAGCGATTGAATCGCCGGTACAAAGCAATTTTGGCGATACCGTTCAGTCAACCGGACAAGCAGTCAACACTCAGAATACAAGCGCGACATCTTCAGCTAATTCAGCTTCGCTTGAAACCAGCAATGCTGTCGACACGTCGCTATATGGAGACTACACAGTTGAGCCTGGCGACTCGTTGAGCCGAATTGCGATCAACTACGGCACCACGGTTAATACACTGCGCAGTATCAATAACATCAGTGGCTCCTTGATCAATGTCGGTCAGAACATTCGCTACCCTCTGCCGGCCAACTAGCCATGACTCACCCTGTCTTCGGTTCACTGTTCGCTAATCGTATTGTTGTCATCACCGGAGCTGGACGGGGTATTGGCAGAGAGACTCTGTTGGCATTTCATGCAGCCGGAGCGAATGTTATTGCTCATCTAGGGCGTAATCCGGATTATGCCGAGGGCCTGCCCGAATCGGTAGAGACCTTTACCAGCGACTTTACCAAGCCTGCAGGTCAGCAAGCCTTCATTGACTTCGTCGCCTCACGCACACCCAAGGTTGATGTACTGATCAACAATGCAGGCACCATGTTCGGTCGCTTCCCTGCCGATACGCTGACCGATGAGCAGTATCAGGATATTGTCGAACTCAATCAGAACGCGGTCATGCGTATCACTCGTGGCCTGCTGCCGCAGCTGAAAATCGCTGGCAAGGCGGCCATCATCAACACGGTCTCCATATCTGCATCAACCGGCGGCAGCCCTGGCTCATCAATCTATTCAGCCACCAAAGCCTTCGTCAGCACCTATTCACGCGGCCTGGCACGCGAACTGGCACCTGACTGCATTCGTGTCAATGCCGTCTCTCCGGGAGTCATCGATACTGACTTCCATGAACGTTATTCCAGCCTTGAGAAACTCGAAGCCACTCGGCAACAAATCCCCTTGCAACGCCTGGGCACCAGCGCAGACTGCGCTCCTGCATTTCTGTTCTTTGCCGCCGAGGAGCTCTCTGGCTATATCACCGGACAAGTGCTGGAAATCAATGGCGGGCAACGCTGATCTGCTGGCGGCGAGTGAGTCTGATCGTCAACCCCAAGCCGACGACAGAAATGCTTGCGGACAGGGTTAACAACACAAACAGCCAGTAATCCCCCATGGGCAACAGATACCCAATGGCGATTGACAGCACCACACCAAAAGCCGTTTGCAGACTACCCGCCAAGCCTGATGCAGAGGCCGAAAGCTCGGGACGTATACTCATGGCGACCGTGAACATGCTTGGCAGCGACATACCATTGCTGAACGCTGCCAGCATCATGGGCATGAACAGAGCCACCGGGTGATGCAATGGCAATAATATCCAGAACAGCGCAACGCCAGCCAGAAAGGGTAGAAAACCCATGAATATCATTTTCTGCACACCAAGGCGCTCTGACAGTTTGCCTGCAGCGAGATTGCCGCAAAGATAACCAATAGCGACCATGCCAAACCACCTGCCATAGTCCGTAGCACTCAGACCACGACTCTCCATGGCCAGATACGGTGCTCCCGAAAGAAAACCGTAATAAACACCGACAGAACCTGCCAGCATGCAGCCACAGGCCACAAAACCGGGATCACGCAGTAGCAGACCCGATGAGGCGAAAAAGGAGGTCCCCGGTGCGGTTGAAGGCTTGCTTCGCAGACTGACAAGCGTTTCTGGCTGATAACGCCACCCCGCCAGCAGCAGCAAAATGCCCAGACAAGCCAGACCGGCATACATCAGCCGCCAACTGGCATGATCAGTTATCCAGCCTCCCAGAGCCGGACCAAACAATGGCGCCACCATCATTGCCGTGGTCATGTAACCGATAACACTGGCTGCCCGGCCCTGCTCATAGATATCGCGCACAATGGTTCGGGGAAGAAAGACGCAAACGGCACCACCGACCCCCTGAACAAAACGTCCCGCCAACAACCACTCAATGGAATTGGCCGAGGCACAGATCAGACTGCCCACCACGAATACCGACAGACTGAACAACATGACAGGTCGCCGGCCATATCGATCTGCAGCTGGTCCCAGCACCAGCTGAGAAACCAGATTTGCTACCAGAAATACCGTCAGGACCAGTTGCGCAACTTCATAGCGCGTCGCCAGTTCTGTCATGACCGCACTGGTTGCAGGCAGCACTCCGTTGAGCGTTAGAGGTCCGATGGCTGAAACGGCAATCAGAAAACACAGTAGTGGTGCACCCAGTCGATCCATGACGAATTTTTCAGTTTCTTTCTGCGAGTCGATCAGCACGCGCCAGTAGTTGCTTTGCCATATCCAGATGCAAACGCTCTACCATGCGGCCGTTGATTTTAACCACACCCAGCGCCTCATTCTGCGGCTCGGCAAACGTTGCCACAATAACGCCCGCATCCTCGATAGCAGAGGCTGAAGGGGCAAAGACCTCATTGGCAATGGCAATTTGCGCCGGATGAATCAGAGTTTTGCCATCCATCCCCATCGCCACACCTTGCAGGCATTCCTGCCGTAGTCTCGCCTCATCAGCAAAGTCGTTACAGACGCCATCCAGAATATTCAGACCATAAGCTCTGGCAGCGGCGATAAAGCTCATCAGCCAGGGCAACAACAAGGTGCGATCAGCGCTGATCGGCATATTCGATTCGCGTGCCAGATCGTTACTGCCAACCACCAGTAAAGATAATCGCGGACAATCCTGCACACACTTGGCAATGGCGTGCGCATTGAGCACTGCCATAGGTGATTCCACCATGGCCCAGATGGCCATGTCTGCAGCTTCTGGCTGTTTGTCCATAAGCTCATTCAGCGCATGGATATCAGCTGCCGATTCCACCTTGGGCAAAACCAGAGCATCAGGACGTGCCTGCATGGCTGCCGCGACATCGTCTGCAAACCAGGGAGTCGCGTTGCCATTGATTCGTAAAGCGCGGATACGATAACCGTAGTCCAGCTCTTTCAGCGCCGTGGTGGCAGCCTCACGGGCAAGCTCTTTGACATCAGGCGCAACAGCATCTTCCAGGTCGAGAATGATGGCATCCGCGGCAAGCTTTGGCCCCTTGGCAAGCACTCGCTCCTGCACGGCAGGCATGTAGAGCGCGGAGCGACAATCGATAGTTGTATTCATCTTGTGTCCCGAAAAGTGATAACGATGAACATCACAGCGCCGATTAGCAAGCCCCAGAATGCACCCCCTACTCCCAGAAAGGTAAGACCCGATGCTGCAAACAGAAAAGTGACAGCCGATGCCTCACGCTGCTTCAGATCAGACAGAGCAGCCACGATGGCGGACGAGAACGAACCCAGCAAGGCAAGTCCGGCAATCGCCTCGACAAGCACACCGGGAACCATGGTGACAAACAACCCCGTCAAGCCCGCCAGAGCCCCCAACACCAGATAGGCCATGCCGGCAAAAGCGGCAGACCAGTAACGGCGAGCAGGATCCGTGTGCGCATCAGGACTGCAGAACATGGCAGCGGTTATGGCCGCCAGATTGATGCCGTGAGCACCAAAAGGTGACGTCAACAAAGAGAACAGGCCGGTGTTGATGATCAGTGGCCCGGCCTTGGGCTGATAGCCGCTTGCCCGCAACACCGCCACACCCGGCACATTCTGAGACGCCATCGTCACGACAAACAGCGGAATGCCGATACTGACCATCGCCTGTAGTTCAAAGACAGGCTTGATGAACTCGACATGCGGCACCAGGCTGGCTTGAACCTGCTCTGCAAACCCCTCAGGGATACCCAGGCGCCAGACGACCACAGGCATCAGAACCATCAGAGCCGCAGGCACGGCAAAGAAACGATTGAAATGCCCGACCAGCCACCAGGTCATTAAAACAGGAACAGCCAACCAGGCATCACTGGCCAAGGCCTCTATGGGCGCCAGACAGATGCTCAACAACACACCTGCCAGCATCGCATTCGCCAGGCTTGCCGGTATCGCTTCAATAAGCCTTCCCAGCGGTCGAAACCAGCCGGCCAGTATCAGCAACAAGGCGCTGGCGACATAGGCACCGATGGCCTCATTGACACTGTTCAGAGTATCGCCCGATGCAATCAGCAGTGCGGCCCCCGGAGTCGACCAGGCAACACCGATGGGCATGCGATAGCGCAACGCCAGAATGATGCCCGACAAGCCCATCCCCAAAGACAGAACAATAAGACCGGAGATAGCTTGTGCCTCATTGGCACCGGCAGCACGAAGCCCTTGCAGAACCACGGCAAAAGAGCCAAGAAAGCCGACGATGGCTCCCAGCATGCCCGTACCGAAGGCTTGCCAAGAGAGATCCAGGATACGACTGGAAGCGGCAGCTCGGAAGCCTGCAGACGTGTTGAGCTTGCTCATGAATGATGATGGTTGGCTGCGACAGATTCGACAGCGATTGCAAAAATCTATTGAGAACTTGCCGTCAGCCAGTCTCAGAAGTGGTTGCAGCGTACCCTGAGCGTTGCAATACACTAGAATAACGCTTTTAAACTGACAACTGACAATGCATCTTCTATTGATCGGAAGTGGCGGGCGTGAACATGCCATGGCATGGAAACTGGCACAGACTCCCGGCGTCACTCGAGTCAGCATTGCCCCGGGAAACCCTGGCATGCTGCATGAGGACAAACTGACACCGGTTGCCATCGAGGCCACCGATATCGAATCACTCCTCGACTTTGCCCGCAATGAATCGGTGCATCTGACCATTGTCGGACCCGAAGCACCTCTGGTCGCAGGCATCGTAGATACCTTCACCGCACAGGGTTTGCGCATTTTCGGACCGCAGAAATCAGCAGCGCAACTCGAAGGCAGCAAATCCTTCGCCAAGGATTTCATGGCGCGCAACAACATCCCGACAGCCAGCTACGCAACTTTTTCTGAAGTGGCCCCCGCTCTGGAATACATACACGAACAAGGTGCACCCATCGTCATCAAGGCCGATGGCCTGGCGGCCGGCAAGGGTGTGGTTGTCGCACAAACAGAAGCCGAAGCCTGCGCAGCCGTCGAGTCCATGCTGGCCGGCCAGTTTGGCGAGGCAGGCGCACAGGTCGTCATTGAAGGATTTCTGGCAGGTGAGGAAGCCAGCTTCATCGCCGTTGTCTCAGGGCGAGATGCTATGGCTTTGGCCAGCAGCCAGGATCACAAGGCACGTGATGAGGGTGATCTGGGTCCGAACACCGGCGGCATGGGAGCTTATTCACCCGCCCCTGTCGTCACCGACAGCGTGCACCAACATGTCATGCGAGACATCGTTCAACCCACTATCGATGCACTGGTCGATGAAGGTATGCCGTTTACCGGCTTTTTGTATGTCGGACTGATGATCGATGAGAAGAATCAAGCTCGAGTGGTCGAGTACAACGTTCGTCTTGGAGACCCCGAGACGCAGCCCTTGATGATGCGCCTGCAAAGTGATCTGCTGGCCCTGCTGGATCATGCTGTAGACGGGACTCTACCGGATGCGCAGATCAATTGGCATGCGGGCAGCGCCATTGGCATCGTGATGGCAGCTGGCGAATACCCGGCGGGCAGCAGTCAAGGCAAACCCATCACAGGCATTGAAGAAGCAGAGTCGAATGGTGAGTGCAAGGTTTTCCAAGCCGGCACACGACTTGAAGCAGATCAGCTTGTGACCGCAGGTGGCCGGGTGCTGTGCGTTACCAGTGCCGCAGACTCTCTGGCAAAAGCCAAGGCACAGGCCGAAGCGGGAGCTAGTAGTATTTCCTGGGATGGTTGTCGGTATCGTCGCGACATCGGTCACCGAGCTTTGTAGCCTGGCAGAATGAGCAAAGGCTGGCATCAGAATAAAATCTGATGTCAGCCTCGATAGTTCCCGGAACAAACAACTCCGGGCTTGCTTCACAAGGCCCGCAGTCTTCAAGCGAGTTTGATCAACTAGCGCTTCATTGAATCGAAGAACTCACCATTGGTTTTGGTCTGTTGCAATCGGCCCAGCAGAAATTCCACCGCTTCGATTTCATCCATGGAGTGAATGAATTTTCGCAATATCCAGGTCTTTTGCAGTTCTTCCGCACCCATCATCAGCTCTTCACGACGTGTGCCGGAACGATTGATGTTGATTGCCGGGAAGACGCGTTTTTCAGCGATGCGACGGTCAAGATGCAATTCCATGTTGCCTGTGCCCTTGAACTCTTCGTAGATGACTTCGTCCATCTTGGAGCCGGTATCCACAAGAGCGGTGGCGATGATAGTCAGACTGCCACCCTCTTCGATATTTCTGGCCGCACCAAAGAAACGCTTGGGACGATGCAATGCATTAGCATCCACACCACCGGTCAGAACCTTGCCTGAAGAAGGCACAACCGTATTGTAGGCACGTGCCAGCCGAGTGATGGAGTCAAGCAGAATGACAACATCCTTCTTGTGCTCAACCAGACGTTTGGCTTTCTCGATAACCATTTCCGCAACCTGGACATGCCGGGCAGCAGGTTCATCAAAGGTACTGGAAATCACTTCACCCTGAACCATGCGCTGCATTTCCGTGACCTCTTCCGGTCGCTCGTCAATCAGCAGAACGATCAGGTAGGAATCAGGAGAATTAGCGGCGATGCTCTGTGCGATGTTCTGCAGCATCAGAGTCTTACCCGCCTTGGGAGGCGATACGATCAAACCACGCTGGCCTTTACCGATAGGCGCTGCGAAATCGATGATACGCGCGGTGATATCTTCGGTACTACCGTTGCCCCGCTCCATCGTGAAACGATCACTGGGATGCAGTGGCGTCAGGTTCTCGAACAGGACCTTGTTCTTGGCTTGCTCGGGCGAGCCGAAGTTGATTTCATCAACATTCAGCAGAGCAAAGTAGCGCTCCCCTTCCTTCGGCGGTCGTATCTTGCCAGCAATGGAATCACCGGTTCGCAAAGCAAAGCGTCGAACCTGGGTCGGGGAGACATAGATGTCATCGGGCCCGGCCAGATAGGAGCTGTCAGCCGATCGCAGAAAGCCAAAGCCATCTTGCAATATTTCGAGGACACCACTGCCGAAAATGTCTTCGCCCTTTCGCGACTGCGCTTTCAGGATCGAAAAGATCATGTCCTGTTTGCGCTGTCGGGCAACACTTTCCACGCCTATCGACTGAGCTAGCTCGATGAGTTCGGTGGGATTTTTTTTCTTTAAATCAGTCAGATTCATACACGTAATGCGCGGATTAGCCGTAGAAGGCCGAATAGTAGGATGGCCACAGGAGGTGGCGAATCGATCTGGAGTGAGGTGTAGTTCTGGAAATTGGTTACGTGGCGCGCGCCAAGAGGAGGCGGGCTGCAGGACGTTGTGCGATTAATCTAGCACGAATCAAAACACTGAGTCCAGTACATCCACAGTAAAGGTACACATTCATCGGTCATTTTATTGAAAAATGAACCTGGAACTTCCGTAAAAACTGCAATAATTCGCACTATTGACTCATTAAGCATCGCTAAAAGAGTACCAATTCAACCTGCAAATGATGAACATTAACTAGTGCAGCGTGCTACATAACCTACCACACGCATTAATATACAAGACTGCCTCTAGCGTAGAGGCAGTCAGTAACGGCTGTTAGACCGTTAAATCAATTACGAATTTTCGTCAAGAAATTCAGTAAGTTGTGTTCTATTCAAACCACCAATTTTGGTACTTTCAACAGCGCCATTCTTGAAAAGCATGAGCGTAGGAATACTGCGAATGCCGTATTTGGGGGGAGTGTTGGGATTCTCGTCTATATTCATCTTGACGATTTTTACTTTTCCGGCGTAGCCAGGTGCCACGTCTTCAAGTACCGGACTAATCGCTTTACACGGTCCGCACCATTCGGCCCAATAGTCAACCAGCACGGGCGTTTCGGAGTTCAGAACCTCTTCTTCGAAGGTCGCGTCTGTAATGGGAGTAATATGTTCGCTCATAATGCACCTCTGCAATAACAATTATGAAACCAGCTACACGTAAGTACGCATCTGGTATGGAAAAACTGGCTGGCTTGTGAAACGACGGGCCATGAAAGATTATATTTCGTTTACCGAGGTGTCCTTGTCTTTCGAGGACGTTCAGTCGTGCCATTGCGCGTCTGTGCAACGCCGACTAACGGCCCCGCAATGGGTTCCCATTTTATCAGATCGCAACGCACACATCGCATGACAAAAACTACTCCAGACTCATCAGATAACACAACGCTTCCAGATCCCATCAGTTCATTTCGAGAGCTGAACCTGCCTGCGCCACTGCTCAAAGCGACCGATGAACTGGGCTTCTCTGACTGCACAGAGATACAGGGACTGACCCTGCCCGTTATTTCATCAGGCAAAGATGTTGCCGCACAAGCACAGACGGGCACCGGTAAGACAGCAGCCTTTTTGCTTGGCAGCTTTGCCCGCTTGCTCAGCAACAGTGGTGGCGAGAGACGCAAAGATCAACCGCGTATGCTGGTTATTGCCCCGACTCGCGAATTGGCCATGCAGATCAAGAAGGATGCTGATTCACTCGGCGCCTATACCGACCTCAAGTGCTCAGTCGTTTACGGTGGCATCGACTATGACAAACAGAGAAAAGAACTGGCTGAGGGTGTCGATGTACTGATTGGCACACCCGGACGATTAATAGACTATTTCAAGCAGAAGGTATTTGATCTGGCCAAGCTGGAAATCGTGGTCCTTGATGAAGCCGACAGAATGTTCGACCTGGGCTTCATCGCCGATATTCGCTTCCTGCTGCGTCGCATGCCCGCTCCTGGCGAGCGGCTGAGCATGCTGTTCTCGGCCACTTTGTCACATCGTGTCATGGAGCTTGCCTATGAACACATGGACAACCCCCAGGAAATCAAGACCGAGAGCACCGGTGTCACAGCCGAAGGCGTGCGCCAGGCCTTGTATCAGCCAGCAACAGACGAAAAAATCCCACTACTGCTCGGTTTGCTGGGTTCGCTGAAACCTGAGCGCTCCATCATTTTCGTCAATACCAAGCGAGCCGCGGAGAAGATCGAAAGTTATCTTCTGGGTAACGACATTGCCTGTGGCACCTTGTCCGGCGATGTACGCCAAAGCAAGCGACAGAAGATCCTGGCGGACTTTACCGCCGGTAAACTACCGATACTGATTGCTACCGATGTCGCCGCTCGCGGTTTGCACATTGACGATGTCAGTCACGTTTTCAATTATGACCTGCCGCAACAGGCTGAAGATTATGTTCACCGCATCGGTCGTACCGCCAGAGCCGGTACCAAAGGTGTAGCCGTCAGCTTTGCCTGCGAAAACTATTCCTTTTCCCTGCCCGAAATTCAGGAATACATCGGTCAGAGCATCCCTTTGGAGATGATCACAGACGAACTACTGATCAAACCCAAACCACCCAAGCGCATTGAGCACGACCGAGTCAGCAGTGGTCCCGGTGGAAAAGGTGGAAAACCATCCAAGGGCGGCAGTCGTGATAGAGGCCGTAGCAATAGTAGTGGCGGTGGCTCGCGCAGTGCAGCTCCAGGCTCACGTAGCAGACGCAGCAATAGTGAATCGACGGGCAAGCCTGCCGCAGACAGCTCGAAACCCGTCGATCAGACGCAATCGAAGCCCGCTGCAGACAATGCCGCACCCGCGCCAGCACCCACAGATGGCGCCCCGGCGGGAAGCAAGCCACCTCGAAAACGCCGTCCAGCGACCAAAAAACCGGCTCCCGATGCGGCCGCAAGCCCTACTGAAGGTAGTGCTGTCAGTGCTACCGGCGCGACAGCAGATCCAGCCGCTAAACCACCACGCAAGCGTCGCAGAAGACGCAAGCCGGCTGCTGCGGGAGAATCCGCTAACGCCACCAGTGAAGGCACTCCGAATTCAGATAAAGGCTCAACCGACAGCACAGAATAAGTTCAAGTCATCGAGGAGCAGAATAATGCCGACAGGAACAGTCAAATGGTTTAACGAAGCCAAAGGTTTTGGCTTTGTGACTCAGGAGGGTGGTGGAGAAGATGTATTTGTTCATTTTTCCGCCATTACCGGCGACGGGTTCAAAACTCTTGCTGAAGGCCAGAAAGTATCCTTCGACGTAGAAGACGGTGCCAAGGGTCCACAGGCAACCAGCGTAAAACCTGAATAGAATTACCATTAACCATCTGAATACACTCGTCATTTACTCCGCATAGCGTAAGAATCAGATGGCGATTAGTTCACTGGCCCTCCCCTGTCGAATGCATGATGAAGCAGGCACACTGATGAATATTGTCGCCTGCCTGTCTGGCAGGTCATCGCTGTTTCAGCTTGATACATGACACGGGGGTTGCTTGGCCTATAATTCGCATCACAGTTGCGTTTACCCGCGTAGGGTGCACGCCCCAGAATCATAATCTGACACTCCGGCCTTCTCATGGATCTACAGCAAGCCCGCAACAACATGATCGAACAACAAGTGCGCCCTTGGGACGTACTTGATCAACACGTTCTGGATGTTCTGTCTCTGGTACCAAGGGATTCTTTTCTGGAACCTGCACACCAGGGAATTGCCTACAGTGATTACCCCCTCCCCATCGGTCATGGGCAGCACATGCTCAAACCGACGGTAGATGGCCGATTGCTTCAGGCTCTGTTATTGGAATTGACCGATACCGTTCTGGAAATAGGCACCGGTAGCGGCTATCTTACGGCCTGCCTTGCACGCCTCTGTGCACATGTTGACAGTATCGAGATCATCCCCGAACTTGCCGATGCTGCAAAAGCGCGACTGCAAACCATGGGCGTCAGCAATGTCACGGTACTGCACCAGGACGCCACGAGCTCCTGGGATGCACGCGATGGTTACAATGCCATCGCTTTCTCCGGCGCCATTCCTTCCATTCCGGATTTTTACCGCAATAAACTGAAGATCGGTGGCCGACTGTTTGCCCTGATCGGCGACACCTCACAGCCCACCATGGAAGCCGTGCTTGTCACCAGAGTGAGTGAAACGGAATGGAGCCGTGAAAGTCTGTTTGAAACCAACGTCGACCCTCTTGTCAATTTTGACTCCGAAACACCCAGCTTCGTATTCTAATGACCAAAGTGAACCTCCCTTCGACCCTGAGCCTGTCTACTCTGGCTCTAAGTATCCGCGCGGCCCGCACTACCTTGATCGCAGCTCCACTCCTGTTCGCCAGCGCCGCGCAAGCGGTCGACCTGCAGGAAGTCTACGAGCAGGCCCGAGAGTACGATGCGGAATACTCGGCCTCTCAATACGATCTGGAAGCTGCGCGTGAACGCATTCCTCTGGCACGCTCCACCTTCAGGCCACAGCTGACTTTTGGTGGCGAAGCTGGCATCAGCACGCTGGCAGACGATGGTGAAGGACCCTATAACGAAACAGCCCTGTCACTGTCGCTCAGCCAGACGCTATTCAACCGCTCTGGCAGCAAGTTGCTCGATCAGGCAGAGCTCAACGTCATGCAGGCCGAAGCACAATACGCAGCTCTTGGCCAGACACTGATTCTGCGTGTCGCTACCGCCTATTTCGATGTCTTGCGTGCCGATGCCAATGTCGAATTCAGCCAATCTGAGCTTGAAGCCATCAGCCGTCAGCTGGAGCAGGCCGAACGCCGCTTTGATGTCGGTCTGGTACCCATTACTGACGTGCGCTCAGCCCAGGCGCAATACGATCTGGCGGTTGCTCAGGAGATTGCCGCCGCCAATCAGCTCTCAACCGCCCAGGAAGCGCTGGTCCTGATCAGTGGCCAGACCCCTGAGACACTGGCGCCGCTGGCAGAGGATTCGCCACTGCTGCCACCCGACCCTGCCAATATCGATGCATGGGTAGACATGGCCGTCGATCAGAATCTTGAGCTGGTCATTGCTCGCCTTTCCGACGACAGCAGCCAGATGCAGGTTGATATCGAGCGTGCCGAGCGTTATCCCACGCTGGACCTGGTAGGCTCGGCGGCCTCCAGCACAACCGATCAGATAAATCGAAGTGATGCAGATGTCGCCGAAATCAAGCTGCAACTGGTCTTCCCTATCCTCACCGGTGGTCTGGTCAACGCCCAGGTTGCACAAGCTCGCGCCTTGTCACTATCATCAGGTGAGCAACTGCTGGCCCAGCAACGGGCGACCATCCAGCAAACACGTGATGGCTACCGGGGCGTGCAGGCATCTATCAGCCTGGTCAAGGCATTTCGTCAGGCACTGGAGTCCACACAAAAATCTGCAGAGGCCACTGAAGCAGGCTTTCGCGCCGGTACACGAACCTCCGTCGAGGTCTTGCAAGCGTTACGTGACACCTTTAGTGCGCGCTCCGACTACGCAGGCGCCCGTTATGACTACATCATCAATTCACTGAACCTGAAGGCTGCCGCCGGAACTCTCTCTGAAGACGATATCTACTCCATCAATCTTTTTCTGGGCGAAGTCGAATAAGGGGGTCTGCTTGAGCTTTCAAGCGCGGGAATTTCTTGCGCCGCGATTCTGGCCAACCTGGCTGGGATTCGGTTGTTTCTGGTTGCTGACACGCCTGCCCTATCCTCTCGTCATGCGTATCAGCAGGGGGTTGGGACTACTGACATACGCCTTGCTGATCAGTCGCCGTCATACAACACTGACCAATCTGCGCCTCGCCTTTCCCGAGCTTTCCGAACCGGCACGCAAGGCGTTGGCAAAAGATGCATTCCGACATGTCGGCATGGCGATGGGTGAAACTGCCTGGACCTGGTATCGCAGTATCGACACGATTGGTCCGATTGAAACAAGCGGCACAGAATACGTCGATGAGGCATTGCTGAAGGGTAAGGGCGTCATTCTGCTGCAAGCACATTTCACCGTGCTTGAACTCTGCGCCGCCATCTTCGGAGCACGATGGCCGATGCGGGCTGTGTACGATCCACCAAAAAACCCTTTGTTTGCAGCGTATTTACTGTACCAACGCAATCGTCATATGGACGGCATGATCGATAACCGCGCCATCAGAGAGATGGTACGGCGCCTGCGAGCCGGCGAAGTTGTCTGGTACTCACCCGATCAGAGTGTCTCAGTCAGCCACGGTGGTATCCCTACCCGCTATTTCGGCCAACCGGTACTGACCACCAGCGGCTCTGCTCGTATTGTGAGAATGACCGGCGCTACGGTCATCCCTTTCATACCGGAACGCAAGAGCAACGGTGAGGGTTATGCCTTTCGCTTTCTGCCACCGGTGGAGTTCGATTCTGACGATTTGCTTGCAGCAACTCAGCAGGTGAATGATTTGCTCGAAGCACAGGTCCGCACCCAGCCCGAACAGTATCTCTGGGCACACAAACGGTTCAAACCACCCTCTCGCGAGCATCCCAGCCCCTACAAATGACACCTCCCTGGCGTTATCGCCTGCTGATTCGAGCACTGAGCCCGTTACTGGCAGGCTACACCTTATGGCGCGCTTTAAAAGATGGCGGAAGGCGTTACTGGTGGCAACGACTGGGCATTTATTCAACAAGCTTAACCGCAGAACTCTCACCACCCGAACAGGATGTGAAGCTCTGGGTGCATGCTGCCTCGGTCGGTGAAGTGCTAACCGTTTTGCCGCTCATCAGAGAATGGCAGCAGCACACCGGCGACAAGGTACTGCTCACGACGGGCACGCCTACCGGTGCTGCCGTTCTGGCAAAACAAGCGCTACCCGACATACAACACCAGTATTTACCCATTGATTTTCCGGGTGCCTGTCGGCGCTTTCTGGAGCAACTACCTGCTGGTCGCGGCTGGATTGTCGAAACTGAAATATGGCCCTGGTTATACTCACATTGCGAACGTACAGGTGTTGCATTAACCATCATCAACGGACGCTTGTCCAGCCGCACCAGCAAACAATCAGATGGATTACTGGCCAGCAGTTACCGCCGGGCTTTGTCGCCTGTCCGGGTTCTGGCCCGCTCACAACAGGACGTCGATAATTTCATCGCACTAGGCACACCCGCCGCCCAGGTGGAGCTGATCGGCAACCTGAAATACACGCAGAGTACTGATACCCCTGTCGATACGCCTCTTATTCCAGGACGCTATGTGCTGGCAGCCTCGACCCATGCTGATGAGGAAGTGCAACTGGCGGGCAGTTGGCTGAAACAGGCTGTAAAAGACGAACTACTGGTCATCGTGCCGCGCCACCCAGAACGTGGCTCGGCGATTCTGAGGGATTTGCGAGCGCTGGGTGCTGGTGTGTCGCAACGTTCAGCAGGCCAGCAACCGGCAAGCGGTGATCAGATCTACCTGGCGGACACGCTGGGAGAATTACAAGCTTGGTACTCTTTTGCCAGCGCCTGTTTTGTCGGCGGATCATTGATCACTCGCGGTGGTCACAACATGCTGGAACCTGCCCGATATTCCTGCCCCATCGTTGTCGGACCGCACACCGGCAATTTTGATGACATCATGCAATTGATGCGGAACAGCAACGCCATTGATATTGCCCAGAGCAGCGACGAGGCCATCCGCTTTCTCTGTGAAGCGGCACAAGGGCAAGCCCGCCACCGGGACATGGCCGCACGTGCCTTGCAAGTATCAGAGGATAGCCAGAACGTGCTGCAGCGCTATATGACGGCTTTGTCCTGACTCCAGAACAGACCTGCGATAACACCAAGGTAGCGCACTTCCTGGCTACCTCCTGACTACCCTGCTGTCAGCGACTTCAGATTCTGCGCCCAGTGATGCTTGAGTGTTGCCAGGCCGTCCGCATATGCCTGATCATCTGAACTGATCTTGACCAGCGAACGCTCAAGACGCTGGATATTGGACAAACACCAGCCACTAGCCGGATTACCCGCAGGCAGTGTGCGCGGCTGTGCCCGATCAAAGTCAATCACCGAAACCTTATCGTTGTCCTCGTTCAGCATGATGTTATGCGCGTTCAGATCCGCATGATAGATACCCTTCGCATGCAGCCTTGCCAGCGTCTCGCCCATATCCGCCCAGACTTTTTGAGTCAGGGGTCGCAAGGTAAGCGTCGCCAGCCTTTCAGCCAGCGTCTGGGCATCCAGCTTGTGCGTCACCAGACTTGCACGATAAAACAAGCCTTGATGCACAACCTGGCAGGCATACGGCACCGATACCGGAAAGCCTTGTTGATGCAACTGTGCCATGACATCAAATTCATGCATCGAGCGGGTACGTTCAAGTCCGGTAAACAGATAACGATCCTTGCTGAGTCGTTGCACCAGCCCGCCACGATGATAATGACGCAGCACCAAGGCCTGCCCCCCGAAAGTAAAGAAAAACGTATTGCCTCTGCCAGCCTTGGCAGCACCGGTAATCATCTTGCGAGCGCTGAGCTGTTGCTCATCAAAGATGATCGGGTCAAAGGCCAGGTCGGGAACCTGACAATATCGCCAGGTGGTTCCAGGCAACTTGTCCGGACACTCGGTGACTATCGGAATCATCAGATTGCAGCGATGGTTTATTGCCCCCGTACAGATCAGGGCTGGTTTTGCGTTTCAGTTTCAACGGGCTGATTCGCCACCGCGGTTTTTTCCTTAACCAGACGATAGACGGTACCGCAATAGGAACAGCGTGCCTCAGGCGATTCATGCAGAGGAATGAACACTCTTGGGTGGCTGTTCCACAATGAACTGTCCGGCGTCGGACAATGAATGGGGAGTTCATCGCTGGTCACTTCAACGAAAGTTTGAGAATTGGGTTGCTGCATGAGTCTGAAGATCTCTTTGAACGATTACTCAGCCAGTAGTGTACTGGATAGGTGGGCCAGGGAATTTGACAATTGATGCATCTGCGCTCATGGCTCCGAGCCTGATACCGGAGCCGCTGGCCCCAGTATTTGTGTCCTGAGAACGATAACCGCATCGCGCAAGCTAATCAATGCATCGTCCAGCGGCACCACTGAGGGGGCTTCCTGCAAGGCTTGTCGATGCAGGCGATCGCGCAATGCCAGATAGCTGTCTCGCAAAACGCACACATCAGCGGCCGGCAGCAATTGCTCAGCTTCTATCACGTCCAGTACGCGAATATTGTCGGTATAAGTCAGCAATGAGGGATGATCAGCGGCATGTGCCAGCACCAGGTACTGCACGATAAATTCAATATCAGCCACACCACCCGCATCTTGTTTCAGATGCATGCTATCGGCCCGGTTGCTACCCAGATTGATCCGCATGCGCTCACGCATGCTGGCCACCGCCTCACGCAGTTCAGATTCGGAACGGCGCTGCGCCAGAACCCCCTTGCGTGTCTGTTCGAATTTTTCGCGTAACTCAGCGTTACCCAACACCACCCGGGCACGCATCAGAGCCTGATGTTCCCAGGTCCAGGCATCGCCTCGCTGGTAGTTGGCAAATGCTTCCAGACCCGTCACCAGTACCCCGGAACTACCATTGGGACGCAACCTCAAATCGATTTCATACAGCACCCCGGCCGGCGTTGTCGTGCTCATGAAATGCACGAACTTCTGTGCCAGCCGACCATAGAAAACCGAATTCTCGATGCTCTTCTCACCATTGGTTTCTTGCAGCCCTTCACCACTGCTGTCATGCAGGAACACCAGATCCAGGTCCGAACCGAACCCCAGCTCCAGTCCACCCAGTTTGCCGTAAGCCACAATCCCGACACTGGTTTCGCGACTCTCTGTCGCCTCACCATTCACAGTTTGGCAGATCGGCTGTCCATGGCGCTCCAGCAGCGGTATCTTGACCAGCTCCAGCACGACTTCGATCAAAGATTCTGCCAACCAGCTCAGTTGATCGCTGACCTGCATCAGCGCCAGTGAGCCATCCAGCTGGGCGCAAGCCAGACGCATTTCGCGTGACTGACGATAATGTCGCAATGTTTCCATCTGTCTTTCCAGGTCAGCATCACGCAATCGCTCCAGCTGCTCCAGTGCATCGGCGCGCACCGATTCATGATCGGGGTACAAATACGTACCAGCGCCACTGAGCAGCTCATCAATTACCATGGGTTGGCGCACCACAAAATTGGCCAACCAGCGACTCTCTGCAAACAATTTGACCAATCGTGCCAGAGCCGGCGGCTGATCGCCAAGCACTTGCAGATAGCCACTTCGTCCTGCCACGGTACGTACCAGTGCCAGGGATCTGATCAAGGTCTCGGAAGGCAGATCCGTACACAGTGCCTGCTGCATGATCATCGGCACAACCCGCTCAACGCGCTCCTGGCTTTCAGCCGTCAGACGCTTGTAGAACGGACCTCGACTGACACCGGCTATGGCGCTCAGCATTTCGTCACTGGGCTCGAATCCGCAGTGTTTCAATGCCTGCGAACGCTCCTCATCATCGGTATCTGGCACCCCGACAAGCCGCCAGGTATCAGCCACACGGGCGATGAAAATATCCGCTAACACTCCATCTTTACAGGCTGCGACATCGCTATCTGCATTATCCGAATCACCTTGTTCAATCGCTATCGCAGCGCTCGGTTCGCTTGTCTCTTCGATCTCGAACAGACCAGAAAAGCTGTCCGTGACACGCTGCTGATGGACTGACAGGGTTTTTCGGAAAGTCCCCCAATCGCTTTCATCCAGCATCGCAATCAGCCGCTGCTTGTCGGTCTCATCGGTCGGCAAGCTGTGAACCTGCTCATCGCGCATCATCTGCACCGCATTCTCTACGCGACGCAGATAACCGTAAGCCTCCAGAAGCCCTTCTACTTCGGCGTTTTCCAATAGTCTTTGACGAGCCAGGCGGCGCAGCACCGCCACGATAGAGCGTGAACGCAGGCGCTCATCGCGTCCACCACGCACCAGCTGAAAGGATTGCCCGATAAACTCGACTTCGCGAATCCCGCCCGAACCCAGCTTGATATTGTCCACCATGCCTTTCTGGCGAACAGACAAGGCAATCTTGCCCTTCAGGTCGCGCAGAGAGTCGAACGCGTTGTAATCCAGATAACGCCGGTAGACGAAGGGTGTCACCAGCGATTCGAAATCCCGGATGGCGGCGGCCGAGCCGGTAATGGCACGCGCCTTGATCATCGCGTAACGTTCCCAGTCGCGAGCCTGTGTCAGGTAGTAGTTTTCCAACCCATCCAGGTTCATGACCAGCGGACCACTTTCTCCGAAGGGTCGCAGGCGAGTATCCACACGGTAGGCAAAGCCGTCCACGGTCGTGCTGTTGAGCAGACGTGTCAGCCCCTGTGCAACACGTCGAAAGAACTCCACGTTTTCCACAATACCCTTACCGCGAGCATCACCGCGCGTCTGCCCTGCCCTGGGATACAGGCAGATCAGATCAATATCTGACGACACATTCAATTCATAGCCGCCCAGCTTGCCCATACCCAGTACGATCAGCCGCTGTTCCTGCCCCTGCCCATCACAGGGTTCGCCGTAACGTGTGATCAGCACCTCATGTGTCCAGCGCTCAGCGGCAATGATGCAGGCATCAGCGAGTAGTGACAGGTCCTCAAGCGTACGAAACAACTCGGCTGAATTAGTCAGATCGTTCCACAGGATACGAAACAGATGACGATGCCTGAACTGTCGCAGCAGAGCCTGCTGCACCGCTTCACGCTGCTTGCTATCCATTAATGGTGTCTTGCCGTGCAGCTCCTGCCAGGCTGCTTCCAGCTCTTCCAGCATCTGGGCCACATCCGGTGACTCACTGCCAGATTGCAAGGCGCCGGTATCGAGAAGAGCCTGGATAGATTGGGGGTATTGCGATGCCACACGCGCCATATAGGGGCTGACAGCACAGACGGGCAATAGCCACGTGCTCAGCAGGGAGGCATCGCGGGTCCCTGTTGGGATCTTTTCGATAATCTGATCAACCTGTTCCCTGACGGCGGGGGTGATCCATTGCATTGAATAATCGCTGCGCACTGTCGCTACTCGCCTCTTTACAGCCTTCGGGTACCCCGGATGATGGAAATGCCAGGCAGAACCTTTTGCCAAGCTTGGGTTATCATTCGGGCCATGGAAAATCAGCTAGAACTAGAACACATATATGTCGATATCGATGGTACTCGTATCATCGATGATGTGTCATTTTCCCTGAAACCAGGTGACATTGGTTGCCTGCTAGGCCCCAGTGGCTGTGGCAAGACCACCCTGCTGCGCACCATTGGCGGCTTTCAGGCCCCTTCCGCCGGCAAACTATCCATCGCCGGCGAGCTTGTCGCCAATTCTGAAACCCAGGCCTCTCCCGAGCAAAGGCGTGTGGGCATGGTCTTTCAGGACCTGGCGCTGTTCCCGCACATGACAGTTCGCAAGAATGTCGCCTTTGGCATCAATGGCCGGACGCGTAAAGAGACAGACCAACGGGTCAATGAACTACTTGATCTGGTCAGCATGCAGGACTACGCCAATGCCTATCCTCATCAGCTATCCGGCGGACAACAGCAACGGGTTGCCTTGATACGAGCCATGGCACCCCGGCCACCAGTGCTGCTGCTGGATGAGCCGTTCAGCAGCCAGGACACAGAACGTCGCGTACAGCTGGCTCACGAGGTGCGCGAAATCCTCAAACGCGATGGCATTACTGCGGTTCTGGTCACCCATGATCAATTCGAGGCATTTGCCATTGCCGACCATATAGGTGTGGTGTCCGAAGGTCGGCTGCGCCAGTGGGACGATGCCTATAGCCTGTACCACACCCCCTCAGACCGGTTTGTTGCCGACTTCATTGGCGAGGGTGTCTTTCTGTGTGGCAACACGCTGGAAGACAACGTCATACAGACCGAACTGGGTATCATCCAGGGAGAGCTCAGTGAAGATCTGCCATCAGGCACCCTGATTGAGTTACTGGTGCGACCAGACGATATTCTTCACGACGACCAGAGCCCCAACAAGGCAACAGTGGTGGCACGTGATTTTCGGGGCGCTGATCACCTTTACACACTACGAATGCCGGGTAATACGCGTTTATTGTGCCTGGCCCCCTCTCACCATAATCATCCCGTCGGTGAAGAGTTCGGTATTCGTCTGCAGCTGGATCACCTGGTCATCTTCGAGCGTCAGGACAACGCCTTTAGCTGAAGTGTTAATCCGGCATCAGGCGATGCACGTCATCTGCAATAGCCAGACAGGCAGTCAACCCAGGTGATTCCACGCCAAACAGGTTGATCAGACCGGGCATGCCGTGGTCTGCCGGTGACTGAATCATGAAATCGGTATACAGCTCGCCATCCACTTCGATCTTGGGACGAATGCCTGCATAGTCCGGCGCCAGAGAATCATCCGGCAAGCCGGGCCAGTATTCGCGCACCGCGGCATAGAATCCAGCTGACCGGGCTGGATCCACTGAATAGTTTTCTTCGTTGACGGGCTCGACGTCCGGACCAAAACGCGCCTGCCCACCCAGATCGATGGTGATGTGTACACCCAGACCACCCTGCTCCGGTACGGGATAGATCAGGCGACTGAAAGGCGCTTTGCCGGATAGCCGGAAATAGTTTCCCTTGCTCAGAACCGGTGTCACCTTGGCTTGTGAGGTGCTAGCCAGCAGTGGAGCTGCCAGGGCGCAGGCACCGTGACCAGCTGCATTGATGACATGGCGTGTGGTCAGTGACATGGCATTTTCACCGACAACGTTCACGGTATAGACACCACTGGCAACATCATGGGACATGCTTGCCACCGGCGAATGCGTGGCCAGTGCGGCACCAAAGCGCTCCCCCTCTCCCAGCAATGAGAGCATCAGCCCATGGGTGTCAATGATGCCAGTCGACGGTGAGTGCAAAGCCCCCAGACACTTCAGCTGCGGCTCCATGGACATGGCCTCTTCCGCAGCAAGCAGGCGAATATCAGAAACGCCGTTGACCAGTGCTCGCTGCTGAATTGACTCCAGCTGCTCAAGCTGACTGGTGGACGTTGCCACGATGAGCTTGCCACATTGTGCGTGTTCGATCTGATGATCAGCGCAATAGCGATACAGGGCATCACGGCCCTCAACACAGAGTCTTGCCTTCAGGCTGCCAGCCGGGTAATAGATACCGGCATGAATGACTTCGGAGTTGCGGGCGCTGGTGATGGTGCCGAAGTGCGCCTCACCTTCCAGCACCAGAACGTCTCGACCTGCCGCGGCCAACTTTGCCGCGATGGCAAGCCCGACAACACCAGCGCCAATGACGATACATTCGCAATCAGTATCCACGTCTCAGCCTGAGTCCTTGAATCGGGCTGCTGATCTTAGCAGATCAACCTGTGGTCTTCATGTTCGAGGCTTCTTCGAACAGCCACTCCTTGAAAGTCCGTACGCGTTCATCATCCTCTGTATGTTCAAGGCTGATGCAGTGATAGGCATGGGTCAGCTTCACCCGATGTTCGAATGGAATCACCAGTCGCCCCTTTTCCAGGTCGTTCGCCGCCAACTGCTCCAGACTCAGTACTACCCCTTGCGCTTCTACAGCTGCGGCTAGTGCCAGGGATACCCGGTTGAACCGCAAGCCACGGGTTCCGTCCACCGACGTTACCCCGACAGCGTCCAGCCAGCCAGACCAGTCAGGACGTCCCTCGTAGGGCGTTTCGTCGTGCAGTAATGTGTGTCCGGCAAGATCCTCCGGGCATCGCAGTGGCCTGCTACTGTCTTCCAGCAGGCTCGGACTGCACATGGGCAGAGCGGTCACGTCCATCAATTTTTCAACCCGGCAGCCCGGGTAGTTGCCACTGCCAAAGCGTATGGCGACATCAATGTCGTGCCTGTGCAAAATGTCTTCACTGAGTGAGGGGGCCGATGCACTGGTGTCCACCAACTCCACGCTTGCCGAAATTCGCAAATCGATGGACGGATGCTTTTCGACAAACCGATGCATACGCGGCATCAGCCATTTGGAAGCAAATGATGGTGCCATCCAGACATTCAAGCTCTGAGACTGCTCGGATTGAATCTGCTGAACGGCCTCAGTGACGCTCTGAAACCCATGTTGCAGTTTGCTCAATCCGGACTTGCCCGCATCCGTCAGAGCCAACCCTCTATTGAGCCGATGGAACAACTGTACGCCAAGTAACTCCTCAAGCATGCGTATCTGCTGACTTATTGCTGCCGGAGTGACGTTCAATTCCTCCGCCGCCTTACTGAAGCTTTCGTGCCGCGCCGCAACTTCAAAGGCGTTCAGCGCGTTTAATGGAAGTGGTCCTGCCATAGTTTATTCACGAACCCTTAGTTCTACTACCAGGTACCAAAAGAAAATGTCGTTTGTCAGTGTGAGTAGTAATGCATAGATTGATCCCAAGTCAATTGCGACACGAAGCTAACTGCATTGCTTACTGATATAACGGCCTTGTGCTCGGTCAGGCAGGTTTCATTGCCATATCAGGACAGTGTGTAAGCAGAACGGGTCTGGATTGATGAAACATTATTCATGCAGCTTATCAGGAGAGACACATGTTCAAGGTATTCAAGAATATGGCACAGGGTTATGAACGTTATATGACCCTTCGTGGACGCATTTTAGCCCGAGAGCACCTTTTGCGTTGTGATGATCGCATGCTGGCAGATAGCGGTTTTTCACGAGGATTACTGCAAGAAGGTGTCAGCGCATGGCCATGGCGCACCATGGAGGCGCAGGATGCATCGTCATATGGCAACCCGGCACTGAAGTCACGTGCTCAGGCTATTACCGACTTGAAATCTCTCAACGATGCAGAGTTGGCCGACCTGGGTATCACTCGCGGCACGATCGAGCAATCTGTTGAATCCGGACGTGCAGGTGTTGTTGCAGATCAACGGCAAAAAGCGGCCTGATGCCAACCACTCAATCCAGTAGTACTGCCACAGTCTCGTCAGAAATTCTGAATTTCTGACGAGACCGCTACTGGCTCATTCATCCAGAGCTTTCAGCACTCGTTTGCGGAATACATTGATCTCTTTGGCAGCCTGTATATCGCCATTGGCTTCGGCCACCTTTTCACCCTGATCGAACGCGGACTTTGCCTCTTGCAATTGTCCATCCCCAGCCAGCGCCCTTCCCAACACACGCCAGGCGGCTGAATAGTCCGGCTTCAGCAAAACAGCCTGCTGCAGGTGTTCGATGGACTTGCCAAATTCACTTTCTGCAAAATAGGCATTGCCGAGGGTGTAGCGCAGCATTTCGTTATCCTGCCCTCGTGCCAACATGGCTTCAAACATTTCAGTCTGACTCATTGACTCTTTACTCCCATGACTTGATTGGAATTTCTAATTGGAGCGTGCTTTACAGACTGTCAATCCTGTCGACGCGCAATCAACCGGGCCTCGGCTTTACCAGACTCGTCCGGCTCTGGCTCATGGTACTCAAGAATCGAGAGGCTGGCGAAAAGACTCAGCAGCTCGTTACTTCTCAGCAGAAAATCCGGATTGGACAGCCCGTGTGTGAATGTCTGGTAGAACAGAATGCCGCCGGGCTTCAGCGCCTCGCAAATAGCCTGACACAGCGTGCGATCAAGAAATCGACACACGATGATGACATCAAAACTGTGTGGCAACGGAGGTTGTTTTTCAAGATCGCGTACCTGAGCAACAGCCACCCGGGATGCCGGACGTTGCTGGATATCAGCGATGGCATTCTTGCTGATATCCCAGGCGCTCACGTGGAACCCACGTTGAGCCAACCATTCGCCGTTAGCCGCTCGACCACAAGCCAGATCAAGTGCTGCCATGGATGGCCGCTCACTCGCTGTGCCGGGCAACCAGTGCTCTCCCTTTAGTAGTACATCCGCCACCGCCGGCAGTGGATGCCCTGAGTTCGCATATCGCTCATTCCACTTACTGCTGATCTCACTCATCCCGGAAGCCCTGCCCTATTGTCGCCAGAAAGCCGGTGTAAACAACACCAACATGGTGAATATTTCCAGACGACCGAAGAGCATGGCGATACTCAGCACATACAGGGAGAAATCTCCGAGGCTGGAATAATTGGCAGCGACCGTTCCCAGGCCCGGACCCAGATTGTTCAAACAGGCCACCACTGCAGAGAACGCACTTTCCTGGTCCAGACCCGCTGCCATCAATAACAGCAGCATGATGGCCAGCAAGGCCACATAACTGGCAAAGAAACCCCAGACGACATCGATCATGCGATTAGGCAGGGTCATGCCCCCCACCTTGACCATGATGGTTGCGTGAGGATGCAACAGTCGTCCCATTTCGCGCTGTCCCTGCTTGAAGAGCAGCAAGACACGAATGACCTTCATACCGCCACCTGTAGAACCGGCACAACCACCGATGAAGCTTGCAAACAACAGTAGCACTGGCAAAAAACCGGGCCAGTTGAAATATTCTTCAGAGGTAAATCCCGTCGTCGTACCAATGGAGACAACGTGGAAAAGGGCATTTCGGAGTGAGATTTTCCAGTCTGAAGTTTCGGTCAGAAACAGATAGGAGGCGGTAACCACCGTTAATACAAGCGCGATAATCACATAGGCTCGGAACTCTTCGTCGCGCCAGTAGTGCTTGAAATTAATTTGCCTGGCGGCGGTGAAGTGAAGACCGAAATTCACGCCGGATATCAGCATGAAGATCACGGCAATCATCTCGATCATGGTGCTGTCAAAATACCCGATGCTGCTGTCATGGGTGGAGAAACCACCAATCGCAACCGTTGAGAAACTGTGTGAAATAGCATCGAACCCTGTCATACCAGCAGCCCAGTAGGCTAGTGCACAGACCACCGTCAAACCCAGGTAGATGTACCAGAGTGCCTTGGCGGTACCAGCAATACGGGGTGTCAGTTTTTCCTTGTTGAGACCCGGCGTCTCGGCCTTGAACAAAGCCTGCCCGCCCACACCCAGCATGGGCAGAACAGCAATGGCCAGCACGATGATTCCCATGCCACCGAACCACTGCATCTGCTGGCGATAGAACAGTATCGAACGTGGCAGCAGGTCCAGACCGAGAATCACCGTCGCACCCGTGGTCGTCAACCCGGACATGGATTCGAAAATGGCTGCGCCTACGGTCAGATCCAGCGGGGTGTACAGATAAAACGGCAAACCACCGAATATTCCCAGTACCGCCCAGAACAGCACAACAACCAGAAAACCGTCCCGCAGACGCAGCTTCCCCTTGTGCGACCTGACCGGCAACGCCAGTAACAGACCGACCAGCATGGTTGCAGCAAAGGCTTCGAAAAACGGTGTAATGGAATTGAGAGGGTCACGATAGAGCAGCCCCACGATAACGGGCGTAACGAAGGTGACACTGAACATCGCCAGCAAGATGCCGACGACTCGCTGCACGACTTTGATCTGGATAGGGATAGCTGACATGGCGGACCTCTGCTAAACGAAGGTCACGCCGACCTGGAAAAGTTTTTCCACATCTGCGATCTGTTGCTTGTTGGTGATCAAAACGATCAGATGATCTTCTGGCTCGATCACCAGATCGTGATGAGCCATCAGCACCTCCTCACCGCGTACGACAACACCGATACTGGCACTCTTGGGCAATGGCAACTCTGAAATACAACGCCCTACCAGTACCGAGGTCTCCTCATCACCGTGCGCCACGCCTTCCAGCGCTTCTGCCTCACCACGTCGCAAGGAATGCACCGCTACAACGTCGCCTCGACGGATCAGGGTCAGCAACGCACCAATGGTGATCTGCTGTGGCGATATGGCAACATCAATGATGTCGCGCTCTACCAGTTCGACATAAGCGGGACGATTGATCAGGGACATGATCTTTCTGGCACCCATGTGCTTGGCCAGCATGGCCGACAGAATGTTTGCCTCATCATCGTTGGTCAATGCGCAGAAAACATCCATTTCCTGAATATTTTCATTGATCAGCATTTCCTGATTGGCAGCGTCACCATGTAGCACCATGGCGCTGTTGAGCATAGAGGACAACAATTCCGCTCGATCTTCGCGAGCTTCGATGACCTTGACTCTATAGAGGCGCTCCAGCGTCTTGGCCAGCAGCAGACCGATATTACCGCCACCTGCAATCATGACTCGCTTGCACGGCGTGCTATCGAGATGAAACTGCGCCATCGCCTTGGCAGTGTGCTGTCGCATACCCATGAAAAAGACGATGTCCTCTACCTTCATCACGGTCTCGCCGTCGGGGATAATGACATCCTCTCCGCGATAGACGCCCACAACCCGGATTTCAACCTCTCCCAGCAACATGGCCAGATCTGACAGTGGGAGGCCAGCCATGGGTGCCCCCTTCTGCACTTCAATGCCTACCAGACGTACCTTGCCCTTGGCAAAATCAACCACCTGAATAGCCCCGGGATGCTCGATGATGCGCTGAATATGTTCGGTCACCAACTGCTCGGGACTGATGATGACATCGATGGGTATATTGTCGTTGTCGAACAGGTTCTTCTCGCGCATGTATTCTGCTGAACGTATCCGCGCAATCTTGGCCGGCGTCCGGAACAGGGTGTAGGCGATCTGGATGGCCACGATGTTCGTCTCATCCGAATCTGTTGCAGCAATAATCATGTCCGCATCTTCGGCACCTGCAGAGCGCAGGACTTCAGGGTGCGAGGCATGTCCGATGACCGTTGCCAGATCGGAGTTTCTTGCCAGCTCGCGCAGCATGGGCGCATTGGTATCAACGATGGTGACATCGTTATCCTCCAGCGCCAGACTATAAGCGACGGTGAGACCGACCTGGCCGGCTCCAAGAACAATGATTTTCATGGTGTTTTCTGCGCTTGCCGATTATTCTCGAACCTTGTCGAGGTCAATATCCAGACTCCGCAGTTTTCGATAGAGATGAGTGCGCTCCATGCCCACATGTTTAGCCAGGTCGCCGATATTTCCCTGAGTTTCTGCCAGACATCTCAACAGATACTGACGTTCAAAGTCGGCGCGCGCCTCACGTAAGGGCAAGTCGTGGCGTAGTGCCACCGTCGTGTCACTGTTAACGACAATGCCCAACACCCTGTTGACCTCAGGTACTTCTATTTCGGCCGAACCACCCAGTAACAGAATACGCTGCACCAGATTTTTCATTTCCAGAAGGTTACCTGGCCAGTCCAGGTTACGCAGACGATTCTGCGCCGCCACGGTGAAATGCCGATAAACCAGTCCCTCTTCGGCCACATGCCAATCAACCAGCCCCTCCAGTAGCGCCGGAATATCTTCAGGATGTTCACGCAGGGGCTTGATGTGGATGGTCTCATCACTGAGCAAGCTGGCCAGTGCTGCATCAAGTGCGCCCTGACGCACCGCCAATGACAGTTCGTTACGGGATGAGGCCACCAACCGGGCCCTGAAGGGCACTCGCGAGGTTCCTCCAACCCGTGTAAAGCCTTGCTGCTCTATAGCCTGATGCAGGTAATGCTGAGCGCTTGAGGGCAGATGCTCTATGTCAGTCAGAAACAAGGTGCCACCGGCCGCAGATTCGAGAAAACCCATGCTGACACCTGCAGCGCTCTCATCCCCATACAGCTCACGATGAGCGTTCGCCGATGAAAGCGTGTCACAGCGCAACTGGATGAATCGTCCGCTGATACCAGGATTCATATCATGTGCACTCTGGGCAAACAGCACACGGCCACTACCTGCCTCACCAATCAGCAACAACGAATCACTGCGATTTGCCTGAGTGTCTATCTGGTTACGCATTGACTTGACGTAATCACTGACCCCCAGAGCCAATGGCAGACGTCGGGTCGCAGGTAAATTCGGCTCCTTGCCACCCTCCGGTACGAATGTCTCTGCCAGTGCCTTTTCCACCGTCAACAACAATTTGGCCAGAGACAGCGGCTTTTCGATGAAATCCACGGCACCGTGCCGGGTCGCCTCGACGGCGGTCTCCACCGTGCCGTGACCTGAGATCATGATGACCGGAAAATCCAGAGTCCCTGCCCGTTTCCACGATTTCAGCAAAGTGACGCCATCCATGTCAGGCATCCAGATATCCAGCAAGACCAGATCCGGTCGCGCCTCCTCTATACAGGCCTGGGCCGCAGCGGCGGTATCGGCTGTAGAGACCGCATAACCTTCATCTTCAAGAATTTCCTGCAGTAAACTGCGAATGTCTGGCTCGTCATCGACGACCAGGACAGCATGTTCACTCATACGTCATCTCCTTGAGATGGCAGCTGGGATGTGGGATACGGCAGACTTATAATCACGGCAGCACCTCGTTCTCGGCGGTTTTCAGCACGTATTCTGCCATTGTGTTCTTCAACAATCTTCTTGACGATAGCCAGCCCCAGCCCTGTGCCTTTGGGCTTCGACGAAACATAGGGTTCGAACAATCGATCCATCAGCTCGATCGGGAATCCGGGACCATCATCCTGGGTGACGATTTCCAGCATATCCTGCAATGACAATTGCCGGTAATGGGTACTCAGATGCACAGTTTTAACAGATTGCGACTGCTGCGCCTCAAGTGCGTTTTTTATCAAATTATGCGTCAGTTGACGCATTCTCGGTAGATCCATCAATATCGGTGGAGCAGAGCTGTCCAGGCTCATTTCTATCTTCACCAAACCATCCGGGTCACGATACAGATCAGCGACTTCTTCCAACAAGGCATTCATACTCGCCGGATCCAGTGCCAGTTTGGGTGTCGAGGCATATTCTGCGAAAGCATCGACCATCGACTTCAGCGCATCAACCTGATTTTCGATAGTACGAGTCAGGCGTTCCAGCATCTCATGATCAGCACCTTCAAGCTTACTCTGAAACTTGTGACGCATCCGCTCAGCTGATAGTTGTATCGGTGTCAATGGATTCTTGATCTCGTGGGCAAGTCGCCTTGCCACCTCGCTCCAGGCAGCATCGCGCTGGGCACTGATAATAGTTGTCATATCATCAATAACAATGACGCGCCCGGTCAGCTCCCCGGCAGCATCCAGCAAAACGGTGCCTCGACAGAGCAAAAACCGGCGCCCCCCCTGGTCATAGACTTCGATCTCGGCAGACCATTCCCGATTACCGGACTGCTCCAGCGGCTTGCAGACCTGTTCGCTGAACTGCGACAGCACACTGTTGTCGCGGGCGTCATGATCCAGTGCCTGCCCACGCATCTGCACCAGCTGCCCACCCAGAATGGTGACGGCAGCCGGGTTGCTGGTGCGTACGTTATTTTCAGCATCAAGCGTAATAACGCCGGAAGAGATTTGCCCCAGAACGGCCTGTAACCGTGCCCGCTGGCGCTCCACCTGGCGCTGACTCTGTTCGGCATTCTTGCGACTCTGTTCCAACTGCAAAGTCATGTAATTGAATGACTGCACCAGAAAACCAAGCTCATCGTTCTTGCTGCGTTTATAGATCCGGGTAGCGTAATTGCCTTCGGCAACCGCCCTCGTGCCTTCCACCAGATCATGAATCGGCATCATCATGCGACGTGCAGCATAGAGCGCAAACCACACAGCCATCATGACCGAAAGCAACAATGCCAGCGACAGTGTCAGCATGGAACTGAGCATGAGCGGCCGACGCAGAAAAACCAGCTGACGGTATTGCTGATAACTGGTCTGCACACTTTCTGCCAGATCCGAGGATCGATGGGCAATCGGGTACAGAGCCTGAAGCACTGAGTTCTCCAGAACCGGATCTTCTGACAATACAGGTGTCACAACACGCACGTACAGTTCACCGTCACCAACAGGATCTACACCCACATACGACAGGCCTTTCTGGGCACGCACAACCAGATCATTCTCGGGGCGGTTCGGCTGCACACTGATGCTATCGAGCAGACCGGTGGAGGCCACAATCCGGTTATCCGGTCCAATCAGCGTCATCTCGCTGGCTTCGGTCTCTGCCGAGAGTGTATTCAATGCAACTACGGCCACCGCCTCACTGACGCCAACCAGTTGCTGAGCCACTTTAACGGTGTCCCTCTGCAGCGTTCGCATCTGCAGTCCCAGTGATTCGCGGCTGAGTTCCAGCGCATCGTCCAGCGCCTGTTCTATTTCCAGATCAAAGTAGCTGTTGATATTGGCGCGCAGAAAACGTATTGAAAATCCGTAGACCAATGTGACAGGCACCAGGGCCAGCAAGACCGATACGATGACCAGTTTCACCGTCAGCCTGGAGCCTGCTATGCGCTGCCGGAACTCTCGCACCAGGCGCCAGCCGTTCATGATAATCAGAACAGCAATAAAGCATAATGCAAGCCCATTACCCAGTAGCAGCCAGTGATAATACTGGCCAAACCGATCGAGCTGCAGCGCGATTGTCCCCAGCACCCACAGTGA
Organism: Granulosicoccus antarcticus IMCC3135; assembly: GCF_002215215.1. NCBI lineage: Bacteria > Pseudomonadati > Pseudomonadota > Gammaproteobacteria > Chromatiales > Granulosicoccaceae > Granulosicoccus > Granulosicoccus antarcticus. The sequence continues at coordinate 1,555,564 of NZ_CP018632.1, read as the reverse complement.
GGCGATCAGCACGATGAACAGCAATGCCATCAGCACGGCACTGGTCAGGGTGCGACGCCTGAGTCTGCTCAGTTGACCTGCCACTGATACTCCTTACTCGTCAGGCGCCAACTGGAGGCGATCAGGGGTTGCAATGGTAAAGGCAGGGAATCCGAATCCAGCTTGAATTGCAGCTGCGCCACAACCCTGGAAGGTATCTGCTCCAGAACCTGCACATTGATCTTGTGCATGACATCCTCTACATCCAGTGCCATAGGCAACCGCTTGAAGGTGCCCAGCCCTTCAATCGCTGCGTACAGTGATCGATAGTTACGACTGATGCCGGTATCGATGGCGTGCACTCGATAATGGCGGGTCAATTCATAATAGGTTAATCGGAATCGATGCTGATACTGTGCCAATGAACGATCAAACCAGTAGTCTCGTGACTGACTGAATGCCAAAGTCAGGATGAAATCCAGTGGCACGCCACTGTCGAGCCCGTCACGGATCGGCTCTGGCAAATCTATATCGGCTGTTGCTGATAGATAAAGCTGTCCGGATTCGCGCTGCAGTTCCACATCGGCCAGTTTGATGCTGCCATCGGTTGCACCACTGAGCGACAGGCTACGCGCCGATATGCTGACCAACACGATGAAAACAAGCAAGGTAAGCAAAGGCACCAGCAAAAAGGCAAGTGCCCAGCCCCCCTTGTCTGGTTCAGCATCCACTAAGCGCTGATCATCCTGCACGCTTGCCAATGGGTGCGTAGAAAAAGCCGTCCATGCCATTGTCACCAGGAAAAATCTGGCGAGTATCTGCCAGTAATACGGCATCGTCAGTACGCGCCAGAAATGCCTCTACTTGCTGCTCATTCTCAGCCTTCAGGGTCGAACAGGTCGCGTACAGAAAAAAGCCTCCAGGCTTCAGCGTGCGCCACAGTTGATCCAGCAGTTGCGCTTGAAGTGCAACAAGAACCTCAATATCGCTATCACGACGCAGCAGCTTGATGTCAGGGTGACGGCGAATAACGCCGGTACCCGAGCATGGAGCGTCCAGCAATACCGCATCGAAGGCCTCACCATCCCACCATTGCTCAAGCTCACCGGCATCCACAGCATGCAACTGAGCGCGCTCTGCCAGACCGAGCCGCGTTAGTGTATCTGCCACGCGCTGCAGACGCAGTGCATCCTGATCCAGTGCCACCACTGCAGAGAAATGATCCAGTTCCAGCGCATGCGCCGTCTTGCCACCCGGGGCCGAGCAGGCATCCAGCAAACGTCCACCGGGCGCGCTGAAGCGACTCAGATAGCCAGCGGCCAATTGTGCCGCCGCATCCTGAACGCTGACATCGCCAGCGTCGAACCCTGGCAATTGCTGTACAGATGCCGGTTTTTCCAGACACAGTGCTTGTTGCGCTTCGGGCACACTCGCCGCCGGACACTCTACAGCCAGCAAGCGTTGCTGATAATCCTCGGTACTACCGCGTCGACTATTGACCCTCAGGGTCATCGGGGCCTGCTGATTGTTCTGTTCGCAAATATGCCGCCATTGATCCGGCCAGTCTTCCTGCAAACGCTTCAGTAACCAGTCGGGATGGCTCAGCCGTTGTGACTCAAGTAAAGCTGATTCCAGCTCCTCAGCCCGCCTCTGATAGTTACGCAGCACGGCATTGACCAGTCCTCGCGCCCATGGCTTTTTCAGATGCTTGGAGACCTTGACGGTCTCATCCACCGCGGCATGTGCCGAGGTGGGTGTATGCCGGAGCTGGAAGATACCCAGTTGCAGTAACAGATAGACATCCAGATCCTTTTTCTTGAGAGGCTTGTCCAGCAACTGATCGACGATGCCAGCAAGTTCCCCGGAAAATCGGGCAAAGCCATAACTCCAGGCCTGTAACTGCGCCTGCTCACGCTCCACAACGCGTGCCTGAGCCGTTGGCAGCAAACGCGTCAGAGACCCACCCCCCGTCTGCAATTGCTGCATGAGCTGTACACAGGCGAGTCGCAGACTGATGGTCACGGGTCGGGCAGCGTTAGCTTTCATAGGGTCGCAAATTGCTCAGCGTGCAAATCACGCCCTTGGCTGAAAGAATCGGAATTCTGCATTTTTTTGCCTGGCCACTGCAGTTGCAGCAGTTCGATCAGGCCATCACCGGTTCTGACCACAATCGCACCCGGACTTACCTGCACAATGGTTCCTGCTGGTTGATCGGCAACGTTGTCAGCTGCGAGTCTACTGGCAAGTACATCAGGTGTCAGCAAGCGGCTCTGCCAGATACGTACGCGCTCATCACGCAATCGGGCCTCGGCAACCGGCCAGGGGTTGAAAGCTCTGACCTTGCGATGAATCAGCAATGAGGATTCAGTGAAGTCCAGTTGTGCTTCGGCTTTCGTCAGCTTCTCGGCATAGGTCAGCCCTTCTTCTGGCTGCACGACAGGCTGCAGCGTACCGTTACAACGAACCGGCAAGGCATCCAGCAGTGCTGCAGCACCCAACGCTGCGAGACGATCATGCAACTGGGCAACCGTTTCGTCTGCACCAATGGCTAACTGACGCTCCAGCAAGACATCCCCGGTATCCAATCCTGCATCCATTTGCATGATGCAGACACCGGTATGGGTGTCACCAGCCAGAATCGCCCGATGAATGGGCGCAGCACCGCGCCAGCGCGGTAGCAAGGAGCCGTGAATGTTCAGACAACCTAAAGGAGGCAGATCCAGCACCGTTTGCGGCAAAATGATGCCATAGGCGGCGACCACCAGAACATCTGCCGACAGCGATGCCAGCTCAGCCAGTGCGTCATCATTGCGCAAACTGACGGGCTGTTGCACGGGTATGTCGGCCGCCAGTGCACGCTGCTTGACGGCGCTATGAGTCAGTTTCCTGCCTCGGCCTGCCGGTCTGTCCGGCTGCGTCAGTACACCGACCACCTCATGCTGGCTCTGAATCAAGGCATCCAGCGCCACGGCAGCAAACTCCGGGGTTCCGGCAAAGGCGACTCTGAGCCTGTCGCAATTCACACTCGCTGATGAGCTGCTCATGGGCGCTCAGGTATATCGTCTGGGTCGGCCCCATCACGAACCCACTTCTCCAGCCGTTTGCGAATACGATTCCGTTTCAGCGGCGAGATGTAGTCGACAAAGAGTTTGCCGTTCAAATGGTCTATCTCATGCTGAATACAGACCGCCAGCAGGCCATCTGCCTCGATTTCGAAAGGGTTACCTTCACGATCAATGGCCGCAACCTTGATCTCTGCTGGTCGTTTAACCGTCTCGTAGACGCCTGGAATGGACAAACAGCCTTCCTGCATCTCACCTTTCCCCTCGGCGAGGAGAATTTCGGGGTTGATAAAGGTCAGAGGACTGTCGTTCTCCTCTGATACGTCGATAACCATCACACGTCTGTGCACATTGACCTGAGTCGCCGCCAGACCGATGCCCGGCGCGTCATACATGGTCTCGAACATATGGTCGATAAGCTTGACAAGATCGCCATCAACATTGGCAATCCTGGCGGCGGTGCGGCGCAGCTGGGCGTCTGGGTAATAAAGAATATCTAGCAATGACACGTGGAGTCCTGGACATTATCCAAAACGGAATTCTAACAGGGACAGGCAAGGCTTCCCGTTTGCGTATCAAGGTTTCTCAATGTCCGCCGATTCTTCTGGTAGACCACGCCGAATCAACCAGGGAGAGTTCCCGAATATGGCTCCAATTATGACTGCACCGACTGCTCGTCTCTCTCTGGCAGTCTGTCTGTCCGCGCTTTTAACTGCCTGTGCGTCCATTGATGCACCCTCGGCCTTCGTTGTAGAGCCGCCTGCGGCCCAGATCAACGACCGTTTCAGCGAAGACGGACTGACCAGCCCGACCCCGCAATACACCTCATCCGAGCCAAGAATCTATATAGACGAAGGCCAGCTGGAAGCGGATGCGCCGGATACCTATACTGTCGTCCGCGGCGATACTTTATGGGATATATCCGACCGTTTCCTCAAAGAACCCTGGCTGTGGCCTGAGATCTGGAGCTATAACCCCCAGATAGAAAATCCACATCTGATCTATCCTGGTGACGTACTGGCACTAGAGTATGTCAATGGTCGTCCCTCACTGGTTCTGACCCGCAAGGGACAGGGCCGAGTCGATACGGATGGCAATCGAGCTAGCGATGGTCGTGTGCGCCTGTATCCCAAAATCCGATCTGAATCTCTGGATAATGCCATTCCAACCATCTCCGGGGATTCCATCCAGCAGTTTCTGGTGCACCCACGAGTGGTGACCGCCGACGTTATCAACAATGCTCCGTATGTGGTTGGCAACTACGACAGTCGCCTGATCAGTGCCGTGGGTCATAAGGTTTTTGTACGTGGCAAGCTCAATCGCGACCAGACTTCCTATGGTGTATTTCGCCGTAACAAGGAACTACGTGACCCCATATCGGACGCCCTGCTGGGCTATGAAGTCAGCCATGTAGCCGACGCCCGATTACTCAGCACAGGAGATCCATCTGCCATTGCCATCACTCGCAACAAGATGGAAACCATGAATGGCGACATACTGCTGCCCACCCATGAAGGCTCGGTGACACATACCTATATACCGCGACTACCCTCGCTCCAGGGCGAAGGCCGCATAGTCTCGCTGGTCAATGCCATCGCGCAAACCGGACGCGATCAGGTGATTGTTCTCAACATCGGTTCCGAATCCAGCATTCAGGAAGGCGATGTGCTCGCCATCGAAACGCGTGGCAAGACGATTGTCGATGAAAGAGGCATTGGTGGTCACGAAAAAGTGACTCTGCCCAATCAGCGAACTGGTGTGGCAATGGTATTCAAGACCTTTGACAAGGTAAGCTATGCACTGGTCATGGAATCGACCCGCCCGGTAATGGTCAACGACATCATCACCGGAATCTGAATCTGCCTGGCGCCCATGACAGTGGCCGCGGGCACAACCGCGGTTACTCGTCATGGAAGATGGGCTTTCAATTCAAAAGCAAACCCCTACGTCAGCCTGGCTGACTTTTTCGCTGGCTTTCGCCGACAGCACACGATTGTGCCGTCTGCTTCGCCAATCGTGCCCGGACCCGGGGGCGATCGGTGATCTGATCCAGCGCTATCTGACTCGTCAGGATGAAGTTCTGGCTCAGCACCTGCGCCAGATAAACGTCCCTGTGTCCCTGCAAGAGCTGTTCAGCGAGGCGACTATCCGCCGCTGCGAACAAGCCTTGACGTGGCAGGCACAGCGCCCCGATCACCACCTGCTGGGCATGGATCACCAGGCCTACCCTGCCCTGCTGCAGGATACGGATGATGCACCACCGCTGTTGTACGCCCGCGGTTCCCTGCAGGCTCTGGACTACCCACTGATCGCAGTTGTCGGTTCACGCAAGGCCAGTCACTCAGCACTGAGCCATACACGAACCCTGTGCACCGAACTGGCTGAAAAAGGCCTGGGGATTGTCAGCGGACTTGCCATCGGTGTTGATGCCGCCGCCCATCAGGGCGCACTGGCAGCCAATGGCCCCCACCGTGGCCCGACTCTGGCGATCGCAGCTACCCCGCCCGAACGCGTCTACCCGAAGCGCCACCACGAGCTGGCAGAGCAGATAATCGAGGCCGAAGGGCTGATCATTACTGAATATCCACATGGGAGCGTAACCCGCCCCTGGCATTTTCCGCAACGTAACCGAATTATCAGCGGCTTGAGTCTGGGGGTTCTGGTAGCCGAGGCAGGTTTGCCCAGCGGCACGCTAACGACCGCCACTCATGCCATGAATCAAGGTCGCGAGGTGATGGCCGTGCCTGGCTCCATCCACAATTTACAGGCACGCGGTTGTCACGCCCTGATCAAACAGGGAGCGGCCCTGGTCGAAAATTACGATGACATCATTGACATCCTGGGAGAACCTTTGCAACGGGCCCTGGCAGCTCTGCACACCCATCATCCATTGACTTCATCCGTAACAAGCCAGTCGATTGACGCACCACAACAGCATGAACTGGCACTCTCTCGGGAACAGCCAGATTCCGAGTCACAAGCCTTGTTAAGCACACTAGCCAGTCAATCTGCCACAATCGACGAATTAATGACACACAGTCATCTGAGCGTCTCGCAGCTGGCAGCTCTATTGGGTTTGCTGGAAGCAAAAGGCCTGATCAGGACTTCGGCAGGAGGCCGTTATGCGCTTTGCCAACCCTGAAAATTACACGGCCTCGTTGACAAAATGCGATCAAGCGACGACGCTATCGCCGTGAGTCATACTTATCGGTCAATCTGTGAACGGTCTGCCATAGTGCCGTTAACCCCCGTTGGGTGACTCTTTAAGTATGATCCTTTGTACTTGAGACCATCGTCCCTGTCCCCATGATCGGGTGCCGGTCCAGCTGCCATCACAATCAATTCGGTATTCATGAGCAAAAATCTGGTCATTGTTGAGTCCCCTGCCAAGGGCAAGACGATCGAGAAGTATCTGGGCAAGGACTACAAGGTACTGGCCTCTTATGGCCATGTTCGCGACCTGTTGCCCAAGGAAGGCGCTGTCGATCCCGATAACGACTTCGCCATGAAGTACCAGATGATCGAGCGCAACGAGAAACACGTTGCCGCCATCAAGAAGGCCTTGAAGAAAGCTGACAACCTGCTTCTCGCAACGGATCCGGATCGCGAGGGTGAGGCCATCAGCTGGCATCTGGTCGAGCATCTACGTGAAACGGGCGATCTGGAAGGCAAACACGTTGAGCGTGTGGTCTTTCACGAAATTACCAAAAAGGCAGTCCAGGAGGCTGTCGATAACCCGCGCGAACTCGGTTATGACCTGGTTAACGCGCAACAGGCGCGTCGTGCACTGGACTACCTGGTTGGTTTCAACCTGTCGCCATTGTTGTGGCGCAAGATTCGTCGTGGCTTGTCAGCGGGACGCGTGCAGTCTCCCGCATTGCGCATGATCTGCGAGCGTGAGAACGAGATCGAAGCCTTCATTCCCCAGGAATACTGGAGCGTGCTGGCCGAACTGGAAAAAAACACACAGCCCTTCACCGCCCGTCTGTCTCTGCTCAACGGCGAGAAGGTCAAGCAGTTCACCGTCAACAATGGCGAACTGGCCAACTCGACTCGCGATATGTTGCTGAGCAATGCCAATGGCACGCTCACGGCCGTCAAGGTCGAGAAGAAACAGCGTAAACGCAACCCGACAGCACCGTTCACCACCTCGACTCTGCAGCAGGAAGCGTCACGAAAACTCGGATTTGGTGCTCAGCGAACCATGCGCACCGCCCAGAAACTATACGAAGGTATAAAAATTGGTGAGGAAGGCCCCACCGGTTTGATCACCTATATGCGTACCGACTCCATTACGCTGTCTCAGGAATGCCTTGACGAATTGCGGGAGCTGATACCAAAACGCTTTGGCAAGGAATACCTGCCCGAGGCAATCAACGTCTACAAGAACAAATCCAAGAATGCGCAGGAAGCGCACGAGGCGATTCGCCCTTCATCGGTGATGCGCGCCCCCGACGAGATCAAGCAATTTCTCGAAGAAGATCAGTACAAGCTCTATAACCTGATCTGGAAACGAACCGTCGCTAGCCAGATGATCTTCGCCACCATCGACCAGGTTGCCGTGGATTTCGCCTGCGGTGAAGGCAATCTGTTTCGCGCTACCGGTTCGACTATCCACTTCCCCGGTTTCATGACCGTCTACAAGGAAGATGAGGACGACAAGAAAAAGTCTGACGACGATGAGAAAGTGTTGCCAGAGATGAAGGAAGGCGACCAGGTCCCGTTGCAGGACATCAAACTGACACAGCATTTCACTGAGCCTCCGCCGCGCTTCTCTGAGGCAAGCCTGGTCAAGACGCTGGAAGAATATGGAATTGGACGACCGTCAACCTATGCCTCCATCATTTCCACGCTGCAGTCACGAGAATATGTGGAAATTGAAAGTCGCCGCTTCTTCCCGACCGATACGGGTCGAGTGGTCGCAACGTTTCTTGCCAAGCATTTCGACAAGTACGTGGACTACGACTTTACGGCCAATCTGGAAGATGAGCTGGATGCCGTATCACGTGGCGAGAAAGACTGGGTGCCCTTGTTGGCTGAGTTCTGGAAACCTTTCAAGGAACAGGTAGACGACAAGCTGGAGAACGTCTCGAAGGATGAGGCCATTCAGGCCCGTGAACTCGGAACAGACGAAGAATCCGGTAAGCCGATCACCGTTCGCATTGGTCAGTACGGTGCGTTTGTCCAGATCGGTACCCGCGATGATGAGGACAAGCCCAAGTTCGCAGGGCTGCGTCCCGGTCAACGCATGAACACCATCACACTGGAACAAGCCATTCAGCTATTCGACCTGCCCCGAGATCTGGGTGAATCTGCTGAAGGTGAGAAAATCACGGCCAATATTGGTCGGTTTGGTCCCTATATCAAATACGCCTCCAAGTTCGTATCGCTCAAGGAAGACGATCCTTACACCGTAACGCTGGAACGGGCACTGGAGATCGTCGCCGAGAAGAAGATTGCTGATGCCAACAAGCTGGTCAAGGAGTTTGAAGGCACCGACATTCAGATACTCAATGGTCGCTGGGGCGCCTATATCACCGACGGCAGCAAGAACGCAAAAATCCCCAAAGAATTGAAAGAGACCCCGGCAGCGATTGATCTGGAGACCTGCCAGAAACTGCTGGCCGAAGCGCCAGAGCGGCGCGGTCGCGGCAAGAAGAAAGCTGTAGCCAAGAAGACAGAGGCCACTGCCAAGAAAAAAGCGGTCGCAAAGAAGAAGACCAAGAAGAAAAGCGCCAGCAAAAAGAAAAGCGCCGCCAGCAAGAAAAAAAGTGCTGCCAGTAAAAAAGCTGCAGCCAAGAAAAAAGCCGCAGCCTCCAGTGATAGCTCCAAGGCTGAGTGAACATGCCGGATCTCAGCAAGGCTGTTTCAGCCTTGCGATCTGGTGGTGTCATCGCCTACCCGACCGAAGCGGTATTCGGACTCGGCTGCGACCCGCATGACGAAGCAGCGCTTGCGCGCATCATTGACATCAAGAGCCGTGATGCGCACAAAGGCTTCATTCTCATTGCCGCGACTCAAGCTCAGCTGAGCCCCTTTCTGGCCCCGATAGAGCCGTCCTGGCAGACGCAATTCGACGCTGCCTGGCCAGGGCCTGTCACCTTTGTTGTACCTGCACGCCAGGGCATCAGCGAGCTGCTCTCAGGCTCCAGGGACACACTGGCTGTAAGGGTCAGCAACCACCCACTGGTACAACGCCTATGCGAGGATTTTGGTGGCGCAATCGTATCCACCAGTGCCAATCGTTCCGGCCAGGAGCCTTGTCGTGACACGGCAACCGCAACAACACTTTTTGGTCCGCAGCTTGATGCCATCGTCCAGGGCCAGATCGGTACACTGAGCGCCCCGACTCGAATCATCGATGTCCGCACCGGAGCTCAGCTGCGCTGAGCATTTAGTAGTCGCTGCCCGGGCACAGCAAATACTGTGTATTCTACAAAAGCCCTAACAGGGCTCAGACAGTAGTGATAACGTTCGCGAAATAGACAGCCCGTTCTTGAATATTCCCTACAAGGAAAAACGCAGAGCGGCGCTTCCCGGTTTCTACTCAATTGAATGGCGATACTCTCAATGACCGAACGTACTGTGAAACTACACAGCGAGCTGGCGTACTCCGTGGACACTCCCACAACCATCTTGCTACAAGTGGCGGCCATGCACACGAGCAGACAGTTCATCAGTGATGAACTACTGACGGTCAACCCTTCTACCCCCGTCGATTTCTTGCAGACAGGACCACTGGGTAACCGCGCCAGCCGCCTGATCCTGCAACCCGGTGCCACCGTCATTCATTATTCCGCAACGGCAACTCTGGAACCCAAAGAGCCCTACGATGGAAATCTGTTTGAACTCGACTACACCGAGCTGCCTGCTGATGTACTGCCGTACCTGAATCCAAGCCGCTATTGTGAATCCGACAAACTGTATAAATTTGCAACCGATCTGTTTGGCAATATGAATCGTGGCTACGATCGAGTCAGCAAGATCACAGACTGGGTCTATAACAGCCTGGCTTACACCCCTGGCAGCACAGGCCCCAGTACAACTGCTTGTGACGTGCTATTGCAACGCACTGGCGTTTGTCGAGATTTCGCACACGTCTCTATCGCCCTGTGCCGCGCACTGGGAATTCCTGCACGCTATGTCTCGGGGTATGCGGTTAATCTTAATCCACCGGATTTTCACGGTTTCTTCGAAGCCTTTTTGGGCGGCGACTGGATTCTGTTCGATGCCACAAAACTGGCTCCGGTAAGCGGTTTTGTAAGAATTGGCGCTGGACGAGACGCCGCCGATGTGGCCTTCGCCACCTTGATCGGTCAGGCCACACTAACCTCCATGACAGTGCAGGCAATCGACCCTAACCAGAAGATTGACGACGCCCGCAACGAAGTTATTTCTACCGCCTGAGGGATCGTGAATCGGTAGTGACACGTCACTGAGACTATCGTGCCTGTTGATGTGATGGCAGGCAACACTACAGTTACCTCGATAGGCTCGTTGGGCCATAAATCCAGATTCATTAATCTGGATAAAGTCCAGGCCGATCAGGCCGCTAGTGGATGTTCAAGCCAGAATGTTTCCGGAGCAACCACTCATGAGATTTGCCTGCACAATGTTGCTGTACGTGCTGTGCAACAGTTCTGCCTGGGCCAGCTCATTACTGGTGACGGTCACCGACAGTGAAGGAAACCGATTGGAACACGCTGTCATCTCGATTCATGGCAAAGTCTCCCAAATGGCTACTGGCGATGCTGCGCTTGCTGTCATGGACCAGCGTGAGCGTCAATTTGCGCCCTCGGTGCTACCTATTCAACAAGGTACAAAAGTCTCATTTCCAAACTCGGATGATGTGCGCCATCATGTCTACTCGTTCTCATATCCAAACAACTTCGAGCTGAAGCTTTACCACGGCGAGAAGAACAAGCCGATCAGCTTTGATGAACCCGGCATCGTCGTTCTGGGGTGCAACATTCACGATGGCATGATCGGTTATCTGCAAGTGGTCGACACCCCCTGGTTCTCAAAAACAGAAATAGATGGCCTGGCCAGTATCGACCAGATTCCCGGCGGCAACTATACACTTCAAGTGTGGCACCCAGATCTGGGAATGAATTATGAACACCAGAAGATCACCCTGACAGAAGGTCATCAGGCGATTACTGTTCGGCTACCAACCGGTCAGCGAGCCCAGACTCCCAAACCCGAAGTCAGCCCATTGCAGGCTTTGTTCGACGATTGAGCCTGACCATGTTCAACTCTTTCTATCTGCGCATTCTGTTGCTGGTGGTTGGCCTTGTCGTTGTTGCACAACTGACAACGTTTCTGGCCCTGCTCAGCACGCTCGATAAGGATATAAAGGCGGAAACTCGCCAACAACTCAATGCGGGCAGCACGCTGCTCACTCAGCTGGTTGATAAACGCAGCCAGCTGCTACTCAATAGTGCCCAGGTACTGGCGGCTGATTATGGCTTCAAGTCAGCCATTGCCAGCCGTGACCAGGGAACCATCAATTCGGCACTGAGCAACAACGTTGTGCGTGTGGATGCCGACCTGGCCAGCCTGATCTCTCTTGATGGCCGGCTGATCAGTACGACCCATAGCGTCAACGAGGATGCAGAAAAGTATGCACGAGTCGCAAGCAAAGCAGGCGTCTCGGGTCACTTCATGGAGACTCTGGTTCTTGCCGACAAGGCACGTCAGGTGGTCGTAGTACCTGTCAAAGCGCCGTTGACCATCGGCTGGCTGTTGCTCGGGTTTTCACTCAATGATTCACTGGCCAATGATCTGGCCAGTCAGATCGGCATGCAGGTTTCATTCTCGGGACAGCTTGGCGATCGACAGCATTATTTCGGTTCCACCTTGCCGCCGGAACAAAGGGCCGCCCTACCTCGCGCCATCAATGAGCTAACCCATTCTACAGCCGGCCAGATTGCCCTCTTGCAGAACGAGGCATTCCTGACACAGCTTGTGGTGCTTGACCGGCTCAACGGAGGCGTCTCGGCGATTCTGCAAAAGTCACTCGACAGTGCCTTGCAATCCTATCAACGATTACGAAACCGGCTCATCCTGCTGACCAGCCTGAGCCTGGCCTTGGCCATCGCTCTGGCCTTCTGGATGGCCCACAGTGTGACCCGACCACTGCAAATGCTATCGGCAGCGGCCGCACGAATAAAGGATGGCCACTACGGCACACGTCTTGATTTACAACGTTGCGATGAGTTCGGCCAGCTGGCTGATACCTTCAACCGAATGCAGACTGGCATTTCCGAACGCGAAGAGCATATTGCACATCTGGCCTTCCACGATGAACTGACCCAGCTACCCAATTTACGCCTTGCCCGCGATCGACTCAAACAACAGATAAGCATCGCCGACCGTCAGGATGAGTCGGTCGCCATTATCGTGTTGGGTGTTGATCGATACAAGCAGGTGACAGAAACGCTGGGGCACCTGATCGGCGAGCGTCTGATCAAAGAGCTGGCCAGACGCGTATCCAGGCAGCTGCGCGAAGGCGACACCGTAGCGCGCGTATCCAACGATGAATTTCTGATCATCAGCGGCAATGCTGACGAAATGACAGTACGAGCACTCACCCGAGATATCGTCTTGCAGATGTCTCAGCCGATTCTGCTTGATGATGCTGAGCTAACGCCCCGTATCTCGGCTGGCGTATCACTCTACCCGGAACATGGTACGGATGAGACTGAACTGATCAGGCGCGCAGACATTGCACTGACTGATGCTCGCGAAAGCATGAGAGAGATCGAATTCTACCAGCACGGTCGCGACGAGAACCATCTACGACAGCTATCCATTGTGGCGGATCTGAAACGAGCGGTGGATGAAAACCAGTTCGTGATGCACTATCAGCCGAAAATCTGCATGGCAAGCGGTACCGTCAGCAGCGTTGAGGCACTGGTGCGCTGGATTCATCCGATACACGGCTTCATGCCACCCGATGAATTCATTGGACTGGCGGAGAAGTCCGGCAACATCAGCATGCTGAGTAACTGGATCCTGCAAGCTGTCATCTCTCAGATTGCGTTGTGGCGGGCCGCAGGTGTGACTGTAAAGTCGGCTGTCAACCTGTCTGCAATGGACCTACAGGATGATGGCCTACCCAATCGGATCGAAGGTTATCTTGCAAAATATGGACTCGTCAGTACAGACCTGATCATCGAAGTCACTGAAAGCGCCATGATGCGCGATGCGGACAAGGCACTGACGATCCTGCACAGACTGCGTGATAGTGGTTTCTCTGTCTCCATTGATGATTTCGGCACAGGCTACTCATCCCTGGCAAAACTTCGCGAGCTGCCTATCGATGAACTGAAGATTGACCGCTCGTTCATCATCGATATCAAACCAGACACAACCGAGGCTTTGATCGTCAAGGCAATCATTGATCTGGGCCACAGCATGAACATGAGCATCACGACAGAGGGCATCGAGACTCGCGAAGAATGGGACCTGTTGAATGAACTTGGCAGCAACACGATCCAGGGTTATTACATATCACGGCCTCTGCTCGCCGATGATTTTACTGCCTGGTGGCTTGAACATCAGATCAACGGGAAAAACCTGGCGGCCTGATCCTTGCTTTGATTCGAGGCAGAGCACCTATTCCGCCCCCGTACGAGGCCCCCTTTGATAAGACCGATCATACGCACAATCCTGTTGTGCCTGATTCCGATCGTCTCCACCACGCAAGCCATGGCTGCGCCCGGAGCACGATTGATCGCGACCGGGGGTGCGATGAGCGTGGAAGGTGCTGCCGGAGGTGGAATCGTCCCTTGGGCGTTACTCGCTGGCTACGGTGAAAACCGGCAATTTGGCGCTACTGCCTGGTATACGCAAGTACGACCAACTGATTTTACCTTGCGAGCTTACGGGGCGGCAGTTTCGTTGAACAACTCGATCGAGCTCTCGATTGGCAAGCAACAGTTCGATATCGACAAAGTGATACCGGGCGAAGAACTTGAACAGACCATCATTGGCGGCAAGATTCGTCTGGCAGGCGAATTGGTGTACTCGGCATTGCCGCAAATCACCCTGGGTCTGCAATACAAGAAAAACGATACTTACACGATTCCCGATGCCGTAGGCGCCCGACAGGACAGTGCTCTGGATATGTACCTGGCGGCCAGCAAACTCTGGCTGAATGGTCCGTTTAACCGCTCACTGTTTTTGAATACCACCCTGCGCGCCTCGCGAGCCAATCAGATGGGCCTGCTTGGCTTTGGTGGTGATCAGGGCAATCAACTCGAACTGTTGGGTGAAGTCAGTACCGGTCTGTTCATTACACGCCAATGGGTGATCGGCATGGAGTATCGACAGAAACCCGACAAGCTGTCTTTCGCCAGAGAAGACGACTGGTACGACGTGTTCGTCGGCTGGTTTCCGACGAAACGACTCTCGCTGGTGGCAGCCTGGTCAGACCTGGGTTCCATCGCAGGACTGGATGATCAGAAAGGTCTCTATCTGTCATTGCAACTCAGCCAATAGATGTGCTCACGAATGCAATACACACTCGCCGATATGATTCAGGTATTTCGCAACAGCCGAACACTGACACTGCTGCTTTTAATCGCACTGACACCAATAAGCGCCTGCACCCTCACAACACAGCGCAGCGCACCCACACTCTATGAGGAACTGGGAGGCGCTGCTGGCGTTGATACCCTCACGACTGACTTCATTCGTAAAATTGCTGCCGACGAACGAATAAAAGGTCGCTATCGAGACTCTGACATTGGTCGCTTCCACCGCATGATGGGCGAGCAGATGTGTCTGTTGACAGGTGGTGGCTGTACCTATACCGGCGATGACATGCTACGCACCCACGCCGGCATGAAAATTACGCGCGTTGAGTTCACGGCGATTGTCGAGGCATTAATGCTCGCAATGGATAAGAACAACATCCCACAGGGCACACAAAACCGTCTGCTTGAATTGTATGCCCCGATGCACAATGACATTGTTGATCGTTGATGCTCGCCTGAGAAGCTGACAATGACACGCCTCTCCTGACAACGAATACTCGATGCTGACCCGTTTAGCTCACAACACAACGCTCAAGACTTCACATCAACCTGCTGCCCCTGTCGCGACGAGGCGACCAGGGCATCAATCAGATTATGTACACGTAGGCCTTCCCGACCGCTAATGCGTGGTTGCACACCAGCCTGAATGCTGTCGACAAAATCCTCGATCAAATCCCGGTGCCAGTCACAGGGAAATGCCATGGGATCCGCCCCACCGCCCGTGCCCGTAGTCTCTCCCAGTTCCTCGCTACTGCCATCACGCCAGTGAACGCTTAATTTACCCGCTTCAAGGATCGCACTTCCCAGTGTTCCGTCGATACACAAGGTCTCGGCACCACCTGGAAAGGCGACTGTCGTCGCCACAATTGAACCAACAGCTCCACTGGCAAAGCGTACACAGCCGGCAGCAAAATCCTCAGCTTCCAGCTGATGTATCGGTGTGGTGGCACACAATGCCTGTACCGATTGCGCAGGCCCCGTCAGACTCAACATCAAGTCGAGTACGTGAATCGCCTGACTGATCAGCACTCCCCCGCCATCTCGTGCGTAGCTACCGCGACCGGGCACATCATAGTAGGACTGCTCACGCCACCAGGGCACCTGAACACGCACACTGGCAATCTCACCCAGCAGTCCATTATTCATGATCTCAGTCAGGCGCAAGGCACCTGCTCGAAAGCGATGCTGGAACACCACACCAAAGTTGACCGATGCCGCCTCGCAGATCTCGACCAGTGCACTCGCCTGCTCGCTGCTGCGCTCGATAGGTTTCTCGGTAAGGATGTGCTTGCCTGCAGCAGCAAACGTCCTGACCAGGGCCTCTCGCTGATCAGGAGGAGTCACCAGAATGACTGCCGTCACCGATTCATCTGCCGTAATGGCATCGATGGAGTCGAATACCGGCACACCATATTGCTCTGCTACCTTCAATGCAGGGCCCGGGCTCCGGTTGTAGACCCCCGCAATTTCAACCTTTCCTTCTAGCTGTTTGAGTGCTTCCAGATGTGGCTTCGACGCCATACCCAGACCAACCAATGCCACGCGTGTAACTGTCAAGGGAGCCTCTCTTTCGAATCTTTGAAAATCGAAAAGGCACTTTACGGTCTGATGCAGCATATGTCCAACAGCAACGACAGCATCAACATTGGCTCACCTGCCCCGTCGGGCTGTCAATGACAGAGCTGAGGTAGAATTGGCATCGGGATGACAATGCCCTCCGACTCTGACTGACCGGCCGTCGCTGATATACGCCATGACTCAAACCACTAGTAATAACGCCTCTACCGATACTGTTGACAGTGATGCGGTACAGACCTTTCTGACCCGCTTCCACGACACCCTGTGTCAACAGCTGGAAGCCCTGGATGGAGAGGCAAGTTTTGTTGATGATGCCTGGACACGGCCTGAAGGAGGTGGTGGACTGACCCGAACCCTGACCGACGGTGCTTTGTTCGAAAAGGCGGGTGTGGCCTTCTCTCGGGTCAATGGCTCGACTCTGCCACCTTCAGCATCTGCGCACAGGCCAGAGCTGGCTGGAAGAAACTGGGAGGCGATGGGCGTATCGCTGGTGCTCCATCCACTTAATCCCTATGTACCGACCACCCACGCCAATATCCGTTTCTTCCGGGCAAACAAGGAAGGTGAACAACCGGTCTGGTGGTTTGGTGGTGGCTTCGATCTGACGCCCTACTACGGCTTTGAGGAAGACTGCGTGCATTGGCATCAGACGGCGCTCAATGCCGTACAACCCTACGGCGAGCATCTGCACGACAAGCTCAAGAACTGGTGTGATGATTATTTCTATCTGGGGCATCGTGGCGAGGCACGCGGTATTGGTGGCCTGTTCTTCGATGATTTTTCAGAAGGCGGATTCGATCATGCCTTTGGTCTCATGCAATCGGTTGGCAAGCATTTCTACGAAGCATTTGCCCCTATTGCACAACGTCGACGCGATATCCCCTATGCGAAACGAGAGCGCGATTTCCAGCTGCTCCGACGTGGCCGCTACGTGGAATTCAATCTGGTACACGATCGTGGAACACTCTTCGGCTTGCAATCGGGTGGACGCACCGAATCTATCCTCATGTCACTGCCACCACACGTCAGCTGGGTTTACAACTACCAACCAGAGGCCGGCTCGCCCGAAGCTGAACTGACCAGCCGCTATCTTCAGCCACAGAACTGGCTGGCGTGAGCTCTCACACCTCTTACCAACCCCGAAACTGACATGAAACTGTTCTTCCGTTTGATCTGGATATTGCTGACGCAATCCAGACGCAGCCGCGTCGGTATCATGGACTCGGTCAGTACGCCACTTCGGGTATTGCCGAACGATCTCGATATTTTCATGCACGTCAACAACGGCGTGTACCTGACCTATGCTGATCTGGGTCGCACCGATCTCATGTTGCGATCCGGTATTTTCCAGATGGTGCGCGAGCGCGGCTGGTACCCGGTTGTCGCAGTGGCCAATATCCAGTTCAGGAAATCTCTGACACTGGGCCAGCGCTTCTTTATCCACACGCAGGTAGTCGGCTGGGATGAGCGTGCCTTGTATCTGGAGCAGACCTTTACCCATGGTGACACGCGGGTGGCGGTCATCTACATCGAGGGACGCTTTCTGGCAAAGGCAGGCGGCAAAGTCACCATTCAGGAACTACTGGACTGTCTGGGCCTCGATCAACCATCTCCGAGCTTGCCAGAACCAATCCAGCGCTGGATTGCAGCTCGACGCTAACCTCGGCTGGCCAGCAGAGCTCCCAGTAACACCAATAAAAGGCCTGCCACCCGAGTCATGGACAGCTCTTTGACCGGCAAGCCAAATGCACCAAAATGATCCGCCATGGCAGCGCCCATCAACTGCCCACCCACCAGGCAGATGAAAAACAGAGCAGCGCCTGTCATGGGCGCCAGTGCCGCCGCTCCGGCAACGATACCGATCCCGATGAAACCACCCAGAACCGTCCACCACGGCAGTGTTGCCAGAACAGTTGGACGCAATGTGCCACTGGTGAAAGGCAACATGACCAGCAGACAGCACAGGGTTATGAATACCGAGCAAATGGCAGCCGCCACCGGCGAACCTACGACCCGTGACACCGCAGCGTTGATAATCGGCTGTTGGGCGAACACGACACCCAGAGTTATCGTAAGACCTATCGCTAACCACGGCATGACTGAATAACCTACTGATAAACACAGGAGCGCGAGACAATACCATGATCGGCGTAACACTCAGCTATCCACGTCAGCATTCGCTAGGAGGCCCTATTTTTCCGTGATAAGGTGCATTCCAAGGGGCGCGGATACCGAGGTATTTTTGAATGAGTGACGTTACACTTCAGCCCGAACAGAATGTCTCTGAAAATCAGCAACTAGTCAGAATGCGCCCGATAGAAATATCAGATGCAGATATCGTTGCAGACTGGTTTCAGCATCTCGAAGATGTCTCGATATTCGACCGGCAGCTGCCTCTGCCCATCAACCATACCGATGTTTTATCACTGATAAAATCCTTGGTCTCCGATCAGAAAAAGCAGAAATGCCGCTGGTTTATTGCTGAGTCCACTGATGGGACTGCGATTGGCATGACGGGTCTTGAAGGCATTAACCTGCTGCATGGTCATGCTATATTGCCGTTATTTATCACGGAACCCTGTCGACGATCAGGTATAGGTATCCGTATGGCATGCATGATGATCGACCTTGCGTTCAAACAGCTACGATTGCATCGAGTTTCAACCATCTATCGAGCCGATAATGGTCCCTCTGCAGCCTTATTGGATCGACTGGGGTTCAAACAGGAAGGCGTTGCCAGGCAATCATGGTTCAGCCATGGGCAGTATTTTGATTTAATGAATGTGGGCCTGCTTCTGGATGAATGGGAACAGGCCAGACCCGCGTTACGAACGATGCTCAGTAACAAAGTGATCGTAGAGCTGGGGCCACGATCATCAACCGAGTGGCGCTGGCCTGGAACCCGTTGATGATCGCAAGAAAAACAAAACCAGAGCCATCTTCATATTTGCCAGACAAAGGCAACCCATTTGCCTGCGACTCATGAAAGAACTCTCCACCGATAACCATCAGAAACACCCGCGCCGCCTGCGAGCCATCCTGTTCGGCGATGTAGTCGGATATTCGCGTCTGATGGCGGTGGATGAGAACGATACTTCGACCCGAATTGCCAGCTTGTTCGAGAGATGTGAAGCCCTTGGAGTGAGCTTCAATGGAGAATTAGCGCAGACTCGAGGGGATGGTCTGTTTTTTCTGTTTGATAGTGTCGAAGATGCCGTCAACCTTGCCGTGAAGGTGCAGAAACTCATAGCACTCGAAAGTGACATTCTGCCTGATGACAAGAAAATTCAGATGCGCATCGGCATACACATGGGTGATGTCATGCGCGTTACGAATCAGTATGTGGGTGACAGCGTCAACATAGCGTCTCGAATCGAATCCAATGCCCGTGTCGGCAGTGTCTGTATTTCCGGGGCCGTCTATGAACAGGTCAAACACAAACTCAATCTGGGCTTTGAGTATATTGGTCGTATCAGCCTGAAGAACATTCCCGATCCGGTCGATATCTACCAGATATCCAATGACACCCAGACGGTACTGCTTTCAGCCAGCCCGCGCGCGCGAGACACACAGCACAGCACAGAGCCACAGGAGAGCCCTGTTGCCGGCAAACCTTCGATTGCCGTGTTGCCGTTCACCAACCTTGACAGCAATGATCACGACGGATTCTTTGCCGACGGCGTAACTGAGGATCTCATTACCAATCTGTCCCGTTTTCATGCTCTGGCGGTCATCTCGCGTAGCTCGACGTTTGTCTACAAGAATAGAGAAATGCCATTGAAGCAAGTTGGCAAAGAACTGGGCATTCAGTATGTCGTCACCGGTTCAATCAGAAAATCTGCCAATCGCCTCAGGCTCACAGTCGAGCTCTTTGATTGCCGAGCAGGTGTCTCGGTCTGGCGTGAACGCTATAACCGCGAAGTGAACGACATCTTTGACTTACAGGATGAAATTACTGATGTCATCTCTTCTGCCGTGGCTGTCCAGGCGCAGTCTGCAGACAAATCAATGGGCAGAATTCAGGTTCCTGCACTGATCGAATCCTACACTCTGGTACTGCAGGGACAGCAGAAGATATTCAAGTACAACCGAGAACAGAACTTTCAGGCCAGGCAAATGTACGAAGCCGCTCTTGAAAACGAATCTGATTATAGTCGGGCCATGGCGGCACTATCGCGTACCTATAACCTTGACTGGCGTTACTCCTGGACAGAACATCCGGAATTTGCACTGGAAAAAGCCCATGAGCTGGCTCAGGAGTCGGTTGTGGTCGACCCCAGCGATGCCAGAGGCTATGGAGAGCTGGGGTTCGTCAATCTGTATCGCAAGGACCACGACGCCAGTCTGGCTGCATTCGAAACAGCCTTGCAACTCAATCCCAATGACACCGACATCATGTCGAATATGGCGGATGCTCTAGCGCATTGTGGCCGATCAGAAGAAGCCATTATTCTGCTTAAACGCTCGCTGCTGCTCAATCCGTTCTACCCCGACCAATATCTGTGGTATCTGGGCGGTGCCTATTTCAATCTCAAGCAATATGATGATGCCGTCAAGACGCTGAAAAGAATGAACAGTCCGACTGAAAGCAGAAGACTACTGGCGGCCTGTTATGCCTACCTGGGTAAAAAAGAGGAAGCAAAATTCCATGCCACCAAGGTCATGGAAGCCTATCCGAACTTCAGTCTGACTCATTGGGAAAACGTTCAGCCAGATGTAAACCCCAAGGACACTGAGCACTTCGTGCATGGACTGAGATTGGCGGGACTGGCGTAGAACTTTCGCACCGCCCGGCCCCACCGATACTGAATCACTCAGTCACTCTTGCCACCACTGACACGGCCGCCGCTCACTCTACCACCACTGACGCGACCGCCACTCACCCTGCCTCCACTGACGCGACCGCCGCTAACCCGGCCACCACTGACGCGTCCACCCTGCCCATCATCACCTATCTCGATATCGAGCAGAATATCCTCGATACTGCCAGTCAGCTCATCCAGCCTGGCCGAATGATCGGATTTGTCACACTGCCACTGTCTGATATCGCTTGAGTAGGAATTTCTGACATCCTCAGGGGTGGATGCCGCCAGGGAGGCCCCCTTGCCTTCCAGCAACATGATGACGGGGGCAACCATTCCGTAATAGCCGCCTTCATGAGAAAACCCATAGACACGTACGAAATACCGTGCCGGGTCTCCATCCTTATCCTTGTACTTCATATCAGTCACTGTTTCTCCGTAGAGCAGGACCTCAGATATACTCAGTAGTGTTTCAGCCATTGTTTTACTGTCTCCGGGTATTGGATTTTTTAAAAATCTGCTTATCGATCAGAGCGTCTGTCTTGTGCATGTTCAGCCAGCTCTGGCCTGCCAGTAACGTTCGGCAAAAGACGGTCTGACTCGTCCTCTGCGTCCAGCAGCATTCGCTACCAGACCACTCGTTTGCTCAGCCTCCGAAGCCTCATGATCTTGCTTGGCGTGATCGTGCTCGGCGTGATCGTACTCGCTCTTGTGACTGTGCCCAGCGGCGCTGTGTTTTTCATCCTTGTCCTTCGGCAGTCTCGGCCCAACCGTGGCTGAACCGATGTCGCGCCAGATAAAATTCACATTGATGATATTGCGATATTGCCCATCAAACAAAGCCTTCTCGGCTTTCAGCATCGCATGATGAAAATCCGTGTAATGCAGATCATTGGGTGATAAGCGGGCCCATGTATCGATCAGCAGAGTCGCCACCGCGTCTCGGGCATATAGCAACGACTCGCGAAACAGTTCAGGTGCCGCTGCGTAGGCTGCTTCAAAATCAGCCTGCAAATACTGCTCGTACTCGGGCGATCCTTCCAGGCTGTCGGATAGCTCTTCGAGTGTGCTTGAGATGGCCCCCACACGGACCAGCTCTTCGTGAAACACATCGACCAGAATATCGTAAATGGCACCCGTCAGTGGTTGTGCCAGTAAATGAGAGTCCTTCCATCCAGCAGTAAAATCTGACAGTCTGGAATTATTATTGGCCATCCGAATCTGATCGATCGACGAGGTTTCAGCGAATCGACTCAGATGATTAGCGCGATACAGATTACCTGAAGTAGATTCAAGCACCTGGTCAACAACGGAATCAAAATGAAGTGCTGAAATCATTGAGACTACATCGCCGCTGGACTCCTGAAAGCCTAGAAACTCAGCCGTTTCACGACCCTGCTCAGGCTCTCCCACCAGGGTCAGCAAAACACCATGCCCCACTTCATGGGCAATGACATCAAAATTCAAAGTGAACGGAGAGAGAGAGCCATCCTGCTTGTTTACATCGGTACCGATTTCGATAAAGCCCCGTCCGATTTGCGCGTTCTCAAACTTCGGAAGTATTACAACTTCTGCTTGCTGATAGAACTTGTGAAAATACCACTCTATAGGTTGACCGAAATATCTCTCCCAGATATCCAGGGTAAACCGTATTGATGCATAGGTATGAGCGGCATGGAAAGCAGGGTCATCCGGATTATCGTAATGCAGAAAATGACCATTGTCATCGGGCATGGCTGGCGCGTAAACCGGCCCATCCCATGGCGGTAGATAAACATAGGGGTAGCCATTTTCATCTTCATGCAAGCCATATTCCTGAGCCTTGTCGACCGGAAAGATGACATACATTCGATCGTCACTCGGCCCAGGACCAATGCTGCCCGCTGGTGACGAGATTTCGATTATCTCCGCAGGCAGGCTGTTCTCACCTGTCTGCGTTTGTGGAAATAGTCTGAACAACGTGCCCACGTGATCAATATCCCTCAGAGCGCTCCTGCCTGATTACCTGATTTTGCAAGACACCATCACCTGCACTCTTTCCAGTACAGATATTCTTTCCCAATCAATTGATGAAAATGATCAGTACCTTCAAAACCGTTTTTAGCCAGATGAATATCGAGTCGCGGTGGAATCGCGCCACCCAGCTTTTTCTCAAAATACCATGCAATCAGCTGTGGTGGTAGCAAACCTGACTGCGCAGAATCAATCTCAGCGCTCGCAAGTGTCGCAATCTTCAGATTGGCAAGGTCAAGAAACCTGAAATACTGACCATCAAGTTTGAGTTGATCGATGATTCCAGGCTGCAGATCACCGGCTGATCGACGATGCGATTCCAGGCGAGAAACCCCGTGCATCAACGCTGTCAGCTTCGACTCGTCCAGATCTGCCCTCTCCAGATAGCTCATCAGCATACTGCGTGAGGCAAGTCGGTTGTGAGCCCTGAACTGATTCAGTGCAGTCTTCAAGGCACTATCCGAAATGATAGTTTCTGCATGATCAAAACTCATCCAGTTCAGCAGGGATTTGTCCTGGTAGCGCTCATATTGCTCTGGATAGAGACGCAACTGATCAAGCACCTTCCTGTCGTCATTTGTCAGCGTTATCGCTGATGCCAGCATTCGCTCATTTTCTTTGAATGCAACATCCCAGACAACGGTCCATTCAAAATGAAAATCTGTTGGTGGAACATCCAGATCTTCGACAGCATCCTGATGCATCTCTGCCAGCAGGCATCGTGCGTCCTGCTTTTTCAGATCAACACGGTTTTGCTGCAACCACTCAGCTATCAAACGAGCCTGCGCCTTGTTTTCAAACAAACCAATCGCCGCTTCAAGCAGATCTGACCAACGGCGTTTCTTGTAAAACGTATTCTTGGCAATATCCAGCAAGCTCGACTTCTGTACATCGTTTATGACTTGTTGCTGACAGGCCAAAGCCAGCGTTGCACGAATATTGACCATGGGTTCGGAGGCCATCACGAACCCGACTTGCTCAGGGCCATGCAAAACGGCAACCTCATCATCATCGGTAATGACACCGTCCCGGTACCACTGAAATACCTGCCCGACCCCCTTCATACCGAATGGATATAACTCGACAGCACGCAGAGCACCCATGCTGGAGCTGCCATACACCCGCACACCCTGATCCAGGGCGTACAGAATCTCCTTGTGCCAGACGGATGGCGCTCCTTCAAAATAGCCATCGATAATGCCGATCGCCGCCGGTTTGTCCTGCAACACCCGAAGAATGTCACCGTGGCTCACGGGAGGCAGACAGACGCAGTCATGGTGACGTCGTATTTCTTCATGACTGATCGTGGGACCTGCGAATACGACATTCATTCGCCCAGTGACTCGCGCTGCTGCTGAAAACCATTATCCGCCTCATTGCGTACACCCAGTGCGCGTGCTCCGGGTATATAGCCATCATCATCATGGGGAGATTCCAGCCCAGGGATGATCACCCTAACGACCGCAATGTCATATTCGGGCTTGCTTAAATCCACGAGCAGCATTTGGGAAATCGCGATTCTCTGCAAGCACTGCAGCAGCGTATCCAGATCCTCTTCCACCGATGCCGAATGTATGTCTGTCCTGTCTGAATAGTCGGTCAAAAATGATGAGCGTCGTATGATATTGCTGAAAAAGCGCTGTTTTTCATCAATACCTTCCGAAGTGTACTCACGGGGAGTCAGATCATCACGAGCGCCGACTATATAAGTGGTTCTGACCTGTACGGCCTCGTGCAGGGCTCGTAACAACGCAACATGGCGGGACAAATGGGTGCCCGACCCAACACCGATATGCCGCGTGTGCGATTGTCGATCCATGATGACTGCAAAGTAGCTTGGAATACCTGAATCTGATGTGATATCCCATAGATACGTATCCTGCCCGGCCTCTTCAAGCTTACCCAGAGTCTCAAGGCAAAGCGGATCATCAATGGTATCCGGATTGATGGAAGTACGATCGATAGCCTGAGCCCCGAGTTGATGCCAGAGCGTAATCGCATCACGCTCGATAACCTCACAAATGGCATGAATGGTTGCTTCTGCAAGACAATTCCCGGAAGCCAGACCATTACTGCTGGCAGGAAAACAACCACTGCCAGAGGGTCGTGGCCAGGTGTAGTTGGTATGCACCATTTCATAGGGCACCCATGAGGATTGTTGCCGCAACAGGTCTACCGCTTCGATCCAGGCGATAGGAAAATGTCGATGAAACGGTGAATTTTCGACCGTTGGCAAGCCTTCGATGCTCACCCGACACCCCGAGTTCTGCATGTCCACAACCGAGGCAATTCTAAGCGGCAGCGTAATGTGTTCGGCATGAAACCCTTCGACGCTCTCCATCAATCCCGATGCGCTGGCAGCTGCCAGTGTGCTGCCTTTGCCTTGCGAGACAGAAACAGAACGAGAGTTGGGGCGGCAGACCATGACCACCGGTATGCCGATGGTATCCAGCCCGGTAACATCGGCTATACGAGTAATGCCCATGGCTGGCATATAGGGCCTGACGAGCGTAAGCGTCTCTTCAGGATCGCAAATACGGTGTGTGCCGACTCGGTAGGTGATAGGGTGACATGAATCCTGCAAATGCATTGCCTCGCAATCGATGCTATATGTTCATTCCAGGCAACCAGTCACTCGACGATCATTCCGGTTTTTGAGGCTAAACCGAGTTGATCCATGATCCATTTCAGCCCAAGCTGCCGCCGCTGTAACTTCTCACTGTACTTGAAACTTTGCAAGCTTCGCAACGATGCGAGTACGGATGGCCTCATTCATCATCAAGTGCGATGCTTAACTGGGAAAAACCTTGCTGTTTTTATCAATTTCGCGGGTCAGGTTTAGCGAGCATCGGTGGTGTACGGTACAGTGGTACTTTCAGCCCAAGCTCAGGTGAGCGTGTAAAAATGCATACCGATGATCGTAGCGACGACACCCATCCGAATGCCTGCACGCACACTGAGGACACACACAAGCTGAATCGCACCTCATCGATGCAGGCTAGTGCTACAACTTATCGACTATTCGTATCGCAGAACATCAAATCAGTCAGCCGTGCGCTTGCCAGTGACTGGCTGAACCGCCTGGAAGTCGTCGTCAATGAGAAGACCGTGGACATCTTTCCCACGGACCAATACCTTGACCACATTCCTGCAATGATCGAACAGCTCGGTATCATCCTGGAGAGTGAAAACAGCGAACTGAGCATGGTCAACTCGGTCATCAGCCACAAGGCACTTGAACTGGGACGTCTGCGACACACACAAAAAGCCACCATCAGTCAGTTGCTGCGTGAATACGATCTGCTTGCATGTGTTCTGGCTGATTACCAGCTTCGCTCGATTGACGAATTTGAAGGCAATGCCCCCTTGCGTGAAGTTCTGCAAGTCAGCGATATCATCAACTCAATCATTCGTCTGATCCAGCAATACACCATGGATGCCTTTACCGAAAGCTATATGGCAACTATCGAAAAACAGACAGACAAACTGGCCTCCTTCAATCGCTTTGTGAGCCATGAAATCCGCACGCCGCTGAACGGCGCCTTGCTCGGCGTCGAACTATTGAACGAATCTGACGAACTGACAGAACAACAGCGTACGGATCTTGAACACATTCGCCAGTCTCTTCTAGAGGCGGCCTCGGTCATTGATAATGTGGAACGTCTGGTCGCCATCGACCAGTCCGATCCCGTCGATAGCCCGCTTAGACAGAATTTGCCTCTGACACCCCTGATTACCGATCTCTGCCGACAATTATCAGGGGCACTGCAGACACGGGATGTCTCGATACATGTCCCCGACGATCTGGGGGAAATCTACCTGGAGACCAGTCGACTGAAACTGTTCCTGAGCAACCTGTTATCCAATGCCATCAAATACAGTGACCCTCAGAAACAGAGCCGAGATGTGTGGATTACGCGCAAGGATCATGCTGACGGCTCGCTGGAGCTGAACGTCAGAGACAATGGCCTGGGGATCCCGGAAGAGCAATTATCACAGGTGCTGGGAATGCGTGTCCGTGCCCATGCTCATCTGGACGATACGCATTCGGTCAGTGGTGAAGGATTGGGTTTGTACCTGGTGGCTGAAGCCATGCGTGAGCTGGGCGGCACCGTGACGCTTGAATCCGAGCTGGGCAAGGGCACCTCAGTGAAGCTTGTCATTCCTGACATGCTTCACTGAGTTTGTACAACGAAAGACTGCGCTGGGCTTTTCTCAGCGATGAAACTGCCCTTCTCTTTCCGGCTGATACATAACCTCTTCAATTCGCACATTCTGCACACTGCCACCGGGCTTGGGCCATTCGATGATATCGCCCTCCTTCAGCCCGAGCAATGCACTACCAACAGGTGCAAGAATGGATATCCGGCCTTCACCATCCCCCATGTCATTCGGATACACCAGTGTCAGACTGAAGACCTCCGATGTCTCGACAATGGCAAATCGTACGGTGGAATTCATCGTGACGACTGTTGCAGGTATCTCCTGCGGATCCACCACCTGCGCTCGATCAAGCTCCGCCTGTAAGGATTCGCGACCAGGGAATTCGGACGCAGGCAGCTTGCGCATCAGACTTTCCAATCGATCAACATCAAGGGTAGAAATGACAATAGCGGGGTTCATGCGAATCTCGACATTAAAACGTTAGGATGCACTGATACTGGCAAGCCCAGGTCAGGGTATTTGGGGTTAATTGTGGCGTTCAGCACATTGGCTGAAGGTTTGCCCTTTACAGTTGGACTGTACTGCAAAAAGTCATGGTTGTGGCAACGACCGTGACTTTGCAGGACCTGATGCTCAGGCCGTTACCTCACTCATAAAAGGGTAATCGGTATAGCCTTCCGCAGCACCGCCATATAGAGTATCCGGATCCAGTGAATTCAGAGGGGCATCGATTTCAAAGCGCTCTACCAGATCAGGGTTCGAAATGAAGGGGCGACCAATACAAACCAGATCGACGTCTCGATCTTCAATCGCACGCATGGCCATCGAACGATCATAACCGTTGTTACCCATGTATTTGCCACTGAACGCTGAACGAAGTGTCGCAAGTTGTGCAGTAGTTGCCGTCCTCTCTCCGCCGGTTTCACCCTCCACAATGTGCATATATGCAAGTCCGGCACGCTCAGCATGAGCAATGGCTGCAAGAAAAATTTCCATCTGATCATCAATCTCCACACCACCGGCGTGTGAAAAAGGGCTGAAACGAACACCGACACAACCGGGTGACCATACAGTCAACAACGCATCGATAACCTCTCCGAGCAACCGCGTACGATTCTCCACCGAACCACCGTAGGCATCGTCGCGATGATTAGATGATGTACGCATGAACTGATCCAGCAGATAACCATTGGCGGCGTGCAATTCTACGCCATCAAACCCTGCCACCTTCGCCTGGCGTGCAGCGTGCGCAAAATCCTCAATCAGTCTGGGAATTTCATCAGTTTCAAGAGCACGTGGAGTTGATGTATCTACAAATCCTGATTCGATAAAGGTCTTCGCCTCAGCACGTAACGCGGACGGGGCAACCGGCGCCTGGCCGTCTATCTGCAGTGATGTATGGGACACGCGGCCGACATGCCATAGCTGGGCAAATATCTTCCCACCCTTGGCATGCACAGCATCAGTGACGCGCTTCCAGCCAGCAACCTGTGCTTCGCTGTAAATGCCGGGAGTCCGGTAATAGCCTTTGCCTTCGGGGGATATTTGGGTAGCTTCTGTGATGATCAGGCCAGCGCTGGCGCGCTGTGCGTAATAGGTCTCGTGCAGCTTGTGCGGAACATCGCCATCAACATCGGCACGATTCCGGGTTAACGGCGCCATGACGAGACGATTCGCCAGATGCAGATCACCAACAGTGATCGGGGAAAATAAAGCGTGACTCATGATTTTCTCTTTTTATACGAAACCAGGCGCCAAGGCGCCCGGAACTCAGTGCAACTGAATGCAGGGTCTATGTAGTCGATGATGTTGAAAAGCAAGCGCGAGGAACGTTGAAAAACAGACATTCCGATATGCATGGGATCAATGCTAACTCGACAGATTGGCGCTCAATGCCAGGCTGGCAATGACAGCAATTTTTACAGCGCATGTCGTGAAAGCTGAACTTCCCAACGCCTCTGGCTTATTACCTTCGGTTTTCACAAATTTGATTGACGAAAGCAATATTTAGGCATTTAATCCCAATTGCACTACTCATGAATCACCACCAACCGAGGTGGTGACCTCCCTCCACACCTGATTTGAGAATACTGACAATGAATCCAGGAAAACACCTGTGCACCTGTCTGTTCCTGATATTGCTCGCAGGCTGTAGTAGCGATGATAACCAGCCTGACCAGACCTCCAATCCAGCCCCGGACAGCGACGTACCTGAAAACCCACTGCCCAGCGCGCCCGGTGGTGATACCAGCGCCATCGCCGGACTATGGGATGCCCGCAACGGTGAAGCCGGTAGCGTTGATGAGCGTTATGTAGAAATATCCACTGATGGTGTGTATCTAGAATACGACTTCCGTCAGGATGACCTGGCAGATGATGGCAACTGCTATCTGCGCAGCGCGCCTTTGACGCTGACGCCCGAGGACCCCGCAAATAATGCCTATAGCCTGCCGGACGATCGTACTTTCAACGCGACCAGCAGCACAGACGGCAGCATTCTCAGTATTACATTCGCAGAGCAACCACTGCAGGATTGGACAGCGGTAAGCGGTGTATCTACAGACGACCTTGCAGGCTGCGATAACATATTTGAATAACCGTTTTTCGAGCAGCTCCAGATAGCTTCAATCGCCTTACTGACCAGCACTCGAAAATTAACTGACGCCAGGTGCAACTTTCTGGCGTCAGTCTGCGTATCGGTTAACAGGCGATACGTAAATCAAAAAGCGTATCCCTTTAACCCTAAGGAGAAATACGTGAAGAGAATGACTTTAAGAACCTGCGCTCTCAGCGCCCTGTGCGCCTCAGCCAGCTTCGGCGCCATGGCAGGACACACCAATGAATTACTGGAGGCGACGCTTGATGGACGTGAAGAGGTCGGCTCCGACCCTACCACTCGCCTTGCGGGTGATCCTGATGGCAAGGGTGAGGCCTATGTCTCCGGAATAGATGGTGATCCGACAACTCTTTGCTACGTTTTGACAGTCGAAAAGATCGATTTGGTACCCGTTGGTGAAGGTATGGCCGCACACATCCACGAAGGCTTGCGTGACTCAAACGGCCCCGTGGTCGCAGCGCTTGCAGGCCCCGAAGATGGCAACGCGGCAGATTGTCTGACCGAAGGCGAAACGGGTAAATTCCCCACCGGCGAGGCGGGAATCGTGCAACGTATCCTGAACAATCCCGAGCAGTTCTACATCAATGTGCATAATCCGGACTTTCCGGACGGTGCCATTCGTGGCCAACTGGCCAATCAGATTCATGAGCACACACATGACGACGATGATGGTGACATGATGTCTGGCGATGCACCCACGGTCCCGATGAACCTGACAGCACAGGTTTACTCAAGCTCAGCTCTGGAACTCTTCTGGGATCGCTCCACCGATAATGGTGTCGTCAGCAGCTACGATGTCTACCGTGACGGACAAGCTTATGGCAATGCTGACGGCAACAGCTTTTTCGACGACAACCTGATGAGTGGCACCAGCTACGAATACTACGTGGTGGCCATTGATAACGAAGCAAACGAATCAGCAGCTTCAGCCAGCGTCACTGTCAGCACACCTTAATCAAAGATAGAGACACGGATCAGCCTTACACCCGTGACTACTGCCCGGATTCCGCAGAATTTGCAGAATCCGGGCGTTTTACAACAATGGGTAACTCAATCAGCAAGGCTCCGGACATCCACGGCCTGATGCTATCAACGCATTGTAAAACCACGATCTTTCAGAAAACCACTCATATGAGGCCTTGATTCCTTGCCCACCAGCGCCTTCATTTCCTGACTCCAGTTGCTGTCCTTGGTACCACCTGTACGCGATTGATAGTAGGCAGACAGCTGCTTGTCGTAGTCGGCAATATGTCCAGCCTGACTCTCTGTGTCATAAACCTCTTGCATCAGTACAGATTCAACGGCAAGTCGCGGCTTTACCTCCGGATCCTGAGCCGGATAGCCGAGGCACAAGCCGAAAACCGGATACACCTGCTCAGGCAGTTGCAACAATTCACTGACTTCGGCTGGATGATTTCGCAAGCCACCGATGTAGCAGATTCCCAAGCCCATGGATTCAGCAGCGATAACTGCTGTCTGTGCAGATAGCCCGACATCAACCGTTGCGATGATGAAATGTTCTGTCATGCCCGGCTCGAACTCTCCACCCTGCGACGCGCAGGCAGCAGCAGATCGCTTCAGGTCGGCGCAATACACTAGAAAAGCACCGGCACTGGCAACATAGCCCTGTCCACCTGCCAGTTCTGCTAACCGTTGGCGACGCTCAGGCGACTTGACCTGGATGACGCTGACCGCCTGAACATTACTGGATGTTGCCGCCGCCTGACCACAGGCGACTATCTGCTGTACGGTCTCATCTTCCACCGGACGATCTTCAAACTTGCGAATGGAGCGATGTGCACGGAGCATCTCGATGGTGGGGTTTGTTTGGAAGCTCATTAATACCTTTCAAGTTTCAAGGGTAGGAAGTACCCGCCTCATTGATGAGGACTACATGGGTACTGGAAAATGTTCGTAGATATTCTGAATGCCAGCCTTGACCTCATCCGAGAGTTCAAGAGCTGCGGCGGCCAGATTGACCTTTAGCTGCTCCATGGTGGTAGCACCAATAATGGCGGAAGTCATGAATGGACGTGTCAGGCAAAAAGCCAGCGCCATTTGTGCCGGATCCAGATCATGCTCCCGAGCCAGCGCGACATATTTTTCGCAAACAGGCTTGCTACGTTCCATATAGCGACCACCCAGATTCGCGTTCAAGGTACGTCGCGAACCCTCAGGCAGAGCCTCATTGTCATATTTACCGGTCAGCATGCCAGCAGCCAGAGGTGAAAATGCCAGAAGGCCTACACCTTCATGGTGGGACATTTCCGCCATATCAAGATCGTACAGGCGATTCAGCAGATTGTATTCATTCTGCACACTGACCACTTGAGGCAGATTTTCCTGCCTGGCAATACTCAGATACTGACTCGTTCCCCAGCAACTTTCATTGGACAGACCGATATGCAGAATTCTACCTGCCTTGACTTGTGCGTCCAGCTCGCGCAACACCTCGTGAATGTTGTCACGTACCTTGTCCGTCTCCTGCCCTGACGGATCAAACGTCAGGGCCTGTCGAAAGGCATAGCTACCTCGGTTGGGCCAGTGCAGCTGGTACAGATCGATGCGGTCGGTTTGCAGTCGTTTGAGACTGCGCTCGACTGAGATACGAATCTTCTCGGCAGTAATATCCTTACCACCATATATCCATTCGCGCCCATTGCCCGTAACCTTGGTCGCCAGTACCACATCATTACGACGACCGGATTGTGCCACCCACTGACCAATAATGGTTTCCGTATCCCCCAGAGTCGCCTCAGTCAGAGGCGTGGTGGGATACATCTCGGCCGTATCAATGAAATTGACGCCATGCTCCAGCGCACAGGCAATCTGTTCTGCCGCCTCAGCGTAGGTATTCTGAGTACCCCAAGTCATGCTACCCAGACATAGCTGACTAACCTGAGTCTCTGTTCTTCCCAGCGAACGCATTTTCATAGTCGTTTCCTGTCAGGCGTTCAGGTATGCGCCCAATCCATATAGGTTTCACGAGCACGCTTGGTGATCGGTCCGATCTCGTACTGAGTTTCATCAAAAGCGATAACGGGAGTTACCTTGGCAAGGTTGCCCGTCAGGAAGACTTCATCCGCTGCATGAAAATCCTCAGGTCTGAGAACGCTCTCGTGAACAGTGATGCCTGCATCGCTCAACAGCCCCATGATACGTCGCCGCGTGATGCCGTCCAGAAAAGTACCGTTGGGAACCGGGGTAAACACTTCACCATCAAGAACCATGAAGATGTTGCTGGTCGCCGACTCGGCCACATTTCCAAGACTGTCGCAAACCAGGGCATTGGTAAAACCCTTGCTGACCGCTTCACGCATCATGCGCGCGTTATTGGGATACAAGCAGGCAGCCTTGGCGTTCACCGTGGCAACGTCCAGCGAGGGCCGATGGAATTGCGTGGTGGTCAGACGTGCGGCAGTTGCCGCAGGAGGCATGGGAATTTCCTGCAGACACAGGCAGAAATCGGTGGAGTCAGGATCGGCACTGATGAAACCATCGCCATAGCCCGTTGACCAGTACATCGGACGAATATAGACAGCTGCGTCTTTATGGAATTGTGCCAGACCTTCGTCGACTCGCGCCACGATCTCATCGGTGCTCAAAGTCGGATTCATGCCCAGGCTCAATGCAGAACGATTGACTCTTTCGCAATGAGGCTCCAGATCCGGGGTGACGCCTTCAAACTGGCGTGCGCCATCGAATACAAGAGTACCTAGCCACGTACCATGATCAGCTGATCGCATGACGGGCACGCTCCCTTGCTGCCACTGCCCATCATGAAAAGTTAAGATTGGATTGTCGGTAGACACTTTGCAAGTTCCTGCGATGTAAGCATAAGACAGACATGCTACCGCATCGGCTCACTGCATGACGATCTGAGCACCTGCTTTGATACCATTTTGCTCGAACCATCCCTGATTGACCTCCAGTGCAAACATGGCAATGTTTCTGGAATCAAACAGTTGATTGGGGCCGACATCCATATCGTGAATCTCGTTGATGACAAGATCCGCAGAAATAAAGGCAATGGACAAGGGGATGAGCGTATTGCGCATGGTGAAGGTCAGCGGACGCTCGGCGTCATACACAAACAGCATGCCCGCATCATCGGCCATGGATGGGCGAAAGCTCAGTCCCATGTAGCGCTGCTGGCTGGTGGCGGCAATCTCAGTCTTTAGCGGCTTGCCATCGATCATCAGAGTCACACCAGGCAATATCGGTTGTGCCTCTGTTTCCTGTGCCGGCACATTGCCAGCAAACAGCACGCAGAGCGTAACTACCAAACCGAAAAGAACCGTAGTCACTCGCCAGACAGGATGGGCAGCACGGAACTGCGGCCGATGAGCACCCACCTTGATTATCGGGTAGCGTCGATTTGAATAATCGCCGTAGTTCATGCACAACTCCCTGATTGTGGAACGATCAGAATAGAGAGTCGGTCATGTCTCAGACCGACAGTGATTTCAGGATATCAGTTCGCGTAATCGAGGAAAGGCCATACGCGTTTTAGGGCGAACACCCTCCCAGATCAGAAAAGCCTCTGCCGCTTGTTCGACCAACATGCCCAGTCCATTGCTGGCACTGGCGCCACGCGCCTTGCACCACCCCATGAACAAGGTGTCACGAGTACTGTACGTCATGTCGTAGGCAAGACTCTGATGAGAAATAATGTCTTCGGGCAACGGCGGCAGGCCTCCGTTCATGCTGACCGTTGTTGCATTGATAACAATATCGAATTTATCCCAGCCTTCCAACTCTTCGAAGCCACTACCACTGACCGCTCCCAGATCCTCGAACAAGGAACTCAGTAGCTCAGCTTTTGAGGCAGTTCGGTTCGCCACATGCAACAAGGCTGGCTTTGTTGCCAGCAAAGGTGCCATGACACCTCTGGCTGCACCACCCGCTCCCAGAAGCAGAATACGTTGCCCTTCCAGCGGTCGTCGAAGATTACTTTGAATATCTGCCACCAGGCCAAGCCCATCCGTGTTGTGACCCACACGAGAACCATCACGGTGCATGTGAATGGTATTAACAGAGCCTGCTCGCAGGGCATTGGGGCTTAGTCGATCACTGACCTCAACGGCCAGCTCCTTGAAAGGCGCTGTCACATTGCAGCCGCGTGCGCCCGACTTTTGCCAGTCAATGACCGTATCGGCAAACGTTTCAGGGCTGGCCTCGGTGCGCGTGTAGTGAATCTTGCGCTGGGTCAGCTCGCCGAACAGCTGATGCACGACTGGCGAAAGACTGTGCGCGATCGGTTGTCCGATCACCGTGTACCGATTAATCATGAATTGTCTGGATATTTCAATGCCGATTTCGGCACTCTGTGTTGAAGGAAAAAATATTTGATTTCGTCAAGTCGACGTTGCATCAGCATGGGCGTGGAGTCCTCTCTTCCCAGCGGGTTATGTGAAAGACGGAAGATGCCGCCTTCACACCGGTGATACTCGGCAGCGAATGATTGCAATTCGCCGATGCTTTCACCTTTGATGCTGGGAGATTCATAGCGGTACTTTACCGACAATGGCGCAAGGACTACGTCGCTGGCGTCACAGTTTGCGGGAATCTCGAAAGCCACATCCACCGCTCTGACCGGAGGTGGAGGTTCGACGACATTCAGCGTCTCTTTCAGGCGCTTTGCAGACGAATCAGTCTGCCTGGCACTTTCTTCCAGAGATTCGATCTCAGTCTCGGCCGTTGCCGCGTGCACTCTATCAGCCTGCAAGCTATCAGCTGGAACCACCCTTTCCGGAGCCTGAGCTGTCTCAAGCGCTGGAACATCGCCAGGGTCAGCGTCGGATTTTCCGGCCAACGCCTCATCCGGGGCGACTACGATCTCGGGCTTTACTCTGGAGGTGTCGTCATCTTCGCGAATATAGGACAGAGACTTAACATCCAGAGACTCTTCCAGCTCGTTCGTCGAACCCAGTAAAAAGGCGATTCCGTAGTACAGAGCGAGACAAAACAATGCAGCTGCAATCAATACCTTGACGATGGGGTTCATGATTTACAAGGAATGCCTGTGAGATAGGGTAAGCCGGTGTGCGAGCATATTTGTGCCTTGGAGGCATGGCCAAAACGAGACAAACAGTCAGATTCAGGCTAAGTTACCGACTTTGGTGCAAATGGTAACTCGACACTCATCAGTTCGCCACCAATGAGTATCAATTGACTTGTGCTCAGCGCCTCATATCAATCCGTAAACCCAACAACTCGGGACAATCGATACAGTGAGCAATAACCCAATGTTCGGGATCAGAGCACCCTATCCCGGCAACAGACCTCGTCGCATGCGACTGGACTCTTTCAGTCGTCGCATGATGCAAGAGCATCATTTGACGGTTGACATGCTGATTCAGCCCTACTTTATCGTCGAAGGCACCAATCAGAGACAAGCAGTCCCATCAATGCCCGGCGTTGACAGACTCAGCATAGACTTGTTAGTGGAGTCAGCCACCGCTCTGCATGCGCTGGGTGTACCGGCCATTGCCCTGTTTCCGGTGACCGAAGATGATGCCAAGACGGATGACTGCAGTGGAGCCTGGAACCCGGAAGGCTTGTTACAACGCGCCGTCAGAACACTCAAGACAGCGTTACCGGAGCTGGGCATCATTACCGATGTGGCACTGGATCCCTATTCGCCGCATGGTCACGACGGCCTTATGAACGAGGAAGGCTACATCATCAATGATGAAACGGTTGACGCTCTGGTACGGCAGGCCCTGTCACATGCAGAGGCAGGGGCAGATATCGTAGCCCCTTCAGACATGATGGACGGACGTATCGGCGCTATCCGTGAAGCCCTGGAAGCGGCAGATCATCGCAATACCCGTATTCTCAGCTACGCAGCCAAATTCGCTTCCAGTTTCTACGGCCCCTTCCGCGACGCGGTTGGTGCATCCGCAGCGCTGGGCAAATCCAACAAGAACTCCTACCAGATCGACCCGTCCAACAGCGATGAAGCCATGCATGAAATTGCAGCCGATCTGCAAGAAGGCGCGGACATGATCATGGTCAAACCCGGACTTCCCTATCTGGACATCGTCCGACGTGCACGGGATACCTTTGCCGTACCCACCTACGCCTATCATGTCAGTGGCGAATACGCCATGATCAAGGCAGCTGCAGCACAAGGCTGGATCGATGAAAAGGCGGTTGTACTGGAAACGATGATGGCTTTCAGACGAGCAGGATGTGACGGAGTATTAACTTACTATGCTCATGATGTCGCAAACTGGCTCAAGTCCTGCTGAACAAGCCTAAGCCAACTATCATTGTGTTATCCATGTAACACAAGACTGCAAACAGCCGTGCTAAACAAAATTGCGTACAAAATAGCTCTGGCTGGCCTCTTGGCCAGCCTCTCAGGCACAGCGTCAGCTCTGGGTGATCAGTGGTATCTGGGAATCGGGGGCGGAATCTCGACCTTGAAGCCTGACATTGTCGACACATCAATAGATGTCAGTGACGAAAATGGTCAGGTAGGTACTCTTTTCATTGGCAGGGATTTTGACAATCGCAGTAGCGGGCAATTGCAACTTTATTCACTGGGTGATGCACAGTACGGCGACGAGCAGAGCAGTGCCGGTTACACGGGCGGTGATGCCTCCTTGTTATATCGTTTTTACGATTCCAGAGATAGCAAACCCAGAGGAACACTGTTTGGCGCTGCCTTGTATGGTCGATTTGGCTTCGGCTTCATGCAGCGCGATTCAGACCTGTTACTGGACACTGATACACCTGTCTACTTTGGCGCCGGTGCCGGTATAGAGACATTTCTGACGTTCAACCTGGCCGTGCGGCTCGAAGCGCTCTATCACGACACAGATGTAACCTCAGCAACACTGACACTGGTCAATCGCTTTGGCGGACGCCGTCCATCAGCGCTGCCCTCAACGGCTGTCAAACCCATAATCAGCCCAGTTACTGAAGCCGAAACCGAGCTCGAAACGGCGGTGACAAGCAATACAACGCAGAAGGATGCCGTCGCCATATCGGCCGAACTGCCGGAAACCTATATTCCGCCTCCTGCCGGCCAGCCGGCCATCGACACAGAGTTGTCCACGACAGACACGGCGGCAACATTACCTGAAACCATAGATTATGATGTTCCGGACAGTGCCGGAGCGCCGATCGATCTGGCTGCACAACCGGGTATGAATGCGGTACCTGGCAGTGCGGAAGCCCCTATCGAACTGACACCACTGCCTGATCTGAATGACTCGGACACCGCGATTTCTCAGATTCCAGAACAGCTTCCTGAATCAATACCCGCCCCCATAGCTACCCCGGCGATTGAACCCCCTGAAACCACACCGATCGGCGACTCCGGCTTCCCCGAAGTCAAACTGATGGGTGACTCCACGAAAAACACACTGCCCGCCGTTGAGACTCCAGAGCTTGCCGAGATCGATATCGCAACCGATACGGTTCCGGATGTCGAAATCATGGGAACTGCCACGGAAACCCAGACAAAGCCGGAAGTCGTGGTACCACCAACGGACACCGATGCTGATGGTATTACGGACGAACTGGATAAATGCCCTGACTCTACGCCAGGCTACCCGGTTACTGCCCGAGGCTGCCCTGTCTTTGGTGGAATGCTGCCAGAGCTGACGTTCAATGAACAAACCGCCGATCTGAGCTCCACGAGCTACGCCGTACTGGACACACTAGTCCAGCAGCTGCTCGACTTTCCGGATACCTACATCGAACTGGTCGCCCATACAGACAACACCGGTACAGAAGCGCAACAATCCGAGTTGACACGACAACGCCTGCGCAGCATAGGCGTCTACCTTGTGCGCCACGGTGTCAGCCAGGACAGGCTGTTGCTGCGCTCATACGGCGGATCAAGACCCAATTTCGACAATACGACAACGGATGGACGTCGCCGCAATAATCGCATCGAGGTACTCGAGAACCCGTAATAACCCATGCCTCAACGATGACACGCAAACACCGCTTCTGGCTTGACAGGTATTTCTGGCTGGCAGCGGTGGCTGCACCGCTTTGCTGGCTACTTCTTACCCAGCTGGATGTGCCTCTGCGCCAGACAGCACTGCCCCTCATGACGCTCTTGCAGATCGTCATCGTCAGCCCGGTACTGGAAGAAATCGTGTTTCGTGGCGGCTTGCAAGCCTGGCTGCTGACACGTATTTCGATGCGTCACACCTGGCTCCAGATCAGCCTGGCCAATGTGCTGGCCTCATCGGTATTTGCCGCAATGCATCTGCTGAACCAGCCGCCCCTATGGGCGGCGCTGGTTATTCTGCCTTCACTGGTATTCGGCTGGGCCTGGGAACGTCACCAGACCCTGCTATCTCCCATTGCACTGCACATACTGTACAACGCAGGCTTCATCTGGCTATTCGGTTAAATCCGTTTAGCCGCTCCTGAAGGACTAATGACGAAAGTGTCGAACTCCCGTGAAGACCATTGCCATGTTGTGCTCATCCGCCGCCGCAATGACTTCCGCATCATTCCTGGAACCACCAGGCTGTATGACAGCCACGATGCCAGCTTCAGCAGCATTGTCGATACCATCCCGGAATGGGAAAAAAGCATCGGAGGCCATAACGGCACCTGCGACTTGCAAGCCTTCGTCGGCAGCCTTGATACCTGCGATTCTGGCTGAATAGACACGGCTCATCTGACCGGCGCCGACGCCTACTGTGCTGGAATTCCGGCCATAGACAATAGCGTTGGATTTGACGAACTTGGCAACACGCCAGGTGAACAGAAGATCAGTGAGCTCCGCCTCGCTTGGCTGTCGCTTGCTGACGACTTTCAAAGAATCCAGCTCGACATTGAGCACATCATCATCCTGTACCAGCAGGCCGCCGGCAACCGGACGATACAGCCAGCTACTCTCTGCCGTGCCTCCCAATGACAAACTCTCGCAATCAAGGACCCGTACATTCGGTTTGCCTTCAAGCAATGCCAGCGCTGCCGGTTCGACACCGGGAGCCACGATGACTTCGACAAATTGGCGGGCAATGATTTCCTTGACCACTTGCTCACTCAGTGGACGATTGAAAGCGATGATGCCTCCAAATGCGGAAGTCGGATCTGTGCGATAAGCCAGATCGTAAGCCTCTAGTTGATTGGCTCCTACAGCAACACCACATGGATTGGCATGCTTGACGATGACACAGGCAGCCTCGGTAAACTGTCGTACACACGCTAGAGCCGCATCGGCATCCATCACGTTGTTATATGACATGGCCTTGCCCTGCAGCAGATGGGCTGCTGCGATAGTGCCGGGACCGGCATCTGCCGAACGATAGAACGCTGCGCGCTGATGTGGGTTTTCCCCGTAGCGCAGCGTTTCGTTCAGCACAAACTGCGTGTTGAGCGTACGTGGGAAATCAGCTGGCTCGGCATGTGATGCCTCACCCGTGCGACGTCCGAAATAGTCAGCGATCATGCCATCGTAAGCTGCCGTATGCTCGAAAGCTTTCACCGCCAGGTCGAAACGCAGAGCGCCTTGCTGCTCTGTTGATGCATCCAGAGATTCAATGATGCGCGAGTAATCAGCAGGATCGGTAACGATGGCTACAGATGCATGATTCTTGGCTGCAGAGCGGACCATTGCAGGTCCACCGATATCAATATTCTCAATGGCATCCTCGAAACTCACACCCTCGCGCGCAACTGTCGCGGCGAACGGATATAAATTGACAACAACATAGTCGATAGGTGCGATACCACGTGCGACCATGACCTCGTCATCAATGCCACGTCGCCCCAGAATTCCACCATGCACAGTCGGGTGAAGCGTCTTGACTCGTCCAGCCATCATTTCTGCGGCCCCGGTATGTTCCGAGACATCGGTTACCGGTAGACCTGCCTTGCGCAAGGCCTCGGCGGTCCCTCCCGTGGACAGCAGCTTGATGCCCTTGCTCACGAATGCCTGAGCCAGTTGTTCGATTCCCTGCTTGTCAGAGACGCTCAGCAATGCGCAAGAGCCTGCGAGTTTTTCAGCCACTTAATAATATATCCGGTTATTCGATGTGTTTGTTTTGTTCGTGGGAAAGCTGCCTGGGGAAGCTTGCCTTATTCCATTTCTGCCAGCTTGTTGCGCAGATTGCCACGACTGATTCCCAGCCATTCTGCCGCCTTACTCTGATTACCACCACACTCACGCATGACAGCACTCAACAGAGCGTGCTCTGCCTGACGAATCACCATGCGGTACAGACCTGATGGTTTCTCACCATCGAGCATGTCGAAATAGCGACCCAGTTCGTCCCGCACACAGCTGGCGATGGCAGTCCCTCCGGCATCGACCGTTTTGCTCATTGAAGGCTTGCCCGACTTGACCTTTGCCAGACCCTCGGCAACGGCCTTGGCGACACTGCCCTCTTCCGTCTTGTCGACATTGCCACCTTTGGCACTACGGGATGCAGGAGCACTCATGTGCGTGACACTACTGGGAATAGAGTTGGCAAAGGTCGTATTTCCAGATTTGTGAATCGGAGTATAAGAAATAGTCATATCAAGCGGCGGCTTCAAACAGTGCAGGCTGGGAGAAAAAGCTCTCTACCAGCCGAAGTTGATCGTTGGAATCTTCTACCTTGTTGACCGCCTCCCTAAATGCGGCCGCGTGTCTCAAACCCTTGCAATACCAGGCAATATGCTTACGGGCAATACGCACCCCTCGATATTCGCCATAGAGCTTGTGGCAACCGAGCAGATGCGTCATCAACGTTGCACCAACCTCGTCCAGAGACGGAGGTAATGGCGCAGGCAGGCCCTGCAAGGCGGCGTTGATTTCTCTGAATATCCAGGGATTCCCCTGCGCCGCACGTCCTACCATGATACCTGCGGCCCCTGTTGTACGCAGCACCTGAAGTGCCTGTTCGCCATTACAGATGTCGCCATTGGCAATCACTGGAATGGAAACGGCATCGACGATGGCAGCAATGGTGTCGTACTCTGCCTGCCCCTTGAAGCGATCGCTACGAGTTCGACCGTGCACCGCCAGACAGGCGATACCCTCACTTTGCGCCAGACGTGCGATAGCCACGCCGTTGCGATTGTCAGGAGTAGGCCCGGTACGAATCTTCAGAGTGACGGGCACATCCACACGAGCCACCACCAAACGCAGAATATCCCGGACCAGATCAGGATGTTCCAGCAATGCAGAGCCTGCCAGGCGATTGCAGACCTTCTTGGCAGGACAGCCCATATTGATGTCAATAATCTGGGCACCATGAGCAACATTCAGTGCAGCGGCATCAGCCATCGCAACAGGGTCTGCCCCTGCGATCTGCACAGCATGCGGCAAATCGTTTTCAGCACGCACGATACGATGGCGGGTTTTGGCCGTTGCGTACAACAGAGTATCGCTTGAGATCATCTCCGATGCCGCATAGCCTACGCCTTCGCGGGCACAGGCATCACGAAAGGGCCGGTCGGTTACGCCCGCCATCGGTGCCAGAAACACAGGATTTTCTACGACGTGTGTTCCTATCTCGATCATGGGTGAGGTGGGCTTGAGCGGGCCGTATATCCTAATACAGATCAGCGCTTAAAAATACCGTATGAGGGAACAGCAGTTGGCAATTTACAGCGACATAGGGCTCAAATCACCTCTATCTGAAGTCCAGCTCGAAGGACATGGCCTCATTGCCGGGGTCATCGAGATTCAATGTAACGTCAAGCTGCTTGCCGGCTGCAAATACATCGCCTTGCTGCCAATTATCAAGATAATCCGAGGGTTCGAAGCTGTTCTTCACCACCAGGCGACCGTTTCGATCGGTCAATCGAATTTCAAGCACAGGGTAACGTTGCCCAAAAGAGGCCTTGTTGATGAAACCGATATTGATGAGTAAAGCATCTTCAATCGTAGGGTGAGAAAAAACCGATCGCTTCAGAACTTGTAATGAATCAAGATCCACTTGCTCCTCAAGCGTGCACCCCGTCACAGAACACACGACTTCCAGCAAAGGTCGTACATACCGGCTATTTTGCAACGACTGTCGTTCACGATATCCGTACAGAGCCACCGCCAACGACACCGCCAGTAACAAGAGTGCACCTTTGAACCGCCACGATCCGGTCTTTCGCACCTCTACCGGAGGCTTCTGGGCCTGCGCCCGTTCGAGAGACTCCAGTAATTCATCCACTCCATCGCCAGCAATGGTGTCTGACAGCGGATCGTCGTGGTGCTCAAGAGCGCCCTCCTCCTCCGCGCCTGTGTCAGCCACCAAGATGCCGGCACTGGCATGGGCTGGAATTACCAGCGTTGCGTCTCTGACAGAGCCGCTATCGGTCTCATTGATGGCAGAGCGGGCGTCCACCTCGGGACCTTGGGCAAACAGGGTTTCGCTATAGGTATCATCCAGTTCGTCGTCGCCAGCCGGATCATCGAAGTCGAAAGACTGTACTTCAACGGTTTCATCCAGATAGTCAACATTCTGTAGTGCCGCATCGGCGGAAAACAGACTGAAATCTGCGTAGGTCACATCCAGTGGAGAGGCATTATTAGCCAGTCCAGCCAATGCCGCGGCACTGGCATCAGGCAAACTGGAAGCAACGGAATGCCCGTCCCCGGTTGACTCTTCGCCAACATTTTGTGCATTTTCGTCGGACGATTCTGAATCAGACTCTTCGGCCTCCTCGTCGGATGGCTGCCGCAGATTAGCCAGTGCATCGAAAATGCTAAGGCATTCCCCACACCTGACTCGCGTATCACTGGACGAAAGCAACTCTTTCGATACTTCAAAGATGGTCTTGCAGTTGGAGCAGCAAGTTTGCGGATTCTGATCCACCTCGATACTGGCATAGCCAGCTGCTATCGCATCTGCCTCATCACCATCAAAGTC
Source organism: Granulosicoccus antarcticus IMCC3135 (assembly GCF_002215215.1). Classification (NCBI taxonomy): domain Bacteria; kingdom Pseudomonadati; phylum Pseudomonadota; class Gammaproteobacteria; order Chromatiales; family Granulosicoccaceae; genus Granulosicoccus; species Granulosicoccus antarcticus. The sequence goes on along the minus strand of NZ_CP018632.1, from coordinate 1,511,971 downwards.
ACCTTCTGATTCGCTCTTCAGTGCTCTGGCCTTTTTTCGCTTGCCAGAGTCATTGCCGCCAGCTGCTGAGATGTCGACAGATTTAGCCCCATTGTCATCCGAGCCTTCCGTCTCCTTGACCGAGTGCTTGAACCGTTCTCGGGCTTGCTGGCCTGTTCGAGATTTCTGGCTGCGTCTGCCCATGCCGTATCAACGACGTATTGCAGTCATCAGCGCCCAGCCATCTTGATCCTGACCGGGTTCAAATTCGAAATGCTCGCTGTATCGCTCACGCAGCGGTTCCATCTGCTCTCGCAGAATGCCGGACACCACCAGACGCCCACCCGGTTTCACGGACGCTGTCAGCGTATCCGCCAGATCCATCAGAGGTTTGAAAAGAATATTGGCCAACACCAGCTCCACGGAAAGATCATTCACCAACTCGGGCATACCCACCTCAAGCTTGTCCAGTACACCATTTTGCCGAGCATTGTCTCGTGTAGCGCTCAACGCCTGTGGATCGATATCCACCGCCCAGGCCCGTTCCGCTCCCAGCAACAAAGCGGCAATAGCCAGAACACCTGAACCGCAACCATAGTCGATGACACGGCAACCCTCCAGAGGACGCAATGTACGTGCCGTTTCAGCGCCCATCCACGCCAGACATTGCGCAGTGGTTGCATGTGTGCCAGTACCAAAAGCCATGCCCGGATCCAGCCGCAGGTTGATAGCACTCGGATCTGGGGCTTCCTGCTCGGTTGGGCATATCCAGAAGTGTTCGCCAAACTGCATGGGTTTGAAGGTATCCATCCAGGTTCGCTCCCACTCTCGCTCCTGTAATCGAGAGGCGGTGAACGCGGGCACTGCAATCTCGAGCATGGCCGCTGCCAGATGCAAAGCATCGTGCAGCTCATCCAGCAAGGTTTCTCGAGCGTACAGACCCACTAGCGTGATGTCGTCCCAAAGCCGCACCTCTCCCGGCACGGGCTCCAGAACAGCGTGCGACAACTCTTCATCGTCCACGCTGTCCAGCAACGTCACGGATAAGGCACCGGATTTGAAAAGCCAGTTTTCGAGTGTTTCAACCTCATCACGCGATGTCTTAAGCGTGATTTCAAGCCATTCAGGAGCTGCAGTCATGTTGATCTTTCTAACGTCCAGGTGGTGAATCAGAGCGCAGGTTCCGTTATGCCGGTCGCTGGCGTCCGATCCACCAGCATGCCGTCAGTTCAGTCCCAGTTTCTTTTCCAGGTAATGAATATTGGTGCCCCCTTCCTGAAAGGCAGGATCATTGAAGATATCGATGTGCAGGGGAATGTTTGTCTTGATGCCGTCGATGAATACTTCACTGAGGGCACCACGCATGCGTGCCAGGGCTGACTCTCGAGTATTGGCAGACACGATCAGTTTGGCAATCATGGAGTCATAATGTGGCGGTACTGTATACCCGTTATAGATATGGGTCTCCACACGCACACCAAGTCCGCCGGCTGGATGATATTGCCGGATGGTGCCAGGGGAAGGCATGAAAGTGACCGGGTCTTCGGCATTGATGCGGCACTCGAATGCATGTCCCTTGATCTTGATGTCTTCCTGCTTCCAGCGCAGCTCGCGACCTTCAGCAGCAAAAATCTGCTCCTTGATGATATCGATTCCCGTAATCATTTCGGTCACAGGGTGTTCGACCTGCACACGGGTGTTCATTTCTATGAAGTAGAAATTACCGTTTTCATACAAGAACTCGAACGTACCTGCACCATGGTACCCCATGCGTTTGCACGCCTCGACGCAGCGGGCGCCCATATCGGCACGAGTGGCTGCATCGATGCCCGGTGCTGGCGCCTCCTCCACAACCTTCTGGTGGCGACGCTGCATGGAGCAGTCACGCTCCCCCAGATGAATGGCATTGCCCAATTCATCGCAGATGACCTGAAACTCGATATGTCGAGGGGTTTCCAGATACTTTTCCATGTACACAACCGGATTGCCGAAGGCAGTACCGGCTTCGTTCTGTGTCATGGCAATGGATTCTTCCAGATCATCATCCGAACGAACGACACGCATGCCACGCCCGCCGCCGCCGCCGGCCGCCTTGATGATGATCGGATAACCGATCTTGTTGGCAATCTTGATATTTTTGGCAATATCGTTACCCAGAGGCCCATCACTGCCAGGCACACAGGGAACGCCTGCGGCTTTCATTTCGGCAATGGCACTGACCTTGTCACCCATCAAACGGATAGTGTCCGAGGTTGGACCAATGAACTTGAACCCGCTTGATTCAACCCGTTCGGCAAAATCGGCGTTCTCAGCCAGAAACCCGTAACCCGGGTGAATAGCCTCGGAGCGAGTTATCTCGGCCGCACTGATAATGGCAGGCACATTGAGATAGCTTTTAGCGGAAGGTGGCGGCCCGATACATACCGCTTCATCGGCCAGCCTGACATGCTTGAGATCCCGGTCAGCCGTCGAATAGACAGCAACGGTCTGGATACCCAGATCACGGCAGCAGCGCATGATACGCAGGGCAATCTCGCCACGATTGGCGATCAGCAGTTTCTTGATTGGAGTAACCATGAGTCAGATACTCAGTCGATGACGATCAATGGCTCGCCGTACTCAACCGGCTGGCCATCTTCGACAAGAATGGCGCGTACGGTACCGCTGACTTCGGCTTCAATCTGGTTCATGATCTTCATCGCTTCAATGATGCAGATCGTGTCACCCTTATTGACAACCTGCCCAACGTCGGCAAAAGCCTTGGCAGTAGGAGACGAGGAACGGTAAAAGGTGCCGACCATGGGAGATTCCATGATGGTACCTGGTGGCAGTAGGTTCTCCGGCGCTGGTGCGCTGGCGCCCACGGCCGCTGGTGCTGCCGCGACGGGCTGCGCGACTTGAGTTGCTTGAGGTTGCACGGGTGCGTAGGTCACACCAGATGAACGTGCGATCCGTACGGACTCCTCGCCCTCGACGATCTCGATTTCGGAAACATCCGAATCTTCCAGTAACTCGATCAACTTCTTGATCTTGCGAATATCCATGGGCAGTCCTGATCTGTATTCCGGTTCGGTGGTATTAAGATTGTTTGATTCGGGCGATGGCTGCCGTCAGCGCCATGCTGTACCCGGCAGGGCCAAAACCCAGTAATGTGCCGACAGAGATATCGGAAAAATACGAATGATGTCTGAATGGTTCACGTTGATAGATGTTGCTAACGTGTATTTCAATCAGAGGTAGTGCCACACCGAGAAAGGCATCGCGCAGAGCAACGCTCGTATGGCTATAGCCACCCGGGTTGATGATCGCGATCTGACACCCTTCTGCCGGAGCCGCCTGTACTCGGTCAATCAATGCCCCCTCGCTGTTACTCTGAAAGAAGTCAATACTGACTCCCGATTGCTCAGCTTGTTCAGCCAGTTGTGCTTCGATGTCCGCCAATCGTACCGAACCATATCGTTCAGGCTCACGAGTACCTAGCAGGTTGAGGTTAGGCCCATTGAGAACCAACACCTGTGACATACTCCAACGCTCCAGTTATGAAATTTGATGCACGTAATCGACCAAAAGGTCAATCGTGACGGTAACTGTGAAAGATAGCATCAAATAGGGCTTATTTACAGACAGTTGGCGACCTATACCGACAATAAGGAGTTAATGATCATCCAGGATACTGATGCATCTCTGGCCTTTCGGTCACTGGACCCGAACCAGATACTCGATGCAATTGACAGCGTTGGCTGGCACACCGATGGTCGTGTCAGTGCGCTCAACAGCTACGAAAATCGCGTTTATTCCGTTGGCCTGGACGATGGCACAACCGTGATTGCCAAGTTCTATCGGCCAGGTCGCTGGAGCGATGAAACCATTCTGGAGGAACATGCGTTCTGCAACGCACTACTTGAACATGACATTCCGGTTATCGCACCATTAAGTGATGCTGAAGGTCAGAGTCTGCATAACCATGGGCCATTTCGATTCTGTCTGTTCCCCCGTGCAGGTGGTCGTCCTCCCGAGCTGGACAACCCCGAACAGCTAGCTGTTATCGGCCGAACACTGGGTCGTTTGCACCTGGTAGCTGACACACTGGACTTCCAACACCGCCCATTCATCGATGCCAGCAGACTGGGTGATGAATGCGCCGACTATCTACTGGATTCCGATATCCTGCCCGACCATCTGGCGCAGGTCTATGAGTCTGTCATTGACGATCTGATGCCCGAAGTGCATGAGCGCATCGATGCAGTCCCTTATCGTGAGATCTGCCTGCATGGTGATTTCCACCCGGGCAATATTCTATGGGGTAGTGATGGCACACCGCACCTGCTGGATTTTGACGACTGCGCCCTGGGTCCTGCCATTCAGGACCTCTGGATGTTCATCTCTGGCGATCGTCAGTATGCTCAAGCACGGCTGGGCGATCTTCTCGATGGTTACCATGAGTTTCGCGAATTTGACGAACGCGAGCTGGCCCTCATAGAGCCTTTGCGAACCTTGCGAATCATCCATTACGCTGCGTGGATTGCCAGACGCTGGGAAGATCCGGCTTTTACACAGGCTTTTCCGTTCTTCGCCAGCGGCAGATTCTGGGACGAACATATCCAGTCGCTACGAGAACAACGTGCAGCTCTTGAGGAACCCAGCCTCATCTACTGAATACTGGATTCAGGTGAAATTGAACACCAGCTCACCCGCCCCATAGTTACCGAGTTCCAACGTGAAAATCACCTCTTCACTATTGTCCACCTTCAAACGTTTGCCAGCATCTCGAACTACTTCTGACAACCGTAGATGCTCTGTCTTGTCGTTCATCAACAGGCTGGAAAAGATATTCATCACCTCATAAAAATTATCTAATGCCATTTTCGAGATTTGATTCTCCTCCTCCATGCTCTTGACGCCACCTGCAGGAATCATGGACAGAGCGCTCCCCAGAGAGGCTGCCGTGTGCAACTTACTACAGCAGGTTGCCACCACTTCATCATCCCTGTTGATGTAAATCGCCACAAAATCGGGGGAGTCACCTTCCAGCGCAGGCGCTACTTTGGCCTTGGCTTCACCACCGATTATCATCGAGAGCATATCGCTGAGCGCGCGTGCCTCCGGAGCCTGATAGTTCATGGCTGTCGGAGAACCGGCTGCAACGTTTTCTCGAACGTTTCTGCCGTAAACGGCTTGGCAATAAGAAACTGGGCTCCAGCCGCTTTTGCCTCCGCTCGCATCTCAGCAGTGGATTCGGTCGTCACGAATCCGAATTTGACTGTATTCCCTGCGGCTCTGATCGCTTTCAGGAAATCAATGCCATTCATCTCGGGCATATTCCAGTCGCAAAGTACCAGTTGCGGCATGTAATCATCAATTTTGGCAAGCGCATCTGTGCCGTCTTCGGCCTCTTCAAACTCCATAGTATCGAAGCCAGCCTGTTTAAGAGTGCGCTTTACGATCATCCGCATGGACTTTGAATCGTCGACAATCATTACTTTCATGTATCTCAAACCAATTCAAATGGACATGAGAAGTAACGACCAAAACACCGAACTTTGTAGGCTGTATCAGGGCAAAGTAACCGTCAATTTTGCCATCGTGCGTCGCACAATTGACAATTAACTCGTCCGGGGACGGCAGGACGAGTAAAGGCTCTCACCAGACACAGACCAGATGATCTGCGCCTGGTGATTCAGAGCCGATCGACTAAACGCGTCGAAAGACGAGCGAGGCGTTTGTGCCGCCAAAACCAAAACTGTTGGACATCACCGTATCGATCTTTGCGTTATCGATACGACTGCGAACAATCGGCAAATCGCTTGCAGCTTCATCAAGATCTGTGATGTTGGCAGATTCGGCAATAAAACCGGCTTGCTGCATCAGAAGCGTATAGATAGCCTCCTGTACACCTGCGGCTCCCAGCGAATGTCCCGACAGAGACTTGGTAGAACCAATATGGGGAACCTGGCCTTCTTCGAAAGCCATTTTTACCGCACGCAGCTCGGCCACATCACCAACCGGCGTGCTGGTGCCGTGGGCATTGATGTAATCGATAGGCGTATCAACCGTTGCCTTGGCCATTTGCATGCAACGCATTGCCCCTTCACCGGACGGTGCAACCATGTCGTAACCATCTGAAGTGGCACCATAACCGACGACCTCAGCATAGATGGTTGCCCCACGTGCCTTGGCAGTTTCCAGTTCTTCTACCACCACCATGCCACCGCCACCGGCAATGACAAAACCATCCCGGTTCGCATCGTAGGCGCGTGAGGCCAGCTCTGGCGTGTCATTGTATTTGGTCGACAGCGCGCCCATGGCATCGAACAGACTGCTTAGTGTCCAATGCTCCTCTTCGCCACCACCGGCAAACACGCGATCCTGCTTGCCCAGCTGGATGAGCTCCAGCGCATTACCAATGCAATGTGCACTGGTGGAACAGGCTGATGATATGGAGTAGTTGATGCCCTTGATCTTGAAAGGCGTTGCCAGACAGGCAGATACCGTACTACCCATGGTCTGAGTAACTCGATAGGGCCCTACTCGCCGAATGCCACGATCACGCAGAATATCGGCAGAATCAACCTGACTGGCTGAAGAACCGCCACCCGAGCCTGCAATAATGCCCGTTCGAACATTCGACACCTCGTCATCACTCAGGCCTGCATCCGCAATCGCCGCCTGCATGGCCAGATAGGCATAGGCAGCAGCCCCGCCCATAAAACGAAATTGCTTGCGATCGATGGATTCTTTAAGGTCGATGTCCGGCGCCGCAGCCACGTGGCTGCGCATGCCCATTTCCTTATAGATCTCGCGTTTCGTGATGCCCGATTTGGCCAGTCGCAATGATTCTGTTACCGACTCCTTGTCATTTCCCAGACAGGAAATGATACCAATGCCGGTTATTACCGCTCTGCGCATGATGCGATCTCTTTAGAAATCTTCAGTGGATGTGAATAGACCAACTCGCAGGTCACGAGCCGTGTAGATTTCACGGTCGTCGACCAGCATGCGGCCATCGGCGATGCCCATGACCAGCTTTCTTTCGATAAGTCGGTTGATAGTAAGTTCATAGCGTACCACCTTGGCGGTTGGCAGGACCTGACCGAAGAATTTCACTTCACCAGAACCCAGCGCTCGTCCCCTGCCCGGATTGCCCTTCCAGCCAAGAAAGAAGCCAACCAGCTGCCACATGGCATCCAGTCCCAGACAACCCGGCATGACCGGATCGCTCTCAAAATGGCATCCGAAGAACCACAGCTCAGGGTTGATGTCCAGTTCAGCGATGACCTGCCCTTTGCCTGCAGCTCCTCCATCGGCTGTAATACTGGTGATGCGATCGAACATGAGCATATTCGGTAAAGGCAGTCGGGCATTGCCCTCACCGAACAATTCGCCGCGTCCACAGGCGATAAGTTCTTCACGGTCGAATGAATGTCGGTCAGTCAGTTCTGGGGGGTTCATGTTGGTTTCAGCTTCCGAATACGCGGCGCAGGATTTCAGAGGTGCGTTTAAGCGGGTTCTCGCGAATCGCTTTTTCTTCCTCTGCCAGATAATGAAAAATGCCTTCTGATCCTTCTTCGGTCACATAACCGGTCAGATCGGCATCGAGTTTCGGTGCCAGGGGAATATTATTGTACTTGGACAAAAGATCGTTGAATGTACCAACCGCCCCTACACTGGCCAGCGCCTGATCGATGATAGGCCGCATTTGCGACTGCAACTGGGACCCGGTCTTGTCACGAAAATAGCTGGTAGCCGCATCGTCAGGGCCCGACAGAATGCCTTTGGCATCATCGACACTCATCTCGCTGATAGCATCAACGAACAAGGCCTGCGCCTTTGGCGTAGCCTGCTCTGCAGCTTGGTTGAGTTTCAGCTCCAGATCGTCAAATGAGCCTTCCAGACCCACTTTGCTGGCAAAATCACGCGCCTTGGCCAGAGAACTAGGCAGTGGGATATGAATAATGGGGTCATCACTGAAACCGTTTGGCTTGCCCAGTTGCGCCACAACCGCATTGGAGCCAGTTGTCAATGCCTCCTTGAGGCCGCGTGTGATCTCGTCAATACTCAGAGGACCACTGGACGACTCACCACTCAGCGCTGATTCCGCAGCGGCTTTAAGGTCTGCTAGCTGAGGGTTATTACTTGCACAGCCGCCTAACAGGGCACCGCAGAGGATAAGACTCGTAACGCGTACACTCATATGAAGATTTTCCACAATTGTAGGTAGTACCGCAGGTGCTTTCAGCGGCCTGTAAAGGTCTGCCAGCTGCGCATGACACGGAGTATATCAAAGCACTGACCATAGACCGAGTATGGATACAGTGCAAAGCTCATCGCCAATTACACGGCACAATGACGAATGTCAATAACAATAACGGCACATTGCCCAGTATCAACAGCAAGGGCAGTGTCATCGCAATGCCACAAACTCGCTATTCAAGCAATACACCCATACCAGACAACACTTCTGCCCTCCCCATGAATGCAATCACCGACAATCAGCCCTCTGTTGAGCAAACTCCTGAATCCGTACTCCGGTTCTGGTTCAAAGATGAGGCCAGTGGACGGATGGACCTGCCCCAGTCCAAACGCTGGTTCAGCGGTGGAAAAAAACTGGACCTGGAACTACAAACCCGCTTTGGCGACCTGCTCGAGCTCGCCCGGAGCGGCCAACTGGACCACTGGCTGCAATCGGCGGACAGCACACTGGCACTGATTGTCCTTCTTGATCAGTTCAATCGCAATATTCATCGTGGCACAGCCGATGCCTTTGCTGCTGACGATCAGGCACTGGCAGCCTGTCAACATGCTATTTCCATGCGCTACGTGGAGTCATTCTCGCTGACTCAGAAAGTATTTTGCTACTTGCCCCTGGAACATGACGAATCGCCAGAATCTCAGCTCAGATCCGTTGCACTGTTCGAAGCCCTGACACGCGAGCAGGGCACTCCGGAGCTGCACAAATTTGCTACCAGCACCTTGTCATCCGCGCATGAACACAAGCGAATTGTCGACCAATTTGGCCGCTACCCTTATCGAAACAAGGCACTGGGTCGCACCAGCACAAGCGAAGAACTGGACTGGATGGCGCAAAGCAACAAGCGTTTCGGTCAATAGCGGGCCCAGAAGCCAATCCGGGAATAGACAGGTCGACTGCGGGTGCGATTCTCGGACAGGCTCCCAAGATTTCAGCTAATCAGGCAACTTCAGGATGTCTAGGGCAGCTTGTCAGGTGATCGTTCACCATTCCGCCCGCTTGCATGAAGGCGTAACAGGTTGTCGGTCCGACAAAGGCAAAGCCCAGCTTCTTCAGCTGCTTACTCATAGCCGTTGAAGCATCTGTTTTAGCCGGCACCTCACTCATGCAAGTACGCGCATTGTCGATAGCTTCGTGGTTGACGTAGGACCAGACAAACTCTGAAAAATCCTGACCTGCCTCCCTCATCGCCAGCCAGGCGTGCGCATTACTGCGAATGGATTCCACCTTTTGCCGATGCCGCACGATGAGCGGATTGCTCGCAATCTTGTCAAGTTTGGCATCCGTGAAGCGGGCAATCTTGACCGGATCAAAGCCTGCAAACAACTGCCGATAGCCTTCGCGCTTGTTGAGAATGGTGATCCAGCTGAGCCCGGCCTGCTGACCTTCCAGATTAAGCAACTCGAACAGCTGCATTGAATCCCTGCAGGGCACGCCCCATTCAGTGTCGTGGTAGTGGCGATATAAATCACTACCCTGACACCAGCTGCAGCGCAAATCAAGAGAGTCGGCCATCGTCAGTCAGTCATCGCCATGGAAAGCAAAAGCTTACACGGCAACTGGATATAATGCCAGTCACTGGCATCGTACACCTACCCGACAATTCCCAGCCTCAATCGTCTGTTCCGGTTCTGTCTGGTGCAGGTAACTCAGGCATTCTGATTACGCTGCCGGACTGCACGCCATATGGCCAGCGTTCAAGCCAATGATTGTATTGCTCCGAGCTTAACGGTTTGCTGATGAAATACCCCTGAGCGATATCACAGCCCTGGGCTTTCAGAAAATTCAGCTGCTCCTCGTCTTCGACGCCTTCCGCAACAACTTTCATATTGAAGTGCTTGCCCAACCCCAGCACCGCTTCGACAATCGCTACATCATCATTATCACTGGATATATCAGTAATGAATGCCCGATCGATCTTCAAGGTGTTGACAGGGAAGCGTTTGAGATACGCCAACGAAGAATATCCTGTACCGAAGTCGTCAATTGCCAGCTTCATGCCGTGTTCACTCAGCTCGTGCAAAGACAGGATAACTTCTTCAGGATCGTGCATCACAGCACTTTCGGTGATCTCCAATTCCAGTAATTCGGAAGCGAGACCAGACTCTTCCAGTGCCCGAACAACCATAGGCAAGAGCCCACCATCGGTGAACTGGACAGCCGATATATTGACAGCGACATTCAGTCCCGGATAACCCTGCTCCTGCAACTCACGCGTCTTGATACAGGCAGTCCTTAAAATCCAGGCCCCCAACTCAATAATGAGACCCGTCTCTTCACAAACCGGCACAAACGCATCGGGGGAGACAAAACCATTGACTGGATGACGCCAACGAACCAATGCTTCAGCCCCCGTGCATTGGCGAGTATGGATGTTGATCTTGGGCTGGTAATACACCTCAAACTGCTCATCCTGCAAAGCAATTTTAAGGTCTTGCTCCAGCCTGATTCTGGCTGTCAGCCTGAGCCGCATTTTTTCGTTGAACAGCTGATACTGATTCTTGCCGTTACTCTTCGCTTCCTGAAGCGCCACGGCGGCATTGTTGACGATTTCCTCGCCCAGCATATGCTCGTCCTGCTGCACATGCACATCATCAGGAAACGATGAAATTCCGACGGACACCGCCGTCTTGAGCGTAAAGCCCCGGTATTCATAAGGAGCTGTCGCAACGTTCATGATGCGCCTGGCAACCTCTTCAGCCGAATCCGTATCTTCCACATCTCTCTGGATAACCACAAACTCATCACCGTCAAGCCGTGCAACCAGATCAATATCTCGCATCATGGTGCGCAAACGATTGCCCACCTCCGCCACCATCTTGTCACCAACCAGATGCCCGTACTGATCGTTGAAGAATTTGAAATTGTCCAGATCAACAAGAAAAACAGCAAACTTGAGGCCTGAAGCAATGGTCTCAGTCACCGTACGCTTCAAGGTATCCTCGAACATGAGCCGGTTGGGCAAATGAGTCAGCGGATCATGGTGAGCGGCGAATTCCAGATACTGCTGCTTGACCTTCACCTGCCTGGCAGCCTTGCGCTGAGCCTCGATCAGACCGTTGAACTCTTCAGCCAGAGGACGCAAATCGTTTCCATCAGTAACCTCGATAGACTCCGGCAACTGTCCCTCACTATTCTCACGGCTGTCCCTGAGCGCACCGATCAGCTGCTCTATAGGGCCGACATACCATCGGTGTGCGCCAAACATGGCCACAAGAGCGCCTGTCAAACTGGTTAGCAAGGCAAATGCACTGAGCCCCAATGCCTTGAACAGTGCAGCGTTCACAATTTGCTCACGCTCAATAAAGCCGATACCTGACAGAGAACTCGTCTTCGCCGGGATGGTCCAGTTTTCTGAATGCACAGTACCGGACTCAGTTACGCTGGCACCGCTGTCATGCACATAGTCGAAGGTGTTGCCCTTGTTGAGCAGAAGCCTGCCCGAGGCATCCACAAGTACCAGGCCCACCAGAGAATCACTCAACAGCGTGTCCGGGACGCTTATCTGCTCAGGGTCCGCGTTGAAAAAAGCGGCACGTACCAACGCCAGCTCTACTCTCGATTGCTCGATGATCTGAGACTCGTATTGTTCGTAGATCGACGGGTAGAACAACGTCAGCTGCACGATCAATAGCGTGAGTGCAACCGATCCGGACAATGCTTGTATTGCCCGCGAGCGATAGACCGTGCTTGTGAATGCGCGAAAATTCAAAAAATCCCGTCCTGTTGGGTACATGGGAGTGAAATGCAGGTATTAGCATCCCGATAAAACTGGTATCGGCACCATCCCCAGACGCTTAAGCACGAATCGAACTCGCCACACTTTGTCACATCCACAACGCAAAACCCCCGCATTGAGCGGGGGTTTTGATACTACTTGATGAGCGTTAACTCACATGATAAAGGCGAATGCCTTACATCATGCCGCCCATTCCACCCATTCCGCCCATATCAGGCATGCCACCACCGGCCGCTTCATCCTTCGGCAAGTCAGCAATCATGCATTCTGTGGTGATCATCAGACCAGCAACAGAAGCAGCATTTTGCAGAGCGTAACGAGTTACCTTGGTTGGATCCAGGATACCCATTTCGACCATGTCGCCGTATTCGCCGTTAGCAGCGTTGTAACCGAAGTTACCTGTGCCTTCTTTGACTCGTGCAACCACTACTGAAGGCTCACCACCAGCATTGGCAACGATCTGACGCAGAGGCTCTTCCATTGCACGCTTGGCAATGCTGATACCGATGTCCTGCTCGTGGTTGTCGCCCTTGACTTTGTCAACAGCAGCAATGGCGCGAACCAGTGCAACACCACCACCAGGAACGATACCTTCTTCAACAGCAGCACGAGTTGCGTGCAGTGCATCGTCAACACGGTCCTTCTTCTCTTTCATTTCAACTTCGGTAGCAGCACCGACTTTGATAACTGCAACACCACCGGCAAGCTTGGCAACACGTTCTTGCAGCTTTTCCTTGTCGTAGTCAGAAGTAGCTTGTTCAATCTGAGTGCGAATCTGTTCAACGCGAGCGTTGATCTCATCAGAAGAACCAGCACCATCAACAATAGTAGTGTTGTCTTTGTCAACAGTGACACGCTTGGCTGTACCCAGGTCTTCCAAAGTGATCTTGTCCAGAGACAGGCCGACTTCTTCAGAGATTACCTGGCCACCAGTCAGGATAGCGATATCCTGCAGCATGGCTTTACGACGGTCACCAAAACCAGGCGCCTTAACAGCACATGTCTTGATGATACCGCGCATGCTGTTGACAACCAGAGTTGCCAGAGCTTCGCCTTCGATATCTTCAGCGATGATCAGGAGAGGCTTGCCAGACTTGGCAACGGCTTCCAGAGCGGGGAGCAGATCACGGATGTTGCTGATTTTCTTGTCGAAAAGCAGTACATATGGATCTTCCAGTTCTGCAGACATTGCATCCTGGTTGTTGATGAAATAAGGAGACAGGTAACCACGGTCAAACTGCATGCCTTCAACAACGTCAAGTTCGTTGTCCAGAGACTTGCCTTCTTCTACAGTGATAACGCCTTCCTTACCAACCTTGTTCATTGCTTCAGCAATGATTTTGCCGATTGACTCGTCGCTGTTGGCAGAAATAGTACCAACCTGAGCAACTGACTTCTCGTCATTACATGGCTTGGACATGGCAGCCAGTTCAGCAGTTGCTGCAATTACGGCCTTGTCGATACCACGCTTGAGATCCATCGGGTTCATGCCGGCAGCAACTGACTTCAGGCCTTCGCGAACGATGCTTTGAGCCAGAACTGTTGCTGTCGTAGTACCGTCACCAGCGATGTCAGAAGTTTGTGAAGCAACTTCCTTCACCATCTGTGCACCCATGTTTTCGAACTTGTCTTCCAGTTCGATTTCTTTGGCTACAGAAACACCATCTTTAGTGACAGTAGGGGCACCGAACGACTTGTCCAGTACAACGTTTCGGCCTTTAGGACCGAGAGTAACTTTTACGGCGTTAGCCAGGATGTCAACACCCTTGAGCATACGCTGACGGGCTGAATCGGAAAAACGGACTTCTTTGGCACTCATTAAAATTCTATCCTCAAAAAGAGTTCAGGAAATGACTGGATGGGAGCTCTAGCTGCAACCGCCAGCCAGTTGGGACACGACTGCGGGGTTTTACTCGAAAACACCCATGATGTCGTCTTCACGCATAACCAGTACTTCTTCACCGTCAATCTTGATTTCGGTGCCGGAATACTTGCCGAACAGAACCTGGTCACCTACTTTCAGGTCCAGAGGGCGTACATCGCCATTTTCAGCGATTTTGCCTTTACCAACTGACAGCACTTCACCACGAACTGGCTTCTCAGTAGCTGAATCAGGAATTACAATGCCACCGGCACTCGTGCGCTCTTCTTCCATGCGCTTGACGACCACGCGGTCATGCAACGGACGAATGTTCATACCAATACGACTCCGAAAAAATCAACTGTGAAAAATAAGGTCCAAAAGGAGCGTTGAGCACCATTGTTAGCACTCTCCCCTAAGGAGTGCTAATTCTAATGTCGACAGCCACAATATCAAGTCTCGGGACCAACAAATTTGCCTGTAACTTGCAGAACCAGGTGGCAAAAAACACCTACTCAGTCAATAAAGCGCTACAGACGGCCATTTCAGGCAATATAATTCTATTTATCAATTCGCTTGAAATCGGCATCAATGACCTCTCCGGACGACTCTGGACTAGGAGTCGAGGGCTGAGGTCGACCACCACTGGCGCTGGATTCTGCAGAGTGGGCATCGCTATGACGAGCACCAGCGGTCGATCCAGATCCAATCGTGGTTCCGCCCTTGGCTGACGGGCCGCCTCGCTGCCGCCCCGCCCCACTTCCAAATCCCACAACACCACCGACACTGACAATGGAGCGTGAAGCGATCTTGTTCGCCAGCCATTGGCGAGTGACAGGCAGCACGCAAGCAAACCCGAAGGCATCGGTCACGAAACCAGGTGTCAACAACAGGACACCACCCAGCAGCAACAGCATGCCTTCCAGCATTTGCTGAGCTGGCATTTCACCCGCATCCAGCCGCTGACGAGCGGTGTTAAGCGTGGCCAGACCCTGCTGTCGTAATAATGTGGTGCCGATAAAGGCGGTCAGAATGACGATAGCCAACGTGGGGAGCCAGCCGATGGCGTCTCCAACCCTGAGCATTACTGCGATCTCGATGATTGGCAATGATATGAACAACAGTAGTGCGTAAGGCATCACAAACTCCGGATTTTCAAAATGGAACCTATCGACGTATTACCGCTCAAACAAGCGTTGGCTGATTACGACGATACGACTTTTGTCTGTAGTGACGATAACTGTCTACAGGTCAGACCGCCTGCCGGCAGGACACGGCAGCAGATTTTACAGCAGGAACCCGTATGACAAGCTGGCCGTTGTCAGGTTCACGTCAGAAGCAAGCCGTACAATAGTGAACCTCGAATAACCCATCTTCGCATGACGCTTTAACAAGGTGGCTCAGTCTGCCCGGAAATATCAGTGACTTCGCATTCTCTCAGCTTGATTCCTGCCATGCTTTCATCCATTCGCCTACGCTTTGCAGCCGCTCGTCAATCGGCCGCAGGCTTGTACCTGCTTGCTACACTGGCATTGCTCCCCCTGGGCACTATGGCCGCAACCAATTTGCTCGGTGGCAGTGACCCAATGTCGCCTCTGGAGGCGTTTGTCCCCTCCGTGACGCAAGTGTCTGCAGACAAGATCAGCCTTGAGTTCGCCATTGCCGACGGATACTACCTGTACCGTGACAAAACCAGCTTTCAGGTAGAAGAGGTCAGCTCCCTGTCGCCCTCCGGACTGGCCAGCACCGCAAGTATCACGCTGGGCGCGCCTGAATTTTCAGAAGCCATTGTGGTTTCCGATGATTTCTTCGGCGAACAGGCAACCTTTCGCGACACGGCGAGCATGGGGCTGGACTACACGACGAGCGAACCACTGCAATCGGTCAGACTGTCGGTAAAGTTCCAGGGATGCGCAGATATTGGACTGTGTTATCCACCCACCAGCGTCGAGCTGGATGTCGAGCTGCCGCAGCAAAGCACATCAGGTAGCAACAAGGAAAGCACATTAGGCAGCAGCAAGGAAAGCAGTAGCCTTGCCTCACCGCTGATCAATGCCAAGCCGGTCGCAGGACTCTTCGGCGACAGCCCTGTCCAGGAAGAACTCCTGCCACCCGATCTGGCCTACCTGCCACAGGTCATGACAGCCAATGATCGGGAGCTGATCATCCGCTGGCAGATCGAACCCGGTTATTACCTGTATCGCGACAAACTCTCTTTCTCGCTCACAGATGCCGGTGGCGCACAGGTCGTCAGCGCTGACATAGATCCGGGTGTCGAGCAGTACGATGAATTTTTCGGCAATGTCCGCATTCTGCGTGATGTCGCAGAAGCACGGCTGATCCTTGACCCACCGGCACAGCTTGCACTCTCAGCAAAAGCCAGCCTGCAGCTGAACTATCAGGGTTGTGCCGATATTGGAGTCTGCTTCCCGCCCAGCACCGCCACCCTGCCTGTCAGCTTCGACAGCACACCTTCGGGCATGGATGAGGAGACATTAAGAGCAAAGCTGGCAGCAAGCAGCGACTCATCCTCAAGCCCAGTCAGTACATCACCGGCAAAGACAGCCCCGAAAATCGCAGCCCCGACTCCGGCTGACGAGCTGCCCCAGTCTGAACAGGATCGTCTGTTCTCGATGCTGAGCGCCAACTCTCTGTGGCTGAACGTGGCTACTTTTTTTGGTCTCGGTCTATTGCTGGCTTTCACCCCCTGCGTATTACCCATGATCCCGATTCTCTCCAGCCTCATTGTTGGTCAAGGCGGATCCATGAGCACTCGGCGCGCGTTCTCTCTGTCACTCGTTTACGTACTGGTCATGGCAAGCACATACGCCATTGTCGGTGTAATCGTCGGCCTATCCGGCTACAACGTGCAGATTTTCCTGCAGAACCCCTGGGTGCTATCGCTGATTGCCGTATTGTTCGTGGCGCTCTCGCTTTCCATGTTCGGATTCTTCGAACTACAAATGCCGGCCAGCATTCAAGCCAAACTGACCCAATGGTCCAACAAGCAAGGTGGCGGACAAGTGACCGGTGTGGCAGCCATGGGATTTATCTCCACCCTTATTGTCGGCCCCTGCGTAACGGCCCCACTGGCGGGCGCGCTCATCTATATTGCCAAAACGGGTGATGCGGTAATCGGCGGTGCCGCCCTGTTCGCCTTGGGCCTGGGCATGGGGGCACCACTGTTATTGATTGGTACCTCAGCCGGCAGGCTGCTGCCCCGCACGGGCAACTGGATGAATGCCACCAAACACGTATTCGGCATTCTGCTTCTGGGTATGGCGGTCTACATGATTTCACGATTTCTGCCCGTCCAGATCACCATGGCGCTGTACGGCATACTGGCCATCATGAGCGGTATCTACTTTGGCGCCACCGACTCGACCAATCGCGACAGTAGCGGCTGGCAACGCTTCGGCAAAGGTTCTGGCATCATCATCGGCATCTACGGACTGGCCCTGCTACTGGGCGCACTGTCTGGCAACAACAGCTACCGAACACCATTGAAGAGTCTCGGCAGCGTCTCTTCTGACCAGGCTGGAAATTCGTCACAGCCACACGAAGGTCTGAAGTTTGTAACCGTCAAAGGCGTTGATGGTTTACAGCAAGCGGTTCTGCAAGCCACACAGCAAGGCCGCCCGGTGATGCTCGATTTTTACGCTGACTGGTGCATCAGCTGCAAGGAAATGGAAGCGTTCACGTTCACCGATCAACGTGTCCAGGATCTGTTGGCCAACGCGGTGCTGGTGCAGACAGATGTGACAGCTAACGATGCACTCGATCAAGCCCTGCTTAAGCAATTTGACTTGTTTGGTCCGCCTGGAATCATTTTTTACGATGCCACAGGACGCGAACTACCGGCAGCACGTGTCATCGGCTTCATGAATGCGGAGAAATTCGGCGATCATGTGCAGCGTGTTCTGGGCGACACGGGTATCTGATACCAGCATCAAGCAGCTTGCACTCAGGAGGATCTCTTTTGCCGGGCCCCCGGGCTGCGGCGACTCAGATAGGCATGCCATAACACCCGGGCTGCGGCGGCTCGATAGGGCCGCCAACGCTCGGCCCACTGATCCAACTCCGCATAACCGGGTACCGCCGGCAGATCTGCACACTCAGCCAGACTGACAACCAGCGCCCGATCACCGCTGGCCCAGGCATCCGGTCGCCGCAGAGCCATGAGTAAATAGACGCCGGCGCTCCAGGGCCCGATTCCCCGAATCGATGTCAGCGCATCCATCACTTGTGCATCCGTGCAGCGCCTTAGATGTGACAGGTCAAGCTCGCCAGTATCAATCGCTTCTGCAATCGAACGACAGTAGGACAGCTTGCGTTCGCTGATACCCACCTGGCGCAGCCGTTGCTCTGAAACACCCAGAAACTGTTTGTGGTTCATCTGAGGGCATAATTTCTGAACTCGTAACATCACGGCTTTGGCGCTGGCCAGCGATACTTTCTGCTCCAGAATAATGTGGACCAGCGTTGCAAAGCTCTGGGAACGCTGCCACAACGGCGGCATGCCGTATTGTCTGACCAAGCCACAGATGAGTGGGTCTTCACGTGTCAGCGCCTGCACGGCAATTGCCAGCGTATTACGCGTCAATGACGTTTCTACATCGGTCATGGGAAGGGGATTCCGTTATTCTCTAACACCCTCACTGTAAGGTCGGAGGGTTGCGGCAGGTCATTGGATTCACTTGATACACTGCCCTTACTCTACAGACTCACCCAGCATGCCTATCATAAACCGTCCAATGAACGCTGAAACTCGTCGACTGAAGGCTCATGCGAAACGCAAGGCCAATTGGAAAGAATGGGGCCCCTACCTTTCCGAACGTGCCTGGGGCACGGTTCGCGAGGACTACAGCACCGACGGCAAAGCGTGGGACTTCTTTCCCCATGATCATGCACGAAGTCGCGCCTACCGCTGGAATGAGGATGCACTGGCAGGATTTTGTGATCGCAACCAGTTTCTGTGTTTCGGATTGGGACTATGGAATGGACAAGATCCGTTCCTGAAAGAACGACTGTATGGCCTGTCCAGCCCGGAAGGCAATCACGGCGAGGACGTCAAGGAACTCTATTGGTATCTGGACAGCACGCCAACCCACAGCTATGCCAGCATGCGTTATCGCTACCCTCAGCAGGCTTTTCCTTATGAGCAACTGCTGCATGAAAATGCACAAAGGGGTTATCAGGACCGCGAATTCGAGATAACCGATACTCAGGTTTTTGCTGACAATAAATTCTTTGATATTACCGTCGACTATGCCAAAGCCAATGAAGATGATCTGCTGATCACCATCACCGCCCATAATCGAGGTGATGAAAAGGCCAAGCTTTCACTGGTCCCACAACTGTGGTTTCGCAATACCTGGAGCTGGGGCTACCCCCAGGGCCCGCAGGGCAATATCACCACTCAGCCAGTAATCAGTCATACACAAGGCAATTCTCTGCAGGCCGATCATCCTTTACTGGGCCGTTACAACCTGCACTGGCAGGGCAGTCCTGAGCTGCTGATGACCAATAACGACACCAACACTGACAGACTCTTTGGCGTACCCAATGAGACGCCTTGGGTCAAGGATGCATTTCATCGCCACATTGTCGATGGTGAACAGGACGCTGTGAACCCGGCATTGACAGGCACCAAAGCAGGCTTGCACTACCCATTGCAGATCGACGCACATTCGTCCAAAACCATACAACTACGACTTTGCGGCAAGAGCAACTCCAAACCATTCGCAGGCTTCAAACCAGCCATGATGCGCCGCAAGGCGGAAGCCGACGTCTTCTACAAACAGCTGCAGTCAGATGATCTTGACGATGAGCGACGCCTCATTCAGCGCCAGGCCTTTGCCGGCATGCTGTGGTCCAAGCAACTGTATTACTACAATGTGCATCAGTGGATCCACGGTGACCCGGGCAAGCCCCTGCATCGCGAAGACGGTCGCAACTCACACTGGCAGCATATGGACAACTTTGATGTCATGTCGATGCCCGACAAATGGGAATATCCCTGGTATGCAGTCTGGGACACCGCGTTTCACACGCTGCCACTGGCCGTTGTCGACACCGCCTATGCCAAACGCCAGCTCCTGCTGATCACACGTGAGTGGTATATGCACTCGAACGGTCAATTACCGGCTTATGAATGGGCCTATGGCGATGTGAACCCACCGGTCCACGCCTGGGCAACCATGCGCGTCTACAGCATGGAAAAGAAGACGACGGGCCAGGGCGATCTGCAGTTTCTCGAAAGTGTCTTCCAGAAACTCTTGCTCAACTTCACCTGGTGGGTCAACCAGAAAGACAGTCAGGGCAACTCGATCTTCGAAGGCGGCTTTCTGGGCCTCGATAATATCAGCCTCTTCGACCGCAGTGAGGAGCCGCCTACCGGCGGCGTTCTGAACCAGTCCGATGGCACTGCCTGGATGGGATTTTTCGCAGCCTGCATGCTGCGCATGGCGCTCGAACTGGCACGCAACAATCCCGTCTATCAGGATATTGCCACTAAGTTCTTCGAACATTATCTGCGCATCTCCCACGCCATGAACGGCACCGAGCAGATCCCGGGACTGTGGGATGAAACCGATGGTTTCTTCTACGATCGACTGGACCTGCCTGATGGCCGTTCAGCGCCTCTGAAGGTTCGCTCACTGGTTGGCCTGATGCCGATGATCGCCACCTCCATACTCGAAGATGATGTCTATCGCGAGTTCCCGGATTTTGTGCGTCGCATGAACTGGCTGGTAAAACACCGCCCTGAACTGGCCGGCACCATGGCAGACGTCGATACCACAGGAGAGAAGAACCGCCACCTGCTCTCCTTTCTGGATGAAACCCGGTTACGACGTGTATTGCGCTATCTACTGGACGAGGAAGAATTTCTCTCACCGCATGGCATTCGCTCTCTGTCGCGTTTTCATGCCGAGCACCCGTTCAGCTACACAACTGACACAGGTCACGAACTCAGTGTCGGCTATGAACCCGGTGAAGGCGAGACTGATCTGTTTGGCGGTAATTCGAACTGGCGCGGTCCTGTCTGGTTCCCCATCAACTACCTGCTGATCGAATCATTGAGGCGTTATCATGCCTTCCACGGACAATCATTCACGGTTGAATGCCCGACCGGCTCAGGACAAATGATGACCCTGAGTGAAGTTGCCGACCTACTCTCCGAACGCCTGATTTCGCTGTTTACCGCTGACGAATCCGGGAAGCGTCCCTGGTGTGGCGAAAACCAGGATCTGCAAACAGCCAGTGACGAGGGCATGCACCAGTTCTTCGAGTATTTTCATGGCGATACAGGCGAAGGTCTGGGAGCCAGTCATCAAACAGGTTGGACCGGTCTGGTGGCGCTGCTGATGCAAGCAGACATGCAGTGCCTTTGATTACGGGCAAGTCTTTTTTTATTCCTACCCGCAGCTTGCCAGCGCGGCGACTATTTCCAATCGGTCAGTGTCGGAGGTAGTCGCCGAGTGAAGCGCAACCAGAAACAGGATCACTGCACCTTGTGTCAGCGTGAAACTGCGCTGACCTTCCACCACCTGATCCCCAGAAAACTACACAAGCGCAGTCGCTTTGCAAAGAAGTACTCACGTGAAGAGCTCAATCAGGGGCTGATGCTATGCCGGCGATGTCATCGCGGCATCCACAAGCTCTACAGCGAGATGGAGCTGGGTAGCCGGCTCAATACCGAAGCTACCCTGCGTGAAGATCCGATGGTTGCCAGACATGTGGCATGGGTAGCTCGGCAGAAAAGCTGAGCCGAAGAGCATCTCTGTTTCAGCTAACGTCGGCAATAAACCGCCTGAACGGTTCGGTTTTCGGATTACCAAACATTTCCTCTGGGGTGCCCTGCTCCAGAATTCTGCCTTCATGCATGAAGATCACATGCGTCGACACGTCCCTGGCGAAAGTCATTTCATGGGTCACAACAATCATGGTACGCCCCTCCTCCGCCAATGCTTTCATGCTCTTGAGCACCTCTGCCACCAGCTCAGGGTCCAGCGCCGACGTCGGCTCATCAAACAGGATGGCATCAGGCTCCATGGCTAGTGCACGTGCAATGGCGACACGTTGTTGCTGACCTCCAGAGAGCTGCGAGGGATACATGGACTTGCGCTCTGCCAACCCCACCTTGTCCAGCAGCATTTCTGCGCGCTGCCTGGCAACTGCCCTGGACTCACCCTTGACGATCACCGGGCCTTCCATGACGTTTTCCAGAACGGTCCGGTGTGACCACAGGTTGAACTGCTGGAACACCATACCGAGACGACTGCGCAATCGCTCTACCTGCTTCTGATTCAGCTTTCCCTGCTTGCTAACGCTGATCTCCTCGCCGTGCAGATACACCTTGCCGGAGGTCGGCGGTTCAAGAAAATTGAGACAACGCAACAGGGTGCTCTTGCCTGAGCCCGAGGAGCCCAGAATGGAGATCACATCCTGCTTGCGAGCGGTTATATCAACTCCCTTGAGCACTTCCAGAGCACCAAAGGACTTGCAGATCTGTTCTGCCTTGAGAACAATGTCGTCGTCAGCCATGTCGTTGTTTGCCTTCAGCTCCTGAGCTCTTGGTCTGCATATGCCTGGTCATGCGTAGCTCCATTTGTCGCCACACATAAACAAAGATAATCGTGATACCCAGATAGATAAGGGCGGCCCACAGATAGCTGGAAAAATCGAATGTCCGGGAAAACACCTGACGGGTTCGCCCCATCAGATCAAAGACGGTAACCACACTCGCCAGAGCGCTTGCCTTCATCAACAGAATGATCTCATTTCCCAGAGCTGGCCAGGCGATCCGGTAGGCATGTGGAAAATAGATACGTTGCAAGATACGCCATCGCGACATGCCAATGGCCTTGCCCGCCTCCACTTCCCGTAAATCAACACCCATCAAGGCACCACGCAGAATTTCCGTCTGATAGGCCGTTGAATTGACTACGAAGGTAAAGAGCGCACAGTTGAAGGGATCGCGAAAGAAGCCCCACAGCCCCCATTCCTGCAGCACAGGTCGAAACTGGCCAGAGCCGTAGTACACAAGAAACAGTTGCACCAGCAACGGAGTACCCCGTATGAACGAGATATAGAGCCGTAGGGGCAGTTGAGCAGCGGTTGGCGTCGAGACTCGCAGCAATGCAAAAAACGGAGAGATGAAGGCTGCCATCAAGGCGCCCAACCCCGTCAGTTGCAGTGTCATCAGTGTGCCGTCCAGAAATCGCGGCCCATAGCTGGTAATAATGGAAACAGGATCCATCAGCTTTTCCTGACGCCTCGATTAGCCCGCTTTTCAAGGCTGGCAAGCCCGACTTCGGACATCATGCACAAGGCCCAGTAGATCAGGGCCGCCGCAAGATAGAACGTGAATGGAAGTTTAGTCACACCCACTGCCACCTTGGTCATTCGCATCAGATCATCCAGAGCAATGATGGACACCAGAGCGGTGTCCTTGAGCAAGTTGATCCACAGATTGCCCAGGCCCGGCAGGGCAAAACGCCATGCCTGCGGTAATTTGATACGCAGAAACACTTGACGAGTGGACATGCCCACAGCAAATCCCGCCTCACTTTGCCCACCATCCAGTGCATTGAATGCGCCTCTCAGCACTTCAGCCGAAAAGGCTCCGAAAACCATGCCCAGTGCCACGACACCCGCAGCAAATGGACTGAAATCAATGGGATTCGCATCGGGAAAAAAATGAGCCGATACGTTGTTGAGCAGCAAACCCACGCCGTTGTAGACAACGAACAGAGTCAGCAGCTCGGGCAAACCGCGCATGACGGTTGAGTAGGCAAAACCCAGTGCACGCAGCGCAGGCTTTGCCGACAAGGAGGCCCAGGCAACCAGAAAGCCGATGCAAAGCCCTAACAGCAATGCGGCAAAACCCAGTTGCAGGGTGACAGCAAGCCCGGCCAGGATTTCATCACCCCAGCCGGTATCACCGAATGCGAACAGCTCTAGCACGGCTGGCAGCTCGAGTCCGATCTACTTCATGGTGTAGACATCGATATCGAAATATTTCTTGTTAATGGCCTGGTAAGTACCATCAGCACGAATCTCAAGTAAAGCACCGTTCAGTCTCTCACGCAGTTCATCATCGTCCTGACGCAGTGCGATGCCAACACCGTCACCCACGAAAGCCGGATCGGTAATAGGCTCGCCTATCAGCTCACAACAGGCACCGTCATCGGCCTTGTTGACCCAGTCAAGCATCGGCAACATATCACCTACGACCATGTCGATTCGACCGCTGGCCATATCCAGATTCACTTCGTCCTGCGTGGGGTATAAACGGACATCAGCATCCGGGTAAGTCGCCTCAGCGTAGTCCGCCTGAGTCGTACCGGACTGCGCGCCAATGACCATGTCTGCCAATGCTTCGTTGGAGATCTCAGTGATGTCAGAATCCTTGGCCACGACATGCGTCATTGCCGCCAGATAGTAGGGATCAGAGAAATCAACCTGTTTCTTGCGTTCATCGGTGATGAACATGGAGGCAATGATGAAATCATATTTGTTAGCCAGCAGACCCGGAATGATGCCATCCCAGTCCTGAGCGACAACGCTGCAATTGGCTTCAATTTTTTCGCACAAGGCCAGACCGATATCCACGTCAAAGCCTTTGATTTCGCCACTGGCGTCAATGAAGTTGAACGGAGGATAAGCACCTTCGGTACCCAGTCGCAGATCTTCTGCAGAAACGGTAGACGAGGCCACAGCACAAGTCAGAGCGATAGCGGACAGATGCCTGATTTTCATATAGTTATATCCAGTCATGATATTTGTTCCTGCGCAGTGTAAAGATTCTGCAGCAAATTGACAGCAGAGTTACTCGTAAACGTGTCACGTTATGAAATATTGTCACCCTCAGCAGACACCTCGGGCAAATCCAGAAAGCCTCCGGATTGACGTGCCCACAGTTGTGCATACAAGCCCTCCCCCGTAGAAAGTTCGGTATGGGAACCTTCCTGAACGACGGCGCCTGCATCCATGACGATCAATCGGTCCATTGCAGCAATGGTGGACAAACGATGAGCGATTGCAATCACCGTCTTGCCGTCCATCAGAGCACTCAGATTCTCCTGAATAACGGCCTCCACTTCGCTATCCAGCGCTGAGGTCGCCTCATCCAGAACCAGAATTGGTGCATCTTTCAGAAACATGCGGGCAATCGCCAGACGCTGTCGCTGACCTCCGGAGAGCTTGACACCTCGCTCCCCCACCTGTGCCTCATAGCCCTTTCTGCCTGAGGTATCTTCCAGATCCAGGATGAAGTCATGGGCATTGGCACGCCGGGCAGCAGCCTCTACTTCATCCCGGCTTGCATCACGTCGGCCATA
The DNA here is from genome assembly GCF_002215215.1 of Granulosicoccus antarcticus IMCC3135. Taxonomy (NCBI): domain Bacteria; kingdom Pseudomonadati; phylum Pseudomonadota; class Gammaproteobacteria; order Chromatiales; family Granulosicoccaceae; genus Granulosicoccus; species Granulosicoccus antarcticus. The sequence continues at coordinate 1,486,799 of NZ_CP018632.1, read as the reverse complement.
GGCAATATTTTCGTAGACGGAACGATGCAACAGCGAGGTATCCTGGGTCACAACGCCGATATGCTGGCGCAGACTCTCCTGCCGGACACTCGTGATGTCCATACCATCTATGAGAATGCGACCACTCTCCACTTCGTAGAGTCGCAACAACAGATTGGTCAAAGTGGTCTTGCCCGCACCTGAGCGTCCCACCAAACCGATTTTCTCTCCGCCGCGAATGTCCAGGTTCAAAGCTTCGATGATGCCGGCATCGCGTCCGTAGTGAAAACCGACCGCCTCGAACTGAATACGTCCGGCAGGCACGTCCAGATCGTCGGCTTCCGGCTTGTCAACGATCTCCTGTCGAGTCGACAGCATCTGCATGCCATCGTAGATGATGCCCACACTCTCGAACAGGCCTGACAACTCCCACATGATCCAGTTGGACATACCCTGCAGGCGTAAAACCAGCCCAACACCCACGGCCAGTGCACCAACGCCTGTCTGACCATTTACCCATAACAGCAAACCGGCCGAACCCACTGAAAACAGAAGCAGTGCATTCAGAGTGTTCAGGCAGATGTCCAGCCCGGTTACCATCCGGAACTGCGGGTGCACGGTACCCAGAAATGTCTGCATGCTGCTACGCGCATAAGAAGCTTCGTGACCGGCATGCGCAAACAGTTTGACCGTCATGATATTGGTATAACTATCCACCACTCGCCCGGTCATCTCAGAACGAGCGTCGGCCTGACTGCGCGAAATCTGTTTCAAGCGCGGCATGAAATTGCGCAACATGAGCACATACAAGACCAGCCAGATGATGAATGGCAACATCATCCAGACACTGAAGGAGGACACCAGCACCATGGCGCCGATGAAGTACACACCGACATAGACAAGTACATCCAGTATTTTCAGGACCGCATCACGTATGGCCAATGAGGTCTGCATCACCTTGGTGGCAACTCTGCCTGCAAACTCATCCTGATAGAAGGAGTAGCTCTGGCCCAACATCCACCGATGCGCTTTCCAGCGCACGGACATGACGAAATTGCCTATGATCGTCTGGTGCAGTAACAAGCTATGTGTAAAGCTGGCCAGAGGTAGCAGCACCAGTATGACCAGTGCCATCCAGGCCAGCCTGCCAGATTCTTCAGATAGCAAGGTTGCAGGGTCACGATTACCCAGCCAATCCACAAGGTTGCCCAAAAAGCTGAACAGGCTGATTTCGAGTACCGAAATCAGGGCTGAAAGCAACCCCATGAGCAGCAACCATACCCAGGAATCACGCGTGTAGTGCCATAGAAACGGCACCAGCTTTCCCGGTGGTCTACTGGGTGGCTCTTCGGGAAATGGAGAAATTCGTTTCTCGAAAAAACCCAGAAATCGGTCCACAAAGCTCATTATAAATTTTCCAAAGCGACGCTGATGGCATTGATATCCTGCCAAACGAACCAGAGTGTAACCAGAGTTCCCATTGCAATCAGAGAACTCAACACTCCGACAAGCCGGGTTGCCAACCAGCCCACAGGAGAAAAACCAATTGCGCCATTCTGCTACGAATGCCGTAACGTAGGACATGCGCAGCAATCGACAGGGAAAAACCTGACATGAGACCGGTAATGAAAGCCACCTGGCCAGTCTGTAGTTCTAGTAGTTCATTCATGAGAACAGCCTCAGACGTGACCGATTGCGTGCACGGAGTATACGGCAGATGAGTACCTTGCCAGGTTGGCGACGCTGGTTTCAAGCGCTGGTTCAACCCGAACCGAGCCCTGCACTGGAAGCGGCACTGTCGCGTCATCGGGATACTCTGCCGGTACTGTGGCTACTGGGCAAAACAGGTGCCGGCAAGACCTCGATCATCCAGCGTCTGACGGGAGACTCGCGAGCCGAGATAGGTAACGGTTTTGAGCCCTGCACGCAAAGCTCCCAGCACTATGATCACCCAAAAGACGCACCGGTCATGCGATTTCTGGATACACGCGGGCTGGGCGAAGCCCACTATGACCCGACAGTCGACCTGGCCGCCGCCAAGGGCGGTAGTCATGCATTGCTTGTGTTAACCCGAGTCGACGATCCGACACAGTCAGATATTGTCCAGGCACTGCATTCCCTGGCACTGGCAGCCGATGATCTTGCCGTTTTACACATTCACACCGCGCTGCACACCTTGGCAGCAGATGATCTGGAACGCTCTATCACATTCAATACGCAGCAGATTGCCACTGCCCTGCAGGGCTCCCCGACGACAGTGCGCATTGACTTCACTGATCCGGACGATGGTTTTGAAGACCCTGATGTCGGTTTGAACCAACTGCGCGACGCCATTACCAATCTGGTGCCGGAGCTTGCCCGCGTTCTGATGCGACGTGATAGTCGAGATCAGGAGGAAACGCTGTTTCTGGCTCAGCGTCGTGAAATTACTGGCTATGCCAGCGCTGCTGCAGCGGTTGATCTGATGCCAGCTGTGGGCCTGATAGCGGTTCCCAGCTTGCAGGGAAAAATGCTGCATGCGCTGGCGGGTCGTTACGATATCGACTGGGACCGGCGTATCGCCACAGAATTTATCGCAGCGATGGGGAGCGGGTTTCTATACCGCTACGCGCTATCGCTGGGCGGCAGGCAATTAGCCAAATTCATACCTGTCTATGGCCAGAGCGCCGGAGCTGCCGCTGCGGCCAGCATCAGTTTCGCCAGTACCTATGCACTCGGACGCGCCGCTTGCTTGTATCTGTATCGTCGCAAGCACAACCAGTCTCTTGACCCCGAGCAACTGCGCGACGCCTTTGTCAACGCCTTCAAGGAACAGAAAAACGGATGAACTTGCGCTCTTTGTTCAGAGGCAGTACTCATAGTGCAGCCTGGTATATCGCGCTTGTCGTACTACTGCCGGTTTTCAGCCTGAGCCTTCTTGGCGTTGCCTGGCTGTGGCAAAACGACCGGCTGTTGCAGGTGCTGGCAATCTGGCTGGGGGCGACCCTGATTGGCTATACCGCCTTTATTTTGTGGTCCAGACACCGTGAGGCCAATCACTCGACTGATTTGCCCAAGCAGACGAAAACGGACGAAGCTGTCGAACAACTTCCCGACAGCCTGGATGAAAGGCAAGACTGGACAGAGCAGGATCGCGCCGTGTGGCGACAGGTCAGTCTGATTATCGAGTCACGACTCGCAGAAGAACTTGCCTGGCAGAGTCTTCCTGATGAATCACTGCAGCTACTCTCGGCAGTCTCATCCCACTACCACCCCGATATCAAGCGAAGCCCCGGTGGTGCTGAGCGTTCAAACCGACTCGAATATCGCTTCACTTTACCGGAAGCTCTGCTAGTTCTCTCGGTAGCCAGTGAGCGCTACCGCCACGTCATCCTGCAACACATTCCCTTCGCAGAAAAGGTTACGGTTGCATCGCTGGTTACCCTGTACAGCAAACAACAGAATATCAAGACTGGCTACATGTGGTTCAACACTGCCCGTCGCACTCTGCGCCTGGCAAACCCTGTAGCGGCTGCGATTGGTGAGCTGAAAGATCAGTTCACCAATCGAGTGTTCGATCATCTGAGTGTCAATGTACAGAAAGATCTCAAACGCCTGCTGCTTCAGGAAGTGGTACAGGTGGGAATCGATCTGTACAGTGGCAAGCTGAAGACATCGGCGAACGAGCTGCAGGAATTTCGCAGCAGTGCCTACCAACAGGATATCCAGCAACCGGCACCCGCCTCCGAGCCACTGCGTATTGTCATTGCAGGACAGACCAGTGCAGGAAAATCCTCACTCGTCAATGCACTAGCGGACACACTGGAAGCGGAAGTCGATATTCTGCCAACCACTGACAGAACCGTGACACACCGCCTGCAACTGGATGGGGCTGCCCCCATGCACATCATTGATACTGTCGGCCTGAATCACACAATCGACGAACCTGCCTCGTTGATGCAACTTGCCATGCAAGCGGACATGTTGCTTCTGGTCGTGCGTGCCAATCAACCTGCACGCGCCCCCGACCAGCAGGTCTGGCAGGCTTTACAGCAAGGTTTTGCGGCTTTGCCCAGAAGAAGGATGCCCCCCATCATGCTGGTAATGACTCATGTCGACCAGCTGACACCCAAGGCGCTCTGGGAACCTCCCTATGCTCTGGACAGTGATGATCGAAAAGCGAGCAACATTCGAGATGCCCTGCTCAGTGCGACAAGCCAGATTGGCCTGCCAGCTGAGACACCGGCAATTCCGGTTTGCCTGTCCGTAGACAAAGGGCGTTACAACGTCGATGCAGTGGCAGCGCAACTCATGATGCTACAAGACAATGCAACCTTGACACAGTTGAATAGACGACGGGTAGAGCGTGGTGAACAGTCCTTCAGCTGGCGCGAGCGTTGGTCACAGGTCAAGCGCCTGGGCCAGGTTCTGGGTCGCGCAGCCGTCAGCAGCTCAGCGGACAAGCCTGATTAGGAAAGATCCGGTGCCGGCGGCAGCGACGAGATAGAGTCGTTGATGTGATTGGTCAGGTTGGTGAAATAGATCGTGGATATAGCCATAGTCAGGTCCACCAGATTTTCATCACTCAAGCCCGTTTCTCGAGCCTCTGCCAGTAAGGCTTCGGGCAATTTACCCCGCACCTGCATCAGCGCCTGCGCCACTTTCAGCATGCAGTCGATTCGAGAATCCCCCGTTGGCTCGCCCTTGCGAAGAGCGCGTTGCTGCTCGGCATTGAGCCCTGCCTGCTTGCTCTTGAATGTGTGTACGGACAGACAATAGTCACAACCGGTCTGTTGACTGACCCAAAGCTTGATGGCCTCTGTTTCGGTTTTCGACAAAGAGCCACCGGCCAGAGCCTGTTCCATATGAAGATAGGCACGCAATGCATGTTCACTATTGGCAAATTGCAGATAGACCTCAGCCAGCTTGCCGTTCATGCGAACCGACTCAAGTGCCTCCAGAGTCTCTTGCTGGAGGCTGGCTTCTTCAGGGGTTGATAATCTGGACACGGTATGCTCGTCTGCAGGAATGTTGATTACATTATGCCCCATCACTCTTCTGTGCTTGTGCAAGTTACTGGTAATGCGTCACCATGGAGCGGACTGGAAACCTGACCGATGAGCGAGCTTGCTGATTGCCTTCATGCGTAACACTACCTACCGTATTATCACAAATCTACCGTTACGCATTCTGTCGATATGGGTGAAACCTCAGGTATTGCCTGACAGTCCAAGTGCATTGATCGATCCTGACTTGCCCGTTCTGTACGTGCTGGAGGTGGGTGGCGTGGCCGATCGCTGTGCGCTGCAACTGGCCTGCGCACAACATGGCCTGCCCGACCCTACTGACAAACTGCTTTACGGCACCAACACAGAAAGCTCATCCGTGGATGTGCTTAAATCACGCCAGGGCAGCATTTTTCGCAAGCTGCGCCCCACTATCTCAGCACGCCTGAACAGACTGGTCAGCGCTGGTCTGGACATCGATGCCGATGCCGGCGAGCTGCAAATCGTCCCCGTCGGCGTCTACTGGGGCCGGGCGCCGGACAAGGAGTCCTCTATCTGGCGTTTGTGGTTCACAGAGAACTGGCAGTTTGCAGGGCGTACCCGCAAGCTCATCACAACACTGATTCATGGGCGACATACACTGCTCAGCTTCAGTGAACCGCTGTCATTCAATACGTTAAAGAATACCGGTGAGGCCCCCCGGATACTTGAGCGTAAACTTTCCCGTGTATTGCGAGTCCACTTCCGGCAAAGACGCATCGCCACCCTTGGTCCTGACCAGTCACACCGACGCATATTGATCGATCATGTGCTGGCAGATGATGCTGTGCGTCAGGCTATCGTTAAGGAATCAGACGGCAAACCTGTAGAGCGGGCACGTCGCCAGGCACAAAAATACGCTTTCGAGATCGCGGCTGATGTGTCCTATCCAACCGTTCGCATTCTGCACAATCTGCTTACCCGGCTATGGAACGAGCTCTACGACGGCGTCGAGCTGTCCGGAATCAACCGACTGAAGGCTGTTGCAGATGGCCATGAGTTGATCTATGTGCCATGTCATCGCAGCCATATAGACTATCTACTACTCTCCTATATCCTTTATATGCAAGGATATTCACTGCCGCATATCGCTGCCGGAATCAACCTGAATCTGCCTGTTGTCGGCGGCTTGCTACGCCGTGGAGGCGCCTTCTTCCTGCGACGAACCTTTACCGGAAATCCGTTATACGCAGCCGTTTTCAACGCCTACCTGAAGGAAATTCTGCAACGCGGACATGCGCTTGAATATTTCGTGGAAGGTGGACGCAGCCGTACTGGCCGACTCCTGCCCCCCAAAGGTGGAATGCTGGCCATGACCGTGCACGCCTATCTTCGTGAGCCCAAGACACCGGTGATGTTCATTCCGGTCTACTTTGGCTACGAGCGATTACTCGAAGGGCGTTCATTCACCAGCGAACTGGCAGGTGGCAAGAAGCAAAAGGAGACAATATTTGCACTGGTCAAGGCACTGCGCACACTCAAGGAAGACTATGGTCGGGTGCATGTCAATTTCGGCGAACCGATAGCGCTGGATACGATCCTTGATAGTCATCAGAGCAACTGGCGTCAATTACCTGCGCCCCTTGAACGCCCCGACTGGCTGCATCCGGTTGTCGAGACTCTGGGTTCCAGCATCATGCAAAATATCAATGAAGCGGCCTGCGTCACGCCTATCAGTTTGCTAGCCATCACCCTGCTGGCAACGCCACGGGGGCGCATCAGTCGCGATGAACTGATGTTGCAGATCGACATATACCACCAACTTCTAAGTCAGGCACATGCGCACACACCGGTGGTTGTGCCTGCCATCAATGCTGACGATTTGATTGAGCATGGCACTCGACTCGGCTTCATCGAGACCTACTCGGATAGTATCGGGCCTCTCATTCAGCCAAAGCCTGGCCAACTGGCAGCACTGACCTATTTCAGAAACAACATCCTGCATTTGCTGACACTACCAGCACTCATCGCCGCCGCCTTCAGTAACAGCCGCACCCGAAGCGAGACATATTTGAAGGAGCTGATCAAACTGACATTCCCCTTTCTGCAAGGAGAGCTCTTCCTTCCAACAGAGCCAGACGAGTCGACAATCGACAGCTCATTGCAAGCGTTAATGCAATCAGGCCTGCTGGAGCAGGTCGATGGCAAGTGGCATCGCGCCTCAGCAGGCACCATTCAGGCGCTCTCCCTGATGCGATTGGCACAAGTCGTCATGCCCGGACTTGAACGTAACTATCTGTGCGCCTCTTTACTGGCCAGGGCGCACGAAGGCGGTATTACCAGAGATGAGCTGGCGCTGCGTAACCAGATGAGTGCCGAGCGTCTTGCCAATACAAGCGGTGTTGATGCAGCTGAGTTATACGACAAACATCTGCACCGGGCTTTTGTGGAGCGCATGATCCAGCAAGGTTACGTGGCCGTTCATGACGATAGACTGACACCCGAGAAATCAATGCTCGAGGTGGAGGGCAAGGCACATACCCTGCTTAGTGAGCAAACCCGGCACGCTATCATCAATGCCGCATTGGCAGCCGGTAACATTCAGTAATCTGCAAACCCGCAGCTTCGGTACAGTAAGTGCAGTTCAGGTCTCTCATCATTTTATTCAGGCAGCCCCGGGTAATCATCCCCGTAAACGCTCCTGACCTGACCCTGAGGTTTCAATGTCCCGTCCAATTTGCAGCAATTCGTTCACGGATGCATCTTCCGTCTGCCTCAAAGACCCACGCAGCCCGGGCGATGACACTTCAGCAAACACACTGACAAGCAGCAAAGTGGCGGCCATGGTTGCCACCGCATTACTGACGATGACGCTGGCCGCTCCCGCATGGTCTGCTGATGCACGTTCCATCGCTCTGGGTGGCTCTGTCATTGCCAACGGCCAGGGTGTACACGGTGCTGTGGATAATCCTGCTTCACTCATGGCGATGCAGCAACGCAAGGAGACCTTCCACTTCAGTATTGGCATGGCGGCTGAAGTTCGGGACTCTGGCGAGGCCATTGACACATTGACTGATGATGACAATGAAAACCTGTTCGATGATATAGACGACGAGGTGGCAGCCCTGGGTACCAGAGAGGTACAGTGCGATCCCTTCTCGCCTAGCCCGGACAGAAGAGATCAGACCTGCGTGGACGGCACCACCGGGGTGGCCAACCTTTCCACTCAATTGCTGGATATTCTGGACACGGTCGATGATGAAACTATCGACGCTCAGGCAACGCTGGATATGGGAGTCGCATTCACAAGCAACCAATACCCCATCGCTGTCAATCTGCGAGTCAGTGGCACCGCATCAGGCACTCCGGATATCGCAGAAGGTGACCGGACTTACATAACAGATTTTCAGGAAGTTCTGGGAGATGACGTCCTCACTCTGGGTGAGGCAGAAGACTCACCCTATCTTGAAGCCGATGCACTGGGCGCTACACTGCAAGTCCAGCAACCTGAAGATGTACTGACCTCAGAGGCACACGGCTCCGTTCTGATACGAACCCAACTCGGTATCAGTATTGCCAGTTCATTCAAAGTCGGAAAATACGACATTGATGCCGGCATAACACCGAAAATTTCCGCCCTGCGTGCTTATGATGTTCTCATTCGAGCGCAGGACGAATTTGACGATTCAAATCCGTCCATCGAAGATCGGCTCGATGACAGCGAAGCCACCGAGAACTCATTTACGCTCGACGCTGGTGCGTCAATGGCACTGCACTCCTATCCTGTGCGCCTCGCAGCTGTGCTGCGTAACATCATTCCTGAATCCATCAAGACAGCCAACGACTTCGAATTTGAAACAACGCCACAACTGATTGTTGGTGCCCTGTATCAATATGGCATGCTCAGTGTCAGCGGCGACCTGGCTCTTAATGAAGCCAAGGTCGACAACTTCGAAACTCAGAAAATGGGTTTAGGGCTGGAGTTCGGCACGGCCAAGCTGGCAATACGCGGTGGCGTCAGTATCGATAACTCACGAGACACTGACGCAACCTCTCTGAGTCTGGGTGTCGGCCTTGGTCCACTGCAAATCGGTGCACGTCTGAATGGTCTGGAGTCTCTGGAAGCCGGTTTCCAGCTTGCCTACAGCTTCTAGGGACCTGTCCGAAAATAGACTGATCTACTGCGATCAGGCTCCTAATATCTCAACGGGCGCCTGATCGTTGCTCTCGCCTGACGCTGGGTTGCATTGTCCAACCCGGTATCTTCCAACTGCCTTGACCATTGTCGTGCCTGGAGGCTCTCCTGGCTCAATACGCCAATTGCATTTTCGTAGGCTGGCAAGGTCCATCGAAACCCATGACGCAAGCCTGAGTCGCTGAACACCGGTAACGCCTGCTTCAGCTCGTGCGCAGTGACGCAATTGACTATCAGCAAGCCCTTGGCTGTCAGATTGCTGCGCAGCTGTTCGACCCAGTTTGATGTTAGTGGGCAGGCTCGCAAGGGCTCGCCCTCACTATGTCCGAACAGATCGTCAATGATCAGGTCGTAAGGCTCACCGGAGTAATTTGCCAGCCATTCGATGGCATCGGCATGAATCAGCTCCACACGATCATCCGTAACGCCAAACCAGCGTGTCGCAATGTCCAGATGCTGGGCATCGATCTCGACAGCCGATAATTCGGCAAACTCACAGATGCTCTGCAGCTGTCGTATGACAGCCCCTCCCCCCACACCCAGCAATAGTATTCGTCGTGTCTCTGTCACCGGTCGATACAGAACCGGCAGGCTCAGGCAATCCCAGACACCGCCGGCAAACGGCTTGTCAGGATTCCACTGACTATGAAAGACGCGGTTGCTATACAGCCTGATGGAGGCACCCGATTGGCGCACACTGTAGTGTGTGTCAGGGGTTTTGTGCTCCCAGAGAAGTGTCATATTGGTATCAAGTCTGCTGTCAGTCACTGAAGAACACAAATGCGTCCACTCACGCCTCGCCCGGCATGCGCATTATTCTTCGATGACTTTGAGTTTTGTCTGCATGAAATCACGATGCTTGATGTAGAGCAGATCGCACAGTTTGCGAATGGTATATTCCTCATAGCCGTCGATATTACCGTCGGCGAGCGCGACGCGCCACATCTGTTCGACCAGAGCGATCTTGCTTTGCTGGTCAAACTGATCATTGATCAAGCGTACATGCTCATATAGTGAAACCGCGCCATCCACGTCGCTAGTGGCCTCCTCCACCACTGTCGTCAACTCCTCCTGCGTCAGATTTCCGGACTGCCCCAGAGCTTTCTTGATTGCCTCCAGTTCTGACTGCTCGATAACATGATCGGCACGCGCAATCTCTACCAGCAAAATGGCGCTGACACGCTCGATATCCAATGCCGATACTTCGGCCGATGCATTGGGATCAAGCGCCGCAGCGATCTTGTCAAACCATTTAGTAATCATAGTGTCAGTGAGTATGGATTTGTCGTTCGCCATTCAATTGAAGTTGTCGATCAACTGCATTGTCCAATGACAAGTTTGATTTGTGCGTCGTTGTAAATTGCAGATCAACATCTCGATTGGCACACCAGTCCAGCCCTTCTGTCATCGCCACGGCTTCTCCAAGCTGATTGGCGAAGAAATCGTCAAACTGAGCAGAGGAACCATAGATACTATCTACAACCCATTTTGCACGAGGTGCGACCAATGGGTCCGCAAGTCGATTCTTCACCCCCCAACCTACCGTTAACTCACTGCAGCTATATTCTGATTCGTCCTTTGGCTTATCTACAAATGCCAGAAAATAGTCGACTTCGAAATCTTTTTTCATCATGACGGCTGTAAACAGCGTTGCCAGATCTTCGCGCCAGGTATTGTACCCGTAGTATTCGAGTGCACCATCAATCGCCATTTCTGAACCTACAAGCAAGGGTGTCAGATTCTTCTGCACATCAGTTACCTTCCCACCCTGGAAGCTCACTTGCGCCAGATCGTAAAGCACCTGCGAATACAGGGGCAAATCCAGATACAGCTGTGGTGACAAAAAGTAATGGCTATTGGCAGACAATGCCTCTGCCGGCACCAGACTTGAATCCAGGCTAGCTATGCTTGCGACTGGCAGGTAATCCATGGCATGCGCCAACTCATGGTACAGCAGCCTGTATACCGGGATCAGGATATCTTTGAAAGTGCGCTCCTGCCGACTGCTCAGACTAAAGAACTGAATAGCAGGACGTCCATCAATGCGAAGCGAAGCCATATCCCAGAACTGCAGCTCCTTGCCAAAATCACTCCGGAAGTCATCGACGATTGAGACGTTTGCCTTCTCTTCAATGCTAAGCCAAAGGTTGGCAGGGTCTAGCTGGATGCCACCAGTACCGATCCAGTAATTAGAGGGCCGCACGGTGCTGCCAATGACAATTGAGGTCAGAGAACCAAACAGCGGGATCATGTATTCCGGCGCTTCATTCAACAGTGCCTCGAAACGCTCTCCCATCCAATCATGCGTGACCAGGAGTCGATCCAGGATGTCTTCTTTCGTGAAAACAGGGCTTGCCTGTGTAATGAAAGGCAGTACTTCCAAAGTACAGCCATCATTGATTTCATCAATCAATGCACATTCTTTCAGCACCGGCGCGTAGGGGCTATCACTACGGTAAACAAAGAGTTTATCAACATCCCGGATATCACTTCTGACCACTACGTCAGAGTCATCATCCGGGATGAGAGGCTGGGTACCGGCAGGTGGCTCACCGCTGGAGCCACCACACCCTGTCAAAGTTGCAATCAGAAACAGCACCCACATCCATGTAGTGATCATGACGCAAACCCTGTATTACAACGTCTGCTATTACTTTATCTGAAGCTCCGCACGACGGTTCAGGGCGCGACCATTGGCAGTATTATTATTACTGATTGGACGCGTTTCCCCGTAACCCATCGTCGTCATCCGCTCTTCTGGCAACCCTTTGCTAGCCAGATAATTGAACACGGTTTCCGCACGACGCACTGACAGGCTCATATTGTATTGCTCTTTTGCAATCCAATCCGTATGCCCATCAATCTGGATAGTCATATCGTTCTCCAGCATGGCCGTAGCGAAATCATCCAGTTTCTGGCGGTCTTCGACATTAAGCTCAGCGTGGTCAACTTCGAAATAGACCAACGGTGGAACCAACGGTGCAGCCATCGGTTCTGGTGTCGGCAGTTCAGGCTCAGGCAACGCTTTCGCCACGACTTCGGGCTCAACCGGAGCCACCGGTGCGACAGGCACACCTCCGAAGCGTTTTAGTATGCCAACATTCAGATACCTGGCATCAGTGTCCATCCCCATGAGCTCTGTACGCAATGCAACTCCGTTGCGAAAACCGTACTCGAGCCCCAGACCGAAAGCCGCATGTGTCGGATAATCTCGCTTATAAGCAACCCCATTGGAATCATTGAGCATATGTCCGATTCCTGCGCGGCCGTACACTGACAATCCTTCACGTCGAAACAGACCGTTGGTATCCGAATCAATCAATGCAGAGCCGCTACGTGAATTGAACAGATAGCCCAACAGGCTTATGCCATACACCTGATAATCGATCGAGCCAGCAGAAACACCCAGAAACTCGACCTCAGCCTCGCCCAAGTCCGCCACATAGGCTTCGACACTGAATATACGACTCAGATCGTAACCCAGACCCAGATGAGCACCAGCATCACTTTTATCACTGATGCTCAATGCAGGAGTGGGAGATTCAGGCTCTAATCGCGTCACACCCACACCGCCAGTGACGTATACGCGCTGCGTGAAGTCCTCTGCATAGGACTGTTGGGGAACGGACAACAACAAGCCACCCAGCAGCAGAGCCGATGCGGCAACTATTCTGACAGTTTGATCATTACTTGCCGTTGTGGATAGTTCGCTTTTCATCAGGATACTCCCTGTTCAGAGATGTTCGCTTTTCGCCGACGCAATCTACGTACACCTACTCCCATCAACAGCACCCATGTGCCAAACAAGGACAGACTGCCTACGCCAGATCCGTTGACGCCGGTTTGCAAGGTCAGATCAGTGCAATCGCACTCGGCATAGTCATTGACATCATTCTGATTGAGATCGCTGAATCGAATCACATCGACCACGACATTGCCCGTGAACTGTTCGCCACTGGAATCCTGCAGCACATAGACAAAGGTATCTCTTCCGTAGAAGCCATAATCTGGACGGTAGTTAACCTCGTTGTCGATAATGGTGATGGTCGCATTGGATGAATCACTGACACTAATCAGTGTCAGGCCATCTCCGGAATCATTCGCCAGGACATCGAATGTGTCTGAACGCCCCTGATTGACCTCAAACTCATCGTCGACTGCGACGGTAGCAACACCATCGTTCAAGCCACCATCATTTTCTCCAGAGTCGGTCCCACCATCGGCACCGCCGTCAGTCGCACCGCCGTCACCTGCTCCAGCATCAGTTGCGCCATCGGCACCGCCGTCACCTGCCCCAGCATCAGTTGCACCATCGGCACCACCGTCACCCGCTCCAGCATCAGTTGCGCCATCGGCACCACCGTCACCGGCTCCAGCATCAGTTGCACCATCGGCACCACCGTCACCGGCTCCAGCATCAGTTGCACCATCGGCACCACCGTCACCCGCTCCAGCATCAGTTGCGCCATCGGCACCACCGTCACCCGCTCCAGCATCAGTTGCGCCATCGGCACCACCGTCACCCGCTCCAGCATCAGTTGCGCCATCGGCACCACCGTCACCAGCTCCAGCATCAGTTGCGCCATCGGCACCACCGTCACCAGCTCCAGCATCAGTTGCGCCATCGCCAGACCCGCCACCGTTGCCATTCGGATTGATAAATGGGAAGTTGACTGGATCCGAATCTCCACCAGCAATCGTCAACGGATGAGGATTGGTGCCCGGTGCATTGATCAGTCCTGGTGGCAACTCAGGATCCTGCTCGTTCATCTCAACAATGTAATTACCATCAGGAAGACCCGGCAATACAAAATTTCCACTCATGTCAGAGTCAATCGAATCACCCAGCGGCGTGTCGATGCCCGAATCTACAACTCCATTGCCATTGACATCTTCATAGAGCGTAATTTCGATATCGCTGAAACCGGCTTCATCATCGTCTCGTATGCCATCTCCATCGATATCGTTGAAGATCGCTCCAGTGGTTACGCTTATGTCGTCAGCGACAAAGTATCCGGACAAACCACCATAGATATCTGCATCATCGCCAGAGACAACGTAGTTGTCGGCGGTATCTGTCGGGAAGCTGGAAGGATCCAGCAGGTTGTGCTCTTCGGCATTGACATCATCGGCGAAAAAAGAAAAACCGTAGTAGCGCTGCCCCGGCTGAAGCCCTAGCTTGTCAGCAGAGACAAATACCATGCCCACCGTTTCATGCGAGCGCTCGGTTTCGACAGGAAAACCCTGCGGCTCATTGAAGTCATTCTGCAGAAAAGAATACTGATGCTGCAGATCGGTTACGCCATAACAAGTTGCAGGCTCGCTGCATCCATTTGCTTCGACCAGCATCATCGAACCATAAGAAGCAGGCTGTCCAAGTATGTCCAACGAAAGGATAGCTGCCATCTTCACTGGGTTATTGCTGCCTTTTTCTGCGGCAACATGACCAGCAAGGTTCATCTGACTGGCAGAAAATGGGGCCAGAACACCGTAGTCAAATAGATAATCGAGTCGTTCGATATTCTTGGCATCAGGTAACTGATTGGAAAACACATCGACAACACCTCGATTCAATGTTCGGCTGGACAGCATCTTCGCGATATCGCAATTTCCGGTGCCGGAACCATCACTGGGATAGTCGGCTGCAAATTGTCGTGATGCATCACCATCGGACAGTCGTTCGACAAACAGGCCACAAGGCTCACCTGTCGTAACTCCGGGAATATCGTGTCGTTGAATCTCCACCCGGTCAGCAGACATCGCATAACCAAAGCTACGACCGTCAGCGACAAAACCCTGCATGATCTGATTCGATCCCATGCCCCACTGATACTCGATACCTTCAGCGGTATAGCTAAACGCGGTAGCCGGCTTCAACTCTGTCGTGATACTGCTGACCTGGCCATCAGCCTGTGCTCCAGATACAGTCACCATGCCGACTAGAACTCCGGCAATCATGCCAGGTAGTGGGCTGCTTTCTTTGATTTTCGCCCGCGCAACATTTGTGCACCTGGCTTGTTTCGGTCTTACGCTATTCGTCATGGTTGCTCCGGACAATTTGTTTTATAAGCGCTAATAGCAAGATCAATAGCGTGCGAGTATCAAAATCAATACGCTCCGCACTGTCATACGCTAAAGCGAGTCTAGTAGAGTCAAATCCATTCAGCAGAAATACGAACCGTCACATTATTGACTTTCAAGCCGAATTGTATTAGTTCCATTTTAACTGACAAGGCCGTCCCTGCCCCTGACAATTGTCTAATTTTGTCATTTTACTCAATGGTTTAAACACCAAAGAGCTGTAATTGAGCGTGCTGCACCATAATGATGGTTTTGGTATCCATGATCAGCCCCGACGCCACCCATTCCACAGCCTGCTCTATGGTTACTTCCAGCACTTCGATATCCTCTCCTTCCTCCTCCAGCCCACCACCGGCTCCCGAGCGCTGCTCGCTGTCATAGGCCGCCGCGTAGAAATACAGCTGCTCCGTAACAGAACCGGGGGTTGCGTAGGCTCGAAACAAAAAACGCGGCTCTTCAATAATGAAGCCTGTCTCCTGCTCTGACTCAGCACGAACGGTTTCAGCGGGATTCTCAGCTTCTATCATGCCAGCAGGGACTTCCAGCAGAAAGCCGTCACCACCTAAGGTCCAGGCGGGAAATCGAAACTGACGTATCAGCACTATGGTGCGTTTTTCCAGGTTATATAACAGCACGGCAGCACCATGGCCACGATGATAGATTTCACGCTGTTGTTGCTGCCAACGACCGTCACCACGCTGATAGTCAAACGTAACCTTCTCCAGGGTCGCCCACTGATCGGATAAGACTTCCCGCGAATGCACTCGAATACGCTCAGAAGTGCTCCTTGCGCGAGGATCAAACTCTGCAGGGGTGGTCTTGGAACTCAATTTATCGATTTTCATTACTGCAGAATAACTCCTTACTGATTTACTCGTTACACGGTGTTACATGCTGATGCGCTACTGAAATCTATCCAGCGATTATCGAGCCGATACTCTCATTACGCCCTGTATCGCATACAGGCCATTAAAAACGCCACCTCACACCTGAAAAGAGAAAACAGCCATGACACATTTCCGAAAAACCATCATAGCCGTTGCAACCCTGTCGATTGTTGCAATCGGAGCCTCTGCCTACGCCTCTCGGGGTGACGGTGACCGCAGCCAGAAAATGGTAGAGCGCATCAGCAGCAAACTGGAATTGAATGACACTCAGAGTGCAGCTCTGCAGATTTTTGCTGATGAGCTGACCGAGACCCGTGAACTCATGCAAGGCGATGGCAGCTCTCTGCGTTCGCAGATGAGCGATCTGATCACAGCTGATACTTTTGACCAAGGCCAGGCCCTGACCATGATCAATGACCGCGCAGCCGCCATCCAGGCAAATGCACCGGAACTAGTCGCAGCCGCCGCAGGCTTCTTCGACGGCCTGTCTGCCGAACAGAAAGAACAGATCCAGAAAATGGCAGAAAAGCGCGGGCACCGGGGCCGTAAGGAAAAAGACGAGAACTAGACGGACATCTGCAAGTTTAAACAATAATTGCATTAAGCTGCCCTATATGCAAAAAGTACTTCTCATAGACGATGATGGCAAACTGGCCGAGGCACTGGGAGAGTACTGCGTTCGCTTTGATATACAAATCGAACCGGCACTCACCCCCAGTTCTGGCCTGAACAAACTATCCAGAGACCAATACGACGCCGTCATCCTCGATGTGATGCTGCCTGAGATGAACGGCTTTGAGGTTTGCAAACGTATACGACAAGAAAGTGATATTCCCATCATCATGCTGACGGCACGTGGTGATGTCACTGACCGCATAGTCGGGCTTGAAATTGGTGCTGACGACTACCTGCCAAAACCCTTTGACCCCAGAGAACTGGTTGCACGGCTACAAGTCAATATCAACCGACATGCACGTCTGGCAAAATCCACCATTGTGCCGGCAGACACAGAGTTGTATTTTGACGGCCTGTCCCTGAACCTGCTGAAACGTGAAGTTGTCGTCGGTGGCTCAGCGGTAGAACTGACGACCATGGAGTTTTCGCTACTGCAACTTCTGAGCGAGTCCCCCGGCACCGCTTTTTCCCGCGATCAGATTCTCAGCGTTCTCAAAGGCACTGAGAACGAACTATTCTCCCGCTCGGTTGATATTCTGGTCAGTCGATTGCGCGCTAAGCTCAAGCCATTGCTACCTATTCGCACCTTGCACGGTGCCGGCTATGCCTTTGTGTTGCCTGTAGCTGAACCCCCGGGCCCGCCAGCCACATGATCAAGGCTTTGTCATCATCGCTCTCATTGAGGCTGCTCGGCATATTCATTGTTACATCGGCACTGGTCATCATGATCCTTGTCACTCTTTTCAGTCGAGGACTGAGTGGTCAGTGGGTACGTTCCATACGTCCTCACCTGGTCCAGTACATACAATATGTGGAGCAGGACCTGGGCAGCCCACCCGAGCCAGACAAGGCGGATGCCATTGCCGGCCGACTACCTGTCGATATCCATATCTATCGCCAGGACATACTGCTTCACGCCACCACCGAAAGTCCTCTGGACGTTGATGACCTTGAATTCGAACCGGTTGGTAAAAATCGCAAAAAACACTTGGAAGCCAAGTTCGGCAGTGATCTGTCGAGAATCACGATCTCACCTCGTGGCGGCCCACAACAAGTGTTGAGAATCAGAGACGGCGAATACACGATCTATTTCGACTTACGCACACCCAGCCCCAGACACGGCCGATTCAACGACGAGCTTCTGCTTGCCCTGGCCGCTCTGGCTATCGTTCTGACAAGCAGCTATCTGCTTATTCGCCGACAATTGTCGCCAATCCGGCAAATTAAGAAAAGTGTCGGTCTGATGAGTGATGGTAATCTGAATCATCGCATTGCTCGCCGGGGACGAAGCGACCTGGACAACCTGGCCAATAGCATCGATGCAATGGCCGCTCGTCTGCAGGCGATACTTGATGCCAAGCGCCAACTATTGATCTCGGTAAGCCACGAATTACGATCCCCCATCACAAGAGCGCGCATCAATACCGAATTGCTCCCCGACTCACGGATCCGCGACAGGCTTCAGGACGATCTGGCGGATATGGAACGCATGATCAGGGACATCATGGAATCCGAGCAATTGCAGAATAACCACTCAGTGCTCAACACCGAGTCACTGGATCTGAACCAATTGTTTCGCAACGAGTTGGAACATATAGCCCCGGGAATTGAACTGCAGGTAGCGAAAGAGGCAACATCTCTTCTCATGATAGGCGACGCTGCACGGCTGAGAATACTGCTACGCAACCTGGTCTTGAATGCACTTCAACACGGTAAGAATGATGATGGCACAGTCAGCTTGTCAGTGTCGCTAGAGGCATCTGCCGATCGAATCAGACTGACAGTGAGTGACCAGGGACCGGGGATCAGCCGCGAGCACCTGGACGATGTGGTCACCCCATTCTATCGACCGGACCCTTCACGCAGTCGGGAAACTGGTGGTTTTGGCCTGGGTCTCACCCTTGCACGACTCGTTGCCGAGGCTCATGATGGCACTTTGAGTATCGACAGCGATCCTTCGATATCCTCAGGCACTCGCGTACTGGTCGAACTACCTTGTCGGTAGCTCACAAAGCCAGAACACTGTCGCCGCTATTCCTCTCTACCTGCACGGCCCAGAAGCAACCGTCTACTTGCCTCAAACCACCCTCTGACCAGCGAACTGATGAAACCGCTGACAGCTTCGTAGGCACTCGCCAGTATCAACCAGCCACCCACTGCAACACCCTGCTTGCGACGCTCTCCCAGTGCATCCACGCTGGCACCGGCTTTGGCAGTTTTCAAACGCCCTCCGGTGATGAGCGTTGCCAATGGTGGCGCGACCCATTGAGCGACCGTCACCACCATAACAGCAACGGCCATGGAGACCAGCGGTGCCGACAGAAACCAGATAATGAAAGAATCGGATTGTCGCCCGCCAAATAACGGTGACCAGCCGCCATAGAACAGTAGCGTCAACATCAAATAATGGCTACAGAACGCTGCAAACAGGTAAGGCGTAAACCGTTTAACCCAGATTTGCAGTTTGCCACCCAAAAACCACGGCAAGAGCGTCCAGATTGCCAACGAGCCGAACAGCCTGCCAAAAGGGTAAAGAACAGTTTCGTCGAATTCCAATCCTCGCTTGGCAAAAGCTTGCACCGCTGTATCGCCCACACCACTATTGGCCAGCAGTATGATCATGGTAGCAATGATAGACAGCATGACAAAGACCGGCCACAGCCGGTCCAGCGCATCCAGACGGGCGCCTCGAACCGCCAGATAGATACCGATGGAGAAAGCAAACAACACCAACGGCCTCAGAATCAGAACGAACGACTGATTGTGCTCGAAAACGTAGAGCATTCCCAACATCGGCAAGACAAACCACGCCATGCGTCGTATACCCAGCAGCAGCAATGGCGACAACAGCACACAGACAAAAAGATCTCGCAGGAAACCCAGGTGCATGGTGGCCCCCAGAGGCATCTCGGTAATGAAGAAGATGATGTTGAGCTTGTCCAATACCGTCTTGGCATCTTCCAGAAACGTGGGACGCGACTGTGAGACAACCAGGTACACCACATAGGTGACACATGCCCAGAAAATCATAGGCAAAATGATGGACACGAATCTACGACGATACAGAGACCAGACAGAGCTTCCAGGTTTGAGTAGCGTGGTCGCCGCCAGGTAGCCTGACACCACACTGAGCAAGGCGGCACTGGCACGCCCTGGCCCCTCCACGAGAAACCCTTCCAGGAAAATTGCGAACCCGCCAGTCGTCAAGGAATAGACCTGAGCGATGGATTGGCCATCGGGCACATGCACGAATATCATGCATAGCACGCAGAGCATGCGTGCCATGGCGATACGTTCGCGTGTGTCTAACTGTATTTGTGGAACCAACTCCGACATACCGCTGTCGTAAATCCGGTTAAGAAGCCTATCAATGATAGAAGACACACCCAAAAGGCGTATGGAATTTTGATGACAATGTCACTAATGAAGCTGACAAATCGGCCACATTGGACGGATTGGTCGGCTCTGACCAACAGCCGTGAATAATATGACAAGCCTCTGTGCCTATAGAGAATCAATGACTTATGGGAACAATCACAACCCAGTCGTCATTTTTGCCCCCGCTTCACAGCAAAAATAGTGTCGTCGGTGCGGGTCCGAGGTCACACGATAATTCACATAGTGTAACCCCGAATCTCTTCTGCATAACCAGGGCCGTGGAAACTACTGCCGAGACCTGGATCACGTTAATCAGTAATTGATTGAACCTGCGTTCACAAAGTCCGAACAGGACAATCAGGCATTATCGACAATGGTATGTGAGACCAGTTTTTCAGAGGCAGCCTTAGCCCTGTTGGCGGCAGAAGCTCGCCACGGTGGGACCAGCTCGACAGCCAGCATGGCAATGAAAATCAGGCCACAACCTGCCAACCCTATCAGCCCGATTCTCTCATCCAGCCACAGGAACGCAAAAAACGCGGCAAACGGTGCTTCTGAGGAAAGAAAGATGGCTGCCTGAGGCGCGGTCGTATACCGCTGCCCGACCACCTGTAACGTGAAAGCAAAGCCACTGGCAACGATTCCCGAGTAGAGGATTTGCGGTGCGACCTGAAGGATGTCAGCCCAGACAATTGGCTCCCACACCAGAGCAATGACAAGAGCCATAAAGCCGGTGACTGAAAACTGCGTCAGGGAGAGTGCCAGCGGCCTACCAGACTGACCAACAAACCGGGCAATCATGACTACTTGCAATGACCAGAAAACGGCACTACCGATAGTCAGCATATCGCCGATGACCAGTTCGCCAAGATTACCGCCAGACAATAGATAGATGCCTGCCAGAGCCAGAATGGCTGCGACCCAGGTAATGCGATGCGGGAAGTCCCGGAACAGAAGAATCCCCAGGATCGGCGTGAAGACAACGTACAAGCCTGTCAGGAACCCCGAGTTGGTCACACTGGTGCTTAACAAGCCAACTTGCTGCGTCGCCATGCCAGCGAACAGACTCAAACCAATCAAA
The DNA here is from genome assembly GCF_002215215.1 of Granulosicoccus antarcticus IMCC3135. NCBI lineage: Bacteria > Pseudomonadati > Pseudomonadota > Gammaproteobacteria > Chromatiales > Granulosicoccaceae > Granulosicoccus > Granulosicoccus antarcticus. Next base: position 1,465,559 of record NZ_CP018632.1, on the reverse strand, counting down.
GAGAACTTGAGCCAGTCACCCGTAACCAGTGGGGCAGCTTGCGAGCTACGCTGACGGCGCGATTCGAGCATCGCAAACGGCAGTACAACCGCGGAGGCTACAATGAACCTCAAAGCAATGAACAAAAATGGACCAATGCTGTCCATCGCCGTTGCCTGGGCAACGAACCCCATCCCCCAAGTAGCTCCTGCGATCAGCAGAATCAGATTTGCTTGCCAACGTTTCATGGGCGAGGAGGGTATCATCAAACACCATGTCATTTAGTCCACTCACACCGAGAAATCATCGCAAGGGCGTCGCCAAGACACCTGCGGGCAAACGCCAGCCTCACAGGCCACCGCAACACTTGCGACTCTGGGAAGCCATCCGCTTGACCCGCGATGAGCTAAGCCAGTGGCGGCAACAGGCGGAGCAAGTCGATAGCTTGTTCAGGCTGCATATTCTGCCTCGCGAAACACGCTTTACTGGCGTCTACTCGGCGCTGAGTAACCGCCTGATGGACCACTATGAACAAGCTCGCTTGTCAGGCGCACAGCAAGCTTTGCTGGCACTCTGGATTACCGACAACTTGCGTGCATTAAGTGCGCATCCCTTCCTGGCGCCAGAACAACGTGAAGCACTCGTTCAGCGTTGGCAACATGTCCAGGTGGAAGAGTCCTCTCGCACGGGTGCAGATCTGCAGAGCAAGAGCAGCCGAACGAGCGGCTCTTCCTACACAGAGTACGATGAAGATGATGAACTTGATGACGATGATGTCGTTTTCGATTTCGGCTGGCACAAAACGGCTCCAGCCAGAGACGATCAGGATCGGGACGATTCGCTTGGCAATGCCAAGACAGACCATCACACTGACAAGGCCCCCTCAGGCGATCAGCCACCACTCTCTGACGAGGACTTATCTGGCAACGACGGCCAGGCTGATAACGATGCACTGGATGTCGATGCAAAAGTCTCCGAACTGGAACAACGTCTCTCGATCGATCGACTTTTTCGTCAACTGGCGCGCGTGCTACATCCCGACCTTGAGCAAGATGATACTCTGAAGGCAGAAAAGCATGAGTTGATGAGTCAGTGCCTGCAGGCTCGTCAGAACAAGGACATCAATACCCTGCTGACGCTCTATTGTGAGCATATCGGTGATTTACCCGATGATCTGTCGCCCAGCGATCATGATGATCTGATCAAGGCCTTGCAGCAGCAATTACGGCAATTACAAAATGAGCTTCGACAGGAGCGCTTTGCCGACCCGCTACGTGTGCAGATAATAGAGCGTTACAGCGATGGTGATGAAACGCAGATTCTGCAGCGAATCATGCGCCATGCCGAGTCCCTGGATGCTGAAACAGAGCTTCTGAATACACAGCTTTCAGAACTGGATTCAGACGGTTCTCTTGAACAGGCTCTGGAAGTCAGGCGCGAGATCGAGCTGGACCGCATGGTCATCAACCAGATGACCGGCTACACACGTTAGCGCAAGGGGTCGCAGTCCAGCCAACGTCCCTGCTCATGACTATCCAGGCAGCGCTGCAAGTAATGCTGCAACAAGGCTGCATGTGCAAAATCGGGAGAACCGGTCTCACCTTTCTTCAAAGCGCCAACGAAACGCTCGAAGGTATCCGGCTGGGCAACAACTTCGACGTCCTGCCACTGAGGTATATGCCGATCCTCTCCCAGACAAGCTCGCAGCTTGTCTCCGCATTGGCCGGTACTGAGCTGCAATGCGCCTTGCGTACCGTGCAAGGTCAATGATAAATCATTGAAATAGCCTGTCTGGAAGCGTGACATATGCACCACGCCCAAGGCGCCATTCTCCATCTGCATGTTGAGAACGCAAGAGTCGTTCGCATCCAGCACGTATTCGCCAATACGATTCTCCGGTGCTTTGTCAAAGGTATGCAACCGACACTGCAGGCCAGTGATATCCATACCTACCCCTGCCGTTACAAAATCCAGGATATGAATACCAATATCACCTAATACACCACTGGAACCGTGTGCCGTTGAAAGACGCCACAACCAGGCTTCCTCAGTTGACCATTCACCCCAGTATGGACTGCATAACCAGCTTTGCCGATAGGAGGCTTCCACATGCCTGATTTCACCTATTCGTCCCTGGTCAACCCATTCGCGGGCCAGATGCAAAGCTCCTGAAACCCGGTAGCTCAGATTGACCATGTTCAGAACATCTGCACGATTTGCGGCCGCCACCATATCCTGACTGGTCTGCATGGAATCTGATAATGGTTTTTCACACAGTACAGGCAGTCCGGCGGCCAGACATTGCAGAGTCACCGGAGCATGCAAGGCATCCGGTGTAACCACACTCACGGCATCCAGCCTATGCGCCGCCAAAGCTTCATCCAGTTGCGTATGGGAGTGAGCAATGCCGTGCATGGCAGAAAAGCGTTGTACACGATCAGCATTGACATCAACAGCTGCCAGGACGCTGACACCCGGAATTTCAGCAAACCGCTGAGCATGGGTTTCCGCCATGCGGCCCGTTCCAACCAGCAGAACATTCAGTGAGCTCATGTCTATCTGTCCAGTACAAGTGGTAGCGTCAAAATGATAAGTGAGTAGCCCTACTTGAAGCCTTCATCACCGTTTTGATGCAAACTGAGACCGCGTTGCTCTATCGGTTCCAGAGCCTCAGAGATCGGTCGATTGGGTGCCTGTTCGATACCCTTCCAGTCCGGCGCTGCATTGGCAGCCCAGCTCACAGCATTGCGCAAGACCTGTTGCACGTTGCGGTCATGATAGATCGGGTAAGTTTCATGGCCGGGTCCAAAATAGAAGATTCGCCCTGCCCCCCGCTGCCAGGTCAAGCCAGAACGAAATACTTCTCCCCCCTGAAACCAGGATGTAAAAACAGTTTCCATGGGTTCCGGAACGGCAAAGGGTTCACCATACATTTCCGATTGTGGTAACTCGAACCATGGATCCAGACCCGCTGCGATGGGATGCGAGCGATTAATGACCCAGACACGTTCTTTCTCCCCAGCTTCGCGCCAAGTCAATGAACACGGGGTACCCATCAAGCGTTTGAATATTTTTGAGAAATGAGCGGAATGCAACACCAGCAAACCCATTCCCTCCCAAACACGCTGTTGCACACGATCAACGATCGCATCACTGACGTCACCATGTGCTGCATGCCCCCACCACAGCAGTACATCGGTCTTCTCCAGGACCTCCACACTCAGACCGTGCTCAGGATCCTGCAACGTTGCCGTACTGGCCTCGATAGCACTGTCCTTGCCTAGCGCCTGCGCTATCAGCGTATGCATGCCATCAGGGTACAAGGAGCGCACATCGGCGTTAGTCTGCTCATGGACATTCTCACCCCATACCAATGCTCTGATAGTCATGATTTGAGCTCAAGCTGCTGCAAGGCCTCAATCGCCATTCGAGCGATATCATCCACGCCTTGAGAAACAGCAACGAAGAATGCCTGCCTTGCAGTATCTTGTCCATTGAGCACAAATTCGAAAGGCATGATTTTCAGCAGTTTTCGACCATCACCCGAAAGCAGTTGAACCTGTCCGGACATGTCTGCACCACCACTTGGCTCACGCAACAGACGATCAAACACCACTTTTACGCGTGCGGTTGGCCGGTAATCGCGCGGCCAGGGTTCCGTGAGCACTGTGGTATCGGCATGCTTGCGTAAACGATCAACCAACAAGCGGTTGATAGCCATGGCGGGGTCCTCGGCCCAACGGTGATCGTTGTCTTGAGTCACCGAGCCATTGGTAGCCAGGCTGGCAATCTGTGCATTAACGGCGTAACCCGGCAAGCTCACCATGACGACCCCCAGCTCGCGCAGCTCAGGAGCAGGCGGGGTCACGCCCTCACCTTCTTGCCCTGCCGGTGATTCAAGCAGATACAACCGTGGTTGCGGAACACTGCCGCAAGCACTCAGAAAACTGACTGCCAGCAGCAAGGTAACAACTCGGCCAGAACGACAGAATTTCGCATTCATGATATTAGCGACCAGTAAGAATGGCATTAGGGTTCTCTTCCAGCAATTCGGCAAATGCGGCGATTGACTTGGCCGCCAGGCCCAATTCTCTCACTGCAGAGGAAAGTTCATAATAGATTTCAGAGTCCGGTGACAAGCCTTCAAGCACATCGTTCGCATTGCGCGACACACTGCCAAGCGAGTTGATCAGCCCCGGCAGATCAGCGGTTGCTTTTTCCACCTGCCCTGCCGCCTTGGCAATGGACGACATGGATGCTGAAAGATCGCTCGGCAAGGTTGCCATATCAGGACTGCCCAACAATTTTCTGGCGTCTTGCAGCACACCCGCCGCTTCACTGACCAGAGAATCCAGCGGTAGTTGTGAGAGGTTCTTGATTAGTGTTTCGATATCCGCAGTGACCGCATCAACATTAGTTGCCATAACCGGCAAGGTCGGATAAGGCTTGGTGGACAGATCAAGGGGCTCATCGGACAATCCTGGTCGCGTGACCAGTTTGACAATCAGCGTGCCTGTCAGCAGATTACCGCTGGAGAGCTGCACTCGCAGTCCGCCTGCCACCAGCTTGCTGATAGCCTGTTGCCAGTCCACTTCTGACACATCGGCCAGGCCCAGCATTGAGGGCTGGAACTGCAAGACAGCCGTGGCGCTGCCCTCATCGCCCAGATCGCTAGGCAGGTTTGCAGAGACACTACCAACACTGCCTACTCGCATGCCATTATATTCAATGGGGGCACCGGCTCGAAGACCCTTGACGGAACCCGGAAACTGGGCGAGAAAACGGTAACGCTCGTCATCTTCGCCATCGAACAGGCTGTCTCGCGCTTCGGATCTGGAACCGAATAGCTTGTAGTGTTTGCCGGCACTGGCTATTGGTACGTCGCCCGTTATCTCCGGTGGGTTCTCAAATGCGATCCCCCCCGTGAAAAACGTCGAAATGGATTCGACTCTGATCGAGACGCCATCGGCCCCTGCTGATCCTTCGATGCCGGATACGGCAAAAAATCGCGTTCCAGGATAAACATTCTTGTGGTATGGCGCCTCGATGAAGATATCGAAAAGCACTTTCGTTGCATCTTCAGACAATCTTCGACGCTCGACTCTGCCAACTTCAATCTGGCGCAGAAAAACAGGCGAACCTACATAGATATAACCGGCTTCAGCAGCATTCAGCGTCAGACGCAACCCAGGCGTACCAGGGGTGGTTAGTGGTGGTTCTGTCAGCCCGACGTATTCCGAACGGCGCTCGCCTGGAACGTCATCCCAATCCACCTCGATGTATGAGCCTGACAGTAATGTGCCCAGACCAGAAATTTCCGTGGTATTTATGCGTGCGTTGACGATCCAGAAACTCGTATCATTATCCAGATAAGGAGATACCTGAGGTCGCATGCGCACACTGACGATAACTGAAGTCAGATCATCTGCCAGGCGTACTGACTCAACCTTACCCACATCGACATCGTTACGCCGGACACGCGTTTCACCGGCGACAACACCGCCTGCATTTTCAAAGGATATTTCAACCAGAGGGCCTCGATCGGTATAAGAGTCCCACAACACCCAGGCTGCGAACAGAATGGCAAACAGGGGCAAGAGCCACGTCAGTGACAAGCGTTTCGAATGTCGACTTGCTTGCTCGACGTTGGAGTTGGCAGGTTCTTTTATATCGTTACTCATTTTTCCGAATGATCCCAAAGCAGGCGAGGATCCAGCGAGCTTGCCGCCAGCATGGTAAAGACGACAGACAAGGCGAAGGCATTGATACCGACACCCGGAACGATGGAAATGATAGCGCCCAACTGAATCAATGCAGCCAGCACCGCTACGACGAATACATCAATCATCGACCACCGGCCAATGAATTCGGTAAGCGTATGCAGTCGATGCTGCGTATGCTTGGAAATATCCCAATCGTAGTGCAGATTCAGCGCCAGGCCTGCAATGACCACGAACTTGATGACGGGAATGCAGATACTCGCAATGAAAATGATCAACGCAACACCATAACTGTCATCGTCGATCAGTACCATGACGCCGCTGAGAATGGTATCAGAGGTATTACCGGTAAATGAACGTGTCAGCATGATCGGGTAGATATTGGCAGGGATATAGGCCATCACACCCACCAGCAGAAAAGCCCATACGCGCTGAAGGCTGTTGCTGCGCCTGGAATGCACACTCGCACCACATCGTCGACACAGGGTGTCATCGATTATTGCCTGCAACGCGCCACATGAGGTACAGGCCTTGAGCCCGGCATCACGCGCACTCAGTCCTTGTATGTGAGTACTGCCCATATCGTATCCTTGCACAGCGTCAGATTGATGAAGATCGAAAGCCCTACCAGCAAAAGTAGCGACCAGAAAGCCAATCCCGTATGCAGATTCGCCAATGTACTCACCTTGACCAGTGAGACGACGACACCCACCATGAATATATCCGCCATGGCCCAGGGCTCCATGCGGATGGACCAACGGAATGCCATCCGCATACCACGGCGAATTTTTCGCTGAAATCGAATTCGGCCCAGCACCCATGCCAGCAAGAGCAGGCGAGTAAGTGGCAGTAAAACGATGAAGGCCAGTGTCAGTGTACCCAACCACAGCATGTCACTGAACCACAAAGACGAGACAGCATCCAGTACAGAAATGGTGCTGTTGATCCCTGCCCTGGACAGCGACAGAAACGGCAGGCACAAGCTCACCAGTAACAAGACGATCGAGGCCAGTACCGCCGCCAGTGTCCGGTCTACGGAGTCAAACTTGTTCGACTGCAGAATATCGCCACAACGCTCACACCGGGCCAGCTCACCGATCAGCAAGTGTCGTCGGTGATGCAACAAGTCGCAACCCGGACAAGCAACCAGATCGTCAACGGGCGCCTGTGGGTCAGAACTGCCGGGTACGGATGTCATGTCAATACGGTACAGGTTTCAGTGAATACAACGCAGGAGCGCATTGTACGTGAGACTTTATACAAGCTCGGGGTTACTCTGCAACGGCACCAGTGAAATCATGCAACGAACCGGCCTTGTCGCCATGATGGCAATAGCCATGACATTGACAAGCTCGTCAGCATCAGCCGCAGAATTATTGATGATCGAAGAGATAAGGTTGCGTCTACTGTGCCAGATTCAATGCTGAAATAGCGCCTGCGCACCCAAAGACGGGTTAACACCGCTGAAACGATACAGCTTGAAGCACTCCTTACAGGTAACGGCCGGATCCACAGGCGGTTTCACCAAGGGAGGGAGGATGAGCGCTCTGCCTGCAGTTTTGCGCTGCGGCATGGAGTCGCTGATCGAATCACTCAGCCAGCAACGAATCTTGAGGCTCGTGAAATACTAACTACCCCTTAGCGCCGAAAATCGGAATCAAGGGACGGGGCAAAGAGACTGATATTGATGTATCTCTGAAATAATTGCGATGCTGCTGATACCAAAGCCAGTATCAGCAGCATTCTTTTGCCACTCTCAGTGCCACAACAGTCGGGCACATCGAGTCTCAGCTTCGGATCTAGCTGTACAGCGTTGGCACACCCAGTTTTTCATGGATGGCATTGGCTTGCTCTTCACTCATGCTCACACCTTTGCGCAGCGTGTCCAGATACTGTGCTTCCTCACGGGAATCCAGGTCAATAGCCAGCAGAGACATCATATAGACCTGCATTTCCGCACCACGGGGAATGGTCTTGATAAAACCTTCCAGATCCAGAGGTGCCTTCATTTCACTAAGGACGAACTGGCGCTCATCATCACTGACTTCGTCGCCCAGGTTAGCAACGATTTTCTGTTGCTCTGCCTGATCGATGTTGCCATCGGATTTTGCAGCATTGACCATGGCTTGAATCAATATGCGAGCCAGATCTTCCTGAGCCGGCTCAGGCTCCGGAATGGTCTCGCCCTGAAGTGCGGAATTGAGAAGATTTCCAAGGCTGCCACCTGCCGGTGCCGGCACATTGGTCGCACTGGCTGAGGCACCAGAAGCGCCGCCAGAAATGCTCTCCAGCAAACCACCCAATCCCCCTGCCATTCCGCCACCAGCACCGCCGCCAAGGACACTGCCCAGCATGTCACCCAGGCCGCCGCTACTTTGACCGCCTTGCTGACCGCCACCAAGGACGCTACCCAGTATGCCACCCAGACCGCCGCCACTTTGGCCGCCTTGCTGACCGCCACCAAGGACACTACCCAGCATGCCGCCCAGGCCGCCACTTTGGCCGCCTTGCTGCCCTCCAAGAACACTGCCTAGCAAGCCACCCAAACCACCAGCACCACCGCTTGTTCCTGCGGCGCCGCCACCATTAACCATCTTGCCAACACCTTTGGCCATTGCGATTCCAATCGCAATTTTTCCCAGAGTTTTTACCAGGCTCATACTATGACACTCCTCTTAAACTGTGTACTTCACTGTACCTACAGCGCGTACCATGCAGTGTACCCCAATCACTCAAGGCTTCTGATAGATGACACGATGTCTGACAGTTCATTTGTATTGACCAATAAACAGGCTCGTGAGGTTTGGCTGAATCGCCAAAGCCTTGCCAGCTCGCCTTGTGGAAAACCACAGGTGACAGCCTTTGCCGACCGGGTTGCACGACTAGGCATGGTCCAGCTGGACTCCATTGGCGTTCTGTCTCGCGCTCACCATCACATACTCTGGAGTCGTCAGTCTGCCTATCGGCAGACCTCCTACGACAAGCTGATGCAAGGCGAACGCTCCGTGTTTGAACACTTCAGCCACGATGCAGTCATTCTGCCCATGAGCACCTATCCGTACTGGCAACGACAACAACAAAGACGAGCCTCACGCTACAGCGGCGGTGCCTGGGGACAAGCAATGCGAGATCGGCGTTTACAAAGTACCCTAATCAATCATATTGAGAAACACGGGCCTGTCTGCTCTCGTGATCTTGCAGAATATCAACAAGGAGCTGTCGACAAATCGAACCATGCATGGATGCGGCCTGCCCACAAGCTGACTCTGGATTATCTCTGGTTGCGCGGCACACTCAGCGTCTCTCATCGCAAGAACTTCACCAAGTATTATGATCTTACCGAGCGCATTATTCCGGATCGTTTTCGCATTCAACAACTGGATGAACAGACCCAGATCAACTGGCTATGCGAACAGGCATTGACTCGGCTCGGATTTGCCAGTGCCATTGAAATACAGCGATTCTGGGACGCCTGCGAATTAAGCGAAGTCCATGCCTGGTTACTACAACCCAGTATTCCAGTGATGAAAATCGCCTACCTGGATACACAGGGAAACCGCATCAATGCCTACGCACCGGCCGAGCTGGAACAGCAGATCCTCGACGATGCAAAACCGGTACCCCGTGTTCGCATACTGAGCCCGTTCGACCCGGTTGTCCGCGATCGCGTGCGGCTGCAAAATTTATTCGGCTTCGACTACCGTATAGAAATCTATGTGCCTGCGGCTAAACGCCGCTATGGTTATTACGTCTATCCCATGCTGGAAGGTAATCGCATGACGGGTCGCATCGATGTCAGAGCAAACCGATCAAACGATCAGCTTGAAACTCGCGCCTGGTGGCTTGAGCCTGGCATTCAAGAAACAACAGCTCGCCGCGCGAAAATTGAACAGGAGCTGGCTCGACTGGCAAAACTGGCAGGGGTCAGCTCCGCAGGTCCGCTGCCTGCCAGATCAGAACACCCCGCTAAACGATAATAGCAGCGGGGTCAAACCTTCATTCAGATAAGCTCGCGCTTGCCCGTTTCCAAAGAACGATAGGCCGCATTGGCAATTAACAAGGCACGTTGCCCGTCGATGCCCGTTGCACAAGGTTCAGCTTTGCCATTGAGTACATCTACAAAATGCTCCCACTCCAGTCGGTAGGCATCCCGATACCGTTCGATGAAAAAATGCATGGGTGTCTCTCGGCGTACACCCTCAGCCCTCTCCAATACCAGTGTGCTGGTTGGAACGTTTTCAGTACGCAGTGAACCCAGGGATCCATGGACCTCTATACGTTGATCATAACCAAAGGAGGCACGTCGTGAATTGGTGATGACAGCCATTCGTCCACTCGGGCATTGCAGAGTGACACAGGCGGTATCGATATCCTTTTCTGCAGCAATACCCTCACTGGTCAGTGCTGCAGCTGTGGCAACAACGCTATCAGGTTCCTCACCCAACAGGAATCTGGCCATGTCGAAATCGTGGATGGTCATGTCTCTGAAAAGGCCACCTGACTCTCGCACATATTCGATCGGCGGTGCCTCAGGATCCTTGGATATCACCGTGACCAGTTCCACATCACCAATGTCGCCAGCTCGCACACGCGCCTGCATTTCTGCCGCTGCCGGATCAAACCGCCGGTTGAATCCCAAAAGAAATGGCGCAGTGCAATTCCGTGTTTTTTCCAGAACTGCATTAACTCTTTCAATAGACAAATCAATCGGTTTCTCGCAAAAAACTGCCTTGCCAGCTAACAGACTCTTCTCGATCAGATCACTGTGAGTCGGCGTGGCCGAGCAGATAACTACAGCATCAATAGACTCATCGGCAAATACTCTTTCAGGTTCCACCACCTGAGCACCCACCCTGTCTGCCAGTGAATTAGCCGCCTCCTCTGCAAACGGGTCAACCACATAATGCACAACCGTTTCAGGGTGCTGATGGATGTTCATTGCATGGACCTTGCCTATCCGGCCAGCTCCGATTACTGCAATACGAAACACCTTTTTTTCTGCCATGACTGAGTTGCCGCACCGTTGTCTGCCCTGGCGAGCTTGCCGGGCACCTTTTTGAAAGCCCGTCGATTGACAGGGTTACCAAACATTGAATCAGGCGGATGGCGATCCCGCAATATATCCTGCCAGCTCCTTGCGTTCGGCGTCCGTCTCCTTGAGCCGGGCATTGACGATATCGCGAATACTCACCACACCCGTCAGTTCATCTTTCACCGTAACGGGGACGTGTCGTATGCGCTTTTCATCCATCAATTCCATAACACTGATAACAGTGGCATCCGGTGCACACGTAAAGACATTACGAGTCATCAGATCGCCGACCGTTTGCATGGAAAAGTCAGTGGACTCATTAGCCAGACCGCGCACGATATCGCGTTCGCTGAGAATACCGTCTATCTTGCGCCCATCACCACTGACAACCAGTACTCCGATACGCATGGAAGCAAGTACGGCGATAGCATCACGCAGTGGTGTTGCAGCCGTTGTCGTCTGAACCTGAGATCCCTTTTCACGAAGAATGTCTGCAATCAGCATACGGTGGAACGTCCCATCGTTTAAGAATGTTCAGTTATACCGTTTATCGGGACTTCTTGCCAACAGAGGTTTATTCAAATACGGAAAGGGCTGCAAGCTGCAGCCCCTTCCGTGCGTTACGCCTTTCTGCTATTGGTAGGCGTGTATTGCTCAGTCTCTAATTTCCGAACTGAGCCGTGCTCTTGAATGCATCTCGTTGATAGACCCGAATGTAATCAGCTTCGAACTGTATTGGAAACAAGGTTTCATCAGAGGCATCCGGTGTCGGCGCCCAGCCACTGCCTGCAACCAGGTAGTTGACGATATTCATCGGTTGGCGAGAAACCTGCGGGCCGAACATGCGCTTCACTTCCAAACCATCGATATACCAGATGACCAGTTGCGGTTCCCATAAGACACCGAAGGTATGCCATTCATTGCCATCAGCATAGGAACCACCACCCGGCTTCTTGTAAGACATCGTCGGTGCTGATCGAGTAATTTTCGTATTCGGATCACCATAATGATACGTCTGAAAGGCATCTGCGTCGCCAAAGGGATTTTCACCCAGGTATTCGATAATATCGATTTCAGGGGCATGATAATAGACACCCTCACCCGGATAGCGATGATAGAGGTAGAAGCTGGAAAGAGCACCTGGCACTCCACTCACCCTGAACCGACCCTCCGTGTAACCATAGATGTGCTGAAATTTGTCATGCGATGAAAGAGCACCGGAAAGAAACTCACAACGATCCAGCCCCAACGCATCTTCTTCATCACACACCGGCGGCAGGTTTTCACGCAACCCATCAGGAATGGGAATTGCGCTGATGATCATTGACTCGCCGGTAAAACTGAACGGATCGTAGCCAAAATCCGGATTGGTCTGAGTGTTAACGAAGTATTGTTGCTCGCCGTTGATAATACGGTTGTCGCCCCAAGTCAGCCCCGTTTGCCATTTATCCCCATCGATTTCATCACCGTTGAATTCATCAGAAAATACCAGATCGAAATCATCTAACCAATAGCCCACTGCCGACAAATCGTTGTCTTGCGCGAACGTATCGTTTTCACCTTTGTACAAATCGGCATAGCGCGGCACAGGAGCGTTACTTTCTGCCAGATAAGTAATACTCAGAGGCTCAGAGGCGGCTGATTCATTATCTTCATCATCGATGGCCGTCACTTCGTAAATATAGGTTCGGCCAGGCTCAGGCTGATTGATCGAACAGTTATGCAGACGATCAGCAAAGCGGGTGAAATTACAATCGATAAACGACGTTGTATTCCAGATCTTGTCGATCTCCTCCTGAGTCCCTCCAGCAGTATCAGTCTGGTCCCCTCTTACGTTATAGACCACACCATCGCTACGATAGATATTGTACTGAACGACTTCGCTATCATCGTTGGCCGGAGCCCAACTGAACTCTGCCCAGTTATTCGACACCAGATCCAATCGTAGATTCTTCGGCTGAGTCGGCGGACCACCCGCGCTAGGTTGCTCCTCATCCACCTCCAGAGTTGATCCAAACGGATCATCAGCGTCAGGTGAAGCAATCGGTGCAGCGGTAGGATCCGATAATACCGGAACACTCGGCGGCGGTAGGTCCTCTGGTGTACCTCCAGTATCGGTTCCGGCATCAGTGCCGGTATCAGTGCCAGCTCCGGTATCGGTTCCAGCCCCGGTCCCTCCCGCATCGCCGGAATCGGTCCCGGACCCGGTCCCGGACCCGGTTGTATTGCCATCTTGATCGTCATCAATCGTGGTGGTAGTGCCACCATCGTCTGTGCCGGAGTTCGAATCTGAGGAACAGGCACCGAGCGTCAGAGCCAGTACCGCGGGTACGCACAGGATACCAGTGCGAATGGAAAGTTTTTTTGCCATGTTTGGACACGTTGGCCTTTCAGGCCTGATTTTCAGGTAGTTATCTTCTATTTACTGGACACCGCCTGCAAGAGTCAAGGTAGTTTGACCGGTTGTGCAGATCTTCATGATCCCACTCCTGTTAATCAGTATAGACGCTTCTGAATCATCTACTACCGCCAGGAAAAATGTCGTGTATTGCCTGGCCAGCCAGGTGAATCACCCACAACGACTCGTCGTTCTACCTGCTGTGCTATATCTTGCAGTGTACGTATCTGCTCCATATGCCCGCCCAAACGCTCATAGTCGCTTCGACGCATTGTAAATTCAATCGGTGCAACCAGCGCAGGTGTCGGCACATAGCCGAACGCATTGCGCGGCATCTGCGTGACATCCGCCATGATGGTTATTCCGCCGCCGGGCCAGACGTAAGCTGGTGCACCCGCGCAGGAGACATAGGTCAGCGACTCACGCACCGAGCGTGTTAATCCGACCGGATTCTCCGTGACGCCAGCACGCAATGAACCACCGGCCCCTCCCATGAATAGCACGGAACACAATGAAGGCTCACAATTCTCGGCGATACGCTCAACCGACAGACGCAATGGTTCAGGCAAATCTGCCGCAACCGGATGCAGCATTTCATCAAGGGTAAAATAAGCCCATTGCTCACCGGTTGTTGAGACCATCAGTAATCGCATTCCGGGCCACGCAATGGCTGGTTTGAAATCATCAAGGATACTCAACGGATCCTGAATATCCGTACCTCCCCACCCCGAGCCCGGTTCGGCGACCTGGAAGTAACGTCCAGGTGTCGAACGCCTTCCTCTGATACGCAGGCCCGTGGGTTTCATGCCCAATAGTTTTCCTGCCTGATGCTCGGACAGTACACCGGTTATATGATCGTCCACCACCACCACCTCATCCACATGAGGCTCCCATTGCCGCGCAAACATACCGATGGTGGCGGAACCACAGCCTACTCGCATCAACGCTTCGCGCACACCGTTGACAATCGGTGCAGCACCTGCCTGCACAGTCAGTTCCGCACCACCATCAATGCTCATATCGACAGCTTCACAGTTACACAGCTGCAGAAGCGCGTTACACGTTATTCGCCCCTCTTTCTTTGACCCTCCAGTGAGGTGATTGACACCACCCAGAGAGAGCATCTGTGAGCCATATTCGCCTGTCATGACATGCCCGACCGCCTCACCCTGCACTCTGACGGTCGCCTGCTCTGGCCCAATATGACGGTCAGTATCAATTTTGACCTTGACCCCGCAATAACTGAAGATGCCTTCGGTGACCACGGTCACCATATCTACATCATCATATTGTTGACTGACGATAAAAGGCGCTGGCTTATAATCCGGGTAGGTGGTCCCGGCACCAATCGCGGTTACAAATGTCCGGTTTTCACCGAAAATATCACCGTTCCAGGCAGGCAAACCCTTTTCAGCAGTTTCTTCGTCCGAGAGGCTCTCTACCTCTACAGGCGCTGCCATCCCTCCTGCCTCCTCACCATCGTCCACCACCCCCGCAGTCTCCGGCCTCAACAAGAAAGGCACGGCCATGACCTCAGACTTGTCTGCACGCTGCAATATAGTAAAGGCATCAACTCGCACCAGCTCACCGCCCTCATTGGCATACCGGTCACAAGCGCCCGTCCGACCATCCTTTATATAACAGAGCACTGGACAGGCATCACAACGGATCTTGCCATTTTCTTCCTGGTCTACCGCAAATCTCACCATGTCAGTCGGAGCCTCCATTTGCATTGATGGCGTTCAAGACTTTCTCCGGCGTGGCAGGTAAGTCACGTATGCGAGCGCCAGAGGCATGTGCGATCGCGTTGAGTATGGCTGGCGCTGTTGGAATCAGCACATGCTCACCAAGCCCTTTGGCACCGTAAGGACCATGCTCATCCTCTACTTCCACGATAAAGGTGTCAATCGCCGGAATATCGCCTATCGTGGGCACCAGATAATCGTGCAGATTTTCGGTACGACCCGGAATGAATTCTTCCATCAATGCAAGTCCAACACCTTGAGCTACCCCTCCATGTATCTGCCCTTCTACCAGCAAAGGGTTAATGGCTCTACCCACATCATGCGCAGCACTGATTCGATGCAAGCGGATAGTCCCAAGGCGGATGTCGACATCCAGCGAGACCATCTGGGCAGCATAGCCATACTGTGCGTACGGTATACCCTGCCCGTTTTCATCCATGGGCTGGGTAGGTGGATCATAAGATTCCACCGCCATGAGAACATAGCCCTGATCATTCACCGGCAGTTCTGATAATGAAATGGAGGCAGCATCTTTTTCATCAGAGTTAACGCTCAAGGTGTCGCCCTGAATGTGCAGCTGTTGAAATACCGGGCAATTGACCTGTCGAGCTATCTGTTTACGCAATGCCAATGCCGTCAGCCTGGCGGCATTACCCGATACGAAAGTCTGACGCGATGCGGATGTCTTGCCAGCGTCCGGCGTAAGATAGGAATCGGCACCAACCAGCTCGATCGTCTCGATCGGTATACCCAGTGTCTCTGCAAATATCTGTGCAATGACCGTGTTGGATCCCTGCCCGAGATCCACCGCCCCCTGATGCAGACAGATCTTGCCATCGGCTCTGATCCCAGCCTTGATAGTGGAGGGATTGGGCAAGGATGTATTGCCACAACCATACCAGCCGCTGGCAATGCCGACACCGCGTCGCAATGGCGAACCCTGCCCCACTGCATGCTTGTTGAATGCCTCTGCATCGGCCAGACCCTCACGCCAAGGCGTATCCAGTGCCTGCAAACATTCACCAATACCCACTGATGAACTGAACTCCTGCCCAGTGACAGTGCGCTGCTTGTTATCGAGCGCATTGAGCACACGAAACTTCAACCGGTCCATGCCCATTGCCAATGCCAGTTCATCGAACAGCGACTCCTGAGCAATGGCTGCCTGCGGCACACCAAATCCGCGAAAGGCACCGGCAGGCGCACAATGCGTGTAGACACCGTAGGTATGTGCCCGATAATCAGCTATGTAATAAGGCCCTGACGCATGCACCGGTACTCGATTGGCAACCGTTGGCCCCCAGGAAGCATAAGCTCCCGTGTTGAAAATGCCATCAAATCTGAAACCACACAGACGCCCCTGATTATCGACACCGATTTCAACCTCCAATCGGGAAGGATGTCTCTTGGTGCTGGCCTGCATTGATTCCTGGCGTGAGAATGTCATACGAACCGGCTGACCAAGCTTCCAGGCAGCCAGTGCCACATAAGGCTGGTAAGACAGATCCAGCTTGGAGCCGAAGCCGCCACCCACAGACGTTGGAACAATCCGAATACAGCCCTCATCCAGCGCCATGATCTGCGCAAGGCTGTCCCTGTTCATATACGGCGCCTGGGTGCAGCCGTGAATCTCAATGGAATCCCCTACTCTACGAGCAAAGCCGGCTTCCGGCTCTATATAAGCGTGCTCAATGAAGCCTGTGGTGAAAGTGCCTTTGACGCGTTTGTAGGAGCGCTCCAGAGCAGCGTTGGCATCACCGCATTGTACGAGCCCTTCACACAACACATTGCGTGTGGTCTGCGAATGTAACTGCGGAGCGTCCTCCTGCATGGCAGCCAGGGGATCCAGCATTGCCGCCTCTTCGTGCCAGCTAACGGGAAATTCCTGCAAGTCCAGTGACTCGATACAACTGACCTCGCCAATAACCGCAGCAATAGCTTCACCCTTGAACCGCGTACGCTGCTCAGCAAAGACAGGTTGGTCAATGAACGGTGGAATGACTCCAAACAGATTGATGCCCGGTATATCAGCGGCACTCAACACACAGTCGATTCCGTCATGTTGACTCACGAATTGCCCCAAGTCTCCGAGGGTGAAGCTTGCGTGATGAAATGGTGAACGTATCAGCCTGCAAACCCGTGCATCCGGTGGTGCGACATCATCTCCAAACCGATCGGTGCCCTCAACCTTGGCCTGACCATCCAGTTTCAGCAAGGGAACACCGACAGAATACAAGGCTTCCTGGCGAGCCTGCCCGCCTCTTCCTTCTTGAACACTGTCCACATGCTCGATGGGTTGAGTTGCACACATAACCGCATCGATGATCTTGCGATAGCCGGTACAACGGCAGAGCACGCCACCCAAGGCATTCTTGACTTCCTGTTCTGTGGGCACAGGCTTTTCCCGTAGCAACGACACCGCTGACACCAGCATCCCAGGCGTGCAGATTCCACATTGTGCAGCCCCTTTACTCAGGAACGACTCCTGCAGTAATCGCATCACCGAATCGCTGGCTCCCAAGCCCTGAACGGTCTCCACCTTCCTGCCATTGACCTGCCCTATAGCCGTCAGACAGGCACAAACTGGTTCACCATCAAGCAATACGGTGCACGCGCCGCAGTCCCCGGCATTGCAGCCGATCTTTACATCGTACTGTCCAAGCTGCTCACGCAATACCGATGATAGTCGCTGTGTCGAAGCCCCCTGGAGCTCCACTCTTTCGCCATTGCACTGGAACTGCAGACTTTGCGGTACCGCGATGCTGTCAGTCTGCTCAACCATCGTAGTTTCGGAAGGTGTCATGACAGGGCTCCGTGACCACTACCTGGCGATAGACAAACCTGATTGCCAGGCAAATCATGCAAACAGTCAGCAAGCAGGCGACGAACCAACTGCTGAACGGCCTCCATTCGATATTCACGACTCCCCCGCACATCATCTATCGGACTCAGTGCGGTCAGCATGGCTGGCGTGACAAGCGAGACCAGATCATCCTGTATTGATTTTCCATTCAAGACATTTTCCAGCTCATGCAGGCGTTGGGCGACGGCTGAACACGCCCCAGCAGCAATGCAAACCTGCTGTAAAAACCCGTTCTCATCTGCGCGCAGTACGATACTGGCCATGACGATGGAGATGACCAGGTAGCGCCTGGATCCCAGTTTGATAAAAGCGCTTCGCGCCTCTGGAGCAATGTCAGGAATATTAATCGCCACCATCAGCTCATCCGCAACTCTTGCCGTCGACCTGGGCCCGAGAATGAATTCGCTGAGGGGCAATATGCGAACACCACGCACTGAAGCCAGCTCCACACTCGCATCAAGTGTCAACAACGGAGGTACACCATCAGCGGCTGGCGAGGCATTGCACAGATTACCGGCCACCGTTGCGCTATTCTGAATCTGTATGGAGCCGATTTCACTTGCGGCAGCCTTGAGCGCGTCAAACACAGGGGGCAGAGGTGCCCTGATGATATCGGTCCATGTTGTAGCAGCGCCGATGCGCCACCCTGACGTTGTTTTTTCAACTCCGCGAAGCCCGTGAATACGGGTCACGTCAATAACTTGCAATGGCGCCGGAGCATCACGCAAGGCCGGATAAAAATCCGTCCCCCCGGCCATAATCGGCATGCAGGATCGGGCAAGAGCACCCAAGGCCACCGACAGATCCTGATGCTCACCTGTACTCATTTACCACTACCTCCACAACGGCTACCACGATTTATCGCCATTTCAAGAAACACCAGCGCGACCCTGCGCATACTCCCGGCATCATCAGTCACTGCATCCGTCCCAGTATCGTTCCCGGCATCCGCATCGAAGCCAGCTCAATGGCTTCAGACTGATAGATAGGCATCGCGAATTTCAGGCTGGGCCTCAAGCTCGGCAAATGTGCCATCAAACTTCTTCAACCCGCCTTCAATGATCACAGCTCTGTCAGAAACCAGCCTGGCAAAGTGCAGATTTTGTTCGGACAACAGAACCGGTAGCCCTTCTGCCTTCAATTTCAGAATCATATGCGCCATCTGCTCGACAATGACAGGTGCAATACCCTCACTGGGTTCATCCAGCAACAGCAGCCTTGGATTACCCATCAGCGTTCGCGCAATCGACAACATCTGCTGCTCCCCCCCGAGAGTGCCTTGCCACGATTGGACCGACGCTCTGCCAGGTTGGGAAAAAGCTCGAACAGGATTTCCTCTGTCCATTCAAAGACACCAGCACGTGTCGGCTGACGACCGACTTCAAGGTTTTCACTGATGGTCAGATCGGTGAATATCCGACGCTCTTCCGGCACATAACCGATGCCCAGTTTGGCAACGCGATGAGTCGGTAAACGGGTCAGTTCATCCCCCTGAAACCTGATCGAACCACTGGCTGGCCGCACCAGCTGCATGATCGATTTCACGGTCGTTGTCTTGCCCGCACCATTACGCCCCAACAAGGAGACCACTTCGCCAGCATCAATGGAAAAACTCAGATCGCGCAGAATGTGAGCCTTGCCATAGAAGCTGTTTACGCCATTCAATTCAAGCATGTGCCTCCCCCTTGGCGAAAACACTACCGCCCCCCAGGTAGACTTCCTGCACCATGGGGTCATTGCGAATCTGCTCAACTGTACCGTTGGCAATCAGCTCACCACGATTGAGTACCATTATCCGGTGCGCATGGGCAAAGACAACGTCCATATCGTGTTCGGTAAACAACACACTGATACCGCGCTCGCTGACAATATCCGCAGTCAATTGCATCAGACGGATTCGCTCTCGGGGCGCCATGCCGGCTGTAGGTTCATCCATTAGTAGCAGTGTCGGGTTGTGGCACAGTGCGATGGCCAGTTCAAGTCGCTTCAGATCACCGTAAGCCAGAATCGCGCAAGCCCGCTCAGCCTGCTCAGGCATGCCTACAAGCTCTAACAGGCTCATGGCTTCATCACGATAAAGACGTGTCGCATAAGGTTTGATGGACAGCAATCGTTTGTGATGGGAAATCAAGGCCATCTGAATATTTTCGATCACGGTCATGGACTGGTAGGTTCCCGTAATCTGAAATGTGCGCCCCACCCCCTTGCGCCAGATCTTGCGTGGCCGCATACCGGTTATCTTTTCGCCGTTCAGATAAACAAGACCGCTGGTCGGCTTGAGCTGTCCCATCAGCATATTGAAGCAAGTGGTCTTGCCCGCACCATTGGGACCAATCAAGGCCAGCAATTCCCCCTTGTCGACCTCGAAACTGACATCAGTGACCGCATGCACGCCACCAAAGGATTTACTCAGGCCCTGTACCGCCAGAGTCGCAGCAGGCTTGTTCATGAATTTTTCGCCTTGTTGACGGTGCTTACAGACTCAGCAGCCAGATTGTCTGTCCCCGGCATTGCGCTATCACCAGACTCTCCTCGCACTCTTTCATAGAGCTTGCGTAACGATCCCACGATGCCATTAGGTGCGAGGACGACCACAAAGATGATCAGCAGACCCAATGCCAGTCGCCAGTATTCGAAACGAGTCAGATAGTCCTTGACCAGTTCGAGCGATGCAGCACCAACCACACCCCCGGACAAGGTTTTGACACCTCCCAGAAAGACGACAATCAGGCCATCAAATGATTTTGCAATCTCCAGTTCATTAGGAAATACGCTACCTTTAGAGAATATGAACAACGCACCTGCAAGTCCGGCCATACCGCCGGCCAGCGTGAATGCCATCCACTGTATGCGTTTGGTGTCGATACCCGTTGCTTCTGCCTGGCGCTGTGAATCCCGAGAAGCGCGCAATGCGTAGCCGAACGGTGTATGAGCAATATGTCGAAGCAGGATGATTCCACCAACACCAACAACCACCGTGAAATAGAAATAGCTATTCGTTTCAGACAACCAGGCTGCTGGCCAGATATCCACCAATCCGTCATCACCACCGGTAAATTCATCCCACTGAAAGACCAGTGACCAGAGCAGCTGGGCCATTGCCAGCGTCAGCATCGCAAAGTACACACCGGTCAGTCGCAGACACAGCCAGCCGATAATGAACGCGCCCATTGCAGCCCCGATGGGGGCTAGTAGAAACGCCAGCTCCATCGGTGCATTGGCTTGCGAAACCAGCAAGCCGGCAACATAGGCGCCCCCACCAAAATAGGCGGCATGCCCGAACGATACCAGCCCGCCCAACCCCAGCAAAAAGTGCAGGCTTGCAGCAAACAGGCAAAATATAATGATATCGGTGCTCAGGATAAGCAGAAAATGCGAACCAGCCATTGGCAACGCCATTAATCCCAGCAATAACGCAACAACCAAGAGCCGCATGCCATTACCAGCCGGTTTGATCGGCCTTTCCGGTTCGCCTACCTGTCCATGCTCACCCACCACCTCTTCTCGTCCCAGCAAACCATAGGGCCGAACGGTCAGGACAATAGCCATGACCACATACATCAGTACCAACGTGCTTTGCGGAAGGTAGGACACACCAAACACGTTCAGTACGGAAATCAGCACGGCGGCGATATAGGCGCCCGGCAACGAACCCATGCCGCCAATAACAACCACGACAAAAATGGCGGCAAGAATATTGAAGTCCATGAGCAAGTCCGCGCCGCCCTTGGGTAACTGAATGGCACCACCCAACCCTGCAAGTCCAGCCCCCAGGAAAAACACACCGGTGAACAACCAGGATTGATTAACACCCAGAGCCGCTACCATTTCCCGATCCTGCGTTGCAGCTCGCACCAGTATTCCCACACGTGTTCTGGAAATGAGGTACCAGAGTGCAAAAAGTACGAATGGTGTGATGGCTATCAGAGCAAGGTCATATAGTGGCACCGGCTCACCCATGACTCGTATGATCCCCTTGAGCCCTGGAGCGCGAGGACCCAACAAGTCCTCAGCGCCCCAGACCATCAACGCCAGATCCTGGATGACCAGTATCACGCCAAAAGTTGCTACGAGTTGAAACAGTTCCGGTGCTTTATAGACAGGACGCAACACCAGCATCTCGACCACAACACCAATCAAGCCGACAATCACCCCACTGAGTAGAACCGACGCCCAGAACCCGATGGCCCCGGGTAACACCTGCATCAACGTATAGCCCATATATGCACCAAGCATATAAAAGGAACCATGTGCGAAATTGACAATCCGGGTGACGCCAAAAATCAGCGACAGCCCGGAGGCAACCAGAAAAAGCGTTGCTGCATTGGCAAGCCCTGTCAGCAATTGAGCAATGAACAATCCCATGAAATAGCTATCTATATGCGTTGAATGAAGGCGAGTCGTTCAGATCGATATAATTACTGACTAGCCGGTCGCAGCTTGGCGACCTCTTCATCAGACGGCAGGTAGTTGGCGCCATCCTTATAGCTCCACTCCACCATGACTCCCTCACCATCACGTACAGTGGTTTTTCCGATAAAGGCACCCATGGTGGATTGATGATCCTGCTCACGGTAGACAATCTTGCCGACCGGTGTATCCACTTCCAGACCCAGAAATGCCTCGCGCAATGCTTCAGTGTCGGTAGACCCTGCCCGATCAATGGCGGCAGCTATGGACTGGACAGTCAGATATCCGACCAGTGAACCCAGCTTGGGGCTCTCACCGTATTCTTCCTGATACGCATCAACGAAGTCTTTGTTACGACCCTCTTCAAAGTCATACCAGGGGTAACCGGTCACGACCCAACCCTCCGGCGCCTCATCACCCATAGGCTCCAGATACTCAGGCTCGCCGGTCAACAATCCATAGACCTGACGGCCATCAAAAAGTCCACGCGTCGTACCTTCGCGTACAAACTTGGCAACATCACTACCGAAGGTGACGTTATAGATCGCATCGGGTTTGGCACGTTCAATTGCCTGAGCCTCGGCACCTGCATCAATCTTGAACAACGCTGGCCATTGCTCGGTCACGAACTCCACTTCTGGTTTCAGAGCCAGCAGGGCCTTCTTGAAGGCGGCAACGGCATCTTTGCCATAAGCGTAGTTCGGTGCAATGGTTGCGTATTTGATGGCGTCTGTCTTGGCTGCTTCTTCCGCCAGCATGGATGCCTGCATGAAGGTTGAAGTTCGCAACCTGAACGTGT
Organism: Granulosicoccus antarcticus IMCC3135; assembly: GCF_002215215.1. Taxonomy (NCBI): domain Bacteria; kingdom Pseudomonadati; phylum Pseudomonadota; class Gammaproteobacteria; order Chromatiales; family Granulosicoccaceae; genus Granulosicoccus; species Granulosicoccus antarcticus. The sequence goes on along the minus strand of NZ_CP018632.1, from coordinate 1,442,613 downwards.
AGTCATTACCGTTCTCCCAGACCAGACCGTCAGCCAATGGCTCTGCAGCCAGATAGAGCACCTTCTTCTCTGCGGCAAATGAGGACAGTGCCAGCCCGACATTACTCAGAATCGAACCTGTGATCATCGCCACGCCTTCACGATTCACCAGCTCTTCGGCGATCTTGATGGCCTCCCCCGGCTTACCCTGATCATCCCGATAAATAAATTCCAGAGGTCGATCGATGACGCCACCAGACTCATTGATTTCTGACAAGGCCAGTTCGATTCCATTTTTGTAAGGCTCTGCAAAGGCCGCCATACGCTTGTAATGGTTGATCTCGCCAATCTTTATGGCATCAGCCGCCATCGCTGTACCACTGGTACCCAGTATTGCAGTAACGGCGAGACTCGCCAAAGTTGCCACAGCTACTCGCCTGTTCACTTTTTTCATCATCTTCTCTCCGCAGCCCAACTAATGTGTCGGGCTCTGTTGCAAAAATATATCGTTCAGCGCAAGCCGTCCTTGCCTTCAGCCTCTTCATGCCTCAAGCCGCCCACCCTTGGCAGCGGTCTGCCTAAATCTGTCACTGCCACCGCCACCATGATTTCATCAGCTCTGGGGGCATCGTTGATTCGCACTTCCATCCCATCAAAATGTGATCGCACATAAGCCGCTTCCTTGTGTCCAAGCGGCACATCCAGCACTTGGCCCATGGAACCCATTTTCTTGCTTGAGGCAACCAGAGCCGCACCTTTTTCTACAGCAGCTCGTAATGGTTTGCCCAGCCGCGGATGCAGTATGGCCGCAGCGTGCTCCAATTCTCCATGCTCTCCAACCATGGCAGCCTTGCCATAACTCTGAGCCTGGGCAGGCTCAATGCCAAGCAATTCGACACAGCGCTTACCCAGTAATTCACCCAACTCTTCACCGATGACCATCAACGCTTCAAGGTCTTCGACATAACGCGATGCAAACGGATTTTCTATAACAGCTACCGCCGCTGCACGACGTGTTGGCGGATTGATGGCTTTACCCATTTCACTATGGGTTTCATCCAGAAAAGTGACCAGTTTGCGGATTCGTACTGTACTCATATTCCTGTACTCGCTAGTGTCAGATTGATGTCATCAAACGTTGCGCCAACTACCCGAGAGCTTCCCTGCAAATTCAGGTAGGCACCGGCTATCAGACCCCGTTCCAGCAACTGTCGAGCGCAGGTACAGCCAGTCTGCAACGCGCTCTGCTTTTCTGCGGCACACAAGCGCTCGACAGCGATGGTTACCAGACGTTCTCCCAGATCAGAATCGGGCGATAGACAGTTTGCGGCAACCCGGCGAACTTTGCTCGAATCAGGAAGGTCAATGGCGTTGGCTATCAAGGTTGCCGCCGCATCGGCACTGGCAGCGTCGTCAGCCAGCACGGTGACAGCATCTGCAATGCCAAGTGAATAACTACGCCCTTGCCAGCCGCTGGTCGCAACACCGCCAATGCCAGAGTCTGCATGCAGGCTGATGACATCTGCATGTTGCGTTGAACTTGTCGATGTGCAAATACCAATGCGACAAGTAGAATCCGGTGACAAGTACAGAGCGATGTCACCGCCATTGTTAACTTGTATCCGATCAAGCTCACGACCTGTCCTCATTGCTGCAAGCAGGTGATCAGCAACGGCACCCGCCACGGCTATCATGGGCGTTACCCAATAGTCACGAAACGGTTCGGCGGCACGGAACATTCGCCTGGCAATATCACCGCTGAATCGATCTGTTTCATACTCATCGGATATTGTCTGCCTGAGCAGAGCCAATTGTGCAACAAGCACATCCAGTACCGAAGAAAAAGCCTGACCCGCTTGTTGATAAGATTTTTCGACTTCGTCCGCTCTGCCAACGGCCTCAATAATCACATCGATAGGCCCATGTTGCAAATGCAGACGGGGGGTGCCAGAGTTGACTCTGGCCGGACCTTTCAACGAAATATCGTGTGATCGCAAGCCTGCTGGCAGCAACCAGGCTTGCGGCCCGGTTGAATGCACCATATTAGCGCAAACCATCCTTTCCCAGGATCGCATCGGCCTTCAAACCACCGACTCGAGCGTGGATACGAGGACCCGATGTCATGACCAGAACCAATAGCAATTCATTGGCACGGGGGGAGTCATTCATGCCCACTTCCATGGCATCAAAATGGCTTCTGACGTAAGAGGCATTGATATGCGTGACAGGCACGTCCAGACGGGTTCCCGGAGCTCCTACCTTCTTGGTTGAAGGCACAATAGCCATGGCATTACCCAGAACTTCACGCATGGCGTAGCCACCCGGCACATGCCACAAGGCCCCATGTTCCAGCTCTCCAGCTCCGCCGACAATAGCGCCTTTGCCGTAACCCTGCACATTTTCAACACCGCCAAGCGTTGCAACAAGGCGTTCTGCCAACTGTATTCCAAGTGGCTTCAGATCATCCATAAAACCTTCTATATCAGGCTCATAGCGACCTGCAAAGGGATTCTGGATAACGGCCATGGCAGCAGCGCGCACCAGTGGCGTTGGCGAGGGCTCACCACCTTCGTGAAATACCTCTTCCACGCTCAAACCGAACTTGCGAATGACGACGTCTGGCATTACAGCAACACTCCACAGGTCATATCGATCAAAAATCTTATAAAAACGTGCTTTGCGTAACAGCCCGACAGCAGGTATTCTCGGTGGCAGGTTGTTCGTGTGCGAACAGTTATACCGCATCCTTGGAGAAGGTCAAGCCTGTTTATGAATCCAGAGTTGACAATACCACTACCCGAAGTCGCAGAGACTGAGACTTCTGAGCGAGTCGTCCAGAGCACAGATGTTCCTGCCAGCCCCCCTCTACTGGCAAGTGAAGCTGTGGAAGAATATCTACTTGATGAACAAGTCGGCTACCTCTTGCGCCTGGCAAACCAACGGCACCTGGAAATATTCAACGACAATATGCCAGACCTGACCCCTACTCAGTTTGCTGTTCTTATTCGACTTGAAAGAGAAGACGATATTTCGCAAAATGAATTAGGCCGTCGTGTCGGAATTGATGCTGCCACTACAAATGGGGTAATCGACAGACTTGCCAGAAAGAAGCTGATACAAACGCGTACGGACATCAAAGACAAACGTCGACTGCGCATCTCACTCAGCTCTTCAGGTCGTTCTGCCGTCGCTGCCGCAATACCCATTGCCAGGGAAACTACCCGTCAGACACTGTGCCAACTGGATACCAGTGAGACTGTCCAGTTGATACAGTTATTGAAAAAAATGCAGAAAATATAAGCTCTTCACAAACTCATAGATCAACCGTTTAGAACTTGAAATCAATTCATCCACCCCTTATTTGAAGTAATAAAAGAGCAAGCACCATGACTGACACTCAGCACAAACTGGTCATCCGTCATATCGGACGCATCCTCTCTGGCAAGCTTGAGGCTCCGCTACTGGACGGAGATTGCGTGATCGCCATTGATGGCAGAATCAGTGAAATCGGTTATGAACGTGACATGGACACCGAGCAGGCGACTATCGTCGTGGATGCTGCCGATACATGGTTAGCCCCTGGACTGATAGACAGCCACGTACATCCGGTTATCGGCGACTACACACCACGCCAGCAACAGATCAACTGGATTGACTCCTGTCTGCACGGGGGCGTCACTACCATGATTTCCGCAGGCGAGGTTCACCTGCCAGGCAGGCCAAAAGATATTGTCGGCCTGAAAGCCATGGCTATTGCCTCGCAACGCTGGTATGAGAACTTTCGCCCATCGGGTGTAAAGATGCACGCAGGAGCTCCCATACTGGAAGAAGGTATGGAAGAACACGACTTCAAGGAACTGTCTGAAGCCGGGGTCAAATTGCTTGGCGAAGTCGGGCTGGGCTCGGTAAAGGCCGGAGAAACAGCTGCCCAGATGGTCAAATGGGCCAGAAAGTACGGTATGCAATCCACCATTCATACCGGCGGGCCTTCCATACCTGGCTCTGGCCTGATCGACAAGGATATCGTGCTCGAAGCCGATGCCGACATCATCGGTCATATCAACGGTGGCCATACAGCCCTACCGGACGATCAGATAATCTGTCTGTGTGAGGGCTGCCGTCGTGGTATAGAAATCGTCCACAATGGCAATGAACGAGCTGGACTGCTCGCCATGCGCACCGCCTTTGAAATCGAGCAATCCGAACGCGTCATACTCGGCACAGATTCTCCCGCCGGATCCGGTGTCCAACCGCTGGGCATTTTGCGAATGATTGCCATGCTCTCCAGCCTGGGCAATGTACCGGCGGAAATTGCTTTCTGCTTTGCTACCGGCAATACAGCCCGAATGCGGGAACTCGACACCGGCATCATCGAAATCGGCATGGCGGCGGATTTCATCATTCTGGATCAAGCTCAGCACTCACCGGGTGCCGATATGCTCGAAAGCATCCATCAGGGAAATCTGCCTGGCATCGGTATGACCATCATTGATGGCAAAGTCACCTCTACCCGCAGCCGGAACACCCCACCCGCTGCTCGACTACCATCCATCGTGAGCTGACCTTGGATCAACCTTCCTCAGGACAACATTAGTGCCGCAACAATCCATCATTGCAGGCATTGCTGCCTGGTTGTTCGTCCTTATCTGGGCCACCGGGTTCGTGGTTGCGCGTGGCATCAGCGGTCTGATCGACCCCTATCTGTTTCTGCTGGCACGCTTTATCAGCGTTTTGCTGATATTCGCCCTGGCCATGCTGATCTTGCGCACACCCCTGCCCACCTGGCAGGATCGCTGGCGATTGATCGGCATAGGAGCCCTGATGCAAGGGTTTTATCTCGGTCCGGGTTTCTGGGCCGTCTCTCAGGGTCTGGAAGCGGGCATCATGTCCCTGATCGGAGCTCTACAACCTCCACTGACCGCGGTACTTGCCTGGTACTTTCTCAACGAGAAGATCAGCCGACGTACCATTACCGGCTTGCTGATCGGAGTCACCGGGGTTGCACTGGCGATATCACCGGGTCTGAGCAATACCATGCCGTCCTCCTCTATCAGTATCTGGGTGATCGCTGCGTCATTGCTTAGTGTGAGCGCCATAACCGCGGGATCTCTGCTGCAAAAATCCTCGATCGTATCCGTACCACTACTTAGCGCCATCACGTTCCAGACACTAGGTGCCGCCATGGTCATGCTCATCATGAACAGCATGCTGGGTCATTGGCAATTCCCACTGACGGCCCCTGCCCTGGGCTACCTGGGCTATGCCGTACTTGTGCTGTCAATCGGTGGGTTCACACTGCTGACCTGGTTGATCAGAAGTGGTAGTGCAACTCGGGCCAGCAGCCTGCTATTACTGGTTCCTCCACTCGCTGCAATCATTTCATGGTGGCTGTACGATGAAGCGCTGGTTAGCATGCAGATAGTCGGATTTGCCATGGCCCTGCTAGGCGTGCTGATAGCGCGTTCCAGTCCTGCGTCTCGAAAATCCTGAGCTACAAAATGGGGGTGAGCCCAGCTTCTTAGCTTGGTAATCGCTGGCCGGCACCTTCTTTAGCCATTCCTCGTAGCGACGCTCCGCCAAGAGATCAAAAACGCTCATGCGCCTGCTATTCGCACAATTGGATCAGAGTGATCCAAATCATCTGGCACTGCCCAGCATCTTGACCGCCAGGGCAGCAGCACCAAAACCATTGTCGATATTGACAACAGCAATACCCGGCACGCAGCTGCTCAATGCAGAGTTGAGGGCAACATGCCCACCTTCACCAACACCATAACCGACCGACACCGGAACAGCGATGACAGGCGAAGGAACCAAGCCTGCCAGTACACTGAAAAGTGCACCTTCCATCCCCGCAACCGCGATCAGTAGCGGATACGAAGACAACTCGTCAGCCAGATCACACAAGCGCCACAAACCTGCAACCCCAACATCTACATAGCGCGTAGAACGCTCCCCCAGGTACAGCAAGGTCTGCTCGATTTCAGCCACCACCGGGACGTCGGAGGTGCCGGCAGCAACGATGGCAATACGAGTTCGTGGCACTACTGACACTGCATCCGTATCTGGCTCACTGTTCGGATCACCAACGTCGATCAAATCAACACCTATCGGTATTTCACCAATGTACACAGTGCCGGATTCTGCATGAAACTGTATGTGTTGCGGAATCAAGCCGGCCATTGCAGCCGCTTTGTCTGGACTCACGCGGGTCATGAAGACGCGATGCTTGCGCTCGATACATTGCTGCGCGATCCCTACAAGCTGTTCAACTGTCTTGTTCTGAGCAAGTACCACCTCCGGCACACCGGTCCTGGTTTTTCGTTGCCAGTCAAACCGCACATCATCGCTCATGAAAATTGTCCAGACACTCTAATTCGACTCCCTGCAGTTCGTGGAACAGCTTCACAGATCACCCGGCTTGTGCACAAAGGCACTACCCCTGCGATAGCTGTCATAGCCTGCAAAGCTGCGACCATCATTGGCAATGCGTTGCTCCAGCTCGACGCACACAGCGCTCCACTGATCTGAATGAAGCTCTCTGATATCTTCGGGGACTTCGATACGCACACCGGCAGCCGTTATTCTACAGCGCACATCGCCAGGGCCGAGCATCTCTGTCAGATAGCGTTCGATACGATGCACGAACAGCAAATCAGTGGCATTGATTACCAGGCCAGTCTCCACTCGACTCGACAGACAAGGTTGAGCGGGAAGTTCGGCAACATCATCAAGCTGGAGATGGCGTGCAATGGCTCGTACCATCTGCTTGTCGATAGCGGCCTCGACCAGGGGATGCACCACCGCTTTTTCACTGGCCGCCAGCAGACCAGGCCGATAGTCGCCAAGATCATCAAGGTTCGCACCACTGGCAACCGGCCCATCCCAGACCTGTCGCAGGCGTGTATAAAGATTGGTCTTGCAGTAATAGCAGCGATTAACCGGGTTGTTACGATAGCGCTCATCGGAAAATTCACCTGCATCGACGATGGTAAGAGGCCAACCCAGCCGCTGCGAGTGCTCCCGTACTCGATCGCTGGCCTCCAGTGGCACTGCAGGCGACACCGCATGTACCAGCATGAGCTTGTCACCCAGAACACGGTAGGCAACGGCAGCCAGAGTCATGCTATCGACACCACCACTCAGCGCCACAGCCAAGCGCGGATAATCGATCAGCTGTGCTTCTAAACGCGCCATTGCCGCCAGCATGGCTGCCTCGCCAGCCCCTTGCTGTGCTGTCTCCATACTCACGATTCGAACGGCGCCCGAAGCTCTTGCGCGAGTCGTCGCCGCGCCTGAAGTCCACGGGTAGGCACAAGATCATCACTCTCAACCTTGGCTGTTACGACACCGTCTGGTCGCCTCGCTGTCTTGATTCCAGCCTTGTTCTGTGTTCCTGAAACTGTGTGATGTTGCCGCTGCAAGGTGCGTCGCTGTAATTTCTGGACACGCATACCCAGTGTTGTGGTTTCCTCCAGACAGCGATCGCTGACCGCAGGTTCATCGGCAATCCGGCACAAGATGGTAACGGCAAACATTGCCCGTCCCTTTTTGCCCATTCCCAATTGAAAGCTGGCATCCAGAACACCCGATTCCTGGCGCAGATACTCCAGAGAGACTGACAATTCTTCGGGTGTCATGTCATCAATATCGAAGGACAGCTGCATTATTTCATCGATAAGCTGTCCGGCACCAAGCTCGGCAAGCGGCAAATCCTGAACAGACAACGATGGTGCATTTGCTTTTTCGGTACTGATGAGCAGGCAACGCACCACGTTCGGCCGTTGTTGCAGATCCCTTTGTCCTGCCCCACAACCTATCGATACCAGCGTACCAATTGGAGGCCTGGCTTGCGACTGCAATGGCTGTTGATCATTAGCGGTACTCAACACGTGACGAACAATGGCAGCGCCGGTTGGCGTCACTCGCTCTCCTGGCTCGCCATCATCCCAGACCGGTAGCTCTCTCAGCAACCAGGCCGTTGCTGGCGCAGGTATAGGGAGCTTCCCATGTTCTGTTTGCACCAGTCCTGAACCCAGCGGCAGAGGCGCACAGCTCCAGCTGGCAACACCTGATCGCTCAATCATGCTGGCCGCAGCCACTACATCGACAATTGAATCCCAGTCCGCCACTTCATGGAAGTGCACTCGTTCTATATCGACACCATGCACAAATGCCTCGGCTTCGGCAAGCAGATGCAAGATGGCCTGGGCACGCAATTTAACCGATGCTTGCAAAGCACTCGCCTCCAGCCAGGCTCGCAAATCCTTGAAATTGCCAGTGCGTTTGGCCGGTTTCTGCTGCAGCTTGACCTGCAAGCGTTTGACCGCCAGCCCGTTACTCAAACCGGACTCCAGAGTGACACTGACGTGTTGCATTACGCCACAATCGACAAGGTCCTGCCAGCAAGCATCGGCATGCTCGGGAAACAGGTCCATCATGGCGGCCACGAACATGTCTCCGGCCACGCCACCAACGGGTTCCATATGTATATGCCCGGATCGAGCATCTTCGGCATATGCACTCATACCCGGTCGTCTCCAGCTATTCGAGGTCTAAAACTCATCAGAGAAAATTACGCCCGGGCCGTACTGACGACAGGAACGACGTATGGACCTTCCGGGATAATGGCAACAGCCGTATCCCCATGCTCAGCCATGCTTCTTGCGATTGCCGCTGTCAGGTCATTGATTCTTTCCACGCCTGTCAACGCGTGATCTTCATCCGACAGACCTGTGGTGTACAAACACACAGAGCCGGTACGCATCGGCTTCAATTGCATCTCAGTCTGCCATTCGTCCACATCCGCCAGCTGCTTGGCCAGCAAGGTCTCCAGAAAGGCATCCGGGCCCATTGAGACCAGACGCCCCTGAGCTTCTCGGTAATGCTGTGAACCGATTCCTTCGGCACACTCTGAAGCTATGATCAGAGTACCGCCTGGCTCCAGAATATCCAGAGGCGTGACCATGCCCTTGACCGTTTGGTAGTAGGTCTGGTCCAGCGGGTAGCCGGCCGAAGAGGTGACTACCGTATGAAACTTTCGTCCTACGGCAATCTCAGTAAAACCGCGTACAAACTCTACGGCCTTGAGATGGCTGGCAATGACTTCGCCAAAGGTTGCATAGACCAGTCGACGATCCTCGTCGATGATGGTATTCAATGCGTAGACATCACCCAGCATTTCAACGATTTCCAGCTGCTCTTCATGCAGAGGATTATGTTCAAGGTTGCACTGAGTCGCTGCTGGATCCTCCATGAAGCGAGCACTGTGAAAAGTACGTATGGTTTCGTGGTGGGCAATTCCCGGAGCGATGACTTTACGACCTCCGGAGTACCCGGCCATGAAGTGAGGTTCAACCAGACCCGTGGCAATTTTAAGGTCGGCATCCACGAAACGCCGGTCGATACCGACCGGCGTTCCACGGGTAGCTGTCTTGCCCAGATTGACATGATCATCTTCGTTCAGAGCGAAATGATTGACCACCTTGACGGTATCCAGCACCCAGGGATCACCAACCAGCTCAGCCAGCTCGTCCCCTTCATTCGGACGGTGCAGTCCCGTTGCAATCAGCACGGTAATGTTGTCGGCCGCTATGCCGTTATCCATCATCGTTCTGATCATCGGTTGCAAAAAGACGTGATTGGGCACCGGCCGCGTAATGTCGCAAATGAGAATGCAGGCACTTTTGCAGCCCTTGCTCAGCTGCTCAAGTGAGGCACAATCAACGGGATTGGCCATGGCCTGAGCGAACACCTCTGCCGCAGAAGCTGCCTCTGGAAAAGGTGGCTTACTGATAACAGTGGCCTCGGCATTGTCAGGCAAGGCGAGCGCCAGCGTTCCACGCCCATATAGTAGTTCGACCGCTTGTTTACTCATGTCCAGAGACTCGCTTGCTTGATTTGAACGCTTGTATGCAGACGTTGCCTTACACGTCTTGTTTGTAAATCAGTCCTTCTGAAAGTGTCGCAGACGCTTGATGAGGCTGGAAGTATCCCAACGCCCACCACCCATTTGCTGAACATCGGCATAGAACTGGTCGACCACTGCAGTGACAGGCAATGAAGCACCAATCTGCTTGGCCTCAGCCAGGGCAATACCCAGATCCTTGCGCATCCAGTCGACCGCAAAACCGTAGTCAAACTTGTCGTCAACCATGGTCTCGGCACGATTCGTCAGCTGCCATGAACCACCGGCCCCCTTAGCTACCAGGTTTGCCATCTGTTTGGCATCCAGGCCTGATTTCTCAGCAAAATTAATGGCTTCCGACATTCCCTGCACCAGACCCGCAATGCAAATCTGATTACACATTTTGGTTATCTGGCCTGCACCCGCCTCTCCAAAAAGCTCTATGGCTTTTGCATAGACATCCATGACGGGCTGCGCTCGATCAAAATCTGCCTGAGAGCCGCCACACATAATGGCCAATTGCCCACTTTCAGCGCCAGCCTGACCGCCTGAGACCGGCGCGTCAACAAAGCCAATTCCCTTCTCGCTTCCTGCAATCGCCAACTCACGTGCAACCTGCGCCGATGCCGTTGTGTGGTCAATGAAAACACTACCGCTGGCCATGCCAGCGAATACACCGTTTTCGCCAAGAACCACAGAACGCAGATCGTCATCATTACCCACACAGGTAAGCACAAACTCTGCACCCTCTGCCGCTTCCCTGGGAGTTACTGCAGCTGAACCGCCAAACTCGGCAACCCAACGCTGCGCCTTTTCAGCAGTCCGGTTGTAAACGGTAACCGAGTGCCCTGCTTTCTGCAGAAATCCCGCCATAGGGTATCCCATCACACCCAGGCCCAAAAATGCTACGTTTGACATTGATTCTGATCCGGTTTTGGCAAACTACAATGGTAACTCATTATATTAGAAACAGCTTTCCAGACTAGCGACGCAACCACGTGGAAATACACAGGCTGGCGTAGAATTGATCACAATTCCTGCTGCATACCTGTTGACCACATGAAAACCCTGATACTAGGAGGCGTCAAATCGGGCAAATCCCGATACGCCGAGCAATTGGCAAGCACCTCAGAAACACCGGTAACTGTCATTGCTACAGCAACAGCAGACGACCCGGAAATGCAGATTCGCATAGCCCGGCATCAAGCTGATCGCAACTCACACTGGCAAGTGGTTGAAGAGCCTCTTGCACTCGCCTCGGCTATATCCAGTATCGGCACCGGGCAATGCATACTCGTTGACTGCCTGACCTTATGGATCACCAATTTATTGCTTCACCCAGACACGCAGCGCCTTGCAAAGGAAAAAAACGCATTGCTGGAGACCCTTGATAATTGTGAAAACCGATTGATAATAGTCTCCAATGAAACCAATATGGGCATAGTTCCCATGGGTGAGCTGTCCCGACGTTATTGTGATGAAGTGGGATTACTTCATCAGAGTCTCGCAGCACAAAGCGACGAAGTTGTTCTGGTTATTGCAGGACTCAGTCATCACCTGAAATCAGCAACTCAGTGATCAAGTACGCCCTCCTACTTTTTACTCCCGGCATACAGAAATTGCTGTTGAATACGCATGTTCTCTTCCAATGACGCAATATCCTCGGGATCCAATACACCACGTGGTTTGCCAACCTGCCTGAAATTGTCAAACTCATCGACACCTGCTACCAGTTTAGCCGTTGTTTTTTCTTCTATCGTCTGGCGCATATCGGTAGATATATAACGAATAGCCAGACCAATACGTCGATCATCGGAAGTATTCGCGTGTGAACCATGGAAGACCTTCCCATGATGGAGTGACATCTCCCCGGGCTGCAGCTGGATATTGACAGCCTCCTCCTCTTTGACTTCTACCGCTATCTCCTGTCCACGCGATAGCAGGTTGTTCTTCTCGAAAGTATCCTTGTGTTCGACAATGTCCTGTTTGTGTGTTCCAGCTACAAATTTCACACAACCACTTGCAATCGTCGAAGGCGATAATGCAACCCAGGCAGTCACCTCATGACTATCACTCAGACCCCAATAAGTCAGATCCTGATGCCAGCTAATGAAGTCCTCAGTGCGCGGCTCCTTGATGAAAAAGCCAGCATTCCAGACCATGATATTCGGGCCTAATAACTGTTTGACAGGCTCAAGAATTGACTCCAGCCGAGTTATCTCATCAACAAAAGGCAATAGATAGGCTCCATTCAGCAGCGCCATTTTTCGCATATCGGGCTTATCCGCAACAGAAGCTTCAAAGCATTCCATCTGCTTTCTATATTCCAAGGCTTGTGCCGGGTCCATCGCTTTCAGCGGAAAGAGATAACCATCACGCTCGTATTGTTGAACCCAGTCATCTTTTAGCTCAACTTTGTCACCAGAGCTGGCCTTTGCTTCCTTCACTAATTGATTGTTGGCGTTCATTCCCAGCATCTCCTGACAGGCTTTTGACAAAGCAATCTGCATGTGAGTACTAATTATGCCAGCAACAAAAATAATTGCAAATATAAATCTTGCTTTTATATTTAAATATATGAAGAAATTACACAGAACAGCCGTTCATCCGACAAGATCGATCCAACCCCTTAAAATGTAGTCATTGACCATCTGGAGACCCATCATGGGATTAGAAGTATCAGGACTATTAGGTATCATTTTTCTGGTGATCGCCATCTGGGCAATCGCGAAGATCATAAACAGCGGAACCACAACCGGGAAAAAAATTCTCTGGATACTCTTTATCCTGTTCCTGCCAGTGGTTGGCCTGATCGTGTGGTTTCTCATGGGACCCAAAGGGTAGCTGTATCAGGCTACCCCTCCCAACAGACGTTCAGCTGACTACCTCAACTCTGGACATTTTTGTCCAGAGTCTTGCACGTCAATAGCCTATCGGTAAGCTTTTATTAGCGACTGCGAAAGGTCGAGCGGTGATTTAGTGCTATCAGTAATCCACCACAGACAATCGTGCACCCATCCATGAGCGAATTTCACCCTTACGGCTGGGCCGTTACCGACCCACCTCTATTGTTGAGCATGAACTCATTTTAAAAAATCAGCATCGAGATGGCCTCTGAACATTGATTGGCGCGCTGCAGCTGGTTGCCCGCACGAGTCATAAGGCTTGACTGAATGCCACTGACAGTTGAGGTGAAAACGTCGTTCAATCTTGCTGCCATCAACGCCGATGTCTGGATACGTATGACTTACTTAGAGTGTCATGTATTAACGCGTTGTACCTGAACCAGGCATACGCATTGGCAAATACGCTGAGTTGTATAATAACAAGGCTTAGATAACTCAGATAGCAGCGTCCAAAGGACCTACCAAATCCGATTCTTTCATTATTCCCATTTACAACTATCAGCCCAAACAAGCGTTTGCCAACTGAAGCCTGCCACTTGGATGCCTCAAGTACAGGGATGCCAACCAACCAGTAAAGTGCGATGAAAGAGAAAGTCATGTTCGATATTGAATTCTGCATACCCATAACCATCAAAGCAAACATCAGCATAAACAGCAACGCTATATCAATACCGAATGCCATAGCACGTCGAGCAGCGTGAACCTCTCGCCTCTTCGACCTAATGTTGGATTTGTCACCGGTAAACATGAACACAGCGTTTGACTGTTTGTATCCATGCCGCTTTTCATAATGCTTCCAGTTCTTGTCCCAGTGAAAATAGACATTGAGGTAGTTCAACACAGGCTCCTTGATAAAAGGCTTGTTGTCTTTCAAAGTGCTGACATTCGCTCTGGATACTAGTAGGTTAACTGCATGATACTTTCGGGTAAAGCCTTTTGAGTTTGATACGAGCATCGTCGGTTGTAAAGCGCCAGTCGGCAGGCTTGGCGTTCTCGTTGCGATGGGTCTGCCATGCGGCTATCTCCTTGGTCAGCGTAGGCACGTCGGCAATGCGTCGATCCAAACATTGCCTGGCCAGAACGCTGAACTCACATTCAGCCATATTCAACCAACTGCCATGCTTGGGTGTAAAGACAAACTCAAGCTTCTGCATAAGCGCATGTGCCACGGCGGGTTCGAACGTTCTGTATAGGGAGGCTCCGCTATGAGTGCTCAGGTTGTCCATAACCAGCGTGATCTTTTTCGCGTGGGGGTATTGATTCTCCACCAGGTCACGGACGCCTTCGGCCCATTCGCCCGACGCATGATTGTCGGCAATACGCACCGTGCGTCGACTCTCCAATGGCGTATAGAACACCATCAGGTGGGCAACTCCATTGCGCTCGTACTCTCCGTCGTAGCGCTCACTTTGGCCAGGCGATGCCGGGATCGGTTTTTGTACCTCACGCGTGCATTGTTTGGTTGTCTCGTCCATACAAACCACAGGATACTCTGCATCAAAAGGTCTTTTATACACATCCAGTACAGCCTCCATCTGGCAGACAAACCCCGCGTCCTCTTTAGGCGCTATGCACCACATGCGTTTCTGCCAAGGTTTTATGATGTTTTTTTAAAACTTGACGCACCGTTTCATAAGCCACGCTTTCGACAATTTCCAGCTCAATCAGACGCTCGCTCAACAGCTTCAACGTCCAACGCACCTGGCCTTCTGGCGCATCACTGCAAGCCAGGCTTACTAGCCTGGCCTCCGCATCGCCATCCAATCTTGCCGTTCGCTCTCGACTGCGTCTCTTACGCTGCAGCGCCAGTTCCAATCCTTCTTCCACACATCGCTGGCGTGTCTTTGCGATGCAACGGGTGGTCAGTTCCATTCGCTCAGCAACCTCGGCATCGGTCATCGAAGGACCATGCTCTCCTTGATCAACCAGTAACAAAATCTGTGCATGTCGTCGCTTCTGCGCCGCTATGCGTCCCGTTTTACAGATCTGCTCCAGAGCATGGCGCTCTTCTTCGGACAACTTAACCACATGACGCTTAGGCATTCTCAATCACTTCAACAGGTTGCAAAGTACTATTATGAAGTTAGACTATAACTGGAATTTATCAAGCGGTTACACCACTAGTTCGAATAACAGATCGCCAAGATCGGCGCTAAAATCAAGATCGATCATGGAAGGTATGGACTCAACATATTGCCATTCCTCAACCAAATTCACACGTTGCGGATCGCCAATCAACTCATGTGCGTGGGCTAGAGCGTTCTCCTTATCCGCACCCAGCCTTATCTGATATTCAGGTAGTTCGTAACTAGGCACTTCATCAGGCGGTGCACTGGTTACTGGGATTTTTGCTTGATCGTTATAGTCAGGTTGATCGTTATTGTCAGGTGCTTCAACCCTGCTGACTACCAATATCTCATCCGAATTCTCGGTGACATTATCGGTTGGTGGTGACGCTTCTATTGTTGCTTTTTCAGCGTATTTTGCCAATCGACCATCATCGCGAAATGAGCTGGCAGACGAAGATTGCTGATGCGTTGGTCCTGTTGTCTGAACAGTTTCAGCCGTGTTATCAGTGCCACGAGCAGCTTCCTGCAAAGCCGCTTTATAAGCCTGATGTAGAGCAATGAAGCCTTCCGGATCATCATCGGGCCGGGTCGCTTTAAGCTTTTTGGCGTAGGCGAGTTTGATGGTTTTTTTATCGGCGTCTGAATTTACGCCCAGTGTTTGCCAACAACTCATTAAAAGTACGATTCCTCGTATTCTTCTATCTGCAAGACAAATCGGCTGCGCACAATTTCGATGATTTTTTCATCCTGCGTCTCAATGGCTGATTCGAATTGCGATAGAAATGTAATGACATCTCTTCGATCGTCACCAAGACGTCCTTCGTAGAGTCGCTCGGCACGGGCAATCAATGCGCGATTCTCTTCTTGGTCACGCGGATGAAATTTCATGGTTGCCAGTTTTTTCAAACTGCTATCCAGCTCCTCAGCACTTAGCGTTCCGGGGGCATTCTCGATGACTGAGTTCATTCGACTGCCAGTGGATTCAACCACGATATCCACTTCCAACAAACCGTTGATGTCATAGCTGAACCTGACATCGACAGCCTGATTACCTGCCTTGTCCCTGGGTATATTGACCTTGAGCTCGCCTAGCTTGATATTGTTCTGTACCAGGCGGCTTTCACCTTGATAAACGTCGATATTGATAGATCGTTGATTATCCCGCGCACTGACATAGCGCTTTTCACGGCTAATGGGTATGACACTGTTTCGCTCTATAATCGGATCGAACAGCAGACCCTGCTTCCCCTTGGTATCTTCTGGATTCTGCACACCGGTACCTAGGGAATACGGACAGACGTCTGTCAGCACCACATCATCCAGTGCCGCGTCACGCGCTTTCAGCCCGCCCTGAATAGCCGCTCCCATGACAATGACGAGATCAGGATCGAGGTTGGCCGATGGCATGCGCCGGAACATTCTGGCAACGGTTGTGCGCAAAACTTTCATCCGAGTGGCCCCACCTACCAGCAACACGTCATCCAGATCTGTCGGCATCAGATCAGCATCTCTGAGGGCTGTTTCAATCGGGCGCTTTATGCGTTGCATCAGCGGCTGCACTAGCCTCTCGAATTCCTCTGAACTCAAGCTCACAGGAGCATGTTGATCACTAAGGAACGGCTCTACAATGACTTGATCGGCTGAATTGAAGCGACGTTTGGCCAATTCCAGCTGCTGGTAGACCTTGTTCAGATCTGACTTGTTCAGTGATGACTTACTGATATTCAACCGAGCAAGATATTCCTGCACAAGGATATCGAGAAAGTCCTCGCCGCCAAGAAAGTTATCACCCGCCGAGGCGTGTACTTCCAGTACACCATCAAAGTATTCCATGATGGAGATGTCGAAGGTGCCACCGCCAAGATCAATCACCATGAACTGTGTATGTTCAGGTTTGTTATGCAGCCCGTAGGCCATCGCAGCAGCGGTAGGCTCATTGATCAGACGTTCCACTTTCAGCCCTACCATGCCAGCTGCCTGCACAGTTGCCTTGCGCTGTGCGTCGCTGAAATAGGCGGGCACACTGACCACGGCTTCTTCAACGGACTCGCCCAGAAAGTTTTCCGCATCCTCCTTGAGACTGCGCAGAACAAAGGCAGATAGCTCAGGAGCTGTGAATTTTTTCCGGTTAAGCTTGATTACCCGATCGGTACCCATGTAGCGCTTGAACAAGGCTGTAGTTGCATCGGGCTGCAGGATCAGCTTTTCTCGAGCTGTCTTGCCGATACTTGCGGTATCGGTATTATCGATATGCACAACAGAGGGTGTCAGCATCTCTCCAAGTCGGTTCGGAATCATTTGCACCTTGCCGTCTTTCCAGACAGCACAAGCACTATTGGTAGTGCCCAGATCCATTCCAACGATAGCCGAAGTCATGTAGCGTGTTCTTTAGTAGATGTGATTAGTATCAACTGCGCCACCGTATCATATTGCACATCTGGACAAGTGTCGTCGACCAGGCGTTTCGACAAGAAATGAAAAACACGCTGCAAGTGTTGAAACTCTGCAGGCGTAAGCAGGCACTCGATTACCCTACTGTGAGTGTTTTTGTACCGGATTCATGACAAAAACAAGGGATAGTTTCTCAAATCCGGAATGCAAAAAGGCCGTCTCCTGAGAGACGGCCTTGATGGACGTAAATAAAACCCGGCGATGACCTACTTTCACATGGGGAAGCCCCACACTATCATTGGCGCGGAATGGTTTCACTTCTGAGTTCGAGATGGGATCAGGTGGTACCCAAACGCTGTGGTCGCCGGGAGAACTGGTGTGCCGTCGAGCATCCATCCATTGCTGGATTAGCTACTAAACAACAAATTTGGAGAGTCGATTGTACTTGGTTTAATCGTTGTCGTGCTATTTATGTCGCACACAACAGTCCAAGAACAGCTTCGCTATTAACGAGTGTACCCTCAAGGGGTATCACAACTGCTTGGGTGTTATATGGTCAAGCCTCACGGGCAATTAGTACAGGTTAGCTTCACACATTACTGCGCTTCCACACCCTGCCTATCAACCTTGTGGTCTTCAAGGGCCCTTCAGGAATCTCAAGGATTCAGTGAGAACTCATCTTGGGAGGGGCTTCCCGCTTAGATGCTTTCAGCGGTTATCCTGTCCGATCGTAGCTACCCGGCAATGCCACTGGCGTGACAACCGGAACACCAGGGGATCGTCCACTCCGGTCCTCTCGTACTAGGAGCAGCTTCCCTCAATTCTCAAACGCCCACGGCAGATAGGGACCGAACTGTCTCACGACGTTCTAAACCCAGCTCGCGTACCACTTTAAATGGCGAACAGCCATACCCTTGGGACCTGCTACAGCCCCAGGATGTGATGAGCCGACATCGAGGTGCCAAACTCCTCCGTCGATATGGACTCTTGGGAGGAATCAGCCTGTTATCCCCGGAGTACCTTTTATCCGTTGAGCGATGGCCCTTCCATGCAGAACCACCGGATCACTAAGACCTGCTTTCGCACCTGCTCGACGTGTCTGTCTCGCAGTCAAGCACCCTTATGCCTTTGCACAAACCACACGATTTCCGACCGTGTTTAGGGTACCTTCGCGCTCCTCCGTTACTCTTTGGGAGGAGACCGCCCCAGTCAAACTACCCACCATACACTGTCCTCAACCCGGATAACGGGTCTAAGTTAGAACTCCAAACATACCAGGGTGGTATTTCAAGGTCGGCTCCACGCAATCTAGCGATCACGTTTCAACGCCTCCCACCTATCCTACACAAGTAGGTTCAAAGTTCAGTGCAAAGCTGTAGTAAAGGTTCACGGGGTCTTTCCGTCTAGCCGCGGGTACACGGCATCTTAACCGCGAATTCAATTTCACTGAGTCTCGGGTGGAGACAGTGTGGCCATCGTTACGCCATTCGTGCAGGTCGGAACTTACCCGACAAGGAATTTCGCTACCTTAGGACCGTTATAGTTACGGCCGCCGTTTACCGGGGCTTCGATCAAGAGCTTCTCCGAAGATAACCCCATCAATTAACCTTCCGGCACCGGGCAGGCGTCACACCCTATACGTCCACTTGCGTGTTTGCAGAGTGCTATGTTTTTAGTAAACAGTCGCAGCCACCTGGTCACTGCGGCCCTCATAAGCTTCGTAGAGTAAATCCACTCACTCACAAGGGCGCACCTTCTCCCGAAGTTACGGTGCTATTTTGCCTAGTTCCTTCACCCGAGTTCTCTCAAGCGCCTTAGTATTCTCAACTTACCCACCTGTGTCGGTTTGGGGTACGGACACTCATAACCTGAAGCTTAGAGGATTTTCTTGGAAGCATGGCATCAACCACTTCGCTCACTAAAGAGCTCGTCATCACGTCTCAGGTAAAGCGACCCCGGATTTGCCTAAGGTCACACCCTACTCGCTTAAACCGGACACCAACTGCCGGCTGGCCTAGCCTTCTCCGTCTCCCCATCGCAGTTATAAGTGGTACAGGAATATTAACCTGTTTTCCATCGACTACGCCTTTCGGCCTCGCCTTAGGATCCGACTAACCCTGCTCCGATTAACGTTGAGCAGGAAACCTTGGGTTTTCGGCGTGGGAGTTTCTCACTCCCATTGTCGTTACTTATGTCAGCATTCGCACTTCTGATACCTCCAGCATGCCTCACAGCACACCTTCGCAGGCTTACAGAACGCTCCTCTACCGAGCCTGGAATAAATTCCAAGCTCCCGTAGCTTCGGTATATTGCTTGAGCCCCGATAAATCTTCCGCGCAAGCCGACTAGACCAGTGAGCTATTACGCTTTCTTTAAAGGATGGCTGCTTCTAAGCCAACCTCCTGGCTGTCTATGCCTTCTCACATCGTTTCCCACTGAGCAATATTTAGGGACCTTAGCTGACGGTCTGGGTTGTTTCCCTCTTCACAACGGACGTTAGCACCCGCTGTGTGTCTCCCTTGATTGCACTTGTTGGTATTCGGAGTTTGCAATGGGTTGGTAAGCCGGGATGGCCCCCTAGCCATAACAGTGCTCTACCCCCAACAGTGATACAAGAGGCTCTACCTAAATAGATTTCGAGGAGAACCAGCTATCTCCGAGTTTGATTAGCCTTTCACTCCGATCCACAGCTCATCCCCTCATTTTTCAACATAAGTGGGTTCGGTCCTCCAGTTGATGTTACTCAACCTTCAACCTGGCCATGGATAGATCACTCGGTTTCGGGTCTATTCCCAGCGACTATGTCGCCCATTTAAGACTCGGTTTCCCTACGCCTCCGCTAAGCACTTAAGCTTGCCACT